>NZ_JAHKRR010000001.1 GCF_018863395.1 Sinomicrobium weinanense
TCTGTAACAGACTGTCCGGCTTCCTGAGACTTTAAGATCTTGATGATCTGTGTTTCGGTGTGTCGTGTTTTTTTCATTACCCTAAATTTAAACGTTTTTCTAATTAAGAACGCTTTGTTTTTTAGGGGAGCCTTACAATTCTTCTTTTCTTTGATCAGGTTATTTGTATTCTCAATTTATTCGAAGTAACTGTTTGTGTTTTGACGTGAGAACCCCTGCTATAAAAAACATGATCAATATCATATTATTTTTATAAACCATTTAGCATCTTCGCATTTTATAATTACGCAGCATACTTTCAGCCGGGGAAACAAAAGGCAATTATGATCACTACAGATTTATTACTGGATTTCGGGGCAAAATTGGTGTCATACGATAAAGGAGACCGGATATTCCTTGAAAAACAAAGTGCACGGAACTACTACCAGGTACATTCCGGGGGTGTAAAAATGAACAATTTTAACGAGGAAGGAAAAGAATTCATACAGGGAATATTTCAGGAAAGCGAGAGCTTTGGAGAACCCCCGTTGTTTATCGATGTGACCTACCCGGCCAATGCGGAAGCACTTTCAGATACATATATTTATGTACTCCCCAAACCCTTTTTTTTCGATCTGTTGAATACACATCCCGAAGAACATCTGAAAATTACGGATACCCTGGCCCGGAGGTTATACTATAAAGCCATCATGGCCAGCGAATTGTCCAGTCAGGAACCGGAACACCGTATATTACGTATCCTGGATTACCTTAAAAAACATGTATACGGATTGGAAGCACCTTTTTCCTTTAAAGTAAACCTCACCCGCCAGCAGATCGCAGACCTTACGGGCCTTCGTGTGGAAACCGTGATCCGTGCCAGCAAATGCCTGGAAAAGAAAGGGGCGGTAAAGATCTTAAAGCGTAAACTCTACAGGTAGCGTCATTATGACTTAGATCATATGCTGCCATAAAAACGGGCTGTACTTTTATATCAAACATAAAAATACGGCTTATGCAACTCTATCAAACACTTTTTCTGAAATTCCGGGAGATGTATTACGCTTCCATTACCATAGGGATCATAGCGTCCAGTTGTATCGGCTCCATTGCGGCCATGCTTATTCTTATGAATGGTTACGGGATCTGGCAGATGTTACAGTTATTTCTCGTTGTAGCCGTGGCCATGGCGTATAATGCCACGGTCCTTGCCCAGTTGAGACCGAAGTTCATTTTCAACGCATTGTTGATTAGCTTGTCCACCAGTATGATGGTCATTACCGGTTACTTGTTGTTTTAGAAGGCTTCGGGCAACGCGGGGGACAGGACAAAAGAGTAGGGGGCGTTTTTATTGTACCTACGGATGCCGGTGACTCAATTACCGTTAAATGTCTTCAGGTTTTGAAAAAACAATATTCCCGTTGCAACGGGAAAAAGAATACTTCCGGAAAACAACAACAGGTAATAATGTTCAGGCAGGGGCCATTGCAGCCACAGTGCCACCCCCTTGTAAAAGATCAGGAACTCCGTAATAAAAAAACCGGCCAGGTAGATCCCGATAGCCCGGCGGGAAAGCGTCCATAACCTGAAATATGAAAAGAAAGCAAACAGGGCGAGGGAGATCACCCCCAGGAATGTCCAGTGCAGGTAGCCTATGATAAACCCGGGAGTGTGGTAAGCTATCTTTGCTATTTCGGGAACAGCAGAAAAACATTGTAACAGTAACTTCACAGCAAGGAGTGTGCCGCTTAATTTTAAAAGAAAAACAACACTCTTTGACAATCCCGTTTTTCCGCCGGAAAAGATCCGGGACGACCGGACTATATTAAAGAATACGGTATATGCCCATAACTGGATCACAGCCCCCAACAAACCGAGGACGTAAAAGATATGATGAGGTTCTGTCCATAACACGGACAAGAAAAAGCTGAGGATTATCCCCGTGTTCAGCATCCGGTAAAACAGGCGGGACCGTCCGGGGTTTACAGGCGCTTTTCGGGATTCGAGTATAAAAAACAGAAAGCCGCACAGCGCCATAAGGAACCAGCCGTTGTACTGGAAGTGCAGGTAGAAATAAATGGCAGTTTTGTACCATACCGACGTGCTTCCCAGGGTATTCATAATAAGCCCCAGGGCCCAGGGTCCCAGGCTGGAGACGACCATATAGTAAAGCCCCGCCTTTACACATTTAAATGAATATCTTTTGCGGTATCGTTGCGGGGTTTGACGGATAAAGAACCATGTAAAGGCGTAACTTACCAGGATAAACAGGGTGGAAAAGAAAATGGAGTAGGGGTGATAACCCCATAAGGGAAAAGTGGCCAGCATTCCGACAAGGGCCACCAGGGTTGCCCGGAAGATATTCCGGTATGTTTTGAATTGTTTGGTCTCCCGGAGAAACAGCCGGTAAATAACAGCGGTAAGCCCGATATACACCCATCCCAGAAGGGCAATATGGGAATGTGCGTGTACCATGTAGCGATAGTTGAAAGAGAAGTCCGCCAGGGGGTAAGCCCGTAGCAGGACACCCAGCAGGGCGGTCAGGAAGAAAAAGAAAAGAGCGATACGGGTATGGTTCTTTACGAGGTTCATAACATCAATCGGGCAATAGTTATCATGTTTTCCAGTTCGCAGAGTTCCCTGGAAAGACTGCCTGCACGCTTTGGAAGGTCTCCTTTCCGGGAAACGAGTTCCCGGATTTTCACGACCTCTTTTTCAGTACGGCTTCCGGCAGTTTTTCCGGTATAGTAATTATACATGAGTTCCTGTAATTGTCTTTTAATACGCTTAACTTCATCCGGCATGATCTTCCGGCCGGTACCGCGACCGGGATTTCCGGGGATTTCCGGGAAAACGGGGAATGCAATATAGTCAATAATCGATGAGATCTCCACGGCGGCTTTGTGTGCAATGACCACGGCTTCCAGAAGGGAATTCGAAGCGAGCCTGTTGGCACCGTGCAGGCCGCTGCAGGCACACTCACCGTTGGCATAGAGGTTTTTAACAGAGGTCTTACCCTGAAGGCTAATGGCAATACCACCACATTGATAATGGGCGGCCGGCATAACGGGAACAGGGGTTTTAAACAGGTCGAATCCCGTTTTCCGGCACCGGTCGGCTATGCCCGGAAAATGCCTGTGGAATTTTGTTTTGTCAAGATGACGGCAGTCCAGGTACACGCGGTTCATTTTGTTTTTCCCGTATTCCGAGAAAATGGCATGGCTCACGATGTCACGGGTAGCCAGTTCTCCCCTGGGGTGATAACGGAACAGAAACCGTTCTCCTTCCGCATTGATGATATATGCCCCGAAACCCCGTACGGCTTCCGAGATCAGAAAGGCAGGATTACTTTGCCCGGCGGCGAGCGCTGTGGGGTGGAACTGGTAAAAAGCCATATTCCCGATCTCTACCCCGGCCCGGGCGGCCATGGCAACCCCGTCCCCGGTAGCGATTTTCGGGTTGGTGGTGATCCTGAATACCTGTCCGCTTCCGCCAGTGGCCAGGAAGGTGATTTTTGCATAACTGCTTTTTATTTCCCCGTTGCCCGTATCCATATACCGGATACCGTAGCATTGGTTGTTCCGGACCAACAGGTCTACGGCAAACAGCCCGGGATAAAACGTAATGTTTTTATAGCTCCCGGCCCGGCGCAACAAGGCTTGAACGATGTCAAAACCGGTCCGGTCCCTGCAATGGAGGATGCGCGGCCGGGAATGTCCGCCTTCCAGGCCGAGGTCCCATTTCCCTTTTGTGTTCCGGTCAAAAGGTACTCCCCATTGCGCCAGTTCGGCGATGCGCTCCGGGGCGGCTTCTATAATAGCCCTGACAGCATTTTTGTTGCAGTGTCCCCGACCTGCTGTAAAGGTGTCCCTTATATGTTGCTCAAAAGAATCTGCCGTAAAATCCGTTACAGCGGCGATCCCGCCTTGTGCATAACGGGTATTGGTTTCCAGGGTATCGGCTTTGGAACAGACCCGGATGGAAACTCCGGGCCGGCGTTCGGCCAGTTGTATGGCAAATGACAGCCCGGCAATACCGGAACCGAGGATGAGTATATCGACAGGTTTCATCTGGACAGGCTTAGCATTTTCCGGATGGGGAGGAGCGCTTTTTCGAGCAGTGTTTCATCCACAAATATCTCGGGTGTCTCGTCCCGCAGGCAACGGTATAGCTTTTCTACGGTATTCACTTTCATAAAGGCACATTCGCTACAGGCGCAACTGTTGTCTTCGTGTGACGGAAGAGGGATGAATTGCTTGCCGGGGGATTCTTTTTCCAGTTGGTGTATGATACCTGCCTCCGTTCCTATAATGAAGGAAGTTGAATTGCTGTTCCGGATATATTCCCGTATTTGTGAGGTCGAACCTATGAAATGTGCGATCTGTAATACGGGTGCTTCGGATTCGGGGTGTACCACGATCTTTGCTTCCGGGTTTTTGCGATATAATTGTATGAGCTTTTCCTTCGAAAAAGCCTCGTGTACGATACAGGAGCCTTCCCACAATATCATATGGCGTCCTGTGATCTTATTGAGATAATTTCCGAGGTTTTTATCCGGTGCAAAAATAAGGGGCTGGTCTTCGGGTATGGAACGAATGATGTCTTCGGCGT
This sequence comes from Sinomicrobium weinanense, assembly GCF_018863395.1. GTDB lineage: Bacteria > Bacteroidota > Bacteroidia > Flavobacteriales > Flavobacteriaceae > Sinomicrobium > Sinomicrobium weinanense. The sequence continues at coordinate 4,591 of NZ_JAHKRR010000001.1, forward strand.
TGGAGGAAGTACATACGTAATCGCTCATGGCCTTTATCCCGGCACCGGTGTTGATATAGCTTACCGTCTGGTGCCCGGGATACCTGGCACGGAAACGGGCAAACTCTTCGGGCCGGCAATGGTCGGCAAGCGAGCAGCCTGCGGAAAGGTCGGGAAGGAGCACTTTTTTATCCGGGTTCAGGATCTTTGCAGTTTCCGCCATAAAATATACCCCGGCAAAAACAATGACAGCGGCTTCTGTCCGGACAGCTTTACGGGCGAGGTCCAGGCTATCCCCTACAAAGTCGGCAAGGTCCTGTATGGCCTTGTCCTGGTAGCAATGGGCGAGGAGAAGCGCATTTTTGTCCTCCAGAAGCCTTTTGATCTCTTTATAATAAAAATTGTTATCCCGCATGGGTTGATTATTTTTGGTCTGGTTCAGAGGAGGATGGGGCCTTCTGTGCAATTCCGGCCCTGCATCACACTTAAAAATCTTTTCTCTCCGCTGTTTTTCTCATTCTCCACAGGGGCAACACTATCCACAGCAACAACATCAGGGAGGAAAGGATACTTCCCGTTGAAGTGCCGAAAAATTGTTTGAAAACAGCACCTGTATATCCGAGCAATGCGGATATATCGAGCTTCAGGAGGATGAGTATGCGCGACAGGTCTATGGGGTTGAGCACCGTAGCGGCCAGGGAAAATTTTTCCAGCGGGTATTCCTGGAAGCTGGCCAGCAGCAGCAAAAAAATACCGTCGTACACTACGGCCAGCAGCAACCATAACAATATGGCATAACCGAAGCCCTTGATCCTGTTTTCGTTAGATAGCGCAATATTAAATGCCAGAGAAGTAAAAATAAAGGTCAGGGCCACACCTGTGATCATTAATATGGCAAAATTCCAGATCATTGTCGAGCGGAAAAGACCGTATGCGGCAAACGGAATACCGAGCCCGAGAACGAGGCTCAGGGAAAGTGAGCCGGCGATGCCCAGGTACTGCCCGGTAAAAATGGCACTCCGCTTTAAGGGCTGGGCGAGAAGGAGGTTGGTAAATTCCCTGGAATTGTAGTGATACATCACCCCGAAAACGGTAGCGATAAGCGGTACCAGGATAATATTGACGTTCATAAGCGTTATAATGGCCCCGGAAAGATTGTTGTTGAGAAACAGCAACACCGCAGCCAGGAGCAGGTAGAACAGGAAATAAGCATAGCTCCACCTGCTGCGTACCAGGTCGAAAAAACTGTATTTGATGATTTTTAGCATGACGTTGCCGGGTTTAAGGTTCAATGTTCAAAGTTTAAGATTGGGAGCCGGGCAAGATCGAAGGGGAGGTTTGCCCCGGTCCCTGAGCGGAGTCGAAGGGAGCAACAGGCTTGCAATGGCATGTTCGAGGTCTTCCTGGCCTGTTTTTGTCCTTAATTGGGAGAGGGAGCCGTTGAAATAGATCTTCCCGTCGAGCAGGAATGCTATATTTTCGGCGATTTCCTCTACGAAACTCATAATGTGGGAGGTAACGAGTATGATCTTGCCTTGTGCCTTTTCCATGTTTATCCATTCCTTCAGGCGGATCAGGGATACGGGATCGAGCCCGGAAGAAGGTTCATCCAGGATCATTAAGGGGCTGTCGAACATAAAGGCCAGTATGAGGTTGACCTTCTGGCGGGTACCGCCGGACAGGGTGTTGAGTTTTTTATCCAGGAAAGGTTCCAGCCCGAAAAACCGGATCAGGGTCTCATCCCGTGCGGGTTTGTTCCGCAGGTCCTTGATCATTTTTATGAGTTCTTTTACTTTCAGGTTATCGGGAAAATCGGCGATCTGCGGCAGGTAATCGAGGTTTTCCCGGTACAGCACGTCCTTTTTAATATCCCTGCCGTTTATGGTTATGGTCCCCTTGTCGGGAATGGTCATTCCCAGTATGCTTTTTATCAGGGTCGTTTTCCCGGAGCCGTTGGGCCCCAGTATGGCGGTAACCCCCTTTTGATTTATTTGCAGGGAGAGGTTGTCCAGTACCTGGTTGCGACCGAAAGCCTTATTTAGATTTTGAATACTTACCATATAATTTTTTTCATTTCCGGAGCATTGTCCATCAGTCCGGGTGGTGTAAATACGGGGGTTACTTTTTCCGAAAAATCGAGCAGCCCGGTGAAAGTGCTGCGCAGCAATACAATAGCCTCGGGAATCCGGTTGGTCATATGAGAAAAGAGCTTTACCGGGCGGTAAGGCACATCGCCCGTACCGTCCCTGTTGAGATCATAGCCGTAATAATCACTCCAGTAGTTGTGGTCAAAGTTGTTTTCATTTATACGCCCGGAATACGAAAGGTCAAAAGTATTGTACAGGAAGTTGTTGCGGGAAAATGTATTGCTATAACAGGCTCCCTGGATTTTGACCGCATAACCGTTGTTTGCAAAATCGTTTTCTGTAAAGGTCATTCGCGACACTCCTTCTGCACGAACGCCCTGGGTGTTACTTTCGAAAGTGTTCCGGGTCAGTTCCGAATCCGTAATTTCTTTGAGGAGCAGGCCATAGGACGAAGGCCCCCAGTTTTTCCTGAAGGTGTTATCCCGCATTTTTATAAATTTTGAAAACATGACCGCAACTCCGGCACCGTTATTTTCAAAAAGGTTTTCTGTATAGGTATCGTGATTTGAAAACATAAAGTGCAGGCCGTACCGCAGGTTGTCAATGCTTTTGTTGTTCCGGATCTCTATGTTGTCTGAAAATTCCAGATAGATCCCGTCGCGTACGTTTTGTACGGTATTCCCGCTTACTTCCACATTGTTGGAATACCACAGCTGAATACCATTACCCGAGTTGTATTCATTCACGGCATCGCCCTTAATGGTGTTGTTCAGTACTTTTCCCTGCCTGGCCTTTTCGAGGTAAATGCCAAAGAAAAGCCGTTCCAGCGTATTGTTACGGATATTGAAATCCTTGCTTTTCACGACCCGTATTGCGGCATAATCGGTAGTGTAGCTGGTACCCACATTGACGAGGGTAAAACCGGCAAGGGTCACATTATCGCTCCGGATGGTAATAATTTCGCCTTTGTGCTCTCCATCGATAACAGGGTTGCCTTCTCCTGTAATGGTGAGGGGTTTGGTAATACCGATATTGTATTCCTTATATGTACCCGCCCGGACCTCAATGGTGTCAAACGGCTTTGCTTTTTCCACGGCCCGGGCGATGGTGGAGATCTCACAGGTTTTACAGACCTCCGTTTTTTGTGCAGACAGTACGGATGTCATAAGGAAAAACACCATCGTGATATGTGAAAACAGTTTGATCATTTGCGATGAAATTTTAATGGTCCCGTTTTTCTTCTTTTTTAAAGTGTGTCACCAGCTGTTCCCAATCGTAGAGTGTTCCGTCATGATTGGCCTGTGTTTCCCGGGCCTCCTGTTTTGAATGAAACCCGGAAAGGTTGGCCCCCATAGGGCTTGATATTTCCGGACTTATCAAATAGGTGGCGTTTGTGGCATCTATAAGTTCGCCGGGGTTTTTAAAGTCATTGACCAGGTATATCGACACGGGGCGGGCCGTGTTTTCCCGGGTGTAATTGAGCATACACTCAATGGCGTCGAATTTATATACACGGCCCTTATCGGTTACGATCTGCGCGGCGTGTTGTTTGTCTACGATGGTCATATTGCAGTATTGGCAATTATCGCTTCCGTAATTGATAGGTTTGGGCTTTATCTCGCAGGAGGTAAACCACATTAAAATTAATATTGAAAGTATGGGTTTCACGGTGTTGATCTTTAATGAAATTGAAAAGTGCATTTTGTTACGATGCTATGTTTTTACTCTTTTTCCCTATGAAAAAGGCCACAAGGGTCAATGTCATTCCTGCGAACATGAGGTAGCCCCCGGTGTGCGGCCAGGAATCCACATCGAAATTCAGCATTTTCTGATGTCCGAAAAGGGGTGGTTTGTAGGTCATGGGTCTACCATTGGGACGGGTCATTTTCATGATGGCATTCGGGTCTAAGTTGGTTCCGTAATCGTTGAGCCATAGGTTAAAATCGTACATGCCCAGAATACCGAGAACAGCCATAAGGCCGAACCATCCCAAAAACCACCAATGGTTTACTTTGCCGAAGAACCCCAGCAACCCTATTACAACACCCAGTGCCGCCATAGTGCCGATAACCAGGGGAAAGACCCGGAATTCCCACATTTCCCGTGGTTTCGGAATGGTCTGCATTCCTATATAGTGATTGAGACCATCGATATTTTGAATGTCAAATTCGCTTACCCCCTTAATGCCGTTTATATAAATATTCATCCCGAGAGGTTCCGGGTATTGCGGTGCGCCCAGCATAATATTCCAGAGGGGAAATTCGAAAAGCCCCAGGAGGAGGAGTGACCCCAGGATCATTAATATTCCAGCTTTTTTCATGTCTTGTCTTTTGTGAAAAAGCGGGAGCAGATTGGTTTTGCTCCCGCCTTTTCAGGAAACAGTAGCAATCATATCCTTATTCCTATCACCAGGTATGAGCATTATTCTCCGAGAGACCAGCTTAGTTTAATATCGGAATTTGCCGGTGAAACCCGCACATATCCCTGCATTTCCTGGTGTAGCGCAGAACAGAAATCGGTACAATAAAATGGCCATACCCCTACTTGCCCAGGTTCCCAGACCAGGGTCCTGGTTTGTCCCGGCATAATGAGCAATTCGGCATTATTGGCACCGATCATGGCGAAACCGTGAGGTACATCAAAGTCCTGCTCGTGGTTGGTGATGTGAAAGTATACTTTATCGCCAACCCTGATCCCTTCTATATTGTCCGGGGTAAAGTGGCTGCGTATCATTGACATATAAACATGAACTTCATTTCCATGACGTTCTACGCGGGTTTCGTCGCCGCCAAGCGCGGCAAATTCGTGCTTGTTGTCTTCCAGCCTGTATATTTTTTGTGACTCCGGGGCCAGTATTTCTGCGGGTATCCCGGCGGCATAATGGGGCTCTCCGTGCGTTGGAAAGTCCAGCAAGAGTTCCATTTTCTCTCCCGAGATGTCAAACAGCTGGGCCGAGTGCTCCAGTTCCGGGCCTGTAGGCAGGTACCTGTCTTTCGTGATCTTGTTCATGGCAACAGCGTATTTGCCGAAAGGTGCTGCCGAGTTTCCGCCGGGTATCATAACGTGGCCTACGGAATAATAGTTAGGTTGCCGGTCTATGACTTCGCGGGTTTCCACATTCCATTTTACCAGTTCCGAAGAGATAAAAAATGTGGTATAGGCATTTCCTTTCCCGTCAAATTCGGTATGCAGGGGGCCGAGCCCGCCGCTTTTTACCTGGCCGGCCAGAACGTCTTCGAATTTCAGGATGGGAATTCCGTAAGCGTCTCCGTCAAATTTCTCCGCTTCAATGGCTGCGATCATTTTGCCAAAGGAGTGGATGGTCAGGTCTGCCGAAAGTTTTCCGTTTCCTATAATGTATTTTCCTGTCGGGTCCACATCACACCCGTGGGGCGATTTTGGTGTGGGGAGAAGGAAAACGGCACCGGGCACTTTAGTGGGATCTACCATTAAAACCTCTTTTTTTATAGTGCTTTTGGCGCTGTGGGTACTATGGTCATACACATTATGGGCATATTCGGCGGGCATTTTTGTGCCCCCTCCGTTGTTTATGTATTCCTCGATCTTTTTCCAGTTTACGGCCGCGATGAAATCTTTGTCGTTTTGTGAAGCATTAACCTCCAGAAGTGTGTTGGCTTCTTCGGTATTATAGGTGGTAAAGAAAAACCAGCCGTGTGATTTCCCGCGCCCGGGATGTGACAGGTCATAATCAAATCCCGGCATCATGATCTGGAATTTCAGGTTCATCCTGCCGGTTTCCGGTGCTACTTCAATAAAGGACAAGGCGCCTTTAAAATTTCCCCTGTATTCTTTTATGGAAATATCCTTTTGAGGCACAGGTACAGAAAAACGGGTGCCGGCCACTACGTATTCGGTGTTTTCAGTGACAAAAGACGAGCTGTGGTTCCCTGCGCTGTTGGGCACTTCGATTATTTCATCGGTTTCGAAGGTCTTAAGGTCAATCCTTGCAATACGCGGGGTATTGTTCCCGTTTACAAAGATCCACCTTCCGTCGAGTTTTCCATCGGTCTGTGAAATATCAGGATGGTGCAGATCGTCCCAGGGAATAAATCCGTGAGAGGTGTTTAACATGGGTTTGGTTTCTTCCGAATACCCGTACCCGTTGGTGGGGAATTGTGAAAACACGGGAATTTCCTTAAACATTCTGCCCGACGGTAATCCGTATACGGTGAGGTTTCCGCTGTATCCTCCGGAAAAGAAGGCGTAAAACTCGTCGTGTTCCCCGGGCGGAACGTATACTTTTTCTGCGGCAGTAGAGGCCAAAGCCCCGCGATTGCCGTTGGGTGACTTGCTGTTATTGCAACCGCTAAACATAACGGCCATTAGCGCGAATATGGGTAAACTTTTGATTGTTAGTTTCATTGTTTTTAGATTTTCGATGATTTTTAAAGTGTTCTGAAATACTCCAAGATCTTTCTCGCCTCTTCTTCCGTAAGTCCCTGGTTGGCCATTGGCGATCCGTTATAGTCCATGAGCAATTGCTTTGCAATGGGATCTTCCTTGACCATGACTTCCGGGTTTAAGATCATATTCATAACCCATTCCGGGGAGCGGCGGTCCAGTACCCCCTGAGGTGCAGGGCCTATGAATTTCCTATCCGGTTTATGGCACAACATACATTTGCTTTTAAACAGTTCCTTTCCTGCCCGGGCCATAGCCTGATCTATTTCGGCGCCTAATGTTACGTTTTTAACCGGGCCTATACCTTTATTGTCCAGGCTCGTTATATCAGCGGCGGCCTTATTTTTGGCAACCTGATCTTCGGCTTTGACCTTTTTTTCAGTTTTTGTTCTTTCATACGTAAACTTTTCCTTTTTTTCCGGGGTGCCGCCACATGCCGTGAGCAGAATCCCGAAGAGCAGTAACATTGTTTTTTCAATAGTACTCATGTTCCGTGTTTTTGTTTGTGTAAATCGGTGTAAAGGTAGGAGGCGGGTTAGCGGGAAAATATGATTTCTGTCATATTCCCGTACTTAGAACATATTTTTGTAATCCTTATCATTTAAAACGGGTGTACCACAGACAAACCTTCAGACCCGTTGCCGGGTATTCACAGAAAAACCGTTTTTATTCCCGGGATGACTTAAGTCATGTTTTCCGCTTTGAGCGTCTTCTATATTTGCCGGATGTAGAACACGGCAGTTTTATTTGTCGCTATCCTTTTACTTGGCGGTTTTTATGTTGCGTTCAATGATCTGAACAGCGGTATACCGGGGCCGGTATGGAAATATATTTGACAGGTAGTATTCGACTTATACCGACTGGAACAATATCCCGGTCCGGGGACGAAATCTGTGTTTTCGGTTGAGTTATCCCGAAAACAATTTTAAAAAATTAATTGAGACCAAGAGACATGAAAAACAACATCATCAGAAACAGTATACAAAAATCACTTTCCTATAAAGCCTATACCGAACTGGTAAAACAACTGGCTTCCGGGAGAAAGACCACAGGACCGGAACAAACGGAGGTACGTATAAATTTTACAAAACTGAATGCCAGCAGAATGCGCCGGATCGACAAAACCCTGGTTATTCCGGAAAAGGCGATGAGGAGTTTTAAAAACATAGATAAAAAACAGACCTGGCTCGTCATCATGGAAAGCTGGTGTGCCGACGGGGCGCAGACGATTCCTGTTTTAAATAAGATCTGTGAAGTAGTTCCCGGTATTGATCTCCGCATCGTCATGCGGGACGAAAACCCGGAGCTGATGGACCTGTTTTTAACAGACGGCACACGTTCCATACCCAAACTTATCATACTGGATAATGAACTTAATGTGGTCCATACCTGGGGGCCAAGATCGCGAACAGCGGCGAATATGGTGGCTGCCTACAAAGGTCAGAACGGAAAAATCGACGACGCTTTTAAGGAATCCCTACAGGTATGGTACAATAAAGATAAGGGAACAGCCATCATTGAAGATCTGGTGGAATTGGCAGAAAGCAGGATGGCTTCGGAAAATAAGGAATAAACGGATTAAGATAGTACAGCGTATAAAAAAGCCCTGCTTTTCTGTACATGATATTTATCATCTCCCGGGAACATATCAGTGCTGATATTTGCACCTTTTCCTCTGAATAAACCCTAAAAGATGATACACAACTTTCATATTCCCGTAATGGGACTGGCCTATACGATCGATACCCCGCTGCGGGTGGCTTCTTATGGAATAGATTCGGTAATTTCTATTGTAGATGACGAACTTGCGGAAAAAATGAGGGCGTTTTTCTGTAAAAAATACAGTCTGCCCTACACCCCGATCCCGACAAAAATACAGGATTACCGGGCCCGGCGAATTACGGGCTATCTCGACCTGATGGATAAACTGGTAAAGGAAAAGTTTAAAAAATTTTCCGAAGAGCTTTCCACGAACAGGCACGAACTTGAAAAATTTGTCACCATGCTTCCGAAAACATCGGTGATAAAGAAAAAACTGGAAAATCTTTCTTCCGACAGGTTTTTCGGCAGGGCCGGAAAGGTCATCAGGGACTACCTGTCTCCGGGAGCCATAGATGTGAACATTATGACGAAGGTCGATAAAACGAATTACCGGGGTAAAACAGCCCTGCCTTCCCTGTATAATGATGCCCATGCGGCTTTACGGGGATTTGCCAATAGCACGCTTAATTCATCTTTAGTGCTCTCCGCCGGGATGAACCCTTCACTTTACAGCTATGTGGGCACTTTCAAAGATTTCTTTCCCGACCGGGAAGGTGTGCTGAAAAAGAAAATAGTGCTGAAGGTAAGCGATTTTCGTTCTGCCATGATACAGGGGCGCTTTCTGGCCAAAAAAGGGATCTGGGTCTCCGAATACCGTGTTGAATCGGGACTCAACTGCGGGGGCCATGCCTTCGCCACAGACGGGTTGCTTTTGGGACCGATCATGGAAGAATTTGCAGAACGACGGCAGGAACTCGCAAAAACAGCCCACGAATTACTGGTAAAAGCACTGGAAGATAAAGGCATCCGTGCCCCCGAATCGCCTATGGACATCCGTATCACCGTGCAAGGGGGAGTAGGGACTTTCGAAGAGCACGAGTTCCTGTTGCAACACTATAAAGCGGATTCCGTAGGCTGGGGGTCGCCCTTTTTGCTGGTTCCCGAAGCGACCTCCACAGATAGGGCAACACGCAAACTGCTGGCCGGGGCCGGAGAGGACGACCTCTACAGGAGCAATATATCGCCGCTGGGCGTCCCCTTCAATACCGTAACCGGAACTACGAACGATTATTTTAAGGCACAACGGATAAAAGCCAACAGGGCAGGGAGTTCATGCCCCAAAAAACTCCTGGCGCTCAATCCGGAGTTTGGTAAGGAAGGAATCTGTACGGCGTCGAGAAAATATCAGCAGGCCAAGTTAAAGGAAACAGAACCGGAACAGGGTGGGATCAGCCAGGAAATACTGAAACGCCGCAGGGAGATAACCGCCAAATCCTGTTTATGCGTAGGCCTGGCTAATCCTGCCTATCTCGAAAAAAATATGGAGATCAGGGGAGAGCAACAGGGGGTGGTTATATGCCCGGGCCCTAATATCGCTTATTTTCATAAGGAGGTCTCGCTCCGGGAGATGGTCCGTCACATCTATGGTTACACTTCCGTACTGAAAAAAGAAAGCCACAGGCCCCACATGTTCATTAAAGAAATACAATTGTACATCGATTACCTGACCAAGGAGATCGAAGAAGAGACCGGCACCACAACAAGGGCCGGGCTTAAACGATGGCATGCATTTAAGAACAACCTGTTATTGGGAATAGCGTATTATGAAGACCTGTTTACACGGACCTCCTTTTTCGGCAGTGACCGGGAAAGTATAAAAGCCCGGCTGGCCGGTCTTAAAGCCGGCGTAAGGGGAATTAAAATTCCCGAACCGGTTTAATCCGGAAGTTTCAATAACGGAAATTCAAGTTACTTTAAGTTTATGATCTCCCCGGGTGACCATGGTATCGCCACTTTTTCGAACATGACCTCTATCATAAAATAAGATACTTATAAAGGACAAATTTGTACGGTGAAAATTCGGGACCGTCCTAAGGCCCGGGAAAATTTTGTTCGAGCAGGATGAATTTATCCGATCTGATTTCGGTATCGTAACCACCTGCTGGTTTGTATTTCAACTGACATTAAAAAACAAAAAACAACGAGAAAATGGAAGCATTAATGAACAAACAGATCGGTGAATTCGTAGCTGAAGATTACAGGACAGCTGCCGTTTTCACGAAATACGGCATTGACTTTTGCTGTAAAGGCGATCGCACCATAGATGAAGTGTGTACCAAAAAGGGGATTGACAAAACCGTTTTGCTGGACAGCCTGAGTACGGTACTGAACACGCAACCCGACCAGGCTATCGATTACAGGTCATGGCCTCTGGACCTTTTGACGGATTATATCGAGAAAAAGCACCATCGCTATGTAGAAGATACCATTCCCGTACTCCTGCAGTTCCTGGATAAACTGAGAAGGGTGCACGGGGAACGTCATCCGGAACTGTTCAAGGTGTATGAACTGTTTACCGAAACGGCCGGGGCGTTAAGCCGGCATATGAAAAAGGAAGAACTTGTACTGTTCCCGTATATCAGGAAAATGTTTAAAGCGAAACTCAACGATAATACTGTTGAAGCGTCACATTTCGGCCGGGTGGAAAACCCCATTGCGGTGATGAAACACGAACACGACGAAGAAGGAGAGCGTTTCAGGGAGATTGCCCGGACAACCGGTAATTACACCCCTCCGCAGGATGCGTGTAATACCTACAGGGTGGCGTTTGCGATGCTGGACGAGTTTGAGAAAGACCTGCACCTCCACATTCATCTCGAGAACAATATCCTTTTCCCCGGAGCCGTAAAACTTCAGGACACCGTGGTATAGAAATGGCCCCCGGAACCCGGGGAGGAGAGTCCGGCTTTTGTTTCCGCGGGAGTAGGGGTTTTGGCAGTATAGAGATAACACTGCTCGCATCTGTCCATATCCGTAGATGAAATTACGAAATATAAGCTGATAAATGTCATGTTATTTCCTGCTGCTGTTTGGCACCTTTGCTGCAAAATCATTGCATTATGGAGAATACGGACCGGGTTTGTTTTCATTGCGGCGCTTCCTGTACCGGTACACCGATAGTCCGTGAGAACAGGGATTTTTGCTGTTCCGGCTGCAGGACGGTGTATGACATTCTTTCGGAGAATGGCCTGGAGGGCTATTACAGCATGGATAGAACCCCCGGAGCCCGTCCGGGGGAGGTTTCCGGCAAATACGATTTTCTGGACAATGAGGCCATTGCGGAAAAATTGCTGGAATTTTACGAAGACAACATACAGGTTGTGAACCTCCGCATTCCGGGAATACATTGCAGCTCCTGTATATGGGTGCTGGAAAATTTAAAAAGACTCAACAAGGGGATAAGGTATTCCCAGGTAGACTTTCCCGGAAAAGAACTGAGGATATCCTATGACAGCAGGCATGTTTCACTGAAGGAAGTAGTATGGCTACTCGGTTCCATAGGGTATGAACCTCGTATAAGTCTTGAAAATTACGAAGACAAGCCCGTTGCGGAAAACAGGGCACTCCTGTATAAACTGGGGATCGCCGGATTTGCTTTCGGCAATGTGATGTTGTTGTCCTTCCCCGAGTATTTCGAAATGGGGGAATTCTGGCTGGAGCAGTACAAGCCGTTCTTCCGCTGGCTGATGTTTGCACTTTCCCTGCCCGCCGTTTTTTATGTGGCCGGCGATTATTTTGTGTCCTCCTACCGTAGTCTCCGTTCCGGATTGCTTAATATCGATGTTCCCATAGCCCTGGGGATCGCGGTGATGTTCCTGCGGAGTACGGCAGATATTGTTTTCGGGTATGGCCCCGGTTTTTTTGACAGTCTCACGGGGCTGATCTTTTTTATGACTATCGGGAAATACCTTCAGCAAAGGACTTACGCCTCTCTTTCCTTCGAACGGGATTACAAATCGTATTTTCCCATCGCGGTAACGCGGATCTCTGGGGAAAGGGAAGAGGCCGTACAGCTATACGATATAAAAAAGGGGGACAGGCTCCTTATACGCAATGAAGAACTCATCCCCGTGGATTGCAGGCTGATAAAAGGCAATGCCCTGATCGATTACAGTTTTGTCACGGGAGAGGCCCGTCCCGTATCCAGATCTCCCGGGGCTAAATTGTTTGCCGGGGGCAGGCAGGTTTCGGGACTGGTGGAGGTGGAGGCCGTGCGTTCCGTATCACAAAGCTATCTCACGAAACTGTGGTCCAGCAATACTTTTAAAGAAAAGAAAGAAGAGCGTTATACAAACATCACCAACACCGTAAGCAGGTATTTTACCCCTGTGGTACTGACTGTGGCATTGCTGTCATTGAGCTATTGGCTGTGGCTCGGAAAAACGGATACGGCCTTCAATGCTTTTACCGCAGTCCTTATCATCGCCTGCCCCTGTGCCCTGGCCCTGTCGGCCCCGTTTGCCCTCGGCAACCTGCTTCGTATTTTCGGCAGGAGGAAATTCTACCTTAAGAACGCTTCGGTCATAGAACGGCTGGCAACGATAGATACCGTCATTTTCGATAAGACCGGGACCATTACGTCCGCCAGGGAGGGGAGCATAACCTACGAGGGAGAACCATTGAACCGGACGGAGGAAGACATGCTTAAAAGTACGCTCCGGAATTCTGCCCATCCTCTCAGCAGGCAACTCTACACCATATTGAAAAGCAATAACATTCTCACTCCCGACGAGTATGAGGAATGCATAGGAAAAGGAATAGAAGCGACTTACCGGGAACAGCATATTCGCATAGGTTCCGGGGCGTTTGCCGGAAATGAGGACCGGGAATCCTCTCCGAAAACAAGTGTCCATATCAATACGAACAACAGGTACAGGGGAAAGTTCATTTTCGGAAACAGGTACAGGCAAGGACTTTCTTCCCTGTTCCGGAAATTGTCCGGTAAATATCGTCTGGTTATCCTCAGTGGTGATAATGAAAGCGAGCGCAAGACCCTGGAAAAAATGTTGCCGCCCGGTGTACAGATGTGCTTTAACCGGAAACCGGAACACAAGTTGAACTATGTAAGACAATGTCAGCAAAACGGGGCCCGGGTGATGATGGTCGGCGACGGGCTCAATGATGCCGGGGCCCTGCAACAAAGTAATGCCGGGGTGGTTATTGCCGAAGATACCAACGCCTTTTCCCCGGCTTGTGACGCCATTCTCGATGCTTCGCGATTTCGGGAGATCCATGAGTTTCTCAGGATATCCAAAAAGGGAATGCAGGTGGTAAAAATAAGTTTTGCACTGTCCTTTCTCTACAATATCGCGGGGCTGTCCTTTGCGGTGACCGGGAAATTATCCCCGGTGATCGCAGCGATCCTGATGCCGCTGAGCTCCGTGACCATCGTGATATTCGTGACCCTGCTGACCAATTTCATCGGCAGAGAACCAAATAATCCATGAACCGGCAATCAAAAAAACCAAACATGATTTTAATCATGTTTTGCCCGGAAGACTACAGGTAATTTTGTTTCGGAAAACAATTGATATGAGTGTTATCTACATACTAATAACCGTAAGTATTATCGTAGCTGCCGTATTTCTCATCGCTTTTATCACTGCGGTGAGGAGCGGGCAGTATCGCGACAGTTACACCCCGTCGGTACGCATGCTTTTCGAAGACGAACTGGTTGAAGACGACCAATCCTGCAATACGGAGAATAAACAATCATCATAAATATGGAAATAGAGCAGTTTTACTACGATAACAAAATTGTGCGGAAATTTTTGCTGGCCACCATGTTCTGGGGCATCATCGGGATGACGGTAGGCCTGTTGCTCGCCTTTTTGTTTTTGTTCCCCAACCTCACCGGGGGGATCCCCTGGCTTAGCTTCGGACGTTTGCGGCCGCTACATACCAACGCGGTGATCTTTGCCTTTGTGGGCAATGCCATTTTTGCCGGGGTTTATTATTCGCTGCAACGCCTGCTGAAAGCGAGGATGTACAGTGATTTTCTGAGCAATTTCAACTTCTGGGGATGGCAGCTTATTATCCTTTCCGCTGCGATTACACTTCCCCTCGGTTACACGACTTCCAAGGAGTACGCCGAACTCGAATGGCCCATAGACATAGCCATAGCCGTGGTGTGGGTGGCCTTCGGGGTCAATATGATCGGTACCGTATTAAAACGGCGGCAAAGGCATTTGTATGTGGCGATCTGGTTTTACCTGGCCACTTTTGTCACCGTGGCCGTACTGCATATATTCAACAGCCTGGAAGTTCCGGTCAGCGGTCTTAAGAGTTATTCCGTTTACGCGGGAGTACAGGATGCCCTGGTACAGTGGTGGTACGGGCACAATGCCGTGGCTTTCTTTCTCACCACGCCTTTCCTGGGGCTAATGTACTATTTTGTACCGAAAGCGGCCAACAGGCCCATATATTCTTATAAATTATCTATTGTTCACTTCTGGTCGCTCATATTTATCTATATCTGGGCCGGGCCGCACCATTTGTTGTATTCTTCCCTTCCGGACTGGGCACAGAACCTCGGGGTGGTCTTTTCCATTATGCTTATCGCCCCTTCCTGGGGAGGGATGATCAATGGCTTGCTTACGCTTCGCGGGGCCTGGGACAAGGTGCGTACGGACCCGGTATTGAAATTCATGGTCGTAGCCATCACCGGGTATGGGATGGCCACTTTTGAAGGACCGATGCTCTCCCTGAAGAATGTCAATGCCATAGCCCACTTTACCGACTGGGTTATCGCTCACGTACATGTGGGGGCACTGGCGTGGAATGGTTTCCTCACCTTCGGGATGATATACTGGCTGGTCCCCAGAATGTTCAAAACAAGGTTGTATTCCACGGGGCTTGCCAATTTCCACTTCTGGATAGGAACACTCGGGATCGTATTGTATACCCTGCCCATGTATGTGGCCGGATTTGTGCAGGCCTCCATGTGGAAACAGTTCAACCCGGACGGGACACTTGTCTATGGAAACTTTCTGGAAACCGTGACCCAGATCATCCCGATGTACTGGATGCGTGCCATAGGCGGTTCGCTCTATATCGTCGGAGCCCTGATTGGTTGCTATAATATTATAGTAACCATACGAAAAGGAAAAAAAGTCAATGACGAACTGGCCGAAGCTCCCGCCCTGCAACGGGTGAAGAAAGGAAAACTGATAGGAGAAGGCTTCCATACCTGGCTGGAGCGAAGGCCGGTTCAGCTTACTGTCCTGGCTACCATTGCCATCCTCATCGGGGGCATCGTGGAAATTGTACCTACGCTTATGGTAAAATCCAATATCCCCACGATCACCAGTGTAAAACCCTATACACCCCTGGAACTGGAAGGCCGGGACATTTATATCCGTGAAGGGTGTGTAGGCTGTCATTCACAAATGGTACGTCCGTTCCGGAGCGAGGTGGAACGGTACGGGGAGTATTCCAAATCGGGCGAATACGTCTACGACCACCCCTTCCTCTGGGGAAGCAAACGGACCGGGCCGGACCTGTTGCGCGTGGGCGGGAAATATTCGGACAACTGGCACTTTAACCATATGTGGGACCCGCAGAGCACATCGTCGGGGTCTATTATGCCCGGTTATAAGTGGCTTATCAGGAATAAGCACGATCGCGATAATATAGAAGGCAAGATGAAAGCCATGGTCTCCCTGGGCGTACCCTATACCGACGAGGATATTGCACGTGCCCGGGAAAATATGGACAAACAGGCCGCGATGATAGAAAAAAGCCTGCACAACGACCCGGATTTTGTCAGGGCTTATGAAGAAGACAAACAGGCCGCCCTGGAAAACGGGGAGGAATTTACGGAAATGAAGGACCGGGAGATCGTAGCGCTCATCGCTTACCTGCAACGATTGGGCACCGATATCAAAATAAAGGACGAAAGTATCACCGATAAAAATCAATAGCCATGTTAACATATATCAAGGACCATATGGCGAGTATCGCCGGGATTGAGATCTATCCCATCATCTCGCTGTCCATCTTTTTTCTCTTTTTCGCGGGCCTGTTCTTGTGGGTCTTTACCGCGAGGAAGGAATATATAGAAAATGTAAAGCAAATTCCGTTGGAACCGGAGGAAAACGAGCAATTATGAGAACATTTTCATCTTATCTCAGGGTCATAGCCATAGTAGCCGTAGTATTCGGGGCTGCGGAATATTTTATCGATTCCGGGGACAAGCCCGCCTTTATCGAATACCCGGAAGTGTTGCTCTTTATGCTGGTATTTACCATCCTTCTCGTGGCCGTGGAAGCCGTATTGGCTGCACTGCGGCGCCTTACCGAGGTGATGATGACGGAAGAACAACGGGAAGCAAAGGCCGAAAAAGAAGTGTGGTACCGGAAATGGTACAAAAAGCTGACCAGGTCCAGACCGATGGAAGAGGAAGGCGAAATTTTACTGGACCACAATTACGACGGTATCCGGGAACTCGACAACTCCCTGCCGCCCTGGTGGCTGTACGGGTTTTACCTGTCTATCGTCTTTGCCGTGGTTTACCTGGTGCGGTTTCACGTTTTTGACGGAGCAGACCAGACCGAAGAATTCCGAAATGAAATAGCCAGGGCAGAAGAAGCGATCGCGAGGTATAAGGAAACGGCAAAAGACCTGGTCGATGCCAATACGGTAACCCTGCTTACGGAAGCCGACGATCTCGAAGCCGGGAAAAGCGCATTCCAGGCCAATTGTGTGGCCTGTCATATGGCAGACGGAGGAGGAGGAATAGGCCCGAACCTGACCGATACCCACTGGATATTGGGAGGGGGGATTAAAAATGTATTCCACACCATTTCCGAAGGCGGCCGTTCCGGGAAAGGGATGATCGCCTGGAAACAGACACTCAGACCGCGTGAGATACAGCAGGTGGCCAGTTATGTACTCGCCCTGCAGGGGACGACCCCGGCAAATCCCAAGGAGCCGGAAGGCGAAGTGTGGAAAGCGGAACAGGAATAAAAAAAGGGCTGCCCAAAGGGGTTTTGTTAGTTAAGGGTGTCGAACAACGTATGCCCGTTATTCACTATTACGGGGCAGCCCTTTATTCATAGCATAAGCCTTGTATAAAGGCAAATCCGAAAAATGTACGGATGATACAGGAAAATGACAATTTCAGGGATTCGTTAGGAACCGTAAATAAAGAAGGAAAAAGGGCATGGGTCTTCCCTAAAAAGCCCTCCGGCAGGTATTACACCTGGCGGACATGGGTGAGCTATGCCTTGCTGGTCTTTTTGATCCTGGCCCCCTTTATCAAGATAAACGGCAACCAGTTCCTACTGTTTAACGTACTGGAAAGACGCTTCCACATATTCGGGTTTCCCTTCTGGCCGCAGGACTTTTACCTGTTTGTCCTGTCCATGATTATCGGTGTGGTTTTCCTGGCGCTGTTCACCGTAGCATTCGGAAGGATATTCTGCGGATGGATCTGCCCGCAGACCATTTTTATGGAAATGGTCTTCAGGAAGATCGAATACCGGATCGAAGGCGACCGCGGGGCGCAAATGCGGCTGGACAGGCAGCCCTGGAATGCCGAAAAGATCAGGAAGCGCCTGTTGAAATGGAGTGTTTTCGTGCTCATATCCTTTGGTATTGCCAATGTTTTCCTGGCGTATCTCATAGGAGGGGATGTAGTGTTGGAATATATAAAGGAAAGCCCTGCCGGTCATCTGGGCACCTTTATTCCCCTGCTGATCTTTACGGGGGTGTTCTATTTCATCTTTGCCTGGTTCAGGGAACAGGTGTGTATCATCGCCTGTCCCTACGGAAGACTGCAGGGGGTATTACTGGACGAAAAATCCATAGTAGTGGCCTATGACCACAAAAGGGGAGAAGGAAAAAACGGAAGAAAGAAGTTCAGGAAGACCGAAGACAGGAAGGCCCTGGAACATGGCGATTGTATTGACTGCCTGCAATGTGTACAGGTATGCCCCACCGGGATAGACATCCGCAACGGCACCCAGCTGGAATGTGTGAACTGCACGGCCTGTATCGATGCCTGCGACCATATTATGGAAAAAGTAGGCTATCCGAAAGGGCTTATCCGGTATGCCAGCGAAGAAAATATCCGTACAAAAACCCCTTTCCGGGTTACGGCGAGAATGAAAGGTTATGCTGCCGTATTGTTCATACTGATGGGCCTGCTTACCGGATTGCTGTTTCTCAGGAATGAAGTGGAAGTGACCCTGCTTCGCGTACCCGGGCAACTGTTCGGCCGCGAAGGGGCAAACGTTATCAGCAATGTTTATACCTACAAGGCCGTAAACAAGACCACGGCAGAGATAGACAGTGTCACTTTCAGGCTGCTCTCCCACGAAGGAGAGGTAAAACCGGTGTCGGGAGCGCGTTTTCATATACCCGGGCAGGGCATGGCCGAAGGGACCCTGTTTATAAAGTTACCGCAATCGCAACTGGAAGGCGACAAAACAAGGCTTAAACTCGGGCTCTACCGGAAGGACAAACAAATAGAAACCGTAACAGTGAACTTTCAGGGGCCGGTGAGTTATAGATGATACATTTACGGAAACAAGTTTTTAGAAAAGAAATAGCGTTTGGTTTTTAGTTGGCAGTCGGGCTGTCGTCCCGTATCGGATAGGTTTATGGTCCGAAATGTTTAGTCTGTTTACAGGGACGGCAGCCTTTTAACATCCCCGACAGGCTGGGAAAATAATGAAAAGAGATAGTATCAAACAAAATCCATTGTGATGAGACACTTAAAAATAAACTGGGGTACGGCTGTCGTACTGGCTTTTATAGGATTTATCGTATTCATTCTCTCCTTTGTGATCCGGATGAATACACAAAAGAAATACGACCATCAGCTGGTAACAGAGGCCTATTATGCCAGGGAACTTTCTTTCCAGGAGGATATGGACCGCGAGCAAAAGACCCGCAGGGAGGGGATGGACCCCCGTATTGAAAGAACGAAGAAGGGAATTCATATTGATTTTCCGGATCATCTGAAGCCTGAAGAAATTTCCGGAAGCATATCCTTATACAGACCTTCGGACAGTAAAGAAGATTTTGAGATCTCCGTGAAGCTTTCCGGAAGAAGACTGATAATTCCGGACGAAAAGTTACTCCCCGGAAGGTGGAATGTAGAGATAGACTGGCAGTACGGCGAAAACCACTACCTGACCCATAAAAAAATAATGTATTGATAATAAGCAGTTGATGAGTATGGGAGTTGGTTAGTTTTACTTCCAAAACTCCTACTTCGACAAGCTCAGTAACATGTACTTCGGCAAATTCAATAATATCTAAACTCCAAAACTAAAAAAATGCTGCTATCTGCAATTTTACTGGGTATGGCCGGAGGCTTTCACTGCGTAGGCATGTGTGGCCCCATAGCTTTTATGCTTCCGCTGGACCGGGGAAACCCGAAGAACAAGCTGTGGCAACTCGGGAGTTATCATCTCGGAAGGATTGTATCGTATACGGCTATCGGGTTGTTGTTCGGTATGCTGGGACTGGGATTCCGGCTGTTCGGGATACAGCAGCAGCTGTCGATTGGTATAGGGGTCGTAATGATCGTCCTGGTATGGCTTCCGCGTATAAAATTATCGCCCGGTTTTTTGGTGAAATGGTATTACCGGGCTGTTTCCGGGGTAAAGAACCGCCTGGGAGCGGCACTGCGAAAGCAGGCCCCGGGAACATTTTTTCTGTCAGGTATTCTTAATGGTCTGCTCCCCTGCGGATTGGTCTATATGGCCGTACTGGCGGCCATGACCACTGCCGGGATATGGGAAGGCGGATTGTATATGGCGCTTTTCGGGCTGGGTACCGTGCCGCTGATGACCGCCGTGGTATACCTGGGGAACGTACTCAAACAGAAAACAAGACAAAAAGTTCAGCGGTTGATCCCCGTATTTGTAGTGTTTATGGGGTGCCTGTTTATCCTTCGCGGGCTCGGACTGGGCATTCCGTATATATCCCCGGCGCCCGTGGTGGGGGAAGTGTCCTATAAGGTAAAATGTCATTAAACGGTAGCGCTGAATATCCGGGTTTCCGGTTTATTCCGTTGTAATTTCAGGTCAAAGGCCATACATACGTTACGAACAAACGGTTTTCCGGCAGGGGTGATCTCAATATGGTCTCCGGAAATCTCAACGATCTTGTCTTTCTCCATTTCTGCCAGCCGGGTAAGTACCCCGGGCAGATCGTGAAATTGCAGGTCAGGGGTTTCCCAGGAAGTCCGGAAGTTGCACATCAGGTTTAAAATATGCCGGCGTATGATAAGGTCCTCTTCGTTGGAAATGTGTCCCTTTTGTACAGGTAAAATACCGTTATTTACCAGGTCGTAGTATGCTTCCACACTCTTGACATTCTGGGCGAAGCCATACCAGCTATCGCTTATGGCCGAGATTCCGAGGCCGATCAGGAGCCGGGTCTTTGACGTGGTATATCCCATGAAATTCCGGTGAAGGGATCGGTTTTTCAGGGCTTGCCAGAGGCTATCGGAAGGCAGTGCAAAATGGTCCATACCGATTTCGGTATACCCGGCTTCCGCAAATAGTTTTTTCCCCGTTTCGTAGAAATTCCTTTTTTTCTGCCCCGAAGGCAGGTCACATTCCTGAAATCCCCTCTGGCCGTTTCCTTTGAGCCACGGGACATGAGCGTAACTGTAAAATGCAATTCTTTCCGGCATCAGCGCTTTGGTTTTGGCTATGGTGCCGGTGATGTCCCCGATGGTTTGAAAAGGAAGTCCGTAAACCAGGTCATGACTGATGGAAGTATACCCGGTTTCCCGTGCGGTTTTTGTGATCTTAAGTACATTTTCAAAAGGTTGTACCCTGTGGATGGCGCGTTGTACTTCCGGAGAATAATCCTGTACCCCGAAACTGACCCTTCTGAATCCCAGGTCGTACAGGGTACGGAGATGGGCTTCAGTGGTATTGTTAGGGTGTCCTTCAAAACCGAATTCGTAGTCCGTGGCTTTCTCCGCATATTTAAAAACACCTTTGATGAGGGTTTTTAGATTTTCCGGGGAGAAAAAGGTGGGGGTTCCCCCGCCGAGGTGGAGTTCCTTTATTTTCGGGATGTTCCCCAGTGCCTCTACATACAATTTCCACTCTTTTAACAATGCCTTGATATAAGGCTCTTCTACCTCGTGCCTTCTGGTAATACGCTTATGGCAGGCACAGAAAGTGCACAGGCTTTCGCAGAACGGCAAATGGATATAAAGACTTATTTCCCGGGCGGTGTCTCCCGCTGCAAAAGACCTCTTTAATGACGAAAGCCAGCCTTTACAGGAAAAGCTCCCCTGATCCCAATAAGGAACAGTGGGATAACTGGTATACCTGGGGCCTGCAACGTTGTATTTCCGGATCAGATCGTCTTTCATCTTCAATGGTTTTGAGCTCAAAAGTATAGATCAGGATTATTTCGGAATATGATATTTATCAGCAGATAATTTATAAAGGTTTTATTGAGTACTGAACTATGGCTGCCAAATACGTGGCAAAAACTTCGAATATATTGCTTTCCGGATTCAGGACCTGAAGACATATGACGTACGACTAATGCAATCCGGCTTTAATATTAAAGTCCTACGTCTTAAGTCCTGTAGTCTTAGATCCTTAATCAAGGCAGATTGTTTTTGAACTGTAGCTGTATCGATAAGTATAACTGTCCGTATAATTCTTCCATAAATAATTCTTCACTCTTTCTCCGTAAAACGAGACCACGGATTTTATTTCCGCATGACAAATATCATGGTTCAGGAGGGGATTTCACTTCAATTTTGCAGTGTAATAACATAAAGGATAAATCAATCCAATAAACATTTTAATCATGAATACCATAAAACTGTCCGGGATGAAAACTATTGTAGCAATGCTGAGTATGGTGCTGTTTTTTCAGGTTGCCACAGCCCAGGAATCTAAGGTCATCCCTTCCGAAAGCAAGGTGGTTGTTTTGGGGACTTCCAATATACACGACTGGGAACTTATGGCAGAATCTTTCCGTGGCAATGCCTCCTTTACCACGGAAAACAATCGACTGAAATCCGCAGACAACTTCTCTTTTACCGTGACTGTCGAAGGCCTCAAAAGCGGTAAGGGCGGGATGGACAAAAACACGTACAAGACCCTGAAAAGCCGGGAGTATGGGGAGATCACCTTTCAGTCGGCAGGGGCTGCTGAAATAGGGGAGATCACCGCAGGAAAATACCGTGTCGAAGTTCAGGGAGAACTTACCATTGCAGGCGTGCGCAAAAAAGTGCCGCTGACATTCACTGCAGTACCCGGTGACGGCATACGCCTGTCCGGCAAGACCGTGATCCGGATGACCGACTATAACATAGAGCCGCCCACTGCACTTCTCGGCACCATAAAGACCGGGGAGACGGTGACGGTAGATCTCAATATCACCTATAAATAACAAACCATTTTTTAATCTGACAAATAGCAATAATCATGAAAAAAACGATAACCATAGTATTATTTGCCCTGTTGTGCACATTCAGCATATCCGTAAGGGCGCAACACAGGAACCCGGACAATTACAGGAGTCCGGACAAGAACGGGATCAATGTTTTTGAAAGTCCCAAAGACACCGTATCCACTTTTGACGGTGTAAGAGTAAGGATAGGCGGGGCTTCCACACTTCAGTTCCAGGCACTGGACCACAGTAACAACGGAAATGTTGCTTTAAAGGAGATCGGGGACAATTTTAACCTGGCTACGGCCAACCTGGACCTCGATGTGGCCCTGTTCGACGGGGTGAGAATGCACCTGAGGACCTACCTTTCTTCCCGGCACCACCCGGAGCCCTATGTAAAAGGAGGGTATTTCCAGATAGACCGGCTGGATTTTATTAATCCCGGCTTCCTGGAGGACGTGATGAAATACGTTACCGTAAAAATAGGGCACATGGAAAGTAACTACGGCGATGCCCATTTTCGAAGAAGCGATAATGCCCAGGCCATTTACAACCCGTTCGTAGGCAACTATATCATGGATGCCTTTACCACCGAAGTGGGAGCCGAGATATATTACAGGAGAGCCGGATTTATCTCCATGCTGGGGGTGACCAACGGAAAGCTCAACCAGGCTGTGGACAACCCGGAAAAAACAAGCCCTTCCTTCCTGGCCAAACTCGGGTACGACAAACAGGTACAGGACGATCTGAGGCTGCGGCTTACAGGGTCCCTGTATCACACCGCCCATTCCTCAAGAACATACCTTTACGGCGGGGACCGGGCAGGATCCAGGTACTATTTCGTCATGGAAAACGAGGAAGCTACCTCCAAGGGTAATTTTACCTCCGGGCGATACGATCCGGGGCTTAATTCCGAACTGACCGCCGTAATGATAAACCCTTTTGTGAAATACAACGGACTGGAGTTCTTCGGAATGTACGAGAGGTCTTCCGGAAAGGCCCAGGGAGAAGCCGATACCCGGGTATGGAACCAGTACGGTGCCGAATTGCTGTACCGCTTTGGCGGAAGTGAAAAATTTTATATAGGCGGCAGGTATAACCTGGTCAGCGGGGAAGAGACCGTTACCTATAATGATGTGGACATCACCCGCTACCAGTTGGGCGCAGGATGGTTTATGACCAAAAATATCCTGGCCAAACTGGAATACGTCAACCAGACTTACGACGGTTTTGACACGACCAGCATTCTGAACGACGGTAAGTTCAACGGGCTTATGGTGGAAGCAGTGATCAGTTTTTAAACGAAAGTATTATACAGATAAGGAGGAGGCAAAAACTCCTCCTTATTAAAAATCAAAGATAATGGAAATGGTTTTCCGGTTCTGGTTCCTGCTGATAACGGTGCTGTTCCGCACAGGACTCCCTTCTCTGGAAGAGGCATGTACCATAGAAATAGAGCAGGGAAGCGAACTGTACCTGAAAGGATATGCCAACATCCGGGATTTCAACTGTGCATATACCCCCCGGCTACTGGAGAGGTCCGTTCCGGTCACTTTCCGGAGCGAAGGACGGAGAACCGTGTTCGGGAATGCCGTTATCCGGCTGGATACCCGGGGATTTGACTGCGGGGGAAAAGGGATTAACAAGGATTTTTACGAACTGTTGCAAACAGGTACCTATCCGCATATACGGTTGGAACTGAAAGAAACTGTAAAGGAAGCAGGAGAAGTAAAGGCCCTCATATCCATGGCCATTGCCGGGGTAGAGCGGGAGTATACGATACCCGTGGACCTCACCGGAGGCAAATCCTTCAGATGTTCCGGGACGCTGCGTCTGAATATTAACGATTTCGGGCTGGAACCCCCGAAGAAAATGCTGGGGCTGATCGTGGTCCGGGAAGACATTGAAATCTATTTTGACCTGGACCTCTGTGTACAGGATTGAACGTGGAAAACGGATAACGAAAACAGAGAAACTTTGCTTTGTTTATATTTTGTAAAAAACAGACCTGACAACTTAAAGAAACAATATAGAAAATGTTACACTACACGACTGCCGAAGAAGCTGTTGGCCTGGTATCTTCCGGGAACCGCGTGTTTTTCCAGGGAGCTGCCATGACGCCGAACCGTTTGATAACGGCCCTGTGTGCACGTCACGGGGAGCTGGAGGATATAGAGATCGTCCAGATGCATACGGAGGGGAAGGCCCTGTATACCACCGAACCTTATTGCAATACCTTCAGGGTAAACAGTTTTTTTGTAGGCGGCAACGTTCGCCGCGCCGTAAATTCACCTTATGGCGATTACATACCCGTATTCCTGAGTGAAATACACCTTTTTTTCCGGAGAAACCTCCTGCCGGTAGATGTGGCCTTCATACAGGTATCCCCGCCGGACAGGCACGGTTATTGTTCCCTGGGGACTTCGGTTGACATTACCCTGGCAGCCGTAGGTGCCGCCCGGAAGGTAGTGGCCCAGGTCAATCCCAATGTGCCCAAGACCCACGGAGACGGAATTATCCATGTCAGGAACATCGATGCAGCCATATATGTGGATGAGCCCATATACAGTACGGAACTTTCCGAACCCACGGTTGTGGAAAAGCAAATAGGCTATCACGTCGCCGGGCTGGTAGAGGACGGAGCCACGCTTCAGATGGGAATAGGGGGCATTCCCAACGGGGTGCTGGGCCAGCTGGGAGATCACAGACGACTGGGCGTACATACCGAAATGTTCTCCGACGGGATTTTGCCCCTGGTGGAAAAAGGAGTCATAACCGGGGAAGAAAAGAAGATAAAACGGGGGAAGCTGGTCACCTGTTTTGCCGTGGGTTCCCCGGAACTGTACCGTTTCCTGGACGATAATCCCATAGTACACTTCAAGGAAGCGTCGTATACCAATGACACGGCGATTATCCGCCGGAATCCCAGGGTAACCGCCATAAACAGCGCTATTGAGATAGACCTTACCGGCCAGGTATGTGCAGACAGTATCGGGGCCAGGCAATATTCCGGCGTTGGAGGTCAAATGGATTTTATACGGGGCGCTTCACTTTCGGAAGGAGGAAAGGCCATTATTGCCCTGCCGTCGGTTACGGTCAAGGGCATTTCCAAGATTGTCCCGTACCTGAAACAGGGCGCCGGGGTGACTACAACAAGGGCCCATGTACACTACGTAGCTACCGAAAACGGCGTGGTGGACCTCTTCGGGAAAAATCTGAAGGAAAGGGCCAAAGCCCTTATTTCCATAGCTCATCCCGACCATATAGAAGCCCTGGAACAGGCGGCTTATGAAAGGTTCGGAACCAATATGATAGCGATGTCGGGTAAAATATAGGCTTTACATGCGATATTTCTCCAAAACAGGAAAAACAGACCCGGGACAACCGTATGGTTGTTCGGGGCCATATGCTTAAAAGGCTTTCCGGGTAACAATTTTAATGCTATATTTGAAAACTACGGATAAAGGGATATTAAGGAAGGTAATACCGGTTGCGAATGCACGGATGCTCCGTAAACTATGGCATCCGGTCCGGAGCCGCCTAATCGTTTTTATCATGAAGTTTTTCCAGCAGGAAGAAGATATTTTCGGGATCCTTCTCGAAACCATTTCAGAGGGTATCCTGGTGGTGGACGGGAAAAAGAAGATCGTAGCCACCAATTCCCCGCTGGAAAGCATGTTCGGTTATGAAAAAGACGAGTTACCGGGTAAAAATATGGATATACTCATACCCGGTCAGTACCACCACAATCACAACGATCATTTTAAAAATTATTACGCCAAATCCAGCAAGCGTAAAATGGCGGCCGGGAGGAAACTGTGGGGCATCAAAAAGGACGGTACCGAGCTCCCGGTCGAAATAGGGCTTAACCCCTTTACCGTTTACGGCAGGAAATTCGTGGTGGCCCTGGTCATGGACGTTACCGTAAGCCGTGCCGCCGAAAACAAGATCAGGCAGCTCAATGAAGAACTGGAGGAAAAAGTAGAGATCAGGACACAGGAACTGAAAGACTCCGTCAACCAGTTGCAAAAAGAGGTGAAAAGAAGAATAGAAGCGGAGAACAAGATCAGGGACGCCCTGCAAAAAGAGAAGGAACTCAACGAATTAAAGACCAAGTTCCTCTCCATGGTCTCCCACGAATTCAAAACTCCCCTGAGCAGTATCCTGGTCTCTGAAACGCTTATCCGAAAATACACGGAAGCCGATCAGCAGGAAAAACGGGAAAAACACCTGGAGACCATAAAGAACAAGGTGCGTTATCTCAACAATATCCTGAACGATTTCCTTTCGGTGGAACGCATAGATTCCGGGAAGGAAAAGTATAAATTCGCTCCCTTCAATATCAGCAAGGTCTTTAACGAGGTTATTTATGATGCCAACATGCTGCTGAAGACCGGGCAACGGATCAATTTTCCGGAAGACATAGACAACTACATGTTGTGCCAGGATGAAAAGATCGTGGAACTGATCCTCTCCAATCTTGTGAGGAACGCCGTAAAATATTCCCCGGAACATACGATAATAGATATCGGGGTAGGACAGGAAGGAGCGATGTTCGTATTCCGGGTCAAAGATAGGGGGATAGGTATCCCGGAAGAAGACCAGAAGCATATTTTCAGCAGGTATTTCCGGGCCAGGAATGCCATTAACGACCAGGGGATGGGTATCGGGCTCAATATCGTGAAGAGCCACCTGGAAAACCTGGGCGGAGAGATCGATTTTGTCAGTGAAGAAGGAAAAGGAACCACTTTTACGGTAAAACTACCCAATCATGAAAAAGATTTTACTCATTGAAGACGATTCCGTATTGCGGGAAAGTACGTCGGAACTGCTGGAACTATCGGGTTACGGGGTTTTAACGGCACCCAACGAAAAAAAGGGCATGTCCCTGGCCCGTGAAGAAAAACCGGATATCATCGTTTGCGATATTATGATGCCCGAACTCGACGGGTATGGTGTGCTGGAAGCGCTTTCCGCTGATAAAAACACCGGGAAGATACCGTTTATCTTTCTCTCGGCAAAGACCGAACGAAAGGAAGTGCGGAAAGGGATGGACCTCGGCGCAGACGATTACCTGACCAAGCCCTTTGAAGAAACCGAACTCATAAGTGCCATAGAGAGCAGGCTGGCTAAAGTATCCCTCCTCGGGGAAGCCACTGAAGAACAAAAATCCCCCGAACCGGAAGACGATGACATCCGGAATATTAACGAACTCAAGAATTTTTTCCTGGACGAAGGGGAATGTTTCGGTTTTGAGAAAGGAGACGTTATCTATTCCGAAGGAAACCACTCCAACTATATTTTCCTGGTGGAAAGCGGTATGGTAAAAACACATCGTATAGAAGAATACGGCAAGGAACTGATAACAAGCATAAGCCGGGACGACGATTTCTTCGGCTATTATTCCTTTACACAGAATATTCCTTATAAAGAGTCGGCAACCGCCCTGAAGCAAACAACCCTTTACGGATTGCGGAAAGATGTTTTTGCGGAAATACTAAAAAACAACCACAAGCTAACCATAGAATTGGTAGAATTCCTTGCCGAGGACCTGTCCGGTGTCAGGGAACAGCTATTACAGATGGCCTACGGGTCGGTACGGAAAAAAACCGCAAATACCATACTGCGTTTTGTGGAAAAGCTACAGCGGCACGCCCGGAATGAGATCAGGATCTCCCGCAGCGACCTGGCCGGTGTAGCAGGTATAGCTCCCGAGAGTTTTATCCGTACCCTTTCAGAACTCAGGAAAGCAGGGCTTATTGCCATTGAAGGGCGAAATATCAAAGTGCTGGATATTGAGGGTTTGCAAAATATCGGTTAAAGGGTGTAGTTGGGGAGTTGGTTAGTTCGGAGTTGATTAGTTTTACTCCCCAACTCCCCAACTCCCCAACTCCCCAACTCCCCAACTCCCCAACTCCCCAACTCCCCAACTCCCGTTCATCACCCCCACCCGTTATTTTTTCTTCCTGTATAATTTTTGTCTGGTTAAGGGATGTTATCTGATGTCCCGGGTTGATATTTATCATATTTTGTTTTCTTTGGCAGGCATACTTTTGTTCCCATAAGAAGGAAGCAAAATGAAACCGACATGACTAAAATGATCCTTAGGCACACGGCAATGATTATTTTAGTCATCAAAGGTTACATCTGACCGATGAAAAGCAATAAAAATAAACCGATGAAAAATATCCTGATGCCTACGGATTTTTCGGAAAACTCGTGGAATGCCATTGAGTATGCGTTACTCTTGTTTAAAGAGTTTAAGTGCAGTTTTTATCTGCTTCATGTCACACAGCCCCATGTTTATGCTACAGCAGATGTACCTTTGGTCACTTTCCCCCGGGATATCGACCGGATACTTCAGACAGAAGCCCGGAAGGAACTGGAAAAAACACTGGCCAGGATCGAAGGGGAACACAGGAATCCCAATCACCGTTTTGAACTTTTGTCAGCGTACGATTTTTTTATCGATACCATGCGACAGGAGGTAGAAGATAAGAATATAGACCTGATAGTCATGGGAACCAAAGGAGCTTCCGGGCTAAAAGAGATGACAGTGGGGAGTAATACGGGCGATGTCATTACCAAAGTAAAGTGCCCGGTGCTGGCCGTTCCCGAAAATGTTGCTTTCCGTCCTCCCGAAGAGATCGCTTTTCCTACCGATTACACTTTGCAGTATTCCGCCAGGGTTTTGGATACTTTGACCTTTCTTGCCGAAATGTTCCAATTGGCAATCCGGGTGCTTCACGTGATCAGAAATGAGGAAGAGGGGTTGAGTGACACACAAAAAAGGAACAAGGAATTGCTCCGGGACTATTTGAGCGATAAAAAACACAGCTTTCACCAGTTGACCCATAAAAACCTGAACGAAGCGATACAATGCTTTACGGAAAGCCGGGACATTGACTGGATAGCCATGATGGCAAAAAAACTCAATTTTTCCCAGCAAATACTTTTCAGGCCCACGGTAGCAAAAATGAGTTATCACACCAGGATACCGTTTTTGGTATTGCATGAATAAAAGCCAAGACTGATTTTTATCATTTCAATTCACTTTTTCCAAAACTAAATTAGTGTCATAAATTGTTTAACATCAAAAATTTACAGTTATGTCACTTATCAAATTTAACAACAGGCTACCCTGGTCCGGTTCCGGCTTGTCCAGGTTTTTCGACATGGACGATTTTTTCAGGGATGGTTTCTTGGACAGGACCGTCCTGGAACAGCCGGCCTTAAACGTCAGGGAAAAGGAAGACGAATTCGAAATTGAACTGGCAGCCCCGGGCCTCTCCAAAAAGGATTTCCGGATTGCCGTAGAAAACGGCTACCTGAATATCAGTGCCGAAAAAGAAGAGTCGAAAGAAGAAAAAGATGAGAATTATACCCGTAAGGAGTTTAATTACAATTCTTTTAAGCGTTCGCTGTTACTTCCGGAAAACGTAAAGGAGGAAGAAGTCAAGGCCAGGTATGAAAACGGAATACTCAAACTCAATCTGGCCAAAAAAAAAGAGGCCAAAGCATCCCCTTCCAGGGCGATAGAGGTTCATTAAAGAGATTTTTGGAAACGGGGAGTTATTTAAAACTCCCTGTTTTTTCTAACTTTTAATAAAAGATAAAATGGCCCTGTACACCAACATTAAATATATGGAATGGAAGAGTGCGGAGGAGATGCACGAAGATGCCAGGCAATGGCTTTCCGAACTGGAGTTTGCACATACCGAATCACATTTTCTCGACGAATTGCTCGGCACCTATTTCATAAAATTGAGTACCGACCGGAACTATACACAAACCAAAGCACTTGTGGAAAGATTGTCCGCGTATAAAAAACAGATCTCCGGGCACATAAAACAGGCCAGGGATCATCAAAACGAACTGGTTGTGCTGCTGGATGGTATCGATCAGCCTTATGAAGAAAGGGAAGTAAAGACCGCTCATAAAAAACTACAGCAAAAGGCAGAACAGTTGACCCGTGATTTCAGGGAACTGAAAAAAGAGATATTTCACACGGTTTACGATATTATGAGAGAAAACAACCGGAAATACCTTATCGGGGGGAAGTACAGGAAATAAAGTTTCCGTAACGCCCCCTTTTTATAAAAATCAGAAATACCCGATTCATGAAAATCCTGTTCTACAGTGTCAGGGCTTTTGAAAAGCCCTATCTGCAAAATGCCGGTAATCATCACGATATTCAGGTGGTTTTTACGGAAGAATCCCTGGACCCGGATACCGCGGTCCTGGCATTGAATTTCGATGCGGTCTCCCTTTTCACCGGGGATGATGCTTCCGCGACCGTCCTGGAAATACTGAAGGAGATGGGCGTTAAGTATATAGCCCTGAGGTCTGCCGGGTATGATCATGTCAATTTAAGCGCCGCAGGACGTTTGGGACTGGAAGTAGCCAATGTACCCGACTATTCGCCCTATGCCATTGCAGAACACGCCGTTGCCCTTCTTCTTGCCCTGAACCGCAGGTTGACGGAATCGCATAAAAGGGTATCCGGTTTTAATTTCAACATCAACGGGCTGACCGGTTTTGATCTCCATGGAAAAACGGTGGGAATAATAGGCACGGGGCGTATAGGGAGCGTTATGACAAAGATCATGCACGGTTTCGGGTGTAAACTGCTGGGATATGATATTCATGAAAATGACGAATTACAGCAAAAATACGGTCTGCGGTATGCCACTTTAAGACAATTGTGTGCCGGGGCCGATATGATCTCCGTTCACGCACCTTTGAATAAAGACACATATCATCTGCTGGACAGGGAACTGTTCGGAATAATGCGAAAGGGAGTGACGATCATCAACACGGCAAGAGGGGCCATCATAAAGACGGAAGACCTGCTGGAGGCCCTTGAGAACAGCACAATAGGCGCATTGGGGATGGATGTGTACGAGCGGGAAAAAGAGGTCTTTTTTAAAGACTGCTCAAAAACGGGGATTGAAGATATGGCCTTAAAGAAACTGATCGGTATGCCCAATGTTTTAATTACTTCCCATCACGCTTTTCTTACCGCAGAGGCATTGACCAATATCGCGGATACGGTTTTTCAAAATGTACTTGACTGGCAACACGGAAAAAGTCCGGCAAGTAAAGTACCGTGATATTTACAGGCCGGATGAGCAATGTCATTTTATTTGTGTATACCCGGCATTAGCTTTAGCGGTGTATAAAAATAATCGCTGTGTTAAGACACTTACCTTTGTTTATTATACTTTCCCTGGTTGCGGAGGTCCTGGGTACCGTAGGAGAATCCGGGTCTTCCGTGTTTTTTGTCCCCATAGCCAATTACTTCCCGGATTTTCAATCCGTACTCGGTGTCACCGCCCTGTTTCACCTTGTCAGTAATGTTATCAAAACAGCTTTTTTCAGGAAAGGGATTGATAAGAAACTGGTCATAAACCTGGGGACCCCTGCCGTTATTTTTGTTACTGTCGGAGCCCATGAGAGCAAATTTATCGATACCGGGTTGCTTTCCCTGATCTTGGGAGCCTTTTTCATCGTGTTCAGTGCCTTGTTTTTGCTCATTAAAAAATTACAAGTAACCCCGACGACTAAAAATGCAATTGCCATATCTACATCCATCATGATGACTGACAAATATCATTTTATGCAGGTCCGTTCATACTTAAATTGGTACGGATTATTAACCTTAAAATTTAAAATCATGTCAGTCTTAAAAGTAGTAGAAATACTGGGAAATTCAGAAGAAAGCTGGGAAGATGCCGTTCAGCGGGTGGTAAATGAAGTGGCCAAAACCGTAAGGAATATCAGGTCGGTGTATATCCAGGATATGCAGGCCACTATCGAAGATAACCGCATTGCCGAGTACCGGGTTAATGCCAAGGTATGTTTTGAGGTTTTTGAAGAGTAAATGATCAAAAAAGACAAACTCGGAAAAGAACTTGTTAGTTAATATAAATAGGGTTTAGGTAATCTTTTCCCGTCATCATTTTTGGGTTTGTCTTGTTTTTTCTTTCCCGGTTTCCGGATCTTGCCCTTTCCTGTAAATATCTTTTAGGGTTATCCTTTCCCCGTTTTCATCCACAATATTTAAATCGTACCGAATGACAATACGGGTTCCGATGGGGGCGTGGTAATAGATATACCACATGTCGGCCTCCCTGGCACCTATACAGCCGTTGGAATAGGCTTTTTCCAGGGTTTCCGGATTGGTCGTAGGGTGGATCATCTGCCCGTTACGCACCCCGTTTATTTCGGTTTCTATCCATGGTATTCGGGGCATTACCGTAGTTTTGCCGTCATCCCTTCTGGTCAGGTAGAACCGCTTTCCGTTAACCGGGTTATAAAATACGGGATCCCTTGCATGCCTTACTATGGTTCCTTTACCGCTTACCGTCTGCAGGTTGGTAATGCGATTTCCCATGGCGAGATATCTTTTGGTGTTTTGCCCCACCCGTACGGGAAATGCGTACAGCAATACGGAGTCCCGGTAAATCCGGAGCTTGTATTCGGGAATATTGATGTCGATACGTGTGTTCTCAAAGGTGTTTAACAGCCGGGTTACGGTCGTGGAATCCGGGATCATGAGGGAATCACCGGCCCGTAGTACGATCATTTTCTTTTGGTCATACACAAAAGAGTCCCTGGCTATTTGACGGTAATAGTCCGTATTGGCCAGGGTGTCCATGATCCATGGATTTGTACGTACCAGCAAGTGTTCGGTAAGCGGATAATCGATTTCCGGAGCATGCCGGGACACCAGGGAGTCCATAAAGTCAAAATAATCCCCGACGGGGACATCGCGGGAAATGCATATCCGTTTTTCTGTTGAATCCTTTTCAACCGAATTATTGGCCATAGGTGTAGTTTCCCGGGGAAAATACACAGGATATCCCTGGGAAAGGACCAATGCACAAAATAACCATATTGCAGTCATAGCTTTGTTTTTTAATAGTAAAGTGTTCATTGCCCTATCCTTTTTACCGGACGGCAGAGACGTGGTTCAGCCTTCTTCCGCCGGATTCCCCAAACCACCACTTGGTGTTATAGGCCTTCCTGACCAGGCCGAACTTCTGGATGGCCTGTGTGTTCAGGTGGTTGACCATATCTTCTACGGAATCCGTAATAAAAAGCAACTCCAGGTCTTCCGGATTAATGCTTTCGTTCCTGGCCATCAACTGAATGTGTTCGTAGAGTTCCTTGTGATAGGCTTTCCCGAACAAAACCACCGGGAAATGATTTATCATTTTGGTCTGGATCAGGGTAAGGGCCTCGAACAGTTCGTCCAGTGTTCCTATACCGCCGGGCATGACGATAAAGGCGTAGGAATATTTTATCAGCAAAAATTTCCGGACAAAGAAATACGGGATATCGATCCATTTGTGCAAATAGGGGTTTGCTCCCTGTTCGTGGGGCAGGATAATATTGCATCCCACAGAATATCCCCCGTTTTCATACGCACCCTTGTTCGCAGCTTCCATAATACCGGGGCCACCGCCTGTCATTACGGTAAACCCCATTTTTGCGAGGGCCTTTCCTATTTCTTCCGCTTGTTTATAGTAGCGATTCTCCGGTTCAAAACGGGCAGAGCCGAAAACAGTGACACAGGGGCCTATAAAGTGCATTTTCCGGAAGGCGCGTATAAAATTATACTGCACCTTAATGGTGAAGAGCAACTCCTTTATACGATCTCTCGGGCCCTGCAGGAATGCTTTTTCTTCGCGGGTAAGGAAAGATTTTTGTGTCATTTTTGTTGTTCGTTACATGTATTTGGACAAAAAAGAGAAAAACCGCTTTTTCAGACCGGTATACAGATTTCGTTGTGTTTCCATTCTATCTCTCATTTCCTGGTGATACTTCAGGGCCACCCGGTCTATGGCATCTTCACGGGCCATAAACTGGCCGGCTATGCGAATTTCATGCCGCTCTATTTCCTCTTTGAGTTCTTCCATTTTCCCCTGGTGAAGGATAAACTGGTTCTGAAATTGTCCCATTTCCACCAGGACACCGGGATGGGTCCATTTTCTTTGTATCTCCTCCAGTCTGTTCTGAAAGGAATGGATCTCGTCCAGCCAGAAGAGGATTTCCTTTTCCCATAATTTGTGCTCAAAATGCAGGTCGGAATTATCGATGATCTGTTCCATGATTTAAGTATTAACGAAGCTAAAGTACCTGTATTCCGGGTGTTTCGGAATGATAAATATCAGTCGGCAGGGCATGATATTAATCATTTATGCAGTGTGGAACAGCGCATACCTTTGGATATATAATTGCTGATATATGCAAGGAATAAAAGGGATATCCGGAAAGGTAGCCGGTTTTTTCCGGTTAAGCGGGGAACTTTCCCATTTCGCAGGGCGTTATTTTGCCGAGGTGTGGAAACCGCCTTTCGAGATCAGGGAGCTGTTACACCAGTGCTATAACGTGGGGAACCGGTCGTTTCCGCTGGTGGGGGTCACCGGTTTTATCATCGGGCTGGTACTGACGCTGCAAACCCGTCCAACCCTGCAGGAATTCGGGGCGGTTTCCTGGATGCCGGCCATGGTGGGGATCTCCATCGTAAGGGAGATCGGCCCGGTGGTCATAGCCCTTATCTGTGCGGGCCGGGTGGCATCCGGTATCGGTGCGGAACTGGGGTCCATGCGGGTTACCGAACAGATAGACGCCATGGAAGTTTCAGGGACCAACCCGTTTAAATTCCTCGTGGCCACCAGGATTACCGCAACCACCCTGATGGTCCCCGTCCTGGTAATCTTCGGTGATGTGCTGGCACTGTACGGTTCTTTCCTCATAGAACACCTGAAGGGGAATGTATCTTTTCAACTCTATTTTAACCAGGTTTTTGATTCCCTGGAGTTCAGCGACCTTATCCCGGCTACGGTAAAAACCTTTTTTTTCGGGTTTGCCATAGGACTGGTAGGGTGTTTTAAAGGGTATTACTGCACCAGAGGTACGGTGGGGGTGGGGGCTGCGGCCAATACCGCCGTGGTGGCCGCTTCCATGCTTATTTTTATCCTGGATTTTATCGCGGTGCTGATCTCCGATATTTTCTATGAATTATGAATAAAGAAAATACCATAACGCCTGTATTTCCGGCCGGGGAAGCTGATGAGGTAATCATCCGGATAAAGGACCTCAGAAAGCGTTTCGGGGACAATCGTGTGCTCAACGGTTTTAACATGGAACTTCACCAGGGGGAGAACCTGGTCGTCATGGGGAAGTCGGGCTCGGGGAAGACCGTGATGATTAAATGCCTGGTGGGACTGATGCAGCCCGACAGCGGCAGTATAGAGGTCATGGGAAAGGATATAACAAAACTGGACAGGAAGGCGCTGGACCTGTTGCGGGCCGATATCGGTTTTCTCTTCCAGGGCAGTGCGCTTTACGATTCGATGACCGTCAGGGAAAACCTGGAATTTCCCCTGCGAAGGCATAAGGAAAGGTTTAAGGACCGGGCGGATACCGAAACCCTGGTACTGGAAGCCCTGAAGAACGTAGGGCTTTCGCATACCACGGAACTGATGCCGGCCGAGCTTTCCGGGGGAATGAAACGCCGCGTAGCGCTGGCGAGGACTTTAATTATGAATCCCAGGATCATCCTGTATGACGAACCCACCAGCGGTCTCGATCCCATAACAGCCAAAGAAATTATTGAGCTGATGCGGATCATCCAGGCCAGGTACCGTACTTCTGCACTCATTATTACACACGATGTGGATTGTGCCCGGGTCATATCGGACCGCATGATACTCCTGGTAGACGGTATTAATTATGCGGAGGGGACCTATAGCGAATTACAGCGGTCTGCAGATCCTCAGGTAAAAGCCTTTTTTAAATAAACGGAATCATGACAAAATCTTCGGAAAACATAAAACTGGGCATTTTTGTAATAGCAGGCATTCTTTTCCTGCTCATAGCTGCCTACCTGATCGGTAACAACCAGAACCTGTTTAGCAAAACCTTTACTGTTACTGCCGTTTTTTCCAATGTCAACGGCTTACAGAAGGGCAATAACGTACGCTTTTCCGGGATCGACGCAGGGACCGTAAAAGCCATTGAAATGGAGAACGATACCGCTATCCGAGTAGCCATGGCCATCGATGAAAAAATACAGGGGTACATTAAAAAAGATGCGGTGGCGACCATAGGTTCTGACGGACTTGTAGGCAATATGGTCGTTAACATTATCCCGGGGAAGAATGCGTCGGGGCATGTGAAGGACGGTGATGAAATACCGTCTTACAGCAGGATAGGAGCGGATGATATACTGAATACACTGAGTGTCACCAACGAAAATGCGGCATTGCTTACCGCCGATCTTTTAAAGGTAACCCACGCGCTCACCCAGGGAAAGGGAACCCTGGGAAGATTGCTGAACGATACCGTGATGGCCGCCGACCTCCGGCAGACCATAGCCGGTTTGAAACACGCCGGGAAGCGTGCCAATAGCGTGGTGGGTAAACTGGACCGTATACTGGAGGAAGTAAGTTTCGAAGAAAGTGTTGCGGGGGTACTGCTCAGCGATACCCTGGCCGCAGGAAGGATGAAAAACACCCTGGAACACCTGGAAAGTTCGGCGATCACGATCAACCACACGGTTAAGGACCTGGATGCCCTGGTCGCGGAGATCAGGTATGGCGAGGGTGCACTGCATTACCTGGCTACCGATACGGTTCTCGTCCGGCAACTGGAACAGACCATGCGGCATATAGAAGAAGGAACAGGCCGTTTTAACGAAAACATGGAAGCCCTGAAACACAATTTTTTGTTCCGGGGATATTTCCGGAAACTGGAAAGACAACGGGAAAAGAAGGGGGAATAATGCGACTTCGGTTTATATCAGACGGAAGAACCGCGGGTTAACTTAACTCCGGTCGGGTCCAAGCGCGAAAGGGCTATCAATGACATGTTTTAGTCCGTGGTTCTCTGTGAATACTCAGTGTAACTTTGTGTAATCACTATTTCTCAGGATACACAAAGGGTCCACAGAGCTTCACAAAGATTTTATAGCCAGGATATTGGATCTTGTCTGAAATCGGACTCAGGTAGAAATAAGTTCTTCCGGACTCCGCCGGGGGCGGGTCCGGAAGAATTTAGAGGAGTATAATACCGGAAATATTTTAATTGTTCCGGGCTATCAGGTCTCGCCGCTTGTCTGCAACAAACGGAATCCGTTTCAGGATGCGGGTCCTGGTCATCATGGGTATGAGTTTTGCCTCTTTTTCCCTTTTGTTGCTCTCCATGGTCAGCCTGGCCATAAGGTAACAGATGGTCGATTCCGCTCCCTGGTTTACATTGACACCATCTTTTTCAAGTCCGTCGTAACACCCCCCCGTAGCAGGGTTATACATGGTCTGGCTGAGGTGGTTTTTACCCAGGAACCAGTCAAATGCCCTGTTCATCATATCTTCATACTGGGCTATCCTGAAGGTCCTGTGAAAAATATCGAGTGTCTGTATGGTATAGGATACATCAATGGGCTGTTCTCCGTAGGGGTGGGGAACCGTGTCTTTGACGAGCCACCCCTTGTTGGAGATGACCTTGAACTCGCCGTTTGCAAACATTTTGGACAACAGGAAGTCGAGCGTTTCCACGGCGGTTCGTTTGCAGGCGAAGTCACCGGTGACCAGGTAGGTGTACAACAGGGCTTCGGGCAATATGCTGTTGGCATAGGTCATGTATTCTTCAAACCACTTCCAGTCTTTTACGGCGACCAGGTCGTAGCCGGAAATGAGGTTCCCGGCCAGTTTTTCTATTACGGGGACAACATCATCGTCTCCCGAGGCCGAATAGTAGAGGAACAGGCCTTTGATCGTAAAACCGATAGCCCTGGGTGCCATGATATTTTTTATCCACCGCGTACATTTTAGCAGGCAGGTAGTCGCTTTGTTTACTACAACCTCGGGAAGGTATTCCTTATGAGAGATAACACTCCCCAGGGCCCATACGGCACGTGCATTGGAATCCTCCAGGTTCACATAACTGTTCTTTATGTGTTCCCGGTTGTTTTCATCGATGTAATTTACGAAGGTCCCGCAGGGTTGCTGGCACCGTTCCACAAAGTCCAGGTACGTACGGATGTACCTGAGGTCGTCTTTATTACCATACAGCCTGAAGTGACTGCACAGGGCAATCAGGGCCCTCGCATTGTCATCGAGGGTGTAGCCCGAAGAAAGGTCGGGTTTATTCATTTTGGAAAACTGGATAATCCCGGTTGATGAGGTCATCCTTTTCAGGTGATCCAGTTTTACTTCGGGGTAATCAAAAGAGATCCTGCCGTGGTTATTGATATACCTGTTATAGGTGTTTACATGTTTTACGGCCACATTCTCCCAGGACGATTCCCTTGTTTTCAGGAACCCGGAAATCCCCATGGATATCCTTTTCGGGTAGTCTGCCAGCAACAGGTTGACCGCATCCGACAATTGTTCGGAATTTTCGATATCGATAAGAATACCGGCATCGGGCGTGAGCACTTCCCGGGTATGTGGTATGGAGGTGGCCACTATGGGACAGGCACAGCTCATGGCATAGGAAAAAGTACCGCTGACCGCCTGGTTGGGGTCCCGGGAAGTAAACAGGTAAATATCGGTGGCCTTCAGGTATTCCAGCAGTTCGTCGATGGCCAGGTAGCGATCTATAAAAAGCACGTGGCGATACAGCTTCAGGTCTTCTACCATACTTTCCAGGTAATCGCGGTATCCGTCGGTATGGTTCCTGATGTTGTTGGGGTGTGTTTTCCCGATGATGAGGTAAAGTACGGAAGGATGGTGTTTAACGATCCCGGGCAGGGCCCTTAAAGCCGTTTCTATGCTCTTTCCCGGGCCCAGCAGGCCGAAAGTAGAAAGGATAATCCGGTTTTCCATACGGTATTTTTTCCGGGTCTCCTCCGGAAGAGCATATTCCACGATATGAGTGCCGTGGGGAACATATTCGATAGCGGTACCGGTTATACCGTAATCTTTCTCCAGTATTCTTGCCGACTGTGCGGTCATGACAAATATCACCGAGGCACGATGGCCCAGCGTCTTTACAAGCTGTTTCAGTTCCGGGCCCGGATCGGGAATAACACTGTGAAAGGTAAAGGCCACAGGTTTTTGCAGGACTTCGAGGAAATCGAGGAGGTAACTGCCGTAATTTCCCCGGAACAGCCCGAATTCGTGTTGTATGTGGACCAGTTCCACAAAGGGGTCCTCGTTGATTTTCCGGGCTACACGGCTGTAGTCTTCCCTGATCTCCGGGTTCAGGACGTAGGGAGTTTCCGGTGCCGGTTTTCGTTCGGCGGTGATATTGCATACCACGCATTCCACATTTTCCCCGAAAGAACGGTGAACGGAAGTGATAAGGTCGTTTGTATAAGTGGCAATGCCGCACTGGGTAGGCGGGAAGGTCGTTACGAATACTATCCTGGATTTTGACGTCAATGTCTTCATGGTTCATTTACTTTTAAGTTTTTGCAATAAGCTGTTAATGTCTACCGAAGCTGCGGCGACCCGGCAATCGGCAGCGCCGTAATAGATGTAGAGTTCGTCCCCGAAGCGCGCCGTTCCCGTGGGAAAGACCACATTGTCAACCGTTCCTTTCTTTTCCCAGGGCAGGGTGGGCGAGAACAGGGGGGACCGCAGCCGCCCGATGACCTTTTTAGGGTTTTCCAGGTCCAGCAATACGGCACAGGCGTGGTAGATATATCCCTCACGGACGAATTGTGCGGAATGATAAATAACAAGCCAGCCCTCTTCGGTCTCTACGGGTGGGCAGCCCGCCCCGATATGACCGTTTTCGTGTTTGTACCTGGGATATAGTATAATGTGCTTTTTCAGGTTGGAAATATACCGGGCCCAGAATTCGGAAGTAAGCTCCGAAGGATCTTCGAAATACAGCAACTGAATGGAAGGGTATAACCGGTGAAGTACAGTGAGCTTTCCGTTGATCCGTTTCGGAAAGAATACGATGTTCTTGTCCCATACGTGAATGGTGCCCTTGACCAGGTTGGAGAGGTTATACCGCGTGAAAAAATTGTAAAACATCATGTGTGTGATATTTATTTTTCTGACGTTTTTTTTCATGAGGGCAGAACACTCTTCAAGAGTAAACCGGGGGGTGATGATCCCTTTCCTTTCGAAATGGCGAAGGTCCCGGGAGGTAGCATATGCCCCGAAGACATTAATACCGTCATAAGCGGTATAGGCCAGGTAATACGTATCATCTATTTTGGTGATGCGCGGATCTTCGGTACCCTGGAACTCATAGCTTTTTTCCGGGAAAAAAACAGGTGCCGGAGAACGTTCCACGATATTTAGCGGGCCGTGGAGCTTACAATAGCCCAGGCTCGAAAAATTGCCTTTTCTCACGGCCCTGTAAAACATGTGTACGGTATTGCCTTCCTTCACGATAGCCGGGTTAAAAACCCCTTCGTTCTCAAAACTGTTATCGGTTTTTTCCAGCAAGACCCCGTGTTTGGTTACTAAAGTCATTTTTTTGTCTACTATATTGTTAATTTTCAAGCCAAAATAGGATGTGCCAACGAGGTATAAAATGATTAAAATCATCAGCAGGGCAGGAGGCGGTTGATATTTATCATGGAAATCGGGGACAACAGTAACTAACTTTCGGAAATTCAGAAACAATACAAATTCAACAGACCCATGAAGAAAATTATCGTCCCTACGGATTTTTCGGAATGTTCCGAATACGCATTAAGGGCCGCGGCGGATATCGCCCGGGAAAAAGGGGCGGGGATCGTCCTGTTCCATATGGTAGGGGTGTCCGCAGCCGTCCTGGCCAAGGATGAATCGCAGGAATACGCGGAAGCCATGTACTATATGAAGCTGGCCCGGAAAAAATTTGACGGGTTGCTGTCCGAAGACTATTTAAAAGGGATAAGCACAGAGGAAGTGGTGCAGAACTACAAGGATTTTTCGGAAATAAACCAGGTAGCCAAGGAAAAAGGGGCAGATCTCATTGTCATGGGATCTCACGGTACCGGGGCAATATCAGGCCTGTTTGTAGGGTCCAACACGGAAAAGGTAGTGCGGAACTCGGACACCCCGGTACTGGTGCTTAAAAAACCGGTGAAAAAGTTTAAAATGGAAAAAGTGGTCTTTGCCTGCGATTTTGAACTGGAAAGCATTCATGTATACAGGAAGGCCATGCGTTTTTTTGATACTTTTCAAAGTGAGGTCAGCCTGGTTTATGTGAATCTCCCCGGAGAAGGGTTCAGGGATTCCGTGGAATTCGACGAAAAGGTCGAGGATTTTTTATACCATGCCGAGGGAAGTTTAAAGCACCGGGAAAAAGTACACTTCCGGAATGCCTATGCCAAAGAGGAAGGGATTTACGCTTTTGCCGAAAAGATCGGGGCCGACCTTATTGCCATCCCTACCCACGGAAGAAAAGGATTGTCGCATTTTTTCAGGGGCAGCCTGGCCGAAGATATGGCCAACCGCGCCCGGTTTCCCGTAATGACGTTTAAAATATACTGATTGTTTCGGGTGAAGAATAACCAGGGGAGATTTTATGGTGTCTGTAACCCTTTACCTTAAAAAATACGGGGTGACCAAAATAATGCTCAGGCGTTGAGAATGCGGGTCAGTAAATCATTTTTTTGTAAAATCCCCGAATGTCTCCACAACAGCTTTCCCCGTTTAAACAATATCAGCGTTGGTACCCCTCTTACATCATACCGGGCAGATAACGGCCGGTTTTTATCCACATTGACCTTAACGATCTGTACATGGTCTCCCACAAGATCTTTGACCTCCTTTAATACGGGGGCAAACACCTTACAGGGATTGCACCAATCCGCATAAAAATCCACAAGGACCGGCTTCTCCGAATTTATGAGGGTGTTAAAGTTGGCTTTCATAGGTTTTGTTATATTTTGTATATTTGTTTGTAATAGAATGTAAAAATATAGCAAGATATCGGTTATCTATATGACTTATGTCAGTGTTGAGGGTACTCTTCGTCCGTTAACTGAATTTAATATACTGTCCCGGGAATAAAAACTGTCTAATTTCAGGAAACCATGAAATTTTTCCAGCAGGAAGAAGATATATTCAGTATTCTTTTGGAAACCATTTCCGAAGGGATCCTGGTAGTGGACGGCAAAAAGAACATTGTGGCTATCAATTCCCCCCTGGAGGGCATGTTCGGGTATAAAGAGGACGAATTGCTGGGGAAAAGCATCGACATACTGATCCCCGATCACTACAAGCACAGCCACAACGAACATTTCAGGAACTATTATGCCAGGTCCAGCAAAAGGAAAATGGCTGCGGGACGGAACCTATGGGGTATACGGAAAGACGGGACCCAGCTGCCCGTGGAAATCGGTCTCAACCCGTTTACCATTTACGGTAAGAAGTTTATCATTGCCCTGGTGATGGACGTTAGCCTGAGCCGGGAGGCCGAAAACAAGATACGCCACCTCAATGAAGAGCTGGAAGAAAAGGTAAAGCTGCGTACCGGGGAGCTCCGGGAATCCGTAAAACAGCTCGAAAAGGAAATAAAACGGCGGAAAGATGCCGAAAACAAGATCAAGAATGCCTTGCAGAGGGAAAAGGAGCTCAATGACCTGAAGACCAAATTCCTGTCGCTGGTCTCCCACGAGTTTAAAACCCCCCTGAGCAATGTCCTGGTCTCTGCTACCCTGATCGGGAAATACACCGAGGCCGAACAACAGGAAAAAAGGGAAAAACACCTGGAGACCATAAAGAACAAGGTGCGTTACCTGAACAATATTTTAAATGATTTTCTGTCGGTAGAACGGATAGACTCGGGCAAGGTACAGTATAAATACGCCCCCTTTAACATCAGCCGCGTATTTAACGAGGTGATCTACGATGCCAATATGCTGCTAAAGACCGGGCAGAAGATCAATTTTCCGAAGGATGTGGATGATTATATCCTCTTCCAGGATGAAAAAATACTCGAGCTTATCCTGTCCAACCTGGTGCGGAACTCCATAAAGTATTCGCCCGAGCATGCAGTTATCGACATTGAAGTAAGACCAGGCCGGGAAATGTTTGTTTTTAGTGTCAGGGACCAGGGGATAGGCATCCCCGAAGAAGACCAGAAATATATTTTTACGCGCTACTTCCGGGCAAAAAACGCCCTGATAGACCAAGGTACCGGTATAGGGCTTAACATAGTAAAGAGTCACCTGGAAAACCTGGACGGGGAGATCAGTTTTGTCAGCGAAGAAGGAAAAGGAACAACATTTACAGTCAAACTACCTAACCATGAAAACGATTTTGCTCATTGAAGACGACCCCGTATTAAGGGAAAGCACGGCAGAATTGCTGGAGCTTTCGGGTTACAAGGTAATAACAGCACCCCATGGCAGAAAAGGAGTGACCCTGGCCAAAGAAAAACTCCCCGATATTATTGTGTGTGAC
This sequence comes from Sinomicrobium weinanense, assembly GCF_018863395.1. Classification (GTDB taxonomy): domain Bacteria; phylum Bacteroidota; class Bacteroidia; order Flavobacteriales; family Flavobacteriaceae; genus Sinomicrobium; species Sinomicrobium weinanense. Next base: position 48,437 of record NZ_JAHKRR010000001.1, read on the forward strand.
ATCATGATGCCCGAACTGGACGGGTATGGCGTGCTGGATGAATTGTCGGGCGATAAAAATACCCGGCAGATCCCCTTTATTTTCCTGTCGGCCAAGACCGAGCGCAGGGAGGTGCGTAAAGGGATGGACCTCGGGGCAGATGATTACCTGACCAAACCCTTTGAGGAAGCCGAACTTACCAGTGCCATAGAAAGCAGGCTGGCCAAAGTATCCATTCTGAAAGAAGTGGTTTCGGAGAACAACGCTTCCCGGGAACCCGAAGACGATATCCTGAATATCAACGAACTCAAGAATTTCTTTTTCGACGAGGGGGAATATCTTACTTTCGAAGAAGGCGATCTAATTTATTCGGAAGGCAATCACTCCAATTATATTTTCCTGATCGAAGAAGGAATGGTAAAGACCCACAGGATCGAGGAATACGGCAAGGAGCTGATTACCAGTATCAGTAAAGACGACGACTTTTTCGGTTATTATTCCTTTATCCAGAATACCCCCTATAAAGAATCGGCCACGGCATTGAAGAAGACAAACCTGTACGGGGTGCGGAAAGATACTTTTGCCGAAATACTCCGGAGCAACCATAAACTGGCCATAGAACTGGTGGAATTTCTTGCAGAAGACCTGGCAGGAGTTAAAGAACAATTGCTGCAAATGGCCTATGGCTCGGTACGAAAGAAGACGGCAAATACCATACACCGTTTTGTGGAGAAATTACAAAGGCGTACGGACGAAGGTATTAGGATCTCCCGTAACGACCTGGCCAGCGTGGCCGGGATCGCCCCGGAGAGCTTTATCCGAACCCTTTCCGAATTCAAAAAGGAGGGCCTTATAGCCATAGAAGGCCGGAACATTAAGGTGCTCAATATCGAAGGCCTGCAGAACATGAGCTGATTGATCTTAAAGTTAGGGGGAATGAGGTATTAAGTTATCGGGTTTATTCGTAAACCTGACGAACGGAATAACCGGATAATCGGGGAGGGATTGTGTCTAAAATTGATATTTATCATGTTTTCTTTTTACACGGCGGTATACTTTTGCCGTAGTAAGATGTAAATTATGATGAAAAACATTCTGATCCCCACGGACTTTTCGGAAAATTCGTGGAATGCCGTTAAATATGCCCTGCTCTTGTTCAAAGAGTTCAGGTGCAGTTTTTACCTGCTTCATGTGACGAATCCCCATGTCTATGCCACGAGCGATGTTCCCCTGGTCACTTTCCCGCAGGACCTGGACGAAGTGCTCCGTACGGAAGCCAGGAAGGAATTACAGAAGGTATTGGCCCGGATTGAAGAGGAATACCCCAATCCCGGTCATCATTTTACACTGTTGTCGGAATACGATTTCCTGATCGATACCGTACGAAAGCAGGTCGAGGAAAAGAAAGTCGACCTTATCGTGATGGGGACCAAAGGGGCGTCGGGACTGAAGGAAGTGATCCTGGGAAGCAACACCGGGGCGGTTATTACCAAGGTAAAATGCCCCGTACTGGCCGTGCCCGAAAAGGTAACCTTCCACCCCCCGAGAGAAATTGCTTTCCCCACCGACTATACCATTACCTATTCTGCAAAGGTGCTGGATACGCTGATTTCCCTTGCAGGGATCTTTCAATCTGCCGTGAGTGTCCTCCACGTTGTAAAAAAAGAGGAAGAAACCCTGACCGGAGTACAGCAGGAGAACAAGGAGTTTCTCCGGGAGTATTTGCAGGATACCCCCCACAGTTTTCACAGGCTCACCAATAAAAACCTGGGAGAGGCCATACAGTGCTTTACCGAAAGCAGGGATATCGACTGGATTGCCATGATGGCCAAAAAACTCCACCTTACCCAGCAGATACTGTTCAGGCCGAGGGTGGCAAAAATAAGTTATCATACTAAAATTCCCTTCCTGGTGCTTCACGAATAAAATAACGGAAACTGACAAATATCATTTTTCCGGTGCGTGTAGTCGTGTACTTTAGTATCGTAAATAAGGCAAAGTTCTTTGATACCTGTTTTTCATTGACAGCACCATATCGGAGGAGGCCGGAAACATAAAGAATAAGGAGCGCATCTGGTTTTGGCAATAAACTTTTGGCAACCCGTACCGGCCCTTCCGAAAGAAAAAGGCTGTTGAACAAAACGGCCTTTTTCTATCTTTTTTCAAAGGAATGAAAAAATAAGCGGAAAACTGATAAAAATCATTTTTTCCAGGAGATAAAAGCTATTCCTTTGGTACTGTAAAACTGATGTTCTTTACATTCTGAGCACCGATGAACCGTTAACGGTTTTTAAGAAAAATGAGGTTTCGGAAGCAGTGACGTATGGCCCCGGTTTTCCTTAAACGGAAAATAACAAGGGCATTTTATCCGGGGTTCCGGGTAAAAAGGTAAAACCGGTACTCACTGACTTTTGAAGCCTCATCCCAAAGGGTTTTTCAGTTTCTTAAAAGTCATAAAGTCCATATTATACGGATAATCTCCGGGTAACAGCACGGACTGCTTTTTGAATTGAAGATCCCCTGGAGACAGGTCTGCCGAAGTGCAGGCCTGTTTCTTCACTACATTTTTCATCATAATAAATTGTCCCCGTTTATGCGGAGACAATAATCGGGGAAATCCGGTCGTGCATTCCGGAACATATAAATGAACCGGGATCCCTCGAAGAGGGCCGGCATTTAAGGTTTTGGGAATACGAAGATTTCCACGGAGAGAACAGGGACGCAAGTCCCTGTTCTTATTTTAAGAAACTGTTTAAGAGTCTGTCCAAGTTTTATCCTTCGGTTCTTTTTGCGCCTTTTTCTGCCATGCTTCGGCTGCGTTCAGCAACCGTACTTCAGCTATTTTGAGCCACGTAGCTTAGGCTATGTGCCTCTTGCCCTCGCGGCATCCTGGCTCCTTCGCTAAAAAAGTCTACCAGACTTTTTTTATACGCCCGGCCCTGTCTGACAAAAAAATGCACTATAAAATATTCCAAAAACAAAATTTAGACAGACTCTAAGTAATACAGGAAAAAAATGAATACAATAACCTCACTACTTACAATTGCCAATATTTCAATGGTTTTACGGCTGATATTTATCATGGTTTTTGTTTCGGGGTACGATTACTTTTGGTAGCGTTTAATGGTTATAAGATAAAACAAGATTGTCACTAACAGACTTTTCAGACAATGCATGGAAATTATTGTCTATGCCTTGAAAAAGTTTAAAAAAGTTCGCTGTCATGAAATATTATTATGGAAGAATACTGGAAGATATTTCTTTTGACGAAGCCGTCAAAAAGGTAATTGTAAAACTGTCGGAAGAGGGTTTTGGAGTGCTTACGACAATTGATGTTAAAGAAATATTCCGAAAAAAACTGGAGGTGGATTTCAGGAACTATAAGATATTAGGTGCCTGTAACCCGGCCTTTGCTTATAAAGCCTTACAGGAAGAAGATAAGATCGGCGTAATGTTGCCGTGTAATGTAGTGGTACAGGAAAAAACACCCGGAGTGGTGGAAATAGCTGTGGTTGATCCGGTCGTTTCCATGCAGGGGATTGAAAATGTTTCGCTTAGCGTTATAGCAGGCGAAGTGAGAAGTAAATTACGAAAAGTTGTAGACAAGCTGTAATAATAATGGAAATTGCTTTTTCGGAAAGCAGGACTTCCCATGTTGTTAATATTTCCGAGGATTTCAGTGCATCTTTATCCACACTCATACTTGTTTTTTACATTCGTAATCGGAGTTACGGAAACTTCGTTTTTTATGATACCTACCCTACCATTCTTTTTTCCTTTTAACAGGTTTTCAACGGCCGAAACTCCGAGTCAGCCTCAGCATCCCGTCAAAAACCGTAGGCCTGAAATGACGGTTGTTTACTTTTAATCAAAAAAAGTAAAAAATGATTTTCGGGTCAGGCTAAATTTAATTTTTAATTGATAAATATCATTTTTAACAGATGGAATGTGTGGTACTTTAAGTGCATGAGATTCTTTCTGGGAAAACAATACAATTTGAGGTGAGTTCCGGGTGTTTAACCTTATAAAAAACAGATCGATGAAAAATATAATTCTTCCTACCGATTTTTCCGCTAATGCAAAAAATGCCGCCAATTATGCCATGGCACTTTTCAGGGAAGAGAAATGTAAATTTATTGTACTCAATGCTTTCGGGACAGATAGCGCTACCAATTCCATGTTGTTACAGGCCGCGCATCCGGCTTATGAGGCTGCCCGTGCCAATTCCCAAAACAGCTTAAAGGAATTTGTGGAAGGCCTGTCCTCTTCAAATACCGGAGAATATCATTCCTTTGAAACGGTATCTAAATATAATTATTTGGCCAGGGCGGTCAATGAGTTGATTAAGGCACACGATATTTATATGGTTGTTATGGGAACACAGGGAGCTACCGGGGCTAAAGAAAGATGGTTTGGCAGTAATACGGTGACGGTTATGGAAAGCGGGTTTAAATGCCCGGTACTGGTGATCCCGGAATCTGCCGGAATTAAAATGCCGCAGGAGATCGTATTTACCACGTCCCTGAAACGCCCCTACCGGATACGGGATATCGCCCCGTTAACAGAACTGGCAAAAAAACACAAGAGTATTGTACGTATTCTGCATACGCAGGATAAAGAACCGGATAAAGAACAACAACACAACAAAACTGTTCTTACGGAACGGTTAAGCGGGGTGGAAATTTTCTATCATACACTGACGAATATGAATACGGAAATGGCTGTACAGTGTTTTGTTGAAAGCCGGGGAGATATAGATATGATAGCCATGGTAAACCGGAAACACAGCTTGTTCAACAGTATGATAAGAAGACCGGTGGCAAGGAGTCTGGGCTATCATACCAGGATCCCCCTGCTTGTTATGAACCGTTTATAAGCGTCTCCTTACAGGGTGCTGTACGGTTAAATTTTAACGCAATGTATTTTTAAGACTGATCGACAGAATTTTTTAATTATGAATAAACTACCTCACCATGTATTTACCTATATCCGGAAACACTTCAGGGAAGGGTACTTCAGAAATATTGGGTCTGTACGGGACAAAGACGGTCATTTGCTGTTCCGGGCAAAAATATATGAGAACGAAATCATCCATCATCTTGAATTCAATGCACAGGGCAGATTGTTAAAACACGAAACCGAACCTGTGTTTGAAGAGGATTATTATGAGGGAAGATTTTACGGGGAGGAATGATCGTTAATGGCGGAGCCATCCACCCGATTGGCTGTTGGCTTTTCTTTTCAAACAGTTATAAGTTAATATTATTATTTAGCGATATTTTTCGAGTGAAATTTCTTTTAAAGGATTTCCGTGTGGCTTAAACTAAACTATCTATAACGTTCTTTTCTTTTAACCAAAATACTGAAAAACAACCACATTATCCAATACCCCCTTTTCCCCCGCATAATCCACGGCACTGCTGTAAACATAATCTTCCGGCCGAAATACGAAGCCTGCATCTACCGGATTGTTGTGTATGTAGTTTATCTTTTGCTGTATAACTTTATGGCTCCAAAGTTCAATAGGTTTGTTATCGTGTCGCCAAAACTGATACCCGGTAACGTTGGACGACTTTCCCGCCGCTTTTTTAAACCTTTCGAGCAAAAACTCTTTTCTGCTTTCTCCCGGATTATCCCGTATTTCCTTTACTATGGCCTTACTTATATACCGCTTAAAATCTCTAGCGCTCGTTTGCAACGAGTGCCTATTGTATCCCGCATTTGCAATGCTTTTTTACTACAATACTTTGAGTTAACTATTTTTCTGATATTATACTTTACTACTACTATGCTATAAACAGACACCAGGAGTATGTGATGGGGCTAAAAGGGGGGCACTCGTTGCAAACGAGCGCCAAGGGCGTTTTTCATTTCCGGAAAAATAGGGGCATGAGTAAAGTTCAGGGAATTAAAGATACCGCACGATACAATCGTGCAGCAACGGGGGATTTTATTTAATTATTCTCCTCGTTTCCGTTGCGCTTAAACGAGCGCTAGGAAAAGTAGGGACTTTATGGCTTGGCCAGCTATTGACGTGTAACAGGCCGCGAAGTCGGAGACGTTCGCCTGCAACACTTCGTAGAGTGGGGAGTGGGCATTATTTTCTCTTTCGTTTGTAATGCAGTTGCATTAGTCCCGTGTCAAACCTTTTTGAATTTACAAGTTCAAGATATTGTTCAGGTCTGCCGTCTTTGAAAAGTCTTGTCCCATTACCAATCAAAATAGGTACAATTGAAATAATAAATTCGTCAATCAGGTCGCTTTTCAAAAGTTCATTCACTATTTCTGCCCCACCGTCACAATAAATATTTTTCCCGTTCTCGGATTTTAGTCGTCGTACTAATTCGGCCAGGTTTCCCGTATAAAAAGTTGTTTTACCAATACTTGGTTTTTCAGTTCTTGTTATGACAAATACATTTCTTTTTCCATTGTCATAATGAGATGAACCGATTTCATTAAGTACATAATCATAGGTCTTTCTACCAATAATTAAGGTGTCTATGGTGTGTATAAAATTCTCATAACCATAATCTTCTCCTTCTTTTTCTACTAATTTCAAGAAGCTAAGGTCATCATTAGGTTTTGCAATATAACCGTCCAAACTTGTCGCAATAAAAAGTGATAATTTTCGCATTTGTTTAATATTTTAAAGTTTCTGCAAAATTAGTATTAGACTATGATTAGTACTTTGGAAAAAAACGACAAATTAAAGTTCAGACGGCGAAAGTCCTGTATTTCGTTTGATTTCGTTGGTAAGATGTGAATGGTCATAAAAGCCACATTCAAAAGCAATGTCCGAAAAACTTCGATTTTCGCTTGAGTTTTTAATTATACTCAAAGCATTCTGAAAACGAATAATGTTTGAATATTCTTTTGGAGAAATCCCTATGTACATTTTAAAATTTCGTTCTAACTGCCGCACAGTTGTGTAATTCCGTTTAGAAAGTTCATAAATACTTAATTGTCCTTTTGAAGAATGTATATCATTGATTACTGATTGCAGTAGGTTCTTTTTGCTTTTAATTCTGTCTGTAAAAAATTGATTGAAATGATTAAGAGAGTCTTTTAAGATTTTTTCAACATCAAATGAATTGGACTTTTCAAGCTCAACGGTGTTGTCGGTCAGTTCATTTTGAGGCATGTAGTCATAGAAATTGGCAAAAGCTGCAGGTTTGAAGCAAACTCCTAATAAATGTGTGTTGCTGTCAATAAAACTGTCCTTGAAAGAAGTCATTGCACCAACTGCATAAGTTTTTCCAAACTCCATAGAAACCAAACCATTGTCCGTGATGCAAGTGTCACCCAAATTCATTACTAGGCCTGCACACCCATCAGGAAAATTCCGTTCCCATTGCCTGTCAGGTTCGTTCCCTTTCAATTCCCAGTAAGAATGAATGAAGGGATTTAATTCTATATAAGGCTTTATTTCTTTGTATTCCATCAGTTTTGTGATGTTGTTATATAATGACCACCAGCCCATAAATATACTCAATCCCTCTTTTCCGTGCCAAGCATTCATTTATATGCACGTAAGATAGTATTGATGAAATATTTATATATTTAAGTATGTTTCTTTCAAAAGCCTATAACTTAAAATAATTATCCATGAAAAATGCCGATATGATCCCTAACTATTATGGATATACACTAAAGGTTAATGGAAACGATTTATCCCCTGAACAGAGGAACCACTTTTTCAATTGTATCAATAAGGTTTACCGGAATAATGATAAGTTCATATATAGAGGGGATAAAAAAGAAAAGCTTTATTCTATCTATGGATTAGAAAAAGACAGCCTTGACGAACAATTTCGGGATACGTTATTCATTTTGGGGGCAAAAGCGAATATGTTTCTTACAAAATTACCTGGTATAAATGAAATAAATATTGATACAGCAGGCAATAATGTGTTCAATCTTATTTTCAAAATGCTTTCGAACTTGCTTAAAAGAGAATTTCCTTTCGGGCCGATCCACGGGTTTGTTGTTGGTTTCAGGAAAAGGGAAACAGGGATCATTGATTTTTTCTGTAATCGAGGCAATGAACAAGTATTCATTGATATTATAGGTGAACTTAATCCACAACAGCAGATTGTTGTCCGGGATTACTACCTAGGGCTTTTACACCATATAAGCAAAAGTGAATATTATGCTTCTTCTTTTCTGTTAAGCACAAGTACTGATTTTTCACAAGCTTATAAATTTGCATGGAGGGGAGAAGAAAAAAATAGTGAAAACCCGCTCATTCTTTTTGGGTGGGTCCCATATAAATATGAGGGTGTTTTAAGCGTTCCTGATTCACGGGCCCTAACGAAGAAGATTAATATGGAAACTATTGGTTTGCCTGTTTATGAAAAAAGCTTTTTTCCTTATCAAAAGGAAGTTACTTTAAAAGGAGGTTTATTACCTCACTATCTATTGGGTTATTTGCGCAAAAGTCAAGAAGATATGGTATTCGAAATTAATCCTGCATTATTTGAAACTGGCAATACATGGAATGGAATTGAACTTCCGGTGGATCAAAGTGCATTTCACCAACGCATACAAAATACCTTGTTTGGTCGTTACTTTACGCTTTGTGGTGAAAACAATCAATTTCGACAACATGAAAAAATGTAAACGGAATTAATATCTTTCTAGTAGGTATTTCTATATAATATGCTATTTCCAATAATTATGCAGGTGCTCCTCTAGCGCTCGTTTGTACCTTAAATCCGTAGGTTCATGTTAAAAACAACCGCAAAGATTTGATAACAAATACTTTGCGGTTTTTGTGTTTTCACCTAAATTGGTGATGCTCAAATACACCAATATGAAAGTAATAAAATCTAAAAACATTTCCGCCTTTGGAGGAATAAATTTAGTTTTTAACCAACTAAACCTACTTGGGCTTCCTGATCTGTTAAAAGAGAATTTGCCAGAATTACCAGCTTATAATAAACGAGATGAAATAGAAAGGGAATTTGACGTTTTAAAAAACGATTTTGGTTGGAACAAACTCCCTTGTTCGTATTTGAATCAAAATACGGTATATCTACCTTTTACCTCCATGTGCAAAAATATCTATCACTATTTGATCCATCTTTTTTCTCAGAAGCATCAATACTTACAACCTCATTACAGGTTAAAAAAGTTTATCTTTCGTTTTATTTGTGTCCCTGCAAAATGGATATACAGGTCAAGACAATGGCATTTGAAACTCTTTGGAAATCATAAGTTTGTTACTTAACTCAGCGACAGAACTCCAACCTGCTTATCCTTAAAAAATGTTCTTTAAAATAAACACTTGATCAACTTTGATGGGAGAGGTATGTCCTTTTGTGATTTACAATTCACAAATTGCTTTACAAATAAAGGTAAACTACTGACATGCGGATTTAAGGTGCAAACGAGCGCCAGGGGCTTATGGAACTTATAGTTTCTGCTCATAGGTTAAAGCTACTAAATTTTGTGTACGGTTGCGGAACTGGCGAGAGGGGAGAGAGAACGCGATACAATCGCGCACCAGCGGGGGCCATCGACCAGGAAACCGGTTCTCAAAAGGCTCTTAAACAGGTGTTTCGGGTTTTTAAGGGACTCCAGTTGGTGTATACTTTTTTCCAGTGCTTTTTTACCGGTTTTCAAAGCTGCCTCAAAGGCGGGATTTTCCATTTGGGGCGCCATAACGCTCACGGCCTGATATGAAACAGAAACCATATGGAGTACGTAAAAAGTACATACTTTGTGCTTATACAGGTCTGTTGCATATTGCATGACCCTGTGCGCATTTTCAGAAAAATCGGTGGGTAATAAAATCCGTTTCAATGTACTGCTTTTTTAATTTGGTAAGGTATAATATCAGTTATCCGGGGATGAGCTCTTTTTTATAGAAATATTATAGAATATAGCTATACACGCACCGGTTAGCCAGCCGAGTACAAAGGTTTCAATAAGCCCGATGCCCGCTTCCCAGAGCGAAATATCCATCCGGATAATGGCCGAGACATCGATTCCATGCAGAAGACTGTTGATAAATCCAACCGTACCCTCATACCCTGTGGTGACCATGAGAAACGTACATCCTGTATAGAATAGTGTTCCGGTAAACCCGCAGGCAAATCCGAATTTTTTAACATTGATCCGATCCATCTTTTTACTAAGTTTTTGACACGGTCAGGGACTGCCTTTTACGGCCCGGATTATAGTACACGCATGCCAGGTTCCAAGCAACTTTTTCACTATCCTGCCTCATTGCAGATGAGAAGGGTTCAGGATAATGTTTTTTTAGTCTCTTCATACTCTTCTTTGCTGATCTCTCCTTTTGCATAGCGTTTTTTAAGGATCTCCAGGGGAGAATCTTTACTCCCACCGGTATTATTTCCGGTACTTTTGAGGTAGATCAGCCATGCTGCTCCGACGATCAGGATTACCCAGAAGATCCACCACAGTCCGTGTATTCCCCATATATGCCAGGTCCAGTTATTCATTTTTTTTAGAGTTTTAGGAGATATATAACTGTGTAAGTTTATAAATAATAGGAGGCTGAAACAATGATTTATATCAGTTTATGATCCGGTCCGTGCGGTTCGCAAAGAAGACAATAACCTATCCGTGATAAGTTTACCATAGACACCCTTTTACACCAGGGCATACTTCAACTACTTTTTAAAGTGCAGCATTTATCCGAAAAAGGTATGGCCGGAGGTACAGACTTCCGGCTTACGCTTTGGCAGGCTATAGCAAAATCCATGTCGATTAGCACCGTCTCTCAGAAGTATTGGCGGGAACAGTAACAGCAGTTGATTTGTCCCGGAGTACCCGGGAAAATATGTGGAGCTTATCTTTTCTCCGGGTGGGGAAGAAGTATTAATAGGTTTTCGGTACAGGTTTTAAGAGAATATATGGGTTTGAAGGTTTAAAATCCCATGCATGGAACGGCCCGGGAATTATCATCATTTCCGGGATGTCTCGACCAACAAATCACGTTGTTTGATACCACGGATTTTATGTTGTATCTTGGGATAAACCCATCGTAAAGCAGGAGTGAGGTGTTGGGAATGAATGGTCGTGAAGGAACATGTTCAACAAAGAAAGAGATGGCTTTGAAAAACTGGAAAAGAGAAGTTTCTCTATGGTTGTTGCTCTTCCTGGTCAAAGTGGGTAATATTGTATTTTTCTTGTTGGCTCTTTTAAAGCTATGAACGCAGGGGCCTTCTTAAAAACCTTCCATAGGTCCGGTTTCAATCAAAAGATTTGGTATTTTTAAATTTTAAGCGTAATCATTTATGTTCCACAATATTCCTGCTGACCTGAAAGGTCTTAACGATCATGAGGTAGCCGCTTCGAGAAAGGCGTACGGGCACAACCGGATAGATGCCACCGGTAAAAGCACCTGGCTGAAGTTACTTATTGATATCTTGAAAGAGCCGATGCTTATTCTGCTCTTTGCCATTTCAGCCATTTATTTTATCATAGGCGATTACGGGGAAGCGACGTTTATGATCCTGGCCATCGTTGCGGTTTCGGCCATTTCATTTTACCAGGATAACCGAAGTAAAAAGGCATTGGAAGCCTTGGAGAAGTTGAACGAACCTTTGAGTACAGTTATCCGTAATGCGAAAGTGATCGAGATCCCCACAAACGAGATTGTAGTGGGCGATCTCAGCATTACCGAGGAAGGAAAAATGATTAATGCCGATGGGAAAATTGTCCATAGCAATGATTTTTCGGTTAATGAAGCAGCTTTAACAGGGGAGAGTTTATCGGTATTCAAAAACAGTAAAAGTGAAGATAACAAGGTATATAGCGGAACACTTTCAGTGTCGGGGCTGGCCGTTTTTGAAGTAGAAAAAATCGGCAAAGAAACACGACTCGGTAAAATCGGGGCTTCCTTATCCGATATAAAAGAGGAAGTTTCTCCCTTGCAACTTCAGATCGGACGGTTTGTAAAAACAATGGCCATTATAGGTGTTGTGGTGTTCCTTATGGTTTGTTTGGTCAGTTACTATCATACCCGGAACCTTCTCGAAAGCCTGCTCAACGGACTTACGCTGGCCATGTCTGTTTTACCCGAAGAGATCCCGGTAGCATTTACCACTTTTATGGCATTGGGCGCCTGGAAGCTGATGCGCGATGGGATTATTATCAAGCGGAGCAGTATTGTGGAGACCTTAGGCAGTACAACAGTGATCTGTACCGATAAAACCGGAACCATTACCGAAAATACAATGCACCTGAAATATCTGTATGATTATAATTCCGATAAAACTTTTGAGGAACCGGATTTTAGTGCTGCCGTACTTTCCGATTTGATTGGTTATGCCATGTGGAGTAGTGAGCCTGTGCCCTTTGACCCGATGGAGAAAACCCTGCACCAGGTATATGGGCAGACACAAAAAGAGGACCTGAGAAAATCATACACGCTGTTTCACGAGTATCCTTTGGACGGTAAGCCGCCGATGATGACACATCTCTTTGAGAATGCGGAAAAGCACCGGATTATTGCCGCCAAAGGAGCACCGGAAGCAATACTTAACGTATCCACGCTTTCCGAAAGCGAGAAAAATAAAGTTCGCGGCCTTATCAAAGGTTTCGGGCAGCAGGGGTTTCGCATCCTGGGGGTAGCAAAGTCAGGTTTCCGGGGCGATGAGTTTCCCGGTAAACAACAAGATTTTAAATTTGAATTTTTGGGGTTGGCCGTGTTTTATGATCCGCCTAAAAAAGGTATCCGGGAAGTGTTCCGGCATATTTACAATGCCGGAATCAAGGTAAAAGTAATCACAGGCGATAATACCGATACTACAAAGAGCATCGCGGCACAGGCAGGCATTGTGAATTTGACCGATGCCGTAGAAGGACCTACAATTATGGAATATCCGGAGGAGCGGTTAATGCAGGTCGTCGAAGAAAAGGTATTATTAACCAGAATGTTTCCCGATGCCAAACTGAGGGTGGTAAATGCCCTGAAAAAGAAGGGAGAAGTGGTAGCCATGCTGGGTGATGGCGTGAACGATGCCCCGGCCTTGAAATCTGCTCACATTGGTGTGGCCATGGGGCATAAGGGAACTGAAATAGCAAAGGCAGCAGCTTCATTGGTGATTGCCAATGACGATTTGGGAAAACTGATTATAGGGATTGCCGCCGGGCGAAGGATTTATACGAACATTAAAAAGGCGATCCGGTATATTATTTCCATCCATATTCCTATTATCCTTACCGTGACCCTACCTTTGTTTTTGGGGTGGGCATATCCACAGCTATTTACCCCCGTACACGTTATTTTTTTGGAATTGATCATGGGGCCCACCTGTTCGATTGTGTATGAAAACGAACCGATGGAGAAGAACACCATGGTACAAAAACCGAGAAAAATGACCGAAACATTCCTGAACCGGAAAGAACTTGGTATCAGTATTGTTCAGGGATTGATGATTACTATGGGGGTATTGTCTGCTTATCAACACACCGTACTTAGCGGGGAGAATGAAGAAAAAACAAGGGCCATGGTTTTCACCACCCTGATTTTTGCCAATATTTGGCTAAGCCTTACAAACCGTTCGTTCTATTACAGTATGTTTGAAAGTTTCAGGAACCGGAACATTTTGTTTGTCATGGTCACCGGGATAACAGTACTGCTCCTTTTCGGCATCCTGTATTTTCCCCCGTTTTCCGGTTTTTTTAAAGTATCCGGTTTGAATATGGCAGAATTAGGGACAGCCGGGCTTATTGCCGCTGTATCGGTGCTTTGGTTTGAGGTGTTTAAGTGGGTAAAAAGAAAGAAGTATAAGAATGAATAATGTGCCGGATTCAAAGCATGAACTCCCTTACCCCGTGTGCTTAATAGCTATATGGTATTGCATGAAGCCATACCATTTAGCCTCAGGGATATTACAGATTTACGGTTGTTCCCTACCTGTCAAAAGCCGGTTTATATATTACGGGTTTACCAGTGTTTAGTTTCAGTTGACGACCCGGCCATCTTCCAGCTGAATGATACGGTCCGTACGTTCGGCAAAATCGATATCGTGGGTCACTACCAGCAGGGAGAGCCCCTGTTCTTCCTTGAGCTGTTTAAAGATATTAAAGACATTTTCGGAGTTGTAGCTGTCCAGGTTCCCCGTGGGCTCGTCTCCCATCAGGATAGAAGGATTGTTGATGAGTGCACGCGCTATGGCCACCCGCTGTTTTTCCCCGCCCGAGATCTGTGAAGCCCGCTTTTTTGCCAGGTGATCTATATGAAGCATCTTAAGTTTTTCTATGGCGTCATATTCAATTTCCCGATAGGATTTTTCGCCCAGTTTCTTGGCGGGGAGCATTACGTTTTCCAATACGCTGAATTCGGAAAGCAGGTAATGGAACTGGAAGACAAAACCGATATGCCTGTTCCTGATCCCGGAGAGTTTTTCATGTGATTGTCCCGTAACCAGTTCGTTATTAAAGTAGAGCGCGCCCGTATAATCCGTATCCATGGTAGATAGGATATACAGGAGGGTGGATTTGCCCGAGCCCGACTTTCCCATGATACTGGCAAACTCCCCTCTTTTTATATCAAAACATATGTCTTTCAGGACGTGAAATGCCACCGGTTTCTTAAAATACTTATCGATATGATCTGCTTTTAGTACGACAGCCATGGTACGGGATTCAGGAACCTCTTATGATCTTTACAGGGTCTATTTTTCTCGCTTTGTCTGCCGGAAGGTAGCCGGCTATAAAAGTGGAAAGCAGCGCAAAAGACAGACCGATAATGTAAAACCACGGGTTATAGTTAATAGGATAGGTAGTTATAGTGGGAAGGGCCTCGGTTTCAAAGGCTATGCCATCAATTAAGCGGGAGAGCATAAAACCGACGAGCAGGCCCAGGATACCACCGGCCACGCCGATGATAATGGCCTGGCTTATAAAAATGAACTGCACATCACCACCGGAAAACCCGGTAGCTTTGAGAATGGCAATATCTTTCATTTTTTCGTAGATAAGCATATTGAGTATGTTGTAGATGCCGAATCCGGCTACGATCAAAAGAGTTACGGAAACGGAATAGGTAATGAGGTTGCGGATATCGGACCCTGTTTCAAACTGCGCATTGGCCTCGTTGATGTCCGTAGCCTTTACTCCGAACAGTCGTTTTAATTGCCGGGCCATCGCAGGGGCTTTATCTATATCGAGGAGCTTTATGTTAATGTCGGTAATGTAATTCCGGGGCTCTCCCAAAATACGCTGCACGGTTTTCAGGCCGGCAAAACCCTGAACATTGTCTATATCGGCAATACCGCTTTGATACAGCCCAACTATTTTCAGCGGAAAAACAGCTCCTTTTACCGTGCTTACCTGTATGCGGTCGCCTGTGGAAAGCGACATTTTCCGGGCCAGCCCGGCACCCAGCAGTATACCACTTTCACTATTGTCCAGGGCTTCGGGAGTTCCTTCTATAATATAATCCCGAATGTTGGAAAGGCAGACTTCTTCCATGATGTCGATCCCGGTGAGGTTT
This sequence comes from Sinomicrobium weinanense, assembly GCF_018863395.1. Lineage (GTDB taxonomy): Bacteria > Bacteroidota > Bacteroidia > Flavobacteriales > Flavobacteriaceae > Sinomicrobium > Sinomicrobium weinanense. The sequence continues at coordinate 63,888 of NZ_JAHKRR010000001.1, forward strand.
CCTCCCAGTTCTATGGAGCCGGAAAGGTAAAATATCTGGGCCCGGAGCTGGGGAGTAGCTCCTTTTACAGCAGGATCTTCTTTCAGATACTGTAAAATGGGGTAGGCATTGTGAATCTTTTTCTGGCTTTGTCTGGGTTTTACCGAATGGACCACGTGAAATGCGTTTTCCGGCTCCAGGTACAGGTTTACGGGCTGTTGTTCCGAGGGTTCTATTTCGTTGTAGAGGTGTATGTGAGGTGTCTGGTTCAGGATAAGGTCGTCCAGCATGCGGTTGAGCCCGGTCATAAAACTTACCAGTGTAATGTAGGCCCCTATGCCGAAGGTAACCCCCAGGGATGCGGTGGTCGTCGATTTCATCCGGGTGAACAGGTGTGTACGGGCGATTTCCAGCAATACTTTCCAGCGGGTCATGGTTCCGGTTTTAACAGGGGAGTTTTTTTATCGATACCTTCCAGTATTTCCACACGATCCAGGTTCTGTAAACCCGTTGCAACTTTCACAGGGCCGTTTTCGGTAAGCACCTTGTCGTCTGCGGTCAGAAAAACTTTCGGAATGGTAAGCGCGTCTTCTTTTTGCGCAATAATAATATTACCTTCACCGGAAAGTCCCGGATAGAGCACCGGGGGCTGCTTTGTAAAGAGGGCTTCTACCTTAAAGGTTTGTGAACGTTCGTCCTTTTCGGGGTAGATCTTGTGAACAACTGCTTCGAAAACTTGTACTCCGTAAGCATCGAGAGTGACAAGCACTTTTTGTTCCTTTTTTATTTTGACGATATCCACCTCGTCGATCAGCATTTCTATTACAAAATTATCGGTACATCCTACGGCTCCCAAAGGTTCCAGGAGGGATACGGTTTCTCCCGGGTTTTTGTACAGGGCGTATACCGTACCGTCGATTTTGCTTTTGACGGTGAAGTCCGTAGCGGCTATTTGAGAGGTCTTATAATCGTTTTCCGCCTGCTTTAACCGGGTTTCCAGTTCATTTTTAGTGCGGTCGTATTTATTGCGGAGCAGGGATAGGGTATTGCCCGATAGCTGATAAGCGAGTTTCCTGGTGTCGAATTCCGTTTCCGAACCTATTTTTTGCTCCCACAGATTCTTCTGCCTGATGTAATTGACCGAATCGTTCCTGTAATTCATGGCAGCTGCGGTAACCTCATCCCGTATTTCATCCAGTACTGCTGCCCCGCCCTTGTAATTTTCCCGGGCGAGTTCAAGGGCCAGCCTGGCATTTTCCCGGTTGAGCTCAGGGGTGAGGTTAATGATCTGCACAAGGGGGTCTTCTTTATTTACCGGGTCGCCTTCTTCCACCAGGTTACAATCCAGGATGCCGCCTACGGCAGCATATATTTGATAGAGACTGTCGGGCTGAATGGTAACTGATGAGTACACAGACTCGGTTAACAGCATCCTTTCGGGGAAGACCTTTTCTTTGCGCTGACCGCACGAAAACCCCAGCAGGCCTGCCAGGCAAATTATCAGGCTTTTATACATCTTGCAACTTACATTATTGAAAAGGAAGCCTTCCTGTTAATGCTGTGCTTTGCCAGCCTGGCAAGTTCCTTGTCGGTATTTTCCTCTTCAGCAGAAAGCCCTTCGAGGCTAAAAGCAATTTCTTTCTGTCCGATTTCGCGGGCATACGATGCCAGCGATCCCAGGGATACGATGTTATTGTGACACAGTTGCTGCAAGGTGTTTACAATAACGGCATCACAAACATAGGGATCCTTGCTCCGGTCTATCAGTTCTTCCGTTTGTGTTAAAATACATTCGCAGCAAGCACTTTTTTCTACCTCGTGCCTGATATCCATGGTATGGAAAACCTCCTGGAGAAAGTCACCGGTGTTTTTAGAGGACCGGAGTTTTTTTTGCACGAGTTCTTTTAACTCGGGGGTACTTATATTTTTTGCGATATAAGGTAATTCGGACTGTTCTCTCATGGCGGTGTCATATAATAGCAGGCTTTGCTGCACAAACAGCTCTCTCAGGTTTTCTATCGTGTTATTCATGGCAAATTATTTTTGATGATATAATTGATTACCAGTTAAGCGAGTTCCGTGTAAAAATACCCCCGGACAGCGACCGGAAAAATGATTAATATCATGTGTACGGCAACTTTTTGTTGTGCCGGGCCGGAACAGCACAACTGATTTTGGTCATTTCTTTTACTGTTTTCCGGGATTACTTTAGGGGGTGATTTACAGGAAAGATCACTTCTTAATAACAGATTCATAACACGTAAAAGAAACCGGTCATGAAAAAAATAATTTTAATTATCGCAGTCCAAGTTTTTACAGGCTGTTCTTCCGTGCGCCTGGCAGACAGCTGGCGCGATAATGCATATAGCGGGAAGATCCCGGAAAAGGTATTGGTGGTAGGAATTACCGATAATCTCATGGGGCGAAAAATTTACGAGGAACATTTGAAAGACGAATTTCAGGCCAGGGGGATCGATGCGGTGGAAAGCCACCGGGTTTTCAGTCCTTCCTTTATGCATTCCCGGCAGTCCGAAGCGGCTATCCGGGAAGAAGTAGACAAGTTTGCCGACAGCGGGTACGATGCTATTCTGGTATCTGTAGTAAAAGGGGTAAGCGAAGAAGTTTCCTACAGCAGGGGATATGCCAGAACAGATTATTTCTGGAGAAGATTCGGAGGGTATTATTTTGTGTACCAGGATATTTATTTTGATCCCGGTTATTACGACAGGTATAACATATACCATATAGAGGCTTCCCTGTATGACATAAAGGCTCCCGACAGTAAATCGCTGGTATGGGTGGCATCTTTCGACCTTGTGGACCCCGGGAGTATAAACAGGACCGTAAAAGACTATGTAAGGCGCATGACCAGGGAACTCGAAAAAGAAAAGATCATCCCCGCAAAGTTCTAAATGTGCATCACCATTACGGGAAGCCTGGAGTAAAAGCTGATCCCTTTTATTACGGGCTTTTCCGTAATCCTGTAGAAAAAAGAGTGCTTTCGGTTGACCAATGCAATAAGATCCGTATCCCGGCTTTCGGCAAAACAGCTTATTCCTGCGGTAGGAGGTATATTGGACAATGAATGAAAAGTGCAATTCAACCCGCCAAAATGGTCTTCCAGTAACTTCCTGTTTTTCTTCTGGGTTTGGGTCAGTTCCTCCTGGTCCCCGATGTGGATGACCCGGATGCTGGCTCCGAATTTCCCGGCGAGTTCCAGTAAGGGGTTTATTTCCTTTTTCTCATAGGCTATTTCAAAAGAAGAGGGGAATACGATCTCATTAAACCCTCTGAACCTTGCTTTCCGGGGGATGGCCATTACGGGACAGGAAGATATTTTTTCCATGAGGGTCACGGCATTGCTGCCATAATTGATCCCCCTGGCGTTTCGGGCCCCTTTGCTTCCCATGATAATCATGTCGATGTTCCTTTCCTTTACCAGGAGTTTTACGGCATGGAGCAAGGTATCTTTCCGGGATATGATCTCAACGTGGTGGTTGGAATTTTTGGCAGGCTCCATGCGGAGTATGATGTCCCGGAGGGCATTCCGGCTTCGTTCGAGCGCAATTTCATAGGCCGGATCGTGCAGGCGATCGGTAGACATGAGGATTATGGGGTAGTAAGGGACTTCGAATACATGGAGAAGATGGAGTGTACATTTTTCGTCCCTGAACATAGCAGTCGCATATCGTATGGCCCGCAAAGAGTTCTCCGAAAAATCCGTTGGTAAGAGAATTTGTTTCATGGTTTGTATTTTTATGGTTAGTTTAATACTTCGGCCGGGTTTCGGTGCTGGCGGGTCCGCTATAAATTTTTAATGGCCTGCAGTTTGTACTGTATTTAAGGTTGTCCGGAAGAAACCCGGAGGATATGGTCTTCCGCTTTACGCATGTTTTCTATCCCGGTGAGCAATGCATCCGGGTTAAAAGAAATACTGTCTATACCCGATTCGACAAGGAAAGCCGCAAATTCGGGAAGATCGCTGGGGGCCTGTCCGCACAGCCCTGTTTTGATCCCGGCTTTTTGTGCTTCCGCTATAACCGATGTAATCATCATTTTAACGGCGCGGTGATTTTCATCGAAAAGGTTTGAAACGAATTCGGAATCCCGGTCAATACCAAGAACAAGCTGTGTAAGGTCGTTCGACCCTATGGAAAACCCGTCGAATATCCGGGCGAATTCCCCGGCAAGGATTACATTGCCCGGAATTTCTATCATGGTGTATATTTCCAGTCCCTCTTCGCCCTGTACCAGGCTGTTTTCTGCCATCAGGCGGATCACTTTCCGGCCTTCTTCGGGAGTACGGCAGAAGGGCACCATAATTTTTAAATGGTGAAACCCCATTTCACCGCGAACTTTTCTAATGGCTTCACATTCCAGCTTAAATGCTTCTCTGTAGGCCTCATTGTAATACCTGGATGCTCCCCTGAACCCCAGCATGGGGTTTTCTTCTACCGGTTCGAAATAGCGGCCGCCTATGAGGTTGGCGTATTCGTTGCTTTTAAAATCACTGAGGCGGACAATGACCTCTTCGGGATAAAAGGCAGCACAGATGGTAGCGATACCCTGGGCCAGTTTGTCAATAAAATAGACTTCTTTCCGCTCATATCCCCGGGTGAGCTCTTCTATGGACGCCCTGGTGGCCTTATCGGTTATTTTTCCGGAATCCACCAGGGCCATGGGGTGGATTTTGATCTGGTGGGTGATGATAAATTCCATACGCAGCAATCCCACCCCTTTATGGGGGTAAGCGGCTAAACGGAATGCCGTCCCCGGATCGGAAAGGATCAGTTTGGCCTCCGTTTTCGGGATTTTAACCCGTGAAAGGTCGATATCTTTTGCTGTGAACGGTATTTCGCCTTCATAAACATATCCCGTATTCCCTTCTGCGCAGGATACGGTGACTTTTACACCTTCGGTCAACACCCGTGTGGCATCCATACACCCCACTATGGCCGGAATTCCCAGTTCTCTCGATACGATAGCAGCATGGCTGGTACGGCCTCCCTTGTTGGTTACGATGGCACTTACACTTTTCAGTAACGGGTCCCAGTCCGGTGTAATGGAACCGGTAACAATAATATCGCCGGGAGATAACTTACCGGCATCTGCCGGTGAGGAGAGCAAACGTACCGTTCCGTGGACGATCTTGTGCCCTATGGCATTCCCCGACGTCAGTGTTTTTCCCTTTCCGGATATACGGTATTCCCTGAATAATGTCCCGGTACCGGACCGGTGTACGGTTTCCGGGCGGGCCTGTATGATAAACAGCCGGCGGGTCAACCCGTCTTTGGCCCATTCGATATCCATGGGTTTCCCATAGTGTTCTTCAATGATCACCGCCCACCGGGCTAAGCGGTGTATTTCCTCGTCCGATAGTATAAATGTTTCCTGTTTGTCTTTGGGGGTATCCGTATTTGTGGTAGCCACATGATGGTCCGTATCGGTGTAGATCATGGTCTTGTCTTTGGACCCCAGCTCTTTCCGGATAATGGCATTGTATCCCTTTTTTAATACCGGTTTAAAGACGTAAAAATCGTCCGGGTTGACGGCCCCCTGTACCATGTTCTCCCCGAGCCCCCATACTCCCGAGAGCAGGACCACTTTGTCAAAACCCGATTCGGGATCTACGGTAAACCCCACCCCGGAGCACCCCTTGTCGGCACGGACCATCTTCTGTATGCCCGCAGACAACGCCACTTCTTCGTGTTTAAACCCTTTGTCTTCCCTGTATTTGATGGCCCTGTCGGTATAAAGAGAGGCAAAGCACTGTTTTACCGCCCTGAGGACATTCTTTTCTCCTGTAACATTCAGAAACGTATCGTGCATGCCTGCAAAACTCGCTTCGGGAAGGTCTTCGGCCGTAGCGCTGCTCCTGACGGCGACTTCTGCGGTTTCTCTTTCACATAACCCGGTATAGGCTTCGGCTATGGCGGCGGAAAGTTTCTCCGGGAGGTCCGCATCAAGGATGTACTGCCTGGCCCCGGAGCCGATGTCGCGGAGGTTGGTATAATTCTCCCGGTCCAGTGTGTGCAACAGGTCCCGCAATTTATGGTCGAGTCCGTTTGCCTTCAGGAATAACCGGAATGCGGACGCAGTGGTGGCAAAACCATACGGAACAGTGATCCCCGCGGATGACAAGCGGTTGTACATTTCACCCAGCGAAGCGTTTTTTCCTCCTACAACGGGAATATCGGCAATACCGATCCGGTCGAAAAATTTAATATAAGTATCCATGTCGGTTGCATTAAACTTCTGTAAAGAAAAGGGACGAACGGAAGAATTAAAATGATGAAAATCAGTTCGTATTATTTAATTCTCTTATAATTTTTTTGGCTGTTCAGTGTCGGGAGAATTTCCAAAGCCTTAATTTTTTGTTGTACCTCAGGTATTTGTAAAGTTCTCCGATCCACAGTACGGAAGAGGAGATGAGCCCGAAAAAAATAAATTCGTAAAAAGAAAGCTGTTGAAAACCAAATAGCTTACGGAGAAACGGAACCTCAATGAGGCAAAGCAGCACAATGATCGAAAATACCAGGGCTGCATTGATGTATTTGTTGGAGAACATACCTATGCTGAAAACGGAGAGTTTCAGTGTCCGCATATTAAATACGTTGTAGAACTGGTAAAAAGACATGACCGCAAAAGCCGTGGTCCTTGCCTTGGATAAGCCTTCGGGTAGATAGTGGTTAAAGACCAGTAATGTCACCACCGCCATCAGTGCGGCATTGATAAATAAAAAAGGAAGGATGCTCTTGTTCAGGATATTTTCTTTGGGATTGACGGGTTTTTCGCGAAGCAGGTCGCCGTGCCCTTTTTCAGAGGCCAGGGCCATATCTTCGGTGCCGTCCGTGATGAGGTTCAGCCACAGTATTTGCGTGGCGGTTAAAGGTAAGGGCATACCTATGGCCAGCGCGGAAATAAGCGTTGCGATCTCGGCAAGATTGGTGGTTACGAGGTAAAAACTGGTGTTTCTGGCGTTGTTAAACACTATTCTTCCTTCTTCGATGGCGTTTACTATGGTAGAAAAATTATCATCGGCAAGGATGATCTTTGCCGCGTCGCGCGCCACGTCCGTACCCATGATGCCCATGGCGATACCTACATCTGCCTTTTTCAGGGCAGGGGCATCGTTGACACCGTCTCCCGTCATGGCTATGAGTTCGCCCTTTTGCTGCAGGGTGTTTGCAATGCGCAGTTTCATTTGCGGGGTGAGGCGTGCAAAGACGTTGATATTCAGCACGGCTTTTTCAAATTCCCTTTCATCCAATGCCGACAACTGTGTTTCGGTAAGGGCCGTGTTTTCTCCTTTCGGGGAGGTTTCCAGTATACCGGTAGTGCGGGCAATGGCCAGTGCGGTATTGATATGGTCGCCGGTAGCCATGATAACACGGATACCGGCCTGCCTGCACCGGGCTACCGAACTTTTTGCACCCGGGCGGGGAGGGTCGGTCATTCCGGCGATGCCGGCAAAGGTGAGCGATTCCGTATTTTTATTGATTTTCAGGAGGTCGCCGGGTTCATCCCTGTAAGCCAGGGCAACGATCCGCATGGCGTGATCCGACCAGTGTTCTATTTTCCGGGAAATAAATTGCCTGTGCTCCGTATCCATGTCAATAACACCTTTATTCGTGAGTGCCCGGGTGGATTTTTCCAGTATTTGTTCCGGGGCCCCGATAACGAACAGTTGTTTCTTTCCGTTTTTTTCAACCAGGGTGGCACGCCTTTTACGGGCCGAGTCAAAAGGAGTGTCATCCAGCTTTTCGGTTCCGCCGGTAAAAACACCTCCTTTCCTGGCCAGGACCAGCAGGGCCCCTTCCGTCGGGTCGCCCATCAGTTTGTAGGTGTTCTTTTCAGTGTCGTGATAAACTTCCGCATTGTTGCACCACCCGGCGATCTGCAGAAACTGTTGCAGCGCGGGAAGGCGGTTGACATCAAGAACATGCCCGTTCCTTACAAAATTGCCCGCCGGGAACCATCCTTCACCCGTAACATGGATATCTTCCTCACCGGGAATCCCTATTTTTTGTACAGTGAGGCTGTTTTGCGTCAAAGTACCCGTCTTATCGGTGATGATGGTGGTGACCGCTCCCAGGGTTTCCGTTGCCGTAAATTCACGGACGATAACCTTTCGTTTTGACATTCTCCGGATACCAATGGCCAGTACGATGGAAAGGACGGCGGGTAAACCTTCGGGAATTGCGGCTACCAGGATGGCGATAGCGGTGATGAAAACATCATTCAGGTTTGTGTCCCGGAAAAAATACATGATGACAAACAGGCAAACCGCGCTTGTAACAGACAGCAGAGCCATTTGTTTGCCCAGGATATCCGTTTTTTTCTGGAAGTTGGTCCGGGAAGTCCTGATACTTTGCAGTGTGCCGGCAATGTTTCCTATAGCCGTGTTCATCCCGGTGGCGGTTATCACACCAACGGCATAGCCGCTGGCCAGGAACGTACCTTTGTATACCATGTTTTTTCTTTCGGGCAGAATGGTTTCCGCAGGCAGGGGCAGGGTGTCTTTACCGGTTGAAAGGGATTCGCCGGTAAGTGCCGCTTCTATGGTACGGACATTCCTGGTTTCGATAAGCCGGGCATCTGCCGGGACCTGGTCGCCTTCTTCCAGGAAAATGATATCGCCGGGGACCAGTTCCCGGGACAAAAGCGTTTCCTTCTTACCATTACGCAATACCTTGGCCCATAAGGCCAGGGAAGTTTTCAGCGAAGCCGCCGCTTTTTCGGCGCGCCACTCCTGGGTGAAACCTATACAGGCATTTAAAAAGATAACGGAGAGAATGATATAGGTGTCTATGGTATTTCCGCTGAGCTGTGAAATAATCGCGGCAACAAAAAGTACGATAACCAGCAGGCTCCCGAACTGTTTTCCGAAGATGCTTATCCACGATCTTTTTCCTGACTCCCGGAGTTCGTTTCGGCCATAGCGTGTTCTCCGGTCTTCCGCCTCGCGGTCTGTCAGTCCCAGGGCAGTTGTCTGTAATTCCCTGAAAACCTGTTCTGCGGTAACATGATGCCACGGTGTTTTTGCTGTATGATCTGCCGACATCTTTTTTCCATTAAATCAATTTTCTTTCCGATGTTGTTTTTTGCTCCCGTAAAGAAAACAGTAAAACAAAATTGTTGAAATGATGAATGTCATTCTTTTACGGGTGAAGGTGCGATACATTTGGGTATTGAGATGTAAAACGGTTCCTTATTAACCACTTAATCAAACCCAAAATCATGGTACATTCGGATATATTCGGTAAAAATGTGGGCGATTACGAAGCCTGGTATGCCAGGTACGATGCTGTATACAAATCTGAGATCCGGGCACTTCGCGAACATTTTACACGGCTCCCGGAAAATATAACGGGAATAGAAGTCGGGGCGGGGACGGGAAGGTTTGCCCTTCCCCTGGGAATTAAGGAGGGGGTAGAACCCTCGGACGAAATGGCCGCGCTGGCGGTAAAAAGAGGGATTGAGATCGTAAAGGGGTATGCGGAGGCGCTTCCGTATAAGGATGTTCATTTCGACTTTGTTCTTTTTGTGACCATCTGTCATCTGAACAATGTGAAAAAAGCACTTCGGGAAGCGTTTCGGGTCTTAAAGGACGGCGGTCTTCTTATCATCGGTTTTATAGAAAAAGACGGGGAGATTGGCAGAAGTTATATGGAAAAGCGCAAACAGAGTATCTTTTACCGGCATGCCAGCTTTTACAGGACCGGCCATTTGAAGAGAATGATCCTGGATTGTGGTTTCAGGGATCTCAGAATTACACAGACCCTATTCGGGAATCCGGACGAGATCACGGAAGAACAGGCCCCTAAGACAGGTTACGGGGAAGGGTCATTTATAGTGATAAGCGCTTTGAGAAGATAGGTTATAAGGTTATTATTAAAAGTCTTACCATGCTTTTAATAACATAGGATGGTTGATGGAATCAAAGAATCGAAAGGGGCTATTGAAAGTATATGTGGTTAAGAGCATGTTTAAACTGAATTCAAATGGCTAAAAAAATGCTTTTTTGTTGCCGGCGCGCCACCAGGCCCCTTCACTAAAAACGGCCACTGGCTGTTTTCTTAACGTTCGGTCTTATCTCATAGCTACGGCTATACGGCTTAAAAAAGTCTTCATACGGAACAGCGCGGAGCGTATAAAAATAACCCGGTGGGTTATTTTAGCGAACGAGCCAGCCGGCGCAAGGGTGTTTTTCGCTGCAATCAATCCAGTTTAAGTATGCTTTAAAAAGGACAGACCGAAACAGTTATTACAGACAAGGTCAAAGTACAAGAATAAATATGCGTTATGGACGATTTTATAGTATTGATAGCGGGTATATCAGGACTTTGGGGAGGTACGGAAATTGTAGTGAGAAATGCCTTGGTATTGGCCAAAAAATATAATGTTTCGGAACTTTTTATCGGGCTTACCATTTTAGCGTTTGGTACAGACCTTCCGGAGTTGGTAGTGGCAATAGACGGGGCCTTTTATAATTTAAAAGGAGTTAATGTATCGGGGGTGATTGTAGGTAATGCCATAGGAAGTTCTGTATGTCAGATCAGTATTGTAATGGGGTTAACAGCATTTTTTCATTTTCTAAAAGTGGAAAAAAAACAGGTAAGGTATATGGCTATTGAATTAATAGGTTCACTTCTATTGCTTTTACTTTTAGCTTTTGATCATACAATTACCTGGAACGACGGGGCATTGATGATTGTTGTTTTTCTAATATATATTTTTACAAGGTTACAGAGAGAACCTAAACAATTGCAAGCTGAATTTAAGATTGACAAGAAAAGATCTTTAAATGATGTATTACCGGTCATTTTTCTTGTGTTGGGGTTGGGGTTGGTAATCTTTAGTTCGGACATTACCATAAAACATGCTCTGAATATTGCACAAATATGGGAAGTTCGGCAATCTTTTGTCGGTGCTGTTATAATCGGCCTGGGAAGCAGTTTGCCGGAATTGGCCGTATCCGTAAATGCAGCAATAAAGAAAAAACCCGGTCTGTCCATAGGAAACATAATCGGTAGCAATATATTTGATTTGTTAATACCTCTGGGAATGGCCTCTTTGGTAGCGGATATTCGGGTTATAAAAGAAACCCTATGGTTCGATATTCCTTTTTTGTTACTTATCAGCATAAGTGTTTTATGGTTTCTGGACGAAAAACGCGGACTAAAAAGAAGCCAGGGCATAATACTTTTGTGTTCATACGTTTTGTATGCAGTAATTAAATATCTGTTTAGTGATCCGGGTTGAGGTTAAACCTATGCACTTTAATACACCTTGCTTTGAGGCCCTTAAATTTTTTAGATATTTAAAGGGTTAAATTCGAAGAAAAAAGCTATGGATAAATACTATATTTTACCGGATCGCTTTTCTTCTTCCTGAAAATGTTCAACAAAAAATCTCGGATTAGAATGCTTTTACACATTTTCGGTCCTATTTGCCATTTTCAGGAGTTTAACAGCCTCTTCATCCGTGACTTGGTCAAACACTTCGTAATGAGCGCCTACGGCATAGAAATTGACCGGTTGTTCCAGACAGATGATCTTATTAATATATGGGGATTTTTCCAGTTTTTGTATGGCCTGTGGTGATGCTACCGGAACCGCAACAATAATCTTTTTCGTTTTTTCTTTAAATAAAAGTTCTGCTGTGGCCAGCATGGTATTCCCGGTGGCGATGCCATCGTCTACGACAATAGCTGTCCTGTCCCTGACACTCATGGGGTTGTGGTCCGGATAATATAGCCGGTATCTTTCGCTTAGGATTTTCCGTATGCTGTTGACCTCTCCTTCAATATACGATCCCGGTATTTTTTTGACCGTATCGTCCAGGACCACACTGCTAAGGCTTACTGCACCAATGGCGTATTCCCGGTTATGAGGATGGGATATTTTTTTGGTAAGCACAACATCCAGTGGCAATTTGAGAGTCCTGGCGATGACAACCCCCAGGGGAAGCCCTCTCCTGGGAATAGCCAGTATAATGGCATTTTGCCCCTGGTAAGGTTTCAGGAGTTCGGTGAGTTCAATGGCTGCTTGTATCCTGTCTCTGAACATGGCTTTAAACTTCAGTTTATGTATTCAGGTGTTTTTTAAACCAGTTAACCGATATAGCAGTAGCCTGTTCCAGTTTACCCGGTTCTTCAAAAAGATGGGAGGCTTCGGGGATGATCTCAAGCCGCTTTTTGCCGTGCAGTTTTGCATAAGCTTCGCGATTTAGTTGTAAGACCATTTGATCCCACCCTCCTACGATAAGCAGCGTTGCGGCGTTGACCGTATGCAGGTCATTGTCTCCCGCAAGATCAGGCCGCCCTCCTCTGGATACAACAGCCTTTATGGTATTGCCGAAATAAGCCGCTGCTTTCAATGCGGAGGCCGCTCCCGTACTTGCTCCGAAATAGCAGATCGGAAGGCCTTTGATTTTTGGATGATTTTTTATCCAGTTGGTCACATCAATCAATCGTTGGGTTAGTAATTCTATATCAAATCGGTTTTCGTAAACAGCATCTTCTTTTTCCGAGAGCAGATCAAAGAGCAGGGAAGCAAATCCTTGTGTATTGAATATTACGGCAACCCTGTTATTTCTGGGACTTAGACGGCTGCTTCCGCTACCGTGGGAAAAAATGATAATTCCCCGTGCTTTTTCGGGGATGGTCAAAATCCCTTTTAGCGTTATTTTCTCCAAAGCGATATTTACAGTATCAGTCATTGCGCGGAGTTTAACTTTTGTTATAATAAATAGTCGTTAATATTAAGCGATACTAAATTACACGTATTGCAGGAGCTTGGGAATGATAAATGTCAAGTGAGATTAAACTACGAGCCTTTCATCGGTGATTTCCAGATTTAGGGCTATGCGAAGTTTTGAAAATTAGGGAAACAGAAGGGGTTTTAACCTCAAAAAATGTAAAGGGAAGTGTTATTGCACAAGTAGCGACAGAAGAGAACGCCTAACCGCTAACCAGGCCATAAAGAAAAAACTGATGAATATCATTTTTTAAGGAGTTGAGAAGAAGTACTTTGGTCGTGTTAAAATAAAGTTCTTTGCTTTTTGGGTAGTTTGATAAAGGAGTTTTCAACCTGTTTAAAATAAGTAAAGTATGGAGTAGGACGTAACAATCTTGCAATGTTCTTTACAGTACTTTTGAAGAATTGAAGATTCCCCGGAAACAGGCTTACCAGCGTGTGGGCCTGTTTCTTTATGTCACACAACAGATCATCCTGTTATTATTGGAGGAGGTTATGTATCATAGAGGGATGTTTGGTTTTGGTAATAAAACTTATATAACTTACGTTAATACATCAATCCTTCCGAGAGAAAAGGCTGTCTTCCGTGAAGATGGCCTTTTTCTGTTATTTGTTCTGTTCCGGAATACAATAACACAAAAATGGAAAACTGATACATATCATTTTTTTACCTGGAAGAAGGGGCTACTTTAGTACCACAAAATAAAGTTCTTTGCATACTGATCGATGAAAAATAAAGCTACTCATGGCTTTGGGGAGAAATGAGGTTTCAGGGACTTTGATACATGGCCTTGATTTCCCGAACGGGAAAATAACAATAAGGATCGTCCTGAAAGTTACCGGTTAAAAGGCACTAAGGACTTTTCCCGGTTTACAGCAATGACGAATAAATGAAAAAATGTTTTTGAAACCTCAGCCATAGGGAATTTTCAATTTTATGTATGGAGATAAAGTCTTTATGAGGTGTAATGATCTCGTGATACTTTACCCGTATGGCAAATCGAAGATTTCCGGGAAACAGGCTTGCCGGAAGCAGGCCTGTTTCTTCCTTCTTTTATACTTTTCATCATATAGGTTGCCGCTGTTTATCAGCGACAATCACCAGGGGGAGGTCAATTGTATTTTTGAAGCACATAAATATTCCGGAATGCGGAAACGTATCCGGGCATTTAAGGCTTTGAAAATATGATACTCCCCTTGAAGGAACAGGGGCGCAAGTCCCTGTTCTTGTTTTTAATCTATAGAAACCGCAATGGATATGGTGCGTTTATCATTGACACCTAATGCGCTCCAGATATTGGAAGAGCGCTATCTGCTCCGGGATCCGGACGGAAAGGTTATGGAAACCCCGGAAGAAATGTTCCGGAGGGTCTCGGAATGGATTGCCGGGACAGAAAGGAATAACAGGGAGTATTGGGAAGCAAGGTTCTTCCGGATGATGAACAACCTGGAGTTCCTGCCCAATTCCCCCACCCTGATGAATGCAGGTTTGCCCGGGGGCCAGTTAAGCGCTTGTTTTGTGTTGCCGGTAGAAGACAGCCTCGACGCTATTTTTACCTCACTTAAAAATGCGGCACTGATCCACCAGAGCGGGGGAGGCACCGGGTATAATTTTTCAAGGCTCCGTCCAAAGGGGGCCCTGGTCAGTACTTCCAAGGGGTTTTCTTCCGGTCCTGTAGCCTTTATGAAGATTTACGATGCTGCAACCGAACACGTAAAGCAGGGGGGAAAGCGAAGAGGGGCCAATATGGGTATTCTGAATGTGGATCATCCCGATATCGAAGAATTTATTTCCGTTAAAACGGACCGGGTAAGCCTTCGGAACTTTAACATCTCCGTGGGAATTACAGACCGCTTTATGGCCGCTGTGGAAAAGGACCTCTCCTGGGGTTTGAAAGACCCCAGAACCGGGCGTGCGGTGCGGAATATACCCGCCAAAAAACTATGGGATCAGATTACCGGAACAGCCTGGGCCACGGGAGACCCGGGACTGATCTTCCTCGATAGCATCAACCGGGATAATCCTACTCCCGGACTGGGTGAGATACGGAGTACCAACCCATGCGGGGAGGTCCCCCTGCTCGATTACGAAAGTTGCAACCTGGGATCGGTCAATCTCTCCAAAATGGTAACCGCACATGGAGGGAATTATGAGATCGACTTTAACAGGCTGGCCGAAACGGTGCATGCGGCCATACGTTTCCTGGACAATGTCATACATGCCAATCACTACCTCTTACCCCAGATCAAATCCATAAGCCTTAAAAACAGGAAAATCGGCCTCGGGCTTATGGGATGGGCAGAATTGCTTATGCTCATGGAAATACCATATGCATCTACGGGAGCGGTAAAACTGGCAGAAAAACTCATGGCATTTGTAAGGAAGGAAAGTTATAAGGCGTCTGCAAGCCTGGCCGAAGAAAGGGGATGTTTCCCTTCCTGGACGGAAAGCAGGTTTTACCCGGATCAAAAAATGCGGAATGCCACCTGTAACAGTATCGCTCCCACCGGGACAATTTCTGTCATAGCCGACACCTCGTATTCCATAGAACCCTTGTATGCCCTGGCATACAGGCGTGTGGGGATACTCGGAGGAAAATCGCAACAGGAACTTAACAAAGTTTTCAAAACAAAAATATCCCGGATGGGCTACTGGAGCGAACACCTGGAGAATACGGTATTGCAAACGGGTTCCATTCAAAAAATACAGGGCATTCCCGAACAGGTGAAAAATATCTTTAAGACCAGCCTGGATATTCCCTGGGAATTTCACCTGCAACACCAAAGGGCTTTCCAGACATTCACGGACAATTCGGTTTCCAAGACCATTAACCTTCCGGCAGAAGCCGGGGCCGGGGATATTTCCGATGTGTATATGACAGCATGGAAGTACGGATTGAAAGGGATAACCATATACAGGGACGGGAGCAAGGAAAAACAGGTGCTGCAAAGATGTAATGTCAGTGCTCCCGGGGCCTGTTAAAACATGACACTGTGATATATCAGGGGTTTCAGGTCCTTGGGCAGACCGGTACGTATATCTTCCAGTTCTCCCAGGGAGATGTACTTTCTGAGGGAAATAAATGTGGTCTGGATATAATTTTCGGCCAGGTCATCCGATTCGAAATCACAGATGGAAGCAGGGCCGTCGAAACTCCGGACCAGATCGATGAATTCCGTAATGTTCTTTATCTTTTCCCGTTTGGATTTTAATGTCCATCCGTTGACATAGACAGCTTTCAGGAACATGGGAAATTGTGCTATAAGCTGCAGGGATTCTTCCGGGGGGATGATCTCGCGAAGGGCGTGTAGCACAGCAGAGAGTATCCTCCCGGCTCTTTCCTTATCATTTCCCAGGTTCAGGTCTTTGGCATATCCTTTTAAAAAGGTATTGGCCTCCGTGGCGTACTGGTTAAAATTGAGTGCCATTGTATTAAAATTTATAAATGTTCCACATTCCGTTTTTGTCCCTTGTCCCTACGAGCTGGGGAGATAATAGTTCAGCTTCTATCCGGGGCTGTCTGTATCTCTTTTCAGATAACAGAATTCCCTTGAGCTGCCTCAGATACCGAACGATTTCTCCTTTTGGGTTTATCATGACTTCATCAAATTCGTTGGCGATGATATCCATGTCCAGGTATTCGTTTTTTCCGCGGACCGTTTTACTCCGCACAATGGCAAAGGCCAGGCCATTGCTGAAGGAAGTAGCATTGAGAAAAGCGGGGGAAATCACTGTTTTTCCGGTTTTGTCCATATACCCGTAATAGGTAATTCCTTCTTTTGTTTCCTTGATCAGGCAAAGGCCTTCACTAAATGCGGGAGGGTTTTCACGGACTGCGATGTCCTGCCTGAAATCGATAACCAGGTCCCCGCCGGGATTAATAAATCCCCATTCCCCGTTCTTTTCAACAGCGATAAGACCGTCAGAAAGTTTTCCGATTCTCGATATACCGGAAATATGCTGTGCGGAAAGGGAAATACCCGATAACAGCAGCGTCCAGAAAATAATCTTTTTCATTTTTTCCTGATTTTAAAGTTTGTGTTGAAAGTATATGAAATATGTCATGTATAAAATGATAAATATCAGTGTATAAGAGAGTGGTACATTGATATTTATCATGTTTTTTGTTCCGGGGGAGCTTTATTTTTGACGATGTATAAAAAACGCAAAATGAAAAAAATACTATTGCCCACCGACTTTTCCGACAATGCCTGGAATGCCATCGCATATGCCCTTGAAATGTTTAAAAAGGAGGAGTGTGAGTTTTATGTGCTGCACACCTATATACCCGCTTTCTACGAGGTGGATTATCACGGGATGATAGAAGATACCTTATCCGGGTTGCAAACAACGCTCGAAAGGATCGGCCGGGAATTTCCCAATGAAAAACACAGGTTTCATTCGCATTCGGATTTTGACCAGCTTACGGATAAGGTAAGAGCTATAACCGAAGTGGAGGGAATAGACATGATAGTGATGGGGACCAAAGGCGCCACAGGGGCCCGGCGGATCTTATTCGGGAGCAATACCGTTTTTGTGATGCGGAAAGCCACGGTCCCGGTATTGGCTGTTCCCGACAGGTATGCATATAAAGGAATAAAAAGAATACTGTTTCCTACGGATTATCTGAGGCATTTTAAAAAAGGGGAATTACAACCCCTGGTGGATATGGCAAAAAAACATCGATCCGGGCTTACCGTACTTCACGTGGAAGAAGACCTGAAGTGGACGGAACAGGAACAAAAGAACAAGGAAAAATTAAGGGATCTTTTAGCCGGTATCGATTTTGAATTTATTGTTGTCCGGGACACGGACATATCGGCAGCCATACAGGACCATATACGTGATAATCATTACGACCTGTTAGCCATGCTGCACAGAAAGCATTCCTTTCTGGGAAGATTACTAATAAGACAAAATGTGGCCAATATCGGGTTTGACCTGAAAATCCCCTTCCTGGTACTTCAGGGGGCTCCCGTAAAATAGCTTAGATATGAAAAGGATATTGATTCCCACCGATTTTTCTGCCAATGCTCATAAGGCCATGGAATATGCCATATATCTTTTTGAAAGGGAACCGTGTACCTTCTACCTGTTAAACGCACAGGAAACAGATATGAAGAGTGATCATACAGAAAGAGTGACGGATCCGAATATAAAAATGATGGAAGACCTGTTCAAAGAGGTCAACATAAAAAACACGAACCCCGAACATTTTTACGAAAGGGAAATCATATACGATGCTCTGGTAAATGCGGTAGGAAAAACGGTGATCTCCCGGAATGTGGATTACATTTTTATGGGAACAAAAGGCTCCACGGCGGCCAGGGAGATCTTTATGGGAAGCAATGCACTGAAGGTGATTAAAAATATTGATTTCTGCCCGGTTGTGGCTGTTCCGGAAGCATATGATTATGACCTTCCGGACGAGATTTTGTTCCCCACGGATTTTAAAAGCACTTATGAAGAATTCGGGCTGAAGCCGCTAAAGGAGATCGCCGGGTTGTGGGGATCAAAAATCAGGATACTGCATATCACGGAAGAAGAACAGTTCAATGAAGTGCAGGTAAAGAACAGGAAAAAACTGGGAAAGCTGTTAAAAAATTTCACCTATACGCGTGAAGAGATCGTAAAATATGACAACATATCCAAAGTCATTGCCCGGTATTCCAAAAACAGGGCTATCGGTATGGTGGCCATGATAAACAATAAACACAGTTTCCCGGAAAAACTGTTCCGGGAACCCGTGATCAGAAATGTGGTCTTCAGGATAAAAGTCCCTTTTCTGGTGATGCCGGATATTACATGAACTTACCAAAAGACATGCAGAGATCAGAAATGAGATAAAGCGGCGATGTTATATCTCATCTCCTGCCTGTGATGACAGGATAAATAAAAACACCTATGACTAAATTAACTTAGACAGATCTGATGAAACGAATATTAGTACCCACCGATTTTTCCGCCAACGCAAGAAATGCGGTTGACTATGCTGTTCAACTGTTCGAAGATGAGGCGTGTGAATTTATACTGCTCCATACCTTTGGCGCCGGAAATACCACCAATATGATGGTTTTACAGGCTTCCAACCCCGCGTACGAGGCGGCACTTGTAAGATCGCAAAAAGGATTGAAGGGGCTTTTCGATATATTGAGTTCTTCGGGAATAAGCCGGGATCATACTTTTGATATGGTTTCCAGGTACGGCCGCCTGGCCGAAACGGTCAAAGACCTGATTGAAGAACGGAATATCGATATGATCGTCATGGGCACCCGGGGAGCGACCGGGGCCAAAGAAAGATGGTTTGGCAGCAATACCGTTGCGGTCATGGAAAGCGTATTTAGCTGCCCGATACTGGCGGTGCCCGAATCTGCAGGGATAAAGATACCTAAGGGGATCGTATTTCCGTCTTCTTTTAAAAATGCTTATAAAAGAAAAGACCTTGCTCCGTTATTGGAATTGGCGAAGAAACATCGATGTACCGTGAGAATACTGCACATCGGGGACAGGGAAGATCCGGATGAAGAACAACTGGATAACAAGGCCTGTCTTATGGTGAGGCTGGAGGGGATAAAAACCCATTATCACGCCCTGACCAATATAGATACGGAAACGGCCATCCACTGTTTTACGGAAAGCCGTGAAGATGTGGACATGATTGCCTTTATGAACCAAAAGCACAGTTTATTTAATACAATGCTAAGGAAACCTGTGCTTAAAGGACTGGGGCACCATACGGGGGTCCCCCTGCTTGTTATGTATCGTTCGTAAATTTATTAACCGGGTATTAATGCTTAAATTTATAGATGCTTCCGGAGCCCGGGGGCAAAGGGTGTAATCTTAAAATCAAAGACTTATGAAAAATATCGGTATTTGGATGGACCGGAGAAAAGCCCATCTCGTCACCGTGGAAAAAGGGGATGAAAAAATGGAAACGGTGATCTCGAAGATAGAAGCCTACCGGCCTGTGGGCGGATCGCGTTCTAAAACGCGCTGGGGCCCCCAGGATGTGGTACAGGACAGTAAATATACGGAAAGGAGAAAGCACCAGATGAAAAGATATTTTGAAGCCCTGGCAGCAAAGATCAATGATGCGGAGGCCATAGCTATTTACGGCCCCGGCGCTATGGGGCTCAAGTTTGCCGAGTACCTGGAGAAAGATCATAAACCTTTAAGGGAAAAAGTAAAATGCGTGGAAAAGGCCGATAGTATGACGGCAAACCAGGTAAAGGCGTTGGTACGGGATTTTTTCGTTTCCGGCAGCCTTTAGTGATGCGTAAGGAAATACTGTTGAACCCGATTTGAAAACATGAGTAATCCCCATTCGTTTAAAATTACAAAGGCCTCGGGAGAGCAAGCCGATTTTTCTTATGAGAAGCTCCGGGCCTCCCTGAAACACACCGGGGCGGGAGACCAGCTTATAGAACATATTATACGGACGGTTCACGATGAGCTTTACCCCGGTATTTCCACCCGGGAAATATACAACCGAGCTTTTGCCATGCTTCGGAAAGATACCCCGGTATTTGCTTCAAAGTACAAACTCAAAAAGGCAATTTACGAACTGGGGCCGTCCGGTTTTCCCTTTGAGAGGTTTATAGGAGCGGTTTTGCAGTATTCGGGGTATAAAAATGAAATAGGAAAGGTGATCCCGGGAACCTGTGTGCATCATGAAATTGATGTCTTTGCACGGAAAAACGGGACAGTAACCCTGGTAGAGTGTAAATTCCATGGTGATCAAGGCAGAAAATGCGATGTTAAGATCCCCCTCTATATTCATTCCAGGTTCCTGGACATAAACAGCGCCTGGAAGGCGCATGCCGAAAACAATTTGACAGGGTCATGGGTGGTGACCAATACCCGTTTTACGTTCGACGCCCTGAAATACGGCCGGTGTGCCGGACTTTATTTGTTGAGCTGGGACCATCCTGAAGAAAACAGCCTGAAAGACCGGATAGACCGCCTCGGGTTGCATCCCGTCACATCTTCCACTTTAATGACAAAGCGGGAAAAACAGTTTTTGCTGGATAAGGGCATCGTACTTTGCAGGGATCTGCACAAAGAATCCTTTATGCTCGATCATATCGGCGTTTCCGAAAAAAGGAAGAAAAATATACTGCGGGAGATCTGTGAACTGTGCCATGTAAATCGCCTCGCGGAATGAAAAAAGAGGTCAAAATACATTTCCTGGGAGCCGCCGGGACTGTTACGGGCTCCAAATTCCTGGTAAAGACTTCAGACCTGAAGTTTCTGATAGACTGCGGATTGTTCCAGGGCGCCAAGTCATGGCGGGAACTGAACTGGCAGGGGATGAAGTTCGACGTAACAAAGCTGGATGTTGTACTTCTTACCCACGGCCACCTCGATCATGTAGGGTATTTGCCCAGGCTGGTAAAACAGGGGTTTAGAGGCAAGATATATGGTACTGCCCCTACACTGGCCATAACCCGGATCATATTAAAAGACAGTGCCAAAATACAGGAGGAAGATGCCGAACTCGCCAATAAAGAAGGGTTTTCCAGGCACCACCCGGCCCTGCCGTTATATACGGAAGAGGATGTGGAAAAGACCCTGCAATACCTGGAAACACAGCCCTGTGACCACTGGATACGTTTATCCGGGGATATTGCCGTGCGGTTCCGGTATAACGGTCACATTTTGGGAGCGACGTTTATAGAAACGGACATCTATGGCAAACGCTTTGTGTTTTCCGGGGATATCGGCAGGCCGGGCGACCTGCTTTTGTTTGATCCCGACAAACCGGATAAGGCCGATTATCTCTTTATAGAGACCACCTATGGCGACCGCATCCATTCCGGGGAAGATGCACGGGAGATACTTGCCTCCATGATCGGGGAAACCATACACAAAAGAGGGAACCTGATTATCCCGAGTTTTGCCGTGGAGCGAACACAGGTACTGATCGTTCTGTTATGGGAGCTGTATAAAAAAAATAAGATACCCCGTATCCCGGTGGTCATAGACAGTCCGATGGGAGAAGAGGTCCTGCGGGTTTTTCTGCAGTACCCGGACTGGCATAAGGTAAGCCGGGATGAATTCAGGGCGGTATTAAACTATGTGAAAATTGTCGATTCTTACCGGGAAACCTGGAATGTCATAGACAATACCCAGCCCAAAATAGTGATTGCCGGGAGCGGTATGGCTACCGGGGGAAGGGTACTGACCTATTTGAAACAGCTTATCGATGAAGAAAGTACTACCGTACTTCTGGTAGGCTTCCAGGCCGAAGGGACCAGGGGAAGGGACCTTAAGGAAGGGGCGAAGGAGATCAGGTTTTTCGGCAAATATTATCCTGTGCGTGCCCGGATCGAATGCCTGGACGCTCTTTCGGCCCATGCAGATCAAAAAGAATTATTAAATTGGTTATCCGGAATAGAAGGAAAGCCGGAAAAAGTTTTTCTCATCCACGGAGAGCCTGAAAGCGCACGGGTTTTCGGGGAGAAAATTAAAGAGGTATATTCCTGGGATTCCTGTATCCCGGAACACAATGATGTTATAAGATTATTACTTTAATACCTGTTGGTCAATGGCAACGGTAATTTTTGTCTTCTATATCATAATCACCCTGGCAGCCCTGGTAACCCTTATTCTTTTCGGGTCCCGGCCGTCCAAATCGTTTAGCTGGTTGCTGGTGATTATAATCCTGCCTTTCGCGGGAGTGCTTTTGTATGCACTTTTCGGGATAAACCGGAGAAAGATCAAGTTCTTCAAGCTTAAGAAGGTGGACAAAATGAGGGCTTATACATTATTCCATACCGAAGATATTGTCCCGCCCTCGGTAAAATTCTCATCCGAACGCTATAAAAAGATTGCCAACCTGATCGCAAACAGTACGGGGTCTTTTCCTGTTACAGGGAACAAGGTGACGGTCCTGGATGACGGTTTAAAAACTTTTGAAGCCATTTTTGAGGCCCTTGCCGGGGCGGAAAAGTTTATCCATATCCAGTTCTATATTTTTGAAGACGGGGAACTGATGGAAAGGCTTTACCGCTTGTTTGAGAAAAAGATAAAAGAGGGGGTGGAAATACGGGTGATCTATGATGCCATAGGCAGTTTTTCCCTGGGCAGAAAACATATAAACCGTTTCAGAAAGATCGGGGTAAAGATCTATTCTACCATGCCCCTGCGGTTGGGGAGTATTCTCTTTACCATAAATTACAGGAACCACCGGAAGATCATTGTTATTGACGGAAAAACAGGGTTTACCGGGGGCGTCAATATTTCCGACAAATACATCAGGCCTTCCGGAAAATTAGGGATCTGGGACGATATGCACCTCTGCCTCCGGGGCCCCGTTACGGAAAGCCTGCACCGGGTATTTGTAAAGGATTATTACTTTGCCGGTAAGGGGGAAGACCTGTGGAAGCAGGAGTATTTTCCCAAAAACGGGGCAGAAGGAAACACTACGGTACAGATCGTTGCCGGGGGACCGGATTCCGATTATTCTTCGATCATGTATCAGTATGCCATGCTGATAAACCAGGCCGAAAGGTATATCTGTATAGCGAATCCCTACTTTATTCCCAGCATTACAATCCTGGAAAGTTTAAAAATGGCAGCCCTGAGCGGGGTGGAGGTAAGGCTTTTGGTCCCGAAAAAATCGGATGGCTCCCTCGTGAAGTACAGCATGTTCTCTTATTTTGAGGAATTGCTGTCTGCCGGAGTTCGGATTTTCGAACACCCCGTAAAGTTTTTACACAGCAAAATGATCATCATTGACGATGAAATGGCCTCTGTGGGTTCGGGAAATTTTGACAACCGCAGTTTTGACCAGAATTTTGAGGTCAATACCCTGATCTTTGATAAAAGCATCGCAATGACCCTCAGGGAAGATTTTGACCGGGACTGTTCCAATGCCGATAAGCTCGATTTAGATGAATTCCGGAAAAGACCGCTTATCTATAAACTGCTGGAAGGTATGGCAAGGATATTTAGTCCATTGCTATAAGGAGCCTCTTTTTTGTAAATAATTGATTCTTACAGGTGGAATCTCTTATGTTGTTAATATCTCCAGGAATTTAAGCGCATCTTTATCCACATTCATACTTCTGTTTTTGACATCCGCAAGCGGGGTTACGGAAATATCATTTTTTATGATACCTACCATACGGTTCTTTTCTCCCTTTAACAGGTTTTCAACGGCTGCAACTCCGAGCCTGGCTGCCAGGATTCTGTCAAAAGCCGTAGGGGAACCTCCCCGCTGAATATGGCCCAGAACGGATATCCTGACGTCTCTTCGCGCGGCATATTTTCTGACCTTTTCTGCAATGATCAGAGCGCCGCCGCTTTCATCGCCTTCGGCCACGACAATGATAAGCGAGTTTTTTTTCCTGTTGTGGTCTTTGGTAAAACTGTTTTTCAGGTATTCCAGGTCTGCCGGGGTTTCCGGAATGAGAATGCCATCTGCTCCCGATGCGAGGCCGGTACCATAGGCAATATAACCTGCATTTCTTCCCATGACTTCTACAATAAAAATACGGTTGTGGGATTCTGCGGTGTCCCGTATCTTGTCTATAGCCTCCATGGCGGTGTTTATGGCGGTATCATATCCTATGCAGTAGTCGGTCCCGGAAATATCGTTATCTATGGTTTTCGGGATCCCCATAAAAGGAATGTCTTTGTGTTCTTCAGAAAAAATACGGCCTCCCTGTAAAGAACCGTCACCGCCGATAAGGATCACCGCATCTATTCCCACTTCATTTAATTGGCGGTATGCTGTTTTACGTCCTTCTTCTGTTTTAAAACGGTCGCTCCGGGACGATTTTAAAATGGTCCCGCCAAGATGAATGATATGGTTTACCGAAGGGACATCCACGACGGTAAAATCTCCGTTGATCATACCGTCAAACCCGCCTTTGATCCCCAGGGTGTTTATGTTGTAGTAGGAAGCGGCTTTTACTATGGCCCTGATACAGGCATTTAAACCCGGAACATCTCCTCCTGAAGTCAGTATGGCTATTTTATTCATGCCTTGTTCTTTTGATGGTTGTTTGTGTAATGGTATAACAACTGTTTTAAGTCATCCAAATATCGGGAAAAAGTTTCATCGTCCAGTTTCGGGTGTTCGATATATGGGATCGTAACCAGGTTTTCGTCCAGGAACGGGGAGAGTTCGGGATACTCTTCTTCGATTTTTGTTAAAAGCGTATAAATTTCGTTTTGAAATTTGTCAGGGTGTAACATGACAATGGTTTTAGTATTGTTAATAAGGAAGGGTTTACGGAGAGGCATGATCCTCACTTTTCTTTCTTGCCCCGAGTATTTCTTCTACATCCGGCCTGTGGAGGGTCTCTTTTCGGATCAGTGCTTTTGCAAGGGCGTGTAGCTGGTCCTGGTGGTCCAGGAGAATCTGAATGGTTTTGTCATAAGCGTCATCTATGATCTGCTGTGCCTCGGAATCGATCTTTTGTGCGGTTCTCTCGCTATACGACCGGTAGAGGGATTGTTCCGTTCTCCCCGTGGAATCGTAAAAGCTGATATTTCTGAGTGTAGTGCCAAGCCCGTAATTAACTACCATATTATAGGCCTGTTTGGTCGCCTTTTCCAGGTCGTCCAGGGCATTGGAGGATACTTCTTCAAATATGAGTTCTTCGGCAGCACGTCCTCCGAGGGCAGTGCATATCGCATCAAAGAATTCCGACCGGGTGATGATCTGGCGCTCTTCGGGAATGTACCATGCGGCTCCCAGTGATCTTCCTCTCGGAATGATGGATACTTTAAGTACGGGATGGGCGTGTTCCAGGTACCAGCTTGCGGTGACATGGCCGGCTTCGTGGTAGGCAATCCTTCGCTTTTCTTCGGGGGTAATGATCTTGCTTTTCTTTTCCAGTCCGCCGATCACGCGGTCTATGGCGTCCATAAAATCCTGTTTGCCCACTACTTGTTTTTCCCTGCGGGCAGCGATGAGAGCGGCTTCGTTACAAATATTGGCAATGTCGGCTCCCGAAAACCCCGGGGTTTGCGCGGCCAGTGCGGCCGTGTTGACATCTCCGGATAGTTGCAGGGGTTTTAAATGTACGGAAAAAATAGCTTCCCGTTCTTTGAGATTAGGTAATTCCAGGTGAATATGCCTGTCAAACCTTCCCGGTCGCAACAGGGCCGGATCGAGGACGTCTCCCCGGTTGGTAGCGGCGAGAACAATGACCCCGGCGTCCGTATCGAAACCGTCCAGCTCGGCCAATAGCTGGTTCAGTGTGCTTTCCCGTTCGTCATTGGCCTGGAAAGCATGCGCTTTGCCGCGGGCACGGCCCACGGTGTCGATTTCGTCGATAAATATGATGCAGGGGGCCTTTGCTTTGGCTTTTTGAAAGAGGTCTCTCATTCTTGAGGCCCCAACACCCACGAACATCTCTACAAATTCGGAACCGGACAACGAAAAGAAGGGAACTCCCGCTTCACCGGCAATGGCTTTGGCCAGGAGTGTTTTTCCGGTCCCGGGTGGCCCTACGAGCAGAACCCCTTTGGGCATTTTGGCCCCTAACCGTTTGTATTTATCCGGGGATTTCAGGAAGGTGATCAGTTCGTATATTTCCTCCTTGGCTTCTTCCATACCGGCTACATCTTTAAATGTAATCTTACTTTTTGTTCCCTTTTCAATGACCCGGGCATTGGACTGGCCGAAATTGAATATCGAAGTTCCTTTTCCTTTCATCCCGGGAATGCCTCTTCGGAGCAGGAACATCCAGAAAAGGACCAAAAAAATAATGGGTAACAAGAACAGGAAATTCTGCCACCAGTTTTCGCGGGTGCCATAGGTTACTGTTACATGTTCCGTTCCCGGCAGGTTTTCCTGGGCTTTTTCCAGTTCCGCATGAAATATTTCAACGGAACCTATGTTAAAGTAAAAGTGAGGCCCCGGAACCGGTTCGTCATTCAGTAACCTCCTGGGGATATTTTTGTAAAGAGGTTTGTCCAGGCTTTCTTCCCTGATGTATATTTCCACACGGGCATTGTTTACAACGGTCAGCCTGGCTACGTCTTTCGGGACGAGCATTTCTTCTTCAAACTGTTTCCAGGTGGTTTCCTGTATTGTGTTTTGTCCCTTGAAAAACCAAAGCCAGATCAATACTATAAACAGGATTATATATATCCATGACATACCGGGACGGGATAGGCGGAAAGGTTTTTGCGGGTCTGGAGATGGCCGGGTTGACATAAGTTTTTAATCAGTGCGTGTTCTTATGGTCTTTATCGCTTTCGGGTGAACAATCACACATATTGCAGATTACGGTGCGCATGTGTTCGTCGTTCATCATCATAAAGCTCATATTTTCACAAAAGACACTGTCTTTACGCATCATATCAATGAGATGTTGCATGGTGCCTTTTGCTGCTTCCTGGTTGCTATCCAGCATATTGCGGATCATTTTGTAATCGTTTTCCAAAAGGTGTACGGCATATTTGTCCTTGGTGATATGCTGCATCATTTCATCTGTCATTTCCGGGTCATTACAAATCGCGGTCATGATCTCATTTCGCTGCACGGGGTCTTTAAGCAACTCCCCGGTGGTCGGTACCTGCACCCGGGAACATCCGGTCATGATAAAAAACAGGGCCAGGCCCGTCGGTAGTATATTGTTGGATCTCATTTTGTTTTTTTACGGTGTGGGTTATGAGCGATTTTGGACATGCATCACCATGATCGGCGTACTTGTATAAAAACTGATCCCTTTTACCACCGGCTTTTCCGTTAACCTGTACAAAAAACCGTGTTTCCTGTTCACCAGTGCAATAAGATCGGCATTACGGCTTTCGGTAAAACAGCTTATTCCGACTGCGGGATCAATGTTGGTCAGGGAATGAAAGGAGTATTTTGATCCGTCCAGGTTTTCTTCCAATAGCCTCCTGTTCTCTATTTGGTTTTCCGTAAGTTGTTCGTTTTCCTTGATGTGTAATATCCGGATCATCGGCTTAAATTCCTTGGCCATACTTAATAAAGGCGATATTTCACTTTTCTTATAAGGGACTTCATAGGAAGTAGGAAAAATGATCTCCCTGTATCCCATAAATTCGGCCCGTGAAGGTATGGCCAGGACCGGGCAGGCCGTAACTTTTTCCATGACGGTCACGGCATTGCTCCCGTAATTTATTCCCCTGGCATTTTTGGCACCTTTGGTCCCCATAACTATCATATCGATACCTTTTTCTTCTACCAGGTGATTTATGGCATCGAGAAGAAAATTATTTTTGGAAAGACCTTCGAATGAATGTTTTGGGTTTTTGGCAAAGATCAACCGGCGTACGGTGTCTTTTATATTTTTCCGGCTTTCGTTAAAGGCGGCATCGTAAGCGGGGTTTCCGGGCTCGGGATACATGATGTTGGTCGTGGAATAACCGTAAACCTTAAACACATTCAACACGTAAAACATGCATTCTTCGTGTTTATACAGCTCCGTGGCATAGGCCATGGCGTTCTGCGCGTGGTCTGAGAAGTCTGTGGGAAGGAGAATTCGTTTCATGATATTTGTTTTTAACAGTTGGACATCCCGTCAATGAGTACTCATCTGGTGTTTTCTTTTGTTGAGTTGTTTTCTAATGTTGCCTAATGTTTCTGCCAATGAAGCCTCAAAGGATGTTTCATCAGAGGAAGCAAATATTTCGGGCCCCGGTACGCTGAGCCGGATATCACAGATCTTGCCCTTGCCGTCGGAAGACGGGTCTTGTTTAAAAAACACATCGGCTTTAATCACCCAGTCATATTTTTTGGTGATGGAGTGTAGTTTTTTTACGGTGAGCGCTTCAATGCTTTTGTCGGTGCTCAGTTTTACAAAATGGACGTCGGTTTTCATCTTTACGTATTGTTTTATTGAAAGGTGATCAAATTATTCCCTGATTCCTGTTTCCCGGTATAAAACCCGGGAAACTTTTTTCTTTCGTAAAGAAAAGGATAGCGAACGGGTTAAGAAATGATGAATATCATGTGATTGGGAGTGAGGGAGAAATAAATTCGGTTTGGAAAGATACAAGGGGAATCTACCTGGGGAACTGAAGATCAAAATAGCAAAGCCCAAAGGCTTCATAATTGGGAAAAGGGAAACTTATCTTGGTGACGGGTAGAAAAGTAACTTTGAAATAGTAAAACGGGAATTTTAGTACATGACAAAAAATATCATTTATGACGTAGGACGATAGGAGGCAAGACACAGGACTTTAAAATATCTAAATAAGTGATTTTAAAATTTAACTACGCTTTAGTCTTATGTCATAGGTCTTGAAGTCTTAAGTCTAAGAAAGAAAGAATTTTTTGTCATGTACTTGGAACGGGGATATAAAAATGTTATTGACGATATTACGTAGAATGACTTACTTCAAAGATTAGATTTCACGATTGAACAAATTCAAAAAATGTGATTTGTAAATGGAATTACAGAAGATTTTCTGGGGCACTGTCAAAATGAAGGCAAGTTCGAACCATTAGGATTTCGTAATTAGTCCCGGACCTGCCATTTTTTATTTTAAATTAAGTATTATACTGATTATTAAGCGTTTATGTTGTGTTTGTTGAATGCCAATTTCCTCAAATCCTCCAAAAAATGGTTCGAAAATTGTCCCGAGAGGCGACTTGACGGAACAAAGTAGATTTTTCTATTTTGTTCCGTTTATTTTTACGTAATTTTTTAATAATCAGGTTTATATGCTAGATAAATTCGTTGCATCTATTGCTTCGAATTTTGCTTTCTGAAAAAACGACTTTTTCGGGGTAAATTGAACCCGAATCGATATTCATTATCCCATTTTTGAAATCATAACAACTTCTTTTCTTTCCACACGGCGACCAAAAAAAAGCAAAAGAGCGCTGCTGCCGACCGCCTCTAATTTTAATAACTGACAAAAATTTTTCATGAAAAGTTTGCGAAACCGAAAAGTTGCGCATATATTTGCAACTGATTGGTTGCTTAAGTATAACACAGAATGAGACGGGATATTTTTCAAGCCATAGCCGATCCGACAAGACGGGCGATTATTGCACTCATTGCATTACAGGCAATGACACCAAATGCCATTGCCGGACATTTTGATACTACGCGACAAGCTGTATCTAAACATCTACGCATTTTGGCAGAGTGCGAACTGGTAAAACAGGAACATAAAGGCCGGGAAATATACTACCAGCTTAAAATTGACAAAATGAAAGAAATAGACAACTGGCTGGAACAGTTCCGGAAAATCTGGGAAAGCCGCTTTGACCAACTTGACAATTTATTATCAACAATTAAAAAACAGAAAAAATGAACAGTCATCTCTTATTTGATTTTTCTGTAAATGAGGAAAACAAAATCATTCACATAGAACGTGAATTTGATGCCCGCCTCGAATTGGTTTGGGAAGCGTGGACAACGGCCAAATTGCTCGACCAATGGTGTGCTCCAAACCCTTACAGAACAGAAACAAAAACGTTGGATTTTCGGGAGGGTGGTTTCTGGCATTACGCAATAGTAAGTCCCGAAGGAAAAAAGCATTGGAGCCGGTATGATTATAAGGAAATTGAATTACAAAAAAGTATTACGGAATTGAGAGGCTTTAGCGATGAAAATGGAATGGTTAATCCAGATTTCCCACGTACTGAATGCACCCTGATTTTCAGTGAAACGGACGGCAAAACGCACATATCGATGACTGAAAAATACGGCAGCCCCGAAATGTTTGAAAAAATGGCAACAGTCAGTCACAAAAAAGGCTTTTCATCACATCTTAAAAATTTAGACGATTTATTACTAACACTAAAAAGTAAATAAAATGAAACAGGCATTATTATTCGACTTCACCGTCAGCAAAGAAAACAAAACCCTTCATATCACACGTGAATTTGCTGCGGATCTTGAATTGGTTTGGCGAGCCTGGACAACTCCCGAATTACTTGATCAATGGTGGGCCCCGAAACCTTATCATATAGAAACTAAAACATTGGACTTAAAAGTGGGCGGAATGTGGCTTTATGCAATGGTTAGCCCCCAGAATGAAAAAATGTGGTGTAAAGCGGATTATAAGGCTATAGACACAAACAAATCACTGTCCTGGTTAGATGCTTTTTGCGATGAAAACGGGAAGGAGAATGCCATTAAGCCCCGCTCCTTATGGACAAATGATTTTACCGAAGAGAAAGGTATCACAACCGTAAATATCAGCTTAAAGCACGACCAACCGGAGGATATTGAAATGATGATCGAGATGGGTTTTAAGGAAGGGCTTGCCCTGGCTCTTGGAAACTTAGACGAATTATTATCAACATTAAAAAATAAATAAAATGAATCCGACATTAGCATTTGACTTTATAGTCAACAAAGAGAACAAAACCATTCACATTACACGTGAATTTGCTGCGGACCTTGAATTGGTTTGGCGGGCCTGGACAACTCCCGAATTGCTGGATCAATGGTGGGGACCACAACCCTGGAGAGCCGAAACGAAGACAATGGATTTTCGGGAAGGCGGCTTTTGGCACTACGCCATGGTGAGCCCTGAAGGGGAAAAACATTGGAGCAAGGCCAACTTTATTACGATCAGGAAAGAAAGGTCATTTACGATCCACGGCGGATTTTGCGATGAAAACGGCACCATAAATCCTGCGTTTCCCCAAAACTTATGGGAAAACAACTTTATCCCGAAAGAGCATAAAGTGCGGGTAGACATACTACTGACCTACGATACGCTTGCCGACCTTGAAAAAGAGATAGAGATGGGCTTTAAAGAGGGAATGACGATAGATTTCCAGCAGTTGGACGAGTTGTTATTGACCTTTAAGAAGTGAAAAATTTGCTTTATGCCAACCTGAAATAAACGGTACTTTTATCAATTAGTAGATTTATAACCTTCACAAAACAAAATCGACTGAGGAACATTTATCGACAGAACAAATAAACGATTTTATAAATAATGGTTTCGTAAAAATAGAGCATGCATTTTCAGCAGACATTGCCGATGAGTGCCGTTCAATTTTGTGAAAAGCTACTCATTGCGATCCCGAAAGTCCTGATACTTGGACACAACCCGTTATCTGAATAGGAGAGATAGGACCTGAGCCATTTAAAAAAGCAGCAAACACGGTGTATGAAGGATGTCTACACCCCTTATCCGCTACATTTTTTGCCAATCAATAAGTTATGATTTGTTTAAGGTGGTATTTCACACGAAATGTCACCTTTTTTGTTTTTTGTAAAATAATATACCTGCTGGTATCTGTTATTCCTGAGAAGTTATCCATAATTTTAGCCAACCCCCGATCCACCAACAAAAAAACCATTGATCTTTTCGGCGGTTTGGATCATTTTTTCTTTACTGAACCTGAATGCAGGGCCTGCAACACAGATTACCGCCAGAATGCGTCCTTTACTGAGGTAGGGGACCGCTACACAATTCAGGTCCTCTTCGAATTCTTCAAGATCTAGGGCATAGC
Source organism: Sinomicrobium weinanense (assembly GCF_018863395.1). Taxonomy (GTDB): domain Bacteria; phylum Bacteroidota; class Bacteroidia; order Flavobacteriales; family Flavobacteriaceae; genus Sinomicrobium; species Sinomicrobium weinanense. The sequence goes on from NZ_JAHKRR010000001.1 coordinate 96,043, forward strand.
CGTTGCTCAGGATGGTGTTCAGTTCTTTTTGCAGTTTTTTAATTTCCTGTCGATCCATCTCCTGCCACATTACGGCGGAAAGATGGGGCGAATAGGCCATAAAAACCTTGCCGATAGCCGTGTGCTTCATTTTTTCTTCCCTGCCCAGTTCCAACGAGATGCGTACACATCTCGATGGTTCGCATTTTAGTTCGTGGCGATAATAACTGCCCAGCTGTATGGCCAGGTATGTGGTTTCTCCCGTTTCATTGCTCAACTTTTCCAAAACGGGCTTTAATTCTTTTTTGAGCTGGTATAAGGACTTTTCGGGGAGGTACAGGTGACTTATCTTCGGAGTGATGCGGTAACGGGGCGAAAGCTCATCCTGTTCTACATAGCCCAATTCCTTTAGTGTATTCAGAAAATTATGTACCGTGGTATTCCGCAGGTTCACCGCAGCGGCGATATCATTGAGGCGTACCAGGTTGCCATTGGCTGCAATATATTCCAGAATATCGAATGTTCTTTTTACAGATTGGATCATTTGTTCATCAATATTGAACTAAATGTTATTTTTAGTGAAATGTGGTTTGTAAATTCAAATATACCATATTTTTGCATCATTCTAAACGACTGAAATTAAAATAATGCGATTATTACTATCGACAAGAAGATTAAAAGGCAGCCATATCCCCATTGCAACGCTACTCGCTTATATATCCATAACACTATCCGGATTTGCTACGGACATCTATATTCCGTCCATGCCACATATGGCCAGGGATATATATACGAGTGAAAGCCTCATACAATTAACACTTTCTGTTTTTTTGATCAGTTACGGGGTTTCCCAATGGATAGCCGGAAGTGTTCTTGATATTTTCGGAAGATACCGGTTGAATTTGCTATCACTTGCTCTATTCACCCTGGCAAGTTTTATCATATCCATCAGTTCCAGCATATGGGTAATCCTGTTGATGCGTTTTATTCACGGGATCAGTATAAGTTTTATAGCTGTAAGCAAACGAAGTTATTTTGTAGATGTTTTTAAAGGGGAAGAACAAAAGAGGTATGTAAGTATAATTACCATGGTATGGGCTATGGCCCCTATTCTGGCACCTTTTATCGGGGGATACCTGGAGGAAATTTTAAACTGGAGGGCTAACTTTTATTTTTTGACCTTTCTGGGATTCGTTTTATTACTTTTTGAACTTTTCTTTTCGGGAGAAACGATACAGCACTATACCCATCCAACATTCAAATCCATATGGAGCACCAATAAGATGATCCTAAAAGAACCTTCCTTTTTAAAAGGGGTGATAGTATGCGGAATAAGTTATGGAATGGTTATGTTTTATGGGCTTAGCGGCACTTTTATTTTACAGCATCAAATGGGATATTCGGCCGTAATTGTCGGGTTTGCGTCCTTAATATTGGGCCTTTCCTGGCTGGCAGGAGGGTATTGGAGCAAAAGGAATATTGAAAAAGACATCGAAAAACGGTCTAAAAAAGTAGTCGTGGCCCAGGGAGCGATAGTGGCCATTATGATTTGCTCTTCCTGGATAGTAACATCCATTTATACCCTGATCATTTTTGTGTTCCTCCTCCATATGATCGCAGGTTATTTGTTTACCAATTATTTTACACGTTGTGTAACCATGTTTCCCAAAAATGCAGGAATTGCCGGAGGGCTAACCGGGGGAACAACCTATATAATCACTTCTGCTTTGAGTTATGGAATAGCTTTTTTGATGAATGCAGATGATCAGATCCAATTAGGGATTGGCTATTTGATTTTAGTCATATTGGGATTTATAGTACTGGCCAGCTTCAAAAAAAGATAATAAAACTCGGAAGCTATAAGATCGAAGAAGATTGATGGAAGATTGAACCCCGATCGCAATCGGGAGATTGATCTCAAACATTTCAATCTTGTTCAATCTTCCCGCATAGCGGGATCAATATCCTTTCAATCTTTTAAAAAGGGGAAAAACCCCCTTTCATCCACAATACATACTTGTTAAATTCGTGCAGACAAATTTACTTATTGACCTGTTGAATGCTAAGATTTTTAAAATCCCCAATAAAGGAATTCCTGGGATCTTAATTTTATTCAACGAAGAAACTGTTTCTAATATTTAGTCTCCCTGAAAGGAGATTGAGAATGTCCACTAGGTCTTCCCCTATATATCTGCTTCACCCGTAAATGATGCCAGGCCTTAATTACCGGAATTACTCCAATCCCTGGTATTTTATTTCAACTGAAAATTCTGTTTAAGCAACATTAAAACCCTGCTTTGGGGTAGACAGTTCCTTAAACAGTTTCTTAAGATATGGGCTTTTTAACCGAAAGTTCATGATGAATGATTATTTACTTAACCATAAAACCAAACATGATGAAGACCAATTTTTTATTATTCTCAACAACACTTGTATTAATTTTAGTAGCAGGTAGTTGTTGCACACCGAGCAAACTTACCGGTAGTGTAAACAATACATTGAGACCGCAGGAAACCAACAATTGGTGCTGGGCGGCAACTACACAGATGATTGCCCAGAACGAAGGAGTCTTTGTAACCCAGTGCGAACTTGCCAATCACAGATTCGGAAAGACCAATTGTTGTAACTTTGAAAATGAAGGAGAAAGCTGTCCAAAAACAAATGATTGTAACAGTCCCGGTTGGCTAGAGCTGGATTATGCAGGTTTAAAATTTTCAGAATCCGATACGGCCATTAGCTGGAAAAAGCTGAAAAAATGCATTTACTGCTCCAAGGATGTACTGGGATATGCCTATGGAACCCCGGGAGTAGTTGGTCACGTAGTAGTGATACGGGGATATATTGTCATTGGTGGTGAAAAATATGTTGTTTTAAACGATCCCTGGTCACCCTGTAATGGATCTGAACGACTTATAACCTATGCAGATTATACAGATCCTTCAGGAACTGCCACGCACTGGAGAACCTGGTACGGGATCTCTAAAAAATAACCTTAACCATTAATTATACACCATGAGAACTCTTAAATATTTTTTTACGACAATATTCCTGTTTGCATTCGCTGTCTTACTGAATGCACAAGACACAAACTCTCTTCAAAGAGCTATCGAAAAAGGTAAAGCAGACCTTGTAGAGATTTTAAACCAATCGGAAGGGAAGTTCAATTTCGGGGTCTCTGCGGCGGCAGTTGAACGATCTCAACCGGCTTCTGCTCTGCCACATAAAGAAATGCTTTTTGACAGATTGTTGAAATACGAAGGTCAGGATATTTCAGAAGTACTCTCCAAAACACAGAAACTGGTAGTTCCACTGGTTGAAAATACCCGGGTAGTTACTACCATTAGTATCACTGAAAAAGATCAGGATACCTATGTAGTCAATGAACTCGTGAATCAGCAGTATTCTGAGGAGTTAAATCGTTTGCCTGATGATATCAAAGCCCGGAATTTCGAGAAGGTTGGTATTATTTATGTTCCCAATCTCAATGCCTTTATTTACACCTATGGAGATCGTAGTTATACGTCTTACAAAGGTAAAAATGTGAGTTCACCGGCAAATACCCGGGAACTGTTAAAAGAGCTTAGGGTTGATGCCGAGGCCTTTCATAAAAAATACGGTGATAAACTTAAGAAAGGAAAACTCGTTTACTAAACCGGTTTGATGTAGGGGAGTATGTTATTTTGCCTGTACGATACATTTTTGTATAGTGCTGAAATGAGTTTTTAACAAACAAAAACCATAGGCCATGAATACATATACTGTTAAACGATTACTGGGAGTATTGCTACTCTTGTTTGTTTCGGGTTGCTGTCATAGAGATTGTCCTGTAAACTGGCGGCCAAACGCTCTTTTTCCGGTTTTTTACGGGCATAAAGACTATCTCACCGATGATGGGGCTCCGGGGCCATGCCGTGTATTTTATCCAAGTTTGGACGGAGCCCCCCTCAATGCTCCTGTACTGGAAGGGTGCTGTAAATATCCACTGATCATTCTGGTTCACGGGCATTGTGATGAGGAGGAACATTACAAAAAGTGGTTTTTACAGGCTGCACAGTTGGCCAGGAGCGGTTTCGTAGTGGTTGTGCCTCAGATCCCTTCAATAGGGACACATCCATCAGAAGAATCTCATCCCGGCCTTGCCAGGTTGTCAGAGATAAGGAACTGGGTGCTTAACACCTGGGAACACCATGAACTTGTTCATTCTTTTACCGGTATAGCAGGACATTCGTACGGGGCCTTGCTGGGGGCACGCTTTGCCAAAACGGATGCAGATATAAAGGCTTATGCCTCTCTGTCAGGGGTTTGGGAAAACTGGCCTTCGGGCCCTCTTCCTGTAATGTCTTTAAATTTGCCAACACTTTTTATAAGGGGAAACGATCCGTTTGGGGATTTCTCTACCGGGGTGGGTCATTTTTGGAACAGTTTACCCGTCCCAAAACACCAGGCGGTATTTCAGGGAGGTTTTCATTGGGATTATCTCCCGTCAGGAGCTACCAATTGTGAACAATCCGTCGGGGGACGGGGAGATTGTTCTTCAACTTCCATACTTTCAACCGAATTGTTGAGCATGTTTTTTGGCAAATACCTGCGGAAGTCCAATAGGCCCTACGCACGTATTCCCAATTCATTGATCCCTCCCGATCTGACACTGACCAGCGAACAACAGTTTTATGCCGGCGGCGGACATTTAACCTATCTTAAAAACACAAATTGCAGTCTTACTTTGAGTTGGAAAACTAATGAAGGCAGCGGCACTCACACTTTTCCTTAAGTTTTATCAACGTGTGTTTTTTGCACAATCCTTTTTTATCCAACCCTGACCATATAAAAGGAACAGGGAATAGAAACCATTTTTAAGGCTTTTTCGTAAGATCTTAAAGGCCTTACCGATCTGATTCTCTACGGTATTAATGGAAATACCCAGGTATTCTGAAATTTCAATATTGGTAAGGCCGTTCTTTTTACTCAGCATAAAAACTTCCTTACACCTGGGAGGAAGGTTTTGTATGGCCTCGAATACCTGTTTTATCAGTTTTTCATTTCCCTGGGCCTCTTCAGGTTCAATAATGGCGTTGAGATGTTCTATATAGCGTTTTTCTACATTTAACAGGGCAACATTCTTTCTGTATTGGTCGATGTATTCATTGTGAACGGACCGGTATAAAAAACTCTTCAAAGATGTCCGGATCGTGAGAAGGTGTCTTTTTTTCCACAGCCTGATAAAAACATTCTGTACGATGTCTTCTGCGGTCAGGGAGTCGTTGGTAAGGCTGTTTGCATAGATACATAATTTACGATAATACCTGTCCATGAGGTATTCGTATGCTTTTTCATCGCCCTGTTTTAACAGGGAGATCAATCGATCGTTGTTATTTGGTTCTGTATTCAAACCTGAAGTGTGTTTTTAACAGATTAAGTGCAAAAAATATGGGATATGGGGCCGTTGAGGATAATTTATTTGCCAATATTAAGAAAAAAATATCAAAAACGTAGTGGTCTTGTAAATTGACTTCGTCACAATAAAAAAGAAAAACAGACCCTATGCCATTGGAGAGCTTAATAGTCAAATATATAACCCGTTCCATTACGGTCGGGGAGCTGGATCAACTGGAAGAGTACCTGAAAGACCCCGTCAATGATAAAGTCTTCAAAACCTTTATTGAACTCAATTATACTTTAGATGACCTTATGGACGATTATGATTCGTACGAAGCCAAACAAAAAGTACTTTCCGCGATCAGAAAAGAGAAAAAACATGAGAGAACCAGGCGCCGGGTACTTTATATGAAGTATGCTTCCGTTGCTGCGGTAGCCCTGCTGCTGATCTCACTTCCGTTTGTTTTCAGAGATAAGACCTTTAAGGAGAATACGGTGAGTGATACGAACACGACAGCCGAGATCCCTCCGGGAATTGATAAAGCTGTATTAACACTGGAAAACGGTAGAAATATTGTCCTGAAAAAAGGAGGGAAATACAATACGGAAAAAGTTAAAAGCGACGGAGAAAGCCTCGTTTACACTAATAATCCCCCCGATACCGATAAGGAAACGGCATATAACTATCTCACAGTTCCGAGAGGAGGGCAGTTCTATGTACAGCTTCCGGATAGTACCCGGGTATGGCTCAACTCGGAATCCAGATTAAGGTACCCGGTACGGTTTACCAAAGGCCGGCCCCGGAAAGTAGAACTGGTGTATGGAGAAGCCTATTTCGATGTCTCTTCCAGTACCAAACACGATAATATGCCTTTTAGCGTACAGACCGGGGAGCAAACAGTAGAAGTACTGGGAACAGAATTTAATATCAAAGCCTACCGGGACGAAGCACAGATATCGACCACCCTGGTAGAAGGCAAGGTAGCTGTGGGCAACGGAACTTCAGAAAGAACGATGTCCCCGGGGCAACAATCGGTGGTCAGGACAGACAAGGGATCCCTGGAGATAAATAATGTGAATGTAGCTGTGGAAGTGGCCTGGAAAAACGGCATGTTTATGTTTGACGGGATGTCCCTGGGCAACATGATGAAAATACTTTCCAGATGGTACGATATGGAAGTGAAATTTGAAGACGATGACAAAAAAGCGATGGTATTCTCCGGATTGTTAAAACGTTCCGAAGGCGTAAATGAACTATTAAGGAATATAGAACAAACAGGTGAAGTGAGTTTTCAGATAGAAAACAGGGTACTGATCATAAAATAAAAAAAGGAACAAAGCTAACATCTTTCCACGGGCGTAGCTTCATTCCTTATAATCCGATCAATTAAACAAAGTTTAACTAACCAAACCACAAATTTATGAAAATAAAATGGAATGGGATCGCCCGTTTCGACGGAGGGAAGATCCTGGTAGCTGCGATGAAAACCTTTATTTTCTTTTACTGCGCCGTAGCATTCAGTTTTAGTCCGTTTAGCGGATTTTCACAAAATGCCAGAATAAAGATCGATACCGATAAGACCTTATCCGTAGAACAGATCTTTAATTTAATAGAAAGCCAGACCGATTACAAATTTATCTACCGGCACGATGTTATTAAAGCTGCCCCCCCGGTCAGGATCAACAAAGGAGTGATCAGGGCCGGCGATCTGCTGCATATGGGGCTGGACCCTATTCACTATTCCTATGATTTTTTCGACGATACGATTATCGTAAAACGGAAAGAAAGTATTCCCGTATATCGCTCTTCACCTCAACCCATTCAGATCAAAGGTGTTGTTACCGGTGAAGACGGGGTGCCTGTTGAAGGAATTACCGTATATGTCACGAATGTTGAACCCAGCAGCAAACAAGTAAACAGGGAGTTTATAATAAGAGGGACCGCTACGGATATGGAAGGTAATTTTTCACTGCAGGCCGAACCCGGGTATTTCCTTGTTGTTACGGGGATTGGATACGAGTTCGCCTATCAGGAAATCAATGCAGACCAGACGGTTTATAACATCGTTATAAAAGAAAAAGTAAGTGCCCTTGAGGAAGTTTTGGTTGTGGGCTATGGTACCACTAAAAAGAAAGATCTCACAGGCTCTGTGGGTTCCATAGATTCAAAAGATATTCAACAAATAAAGACCCAAACGGTTGAACAGACCCTTGTAGGACAGATCCCGGGAGTACATGTTTCTGCACAGTCCGGAGGGCCGGGTAGCGGAGCAATCGTGCATATCAGGGGATTAAGCCAGCTTATCGGCGATAACCAGCCTCTTTATGTTGTTGACGGAGTGCCCATTACAGTAAATCCGCGTTTTGGCGGGGTGGGGAGTATCGGCGTTTTCGGAGATCGTGAAAATCCGTTATTGTCCATCAATCCCACAGATATAGAACGTGTGGATATTTTAAAAGATGCCTCGGCCGCAGCGATCTACGGATCGAGGGCTGCCAATGGCGTTGTCCTGATCACTACAAAACGGGGTAAGCGAAACCACAAGCCAAGACTTGACTTCGCGTACAGTACAACAATTCAAAATCCCGTAAATACCTATGATGTTTTAAGCACCAGCCAGTTTCATAAATTTATTACAGACCAGGGCCAGGACGGAGAGATAGATTTTGGCGATGCCAATACCGACTGGCAGGACGAAATTACAAACAAAAATGCCATATGGAACCAGTATGATCTGAGCGTAGCAGGAGGATCTTCCAAGATGAATTATTTAGTGTCGGGAAGGGTAACAGACCAGGAAGGCCTTATGTTGGGTAATAAATTTACCAGATACAGCTTTTCAAGCAACATTGATGCCGATATAACTGACAGGTTAAAGACGGGTGTCAATATTAGCTATAACTATACTGTAAATAAACGGTCAGGGCTTACCAGTCTTGCCGATGGCGCGTTTTTCAGGCCGGATCTGCCGGTGTTCAATGAAGACGGGTCGTATTCTACCTCTCCGGGACCATATGGATTTACCGTCAGGAATCCGGTAGGGGATAACGGCAAAGTAAAAAACAAGGCGGTCTCCCAGAACCTTCTGGGAAATATTTATGGAGAATATAAAATAATTGATGGTTTAAAATTCAGGTCACAGTTAAGCCTAACCCTTAATAATGACAGGACATCCATATTCAGTCCGTCATTTACATTAAATGCTTTATTTGGAATCTTTGACGGGAAGGAAGGCGCCTTGTTGGATGTACAGCACAATGCCGGGGTAAGTACTTCCTGGGCCAATACACTTAATTTTAATAAAACATTGGGGAAAAACCATAACATTGATGCTGTGGCAGGGGTGTCCTGGGATCATTACAGGCTTGACCTGGAATCCCAGGGCTATGCCGGGTTTCCTGATGATGAGGTCCTGACGGATATCAATTCGGCCAATGATTTTGTGGAAGCGAGCAGTGATGTTAGTGAGACTGCTTTAAATTCGGTATTCGGAAGGATCAATTATAATTATAAAGATAAGTACCTGGCCACCTTTACGGCGCGGTATGATGGTTCTATAAAATTCGGGCCTGATAACCAATGGGGCTTTTTCCCTTCCGGCGCCCTGGCGTGGAATATACATAATGAAGATTTTTTAAAGGACAGTGATTTCATAGACCAAATAAAACTACGGGCCAGTTTAGGGCGTACCGGTTCGGATAATCTACCCGCGTTTACCTATTTGTCATATTATAGATCGCTCGATAATAACGATTCCTTTTATGATGGTATTAACGGAATTGCCGTTGAAGGAGTTCCGAACTCCGGGATACGCTGGGAAGAAACAGACCAGCTCGACCTAGGTCTTGAATTCGGTTTGTTCAACGGCAGGCTCAACGGGGAAATTGTATATTTCGAAAAGAAGACCAACGATATCATTTTGCTGGTACCCATACCGGCTCAGACAGGATCTTCGCACTGGAACACCAATATTGCCGATGTCACCAACAAAGGATGGGAGTTTGCCCTCGGCGGAGATATCATAAGATCTCCCCAATTCAGGTGGAACTCATCGTTCAACATCTCTTTTATAAAAAATAATGTAGATGCTTTACATGGCGGATCCACAACTGCTTATGGCAGTACCGGCATTTTAGAAGGAGAACCCATGGGGGTCATTGTCGGGTACGAAGTGGAGACTATTGCACAAACCCAGGAAGAAATAGATATCCTAAACAGCAAGGCCCCGGACGGCAATTATTATAGCAGCCTGGTACAGCCAGGTGATTACATTTACAAGGACGTGGACGGAGATGGAGAGATCACCAATGACGACCGAAAACCATTAGGGGACATCAACCCCGACTTTTTCGGAGGTTGGAACAATAATATATCCTATAAGAACTTTGACCTGGTATTCAACTTCAACTTTGTTAAAGGCAATGACAAAGAATGGCAACGTGGAGCCAGTCAATTTGTTTCAGTAAATCCGAACAATAATGTAACAACAGACGTATTGGATACCTGGACCCCCAACAATACCGGGGCCAAATATGCCCGGATGGGTTCGGCTACACATGGAAGTTTTACACCCACCAGTAAAAGTGTTGAAGATGCTTCATACATCCGGTTGAGATCTGTATCACTTGCCTATAATTTCCCCAAAACCTGGCTGGCCAATACCGGGATCAGTAATATCCAACTCTCCGTAAGCGGTAACAATTTGCTTACCATTACCGGGTATCCGGGTATCGATCCGGAAAGTGTAAACTCTCAAAGAGGAGGGGCTACCGTAGATCTGATAAGAGACTCAGGCGACTTCTATCCGCAAATGCGAAGTTTTACCATAGGAGCGAGATTAAGCCTGTAACCAATTTTAAAATCTTGAAAAATGAAAATATTAAAATACAAATATATCGGTGTGATGAGCCTGCTTTTTATGGGTCTTTCATCATGTGAACTGGCCAGGGACCTGGATGATTTTGAGCCCAATTATACCCTGCCTGCAGATGAAGCGATTGTTGATGAAGCCAGTGCCGAGCTAGCTTTGGCAGGGGTCTATTCCGGTTTTCGACAGCGGAGTTCCGGATCGGGCAATCCCGAGATTTATCTGATCCCCTCTCTGATGAGCGGGGTATTGACAAACAATGCCCTGTTCAATACCGGTGCGGAGGCTTTGGGGTATGTGAGCAATAATCCCATACCCATAGGGGCCAATGCCGGTTTAGGGGCCTATTCGCGTATGTACGATATTGTAAATCGTTGTAACTGGCTTATAGAAAAAATATCGCCCTTACCGGAAGATGTGTTCTCTACCCAAGGGCGTAAAGCCGAAATACTGGCAGAAACCAAAGCGGTAAGGGCCACGGCGAATTTCTATCTGCTCCGTCTTTTCGGGCAGTTTTACGATATCAATTCCAAATATGGCATTTCATTAAGGTCGGAGCCGGCTCGATCGGATGAAGCACTTCCGAGGAATACCGTAGCTGAGGTTTACGATGCCATTATTGCCGACCTGGACGAGGCCATCACCGGAGCACCGGACCTGAGGGCCAAATATTATACCAATAAAACCTATGCCAGAGGATTAAAAGCCAAAGTAATGCTCTATAAAGGCGATTATCCGGCTGCCGTTGCATTGGCCGGGGAGATCATTGAAGGATCAGGCCCTGATTTTGGGCTGGCCCCGGATTATACAGCTATATTTACCGACCATTCCACCCCCGCTTTGTTTGACAGTCCCGAAATTTTATTCGCTTCAAAAGGAGAGCCCCAGGCAAGTCTCGGTATTGGAAACTTTACCGGTTTCTGGGCTTCTGTAACACCTGCCTATACGGCCTTCGGAGAACAATCGGTAACGATAGGATCCCAAAACATAATTTACGACGGGACAAGAATATCTTCAACGACCTTTGACACGGGGGATATTTATGGTTTTGATACTTACAAGGGCAATGCGTCGGAAAATGGCGACCTCTATGAAATGATCTACCATTTAAGAATGGCCGAAGTATACCTTATCTATGCCGAAGCTGTTGCCCGGGCTAACAATAGTGTTACAACAGAAGCCCTTGCAGCCCTGAATGTGGTGAGAATAAGGGGCGGTGCCACTACAACAGGGGGGGATGGATTCGAGACCTACCCATCTTCCATCACTTTAGAGCAGTTCCTGGAGGCCGTTCGCATAGAAAAGTATGTGGAACTCGGTGTTGAGACCGGCGAAGAATGGTTCGACCTAGTGCGTTATCATTTTGTCGACGGCTTTGACGTTACCACAGTAAAACCTTCGGCTACGGATCCTGACAAATATATACTGCCGATAGACGGGACCACCATCGAGGCGGGAGGGAACGTAGTGGAGCAGAATCCTGGTTACTGATATAAAAAACAAATAAAAATATACCCATGAAAATAAAAATAATTATTGCCCTGGTATTTCTCACGGCTGCCTGTACTCAAAACAGGTTGGAAAAAGGAGAATTCAGGTTAATGGGGAAGGTAGAAGGCATGAAGAAGGGGAGGCTTTACCTCTTAAGGGATGAAACAGTGGACACCCTGGTTGTTGATCAGGGAGAATTCAATTTTAAATCCGGACTGGGACAGAATATTTCGAGGGCATTTATTACAACTGATCTGAGCCTGCGGACCATGGAATCGGGAGCTGTTTTATACCTCGAACCTAAAAATATGGAGCTCATGGTAAATGTACGGGACTGGAACCAAACTGTATTGGAGGGTTCTGTAACCCAGAATGAAAAGTATGTTTTGGACAGTCTCAGAAAGGATACAGAAAGAAAGTTCAGCGTAGAAGTAGACGAATTAAATCGCGTATCAAAAAAATATAGAAAAGCCGCAGAAAGGGGGGCTGACGAAAAGGAACTGGAAGCGATAAAAGAGGAAGATTATATAGCGAGAGAAAATCTCGGTCCTTACTTCAAAGAATTAAATGAGCTTGCTCTGAGTTTTATAAAAGGACATCCCGACTCCTATATCAGTATGGAAAATATGCTATTCCTGTTGCGCGATATGAAATATGGCGAAGCCATTACCATTTACAATGCTTTGGATCCTAAGCTAAAGGAAATGAAGATAGGTAGAGAAGTGTTCTCGGAAATAGAAAATATGAAAAAAGGTGTCCCGGGAGCTAAAGCAGAATATTTTAAAACAAAGGATATTGAAGGAAATACTGTAAAACTGGATGATTTTAAAGGAAAGTACCTCCTTATCGATTTCTGGGCCTCCTGGTGCGTTCCGTGTAGAAAAGGAAATCCGCATTTGATCGGGATCTATAAAAAATACAATACTGCCGGACTGGAGATTCTGGGAGTGGCCAGTGACGATAGAGATCCGGCAGCATGGAAAGCGGCTGTTAAAAAAGATAATATCGGGATTTGGCACCACGTGCTGAGCGGGCTTACCAGAAATGAAGACGGAAGTTATAATAAAGAGAAGGATATAGGGGAAGGATATAATATTTCTACCCTGCCCACAAAAATATTGGTCAATCCGGATGGAATAATTGTTGGACGTTATGGAAGCGGTGGAGAAACAGATGAAAAACTGGATGCGAAATTGGAAGAAATCTTTAATAAATAGATGTTTAACAATTGAAAAAATAAAGAAAATGAGAATAAAATCAGTTTTATGGTTAGTGATTATTGGGATATTTATCAGCTGTAATTCGGACAAAAACAAGCAAAAAGATAGATCCTACACCATCACGGGAAATATAAAGGGGATAGATACAGCCTCCGTAAAATTGGTATACCGGGATATGGAAAGTTATGAATCAATAACCCTGGATTCCGGAAAGGTGGAAAAAGGAAAGTTTGAATTTCAGGGTACATTGTCCTCTCCCCGGCAATTATCAGTGATATTTAACACGGGAAATGAAACCCTCTACAACAATTTTTTTGCTGAAAATGCAGATATTCGGCTACAATTGGATACGGCCAGGTACGATTCCAAACAGCAAAACTACAAATCCCTCGTAGCAGAAACCCAGGGTTCGGAGCTGCAGGAAGAATACGAACGCTACCAGGCCCTGGGGAAAAAGATCCGGGACAGGCTTGTTCCCTACCGGGAATCCTACGACAAGCTGAATGAACGGTACATTGCTGCCAGAAAAGCTGAAAACAAGGAGGAAATAACAATTCTGGAACAACAACTGGACAGTATTAAGGAATCGATGTCCGAAATAGCTGAGGGGCTCAACTCCATCGATGAAGATTATATTAAAAAACATACCGCTTCCCATATCGCAACATATTTGTTAACCACAAAGATCGCAGATTACGGCCTGGACAAAGCTACGGCGTATTACAATGCATTTACCCCGGAAATAAAGGATGGCGTATATGGAAAATCGATCTTAAAGCAACTCGAAAAATTAAAAAAAGCCTCTCCCGGGGCCGAAGCCCCGTTATTTTCAACGATAGATATCAACGGGGATACCTTAAAGCTGAAAGATTTCAGGGGGCAATATGTATTGCTCGATTTCTGGGCCAGTTGGTGCAAGCCCTGCAGAAAAGGTAATCCGCACCTCATTGAATTGTATAAAAAATACAACAAAAAAGGCTTGGAGATCATAGGGATTTCTGACGACGACAGTAACCATGCTGCCTGGGAAAAGGCAATAAAGGATGATGGTATCGGAATCTGGCGCCATGTGCTAAGAGGGCTGAAAGTAGACAGGGCCGAAGGATATAAGATCCTGGACCAGGGAATTTCAGGGCCTTATGATATTCACTATCTGCCCACAAAGATCCTTATAAACAAAGAAGGGGTTATCGTAGGAAGGTATAGTAGCGAGGAAGAACCTCTCGACAGTAAACTGAAGGAAGTATTCGGGGAATAAAAATTGTTTAAGTAAAATATAAGATTATCAAGTTATATTTTTAACTTCTATATAGAAATCTCTGTGTCACTTTGTGCCTGCTTTGTGAGGCTCTGTGGTAAAATAAAGCCCATGACATATGTTTTGAATTTTAATAAACACGTACTAAAAGATTAAAACCAATGAAAAAATCAATCTACACCCTTTTGGGCCTGGTACTTTTTATGACATCCTGCCAGAAAACCCCGGTCGATTACGCCCTGGTGTCGGGCCGTATAGAGAACGGGAAAGGAGAACTGAAACTCATGTCTGAAGACAGGGCCTTTTCAAAAACGCTGGAACTCCGGGAAGACGGCAGCTTTTCAGATACCATACGGACAAAGTTCGGAGTCTTTTTCCTTACAAATAAAAATAATGTGACCAGGTTATACCTGGACAAAGGGAATAATATTATCATCAATGCGGATGCCGGTGATTTCAACAAAACATTGGTTTTTTCCGGCGAAGGTTCGTCGCCCAGCAATTACCTGGCGTTAAAAGGGGAGGTATGGACCGATCTGATGGGGGATGCAGAGTCATTTTATCAACAAAATGAAACGGAATATAAAGAGCGTAATAAACAGATCAGAAAAGTACTGGTAAAAACACTGGATTCCATACCGGGTATTGGTGAAGATTTCAGGCAGAAAGAAAAAAGAAACCTGAATTATACCTATTTAAGCGCATTGGGCAAATACCAGGATTTTCACGCTCACTTCGCCAAAAAACCGGACTTTAAGGTGTCGGACGGGTACCTGGACGAACTGAAGGGAGTGGATTATGAAGATGTGGACGACTATAACTTTTCTTCATCATACAGGCAGTTATTGGAAAGCCATTACAGGAAAAAGTCCGAAAAGCTGATGGAGTCGGATTCATTGTCCTGGGACATTGCTTATTTAAAGGCTCTGGCAGACGTGCCCAATGAAACCATCCGGAACGGCATGCTGTTCAGTCATGCAAAGAACAATATCACTTTTACCGGTGAGCTTGAAGCATATTATGCCATCTTTAAATCGGCTTCGACCGATAAAGACAATAATGCGGTTATCGCTGAAAGTTACGAACAGTTAAGGGCACTGTCCGAAGGAAATCCTTCACCCAAGTTTGTGAATTACGAAAATTATGAAGGCGGAACCACTTCACTCGATGACCTGAAGGGAAAATATGTTTATATCGATGTATGGGCTACCTGGTGCGGGCCGTGTAAGGCAGAAATCCCGTTCCTGAAGGAAGTGGAAGAAGAATACCGGGATAAGAACATCGAATTTGTAAGTATTTCCGTAGACCAGGAAAAGGACTACGACAAATGGAAAGCCATGGTAGAAGAAGAACAGCTCAAAGGCATACAGGTGATCGCCGATAATGACTGGGAATCGAAATTTGTCACCGATTACCTCATAAAAGGTATCCCGAAATTTATCCTGCTCGATCCCGAAGGGAATATAGTGTCTTCCAATGCTCCCCGCCCTTCATCTCCGGATCTGAAAAAGATGTTCGACGAGTTTTTGTAATAAAGGATGTAAAAGTATAAAAGGCTGGTTGCCCTTACTGACTTTGTTCTCAAAAGGATGATTTGAATTAGTGTCTTTTTGGTATCAGGCACGGGAATACATCTTGTGATTCCCGTGCTTTTTTAAACCCTGGCAGATATACTGTAATAATATGGTACGGTATGGGCATGCCATAAAAATATACACCTGATGAAGAATATATTTTTCCTTGTTATAGTATTGTTGTTCAACACTGTTTCCGCCCAACCCGGGGACCAGGTCACCTGGGACACTTCGGTAGAAAAGCTGTCAGACACGGAATACCAGTTGGTCATGACAGCCTCCATCATAGAACACTGGCACCTTTACAGCACGGATATTCCCGAAGATGGCCCTATCCCTACGTCCTTTACTTTCGAAGGTGCCGGGAAGGATTACGAACTGGTGGGAGATCTGGAAGAAAGCGAATCGCATACGGAGTATGACAATATCTTCGATATGGAGCTTTCCTATTTTGACGGGGAAGCTGTTTTTAAGCAAAAGATCAAACTGCTGAAGCCCGATCTCAAAGTG
This sequence comes from Sinomicrobium weinanense, assembly GCF_018863395.1. Taxonomy (GTDB): domain Bacteria; phylum Bacteroidota; class Bacteroidia; order Flavobacteriales; family Flavobacteriaceae; genus Sinomicrobium; species Sinomicrobium weinanense. Next base: position 112,319 of record NZ_JAHKRR010000001.1, read on the forward strand.
ATACAGGGATTGGTGGAATACCAGGCCTGCGACGACCAGAGCTGTATTTTTGCCGATGCCGACCTGGCCTTTTCACTGGATGGTGGTAAAGCGGTAGTCAAACAGCTCGAAGTGGATGAAAAGAGCGCGATCTTGTCTAAAAACTTAAAACTGGAGCTTCAAAACCCGGAACAGTTAAAAGGCGGGGACCAGGGGCAAAGTGGCGGGGGTGGTCTTATGGGCATCTTTGTTCTGGGCTTTTTGGGCGGCCTTTTGGCTCTGCTCACTCCCTGTGTATTCCCGATGATCCCGCTGACAGTGTCTTTCTTTACCAAACAGTCGGGCAACCGGAAAAAAGGGATCTCCAATGCCATCCTGTACGGGGTGTTTATCGTGGTGATCTATATGCTGCTGAGTATCCCGTTCCACTTTCTGGATAGCATCGACCCCGAGATCTTGAATACGATCTCGACCAATGTATGGCTCAATGTCATTTTCTTTATCATCTTTGTGTTCTTTGCGTTTTCTTTTTTCGGGTATTACGAACTGACCTTGCCCAGTTCCTGGGGGAATAAGATGGACTCGGCCTCTGGAACGGGAGGGCTCATAGGGATCTTTTTTATGGCCCTGACCCTGGCCATCGTATCCTTTTCGTGTACCGGTCCTATTCTGGGTTCTTTACTGGTAGGTTCGCTGACGGCCGAAGGGGGAGCGACCCAGCTTACTGCAGGGATCACCGGTTTTGGTTTTGCCCTGGCTTTACCCTTTGCACTGTTTGCCTTGTTCCCGAACTGGCTGAACTCCCTGCCGAGATCGGGCGGGTGGATGACCACGGTGAAGGTAGTACTGGGCTTCCTGGAGTTGGCCCTGGCCTTTAAGTTTTTATCCAATGCGGATCTGGTCCAACACTGGGGTATTTTAAAACGAGAGATCTTTATCGGCATCTGGATCGTGATCTTCGGCTTGATGGCCATTTACCTGTTCGGCAAGATCAAGTTCCCGCATGACGGCCCTTTAAAGAAACTGGGCTTTATCCGCATCGCCTCCGGTGTACTGGTAGCAGCCTTTGTGATCTACCTGGTCCCGGGGCTATGGGGTGCCAACCTGAAATTGCTCAGTGGTTTCCCTCCGCCGATGTTTTACAGTGTCAAACAACAGGAGAGCGACTGTCCGTTGGGGATCAACTGTTTCAAGGACTTTGATGAAGGTTTGGCCTATGCCAAGGCGAACAACAAGCCGATACTATTGGATTTTACGGGCTGGGCGTGTGTAAACTGCCGGAAGATGGAAGAGAATGTATGGAGTGTTCCCCGGGTCTATGACCTGTTGAAAGATGACTATGTGCTGATCTCCCTGTACATAGATGACCGTAAAGAACTACCGGAGGACAAACAGTTCAACTATCAGTTGGAGTCGGGCCGGGTAAAGCAGATCCGGACGATAGGCGAGAAGTGGGCGACCTTCCAGGCGATCAATTTCCATACGGCATCGCAGCCCTACTATATTATCATGACCCCTGAAATGGAACTGTTGGGCCCTCCACAGAAATACACCGATGAGGAGACGTATTACAATTGGCTCAAAGAAGGAGTGAAAGGATTAAAATGAATAATTTAACACACTTTATTCCAAATATATGGGACATTTTAAGGCTATGAGTGTATATATATAATAGATCATTTCTTTTATAAATGTTAAAATATTTTAAATTAGATAAATGCTTTCCACCCATTTTGGTTATTTTAAAGTCTTAAAGGGTAAAATCAATATTCACATGAAAATATTAAAAACCATAGGATTGTTTTTGTTATCGGGTGTATGCCTGAATGCTCAGGAAGCGAAGGAAGTTCCCTTCGATCCGTCGATCCGACACGGGGTTCTGCCCAACGGGATGAATTATTATATCAAACACAATGAAGAGCCCAAGGAGCGAGCCTCTTTTTATTTTGCACAAAATGTGGGATCTGTCCTGGAAAAGGAGTCCCAGCGGGGCTTGGCCCACTTTCTAGAGCACATGGCCTTTAACGGTACGGAACACTACCCGGAAAAGGGCATGCTGGAATATCTCGAAAAGAATGGTATAAAATTCGGTTCAGAGATCAATGCGTTCACTTCCTTCGATGAAACGGTATACAATATCAGCAAGGTCCCGGTGACCAACCCCAAGCTGCTCGATTCTGTCCTGTTGGTCCTGCACGACTGGTCGGGATATCTTTCCCTGACGGATAAAGAAATCGATGCGGAGAGAGGAGTGATCAACGAAGAATGGCGTACGCGGAACACTCCCGGTTTCAGGGTGGCGGAAAAAGTATGGACCGAAGGGGTAATGAAGGGGGCTGTATATGCCGAACGTATGCCCATCGGGCTGATGTCCGTGGTCAACAATTTTAAATACGACGAATTAAGGGATTATTACAACAGGTGGTACCGTCCTGATCAGCAGGCTGTCATAGTCGTAGGCGATATCGATGTAGATGCCATGGAATCGAAGGTCAAAAGGGTGTTTTCCCCCATTCCCCTCAAAAAGGACCTCCCCGAACGAAAAGCCTTTGATATTGCCCTGAACGGGGATATTACCTTTATCGAGTCGCTGGACAAGGAGATCGGGAGTGCTACTATTGAATTTATAGTCAGGAACAAGGCCAGAGATTTGAAAGGTTATGATCACGAGGATGATGCATTGATAAAAAACGTGGTTTCCTACATATTAAATAATAGGATCAGGGAACAGACGGTTAAAAAAGAGTGCCCTGCACTATCAGCCAGTTATTCCTATTCGAATTTTGTAAGGCCCCTCGATATCATGGGCCTGTACATTCAACCCAAGACCGGCAGGGAGCTGGAAAGTTTTGAATTTGCCCTGACCGAACTTTTGCGGTTTGTAAGATACGGGGCTACGGAAGGCGAACTTCAACGCGCAAAACTGTCCATCAAAAACAGTAGCCTGTCCTATTTAAAGAACAAAGACAAGATCAGTAGTGATACCTATGCCAAACGTATTTACAATCACTTCTTTACCCAAAACCCTTTACCTGATGTAACCTGGGATGTAAACTACACGGTAGACCGCTTAGAGACCATCACCAACGAGGATCTTTTAACATATATGGCAGGCATTTACAAAGATAAAGAGAAAGATATCGTCATGGCTGTCAAAGGTACTTCCGGAAAAACATACCCGGGCCGGGACGATTTCGTTAAAGTCTTCGATCATGTAAATACCCTGGAGCTAAGCCCATATAACGACAATACTAGCAATAAGCCTTTGATTGCAGAAGACCTCAGGGAGCAACGGGTGGTAAAGACCACGGAGATCCCCGGGCTTGATGCCCGAAAATATGAATTGGACAACGGGGCAACGGTAGTTATTTTCCCGACCCCGTACGACAAAGACCAGATCTACATGAAGGCCCATAGCGCCGGGGGAAGTTCCCTGCTCTCTAAAGACCTTCTCCCTTCTGCGGATGTAGCTACCTATGTGGCATCTCAATCCGGTCTCGGGGAATTCGACAAAATAGCACTGGGCAAAAAACTGGCGGGAACCAATACTTCATTGGGGCTCGGCATTGGTGAATTGTCCGAATCGCTGTCGGGGAACAGTACGAAATCGGATATCGAGGTGTTGTTCAGGAAAATCTACCTCAGTTTCGAAGCTCCCAGGTTTGATATGGAAGCCTATGAACTGGCCAGGGAACGGTTTGCCAAGAACCTCGAACGGAAACAAAAGAATAAAAAGAGTGTTTTACAGGATTCCATGTCCCTGGCGTTGACAGCCCATAATGAGCGGACCCTGCTGTTTAACCGCGAATTTATCGACCAGATAGACCTGGAGAAAATAAAGAAGGTTTATGATGACCGGTTCCGGGGGATCGATGATTTCACCTTTGTATTCGTAGGGGATATCGACGAACAGCAGTTGTTAAAACTGGCCCGGAAATATATCGGAAATATAAAATCCGGTCAGCGGAAAGAAGCATATGTAGACCACAATTACGAACCTGCCGGGGGCAAGACCATAGTTCGGGTATCCGAAGAAATGGAAACTCCGCAGGCAACGGTCAATATGATTTTTAAGGGGAACATGCCCTATGACGTTGAGAACGGGATAAAAGTCTACATGACCGGACAATTGATACAGAAGAGCTGCCACGATGTAATCCGGGAAGAAGAAGGAGGAAGTTATGGTGTAGGCGCATCAGCCTCCTTAACAGATATACCGAAAGAACAATACACCATGTCGGTACATTTCGATTGTAACCCGGACATGGTCGATAAACTGGTTAAGGTTGTTTATAACCAGGTCGGGAAACTTTCGGGAACCATCGATGCCGAAGACTTCAGGGAAGTTAAAGAATCGATGATCAAGGCCCGCAAAGAAGCTGTTAACAACAATGGCTACTGGATGAATATACTGACTTCCCATGTTTTTTACAACAGGAAGATCCGAACATTGGACGAATATATCGATACGGTCAATGCAGTAAGCCCGGAAGACATTAAGGAGACCGCTCGCATCATCTCGGAAAATTCCGATGTGGTCGAAGGGGTGTTGACACCGAAAATTTAATCTCGCTAAATGGAGTTAATTTTCCAACGCCTGCCCTGAATTTGTCTGTGCTGCACCTGTCGAAGTTTCGAAGTCTGCATCGAAATGCGCCGTATTAGAACTTGTCTAAGGAAATTAAGGAGAGGCTAAAAAGAACTGTAATTCATTATGCTGAACTCGTTTCAGCATCTCATCATGCCTATCGGACAATTGTGGTGTGAACCTGATTTCAGGTTCACACCACAATTGTCTTTTGTCATTTTCAACCCCTCTCCGGGCTGTCTTTCATAGCCATTTACAGAGCCTTTATAAATTCTCCACAAGAAGTATACAATTTGTAGACGCTTTGTAGACACCTTTGTAAAGGTATGTAGTCGCTGTGTATGCGGTTGAAAATTGTTCATGGATTTTCGGCGTTCTAAATTTGTTCCTGAAGTTTTAACCGGAATCATTAAACATAAAATCAGGAAAATATGAATGCCAAAACCATTTCAATCGTATCGTATATTACCATTATCGGATGGATCATTGCCTATGTACAGCACAAAGGAAGTGAACAGAAGAGCAAACTTGCCTCCTATCATCTCGGGCAAGGCCTCGGGGTGATCATTTTTGCCGTTATCCTGAGCATTGTCATTAACATCCTTGTCAGGGTGGCCCCCGCTTTGGGAGGTATTTTCTCTCTGGTTGGTCTTTTACCCCTTATTCTGCTCATTTTCGGCATTATTGCCGCGAATAATGAAGCCTTGAAACCGGTGCCGCTGATCGGAAAGTTTTTTGAAGGGAAGTTTAATTTTTAAACCTTACTGTATGACAAAAAGAGATTTTTTTATCCTGCTTATAAAAATGTTCGGGCTGTATTCGGTGGTAACTACGCTTTTTTCGGTATTACCGGGGAACCTTCCGTTTGCAATAATGGGCACCGATACGTATACAATCATTCTGATCGCCGTTACTGTCCTTATAGCCATTGGGCTCTTTGTGGCCCTGATCTTTAAATCGGACAGGATCGTAACACTGCTGAAACTCGATAAGGGATTTGATGAAGACAAAATCGAACTGGGAAATCTGAAACCGGCCGATATCATTAAAATCGCCGCATTTATAATCGGGGGACTGCTGGTCCTGGACCATCTCCCTTCATTTTTGATTTATTCTTTTTTTGCATTCAGATCACATATGGCAGGAGTAGCATCCGGAGCACCCGACAGGTTCAATTGGATCATAAGCGGACTGAATGTAATTATTGGTTTTTTGCTTCTGACCAATTACGATTTTATTGCAAACAAACTAAAGACCGGGAATACCGGAAAAAACGAGAACAGAGATCAATAAACCGAATGTGAGCACCCCGTTAATTGATCAGTGATTAACTTAAAACGAATAACAAATAATGAAAACAATGAATTTTTTGAGAAATACAGCAATTTTTGCTCTTATAGGCCTGTTGATCTTTTCCTGTAGTAAGGACGATGACAACAATGACATCCCGCCGCAACCCGAAACCGGGTATTTTGTCGATACCATTACGCTAAGAGAAGCAGACGGTAATATTATATATTTTACAAACTTTCAGTACGACAGTATCAATAGGCTCATTGGTCAGGCTTTCGCTGAGGAAGATGGCGACATCGATCAGTTGGAGTACGAATACAACAACCAGGGACAAATGACCGGGTATAAAGTAAACGGCTACTTGTTTTACGGCTTTGAATATGAAAACAACAGGATCACCGGAATAGTGGAGTATGATATTGATACGGACGAGGTTATTGATGAACTCCCGGTTACATTTTCCAACGGCATCTATTCGGTTGATGGCGTGGAAATATGCAAAATAGATGCACAAAACCAGCTCCTGGAAATCCGGGGCCTGGACATCGCATTTTTGTATGGAGAACAAGAGGGGGTACACCGGCACCTGGATCCCGTTCCGGCCCGGTATTTGATGCGCGAGATAGACTATGTGCTCGCGGATCTCACGCTTTCCGGACTGGAACTAAAAGGCTGGACCGAAGAAGGTACATTGGCCGTTTCCACAGAAAACGTCCGGAATAAAGAAGGGCTGATTACCAAAGTAATAGCCTATAACCCCTCCGGGGAAGAGCTCTTTATCTGGGATATCGGATATAAGGAACGGGAGTTGGTGGAGTGAAATGGACAGTATTGAAAATAGTGAAGTGCCGTGCGAATCAGGGGAATAGCCATATTTGTTGTCAGTATCATTCTAGTCTTTTTAGGCGGAAGGTGGTTTATCCGTCATCTTAAAAAGGAAATTGATACATCATTTGAGAAAAAAAGAATTCCGCTCTTTTTCCTCGACCATATTGATTTTGATGATGGCGATTACGTATTGATACTGGAAATAAAGGATAAGGGGAAATTCTGGATAGAGGACGAGTCCTTGCTTAAAGCCAATCGGGAGAAACTAAAGATCGACATTAGTTTAATAAACTATTTGCCCGGCGAGGGGTATCGGGGTTATGGCGCCATGTTATTTAAGAACAGGCAGGTTGAGAGAAGCAGGCACGGTGGTGTATTTAATGCGTTCGAGTACGGCAGCCTGCTCGAAAATGCCCGGCCTTTTGACAGTGTTGCCGTGTTGGAAGATTATTATGATACCCGTGAAAACCTGGAAAAACTGGACCTGGCATCCCTGAAAGATGATCCCGGTGTTTACGGCCTGCAATTACCGGAATTTAACGATGTGGAATATGACCATAGGCTGAAAGTGACATTTCCTTCGGTGGCTGTTCCGGCTCATTACGATCCTGATGATGTGTACCATCGACCGATCGTTTCCAATAATTTTGATAAAGATGCTTTTGGCCGGACCATGTACCGGCAAATAGAAGAAGAATTGCAGAAATTACCGCTTTCTCAATACACGCTCTCAAATAAAACCAATAGGAATACCTGGAATTCGAGCAGACAGGGAACATATGCTGTTTATAGAAATACCGGCGGATATGTAAGGGGCGATAATAATGGTGCTATTCAGGTTTCCGGTTTTATACTGGAAAACTACGAAGTAGAGATTCTTTGTGATAAACAAAGCCTGGAAATACTGAAGCAACACGATTGGGAACGCTATATTCCCGAAAAGATACAGAACCACACCGCCTTGAAGGAGTCATTGCAAAAAGAACTGCAAGATAATAAGATCGCGCCAAAAAACATTATTCCGGAAGGATTTCAGGAAACGCTGCAAACAGAAGGCTTTCCCTTTCAACAACGGTACAGTTTGCGTTTTATCAGAAAAAAAGTACAGGACAGTGAACAGACAGGGCCAAAAGCCATTATCCGGTGATCCTGAATACAAATATGGTTATATCCACCACATAATCTCCCAATGGCAGAACCCGGTAAAATTAAGAGCGGCTTACATTTGGTATGTTATTCCGAATAGAATATACCGGGGCAATACTACATATTGATAGGTACCCATAAAAGCATCGGAGAATTGATCCCTCCTGATGCTTTTGGTGTTCAATATATTAGCAGCTGAAATTTGGAATTCCCATGGACTGTCATCGTGCTGGTAATACAGGTCAATATTTAAGAATTCATAGGAGCTCTTCGTAGTTCCGCCCCTGTTCTTATAAACGTTATACTCATAATCAGCCAGCAACGTAAAATATTTTAAAATCCCCCATTCCAGTTTTGCAAATGGCTGATGGGTTATAAATTTATTTTTGATGTCAGCTCCCGAATAGGTGTTGAATATTTTTTGAAAGCCTAATGTTACATTGGGTAGCTCACTAAAATTTGTAGTTGCCGAAGCCTTGTAGTTTTGAATTAACGAGGTATTGGTGTTTTGAATCCCTTCAATGCTATTGTGATATTTAGAATGAGAAATATTGGCCATGATATGGAATCGCATAAAAGTGTAACGCTTGTCATAGGATCCGGAAGCCGATACGATTTCATTGGCGCTGTTGGCATTAATAACGGTCAATAAGGAATTATTACCGGAATAGGTCACATCATTTAAAATATCATCAAACTTTTTTTGATAATTAAACCTCATATTGATGTTTTTGTGATAGAAAGAATCAAACAAATTATAGCTTAGGCCCAGTTGATGATAATAGCCGTAATTGAGTTTTTCATTCCCCTGAAATAAAATGTTATATCCTTGTATAGTGGTTCCTAAAGCGAGTTGTGAAATTTTCGGGAATTGGGTTTTCATATTGTAATTCAGGGAGATGCTTTCACTGCGTTTAAAATTAAACCTGGCATAAAAATCTGGTAACAGGACATGTCTATCGGAAGTAAATGTCTTGTTTAGCTGCCGGTTTTTCCATTGATAATAATGATAAGAAACACCCGGGATCATGATAAGCCTGCCCAATTTCGTTTTGTAACGGGCACTTATAAAAACGTCATTCACCCGAAATTGCACATCGTTGTTCCAGGCATTGCCTTCAAGCTTTGTGGGGTTGTTTTCTGCAACCCGGGAAATATCCGAAACAAGGTTTTGATGTTGATTTTGAATTCCTCCGGTGATATTGATATGATTTTTACCGTTTAAAATGCGGTAATACTTAAATATACCACTCCAATTACGGGTTACCGTGTTTTTTTGTTGTAACAACTCATGTGTTCCCTTATCCGTATCGGGGAATATCCCGGGAAAGGAGGGCTGGGACGTCTGTAAATGATATAAAGGGTTTAGTTTGCTGTACCTGTGATTTAATTCTAACGAAAAAATATGATGCACATTTTTGGTCAAATATCCCCTGAGCGATTGTTCCATAATGAGGGGGCGTTGATGATCCCGTTCTTTAACAGCATTTTCCACGGTGTTAAAACCGGACAAACGCTGATTGAGCTGGGTGGCATCTGTGGATTTTAAAAACCCGTCATAGCTTATATACACATCTTTCTTAGGCGTAAATACCGAAGAGATTTTAGCAATGCCGGAAACCGTCCGTTGATCTGTATCGGAATTTACGGCTTCGGTGACATTTCCGTCATCCCTTAAATAGGTGTGATGCGCCAGGGAATTTATGATAGTTTTAATTTTCGAAGCGATACCAAATCCGGAAAAACTCCATTTCTTACCCGGAACATAAGTAAAATTGAAGGCTCCCAATTGTGTTATTAATTCTTTTGCCCTGTTATTTTGCATAGAAGCCAGGCCAATATCATTGTTTTCAGATAAAAAAGTGGTGCCGGATTTTTCAGTGATATTTTTTATACCGCTATTAAATTTCAGGTAATCTTTAAAAGAAAAGCTACGGCTCCCTGTGTTGTTTAAGTCTCCGATAAAATTCAGATTTGCTTTTGAAGTGTAATAAAATAGGTTCGGATGGAAGGTATATCGGTCTTCAAGGCCTCCGCTTGCTTTTATATCTCCGAAAAGCATATTTTTCTTTCCCTCTTTCAGCCTGATGTTAAGCGCCAGGTTTTCTTCATTGTCCAATCCCTTTAACGGAGAAACTTCGTTATAGTCCTGTACTACTTCTACTTTATCTACGGCATCGGCGGGAATATTTTTAGTGGCCAGCTTTGTATTGCCATCAAAAAACTTTTTCCCTTCAACCAAAAGATTATTTACTTTCTTGCCCTGTACCTTAACTTCACCGCTTTCATCGATCTCAAAGCCCGGGAGCTTTTCCAGTATATTTTCGAGCTTTCGTTCTTTTCCGTTTGTAAAAGCATCGGCCTTGTAAATAATGGTGTCCCCGGAAAGGGTTACAGGCATTTTCTGTACCACTTCAACACCGTCGAGCTGATTTACATTTTCATAGAGTACAATGTTTTTTATAATTCCCGGATCATCTTCCTTTATCGTAAAAACCTCTTTGCTTGATCTATACCCTAAATAACTGGCAGATAATTCATAAGATGTTCCCGTCTTTCCTTTCAGGACAAACCTGCCCTCGTAATTGGTCACGGCATACGAGACTATCGCCCCCGTCTCCGGGTTCTTCAGGAGTACATTGGCCATTTCCAGGGGTTTGGAAAGAGAGTCTTTGACCATCCCTTCTATGACTACTTGCTGGGCAAAAGAAATGTTGGCGAACAGGAGAACAGCAATCGCGAGATATTTCATTTTATCCCTTGGTTATTGTAATACTTATACCCGATGACTTTTTATTTCCTGATTTTTTATGCATTTTCTGCATTTCCTGATACTTGTCCTGGCGTATTTTTTTCATTTCTTCTTCATCGACCACTTTACCTTTATCCGGAACCGGCAAATCTACCGCCTCGTCTTTAAGCACTATCCGGTCGCAAATCATGGTTTTGCCGCCATCGTGTATTTCCAGGATCAGCCCGGGGAGTCCCCAGTAAGAGTCAGGACCGTTATTTACGGGGATCTCGGGCGTATACCATGCCGTTACAATGACTTGTTTTTTTACTGTTGAAGGTTGTTCCTCTTTTTTATTTCCCTTTTCTTTATCCTTATCTGTATGGACTTTCAGAAAGTCGGGTTGTTCGGTTTCTTTAATGTAAGTGGCCTTGTAGCAGGTGTAATTTCCTATCTTTTTTGTTTCATCTTCCAGGCGCCAGTTGAATTCCGGGAGCGAATCGCGGATTGAAAATAGTTTTCCCATAAAATCATCCTGCCTGATGTACGATCGGGTTGCGGTGTTTTTGTACAACATCTTATCGCCACCCAGAGAAACTGCCATGTTATTTCCGGAAGAAAGGTTTACATTCATGCTTTCATCCTGTTTCCACAAAGAGGCTTGTGACGTGAACGTTAAGGTAAATTCCTTGTGAAGGGACTTTTTAAATTGTTTTGTTATTTCTTTCTTTCTGGCTTCGGTCATGCCTGTGCCCGAAATTTCGATCTTCCCTTTTTGTTTCGTTTGGTAATGTGCTTCCCCACTAATTTGCTGAGCATTTGATTTCGATTGAAAAACGATCAGAGCAAGTATAAAAATCAAGGTTCTCATATCATTGTGATTTAATAATTATGCACTCAAATTTGAGGGAATGCCCGGTATTTATGAGTTAAGTAGTGTTAACGAGTGTTAACCGAAATGAGATAACTGAAAATTAGTTACTATTTTTAGCCTGGATCATTAATTATCGTCTTTTGAACAATACCATCTATAAAAACTTGATTTATAGTATTGCCCTGACAATTCTGGTTACTCTGGGGATTCAGGGGTATTGGAATTACAAGAATTATACGGTGTTGAAACAAACTTTTGCCAATGATGTCCAGATTGCCCTGGATAATGGTGTTGAGACCTATTACGCCAATATTACCAAAGATGATGTATTTACTTTTTTCAGGGATAAAAATTCTGAGAAGAGCGAAAAGGGGATTGATAATTTTGTCGCCGATGTGCTTCCCCCGGGGAAAACGGGCGATACGGCACCTAAAAAAAAGATCAGATTAAATTCACTGGATCCCGACAAAATATCATCGGTTACCGTCTATAAAGATCGGAAGCAGGATTCGGTTAAAAACCTTAAAAATCTTACTGCGAGCATTGTAGTGTCTATTACCAGGGATTCACTCTTGTTCGATGATTTCAATAAGGCCCTTAGCCGGGAACTGGAGCGAAAGGACCTGGATATCGATTATAATATTGTCCATTTTAAAAGTGATACTGTTTATAAAAAATATGAATTGAGCCCGGATAGCGATTTATCCATGGCTACTTTTTCAAAATCTACATATTTACCTAAGGGAGATCAGATAGAACTGCAATACAGCAACCCCGTATTGCTTATTTTAAAACGTGGTACCACCGGTGTTTTGTTATCTTTTATACTTTGTCTCTGCATCATAAGCTGCCTGCTGTATTTATTATATATCATTAAAAAGCAAAAGCAGCTTGCCGAAATAAAGAACGACCTTATAAGCAATATAACACACGAGCTTAAAACGCCTATTGCCACAGCGACCACGGCTATTGAAGGTGTCACAAATTTCAATCCTGAGAATGATTTCAATAAAAACATGCGTTACCTGAATGTCTCTAAAGAGCAACTGGGTAAATTGTCATTAATGGTAGAAAAGATCCTGGAAACGGCCACTTTAGACAGCGATAAGCTCCTGTTAAACAAAAAAAAGGTCAATATTGACGGTTTAGTGCAAAAGTGCTTCGAAAAATATCAAATACTGGAGACCGGCCGAACGCTCGAATTTCATTCCGATATTAAAAATGTGATGTCGGATGTCGATGTTTTTCATCTTGAAAACGCTGTGTGCAATTTAATTGACAACGCCATAAAATACGGCGGTGATACCATTGAAATTTCCATGAAGCAGCAAAACCAGATCGCAAGTATCTGTATTGCCGATAACGGAAACGTCATTCCCAAATCCCAGCAGCAAAAAATATTTGATAAATTTTACAGGATCCCTACGGGTAACCGGCACGATATAAAAGGCTTTGGCATCGGTTTGTACTACACCAAAAAAATTATAGAAAAACATAACGGAACGCTTGCCCTGGAACGCATACACGATAAAAATACATTTATCATTAACCTGCCAATTTTACAAACATCATGAATGATAAGATCAGTATTCTCTTAGCGGAAGACGAAATGGTCCTTGGCCAGATCATAAAAGAAAGCCTGGAAACCAGGGATTTTATTGTAACTCATGTTGAAGATGGTGAAAAAGCGTTTAAAAACTATCAAAAGGAGGCACCTGACCTGTTGGTCCTCGATGTTATGATGCCGAATAGGGATGGTTTTACCCTGGCTAAGGAAATTAGAAAAACAGATAAAACCACACCTATAATTTTTTTAACCTCAAAATCCCAGACACAGGATGTTATTGACGGGTTTCAACACGGCGGAAACGATTATTTAAAAAAGCCTTTTAGCATGGAAGAACTTATTGTTCGCATTCACGCCCTGCTGAATAGGGTTCAACTCCAAAAAGACCTGCAGCATATTGTCATAGGCAATTATATATTTAATTATCAAAAACAATCCTTAAACTTTCAGAATATTAAAATTAATCTTACCCATAGGGAAACACAGTTGCTATATCATTTACAACAACATAAGAATGAAATTCTGGACAGGTCATTTATTTTAAAAAAGCTATGGGGAGATGACGACTTTTTCAACGCGAGAAGTATGGACGTTTTTATAACCAAACTCCGCAAGAAACTAAATAAAGACGATAGTATTCAGATCATCAACGTCAGAGGATATGGTTATAAACTGATAGATTGAATGATTTTAGGACCTACTATTAAGGTTAAATTCCCCGATGCTTTGTGTCAAAATGATCATACTATAAGATGACTTTAGTATAAAATATTTATACTGAGTTATCTGAAAAAACTTCTGTTATCGCAACAAGTAAGTAGGAATTTATTTATATATTTACTGGGAATTAACCCCAATATACCCCATGAAAATATCTATACCAAGGCCCTTCTGGCCGTTTCCGTCCTTTATAAGCCCTTATGCAAAAGAGGTACATGAACACAATACACAATGGCTTCAGCAGTATAATTTATTGCCGGATAAAGTAACCTATGATCAATATAAGGGTCAGCGTTATGGCTATATGACATCCCGTATGTACCCTACGGCAGGCAGAGAGGTCTTATTTGCCATAACCGATTTTTTTTCTCTTATGTTTTTATTGGACGATGGCCTGGACAAAAAAGTAAGCAGCAAAATGTCTGAGGTGAAAAGCAGGCAGGCTTTGGAGAAATTTATATCCACTTCGGTCACTGTGATGAATAGTCGCAAAGAGATCCCGCTGCAACCGGGGAAAGAGATATTTTCCGCATTGGCAGATTGTTGGGTGCGTTTGTGTGCTTTTAGCGAAAAACAGTGGCAGGAAAATATGATCCGGAGCTTTGCAGATACTTTTAATGCCGCGGTCTGGGAGTTAGAGAATGTAGCCAGGGGATACTGTCCTACTTTAGAAGAATATATGAAGTACCGCCCTTTATTTGCAGGGACAAATATAGCTACCGATACCTCTGTAATAGCCTCAAATATCCAATTGCCGGAAGAAATTATGCAATATCCCGCCATACAAAGACTGGTGGCACTGGCCCGGAACCTTGTCAGCTTTGCGAACGATATGTTTTCCCTGGGTAAGGAGGTAGCTCAGAACGCTTCGGATGACAAGCACAACCTTGTCCTGGTCATGCAGGAAATGTACGGCCTTAGCTTTGAAGATGCCATTTTAAAGGCTGCTGAATTTCACGATGAACAGGCACGGGAGTTTCTCTCGTTATCTTCTGACCTCCCTGTCTTCGAAACCAGTATTGACAGAGAAGTATCGCGCTATGTTACCGCCCTGACCTATTTTGTAAAAGGTAATATAGATTGGAGCGAAAATGAGACCACACGCTATACATTTTCTTATAGCGAATGAGGGGGCCGAAGGCATAGTTTTCCCTGAAAAAACAAAGAATAGTCTGAAAAGTGTCTTATTTTATATGACTGTCACCCTGGTTACAGTCGATCGGTATTGTCCGTAAGTTCATCAAGACCAATCGATCAGAGGCCGGGATGACAGCCTGAACACTTTTCAGATACCCATGGTCTATTCTGCCTTTATAAAGGCCCCTTCGGTATCAAACAACAAATCGGTATCATCCGAAATTTCAACTTCATATCCGTAACGTTCTTTGTCAATTCCCTCGATAAAGAGCGGCGACGGATAATTTTCCTGCGTATAGTTGAGAATAGCTTCCGGGATCAGGGCACCGGGAAGCTGTTGATGGTTCCCGTCGATATCCGTCCATTTTCCGTTTTCGTCAAAATCAAGGGAAAAACCATTGTTTAACTTTACTTCATACAAAGTCCCGTCATCATCAGCCACTGACTTTTTGATCGTGTAAACGGCTGCCGTTCCCGGAAAATGGGTATCGATCAGATATTGACTGTCCTGGGGCAGGTCAGAATAAGCAATGGAAGTCTCATCATCGTCTTCATCTCCATCATGGTCTTTATCCTCCGAAATAAAATTCCCATTCAGATCAAAATATAAGTCTACATCGTTAGATAATTCAACTTCATAACCATTGGGTTCCAGGTCAATTCCTTCAATGAAAATGGGATCGGGATAGTTTTGCCGCACCTCATTCAAAATTGCAGGCGGGATCAGGTCATCCGGAACGGGCTGACCATTTCCTTCGATATCGGTCCACTCGCCATCTGTATTGAAATCAATTTCAAAATCATTGCTCAGCCGGGTTTCATAAAGTGTTCCGTCGGCCCCCGGGGTGTTATTTTTTATAGCCCGGGTTATGGTCGCCCCTTCAAAATGGGTTTCAATCAGATCTTGGCTGGTTGCTGGGACATCGGTAGCATTGATGTTGTTATTATCATCATCGTCATTGCTGCAACTGGCAAAAGCACCTGCTATTGCCAATACAGCCAATCCTTTTAAAAAATGTTGTTTCATGGTATATGTCTGTTTAAAGTTAATCGTCTATTCGTATAAATTTACCATCCGGGGTAAACTCCAGTTCGAGCCCGTTAGAGATTTCCACGTCGTATTTCCTGGAATTCTTTTCTATTTGGGTAATTTTCTGTCCTGAAAAATTCTGATCGATATACTGTTTTATTTTTTGTGGAACAGGACCAGGGGGGATGGGGTTGTGATTCCCGTCAATTTCTTTCCAGTTCCCATCCCCGTCAAATTCAATTTTTGCGGCATTGTCCAGCACCGCTTCGTATTCTGTTTTTACCATATAATCGGTATCCCTGGTGACCTGAATGACTTTTTGGGCGGAAAAGTTCTGGCTCAGAAAATCCAGGGCCGGTTTGGGAAGTTCTTCTTTAGTAATGATGCTGTCCTGGGCATTTACCCGGATGCCGCATGCCATTACAGCTACGACCATCATAAGGCCGTACATATTCGTTTTCAGTTTCATCGTATTTGATTTTTAAATTAACAAGACAAATTTGCGGGGCAATTCTGGAAAGAATTAGGAATGATCCTTAACTATAATCGTATAAACATATAGCACAGCTCCCGGTAGTACCGCTTTCCATGACGAAAAAAGTCCCTGCTGGATCAAACCGGATTCTTTGTGCCTTCGTGGCCATAAAAAACACAAAGTAACCTGTTGTATGTTTATCATCCGGTTAATTTATTGATAATGGCAAAACCTCCTTATTTTTGCAGTAATGCCCCCCGGAACAATCAGAACAATGAGAGATATAAAAAACAGGGAAGATGTCTTTACACTGGTATCTTCCTTTTACGAAGCCGTCAGAAAGCACAAGGAAATAGGCCCGTTCTTTAATGAAACGATCTCCGACTGGGACGAACATCTGGAAAAACTCACGGATTTCTGGGAATCCAACCTGTTTCACCGGGCCAAATACAAAGGTAACCCCCGGGATGCCCATATCGGTGTGGACCAAAAGTCCGGTCATGCCGTAGATATTAAACATTTCGGGGAATGGCTGAGACTGTGGTTTACAACCATAGACCGGCTTTTTACCGGAGAGCTGGCCGAAAGGGCCAAGAACAACGCCCGGAAAATGTCTACCCACCTTTATCTTGAAATTTATAAACACCGGCCGGAGAATACGCAAAAACACTGATCCCGGGATACCCTCTTCCAAATGATGCTGTCCGGAAAAATACAAAAGACGGGACAAAAGATCATTTTGCGGTTCATCAGGGAAAGTTTAAACGGGTTCAATATAAAACAGGCACTGACAAGCGATGGAACTGAGAGAAGCAATATCCGACAGCGATTATAAAACGGGGACCGTACTTTTCAGGGAATACGCCGCCGGGATCGGTGTGGACCTGGAATTCCAGGATTTCAACCGTGAGATCGAAAATATCAGGGACCAGTATTCAAGGCCCGATGGTGTACTTTTTATAGCATATGATACCGATCAGAGGCCAATAGGCTGCTTTGCCATAAGAAAACTGGACCATGCGACATGCGAACTGAAAAGAATGTACCTGCGAAAAGAAGCACGCGGCAGGGGATTGGGAAAACAATTCCTCAACACTTCCGTACGCCTGGGAAAAGAGCTGGGCTACAAAAAGATGCGGTTGGACACGCTCCCGGATATGCAGGCGGCGATCGGACTCTATAAAAAAGCGGGTTTTTACGAAATAGAACCTTACCGCTTTAACCCGGTGCCCGGAGCTATATATATGGAGATCAAGCTGAAGTAGGATACGTGCCGCAGGCCCGGGAATGAAGGCCTGCGGCTGTGATTGGATTTGCCTATAAACTTTCGATAAAACGAATGTACTCCCGGGCGCTTTTGTCTATCCTGTCTGCCGTGCCGTTGTGTTCTGCACCATAGAAAGCGAAGAGCGATTGATAACTGGCCCGGATATAATCAAAAGTGATCTCGAAAGGGGCAGTGAGCTGTTGCAGGGTGTATTTGTAACGTCCGGAAGTGTGGTAATCCTCTTTGTTCACGCCTGCCGTGATGCCCAGGGCAATTTTTTTCCCGGCAAGTTTATAGGGACTGCCTTTGCCGTAAGCCCATCCGTGTACCAGTACTTCGTCGAGCCATTTTTTGAGCAGGGGCGGGCAATTGAACCAGTAGAAGGGAAACTGGAAAACGATCCTGTCAAAAGTTTCCGCGAGCTGCTGCTCTTTGGCGATGTCGATCTTTTCGTCGGGGTACTGACCATACAGGTCGTGTACCGTATACCGGTCGGGATATTTTTTTAATTCTTCGATCCATCTCTTGTTGACCCGGGAATTTTCCAGTTCCGGGTGAATAATAATTACCAGGGTTTTCATTGTGTTTTTTCAACTTTTGATAATGATTAAACAATAGCGTGTGCAGGCCTGAAATACAGGCCCTTTTTCAGGATGTAAAATTATAAAAGTAACTATATATTTGGTATATTAGCAACTTATTGTGTGGTACTAACAAAAATGTAAGTATGGGACAGATCAAGAAAACCTCTACCAATTACGAAAACCGGCAGATACTCGATTCGGAATGCGATGAGATCTATGCCGCAAATCTTATCGGCGGGCGGTGGACCATAGCCATATGCTGCTATCTGGCGGATGGAAAACTGCGTTTCAGCCAGTTGCGTAAACGAATGCCCAATATTACTGAGCGTATGCTTACGCTGCACCTGCGGAAGATGGAGGCGAACCGGCTCGTAAAAAGAACGGTCTATGCCGAAGTCCCCCCAAGAGTGGAATATGAACTGACGGAAAGCGGGCAGCAATTGATGCCGATACTGGACCAGTTGAGGTCGTGGGGGAGGAAGCATAAACAGAAAACCCAAACCTACTCCTGATGAGCTTGGTATAAGAGGCTTTATGGTACTAAGACTGTCAGGATCATACCGGAATAACGGTTTAATAGTGTGTGGTATAATACTCAAAATACTTGCAGTTGGTCCTGACCTCTTTATAAAAGGAGGTATGCCGGTATGCCCGGAGTTTTTGAAAATAGCTCCTGTAACGTGAGGTCTTTATTTCCAGACGCTTCTTCTCTCGGGCCTTATAATTGATATTTTTTAGGTTGTTCAGTTCTTTGTCGTTTTGCGTACTGTAAAAGATACCTTGTTCACATTTGGAGGCAGCGAATAGTATCCGGGCTTTGAGTTCATCGTTTTCTGCCTGCTCCAGGGCACGCTGCAGGTAGGCCAGGGGACGGTTAAAATGGTCCCTGAACAGCGGGTTCCATTTATAATCTTTAAAATACAGGTAATATTCCGGGACTCTTTCCTTATACTGCCCGCCCCAGCTGTAATAATTGTGAAATTTAGAACTTTTCCCATTGGTATTGCTAAAGGTAAGGATGTGCCTGTAATAGCCGATAAGCGAAGTGTTATAATAGAAATTACCCAACAGATAATTGGCCCTGGCAGCTTCCGGGCCATCTTTTTCCCCCGTTTTTTTCAGTTCGATCAGTGCTTTGGCCAGTTCCCGCTTGTTCATTACGGGTTTTATGAACGGGAAGGTTTGGAGATAATCAGTTTGCATTATTTCCTTGCTGGGGCAGCCAAAACATTCTATACGGTTATAGCCGAAGATATCGGCAGGGATATCTGAGAAACCTTTATATGAAGAAGAACGTCCGGCCACCTGTTCAAATTCCGCAACTGCCTTTTCGGGTTCTCCCTGCCAGAGGTATATATTCCCTTTCATGTTGGCCATATAGCTATCTACATCGAAGCCGGTTCCGGGGATATACTGTTTTTTCTTGTAGCTGTATTGCCCCGGGGGAATGTTGCGGACGAGCATTTGTTCAAAGGCATTTTGTCCTTCTTGTGGTAAAGGGCTCCGATGGCCTCGAGGAGCTCCATGTCAGGACGGTATTCGAGGGCAGTAATGTGGTTCTGGAGCAAAAAGGCCTTGGCGTAGTCTTTTTGCAGGAAATAGCGGTTGGCCAGTACATCAGTGAGAAAACCGGGTACACCCGGAGGGTAGGAGTAGCCTGCTGCAGCGATGGAGTCTATATTAAAGATGCTGCCGTAATCCTTTACCAGCAATTCTTCAAAATCGGGGGTGATCTCCGGTTGTTCGGAGATGTCGATCAGCATGGCCAGCCTGTCTTTTTGACGGGTAATCCGGGAATCCCCGGATTCCATTTTCCCGAGATAGTCCCTGGCCGTTTTATAATCGCCCTGGATATAGTATAACCAGGCGGTGGTCAGTTGCCAGAATCCCTGCTCCTTTACGGCATTATTATTTGCCTGCCGCAGCGCGGCATTTAGGGACTGCTGAAGGAAAGATCCCGATTCCCGGTTCAGGTCGAGGGGAATACGCCGGTCATTCAGTTCTTTCATGCAATCCTGGTTGTTGTAAGGGCAGGAATAGTGGATAGGAAAATAATCTCTTTCCAGCTGGTTGACAGCCCGGGCCATAAGCACCTTGGCCTGTGGGGCATTGGGATCGTTCTGTATGATCTTGTTGAACGAAGATAGCGGATTGTTGAAATCCCGATAACCGAGAAGCATGTACAGGTCATTCTTCTCCGCAGTGGTCTCCGCCCCGGCCAGCAATTTTTCAAAATCCAGGTCCTGCGTTACCCTCATGGAAGTGTATGCCCGCGCTTTGCGGTTTTTGGTATGCGTAAAGAAGCGGAAAAAATCGTAATGCGCCTGCATGTAATGGCCCAAGGCCCGTTCAGCACCGCCTTTCTGATCCAGGGCATAATAATACATAATGGGTTTATGGGCCAGGCTTTCTACATAGGAGTTGAAGTAGTTTATTGCTTCGCTGTGTTTTAAGTTGTAGTGGGCAAAACGGACCAATTGGTAACCGTAACGCAGTTTCAGATCCTTGTCCGTTTCGGCCTGCCAGCTTCTTTCCAGTACGTTGATCACCTTGTCGTAATCGAGTTCTTCTACCGTATGCTCCGGGGTATTTCTCCAATAATTGCTGCGGCCTCCCTTTACGGTCATATAGGGTTCGAGGTATTTGGCATAAGCGAGATAGAGCAGGGCCTGTTTGTGTTTTTTTATAAAATGCGCATCGATAAAATCCAGTTTTTTGTCTGAAACAGCTTTTCCCCCGGCCAGGGCTCTGAGCTCATCCCGGTCTGAACGGAATACCAGGTAACGAGCCTGTTCATAGGTGATACTCAAGTATTTTTGCCAGTCTTCGATATTTTCATTTTTTTCAGTATTCTCCTCTTTGTTCGTAGTATAGTACCTGTTGTTATAGGTAAGTAAAAAGGCTTTGTAACGGGGTTCTTCAATATTTTCCTGGGCAAAGAGGTTATAGTATTGATAATCTGCCTCGAAGCCGCCTGCACAGAAAGAAACAGGATGTTCTTTTCGGGGGCCGTCTGGAGTGGCAAAACCGGAATAATTCAATAAAAGGATGACGAACAATAAAAAGTATTTCATGTTTTCCGGGTCTTTTAGAAACAACTGAGGTTGTATGGTCTTATTCCTGTGGATTCTTACTCTGGAATTCAGATACTAAAAATAATGCTTTATCGGCAAATGCCATATAGCAGGATTCCAGTATTTTTTGCCTTAGAGCATGTTTAAAAAGAATTCAATTGGCTAAAAAATGCCCTTTTTGCCCCATATTTTGTCTTTTTCTCGCCCCATAGCTACGGCTATGCAGCTCAAAAAACCCTCCATATGGAACAAAAATCATCATTTTTCGCTACAATCAATCCTTTTTAAACATGCTCTTATTTAAGGTCGTTATAAGTGAACCTCTCAAGAAACAGGCTGTCCAGGTGATAGTAAACCCATTCGTGAGGCCGGCTGATCTTACGGTCAAGGTAATCCCTGGCACTTTGCAGGAGTTCAGGGGTGATGGCCTCCGTTCTTACCACAAAACCCCGGTTGAGGTAGATGCCGTGTAAGAAGGTGTCTTCCCGGACCAGGTAGGTGTGTTCTCCTGTTTTTGTATAGACACTTGCCTGCAATTCGTTTTCGGTGACCCCGTTGATGAGTTTGGTCTTCCCGAGATGGTTGGTGACTACGGCCCAGGAATAGAGAGGCAGGGCCACATCGAGATCCAGCGGGTATTCCCGGATGTTTTCCAGGTAGTCTTTGAGCAGCGGGAGGTCCAGAATGGAGTTTTTACCGTCATTGTCCTGGGGATTGGAAGTAGCATAGGCCATGAGATACACCTTTTCCACCGGGGGAATTCCCGTCTGCTTCCTGTATTTTACCTGGTGCAACCTGAGGGTACAGCTAACCCTTTTTCCCGAAATGTTTTTCAGGAATTTCAGAAAATGAAAAAAACGGTCACTTGTCGTAGAAGTCCAGTCACAGTCTATTTGTATTTCACCAGGGTGGCCCAGACGGTTTTCCCGTACGATCTTCCGGATCAGGGAGTAGACGTCTTCGGCGAGCTTTTCAATGTCCCTGGCAGAAGTGCCGGAGATGGTGCGGTTAGTGATAAAGACCACCGGGATGTAACCGGCGTTCAGGGCATTTGCATCAAAAGAACGGATTATAGCCTGAGGTTGTGGTCTGCCGTTTTCAAGGTCAACATCGAACAGGCGGAGATACAACTTTTCCGAACCGAGTTCTTCAAAAAAACGCTTTTCGGTGTTTCCGATATGAGGGGTGCTCTTCCAGTGGTAAAACTGTACGGGGTGTCTTCTCTGCTCTTTGCAGGCAAGGCACAGGAAAATCAGGGGTAATAATACAAGTCTTATTTTTAACATTTTCGGAATATTGTTGAAGATATTACTTTTTCATATCGTTGAGCAATTTCCAGGAAAAATAGGAAATGAAGACAGCAGCAGTTAAAATACAAAACCACAGGAATGCCTGGGTTTTCCAGAACGGGATGTCTGTTTCGGCTGTTTCTTCGGGAGTGATTTTTTTAAAATGGTTGACCTCGATCTGCGGAAGTTCATCCCTGAACAGCGACTTGAAATGACCTATATCGTAGTTCGGAGATGGAAGAGAAGGATCTACTGTGATCCGGTATTTTTTGCCGGTCTGAAACTCTGCTACAAGATATGCAGGATGTTGATAAAAACTGATGCTGATATTTTTTAAAGGCAGATTGTCTCCGTTCTCAATCTCGATCGTAAACTCTTTTTCAAAAATATGTAGTCCGTCAAAGCGGTTTTCTTTTTGTGAATCCAGTTCTATTGTCCTCAGGGTAGCGATGTAGGTTTCCGTTCTTTTTTTGATATTCCTGTTTCTTTTTACCCGGAAATGAGCCTTGCGCAGGAACAGTCCGGGGCCCTCTGTATCAAACTTAATGGCGTCGATCTGTTGCGGTTGGGCAAAACTGATGTGTATGATCGTCTTTTTGTTGTCCTTGTCGGTCAGGGTTTCCACATGGGCTCCCCGGATCTCGATAAGGTCTGTTATCTTAACTTTACCGGGAGCTTCATAGACACCTGCTTCCCGTACATTGACAGGCAGGTTTTTTTCATCATCAAAATCCCAACGGAGATACCTGTAGTTGTTCAGCGGAAAAGAAAAGGTCTTTTCTGTGGTGGTTTTGCCGGGTTCACTCAGACGGTCGAGGTAATCCCGGTTGACCAGGCCAAACCAACGTTCCCGGTCATCACTTCCGCTGATGCTGTAGACCTTGGAAACTTTTGTAGTAGCGATCTTCAGGGTCATCCGGTCTAACATTCTCTCTTCCCGGTTTTCCACAATTACGGAAGACCGTTCTCCGTCAACCCCTGTCTTCGAAATGATCGGAAATGTTATAAAGCGGGAATCTCCGCCCTGCCCCGTATCGGTATAAGGCCAGTACGGGATCTCGTTTTGTTCCCCGTCCAGGATACGGATGGTATGCATATCTGAAAGGCTTGCCGAACGGATCTCCGGAGAAAGTACTACGGCATAGATACCGTCTTCGTTCACTGTGGCGACAGTTCCACTGTATTCCTGGGCGTTAAAGGCTTGGATACAGAAAAGAAAAACGATAACATTAAGACTTCTCTTCATCGGATTGTGGTTTGGTGGCTGGGTCGTCAATGACCAGTTTTTTAATTTTTTGATAGACAAAGGAAATGACCAGGATCAGTATGCCCAACAATATAAAAGCAATTATTTTCCCGGTTTCGGATACATTTTTTATGTCGTATATGAACAATTTCAAAACCGTGATCCCGAGGAGCGACAGGGCAATGATACGCAGTAGTTTCCATTGGCGTTTTATCCCCGTAATGAGGAAGACGAATGATAATATACCCCATAAAATGGGATAGCCTATTTTAACGATCTGGATCTTTGCGTCCTGCAGGCCTTGAGGTGTATTGATCCCGGGGGTTAAGTACAGGCTGTGGATCATTACCTCATAACTCAGGATAAATACAATGCAAAAAGCAAGCAGCCACAGCACCAACGGTTCCCTGAAAAAAGGAATGACCGGGTCGTGTATGGTGCGTGTTATCAATGTTTTTATAAAGTAGGCGAGACAAAGCAATATGCCATAATGCAGGTAAAAAGCAATATGTTCGCTGTGTTCCATAGTCAGGTTGGCCAGGAATTCGGCAGTGGGCAAATGGGAAAACAACAGAACATACAGCAGTATATTCAGCGCAGCAAGGCTCAGGGTGAGCTTTTTCAGCATGGTGTGTTGCGATCTCAGGTTGAAGAACAGTAGCAGCGCACTGCATATATAATGATAAAGGACTGAGCATGAAAGCGCAGCATCATCGGTATACAGGAACTGGTGCGCCTGGTAAATGGTTTCGAGCATTCCGGTAATATAAGCCACTACAACGGCAAGGATTGCTGCAAATGTGCTGTAAGCACGGGGATCAAAGGTGATAACTCCTATTTTTTCAGGGTTGTTCTCTTTTCTAAGAAGGAAATAGACACCCGCATAAGACAGGGCCGAGATAAGCCCGGTAATAAAGGCACGGTTAAGGATCACTGAAAGTTCTGCTTTTCCGGCTACATAATAATCCACCCAATCCATAAGCAGACTGATGAACATTAGCCCTTGTACTATGATGGCCCCGGCCTTAAAGGTGCTGATCCCCGACTTTTGGGACAGCCAGAACAGCAATACCACTTCGGCAGCCCAGAACATGGTAATGTAATTCCCTTCGAACTGGATGGGAACAGTAAGGGTAACAAAGGTCAGGGTGAGGCCCAGAAAGAGATAAACTGCATTCCTGTCCAGCCCGAACTTTTTGTAGAGTACTGCAGTATAGGCCAGGTTAAACAGGGCCAGTGAAATGGTAAATACACCCTGCATATTTTCGTTCCAGTGGCTCAGGATCGTCAGGCCGGCAGAGAAATAGAATAAATTGTTGCCGAGTAATACTATATAATCTGCAACAGACAGGGCTCCTTTTTTCCTGAGGTTATGTATAATGGCAATAATACTGAACATTACATAAAAGATCGTGGCAAAAATAAAAGCACCGCTGTAAGGTAAGCTGTTGTTAAATAACTCGTTAGTCATCCAGCTGCCATAAAGGATCACGGTAAACAGAAAGGAAAGTATGGTTACCAGGTTCCATTTCTTAAAATAAGCTATGGCAAGTATCCCGAAATTGAGGATGGTAATATAGGTAAACAGGGTGATATAATTCCCTTCCCCGGTACTGACCATAAAAGGGACCGAAAATCCACCGATCAGGGCCAGTACTGCCAACTCCATCCGGTTATAGGAAACGGAGACCAGTGAGTTGAAAGCGGTGATAACCACCATGATCGAAAAGGCCACGGCCTGGCTGAACAACTGATATTCGTGGTAGGCAATGGCAATGGTGAAGTAAAATATGCTTATGGCCCCTGCTACCAGTACAGAACTGAAGGCCTTAAAACGCTTCCGGAGCCTGTGGGCAAAGAACATAACGATAGCACCGGCCAGGATGCCAATACCTACCCGGGCCGTTTCGTTGATCCAGTTTTTGTCAATGGCATATTTCACGAAAAAGACAATGCCGAGCACCAGGATAAGGATACCGATCTTGTTGATGAGGTTTTCCCCGATAAACTTTTCCATATCGGGATTTTTTTCCTTGAATTTTTCCCACTGTGATTTACGTGGGAGAGAAGGTTCCGCTTTTGGTTTTGTAGCGCTGAAAGAAACAGGTTCCACAGGCCGGTTTTTTTTCTCCCCGGGAATCGTTCCGGTAATGGGAACAGGCTTTTCCGGAATGGGTTCGGGGTCGTTTTTTTTCGCTTCTTCGACTGGCTTTTGAAGGTCTTTGGATGCGGATGGTATGGATTCCTGTACGGTACTGGTAGTGGCAGTTTTCTGCTTTTGTAAGGTTTCCAGTTTTTCCGAAAGGTCCTGTAATTCCTGTTCGGTCTTCTTAAACCCGGAACTGATCCGGTTGAGTAGAACGATCAGGAAGACCAGTATAATGATCAACAAGAAATAAGTCATATTTTACCTGGGTTGATGAATTTCAAATATAGCTAAAATTGAGTCGGGGAAATTGAAAACCAATGGGTTTACCATATAAATACTGGTTTTCCGGGATTTGTTTGTGATCGCTTGGTGGCCGGGAAAACCGTATTTATATTTTTTCTCGTGAGCTTTTCAGGGAAAAGCGATATTGTAACGAAAGGACATGGCCGTTAATACCGGACAGGTTATTGTCCACAACCTGGAAATTATAGCCGTAAGTGAGCGTAAAGCGCCTTTCCCAGTCCAGGCCTATAAAGGGTTTGAGCCCTAAATTATAGGAATGGAAGTCTGTATAGGTGTTGATATCGCCTCCCACGATCAGTCCCATAAAACCGTTCGTCCAGCCGCTGAGATGAAGGCCGCCGCGACGATCAAAGGGATTGTAATCGGCGCTCAGGCCAATGCCGTAATATCGATACCCGAACGCACAGCGACTGCCATTACCGGCCATATAAGCTGCTCCGAGTTCTATAAAGGTATGGTCCCATTGACGGATACCGGCAATGGCAGTCCATTCCTTAAAGCTGTGATCGCTACGAATTACAATAGAGTCGTCGGTGGGGGTTTTTATCGTGTTCTCCACCGGTACCTTTATCGTTGTTTGTGCCGTTATTACAGCACAGGTAGCGATCCAGAAACAGCATAAAAGCAGGAAGTGTTTCAAAATAGGTGAAATTTATATGACGGATGTTCGGTATCACAAATATAAAAAAGCCCCTGCTTCCGGGAGTACCGGAAAACAGGGATTTGTAGGAATATTTTTCCGGATGTTTTTGCCTGGATATGCCCGGGTACATTAAGGCATACGATACCGCAAATAAGTTCCGCACGCATCCTGACCTGACCAGGGATGGCTGGTCTCCCGGACATTACGATAATTGGCGGTCAGGACAGAAAAGTTTTCCTTACGGGGAAATGCTGTCCTGTTTAATGTTCCGCAAGAGCATGGCGATGAGTTCTGTTTTTACCGTTTCCCCATTTTCCCGGTATTCCATTTCCAGTTTCCGGAGGTCTTTCGTGTCCCAGTCCGCATTCCGGTTCTTTTTTTGCCAGTCTGTGATATTTTCTGGGTTGAGCCTGCAAATTTCTTTTTGCAACAGGTCTGCTGCCCTGGTTTGGGGCAGTTTAAGGGGCTTCCCTTTGATATAATCGTCCACGGCCGCCCTTATTTCCTTGATGTAGGCACGTTCAAAGGTATTGTTGAGTATGACGACCAGGCTTTTGGTGTCTGTAAACCTTTTGATATAAGATAAATTAGCGGCCCAGCTCCCTGTGTGATATACAATTTTCCCGATACTGTCATCCTGTTGCACGTGCCATCCGAAACCGTAATCTGAATCGTCATCCGTAGGCGGATAGGGCTGAAAGACGACTTTTTTGCTTTGAGCATTCAATAGTTCATCAGTATAGAGAATACTGTCCCATTTGATCAGATCGTTGACACTGGAGGACAACCTGCCTGGGCCCAGCCTGCCGCTGAGAAAGCGATAATAATATTTTCCCGGGAGGGTCTCGGGACGTACATAGGTGCAGGTAGCGGGGTCGATACGATATCCGGGGGCGTAGTCCTCTACTTCCCAGATACTGTCGCGCTCGTAAAAACCGCTATCGGCCATACCTGCCTTGTCAAAGATGTTTTCCCGGAGGAATGTGTTCAGGGGATTTCCACTTACCGCATGCACGATCTCCGCCAGGAGCACATAGCCCGAGTTGGAATAGTGGTATTTGACTCCCGGTTTGCTGATCAATGCGGGTCTTTTTTTCTTGAAATAGGAGAGAATATCCGAATTTCGGGCTATCCGGGTGGTATCCCAGTGCTTCCGGAAATGATCTTCGTAATCCGGGAGCCCGGAGGTATGTGTCAGCAGATGTTTTACGGTGATCTCCGGGTATGGGAAATCATCGCCAAGGTAGGTCTGTACAGAATGGTCTATATCCAGTTTGTTTTCCTGTTGAAGGAGCTGAACGGCGGCCGCTGTAAATTGTTTGGACACCGAAGCGATCTCCATGGCCGTGTGAGGGGTGAACGGGCTACCTTTTTCCATATTGGCCGTCCCATAGCCCTTTTTAAAAATAAGGCTACCGTTTTTCTTTACCGCAACAGCCCCATTGAACATCTTTTTTTGATAAAGGGTGGTGAAAAATTTATCGAGGATACTGTCATTTACAAAGACAGGCACTTCCTTTTGCCTTTTCTGTACGGAAGTGCAACCGGTAAACGTAAAGAACAGGGACGCTCCCGAAATAAGGATAATAAGATTATATAGTATTTTTTTCATACACTTTAATTATGAAGGTTCAGACTTAGGATTTCAGGATATAAGACGTAGGACGGACTTATTGTATGGATTTTACATCGTATTATCTTAAGTCTTACGTCCTATTGTCCTATCTCCATTTTCAATTTCGATTTTGTCCCAGTCGGGTTTTACGAGTCCGACTCCCGCTATACCATTGGGTGTGATGATGCCGTTTTGTAGTGCGGGACCGGAAAAGGGGTCGTTCTTTATGCCGAGGTTGCCGTCGAGGTCTATCCAGTCGGCCAGGGCACCTAGTTGAGATGCCGCGGCAATGGCACAGGAGGTTTCGGACATACACCCCAGCATCACCCTGAGGCCCATCGCCCTGGCCGTAACAGCCATTTTGTAGGCTTCGCGCAATCCGGTAGATTTCATGAGTTTTATGTTGATGGCGTGGTAGTAATTCCCGGCAGACATCACATCCGGAAAACGCTGTATCCCTTCATCCCCTACAATAGGCAAGGGCGAACGGGCTGCCAGCCATTCCATATCGGACAAGGCATTTTTGGGCATGGGCTGTTCGATAAAGACCGTGTTCTCTTCCCGGAGCCATGCTATTTTTTCCAGTGCTTCCTCCCTGTTTTTCCAACCCTGGTTGGCGTCGATATAAAGAGGCTTGTCGGTTTCTTCTCTTACGGCATTGATGATCTCCCTGTCGTTATCGCCCCCCAGTTTTATCTTCAGAAACCTGAAGTTGCCTGCTTCCCGGACTCTTTCCCGGATAATGTCTGCCGTGTCTATACCGATGGTCTTGCTGGTAGGCAGCTCTTTTTGCGGCAGCCCGAAATAGGAGCGGAGGGGCAGGTGCAGCATTTTCCCGATCAGGTCGTGCAGGGCGATGTCTACGGATGCCTTCACGGCCGGGTTCCCGGGGGCCAGTTTGTCTACGTAGTGCAATATTTCTTCCGTATTAAAGGGATCGCGGAAGGGGGAGAGGTCCACCCGTTGCAGGAAATCCGTTGCCGTGGCTATGCTTTCGCCGTAGCGCGGGGGCATGGAGGCCTCGCCAAAGCCTTCCACACCTTCAAACCGCAGGCGGACCAGGACAGCAGGAGTGCTGGTCCTGGCGCCTCCTGCGATCCGGAAGACGTGTTTTTTTTGGAGGGTATAAGG
Source organism: Sinomicrobium weinanense (assembly GCF_018863395.1). Taxonomy (GTDB): domain Bacteria; phylum Bacteroidota; class Bacteroidia; order Flavobacteriales; family Flavobacteriaceae; genus Sinomicrobium; species Sinomicrobium weinanense. The sequence goes on from NZ_JAHKRR010000001.1 coordinate 141,988, forward strand.
TTTAAAAGATAGTGAGAACATCAATAACCGGGGTTTTGGGTTATATTGGGATTGGCATTCAGTTCGTTCAGCGGGATGGGCAGGATAAACTTATCATTGGGATAAGTCGCTTCGATCACATGGTCGCTTTGTATCATACGCACGTCTTTTTTGTTACGGTTGAGGTCGAAGAGGCGGTGCCCTTCAAAAGCGAGCTCTTTTCGCCTTTCCAGCAAGATGCGGTCCACGAGGGCCTGCCCGCTTTCGCCTGCCGGAGCAGCACCGGGAGTGGCCCTGTCCGTGACGGCGAGGAGGTCTGCCTGGGCCTGGGCGTCTTTCCCCGTCCTGGCATAGGCTTCTGCCCGGATAAGGTATTGTTCGGCCAGGCGGAATATACGGATATTGTCGTCATGAATGGTGCCTTTCGGGAATTTATAGACAAACAGGGCCTCGTCTTCGGCACCGGTCTTGGACCCTTCTGTAATGGCACTTAGCCTTATGTCGTTACTCTCATAAAGGGCAAACAGCTCTTCAGTGGCCAGGGCATCTGCATAGCCTTCGGGGTCAAAAAAGTGTCCCAGGCCGTTGGTACCCGCGTTATCGGCAATGGTATTTACAATTTCAAAAATAGATTCGGAATTGTATTCTTCGGCCCAGAGGTCGGTATAGCCGGCGTTGCCCACCAGGCTGAATTCCCCGCTGTCTATCACTTCCGAACTGTATGCAATGGCATTGGCATAGTCTTCCTGATAGAGGTATACCCGTGCAGCGAGGGCTTTTACGGCATAGGAAGAAAACCTTCCGTCTTTTTTATCTTCGGATATCCTGGAGATGGCAGCGGATATATCTTCATTGACCTGTATATATACTTCTTTTACCGTATTCCGGGCGGGAGAAACTTCGTTTTCCGAGGAGTGATTGATAACAGGGATACCTTCGTGGCCAGCATCGGTAGTGAAGTTATAGGGTTGTGCAAAGAGGCGTACCAGGTCAAAATGGGCCAGGGCCCTTAGTGCATAGGCTTCTCCTACAAGTTGGTCTATTTGTGCCTGTTGATCTGCCGATCGGGCTTCGAGTTTTTCACCGCCCTCTATGGCCCTGGTGGCATTGACAACCACTTCGTAGAGTGCATTCCACAAGTCGTTGGCATAGCTGTCTTCTTCATTTACGACGAAGCCGTCGTAGTCGATGTACCTTCCTGTATTTCTTATGCTCAGTGCCAGATTATCGGCCATAAGCTCAGGTATCACATACATACTGCGGCCGTAGTAGTCGCTGTTTTGCAGTTTGCTGTATACACCGTTCAATGCGGTCTGTAATGTATTGACATCGGTTACTACATTTTCTGCCGCAACGTTCTGTTCGGGATCTATGTCAAGAAAATCACTGCTGCACGAAGCGATACACGCAAAAATGAGCAGTGAGGCGATGATATGTTTAATGTTTCGAATCATTTTTTTAAGTTTTAGAAGGAAAAGTCAACACCGAATAAGAATTGTCTGGAAATGGGTATGGTGAGGTCAGCCCGGCCGTCTATGCCTACTTCGGGGTCCATTTCTATCTTATCGTCTTTTACCCAGGTGAGCATATTGGTGGCTTTAATGTAAAAACGGAGATTATTTATGGAAAGGGTTTCCGTAACACTTTCGGGCAGGGAATAGGCCAGGGTAACATCCCTCAATCTCAGATAGGTACCATCGTATAAGAAACGGGTGGAGTGCTGGCTGGACCTTCCCGACTGGGGATTGCCCCATACTACTTTGGGCACATCGGTGATATCGCCCGGTTGCCGCCACCGGTTCTCATAGATGTTCTGTGTCATGTTCCCGCGGTCGTTCAGCCTTGCGCTGCCGTCGCTGTTGGTATACCGGCCCCAATAGTCGTATATCTTGTTGCCGTAGTTTAGGTAGAGCAGAAAAGAAAAGCTGAAGTTCTTATAAGTGAAATTGTTGGAGAGCCCGGCATAAAACTTGGGCAGGGCGCTTCCCTGTTTAAAGGGGTCTGCTTCGGAATACTCGTTGGTGGTGTCCGTTTTTGTTCCGTCAACATACCAGAGGGCGTTGCCCGTTGCGGGGTCCACACCGGCATAGCCAGGCATGTAAAAGGTATAAAAATCATCTCCCACTTCACGGATATACTGGTTGTCTACTATGGGACTGTTATCGCGGAGCTTTGTGATCTCGTTGGTATTGGAAGTGAAGTTGAGGCCGGTGGTCCAGCCAAAACCCTCGGGGTTCTTTATATTTACCGTGTTCAGTGAGATCTCCCATCCCGAGTTTTTCATTTCCCCGATATTGGCCAGGTAATTGGTAAGGCCGTTCGTGGCTGAGATAGGGACTTCGAACAGAAGGTCGGTAGTGGTACGGGTATAGTATTCTACTGTACCGTCGATCCTGTTGAACAGGCTGAAGTCGAGCCCTACGTTAAAGGGTTTGTTCTTTTCCCAGGTAAGCCGCGGATTGGATAGCTGGCTGTAAGCATATCCGGGCTGACTGTCATAGTCTTCGCCGGTTTCGTACAATCCCCGGGAAGCAAAATTTCCGATCTCCTGGTTACCGTTTATCCCGTAGCTGCTGCGCAGTTTTAACCGGTCGATAAAATGTACGTTTTCCATAAAGCCCTCAGAACTGATGTTCCAGGCCAGGCCAACGGAACCGAAATTGGCATAGCGTACATCGGAACCAAACCTGGACGAACCGTCTCTCCGGGCTGTAATGTTAAAAATGTATTTGTTTTTATACATATAATTGACATTAAAGAAGTAGGAAGCAATAGACGAAGCTGTTTTAAAACTATTGGCATCCTGATATACGGATGCATTGTCTAGGGAAGTGAGCCCTGGTGCTCCGTAATTACTGGCATAGGCATACACGGAATTTCGTGTTATTTTCTGGGCTTCCTGTCCGAGGATAAAGTTAAGGTTGTGGTTTTCGTTAACCTGCCATCTGTATTTCAGCAGGTTGGTAATATTGTAGTTCAGTATCTTATTGTCATAGGCCCGGCCGCGCCCTCCGTCATTTCTTCCGGCGCCGAAATAGGGGTTGTCATATTGGAATTCATCGGCCAGGTTAAAGTCTATATTACCTTTGGTCTCGAAGCTCAGGTTGTCATTGAAGTTATACGTAAGCCCCAGATTTCCCAGGATACCGTATATTTTGGTTTCCCGGATATTTTCGTTGACCAGCCCCACCGGGTTGTATGTGAGAAGTATATCGGTGTTGTACGAACCGTCTTCATTATAAACGGGCTCCCAGGGAACTACCCGCATCAGGGCCCGTACGGGGTTTGCGGCACTTCCGGCATCACTGTTGGTATGGAGCTTCTGATAATTTGCGGAAACCCCGAAATCGATGGTCAGTTTATCCGTAGCCTGATGGCTGACATTGATCTTGGCGTTCAGTTTCTTATAGTCGATGCCGATAATAACACCTTCCTGGTCGAACATCCCCATCGAAGCATAGAAATTGGTCTTTTCACTTCCGCCGCTGGCACTCAGGTTATATTGGTGATACTGGCCGTTGCGGGTAATGACATCAACCCAGTCGGTATCGACATTTTTGTCTATCCGGCTAAAAATATAGTCTTCGGCCTCCTGCCGGGTTTCCCCGGTGTTCATGCGCCCTTCTACGAGCAGTTCGGAAAGTTGGGCGGTGTTGAGCGGCCTGTTGCGATCGGGCAGTATCATGCTGCTTATGCCGTATTGCGTACTGAAATCGAACCTGGTTTTTCCGGAACGCCCTTTTTTGGTGGTGATGAGAATAACCCCGTTAGCCCCCCGGGAACCGTAAATGGATGTAGCCGATGCATCTTTCAGCACGGTAATGGATGCAATATCCTTGGGATTAATCCCTGCAATGGTATTGGAACTGTTGGCGAGCTGGGTGATCTCACCGGAAACCACCGGGATACCGTCTACGACATATAAGGGGTCGGAACCGGCATTGATAGAACCTATGCCCCGGATACGGATATTGGGTGCGGAGCCGGGCTGCCCGCTCTGGGTGGTCATTTGCACCCCGGCTACATTGCCCTGAAGGCTTTCCTGGAAAGAGGGCAGGGGAGACTCTTCGACCTTGGAAATGTCCACATCTACCGCAGCCCCCGTATAAGAAGCCTTGCTCTGTTTGTCATAGGCCACTACGATAACTTCGCTCAACTGGTCGGCTTCGGATATTAACGTTATGGTGAATTCGGTTTTATCTCCGTTGATGGTAATCTGTTCTTTTTTGAAACCTATATAACTCAACTCCAGCACATCCCCCTTGGATGCCCGGATGGTGAAATTACCGTCGAAGTCGGTTTGCGTACCGGAAGCGGTGCCCCGGACAATGATGTTCACCCCGGGAAGTGGCACTCCCGTGTCGTCCAGGACGGTCCCGGTAATGGTTAGCTTATCCTGAAGCAATCCTTTCGTAGGAACTTCCCCGATAAACCCCGGAATGTCTTCTTTTTTTTGGGGAGGGTCGGGGCTATGCCCGGCTTGCTCCCTGTAAAGAACGATATTCTGGCTGAGTATGCGAAACCGGATATCCGTACCGGCAAGAACGGCTTGCAGTACTTTGCGGATGTCATCACTGTTCAGTGCAACATCTACTTTCAGTTGTTCGTCAACGATCTTGTTGTTGTAGAAAAAAATGTAGTCGGTCTGTTTTTCAATAGTATTCAGCACTTCCTTGAGTTTGGTGTCCCGGTAATTGAGATCTACGTTTTGCGCGTAGCCGGAAGAGCTCCACGCGGATATTTTAACGATAGTGAGACAAAGGAGTAAGGAATAGATCTTCATAATGCGATAGAGTTTACCCGGGCAGCACATACGGGATGCCTGCCGGGCAACTTGTTGCTTTTTTTTCATAACTTTAAACGGTTTTGATTGTTAAATGCCCATTTAGCAATTTTTAATCCTTTTAGAGGGAAGTGTTGCAGCACTTCCCTTTGTTTTTAGGATCAATTGCGTTGTTTCAGTGTTACTGTCTTGTTTTGTTTGTCATAATCATATTGTATTGGTGATGAGGTTTCCAGAATATCGAGGACCTGGACAATGCTGTATTGTTTCCTGAATTTCCCGGAAAACGTATAGTCCTCTATGGTATGGTCTTCAATGCGTACGGATATTCCGTACCATCGTTCGATGTCTTTGACAACACTGTTCAGCGGGGTATTGTCGAAAGCAAGGACGCCTTCTTTCCAGGAAGTAATGGCCTCTGTGGCCACCTGTTTAACCCGGATATCCTTTTCGTGTTTTCTGAAAATGGCTTTTTGTCTGGGGGCAAGTATGGCCGAAGGGGTCTCACGGTCTGCTTTGTAGATCTCCACCTTCCCGGTGACCAGGGTGGTCTCTATGGTTTTATTGTCTTTATAGGATTTTATGTTAAAGCTAGTTCCCAGTACCTTGACCTTTATCCCATCCGGGGTTTCCACGATAAATGGGACCTGTTCGTTCCTGGCCACGTCAAAAAAGGCTTCACCGTTTAGTTTTACGGTCCGGGTTTCACGATTAAAACCGGGAGATACTTCCAGGGTACTTTCGGCATTGAGATAGATCTTGCTGCCATCGGGCAGGGTAAAATCCTTTTGTTCGGCAGACCGGGTGGAAAACGCGGAAGAAGTTTCGTTGCCGGCAGACCGGTCCAGGAAAATGACAGAAGAGAAAAGGATAACGACAAGGGCCGCCGCAACTGCGGTAACCCGGTAATTTCTTCGCCGCTTTTTCGTCTTTGCCCGGAAGTTCCGGAATTCGCCGGGAGCATCGACCTGCTGTCCGGATCGGAATAGGGCCACCTGTTCGGCTTTAACGCGATTAAAATATTTGCGGTTTTCCGGAGACGATTCTATCCAGGCAATAACTCTTTGCTGAAATTCCACATCGCCTTCATCATCGGCTATAAACTTTATGAGCTCTTTTTTGTCCATATAAGTTAAGAACGATTCAGGCTAAGGTCACCCCTATGTGAAGTCGGTAAATTTTTAGTAAAATTTCAAAACATCTGATAAAATCGATTTTAGGCTGGTTGATGAGAAATTGAGCAAGCCCATAAAAATCAATCTCCCCCGACGCAGTCGGAATTCAATCTCATTCAATCTTCCATCAATCTTTTACAACCCCACAAGATGGCTAAAAAAATAGAGTAAGGTATTCGGCCAGCTCCTTTCTCAGATGCCTTAACGCTTTAGATATCTGGTTTTCCACGGTTTTCGGAGAAATGTTGAGCTCCCGGGCTATCTCCTTGTATTTGAGTCCCTCGAACCTGCTTTTAATAAAAATTTCGCGGCAGGCCGGGGGGAGTTCGTCAATGAGACGGTTCACCCTGAGGAGTAGTTCGCTTTCTATGAGTTGAAGGCTGGGATCGTCCTGTAACGAACCTTCGAGCACCCGGGCACGGTCTTTTTCGATCTCTTCCCGGTACCGGTACCTGACCTTTAAATGTTTGAAGTAATCCAGGCAATCGTTCTTAACCATGGAGAAGAGATAGGCATTTAAGTTGAGGTCAGCAGGAAGGGTAGCCCTCTTTCTCCAGAGTTTATAAAAAGTGTTCTGGACGATCTCCCTGGCATCTTCGGAATTTTCAATGTAGCTGTGGGCAAAATGGTGCAGTTTTTCGAAGTAGAGATGGAATAGCGCTTCGAAGGCTGCCTCCTCTCCTTTTTTTAACTGGTGTAAGAAAAAAGAATTATTTACGCCGTTTACATTCAAATCCGTAGCTGGTTAACGGAGGACAAGGTAAACAATTTTGAGGAAATATGTTTCCATACTTCTGTGAACGGGCAGGCCAACACATCTTAAACTGATTATTGAGGTTCAAAGTTGCAGGTTACAGGTTCAAAGTTTGAGGTTTTTACCTATAACCTCTAACTTCAACACATTGAATAAAAAAACCCCCTTTCGGGGGTCGTGCTAAATAAAACCAAAACTAACCTTGTAACACTACTACAAATATATGGATAATTTCTTACATTGAATGTAAATTATACTTTAAATTCACGTATTGAAGGTTATTTTAGTGTTAAAAGATCACGGATTGTGGCTTTCAGAGCCTTTTTCCTTGAGTTTTTTGATGATTTCCCGGAAGTGTTCTCCTGCTGCTTCACGTCCGCCCAGGCCATAGCTTAGGGCGATGACCACGGCGATAGCTCCGAGGGTGAGCCCGAAAGCGAGGTCTACGATTTCATTGGCAATGCCCATCGTACGCAGTGCAATGGCTATGAACAGGGCCAGGGAAGCCCACCTCACGATATTGGCTACAAGTTTGTTGGCGTTAGACCTCGATACCATCTTGTAGATCACCAAAGAAATAAAATTTCCCACCACGAGGATCAGCAATCCGAAAGCTATCTGACCTGTAACTTCGAGCAATTCGTGGAGTATATCCGACAGTTTGGTGAGTTCGAGCAGGTCTACGGAAGTAATGATCCCGAAGAATACGAGGAAAAAATAGAGAACATTGGCAATCACGGCAGACAAGGATTGCTCCGGACCGATAATATGCTGAAGCGCTATTTTTTCTGAAGCCTTGTCAAGCCCCAGGCTTTGCATGAGGTCTTTGAGGAAATTGGTAAGGAATTTTCCTCCCCAGATAAAGAGAAGCAATACGGCAATGGCAACGATGATGCTGCCTATCATATCGGTAAACCCGTAAAGAATGTCATTGGCAGGCCTGGAGATCGCTTCCAGTTCCAGGGCATTGAAGGCCTGGATGAGGAAAGGGACTAATATGATGATGAATACCACTTTTTTGAGGATATTGACGAGTTTGTCCGTATCCTTGAACCCCGTCCGGTCTACGATTTTGTCCAGCAGGTTCCCTCCCAGGTTGATGAGATTGGAAATAAATTTAGCCAGCAGATAGCCTACAAAACCAATGAGTACGGCACCGATGAGGTTAGGGATATACGAAAGAAAATCGTCTATCATGTTCTCCACGGGTACCAGTACCTGGCTTATGCCCAATAATTCCAGGACGATCAGGAGTACAATGATCATCAACACATAGTAAAAGATATTGCCTACAAAGACATTGGTGTCCTTAACACTGCGGCCCAGTATTTTTTCGTCCCATGAAGTTTTTTGAAGGAGCCTCACCACGATGGCCTTGATTCCCCTGGCAATAAGCCACCCAATGACAAGGACGAGTAGCGCCCCCAAAAGGTTGGGCAGGAAATCCGAGATTCTGTTTGCAAAATTTTGTAATTGACCTTCCATAACAGCTAAGTTTATCAGTTAGTAATAGGATTAATATGTGAATTCTTCAGTATTAGAGGGATAGTCTGATCTGTAAATTAAGAATTTAGATCGATTAAAACAAACTATTTCGTCATCATATGAAAGATCTTAAAGGGTTATGGGAATTTTTGAGAAAAGTGGAGTGTAAAACTGTTTTTTGTGAGTTGAAGAGGCTTTAATATATTTGTTACACTTATTTTTGTTAACGTTAACGTTGTTTTGTTCATCAAACTTTAGGTTTATTGTTAAATATATGATTGTTATTTTTTGATTTTTATTTTAAAATATTAATTTGCATATTCGTGTTTTATTAACACTTAATAAGGTCGGTTATTAGCTTAAGCGTAAATTTTTCCTTAAATATTTCTTTTATAAGTACGTCAATTTCCTTGTTTATATCAGTTATTTCTCTGGTATAAAGAAAGATTTTATTGTTTCATTTAACAGCCAATCAAAATTTTAATTTATGAAGAAAACTGAATGTATTGCCTTTAAGGCATGGTGGCAAAGTACGATCTGTATTTTGCTCGTAAGCAGTATGACCGGGTTCCTGTACGCCCGGGACATTTCTTCCCCTGAGGGGAGGAGAATGAAAGAAACCCCGTTCTTTCTGACGGTGACCGGGCAGGTCACTGCACAGACCGACGGACAACCCCTTTCCGGGGCAAGTGTTATGGAAAAAGGGACCACCAATGGCGTGGTAGCCGATTTTGACGGGAATTTTACCATTGAAGTTTCCGGGCCCGATGCGGTGCTGGTCGTTTCCTATGTAGGTTTTAAAACGATCGAAGTCCCTGTGGACGGTCAGGAAGTGGTGAACATTGTTTTGCAGGAAGACCTTGCCCAGCTCGATGAAGTGGTAGTGGTGGGGTACGGAGAGCAGAAAAGAGAGACCATTACGGGCTCGGTAGCCACCATACAGAGCAAGGATCTGGCCAAGTCCCCCACCGTAAACGTATCCAACGCCATTGCAGGACGTATGCCGGGAGTGATCGCCACGCAGAACAGCGGAGAGCCCGGGGCGGATGATTCCAATATACGCATACGGGGTACGAATTCTTTTGGTGACACCAGTCCGCTGGTGGTCATAGACGGTATCCCGGCCCGGGAGGGAGGCTTTTCCCGGCTCAACCCGGCAGACATAGAGAATATCTCGGTGTTGAAAGACGCTTCAGCAGCCATTTACGGAGCCAGGGCGGCAAACGGGGTTATTCTTGTTACCACGAAACGAGGGAGCACCGGAAAACCTCAGGTCACCTACAACTACAACATCGGTTTTTCACAGCCCACCGTGATCCCCGATGTGGCCAATTCCGTGCAGTATGCAGAGATGCGTAACGACCTGGAAGTATACAAACTGCCTGTTTCGGAATGGGGCAATGCAACCACTGCTTTTCGCGAAACAGGGACATATACCCGGCCGGGAGGAGGTACGGTAACCGCTCCGTTCCTACCCGGGGATTTTGAGAAATTCCGGGATGGCTCAGACCCCTGGGGGCACCCCGATACCGACTGGTTCGACGCCACCTTTAAAGACTGGTCCAAACAGGAGCGGCACAACCTGCAACTGAACGCGGGAAACGAGAATATGAGATTCCTCACCTCTATCGGCTATCAAGATCAGGATGCTTATTACAAGAATTCCGCGACCAACTACAAACAGTATGATATCCGGCTCAATCTGGATGCCAATGTCAGCGATCATATTTCCGTGCAAATAGGAGTGCTGGGCCGCCAGGAAGACCGTAATTATCCTACCAAATCCGCAAGTGCCATTTTCCGGATGCTGATGCGGGGCAGGCCTAATGAACCGGCCTTCTGGCCTAACGGACTTCCCGGACCGGATATTGAATATGGAGAGAACCCTGTGGTGATCACCACCAGCCAGACCGGCTATGACCGGGACAGGAGATATTATTTCCAGACCAACGGAAAAGTAGAGATAAAAATTCCATGGGTCGAAGGATTGAAATTTACCGGTACGGCCGCAGTAGACAAATATATACAACAGCTCAAACGCTGGGAAACCCCCTGGTATCTCTATACCTGGCAGGGAGATTATGAAGAGGACGGAACAACTCCGAAGCTGATCGAGGGTAAGCGTGGTCCCGCAGACCCGAACCTCAGGCAGGAGAACCAGGACCAGCTGAACATTCTGCTCGGCGGGGTGCTTACCTACGACCGCACTTTCGGAGATCACCAGATCAACCTGCTGGCCGGGGTGAACCGTGAGACCATCCGTAACGACAATTTCTTCGCATTCCGGAGGTATTATATCTCAAACGTTATCGACCAGATGTTCGCCGGTGGGGATGCCGAAAAAAACAACGGCGGCGATGCCTGGGAACGCGCCCGTCTCAATTACTTCGGAAGGGTAGGGTATAACTACAAGGAAAAGTACCTCGCCGAATTTTTGTGGAGATACGATGGTTCCTATATGTTCCCCAATGACAATCGCTATGGGTTTTTCCCGGGGATCATGCTGGGATGGCGGATCTCCGAGGAAAATTTCTGGAAAGAAAATGTCCCGGTCGTAAACTACCTGAAACTCCGGGGGTCCTGGGGACAAATGGGTAATGACAATATATATTTTGATGCCAATGGCGATGGGGAAAAGACCTTACAGGAATACCAGTATTTTTCCACTTACGGATATGGTTCGTATGTTGCAGGTGGCCGTGTGGCCCAGACGTTGTTTGAAAGCCGCGTGCCCAACTTCATGATTACCTGGGAAGAAGCCAATAATTACAACATTGGTCTGGACGGACAGTTGTTCAACGGCAGGGTGAATTTCGAATTCGATATGTTCCTGAACAAACGCAATAGTATCCTCTGGCGAAGAAATGCTTCCGTGCCCCAGACCACGGGGATGACCCTCCCGGCAGAAAATATCGGGAAGGTAGAGAACCGCGGATGGGAATTCAATGTAGGGTATAACGGTAACATAGGTGAATTGCAATACAATGTGGGTGTCAATGGCGGTTATGCCAAGAACAAGATCAAGTTCTGGGATGAAGCCCCGGGAGCTCCCGAATGGCAACGGTCTACCGGAAGGGCCATTGATGCCGAATTGTATTATCTCTATGACGGCGTGTTCCGGGATCAGGAGGAAATAGACAATAATACGCTCGATTACAGCGTCATTACAAATACCCTGAGACCCGGTGACATGAAATACAAGGACTATGACGGCGACGGCAGGATCACCCCGGACGACCAGGTACGCAGGGACAAGAATACCCAGCCCACATTCCAGGGGGGGCTTAATTTGTCGGCACAGTACAAAGACTTTGACCTGACCATTCTCTTCCAGGGAGCGGCCGGAGGAGAACTCCGGGTGGGAACGGATGAGTCGGGAGCCATTGGGAACTACCTGCTGGATTTTTACAAAAACCGGTGGACCGTGGACAACCCGAGCAGTGTGCATCCCAGGATCACCGACAGGAGCGACCAGTATTATTCTTTTGACAATACCTACTGGTTGAGAGATACAGACTATTTACGCCTGAAAAATGTGGAGTTCGGATATACGCTGCCCTCCGAAATAGGAGAGAAGATAGGGATAAGCAATCTCAGGGTATATCTGAACGGGCTTAACCTGGCCACATGGAGTAAAATAAAAGTACTGGACCCGGAATCTGTGAATTCCATAGGGCATTATTATCCGCAGGCCCGTATCGTAAATATGGGAGTATCCGTAACCTTTTAAAATCTTTTGTGATGAACAATCTGAGAATAAAACATATTTGGATGTACGTGCTTGTTGCCGTGTTTGCAACAGCTTCGTGCAGTGACGATTTTGTAGATACGAAACCCCTGAATGAGGTGCCCAATGCTGAGGTGTGGGCCGATGCCGCACTGTCGGAGGCTTTCGTCCTGGAGATATACAACGGGTTCGGACAGGGAGGCTTTGATGAGGAAATGCTGGCTTCTGCATCAGACGAAGCCCTGTTTACGCATTCCGGCCGGGGCTATAAGGAGTTCAACGGAGCGAACTCCAATCCGGCAGACCAGGGATGGATAAGCGGCAATTATGAGTGGGGGAACATGTACAGGCGTATACGCGCAACCAATGTAGCACTGAAAAACCTCGAAGAGCCCATGTTTGACAATCCCGAACTGGCGGAAAGGATCAGAGGCGAAGCATATTTTCTACGCGCATTCTTCTATCAGCAACTACTGCGTTATTACGGAGCGGTACCCCTGGTGGATAAAGTATACGAGCTCAATGAAGAAGATTATACCATCCCGAGGAATACTTATGAAGAATGCGTAGACTTTATTGTAGCAGACTGTGACCGGGCAGCAGAGTTCCTGAAGGGACTTCAGGCTTCCGAAGGCAGGGCCACCGATATTGCCGCTATGGCATTAAAAGCCCGTGTACTCCTGTATGCAGCGAGCGACCTGCACGACATCCCGACTGCTTCGGCCAATTCATCCGTTATTGCGGGGTATTCCAATCCCGAATACCTGGGGTATACCGGCGGTAATCGTACCGAACGGTGGGAAAAGGCCAAGGCAGCCGCAAAAGCTGTGATGGACATGAACCCGGGATACAAACTGGACCTTTCCGAACCTGTATCGCCCGAAGAAGGCAAAAACAATTATATGGCGCTATCTCTGGGAGGAGGGAGTGCCATGGCAGAGGCCGCAGCTGAAATAGAACTGATCCTCGGAAGATTTTTTGTGGGTGAAAAACAGGAGAACGGAGGAAGGATAGGCCTGTACAATGGCCCTAACGGCTATCACAACTGGTCGGGGAACACGCCCACGCAAAACCTGGTGGACGACTACGAAATGATAAACGGTACCCGTTTTGACTGGAATAACCCGGCCCATGCAGCTGCACCGTATACAAACCGTGACCCCCGGTTCTATGCCAGTATCCTCTATGACGGGGCAGACTGGCAACCCCGTACAGATGATGTTGCGGAAAGTGACTCCTTAAACCAGATACAGGCAGGCCAGTACGAGATCATCAATGATTCCGGGGAAAAGGAAGTGTATTATGGGCTGGATACCCGCAACAGTAGTATAGAGGACTGGAACGGAAGTTATACCGGTTATACCATGCGTAAATTCGTAGACCCCGATCCTGCCGTAGTCCATCAAAATACATGGCAGCAGATCCCCGCACCGATACTGAGATATACCGAGGCCGTACTCAACTATGTGGAAGCCTGTATAGAACTGGGAGAAGACGGCGAAGCGAAAACCTGGCTCAACAAAATACGCTATCGTGTGGGAATGCCTGAGGTAACCGAATCGGGCGATGCATTGCGAGAGCGTTACCGGAATGAACGAAGGATCGAGCTGGTTTATGAAGAACACCGTTTCCATGATGTCAGGCGATGGATGATCGCCCCGGAAACCGTCGGGCAACAAGTTAGGATCATGAGTGTTTTCGGTACCCTGAAACCCGGTGCGGAAGTACGGAAATATCACTACGATCCCGATAGCTATGACTACGAATACACCACCAGGCCTCTTGACACCGGGATAGAGGACCGGAACTGGCAGGACAAAATGTATTTTATCGCTATCCATCGCGATGAGATAAACCGGAACGATCAGCTGGTTCAGAATCCGGGATATTAATATGTTGTTCTAGACAAAACTCTTTTTCGGAACCGATATTCCGTTTGCGGGCCCCTTCCAGGTAGAATTGCCGGAAGGGGCCCGCATGTTTTGTATGCATGTACATTTTAAAACAAACAATGCTTATATTGTATTAATGCCGCAAACAGGTCATATCATTTTATCTATTTGTTTATCTTTGGAAGGAAAGATTTTATTAATTTAATAATGAATCCCCAAAAAAGACCAATTATGAGAAAACTGGCAACGGGAATCCTGGCCCTGAGTGTATTGATAAGCTGTGAACAACCCGCTCCCGTATTGGAATTTTCAGTAAAAAACCCTTTAAATAGCGACCGTTTTTCGGAAACCATTAGCATAAACCCGGAAAAGTTTGCCTCCCTGACCGCGACTTCAGGTATGGAAAAACTTCTCATTACGGATAAAGCATCCGGCGATACCCTGGTAACACAGTTGGTAGACAATGATGTTGACGGTACCCCGGACGAACTCCTTTTCCAGTTAAACCTTAAAGGAGGAGAGGCCAGACAGTTGCTGGCCCGGATCGCCGAAAGTGACCCTGTGGGGAAAACCGAAGGCGAACGGACCACTTTTTCCCGTTTTGTCCCCGAAAGGACCGACGATTACGCCTGGGAGAACGACCGCGTGGCCTTTCGGACCTACGGTCCCGATGCCCAGCGAAGGATAGAAGAGAACGTGCCGGGAGGAACACTCTCCAGCGGTATGGACGCCTGGCTGAAAAGAGTAGAATATCCTATCATTGACAAATGGTATAAGAACAACGAGGAAAAAGAAGGAGCCTATCACATCGATACCGGCGAAGGATATGACCCCTATCACGTAGGGCCCAGCCGGGGAGTGGGCGGTACCGGAATATGGGTGAACGATTCGCTCTATACCTCAAAAAACTTCACCGCCTATAAAACCATTGCCACAGGCCCCCTGCGCACGGTGTTCGAACTGGAATACGCTGCCTGGAATGCCGATAGTATTCAGGTCAAAGAGACCAAACGCATCAGCCTGGACCTGGGGTCTAACCTCAGTCGCTTTGAATCTGTTTTCGAAAGCGGGGAAGCACTGCCCAATATCACCATAGGGTTAATGCTTCACGAAAAAGAAGGAGAGGTGCGGAGCGAAAAGGGAAAAGGCTGGTTCCGCTACTGGGAACCTATGGATGGTTCGGAACTGGGAGTAGGTATGATCATAGCTCCGGAATCTGTCCTGGACTATAAAGACCACCGGGTGGATTACAAAGACGGAAGCCAGTTACTGATCATGGCAGATCCGAAAGACAACAAGGTAGTTTACTATGCCGGCTTCGGCTGGAAAAAGAGCGGACAATTTACCAATGCTGGCGAATGGGATGCTTACCTGGAACACTTCGCAGAAAAAATAGCCAACCCGGTGAAGGTACAATTTTAACAATACCTTCCGGCCCTGATTTATCCTGAGTATCTCCGGTTTCGACCAGAAACGGAAATCAATGAAACCTTGAACCTGTCACCCTGAGCGCAGTCGAAGGGTTGAACTTTAAACTTTGAATCTTAAACTTTAAACCTTGACCCCCACCTGTCCATATTGCAGTGGTTTGTTGAGTGCAGTAGACCATAACAATTTTTGCTCCCAGAAAGGAGATGTTAACAAATGGGCGCATGGCAATGCCTTTTTTATCCGTTCAGCACACCTCAGTTCAGGCGAGCATATTTCCAGGTTTACCGTCCGGGCCGTACTCAGCGGGTATCAATATTACAATATAAGCGGGAGGGATGTGATACTGCGGGAAAACAATTACCTGATCGTACACGACGGGCAGAAATATTATACCCAGATAGATTCCTTTTATCCCACCGAATCCATTATTGTGGCCTATGGCTGGAAAGACATCACCGAAACCTTTCATACACTTTCTGCCAGGGACGAAGACCTCCTGGACGGGATGCCCGCCGGCTCCTTTTGGGAGATGGACTGGCTGGACAGCTCGTATGAAAAAGATTTTGCCATCCGGAGTTTACTGAGAGAGTTTGTTTCTGCCATTACCCGGGGCGAAAAGGACGCCATGTACTACGAACAACTGCGATTTCTCCTGTTGGAAAAAATATTTTACAATCACGTCCGTGTCCTGCAAAGGGCATACGGACTCCAATCCAGGAAAGATACGACCCGGCAGGAATTGCTGCGGAGGCTCTATCTGGCAGGGGATTATATGAGGGCCCACCTGGAAAAAAAACTCACCATAGCCGAGGTGAGCAGTGTAGTGGCCATGTCGCCCTATCACTTCTTCCGGGTGTTTAAGCAATTGTTCGGCCACACCCCCCTGGAATATCTCACCAGGGAAAGGCTTACCCACGCCAGGAACCTTATCGGAAAAACCGATCTGCCCGTTTCCGGCATACTGCAGGAGGTAGGTTATGACAATCCCAGTTCATTCAGCCGGCTGTTCCGGAATTACTACGGGTACAGCCCCCGTGATATAAGAAAAAATGAGTTGCAGATTGATAGTATTGACCGGGAGATAAGGGGATAGGGAGACAAGAGGACAAGGAGATAGGGAGATGAGGAGATTGAAGATGATTGACAAAAACATACCGACTACTGTTTACCGATCACCGAATACCAACCCCGTCCCGTAAGGCAGAACACCTCTAAAATTTTAACGTATCAATAGTAATCTTCAATCAATCTTTTGACCTGACCGTATCCGGAATTGGGAAAAATCACTTTTTGTGTTATAAAAATAACTTTTGTGATATTTATTGTTTAAAATTTAGCAATATCCGCACATTCGGTTTCCTTCCATATCTCTACTTTGGAATGCATTTCAGAGGATAAACCTGCAAACCATGAGTAAAATAAAGATCGTTCAGATAGGCATGGGCCCCCTGGGCCTTAAAATTGCTGAATTCATTGCCCAACGTCCCGGATTAAAGACCGTAGCAGCAGTAGATACGGGCCCGGAGATCATAGGGAAATCTCTGAGGTCCTTTTCTTCTTCGTTGAACGCGGATATCATCATCACCGGAGACCTTGACAAAGCCCTGGAGACCCGCCCCGATGTAGCTGTGCTTGCCACAGTATCAGATATAAAAAGGATCACGGGGCAAATAAAGAGCATTGTCAGGGAAGGGATCCCCGTGGTGTCTACCTGCGAAGAGCTGAGCTTTCCTTTTGATACGGCTCCGGGACTGGCTGCCGAAATAGACGCTGCTGCCAGGGAAAACGGTGTGGCTGTAGTAGGTACCGGGGTAAACCCCGGATTTTTAATGGACGCCCTGCCCGCTTTTATGACCTCTGTTTGCCAGCATGTTGAGCGCATAAAAGTAAAGCGCTATCAGGATGCATCGAGCAGGCGTATACCATTTCAGGACAAAATAGGGGCAGGCCTGTCTCCCGAAGGTTTTGAAGCGGCGAGAAAAAAAGGGACCTTACGGCATGTGGGGCTCACGGAATCTGTACATTTTATCGCTGGCAGGCTGGGATGGAAACTCGAAAGAACGGAAGATATTATAAGTCCGGTATTTGCAACCGCAGATATTTCCCTGCCCTCCCGGACCATAAAAAAAGGAGATGCAGCCGGAGTAAGACAGGTGGGCCGGGGATTTATGAACGGACAGGCCAGGGTGGAACTCGTATTCCAGGCCGCCGTGGGGGAACCCGAATCTTATGACGAAATAGAAGTTATCGGAACACCGGGCTTCGTATCCCGGATAGGAGGAGGAGTTAACGGCGATACGGCCACCTGTGCCATTACCGTCAATGCCATAAATTCTGTGATCCATGCCCTTCCCGGATTGCGGACCATGGCAGATATTCCCATGACCTCTTATTCCGAATACAGATAGCCCCGGGCTTTCCATTGACTCTCCTGCTTATCCCGCCTCTTACCGGAAGGGGCAAGACCTCGATGGCTATCATTTAGCTAGTGGATTATTAAGTAAAAGACGGATCTGGTATGGACAGGAGCCTCCGAAAGGCTTTTTTGTCGCTTTCTGCCTGTGCGATCGGTTGTTAAAGACCGTATCCTTACCAACAGGCCTGTAAACCACGAGCATACCGGACCACCGCGAACAAACCAATCATTTTAAATAAATTAATTATGAAACAAATGTTATTGTTATTGCTGTTCGGAGCGGGTATTGTCGCTTACGGACAGGAAAAAACGGTATCCGGCAGGGTAGTTTCCGAAGATGACGGCACGGCGATCATGGGAGTTAACGTTCTTGTAAAGGGAACTACCCGGGGAACCATAACCGGAGAAGAAGGAGAATATACCATGGCCGGGGTTGGCCCGGAAGATATCCTGGTATTCCGATACCTTGGCTATGAGCCCCTGGAGATCAGGGTGGGCGGCCGGAGTACGGTAAATGTATCCCTGTCTCCCTCCACCCAGGCACTGGATGAGGTAGTAGTCACCGCTCTGGGGATATCAAGAGAAAAAAAGTCACTCGGATATGCCACCCAGGAAGTAGGTGGGGAGAACTTTACCATGACCAATGAACAAAATGTGGTGGGTTCCCTGGCAGGACGGGTGGCCGGTGTACAGGTCACCGGGGCTTCAGGGGCCAGTATGGGAGGCACCCAGAAAATCAAGATCCGGGGAGTAAACTCTCTCGGAGGGGAAGATGAACCTCTTATTGTAGTGGATGGGACACCGATATCCAATGCCAATTTTTCCAATAGTGCCGCCGCCGATTACGGGAATCTCTCGCAGGACATCAACCCGGCCGATATAGAATCGGTAAATGTACTGAAGGGGCCCGCTGCATCTGCACTTTACGGTATCAGGGGGCAATACGGTGTTATTATGATCACCACCAAAAAAGGAAAAAAAGGCCAGAAAGACGTAAGGGTAGAACTTAATTCTTCTTTTGCGATTGAAAAGACCGGAAATTTTATGCCGCTTCAGAATATATACGGCGGCGGCTCCAATCAGGCCTGGAAAACCCTGCCCAACGGGCAAAAGTATGTGGATATGAACGTAGACGAAAGCTGGGGACCGAAAATGGACGGTACCCCGGTAAGACAGGTTTTCAGCTTTTACCCGCAGGATGAAGAATACGGACAGTTAACCCCGTTTGTACCGCATCCGGATAATATCAAGGATTTCTACGAAACCGGTTTTAATTTTAACAATAGTGTAACCATTACCGGGGGAAATGAGAACACCACCTACCGGCTCAGCTTTAACGATACCAGGATAGAAGGTGTAGAGCCCAACACCTATCTGAAACGCAATAACCTGGGGTTGAGCGCCAGCCTGGATATTACGGATAAGCTCAAGGTGTCCACCAATATCAATTATGCCCGTAATGACGGCAGGCGCCCCAGGCAGGGCTCTGAATTCGGTACGGGGTATTTCGTGCAGTGGTTCCAGAGAAATGTAGATATGAAACGGATGAAAGACTACCGTTATGACGACGGGACCTTCCTGCATTGGAACCTGCGCCAACCCGATGCCGGCACGGGGGAGATCACCGATTTCGACCCCCTGTACTGGGATAATCCCTATTTTGATGCCTATGAGAATACCAATAATGATCGAAGGGACCGGTTTTTCGGGGATGTAAAGCTCAGTTATAAGGTCCTTCCCGAGCTCGAAATAAGCGGTGCTATACGTTCGGATATGTTCACCCAGAACATAGAGACCAGAACGGCTTTTGGCGGGAATAACCTGCCCGCCTATACCATAGGTAAATACCAGAATACGGAGATGAACTATGAACTCATAGCCCAATACAATAACCGTTGGGACGATTTTAGCCTGAACGGTACCCTGGGAGGAAATGTCTATTACCGCAGGTATTCCTATTTATACCAGCAAACCGTAGGCGGGTTGTCTGCACCGGGATATTATAATATAGAGGCCTCTGTTGACCGTCCGGTGAATGAATCATACCTGTTGAGAAAACAGATCAGGAGTATGTTCGGAATGGTGTCTTTGGGCTATAAGGATACCTATTATATAGAGGCATCCATCCGTAATGACAATTCGTCTGCACTTCCGAAGGACAATAATTCTTATTGGTATCCTTCCGTATCGGGAAGTTTTGTCTTTGGCGAATTGCTGGACTGGCAACCGCTTTCTTTCGGTAAGTTAAGGCTCAGTTATGCCAAGGCGGGTTCTGACCTTAATCCGTATCAGATAGGTAAGGTCTTTGATGTAGGGACCGTTTACGGAGAGGCCAATACGCTCAATGTGCCCAACGAGTTGAACAACCCGAATATAAAGCCGTCTTTTGCCCATTCTTATGAGGCCGGTCTCGATCTTCGCTTTTTCAACAACCGGCTGGGGCTCGATTTTACGTATTACCAGCAAAAGAATAAGGACCAGATCATTAAGCTCGATATTTCAGGGGCCAGCGGATATACTTCTACCGTGATCAATGCCGGCCTGATCGAAAATAAGGGATTTGAAGTGGCATTGAACGCCAGGCCTGTACAGACGGAGAATTTTACATGGGAGACCAATTTTAATATCAACAGGAACAGAAGCGAGGTCGTAGAGCTGGCCCCGGGGATCGATGTGTACAATTATGGTTCTACCACATATTCCGGCGTTACCAGCTACCTGAATTCCTACGAAGGCAAGCCATACGGCAGCCTGGTGGGACAGGCCTACCAGCGCGATCCGGACACCGGGAAGGTACTGCTGGGTGAAGACAATATGCCGCTGTATACCGATGCCACACACGATTTCGGAACAGTGCTCCCGGACTTTACCGGCGGGTTTCAGAACAATTTCCGTATAGGCAGGTTCAGTATCGCTGCCATGATAGATTTTCAGGGTGGCGGACAGTTTTTCAGCAGGTCCAAAATGCTGGCTGCAAAAACAGGGCAGGACCCCGTTACGGCAGCGATGAACGACCGGGGGAACAACGTGAGGGACCCTGTCGAAGATGGTGGGGGCGTAAAAGTCACCGGGATCTCGGCACAGACCGGCGAAGAAGTCAGTACTTATGTGGATGCGAAATCTTATTACAGGAACACTCTCGGTACAAGGGTCTATGAAGAATGGCTCTACGATGCCTCTTATATCAAGCTGAGGGAAGTGAGGTTAGGATATTCCTTTAGTGATAAATTACTGGAAAAACTGCCTTTTAAGTCGGTCAATATATCTTTAATAGCGCGCAATCCGGCTATGATATGGCAGGAAGCCCCCAAGGGCCTTGATCCTTCCGAGATCTCTGCCGGTAGCGAGGCGGTCAGCTGGTATGAGTCCGGACAGCTTATTTCAGTACGATCGTACGGAATTAACCTGAATGTCACATTTTAAATCGTAGAAAAAATGAAAACGATCCAATATATAACAGCAGTACTATGCAGCCTGGTTTTTGTAGGTTGCAGCGATTTCAGCGATAGTATCAACACCGATCCCAATAAGCCCGGAGTAGCTTCGGGAACTCAGCTTATAGCCAATGCCGCTTTGTTCCTTCCGGACCTGAGCTCATCCCCCAGGGGGGAGTTTATGGCACAATACCTGGCCGAGACCCAGTACGTGGGGGCTTCGCTCTATCCGCAGGAAAGTACCAGTTTTTATTACTGGTACGAAGAACCGTTAATGAACCTTCAGGCAGCCATCGAGTCGGACGACCTCGATGCCAGCGAAGGGCCTATTGCCAATCAACTGGCCATGGCCAGGATACTCAAGGCCTATTTCTTCTGGAATGTTACGGACAGGTGGGGCGATGTGCCTTATAGTAAAGCCTTGCAGGGAGCGGACAATTTTACCGCGGCTTATGACACCCAGGAATCTATTTACAACGACCTTTTTAACGAACTGAAGGAAGCGGTGGAGATGATCGAACCCGAAAAGGTAGATAATGATATTATTTATGGCGGGGATATGTCTCAATGGCAGAAACTGGCTAATACGATCCGCCTGTTAATGGCGCTCCGGCTTTCAGAAGTAGCTCCCGCCCGGGCGATGGAAGAGTTTAAAGCCGCCCATGCAGACGGGGTGTTCGCTTCCAACGGTGATAACCTTGTCTTTCATCATCTGGCCGATGCCAACAATCAGAATTACTGGTATAACGAGGTGGTAAACCGAAACCGGGAATGGTGGGCCCTGACAGAAACCCTGGTCGCCGAGATGAAGCCGGCAGACGATCCGAGGCTGCCCGTTTACGGCGACCCGGCGAGGGCAAGTGGCGAATATACCGGCCTGAAGTTTGGCGAAGAAGAAGACATCAGCACAGAAAAGTATTCCCTGATGGGACCTGCTATCTATGCCCAGGATGCGTCGATATACCTGGTCACCTATGCCCAGGTGTTGTTTGCCCTGGCCGAAGCCGCAGAACGCGGGTGGATAAGCGGGGACATTGAAGCCCTTTATAACCAGGCCATCGAAGCATCTATCGCACAATGGACAGGAAGTACCCAGGGTGTAGGGGAATTCCTGGCCAAGCCCGGAATTGCTTTTGAGCCCGCCAATGCCCTGAAAATGATCGCAACCCAACGTTGGGTGCATTTGTATATGTTCGGCTACGAAGCCTGGGCAGAGTGGAGGCGTACGGGTTACCCCGACAACCTGGTCGAGCCCAATGGCGTAGCCGTTCCGGGAAGGCTCAGTTATCCGGATAACGAAGCCTTTAACAATACCGAAAATTATGAGGAGGCCGTACAAAGGCAATTCGGAGGAGACGACAGTATCCACGAAAAAGTGTGGTGGGATGTGGATTGAAAAACATTTGATTTAGCTATTTCCGGGGAAAAACAAGATTCCTTTGTTGTCCCTGAACGCGGCCGGAGGTTTCCAAGGATTACCTTTTGGCCGCGTTTTATTTAGGTTGAACATACCGCAAACTGCAGAAAACACAGGAAGAAAAAATCCTTTGACTTCACCCTTCAACCATATACCATTTTTTTTCTGAAGTTCCGTAAAGTACTAACAAAATAATTTTTTGCAGTTAAAAATCAGATGAACGCAATAATGATCGATATTTATTGTTGATAATACACTTGTTTTGATATTTTATTTAATGTAATTTGTACATTTAATTTTGTTTTGACTTCAAATTCTTCTACATTTATCTCCGACTAACACCATGGTGAATTGCTTTTTCGAAAGAATTTGACCTGAAAATTACAATCGATTGTTTTTTAAAAGGCCTGATTTTAAGATAGTGACAAGCCAGTATGTTCTTTCCTTCAGACGAAGAGGAAGGCAAAAACCAACTAACAAAAACTTCAAATTATGAAACAAACCAAAAAGCTGTTGCATGGCATTTGGTGCACCCTGTTCGTAAGTATCGTTTCTACGGTAGCACTACATGCTTATGATGCTTCACACAATGAAAAGAAAACTGCTGCTAATGCTCAGCAGGAAATAACCGGGCAGGTTACCTCTGCGGTAGACGGCCAGCCACTTCCCGGAGCTTCGGTGATGATCAAGGGAACTTCCCGGGGAGTTATTACGGATTTTGATGGCAATTACAAATTAGAAACCGGAGGATCCGATGCCATATTCGTATTTTCTTATGTAGGTTTCAAAACACAGGAAGTACCAGTAGACGGGCAAAGTGTAATCAATATTTCTCTCGAAGAAGATCTTGCCCAGCTCGATGAGGTTGTAGTGGTGGGATACGGTACCCAAAAGAGATCGGATGTAACGGGAGCAGTAGTTTCCGTACCCAAGGAACGCCTCTCTAACCTTCCGGTGACCAACCTGTCCCAGGCAATACAGGGGACTACGGCTGGACTCAACATCAACCAGAATTCATCTGTTCCCGGAAGTACGGGAGAGATACAGATACGTGGGGTGAATTCTATCAACGCTAATACCGGTCCGTTTATCGTGGTAGACGGTTCCCCCTTTTTCGGTACGACCAACGACATTAATCCCGGGGATATAGAATCCATCGAGATTTTAAAAGATGCTTCCGCCGTAGCCATTTATGGAACCCGGGGCTCTAATGGGGTGATCCTGATCACCACCAAAAGGGGGCTATCCGGAAAACCCCGGATCAGTTATAACGGGTATGCCGGGATAGAAGACCTGTCCCATAAACTAAAGCCGAGGGGCCCCGAAGCATATGTGCAAAAATATGCCGAATATATACGGGCCAGGGGACTGGAACAGACCGATGTACTTGGCAACACCTTCGAGATAGACAATTACAATGCCGGGATCACTACAGACTGGCTCGATGCCGTAACCCGGACCGGGACCATACAGGAACACAACATCAGTGTGTCCGGGGGTACGGAAAAGGTCAAATATTATGTTTCCGGGGGTTACCTGGACCAGGAAGGAGTGGTCAAAGGATACCAGTTCAACCGGGTGAGCCTGCGTTCCAACCTCGACATGGAGATCACCGATTATTTAAAAGTAGGGACCTCTGCCTTTTTTACGTCCAACAACTACGACGGCGGAAGGGCAAACTTCCTCTTTGCCACGGCTATGAGCCCGTATTCGCAGGTTTATAACGATGAAGGCGGATATGAAATATATCCCATGTCACCCGAGCAATTGTTTGAAAACCCGATGCTGGGGCTCGCTACGGACCGCGAGGAAAGGGACAAGAACCTTAGCGGAAATGTCTATGCCGAACTTACTCCAGGTTTTATAGAAGGGCTTAAATACAGGCTCAATATATCTTACGTTCATCGCCCGGGCCGTCTGGCCACTTATTCCGGGCGTGCGGCCAACGACAATAACGGTACCGCCAACATAAGGAATAACGAAGAAAACAACTGGGTTATAGAAAACATACTCACCTGGAACAAGGATTTCGGCAAACATCATATCGATGTTACAGCCCTGTACAGTGCCCAGGAAACCGAATATTTTGCCACGGCTGTAGAAGCCACAGGGTTTGTAAATGACGAACTGTCCTTCAATAATATAAGCGCAGCTGCGAATATAAGTCCCGGATATATTGATGATAATGTGCCCGAAGGGTCTTATAGCTGGAAATCCGCACTGCTGTCGCAAATGGGAAGGGTAAATTATACTTACGACAGCCGTTATCTGTTTACACTGACCGCCAGGCGGGACGGCTATTCCGCTTTTGGGGGCAATACCGATAAATACGGGGTGTTCCCTTCACTGGCCCTGGGATGGAATATTCATAATGAAAATTTCCTGTCCGGTTCCGATAAGGTCAACCAGTTAAAATTGCGTTTTTCTTACGGAGAAACCGGGAACCAGGCCATAAGTGCCAATCAGACCGTAACGACGACCAGGGTGGCCCGCTACCCTTTTGGCGGAGCCGTCGGAGTAGGGTCGCTGGTGCGGAGAATAGGGAATGCCGACCTGAACTGGGAAACCACGGCCTCTGCGAATATCGGTCTGGATTTTGGCTTTTTCGATAACCGTATCCGGGGAAGTATAGAAGCCTACAGAAGCAAAACCAGAGATATACTGTTGCAGCGAAACCTCCCGAGGGCCAGTGGTACGGACTGGATATGGGAAAATCTGGGAAAAATGCAAAATACCGGGCTGGAAATAACCTTAAATACGGTAAACATACAAACAGAGGACTTCAGCTGGCAGACCGATATTAATTTCTCCACAAACAAGAACAAGATATTGGATATCTACGGTGACGGAGAAGACGATATAGGTAACCGCTGGTTTATTGGCAAACCCTTGGAGGCCATATACGATTATAAAATGGAAGGAATATGGCAGGAAGGCGAAGACCCTTCGGGAATGGATCCCACCGCCCGCCCCGGTGATATCAAATTTGCTGACCTCAACGAAGATGGTAGTATAGATGCAGAAAACGACAGAACTTACCTCGGAACTACTCTCCCCAAATGGTATGGCGGACTCACCAACACTTTTCGCTATAAGAATTTTCACCTGAGTGTGTTTCTGCAAACAGCTCAGGGTGGCTTAAAGAACAATTCCGATATGAGTTATGCTGATGAAGCGGGGCGGAGGAACACTCCGCGGGAAGTAGGTTACTGGACTCCCGAAAACGAGAGCGATAAATGGCCTTCTTTACGATATACAAACACAAGGGGCTATGGTTATCCCAGGGATAATAGCTATATACGTATAAAAGACGTAAGACTGAGTTATTCCGTGCCCTCGTCCTTTTTGGAAACCTACGGGGTGAACAGTTTAACGCTCTACCTGGCAGGAAGAAACCTTTATACATTTACCGACTGGATAGGGTGGGACCCTGAAAACGATCATGATGGCAGAGGATCCAATAACTGGGAGAATAATTACCCGCTGGTAAGGACTATTTCATTCGGACTGAACCTGTCGTTGTAGATGAATTCCACTAATAATCAAAAAAACTGAGAAAAATGAACACATATATAAAACCGATAAGTTGTTTTTGCTTCGGGCTGTTGCTTTTTGCCTCCTGCAGCAAATCCTTTTTAGACGAGGAGGTCAGGTCCGATTACGAACTGAAACCCATATCCAGCGCCGGTGAAGCTGAATCCTCTATCATCGGACTGTACAATCATTTGAGTACCTGGTATTCCAAGGACGACCGTCAGGGCTGGCTGAGTGTATGGCAGTCCGGTACCGATATCGTATGGCCTACCCAGCCCGAAAGTATTGAAGTGCCCTATTTTGAATACGACCTGCTGACTTCAGACGACGATGCTGCCTATTTTACATGGCAATGGGCTTACGAAATGATCTATAATGCCAATATCATTATCGCGGATATGGAAGATCCGGAACTGGTGATTGACAATATGACCGAAGAAGATAAAAACAGGGTCAATGCCGAAGCCCGGTTTTTCCGTGCTCTTTCCTACGATATACTCGGCACCTGTTTCGGAGGAGTTCCCCTTACCACGGAGCCCCTGTCAGAACCCAGGACCGATTATGTAAGGGCATCCCTGGAAGAGATAAATACCTTGATAGAGGAGGATCTCCTCTTTGCGTTAAATACGTTGCCTGAAGTAGATGGGGCCCCTGCAGAAGGGAGAGTAAATAAGTATGTCGCCGCCCACTTGCTTGCCGTGGCCTACCTGCGTATGGGGGAGGCTGCCAAAGCCGAAGAGCAATGTAACCTCATAATAGACAGCGGAAAATACAGCTTGGTCACCGAACGTTACGGAGCGAACTCCTCCGAACCCGGGGACCCTTTTTCCGATATGTTTATCTATGGCAACCAGCGAAGGTCACAGGGCAATACGGAAGCCATCTGGGTACTGGAAGCCGAAAACCCCAGTGATGTCCCCGGAGGAATGACCGGAAACCCGCAACAACGGCGGGTATGGGGAGGGGCCTATCACAACCGTAAGGGGATGCTTCCGGCTGATTCCCTGGGTGGAAGGGGACTGTCCAGGATGCGCCTGAACAACTGGGTATTGTATGATCTTTATGAAGTAGGCGATATGCGAAATTCCCGTTACAATATCCGAAGGGAACATTGGTATAACGACCCTGATGACGAAAATTACGGACAAAAAGTGCCCTATATGGGAGCGGATACCCTCTTTATTATCAACCCTTACACAATGAAATGGAGGCAGTTCGACCCCAGGGATACTTTTGGTTATGGCATGTGGAAAGATTTTATTCTCATGCGCCTGGGAGAAACCTACCTCCTCCGTGCCGAAGCACAGCTTATGCAGGGTAAACAGGCAGAAGCTGCCATATCGGTCAACGCCATACGTGAAAGGGCCAACGCCCCGCTGGTAACCGCAGCCGATATCGATATGGATTTCATACTCGATGAAAGAGTACGGGAACTGGTCGGTGAGGAAAACCGAAGGATGACCCTGATGCGCACCGGGACCCTGCTGGAAAGGGCACAGCTCAATACCGGTGCCCCGAACGGCATGCAGATAAGAGGCCTGACCGAAACCCACCTGTTGTTGCCCATCCCTTTACAGGAAATACAGCTCAACAAGGATGGCACCCTCGAACAAAACCCGGGATATTAAAATTCAGAAAGAATTTTTATTTTCGGATTGCAATCCGAAAGACAGGGGCGGAATATTTTCCGCCCTTTCCCAAATAGAAAGAACTAAAATATGTTCGGCTCTAGGTTTGGTACCATGAAATTTTATAGCATGGATAAACAGGTGTCCGCCCGAATATGTGATAAAGAATAATCCTGAATAACCATAGAACATCAAAAAAACAAAATATGCATAAACGCCGTATCGTCCTGTTTTTGTTAATATTTATCCTGATCTCCACAGGGTTTGCACAACAGAGGGAACAGGTTTCCCCGGATGGTAAACAGGCTAGGGAATACTTTGTGGCCAGCCTGGTAAAGATAGCAGAACCGGTATTGGAAGCCCTGAGCAAAAACGAACTGAAAAAGACCATGCCCGTAGAGACCACTGCCCATCCCTGGGGAGACCGGAAACAGGTCACCTACCTGGAAGCGTTCGGCAGAACCCTGTCGGGAATAGCACCGTGGCTGGAACTCGGCCCGGATAAGACCGAAGAAGGCAGGCTCCGGGAAAAATATATACAGCTCACCCTTAAAAGTATTCATAATGCTACCGATCCGGATTCTCCCGATTTTATGAACTTTACCGAAGGCGGTCAACCCCTGGTCGATGCCGCTTTTTTTGCCCAGGGGCTCCTGAGAGCTCCCGTACAGTTATGGGAAGGACTGGACAAACAAACGCAGGCCAATGTGCTTAAGGTCCTGAAGTCCACCCGCGAAATTTCCCCCGCATACAGCAACTGGCTGTTGTTCACGGCTATGGTAGAAGCAGCCCTGCTGAAATTCGAAGGCCAGGCGGATATGGTCCGCATCGAATATGCGCTCAACAAGCACAAGGAGTGGTATCTCGGAGATGGTATGTATGGAGACGGCCCGGATTTTCACTGGGATTATTACAATAGCTATGTCATTCAGCCCATGCTGTTAGATATAGGAGTGGTTTTAAAAGAAACAAAAGAAGCCCTGGAAGGATGGCGTTATAAGGCTTTTCTCCGCGACTACCGTTTGTTTATGGAAAGGGCGCAACGCTATGCCGCCATACAGGAAAGACTGATTTCGCCCGATGGTACTTATCCGCCCATAGGCAGGTCACTGCCTTACAGGTACGGGGCTTTCCAGGCTTTGTCGCAAATGGCCCTGTTGCAAAAATTGCCGGATGAATTGAATCCTGCACAGGTGCGTTCCGCCTTGTATGCCGTTGTAAAAAAGCACCACACCGCCCCTGATATGTTTGACGGAAACGGTTGGCTTACCCTCGGATTTTACGGCCGTGACCCCGAAATAGCGGAAGGTTACCTTTCCACCGGGAGCCTGTACCTGTGTACGGAAGTATTCCTGGTATTGGGATTGGCGCCCGATACCCAGTTTTGGACCGATCCGCCTGCCAACTGGACCCAGAAAAGAATATGGAACGGAGAAAAAGTGCAGCGGGACCATGCCTATTACCCGAAAAAAGAGCAGCAGCCCGACTGGGAAACCGTAATAGACAGTACTTCATTCGCCGGATATGACAATTTTGAAAAAGACTGGAATTACCTGTATCCCTGGGGTAACGATCACAACGGTTCGGCGCGGATGTATGCAGGATCTGAAAACCGGGAGCAGGTGACGCTGAATGATGGAATATTACAGATAAAGGCCACACCTGTTGAGAAGAACGAAGGAAAAAGCAGCAAACCGCCGTACCAACAGATCAGCTACCATTCCGGAGCGGTGCATGCCAAACATCATCTTACAATAAGCGAGGAATACCCGTGGTACAGGGTATCGGGTGAATTCAAAGCCCCTGTCGCCAAAGGTACCTGGCCTGCATTCTGGCTGACTGCGGTAGACGGCTGGCCCCCGGAAAGCGATATACTGGAATTTAAGGGCGATACCTTCAACTGGCAAAATACGTTCATCACTCCCGCGGAAGTATCTACCATTAAGAAGAACATTCCGGATGCGATGGAGAAGTGGCATGAATATACTGCGGTATTGAAACGAACGGATGATGAAATGGTAACCATAGACTATTTTATTGACGGGAAAAAGACAGGGACCCACAGGGCAAATTTCACAGGGAAACCCCTGTGGCTGATCATCAATCTGCAAATGGAAGGATCTTCCGGTTCCCCCGGCCCGGAAACGGAGACCTTCTATTACGCCCGGAATGTAACCGTACAAAGGGCCACAAAACTGTAGGGGCACAATGCATTGTGTCCCCGGGGATATCAGACAAAACAACGGTAAAAATGACTGGCATTACAACAAAAAATATCAATCGGAAATTAGTGTTTATCACACCCCTCGTCCTGTTTTCCTTTTTTGTGAGCCCTGCACAGAAAAAGATCCGGGAAACCACGGTGGGTGAAGGGTGGGCAAACAATTCCATAAACGCTGTGATATTCCGTAAAAATGCCCTGACAACCCATAAAACAACACAGTTCATTGCCTATTACAATGCAGAGGGGTTTCTTACTCTCGGAAAGCGGAAGCTGGGAGATACCGACTGGAAAGTAAAACAAACACCATACAGAGGAAATACTGCCGATGCCCACAACAGTATCAGCATTGCGGCAGACGGGGAAGGATATCTGCACCTAGCCTGGGATCACCATAATACCCCGCTGAGGTATGCCAGAAGCAAGGTGCCTTTCGGACTGGAACTGGGCGAAGAAATTCCCATGACCGGGAAGGAAGAGCAAAAGGTCACCTACCCGGAGTTCTACGCATTGCCCGGCGGAAATCTCCTGTTCTTCTATCGTTCCGGAAGTTCAGGTCGGGGAAATATGGTAGTGAATGCTTATAATAGTGCAAAGAAAGAATGGGTACAACGACATGGCAATCTCATAGACGGAGAAGGACAGCGAAGCGCATACTGGCAGGCTTGTGTCGATAAGGAAGGGACCATTCATCTGTCCTGGGTATGGCGGGAAACATGGGATGTGTCTTCCAACCATGACCTCTGCTATGCCCGTTCCCGTGACGGCGGGATAAGCTGGGAAAGATCAACAGGAGAGAAATACAGCCTCCCGATTACGGCCGCAACGGCCGAGTATGCCTGGAAGATCCCCGAGGGCAGCGGGCTCATAAACCAGACCACTATGGCTTCAGACAAGCGTGGGAACCCATATATTGCTACATACTGGAAAGAGAAGGACATTCCTCAATATCAGATCGTGTATAATAACGGTACGCGATGGAAAAATATCACCACAAAGTTCAGAAGTACACCTTTTGACCTTGGAGGAGGAGGGACCAAAAGCATTCCCATATCCCGTCCGCAACTCCTGGTGGGGAGTGAAGGCCGTAAAACACGGTTATACCTGCTCTTTCGCGATGCTGAAAGGGGGAACAAGGCCGCTATGGCCCGGTTTACCCTTCCCGGGGACGACAACTGGGTAATAAAAGACCTTACATCTGTTTCCCTGATACAATGGGAACCGCTATACGATACGGAACTCTGGAAGAGCAGGGAGGAATTACACCTTTTTGTACAAAAAGTGGAACAGATAGACGGGGAGGGAGTGGCAAACACGCAGGCTACCCCGGTAAAGGTTGTTGAGGTTTCCCTGCGTAAATTCTATGAGAAATAAGGATACAATTTAAACAGTTTCTTAAACAAAAATGATACGTAATAACTTAAAAATGACAAACAAAATAACCCGCTTTGCATTCGTCCTGGTTTTGACAGCCCTGATCTCCTGCCGGGATAACAAGAACGATTTTCACGCTCGGGTAGATGCAGTGTTGCAACGGGCTTCAGACCAGTATGAATATATGATGAAAAACCTTCCCGAAGACAGCTTCCCCAAAACCTATAATGCAGGGAAGGATAAACTGGAAACCAGCGGTTCCGGGTGGTGGTGCAGTGGATTTTATCCCGGGACCCTGTTGTATCTCCACGAAGATCTCGGCAATGAAAAACTGAAAGGGGAAGCCGATCGCATTATGGAGGTCCTGGCCAGGGAGCAGTTCAACACCACAACGCACGATCTCGGTTTTATGATGTTTTGCAGTTTTGGCAATGCCGAACGGCTAAATCCATCACCGCTTTATGAAGAAATACTGATGAACAGTGCAAAGTCCCTGGCTTCCAGGTTCAATGAAACTGTGGGCTGCATCAGGTCCTGGGATTCCCGTAATGACGACTACCTGGTGATCATTGACAATATGATGAACCTCGAACTCCTGTTCTGGGCTTCGGAACATAGCGGGGATCCGTTTTACTACGATATTGCAGTAACACATGCCGATACGACACTCAAAAACCATTTCCGGAAAGACAACAGTTCCTACCATGTGCTCAATTACGATGTAAATACCGGAGCGGTAAAAGAAAAAAGAACGGCCCAGGGAGCTGCCGACGAATCGGCATGGGCCAGGGGGCAGGCCTGGGGACTTTATGGCTATACCGTGATGTACCGTGCTACCGGAGAGCAACAATACCTGGACCAGGCAGTGCGTATAGCCGAATTTATACTCAACCATCCCAACCTCCCCGAAGACAAGGTACCTTACTGGGATTTTAATGCGCCCGGTATACCGAATGCTTTGAGAGATTCCTCGGCAGGTGCCATTATGGCTTCGGCCTTGCTGGAATTGAGTGGTTATACAACAGGTGAAAACGCAGAAAAATATTTTGAAAATGCCGGGACCATGCTGAAAACCCTGACTACGGATGAATATATAGCCGCTGCCGGGACCAACGGTGGATTCTTGCTGAAACACGGGGTGGGGCACATCCCGGAAAACTCCGAAGTCGACGTGCCGTTAACCTATGGGGATTACTACCTGATAGAGGCTTTACTTCGTTACAAAAACATGGATAGAAACTGATACTGGTAAATATAATTTTTCAGGGAGAAAGGGAAAAGATCAGTTAAGTGCAAAAGGCGCACACAACTTAAAAGTGGGAATATACACCCTGAATTTACGGGTAGAGGTAAAGTTAACCATGTTGTAATGTCCCCGCATGGCCCCGATGGGGGAAGTGAGCAGGCATCCGGAACTGTAGGAGTGAGACTCTCCGGGTTTCAGTACGGGCTTTTTTCCGATAACGCCTTCGCCATCTACAAATTCGGGATGGTTCAGGGAATCGAAGATCTGCCAGTGCCGGGAGGTCAGCTGCACGGAGTCCTTGCTCTGGTTTTCAATGGTGATCTTGTAACCGAAAGCAAAGTGCATCTTGTAGTTCTTGAAGAATGTACCTTCAAAACTGGTGATAACCGAGATCTTTATGCCTTTGGTTACTTGTGTGATCATGCAAAAAAATTAAGGATATATAACCACGATGCCGGGAGTGATCCTGAAACAGATCAGGATGTCCCTGTAAACAAAAATACAAATTTTAACGTTATCTGATCCAATTTGCGAATAAATTTTTTATACGACACTTTCCGGATGGTTGGTATTCGGTATTCGGTGATCGGTAATCACCGAATACCGGCTAACCGGTTCAGTTGGAGATATCCACGGATGAGGCACTGCCTATGCCGATGACGCTGTCGTACAGATCCCCGAAATTGCGGTAATAGACCAGGACGAGGTAATTGTTTTCCGTTTCGAAATAATTGCCGTTGATCGTAGTGTAGTCTGTTTCGCGAGGGGTTACCATGACGTATTTGTAATTGTAGAACCCTTGTTTCAGCCGGATGGTAGCCTGTAAAGTACCGCTATTTTCATCCAGGGTCATTTTGTTCTCGTCCGTGAGCTGGTAATTGTTGAACTTTCCGTAGACATAGACATCGTTCAACCCTGTTTCCTGGGTGTATTTAAGGCTGAAGTGTACATCGGCGTAGTCGGCTTCCGTATCGTTATCCCTGGCATTGCCATCCAGGGTCCTGATCTGAAAATCTCCGTTGATGTCCGGGTAATAGGTATACGGAACATCTTTTTGTACGGTATTGGTAAACAGGTAGGTGTTGTATATGTCGAGAAGTTCGGCCCTGGCTATGGTGCTGGAGGAAGCCCGGATCTCCTTGTTGTCAAAATAGTGGTATTCATTGCCCCCGTCAAATGCGGTCTCTTTGTCGTACTTGTAGATCAGTTGGTTGCCCGAATAGAACTGAGGTTTTATCCCTGTGATGGCCGTATTCCAGTTGTGATTTTGCAGGATGGCCACTTTTACTTCCTGTTGCGGGTTTACCAGGGAGAGGTTATTGCTGTTTATGGTGAACTGCACCACCTGTTTTTCCCGAATGACCGACATTTCCCGGGCTCTTTTCAACACCACTCCCACGGAGACCCGGTCTTTATATACTACAAACCGCCTTGAAAAGAGGAGGTTGTCGCGCTTGTCGTAAATTTTCAGAATGTAATTTCCGGACAGTTTTAGCCTTGTACGGGAATTGGGAAGGGTAAGGTCGTAATGCGAATAGGGTTGAAGTGTGGTTACCGAATTCCTGTAATCCTGTATCCTCTGGTTGTCCATACCATCCAGATATTGTGACTTAAGCAGGTCAGAAGGCGTCCAGTCGAAATTACAGTGCACGATCTTGTAGTAGTAATCATCTTCCCGGGCATTCAGGTCGTCGAACGAGAGGGTAAAGGTATCGCCCAGCATTATTAAGGGAAATTGATCGCCCTGGTTGTCACTATTACTTTTGAACACGATCGATTTAATGTGCTTTGGGGGAGCTATTTCTTTTTCGGCTTGTGCTTTGGTATACAGACTAAAGAACATAAGCAGGCCGGTAAAGGGGAGGAATAAATACTTTTTTCTATGCATAATGCGGTAAAGATAAACAAAAGACGTTTCAGATTGATTATTTCAGATTTTTTATCCCGATTGATCTGACCTCATTGTCAAATTGACACATTATAGGATTGCCGGATTAAAAATATTGTTTAGAATGGATATAAATAGCAAAAACTGTGCTTTGTCAGCATGAATAAATACCCTATAAATTTATAAATTTGCATGAATTTTTGAATAACCGATTTTTCAAAACAATCTTATTGTAACATGTCCAATGACATTCGTATCAGAAAAGGTTTGAATATCAACTTGGAAGGGGAGGCGGAAAAAGTAGTTTCGGATGCCCCGAGAGTTAAAACCTTCGCACTAAAACCCACAGATTTTCACAGCATTACTCCTAAAATGGTTGTGAAGGAGGGAGAAAAAATAAAAGCAGGTGATGTTATTTTCTTCTCTAAGTATAACGAAAAGATAAAGTTCGTAGCTCCGGTAAGTGGGACAATCTCAGAAATAAGAAGAGGCGCCAAACGCAGGATACTGGAAGTGGTTATCGATGCCGACAACCAGGATGACTATAAAGAGTTTGGAGCCAAAGATCCCGGGCAGCTTTCGGCAGAAGAGATTAAAGAATACCTGTTGGAAAGCGGTTGCTGGCCTTTTATTCGTCAGCGGCCGTATGACGTTATTGCCAATCCCGAAGAGACTCCGAAAGCCATATTTATTTCGGCTTATGCAAGTGCTCCTCTGGCAGCGGATGTGGAGTTTGTACTCCAGGGAAGGGAAGAGGACTTCCAGGCAGGTATCGATGCCGTAGCGAAACTCACTGCGGGAAAAACACACCTGTCTGTAAACAAAAAATCGTCTTCGTTCCTCAACGAGGTGAAAGGTGTGGAGCTCCACAAAGTTTCCGGGCCGCACCCCTCGGGTAATGTAGGAGTTCAGATACATCATATAGATCCTGTAAATGCCGGAGAACGGGTTTGGGTTATCAACCCTGAAGATGTGGCTGTCATCGGTAAGCTGTTCCGTACAGGACAGCTCGACACCACCCGTATTGTGGCCGTTGCCGGGTCTGAGATAGAGAAACCGCAATACTATAGGGTTAAGATAGGTTCTGGTATCAATGCCCTGGTGAAAAACGATTCCGGCAATGTAAGGATCATCAGTGGAGACGTGCTTACAGGAGATAAAATAGCAGGAAACAGTTTTCTCGGATACTATCACAATACGGTTACCGTAATACCGGAAGGAAATGAATATCGAATGTTCGGTTGGTTGCCGTTTAAGGACAACAATATACCGAGCATGCACCACACTTCTTTTTCCTGGCTGTTCCCTAAGAAGAAATACAAGGTGAATACCAATCTTAACGGAGAAGAAAGGGCACTGGTGGTTACCGGCGAAATGGAAAAGGTAATGCCCATGGATGTTTATCCCATGCAATTGCTCAAAGCCTGTATGGTAAACAATATCGAGAAAATGGAACATCTGGGGATCTACGAAGTGGCTCCCGAAGACTTTGCATTGATCGATTATGCCTGTACTTCCAAAATAGAGGCCCAGGATATCATCAGACAGGGACTGGATTTAATGATAAAAGAAGTTGGTTAATATATAAGCTATGAAGTTTTTAAGAAATAAAATAGATCAACTAAAAAAGCCCTTTGGTAAGGGAGAGAAGTGGGAGAAGTTCGCGCCTGCGATCAATGCTCTCGATACCTTTTTATATGTGCCGAACCACACCACTAAAAAAGGAGCGCACATCCGTGATGCAGTGGACCTGAAGCGTACCATGATCACTGTGGTTTTAGCGCTTGTCCCGGCATTGATATATGGTATCTACAACACAGGATACCAATACCTACACCAGCTCAACGGTGGTGATGTAGCCTTTATGGAGGCGTTTACACACGGTTTGTGGAAAGTACTTCCCATGATCGTTGTTTCCTATGCTGTGGGACTTACGATAGAATTTATTTTTGCCGTATACAGGGGGCACGAGGTCAATGAAGGGTTCCTGGTCACCGGACTGCTGGTCCCCATGATCATGCCGGTAGATATACCGCTATGGATGATCGGAGTGTCTGTAGCCTTTGCAGTGTTAATAGGAAAAGAAGCCTTTGGCGGTACGGGGATGAATATTTTGAATCCCGCTTTGTTAGCCAGGGCTTTTGCATTTTTTGCATATCCTACATATATGTCTGGTAACAAAGTTTGGGTTTCCGAAGCTACCAACGTGGATGCCGTTTCCGGAGAGACCATACTCGGAAGCCTTGCTGCGGGACACGATGTACATTTCAGTATGTTCGACATGTTCAGCGGAGCCATTCCCGGATCAGTAGGAGAAACCTCGACCCTTTTAATACTGGTAGGAGCGGCAATGCTTATCTTCACCGGAGTAGGAAGCTGGAGGATCATGCTCGGAGGTATTATCGGAGGTTCCATCATGGGGCTTCTCTTTAACGCCTGGAGTGCTAACGACCTGATGAGCTTCCCCTGGTATCAGCATTTGCTGGTTGGAGGTTTTGCTTTCGGGATCGTGTTTATGGCCACAGACCCTGTGTCTGCCGCACAGACCACCAAAGGGAAATGGATCTACGGTATACTGGTCGGGTTCTTCTGTATTATGATACGGGTATTCAACCCTGCCTATCCGGAAGGTGTAATGCTCGGTATCTTGCTGATGAACGTATTTGCACCGACCATAGATCACTACGTAGTAGAGGCCAACATAAAAAGAAGAAAGAAAAGGCTGGCCGCATCTAAACTTAAAACCGCTTAGTAATGAACAGAGAAGGTAATTTATACACGTTTATTTTTGCGATAGTCATGGTGGTGATCGTTGCATTTTCACTGGCTTTTGCGGCAACATCGCTAAAACCCAAGCAAAGTGAGAATGTAAAAAAAGAGAAGATGCAGAATATTCTCGGGACTATTGGCATTGAAGTAGAAAGAGAAGCTGCAGAAGAAAAATATAAAAATTATATAAAGGAAGAGTTATCACTCGTATCTGACGGTTCGGTGGACGAACAGTCAGTTGCCTTTGATGTGGACTTGAATAAGGAGTTGAAGCTGCCTGAAGATAAACAGCATTACCCCTTGTACATCGCAGAAGTGGAAGGGAAGAAATATTATGTTGTACCTTTGAGAGGAGCAGGGCTCTGGAACGCTATCTGGGGTTATATTGCACTTGAGGACGATCTGAATACCATAAAAGGAGTAAGTTTTGACCATGCAGGAGAAACTCCCGGACTCGGGGCGGAAATTACCCAGGCATGGTTTCAGGATTCTTTTAAAGGCAAGAAGATATTTGATGGCCAGGACGAGCTGGTAGGTATTACAGTTTCCAAAGGTAGTGGCACTAAAGGAGATAATGAAGTTGATGCCATTTCCGGGGCAACAATTACCGGGGACGGTGTAACGGACATGGTAAAAGAGCGTTTGTTGCACTACCTGCCGTATTTTAAGAAAGAAAAAACTCAATTAGCACTAAATTAATAGGACGTCATGAGTAAAAAAGCTGAAAAATCACCGATATTTCTTTTTGTGTCCGAGGAAAAAGAACCGCTGTTCTCCAAGCAGAACAGGCAACTGGTATCTGATCCTTTAAACGATAATAACCCTATTACCGTACAGGTACTGGGAATATGTTCGGCACTTGCGATAACCGTGCAATTAAAACCTGCGGTAGTGATGACGCTGGCTGTAATGGCAGTATTGGCATTCAGTAACGTTATCGTATCGCTGATCCGTAATTTGATCCCCAGCCGTATCCGTATTATAGTTCAATTGGTCGTCGTAGCTTCCCTTGTGATCCTGGTAGACCAGGTGCTCAAGGCATTTGCCTATGATGTGAGTAAGCAGTTGTCTGTATTTGTCGGGCTTATCATTACCAACTGTATCGTAATGGGACGCCTTGAGGCCTTTGCCCTGGGTAATGGCCCCTGGAAATCCTTTCTGGACGGTATAGGAAATGCTGCAGGTTACGGACTTATCCTTATCGTAGTAGCTTTTTTCAGGGAATTACTGGGATCGGGAAAACTGTTCGGCCTGGAAGTTCTGGGACATAAAGGAGTAACTTTGGCAGAATCTACCGGATTGTATGCACTCGGGTATGAAAATAATGGGTTTATGTTGTTCCCGCCAATGGCCTTGCTGACCGTAGGTATACTCATATGGATACAACGTTCCAGGAATAGAAAATTAATAGAAAAAGAATAAAAAGGCCTACCTGCCTTATAAAAATTCAGAAAAATGGATTACGTAAATCTTTTTGTAAAAAGTATCTTTATAGAGAACATGATCTTTGCCTACTTTCTGGGCATGTGTTCTTACCTGGCGGTGTCTAAAACGGTAAAGACAGCCGTAGGCCTGGGAGCAGCCGTTATTTTCGTACTGGCTATAACGGTCCCCATTAACTTTTTGCTCGATAATTATCTGTTGAGGCCCGGTGCTTTATCATGGCTCGGAGCCGAGTATGCCAATATCGATTTGAGTTTCCTTAGCTTTATCATGTTTATTGCGGTTATCGCTTCCATGGTACAGCTGGTGGAAATGATAGTGGAAAAATTTGCCCCGGCCCTGTACGGTGCCCTGGGGATATTCCTTCCCTTGATCGCGGTGAACTGTGCCATTCTCGGTGGCTCGCTGTTTATGCAGCAAAAGGACTTTGGCGGGGTTGGAGAATCTGCAATCTATGGTATAGGATCAGGTATAGGCTGGTTTCTTGCCATACTGGCCATTGCAGCTATCAGGGAAAAGATCACCTATTCCAATGTTCCCGCACCCTTGCGCGGACTGGGAATTACCTTTATCATTACCGGACTTATGGCGATAGGCTTTATGAGTTTTATGGGAGTTTCATTGTAAATCGTTTTTATATATAGATATGGATTATTCAGTAATCTTAGCCAGTATAGTTATATTTTTATTGTTGATTTTAGTGCTTGTTGCCATTCTTTTAGGGGCCAAGGCTAAATTAGTGCCTTCCGGACCCGTGTCACTGCACATCAATGGTGAAAAGGATGTGGAGGTGTCTTCTGGAGGAACCCTTTTGTCTACACTAGGGAACAACAAAATATTTCTACCATCTGCCTGTGGTGGTGGTGGTACCTGTATTCAGTGTAAATGCCGGGTATTGGAAGGAGGAGGAAATATCCTTCCTACCGAAGAACCGCACTTTACAAGGAAAGAGATTGCCGAAGGATGGCGTCTCGGCTGCCAGGTCAAAGTAAAACAGAATATGACCATTGAAGTTCCGGAAGAAGTATTCGGAATTAAGAAATGGGAAGCCACTGTGATGAGGAACTACAACGTAGCCTCGTTTATAAAGGAGTTCGTAGTAGAGATCCCCGAAGATATGGATTATCAACCCGGAGGATATATACAGATAGAGATCCCCAAATGTGTGGTCGATTTTAAAGATATAGATATTGAAGCCCACCCCAAAGAACACCCGGGAGAACCCGATAAGTTCAAAATGGAATGGGATAAGTTTAACCTGTGGCCGTTGACCATGAAAAACGACGAAACCGTAGAGCGGGCCTATTCAATGGCCTCTTATCCGGCTGAAGGGCGTGAGATCATGCTCAATGTACGTGTGGCCACCCCACCCTGGGACCGTGCCAAAAACGGTTGGATGGACGTAAATCCCGGAATAGCATCTTCCTACATTTTCTCAAGAAAAAAAGGTGATAAAGTAATTATTTCAGGACCTTACGGTGAATTCTTCATCAACCCTTCCGAAGCCGAAATGCTATACGTAGGTGGTGGGGCCGGTATGGCGCCTATGCGTTCGCACCTGTATCACCTCTTCAAGACACTGAGGACAGGAAGAAAAGTAAGCTACTGGTACGGAGGGCGTTCCAAAAGAGAATTATTCTACCTGGATCACTTCAAAGAACTGGAAGCGGAATTCCCTAACTTTAAGTTCTATGTAGTATTGTCCGAACCGCTTCCGGAGGACAACTGGAAAGAAAAGAAGGATGTTGATGATAGTGAAGGCGATGGTTTCCTCGGGTTTGTACACCAGGCTGTGATAGACCGGTATCTCACCAAGCACGATGCACCGGAAGACATAGAGTTCTATTTCTGTGGACCTCCCCTGATGAACAAAGCGGTGGAGAAAATGTGTGACGACTTCGGCGTACCACCCGAAAATGTTCGATTCGACGACTTCGGTGGATAATTAACACCGACAATTTATAACAAAAACCGATGCAGTAACGCATCGGTTTTTTTGTAGAAGAGAGAGATTGTATGTAGCTCCTTTTCATAAAAATTATAATTATAACACCAACCCCCTCCTTTGTTATATAATCATTATTTTTGTTGCATTCAAAAAAATCAAATAATGATGAATATCAAAACATTTTTAAGTCTTTCGCTGGCCGCAGGAATGTTCTTTTCCTGTGCTGACGAAAAAAAACAGCATGCGGAGAAAAAAGAACCGGTTGCTGAAAAGAAGTTTGAATATGTTGTAGACCAATTTGCCGATCTGAAAATACTTCGTTACCAGATCCCCGGATGGGAAAACCTCACCTTAAAAGAACAAAAACTGGTGTATTATCTCGTGGAAGCCGGACTGTCTGGCAGGGATATTATGTGGGACCAAAACTACCGTTACAACCTCGCCATACGAAAGGCTCTGGAAAATGTGTATACCAGCTATACTGGAAATAAAGATTCAAAAGAGTGGAATGCCTTTAAGACCTATTTGAAACGGGTGTGGTTTTCCAACGGCATCCACCACCACTATTCCAACGATAAGATAAAATCCGGGTTTTCCAGGGAATATCTGGATTCCCTGTTGACAGAGACCGGTACAGAACTGGACAGTGCCATAGTGGATGTCCTTTTTAGTGATAAAGATGCAAAAAAGGTAAACCTGGATGCTTCCAAAGGATTGATAAAAGGGTCGGCTGTGAACTTCTATGGCGAAGGGATCACTGCAGACGAAGTGGATGCCTTTTATGCAAAGATGGAGTCGCCCGACCCGAAAAAACCACTTTCCTTCGGTCTTAATTCAAAACTCGTAAAGCAGGATGGAAAGCTGGTGGAAAAAGTCTGGAAGAGCGGTGGAATGTACGGAGCGGCCATAGATAAGATCATCTACTGGCTGGAAAAGGCCAAAGGAGTTGCTGAAAATGAAAAACAGGCCAGGGCCCTCGGCTTCCTTATCGAATATTACAAAACGGGAGACCTGCAGAGCTGGGACGACTATAACGTAGCCTGGACCGAAGCCACAGAAGGCAATATAGATTATATAAACAGTTTTATCGAAGTGTATAACGATCCCAAAGGTTACCGCGGATCTTACGAGGCCATCGTACAGATCAAGGATTTTGAGATGTCAAAGAAAATGGAGGTCCTGGCCCACAATGCACAATGGTTTGAAGACCATTCCCCGCTAATGCCTGAGCACAAAAAGGAAAATGTGGTGGGAGTGTCTTATAAAACTGTTGTTGTGGCCGGAGAAGCAGGCGATGCCTCGCCGAGCACACCCATCGGGGTAAACCTGCCCAATGCCAACTGGATCAGGGCTGCGCACGGCTCCAAATCGGTGTCCCTGGGCAACATCATCGAAGCCTATAATAATGCCGGAAGCAGCGACCGCCTGAAAGAATTTGTAAACGACGAAGAAGAACTGGAGCTCGCTGAAAAATACGGGAAGCTCGGTGGAAAAATACATACTGCACTACACGAAGTGATCGGACACGCTTCCGGAAAGCTCAACCCCGGTGTGGGAGAGACCAAGGAAACCCTTAAAAACTACGCTTCCACACTGGAAGAGGGTAGGGCCGACCTCGTAGGGCTGTACTATATCATGGACCCGAAATTACAGGAACTCCGCCTGACAGACGATTACCGCAAGTTGGCCATGGCCGAATATGATGGATATATCCGCAACGGGTTGTTAACCCAGCTTGTCCGCCTGGAACTCGGCAGCAATGTAGAAGAAGCACATATGCGCAACCGTCAGTGGGTGTCTGCCTGGGTGTTTGAAAAAGGGAAAAAGGACAATGTTATCGAAAAGATAAACAGAGACGGGAAGACTTACTACAATATCAATGATTACGACAAGCTGAGAACGCTGTTTGGCGAATTGCTCCGGGAAACCCAGCGCATGAAGTCCGAAGGCGATTACGAAGCTGCAAAAGCATTGGTAGAGAACTATGGCGTAAAAGTAGACCAGGAGATACACAAAGAAGTCCTGGACAGGAACAAAGCCTTTAAGTCAGCCCCATACAGCGGATTCGTAAACCCGGTGCTGGTACCTGAAACCGATGAAGCAGGCGAGATCACCGCGATTAAAGTGACTCAGCCCGGAAGTTTCGAAGAGCAAATGCTGTACTATTCAGAAAAATACGGTTTTCTACCGGTGAAAAACTGACGTACTACCGCATTTTAATAAAAGATCAAGCCCGTCAGGTCAATACCGGCGGGCTTGTGCATAAAATGTAATGATGTTTAATAGGTCACTGCGAGCGAAGCGTCGGCAGTCTCCTGGCAGGTTTACGTATGCCATTAGAAGTTGCCGCTTGCCTTCATGAGATTGCCACCCTTCGATAAACTCAGGGCTGGCTCAAGCTGCTTAAGGCAGGGTTAGCAATGACGTTTTTAGCTTATGTAGAAACTCACATTAGTGAGGAAGTTTATTCTTAAGCAGGCCGTAAACAAAAGTCCCTGACAACGCTCCCAAAATAACAATACCCATACTCCAGAACCCTGCCCCCAGCAGGATATACATGGGGCCCGGACAGGCTCCGGCCAGTGCCCACCCCAGTCCGAAGAGGATACCTCCGGCCAGGTAACGGGTTACACCTTTGTCTTTATCTGCGATCTGTATTTTTTGGCCTTCCGTATTTTTTATTCCCCTGCGTTTAAATAGCTGTATACCGATAAGCCCGGTAAATATGGCTACCATAATAATACCGTACATATGAAAGGACTGAAAATGGAACATCTCATAGATCCTGTACCACGACACCGCCTCCGATTTGGTGAGAACGATCCCGAAAAAAATACCGACAAGCAAGAATTTGATATATTTCATGTATAAATAATTTATTTGGACTTAAGACTGTTTTTTTAGGTCATAAGTCCAATGTCTTATATCATAAGTCTAATAACCCTACGTCAAAAAATAAACGGCAATATAAAATGTGCCATAAGCAGCCCGCCCAGGAAAAAACCGATAACGGCGATCAACGAGGGAAGTTGCAGATTGCTGATACCGCTTATGGCGTGCCCGGAGGTGCATCCCCCCGCATACCGTGATCCGAACCCCACCAGGAACCCGCCTGCCAGCAGGATGAGCAATCCTTTGACCGTAAAGGCATTTTCCATCCCGAACACAGCATCCGGAAGCAATTTACCTTCCGGGGCATCGATGTGCAATTCACTGAGTTGAGCAATGGTTTCCGGGTTAATATTCACGCCACTGCCATCCGACAGGAAGTGGACGGTGATAAAACCGCCTATCATGGCCCCGAGGACCACCATGAGGTTCCAGCGCTGGGCCTTCCAGTTGAATTTAAAGAAGTCAGAATATTTACCGGCCCCGAAAACGGAACACAGGGTACGAAGGTTGGAAGACATTCCGAAGTTTTTCCCCATGTAAATGAGCAGAAGCATCACCAGTCCGATCAGGAAACCGGAGAGGTACCACGGAAAAGGTTTGTAGATAAGATCCATAGTTATAATATTATATTGCGAAAATACGGACATTCGTCAGGAACTGTGTAACTCCGGTTACACAAAAGGGTTTTTCAATATGGCTTATAGCTTAACGGACCTCGTGGTCATTTCTTTAGGGTCGCCGTTTTCATGGAATATTGCTTCGGTCTTCAGAATTTCGCAGGAGTCTGTCCGGAATTCGGATTCTACGGACAGCG
Organism: Sinomicrobium weinanense; assembly: GCF_018863395.1. Classification (GTDB taxonomy): domain Bacteria; phylum Bacteroidota; class Bacteroidia; order Flavobacteriales; family Flavobacteriaceae; genus Sinomicrobium; species Sinomicrobium weinanense. The sequence continues at coordinate 186,238 of NZ_JAHKRR010000001.1, forward strand.
TAGGGTCCTGTCCTATGCAATGTATCAGTATAGAGTCTGTTTCCTGTGCGGCCTTATCCTTACGGATCAGCCACAGGTACTGACTAGAAGCCTTCAGGTCCAGTATACTTGTGAAAAGCGTGGTTCCGATTAGTTTTTTCTCTATTTCTATCACGGTGTCTTTGTGAAAAACAGTGAACTTTTTCAGCTCGTTGTTGTAATCCATGGTCTTTTCGAGTGCAGTCAGGGCACATGCGGGAATGTTCTTCACAATTTCAACAGGTGGTTTGCCGACGGTTTGTTTTGTCTTGCAGGAAAGTAACACAAGAGGAAATATCCAGAATATTTTTCTCATACAAATAAAATGATTTGCAATAAGGCAGTTGAATAAGTTCAATGAAAGCCCCTTCTGTTTTAGCTTAAAAAACGAAAATGATTGTTTTTGTGTGATGCATTAAAATACTAACCCTGGGGAATATCTTCCCAAAGCCCGAGGATGTTGCCTTCAGTATCCTTTACATAGGCAAAAAAACCCATGTTCTCGATGGCTTCTTTGGGTTTGACGATCGTCCCTCCGGCATTCTTAACCTTTTCGAGGTATTCATCCACGGAAGGCACATTAATGGTTATAGAAGGAGTCGTTACCTGGGCTTCACGCAGAAAGATGCCGCCGTTAATGGCTCCGGGCTCTTTAGGCTGATAGGTGGTTTCGTCAGTGTCGACCGTCCTGGCCCCTACATAAACAGAACCATCGGGCATAGGCCAGTCTTGCATTTGCCAATCGAAAATGCTGTAAAATTTTTTGGCCCGCTCAAGATCGTCTGCGGGAATTTCGAAATGGACTACTTTTTTCATGGCTGGAATATTTTAAGGTGTTTGTGTGATACAAATATAGCTTTTTGAATGAAAATATGTTGTTGATTATTAAACTTTTATAGAAGTATGGTCCAATAAATATATGGAACAGGGGATTGTTTTTTTTGTTTTAAAAACTGTTTTGATTTTGTTTTTGGAGCATTTATAGCGTGTGTTTGTCAGAACCTGTAAGATTGAAGAAGATTGATAGAAGAGTGATGAAAAACGGACCACAAACATTTCAATCTCATTCAATCTCAGGGCGTAGCCCGATCAATCTGCTATCAATCTTTTAACCATCCCTTTGCCAGCACAGAAAAAACCGCCTGAAAGAACTGAAAATCTCAACTCAAAAATTCGTAACCCGTAATACCATTTATGTATCTTTGCCCCATGGAAATTCTGAGTGAACAGGAATTACATAACCTCGCTATGAATATTGTCGGGAAGGACCTGGAAAACCGGGGTTTTGAGTTTCTCGCCGTAAACAGCCAGCTCAAAAAAGACCCCCAGTTCGTCTGTCTCAAAAACAAGAAATTACATTTTGTGGTGGTCAAAGCCGTGAAGTATCCGGACAATCCGAAAAAATACGATGCGACATTCATGGAAACCGTAAAGGAACACGCCCTGAAATTCAAGGCGAGAACCTATTATGCAGGGGTGGGGATTGCCGATGCGGAAGATTATGAAAAACCGGTATTAAAAGGCCGTAATTATATAGTAAATTATGATGGGATTCAGGAAATCGTTTAGCATTTTAGTGGTTTTTACCTTGCTGGGTATGGGATTTACAGGATGTAAATCCCAGGAAAAATCCCGGACCATGACCATTAGCGGAGAGGCCCAGGGAAGTACGTATAGCATTAAGTATATTTCTGATGAGCAGGAAGACCTGAAACCCGCAATAGATTCCATATTGCTGGCTATTGATATGTCTATGTCTACATACAGGCCGGATTCTGATATTTCCAGGATCAATGCCGGAGACAGTACCGTAGTGGTCGATGAGAACTTCCGGAATGTCTTTCTCGGTTCGCAGAAGATCTGGAAAGAGTCCGGTGGAAGTTTTGACCCTACCATAGGAACACTGGTCAGGGCCTGGGGCTTTGGCCCGGACCATCACCGTATCCCTCTGGACAGTACCAGGGTAGACAGCCTTCTGCAATACTGCGGATTTGAAAAGGTGGCGCTGACACCGCAAAATACCATTTGGAAAAAAGATAAAAATATCTACTTTGATTTTAATTCCATCGCCCAGGGGTACACCGTAGACGTTATTGTCAATTTTTTCCTGGACCGGGGAATTGACGATTTTATCGTGGAAGTTGGAGGAGAGCTCGCAGCTCACGGAAGAAACACGGAAAAAGACAAGAACTGGGTGGTCGGTATTGACGACCCGCTGCAAGGAACGGAAGGACGTACTTTTATCGCCAAAATAAATATAAACAATTTAGGAATGGCCACTTCCGGGAATTACCGTAAAACCATTACCGATTCCATTACCGGGGAAAAATATGTCCATACTGTAGACCCCAAAACAGGATTTACCAAAAAGGGAAGTGTGGTGAGCACGACCGTCCTGGCCGAAACCTGTATGGAAGCCGATGCCTATGCCACCACCTTTATGGTCATGGACCTGGAAAGGTCGAAAGAGTTTTTAAAAACAAAGCCGGAATTGCATGCCTTTATCCTCTATATGGACGAAAACAACGAAATGCAGAAGTATATGACCGAAGGATTTAAGGCATTGTTATTGAAATAAGGCCCGTGACGGGGAAAACCACAAAGATCACAAAGCAGGCACAGAGGTCACAAAGTATCGTATTGAAATTAAATGTATAACCCGAATCTTTAATATTGGATACAAAACTAATGAACTCCCCAACTCCAAGACTCCAAAACTACTTATAGCAAACAGGAATGATCTCCCCATCGGCCAAAGCATAGCGTTTTACCTGTTCGGGGGGGAGTTTTTTGGTATAGTCTGCTTCCTCAACCTTAAAGCCGATGTCCCTTAACTTGTTAAAATAATCCCTGCCGTATACCCGTACGTGGTCGTACTGCCCGAAAATGGCTGCCCTTTCTTTGGGATCGGTAATGGAGTCGTCTTCAAAAGTTGTTTCCCGGCCCAGGTCCTGGGGGATCTGGAAGATCCCTGTTCCGCCCGGTTTTAGTATACGGTATAATTCCTGCATGGCCCTTGTATCGTCAGGGATATGTTCCAGGACGTGATTGCAGAGCACAAAGTCAAAGCTGTTGTCCTCGAAGGGCAGATTGCAGATATCTGCCTTTACATCTGCCAGGGGCGATTCCAGGTCGGTAGTGGTATAATCCAGGTTGGGTTGTTTCCGGAAGCGTTTGTAAAAAGCCTGTTCCGGGGCAAAATGTAATACTTTTTTCGGGGCGGTAAAGAAATCCGTCTCGTGCTGAAGGTAGAGCCATAAAAGGCGGTGCCTTTCCAGGGATAGTGTTCCGGGTGCCAGGACATTTTCCCGTTGCTTTTCATAGCCATAAGGCAGGAACGAACAATAACTCCTGCCGTCGATGGGATCGGTATAAGTGCTTCCCCGCAGCGCAAAGGCAAGTACAGGCCTTACCCAGTAGCTTATCCGGATAAGGAAGGGCCTCGGGATGAGGTTCAATATGGTTTTGAACAACCTTTTCATAAGGCAGGGCCTTCCGGATTTACAGGTTCGGAATGATAGGGAACAGGCATTTTATAATACCAGTGCTTTTTTTCTGAATTCGTCCTCTTCATTGCTCTCAATGCCCAGGGCTTCGTAGATATAGGCAAAAGTGGAGAGCAGTTCGGGCTTGCCGTCCACCAGGGCTACATCGTGCTCAAAATGTGCGCTCGGTTTGCCGTCGGCAGTGACAATGGTCCATCCGTCTTTTAACTGTTTGATCCTTTGGGTCCCCATGTTTATCATAGGCTCTATGGCAACAACCATTCCTTCTATGAATTTTTTACCGCGGCCTCTTTTTCCATAGTTGGGCATTTCAGGGTCTTCATGCATTTTTTCTCCTACACCGTGGCCTACCAGCTCCCGGACTACGCCATAACCGTGCTTTTCACAATATTGCTGAATGGCATGGCCAACGTCGCCTACGCGGTTGCCCGCTTTAAACTCTTTAATGCCTATATAGAGTGATTCTTTAGTTACTTCCAGTAATTTTTTGGTTTCCGGGGCTATCTCTCCGATCTCAAATGTGTAGGCGTGATCTCCGTAAAACCCATTCATTAAAGCACCACAATCTATGGATACGATATCACCTTCCTTCAGGGGTTCATCGGTAGGAAGGCCGTGAACTACCGCCATATTGATACTGGTAAGCAGGGTAGACGGGCAGTCGTACAAACCTAAAAAACCCGGTTTGGCCCCGTGGTCCCTGATAAATTGTTCGGCGAGTTTATCCAGTTGTATGGTGGTAACGCCGGGTTTTACTTCTTTGGCCAGCATCCCCAGTGTTTTGGATACGATGAGGGCACTTTCCCGCATTAACTCTATCTGTTCCGGCGATTTTACATGTATCATTTCCTTGTTGTTTATGGTGTTCCGCAGTGTTTATGGCGGAAATAATTATCCGCGCAAAAATAGGAATTAATCTGCAAACATTGAAAGTTACAAGTTGCAGGTTGCAAGTTACACGTTAAATTGCCGTGTATACCTCAAACCTGCAACCTGTAACCGGCAACAGGCAACCGGCAACTTCCAACAATCAAATGTGAATGACCAGTTTCCGATATTCCTAACGGATAACATCAGTATCCACCGGTATATACCCCAGGTGCCGGCTGAGGGAAAGAATCTGTCCCTTGTGGTGAAATTCGTGAGTAATGACATGGGTGAAAAGTTGCAGGGGCGAAATATTTCTTTCCCGGTTGTTTACCCGTAGTGGGATTTTAGCCGTAAAACCTGAAGCATAGCGGCTGAAAAATTCTTTCATCAGGGTATCGATGTCCCCGTAGAAAATGCGTAGTTCACTCGTTGTGGTTATCGAAGAGAAGCGGGTGAACTCCGTACTTTTGTGTAATGCGCGTTGGCCTATCCACAATTCGTAAGTATTTCCAGTATGTACCAGCAGATTGCGTATGCTTCCCCTGCCAAAAGAGCTGTTTTCCCTGGTAAAATCTTCCCTGGAAATGGTGTCGCAGTATTGAAACAGGACTTCCCGGGACTGTTTGATCAGGTCGTATTGCGTGGTCAGTGTATTTTTCATTGTTATAATATCCGGGTCATTACATATTTCCTTGTGAAGGATCAGCCTTTTTTCTCTTACTTTCGAGATACGAATCTACGGAATACCTTCCGGCATGCATAAAATAGATCAGGAAAGATACGGCCAGCAGGTGAATGGCCGGGGCTGTGTTTAAATAAGAGTCGCCTGCTAACAGGTGTGCGCCGACGATGGCTACGATAAAATTCAGGATCATCAACAGGCTGAAGATTCTTACCTTATACCCAGCAATCCAGCTAAGGCCGGTAAAAAACTGGGCATATACCGATACAACGGCACAGAGCAGTGGAAGGGGAAAGCCTTTGGCAGCCAGAAATCCCTGAAATTCGAGCATTCTGTCCCAGTCCGTGATATTGTCTATGGAGCCATATATGAGCCGTATCCCGAAGGCCAGCCGTATGACCAGTAAGGCGATATCTTTTCGTGTTTCCTGGTTCATGCCCGAAATTTTTTAAGTGTTAGAAGAAACTATGTGTATAAAGATATAAATTAACATGCAATTAAAGGAAAGACAGTGAGTTAATGAGCCCCATAGTTTGGGATTTTCTGGAATTGTTTCACTCCCCAACTCCAAAACTCCAAAACCAAAACACAATCCAATCCTCGCTCGTTTTGACAGAGCATTCATGCCCGAATAGGATTTTCTTTTTTATCTTTAGCTGCAAACCGTACGATATGGAAAAAATAAAGACTTCAGATTACAGGGTCGGAAAAGAGATTAGCTTAAAGGAGATCCCCACATTAAACACCCTTGGTGCCACGGAAGAAGAATTGGAAAAAGCCCTGGCCAAAGAGCGGAATAAACTCGCCAAATTCCAGAACAGGATGTATGCCCATGGAAAATACGGAGTGCTGATTTGTATACAGGGTATGGACACTGCCGGAAAAGACAGCCTTATCCGTGAAGTCTTTAAAGATCTCAATGCCCGTGGGGTAGTGGTGCACAGTTTTAAGACACCGTCTGTACGCGAACTCAGGCACGATTATCTCTGGAGGCATTATATGGCCCTGCCCGAACGGGGAAAGTTCAGCGTTTTTAACCGTACCCATTACGAAAATGTGCTGGTTACCCGGGTGCATCCCGAATATATCCTGAATGAGAATATTCCCGGTATAGAAAGTACAGACAACATAGGCCCCGGATTCTGGAGCAAAAGGTTTGAACAGATCAACAATTTTGAAAAACACGCTGTGGAGAACGGGACGATCATATTCAAATTCTTCCTGCACCTGTCTAAAGAAGAACAGCGGCATCGGCTGCTTCGCCGGCTCAATAAAGAAAACAAGAACTGGAAGTTTTCTCCCGGCGACCTGAAAGAACGGAAACTGTGGGACAATTATCAAAAATGCTATGAAGAAGCCATAAACCACACATCCACCGCACATGCCCCCTGGTATGTGATCCCGGCAGACAACAAAAAAGCATCACGGTTGATCCTGGCCGATATTCTCTACGACGAACTCAAGGAATATAAAGATGTCAGGGAGCCCGAACTGAACCACGAGACCAGGGCACATCTGGAAGATTATAAAAAACAGTTGGAAGGAGAATAGATTTTGTGGACAATAGTCCTTAATTTTGGCCTTTCCTCGGTTTTAGCATGTCCTGAGCTAGCCTGCACTGAGCTTGTCGAAGTGTAGAAGTGTCGAAGGGCTCGGGAACCGGAAACCAGAAATCTAAAAAACCCCGATAAACAATGAGAAAATTACTTCTTTTCGTTTTTTTGATCTCCGCGATCTCCGTTGCCCAGACAGATGACGAAAAACAGATAAAGGCTATTTACGATACCGCTTTGCTCGATGCCAAAGGCTACGACTGGCTGGCATACCTCTCCAACCAGATAGGTGGCAGGCTATCGGGCTCCCTCAATGCCGAAAGAGCAGTACAATACACCAAAGAACGGCTCGACTCCCTCGGATTGGACAAGGTGTGGCTGCAACCCGTTATGGTGCCCAAATGGGTAAGGGGTATATCAGAGGTAGCGTATATAGAAACAACTCCCGGAAAGACCACCAATGTACCCATATGTGCCCTGGGAGGGTCAACTCCTACTCCTGCGGGAGGCCTAAAGGCACAAGTGGTTGAAGTAAAAGGGATAGAAGAACTGAAAAAACTCGGAAGGGAAAAGATCGAAGGAAAGATCGTGTTTTACAACAGGCCCATGCAGGCCAATCTCATTCAGACCTTTGAGGCTTATGGCGGTTGTGTAGACCAGCGTTATGCCGGGGCCATGGAAGCAGCAAAGTTTGGTGCGGTAGGTACTATCGTTCGATCCATGAACCTGCGCCTGGACGACAATCCGCATGCCGGGTCCATGAGCTATGGAGATCTTCCCGAATCGCAACGTATTCCTGCCGCTGCGATCAGTACCAATGGTGCAGAACTGTTGAGCGGTATGCTTGCTCTGAACCCGGACATCCGGTTTTATTTTAAACAGACCTGCAGGCAGTTCAAAGATGTCCGGTCCTACAATGTCATAGGAGAGATCAAAGGCAGTGAGCACCCGGATGAAGTTATGATCGTCGGAGGCCATCTGGACTCATGGGATCTGGGTGACGGAGCACACGACGACGGTGCCGGCTGTGTGCAAAGTATGGAAGTGCTGCGACTTTTAAAGAAAACAGGCTATAAGCCCAGGCGTACCATCCGGGTGGTCCTTTTTATGAACGAAGAGAACGGCCTCCGCGGAGGGAATAAATATGCTGAAGAAGCAAAGAAAAAGAACGAAAAACACATATTTGCCCTGGAAAGCGATGCCGGCGGATTTACCCCGCGCGGGTTTACCTTTGAATGCAATGACCAGGATTTTGCACTTATAGAAAGTTGGAAACCCCTCTTCGAACCCTATCTGATCCACCTTTTTCAGAAGGGATACAGCGGCGCGGATATCCGGCCACTGGCAGGAAATGATATCGTCCTGGCAGGCCTTTTGCCCGATTCCCAACGTTATTTTGACCACCATCACGCCGCAAATGACACTTTTGAACATGTCAACAAACGCGAACTGCAACTTGGTGCTGCCACTATGGCTACCCTGGTTTACCTGATGGATAAATATCGTTAAAAAAAGGACCTCGATTTATCAGGGGGTAACTATTGAAATAAATGTAGCCAAGGCTGCCTTCTGGTTTTAGAGAAGGTGGCCTTTGATTTTATAAAGTAAACAAACAGGGGGAATATGATACAGATCTTTTAGAAACTTCACAAAATCTTATGAAAAAGTGCTATGGACAGTACAAAAATATTTGATAGTTTTGTGATTTATCTATCATTCCTTGTGTTTTTTATTAAAGAAATGTTCTCAATATTGAAAAAACAGAATTAATAAGGCATAAGTTATTTTTTGTTTTATATTTGTGTAATCGATTGCATTAACCGAAATATTTTTTATATAAAATGACGACATCAGAATTCAGATATGCGGCCCATCCGAAGGACGTAAAAAATTATGACACCCAGCAACTGCGAGACGAATTTCTAATAGAGCCCGTATTCCGGGAAGACGAAATAAAGCTCACGTATTCCATGTACGACAGGTATATTGTAGGAGGAGCTATGCCTGTGAAAAAAGACCTGGTCCTGGAGGCCATCCCTTACCTGAAATCCGAAAATTTCCTGGACCGCCGGGAAATGGGGGTCATTAATGTAGGGGCGACCGGAAAAATTACCGTGGATGGTGTGGAGTATATCCTGAATAAAAAAGAGGCCCTTTACATTGGTAAAGAGAGCAAAGAAGTGATTTTTTCGGCTTCCGGCGAAGGGCAACCATTCTTTTATATCAATTCGGCCCCGGCACACCAAAAATTCCCTACTAAAAAAGTGGGCAGGGACGATGCAGAGATCATTAACCTCGGTGATGATAAATCAGCCAACAAAAGGATACTGAACAAACTTATTGTCAACAGCATTGTAGAGACCTGCCAGTTGCAGATGGGGCTTACCGAACTGGTAGAAGGGAATATCTGGAACACCATGCCGGCACACACCCACGAAAGGCGAATGGAGGCCTATTTCTATTTTGACCTGGAGGAAGGACAGACCGTTTGCCACTTTATGGGGCAGCCACAGGAAACACGCCATATTTTTATGCAAAACCATCAGGCAGTACTCTCGCCCGAATGGTCTATCCACTCCGGAGCAGGGACTTCCAATTATACCTTTATCTGGGGAATGGCCGGGGAAAACCTCGATTATGGCGATATGGACGTTTGTCCGCCCAACGAATTAAAATAATAAATACAAAAGATAAAACGATGATGTCCGGCCTCTGTACCTGCGGAGTTTGAAGTCCGCTTTGGGCAGACATCAGAAAAAATAGGGTTCCGTATGAATTTATTCAGTTTAAAAAATAAACGTGCCATGGTTACCGGAGGTACGCACGGCCTGGGAATGGCCATGGCCGAAGGCCTCGGGGCAGCGGGAGCGGAACTGGTGATTACCAGTACAACACCTGCCAAACTGGAAAAGGCACTGGAGTATTATACCTCTAAGGGCTATAAGGCCTCCGGGTATATTTTTGATGTCACCGACGAAAAGGCGGCAGCAGAAAACGTGGAAAAGATAGAAAAAGAACAGGGACAGATCGATATCCTTGTCAATAATGCTGGGATCATCAAGAGGGAACTTGCGCTGGATATGGCTGTCGAAGATTACAGAAGGGTGATAGATGTAGACCTTGTAGGCCCTTTTATCATGAGTAAACTTGTGGCCAAAGGTATGGTGGAAAGAAAAGCCGGCAAGATCATCAATATCTGTTCCATGATGAGCGAACTCGGGCGGAACAACGTCACCGCCTATGCTGCAGCTAAAGGCGGATTAAAAATGCTTACCCGGAACCTGGCTACCGAATGGGCCAGGTACAACATCCAGGTCAACGGCATAGGGCCGGGCTATTTTGCCACCTCCCAGACCGCCCCGATCCGGGTGGACGGAAACCCGTTCAATGAGTTTATCATTAACCGGACACCCGCAGGCCGGTGGGGAAATCCCGAAGACCTGGCGGGAACAGCAGTGTTCCTTGCTTCTAAAGCGAGCGATTTTGTAAACGGACAGATCGTCTATGTCGACGGAGGTATACTGGCCACCATAGGCAAGCCGATAAACGAGAAATAAGCAAACCAAAACAGCCTCCCCGAATACGTTGGGGAGTTTTTACAATACTATCGATCGCAGAAAAAGAAGGTTCTCGGCCAGCGAGACCTTAGTTCAGGCGATATTCAAAAAAATTACAACCAAAACCAATGAGCTTTATCAACGACGAGAGTTTTTTACTGCCCAACAAATACGCCCGGGAGTTGTATTTCAATTATGCCGAAAAACAACCCATTATCGATTATCACTGTCATTTGCCCCCGGAGCAGATTGCGGAGGATAAGATTTTTGAAAACCTTACACAAATATGGATCTACGGTGATCATTACAAGTGGAGGGCCATGCGTACCCTTGGGGTCAACGAGAAATATATCACCGGGAACGGTTCGGACGAAGAAAAGTTCCGTGCCTGGGCAAAAACGGTGCCTTACACCATGAGGAATCCGCTTTATCACTGGACACATCTCGAACTGAAACGGTATTTTGGCGTAGAAACCCTGCTCAGCGAAAAAACAGCGGATGAAGTATACAGGGAGGTCAGTCAAAAACTGAACACCCCCGAATACAGCTGCCGTAACCTGTTAAAAAGGATGAATGTAGAAGTGGTATGTACTACGGAAGACCCTACGGACAAGCTGGAACACCATCAAAAGCTGGCGGGCAGTGACTACGAAGTAAAGATGACCACCTCTTTCCGCCCGGACAAGGCCATTATGATCGCCAGTGAAGGGTTCAATGATTATATATCAAAACTGGGAGAAGCGGCAGAAATGTCTATCGAAAGTTTTGACGGCCTTCGGGATGCACTGAAAAAAAGAATACAGTATTTCCACGACAACGGAAGCCGGGTAGCAGACCACGGGCTGGAATACATATACAGCGAAGACTACACCGAAGCGGAGGTAAAAGCAATCTTCGAAAAGCGCATAACCGGTAAAGAGGTCACAGGTGGGGAAGCCCTGAAATTTCAGAGTGCCGTGCTCCGATTCCTTGCCGAGACCTATTGCGAATACGGTTGGGTACAACAGTTCCACCTCGGTGCCCTGAGAAACAATAACAGCAGGATGAATACCTTGTTAGGGCCCGACACCGGATGGGATTCTATCGGCGATTTTCCGCAAGCGATAGCATTGTCCCGTTTTTTGAATAAATTAGATACCGAAAATAAGCTGGCCAGGACCATTTTGTATAACCTGAACCCTGCCGATAACGAAGTGATGGCCACAATGGTCGGCAATTTTAACGACGGCAGTGTAAAAGGAAAAGTACAGTTCGGTTCCGGCTGGTGGTTCCTCGATCAGAAAGATGGGATGACCAGGCAGATGAATGCCCTTTCCAACATGGGCCTTATCAGTTGTTTTGTTGGAATGCTCACCGATTCGCGCAGTTTCCTCTCTTTCCCGAGACATGAATATTTCAGGAGATTGCTGTGCAACCTTTTCGGCGAAGAAATACAGAACGGTGAACTGCCGGCCGATATGGAGTGGATAGGAAAGATCATATCCGATATATGCTATAACAACGCAAAAGAGTATTTCGCATTTTAACCGATAAAAAACGGTCCGGGGGGAATGAAAATAACAGTATTGCCTGCAGGCCTGTAACTAACCAATAACACTCGTATGAACAAAACAGTAACTTTCGGTGAGGTAGTGATGCGCCTGTCCCCGGAAGGAAATAAAAAGATAAGCCAGAGTAACAGGCTGGAGTTTTACTTCGGGGGCACCGAGATGAACGTAGGTGCCTCCCTGGCCAATTTTGGCAATGAAGTAAAGCACATAACCTGTGTTTCTGACGATATCGTAGGAGCAGCAGCGATAAGTACGATGAAGAAGTACGGTATAGATACCGGAAACGTCATAAAACGCAATGCCCCCCTCGGACTTTATTTCCTGGAAGTGGGGGCCGTGATGCGGTCCAGTACCATTGCCTATAACAGGGCACATTCGGCCTTTTCCGAAATAACCCCCGATATGGTAGACTGGGAGAAAGTCCTCGATGGATGCGATTGGTTTCACTGGACAGGGATCACCCCGGCCATTTCCGAAGGGGCATATCAAACGCTCAGAGAAGGACTGAAAACGGCCAGGGAAAAAGGAATAACTGTAACAGCCGATCCAACATACCGGAAAGACCTGTGGAATTACGGCGGGGATGCCCGTAAAATACTGGCAGAAATGCTCGGGTATTCCACCATTTTTATCGGGGGAGTGAACGAGATCAACGAGATCCTGGGAACCGACCATACCGGGGATAAAGACGGCTTTGTCAAAGCAGCAAAAGAATTGTTGGAACGGATACCTTCCCTGACCAGGGTTTTTGACAAGGTGAGGCATGGAGGAAATGCTTCCGCCCAGAAGATCAGCGCCCGGGCCTGGAACGGAAAGGAATACCTCCGGACAGAAGAGCTGGAGATCTCTCATGTGGTGGACAGGATAGGGACAGGAGATGCCTATGCAGGAGGCCTCATATACGGCCTGCAGCATTTCGATGACCAGAAAGCCATAGCATTTGCCAATGCTGCCTGTGCCCTGAAACATACCATAGAAGGCGATGTAAACCTTGTTTCCGCAGATGAAGTGATGCAGGTGGTGGAAGGCCATATATCCGGCAGGATAAAAAGATGATCTGAAGTATGAAGTACGAAGTACAAAGTATAAAATACAAAGTACAAAGTACAAAGTCTGAGATTGGATGTAGAGACGCAAAATTTTGCGCCTGAAAACCCAAGGTCTAAGATGAATACCCAGCTTTACCCGTAAACCGGCAACTGACAACCGGCAACTAAAAACAAAAAACCCAGAAACAACAAATAATCATGGCCCGATTTACAAGAATATCCGTAGCGTTAAAAATGCAGGAAACCGGAATTGTCCCCGTGTTTTATCACCCGGATGCGGAAGTGTGTAAACAGGTAGTAAAGGCCTGTTATGACGGAGGCATCCGTGTCTTTGAATTTACCAACAGGGGCGATTACGCACACGAGGTCTTTGCCGAACTCAACAGCTATGCCGAAAAGGAATTGCCTGAACTTATTCTCGGGGTAGGCTCTGTGGTCGATGCAGGGGCAGCTTCACTCTATATACAATTGGGTACAGGTTTTATCGTATCTCCCGTATTAAATCCGGAAATGGCCAGGGTGTGCAATCGCAGGAAGGTCATGTGGTCGCCGGGTTGCGGTTCGCTTACCGAAATATCCCATGCCGAAGAGCTCGGAGCGGAAGTGGTAAAAATATTTCCCGGCACACAGGTAGGCGGCCCTGAATTTGTTAAGGCCGTAAAAGGCCCGTTCCCGTGGTCGAGCATTATGCCTACCGGGGGAGTAGAGCCTACGGAAGAAAACCTTTCTGCCTGGTTCAATGCGGGGGTACATTGTGTAGGAATAGGGTCCAAACTGTTTACCAAAGACGCAGACGGAACGTATAACCTGCGGGCCATAACCGAAACTGTGAAAAACGCGTTGGACATCGTGAAAAAAGTGAGAAAATAGAACAAAAGGACGTTGATACCCTCCTTTCAAGGTATTGACGGATATGAGTTTAATTCCCTGTCGTCAGGCCGGGTGCCTCGATACAGGAGCAATGCGCTGCCCTGAGTGTAGCTAAGGGTATCGAGGCCAACCAACCATACTTAAAAAATGATAAGAAAACATCGAGTGATCAAATATATAACCTGTGTTATTTTCCTGGCCTTTTCCATATCCTGCCAGGACGCCAATAAGGTAAAGGTCATAAAACTGGGACACGGCCTGGACGCTTCCCATCCGGTACACGAAGCCATGATGTTCATGGCAGAGCGGCTTGCCGAGAAATCCGGCGGAAGCATGAAGATAAAAATATATCCCAGCCAGCAGCTGGGTACGGAAAGAGAATGCCTGGAGCTACTTCAGATAGGGAGCCTGGGCATGACCAAGGTATCTGTCGGTGTCCTGGAAAACTTTGTACCGGACCTTAAACTGTTCGGCCTGCCTTTCCTGTTCCGGGACAAAAAGCATGCGCACAAAGTACTGGATGGAGAAATAGGCAGGAAATTACTGGATGCGAGTATAGGTGTACGGTTAAAGGGAATGGCCTTTTACGATGCCGGGAGCAGGAGTTTCTACACCAAGAGACCCGTAAACAAACCGGAAGACCTGAAAGGCCTGAAGCTCCGTGTCATGGAAAGCCAGACGGCCATAGATATGGTACGCAACCTGGGCGGGTCGCCAACTCCCATTTCCTGGGGCGAATTGTACACTTCCCTGCAACAGGGCATCGTGGATGGTGCGGAAAACAACCTGCCCAGTTTTTACCTCTCCCATCACTTTGAAGTTTGTAAATATTATATCATGGATGAACACACCACGCTTCCCGATATGCTGCTTATCAGTACAACCATATGGAACTCCCTGAACGATCAGCAAAAGACATGGATGGAAGAAGCAGCCCGGGAGTCCGTAGCATACGAACGGAAGATCTGGGAAGAAGCGGAAAACCATGCCTTGGAAGAAATCAAAAAAGCCGGGGTAGAAGTGATCTATCCCGATAAAGAACCGTTCCGGGAAAAAGTGTCAGGAATGTACGAGATCTTTAAACAGGATCCCCACCTGAAAGAGATCATCGAAACGATCCAGGCAGAATAGATCGATCAATTTTTATATAAAAACCAAAAACCAATCTTTAACGGATTATGAAGAAAAAACTAGACAGGTTCCTGGGAGGATTTCTGGTTATGATCCTTGCCATACTCGTAATAGCTGTACTCTGGCAGATCTTTTCCAGATATGTGTTGAATGCCCCGAGTTCTGTAACCGAGGAAATATCCAGGTTCCTGCTTATCTGGGTAGGTATCCTGGGTGCAGCGTATTGTTCGGGACAACAGGATCACCTGGCCATAGAGATCCTGCCGCCAAGGCTGGATGTGAAGAACAGGCAAAGGCTAAAAATAGTGATAAACGTTCTTATTATGCTGTTCAGTATCCTTGTGTTTATCATAGGGGGGAGCTGGCTGGTGTATCTCAATCATATCCTGGGGCAGAGTTCGGCCGCTTTGCATATACCCTTGTCCTGGGTGTATATGGTCATTCCGCTTAGCGGTATCGTGATCCTCATGTACAAGTGGATAGAAATAATGAACCCCAAAAAATTTTTAATATGATTACCGAGATACTTATACTGCTTATATCGTTTGTACTATTACTGGCCATTGGTGTCCCCGTAGCCTGGAGTATAGGAATATCGGGACTGGTTACCATGCTGGTAACAATAGATTCCTTACCAGCGTTTACCACCATGGCACAACGGATGGCCACCGGCCTGGACAGTTTTGCATTGCTTGCCATCCCGTTCTTTGTACTGGCAGGACAAATTATGAACCAGGGGGGCATAGCGGAAAGGCTCATAGCATTTGCCAAGTCGGTGATCGGGTCGCTTCCCGGAGGGCTTTCTTATGTAAATGTCATCTCTGCCATGTTGTTTGGCGCCATATCCGGTTCGGCACTGGCAGCTACATCGGCTATTGGCGGCATACTGGGCCCACACATGGAAAAAGAAGGGTATTCCAAGGAATTCGGGGCGGCGCTTAATGTAACCTCTTCGACAACCGGACTGATCATTCCACCTTCCAATATCCTTATCGTATATTCCCTGGCCAGTGGAGGAGTTTCCATTGCAGCCCTGTTCATTGCCGGATATATTCCCGGGATCTTGATGGGACTGGGATTGATGCTCGTTGCGGCGATCTGGATAAGAAAAAAGAAATATCCCCCCGGGGAAAAATCGAGTATAAAACAGGTGTTTACCTCTTTCCTGAAAGCGTTTCCGAGCCTGTTTCTGCTCGTAGTGGTCATTGGAGGTATCGTTTCCGGTATATTCACAGCTACGGAGGCTTCCGGTATTGCCGTATTGTACAGCCTCATTCTCGCTTTCGTATACAGGGAAATGGATATGAAAAAACTGTACCAGGTATTTTTGAGCTCGGTGAGGACCAATTCCATAGTAATGTTGCTCATTGCTACTTCCATGGCCATGTCCTGGGTGATGTCCTATGAAGATATTCCACAGTCGGTAAGTACGATGTTGTTGGGGTTGAGTGATAATAAATACGTGATCCTGCTTACCATAAACCTCATACTGTTGTTTGTGGGGATGTTTATGGACATGACTCCTGCAGTATTGATATTTACGCCTATTTTTCTTCCCGTGGTAAAAGACCTCGGTGTGGACCCCGTACACTTCGGTATTATGATGATCATGAACCTTTGTGTGGGCCTTTGTACTCCGCCCGTAGGCTCTGTGCTGTTTGTCGGGGTGGGTATCGCGCAAACCACCATACAAAAAGTGATAAAACCACTGATCCCGCTTTTTATTGCGATGTTTATCGTACTGCTGCTGGTTACCTATATCCCGGAGATCACCACGTGGCTGCCCAACCTTATGGAATAATATGAAAAACTGTCTGAGATCGTTTTAATATACATGCCCCGGCCTTTTTTATGATGCGTTTGCCCTGGTGTGACTGAAAACAAATTTCAGTTTATCCCATAGAACGGTTTGTAGAGTCCCGTACCACCAGTTGGGGAGAAAGCACCACTTTCTTTTCAAGAGCTACCGATATCTCCCCGCCCATCTGTTCCAGGAACACCTGTGCAGCCATTTTCCCCATCTTTATGGGAGTCTGGTCCACTGTGGTCATCGTAGGATCGGTATACTGAGTAAAAGGTTCATTACTGAAACCTGAAATACAGATATCTTCAGGAACCCTTATCCCGTTTTTTTTCAGTTCCTGTATGGCGCCCAGGGCAGTAAAGTCACTCGAAGAGAATATGGCATCAGGAGGGGAGGGGAGCCGCATTAGTTTTTTCACTGCTGCTGTCCCGGATTCCGCTTTACTGTTAGTCCGGATCACATAATCCTTGTTAAAGGGCAGGTTGTAGTCGGTCAGGGCCTTTAGATACCCGTTATAACGGTTCTTGTATATTTCCAGGTTGATATCGCCCATAAAATGAGCGATCTGTTTGCATCCCTGCCGGATGAGGTGCTCCACAGACATATAGGCACCGTTGAGGTCGTCTATGGTTACGGAACTTACACCCGGGATGTTCTTTTTCCGGTCAAAGAATACCAGGGGGATCTTCTTTTGCAGCACCCGGTCGATATGGGAGGTGTCCTTGGTGGTTTTGGAAACCGACATAAAAATACCGTCTACCTGGGCATTGAGCAGGGTGTTGATGTTCTGGACTTCACTCTGGGCATCGTCGCGGGTCTGGCAGATGATCACGTGATATCCGTGCGGATAAAGTTCTTCTTCGATCCCCCGGATGACGGAAGAAAAGAAATTCCGGTCTACATAAGGAACCAGTATACCTACCGTATTGCTTTTCCCGCTTTTGAGCGCAAGGGCCAGGGTGTTTTGTTCATAGTTCATTTCCGCGGCCGTTTTCAGTACCAGTTCCCGCGTTTTCGGGCTGATCTTCGGATTGTTGTTCAGAGCCCGGGAAACCGTGGCCGCGCTGATGTTTAGTTTTTTGGAAATGTCATATATGGTAACCTTGCTCATCGGGATGTGCTTTATTCTGTATCCTGGTTCCGGCCGGGTTTTCAGGACAAATATCCATAAAAAAAGTCAATTGACAGGTTTTTACCCGGACCTCCCGTATTTACATCCTGATTTTGCGATCGTATCTGCGCCTCTTTTAAAAAATGATTCCGACAAAAAAATTATGTATATTGCGTTGCGAGAGAATATAATTTAGCGCAATCGATTACCAAAATTTCCTGAATACAATGAATGCTTTCAAGGTGAAGTATGGCTTGACGACAGTTTTATTCCTGCTGTGCATTTTTTTCGCCCGGGGTGCTTCCGGAGACAAAAAATACGATTTTGTGGTAGACCCGAGCGGAAACGGGGATTTTAGAACAGTGCAGGAGGCTATAAATGCCGTGCCGGATTTTAGGGAAAATGAAACGAAGATCTTTATAAAGAACGGTAAGTACAAGGAAAAGCTGGTACTCCCCGCATCCAAGACCAATGTTACCTTTATCGGGGAGAGTATGACCTATACCGTACTCACCTATGACGATTACGCCTCCAAAAAGAATATTTTCGGAGAGGAAATGGAGACTACGGCCTCTTCATCCTTTTTTGTATTTGCAGACGATTTCAAGGCCAGGAACATTACCTTTCAGAACAGTGCCGGGCATGTAGGCAAGGCGGTGGCCATCAGGATCGAGGGGGATAGAGCTGTTTTTGTGAACTGCAAGTTTCTCGGCAACGAGGATACCCTTTATCTTTACGGAAATAAAAGCAGGCAATACTACAAAAACTGCTATATAGAAGGTACAATAGATTTTATCTTCGGGCAATCTACGGCGGTCTTTGAGAGTTGTGTGATCAACTGTAAGGGGGAAGGCTACATCACTGCCGCTTCGACCCAGGAGGAAACACTCTACGGATTTGTGTTCCTCAATTGCCGGATCACCGGGAGAGGCAATCGGCAGTTCCATCTCGGCAGACCACGGCGCCCTTATGCAAAGACGGTATTCCTCAACTGTTATATGAGTAAACATGTAAGCCCCGAAGGATGGAACAACGGGGACAAGCCCGAGGCCGAACACTCTGCTTTTTATGCCGAATACAATTCCATGGGGCCGGGAGCCAACACCGAAGACAGAGCACCCTGGTCCTGCCAGTTAAACGACAGGCAGGCGGAAACTTATACCGTAGAAAACATACTGAAAGGAGAAGATGACTGGGACCCCAGAAAATAACCCCTCACTTCGCCCGGGGACCGAGCGGGGAATACAACTTAAAAAAAGAAACCGGGCAACCGGCAACTGGTAACCCTCCCCAAAAAACAACAAAAATCCTCATCACCATCCCCCTTTCTTCGTAGCATATTTTATAAATTTGCATTTTTGAAATTCCGAAAACAATGTCCGATATAAAGATCAAGATCAAAGACAGGGAAGGAGAAGTGCACGAACTGGATGCACCTACCGATATGGCCATGAATATCATGGAATTGTGTAAAGCCTATGAGCTCCCGGTAGAAGGTACCTGTGGGGGAATGGCCATGTGTGCCTCCTGTCAGTGTTATGTGCTTTCAGATCATCCTCTTCCCGAAATGGGGCCGGATGAGGAAGCCATGCTTTTCGAAGCGTTTCACGTCAAGGATAACAGCCGCCTGGGATGCCAGCTGGCCATTACTGAAGATATGGATGGCCTGGAACTGGAACTGGCTCCGGAATCCTGAAAATATTCAAGGTTTAAAGTTCAAGGTTCGAAGGGTTTATAACTGACAATTTCAATCTTGAACTTTGAACTTTAAATACTCAAGCCAGGGAATTTTCCCGGGCTTTTATGATCTCTTCTTCTATCGTATCCCAAAGGGCTATACGCATTTGCAGGGCTGTTATGGCAGTTTCTTCAGCCTCTTTCCATTGCTGTTCGTTATCTTCACAGAGGTCTGTTACCATTTGCAGGGCCATCGGGCCGTGTTCGTCCTGGTCCAGTTCTATGTGCCGTTCGAAATAATAAACGAGTTTGTCAATGTGAAGTTCCGGGAAGTTTTGCCGCATTTCGCGTAAAATGGCCGTAAACATTTCCGGGATGAGGTCTTCTCTTCCGAAAGTAAAGGCCGAGGCAATTTTGTGCGGCTTGCCTTCCTCGATAAGGAAAAATGTAAAGTTCAGGAAATCTTTTACCGCAGGTGGCAGTTCGCTGAGCTTGATGTCTACCAGGATATTTTTCAGGGAAAGCAGGTCTGCGATGAAATTTTCTATCCTGGACGTATTGGCGCCACATTCTTCCATGGCCTCCAGGTACATTTCGTAATGGCTCTGGTGCTTTCCTTCTTTATTGTTGTCGGTTTCCTCCGCAAGTACGATCTCGTTAATGAGGTAACGCAACTCCGGTTTACCCGTAGGTATCCACGGGGTGGTAGTACAGGTGAGCTTTTGCTGGAGCGCCTTTAGCAGGGACATAAAATCCCATACGGCAAAAACGTGATATTCCAAAAAAAGCCTCAGGTCGTCCGGGTTATTGATATTATTGTACAGCGAGTGTGTCAGAAGTCGGTTGCGCAATGGGGCGATCTCGGCTTTGATATCTTTTATCATCGGGATTTTTTTACAAAGATAAAAAACTGTTTGGTACAGCTGCTTGTGTGGGAGGGATTTAACGTAGGCTTTAACTTCAAAAAAGGAAAAGGTATACAAAACAAATACATTATACTTCGACCGGTAATCGGTGGTCAGTATGAAATTACTTGGGCGACCACCGGATACCGACCACCAAATCATTACTGGGATATAAGCAAAAAACAAATTCGGGGAAACAATAAATTTAGTAAATTTGCGTTATGAAAAACTTCGTAAAAGATTCACCCTTTTTTATAGAGATCAGCTTTCACAAATTGCTGGATTTCTACGAAGAGCAGGCTCGTAGCGATGATGAGTTTATCGCTATGAAAGCGAAGAAGGTACTGGAAGTGCAAAAGCCTTACCCGGAACTTCGGGAAGGGTTTTCGGACCAAAGCCTTCTGCAGAAATACGAAGAGGTGATCGGAATACTTCTCCAGGACACCTTTACTCCCGCATTGACGAACAACGAGATCAAAATAGCCGCCATACCTTTTGAAAACATAATTTTCAATTCTACCGCACGTTTCAGGAAGATCGTAAGGGAAGCAGGAGAAGGCTTCGATCTGAAACTGCGCAATATGAGTGAGGAGCACAAATACATTATGGCGTGTACGGTGATCCTCAAGTTTTATTACAAGGTTAACATAAACTTTCAAAGGCCGGTCTTTTACGATATTCCGGATGCCAATAATATCCTGCGGCACTACCGTGTGCTCTACAATGGCGATTATCTGGATGTCCTTCCTACGGAAAAGGCTAAAGAGATCACCGAAAAGGATGTGGAAGAACTGCTGAACAGCTTTGATAACCTGGCTCTGTGGAAGGAAAAATTTCCGCCGCAAAGCTGGATACTCAGAGGTTTTGGTATCTGCAACATGTACGATGCTACCATGGACAATGTGATCTCCGAACTGAAGACCACACTCTTGGACATCAACGCAGAAAACGAAGCCAATTTTGTGCAGGATTTCCGGAAGATCTTCAGTACCCTTTATAGCATTCCGGACCTGTCTGTCGGTTTTTGCGCTTATAATGCCGATGAAGAAAAGTTCGAACACAGGCCGGACAAGCAACTGAACAGTTTTATCATGGGGAATGAAACAGAGCTGTCTAGCGATATAGCGCTTTGCAAATATTCCTGTAAAACACTGCTTCAGGAGAAGAAATATTTTGCCATAGCCAATGTGGATAAATATTTTGAAGAGCACGGCGAGGATATTTCATATAAGAACCTTAAAGAAAAGGGCATAATGAGTGCCATTTTTGCTCCTATCGTGGTCGATGACGGATCTATTTATGGCATTATGGAACTCGGATCGCCGCGTCCGCTGGAACTCAATAGTGTCAATGCCCAGAAGCTGGACGATATTATGCCTTATCTCATCACGGCCATAAACAGGGCCAGGACGGAGGAGGTTCATCAGGTAGAAGCCATTATCCAACAGGAATACACCTCCATACATTCCAGCGTAAAATGGAAGTTCGAGAAGGAAATACATCGCTATTTAAAAAGGCAGGCCAACGGATATGCAGCTACATTGCGGGAGATCGGTTTTAACAATGTATACCCCCTCTACGGCCAAATAGATATAAAAGACTCTTCCCGGGCCAGGAACGAGGCCATACAAAAGGACCTGCTCATACAGTTGTCTCATGTAAAAAGCATACTCGAAGAGGCTATAAAAGCAGAATCCTTACCTATCTATGAAGAGGTCAGCTTCCGGCTGAACGAGCATATAAACGAAGTTGTCGGAGTACTGAATGCGGGAAGTGAACAAAATGTACTGGACTTCATCAAGGAAGAGATACACCCTTTCTTCGATCACCTGAGAATGCTGAATACGGATATTGCAGAAGCCATTGAAGAATACCTGAACAGCCTGGACCCGATACATGAAGCCATCTATGACCATCGAAAGAACTATGACGAATCGGTGACCCTTATCAACAAAAAACTGGCTTTCCTGTTAGATAAGAAACAGGAAGAAGCACAACAGATGTTCCCGCACTATTTCGAAAGGTATAAGACCGACGGAGTGGAACACAATATGTATATAGGCGCTTCTATTGCATATAAGCGGGTGTATAACGATATATACCTGTACAATCTGCGCCTGTGGCAGTTACAGGTGATGTGGGAAATGGAGAACGAGTATTACACCATGCAAAAGGAACTCCCCGTAAAACTGGATGTAGCCTCCCTGTTATTGGTGCACAATGCACCGCTGTCCATCCGTTTCCGCATGGATGAAAAACAGTTTGATGTGGATGGTACTTATAATGCCCGCTACGAGATCATCAAAAAACGCCTGGACAAGGCCCTGCTAAGAGATTCCGAAGAAAGGCTGACCCAAAAGGGAAAAATAGCCATTGTATATTCCAACAATAAAGACGAAGAAGAATACCTGCGTTATATCCGTTTCCTTCAGTCCAAAAACTATTTTAGTAACAACGTGGAAGTTCTCGAACTGGAAGAACTCCAGGGGGTAAATGGCCTGAGGGCATTACGGGTAGAAGTCCTCTATAAAAAAGGAAAAGATACAAAGCTCTATACTTACGAAGACCTGATGAAGGAATTGGCTTCCTGATCAATAACCGGAATTAACGTAATAGGTAGCCACGCCGAAAGCGATGACTGAAACGATAATCCCCACCAGGAATACGGTATAAGTAATGCGAAGCAGGCGATATTTTTTGTCCAGTACCTTGCCCAGGAAGTAGAGGTCCTTTGTAAGGGAGTTATAAAGGTATTCCTTGTCTTCCCGTACTTCTTTCATGGCTTCTTCGTAATCTTCCAGGTTCATTTTATGAAAATTTCCGAAGAAGAGGAGGTTTACCTTTTTGTTCTTTACATCCTCTTTAGTGAATCGGCCCCTGGTAACGTTAGGCCGTGTTGCCAGTACGGAAAAAGCGATGGAGGCCACACTGAATCCCATGAAGATAACGGTAGGGATAAGCAGGTAGGAATTACTGGCCTTGTCCAGCTTAGGGATCAGGGTCGAAAGCGCCAGTGATATGATGATGGCATTTACTGATAGCAGAATATTGGCTTTGCTGTCTGCGATATTGCTCAGGTTGGTATGGTTTCTCAGCGTTACTCTAAAAAGGGTTTCCACACCTCTTTCCGGGGTTTCCGCCTTTTTCTTTTTGCGTTTCAGGTCCGCTTTTTTCAATTTGTCTTTTTCCTTTTTTTCGAGGAGCCTGGAGAGGTTTTTTTTCAGCTTCAGCAGGTTTTTGCTCTTTTGCGGCTGCCAGGTGGCAATGGCGTGTGAGGTATAGAATTTATGGTGTTCTTCGAACATCCGGATGTTGGTTTCTATCCATTCCGTGTCCGTAAAGTTTTTCCCGCCCACTAAACGAAATTCTTCCCGGAGCAGGTCAGATATTTCAGGGTAGTTTTTGGAAGCAAAATGCGAAAAATCGGCATCACAGATGATCTTTTGCAGCAAATTCTCCGGCTCCCCGGTCTTTTTGGTGATAAGTATACATGCTTTTACCGCATCTGTTTTATCTTTCGGATAACCTTCGGCCTGGAGGAACGCTTCGGCCATTCGGGCGCTTTCCTCCTCGTGGTTATGGCGGCCCCTGATATATCCTGCATCGTGAAACCATCCTGCGATCTGCAGGATCTCACTTTCCCTTTCGCCCAGGCCTTCAGCAGATACGAGTTCATTGATGTGCTTCACTACACGCTGGGTATGTGTATAGTTGTGATAAAAATAGTGATTGGGAAGCTGTTCGCTGAATAATATCAGTATATAATCCTCGACCCGCTGGAGAATGGTATCCATAATTTGCTTAAATTAGTTCAAAATTAAAATTAGCATTTTTATTTGTATGATAAAAATTAAAAAACTTTGCGTGTCACTCACTGCGGGTTTGTTGATATATTCCTGTGCAACATACAAAACACAATACAAAACACCGCCCCAAACAGTTGATACCCCGGCCACTGATAAAATTTCCCATACCTTCTATTTTATAGGAGACGCCGGTAATTCCCCAATGGGAGAACGATCAAAAGCTCTCGAGGCTTTCGGAAAAGAACTCGAAATAGCTGAGGAAAACAGCACGGCAGTGTTCCTGGGCGACAATATCTATCCCATCGGAATGCGTGGAAAGGACGATGAAGGAAGGGAATTGTCGGAATACCGGATAGACATACAAACACAGATCGCAAAAAAGTTTAAAGGAAAGACTGTTTTTATCCCTGGCAATCACGATTGGTATTCCGACGGGCTCATAGGGTTAAAGCGGCAGGAAAAAAGGATAGAGGAAACCCTGGGAAAAAATACCTTCCTGCCCGAGGATGGCTGTCCGTTAGAACGAAAAAAAATAAATGACGATGTAGACCTGCTGTTGATCGATTCTGAATGGTTCATTGAAGACTGGAACCAACACCCAGGGATCAATGCGGAATGCGATATAAAAACCAGGGAACAGTTTTTCGAGGAAGTGGAAAGCTACATCAAGAAATCCCAGGGAAAAATATTGCTTATAGCCATGCACCACCCCCTCCTGAGCAATGGCGGACATGGTGGCCAGTTTTCGCTGGACAAGCAATTGTACCCGGTGGGGCGGAAAACACCACTGCCTGTGGTGGGTTCATTGCTGAACTTTATACGCAAGACCAGCGGTATTTCTCCCCAGGATATCCAAAGCAAGCCCTACCGCATGCTCAAAGACAGACTCTTTACGCTGGCCCAGCAGGCCGATAATGTGGTGTTCGTTTCGGGGCACGAGCATAACCTGCAATATGCGGTGAGCCGTAATATTCCGTTGATCGTAAGTGGTTCGGGATCCAAAACTGCACCCGCTAGCGTTAAACAAGACGGGCTATTTTCCTATGGCGGGCAGGGCTATGTAAAACTTACCCTAACCAAAGACGGGAGAGCCGTGGCCCGGTTTTACGGAGAAAAAAACGGTTTTACCGATCCTTTGTTCGAAACCGAAGTAAGGAGTGCAGATACGGATAGCCTGCCGGAAGGCCTGGCTTCAGATTTCCCGGAAACCGTAAAAGCGAGTATATACAATAAAGAAGAGGTGCAAAAAGGCGGATTGTATGCTTCCCTGTGGGGAAAACATTACCGCGAGGAATACGGCAGGCTCATTAAAGCCAGGACAGTATCGCTAGACACCCTGTTCGGCGGACTCACCCCCATACGTGCAGGAGGAGGCCACCAGACCCATTCGCTACGTATGGAAAATAAGGAAGGCCGGCAATATATGATACGTGAGGTCCGTAAAGGGGCGTTACGCTTTTTACAGTCTGTGGCCTTTAAGGACCAGTATGTCCTGGACGACCTGGAAGACTCCTACACCGAAGCGCTGGTCATGGATTTCTATACCACTGCTTTACCCTATGCGGCTCTAACAGTGGGAGAATTATCCGATGCCATTGATGTATTGCATGCCAATCCCAGCCTGTATTATGTGCCCAGGCAAAAAGCCCTGGGAAAATATAACGATCGTTATGGCGATGCCCTCTACCTCATAGAAGAACGTGTCACCGACGGACATGGAAACGTAGAGAGTTTTGCCAACTCCGATGTTATTATTAGTACTTCAGATGTGTTAAAAGAACTCAGAAGGAGAGACAAAAATACCATCGACGAACGCCTGTACATACGTTCCCGCCTGTTCGATATGCTCCTGGGCGACTGGGACCGGCACGACGACCAGTGGCGATGGGCCGAGACGGGTAAAAAAGACGGAAAAACCCTTTATAAGCCTATACCCAGGGACCGCGACCAGATCTTCTCTAGCTTTGACGGGCCTTTCCTCGGCCTGGTCACCCGGATGATCCCGGGAGTGCGGATGATGCAGACCTACACCCCGAAAATAAGGAGCCTCAAATGGTTTAACTTTGAACCGTTTCCGTTGGATATGGCCATTCTCAACGATCACAGCCTCAAAGACTGGCAGGAAGAAGCAGCCTATATCAGTGAAAATATTAATGAGAAGACCGTAGACAGGGCCTTTGCCCGGTTACCAGAAGAAATGGACAGGAATACCCTGGAAAAGATCAAATCGGTATTTCTGGAACGAAAAGAATACCTGCCACAGATCGCTGAGGAATATTATCATCTGCTGAAAAAACATGTTGTAGTTCACGGTACGGACAAGGACGATTATTTTGTGCTCACCCGGGAAAAAGGCGGAATTACAAAGCTGGAAGCCTACCGCATTATAAAAGGTGTGAAGAAGCAGAAATTCATGGACCTTACCTTTAACCGGGATGAAACCCGTGAAATATGGCTATATGGCCTGGAGGATGACGATGTTTTTGAAGTGAACGGAGAAGGAGACGACCTGATCCCTGTGAAGATCATTGGCGGAGATAACAACGATGTATACAAAATAAATAATGCCCGGAAAATAAAGGTCTACGATCACAGGTCCAAACCCAATACATTTGAGGGCCGGGTAACGAAAAGGCTTTCCGATAATTACGACCTGAATACCTACGACCACGGCAAAGTGAGGAGAAATGCCGGGCAATTATTCCCGGATTTCGGCTTTAATCCCGACGACGGGGTGAAGCTCGGCCTCAAATATACCTTTACCGGAAAGGGACTTAGACAAGACCCCTATACACAACAACACAGCATTAAAGGCGGATATTACTTTGCCACCAAGGGTTTTAACCTCGCTTATTCGGGGGAAATACTGAATATTACCAGTAACTGGCGCCTCGCAGCAGATGCAGCCTTTACCAACCCGCTCTTTTCTATCAACTATTTCGGTTATGGCAATGAAACCGAAAACCCGGAAGACGAACTTGATATGGATTACAACCGGGTAAGGATGAGCAGCTTTAGCGTATCGCCCAAACTGGCCTGGAAAGGTTATATGGGCGGTTATTTTAAAATAGGCCCTGTATTTGAAACCGTTGAGATCGAGAAGACTGAGGGACGGTTTATCGATGAGGCCCGGGTCAACCCCGGTGTCTTTGACTGGCAACAGTTTTTCGGGGCGGAAATGTCTTATGGCTATACGAATTTCGACAGTAATTCCCTGCCTACCCTCGGGATGGGCTTTGACCTCACAGCCGGGTATAAGTCCAATCTCGACAACAGCCGGGAGTTCTTTTATATCACACCTCAGATCCGTTTTACGACCAATATAGATGTCAGGGGTAAGGTGGTCTTTGCCACCAAATTCAAGGCGCGTTTCAACACAGGGGACGAATTTGAGTTTTACCAGGCAGCCAGCATAGGCGGAATTGACGGCCTTCGCGGGTTCCGGAACCAGCGCTTTACCGGGCGGACATCGTTCTACAACAACAATGACCTGAGGTTTCAGCTCGCACAGTTCCGCACCGGGCTTTTCCCTATGACCCTCGGTACCTACGGAGGATTTGACTACGGAAGGGTATGGACAAAAGACGACAATTCCGGCCAATGGCACAACGCCGTGGGAGGCGGCCTTTATCTCAATGCCATTAACATGTTTACGGCCAATGTATCCCTGTTTAATTCAACAGACGGTAACCGGTTTGTCTTTGGATTAGGGTTTAACTTTTAAGTGACGATTAAAATGGCACACGGATGATGCGGATGCAACCTTTTACAGATTTAATCTGTGCACATCCGTAATATCCGCATTATCCGTGTGCTATACAACCAATGTTAGTCCTTATTCACCGCATTAAGCTCAATCCTGTAAAGGTTCCTTCCCGAAGTACTGTTTTGTTCGTCACTGATAAGCAATGTATCATCGTCAAGGAAACAAAGTCCTTCCTTTTGGGATGAATGATGCAATTCTATGGTCTCCTGTACGGGAGCATCAAAGAAATTATCGTTTTCAAAACCGGAAAAGAGCCATACGCGGTCGTGCCCCAGCAGGGCTACCGTTCTTTTGTCCGGGGAAATGGCAGCAGCGGTAACCTTACACTTGTCCTTGTCTGTATAGAATACATGTTCTCCAATGCGTTCTGCTTTGTGATGCCCTTTTTCTGCGGGGATTTTATACAGAAAGGAAATACCGTTAAAGGGGTTGGCGTGATTTTTTGTGAACAGGTAAAAATACCCGTCAAGGTAGAAAAACGCCTCGGCGTCGTAATATTTGTGTTTCTTTTTAGGGGGGAAATCCTTTTGTTCCGGATAATAAAAAGTTATTTTTTCTGCTTTGACCTGTTCGCCTTTTACCGTATCCGGGTTTTTGATCTTGTAGATGGTAAGGTCTTTCCGTTTGTTACTGTTATTTCCGAAATCCCCGATATAGAGGTTGTTGTTGTCGTCTTTGGTAAGTTCCTCCCAGTCGATGTTTTCGGCGTGTTTTATCTTTATTTCCCGGAAGATATCCCCGTTAAACCCTACCTTGTAAATGTAGTTCTTATTGCCCGAATCGTTAACGGCCCATAAGGTACTGTCCCGGGTTATGACTTCAATACCGGAGTTTTCCGTCAGTGCTTTGGGCAGCCTGGTCACCGGGGTCAACTGACCGTAATTGGTATTACAACTTATAATAACAAAATATAACAGGGGAAGAATAAGTTTTTTCATACCATAAAATTAATAAATTAGCCTTTAGGCAACTGCATAAATTGCATTGCAATTTTTAGCTTAATTTTCATCAATAGGCATAAATACTTCGGCCTTCCATCCCAGGGGATTGGTACCTGTATTAGGGTTGCTGTAAAAGATCTCCAGGGGTTTGGCGCTGATGTTCAGGTGGTTCCGGCGGGCGTAGTCCAACAGGGCAAACCAGGCCCTGTCAGATATGCTGTAATCTCCGTGGAAGGTGGCTTTTATGGCTTTTCGGGATGGGATTTCCTTGTAGAATATTCCGGGACCTTCCGGCAATGAATCACTTTTTTGAATGGGAAAGCAAAAGTTAAAGCGGATAATCCGGTCTTCAATGTCCCAGTCGTTGACTTCCAAACGCGGAACACCTTTTTGCCGTATACCGTTTGTGGTCAGGAAATCGGTGGCAGTGGAATAATGTTGCCTCATTCCCTGTGCTTTTTCCGGCTGCCTTGTCCGTACGGTGGTACAGGCACAGAAGGCTTTGGGGATCTCGGATATTCCGTTGACCTTCACCCTGAAGGTTTTCAGGTGTTCTTCCAGTCCCTTCTTGAAATTTGCTACCCTGTTTACCGAAATATTTTCGATGGCACTCCGGGTAAAGAGTACGGCTATTTTGTTACGCAATGAATGTTCCGGGTCGGTAACGCGAACCTTTACTTTGGTCACGGAATCGTTGCGGGAAGTCATTTCCCAGTTAAAGGTCAGGGTAGAATCCCCGGCTTTGAGTTGTTGTGTGATGGCCGAAAAGTGATGGTTTTCCAGTGTAATAATGTTTTCTGTATTTCCCCATTCCCGGATCCCTGTATATATGGTGCCCGGGGAGGTCTTTGCCGTAAAGGTCATCAGGTAATCATAGGGTTTTATAAAAAGATACCATAGAATGAGTGGCAGGCATAGGCTTGCTGTTATGGCCAGGGTTTTCTTTGTCATTGGGCTCTGGAGCGTTTCGGGTTGGGTTTGGAAGGGTGGTTGCCGGTTGTGGGTTGCCGTTTTGTTATAATTTAAGTTTTTCAATTTGTTACCTGTTTATATCAATCTCATTCAATCTACACCAATCCTCTATCAATCTCTTAAAAGCACTAATTAGACACCACATCCTTACTTCCCTTTTCCATATCCAACCCGGTAACAAGGTGCCGGCCCAGGCTTCTTCCCTGTTTTAGTCCCACTTCAATGGCAGCCCTGTAATGTATTCCGCCATACATACGGCTTATGGCAGCTTCCTCGGCGGCAAGGTTAAAGGAACTGAAATGCCGGACGGGAAGGCCGAAAGGGGTTTCGGTATCATCGTCAAAGGCAAAATCATCACCGAAAACGGAGGTGAGCACCGTCGAGGCGGCCCCGGAAACTACGGAGTGTCCGCTGGTGTATTCGGGGAAAGGCGGGGTTTGGAGGATGGGTTTCCAGTTTTCATCAAAATACTTGTTGATCACGGTTTCGGGACGGATAAGGTTGCTCCGGTATTTTTCGTCCCAGCAGCTTATAAAACCGTCGGCAATACCCATGGAGGTTTTGGTGTAGGCAAAGACGGTCCTGTCAAAATCGGCACCGGACTTCCGGCAGGCTATTTTGCAGATGCCCATCCAGTGTGCTCCGGGAGAGATCTTTTTGGTGGCAAACATCAGATGGCCTCTGGTTACCGATACATAGGGGTTACAGTCCCAAAATCTTGCAATGGCCACTTCCTCGGTTTCGTCCCCGGCTTTGGTGATCCTGTTGCTTTCTTCGTAGACTTCCCATGCTTCTTTGTAAAAAGCGCTTCCTTCTTCCATGGAAAAGGGTGGAGGGGGAGCGGGCCGGAACTGCGAAGCGGAATCGAGGGAAAAAGGCCTTATCTTGTCCCAGTGAGGCTCTATGCCATCCATATAGGCAGGTGGTGTGGGGATCCATTTGCCCGGGGCGTCATAGTCTACCGTGTATTTGGGCATGGTACGGGTTTGCTTGTAGTTGTCAGTGTTCATCCAGGCCTTTATGTGTTCTGCTACCCGGAGGCCGTAGGTTTTGGAGGCCACGAACGTTTCGGGATTTGTGTTTTTCCAGGTGTTGTACAAGCTGTCTTTCACCACTTCCAGCCGGGATTCTGAAAAGATAAGCGCCTGACTGATATCCATATGCGCTATCAGTGCGGCCAGGCGGTAATTGACCGGGCTACCCTCATCGGGGCGAGGTATGGGCGTAAGCTCCGGCAACTGGCCTGCAAGGGAATTGTAATTCTCGTTCTCGAGAGTAATGATCTCGTAAGCGGCAATATTCGGATACGCAAATATGCGGCTGGCCACAGGGGGCGAAAAGATATCGTGTATCATTACCTCCACGACCCGGTCTATCGAAGCGTGATAGTCCTCGGGGGTGATAGTTATGGGTTTATTTTCCTTCGTGCAGGAAAGCATGAGGACTATGGCAATAAAACCCGAAATTCCTTTAAGGTATGGCATATACTTCTGCATGGTCATTGTTAATGGTTACTATCAGATATGTTTTGTTGTTGTGTTTTATGATATTCAGATGGCGCACGGCCTTTCCGGAGAGGTCCATGCCCAGTTGGTGTGCGGGGATGACGGTATTTCCGTCCTTGATCAGTGCTCCCGGGAAGCCGTCGAACCTGCCGTGATAGGGCTGTACCCCGAAATAGTTCCCTGCGGCCAGGGCCTCTTTTTTGCCGTCCCCGTCAAAGTCGTGTACGGCAAAGGCAGTGACCGGGGTCAGTTGCATTCCGGACCCGAAGGGGTGAAAGGCAAACTTTCCGCCGTCGTTTTTCAGGTAGCCCGATTGCAGGGTGTGGACTTCCAGCAACTTTGCTTTTTGCAATAATTTCTTATCGAAGATCTCCTCCAGGGTCTTCCCTGCAAAATCCCTGTACGTGGTGAACTTCTTACGGATAAGGCTCACCATCTGCCCGGACAGTTCATCCATTCCTGCGAGGGGATAGTATTTCCCGTCTTTTTCAGTGGTGATGACCGTTTCCGTACTGCCGTTATTGTCAAAATCGTCATAATACATCTGCATGGGATATTTTACAGACGCCTTGAACTTGGTGTTGGTCCCCCAGTTACCCAGCAGGTAATCGGTATCCCCGTCACCATCAATGTCAAAAGGGATAATGGACTGCCACAGGCCGTTGAGTTTTTCGGGGAGTACCTCGCCTGTTACATCGTTGAGGCCCTTGCCGTTGTTCTTAAAGAAGGAGGGAGCCATCCATTCTCCGACTACGATGAGGTCCGTGGTGCCGTCGCCGTCAAAATCGGTCCAGATGGCATCGGTGACCATGCCTGCGTTCCGGAGCGCTTCGTTTTCGGTTATGGAAAAGGTTCCGCCTTTGTTCTTTAGCAGGAATGACCCCGGGATTTTCCCGAAATCGTTCGAAACCGCATGATTTCCGACAAAGAGGTCGGGGAAGCCGTTATTGTCGTGGTCAAAGGCCTTTACGACAATACCGTTCCCGTAATATTCGGGGAGGCCTGCCCTGTCAAAAGTGGTGTCGGTATAGCTGTAGAGGCGGTCGGCGAGGGGTTCGGCTTTGCCGCGGTATTCCCCGCCCCCGGAAGCTACGAACAATTCGTTCCTGCCGTTGCCCGAAAGATCGGCGATAAGGGCAGCGACCCCTTCGGCGACAGAGTCATTTTGAACTGTGGGGATAGCGGTTTTTACAAATCCGGAATCCCGTTGTATGTAAACGGTTGCAGGTTCCCGCTTGGAGCCACCGAAGAAAATATCTTCTCTGCCGTCACCATCGAGGTCCCCGATAGCTGTGGCCGGGCCCCTGTCTGTAAGGTTGTAGGGGATCAGTTTTTGACGGTCGGAGTCTATATAGTGATTTTCCCGGTGCGTGAAGTCGATCCCCAGCTTGTCC
This sequence comes from Sinomicrobium weinanense, assembly GCF_018863395.1. Taxonomy (GTDB): domain Bacteria; phylum Bacteroidota; class Bacteroidia; order Flavobacteriales; family Flavobacteriaceae; genus Sinomicrobium; species Sinomicrobium weinanense. The sequence goes on from NZ_JAHKRR010000001.1 coordinate 218,905, forward strand.
GGGACCCTGGTGAATATCTGTTCGGAAGTTTCCCGGAATATGGTGTAGTCAAACGGTTTTCTGTCCGGTGCGGCCTTGACCTCTAGGTTTTGCCCGGTGGGGATATTGTAGAGGGTTTGGGAGGTTTTGTCGGGCCATAGCACTATTATGGAATCTACTGTGCTTTGTTCACCATACCCAAAGTGAATGATGGGTTGTGAAGTGGACTGAAAACCCCTTGCCGGAAACAGTTCCCGGAGTTGTTGCTCCCCGTTGTGATAGGAGATGACCTTGCTTCCGATGCCGAAAATATTCGGGTTTTTATAGCGCAGGTGAATTTTCAGGTAGTTATTTCCCGATGGGGATCTATCATCTGAAGAAAGATCATTTACCTTGTTTTGATATACCGTAGCGACCGTATTGAGGTTATTGGTAATGATGTCCATATCCCCGTCATTGTCCAGGTCGGCAAAGGCACTGCCGTTGGAGATCACGGCAGGGGCAGGGGCCCATTTCCCGGATTTGTCCTCGAAGGTATTGTCGGCCTTCCCCCGGAAGAAATAATCGGGTATGACCCCGGAAGGCATCAGGGCCAGGGCTTCATTGTCTACCAACCGGGTGGCGTCCAGCTTTTTTCTTATCTGCTCGTCGGAGATATATTTAATGTAATCCAGGTCATTGGGGCGTTTCGGGATGCCGTTGCTGACAAAGAGGTCCTGCTGTCCGTCCTGGTCGAGATCGGTGAAAAGGGCGCCCCAACTCCAGTCGGTCGCGGCAATGCCGCTCAGCAGGGCGGTTTCTGAAAAACCGTTCCCCCGGCGGTTGATATGCATCATGTTGCGTGAATACTGGTAGTGATAGCCCAGTTTTTCGGTCCTCATGTTCAGCATAGCCACGGTTTCGTCGCCTGCGGACGATTTCAGCACTTTCTCGTCTTCGGGGAGCATGTCCAGGGTCAACAGGTCCGGGAAACCGTCGTTATTGATGTCGGCTGCGTCATTGCCCATAGAGAACTTGGAGGTGTGGCCGAAATATTTCTTGAGGCTTTCGGTAAAAGTACCGTCGCCGTTGTTGAGGTAATAATAATCGTCTTCGTGAAAATCGTTGTTTACGTAGATGTCCGGGTAACCGTCCATATTAAAGTCAGAAACGGCCACACCAAGTCCGTAACCGTTGGCACCACCGTATATCCCGGCTTCTTCACTCACATCCGTAAACTGTCCGCTATCGTTCCTGAAGAGTTTGTCCCCGCTCTCGTAATTCCGTTTGTTCCTGATGTCGGCGCGCCCGAAGGATTCTTCGGAATGTACGGCGTGATTGAGCAGGTACATGTCCAGGTCCCCGTCGAGGTCGTAATCGAAAAATGTGGCCATCGTGCTGTGATTTTCCAGGTCCAGCCCGTATTCGGCTGCGCTTTCGGTAAAGGTGCCGTCTCCGTTGTTGATATAAAGTTCGTTATGCCCCAGGAAACCGTTGATGCCGACAACGGCACATACGTAGATGTCAAGTAGTCCGTCGCCATTGACATCGGCCATGGTCACCCCGGTGTTCCAGTCGCTTTTTCCGGCTACCCCGGCTTTTTCGGTAATGTCTTCGAACTGCATGTTCCCTTTGTTCCGGTAAAGTTTGTTATAGCCCTGGTTGCGTACCAGGAAAATATCCGGAAGGCCGTCGTTGTCAATGTCGCCTATGGCTACTCCGGCACCGTTGTAGAAATAGAGGTAGTCCAGGATATTCAGCCGGGACGTAGTGTCGAGCGTATTGGCAAAGTTAATGCCGGTTTCCTCCGGAGGTGGGACGGTAAAGAGTTTTCTTTCCTTTTCGGAGCAACCGAGGAAACAGGACACGAGCAATATGATGGGGATGTATTTCATTCCTTGTATCAGAATTATGAATAACGAATTACGGATGCTGAATATCGAAGTATAAATTATAAAACCTTTATCATTCATCATTCTACGATTCAATATTCGTTATTCCTTTTTCGGTATTTTTTTATTAGAGTTATGAATGCCGAACATCGAAGCATAATTTATAAAACCTTCATCATTCGTCATTCTACGGTTCGACATTCGTTATTCTTTTTTAAAGAGCAGGGGCGTATCATTGTTCCGGGCTACGAAATAACAGGTTTCTCCGTTGCTGTCGGCCACAGGGCGGATGTATCTTACTTCTCCTGTGACGAAAAAACCGGAAGCGGTGTAGTCCAGCCAGTTAAAATTACCCTGTCCGCCCTGTCCGTCATTGAACAGCACAGCCCCGTAATTGGCATCGAGCCGGGAGAACTGGGGTTTAAAGTGATAGTTGTTCCCTCCCATGATAAGGTCGGGATACCCGTTGCCATTAATATCGGTAGCCGTAATGCTGCATATACAGGAAAACTGGACTTCCCGCGGGAGTTCGGTCACTGAAAAACCGCCATCTCCCTGGTTTATGGCCACCATGCTTTTTGCCGTGACCGCATTTCGCTGTATGGAATTTTTTAAAACATCCGCGGGGAAGAGTTCATCTATGGATTTTGTGGCATAGTCGGAGAATTTCAGGTTCTGTTTTTTGAGGGACGACATCTGGGCGGTGATCTCCTTTTTCAGGGCCACGGGAACATCCCTGCCGTTGACGGTACGGGTGACCACCTGTTCTATGGTGCTGTTATTGTCAAAGTCGTTCACGAACATTTTCATGGGTGCTTCCGCAGAGGTTTTATAGGAGGTGTTCTCGCCCTGGTTGCCGAGTACCAGGTCTTCCTTTCCGTCGTTGTTGAGGTCTGCCACTTCCAGGGTGTTCCACCAGCCGGTGAGTTCGTCCAGGGAGGTAGCTATGCGCTGTAATCTTTTGCCGTCGTTTTTCAATACGGTCGGGGCCATCCAGTCGCCGACAATAACGAGATCTTTTATGCCGTCGCCGTCCATATCGGCCCATCGGGCATCGGTGATCATTCCCAGTTCCTTCAGGTCAAATGCCCTGCTTTCTGTAACATCCTTAAAGTTTCCATTTCCGTCGTTCTCCAGCAGGAGGTGGTCCGGGGCAATCCCGTAGATACCTGGCACGCTGCGGCTTCCCACAAAGATATCCGTATCGCCGTCGCTGTCGAAGTCGCAGCTTACGATCACCGAGGTGTTGTGGCTCGTGGAAGGGACTTCGCCGGCAGATTTTTCAAAATTTCCGTTCCCATCGTTGATATAGAGCCTGTTCATGTAACTTTTCGGGCCTGTGGTTTCATTTCCGCCGGAGCCTACCAGCAGATCGGGATAACCGTCCCCGTCGGCATCGAAAAAGGTGGCGGCCGTATCCTCGAAACGGGCATCGTCTTCGAGAGCGGCTTGTGTAGTCTTTACAAATCTGTTGTTGCTTTTCTGGAGGTAGATGTTGCCGGGCTGGCCTTTGGCACTTCCTGTAAAAATATCTTCATTGCCGTCACCGTCAATATCTGCCACGGCTACAGCAGGGCCTTCCCTGGACAGCATTTTTGATATGAGCCCTTCGTAGTCAAAATCAATATAGGCAGGTTCCCTGTGGGGTTCCATTTCAACCGGGACCTCGGTAAACAGGGTTTTGGTATTCCCCTGTTTTTTCGGGATAAAGGTATCGGTGGCGGCCTGTTGTTTTAACACGAGCAGACGGTTCGGGAAAACTTCTGTTAAAAGCTGGGTTTTCCTGTCCGGCCATATGACACGGAGGGAATCGATGCGTTTTGTTCCCAGTCCCACGGTCATTACATAATCAATAGAAGACTGGAAGCCCCGTGAAGGAATGAGCTCCTGGCGGATGATCTCGTGATTGCTGTATACCTCTACAATGCTTCCTATGCCGAAAGTGTTGGGTTTTTCGCCCTCCAGTTTTATTTTCAGATAGGCGTTTTCCGTAAATGTATCGGTATTGTTTTTAAATACAAAAAGCTCCTGGTTTACATTGTTGACGATAAGGTCGGGATCGCCGTCGTTGTCCAGGTCGGCATAGGCGGCCCCATTGGAAAAGCTGGGGATGTCAAAGCCCCAGTCGGTTGTGGAATCGGAAAAAGTGAGGTCGTTGTTGTTGCGGAAGGCATAATTGGGTACGGGTGTGCTCGGCATCCTGTTGATGAGAGTGTCTATGACCTCCTTTTTTCCGGTGGATACCATATCGCGAATAAAATCGTTGGCGAAAAAGTCGATAAAATCCTGGTCGGTAAGGTCGTGGTTAATACCGTTGCAGACATAGATATCCTTGTGGCCGTCATTGTCCATATCGAAAATAAGTGCGCCCCAGCTCCAGTCCGTCCTGGAGACCCCGCTGAAATGTGCGATCTCGGAAAACCTGTGATGGCCTGTATTCAATTGTAAGGTATTCTGCATGTACTGGTGATAAAAATCCCTGTTGACCATGAGGTTGTACAGGTCGTAGCGTTCGAAAGAGGTGGTGGTCTTTAGTCGCTCGTCGCCTTCCGGAAGCATGTCGGTGACAAAAATATCGGAAAGGCCATTGTTGTCAATATCTGCCATGTCAGCACCCATGGAGGAAAAACTGAGATGCGAAGCCCAGTTTTTAATGTCTTCGGTAAAAGTGCCGTTGCCGTTGTTGATATACAGGTAATCCCGTTCGTAGAAGTCATTGGACACATAAATATCCGGGGAGAGGTCCCCGTTGATATCACCTACGGTCACGCCCAGGCCAAACCCGATAAGGCTGCCGTAAATACCCGCTTCTTCACTGACATCGGTAAAAACCCCGTTGTCGTTCCGCATCAGTTTGTCCCCGCCTCCTTTGAACATGTCCGGAACACTCCAGTCAAGGGCACGCAGGTCCCTTTTGTTGGAATACCCGAGACTGTTTACCGGGATAAAACTGTTATTGAGGATATACACATCGAGGTCGCCGTCCCCGTCGTAGTCGAAGAAAGCGGCATGGGTGGTAAAACCGCTGTCAGCCAGGTTGTATTCTCTGGCTTTTTCCGTAAAAGTGCCATCCCCGTTGTTGATAAAGAGTTCGTTTTCCTGGTCATCACCTTTTACGGAACCTGCATTACAGACATAAATGTCCAGCAGGCCATCTGCGTTGATATCGACCATGACCACACCAGTGGACCATGCCCGGGTTCCCTGCACCCCGGCCTTTTCGGTGATGTCCTCGAAACGGAGATCGCCCAGGTTCCTGTAGAGCTTGTTCTCTCCCATGTTAGAGGTAAGGTAGACATCCGGAAGGCTGTCGTTGTCGATGTCGCCGATGGCCACGCCACCGCCGTTATAGAAATTCCGGTATTTGAAGATGTTGAAATCCTTACGGTTCTTTACTTTGTTGACAAAGCTGATCCCGGTCTCTTCTTCAGTGAGCAGGGTAAACAGGGCAGGGGAAAGCCCCTTTTTATCTTCCGTATTTTTTTCACTGCGGTTACAGGCTAGTATAAAAAGCCCGAGAAATAATATGGTGGTTTTTCTGAGCATGTTCTGGTTGGTATTTTTACCAATTAAAATAGTAAAATAAGCGGATATGAATGTACCTCATTTTTAGCTATTTTTAAAACAGATCAGGCACTTTTGTCTTGTTTTTTGAAGGAAACCTGTAAGTTATCCCTAAATTGATAAGATAATCGGCAAAGGCGGCATCACCGTTCCTGGGTTCGCCGGTGAGCTGTTCGGTTTCCCTGTCGGTAACGCTTTGCGGCCGGTTTCGCCTTAGGGCAACAGGGACACTGAGGTTAAGGGCAATATTGTTTTTCATGTAGCTGATACCCGGGTCAACGGACAAAACATTGCCTGGTCTTCGAAAGCCCTGACTGCCACCGATAAGGTCTTCGACAGTGACCCCTTCGAATCTCGCCCCGAGCGATACCCCGGTTTCCGGGGAGAAGTTATAATTTACCCCGGCCCTGAATGCGTACTGATCGGGTACGGACATGATGGCTTCGTTGTCCAGTATGGGGCTGAGGGTTTCCCTGAAGGTGCGTATCCCGTTGGTTTCCCTGGGGTTTATCAGGTAAAACCCACTTCCGTAAGCATAGAATTCCCCGCCGATCTTTTGATAGAACTGAAGGTCCAGGGCAATACCGAAGCCACCATCACCAGGTTGGATGGACTGGTCTACAGGGCGTACCTGGGGCTGGCCGTTTTCACCTACGTTATAAAAGATATCGGAAGCGTTGTAATTTCCCGTAGGCAATTTTAGCCCCAGCCCTATGGCCATATTTCCGTTCAGGTGCTCCTGCGGATTGAACAGCCAGTACCCCGCTCCGATACGGATGTCGGCAAGGCCTCGGGAAAAGGAGTTGTGCCGTTCTTCCCTCCCGTGTTCATACAGGGATGAGCGGGTGTTGATAACTGTCGGAATGGTAATAGACGCAAACAAACGGTCACTGATACCATAGGTTACCGTAAAGTCCCAGGCGTGGGAATGGTTGATGACCTCGGTATTATTGGCCACCCTGTCCGGTTCTTCATGGGTTCCCTGGAAGTGACGGAAGGATTTGAAATAGCGATAATTCATTCCTATCTGCCAGTCGCCCTTGCCCAGCAAGTTAGACTCCAGGTGGTTCCCACTACAGGAAGAAAAATGACGGATGGCCACACAACCCTGGGCATACAGCCCGTTTGTGCAGAAAACGAGAAGCAAGAAGAAAACACTTCCCGCGGTGAATCCGGTTTTCATAGGTGTTCAAGGTTTTTAAAGTGTTAGCTGGTGTGGCTAAACTACGGTTTTGTATATTGTAGGGCTGAAAACAAGAAGCAAAAAAGATTAATAAAAAGTTAACGGTATTAATAGAAAGACAATAACCTCGTCCGGGGGTTTAGTATTTGAGTGACAAATTATGCTTTAGCAGTTCATAGAATAATTCAGGACGAGTTCAATACATCAGCCGTAGTTTGAGTGCAAAAAAGATCTATATAGCCATGTTCGCGGTGTCGGTTGTCGGGTTGGGCCTGGTGCAATACCAGTATCTCCAGGTTGGGCTTAGCCTGGCCAGGGCACAGTTCAATGATAAGATAGGCAGGGCTGTGAAGCAGATCAAGACCGACCTGAACCATGAGAACGAACTGACATTCCTCATGGGGAAGGCCCTTACGGATGACGATACCTATTTTACACTGAGCCTGGATAGCCTCCGGGATGCTTCGAGCCATTACTACCGGGATTTTTTGCAGGACCGTTTGCTCATGCAGGGGATAAAAACAGATTTCACTTATGTGATCTATTCCAAAGATTCGGTTTTATCCCTGCGATCCCCGGACTACCGGGAAAACAGAAAAGACCGGCTCAGGTATCCCATAGAACTGACGGGCTATCTCCCTGAGCTTACCGGGAAACGGATGGTGACGGAGTTGCAGTTTCGCGATCTCAATGCTTATTTTCTATCGCAACTGAATGGCCTTACTATCCCGGGACTGATCTTCATTATTGTCATCATAATAGCGGTGATCTGGGTGCTGAGGTCCCTTTACCGGCAACACAGTATCATTACCACGACAAACGATTTTATCAACAACCTGACGCATGAACTGAAAACCCCTGTATTTTCCATAGGCCTGGCCACCAAAATGCTGATGGAAAGGGAAAAGGAAGCCGGAAGTACCCGTTTTTTGCATATTATAAAACAACAGAATGAAAGGCTCAAGCAGCATATCGACAAAGTGTTGCAACTGGCGACCCTGGAAAAGAAAAAGAAATATATCAGGATGGAAGAGACCGACTTTTATCCGCATTTGAAAAAATTTGCCGAAGACTTCCGGGAAATGACTGTGCTCGAACAGGTGGATTTCAGGTATAAGCTGCACGGCGATCATTATCCTGTTCGCGGAGAGGTGATACATATATTGAATGCTGTAGGGAACCTGCTGGACAATGCTAAAAAATATAGCGAAAATGTCCCGAAAGTAACCCTGGAAGCCCATACAGAAAGAGAAAAACTGTATATTTCGGTTACAGACAACGGCATAGGTATTCCGGAAAAGGAAAGGGAACAGGTATTTGAAAAATTTTTCCGGGGCGGGACAGGAGATATCCACCGGGTAGAAGGATACGGATTGGGACTGAACTATGTAAAACAGGTGGTCCGTAGCCACAAGGGAAAGATACTGGTGGACTCCGAACCGGGAAAAGGTACAAAAGTTACCATTGTTATTCCCCTGTTGCCATAAATTTTAACGCATGGACACATGAAAAAGCACGAAAGCACAAACAATCCTGCAAAAATACTGCTTGTGGAAGACGATACCTCCCTGGGATACCTGCTTACGGAATACCTGAAAATGAAAGATTTCCAGGTGGTGTGGGCCAAAAACGGGAAAGAGGGCCTGGAACAGGTAGAAAAATATCCCTTTGAACTGTGTATCATAGACGTAATGATGCCCGAAATGGATGGCTTTACCCTCGCCGGACATATTCAGCGGGACTATCCGGAAACCCCTTTTCTGTTCCTTACGGCCCGGTCGCTGAAGATCGATGTGCTGAAAGGTTTTGCCCTGGGAGCGGTGGATTACCTCAAAAAACCGATCGATGAAGAAGAACTGGTGGTACGGATAAAGAACCTCTTGTCCAGGATGGGGGGTGCGGAAGAAGCATCGCAGAAGCAGGATAAATATGTGTTGGGCGGCTATATCTATTTTCCGGGAAAACTCCAGCTGATTTACGGAGAAGAGGTAACACAACTGACCTCAAGGGAAAACGAACTGCTGGCCTATTTGGTGAAAAACAAAAATAAGCTGTGCAGGCACAAGGATATCCTTACCCTGATGTGGGGTAAAAACGATTATTTTAGCCGTAAGAGCCTGAACGTGTTTATCTCCAGGTTACGGAAATACCTGTCCAAAGAGGCCTCCATCCAGATCGATAATATACACAACCAGGGTTTCCTGCTCCGGGTCGGCGAATAGCCGGACGTTGACCTTTCCCGGCCAGGCTATATATTATCACCGGCTCACTAACAAATGATTCCATTTATTTCCGATATCGGAAATATATAATGGTCAATACCGGTCGCGGATATGCCGGAACAAGGTTTCCATCTGTTGGCGGACCTCTCCCGTGGGATGCATATAGTGATTGTTCATGTAGCTGAATACCAGTATTTTTCCGGACTTTGTTAAAATATATCCGCTGAGATTGTGGTTGTTGCTCAGTGTTCCCGATTTGGCATAGAGATACGGAATATCGTTTTCACTTTTATAGGAGTTCTTTAATGTTCCGGATTGCCCTCCGGCCGGGAAAAGTGTGAACAATCTTTCGCGGGGCAGTTCCCGGTATAACCTGTTCAATATATATACCATGGATTCCGGTGTAAAAAGGTTGTACCGGGAGAGGCCCGAACCGTCTACCCACCGGGGTTTTTGCGGGATGTCGGGGAGCAGGCTGTCCAAAGCCCTGTCTATGGCGTTCCGGGCATTCAGGCTGTCCGAAACGGCCTGTGCAGACATCAATAAGAGCTGTTCGGCCAGGAAATTGTCGCTTACATGCATCATTCTCCGGTACACGCTGTCCGAGGGAATGCTGTATAAGGTTTTTTTGTAGACGGGTAGTGGGGTATGGGTTAAGGAAATATCCTTTTTCAGGGTATCCGATAATAATTCCCGTACCCTTTCAGGACTGGTCACAAAGGGGATCTCCAGGGTGTCTTTCAGGTTTTCCGGGAGGTAAAAGGTGTTCTCCGTAAGTGACCGGGGGCGGTGTTGTTTATCCTTTTTCCGGATATTGTTTCGGAAAGATTCGGGGACGATCTTTGTTTTCCCCCCGTCCCTGTAAGCGGTCAGTACATTACCGTAAACGGGAAAAGCATTTCTTTCGGGAGAATAGTAATAGGCATAGTCGCCCCAGGACCAGCCGGGGCCGAACTTGTCGTCATAAAAGTTGTCAGTATACAGCGCAATGGGTTCTTCCCTGTTTGCGAGAAAATCCAGGGCGGCCTTTTCACCGAAATAGGGATGGAGAAAAACAGGGTTTCCCGTACCTTCTATATATAAGGTGTCCCCGTCAGTGTTATAATGCAGGGCGGGAATGGAATCGGGGAGCAGATGCAGGGCCGTGTAAAGCGTAAATATCTTGGTGTTGGACGCAGGTGTAAAATATTTGCCGCCCTGGTAATTATACAGGGTTTTCCCCGATTGCGGATCGTAGAGGGTAAACCCCACAAACTGCCGCTCAAAGAATGCAGTATCGAAATACTTTTTTATACGGACACTTTTGGTGGAGCCACATCCGGAGATCAGCAGCGCCGGGAGAATGAGATACCGAAGGATATTTTTGTACATGGTTGAGGTGATTATACGGGTCAATATGGAATATAAGTTGAGATATTCCCCGGTAAGTTATACAATTTTTTTGTTTTGTACGTGTTTGTACCGGGAACATATGTTATAGTGATATAGTCTTTGTCGGGGATAAATAATGATGTCTGATACGTTATAACCTAAGGTGTACAGGAAGGGAATGAAACGTTAAAGACTTGATAATTGGAAGGAAAGAACCCGGGCGAAATCCTATATTTGTGTGTTGGTACGGATTTTGTGCCGGCATATACACTGAAAAGCAGGTATGAAAAAAAAGACATTGTATTTCCTTTCGTACTTCTTTCTCTGTCTGGGAACTTATGCATACGGACAGGTGAAGGTAAGTGAATTTGTCCAGGCTTCCCGGCTTTCGGAACCCGGGGACGATAAACTGGTGTTTGTAGATTTCTGGGCGACCTGGTGCAAGCCCTGTATCCATGTGAGCAAATATGTGGAAACTCTTCAGAAACAGTTTCCGGACGATTTTTATGCCGTTTCACTCACTAAGGAATCCAGGGATGTGGTACATCGTTTTTTGCCAAAACACCCGTCCGGGCTGGCCATTGCTATCGACCAGGATGGGGAGACTTTTCTCCGGCACGGTATTACCACTTTGCCTTATGGCGTACTGTACAATACAAAAGGGGAAAAGGTATGGCAGGGCCACCCGGCCGACCTTACGGAAAAGAAACTGAGGGGCCTGATAAGACGAAACCAGGGCAAGAAGAGGAAAGGCTTTAATAATATTGTTCACCTCACAGGGGAAGGGCAGACTGAAAGGGTATCCCTGGTAGAATACCGTCCTGTAAAACCGATAGAGGTTAAGCTGACCGGGACCGGGGAAAAGCTGCTGTATGAAAAAGGGGAGTACACCCGTTTTGCGGGAAAACTGGAAGAACTGGTCACCCTTCTCGGAAATGTCTCTGCCATACAGGTGGACATTCCGGAAGAGAAGAACAGTTTTGTAGAACTGTATGCCCTGACCGATATATGGAAAAACCATCCGCAGCAGGTGTTAAAGGAGGTTTATGCCAAATCGGGGGTATCTGAACATGTCATAAACAAGGAAGGAGAAGTATACAGGCTTACGGTGAAAGACCCTTCAAAGCTCTGGGATGACAAACAACTGGACTGGGGGCGGGATTCCCCTAAATTCCTGGTAGACGATATGCAGATACAGGCCGATAACGTAAGTTTCGGGGAGTTCCTGACCCGGCTGGGCAGCCTGCTCGAAGCCCCGGTGGTGAGTACCTACCACGACGACACCCCACGCGACTGGAAACTGCAGTACCGCTTTTACGAATTGATGGAAAGCCAGCTATATGATACCTATGGGATAGAGATCGTCAGGGATACGGCGGTTTTTCCGATAACTGTGCTTCGATAGATGGAGAGAGGCGAGTGTTCGGGTGTATGGGTTTTTGTTAGCAACCTTTGTCAACCTCTCCGTACCTTTTTCTCCTGTCACTCAAACCTGAACAATAAAAAAACCGCCTTGCAAATAAGACGGTTTTTTTGGTATGTATACTATTTTTCTTAGTTACCTAATATTCTGAATTCCGTTCTACGGTTTCTCTGATGTTCTGCTTCTGAACATTCCACGCCGTTGGAACAACGGTTTACAAGGCGGGTCTCACCATATCCTTTGGCGAGAAGCCTGCTCCTGGAAATTCCTTTGGATACCAGGTAATTTACTACGGATTCTGCCCTTTGCTGGGAAAGTGCCATGTTGTAATCGTCATTACCCCTGGAGTCGGTGTGTGACATCAACTCGATGCTCACGTTCTTTTCCCGGAGAATGGGCAACAATCTTTCGTCTATGATTGTCTTGGAATCGGGAGTAAGCCTTGCACTGTTGTATTCATAGAAGATAGGCAGAATGGTAGGGTTGAGTAATTCACAGTCAATTTCTTCCCATGTGGTAATACCGCCTTTTTTCTTCAGCACGGTTTTGGTTACAGTCTCATATTCGGCAGGAACGCTTACTTCCTTTGTAGAGGCAGGAGTTTCTATGACCTGTTTGGTTATCGTAGCATATTCTGCGGGGATCTCCACTTCGTCCATCCTTGCGGGTTCTTTGATAACCTGTTTGGTATAGGTGGCATTCTCTTCACCTACCGGAACGCTGGTGGTGCCGGCGTCCGTTACCAGTGTGGTTATGGCTACGTCCTGGTTTTGGGCGGGGTATTCCACAAAACAGGCCGTAATACAATCTTCCTTGTTGGATGAGGGACAGTCTTCCAGGGTCTGGTATTCCCATCCGGAAGTTTTTGGATATACTTCAAAAGTCCTGGTATCATCTCCGAAAGAAGCAGGAACCACCTCCAGATCTGTTCTTCCTTCTTTCTCTATATAAGGAACTTCAACAGTTTCATATACTGCTGGAACGTAAACCAGCTTTTTGCTGGCCTCCTTGACCAGGACACGCTCTTCTACCGTTTTGTATGTAGCCGGAACGACTTCGAGTTTGGTGTAGGCAGGATGTACCTCTACGGTTTCTTCGACCTCTTCAAACACGTCTTTGGTAATACACTTTACATAGCATTTACCTGGGTCCGGGTTGTCTGGAAGGCCTTGTGCTGCGGCGCCGAACGTCGCTGCAAAAAAACCGGAAAGCAGGAGTAAATTTCTTCTCATGTTGAATCGTTTTTGAGATTTGTTAAGACTATTTAATATTCACCTTTATCAAAGGTACTTGTTAAAATTAACATAATTTTTTGAGTATGGCAAATCCCGAATTGTATCGATTATGTGTATATTTTTATAGATAAAATGCGCAATCAAGCCCGTTTCATCGAATTCTAAAGGGCTGAGACCAGATTTTATACGTGTTAAATACTAAAAATTAACCAGAAAATAATGAAAAAATAATGTAGAAAAAATAGGATAGAGGGGTCGGTTGCCGGTTGTCAATTGCCGGTTGGCCGTTGGATTGATCTGATTATTGATGATCTTTTTGACTTTTCAGCTAATTCGATCTTTACACATCGTGGGTTTGGTCGGGGCTATCTTTCTGCTGGTCCTGTATCAGGGTTTCCCGCGAAAACCGCGAAGCTATGATACTGACCAGGAGTATTTGCAGTCCGTGATAGAGCATCAGAGGCAGGAGTACGATCCCGGCGATGCTTAGTTTGGAGAATAACACCTTAGACATTACCGTACCATGCACAAGGGATTTCTTAGATCCGCAAAAGAAGGCAGTGATACGGTCTTCCCGGTTAAAACGGAGCCATTTCGAGAACAGGTAGATGATGCCGAATGCAACAAAGAAAAGGAACAGGGAGATAAGTATGAGCAGGGCGATGTCTCCCCATTGTATCTGCCGGAATATTCCCGAATAAAATGATCCTGCAAAACTCTTGTATACGATAAGAAGTATAATGGCCTTGTCAAAAAGACTGAGTTGCCGGCTGTACCTGTTAGCTGCCTTTCCGCCAAGGGGTTGCAGCAGGATTCCGAGCACTACGGGAATAATGACCTCAAAAGCCAGTTGCATGTAAATATGTGTAAAATCGAGATCAGCCGTGCCTTTTTCGAGAAAAGGAGTTATCCATAGCGGAGTAACCAGGATACCGATCATGCCCGAAAGGCTGGCGTTGAATATAGCAGCGGGAATATTACCTCCGGCCATGGATACCATAACCACGGAAGAGGATACGGTAGAGGGAAGGGATGCGAGAAAAAATACGGCAAGCCACAGGGTATGTTGTTCTGCACTTTGCATAAACGGATAAAATGGCAATACGAGAAGCGGAAATAATACAAAAGTGGAGAGTTGTACTACTAAATGCAGTTTCCAGTTGTTCAGCCCTTTTTTTAGTTTGTCCGGACTCAGTTTCAGCCCGTAGAAAAAAAAGATAAGGGATATGCCTATACTGCTGATGGTCTTTATGGGAAACCAGCTCTCTCCGATACCCGGTTCGGGGAAAAAGTAGGCTGTGATAACACAGAGAATAAGGGCCAGGACAAAGGGGTCTGTTCTAAAACGCATAGGTATCTTGTTGAAAAACGACACAAAGGTATAGAAAGTCTCGGAGTCTCGGAGTTTTTCAGGTATAGTCTTTATATACTCCCAACTCCCGAACTCCAAGACTCCAGGACTCCAAAACTCCAGGACTTTGCCTGTTTTAAAGCTGTCGTAAAAATCCTATCTTCGCAGGATTAAGAAAAATACGTATGAACTTATTGTTTATTATTATTGGGTTGGTACTGCTGGTGGCCGGGGGCGACTGGCTGCTTCGTTCTGCTGTGGGATTGTCATTGCGCCTGAACATTCCTCGTATGGTCATAGGAATGACCGTAGTGTCCTTTGCTACTTCTGCTCCCGAACTTATAGTTAGTGTTAAATCTGCCCTGGATGGTTTTCCCGATATTGCCCTGGGCAATGTGGTAGGGTCCAATATAGCCAACCTGGGGCTGGTACTCGGAATTACGGTTACGCTGTCTGCCATCACGGTGAAACGCGGCTTTTACAAGGTGGACTGGCCCATTATGATGCTGGCATCAGCGGTGTTGTATGCTTTTATTGTTCCCGACGGCATATTACAGCGTTGGGAAGGAGGCGTGCTTTTTGCCATGCTGGTGTTGTTTATCCTTTTTATGTTTCGCAACAAGAAAGAAGAGGAGGAACCCGATGAGTTGGCAGAAATAGCCGAAAAAATGCCTGGCTATGGACGGATCTTTATCTTCCTGCTTATAGGAGGAGTAGCGCTCTGGGGAGGTTCGGAATTGCTGATACGCGGTGCCGTTGGTATGGCAAAGCATTACGGGGTGAGCGAAAGGGTTATTGCGGTGACCGTAGTATCCGTAGGTACCAGTATTCCTGAACTGGCTGCATCGATCATGGCTGTGATCCGGAAGGAAAAAGCCATTTCCCTGGGAAACCTTATCGGTTCGAATATCTTCAATATCCTGGCAGTACTGGGAATTACAGCTATGATCACCCCGATACAGGCAAAAGATGAAAGACTGATAAACAGTGACCTTTACTGGATGCTGGGTATAGCCCTTCTGATACTGCCCCTGGTATTGATGCCCAAAAAAATGCAGTTGGGCAGGGTAGCAGGTATACTGCTTTTGGTTTCGTATACTGTTTTTGTTTACCTGACTTTGTAAGTAAAGAGAAAAAGAAGGAGGGGAGCTGCCTTAATAAACAACGGAATAATTAAGCCAATTGTCGATCATTCGGATAATGGATTGTCCGTCATCAAGTAAAAAAACGCCGGTAGTAAAGTAAAAGTACCGGCGTTTTTAATTATACACAAAAAACAGAATGGTTCGCCATTGCGCTGTATTTAAACGGCAACAGCGGCATTAATTTCAACTGATTTTACCGTTTTAACGATCCTGGCCGCTATTTTATACGGGTCACCGTTAGATGAGGGCCTGCGGTCTTCCAGCCATCCTTTCCAGCCGCGTTCTACGGTTGCGATAGGAATGCGTATAGAAGCACCGCGATCGGATACACCATAGCTGAAATCGGTGATAGAAGCCGTTTCGTGTTTTCCGGTAAGCCGCTGATCGTTGTAGGCACCGTAAACATCAATATGCTCTTTTACTACGGGGCGGAAAGCTTCGCAGATACTTTCGTAAACAGCTTTGTCGCCACAGGTTCTCAAAATGTCGTTAGAGAAGTTGGCGTGCATACCACTTCCGTTCCAGTCGAGATCTCCGAGGGGTTTGGGATGCCAGTTTACCGAAATACCGTATTTTTCACAAATTCTTTCGAGGAAATATCGGGCTACCCAGATCTGGTCACCGGCTTCGGCGGCACCCTTGGCAAATATCTGGAACTCCCACTGTCCGGCAGCAACTTCGCCATTGATGCCTTCTACATTCAACCCCGCTTCCAGGCATACGTCCAGATGTTCTTCGACGATCTCCCTTCCGAATGCATTGTTGGCCCCTACTGAACAGTAATACTGCCCCTGGGGTGCGGGATAACCGTTAGCAGGAAAACCAAGGGGTTTATTCGTTTCCGGGTTCCACAGAAAGTACTCCTGCTCAAAACCAAACCAGAAATCATTGTCGTCGTCATCAATGGTAGCCCTTCCGTTAGATACATGAGGAGTGCTGTCTGCATTCAATACCTCACACATCACCAGATAGGCATTTTTTCGTTGCGGATCAGGGCAGATAAATACGGGCTTAAGCAGGCAGTCCGAAGAATTTCCTTCAGCCTGTTGTGTTGAAGAACCGTCAAAAGACCATATTTCACAATCTTCCAGTTTCCCGGAAAAGTTACTTACGATTTTCGTTTTGCTCCTCAAGCTCTGCGTCGGTACATAACCATCTAACCAAATGTACTCCAGTTTAGCTCTACTCATATTTTTCATAATTTAAATTGAACACTACTATATATGTCGGTATAATTGGTGTAAAATTAATATTTTTTTTAACACCATATAAATTCAAGGGTGTGTAATTGTATTTTAACTATTATTTTTGTGTATACCCTATTTTGAGAAGGGGGTTGTTGAAAATTAATTATTTTAAACCTCTGTTTTTTATTTATGCCTAAAAAATCCTTTCCTGTATAATTCCAGTTAAACCGGTAATAGAGCGAGGGGTGAAATTTAACGGATTGATATTTTTTTGTTCAAACCCTGTTTTTAAGTGGGGGTGTTGAAAAAAAGGTTGTTTTTTTGTTAAGGTATTTTTATATATTTGGTCCTTCAGCTTTGCTCAGGGACCGGGTAAAACTTTGCCCTTCGGCTTCGCTCAGGGACTGAGTAAGACTTTGAACTTTGAACTTGAAACCACATAAACCACAAGCAATAAAAACCACAAACACAATATGGCAACAATCAGATTTAAAGCTATACAGGAGACATTCAGCAGGACTACAATTCCTGTGGAAGAAACTGTAAAGCGTTCGGAACTGTTCGGGCGGAATGTGTTCAACGAAGCTGCCATGAGGCAGTTTATGACCAAGGAGGCTTATACCAGTGTGATGAACGCTATTGAATTTGGAGAAAAGATAAACCGCAAGATGGCCAATCAGGTGGCTGCAGGTATGAAGGACTGGGCCATTTCCAAGGGGGCGACGCACTATACCCACTGGTTCCAGCCGCTTACCGGGTCTACGGCCGAAAAGCACGATGCTTTCTTCGAGCCTATCGGAGGCGGAATGGCCATGGAAAAATTTGACGGAAGCCAGCTGGTACAGCAGGAACCCGATGCTTCCAGCTTTCCCAACGGGGGGATAAGAAATACGTTCGAAGCCAGGGGATATACCGCATGGGACCCTACTTCACCGGCATTTATCTACGGAGGTACACTTTGTATTCCCACGGTATTTGTCTCTTATACGGGAGAAGCACTGGACAACAAGGCTCCGCTACTGAGGGCCCTGCAATGTATAGATAATGCTGCGACCGAAGTAGCCAGGTATTTTGACAAGAGTGTAACTAAGGTTACCGCAACCCTGGGATGGGAGCAGGAATATTTTCTCATAGACAAGGCACTGGCCTATACCCGTCCGGACCTTATCCTCGCAGGAAGGATGCTTCTGGGCCACTCCGCAGCCAAAGGACAACAGCTCGACGATCATTATTTCGGATCTATTTCTGACAGGGTGGTGAATTATATGCGCGACCTGGAAATAGAGTGTATGAAATTGGGCATCCCGGTAAAAACACGGCACAATGAAGTGGCGCCTAACCAGTTCGAACTGGCTCCCATTTTTGAGGAGGCCAGTTTAGCCGTAGACCACAACTCCCTGCTTATGGATGTTATGGACAAGACTGCCGAGAGACACAATTTCAAAGTGTTGTTCCACGAAAAACCCTTTGCGGGAATTAACGGCTCCGGGAAGCACAACAACTGGTCTCTGGCTACCAATACCGGGGTAAACCTGTTGAGCCCGGGTAAAACTCCAATGAAAAACTTGCAGTTCCTCACGTTCTTTATCAACACCATAAAAGCAGTGAACGATTATGAGGAGCTTATCCGTGCATCCGTAGCTTCGGCTACCAACGATCACAGACTTGGGGCCAACGAAGCACCACCTGCTATTATTTCCGTGTTTATCGGAGAACAGTTGACCAGGGTGCTCGACGAACTCGAAGACGTATCTACAGGAAAACTGTCGCCCCAGGAAAAAACAGACCTCAAACTCAATGTAGTTGGTAAGATACCGGAAATATTACTGGACAATACCGACCGTAACAGAACATCGCCTTTCGCATTTACAGGAAACAAGTTCGAACTCCGGGCCGTAGGTTCCAAGGCTAACTGTGGTAAGCCGATGACCCTGATCAACACCATAGTGGCCAGGCAGCTTACCGAGTTCAAAAAAGAAGTAGATGCCCTGATAGCTAAAAAGAAGCTGAAAAAAGACGAGGCCATATTCAACGTACTGAGAGAATATATCAAGGCTTCCAAGAGAATACGCTTCGAAGGCGATGGTTACAGCGCTGCCTGGGAAAAAGAAGCAGCCCGCCGCGGGCTCAGCAATAACAAGACCACTCCCGTAGCCCTTAAAGCCATGGTGTCTAAAAAAGCCATCTCCCTCTTTGAGGAAATGAATGTGATGAGCAAGGTAGAAGTAAAAGCCAGGCACGAAATAGAACTGGAAGAATACACCATGAAGGTACAGATCGAAGGCCGGGTATTGGGCGATATAGCACGTAACCACGTTATCCCTACCGCTATCCGCTACCAGAATATCCTTATAGACAATGTTAAGGGCCTCAAGGATGTATTCGGAACGAACTTTAAGAAAGTGGCTTCAGAACAGCTCGACCTTATCGAAGAGATCTCCGAGCACATCGCCGAGATCAATTCTAAAGTTACGGCCATGATCGAAGAGCGGAAGAAAGCCAACGTGATCACCAATGCCGAACTCAAGGCAGAAGCCTATTGCGAAAAAGTGAAACCGTATTTTGATGAAATACGTTACCACTGTGACAAACTGGAGCTGTTGGTAGACGATGAACTCTGGACCCTTACCAAATACAGGGAATTATTGTTCACCAGATAACAGATACTAAACTTTGCCTGACGGGAAGATTTTGTACATGCAAGGTCTTCCCGTTTTTTTATGGTCGAAGTTCTTTATGGTAAATATGTCAAGTGGATCACACGTCAACCTGAACTGTCATCCTGAGCCCTTCGGCACTTCGACTTTGCGCAGTGCAGGCAAGCTCAGGATAAACTAAAGTTGAAGGGTTGTTTCAGGTTTTCATCCCTACTGTCAATCAGGAGTATGGGATTCCGGAACAAGTTCGGAATGACGGTTTACAAGACTTTTTGGACACCCTCTTATTACTTGAGCCAAAAGTAGAAATAACGCTAAAAAGTAACTCCTTTCTTAAATCTATGTGAAATTTTTCATATTTTTAATGAATTAATCATTAAAAATGTCTATTATGAAAAAACTATTATTGTGCTCCGTACTTTCTTTATCACTCCTATGTTCAAGTTGCTTAGGTTCTTTCAGTGCATTTAACAACTTAAAAGACTGGAACCATACCATTAGTGACAGTAAGTTTGTAAACAACTTAGTGTTTTGGGGACTTAATATTATCCCTGTTTACGGATTGTTCTTCCTGGGGGATGCTCTTATTTTCAACGTTATCGAGTTCTGGTCTGGTTCTAATCCTATAGCCATGAATGAAGGTGAAGTAGAAACCCAGACTGTGGAAAAAGACGGCAATACCATTGAAATGACAGCTACTAAAAACAGAATGTTCGTTAATGTGGTAGAAGGGCCTAAAAAAGGGGAAAAGCTGGAATTATTCTATAAGCCGAGCGAGAAATCGTGGAATGCGATTAGGCCAAGCGGGGAGATCATAAAATTATCTTCTTTCGAAGAAGGCTTCTATTATGTCTATATGCCTAATGGTAAAAAAATTAAGATAGATGCCAATGCTACCCGCAATGAAGGTTTGGCAGTTATAAACAAAGCAGTTTCTGCATATAACGGAGAAGGCATGCTGGCAGAGATTGAATAATAATCATTATAGATAAAAAAATAGAATCCCAAACTCCAACTCCATGGAATTTGGGATTTGTTTTTTTAAGGTTTTCCTTCCCATGCCTCGCAGGCTTGCCCCGAAGTTGTTGACTTCGTAATCATTCATGGCCGATAGTGTTCAAAAGATAAAAATATCTCCCCTATAATCCACCCGAGGGAGGAGATTGTCAATCCAAAATAACATTGTATTTTTGCGGCAAACGACATAAACTATGAGTTCTTCGGTAAGTAAGAGATATGCCCAGAGAGGTGTTTCGGCCTCCAAAGAAGATGTGCACAACGCCATTAAAAACATAGATAAGGGGCTTTTTTCCAGGGCCTTTTGTAAAATAGTGCCCGATCACCTCACCAATGACGAATCGTATTGCCTGATCATGCATGCCGACGGTGCGGGGACCAAATCGTCCCTGGCCTATATGTACTGGAAAGAAACGGGCGACCTTTCGGTGTGGAAAGGGATAGCCCAGGACGCTCTTATTATGAATATAGACGACCTACTGTGTGTGGGGGCTACCGATAATATTCTGCTGTCATCCACCATCGGGAGGAACAAGAACCTGGTACCCGGCGAAGTCATTTCTGCCATTATCAACGGCACCGAAGAACTTATTGCCGAGCTCCGGGAATTCGGAGTGGAGATACATGCTACCGGAGGAGAGACCGCCGATGTCGGGGACCTGGTACGTACCATCATTGTAGACTCCACAGTCACGGCCAGAATGAAACGCGAAGACGTTATAGACAATGCCAATATAAAACCCGGGGATGTTATTGTTGGGTTGGCTTCCTTCGGACAGGCCGCCTATGAAAAAGAATACAACGGTGGTATGGGCAGCAACGGGCTCACCTCGGCCCGGCACGATGTATTTGCCAAATACCTCGCAGAAAAATATCCCGAAAGTTACGATCCCTCCGTACCCGGAGAGCTGGTGTATTCCGGTGGGGTGAAACTCACCGATCCCGTGGAAGGGACTCCGCTCGATGCCGGAAAACTGGTATTGTCGCCCACCCGGACCTATGCGCCCGTCATAAAAAAGATACTGGAAAAATACAACGCCAGGGAAATACACGGTATGGTTCATTGCAGCGGCGGGGCGCAGACCAAGATACTCCATTTTATAGAAGATCTCCACGTTATTAAAGACAATCTCTTTGAAGTCCCTCCACTGTTTAAGCTGATACAGCAACAATCCGGAACGGACTGGAAAGAAATGTACCAGGTATTTAACTGCGGACACCGTATGGAAATATATACGGACGAAAAAACCGCAGAAGATATCATGGCCATCTCAAAGTCCTTTAATATTGAGGCCCGGATCGTGGGAAGGGTTGAGGCATCCACCCGTAAAAAGCTCACCATAAAAAGCGGGTTCGGGACGTTTGAATATTAATCCGGTAAAAATGTCGTAATTTTGCAAACCGAGTGAACGGTGTAAGGTGATTTTAGATAATGATATATCTGTAAATCTCAGGTCTAAAATCTAAAATCTCAGATCTAAAATCTAAAATCTCAAATGTTAGACAGGTTAAACATAGTAAAACAACGGTTTGATGAGGTGTCTGACCTTATCATTCAACCCGATATTATTGCAGATCAGAAGCGGTATGTGCAGCTCAACAAGGAATACAAGGACCTCAGGGCTATTGTAGAAAAGCGCGAAGAATACAAAACCGTTCTGGATAATATTGCCGAAGCAGAGGAGATCATTGCCGACGATGGCGATGCAGAAATGGTGGAAATGGCCAGGATGCAACTCGAAGAAGCCAAAGAAAAACTTCCCGCACTCGAAGAAGAAATAAAATACCTCCTGATCCCCAAAGACCCTGAAGACACCAAGAATGCCATGGTAGAGATCCGGGCGGGCACCGGGGGCGATGAAGCATCCATCTTTGCGGGCGATCTGCAACGAATGTACACCAAGTATTGCGAAAGCAAAGGCTGGAAAGTGAACGTGGTGGACTTTAACGAAGGGACTTCCGGCGGATTTAAAGAGATCATTTTTGAAGTCAATGGTGAGGACGTATACGGTACCCTGAAATTCGAAGCCGGTGTGCACCGTGTACAAAGGGTGCCCCAGACCGAAACCCAGGGCAGGGTACATACTTCGGCAGCGACCGTGATGGTACTCCCCGAAGCAGAAGAGTTTGATGTGGAACTGGATATGAGTGACGTAAAGATCATCCGTACCACATCTACCGGACCCGGCGGACAGTCGGTAAACACCACTTATTCTGCCATCCAGCTACAACACATCCCCACCGGGATTGAAGTGCGCTGCCAGGACGAGAAATCACAGCATAAAAACCTGGAAAAGGCAACGAAAGTACTGCGTTCGCGGCTCTACGAAAGGGAGCTGGCCAAAAAACAGGAAGAAGATGCTGCCCGGAGAAAAAGTATGGTGTCCAGCGGTGACCGGAGTGCCAAGATACGCACTTACAACTATCCCCAGGGGCGGGTCACCGACCACAGGATAGGACTGACACTCTACGACCTGCAAAATATCATCAACGGCGATATCGACAAGATCATCGAAGAACTGAAACTTGCAGAGAACACCGAAAAACTGAAAGCAAGCGAAGTGTTTTGAGAAAAACCTTTTGTAAATAAACCGAACAGGAATGCCGCACCGAACTTATGTCGAGATGCGGCATTTTAATAAACAACTATAATGACAACACAAGAACTGCTGGACCAGATACGCCATAAAAGATCATTTCTATGCGTTGGCCTGGATGTGGATTTGCGAAAAATACCCGGGCATCTTCTGGAAGAAGAAGATCCCATATTTGCCTTCAACAAGGCCATTATCGATGCCACCCACCACGTGGCGGTGGCTTATAAACCCAATATCGCTTTTTATGAGGCATATGGCATTAAAGGCTGGGAGGCACTGCGGAAAACAATAGACTATCTCAATAAAAATCACCCGGACATATTTACTATTGCCGATGCCAAACGGGGAGATATAGGCAATACCTCTGCCATGTATGCCAGGGCCTTTTTTGAAGATCTGGGCTTCGATTCGGTCACCGTAGCCCCGTACATGGGAAAGGATTCTGTGGAACCATTCCTCGAATTCGAAGACAAACATACAATTTTGCTGGCTCTTACCTCTAATCAGGGAGCTTTTGATTTTCAGACCAAAGATTCGGAAGGCAGGGAATTGTATAAACGCGTGCTGGAAACTTCCCGCGAATGGAAAAACAGCAAAAACCTGATGTACGTAGCAGGAGCCACTAAAGCGGAATACCTCACGGATATCCGAAAGATCATACCGGACAGTTTTTTGCTGGTGCCCGGAGTAGGCGCACAGGGTGGTAGCCTGGAGGATGTATGTAAATACGGGATGACCAAAGATATCGGCCTGCTCGTAAACTCTGCAAGAGGTATTATATATGCATCGAACGGAAAGGATTTTGCCAGTGCCGCCCGGGAAGAAGCCGAAAAATTACAGGCCGGGATGAATGCCATTATGAGGCAGAACATATAATCTTTTAAATTGTATTTCCATTGACCTTCAGAGATCAGATACAGCGAGAAGTCTTTTTAAGGGAACCACCGCAGCGCATTGTGTCCCTGGTGCCTTCTCAAACCGAATTATTGTATGATTTGGGATTAGAAGACCGGGTGGTGGGAATTACCAAATTTTGTGTGCATCCCTTTCACTTCAGGTCCCTGAAAACCGTGGTCGGGGGGACCAAACAGGTGAAAGCAGACAAGATCAGGGAGTTGCAGCCGGATATTATTCTCTGTAACAAGGAAGAGAATACCCGGGAAATAGTCTCAGCACTGGAAGAAATAGCCCCGGTACATGTTTCCGATATCTATACCATAGACGATGCGCTGGAGCTGATCGGTCAGTATGGCGAAATGTTCTCCTGCCGTACCGATGCCTCGCGGATCGCACAGAAGATCCGGTTCAGGTTACAGGATTTTCAGCAGTATATAAAAGATAAGCCCGTGTTGAAAACCGCCTATTTCATCTGGCGGAATCCCTGGATGGTGGCCGGAAAAAATACTTTTATCGACTATCTGTTAACATTGAACCGTTTTCAGAATATCTATGCCGATAAGGACCGCTACCCGGTGGTGGAACTCAGAAAAATGCGCCTCGAAGGCGATCCCGACCTGGTGTTCCTGTCGTCCGAACCTTACCCGTTCAAGGATGAGCACGCCTTTGAAGTTGGGCGCTTTACCCATCATGCCAAAACAGTCTTTGTGGATGGTGAGATGTTCAGCTGGTATGGCTCCCGCCTGGTAAAAGCCTTTGATTATTTTAAACGCCTCAGGGACCGGTTGGAAGATTGACGCCGGTTGCAGGTTACCAGTTTTTACTATAACTGCTTTACAAACCGGAAACCGGTAACTGTTAAGCCCCATGTCTTATGTCCTGCAGTCTTACATCTCCCCTGATAACTTTTTGTCATGTACTTTACTAAAATATGGCAATAAAAAAAAGAGGCTGAGAGGCCTCTTTTTCTAAACTAACTAACTCAAATAATCATTAAATAAAAGTTCACACGAACACTACAAAATTCAGAGTTTAAATTTTAATCCGCGTTAATTTTATATTAGCAATTTATTAAATAATGAGTAAATAAAATAATTAATTAATATTTAATTAACATTTAATGTAGTGTTAAATTAAATATTGTTATGTTTTGATGTGTTTTTGTAAAGAAAAACGATTTTTCCTGATCCGAATTTATGAAATGTGCATTTTGAAGGGTGTTTTGATGAAGATAAATAAAAAAACAAGGGGGTGAACTTTATATTGATCAAAAATACCGCATTTCACCCCGAAAAATAGGGGGGATTGTATTTTTTATCAGTCCTGAAGGGCAAATACACTCCGAAGCAGGTTGGTAGTCCTTGCCGCAGCCTTATTTCGTATTTCTTTTTCTTCCACGGCGATCATGGTAAAAACTCCTTTCAGGGCCTGGTTGGTAACATAGTCCGTAAGATTCGGGTTGACGTTATTGGTAATGGGCAGGGAATTGTATTTATTGATGATCTTGGTCCAGATCTCCGTAGCGCCTACCCTGGAAAGGGAATTGTTGATCACCGGCGAGAACTTGCCGTATAGTTGTTTTTCCGTAGAGCTTTGCAGGTAGGCTGTTGCAGCATTATCTCCGCCTAACAGGATATTCTTTGCATCGGTAAAAGTGATGTTTTTTACCGCATCAACAAAGATCGGGGTAGCTTCCTTAACAGCGTCTTCCGCAGCCCGGTTGAGTACTTTAAGGCCTTCATCTGCCAGGTTTCCGAGCCCGATGCCGCGTAGGGTTTTATCTACCTTTTGCAATTCGGCGGGTAGCAGGACCTTTACCATCTCATTCTTGAAAAAACCGTCTTTTTGTGTGAGCTTGCTCACCTGTTTATCGATACCGAAATCCAGGGCCTGCCGAAGCCCGGAAGCGATCTGCTCGTTCCCCGGCGTTGTAGTGTTCGGCAATTGGTTGACGACCTGTTGCAACTCTGCACAGGAGAAAAGTAAGAACACCCCTATCAGGGATAATGCTTTTTTCATATTCTTTTGTTTTTAATTGTGATTAACAAAACAAAAGTACATTAAATTAATGTGAGTTTCTATAAGCCAGAGCATCACTTCGAGGGGCTCGATACCCTTCGGCTGCATTCAGGGCAGCACTCGACCTGACGGTATAATTTTATGTTATGAGATCACCGTCGTCACTTCGAGTAGCCTTTCCAAATCGCCAAAAGCGATTTGGAAAGGCATATCGAGAAGCCCCGATAAACTTTTCTTGGGTCATGGCACCAGCCTGTATCGGCCTGGCAAGAAGGAAACGGGCTAAGAAAAAACAATGGTCTTGTTGTTATGCGCCATGACCTTTCGCGAGATATGCAGTTTTACAGCCCTGGCCAGGACAATTTTTTCGAGGTCGCGCCCTTTCATTACCAGGTCCTGGATAGAATGAGCATGCGTTACCCGGGTGATATCCTGCTCGATGATAGGGCCCGCATCCAGTTCTTCGGTGACATAATGGCTGGTAGCCCCGATGATCTTTACCCCGCGTTTAAAGGCGGAGTGATATGGCTTTGCCCCGGGAAAAGCAGGCAGGAAGGAGTGATGTATATTGATGATCTTATGGGGATATTGGTTTATCAGTTTTTCCGATACGATCTGCATATAGCGGGCCAGGACAATGAAATCCACCCCGGCTTCCCGTAGCAGCTTTAATTGTTCTGCTTCCGCTTCCTCCTTGTTGTCCCGTTTTACCGGAATATGATGAAAGGGAATACCGAAATTTTCTGCCACAGGTCTCAGGTCATTGTGGTTGCTGATGATAAATGGAATATCTACCCGGAGCTCCCCCGAGTTATACCTGCCGAGAAGGTCATAAAGACAGTGGTCGTATTTAGACACGAAAACAGCCATCCCCGGTTTGTGGTCATCGGTATGGACCTCCCATGACATACTGTATTTTTCAGCTATGGTATGGCTAAATTCGTTTTTGAAATCATCCAGTGTGCCCGGAGACTCCCCGAACTGGCTTTCCAGACGCATAAAAAATACTTCGTGCTCCATATCAACATGCTGGTCTATATAAACGATATTGCCGTTCTTCCCGTAAATAAAACGAGTCACCGAAGCAATGATACCTTGTGTATCTTTGCAGGAAATGAGTAATGTTATTTTGTGCATATCTTTTCCGAAACTATAAGTCAGATCATTAAAAAACCTTTTCTGCAACCGGCAACCGGCAAACACCCCTCTAAAATAAGCCAAAAAAGCAAAGAATTTTTAACATCCCTTTAGAATTACAAATTTTCTGAAAAACGGGATATTTTTTAATAAATCAGTAAATTGCAACACCAAATAAGCACTTTTGTTGCAAATGAAACAAAACCGGCCGGACTCCATCAAATAATATGAAAGTAAGATGGGTTTTGCCGTAACTAACAGGCTCAAAATACAAGCAAAGTGAAAACAGAAGTATACAAACCCAGGAATAAAGTAAGAATAGTTACTGCCGCTTCCCTGTTTGACGGGCATGATGCAGCCATAAATATCATGCGCCGTATCATTCAGTCCACCGGGGTAGAGGTCATTCACCTGGGGCACGACCGCAGCGTGGAGGAGGTAGTGAACACAGCCATACAGGAAGATGCCAATGCCATTGCCATGACCTCCTACCAGGGCGGGCATAACGAGTACTTTAAATATATGCACGACCTGTTAAAGGAAAAAGGTGCAGACCATATCCGGATTTTCGGTGGTGGTGGAGGAGTGATCCTCCCCGAAGAAATAGCGGAACTTCACCAATACGGCATTACCCGTATCTATTCACCGGACGACGGGCGTGAAATGGGCCTGCAGGGCATGATCAACGACCTGGTAGAGCAGGCCGACTTCCGTTCTCCCGCATTTCTCAACGGTCAGGAAGTTACAAAAAGCCTGAAGGAGAAGGATGTAAACACCCTTGCACGGCTTATCACACTCGCCGAGAACGATCATGAAGAGTTCGAAAAAAGGTTTAAGGCAAAGCCCGGGAAGAAAACGGTCCCGGTCCTCGGGATCACAGGTACGGGCGGTGCGGGAAAATCCAGCCTGGTGGACGAACTGGTACGCCGTTTCCTTACCGATTTTCCCGAAAAGACCATGGGTATCCTTTCCGTAGACCCTTCCAAGCGAAAAACAGGAGGAGCTTTGCTGGGCGATCGTATACGGATGAATGCCATTAACAATCCCAGGGTGTATATGCGATCGCTCGCTACGAGGCAGTCCAACCTGGCCCTGTCCAGGCATATTGCCGAGGCTGTGGAGGTACTCCGGGCGGCGGAATACGACCTCATTATCCTGGAAACTTCAGGAATAGGCCAGTCCGATACCGAGATCCTCGACCATTCCGATGTATCGCTCTACGTAATGACCCCCGAATTCGGGGCAGCCACCCAGCTCGAGAAGATCGACATGCTCGATTTTGCCGATCTCGTGGCCATCAACAAGTTCGATAAAAGAGGGGCCCTCGATGCCCTGAGGGATGTAAAAAAGCAATATCAGCGAAACCATCAGCTGTGGGATGCCGACCCGGATTCGCTCCCCGTTTTCGGTACGATCGCCTCACAGTTCAACGATCCGGGCATGAACACGCTCTACAAGAACGTGATGGATAAGATCGTGGAAAAAACAGGGGCCGACCTGAAATCCTCATTGGAAAGGCATCATGAGATGAGTGAAAAGGTATTTGTTATTCCTCCCAGGCGTGTCCGCTATTTATCTGAGATCGCCGACAACAACAGGAATTACGATGAAACGGTAGAAAAGCAGGTGTCGGCAGCCCAGAAACTATATGGTATTTGTATGGCCATATGCAGCGTGTCGGAACAGGGAGATCCGAACGCCATTATCACCAGGTCCGGCCTGGATAGCGATAGGCTGATGGCGGAGGCGAAAGACGACGAACAGCGGTCTTTCCTGAAACTGCTGCTTGCCGAGTTCGACCGTGTAAAAATGGAACTCGACCCGCATCACTGGGAAGCGATCCTGAACTGGGACGAAAAAATAAACAGGTACAAAGCACCGGAATACATCTTTAAGGTAAGGGACAGGGAACTGAAGATAAAGACCCATACCGAGTCCCTTTCGCATTTGCAGATCCCCAAGATTGCCCTGCCCAAGTATAAAGCCTGGGGCGATATATTGCGATGGTCCCTGCAGGAAAATATACCGGGAGAGTTTCCGTATACTTCCGGATTGTATCCCTTTAAGAGGGAAGGGGAAGACCCCACGCGGATGTTTGCCGGGGAAGGTGGCCCTGAAAGGACCAACAGGCGTTTTCACTATGTGAGCCTGGGG
This sequence comes from Sinomicrobium weinanense, assembly GCF_018863395.1. Taxonomy (GTDB): domain Bacteria; phylum Bacteroidota; class Bacteroidia; order Flavobacteriales; family Flavobacteriaceae; genus Sinomicrobium; species Sinomicrobium weinanense. Next base: position 247,914 of record NZ_JAHKRR010000001.1, read on the forward strand.
ATGGAGGCCAAGCGGCTTTCCACAGCTTTTGACTCGGTGACACTCTATGGGAATGACCCCGGGCACCGCCCGGATATTTACGGAAAAATAGGGAATGCGGGAGTTTCCATCTGTTGCCTGGACGATGCCAAGAAACTCTATTCAGGCTTTAATCTCGCCGATCCGAAAACCTCGGTGAGCATGACCATCAACGGTCCGGCCCCCATGCTGCTCGGCTTCTTTATGAATGCGGCCATAGACCAGCAATGTGAGCTTTATATCCGGGAACACGGGCTCGAGGCCGAAGTAGAAAAAAAGCTGAAAGCAAAATACGATGCCAAAGACTTGCCCAGGCCGCGCTATAACAATGCAGCCAACGGAAAAGACGGGCTTCCCGAAGGTAACGATGGCCTGGGGCTGTTGCTGCTGGGACTAACGGGTGACGAGGTGTTGCCCCCGGAAGTGTATAATGAGATCAAACAAAGAACACTGTCGCAGGTTCGCGGAACCGTGCAGGCCGACATTCTCAAGGAAGACCAGGCTCAGAATACCTGTATCTTTTCCACGGAATTCGCCCTTCGCCTTATGGGAGACGTACAGGAATATTTCATAGATAACAATGTGCGCAATTTCTACTCCGTATCCATTTCGGGCTACCATATCGCCGAAGCCGGGGCCAATCCCATTACACAACTGGCATTTACCCTGGCCAACGGATTTACTTATGTGGAATATTACCTGAGCAGGGGTATGGATATCAATAAGTTCGGGCCCAACCTGTCCTTTTTCTTTTCCAATGGTATTGATCCCGAATATGCTGTGATTGGCCGTGTGGCCCGGAAGATATGGTCCAAGGCCATGAAATATAAATACGAAGCCAATAAACGCGCCCAGATGCTCAAATACCACATCCAGACATCCGGGCGCTCCCTGCACGCCCAGGAGATCGATTTTAACGATATCCGGACCACGTTGCAGGCCCTGTATGCCATTTATGATAACTGTAATTCCTTGCATACCAATGCGTATGACGAGGCCATCACGACACCAACCGAGGAAAGCGTTCGCCGGGCTATGGCCATACAACTCATTATCAATAAGGAACTGGGACTGGCAAAGAACGAGAACCCCATACAAGGCTCATTCATTATCGAAGAACTGACTGACCTTGTGGAAGAGGCTGTGTTGATGGAATTCGACCGTATTACCGAACGCGGTGGTGTTCTCGGGGCCATGGAAACGATGTACCAGCGAAGCAAGATACAGGAAGAGAGCCTCTATTACGAACACCTGAAGCATACGGGAGAATTTCCAATTATCGGGGTGAATACCTTCCTGAGCTCCAAAGGTTCGCCGACGGTGATCCCCGGTGAAGTGATCAGGGCTACCGAAGAAGAAAAGCAATACCAGATACAAACCGTAGAGAACCTGAAAAATGCCCATAAGGAAAAGGCAGAACAGGAGCTGGAAAAAGTACAGGAGACCGCTATTGAGAACAGGAATATTTTTGAACAACTCATGGAAGCCAGCAAGGTGTGTTCCCTGGGCCAGATCACCGAAGCACTGTTCGAGGTCGGCGGGCAGTACAGGAGGAATATGTAACAGGGAATAGTTTGGGAGTTAGTTAGTAATTAACGAGTAAAACTAATCAACTCCAGAACTCCACCCTTCGGCTTGGGCTCAGGGACCAATTCAAGACTCCAGAACTCCAAAACTAATAAACTAATAAATGAAATCACTCTTTTCGGAATTGTTCTCCTATAACGACGATTGCAATAAAAGGCTTATAGCAGCTTTCCGCCTGGCCGGGGACAAAGTACCGGAAAAGAGCCGCAGGCTCTTTGATCATATCCTTACGGCCCATCACATATGGAATGCCAGGCTTAACGGCCAGGCCCCGAAATATCGGGTGTGGGAGGAGCTTTCCCCGGATATCCTGGAGGAATTACATGAAGAGAACCAGGAACTTAGCAGGAAGATACTGGAAGAAAAGGATTTTTCTGAAATTATCGATTACAAGAACAGCAAAGGCGTTCCGTTTCACAATAGTATCCGGAACATATTGTTCCATGTAATTAATCATGCCACCTATCACAGGGGGCAGATCGCTATGGATTTCCGGGAATCCGGACTGGAACCTTTGGTTACGGATTATATTTATTACAGGAGATAAGAAAAAAGGGATATCAGATAAAATAAAAAGGCTGTATTACACTTCGATGCAGCTTTTTTGTTTGTGCGTTTGACAGCACGATTTTCAGACTATCTTATGCAGGGTATGGAGGAACCTGTTAGAGATCTCAAACAAAGGTTGTAATTTTTAAATGTTTTTGCCCCAGAGAGCTTAAACATTATTCGCGTTAATTAACTTTGTTTCTGCTGTCTTAATAAGAAAGAATATATAAGCCGATGCTAATAGAAAATATACCGGAACTATTTATTGACGATTCCAGGAAAAAGCCCGATGTTTTTGTTCATGATTTCAGGATGACTACTGATATTGTAAAAAGTAAAGTAAACCTGAGGATGAATATGTTCAGCTTTTTACAGGTAGGGAGGAAGCAGATCCATTTCGCAGGAACTTCGGTTGCCGTAAATAAAGACCAGTCCTTACTTATAAAAAAAGGAAATTGCCTGTGGACAGAACTATTAGATACAGAAAATATTTATTATTGCAAATTGTTTTTCTTTTCGGAAAAAATACTCAGGGAATTTCTGAAAAAGCATATAGACGGCTCACCGGAACACAAAAAGGAAGTCCCGTTTTTTATCATTGAAAACGACCATTATATCTCATCTTATTTAAATTCGCTTTCAACCATAAACGATTACCCTTCTTTGCTTTCCGATAGTTTTCTTTCTGTTAAATTTGAAGAGATCATGCTTTATCTCATCGGTAAATACGGGGATCGCTTTAAATCGTATTTACAATCGTTAATAGTCGAAGAAGCCTCCCCGTTCAGGGAAATCGTGGAGCGTAATGTTTATTCCAATCTTAAACTGGAAGAAATAGCATTTTTGTGCAACATGAGTTTATCGACCTTTAAACGTTATTTTATAAATGAATACAAGGTTTCACCGGGAAAGTGGTTACAGGAAAAACGCTTGCAGAAGGCAAAGGTACTCCTGGAACAAGGTCACTTAAAGGCATCGGACATTTATATGGAAATGGGATATAACAACCTGTCTAACTTCAGTACGGCATTTAAAAACAAGTTTGGTTTTAGCCCCAAGGATATTTCTTAACAGTGTTTTTATGTGAAGCATCCTTTTTTAAAACTGACCTTTTTTCATAATAAACTGACTTTTTTTGGTAAGCTCAAAACGGGGTAACCGGCCTACATTTGTCTTGAGTTTAATTCAAAAAAAAGTCATTATGTCAAACGTAGTCAAACCCGATTTTAAAGAAAAGTACGGGAATTTCATCAACGGTGAATTTGTTGCTCCGGTAAAAGGAGAATATTTTGATAATGTATCTCCCGTAGACGGTAAGGTATTTACAAAAGCCGCCAGGTCCACGGAAGAGGATGTTAACCTTGCTTTGGACGCTGCACATCGGGCCTTTCCGGCCTGGAGTACGACTTCCGCTACGGAACGCAGCAATATGTTGTTGAAAATTGCCCAGGTCATGGAAGACAATTTTGAATATCTCGCTTCTCTGGAAACCATAGATAATGGTAAGCCCATTCGCGAAGCAAGAGCAGCAGATATTCCCTATTGCATAGATCACTTCAGGTATTTTGCAGGAGTTATTCGCGCTGATGAAGGAACCATTTCCGAACACGATAAAGACACCGTAAGTATCGTTTTACACGAGCCTGTTGGAGTAGTCGGGGAAATCATTCCCTGGAACTTTCCGCTATTGATGCTGGCATGGAAAATAGCACCTGCATTAGCGGCAGGTTGTACCGCTTTGGTAAAACCGGCAGAGCAAACCCCGACCAGTGCTATGTGTTTGATGGAACTTATCGCAGATATTTTGCCCAAAGGCGTGTTAAATATAGTGACTGGTTTCGGCAGTGAAGCAGGAGAAGCCCTGGCTGCATCCGGGAGAGTGGCAAAACTTTCCTTTACAGGGTCTACGGAGACCGGGCGTAAAGTAATGCACAATGCCGCAGAAAATATAATTCCTTTAACCCTGGAATTAGGTGGTAAATCTCCTAATGTATTCTTCCCGTCAGTGGCCGATAAAAACGACAGCTTTTTCGATAAAGCTATTGAGGGAGCACTTATGTTTGCCTTAAACCAGGGTGAAATTTGCACTTCGCCTTCCCGGATCCTCGTTCACGAAGATATTGCAGATGTGTTCATTGAAAAAATGCAAACACGTTTAAAGCAAATCAAAACCGGCCATCCGTTAGATCCTGAAACCATGGTTGGATCACAGGTTTCAAAAGCACAATTCGATAAAATTTTAAATTATATTAAAATAGGTAAAGAAGAAGGTGCTGCGGTATTGGCAGGTGGTGAACCGGGAAATTATGAAGGAGAGCTTGCCGATGGATACTACATTCAGCCTACGGTTCTGAAAGGGGACAATAAAATGCGGGTGTTCCAGGAAGAGATCTTCGGGCCTGTGGTTTCGTTAACCACTTTTAGTTCTACCGAAGAGGCCATTGCAATCGCAAATGATACAACTTACGGTTTAGGTGCCGGTGTATGGAGCAGGGACGCCCATGAACTGTACCAGGTACCGAGAGCGATCAAGGCAGGTAGGGTATGGATAAACCAATATCACACGTATCCTGCTCATGCCCCGTTTGGGGGTGTAAAGGAATCAGGATTTGGCCGTGAAAATCATAAAATGGCGTTGGATCACTACCGCGTAGTGAAAAATATGCTTATTTCTTATGATAAAAAACCGGTAGGCCTGTTCTAATGTGTTTTTTAAGACCGCTTGTAAAACCTCAGATATTCCATCTGGGGTTTTTTCATATTCATCAGTGTTGAGATGATCCGCAGGGACTCATAGAAACTTGTCACTAGCTTTTTATATACCCGAGAGAACTAAGGAATTCATCGGCTTTTTCTACGGTCTTATTGTAGTATTCTGTATGCTTGTAATTGAAAAACCCATGCGGTTGCCCTTCATACAGGTATAGATCGCAGCGGCTCCCGACCCTTTCCATGACCTTTTTATAATAGCGTACCGTTTCAACCGGTATCAGGTGATCTTTTGTCCCTAGGAATATGATCGTTGGCGGGGCGCCTTTCTGAATATTATGGAGGGGGGAGAAGTCGTGGTATTCGCTGCCTATCCGTTTAAAACCATAACCGCCTGGCCCGTTATCTATCACAGGGTTAAAAAGTACCAGGGCATTGGGTTTTGCACTGATATTCAAATCGTCCTTTGAATCGTTGTATTTTTCAATGGTAGCGGTTGCCGCGGCCAAATGTCCGCCTGCGGACCCTCCCGAAGCGATGATCTTGTCAGGGTCGATATGGAATTTTTCTGCATTTAAGCGCAAAAACCGAATAGCCGACTTGGCATCTTTCAACGACTCAAAAGGCGATGTTTTATGTCTTGATTCAACCCGGTAGTCGGCCAGTACGCTGATTAGTCCCTTTTTTGAAAAGTGTTTTGCATGAGGCCTGAATTTCCCTTTTCTCCCCGTTTTCCACCCGCCGCCAAAAAAGAAGATCACAACGGGGTATTTTTGTCCTTTGACCATATGTTCCGGATAATAAATATCCATGGTCAGGGATATCGTATCCAGGGTTTTATACACTACTTCTTCCTGTGCTGATATTTTTTGGAAGCTCAGCAGCAGTAAAAGAATAATAATACCTGCCTGCTTTTGCTTACTTGTCCTAATGGCCTTTGTTGTCATATTTTCCGGATTTATAAGTAACTGATCCTGATGTGGATTTAAACCTGGATCATATCATAAAAATTCCTTTCAAATTTACTTTTATTTTTTCTGTTATCTGTACTGTGCTGTACTGTTCCGGAGGGTATACCTGGCAAGACAATTTTCGAACCGCTTTATAGGAGATCTGAAGAAATAGGTGGTTGGGGAAGCTGGATGATGATCAATTACAGAGCTATATTATAATAATTGACACCGGGTTGCAGCCATAATCAACTCGGCCACATTTTTAACCTGAAACTTAAAATGCAGGTTTCTGCGGTGTGTTTCTATGGTAAGGGGGCTTACATTTAATTGTGTGGCGATCTCCTGGGTTGTTTTTCCTTCCGCGATCAGTACCAACACCTGTTTTTCCCTTTTGGTCAGGCGGGGCACCCCTTTTAATTCAGATTTAGCGGGTTTTGCAATGATTTCCCTGACCTCATTGCTGAAATAGATATCCCCTTTCACTACTGCAGAAATACCTTTAAGTAGTTCCTGTTGCGACACGTTTTTTAGCATATACCCGTTAGCACCGCTTTGAAGTATCTGCATAATGATGTTGCGTTCGGCATGATTGCTCAATGCCAGTATTTTTATTTCCGGTGCTACGGTCTTTATTTCCCGGCACAGGTCTATACCGTTAATGTCGGGTAGGTTAATATCGAGCAATACCACATGCGGGCGTTCCCGTTCGATGAAATTATAAGCTGTTTTACCTGTCGTAAAATGGCCCGTGATATTCAGACGCTGATCGAGTAGCAATAGTGATTTTATCCCTTCGATAACGATGGAGTGGTCATCGACAATGACAACTGAGATCTTATCTGCCCACATAAAGTTCAATATTTACCGTAGTTCCTTCGTTTTTCCCGGAAACGATCTCCAATGTCCCGTCCATGGTCTTTACCCGGTTTTCCAGATTGCGTAGTCCCAACCCCTTTTTGTGTTTGGGAGCTTCCGGGTCAAACCCTTTTCCGTCATCTTCCACGGTAATATAAAACCTGTTTTCGTTCTGGCTACATTGAATAATGACCAGTGAAGCCTTGCTGTGTCGTAAGGCATTGTTGAGCAATTCCTGGACGATACGGTAAATGGTGAGTTGTTCGCTGTCTGTAAGCGTGGTCCTGATCTCATAGGGTTGGTAATCCACTTTGAACGAAGCAGTTTCATAAGACTTGCACAGGTCTTCGAGGGCCCCTTCCAATCCTGTTCGCAATAAGGATTCAGGCATCAGGTTATGCGCAATCCTCCTCAATTCTTTTAGCGATTTGTCTACATTGGAAATGATCTTGTTGACCTCTGTATGGAAAGTACTGGTCAATCTCGATTCTACTTCGGAAAGGTTCATCTTTACCCCTGCCAGGATACCGCCCAACCCGTCGTGCAGGTCCCGGGCCATCCGTTTTCGTTCCTGTTCTTCTCCCTTGAGCATGGCCCTGGCGGAGAGGAGTTGTTGTTCTTGTTTTAATTTGCTTAACTGGTTCTGATAGTTTTGTTCTTTTTCAAAAGAGAGTTTTTTGTCTTTTTTATAATAGAAATAGGAATAGACGATGACAATGAAGGAAAACAGGCTGGTAATGCCCAATAACCAATTCACCAACCGGTTGTTTTTGGCAGATAAAAGGGCCATTTCATTTTCGGCCTCAAGCCGGGCTATTTGTTTTTCCTTTTCTGCATTATTGTATTTTATTTCCAGGGCATTAATGTCGTTTTTCAGTTTGCTGGTATGCAGGCTGTCACTTAGTGTGCTGTATTTTTTTTGCCAGTGATAAGCATTCTGCATATTTTTCAATCCCGCATAGGTCTCTGCTAGGCAGGCATATATTTCCACCCGGTTCCCATAAAATTCCATCATGTCTTCCTCTTTCAGGAATTCTGTCAGTAATAGTCTTGCTTGTTCATATTTTTGGGAAGCGATAAGTGCCCTTATCTTATAAAATTTCAACTCATGAATTTTATATACCTTGTGTGTTCCGTCTGCGGATTGTATCCCTTTATCGAAGTTAGCTAATGCTTTGCTGTATTCTTTAAGTTCGTGGTGGTACATCCCCTTGGTCATATAATACAAAGTGTAATGCTCGGAATCAGGAAAAGTAGAGAGAATGGCATACAAACTATCCAGTACGGACTTGGCTTTGGGGTATTTTTTGAGTAAAATGTAATTTTCAGCAGCTCGGCCATAAGCCGATACCAACCGGGGATATGAGGATCGCTTTCCTCTTAATAAATAAATTGCCTTATTAAAATATGTCTCTGCCTTACCATATTGTTCCATATTCATAAACGATATCCCTACTGCTGAATATTCCGCTCCCATGGTAGCGCTGTCTCCCGCTTTCTCCGCTAAAGGTATAGCCTTGTTCAGCAGTATATGAATATGTGCCTTGTCATCATCATTTCGTTGCCGGTGTACAGCCATGTTGTTCCATATATTCGATCTGCTTACATAGGCTTCTTTGGTTTGTAACTTGCTTAACAAGCTATCGGCCATAAGGTAGGCTACTTTACTTTTATGTTCGTCATAATTAAAATAGAAGAGGCCTTCACTGTAATAGGACATGGCGTATAAGTAGGGATAGCCTTTACTTAATACTCTACCCTGATCTAAGTATTGTCTTGCTTTGGTCGAGTCCTTATATAACCAATAGTTGATCAACTGCAAATTTGTACCTGCCTTAATACTGTCGTTCTTTTCACTACTTAGAATTTGTTCTAGGCTGTCTGCATAAGCAGACATATCTAAAGAAGGCGCTTGTGCCAAACAGACAAAAATACCTTGAAAAAAGAGATGAAAAAAGAGGTAGCTATTGCGAGTCATAAATGCAATTTAAGAATTAGTTTTATTACTCGGTTCTTCCCTGTTAAAAATACTGGAAAACCAGTAGAAAAAAACACTTGTTTTTAAGGATTGTTCTTTTACCCGGCACCTCATAATTTTGAACTTAATTAAAATTCAAACAAATAATTATGAAAAAAACTATTTATTTATTGGTGTTTTCACTTTCTTTTTGTCTTATTTCCTGCTCGTCTGATGATGATTCCGCTTCGGAACCGAGAAATATCAAGTATGAAATAACCGGGAATTACGCCGGAAGATTAACCGTTGTCTATTCAGATAAAGGCGGCAATAGTCAAACCATTAATGTAAATTCTTTGCCCTGGTCCGAGTCGTTGACTGTCGATAGCGATATCTCGGCTATTGCATTGGCCGCAGGTAATAGTGGGGTTGACAATCCCGGAGCAGAGGGAGAAAGCATTACATTGAAAATTTACCGGAACGGAGAAGTGGTAGAAGAATCTACCGCAACGGCCACAGACAACGGATTCATAGAACTGGGAATATCCTATTCGTTTGACTTATAGAAAGCAATTGTTGTTTTCCCGGTAAAACTTTAAAAATTTTGAATATTATGAAATCATTTTTACTCAGTGCAGGATTACTTTTATTAACATACCAGCTAACATTTGCCCAGAACGATACGCGTATCGGCGGAAAGCTGATGTACGGAAGCGAGATCGAAACCTTTGGAATTGGAGCCACGGCCGAGATCCCCATTCTGGACAAACTGGTCATTGCCCCCGATATCGGGTTTTATTTCCCGAAAAAGGAACACGGTATAAAAACAAATGTGTTTGAACTCAACGGAAATGTAAACTACTATTTTGTCGAAGAAGAGAACATAGGATTTTACGGCCTCGGAGGATTAAATTATACTCATGTGAAAGCAAAGATCGACAATGACGTTGCCGGTTTCAGCGGTAGCGGCAGTAACGGCGAAGTTGGCCTGAACCTGGGGGCCGGGGCCAATTTTCATATAGGCCAGGGCTTTTTGCCCTTTGCGGAGATCAAATATGTACTCGGAGATTTTGATCAGCTGGTCATTGCCGCCGGGGTAAAATTCAACCTGGATTAAGAAACTGCCCCGGGTCTTATCCCTATCCCCCTGACTCATTTTTCCCCTCCGGAGCCCGTCCCCCGGTATTTCCGAGTGATCCTGCTGAAGTATGGTATGAAGTATTGCCGAAACAGGACCTGAACGGTTTCAAAAGACCGGGATGGCTCATTATAAATGAAAAAGGAATTGTGCCAGGACCATAGCACAATATCATTTATAAATGTAAAGAACATAATGAGTTAATAATCAACAACACCTTAAATTACAGACAGATGAAACGAATTTACTTCACCGTAGAAATAGCATTGCTGATTGCATTGCTTTCCGTAAAGACGTCCTTCGGGCAACAGATGCGGGACAAAGAAACATTTACAGACACCCGGGGAATAGAATACAGGGTAGGGGATGATCTGCTCATAGGATATCCTTCCGATGGATCGGGAGATTTTAAATATATGATAAGCACTACCGAGAAAAAGTTAGGATGGCTGAAGAAGGCGGTAAAAAAAGTAGGTGACGCCGGCAAAAGTATTGCCCGGACCGGTGCGGAATACAACTCGGCCGGAACCTACAATACAGGACAGGATGCTTCCGGCAAAGCAAACTCTGCATTGGGGCTCAGTGAGGCTGGTGACCGGCTGTTATCCGGGGACCACGACCTGACCGGCAGGAGCCTCCGTATTTTGAGGTTTTCCGCTAAGGGGAACAAAAGAAGGGGAGAACGGTTTTATGCCATTGTTGCCGGCCCGGGGAATGGCAATTACGAGATTGAGATCATTCCGGCCATCCGTTCCGGAGAACTGGCGGGGATCAATGGAAAACTGTTTGACAAAGATAAACCTGAATAGCCCGGTAATAAGAAACCTCATGGCCTGTCTTTGCCGGAAGGCGGATATTTTACAATTACAGCCATTGTGCGTTGTTGTAAATGGTTGTAATTTAGGGGGCTAAAAAACAATTTAAATGAAAAAACTACTCATTAGCTTTATTGTGATGTCTCTTTTACTGGCGTGTAACGGCAGCAGGGAAAACAAAAAAGACGCAACAGGGCCGGAAGAAAACAAGGAATCGCCCGTTGCAGAAGATCATACGGAAACCAAAACAACAGAAGCCGAGGCCAAAACCGGGCCCGGAACAGATACTGCCAAATTCGATATCGAAAAGATTGCCGTTTCAGATGCCGACCTGGGGGATTTCCCGTTCTTCAGCCTTCCCGAAGGGCTTAAAACAACCAACCGGCCTATCAACAGAAAGTATGATGTGTTGTATTTTCCCATAGACAGTATCATGACCCCCCTGGAAGGAAAGGTCTGGAAAACATATGTTTCTGCCGAAGGGGGATACAAGGACTGGTCTTTGCCCTATTTCCTCAAAAGTTATGACGAGGCCATTATATCGGCGGGCGGCGTTAAGATCTTTGACGGGAAAATAAATCATGAAGAATATGAAAGGTACCATGAGGATGCACAATATATGGGAGAAGACGGTTCTATCGGTTATGTCGGGGAAAAAATAAAAGTATATGTCATCCGCCGGCCGGATGGCGGTAATATTTATATACAGCTTACGGGAGATTCGGCAGCCGGAAAACTCAATATCCTTCAGGAGGAACCTTTTAAACAGACGATCTCTATCCTGAAATCGGACGAGATACGGAAAGACCTGGAAGAGAAGGGAAAGGCTGTATTGTATATCAATTTCGACCTGGACAAAGCTACCCTGAAACCCGAAGGAAAAGAAGCTGTCGATGAAATAGCCAAGGCATTACAGGGCAATGAGGACCTCAAAGTAGCCATTCACGGATATACCGACAACTCCGGAGGTAACACACACAACCAGGAACTGTCTGAAGACAGGGCACAATCGGTGTTGGATGAATTGGTTTCATTGGGTATAGACGGATCGAGATTGTCATCCCGGGGGTTCGGTGCCCAGGACCCCATCGCAGACAACGGTTCGGAAGAAGGAAGGGCCAAAAACAGGAGAGTGGAGCTCATAAAACAATAAACAACGTGTAAAATGAAAAACGGAATAATTCTTTTAGTGGTTTTTTTGTGTGTTATTTCATGTAAAAAAGGATCAAAACAAGAGCAGTTGCTTTCCATGAAAGGGGAGGAAACCACGGAAATAAAGAATATTAAAGAAAACTTCACCGAAGGAAAAATAGATATACAGATCTATTTCCGGGGAAACCGTTTAAGCGAAGTGCTGAACAGGGTAGACCCTTCACAGGGGGATATACAGCAACAACTAAAAAAGTACACTAAAGAATTGTCTGCCGAAGAAGCGGAAAACATACAAAAAGTAATGAGCGCAAATCCCGTGCTTGCCATGCAGATCATGTTTCTCCCGATGCTGAACAATGAAATTTTTGTCAGGGGAAATCGGGCTACGGCAAAATGTGACGGTTTGATGTATCACCTGGAAAATACATTGAACGGAAGTAATGAGACCGGGACGGTGTTTATTCAATCGCAATCCGATAAGGACAACCAGGTTACATTCAATTATGACAAGGACTTTTTTGGAGAAAGCCAGCTCCAGGCCAGGATAGACCTGGAAATGTATGACAGGAAGCCAACCGGTGAGACCGAAGAAATAGCGGGATATCAATGCAGTAAGGCTGTATATACGTTAAAAAATGCTTCTCCTATGGGCATAGGAAAACTGGAAGTCTGGACTTCGGAACAGATGCCCGAATCCCTCAATTTTATACACCCGTACTACCTGGAAGAGGAACACGGGATCATGAAAATTGCCGTTTACCACGACAGTCAGTCAGATATGCCCATGGTCTATGAATTTAAAAAGGTAAGCCCGGGCCCGGTAAATGATTCCGATATGGAGATCATGCAGAGCCAACCGGTTTACGAAGGAAAATCCGATATGGAAACAATAGGCGCCAGGTTGATGGGTATTATGTTCGGAAACTGATGTCGCCGGGATAAACTAAAGCCGAAGTAAGGGAGCCCTGTTTATTTTAAAAGCGTTACAGCTCCTCTCTTGAGAGGGGGGAGGGGTGAAATGGGCGGGGGTGTTCTCTTCCAGGATAACCCCATCAACCTCTAAAACGTTTTATGCCGGAACGGCATCGTTCCGGGTCACCAGGAAACCCCGGCGCATGGCCGGGGTTTTGTTGTTGGCCGAAAGGATATCGCGGTGGCCGGTCACGGTATGGTTTCTGTTAGCAACGGTATCGTTCTGACTGGAAACATGTTCGTTTCTAATGATCGCGCATCCGTTTCGGCCGGCCAGGGTATGGTCTGCGTTAGTAATGGTATTGTTCTGATTGGAAACATGTTCGTTTCTAATGGTTGCACATCCGTTTCGGCTGGTCACAGTATGGTTTTCGTTAGTCACGATATCGTTTTGACCGGAAACGTGTTCGTTTCTAATGGTCGTGCATCGGTTTGGACCGCGAACGGTATCGTCCCCGTTAGCCCCTATATCGTTTGGGGTGGAAAGGTGCCTGCTTCCAACGGAGATGTGTTCGTTCCGGTCGGAACTATTACAACCGGCGATCCGACTGAAAAACCAGCGCAGCATCCCCGAAAAATTACGGATCAGGATAAAACCTTTTCCCATCCGGGTGCGTAATTCCTGCGCCAATATTTCATAGCTTCATCATTGTTCAGGATGTGGCCATTGCCGGGATCAATGTCCAAAGTACTACCGGAACGAAGGGCAATGTTGCCAAGTTGGACCAGCAAGGTACTTTTGTGCCCTCCGGTAATATCCGAATTTAAGGATGTTCCTTTTCGGATGGCATTAAACAGATTCTGGATATGCAGCACGTCGAGATCCTGCGACGGGTTCGACAAATTTCCCGTTCCGATTTTACGGCTGCCTTTTACTTCCTTGGTCAGTTTATTTTTCAGGTCGTACACCTTATAAGAGTTGCCTCCTTCAATGACCATGGAGCCGTTTTCGCCATAAAACATGACCCCGACACCTCCTCCTTCAACAGAACGACCATTACAACTACGCCCTTCCCATGTCATTAAGGTGTTGTTAGGGAACTCCAGATTTATGACCTGTGTATCCGGTGTCTCCCAATCGTCGTTATAACGGTACCTGCCACCATTTGAACTCACCCTGGTCGGGTAGTCCACTCCCAATCCCCACCGGGCCAGATCAACAAAATGGGTGCCATTGTTCAGGGCTTCACCGGTGCCCCAGTTCCAAAACCAGTGCCAGTTATAGTGAACGATATTATCCCTGAAGGCCTCACGCGGGGCAGGCCCTTGCCATAGATCAAAATCCAGCCACGAAGGCACTTCGGTGGTTTTTCCGGTTCCTATGGAAGGCCTGTTGTTGGCATACCAGGTTTTGGCAAAGTAAGGCCTGCCGATAATTCCTTGTTTAAGTTCTTCAATAGCAGCTATGACATTGGGCCATGAACGGCGCTGATTTCCCATCTGGACTACGCGATCGTACTTTTTTGCCGCTGCCACGGCCAGTTCTCCTTCATGTGGGTTGTGGCTGGCAGGTTTTTCCAGGTAAACGTGTTTCCCTGCCTTGCATGCCATTATAGCTGCCGGAGCATGCCAGTGGTCCGGTGCCGCCACTATTAAAATATCCACGTCCTTGTCATCGAGGGCTTTCCTGAAGTCCGTAGCATGTTTGGGTTTCTTGTCCTGGATTTTGGCGATCGTATTGATAAACTTTTCGGATGCCCTGGTATCTACATCGCAAGAATATAAAACTTCGCAATTGGGTTGCATGGCAAAGTTGGCCCCAACGGCATTGCCCCTGCTGTTAACACCCATACTGGCCACCTTGAGACGTTCATTGGCCCCTAATATACTGCCATAGCTTTTGGCACTGAAGCCGGGCAGTACCCCTCCAATGGAGACTGCTGATATGCCCATCACCGTTTTTTTTATAAATGACCTTCTTTTATTTTCCATGTGATATTTTTTTGATATTTTAAATTATTTAATATTACAGTTTTCTTATGATGTATAGAGCCTGATCATTATGACCTTTATGCTCCTTATACCTTGTACAACAATCGATATTAAGGTCTTAAACAAGTCTTATTTTTCTTTTAAGCCTTCTACATTTTCCTGGCATCTTTTGTTGCTTTATGCATCACCTCTTCCAGTGTAACCGGCTTTCCGTTCCGCAGCTTGCTTTCATCTGCCGCGGCCATAAAGGCAAAGATCTCCAGCGTTTCTTCTTTACTGACCGGTACTGTTCCTGTTCTGAAATAATCAATGATCTTTACAAGCAAGGGGTCATACCCATCCAATATCTTCACCTTTTCCGCCACTCCTTTGCTTCCATGGACCACTCCTCCGAAAGAGGCTTTCCCTCCTTCGGGGGTAGCTGTGAAAATCCCTATCCTGCCATCGTCCCATACCCCGGTGACCACATTGGATACCGGGGTGTCAAACCTTGTTACTTCTTTGCAACCCGTTCCCATTAATGTAAAAAGCGCTTCGACACCGTGAACTCCGTAAAACGCCAGGTCCATATGCTCCACCTGCTTTTTCGCAGGGCCGTAGGTGTGGGCCCCCAGTACCTTACCAACGGTAGCCTTACCTTTTGCTATTTCTACGGACTCCGGGGCAAACCTGGTGCTTGAGGCCGAAAATACGGGTACATTGTATTTTTCTGATGCCTCAAAAATTGTTATGGCCCCGGCCAGGTTACCGGATACCGGTTTATCGATAAACATACGTTTCCCCGCTTTTAACACGGGTAATGCTTCATCGAAATGTCTTCTGCCATCCACAGATTCCAGCAACACGAAATCTACCTTACCTATGAGCACCTCAATTGAATTGACTATTTCCACCCCCATGGCATTCACCTGTTCCGTGAACATGGACAACCTGTCTATACTGGCCGGCATATCCGCACTTCCTTTGGTGGGATAGGCAGCAACTACCGTAAACCCCTCAAATTCGGGCCGTCCCGTATCGTTGATCGCTTTGGTAAAAGCGGTTACATGGGAGGTGTCCAGTCCAATGATCCCAATCCTGCCCCCTGTATTTCTTTTGCTGTTCGCATACATTGAGATATTTCCTGCCAGACCCACTCCTAATCCTGCTAATGCAGTCGATTTTATAAAATTACGTCGTTTATTTTCCATTGGTTTAGAATTGTTATTGTTGTTATATAAGTGGCAAAAGCTATTTTATATACCTTATCCGCTTTAATGAATTAGCCCCGCTATTGCCCATAATCCTTAATGATAGCCGGGATTTTGATTAAATTCCGATTCTATGTTTAGATCAATTTGGTCCTGCGGAATCGGAAACAAGTTATTATAATCCTGGATATTAGCCCCCGGTAACATGGGATTATCATGATATTTTCTGGTCCTTTCGATCAACTTGTCCGTACGCATCAGGGTCAACAATCTCCATTCTTCAAAATAGAGTTCCCGGATCCGTTCGTCCAGGATATAATCAATATCCACATCTTCCGGTAAAACAGGGTTTGCATGGGCACGACTCCTGACCTTATTAATATCCCTGGCGGCTGCAACCTGATCGTTATTATGACATAAATAGGCTTCTGCCCTTAAAAGATAGGTTTCCGCCAAACGCATCGCATAGAAATCGGTAGAAACAGCACCGCCGCCGCCGCGGTCAGGATCGGCAATTGTGGCCTGCACTACGGGCTCCCAACCTTTCATAAAAAAGGGGTAAATGTAATTGGTAGTATCCTTCAACTGATTTCTGGAGCCTGGTGCGTATTCCGAAAGGTCAATTTTTTTACCATGGTATTCAGACTCCGGATTTTCGTAATAGAAATTCCGCTTTATATTATGTTCAGCATTGCGTATATCGTTGTGCCAATTGCCCTTCCACACATCGTAAAAAACCAGGTTTGTTCCACGGGTTCTCGCTACCTGTACACCCAATGTATCGGAATAGGTATTGATAAATGCGGGCTTCCCGTCCGGGGCAGCCCCCAGTTTGGAAAGGCGGGGACCATATATTCCAGACCAATAGTGGTCTGAGCCCCCCAATTCAAGATTCGGCTCAAACTGAATGGTCCAGATGGCTTCGGTATTTAATGGAGGGTTTTGGTTGCCATACCGGAAAAGGTCCCAGTATACGTCTCCTGACCCCAGTACATCATTTTGTTCTCCAAAGCGCTCTGTCATCAGGCTATAACCAAATTCATCGATGACCCTGGTTGCCGTATCAATGGCCAGATCGCATTTGCCCTGGGCGAGATATACCTCGGTCAATAAATGTAAAGCCGCACCCCGGGTCAAACGCCCCGGTGAAACTTCGGCCCCGGGAGGTGGCAGGTTTTCGGTTGCAAAGACCAGGTCTTCTTCCATCTGTTTGTAAACCTTTTCTTTGGGTGCTCTTGTAAAATCTACTTTTGCTTCTTCTATGACCTCAGTGACCAGGGGTACATCTCCCCACAAGGTAACCGCAAAGCGATATGACCACGCCCTGAAGAACATGGCTTCGGCCAGCAATGAATTTTTTTCGGCCTCATTTTCCCACAAATCGCCCTCTATTTGGTCAATGGACCCGATAATGATATTTGCAGACTGAATATGCTTGTAGGCGCTATCCCACCAACGCTGTATTACTGACGACTGAGGTGTAACACTGGTTTCATAATTCGTTAAAAATCGCTGCCCGCCCGGAGTTTCCCCGTCATAGCCTACGTCGGTACCATTTCCATGTAAGGTATAAGCCTCATTGGCCCTCATGAACCATTTTGCACGAATATCCGAGTATATGCCGATCAGTCCGGATTCTATCCCGTCCGGAGTAGTATAGGCATTCGAAGGTGTTAAAAAATCCAGTGGTTCCTCTTCCAGGAACTTTTCATCACTGCAAGCGAGACAAAGCGTCAATACCATAAATATTACGGCCATTGTCCTTCCGCTGCCCCAAACCTTTAAGATATTTATATTTACCATTACCGATTTTTTATTTTATAATTGAAATCCATTAACCTTAGTAACTTAACCTAAGTCCCAAGCTGATGTTCCTGATCATTAAGGAATTTCCGCTTTCAGGGTCATATCCTTCCCAATTGGTCCAGGTGTAGAGATTTTGCCCGCTCACATAAACCTGAAGATCCTGTGCCTTCAGGGTGTCTAAAATATTCTGGTTAAATCTGTAACTTATGGAAAGGTCCTGTAATCTCACAAAACTCCTGTCCTGATAATTTCCCGAGGATACACTGGGATAATTATAAATGGCCGGGGCATTATCAACCCCGTTGTCGGGCGTCCAGTTCTCCCTGATTGCAGGCTGATTGGCTCTTTGGGCATAATCAAAACTTGAAGTGGCCTCCAGAAGGTACTTAAGATCTCCTATATAGTACCCGTTACCTCCCTGAACAGAATTGATAAGGAAGGACAACGACAGGTTATTGTACGACAGGCTGTTACTGATACTAAACCTGTATTTCGGTTCGGTGTTCCCAACAATGGTCCTGTCGTCTGCAGTGATCCTGTTATCGCCGTTCAGGTCTGCGAGCTTAAATTGGCCGGGATAAAAATCATCAAGCGTTTCCCCATTGTACAGTTCTTCCTCAGACCATACCCCCCCTGTTCGTTTATAATCGTATATGGCCCCGATGGGTTCGCCTATAAACCAGCCGTTGCCAATATCATCCCTGCCATCTCCGTAGAGTTCAATGATTTTGTTGCGGTTTAATGAGAATACAAACCTGCTTTCCCACCGCAACGGGCCGTCGAGGTTAACGGTCGATAATTCGACTTCGACCCCTTTATTGGCTATTTCCCCGATATTGGCCCATACACTTTTATACCCGGTAGCGCCCGGCAACGATCGTTCTACCAATACATTTTTTGTATCTGCCTTATAGACTTCAACGGAACCTGAGATCCTGTTGTTTAAAAATGAATAATCCAGGCCGATATTTGTAGATACGGTGGTCTCCCAGCTTAAGCCCGGGTTTCCCATAGAGGAGGGGAGTGTACCGATTGCAGATCCCGAACCAAAGGCATAATATCTGGCACTTAATCTCGACAAACTGGAATACGCTCCTATTCCCTGGTTTCCGTTTTCACCATGGGAGACTCTTAATTTTAATAAGTCGAGCCATTCTGATGTTCCTTTCATAAAAGTTTCCTCCGCAATATTCCATGCCGCGGAAAGTGCAAAGAAATCTACAAACTTGTTTTTCCTCCCAAATCCGGAATAGCCATCCCTCCGGTAGGTTCCCGTAAGAAGATAACGACTGTCAAACCCGTAATTTATCCGGGCCATATAACCCAGAGTACTTTCTTCCCATGCTCCGGAACCAATAGTATATTGCTCTGCCAGTCCCATATCATTAAACCCCAGAACTTCGCTTGTAAATCTGTTGGCATCCATAGAAGACCCATCCCATGAAGTATGATCCCTGGTGTACACCAGGGTGATATCTACATCATGCTTTTCAGCAATATTCTTCCGATAGTTCAAAATATGATTGTATATCCAATTTGTCCGTTCGTTATTTTCAATTTTTCCCCGACCGTTTACCGCAGAAGCCTCTTCTACCGTACTTGGATAAAAAGTCCTGTTCTTTCGGGTCGTTGTATTATTGGAGTAATTAAAATTATAATTCAGCCCCGCTATGCCGGGCACCTCTATTTTTACATAAGCAGTGGCGAATAAATTTTTTCGGATATCATCGTTGTCAACATATTCATAACGCAGCGGATGTGCCATTAAGAATTCCTGGTTAAACCGGGTGGGATACATCCCGTTTTCATCGAATTTGCTGGCCAGGGGACTGGCATTTAAAGCTGACGAGAGCGGTGCCTCCAATCCTGAAAGGTCCTGATAGGAATACAACATGTTAGCCCCGACGGTAACCCAGTTCAGTATGTCTCCTTCCACTTTACTGTTCAGCGTATTCCTTTTAAACTGATCTCCTACCAAAACTCCTTTCTGGTTTGTAGACGACCCTGAAACATAATACGAAAAGCCTTCACCGGCGCCGGAAATGCTGAGGTTATAATTGGATATCGGTGTGGTCCTGGTCACTTCATCGATCCAATTAATTTCATTCCCTGCGAGATAGTTGGCCCTTTCATCGTCGGATTTTAAAACATTGAGAATACTTTGTTCGTTATAGCCGGGATGAACAGGTTTTCCACCCTGATCACCCGGTCCTGTGGGCTGTTTTCCATACCAACCATACAAACCCTGGAAATAATTATAATCGACCAGCCTTTTTGCATATTGCTCCCCGTTCATATATTTCACCGGGTTATTGGTATACCCCTGGAGCCCTGCATAGGTACTGAAATTGATCCTGGGCCTTTCGCCCCTCTTTCCTTTTTTGGTGGTAATAAGCACCACCCCGTTTGCAGACCTGGAACCATAGACCGCAGCGGCACTGGCTCCTTTCAGAATGTCGATCTTCTCGATGTCGGTGACATTTATACTGGACAGGGTCCCATTATAAATTATTCCGTCCAATACAATTAAAGGACCATTACTGGCCGACAAGGAGGTGTTTCCCCTAATGGAAAAACTGGGCTCACTCCCTGCCATAGAGCCTCCATCGACATTCAGGCCTGCTGTTTGTCCCCGCATCGCCTGTACAACATTGGTATTTGCCGAAGGAGGCATGTCAGCTACATTAACACTTGTAATAGCGCCTGTCAGATCCTTTTTTTTCTGTGTACCATAGCCTACCACGACCACTTCATCCAGTTTTTGAGCGTCTTCTTCCAAAGTAACCTCTATTTGTTTTTGGCTCTTGACGGCAACCTCCTGTGTAATATATCCAATATACGATATGAGGAGAATGGCATCTTCATCAGAAACTGTTAATGAAAAATTTCCGTCAAAATCCGTAGTGGTCCCGTTAGAAGTGCCCTTTTCCATAATAGTAGCCCCAGGCAATGGCACCCCTGCCTTATCCAATACTTCACCTGTTACTTCCCAGCCCTGAACGGTACCCGGCTGGTCAATTTCATTAGTGCCGGGCACCCCGTTATCCGTCATTTCCATGCCTCCAAAAGCACTGAGCACTTTTACAGTATTACAGCACATACCATGTACCGGAAGAAAGAGCCCCATGACAGCAATGCCACTACCTATAATTGATTTTAATCTGTACATATAATGATCTTATTTAGGCTGGTTAATTATTTGGTTATATTTTATATTTTGAAATAAATGGATTCCTGAACAACAAGGTTTTTCTTCAGGATATAATTCTTTATAAGCTTGTATTATTAAATGTGTGCGCACACACAATTTGTGTAAAATCGACTAGGAATCAAGTGAATTTATTGCTATTTACAGTTTAAATATTTGTAAATGTGTTTTTTATATTAAACACTCCGATCTTTTGATCAGAAAGTAGCTCCTAAGGCTTAAGTCATTTTATGGAAACAACTTAAGCCTGTTTGAGAAAAAACTATAAAAAAACCGTTTTTAAATAAAACTACACTAAACTATAACTCATTGATAATATTTGATTTTCAATTATTAAGAAGTATAGGTTTCCTGATTTTGCCATTTAAAAGGTTGACTGCAATTTTGTCTGAAAAGACCATGTGCTGGCATTTCAAAAAAAGCAATTATTTAATTAATGAGTTCCGAAATTAACAAAATTTTTTAAACAAACAAGGGAAAACCTAAAAAAATGTGTGCCTACACATATTAATGACAAAAAACCGTGTTTTATCGAAAAAATTATTAAAAAAGACTAATTATCTTTCCTGGTTAACTATAATATATATATATTTGTGTGCCTACACATAATAATTGATATACCATATTCCTTTATTTAAAAAAAGTGAGCACAAAAAGAAAAACAACAATTCAGGACCTTGCCGATTATGCAAATGTCTCTATTGGAACCGTTGACCGGGTGATACACAAAAGAGGGAAGGTCTCGCCTGATAAACAGAAAAAAGTTGAGGAGGCGATCAAAAAGCTGAATTTCAACCCGAATCTATTGGCAAGGACCCTGGCTTTGGGGCAACAGTTTGTTATTTGCAGTCTTTTTCCGGGGACGACCCACCCAAACAGCTATTGGAGCCTGCCCAAGCGTGGCGTAACAGAAGCTGTTGTAGATTACAGGGATTACGGCCTTGAATGCCATGCCATGGAATACAGCCTTTTTGACGAATTGAGTTTTGTAGAAAAAGCGGATGCGATCATCGATATGAATCCCGACGGCGTAATTTTAGCCCCTCTTTTTGAGAAGGAGAGCCTTTTGTTCATTAAAAAGCTCGATGAGAAAAAAATTCCCTATGTCTTCATTGATGCGGTTATCCCGAATCAAAAGAACCTTTCTTATATAGGCCCGGATCTTAAGGGAAGCGGTCATGTGGCCGGCAAGCTCATGAGTTCAATGTTAAACAGTTTTGACGACATCCTGATACTAAATTTTGTAAAGGGCCTTGAGAACAGTCATATTAACATAATAGAGAAGGGCTTCCGCGAATTTTTCAGTTCTTCGAAAGACCTGGGCAACGGAAAAATAAATTCCGTTACCGTCCCCTCAATAGAAGAGGCAGATATAACCCGGGAATTAACAAAATACTATATTAAAAATCCGGAGACCAAGGGAGTGTTCGTTACAAATTCCAGAGCCCATATCATCGCAAAGTATCACGCTATGCATGAGCTCCCGATCAAATTGATCGGATTTGATATGCTGGAAGCCAATATTCTTGAAATGAAGAACGGAAATATTGATTTTCTTATTTCCCAAAGGCCAATTTCCCAGGGGGCAATGGCCGTTAAGACACTATTTGAATTTTTTGTCCAAAAGAAAACCCCTGCGAAAATCCGGCACGTACCCCTTGATATCATTATCAAAGAAAATATAGATTATCATATAAAGCTCCAGGAACCTGTTAACGACAAACTTTAGCAGTTGAAAAATTAAATGAAGTCTTAAAAACAAAAAAAAATGAACAAGTTGCTTTTAGGGATTCTGATCCCCTCTTTATTTTTACTCGGCTGTAAAACAGAACAGGAGAAAAAAAGTCGCCAACAGTCCAAAGGTGAGGATAATATATTGTCTGCTACTGAAATAAGTGAAGGATGGGAGTTGTTGTTCGACGGTAAAACCTTTGACGGGTGGCGCAGTCTCGGTAGGAATACCGTCCAGAATGAACACTGGAGGATCGAGGACGGCACGATCCGGAAACTGAACAGTGGCGAAGTCCCATCCCTTCCGGATGGGCAGCCCGTTGAGGGCGGGGATCTAATGACCAGGGACTCTTTTGACAACTATGAGTTATATTTTGAATGGAAGATCTCCAAAAAGGGAAATACCGGGGTAAAATATAATGTGTCCGAAGAAATGTCGCAAAACTACGATTCCAAATACTCCGCCCTCGGGTTCGAATACCAATTACTCGATGATAAAGACAGTGAGTATGCCGGTAAACTAAAACCTTCCCAGTACACCGGTGGCCTGTACGATCTGGTGGCCCCGAAAAATGCCCGGGTCAATCCAGTGGGAGAATACAATTCCAGCAGAATATCCGTGAATGGTAATCTCGTAGAACATTGGCTGAACGGAACCAAAGTACTAACCTGTGAATTGGGCTCCCCCGAACTGGATTCCCTGTTTCAGAACAGTAAGTATAAAGACATTCCCCAGTTTTTGGAAAAACGGAAAGGACATATTGTCCTTCAAAATCATAAAGATGATGCCTGGTTTAAAAATATTAAAATAAGAAAGATCCCACCAACAGATTAATACAGGTGAACAGTTAAACCATAAAGACTCCTCTGAGGCTGTATCATTCATAAAAAACAGCTTGTATCAATGGCCTTATATGATGATTATAGCGGAATAACAAACCGGGGTTGCACCTCCTTTTTTTAAATGAAATTAAAATATAATACGATAGCTCATGAAGACTGATCTTATCATTGAGAACATACCAGTATCCATTTATGAAAATCCCGATGCCATGGGGAGCGCCGCTGCCGATTTTGTAGAGCGAAAAGTGAAAGAGGCCATTGACCTGAAAGGTTATGCGAACCTTATTCTGGCAACGGGATCTTCTCAATTCACCTTTCTGGAGGCTTTTAAGGAAAAAGAAATTGATTGGCAAAAAATAACGGTTTTTCACCTGGATGAATACAGGGGTATCCCGGAAAAACACCCAGCCAGTTTTCGCAGGTATCTGAAAGAACGAATATTGGACGAGGTTGCTCCAAAAAAAATATACTTTTTGAACGGGGATGCTGAAGATGTGGAACAAGAGATCCGGCGATACTCCAATGCGTTGCAAAAGCATCCCATAGATATTGCCTGTATCGGTATAGGAGAAAATGGCCATATTGCCTTTAACGATCCTCCGGTAGCCGATTTTAATGATCCGAAGCTGGTGAAGTTGGTAACGCTGGACGAAGCATGTAAAAACCAGCAGATCAACGAAGGGTGGTTCCCTACTATGGAGGATGTTCCCAAACAAGCTCTGACCCTAACCATAACGGCCATATTAAACTGCAAAGCGATTAGCTGTGTAGTGCCTGATGAAAGAAAGGCCCGGGCCGTTCACAACGCCCTTTATCATCCGATCAGTACTGAATGTCCAGCCACCATCTTAAGAAAACATCCGGATACCAGATTGTTCCTTGAAAGAGGTTCTGCTTCCGAAATATAGAATCACGGTTCCCGTGTCAGTTTTATCGGCACGAAGATCAAAACGGAACAAACGGTTCATACACAACCAACCATGGAAACAGGAAAGTATCAATAACCAGTATTGTATCCCCCTGTTTTCTGTACTTTAAAAATGAAAAAATACTTACCGGCAAATTATGCATAGAACAAAAATCGGATTCGGTATCATCGGAACAGGTGCCATTGCATCTCACCATGTTAAGAGTATCCGGGAATTGGAGGACTGTAAATTAGTTGCAGTTTGCAGTTCAACACCGGAAAGGGCAGAAGAGGCTTCTGAAAAATTTGGCGTACCGGCCTATTTCAACCTGGATGATTTTCTACTGAGAGAAGATATAGATATAGTTTCTGTTTGTACACAAAGTGGCAAACATATGGAACCGATAATTGCGGCAGCGAGGGCTGGCAAACATATTATTACCGAAAAGCCACTGGAAGTAAGTCCGGAACGGGCCAACCGCATTATATCCGTATGCAGATCACAGGGCGTAAAACTATGTGTTATTTTTCAAAACAGGTTCAACCCCGCGTACCTCCGGTTAAAACAAGCGGTGGACCAGGGTGCTTTAGGCCGGTTAATTTTAGGAAATGCTTATATAAAATGGTACAGGGACGGGGAATATTATAAAAGCAGCAATTGGAAAGGTACTCTAAAGGGAGACGGAGGTGCCGCATTAATAAACCAGGGGATTCACACCATTGATCTGTTATTGGATATCATGAAGGATGTGAAGAGTGTTTTTGGAAAAGTAAAAACAATGGTACACGATATTCAGGGAGAAGATATTGGAATTGCCATGTTGGAATTTAAAAACGGGGCTGTGGGAACCATTGAGGGAAGTACGGCATTGTACCCGGGTTATAAAGAACGTCTGGAGATCTATGGAGAAAAAGGAAGCATTGTTTATGAAGGAGGCAAAATAGTTCGCTGGGATTTGAAGAACGGAGAAAATATAGCCAAAGACTTTACTGAAAATTCATCCAGCGGCGCCTCAGATCCCATGTCTGTGGATTACCGGTTGCACATGGCCCAGATAAAAGAAATGGTTTATGCAGTTTGCAATGATCGGGAACCGTTGGTGCATGGGGAAACCGCTATGAAGTCCCTGGAACTGATCTCTGCCATTTACAAATCTTCCGATGAAGAAAAAATAATCAAGTTTAAATGATCGCTATAATGTTTTGGTTCATAGCCAAAATATCAGTTATGACGTAAGATTACAGGAGGTAAGACATAGGATTTTAAAACCTGTAAAGCCTTACAGCACTTTAGTCCTAAGTCATATGTCATGAAGTCTTACATCTTAAAAACATCCGTAATGAATTTTAGTCATGTACCTGGGCAGCTTCTTAGAATCAGGCCAATAAACTTAATTGAATAACCATGGAATTAAACCATATCGATTTTATAATCATAAGCATTTTCTTTTTATCAATGATCATTATTGGGGTCTATGCTTATTTTAAGAACAAGAGTTCTGAAGATTTTTTTGTCGCAGGGGGCGACTTGCCATGGTGGCTGTCCGGCATTTCGCATCATGTTTCAGGATATAGCGGGGCTGTTTTTGTGGCTTATGCGGCCCTTGCCTATACTTATGGTTTTTCGCTCTATGTATGGTGGGCATTTACCATAGGAATCGCAGTAATAGGCACCGCTAAAATTTTCCCCGTCTACTGGGTCCGTTTGCGAAAAAAATTTAAAATACAGTCCCCTTTGGAATATTTGGCCATTCGCTATAATGTCTTTACCCAACAGCTCATAGCCTGGGTCGGTGTAATACTTAAACTTTTTGATGTTGGTGCCAAATGGGCCGCCATTGCAATACTTCTTAACGTTACTACGGGGATCTCCTTTGCGCACGGGATATTGATATCGGGTGGCGTTTCTCTGATATATATAACCATCGGAGGGCTTTGGGCTGTGATCTTAACCGACCTGGCCCAGTTCCTGGTGCAACTGATAGCTGGTATTATCATGTTCGTATTGGTGTTAAGCCGTTTTGGAGGTTGGGACTCGGTTTTTGGTATATGGGACAAGCTCCCTGCAGGAAACAGTCAATTATTTAACGCTCCCTATACCGCAGGCTTCGCCGTGGTTTTCTTATTCATTAACTTCCTGAGTTATAATGGAGGTAGCTGGCCTCTTGCTACACGGTATATTTCGTCCAATACCGAAGGGGAAGCCTCCAAAGCAGCCTATCTCTCAGGTATCCTCTATTTAGTATGGCCCTTGATCCTGTTTTTTCCTATGTGGGCAGCTCCCCTTATTTTACCTGAAATGGAAGATCCATCCGGGTCCTATGGCCTTTTGATACAGGAACTTTTACCCAATGGGCTGATCGGCCTGGTTATCGCTTCTTTGTTTGCCAATACCATGTCCATGACCTCGTCTGATGTAAATACCATTTCTGCCGTTATCACACGGGATATACTTCCCGTAATATCGGATAAATTCAGAAATAAAAAAACTTCATTGTTCACCGCCAGGATCACTACCTTTATATTTACCTCCCTCACCATTGTAATCGCCTTTCAATATGAATATTTCGGGGGGGTATTAGGACTTATTGTTACCTGGTTTGGTGCTCTCCTGGGCCCCATAGCTGTACCGTTATTGTTCGGGTTGATCCCGGTTTTCAGATCCTGTGGCCCAATGGCTGCCATTTCCTCTGTTCTGGCAGGATTGATCGCCTTCAGCATCACAAAAATAATACCTGTGGACAGCATGGCGCTGGAAGTGGGTATGCCGGTAATCGTCAGCATGTTTGTCTATGCTGCCTTCGGCTTGATCCTGAAGAAACCTGTTTCCCGGGAAGTGATAGACCTGGAAGCGGCAATAGCAGATAAATAAAAAATGAATGATGCAAAAGCTATTAATACACAACGGAAAGGTTATAACTCCCTTTAGAATAATCCCCAGGGGTGCCGTAGAGGTTACAGGGGGCAAAATTACTGCAATATACGAAGGAGAGGCTAAGGTGAACAATGCCATCGCAATTGATGCCAAAGGCCGGTATATCTCCCCGGGGTTTATTGATATCCACGTTCATGGCGGGGGCGGGCATGATTTTATGGACGGAGATGCGGAAGGTTTTCTGAAAATTGCCGAACTACACGCCAGATACGGGACCACAGCTATGGTACCTACCACCCTGACGGGGAGTAAAGACCATTTAATAAGCATCCTGAAAGTTTACGAACAGGCCCGTAAAATCAATAAAAATGGTGCTGAATTTTTGGGTTTACACCTGGAGGGCCCGTATTTTTCCATGAACCAGAGAGGTGCACAGGACCCGAAATATATCCGGGATCCCGATCCGGCAGAATACCGGGAAATCCTGCAAAAGTCGGGTCAAATAGTGCGTTGGAGTGCAGCTCCGGAACTAAAAGGGGCTATGGAATTCGGCCGCTGTCTCCGGGAAAACAACGTATTGGCATCCATCGCCCATACGGATGCCATCTACGAAGAGGTCGTGGAAGCGGTAGAGAACGGGTATTCGTTGTCCACCCACCTTTATTCCGGCATGTCGGGAGTAACTCGAAAGAATGCTTTCCGGTATGCAGGCGTCATAGAAAGTTCGCTGTTAATGGACGAATTGGATGTAGAAATAATTGCCGATGGAATACATCTTCCCGCCCCGCTGTTAAAATTGATATACAAGGTAAAAGGCCCTCATAAAACAGCCCTGATCACAGATGCGATGCGGGCCGCCGGGAGCCCTCCCGGAGAGAGCATTTTAGGACATAAACAACACGGTTTAAAGGTGATTGTGGAAGACGGTGTTGCCAAACTCCCCGATCGCAGTGCTTTTGCCGGAAGTGTGGCTACTGCCGATCGCCTGGTCAGGAATATGATTGAAATAGCGGATGTTCCGTTACCGGATGCCATTTTGATGATGACCAATACCCCGGCACGTATCATGGGCATCGATCAAAAAAAGGGAAGCCTCACCATCGGAAAGGACGCGGATATTGTTATTTTTGATCAAAATATCGAGATTCAGGAGACCATTATCCGGGGAAAACGGGTTTATCATCGAACTTCAGATAATAAGATCTAAATGATCCGGTGCCTGCTTTCAATGGAGGTGGGTTCGTTCCGGAGAAGATTGAACAAAAAAACTGCATCGTCAAAGCAGCTTTTTTATTGATGGGCTCAGCAGAACAATTTTCGAACCATTTTATGTAGGATTTGAAGAAATTCTTCTTTTATACGTACTACCTATCCTCTCAAAAATAACCATATTTTCTGCATCATTTATGAAAATCAAAGGGATACTGAAGTAGATAACCAATTTTATAGCATCGCAAAATATAATATCGTTATAAACCGGGAGCACTGTTTCCGGGTTCATACCACCAATATGGATGTATTTTTCCATCTTGTTGAAGATGCCTCCTGTATTGTGGCAATGGTCGGATACAGAAGAGCAGAAAGAATACGTTTTGCTGCACATCCTCCAAAAGACACCGAAATCATAGCTAAAAAAAGCCCGGTGTTTCCTTTTCTGAAGATTCCAAAGATTATTGCGAAGATGGACGGACTACAATCGAAATAAGTGTTTTTGAGGAAATAGAGAATCTTCGTGCTAAAGAAGGATTTATGGAATTAACTTCTTCCCGGTACATTGTAGAATGGTTCAATTCTAAGAGGGTAATTCTCACCTCCCGGAAAAAAGGGATTTTTTCATCTTTGTTTGTGTAATAAGTTCATATGTAATATATTGTAGACTGTTTTATAACTCAATATTTGATTTGGTATTTTTTATTTGTTAACCTTAATTTTTAAATTTTACGTATTATGTCATTTAAAGCAACATTATCTGTTGGCGGCAAGAAAGTAAATATCTTGAACGCTAATTATGACTTGGCACAAGAAGTAGATGCCACAGGACGACCTTCTTCCGTAACCCGTGGAGGGCGTATTCACCTTACCGTAGAATCCACAGGGGACTCTTTCTTCTTTGAGTGGATGACCAATAATTTTGAACGTAAAAACGGTGTTATCACTTATATCAAACGTGATACCGATGCCAAACTTCGCGAAGTAAACTTCACCGAAGGTTACCTGGTAAAATACAAGGAGAATTTTGATCACAGAGGGGACAATCCCCTGACAGAGACTTTCACCATCTCTTGCCGTATGCTCTCAAGCGGTGGCGGAGAGCATATCAACGAATGGGTATAACCTCATTCCCTTATTTATTGTAATAAGCGATCAAATCAAATATGACCAAAAGGGGATGGTAACAAACCTTCCCCTTTTTTACCCTACCCCCCCTTAAAAGCTAAATTAACCCTGAATTTGTTTTTCGTCCCGGACGAGGCGGAAGGGAGATACCCTGTATTGATTTATGTACAGGTAATGTCTGGTATACCCCTGTTGACCCGGAAAAGGAAGAAATAATCAGAAGATAAAAACCCGTACTGAAAATACCGGGTTTTCGGGATGGATCATGTTAGATAAAAAACGTACATTAACCTGCAAAATGGCTGAAGCTATGCCTTTAGCGATCAGGGAATAGTGACAAACCAAAGAAAACCTTTAAAGCAATGAGTTTCTTATCGAAATGTGTCATAGATGACCACGAAATGAACGTACTGGACTATGAGATCGTGTTTGACCAGGATAGTGATATCAGTGACAAACCGGCCTCCGATCCTCGTGGGGGTAAGATACGCCTGGTGGTGGAACTGACCAGGAGCACCATGCTGTATGAATGGATGATCAGCAGTTCCCAAACCAAGAACGGGATCATCACCTTTTATAAACGGGATGCTATGAGTACCTTGCGTAAAGTGGAATTTAAACGGGGATATTGCATGCACTATCGCGAACGATTTACAGCCGATAGCGACAAGCCTCTTCGCGTACAGATCATGATCTCAGCCAAAGAGATCATCATAAACAGTGTCCCTTTTTCCAAAAATTGGGCATTAAAATTATAATATTGTATTTAATGAACGGGATAGAATTTGAATATCATAAAATTGCCAGTAAATTTTTGGACACGGATATCATGGTGTCCACAGCGTACACCACGGGGAATGATTTTTTAGGTGACGAGTATGAGGAAGAAGATGCAAAGAGTGATATTATGGGCGATAAGGCAAACATCATGAACGACAAATATGACAATGACCTTTGTGATGATTGTGATCCCCCTGTTATAAAACTCAAAGAAGTAGTGGTATTCGGAAAACGAAAGGGAAGTGACACACCAAAATGGACTTCGGAAGTCACTACTCCTTATGCCCGTAGTTTTTCCAATTGGATGGAAGAATATGCAGACCAATACGGTTTTTCAGGTTCTAATGAAGAAGTGCAAATGCAATACGCCGCTCGTTTTGGTTCTACCTATAAAGAACCGAAACACAATGCCCTGGAAGACGTAGATGTCATCGCATTTATAGCCGGATGGAGAGCAGGGGCATTAAGTTGGGAAGACGGGAGTGTCGGCAGCGACCTGCAAAAAGCGGCAACCTATAGCATAGGAGGGACTATAGCCGTAACCTTTTTTGCACCAATGCTCGGAGAAAACCTCATAGGAAATATAGGACTGAATACCGGTAGAACAGCAATAATAAATGGTGTCGGAAATTTTGGAGGTCAGGTCATTGCCAACGGAGGGAGAATAGATCGTGTAGACTATTTTGATGTAGCCATTTCAGCAGCATGTAATGGTTACACATCAATATTGGCTCAAAGTGTTGTGGATTACGATGGTAAATTTAGCATAAATACCGGTTCGGATGCTTTGTACAATTTCGCTTTGGGAACCGCATTAAACAAAACCCCGGGCTTACCGAAAAGCTGGAACCTTTCAAAAACAAACAGAACCTTATATGATACCTATATCAGCATAGGAACAAATGCAGTCGGAGAAGGAGTTCGAAGCCTGAATGGAAAAGATTAAGATTCATGAAGAAAGAGAAAATAGTTTTACTCGTTTTATTTTCACTGTTTTTGATTTTTGCAGTATACAGGCATTTTACAAAAGCATCGGATATAGAAAACAATAAACTGACAGGGATTGCTAAAATTTATGACATTTCCTATTCCCATTACAGGTATAATGGAGATTATACCTTTAAGTATGAAGGAGAATGGTATAAAGGATACAAACATTTAAAAGAAGGTGAGGACAAGTCGCTTATCGGAAGGTATTTCGCTGTGGAATTTTCTTCCGAAAATCCCGCTGAAAATAAATTGTTATTAAACAAAGAAATAAAAGATACTTTAAAAATTAGAGAAGCAGGGTTTAAAATTCAGGCCCATGATAAATTAGAATAGAGCCCCAAACCGATAATACATGAAACGATACTTGTGTTTATATGTTCTTTTTTGTGTTCATTTTGTACAAGGCCAGGAAATTAGCCGGAAGGAGTTTCAAAAGATAGTGGATGAAACATGGAAAGCTATTCACTATATCAATAAATCGGAATACGCTACGGTTGAAAGCATATTGCAACTGGGAGCCATGAACGACAACAAGGAAACCTTCAAATCCATGACCAAAGATCCTGAATTGTACGAGGTATCCGGGGCGTATACAAAAGCTTTCGTTTTTCCATATTACGAAATGACGAATCAGCCTAATGAATTTCGGGTAAATATTTTTGCAGAAAAGGGACTAAAAGAAAAAAATAACGGAGAAAAATTTTCGCGGGCCAGGTATCTTTTTGTACTGACCGCAATAGTAACCTATGATCTTGATAAAGGAAGTGTGGTCTATAAAGAACACCAGCTCTTAACAGGAGAAAAGGATATTCACAGGTGGTGGTTATCCCAGTTTCATCAGCATCCCAACTATAATGAAAAGACCAAGATCATATATGATAAATTTGGTTTTGTTCCACCGCCACCACCGGCTCCTCCTGAAAATCTGAACAATACTAATGATTAAAATACAGTAATTATGGCGATGACAACCAGGGTTATAATCAGTATTGAGGGCGATAGCATCGATGAATTTGCCCATTTAAAGATCATCCAAAAGACTAATGCACATCACAAATTTTCGTTCCTGGAAACTTTTAATAAAGGGTTTTCGGCAGATGCTTTGGACAAGATGCAAAACTATATAGGCCGTAGCGTGCATATCAGGATTACACCTTTAGAGACTTTGGAAGAGGGAGAAATGGTATTTAAAGGTGTTATAACGGAAGCTAACCTGATTCGAAGTGGTGGTGATGCCGGAGGTATAGCCATTTCCGGATATAGCCCCACCGTTTATATGGATGGGGTACCGAACACCAAAAATTTTATAGGAGAAAGCCTTCCTCAGGTGATACATGAGGCTACCCGGAATCATGCCGGTAAAGTAAAATTCAGTAAAGACGTAGGTGAAGAACCATTGGACTATACGGTGCAATATAAAGAAAGTGATTTCAGTTTTCTGCGTCGCCTGGCTCGGAAAAAGGGGCATTGGTTTTATTATAACGGGGAAGAATTGATCTTCGGCAAACCCAAATCGCGCCATATCAACCTTCAATACGGGAAAACCCTGGAAAAATTCAATATAGGAGCAGGAACAGCCCCTCTCGGGTTTAAATATACGGGATATGACCCCACCTCGGCAGATACGCAATATGCCAAATCCACTGAAACCGGCTATCAATCCCGGGGCCTTACCCAGGCCATGATGGATATTTCCAGAAAAATATACCCGGAAGGAGAGTCCAATTTACTTTATCATCATCCCCTGCGTGAAGGCAACGCACGATCTCATCTTGTTGACAGGGTGAAAACACAACTCCACGGCAGGGTATCCAGGCTCGTCACCGTTAATGGAGCCTCTGAAGACACACGCTTTCGTATAGGGGATGTGATCAGCATCAAAGAGCCTAAATACGGTTTGACCAATAACCCGAAAGACCTGGTACAAGAGAAGTTTTACGGTAGCTATTATGTGATTTCCGTGACCCATAGCTGTGATGGCAATGGCAATTATTCGAATGAATTTACCGCAGTTCCCGAGGCGATAGAAGCTCCGCCATATACCGATGTATTAACCCCGCCTTTGGCGGAAACGCAACCCGCAGAGGTCATCGATAACAACGACCCTAAAGGATTGGGCCGGGTTAGGGTGAAATTCCATTGGGATTACGAAAGTCCATGGATACGAATGGTGCAGCCTCATGGTGGCGGAAACAAAGGTTTTTATTTTATTCCGGAAAAAGGCGAAGAAGTGATGGTGGCCTTTGAGGGCGGCAATGCCGAGAAACCGTATATTACCGGAACCATGTATAACGGAAACCAGAAAAGCGGGTATGCCACAGCCAATAATGATTTTAAGGTGATCCATACCCGCAGCGGGCATATCATTAAACTGGATGACACCAATGGATCAGAAAATATTACAATAACCGATAAGAATAAAAATACTATTTTTATAGATACAGCTGGTAATAACATAGATATAACAGCCAATGAGACCATGACCCTGAATGCCAGGAACCTGCTCCTCAATATTCAGGAAGACATGAACGTTCAGGTTGGGAATAACAAGACAGAGAGCATTTCACAAGACCATTCGGTTACCGCGACCAATACCCTGGAGATCATCTCCGGGAATAAGACCGTACAGGTGTCCGAAACCTTTGAGCAAAGCTCTTCTGAGGCCACTATGGTAACCCTTAGTGGCGACATGAATATCAAAGGTGCCGGGTTGGCCACCTTCCAGGGAGGCAGCGATGTCAAGGTAAGTAAGGGATAAGGATCAGTCACCGGAAAATTACCCAAGCGCAGTAAAATGAATACTATGGCTGGTGAAGAAAAGAAAAATAAGAAGACCCCGCCCGAAGGTAAAAAGTTCGTTATGAACGGCGCCCGCATAAAATGCGATTTATGCAGTAAACCGGAAGGCAAGCTCAGGGTTACTTCCAATGACCTGAAACTGCAGGATATGCTCTGGGCTAATATCAACGATACCAACGGAGCCCAGAACCTGGTCTTTGACGGCGTTTGTAATCACAGCAAATACGGGGACAAAAAACCTCCCTGCAAAAGTGTTATCCAACTGAAAGGGTGGGACAAACCAGCTTCGGTTTTTATACAAGATGCCCCCGGGATACTCATGGAATCCCGGAATTATTGTACGCCCCATAGCAATCAAAAAATAGAAATAACAGATAGCGGGCAAACAGCTGCCGAAAGTGAAATAGAAAAAAAGGACGAACATAGGGTTACATCGGTGGAAGGCCCTTCTGAGGTGTCTTTTAATTCGGTAGGAGAATATAGGGTAACCGGGTATAATGTAGATGAAGGGGAAGTGGATAAAGCCTCCATAAAATGGGCGTTCCGGGTGGACGGAAAAATATGGTACCTGAAACGTACCGGGAATACTCTCAATCTCAGGTTTAATGTAAAAGAACATATTGGTAAGGACATTCAGGTCATACCCTATATTTCATCCCCGGATGAGAACAATGGAACAACCACAGTCCTTACGAATATCTCCCTGGAATTTGATGGGCGTTTTTTATTATTACGTGTTGTTTTGCCTGGGGCAATACAGAGGTTCAGCTACCGGGCAGTATCCGGAAGGGCAGGTGACAACAATAGCTTTGACTATTCAGTAGAAAGACAAAGGCAACAAAATGTGGGGCCAATACCCGAGGGAGAATATTATATTAATCCACAGGAAATCCAATATACGGATGATCGGGGATTTATCGATGGGCTAAAAGGAGTTGTCGGAGGCGGTACGTTCCCGGGAGGTGAAAGGTCCTGGGGCAGTGCGCGTGTCTGGATAAAACCCGATCCTGTAACGGTAGAGGGTACGGTAAGAGGAGGTTTTACCATTCATGGAGGAAGTGTTCCCGGAAGTGCAGGATGTATTGACCTGGTAGAACAGGAGGACGAGTTTTTTGAAAAGCTCGCAGCGTATGGGGAAGATATGGATAGAATAGAACTTACAGTAGATTATAGCGGAATTCAAAACGGAACAATTACATGGTGAGAAAAATTGTATATATAATAGCCCTTGTCTTATTGGGTTTTTTCCTGCTTATTGAAATCGGGGACATTATCCATGTATTGAGAACCCCGGAAAGTTACCCGTTCGGAAAGGGAGATCTCCCCTGGTATTACAAAAATCAAAAAATGTATTTGCTCCAGGGAGGAGTTTTTTTGATATGGATTATACTGGGAGTCTGGTTGGGAGCCCGGGCTTTACGTAGAAGGACTTCCGACAGGTCTTTCGTTATTTATGCAATAATCTCGGTTTTATATTTGGTATTTATGATCTTAACCACTACTCGTTAGAATTATGGAAGAAGAAGAAATGTCCAACGCCATGCCGGGTCAGGAAGCCGCGACGAGTTTTGTTCAGGCCAGGGCCGATAGTATCGACTATAACTCTTTTGTCTATGACGACCAGGAAGAGGTAAGCACGGAAGAAGTCGTAGTCAAGGAGGTTGTCATCTGGATCACCGATGAAATTGCAACTGATATTGAGATCGACTGGCAGGCGACCTCCCAGGATGCTACCCATATCAAAATTGAATATGAGCCTGCTTCTTCTGAAGAAGCTACACATAAGTTGCAGGGAGATAGCTATGTCCCCGCTACAGAAGGAGCAACCCATAAAAAATTGGACGAACCCCGTTATAAAAGTGTAACGGAAGGTGCCACGCATAAAGGGACAGCCAAAATGCAGCCAGATGTGGGGTATTATAACGATATTGAAGGGTATGATGAAGACGGTATCTTTTACGCTAAGAAAAACAGTTCAGGAGCCAATAAGGACAAAACCACTTTCCCCATCTATAAAGCCTATATTTACAAAGGGGACGGTATAGGGAAAGCCAAGGAAAAACTGGAAGAGGATATAGATAATGATAACAAGGACCAGGCAGAAAGTGAACACTTGTATTTTGCACGTCATTCCGGCGGAGTTCTCCTGGCCAACAGAACTTATTTTAAGACCTTTTCTTGCCTGTCTCCGACCGGGAGGCATGGACAACCCGATTATTATCAGCTGATGTTTAGGGAAGGATCGAATAGCGGGAGGGTCTCATATCGCTATCGCATTGTAATTCCCGAAGCCAATTACAGTTCTAATCTTCTCAGGACAACCGGGAGCGGGGACAATGTCCAGGATATTTCCGAAGCAAATGAACACAAGCACGGCGACATGATATTCTTAACACAGAGGGATATAGAGGTAGGAGAAAACACCATTACTACGGATCAACGTGACGCTTCCTCATTTGATCCCTGGAAATCCAAGGATATGAGAGGGTGCCACGGCGTAAAAACGGAAAGTGGGGGCTATGTCAATAATGCCCATCAGTATCAGGTTTATAAGAATAAATATCACGCAGTAAATACCTGGGTAGAAGAAAAGGTACCGGAATTAAAAGGGATTTATGGCAGAAGGGGGTTTAGTGATAATACGGACAGTTCGGATGCCAAAATAAAAATGGAAGAGCCTACGGATATCGAAGTAGAATATAAAGCCTGGATAAAAGTAGACCCCCTGCCTGATGTAGACCATATACTCGGGATTTCCTCGGAGACCGAGGAAGAAGTGACCGAAGAAACAGTAACGGAAGAACAAAATTAGCGGATATGAGGATTTATACTAAAGGATTGTTGTTTGTATTATTTTTATGGACCACAGGCTGCCACGGAAAACCCGGGACTACAAATAGCAAGGGAGTTCAGGCAATGGAACCTGTAAAATCCGGGGATATTATAGAACAAGATTCCTTATCTGGTTTAATTCAGGCTTCGCTGCATCTGGGAGAATATCAAGGCGATCAGTTTGTCATTAATACGACTGAGGAAAAAGAACTTTTGCAGCAAATAAAAAATGTGGTTCATGACGGGGCAGAGATCAATGGAGAAGACATTTTAATGCTGGTACAAAGGGATGGGAGTGGTGATGGCTATATAACATCAAAACCAATATTGGAATTTCTGCTTGAAAATTACAAAGAGGATACCAAGCAGGAATTATTGGATAATATGGTACTCGAATCTATTCTGAATGCGGATTCGCGAATTGTAGAATTATTAATAAATAAAGGAGCAAATCCCGGTCCGGAAAAAATTACTGCGGCCATACAGGGGACTTCCCCCGATTATTATCCCTCATATGAAACATTGAAGGCCCTGGTAGAGCGGTTACATTTCGATCTTTACAAGGAATGCAATGTCACCCTCCTCTGGTGGATATTACAGGAACGGCAGTTTTTTGGTGGCTCCGAAAAAGATGTGGACCATATCCGGGCCGAACTGGAAGCCCGGAGGGAAGAAGCCTTTTTACCCTGTAACGAAAACCAGGTTTTCGACCCCGATTTTTTTGCCGTGAGCCGGAGTGCCTACGACCTCGGCATAGCATCCGATGACACGATAATAGCAGATATCTTCAAAGCCCTCAAATAAAAATCACCAATTCAAAGGTTGTTAAAATAAGGCAGATATATGGATTATGAGAATGGACCCCTGGAGGATACTATATACTTCCCGGATTCCAACGCCGTTCTGGAAAACGGTTATGCCAGGGAAGACGGTACACGTCACGGCCTTTGGTGCGCTTTTTACAAGAATGGGAATTTAAGGGCAGAAGGCATATACCAAGATGGGAAAAAAGAAGGCACATGGAAGATGTACGATCTGGAAAAAAGGCTCCTTGTAGAAGGACAGTTCCGGCTTAATT
The DNA here is from genome assembly GCF_018863395.1 of Sinomicrobium weinanense. Taxonomy (GTDB): domain Bacteria; phylum Bacteroidota; class Bacteroidia; order Flavobacteriales; family Flavobacteriaceae; genus Sinomicrobium; species Sinomicrobium weinanense. The sequence continues at coordinate 285,927 of NZ_JAHKRR010000001.1, forward strand.
TTCCTGATGGGGTATGGGTTTGGTATGACGAAAAAGGCGAAAAAAGATTCGAGCGCACCTATAAAAACGGCTTTAAAGAAGGCACATGGAAAGGATATTACCCGGATGGCAACCTGTATGGGGAAGCCCGTTTTGCCAAAAGTCGGTTGCTCGAAGGCAAAATGTTCTCTCCCGATGGTCGGGAGATACCCTTGTTTACCCTCGGTAAGCTAATGGAACGTATTGTGCTTCTGGAAGGAAAGGACGGCCCGGTCAAAGGGGAAAAACCGGATAGCAGGGAAAATCTCTGGCGTTTTGCCATAAACAGCAAAAACCCTGATAAAGTAAAGGAACTGGCCGACAACGGAGTAGAGATAAGGCAGGGATACATAGATACGATCTGCGAAAAGTGGTACCAGGCCAACCAGAACGGAGGGGGGTATTACGGAAGGGAAACCATTGCATATTTTGATACCCCGCAGGCAACTGAAGCATACCGGAACGATTTCGGAAATAACTACTTTAACCAATTAGAAGCCGATAAACAGGGGGCATTCACGAACTATGAAAAACAGGCCGCCATTATTCGAAAATGCAGGGATATGCTGGATGCCGTTGATCGCTATGACATTGTTATCCGCAAACGGTTTATCGTAAAAATACTTTCGGCAGATCATGCCGAAGATGCCCGCTTTACCGGGGAAGAAGTGCGTTACTTTTGGAAGCGGGGCAAAATAAGTGTCACTGATATTATGGCTTACCCTTTGCCCATAGGAGGACCGGAAAAAAAAGACCTTATGGAAATAGCCCTGGATTCCTTTTATATGGAACCGACCATAGTACAGTTTCTCATAGAAAAAGGATATCCGGTAAACAAAGGCCACTTCGGAAAAATAGCAGCTATAAGGGAAAACTATTACAGAGATTTGATACCGGATGAAGATGGGGTGAGCAGGGTCAATTATAGCGAATCCGACATAGCCAATGCAGACCGTACCCTGAAGATCATTCGCAGAGCATTGGGCGATTTATCATTACCGGACGGTATCATTGCTGCCCCTGAAAATATCAATATGCGTGTATTCCCCAGTAGTACTTCACGTATTGTAGAAACCGTTTCCAGCGGTACCCTGGTCAGGCTACTGTCCCCTGTTGTTCCGGGGGATTGGGTGCATATTCGGTTGGAAAAAGGGAAGAGGGGATATGTTCTTGGGGATTTTTTGGTAAAAATCTAATTATCTGTTTCATAAAGACTTCCTCTTTTGAATTTTAAGCTGTCCGGTTTTTAAGAAAGTCTACAGGTTCGATTTATCCCCAAAATCTGATTTTTGACGGATTTTCTTTTCGAACCATCAGGATCAATGAAGTGGTGCAGCTTATCTATCACATTAACAAGGAGATAACCCCAATAAAAAACGGAACAAAAAAGAATATTTCCTTTTTGTTCCGTTAAGTGCGCCTGGCAGAACAATTTTCGAACCATTTTATGCAGGATTTAAAGAAACTGGCTGTTAAGTAAGCCGGATAATGTTGGTTTTAATTGCTATATCTATATCTTGATTTTGCAGGCTATATTCGCCAAATTCGAAGCTACAATACCCCCATGGCCCAAAAATGTTATACAGTTAAAGGTATAACGATGACAATATTCTCTCCACAGATACAAATTTCGTAGACGCTTTGTAGACGTTTTTCTGACCCCTCGTAGTCGCTGTATATGCGGCTGAAAATTGTTTTGGAGTTTTTGACCCTATACATTTGTTTTCAAATTTTAAACCATTTCAATTCCTTCGTACATTACCACTATTGGAGGGACTATTGTTTACTTTTAACGCAATGGAAGTGATCAAAAGAAAATATTAAAAAAAAAGAAGTCAATGCTTTCAGTAACCGCCGGTTCCGGTGGTCACAAACTTAAAAACAACAAACTATGTGGATTAGAATAAAAGACATCAGTATTAAAAAAATAGATGCCACGCATCTTAAAAATCCGAAAAATCCGGATAAGCCAATGCTGCTCAATTTATTTCAACGCGAGGGAAGGACAGTCCTGTATGTGTTAAAAAACAAAAAAGTATTTCCGCAATTCATCAATACTTCTACGGGTTTATCTATCCCAAAACGGAGATGGACGGAAGAGATGAAGACATTTGCCCAACAGGAAGTTGAGAAAGTTCCTCCACAAAAAGGAGGTTTTAAAGTAACTGTTTTTGGATGGCTCTTTCTTTTGGCAGTTGTTGGTATGCTGAGCTATATTGTCTATGACGGATTGATTGGCCAACCGCAGCGGATGAAAAAATTTGAGCAAAGAGAAGCAGAAATGGCTAGGGTGAACGAAGGCGACATTTTTTTGGGCCGTATTGAAGTGTATAAAGAAAAGGGAAGTCCATTAGGTATGAATCTGGAATTTGGCTGCTTTAAGGTAGTTAACATAGAAGGAGACGTTTACCATATTGCCAAAAGTATTGAAATGAGTAAAACTGCTAAGCCTCTCAACCAAATGAACAGCACCGATTTTGAACAGGAAGCCTTTGTGGTAAAGGGAAAGGAACTGGGGGCGCACCATAAAACATTTGCCTCGGATGATGGTTTAACCGAGATTTCCTTTCGGGAAAGAAAAGAGTAAAAAACAATGAAAAACCTGATTTATTTCTTATTGCTAAGCTTGGTCGTAACGGCTTGTAAAACTAACAATGAACCGGAAGGCAAAACAACTGAAACAAACCACGATGGTTTTATATCTCCTGAATTTTATTACAAGTACAAACAGTACAGCCATTATGAAAACTATCATGACTTGATAAACAGAAATTATGAGCAATATCTCTATGATGTGGATTCGGCCAGGGGGGCGCAGAAAAATGGAGTGTATTTTATATACTCCTTAACCACTGAAGAAATTGACCTGCTTGATAAGGCCATTGAAAGCAAGCCCGTTATCAACGAAGTGGATAAGGAAATGAAAGTGGTAAGCGGTGCCGTACGGCAATTGACCGAAGTAGTAAATGAAGCAAAAAACTATTATTACCGGGAAAATTATAAAGATGATGATTTTGCCAAAGCCAAAGAACTGCACCCCAGTATAATGGGGTTGTTTCAGGATTATTACAAGGCGTATTACGCCATGCGGGAAGCCTTTATAAAACTTCAATATAAAATGCTTGACGCCGATTTGAACGAGCTGAAAAAAGACGAGCAGCCCATCCGGTATCATGTATTAATGAACCTGGACCAGGGCCGAAAAATCATAAGATTCATTCAGGAAACACCGGATATAGGTGCACTCAACCTTTCTGAGTTGGATTTAATGTTCAACGCGTTTAAAGCCGGTTTGTCAGACCTGGAAGAAAGTATAGAACAGCAAGATGAAGCAAAGGAATTTGGAAATAGTAGCATTTTTTTGGAAGGGTATACGAATTTGGCCGGCAAGTTTATTATAAGCTTTCGAAATTTAAAACAGCGTGTGAAGAAGAAGGATTTTAATTATACGCCAACATACCCCAATGTTCCGGACAGGGGAACTCCTGAAAAAATGATAGAAACGTACCAAGAGATGTTTTGGGCATACAACCAATTGGTTCGAACATATTATTAAAAATTGCGAATGACTATGTGTGATTTTGAAAATGGATTTATTCTTTGTAGTTGTAAAACTGAAAGTGACAAAAGCAATGTAAGCGTTGATGGGCCGAATATTTATGGGAGTTATGTACTATTAAAAAAACGAATAAATATAAAGAGATGAAACACTTAAAAAAAATAACCTTGGTACTTATGGCCACCTTAACCTTTAGTTGTTCTAAAGATGATGATGGCGATACACCCCCGGAACCCACTTACGATGTCTATGTAGCGGGATATGAAGATAACGGCAATAACTATGTCGCCAAGCTATGGAAAAACGGTACGCCGGAAAACCTGAGCGATGGCTCTCACAATGCCTATGCCAATTCGGTATATGTTTCCGGTGCCGATGTCTATGTGGCGGGGTTTGAATCCAACGGTTCCGTCAGTGTTGCCAAGCTATGGAAAAACGGCATCGCCCAGGACCTGAGCGATGGCTCTCACAATGCCTATGCTTATTCGGTCGCTGTTTCCGGTGATGATGTGTATGTGGCCGGACATGAACGCAACGGTGCCAACAATGTCGCCAAGCTATGGAAAAACGGCATTGCCCAGGACCTGAGCGATGGCTCTCACAATGCCTATGCTTATTCGGTCGCTGTTTCCGGTGATGATGTGTATGTGGCCGGACATGAACGCAACGGTGCCAACAATGTTGCCAAGCTATGGAAAAACGGCACGCCGGAAAACCTGACCGATGGGTCTAACGCTGCCAGTGCCTATTCTGTCGCTGTTTCCGGTGCTGATGTCTATGTAGCGGGCTATGAATACAACGGTGCTGACGATGTTGCCAAACTATGGAAAAACAGCGAAGCCCAAAATCTCTCCGATGGGTCTAACGATGCCTATGCCTATTCGGTCTATGTGTCCGGTGATGGGGCCTATGCGTCGGGGTCTGAATCCAACGATTCCACTAGTGTTGCCAAACTATGGAACCTGCCTGCCGGCGAGGCAGGGAGCGGAACGTCAGAAAACCTGACCGATGGGGCTAACGATGCCTATACGTGGTCGGTCTATGTGTCTGGTGATGATGTGTATGTGGCGGGGACTGAATCCAACGATTCCACCAATGTGGCCAAGTTATGGAAAAACGGCACACCACAAAACCTGACCGATGGGGAGAACTATGCAGAAGCCATTTCAGTATTTGTGGCGCAGACCGTGGAGTAGGATGGCATTTATAGGGCAATTTGATAACTAAAAGGAGAATGGAAACAACCCTCAAAGAAGCCATCCGGCAAAAGGATTTTGCGAAGGTGGGAGCATGTATCAAAACAGGTACGGACACTTATAATGCCTTAGAAAAATATGAAAAAGAGTCTTTACTCCATGGAGCACTCAGGCACAAGTCCTATTCATTGGTACTGGCCCTTGTCGAAACCGGTTTGCTCACCACCGATGTGTTTGAACTCGACAACTGGATAGGCAGTGATATCTGGAACGTACTTTTGTATACCCCGTTTGAAAAAAATAACCATACCATCAGGAATAGCAGGGCAGGTAATACCATAGACAACACCGATGACCTGGATGAAGAAACACTTGCTTTTTAATATCGCCCTGGTTTGCAGCTGCCTGCCGATGAGTGTCGGCACACTTATTTTTTTAATCTGGTGGGGGGCGAGGGAGTTCTATGCAGTGGATCTTTATAAGCTGGAACATATGGGATTTGGATGGGCATTGATTTCCCTCTGGATTATCTTTATAGGGCTGGTCCTGCTGGTTGTTTTTTTAGTTAAAAAAAGAAAGAAAGGTATAATAAAAGGGGTTGTTGTTTTGGTTCTGTTGCTGTTGAATTATCCCGTTAGTAAAACGCTCATGGTCAAACGGACAAAACTTGAACAATATGCCTATGTAAGGGTGGAAAACAATACAGAACAAGATAAAATAGCGGTAAACATTTACCCTTATTTTTCAGTGGAAGATAAGATACTGCTTAGAAGAGAGAAAGGAAAAGTCTTTCGCTATACTCCTGAATACACCTATACCGGCGATCGCATGTATACGGTGAATTCTGCAATCTTAATCGTGGAAACCCCAGATGAAGAGTACAGGATAGCTTTGCCGGCCATTGAACGGGATGACTGTGTAAGATTTTACCTGGATCAGAACTTTACGCTTCAAAAAGAATAACCTAATTGGAAAAGTCAAAAAAATAAAATTATGAGCTATCAAATACAGGCAATACTTACAGACGGGAGAAAAGTACGGGGCGTTTATGGCTCGAACGATTTTTCGGTTATGGAAAAGTTCTGTGAAGATGAATTTTATGAGTACGATGCTTTTATTGAAGACAGGTTTGATCTGGAAACCGGCGAACTCTCCTCCAAAAAACTGTTGGAAAACATTATCTGCGGTACAACGGACAAATCGTACAACCACCTCTTGTTAAACAAGGAAGATGAAAAATTTTCCAATAGTGCGCTGGCAGCGGTTTACAGTTACCTTCACCGTGATTTATGCTTAATATATGGAAAAACAATCAACAGAAACAAAGACTCCTGGCCAATGTTCACGGCATATTTAGATGAATTTGAAACCCGATGCCGGGCATTTTTTAAGATTCCCTATTCGCTCGATTTTCCGCATATTTTCTGTGTACTGTATGAGGAAAGGGATGTGTACAAACAGCTTTATACCGAAAAATTGACAAAGCGATATGCCGAAGACAAAGCAACATTAGCGGAACTGTTGAAAGATATAGAATTCGTTTTTGACCAAATGAAGGAAACAGGCCTCGATTTGTTTTTTTGTAATTCCTAAATATGTGGGCCGAAGTTTACAGAACAAAGCCTACAGAAGAGATCTGCGGCCTTGGTTTTCGAATACTTAAAAAAAGAACCAATGAAACACTTATTTATGAGCAATAGATTTTTAAAAATAACAATACCAAACCCTATAACTATCTTTTTGTTATGGATAGCCGTTATACCCGCACAGGCTCAGGAACTTTTTTCTACCTACGGTAACTGTGCCCAAAGCACCTATGGCTATATCCATATAAAAGATTCCACGCAAAACATTGTCCCTATCTACTGTAACGCCGGCAACTTTTTCAACGGACTGGCATCCGTAAAAAAGAACGGGAAATGGGGGTTTATCGATGCTCATAATAAAGAAGCGATTGCCTTTCAATACGATTATGCTCGGGATTTTAAAAGCGGTCAGGCTATTGTACAACAAGGCGAATTTTACGGGGTCGTCAACCCGCAAGGTGAGTTTGTAATTCCTCCAAACTATTATGATCTGAAGCCTTACGAGTTGGTAGGAAAACGCTATTACATTTCCCGCGACAGCACATTTTTTGCGGGAATCATTGATGAAAACGGCAAGGAAATCCTTCCGCACCAATATACGTATGTTATGGAGTTTGAAGGATTTGTGAGTATGGGAAGCCCAAGACTTTACAAAAATATTCCTTTTTACACCATGTATCGGGAAGTGGACACAAGCCAAGGTAGTTTTTACGAACAATTCAAAGCAAATCCTTATCATTTCTCCCCTGATAAAGGTCATCAGGAAATATATGATAATAACTTCAACCAACTGGCTTCACGCAAGATCACTTCTTACAGAGAAGAATTTAACACGGACGAATTAACGAGTATCGATAACTACCTGGAAGACCATCAGGGGACGGATGTTCATCAAAAAAGGGTAGCCATCCGTCAACTACTGGAGTCACAAGAAGAATACAAACCGAAAACAGGGAACGCAGCCCCCAAAAACTTCCCGTCAACCGAAGAGGAGCTAAACCAATATATGGCCCAAATGGGATATGAAAAATTTTCAGATGAAAATGGTAAAACCGGCATTAAAAAACACGGGAAAATAATCCTGCCCGCCGAATTTAACTTGGTAAAATGGTGGGGAGCCGTACTGCCCGATCTGTCAAAAGAGCATATCCTTTATCTAAAAGAACAGTATGCTGGTAAGTACAGTTCGGAAGAAAATGACCTTTTCGAACTCTTTTGTATTCTGGCCGGTAACCAAGAGAAAGGAGCGGTATATACCATGAAAGGCGAAAAAGTATTTGAATTGGGCAAGAACAGTTTCATTGACACCAACCCCATAGGCTTTGTCTGTCAAACCACGGAACGGGACACCCTCCAACAACTTACCCAGTACAAGACCCGTCTTATCAACTGGAAAGGACAACCTATATTACCCACTGATAACTACCCAATAGTTAAGGTGCTGAATAAGAGATACCTGTTGACAAAAAGGATAAAAGAAGCGGAGCAGGGTACGGAAGAATTGATCGGGCTGTACAATGCTTCGGGAAAAACCATTATCCCCGAAGGCACCTTCGCTTTTATTGAGCCGTTTCCGGAAATTCCCGATTTCTACCTGGCCGAAAAACCAACACTTTCCCCTACTATCCCGGGAGAACAAAAGGACAGTGCACATAAAAACAAACACTTTGCCATAATTAAAGTGGAAGGAGATACCTATTCCATTACCAATGAATTTAACGCGAGTATGGTATATCCCCTCTTTTTAGGGACTGAAAATGACATGTTAAAATATAGAATAGAAAAAGAAGATTGAAAAACTACCGGAAAATGGAAAAAAAAATGGAAAATATTGATTGTTAGCATCATTGTCTATCAAATAGTTCTCACTTACCAAATGTTGGATCTTACACATTATTCTCAATGGCTTCATTTTGGGGATAGTTCAGCTGTAAACCTCTCCCTTTATTGGTTTGGTAGCAATACAACATCTCCAATGTTAAGTTCAAAATTAGTTTTAGGGGCTACATTTTTAATCCTTCTTATCATTAATTTGGTTCTGTTTACGAGGAAAGAGAATAAAAGAAACAAGAAGGTGTCAGGTGAGTAGTAGCGGCAAACTTTTGGGACAAAGGTAAGGTGCTACGCAAAGGTGAGTGAGATATATCATACAATCAAACAGTATCCCATACATAATGAATATACTTTCAAAAATATCCACCGATTTGTTTGATAACCTAACAGAGGAAAAATTCCGTTGAAAAAACAGGATAATATGTTAATCACTATCATGGCTTTTTCAGCTTCTAAAGCACTGTTTCCGGACTTATACCACCAATTATGGATGTATTTCTCCATCTTGTTGTTGACTTACCTATTGAAGATACTCCCGTACTTTGGCAATGGTCGGACACCCAGGAGCAGAAAGAAATACGTTTTACTGCATATCCTCCAAAAGACACGGAAATCACAGCTAAAAAAGCCCGGTGTGTTTCCTTTTCCGAAAGCTCCAAAGATTACCGCGAAGATGGACGGACTACTATTGAAATAAGTGTTTTTATGGAAATGGAAAATCTTCGTGCTAAAGAAGGGCTTATAGAATTAATCCCTTCCCGGTATATTGTAGAATGGTTCAATATGAACTAATGTTCTAAAAGGACAATTACTACGATCCTATGGGGAGTAATCTATTTTTTAAAGTACTATGCTTGCATAATACATTCACATTTAATATCTTGCAAACTGTTTTATAACTCAATATTTGATTTGGTATTTTTTATTTGTTAACCTTAATTTTTAAATTTTAGTATTATGTCATTTAAAGCAACATTATCTGTTGGCGGCAAGAAAGTGAACATTCTGAACGCCAACTATGACTTGGCCCAGGAAGTAGATGCTACCGGAAGGCCCTCTTCCGTAACCCGTGGAGGCCGCATTCACCTTACCGTAGAATCCACAGGAGATTCTTTCTTCTTTGAGTGGATGACCAACAACTTTGAACGTAAAAACGGTGTAATCACTTATATCAAGCGTGACACCGATGCCAAACTTCGTGAAGTAAATTTCACTGAAGGTTACCTGGTGAAATACAAGGAGAACTTCGACCACAGAGGAGATAATCCTTTGACCGAAACTTTCACCATCTCTTGCCGTATGCTCTCAAGTGGCGGTGGAGAACATATCAACGAATGGGTATAAGACCATTCCCTGGATTATTGTAATAAGCGATCAAATCAAATATTACAAGGGGAGCGTAAAACCTCCCCTTTAATTACCTTCCCCTAAAAGCTAAACCAATTCTGGATATATCTTTGTTTTTTACAAAGAGATGTGACTTTTTTGTATAAAACGGGTCACAATGAATAAAGTATAATACTTTATTTTTAGCATTTTTGCAGATAATCAATTGATAACAATCAGGATATGAGTTTCCTTGCGAAATTGACCATAGACAATGAAGAAATGGTCGTATTGCGATACCGGATGTCAATGTTACAGGACACCGACCATAGTGATAGGCCGGCGGCTGATCCCCGTGGAGGACGTATAAGAGTACTGGTAGAACTGACCAAGAGCACTTCGCTTTTTGACTGGATGCGGAACCCGAGCCAGGTGCGGGATGGAAAGTTTGTGTTTTACCGCAGGGACGGCATGTCCAAAATGCGGGGACTGGAATTTAAGAAAGCCTACTGTGTGGAATATGAAGAAGCCTTTGATTCGGACGATGCACTGCCCATGCGGGCACATATTACTATTGTAGCCAAGGAAATCAATATTAACGGTTCCAGATTCGACAAAAACTGGCCCCTATCTTTATAATTCAATGCCTATGGACATTAATGTACGCTCTATAGAAGATGCCCTGGGATGGACAGAAGACCTGGCCCGTATCGGAATTGAGGTAGACGAACTGAATTTTATATTTCAAAATCATACCGTTAATACGCGATCCCTTGTGGGGCCTGGCAAGGAAGTGAAGCAAATGTCTGATGGCCCTCCGGTAAAAGGTTTGGATTGGTATCGTGACGATACAGGCGAATATTTCTGGAATGCGGAAAAAGACCTATACGAACATTACACGTATAATAATGACGGGAGTACGAACTTCAACGGATACTATGATGCCAGTGAGTTTAATGAACCTAATGGAGATTTTGCTATTATTTTTGATCTGTCCAATGCAGAGCTTCCGGACGAATTTGACCAGGACCATACCATATCCAGTCTGGCCACACCTTTAATGCAGTACCTTTCGTTACGGGGCGAAGTGAAAATTATATCCGATCAGGAGAAATATCCCGGTGTGCGGATTTACAGTTCGGAACACATGAACGGGGCTGTTACCCTCGGAAACGTTATCTTTACGAACCCGGGAATGGAAGGCCCTTCCACACTGGATCATGAATATGGACATTACCTGGATTTTAAGCATCATTTTAATTATGATAAATCGGCCTATATTAAAGAAATAGGGCTAAAGAGTTTTTATAGTGCTACAAGGGCCACTATAGACAGGACAAGGGATCATCATTCTTCCGAAACCGAAAAAAGGGCTGATATTCTGGGAGGTGCCTGGACCGGAAACAAGAGGCTGTATTCCCCAAATAAATAATACTATGAGAATTATACACATACTAACATTTGGTATTGTTTTATTTCTGCTGGGTAGTTGTGATTTTGCAGACACCAAACTGGTTATGGAAAATGAAAGCCCCGAAAACCTACTGGTTGAAAGCATATATTTCAGGGATGAAAATGATGTTAAGGGAATCCCCTGTACCTATAATGAAATACCTGCGAACAACACTCTCCCCCTGGAATTGTTAAACCGCCATTGGGAGCGTATAATGAAAGAAGGGACCACAGGTGTTTTACAGGTTAATGTGATGTATAAAAAGGATAGGGATTCCCTGGAAAACCACTATTCCGGGAAGGGGATTCAAAACCTGAATACTTATGACCTTGAAGATAGCCTGAAAAGTAAAGGTATTTATTATAGCCAGACCTTTACACAACAAGAAATAGAGCAAAGAAAATGGACCCTGACATTTCCGGAACACGGTTTCGGAAAAGGAAAGCCTATGCAGTTAAAGACAAAGCCGAAAAGGACCCCCAACCCGGAGGTGCTCCGGCAAAAAGGGATTGAAGACAGGTGGAACAAGAAAGATTCAACGCCCAACTAAAAGATCTTTAATAAGGGAAGGGTATATCAAAACAAACTTGAGATTACAAAAAAACGGACTATGGCGATTCAAACCAGTATCAGGATCAGTATAAACGGAGAACCGATCACCAAATTCTCCAGGCTTGGGATAAAACAGGGCCTGCTTTCCCATCATACTTTTTTTGTAAGACAGCCGCTTCCGAAGGCTTTTATTACCGGGGCTATAGACAAGGCCCAGGAATATGTCGGGCAGCAGATTCATATAAAGATAGAACCCAAAAACATAAAGAGCTCCAATACCGGGCTAAACTTTAAAGGCCTCGTCACGGATGTTGATATTGACCGGAGTAAGGGTGCAGCCGGGGAAATCGTGATCTCCGGTACCAGCCCCACGATAAAAATGGATGGAGTAGCCAATACCCGGTCCTATATCAATAAGGAATTTTCAGCCATTATAGGAGATACCATGGGTTCTCACAAAGAAAGTATGAACCTGAAGATGCAGATCAACCGGGATACGGCCCTGGATTATACCGTACAATACAAAGAGAGTGATTTTGGTTTCCTGTGCCGTATGGCCCAGAAAAAGGGAGAATGGTTTTATTATAACGGAGCCGAGCTGGTTTTCGGAAAACCGCAATCGCAATCTTTTGCCCTGGTATACGGGCAGAATGTGACCCATTTTAAACGGCATATGGGGATAAAACCTTTGGGATTTCAATATACCGGATATGATCCGGAAGCAGCACAAACCCAAAAAATGAGTTCGGGGGAAATAAACTATGAAAGCCAGGGACTTGCCCAGGCCATGCTTCAGACTTCCAAACGGGTTTTCCCTGATAATGGAGCTGCCATGTACTATCATCACCCGATCACCGCAGGCAATGCTCAAAGCCATTTGCATGACAGGGTAAAGACCCAGTTGCAGGGTAAGGCATCAGGATTGGTTACTGCTAAGGGAATCTCCACAGAAACAGGGTTGCGTATCGGAGATATCGTCAATGTCAAAGAACCCAGGTTTTCCCTGACCGGGGACCTGGCGGATGGTGTAAGAGAAGAATCCTTTGGCAACTATTACGTCACTTCGATAGCCCACGTGTGCGACGAAACCGGGAATTACAGCAATGAGTTTCACGGCGTCCCCGATACGGTAGAAGCTCCGCCTTACACCAATGTACTGACCCCTCCCGTGGCAGAAACCCAACCTGCCGTGGTCACCGATAACAACGACCCCAAAGGTTTAGGCCGGGTAAAGGTCAAATTTCACTGGGATTATGAAAGCCCATGGATACGTATGACACAACCCCATGGAGGAGGCAGCAAAGGCTTTTATTTTATCCCCGAGATAGGTGAAGAGGTCCTGGTAGCCTATGAAGGCGGCAATGCTGAAAAACCATATATCGTAGGAACCATGTATAACGGCAGCCAGAAAAGCGGTTATGCCACGGCTAATAACGACCTGAAAGTGATCCATAGCCGTAGCGGTACCAAAATAAAGATGAACGATGCCGAAGGAAGTATTTTTATCGAGGACCCTTCGGGGAATACCTGGTTTATGGACGGGAAAGGCAATATCGATGTTACTGCGCCGGAAACTATTCGGTTGAACGGAAAAAATATTGAGTTGAATGCCCATGAAAATATCAAGGCCAAAGCTGGAGAAGAGATTACTAATAGTGCCAAAAATATAAGTGACAGTGCTATGGAGAACCATAATACCATGGCCCGGAATAAAAATGAAATAATTGATGAAAATATTGTTGTTAATGCCAGGAAAACCCAACACACTGCTGAAGAAGTTGCCGTAAGCAGTACAGCTAAGAACATGACCCTGTTTTCAGAAAAATCGGTGGATGTGCAAAGCAATGATAAAGTGAACCTGTTTTAATTCCGGTTTTATAAGGTGGTCCTGGAAAATATAAAAAAAGCATATGGGGTCAGGCAGAAAATCCAAAGAGATAAGCAGAAAGAAACTACCCTGCAATTCGAAATGGAGATCAGCTATACTAAGCTGGATGTGGGATGGCAGTTCGTATTGCACCGAAAAAATATGTTTGTAAATTCCGGAGGTATTCAAACCACTATGGAAAGGATGGCCTATGATTTGGGGCAGGTTATCTATCCATTGATTATAGAAAAAACAGGGAGTAAAAATATTATAAAGAGCCGTGAAAGATCATTAAAGCAGTATGATGAGGTGAAGCAGCGGGTCATGGAAAGTTATAGTGGGGATGTGGTAGAGAAATATCTTCAGTATATGGAGAAAACATTAAACGACCCAGCCCTGTTTGCCCGGTCTGTACAAAAAAAACTGTTTGTAAGCCTGTTTATGGAATCCTGTGCTATAAACCGGACCCTTGGAGAAGTTGTACAAAGAAAAATATATCTTCCGGTAAAGAAGGACAAAGCGTTAGCAACATTTAATGTAAGCCAGGTGGCAGAGAAAGATCATACCCCTTACGGAACCCTCAGGGTTACGCAGAAAGGAGAAATGGTGGCAGGCGAAGAACAACAGGACGACTTGTTACAGATCAACGAAGGCAGAAGCACAGGAAATATTGAAATTCAATACCAATGGTATAAAGATACCGGGATATTACACTCCGTAGTGGGGCGTGGAGAGCTATACTCGGAGCGTAGGGGAAAAAGATCATTTTCTATGGAAGCCTATCATTTGGCCGAACGGGATTAAAATATGTAACGATGAGCAGTGAAAAATATCTGGTATGCCAGGGGGCGCTGTGCCAGTGCAAATTTGGCACCGCACCGGACACCCTGAAAGTGAGTAGCCAGGACAAATATTATATCAACGACAGCAGTTTTTCGCAAAAACTGGTGGGAAATACAATGGATTTAGGAAGCCCTCTTCAGGCTGGCACCTTCGGTTCCTGCAAGAAGATGAACAATAACCCTTGTAAACCGGCCATTACCCAGTGGCAGAAGTTTTATGACAAGGTTACCCTGAAGAATGGAGGTATGATATTGACTGAAGAGAGTAAGGCCGTCTGTGCCGTGGGTGGCAGTCCTTGTGTAGAGTTTATGACTACCGGGCAAGTAGCGGCAGTAAGCCCCGGAAACATGGAAAAAGCCGACGAAGAAGTACAACAGGAACTGAATCCCCTGGTAGAGATAAAAAAGCTGCGTAATGTTGGCCCTTTTGAAGGTATAGTACTAAAATCGGAATAAAAATGTCTTTAGGCATCCAAACCATAAAACTTGTAGAAGGAAGTAATACGGAAGGTATTACCTTAAAGGAAGATGTGCTCATCAATGGCAAGTTACACAAACTTTTGATTGTAGAAAGAGGCAAACGCGCTCCTCTTACCACTGTACTGTCAGATACCACGCAAAATGCCCGGACAACCAACGAGCAGACCAAATGGATATTTGGTACTGCGGAAACCGAAGACGGAAGCTGGCAATACCGTTCCTGGTCCAGCGGAAAAAAAGTACCGATTGACCTGAAGCATGGCGAAAGTTTACGGGACTATGCTACGACTACATATGTTAGGATTACCGGAAATGAAAATGAAAACCTGGGAAAATTGTACTGGCTCGAAGCTTTTGTGTACCAGGCCGAATACCCGGAGAGTACCAATCCCAAAGGAATTTACGTCATTTTTACAGACGATCCAGAAGTCATGGAGGCCGGATTCGATGCAGGTAATCACAGGGTTTTCCCAAAAAAGGAAGTGTATTCCGGAGAAAAAGATATAGTTAGGTATGGCGAAACCATTCCGTTATACTTGGAAACACACAGACTTCCGGATTTAACCCTGGACTATCACAATTATGGATTATTTGAAATTACTGTATATGCTGCCAAAAATAACCAGCCTGTATCCGATACCCTGACTTTTAAGCAAAACTCCGAAAGCGACCCGGTGACCTTTAACGGATTGACAAGGATTGACCTCCCGGTACAGGAAGAGTGGAGGGATAAAATAGGTCATCAACCCAATACCAGGGAAGAGTTCTACGCCAAGATACAACCTTACCTGGAATATAATCCTAATACAACTGGAGAGAAAAAGCCGGATGAAAAATTACCCGTAGGCATATTGACCAACGAGGCTCTTACACAAATAAAATATGGAAGTAAGGCTGGGAAAGAAATGCAAGCTCCTAACGGCCAAATGGTGTTGGTGAGTTATAACAGGGCCAATCCACAGGACTTTGCTACACCCGAACAATACCACTACCTGGCCGAACAGATAAATAAAGGGACATTGATGTTGGCCTCCGTTTACCAAAAAAATAAAATTGGGGACGAAATGAGGACTACTAATACCTTTCTGGTCCCCTGGGATACCCAGGCAGATATTTTACAACGCCGGCAAACCAAAGTAGGTGATAAAATGGCAGCTATTGCTGATCTAAGCTATGGAGTGCCTGGCATAGAACCTTGTAAGTATACGGCTATAAAACTAAAAGTTGGTGATAAAGAAGAAATAGACATCTTTAACGAAGAAGGAGAAAACGGATTTAAAGACGATACACATTTGGTTTATGGAGTCATTGCCGGGGATAAGCAACCCGAAACAGTAATTATCACGTTGGACAAACTCAAACATGCCGGGACTCCTGTACAATGTCTGAAAAGTGAAGGAGAAAAACATGATTCTATACAAAAAGTAATAGGGATAGCACAAGATGCTACAGAACAATGGCTGGAAGAAGGAAAAAAGGATGATGTAACAGAAGATTCCAGAAGTAAATACAGCTTTCTGGACAACGGTATTGAGATATACCTGAAATATCCTTACAACAAAAGCTATGATAACCAGGTTCTTGATTTTTTAGCCTATAAGACCGATGCATTAAAAAATGGCATTCTTGATGAAAACCTTAAAAATATATGGGTTGTTCGATATCTGATCAGGGCTATAAAAGGAGAAAAACTATACCAACCCTATTATATTCCTGTCCATACCTGCAGGTATCCAAGCCAAGTGGTACGATTACATGTATACCCGGATATGAAATGGGTACTTAACTTCAATTATAATATTGATTCGCCATTATACTACGAAGGAACAACAGAATTAAAAGACTATTATAGCGGTTTTAATGAAGGAGATGTCAACACCAGTAACAATAATGAGCGAAAAGAGATATTGGATAACCTGGTTGCTAGTGAACTACAGCGTGATGTAGGGAGAAAGACCAGTTTTGGGCTTTATGTAGAATGTGAGATCAATGGAGGAAGCACATTTAAACTGGGAGATAAGTTTGCGGAAAAATACCGTAAAATGTTGGCTCCTCTTCTTTGGATTGTAAATAAAATAGATAATGATTTCAATATATCAGAAGCCAAGGAAGAAGATGCACGACTAAAAAGGAGTGCGAATCGTGGTTTAATGGCCCGACTTAATGCACTGCCCATGAGTTTTGAACTTTTAGCTCCTGCAGTCGGAGCGGGTATTGGTATTGGTTATGGATTAACTGATAACTACCAGGCGGGTTATGCATTAGAAGGGCGGATTATAGCTGATCCTATTATAGGAGCCAATGTAAAATTGGATATTTTAGCTTTAGGAAGTAAATTTAAACCCTGGGGAGCTATCATTGACGCATTGGACATAGCATCATGGCTTGCCAATTTTTTAAGTGGAGGAGCTGTTGAGTTAAATTATGAATTATATGTTTCCTTAACGGCAAAAATCCTCCTGGTGGGAGCCGATTCGGAGGATGATGAAAATACGCCAGCACGAGTGAACTATCATTTTAAGGATAAAAAGTATGATGGAACTATTGCCTTACAGGGAAGGTTGGAAGGAGAAATAGTGGCCAGTTCAAGTTTTAAGTATAATGTTCTGGATAAAAAAGGTAGAAAATTTAGAAATCATCGAACCAGAGACGCTAAAGAAAAAGCATTTGAATTGGGAATAGAGGCTAAGGCAGAGTCTTTTGTAACTTTGACTTTGGGTAAGAACTTTGGTAGACAGGATAATTTCGAATCTGATTTTTATTTTTCTGGAGTTAATCTTAAAATAAAGATAAAAATGGGATATAAGGGAACAGATAAAGATCTAAAGTTATTGCCCGATGTAAATAAAACATTTGATGTAATAAAAAATAAAGGTGAAGTAGAATAATGAATAAAAATAGAATCGTATCAATATTATTCGTATGCTTTTTATTTTTGGCCTGCAAGAGAAGTGAAGGCCAGAAAGAAAATATCAATAACAGTACAATGAAAACAGGAAATAAATACGCTATAGAATATGAATTTTCAGTCCCTTCTGAAATTATGATTAACGATATTGTCTTGGATATTGATTTGCAGGATGGAGCATTCGGACCGGAATTTATTAATCACTATATTCTTAATGATGGAGAGCAAACCGTAAGGATTAAATTAATGCATCCGTTTGTGGAAAGGGGAGGCAAGCTCACTCCCAACGAGGTAAAAAGATTAAGTGAAAACCTTGCCATACACAATGTTAAACCAGATGAAAATTACGAAGTTGAGGTTGTAAAGAAATTGAGTTTTCCTGAACTTAAGGATAGCGTCCCTTACATAGAACACAAATGGACATTTGAAACCAATCTGCCTTTTGAGCTTCAGGGCTGGAAAAATTCAGAAGATTTGACTCAATGGGACGAAAAGGAACTGGAAAAAGAGGTAGTAGCTAAATTTAGGCAACTGCGGGATTTATTAAATTCCGGGAATGGGGCTGGTTTTATGGAGGAAATAAAAAAATGTAATGAAGAATACTTTACAGCCAATTACTTTACAGAAGATGAAAAAAAAGAATATACGACCAATCTTTTGGATTCCTATAGTTCACTAAAGGGATTGGTACCCCCTATTCAAAATTATAACCTTAGAATTATGGGAAATGGTCGGGTGGTGACGTTGGAAAGTACAGGAAAATACAAAGGACAGTGTATTTTAACAACTGAAAATAAAGATCAGGGGTCTATTTATCAAATCTATGTAATGTTGCATAAGCCCCAGGGAGCGAAAGATTTTGAAGTAGTCAGGATAAATGGGCAAATAGCAGGGATGGAAGAATAATTCTCTGATATCAGGACTTAACTTAACCGCCTTGCTTGATTATAATATAGATTCCGGCAGTGATAACTGATAAAGAGAAGATAAGAGTAATCCAGGGAGTAATGCTTCTAAGGAAGTCCGACACGATAATAATATCTTGTAGTCTGTCTGGATTATATCTAATAAGGACCTTGTTTCCCGGTTTATAGGTTTTAAAGTTAAACCCGTGCCGATACTCAGCTGTAACCCAGGAATTGTCCATAGTTTGATATTTTATGATAGGATAGTACATGTTTAAGGTTCCGGTATACCCGGTGACAATTCCGGTTGTTTCTATCCCGTTCTTTCGTATTCTTTTATATTTCAAATACATATTTTTGTATAAGTCAACAAACTGGATTATTCCCAGCAGGAGAAATATCCATCCTGTATATAATGAATAATCAGATATTGCGAATACTACTATGATAAAGGCCATAATTGCAAAGGAATTTCAATTTGGTTTCTATCTTCTTTCTTTTTCGGGCATTTTTGCCATATCCGACAAGGGAATCAAAGAACATATTCTAAAACGAAGTTAGTCTTTATTTTTTATAAGACTTCGGGAAAATACTGATGTTGCCTTTTCAAGTTTTGCGATCTTATGAACAGACACTTTTGTAATAGAAAATGATATTTTTATTAACGCTTTAAAGTTATCATATCAACTGTCCTGAATGCAGTCGCAAAATCACCCACTACCCATTTCTAAACCGGCTCCTCTTTTATTACCTCTGCAGTCTTACTCCCTGGTTTACCATCTTCTTTAAGGGTAATGGTGACTTTCAATGTTAAACGTACCCTGTCGTATTTTGGCGTTGGAAAGTCGAAAAGTTTCGATACCGATTTATACTTAAACGCTTTTGCTAAAAGTGTCAAATGTCTGATACTATATTTATGACGTTGGATAAACGACTCAACATTACCTACAAAACTTTTCGTTACTCCCATTTCTTCGCTCAAATCTTGTTGAGTCCATTCACGGTTTTCCCGAAGTTGTTTGATGTGTAAGATAAGAAGATAGTCCAAATAGGACATTTCTTTAAATTTTGTTTCGATTATAGTCTTTTTTCTATGCATAAACTTCAAATTTTTAAACCAACATGTTGGTTTATTGGAAAATGTTTTTTATATTTGCTGTGAGATCAATTTTAAACCATTGATGATGTGATTAATACGGGTTTAATCAGCCCATAAAATATTGTTACTCCTATAATGGGAGCGAACTAACGATGTTGCTCGTTCGAAAAAAAGACCAAGCATTTCCACACGAGTCGACCGTGAGTTCGTCCAGCATTGCCAGAAATGAGTATCTTTGTGATGCCTTTCTGGCGGACGCCTCTCGCGTTAAACTTTTGTGTGGACGTCAAATGTTCTTCGGAACTATGACGGGGTTAAAGCTTGGTCGTTTTATCCCATCGAACAGAAGTGTGGGGGGCGTTTTTTTCGTACCTAACTCTTCCAGCACTTCGTTTCATCAAAACCAAAATTTATGAAAACGAAGTTTGTCAAACCATGATTACCCACTGTCCACAGCCCACTTGTAGCGGTCATTACTATTTGTGCTGATCAATAACTTGCCGCTGTCCGATAACACTAGCCCCGTGCCTATAGGAAACACGTAGTTTTGTTACAGGGACAAAGGAGGCCATGTAAGGTTATTCACATTGACTATAAAGATAGTTTTTTCCCCTTTACCCGCAAACATAACATGGGCTTTCTTAAAGCATGACGGTCGGTTTTTTAAAATGTTTAATACCTAAAAATGCCTGCCTATGACCAAAGTATAAAGATCATCCCGGCAACCTAAACACCCCTTCTGTAATAGGCTATAGCTAAATTGTTTTTCCCAGTATAGGTCATAGCGTATTTAATCACTAACACTCAAATACTAGGATTATGAAACTCACCTCATTAGCGGGATTCTCCTGCTGGTGCCCCATATATATTGCCTTAATTTTATTTAGCCTGCCTGTACGCACACATGCCTTTCCTTCAGCATTTAACCTGCAACAATATGTTAGCGGAACTGTCATGGATGAAAGTGGGTTACCCCTTCCGGGAGTAAATATTGTCATCAAAGACCGGGGAGCAGGGACCATGTCTGACGAAAACGGAAAATATACTATTGCCGTACAAGATACAGACATACTGATCTTTTCATTTGTAGGTTTTAAAACAGAGGAAATCCCTGTAAAAGGACAGACCAGTATTAACGTTCAACTGGAAGAAGACGTGACCACATTGAATGAAGTTACGGTGAATGCAGGCTACTACACGGTCAGGGAGCGAGAAAGGACAGGTAATATCAGCCGTGTCACTTCAGAAGAGTTGGAACTACAACCCGTGGTCAATCCCTTACAGGCCCTTCAGGGCCGGATGCCCGGGGTGTCCATTACCCAAAACAGTAACATACCGGGGGCTTCCGGGACGATCCGCATCCGGGGCCGGAATAGCCTGCGCTCCGAAGGCAACCTCCCTTTATATATCATTGATGGGGTCCCGGTCAATTCCAGCCCGATCACCTCTTCCGGGGGATTGCTTTCCATCAGTGAAGGGATATACCCGTTAAATACCCTGAACCTGTCTAATATCGAAAGTATCGAAGTCCTAAAAGATGCCGATGCCACGGCTATTTATGGTTCCCGGGGTGCCAACGGGGTCATCCTTATTACCACAAAAAAAGGCCGGGAAGGCAAAACCGACTTTAACCTGGGTATGTACTCCGGGGCAGGCCGGATTTCCAAAAAATTAAAACTGTTAAATACTCCACAATACCTGGAGATGCGAAGGGAAGCCTTTATTAATTCCGGGGAAACGCCTACCGAAAGTAATGCCCCGGACCTTTTGTTATGGGACCCTGACCGCCATACGGACTGGCAAGAAGAATTATTGGGACATACAGCCTTTATCACCGATATACAAGCCTCTGTATCCGGGGGTAACGCCCAAACCTCCTTTTTGTTTGGAGGAGGGTATCACCGGGAAGATATGGTATTCCCCGGGGATTTCGGATATCAAAAAATCACCGGGAATTTTAACCTGAACCATACCTCCGCCAATCAAAAGTTCCAGACCACGTTATCGGTCAATTACGGAATAGATAACCACAAGAGTTTTAACGATGGCCTGTTTATCCAAAAAGCTATTTTATTACCCCCTCATGCACCTTCTCTTTACCACGCAGATGGTACGTTGAACTGGGAAAACGGGACCTGGACCAATCCGCTTAGCTATTTAAAAAAGAGCCAGGAAGTAGATACAGACAATCTGGTAACCAATGCTGTTTTAAGCTATCAATTGGCTAAAGGGCTGACCGTAAAGAGCAACCTGGGCTATACCAACCTGCACAGCGAGGAGCTTACCAAAAATCCCAAAAGCAGCAATAACCCTGCTTCGGAATCGGAAAATTCTTCTCAACACCGCACTACAAAAAGACAATCCTGGATCGTAGAGCCTCAACTCACCTATACGACAACCATAGGAAACGGAAAACTGGAAGCCCTTATCGGGACGACGTTTCAAAAAAGTATGACCCATGTCCGGTCTATCACCGGACAAGGCTATGCCGAAGAAAGCCTTATTGGCAACCTGGCAGCAGTGGACGAGCAAAATGTCCTTTTCCAGGAAGATACCGAGTATGCCTATACGGCCATTTTCGGAAGAATAGGTTATCAGTGGAAAAGAAAGTACTTTTTGAATCTTACCGGTCGCCGGGACGGTTCTTCCCGCTTTGGTCCAAATAATCGCTTTAGCAATTTTGGTGCTATTGGCGGAGCCTGGATATTTTCCGAAGAACTTTTTATTAAAAAAAAGATTCCCTTCCTGAGTTTTGGGAAATTCAGGGGGAGTTACGGGACTACGGGGAGCGACCAAATCGCAGATTATGGCTATTACGATACCTATCGTCCAACCCGGGGTACAGGGGGATTATACCCGACCGGGCTGGCCAATCCCGATTATTCCTGGGAAGTCAACAAGAAACTGGAATTTGCCGGGGAGCTGGGATTTTTTAACGACCGGCTGATGTTTACGGCCAGTTGGTACCGCAACCGTTCTTCCAACCAACTGGTGGGCTATGCCCTGCCGGCTATCACCGGGTTTACCTCCATACAGGCTAATCTCCCGGCCACAGTAGAAAATACCGGGTGGGAACTGGAACTGTTCTCCAGGCTATTTCAAACGGATGATTTTACCTGGAATACTTCGCTGAATATAAGTTTTCCTAAAAATACCCTGGTCGCTTTCCCGGATATCGACAACTCCTCCTATGCGAATACCTATAAAGTAGGTGCGTCCCTGAACAGTGTGCTTTTATACCAATCTCTCGGGGTAAATCCCGAAACCGGCCTATATGAAGTAGCGGATACCAATACTGACGGGCGTTATGATTTTGAAGACAGAACAGTTGTTAAAGATTTAGGCCAAAAATACTTCGGAGGCGTACAAAACACGATCCGGTATAAAAACCTTAGTTTGGATTTCTTTATGGAATTTGTAGGACAGGACGGCCGGAATACACTGGCCCTGTTCAGACCTCCGGGACGGAATATGGAAAACCAGCTCCCCGGGGTATTAAACCGATGGACGCAACCCGGTGACCAGGCCTATATGCAACAGTATTCCATAACCTCCACCGCAAACATGGCCTATGAAAGGGCGGCAGGTAGTGATATGGCCATTAGTGACGCTTCTTTTTTACGTTTAAAAACCATCTCCCTGTCCTATCGTATCCCCTCGGTCTACACCGAAAAGATAGGACTAAATGACTGTAAAATATACCTGCATGGGCAAAACCTGTGGACTATAACCAGGTATAAAGGGCCGGACCCGCAATCAGCTCCTGCCGGAAGCCTTAGTTATTTACCGCCCTTGCGAACGATTACCGCAGGAGTTCAACTTCACTTTTAAACCCTGAATAATGAAACCAAGATATAATATCGCATTGTTGTTAAGTATACTCTTCTTCATGATGTCCTGTGAAGATTTTGTAGCAATCGATCCTCCCAATTCCCGCGTGGTCAGCGATGTGGTCTTTGAAAACGATGTCCTGGCGATCACCGCCATGAACGGGGTCTACCACCAACTTTTTCAACTCTCGAATTTTGCCGGTGGTGGCATACATTCCGTGACGGTTTTAGGTGGATTATCTGCCGATGAATTTCAGTTGCACAACACCCTTCTTTACCCCGGGCTCCCCGAGTTTTACCAAAACCAGGTCAGTATAGCCAACAGCCATAACCTGTCTTTATGGAGCAGTGCTTATAACACGATTTATAATGCCAATGCTGTTTTGGAGGGGCTGGAAACTTCACAGGGAATAACCGCGCCTGTAAAAAAACAATTGGAGGGAGAAGCCCTGTTTGTCCGGGCTTTTGCTCATTTTTACCTGGTTAACCTGTTTGGGGATGTCCCCCTTATTACCACAACAGATTATACTGCCAATGCCCTGGCTTTCCGGGTTTCTGAAACGGACGTTTATAAGCAGATCATACAGGACCTTACTACGGCACAGAAGTTATTGGAAGACACCTATCGCGATGGGGAACGAACATCTCCTAACCGTTTTACGGCGTCTGCACTTTTGGCCCGGGTGTATTTATTCCTGGAAGATTGGGAAAATGCCGAAATGATGGCATCAGAAGTTATTGCGGCACATGACCTGTATGTCCTGGAAGAAAACCTGAACGCGGTGTTTTTAGCGAACAATAGAGAAGCGATATGGCAAATTTCCCCGGTAGGCTCCACAGGGCAGACCTATGAGGGCAACCTTTTTATTTTAAACACCCCCAATAACTTTTTGACCCCGATGTCACTGAGCAACACACTTGTCCATTCCTTTGATGATACAGACCAACGATTTGCCGATTGGGTTGGTATTTTGCCCCAGGATGCCGATACGCTTTATTATCCGTATAAATACAAAATCTCCTTTACCACCGAGGCTCCTTCGGAGTATTCCACAGTTTTTCGGTTGGCCGAACTGTACCTTATCCGGGCGGAAGCCAGGGCACGGCAGGGTAATATTCCCGGCGCACAGGAAGACCTGAACCACATTCGTGGGCGGGCAGGCCTTGAAAATACTATAGCAACCACAGAAGAAGCGCTTATTAGCGCCGTTTTATCGGAAAAAAGACGGGAGTTCTTTGCCGAATGGGGACACCGCTGGTTAGACCTGAAACGTACAGGTAGAGCAGCTACTGTATTATCGCCTGTCAAACCCAACTGGAAGCCTACTGCCGTTTTGCTTCCCATTCCGGAAGCGGAACGCTCCAAAAATCCCAACCTGACCCAAAACGAAGGATACTAACACACAAATAACAAATACGATGAAAAAAACAGTTTTTATATTCCTGATCTTTCTTTCCTGGACCTATGGAGAAGCCCAGGAAAACCATTATCCCGAAATCGGAAAGCCGGTCCCAGATTTTACGTTAAAAAACATGGAAGATTATACTCATACTAAAATTCGTTCCCAGGACCTGAAAGGAAAATTTGTGATCCTATGTTTTTGGAGTAGGTTTTGCTCGGGTGCCATTAAAAACCTGTCCAAAATGAATACGCTTTACCAACAATTCAAGGGGAAAGCAGAAATTATTTGCATAGGAGGTGAGCACGAGATAAGTCCTGGCAGCTATATGCTCCCGGGACAAGAACCCGGTATGGATAAGCTGAAAGAACTATATACGCAACTTAAAGACCTGCAAGGACTGGAAGTCCCGATAACCTTCGACCCCGGGTTATTTCAGCGTTTTGTTCCCAGGACCGTTCCTCATATCTTATGGATCGATGATAAGGGCATTGTACAAGCCATCACAAGTTCCAATTCCATAAATGCAGAAAATATTCAGTCCTTTTTAGAAGGGAAGCCTTTCTTCTTTTGGGACGAATCCTATGCGGCAAGGCAGGAAAGAAAACAACACACCTATGATCGTCAAAAGCCCTTTTTAACCGATAGTAACGGGGGGAAGGACACTAATTTCCTGTACCGTTCCTTACTGGCCTCTTATACAAGAGATATGCACAAGGTTCCCAGCCTGCCTTATTCTATGCAGCAGGTATACCGTACTCATGGTTATACACCTCAAGGATGGTTAGAGGGTTGGGCCACGTTGCAGGACTTCTATAAAATGGCCTATTTGGCCTATTGGTGGTTGACTAATGAAGAGAAAAAAGAACCAAGGGTAAAAAACCATTATAACCGGGTCGTTTTGGAGCTGAAGAACGATTCTCTGTTTACGGATTACGATTATGAAAGCCGTAAAAACATGTATGTGTATAGCCTTATTGTACCCCCGGAGAGAGCTACTCCGCAGTACCTAATGAAAACCATGCAACAGGATTTATACCGTTATTTTGGGTATGAGGCTAAAGTAGAAACCAGGACACTTCCTTATTGGCGTATTACAGCTCCTGAGAATACTCAAAGAAAATTAAAAACCAAAGGAGGAAAATATGCTTTGCTTGGGAATGGTTTTACCCGGATAGGTTTTCGAAATGTATCGATGGACAAGTATCTGAATGCCTTGTTATATATGATAAGAGCTACCGTTCCTATACCCATTATCAATGAAACCGGGATCGAAGGATATATAGATATTAAAGAAACCGAAGTGCTTTTGTCAGATTTTGAAGCGATCAAACAGCTTTTAAAAAAGCAGGGGTTTATAATAGAAAAGGCAGAAAAGGCCTTTGAGGTGATTGTGATTTCAGATAAAAGATCATAGTAACGGAGTTTCTCCGCTCTGTTATTTTGTTTCTCATGTTTACATTTAAAAAAGCGTTGGAGCAATTACGCTCCAACGCTTCACCCCATCATAAAATCAGGTGCTAGGTTTAAGCATCAGGGGTCCCTGCGAAGAGGTTCGGAACATAGGGTTCCATCCCTGAACCCATAAACCTGCTCTCCTGAAGTCAGCGTACACATTGGCCCTGTAGTTCCACAATCGACAGTAACTTCCTGACATGATTGTGGATTCTCCAGTTGAATGAACTCACCTTCCTCCTGGGCACCGGTCATATGAACCGACGCAAAAGAGAAAGCGATCGCAAAAACGAATGCCACAGTGGGCAAAACAATTCTGAGTTTTTTCATACTTGAAAACATTTTAGTTAGACATAGTGGCCTACTTTTTCTACAGGTTTCAGCCTCCTTTCCTGATCCTATCGCGATAAGATGTCTTTTTTCTTGTTATTATGAGTTCCCGATAGATGTACTTCAGCGCTTTGGGACTGTAAGTCAGGGAACCATTTCGGATGCAGCTCATACACCAGGAGGTGCCGGTGATGTATGGCTATCAAATGCCGGTCGGTCACAGCAAACTGGTTAAGTTTAAACTCCTCATAAGGATAAATATAGAAGCTGAACTTATAGGTGTGGTCCTGGATGTTATATACATCAATCACCGAAGTTTTGTTAAACGTTTCCAGGCTTTCATTTTTGGCCATAAGATCAGAATGGACAAAAAGCAGTTCCCCGGAAGTATAGCTGTCTTTATTGACCATGAACCCGGGAGCCGATAATGTGGTGGAATACTGCGAGGGTATAGAAGCGGTCTTTATTTTAGCCCGGCTGTTGGTATCAATGGTTTTGCCGTAAGAAAGAAGGTTTAAAGAGGTATCCATCACCATATATTGGTTCCGGTAATGGTACAGGTAAATAAGTCGGGACAGGTCTTTGTTGTAATGAAGCATACCATCCGTACAAAAAATACCATCTATCTGTTTTTCCAGTAATCCGGGAACCAGCTTAACATGGGGAACCTTATCGGTTTCTTTGCCCAGCACATATTCCCGGGTAGTGCTGCTCATGGTTTTAAGGATAAATGATTTAGGACCTATAGGAGTAGCATCACTAAAATAGGCGCTGTCATACATAAAACGGCGTGCGTGCCATGCTCCTAACCTTCCCCTCAACAACCCCGGGGCAATACCATCCGAAATATAAAAGTATGGAGGTAATACGGACACCCTGGTATTTCTGCTAAAAGTAATCGCTTTGGGATTTTCTACCTGTATGGTAATATGGATGGTGTCCAGTGAAGGCAGGTCGACTTCCAATACATGCAATGGGGCGGTCAGATTGCTTAAATACACCTTATCCCTATCTGTTCCCGCAAAATAATAGGAATTGTAATTCAGGTCAATTTCCTTTACCGGTATAACCGGGTGTGGAGGGAAGAACCGATTAAAACTGTTGTGCTTATGTGTGAGTTTATCCGAAAGGGCATAAAGTATTACGACTGCCAGGACACTAAACACAAAACATAAACCTAATGTGATACCGGAGTTTTTCATGAGAATAGGGGTTTATCAAGTTCTTTTTGAGTTCGAAAAAGTAAAACACCAGTCATAGCCAAAAGTACAATACCAAGATTAAAAAACAGGTGCGCGGTCCATCCCATCTGATCCAGTATCCCTCCGCAGGAACAAGGGATAAATGGGCTAAACATCAATATGATGATAATATAAGTGGTAAACATGACCATCATGCAGAAAGAAGCATATAAAGCCGGAAGTCTAAGACGGGGAAAGGCCAACATGACCGAGATAGCCAGTTCGGCTAAAGGAACCGCTATGGTGATCCATCCCCCTATGGAAGTGAGCACCGGGGATTGGCCTACCTGTACCCGGAATTTCTGATAATCCATGAGCTTACTGCCTGCTGCATATACAAACAAAAGGATCAGCAGAAAGCAAATGATCTCAATACACAGTTTTCTATGTTTGAAAATAAAATACATTACGGGGTAGTTTTATATTTTAAACTGAATTACAATAAGTTAAGACATGATAAAATTACAACAGGGTGCCGGATAAATCGTTGAGGAAAATCCACGTATTTTTTGAGGAAAGTCCACAAATTTTGTGGTCTGATAGTATATTTTGTCGGGTTAAACCCGAATATATGCGATTAAATAAACCCTTTGTCCCTGGCTTTTTTGAGAAGCTCCCAATCTTCGCCCCCTTTTACATTAAAAATTTCCTTGAGATGCTGTTTTCGTTTTTCTATCGTGGAAACCGTCAGGGATAAATTATTGGAGATGGTTTTCATTCTGTGTATGCCCAGGGAAAGTAAATGCAGCAACTTCCGATCGGTAGCATCCAATGTAAAATCATGGCTTATGTACTGTCGTAAAGATTCGATGACGGTTTTACTATAATAGGGAAGGCCTTCGATCAGACGGGGTATGGCGATATCGAATTCAGCAATGGTAAGGTCATCCTTAACCAAAAAGCCCTCCGGTTTGATATGTTTTAAAATGTTATGTATGCGGTAATGATCGTTATACATGGTTACGACAATAATCTTGGCTTTTGGCTTTGCTTTACGGATTTTTAGTCCCAGGTCTTCCCCGGATATGATGTCACCGTTTGAGGATGGAGGTAAACGCATATCCAGAAATACCATGTCAACAGGACGTATCGTATAAACCTGTTCAAAAAGATAAAGTGCATCATCAATAGTATGGGCTGCTTTTATATGGAAAGAAAAACCATGCTTTTTGGCCACCTGCCCGAGGATATCTGCAAAGACCTCTGTGATTACAGGATGGTCATCAATAAGGATGATATGATAACGGCTCTTTTTCATTATCTTATTTCTGAAAGGGGAAAAACTCAAAAGAAGAGGTTAAGTTACTTAAATACAATAATATAGTTGTTGCAAAAAATAGGCTTTGTGTTGCAAAAAACAGGCTTTTTTATCAAGGATTTCTTAAACCCTTCTTCATCTTCTCATACGTTATTCCTTAACATTTAAAACCTTATGACTAAATTATTTCCGAACAACGAAATAGAGGTTACAAGAATCCGGGTTTTTAGTTGCAAAAATTCGGTTTTTTTGTGAAGGCTTTCTTGAAAATATCCCCGGTTTCCTGTACTTTACTCCCTGACATCAAAAACCTTATGACCAAATTACCTGAAAATCAGCTAAAAAGTGTTGGAAAAATTCGGGCATTACTTGGAAAAATTCGGCTTTTTTAGGATAGATACCTATGGCTTGTCTTGATATAACTAAATTTTGTTGCATGGAATACCACATGGGCCTATCTGCCGGGCTACTTGCTCAAGGCAGGTAAAGGCGGATTTGTACCATATAAAGTTCTGAAATATTTTTTGTTACTATTGGAAATGCACTTGTCACATACGGATTATTTTTTAGATGTAAAACCTTATAAAATAAACTGTAACTACCTGTTAACACAGAGTGATATTTCCGCTAATATATCTCTTCGACGGTTTGGGAAAACAACCAAATATTTTCTTAAAAGACTTACTGTCAGTAGTCAGGACGATCCAAAGGATAGGAAAACCCGAAAATTCTTCGTAAATTTGTAGCACTCGCAGCAGAGGATAACATAGGGTACATTCATTTCCCCTTCCCAGAGTTCCCGGTTATCATCTGTCATTCCACAGCTTCCCTTCTTACATAAGAAGTCTTTAAGTATTATCAATCTTATGAAAGACTTTTTTAAGAAGGTTACCGATTGCTGTCGTTATTGCAATCGGCAAGATGAACGGCTGTATCACAGCCGGGTTTGATCCGTCGGTACTCCAAAGTCGTGACGGTGATTTTTTTAGGTATGTTGAACCATGAAAAGGATCGTATGAAAGAGAACAACAGCAGAACCAAATGGCTACACCTGCGCCTGACCGAAGCAGAACACCAACGTATTCAGAAAAATTTTTCCAAAACCACGCACACCAGGTTGAGCAGCTATGCCAGGGATATTCT
Source organism: Sinomicrobium weinanense (assembly GCF_018863395.1). Classification (GTDB taxonomy): domain Bacteria; phylum Bacteroidota; class Bacteroidia; order Flavobacteriales; family Flavobacteriaceae; genus Sinomicrobium; species Sinomicrobium weinanense. The sequence continues at coordinate 316,208 of NZ_JAHKRR010000001.1, forward strand.
CCTTGGTAAACCCATGATCGGGAGCTATCGCAACCAATCCCTACAGGATGTCCTTGCCGAACTTTACAAATTACGCCGGGACCTTCACGGTGTATCCAATAATTTTAACCAGGCCGTCCGCAAACTCCATACCCTGAGAAACATTCCGGAGTTTAAAAGCTGGATACAGCATTATGACCGGGAATACATCAAGCTGTCATCTTCGATCCTGGATATATTGGGTTACATCCGAAAAACGGCAGATCTATGGTTGCGATCCTAAAGCCCGGAAAATCATTAAAACAGTCGTTTTATTACAACGAGAACAAGGTGAAAGAAGGCATAGCCGAATACCTGTGGGCTGAAAATTATCATAAGACCACGGCAAAGCTGAGCCAGGAGGAACGGCTTTTATTGCTTGAGAAACAGGCCGGGTTAAACCCGGATGTCAAGGTTAACAGCCTGCATATTACCCTGAACTTTGATCCTTCCGAACATTTATCGAATAAACGATTGATTACCATAGCCAAAGATTATATGCACCGGTTAGGCTTTGGCAACCAGCCTTATTTGGTATATCGTCACTACGATGCCGGGCACCCACATGTACATCTGCTCACCACGAATATCGAAGCGGACGGCAAACGGATCAGTTTACACCACCTGGGTATCCGTAAATCCGAACCTGCTCGTAAGGCTATTGAAGAAAACTTCGGATTAGTTAAAGCCGAAAGTCAAAAACAAGCTGATTATAAGCTACAACCCGTAGTTGCCCAAAGGGTACAATATGGCAAATCTGCCACTAAAAAAGCCATTCAAAATGTTTTGGTCCATGTTCTGGACACATACAAATATGCTTCCCTCCCAGAGCTTAATGCCATTTTAAATCAATACAATATTACCGCAGACCGGGGACAGGAAAACTCCCGGATGTATCGTAACGGTGGATTAGTCTATAAAATATTAGACACACAGGGAAAACCCATCGGGGTTCCTATCAAAGCCAGCTTATTCTATAACAAACCCACTTTAAAATCCCTGAAGAAGAAGTTTTTGGAGAACAAACAAAGAAAAGCCAGGGATAGGCTTCGGTTAAAAAACACCATTGACAAAATACTATTGCGAAAGGAAAATATCGCTTTGTCTGAATTTGTAAAAGTTTTGAGTAAGCAGGGTATTCACACAGTTTTAAGACAAAATGAAGAAGGAAGGTTATATGGGATCACTTATGTAGATCACCGGACACAAAGTGTCTTTAATGGTAGTGAGCTCGGTAAACCCTACGGAGCCAAAGCCATGCAGGAAAGATTGGGATTAAGGGAGGTTTCCGAGCCGAATATACATTCCGCTCGGAAACCGGGGATTGGGTTACAGCCGCAGCATACTGCGGCAGAAACCAAAGACATTTCCAACGCCCCGGAGCAAATCACATCTGAAGAACCAGAAGGACATACCGAAACCGTTTTGGACCAGCTACTCCAAGTGGAACAGGTACCAGATTACCTGCCTTACCATCTAAAAAAACACCGAAAGAAAAAGAAACGCAAAAAAGGATGATAATTATGAGGAAAAGAAGATGTTAAACAATGAAGTTTGTGGCCACGTTTGTTTTTGGTTTTAGCCAAGTCTTGTGCTCTAAACAGCAGACCAACACGCTCCCGGGACAACGGAAGCGGTTGGCCTTCGGTGCACCCAGGTCAAATAATTTTCCGCTTAAAGCCGCTGCGCTATTTATGGAAAATTATTTAAGCATGTCCCTGCTGCGGGGTATCCTCGCAGGGCCAGCGACCTGGGCACATCTGCTGTTTGGTGGCGTTGCCGAAAGGATAAGCCGAAGGGCACGCGACCTGTCTAAAACCAAAAAATGAGAAAAAAGTATGATGTAGAGGATTGTTGAGGATTTTAGGTAAACGGGAAAAATGAAGCGAGAAAAGATGAAGAAGATTTCCCCCGAACAAGCGCACAGCATGTTAAAAAAAGAAGGATTGGACATTAGTTTAGAACAAGCAGAAGAAGTATTGGTATTTTTACGGAAAATGGCTAATATCGTAGTATCTAATTATTTAAACCAAAGTAATCATGGGGAAGATAGCTGACTTATATGTACGGGTGAGTACGGATGAACAGGCCGACAAGGGATATTCCCAAAGGGACCAGGAGGAACGGCTGAGAAAGTATTGTGAGATCAACCACATCCATATCCGGGAGGTGATCTATGAAGACCATTCGGCCAAGACCTTTAACCGGCCGGAATGGAAAAGGTTATTGTTATCTCTTAAAAAGCATCGGAATAAAATAGACCTTGTTTTGTTCATAAAATGGGATAGGTTTAGTCGAAATGCCGGGGATGCTTACCAAATGATAAGCACGTTGAGAAAGTTAGGCGTAGAACCCCAGGCTGTGGAACAACCTTTGGACTTGTCCATTCCCGAAAACAAAATGATGTTAGCCTTTTATTTAGCCGCCCCGGAAGTGGAGAATGACCGCAGGTCCTTAAATACCTTTTTTGGGATGCGAAGGGCACGGAAGGAAGGCCGTTATATGGGAATGGCACCGGTAGGCTATGCCAATAAGATCAGGGAAAACGGTACTAAGTATATAGCTCCAAAGGAACCGGAAGCCTCCGTTGTCCGGTGGGCTTTTGAAGAAGTGGCGCGAGGTGTCTTTAACACGGCTCAGGTATGGCAAATGGCCCAGGAAAAAGGATTTAAGAAATGCAGGAGCCGTTTTTGGACGATGCTGCGAAACCCGGTGTATTGCGGAAAAGTATTTGTACCCAAATACCAGGAAGAAGAAAGCCGTTTGGTAGAAGGACAGCATGAAGGATTGGTTTCCGAAGAATTGTTTTACCAGGTACAGGAGGTGTTGGATGGCAGGGGAAGAACCTATCGTCCTAAAGTACAGGTGATAGATGAGCTACCACTTCGTGGTTTCATGTTATGCCCGCAGTGTGGTAAACTTCTGACCGGAAGCAAATCCAAAGGACGAAGCAGGTATTATGCTTATTACCATTGCACAAATGGATGTTCCCACCGGGTAAGGGCAGAACGGGTCAACCAGGTTTTCGAAAGTACTTTGAGCGCATATCTTCCGCATCAGGAGATTAAAAAATTATATACTTCATTGATCGTAGAAGCCTACAACGAACAAACCCAAAGCATAGGGGAGAAGAAGCGTCAAATTTTAAAGCAGATCAAGGATTATGAAGGACGTCTATCGTATGCCAGGGATTTACTAGCTACCCGGCAGATCGATCCTTTGGATTACCGGGACATGAAATCAGACTATGGAGAGGAGATAAGCCAACTGGAAAAGAAACTCACCAGGATAAATAATGACACGGAAGACGTGGAAGGCCTGTTAAATGAGGGAATTGATAAGCTGTTAAAGCTCAATATTTGTTTTAAAAGAGGAGGTTGGGAAGATTCCCGGGGGCTGATCGGTTCGATTTATCCCGAAAATCTGACTTTTGACGGATTCTCTTTTCGAACCACCAGGATCAATGAAGTGGTGCAGCTTATCTATCACATTAACAAGGAGATAACTCCAATAAAAAACGGAACAAAAAAGAATATTTCTCTTTTGTTCCGTCAAGTGCGCTCGAGAGGATTCGAACCTCCACACCTTGCGGCACTGCCGCCTGAAGACAGCGTGTCTACCAATTTCACCACGAGCGCATTTTTAAATAAGAACTCCCTTTCTTAAAAGGGTAGGCAAAACTAAATAATCTTTGGGAATTGACAAAGCGTTATTTTAAAACATTTTTAAAATAATGATAAAGCTGTTGAATTACAGGTAGATTTATATACATCGGGCTCCGGAACAGGGGAGAAAAAAGGTATATTTGAAAAAGAAAAAGGTGAAATATCTTCCGGGAAGTTTAAACGAGTTCATTGTCAACAATCGGGTTTTTTAATAAAAGATAAAAAAATGAGATAAGCTGTCCAATTTCTTTGATCCCGATCATTATAGAGGTGTAAAACATTTCATAATCATTTAAAATCAAAGAAAATGAAACAGCGAATTAACATTCAGGAACATGGCAGGGAAGCCATGAGCGCATTGGTGCCATTGGGAAAACATCTGGCAAAATCTCCGTTAAAACGATCCCTGTTAGAGCTCGTTTATTTCAGGGTGTCACAGATCAATGGTTGTGCCTTTTGTCTGGACATGCACGCCAAAGAACTGCGTGCCATGGGAGATACGGAAGAGCGTCTTAATGTAATGGCCGCATGGCGCGAGGCTCCTTTTTATTCCGACAGGGAACGCGCGGCACTGGCTTATGCGGAGTCTCTTACGGAACTACCCGGCGGAGGAAGGCTGGTGCCCGATGAGATTTTTAACGAGCTCAAAAAGCATTTTTCCGAAACAGAGATCATTGACCTGACCGTAGCTATTTTTGCCATCAACGGTTATAACCGGATCAATATTGCCTTCGGGGCGCCGGTGGGAACTTATGAAGTGGGACAGTTCGCGAACTGAAATATAAAATAATGAAATTCCCATACTTGTTTTCGAATATCTCACCTGTCCTGTACAAGAGACGGAAGCGATTGTTTTTTAACTGAATATTTGGGACAGAGGACCGATGACGGATATGTGCATCAGTCGTCGGTCATCGGTCTTCCGTCCTCTACCAAAAATACAAACACATGAAAGAATTTGTTTTATTGTTCAGACAACCGAGCTATGATTACAGCGAGGTGTCACCCAAAGAAATGCAAGCCCTTGCTCAAAAGTGGAAAGACTGGGTAGGAAATATAAGTTCACAGGGAAAACTGGCAGATAATGGTATCCGCTTGTCCCTGGAAGGAAAAGTGCTTAAGCCCGGAGGGGTCATTACCGATGGTCCTTTTGTGGAAATTAAGGAACGTTTAGGCAGTTTTATCGTAATAAAAGCCGATAATATTGAGGAAGCAACAACACTGGCCCACGGTTGCCCGGCGCTCGATGCAGGCGGAAGCGTGGAAATAAGGCCTGTTTTCGGGTAAAAATTGAAACTGTATAAACAAGAGACTGTCTCAAAAGTAATCTTTACGTCAACCTGAACCCCGATGTATCGGGACAAGCTTTGGTTCAGGTTCCCATAACGATTGTAAATCAACATGATGAGATTCCGAAACATTTCGATTGTACTCAGTACAGGCAAGTTCGGAATGACGGTTTCCAAGACTTTTGAGACAGTCTTTTGACCGTGATCTATGGAAATGAAAGAAGAAAACGTATTAAAAGACCTCTTTCAGCGGGAATTTTCCAAAATGGTGGCTGTGATCAGCAAACTGTACGGATTGCAGCATATCGAGATTGCCGAGGATATTGTGAGCGAAACCTTTTTGGTAGCTGCGGAGACATGGGGCGTAAAGGGTATGCCCGAAAACCCCACGGCATGGCTTTATGTGGTGGCCAAACAAAAAACGCTGTATCACTTCAGGAGAAACAAAATATTCGATGAAAAGGTGGTCCCGGCATTGCCCAGGGATCCGGAAAATCACGGAAACACAACAATTCCGGATTTTTCCGAAGGCAACATCAGGGACAGCCAGTTGCAGATGCTCTTTGCTGTCTGTAACCCGGCGATCACAAGTGAAGCCCAGATGGGGCTGGCACTTCGTATTTTATGCGGTTTTGGTATCGATGAAATAGCCGAAGCCTTCCTGTCTAAAAAAGATACCATCAATAAAAGACTGTTCCGGGCCAAAGATAAACTACGGACAGCAAACATAAAGATGGAATTTCCTCCGGAGCATGAGATAATTCCCAGGCTGGACAATGTGCTGCATATTATCTACCTCCTCTTTAACGAAGGTTATTATTCCAGGACACAAAATCATATTTTGCGGAAAGACCTGTGCCTGGAAGCTATGCGCCTTGGTATAATGCTTTCGGAATATGAAAAGACCAATCTTCCAAAAACGAACGCCCTGATAGCACTGATGTGTTTCCACGCCTCACGGTTCGATGCCAGGCAATCGGAAGGGAATAACTTTATCCTGTATAAACACCAGAACCCGGAACTATGGGATAAAACACTTATAAAACAGGGTATGCGTTTCCTGGAACTTTCTGCCCGGGGAGAGGAAATAAGCTCTTATCACCTGGAAGCGAAAATAGCCTGCTGGCATTGTTACAGGGAAGACACTGCAGAAAAATGGGAGGATATACTGCAATTATACGACAGTTTGCTGAAACTGAATTATTCTCCCGTGGTGGCGCTTAACCGTATATATGCTTTATATAAAGCAGAGGGAGAACGGGCAGCCCTGGAAGAAGCAGAAGGCCTGAACATGGAAGGCAGCCACTTTTATTATGTGCTCCTGGGAGAGTTGTATAAAAACATGAACAGGGAAAAAGCCAGGGCCAGTTTAAAGAAAGCGTATGCCCTGGCCGGAACGCCACCGGAAAAGGAAGAGATACAGAAGCAGATAAACGGGTTGTAAGTATAAACAAACAAAGCGGTCCGGGACCGCTTTGTTGTATCGTATAGCAAGGTTATTATCTTTCCCAGAACGGAGGAGGGGTAACTCCCAGGGCGCGGAGGTAGACATACCCTTGTCCCCGGTGGTGTATTTCATTGTCGATAAAATAGAATAAAGAAGCATAGATCTGGTTTTCATACTGACCGAAAGCAACGTCCGTTTCCTGGAAACGCTGAGGGGATATCTGCGGCCAGTATGTATCGATCTGTTCCGTGGTCTTATCCCAGAGTTCCAGGAGGCCTTCCTTGGTTTTGGGAGCAGTCCCGTGGTCCAGCTGTTCCCATTTTCCCGTAGCGACACCTACAATGCCGGGATGGGCGATCGTGATCATTTCCATGACCAGTTCAGCGAACGGGCGCATTCCGCCAATGGAGAATTCGTAAAGTTCCTTTTCCGGAAAAGCCTCTATGACCCGACGGGTGAGACTACGGTGCCCCTGCCAGTGTTTAACAAGATCTTCGGAAGTAACTACCGGGTGATTGATGGTTGCGTTTTCAGCATTTTTGGTTTCCATGATTTTATTTTTTAAGGTTTCTGTACCACAAAGTAAATGGCAGGTGGTGACAACCCTGTGTCAGCAGGAAAAAAGATTTTTTTAAAATTATTGTTATTGTAGTGTCGGCCTTTTTATTTTGTTGATTTTTAAGTTATTGAGTCTCGTTACTTTCAGTTAAGTGTCGTTGAAAGGAAATGGGAAATACCAGGGTAGTACAGGGAAGTTGTACATTCGTTCGAAGAAACAGAACAGTACAATTAAAAAACAACAAACAATTTGTTATGTCCCGGAATCTGTCTGACATTGTTATAGATTGTAAAGAAATTTCCTTTGTACAAAAGGGATATGCCGTTTTAGAGGCCATTACTTTTCAACTGTACCGGGGTGAAGCCCTTGCCGTGGTAGGGACTTCCGGTGCCGGAAAGACTACCCTGGGAAGGTCGCTTGCCGGAAAATTGAAGCCCACATCGGGAGAACTGGTTGTCAGTGCATCCCGGGTGGTCATGGTAGAGCAGCAAGATCAGTTTTTATCCATTTCCGGCCGGGGAAATACGCATTACAGCCAGCGCTATGAAGCGCAGGATACTTCCGGATTGCTCAGTGTTGACGGATATTTGCACCGGGTTCAGAAAGAGATCCGGGCCGGGGATGATGATATCAAAGAGGTCGTGCAGCAGACAGGCATAGCCCATATCCTCGATCGCAAACTGCTTCAGCTCAGTAACGGGGAGAGGAAGCGTACCCAACTGGCCGTAGCCCTGCTGCGCAAGCCGGAAATGCTGGTGCTGGACCAACCCTTCGTAGGACTGGATGTACAGTCCCGGGAAAAACTGTCGGCTATCTTGCGGGAAATGGCAAAAACAGCCGTTGTGGTAGTGATCTGCGGAGCGAACCAGGTCCCGGATTTTACAGATAAAGTTCTCGAACTGGAGAAGGGGAAGGTCAGGGAGTTCACTCAGCGGACTGCCTTTAAGGCCCTTCCCGTTAAAAATAATATGGCATTAAACGGTTCTCTTTTCAGTACATTACAGGTACCGCCCGGCAGGAAGGTATTTGATGTTGTTGTCGATATGATCGATGTAAATGTAAGGCTGGGAGGAAAACATATCCTGAAAAATGTCAGTTGGAAAGTAAAAAGGGGAGAGCAGTGGGCCCTTACCGGTCATAACGGCGCAGGAAAAACCACATTGCTCAGCCTGATAACGGCCGACAACCCGCAGGGATACAACAATAACCTAACCTTGTTTGACCGCCGTCGCGGCACGGGAGAAAGCATCTGGGACATTAAAAAGGAGATAGGCTTTGTATCGTCTGAGCTGCACCTGTATTTTCTGAGGGGCCGGGGAATACTCAATACCATACCGGGCATAGACAACGGTTCAAGGGAAGTGTACAGTACCCTGAGCTGCCTTGATGTTATCGTATCCGGATTTAACGATGAGGTAGGCATCGTCACGGAACCCTCCGAATACCAGCTCAACATCGCCCGTCACTGGCTGGGCATATTGGACCTGGACCGCCTGGAAAAAAGTCTGTTCGCTCATGCTTCACTGGGAGAACAGCGGTGTATTCTCCTGGCAAGGGCCCTGGTGAAATTCCCTTCCCTGCTGATACTGGATGAACCTTTACAAGGGCTAGACGACCAGCAAATAGCGTACTTCAAAGCACTTCTGAATCAAATATGTAAAACCCTGGGAACTACCATGATCTATGTATCGCACTACAATGATGAAATACCGGAATGTGTGGGGCATATCATTGAGATCAGCCAGGGAGAAGTGATCCGGAAAGAACCCGCTAACTGATTTTTTAACACCGGGGAAGATTGGTTATCACGATATTAAGAAGTATATTTATATACTTCTTAATAAAGATCATATCGATGTTAAAGAAAATATTTCTTCCGTTAAGCCTGGCCGTTTTCCATATGGCCACCGGGCAAAACTGTACACAGGAGTTAGAATCCGTCCTCCCGGAAGGGGAGCATGTTTTTAAAGAAGTACACTTTAAGCACAAAGGAAAAAAGGACTCCCGCATCTTTCCGGAAAACCTGTCTTATGTAGACCATCAAGGCAGAATACACGGTGTTGTGCCGGATGATATGTATAATGCTGTGGTACGTAACGAATTCAATTTAAAAAAGAAAGCCAGGGCCACGGATATGGTAATAAGGGAATCGGGAATGAACTATAAGGTAATATTCAGAGGTGATGTTGTGGAATTTATCCCTGAGGAAGAAAATAGCAGTCTGACCTCCTTTGCCATAAACTGCAATGCCAATATGTTGATACTGGGGAACAGGAAAATTGAACTGGAAAAGGAAAAAGTGGCCGTAGCACATCCCGATAACATTTTTAATAGCCAATGGGAAGGGTATTCCTGGAAGCCTGCGGAAGAAAGTCAGGGAAAAGTTTCGTCGTATAGCTTTACTATTGCCAGGATAAGGAACAGCGGTAAAACATATATAGAGATAAAAACTCCGGATAACCGGCATTACAGGTTATTGTCGGGCTGAGAAGACTTTCTCTGAAGAAAGAAATCCCCGGAAGTTTTGAAATGCCTCCGGGGATTTTTTATGAATGCCCATAACCGAAAATCCGGATATCAATCAACTTGATAATCAAGGTATTACATCTGACCTTTAAAACCTAACGAAGTGGTTCATGAACACCTTTGAAAAAACAAATAAATATTAACAGATGAAATATATGCTATTGCCGTTCCACATTGTAGAGGTTGTAGTCCGTCATGGGCGCGTCGGTAAAACCTAGGTTTCGGCCTATGGTGATAACCTGTCCGCGGTGATATGTGCTGTGGGTAACACAGTGCATCACATACTCGAAACCCGGAAAATCGGAAGTGAACCAGGGGCTTTCGATCAGGATCTTCTCTTCAATACTTTCTCCTGTTAAGGAATTAATGTAGTCTGCAAGTTCAGAAGATTGTTGCAAAATATTTGTAAAGGCATCTTCCGGTGTGCCGTTAAATTCTTCGAAGGTTTTTGGTTCCTCTTTTTTTAAAATGGAATACCAGTATCTTTCGGTTTGCCAGATATGAGCCAGGGTTAACTTAATACTGGGAAAACTGGAAGGAACTTCCCGTTCCACAACACTTTCGGGTTTGGTTCGTAGCCATTCTACAAGCCTTGTATTGGCCCAGAGATTATAGCTGGCATAGTTTTTTGCCAAGGCGTTGATGGCTGTGTCCTTCGTTCCGGTCGGTAATTTTTCTTGTGACATGTTTTTTGTTTTTGGTATTTCAAAGATAGGATGTCACAATGACAACTGTATGGCAGTAGTGGGAGAGATTTTGAAAAAAGGGATAAAAAATACCCCCGGCAAGATCAGGGCCGGGGGTATATCATCTTGTTTTTTAAGAATTAGTCTGCCATTTCGGTAATTTCCACATCAAAGACCAGGTCGGCATTGGGAGGGATAACACCTCCTGCTCCCGCCTCGCCATATCCGAGGTGCGAAGGGATAAAGAGCCTTGCTTTATCTCCTACTTTCATTTGCAACAACCCTTCTCTAAAGCCGGCGATCAAGGGAGAGTCGGGACCGTAAAGCATGGGGATGGGAGCGTATCCTCCAAGCTGTTTTCTGCGTTTATCTACGGCGTGGAATTGCTCTACGATACTCAGTTCGTTAGAATCGAACAGCATGCCCGAATCCAGGAAACCGGCATAGTTGACCATAACGTTATCGCCTTCCTTCGGTTTTTGGCCGCCTTCGGCCTTGTTGAGGTATAATATTTTCAATCCGCTGGGCAGTTCTTCTGCTTCATCCTGCTGTGTTTTGAATTCTGCGGCTAAGGCATCTGCCACTTTTTTGATATCTCCTTCGCGTTTGTTGACCTTGTCAAAATAGTTGGTCATCACTTTAATGGCATTAAAAGCATTGGCTTCTTTACCGTTACGGATAATGGTAACTTTATCCATAACCACATCTTCGAGCGGTTTGTTTGCGTCCGGCGAGGTCTTTACATTGGCAATGCTGTCCACCACTTCAATTCCTTTCACCACCTTGCCGAACACAGCATGCCTGCCGTTGAGCTGAGGCGTAGGCACATGAGTGATAAAGAATTGGCTGCCATTGGTATTCGGGCCTGCATTGGCCATGGACAGAATGCCTTTACTGTCATGCCCCAGGGTGTCCACGATCTCATCTTCAAATTTATAACCGGGACCAAATCTACCCGTACCCGACGGATCTCCGCCCTGTATCATAAAGTCTTTGATGACCCGGTGAAAAGTAACCCCGTCATAATATTTTTTGCCCTTTAGGCTGTCAGATACAAACGGGCTGGTCCCCTCGGCCAGGGATATGAAGTTCGCCACGGTAACCGGGGTCTGCCCGTAGTATAACTGAAGGACGATCTCGCCTTTATTGGTTTCGATATCAGCAAAAATACCATCGCCCAGGTCGGGGTGTTTGGTACTTTTACATCCTAAAGCTATCAGGGCAATAAGCAAAAGAGCTGCGTTTATCTTTTTCATGTATACGATATTATTTATGGTTATTAGTTATTCATTATCAAATTACATCACGGAGTCTTTCCCGTTCTCATTTTTTTGATTCCCGGGCGTAGCCGAAGAGTTTTGGTCCCTGAGCCCTTCGATCAACTCAGGATAAACTAAAGCCGAAGGGCTGTCTTTGGCAATTTCCAGTATATCCAGCAGGGTTACCGTACTTTTAAGGGGAACATTGACCCCTATGCGAACCTCGTCGCCATGATAACCGTAAGAAAGGGACGAAGGGAACATAAAAGTGGCAGTTTCTCCTTTTTTCAGTAATTTCACGGCAGTTCGCAATCCGGGGAACAGATCTTCCTTGTCCACCTTAAACTGAACTTCCCCGATCTCTTCTTTGCTGTATATGATGCTGTCATTGAGATGGCGGATATCATAACTGATCAGTACAACATCATCCGGTTTTGGTGTATAGGCATCCGTACTGTCTTTGGTGTTGTAGAAATACCAATACCCATTGGCGGAAGTATGGTAAGTATGAAGGCTGTCGTCCCGGATAAGCTCTTCGATCAGTTGTTGTTCCTGCTCCAGGAGATCCTTGTTCCGGTCTACCGATTTTTTAAAGAATTCCCCTGTTTTTACAGTCACCGGGCGCCGGGCTTCCGGTTCTTTGCAACTGTAAAGTGTCAGTCCGAAACACATTAGCAGAAAAAAGCGTGCTATGTTCTTTTTATGGTGGTTCATACGGTTAATTCTTCTTTGTAATCGGCCAGCAGTGTTTTGAATTTTTCTATGGTCTCTTCCATAGGCAGATCGCTTCGTCCTCCGGCAGCATTGATATGCCCGCCGCCGTTAAAGTGTTCCCTTGCCAGGGCATTGACGGAGAAGTTGCCCACGGAACGCAGGGATATCTTAATAAAATCTTCCTGGGTATCCTCTATAAAGATCACCGAAAATTTTACATCTTTCAGGGACAGGCCATAATTTACAAAACCTTCGGTATCTCCTTTTCTAAATCCGAATTGTTCGAGTTCTTTACGGTTGAGGGTAATGTATACGGTATTGTATTCCTTTAGCAATACCAGGTTTTTGAGCGCGCAGCCCAGGAGGTGCAGCCTGCTCAGTCCGTTGGTATCGTAAACGGCATTATGTATATCGGCGTTTTCAGCTCCCTTGTCTATGAGGTCGGCCACAACCCTGTGCGTTATGCTGGTGGTGGAGGGGAATCGGAATGAGCCGGTATCTGTCATGATCCCCGTATAAATGCAGGTGGCGATATCCCTATTGATCTTTTCGCGATGTTCCATACTGTCTATGAAATGATAGATCATCTCACAGGTAGAGCCCATTTTCGGGTCGGAATACGTGTATTTGGCATAATCATCGGGCTGTTCGTGGTGGTCTATCATAGCGAAGACCGCCTTGCTTTTTTCCAGTACCGGTTTCATGTCTTCCACACGATCCAGGGAATTAAAATCGAGCGTAAAGATAAGATCGGCCTTCTCGATAAGGGGCTTTGCGATCTTGCGTTTGGTGTCGAACTTCAGTATATGTTCGTTGCCGGGCATCCACTTCAGGAAATCCGGATATTCGTTGGGGGCTATCACCGAGGCATTGTGCCCCAGGAGCGTTAGATAATGATACATGGCCAGGGAAGACCCGATGGCATCTCCGTCCGGGTTTTTATGCGGAACTATGACTATGTTCTTGGGCGAAGCCAGTACGGCCGCGAGTTCTTGGATGTTTGTGTTCATAAGGGGCTAAGATACGATTTATCCTGATTTTTCATTCAAAATAATATTCAGATCATAAGGTAGAGCCGATGTTGAAATCCATAATTGTTAAAATAGTATACCCGAAAAATGATAACATGTAGTTAATACCGCAAGCTGTACATTTGTTTTTTTAAAAACGAACAAATGCGGCGATTATTTCTGTGGCTTCCGATAATATGCTTCCTGGCCTGCCAATCGGTAAAACAACGGCCTTCGGTTTCTGAGGCGGATTATGTTATAGCTTTCGGCTCCTGTAACAATCAAAGATTTGAAAATGTATTGTGGAAAGAGGTCCTGAAAAATGATCCTGAAATATGGATATGGGGCGGGGACAATATCTATTCGGATACGGATGATATGAATGTGATGCGGCAGCACTACAACAACCAGTTGCAGCAAAAGGAGTATCGCGAAGTAATGAGCCGCATGAAAATACTGGGCACCTGGGACGACCACGATTACGGGCTGAACGATGGGGGAGAGGAGTTCCATGCCAAAAAGGAAAGCCAACAGCTTTTCCTGGATTTTATGAGCGTGGATAATGACGATCCCCGGAGAACACAGGAAGGAGTGTACCATGCGGAGGAAATAAATACACCTGAAGGAAATATAAAGATCATTGTCCTTGATACCCGCTATTTCCGTTCGGCACTTACCGATACCAAAGAGACCGGGAAACGATACCAGCCCAATCCGCAAGGAGAAGGGACCATGTTGGGCAAAGCGCAATGGCAATGGCTGGAAAAAGAATTGTCTTCCTCCCGGGCAGATTTTAATCTCATTGTAAGCAGCATACAGTTCCTCTCCGGGGAACACGGTTTTGAGGCCTGGAGCAATTTTCCGCATGAAGTGGATCAATTAAAGCAATTGATCGCAACATCCGGGGCCAAAGGAGTGATCGTGCTTTCGGGCGACCGTCACATTTCGGAATTTTCCAGGGCACCGATAGAAGGGCTTTCCTATCCTTTGGTAGACTTTACCAGTAGCGGACTGACGCACTCCTATTCGGACTTCACCTCGGAATACAACCCTCACCGTGTTGGCAAGGTGGTTTCGGACATCAGCTTCGGGCTGCTCCGGTTTGATTTTGATAAGAAGGAAGTAACGATGCAGATCCGCGGCAGGGAGAATAAGGTGCTGGGAGAGTTGGTGCAGGGGTATTAGTTTTGGAGTCCTGGAGTTTTGGAGTTCTGAGTTGGTCCCTGAGCCCAAGCCGAAGGGTGGGGTTTTTTAAGATTGAAAAAGCCTTGCTGAGGGAGATAACTCTTTTCAGGCAAGGCCTGGATATGATCTGTTTGTTTTCTGGACGGGTAGATCGATGACTGGTGAGATGAATATACCCGTCATCCGTTATCGGCCCTCCGCCCCTCTGATATTCAGTTAAAAGTTAACGGTCAACCCCAGCCTGAAATTACTTCCTTTCCCCTTGGTATAAAGGTTTTCGCGGGTGAACCATTGAGAACGTGTAGGAAAATAGTCTTCGTTAAAGAGGTTTTCTACTGCAATATGGACTGCCGTACTTCCGGTGAGTTGGTAGCCTATGCTCAGGTTAACGATATTATAAGCCTCTACCGGTCCCTGATATACATCATAGGTGCCGTTTTCATTGAGTGAGAAGCGGTCGCGATCCCCGATGTGAACAAGCTCTGTATAGATGTTCAGTTTTTCTATGGGAGCATACTTTACATAGGCCGTTGTCTTTGGAGCGGCGATCCTGTCCCCGCCCAGATAAACATCTTCATCATCTGAAAAATCCCCGTCGTCATTCACATCCCGTTTGCCTTCAAGATAGCTGTAAGTACCGCCAATGTTAAGGTTATGGAAGGGCCTGTATTCTACGGTCCCTTCAAATCCATGAAGCCGTTCGGGACTTCTTAAAATGTTGAACACGCCTTCCTTGAATTCGCCACTTGACCCGAGTTTCGATGTACTGATAAACCCGACGGCTTCGATACGGAACTTATTGAATTTGCTGACGAGTCCCAGTTCGTAGTTATTTACTATGGAAGCCTCGGTATTGATATCCTTCATGTCCGTTACCCTGGCGGCCCTTAAGATGCTTCCTATATCGTATATGGAAAAGCCCTGTGAAAAGCTGAAGTAAGGACTTAGCCATCTGTATTTATTATATCTTATTCCTGCATTAAATACGGTTGCCGTATAATCCAGTTTTCCTCCTTTAACATCAATTCCGGGATTGTCGATCTCTCCCGTAACCGGGTTTACGGTGCGGAGGGTGGTATAATCATCGACTTTAACGGTTATGCGTTCTACGCGGATCCCTCCTTTCAAAATAAGGTTTTGCAGGAGAGAGAACTTCAATTGTGCAAAAGGAGCGAAGTTTACCATATCCATTTCAGGAACCCAAATACGGCCATCTACCAGGGGCTGTGAGGTAACGTCGTTGAGTAAATCTACCCCGTAAGTGGCCGATACGGATGCGTTTTCAGAAAAAATATGGGGTGTATTCAAAACAAAACGGGCTCCTTTTTTCTCCGAATAAATTTGTGATTGCCCCCCGAACTCAAAAACATCGGACCAGAAAAAGGTGTTTTCTACATCCTGATAATAAACATCCGCATTCAGGGAGGTATTTCCGTATATTCCCTGGTGATCGTAAGTTAAATGCAGATTATTGTTTTTTGTCCCCTGCGGTACCCCGGGAGGCGTGCCCGGTTCGGCGGTTGATTTTTGACGGGTGTCATAATCGCCGTCCACCTGTACGTAGTTTGTATTTTGTTTGGTGGTATAGCGATTATAGCTCAATACCAGTTTTTGGCTGTCTGATATGGCATAACCTATTTTGGCAAAAACACTGAGGCTGTTGGTTTCACCCAATCCGTATGTCGGGGGCAGTACATCGCCTTCGGCATCCTTGAATTCACCGGTTTGCTCAAAAGTGCCGTTTACCAGGTATGACCATTTTCCTGCCTTGCCGTAAAAATTCTGGTTTAACCGCGCTCCTGCGGTATTGTTTATATTGGCAAGAGACCCTGTTGCACTCAGGTCTGTACTTCCCGAAAAGGGTTTATCCCCGTAATTCTTTTTGGTGATATAATTAATAATCCCCCCTTCGGCGCCGTTACCGTAAATAGCTGAGGCCCCTTTTATCACTTCTACCCGTTCTATGATGGAGGGGTCCAGGGAGCGAATATCCAACTGGCCGTTTCGCAAGGGGGTGGACTGGGAAACCCCGTCGATCATAACCACAAAGTTTCTTCCCCTCAATTTCTGGCCAAAGTTGCTCGAAGTACCTGTACTGGGAGCGAGACCAGGGACCTTGGAGGTCATAATATCTGAAATATTGCTGGTGATCTTCATTTGCTCTTCTATAACATCCCTGGAGAGAATAGTTACGGTAGTGGCCAGTTCATCCCTGGATTCGGGAGTACGCGAGGCACTGATCACCACTTCGGAAAGGGATTGGACATCTTCGGTCATTATAAAATTATATGCTTTCCTGTCAGCAACCAGGTCGATGGTTTTTTTCACCTTATGAAACCCGATGGCACTTACCGTAATGGTAAACTTTCCTTTGGGAATGTCGGCTAGTGTATAGTTTCCGTGCATATCGGTAACTGTCCCCCGCTTTAATGATGATATGTAGATGTTAACTCCTGGTAAAGAACTCCCCTGAGTATCTTCTACTTTCCCGGATATCGAATATTGATCCTGTGACCAAACCGTATGCGACAATAAAATAAATAACAACGATAATCTGAAAATAGTCATAATGTAATTTCTCTAAAAATCTGGGCAAAACTACATCTATTTAGACTAAATACAAATTAAATTTTAAGGCTTTTTTAACATTTTTTGTTATAAAACTATTCCCCCTGCAACTGCTCCACCAATTTCACACATTCCACAGCTTCCTTTACATCGTGTACCCGCAAAATATGTGCGCCTTTGGACAAGGCTATGGTGTTTAATGCAGTAGTGCCGTTCAGGGCATCTTTCGGTCTGTTTTTCAGTAGTTTATAGATCATGGATTTACGGCTAATACCTACCAGTAAGGGTAGTTCCAGGTGATGCAGCAGTTCCAGTTTGCTCATCAACTCGTAGTTGTGGGCCAAAGTCTTGGCAAAGCCAAAACCAGGATCTATGATAAGGTCATTAATCCCTGCTTTACGGGCCCCGGCAACCTTTTCCGAGAAATAATAGAGCACTTCTTTAGTAATGTCTTTGTATTGCGGGTCTTGTTGCATGTTCTGCGGAGTACCTTTCATGTGCATCATAATGTAAGGTACCTGCAATTCGGCCACGGTAGAGATCATATTTTTATCGAGGTTACCTGAAGCAATATCGTTAATGATAGCCGCCCCTTCCTGTATACAGGCTTTGGCCACAACGGCGCGGAAGGTATCTACGGAAATAAGTATTTCGGGAAAATGCTTTACCAGTAATGCAATGACAGGAACAACACGCCGGAGCTCCTCTTCTTCAGATACATGCTCCGCACCCGGACGGGAACTGTATGCCCCCACATCGATAAAAGCAGCTCCTTCATTGAGCATTTTTTCCGTTCGGCGAAGGATATCGGTTTCGTTCTCATACCTTCCGCCGTCATAGAAAGAATCGGGGGTAATGTTCAGTATCCCCATGACTTTCGGAACAGAGAGGTCTATCAGCTTGCCTTTGCAGTTTATGGTCATATCTTTTAATTTTAGGTTCGAAGTCCGAAGTTTAGCATACCGGTTAATGCTACTTCGGACTTCCGACTTTAATATTTTTTCCTATGGGGTTGAGCAATTCAAAAAATTAAGCGAAATTTACGCAAAATACATTCAACAGTATGCAGGATACTTCAAAACAATACGACGAAGTAATCGCCACTTGTCGGGAATTGTTCGTTAATAAGATGAAAGATTACGGAAGCGCATGGCGTATATTACGATTGCCTTCCCTTACCGATCAGATCTTTATAAAAGCCCAAAGGATACGAAGTCTACAGGAAAAGAAAACCCGGAAAGTAAACGAAGGGGAAGCCTCTGAGTTTATCGGGATCATTAACTATTCGGTCATGGCGCTGATACAGCTCGACAAAGGTGTTGCCGACCAGCCCGACCTGAGTGTGGAAGAAGCCACAAAATTGTATGACGAAAAGATAGCGCAGACCAAGACCCTTATGGAGGCCAAGAATCATGATTATGGTGAAGCCTGGCGCGACCTGCGGGTCAGTTCTCTTACAGACCTTATCCTTCAGAAACTGTTGCGTGTTAAACAGATTGAGGGGAACGAAGGCAGGACCCTGGTCAGCGAAGGGATAGATGCGAATTACCAGGATATGATAAACTATGCTGTTTTCGCGTTAATACTGTTAAACCCATAGGATAATACCCGTAAAGATGCACGGCCGTGCATCTCTACGGGGAAACGTAAAAATCTCAAATCGTAATTCGTAGATTACAATGAAATATATCGTAAACCTGTCCAGGATCATTGTCGGGGTCTTATTTATTATCAGTGGTGCCATAAAGCTGAACGACCCCATGGGGCTCTCGTTCAAGCTCGAGGAATATTTTGCGCCCGATGTGCTGAACCTTCCTTTTCTGGCCCCTTATGTATTGGGCATAGCCTTGTTTCTTGTAGTTTTTGAAGTGATGCTGGGCATTATGCTGCTCCTGGGATACAAATCGAAATTCACGATCTGGTGCCTGTTGCTTATGATCGTCTTCTTCACCTTCCTGACTTTCTATTCTGCGTATTTCAACAAAGTGACCGACTGCGGTTGCTTTGGCGATGCGATAAAGCTGACCCCCTGGGAATCCTTCAGCAAGGATGTGGTATTGCTGTTACTTATTCTGGTGTTGTTCTTTGGCAGAAATCATATAAAACCTTTTATATCTGCTAAGGTGGGGTTTATTGGTACGGTCATTGCCCTGGCGGCATGCGTTCTGTTTGCCGATCACGTGTTGAATCACCTGCCTGTGATCGATTTCCGCCCGTATAAGATAGGGGCCAATATAGGAGAAGGAATGATCATTCCCGAAGACGCCCCGAAACCTATCTATGAATATTCGTGGAAATTCAAGGTCGACGGAGAAGAAAAGATTATAAAGACCAATGGCGACTATCCATCAGTTGATGGCGAATTCATAGATGTGGAAACTGAAGAAATTCAAAAGGGCTACGAACCCCCCGTACATGATTTCAGCATAGAAAAAGGAGGGGAGGACCATACCGAAGCCATGCTGGCAGAAGATAAGCTCGTTATGGTAATCTCTTATAATATGCGAAAAGCGAGTGAAGAAGGGCTGGAGAAAATGAAAGCGGTGACGGACAAGGCCCTTGCCGATGGATATAAGGTCATAGGCATGTCTGCATCCGGGGAAGACCTAACGTTACCGGTGCTTAGGAAATACGACCTTAATTTTGAGTTTTATTTTACCGACGAAACCACATTAAAGACCATTGTGCGTTCCAATCCCGGTATTCTGAAACTGCACAGGGGCACCATAGTGCAAAAACTGCATTTTAACGATGCAGACGAACTGGAAACTAATTAAAAGAACAACAGTCTCTTAAATATTATTATAAATTTGTAACGTTGTCTTTTTAGACGAGATAAATAAAAAAGCTACTATGAAAAAGAATGTTCTGGCTGTATTATTTACAGCTGTGGGGATGGTATTGTCTGCCCAGACGAAAGAATTTTCCAAAGAAGCATTAGAAGATATATTCCTTACGACAGATGGACAGGATATCACCTTTTCGGAAGTACTGGAAGCCAATAAGGGGAAAACCCTGTTCATCGATGTGTGGGCTTCCTGGTGCAAGGATTGTTTGGAAAGTATCCCGAAACTGGCAGAACTGGACACAAAATATGAGGATGTGACCTTTGTTTTCCTTTCGCTGGACCGCAGTGTGGAAGGATGGGAAAGAGGCCGCGAAAAACACAGGCTGGATTACGGGCAACACTACTTCATTAAGGCCGGGTGGAAAGGGAGCCCGTTCTGTAAGTCCATAGACCTCGACTGGATACCCCGGTATCTGGTGGTCAACCCCGAAGGGAAGATAGAACTGTTCAAGGCTATAGAAACTAACGACACTCAATTAATAAATACCTTAAACCACACCACAAAATGAGAAAAAAAATCGTTGCTGGAAACTGGAAAATGAATAACAATCTTGGAGAGACCGAAGCGTTGCTTTCCAAATTGCTGAAAAAGATGCCCGAAACCGATGCAGAGGTCATGGTAGCCCCGCCGTTTATCAGCCTCAGGCTGGCTTTTGATACCCTGGTCCAGAGTCCTGTTGAGGTTGTAGCACAGAACATGCATTTTGCAGAAAACGGAGCTTATACCGGGGAAATATCCGCAGATATGCTGAAAAGCGCAGGTATACAGACTGTTATTCTGGGACATTCCGAAAGGAGAGCCTATTTTAACGAAACCGACGAAAGCCTGGCTAAAAAAATAGATGCCGCGCTTAGACACGATATGACTGCGATCTTTTGTTTCGGGGAAGAACTGGAAGACCGCAAATCGGACAATCATTTCAAAGTGGTCGAAAAGCAGTTGAAAAATGCACTGTTTCACCTGAAGGCTTCAGCCTGGAAGAACATTATCCTGGCCTACGAACCCGTTTGGGCCATAGGTACAGGAGAAACGGCCACACCGGAGCAGGCGCAGGAAATGCACAAATTTATCCGGAAAACCATCGCAGAAAACTACAATGAGAAGGTGGCCGATGGTGTATCCATTCTTTACGGCGGAAGTGTAAAACCCGAAAATGCCAAAGAGATTTTTTCCCAGCCCGATGTAGACGGAGGCCTTATCGGCGGGGCATCTCTCAAGGCTAAGGATTTTGTAGCTATTGTAGACGCTATATAATATTTCAGCCCCAATTGTCATTCCGAGCGAAGCGAGGAATCTCCACCTATGCAGAAAGGAGGTTCCTCGCTTCGCTCGGAATGACAGTTAGTGCTTTTGAAGGAAACCCTTAGCCTATTCTATTTCTTCTTCTTTTTGCCTTTCCGGTATAATACTTCCTCCGGAAAAGGAAAAACAATGGTGGAGTTCTTCTCCGAAGCAATGTTAGAAAGTGTCTGGTAGAGCCTCAGTTTGATGGCAGAGGACGATTTATCGATGAGTTGCCCGGCTTCTACCAGGGCCTTTGCTGCCTGTTTTTCGGCATCAGCCAGGATAATTCGTGCCCTGCGCGAACGTTCGGCTTCGGCCTGGTTGGCCATGGAACGCTTCATGTTTTCCGGAAGTTCGATGTCCTTGATCTTTACGTCGAGAATGGTGATCCCCCAGTCTTTGGTTTCATTATCTACAATGGCGCGGATGTTTTCGCCTATTTCTTCACGTTTGGAGAGTATCGTGTCCAGCTCCACTTTTCCGCATACATCCCTCAGCGAAGCCTGGGCCAGTTGTGATATGGCAAAGTGATAGTCTTCCACTTCCAGGATGGACTGGGTGGCATCGATAATACGAAAGAAAAGCACACCGTTGATCCTGGAGGGCACATTGTCTTCTGTCATAATTTCCTGGGTCGGAATATTTATGGTAATGACCCGGATATCTACAAACTGGGTGGTCTCGATAACCGGAATGATCCACCGGAAACCCGGATTGAGCACTTTTATATAGCTGCCCAGCCGGAATTTCAGCGCCCGCTTGTATTCAAAGACTATCCGTATCCCCGAGAGGAAGAATACAAAGAGGAATATAAATAAGACAGCCATGGCAGACATTGTTGCAGGATTTAAATGTACTCTGTTAAAGATAGTTAATAAATGAATGATAATCAATTATTTGTTGATTTTTTATCGTGTATCAAACAGGGAGAAAGACGGATGGCTGCAAAGGCCGGTAGCCATTTTTTCCGGCGATTGTTGATTAGTTTTGACCGGAGTATACCTTTGATTTAAACGGGCAGTTGTATTTTTGCCGGGTAAATACAACAGAACCGATCTCTTTAAAATAATCATTGAACACACAGGGAGATGAGTATTTTTAGATCCGGTATTTATCTGAAACAGGTAGCCGGAGACGGAAGACAAGTATTCATCTGTCTCCTGTTACCGGTCTTCCGTCCAAAAAAACAGAAATGGATACATCATATATCGCTTATCACTTTAAGGTAAAACCCCTGAAGCCCGGTACAGAGATCCTTATAGCCGAGTTGGGCGATGTGGGATTCGAAAGTTTTGTGGAAAATGAAGAAGGAGTCACGGCCTATATACAAAGGAGCGAATGGACCTCTTCCTGCCTGGATGATCTTTTTATTTTACGGAGTGATGAATTCACGATCACTTATGACCTGGAGGAAATAGAGCAGGTGAACTGGAATGAGGAATGGGAAAAGAATTTCCAGCCCATTGAAGTGGACGGCCTGTGTACGGTAAGGGCACCGTTCCATGCTATGCCCGGCACAAAATACGATATTATCATAGAGCCCAAAATGAGCTTCGGCACGGGGCATCACGAAACCACCCACATGATGATACAGCACCTGCTGAAACTGGACCTAAAAGGCAAAAAAGTGTTGGATATGGGCTGTGGAACAGGAGTGCTGGCCATTCTGGCCGAAAAGCTGGGTGCGGCCGGGATCGATGCCATAGATATCGACAACTGGTGTTACGAGAATTCCCTGGAAAATGTGGAAAGGAACAGTTGTACACATATTTCCGTATTCGAAGGAGATGCCTCCCTGCTGGACGGAAGGTGGTATGATGTGGTCATTGCCAATATAAACAGGAATATTTTACTGAACGACATCCCGAAATATGCCGGATGTCTGGAACAGGACGGCATACTTCTGTTAAGTGGGTTTTACAGGGATGATATTTCTGTCATAGATGAATTATGTGTAAAAAATTCATTAAATTTTGTTGAAAAACTGGAAGAAAATCACTGGGTGGCATTAAGGTATAAAAGTGTTGCAGCGACCCGCCATAGTGGCCAGGACGAGTAAAACCCTGTTATTGAAGGAACCCGTAACTCTCCGGGGAATATAAGAAGGAAGGGGGGGCGGGATACCCGGCTTCGAAGGAGGGATGCTTTTAAAATAAATTTTGTGTAATTTTGTATAAGATCGTTTACATCATATCTTTATAGCAATGCGTACCAAAAAACATACATACATATGGGAAAACACTGCTGTGCCAGGTGGTATGGCCGGTGTATGCTATGCTTCCCTCCAGGAAGAGACCATGGAGGAAGTGCTGGTGGAAGAAGATGTACAAAAGCAAAACGAGATCGTTCTCTACAATGACGATGTCAATACTTTTGACCACGTTATAGAAACCCTGATCCACGTATGTGACCACACCCCTGAACAGGCCGAACAATGTTCCATTATAGTGCACTACAAGGGAAAATGTACCGTAAAGACCGGGCCATACGAAGATCTCAAACCCCGTTGTTCCCTTTTGCTGGATGCCGGTTTGAGCGCAGAGATCGTATAACCTTGCTCTTCTGTATGCGAAAAATAGGGGATATTTATTTCTTAATCCTTATTTTCTGATGGTTGTAACGCCTTGAACAACCCGAACGCCTTAAAGAGGTGGAATAATCCTGGAAGTATTAAGACAGCCCCTGCGAGCAGGGCAAAAGCTATGGAGTTGATAACCGCCTCCCCGGCCATGTTCTCGTAAATGCTTACAGGGCCTTCTGACGTAAAGATCAGATCGGGAAAGTTCGACTGTACCCAGGCACCGAGGATAAGGAATACCTGTGCCGCTACAATGATCCTTACTGTTACTTTTTTCCCTTTTCCGAGGTATATCCAAATGGGGATGAGCAATGAACTGGCCAGTACTACCAATACTATGCTGAATAGATTGTCAAAGAAATGATCGATAAACACTTCCCCGGCGTAAAAGCCGTAGCCAAAGATGAGCATGCTGCTTATGGCTACCGAAATATTGGCCTTTTTTGCCTTTTTGATGAACAGCTTTTGCTCATTTCCAGAAGTTTCTCCTACCAGGAATACGGCCGATAAAAAAGCGACAAGTGAGGTGACAAATATCCCCATCAGGAGCGAAGTGATGTTAAACCAGGAGTGTATATAGACGGTTGCAAAGCTATGATTCTCAATATCATCTAAAGGTATGAGCTTGCCGGAAACCAATGCCCCCGCACTAACTCCCAACAGGAAGGGGGTGATGATACTGGAGTATTGAAAAAGTTTGTTATAGATCTTTTGAGAACCATCCGTAACCGCATCGTAGTGGCGGAAAATAAAGGCCGTTCCCCTCACTACAATGCCAAACAGCAGCAGCGTTAGCGGAATGTGTAACTGGGTGGTGACGATATAATAATAATTTGGGAAAGTGATCCACATGATCACAACGACAATAATAAGCCACACGTGATTTGCTTCCCATACCGGCCCTATGATCTGGTAAGCTATTTTTTTGGTGACTTTCCTGTTCTCCCTGGAAGAGAGCAACTCCAGTATTCCAACGCCGAAATCCGCACCGCCAAAAATGATATAGAAGTATATGGCGACAAACAAAAAAAGAAATACTATCGTGGTCATTTTTTTAGAATTTTAGTTTTTAAGGCCCCGGGTTCGTAATATCTTTTACACCTCCGTATCCTCCTCAAGCGAGAATAATTCTCTTTAAAAGGATTGAAGGCTCCCCCCTTGAGGGGGGACACAGGGGGGGGTCCGCTCCCTCTTCAATCTCCGTTCCCCGAATACCCCATGTTGAACACCCTGATCTGTCTGCCCATCAACCAGCTTACTGCTATGGCCAGGATAACATACAGGAAAATAAAGAGGAACAGACTGTATTCGATCCCGTCCATCGGGGTCACTGAATCCTTTGTACGCATAATGTTGTAGATCACCCATGGCTGCCGTCCGACCTCTGTAACGATCCACCCGGCTTCCACAGCTATAAAACCCAGCGGGGCGGCCAGGGCAAAGAGCAGCCAGAACCACGTTTTCTGAAGCAGGGACTTCTTTTTCCGGCTGATAAAGAAAATGACCGACAACAGGGCTAAAAAGGTGCCCAGTCCTACCATGAGTTGAAAAGCGTAATGGGTAATAGCTACCGGGGGATGATCTTCCTCCGGAAAGTCGTTCAGTCCTTTTACTTCAGCATTAAAATCTCCGAAGGCGAGGAAAGAGAGCATATTCGGGATCTTTATCTTGTGAGTGACCTCGCGTTTCTCTTCGTTTACAATGCCGCCGATGTAGAGGGGCGCCCCTTCTTCGGTTTCGTAGTGCGCTTCCAGGGCGGCGAGTTTTACAGGTTGTCTTACGGCGATGTCTTTCGCCGAGATATCCCCGCTTATGGGTTGCAAAACGGCAGCAATGGCCCCGAAAGTGATGGCTATGTTAAAGGCCTTCCGGTGCACGGCAATGTTTCGTTTTTTATAGATCTGCCAGGCGTGTATCCCCGCTACGGCAAAACCTGTTGCGGTAAATGCCGCGAGGACCATGTGCAGGGCCTGGGAAAACCAGGCATCGTTGAACAGGGCCTGTACGGGGTCGATGTTCAGGAATTCTCCGTTGATGTAATCAAATCCCGTAGGAGCGTTCATCCAGCCGTTGGCAGACACCACAAGGATACCCGAAGCCACGCCCGACAGCCCGATGATAAGCCCGGTAAACCAGTGAAACCATTCGCTCTTTATCTTTTTCCAGCCATAGAGGTAGAACCCCAGGGCAATGGCCTCCACAAAAAAAGCAGTGCCTTCCAGGGAAAAAGGCATACCGATGATCGGCCCGGCATGCAACATGAATTTGGGCCATAACAATCCCAGTTCAAAAGACAATATGGTCCCCGAGACCGCACCCGTCACAAAAAAGATGGCCACGCCCTTTTGCCAGGCTTTTGTGAGGGAGAGATATACCTTGTCCCGGGTCTTTAACCACTTGTAGTGAGATACTACCATAAAAAAAGGCATAACCATACCAATACAGGCAAAAACGATGTGAAAGATCATTGAGACGGCCATTTGCAGGCGGGCGGCGTCGAGTGTTTCCATAGAAGGGAAGTTTACCTTACAAATTTACGGCTTTATCCCCGTATTTCCCGGCCCGGAAGTGTTAAAGATGATATGTTTTAAACCAAAGAATACCCTCCGGAATAAGGTTTTTTGTCATGGCTTGTGAACCTTATAAATTAATAAGGTTCCCGAGCACTTCGGCACTTCAGCACTTCGGCACTTCGACACTTCGACAAGCTCAGTGCAGGCAAGCTCAGTGCAGGCAAGCTCAGTGCAGGCAAGCTCAGTGCAGGCAAGCTCAGGATAAACTAAAACCGAGGGACAATCTTCCGTCAATCTCTTATCACAACACCTGTCAATACGACAAGCCCGGAGTTTTTCTCAGGTACTGGTCCGAAGTGAGTTGCATCAGGAGGAACATGGCCACATCTGCCTTGGAGATCTTTAAGCTAATGGATTTGTCATCCGGGGCAAAACCGTGCCTGAAATTTCCCGTGGCTTTTCCGTCTGTAAAAGCACCGGGGCGCACCAGGGTCCAGTTGAGCTCGCTGTCCATGACGTATTTTTCCTGTAATTGATGGTCCTGGTACGCTTTTTTCAGATACCAGCCAAACATAATGTGTTTCCAGAGAAAGTTGAGGTTTCCCCGGCTGTTTCCTGCTCCCAGGGTGCTCTGGCAGATCAGGCGTTTTACACCGTTCTTTTGCATACCTTCGATAATGCTCCGGGTGCCCTGTGACCGGATGGTGCCTTTTCTCCCAGCACCCAGGGCACAGATCACGGCATCGTGCCCTGCGATAGCTTTTTCCACGGTGTTTTTGTCCAGAACATCTCCTTCAATAACAGAGAGATGGTCGTGTTTAATGTCGTTCAGTTTTTCCTTGTTTCGCGTAAATGCTGTTACCGAATACCCCAGGGTAAGGGCCTGTAACACCAAAGGCTTTCCGATATTGCCGGTAGCGCCGAAAATGATGATCTTCATAATGTTTGTTTTTTTGTCAAAATTAAATCAAGGAAAGGCCCGGGAATAGAACGAAACCGACACGGTCATTTTTTATAAAGGCGAAGAAAGCAGGATGTTACCGACCGGGCCTATTACCAGAGCTGGTATTTTGTATAAATTTTCGCAAAACACTATCGGCTTTATTAAATAAAGAAGTATTTTAACACTATAAATAGTCCTGAACGGATAAAACAGTTTAAATGATAGTAACCCTACATGAAGGGGAGTATTTAGGCCAGACCCAAAAGAGTACGGCCTGCGATTCCGTGAAGTTCAGCGAGACTGTCCATGAAATCAACAGTTATACCGAAACCCACAGGCACGAAAACCAGTATTTCAGCATTTTATTGAAGGGGACCTACCTGGAAAAAAATGAGGCTTCCGAAACACGGGTGCTGCCGGGCGATGCCCTGTTCCGCCCCGGGGGCTATGTACATCAAAACTACTTTACAGACCGGGATGTGCATTGTTTTAATATGGAATTCGGGAAAACGTGGATGAAAAAGTACGACTACGATTTTAAATTCCCGGAACAGCTGGCCCACTTCAAAGCAGGAATGACCCCTTTCCTGGTTCAGATGCTTGTGGGATTTATGGATGGTAAACAAATAGACCTGATCGAAGAGACAATCGCCGATTTTCTCTTTCAGGTCCATGAGAAACCTGTAAAATTGCGCCAACCCTGGCTGGCAAAACTTCTTAAGATGCTCGAAAATGAGTTAGATAGCTTTCACTCATTGGATTCCCTTTCCAAAAGGGTTTTTGTACACCCCATTTATATGGCCCGTGCTTTTAAGCAAAACACGGGGGTGACCATAGGGCAGTATCAATTAAAAGTGAAACTGGTACATGCACTTTACCTGCTTATGAATACGCTAAAACCCATTAGCGAGATCAGTCACCTGAACGGCTTTTATGACGATTCGCATTTTATCAATTCCTTTAAATCGTATTACAAAATATCTCCCCATCAATTCAGGTTGATGGTAAAAAGTTAATCTCTTACAATTTTTTGGAACTAGGGTCCTTTTTCTTTGTATCAAAATATTTAACCATGAAAAAAACAATCATCCTTCCATTGATCCTGTTTTCTTTTTTTACCCTGTGCAGCCCGTATGTTTCCGGCCAGGATAGGGTATTTCGGTATGAATTGGATTTAACCAGGAAAAACGATGCGTTCAATGTTAGCCTGAAAACACCCCAATTGTCCAGAAATGATAGTGTATACAGTTTTGCAGCTCATGCGCCTGGTGTTCACCAGCCATTGGATTTTGGCCGCTTTGTAAAGGTATTCAGGGTATACGGTAAGGATGGTAAAGAGCTTGTAACCCATAAAATATCGACCAACAGTTTTGTGATATGCGAACCGGAGAAGGTTGCCGATATAGTGTATGAAATAGACGATTCCTTCGACATGAGTATCGACGAACATCCCATTTATCCCATGAGCGGGACCGGGATCACCGAAAATTATACCATTGTCAATACTTTCGGTGTTTTCGGATATTTTGAACACCTTAAGAACAATCCTGTCGAACTGAAGTTGAAACTGCATGGAAGCCCCAAAGTAGGTACGGCCCTGAATAAGAACAGTGAAGATGTGTATGAGATAGACTCTTACTATCACTTTACCGATTCGCCCATATTGATCGGGAAGGAGCTGTCGTATGCATCGGCCGATATTAATGGTATAGAGGTGGAGGTATTTGCGTATTCACCGGATGAAAGCGTATTTTCTGCACAAAGTATCCTGGAGAGTGCAACTCCCGTTTTAAATGCCGCTACGGAATACATCGGCTATGCCCCGGTTCCGCGATATACTTTTTTAATGTATTTTTCCGGTGAAGGAGACAAGGCTAAAATGCCGGTTTTTAAATATGGAGGCGCATTGGAGCATTCGCTCAGTTCAACCTATACATTACCGGCCAATCCCAGGTATATCCCTTTTTTAAAGAATAATATAGCCCATGAGTTCATGCATATTTTAAGCCCGCTTCACCTGCATAGCGATGCCCTGGCAAATTTTGATTATGCCCGTCCGGCTTCCGATGATCTGCACCTGTGGTTGTACGAGGGCCTGACCGAGTGGGTTTCGTATAAGATGCAGGTACGCGCAGGGCTTGTTAGCTTTGACGATTATCTGCACTATCTGTCGGAAAAAATAAGCAAGAGCGAACAATACAGTGCCGATTACAGCCTCACACGCCTTAGCCGGGAATGGTCAACAGACGAAGGTAATAAGCAATACAATAATATCTATCAATTGGGAGCACTTACCGCAGCCATGCTCGATATTAAATTACTGCAGCTTTCCGGGGGGAAAAAAGGATTGCGTGAAGTTTACCTGGAACTTATTAAAAAATACGGGAAAGACCACCCTTTTAACAATGAAACCTTTTTTGATACCCTGGTAGAAATGACCTATCCGGAGATCCGGGATTTCATTGATAAACATATTAAAGACAATACTGCCTTTGATTTCGAAAAGGAAATGAGAGCGGTCGGTATACACTACTATCTGAAACCTAAGAGCGGGGAAGAACTGTATCCCGAATTTGACAGGCATGTATTTGCAATTGACCCGGATGCTTCTCCGGAGGCCGCGGAGCTTCGGGAAAAACTAAAGTAACCCCGGTATTTATATGCTATGATCCCCGGGTAAAACCAGCCAGGAAACCGGTGGGTGTATAGCCCGTAAATTCCTGGAATGTACGAATGAAGTGCGACTGGTCTGCATAGCCGTTGTCGTAGGCAATATCCGAAAGCCTGGAATAATCTTCGGACTGCAGTTGCATCATGGCTGACCGAAACCTGCATATCCTGGCATAAAGCCTGGGCGAAATGCCCACGTGTTCCCGGAATTTGCGTTCGAAGGTGCGTTCGGAAACCCGTATATCCGTCCGGAGCGCTTTTAACGACAGGTCGCCCTTGCTCTGTGTCAAACGGGAAGTAGCATAGGTAATGCTTTCGTCCATTGTGATCTTTTTCCGGGTTATCAGATCGAGAAGGAAGCGCGACATCACTTCTATACGGTTTTCTGTATTTTGGGAAGCGAGGAGTTGTTCCTTAACATATTTTCCCCCGGGAAAAGGCAGCAATTCAAAATCAATGCAGTTATCCCTGAGCTCATCGGCACGTATGCCGAACAAGGATCGGATGAGATGGGGATAAAGGATAAATATCACGGCATTTGCGCGTCCGTAAGTATGGATGTTTATCGGTTTTATGGTCTGGCCATACAAGAACAACGACGATAATTTCTTCTCATGGAGAATTACATCGGTTTCGGATTCGACATACATAATACCCGGGCAGCCATCCGGAAAGAAGGGCATGCCACCGGCCTGGTGGTCTGTGCTGAATTGTTGAAAGGACAGCACAGACTTTACATAAGGATGTAATTCCTGTGGTATGGTACAGGTAATATCGATTTGCTCGAATAAATACGAAATGCAAAAAGGGAGCAGTGTTTGTTCCATCTTTTAATAAAAAAAACAAAATACGATGTCTAATTTACGTAAAATTAAACAGAACCGATGGGGAGGTCTCGGTGGTATTCGGTATTCAGTGATCGGTATGCGGTATCTCAACAACTGACCGCTGAATACCGAATACCGACCACTAATCCCCGTCCAGAAATTCTTCAACAAGGACGATAGTCGCTTCCGGAGCTTTGCTGTTCTTGTATGTGTCAGTGCTTTTCCTGTCCAAAAAAAGATTCCCGGGCCGGGGTGTTGGTTAAGAACGGTTCAATAAATGCTGATATGGGTTCTGTGTCCATCATCAGCCCAACATGGGTTTTGCCGGGAAGTATAACCAGTTGTGATTTTGGCAGGCCTTCGACATCTCCAAAGACATTTCCGCCACAGAGTTTGTACATTTCTGTTTTATGACTCAGGTCTACACCGTCATTATCGCCCATGATAAACAATACCGGGGATTTTATATTTTTGATGTTTTCAGCTTCCAGGTCATAATTTAATTTGTCGAAGGCTATGAATTTCTCAACAAATGCCGTCCAGTCGCCGGGGTTCGGGGCTATTTTATCATACTCGGCCTTTAAGGGAGTATTGTCGAGAAAACCGGGTTGAAGTGAATGAAATGTTTCACGCGCTTTGGGCAGCCACCCCTCGAGTTTGTATGCCGTAGAGATGATGACCATTTGATCTATCATTTCCGGAAAGTCGATAGCAGTCTTAAGGGCTACTGTTCCCCCGAAGCTATACCCTATAATATCTGCCTTGTCAATATCCAGGTGTTTTAACAGCCCTGCTATATCGGAAGCGAGGTCTTTGTAGTTGAAAGGCCTGTCGATATCTGCCGTACGGCCGTGTCCCTGCATTTCTACCGCAATGACTTTCCTGTTCCCGGATAAGACAGGGATAAGCTGTGACCAGTTAAGGTCAATAGTCATGTAGGCCCCGTGTAACAGGATCACGGGTTCTCCCTCACCGTAAACCTCGTAATACATTTCCAGTCCATTGACCGGGGCCAGTCCGGAATCGGAAGGCTTAACGGTTTCCTGACAAACGGCAGCCATAACCGATAACAGGGCTATAGCTGCGGTTAAAACAGTTTTTTGTATCATTTCTTGTATTCTAAAATTATTAACTCTTCTCGGCATAAGCCTTGAAATTATTCAGAATAGCCTGCCACCCTCCGCGCTGCATTTCTATCGGGTTTTCGCTTTCGGGATCAAAAACGGTAGTGACTTCGGTCTTGTCACCTAGGTTTTCAAAATGGGTAGTTGCCCGCCTGCCATCTGTCATCGTATAAGCAATCTTCTTATGGTCAACCACTTCGTCATAAATGGCCTCGAAGTCAAATCCGAAACTTCCGTCCTTGGCTTCCATTCTGGAGTGGAGTTTTCCACCTGGTTTTAAGTCGTTCTCCGCTTTCGGACAGTGCCAGTCGTCGGAGGGAGAGTTCCATTTTGTGATGTGTTCCGGTTGGTTCCATAATTCCCATACTCTGGCTACCGGGGCGTTTACGGTGTTTTTTACTGTGATCTGTTCCATGATTTCTGTTTTTTTAAGGTTATTATTTATTAGGGTTCAAATTTTAAGTTTAATACGTATAAAGAATAGAACGAAACCGACATGTCCTCTATGTTTTGCCGACAATACAAAGTTGCGGTGAAAAACGTGAATACACGGGGTGCAAAAATGTCAATTAAAAGGGGCTGTTTTGCCAAATGGAACACAAAGACGGGTTTATGTTCATTTTTCCCGCAGCTGATGCAGATCTTCGCAGAAAGCAATAAAAATCTGCACCTATCTGCGGGCTATTTTTTGAATTGAATCATTTTTTTAGTCCGTAATTCACATCGTATCAGTGAGGCGCAGGTCTTTGTCGTGTGCTGAAGTCTGATCTATAAGATCTTTTATCAAAACAAACTCGTAGCCTTTCTTTTCGAGCTCTCCGATCAGGCTATCCAGTTTAGTGTAGAATTTGTCTGTTCGTTCCGGGCTGCTGCCGATATGGGTTAGGAGGAAGAACCCGTTCAGTCCCCGGGTGTTTTCGTATTCCGTAATGGATGTGTATATGGCTTTGCTGTCTTTATAGTTTTTATCGTCCGGTCTGGTGTAATCGGCATGAGAAATGGTGCCGGGCGTATAATTGATGAGGGTAAGCCCGAGTTCACCAGACCATTGTGTGATGGTGCTGTCATTCCATTCATAAGGCGGAAGGAAGTAAGGGGCCTGCGTTTTGCTTATCCCGAAGCGGGACATTTCTGCGTAGTTCTGTTGAATGTCGGCTGTGAATTCTTCTTTGTTGACCAGAAGTTTTTTCTCGCCGGACCAGTCATTATAAAGGAGGTGTTGATCTGAATGGGGGCCGAGGTAATGACCATTTGCAGCCAGTTGTTCTATCAGGGAGCTGTGATCTTTATTCCGGTAAAAATCTCCTGTAAAGAAGAAAGAGGCTTTGATCTGGTGTTTTTTTAATGTCTCTGAGATGGTATGGCCTCCATCTGCATATTCATGGCCGCTGAAGATCAAAGCTATTTTTTTCTGCTTGCGGTTGCCGCGGATCAGGGCCCCGGTCGGGTCATGGCTGCCTGTTGTCGCTTTGCGATCCCCGTTCCCTTCGGCCTGCATGGAAGAAAGACCGTAAATAAGGCAGGCTGTTCCGTCCATGGTGGGCTCGTTGGTGGAGTAGTCGCCCACATCGTCGTGATAGACTATGGCATCTGACTGAAAGTCGGCATAAGGGTCTTCCCTGGTAAGCTGCAATCCTTTTAAACTGTTAAAAATAGAGCCGTATACAGGGCCGTCTACCAACCCGCCATCGGTCATGTAGCCGTAAAGATGGGTCAGGGAAGAGTGCGGGTAAAACGGGGTATCTCCTTCATCGGGAAGGCCTACCACCATGCTCGTGCCCCAGGGGTTACACCCGAAAAGCCAGTCGCGCAAAGCTGCTTCCATAGTTTCGTACCTGGTGTCTCCGGTCAGTTTTCTGTACAGGATGGCCTGGCTCCATGCTGCGGTTACGAGATTATTGGAACACCATACAAAAGGGGTGCCGATAAGGAAAGGGCCGTCTTTTCCCCTTTGGTAAAGCCGTTCCAGTCCCTCGGCGTAATACAGAGCAACGGTTTTCTTTTCTTCCGGGAGTACAGAGCCTGCCAGTTCGTAATGTCCGGCGTTCAGAAAAGGATAGAACTGGTAGTGCCTTACCGTATCACGGCCAATCCAGGGCGTTATTTTTTCTGCAGCAGCATAGTTTAGCCCGTCTTCTTTATAGGTATCGTTACCGGTAAGTTTATACAAGGTTGCCGCAGCCAGTTCCATATCGTCTTTCCAGTTGTCTTCTTCGTAAAAATAGGGTTGAGTGCCGGGAGCTGTCTGCGATACTCCGGGGTGTTTTTTTCCGTAGGCATAAGCGTCCCGGGCATGCCGGAGGAGTGTATCGGCATAATCGGGGTAAAACTCTTTCAATACCCCGGCACCCAGGGCAAAGGAAGAGGCGAATTTTCCGGCGGTAGAAGCTACTCCCGTAGAGCGGTTTTTATGCTCAAATAAACCCTGTGGTTTTCCTGAGGCCAGGTAAACGGGGCGTCCCCTGAACCTTTTGTCATAGACAACGCTATCGTGATTGGGAAGCCGGAAACCGGCATGGTCCCGGTCGTCTGCGATCTGGTTGTAGTATTCGTCCGGGGAAGGGTTCATTTTAAGGAGCCAGTCCATACCATATCTGGCCTCGTCAATGATGTCGGGAATGCCGTTGCTTCCCGGTGATCCGTCTTCATTGTGAGCGTCCCCAAAGGCTTCCGGGTTTTCCCGGTAGGAGAAAAGAAGCTGGAATACGGCGTTGGCCGATGTCGCCGTATACTGAAGGTAATCGGTGGCATCGTGCCAGCCTCCTGTGACGTCTATCCGTTGACCATTTTCCTTTTCCGGGTGATAAATAATGTAGCCGTCATCCGTATGGCAGGAGTCCCTGAGATATGGATTGAACCCGCACCTTTGTTGCCGCATATATCTCAGGAGAAAATCGGCTGTATGGTCATAGACCTCCGGAGCTATACGGAACTCAGGCGATCTGGCATTGCCGGCTTCGATATAATATTCGCCTTCTGTTTCAAATTCCGAAAAATCGAGGCGAAAAGAAGTCTTAAAAGGACCGTACTTCCCTTTGGCCTCCACCTTGTCCGATTCGTAGACCGGCTCCCCGGTTTTGGCATCGTGCAGTGAAAAGGAATGAAGTTCGAGGGTTTCGTCTTTGGAACCCAGTACGGCTGCTTTAACGGTATGGGGCAGATATCCCAGCTGATTGATACGTATCCAGGATTTGTTTTCTTTTTCGGAACATCCGGAGCATAGTATAAAAAGGAGTACAATGACAGGAAATACTTTTTTCATGGGTTCGGGTTCATGGTTGATATCAGAACTTAAAAATAAGGTATTTTTTGCATATAGTATGCGGTTTGATATACACCGGGAAGGAGAGAGAGGATAGCAGCAGGGGGTATAAAACAAAAAAGTACCAGTTAAAAACTGGTACTTTAAAGAGCGGGAGACGAGGTTCGAACTCGCGACATTCAGCTTGGAAGGCTGACGCTCTACCAACTGAGCTACTCCCGCGTATTTACACCTTAATACAGGCGGCTTATCAATAAGGGCATTTGCGATAAATGCGGGGCAAATATAAATAATCCGGAGTATTCCGTCCAAGAAAAATTTTGTGTTTTTTACCGGGATGATCATTGCTTCGGCCATGTTTTTCTACCGATCCCGGATTATTTGTTTTAATTTCAGGAGATTATAGTTAGATCGGGGAATTTGGTAAAAAAGATTAATTTTACTGTGATAAAATTGCTCACGAAAAAGAATGATGGAAAAAACTGCTTTTTATACCATTAAACAAATAGGTGCCAAAGAAACATATCCTGTGCGCCATCCTGTACTCCGTAAGGGCCTGCCCTTGTCTACCTGTGAATTCGATGGCGATGATGACGCGGCAACCTTTCATATAGGGTTGTATATGGGAGACAGGCTGGCCGGTGTGGTAACGATGCTGGAAAACGATCATGCCCTGTTTAAAGAAGAACGGCAATTTCAGCTACGTGGAATGGCCGTGCTGGAGGAATTTCAGAAACAGGGGCTCGGCCAGGTACTGGTTCGCGGGGCGGAAGAGGAAGTGCAGAAAAGGGGAGGACACTTTATATGGATGAACGCCAGGAAGATCGCGGTTAAATTTTATGAAAAACTGGGGTATACCATTGCCAGTGACGAGTTTGTCATTGAAACCGCCGGCCCGCATTATGTGATGTGCAAATCGTGGAAATAAACCTGGTAGGTGAGTTTCCTTTAAAAATATCAATAGAGAGACCTATGAAAAGAAGAACCTTCTTAAAATCTGCAACACTGACCACGGCTGCATTCGGAGTGTTTCCCGTTCAGATGTTTGCTGCTTCGCGTTATTCTTATGACGATCTTATCGGTAAGGGAAACCCTGAACTTTTCGGAAAGGGGATCAACCTGCGGAAGGAAGCCTATGAAGCCTTCGTAGAAATGCGGCAGGCTGCGGCCAAGGAGAAACTGGATATAAAAATAGTATCGAGCTATCGCGATTTCTACCGTCAGAAAGCGATCTGGGAGCGAAAATATAAACAGTATACCAAAAACGGATCAACTCCGGAACAGGCCATACAAAAGATCATCGAATATTCCACCATTCCCGGGACTTCCAGGCATCATTGGGCTACGGATATCGATATTATAGACGGGGGGGCAACATATTCCGGTGATGTGCTGGTGCCGGAAAAATTTCATGGCAATGGCCCGTTCCGCCCTTTGAGGCAATGGCTGGATGAGAACGTTAATAAATACGGGTTTTATATGGTATATACCGATAAACCGGACCGCAAAGGGTTTAAATACGAACCCTGGCATTACAGCTATGCCCCGGTTTCTGTACCCATGCTCCGGGCCTATAAAAAACTGGATGTAAAAGAGATCATTACACAGGAAAAAGTGGCTGGCGCTACCCATTTTACCGACGATTTTATAGCGATGTACAGAAACGAGAATATACTGGATATAAACCCCGAACTTATTCCGTAATTCACTGTCGGCACCCCTTTATATAAGCTGTCGGAACTAAAAAACCCTGCCGGCCGGCAGGGTTTTGAACTAATTAAAATAATTGAAAAATGAGAACAAAGTCTCATGCTTTTAATGCTTTCTCGATCAAAGCCACGGCATCTGTTGCATTGGACAATTCGGCATGTTTAAGAGCGGTAAAACCTTTGTTGTCCTTCACCTTGAGTTTGGCTCCGTTGGCGATGAGCAGTTTTATGATCTCCACTTTGTTATACCTGGCGGCATACATCAGCGGAGTCATCCCTGCAGACTTTTGATTGACATCGCTACCCAGTTCGATAAACTTTTTCACAGTTTCTATATCTCCCTTGGAAATGGCCAGGCAAAGCGGACTGATATTGGTTATTTTTGTAACTTCAACTTTATAGTTGGCAAAAGGTCTTTCGTTGGATGCTAAGGTAGTATTGGTAAATGCTACCATAGCGATCCCGGCTAAAATAAGAACTGTTTTTTTCATGATGCTTGTTGAGTTTATGGATTAATTTTCAGTGATTTAAAATTTAAAGCGCTTTTGTTTAAAAGACGGATAAGATTTTCTATTGTTACACCCGGTAGGTTTTTATAACAAAAAATTAACAGATCAGTTCGGAGATAAAGGAAAGGCCCGTTAGCGTAACAATGCACGTACGGGTAAAACTTTTTTTTATCTATCGAACGATTCATAGGGTTTTGTTTGTCTTGTAGATAAGGGATTACCGTGCCAAAATTGTAATACTTTGTATATCAGTCACTTATTTTAAAATGTAACTATGAATGGTGTTCGGTTTAGATACACTTTATGTTCGTTAGCAATACATTTTATTGCGCGGGAAGCCAAAGGGCTTGTTTTTTTCGGCGAAGATAAAATTATAGCGAGGCTTGTGTATTAACCGCATATTAAAAAGGGGTGTTCTTTTTGTTATCCTGTCAAAAAAAGCGGTATTGTACTAAGGCCTTTGTAAAAAGCACGATCTCCCTGACAGGATTTAAAAACTTTATCGTTTTCTGTGTATATCTTAACAGCGAAACAATCCTCATTTAGGGATAGTATTCGTACTTTTGCATGTAGGACACAGGGGGTGTAAAACGTAACAAAGCCCTGGAACGGAAAAACCTGAAACATTGAACCTTAACCCTTTTAAGATGCGTTTGTCCTGTGAATGAGGCCAGTTATTTTATTTTTAAACAGAAAAACAGAACATGAACAAAAAAGTTTTATTGATGATCCTCGACGGATGGGGAAAGTCCCCCGATCCGAAGATCTCGGCGATAGATAATGCAAATACACCTTTTATAGATTCCCTTTATAAAAAATATCCCAATGCCAACCTCCTCACGGATGGTATGAATGTAGGCCTGCCGGAAGGGCAGATGGGCAATAGTGAAGTAGGGCATATGAACCTCGGTGCCGGAAGGATCGTGTACCAGGACCTGGCCAAGATCAACCTGGCCGTGGAAAAAGGAAGCCTGTCTGGCGAAAAAGAGCTGGTCGATGCATTTTCCTATGCCAAAGAAAAAGGAAAAAACGTTCACTTTCTGGGCCTTGTGAGTGACGGGGGAGTGCATTCGCACATAAACCATCTTAAAGGGTTGCTGGATGCGGCCGACGGGGCCGGACTGAAAAATGTATACGTACATGCCTTTACCGACGGCAGGGATGTGGACCCTAAAAGCGGTAAGGGGTTTATCGCGGATATACAGCAATACTGCCGGGAAAAGAATGCAGCCCTGGCCTCTGTTACCGGGCGTTATTACGCCATGGACCGGGACAAACGTTGGGAAAGGGTAAAACTGGCTTACGATGCCCTTGTTAACGGTACGGGCGACCTTACTGACGATCCGGTAGGTGCCATACAGAAAAGCTATGACGAAGGCGTAACCGATGAGTTCATAAAACCGATCGTGGCGGATAACGGACAGGGGGCACCGGTAGCAACAGTACAGGAAGGTGATGTGGTCATATTCTTTAACTTCCGTACAGACCGGGGAAGACAACTTACCCAGGCCCTGAGCCAGCAGGATTTTCACGAGCAGAACATGCACAGGCTCAACCTGTATTTCGTGACCATGACCAACTATGACGATACTTTTGAGAATATCCATGTGGTATACGACAAAGAAAACATAAAGAAAACCCTGGGAGAGGTGTTGTCTTCGGCAGGTAAGAAACAGATCAGGATAGCGGAAACCGAAAAATATCCGCACGTCACTTTCTTTTTTAACGGCGGACGGGAAGAGCCCTTTGAAGGCGAAAGCCGTATTTTGTGCCCTTCGCCCAAGGTAGCCACGTATGACCTTCAGCCCGAAATGAGCGCTTATGATATACGCGATGCCATAGTCCCTGAACTGAAAAAGGGAGAAGTGGATTTTGTGTGCCTCAATTTTGCCAATCCCGATATGGTAGGGCATACAGGGGTTATGGAGGCAGCCATCAAGGCCTGTGAAACCGTGGACGAATGCGCCCGGGATGTAGTTACAGCCGCCCTGGAAAACGGGTATGCTTCCATTATCATCGCCGATCACGGTAACTGTGATACCATGGTCAATCCCGATGGAAGCCCGAATACAGCGCACACCACCAACCCGGTTCCGGTGATCCTGGTAGACGGGGACGTCAAAGAGGTCCGCAACGGCATCCTGGGAGATATTGCCCCGACGATCCTGAAATTAATAGGCATACCCCAGCCGGAAGAAATGACCCAAAAATCGTTGGTGTAAATTGTCAAAGAGTTAAGAATGATATGTTATGCCTTAGGTACTGGCGTGTTTGGTATACAATCCCCGGTTACTAACGCATAACATATCATTCCAAATATCAGATATTTTAACACCAATACAGAAAAAGGAGTGCAAACTTCACTATATTTGTATCTATATTTATAAGAAGGTTATGTTTTTATTTATCAGTGGACCGGAAATACTTTTTATTCTCTTCATCGTAGTGATGGTTTTTGGAGCTGACAAGATCCCTGAAATTGCCAAAGGGCTTGGCAAGGGGATGCAACAGCTCAGGAATGCCACCAACGATATCAAGTCCGAGATACAAAAAAGTGCTGAAAAACAGGGACTGGATAGTAGCCTCAAGGATATAAACGAGGAGATCAATAAAGTGAAGGACGATATGGACGAGATTGGCGGGTCTATCAAAAGACAGCTTTAACCGGCTAATGCGATGCGCTGAGTGCAGCCGAAGCGCGCCAATGAGTTAATGTGCCGATGCGATGCACTGAGCGTAGTCGAAGTGAGCGAACTGTCGAATGATCACATTGACACATTATCAAACCAAATATTAATGACTGCTTTGTGGCCGGACTTCGATAATGGCCTTTTAAAATTCATAAATCATCTCGGCACTTTCCAATGGGACATCTTCTGGGGATACACCACTAACATTGTAGCCTGGATTCCATTATACCTGTTTTTTATATATCTTGTGGTCAAGAATTTTTCCCGGCAGAAAACCCTGGCCATAATTACCACCCTGTTATTTACACTTGTCTTTACCCTCCTCTTTACCGAAATGATAAAAGAGCTGGTACAACGTTCCAGGCCGTTAAATGACCCTGGCCTGCAAGAAGAACTGCGCGTTGTGATCCGGGCATACGGATACAGTTTTTTCTCCGGGCATGCCTCCAATTCCATGGCTGTAACGACTCTTTTTGTACTTTTTTTGCGAAAAAAACAAAAATGGGTGTATATACTTTATCTCTGGCCCCTGTTCTTTGGTGCCAGCCGGCTTTATTTCGCAGTGCATTATCCCACCGATGTATTCGTAGGATGGCTGGCCGGATTTCTTATAGCCCTGGTATTTTACCGTTACCTGGGCCACACACTCCTAGACTACGCGGCATATCGTGAGGCCGTCCCGGACAGGAAGTAATACGGTCTCTACCCTGGGGTCTTCCTTGAGTTTTTTATTGTATTCCAACAGGGCTAAGGTGCTTTCGTCGTCCGGTTTTACTTCTTCAACCACCTTGCCGCTCCACAATACGTTGTCGGAAAGAATAACACCACCTTTGTTCATCTTGTCCATAATAAGATCGAAATACCTGTGATAGTTCGGTTTGTCGGCATCGATAAAAGCCAGGTCGAATTTGGCATCGAGCGTGGGAATGATGTCCAGGGCATTGCCTGTGTGCTGTTTTATCTGTTTGCCGTAGTCGCTGCGGTCAAAATACCTGCGTTGCAGATCGTACAATTCCTCATTGATGTCAATAGTGTGCAACGCTCCGTCCTTTTGAAGCCCTTCAGCCATACACAGGGCCGAATACCCGGTGTAGGTACCCACTTCCAGGATATAGCGGGGCGCAATGAGTCTGGATATTAAGCTCAGGAACCGCCCCTGGAAATGTCCGCTCAGCATCCTCGGGCGCAGTACCTTTAAATGGGTTTCCCGATTGAGTTCGCGGAGCAGTTCCGGTTCGTCTTCCGTATGTTGCTCTACATAGTGCTCTAAAACATCCGATATAAAGTGCATGATTTTTATTTTTTACAAAGATAAAGGATATATGGCATACGGATAACACGGATATTACGGATAAAATCTGTGAAAATCGGTATCATCCGCCTCATCCGTGTGCCATTTTCCCCGGAATTCCTTATTTTTACCGAAACAAAAAAGAATGCAGTTTGAGAATACAAGGGCATTTGCAAAAACGATGGATGCCCGCGATCCGCTGAAAAAATATAAAGACGAATTTATCTTTCCCCGTGTAAACGGAAAACCGGTGATCTATTTTACCGGAAATTCCCTGGGACTGCAACCCAAAAGAACCCGGAAATATGTTGATGAGGTCATGAAAGACTGGGCGGAACTGGCCGTTGAAGGCCATTTTTATGCCCAAAAACCGTGGTGGGACTATCAGGAGCGGTTTGCAGGGCCCCTTAGCCGGGTAGTAGGCGCCAAACCTTCTGAAGTAACTGTGATGAACACCCTTACGGTGAACCTTCATCTTTTAATGGTATCCTTTTACAGGCCAACACCGAAACGCTACAAGATATTGTGCGAGGCCAAAGCCTTTCCCAGCGATCAGTATATGTTGCAAAGCCAGGTGAAGTTTCACGGTTTTGACCCGGCGGATGCCATTGTTGAAGTGGAAAAACGGGAAGGGGAACACTATATCCGCACAGAAGACATCATGGCGAAGATCGAAGAGACCGGGGACGAGTTGGCCCTGGTACTGATAGGTGGGGTGAATTACTACACCGGACAGGTATTCGATATGAAAGCCATAACCCGGGCCGGGCATCGTACAGGCGCGCTTGTAGGCTGGGATCTGGCACATGCCGCGGGGAACATCAAATTACAGTTACACGACTGGGAGGTCGATTTTGCTGCCTGGTGCAGTTATAAATATATGAACAGCGGCCCCGGGAACGCTTCGGGAGCCTTTGTACATGAAAAACATCACGATAACGGAGATCTTCCGCGATTTGCCGGTTGGTGGGGCCATAACAAGGAACGTCGTTTTCTGATGGAACCCGGCTTTGACCCTGTTCGCGGGGCAGATGGCTGGCAGGTGAGCAATCTGCCTGTTCTGTCGCTGGCTCCATACCTCGCATCGATAGAAATGTTCGATGAAGCAGGGATGG
The DNA here is from genome assembly GCF_018863395.1 of Sinomicrobium weinanense. Lineage (GTDB taxonomy): Bacteria > Bacteroidota > Bacteroidia > Flavobacteriales > Flavobacteriaceae > Sinomicrobium > Sinomicrobium weinanense. Next base: position 358,498 of record NZ_JAHKRR010000001.1, read on the forward strand.
ATGCCCTGATCCGGAAAAGGAATGAACTCACGGCATACCTGGAATTTATCCTGGAACAGGTAGATGCCGGTACCGATAGTAAGTTCGAGATCATCACCCCCCGGAATCCGGAAGAAAGAGCGTGCCAGCTGTCCGTATTTTTACACGGTCAGGGAAAGCCATTGTTCGATTACCTGATGAAAAACGGAGTGATCACCGATTGGCGCGAACCCAATGTCATCCGCCTGGCCCCGGTGCCTTTCTACTGTTCTTTCGAAGATATGTATGAATTTGGACAGATATTAAAAGAGGGAATTAATTAAAAAGACATAAGACTTTAGGACTTAAGACGTAAGACCCTGGAAAATTGTCGTGTGCCTTAAGTCATAAACCATAAATTCAGCTGATGCAGACACCAAAGAAAACAGCAATAGTAGGAAGCGGACTGGTGGGCTCGTTACTGGCCATATATTTAAGGCACAGGGGACACGAAGTGGATATTTTTGACCGTCGTCCCGATATACGGACCATAAAGTTCTCGGGCCGGTCCATAAACCTGGCCATGTCGCTCCGGGGCTGGCAGGCTTTGGAAGAAGTTGGCATAGCTGATGAAGTGAAAAAGGTGGCTGTGAGGATGGATAAGAGGGCTATTCATATGCCAGGCAAGCCCCTGTACTTTCAGTATTATGGCAAAGAAGGAGAGGCCATATATTCCATTTCAAGGGACGTTCTCAATAAGAAGATGATCGACCTGGCCGAAGCGACCGGGGCCCGTTTTATATTCGAATCCAAGGTGTGGGATGTGGACCTCCCGGAGGCCACCATCCATATCGGGCAGGCCCAAAGGGAAGCCAGGAAATACGACCTTGTCTTCGGTGCCGACGGAGCCTTTTCCCGGGTGCGCCACAAAATGCAGCGCCAGAGCAGGTTCAATTATTCCCAGGAATTCCTGGATAGCGGTTACAAGGAGCTCACCATACCGCCCAATCCCGACGGATCGCACAAACTGGACAAACACTCGCTCCATATCTGGCCCAGGGGAGCGTTTATGCTTATAGCCCTGCCCAATCTCGACGGGAGTTTTACCTGTACACTGTTCATGCCTTTTGAAGGAAAGAATTCTTTTGAAATGCTGGACACCGAATCCAAAGTGCAGGAGTTTTTTGAGCATTATTTTCCCGATGTGGTGGAAGATATCCCAAGCCTGTTGAAAGAATTTTTCAAAAACCCTACCAGCGCCCTTGTTACCATTAAATGTTTTCCCTGGACCTACTGGGACAAGGTGGCCCTGATAGGGGATTCTGCCCATGCCATCGTGCCTTTTTACGGCCAGGGTATGAATGCGGGTTTCGAGGATATACAGGTATTGAACAACCTGATGAATGTACACGAAGACGACTGGGAAACCATCTTCAAACAATACCAGGCCGAACGCAAACCTAATGCCGATGCCATTGCCGAACTCAGCTTCCGGAACTTTATGGAAATGAGCACCAAGACAGCCGATAAACGGTTTATATTAAGAAAAAAGATCGAAAGCAGGTTTGCGGAAAAACACCCGGATAAATGGGTGCCCTTATACAGCAGGGTCACCTTTTCGGACCGCCCTTACGCAGAAGCCCTGGCAGAAGGCGACCGCCAACGGATCATAATGGACAAGGTGATGCAAATGGACAACATAGCAGAAATATGGGACAGCGGGGAAGTAGAACAGGAAATACTATCTCTCCTCAACCTCGTACCTTCTAAAGTTGCGAGGTGAGTTTTGGAGTCGTGGAGTTTTGAATTGGTCCCTGAGCACTTCGATTTTACTCAGTGCAGGCCCAAGCCGAAGGGTGGAGTTTTTAGTTATACTAAACTTCAAAATTTATATTTTCCCATCCTCTCACCCTCTCACCCTCTCACATTCTCACCCTCTAACTCCTGATCACAAAAAAATAGACCCAGCCGATAAACAACAGTTGAAGAGGGACCCTGAACCAGAGGTAATTGATACCGCTTCCGTCATATGTGGCTTTCTCCAGGTTTACATGGTGTAGTGCTGCGTGGATGTTGGCAGGGAGGATGAGCACAAAAAAAAGAATAAGCAACCATGCGGTGAGTACCCGTAAAGGCGGGATAAAAAGACCTATGGCAGCGATGATCTCTATAACTCCCGTAGCCAGTACCGTTTCCCTTTTGGCCGGAATAAAATCGGGGAGCATCAGGGCCATCCCTTCGGTAAATTTAAAATGCCCTATGGAGGTAAAAAGGAGCATAACGGCCATGGCCACTCTTCCCGAAAAGGAAAGATCCCACTTTCCGGTAGTTATTCCGGATATAACCAGGGAGATAGCAAAAGTAACGACCAATACGATCAGTGGTTTCATGAGCAGTGATTTTTGTGTTAATGTACCATGCAAATCTAAGGCAGGAAACCACCGGGATCAATGAACCTGGGTTAAGAAATACGAAGTATTCACGAATACCGTAAAGAAAACAATAACAAACTATGAGTAAATCCGCCTCCTGATACGGCTCAGGGCCTGGGGCGTAACACCTATATAGGATGCAATATATTTCAGGGGAATTTTTTGCAGCAGAACGGGGTTTTCTGCAAACAGGTTTTCATAGCGTTCCTGCGCACTTTGCCGTAGGAACGACATTTCCCTTTTACTCTTTTTTATAAAGAGCTCTTCTGCTGCTCTCCGGCCTATCTGTTGTCCGTCCGCAGACTCCCTGTATACCTTCTGGAGATCTGTATGGCTGATACTCCACAACACGGTATCTGCCAGGGCCTGTACGTAATAGCCCACGGGGTTTTGCATCAAAAACGAATCGTATGCGCTGACAAAAGAATTCTCAAAAGTAAAACTAAAGGTGATCTCTTTCTCTCCCTTGTCTGAATAAAACCGGACCATGCCTTTTTCGACAAAGGAAAGATATTGTTCTGTTTTTCCGCAGCACAGTATCAACTCGTTTTTTTTAAATTCCCTGCGGATGAGTTTCGAGGTAAAATGGTCGCTTTCCGTTGCGGTGAGTGGAACCAGTTTGTTAAAGTATTCCCGGATTTCTTTCATGGATGAGGCAGATTTACAGTGAGGGGGAGTATGCAAGATTGCGGAAGGCAGGATATCTTATCCCGCAGTTTCTTCAGTAACCTGCAACACATGATCGCGATTTTCCTCTCCCCATTTGTCCATGGCATCTATGATAAACAATATACCTTCCCCCACTGGGGTGAGGTTGTATTCTACCTTGAGAGGGAGCCCGGGATATATTTTTTTATCAATAATGCCGTGATCCAGTAATTCCCGGAGTTGCATATTGATAACACGCGGACTGGCTTCAGTGATATCCTGGTGCAGTTCGCTGGGGCGTTGTATCCCCCTCCGGATGGAATCGATGATACAGGGTTTCCATTTGCCGCCCAGCACTTTTGCAGTAATGGTAACACCACACTCCAGGTCTTCGGGGATCTTTCTTTCGTACATGATTAAAACAGCTTTTACACAAAAATAAGCAATTCGGTTAATATTTTTCAGTACCGTGGCCTTTCGGATCCCGCAAATTCCGTACAGGGAAAAATTTTTCACTGCCTGAATCTTTTTTCCCTTATTGCAGGAAACAACAGGTGTTCAGAACTTTGTGTCACTAATTTTTAAACAATATCATACAATGAACACATCAAACAAAATTCAGGCCAGGGTGTCCGTGATCGGACTGGGCAATATGGGGTACAAATTAGCAGAACTCTTATTGCAAAAAGGATATGAAGTAACAGTATGGAACCGCAGCGCCCACAAGGCAGGTGCCCTCGTTGCTGAAGGGGCAGTCCTGGCGGAAACTGTGGCAGAAGCGATAGCAGCAAGCCCTGTTACCGTAATCTGTGTCTATGACTACAATGCTACGAAGGCCATTCTCCGGCATGATGATGTAGCCGCTGCTGTCCACGGAAAAACATTGATAGAACTGACAACTGGCAGCCCGGAACAGGCCGATGAAGCCGAATCCTGGGCCAGGCGTAATAAGGCCACCTATCTCGACGGTGCCATCCAGGCTGCCCCGGAGCAGATGGGAAGGAAAGACACCCCGATCTTCATATCCGGCAATGAGGAGGTTTTCAGGAAGCATGGGGACCTTTTACAGGTGTTCGGAGGAGGGGTATCATACCTGGGCAGTCATGCGGGAGCAGCCTCTGCCATGGACCTCGCTACGCTTTCCTATCTCTACGGGTCCATTATCGGGTTTTTCCACGGAGCCCGGATCGTAGAGTCCGAAGGGATGGATGTAGGGGTATACGGCAAGCTGACTGCGGATATAACTCCCACTTTCGGAGAGTTCCTGGAACATGAAGGCAAGGTGATCCGGAGCGGCAATTTTGAAATTTCCCAAAGCCCGCTGCGGATATCCGTCGAAGCGGTGGAGCGTATCCTTAAACAGGCGAAGGGATCGGGGATCAATACGGAATTGCCCGAACTGGCCTCCGGGCTGTTGCAGAAAGCAAAAGCCGCAGGTTATGAAAACGAGGAACTCGCTGCCCTGATCAAGGTTATGAGAAAGAGTGCCTGAAGAAACTTAAAACTTAAATTTTACGCTTAAAAATAATAGAATGGAAGAAAATCATAAAACACCTCAAAACGTTACGGTATTAGGGCTTGGTGCTATGGGAAGTGCCCTGGCCAAAGCCTTTTTAAAGGCAGGTCATAGAACGACAGTGTGGAACAGGTCTGCAGATAAGGCCGTACCATTAGTTGAAAAAGGAGCCGTCGCGGCAGCCACGGTTTCCGAGGCGGTAGCGGCAAGCGAACTGGTGGTGATCTGTGTACTGAATTATGAGATTTTGGAAAAGATCGTGAAACCTGTGGCAGACGAACTTCAGGGAAAAACACTGGTAAGCCTCACCAACGACACTCCCGCAAAGGCGAGGCAAATGGCGTCGTGGGCTCAGGCTGAGGGAATAGACTATCTGGATGGCTCGGTCCTGGTACCTGTCCCGGAAGTGGGGCAGCCGGATGCTCTTTTGCTGTACAGCGGCCCCCGGCATATTTTCGATAAATACTTCCCCGTACTTCGGGCTCTCGGAGGAAAGAGCACCTACCTGGGAGAAGATCCCGGGCACGCGGCATTATACGATATTGCCATGATGAATATCTTTTATACCAGCCTCACCGGTGTACTGCATTCCTATGCCCTGCTGAATGCCGAGGGCGAACGGGCAGAGGAGTTCCTGCCCTTCGGCCGGCAAGTATTGGCACTGGCAGGATCGTTCCTGGAGAATTTTGCAAAAAGCGCAGATAAAAAGCACTATCCGGGAGACCTGGACAACATAACCATGGAAGCGGCAGGAATAGCTCATATTGTTCATGCCAGTCGTGATGCAGGTATAAATGTAAGCATACCGGAAGCCGTGAAAGGCGCTTTTGATCGTGCCGTAAAAGCGGGATTCGGTGCTAATGGAATGCCGGGTGCGATAGAAGGGATAAGAGCTCCGGAAAAAAACTGAAAACAAAGGTAAACGATCTGAAGCCTATAACCCGGAGACCCGTTCTTTCCGATACTATTCTGAAAGAGCGGGATTTTTTTGCCAGGGTATTCCTGAGGTATTGAAAAAAGTAATATCTTTGTACTGTAATAAAAAATATTACAGAATGAACAATGTCCGTTTTGCCACCGCTTTACACATACTCACGCTACTCGCCATCATGAAAGACGAGTTGCTGTCGTCTGCATTTATTGCCGGAAGTGTCAACGTAAATGCCGCGGTGATACGGAAAGAGATCAGTAACCTTAAAGCCTGCGGTTTGGTAGAGAGCAAGGAAGGGAAGGGAGGAGGAAGTTTCCTGGCCAGGCCGGCATCTCAGATAAAACTTTCGGAAATATACGAGGCCGTGAGACTGGTACCCGTACTGGGCAGGGCCAATACGCCCAACCCGAAATGCCCGGTAGGGAAGAAGGTCAATGAACACCTGGAAACGCTCTATGAGGAAACCGATAATTATGTAGTCCGGAAATTATCGACGATAAGCCTGGAAGAATTTGCCGGTAAATTTGGGTGATATTTTTTTAAATAAAACTGTAACAAAAATATATACAGTAATAATAAGAGTAAAGTTCAATTTTAAACATGAAACAAAAATGAAAGTAGCATTGATCGGTGCCACCGGGTTTGTGGGCACCAACATTTTAAAAGAACTGGTTAATCGCGGCCATGAAGTGAGTGCCATGTCAAGAAACTCTGAAAAGTCGGAAGTAAAAAGCGATAAGGTTACTCCCGTGAAGGTAGATGTGCTGGATACGGATACCCTGGCAAAAGCGCTTTCGGGCCATGACGCAGTGGTGAGTGCTTTCAATGCCGGGTGGACTAACCCGGAGCTCTATGACGATTTTCTTCGCGGGGCAAGGGCCATACAGCAGGCTGCGAAAAAATCAGGGGTGCAGCGGTTTGTTGTTATTGGCGGTGCAGGCAGCCTGTATCTGGAATCCGGATTGCAGGTCGTGGATACTCCTGAATTTCCGGCAGAGATAAAACCGGGTGCAGATGCGGCCCGGGTCTACCTGGAGGAGATCCGGAAAGAAAATGATCTCGACTGGGCTTTCTTTAGCCCCGCACTCGAAATGCATCGGGGCATTACCATGGGAAGAACAGGAAAATACAGGCTGGGGCTGGAAAACCCGGTATTTGACAAAAAAGGGAAAAGTGTGTTGTCCGGCGAAGATGTTGGTGTGGTCATTGCAGACGAACTGGAACAGCCACGACACCATAAACAGCGGTTTACTGCTGCGTATTAGACGTTAAAAGATTGATGGAAGATTGATAGAAGATTGATCCCGCTATGCGGGAAGATTGAATGAGATTGAAATGTTTACCAAATGGCTTTCAGGATTCAATCTGCTGTCAATCCTTTAATCAGTAACCTCCCGGCATGGTGCTTGCCTACAATATAAGGTAGTAAAACTCCCCCCTGCGAGGGAGGGATAACGAAGGCTGCATGACCCTGTATTTGTTGGAAATTTGTGAATCTCCTACCGATTTTTACTGTTAATTTTGTATTTTTACAATGCTAATGATATAAAGTTATGAGAAAAATTTGGTTGTCTTTTTTGTTGCTTTTCTTTGTGCTTTCCTGTAAAACCAATCCGTTTACGGGGAAAAGTACGCTGAATTTTCATTCCAACAGTTCCATATTTCCGATGGCTTTTCAGCAGTACGATGAATTTTTAAAGGAGCATAAGGTGGTAAAAGGCACTGCGGATGCAGAGAAAGTGAGGAAAGTAGGGCAGCGTATAGCGAATGCTGCGGAAAAATGGCTCAATGCCAATGGCTATGAGGGCTATTTAAAGGATTATAAATGGGAGTACAACCTGGTACAGGACGACCAGGTCAATGCATGGTGTATGCCGGGAGGAAAGATCGTGGTATATACCGGGCTTTTACCCGTTAGCCAGACCGAGACCGGGCTTGCTGTGGTTATGGGACATGAGGTGGCCCATGCCCTGGCAGACCATGGAGCTCAGCGTATGAGTGCAGGTACATTGCAGCAGCTGGGAGCTGTTGGCGTTGCGGTTGCCACAAGTGGTAAAAGTGCCCAGGCACAGCAATTGTGGGCCCAGGCTTATGGTGTGGGGTCACAGGTAGGTGCAATGCTGCCATTCAGTAGAAAACACGAAAACGAAGCCGATGCCATAGGTATACAGATCATGGCCATTGCCGGTTATGATCCTAGTGAAGCCGCACGCCTGTGGCAGCGGATGAAAGCCAAAGGCGGGCAGGGGCCTCCCGAGATGTTGAGTACGCACCCTTCAAGCGATACCCGTATAAGAAATCTGACACAACTGGCCCCGGGAGCAAGAGCTGAAGCACGTAAGTTCGGAGTGACCAGTTTTCAATAATGTCATGATAGCAGAAGAATGATATATTCCAGGTATCCTTAATCGTGAAATAACAATCGGTTTAAAATTAATTTCTATATTAGAAGCTGTTCTTAAGAACAGCTTTTTTTGTCCCTCGGCTCCCTTCGACTCTGCTCAGGGACCGTTGCTCGGGAACCGGGGTTACGATATGTAAAATAGAAAAGTTAATAATTAAAAATATCATCGGTTCCCGAGTGGAGCCGGGGGATGAACTTTAAACATGGCAAAAGCATTAGAAAGGGGCAGTAAAAAACTGCTCGGGGCCTGGGCGTTTTACGACTGGGCCAATTCGGTATACAGCCTGGTCATAGCTGCAGCCATTTTTCCTATTTTTTACGGGGCACTCTTCCGGGAAGCCAATATGGAGAAGATCACCGTTTTTGGGGGTAGTATTGCCCGTGCCCCCCTGATAAGTTATGTCACTGCGGCTGCTTTCCTGGTCGTGTCGCTCATATCGCCATTATTGTCCGGTATAGCCGATTATACGGGAAATAAAAAGGTATTCCTGAAATTTTTCTGTTATCTCGGTGCTTTTTCCTGTATCGGCTTGTATTGGTTTTCCCTGGAACACATATACTTAAGCCTGATGTGTTACTTTCTGGCGCTTATTGGCTTCTGGGCCAGCCTGGTCTTTTACAATTCTTACCTCCCGGACATAGCTTATCCGGAACAACAGGACCGCCTCAGTGCCAGAGGATATTCCCTGGGATATATAGGCAGCGTTATACTGTTGCTCATATGCCTGGTGATGATCATGAAGTACGAATGGTTCGGATTTACCGGTGCAGGGGCACCTACCCGGATATCCTTTATACTTACCGGACTGTGGTGGATCGGTTTTAGCCAATACACCTTTTATTACCTGCCCAGGGGAAATGCATCCAACGGGAAACTGCACAGGAATTTGATATTCAACGGTTTCAGGGAATTAAAAAAAGTATGGAACCGGCTGGGAGATTCACCAAGGCTAAAGCGATACCTGGGGGCGTTTTTCGTGTATAGTATGGCTGTACAGACCGTTATGCTTGCTGCCACCTATTTCGGAGAAGAGGAATTGGAGTGGGGCGGGGCCGAAGAACGGACCACTGGTCTCATAGTTAGTATATTGCTGATACAAATTGTAGCAGCTATCGGGGCATGGCTTACTTCAAAGATGTCTGCCCGGATAGGTAATATAAAAACCCTGATCGGGATCAATTTCCTGTGGGTGGGTATCTGTGTGTATGCCTATTCCATAATATCCCCCGTTCAGTTTTATATAGCCGCGGGATGTGTGGGCCTGGTCATGGGTGGAATACAGAGCCTGTCGCGCTCTACTTATTCCAAATTTTTACCGGAAACGGACGATACCACTTCTTTTTTCAGCTTTTTTGACGTTGCCGAAAAAATAGGGATCGTTATAGGGATGTTCCTGTATGGTTTTATAGCCCAGGTAACGGGTAGTATGCGAAATTCTGTCCTGTTTCTGGGAGTGCTCTTTGTACTCGGAATATTCCTGTTGTTCCGTGTAAGAAAACAGCAGGAAGTAAAACAGGCATAAAAATATAAGTGTAACGACGAATAATAAACAATAACCTACGATGAAAAAGGGACTTTTAATTGATATGGATGGTGTCATATACAGTGGGGACACCATGATAGAAGGTGCTGATACCTTTATAGCCGCATTGCAGAAAAATCAAATCCCCTTCCTGTTTATGACCAATAACAGCCAGCGTTCGCCTCTCGATACGGTGAACAAGGTGGCCAAAATGGGAATAAACATAAAGGAAGAAAACGTATATACCAGTGCTATGGCCACTGCCTGGTTCCTCTCATTTATGAAGCCTAGCGGCACCGTTTATGTCCTGGGAGAGGGTGGGCTTATCACCAGCCTGCACCAGCAAGGATATGTGATGGTAAACCAGAACCCGGACTATGTGGTGGTGGGAGAGGGAAGGAACTTTACGCTGGAGATGGTGAACAATGCTGTGGATATGATCCTGGACGGTGCAAAGTTCATAGCCACCAACCTGGACCCTTCTCCGAAAAAAGAAGGCTGGAACAATCTGGGCATCAAGGCTATTGTAGCCATGATCGAAGAAGCCACCGGGAAAAAGGCATTTTCCGTGGGCAAACCCAGCCCCGTTATGATGCGGGCAGCCAGGAAAACACTGGGGCTTACAGCCCAGGAAACCATTATTATAGGGGACACGATGGACACGGACATTCTCGGCGGGATACAACTGGGCTATAAGACCATACTAACCCTTTCCGGGGTCTCCAAGAAGGAAGATCTCCGGTACTATGCTTTTCAGCCTAACCGCATTATAAAGTCAGTGAAGGAGCTGAGTATCGAGGACCTTTCCAAAATTTGATCACACCATATTAACCAACCATTTTTATTATGAATAATATGCGCAACTGGTCCGTGACGGTGGCCCTGTCCGGTTTTTTGTTCGGTTTTGACACCGTGGTGATCTCCGGTGCTAACCTGCCTATCCGGGAACTCTGGAACACTTCGGCATGGTTTCACGGAACTTTTATCATGTCGATGGCCCTGTGGGGAACGGTGATCGGTGCCCTGTTCGGCGGGATTCCCTGTAACAAATACGGGAGAAAAAAAACGCTTTTCTGGATCGGGATGCTCTACCTGGTTTCCGCTTTGGGCTCCGGGCTGGCCCCGGACCCTTATACATTTTCCTTTTTCCGGTTTATAGGCGGCTTGGGTGTAGGGGCCTCTTCCGTAGCTGCACCGACCTATATTTCCGAAATATCGAGTGCAAAAAACCGGGGAAAACTGGTGGCCCTGTACCAGTTTAACCTGGTGTTCGGTATTCTGATTGCCTATATTTCCAACTATCTGCTGCAAGGCGTAGGGGGAGCCAACGACTGGAGGTTTATGCTTGGTGTAGAAGCTGTTCCGGCAGCCATATATAGTATTATGGTACTGGGTGTGCCCAATAGTCCGAGGTGGCTTTTGCTCAAAAAACAGGACGAACAGGGAGCCCGGGAAGTCCTTGAAAAAATGTACGATACCGAAACTGCCGAAAAAGCCCTGGCCGAGATACGCCTGGACAATACACCGGAAAAGGGAGGTAATGTATTTTCGCGAAAATTCGGCTTACCACTGTTGCTGGCTTTTCTGATCGCTTTTTTCAACCAGTTGTCGGGTATTAACTTTATACTTTACTACGCACCGGAAATCCTTGAAATGGCAGGACTGGCCGCCAAGGATTCGTTGATGAATGCCATTTCCATCGGTGTGGTCAACCTTATCTTTACCCTTATTGGGCTGCGACTTATTGACAATCTGGGGAGGAAGCAGCTTATGCTTATCGGTTCCCTGGGATATATTGTTAGCCTGGTCATGGTGGCCTGGTCGTTCTATGCCACGGCAAGCCCGATATTGCTGCTGGTCTTTATTTTATTGTTTATCGCATCTCATGCCATAGGGCAGGGGGCAGTGATCTGGGTGTTTATCTCCGAGATATTTCCCAACAGGGTGAGGGCTTACGGACAGGCATTCGGCTGCGGGGTGCATTGGGTCTTTGCCGCACTTATAACATTGATTGGCCCCGTGTTTATCGATAAATACAGGGAGAATCCATGGCCTATTTTTGCATTTTTTGCCTTTATGATGGTATTGCAACTGCTCTTTACCATCTTCCTGATGCCGGAAACCAAGGGAGTTTCCCTGGAAGAATTGGAAAAGAGAATGGTAAAGGAGGATAAAGAAAAAATAGCCTGAATTTTTTCAGGCAGGAACTTATAAAGTGCACACCATCCTGCATCACAAGGGGCTACATCAGCTACTTTTATCCAAACATTTGTATGCCGTAAGGATAAAACCTGTTGTATCGTTCGGTTAACGGTTCGTCAAAAGGGGGCATGCTATTTTAATCACTGTATTTGCCAAAAAACGATTTAACAGTATCAAAATATAACTCTTCCGCCTCAAGGTTTAAGTTGTGTGCTGCGTTTGGGATTATTTTTAGTTCTTTTTTACCCTCGGGTACACTTTTTAAATGCTTATAGATCATATTGGCCTGTTCGACGCCTATGGCATAATCACTTTCACCTTGCAAGACAAGAACCGGTTTAGTAATAACTGCTATTTCATCAATGATATTCAAATGGTTGTATGAGGGGGTATTCCGGAATACCCGGTTTACAAGTTCATATTTTTCCATTGCTTCACCAAACTCAGTTTTCGTATATCGCGCCCTCGCATAATAAGCAGAATCTTTCCCCAATTCAACAGCTATTTCTTTTGCTTTTGGATTGGCCCAATAAGCATTGAACCCCAATTCTTCCGGGAACTTGTGTTTGAGCAGATTCATATCATCAAAAAACTGGCCGAGATCACTTTCATCTATCTCTTTTAGCTTTGTCAATATCTTGCGATATTGGTTTTTGGCTGCGGAATCTTTTGAGTTTTCTATCAGCTCCCTGGCCAATTGCTGTTCGCGCTGTATGAGTGCCTTTATCGGATAAACGCCATCAGCTTTTCCACTGACACAGGCAAAAGAATTAATTTTATCCTGGTGTTCGATCATATAGAGCAATCCCAGAGTTCCCCCCCAGGAGCTGCCAATAAGGTTGATGCTTTTGTCTTTGAATTTACTTTGTAAAGAGTCAACTACCACATCGAGATCTTTTACAAATTGTTGCATTGTAAGCATGGTGGAATCGGTACAGACATCAGATTTTCCGCCCCCTCTCTGATCAAGATATGCAATGAGGTAATCGTCTTCAAGGTGCTTTCTGTTGAATTCGTGCTCGAAACCTGAAAAAGCTCCCGGTCCTCCATGCAAATTGATGATTAATGGTTTATCGGCATTCCCTACAAGACGTACATATAATCTTGATTTTTCAACGGGGATAAATAATTCGGTATCCATTTTAGTTTCTTTCTGGCAGGCCAGAAAAAAGAGTGGCGTGATAAACAAGAGAAAACTCAAATGAAATTTTTGTTCTTTAATTCTCATAGAAATAAATTTAATGAACTCGGTCATACTTTTCCCCATTGAATGCAGAATGTTTTTTATCCCCTGGTTTCGACCTTTCCGGAACCCGATACCTTGGAATCTTCCTTTGCAGGATTGCCTTTGTACAACACATTGCCCGATCCGGATACCCGTGCCTTTAATTTTTGGTTGCAATGTAAGCGAATATCTCCGGATCCTGATATGGAGACCTCTGCATCTTCTGTTATGAGTTCGTATGCATCAATGTCTCCGGAGCCTGAAAGATTTCCTTCGTAGACATTGGATTTTCCGCGGAGTTTTATGTCGCCAGACCCTGCGATGTTGCTTTCCAGATCTTCGGTTTCTACAAAGAGGTCTATATCTCCCGATCCGGCCAGATTGGTCTCAAAATCATTGGCTTTTATGAGGTCTTTACCCACAATATTCCCGGAGCCTGCCAGCGACACCTCGGAGATGTCCTCAAAAGGAACGGTGATAACGATCTTTTTATGTGGCCTCAGGTTTACTCCCTTTTGTGTTTTTATTTTTAATAAATTGCCCTGTACTTCCGTCTCTATATATTCCAGAAGGTTTTCTTCGGCAGTAATGCTAATGTTGCCTTCCTTTCCGGATACCAGGTCTACATCAAACATTCCGGCGACCCCGATCTTGTCATAGCTTCCTGTTTTTCGTTCCTCAGTGGTCAGGTTACCATTGCCTGAGATCTTTTTCTTCCCGAATTGCGCGTTGGCCGAGGTCATTAACAGCAGGCCAAGGCATAAAGTCATTAGTTGTTTCATTTGTTTATAGTTTATGATTTATTTTTGTTTCAGGTTTCAGGTTTCAGGTTTCAGGTTTCAGGTTTCAGGTTTCAGGACTGTTTTTTGTTGCTCTCCATCATCTCATCCCACCACTGTCTCACTGTCTCACCTTCTCACTGTCTATTTTTTATACAAGGTTATCCCCCCGTATTCAGAGGTTATAGATAGCTTATTCCCGGGTGAACTCCCGTAATGTCCTTTATAGTATTTCTCCGAGCTCTTCACCCTTTTTATTTCGTATTCAAAATCGGTATCGCCCTTTAAACCTGTGTATTCGAGTACGATCTCGAAGTTAAAATGATAGTTACTGTTATATCCTATTTTTATGCCGGTGAATTCTGTCTCTAAGGTTACATTCCCGGCATCTGCTGCCAATTCCTCTATTTTAATGGAGCCGTAGTCCGAAGTTATGTTCACATCGCCGTGTACCGTGCCGAATTTGGTGGAGAGATAATCGCCTGTGCCGTGTACGTTTTTGGCGCTTTCTACGGAAAGGTCACCGTAGTCGCAGGAATATTCCAGGGCACCAATTTCAAGGATACTGGACGAAGTATAGTCGGCATTCAGAGACAGTTTCTCCGCTTTTTCGAGAACGAAGCCGGAATAGTCGGCATTTATGCTTCCGCTTTTCATGTAGCTGATAGATGATTTGGAAGTATAGTCAAAAGAGAGCTCGTTGCCGTCGGCACGCAGTTCGCCTATCTCCAGCTTTCCGTAATCACAGCTTATTTTTGCTTTGCCGTTTATCTCGTCTATCTGGATGCCTCCGTAATCATTGCTGAGGTCCACACTGTTGTTTACCGGGAGTTTAATGGTGTAGTTGATCTCCATGCTCATATTGTTATTGCCTCCCCAGCTCCACTTCTTGTTTCCGAAAATGGTCCGGGCGGCAACCCTGCTTTTGCCCGCCTCGAAATCCACATCGATCTGGTCGAGCTTTTGCTGTACTTTGCCTTCATTGTTACCATTGACTTTTATGAGCACATCGATTTCTATCCTGTTTTCGTTCCAGGAGGTGATGTAGATGTTCCCGTAAGAGTTGTTTACTTCCAAAAGTGCATTGGAGTTTACGTTAAATGACTTTTTTATCCTTTTCTCCTTACTGTGTTTGCCGTTCCATTTCGGGTCCTGGTCCCCGGAAAGGGCAGAAGCCGTTGTAAGCAATGGAAATAATACAGCCAGTAGTAATACGATCTTATAGCCTGTTCGCTTCATGGTCATCATTTTTTAATCGTTTCATATTTTCTATTTGCTCCATTACACTCTGTAACAGGGCGACCCTGGTCTGGAAGTTGGTGATCATCGCGTTGAGCAATTGTTTGCTGTATCCGTTCTTCTGCAATTCTGCTTCCAGTTTTTCATAATCTTTTTCTATGAGGTTCAATTGTTCAACGGCATCGTCAACAATAATCCTGGTGTCTTCGGTGGTGGCTTCTTCCCGGATATTTTTTAGTTCTGTTTCGATCAGGGAAGCAAAGTAGTACCGGGTTTTTTCCAGTTCTGGATAAGCAACTTCTTCTTCGGCCTCAACGGGTATGGAAGACTGTGGTTGTGTGTTGTAAAAGACCCAGCCAAGACCTAACAGCAGTACTATGGAAGCGGCAACGGAAAGCTGCCTCCACCGGAGACGGGAAGATCTTTTTTTCTGCGGATCTTTCTGCCGTTCGGCCGCCACTTCGGCTTTGCTCAGTACGAGTTTTTCCAGGAAGCGGTTTTCATGGCCTGCTGCGGGAGATTCCGTGTCAAATTCTCCCTGTAACCGTTCAAATAAGTTGTCTATGTTATCCTTTTTCATCATCAGAAATTAAACATTTGAAAAGGAAAAATGATTCCTGTTTGTTTTTTATCGTCCGTCTGTCAGTCAGTTTATACCGATGCCTTCCAGCTTTTTTCTCAGATTTTCCTTAGCCCGGCTTATCGTGGTCCTGCAGTTGGCATAACTGATCTGCATGATCTCGCCGATCTCTTCATAATCATATCCCTCAATAAGGTGTAAGGTCAAAGAAACTCTGTAATTGTCCTTCAGTGTTTTCATGGTTTCCAAAACTTTTTGAGCCTGAACGTTTGTAAACTCATGACCGGGAGCAATGCCATCATTGTCTTCGACCTTATGCAATGTTTCATCCATCGGGATCTCCCGGTGTTGCTGTTGTTTCCGGAAACTATAGATGCTGTTGTTGATCACGATCCGCTTTAGCCAGGCGCCAAAGGCCACCTCTCCGCGGAAGGTGTCCAGCTTGGTAAATGCTTTCATAAAGGATTCCTGCATAATGTCCTCGGCTTCCATCCTGTCCTTTACAATACGCAGGGAGATGTTGTACATGGCCTTGTAATAACGGTTATATACCTCCATCTGGGCCTTTGTATTTCCTTCCTTGCACTGCTCAAGCAGCTGCTCTATATGTGTATCCGGTTGGCTCAAAAAGTAGTTGTTTTCGTTATAAGGATGAACAAGAATGGAATTTGTTACAGTTTAAGGAATTTTTTTTAAAAAATGATGTTTTTTGGTTAAAGGGCTGTTCCCAGTTTCCAGTTGCGGGTTGCCAGTTGCCGGTTTTGGTCCCTGAGCAGAGCCGAAGGGCGGGTTGCCAGTTTTCCAGGTTCTTGTCTTCCGGCTGTGGCCTTGATTTTCGAAGAAAACAATAAAAATCTGCGCCTATCTGCGAGATCTGCGGGCTGTCCTTTTAAATTTAACCATTGCTTTGCCCATTTTTTTATCCATTACCCACACCATATCAATTGTGTATATTTGTTTCTAAGCCATAAGTTAAAAAAAACAAAATTATTAAAGTGAAAAACAAAATATCCATTTGCTGATGGATACTGACCTTTGCATCTAAAGAAAACCCGACGGCACAACCATTAATTTATTAACTCACCTGAAATGACAAAAATTACAGTAAGCCCCGATTGCGGAAATGCACCGAAAAAGCAATTCCTAAAGGAGATCATTATCGCCTTTGCAAAGGGAAATACAGCGTTTCTGACCGAAAGCGTAACGGATAGAATAGTGTGGAATTTAATTGGGGACCGGATTATTGAAGGCAAGGAAAAATTTACTGATGAGATAGGGAAAACGAAGATCCGAAAAGTGTCCGAATTAATAATCGACAAGATTGTGACGCACGGAAAAGAAGGCGCTTTAAATGGAATAGTGAAAATGCAGAATGGCAAAAAATATGCGTTTTCGGACTTTTACGAATTCAGTGGGGTAAAAGCAACAAAAGTAAAGGCAATTACATCATACTTTATTGAAATATAGAGCAGGAAAATCTGGTAACAATATCCGGGAAAGAGGTATAGTTGCGGTAACAACAGCATTTTTAACGGAAGATACCACCCATATTTTACTTAAAGGTATTTAAACGGGTTTGACTTTTTTAGTTAAACCCGTTTTTTGATTGATATCCTGAACAAGCAGAATATAATTCTCCACTACGTAAAAAGCGTTTGAAATAGAGGAAGCCACAAGCTAGGCAGTGAATGGCGATGCACAAATATTAATGCTATTTTGTTTAAAATTAATCTAAATAAATTTGGTTTTGTCTTGTTGCGGTTGTTATATTTGCCATTGTTTAGAATTAGTCAAAATAAGGAAGCTTATGACCACGCTGATCACGCTTATTTCATTTTTGGGTTTCTATGCGCACTATCAGGCGTCGAAAAAGGCTTTGCTGAGCCGTACCCTCAGGGTTGAGCAGTGGATGCAGGCCAACCGGAAGCAGAGTAGGGTAGTGGGATTGCTCTTTTTACTCATGGCTGTGGTGCTTTCCGTTTTTTATTATGGTTTTGGCGCCGGGGTATTTGCTTTTTTCGTGATATTGATGACCGTGGGAAGCCTTATCGTGTTGCTGGCCCCGCTGCGTTTTGTAGGTTACAGGACATTGGCCCTGATCCTTATTCTGGCTCTAACCTTTGAATATTTGTAAAGCATGCCTGCGAATAAAAAATATTTGACCCATTCCGTAAGCCAGCGTTTTGCCAAGATCACTGCCGGTTTTATCGGCGGATATATGGTGGCGGTCACATTTCACATGGCCCTCGCTTTCTGGGTGGACCATGTGAATGTACTGATGACCCTCCGCTATGCCGGATTTTTGCTTTGGGCAGTGTTGTTCCTGCTGGCATTCCTGGCCAGGAACGGCTGGAAAATATGGGGGATTTACCTGTTAGCGACCCTGCTTTTTTCCGTGTTGATATATGTGGGAAAGATGTATAATCCCATAGTTTAAGGACAAATGATCTTATGATAAAGTACGAAGTTAGAAGTACGAAATTAGAAGTAAATATAACTTCAGACCCTATACTTCGTATTTCCAACTTCGTACTTCAGGAACAATATCAAATCTTATGAGCAATAGAATCTACAACGTTCTTTTTAACACTCACACCATAAGCGGCATTGTGATCAGTGCGGCACTCTATGTTATCTTTTTTGCCGGGTCTTTTTCCTTTTTCAGGGATGAGATCATCAGCTGGGAACGGAACGAACCCGTAAAAGAAGTGGGATTGAACGGTACGGATTTCGACCGCTTACTGGATACTATAAGCCTCGGGGAGCCTGTATATGGCCGGGATATTACATTCAACCAATATTATGAAGAAAGGCGGGTGAATGTGAGCCTGACCCCTTCCAAAGATACCCTGGCCCCGAAAGAAGCTGCCACAAGTAAGTTTTTCTATATGGACAAGAAAGACTTTGGTACGTATGACTACTTCAGTAATTATTCGATAGGAGAGTTTCTCTACCGCCTGCACTTTTTTGCACAGCTCAACTTTTTCGGGACTTCCGGCTACCTGCTTGCGGGCCTGGTGGCTTTCTTTTTTCTGTTTGCCGTCATTACCGGGGTTTTGGTGCACTGGAATAAGATCGTGACCAATTTTTATAACTTCCGCCCCCGGGCCAAACTGAAAACGCTTTGGACGGACGCGCATACCACACTGGGAATACTGGGGCTGCCCTACCAGTTCGTTTATGCACTTACGGGCACCTATCTTATTATAAGTACTTCGCTCATGGCGCCGCCGGTAGTTGCCTTGTTGTATGATAACGATGCGGGGAAAATGTACCAGGATTTCGGGATCGGTAATGCAGGCTATGCCATGAACATGGAAAAACAGGAGTCTCCGGTAAGTGTCAATGCCCTGGTGCAAAAAACAAAGAACGAGTGGAAGGATTTTGAAGTAAAGACGGTGACCGTTTACAATTATGGCGACACGGGGATGCATGTTTCGGTAGAAGGCGTCCCTTCGAACAAAATGGATTTTACCGGTAAGGGAAAAATGGTCTTTGAGGCTTCCACCGGGGAAGTGGTCTATGAAAAAAGCCCTTTCGGGAATACGTCCTACCTGGACGGGGCTGTAAACGTTTTGCAGAAACTGCATTTTGGTGATTTTGGCGGACTGGGACTGCGGATCATTTATTTTATCCTGGGAATGGTGTCGTGTTTCGTGATCATATCCGGAGTTATGATATGGCTTGTGGCCCGGGACAGGAAAAGCGTTTCTGAAAAGAAACGGCGTTTTAATGCCTGGCTGGTATGGATCTACCTTGCCATATGCCTCAGCATGTATCCCGCAACCGCACTTACTTTTGTCGGGGTCAAGGCTTTTGTGCATGATTTTGACCCGTCCAGGATTACCTGGATATATCGGATATTCTTTTATAGCTGGTTGCTCCTTTCTGTATTATTTACGGTTAAAAGAGACAATTACTTCACCAATAAATATACGCTGATAAGCGGTTCCCTGATAGGCTTCCTGGTGCCTGTGGTCAATGGTGTGGTGTCCGGAAACTGGATGTGGATAACGTTATCCGCAGGCGACTACGGGATCTTCTTTATCGATGCTTTCTGGATCATCCTTTCGGTGACGACACTCATTGTAGGGCTGAAGCTAAAACGAAAGCAGGCTGCCGTACCGGTAAAAAAGGTAAAAAGATCACCCCAGGAGAAAAAACATGCTTTAATAGAAGAAGTATAGTAAAATAAAATACTCCCTTTGCAAATACTACACGCGGTTATGGGGATGGATCTGGAATGTAATTTTTTGACTTCCTGTGATATACGCGTTGTTATGTTAAATTTAAGTCCTAAATAATAAAAATAGCAAAAAGAGTTTTGCTGTTAACTTTTCCTTAAATAGATTTGCATTTATGTTAATTGAATCTAAATAAAAATAAATGCAATGAAAATACGAACCATACTTGTGGTATGCCTTATCGCAATTTCCACATGGACTTTTGCACAACAGAACAATGCCGCTATCCAGGGATATATTACAGATACGGAAGGCGCCCCCCTCGAAGGGACCAACATTGTTATAGAAAACTCCGGCCGGGGTGTCTCTTCGAAATCTGACGGTTATTACCGGATAAAGGGACTATCTGAAGGAGCATACACGGTAAGGGCTTCCGTAGTGGGCTATAAAACCGCGTACCAGAAAATACAGCTCGGAGAAGGGGAGACCCGGCAGTTGAATATTGTACTGGAGCCCGAGGTGAGCCAGTTGGGCGGAGTAGTGCTTTCCGGGCACAAAAAGGAAAAATATAAGGTGGAGAATGTTTCTCCCAGCCTTCGTTTGAACCAGGAACTCATAAAAATACCGCAAAACATACAGGTCATTACCGACGATGTGCTCCGGGACCAGCAAATTTTTGGAATGAGAGAAGGCGTGGGCCGTAACGTGAGCGGTGTAATGGTCATGGAACACTGGGGCAATTACGCCCGGGTAAACATGCGTGGTTTCCGTATTCCGGCTTTCAGGAATGGTATGAATTTCACTACCCGATGGGGCCCCGTAGCAGAAGATATGGCCATGGTAGAACGTATAGAGATCGTAAAAGGCCCGGCCGGGTTTATGCTATCTGCCGGAGAACCCGCCGGATTGTATAATATCGTGACCAAGACCCCGACCAAAAATTCCGTAAGGGAAGTAACCTTATCTACCGGGAGCTATGGGCTGCAACGGGCTACGGTAGATATCGGAGGGAAGATGGACAGGGCAGGTAAGCTGCTTTACCGCTTTAACGGTATGGGGCATACCCAGAAATCGTTCCAGGAATACGGTTTTCACGATAAATACCTGCTGGCCCCCTCATTGAAATACCTTTTTAATGAAAATACATCTCTTACGGCACAATACACCTATCAGTATTCCAAAGTGCCCGACCTGGGATCGCCTTATGTGTTCTCACCCAAAGGATACAGAGATGTTCCCAGGGACCTGAGTATCACCCATCCGGGGATAGACCCTACTGTAAACAAGGAGCATTCGGCTTTTGTTACCCTGGAACACAAGCTGGACAACAACTGGACGATGACAGCCCAGCTGGGGTATTTGAACGGCACACAAAAAGGGTCGGATATCTGGCCCGGCGCCGTAGAAGAAAATGGAGATATCTATCGGGACCTGTATATTTTCGACGGCCAGGAAGAGCATAAACTGGGCCAGGTATTTGTAAACGGAGAAGTAAAAACCGGCCCTGTTACGCATCGTATACTGGCCGGTATAGATGTAGGGGCCAGGGATATATTATATGATTGGGACGAGTCCCACCGCATCGATCCGGAAGATCATCCTTTTAATATTTATGCCCCTGATAACTCTCACGTGATAATCCCCGAACTGGACCATTCCACAAGCCTTCGCAAAAGGGCCGGTGAGGCTGGGACCATTGTAGAACAACAATACACGGCATACTACGTACAGGACGAACTGGGATTTCTGAACGACAGGCTGAGGCTTACGCTGGCAGGGCGTTACACGAACCTGGATGAATCTTCATGGTCCGGTAAAACTTCCGACGGTAAGTTTACCCCGAGGGCAGGTTTGAGTTTTTCCATAGATGATAATACTTCGGTATACGGACTCTACGACCAGGCGTTTTTGCCACAAGCAGGAACAGACAGAAAAGGAAATACCTTCAGTCCCATTGAAGGGAACAATATAGAAGGAGGAATCAAGAGAAAATGGTTTGGCGGTAAATGGAACACTTCATTTTCCTATTTCAGGGTAACCAAGGAAAACATGTTAACGGCCGACCCGGAAGACCCTCTGAACAGCTCCATACAACTGGGAGAAGTGAGATCCATGGGAGGGGAGTTTGACCTTCAGGGAGAGATCATTCCCGGGCTTAACGTTATCCTGAACTATGCTTATACCGACGTAAGGGTGAACAAGGATACAGATAAGACCAAAATAGGGAACAGGGTAGGCGGTCATGCCCGGCATATGAGTAACGCTTGGTTGAAGTACACCCTTCAGGATACCAAACTGAGTGGCCTCAGCATATCGGCTGGATATCTCTACATGGCCAAACGTTCTACCTGGGATTCCGTATGGGGAGTAGAAGGAGCACAGTCACTACCCGATTATTTTCGCCTGGACGGGGCATTAAGCTGGGAAGGCAGGAAATTCCGGGTGGCCCTTAATATTAATAACCTGCTCAATGAATACCTGTTCTCAGGCTCTTCATACAGTACAAAGGACGATCAGGGGAATCCCCGGTTCTTTTATTCCCAACAAAACGAACCCGGAAGGAATTTTCGCCTAACCCTTGGATACAGATTTTAACTAAAAACAGAAAAGCAAAATTTTGATAACTAAAAATCCATTACAATGAAAAAACTGATTTTACTGGCCATTGCCGTCCTGGCACTACAACAGGCAAACGCCCATTTTCTGTGGCTGGAAACAGGTGCAAAAGGAAAACCGGGCCAATCGCATGAAGTACGGGTGTATTTTGGCGAATACAGCCTCGGACAAAAGGAAAAAACAGACGGACATTTTACGAATGCCGAAGATTTTACGCTCCACCTTATAAGCCCGGAGGGAAAGAAGACCATACTAAACAGGAAAGCGGCAGCCGACCATTACACAGCTTCTTTTGTTCCCAAAGTTCCAGGGGTTTACCGGGTAGTCCTCACCAACAACAATGTACAAGTGGTGGATTATACCGAGTACGATCTCGGCATTTTCAAAACGGAATACGCTTCTGTGGCCACGATATATGTGGGGGCTGAAACAAGTGGAGATCAAAAGGCTTCTTCATTGTCAAAACTCGAAATAATCCCGCTGGAGGAAGGGGAGGGGATCTCCCTGCAACTGCTTTACGACGGAAAACCGCTGGCGGAAAATGAGCTGAAGGTCTTCCTGCCCGGAGGCTGGGAAAAGACTCTGCATACCGGCGAGGACGGAAAGGTTTCCTTTTCCCTTCCGTGGAATGAGAGATACGTGGTCGAGACTTCCCATAAAGAACAGGTGCCGGGTACTTTTAAAGACAAGGATTATGAATACATATGGCATTTTACAACTTATAGTATAGCAAAAGAATAGCACAACAGATTTGTTATAAAAGGATAAAGCTGCCCTTTTAAGTCGTTGAATATGACTTGAAGGGGCATTTTATTTTCAATGATCTGATATTTCCTGCTTTGGATAAACGGATAAACTGGCTGGGTTTTCCATATCACCACGTCCCCATGCACACATGGCATCGATAACAGGGATAATGCTCAATCCTTTTGGGCTCAGGGAATATTCTACCCTGGGAGGTTTCTCCCGATATACTTTCCGGATGATCAGGCCATGGTGTTCCAGTTCCTTTAACTGCTCGGATAGAACTTTTCTCGATATGGTGGGGATGAGTACTGTAAACTTTCCAAAGCGAACGTTTCCATTCATAAGACAGTAAAGGATCACGGGGTTCCACTTGCTGCCCAGGATATGCGCCGTATGCAGTACAGGGCAGTTTTCAGGGTTGTTGTATATTCTCGGTCTTTTCATGATAAATTTAAAATAGTTACTTTTTGGTAACCACTTTTTAAGCCAAATATACCATTAGTTTCTTTTAGTAACTAATTAAATAAGTAACTTGTCCTGCAAAGAAGTGATTCAAACTTTTACTTCTGCGATTTGCGGTATGGTCAAATCAATAAAGACTACTATAAATCTTTATCAATTATCTGATACATATAAAAACAAGAATATGAAGAAGACCATGGTTATTATAGGCGCGGGTAGTGGCATAAGCCTTTCCGTAGCCTGTTTGTTCCTGTCCCGCGGGTTTCGTGTGGCCCTGGTATCCAGGAATGTTGTAAAACTGAAAAAACAGATATCCGGAGAAGGGGTGTATTTTTTTTCTGCTGACGTTACGGATGAGAAAGACATCGGAAGGGCTGTCACCGAAATAAGGGAGACTTTTAACACTATTGATGTTCTGCACTACAATGCTGCCCATATCAGAAATGTGGAAGTGTTCGAAGAAACAACAGCACAACTTATCGAAGATTTTAAAGTGAATGCGGCCGGGCTTCTTACCTGTGCACAATTATTCAAGGAAGACCTGATAACCTCAAAAGGCGCAATTTTGATCACCGGCGGAGGTATTGGCATATATCCCAATCCGCAATACGCTTCACTGTCTGCCGGAAAGGCCGGGCTGAGAAACCTGGCAATGAGCCTGAAAGAGGCTTTAAAAGGGACCGGTATCTATGTCGGCACACTCACAATTAATGGATATGTCACTAAAGGATCTGCTTTATATGATCCCGACAATATTGCACTGCAATTTTGGAATATGTACCAGGACGGAAATGTATTTGAAGTCCGGTTATAAAAAACGGAGGAGAAGCCCGATAGCAGGACGGGGAGAATTACAGGGGCTTTTGCAAATTTAGTCTACCTGTCTTTATCCCTGTCCTTATGCTTTCCTTTCAGTTTGTACAATAATTCCCGGTAAAAGTCTTTTTCTGCCCTTTTGAGGAGCAGTATCTTTTTGGCAGGCAGCACTTTTTTCAGTTTTTTGGTGAGGAGCACATCTTCTTCGTAAACTTTTTTCTCGATATCTTCCAGTTGAGCCAGGAGCTGGTTGGCTTCTTTGTCGGACATCTGGTCTATTTCCCCGCTTCTTATCTTGTGCTTGATATTTTTGTGTTCCTGGTGTCTCAACCGGGATACATTGTCATAATAGGTATTGTAAACGGGCCAGAACTTTTGTGCTTCTGAGGTGGTGAGAGAAAGTTTTTCAGTAATATAGGCCACTTTCAGGGTTTTTATCCGTTCTTTTTTGCTCTTTTCCTGGGCATGTGCAGCAGGAAAGGAGAAAAACAACAGCAAAAGGGCGCAATATAGTATTTTATATGATCTCATGGTTGTTGATTTTTATACATAGGGATGTATCAATTGTCAAAGTTTAAATCGGAATAATCTGTCAGGTGTTCTTCCAGGTAGCTTATGACTTCTTCATCTTCCAGGGTAGAGAAGCTAATGGCGTTCAGGTCGGTAGTGTCCAGCATTTCGGTAATGTCCTGGCCATACAGGGGTAACATATCGTTTTCCATATAAAACTCAATGTCTTCCGGAGCCAGGTTAACCATGGTATTGGTGTTGTTGCGTTCCGGAGAAGAGAGGTCTGCGTGAAATACTGTTGTTAAGATCACCACGGCAGCGGCAGCGGCCGAGATGGCATAAGCAATATCGCGCAGGGTATATACAGGTGTCTTTTTCCGTGGTGCCGGGGTGTTTTTGTGCTTGTCCTGTGTTTCGAGCACCGTCATGATCCGGCCCTCTACCTGGTCCATGTAGTCCGGGGGGATTTCAAAACCGTCTTTTTGCGGTAATTTTCCCTCGCGCAAAACCGTCTGCATGATCCGGTCTTCCAAAGTGTCGAAATAGTCTTCCGGCACCCGGAAATCTCCCTCCCTATCTTTTTTATGATATTTCATAACTATTTGACTGTTTTGAAAATATAAGGTTTAATCTGCTGTTAAAAACTGTTCTATTTTTTTAACGGCATGATGGTATGAGGCTTTCAATGCACCTACGGAAGTTTCCAGTATCTCGGACATTTCCTCGTAGGTGAGTTCTTCAAAATATTTCATGTTAAACACCAGTTTCTGTTTGTCGGGCAGGGTGGCTATGGCCTGTTGCAGTTTCAATAGTATTTCGTTCCCGTTAAAATAAACATCGGCCTTCAGGTTTTTGACCAGGTTTTCCTGCAGCTCGGTATTACTGATACCTTTTCGCCGGGCCTTTGCATTTAAGAAAGTGATGGATTCGTTAATGGCAATGCGGTACATCCACGAAAACAGGCTGCTTTCCTGCTTAAAGGAATTGATATTCCGGTATATTTTTACAAATGTATTCTGGAGTACATCGTCTGCATCGTCATGGTCTATTACCATTCGCCGAATATGCCAGTATAACCTCTCCTTGTATTGAGAGACCAACTCTCTGAACGCCTCTTCGCGTGTATTACTGTCTTTTAACCGGCTGATTAATATGGAATCTGGCACCAGATGTTTTTTGTAAATTAAGTTGTGAATGTATTGTGAAATTTCAAAGTATCAAATTAACAAAAAAAGGGATGAAAGTTAAGTTTAATATCTATTTTTTTGTGTTTTTGTTGATGAATAAAGAAAAATATGGTTATCTTCGGGTCAACTTTTTGACCAACCAACACTTTTTTTGCTTCATATAGGGTGAAAAAAGCCCAAATCTTACTGTGAGCACAAACATCCGCCTATATACGGGCGGATGTTTTTTTATGTTTACCCCGTTTTAGTCAAAAGACTGCATATCCACCAGTTTCTTGTAGGTGCCATTCCCGGCTATCAGTTCGTCGTGTGTACCCTGTTCCACGATTTTTCCTTTCTGCATCACAACGATGAGGTCGGCATTCTGTATGGTGGAAAGACGGTGGGCAATGACCACGGAGGTCCTGTTTTTCATCATGTTTTCCAGGGCCTTCTGTACCAGTTTTTCGCTTTCGGTATCCAGGGCCGAAGTAGCTTCGTCCAGGATCATTATGGGCGGGTTTTTCAGTACGGCGCGGGCAATACTGAGGCGTTGTTTTTGTCCGCCTGAGAGCTTGTTGCCACTGTCTCCTATATTGGTGTGTATGCCCTGGGGGAGCTCCCGGACAAATTCGTAGGCATTGGCCACTTTCAGGGCGTCCTCGACTTCCTGATCCGTAGCATCTTCTTTTCCGAGGGATACATTGGCTTTTACCGTATCGTTAAAGAGGATAGAGTCCTGGGTCACAAGTCCCATCAATCCGCGAAGGGAGTGTAGTTCCATATCCCGGATATCCGTATCGTCTATGGCAATACGGCCTTGCTGTACGTCGTAAAAACGGGTAAGCAGGTTGGCAATAGTACTTTTTCCGCTTCCGGACTGTCCCACCAGGGCCACCGTTTTTCCTTTGGGGATGTGCAGGGAGAAGTCTTTCAGCACATTTTCCTCTTCATACCGGAAATCGATGTGCTCTACTTTTATATCCTTTTCGAAATGGTCCTTAACCACAGCATTTTCGATATCTGCAATGGGGTTTTCTTCCTCGAGGATAGCGAGTACCCTCTCGGCGGCGGCATTTCCCTTTTTAACTCCATAGGAAGCCTTGGAAATGGCTTTTGCCGGGGTGAGGATGTTATAGGCCAGTCCCATATACGTAATAAATGTAGGCCCGTTAAGGCTTTTTTCTATTAGGACCATATGCCCGCCATACCACAGTAGTATGGCAATGACAATGATACCCATGAATTCACTTGTCGGAGAAGCGAGGTTCTGGCGGTTGAGTATCCTGTTGGACAGGTTGTAGAACCGTTTTGTGGAATCCCCGAACCGTTTGTTGAAATAGCTTTCGGAATTAAATCCTTTGATAACCTTAAGTCCTCCGAGCGTTTCCTCGATCACAGATAGAAAGTAACCTTGCTCCAGTTGTGCCTTGTCCGATTGTTTCTTCAGTCTTTTGCCAATGGCAGAAATAATAAATCCCGATATAGGAATAAAAATAAACACAAACAGGGTGAGCTTAGGGCTCAATGCGAACATGGCCACAATGGTAAAAATAATGGTAAGGGGCTCACGGACCACCAGTTCCAGGATAGAGAGAAAAGAGTGCTGTATTTCCAGTACATCCGAAGATATACGGGCAATGACATCTCCTTTCCGTTTTTCCGAAAAATAGGCGATGGGCAATTCTACTACCTTTTTATACATGGCGTTACGCACGTCCTTTAAAACTCCGTTGCGAAGAAAGGTAATAAAGAACATGGCCAGGTAGTTAAAAATATTCTTCAGGAGGAACAGGGAAATAATGATTGCCACCATGACCCCGAGGGTATATTCCGGCCCCTGGCTGTCTATGGTAGTGGTTATATAATAATTGAGATAATCTTCCAGGTATGATTTGAGGTGCCCAAGCCCCTCGTAGACAGGGGGGATCTCTATACGTTTCTCCTCTTTGAAGAGTACAGTGAGCATGGGAATGAGAGACACCATAGAAAGCGTCGCAAATAGTGCATAGAAAATATTGCAGATCACATTGAGTACTGCATATTTTTTATACGGCCGGGCAAAGCGAAAGATCTTTTTAAAATAATTCATTCAAAAGAGTTATGAGTGTATAGTTTAAAGTTCAAAGTTGCAGGTTTAGGAACAAGCAACCACCCAAACCTGCAACATGTAACCTATATACCGAGTTCGCTGATAATGTTGTCTATCCTGTTACGGAGTTCCTGTTCCGTTTTTTCAAATTCGTCTGTCGAATCGAGTTTTGTGTTTACGCTGACATAGAACTTTATCTTGGGTTCGGTCCCGCTGGGACGTGCAGCGATCTTGCTGCCGTCTTCGGTATAGTATATAAGTACGTTGGACTTCGGGAGATCGATAGTCTTTTCCTCACCGGTTGTCATGTGGTGTGCCACGGAACTCTGATAGTCTTCGATCAGGGTCACTTTAGACCCGTTGATCTCCTTCAGGGGCTTGTTCCTGAGGTCTGTCATGATCTGTTTGATCTCTTCAGCACCTTCCATTCCTTTTTTGACCAGGGAAACCAGGTGTTCCTTGTAAAACCCGAAATCCACATACATCTGCAGGAGTTTTTTGTACAGGGTGCTGCCTTCGGCTTTGGCTTCGGCAGCGATCTCACAGGCGAGCAGGGAAGAGGTTATGGCGTCCTTGTCCCGTACAAAATCGCCTACCATAAAACCGAAACTCTCCTCTCCGCCACCGATAAACGGCTGTTCCGGATGGTCTTTTATCATTTTGGCGATCCATTTAAACCCGGTGAGCCCTGCTTTGCATTCCACCCCATAGGCTTCGGCGAGTTTGTGCATCATAGGTGTAGATACGATGGTGGAGCCAATAAATTCCTTCCCGTTTATACGGCCGTCCTTTTTCCACTGGTCCAGCAAAAATTTGGTCATCAGCACCATGGTCTGGTTACCGTTGAGCAATATGAGTTTGCCCTTGTCGTCTCGTACGGCTATGCCCAGGCGGTCGCTGTCGGGGTCGGTACCTATCACCATGTCAGCCCCGATCTCTTCGGCTTTTTGCAGGGCTATGGTCAGGGCTTCCGGCTCTTCCGGATTGGGAGACTTTACGGTAGGGAAGTTCCCATCGGGCGTAGCCTGTTCTTCTACCACATATACGTTTTTATAGCCGGCCCTTTTCAATACTTCAGGCAATGTAGTGATGGAGGTTCCGTGCAGCGAAGTGAACACGATCTTGAAATCGTCTTTTCCCCTGGCATTAAAACTACCGTTATCTACTGAAGCGGAAATAAACACTTCGTCGACTTCCTTGTCTATGAATGTTATGAGTTCGTCTTTCGGAGAAAAACGGATGTCCTCGAAAGAAGTGGCATTGATCTCTGCAATGATCCCCGCATCCTGGGGCGGTACGATCTGTCCGCCATCGGCCCAATATACCTTGTAGCCGTTGTATTCGGGCGGGTTGTGAGAAGCAGTAAGTACAATACCGCAGTGGCAGCCGAGGTGTTTTACCGCAAAAGAAAGTTCCGGGGTGGGGCGCAATGCGGAAAAGAGATATACTTTAATATCGTTGGCCGAGAAAACTTCGGCCACCAGCCTGGCCAGGGTATCACTGTTATGACGGCAGTCATAGGCAATGGCCACCTTGAGGTCTTCCCCGGGATAGGTTTTTTTGATATAGTCGCTGAGGCCCTGGGTGTTTTTTCCAAGGGTATATTTGTTGATCCGGTTGCTTCCCGTACCCATAATACCGCGCATACCGCCCGTTCCGAATTCCAGGTCCTTGTAGAAGGACTCTGTCAGTTCTTTGGGCGAAGCCTCCATCATTTCCTTTATTTTTTCTTTGGTAGTATCGTCAAAAGCGGGGCTGAGCCACTCGTTTGCCTTTTTTAAAATGTGATCTTCAATTTGCATTTTTTAGTGCGTTGTATGTTTGTTATATACTGATAGTCTGTTTGTTTATGATGATCTCCCGCCACGGTCAGGTCAAATGGGAGTATGGTCTTTTGTGTGATCCTGGTTTTTCTTTCTTTCATCAACGTTGAGTGTGCCGGAAATCTTATACCGGTCGTTCTTTGTTTTTGTTCGGAGGATGATCTCACCCAAAAATCCGGCAAGAAAAAGCTGCGAACCTATGATCATTGTGGCCAAAGCTATAAAAAACCACGGATTCCGCGTAACCAGTATAGTAGGTAGATTGTGATATAACTTGTACAGTTTATCGGCCCCTATAAAACCGGCCGAAAGAAAACCGATGAGGAACATCAGTACGCCCAGGGCACCGAAGAGGTGCATGGGCCTTTTGCCGAAGCGCGAGAGGAACCATATGGTAATGAGGTCCAGGAAACCGTGGATAAAGCGCTCCATTCCGAATTTTGTTTTCCCGTATTTGCGGGATTGGTGCTTGACCACTTTTTCTTCTATACGCCCAAACCCTGCGTTTTTGGCCAGGACAGGAATATACCGGTGCATTTCGCCGTAAACCTCAATATTTTTAATGACCTCCTTTTTGTAGGCTTTAAGTCCGCAGTTGAAATCGTGGAGTCTTAGCCCCGACGTTTTTCTCGCCGCCCAGTTAAAGAGTTTGGAAGGGATGTTTTTGGTAAGGACGGCATCGTATCTCTTTTTTTTCCAGCCCGAGATGAGGTCATAATGCTGCCGGGTGATGAGATCGTACATTTCCGGGATCTCTTCGGGATTGTCCTGCAGGTCGGCATCCATGGTGATCACTACATCGCCCTGGGCCATTCTAAACCCGGCATGCAGTGCCTGTGATTTACCGTAATTCCGAAAAAAACGGATGCCTTTTATTGCCTCATCCTCTTCAGCCAGGGCGGTTATGATCTCCCAGGAACCGTCCGTGCTGCCGTCGTCGATAAAAAGAATCTCGTAAGAAAAGCGATTGGATTGCATTACCCGTGCAATCCAATCGTGTAATTCCCGTAAAGACTCCTGTTCGTTAAGTAGTGGTATTACTACAGATATGTTCATCGGCAAATATTAAGAAATACTTCCCAAATTTACACAAAATTGTTTCATCGGTTTGTTTTGGACTGTTGTTTGTTGGAAGAGACTAAAAATCCTGCCTTTGATTAAGTATACGTAATACAAGGACTTCTTCACTTTGAATAAGGTAGTGTCTGGAATAATGGAACTTATCCAAAGTGACAAGTTTTCCAATCTTTTCCATAGAATATATACTTTAGAATATATACTTTAGAATATATACTTTCTATATATCAACCGGTAAGCTATTCCTTAGGTTTTGATTTCCCCAGGAATGCCCCGGTAATCAGCGAAATTATAAAACCAATGAAAAGATTGAAGATAATAATGACGGGATAGCCGATCCATGCAAATTTTCGTCCCACTTCCATTTGTGTTTCAATCTGCTCATCTGTGAGTTTCCCTGAATTCTGAAGTTCCTGCCGGGCCAGTTCAAAGGATTTGTCCATCATTTCAGGGTCTATTACATAAGCGAGTAAAAGCGAATAGACCACGGAGATAAGAGCAGCTATCAGGGCAACTCCCAGTCCTGCTTTCAGGGATTGGGACAGGGAAAGGAACCCGCCGTTCAATTTTTTGAACTGAACCATGGCTATAATAATACCAAGGGCCAGAATAATGTAGTTTACGATAGCTATGGTCCAGCTTCTTTGATAATGCATATCCATAATGTATAGCATTATACCGAAGAGTACCATGATCCCCCCTGTGAGGAGCCCGTAATTCAAAGCTAACTTTCCCGTTTTAGGTTGTAGATTTTCTTCCATGATTAAATAGTTTGGTTAAAAGTACTTATTTAGTGGTAAAACAGGGGATTTTGTTACATCTTTACAAACAATATTTTCAAAAAGGATAATTTTTTTGAAACAGCTATTGTTTATTCTGTAAATATACTTAAATTTGCACCTCGAATTTTAGGAGAAAGAAATAAATATAACGGCGATGAAAAAAGGCATACATCCGGAAAATTATAGATTAGTGGCGTTTAAAGACATGTCTAACGACGATGTTTTTATCACCAAGTCCACTGCAGAAACCAAAGAAACCATAGAAGTGGAAGGTACGGAATACCCGCTGGTAAAGCTGGAGATCTCCAGAACTTCTCACCCTTACTATACCGGTAAATCCAAACTGGTGGATACTGCCGGACGTATTGACAAGTTCAAGAACAAATACGCGAAGTTCAAAAAATAATTATCGCAAACTTAAAGTATACAGACCCCTGAGAAATCAGGGGTTTTTTTATTTTTACACAAAACTCACACACATATGAACTATATTCTTATTGACGGCCCTGTTCGTAATGCGCTGTTGCCTTTTACTTTTACGAGGCCCGTTGCGGATATCCGTGTAGGGATACTGACCGTCCGGGAGAAATGGGAAAAACTGCTGGAAGAAAGAACATCGACCCTTACGGAAGATTATCTGTCTGTTAAATTTCCTCTGGTGGAAGCCCGGGAAAACATCCTTATCGATGCCTCCTTTTTACCCACTGCGGAATTAGTGGCCATGGTGAAAGGCCTGCAACCCGGGGAAGCAGTATTTCAGGGAGAACAACTTATTGCGTTTTACAGCACCGAAGCCCGACAGGAAACAGATCTTTCCGCTTTCGAAAGAAAGGAATACGACGGAGATCTGATACGTATCGAAAACAGCTGGGACATCTTCTCCCGGAACCGGGAAGCCCTCCAGGCCGATTTTGAACTCCTTACCAAAGGCAGGAAAAGCGAGCCTATACCGGAAGGTATACAGGTCATTGCCCCTGAAAACATATTTATAGAAGAAGGAGCCCGGCTCTATTTTTCCACCCTGAACGCTGCTGATGGTCCTATCTATATCGGCAGGAACACCCTGGTCATGGAAGGCTGTCATATCCGGGGAGGCTTTGCGCTTTGTGAGGGAAGTATTGTAAAGATGGGCGCCAAAATATACGGGGCCACGACCGTAGGCCCCAATTGTAAGGTTGGCGGGGAAATAAACAACTCCGTTCTGTTCTCTTATTCCAATAAGGGCCACGAAGGCTTTCTGGGAAATTCCGTGCTCGGGGAGTGGTGCAATATCGGGGCGGATACGAACAACTCCAATATGAAGAACAATTATGACGAGGTGAAACTGTGGAGCTATGAAACGGAGCGATTCAAAAAAACAGGATTGCAGTTTTGCGGACTTATGATGGGCGACCACAGTAAGTGCGGTATTAATACGATGTTCAATACCGGAACGGTCATAGGGGTGAATACGAATATCTACGGAAGCGGACTGCCCCGGAATTTCGTTCCTGATTTTTCCTGGGGAGGGGCCAGCGGTTTTACCATCTATACGTTGCCCAAGGCCGTTGCGTCCGCCCAAAGGGCCGCAGTGCGGAGAAATGTGGAATTTACGGATGTGGATGCCGGAATTCTGGAAAAGGTCTTTGAGCTGACAAAAAAATGGCGAAAAGAGTAGATGTGAGAGGGTGAGAAAGTGAGAAGGTGAGAGGGTAGTAATAAGTCAATTAGTTAATTTTCAAATTCTCACCCTCTCACCTTCTCACTTTCTCACTTTCCTTCCAGGGTGGTGTTGAACAGTTTCAGGATACGTTTGTATTCATCCGTCCAGCTACTGGGCTCTACAAAGCCGTGGTCTTCGGCCGGGTAAACGGCCATCTCCCAATTGTCCTTGCCCAGTTCTATGAGGCGTTGTGACAACCTTACCACATCCTGGAAATGTACGTTTACATCGACCATGCCGTGGGCAATGAGCAGGTTGCCTTTTAATCCTTCTGCAAAATAAATAGGGGAGGATCTCCGGTATGCTTTAGGGTCGTTAAAAGGTTCGTTCAGAATGCTGGATGTATACCAGTGATTGTAATGCGCCCAGTCCGTTACCGACCGCAATGCAGCGCCGGAAGCAAAGGTGTCTCCTTCGTTGAACAGGGCCATCAGGGTGATGAACCCGCCATAACTTCCGCCGTAAATCCCTACTTTATCTTTGTCAATACCGTATTCGGCTATCAGGTATTTTGCCCCGTCCACCTGGTCGGAGAGATCTTTTCCTCCCATGTGCCGGTAAATGGCGGTGCGCCAGT
Source organism: Sinomicrobium weinanense (assembly GCF_018863395.1). GTDB lineage: Bacteria > Bacteroidota > Bacteroidia > Flavobacteriales > Flavobacteriaceae > Sinomicrobium > Sinomicrobium weinanense. The sequence continues at coordinate 392,489 of NZ_JAHKRR010000001.1, forward strand.
CCCTGCCGTAGCCCGCACTGCCACGGTAGTCGATGTCGAGTACGGTATACCCGAGGTCGGTCAGCAGATTGTGGAACATGTATTCCCGGAAGTAGAGCGACCACCATTTATGAGCATTCTGCAGGTATCCTGCCCCGTGAACAAAAATTACGGCAGCGTTGTTCTTTACGTTGTCTTCCGGAACATACAGGCGTGCAGGGACGGCTGTACCATCGGCCGCAGTAAAGCGAATAAGCTGCGGATCGCGCCAGGGATAGGCCCTGAAAGCCTCCGATTGTCCCGAAGTGAGCTGCGTCTCTTTGGCTCCGGAAGCGTTCTTTTTCAGGTAGAGTTCCCAGGGTTTATTGCTGTAAGAGTGCCGTATGGCCAGGTATTTTTCATCGGGGGAAAGCGATACTTCATTGTTCCCGGTCATGGAAGTGAGTTTTTCCATCTTTCCGCCATAGACAGGCATTTTGTAGAAGTGCCGCTCTCCGGGATGGACTTCGGAAGTGGTCAGGTACCAGCTTTTGCCGTCTTTGGATAGAAAAGGGTTGAATACCTCGAATTTTCCGGAAGTCAGTGCCTTTTTCTTCCCGGTCGTGACATCCAGCAGATAGAGATGCGAATACCCGGTTTCTTCTGACTGAAAATAAATGTGTTTATTGTCCGGAAGCCAGCCCAGGGTACCTCCGCCCATGGTCCAACCGATCCCGGGGCCTGCGATCCAGGATTCGTCGCGCTGGCGGTCCAGGGTTTTCAGGCTGCCGTCCTCAGGATTGAGCAGGGCGATCCACCGGTCCTTGTTGTCTTTGGAACGCAGGTTGACTATGGCATATTTCCCGTTGTCCGAAAAAGAAACCCCGGAGGCGATGACTTCCCGTTCTTCCGATTTCCATTCCCGGTCGGGATAGTCTTTGACATAATCCGGAAGGTCCTTAATCCCCGGAAGGCTTCCGGTTGATACCCTATATACGGTGTCTTTTTCGAGATTGTATACCGCTAATTCCCGTTCGGTTGTTTCAATACCCACTTTTGCGCGGGTATTCAGATCGGTAGTATAACCCGATGCATCGATATAGTCGGGAACGATCGTTTTTTCGGTATTTTCCCTGGTCATAAGGCTGAAGGTAGCGTATTTTTCGTTGGGAGAAAGTTGAAGGCCGAGCACCTGTTTTTTGCCGGAATAGAAGGTGAAAGGTTCTTTTTCTTTGGTCATTTCCCGGTAGGTTTTGCCCTGTTCTTTCTTTTCCTTTCTTTCACGTACAACCCGCAGCAGTTTCAGGTTGTCTTTTTGCAGCCATTTGCTCTTGGCGGAGCCTTCCTTTTCCTCATCGGTAGCCGGGGCACCACTTTTTATCCGGGTGAGCTGCCTGATCTTTCCGGAAGCTGTGGAATAAGTAAAAAGATCGCTTCCGGACCGAAAGGCTATCAGGTTTTCATCGGCCAGGAATTTCGGGGATTCCAATGGGTTTCCGGTTTGCAACAGTTCAGTTTTCTTCCGTTTTTTCAGGTCGTAAAGGAACAGTGTGTTGTCTTTAATGTATACTTTTTTGGTCTTTGACTTGTTGTATTCCCCGTTTTGGGGGATCATGGCCGTTTTTTCTTTTGCAGAGACTTTTTCAATGGTCTTCGGAGCCTTGATCCGGATGCGGTAAAGCGAATCTGACGGATCGCCGTCCCGGTTGTATTTGAAATAGATGGTTTCCCCGTGCTCGCCCCATCTTATATCAGAAGGAAAAGTGCCCATCCACTGCGGGTCCTGCATGATCTTTTCGACAGAGAGGTCACTCGTTTGGGCGTTGATGGAAGAGGAGAGGGAGGCTAAAAGGAATAACAGGGTAATTTTTCGTAACATGATAAACTGGTTTTGATCACAGCTTACGAAGCTACGTAATTTTTTAAAAAAAGATTGTTGGGAGATTGAATGAGATTGATGGAAGATTGATGGAATGTGTAGAAGGAGAAATTTAAAAAATGTTTCAATCTTCATCAATCTCCCAACAATCTCTCCGTAAAGGACTAAGTGTAAAATTTAAACAAACTCTTAATTCTGTTCTAAATACTTTAAGTACCTTTGCACTCCCGGAATAAATATAAGAGTCTCATCCCGAAGTCTTTGGAAGAGGCTCTCAAAATTTACAACAAGCAGGCAAATGGAACAGAGGAAAAAGGTAGCTTTTTACACGTTGGGATGCAAACTGAATTTTTCAGAAACATCTACCATTGCCCGTGGTTTCCAGGACAGGGGATTCGACCGTGTGGATTTTGAGGAAACTGCGGACATCTATGTTATAAATACCTGTTCGGTCACGGAAAATGCAGACCGGCAGTTTAAGCAGGTGGTGAAAAAGGCGCAGAAAAAGAATGAGAATGCCTTTGTCGCGGCCGTGGGTTGTTATGCTCAGCTTAAACCAGAAGAACTGGCCGCAGTGGACGGAGTGGATCTCGTGCTTGGCGCCACCGAAAAATTCAAGATCACCGATTATATCAATGACCTTTCCAAAAACGATTACGGGGAAGTACATTCCTGTGAGATCGAGGAAGCCGATTTTTATGTGGGAAGTTACTCAATAGGCGACAGGACCCGTGCATTTCTCAAGGTCCAGGACGGGTGCGATTACAAATGTACCTATTGTACCATTCCGTTGGCCCGGGGAATATCGCGTAGTGATACCCTGGAGAACGTATTGAAGAATGCCGCGGAAATAGCGGAACAAAATATAAAAGAGATCGTACTTACCGGGGTCAATATCGGTGATTACGGTAAAGGGGAATTCGGCAACAAGAAACACGAACACACCTTCCTGGACCTGGTACGGGCCCTGGATGAGGTGGAGGGGGTAGAACGCCTTCGCATTTCTTCCATAGAGCCCAATCTGCTCAAAAACGAGACCATAGAATTTGTGGCTGGGAGCCGCACTTTTGTACCTCATTTTCACATTCCGTTGCAATCCGGGAGCAATGATATTCTGAAACGAATGCGCCGGAGGTACTTGCGGGAGCTTTATACAGACCGGGTACACAAGATCAGGGAAGTGATGCCGCATGCCTGTATAGGAGTGGATGTCATTGTAGGCTTTCCCGGGGAAACGGATGAGCATTTCCTGGAAACCTACCATTTTCTGAATGAACTGGACATCTCTTATCTCCATGTGTTCACCTATTCCGAAAGAGATAACACCCTTGCCGCGGAAATGGGCGAGGTAGTGCCCAAAAAGGTCCGTGCCAAAAGGAGCAAGATGCTGCGCGGACTGTCGGTAAAAAAACGGCGGGCCTTTTACGAAAGCCAACTGGGCACTACGCGGACCGTACTTTTTGAAGGCGAGAACAAGGCCGGGTATATACACGGGTTCACCGAAAACTATGTAAAAGTAAAGGCCCCCTGGAACCCGGAACTTGTGAATACGTTGCACAAGATAAAGCTGAAGGATATTGACGAAGACGGCATAGTGCGTTTCGATTTTGTGGAAGAAGAAGTTTTTGCTTCGTAGCTATAAAAACCCAAAAGACCTTTTTATCCTACATACTAATGAAATACTTCGTATTCCTGCTGGCCGGCTTTTTATTAGGGGCATGCGGACAGACCAAGCCCGGTAAAAACAGACCCGGGGACTATACTTCGGAAACCCTGGTGATCCGTGAAATTTCCGATCATGCCTACGTCCATACCTCATTTATGAATGTCGAGGGTTTCGGGAAGGTGTCCTGTAACGGGGCCATATTTTTTGACAAGGACGAAGCTGTTGTTCTTGATACTCCCGGAAGCATTCTGGCTTCCGATGAATTGATCAGGTGGATTTCGGACTCTCTGAATTGCAGGATCAAGGCCGTGGTCCCCACACATTTCCATGACGATTGCCTGGCAGGGCTCGACGCATTCCATCAAAAAAAGATCCCTTCCTATGCCGGTAATGCCACAATAGCATTGGCCAGGGCCAAAGGAGTTGCTGTTCCTCAGCACGGTTTTGATCGTTTGCAGGAGCTAAAGGTTGGTGACAGGGATATTTACCTGGAATACATGGGAGAAGGGCATACCCGCGATAATATTGTGGGATATTTTCCCGGCGAAGAAATTGTGTTCGGAGGCTGCCTGGTCAAGGCTTCCGGTGCCGGAGAAGGAAACCTGGAAGATGCGAATACTTCGGCCTGGCCCGGAACAATAAAAAAACTGCAGGAAAAACATCCGGATATAAAAATAGTAATCCCGGGACACGGAGATCCCGGAGGAGGTGAACTGCTGGATTATACCATAGTGCTGTTCGGGAAGAAAAAATAAACAACTGTTCTTCGGCTTCGATCAGGCACCGCGGAACCAGACCCCGGGTAGCCGGGTGTAGTCAGGGCTAGATACGTATACCTACCGGCAACAGGTCTTTGTATTCCTTGTGCTTTCGCAAAAACCTGGCGATTTCCGGGCTTGTGGGTACTACGCGAAGATTGCGCTTTTCTACGATATGGAGTACGGACTCTATAAAATCGTCCTTAAAGTGATCCTCGAAGTTCTCGGGCATGACCAACTTGGTCAGAAAGATCTTTTTCTCTTGGGAAGAGTACTCAATTTTGGCCAGTTTACCGTCTATTCGCAGTTCAAACTGGCGCAAAAAGTCATTGTCTTTAACAGCTACTTCACTCATCTTTTTGTTTTTATTTACTGGGCTTACATCATTTTTGCTATCCGGAAAGTGGGGAACGACGCGGAATATAGCCATAAGACAGGGCCCCGGTCGGGTTGTGTATACGATGTACACCACTTGTTTTTCATCTTAAATCTTTCCTTGTGTAAGAATTGCAGGAGAAATGTTTCTTTTTCACGGGTAAACCCTAAATTTGTAGAGAATGCCGTACAAGTTCAGGATCTTACACCTTGCTGTTTTCTGAAAACCGTTTAAAAACGGCAGGAAACCATAGCATTTATAATTTGCGCGTACAAAGATACAAAAAATAACTAAGAGTCTATTATACAATCACATAACAAATTGATGAACACGCCTAAAATTTCTGTTTATTTTATGCCTGGCATGGCGGCCAGCCCGCTTATTTTCGAGCATATCCGGTTGCCCGAAGATCGTTTCGAAATGCATTTCCTGGAGTGGGTGCCGGCGCATAAGAACGAAACCCTGAAGGAATATGCCGGGCGGATGTGCGAAAAAATTGATCGCCCCGCCCCGGTACTCGTAGGGGTATCTTTCGGCGGGATACTGGTACAGGAAATGGCAGCATATATTCGGCCCGCAAAGGTGATCATTATTTCGAGTGTGAAGTGTAAAAAAGAATTGCCTGCAAAAATGTTGTTTGCCCGGTATACAGGAATGCACAAACTACTCCCCACAGGCCTGGTGAACAATGTGGAACTCCTTGCCAAATATGCCTTTGGAGAAGCCGTGGTCAAAAGACTGGAGCTCTATAAAAGATACCTCACGGTTCCCGACAGGGAGTATATGGACTGGGCCATTAATGCCGTAGTGCGGTGGGACCAGGAGGAGGCCATCCCGGGAATTGTCCACATTCACGGGGAAAAGGACCCTGTTTTCCCTATTGCGAGAATAAAAAACTGTATCCGCATAAAACAAGGGACACATATTATGATCATTAACCGCTATAAATGGTTTAACGAGCACCTTCCTTCGCTTATTGAAAGTTAGGAGTTTGGTGGTCGGTATTCAGTGATCGGTATTCGGTAATTGATGTGTGTTATTTATTGTAATTTATGGAGATTTGTAGAAATTTATATTATCAATCTCCATCAATCTCCATCAATCTCCATCAATCTCCATCAACTTCCGGCAACCGACCATTCTCCGTTTCATAAGATGGAATTTTTTACCTTTACCACATGTTTTTGCCATGTGCAGGTGGTAAGATCATATGATTTTAGGAAAATTAACGTTAAAGATTAGAAATAAAGAAGAGAGTTATGGAATGGATGAAAAAGGGGCTCATGGCCATAGGAGTTATTGCACTGGCAGGTTTTTTTCTGAATTCGGTGCAGGGAGTGGGACAGGATACCGAAAATGCGGGAAGTGGCCCGGAAACAACAAATAACAAGGCGGTTAATGATTATAACATATATGCGATCGATTTCCTTGAAAAACTGGACTTTGCCGGCGAATCTGTTCCGTTGGACGAGCCGGATATCAGGGAACGAATGGACCGGGAGCTCCTGGTCAATACTTACTGGCAGTCCAATGGTTTGTTGCTGATAAAACGGGCGCACAAGTATTTTCCGGTCATAGAGCCTATCCTGGCCAAACACGGGGTGCCTGACGATTTTAAGTACCTCGCCGTGATAGAGAGCGGCCTGCAAAACGTGGTATCACCTGCCCGGGCAACAGGGTTCTGGCAGATCATGAGCTCCACGGGAAAAGAATACGGATTGGAAGTCAATCAGAATGTGGACGAACGCTATCACCTGGAAAAATCTACCGAAGTAGCCTGTGAATACCTCAAAAAGGCCAAGGCGCGATTCGGAAGCTGGACGATGGCCGCTGCTGCCTACAATGCCGGCCAGGCGGGAATGGCCAGGCAGCAGACCAGGCAAAAGGAAAAAGATTACTACGATATTCTGCTGGGAGAAGAGACAGGAAGATATATTTTCCGCATACTTGCAGTGAAGGAGATCCTGTCCGATCCGTATAAATACGGTTTTAATATCGAGAAAAAACATATGTATACCATGGTGCCGACCAAAAAGATAAAGGTCGACTATGAGATCGATGACCTGACAGATTTTGCCAGGGAACACGGTATTAACTACAAAATACTGAAAATCCACAATCCCTGGCTCCGGGAAACCAAACTAAACAACAAATCGAGGAAGAAATATTTTATCGAGATCCCTGAAAAAGGATATTATGAAGTACGAAGTGTTAAATAACTTCGAGCCTCGTACTTCTAACTTTGCTATATTTTTTTCATCTGTTGCTGCATCATTTTTATCTGGTCGGCAAGCATGTTTTGCTTATCCAGTTTTTTGGCTTCATTGAGCAGGATGGTAGCTTCGCGTTTTCTGCGTTTTTGCATGGCTATTCCGGCCAGGCTAAGTTTGGCCATGGCTATGTCATAGCTCATGGAGAGTCCGAGTTTCAGCGCTTTTTTGAAGTATTTTTCGGCTTGCGTCAGGTTGGTCTGGGAGGCCATGATGCCATGAAGGTAATTGTAATATCCCTGTTGTTTCCGGATCAGCGCGGTTTCCGGGTTTTTGATCTTGCTCAGCCATTTTGCCGTACCCTTAAAATCCTGTTTGCGCATACGCAGAAAAGCGAGGAGTATCATTTCGTTCCGGAAATAGAGGAAAATGAACACCAGTGACAGTAGTATCAGGAAAATGCCGTTCCCGATATTTCCTTCGATGAACTGATAAACTGCATAGCCTATAATAAGCGCGGCGATAACTAATTTTAGGTTTTTATTGAACATGTTGTGGTTTTTAATGTTGAGTGCACCTGGGTGAACAAGAATGCAAAGTTAAAAAAAACTGACGGAGCACGTATCGTCCGGGGGAAAATTCCTTGGTTTAGCCGGTATTCAGTATTCGGTATTCGGTGTTTGATGATCGGTGTGTGACTGGTAGGATCAATAGTTATTGTTCTATCAATCTTCGTTGGTATCTATGGGATTACCAATCTTCTGTGTGGTATATTAAACGTAGCGGGGCAAATCCTGTATCTTTACTGATGTATGGAATAAAAACTCTTTATTTCAATAATCCAGTTACAATCAATTTCAAATAAAAACCAACATATCGATCATCAAACACCGAATACCGACCACCGATTAAAATATTTTTTCAAATGGTTTGCCAAAGTAAAAACTCTTCGTATATTTGCGCCGCACTTTTGTGAAGGAATATCGTGCATATTGAATTAGGTATTTTTTAAAGAAGATTTAAGATATTAGACAATGAAAAGAACATTCCAACCCTCAAAAAGAAAAAGAAGGAACAAGCACGGTTTTAGAGAGAAAATGGCCACTGCCAGCGGTAGAAAAGTGCTTGCCCGAAGAAGGGCAAAAGGAAGGAAGAAATTAACAGTATCTTCTGAACCAAGGCATAAAAAATAATGCTATTGAAATTCTATTCATATAAAGGTGTTGCTTTTGAAAGTGACACCTTTTTTTATACCCGATCTGTACATAATTCATATAAATAACACAATACCAAAGAAATGCCAAAAAGAAAAGATCTAAAATGCGTCCTGATCATCGGTTCGGGCCCTATCATTATAGGACAGGCATGTGAGTTTGACTATTCCGGTTCGCAATCCCTGCGTTCACTCAGGGAAGATGGAGTGAAGACTATTTTGATAAATAGTAACCCGGCCACTATTATGACGGACCCTTCCATGGCAGATCACGTATACCTGAAACCCCTCACCACGAAATCCCTGGTGGAAATACTCCAAGCCCATCCCGATATCGATGCCGTGCTTCCTACAATGGGAGGGCAGACGGCCTTGAACCTCTGTATCGAGGCCGATGAAAAAGGGATATGGAAAGATTTTGATGTAGAGATCATAGGAGTGGATATCGATGCCATCAACATCACGGAAGACCGGGAAAAATTCCGGGTACTGCTGGAAAAGATCGGTATTCCCGTAGCACCTTCCAAAACGGCTACCTCCTACCTGAAGGGGAAAGAGATCGCCCAGGAATTTGGTTTTCCATTGGTGATCCGGCCTTCTTTTACCCTGGGAGGTACAGGAGCATCTTTTGTACATAAAAAAGAAGATTTTGATACCCTGCTTACCAGGGGGCTCGAGGCGTCACCTATTCATGAGGTACTTATAGACAAGGCCCTGCTGGGGTGGAAAGAATACGAGCTGGAGCTCCTCCGGGACAAGAACGACAACGTGGTGATCATATGTACCATTGAAAATATGGACCCCATGGGCGTGCACACCGGCGACTCTATTACCGTAGCCCCGGCCATGACACTTTCTGACACCACCTTCCAGAGAATGCGGGATATGGCCATAAAGATGATGCGGAGCATAGGGGATTTTGCCGGCGGATGTAATGTACAGTTTGCTGTAAGCCCTGACGAAAAGGAAGATATTATCGGTATTGAAATAAACCCACGGGTGTCCCGTTCTTCGGCACTGGCTTCCAAGGCAACCGGATATCCTATTGCCAAGATCGCTACCAAACTGGCTCTTGGGTACACCCTGGATGAGCTGGACAACCAGATCACCAAGTCCACTTCGGCCCTGTTCGAACCTACCCTGGATTATGTGATCGTAAAAATCCCGCGATGGAATTTCGACAAATTCGAAGGTTCTGACAGGACACTCGGGCTCCAGATGAAATCGGTAGGAGAGGTGATGGGTATTGGACGCTCTTTCCAGGAAGCCCTGCACAAGGCCACGCAATCGCTGGAGATTAAGAGAAACGGACTGGGAGCTGACGGTAAAGGCTATAAAGACTATGACCTGATCATCGAAAAACTGACGAATCCCAGCTGGGACCGGGTGTTTGTTATTTACGATGCCATACAGATAGGAATACCCCTGAGCAGGATACACGAGATCACCAAGATCGATATGTGGTTCCTGAAGCAATACGAGGAACTGCACTACCTGGAGAAGGAAATATCTTCCTATTCCATAGAGTCCCTCCCCAAGGATCTGTTGTTGGAAGCCAAACAAAAAGGCTTTGCAGACCGGCAGATAGCCCATATGCTCGACTGCTGGGAAAGCGAAGTCTACAAAAAGCGGGATGAGCTTGGCGTGAAGCGTATCTATAAACTGGTAGACACCTGTGCCGCTGAGTTCAGGGCATTGACACCCTACTATTATTCCACTTTCGAAGACGAGATAGAAACGGCAGACGGACAACGCTACCTGGATAACGAAAGCAAGACGAGCGACAAAAAGAAGATCGTGGTGCTAGGTTCCGGCCCCAACCGTATAGGACAGGGGATAGAGTTCGACTATTGCTGTGTACACGGCGTACTCGCTGCGGCCGAATGCGGATACGAAACCATAATGATCAATTGTAACCCCGAAACAGTGTCTACGGACTTCGATACGGCAGACAAACTCTATTTTGAGCCTGTGTTTTGGGAACATATCTACGACATCATCCGTCATGAAAAGCCGGAAGGAGTTATCGTTCAGCTGGGCGGGCAAACCGCATTGAAACTGGCAGAAAAACTGGATAAATACGGAATAAACATCATCGGAACCAGCTTCGAATCCCTCGACCTTGCCGAAGACCGCGGAAGTTTTTCAACACTCCTCAAGGAGAACAATATTCCCTACCCGGAGTTTGGTGTGGCAGAAACGGCCGAAGAGGCCCTGAAGCTCTCCGATCACCTGAATTTCCCCATCCTGGTACGGCCGTCATATGTATTGGGCGGACAGGGGATGAAGATCGTTATCAACAAGGAAGAACTGGAAGAACACGTGGTGGACCTGCTCCGCAAAATACCCAACAACAAACTGTTGCTGGACCATTATCTCGACGGTGCCATCGAAGCCGAGGCCGATGCCATATGTGACGGAGAAAATGTCTACATCATCGGGATCATGGAGCATATAGAGCCCTGTGGTATCCACTCCGGAGATTCCAATGCCACGCTGCCACCGTTCAACCTGGGTGAGTTCGTATTGCAGCAGATCAAGGACCACACCCATAAGATAGCGCTTGCACTCAACACTGTAGGATTGATCAATATCCAGTTTGCGATAAAGGACGACATCGTATATATTATAGAAGCCAACCCGAGGGCTTCCAGAACGGTGCCGTTCATAGCGAAGGCTTACGGAGAACCGTATGTAAATTATGCTACCAAGGTTATGCTAAGGGAAAAGAAGGTCACCGATTTCCAATTCAAGCCCAAACTGGATGGTTATGCCATTAAACAACCGGTATTTTCCTTTAACAAATTCCCTAACGTAAACAAAAACCTGGGACCGGAAATGAAGAGTACCGGAGAAGGTATCCTGTTCATAGAGAGCCTGAAGGACGACCAGTTCTATGAACTCTATACGCGCAGGAAAATGTACCTGAGCAAATAAGTGAATTAAACTAAATTAAAGAGACTGTATCAGAAATAAGCCCAACTGTGTCATTTCGAGCGTAGTCGAGAAATTCCGGAAAGCCCTAACCGGGGGCTCGATTACGCTCGGGGCGACAGGTAAAGGCTGGTGATACAGTCTCTTTCGATTTTGAAAAGATCTATTTATACCAGTTCCTCAACCGTACTTCGATAGAACGGTCCCCGGCTTTGACCAGTTTTTTAAATTTCTTGATGTCGCTGACATCCGGGTTGCCCTGGTAATGATATGGGTAGACTACTTTAGGTTTAAAGTCCAGGACGGCATCGGCAGCCTGTTCCACGGTCATGGTATAGGGTAGGTTCATACATATAAAGGCGATGTCTATATCTTCCAGTGCACGCATTTCAGGGATGTCTTCGGTATCCCCGCTGACGTAGATCCTCTTGTCGTCCAGCGTAATGACATAGCCGTTTCCTCTTCCTTTTACATGAAGGGGATCTTCATTTTGAGGGATGTTGTACATGGGGAGGGCTTTTACGGGTATTCCGGAGATGGTATCTTCTTCCCCGTTCCCAAGGACGGTCATCTTACTTTTATAGGTTTCGGGAAGCTGGTCGGCAACGGCCTGGGGTACCACAAAGGTGGCATTGTCCGTATCCAGCCCGGAAAGCGTTTCCGGGTCCAGATGATCGCGGTGGATATCGGTGATAAAAATAAGGTCTGGGGCCTTTATTTTCGAAAACCTCCAGGCCTCTCCGTGAGGGTCTACATAGAAGGTGATGTCTTTCCACTCTATGGCCAGGGTGCCATGATATACAGGATGTATAACAATGTTGTTTCCTTCTCCGGAAATTTCCGTATCCGGAGTGACCTGCGAATATCCGCAAACAGCAGTCAGGCAGGCGAGGATCATAATGCTTAAGGTGACGATTGGTTTTTTCATAACTTACAAAATTGTAAAAGAATAGCTTATAAAGTTATAAAAAGATTTTATCTCCGCTTTATTTCCGGATAAAATCAGTTATAAAATACGAGATCATTTTGCCCACGTTGCGGCATTCATCCTCGTTCTCAGGGTGTGGAGCAGCTTCACAGATATGAAGGTATTGCGCATTTTTGTTGCTTTTCCAGTGGTGGATAAGCCTTCGTACCTGTTCTACGCTAAAGCCGGTAGGGCTCATGGCACTGCTGGGGACGTTCCGTATGGCATCACAGTCAATTTCAATACCATATTTATCGGCGTTTACGAATTCCAGAGCTTGTTTTGTCTGGTAATCAATCCCGTTTTCTGAGGGGAAGAGAAGTTCTTCCAGCGTATTGTACCGTATGCGGTCCCCGGATTCCTGCATTTTCTTGTACACGGATTTCGAAGTGTAGTTTTCGTGCAGTCCGAAGATAAAATAACGTTGCAGAAAACCTTCCCGGAAAGCATAGGAGAAGCCATTGCCACTGTGCCGGCCTTCGAGGTTACGGAAATCGGTATGGGCATCGATGTTGATACAGTTCATCGGCTTGCCGAGTGCCAGGGCACATCCTTTGAGGATGCCGTAACAGTTGTTATGTCCTCCGCCCACTACAATGGGTTTTTTACCGGCCTGCACGATTTTCCTTATCAGATCGGTAACCTCGACATCTATTTGTCCTGTAAGCTCCCGGGCTTTTTCCGTAAAAGAATTTTCGGAAGGGTCGAGCGATCCCAGTTCCCGGATCTCTTCCGAAAAATCCAGGTGCCCCAGCAATAATACCCGCTTTGCCCTGTTGTTCCGGTGGTTCTGGGTGTTCAGCAGTTGCTGTATTACGTTGTTCCAGGCGTGCCTGGCCCCTTTCCTGCCGTGATTGGCCATGATCCCGATGTCTTCCGGAATGCCGAAGAGTACGTATTTGGCTTCGGACTCCCCGAGTTGTTCTTCCAGCTCCTGTCCTTCGTTCATCAACCTTATCCGTTGACCGAATTTCACCTCTCCTTTTCTGTGACGGATCATTTTTTCTACATCTCTAAGCGTGTATAAATTCAAGAATTTTCGCATATTGATAGTTTAAAAAATCAAAGCAAATATGAAAATAAAAAATCTATTTGGTAAATTTAAACGTATATATATTCGCTGGCCGCATAACAAAAATTAAAAATAAGCGTTAACAGTTAAAAAGAAATCATTATGACTGAATCAAAGAGTAATAACGGTTTGAAAGTTATAGCAGCACTACTGGGGGTGGCCCTTGTGGGGACGTTGATCTATACTTCGAGTTTGTATAGCGACAAGAAAAAGACAACGGCAGACCTCACCAATCAGAAGAATATGGTGGTTGAGGATCTCAATAACCTGAGAGCGGATTACGACAGGGCTATCGCAGAAAGCGATTCTACCAATCAGGAGCTTCTGGATGCCAGAGAGCGAATTAATCAATATCTCGATTCCGTAAAGTCGATGAAAGCCGATATTGCTGCACTGTATCGCTACAGGCGACAGGTCAATGTGCTTACAAAGGAAAGAGAGTTCTTGCTGGCGCAAAACGATTCCCTGCGCCGTTCCAATGAAGCTCTGACCATGGAAAGGGACAGTACCAGGGTTACCCTGGAAAGGCAGGCAGAGTTTGCCGATTCCGTCCTTACACAGAACGTACAGTTGGCCAAGGTAGTGGATGCAGGTTCGGCCCTCAGCCTTTCTGCGTTTTCAGTAGAAGCGGTCAAGGAACGAAACAGTGGTAAATTGGTATCGGTTAACAGGCACCGAAGAGCGGATAAACTGAAAGTTTGTTATACCGTTGCAGCCAACCGCATAGCATCTTCCGGGGACACCCAGTTCTATGTGCAGGTAACGGGGCCTGACGGTGCAATCATGGGAGAAAATGCAGTGGCCAGTTACACACCGCCTGTAGCGAAGAGTATTTCTGATGCAAAAAGTGCCGTAAAAAGTGAAATAACATCATCAGACACTACCGGTATTGTCGAAGAAGTCGTAGAAGAGGTAGCACCTGAACAGGAGTCTTCTTCTACTGTGAATGTGACATACAGTAAAATTTCCACATTCTATTACGAAAATGCAGCCCTCGATGTATGCGATTATGTAGATAAAGAAGGTGAAGGTTTTGCAAAAGGGAATTACGAGGTCAAAGTCTTTGACAGCAAGTTGAGAGAATTAGGATCCTCTTCTTTTACCCTGAAATAAAGCGATAAAATAATCTTGATCATAATAACACCGCCCGGTGAATTCCGGGCGGTGTTTTTTGTATTATAACGAGGGGTTTCAGGCTTTTTGAGATCATGAGATCAATTGATATTGCCGTTTATCATCACCTGTTCTATATGGTTGCTGCCAAAAGCATAAGGTAGATAGGCATAACCCGGCACTTCTTTCGTGATGATTAGGTTGGCCTTTTTACCCCTGGAAATACTCCCGTGCGTATCTGATAATCCCATGGCATAAGCACCGTTGATCGTCGCGGCGTTAATGGCTTCTTCCGGGGTTATTTTCATCTTTATACAGGCAGTGGCCACAACAAAGTTCATATTGCCGCTGGGGGTCGATCCGGGGTTATAATCGGTAGCCAGGGCCAGGGGAAGGCCTGCATCGATCATTTGCCGGGCGGGAGTGTAGGGAATGCTCAGAAAGTAGGAGCAGGAGGGAAGGGCTACCGGTATGGTTTCCGTTCCTTTCAGGGCTTCGATGTCTTCATCCCGCATCACCTCCAGGTGATCTACGGACAGGGCATTGTATTTTACGCCTGTTTGTACCCCACCGATAGCATGGAACTGGTTGACGTGGATCTTCGGGATGAGCCCGAAAGCCTTTCCGGCTTCGAGGATGGCTTCGGTTTCTTCGGTGGTAAAATACCCTTTTTCGCAAAAAACGTCCACGTATTCTGCCAGGCCCTCCTGTGCTACGGCCGGAATCATTTCGTTGATGATGAGATCTATGTATCCTTCCCGGTCAGATTTGTATGCAGCAGGGATGGCGTGGGCCCCGAGGAATGTAGCCTTTACGGGGATGCCGTAGTGGGCTCTCAGTTTTTTTACGACGCGGAGCATTTTCAGTTCGGCATCCGCAGTAAGCCCGTACCCGCTTTTGATCTCTACGGCACCTGTGCCCAGGGCAATCACTTCTTCCAGGCGTTTTGCAGATTGTTCGTACAGTTCATCTTCCGGAGTGTCTTGCAATTTTTTAGCTGAATTGAGTATACCTCCACCGCGATTGGCGATCTCTTCATAGGTAAGTCCGTTTATCCGGTCTACAAATTCCTGTTCGCGGTTCCCGGCATATACAATATGGGTGTGGCTGTCGCACCATGTGGGCAGGACAACCCTGCCGGAAGCATCGATAACCTCGTCTGCCTGTGTATCCGGAAGGTCTGTCATTTTTCCGTAGTCTGCTATCCTGTCTCCTTCGACCAGGAGAAAAGCGTCTTCCAGGAGAGGAAGGGATCTCATGTCGGCTCCCGATACCTTCTGTACCGGATTGTCCCTGACCTGGAGGAGTTGTTTGATGTTTTTGATTAATATTTTCAAATGATCTGTTTTTTGTAAGCGTTGAGACGCACGGCCGTACCCTGAAATCGGGATTATCTCGTTTGAGACGCACAGTCTTGCACGTTGAGGCGCACGACCGTGCGTCTTTACGTTCATATCTTTTAATGATCTTTACTTTAATGAGCCTACCATATCTTCCGGTTTTACCCATTCGTCGAACTCTTCGGCGGTGAGGTATCCGAGATTTACGGCTTCTTCTTTCAGGGTAGTACCGTTTTTGTGGGCCGTATTGGCTATTTCGGCGGCTTTGTAGTATCCTATTTTGGTATTGAGGGCAGTCACCAGCATCAGGGAGTTGTTCAGCAGTTCTTTTATCTTGCCGTGGTTGGGTTCTATACCTGCGGCACAGTGCTCCTCAAAGCTCGTACAGGCATCTCCGATAAGCTGTGCGGATTGCAGGAGGTTGGCGGCCATAACGGGCTTGAACACGTTGAGTTCATAGTGTCCCTGCGTACCACCAACGGAAACAGCCACATCGTTGCCTATGACCTGGGCACAGACCATGGTAAGGGCTTCGCACTGTGTAGGGTTGACCTTACCGGGCATGATGGAGCTTCCGGGTTCGTTGGCAGGGATGAGTATTTCGCCGATACCAGAACGCGGGCCGGAGGCCATGAGGCGTATATCATTGGCTATTTTGTTCAGGGAAACAGCGAGTTGTTTCAGTGTAGCATGGGTTCCCACAAGAGCATCATGTGCAGCCAGGGCCTCGAATTTGTTTTCTGCGGTCTTAAAAGGTAATTCGGTGAATTTAGCAATATATTCCGCCACTTTTTGGGCATAACCCAGTGGGGTGTTGATCCCGGTACCCACAGCCGTGCCTCCCAGTGCGAGCTCAGACAGGTGGTCCAGGCTGTTGTTCAGGGCCTTTAAGCCGTGATCCAGTTGTGAAACATAACCGGAAAATTCCTGCCCCAGGGTAAGCGGGGTAGCATCCATAAGGTGAGTACGGCCTATTTTGACCACATCCATAAAGGCTTCCGATTTTTTCTTCAGGGTATCGCGCAGGCGGGTTACACCGGGAATGGTGGTTTCCACTATTTTTTTATACGCGGCAATATGCATTCCGGTAGGGAAAGTATCGTTGGAAGACTGTGATTTGTTGACATCGTCATTGGGCTGCAGTGTTTTTTCGCCTTCTCCTATAGTCTTCCCGGCCAATTGATGCGCACGGTTGGCCACGACTTCATTGACATTCATATTGCTTTGTGTGCCCGAACCTGTTTGCCAGATCACCAGCGGAAACTGGTCGTCGTGCTTTCCTTCCAGTATTTCGTCACAGGCTTTGGCAATAAGATCCCTTTTTTCTTCGGGCAGTACCCCCAGCTCGCAGTTGGTATATGCCGCGGCTTTTTTCAGGTAGGCGAATCCATAAATGATCTCCAGTGGCATGGAGGCGGAAGGGCCTATTTTAAAATTGTTCCTGGAACGTTCGGTCTGGGCACCCCAAAGTTTGTCTGCGGGTACCTTAACCTCTCCCATGGTATCTTTTTCTATTCTGTATTCCATGATGTTTGTTAAGATTTTTAGACTGCTTACAAAATTAGCATTTTGCCGTGTAATAAGCCGGTGATTTTCGGATTTTTATCACAGGTATACGAGTATGCGGGTGGTCGGGTGTTCGAGTTGTTGACCTTACTACATACCTGAACACCCGCAAACCCGAACACTGGCAAACACACTTCATATTTTAGTACCGAAAAGGCTTGGGATTTCAATTAAAAACGGTATTTTTGTGGGGAATTCGAAAATTTCCGGAAATTATGTTTGAATTTGATCAGTATTTAGGCTTTTTGGCATTCGCAGGCATAGCCCTTATGGGGTTCTGGTTGATGCTCTTCCTGACAGCTTTTGCTATTCCTTACTGGATCACCGGGTCCATTATGGAAATGATCAAGGAAAAGCGTGAAGCTAAGAAGGCTAAGAAAATGCAAGCGTAAAAAACGCATGAAAAAAAGGCTCCGAAAACGGGGCCTTTTTTTGTAGCCTTACCGCCGGTTACCTGTTTACCGGTTAAAACTGGCAACCCGAAACTGGCAACCGGCAACAACAACCTTTAACGTACCATAAAAAGGGCATTGACAAAAAACAGTTTTCCATTCTGCCAGAAGCCGCGAAACAGGGGATCGTCTACCATGTATACAATGTTCCCTTTGCCATGTTTTTGTACACCGAAAACCAGGGTATTACTGATGTTTTTCCTGGCTTCGCTGCCTGCAAATCCGGATAACGGGTCTCCGCTATCTTCGAGATATACTACATTTCCGCTATCCATCAGGGCATATGCGGTATTGCCCCTTTTCAGGGAAAAATAGGTGTCGGAATAACCAAAGGCCAGAGGGTGGGAATTGTCTACCCTGGCTTTGTAGATGGCCCCGGTGATATTGTTTTTGACATCTTCTCTTTGCCATGAAATATAAGGTGAGGTGGAATGCGGTTCTTCGTCGTCTTCCGATTGTTTTTCCTCCAGGTCAAAACCGTCAGTTCCTGCAAAGGAGCGGAGTGCCTTGCCGAGGGCGATGAGTTTTCCACCGTTCTTTACCCAGTTCTTTATAAGGGTTATTTTTTCTTCATCCAGGTATTCCGGATAGTTGCCGTCGGGAATGATCAGGATATCGTAGGAAGAGAGTTTTATTTCTTCAAAATAATCGGTGTCGAGTACAGTGACCGGATACTCCAGTTGCTGCTCGAAGAAATGCCATATCTCCCCGACATTAAGCGTGGACGAAGGTTTTCCGGACAAGAGGGCTACCTTAGTATCGCCTATCATTTTTACCGATGAGGAGCCGAAGTCCCTGCCTTTGTCCACATAGCCTGTGGAAGCAGAAGTTATTTCTTGCTTGTGTTCCCCGGCGAGGGCAGAGAGCTGTTGCAGAAAATCCTTGCGATGAGCATTATCTTTTCTGGTGATGATAAGACTCCCGGCACTGAATGCTTTTCCGGCAGCCGTAAAGGGCTTTTCGCTGTAACGTACCCGGATCCCTGTTTTTAAGAGTGAGGCGAGAAACCTGGCATCTTTCATACTGTTCCAATCGGTGATATAAGCGTAGGCATCAGAGGCAGGGGCAGGAATATTTTCTTCGGGTGAGGCACTGTCCAAAGGTATATTTCCACTTTTTGTGGCTATGGCATTCAGGCCGTAGGCGTAGGGCAGGGCCCATGCGGTTATGTCGTAGGTGAGGGAATCGTTCAGCTTGGTCCGGGGCTCGAACAGTACCTGTACCAGGGTGCCTTTGGGCTGGTCTGCCGGGATAACGAGATCTCCCGGGGCAGTTTTCATCGTGCCCTGCTTTCCGGTGGCATAGTCCAGGCCTTTTACTGTGGTTTCCCCGGCAAAGCGGTAAGTGATACCGTGTTTGTCCAGCAATCCGGTCAGGGCTTCTGTATTGTCCCTGTTCCCGCTCAATATATAGTTCTGGTATTTGAAATCTTTTCGGGTATAGAATTTCCGGAATTCTTCATTGAGTTTTTTGGCATTTCGAGAGGCGATCTCTACGGTAGAGATGCCTGTGGTATAGTGATGTGCCAGGCGGTCTTTCAGGGTCAGGGTGTCTCCGGTTCCGTTAATGACCCCGAGGCCGGCCCTGCCGCTGCCACCTTGCTCGTATGTCATACCGATGCTGCCATTGTACATGGGATAAGTGTCTCCGTAGCTCGGATAAAGAAGGTCGAACACTTCTTTGGTGAAATAGAGCCATCCTTCGGCATCGAAGTATTTGGCGTGGTTCTTTCCTATGGTTACCTGAAAATCTTTTTGCCAGTTGGTAATGACCTCGTGCAGGGGTTCGGCGCCAGGGGCAAAGTAGTAAGGGGCGTCCATGCCCTGCTCGTGGAAATCTGCATGGATATGCGGGAGCCATTGGTTGAACACCTTCACCCGCTGCCTGCTCTCTGTTTGCGTAAGCCATGCCCAGTCCCTGTTGAGGTCGAACATATAGTGATTGGGGCGGCCGTTGAGCCAGGGCTCGTGGTGTTCTTTACTGTCCGGGTCGATGTTGTTGGGCGAATTGACGAACTGATTGTACCAGTTGACATAGCGGTCACGGCCGTCGGGGTTTACACAGGGGTCTATGATAAGTACGGTATTCTCCAGCCATTCCTTTTTCCCGGTCAACAGGTCATAAGCGGTTTGCATCGAAGCCTCGGTGCTTACGCTTTCATTGCCGTGAACATTATAGCTGAGCCATACAATGGCTTTGTCGTTATTACTGTTCCCCTCAAGGGATTTTAAGTGTTCGGTACGGATGGATTCCAGGTTGGAAATGTTGGCCGGGGAGGAGATATAACAGAGGACGAGTTCCCGGTGTTCGTAAGTTTCCCCGTAGGATTGCAGCTTTACCATTTCGGGAGCCATCTCTGCCAGGTGCCTGTAATATTCCACTACACGGTGGTGCCTTGTAAAACGCGATCCCGGTTCGTATCCCAGGAATTCGGAAGGGGATCTCAGTTCCTGGGCAATGCCGGGAAACGAAATAACGATGGTAGCAAAACATATAAAACAGGAAAAGGCGGTACGGATATTCATATTGTTAATCGGTTGGTTTTTTCTTTTCTTCCGCTTGTTGATATCAACCGGCGGATGTGATATGCGTGAAGACGAAAATAACCTTTTTTTGGCAAAGGAGAATATGGCGGAAATAAAAAATGGGTCTTTTTGTCAGGAAATACAAACAGGATGTTAAAGGCTGTTCATTTTACCCTGTGCCCGGTATATTATGTGTACTTTTGTAGCTTCCCAATATAAATTCCACATCATACATAGTTAAGTTTTTGATATGACGAAGAAGCAACAACAGGTTCTTATTGTTATACTGGGCTCTATTGCTGCCCTCGGACCTTTTTCCATCGATATGTACCTCCCCGGTTTTCCCGCTATTGCGGAGGACCTGAAGACGGATGAAGCCCATGTATCGCTGACCCTTACGACATATTTTATAGGGATATCGGTCGGACAGCTCTTTTACGGCCCCCTGCTGGACCGTTTCGGGCGGAAAAAGCCGCTGCTTATCGGACTGGTGATCTATGCCCTGGCCGCCATAGGCTGTGCCCTCTCGCCGGATGTATGGTGGCTTATCGGAATGCGGCTTGTACTGGCACTGGGTGGTTGTGTAGGCATGGTGGCGTGCAGCGCCATTATCCGGGACCGTTTTTCAGCCAATGAGGTGGCACGGGCTTTTTCGTCCATTTTGTTGGTTATGGGTGTGGCCCCTGTGATAGCCCCGACCCTGGGCGGGTTATTTACAGGCCACTTCGGATGGCGTTTTATCTTTGCATTTTTGTTCGTGATCGCCGTGCTGCTCATAACGGTCATATATTTCTTCCTGGAAGAGAGCAAAGGGGAAGACAGGAAGGTCTCGCTGAAATTTGACAGTATTGCCGGGAATTACCTGGCTGTGCTCCGCAATTCCGATTTTGTGTTGTACGGATTGGCGGGCAGTATTGCCATGGCTATTATGTTTGCCTACATTTCGGGAATACCATATATTTTTATGGAACTCTACGGGGTGTCGGAAACCACTTTCGGATGGATGTTCGGGCTTAATGCCTTTGGCTTTATCACCGGAAGCCAGATCAACAGGTTCTTGTTAAAGCGGTACGATCTTGTAATACTTACCCGAAATACTTCATTTATCCAGCTAATCGTAACATCACTTTTGCTGGTCGGCGTGTGGAGGTTTGAACTGCCGCTTCCCGTTTTTGCAGGTCTCCTGTTTTTCATACTGTTTTTATTGGGCTTTATCAATCCCAATGCAACGGCGCTTTCCCTGGAGCCTTATGCATCGGGTAATGTGGGGTCGGCCTCGGCGATGAACGGCAGTTTTAAAATGGGGGCAGGGGCAGCCATTTCTGCATTGATGGGGATTTTTCACAACGGCACGGTATTTCCCATGGTGATCATGACCTTTGTCCTGGCATTGGTCTCATTTATACTGCTGCTCCTGGCCAAGAGAAAATCGTGGCGGATCCAGGAAAGGGTTTACGCAGATAAAAAATAAAACCCTGTACCTGGCATAAACCTTTGGTACAGGGTTCTACAACTAACCAACCAAAATATGAAAAAAACTAACTAACCGTTTAAGGTATTTAGTTTAAACCAAATAGCGTGCCAAATTTTGTAAATGGAAATTTCCGGGTAGTTAAATTCCTGTTAAAACCATCATGGGGGGCGCAATGCATTGCGCCCCCACTGTTATTCCATTGTGGGGATCCAATACATTGCCATCTCATATAGTAATGGACCTGTTTTTATAAAAACAAGGTGGTATACGGGCTTTTTCTTAAGACAGATGATCAACTCCCAAAGGCAGTTTTTCCCTGAGGTACTGTGCCGTAAATGATTTTTCGTTTTTGATAATTTCTTCCGGAGTCCCTTCGGCTACAACCTGACCTCCTTTTTCCCCGCCTTCAGGCCCCAGGTCAATGATATGGTCTGCACATTTAATGAGTTCCAGGTTGTGTTCTACGACGACTACGGAGTGTCCCTTGCTGATAAGGGCATTAAAGGATTTGAGCAGTTTTTGTATATCGTGAAAATGAAGTCCCGTAGTAGGTTCATCGAATATAAACAAGGCTTTTTCCCCGTTGCTTCCCTTGGAGAGGAAAGAGGCCAGTTTTATCCGCTGTGCTTCACCGCCGGAAAGGGTGGAGGAGGACTGCCCAAGGGTTACATAGCCCAGGCCGACATCCTGCAACGGCTGCAATTTATTGATGATCTTTTTTTGTTTATGTGCCCCGAAAAAAGCTATGGCGTCGTCTATGGTGAGGTTGAGGACGTCGTTGATATTTTTTCCTTCGAAGGCCACTTCCAGTATTTCCTTTTTAAAGCGTTTGCCTTTACAGGTTTCGCAAGGGAGGACCACATCGGCCATAAACTGCATTTCTATGGTCACTTCGCCTTCGCCTTTACAGGTCTCGCAGCGCCCGCCATCTACATTGAATGAGAAGTGCTTGGGCTGGTATCCCCTCATCTTTGACAATTTCTGGGAAGTGAACAGGGCGCGGATATCATCATAAGCCTTGATATAGGTAACGGGATTGGACCTGGAGGATCTTCCTATGGGATTCTGGTTAACGAACTCTACCGCTTTCAGGACACTGTATTTCCCTTCTACCTTGGTGTATTTTCCGGCTTTTTCTCCATATCCCCCGGTTTCCTTGAGAATTACAGGATAGAGTATTTTTTTAACGAGAGAACTTTTTCCGCTTCCCGATACTCCGGTCACTACGGTAAGCATGTCCAGCGGAAAAGTAACGTCGATGTTTTTAAGGTTGTTTTCCCTGGCACCCTGGATATGGATATAGTTTTTGGAAGTCCTTCTTTTCTCAGGGACCTCTATCTGTTTTCTTTCACTGAGATAGTCTCCTGTAAGCGAAGAGGCCTTAAGGATATCTTTAAAACTTCCTGCCGCTACTACATGTCCTCCCTGTGTACCCGCTTCAGGGCCTATATCTATAATGGCATCGGCCGCTTTCATGATGTCTTCGTCGTGTTCCACTACAATGACCGTATTGCCCAGGTCACGCAGGGATTTTAGTACGGAGATGAGTTTTTCCGTATCCCTGGGATGCAGGCCTATGCTGGGTTCGTCCAGGATATACATGGAACCCACCAGGCTGCTTCCGAGAGAAGTAGCCAGGTTGATACGCTGGGACTCTCCACCCGAAAGCGAATTCGATTTTCGGTTCAGCATCAGGTATTCCAGGCCTACGTTAGACAGAAAAAGCAGCCGGTTGTTGATCTCCTTGAGCAGGCGGCCTGCTACTTTCTGTTCGTATTCCGTGAGTTCGATAGTGCTGAAAAATTCCGCCAGGCGATGCAATGGCATTTCCACCAGGTCCGATATGGTCTTACCGTTTACTTTTACATAATTGGCTTCTTTCCGCAACCGTCGCCCCCCGCATTCGGTACACCGGGTTTTGCCGCGGTATCTGGAGAGCATCACCCGGTTTTGTATCTTATAGTTCTTTTCTTCCAGTTCGGCAAAGAAATCGTTCAATCCGGTGAAATAGGAATTCCCGTCCCATACCAGCTGTTTTTGTGCTTCGGAGAGTTCAAACCAGGGTTTGTGGATGGGGAAGTCAAATTTATAGGCATGGTTTACCAGTTGGTCGCGATACCAGCTCATGCTTTCGCCACGCCACGGAAAAATAGCGTTTTCATAGACAGACAGTCCGGAATTGGGGATCACAAGGTCTTCGTCTATACCAATTATGTCTCCGTAGCCTTCACATTTGGGGCAGGCGCCGAAGGGGTTGTTAAAGCTGAACAGGTGTATATTGGGCTCGAAAAACTGTATGCCGTCCCTTTCGAACTTATTGCTGAACGAGGTTTGTTTCCCCGACTGTATTTCTTCGATAATACATTGGCCTTTGCCTTCGAAAAATGAAGTTTCCACGGCATCCGACAGGCGGTTTGTAAAATCGTCGTCCCCGGGCTTGGTAATGACCCGGTCGACGACCAGGTAAAAATCGTGATCGATCTCAGAGACGATCTCATCTATGCGGACCACTTCCCCTTTGTATTTTATACGGGCATATCCCTGCTGTGCCAGGATCTTAATGCTTTCCAGGGCACTCCTGTGATCTGGAATGTGTACCGGGGCCATGAGCAGCAATTTGGTCTGCGGGTCATAGCTGTTTACAAAGTCTACGACATCGGTCACGGTGTTTTTTTTAACTTTTTTGCCCGATACGGGAGAAAAGGTCTGTCCGATACGTGCATACAGCAATTTCAGATAATCGTAGATCTCGGTGGTCGTCCCTACTGTGGAACGGGGATTGGTAGAATTTACCTTTTGTTCGATAGCTATGGCAGGGGCGATCCCCCGGATATAATCGACTTTGGGTTTGTCCAGCCTGCCGAGGAACTGGCGGGCGTAAGACGACAGGCTCTCCACATACCTGCGCTGCCCTTCGGCATAGAGGGTATCAAAGGCCAGACTGGACTTTCCGGAACCCGAAAGCCCGGTAATGACCACCAGCTTGTTCCGTGGGATGGCAACGTCGATGTTCTTCAGGTTGTGGAGCCTTGCCCCCTTGATCAGAATGTTCTGTTTCGGGTTTAATTGTGATATATCCGTCATAACTAAAAAAGGAAAAATACAAAGATAAAGGATAATGATGCAATTGAAAAAAATGTTTTGGTCTTTAGATGAGATTGCCCCTCGACGATGCTCGGAGACCGGGATTGGTGGAATATTGTAAAACAAAATATGCTGCTAATGGTCATAAATAACAACGAATTACGATGTATTGTACAAGTCTCTGCAAGCCACCATAAACCGTAATATGTCATTATAAATTATAGAAAATACCATTTAATATTTGCATATATTTAAGGAATGTTATTATATTTGGCCAGCAAAACGTTAAAAAAATAACGCTTATTCCATAAAATTACTTATTAAGAATTAGGAAAACAACGAAGCATTTCCCGCGTGTGGAATGTATTGGTTTCGATAAAAAGTAATTATTATGGAGCAACTTCTTCAGGATTCTGCTTTAGTAGAAAAATATTTGTCAGGTGATGAAAATGCATTGGAAATTCTCATCAACCGTCATTCTCAAAGAGTTTATAGTTTTATATTTTCCAAGGTATTCGACAAGGATATCGCTGAGGATATTTTCCAGGATACCTTTATAAAGGTGATAAAAACTCTTAAAAAAGGCGCATACAACGAGGAAGGGAAATTCCTGCCCTGGGTGATGCGCATAGCCCACAACCTCATCATCGACCATTTCCGGAAAAACACACGGATGCCTAAATTCGAAGGCAGTGATGATTTTAATATTTTTTCCGTGATCAGCGACAACAGTCCCAATGTCGAAAAACAGATCATCAAGGACCAGGTGGAAGACGATGTGAGGAAACTGATCGGGGAGCTTCCGAAAGATCAGCAGGAAGTGCTGGTAATGCGTATGTATAAAGATATGAGCTTTAAAGAAATCTCCGAGATCACCGGGGTGAGTATCAATACAGCTTTGGGGAGGATGCGTTACGCTATTATCAATTTAAGGAAAATAGTAGAGAAAAATAACATAGTTTTAACAAATCAATAATGCAATATTAAAGGTTTTGCCACGTTGTTAAAGAACAACCCTAAAAATTTATTGCAGAATGGCAAACCTTTACACTAAAAAGTCGGCAGAACTTAAAAAAATCGGACCCCGGCCGGAAACGGTGAGTTTCCTGCTCAATTATTCCAGAGCACTTCGTGTAGTGGATTATAAGGAAATAAAGTTCGAAACTCTGCTGAACTGAACGGAAAAAGTTCCCCCGAACTTTAAATAGACCGTCTTCCGGAATTGATTATTTTCTGGAAGACGGTTTCTTTTTAGCTTTATAATATTCGTCGATCACCGATTTTCTGCCGATAGTTTTAGTGATGACGTCCTTCTCCAGGTCCCATCCCCGGGCGGGAGAATATTCCCTGCCGTACCAGATGATCTGTAAATGTAGTTTGTTCCATTTTTCCTTCGGGAACAGCCTTTTGGCATCCTTTTCGGTCTGGACCACATTTTTTCCGTTGCTCAGGCCCCAGCGATACATGAGGCGATGAATATGAGTGTCTACCGGGAATGCCGGAATACCAAAGGCCTGTGACATAACCACACTGGCCGTTTTGTGCCCAACGGCGGGCAGGGACTCCAGGGCATCGATGTCCGCCGGGACCTCCCCGTTGTATTTGTCTATTAGGATGTGGGACAGCTCGTAAATACCCTTGGATTTCATGGGAGAAAGCCCCACAGGCCGAATGATCTCCCTGATCTCATCCTGAGTAAGTCTGGCCATGGCATACGGATTGTCCGCTTTTTCAAACAGTATGGGAGTGATCTGGTTTACGCGTACATCCGTACTCTGGGCAGACAACAGCACAGCAATTAGCAAGGTATAAGGATCTTTGTGGTCCAGCGGAATGGGGATTTCGGGATATATCTCTTCCAGCGTCCCGATCGTGAACGCCACTTTTTGGCTTTTGGTCATTTTTACATACTTTTGGTCGACTAAAATATGTAAAAAAGTATGAAGTACGAAGTATAAAGTACAAAGTACAAAGTAGAGGCGCAATGCCTTGCGTTTGAAGTCTGATCCCCCGGCCCGGATCGGGAACCGGAGATCATAATCTGACATCTCAAATCTAACGTCTAACATCTAAAATCTATACAAATAATGAATACACTGCAACCAGGAGATAAAGTACCGGAATTTACTGTTAATGACCAGGACGGAAATACGATATCCTCTTCGGATTACCTCGGTAAAAAATGGATCGTTTTCTTTTACCCCAAAGCAAGCACACCCGGATGCACGGCCGAAGCCTGTAACCTGAGGGACAATTTTCAGGAATTGAAAGACCAGGGGTATGAACTCCTCGGCGTCAGCGCAGATTCGGAAAAAAGACAGTCCAACTTCAAAAAGAAATACGATTTCCCTTTTCCCCTGCTGGCCGACGTAGATAAAAAGGTCATCGAAGCCTTTGGTGTATGGGGACCGAAAAAATTCATGGGGCGAACCTTTGACGGTATTCACCGCAAGACCTTTATCATCGACGGGGAAGGAAAGATAGAACGGGTCATCGACAAGGTAAAGACCAAGGACCACGCTGCCCAGATACTGGACGAGTCGTAAACCGGCAGGGCCGGGGAAAATTCCCCGGCTTCGGATCTCCGGTTTTATAACCCCTTAATTGTCAGGGCCTGGTAATTGTATTTCTCTTATATAAATTGTATCTTTAGTCGAGACCATTACTAACTAAACACTTTAAAATATGGAAACGACTAAATTTGAGATCAGGGGCCCGGCCTTTGCTACCTGCAATTGTGCCTGGGGTTGCCCCTGTCAGTTCAATGCCTTGCCTACCACCGGCCGGTGTGAAGCCCTATGGGCCATGCGTATTGATAAAGGGAATTTCAACGGTGTAAGGCTCGACGGGCTGGTATGGGGAACACTCTTCTCGTGGCCCGGTGCGGTGCATGAAGGGAATGGTAAGGTTCAACTCTTCCTGGAAGAACAGGCCTCGGCCGATCAACGCCAGGCACTGGAAACCATTGGAGCAGGGCAGGTCTCTGCTGAAGGTACATTCTTCCAGATATTTGCAGCCATGGCTCCGCATCTTCAGCCTTCTGTAACCGCTGCCATTGATTTTGACTGCGATATTGAGGCCGGAAAGGCACATCTGAAAGTCCGGGACCTGGTAGAAGCCGAAGGAACTCCTATCCGCAATAAGATCACCGGTATAGAATCCCGTTCCCGTGTTGTACTTCCGGGAGGTTTTGAATACCGTGAAGCAGAATATATCAGTGGTGATACTCTCACCCTGGATAAAGCCGCTATAAAGCTCGACCTGAAAGAGTCGCATGCCCATGTCTATTATGCAGCGTGGGACAATGACGGTGTAATCGCAGTCTGAAAGCTATATCTTAAATGCAGACCAAAGAGTTTTTAGTCTAATGATCAGGTTCCATGAACTTCTGCGCAGGCCCAAGCTCATCATTCTTGCAGGAATAATAGGAGTTATTGTATTGTGCTGGGCCTGGCTGGCACCTGCGGCGGTGGATATGTATGGCGGTATGGACGGCCTTTCGGCCTGGATGATGCAGGATAGCTGGGATGCCCGCTATATCACGTTTATATTCCTGATGTGGGTAGTGATGATGGCCGGTATGATGCTGCCCAGTGCAGCCCCTGCGATCCTGATGTTTGAAAAGGTCGTACGGCAAAGCCCGAACCCGTACAGGCCAGTAGCGCGCAGCTATGCTTTTGTGGCCGGTTATTTGCTGATATGGACAGGTTTTAGTGCCATAGCCACACTTTTGCAATGGATGCTGGCGGAGATGGCCCTGCTCGATATGATGATGGAACCTACCAACAGGGTTTTTGCATCCTGTATGCTCCTCCTGGCCGGAGTATGGCAATTCACACCCCTTAAACGCACCTGCCTGGGCAAATGTCGCTCTCCGATCAGTTTTCTGTCGCAACACTGGAAATCCGGTATATGGGGAGCATTGCAACTGGGAATAAAGCACGGGCTTTACTGCCTGGGGTGTTGCTGGGCATTAATGTTGCTGTTGTTTTTCGGTGGCGTAATGAACCTGCTGTGGATCGCTGCGATCACCCTGTTTGTCCTTATTGAAAAACTCGCCCCTTTTGGCCGGTGGACCTGCCGTATCTGCGGAGTGTTACTGATCCTTGGAAGCGTTTTATTATTGTTGCCATGAAGTAGTATAAGGCGGGTTGCCGGGGCCCCCAGTTGCCAGTTACCGGTTGCAAGTTGATCGGTTGAGTATATAACAGGGAACTCGCAACTGGCAACCGACAGTCTGAACTGCAAAAAATATAAAATATTTGCAGCCCTGATGTTTCGAGGGTGGCTTCTCTTTTGTAGCTTTACTCCTTAGAAAAAGTCGAGACGGATCAATGAATTATCTATCAGTAGAAAATATATCCAAATCGTTTGGAGAGCGGGTGCTGTTTACCGATATATCGTTCGGTATCAACAAGGACCAGAAAGTAGCGTTTATTGCCAGGAATGGCACCGGGAAAACCTCCCTGTTGAATATCATCACCGGAAAGGATGTGCCCGATACGGGGCAGGTGATCTCCCGCAAAGGGATATATATCGGCTTTCTGTCACAAGAACCCGACCTGCAACCGGGACTCACCATAGAAGAGACCATTTTTGCTTCCGATAACAAGGTGTTGAAGGTTATTCACAACTACGAAAGGGCATTACGGAACCCGGAAGAAGAAAAGGCCTACCAGCAAGCGTTCGAACAAATGGAACTGCATAATGCCTGGGATTTTGAAACACAATACAAGCAAATACTCTCCAAGCTGAAACTGGACGATCTCTCCCAAAAAGTGTCTTCCCTGTCCGGCGGACAGAAAAAACGCCTGGCGCTGGCCACTGTTCTGCTCAATAAACCGGACCTGCTTATCCTGGACGAACCTACCAACCACCTCGATCTGGAAATGATAGAGTGGCTGGAATCCTATTTTGCCAAGGAAAACATTACTCTCTTTATGGTGACTCACGACAGGTATTTCCTGGAGCGCGTGTGCAACGAGATCGTGGAGCTGGAAAATGGTAAACTGTATACTTATAAAGGGAGTTATTCTTATTACCTGGAAAAAAAAGATGCGCGGATAGACGCGGAACGGGCTTCCGTAGAAAAAGCGAAGAACCTCTACACCAAGGAGCTGGACTGGATGCGCCGCCAGCCAAAAGCGCGGACCTCCAAGTCCAAATCGCGTATAGACGATTTTTACGTCATTAAAGAAAGGGCCCAGGAGCGGAGAAAAGAACACCGCGTTCAGTTGGAGATCAACATGGAAAGGCTGGGCAGCAAGATCGTGGAACTGCACAATGTTTCCAAAACTTTTGGAGATAAAAATATATTGCAGAAGTTCAACTATGTGTTTAAAAAAGGAGAGCGTATAGGGGTTATCGGGAAGAACGGTACCGGAAAATCCACCTTCCTCAACCTGCTCACGGGGGCCATCCACGTCGATGCCGGAAAGATCGTGATCGGCGAGACCGTAAAGTTCGGTTATTACACCCAGGCGGGCATAGAGATAAAGACCGGTCAAAAGGTCATTGATGTTATCCGTGCATTTGGCGATTACATTCCGCTGGCCAAGGGAAAGAACATCTCTGCGGCCCAGTTGCTGGAACGTTTCCTCTTCGACAGGAAAAAACAATACGACTTTGTTGAGAAACTCAGCGGGGGAGAGCTGAAGCGGCTTTACCTCTGTACCGTGCTCATCCAGAACCCTAATTTTCTCATTCTCGATGAGCCAACCAACGACCTGGATATCATTACCCTGAACGTTCTGGAAGAATTTTTGCTCGATTTTCCCGGCTGTCTTATCGTAGTGTCGCACGACAGGTATTTTATGGACAAGATCGTCGACCATCTTTTTGTATTCAGGGGAAATGCGGAGATAGAGGATTTTCCCGGCAATTATTCCGATTACCGGGCTTATGAAGACAGTGCACCTCCTGCCGGAAACGAAGCGGGACCACCGGAAAGCGATACCAAAAAGGAAAAAAATACCTGGCGGAAGGATATCAATAAAGGACTTTCGTATAACGAGCAAAAGGAATACAACAGGCTGGAAAGGGAAATCAGGAAACTGGAGGAGGAAAAGGAAAAAATAGAAGCTATGTTTTCGGAAGGAGGACTCGAAGGCGACCGCATTGACAAATTGTCCGTAAAGCTCCGCGAGGTTCTGGCAGGGATCGAAGAAAAGACCGACCGTTGGCTGGAACTCTCCTATAAAGAATAGCACGGCTCCAATGTAAGTACCGGTTAATAGGTTGCCCCCGAATCCGGATTGTACCCGATCTGATCGTTTTGCAGAGCTACTCGAACCTCTGAACCGCACTCAGGGCAGGTTGTAATGGAGAGACCTTTCATAATTAGAAGATGTTAAGATATTTAAAATTCCTTATCAGATCTACCAACCAGCACGGCATACATTCCCCTTTTGTATATGTCTATGTTACCAGGGGACTGTACCGGGGCCGTAAGTATAAAGGACCAAAACACCGGCGTATATTGTTCCGTACTATGGCCTACTTCAAATCAAAGAGTATTCATATTGCAGACCTTTCCGATAACAACCTGTGTGATGCATTGCGGAAATATTTTCCGGGAATAAGTGTAAAACCCGAAGGGGTGTCTGACATTAGCTGCTACAATAAACCGCTCCGCCCGGACGAGGTATCCCGTTTTCTGAATGAAACCATATTCAAAGACGATCATATACTGGTGCTGGAAAAGATACATGAAACCCCGGCTTCGGAAGATGCCTGGCAGATTGTAAAGAAAAATACCAAAGTAACGGTGACCGTAGACCTGTTCTATCTCGGACTGGTCTTTTTCAGGAAAGGGCAGGTCAGGGAAGATTTCGTAATTCGTCCGTAAAAATGTAATTTTATAAGAAATTAAGACAAAATGAGCACTACCTGGATCATCATCATTGCATTACTGTTCCTTGCCGTATTGTGGAACAGCCGGAGAAACATGCGGAGATGGAAGGAACGAAAGAGGAGATCGTTCCGGGACCATTATTACGAAAAGAAAAAGGAAAAGGGACCGGAAGAAAAAACGGATAGAAGGGACAACAGTTCCGATCTTTAAACTTTTCATTGAATACCGGCTGCCGCCGGGACATCTGCAATATGCCGTTCGGCTCCGTTTCCGGATGGCTTTTTTGTATTCATCTTACAATTCATCCTGCAATTTTTACAGTTCGGGCATTCGGTTTTAGAAAGCCAGGGGGATTGGCAGAGATTTGTGGAGGCGAAAATACTTACCGGGGAAAATTGTACATTTAATGTTCCCAAACTGTTTAAGCCGGAATCTTTGATGAAAAAATGAATACAAGAGAATTTATAAAGACCATAGTCATTGGCCTGTCCATAAGCGCCATAATTTTCCTGCTGGACCAGACCTACCGGTTCCTTTCCGGATATTCGACGGCCTTTGATAACGGAATTCTGACCTCCCTTGGCTTTTACATATTGTATGGAGTTCCACTTACTTTTGTAAATGTTTATCTCATACGGTATATCAATAGAACAAACAAAAAAAGAGAGCGAAGGTATAATCTTCTTATAGGTGTGCTGAGCTCTGTTATTGTAACGCTTCTCGCAATATTCGTTCTTAGGATCGTTCACCGGGTGTTTATTGACGGAATGTCATTCCGGGGATTTCTGGCATCGGAAAACGGAGGGTTTTATTTTGTGGCTACGCTCATAGCCCTCATTATTTCCCTGTTCTTCCATGCTTTTCATTTTTATAAGGCATTACAGGAAAACAGGGTCAAGGAACAAAAGATCATTGCCGGGACGGCATCCGCCCAGTTCGACGCCCTGAAAAACCAGCTCGACCCACATTTTTTGTTCAACAGTCTTAACGTGCTTACCAGCCTTATCGACGAAAGGCCGCAGTCGGCACAGAAATTTACCACTTCGCTGTCCAAAATATACCGCTATGTGCTGGAGCAGAAGAATAAGGAGCTGGTGTCTGTCGAAGAGGAGCTTCAATTTGCCAAAACCTATGTGGGCCTGCTGAAAATGCGCTTTGAAGACAGTATAGAATTCGACATGCCGGACAAACCGGATAACCCGGAAGCAAAAGTGGTGCCGCTTTCCCTGCAACTGTTGCTGGAAAATGCCGTGAAACACAATACGGTGACTGCCCGGAACCCTTTGAAGATCAAAATATTTGAAGAAGGCGGAAACCTCGTCGTGCGCAACAATATGCAGCGCAAACAGGTGGTAAAAAAGGGAAGCGGGGTAGGACTGGCCAATATCAGCCAGCGTTATGACCTGCTTACGGAAAGAAAAGTAATGATCAAAGAAGCGGCTCCTTTCTTTGAAGTAAGAATACCAATGTTAACCAAACAAATAGAAAGTATGAATACGGAAAGTGCAGAACTGAATGAAAAGTACCTCGCGGCCAAAAGACGGGTGGAGGAACTCAAGGAATTTTACTGGAATTTAACCGCTTATTGTATTGTGATCCCTTTCCTGATCTTTATCAATTACAGGACCTCCTGGGACTTTAAATGGTTTTGGTTTCCCGTATTTGGTTGGGGGATAGGCCTGGCTTTTCACGCAGTAAGCGTATTCCTGGACAAGGGCTTTTTCGGAAGGAGCTGGGAAGAGAAAAAAATACGCGAATACATGCGTGAAGACGAAAAAACGACCAGATGGCAATAGATCGGCAGGTGTTTAATCCTGATAGATTTAAAAACAGTTCAACATGAAAATTTACACTAAAGAGGAGAGATATCTCAATGCCAAGAAAAAACTGGATAAGATAAGGGGATTTTACCGTCACCTGTTCTGGTATCTGGTCATTAACCTGTTCCTGGTGATATGGATCGGGGTGGAAGCCAAATGGGATGGCGATCAATTTTGGAACTTTGGTACTTTTTCCACAGCAGTTTTCTGGGGAATAGGGCTTTTGGCTCACGCTGTAATCGTATTTGTTCCCAATATTTTCTTCGGCAGGGATTGGGAAGAACGGCAAATACGCAAATTCATGGAAAAAGAGAACAGGCGTAGGTGGGAGTAGGAAGTTCGAAGTTGGATGGCTGTATATGAAAGCCCAGGATCAATATTCGGTAAAATTGTAACAACAGGATATGAAAATCATAATCATCGAAGACGAAAAACCAGCAGCCCGGAGGTTACAGCGTATGATAGAAAAATTGGGCGTTTCTGTGAGTTTTATGCTCCATTCTGTGGAAGAGGCGGTGGAGTGGTTCCGGAGTAATGAGCATCCCGATCTTATTTTTCTCGATATTCAGTTGTCTGACGGCTTGTCTTTTGAGATATTTGATGCAGTAGAAGTAAAAAGTGCCGTGATCTTTACGACGGCCTATGACGAATATGCTCTCCGCGCCTTTAAACTGAACAGTATAGATTACCTTCTGAAACCTATCGACGATGAAGAGTTACAGGAGGCCCTGGAGAAATACAGGAACAGGATCCCTGCGCGAAGTATACAACTGGATTTTGAAGAGGTGAAAAAAATGTTGGTAAACCCATTGGACAGGCAGTACAAAAAACGTTTTACCGTAAAGATCGGACAACATCTGAAAATGATCACGACTGAAGATATAGAATGTTTTTACAGCGAGAACAAGGGGACATATATCCACACCTCCAACGGGAGGAATTACCTGTTAGATACCACCCTGGATGCCCTGGAGGACGAATTGTCGCCGGATACTTTTTACAGGGTGAGCCGAAAATTCTTTGTCAATGTAAAAGCCATCCGCGACATTATTGCCTATACCAATGCCCGGCTTAAACTCAGGCTGCACAAATACAGCGAACAAGAGATTATCGTAAGCCGGGAGCGTGTAAAAGGGTTTAAAGACTGGTTAGGCTAATTCCCGTAACCGTTGTGCCGCACCTTCAGCGGTAATGTCCCGCTGGGGCATGGCAAACATTTCATAGCCTACCATAAATTTCTTTACCGTGGCAGAACGCAACAGGGGCGGATAGAAACTCATATGCCAGTGCCAGTGATCGTGATTCTCTTCGCTGGTCGGTGCCTGATGGATCCCTGCGGAATAGGGGAACGAGCAGTCAAACAGCTTGTCGTAGGAGGCTGTGATAAACCGGATGGCATCGGCAAACGCAGTCTTTTGTTCGCCGGAGAGCTGCCCTATGTGAGATTGGTAGTCCCTGGGTACGATCATGGTCTCAAAAGGCCATATCGCCCAGAAAGGCACGAGGATCACAAAATGTTCATTTTCATAGACCAGTCGTTCCTTGCTGCTCGTTTCCTGTAAAACGTAGTCGGATAGGAGGCTTTTGCCGTGTTTTCTGAAATATTCTTTCTGCCTGGCGTCCTTTTTTACAACTTCATTGGGAATGGAGCTCTGTGCCCAGATCTGCCCGTGGGGATGAGGATTGCTGCATCCCATAACAGTCCCCTTATTTTCAAAGATCTGTACGTAGTTGATGTTTTCGCGCTGTCCGAGGAGTTGATATTCTTCCTGCCAGAGGGAAACCACTTTTTCGATATCGGCAGTTTCCATATCTGCCAGGCTTTTGGAGTGGTCCGGAGAAAAGCAGATAACCTTGCAGCTACCTTCTTCGCTTTCCGCCCGGAGCAATCCGTCGTTAATGACAAACGGATCGGATTGCGACTGTAATGCCGCAAAGTCGTTGGTAAAAGCAAAAGTGTCGGTATATTTCGGGTTTACCTCCCCATTGGCTCTTTTGTTCCCCGGACAGAGGTAGCAGTTCTCGTCATAAGAAGGCCTTTCTTCTTCCGACCGTTTTTCCTGCTGTCCCTGCCAGGGTCGTTTGGTGCGATGGGGAGAGACCAGTATCCATTCGCCCGTTAATATGTTGTATCTTTTATGTGATTGGTTTTGCAATACGTCTGTCTGGATCATTTTTGGATTGAAAGTTTAAAGTTCAAAGTTGCAGGTTATTTAAAGTTTTTCACTCCCGGTCCCCGAGCGGAGCTGAGGGGGCGGAAAACAAGGGCCATTCCGATAAGAATAAATGGAATGCTCAGTATTTGTCCCATATTCAAAGGTATCTGGTTTTCGAATTGTACCTGGTTTTCCTTGAAAAATTCGATGGTAAACCTCGCTGAAAACAACAATATAAGAAAGAGCCCGAAAAGATAACCTTCCTGTTTTTCGGTATTCCTGTACAGTGCCTTTAAAATAAAAAATATCAGCAGGTATGACAAGGCCTCGTATAACTGTGTGGGATGCCTGGGAATGAGATCGTCCCTGACAAATACAACACCCCAGTTTCCGTCGGTGGGTTTCCCGTATATTTCAGAATTCATAAAATTGCCCAGCCTTATAAATGTCCCGGTGAGGGGAATGGCCATGGCCACCAGGTCGAGGATACGGAGCGGACGGCTTTTGTATTTTTTACAGTACAGCAGAATGGCGATAAAGACGCCAATACCCCCACCGTGACTGGCCAGTCCCTGGTATCCTGTAAATGTGTAGGCTCCGTCGATCTTCTGTATGGGGAGGAATATTTCAAGCGGGTGTTGCAGATAGTACAAGGGTTCGTAAAACAGGCAGTGTCCCAGTCTCGCTCCCACGACAGTGCCTATGACGATATAGGTAAGGAGCTTGTCGAGATCGGCTACGGGGATATTTTCCCGTTGATATATTTTCCGTACCACCGCATATCCCAGCAGAAGCCCGGTGACAAAGAGCAAGCCGTAGTATTTCAGCGGAAACGTATCGGTTATCCGGAAAATTACAGGGTCCATATTCCAATGTAGAATGCCGTCTTCCATGCCTGGGATGTGTAATTGCGATTGCTGTGTTATATCTTCATTTTTATTCAGGGGGTTCTGCCAGGGATGTACCGTTTGTAAGGGAAA
This sequence comes from Sinomicrobium weinanense, assembly GCF_018863395.1. Taxonomy (GTDB): domain Bacteria; phylum Bacteroidota; class Bacteroidia; order Flavobacteriales; family Flavobacteriaceae; genus Sinomicrobium; species Sinomicrobium weinanense. Next base: position 428,885 of record NZ_JAHKRR010000001.1, read on the forward strand.
CGCTGTACGTACTTAGTTCCTTGTTGAAGGTGTTGGAATATTCCTGTTTGATGCCCTGTACAAAACTGTCTGCCCTGCCTTTTTTGATAAGGTTTATGGTACACCCGCCAAAACCGCCTCCCATCATCCTGCTACCTGTGATGTCAGGGTTTTTCTTTGCTTTTTCCACGAGATAATCCAGTTCGGGGCAGCTTACTTCGTATTGGTGTTGCAATCCTTCATGTGAGGCAAAAAGCAGTGATCCCAGCCGGGGAATGTCATCCTCTTTCATAGCAGCTACGGCCTGTTGCACACGCCTGTTCTCCCGGATGATATAAAGGCATCGGGCATACACTTCTTCATCCAGTTGGTGTTTTACCTCCCCGAGGTCGTTTTCCGTGGCGTCCCTCAGGGCTTTTATATGGGGAAACCGGGCCCGCAGGATGCGTACACCGGCTTCGCAGGAATTTCTCCTGTCGTTATAGGCGGAATCGGCCAGGCTGTGTTTTACATTGGTATTGATGAGCAGGAGCTCGTAGTCGTTAAAGTCTACCGGGACCGGAGTGTAGTCCAGCGATCTGCAATCGAGGAAAAGAGCGTGGTCTTTTTGGCCCAGCATGCTGGCAAACTGGTCCATGATTCCGCATTTTACCCCGGCAAAATGGTGTTCCGCCCGCTGGGAGATCAGTGTCATTTCTTTTCGGGGGATGCCCAGGTCAAAAAGCTGGTCGAGACCGAAAGCGATGCTGTTCTCCAGTGCGGCAGAAGAAGAGAGCCCGGCACCGTTGGGAATATTGCCTCCGAAAACGATATCAAAACCGGAGAGCTCCCTGCCCAGTTGTTGCATTTCAGCAACCACCCCGAGGACGTAGTTTTTCCAGCTTCCCCTTTCCTGCGGACTTACCTCGGCGAGACTGAATTCACAGGTTTCCCCGAAGTCTGCTGCATGTACGGAACAATGGTCTTTATGCCCGTTTCTGGCCAGGGCGCAAATGATATAGCGGTCTATGGCTGCGGGAAGTACAAAGCCGTCGTTGTAATCGGTGTGTTCCCCGATGAGGTTGATCCTCCCGGGAGATTGGATAAGCAGGGGAGTGCTGCCGTGTTTTTCAGTAAAAAGGGATTGTATCTTGTCTGTTAATGTCGTTGTAGTCATTCTTTGTTGTCCTTTGTATTTAACCCCCGTAAAGACGCACGGCCTCCGAAAGGACGGGGCAGGCTTTGCGTCTTTACGGGGATATGCTTTTACATGGATGATGAGGCAAGGCCTCTACCACCAAACCGTATAGATCACTGCCAGTATTCCCATGATAAGGATCGCAGAAATATTAAATACCGGGGAGGTCTTAAACAATCCTTTTTCGAAGGAAATGGCCTTCGGATCGTCCGTTTTGTTTTCCAGTAATGATATTCCGATAATTATAACAGAGAGGATGAGGAAGCTAAGTCCCATCCTGTTCATGAACGGAATACCGGATGCAAAGTATTTCAGGGCCACGGACAGGGGAATGGACAGAAGCACTACCCAGAAAGCTGCATTGGCCGATGTCCTTTTCCAGAACATACCGAAGAGGAAGACCACCACCACTCCGGGGCTGATAAAGCCGGTGTATTCCTGGATAAACTGGAAAGCCTGGTCCAGGTTGCCCAGTAATGGGGCTACGATGGCTCCGAGAATCAGTGACAGGGCAGCTACGATACGTCCTATGGTCACTATTTTTTTGTTACTTGCCGTTTTGTCCAGAGACCGGTAGATATCCATGGTGAATATGGTAGATGCACTGTTTACCATAGAGCTGAGGGAAGATCCTATGGCCGAGATCAGGGCGGCGAAGGCGAGGCCTTTGAATCCTGTTAAAACGTAGTTGTCCAGTATCCAGGGATAGGCTTCATCTGGTTTGGTAATGTCGGCATCGAGTACGAATGCGGCTATTCCGGGGATGACCACGATGAGGGGGAGCAGTACTTTTAAGAAAGCAGCAAAGGCCGTACCTTTCTGAGCCTCCTTAAGGCTCTTGGCCCCGAGTGCACGTTGTATGATGTACTGATTATTTCCCCAGTAATAAAGGTTGGCAATCCACATTCCACCGATGAGGACACTTATTCCCGGAAGGTTTTTATATTCTTCGTGACTTTTGTCGAGTATCATGTCAAATTTTTCCGGGGCCCTTTCCAGTAACATGGAGAAGCCTTCCCAGGTACTTCCTCCGATAGCGTTGAGTACGAGGACACTGGCCAGCAGTCCGCCGAAAATAAGTACGGTTACCTGTATTACATCGGTCCATACTACCGCTTTGAGCCCCCCGAAAATGGAAAAGGTTGCCGAGAAGATCACCAGGCCTATAATACCGTATACCATATCGATGCCCATGATGGTCTTCAGGGCCAGGGCCCCGAGATAGAGTACGGAAGTGATATTTACGAATACGAAGAGCAATACCCAGAATATGGCAAGCCCGGTATGCACTCTTTTGTCAAAGCGTTCCTCGAGGAACTGGGGCATGGTGTAAATCCCCTTTTTGATAAAGATAGGCAGGAAAAACTTGGCTACGATAATGAGGGTAAGAGCGGCCATGAGCTCATAGGAGGCGATGGCCATGCCCACGACATAACCGGAGCCGGACATCCCGATAAACTGTTCGGCAGAGATGTTCGAGGCTATCAACGAGCCACCTACTGCCCACCAGGGAAGCGATTTGCTCGCAAGGAAGTAATCTTCGGCCCCTTCCTGCTTGTCTTTAAAGGAAAGCCAGAGGCCTATGGCGGCTAAAACAATAATATAACCGACGAAAATAATGATGTCTGTAGTTGAAAAATTCATAAAGGTTAAAATTGATCTTGCACAAAAAAAGATAGACTTTAACACCGGTAGAAACAATAGTTGGTCAAAGCTATCTGAAAATGCTAATTGCCGCCTAAAAGTACAGATTTTTTTTATTTGCGAAAGAATGTTGTGCAGAATATAACGAAATTGTTAAAAAACTGACACGATATGATGATGGGGGAGGTGAGAGGGTGAGATTTGTATGTTTTGTTTGAAATTAAAAGTGACAGCTAATGTGTTATCAATAAATCAGGATTTTAATTTGTGGATTAGGAAATTTTGTTGTCGTCAAAAGCGGATGGGAGTAGTTGGGGGATGAATTTTACGAGAAGGGGGAGCAAAATACCTCCGCCCGGCAGTAAAAAAATGGCCAGCGAGGGTACGGATTTACAGATATCGAGCAGTTGTGTTTTTACTTTTTGTTTTTCTTCCCGGGTCAGTTCTTTTACAGTAGACTTGGAAAGTAGCACTACCAGTTCCTTGCTTTGAGAGAGTTCCTGCTGCAACCGTTTTTTGTTGCGCAGGATAAGGTTGCTGACCATTTTGGACGAGTTGTCGTAAAAGTGCTTTACGGGGTTGGAAAAATTAAGAATGGGGATATCTTCCCGGTGCTCCCTGAAAAAATCACGGACAAAGACTATGGAATTTTTTATTTCCTGAGGTTCCAGGGAAAGGGTATTGCCCAGGTCTAACACAAATTGTTGTTCTTCGTCATGGATGGTCTCGTCATTCCATATGGTAAGGCATGCGAGGTCGATAATATATTTTTTTTCCAGTGCGGACGTAAAGGAAAGTGCTTTTTGAGGCGGGAAAAGGGGCACCTGTTTGTCAAACGAACCGGTATATCTTGCCGACGCTTCGAAGAGGCGCACCAGTTGGGTGTCGTATTCGTTCTTTTCGGGTTTGGCCTCCAGGGCACGGTACATGGTAGTGATAACAAAGGTCTCCAGTTTTTTGGCATAAGCTATACAGGAAGTATTACCTTCCAGGAATTTTATATAGGTAAGCACATCTATATAGAGTAGTGCGTTGGTAAGTATGCGGTTAAAATTCTTGGTGAGGATGTTTTCGTCGAACTGTATGCGGTTGCCTATGATCTTTTCGAGCTTGGAGGCCGGTTTTTTACCGGATAAGAGCTTATCGAAAAAAGAAACATTATTGCTTTCTATTTCAGTGTAGAAAGCAATGATGGATGTTATGGCTTTTTCGTGAACGAGTTTTCCATGGTGTGTGTAATAAGCCGTTAGAAGTGAAATGTACAAATGGGTCTTGGACAATTCTTCTTCAGTCAGCTTATTCTCGATATGCAGGGGCAGGGCCAGTTTTACATTGATGCCATAAATGAACCCCGAAGCCTTTAGTTTGTCGTACAGGCTTGTATTTTTAATGGGAAATACAGTGGACTCCCCCAAAATAGTGTTCAATTTACCTATCCAGCCGGCAGCCGAAGGATTCATAATAGTATAACGGATTATATGAAAGTTTTGAAAAGTATATGAACCGGCGCCAGGGGGATTTGATGTTCGGTGTTCAGTAATCGGTAAACAGCATTTGATGTAGTACTAACTGAATACCGAATACCGATTACTAAAGTGCCTGTCCGGGCTTGTCTTCTTACTGAGGGTTATTGTATAACACCTCCACAGCTTACTCTTGAACCTGCATCCCCTGTTGGTTGGGTAACGAAGTCATCGGGGGCCTGGTGAACGATCACTCCTTTTCCGATGATGTTTTTGGTCTCGTCATCACAGTCTATACACCATTCGTCCGTAGAAAAAGTGATAGATCCGTTACCTTCTTCGTCTGCGGTAAAGTTTCCGATATCACCTTTGTGGTATCCTTCGGAATCCCCCCATTTACCGTGTTTTTGAAATGTTGGATTCCAATGTCCGCCGGTAGAAGTACCGTCGGGAGCGGAACAGTCGGCTTTTTCATGCAGGTGTATGGCGTGCTCTCCGGGCTCCAGGCCTTCGAAAGTGGCAGTCATGGTCACGGTGCCGTCTTCTTCCTTGAACACGGCCATACCTTTTACATTGGATTCACTTTTGGGCTCCATTTGAACTGTAAGCTCTTTTGCTGGTTCGGCCTGTACTTCCGTAGTAGGAGCAGGTTCTTCTTCCGTTATGGTTTCTTTTTCCTTTTTTGTCGTGTTTTTACAGGAAACAGACAAAAGCAGTACGGATAGTGTGAATAACGATATTTTTTTCATGGTGAAATATATTTTTAGGGTTTAAAGTTAGTCAGCTTCATCTTGCTGACCAAATTTATATATGGTTTTGTGAGGAGGGAATTAATTTATGGACACGATCTCGGTATCGCCGATAATGATGCCTTTGCGTACTTCCGGGGTCCCCTTATATTTTACCGTAGCCTCCCCGTAAGAGGTTACTTTGAGCCTTTCGGAAACCTGGCACTGAAAATCACTGTCGCCATAGGCTACGATCCTTGTGTCTTTGTTGTTTGCATTCAGGGTATTGATCTCGCTTTCACCGTAGGTGGTGAACTTTTGTTTTTCCACAGTTCCCTTTTTAATTTCCAGGTGACATTCTCCGTAAACAACGGTCTTCAGGTCGTTAATGTTGGCATCATTGATGTATACTTCAGAATCTCCGTATATATTTAAACGCATCCGGTCCATATGTAAAGGGCTTTCAAATACCATGGTCTCTTCTCCTCTCAGGGCAAAAGTATTTGCCTTTTTGTAAGTGACTACGGCTTTTACGACAGTACCTTTGTATAAGGGAATTTTTCTTTTTTCGTTTTCCCCCTTGATCTTTTCGGTCTTGGTGACCACCCTGGCCCCGTCGAGGTACATATGAAGGACCTTGTTCTTGACTTCGACATGCAGTTTTTCAAAAGGCTCGGTCATTTCTTCTATCACAACCGATTCTTTGTCTCCTTCCCTGAAAGTTACCTGGATATGCGGGTTGATGATAATCTTGTCAAAACTATTCACGGGAATATCCCTGGACTGGGCCTTTACGATTCCAGGCATCAAAAGCACGAGCATTATGCCTAAAAAGGCGATGTTGTTTGTTTTCATCTGTTCTTTTTTTATTTGTTAGTTCGACAGGCTCACTATAAATTTTAATAGGTCATGCTTCGACAAGTGATATACTGAGTACTTCGATAAACTCAGTATGGTATTTACCGAAGTGCTCAGCACAGGCATGGAATGCCCAATACATTATTTCGGTTGGTATCCGGGAAATTTGGTTATGGGCATTTCATAGTTTATGATATTACGATGATAATGGCTGTTCTCTTTCCCTGGAATGGAAAGCACCTATTCAAATGTAAGAAAATAAACTTAGACGGTCTCTAAGAATTTTTAACCGGAAAAGTCTTTTCTTACCTGAATTTTACAGGGTTTTCCCGGTTTTTCTGTGCCCGGTATGTCTGCGGAAGATGTGTTGGGCTTATGAATTTTTACACTACAATAGCCCTTCCGTCCCGCCCGATGAGTTTTTGGCTGTCATCCAGGTAAAAATCGATCCGGCCGAGGTTAATGCCAAAGCAGCCTACCTGGTTTACCAGTACTTTTTCACCTTTACGGTTTTCATGTATGGCCGGTTTGTCCATAAAAGTATGGGTATGGCCACCAATGATAAGATCGATGTTCTCGGTATTTCGGGCCAGGTTGATATCGGATGGGATATCGGGATTTTTATACTTGTATCCCAGATGGGACAGGCAAACAACAATGTGGCAGCCTTCTTTTTCCCGAAGCGTAGAAGACATATCCTGGGCGATCTCAATAGGGTCCAGGTATTTGGTTTCCTTGTACAGATTGTCATTGACCAATCCTTTAAGGTGGATCCCAAGCCCGAAAACGCCAATTTTCACCCCTTCTTTTACAAAGACCTTGTAGGGTTTGGTGTGGGTGTCCATGACGGTGTTGGAAAAATCGTAATTGGCAATGATAAAATCGAAATCGGCGTGGGGGAGCTGAGCGTAGAGCCCGTCGATACCATTGTCGAAATCGTGGTTGCCTATGGTGGCGGCATCGTATTTGAGCATGCTCATCAGCTTGAATTCCAGTTCTCCGCCATAGTAGTTGAAATAGGGCGTGCCCTGGAAAATGTCGCCCGCGTCGAGCAGCAGGGTGTTGGGGTTTTCCCGGCGGATATTTTCTACGAGAGTAGCCCTTCTGGCCACACCGCCCTGGCCGGGGTTCCTGGGGTCGTCTTCAGGAAAAATATCGATATGGCTGTGCACATCATTGGTGTGTAATATGGTAATATGCTTTTTGCCTGAAGCCGATGATGTACAGGAAGACAGTGAAAGCCCTCCCAGGGACAGCAGGGCAGAGGATGCCGCTGTATGTTGTATAAATTCCCTTCTTTTCATGGTTGCGGATATGAAAATTGAATTACGAAGCCCAAAGTTAAGGGTTTTTATCGAGATGAGAACCTGAAATGAATTCAGGTTGACGGGCATTTCCGGCCTAGGGTTTACTCTTCCAGGAGGTCGGGCCTTCTTTCTTTGGTGCGTTGATAGGCTTGTTCTTCCCGCCATTTTTCGATTTTCGGAAAATTTCCGCTCAGCAATATATCGGGTACTTTCCAGCCCTTATATTCCGAAGGCCTGGTATATACGGGAGGGGCGAGGAGATTGTCCTGGAAAGAATCGGTGAGGGCAGAGGTTTCGTTGTTGAGCACGCCCGGGATAAGGCGTATGACAGCATCGCACAATACAGCAGCCCCCAGTTCTCCACCGGAAAGGACATAGTCACCTATGGATATTTCCCTGGTGATAAACTGATCGCGTACCCTCTGGTCCACTCCTTTGTAATGTCCGCAGAGGATGATAATGTTTTCCTTGAGGGATAACTGATTGGCCGTTTTCTGATTGAGGGTTTCTCCGTCCGGGGTCATGTAGATCACCTCGTCATAATCCCTTTCGGATTTCAGCCGGGTAATACATTTGTCAATGGGTTCGATCATCATCACCATCCCGGCACCCCCTCCAAACTGGTAATCGTCTACGGTCTTGTAATTGTCCGTAGTATAGTCCCGTAAATTATGGGTGTGTACTTCTACCAGTCCTTTGTCAATAGCCCTTTTAAGGATGGAAGCACTGAAAGGACTGTCGAGGAGCTCCGGGAGCACGGTTATGATATCGATACGCATGTTTATAAGGTTCGGGTTAGAGGTTGCCAGTTGCAGGTTGTTGTTGGTTACAAGTTGCATGTTTAAGGTTTTAACCTGTAACCAACAACCTGTAACTTTTAACCTACTTTGCCTTGGCGATCTTCTGTTTGTTGATTTCGTCCTGTAACTGTCGCCTTACTTTTTGCTCTCTTTCCAGGGCCTTTTTGCGATGATCTTCGTATTCATTTTCCAGGTCTTCAAGAGCTTTTCTGGCATCCTGTGTAATTACATTACTGTTCCTGAATTTGTAAATAAAGAAAAGAAGTACTGCGGTAAGTAATGCTACAATGCCCCACATGGTGGCTTTGTAAGCCGATTTGTCGATCAGTGCACCGAAAAAAGAGATGCTGTCCCTTTCGTTGGTCAGAGAGGCTACGTGATCCTGGTTTTCCTTCAATTCGCCCTGGAGGGATTCGATCTCACTCTTTTGCGTTTTGGTAAGATTGATGGCCTCGGCCAGTTCCTTTTCCACCCTGGCAAGAGAATCGAGTGTGTTCTTTTTAAGGGTGTAGAGCCAGTTCTTTTTTACCACTTTGTATTCCTGGTAATTGTTGGAACGTTGTATGATAAACTCAAATTGGTTGTTTACATTCCCTTCCGTAAGTGACAATTTGTTCGCGGGGTCTTCTTCATCAGTACTTTCCTGCGCATTTATAACGTTGATGAAAGTGGTAAGTAGTAAAAGTGCAATGCATACAAAGTATAGATTTTTCATTCTCATTTCAGACTGTAACTTGTTGTTTGATTGTTAATAATAATGCTTCGTAACGTTAAGTTAATTTACTTATTGTAATAAAGATCTAAAAAAAACAGCCTCACTACGGTAAGTGAGGCTGCAAATATATGGAATATTATGTGTTTATAATAAATTGAAAAACAATAATCTAACCTTTTGTATATATTGCCTTAATACAATATTCAGAAATTGTGGAAATCCAGATCCGGATTCATTGATTCTATTCTACAAAAAGATCTAATAATAGGTATACCTCCTCACTTTAGATATATATTTGGCCAGGCGGATGACCTGGTGGCTGTATCCGTATTCGTTGTCGTACCATATATATAACACCACATTTTTTCCGTCCGGGGAAACGATGGTGGCATTGCTGTCGTAAATAGCGGGGGCGGAGGTGCCTACAATGTCAGACGATACCAGTTCATTGCTCAGGGAATACTTGATCTGTTCCACGAGCCCGCCTTCGAGGGCGTATTTTTTCATGATGGTGTTGATGCCTTCTTTGGAGGTGTTTTTATCCACTTCCAGGTTGAGTACCACGAGTGACCCGTTCGGCACGGGGACGCGAATGGCATTGGAGGTGAGTTTTCCTTCCAGCGATGGCAGGGCCTTGGCTACGGCGTTGCCCGCTCCTGTTTCTGTAATGACCATGTTCAGCGCGGCCGCCCTTCCCCGGCGATATTTTTTGTGCATATTGTCTACCAGGTTCTGGTCGTTGGTATAGGCGTGAATAGTTTCCAGGTGCCCTCTGACGACTCCGAGGGAGTCTTCAATAACTTTCAGTATGGGAGTTATGGCATTGGTAGTACAGGAAGCAGCAGAAAAAATATTCACTTTATCCGGGTCGTATTCCCCGTGGTTCACCCCGTGTACGATGTTAGGTATGCCCTTGCCCGGAGCGGTAAGCAATACTTTGTCCACTCCTTTGGACTTCAGATGCCTGCCCAGTTGTTCCTTGTCCCGGAACGCTCCTGTATTGTCAATGACCAGCGCATTGTCTATGCCGTATGTGGTGTAATCTATTTCTTCGGGTGTATCGGCCGAGATCATACGAACGGTGGTGCCGTTGATGATGAGTGCGTTGTTTTCGGGATCTATGGTTACTGTGCCGGGAAAGTCGCCGTGAACAGAATCGTTTCGAAGAAGGGAGGCTCTTTTTTCGAGGACGGTAGCATCTATTTTTCCGCGGGTCACTACGGCCCTCAGCCGGAGCTGGTTCCCTTTTCCGGTCTTGGCCATCAATTCCCTGGCCAGCAGTCTCCCGATCCTTCCGAAACCGTAGAGAATAACGTCTTTTGGCTGTATTTCCCTGCTGTTTTGTGCATCCCGGAGTTTGTCGTACACAAAAGCGGTGCTATTGGTGTATTTATCATCTTCAAGATGATATTCGTAAGTGAGTTTACCAATGTCCAGCTTAGCCGGAGGGAGGGTCATCTGCTTGATGGCTTGTGCGATTTCCACCGTATCGAAAATGGAAATGGGCTTTTGTACAAACTCTCCCGCGTATTCGTGCAGATTGATGATCTCACTGACATTGCGGTCAATAAGCTGATTGCGGAACAATACGAGTTCGATGGCCTTGTCATACCAGAGGTCGCTTACAATTTTACTGAATTCAACCGAGGCTTTGCGCCGGTCTGCCTGAAAAGCCAGTTCCTTTTCGTAAGTTTCTGTAAAACTCATTGTTTTTTGTGTGTTTAGTGTGTTGCCTGCCCGTCTTCACGGGAGGATATCATTAATTTAGTGTTCGGGGCAAAAGTATGGATTTCAAACGTTTTCGTAAAGGTTTTTGATTAAAAAGTAGCGATCGTTTTTTCCCGGTACCGAAGGCCCTTTATGTTTATTTTTTTTACCCGAAACAAGGGGCTTTGCGCAACCTTTTCCGGATTGCGACATCTTACAGGAAACAACCGGAACAGAACCGTTTTATTGTATTAAACAGCCGAAAACAAGATGAAAACTGTCTTTAGTATCTTACTCCTCCTGATGATGACCATGGGATGTTCTGACGACTCCGATATGGGAGATAAGGATGTTTCCATAGTCGGGAAGTGGCAGATGACCGAAAGTTATGTCAGTCCCGGAGGAGAGACCGAATGGAAAGAGGTAGAGGATGGTAGGATCCATCACTTTAAAGCCGACAGTACCTTTACTTCCAACGGACTGGAATGCCCTGAAGGAAGATTCTCCATAACAGGGGATACCCTCCTGCTGGAGTTTAACTGCAACTATGAGGTCAATTCCCGGACGATAAAGTTTTATTTCGATGACGGAGATCTTTTCCTCACGCCCATAATGCCTATGTGTGTCGAAAAATGCCTTTCTAAATACGAACGGATAGATTAGTTGCTTTCCTGTTCTTTATAATAGGTAAATGAACGGGTTATCAGCTCATTGTTTGCCCTTACATCTATGGAAGGGGTGCCGATGTCACGGAGCAATACGAAGTTAATATTGCCATGGGTGTTCTTTTTGTCATATTTCAAATAGGAAATAATGCTTCCTATGTCATTTTCTTCAATGGTTACTTTAGGGAAGTATGACAGTATCACGGAGCTTACCTGTTCCAGTTTTTCCCCGGGGAACTGTTCGATCTCTCTGGAGAGAAAAGTTTCCAGGATCATGCCTATGGCAATGGCTTCCCCGTGGAGGAGTGTCGGTTTTTCCGGGTTTTGAAGGAAATAGGATTCTATGGCATGCCCCAGTGTATGCCCGAAATTGAGTGTTTTTCTCAGGCCGGCCTCTCTCGGGTCTTCCATCACAATGTTGTTTTTTATGATGATGGAATCGCGTATAAGTGTATCCAGGTCGTTCAGGTCCAGGGCAGAGAGGTTTTGGAATTCCTTCCAGTAATTTTTATCGTAGATAAGCCCGTGTTTCAGCATTTCGGCCAGGCCGCTACGCATCTGTTCGGGAGGGAGCGTGTTGAGGAATGCCGTATCTACGAGCAGCGTTTCCGGAACATTGATCACCCCTACCTGGTTTTTAAGAGGGCCCAGGTCTACACCTGTTTTTCCGCCTACCGAAGCATCGACCATGGCTAGGAGGGAAGTGGGGATGTTTACGAAATCGATGCCCCGCATAAAGGTAGAGGCCACAAATCCTCCGAGATCGGTTACCACACCTCCGCCCAGGTTGATGAGCAGGCTCTTCCGGTCCGCACCCATTTCGGAAAGCACTTGCCATACCTGGCTGCAGGTCTCTATATTTTTATATACTTCACCGGCCTCGATCTCGATGATCTCAGCTGTGAAATCTTCTGCCATATTGCCCATAAATCGGGGGAGGCAATGTATATGCGTGTTTTCATCGACAAGAATAAATACCTTTGAGTGGTTTTTCTCCTGTATGAACTGACGGAGTTTCTCGTAACCGTCCTCGTTAAAATAAATGGAATAGCCGTTGCAGGAAATGGGTTGCAGCATTGCAGTATACTATTAAACTGTGAATTTTGCGCAAAGGTATTAAAAAAACGGGTATGAGGATGTGCGGGTATTCGGGTATTATGGGGTTTTTAGGGGAACACCCCCCTGGCCCCCTCAAGGGGGGAAGATTTATCTTTTTAAAAGCGATCCGGCTCTCCTTGAGGAGGGCAGGGGGCGTTCAGGTATAGAGAAACCAAAAGCCAGCCTTGCTTAGTATTGGTAATATGGAAAATATTTAAGCCGATTTGTCATAAAGATATTACGCTATGTTTTTGATGAAATTAATACATTCAAACTTTTGAAAACCAAAAATATAATTGTACTTTTGCACTCCTTTTAAGCAGACCCAGGAGGGAAAGGAGTATTAGAAACTAATTATTAATTTCTTCTGAATTCATGTTGCTGCGCCTCTTGTATGGATTCAGGATACAAATTTTTTAATCAGCAATGGCTGAAACTCAAACAAAAACAGAGCAGGAAAATCAAAATCCTGAAGAATTTTTAGCGAACTTCGACTGGCACAACTACGAAGAAGGTATTGAGAAAGTTGAAGATGAAAAACTGAAAGAGTTTGAAAAGCTCGTAGAAGACAACTTCGTAGACACTGCAGATGAAGAGGTAGTGGAAGGTGTTGTGATACACCTTACCGACAGGGAAGCTATCATAGACATCAACGCTAAATCAGAAGGTGTTATTTCCCTTAACGAATTCCGTTACAACCCAGACCTTAAAGTTGGAGACAAGGTAGAAGTACTTATCGATGTTCGTGAAGACAAGACCGGACAATTGGTGCTTTCACACAGGAAAGCACGTACTATAAAAGCCTGGGACAGGGTAAATGCAGCTTACGACAACGGAGAGATCGTAAACGGTTTTGTAAAGTGCAGGACCAAAGGAGGTATGATCGTGGACGTGTTCGGTATCGAGGCGTTCCTGCCCGGTTCGCAGATCGATGTAAAACCTATCCGCGATTACGATCAGTATGTGAGCAAGACCATGGAATTCAAGGTTGTAAAGATCAACCACGAGTTCAAGAACGTGGTTGTTTCTCACAAAGCGCTTATCGAAGCCGATATCGAAGAACAGAAAAAAGAGATCATCAGTCAGCTCGAGAAAGGACAGGTACTCGAAGGTGTGGTTAAGAACATCACTTCTTATGGTGTGTTCATCGACCTCGGAGGCGTGGACGGACTTATCCACATTACCGACCTTTCATGGAGCAGGATCAACCACCCGAGCGAAGTGGTGGAACTCGATCAGAAACTGAACGTGGTGATCCTCGACTTCGACGACAACAAATCAAGGATACAGCTTGGTCTCAAGCAACTTCAGAAACATCCGTGGGAAGCCCTTAGCGACGAGATTAAAGTTGGCGACAAAGTCAAAGGAAAAGTCGTTGTCATAGCCGATTACGGTGCCTTTATCGAGGTAGCTGAAGGTGTGGAGGGACTGATCCACGTTTCAGAAATGTCCTGGTCAACCCACCTGCGTTCCGCACAGGATTTTGTTCAGGTAGGAGACGAAGTAGAGGCTGTAGTGCTTACCCTGGACAGGGAAGAACGTAAAATGTCACTCGGTATCAAACAACTGACACCGGATCCGTGGACAGATATCACCACCAAATACCCTGTTGGTTCAAAACACGAAGGTATTGTACGTAACTTCACCAACTTTGGTGTATTCGTAGAGCTGGAAGAAGGTATCGACGGACTGATCTATATTTCTGACCTTTCCTGGACCAAGAAGATCAAGCACCCTTCAGAGTTTGTATCCGTAGGAGACAAGCTGGAAGTGGAAGTCCTGGAACTGGATGTGGAAGGGCGTAAGTTGAGCCTGGGTCACAAACAGACTACAGAGAACCCATGGGATAAATACGAGACCGAATTTGGAGTAGGTACCGTACACACTGTGGAAGTCAACGAGATCGTAGACAAAGGGGCGACCATAAACCTCAATGAGGATATCGTGGCCTTTGTACCTTCCCGTCACATGGAAAAAGAAGATGGCAAAAAACTGAAAAAAGGAGAAACTGCAGACTTTAAAGTCATTGAGTTCAACAAAGAATTCAAAAGAGTTGTGGCGTCTCACACTGCTATCTTCAGGGAACAGGAAGAGAAGAATGTTAAGACTGCAAGCAATACCAGCGTAGAGAAAACAACACTCGGAGACCTGGATGCTCTTGCAGAGCTTAAGCAGAAAATGGATAAAGAAAAGAAATAAATTTTTTGTTCATAATAAGTAGGATAAAACCTGGCAGGATCATTGCGATCTTGTCAGGTTTTTTTATTGATAACCAGTTTCTTATATGTCGCTTCCAAAAAAAGTAAAAAAAATGCTTGACCCTTACCTTGCGTCATAGCTTATTTTTGTTCCTGTTAATTATTTAATGTACAATCATGAAGTATCATTCGGTAAAAAGGCTGGCCCAAATGGCGGGTGTTAGTGTGCGTACACTACATCATTACGATCATATCGGCCTGTTGAAGCCATCGGTCCGTACTACTGCAGGGTACAGAATGTATGGAAAGGATGGCCTGCTCCGCCTGCAACAGATCCTTTTCTACAAAGAATTAGGATTTAAGCTGTCGGAGATCAGGGAAGTGCTGGACGATCCGGAATTTGATCTTGTACAGGCGCTTCAGATGCATAAGTACCGCCTTTCGGAAGAAAAAAAGCGGATAAGTACTTTGATGACTACCATTAACCAAACAATATCCAATCTAAAAAACAGGAAAATGATAAAACCGGAAGATTTATACAGGGGCCTTCCGAAGGAACAGGCCGAAACCTGGAGAAAGGAAGCCCGGGAAAAATGGCCAAACCAGGTAAAGCATGGCGAAGAACAACTGCTTAAAATGAGCAGGGATGATTTTAAGGCCTTGCAGGACGGGTTTAAAGCCAACATAGAGAAACTCGCTTCATTGAGTAGTAAAGATCACACCAGTGCTGAGGTACAGACCGAAATCCGCAGGCATTACGAGTATGTTATGCGTTTCTGGGGAAATCCGGAAGGGAGCAGGGCGGAAGGTTATAAGGGCCTCGGCGACCTTTACGTGCAGGACGAAAGGTATACGGAGGTGGAAGGGGTGCCCAACCCTGCATTTGGCCGGTTCCTGCAAAAGGCGATGCATTATTTTGTTCAAATGGAGTTCGGCCGTTGATCTTTAGCGAGGCTGTCTTCTAAAAAGTCGTGTAATTCGTCATGTTGAATTGTCACCCTGGGTGCAGTCGAAGGGTTGTTTCAGCATTCCACCATGCTGATCAGACCAGTCATCATGAGACCCAGAAACAAGTTCAGGGTGATGTATAGTCTGCTTTTTACGTCAGGCATAAGAAAAGTGACAAATGGATATTTTGTATTGGTATTTAACGGATAAAGCAAAACCCGGAAATGCTGGCCCCTTAATTTATGTGTGGTCGATTATATATCCAATTTCGATCCGTAGGCGTGCAGGCAATCGTGTACCTGCTCCAGTCCATCTTTGTTTTCGGCAAGTACTATAAGGGAATCCCCGGTCTCCAGTACCGTAGTTCCGTTTGGCGTAATGAATTTTCCGTTTCGTTTAATCATAGCAATAATGGCGTTTTTGGGAAAGTGGAGATCCACGATCTTTTTGCCTACCGAGGGGTTGCCCTGTTGTAGATTGATCTCTTCCAGGGCAGATTTGGCGCTGTCGGAGAGAAAAAGGTCTACCGGGGTTTTGCGCTTTACTTTTTGCGGAAGGGCTACATGCAGCCATTTGGCCACCACAGACAGCGTGGTTCCCTGTACGAGTACGGAAGTGACCGAAATAAAAAATACGATATTGAATATGACGTCGGCCTTGTCGATCCCCGCAAGGAGGGGATAGGTGGCAAAAACTATGGGAACGGCGCCCCGAAGTCCTACCCAGGAAATATACCACCGCCTCCGGAATTTCATTTTAAAGAACATAAGGCTGATAAATACGCTAACCGGGCGGGCAATGAATATAAGGAAAACAGATATGAGAAGGCCGATCCCCAGGATAGGGGGGATATGGCTTGGGTAGACCAGCAGCCCCAGAGTGAGGAACAGGGCGATCTGCATTAACCAGGCCAGCCCGTCAAACATACGCATGATGGTCTTTTTATGGATGATATCCTGGTTTCCCAGGTAAACAGCGCAAAGGTAAACCGCCAGAAATCCGTTACCTCCCAGAAAATCCGTGGCCGAAAAGGTAAAGAACATCACGGCAATGGCCAGAACGGGATATAAACCTTCAAAGTCTATATTGATCTTGTTGATGACAAATTTTCCAGCCTTACCAAAGAGAAATCCGAGCAGTGCACCCAGTGTTATCTGTTTAAAAAATAACGGGACGATGGTCCACAGGCTTTCATCCTGGTTGATAACCAGTCCGAGGAAAGCAATGGTGAGGAAATAGGCCATGGGGTCGTTACTTCCGCTTTCGAGCTCCAGGGTGGGGCGGATGTTGGTTTTCAGGGCGATGTTCTTGGACCGCAAAATGGAAAATACGGCCGCGGCATCGGTAGACGATACGATGGCGCCTAGCAACAGGCCTTCGTAAATAGAAAAATCGGTGATGGCCCATATAAAGACTCCCAGGGAAGTGGCTGTGATCAATACACCAAGGGTGGAGAGGGATATACCCTGCCAGAAAATGGGTTTTATAGTTTTCCAGTTGGTATCCAGTCCCCCGGAAAACAGAATGAAGTTCAGGGATACAATCCCTATGAATTGGGCAGCTTTTGGGTCGTCAAAATAAATGCCTCCCAGGCCTTCGGAGCCGGCCAGCATACCTACGGCAAGGAATAGTATAAGTGTGGGCAGCCCTACCCGGTATGAGGTTTTTCCGGCAAGTATACTGATAAAAAGCAGGGCCGAGCCTATGAGTAAAATATTTTCGGTGGTAATGTTCATAAGTGTAAAAACAAAAATATAAACCAGGCTTTCCTGTTCTTCACGGTGCGAATATTTAAAAAAAACATTTGCCTCTCTCTCCGGAAGGGGTTCCCGGTTTCATTTGCTAATGCGGGAATGCCATAGCGATTTAATTGTCCTTAAAGAAAAGAATTATAGCCAAAAAATCCTACGGGGAAAGAATTTTTTTGATTGCCAGGATTGTTTTAATGCCATTTTTACCCGTAACCCTTTCGGGAATATGATGTAAAACCGGTACATGTCATCCTGAGGAAGCTGTAATCGCAATAAAATAATGAGAAAGTAAAATTTAAAGGCCCGAGGTTATCTTAACCCGGGATATTTTTTCGGATCGGTTTCGTTCATAATACTGTAAACCTTTTCGAAAATATCTTCTGCATTGGGTTTGGAAAAATAATCGCCATCGGTTCCGTAAGCAGGCCTGTGCGGTTGTGCGGTAAGGGTTTGCGGTACGCTGTCAAGATAGCGGTATGCACCTTGTTTTTCCAGGACTTCCTGCATGAGATATGCCGATGCACCTCCCGGAACATCTTCATCGATGATCAGCAGGCGGTTGGTTTTTTTAACACTTTCTACGGTCTCATGGTGGATATCGAAAGGCAGGAGGGTCTGCGCATCGATGACTTCTGCATTGATGCCTACCCCGAGCAGGTCTTGGGCTACCTGTTCCACGATCCTGAACGTAGAGCCATAGGAGAGGAGGGTAATGTCAGTACCTTCTTTAACGACTTCGACTTTTCCTATCGGGGTTTTGAATTCTCCGAGATTTTCGGGAAGGCGTTCTTTTAGCCTGTACCCGTTAAGGCTTTCAATGATCAGTGCAGGTTCGTCGCTTTCCATCAGAGTATTGTAGAACCCGGCTGCCTTGGTCATATTCCTGGGGGTAAGAATATATATGCCCCGCAACAAATGGATAAGTCCTCCCATTTGAGAGCCAGCGTGCCATATTCCTTCGAGGCGGTGCCCTCTTGTTCTGACAATTACCGGGGCCTTTTGCCTGCCCAGGGTCCTGTAACGAAGCGTTGCCAGGTCGTCGCTCATGGTCTGCAGGGCGTACAGGATATAGTCCAGATATTGTATTTCTGCAATGGGCCTGAGCCCCCTGAGGGCCAGTCCGATACCTTGCCCGAGTATGGTGGCTTCGCGGATACCGGTGTCGGCTACGCGTATATCCCCGTATTTTTTCTGGAGTCCTTCCAGTCCCTGGTTTACATCACCGATATTACCGCTGTCTTCGCCGAAAACCAGGGCATTGGGGTATTTGGAAAAGAGTTTGTCAAAGTTGTTCCGTATCACAATACGTCCGTCCACAAGCTCGGTATCGTCGTTGTATTCGGGTGCTACCTCCGATATTGAGGTTGCTTTATCCGGAAGTTCGCTATATAAGTAAGAGCTGTAATGAGGCTGCTCTTCCGCCAGGTAGTTTTTGATCCATCCGGCCAGTTTTTCCTTTTCTTCAGACGGTTCGTGGATCACATACCTCAGGGCGCGCCTGGTCAGGGAAAGAAGATCCTTTTTTACGGGCTCGTCTATGGCAATAAGGTCATTTTTTAACTTGCTGATAAAAGATTTGTTGGCGCTTCTGCCGGCCAGGTTGTCCAGCAAGGCAACGGCCTCTTTCTTTTTGTTCTTTATAGGAGTGGTAAATGCGGCCCAGGCTTCTTTTTTGGCTTCCCGGACCTCCTTTTTCACTTCTTTTTCAAGTGTAATGAGGTCTTCTTCGGTGGCAAAGCCGTTGTCGATGAGCCATTCCCGCATTTTAAGGTTACAATCATATGCTTTTTCCCATTCCAGCCTTTCCTTGTCCTTGTAACGTTCGTGCGATCCGGAAGTGGAGTGCCCTTGTGGCTGGGTGAGTTCTATAACGTGAATCAGGACAGGAACATGTTCTTCCCGGGCCAGTTTGCCCGCATTTTCATAGGCTTCCACCAGTGCGGGATAGTCCCAGCCTTTTACGGTAATGATCTCATAACCCGGTTTGTCGTCCCGCTGAAAGCCTTTCAGTACCTCGGAAATACTTTCCTTGGTGGTCTGGTATTTGGCATGTACGGAAATACCGTACATATCGTCCCAGACGCTGATCACCATAGGTACTTGTAATACCCCGGCTGCATTTATGGTTTCGAAGAAAAGCCCTTCGCTGGTACTGGCGTTACCGATAGTACCCCAGGCTACTTCATTACCGTTTACAGAAAAATTGCTGCTGTCTATTTCCTGAGCCTTCCTGTATATTTTGGAGGCCTGGGCAAGTCCGAGCAAACGGGGCATTTGTGCCGCGGTAGGGGAAATATCGCTACTGCTGTTTTTCTGTTGGGTAAGGTCTTTCCAGCTTCCGTCTTCCTGAAGGTTATGTGTAATAAAATGCCCTCCCATTTGTCTTCCGGCACTCATGGGTTCCTTTTCTATGTCGGTGTGGGCATAAAGTCCGGCAAAAAAATGTTGAGGACTGAGTTCCTCAATGGCCATCATAAAGGTTTGGTCCCTGTAATAACCACTGCGGAAATCCCCATTCCTGAAAGCCCTGGCCATAGCCAGCTGGGGAACTTCTTTCCCGTCACCGAAAATACCGAATTTGGCTTTTCCCGTAAGCACTTCCCTTCTTCCGAGCAGGCTGCATTCGCGGCTTATAACCGCTATCCTGTAATCGTGCAGGACCTGGGTTTTGAAATCGTTGAAGGTAATGTCTTTTTGAGAATCTGTTTCGGGATGCATATCGTTATTTTAAAGGATTACAAAAGTAAGGAAAACATTCCTTTTTTGCAAGGCCGTAGAGGGATCAAAATATGAGGTTTTGATAATTTTAAATATGTTTTTTTAACAAAAAGTCAATATATATTTATATACGGGATTTTTGTTGAATATTATTTAAAATTAGGATGTGGGTATTCCCGGTTCGGAAAAATCATGTCTTTTTTACAAATTTCGTGAGGATCACGATCTGCTGACCATCTATTTTACCTTCGATCTGTTCGGGATTATCGTGTACGAGGGAGATCCTTCTTACGGCTGTCCCTCTTTTTGCAGTAAAGGAAGTGCCTTTTACATTCAGGTCTTTAATGAGTACAACGGTATCTCCGGTCTCCAGAACAGCCCCATTGCTGTCCAGGTGCTTTACGTTGTTGCCTTCTTCCTGTTCTTCGCCTGAAGCTGATGCCCAGGCGAGGGTTTCTTCGTCAAGGTACATCATGTCGAGCAGGTCCTGCGGCCAGCCTTCGGATTTTAATCGTTGCAACAGGCGCCATGCCATGACCTGTACAGCGGGAACGCTGCTCCACATGCTGTCATTGAGGCACCGCCAGTGGTTGGGGTCCATGGTCTCGGGGTTTTGTATTTGTTCGAGACAGGTTGCACTGATCAATATACAGGCATCTGCGCCCTCTACGGGAGAATGAGGGATCTCGTAAACATGTAAATTGTCTGTTGCACCGCTGAGTTCACAGGTAGAACCACTTCTTTGGTGTAGTTGTTTTTCTATATCCATTATCCGGGTTTAAATTAAGCGTGGCAAATATAATGGAATTAGAGGTTATGGGGATATAGATTATGGTTGATCTGTTTTTTGCTCCCGCAGATCCCGCGGATTTTCGCAGATGTTTGTTCCTGTCGGGATCAGAACCATTTCCGGGTGAAGAGCCCGAGGAGTGTTTTGGGTTGCAGGGTGACGATAAAGCGTATTTTCTGGTCATACCTGGGCTGTCCCAGTTCCCATCCGTTGCTGGAGTAGAGGGGAAAATACAGTTCGAAGTAATCGGTGACCAGGTTCAGGCGTATACCGGAATCATAGATAAAGCGTCCCGATTGCAGCTTGCTTTTCATCCAGCCGATATCCCCGTAGAGCTCTACCCATTTCCAGAGATTAAAACTGGCATTGGCCGTGACCATCCAGTTATTGGCATAAGGGTTCTCGAATTTCGACTTGAACCCTCCTTCTGCAATGATGATCTGCTGGCTGAGTATCCCGGTGGTTTCCGACCTGCCGAGGTAATTGAAATCGAAAAGATAGTCCGTGGGGCGATCGAGGGCAAAGCTGAAATAGTCGGAACTGGTATCGTTGTATATAAATTTTCCGGCAAACAGCCTCAGGTTGAGCTGCCGGTTGTTCTGGTACAATTTCCTGTATTCGAGATCTACGGAGAGCTTGGAGAAATTATTGGCTATCTGAAGGTCCGTAAACCATGAAAAATGATTGATAATACCATTGTTCGAATATGAATAACGGGTATTGAACACACTGTAATCAGGATCGATATCGTCGGTATCGATGATCTCGTTTTTCTGGCGCATAACGTTGACAAACCGGAAAGTGAGGGATTCCCTTTTGTTCGAACGAAAATCATCGGTGCGGAATGCAAGGCTTATGGCGGGTGTTATGGTGCTGTATCGCAAGTCTTTGGCGTAGTGGTAGCTGGATCCGCTTACCGAAAAGGTAGCCAGGTACAGGTTGTCCATATCCAGGTAGTTCCTGAATGCGATGAGCCCGGATCCGACCAGTGCTTTTTCTTTGGTAGCATAAGAGGGAATAAGGTTGTAGAGAAATGGCTTGGTGGTGAGCGTCTTATTGTGCAGCCGCATTCCGGCGACGATACCGTCGTAGAAGTTGTAAGAAGCCGTAGGGACGTAAAATATCTGATTGTAGTAAGGGTTTTCTGCATCCTTGAAAAACTGGAACTTCAATTTTCTGTTCTGGGAGAAAAAACCGTTGAGGGATTTCCAGTTATCGCGCTGGTTGAACTCGGGGATGATCTTGTCGTAGTTGAGCACCAGCCTCTTTTCGTTATTGTTGGGGATGCGGAACGTCTTTTCCCCGATAATGTTTTCAAACCAGTATTTGGAGAGTACGGTGTCATTCCTCACCCCGAACAGGGATACCGGAACATTGGCCCGTCTTTTGTTCTTTATAGTTACCGTGATGGAGTCTTCGTTTTTCTTTACCTTTTTGATGGTAAAATCTATTTTGTGCCGGGTGCTTACATATTCGTCGAAAAACCAGTCGATACTTTTGGGTGTGTCCTCTTTGAGATTTTTCTCAAGGTCCGTGGCGCTGACATATTGCAGGCGGTAATCGTGGTAAAACGCTTTTATCTTTTCCGGGATACTACCGTCTCCAAGATAGTTTTCGAGGTATACAAGCCCCAGGCCTGCCTTGTATTTTCCGGCTATTTTTTCATTGAACTTTATAAGTTTGTCCTTGGGTGTGGCCAGCGACTGGTCTATATTTTTACTGGCCATGAGCATAAACAGCAAAGGGTATTGTTCGTTAAAGCCCATTTTGGCCAGGTGAAAACTTCGCACCAGCCAGATGTCGGAGAATTTCCCCATTAATTTCATGTCGGGGTAAAATTCTTCGATGTATTTGATCATCAGGTAGGTGTGTATGGCATCGGCGATCCATTTGTCTTTCCGGGTGTCCAGGAAGAGGGTGTTTTCCAGGTAGTTGTTTAGTGTGGCTTTTAAGAGTTTTAATTCATATTGGAATTCCTCCGGGAACGGGCTTAAGAAGGCGGGTAGCTGATTAAGTCCGTAGAGCGGGGTTTTCCTGTATTCGGTTTCGGTGACCAGGAGCCTGGGGTGCGGGTAGGTGCCCAGATGATCATAGATGAAATGGATGATCCGGTCTGCTGTCAGTGTTTTGATCTCAGGAGTCAGGTCTTTGGAAGCAATATTGGTAATGAGGGACAGGTCGGTGTTGGTAAAGGTTTCGAAGCTGTTGTCTTTTTCCAGGTATAGCTTTATATCATTCCTTTTCTGACCGGTAAAGACCGCCTGTTGCAGCTGGTCTATTTTTTTGGATTCCACCAGGTCGAGATCGGTATTCAGGGAATACCCCCCGGGATAGTTAAATACCACTACGTAGTTGGTTTTGTCCATATAAAGGTCGTCCAGGTTCTTGTTGCTGTACAGTACCCAGTCGTCATTATATACTGCCGGGGTAATATACCAGTATCTGAGATTGAAATCTCCATTCTCTTCGTGGCCGTATCTCGTAAATTCGGCAGAAGGGATCTTTACGGAATAGGAGAGCTTCAACAAAAAATCGTCACCCGGGTAAACGGGGAAGTTCAGTTGGGTTTTTATAATGTCCTCGGAGTCCAGGCGTTCCCATTCGATGGGGTTGAAGTTTTTATCTACAATGGAAATGATCTTGGTGTGTCCTCTTACTTTGTTTTTGGCCAGGTGCAGGCTTTTGTCAAACTCCTCGCCAAACCTCTTGGCCAACGCGGTGTTTTTTCCGGAGTATGCATTGTTCCAGTCCGAGAGATAAATGGAATTTAGCGTGTCCTGCGAACGATTGTGGAATACGATCTCCTGCTGGATATTAATGGTCCTGCTCTCGGGGAGGAGCCTGGCCACGATGGTTTGCCGGTTTTGCGCCTCAAGGTCCTGCAATCCGGCTAACGGGAGGATAAGAATGCAGGCCATGAGAATGAGGGAATGCTGCAAAACTGCAGATAACCGGCATTTATGTGAGATATGTGTAAAACTTTTATATCGTTGTGGCATTTTATTTTAAAAGTTAGGACTGAGGTTGGACTCTCTGTAAAAGGAATCTAGTATCTCCAGTACTTCATCTTCAGTATCTACAATTTTTACAAGGTCCATATCCTGGGGGCTGATATTGCCATGTGCTTCCATGAGGGTAGTCCTGACCCATTCAAAAAGCCCTTCCCAAAATTCGGACCCGACCAAAATGATGGGAAATTTATCAATTTTTTTGGTTTGTATGAGGGTTATGGCTTCAAAAAGTTCGTCCATGGTACCAAATCCGCCGGGCATGACCACAAATCCCTGGGCATATTTGACAAACATGACCTTGCGGACGAAGAAATAATCGAAATTCAGGTTTTTGTCACTGTCGATATACGGATTGTCGTGCTGTTCGAAGGGGAGGTCTATGTTGAGGCCTACGGAAGTACCGCCACCGAGGTGTGCCCCTTTGTTGCCCGCCTCCATGATGCCGGGCCCTCCGCCGGTGATTACTCCGTAACCGTGGTTTACGATCTTATAGGCGATCTTTTGGGCAAGGTCGTAATATTTGTCCCCGGCCTGTGTCCTGGCCGACCCGAAAATGGAGACACAGGGGCCGATCCGGCTCATTTTCTCAAAACCGTTTACAAATTCGCCCATGATCTTGAATATGGCCCAGGAATCATTGGTCTTTATTTCGTTCCAGCCTTTGTGAAGATGTTGTTTGCCCATGTTTTTAATTCAGGTTAATCAATTATTTTTTGTTTTATGTGCCAGATCCGCTTCTCGATACGGGATTCCATGCCGCTCAGGCGGCTTGGATTTCCTACTCGAAGTGACGACGGGTAGTCTTATAATACTTAGTACCGTCAGGTCGAGTGCCGCGACGCAGGAGCGGTGTATCGAGACCTCGAGGCCTAATGTAGTTCTTTTTTCAGAAACTTTGCCGTGTAACTCCTGGGATGATTCACTACTTCTTCTGGGGTTCCGGTCGCTACGACCTGTCCGCCTCCTTTTCCGCCTTCATACCCGATATCGATGAGGTGGTCCGCTATTTTTATGACGTCCATGTTGTGTTCTATAATAAGTACGGTATTGCCCTTGTCTACCAGTTTGTTAAGTACATCCATCAATACCCTGATGTCTTCGAAATGAAGGCCTGTGGTGGGTTCGTCCAGGATGTAAAAGGTGTTCCCGGTGTCGCGTTTGGAAAGTTCTGTTGCGAGCTTAATGCGCTGCGCCTCTCCTCCCGAGAGTGTGGTAGACTGTTGCCCGAGGGTAATATAGCCCAGGCCTACATCCTGTATGGTCTTGAGTTTCCGGTAGATCTTCGGGATGTTCTCAAAGAATTTAACAGATTCGTTGATGGTCATGTTAAGCACATCGGAAATGGATTTTCCCTTGTACCGTATTTCGAGTGTTTCCCGGTTGAACCGTTTGCCCTGGCAGGTCTCACAGTCTACGTAGACATCGGGCAGGAAGTTCATTTCTATGACCTTTACCCCGGCACCCTGGCAGGTTTCGCACCTTCCTCCGGCCACATTAAAACTAAAACGCCCGGGTTTATATCCCCGTATCATGGCCTCGGGGGTTTTGGCAAAGAGATTCCTTATTTCGCTGAATACCCCGGTGTAGGTAGCCGGGTTGGACCGCGGTGTTCTTCCTATGGGCGATTGGTTGATGTCGATGACCTTATCTGTATGTTCCAGCCCCTTAATACTTTTGTAGGGCATGGGTTTTTTAACGGCATTGAAAAAATGAGCGTTGAGGATAGGGTAGAGCGTCTCATTGATCAGGGTAGATTTTCCGCTTCCGGATACACCGGTAACTCCGATCATTTTACCGAGAGGAAATTCCACGTCCACATTTTTGAGGTTGTTCCCCGTGCAGCCTTTCAGCACAATGGAATTGCCGTTGCCTTTTCTCCTTTTTGCGGGAATCTCTATATTTTTGGTGCCATTCAGGTAGTCGGCCGTAAGGGTGTGGTGTTTTTTCAGTTCTTCCGGATGCCCCTGAGAAATGATCTCTCCTCCGTGCCGTCCGGCCATGGGCCCGATATCGATCACGTGGTCTGCCCGTTCTATCATGTCCTTGTCGTGTTCTACCACGATCACCGAATTTCCGATATCCCTCAGGGATTGCAGGGAATTGATGAGCCGTTCATTATCGCGCTGGTGCAATCCTATGCTGGGCTCGTCCAGGATATAGAGCACACCTACGAGCTGGGAGCCTATCTGTGTGGCCAGGCGAATGCGCTGGGCCTCTCCTCCGGACAGGGATTTGGACCCCCGGTTCAGGGCGAGGTAATTCAGGCCTACATCCAGTAGAAAGCTCAACCGGGAATTGATCTCCTTGACGATCTCTTCGGCTATTTTGAATTGCTTTTCAGACAGGTGCCCGAGCAATTCGTCAAACCACTTCGCCAGGTCGGCAATGTCCATGGAGGCGAGTTCGGCAATGTTTTTATTGTTTATTTTGAAGTAAAGTGATTCTTTTCGCAGCCGCGAACCTCCGCATTCAGAGCATGCCACCTTGTCCATGTATTCCTTGGCCCATCGCTTTACGGAAGCTGAAGGGTTCTCCTTGTACTGGTTTTGGATAAAGTTGATGATGCCTTCAAAATCGATCTTGTAATCGCGTGTGATCCCCAGGGTTTTTGAAGGGACGGAAAATTTTTCATTACCCCCGTAGAGGATCATGTTCACGGCCTCTTCCGGAATATCTTTTATGGGGTCAGTGAGCTTAAAGCCGAAGCGTTCCGCAATGATCTCTATCTGTTTGAATATCCAGGACTTTTTGTATTCGCCAAGTGGGGCAATACCGCCCGATTTTATGGTGGCATTGCGGTTGGGGATGATCTTCTGGAGATTGATCTCCCTTACCGTGCCCAGTCCGCTGCAATGCGGGCACATGCCTTTTGGGGAGTTAAAAGAAAAGGTATTGGGCTCGGGGTTGGGATAGGAGATACCGGTAGTGGGGCACATGAGCGTCCGGCTAAAATACCTGGCATGCTCACTGCCGTGTTCCATGACCATCAATACATCCTCGCCGTGATACATGGCGGTGTTGATGCTCTCCATGAGCCGTTTCTGAAACTCTTCGTCCTCGTGGACCTGGAGCCGGTCTATGACGATCTCTATATCGTGGGTCTTGTAGCGGTCTACTTTCATACCTTTTTCCAGGTCTCTGATCTCTCCGTCTACGCGGACTTTTACGAAGCCCTGTTTGGCGATCTGTTCAAAGAGCTCGCGGTAATGCCCTTTCCTGGATTTGATCACCGGAGCCAGGATATACACCCGTTTCCCTGTAAAATCTTCCAGGATGAGGTCTTTGATCTGCTCGTCGCTGTAACTCACCATTTTTTCGTTGGTGTTGTAGCTGTAAGCGTCTGCCGCCCTGGCATAGAGCAACCGGAGAAAGTCGTAGATCTCCGTAATGGTGCCCACGGTGGAACGGGGCGACCTGGAAGTGGTTTTCTGTTCTATGGCAATGACCGGGGAAAGCCCGTCTATCTTGTCTACGTCCGGACGTTCCAGCCCGCCGAGGAATTGCCGGGCATAGGCCGAAAAAGTCTCGATATACCGGCGTTGCCCTTCGGCATAAATGGTATCGAAAGCCAGGGAGGATTTTCCGCTTCCGGAGAGCCCGGTTATAACTACGAGCTTCTCCCGTGGAATGGTAACATCTATGTTTTTCAGGTTGTGAACCCTGGCCCCGAGGACTTCTATATTTTCTTCGTAATTCGTCATGAGAAATGCTTAAAAAACAGCTTTTTGGACAAAGTGACGAAATTACGAATTTTCATCTTATAATCGATAGATGGAAAGCGTTGATTTGTCAAGGTCTGAAAATAATTTTCAGAAGATGCCGGTTTGAAGAAATGCCGACTGATACACTTAATATATGTTTTTTCAGATCATCGGGCACTACGATTTGATATGGTCCGAAATTAACCGGCTGCGTTGCAAATATGTTTTTCTTACGATCCTGGCCGTTTTATGGTCACCGGTATGGCTCCATCCCGGCGGCATAAACAGGTAATACAATTTGTTTTTTAGTCCGGGAGCCTTGTAAACATCTTTTAACAATGCAGTGATTTCCCCGAAATAGACATCAAAGAAATTACCGGATTCCATTTGACGCGTAATGCCGTATTCGATTTTAATGTCATCCATTTCATTTTGATAGGTACCCAATGCCTTGTCCCAGATATTTAACAGGTTGCAGAAGTTGGTGTCCATGTACAGAGGGTTTTTTGCGTGGTGAACCCTGTGGTGGGAAGGGGTGAGAATAATACGGTTTAAAAAACCCAGCCTGCCGTCCTTTAACAAATTTTCCCCTACGTGGATAAATGCCCCATATGTTCCGTCTATGAACATGATGATAAATAAAAGTTCCGGTTGTAGCCCGGCCAGGATGCAGACTGTGGTCCGGATGGTGTCTGCATAAGGCGCTTCGAGAAAGAAATGTGCGTGTGTTACGGATAGGTTCATGTCTTCCGGAGCATGATGTGTGGAATGCAGACACCAGAGTATACGGACTTTATGAGCGAGGTAATGATAAATGAAATGCCCGAATTCCCAAATGATATATCCGTAGATAAACCAGTACCAGGTCAATGAGGTTTGAAAAGGGGCATAGCTTTGAAACAGGCCGATACAAAAGGCTACCATGGCAATGGAGATAAACCTCCCGATGAAGCGATTAAAGATATAGATGATGAAATTGACCTTATACACCTTGGTTTGAGGTTTCTTGTAAATAAACCCCAGGATCAGTTCCAGTATAATGAGCAGGGGGATAATGGGGGAGATCAGGGAAACAATGCCATTATAGGTTTTAAGGGCGTCATAGTTTTTAGTGCTAAGGATTTCCCAGGCCTGGGAAATCCCTAAAAAGTTGATGATCTCGTGATATAGGGTTTCCAGAAATTCCACGGTGTATAATAACTTTATAGTGGTTTTGTTGGTATTAAGTTCGGGATCAGTGAAATATACAATAATAAGTTTAATTTCAAAAGTTAAATTAGGCCCGGCTTAGTAAAAAGTACTACACACTGAATTCGAAAAGAAAAGTTTAAATCACGTTGTTAAGGCTTGAAAATTATTTTTAAAAATCGCTGATTTTTCAAGTTGTCAATATCCTGTCCGAACAATAATAAGGTATTTTCGTTTATCCAGTTTGCTAAGGACGGTCTAATGGTAATCCCTTCCATTTCTTCTCTCGTGGCCAGGACCTGTCTTTTATAAGTCCCGTCATTTTTGACTTCGGTTGCTATGAATGCCCTGCCGTTCTGGGCAAATGAATTGGCGACATGACCTGTACGATGGCCGAGGTTTGCCGTATTGCCATTGTATAGCAAAAACAGGTCATCATTTCTCTTTACAGGATAATACGAGGAGTAGATGCCTACATTGGTTTTAATGTTCTTTTTGGCAATTTGATTAGACCAGGCCAGGTTTCCTTTGCTGTCGAGCTTTACCAAAGCCAGGTTTTCGTGAAAAAACCGGGTAACAAAATTCTGGGTGAAGGTATGGATCTGTTCCGCCATGAGAAGGATGTGATCGCCCGGCATGCGAAAAGAATTTCTCATTAGATAGAAAGGGGCTTCCAATTTTCCTTTTTTTAGCCTTTTTGATATACGCGCCTTCTTTTTGTCGTTATCGATCAATTTGGTGTAAAATGTTTCGTCAAACGAATGTTCTTTTGTTGTTGTTTTTCCGGTCTTAAGGTCGATCCTGGAAAAATAAACGCCACTAATAGCATACATATTCTTAACCGAGTAGAACCCGGTGAGTACAAGCGAGCCATCGCTTAAAAATACATGTTCAAGGATCCGCAAATGTTTGTCTCCTATTGGTATGGAGGCTATTTGTTGAAACTGTCCTTCCTTTAGGCGGTATAACATATATTGATATCCCTTCTTTCGGTCCTCCTTTAATGTTCTGGGACTGTCGAATTTTTTGGCCAGGATCATGGGTTCTCCTTCTTCAGAGAAGAACAGATCTTGGATGGAAAACTGGTCGTCAGGTACAGGGATGCCGTATTCTTCGGTGTTTATCTCCCTGAAGCCCGTGTCGAAAACTTTGAGGTGTAGTTTTGCTTTTAGCCCTTTTTTGACCGGCATGCTGTATAACAGGAATATTCTGGATCTGTCCGGAGAAATGATAAAACTGTTGTAAGCCTGGTGAATATAGCTTTCTTCATCTTTTATTTCTGTAATGAGCGCACTTTCTTCCAGAGAAAAGTTATCCAGGTTGACAAGCTGGTAGTAGAATTGTTTTGAGGATTCGGTGGTAAGCGACCAGACGTGGATAATTTTATCGTCGAATTGTGCAATTCCCAGTGTCTGGGATTCCCCTTCCTGGTTTTCGGGGATCAGGTCGATTTCTTCGCCGGCAGGCACGAGATCGGGGCTGAATTTCCGTATGGATTTGTTTTTCTTTTGCCCGAACCGTCCTCCGGAGTATAGCAGGTAATAGCCGTTTTTGTCATGGCCGATGATATCGGTGGGGATTTCCCGTTCGTCATTTTTAAAAACATTTCCGTACCGGATCTCGATGTTCTGAGTTTTTTCCTGGGCGTGTACGGGTGAAAAGGCATAAAACAAAAATGAAAATAGTAAAAATCTGTTCATGCTATGGTATGTTTGGATGATGAAAAAGGTTGTCTGGATAAAAATAAAGAAATTTTTATTGTCTTTCGGAAAAAGAAAAGACCGTTTATAATACAAAACCATGATCCGTAATTGTTCTGCGGATCATGGTTTGTTTATTTCGGTCCATATGGAATGCTGTTGCTAAAAGTTAAAATTCAGCCGGGCATAGTAAAAAGCTCCGCTAAAACCCATTTGTACGGAATCCCAGTACCCGCCGCTTTCTGACCAGTCGTCCTGTTGGGAAGGGTATATGTTAAAAAGGTTGTTGCTCCCGATATTGAGTTTCAGGTTTTCGCAAAGCCGGAAACCGAGGTTGAGGTCGGTGATGACCTTTGTGTCGTAGGTGTCCGTAGCTTCCGTGATCTGGTGTTCGAAACTGTCGAAGTCTTCCAGGGGCTCAAACATTTGCCAGTCCAGAAGTTCGATCTCACTGAAGCGGGTAAAGGCCAGGTTGGCATCAAACCATTTTATGCCGTAGTTAAGGCTCAGGTTGAATTTACTGTCCGGAGCAGAAGCGAGCAGGAAGGCCTTGTCCCTTTCCCCGAAAAATATCTGCTCGTCCAGTTCGCCGTGATTTACCTTTTTTATCTTCATATCGTTGATATTCCCGGTAAGTACAGCAGAAAACCTGCTTTTATCAAAGTGTTTTTTCCAGGACAGGATAATGTCCAGTCCTTTGGTTTCGGTATCTACCCCGTTGACAAAGAACTGTGCGAGCTCTACATTTTCTATTTGTGGCGCAGGGAAATTTCCGGTGAGTACGATACGGTCGTCCACACTGATCCAGTATCCGTCAATAGTAGCTGTAAATTCACCAAAACTGGCGGTGACCCCGGCAGCCGCATTCACCGCTTTTTCTTCTTTGAGGTCATCTATTCCGAAAGATTTTGTCACCGGGCTGTTGTTGGGTGAGAGCAAGGTCTCGACCGCCTGTCCGCCCTGGAAATCGGTAAACCGGAGATTGTAATAGATTTGTGCAAGAGAAGGTGCCCTGAACCCGGTACTTACGGATGCCCGAAGGTTTATGTTATCAGTGGCCTTAAACCTGGCGGCCAGTTTTCCGTTCAGGGTACTCCCGAAATCGCTGTAATTTTCAAATCGAGCTGCAGCGGCCACCAGAAAACTTTCCGACAGGTCAAATTCCCCGTCGGCGTAGAGGGAAAAGTTCGATCGGTTGCGGTCTATCTCGTTCGCCGGCCCATAACCCGGAAATCCCTGGGAACCACCGGGACGGGTATTTCCGGTAACAGGGTCGACGGGAAGGGTTTGGTTGGCAGGATCGGTGACCACAACACCGTTTTCGTCATAAGTGGCCCAGGAGCCTTCTTCCCCGGCGAATATTTCGAAATTCTCGGTGCGGTATTCCAGTCCGAAGGCCAGGTTCATACCGTGAAGGATATGGTCGTAGTACCTGGAAAAATTGACACTGGTGGTATTTTGACTCAGGCTGTGCCCCCCGGCATCAAAATCGGTAGGAGAGATCTCTTGCAGGGAGGCATTTAATGTCCCCTTTATAAAATAGTGAAAGTTATTCTTTCCCCAGGTATTGTTAAAGTCTATTTTCCAGCCACTGCCGGTTTCGGTCCGGATACCTGCCGAAACGGAATTATCTGTAATGTTAGATGTTATCCTCGGGGTAAAACCGTCCGGATATATTTCGGTAACGTTCCTTTCCGTGGGGTTGTTCCGGGTAAAGGCATAGGCATCGGTATCGCGATAATTCCTTCCCCCGAAGAGGTAGATCTCGGTTTTGTCTGTGACCGGAACGGCTGCGTTTACCATAACATTAAATCCTTCTATGGCAGCTTCGCCAAAGCCTTTTCGAAAGTCGAACGTAGGGCGCAGGGTCTTGTTTTTGTTGATATATTCTGTGGTGATATTGGCAAAACCACTTTCTCCGATGTCGAAGCCGTAGTTGGCGGCCACCTTGACGCTTCCGCCGTCGAAATCCTTGTCCTTTCCGATCTGGTTGCCGTCTTTTTCGGTGTCGAGCCGGTATCCGTCCGTGTTCCACATGCCATATTCGCCAAACTGGTCGAAATCCCCGTCCGCATTAGTGTTGTAGGCACCGTAGCTTATGCTTCCTGTGAGTTCGTCGATATTGTCCTTCAGAACAATATTGATCACCCCGGCAATGGCATCCGAACCGTATTGTGCCGAAGCGCCATCCCTGAGTATTTCAATGCGCTTGATGGCCGCGGCGGGGATGGCGTTGAGGTCGGTACCGGTATTTCCGCGTCCGCGGGTACCGAAGATATTGATCAGGGACGACTGGTGCCTTCTTTTGCCGTTGATCAGCACCAGGGTCTGGTCCGGGCCCAGGCCCCGGAGCGATGCGGGGTCTATATGGTCTGCCCCGTCCGAACCGGATTGTTTGTTGGCATTAAAAGATGGTGCTACGTATTGCAGGAGTTGGGTAACCTCGATCTGACCGGTCTTTTCGGTGACTTCGGCGAGGTCTATCACATCGACGGCGACCGGGGTGTCCGTAGCTGTCCGTTTGGGGCTTCTCGATCCCACGAGCTGGATCTCGTCCAGCATTACTCCTTCGGAAAGTGAAACGTCAATATTATTTTGGCCGGTCACGGATATTTCCGCTGTGGAAAAACCGATATAGCTGAATATCAGTATGGCCTCTTCGGGGACTGTGATCTCGTATTTGCCGTCAAAGTCAGTAGTAGTACCATTTGTTGTTCCTTTTTCTACAACGTTTACTCCGGCCAGCGGAGTGCCTCCTTCGTTGGTGACCGTACCGGAAACGGTTTTTTGGGAGTGGGCAATGTGTAAGCCGGCGATCAGGGAGAACAATAAGTAAAGTTTCTTCATGGTTTATAATGTTAGTGTGTTGTTTTAATGTTAAAAATATGTAAATAATATTTATGTTTTAACTATTTTAAAGTGTAAATTTCTTTTTTGCTCGGGCAGATTGTAAAAAATAAAAAGGGAGGGTTGTTTTTTTGTGCTTTGTTTTCGGGTGAAGAAGTTTATTATGGAAAAGTGTATTCAGAAATAATGGTTATTTCCCCTTATATTTGCAGTCGCAAAAAAATAAAAGAATGAAAGCCGGAATCGTAGGATTGCCCAATGTGGGAAAGTCAACCTTGTTTAATTGTTTGTCCAATGCCAAGGCACAGAGCGCCAATTTTCCGTTCTGCACCATAGAGCCGAACCTCGGGGTAGTGAATGTGCCGGACAGCAGGCTGGAAAAGCTGGAGGAATTGGTAAATCCCGAAAGGGTATTGCCCGCCACGGTAGAAATAGTGGATATTGCCGGCCTGGTCAAAGGGGCCAGCAAAGGAGAAGGGCTGGGAAACCAGTTTTTGGGTAATATACGGGAATGCCATGCTATAATCCATGTGCTGCGCTGTTTCGACAACGGCAATATTGTACATGTGGATGGCAGTGTAGACCCGGTACGGGACAAGGAGACCATCGATATGGAATTGCAGCTCAAGGACCTGGAAACGGTAGATAAGCGCCTAGAAAAAGTAAACCGGGCGGCAAAAACCGGGGATAAGGATGCCCAGAAAGAACAGGCGGTACTGCAAAAGTTCAAAACGGCACTGGAGAGCGGCATTTCGGCCAGGGCGGTAGAAGTGAACGAAGAAGAAGAGGAATTGATTAAAGGTTTTCAGTTGCTTACGGCAAAACCCATCCTTTACGTGTGTAACGTGGATGAGGCCTCGGCAAAAGACGGCAATGCCTATGTGGAAAAGGTGAAAGAGGTGGTAAAGGACGAAAATGCCGAGATCATTGTGCTGGCCGTGGCTACCGAAGCAGATATAGCCGAACTGGAAGACTATGAAGAACGGCAAATGTTCCTTCAGGACATAGGACTGGAAGAACCCGGGGTTTCCCGGCTTATAAGGACGGCTTACAAACTCCTGGACCTGCAGACCTATTTCACGGCCGGGGTCAAGGAAGTCAGGGCGTGGACCGTTAATGTAGGTGCTACGGCACCACAGGCCGCGGGCGTGATCCACACCGATTTCGAAAAAGGATTTATCCGTGCCGAGGTCATTGGTTATGACGATTACGTTACCTACGGCAGTGAAGCCAAAGTGAAGGAAGCCGGGAAAATGCGGGTGGAAGGTAAAGAATACGTCGTTAAGGACGGCGATGTGATGCACTTCCGGTTTAATGTATAAATGGGTGTTCTGGTGATCTGGAGGGAACACCCCCCTGTATCCCCCTCAAGGGGGGAGCTATTCCTCCTTTTATGCGAAATTGTTCTTATACTAAAACAACCTCCCCCTTGGAGGGGAGGGGGGATCCGCAAACCCGTATACCCGAACACCCGATAATCAACAATATTGCCACTCCGGTTGTTGATTAATTTAATTTTTACGTCTTTCATAATTTAGGCGGAGTTCCTATATTAGCGTCAGAACCAAACTTCTTATAAAATGTCGCAAACGTCTCAGTATACCGAAGAAAATATACGTTCACTCGATTGGAAAGAGCATATAAGGATGCGTCCCGGGATGTATATCGGTAAACTGGGAGACGGTTCCAGCGCGGATGATGGTATCTATATCCTTGTGAAAGAGGTATTAGACAACTGTATCGACGAATTTGTGATGGGGGCCGGAAAGACCATTGAGATCAGTGTACAGGGCAATAAGGTTATTGTGCGCGACTACGGAAGGGGGATCCCCCTCGGAAAAGTGGTAGATGTGGTCTCCAAGATGAACACGGGGGGGAAATACGACTCCAAGGCCTTTAAAAAATCCGTAGGGCTCAACGGTGTGGGTACCAAAGCAGTGAATGCCCTTTCTTCCTACTTCCGGGTAGAATCTACCAGGGATGGCAAATCGAAATCTGCCGAATTTGAGACCGGTAACCTGGTCAATGAAGAAGAACTTGCCGAAACGTCCAGGAGAAGGGGGACCAAGGTGTCCTTTATACCGGATGAGACCATATTCAAGAACTATAAGTTCCGGAACGAGTATATAGAGCGAATGCTCAAGAAT
Source organism: Sinomicrobium weinanense (assembly GCF_018863395.1). Taxonomy (GTDB): domain Bacteria; phylum Bacteroidota; class Bacteroidia; order Flavobacteriales; family Flavobacteriaceae; genus Sinomicrobium; species Sinomicrobium weinanense. The sequence continues at coordinate 464,025 of NZ_JAHKRR010000001.1, forward strand.
TACGTATATCTCAACCCTGGACTGACCATAGTTTTTAACGGAGAGAAATTCTATTCGGAGAACGGGCTCAAGGACCTGTTGGAAGACAATAACAATATGGAAGATATGTTGTATCCCATCATTCATCTGAGGGGAGATGACATAGAGGTGGCTGTGACCCACAGCAAAACACAGTATAGCGAAGAATACCATTCTTTCGTAAACGGCCAGAACACTACCCAGGGAGGGACACACCTGTCTGCTTTCCGCGAGGCCGTGGTAAAGACCGTCCGGGATTTCTACGGGAAGAGCTATGACGCTTCCGATATCCGGAAATCCATTATTGCTGCAGTATCTGTCAAGGTGATGGAACCTGTCTTTGAAAGCCAGACCAAAACCAAGCTGGGATCGACCGATATGGGAGAGGGCCTGCCCACGGTAAGGACCTTTATCAATGATTTTATAGGTACACAACTAGACAACTACCTTCATAAGAATCCGGAAACCGCAGAAAAGCTGCAACGCAAGATATTGCAGGCCGAACGGGAACGGAAAGAGCTGTCCGGTATCAGAAAACTGGCCCGGGAACGCGCTAAGAAAGCCAGCTTGCACAACAAGAAGCTCAGGGACTGCCGGGTGCACCTCACCAATATGAAGCACGACAAGAGGCTGGATTCCACCCTGTTCATTACAGAGGGAGATTCTGCTTCCGGTTCCATTACCAAGTCCAGGGACGTCAATACCCAGGCCGTGTTCAGCCTCCGGGGAAAACCACTGAACTCCTACGGGATGAGCAAGAAAGTAGTCTATGAGAACGAAGAGTTCAATCTCCTGCAGTCTGCGTTGAATATCGAGGAATCTTTTGAAGACCTTCGCTACAACAATATCGTGATCGCTACCGATGCCGATGTAGACGGTATGCACATCCGCTTGCTGCTCATTACGTTTTTTCTGCAGTTTTTCCCCGAGCTCATCAAGGAAGGGCACCTTTATATATTGCAAACCCCGTTGTTTCGCGTAAGGAACAAAAAGGAAACCATATATTGCTATAACGAAGAAGAAAAACAGGCAGCTATAAACAAACTAAAGGGAAAACCCGAAATAACCCGGTTTAAGGGGCTCGGTGAGATCTCCCCCGACGAATTCAAACATTTTATAGGAGACGATATACGGCTGGATCCGATTATGCTGGATAAGGCCATGTCCATAGAGAGCCTGCTGGAATTTTATATGGGCAAGAACACACCCGACAGGCAGGAGTTCATTATTAACAATCTCAAAGTGGAACTGGACCTGATCGAGGAAGAATAACGTATGTCGTTACAAGTATCCCCCCAGTATATCCGACTATTTTTTTCAACAAAAGACTAACCGTATCGTAAAGTTTATAAATCTCTGTAAATGGAGGAAAATACAGAACATCAAGACCTGAACAACGAAGAGGCGAATGCAGATTCCATTACCCGGGTAACGGGCATGTACAAAGACTGGTTTCTGGATTACGCTTCGTATGTGATCCTGGAACGCGCTGTTCCGGCCATAGAAGATGGTTTTAAACCTGTGCAACGCCGTATCCTGCATTCCATGAAAGAACTGGATGATGGACGATACAACAAGGTGGCCAATATTGTAGGGCACACCATGCAGTACCACCCGCACGGCGACGCCAGTATAGCAGATGCCATGGTGCAGGTAGGGCAGAAGGACCTCCTGATCGACACCCAGGGAAACTGGGGTAACATACTCACGGGAGACAGTGCTGCAGCATCCCGTTATATTGAGGCACGATTATCCAAATTTGCCCTCGAAGTCGTCTACAGTCCCAAGATCACCGAATGGCAGCAGAGTTATGACGGACGTAAAAAAGAACCCGTTAACCTGCCTGTGAAATTTCCGCTGTTGCTGGCACAGGGAGCAGAAGGGATCGCCGTGGGGCTTTCTACCAAGATACTCCCGCATAATTTTATAGAACTTATAGACGCTTCCATAAAACACCTCAAAGGAAAATCCTTTAAGCTCTATCCCGATTTTCCTACCGCGGGCATTATGGATGTGTCTAATTATAACGACGGTATCCGCGGGGGACGGGTAAGAGTGCGGGCAAAAATAGCACAGGTAGAAAAAAATACCCTGGCCATTACACAGATCCCTTTCGGCTCCAATACATCATCATTGATAGATTCCATCCTCAAGGCCAATGAGAAGGGAAAGATCAAGATCAAGAAGATTGAAGACAATACTGCGGCAGAGGTAGAAATACTGGTGCACCTGCCTTCCGGCCTTTCTCCGGATAAAACCATTGACGCGCTGTATGCGTTCACGGCCTGCGAAACTTCCATATCTCCCCTCGGCTGTGTTATTGAAGATAATAAACCGCTGTTTATCGGGGTTTCCGAAATGTTGAAGCGGTCTACGGATTATACGGTGCAACTGCTGAAACAGGAACTGGAAATACAGCTGCAGGAACTCGAAGAGCAATGGCATTTCGCTTCCCTCGAACGTATTTTTATCGAAAACAGGATCTACCGGGACATTGAAGAAGAAGAAACCTGGGAAGGTGTTATAAGTGCTATTGACAAGGGGTTGCAGCCTCATATAAAACACCTGAGGCGCCCGGTGACCGAAGAAGATATTGTAAGGCTCACCGAGATCAGGATAAAACGGATCTCCAAATTTGATATAGACAAGGCACAGCAGAAGATCGATGCCCTGGAAGATGAAATAGCACAGGTTAAACACCACCTGGAACACCTTGTGGACTATACTATCGATTATTTTGGCAGGCTGAAGAAAACCTATGGGGAAGGCCGGGAACGAAAAACAGAGATCCGGGTATTCGACGATATCGAGGCGACCAAAGTGGTGATCCGCAATACCAAACTCTATGTAAACCGGGCAGAAGGCTTCGTGGGAACATCCCTCCGCAGGGACGAATACGTATGCGATTGCAGCGACATAGACGATATTATCGTGTTTACCGGGGAAGGAAAGATGGTGGTGACCAAAGTGGAGGCCAAGACCTTTATCGGGAAGAACATCATCCATGTTGCTGTATTCAAGAAAAAAGACAAGCGAACGGTTTACAATCTTATCTATAAGGATGGTAAAGGCGGCGCAAGCTATATAAAACGATTCCATGTCACCGCGGTTACCAGGGACAGGGAATACGACCTGACACAGGGTAAAAAGAACTCCGATATCCTCTATTTCTCGGCCAACCCCAACGGGGAAGCCGAAATGGTTACCATATTCCTGCGGCAGGCAGGCAGTATTAAAAAGCTGAAATGGGACCTGGATTTTGCCGATATCATTATTAAAGGCAGGCAGTCCAAGGGAAATATTGTCACCAAATATGCTGTAAAACGGGTAGAGCTGAAGGAAAAAGGGGTCTCTACGCTCAAACCAAGAAAAATATGGTTCGACGATACCGTGCAGCGCCTCAATGTAGATGGAAGGGGAGAACTTCTCGGTGCGTTCAGGGGCGATGACAGGCTGCTTATCATTACGCAGTCCGGAATGGCGAAGACCATATCACCAGATCTTTCAACACACTTTGACGACGATATGGTGGTCCTGGAAAAATGGAACCCCAAAAAGCCCGTATCCGCCATTTATTACGATGGAGAAAAAGAGCGTTATTTTATAAAGCGGTTCCTTGTAGAGAACGAGAACAGGGAAGAGCAGTTTATCACCGAACACCAGAAATCACAGCTCGAAGTAGTATCGACGGACTGGCGGCCGGTAGCTGAGGTGGAATTTGTGAAACTACGGGGAAAAGAACCCAAGGACAACCTGAAGATAGAGCTGGAAGATTTTATTGCCGTAAAAGGTATAAAAGCCCAGGGAAATCAACTTACTACCGACAAAGTGAAGCAAATAAACCTCCTCGATCCGCTGCCTTATGAAGAGCCGGAAGAAGTGGAGGCGGAAGATATGGATGTGGTGGACGAAGAAACTCTCGGTGAAAAAAAAGAGGCCGGGAACATGGAAACCTCCGGAAAATCCCAGATAAGCCTGGATTTTGAGTAATGTTGTGGAAAGGAAGAATCCCGGACTATGTGACTACAAACGAGGAACCCGGGAGTTTGTCATCAAGGGCAATACCACCGGTATTGCACGAAGGCATTAAAGGGATTTCTTCCAGCAAGGTTATAAAGGATATAAGGGGTGCTATCCGGGATAAAAGAGCAGAATAAAGAATTAGAGCATCCTCTTCAAAGAATGTCCTGAAAAACGACAAAAAAACCTAAAACCACTTGTTAACTGACGATTATGCCTCCCTGGTCTCTGCTTCGGGGGCATTGTTCTTTACAGAATCGATGCCGTTTTCCATACCTGCTTCCGAAGCGTACATCTGGCTTGTACCGATAATCTGTCCATTCCCGGCCTTGAGGTTAAAATAGAATTTTCCGTTCTTGGCCGTTTTTCTTTCAAACTTGGTTTCGTCCCGGGCGTTCTTTTTTACGGAGGCAACCCCGTTTTCCGCAGCGCTTTTACTGCTGTATGCTTCACTGCTCAGGATCACCTGCCCGTTTTTTGCTTTTAAAGTGAAGTGATAACCCCCTTTGGTATTCTTTTTTAACTCAAACATAGAAGGAAAAATTTTTTGGTTGTGATAGTAAATATAATAAAAAAGAAGAAAAGTCCGGTGTTAAATTATATCCGGACAAGGTGATGGAAGGATTGATAGGAGATTGATGATAGATTGAAGGAGATTGAAAAAGATTGAATCCAGGCAGCTATCGGAAAGTTGACCTTAAACCTTTCAACCTTCTTCAATCTTCCGGCGCAGCCGGATCAATCTCCCATCAATCTCCTTCAGGGCCGTGTTATTTGAACATATCCATCCCGGGAATGTTGGGCATTCCTTCCCTGGCTACGGAGGCCAGTTCGGCTTCATTGACCCTGGTGGCTTTTTCAATAGCCTTGTTGAGGGTGATGATGAGGTAGTCCTCCAGCTGTTCCCGGTCTTCCTGAAGGGAAGGGGCTATTTCAACAGCTTTGATTTCCCGGTTGGCCGTGAGGGTAACTTTAAGCAAACCATCACTTGAACTTTCGTCTATTAAAACATTGTCTAAGCGTTTTTTAGTCTCTTCGATCTTTTTCTGGGTCTCCTGAAGTTTACCCATGATCCCGGTAAGGTCTCCTAACATTATTTCTGAATTTTAAATAAAAATAAAGGCAAAATTATTAAATTGTACTGCTTTTAGGGCGAAAACATGATAAAATCGTTATGAAATAAACGTGAATAAATTTTAATCATTGAGTTGCAAAGATGGTTAAAATTTTTCATGTTAGAATGCAACGGTTCTATGTGTGCAACAAATTTTTTTCGCACGTTTTTCCCCGGGCAAAAAAAATCAAACACATGAAAAAAATAAGTGTTTTGCTTATTATATGTTTTATTTTTGCATCATCTTGTAAAAATGAAAATACTTCCAAAGTGACCAAAAACATTATCCCCCCTGTAGCGGAAAAGAAATCCACTTCCTTAAAAAAGCACGGTGACATACGAATAGACAATTACTTCTGGATGAACGAAAGGGACAACCCGGAAGTGATCGATTATCTCGAAAGGGAGAACGACTATAACGAAAAAATGACCGCCCATACGGCGCAATTACAGAAAGATCTTTTCGAGGAAATGAAATCGCGGATCAAGGAAGACGATGCATCTGTGCCTTATTTCTATAACGGCTACTGGTATATCACGAGATATGAGACCGGGAAAGACTATCCAGTATACACCCGCCGAAAAGGGTCGATAGATGCCGAAGAGGAGGTCCTTTTTGACTGTAATGAAATGGCCGAAGATCATTCCTACTTTCAACTGAAGGGTATCAACATCAGCCCTGATAATAAACTGGCGGCATTTGGTGTGGACACCGTGAGCAGAAGGATCTACACCATACAGGTAAAAAACCTCGAAACCGGAAAGATCTACCCCCTGGAGATCACCAACACTACGGGAGGAAGCACCTGGGGCAACGACAACAAAACCCTGTTCTACACTGCTAAAGACCCGAAGACCCTGCGTTCGGAAAAGATATACAGGCATGTCCTGGGATCGGAAAAGGCGGATGAGCTGGTATATCACGAAGAGGACGATACCTTCAATGCTTTTGTCTACAAGAGCAAATCCAGGAAATACATCATTGCCGGGTCTGAAAGTACCCTTACTTCGGAATACAGTATGCTCAGCGCCGACAAACCGGAAGAGGAGTTTAAAGTCTTCCAGCCCAGGGTAAGGGGGCTGGAGTATAGCATAGCCCATTATGAGGATCATTTTTATATTGTGACCAATGCTGACGGAGCTACCAACTTTAAACTGATGAAAACTCCGGAAGACAAGACCGCGAAAGAACATTGGAAAGATGTGCTCTCCCACCGGGAAGACGTATTGCTGGAAGATATTGATATTTTTAAGGATTTTCTCGTGGTCAGTGAACGGAGGGAAGGGCTCAATAAGATCCGTGTTATGCGATGGGATGACAGTGCCGACTATTACCTGCCCTTTGATAACGAGACCTATACGGCCTATACGACGGTCAATATAGAATTTGATACCGATACCCTGAGATATGGCTATAACTCGCTGACCACCCCGCTTTCTACCATAGATTTTAATATGGTAACGAAAGAGAAGGTGGTAAAAAAAGAACAGGAAGTACTGGGCGGTAAATTCGATAAGGGCAATTATACCTCAGAAAGGATCTGGGCTACGGGCAGGGACGGTAAGAAAGTGCCCGTTTCGCTGGTGTACAGGAAAGGGATAAAGAAAGACGGAAGCAACCCCTTGCTGCTTTATGGATATGGTTCTTACGGAGCTACGATAGACCCTTATTTTTCAACAGTGAGGCTCAGCCTGCTCGACCGCGGTTTTATCTATGCAATAGCTCATATAAGAGGAGGGGAATACCTCGGAAGGCCCTGGTACGAAGACGGTAAGCTCCTCAAAAAGAAGAATACCTTTACCGATTTTGTCGATTGCTCCAAATTCCTGATCCAAGAAAAATATACTTCTCCGCAACACCTATACGCCATGGGAGGTTCCGCAGGCGGATTGCTGATGGGAGCTGTGGTGAACATGGCCCCCGAACTTTACAACGGTGTTGTGGCAGCTGTGCCTTTTGTGGATGTGGTAACCACCATGCTGGATGAGTCCATACCGCTAACCACCGGGGAATATGACGAATGGGGAAATCCCAACGACAAGGAATATTACAACTATATAAAATCTTATTCGCCATACGATAATGTAAAGGCACAGGAATATCCCAACATGCTGGTAACCACCGGGTATCACGATTCCCAGGTGCAATACTGGGAGCCTGCAAAATGGGTGGCCAGGCTCAGAGAGCTGAAAACAGACGATAATATACTTCTTTTTCACACCAATATGGATGCCGGACACAGTGGGGCATCGGGGCGTTTTGAAATGTTAAAAGAGGTTGCCGAAGAATACGCATTTCTGTTAGATTTGGAGGGAATTAAAGAGTAATCAAAAAAAATAACTAAATTTGCTCGGTTTTTGGTTTTTTTAAAAAACCGACTTTGGAACCAAACACATGTTATATGGAACAAAAGATTAAGGCTTACAATAACGTATTAGAGCTTATCGGAAATACGCCACTTATAAAACTTAATACCATAACGGATTCCCTCAAAGGAAATTTTTATGCAAAAGTGGAAGCTCTGAATCCCGGTCACTCCACGAAAGACAGAATAGCCCTTTATATTATAGAACGAGCGGAGAAGAACGGAATATTAAAGCCAGGTGACACCATTATAGAAACAACCTCCGGAAATACCGGGTTCAGTATCGCGATGGTGAGTATTGTAAAAGGATATGATTGTGTTCTGGCAGTAAGTTCTAAATCCTCGAAAGATAAAATAGATATGCTCAGGTCCATGGGGGCCAAAGTATATGTGTGCCCGGCCCATGTCAGTGCTGACGATCCCCGTTCGTACTACCAGGTGGCCAGGCGTATGCATGAAGAAATGAAAGGATCGGTTTATATCAACCAGTATTTCAACGAGCTTAATATGGATGCCCACTACAATACTACGGGGCCCGAGATCTGGAAGCAGACCGGAGGTGCCATCACTCACCTGGTGGCATGTAGCGGAACCGGGGGCACAATATCCGGAACAGCCAGATACCTTAAAGAACAAGCTGAAAAGAACGGTACAAAAGTGAAAGTCATAGGAGTGGATGCCTATGGTTCCGTACTGAAAAAATATCACGAAACGGGAGAATTCGACTCCAAGGAAATATACCCTTACCGTATAGAAGGGCTCGGAAAAAATCTCATCCCCACAGCTACCGATTTCGATGTCATCGATAAATTTGTCAAGGTTACAGACGAAGAAAGTGCACATACCGCAAGAGAAATATCCAAGACCGAAGGCCTTTTTGTAGGATATACCAGTGGTGCGGTAATGCAGGCTGTAAAACAACTTTCCGCACAGGGGGAATTTGACGAGAAAAGCAATGTCATTGTGATCTTCCCCGATCACGGTTCAAGATATATGAGTAAAATATACAGTGACGAATGGATGCGGGGACAAGGGTTCTTTGATAGTAAAAACATTGAAGAGGAACAGAAAATAGAATACATAAAGTAAGAAATTTCTAAAAACATCCGCTAAAATGCGGATGTTTGTTTAAAACATGGGGAATAATAGTTCATATTTTCCCCGGGAGTTTTTGTTTTTGCATATTTAAAATATGTAATTTAGCCTGTTCGTGCTAAGGAAATTTTATTTTAAATTTTGAGATCTACATGAAGGATTTATTTGACAGGATCATTGAAAATAAGGGACCATTGGGAAAGTGGGCATCACAAGCAGAAGGATACTTTGTATTTCCGAAACTGGAAGGCCCTATTTCCAATAGAATGAAGTTCAACGGAAAAGAAGTTGTAACCTGGAGTATCAACGATTACCTGGGGCTGGCCAATCACCCCGAAGTACTGAAGGCAGATGCCGAGGCCGCTGCTGAACACGGAAGCGCTTACCCTATGGGGGCCAGGATGATGAGCGGGCATACCGATGTACACGAAAAACTCCAGAACGAACTGGCAGATTTCGTTAAGAAAGACGCAGCATATTTGCTGAATTTCGGCTACCAGGGAATGGTTTCGGCCATAGATGCCCTGGTGACCAAAGACGATATTATCGTTTATGATGTAGATTCTCATGCCTGTATCATTGACGGCGTGCGTTTGCATATGGGAAAACGTTTTACCTTTATGCACAACGATATAGAGAGCCTGGAAAAAAACCTGGAAAGGGCCACTAAGATCGCCGAGCAGACCGGGGGAGGGATACTCGTAATCTCCGAAGGGGTGTTTGGTATGCGTGGCGAACAGGGAAAACTGAAAGAAATAGTAGCCCTGAAGAAAAAATATAAATTCCGTCTGCTTGTAGACGATGCCCACGGTTTCGGGACACTGGGAGCCACCGGTGCCGGAGCTGGGGAAGAGCAGGGAGTGCAGGACGATATAGATGTTTACTTTGCTACATTCGCCAAATCCATGGCGAGTATAGGCGCTTTTCTGGCCGGAGACAGGGAGATCATTGATTACCTGAAATACAACCTGCGTTCGCAGATGTTTGCCAAGTCCCTGCCTATGATATTCGTAAAAGGAGCGCTGAAACGGCTCGAAATGCTCCGTACCATGCCCGAACTCAAAGGCAAGCTGTGGGAAAACGTAAATGCCCTGCAAAACGGCCTCAAGGCGCGTGGGTTTAATATAGGCAGTACCAATACCTGTGTAACCCCGGTATATCTCAACGGAAGTATCCCGGAAGCCATGGCACTGGTAAAAGACCTCAGGGAAAACTACGGTATTTTCTGTTCGATCGTGGTGTATCCCGTGATCCCGAAAGGACTGATACTGCTTAGGATGATCCCTACGTCTACACATACCCTGGAAGATGTAAACGAAACACTCGAAGCCTTTTCCGCCATCCGCGACCGGCTCGAAAACGGTACGTATAAAAGGCTTTCTGCTGCTGTTTCTGCGGCAATGGGAGAGTAACTACAACAACATATATTATATTGCAGAAAAGGTGCTGTTTTACAGCGCCTTTTTTTATGACCCGATACCCTAAAAAGTATGCGTATATATCGATTTTTACGTATCTTGGATAAAAATCGATGTCTCTTCAGAAGATCCGGAACTGCATTCCGGGTTGTGAAAACCACCAAAAATGGAAACAAAGCGACATATGTATATTCGCGGGTATAAACACATATCCTATGAAGCTCCTGTCTTTTCCGGGGAGGAAATGCAGAGCAGGAGCAGGAAATACTATAAATGGCTGGACAAACGCCGTTCTGTCAGGGAATTTTCCGAAAAACCCGTACCCCGCGAAGTTGTGGAGAATCTGATCAAAGCTGCTTCCACAGCCCCATCGGGAGCACATAAGCAACCGTGGACCTTTTGCGCTGTGTCTTCTCCCTCGTTGAAAAAAAAGATACGGGCTGCAGCAGAACAGAAAGAAAAGGAAAACTACGCGCACCGAATGAGTGAAAGCTGGAAAAAAGACCTGGAACCCCTGGCAACTGGCACCGACAAGCCTTTCCTGGAAACTGCGCCCTGGCTCATTGTGGTCTTTAAAAAAGTGCTGGACTATGGCCCCGATGGAGAAAAACGCAATAATTATTACGTAAACGAGTCTGTAGGAATAGCCTGTGGTATGTTGATCACGGCGATACACAATGCCGGCCTCGTTACCCTTACCCATACGCCCAGCCCCATGAATTTCCTTGCCGGAATACTGGATAGGCCGGACAATGAAAGACCGTTCCTGTTATTGCCTGTGGGCTACTCCGCACAGGAAGTATTTGTCCCGGACCTGCAAAGGAAAGAACTGAGTGAAATGGCCGTATTTTACGAATAGCAGGAGACCGGTATTTTTACCGGGATGGAGGTGTTTTTGTAGTGTAGCTTCAATGAAGCTCAAAATGTACATCTACCACGACCTCCCGGGCTATTTTGTTGCGTACGATCCCCGGTATTTTAATGCCGAAATCCCCGGGGGTAGTTGTAAAAGTAGAGTTGAGGATTATTTTATCGCCTGTCTTTCTCAGTGTTGCCGGGATATTCATCTCCTTTGTGGTACCCCTGACCGTCAATTCTCCCGATATGTGATATTTCTCCGGACGATCGCCCAGAGAAGCAGCGTTAAACTCCTCAATACGTCCCCGGAAAGAAGCCTTGGGGTAGTCGTCGGACATCACGTAGTTTTCGTTGAAATGCTCTTCCATAAGTGCTACTTTGAACCGGAAGCTCTTTATCAGTACAAGTGCGGCGAACTCTCCGGTGGAGGCTTCTAATACGGCAGAGGCACTTTTTGTTCTGGCATCTACTTCCTCGAAAGAAGGTACAGAGGCCTCGAAGTGTATTTCTCCCGTACGGGTGATGTATTTTTTCTGGGCTTGTAAAGATGGGATTGCCGATACCAGGAATATCGTCAGGAGACAGATCAGTACACCGGAGTGTTTTAATCTTCTATGAATCCCTGGTCTACCCATTCTTCGATAATATTTCTGTTCGCCTGGCTCATACGTCCCGTAGGAGGCATGGGGGAGCTGGTACTGTTTATCCGCGTCAGAAGCCCTCTGTTCTCAACAGCTTGTTTTACGGCGTTATAGGTAGTGAGGTGCATCGGCGCATTGTTTTGCGGGGGATCGGAATGGCAGCTCAGACAATTACTCTGTATGATGGGCTGCACATCATCGACATAGGTGACTTCTTCTCCCGGATCAGGATCGGGATCCGGGTCCGGATTAAGGTCGTCATCATTACTACTGGAGCAAGATATAGTGAGCAGCACTATAAAAAACGTACTACTTAAAACGGAAATAATACTCTTGGTCTTCATAATCTTGTAGTAGTTTTGGAGATTAATACAGTATGCGTTCATATATAAAATTAATAAAAAATTATGATTTATTATGTTTTTTATATATTAAAATTATCTATTTAACATTTAAAATTAAATAAACGTGTTGTTTTTATCTATGAAAAACCGGTGTAAAAGATTGTTTATAGTCAAAAAATAATGTGGTAAATAAGCGGGAATAAGGAGAGTTTTGTTTAATTTGTATATGCGAAAAATAGTGAACAAGGAACGAACTACCACTATTTGTAAATCTGGAAACCTTAACGGAAACAATTCGAATGGAAAAGATCATTATTGCCATAGACGGTTATTCTTCAACCGGAAAAAGTACCATAGCAAAACGCCTGGCCCGTGAATTAGGGTATATTTACGTAGATACCGGGGCCATGTACCGGGCGGTTACGCTTTTTGCCATGGAAAACGGCCTGCTGGACGGCGAAGTAGCAGACAGGGAAGGCCTTATCCGGAAGCTGGGCGATATCAATATACGCTTTGTGCTCAACGACGGGCTCGGGTATGCCGAAACTTTCCTGAACAATGTCAATGTCGAAGAAAGGATCAGAACGATGGAAGTGTCTAACCGGGTAAGCGGTGTGGCTGCTATTTCCGAAGTAAGGCATAAACTGGTGGAAGAGCAGAGAAAGATGGGAGAGGGCAAAGGGATCGTCATGGATGGCCGGGATATAGGCACCGTGGTTTTCCCGGATGCGGAACTGAAGCTGTTTATGACCGCGTCTCCGGAGATCCGTGCCACAAGAAGATATAAAGAGTTATTAGGAAAAGGAAAGGAAGTTACTTACGAAGAGGTCCTGGAAAACGTTATAGACCGGGATTATATAGACTCCCACCGGAAAGATTCACCCCTTATGAAAGCGCCCGATGCCATAGAGCTGGACAATACCGATATGGGTAAAGACGAGCAGTTTGAGCGTATTTACAATCACGCCATGCGGATTATAGCAGGAAAAAAGTAGAAAAAGAAATCCCGAATATTATTCCGATCCTTTGGTTTCGCCCAGGATAAACTTTAGGAGGAATCTCCATATGATGAGGTTCTTCGCTTTAGCCTGTCTTAAGCGGCAGTCGAAAGGATCGGAATAATATTCGGGATCTACAATCTTGGTCAGGATAATTTGGGAATCACCAGTTCCTGGTCCGGGTGAATGAGGTCCGGATTTTTCAGCTTGTCTGTATTGGCCTGGAAAATGGTGTTGTATTTAGAAGCATCCCCGTAGTATTGTTTGGCAATTTTGCCCAGGGTCTCTCCCTTCTGTACCACGTGCCTGTGGTATACCGAAGTGTCTTCTACACGTATATCTGCCTTGATATCCGTAGGTTGATTTCCTCCGATCTCCTTGATCTTGTCCCACAGGATGTTTTTCTCGTATTGTGTTTTTGTAGTGCCCTTTATTTTAAGGATGCCATCCACTTCTTCCACATTTCCGTTTTGTACCTGCAATTTTTCCCCCAGGTCCAGAACCGGCTGATATTTTGCTTTAACACTCATTGTTTTGTATTTTTAATAATTAGACATAGGACTTATTGAGCTTATTTAAACTTTTTGAATTGAAGCGAAAGGGGCATTTTACAGCTAATTTAAAAAAGTTTAGACAAGTTCATTAACCAAATATACGTATTTTGTGCAGTATTTTTTGTGTTAATGCTGTTGAATTATTGTTATAAAATGGATAAAATGCACGAAAACCCGGATTAAATAAAGGAGTTTGCAATACAAAAGTCCTTTATTGAAAAATATGCAATAATTTTTTCGGTGCTTTATGGTCGATTTTAAACAAATAAATTTATTTTCGTCCCGGGAAAAACAGCCCGTTTTATTTCTTTTGGCTGTTAATGCCCAACCTGTAAAAACAAAGGCCTTATGGGCACTAACTAATAAATCGATTTAACAAAGTGATCTTTTTAATGAAGTATTGTAAATGGAAAAAATTTTTGAAGACACAAAAACTGCCTTCGCCCTAAAGACCGATGCGGAACTCGAGAGGGCGTATTTTCTATTTAAGCTGATCGCCAATCAGCCTTTGGTACGGATAGGTACCGCAGTGACCAATTTTGCCATCAAGACCCATCTCCCGGTGGAGGGGCTTATACGGTCTACCGTATTCGATCATTTCTGTGGTGGTGTGAACGAAGAAGACTGCATGCCGGTCATTGACAAGATCTTTGAAAAAGGGGTGTGTTCTGTTCTGGATTATTCCGTGGAAGGAAAAGATGAGGAAAACCCGCTGGATGAGTCGCACAGGAGGGTTATCGACATCCTCAACTTTGTCAAGGAAAAGGAAGCTATCCCCTTTGCCGTATTCAAGCCCTCTGGCTTTGGCAGGTTTTCCCTGTTCCAGAAGATAAGCGAGGGTAAGGAACTCACCATACGTGAACAGGACGAGTGGGACAGGGTAGTCCACCGTTTCGATTCTGCCTGCAGAAAAGCCCACCAACTGGATGTATCATTGCTGATAGACGCTGAAGAAAGCTGGATGCAGGATGCTGCCGACGAGCTGATCACCGATATGATGCGCAAGTACAACAGAAAGAAAACCGTGGTGTACAACACGCTGCAAATGTATAGGTGGGACCGGATGGATTTCCTGAAAAAGCTGTGTAAACAAGCCGAAGAAGAAGGGTTTTATGTAGGGATAAAACTGGTGCGTGGCGCCTATATGGAAAAAGAGAACGAAAGAGCGGAAGAAAAGGGATATCCCACCCCGATCTGCCCTTCCAAGGATGCCACGGACAAAAACTTTAACGAGGCCCTGACCTATATGATAGACCATCTGGACCGTATGTCTATATTTGCCGGTACGCACAATGAAGAAAGCTCATACATACTCATGAAGCTCATGGAAGATTACAACATTGCCAAGGACGATCCCAGGATATGGTTTGGCCAGTTGTACGGTATGAGCGATCACCTTAGTTATAATCTCGGTGCCCGGGGATATAATGTGGCAAAATATATGCCTTTCGGACCTGTAAAAGATGTAATGCCCTACCTGATCCGAAGGGCAGAGGAAAATACTTCCGTAGCCGGGCAGACCAGCAGGGAACTGTCTCTTCTGAAAAAAGAAAGAAAGCGGAGAAAACTGGAATTTGTATAGATGGTGAGATGTGGGGGCTACATTTAAATAAAAATGTTTGGAACTGTTTGAATTTTGTTTGTGGAATATTTTAATCTGTAAGATTGAAGAAGATTGATAGGAGATTGGTGGAAGATTGAATCCCGGTAGCTCGGGAGATTGATCTTGAACATTTCAATCTCATTCAATCTCCCGGCATAGCCGGATCAATCTCCTGTCAATCTTTTAGCCAGGCCTCTGCCTGTTACCGTTTCATATAGAGAAAGTACATAATTTTTTTTTCACTGAGGGTTTAATGTGATTTTCAATGAAATAATTTTATGTACTTTTGAACAGTAAAAAACCATGGTGTATTGTTACTTTCACTTTCCATAAAGAACTATGCCCTCATAGACGACCTCAAAGTCCGTTTTGATCGTGGGCTGACGATCATCACCGGGGAAACCGGTGCCGGAAAGTCCATATTGCTGGGCGGATTATCCCTGATACTGGGCAAACGCGCAGACCTGAACAGTTTAAAGAACAAGGAGAAAAAATGTGTCATAGAAGCCGAGTTTTCCGTAGGGGATTACCACTTGCAATCTCTTTTTGAAAAACTCGACCTGGACTACGAGCCCCATACCATTATCCGCCGGGAGATATTGCCCAGCGGAAAGTCCCGGGCATTTGTAAACGATACCCCGGTGACGCTCGATGTGCTGTCGGCCCTGAGCCTTCGGCTTATAGATATTCATTCCCAGCACCAGACCCTGCAGCTCACCAATAACGATTTTCAGTTCCAGGTTATCGATGCCATAGCAGGGAACAAGGCCTTTATAGAAAGCTACAAGGTTAAACTTGCAGAATATTACAAGGCCAAGAAAGAACTTCAGGCGCTGATAGATTTTCAACAGGAAGCCGATAAAGAACAGGATTATAACTCTTTTTTGCTTAAGGAACTCCAGGAAGCCCGGTTGGAACCGGGAATGCTGGAAGAGCTCGAAGAGGCTTTTGAAAAATTGAGCAACGTAGAGGAAATAAAGGAAAAACTGGCTTTCTCTTCCCAGTTGCTAAGCGATGAACACAGTGGTATCCTGGTTAACCTCAATGTTATGCGAAATGCTTTGGGGAAACTCTCAGGATACGGCCCCAGGTTCGAAGAGCTGCAAAACCGTATCAATTCTGTATTCATAGAACTGGACGATACCTTCAATGAAATAGAGAACCTCGATGAAACCGTAGAGGCCAACCCGGAAGAGCTGGAACAGGTAAATGTAAGGTTGCAGCTACTCTATGACCTGCAGAAAAAGCACAATGCACTGGAAGTGGAGGAACTTATCCGGATACAAAAGGCACTGGAAGAAAAAGTGTCCGTGACGGAAAACCTCGAAAACGATATTAAAAACAAACAGCTCGAAGTCCTGAAACTCGAGGAAGAACTGGATAAACTGGCTGCCGGAATTCATGGCAACAGGGTGAAAGAAGGCCCGAAACTCAAAGAATACCTCGAAGGAGCGCTGAAGAAACTAGGCATGCCCAATGCTACATTCAAGATAGAGATTAGGCCTACCACCTCCTTTTTTGCCAATGGTAAGGACGAATTGCATTTTTTGTTCTCGGCAAACAAGGGCAGCGGTTACGGAGAGTTGAAAAAAGTGGCTTCGGGAGGGGAGTTGTCCCGGATTATGCTCTGTATAAAAGCCGTATTGGCCAGGTATGAAAAACTCCCCACCATTATGTTCGACGAGATAGATACCGGGGTTTCCGGAGAAGTCTCAGACAAAATGGGCGATATCATGCAGCAAATGGGGGAGAGCATGCAGGTGTTTGCCATAACCCACCTGCCGCAGATAGCTGCCAAGGGAGCGAAGCATTTCAAGGTGTATAAAGAAGATTCCGGAACAATGACCTCCACAGAGATCAAAGAGTTGTCTACGGACGAGCGCATCGTGGAGATCGCCGAAATGCTCAGCGGAAAGAATATTTCCGATTCGGCTATATCGCATGCGAGGGAATTGTTATTATTGTAGTTGTGTATAGTTGCAGGTTAAATACTTGTAACTTGTAACCTCAAACCTGAAACCTAATAAACGACAAACATAATAGAACGAAATGTACAATTTATTAAAAGGAAAAAAGGGAATTATTTTTGGTGCCCTGGACGAAAATTCCATCGCCTGGAAAACTGCGGAACGAGTTCATGAAGAAGGAGGCACTTTTGTGTTGACCAATGCACCCATAGCTATGCGGATGGGACAGATAAAGGCGTTGGCGGAAAAAACAGGTTCGGAGATCGTCCCGGCAGACGCGACTAACCTGGACGACCTGCAGAACCTCGTGGAAAAATCCATGGAGATCCTGGGGGGTAAGATCGATTTTGTACTGCACTCTATAGGGATGTCCGTGAATGTAAGGAAAGGAAAACATTATACAGAGCAGAACTATGATTTTACAACCAAAGGGTGGGACGTTTCTGCTGTTTCTTTCCACAAGGTAATGCAAACCCTGCATAAAAACGATGCCATGAACGAATGGGGCAGTATCGTGGCGCTGACCTATATGGCAGCACAACGCACATTCCCGGATTATAACGATATGGCCGACAACAAGGCGTATCTGGAATCTATAGCCAGGAGCTTCGGCTATTTCTACGGAAAAGATAAAAAAGTGAGGGTCAATACCATTTCTCAATCTCCCACACCTACTACGGCAGGGCAGGGCGTAAAGGGATTTGACGGCTTTATTGCCTATGCCGATATGATGTCGCCACTGGGCAATGCTTCTGCCGCCGAATGTGCGGACTATACCATAACGCTTTTCTCCGATCTCACGAAAAAAGTGACCATGCAAAACCTTTATCACGACGGTGGTTTCTCCAATACAGGAGTGAGCAACGAGGTGATGGAGAAGTTTATGAAGTAAAGGTGAAGAGGGGTAGGGATTTGTGCCTCTTAAACCCTGAACGTGTCATTCCGACGGAAGGAGGGACCTCAAAACTAAGATGTTCTTCGCTTCGCTCAGAGTGACACGTTTTTTTAGTTTTTTTCGAGCCTGCCGGATTATCCGTGCATGGTCTCCTTTTTCCCCAGGTCTTTCATGATCCCCGCTTCATATTCCAGCAGGTCCTGCCATTTTTTGTCCACTTCCTCCCGGTTTCCGTACTGGCGTGCAAAGGCCAGGAACATGGTGTAGTGGTTGGCTTCGCTGACCATAAGGTTCTTGTAAAAATCGGCTAGTTCCTCATCCTGTATATTTTCAGAGAGCAGCCGGAAACGTTCGCAGCTTCGCGCCTCGATCAGGGCGGCATATAGCAATCTGTGGATAAGGTGCGATTCCCGGCTTCCGCCTTTGGGAAAGAATTTCATCAGCTCTACTACATATTTGTCCTTTCTTTCCCGTCCCAATACCCAGCCCCGGGCTACGATCTTGTCGTGCACCATTTTAAAATGGCTGATCTCTTCCTTGACCAGTGCGGTCATGGCCTGCACCAGTTCCGTATATTCCGGGAAGGAAACGATCAGGGAAATGGCGGTACTGGCTGCCTTTTGTTCGCAATAGGCATGATCGGTAAGTATCTCTTCGATATTCTTTTCCACAATATTCACCCAGCGGGGGTCCGTCGGTAATTTTAATCCTAACATGCGTTCTCGGTGTTTTTTGCTAGTTCTATCAGTTTGTTTACGGTGTTCCGGTTTCTGGTGGTAGCACGCAGCTTCAATTTGTTTTCGAAAAAATTGTTAGACAGTTTGGTCTTTCCGTAACCTTCCGGACAATAGAGGTATATACACCCCTCGGTAACCGTGAACTGGTCCCCTTTGCTTTGGTATGTCTCCAACTGCTTTACCTGTTCGGCCGTAGGTTTTTTACGGATAAAGGTAAAATACAATTTTTTAACATCTATCCCGGAAGAATGATAGGGGTTGCGGTCCCTTATCTGTTCGAGTTCTTCCGCGGTCCTGACAAATGAGGTGACATTTTCGTAGCCGAATGTGTTAAATATTCCTTCCTCAATGCGGTTTTCCAATGAGGCTGCACTTTCACCGGAAGCTGAGGTAAAAACTATGTTACCACTCTGTACATAGGTGGTGATACCGATAAAACCAAGTGTTTCGAACATCTTCTTCAGTTCGACCATTTTTATGATGTTCTTTCCGGAGACATTAATTCCCCGGAGCAGGCAAATATATGTTCTCATTCGTCTATTGTGTTATTGTTTGTTTAATCGCATGGACCGGAAAAGTGTTTCTATAACGATGGATATACCGATCACCAGCACACATCCGATAAAGTTTAGCCACAGATATCCTATTCGCTCTTCGATATGGATAAACCTGTAATAAATAAAGAAAATGATCGACTGGGTGATAAGGGCACTCCAGAAAACCGCATTCCCCCGGATAAACCGGAAGAAGAAGGCCAGGAGGAATATACCCAGCACATTGCCATAGAATACCGACCCTATGATGTTGACCAGCTGGATGAGGTTGTCTACCAGAGATCCGAAATTGGCAAACAGTATGGCAATACATCCCCAGAGCAGGGTAAACCATTTGGAGGCAGACAGGTAATGGCTGTCCTTTTTTTCTGTTTTGTGGTTTCTTTTATAGAGGTCTATGGTTGTAATAGTGCCCAGGGCATTGAGTTCTGAGGCGGTAGAAGACATGGCTGCCGAAAGGATCACCGCCAGTAACAGTCCTATAAACCCCCTGGGAAGATTGTTCAGTATAAAATGGATAAAAACATAATCCTTGTCGTTCGTTTCTATGGAGGCATCTGCTTTTTCGATCAGTTCCCGGGCTTTGCCCCTGTTTGCCCTTTCCTGTTTATTTATGGATTGTATTTTTCGTTTGGCAGCCATGGTGAGCTGGTAATCCTTGACATTCAGTACACCCGAATAGTATTCCTGGGCCATTTTTTTTTGGGTCTCCAGGTTGCTGTGTTCCTGCTCCAGTTGCCTGTAATCATCAGCATAAGGAGAGTTCAGTACTGCTTCCGTAGCAGCCGGATTAAAGTTGAGCGGGGAAGCGTGATACTGGTAAAACACAAAAACCATAACCCCAACCAGCAGGATAAAGAATTGCATGGGCACTTTCAGCAGGGCGTTAAAAATAAGCCCGATCTGGCTTTCCCGGATCGATTTCCCGGAGAGATAGCGCTGCACCTGGCTCTGGTCCGTACCGAAATAGGAAAGCATTAGAAAAAAACCTCCGGTGATGCCGCTCCAGAAGGTGTAGCGGTTTTTAGTGTTCCACGAAAAATCCAGGATATTGAGTTTGTCGTTGGCCCCTGCCACTTTTAGTGCTTTGTTGAAAGTAAGGTCGTCCGGAAGGTAATTCATGATCAGGAAAAAGGCGACGAACATGCCAGACATGATCACAAACATCTGCTGTTTCTGGGTGACATTCACGGCTTTGGTTCCCCCGATCACTGTGTAAATGATCACCAGGGAGCCGATAATGATATTCAGGGTCTTCAGGTCCCACCCGAGTACTGCAGACAAAATGATGGAAGGAGCATAAATGGTGATCCCCGCAGCCAGGCCGCGTTGTACCAGAAAGAGTATGGCGGTAAGGCTCCGGGTCTTGAGGTCGAACCGCTGTTCGAGAAATTCATAGGCCGTATATACCTTGAGTTTGTGGTAAACCGGAATGAAAACCATGCATATCACGATCATGGCCAGGGGAAGCCCGAAATAGAACTGTACAAACCCCATCCCGTCGTGAAAGGCCTGCCCCGGCGTGGACAAAAAGGTGATGGCACTGGCCTGGGTGGCCATTACGGAAAGCCCTACGGTCCACCATTTGGCCTCCTGGTTTCCCAGAATATAATCCTTGACCGAAGTGTTCTTCTTGGTCTTCCACGTGCCGTAAACTACGATGAAAAGAAGGGTGGTGTACAATACTATCCAGTCTATACTTTCCATGCACTAACAGTTTTCCAGCATTATAAAATAAAAGAAGGCAATATACAGGGCATTGGCAATGAGTACCAGGGTATAGCTGGTTTTCCACTGCCATTTTTGAGAGGTGTGATTTTCTTCCGGCTGTTCCATTATAGGAGGAGGTATTTGTGTTTTTTTGTTGTGTGACTTATGGTTGTGTTAATTCTCCGGCCTTTCTGAAAGGTCAGTTGTCTGCCTGTTCCTTTCCGATAGAAAGCATATTGGCAAACAGTTTAAACGCTCCCGGAACGCCTGCGGGGAGTTCCCGGAAAAAGCTCAATCCCGTGTAAATATAATAACCTTTTCCGTAAGGGGCGGCGAGCAGGCTGCCTTCTTTTGCTTTTTCGCCCTTGTCGTTCATGGACAGGACGGCGGTGTATTCTTTAGCCCATTTGTCCGGGAAATACAGTCCGCGCTCCTGTACCCATCCTTCGAAATCCCTGTCGGTGATCTTGTTGGGGTAATTCAGCAGGGGATGGTCTTTGGCTATAAATTTTACTTCGGCATTTTCATCGGTGACCCTGTCCCTGGACAGGTGCAGGGGATAGGGAGGTCTTACATCCATGTTTCCGTTACGTCCTGTGGTGTTGTACTGTACAATGAGTGTTCCGCCTTCCTTGACGTAATTTAACAAGACAGGTTGTTTAGCGTACAGGGATTCCAGTACATTGTAGGCGCGGATGCCAATAACGACGGCATCGAAACCGGCCAGGGAAGAAGCGGAAATATTGTCCGTATCGAGAAAGGTAACATTATAGCCTATCTGTTGCAGGCTTTCCGGCACTTTGTCCCCGGCCCCTGCGATATAGCCTACCGACTTTCCGGCTTTTTCTATATGGAGCCGTGCCACTTTGGCTTCTGAAGGCAACAGGACGGATTGTGGGGGAATATGGTCGTAGGTGATCTCCACCAGTTCCTTGGCATAAGTGCGCCCGTTTGTTTGTACCACAGGCCTGATCAGGCCTTCACTTTCACCTTCCGGAGGGGTGACCTTGAATATCACGGTTTTTTCTTCCCCTTTCCGGGTAGAACGGATAGGGTAGCTTTCCGGTGAAACCTTCCATCCTTCGGGGACGTTAAGGGAAACGGAGCCATTGACCTGCTCCTGTATTGCTGTGACTTTTACGGGGATACCTTTCGGGCCGTTGGCAAAGAGGTTTACCTTATTGGGAATGGATGCCGTAACGGCGGGGAGTATTTCAAACGGTTGGTAGCGTTCTCCCTGGGCGGGGTCGGTGTGCTTGTATGTGATATTCTTGCGGAGGGTCATATCCACGCCGTCGATGACGAGGTGAAAATCGGCAGTGAGTATGGCCGGGGTTTCGGGAAGCCCTATAAATTTTTGTTTGGCCCTGTACATCCCCAGGGAGCCTTTTTGCATCAGCCAGTAAGGGGCGGTGTAATTTTCTTCGTCAGGGATTTTAGTGTTGATGTCGAAGTGGTTTTCTTTGTTGTCTTCCAGCCTGGCGGAAAGGGTTTTTGCTGTATTTGACGGCAGTATTTCCAGGCTGTGGAGCTCTATGTTTGCAGAACTTCGGTTAATGGCCTCTACCTGCAGTTTTACGGTGCTTCCGGGAGTGGCCCTGGGTGTTTCGGCAACGGCTTCCAGGTAAAGCCCGGCACAGGCCTGTATAATCTCATTGAGTTCCCTGCTTTTTACGGTTTTCCAGTATTCATCATCCAGTTTTTGGATCAGGGTGTAGGCCTTTACCAGTTGCGGGATGTGCTCGGAGGGGTCCTTGAAATTGAAATGGTGTTCTACCGATTTCAGCAGTTTGGCAATTTCTTCTGTACCGTCCAGTCGCGACCATGTGGTGTTTATACCGGAAAAAAGATTGCCATGATCGGGAGTATCCCCTTTGAGCAGTTCCAGGTATTCCGTCTCGCTTCCCCTGGATGCGGCACTGCCAAAGCCCTGGCTGCGGTGCTGGCTGCGGCTGAGGGCGGCTATTTCCCCGTTGCTCATGCCCAGTGCAGGGTAGTATCCGCCCATGTCTACACTGACCAATTTGTCCTTCCTGGCTTTCCTGAACTTTTCTTCACTGCCGTAAAACCACCAGGAAGTGTTGAAAAAGAGTCTTTGTGGTTGCCATGCAGCAAAATGTTTTAGTTGTCCGGGATAAGCGTCCTTGTTTCCGGCCAGGTCAAATGCTTCCACACTGAGCATGGCCGAAGAAGTATGGTGCCCGTGTGTGGTTCCGGGAGAACGGTGGTCAAAACGGTTGATGATCACGTCCGGCCTGAATTTTCGTATGGCACGTACCACATCGGCCAGGACACTGTCTTTGTTCCAGATGGCCAGGGTTTCGTCCGGGTGCTTGGAAAAGCCGAAATCGTTGGCCCTTGAGAACATTTGTTTCCCGCCGTCAATACGCCTTGCCGCGAGCAGTTCTTCGGTCCTTATTACCCCGAGGAGTTCGCGGAGCTCTGTTCCGATGAGGTTTTGTCCGCCGTCTCCCCGGGTCAGGGACAGGTAGGCGGTGCGGGCGTGTACTTCGTTAGAGAGGTAGGAGATCATCCTGGTATTCTCATCGTCCGGGTGGGCTGCGATATACAGGGCTGAGCCTAAAAAATTGAGTTTCTGTATGGCGTGAAATATTTCGGAGGAAGTATAGGTTTTCGGTTGCTGAGGGTATAGGGGCGAAGAAATAAAAAGAGTGATGCTAAACAGGGTATAGAGGGTAATTTTATACATTTCAGTTAGTTTTAGATTACCGGTTTCACATTACGGGAATGGTCGTCAGGCGGTAGTTTGGCACAGTAGCCGCCCTCTCAAAGATAGAAATAATAGAAAATATGATATAGTGTTTATCGTTTCTTTAACTATTTAAAGGCTTTGACCGCCATCGTCATCCTTGTGGCTGTTCACAACCCTTACGCCTTTTTGTAACAGCAGGTTGTTGGGGTAAGTGATAAGCTCGCCTTCATCGGTACGCAGCAGCAGGTGAAAAGCTGTGATATCCTCGATAAAGGCTTCCGTGGGGAAGTCCTTGTCCTGGATTTGTATCCTGTCGCCTATTTTGAACGGAAAGGTGAAGAAAAGAATGATCCCGGCCGTGATATTGCTCAGTATTGACCATTGGGCAAACAGGGCCACACCGATCACTGCAAAAATGGAAGACAGAAAGATCCCCAGGTCCTCAAACCTTACATTCCAGATGATACTCAGGGCTACTATCCCCGTACAGACAATGGCAAAATTGGCATACTTGAGGATGAGAGAGGTCCGGGCATCGTTGTAATTACTGATCTTGCCCACCTTACGGATAATTTTGAACAGGCCAATTTTTAAAAGCAGCAGCAGGATAACGGTTATCGCACTATATAATAACTGGCTCTGGTATAAGGCTAAAAAATCGTTCATCGATATTACTGTTGTCGTATGATGTAAAGATATAATTACCCGGATTTTCCGGAGACGTTCTGTTTATTTTTTTCAGGTATTTTCTTCTATCAGGCCTTTTAGCGTGTTGTACATCAGGTGCACGGGCAATCCTACCACGTTGAAATATGATCCCTCGATTTTCCGGATGCCGACAAGGCCTATCCACTCCTGTATACCATAAGCGCCTGCTTTGTCAAAAGGTTTAAATCGATCTATGTAATGTGTTATCTCTCCATTAGTTAAGGAGTTGAAAAAAACTTTTGTAGTGGCATTGACGGTTTTTTGTAAATGGGGTGTGGTGAAACAGATGGAAGTGATCACCTCATGGCTGTCATTGGACAGCGTTTTTATCATTTCCACCGCTTCTTCCCTGTTTTTCGGTTTTCCCAGGGCCTTTTCGCGGTGCCAGACAATGGTGTCGGAGGTGATCAGGATATCCTTTTCCTGTAATTCCTCCCTGAAAGGCAGAGCTTTGAGCTGTGCCAGATAATCCGGAATATCGCTTCCCCGGAGCCTTTCGGGGTATATTTCCTCTACGTTTTTAAGGCGTATCTCAAAATCGATGCCCAGCTCCCTGAAGAACTGATGCCTTCTCGGAGAACCGGACGCCAGGATGATGTTGTAGTTCTTTAATGTTTCCTGAAGCATATTGGTTTTAGAGCTTTGTTTTTTTTAATAACAGGGGCGGGTTTGCTCAGACCTTTATGATCTTTCCCTTTCGGTATAGCCAGTACGCAAAAAGCCATATAAAGAAAGTAAAGCAGATCGCAAACATAAGGCTGCCTAGTTCATTGCTGAAAACAGGCTGGAATATATGCTGGTACGACCACCCGAGGAAAGAAGCATCGCCAATTTTCAGCACATAGATAAATATCTTTACAACGAGTACGGAAAGCATATAGCTCACAAGTGGGTTCTGCCCGAAAACGCGGAATACCAATGTCCAGGAACCCTGTTTTTGAATGTCGATAAGCCAGATGAGCAGGGTCCATACGGCTACGATGATACCGGAAGTGTAGAGTACGTAAGGCCCGGTCCATAAGGGTTTGTTTATCGGGTAGACGGTGTTCCAGAGCAGTGCCACGACTATCAGTGCCACGGCAAGGCCGGTGAGTTTTTTTACGTGCGACAGGCCCGGGATACCATTTTTTAATGTCTGTTTGCCGATGACATATCCCAGTATCACCTGCCCGGCACCGGAGAGGGTGCCCAATAGCCCTTCTGGGTCGAATGGGATACCAAATCCTTTGTAGATGTGCCTTTCGCCCACTAAGGCCTTGTCCAGGATGTTACTGAAGTTGCCTTCCAGGGAATAAGGAGCATCGCCCCCTAAAAAATACAGGAGTGCCCAATGCCCCAGCAAAAGAACCGCAAGGACACCAATAAGAGGCCTGTTCCCGTTAAACAATACTATACATACTCCTGCGAGCAGAAAAGAGAGGGCAATGCGTTGCAGTACCCCGAAGATCCGCAGATCAGCGATATTGGTCATGTAAAAAGGAAACCAGTTGAGCAGCAATCCGATCAGGAAAATAAGGGCTGCCCTTTTCAGGAGTTTGAGCAATATTGGCCTTTTGTTGGCCGGGTCCATTTTTTTAAAGGAAATACTCATGGATAGTCCCACCACAAACAGGAAGCTCGGAAAAACAAGATCCGTAGGCGTACATCCGTTCCAGGCAGAATGCCGGAGCGGGGCATACACATAGTTCCACGAGCCCGGTGTGTTGACTACGATCATCAAAAAAATGGTAAGTCCGCGTAATACATCGACGGACAGGATTCTGGTTTTCATGGTTGGTGTTTTTTTAAGAGGGGAATTTAATAATTATAATTTACAGTCCTTTCGGTTTAATGGAAGATTTAAGATTATTGTTCCGTGCCAATAGGGGCATTTAGAGATATTATAGATTAGTCGTACTTGGCCTCAAAGCTGTTGCTCCATTTTCCCTGTACCTTAAGCACCTGTTCTATAACATCCCGTACACAGCCTTTACCACCATTTTTGTGAGAGATGTATTTGGAGACTTCCTTGATCTCGGGGGCCGCATCCTGCGGACATACAGGCAGTCCCACCATTTGCATAGGGGGGAGGTCCGGCAGGTCGTCTCCCATGTAGAGAACGTTTTGCGGTTTTATATTGTAAATATCGAAATACTCGTCCAGAGCTTCGGTCTTGTGATGAGTACCGAGGTAAATATCCGTTACTCCAAGTCCCCGCATACGTTCCCGTACTCCTTCATTGGTGCCTCCGGAGATAATACACACATTATATCCTTTTTCCACGGCTGTTTTTATGGCATAGCCATCCTTGAGGTTCATGTTGCGGAGCATTTGTCCGTCAGTAGTGATGACAATGGTGCCGTCGGTAAGCACGCCATCCACGTCAAAGACAAAAGTGGTGATGTGCTCCAGGTATTCTTTGTAGTTTTTCATACGGGGAATTTATTTTTAGGATTCAAAAGAAACAAAGGTACAAAGTTTCTTCCTGAAACCGGAGTGTGTTTTTGTGAGGAGCGAAGGCTGATTGTAAAAATCTTTTTCAGGCCTGAGTATGGGTGAGTGTAACCACAGATCTCCAAAACAGGCCGGCAATAAATAAAATTTTGCTAAGTTTGTTTTTGTGTTATTTGTTAATTACTGGTTTATAGTATTTTTCAACCTATCACTTAAAGATTAAATTGAATCGTATTGTTGCTCCTGAATGGATTTCGTAAGCAACTCATATATCTTTTTGTAGGTAGGGTGAAGGTTTAACTGGTTCAGGTGTTTTTGCAGGGTATTCTGGTCATTCCTCCTGGCCGGCCCGGTCTGTGCTTCGACGGGAGGCATGTGTTCTATTTTTTTGGCTGTTTCCGCGATGAGTGGTTTCAGCAGGTCGAAAGGAAGGTCGTTTTTCCGGCAGATATCATCACCGATAGCATAGAGATGGTTTACGAAATTATTTACAAATACGGCTGCCAGGTGAAGCGATCGCCGCTGTTCGGAATTTACCGGGTGCACCCGTTGCGAAATGCTACGGGCCACATACTCCAGTATTTCCCGGTCCCTGTCGTTCTCTGCTTCAATGCACAGGGGAATTTTGGAAAAATCCACATCCTTGTCCCTGGAAAAGGACTGTAACGGGTAAAATACCCCTCTCCGGTTCTCGGGGCTTAATTCTTCCAGCGCAACGCTTCCGGAAGTATGGGCCACCAACCGGCCTTTAAAAGGAAGTTTGGCGGAAACCTCGCTAATGGCATCGTCCGAGACGGCAATGAGGTACAGATCGGCAGTCTCTAACGCCTCATAATTATCGGTAGCGGGGATGCCCGCAACGGATAGCCCTTTCCTGTTAAATGATTGGATGACTTTGACTTTGTTGCTCCTGTTAAAAGTTTTGATCAAATGTGTGGCCACATTTCCGGAGCCTATGATAACTATTTTAATCATGCGGCTAAATTACGAAGATATTGGATATGTGTATGGATATAAGGGGTAAGAGGTTCCGCTGGTAACAAAATTATATACTTAAATATACAAAAATCTAATTTATCCTACCGCATAAGTGGCTTTATGCTGTCCGGATACAGGGTGCTGAATATAAATCCGATAGTATTTAAGAACATATTAACATTCCCTTGTATTTCTTTCCGTTCTCCAGGCCTTAAAAAGTCATAAAAACGCCCTATTTTTGCACGCATAATACCATAGTACAAGTGCATATAAACATATTGTAATGACTAACTTCCTCAAGAATACGATCTTCTCCACACGTTTAATGGCTGTTTTGTTTTTGGTGTTTGCCACCGCATTGGCCTTTGGTACATTTTTCGAAACCTGGTACAGCACCACTACCGCCAGGATATGGGTATACAATGCCTGGTGGTTCGAGGCCATTATGCTTCTTTTTGTGATCAATTTTTGCGGAAATATTGTACGCTATCAACTGCACAAAAAGGAGAAATGGGCAGTATTGCTGCTGCACCTGTCGTTTATCTTTATTATTGCGGGGGCATTTGTTACCCGTTATATCAGCTACGAAGGTGTAATGCCTATTCGCGAGGGAGAGGCTTCCAATACTTTCCTGTCAGACAAAACCTATCTCACTGCCTACATAGACGGGGAGATTGACGGGCAGCCCATGCGAAAGTCCATGAAAGACGATATCCTGGTATCCCCGGAAGGCATTCAATCCAGGCTTCCGTGGAGATCCGACTTTAACGGGCAACCGTTTACCATATCGCACGTGGGATACATCAGCGGGGCGGAGAAGGGGCTTGTTCCCGATGAAAACGGTGAGGAGTACCTGAAGATCGTCGAGGCTGGCGGAGGAACACGTCACGACCACTACATTAAAAACGGGGAAGTGACCAGTATACACAATGTGCTCTTTGCCCTGAACAAGCCTACCCAGGGCGCCATCAATATCAATACAAAAGACAGTTTATACACCATAGATACCCCTTTTGAAGGGACCTTTATGCGAATGGCAGACCAGCACCGGGGAGAAGTCGTAAAAGACAGTGTACAACCCCTGCAACTCCGGTCGCTGTATAATGTGGCCAATATGCAGTTTGTGTTTCCCGACCCTGTGGTGAAAGGAAAATATGAAGTGGTAGAGGCCGAAGACAAGCAAAATGCTGCGCAGGATGCCCTTATTCTGGATGTTTCCACCAATGGAGAGACCAAACGCGTAAAAGTCCTGGGGGGGAAAGGAATAGCGAGTCAACCGGTACAGCTAAGCCTCGGCGGACTGGATTTTCACCTTTCCTTCGGGTCTGTTGAAATAGAACTGCCTTTCAGTATTAAACTCAACGATTTTATAGCGGAAAAATACCCTGGAACAGAAAACGGATATTCCTCCTTTATGAGCAAAGTTACCGTCAATGACGACAAGCCGTTTGACTACGATATCTATATGAACCATATTCTGGACCATAAAGGGTACCGGTTCTTCCAGGCACAGTTCGATCCCGACGAAAAAGGAACGGTATTGTCCGTTAACCACGATTTTTACGGAACCTGGATCACTTATATCGGTTATACGCTGCTCTATATAGGACTGCTGGGCATAATGTTCTACGGCAAGACAAGGTTTAAGAACCTGGGACAAATGCTGAAAAAGGTAAAAACCGAAAAAGCAAAACTGGCAACAACAGTAATGCTCTTTTTTAGCCTGACCACTTTTGCACAGTTCGATCAATACAACAAAACTGACAGCATTCATGTACAGGAGGAAGAACACACGCATACCAATGTACTGCCTTCCAGGCAACAAATAGATTCCATTATCGAGGCAACTTCGGTAAGCCAGGAACATGCAGATAAATTCGGGAAACTCGTTATCCAGGACGACGGTGGCCGGATGAAACCCGTAAACACCTTTGCGTCCGAATTGCTTAGAAAGATCAGCCAGAAGGATACCTACAACGGCCTTGATGCCGACCAGGTCTTTCTTTCCATGCTGCAAAACCCCGCAGCCTGGTACAATACGGAACTGATCTATATGAAAAAGCACAATGACAGCCTGCACAGGCTCATCGGTGTGGAAGAGGGAAAAAAATATGTCCGTGCCATCGATTTCTTCGACGAACAGGGCAATTACAAGCTGGCTCCATATCTGCGGGAGGCCTACGCCACGAACATACCTAACAAGTTCCAGACAGAATTCAAGGAAGCCGATCAGCGGCTGGCATTGCTCAACAGGGCGCTGGGAGGGGAGATCCTGAAAATATTCCCTGTGCCCGATGACGAGAACCACAAATGGATATCGGCCGTAGATTACAGGACCCGGAAATATCCCATTCAGGATTCCCTGTATGCCAATTTCATCGATAAGTCGGTAAGCCTTTATCTGATGTCGCTCCAGCAGGCCAAACATACACAGGATTATTCCGATGCCGATAAAATATTGCAGGCCTTTAAGAAAAACCAGGAAAATTACGGATCGGAAGTATTGCCTTCCGATACGAAAATAGCGGTGGAGGCCGCCTATAACAAGGTGAACATTTTTGAGCAACTGCTCATGTGGTATATGACTATCGGTTTGCTGATGTTCCTTTTTATCGTATTGAAAATATTCTACGATAACAAGGTGCTCAAGAGATTGGTGCTGATATCTACCGTAACAATCGTTATCCTTTTTGTTCTCCATACTATTGGTTTGATAGCCCGTTCCTATATTTCCGGGCATGCCCCGTGGAGTGATGCCTATGAAAGTATGATATACGTAGCCTGGGCCACCATGCTTTTCGGGCTTGTATTCGGAAGAAAATCCAGCCTTACGATCGCTTCCACAGCCTTTGTTACTTCCATTGTATTGTGGGCGGCACACATGAACTGGCTCGACCCGGCCATAGCCAACCTGCAACCCGTACTGGACAGTTACTGGCTGATGATACACGTATCCATCATTGTAGGTAGCTACGGACCCCTTACCCTGGGCATGATACTCGGTGTAGTAGCATTGTTGCTCATCATCCTCACCAATAAAAAGAACAAGCAGAAAATGGCGCTCCACATCCGGGAGATCACCATTATCAATGAAATGGCATTGACCGTAGGCCTTATTATGCTCACCATAGGAAACTTTCTCGGCGGACAATGGGCCAACGAAAGCTGGGGCCGCTACTGGGGGTGGGACCCTAAAGAAACCTGGGCCCTGGTGAGTATCATGGTTTACGCTTTTATAGTGCACATGCGCCTGGTTCCCGGCCTCCGGGGCAGGTTTGCCTTTAACTTTGCCAGTATCGTGGCCTATGGCAGTATTATGATGACCTATTTTGGCGTAAATTTCTACCTCGTAGGCCTGCACAGCTATGCCAGCGGGGATAAGGTGATCACTCCGGACTTTGTGTACTATTCCGTAGTTGTCGTTGCTTTGCTCGGTGCCGTAAGTTACTGGAGGTACCGGGTGTATTACAAGGATGGTAACGGTAACGGGAATAACGGGAATAAAAAGAAGGTTTCCGCTTAAAAAATTAGGAGCAGTCTTAAAAGTAATATATACGTCCACCTGAGCCTTGCGAATTACAACAATATAAATAGCTGTCAGAGCGAAGTCGAGACGCCTTGACCAGCCCGAACCCCCTCGACTTCAACCTGTCCTGAACCCTTCGGTTTCACCCAGGATAAACTAAAGCTGGAGGACTCAGGGCGACTGGGGGCGTCATTAAAACGTTAGGTCTCGGAATGCCGGTTTCAAGGGCTTCCGAAGACAGTTTCTTTTGGTTACAAATGCCTTTCTACGGTGTGTTTTTGGTGATGGACCTTACCATCTTTACTCTTAAAAAAATATGAAACTGCAAGGTTTGTGCAGTGAATAATGTTAATTTAGCTGTCATGAACTACCTCACATTACAATTCGAAACTACCGCGAATTACATCTAAAATAACCACGAAATTCTACCCGCCCCTTTTTTTGTATTCAGAATTTGAACAGTTTTGTTACAGCTAAAACTGTTTTGAATATAATTATTTATTAACTAAAACCTTTTTATTATGAAAACGTTAGAAAGTTATGGCGTTCAGGAAATGAACATGGAAGAATTACACGAAACAGATGGTGGGATTTCATTTGACCAGGCTTATCACGACTTCCAACAGGGCGGGGCACACCTCGGTTTAGGTGCTGCAATGCTCGTTTCAGCTGCCTGGGCCGGTATTGCATTAACACCTGCACTTATCCTTGGTTCCCTGGGAACCGGACTGCTCGGTGGTGGTATAGATCTCTAAGCCGGAGGTGAAAAACAGTTGCCCGGCACTTTTTAAGGCCGGGCATGAGAGATACTGATGTGTCCGCCACCGTAAAACTAGCTTACGAGCGATGAGAGGGGCCTGCTGAAAAGTAATTTTAGTAGGCCTCTTTTTATATGGAGATACAGGTTCTTTTTCAATTTGTAACAAAGCTAAAAGGCAGAGCTTCCAAACTTTTCTTTACTTTTGATAGTCCTCAAAAAGTAAAAAGTATGTACGAAAAACGCAACGAACCTCCTGTTTCCCGGAAAAAATTCTATCGGCGGTTGTTGAAACATTTCGGCGTTTCTTCTCTTGTGGTCCTTGTTTCCGTAGGACTGGGACTGCTGGGTTTTATAATTTTCGAAGGCTATTCCCCGGCCCATGCTTTTCTTCATGCTTCCATCCTGTTAAGCGGCCTCGGCCTGGTAGAAACACCACAGACCAATATAGGAAAACTGTTTGTAAGCCTTTACGGACTGTATGCCGGGCTGGTTTTTCTTATCGCCGCAGGTATTGTGGTGGCGCCCTTAATACACAGGTTGTTGCACAAATTTAATTATGCGGAAGATGAAGAAGACTAAAAATATGGCGAGAAAAGGTTTTATCGAGAGGCAGAAGCATACGTCAAACTGTTGAATATGGGATGCCCTGTAATTTTCGTGCTTTTATATATGTTTGTTACTGAATAATGATATTTGTATGCCAACACTGTTTTACACGGATGGGTTTCGGGTTTGTTTTTTCTCTAATGAGCATAAACCAATACATGTGCATGTAGAAAAAGCCGGAGGTGTTGTAAAAATTGAATTATTACCCGAAATAGTGGTCATTGCTAATAAAGGAATGAGTGCGAAAAATCGGAAAAAAGCCCTATCTTTAGTTATGGAAAATAAAGGAACAATAATAGGGTAATCGGAAAAGTTTGTTTAATTATGGAGACAAGGGTTGCGAAAGTAGAGTTTAAAGAAAACAAACTTTTTTTTCTTCTTGAGGATGGCAGGGAAGTGGGTTGCCCGCTGGAGTGGTTCCCGAAACTTTGGAAAGCGACAGACGAGCAAAGGAACAAATATCGGATATTGCCTTATGGTATAGGAGTGCACTGGGAAGATTTGGATGAAGATATATCTACGGAAGGGATGTTTAAATATTCTCCCCCACTAAAAACATTATAGACAGAATGAAAAGGGGCCATGTCTGATAACAACACAATTGATTTTTTTAGTTCTGATAGTCTGAAGCATCCGTCAACCTGTTGAGCATTGTTGTAATAGATGCTTCGTGCCTTTTGAGATCACCAATTTTTCCTTCGTAGGTGTGTATACGGCTAAGCCTGGGAAATATTATTTTGTTTTTGGCCAGGTAAAGTGAGGCTACCAGGTTAAAATAGTTGTACAACAGAATAAGCTGTTGAATACCGTCGGTCCTTACTTTTTTCAGGCCTGTTTTAGAGGCTGTCCTCTCATTTATAATATAGCTGGTGCCCCGTAGCACAACGTTTTCTCCTTCGCTATGGATAATGTTCAGCAGTCCCTTTAAATATTCCGATAATATAAAGGCCGTCCTTTGTTTTCCGTTAAGGTTTTTGGGAATGGCAAAGTAGTAATCGAATAAAGTTCCGCCGTGGATAACAATAACTCCGTCCTTCTCCTTTTCCGCCAGGAATAATGAAGAAAAATACCTTAAATGCCCTTTGCCCACCATCGAAGGAACATCAAAAAAGGGTGCGATCACTGATAGTGTAATGACCACAAAAAACGGTATCAAAAACAACAGGGCAGGAGCTGTAAAATAGAGAATACACGTTATCAAAGAATTAACGAGTAATGAAAACAGCAGCAGTTTAAACTGAAATTTGAGCTGTTCTTTTTTGAGTTTTGTATAAAATCTGTTTTTCATAAATTATCTGGGGCACTGACCACAATGCAAGTACTGAATATGCCTTGTTAGAATGTGTATAAGCACCAAAACTAAAAATTAAGGAGAGATTTACCAATATCGGGATATATTTTTAATCGTTATACAACGCCTTGTATGGTTTTATACCTGCCGGGTATCCTTATTTTATAACCTGTTCGAATTTCAGGGATTCTTTTCCATGGGTAACTATTATTTCATAAAGACCTTTTTTTAACCCTAAGTGACAGTTTTCAGTCCTGTTTTTAACTTCGGCGATGTCAACGGGAACTGAATTATTGATATCCTCCCCTTTTTTAAATGCCAATACCATGACAGGAAAATTGATCTCAAGATTATTGACATCGACCTGTACATTCTTATTCCCGTTTTGAAATAACCAGTGCGGCCTGTTATCGATATACCTTGTATCGGGATGAAAAACAGCAATGTCGGTCCATGCTTCCCCGCGTTCATATTTATAGGGGGCTTTGTTTTTGTCTATAATGACAGAGGATTCTTTAACATCCAGTGCTTTTAAAAGAGGATGGTTAAACTTTGGGTTGCTTTTCTCGCTATACGTCACCTGGTCAATCGTAAACGGGTCTATTCCGGTATATTCTTTAAGCCGGCCGGCCATGGTTTTTTCCCAGGATTGATGGGTGCCTTCGAGAACATGGTCAAAACCGCAGTGAATCAGGAATTTTTCATCGGGATGGTTTTCCATTACCTTTTGGATGTTTTTAGCTTGTTCCATCTCCCTTGCCTTTCCGTTAACCTTACTGGTTTGTTCATATGGAAAGACGTTATACCCGATTTCGAGAGCCGTTCGGACCAGGTTCCCGAATTGTGGATCTTTTATATAGTATCCGGTTTTTTGTATGGGGTACTTTCGGGCAGCAAGTGACGAATCGAGGTGAGGCCCGTTACCCAGAGCTTCCAACCCGAGATTCCTGTATCCGGCATCATAAAGTTGCCGGAGTAGGGTAGCAGTAAATACCCGGTGAGCGGAATTGTGGTGAGCCTCGTTTATCATAACAACCCGGTTTTCTTTTGCTCGTTCAACAATATAATGAACAGCACTTACTTTCTTGTATTTTAGGTTGATGGAATCGATCTGATTTGTTGTGAAATTTCTTTCCTTCGGAGGCATGGCGGAGTCCCAATGCCGCAGCGCGTTTTTGTAATCTCCTTTGGTAGCGTAGTCCGAAGCAGAAAATTGATATTTCCAGGGGACCGTATCCCGGGCTACCTTATTTTCAATGTCTGCACTGAATTTGTAGTCGGTCGTATAGTCTATATTTTCTATTGATCTTTTTTGTTTACAGCCGGTTAACAGGTGGATGAGCAAAAAGATGAGCCAAGTGTTTTTAAGGTGCATGATGTCTTTTTTATAATTACACCTCAAATATAACTAAATTTTTAGTTACAACTAATTGTTTAGTTCTTGAGTTGTGCTTAACTATCCTGGGTGCTCGTTTGGAAAGAGGTCCTGATTTTTACAAATCACCCCGGCGCTTGCTTGCAAAGAGCATTAACGATTAAAAACAATTAATATTCATATATTTAAAGTGAAATTTTAAACATCAACACATTTACATCGAAATGTATAACGACTTAATTAAAAAAGAAGGTTAAATGAAAAAAGTCCCTACTTTATACGAATGGGCTGGCGGAAAGGAGACTTTTGAAAAACTGACAGAAGTCTTGTATAAAAAAATAGCCGACGATAAGCTGTTAGCTCCTGTTTTTCAAAATATGTCTGCCGAACATCACAGGCATATCGCCCATTTTATTGCTGAAGTATGCGGCGGCCCCAAACTCTATACCGAAGGCGACGGGGGCAGCCATGCCACCATGGTGGCCCATCATGTAGGCAAAAGATTAGACGATACCATGAGAAAAAGATGGCTGGATATGCTACTCGAAACAGCCGATGAGATCGGGATGCCCGACGACCCGGAATTCCGTTCCTCCCTGGTGGGCTACCTGGAATGGGGCAGTCGCCTGGCCGTGCTCAATTCCAACGCCACGGAAAACCCCGTATCGGAAGGCGAACCCATGCCCAAATGGGGTTGGGGCGAAACCGGAGGGCCATATATTCCGGAAGAAAACAATTAGAAACTGTTGGTGCAAGACAATCTCTGAAAAACTATAAATTAACATTTAATACACGACAAAAATTATCAACGTGAAGGAAGATATTAGATGTAAGATTATAGGACGTATGACATAGGACTTTAAAATGTGACCAAGTCAATTGTGTCAGGCTTCACAAGGCATTAAAATAAAACCAACCAACAAATCTAATATCTCATATCTTATATCGTGAAATCTCAAGTCAAAAAATATTGAATTTTTGTCATATACTTAAAAATTCACCTAAAAGCAAAAAACACATATGTACGTTAAAAAGAATTATGGTTTTTTAATGACCCTTAACTGGTCAAAAAAGCCTTTTTTGTTAGGGTTTCTCTATGTTTTTATAGTATGCGGTATCAGCTTTTTTCTGCCCTTTGATACGGCCATTCCCTGGCAGCCTATCAGTATTATCGGTATAGCCGTTGCCTTTTATCTGGGCTTTAAGAACAACAGTTCGTACGACCGCACCTGGGAAGCCCGCAAGATCTGGGGAAGCATTGTCAATAACAGCCGTAGCTTCGGGGCGGCAGTAGTTGCATTTGTGCAGGGTGAGGATGAAAACGAAATCAAAAAAGAACTCATTTACCGCCATATTGCCTGGTTTACAGCGTTGCGCCACCAGTTAAGGTTAAGCCAGCCCTGGGAACATACCGAAGAACGCCTTACGGGACTTTACAGCCCTACTATTTGCGAGGATTACACCCAAAAACTCGAACATGAGCTGAAAAATTATATTTCCCCTCAGGAATTGGCACTGCTTGAAAAAAGGTCAAACATGGCCACCCAGATCATGAAAACACAGGCGGTTCGTTTACAGGAGTTAAAAGACCAGGGATATTTTGAAGATTTCAGGCATATGGAATTTCATCACCATATGGTCTCTTTTTATGAAGACCAGGGAAAATCAGAACGTATCAAGAACTTTCCCTTTCCGCGTCAATACGCTTCTACGGCTCTTTGGCTCACCATAGTATTTACGGCATTCGTCCCTTTTGGGTTGTTGAATATCTTTTCTTCCGGTGCCTGGTGGGATTACCTGATGTGCAGCATCCTGTCTGCCCTGGTTATATGGGTGTTTTTTCTTATGGAAAAGATCGGTGACTATTCGGAGAACCCGTTTGAGGGGACCTATAACGATGTACCGATCACTTCCATAGCCAGAACAATAGAAATAGACCTCCGCGAAATGATAGAAGACGAACAGATCCCCGAACCCTTTAAAGCCAAAAACGGTTATTTAATGTAGAACGGTTTTTATTCGAACGGGGATATAAAAGATATATATCTGCGATAATTTGCGGGCTAAAATCCTCCCGCAGATCGCGCAGATTTCCGCAGAAAGTACGAGGTTGATCTGTTTCGGGTACCGGTATGTTTACAAGGTGTACTTGTTTTGTCTTTTGTTTGTGATGTATTGAATTACAATGCACTACGTCTTAATCGAATATGTGGTCTCTGTAACCGTCCCACCATTTTGCAATATCGATTTTCGGTTTCCGGCAGAGGTAAAGCGGTATTCCGTTTTCCTCTCCTATGGCATATTTATGGGTTATTGTTTTCACCGGTTCCACTTCTTCAAATACATGTTCCACCGAAGGTTTTTCATTGCCCAGGCTTATCCAGACTGTTGCATTCTTATTTCCATAGCCCCATATCCAAAAGCTGCCGTGCCTGCTTACGGGATTGGGCAGATCATGTTTTTTTCCCAGTATTTTCACCGCTCCCGCTTCGCCATAGTTTTCCGCCCAGATCACGCAGTCTTGCTGTTCCTCCGGGCTTAAGGACCGATAAATGCTGTCCACCAGTTTTACCTGTTCTTCCCACCCGAACATATCGGCATAATCCCCGGTCAGTTCTACCCTTCCGTTTTTCTCCTGCAGGCCTTTGTACCGCACAAAATTTTCGATGGGTAAAAGAGGAGTGGCTTCCGGGATAAAAAATACGGACGGTATCAATACCACAAGTGCGATCATGGAAACCAAAACGGGCTTTTTAGACAGTAAAGATTCTATTTTTACGGCTCCGGCGGCAAATAGAACCGGGTAAACGGGAAAAACATAATAGGCTTTTGCTCCGAGTAACCACAGTGAGCAAAAAATAACGATGACAGAAATACCCACAGCTCTGTATTTTTTCAGGTTTTTATCGATCAGTAGGGTCATGAGCCCAAAAACACTGACAATTAGTGTAAAAGGGAATTTTAATTGTGTAAGTCCGAAATCCATCGGGTTTACATCGTTTAGCTGCTTCCGATTCAGGCTTTCCAGGTGTTTTAAAAAAGGAAGGTCATACTGCAACTGCCAGATAACATTGGGCAGGAAAATAAGCAACGCGATGCTTCCGGCTATGTAAATCCATTTAGATTTATAGATGGCTCCCCGCTCCAAGAAGAACAGGCCTGTAAATACTCCGAAAGCCCATACCAGCATGGTATATTTGTTCAGCAAGCCCAATCCCAATGTAATGCCACATAAAACAAGGAATTTTTTGTTTTTAGAGTTGATAAATTTAATGATAAAATAAAAACCCAGGGTCCAGAATAACTGGTTAAACGCCACCGGCTGAAAAAGCGTGTGATTCCTGTAAAAGGGTAAAAAGGCAAGGATACATATCCCGGAAAGCAGGACGGACCTGGATTTTCCTCCCAATGCTTTGGCCATTAAACAACATAAGATCAAAACCCCTGTTCCGGCCAAAGTGGGGAAGAGCCGGACTCCGGACAGGGAATAATCGAAAAGCCAGTAGGATAACCGACCTAAAAAACCGATAAACGGAGGAAATTCCATATATCCCCAGGCAGGGTGTTCGCTGGCCGATAGATGAAGTAGTTCATCACGGTGAAATCCATAGTTCCTGTTCCCGAACCATTGTACGGTAAACTTGGCAACGGACAGCATTAAAATAAGGGGTAGATATTTTTTCATAGGCTGTCTTTGAGTGACACTTAAATTTTGTTCATTTCCATACAGTACAATGCATTATGGAGCGAGGTTATTCGGCCGCCGGAAATAAAGTTAATTTTTTATTTTCATATATAAAACCTCGCAGGTTTCTGCAGTATGTATAAAAGTTCCCGGTTTCAAAATGTGGCCGGTGTGCCGGTCACATCAAATAAAAGTTCTTCTCCGGCTTAACGGTCTCCGGAACTTCCGTTTCATTCAGCATTTGCCGCAGGTTGATCTCAATGGTCCGCGCAATGGAAGTTACCGGGGTGTCCGTAGGCAGGTTTTCAAAAGGGTCTTGCAGGTAGATAGCCGTTTTTTCTATAAGGAAAAAGGCTATGGCCACCGTAATGACCAGGGGAATCTGTATAAAACCGAGATCATCTACCAGGGCAAAGGGTAAAAGAAGAATAAAAAGGTATAGAAAAAGGTGAACAATAAGGCTGTATGTAGCCGGGAACACTGTATTTTTAATGCGTTCCGATTTTCCCATGGAGTCGCACAGCCTTTTCAGGGTTTCGTCCAGTTGAACCTGTTGATAGGGGTTGACCCATCCTTTCCGGAAGGCTTTTTTTAAATCAGCCGTTTGCAATTGCAGCAGGGCATTGGGCACATTATCTTGTTTGGCCACCTGTACCAGTTCTTCTTCAGACAGAAATTGTTTGGCATCTTTTAAGGGAGACTGTTTGCGGAGTGATCTTCCCAGGGCATACGACCAGGCCATTTGCCGGTACACCATTTTCTGTACCAGGGTAGCGGCCTGGCCGGCTTCTTCGCCTCCAATATCAATAAAACCGAGAAGTTGCCGGGTCAATGTGCGCGAATCGTTGACAATGGCCCCCCAGACAATCCGGGCTTCCCACCAACGATTGTACGACTGCCCGGTACGGAAAGCCAGGATCAGTGAAATGGCCGTGCCCAGGATGGAGGGAATGGCCAGGGGAATGGCAATACCGCCCACATGAAAAAGCTCGTCGGCCATACCGATAATTACGGACAAAAAGGAAACAAAAATGATCTCAGAACGGGTTTTCCTGAAAAGAAACTTCAGGGGGATTTTGTTTTTCAGTAACATGAAAATGATTTTTCTTACAATGTAAACAGGCTTTAAATTAATCTTTTTTTGAGTATAATCTGCTGTTTTATCCTGTTTTTCTCTTAAGTCCTCCCTTATGCTTGCTCGTGATATATAAAGTTAAGAAATAAAAACACTGAAAAATCTGCGATGATCTGCGAAATCTGCGGGCTGCAAATTTTCCCGCAGATCGCGCAGATTTCTGCAGAACATGTATTGTATAAAAATATGTTATTCGTGGCTTAGTTAACAAAACCAGCGACTGCATTAACAAAACTGCTATCCGTTTTAATAAATCCTGCATTTACAGCAGATTATCCCCGGAATTGCAAATAATGTTCTTATGCCTGTGTTTTCGGAAAACCCGGTCTAGGGCACATTTTTTATACGCTGGGCATTGAGCAGGGAAGCCGTGGTCATAAAGAACAGCCCGAGAATGATCCAGCGAAAGTCCACATCGGCATCCAGTAGCAGTCCCACAAGGAAAGGCCCGAGTGCAGTGCTCAATACTACGAGCATGGTGTAAAGGCTTCTGACAACGCCTAGTTTTTCCACGCCATAAAGTTCTGCGATGACCGCTGTGGTCACCGAACCCGAAGCCCCTACGGAGCATCCGGCGAGGATAAGGAAGATCAGTGCGCCTGTAATGCCGTCCATAAAAGCCAGCGGAAGCAGACCGATGGTCATGGGTAGCAGGTATATGCGAAACATCCTCCTGGCCGTGAAACGGTCTACCCAAAGCCCGCTCATCAGGGTCATAACAAAGCGTGTAATGGCATAGGCGGTGAAAAAGGAGGCATAGAGAGACACCGACCAGCCTTTATCTTCTACAAATACATATTGATAAAAAAAGAAGGAGGTGGAAGTAAAGGCCACTACAATACTCGCAGGGATCATGGTGTAGAACTTCTTTTCCGAAAGGATCTTTAAATAATCCCGGACAATGGCTTTGGACGATATGTCCTTGTTTTCTTTTTTCTTAGGGTCGAAATGGGTGAGTTTTACG
The DNA here is from genome assembly GCF_018863395.1 of Sinomicrobium weinanense. Taxonomy (GTDB): domain Bacteria; phylum Bacteroidota; class Bacteroidia; order Flavobacteriales; family Flavobacteriaceae; genus Sinomicrobium; species Sinomicrobium weinanense. Next base: position 505,091 of record NZ_JAHKRR010000001.1, read on the forward strand.
AAATAAAGCCTCACCAGGTACAGCAATAAAAAAACTCCCGATGCAATGGCAGCTACCTCATAGTCATACCAAAGGATAAGCGTGGAGATCACGATAGGGAAAAAGGCTTCCCCGATGGAATAACCGAGGGCGGAGACACTCAGGGCCTTTCCACGGTCGGTATCGTAGTAGCGCGACATCACCGTCATGCTGATATGCGTCATCCATCCCTGCCCCGTAAGCCGCAGCCCGATCAATGCCAGGAACAACAGGGCTATATGATAGTGCGATATCCCCAGGACAAAACAGGAAACTGCCGCCCCGATCACCGTGATGGTGGTCACCGTTTTTACCGGTTTATGATCTATGGAATGTCCGATAGTAAGCATAATCACCGAAGAAACGATGGTACAAATGGCATAGATCCCTCCGAAAGTCCCTTCAGAAAGGGAAAATGCCTTCAGAATCTCCGGAACGTAAAGCGATATTAAAAAGGTCTGCCCGAAACTGGACAAAAAAGTAAGCACCCAGCCAAAGCTAACCTGCCTGGCGTTGCGTTTTAAAAACAGGTAAAAGTCTTTCAAAATATAGCAATTTTTTGGTGGTTTCCCTTGGGAGGGATAAAGGTATGAAATTGTTTGGGGTAGGATAGGAACAGAAGGTTTGGTCTTGTGTGGTTTACACCCCCCTGGCCCCCCTCAAGGGGGGGAACTATATCTGTTTAAAAGAAAATTATCCCCCCCTTGAGGGGGGCAGGGGGGTGTTACTCCCGGACCGGTGCTCGTTTGCAACGAGCTACCACCTTATAGCCGTATCTCTCCTTAAGAAGCCGTATCCGGTTTCCGTAAAATATCCCGCCCGGTAAATGACAACACCGCGATCATGGCCCCGACAAAAGCAACAAGTAAAAAGGAAGCCCGGAGATTCAGGTGTTCCGCAATAAACCCAATGACGGGAGGACCAAACAGGAAACCAAAATATGCGATCGTAGACACCAGGGCCAGGGAGATCCCCGGGGGGAAGTTTTTGGACCGCCCCGCCATGGAGAAGGAGAGGGGAATAACCGAAGATGTTCCCGCTCCCACCAGCAAAAGCCCGATGGTAGCAAAGATAACCGACGGAAAGATCACGGCGAGCAGCAGCCCGAAAAATATCAGAATACCGCTGAACTGTAACAGGATCACAGCGCCAAAACGCTGGGTAAAATGATCGGCTACAAAGCGTCCCGTGGCCATGGTGCTCATAAAGGCAATATACCCGAGGGTTACCAGTCCCGCATCGACATTGACCACCTTGTCAAAATACACCCCGCTCCAGTCGAACATACAGCCTTCGCACATCATACCGCAGAAAGCGATCATACCTACGCGCAGGAGCAGCTTATCTGGCCTTTTTAGTACCAGGCCTTTGCTGTCCCCGGTGTTGACATCTTCCATAAGCATATTGCGGTAGGCAAAAAATATGATAAGCAAACTTATACAGCCTATGATGGAAAAATGATAAAAAGGGGAGATGTGCAGATCGATCATTGCGGCCCCCACAGCCCCGCCCACAAAACCCGCAAGGCTCCACAGGCCGTGAAAAGAAGCCATAATGGTTTTTCCGTAATGAAACTCTACGCCTACGGCCTGGGTATTCACGGCCACATTGCTAAGGTTTCCGATCAGCCCAAAAAGGACAACAGCCGCGAGTAAGGTAAGTTTGGTTTCGGCCAGCCCCAGCAAAGGCAGGGCACAACCGTATAAAATGGCGGAGATCACGGCTACTTTCCGGCTGCCATAACGGTGTACCAGAAAGCCCGCAAGCGGCAGCGCTGCCAATGATCCGGCAGGAAGACCGAGTAACAGCCCGCCAAGTTCGCCTTCCGAGAGTTGTAACAAGTTCTTTACATCCGGAATACGGCTTGCCCAGCTGGCAAAACAAATGCCACTCAGGAAAAACACCGCACTTACGGCTACTCTTCGTTTTAGGTTAGTGTTCATGGATCTCAGTTTTTTAGTTCTTAGTCGGAGAGTTTTGGAGTTGATGGTAGTTGGTATTGATGCACTTGTTTTTGTATGGTTATCTATTTCGGCTAAACCCCCCCTGGCCCCCCTCAAGGGGGGAGCTATATCTGTTTAAAGGAAATTTATTTCCATTTGAGGAGAGCAGGGGTATAAACAATTCAACTCCAAGACTAACAAACCGCAAAGTTCATAAAAATATCCCCCGCCCCATAACCGTAATTTGTTAAAACCAAAAAAACTTACAATCAATTAAAAAAAAGTATTTATTATTGCACCATTATGAAGTTTGTGGAATTATATTAAGAAAACAACAAATCCCGGCGGGAGTGCCGGTTATTGTTGTAGCGAACATTAGTTTGCAATAAAGTTTGTGGTATTCTTTATTAATAATATAATTCTGAAAAGTAATGAGTTCTTCCAGATTTTCTTTCAAAAACTTTTTTCATTATTTTAAAATAGCCCTTAGTGGCAAAGAATCCGATTTTACACAGGGTAGTATCCGTAAAGCGATATTTATGCTGGCCATTCCCATGATCCTGGAGATGATGATGGAATCGGTATTTGCATTGGTAGATATTATCTATTTATCCAGGGTAAGTGTTAATGCTGTGGCTACCGTAGGGCTTACCGAATCGGTCATTACCCTCCTTTATGCTGTGGCCATAGGCCTGAGCATGGCTGCAACGGCCGTTATTGCCCGGAGGGTAGGCGAGAAGAACCTGAAAGGGGCACGCGAAACGGCAGTACAGGCCATAATGATAGGAGTTGTGGTCTCCGTAGCCATTGGTATCGCTGGGATAATATACCCCAGGGAAATACTGGAGTTTATGGGAGGAGAACCCGACCTGATCGCAGAGGGTTCCGGATATACACAGATTATGATAGGAGGGAATACCACCATATTCCTGCTATTCCTTATCAATGCCATTTTCCGGGGTGCGGGCGATGCTTCCATTGCCATGTGGGCTTTGGTACTGTCTAACGGACTGAACATTATTCTCGACCCGATCTTTATTTTCGGTTTCGGGCCGGTACCGGCCTATGGAGTAGAAGGAGCAGCCATTGCCACGACCATAGGACGCGGGGTGGCCGTATTGTTCCAGTTGTGGATATTGTTCTTCGGGTGGAGCCGCATAAGGTTACAGGTATCAGATTGGATATTGCGTGGAAAAGTGATGTGGAACCTCGTTAAAGTGTCTCTTGGCGGTATCGGGCAATTCCTTATCGGCACCTCCAGTTGGGTAGTGCTAATGCGTATTATGTCTGAGTTCGGCAGTGAAGTACTGGCGGGCTATACCATTTCCATACGGGTAATGATGTTTACCATGATGCCTTCCTGGGGCATGAGCAATGCCGCAGCTACACTGGTAGGGCAGAACCTCGGGGCTAACCAGCCGGAACGGGCGGAACAATCCGTATGGAAAACCGGGAAGTACAACGCGTATTTTATGCTAACGGTATCATTGGTGTATCTTCTGTGTGCCCCATATATCATAGGATGGTTTAGCGAAAACCCTGATGTGGTAAAATACGGCAGCCTCAGCCTGCAGGTTGTGGCGGCAGGATATATCTTTTATGCTTATGGTATGGTGGTAACCCAGGCGTTTAACGGTGCCGGAGATACCAAAACCCCCACGGTGATCAACTTTTTCTGTTTCTGGCTGTTTCAACTGCCTTTTGCTTACCTGGCAGCCCTTGTACTGAACTGGGGCCCCGTTGGTGTATATGTAGGAATAACTCTTGCAGAGACCCTGATAGCGGTTATGGCGCTGATATGGTTTAAAAAAGGAAAATGGAAAACGGTGAAGGTGTAAACGGGTATACCCGCACACCCGTAACATCTCACGCTGTGGAAGTATCTTGTTACAAAATCGAGAATAACCTTCCGGAAGGAGGGCGCTTCGCAAAACATTTGTATTTTTGTGTTTTAGAATTTCAAAACACATTTTCAAAAGACATATTTATGAAATGCCCGTTAACCCAAACAACATATCTATCGATAATGTTCTTCGGGCATTACATCTAACCTTTTAAAAACAAATAAAAAAACAGATGAATTCATACGATGTAGCCGTTATCGGCTCAGGCCCGGGTGGGTATGTTGCAGCGATTCGCTGCGCACAGCTCGGGATGAAAACTGCGATCATTGAAAAATACGCCACGCTCGGGGGAACCTGCCTCAACGTAGGCTGTATCCCTTCTAAGGCACTCCTGGACTCTTCACATCACTACGACGATGCCGTAAAGCATTTTGAGGAGCACGGTATAGAAATTCCCGGTGACGTCAAGGTCAACCTGGAAAAGATGATAGGCCGCAAACAGACCGTGGTAGATCAGACCTGTGCCGGGGTAAAGTTCCTGATGGACAAGAATAAGATCGATGTGTATGAAGGTATGGGAAGTTTTGAGGACAGTACGCACATTGTTATAAAGAAAAAAGACGGCGAAGAAAAGATAGAGGCGAAAAACACCATAATAGCCACAGGTTCAAAGCCTTCAACGCTTCCGTTCATCGAAATAGACAAGGAGAGGATCATCACATCTACCGAAGCCCTGAAACTGAAAGAAATACCCAAGCACCTCGTTATTATAGGAGGTGGTGTTATAGGCCTCGAACTCGGGCAGGTTTATAAAAGGCTGGGCGCTGAGGTTTCTGTGGTAGAGTTTATGGACAGGATCATCCCCGGGATGGATGGTGCCCTTTCTAAAGAACTGACCAAGGTCCTCAAAAAACAAGGATTTAAGTTCTACACCAGTCATAAAGTAAAGGAAGTGACCAGGGACGGCGATAAGGTTATTGTAAAAGCCGACGATAAAAAAGATAAGGAACTGGTACTGGAAGGTGATTACTGCCTGGTATCTGTGGGCCGCCGTCCGTATACCGACGGGCTGAATGCCGAAGCAGCCGGAGTGAAGATCAACGAAAGGGGGCAGGTAGAGGTCAACGACCACTTGCAAACCAGTGCGGCCAATATCTATGCCATAGGCGATGTGATCAAAGGCGCCATGCTGGCCCATAAGGCCGAGGAAGAAGGTGTTTTTGTAGCTGAGACCCTCGCCGGACAAAAACCGCATATCGATTATAACCTCATTCCGGGAGTGGTTTATACCTGGCCCGAAGTTGCTGCCGTAGGAAAGACCGAAGAACAGCTCAAGGAAGCCGGGGTCAATTATAAAGTGGGACAGTTCCCCATGCGTGCCCTCGGCAGATCAAGGGCCAGTATGGATACCGATGGTTTTGTTAAAATACTTGCCGATGCTGCTACGGACGAAGTACTCGGTGTTCATATGATAGGTGCCCGTACGGCAGATCTTATAGCCGAAGGGGTGACCGCCATGGAATACAGGGCCAGCGCAGAAGACATAGCCCGTATGAGCCACGCACACCCCACTTATGCCGAAGCCGTGAAAGAAGCCGCTCTGGCTGCGACCGATAACAGGCCGCTGCACGTGTAGTTGTAGCTATAAACGAGTGAATAAAAATAAGGGGGGCTAAAAAGTCGTACAATCCGTCATGCTGAACTTTTACCCTGAGCACAGTCGAAGGGTAAAAGTTCAGGTTGACGTAAACGCTACTTTTTAGCCCCCCTCACTTTTTATAGCTTATAGCGTTGGTCAATCCTCCGTCGGTGTTCCGATCTGTTCAATTTCATCTTCGCTGTCCACAGGAATGATCTGGGTATAAATGGTATAATACATGGAATACATAAATGGAAGGGTAAATATAATACCTATGCACAAAGCTACCAGCCCCACCATGATGGCCAGCGCCATAACGATCAATAGCCCGACGAGCACAAAAGGTTGTTTGGAAACCAGCATAATACTTTTTTGAATGGCATCTACGGCCTTCAGATCGGCAAAGATGATAAGCGGAACGGTAAGGAATGTAAAGAAAGAGATCGCATATGATATTACGGACCCAATATAGGGAAAAAGGGATACAAAAGCCCCGATCAGCCCCAGCAGGAAGGCCGCTATAAACAGTTCTTTAAAATATGCACTTTTGTAATAGCTGAAGGCCGTGGATACAGAGAAATCCTTCCCGTTTTTTGCCAGGTGTGCCATTTGTATAAGCCCTGCGGCGACAGGTGAGAGAAAAGCTCCGATAAGGGCAATGGCCATTATATAGATGAGGATGACCGGGAAAGGAGTGTCCAGGTTAATCTGAAGCAGGGTTTCTGACAAATTGCTGACCCCTAACAGGCCGGAAACTACCGCCATGATAAGAACAACTAAAATAACACTGACAATAAGCAGGACAAGCCCTGCCTGTAAAGCAATTTTTTTATAATTTTCGAATGCCTTTTCAAATACGGTACTAAAGTCCAGGTCGTATCCTTCCCGGAGTACGTGGTCTAACTTCTTTTGTGTAGAATTCATTTCAAATGTATCGGTTTATATAAAATTATTTCTATACCAAGATAACATTTTTAGTTCACTTTTACTTTTTTAACGCGAATATATGGATAAGAAAAAAGGCTCCCCTCTTCAGGCGAAGGCCTCTACTTCGACAGGCTCAGTACCACGCCTTCGTCTGAAGGGAGGTGCTTTATAGAGGCATTCAAATAAAGTTACAGGTTAAAAACGCCTTCGCATCAAAGAGCTTATCCATTATCCACGTTTTTTTAAGAAATAGGCAGAGTTTTATGCTCTGGTTTTTTACACCTCTTTTTTTTCATGCCGGCCAGGGCAGGATTAAAGGATTAATGGAAGATTGAATCCCATAGGAATATCGAGAGATTGACCTTAAACATTTCAATCTCCACCAATCCCCCTGTCCCGGAATAATTGATAAAAACCTAATTTTTGATGATGCTGAACGCAGCGAGAATTTTTCCCTTTACCTTTGCAAAAAATGGTATGGCCTCCCGGTAGCTCTGGTAAAATGCCAAAACAGCTTCTTTTTTCATTAACGCTGTTTTTTCTTTTATGGAGGGGCTTGCCCTGTTATACAGGAAAGACAGCCAGGTAACGATAATCATGAACAGAATGGCCCCAGGTATGGCAATATACGGGCTTAAGGAGTGGTGGAATGGTTGATATAATCCAATCCCGAAAAAGCTCGCATATAAAATAATATAGTGTATAACGTAAATAGAAAGCGTATTTTGCCCTATGGTGATCAAGGTCCTGGAGGTGAGGATACTTCGTATAAGCATAAAAACGGCAAAGAATAACAGGACAGTTCCAAGCCTTGAAAACAGTTCATTGCGCACAGGTTCAAAAGTAAACAGGGCCATTAAAAGAATACCGGCACTGAGGCATAACCCGATAGCTATGGGGTATAAATTCTTTTTATCCTTGTAGATGGTGAACAGTACTGACATAAAAGCCCCGAATGAAGCATAACCAAACCAGGGGAAAATAGTAAATACCGAACCGTTGGCTTTGGTAAAATAATTAGCCAGTATTTTAGGCATAAAACTGTAATCCCAGGAAGAATAGAACGGGGCCAGGGCAAACAGGACTATTGTAGCGCCGGCCAGCAATAAGGGCATAACATATTTTTTTCTGTAACTCAACAGGTAGATACCGACCAGGAACAGGATGGAAAGCCCTATACAGTGCAGTACATCTACCATGTGAAAATTGTCATAGAGTTCCCCTTTGAGCAGAAACCCCCTGAAATCAAGCCTTAGGATATAGCCCAGCCCAATAAGCATCAGCCCCCTTTTAAGGCCTTTTACAACCCGGGGATTGGCCCATCCTGTAAGCTCTTTTTGCCGTATCAGCAAATACATAAAGATAAACCCGGCTACGGTGAAGAAAACAGGTGCTGTGATCCCCCGGTTGTATTTCCAGATCGAGAACATCATATTGGAGGTATCCCGGAAGGCCGGATCTAGCAGCCCGTCTATAAAATGTCCCTGCAACATCATCAAAATAGCCCATGCACGCATGGCATCGATAAAATATAAGCGGGAAACTTTATTCATAAACTTTGATTTTTTAGGTCCGAAGTCAGATGTCCGTAGTTTTTCATACCCATTAATTCTACTTCCAACTTCTAACCTCGTACTTCTAACTTCGTATTTCTATATACTCCTAAAACGCCCATTTTGGACTTTTTGTATGTAAAAAAATATAAACAATAAAGCAGTATGTTGATCTGCAATGCTTTTTCACGGAATTTTTGCAGAGATATACCTGGCGATTCATTAAAAAATATTCTCTACATTCGTCCGTACGAAAAAAACACTTGTATTATGGCATCTATACTGGCTTTTGCAGGAAGTAACTCTTCCACATCCATCAATTACGAACTGGTAAAATACACTGCGGACAAAATAAAGGATATTCCCGTTCAGCAATTGAATATGGTCAATTTTCCTTTTCCGATGTACAGCGAAGACCTGGAAAAGGAAGAAGGCTTTTCCGATTCGCTTGTAGCGCTGAGTGATGATATCAAAAAGGCAGAAGGGCTGGTGATCTCTGTCAATGAGCACAACGGCAATCCGTCGGCCTATTTCAAGAACCTGATCGACTGGCTTTCACGGCTGGACCGCAGTTTTATGGAAGGTAAAAAGGTATTGCTGATGAGTACATCCACCGGAAGGGGAGGCGGCGGGCGTTCGCTCTCAAAGGTCGAAGCTACTCTGCCCGTGTTCGGAGCAGAAATTACAGCCACTTTTTCCCTCCCGTCGTTTAATCATACTTTTTCCAGGGAAGAAGAGGAAATAACCGATAATGAGTTAAAAGAAGCCCATCAAAAGGCGCTGGATGAGTTTTTAAAGACCTTGTAACCAGGCAGGGTTACGCATTGCGGGATATTTTACGGAACAGTAATTCCGAAAATTTCCCGCAATTTTGCTTCGAATGCTGCCTTGTCTGCTATGGTGGTTTCGGAGGTATGCCCGTTTTCGGTGGCCTTCAGTTTGTCGTCCGTTAGGGAGATCCTTCCGTTTTCGGTGGGCAGGGAAACCAGCTTGTTTTTTGTAAAAGGCGATTCCGGACTGCTTTGATGATAATTGCACATGGCCGAAAACTCTTCGTATTCCCGGTGGATGTTTTTAAAAATATATTTTGGGGTTTCATTTTTTCCGTCAAGATTATATACGATGAGGTATTCCGTGTCGTACTCCCGGATCACATAGTTTCCCCGGACATCCTGTTGCACGGTGTTGAGGTCTATCATTAACGGGGCAAAGGCAAATTCTCCCAGGCCAACGTCCACGAGATATTCCCGGTCATCGAGTATAACCACCACAGCCAGGTGGTCGTATTCCTGTCCAAAGGCCGAAGTTTTTCCGTTATAGACCCTTCCGGAGATCCTTCGGGTCTCAAACCCTATGGCCGTGAGCAGTTCCAGGAACAGCCCGTTGAGTTCATAGCAGAAACCACCCCTTTTTCGTTCCACCACCTTGCGGTATATGGCATCCGTGTTCAGCCGGATGGGAGTATGGTAATGAATGTCCAGGTTCTCAAAAGGAACATGGAGCAAATGCTGTTTTTGCAGCTCTTTCAGTGTTTGGAGATCGGGCTGTACATTACCGTGGTATACAATGCGTGTTAAATATGTATTGATATCCATGTTTTATGTGAGAAGTTGGGTGTTTTAGAATGATTTTACGACCTTCATGACAGATTTAGTATATTCGATCCGGCAGGAAAGTTTTGTATAAAACTACATAAATTCAACCGATATGAAAAGGAGAGACTTTGTTAAAACAGCAACCACAGCCATTGCCGCCGGAACAGTAGTGCCGGCCCTGGCTGGTTCGGCAACAACAGGAAACCACGCCCCGGAAGACAACGTAGTAAACCACTATGTACTGTTCTGGCTGAAAAAAGACCTTACGGAAAAACAGATTGAAGAGTTTACCGGTTTTTTTGAAATGCTCCGTAAGGTCCCCGGCATTCGCAATTTTTATTACGGCAAACCTGCCAACAGCACCCCCAGGGATGTGGTGGACAATAGCTTTACATATAATCTGATGATCCAGTTCAACACCCTGGAAGCACTGGAAGTTTATGGCGTACATCCCATACATATGGAAGCCATTGAAAAATACAGCCACTTCTGGGAAAAGGTCGTGGTGCACGATTCGGTACTGCATGAGTAGGGTAAAATAACGATAACCTCATTTGTGCCAAACAGATCAGGCAGGTGATCTGTTCGTAGGACGACGATCGGTAAACACCAGGATTACGGTGATCAGCCCTATGACAAAGAACCCCAGGATAAGCGGAAAAACGCCAAGAATCATAAAGTGACTGATAACAGATCCCAGGGATGACCCGATAAAGAAAAAAGAGGTGCCGTAAACCGATGAAGCCATACCAGCTGTATCTCCCATGGGTTCCATAGCCAAAGCGCTGCTGTTGGGCTCGACCGCTATATTGATGGCCATGAGCAGGGCTACAGCAATAAAAAAGAAGAGCATATTTGGCGGATCGCCGGAAATGAGTGTCAGTAACAGGAGAAGTCCGGCCGTCAGTGCATACACAACGAGCAGCCATTTAATGGTTAACCGTGCCCCAAACCGTGATGAAAGATAAGAATTAATCAGGGAAAAAAAAGACATCAGCAGTCCGATCCCTGCAAAGATCCAGGCAAAAAGAGCCGGCTTGCCGTAAATTTCGCCTACTATACGTTCGGAACTGGAAATGTACGAACTCAATGCGGCGAACAATATTGTGGTGATCCCGGTATACCGGAGAAAGGTCTTGTTGCTTAAAACTTTCCGAATAGACTCGCCGATATTTTTCCATTTCAGGGAGCTGCGCTTTTCCTGCGGGAGGGACTCTTTGAGGCGGAGTGACCAGAGAAAGACCACAATGGCAAACAAGGGAGGGGTGAGAAAGACCATTTGCCAGGACGAAACAGATAAAATAGCCATACCGAAAAAGGGAGCCAATATTGGAGTAAAGAGGAGTACTGTAAAGATCAGGGACATGATGCGGGCCATCTGGTCGCCTGCAAAACGATCGCGAACCCCGGCTATGGTGATCATAAAAATTGCTGAAGCTCCCATCCCCGCAACAAAGCGCGCCACAAACATAAATTCGAGATTTGGGGCAAAGGCAGCTGCGATCCCGCCGATGATGTAAAGCGGAAACCCGATACGAATGATGGGGAGACGGCCAAAACGGTCCGAAAATATACCGAAAACGATCTGGGCCACCTGCCCCATAAAAAAGAACACTATGATCTGTGCGGTAGCTGTAGACCCGGAACTGAGCCCAAAGTGTTCCCGGACCTCGGCAAATGCCGGGAGCATAATATCAATTCCCAGGGCGGTTAAGGTCATGGTACAGGCCGACAATGCAATGAATTCAAATGATTTCATGGACCGGATTTTTCCGGGTACATCTCCTGTGGTTGCGGTTTTGCAGGCAACAATAACTTCGCTTTCCGTTTTTTTCATCTGTTTAAAGTTTTTCGCACAGGGAATATGAGCTAAAATTCATGCACATTCAGGAACCGCTGTGCTCTTGCACGAAAAATTTTAATCATTTCCCTAGGGGAGATACCTGATCAAAATTTTTTATGTTCGTTTTATTTTTTTGAGTGTTGTAAACTGTACTTTTTTTGAATGAATATTATTTCCAATACAAATATAAGAGATCTATATAATAAACAAAATAAACACTTGGTTTATTGTTTAAAATAATACCCTAAAGAATAAAAAGATTATATTAAGCAAATGTACTATCCGGACATCAGCGGGTTGAGGGGTTGAAACGACTTTAAAGGGGGGTGATCGGGACAAGATAAATAGCTTTTCCCCAAAAGGCTGGTATGGAACATTTTAAAATGGTTGTTCCTGGCTGATAAAACAATATTAGCAACCTGGTTGGTCCTGGCTAAATATTTACCAGGGCCACCGGAGCTCAAAATAAATACAAACATCTCAGGTTGTTCCTGCAAATTCCGAAAAAAAAGATCAAATCACTTTGCAGCCGGGAAGATATTCATTTTAAAAAATGTTATTTTAGTGTAGAATAGCAGTTAAAAATAACGTTGTTTATTTTAGACAGGTATTCCCCAATATTTTTTGTATGAAAACGATCTGTTCTTTTGCCTTCTTTTTTGTTTTTGTCTTCGTTGTTGCCCAGGACGGTTATCCTGTTCCCGAAAAAACACCGGCCAGGCTGTTTTATATCCAGCACAGTCAAAACCACAACACCTATGTTTATGACGTCAACATGAATGGCACATCCATAAACCGGGAAGATCCTGTTTATGCGCATCGTATTGTTTATACCGAAGGCGGTGTTGACAAACCTTTGACCGGGATCCAGAAACGGATGGCTTACGGTATCGAGGCGAACTATGTAAAGCCCGGTCTTTACGAAATGTACCTGGCCGCTACCAAAAAACAAAAGTTATACCTCACGCTTAATGCACAGGGCCCCCCCAGGGTTTATACTACGGTTAACAATCATAAGATCTATGTAGACCGGATGTTCATAAAGCTGAAAGACAGTACTTCCGGAATTGGTGTGCATGCGGAATATGTTTTGTTTGAAGGGCAGGATTTCGATACCGGGGAAAATGTCACGGAGAAAATGGAAATGTAATGCAGGCCGTCAATAGCTATTTAACCTCACTTTCGCTTAAAAGGTTCAAAGAGTTCTACCAGGTTGCCGGACGGGTCCCGGAGTAAGATCTGTTTTCCTCCGTTCCCGATCACTAATTCGTTCCTGAATATTACATTTTGTAATTTCAATTCGGCAATCTTCTTGTCCAGGTCGGGAACACGGATCTGTATCCTGTTCCAGCCACCGGGTGAGGGGACTGTTCCGTCTGTCATGGTCCGTCCGGCACCTCCTCCGCTTCCGGGGCGATTGATAAGCAGTTTCAGATTTCCAAAAGACAACAGGGCAAAACCGCCCGATGGTGGTTGCATTTCAGTTTTAAACCCTAAGGTTCGGTTATAAAAATCAACACTCTCCTTGACGTCATTGACTATATATCTCATATAAACAAAATGATCTGCCTGGGTTTTTGTTATGTTTTCTTTCATAGTTCCGGAATTAATTTGTGCGAATACATCAGTGCTGCCTGTTACCGTAATCCAGGCAACCAGCAGGCTGCAATACCAAAGTTTTTTCATTTGGATTTTTATACTAAAGTACTGCTGCCGGGATTCACAGTATTGTATAAATGCGACATCTTGTTACCGGAACTCTGTCGTTGCCCTGTAATTGGTGTTGTTTGGGGTGTGTTGAACAAATTCTTTCGGGGTATATCCGGAGAATCTACGGAAATCGTGGGTGAAATGTGCCTGGTCATAATAGCCGTAACGGTATGCGGTTTGGGCCAGCGGTCCGGCCCCGGAGATTTCCCTGACCACGGCATTAAATCGTGCAATATTTAAGAACAACCTGGGACTGAATCCGGAAAATTCCCTGAATTTCCGTTCAAATTGTCTTCGGGACAGGAAACATTGTTCAGCCAATGATGAGATAGAGCATTGCTGCGGGGAACTTATAATATTTTTTATGGAATGGAATATTTTTGAGTAGTGGGCCTGGATGTTCTTTAAGTGTATTTCCAGAAAACGGGATACTAATTGTGCTCTTCGTATGCCGTTTGGTGCGAGCATCATTTTTTCTTCCAGGATCTCACCACTTTTGCCGAGCAGGGTTTTAAGGTCGGTCATTTGGTCGCTTAGTTCACTTGCCGGCAATGCAAATAATTGCGAAATGGCATGAGGGTACAGGTAAATCCCGAAAAGCCCGAAATCTGTTTTTGTTACAAAGGTGCTGAATTGTTGTGTTTGTCCGAAAATCCTTGATGCTAAAACTTCCTCAGACCCCGATGTTTCTGTGTATCTCCTGAAATTCCCTTTGTAATAAAAGATAAGTTCAGGACAACAGTCGGCCAATACCCGGTGAACAAACGGGCAACGGGCCGAAGCCTTTCCTTCCAGAACCCAATAAAACTGGACAAAGCCGGCAAGGTGTTCCGGTGGTGCTATGGTATGGTATTCCGTACGATTTGGTCCCATCTCTTTTGTGATATGAAATATAACAGTTGCTGTACGTGGCTGTGGACCAGTTATTTATAAATATACCATAAATATATTAAATACTCGTGCCAGGATTTTTTATGGCCGCGATATTATTTCCCGTATACAGGTGTCCTTTTCAGCAGGTAGTTCAGTGTTATACGGTAAGCATCTATTCCCGGCCAGAATGAGTTGTGTTCCTGCCCGAAAAGGTGCTGGCCGTTATGGTCATATATATTCATATTTACGGTGGTATCATAGTTTTTCTCGGAAGTGGTAGAGCTGGTTGTGGTATTTAAAATTTTTCCGATAACATTCTTTTTGTTACTTTCCTTTACAACGGAGTTTCCGGATGCTGTGGTAGATGAAACTACACTGGTTTCATTAGTGGTTATCATGCCTTGAATTACATACTCTACCTTTAAGATCTGGCATATTTCACCCATGGTATATCCCTGGATATTGTTGTTATTGACACCTGCCTTGGCCAACAGCGCATTTGTTGTTTGTATATCCTGTATTTGCAGGTTATTGGCCTTCTTGTTTAGAATGGAGAAACATTCCTGCTGGATTTTAAGGGGCATCTGCGTGCTTCCGTCTTTCTGATCTGCAATATAAGCAAAGGGCAGGATGGCCAGCTTGTTGTGAAAATCTGCAGGCTGGGCGTTATCGCCGGATGTGTCTGTTTTATCAGGGTTAAAGAACTCTATGCGGCCACTGGCAAAGGTGATCTTGCTGATGTCTGCTTTTTTAATGGTGTATATCAGGGCTTCGTTGGTATAGGCAAACTTAATTTCGTCATCTGAAATTTCGGTGACCTTGCCAGACCGCTGTTCTCCGTTGTTCATCAGGAGGAGGTCATACTTCGGGGTCTCCTGAGCATGAATAACAAAGCACATAAGGGTTAAAAGATAAAAGGTAGTGAGGCGCATAAGGGGTTTCATTTAAGGTTAAAATCTGGACAGTTGTTTATTCCTGGGTTACGAATGGATCCGGGATAATTGATTGTTTTTCTGACAACAATTTAAATAAAAAAAATCAAATAATGATGTTCAGAACAGGAAACCTCTTTGGTTTCTCCTGGCATAGCAACGAGGTTTCAGGAAGAATTAACGGTGTTTTTTGTTACTGTCACCCGGGATGGGGTAGTAGCAATACCAGGGTTTACTTTGCCATGGAGTTATTTTTTAGGCTAAAAATCAGTATGCTACATATAGTGCCAATGATAAATCCAGTAAACAGGTAGCTTCCAAAATGAAGGTCCTGATAATTTATTGCATTTTGAATTCTGCTTTCTGCAGGGTATTCAGACATTTTTAATAATTGCCTGTTGATTAGAAATACCCTGAACTGCCATGCCAGAATTCCGCATCCTATTACAATTCCACAGGTAATTATACTTTGCTTTATAAATTTTAACCGGGCAAATTTACCTGCAATCAGGTACAGAACGGGAATACTTCCCAGGGCAAGGGCAAAAATCAGGTGTGCATAAAATTGTCCGCCTATGGAGGTGCTTACAATTTGAGTATTTCCCTGGTCCAATTGAGAAAGCGATACTTCTATGAAAAGGTTACTTATCAAAAAACCGATAATGGTCAGGATCAGTATTATTCCAATATAAACCAGTGTCTTTTTCATTCTGTTTTTAAGGTGTGGTTAACTTACGGTGTTGGATGTTTTCAGGATTCACAGGCAAATTTCCATGGTTTTCAATAATTTTTCAGCCTGTAAACAACAAAAGACCCCATAGCGGGGCCTTTGTCTGATATATGATATATTTTGTGCTTTTATACTTACCATAATAGCGCACAAAATGTTTATTCCGGACGTTTAAACCCGTCTTTCTCCGCTTTTTTGCTCATGGCCTTTATTCGCTTTTCCGTATCGGGGTGGGAAGAAAACAATTGCGATCCTTTTTTCTTTCCTTCGGCTTCCCCGGAATCTCCGAGCAGTTTTTCAAATGCCATGGACATATGCCACGGGTTTACCTCATTGTCTTTTAAAAATTTATAGCCATAGTCATCGGCTTTGCTCTCCTGTTTTCTGGAAAATGCGGAGTTGGCCACAGCCTCTCCCAGCTCTCCCAGTTGAGACTGGCTTAAGGTAGCCGCAGCTCCGCCCTGTGAAGCTACACCTTCTTTGAGGGCAGAGGTGAGCAGGGCTGTTTTGAACGCGTCTTTGGAGTCGGTGTTTTTTACGTGCCCTATTTCGTGCCCGATAACTCCCAGTATTTCTTCGTCAGACATAACGTCCATTAACCCGGCACAAACACGTACACTGCCGTCGGCACAGGCAAAGGCGTTGACGTCCTTTACGAGATAAACCTTGAAGTTGAGGTCCAGTCCGTCGTAAGTGGTCAGTCCGGACGTCAGTTTTTTCAGGCGTTGTGCCAGTTCGTCATTTTCCGGGGCTACGGGATTGTTTTCATCCATCCACTGAATGTATTCCCTGGTATAGGCAATCACTTCTTCATCACTCAATGTAACGGCTTTAACCACCTTGGAGCCGGATTTCAATACATTTTTGTTCAACTTGATCTGTGCACCGGCAGTAAGCGACATTGTAACTACAAGCACACCTGTGGCACTAAGACGTAATAGGTTCATCGTTGTCTGTTTTTTTTTAAATTGATATGTACAAAAATACGGACAATATCTCTATATACGAAATCCCGGTTTTCCGGGATTTTGAAAAAGCTGCCGCGTTTGGCTATTCCGGATAGGATGCGTTGCAGGTAGTTTCTTTTGTTTTCCCCTTTTCCGTCCTTTGCGACCGCCGGTGTTTTTAAAACATACCTGAATTACAAAAGGCCCGAAGCCGGGCCTTTGTCCAATATGTTGTGTTCTGATGCCCATTTCCGTTTTACTTCAACGGGTACCGGCGGGCATGGTTACCCTTCTTTCTGAATTTCCACCTGGTGCGGATAGGGGATCTCAATACCTTCGGCATCAAAGCGGTATTTCATTTCTTCCAGTACATGCCAGCGGCAGTCCCAGAAATGTTCGTTTCTGGCCCAATACCTTAAGGACAGGTTGATGGAGCTATCGGCCAGCTCGTTAACGATGACCATGGGTGCAGGTTCCCGGAGAACCGTTTCTTTGGAGTTTACAATATCGAGAAGGATCTCTTTGGCCTTTTTAATATTGGAGTCATAACTGATACCGGCAATGATATTTTCCCTTCTTATGCTTTCGGCACTGTAATTTACAATGTTCTCATTGGATAGTTTTCCGTTAGGGATAATGGCCAGTTGATTGCCGAAAGTATTGAGGGAGGTGTTGACGATACCGATTTCCTTTACGGTTCCGGAAATGCCTTGTGCTTCTATAAAGTCGCCTACTTTAAAAGGTTTAAAGATCATGATCAGTACTCCTCCGGCAAAGTTGGCCAGTGATCCCTGAAGGGCAAGCCCTATGGCCAGGCCGGCAGAAGCGATAACGGCGGCAAAAGACATGGTCTGAATGCCAAGCGTACCCATAATAATGATAATCAGAAGTATTTTTAGCCCCCAATCCAGTATGGTGGCCAGGAAACCTTGCAGACCGACGTCGTATTTCCGCTTTTTCATGATCTTCCGGGCGTATTTGACCACACGTCCGAAGACCCACAAGCCTACGATCCATATTAAAATGGCAAGAATGATCCTGGGGGTAAACTCTACGATCAACTCTATTCCTTTTTCAATCCATTGTTCTGTTTCCATACCGATAACCTGATTTTTAGGGTTTAAATTAGTGTTATTTTACGATGTTGTTTTTATCTAAACTACAACTTGTGTATAAAAATATTTTCCAAAGGTATCTAATAATTTTCAACGCTACAAAACCGAAAAAGGCCCGTTAATGCCGGTTTATAACCGGAAACAGGGCCTTAAGCCATATCGTCCTTTATTGTTGGCGCTTCAAAGATCTCATTCCATGGCGTAGTGTTTTTAAGGATGGCAGCAGCAGTAATTTAGTTAACCTCTAAATCGAGCTGTCTTCCTTCTTCAAATGCTTTTTTATCCAATTCCGTACCTATTGCAATGCCCAATACCATTCCCACGGGCAATCCGACTCCCAGAAAAGCCATATTTCCCATGCTTATCCCGAAGATAATTCCGATCGGAATACCGAATACAGCCATTCCTAATGGTAACCATAAGTTGAGATAATGTTTTTTAGGCACTAATTTTATTTTTTTCTCAATGAGCTTAATAATTCCGTTTTGTTTTTTCCCGATCGTTTTTTTCAACGGGTTTCCATCACCCGGAATTGAGTTTATTTCCTCAATATCTTTATTGACAGAGTTTACGATCTCCGCGGGCAGTTCCCTTTTTCTCAATTCGCTTAGAAGTTTTTCAAATTGAAGGTACGTTTTTTCGGTTTTGGTATTTTTAGTAAGGTGAGGTCTTTGTTTCAGGTTGTTAATTTTCATTTGTTCATATTTTATAGGAGGTACAAGATAGCCATAATTTATGCTTTGAGCAGGTGAATATGCAATATAATATCACTGATTTCAGTGATGCGATATTACGCAACTAATAAGATCTTTGCATAAGAAACGATCGTCCGATATAAAATGAATGCTACCCGGTAGTGCGTTTTTTATTTATCACCCCCGGCATATATAAAAATATTCGGATGATTTTCGACGAAATAAATTTTATCTTTTGCCCGAAAACGATCCGGAAATGTATTTTAATTATAAAAATCAGTCCATGAGAACTCCTTTTATCACTGTTTTACTGCTCATTTGTTTTGCATTTTCGAATGCCCAAAACGACACGATCTGGTTTGACGGGAATTGGAAAAAAACGACCAAAGAAAAAGCCTTTTTTTACCGGCTTCCCGTAAAAAAGGAGAAGAAACTATACCGGATAAACGATTTTTACATCGATGGTACCAGGCAAATGACCGGGCTTTCCAGGTACAGGGATTCTGTACATCTGGAGGGTAAGGCCGTTTGGTATGATGAAAAGGGAGAGGCGATAAACGAGCAAACTTATAAAGACAATATCCTGCATGGAGTGAGCACCTTTTACAGGCCCTGGGGGTCATATGGTACCCGCCAGGAAATTACCTATCAGAACGGAAAGAAAAAAAAGGAAGTTTTTTTCGATACGGACAGGAACGGCATCCGGTTTGAAAATTACCTGGAAAAAGAGCGTATCGTTAAAAGTGTGTTTTACGGCGATGAGGGAGAACTGATCGGGAGTTTTAATGCGCAGGAACAGGAAGGGGAAAAGGTCAGCTATTATTCCAACCCCATGAAGGTCAAAACCGTTGTGGAGATCAGGGACGGCTCCTATAAATATTCGTATTCCTTTTTCCCGAACGGGCAGGCACGGAGCACCTTTGACACCATTCAGCTCAAAAAGACCTTTTATAATGAGCAGGGAGGCCGGATAGGTGAGCTCCAATACGAAAGTAAACAGAACGGGCTGTTCTACCTGGAAGGCGAACTATATGAATATAATACGGACGGGCGAACAATAGGGCGAATAATAGGCTATGAGAACGGCAGGCAAACCTCGGTTAAGGAGTTTAACAACAACGGTATTTTAAAACGCGAGGATATTTTAGAGAACGGCCGGGTGGTAAAAACCATCAGCTATACCGATAAAGGTGAAGAATTGGGAGTTTTCACCAAAAAGGACGACATCCTGAACGGCACTATCCGGGAAAAGAACAACGATATTATTACCTATAAAGACAATAAGGCGGTACAGGCAGTAAAGCACTACCATAGGTCTGACAAGGTGTTCGCTTCATTGGAAAATTCGGTTATTACCTTTTATGACAGCATTGGAAAATCCCTGGGCCGGCTCAGGGTAGCGCTGCAACCGGGAAAATATTTTCCGGACCTGCTGGAAAACGGAAGCTATAACCCGGCGCCGGTAGAAGGGACACTGTTCAGGATAGATTATCAAAACAGGATCGCCTTAAAAGCCCGATATAAAAACAGTAAAAAAACGGAAGAAACAACATATAACTATCGGAGAGAAATCGGCTCCGATGAAATAAAGGGCTTCGGGGAAACGAAAGCCTATAACGAAAATGAACAACTGATAAAACGCATTACCTATTATAGCAACGGCAGGAAGCAAAGCGAAATAAACTACAAACCGGATTCGGAAAGCACAAAGACCACAGGGATATTTTTTGATCAGGCGGGCAAACAAACAGGCGAATATAATTACGAGACCCAAACAGGTGTTCTGTACGAATTTTTTTCACAGTCCGATGATGTTGAGAAGATCATACAACGTGAAAACGGAGAATACGTTAAACAAAAAACCTATCAACAGGTTTATAACGGTGTCCTGCGTACTTACGATATCGTGTTACGCGAAGATATTGAGGCGAATGGTAAAGCGAAATTTTACGCTCGGCAAGGCCAGTTGATAGCGGAAGCCACTTTTATAAATGGTAAACCTACCGGGACGATCTATGATTTTAGATCGAAGGAAAAAATGGAGCTGAAAGAAGGTATGAGGCACGGTGCCTATATTAAATATGAAAGTGATGAAACAAATGTAAAAGAAGAAGGCTATTATATAAACGATAAAAAACACGGTAAGTTTATCGAATTCGTAGATGGCACGAAGCGGGTGGAAGAAAATTTTAATGCCGGGGAAAAAGAAGGTTATACCATTTATTACGATAAGAAAGGGGAGGAGGCTTCCCGGCTTCTGTATAAAAATGGCGCCCCTTATGAAGGCCGGCAAACATCCCGCTATGGCGATGAAAAAATATATGAAAAGGGTACTGTTGTAAAAGAAATAAAGAATAAAGAAAACCTGAAAACAGTAACCAATTATCTGTCGGAACAAAAATCGAGTACCACGGTCTATGACGCGAAAGGCAACAGCCTGTTGTCTTATGAGAAGGCAGACAACCGGCTGCACGGCAAGGTTGTCCGGTTTAAAAACAACAAAGCAGAACACACCGCCATTTTTTCAAAAGGCACATTAACCACAGGTACGGTATGGATAAAGACCGATAACGGCTACCGTTCAGAAGCCTATTCTCAAGTGAACAAGGACAACAATAAAACAAGCATAAAAACCTATAATAAAGAAGGAGAACTTCTTTTCAGCGGGGAAATCAATCCGGCCCTTTATACAGATTATAGCGAACGGATTTTAGATCATAAACTGGGCATTAAAACATATATTTCTGACCGGGACCTTTTTATCGAAGAACTCGGCGACTGATTATTCCGGTGTAACGGATGCCTGCCCCGGATAATTCAGTTTTATTTCAGCCTTTTCAATACCCCTTTCCGCTTTACGATGTTTTTATAGTCCCACTGGATGTTTCGTGATTTTTCGAGCCAGCGTTTCACATCGTCACGGTTTATTTGATCGATATGGGTATAACGTATGGAACCGTCCTTGAATTTCCCGGTGGTGGGTTTGAGCTGTTCTTCGTCAAAACCGGCCCCGCTCCAGAAAAACAGGCGTATGCAGTCTTTTAATTTGCTGTACCCCACAATGGGGTTGCCTTGCAGGAACCACACCGGGTGACCGTGCCATATCTTGTTTTCGGCTTCGGGCAGGTTATGGCAAATCTCTTCTGCCAGGGTATTGCAGATCTCCCTGTCCGCGTTTGCTTGAGAATTGTTATAGGCCTTAATTTCCCTGTTCATGTTGTTTGATTGATTGGTTCATTTTTTTAACCGGTCATTAAACCAGTGTATGACAACATCGTTAAGTTCCTTTTTTTTGTCAGAGAAAAAGTGATCTGTTTCGAACTTTTTCAACTCAAAATCATAATTCAGTTTTGTCAGATCTTTGGCGATTTTGTCTGCCTGAACGGGGTTTACCCTTTTGTCCCGGGTTCCGCATAAAATCAGTAAACTACTTTTTTTACTCAGCTCGTCGCTCCAATAGATAACGGAACGTTTTTTTAGTTCAGTGTCCTTGTGTTTCCAATAACCCGGAATACATGCTGCAATCACTTTAGATTCCAGTGCGGGGCGGTCTGCTATAATGCCAAATAAATCTGTCGGGGCATTGCCCACAATGGCAGTTTTGATCTCGTCGGACTTTTGAAGGGCAAGATATGTCATCATTCCACCTCTTGACCAGCCGAACATCCCGATACGATCAGGGTTGGCTTTTTTGATCTCCTTCACGGTTTCCGTCAGGGCCAGGACATCATTGATTTCCGAACCGCCGAATTCATCTTTTTCCCGATAATTACTTCCGACAATTACATAACCCTGTGCGGCCAGTTTGGAAGTATAAAGTATCATGGTCGAAATCGTTAATGGTGCAAAATCCCGGTTCCCGCCACGATTGAAGATCACAACCGGGTATTTTTCATCTTTTTTCGGCTCGATTAAGATCCCGTTGACCTGTATGGAGTCACTCCGGTAGGTAATAAAGTAAAAATTTAATGTATTGAGGTGTTCAAAACCGGAAATTAAGGTGTCATTTTCTGAAATTTTATCCCAGAGCTGCGTCTGTGAGATATCTACCGCTCTTTTCGACAGGATCTTTCCGTTTTGAGCACAGATGTAGCCTGAAAGTTGAAGTAAAACAAGTAGTGATATAATCTTATTCATGGGACCTGGTTTAAAGCGATCTTTAATTTTTACAGCAGGAACTTTCAAATGAATACCAAAAGATGAAATGTGCCGTAATCCGGGAAATCTTTGTAATTTCAATGAATAAATTTGCAATTTTCTAATTTACGGACTGATCCATCGAATTACAAAACCTTATTTACTGTTAAAAGTAACAAACAAACCCCACAGTAATGCAAAATAAGAATGAGACCATCAGAATAGTTCCGAATATTTATTCAAATGATATGACCGACTGTAAGAAATTCTACGTGGAATTTCTGGGGCTGAAACTAGTAATGGATATGGAGTGGATATATACATTTGCTTCCGAAAAAAATCCCCTGGCCCAGATCTCGGTTATAAAAAATGAGAACATAGCCCCTTTAGATAACAGTGCTGTATTTATCTCTATGGAAGTATCCGATGTCAACAATAAATACGAACGGGCCAAGCAACTGGGCTGGGATATCGTCTATGATATCAGGAACGAACCCTGGGGTGTACGCCGCTTTTTTGTAAAAGACCCGAATGGGGCTACCATAAATGTGTTAAGTCATTTATAAAAACAGCTTTAGTTTTTAAAACCTTCAGGGACTAATTCTCTTAAGGGGTTTCCGCCGTCTATAAAGAGTTTGCCGTTCTTTTTAAGTAGTCCGGAAATTTTTTTCAGGGCTTCCTGTTCAATTTCCGGGTGCCGTCCGTCCAGGGCTCCGACCCTTATGGCAAAAGCAAAATCAAAAGGTTCTTCTCCCGGCAGTTCCAGTGCTTCAATTTTTGCCTGTACGAATTTAAGCGCTCCCTTTTCAATTTCTTTTTGCGCGTTTTTGGTGGCTTGAGCAATGGCTTTCGGGGAACGGTCCACGGCCAGGACGTAACCGTTTTCTACCCGGTTCACAATTTCGCGTGCAGCGAGCCCCGTGCCACACCCGACTTCTAATACCCGGATACCGTTCTTTAATGGAAGGGCGTCTACAATTTCTGCCAGCCTGTTGGAAATTTTTTGTGCCATGGTGTCTCAGGTTCATTTTAATTTAATGTTGTTTAGTACCCTTTCTAAAGGTGGAACCGGGCAGGGGATTGGCCCGTGTATTTCCGGAACATATGGATAAAGGTGCTGGGGTTTTCATATCCCAGGTCATATCCTATTTCTTTTACCGGCCGCTGCTCGTTTAGCTGTTTAATGGCTTCCAGTATTTTTAGCCTGGTCCGCCATTCGCCGAAACTCATACCGAGTTCCCTGATAAACAGGCGCGAAAGGGTGCGTGTACTGACATGGGCCAGGGCGGCGTAAAAAGACAGGGGTTTCTTCTCCGATATTTGAGCAATCAGGGCTTTAGTGACCTGTTGCACCCGGGGTTCGTCACTTGTGGGCAGGAAGAGCGAAGCGGGTTTTATATGCCCGAGTTCATCTACCAGTACACCGGCCATCCTCAACACACGGGGCGATGATAAGCGGGCTTCCGGGAATGAGGTCATTTTCAGGATCAGTTCTTTCAGCAGGGGGTTCATATCAAATGCAAAACACTTGTCCGGCAGGTTTTTAGTCACCGAAGGATCGAAGAACAAGGTCCGGACCCTCACATTATCGGGAAAATATACCTGGTGTTCTTCAAGGCCGGGGATCCATATGCCCTGCGTGGGGGTTACGGTCCAGAGCTGCCCGGAAGTAACGACCTTCATAATTCCCTGGTCGGCATATATAACCTGTGCCCTGGGATGTAAATGAGCCGCTTCGCAGCGCCCGTGGGTTATGGTTTTGGAATAGGCGGTAACCGGACGCCGGGGATTTATTTCAAACCCGAGGCCGAGTCCGCTTATGATTGTCTCTTTTTCTGTATTCATTGTCTAAATATAGTAATTGTGTCATAATTACGGTTCAGATCTTTGCAGAAAGATATAAATCCGTGAAGCTATGTTACAGGACCCCGGAAAAAAATACAGCCCGAATAAACTTTTGAATTTGCCCGACAGGAAATGGCCCGACAGGGTGCAGCAATGCCCTCCCGTATGGTGTAGTGTAGATATGAGAGATGGCAACCAGGCGCTTATAAACCCTATGGGTGCTTCCCGGAAAAGGCGTTTTTTCGACCTGCTGACACGTATGGGGTTTAAAGAGGTCGAAGTCGGTTTTCCCGCGGCTTCCTCAACCGATTACAACTATGTCCGCGAACTGATCGAAGAAGGGAAGATCCCCGATGATGTCACGGTCCAGGTTATGACACAGGCCAGGCCTGCACTGATACAAACCACTTTTGAGGCGCTTCGGGGCGTTCCCCGGGCCATTGTTCACCTCTACAATGCCACGGCTCCCTTTTTCAGGGATGTGGTTTTCGGCGTGGACCGCAAAGGTTGTATCCGGATAGCCACAGATGCCGCGAGGGCGGTGAAGCGGCAGATGGAGCAATATCCCGGAAGCCGGTGGACCTTTCAGTACTCCCCGGAAACATTCTGCTTTACCGAACCCGATTTCGGATTGGAAATATGCAATGCCGTGATCGCGGAATTTGACCCTACGCCCGAAAATAAAATGATACTCAACCTTCCCACTACCGTAGAAGTATCCACCCCCAATGTCTTTGCCGATCATATAGAATGGTTTTGCAGGCATATAGACCGGAGGGACAGCCTAATAATCAGTGTTCACCCGCATAACGACCGGGGCACCGCCGTTGCCACCGCCGAGCTGGCCTGTCTTGCCGGGGCAGAACGGGTTGAAGGTACTTTGTTCGGCAACGGGGAACGTACGGGAAATGTGGATATCATGACCCTGGCATTGAACCTCTATACCTCCGGAATAGCCCCCGGACTGGATTTCTCTGATATGGACACGGTGGCCCGGGAAGTAACGCATTGCAACCAGTTGCCCGTACACCCCAGGCATCCCTATGCCGGGGAGCTGGTCTTTACGGCTTTTTCCGGTTCGCACCAGGATGCCATTAAAAAAGGTTTTGCCGCCCGTAAAGCAGATCCCGGGGGATTATGGGAAGTTCCTTACCTGCCCGTCGACCCTGCGGACCTCGGTCGTAATTACGAAGCTATTATCAGGGTAAACAGTCAGTCGGGGAAGGGGGGCGTTGCGTATGTACTGGAACAGCACGGCATTGTCCTGCCCCGGGAATTGCAGATAGAGTTCAGCCGTATCGTTCAGGAAGAAACGGAGAGGGCAGGAGGAGAGATCTCTGAAGCACAGTTGCTGGACAGCTTTTCCAGGACGTATTTTTCTGATCCGGCGCCATACCGGCTAAGGTCCCTGGAAGAAAGGAAAGAAAATACGAAGGCCCATATCACGGCCAGCCTGGAAACTCCCGGAAATACCCTTATGGTAGAGGGGACGGGAGATACTTTGCAGGCAGCCTTTGCAGCGGGCTGCGTAAAACACGGACTTTGTACTGAAATTACGGATATTCCCTGTAACAGAACCAAAACGTATGGGGGGAAAGAAATATACAGCTTTGTGAAAGTCAGGTCCGGAGCGCACGATCTCTTCGGGGCAGGGAGGGACAGGAACGAAGCGAGGGCCTTTGTAAAAGCGGTGCTTTGCGCGATAAACCGCGGTATATCCAAAGCATTGCTAAATAGTAATATAGTTGAAAATCAGTGATGTAAAAAAGGTATGTATCGTATTTTATGTGTTTTTATTGGGGAAAATTAACTTTTATTGGTATTTTTGATACGCAATTAACATTTACTGCCAAACGACCGGGGAAAGGAAATAGCTTTCGGCGTTTTCTTTTCTCAAAATCCAGGTTTTAGTCAAATTACCCCAAAAATGAGCATACCGTAAAAATGGTGTGCGGGCCCCCTGGAGGGCCTTTTTTAGACATGGCCCTTTCGTATATATTGATATAGAAACACCTCCCAAAAAGTGTTCTTCAGGCACTTTCCGGAGGTGTTTTTTATAATCAGTTCCTGCCTTACCGGCTGGTAAACCTGCCCTTTGGCTCTGCTCAGGACCAAACCCGAAACTGGCAACCGGCAACCGTCCAACAAAGGAAATCACAATTCCAGCTCCAAATAGCTGAGTTTTTCCGTAATCGCGGCAATTTCACTTTCTGTAAGCTCCGTGTCGGCAGCTTTGGCATTTTGTACGGCCTGTGCCTCATTCCTGGCACCGACCAGGGCAATGGTTATACCGGGTTGTTCCAGTGTCCAGAGGATAACGAGCTGGCCGAGGGTCAGTCCCTTGTTATCGGCAATGGGTTTAATGCTTTGCAGAAAGTCATTGGTGCGTGTAAGGTTAATGTCTTTGAAATAGGGATTGGATGCCCGGTGATCGCCAGGGGCAAACTGGTGGCCGGGTTTTAGTTTTCCGGTGAGCAGACCGCGTTCCATCGGGCTATAAGCAAGGATCCCTTTCTGATGTTTCAGGCAATGGGGAACGACCTCCGCTTCAATCTCTCTTTTTACCATGCTGTAAGGGACCTGGTTAGAAGCCAGCGAAACGTATTTTTCCGCCTCGGCCATTTGTTCTGCATCGTAATTGCACACCCCGGCATGGCGTACTTTCCCGTCGCGGATAAGCCGGTCAACCGCTTCCATACTTTCCTGGATGGGGGTGGTAAGGTCCGGCCAGTGGATCTGGTAAAGGTCTATATAATCCGTGCCGAGCCGCTTAAGGCTGTCTTCGCACTCCTTGATAATACTTTCTTTCCCCGCATATTTGTATATATCGATATCCTTTCCGGTATTGTCTTTACTGTGAGCGGCAAGTTTTCCTTTGGCCAGGTCCCAGCGCATACCGTATTTGGTGAGCAGCTGTACCTGGTCCCTGGGGATATCCCTAATGGCTTCGCCTACGATCTCTTCGCTGGTCCCCTGTCCGTAGATCGGAGCAGTGTCGATAGAGGTCACCCCGTGATCGTATGC
Source organism: Sinomicrobium weinanense (assembly GCF_018863395.1). GTDB lineage: Bacteria > Bacteroidota > Bacteroidia > Flavobacteriales > Flavobacteriaceae > Sinomicrobium > Sinomicrobium weinanense. The sequence continues at coordinate 532,461 of NZ_JAHKRR010000001.1, forward strand.
AGCCCTTATGGCATTTACAGCGTCCTTGCGTTCCGTACCGCCCCACATCCAGCCCCCGGCCGCCCAGGCGCCAAAGGTTACTACGGATAAATTAAGGTCGGTGTTTCCCAGTTTTCTGTATTTCATAGTTCGTATTGTTTGTCAATCTAAAAGTTGCTTGTTATTCTTTGCCGTTATAGAGTATCCTGTAAATGGTCCCGCCCGCATCGTCAGAAACGTAGAGCGAACCGTCCGGGCCCTGGGCCAGTCCGCAGGGGCGGTGTTTGGCCTCCCCGGGAGCCATGACCGGGTCCTTGCCGGCAAAACCATCGGCAAAGATCTCCCATGGTCCGGCGGGCTTCCCGGATTTAAAGGGAACAAAAGCCACCATAAAGCCTTCCTGTTTTTCCGGGGCCCTGTTCCAGGAACCGTGAAAGGCTATAAAAGCACCGTTCTTATATTTTTCCGGGAACATGGAGCCGGTGTAGAATAACAGGCCATTGGGCGCTATATGCGCCGGGAAGGCCACTAAGGGGTCTATGGCGTCTTTTCCTTTCCCTTCTTCCGGTTCTTTTTTACCGTCTCCGCCAAATTCGGGCCCCAACACATTTTTCCCCTGGTCCCGGTCGTAGTATACATACGGCCATCCGGCATCGTCCCCTTCTTCGATCTTGTAGAGGGCCTCGGCAGGGAGTTCGGCAGAAGCCCCGGAGTCGTACAGTTCGGGGAAGAGGTCGTGCAGGTTGTCCCGGCCGTGCTGCATTACATAAAGGGTGTTGTCTGCGGTGTTCCAGTCCAGCCCAACTACATTTCTCAGCCCGGTGGCATATCGTGTTCCCTGGCCATAAGACTGTTTCATCATACGGGCTTTGAATTTCCAGATCCCCCCGGCAGAATCCAGGATAGGGCAGGGGTACATCCCGGGGGAATCCTTGGTCCTGTCCCGCTCCTGGCAGGCGTTGGAATAAGCCCCGATATTTACATAGAGATTCTCGTTGTTGTCCAGGACAATGGATTTGGAGTTGTGTTGCCCGCGGTCAATGAGGTTATGAACAATGGTATCGGGAGTACCGGTGTTTTCCGGCAGTTGGTTTTCGTTCAGCGGATAGCGGAAAACGGAGGTATTGGAGGAGGCGTACAGGTACTCGCCTTTGAGGGCAATCCCTGTTCCGCCGTAGTCCCCGAAGCCGGTATTGCGGTCGGCCCTTCCGTCCTTATCCTCGTCCGAGAGGATAACAATTCCCTTCCCGTCTTTGGGGCGGTTTAGTTTTACGAGGATGTCCCCGTTGTCGTTTACCACCAGGTGGCGGGCCTCGCCAATACTGTCGGCCACTTTCAGGGCGCCAAACCCCTCCGGCAGTTGCAGCTCTGCATTGTCCTTATCGGGCAGGATGGTTTTGGGTTTGTCATTGGTTTTTGTAGAACAGGCAACAATGTTCAGGGCAATACACACCGCTAAGGGAATGTATGCGCAGGAGATCTTGGTCATAGCGTTAGTTTTTAAGTTCTCATAAAAATTGTGGATTCCGGAGGAAAATTACAACAATAAATTTAATTTTTTACGGATCATCCCTTTAAAGGTCCCATGGCTGTGGAGCGATCTTGTTTTAGGTTTAACAGTAAGTATTTAAAAACAAGGGAGCTTTTTACAACTCAATACGCTCGCCCCGCAGGGCAGAGGCTTTGGCCGCTTCCAGGATCTCTACCACGATGAGGTTGTTTTCCAGGGATGACAGATGGTTTTCAGGAAGTTTTTTTCCTGCCAGGGCCGCTTCGAGAAAGGAGACCTGGTCTTTAAAATAATCTCCTTTGACGGGGATTTCCCGGCCTTTCGGCATTTCCTCATAACGGACCAGGGTTTCCCCGTTTACGGCATGGAGAGAGGTTTTAGGGCCATAGACCTGGAGGTCCTTGATGCTGTAAGGCCAGTTCCATGAGGCCTGGATAATGCCTGTTGCCCCGTTCCCGTATTCTACGATAATGGTGGCGTCGTCATCCACATCGGGGTATATATGCGGTTTTAGCTGGCGTGTAACCGCAGTAACGGCTACGGGTCTTTCGCCGTCCATAAGCCAGGTCATGAGGTTGGCGCCATAACACCCGAAATCGGTGAGCGCCCCTGCACCGTTACTGACGGGGTCTGTCAACCAGCTTAAAAATTCCGCGCTGCAACCGATCTCTTCCGGGCCCTGGTGCCCGTCCCGGGCGATCATCTTTTTTACAGGGCCGAACCCCTGCTCGTGCAAAAGCGTTTTGAGCACCTGGTTACTACCGTACCAGGTGGTTTCGTAGTTTGTGAATACCGGGGTATTGTTCGCTTCAGAAAGGCGGGCTATCCTCCGGGCCTGTTTGTTGTTTACGGCCAGCGGCTTTTCTACCATAAGCGGTATCTTAAGGGGCAGGCAGGCTTCGGCTACATCCACATGCCCGGCTATGGGGTTATAGGCCAGTACGGCATCGGGATGCACCTTGTTAAGCATGCCGGCTACATTGTCGTAAAAAAGGGAGTCCGGGAGTTGATAGTCCTTTTGCAACCTACGGATAAGCTGTTTGTCCGGCTCGGCGATCCCGACAATGTTTACCCGGTGTTGCCGGTATTGGTTTAGCAATACATGGATGTGATCGTGGTTCATCCCGGCAACGGCCACATCCAGTACTTTATTCTGGCCGGATAAAAAGTGAAAAGACAGAACAAGGGCCAGAACATACCATTTCCGGCTAAGGAGCAGCGTTTTCTTCATTTTGGTTTTTGGTCTTAAATTAGGATTATTTTTTGCTATCCTGTTGATTTTAAAGGCAGTTTAACATTTTTTAACTCCCGCCGGGAAGTTTGTATATGCATTAAGCTGTTTTTTGCTATACCTTTGTTCTAAGTACATGACAAAAATCCGTTCTTTCTTAGACTTAAGACTTCAAGACCTATGACATAAGACTAAAGCGTAGTTCAATTTTAAGATTACTTATTTAGGTATTTAAAAGTCCTATGTCTTATGTCCTACAGTCTTACGTCATAAATAATTGTACTGAAACCTTTATTATATAAGTTCTTAAAAAAAACGGCATGAAAAGAAAGCAGTTATTCACGGCAGGGAAAAGCCTGGGGCTGGTCCTGTTTTTGTCATTGATACTGGCATTTGCAAAACAGGGAAAGGACAGGGGCAGCAGGGACACGTTTGCGAAAATAAAACCTTCGAAAGAAACAATGATAGCCAAACAAAAAGACACGGCAACTTTTGCAGCCGGATGTTTCTGGTGTGTGGAGAGCCAGTTCCTGCAACTGGAAGGGGTCAAAAAAGTCGTCTCCGGTTATACGGGCGGTTCGGTGCCCGACCCTACCTATAAACAGGTATGCACCGGGACCACAGGGCATGCGGAGGCGTGCAACATTATTTACGATGCCTCCGTGATTTCCTTTGACGAACTCCTGGAAGCCTTTTTCGTGGCACACGACCCCACACAGCTCAACCGCCAGGGAAATGACAGAGGTACACAATACCGGTCGGCCATATTCTATCGCAATGGCAAGCAGAAGGAAAAAGCGGAATATTATATCAAAAAGCTCAATGAAGAAAGGGTTTACGACCAGCCGATAGTAACAGAGGTATCGCCCCTTACGGTTTTTTACAGGGCGGAAGATTATCATCAGGATTATTACAACCAGAACAAATCGGAGCCCTATTGCCAGTATGTCATTCAACCCAAGTTAAAAAAGTTTAAAAAGGTATTTAAAGATAAACTGAAACATTAAGTACATGACAGAATTCTGTTCTTTCTCAGACTTAAGATTTCAAGACCTATGACATAAGACTAAAGCGTAGTTAAATTTTAAGATTGCTTATTTAGATATTTTAAAGTCCTATGTCTTATGTCGTACAGTCTTAAGTCATAACTGATGATTTTTGCTATGTACCGAAACTAAACCATTAATCCCCCGGACGATGAATATTATAAAACTGACCTTTGTGTTGTCCGTATTGTTAGGGGCAGCAGGGGTAGGTAACGCACAACAAAAAAAGAAGATGGATACCAGACATGAGAACAACCCGTACTATTCCCGTACGGATACCACACCATTGCAGGTAAGTAACGCAGCATGGAAAAAGATCCTCTCCCCGGAATTGTATTACGTGGCCCGGGAGCAGGGCACGGAACGCGCCTTTACAGGAAAATACTGGGACAGCGAAACCAGGGGCACTTACTATTGTGCCGTATGTGGCAATCTCCTGTTCCGGTCCGATGCCAAATTTGCCAGCAGTTGCGGGTGGCCGAGCTTTTTCGAGACCGAAAGAGACAACAGTGTTATTTACAAGGAAGACCACTCGCACGGTATGCACCGTACAGAAGTGGAATGCGCCCGCTGCAATTCGCACCTCGGGCATATTTTTGACGACGGGCCCGCGCCAACCTATAAAAGGTTTTGTATGAATTCCGTTTCGCTCGATTTTGAACCGGATAAATAGGCTAACAGAACAAGAGTTGTTTTTTTCTTACGGAAAAACGATCGCCCGGTATGGCGTTCTGCACTTTAATGCTTATTTTTGAGACGGTGCCCGTACAGGTTGTTTTCTTCCCCGGAAACGGGAATATTTGCAAAGGCCGGTACCATAAACGGCACCAGCATGATCTTTAGTTTTTTAAATTTTCATTTAATACTTTAACGGTTCAGACCTGTAATACCAGGTCTGAACTTTTTTATACGTTTCTTCGGGCAAAATGGTGCTTTGAGATTTTAAGGGGAGGTGTGGAGGCTTATTGAGATTTGTGGTATAGGCATTTCACTAAAGATCTCTATAAATCATATATAAAGACAGGGGAAGACCGTATCCTTATAAAGTGATGCTGTAATGCTTAGGTATTATGCCGGCAGGGCAGTTAAGACTTACCTTCTTTGTCCCTGTCCTTAATCTTTTTCTGCAATTCTTCAAATTGTATCTCACTCTTCGCATCCCATGCTTCCGGGTCATCCTCATCAGAAGGTTCCATATCATACAGATGGTCCATCATCCAGTATTTAACCTCGGCTTCCTTAGTAGCATGGTCTACCATACTGCTGAGCTTGTCAAATTCTTCCCGGGTTATGGTATTCTCCCGGAATTTTTGAAGTAAGTCTTTTATTAAATTGTGCTGATCCATATTCCTTTGGTATAGAATCGACCTTGTTTAAATACCGTTAAAATGGTTTTTAGAGATCGATATTGTCTTTACTAGGTACGAATATCGTCATTTTTTAGTTCAAAATGAAAATCAAATAATTCTTTTGGTTGTATGTTCAGGCCATAAAGCAGGTTAAGAACTGTTTCTAAAGTGATATTTTCCGTTCCCTTTTCGATCTTGCTGATAAAACTGGCATCGAGATCACAATTCTCCGCAATATCTCTAAAACTTAATTTTTTGGTTTCTTTTAGTTGACCCAATCGTTTGGCAAATTGGATCAGGAATTCTTTTTTCTTTTTCTTTATTGATAATATGATTTTACTCGCAAACAGAGAAGCATAATGTCTTTTTAAAATAGTATGCTTGCATAATACATTCATATTTAATATCTTGCGAACTGTTTTATAACTCAATATTTGATTTGGTATTTTTTATTTGTTAACCTTAATTTTTAAATTTTACGTATTATGTCATTTAAAGCAACATTATCTGTTGGCGGCAAGAAAGTAAATATCTTGAACGCTAATTATGACCTGGCACAAGAAGTAGATGCCACAGGACGACCTTCTTCCGTAACCCGTGGAGGGCGTATTCACCTTACCGTAGAATCCACAGGGGACTCTTTCTTCTTTGAGTGGATGACCAATAACTTTGAACGTAAAAACGGTGTTATCACTTATATCAAGCGTGATACTGATGCCAAACTTCGTGAAGTAAATTTCACTGAAGGTTACCTGGTAAAATACAAGGAGAATTTTGATCACAGAGGGGACAACCCCCTGACAGAAACTTTCACTATCTCTTGCCGTATGCTTTCAAGTGGTGGTGGTGAACATATCAACGAGTGGGTATAAGCCCATTTCCAAATTAATTGTAATAAGCGATCAAATCAAATATTACAAGGGGAGCGTAAAACCTCCCCTTTATTACCCTTCCCCTAAAAGCTAAACCAATTCTGAATACATCCTTGTTTTTTACAGGGATATGTGACTTTTTTGCAAAAAAGAGGTCATAAAGAATATAGTAGAATATTGTATTTAGTATTTCCATTGGCAAAATACACAGAAGAAAACCTGCGAAAAGCAGAACAAAATTACGGACGGGCCGCAAACTTTCAGAAAAAGGCCGAATATTTCCAAAACCTGAAAGGGAGGTGGAAGAAAAAAGGCATCATTCCGGACAAGTATGTGGAAATGGAAGGCTGGGGATATATTCCCCGAAAAAAGGCCCAAACAATACGGAAAATATTGTCCATTCCGGAAATTAATTATTGCAGGCTGGTGGATCAACGGTTTATGTTTAGGGCTGTATTGGCGGAAATAAGACTGGGTAACAGGTTCTTGTATGAGTGGGAGTACCGGCTCATGGAAAAAGGATTGGCTGATCTTAGAAGTAGAATAGACCGTTTTACAGCCAGGCCAGTAGAGCCTACTATTGAGTATTTTGAGGCACTCAATAAAGTAATGGATGATGACAGGCTGATAAAAAAAGCATTGCATAGGGCAGTGGACGTAAAAACAAAGCCCATGATATTCAAGTTTTTTCCGTATCACCGGAAAAAGTATGGAGCTTACGCCCCCAAGCTCATTAATAATTATCGGCTTTTTTTTGAAGGGCTTCACCAGGAACTCAAATCATTATCGGAACGGCTAAGACTGGAATAAAAGCATGATAGGTATAAATACTGGTTTTTAAGTATATAAAATGAGAATAGAAACATATAATTTAGTAAACTGCTACAATAACAAATAATTTAACAGATATAAGGGTATGAGTTTTCTTGCGAAATTTGAGATCGACAATATGTCATACAACATTCTGGAGTATGATATTTTAGTGGAGAAGGGGACAGACCACAACGGAAAACCCGCCACCAATGCCAGGGGCGGTGAAATACGCCTGGTCGTTGAGACGGATATGAAAGACCATTTTTCCGATTGGGCAGTTAGTGCTACCCAGGTCAAAGATGGAAAACTCGTTTTTTATAAACGGGATGGTATGGCCCGGATGAAATCCACAAGTTTTAAAAAGGGTTATTGTGTCCGGTACAAAGAGAAATTCAGGGCAACCGGCGATGAACCTATGTGTACTGAGATTGTGATTTCCGCCCAGGAGATCAATATAGGGAATACCCCCTATAAAAAGAGGTGGCCCGCGACAGTATAGATCAGTATAATTATTATTCCTCCAAAATGGACCTAAGCAAGAAAACCGACCGGATGGACATTGTTATTGAGCCCCAGAGGCAAACCATTTTGGTACAGCAACGATGGAAGTATGATTGGCAAACCGTGATTCCTTTATCAAATTGGACCTATGATGAAAAAAAAGAATTTCATCATCAGGCCGACAAATTGATATGGAACCAATGGGGAGGCCATTTTTTTATAAAGATTGAGGGGAGTTCCGATTTTGCAAAGAAAGCTGTCAACAGAGAGTTTACTGTAAATTTTGATTTGAAATGGGTGTTGTCCAATGAACACTGGAGAGTTGTGATACGAAAAATCCCGAAGGGAGGGTTTAAGCAAAGTAAGACCAATTGGACGGATAGAAAGATTTTGCTTGATTCGGAAGATGTTGCGTCAACAGAGAAAATGCCCGGTTTTTTCCAACACGGGGTATCACATGAGTTTGGACACGCCATAGGTAATGTTCCCAATGAAGTTAATCATTGGGATGAATACAGAACAACAAGTTCTTATTACAGAGACCTATATAGCATTATGAATGTAGGTAGTGAACTCCGGGAAAGGCATTTGGATTACCTGGTACGGGAACTTAATACCATGATTCCCGAAACTACCTTTTCTATCAATAAACTTCAGTAAAATGAAAAATATATTGGTTCTTATAACCTGTGGCCTGATGATGTGTTGCCAACCTTCCGGACAAAAAGATAAAAAAGCGCCTCAAGAGGGAAAGACAAAGTATTTTATCACCCTGAAAGGATTGAGTGAATCCACGTTAACCCAAGCGCTGGAAAAGTATGGAAAACCCCTTGAACAGGAAACCTTCGTACTCGGTATAGATCCCATACACGAATTCAGGGTAGGACTGTTGAATATATTTTCCAAAACAGAAGTAGACAGTAAGACCATTCATATCAAAGAGATTACCTGGGAAAAGGATAAAGACTATAAAGTGACCGTCTGGTACCGGAAAAAAGAAGACAAGTGGATACCTGTTGATATTTTAGAATGGGATAAAGACGAAGTGTTTTAAAAAGAATGAACAAGCAACCGTATAAAAAGTAGAAGTTATGGCATTGCAAACTGATGTTACTGTAAAGGTAGGGGAGCTACGGATAAGTACCTTTATCGATTTTGAACTGAGCCAGCGAATAGACAGTCACCATGAACTCACCATAGAATGCCGGGAAGAAGAGGTATATCTGCAAAATCCCGGGCTTAAGGGCAATTACCATCAACTTATCGGGGAGACCATACTGGTGACCATGCAGGGCGTAGAACGGATGTTTTCCACACATACAGGATATTTCAAAGGAGTGGTAACCCGTGTCAAGGCTGTAAACCTGAATGACAGCAGTGGCAAGCGGTTGCAGTTCAGAGCGTATAGCCCTACCATACTCATGGACAACGGCCCGGAATCTTCTTCTTTTTTAAAGAAACCTTTGTCTGACATTGTACATAATACCACCAGGGAGTATGATACCCAACTATTAAAGATCGCGGCTAAGCCTTTAAAAGATAACCCCTATCCCTACATAGCCCAGTATAACGAAAGTGATTACAGCTTTTTAAGGCGTATGTGTTCCCGCCAGGGCGAATGGTTTTACTACAACGGTATAGAACTTATCATAGGCCAGGAAAATACAGGCGAGGAAATTACCTTGCACTACGGGTATAACCTGACCCAATATGACTTTGAACTCAGTTTGCAGCCTACACGTTTCAAATATCATGGAAATGACCTGTCTGAAGGGGAATCTCACCAAAGTAAAACAAGGGAATATGAAAACAGGGTCAACGGTATTGCGGCAGAGCTGGTAAAATCTTCCGGGAGGGTATTTTCCAAAGAAACTATCGTACAGCACAACCAACTGGTCAATGAGGGGACAGGGAAAGCGGATATGGACAATTATGCCGAGCTGAATTTCCAGAAAAAAGTGGCCAATATGATCTATGTCAACGGTAGCAGCGAAAACCCGGCATTGCGCCCCGGGGCCATAATCAGGATATTGGATGAAGACGGCAGCTCACAAGGGGTTTTCAAAGTCATAGCCACTACACATCATTGTGTAGACACCGGGGACTATAACAACCAGTTCAGGGCTGTTCCTGTATCCGTGGAAGTCTCCCCTTTTTCCAATCCGGGGGAATATCCAAAATGTGAAAGCCAGCCCGCAGTAGTCATGGACAACAATGACCCCAAAGGTTTGGGACGGGTCAAAGTGCAAATGGCCTGGCAGAAAGAAAATGCCCAAACAACAGACTGGATACCTCTGGCTTCTCCTAACGGCGGTAATGGTAAAGGTTTTCATTTTATCCCGGAAAAAGGAGAGAGTGTTATGCTTGATTTCCAAAGTGGCAATGCAGAGTTGCCTTTTGTTACCGGTAGCGTACACCACAACCAAGCCAAAAGCGGGTACCACGACCCGGATAATAACCTGAAGGCTTTTCAAAGCAGGAGTGGAACAAAAGTGGTTATGAATGATAAAGACGGAAGTATTTCTATAACAGATCATGGTACGGCCGTATTAACCATGGATGGCGCAGGAAATATTCATATTAACGGGGATACTTCCAAAAATATTGATGTTGGGAAAGGGGCAAGTACCTTGAATATGGATAAAAACGGGGTGATTAATTTTTTAGGAAAAGAGCAATTCGCTATAACCGTAGGAGAGAGTTCCCTTATTCTTAAGAAAGATGGGGTTATAGAACTTAAAGGAAAAGACATTCAGGTAACAGGGACTGCCAATACCAAGATCACGGGCAAAAACAACCATATTGCCGGAGAGACCAAACTGGACGGTGGTAATGTATTTATCAACTAAGGAAACGGATAGTAATGAGTGAGCTTATCAGTATAAAACAGCCGTTTGCCGAAAGATATACCCTGACCATTGATTCCGATTTGATGGCCGTAAATATGAATATGAAGTCTAAAGCACAGATCCGGTGGGATTTTCGGGTGCTAAATGTAGATAGTATAGGTGGCGATATGGAGGTGGAACTTATACAGTTGGATAATATCCTTTTGGAATCCAATAACCCCATGGTAAAGGAAGTTTCAGCCATGAGCCGGATATTTGGCAGAATGTATAACGAACTGCACCTCACTCTGGATAAAAGCGGTAAAATCATGGATGTGTTAAACATGGACTTGATTTTAAGGAAATGGAAACAAACCAAAAGAGAAATGCAGGAGGTTGTGGAAGAAAACGACGACTTGAAACAAGTCATCAACCTGAATGACGAGATATTCCAAAATCAGGCAAACCTAAAGGCTGCCATTCAGGCCAGCGAATTTTTTAGCGTGTGCTTTGGAGAAATTTATGGAGAATACATTCATACGCAAAAAACTGTGGTTAAACCCAATTTCTTGAATACAGCCAATGTGCAATGGGCATATTCCATTTATACGGATAACGATAACACCTACGACTCCGGCTGTATCAGCATATATGCCAAGGCCGACCCCCATGGTGGTTTAGGCCAGGGGTTTAACCAACGGGCGTATAAAAATTTTTCACAACAGATCGATGTTGGCAAGCTGGAGCCGGTTTTGGCAGAACATATTACCTTTGGCGTAGAACGGCAAACCGGGAAACTTTTGGAGGCCCTGGTCCGCAAAGAGGAAATTGCCCAACAAGAAAGCCTGTACACCAAGATGAATTACCATGTGATCAGCGATACGCTGCTAAAGGAAAACAGGCGCGTAATAACTGAATAATAGAGAAAACACACACCGGAAATGAGTTGCCGAATTGAAAAAACACCACAAAGCCATAATATTTTAACCCTTGACACTTTCTGGCTGGGCAGGACAAGCATTTCGTGGGGTGTAGAAAGCCGGGGTTCCGGAAAAATCAACACCACAAATATCCTTGTTCGATTCTCTAACAAGCAAAAAGGAGACAGACAGAAAATCAAAGTGTTGAGTTTTGGTGTACAGCTCGTTCGTTATAGCGGCCGGTTGTGGCTTGGTGTTATAAAACGTAAGCAGGTTTTACAGAAAGTATCATAGTTAACCCCTTATAAAAATGAATGAAGAGCAAAAAATAGATAAGATTACGAAGCAAATTCCTGCACTGAAAAAAGTGCCGAGAGAAGACAGGCTTAAAGTTATGAATAGAGTAAGAAAAAATCCTGTACTATGGGCAGTCGTTGTTTCTCTTTTTGCATTATGGCTTTATCTATTTTGGGATGAAATGCTTGCTTTATCAAGCGTAGACAATCCGCACAGGATGTTGTCTGCTAAATGGATATTTTTTCAGTTCAAAAAAATATTTTGGCCGGCATTGGTTCCAATAATGGTCATAGCAGGCGTTATATCAGTATTGAAAGTTTATATCGTAAAACGGATTGTAAAAAAGGAATATCCAGATAATACTGTGTAGGGATGGGAAAGATCATTACTGAAAAAGATTTTTGGACGTGTTCTATGGGGAATGTTCCAGCCCAATTACAGGGCTCCCGTAAAATGGTTAAAAAACAAAGTGAAGAAAAGTATATTACCGTAGTAGACACGGCGACCAGCAGCTCAATCGATTTTGGTTGTAAAAAATATATGTTTATTATGGCACTCATAGCTGCCGCAGCAGTTGTTATTGCGGCATTAACCGTGGCTACAGGTGGTGTTGCTTTAGCTGTTTTAGTTGGGATAGGAGCCGCCGCCGGGGCAGCAGGAGCTGTCATTGGCGGGGTTGTTGGAGGCCTGCTATGTGGCCAAAAGGCGGCTGCTTTGCGGAAATGGACGGGTAGCAAACCCGACCTCATTTTACAGGGAGCACCCGCCATTACATCCGATCATAAAATGATATGCCCCATAGGGGGTGAAATAAAAAATGCCCCCAATATAAAAAGCTGGAGGCAGGCCATTGCTCTTGGGGCCGCTAACTATATTAGCGGGATAATGGAAGGAATGACCAATGGTGCTTTAATAGGTTTGGGGGGAGGAGCATTAAGCGGCAGTGCCGGGGCTTTTGCCTCCGGCGGTTTAAGAGGTCTGGGCAGTGCAGGGTTTAATTTTTTTAAGTCTGCCCCAGGGTATATTAAAAGTAATCTGGTGGGGGGACTGAACATTTTTGCAAAGGGTTGGTTGGCAGACCAGGGGGTTGAAATCGCTGCATCAGGTACTGAAAATACCCTGCGAGCTTACGGGGAAACCGGGCAAACCGGCGTTGGCGCTTTTTGGGACGGTGCAGTGGAGGAATACACCGAGAGCGCCGTTGCCCTTAAAAATATAGCTACTTTTAACGGGTCCTGGTCAGATGCTCAAACAGCTATTATGCTATTAGTCCCCGGAAGTAAAGGGAACAAGCCCAAGCCAGCAGATTCCGGTGGAAATAACATCCCTGCAGATGGAAATGGGACATCAAAACCAGAGAATAATAAAAATCCGGACAATCCTAACTCTAAAAATAATGAGGCAGAGAACGGCCCTAAAAGTAGCCCTCCTGCAGATACATCAAAACCTCCGAAGAAAGGTAAAGGAGAGGCTTATGAAGGCCCGCCTTCGTACCAGCAGTTGGGAACAAAACAACCGTGTTTTTTACCCGGCACTTTAATAAAAACTCCAAAAGGGGATATAGCAATAGAAAACTTAAAGACATCAGATATAGTTTATGCCTATGACTTTAATCAAAACCGCCTGGTTGAAAAAAGAATTTCCAGATTATATGGTAACTGGACCAACAAATACTATAAAATTATTGTTGACGGCGAAAATGAAATCTTCGCAACAAAGAGACATTTATTTTGGATAGAAGACCAGAAAAAATGGATGCCGGTACAGGACTTGGAGAAAGGAATGCAGGTTCAAAATATCCAGGGAAGTTATTCTTCCATTACCGGAATAGCTATATTTCGTGGAGCAGAAGAATCAACCTATAATTTTGAAGTTGAAGGGCTGCATAATTATTTTGTACATCCCTATGGGGTCTTGGTGCACAACCAGAACAAACCTTCAATTTTTGAGAGTACAACCAAGAAGAATACCGAAATTTATGAAATAGTTGATACACAAACCCAGGAGGTTGTTTATGTAGGGCAAACAACACAAGGCACCAATACAAGATTTGAACAACATGTCAATGAAAAAGGCTGGGATCCAAGTAGGTATCAGCCAAGAACGGTTAAAGAAGGGAACTGGACTCCTTATGAAGCGCATGTTTGGGAGCAACATTATATTGAGAAAAACGGAGGGAAAGACAAACTTTTAAATAAAAAGAATGCCATTACGGAGGCAAAATATGATAAATTTGAAAATTTGCATAACCCATGTTAATCTAAACCATGAATAAAAAATTAAAAGTCGGAGATTATTTTGGATTGAACCTTGCCGATGGGAGTTTTATCATAGGAAGGCTTATTTTCGACCCTACTCAAAAAGCTGTCCAGGAAGATGGACACCATAACTTTACATTCGTACAGGATTGCTACCTGATACAAGTATATAAGGGTATCCATAAAGAATTTGATGAAAAAAAATTAAGTTCGTTAGAGACATTGATTCCCGGTTTGTACATCTATAAAAGTGCTTTTTACAAAAAATTGTACAAACCCAATTGGCAATATCTCGGTCATAAGAAAATAAACTTGGACGAAGTAGATTTTCCTATGGTTATAAGCAATGCAGAAAAGTATTATTTCCAGTATGGGGAGATTAATATCCCAATAGCAATGGAAGAAGATTTGGATATAAGAAGGACAACACATACTACACAATCTCAGGTGATTATAATGGCCCTGCACTATATGGAACGGGACGACATTATCCGAAAAGATTATTTTATGCCCAAAACCTTCCTGGAAAAAGCAGATGTGAGGTTTGCCGAAGAACAACTGCAAAACCGTATTTTTAATATGACCGGGATAAACCTTACAAAAAGTTACCATGAACTGGCATTGGAACATGGATTTGATTTATCAAGATTTTACAAATAAACATTTGATGTGGGGATGAATTACCCGAAAGAGATAATGACAGGTATTCTCTGGAGTTTTGAGGATAGGAAATTTAACAGATTGGAAGAATTTGAAAATGCCCTAATAAAATATAACAAGGACATAAAAGGAGAATCTTTTGCTTTTGATCTAACTGATAATATACTGAATGCTCCGAAAGTAACTATCCAGTATCAATATTGGGATGAGAAAGAAGAGGACCATATAGAACCTGATTTTCTGCTTTCGGCATATAATAATGAGTTTTTTTTACAGGGCGAACTACTTTTTAAGGTTCACCAGGAGGTTTGTGAAAAACTTAAGGATGCCGATAATAAATATTTTGAAGGCTTTGTATTATGGGAAGGTGAAAACCCCAATAATCCCGAAATTCCTCTTTATTTTTTATTGCAGGGGAGTTAATCAGGGGAACTTTTCCACAAAAAGGAAAGGTAGTATCTCATCTGTATCAGGGATTTGAGGTTATGTTGCAATTGCCTATTGTAAAGGTCGGATCTTGCACGTCATAAACGCTTTTATGCGATTGGCCTTTGTTTTCGAAGGGCTCAAACAAGGACCAGTTGGGGACTATTCATGCTAAGCCGTACCAACCACACAAACCGAACGATTAGTTATTGGCAAATATTTTTATTTATTTGTCCGCTTATTATTCTTTTTAAATCGTTTATTGAGTTTTCTTTTTCCTTATTAAATCCAAAATGGATTAATCCAATTCCAAATGCAATCATTATTAGGGGAAAAATTAATAGCAAAGGATTCGTCCCTTGATTTATAACTCCTATGATTACCATAACAAATGCAAACGAAATGAAAGTCAACCAAAAAATCATAAAGACGATTACAAAGGTGTGTACTTTTAAATCCGCAACTAATTTAGTACCATTAATATTTGATTGAATTTGTCCTTTGATCTGAGGGAGGAAAGAATTCCGTCCGGATATTATTCGTTGTATTTCAAATTTATCCTGTATAAAATTCCCTTCAAAAAGTTCTTTGTCACGCGACTTATTAAATCTGATTGTTAATCCTTTTTTCGGTCGAATATTGTCCATCAAAATTTTTCTAACTTCTTGGTTAGACAATTCTGTTGTGATTTCAATTTTTTCTGAGGGAATTATTTTCATTTCAAATGTTTGCCAACAAATAATATCGCAATATATGCGATATCCTGTTTAAGTTGTTTATTAGCTAAATAATTGTTATTCAATTTTATCTTTTATAACTTTTGTTTTTGATAAAAAATCGTGAATCCCATTTTTTACAAATAAGAATGAAAGTCTGTCAAATGGAATAAGTCGGCAAAAAGTCCGAGTAATTATATCTCCATCTGTCGGGTTCTCTCCGTTTATTTTCACAACTTTTGTTTTAGTTACGAACTTTCCAACAGTCTTTTGAAGTTTTATTTCCATTACCGCATAGTAAGTTATGTATGTACCCAAAAGCAAAATGAAACCCATCAATGAAATTATTTCCTGGTTAGTCGGTTGAACAAAAAGCCCGAGTATAAAACTTAGGATAAATGCTAAAACAAGCCATACTATAAAGTCAATTAGGAAATTCACAAATCTTATTCCGGAACCAACAACATTTGAGTCAACTTTTTCTTTTTGTACTTTTCCCGCTGTTGCTTTTTCTCGGATTTGCTCAAAGTTCAATGTATCAATATTCCGTTTGTCAATTTCCAATTCAGCCGCCTCTATTGCAAGGGGTTGATATTTTTCTCTCTCAACTGTAACAATCTTGATAAGTTCTTCATCAGTCCGTTCGGACATTACTTGCTTAAACTCGCTTTCCATTTAGATTTTTCCATATTACTACTAACACATAAATATACACAATCCCTCTTAGTAGGGGCGCAAGACCACCAACTATCTATTATTTCCCTGTCGCCTTAAAAATATTGAAATAGCCAGTATAATGGGGCTGTAAAGGGGGCACTCGTTTCCGTTGCACTCAAACGAGTGCCGGGTAGGATACTATTCGCCAATATTTTTAGTGACTATATTCATTATTGGATTAGGAGAAGAATCTTCTTTTATAATACCATTAGATGAAACCCTGAAAATTGATGGTAAAATTAAATCCTTATCCTCTTTACTGAGAACCTGCTCTTCCCGCTCAAAGGCTAAATAGGTCATAATCATTGTCTCTCTTTCTTTGGCATCCGACAACAGGTGAAGATTACTTAAAAAGATTTTTACCAAAAGGCGGATAATCCAAACGATTAAAGTCAAAGCACCAAGAAATACTGCGTAAACCCATATTTGCAGCGCCCCGGATTGGGTTAATAACTTTTTTCCAACGCCATCTGGAGCGTCTAAATTCAATCCAATAATGTATTTACCAAAACATATTATAGAAATGAAGGTAGTTATCATTACTAGACCGGATGTAATACCAAATACTATGCTATAAATTCTATGATTCTTGGCTTTTTGAGTCCAATAGGTTACAGCTTCTTTTACGGCAAGTTCACTTTTATAAAACTTTTCGGCTTCTTCCATTTTAATTTTATGACGATCGAATTCTTCATCAAATTTTTTGGCGATAGCCGTTTTTAAGTTATTAAGCTCTTTATTTATTGAATTGTTTTCATCTTTAGCATTTTTCAATTCTTCAAGCAGTTTATCTTTTTGAGCTATTATTTCCGAATAAAAATCTTCGTATTTCCTTTTCTCTTCCTCAAAATCCGGTTCGATATTATTGTCAAAAAGATATGCGGCAAACTGACCGTTTCTTTGAGTATCTTGATTGATTTGAGCTCCACTCCTGGGCTGTGTTTTTTGTTGAAAATACAATAAGGCTCCAGGAACAATTTTAGGATTGGTTTTGTTTAGTCGCTCTAAAAATTTTCCTTCTTTAGAACGTGAGGCAATAAATCCTTGACGTTTGTATGTTGATGAGATAAATTCTTTAAGTTCTTTGCTAAAATCGTCCCATGAAATCTCAACATTCCTGTTCTGATTGAATCTGATTGAGAGTGGATTTGTAATAACTTGATTGAAAATACTACCTATATTATTTTCTCCTATAGAAGTATAAAACTCAACTTCTAATTTACACCATTCTTTTATTTTCTCATAATTTTTAAATGAATACGAGGCCCCAACATTAATTGAAATGTTTTTTGGAAAATCTTCTTTTAAATATTGAGACATATTTGGCATAACGAGCAGGTTTTATTTTTTTCTTTCAAAGCAAACATTTTAGTATTTATACATACAAAGATATTTTTTCCAGATGCTTCAATCTCTTTCTTAGTTAAGTTAGTTTTGTTGATAAAATAGTTTCTGATCTTTTGTTCTTGTTTTCTTGTCTTCTTGTCTTCTTGTCTTCTTGTCTTCGTTTTTTATAATCTGTTAGGTCAAGGACATTCGTAGAGCCTTCAACGTACACTTTGTAGAGTGGGCATTCGCAGAGCCTGGAACACTTTGTTGAGCGGGGTAATTGCGCAAAGTCCCATTTTAGGTACAACTATCACGGAGCAACGGGTTAAAAAGCGTGGGGATCAACCACTACTTGATATGTTCAAATATCTTAATCCATCTGTTTGAAAACCACCGCATACGAGGTCCATACGTACGGTGGTGCGAGAGGCGCACTCCGTTCCTAATCAGGAGCGGAACCGTCTACTCGATAACAACTATCCTTTATATTTTTCATAGATTATATTTTGCTTTTAGTAGTGAATAATCCTTTCTATTAAACTTAGTTTTAAAACTTCCTAGAATATTCTTTTCAGATTCTGGTGTCCAATAAATTCTTAGTTTTTCCTTTGCTCTTGTAATTGCTGTATAAAAGATATTATGAGAAATCATTTCTTCTACTTCATCTGTAATAACAATTTTTACAGAATTATATTCCAATCCTTGGGCTTTGTGAATTGAAACAGCATACGCAACTTGAAATGGTATAATATTACTGGAATCGTCATCGTCATCATCAGTACTTTTATATTTGTCGACGGTAAAGCGAATCACAGAATTTCCACTTTCTGCATTGTCCAAGAGTTCAAAATCGTAACATTCAGTATCGAATTCATTAAGTACTAAATAGACTTCAATGTCAAACTGGATTTGATTTTCTAGCAATTCAATTCGAGAAATTTTACCTTTTAAGTTATTGTAAATTAAGGGTGAGAACCTACCTGATTCATTGAAAATAATTGGGTCGTTTATTTTATAAGTATGAGTTCCCCAAACGAATGCTTCATTATTATTACTGCTTTGTAAAAATGAATTTATATTATTAATGCCGTAAAGTCCATCGTAATTTAAACAAAGTATGATTTCATCCTCTTCCGTATTTTCAAAAATTGAATTATCAAGAGTTGTAGAGTATTGATTTTTAGTTAAAGTTTCTAAAATATTATCTTCAATATTCCTTACTCTTTCCCAAAGCCTCAATAAGTTATGATTATTACTTCTATAAGGTTTTTCCAATTCAAACACGGAAGACTCTGGAATAAAATATTTTATTAGACTGAACCAATTACCAAATAATATTGATTCAATCTGAAACACATCACCAACTAGAATAAGTAACCTGAATTTAGCTTTAGTAAGTATTTTAAGCATATCTGAATTGCTTACGGTACTGCACTCATCAATGATTAAAATATCGTATTCCGTTTCGTAACTCCAAGAAAATTTGGTTATAGTCTTAAATGTACAATTAGTAACTTTGATATTACGCTTTAAATTATCAACTGCAGGATTTGTATTCGCTAAGTATAGCTTACTCTCTTTGTCAAAAAAGTTTGAAATATGATTAATCATAGTTGATTTACCTGTCCCAGCAGCTCCATAAATCAAAGCTACTTTTGAGTGTTCAAACAGGTTTTTTAGAGCTGACTTTTTCTCTTCACAATCAATACTATATGTAGACGATTGAAGCCATGATTTTATAGAGTTTTTATAATTTTTAATTCCGTCTGATGAAATGTCTTTTAACTTTTCTATGATACTAAAAGTGTCTGCTTCATAACCTTTGATAAACGCATACGTTTTATAAATCTCTATTTGTCTATTTTTGTGTTTCCGATATAGATTTTCATTCCATTGTTCAATGAGTTTTTCAACATTTTCAAAGTTCTCGATTTCTTTAATAGAAGTATATAATTGTCCTTTTTGTTCAGTGTTATTTTTTATATGTCTTGCTAATATTTCATGTTTTCTATCTTCAGTGTTGATGGATAAAAAAAGGTCACTAAGTTTGGGGTTGTGATTAATTAGTGCAGAATTAAAAGGCATTTGGTCAAAAGGGATACAACCAAATTCTAGATTTAAGTTTGATAATAATTCACACATAGAATTTTTATATTGTTTTTTGATTATTTTATTGTTAAGCCTAAGAAGTAAATATCTAAGTACATTATAGCCATCGCTTCTAGTTTTACTCATTTCTCTGCATTTATCCAATAGTTTGAAGATGTGAGAAACTCTAGCTTTTTCAGTTACTATTCTTTTTACATACTTATAATACCAATCGTTTAAGTTTATAATTTCAATTAAATTCAATCCAGAAGATGTTAAGTATTTCATTAGTTCATAAGATTCCTTCCCACTACTAATTTTAGAATTTGTACCAAATATTTTCGCAAAGTTGTCTATCTCACAAGGGCGTATCGAAACTTCCCAATTATCAATGATTTGAATTGGCATTTTTTTATCCAAAATCTCTATATAGTCCATGCTTATAAATAGTTTTACAGCATAATTGCTAAGGATATCAAGTTTGGTAAATGCAATAATTCTATCAAACTTGCTAGTATAGTCGTTTGCTCTTCTGAAGGTTACCTCATAGTATATTTCATTTTTTACAAAAAATGGTTTTATCTTTTGAATATAATATCTGTCTTTGTAATTACTTTTTATTCGATTTTCCTTAGGTTGTTTAATTAACACGGAAATTTTCTCATAATACTCTTTCAGGTTAGAATCTGTGTGAATTGGAAAATCTTCAAGATTATATAGAACTTCTAAATTATATGTGTTTTTAAGGAAAGACTTTATTTTTATGAGGTACTCATAGTACTTGAGTAATAATCTCTCAGAATTTTCTTCGTTTAAAGTGTAATGAGAAGCTGTTATTTGTAAAAGTTTATGAAGTCTTGATAGAAACTTTAAATCACCTCTTGCTTTTATATACTCAATGGCTTCTTTGATATTTTCGTAATCATTATTTAATTCTATTCGCTGTGCTTCTTCAAGAACTTTTAAGGAAATATGTTCAACAAAATTCCTAAGTTGAGATAAAATATTTTGCGATAACAACCCTCTTTCCTCAACATCAAATTTCTCTATGTTTTTACAAATTGCTTTATCAATATCAAGTATATGAGAAATTATTTCACTCATTCTGATTTAGAGTTTTTTGTGGCTTGTTGCTAACCCCTTATATAATTACTTTTGTCCCTGATATCTAGCTTTATTCCCAGGTATCAACACTTTCATGTATATAACACTATTAATGCTATAAATATAAAAGAAAATATTCTCTAATATATATGGGGCTTTTTCCCTTTTTTCAAAAGAAGTAAATTTTAAGCAAAGAAAATTACGGAAAACCATAATCCGATAAAGCAATAGAGCCAATCTTTCGACTGGCTCTATTGTATAAATAGTAACAACTATAAACCTCTTTACCAATTGTCCTTTTTCAGTTGCCTTTTAAATTCTGAGTAAGTAGGAGCTTCACTTTCCGACCAATCACTCTTATGCAAAAGGTTTCTAATATCCTCTCTCAAAAGTTCTGCAATTTTGTTTAGCTCATGAACAGAGGGTTGTCTTTTGTTATTTCGCCATTTAGATACTGTACCTTCTGATCTTTTTACGTACTTGGCAACAACCCTGTTGGTAATTTTTCTTTTTTTAAATACTTCGTCTAATCTATTAGTGTTACTCATTGAATTAGATTTTATTTGAAAAAAGTTTGTCGTTTTATGACAAACTTTGTATGTTTGCATTGTTAATAATAGGCGACAATAAAGTGAGGCATTAAACAATGCGTCACTAACGATGTCACTCATACAAGAAAACCGTCAATTTTCCCTATGAGTCGACCATGAGCTCGCTATCTATTGGAATTTGTATCTTCGCGATATAAACCAATAGGGCGGGTCTCATGTCAGTCTTTGGGGAACCACGGCTTCGGTCGTGGCGGTTCTTGACGGTACCACTTGCAAAGCATTGAGGCTCGCTTTATTGGTTTTTCCCATAAAAGCGCTTCCCTGGCTTTCTGAGTATGCATCGTTTACATAACCAAAGCGATTATGAAAACGAAGTTTATCAAACCACCATTACCCGCTGCTCGCAGTTTACGTGCAGCGGTCATCGCCAATTGTGATACTGAAGGGGAACAATCGCTACAATCCATTTCAAAAACATCAAACGTGCCCCCGAATGAGGGGTCTAAAACCGGTAGCACAAGCAAGGGCGCTAAGCCATGCTTGCCAATAGTATACAATGCTATTGGCCGCTGTTCGGTAGTGCCGGCCCCATGCCTACATAAAAGGATATGTTTACCCAGGTCAAGGACGGCTCCTTGTACCGGTTATTCGCAATGACCATAAAAGTAGCTTCTTTTCTTTTGACCTGCAAACAGAACATTTGCTTTCTTAGAGCATGGCGGTCGGTTTTTTAAAACGGAGCTTGCGGAAACTTTGTATATGGGGCATAGAAAAAGAGATTGAACGGAAAGCCCGATAAGATAAGGCAACCTTATTCAGAAAATAAGATAGATTTTTTTGTGAAAATTTTAACTTTGATCGATTTAAAGAAGTATTTTGCCGAAAAAATTATATTTTTCCTTTTTGTTTATTGCTGTTAGATCAATAATGTATATATTAAGTGATATAATTACGGCTTTTTTTAATATCTATTTGACCCAAACAATACCTAAAACGTGAAATCTTTGAATGCTCATTATTAATAAGATGAGTCAAACCCAAAACCTCTTTTGAGGCACCCTGATCAAAGTTTTTACAATATCGGGAAAATTTCTCACCCCTCCCGGAAAAACTGACCATGTCCCTATTATTTATAGGCTGCTTTGTAGCGGCTAACCGTTTTTTATGGAGTAGCATACAGGATATCTGCCTTCTGATGGCTGTTTTCGGTATCGGTATGAAACTGCTATCCGGGTTAACAGTATTTTAAAAACTACCCTTCACAAACCCGGTCGGTTCATGAACTCGTTTGTTTAACCTATGATGTTGTCTGTAAAAAGACGATGTTGTTTTAAAAAAGACCTCTTGTGTTGTTAAGCCCCTTATCGTGCCTGTTCCGAAGTTCGGAAGAGGAAGCGGATAGCGCAGTAGGTTTGACCTATTTTACCTATGTATACGTATTACCCTGAAAAAAGTACCCCGGTTTTATTCCTTACCTGTATAAGCCGTCCTGGCTATGTGTTTTTGATGTCTAATGTTGTTATTGCATAGCTATATGGGCACAGATTTGTCAAAGAAAATACAGGAACGGGAATTTAATGAATTCTACAACCGGTTTTATACTGAGCTGGTACGATATGCTTATAATATCTGTTTTAACAAGGCGGTTAGCGAGGATATTGTACAGGAGGTTTTTATTCGTATATGGAAAAATGCGGATAAAGATAAAATAGAGATAGGGCCTTCACTAAAGCCTTATTTATATACTGCAGTAAAAAATGGCTGTATCGACTTTTTCAGATCTCATGGCATTGTAGACGAACTGGGGTTTCTGGATTTTTACGCCGAAATTACCCCGCATTATAACCCCGCAGCCATTGCGGATGACGAGGAAGAAAAAAAGGGAATGTTCGCCGCTATACTGAAAATTGCAGATGGCTTTCCCCCGCAAATGCAAAAGGTTTTCCGGCTTTGGCTGTGTGACAACTTCAAACAAACAGAGATTGCCAAAAAACTGAATATTCATCCAAGTACAGTTAATTCCCATTTAAAAATGGCCCAGGAAAAGATCTGCCAGGCCTTTGCTCAAAGGTCCCGTAAGAAATAGGTAGAAAAAACAATCTCCTTAATTATTTAATTCCCATTAATTGATATTTTTATCGAAATTTTTCTTGAAAAAATAGACCTTTTTATCATATTTCTTAATAAATGATCGTATTAAGGTTAAGAAATCGTTATTGTTTTTTCAAATAAACCAAACTGAAACGAGTATTATCGTAGGGGATTTGAAGAGGTGTTGAGAAAATAGCGTTTGATGTAGAAAAACCTTTGCCGCTGGAAACAGCGGTTTTTTTAGAACCGGTAATTGGTGAGTACCCAAGTTTATTACCATTGGTAAATTATCTACAATACCCATTAACAAATTTAACTTTATATTTGTATGAGAAAATCAAAACGAGTAACCATGAGTAATCCAACGAAAAAACGAATGGGAGTCACGATGGCTGAGATTCGGGAATCCATCGGATTGAACCAAGAAGAGCTGGGCCATCGCATGGGCAAAAGTCAGCAAACGGTGTCTCGATTGGAACAACAAGAAGCCTTTACTGAAGCAGAGTTTGAGGAAGTGCTTGAGGCACTTGAAGTGAAACGCCCCTTTTTTGAGCGTTGGAAGGGAAATTCCGGGAGTATGACTGTGCACCATATACAGGATCACGGTAAAGCCTTTGGAAATAATCATTTTCAAAATTGTTTCAATGTGCCTGAAAGGATTCTTGAGCTTGAAGGTAAGAACGAAAAACTATACGAACGTTTGCTGGAAGCTGAAAAAGAAAAAGTGGTTTTTCTACAACGTTTACTCGACAATAAATCCAAATAATCACCTGATTTTTTAACCGGCTGCGCTTTGGCCCGGCTGTGATATTTCCCAAAACCTTAATAAGTGATCATCATTGCGAATCCCCGCCTAAGCGGGGGTATGGCAATCTCATGGAGGCTGGTGGCACACCCTTGATGGTTGGCGCATACTTGTAAAGAGATCGCCGATCCTTCGATAAACTCAGGGCAGGCTGCTTCAGTCTACCCTGAGCACTTCGGCAAGCTCAGTATATCACCCGGCCGAAGGGCTGAGGATGACGTTTTCCTGGTGGCAGTTGCATACCCTGACTGGCGTTCGTTTGCGTAAAACGGAAACGGGTAATGACATATAACTTTATTAAACCCCGGAACTACACCCTTTGGCTTGGGCTCAGGGACCAATTCAGAACTCCTCAACACCAACCAACAACTAAAAAACTCTTATTAACCCTGTGATTAGGTTTAAAGACAAGACCAAAGAATTTTTTCAATCCGTATATTACCAACTCACCAGGAAACCCTACCGTTTTTACCTGCCCTTCCCGGTACGGTATCATGAAAAATATCTGGGGCCGCCACTGGCCTTTTTTGTAGGTATCTTTATGGTGCTGTATGGCTCAGGCTATGGTTTCTGGACGGCTGCGGGGATGCAGGAGTTTTGGGAAGCTGCCATCCCGAGCATACTCGCGGCCTGGGGGATGATAAGCTACATCATAGGACGTACCTGTATGCTGGACAGGAAACATCCCTGGTATGCCACCTGGTTTCCCCGGCCATTAAAACGGGTAGGGAGGCAGTTGTGGCACGGTATTGCCGTGCCGGGCTTTGCCGTGTTGATCTTCTTTGCCTTCTATTTTGTGGTCCGCCACCGGCCGGAGTTGTTCTGGCGCTACCTTGCGGAAGATTTTCCTTTTGTGTTGCTGATGCTTTTTGGGTTTAATATATTGCTTTGGGTGTATCACCGCCTGCAGGCCATTGAGATCGTAAGGCACTGGAACCTTACCCGACGCCGGAAGGTGGAGAAAACTGTGGCCTCCAAACTGCGGCCCGGTATAGTGGTCATACCTTATGGCGAACAGATCAAAGACAGTATTGCCCTGTTTGAGCCGGGCGTGCAGAAAAACAAAACCGGCGCCGTGGGCTTTGATGGCAAAACAGGCGTGGATTTCCGTACACTGACCGAAATTATGGAGGAAGTACGTGGCTATCACTATTTTATGGTACACCGTTCACTGATCGTAAACCGTAGTATTATCTGCGGGCTGCGCAAAACCGACAAAGGAGTGTTCGTTGTGTTAAATACCCCGCGGAAAGGGGAGGAGGTACGAGTAAGCAACGGGCGGACGGCCGGTTTTTTGGAGTGGTATGAGTCCCCCTCTACCTGTGGCATCTCCCCCAAAGGGGGAGAAAATTATCAGACCCACAAATAACATAAAAAGGAAGAATTCCTCCCCCTTGGGGGGAGGTCCCGAAGGGGGAGGGGGATTCGTTCCTTATAGCATTTCTCAAAACCCTGACCAACAGGCGTTCATTGGTAGCCATTGAACAAATATCCACTCATCCCGGCTCCATCGCATTCATCATTAATAAAAACAGTAATCTCTTGAATATCAAGTTGTAGTGCGCATACTTTTGTGCCGTTTCCGGGCAGGGTGCCTGGTTGTATGGTTTCATTTAAATAATCAATATTATGACAAAAGAGTATGTAAAGTATGCGTTTACCACCGCAGGTGTAAGCCAATGGCAGGCTTGTCTTTCCGGGGCTTCCTTGCAATCCCGGAATGCAGAAGCGACCCTGATAGAGCAGGGGTTGTATACTTACCTGCCACACCGGTTTAAACTGAATGCCGAACAAGCGGCTTACCTGGATAGTCTCGATTCGGGTATGTGCCGTCTGTGGGCTGCACAACTGGCCTATGCCGTGCGCCACGGTATTCCTGTATCGCTGGTGAAACCGGCATGCAAAGGAGACATGAATGCCATGAATACCAAGTTTATCGTGGCAGAGGGTAATTCTGGCAATGAGCCCGGCCAACCCGGGTTGGCCGCCGGTGGGGAAAGCGGCTATTTCCTACGCTTTACTATTAACTATTAGTTTACAACCTTACAACAAAAAAAGAAAACAAATGAATATAGAACGGAATGCACAGTGGTGTAACGACACCACGGGCTTACACCGGCTGCACGGCAGGTTTGGCCTACGCCTTCGCGGGTGGCTGGCGAAGCTGCCGGTGATCTTGTTGACGGATGTGCCGGTATTGTTGCTGGCACTGACACTTTTCCTGTGGAGCGGCCCGTTGTTACGATTGTGGGATGCCACGGCCGGGGTATTGGATGTGGGCATCCTCAGTATGTTGCCACTAGCACTGCTGGTGGTAGCCCTGGCCAGGCTGGCTGCCACAATAGCACATCAATCGATGGTTGAATCATTAAATCAATTAACGGTATGGCAACGCACCTTATGCCATGGCTGTCTCTGCTTGTCCTATTTCTGGGCAGTAGTCCTGGTGGTTGTGGCTTTGCTGTAAACAGTGGCGGACAAACGGCGGTTGGTGACCTGACCGCCGTATACCGCTCGGAGATCGGCGTACGTGAAGCCACCGGTCACAACGATGGCCCGCGTATAGCGGAGTACTTGCGGTATTGCGGGCTTCCGGAAAGACACGAATGGTGTGCGGCCTTTGTAAGCTGGTGCCATGGCAAGGCGGGCTATTCCGAACCGAGGAATGCCTGGGCGGCGGCGTTGTTTCCTTCGGGGCGCACCGTCTGGCGCATGAGGAACTGGAGGTCTGCGAGCGGTGGTCGGAGTTCGGTAAACGGTGATCGGAAAACTCCACGGCGGGGTGATGTTTTTGGGATTTATTTGACCCACAAAAAGCGCATTGCCCATTGCGGCTTCGTGGATGGTTGGGATGGTAAATATTGCCTTACGGTAGAGGGGAACGTAGACGATGCCGTGGTGCGGAAGCGAAGACCAGTACGGACCATTGCTGTTGTTGCCCGGTGGACGGTTGATTAGACCTACTATAGAACTTTTGTGAAGCTCTGTGAAACCTCTGTGTGTCTCTGTGAAATAAGCTATAACACAAAGTTGCACAGAGGACCGCAGAGAGCCACAGAACAAAATGTTTAACATCAAAAAACTTAAAAAAATGCGAACACCAAAATTAATTACAAACTACGGGTATATGAGCGATACGGATCTCGCTGCCATGGCCACACGTACGGCCGATGCTCTGCGTACAAATACAAACTTCCCGGAACTGGACCCGGCATTTGAAGCCTACGAACCCGTGGCACTGGATTACGTGGCCAAACAGGCCATCACGGCAAGCGGGCGCGCCAGTGGTGTGCAGAAAGAAGAGAAGGACGAAGCCCGTGAGCGATTGCTGGTGATGATGCGCAAAGTAGCGGGCTACATCAACAACTTTACGGAAGTGAGCTCTATTCAACTAAGCTCGGGCTTCCTGCCCGTAAGCTCGCCGAAGACCTCCCGGGTACCGCGTGCCTCGGCATGGGTACGCCTGGCCGACTCGAACCGGCCGGGGGAACTGTTGCTAAAGTTTGAAGCCATCCGTGAGGCCTACCTGTACGAAATGCAGATCGCCTCCACGCTGGATGAAACCGGGGAACCAGTCTGGGAAGACCTGGACCCGGCGCCACGGGCAACGGGCAATTTTTACGCGCCGGTAACCGATGGGGTCACCTACTACTTCCGCGTACGCTCACGCAACAAGAAGGGCGTAAGTAAGTGGAGCCCGGTAGATTCTTTACGGGCACGGGTAAATAACTGATGCGGTAATGAGATTGTTATCTATCCTTTGGGCAGCCCTGTTCCTCCTGGTCCCGATAATTATCGGGGTCGGGGGCTGTTCTGCCTCAAAAGAACGGCATACGGAAAGCCGCAAGACGTCCTCGACCAGGGCGGCACTAAGCCGCCGGGATAGCCTCCTGCGGAGGGATACGCTGGTGGAGTGGTATGGAAAGCAGCTCCGCTCCGGCCACGAGCTGCTGAGCATCGCACCGGTGGGCGATTTTACCTACCACCCCGATTCGGGTTTTTCCGGGCAGGCCTCTAAACTGGTCGTATACCGGGAACAAACAGGAGAAACGGCTACCCGGAAAGGCTGGGAGGGCAGTGAAGCAGGCCGGACCACCCGGCAACAAGCGGATATCCGTAAAGCGGAAAGTGGCAGTACGGTAGAAAGCCGCGAATCGCAGACGGACTTCCGCTTCCCCTGGTGGTGGGGCATTGGTGCACTGGTGTTGGGGGTTATAGTATTGCGGTACTTCCGGAAGGTGCTGTAAGGGGGGGGGACTTTTCTTCATTTTTTTGGTGTAGGTAACACCCCTTACACACCCCCAAACCCCTCTCAAGAGGGGAGCTGGAATGCTCTTTAAAGGAAACGAAGCTCCCTCCTTGAGGCGATGTGCTGAGCCCTTCGGCTTCGCTCAGGACAGGCTAAAACCGAAGTAGGGGCAGGGAGAGGTCCCAGGATAACCCTATGAACCTCTAAAATGTTTTATACCAGAACGGTATCGTATCAAATCATTCAGAAACCCTGGCGCATAGCCAGGGTTTTGTTTTTGGCTAGAAGGATATTGTTATGGCTGGAAACCTTTCCGCTGCCAGTGATGGTGTGTTCATTTTGGTTGGCAACAGTATCGTTTTGACTCGAAACGTGTTCGTTTCTAATGGTCGCACATCCGTTTTGGCCGGTCACAGTATGGATTTCATTAGCCACGGTATCGTTTTGACTGGAAACATATTCGTTTCTAATGGTCATACATCCGTTTTGGCTGGTCACAGTATGGGTTTCGTTAACCACGATATTGTTTTGACTGGAAACATGTTCGTTTCTGATAGCCTCACATCTGTTTGGGTTGGCCACGGTATCGTAATCGTTAGTCACGATATTGTTTCGACTGGAAGCAGTACTGTGGTTGGTCAAAACTTAATGAGTTTAATTGTTTGATTTTCATTGTTTTGCGAATTTGTCAAAAAAATTTTCAAAAAAAAGTGTCTTATTTATCATATATCATTAAGAAATGATCGTATTAAGGTTAAAAGATTATTATTATTTAATTAAAATATTATTAAATAATTAATTCTTTGAAAAATTGCGAAGTATACCATGCTTTCGATGAAAGCAGGTAGTGTTACGAATAGTAGCAAAAAATGGACTTTGTTCTCATAAATAGAGTTATTTGAGTTAGGATTGTTTGGGTGCGGGTTCTCAATAAAGGCCCGTACCCAATTTAAGAATGGTTAATACTACCCCTTCACATATAGCAGAGTGCCCCAAACTCCCGCCAGGTATAAAGCTGGAATAAAATAAATTCAATTGCATAAGGTAATGCAAAGATGTTTGTTGCTCATATGGATATTCACCTTCCACGTCACTATTTTACCCGCACAAGGGCTGGATTCCGTGGAATGGAATTTTACATCCAAAAGGTTGGATGATAAAACCTACGAGGTCCGTATTTCGGCCGAAATGGAATACCCGTGGCATATCTATTCACAATATACCAAAGATGGCGGCCCTTTGCCTACCGATATTGTATTCACGGATAACCCCGCAATTGAATTGGAAGGAGAAATCAAAGAGGAAGGCGGCCTTATTGAAAAATATGAAGAACTGTTTATGGTAGATACCAGCTATTATATAGGTAGGGTAGATTTCATACAGCGGGTAAAGGTAAAGAAAGAAACTCCACAGGTTTTGAAAGGTAGCGTCACCTTTATGGCCTGTACGGATAAGCAAGGCCTTACTCCGCAACAAGTAGAATTCAATATAAAATTAAATTAACCCTTCGAATATGCTCAGGGTGACAGTTTTAAGGTTATGGACAAAAAGAAAAACATAAAAATAAATTACAACCTGCTTATAAAGAAAGCGGAAGGCTTTCTTACGGAAAAGGAAAAAGAGGAGTTTGATCATTGGTATGAAGCATCTCCTTCCGAAAACAGGGAATGTTCTCAGGAAGTGGTGGAAGGTCACCGCCGTAAAATGCAAATGCTGTTTGCAAAAAAAACAGGCTCTCAGAAAGACCAATCCGCATCTCAAAAAATTGTCCGGAAATTATATTGGAGAGTGGGTATGGCCGCTTCAGTGGTGATACTCCTTTCTCTGGGAATCTACTTTTATGATTCCTTTATTCCCGGAGATGCATCCGATGCCACCTTTCACCCCGGTTCAGGGACCTCCATAGAAATAGGAAGCAGTAAGGCGGTACTTACCCTGGAAGATGGCACAGAAGTATCCCTGAAGAAGGGAGAAACATATACTTCGGGCAATGCAAGCAGCGATGGCGAATCCCTGCTTTACGGAAAGGGGCAGAAAGGAACGAAAGCATACAACGAGCTCACGGTACCCCGGGGCGGAGAGTTTTTTGTCCTTCTGGCAGACAGTACCAAAGTGTGGCTCAACTCCGATACAAAAATTAAATACCCCGATGCATTCACTGACGGACAGCCCCGGATCGTTGAGTTACTTTATGGTGAGGCCTTTTTCGAGGTATCCCCCGCCGCAATGCACGGGGGTAGCACCTTTAAAGTAACGACCCGAAACCAGGAAATAGAAGTGCTGGGCACGCAGTTCAACGTGGCTGCCTACCGCGAGGACAGGGCTGTGACCAGCACCCTGGTGGAGGGGAAGGTAGCAGTGCGTAACGGAAATGTTAAAAAAGAACTGAGTCCCGGGGAGCAGGCAGCGGTCACCGCCAAAGACTCGGAGATATTGATAAGCAAGGTAGATGTCTACAATTATACCGTATGGAAAAAAGGCCTGTTTTCTTTTGATAACAAACCTTTAAAGGACATGATGCAGGTGTTGGCCAGGTGGTACGATATGGAAGTAAAGTTCGAAAACAGGGAAGTAGAAGATCTCCGCTTTAGTGGCCTGTTTGGCCGGGACCAGGAAATAGATGAAATATTGTCTCAAATCTCCGATTATGCCAATGATGTGCAATTCGAAATTAAAGGTAAAGAAGTGATTGTAAAATAACCCGACTTCGGCTTTAGTTTATTCTTAGTTTACCTGTACTGAGCACTTCGATAAACTCATTATACCACTTGTCGAAGTATCGAAGGGTTCAGCCACCGGAATAAGCAATTAAAGAAAGAACCTAAAACAAAAACAATATATAAATTAAAACACCAATAGCCTATGAAGAAATAATCAAAGAAACCAAATACTACTCCAAAAATAAAAGGGAAAGTGTAGGAATTCTGACAACGCTAAACTCTCCCTTTAAAAAGATCCTTAGTTAAGTGTTAACCAAGAATATGCAAATTTATGAAAAATTGGCAAACAAATACGCATTTTTCCCGAGTGGAAAAGGCCATACTATTTCTGATGAGGGCATATATAATTGCAATGTTTTGCACGGTAGCTTTTGGTTTTACGTCAGAACACGGGTTTCCCCAAACCACTGTCGTTTTTGATGCCGATACTACAATGACTGTCCCCCAGGTATTTAGTCATATAAGGGCACAAACCGAATACAGGTTTGTATATATGAATGACGATATTCGGGACCTGCCTCCTGTTCATGTCAAAAAAGGAAAAACCAGTATAGTAAAGTTGCTGGATAAGGCCTTGGGAGAATACAACTTTACTTACGAACTCAAAGCTCCAAATCGAATAAATATATCTAAAAAAACTCCTTCTTCAAAAGATAAGCTACTCCAAAAAAGTCCCCAAATCCAGCAACTCCGGGTAAATGGCACGGTGACTGGAGCACCTAATGGTGCTCCCTTGCCCGGAGTGAATATTATTGTAAAGGGAACTAATAGGGGAACTATGTCCGATCCGGATGGTAAATACAATATTACAGTACAGGAAACTGATATTTTGACCTTTTCTTTTATAGGGTTTAAAACAGTGGAGGAATCTGTGGATGGACGAAGTACTATAAATATTCGAATGAAAGAAGCCGTGACTGCTTTGGGTGAAGTAGAGGTCAATGCGGGGTATTATACGGTAAAAGAAAGAAACCGTACCGGTAGTATTGCCAAAGTTACTGCGGAGGAAATACAACATCAGCCGGTGACCAGTCCGTTGATGGCTTTGCAAGGTAGAGTAGCAGGGTTAGAAATCACACCAGTTAGTGGAACACCGGGAATTGCACCAAGGATACGGATAAGAGGGGAAAATAGTTTGCGTATTCTTAGTAAAACTATACCAGGCGTACAGGTAGAAGGAGGTCAACCCCTTTATGTTATTGATGGGATACCGATAAATTCTACTCCAGTAAATGCCGCCGTAGGAGCCGTCGAAAATAGTGTTTTGGGAGGAGATGGACTTGACCCATTAAGTACAATTAATCCGGAAAATATAGCGAGTATTGAAGTCTTAAAGGATGCGGATGCAACCTCCATTTACGGTTCACGAGGAGCCAATGGAGTTATTTTAATCACTACAAAGCAGGGCACAGGTATTCCGGGAACCCGTACGGACTTGGACTTAAGTATGTATAAAGGGCTTGGAAAACTATCCAATCGGATAGAACTACTAAATACTCAACAATATCTAGACATGCGAAAGGAAGGGATAGCCAACGATGGAAGGGAACCTTTTCTTACGGATTATGATTTAACATTTTGGGATCAAACTCGGTATACCGATTGGCAGAAGATGCTTTTGGGAGGTACATCGGATATAACAGATTTACAAGGAAGTATTTCTGGAGGAAATGGATATACGTTTTATCGTCTGGGAGGAAGTTTTCACAAGGAGACTATGATATTTCCAGGAAATTTTGGATATAAGCGCGCTACTGGTAATGTGAGTGTGAACCATATTTCTGATGATCGGAGGTTAAAATCCTCAATATCTATTAATTACGGTGTGGAAAAACATAATATATATAATGGAAACCTGGTTGGTTATGCCTTAACCTTAGAACCCAATGCTCCAGAATTATATGACGAACAAGGAGAACTGAATTGGGAAACTTTTCCGAGTTCTGGACGCCCAACTTGGTTTAATCCTTTGAGTGATTTGGAAAAATCTACAACCACAGACAACAGGAATTTAATTGCTAATGGTAATTTGTCATATCGCGTATTTTCCAATTTCAATGCAAAGATTAATTTGGGATATACGGAGTTAAGCGCAAAGACCATTGTGAAGAGGCCACTATCCTCTATGCGCCCGGACAGGCGTTTTAATCCGGAGACCGGTTCCGGGACAAAACCTTCTGCAGATTTTATAAATAATTATCGGCGTTCTGTATTGATAGAACCCCAGTTAAATTATCAAAAACAATTTGGAAAACATACTCTGGATATATTGTTTGGGGTTACTTATCAAGAAAATAGGGATGAAATGATACGTATCGAAGGGGAAGATTACGTTTCGGATGCTTTTCTGGGTTCACTCCGAGGAGCCGGAGCTATCAGTATTAGGCAAGAGAGTTATGATGAGTACAAGTATAATGCCATATTCGGTCGTATCGGATATACGTATAAGGACCGATATCTGTTGAACTTAACCGGTCGTAGGGATGGATCTTCTCGTTTTGGGCCAGGTAACCGTTTCGGGAATTTTGGCGCCATCGGGGCAGCATGGATTTTTTCGGAAGAGCCTTGGATAAAGAAACCTATTCCCGTGCTGAGCTTCGGAAAACTAAGAGGGAGTTATGGAACTACGGGTAACGATCAGGTCGGGAATTACCAGTACCTAGACTTGTATCGATTTAACAGACAAAATTATCAAAATGCTACTAGTTTGTCTCCCAATGCCTTATTTAACCCCAACTATAACTGGGAAAAAACTGAGAAACTGGAAGCTGCCATCGAGATGGGATTTGCCAAAAATCAAGTTTTCCTAGAGGTGAGTTGGTTTCGAAATCAATCTTCCAACCAGTTAGTACAGAGGGCTTTGCCTGGCACAACTGGTTTTAGTTCAGTCAATGATAATTTTTCCGAAGCCACCGTGGAAAATTCAGGTTGGGAATTTCTACTTCGAGGAAATATTTTTCAATCCAATTCAATGCAATGGACCACTTCATTGAATCTGAGTGTAGCCCGTAATAAACTGGTTTCGTTTTCAGGTATTGAAAATTCACCCTATGCAACAATTTTTAAAGTAGGAAAGCCTCTATCTATTCAGCGCCTGTATACATGGCAAGGAGTAAACCCGGAAACTGGGGAACATGAATTTTTGGATGTTAACAAAGATGGTGTTATTAATGCCGAAGACCAGCAGTTCAGTAATGCTCTAAATAGGGACTATTATGGAGGGATAAATAATACTATACGTTATAAAGGTTTGGAATTGTCTTTTTTGTTCCAGTTTTCGCGGCAAAATGCTCGGTATTTACCTAGTAGGATGCCCGGAATGAGGTCTAATCAACCATCTTATGTACTTGGTCGTTGGCAGCAGGAGGGGGATATGACAGACATGCAGCGGTTTTCCGGAGGAAACCTGGGTATTAGTTATGGCAATTTTACTGAAAGTGATGCCAACATTGAGGATGCATCTTTTATCCGCTTAAAAACTCTTTCTTTGGCCTATCGCTTTCCAGAAAAACTCCTTGGACATATCGGGGTAAAACAGGCCAAGTTATTTATACAGGGACACAATCTGTTGACCATTACTGGGTATAGTGGCCTGGATCCGGAAACAGGCATTGCTGCCGCTCCTCCCTTGCGGATGATTACCAGTGGAATACAACTTAAATTTTAACAGAAAACAGGATGAAAACAAAGGTTTTATACAGGATTCAAAAAATAGGTTGTAAACCTTACCGGGTAATAGTATACCGATTACTGACCGGGGTATTTTGTTGGCTTGCCTTACTTTCGTGTGAAAGATTACTGGAGGTAGATCCGCCGTCAACCCTAACCGCCACCGACCAGGTATTTAGTGATGATGCCACTGCGGAAACGGCGGTAAGGGGGATGTACGCGGATATGGTTTCCAATCATGTTTTTTCTGGCAACCAAAACTCTGTATTGGCTTTAGCAGGTCTCTCTTCAGATGAATTATTTCATCCTCCAGGGACAAACATTGAAGCTGTTCAGTTTCAGGAGAACATATTGCAGGCGGATAATCAACTGATCTTAAGTCTTTGGGATGACATATACCGGTCTGTATATTCCGCTAATGTCCTTACGGAAAGGTTGGAAGCATCCACAGGACTGACGACAGATGCTAGGGAAGAATTTATAGGAGAAGCCTTGTTTGTACGGGCCTTTTGTCACTTTTACTTAGTGAACCTGTTTGGCGAAGTACCGTTGGTTACCACTACGGACTATCAGGCCAATGCTGTTATATCAAGGACAGGTATAACGGAAGTCTATGAACAAGTTGTAGAGGACTTATTGATAGCTATAGAATTTTTAGATCCTGCCTATCCTGATGATGAACGGGTAAGACCCAACCGAGGAGCTGCCATGGCATTATTGGCCAGGGTGTACCTGTATCTGGGAAACTGGACCGAAGCGGAAAAATGGACTACAGAAGTCATTAATGATAGTAATTATAGATTGGTAGAACTCAATAGTATCACTTTATCTAACAATGAAGAAGCCATTTGGCAATTGCATTCTTCAAGCCCAACAGTTAATGCGGCAACCCAAGAGGGAAATTCTTTTAATGTCCCCTCGTCTTTTAATGCTTTGCGGGAAGAAATGGTAGAGGCCTTTGAACCAGGTGATTTGCGAAAAATGGAATGGATTCGCCTGGATGCTTCGTCCTTTTATGCACCTTTTAAATATAAAGTAACGGGCTCCGGTACCGATCGTAGTGAGTATTCTACTATACTACGGCTGGCGGAACAATATTTAATAAGAGCTGAAGCCCGAACACAACAAAATAAATTAATAGAAGCCATTGCGGACCTAGATTCAATTCGTGGACGTGCAGGTTTACCGTTGCTTGCAGAAATCGATCCGGAAATTGGCCAATCTGAATTATTGGATGTCATTATACACGAACGACGGGTAGAACTCTTTTCGGAATGGGGACACCGTTGGCTGGACCTGAAACGTACTGGGCAGGCAGATACTGTACTAAGTCTCTTAAAATCTGAATTTACTTCAGAGGATAAACTTTATCCCATTCCACAACAGGAGCTAAATAACAATCCCAACCTGAGACAAAACGTAGGGTATTAGTTTTGGATACAAAAAATTGCAATATTAGGAACTTTAATTCGTAAATACCGAGACTCTTTGCTTTAACTCAATCTTATCCTTCGGTGTGGCACAGGGAAAGGGGGGGATTTAAAATCACGCCACGATCTCTCGATACTAATTGGCAAAGTAACTCTAGAAACACAACACAGAATGAAACAAACATCTTTTTTCGCAATCATAGTATTTTTGCTAATTACGTCATCTTGTATAGCCCAGGAAAAAAGTATCTCAATTCCTCTGGATCCGAACGTTAGATATGGAAGGTTGGAAAATGGTTTTACCTATTATATCCGAAACATAGAACAATCCAATCGGTCAAGAGAACCGGGAAGTATTGGTATACGATTGGTTGGCCCAGGAGAACGATTTGAGGATAAGGACCAATTGGGTTTGGCACACTTGACTGAGCATATGTTGGCTAAAGATGATTTGTTCTTTGATGAGGCTTTAACAGGCTTTTATGAAGTAATTTATAGCAAAGAAATTCCTAATAATAATTCAGAATTATTTATTAATGTACTCAAAAAATTTCGTGAATATGCACAGAGTGAGCAGATGTTGACTAAACTTTGGGATACTAAAAGGGTAAATGCATTGGGAAGGGAAACTGTATTAAGAGAATGGATAGGAAAGATGGGAAGTCATGATGTCAGATTTCGGATGGAGAAAGAATATAAAGTTTTAAACAATCCTAAAGGACATAGATATAATGATTTGGAGATAATTTACGATAAACATAATAAAAATATCAAAACATTTAAGCTGGAATCGCTTGTCCGGTTTTACAAGGATTGGTATCGGCCAGATAAACAGGCACTTATTGTTGTTGGTAATTTGGGTGTTGACAGGGTTGAGCAGTATGTTGCAGCAATATTTTCCGATATGAAAAGTCTGGATGATCCACGAGAAAAATCACTGAAAAAGTCTAGGGAACAAGTGAAAATCTCTCTTTCAGGTAGAAGTCGAGTAATTACTCTAATTGATACAACCCGGAGCGATATCGAGTTGGAAATCTATTACAAACGAGAAATAAATCAGAGGTTAGCAATCCAGGAACAGTATCGGGCGCAGCTAACCAAGCAACTATACAATACAATGATGCATCCTCGTATGGAACTTCTTAGTCAACAGTATAACACACCCATCCGGGATAGAGTTGTACATGGTATTAAAACATTATCAAATATAGGGCAGATTGATGTTAATCTGACTAGAGTTAATTTTAGAGATACTTCTTCCATCCCAGAAATACTCTGGTTGGTTATGAATGAGCTGGAGCGAATAAGGCGTTACGGATTTACCAAAAGTGAACTGACACAAGCCAAAGAAGTCGTTTTTGAGAAGGCAGTAACAAATCTGAACAGTCCGACCAGATTAATTGGACAGCTTACGAGGCATTTTACAGTTGGCGCTCCCGCCCCAAGTCCAGAATATGAACGGGAATTGATCACCGATATAATAAGAGATATTTCGGTTGAAGAGGTTCATGTATTTGCCAGAAAGTGGTTGGAAATGCCCGATCGGGATGTGGTCATTACCGTACCAGAGGGTATTGATACAGAAACGCTGCCAGGTGAAGTCGAAATTTCCCGTTGGATTACTAATATAAGAAACTCGGATATCAAACCCCATGAGGAACAAGATATTGAAGGGCCGAAGCAACTGCTCAGTGGTACAGAGTTGCATAATCTCTCTGATGACATTCCGTATGAGCAGACGCAGGTTGCTGAAAATGGAACAACCCAGCTCCAGTTGGCCAACGGTGTGCGGCTTATCCTAAAACCTGTCAAAAATGGAAAGAAAGATGTTTTTTTTAAAGGGATTACTCATGTAGGCGCCATAGTCTATAAAGGCCAGGATTATAACACCGCTATGAGGGCTGCAGATATTATCCGAAACAGCGGTGCAGGCGGCTGGGATAAATTTGAGTTGGCGAGTTATAGTAATAAAAATAGCATAAGTGTACGGCCATTAATTACTAGCGACCTAAGCAGTGTAGAAGGAGAAGCCCCTCTAAAACAACTGGAAGGTATGCTACAACTGGTTTATCTGTATATGGCAAAACCTAATAAGAACCAAGAAGCGTTCACAGATTGGGTGGCAGAGGAGAAACAGAAGTTGCAACGAAGGAATAACAACCAGGGCATACTTTTTCATAACCTCGTGGATACGGAAATACTTGGGAAAAAGGATGTAGTGAGTCTGGAAGATATAGAACAAATCCGACTAGAACATGCCTATGAAATCTATAAAAAGATATTTTCTAATACAACTCAGTACACATTTGCAATAGCTGGTGACTTTGAACCGGAGACGATTAAACCTCTTTTAATTAAATATCTGGGGAATTTACCGATTGATTCCAGCAAGTTCTCCGCAAAAGTAATCAGTGAACAAAAAAACCGAGTTTCACCCTCAAAAGGAATAGCCAAAACTTTTTTTGGAGAAAAGAAAGATTACTACGCCATTTCTGTAAATTATGTGGGAGACTATACTTATGATGTTGAAACCAATTTAAAGCTGGAGTTACTTCATAAGATATTATTTAAAACTGGAGAGAGGCGGTCGATGAAATCAGAGTTATATTACCCTGTTCGATTTAGCCTCAACTATACACATGACTATTACAGATTTCATGTATTTCCCTTAATCCAGGTTCCTGCCGATATAGAAACAGTGAAAATGATAGTACGAGAAGAGATAGCCAAACTCCGAGACCAGGTGCCAGACCCAACAGACTTCCGTGCTGCTGTATCTGAGGTAAAAGATAAATTGGGAAAGGATCTGAGGACTTATTCGACAAGTAATAGAATATGGGTAAACAGCCTGTTGGGTACACAGGATAGCAATATACTCGGGAAAATTGAACAACAGCTGTCATTGCTGAAAAAAATTACTCCCGGAGATATCATGAAGATGGCCCGGACATATCTCGGCGAAGAAAATTTGAGCACTATAGTAATGTTACCGGAAAATGAAAAACAGAACCACCCTTAAATTATATAAACAATGAAACGAACAAAACATCCAATGGTCTATATATTACGTCCGCTGTGGTTAGTTTTTATACTAATAATTTTGGAGGTGTCTCCAACAGGTGCCCAAGAGCGGGACGCTATGCCGGATAACTGGCATTTGCTTGATTTTGAGGAAGATAATGTATACGGTATCAGTATGGAGAAAGCCTATCGGGAACTTCTAACCGGGAAGGTGCCAGATACCGTCATTGTGGCTGTTATCGATTCTGGTATCGATACTTTGCACACCGATTTAAGGGCAGTATTGTGGAAGAATAATGCAGAACAAGGAAATGATGAAGACAGCAATGGCTATATAGGGGACAGGTATGGCTGGAATTTTCTCGGAGGGAAGGATAAGAAAAATGTGGATTCTGCTCCTCCAGAATTTATAAGACAATATTTTTGGCTGCGGGGGACATACGAAGGAAAGGCGCCTGGAGATATCCCGAGAAAACAACGTAGAGAATATCAGTTATGGAAACAGATTCGGGATAAATTCAGAGGGGACTCCTTGGAATTGGTTACCTATTATCAGAAAACTTATCAGGAGTTAGAAGAAGGAAACTTGCGCATTCAGGAAGTTTTAGACCGGCAAGAGTACACGGCTTCCAATCTTTCTACAATGGATAAATCTCAAGTAGGTGAGGGTAATCGTATGTATAGGAAATTGATGTCGCGATGGACCAAGGAGAATACAACCAACATTGAAATTCTAACTGATTGGAGAAATCGAATGGAGGAGGTAGAGCAGGAATCTCGTTTTTCTTATGCTGCCTATGCTCCCAAAGCTAATCTTCGTCAGGAAATCATAGGCGATAATTACTACAATTTTAAGGATAAATACTACGGGAACCCTTTTGTTCAGGACGGGATAGGCTCGCACGGAACGCACGTAGCGGGTATAATAGGAGCGATTCGAAATAATGAAGAAGGAATAAATGGCATAGTTAACGCAGTTAAATTGATGATACTAAAAGCTGTTCCTGCTAAGGGAGATGAATACGACAAGGATATTGCATTGGCGATACGGTACGCGGTGGATAATGGAGCAAAAATTATAAATATGAGTTTTGCTAAAGATTTCTCCCCAGAACGAGAATGGGTGGAACAGGCTATTCGTTATGCAAAAAGAAAAGACGTGTTATTGATCAATGGAGCAGGAAATGATGGAAGAAATGTCGATACGGTCCCGAAATACCCCATTTCAAAACCTATGAATAAGAAGAAGCGCTTTTCTAATATGATCACTGTAGGGGCAAGTGGTCCGACAGAACAAAACCTAATTACTGATTTTTCTAATTACGGGCAAAACGTTGTAGATGTTTTTGCTCCGGGATATTATATTTATTCTACGGTTGAGAGGGGGTATAAGAAACTTAGTGGTACTAGTATGGCCTCTCCGGTAGTGACAGGAATAGCAGCTGTCCTGCGATCCTACTACCCGAAATTGTCGGCCAGGCAGGTAAAAGAAATAATTGAGAAGTCGGTCATCCATATAGATCAACCTGTCCTAACACCAGGGTTTATTCCAGAAAAGAGGGATCATGTGATGATGGATCAGTTGTGTAAGACAGGGGGAATCGTTAATGCCTATAAAGCAATAGAACTGGCAGAATCTATTTCTAAGTAGTAACAGAAAATATTAATATTCAAATGAAAAATAATATAAAAAAAGCTCAAAGACCATATTGGTTGATAGTAGTTGTGCTGCTGAGTGGGACAAGGCTGGGTTTTGCGCAGGATAATCCGGTGAAGGATATGCTAGTAAAACTTCTAGCGTCTAATTCGACCCCTGATTGGGAGCATGTGCATTCCGAGTTTAAAAAAAAATATTCCGGTAGTACAGTAGATAGCCTGACGAGCTATACAAAAATGCAATACTTTAATGAAAAAAAGGATAGGAAAAAATATACGGCATTATTGATAGATTACGGAAAAAGTTATGGAAAAGCCTGGACAGCTGATGAGTTGAACAGTTATGCTTGGATGTTATTCAAATACGGTGATCAACCTCAGGAACTACAAACAGCATTAAAGTGGAGTAAACAATCCTTATTTGGAGAAGAAACTAAAAACAATCCGATTTTTTTGAATACTTATGCCAATATATTATATAAATTAGGAAATAAGACAAAAGCGCTTCAATATGAATGGAAAGTGTATTCTCTGTTTTCGGCTTCAAAACCTTATATGGAATCCAAAACCGGGAAAATAAAGTATGGGTTAAATAAAAAAAGAGTTATCACTACTTTGTTCAATATGGAAAAAGGAGACCCAACTTGGCCAGTTTCTAAGGAAGAAGCTGCAAAATATATCGAAACTACTAGAGATCATGCTAAATACTGGCAAAAAGTCAAAAAAAACTGGTTACGAAGAGAATTTCCCCCTAGAACTGCCGATAGCCTATTATATCTTGCTCAATTGTATTATTATGACCAAAAGGAAAACAAGGTTGCTTATATGAAGCTATTTATAGAATATGCGGAAAAGTATGGGAATACTACTATTAGTGAAAAAAACGCAAATGCTTGGGAGGTCTTTTTGCGGAGTAAGAACTTAAATCATTTGAAAAAAGCCTTGGGGTGGAGCGTAGAAACTATAAGAGATGAAGAGGATAAGAATTTTTATGCTTACCTGAACACCTATGCCAATTTGTTATATAAATTGGGCGATAAATCCAAGGCTATGGAATATGAAAAAAAGGCCCTGATCAACGCCCCTGAAGAACAAGGAGCTTCTTTTCATAATACATTGATTAAGATGAAAAAAAACCAAAAAACATGGGATTAATATAGATTTGAGATAGTGTCTTGTATTATGGAAAAGGTGTCGTTTCCGACACCTTTTCTGTTAAAATTTAAAAAGTCTATGGCTCGAGTAATTCATCGATTTGAACACCAGCAGGGAGACCAGTAGCATTTGCATTAGTTACTGTTGCAGAACTAGTATGGAACAAAGGATTGGAACATGCTGAGTCGAAATAAGTGTTGGACGTGGTATTTGGTCCTTGCTGTACATTATTTATCTGTACAGTACACTCAAATTGGCCGTCATTGTCGCATTGTTTGTCAAGTGCTACACATTCCTCTTCACCATTAGTAAGCAATGCTTTGACATGAATAGTTCGAAGATCCTGCATCAAAGAAGCAAAGGCAGTACCAATTGCAAATACAAAGACAAGGCTTCCCAATATTAATTTTTTGGTTTTCATGATAACGTTGTTTTAAGATTATACAATAATGCCTACTTTGGTTTATCCAGGTGTTCAGCTTAGTCCTGGCTCTTACCGGTAAAAAAGATTTTTTATGTCGTATTATTTGTGTTTTTCAAAGAGTGTTGTTATATAGTTTATATTTTTTAAAATATGATATTATCTGTAGCAATAGTATAGACCGAAAGGTATTGGTCATGTATGGCTAAAAGTCTGTTTCCGATGATCTTAAAATCCGAGATGCCTTTATTTTTATAATGAGGTAGGTAAAAACTATGTATATATTTCCCTTGAGTAAGGTCGTAGACATCAATTACTGTGTTTTGTTTAAACTGTTCTTCCTTTTCATTTTGTGATAACAACCCGGAGTTAATATATAGGTAAATCCCTGAAACGGAGCTAATTCGCTGTGTTACAGTGGGTTGAGAAGTCAAGGTAAAAGAGTTTTCGGATTTTATTTCTTCTGATTTTATCCGTGCAATGCTAATGGTATCTAAGGTATTATATTGATGTAATAGCTTAAG
This sequence comes from Sinomicrobium weinanense, assembly GCF_018863395.1. Taxonomy (GTDB): domain Bacteria; phylum Bacteroidota; class Bacteroidia; order Flavobacteriales; family Flavobacteriaceae; genus Sinomicrobium; species Sinomicrobium weinanense. Next base: position 575,397 of record NZ_JAHKRR010000001.1, read on the forward strand.
GTTTTTATCCATCACCATATATTGGTTACGATAGCGGTAGAGGTACACGATTTGTTGTAATTCTTTATTGTAATGGAGCATCCCATCTACAGAAAAGAAACCATCCATTTGTTTTTCGAGGATATCATAATTAGGTTTAAAATAAGGCTCTTTGGCCGTTTCAAGGGCTAACTCGTAAGACTCCTGACTTTTGCTGTAGTAGCGCAGGGCAAAGGAGGTGGTATCTATAGGCACAGCGTCTGTATAGTAGGCACTGTCGGCCATAAAACGCCGGGCTTCCCATTTATTAACCTTGCCCCGTAATATGGCAGGGGCGATACCGTGCATCATATAAAAATAGGGTGGTTCCACTCGGGTACGGAATTTCCTAGGATGTACCACGCTATCCAGCCCGATGATCTTTAAACGGATATGCTGAGTGTCTTTCAGTGTCATGTCAGTCCGTAATAGATGGTGTATCGTGGTGTAGTTGCTTAAATATATTTTGTCTTTCGTAAGTCCGGAAATATAATAGGAATTCACCCCAAGGTCCAGGATCTTTTGCTGTGTTACCGTGTTTTCCGGAGCAAAATTCCTATTAAAACTGCCCCGGTATATTTTTTGGTTGGCAAGAGGCGATAAGGCATATAAGCCTACCAGTACCAAAAGCATCCCTAAGGAACATAGGCTTAAAAAGCTCAAGGATTTTTTATCGGTCTTTTTCATCTTTTTTAAGGTATGGGTTTGTTATAGCTAAGTGTCATTGAGCCTTAGGCTAGGGCATAAGCATGTGCGTTTTGTTGTTGCCTGTTGTACAGGAATATCCCGAACACGGCTAGTAGGGTAAAACCTATATTAAAGATAAAGTGCTCGGTCCAGCCCATGCTGTTGAGAATGCCTCCGCAGGAGCAGGGCACATATGGGCTAAAATTTTGTATAATAAATATGTAGCCGGTAAAAACGAACATCAGAGAAAAGGAAGCATATAGGCCTATAAGGCGCAAACGCGGTATAAAAAGGAATATGGCTATAATAATTTCCAGGATAGGAACAGCCCAGGCCATAAGCCCGGAAAACTGCGTAATAAGCGGGGACTTGGACATCTGTACCTGGAATTGTTGCACGTCCATCAGTTTGCTGAAGGCCGCATACAAAAACAGGAATATAAACAAATAGCAAATGATCTCTACAATAACATTCCTGTGCTTTAGAAAAAACTGCGAAATAGCTAAGGCGGTACGTTTCATAATCGGGGTAGATTAAGATTGTTTTACTTTTTTAGTTTTTGAGTCCTGGAGTTTGTGAGTTGTTTTGTCACTACTCTTCAACTAACAACTCCAAAACTCAATATATAAAAGGTTGGTTAGTTTCACTTTTCGGTTTGGCTTTTGAAGCCGGGGAGGCGGAGTTTATTAAGGACTGTAACTCACCACATCACTCCGTGCCCCGGACTTCCCCAAAAACTTTATAGTTCTGCATCATGAACTTATTGTTCCCACTGCTCCCGGAGCTTTTCGACACTTCGACTGTGCTCAGTGCAGGTGAACTTTGATAATGTAAAGTTCTGGATTATAAAACAATAAGAGACTGACCAATCGGAAGTTTTTTACTGACCGATCCGAAGTTTTTTACTGGCCAATTGTAAATTTTAGTGCAGAAATCATTCTTTTGATATTAGGTATACACTTCTCTGTTCTAAAGGCTATTCGGATTCTACTTCTTTATTTTCCGGGACATTTTTTTTCCTTAGTTCACCAGGTGTACATCCGTATTTACTTTTAAAAGCCCGGTAGAAACCGGATTCGGAAATAAAACCCAGCTTTTCTGCGACCTCCAGATTGGACATACTGGTATGGCATAGATATTCACAGGCTTTTTCCATTCTTTTGTCCTGGTAGAACTCGTATGTGGTTTTTCCGAAAAGGCGCTTAAATTCTATCTTTAATTTTTGCTGGTTGATCCCCAGTGTTTTCGATAGTTCTTCGGCAGTAGGCAAAGGTTTGTCAAAGTGACATTCCATATATTCCGCCAATTCCCGGATCCGCTTTTCATCATCGGCCTGCTTTTTGTCCACGATATGGCGCTCAACGGCCTGCATTTCCCGGGTAAGTTTTCTGTCCGGGGAATCTTCAATTACGGAATACGCTTTGGAAGTAACATAGACCAACCCGTTTACCGGGGAGCGGAAAAAGCAGGATATTGTTTGGATCTCATCAAAACAATTCAGGTCGAAACACATAGTGTTGAACAGGGGAGATTTGCGCTGTAACAATTGAGCTTGTATAGCATCCCAAAAGACACGGGAATGAGTGCTTAGCAATTGAACAAATGGTTTTCCCGGTAATTCATGGGGCTCCCTGTTAAAGAAATGGCTTGCCGTCCTATTGGTTTTTCGGATACAAAAATCATCGTCCAGTACAAACGCCATAGTGAGGTAAGAATCCTCGGGCAGATCGGTAAAATCGAGGTATGGAGGGTCTTGTTCCATAAGTACCGCCATGAGGTTGATTGTCCTGGCAAAGTCATCGCACACACTGTCAATACCGGATATTTTGAGGCGATAAGAGAAATTGCCCAAAGACATTTCTTTCAGCATATAAAAGAAATCGTACCATTTTTCATCATTTAAATTCGGTTTCATGATATTGGGGTTTTATAGGGTTGTTAGCAATATGAAAGCGTATTTAAGTGTTTGTATTTTAGTTTTGGGAATCTTCCGGATCCGGGTATATTTCAGTAAAAAAAGAAGCCGTGAGCGCCGGAGATTATAATCTGTGCTATGGAGATCTCCGGCGGGGTAGTTTTTCAACTGTCGCCCGGGAACCGGTTCCGGTTACCGGGCGCAGCCGAGGTATGCTCACGGCTACTCACACGGGCAAGGGAGAGAAATTATTGTTTTTTGTATATGCCCTGCCTGGAACAAGGGTGCTTTATAGTCTAAGTGGCGTTTTGGGTTATTGTCATTTTCATTTTGCGCATTTCACACAAATAGCGATCGATTTTCGTGATGTAAATTTAAGGACTGAAACTTGACTATGGTGAAATGAACTTGTCTGAGAGGGATTATCTTTATAGAATCTATTGATTTAAATTGAATTCGAATAGTTAAAAACTATTATGTTGTGATATAAATATAAAACCCAAAACTTACCTGAGCGGGATTATTTTACGTTTTTATCGAAAAATAACGATCTATTATGCGGTTATTACGATTATCATGGTTATTTTAGAGATGCAGAGTTAAGCCCAATAACTTTTAAATCTACCTCGGACCATGGATAAAGACCACAACAAAAAAAGAATAGAAAGTCTGAAACAGATGTTTCTGGAGGTTGCCGATGGAAATTTCTCCTACCGCATTGACAGGTCAGGCCATATTGATGATCTTGAGGCTTTGGTAGGATCGGCAAATATGATGGGTGAAGCGTTAAAAGGATCTTTACACCTCAGGCCTTATGTAAATTATGGAGAGTCTTACAGGCATGTCGCTGAAATGAGCTTTATTCTCGACAGTAATTTTCACATTCGCAGTTTAACCCCCCAGGTCTTTGACGTGCTCCTGTACAAGGAAAAAGAGATGCTGAGCAAACCTCTGAACGATTTTCTTATGGAAGAATCCAAACCTGTATGGCAGGATTTCCTTACCCTTATATCCGGTAGTGAAATATTTGACCACACCCTGGAATTGTCTTTTAAAGCCAGGCAGTTCTTTATTGTCCCGGCCACCTGTTTGATCACCAAACTCAACAAACCTTTTGAGCAGGGCTCTATGGTAGTTACAACCATAAACACCTTTTTGCAAAGCGAAGAAATGGAAGATGAACGGGATTGGGAAATAAACAAGAAAAAAGATAAACACCCCCGGGACCATACACTTTCTATTGCCCTTAGCGATGCGGACCTCGAAAAAATAGGAAAAGTACAGCAATATATTGCCGATCACTTAAAAGAGTCCCGTCTTTCTACAAAAGAACTGGCCCATGCCATCGGTACAAATGAATTTAAGCTGAAGTATGGTTTTAAACAACTTTACGGGACTACCATATTCCGGTATGTACAGAACGAACGGTTAAGTACGGCAAAACTCCTGGTCCAAAATTCTGAACTGGCGCTGAAAAAGATTGCCATGACAACAGGTTTCAGATCAGCGGCTCACTTTTCCCGGGTATTCAAGGAAAAATACGGGCACTCCCCCAGGGAATTCCGCAAACTATTCCGGAAAAATGAATAAACTTCAGACAGTTCCTCAATAAATCACCCTTGAAGTTTTAATATAAAACGCTCCCATGACATTTCTACATCTTTGAGTGTAAACCCATAATTTCGGATATCTTCTTCCGCATCGTGGAAATATGCTTTGTCCTCCGGGGATGCCGAAGCATACCAGCGGTTAAAACTTATTTTTTCCTCAGTGGTGAGAATGTGGTGTAGGGCTTTATACAAAAGTAAATAGTCCATACAGTTTAGTTATCATTGAGCAAGATGTTCTTCTTTAAGAGTTAACTTTCCATCGGTGAAAAGGTATAGGATCCGTTAGAGCCAATTAATTTAATCTATTTTATTCCTTAAGGTTCACCAAAACTTGTCTGAGCGGGATTATTTCTTATCTCTAAGGGATTTTTTATCAACATTAACCTGGTTTAAGCCCGATCTTTGAATTAACAGGCCCTAATTTTTTCTCATAGCTTCCAAGTTAGGGAAGAAGATTGTGGTTTCCTTACGGAAATCCGTAAAGGCCTGGTATTCGTTTGTTGTATAGCGATAAGGCCGAACGGGGTGGGAGGCAGGCTGTTCGTTTTATATAGTTTCCGGGTGCGCAGGCGGGGTTTTACGGTATATGCGGAAAAATCGTACATTTGTTAGACCACCGAAAACTTTTGAGAATGAACCTGCTACGTTCCCGGATCCAAACACTTCTGCCTGCATATTTTGCATTGGTCATGGCTACGGGGATCATTTCCATAGCCGCTTTACTGGATGGGCTGACTGCTTTTGCACATACCCTGTTTTACGTGAACATGGTATTTCTGGCCTGTCTTGTTTTTTTATTCGTTTACCGGCTCGTTTTTTTCAGGGATCGGGTGCTGGAAGACCTGAGGAGTTACCAGAGAGGGCCGGGGTTCTTTACCATTGTGGCCGCTCTTTGTATTATGGGTAACCAGGTGGTTTTATTCCGGAAATCGGTGGCCGTGGCGGAGGTGATCCTCCTGGTGGCCGCGATCTCATGGCTGGTAATCGTTTATAGTTTCTTTTACAGTATCACCGTTACCGAAGACAAGAAGTCCCTGAAAGACGGTATCAACGGCACCTGGCTGGTTATTATTGTGGCCATACAGGCGTTGTCGGTACTGATCTCCTTTGTTTCGGGAGATTTTGGAAAACAGGCCTATGTTTACCTCTTCGTGGCCCTGTGCCTGTTTTTACTGGGGTGTATTTTTTATCTCTATATTATGTCGCTCATTATTTACCGTATTTCCTTTTTTTCCCTGAATGCTACGGAACTGGGGGCGCCTTACTGGATAAATATGGGGGCTACGGCCATTTCCACACTGGCTGGCTCCATGCTGATCCTGCATACCGGGGAGTTTAACTTTATAGCGGAAATACTGCCTTTTCTCAAGGGGTTTACGCTGTTCTTCTGGGCCGCCGGTACCTGGTGGATCCCCCTGCTTATTATCCTGGGGATCTGGCGGCATATGATCAAGAAAGTCCCGGTGCCCCTTTCGGCCCGGGGTTATGACCCTACTTACTGGGCCATGGTCTTTCCGCTGGGGATGTATACCGTATGTACCTTCAGGCTGAGTGAGGCCCTGGAGATCCCTTTTTTAAAGGTGATCCCCGAATATTTTATATATGTGGCCATATTTGCCTGGACTGCGGTCATGGTTGGGTTTATAAGGCACCTGGCTTTATTGTTTAAAAGAAAAAACAATGGAACAAGCTGAAACATCGAAGTTTAGAATGGCTTTAAATTATATTTTCACAGCCCTGTCCTTTAGGTATAATGCCTTAAAATCCCTACATTTAACTGTCCCAGCCATTATTTCTTCTAAAGCCCCGTGATCATGAACCGGCTCTTTCGAACTTTAAACAAAACAGCACTTGTCAAAGCGGCCATAGCAGCAGTACTGGTTGTGATAATGGTGCTTATCGGCTCCCGTAACCTGCAGTATTTTGACCCGGCCCTGATCGCCTATCTTATCGGTACCGTATTTGCCGTTTTCGGTATTGCCTACCGCTATTCGGTCTGGATACAACGGCCACCGACCAGGCTTTACTGGAGGCGGAGTATGCAGTTTCTTTTTAGCCGGCATTTTATACCCTATTTTCTGCGTTCCATACGGCTTTTTTTCCGGAATATCATGTTCCAGAGATTTCTGGCATACCGGGGCAGGACCCGGTGGATCGGACATTTTCTCCTGGCTACGGGGTGTGTACTGGCCTTTGCCATTACCATTCCCCTGACGTTTGGCTGGATACATTTTATCCTGAAACCGGGAGACGATATCACCTATTACACCTATGTATTCGGATTTGAAGCAGGTTCTTTTGCCCTGGGGTCAACCCTGGCCTTTATTGCTTTTCACGGGTTGGTATGGTGTTCCGTACTGGTCACCGCCGGGGTGGTGATCATGATGAAAAGGAGGCTTACCAATGGCGGGCTTATCGCCACACAGGGTTTTGAGAACGACTGGTTGCCGCTTATCCTCCTTATGGCCATATCCCTCACCGGGCTGGGCATCTCGTACGATTATACCTTCCTGGGAGGCAAGACCTACCAGTTCATGGCCGTAACGCATGCCATCACGGTGATACTGTTCCTGGTATGGCTGCCGTTCGGCAAGTTCTTCCATATTTTCCAAAGGCTGGCCCAGTTGGGGGCTAACCTGTATAAAAAGGAGGGAAGCAGAAGGGGAATGGCTGTATGCCCCCACACCAAAAAAGCATTTGCTTCGCAAACCCATGTCGATGACCTTAAAAAAATAACCCGGGAACTGGACTTTGATTTCAGTAAGGAAGACGGTACCAGCCACCTGGACCTGAGCCCTGAAGGAAAACGATCGGCCCTGGCCAGGGCCCATTTCAGGGCCAGGCAGGAATCAGGACATTTCTTCGGTTAAGAATATCTAAAAAAAAGACCCATGGCAAAACTTCCGGTAGCTGTCGATCAACTCATAAAACAATACGGTCCGCATAAGGCCTACACCCCGCAGGCAGGTTTTTACGGGGCCCATGAACCGGACAAACTGGTAAAGACCCATTGCTGCTACTGCGGAATGCAGTGCGGGATACAGCTTAAGGTCAAGGACAACAAAGTGACGGGTTTTGAGCCCTGGATGGAATTTCCGTTCAACGAGGGGCGCCTGTGCCCCAAAGGGGTGCAACGCTATTTGCAGAACAATCACCCGGACAGGCTCTTAAGCTCCATACAAAGAGTGGAAGGCAAAGGCTTTGAACCTGTATCATGGGATCGGGCCATGGCCAAAACCGTAAGCGAGGTTAAAAGAATACAGGAAAAATATGGCCGTAATGCCTTTGCCATGCTGAGCGGGGTTTCCATCACCAATGAAAAAAGCTATATGGTAGGAAAATTTGCCCGCGTAGCCCTGAAAACGGCAAATCTCGATTATAACGGGAGGCTTTGTATGGTCAGCGCCGGGGGAGGGAACAAAAAGGCCTTTGGCCTGGACCGGAGCTCCAATAGCTGGGCAGACCTGGCCCATGCCGAAGTGATCATCGTGGCGGGGGCCAATATCAGTGAAACCTTTCCCACGCTGACGCACTACATCTGGCAGGCCAGGGATAACGGGGCAAAGCTGATCGTGGTAGACCCGCGGGTCATCCCCCTGGCCAGGACAGCCGATCTGCACCTGCCGGTAAGACCGGGGGGCGATTCGGCCCTGTTCGGTGCCATGCTGAAGATCCTGGCGGACAATGACTGGCTGGACCACGATTTTATAAACAACTACACCTCCGGGTTTGAGGAGGCCATAGCCGCCGTAAAGGATTACGACCTGGACTGGGCCGAAGAACAAACGGGCATTCCGAAGGAAAAGATCATGGCAGCGGCCAGGCTCTGGGGAAAGGCTAAAACCAGCTTTTTGCTCCATGCCCGGGGTATAGAACACCATACCAAGGGTGTGGAGAACGTGCTGAGCTGTATCAACCTCGTCCTGGCTACGGGGCGTATAGGAAAACCGTATTGCGGATACGGCACCATCACCGGCCAGGGTAATGGCCAGGGAGGAAGGGAGCACGGGCATAAGTGCGACCAGCTCCCCGGGAACCGGGATATTACCAACCCCGAACACCGGAAATACATAGCCGGAGTATGGGGGATCGATGAAAAGGAAATGCCCGGAAAAGGCCTTACCGCCTACGAACAGATCGAAGCGATCCACCGGGGCGAGATCAAAGGGTTGATATCCATTTGTTTTAATCCGCTGGTGTCATTGCCCAATAACAATTTTGTCCGGGAAGCTCTCGAAAAACTGGAGTTTTATATGTGTATTGACAGTTTTCTCTCCGAAACCGCCCGCCATGCCGATATTGTTATGGCCGGGTCGCTGCACGAAGAGGAAGAGGGAACGGTGACCACTGCCGAAGGAAGGGTAGTGAAAATAAATGAGGCCGTAACCCCTCCCGGCAGGGCGAGAAGGGACGGGGAGATACTTATGGAACTGGCCGCAAGGCTCGGGGTGGGAGACAAATTCAATTATGCTTCCAGCGAAGCCATATTTAACGAACTGCGTATCGCCTCGCGGGGAGGAACAGCCGATTACTATGGGATCACCTATAAAAAGATCGTGGACAATATGGGCATTTTCTGGCCCTGTCCCTCTCTTGACCATCCCGGGACCCCGAGGTTGTGGGAAGACCGGAAATTCAAAACCCCCGACGGCAGGGCGCATTTCAACCCCGTGCCATACCGGCCGGCCTCGGAAGTTACGGACAGGGAATACCCTGTTGTACTGACCACGGGAAGGGTGGTCTCCCAATACCTTAGCGGAACTTCCACCCGGAGAATAGGCAAGCTCGTAGACCAGTATCCCGAACCCCTGCTGGAAATACATCCCGGACTGGCTTTGCAATACGGGATAAAGGACCGGGACCTGGTCCGTGTAGAGACCAGGAGGGGACAGGCGGAATTTCCTGCGCAGGTAGTGGAAACCATCCGGGAAGATACAGTGTTTATCCCGTATCACTGGGGAGGAAAGCACTCCGCTAACCAACTGACCATCGGAAACCTCGACCCCATATCCAAGATCCCCGAGTTCAAGGTATGTGCGTGCCGGTTGACCCCCCTGGGAGAACAGGTGCCCGATACCATGACAGAGACAGCCTATCAAAGCGGGCTGTGAAGACAAAAGGAACAGAATTGAAGTTCAACCCTGAAAAATAAATAAGATGCCAGCCACCGATTACAACCAGGAAATGGCCTTTTTCGTAGACATGCAACGCTGTATAGGTTGCCATGCCTGTGAAATGGCCTGTGCAGAGTGTGAAACCAACGGACAGGAAAGCATGATACACGTCAATTACGTAAACCGTGCGGAAAGCGTGCAAACCACCGTACAGGTGTGTATGCACTGCGAAGACCCTGCCTGTGCCAATGTATGCCCGGCCGATGCCATCCACAAGGATGATTTTGGAGTGGTCCATTCTGCCAACACCTCCCGGTGTATCGGGTGTTCCAATTGCGTTCTGGCCTGCCCTTTCGGCGTACCCAAAAAAATGGAAGAAGCCGAGTTGATGATGAAATGCAATATGTGCTACGACCGGACCAGTGCCGGAAAGAAACCCATGTGTGCCACGGTCTGCCCGAGCCAGGCCCTGTTTTACGGGACAAGAGAAGAGATCGAACGGATGCGGCCGGACAGCGTTCCTGTAAATTCCTTTAAATTCGGGAAGCAGGAGGTCAATACCAAAGTGAGCATAATGATGCCCAAAGGAACCCATCAGTTGATCGTAGAATAAACCTGTACATCATGGCTGAAAAAGAGCTTCATCACCGCCCCGAAAAAATACCCTCCTGGAAAAGCGATTTTCCGATAGAGGAAGAACAGGCTACCCATGTAGGCCGGAGGGAGTTTGCAAAATTTCTCGGCCTGCTTTCGGGGACGCTTGCATTGGGTAACGGTGTAATCGTTATTAAGGCGTTGGCTTTCCCCGCAAAACCGCTGGAGGGTGAACATTTTGTCTGCAACGCGGACGAAGTGGCTGTCGGTAAGATGTTCCAGTTCGAAATTGAAGGGAGCAAAATCATTCCCTATATCCTTATTCACCTGGAAGAAAACGAATGGCGGGCTTTTGAACAAAAATGTACACACCTCACATGTGCCGTGAGATACCGGGAAGACCTGGGGAAAATAGAATGCCCCTGTCACCATGGATTTTTCAGTGCAGATACGGGCGAAGTGTTACAGGGCCCCCCGCCCAGGCCCCTTCCCAGGCTGGAAGTGGTGGTAAGGGACGGAAAAGTATATGTAAGAGAAGAACAACAGGAGCAAACCGTATAGGCCATGAGCAATTTCAGAAGATCGCAGAACGAAGCACATCCCAACAAGACCAATACACTGATGACCGCCATTATAGTGCTGCTTATCCTTTTTGTAGGCATTCAGATCTGGTTTTTGTTCGGTGCACTCAACAACGCATTGCAGGACAATATTTATTTTGCCCTGACCACCTTTATAGGTTCTTTTCTGCTGGCCCTGGCTTCTTTCTGGCTATTACGCTACCTGCCCGACCCGTTGAAAAAGTCACAGAAAAAAGGAAATAACCAAAAGGAGACGAACAAAAAGGAGTAACCCGTTGCATATTTAGAACAAAAAGTCTACTTTGGTGGAAGACCCTTTTTTACCTCTGGTAATTAATGTTTTTTTAAACCCAAAAAAGGCTCCTCCCTTTTGACAAAGGGAGGTGGTCCCGATCTCTGATCGGGATCGGAGGGTTAGAAAGCCCGAGCCACTGATAAACCCCTAACGTTTGAAAATAATTCTGAAACCCCGGCCGATTCACCCCAAAAAAAGTACCCCGACTTTAGTTTATCCTAAACCCGCCTGTACTAAGCACTTCGGTAGACTCAGTATATTACTTGTCGGAGTGTCGAAGGGCTCACCGCAGCCTTTCGCCTGAAAAAGGAACAGGTAAGAATACCGCACAAACCCGTAAATTTTTGAAAGAGAACAACACCATAGAAGCCTTTGTCCTCGCCGGGGGGAAAAGTACCCGGATGGGAACCGATAAGGGGCTGGCGCTCCTCAGGGGAAAGCCCATGATATCCTATATCCTGGCAACACTGCAAAAAGCAGAACTACCGGTCCGGATCGTGGCCAATAATAATGCCTATGAAGTTTTTGGCCTGAAGGTCTATCCCGATATGGTCCCCGGAAAAGGGCCGATGGGCGGTTTGTTTACGGCTTTTGAACATACGACTGCCGATATGGTGTTGCTGGCCGGTTGTGATATGCCCTTGATCCCTGTGGAAATGGTTGAGAGATTGCTCAGTGATACAGGCCATGACAAGATCGTCGCTCCTGTGCTGCTGGGACAGGTCAACCCCCTGTTTGCCCTGTATCCCCGTTCCCTGAAGCAAAAACTGGAAGAATACATAGCCTCCGGAAGGCTTAAAATGACCGATTTTATCCTGGAAAACAAACATGTCCTGCTACCCCCCGTAGCGGAAGAAAAGCCCTGGTGCTTTCAAAATATCAACGACCTGTCCCAGCTCAGGGAAGTAGAGGAGAAGTGGGGCGATCTCAGCTAACCTTATTGCCCGGATACTTATATTGACTAAACCCATGATTAAATCTTTGTGAACCTCTGTGAGGCCTCTGTGTGTCTCTGTGAAACAGCTCTATTACACAAAGTTGCTCGGAGCATTCACAAAGAACCACAAAGAAAAATATATCATGGGGGAGCAGGCTTTTTAAGTGGCCAAAAGCGACTTGAAAACGGGCAGGTTTATACGCTCAAAATAACCCTTTTGGCATTTTAACAGAAACAATAATATTATTTTTTATTTTAACATTTCTTTTTTATTTAGTATCTTTCGGGGGTATAAACGACATGACCACTTATTGGTGTGGGTCAGAAAAGTATAAAAAGTCTTATTACATTGAATCATTTCTATTACGCAAATGCAGATAGCATTTTTTGTTGGACTATCCCGAAACTACCCCTTTTTTTCAAAATCAACCTTACAATGTTTTATGATCGCTATAAACCAGGAACTGGTGATATAACGAGGTTTTGAATTAAAATTTTCATACATGAAGTTTTTTGGAACGGGGTCTTCGACATTAAAGAAGAAAAAGACAAGAGAAGTAAAATGCCCGAATTGCGGCATGGATAACGAGACAGGAGTACAAAGTATTACAAAGAGATTTTACGTGTTCTGGATCCCGGTTTTTCCGCTTAAAAAAGAATTTTACCTTACTTGCCACCATTGTAAAGGGGTATACAATAAATATAATATGCACAAAGAAAAGTACAGGGAAATAAACCTGGCCGTACGATACGGGAGAACTCCGGTCAGGAAATACAGGCCGGTATTTATCCTGGCCCTGGTGTTGATACTTACTTTTCTGGCCGTACAGTTCGGACGGTGATATTATCTCTTTGGTCCTTTTGATATCCTGTAAAACATTATTTCTTCAGTATTTATTGCTATAAATTTTAACTACACCTTGTACCGGAGTGATCGATTTCCTTCTTTGGTGTAATGGAGGCTCCCCATCGGGTCAGGAGAGCATATATTCCGGGTTGTTGTATAGCGATATCTCGTCCAGCGTAAGCAACAGGTCGGTATTAAGGTCCGTAACCTCCTTTTGTTCCTGGTTGTAAACCCAGCCAAATATATTAACAATGTTCCTTTCCCGGAAGGCTTTTCGCAGATCTTCGAGCCGGCACAACTGCAAGGTTTTGCTCATGACCTTCAATTCTAAAGGAAGGCTGGTACGGCCTGGAGAAATCTCGTTTAAGGCGTAAAGTTCGGCATAGGCCTGCCATAAGCTATGGCCCCAGCCCGATAATCTTAACCATGAAGGTGGCAGCAATGATGTTTCCGGGAAGGGAGTATGCGCCTGGACAACGATGACGTACCGGATGGAGAGCGGTTTTAAAAAACGGTGCAGCTCCAGGTAGGGATATGCCTGGCCCCCGCATATAAGACTGCTGGAGCTAAGGTCGATAAAGAGGACTTCACGGGATATGGAGTTCACCAGTGCTTTGAACCCGTCGGTGTTTCCGCTTCGGAGGGATTGGTTGAGGTGAGTGAATATGCTTTGATAGTGTTCCATAAGGAAAGGAAATTTAAGGTATAAGGTTTGCCGTGGAATACCATGAAGCAATAGCTGTTACATATTAACCGGTGGAAAGCCGGAGCCCGGCGGGGGAAATGCCGGGCCCCGGCACAATGGAGGGCATTAGAGAAGCTCCAGGTATCTTTTTTCCACTTCTTTCCAGTTGACAATGTTCCAGAACGCTTCGATATATTCCGGGCGTTTGTTTTGATATTTCAGGTAATAGGCATGCTCCCAAACGTCAAGGCCCAGGAGGGGGGTGCCTCTTTCTTCGGCAATATCCATCAAAGGGTTGTCCTGGTTTGGCGTGGAAGTGACTTTTAGTTCCCCGTCCCTGTCGAATATAAGCCATGCCCAGCCCGAACCAAAGCGGGAAGCGGCTGCATTGCGAAAAGCATCCTTAAAGGCATCGAAAGAGCCAAACTGTTTGTCAATGGCCCCGGCCAGCTCGCCGGAAGGCCTTTTACCGCCCCCGGGAGAAAGGACCTCCCAGAAAAGGGAGTGGTTGTAATGCCCGCCGGCATTGTTTCTGATAGCCGGGGGAAGGGACGATGCGTTCTCCAATAGGCCTTCTATGCTGTTCGGGTTAATTCCCGCATCTTTCAGGGCGGCATTTAACTTGTTAACATAACCGGCATGATGTTTGGAGTGATGGATTTGCATGGTCTCTCCGTCGATATATGGGAACAGCGCATCATATCCGTATGGCAGTTCCGGTAATTGGTATGACATAATTTTGTTATTTTGAAGAATTGAACGTTATTTCCAGTACAAATATAATATATTTGTTTATTAAACCAAATAAATACTTTGTTTATTATGAAAAAAGATGTCTCCGAAAATGAAAAGGCCATTTGGATACTAAAGAACCAGGGGCCAAAGAGCCTTAAGGAAATTGCGGTGGAATTGGGGATCACTACAGAAGGGGCGCGTTTTCAGTTGATGAAACTCTCGGGAGAAGGCCTTGTAAAGTCCGAAAGCATATCCAGGGGAAGGGGCCGGCCGCAACAAATATGGTCGTTGACGGAGAAAGGGCATTCCAGGTTTCCGGATATGCACGGGCACCTTACCGTAAAACTGATACAAACCATCCGGGAGAGCCTTGGGGAAAATGCCCTGGACAAGGTGATTGCCTCGGCCGGAGAGGATAATATAAAGAAATACAGCGGGCAAATGCAGGAGGCTAAGGACCTGGAAGAAAAAATAAGGATACTGGCCCGTATACGGGAAGAGGAGGGATACATGGCCCATTACGAAAAAACGGACGAAGGTTATCTGCTCCTGGAAAATCACTGTCCTATTTGTGAAGCTGCCAAGGCCTGCCAAAACTTCTGCAGCACCGAACTGAGAACCTTCCAGACCGTCCTGGGCGACGAAGCCGTCGTGAAGCGTGTAGACCATATTCTTGCCGGGGCCCGCAGATGTGCCTACCTCATTAAAACCTAAGGTAACAAACGCTATAAAATTATTGAGCTTTTATATGAGAATCCCTGTGTTACCTTGTGCCTGCTTTGTGAGCCCCTTCGACTTTACTCAGGGCATCGCTTTGTGGTAAAATAAGGCGCGGCACATGGAAAAAGTACAAAGCAATGTCCTGAAACTATTTTATATCTTTATTTTTCTAACATTCCCCGTCCATGTACAGCATTTTAAAAGCATACCTTTCGGAAAGGTCGGAATTGCCCGAATCGGATCTGTCCTGTATACTCGATCGCTTTCAATGGAAAAAGGTACGAAAGAACGAGATCATTATTGATTTCGGGGAAGTATGCCGGTATTTTTACTTTATCAATAAAGGGGCGGTACGTATATTTACCATCAACAGCGAAGGCGTTGAACTTTCCCGTTTTTTTGCTTTTGAAAGGACATTCTGCACCACACTGCCGAGTTTTATAGACCAGCAGCCCGCACACGAATACCTCCAGGCCATTGAAAGATCGGAATTGCTCGTCATTTCCAGAAAGGACTTTTACGGCCTGGTATCGGAATACAACGAATTTGACCGGATTTACAGGGAGATCCTGGAATTTAGTTTTATCAGCAACCAGAAGCGGATATATAGTTTCCAGGGATACAGTGCCCTGGAAAAAGTACAGCTCCTGCTCAAAATGCAACCCGATTTTCTACTTCGCGTCTCCAACAAGCTGGCAGCATCCTATCTCGGCATGTCTCCTTCCACCCTCAGCAGGTTGAAATCAAAGATATGACAGCTTGAATGAGATTGAAATTGAAATGTTTAAGAATTATCCGGTATTCGGTAATTGATGTGTGTCATTTATTGTAATTTATGGAGATTTGTAGAAATTTATCGAAATTTGTATTATCAATCTCCATCAATCTCCATCAATCTCCATCAATCTCCATCAATCTCCATCAATCTCCATCAATCTCCATCAATCTCCATCAATCTCCATCAATCTCCATCAATCTCCATCAATCTTATAACCCTGTCCCGTCTGCTACAAAAAAGTCCTTAAGAAAATCGAAGTACGGAATTACGGCGGTTTCTGAAAATATTGCTCCAGGTCAATGTTTTTGACCGGATTTAGGCCTTTCTTTGCCTGCTAAAATCAAATAGCTGTAACGGAGTTCAGGAAAACACACTTTTTTGAACAGTAATAGCTATAATAAACAATAAGCAGGAATGTCGTCAAAGATCAATAATGCCACGCTGTATTTAATGAGTTTTTCAGCAGGCCTGGTCGTAGCTAATTTATATTACAACCAGCCTTTGCTCGATCAGATAGCCCGTAGTTTTCACGTCAGTGAAGCCGAAGTAAGCCATGTAGCCCTGTCCACACAATTGGGATATGCCCTGGGGTTGCTGTTCATCATACCTTTGGGCGATAAGGTCTCGAACAAGAAAATACTGGATATCGATTTCCTGGTGATGATCATAGCCCTTTTTATAACGGCATTTTCTCCTTCTCTGAGCACATTGATCATCAGTAGTTTCCTGGTGGGTTTCACTTCTTCCATTCCGCAGTTATTCGTACCTATGGCTGCTCATCTGGCCCATGCAGAAAATCGCGGGCGTGCCATCGGTATCGTTATGAGCGGCCTGCTTATCGGTATTCTGGGAAGCAGGACCCTCAGCGGCCTGATAGGGGAGCAGTTCGGGTGGCGCCGGGTGTATGTCATTGCTGCCATTGCAATGATGGTGCTCTATTGGATACTGAGATGGAAACTGCCCAGGATAGACCCGGCGTATAAGGGGACTTACAAAGCCTTGATGCGGTCTATTGCAGGATATGTAAAAGAGGATGCCACTATCCGCCTGGCAGCATTACGTGGGGCCCTGGCATTTGCCGGATTGAGTGCGTTCTGGACCACATTGGTCTTTTTGATGAAAGATTCTTTCGGATACGGCAGCGGAGTTACCGGTGCATTCGGACTTGTCGGTATTGTCGGGGCAGTAGCCGCCTCTTTGGTAGGTAAATGGAATGACAGGATAGGCAGAAGGCCGATCTTAATAACTTCCGGGATACTGTTGCTACTGTCCTGGGGGATCTTGTGGGAATCCGAACACTCCATCCTGGGGCTTATACTGGGAGTTATATTAATTGACCTCGGTATGCAGGCACTTCACATTACAAACCAGAATATTATATTTTCAAAATATCCCGAGGCCAGGAACCGTATCAATACCATCTATATGGTCAGTTTCTTTATCGGCGGGGCCATCGGCACGAGTATCGGGGCCGTATCTTATGAACTGGCCGGATGGCACGGTGTTTCCATGCTGGGCATTGGCCTGACGCTCGTGCTGCTTGTGATTATTTTTTCAAAACGCACCGTTGAATGGTCCGGAGAACAAATAAAATAAGCGATGGGCATAAACAGCAATTGAAATTGTTTTAATTACGAAATAATATGATCAATACACCATACCTGCCGATCTCTTTAAGAAAGTATTTTTATCTTATACCCAGATAACTAAATAACGATCCCCCGGAAAAGTGATGAACGAAAAGGATATTTTTCCCATTATAGGTATTAATGATCTGTATGAAGATCACCTGGACCATATGTCGCTTTTACGTCATAATGTAAACGGAAAGGAAGTTATTGACACCCCTCATAAACACGATTTTTTCCTGATCTTTCTCGTCCTGAAGGGAGGCGGGGTGCACACCATAGATTTCACCGATTACGAGGTCAGGGATAATACCCTGTTTTTTCTGGCGCCCGGGCAGGTACACAAATGGAAGCTCAATAAAAATACGGAGGGGTTCCAGTTTGTATTTTCCGGATCATTTGCGGAAAAACTTCAGCGGCTTCACATACATCAGCATATTTTTGCCGAAAACCCGATGCTTGAACTTTCGGAGGCAGAAACCAATGAACTGGCCGGAGAACTTATCCGTATTGAAGAAGAGCTGATAACCAGGGATGCCCTATCGGACATGATCCTTGCAGACCGGCTCAGGATCGTGCTGTTATTAGTAGAGCGTTTACAAAAAAAATATGCCGAAGAAAGATGTGTTCATCCGCAAGGCAGGATCGTCCTGGAATTTAAGAGCCTGATCGAAAAGTATTTTAAGGAGCATTGTTCCGTTCAGTTTTATGCCGATCATCTTCACATAACCGCGAATTACCTGAATACCATTTGTAAAAAACAATTAAAACAAACTGCCGGCGAACAAATAAGAAATCGCATTATCCTGGAAGCACGGCGTTTATTGGCAGTGACCCCGCTTTCTGTCAAGGAGATCGCCTATGGCCTGGGATTTTCGGATGTCGCTTATTTTTCGCGCTTCTTTAAAAAAAGCGAAGGAATGACCCCCGGCATGTTTCGGGTACATGCCAGGAAAATGTAATAATATTTATATAAAAATGATTTTTGTCGAAAGTGAGTTTGCACCCTTGCGCAAAGTGGTCCTGGCCGAGTCTGAATTTGGGATACCGCGGGAACCCCGTATAGAGGACCTGAGATTTTTAACCCCGGAAGCACGGGACGAGGTATTAAAGAATCGGGGAGCAGACTATGCCGCTGCCTTCCCCGAAATTCAACGGGCCTGGGAAGGAGAAAGAAAGGATTTTGAACAATTGCTGGCCGGGCATGGAGTGGAAATTTTACGCCCGAGGAAATTGAAGCAGGCCGAAAAGTTAATTGCCGGCGATGATGGTTATGCCAATTTCTTTACCCGCGATCCCTTTTTCACTGTGGGGAATTTTGTTGTGGAAGGGGCACTTCGCTTACGGCACCGTCGCCGGGAGGTCCTTCCGTTACGGGATATCATGTTGCAATATGTCTATCCCTCAGATTGTACTTATGTGGCCGCTCCTGCCCCGGAAGTTGCAGAGAAAGATGATCCTGCCCATGGAAAAGGGCCGTTTATAGAAGGCGGGGATGTACTTGTATTGGACAAGCATGTTTTTGTGGGGATATCCGGCCTGGCCTCCAATGAACTCGGAGCCCGATGGCTGGAAAAACTCATTAAGCCCCTGGGTTATACGCTGGAGATCGTAAGGCTCAAGCCAGACATCCTTCACCTGGATTGTGCTATGGGGCTTGTCCGGGAAGGTTTAATGATAGTATGTGAAGAAGCCTTTGCAGATGGAATTCCGGAAAAACTAAACCGCTGGACCAAGATCCCGGTTACCTATGACGAAACCACACAGCTGGCCACCAATGGCCTGCCCCTGAGCCCGGAAGTCTATGTCACCGACCCTGCATTTCGCCATATCGGTGACAGGATAGCAAACCACGGTGTACATGTTGAATATGTGGACTTCCGGATCACCCGGAGCTTTGGCGGGGCCTTTCGTTGCAGTACACAGCCTTTGCTGAGGAAGAGCTAATACTCTTTTGAAGCGCAATTTCTTCACGGCAGCACGACCACCTGTAAAATTGTGAGATCACGGAATAATATCCTGAAATTCATAAAAAGTGCAATAAAACCCATGATATGTGCAACTGTTAGCGGGTGTTATGTCATTATTTTTGTTAAAAAATAAGAAAAAACTAATGAGACCGCGAAGTAGACAAAAAAAAGTGTTCAATATCCTGATATGCCTGTTCGCCAGCGTTTCGGGTGCTTGTGCCCAGCCGGATGACCCTGCGGAAAAAGAATTGTGGCGGGCTGCAAAAAAGAATGATGTAGCGGCCATTCAAAAACTTCTTAAAAAAGGAGTGGACCTGGAGGCTAAAGACGCTAAAAAAAGAACGGCTTTAATGTTGGCAACCTACGAAAACAATGTAGAAGCTGCCGGGGTGCTCATCAAAGCAGGTGCCGATGTAAATGCCCGGGACCATATTTTAACCAGTCCGTTCCTTTATGCAGGGGCCAATGGGTACCTGGAAATACTGAAGCTGTGCCTGAACAGCGGAAAGGTCGATTATAAGGTCGTAAACAGGTATGGTGGTACAGCCCTGATACCGGCCTGTGAACGCGGGCATGTAAGCACGGTCAAAGAATTACTGAAACTGGATGATTTCCCCATCGATCATGTCAATAAGCTCGGGTGGACAGCCCTGATGGAAGCCATTGTTTTAAGTAATGGCGGCCCCAGGCATGTAGAGATCGTACAATTACTGGTAGATGCGGGGTGCAATGTTAATATTCCCGATAACGACGGCGTTACCCCTTTGATGCATGCCGAACAAAAAGGATTTAAGGAGATCGCAGCTATTTTAAAGAAAGCCGGGGCAAAGTAATAGATAACAAATATATTGAAGATGAAAAAAATCAGCTTATGGATTGTTGCAGGCTTATTGTGTATAGCATGCGAAAAAGAGGTCCGGCCGCAATTCGATATTGTCATTAAAGACGCCAGTATCATTAATACCCGAACCGGAGAGGTCACCGAAGGGCAAAGCATCGGAATTACAGGCGATACCATTAAAAAGATCGCCTCCTCGGAAACTGCCGGGAAGTGGAAGGCCGCCCAAACGGTAAATGCCGGCGGAAAATATGTGATCCCCGGGCTTTGGGACATGCATATGCATTTCGGTGGAGGGGATACCCTGGTCGCCGAAAACAAGAACCTGTTGCCACTATACATCGCAAACGGGGTAACGACGATAAGGGATTGTGCTGCCGATATAAGCCCGGCGGTGTTAAAATGGAAAAAACAGGTAGAAGAGGGGACCCTGGCAGGGCCTTCTATATTTACAGCAGGGCCGAAGCTGGAAGGAAAAAATTCCATCTGGCCCGGTGATCTGGAGATCGAAAATGAAGAAGAGCTGGAGAAGGCCCTGGATTCCCTCGATAAACTGCAGGTCGATTTTGTAAAAATAACCGACAATGCCCTTAGCCCCGAGCTGTTTATGAAAAGCGTAAAGGAGGCTACGAAAAGAGGATACAGAACTTCCGGGCACATCCCTTTTGCACTGACCATTAAAGAGGTTTCGGATGCCGGATTGAGCTCCGTGGAACACATGGGGTATATGCTTAAGGCCGCATCGGCAAAGGAAGAGGAGATCGTATCAAAGGTGAAGGAGGGCACGCTCGATTACGGGGCCGCACAGTCCTTACTGTCGGAATCATTCGACGTTGAAGCGGCGGTAGAGAAATACAAAAAACTGGATGCCAACGGAACGGTGGTGCTGCCAACCCTCATCGGCAGTAAAATTATCTCATACCTGGACCAGGACGACCATCTTTCCGACCCGGAACTCAGCTATATTGGCCCCGGCCTTATAAAAACCTACGAATGGAGAATAGACCGGGCCAGCAAGGCATCAAAAGAAGATATCGAGGCCAGGCACAAAAGATTTGAAAAACTGCTCTCCCTGATCCCGATCATACAAAAATCCGGAATGAACATCGTTGCAGGTACGGATGCCGGGTTCCTCAACTCCTATATCTACCCCGGTTTTGCACTGCATGAAGAACTCGAAATATACGTAGACGGCGGACTCACCCCGCTTGAAGCCCTGCAAACATCCGTAGTCAACGGGCCTGAGTTCTTTGACCTGTCAGATTATTACGGAAGCATAGCGGAAGGAAAGGTCGCAGATATACTGTTGCTGAACACTAATCCCGTAGAAGACATTAAAGCGACCAGGGATATCCATACCCTGATCAAAAAGAACAAGGTATACAGCAAAACTGATCTGGACCAATTACTTGAAGAAACTGCGGAGAAGTATAAAAAAGAAAAGTAGTATAGTTATAACAGGACAATACGATTGATGCGTTAAATTTTGGTTGTTTGAGTACCTCTATATTTTAACAAACCTCAAAAAGCTCCCCTCTTCAGATGAAGGCCTGTGCTGAGCCTGCCGAAGTAGGAGAAGCCGTGTTAGCCTTGATCAGGGCCAAATGTGAAAATAAAAAAACACCTGAGATTATCAGGTGTTTTTTTATTGTTGAAAATGCGGACTTATAAACTTTATCAGTCTATTTCCGGATTGGCCTGTATTTCCGTCTGGGGTACAGGTAGGTAAGCGTGTTGTTCGCTTCTGAAATTGGTTCTTCCGGCCTTGCTCATGGCGCTGTCGAGCATGCCCCACCGGCGAAGGTCAAAAAAGCGGGTGGATTCTAATGTGAACTCCATCGTACGTTCGTGAATGATGTGTTCTTTAACCTCTTCTTTGGAGCTGGCCGTAACGGGAGGCATGTTTCCGTGAATGTCCCTTACCTGGTTAATGAGGTTTACAGCCTCTGCCGTATTCCCTGTTTCGTTCAGTGTTTCGGCATACATCAACAAGACGTCGGCATATCTCATAAGCACTACATTGAGTCCTATATAGCCGTTGTCTTCGTCATAATCGGGCAGCCATTTCCTGAAATAGGCATGGTTTTCATGGAGGTCCTTGTACTGGGTCAGCATAAGTGTATCCCAGGTGCTTCCCCGCATTTCGCTGGTGTTGGGGTCATTGTAGAACGGGTCCCTGAAATAGAGGGTGTTGTAGAGCCTGTTGTCATACCGTCCGTCGTTTGCTACGGGGCCTTCCTTTTTCATTTCTTCCACCAGCCCCATGGTGGCCTCGATACCTCCCCAGCCGCCAAAGGACCAGTCGGCAATAAAGGCGTGCAGTATAGTGGCGTTCCAGGAATTGGCATCCCCGGCTTTAAACTGGAGTTCGAAGACAGATTCGCTGCTGTTTTCATTATGTCCGTTAAAAAGGCTTTGATAATCGGGTTCCAGCGTATAGGTGCCTGCATCGACAATTTGTTTAAAAGCAGCCGCAGCATTTTCAAACTCATTTCCGGAAGCAGAGGTCGGGTCCCCCGCTTTGTGCAGATAGGCTTTTCCCAGGTAGGCCAGGGCAGCCCCCCTGGTGGCCCTTCCGTAGTTTTCGGGCGATATTTCTGCGGGCAATGCTTCTGCCGCATGCTGAAAATCGGTGAGGATGGATTCCCATACTTCCGGCCGTTCGGCCAGGGGGCGGTCCAGGGTCTCATAGGTGATCATTTCTTCCCTCAATACGATCTGTTTATAGAGCGTAAGCAATTTAAAGTGATAATAGCCTCTCAAAAAGGTAGCTTCTCCTATGATCCTTTTTTTATCGGCATCAGAAATTTTATCGGGAGCTATTTCCTCTATTTTGGTGAGCACCTGGTTCGCATAATTAAGGCCTTTGTAATTGGTGGACCACAGTATATTGATAAAAGTATGGGCATTGTCGTATGTAAAATTGAACATGGACATCCAGTGGGCATAATTGGAAGCATCCGGCCCGGGAAGGGCATAGTCGGACCTGAAATATTCCACTACCGGGCGGCCTTCCTGCCAGCCGTCCCAGAACTCGCTCCTGGACTCGAGCTCCGAATAGGCGGCTACCAGCCCGGATTCGGCGTCATTGACATCCCGCCAATACGATTCGGAGGTCAGCTTGTCCGGTGACTTTTCTTCGAGAAAATCTTCATCATTACACGAGGTGGCGAATATGATCACCAATAAAATGGAAAGGGATTTATATAGTGTTTTCATTGTAACGGTCTTTAAAATTGTAGTTGAACTCCTAAAATAAACGATTTGCTTTTCGGATAGAGCGATCGGTCAATACCCCTGGAAAGGATCTCCCCGGCAACTTCCGGGTCGAGGCCGTCATAGCCGGTAAAGGTGAACAGGTTTTGCCCGGTCACGTAAATACGCAGTTTGCTCATGGCCATTTTGTCCAGAACATCCGATGGAATGGAATATCCCAGCTGAATGGTCTTGATCCTCAGGTAGTCGCCATTGTGAAGGAATCGGGTAGAAGCCCTGGTGTTTTTGTTGGGATCTTCCAGCACAGCCCTGGGAATATCTGTATTGGTATTGGAAGGGGTCCACGCGTTCAGGGTCTCTACCCTGAAATTGCGTCCGCCGTCCATACCCAGGGTCTCAAAGCCGTTACCGTCGTATATTTTGTTTCCGCCCACACCCCGGAAGAAGATGTTAAAGTCGAAATTCCGGTATTCGGCAGCGAGGTTTAAGCTGTATTCATATTTCGGAATGGCAGTGCCCTGGTAGACCGCATCTTTGTCGTCTATTACCCCGTCATTGTTCTGATCTATAAAGCGCATATCTCCGGGTTGGGCAAGAGGCTGGATCGGTACGCCATCCAGATTATGGGCGTCGATCTCCGCCTGGTTCTGGAATATGCCATCGGCCGCAGGCAGGAAAAAGGCACCCGGTTCATAACCCACCCTGGTCTGGTTGACAAAGTGGTCGGATCCGTACTTCAGGCCAGCACCATAGATGACCTGGTCATTGCTGCTCAGCTTGGTCACTTCGCTTTTTATCGTGGTAAATGTACCGAAGGCACTGTATTTGAAGTCGTGGTCCCTGTTGTTGTAACCTATTTCAAACTCAAGCCCGCTGTTTTTGAATTCGCCCACATTGTTCACAGGGTCATTGACTCCGCCCGAGGGTTCTATGACACTGGTGATCAAAAGGTCGGAGGTACGGCTCTGGTAATAGTTGACAGCTCCCTGTATCTTGTTGCCCAGGCTGGCGAAATCCAGTCCGAAGTTAGAGGAAGTATTGGTCTCCCATTGCAGATCGTCATTTTGCAGGTCGCGGGCAATACTTCCCTGGTAGGAAGTCTGCGGATCACCGAAAACATACCCGCCGTCGTCCTGGCTTTTTCCCTGTTCGATCAAAGCGACATAATCGTAATACCCCAGTGCAGAATCGTTACCGGCCTGTCCCCAGCTATACCGGAGCTTCAGAAAGTTAAAGATATCCTGGTTCTTCATAAAGGCCTCTTCCGTAATTTTCCACCCCAGCGCAAAGGAAGGAAAATACCCGTATCGATTATTTTTTCCGAATTTGGAGCTACCGTCCCTCCGTATACTCGCCTGCACAAGATAGCGGCTCTTATAGGCATAGTTCATACGCCCGAATTGGGAGACCAGTGCGTATTTGGCATTGGTGCCCGAAGCACTGTAAGTACCGTCCTTAAAAGTATTGAGGGTCTTAAAATCAGGGTCCAGGATGGTTGCAGGGATCTTGGTTTCCCCGTCATCGTCAAATTTATAGCCTGCGGCCTCCGCAAGGGTCTCTTTGAAAGGTTCGGATATCCTTTGGTAGCCGGCGAGGAGCTGGAAGTTGTTCTCGCCCAGGTCGAACTCATAATGCAGGGTATATTGCTGGTTGATCCTCCGTTCTTCGGAGTGGTATTCGGAAATGGCGGGGTATATATCGGCTTCTTCCTGTACGGCCCCTACCTTAAAGGGCCGGTTAAAATTAAAGGTATAACCGTTAAGGTTGGACAGCGACAGGTTGGCTTTTGCTGTCAGCCCGTCGATGATCTCATAGGAAACATCTACACTGCCCAGGAAATATTTGGATTTGGAATACCCTTCGAGAAAGTGGTCTACACCTACGGGATTCCTGTGATTGGGAATATCGCCGTCCCTGTATCCAAAACCGGATTCCTTGCTGTCGTCGTAGATAGGGATCAGGGGCGATATCTGGTAGGTTTCGCGAAGGGAGAACTTATATTCTTCATTACGGGTTTCGCTGTAATTGAGATTTGTATTGATCTTTAACCTGTCTTTTGTAATGCCGAGACTGGCGTTGATCCCTTTTTTGCTGAATTCCGAGCCGATGAGGAGCCCTTTTTCGTTGGCGTAGTTTCCGCCCACGCTGTAATTAATGGTTTCGGTGGCCCCGCTTACCCTGGCATTGAGTTGTTGCATGAGCCCCTGCCTGTGAGTGGCGTCTATCCAGTCGGTATCGACATTCGGCGGGGTTTGTACGTACGATGGCAGTGAAGCACCCCTGTTTTCATACATTTGGCGATGTACATTGACATAGCCTTCGGCATCGAGCAATCTCATTTTTTTCCGGGGGTTCTTGATGCTCAGGGATGAGTTGATCTCCACTACGGGTTTCCCTGACTTTCCTTTTTTGGTGGTAATGATAATAACCCCGTTGGCCGCCTTTGTACCGTAAATGGCCCCGGAAGCAGCATCTTTTAATACTTCCATGGAAGCGATATTGTTGGGGTCTATGAAGTAAGGGTCGGCCTGGACACCATCAACGATGTACAACGGCTGGTTGTTACCGAAACTGCCGATACCCCGGATCATGACGTCTGCTACGGAGCCCGGACCACCGGAAGTGGTTACGGTAACCCCCGATACTCTTCCCTGAAGTGCATCGGTAGGATTGGTAGTGACCACCTGGGTGAGGTCCTCGCTTTTTACCGTACTTATGGCCCCCGTGACATCGCTTCTTTTCTGTGTGCCATAACCGACAACAACGATCTCTTCGAGGTTCTGGGCATCTTCTTTCAACTGAACATCGATGGTGGTGTTGGAGCCTACCTGTACTTCCTGCGGAGTGAACCCGAGATAGCGATACACCAGTACCGTCTCAGGACCGGGGACCTCCAACGTATAATTTCCGTCAAAATCCGTCTGTGTCCCCACAGATTCGTCTCCTTTGATAAAAACGGTGGCACCGGGCAGGGGAACTCCTTCCGTATCGGAGACCGTTCCGCTGACCAGGAGTTCCTGCGGTTTTTCTTCTTTGGGAGCGGGAACCGGTATTTTTTCCAGGAGTATGGCCCCGTTCGGGGTAAAGGAATAATTAAAATTCCCGTGGGACAAACTTTTTTTAAGAAGCTCTTCGGCCCTGATAACACCTTTTTTCAAAGGGATCTTCGGAGCGTTCCTGAACCAGTCGGACCGGTAGATGAAATTGTAGTCCGTTTGTTGTTTGATAAGTTCAAAAACTTCCTCAACGGTGAGTTTGACGTCCGATTTGATTTCGATCTTTGCATTTTGGGAAAAGCCCTCCCGGGGGCCGAATGCGAAAGCCGTAAAGCAACACAGAAAGATAAAAATTTTCATAAGGATCTTCGGAATGTTTTCTGCAATAGGTATGCAGAACCCATTAAATTTAGTTTTCATAAATTTGGATGTTAGTTAAATGTTATGTTTAATTAATCTGGCCGGGGATGGAGGTTTAAATTGTCCAGGTCTAAACTCCATCCCCTTTTTGTTACTTCATGATAATTGTTTTTCCAATAGTTTCAAATTTTGCTTCGTCAGTGTTTTCTATGATCAATAGGATGTTCTCTAAATCCTGTTTTTTGTTGAATACTCCGTTGAATTTGATATTCCCCGCTTCGGGGTTTTCGATCCTGATGTCCACATCATACCATCGCGACAGGACTTTTACGATCTCCTTCAAAGGTTTGTTTTTGAAACTGAACAGCCCTTCTTTCCACGATATTTCGTCCCGGACATTTACAGGGGATATGTTTACGCTATGGTCTTTTTTGTTGTAAACCGATTGATCCCCGGGGGTGAGTTCCCTGCGTATATGATCAACGCCGAGGACAATACTGCCTTCAACGAGTGTGGTGGCAATCTCCTTTTCTTCCCGGTATGCCCGGATATTGAACTCTGTTCCCAGGACCTCTACCTCCTGGCCTGATGTATTTACCTTAAAGGAAGTGCCGTTGTGTTGTGTGCTCGGTGATAC
Organism: Sinomicrobium weinanense; assembly: GCF_018863395.1. Lineage (GTDB taxonomy): Bacteria > Bacteroidota > Bacteroidia > Flavobacteriales > Flavobacteriaceae > Sinomicrobium > Sinomicrobium weinanense. Next base: position 602,558 of record NZ_JAHKRR010000001.1, read on the forward strand.
TTCGAAATAAGCCTCACCGTAGATAAGCTCTACCGTACGGGGCTTGCTTCCCGAAAAAGACACGGGATATTTTAATTGCGATTCGGAGTTTAACCATACCCTGGTACCGTCGGCCAGGGTGAGCTCAAATTCCCCTCCCCGGGGAATGGTCAGGGTGTTGTGCCGGGGTTGGTCCGTAGTGTCCGGGTTATGATTATACACGAGCGACTGGCCGTTACTGTGTGCCGAGCTGTTCTTATAGTCTTTTCCTTCTTCCAGGTCAATAGCAGAGCCGTCTTCGAGGGTTAGCACCGCTTTGTGGCTTCCGGCCTCTATGGAGGCACTCTCTGTCACTTCAGGGGTGTCCGGGGTGGTTTCGTCATTGTTGTAAAAAACAAGGAGAGAAACAGCTATAACGGCGGCAGCGGCTGCAAATTTCCAGTAAGGCAAACGTTGATTCTTAACCTCCGGTAAATTTTTGCTCCATTTTTCATAGGCCGGTTCCCAGTCTATTTTTTCCTCCTGCCTCCCGTAGTTTTCGGCAACATATTCAAAATAGGTCCGGTGTTCTTCGGATTCCTCGTACCAGGTATTAAAAATGACCGCTTCCTCCGGGGTCAGGTTATTGTTTATTTTTTTCAGGATGATTTCAATATCTATCATTGCACAGCTGTATGGTCTTTTATGACTAAGACAATATATCCGGAAAAAAGGGTGACAAAAAAATGAGAAAATGAAAAAAATTAATGGGGAAAACCGATCAATCTTTTATAAGAGAGCCACGGATACAAGATCGGGTTACACCTTAAATTTTTATACACCGCTCTGTGCATCTTTGTGCCTTCTTTGTGTATCTCAGGGGTAAAATAAGGCCTATACTATGGAAAAGGACGAAAAAATCGCAAAGTCATGAACTTTTTAGAATGCCTGTTTATTTGAGGAAGTAATGCAGAAATACCATGATCGCGATAACAAAACTTTCCATAATTTTCAACCGCGCCCGTTTTAGTTGTGTTTTTACCGTATTGACGGAGATGCCGAGCTCTTCGGCGATCTCGGAATATTTGTAATTACCGATAAAGCGCAATTTTACGATCTCCTGCATTTTCTGGGGGAGCGCTTCCAGTTTTTGCCTGATCCTGCCATAGATAAATTGCCTGTCGTCTTCAGACGGTGTTTCGGTCTCTGCTTCGGCGGCAAGACTGCTGTTGAGTTCCAGCAGGTTCAGGGAATCCTCGATCTTAAGGGATTTTAAATGGTTAATGGCCCGGTTCCTGACCATAGAAAACAGGTAGGACCTCAGGGATGTCCTGATCTCTATACGGTCTGCCTTTTCCCAGATATGGAGAAACACCTCCTGTACCAGGTCCTCACTCGTATCCCGGTCAAACAAGTAACCGCGGGCATAGTTTACGAGGTCTTCATAAAGTTCCCGGAACAAGCTGCTAAAAACCTTTCGGTTTTGTTTGCGTATTTCCCTTAAAATTAATTTTTGATTCAATGTGCTATGCTAAAAATGCTTATTTGTCGCATTCCGGTAAAGTTGGAGCATTGAACTCGCTTCAGTTAAAAAAGAGTTCATTAATTGCAAATGTATTTTTTTTTGAGGAATCTTTAAATTAAAGTTAATAAATTGAGAAACTGTCTAAGTTTTATCCTTAGGCAAGCTCAGGGCATCGCCTTTGGTTCTTTTATGCTGCCCACACGCCAGCTGGCCCCTTCACTAAAAACAGCTGTCGGCTGTTTTCTTAACGTTCGGTCCTGCCATGCTTCAGCTATTTTTCGGTCCATAGCTATACTTCGACAAGCTCAGCAACCATGACTATGCCTCTCAAAATACCTTCGCCTGACGAAAAAATACACTATAAAATATTCCAAAAACAAAATTTAGACAGTTTCTGATTTTTTTGTAATTTAGCGGGGTCCGGAAAATGCAAAGCGCATTTTTGTAGTTACTTCACGATACTTATTTCCTTTCAGGTTTTTCTTCCGTTGAGTTAATATTCACATGGGAAAAATTGTAATGGAAAAATGAACAAGCATATATTTTACGGAACAGCCTGCATGCTGTCCCTGTTTCTGGCCTGTAACCGGCCGCAACAGGATAAACCGGATAAAGACCGCAGGTTGCACACCAATCTGGAACTCACCAAAAACAGTATAAATTATACAGGCGAACCCCGATCGAAAAAGGACAGGGATATGCTCATGTATTCCGACCAGGGAGCCTGGTTCGCTTACGGGTTTACCGATACTCCTGCCACTTACGGAGGTTTTACCGGCCCTTTTTTAATGACACAGGACAACGGCGAATGGCTGGCGAAATCCCTGGCCCGGGTACAGCTCACAAATCCGGAGAATAATACGCCCCTGGTCCGTTGGGAAAAAGACCTCGATCACCGTAACGCTTATCACAGCCACCTGGAACAGGTTTTTGAGAACGACACGGTCCGCGTATCCCAGGAACTGGTGTTCATGTCCGGCCATACCGCATTGCAGCGGACGAAAATTGTCAATGTCTCAAAGCATAAAATAAATGTGAGGGCCTCCTTTGCCGGAAGCCTGTTTGATACGGGAATAAAGATCTCCGGGGCAGACGGGTTTATAAAACTGACTTCAGAAAAATCCCCTGCTATCGGGTATGTGAGGCTGTTGCAGGACCGTGCTACGGTCGATCGTCCGGATACCCTGCGTTATGAGATGTCTGCTCCGGATATGACCCTGGCTCCCGGGGAGACTAAAGCTGTGGTGCTTGCCCAGACATTTATTTTTCCTGAATATTCCTGGAAGGATGAACGACAAAAAATAAAAGAGGCAGATTTTGAAAAGATCCTGGAGAAGCGAAAAAGCGAAAAAGAAACCCAATTATCTGCATTGATGTCCCGGATCAGGCCCGGATTCCGGGAAGACCCATACAGGCAGGTACTGGCCAAAGCAGTGCTTACCCTGCAAAACAACTGGCGTATCCCTGCCGGAGAATTAAAACACGAGGGGCTCTTTCCGAGTTATCACTACGAATGGTTCCACGGGTTCTGGTCCTGGGATTCCTGGAAACATGCCGTAGGGCTGGCTGCCTACGATCCCCGCCTGGCCAAAGACCAGATCAGGGCCATGTTCGACTTTCAACGCGAAGACGGTTTTATCGTAGACTGTATATACCGCGATACTACCATCGAAGCCCATAACGAAAGAGATACCAAGCCTCCCCTGGCAGGCTGGGCCGTGGCCAAAGTGATCGCAGCAACCCCGGACACCGCCTTTGCAAAAGAAATGTACCCCAAATTAAAAAAGTATCACTATTGGTGGTACAAAAAACGCGACCACGACCAGGATGGCCTCTGCGAATACGGCTCGACAGACGGTACGCTGATCGCGGCCAAATGGGAGAGCGGTATGGACAATGCCATTCGTTTTGACCATTCTGAAATATTGAAAAATGAAGACGGGGCCTATTCATTAGACCAGGAAAGCGTAGACCTGAACGCTTATCTGTATGCGGAAAAACAGTATCTCGCAGAGTTAGCGGCTATGCTGAACAAGGAGGCAGACCGGGAAATGTTTAAAAAGGAGGCGCAGGAGCTGAAGCAGCGTATCCGCGAACAGTTCTATTCCGAAGAGGACGGATGGTTTTACGATACCTCCCTCGACGGAAAGACGTTTGTAAAAGGTGCGGGAAGTGAAGGATGGATACCCCTTTGGGCAGGAGTGGCCTCTGAAGTACAGGCGGAAGCTGTGATGCTGAAAATGATGGACCCCGCTAAATTCTATACCAAAGTACCTTTTCAAACCATGTCCAAAGACCATCCCGAATTTGCACCGATGGACGGTTATTGGCGCGGGCCGAATTGGCTGGACCAGTCCTATTTCGGGATCAGGGGACTGAGAAACCACGGCTATGACAAGGAAGCAGACAAGGCTACTACGCAGCTTATCAAAGGGGCCGAAGGACTTTTGGAAAGAGGGGTGCCCATAAGGGAAAATTATCACCCCCTGACCGGAAAAGGATTGTATGCCAAAAACTTTAGCTGGAGCGCCGCGCATATTATCATGATGCTGACAGAAGAAAAATAACCCTCCGGGGAAAGAATTTATAAAAGATGAACTATAAAACATTACAGATCGATCCCGGGAAGGCCGGAAGCATAGCCTCAACGCTTTATGGGGTTCATGGAACAGCTACGGCCCTGCCGGGGGAAACCGAATTTAACTTCAGGTTGGATACGAATGATGGCAAGGTGTATATTTTAAAAATTTCCCGTCCGGGCCGGGATATGGATTACCTGGATTTTCAACAGCAGATATTGCGGCATGTTTCGGGAAGTGACGAGGAGATCGCGGTTCCCGAAGTACTTGACGACATTGACGGAAACTCCATTGCAGAAATTGTGGATGACCATGGTGAAGCCCGGAAGGTAAGATTGCTGACCTGGGTGCCCGGCAGGGTGTGGAGCACTGTAAACCCGCAGTCGGACCAGCTTCGTTTCAGCCTGGGAGAGACATGCGGGAAAATAACTGCAAAACTCCGGGATTTTGACCATCCCGCAGCACACCGGACCCTGGAATGGGACGTGGCACAGGCCGGCTGGACCGAAACATACCTCGACCGTTTTAATGGTGAGGAAAAAGAGGTCGTCTCTTTCTTTCAGCAGCAATTCAGAGCCTCGCGGCAAGGCTATGGCCGATTGCGGAGATCGGTTGTTCATAACGATGCCAATGATAACAACATCATCGTTTCGGACGATCTGCGAAATCCCGGAGTTGTAGGATGTATAGATTATGGCGATGCGGTATATACCCGGACCATCAACGACCTGGCTATTACCTGTGCATATGCCGTAATGCATCACAATAACCCGCTGTCAGCGGCATTGCCCGTAGTAAAAGGTTATCATAAAAGTTTTCCCCTGCAGGCCGAAGAACTGAAATACCTGTATATGGCCATAGGCATGCGGTTGGTGATATCGGTGACGAAATCGGCAATTAATAAAATAAAGGAACCGGACAACCCATATCTGAGGATCAGTGAAAAACCGGCCTGGGAGTTGCTTAAAAAATGGTATCGAACGGATGCGGAATTCGCGCATTTCAGCTTCAGGGAAGCCTGCGGATTTACAGCGCATCCCCGCGAGATCGATTTTAAGGAATGGGCTGAAGAGCAAACTTTTTCATTACAGCATTTGTTCCCTTCCGTCCCCGCGAGCTCTGTTTGCCCTGTTGATCTGAGCGTATCGAGCAGGTGGCTGGGGCACGAACAGGACTTTAACGACCCTGCCTTTTTCAGGTTCAGGCTCGACAAGCTGCAGCAGGAACACCCGGAGAGCCTTATTGCCGGCGGATACCTGGAGCCCCGACCGTTCTATACGAGCTCCATGTATGAAAGGACCGGGAACCACGGTCGTGAAAGCCGGACAATCCATTTGGGCATAGATATCTGGCTGCCTTCCCGGACCCCTGTTCACTGTTTTATGGAAGGCGAAGTGTTTACCTCCGTGATGGACACGGGAGAAAAAGGATACGGAGGCCTCATTATTCTGAAACACGGGGCAGGGGACCTTGAATTTTATACGCTCTACGGACACCTGTCTGAAGAAAGTGTCCGGAATAAAAGGAAAGGAGACCGGTTAAGCCCCGGTGATCGTATCGGCCTGCTGGGCGATTTTGGAGAAAACGGGGACTGGGTGCCTCATCTGCATTTCCAGGTACTGCTTTCCACGCTCGGGTATAAAGACGATTTTCCCGGGGTAACTTACCACAGTGAAGTATCCGTATGGAAAAGCCTGTGTCCCGATCCCAATCTGTTGTTTAAATCAGAACCGTTAAACTATAAGGCGGAGATCCCCGATGGGGAAATTATAGCATACAGAAAGAAACACCTGGGGAAAAGCCTGAGCCTTCAGTATAAAACCCCTGTGAAGATGGTAAGGGGTGCCGGGCAGTACCTGATGGACCAGTACGGGAAAAAATATCTCGATACCGTGAATAATGTGGCACATGTGGGCCATGAACATCCGGAGGTCGTAAAGGCAGGCCGGGAACAAATGGCACTTATTAATACCAACTCACGCTATCTGCACGAGGGGATCAATGCCCTGGCCGGGGAACTGCTGAAAACCCTGCCGCCTGAACTGAGCGTATTACACTTTGTAAATTCCGGGAGTGAGGCTAACGAACTCGCCATAAGGATGATAAAATCCGTTACGGGGAGCAGGGACATTATAGTCTCTGAGTCGGGCTATCACGGTAATAGCAATATGTGTATCGATATCAGCTCTTATAAGTTTGACGGAAAAGGAGGGAAGGGCGCTCCCGAACATACGCATGTGTTCCCGCTGCCGGACAGTTTCCGGGGAAAATACCGGGGAGAAGGCGCCGGGACCGCCTACGCCGGGGAAGTTAAAAAACTGATCCGCGAGATCAGTGATAAAGGGAGAAAAACAGGCGGTTTTATCGTGGAACCCATTATCAGTTGCGGCGGACAGATCGTTCTGCCCGAAGGCTTCCTGAAACAGGCCTATGCCGATGTCAGGGAAGCCGGTGGCCTGTGTATTTCCGACGAAGTGCAGGTAGGCTGCGGACGTGTGGGAAAGGCATTTTGGGGATTTCAACTGTATGACGTAGTGCCGGATATTGTAACCATAGGAAAACCACTGGGCAACGGGCATCCCCTGGCTGCCGTGGCCTGTACACAGGAGGTCGCGGAAAAATTTGCCAACGGTATGGAATATTTCAACACCTTTGGCGGAAACCCCGTGTCCTGTGCCATAGGAACTGCCGTCTTACGCGTGGTCAGGGAAGAGCACTTACAGCAAAATGCCTTGATAGTGGGGGATTTTTTAAAAACGGAATTGCAGCAACTGGCCGGAGACCACCCGATCATCGGGGATGTAAGGGGAGAAGGCCTCTTTTTGGGTATTGAATTTGTAGACCGTAAAATGCAGCCCCTGGCCGCACAGGCAGACTATGTGATCAACCGGATGAAAGATCATGGCATCCTGATGAGTACCGACGGCCCGGACAATAATGTACTGAAGATCAAACCCCCTGTGGTTTTTGCGAAAACCGATGCGGAAGAGCTGATCTTTTACCTGAAAAAGATCCTGGCCGAAGATTTTATGCGCACTTATTGAATCTCTGGTAAAACTGGAAAAATAAAGCCTGTATGAGGACAGGTGACCGGTGACGGAGGATCGGGATATTCATCCGTCACCGGTCACCGGTCTTCCGTCAAAACTTAAAAACATGAAAAAACTATACGTATTGTTCGCTGCTGCTGCATTATGGCAGGGATGCGGCAAACAACAACTCGAAAAAGTACCGGAACAAACCTATCATTACGATCACCGTATTTTCGAAGAGCACAAATTACCGCCTAGGGCCACTTTTTTCGGGCTGGAATCCTCCGGGGTTGACCGAAAAGAAGATTCCCGGAGATTTTTAAGCCTCAACGGAACGTGGAAATTTCACTATGTAAAGGACCCGAAACAACGCCCGGACCATTTTCAGCATGTCAGTTATGACGATTCTGACTGGGACAGTATCACGGTTCCCGCTAACTGGGAAACCGAAGGATATGGACATCCCATTTACCTGGATGAACGCTATCCGTTTACTACCCAATGGCCCGACGCACCTACGGATTACAACCCGGTAGGGACTTACAGAAAAACGATAGAACTGGACGGGGATATGCTCAGCGAAGATGTGATCCTGCATTTCGAAGCCGCTAAATCTGCCATGTATGTATACATAAACGGAAAGTTCGTAGGCTATTCACAGGGCAGCAAAACCCCGGCCGAATTTAATATCACCCCATACGTGCACAAGGGAAAAAATCTCATAGCACTGCAAATGTTCCGCTGGAGTGATGCCAGTTACCTGGAAAGCCAGGATATGCTCCGCATGAGCGGAATAGAACGCGGCGTATACATCTATACGCGACCGGAAGTCTTTATCACAGATTATCACGCTTATACCAATCTCGAGGATAATTATGCCAATGGTATTTTCAGAAGTAAGGTCATCCTGAACAATACCACTGAAAAAGATGCCGTGAGGAGAGTTACGGTAACATTACGGGACGGAGATGATACGGAAGTTTTCAGGGGGTCCGGACTACTGACAATACCTCCTGGAACGGATATGGAATTTAAGGCTGAAAAGGTCATTCTGCAGGTAAAACAGTGGTCTGCAGAAGTCCCCAACCTGTACGACCTTGTGATTGCCGTGGAAGACGAAAAGGATAAAACCCATAACCAGTATATAAAAACATATACGGGATTTAAACGGGTGGAGGTAAAGAACAGCCAGTTACTGGTCAACGGCCGGCCTGTTTATATTCGCGGCGTGGACCGGCATGAAACAGACCCGCTTACAGGACATGTGGTGTCCCGGGAGACCATGGAAAAGGACATTCGCTTAATGAAACAAAACAATATCAATGCCGTAAGGAGTTCACATTACCCGAACGATCCCTACTGGCTGGAACTTTGTGATAAATACGGCTTGTACGTAGTGGATGAAGCCAATATAGAAAGTCATCCCCTGGCCATACACGAAGAGACCCAGATCGGCAATGAAATGAGCTGGCTGCCCGCACATATGATGCGTACACAGCGCATGTATTACAGGGACCGCAACCATGTGAGCATTTATTCCTGGTCTTTGGGGAACGAAGCCGGGGAAGGGGAGATCTTCAGGACCACTTACAAATGGTTGAAGGAACACGACGATAACCGGATCGTACAGTACGAACCAGCAGGGAAAGGGGATTACACAGACATTTACTGCCCTATGTATCCCAAACCGGAATACCTCATAAAACACGGAAGATCCGGCTCCGGAAAACCGGGTATCATGATCGAATATGCCCATGCCATGGGAAACTCGGTAGGGAATTTACAGGACTATTGGGATATTGTAGAAAAGTACCCGAACCTTCAGGGCGGTTTTATATGGGACTGGGTAGACCAGAGCCTGGAGTATAAAGACAAGAACGGAAAGCCGTATTTTGCTTATGGCCACGACTTTCATCCCGATCTGCCTACGGACGGTAATTTCCTGAACAACGGCCTGGTTGACCCCTATCGTAACCCGCACCCGCACCTTACCGAAGTAAAGAAAGTATACGAACCCGTACAGTTCCGTTATCTCGGAAACGGAAGGGTAGAGGTGGAGAACAAAAACTTTTTTGCGTCGTTGTCCGATAAGACGATCTCCTGGAAAGTCCTGGCGGACGGGATTCCCGTAACAACGGGAGAATATGCCGGAACAGGGATACTCCCGCAGCAAAAAGAAAAAATAAGCCTGGACGGATTCCCGGAAAACCCGGACAGGGATAAAGAGTATATACTCGAAGTAAGCCTGTTGCAAAAGACGGGGACAGCCCTTATACCTGAAGGTTATGAGATTGCCTGGGATCAGTTTATACTTCAGAAAGGGAGGTATATTTCCACGGACTACAAGAAAATGGAAGGCCTGGAAATTATCGAAGAAAAAGACGGTTTCGAGATAAAAAATCCGCAGGTAGCCCTGAAGATAGATAAAGAAACGGGAGAGATTGTAGATTGGCATTACGGAGGTTCACTGATAACTGCAACCCCGGTTAAACCGAATTTCTGGCGCGCCCCGACGGATAACGACCTCGGGAACGATATGCAGACATGGGCAAAAATATGGCAGGATGCTACTTACAATTATAAAGCCAGCCTGGTGACCCCTCCGAAGCGTGTAAATGACGGGGTCCGCTTTAAAGTGGCCTATGCATTGCCCGGCGATGAAGCTGAGGTAACAGTGGTTTACCTGTTGCGGAAAGACGGGGCACTCAAAGTGGATTACACGTTCAGTCCCTTAAAAAAAGACCTTCCGAATATCCCCAGGATCGGGATGTATATGACATTGTCCCGGGTGTATTCACAGGTTAGATGGTATGGCAACGGCCCAGAAGAAAGTTATTGGGACCGGAAAACCGGCGTTAAGACCGGCGTTTATACTTCCACGGTAACCGAAGGTTTTCACAGGTATATGCGTCCCCAGGAAACCGGGAACAAAACCGGTGTACGATGGATGGAAGTCGCCTCTCCCAACCTGGTTTTAAGGGTAGAGGGATTCCCCGATCTTTTAAACGCAAGTACCTGGCCTTTTTCGATGAAAGAGATTGATTTTATCGCAGGAAAAGACGGGGCCGCTTCCGCTTCCGGGCTTGTACCGGTAACTTCAAAACACGGAGCGGACATAAAGATCGGAAATACCGTACAGTGGAACATCGACCTCCTCCAGATGGGTGTCGGTGGCGATAATTCATGGGGGGCAAAGGTACATGACGAATATACTGTAAAAGCCACACATCATACATATTCTTTCCTGATAACTCCTTTACCGGAAAGCAGGGAATAGTTATGTTCATCGCCCGGGCAGTATACCACAGGATGGTTGTTCTGTGTATAACATATACTTTCGTATTTAAGAAATAACATAATAACTACATGACATTGAATTTTGATTATAAATATCCATCGGTAGACGATTTAAGGCGAAAGGCCAAACAAAGAATCCCCGGATTTGCATTTGAGTACCTGGATGGTGGCTGTAATGAAGATGTCAATCTTCACCGGAATACGGCCGAACTCAGAGAAGTACAATTAGAGCCCCGCTATCTCAAAAATTATAAAGATGCCACCATAAAAACCACATTATTCGGAAAAGAGTACGATGCCCCTTTCGGGATCGCTCCTGTGGGATTACAGGGCCTGATGTGGCCCAACTCCCCCGAAATACTGGCTAAAGCGGCCTTAAGGCATAATATTCCCTTTATTTTAAGTACCGTAACCACATGCAGCATTGAACGCACAAGCGAACTTACTGAAGGAAATGCCTGGTTTCAACTATACAACCCGGTGGAAGACCGTATCCGGAATGATATCATTCGAAGGGCAGCAGATGCCCAGTGCCCTGCATTGGTCTTATTGTGCGACGTACCTACCTTCGGGTACAGGCCCCGTGATTTTAAGAACGGTTTGGCCTTACCTCCGAAAATGACGTTGCGGAATATGATCCAGATTTTGGGCAAACCTGCCTGGGCCTTCCAAACCCTGAAACACGGACAGCCCGATTTTGAAAATATGAAACCTTACATGCCCGAAGGACTTAATTTAAAACAATTGGGAAAATTCATGGACCAGACTTTTTCCGGCAGATTAAATGAAGAGCGAATTAAACCGATCAGGGATCAATGGAAAGGAAAGCTGATCTTAAAAGGCGTTGTTTCCGAAGCAGACACTCAGGAAGCTATACGATTGGGATTTGACGGTATAATCGTTTCAAATCACGGGGGAAGACAATTGGATGCCGGAGAATCGACCATCAGGCCTTTAATCGACATTGCCGGGAAATACGGGGATAAAATTGAAGTAATGATGGATAGCGGGCTCCGTTCCGGGCCTGATATAGCCAGGGCCCTGGCCGGCGGGGCCAAATTTACATTTATGGGAAGGTCATTCATGTACGGAACCGCTGCCCTTGGCCGTAAAGGCGGAGATCATACGATCTCCATGCTTAAAGTGCAGTTAAAACAGGTTATGGACCAACTTTGCTGTGAAGATGTCAGAGACCTGCCCCGGCATTTTGTCCGATAAGTAAATTTATAGGCCAGTAGATAAAAAGCACCGTTAATCGCAGTATTTCCGGTGCTTTTTTATTTTTATGATATGGTTCGAAGTCTTCCGGGGTACGTCCAGGTAGGGTATTTTGTGATATATTTTATTCGAAGCGGGAATGATAAGGATGTGATAAAAATAAAAAAGAGGCGCCCTATGAACACCTCTTTTTGTAGCGAGGACGGGATTTGAACCCGTGGCCTCCGGGTTATGAATCCGACGCTCTAACCAACTGAGCTACCTCGCCATTTTTAATCAAAGATACCGCAGCGTGCAGTAATATTGCCTTTGCGGCTGCAAATATAGAAACAAAATCGGGTACCGCAAATACATAATGCAAAAAATATTTTACGATTTTAAGTTAGGATTTTTGTAAGAAATAATTATATTGTCAGTCTTAAAAAAAGGAACAGATATGCAGGATAAAATAAAATACGAGCTTGAATTTCAGATACATTCTTCTCCTCAGCTTTTATATCAATATATTTCCACGCCTTCAGGATTGTCCGAATGGTTTGCCGATAATGTAAATTCGCGCGGGGAGATCTATACTTTTATTTGGGATGACAGTGAGGAGCAGGCCAAGCTGGTACGAAAAAAGAGTGGGGAATCAGTTAAGTTCAAATGGGTGGCCTCCGAAGACGATGCTTTTTTCGAATTCAAGATCGTAGTGGATGAAATTACCAAAGATGTTTCGTTACTGATCACCGATTTCACGGAAGAGGAAGAGCTCGACGAAGCCAAAATGTTGTGGGAAAACCAGATATCAGATCTCAAGCACGTTCTGGGCTCCGTATAAGGTTATTTCTGTTTTTACCAGTATATTTGCCCTGAATAAATTTTCAGGGCTTTTTTATGATCAATTTCAACGGCAAACTACAATCGTCCACTTCACTATTTTTAAATCACGAAAACCGGGGCCTTCGATATGGCGATGCCCTGTTCGAAACACTGAGGGTTGTTAATTCCAAGGTATTTTTCTGGGAAGAACACTATTTGCGGCTTATGGCCTCTATGCGTATCCTGCGGATGGAGATCCCTATGGCGTTCACCATGGAATATCTCGAGAAGGAGATATTAAAAACCATAGAGGCGAATGCCCTGGGCAATAAGGCTGTAAGGGTGAGGCTCAGCGTGTACCGGGAACCCGGAGGGCTGTACCTGCCCGAATCGAGAGGAGTAGAGTATATTGTAGAAACAAAGCCGCTGGAAAGCCCGTTCTATACGCTCAATGCAGAAGAATACGGCGTAGAGCTCTTTAAAGACCATTGGGTCAATTCCGGTTTGTTGTCTACCCTCAAAACCAGTAGCAGGCTTGTTAATATCCTGGCCGGTATCTATGCGGAAGAGAACGGATATGACAACACCCTCCTGCTCAATGAGAAGAAAAATGTGATAGAGGCCATTAACGGGAATGTTTTCCTGGTCAAGGGAAATACAATAAAAACTCCGCCTGTGAACGATGGTTGTATCAATGGCATACTGCGCAAACAATTGACCAAGATCATTTCCAAACTGGAAGGATATGCACTGGAAGAAGCCTCCATATCCCCGTTTGAACTGCAAAAGGCAGACGAGCTGTTTATCACCAATGTAATAACAGGTATCCGGCCCGTGACCCGGTACAGGAAAAAACAATTCCATACAGAGGTGAGCAGGGACCTTCTCGGTAAATTGAACCTGCAGGTACGTCTCGGGGGGTGATAAAAATATAAAAAGGGGTAGTGGAAAAGGTTGTGAAGGATTAGTTGAGGTTCGGGTTTTCCGGGGCATTGGACCAAAGGAGGTAATCCCCGCCGAATTCTACCATTTTTTCCTTCCAGAAAGAAGTAGCAGGCTTGCGGATAACATTGCTTTTATAGGTGTTTTCCGAAACCACCCAGGAGTTGGACTGTAATTCTTTTTCCAGCTGAAAAGTATCCCATCCGGAGTATCCCAGAAAAAATTTGATATCGGCATTTTTAATGGTGCCGTCATTGATCAGCTGCACAATGACCTCAAAGTCTCCGCCCCAGTATATCCCGTGGGATATTTCTATACTGTTGCTGATCAATTGTGGCACTTTGTGAATGAAATAGAGATTGTCCTGCTCTACCGGCCCCCCGTTGTAGATCTTAAAAGATCTGGTAACTTCCGGTATCAGTTCATTGAGCCGGAAAGCCAGGGGTTTATTGAGGATAAAACCAATGGAACCCTCTTCATTGTGTTCGGCAAGCAGGACCACAGACCTGTTAAATGAAACATCTCCTATGATGGAAGGCTCTGCGATCAATAAATGTCCTTTTTGTGGTTTTAAGGCAATCATAGGCATTTTGTTTCTTTAAATCTAAAGAAAAAAATAATAAAAACAAACTTTCAAATGTAGAAAGTGATAGGGGAACATAAAAAAACACCTGTGATTTCACAGGTGTTTTTACTGTTATTTGAAAAAGCAGATAAATTAGTTTACAGCACCGCTCAATTCAGCTCCTGCTTTAAACTTAACCACTTTTTTAGCAGCGATCTTGATGGTCTTTCCGGTTTGCGGGTTTCTTCCTTCTCTGGCAGCTCTTTTAGAAACTGACCATGAGCCGAAGCCTACTAAAGAGACTTTATTACCTTTTTTCAGGCTTTTCTCTACGCTCCCCAGAAAAGACTCCAGAGCTTTTTTGGCTGCGGCTTTTGTGATGCCAGCATCGGCAGCCATGGCATCGATTAATTCTGTTTTGTTCATAATATTAAGAATTTAAAAAATTAATTGTTGGTTAAACATTGTTTTTAAATTGGCTACACAAATTTATACGGATTTCCTTATAACGCAAGTAAAATAAGGGGAAATCCCCTTTTTTGTTGATAACTTCGGAAAATTGTTGATAAAGTGTAGGCTTTTTCTTTGTTTTTTGCTAAGCTCAGTAATCATAGGCCTTTAGCTGACCCTGGCTCCCGGATGGAATGTATATCCGTTCAATACGTCCACGATATTCATTTTTCGTTTTCCGGGGAGTTGTATTTCTTTCAACTTTATAAAACCATCACTTGCGGCGACCTTTACTTCTCCTTTAGCTGTAACGATATTCCCCGTGGGTTCATTGTGCGAAACCTTTTCTTTTTCCGTCCCGTATATCTTTACCTGGGTTTCTTTGTCGTTGTTGAAAAGTGTGGTCCAGGCCCCGGGGTAAGGGCTGAGTCCCCGGATATGGTTGTATATTTCAGCAATACCCTTGTTCCAGTCTATCCGGCAGGTGTCCTTATCTATTTTGCTGGCGGTTTTTGGATCGGAGACCTCTTCCTGTTTCCTGGTAGCTACATGGCCCGTTTCTATTTGCCTTACGGTGGTCAGTACCAGCTCAGCCCCGGTTTTCATCAGTTTGTCGTGAAGGCTTCCGGCATTGTCGTCCGGAAGGATGTCCTCCTTTTCCCGGAGAATGATCTCTCCGGTATCGATCTTGTCATCGATAAAAAAGGTGGTGACCCCGGTGACACTTTCACCGTTTATGATGGCGTGGTTGATGGGAGCTGCTCCGCGGTAATCGGGCAGGAGGGAGGCGTGCAGGTTAAAGGTCCCGTATTCCGGCATCTGCCATACGGCCCGGGGAAGCATACGGAAAGCCACCACTACCTGCAGGTTGGCGTTTAGTGACCGCAATTCGGCCAGGAACTGCTCGTCCTTTAGGTTAGTGGGTTGCAGTACTTTCAGGTTTTGAGACACGGCATACTGCTTTACGGCCGATTGCCGGATGCTTCGGCCCCTTCCCGCAGGCTTGTCCGGGGCTGTGATTACCCCGGCTATGGTATAGTTGTTTTCTACAAGTTTTTTCAGGCTTTCCACCGCAAACTCCGGGGTGCCCATAAAGACTATTCTCAAATTTCTCATTTGTCAGGTTCAGGATTTAATGTTTAAGATTCAAAGTTTTTCGTCTTGCCTCCTAACACCCCCCTGCCCCCTCAAGGGGGGAGTCTTAATTCTGTTAAAAAGTGTAACAGCTCCCCCCTTGAGGGGGGCAGGGGGGTAACGAGCGAATGTTAAATTAACTCATACTCATTCTTATCATTTATTGTTATTTTGTCTTCTTCGAGCAATTTTTTCAAAACGTCCAGGATATATTTTTCTTTAAAAGTAAGGCTTTCGGTAAGTTCTCTGGAGGTCATGCCTTTTTGTTTCAGGGCTTTCAGGGTTTCTTCTTCGATGATCTTTGTGACTTCTCCCGAAATGCGGTTTTGTTTTTTCTGTATACACACCGAGCAAATGTCGCAGTCTGCCGTATCCTTTTCTCCGAAATAAGAGAGTATCTGCCGGCCTTTGCAGGTCTTGTTGTCATTGACATACCGGATAACCGACGCTACCTGTTTGTATTTTTGCTTGTTCTGCTTTTTGATCCCCTTGGCGATGACATTTATGGTAATATCGTCTTCGCGGGGGACCAGGAAGGTGATCTGTGCATCGGAGTGCTGAGCAGTATAGGAAATGATCTCGTCTTTGGCGAGTTGTTCCAGTACGGCGATCACTTTTTTTTCTTCCGAAGTGGTTTTTTGTGCTATGAGCTTCGGGTTGATTTTGATCTCGTTGTCAAAAATGCCTCCGTAGGTACGAAGGATGGCCTGGGTAATGTGTTCAACCCCCGGATTCTTGTCCAGATACAGAAAGAGCTGATGATTGGACACGACGAATTGAAGTGTGGTTTTCCTTTCGAATTGTTCGGACAGTGATATTACGGAATTGCGGTCGAGTAGCTTCAGCCCGTTGTACGCGAGTACGGGGTTCAGTTTGTAGGTGGAGCAAAATTGGTTGAAATTGAAGGAAAACGCGGCGTTTTCTCCTTCGCCATAGGATACCTGGAAATAGTTGTTGAGTTTTTTATATAAGTGTTTTATGAATTGCACCTCCGGCAGGTTGTCGAGGAATTGGTTTCTCAGGTAGCGTTCGTCGTCCTGGTTTTTCAGGATCACGGCAAACGCTTTATTGCCGTTTCTACCGGCCCTTCCGGCTTCCTGGTAGTAGCTTTCCATGTTCTCCGGCAGGTGCATATGGACGATCGTTTTTACATCCGGCTTGTCTATGCCCATACCAAAGGCATTGGTGGCCACCATGGCCTGTGTACTGTTGTTGAGCCATTGCCGCAACTTTTCGTTCTTTTCCTCGGGGGTAATGCCGCCGTGATAGTAATCTGCCGTGATATTATTGGCTTTCAGGTGAGCAGCTATTTCTGCCGTGGCTTTACGGTTCCTGACGTAAACAATAGAAGAGCTGGGGTTCTTTCTGAGGATCTGCTTGAGCTTGTAGAGCTTATCCTCTTCTTCAAACACCATATAAGCAATGTTGGGCCGGGCGAAGGAATGCCGGAAAACAGTGGCTTCCCCGATCCGGAGATTTTCCAGGATATCTTCGGTGACCTTTGCGGTTGCGGAAGCAGTGAGGGCAATGGTCGGGACGTTCGGGAACATTTCCTTGAGCACAGCACAGTTCCGGTAGGCCGGCCGGAAATCGTTTCCCCATTGAGAGATACAGTGAGCCTCGTCTATGGCTACGAGGTTTACGGGCATCTGGCGTATCCTTTCCAAGACCAGGTCTTGTTGCAGGCGTTCCGGAGACAGGTACAGGAATTTGTAATTGCCGTATATACAATTGTCCAGAATACTGTCTACCTCGCTGTATTTTAGTCCGCCAGTCAGTGCCGTTGCCTTGATGCCTTTGGCCTTCAGGTTCTCCACCTGATCGCGTATAAGGGCCACCAGGGGAGAGATAACAATGCATATGCCGTCCCTGGTCAGGGCAGGGACCTGGAAACATATGGATTTTCCGCCGCTTGTTGGAAGCAGGGCCAGGGCATTTTGTCCGCCCAAAAGTGCATTGATGATCTGCTTTTGCGGATGCCGGAAGGTGTCAAACCCCCAGTACTTGTTTAATATGTGTAGTGGTTCTAGCGTGGTTTATAGTTTTAGGTTCAACCCTTCGACACTTCGGCTGCGCTCAGTGCAGGCAAGCTCAGGGTGACAGGTTTAAAGTCTAAAGTTCAAGGTTTCAGGTTTGGTTTTGGTTTTTGGGCTTGTCTGAGTTGTGTTGATGAACTTTAGTGTAAAAACTAACTCTAAGTTAGGAAAAAGTACCCGAAGTAAGGAAAATATGTAGGGTTTTCAGACAGCCCGGAGAGGCTTAAGGCCTCATAAATCGTCATTCGGCTATTTCCGGGAGATACCCTCATAACTGTTGTTAGGGATTTTTGTCTTGTCCAGTTGCTTTTTCATTTTATAATTTGTGAGTTCAATACCTTGTTTTATCACCTTTTGCTTTGTTAATACCTCAAATCCGGCTTTTTCAAAAAAGGGTCTGGCCGTTATGCTGGCATTTACGGTCAGTTCCGATTGTCCTCTTTGTATGGCTTCTTTCTCAATTTTATTATAGAGTTCACGGGCAATTCCCTGGCGCTGGTAATCCTTGTGAACAAAAAGGAGGTCAATATGATGGCCTTTATCCAGGGTGCAAAAACCGGTTATTTTTTCGTTGTTTTGGGTAACCCATACCTGCTGACTTGTTAAAATGCGATGCCACCTGTCTTTGTCTTCAATGCCCGAAGCCCATACATGTATTTGTTCGTTATTGTAGTCACTCCTGCATATTGTAGAGATGGTATCGGCAAACAGTTGCCGTAATTCTTCCAGGTCTGCAAGTTGTCCCTTTCTCAATGTTCTTGTTTTTAATTTACTAATGAATATACCGGGAGTTGTTGGAGGTTTAACGGATCTTATGCGATACATTCAATCAAAAGGCAAAAGGTCCGGTTCTAAAAAATGTTTTTTTGCCCATGGAGAATTGTAAATATCTACTCCGTAATGACAGGACATGAGGTCCTTAAAATTATATTTCAGTCTTGGAAATTCTCTTATGAATGCCCTAAATGTCCCGGATTCCGATCTCAGCATAAAGTGATAAACCGCCTTAACTGCTGCAACCGTCAGGGTCTTATTGAATTTATGGGCTGCTCCGAGTTTCGTTACATAGTTCAGTAATTGAAAACACAGGTTGTCAATAGCCTTGTCAATCCCATATTTATCAATATGGATCCAGGCAAGCCTTAGATGGGCTTCGTGGTTGAACAATTCAGGACTAAGGGTTCCGCTTTCAAACTGTTGTTCAAATTCGAAGTCACTTAATGTGAAATGATTTTCCATAACTTCTTTATTTATCATTGTTTTTTCTCAGTCTGCCGTCAACCATCCTTCTCTGATTGCATTCAATCTGCAATCAATCCTCATTTCCCCGTCACCACTGCTTTTCCGTTTCCAGGTATTTCAGCATAAAATCTACCCGGGCCGATACAGGGCCGATGGGGACCTCTACAAGTTCGTATCCGTAAGCAATATAAGTAGATTTTATAAAATGATGAATAACTTCGGCCTGTTGAAAGTTTTCATAACGTTCGTTGTCGGAAACATAGATGTCTTCCCAGGGGGGTAATACGAATATTACATCATACCTGCAATGTTTACAGATCTCTGTAAAATCTGGCGGATAGGAAGTGCCGGCATAGTCCATGTAAGCGAGTACATCATGGACTCCCCGGTCTATAAAGACCCTGCCTGCCTTTTCTTTTTCTGCCCCGGCATATTGCTGCCTTCGGCTTTCCAGCAATTTTTTACTGAACAATAAAGGATCAGTGAGAAATAACTGGGCTATTCCCTGTTTTTGCGCTTCCAGGGTAACCTGCCTGGATATTTCCGGAAAACAGGTGTCCCCCCTCAGGGAGAGCTCCTGCAGGACGGATGATTTTCCCGTTCCCGGCCCTCCTGTGATAACAATTTTCTTCGTATTCACCGCTATTTTTTCAAAAATGCAAAATAAGGAAATGCAGGTGGAACTAAAAAATCTAACATGGAATTTATACCAGGATAAAGGCCAAAGAACACATCGATTACCGAATACCGAATACTGACTACCAACTTTTGGCAGAAAGTACATTTGCGCTGTTCGGGAGAAGCTGTATCTTTGCACTAAACAAGAAACACTAATTTATTTGGAAGATCAGACGATGGGTTCGGAAAAGGAATTTTACAAGCGATTGAAAGAAGAATTGAACAATACAACTACGTGGCCATCGAGTTACCTATATAAGTTTATCGTTCCGACCGATACGGATAAAATCAGCCAGATCGAAGATATTTTTGACAACAGGGGTGCGGTAATAAGCAGTAAAAAATCGTCCAATGGCAAATACACTTCGATTTCCGTTCAACTTATCATGCAAAGTGCAGATGATGTTATTGAAAAATACAGAGAAGTAGGGAAGGTAGAAGGAGTGATCTCTCTTTAATAGGGATCTGTAAATTTATTTGTAATTAAAGAAGCAAACGTATCAGGATGTAGAAAGTTGGTATTTGCTGATCCGTATTGATCGGCCACACCAGATACCGAATACCGATCACCGAATACCAAACCACTCATCTCTCCTGCGATAATTGCTGGTTATTCGGAAAAAAATTAGTATTTTGCACTCCGTTACTTTGCTCCGCCCCAACTTGGTTACACTTCAATTATAGCAAATTTAATTCTTAAATATTTTGATCAATAGTTTAGAGTATAATACAGAGCGTAAAAGGCTTATTATTCCCGAATATGGCCGTCATATACAAAAAATGATAGACTATGCGGTTTCCATAGACGACCGGGAGGAACGCAATAAGGTGGCCAGGGCCATCATTGGAGTTATGGGAAATCTCAATCCCCATTTAAGGGATGTTCCCGATTTTCAGCACAAGTTGTGGGACCAGCTCTTTATCATATCCGATTTTAAACTGGATGTGGATTCGCCTTATCCGAAACCGGAAAGAGAACTTCTGGAACAAAAACCGGAACCGTTGAAATATCCCCAGAATCATCCCAAATACCGTTTTTACGGGAACAATATCAAAAGGATGATCGATGTCTGTAACAGCTGGGAAGAAAGCGATCTCAAGGAAGGCCTGAAATTTACGATTGCCAACCATATGAAAAAGAGCTTTCTCAACTGGAATAAAGACACTGTGGAAGATGGAGTGATATTTGATCACCTTTACGAGTTGAGCGAAGGTAAGATCAACCTGGCCAAATGGGATGAAGACCTTACGGACAGTGATGACCTGATGCGTGGCAAATCCAGGCACGGAGGGAAGCCCAGCCAGAAAAACCGGAATACCAAGAATAACCGGAACAAAAAACGCTACTAAATCTTATTTTCAAATCCCCGATTTCGGCTTCGCCCTGCCATGGATATGTTACCGGAGGGAAGGGGCTGGAATTTTTTAAATACGATGGTCTTTAATGGGTACATTTAAAATAGAAGGAGGACAAACACTACGAGGAGAAATCACCCCTCAGGGAGCAAAAAACGAAGCCTTACAAATATTGTGTGCCGTACTGCTTACGGACGAAACCGTTACCATACACAATATTCCCGATATATTAGATGTCAATAAACTTATTGACCTGCTGGAACGGCTGGGTGTCAAAACAGAAAAGCTGGGCAAGGGCGCATATAGCTTCAAAGCTGATGAAATAGACCTGGACTACCTGCAATCCGTACAATTCAAGGAAGACGGTAAAGGCCTTCGCGGTTCCATTATGATCGTAGGGCCGCTGCTGGCGAGATTTGGCAAAGGATATATTCCCAAACCCGGCGGAGATAAGATAGGGCGCAGGCGCCTGGATACGCATTTCGAAGGCCTCATTAAACTGGGAGCCAGGTTCCGGTATAACCGGGAGGAATATTTTTATGGCGTGGAAGCCGAAAAGCTGAAAGGCGCATACATGCTGCTGGACGAGGCTTCGGTGACCGGAACGGCAAACATTGTCATGGCTGCCGTACTTGCAGAAGGGACTACGACCATCTACAACGCCGCATGCGAACCTTATTTACAGCAGTTGTGCAAAATGCTCAACAGGATGGGAGCCAGGATCAGTGGTGTAGGGTCTAACCTGCTTACCATTGAAGGTGTTGAAAAACTGGCGGGAACCTCGCATACCATGCTGCCCGATATGATAGAGATAGGCAGCTGGATAGGCCTTGCTGCCATGACACAAAGCGAACTGACCATTAAAAATGTTGGCTGGGGAAGCCTGGGGCAGATCCCGAATGTGTTCCGTAAACTGGGAATTACCATTGAAAAAAGAGATGACGATATCTATATTCCGCCTCATACCGACGGTTACGAGATACAGAGTTATATAGACGATTCCATACTAACGGTGTCTGACGCTCCGTGGCCAGGCTTTACACCGGACCTGCTGAGCATTATACTCGTTGTGGCTACCCAGGCCAAGGGTAGTGTGCTTATACATCAAAAGATGTTTGAAAGCCGCCTGTTTTTTGTGGATAAGCTGATAGATATGGGAGCCAAGATCATCCTTTGCGATCCACACAGGGCTACGGTGATCGGGCACGACTTCAAATCCAGGCTCAAGGCCACGACCATGACCTCTCCCGATATCAGGGCAGGAGTTTCGCTATTGATCGCCGCACTTTCCGCCAAGGGAACATCTACCATACACAATATCGAACAGATAGACCGCGGTTATGAAAATATCGATGAACGTTTGAGGGCTATCGGGGCCAGGATAGAGCGGATTGCATAGGTGATTCCGGTTTCACCGCGTATTATGCGGTCCCGGGAATGTATCCCCAATGTTTGAGTTCATCTTTGTCACTGATCTGCTTTGTTCCGCCGTCATGGAGCAAAATTGTCTTTGTGGCAATCCCGGTAATATTTTTATAGTCGTGGTCAGTAATAATAAATCCCTTATGCTCTGATTGTTCCCTGATCATTGCTTTAATGTCGTCTTTATAAACGGGAGCAATACCATTGAAGGGTTCATCGATAAGGATAAACTTAGCGTTCGAAAAAACGATCAATAATACCTCGATCAAACGTTTTTCTCCGGAAGATAATTGTTTGCTTGTTCTGTTGAGCAATGGCCTTATGTGAGAATAGTTTTTTATTTTTTCCGCGTTCTTTTTATGGCAGAACAAGGATATTATGGTTTTTACTTTTGTATGGTCTGGCAGGAAATTGTCCTGGGGTAAGTATTTAATGAGATTTCGGGTGTCGGCCACTCCTTTTAAAACTTTCTCATCAATTCTTACAAATTTGTTTTCTGCCGGGATGGAGCCAAAAATAATCTTCAATAAGGTCGATTTGCCCGACCCGTTTCTCCCGAGCAACCCGACAATTTCGCCGGACTTACATGTAATAAAAACATCTGTCAGCAACTGTTTGTCCGGGAAGATTTTTCTTATACTGTCTATATGAAGTAAGCTCATATCAGTGAGAGGATCAGGGCAATGAATAAACTTATGGAAATGGTGCTTGCCCATAGCACAGGTTTGTTTAACCCGAGATTAAAATAGAAATAATATTCGTTTTTATTCCTTACCTCATAAATGAAATAGTGAAATAAGGGAGTCAATAAGAAATAGGCCAATCCGGACCATTTAAATGAAAAGCTCCCTGTGGCCGATAATCCTAAGATCCCTGTCAAAATAGCTATTGAAGCCAAAGGAAGTATCAGTTTTTTATAAAAGGTCCATATGCTTAAGATTATACTCATATACTCAAAACTGTCTGATGGTATATCCTTCTGAAAAATAGATATGGTTAATGTTTTTTCAGGGATAAGACCTTGTTAAAGGTACTCAAAATCCTCAAAATTCGCTGCGTCTTCCCCGAGATATCCCAGGCCACGGACAAAAAACGAAATATAGGGGCAAAAGGATCATCTTGTAGTCAATTAAAGGAAGTTTAAACGAGTTCATTGGTTTATGTACTATCTTTGTTGTGTAAAATATGTGTTATGCAGAGAGTTGTAATAGACATACCGGATAACAAAATAAACTTCTTTATGGAGTTCATAAGGCAACTTGGCTTTAAAAAAGTGTAGAGGCTTTCCAAAGAGAAAAAGGAATTTGTAGATGATGTAAAAGACTCTTTAAAAGAAGTGGAAAAACATAGGCGGGGAAAAATAAAACTTTCCACCGCAAAAGAGTTTTTGGATGAGCTTTAGTGTAATTACTATCAATGTTTTTAATATCAAAAAAACTCCTCCCTTGTGATGAAGGGAGGTGGCCAAACTTCAGTTTGGACGGAGGGTTAGAAAGCCTATGTCTCAGGAAAAATATAAACGTATGGGGTGAAATCCCAAGGCTTGGGCCGGGTCAACAAACTCCCCGACCCACCAAAGGTGGCCCACCCCTACTTCGGCAAGCTCAGCACAGGCCTTCATCTGAAGAGGGGAGCCTTAAGCTCTTAAAATCAATAGAGTATTTGCAACGGAAATTTAAATCACTTCATGGTATAAAGCCAAAAAAAGGCTTTGAATCCAGGGTCTTTTACTAAATCTATACTATCTTTTTTAAGCCTGTGTCTTAAAAGCCCTGTCCGAACCATAACACTCTCACCCAATAGCGTGGTACTTTTAAGGACGTAATAGAGTAAAAAGTATTATTTCTTCTTAGCCTCCACCAGCTCCAACTGATCCAGGCTTACATTGGTGGTAAAAAGTCCGTAATTGACCACAGCTTTGTTCTTTTCTATGGTTTCGATATCGCCTACGGCTTTTCCGTCCGTCATCCTCACCCTGTCACCGATCTTGAGTACGGGCTGGGGTTTGTTCTTTTCCTGGAGGGCGGCTTTTTTCTTTTCCTTCTTTTTCTTTTCGCGGATGACTTCCACTTTTTTCTCCATTTCCTGTGCCACCTGCTTTTTCTGTATTTTTTCTTCCTTCTTCTGCTTGGGGGGCTTGGGCTTTCGTTTGCTGTTCTCGGTTTCTACAATACGGAGAAATTCGGAGATCAGCGGGCGTTTTTTTTTGTCGGCAAAATATTTTTCAGCAATGTCGTTGACCTTGTTGCCCAGGTAGATCATCCGTTGGTTATGGTCGAACAGTTGCTGGTAGCTTTCGAGTTTGGACTGTATCTTTTCGTTAAGGCCCTCCAGTCGTACAGCCTCATCCCGCGCCTTGGTTTCCTCGTCTTTAAGCTGTTTCGAGGTTTTCTCCATTTTGTTGCGCTCTTTCTGGAGTTTGGCTATGGTGGCGTCGAACCGCACTTTTCCACGTTCGATCTTTTTCTTGGCCCGGTTAATAAGGCTGTAAGGGATACCGTTTTTCTGCGCTACTTCGAAAGTAAAGGAGCTTCCTGCTTCTCCCACGATAAGGCGGAAAACAGGTTCCAGGCTTTTACTGTCGAACAGCATATTGGCATTGGAAGCACAGGGCAGCTCATTGGCCAGCATTTTCAGGTTGGCGTAGTGCGTGGTTATAATGCCGAAGGCTTCCCGGTGATAGAATTCTTCCAGGAAAGTTTCGGCCAGTGCCCCGCCCAGTTCCGGGTCGCTCCCGGTACCGAACTCATCGATGAGGAACAGGGTTTGGGCATTGCACTTCCGGAGGAAAAAGTTCATGTTCTTTAGACGGTAGCTATAAGTGCTCAGATGGTTCTCTATGGATTGGTTATCGCCTATATCCGTCAGGATACGGTCAAACAGGCACATTTCACTCCTAGGGTGTACGGGGACCAGCATACCGCTTTGCAGCATGAGTTGCAGGAGCCCTACGGTTTTCAGCGTAATGCTTTTTCCTCCGGCATTTGGGCCGGATATGACAATGACCCGGTTGCCCATATCCAGTGAAATGCTTTGCGGATAGGTCTTTTCTTCCTTTTTTTTGTTGGTAAGGTAAAGCAGGGGATGATAGGCTTCTATGAGATGCATTTTCTTTTCTTCCTTTACCGAAGGGAGAATAGCATTCATTTCCTGAGCATATTTGGCTTTGGCAGCTACCACATCCATAGTAGCCAGGAAATCCTGGTAGTCTTCCAGTAAAGGGATGTACGGACGGAGAAAATCGGTGAGGGCCCTTAATATCCTTTTGATCTCCTCGGATTCTTCGTATTCCAGGTTGCCGAGCTCCCGTGAATACCGCAGGGTAGTTTCGGGTTCGATATAAACGATGCTCCCGGTTTTGGAATTTCCCATGATGGCACCTTTTACCCGTTTGCGATACATGGCTTTTACGGCCAGGACCCGGCGGTTTTCTACCACGGTCTCCCGGATGTCATCGAGATATCCGGCAGTATTGCTGGACTGGAGAGCGCTCAGAAAACTCTGGTTGATCTTTCCCCGGACCTCACCAATGGATTTCCGTATGGCCGACAGTGCTTCGGAAGCGTCGTCCTTGATCTCTCCGAAACGGTCGATAATACTATTGATCTCCTGGATTATTGCAGTGGTGTGTTCTACTTTATCTGCCGTTTGGTGCAATGTAGGATAGTATTCCCTGAATTTCCTGAAAAACAGTATATGTGTATTTACCGTAGCGGAAATCGAGGCTATTTTTTTAAAACCACCGAGCTCGATCAGGGTATTCTCTATGTGCAGCAGTTTGATCTCCGGGCTGATACTGTCAAAATAATGGCCCGGGATGCTGTTGTTGTTATCAAAGGAAGCCACGTATTCCGACGTTTGGCGGAGGGACGTAAAAAGTTCCTCTTTCCTGGTGTAGGGAAATATCTGCAGGGCCATTTCCTTTCCGAGCTCCGTGTTACAGATAGATTCGATCTGTGACAGCACGGTGGAAAATTCCAGGTCCTGAAGGGTTTTATGATGGATCTTATGCATGGCTGTTCTTTATTGTACCAAATATTTCGGTGCAAAGATAAGCAGTATGTGCAAAGTATATTACCGGGAAGAAGATATCCTTGTGATCTTTATGGTGTCATTTCTTTTCAGTACCTCCCCGATAAACTCTTCGTTGGATTCCGGGCTGATGTAAATGTCATTGTATTTATCGTATTTAATGATCAACCCTTTTCTTGCCAGGGCTGGCTTTAACCCGACATACATCGTTTTGCCTACAACGATCTCCCCGACCCTTTCTAAAGCTATTTCACCGCTTATCGGGCCGCAGTGATACCGGAAAGAACGATCGGTCAACAGGTATCCGGTATGGTGCAAAATCCATAGGACAAAACCGGAGGAAAGAAAAACTATGATATGTACTCCGATGTGCGACCACCCGTTTCCTGTAATAATATCTGTAACAGAACTGCCCAGTAAAACTAAAGTTATGGCATAAAGAAAAATGAAGAGGAATGGCTCCTTTCGGCTTTTGAAATACATGCGGTATAAATTTTTATGACCATCAAATATAAATAAAATTTAATTGTTATTTAATTTAATTGATTTAATATTTAATTTTATTTATATTTGAAGAACTAAATATAATATTCTATGGCTTTTAAACTCCCTGTGCATTGCCCCAGTTGTGAAACGATGCTTTCAGTATCCCAACTCAGTTGTCCGGAGTGCAGCACGGTGGTGTCTGGCAATTATGACCTGCCGTTATTTTTGCAGCTCACCCGGGACGAACAAGATTTCATTATGCAGTTTATTTTAAACAGCGGAAGCCTGAAGGAAATGGCCGCTCAGATGGGTAACAGCTATCCTACGGTAAGAAATAAACTGGATGATATCATAGGAAAAATCAACCAACTAAAAAATAAGAATGGAAAGGATGATGACTAACCCTTTTGTAAGGTATTCCGAAAAAAAGCTCCTTTTTACGGGTCTGTTTGCTACGATCATCGGGTCTGTGCTGGCAGCGCACTTTTATACACGTTACGATGGCGTTCTGGATGCCCATACCGTCAGTGAACTGAAATACTATATGCCCTTTCTTGACAATGTGATAAATGTTTTCTGCCTTTCCCTGGTTTTATACGGGATAGGAAAATACATTAACCGGAAAACAAGAGGGGTGGATATATTAACGGTGGTATTAATATCGAGAATTCCTTTATACATATTCCCGCTGTTTCAGATCGGAGGATATTTGGATGAGATAACAAAAAAGTTGCTTCCCGCTGCCGGAAATGCCTTTGAATTGAATATAACCGGAATAGAGATGATATTCTTACTGGTGTTCGCTTTGGTATACTTTGCTGCTTTGGCGTTGTTTATCGTTTTGTTAAGGTATGGCTTTGCTGTGGCTTCGAATGTAAAATCAGTGAAGCATTGGGTGCTGTTTGCTTTTGGAATACTGGTGGCCGAGATACTGAGTAAATTGATCTTCCTGACATTAAATTAAAACAAATGATAAAAAAAATACTTTACACCGCTGCCTTTTTAGTTACGGCCGTTGCAACAGCCCAGGAGTCTGACATTACGACCCGTGATCTGCAAGTGAACGAACTGCTGCCGGGAACCCTGTTCTCTGCCGGAAACACTCCGGGGAAAAAGAACCTGATTATTCTTATAGCAGGTTCCGGCCCTACAGACAGGTATGGCAACGCCCCGGGGTTGGGGTTGAAATGCAATTCGTTGAAATATCTTGCAGAAGGCCTTGTGAGTAATACCTGGGATATCTTTAGCTTTGACAAACGCATTTTTGCTTTGGCAAGGTCCGGGAAACTGGATGAAAGCAAACTGAGGTTCGAAGAACTCATTGGCGATGTAAAGGATATCATTGCTTATTTCGAAAAAGACTACGACAAGATCGTCCTGGCCGGGCATAGCGAAGGATCCCTGATCGGGATGATGGCTATGGGGAAACAGGTCGATGCATTTATCTCCCTGGCAGGCCCTGGAAGAGATGCAGGTGAGGTTATGGAAGAACAAATAGCAGCCAATTCACCGATGCTCGATACGGTACAGACCGGGAAATACATTTCACTCCTGAAGGAAGGAAAGACTTTTGTGCCCGAAGGCCCTGTTTATAAAATGATTTTCCGGGAAAGAGTACAGCCCTACGTGATCTCATGGATGAAGTATACCCCTGCTGAAGAAATTAAAAAACTCTCCGTCCCCGTACTTATCGTAAACGGTACACGGGACCTCCAGGTAAAACCGTCCGAAGCCCGTTTACTCAAAAAAGCACAGCCCGGAGCGGAACTGGTCGTTATAGAAGGTATGAATCATATCTTCAAAGAAGTCAGGGAAGACAGGGCAGCAAATCTGGGCACATACAGCAACCCCGACCTTCCTGTTGTTCCGGAACTGCTGGAAAAGATCCGGGGCTTTCTGAATGCTTCACTATAATAGGAGGTCTTATCTTTTTAAGGCCGGAAAGGGAAAATGGACATAGGACTGTATACGGCCAAACCAAACTTTCCTGTATCGAATTTCAAAATTAAATGCTTCTCATGTGTTAACAAGTTCGTAGAAATACGTATTTTTACGGCGAAATACGTTTGGAAACATGAGTCAAAAAGTTCTGCTTTCTTCCAAAGAGATCCATATTATTCTCCATCGATTGGCATGTCAGCTAATTGAAAACCATCTTGACTTTAAGAACACTGTTTTGATCGGCATACAGCCAAGAGGAAAATATCTTGCAGACCGGCTGTGCAGGGTTCTTCGTGAGGAATATCACGTAAAGGACATACAATTGGGTTATCTGGACATTACCTTTTACCGGGACGACTTTCGCCGGGGAGACAAACCTCTGGAAGCCAATAAGACCCAGATAGATTTTCTTGTCGAGGACAAGAAAGTGGTGTTTATAGACGATGTGCTCTATACCGGGAGGAGCATCAGGGCAGCACTTACGGCCATTCAGTCTTTCGGAAGGCCTGCGGAGATAGAACTGCTAGCCCTCATAGACCGGAGGTTCAGCAGGCATTTGCCTATTCAACCAGATTACAGGGGGCGCCAGGTAGATGCCATCAACGAAGAAAAAGTAAAAGTAATGTGGAAAGAGAACGAAGGAGAAGATGTCATATACCTTGTAAGCAATTAGCCCCTCGGCTCCCTTCGGTTAAACTCAGGGACCAGGTGAACTTTGAATCTTGCCCTTCGGCTTTACTCGGGGACCGAGTAAAACTTTGAACTTTGAACATTAAATTTTGAACTATAAAGCATGAGCGAGCTAAGTGTAGATCACTTATTAGGAATAAAATACCTGAATGAAGCGGATGTCCAGCTCATTTTTGAAACGGCAGACCATTTTAAGGAGGTCATCAACCGTCCGATCAAAAAGGTCCCTTCACTTCGGGATATTACGATAGCTAATCTTTTTTTTGAAAACAGTACACGTACAAAACTCTCCTTTGAACTGGCGGAAAAAAGGCTTTCTGCGGATGTCATTAATTTTTCTGCAGCCCAGTCTTCCGTGAAAAAAGGAGAAACCCTGATCGATACGGTAAACAATATCCTGTCCATGAAGGTGGATATGGTGGTGATGCGGCATCCCAACCCTGGTGCGGGTGTTTTTCTTTCAAAACATATAAAAGCGAGTATTGTAAATGCCGGAGACGGTGCGCACGAACATCCCACACAGGCCCTGTTGGATTCGTACTCCATAAGAGAAAAGCTGGGTGACGTAGCGGGGAAAAACGTGGTTATTGTGGGGGATATCCTGCATTCCCGGGTAGCGCTGTCCAATATCTTTGCACTGAAACTGCAGGGGGCTAATGTAAAGGTATGCGGTCCAATGACCCTTATCCCGAAATATATAGATTCCCTGGGGGTGGAAGTGGAAACCAATTTGAGAAAGGCCCTGGAATGGTGCGATGTGGCCAATATGCTCCGCGTACAGAACGAGCGAATGGACATCAGTTATTTTCCTTCTACCCGCGAATATACCCAGCAATTCGGGGTGAATAAAACCCTGTTGGACTCGCTGGACAAGGAGATAGTGATCATGCACCCCGGACCGATAAACCGCGGAGTGGAAATTACCAGTGATGTGGCCGATTCCAAACAGGCCATTATACTGAATCAGGTAGAGAACGGCGTAGCCATACGCATGGCCGTGATATATTTATTAGCGTCAAAAATTAAAAATTAAGCGATGATTTTTGATAAACAGGACAACAATACTACGATAGTGACCCAGGAAACAGGTTCCGTGCAAAACTTTTGTGGCCGCCTGGCAGAGGCATATGACAAGATCAGGACAGACAATCTAATCGTAAACCTGTTTTCGCTGGATGCCCTGACCATTAATGAACTGCTGGAATTTCTGGAAATATCCAACAGGCACCGGGCAGCGAAAAGATCTTTTGTTATTGTAACCAACAAGGTCAATTACGATGAGGTCCCCGACGAAATGGTAGTGGTCCCTACCTTGCAGGAAGCTCATGATATCATTGAAATGGAAGAAATAGAAAGAGATCTTAATTTTTGATTAGCGATTAACGATTTTGGATTTAGGGTTGACAATTTATCAGGGTGTTGGATGACAGATGTATATTAATAACAAATCCAAAATTACAATTTATTAATCTAAAACCGCAATTCGTAAATCCAAAATCCGATGAAACTTACCATCCTGGGATGTTATTCAGCCACACCAAGCGCTTTTGCCAATCCCACATCTCAGGTACTGGACATTAAAAATCATCTGTTCCTCATAGATTGCGGGGAAGGGACACAGGTACAGCTCCGCAGGCAACGGGTTAAATTTGCCCGGATAAAACATATCTTCATATCACATCTTCACGGCGATCATTTTTTCGGGCTTCCGGGGCTTATTTCCACTTTTGTGCTCCTGGGCAGGGAAGCTCCTTTACATGTTTATGGGCCCAAGGGGATCAAGGATGGCATTACCCTTTTGCTGAAACTGGGAAAGTCCTGGACCAATTTTCCCCTGGTATTTCACGAACTTTCTTCAGCAGTGCCCGAATGTATTTATGAGGACGACAAGGTAGAAGTGCATACTGTGCCCCTGGATCACCGGGTGTATACCAATGGTTTCCTGTTTCGGGAAAAACCGGGGGAAAGAAAACTGAAGATAGAAGAAGTACTGAAATACGATATCGATAAGTGTTATTATCGGAATATCAAGAACGGCAAGGACATACAGTTGGCCACCGGTGAGGTCATCCCCAATGAAAAACTCACTGCCGATCCGCCGTCTCCTAAAAGTTATGCATTTTGCAGTGACACGGCCTACAAGCCGGAGCTTGTTCCCTGGATCGAAGGTGTGGACATGCTCTATCACGAATCTACTTTTCTGGAACAGCATACAGATCTGGCTGCCAAGACGAAACACTCCACGGCAAAACAAGCCGCTATGATCGCACATGAGTCCGGGGCGGGTACCTTGCTTCTCGGACATTACTCTTCGCGTTATAATGATCTGGAAGCGTTTAGAAAGGAGGCGCAGACTGTTTTCCCCCGGGTGGAACTGGCCGAAGACGGTAAAACGTTTGATTTTTGATGTTGCCAGTTACCAGTTGTATTTAGTACTAAACCGGCAACCGGAACCTCACTAATCCAATAACAAAAAGTATCTTTGTAGAAAATCCTTTCCTAATACTTACGGAACAATGCAAAAAGACTTGAGTAATTACAGGCGATCCTATGAAAAAAAGGAACTTCTGGAATCGGAAGCTCCCGAAAACCCTATGGAACTGTTCCAGAAATGGTTCTTTGAAGTGGAGAAGGCCGGCGGGGTAGAGGAAGCCAATGCCATGACGGTCTCTACTATCGGGCTGGATGGTTACCCGAAGAGCCGGGTGGTTTTGCTTAAGAAATATACCTACGAAGGCTTTATTTTTTATACCAATTACAACAGCGAAAAAGGAAAGGCCATTGCTGCCTGTCCCCGGGTAAGCCTGTCTTTTTTCTGGCCCAATATGGAGCGGCAGGTCATTGTAAAGGGAACAGCCGAAAAGGTAGCTCCGAATTTGTCTGACGGATATTTCGAATCCCGTCCCCAGGGCAGTCAGTTAAGTGCCGTGGTTTCTGCACAGAGCGAGGTGATCTCCGGAAGGGAGGAATTGGAAAAAGCGTTGAAAGAACTGGAAACGGCCTACAAGGGCAAAGAGATCCCCCGGCCCGGGCATTGGGGCGGCTATATCGTAAAGCCGGTTTCCATAGAATTCTGGCAGGGCCGCCCGAACAGGTTGCACGACAGGATACGATACACCCTGCAAGAGGGCCTGGACTGGAAGATCGAAAGGCTTGCTCCTTGATAATTTGCCTGGAAAAACGTATCATTATACCACAGAAAGTGAATATCAGCAATCCGAATGATACAGAAATTGTAATTTCATGAAGCAACTCACCCTAATAAGACATGCCAAATCCTCCTGGGATTACAGTGTGGAAGACAGGAACCGGCCCCTCAAAGAAAGAGGGATGATGGATGCCGAAATGGTGTCTTCTCATGTAAGGGGAAAAGTCCCCGTTCCCGATATGGCCTTTTCCAGCCCTGCAAACAGGGCGTTGCACACCTGCACCATTTTTCTGAAAAACCTGGATATCCCACTTTCCCGCCTACAACTCACCGAGGCACTGTATGATTTTTCCGGAAGTTCCGTAGATCACTTTTTAAGAACGTTAGATAACCGTTATAAAAACGTTATGATCTTCGGGCATAATCATGCATTTACCGCTGTTTCCAATAAATTTGGGGATAAGTATACAGATAACCTGCCCACATCCGGATTGGTACATATAACCTTTAAAGCGGAACACTGGGCAGAGATCGGAAAAGGCACTACGGACCTCATGGTCTTTCCAAAGCATTTACGTTAATATGGAAGAAATAAGAAACCAGTACATCAACAGGGAACTCAGCTGGCTGCAATTCAATGCCAGGGTATTACAGGAAGCCACGGACGAAACCGTACCGCTTATAGACAGGCTCCGCTTTCTCGGAATATTTTCTAACAATCTGGACGAATTTTTTAAGGTAAGATATGCCACCGTAAAACGCATAGCCCTTTCCGGGAGAAAAGGGAAAAGCGCCCTGGGTGGTGAAGTGGCGAAAGACCTGCTCGAGGACATCACCAAAATAGTGATAAGACAACAGGCCGAAAGCCAGAACATTCTTCGGTATATCGAAAAAGAGCTCGAAAAAGAGAATATTTTTATCATAGACGAGACCGAGGTGTCCGAATCCCAGAAAGAATTCATGGTAGATTATTTCGTGCAGAAGGTCAGTCCGGCTCTGATGACGATCTTCCTGAACGATCTGGCCGAATTTCCCCTGCTCAAGGACAGTGCTGCCTACCTGGCAGTGAAAATGGTAATGAAGCAGGAGAACAAGGCTACGGGGCTGAAAAAAATGTTTGCTTCCGAACCCCGTGAAATACGTTATGCCCTGATTGAAATTCCGAGGGATATAGGCCGTTTCGTTGTCCTTCCGAAAGAAGGGGAGAAGAATTATATCATTATCCTCGACGACCTGATCCGGTATTGTATGCCCACCATTTTCAATATTTTCAATTACGAGTCGCTTTCCGCTCATATGATAAAAATAACCCGGGATGCCGAACTGGATATAGACAACGACCTCAGTAAGAGTTTTATAGAAAAGATATCCAGTAGTGTAAAGGGCCGGGAAATAAGTGAGCCTGTACGTTTTGTATATGACGACAACATAGATAAGGATACCCTGAGATTTCTCAAAGAAAAGATGCGGGTAAAAAATACGGACAGCGTTATCCCAGGAGGAAGGTATCACAACAGGAGGGACTATATGGGCTTTCCCAGTCTCGGGAGGAAAGACCTGCTGTATAGGACCTATCCGCCCCTCCCTGTAAAAGGGTTGAGCCTGCAGGGGAGTGTGCTGGATAAGATAGCACAAAAAGATTACCTCCTCTTTGCACCATATCATACTTTTTCATACGTAATACGTTTTCTTCGTGAGGCGGCCCTGGATCCCAGGGTAAGAAGCATAAAGCTCACGGTATACAGGCTGGCCAAAACCTCACAGGTAGCGAACAGTCTTATCAATGCCGTAAAGAACGGCAAGAAGGTGACGGTACAAATAGAATTACAGGCCCGTTTTGACGAAGAGGCCAATATAGAATATGCCGAACAATTGCAGAATGAAGGCGTAAAACTCATTTTCGGCGTGCCTGGGTTAAAGGTGCACAGCAAGATATGCGTTATTGAAAGGGAGGAAAATGAAAAAATTAAGCGTTACGGTTTTATAAGTACGGGAAATTTTAACGAATCGACCGCAAAGATCTATACGGATTATACATTGTTCACTTCCAGGGAATCCATATTAAAAGAAGTCAATATGGTTTTTGACTTTTTTGAGACCACATATAAAATACGTAAATACAAACACCTGGTGGTATCGCCACACTATACGGGGAAGACATTCTCTAAACTCATAGACAAGGAGATAGCCCATGTAAAAGCCGGAAAGGAAGGCTATCTGAAATTGAAAATGAACAGTATTACCAATTATAAGATGATAGACAAGCTCTACGAAGCCAGCCGGGCGGGCGTAAAAATACAGATGATCGTAAGAGGAGCCTGCTGCCTGGTACCCGGTGTGATGGGAATGAGCGAAAACATAGAGGTGATAAGTATTGTGGATAAATTTTTAGAACACCCCAGATTGTTTATCTTTGGAAACGGAGGCCACCCTAAAGTGTATATATCTTCGGCAGACTGGATGACCAGGAATATCGATTACCGGGTGGAGGTTAGTTGTCCTGTTTATGATGAAGAGATAAAAAAAGAGCTTATAGAAACCTTTGAGATCAGTTGGAGTGATAATGTAAAGGCAAGGGTAATATCGGCCAAACAGGACAATGCCCATCGGAAGAACGATCTTCCCAGTGTACGGTCACAGTTTGCTACATACGATTATTACGTACAGAAATTGAAATAAGAAGGGGATAAATACTCAGAGGGGCGGGCCCGTATTCCCGGTTCCTTCTGTGTAACACCGGTATTGATGGCCTTTCCGGTGGTAACATGTCCCGGAATATGTTTTATATGATCAGAATACGAAAATTTGCAGGTATAGATATTGGTTCGAATGCCATAAGATTATTAATAAACAACGTTATAGAAGAACCGGGAAAAGAACCCCAGTTCAAAAAGAGTTCCCTGGTGAGGGTACCTATAAGGCTGGGGCAGGATTCCTTTACCCTGGGAGAAATATCCAGAGCCAATGCTATACGGATGACCGATGCCATGAAGGCCTTTAAGCTGTTGATGAAAGTGCACAATGTGGAAAAATACCGGGCCTGTGCCACATCGGCCATGAGGGAAGCCAGTAACGGTAACGAACTCGTGGAAGAAATAGAGAAAAAGTCCGGCATCCATATAGAGGTCATAGACGGAAAGAAAGAGGCGGCCATCATCGCATCAACCGACCTGCATGAGCTCATCGAAAACGAAAAGTCTTACCTGTATGTCGATGTAGGGGGGGGAAGTACGGAATTTACCATATTTTCCAACGGAAAGATCATAACATCAAAATCCTTTAAAATAGGAACTGTACGCTTGCTGAATGAGACGGTGGAAGAGAATATCTGGGCAGCGATTGAAAAGTGGATCAGGAAAAATACCAAAAAACTGAAAAAACTGTCGCTCATCGGTTCCGGAGGAAATATTAACAAGCTGTATAAAATGTCCGGAAGAAAACCCGGAGAACCGCTTTCGTATATTTGGTTGAATGCTCAGTACCAGTTTCTGCAAAGCATCAGTTATGATGACCGGATATCCGAACTTGGGCTCAATCCCGACCGGGCAGATGTGATCATACCTGCTACCCGTATTTTCCTTTCCGCTACGAAGTGGAGCGGGGCGAAAAAAATACATGTTCCCAAAATAGGGCTATCTGACGGGATCATTAAATTGCTGTATTATACCGAAAAAGATAATTGAGGCAGACCAACCAACTCCTGATCATGAATTTCCGAAACACATATTTGTGCGTATTCCTGTTGCTGGGCATTGTTCATGCCGCTTGTCCGCAATCGGAAATGAAACCTCCCGAAGGGTTCGACACCATCCGTAAGGAGATCTCCAGGGGCAGGATAGAGACCATAGAATATCCTTCTAAAACTGTGGGGACAAACCGTAAGGTAACAGTATATACTCCTCCTGGTTTTTCCGAAGATCAAAAATATAATGTGTTGTACCTGCTGCATGGCATAGGCGGGGATGAGACGGAGTGGTATTATCACGGCAACCCCGGTATTATACTGGATAATCTTTATGCCGAAAATAAACTCGCCCCCATGATCGTGGTTATGCCCAACGGAAGGGCCATGAAAGACGACAGGGTAGGAGATAATATGTTCGACAAAGAAAAATTAAAGGCTTTTGCCGATTTTGAGAGTGACCTTATTCGCGATCTTATTCCGTTTATAGAAGCTAATTACCCCGTGTACAGTAACAGGGAAAACCGCGGGTTGGCCGGACTCTCCATGGGAGGAGGACAGGCATTGAATTTCGGACTGCATAACCTGGGTGCGTTTGCCTGGATCGGAGCTTTTTCACCGGCACCGAACACCTGGATACCCGAAAAACTGGTGCCCAGACCCGGAAAAGTGATACGAAAACTCAAATTGTTGTGGATATCCTGTGGCAATGAAGACGAACTCCTGTATATTAGTGAACGTACACATAATTACCTGGGCAGAAAAGGGGTCCCTCATACCTATTATGTAGAACCAGGCAAACACGACTTTACCGTGTGGAAAAATGATCTTTACCAATTTTCCCAGTTACTTTTCAGATAAAGCCTGTCCGGAAGGGTGGAAGTACAAGGTTTAACGACGCAAGGCGATTATATCCTTCCAGAGTTGTTCCCGGCTTGTTGGTTCTCTGAATATTTGTACCAGTTTCCGGTAAGTTATATCCTTGCACAAGGCCAGAACATACGAATCAAAAGACTCCGGCCGGATGTCCTTTCTTTGTTCCCATACTTTAGTACATATTTCCCGGACAATTTCATCGGTTATTCTCTTAGACTTTACCAGGGAAAAAATGTATAAACGGACTCTGGTCTCGTACTGACGACAGACAATTTCACGGGCATACAGATCTCCTTCTTTCAAAGATTGTAGTGTGTTGACGGTTACGGTTTGCTCTTCCGGATTTTCCATTTTGTTTAAGTTTTTGTTTGGTTAAACGCTTAGTTCTATATATGCCTAAAAAAATACCGGACTCCTGGTGAGCTACAATATTACAGACAGTCATCGGGAATTGTTCATAGGGAAAACAAGGTATTTTTCCGGTTTGTTTTCGACAGGTTCTTCTATCTCTTTTACTCTTAAGAGTGCTTTTTTGGAAAAATAACCTCAACAATTAGTGAAAAGTTATTAAGAATTTTGGCGAAATGAAAATGCTATGATTTTGTTGTGTCTGTAAATCAGTGTATTATGTTTATACCGAAGGATGTTTATTGTTAATAACTTTTTATACGTGAAGTGTTATTAAACTTACTTATTATGTAAGTAATATTGTATTTTGTGTAAATTAATATGTCAATCTTGTTTTTTACCGGTTACGGTAATAGCGGCAAGGAGATCTTTATAGCTCATGGATTTGAGGTCTTCATCTGTGTAGAAGGGACTGAGTTTATCATCATTAAAACTATAGAGTTCCCAGTGTTTTTTATGATATTCCAAAGAGGTGAGGTTCTCTACCCAGTCTCCCGAATTAAGATAGAGACAAGTGCCATATTTATTGACTTTTCGAATCATTTTCGGTTGGTGTATATGTCCGCACACTACATATTTATACCCGTTCTTTATGGCCAGGTCGGCAGCTACTTTCTCGAAGTCGTTAATGTATTTCACCGCTTTTTTTACGCTGTTTTTGATCTTTTTGGACAGGGAATATTTTTCCCGCCCCATTCTTACCAGGACCCAATTGATAAAACGGTTGAATAAAATAAGGAAATCGTAACCCCATCCGCCGAGTTTGGCGATCCATTTGGTGTGCTGGATAGAAGCGTCAAAAACATCACCGTGGAATATCCAGGCCTTTTTTCCATCCAATTTAAGGGAAAGTTTGTCTACAATGGCGATATTTCCCATGGTTACATCACTGAATTTGCGCAACATTTCGTCGTGATTCCCGGTAACATAAAAAACCTGCGTACCTTTGGTAGAGAGGTCAATGATCTTTTTAATAACTTGCAGGTGTTTTTTCGGAAAGTAGCGTTTTCTGAATTGCCAGATATCAATAATATCGCCGTTGAGAATAAGTTTTTCCGGGTTTATACTGTTTAGATATGAAAGTAACTCTCCGGCATGACATCCGTAAGTGCCGAGGTGAACATCCGATATGACGACGATCTCTACTTTACGCTTCTTCAATGCAGAAATATTTTTTGTAAAGAAAATACTTCTATGTTAGTAAAAGATTACCTTGCAATTAATTATATATTAAAAGATTTTTTCGACTCCCTTCGATTCCGCTCAGGGACTGCCGCTCGGGAACCGTTGTAATTTTACCTTAAACCAGGAACCTGGAACCTCTTCATTCCTCAAATTCCATTTTAATTTTGAATAATTAACGATTAACATTTACTTTTGTTCAAAATCGACTTAGATGGCAGGAAATTCCTTTGGAACGATATTCAAACTTACCACATTTGGAGAATCACACGGAAAGGCTTTAGGGGGGATCATAGACGGATGTCCGGCCGGACTGGAACTTCAGTTAGACAAAATACAACAAGATCTCAACCGGCGAAAGCCCGGACAATCAGCTATTGTGACCCAGCGAAAGGAACCGGACGAATTCCGTATTCTTTCCGGGGTTTTTGAGGGAAAGACCACGGGTGTGCCCATTGGTTTCGTTATAGAAAACACCAATCAGAAATCGCACGATTATTCACATATCAAGGATAGCTACCGTCCCAGTCATGCAGATTATGTGTATGACCAGAAATATGGTTTCCGCGACTATCGGGGAGGAGGAAGGAGTTCGGCCCGTGAGACAGCCTGCAGGGTAGTGGCAGGTGCGGTGGCCAAACAGTTGCTCAAAAAGGTGAAGATACAGGCCTTTGTTTCGTCCGTAGGTGATATTTTTCTTGAGAAACCATACCAGGAGCTGGATTTTTCGAAAATAGAAAGTAATCCAGTACGTTGTCCTGATCCTGAAACTGCTGCCAGGATGGAAGACTATATCCGGGAGATCAGGAAACAGGGAGATACGGTCGGGGGGACAGTGACCTGTGTCATTCAAAACGTACCGGTAGGATTGGGAGAACCGGTCTTTGACAAATTGCACGCCGACCTTGGCAAAGCCATGTTGTCGATCAATGCAGTAAAGGGATTTGAGTACGGCAGTGGATTTTGCGGGGCAAAGATGAAAGGAAGTGAACACAACGACCTTTATAATGAGGACGGCACTACAAAAACCAATCTTTCCGGAGGAGTACAGGGCGGCATCAGTAATGGTATGGATATATATTTTCGCGTAGCCTTTAAGCCAGTGGCCACTCTGATGCAATCCCAGCCAACCATAGACAAGGAAGGTAATATTGTGGAAATGCAGGGTAAGGGACGGCACGATCCCTGTGTAGTCCCTAGGGCAGTGCCCATCGTAGAAGCGATGGCTGCACTTGTACTGGCCGATCATTATTTACTGAGCAAAAATTCCAGGATATAGGCCCTGTGTTGACCGGGAGATGTGCTGTGCCCCGGAAATGGGAGGAGTATACTTTAAAAACTTAACAAGACTGTATGAAGAAAAAAATAGCGCTGCATTGGCAGATTGGTATAGGAATGGTTTTAGGAGTCGTATTCGGCCTGCTTTTGGGAAAATACGAATGGGGAAGGCCGTTTGTTGAAAATTGGATATACCCTTTTGGAGAACTGTTCATCAACCTGCTTAAGCTCATAGCTATTCCCCTGATCATCGCATCGCTTATCAAGGGGATTTCCGATATGCAGGACATATCCAAGCTCTCCAGTATAGGGATACGTACTTTGATGTTGTACATATTTACTACGATCTGTGCCATAACCATTGGTCTTGGGGTGGCCAATATTGTAAAACCGGGTTCCGGTATTTCTGAAGAAACGATCACTCAGCTTACCAGCGACTCGGATAAGGCAGATATCGTAAACCAGAGGATAAGTGACAGTCAGACGAAGACCAAGAACTTTGTGGAATTTATTGTGGATATAGTGCCCGACAATATTCTTGGGGCAATGAGCGATAACAATCAGATGCTTCAGGTGATCTTTTTTGCCGTATTGCTCGGGGTTTCCCTTCTGCTTATCGGGGAAGAAAAGGCAAAACCACTAAAGCGTTTCTTTGACAGTCTTAACGATGCTGTTCTGAAAATGGTGGACCTTATTATTAAAATTGCTCCCGTAGCCGTTTTTGCCCTGCTGGCCAATGTTGTTGTCGGAACTAACGATATTGATGTACTGGTGGCATTGCTCAAATACTCCTTTACCGTGATCGGCAGCCTGTTTTTGATGATTGTGGTATATATGATCTTTATAAGTGTTTATGTCAAAAAGAATCCCTTGTGGTTTTTAAGGCAGATGAGCCCTGTGCAGTTGCTGGCTTTTTCTACAAGTTCCAGTGCGGCAACCCTGCCGGTGAATATGGAAAGAGTACAGGAGTATATAGGAGTGGATGAAGAGGTGAGCAGTTTTGTCTTGCCTGTCGGGGCTACCATAAATATGGATGGTACCAGCCTTTATCAGGCGGTAGCCACCATTTTTATTTGTGAAGCACTGCATTTTGATATCACCTTTGCAGATCAACTGACCATTATTTTCACGGCATTACTGGCTTCGATCGGGACCGCGGCAGTTCCGGGCGTGGGGGTTGTAATGTTGATTATAGTGTTGCAGTCCATTAATTTTCCTGCGGATAAACTCCCCCTGGGTATTGCGCTTATCCTATCGGTAGACCGGATACTCGATATGTGCAGAACAGTGATCAATGTCACCGGGGATGCTACCGTGGCTACCGTAGTGGCAAAATCGGTAGGTAAACTTGGAGAGCCAAAACATAAAGACTAATGATAAGTGAAATTATATAAAGTGGTTATATAGCTTGATAATGTAATAACTGTTTAATTAAACGGTTGAATATCAGGGGGCAGGCAAGATCGTTGTATGACAAAAAGAAAGAATTGCTATGAAGGAATATGATGTATTAATCGTAGGTGGTGGCCCTATTGGTATTGCCTGTGCCCTTGAAGCGCAGAAAAAGGGACTGACCTATGTGGTTGTCGAAAAGGGATGCATTGCAAATTCGCTTTATAACTATCCTTTGAACATGACCTTCTTCTCCACTTCGGAGAAACTCGAAATAGACGACATCCCTTTTATCAGTATAAAGAGCAAACCGCAAAGAGCGGAAGCCCTGGAATATTACAGGCGGATCGTAACTTCCAATGAGCTCGACCTCCGTTTGTTTGAGGCAGTAAAGGATATCCGGAAGGAAAAGAAAGGCTTTACAGTGACTTCTTCAAAAACAGTATATAGTACAAAACAGGTTATTGTAGCAACGGGCTTCTACGATATTCCCAACAGAATGGGTGTTCCCGGGGAAGATCTGCCCAAAGTGTCTCATTACTATAAGGATCCGCACTACTATGCCGGGCAAAAAGTTGTGGTAGTGGGAGCCAGTAACTCCTCGGTCGATGCCGCTCTGGAAATATACCGCAAGGGAGGAGACGTAACGATGGTGGTAAGAGGAGAAGAAATAGGCAGGAGGGTGAAATACTGGGTACGCCCCGACATCGAGAACCGCATTGCAGAAGGTGCTGTAAAAGCATGGTTTCAAAGTACCGTAAAGGAGATCCGGGAAGGCGAGATTGTCATAAACACCCCTGAGGTTGAGCAAGTATTGCCTAATGATTTTGTACTCGCACTTACCGGTTATATGCCTAACTTTGCTTTCCTGGAAAAAATAGGAGTGAAGCTGTCGGATGACGGTAAATTCTATCCTTCATACGACCCGGAAACCATGGAAACCAATGTGGGAGGGCTATACCTGGCAGGAGTGATCTGCGGAGGGATGGACACGCATCTCTGGTTTATTGAAAATTCCAGGATACACGCTAAATTGATCATAAAAGATATTCTCCGGAAATACAGCGGAGAGACCGTTTCCGGGTAAGATTCACCTCTATATTAATCCAGTGGAGTGATCGTGGCTATTTTGGCAATACGATCACAGTTTTTTACAAAGACCTCAATTTTTCCGGTAGTGAGTGTCCCTTCGATAGTGTAAGTCTTGCAGGAATCTAGCTCGGTATTGCTTTTAGAGAAGATGACATCGCCTTTCGTAAAGACAGAAACAGAGATCCCGGTGGTGTCTATGGCATTTTCTTTCAGGCTTTTTCGGGCATCTTCCGAATAAACGATAGCTTTTTCCCGGATATTCTTTAAAACCCTGCAATTTGGCGAATAACAGAATTCTGTACCCTTTTCCCTGAAAATAAAGGTTACGATCACAATTCCTATGGCGAGGCCAACCAGATAAAGGCCTATCCTTCTCAATATATCCATACGGGTCAGTAATTAATTTTCAGCTGCTGAATGGTCTGGTTTCCTTTAAGACAGTAAGGTATCCCCTGTTTTTTTTTAAAAAATCAGCAGGTTGATATCGCTGTGCGAGAGATTGAACCATTCGGCTACTGTTCTGTTCGTTAAAATTCCGTGGTAAAAATACAACCCGTTTCGCAAACCGCGGTCAAATCTCAGGGAATTTTCCAGTCCGCCTTCTTCACCGATCTTCAGGAGATAAGGCGTAAAGATATTACTGATAGAAACAGAAGCCGTGCGAGAATATCTCGCGGGGATATTGGGAACACAGTAGTGAATGACCCCGTATTTTTCAAAGGTGGGTTTGTCGTGAGTGGTTACTTCACTGGTTTCGAAGCATCCGCCC
The DNA here is from genome assembly GCF_018863395.1 of Sinomicrobium weinanense. Lineage (GTDB taxonomy): Bacteria > Bacteroidota > Bacteroidia > Flavobacteriales > Flavobacteriaceae > Sinomicrobium > Sinomicrobium weinanense. Next base: position 645,769 of record NZ_JAHKRR010000001.1, read on the forward strand.
ATATCGATGCTGACATCGATAATGACTGCTCCGGTCTTCATGTTTTCCACCATGGTTTCGGTAACGACAACCGGAGCCCTGTTGTTACCTCTTACCGCTCCGATAACCACATCGCATCGCCTCAGGGCTTTAAGGAGGTTTTTGGGCTGCAGGGTGGATGTGTGCATTGGCCTTCCCAGGCTGGTTTGTATACGTCTCAACCTGGAGATGGAATTGTCGAATATTTTAACATTGGCTCCGAGCCCCAGGGCAGATCTGGCCGCAAATTCCCCTACGGTTCCCGCGCCTAGGATCACAACCTCTACCGGAGGTACGCCACTTATATTGCCAAACATAAGTCCATTGCCGTTGTTAACATTGGTCATCAGTTCCGCAGCGATCAATACAGAAGCAGTCCCTGCGATCTCACTCAGAGAGCGTACGGCGGGATAATTGCCATCTTCGTCCCGGATATATTCGAAAGCAATGGCTGTGATCCTTTTTTTAGCCAGTTCCTCGAAATATTTTTTGTTTTGTGTTTTGATCTGAAGGGCGGAAATAAGTATGGTTTGAGGGTTGATAAGTTTCAACTCATCAAGAGAAAGAGGTTCTACCTTTAAAATAATAGGGCAAGAGTAGATCTTTTTGACATCGTTGGTCACTTCGGCCCCCGCTTCGCTGTATTCCGTGTCTGTGAAATTGGCCCCTTCCCCGGCTTTAGATTCAATAATGACCCGGTGGCCATGAGCGGTAAGTGCATTTACAGCATCAGGGGTCAGGCAAACCCTTTTTTCCTGATAAGCGATTTCCCGGGGAATACCGATAAATAATTCGCCTTTTTGTTTCAGGACTTCCAACATTTCTTCCTGCGGCAGTAACTGCTGTTTGGTAAATGGCGACGGAGCTACGTTCATAATCTTACACTGCAAATACTTGTAAAGCTAAAAAATTATTTGGAGAAATCGTCGTCTTCTACCTCATACTTTTTCAATTCTTCATCCAGTTTTTTCATATCAATGCCGTGGACGATCTTGTCGAAGAGCCTCAACCGTAACAAGTATACAATAGGGATAATGACGAGCATAATGGGGATGAGGTAATAAATTTCCATTTCATCCACGTATGAAACATTATCATTAATAGTACCAAATAACTGAAAAGCATACATAGCTATAGGTATCAGGATTATATGATACCACCAATGTCTGCAAGTAAAAAACCAAAGAAGAAGAAGATATAGAGGGACAAACTTATTAACGAAATTCCAGGCAGCCATATATACGGTACTAAAGTAAGCACTTTTGAACGAGAAAAATGGAGTTTCCCATACCTCTGCTTTAGGAAAACTTTCATATAGATAAAAAACATATGGGGATATGGCTATTAGAAGAGCTATAAGGCTTCCCAATATCAATGATCTCCTCATTGTTTTTTTCTTCTTTTCTGGTTTCATAGAATTATGGAATAAGAAATTGATTTAGACAATGGACTCGTTTTGAGTTGTTTCATTTAGGCAAAAAACCACTATTTTATGTCCAGATGAAGATTTTTTCGAGCCACATAACATAGCTATGTGGGAGAAAAAAAGCAAAATATGGGTGCAAAAGAGGGGTTTGCAGCAAATTATAATAACTCAAGACGAGTTCAATATACGAAGAAAAAAAGAATGGAAAAAAGAGAAAAACTAATTTCGTTTTTTCCGACGAGGTTATTTAGCAGAATATCCTAAAAAGGCTTAGGAGATTTTATTATTAACTTGTATCAGGCAGTATAGAAAACAAAACACCAACTAAACAATACTTGATACTTATTTTTTTAAGTGTATTGTTTAGTTGATATATTTCCTTGATGGAATTTGTCTGTTTATCCTACGGTTCCTTTTTCCATAGTTTCTTTGTCAACCGCCACTATACCTACGGATCCTTTTTCCATAGTTTCTTTGTCAACTGCCACTATACCTACGGATCCTTTTTCCATAGTTTCTTTGTCAACCGCCACTATACCTACAGATCCTTTTTCCATGGTTTCTTTGTCAACTGCTAATGAATTATTCATATTTTCTTGAGAGACATCGAACTTGATGTTATTTTCCTGGTAATGATTATGCAATGAAAGAAAAGTAACGGTTAAAAAGAATGCGGAAAGAATTGAGAAGAATAATTTTACTGATTTCATGATAGTATGCTTTTTGGTTATTTAGTTGAAGCAAACCTATCAAAAAATAAAATACTGTCATTTAATACTTTCGTCGTAACTTTATTACTTTTTATCGAAAAAAAAGAGGGGTGAAAAATATTTTTAGTATATATAAAAGAGTATACAATATTACGCAAAAATTCTAAAATAACCCCGGATTATTTTATTGGGCCATTTTTACTTGTCTCGTGATTTTTTAGTTCTTCATCCAGTTTTTTCAGGTCGATGCCGCGTACTATCCTGTAAAATAACTTCAACCGGAATGTCTGGACCACTGCTGTGGTCACCAATATGACAGGGATAAGCCAGTATATTTCCATTTCATCCACATATCTAATGGAGCTGTTAAGCACAGAGAAAAGCTGAAAAATAAACAAGGTCATTGGTATAAGGATAATATATTTCCACCAATGCCGACAGGTCAGGAACCAAAGAAGAAGAAGGTATAACGGGACAAATTTATTTACAAAGTTCCATCCTGCTGCGTAAACACTACTATAGTTTAAACTCTTTAAAGTAAAGAAGTAGGTTTCCCATGTTTTGGTTTCCGGAAAACCCTTATAAAGATAAAAGATAAAAGGAGATACTGCTATCAGAAGAATGGTTAGCAATTCTGCAAATTTTCTTTTTTTTAATGATTTTTTAGTTTTCTGTCTTTTGTTTTTTTTGATACTTAAGGTCTTTACATCAATGCCATTCATCATAGGGTTTAATAGTTTTATACGTAAAAGATAGGCAACGGGAATTATAAATAGCAAAATGGGAATGACATGGTAGAGATGTATTTCTTCAATATACCGGATATTATCATTGATAGCAGAGGTAATTTGATAGATATACATGATAATCGGGATAAATATAGCGTGATACCACCAGTGTTTGCAGGTAAAGAACCAGAGTGATAAAAGGTATAATGGTATAAGTTTGTTTGCAAAAGCCCAGGCAGCAACATATAAAGTGGAAAAAAAAGAAGTTTTAAGCGTAAAAAAAGGGGTTTCCCACGTTTTGGTTTTTGGAAAAATTTCGTAAAGGTAAAAGAGGTAAGGGGATATAGCGATCAGAATAGCTATTATACTTCCCATAAGCAGTAACCTTCGAATCTGTTTGTCTTTTATATCTGGTCTGTTCATGTCCTAAGTCTTGGATGGGTTAAAATACAAAGAAATGAGGATCAATATGAAATGGTGAATCCGTTTTACAACACGAATTTTCAACAACCTTCTTTTAAAGAAAAGTATAGTTCACTTTTTATCCAGGTCATAACTTTTTAGTTCTTTGTTCAGTTTTTCCAGGTCAACGCCGCGCACCACCCTGTAAAATAGTTTTAATCGCAGTGTATGCACCACGGCTGCGGTTACCAGTATTACAGGAATAAGCCAGTAGATCTCCATTTCATCAACAAATTCAACGGAGGTGTTGAGGATGGTAATAAGCTGGAAAATATACAGGGTTACCGGTATAAGGATAATATATCTCCACCAATGCCGGCAGGTCAGGAACCAGAGGAGGAACAGGTAGAAGGGAACAAACTTATTTACAAAATACCATGCAGCACTATGCAGACTGGAATAGTTGGAGACTTTGACCGTGAAAAAGGAAGTTTTCCATACTGTGCTGTTCGGGAAAGCCTCGTAAAAATAAAAAATACAGGGAGATACGGATATTAAAAAGATAATCAGGATTCCTGTGAATGTCACTTTTTTTAATAATTTTTCTGCTCTTTTTTTCTCTTCTTCGCTTTTTATGACGCTTAAAGTTTTTACATCAATATCTTTCATTACAGGGTTTAACCATTTTATGCGAAAAATATAAGTAATTGCAATAATAAAGGACATGATCGGGAGGAAGTGATAAAAATACAGCTCTTCAACATACCGGATATCTTCATTAATGAGGGAGACGAATTGAAAAGCATACATGGAAACTGGGATAAGTATAACGTGATACCACCAATGCCGACAAGTCAGGAACCAAAGAAATAAAAGGTACAATGGTATCAGTTTGTTTGCAAAATACCAGGCAGCACTATATAAGCTGGAATAGTTGGACACTTTGAGTGTAAGAAAAGGAAGTTTCCATATTTTGGTCTTTGGAAAAACTTCATAAAAATAAAAGATATAGGGAGATATAGCAATCAGAATAGCTATTATACTTCCCAGGAATAACAGCTTTCGAACCGGGCTATTTTTTATATCTGCTCTATTCATGTATCAAACTTTGGGAGACCCAAAATACGAAGAAAGAAATATAAAACGAAGGTTATTTGATGATAGTGGTGGTGATTAACAGTTTTTATGATAGATGTCTATTGAATAGGTTTTTTTTGTGAGAATAACTCATGCGGAGAGTTTGTGGATACTCTTCAAAGTATCGATTAAATGTTTGTTTTTTACGATAAAAGACATACTTTTAGCCAAAAATAACAAATCAGTCTTTATGGGATATTCAAATAAGTGGGCATTTTTTGTGTTCGGTATTATGTTTTTCCCGTCGGTTCTCTTTGCGCAGGATCATAGCCTGAAGGGTAAAATTGTAGATGCTGTACAGGCTCCACTTTCTTTTGTCAATGTATTGTTGCTTAAAGAAGAAGATTCCACGGTTGTTCAGGGAACATCTTCCGATGGCAACGGTATTTTTAATATTCATTATATTGAGGATGGAAGATATATAATAAAAGCAACATATATAGGATATAGATCATATGTAAAACGGGTAGAGGTAAAAGAAGACCTTGATATCGGGGTTCTGTCGTTAATAGAAAACAGGGAAAAACTCAGTGAAGTTACAGTAACTGGTAATATGCCAGTAATTGAAAAAAAAGCGAACCGGCTTGTGTTTAATGTAGAGAACTCTGTTTTGTCCCAACAAAATTCCCTGGAGATATTAAAGAACACTCCAGGAGTTCTTATGGTCAATGACCAGATAAAAATAAGAAATACCCCGGCAACGGTGTACATAAATGGTAAACGCGTTTTCCTTACCGGAGATGAATTAAAAAGTCTTTTAGAAAACTATCCCGGAACCAATATCCGATCTGTGGAAGTCATGGCCACACCTCCGGCACAATATGATGCAGAAGATGGAGCTGTATTGAATATTGTTACTTCAAAGAATATCTCCATTGGCTATAAAGGAAGCGTAAATAGCCGTTGGACAGAAGCTATTTTTCCAAAATACAGTTTTGGTACGAATCATTACTACAAAAATGATTTTCTGGATCTTTTTGCCAGTTACAGTTATAGCCCGAGAAAGGAGTACAAACACGATAAAAGCTATTTTAATTTTTTTGAGAACAATACTCCGGATGACCGTTTGGAGGTCGATTTCCGAAAAGTTACCAGGTCCTATGCACACAACTTGCATTCTATCCTCGATTTTACGATTGACAAAAAGAATTCCCTGAGTTTGTCAGCTAATATTTTACATTCACCGGGGAAAACCTTTAACAATAAGGTGATTTCCGATGTTTTTGATGCAGACCGGGATTTGGAGTCGTACTTCCTTACAAACAGTGAGCTGGAAAACGACCGGTCCAATCTGGCGTTTTCTTTGGATTACAAGCATACCATCAATGACAAAGGTGCTGTAATGAAAGCTATAAGTAATTATATTTATTATGATGACTGGCAATCCCAGTACCTTTCTACGGATTATTACAACAATAATGATAACCTTACGGACAATAATACTTTTGATTTTTTAGCTGACCAGAGGAATAATATTTTTACTCAACAATTGGATTTCTCCATTCCTCTGGAATCATTCTATGTCGAAACAGGACTAAAATATTCCGTAATAAATAGCAAAAGCAAGGCTTCGTTTGAAGGGGCTGATATTCCCGAAGATGCCGATGATGATAATTTTGATTACAAAGAAGATATTTATGCTGCCTATGGCAGTATGACGAAAGAATGGGAAAAATGGGCATTGGTTTTGGGGCTGAGAGGGGAGTATACCGATGTAATGGCCAATTCTATAGTTCTCGGAGATGTAAACACTCAAAAGTATTTTGAATTGTTTCCCACAATAAATCTGCAACATACCCTTGCGGACGATCATCAATTGGAATTCAGCTATAAAAGAAGTTTAAACCGGCCGAGGTATAGTAAGTTAAACCCTTATAGGTATTATATATACGAAAAAGAGTTTTCTTCAGGAAATCCTACACTGACCAGGTCTATTGATAATAAAATAGCTTTGGATTATACCTATAAGAAAAAATATACTTTTTCCCTTTACTATCAGCATACCAATGGTTTGATAGAAAAACTGACTTTTCAGGATAACGAAAACAGGAGTGTATATGCTTCCTATTTTAATATTGATGAAGAATTTCAGTATAGCCTGGATTTTATGTATTACGGATATATCCGGGATTGGTGGTATTTATTCGTTTACATGTCCGGATTCTATATCGAGAATACATTTCAGGCATTAGAAAGTGATAATGTAATGCATACAGACAATACTTTGGGATATTTAGGAAGGGCATATAACCAGTTTGTATTGTCGGAAGACCGGACCTTTACTGCCGACCTAATTCTGTATTATTCATCAAACTTTTTATACGGGTCTATTAGGACCGATCCCCGTTTTTATACCGATATAGGATTTACCAAATCTTTCTGGGACAAACGATTGGTGGCCACGTTAAATTTTACCGATATTTTCAATACTAAAAATATATGGCAAAAGTCGAATTACCTGAATCAGGATAACGGTTATACCGATATGCCAGAGAGGCGAACCGTTACTATAGGCCTCCGATACAATTTCGGCAACTATCGCCTCAAAGACAATGAAAGAAACACTACCCCCGATGAGCAGGAAAGGCTCGAAGAAAAGGAGTAGTGCTTCCGTTTTTTACAAGTTTAGCTTCTTGCGAATATCTTTTGATAAACCGTCTTTGTGCAGCATTACCGATATGGCCTTTAATTTCATATAAGGTACACTCATATAAATATAGCCACCACTGTCACCTACACGGGTCTTATCCGTTCCCCACGAATTTTTGACCTTGTAGTAAATATGGCCTTCCTGATCCTTTACCTTGCCAATGATATGCATGAGGTGGTCGTCGGTGGTGTGGAAGTTTTCGAATTCCTGTTGCCGGTATTCCGGGGTGATGCTTTTTTCCTGTTTTATGTCTTCCAGTATGGCCTTTTTTTCAAACTCGTTTTCCGGGATCACCGCCACACCGTGTTTTTGTGAAAAAGTGGGCTCGCTCACGTCACAGTCCAGCCCCAGGGTGTAGCCGTTTTCTAGGGCGTGGTCTATAACCTGTATAAATTCGTCCAGTTTGAGGTTGTAAAAACTGCCGTTCGAAAAGTTGTCCGGAATATCCAGGACGAAACTGGTGTAGAAAGGTTCGTGTAAAAAAGAAGTTACCGACACATAATCTTCCGGTTGAATTTTGGTCATATCCAGAAAGGATTGTGGGCTGTACTTTTTTCCTTCATAGGTAAATTCGTCCACTTTTGGCCCCAGGTAAACATCGAGGACACTTTCAATAGCGGCTTTCCAGTCTCCCGAAAGGGTTTTTGCAGGATTTTCCACATACACCTTTAACATGGCTTCCAGCACAGAGACCATTTCGATATGGTTGTGTTTTTTCTGCCCCTCTTTCAATCCTGAGTAGACACTTTGAGGAACCAGGCCGTATCGTTCCACACTGTTTATCACATCGTGAGCCAGCCCGCCCTGGCTGAATTGTGCTTTTCCCTGGCGCATGACATAATTCCATGCCTTTTTCGGATAAGTATTCCGCACGTTGTACATTTCGGAAATATCGATCTCCTTTCCCGTAATCCGCATGATCTCCGATTCCAGGAAGGAAGAAGTGGAAAAACTCCAGCAGGTCCCTGTAATACCCTGGCTGATCACCGGGGTGGACTCCAGGTCTGTAACTGTTTCAAAAGTATAGTGTTGTGAAAAGCTGAGGGTTGTAAAACATAGACAACCCAGTGAAACGAGTATCTTTTTCATTTGTTTGTTTTTGGGGTCAGAAGTCCGAGGTCCGGAGTCTGAAGATATAGATTCACTTTACTTCTGATTTCTGACTTCTGACCTCGGACTTCCGACTTTTTCCGTGGTATTGGGTTAAAAAGACTAAAAAGAATTATTTTTACGCAAAATAACAAAATTATGAGCAAAGCAGATTGGAAAGTCGTTAAAGAATACGAGGATATCACCTATAAAAAATGTAATGGTGTAGCCCGGGTGGCATTTAACCGTCCCAACGTGCGCAATGCTTTCCGTCCAAAAACGGTCGGAGAGCTTTTCGAGGCCCTGCTCGACGCCCGTGAAGACACATCTATTGGAGTAGTCCTGCTCTCTGCTGAAGGGCCATCCACCAAAGACGGGGTGTATTCCTTTTGCAGCGGGGGAGATCAGAATGCCCGCGGGCACCAGGGATATGTAGACGATTCAGGCATGCCCCGGCTCAATATACTCGAAGTACAGCGCCTTATCCGTTTTATGCCCAAGGTGGTGATTGCCGTGGTCCCCGGATGGGCCGTAGGCGGAGGGCACAGCCTTCACGTGGTGTGCGACCTTACCCTGGCCAGTAAAGAACATGCCATTTTTAAACAGACCGATGCCGATGTTACCAGCTTCGACGGGGGGTATGGATCCGCTTACCTCGCCAAGATGGTAGGGCAGAAGCGCGCCCGGGAGATTTTCTTTCTCGGCAGGAATTATTCGGCCCAGGATGCCTTTGAAATGGGAATGGTCAATGCCGTGGTGCCCCACGAAGAACTCGAAGATACGGCCTATGAATGGGCCCGGGAGATCCTGGCCAAGTCGCCCACTTCCATAAAAATGCTGAAATTTGCCTTTAATGCCGCAGACGACGGTATGGTAGGCCAGCAGGTCTTTGCCGGAGAAGCTACCCGCCTCGCTTATATGACAGACGAAGCCAAAGAAGGGAGAAACGCTTTTCTCGAAAAACGAAAACCGGATTTCAGCAACATCAAGTGGATCCCTTAAGCGGATCTGTAATTTCCGCTCCCGGAACAGGTATTCCGGTTGCCGAGGGAAATATCTGAAATCTGGTATCTAACATCTAAAATCTGCATATTGAGTAAAACAAAGGCATTTATATCCGCTGCACGACTGCGTACACTTCCCCTTTCCTTATCGGGGATCATTGCAGGAACAGGGATCGCCGCTTCGCGTGGTTTTTTCGACTGGAAGATTTTTGTCCTTGCGCTCTTCACCACGGTAGGCTTCCAGGTACTTTCAAATTTTGCCAACGATTACGGAGACGGTGTTAAGGGAACGGACAATGACGACCGCGTGGGCCCGCAGCGTGCATTGCAGAGCGGGACCATAACCGCTGCGGAAATGAAAAGGGCCATGGCAGTGACCATTGCCATAACCATGCTGGTAGCTTTGTTGCTTATTTATGTTGCCTTCGGAAAGGAGAATTTTGCCTATTCCCTGCTTTTTTTTATCCTGGGTGTAGCTTCTATTGTGGCGGCCATAAAGTATACTGTCGGAAAATCCGCATATGGCTATCACGGCCTGGGCGATGTGTTTGTTTTTCTGTTTTTCGGGCTGCTCAGTGTGGCAGGCAGCTATTTCCTGTATGTGAAAAATATCGACTGGACCGTATTCCTTCCTGCCACGTCCATCGGGCTATTGAGTGTGGGAGTACTCAACCTGAACAATATGAGAGATGAGCGAAGTGATGCAAAATCCGGAAAGAATACCCTCGTTGTGAAAATCGGAGGGAAAAAAGCAAAACAATACCATATTACAGTGCTGATCGTGGCATTACTCCTGGTTTTACTTTTTGCTCTGCTTCAAAGTTTCTATATTTATCAGTATTTATTTCTTTTGGCATTTGTTCCCGTGTTAAAACATATAAAGACCGTGCGGGAGAATAAAATACCGGAAGAACTCGATCCCGAGTTAAAAAAACTGGCCATAAGCACGTTTTTATTGTCGGTTTTGCTTGCGGTGGGGGCAATATTGTGAAATGAAAAAAGAATGGCTTACTTTTTTATAAATAAGAGAAGTTTTCAATACTCTTAAAATTTTTAAGTAAAACAGGGAATGATTTAGCGATTCCCGTATAAAATAAGAAAGAAGATGAAAATCACATTTTACGGACACGCGAGTTTGGGCATAGAAGTGGACGATACCCACATTCTGGTAGACCCCTTTATTTCAGGTAATGAAAAGGCAGCGCATATAGACATCAACCAGATCAAAGCAGATTATATTCTGATAACCCATGCCCATCAGGATCACACACTGGATGTGGAGACCATAGCAAGACATACCGGGGCAATGGTTATTTCCAATTTTGAGATCGCCAATCACTACGGGGATAAAGGGATAGATTTTCATCCGATGAATCATGGGGGAAGCTGGGATTTTGAATTCGGAAAGGTAAAATATGTCAATGCCGTTCACACGTCTTCTTTTGCAGACGGTAGCTATGGCGGACAACCCGGAGGTTTTGTCATAGAAGGAGAGCGAAAGAACATTTATATTGCGGGAGATACTGCCCTTACGATGGATATGAAGCTCATTCCGATGCAGACCAAACTGGACCTCGCTATCCTGCCCATAGGCGACAATTTTACCATGGGAGTTGATGATGCCATTATAGCCTCCGATTTTATACAGTGCGATAAGATACTGGGATATCATTACGATACCTTCGGTTATATTGAAATAGATCACGAAGAAGCCAAGCGGAAATTTTTTGATAAGAACAAAGACCTGATGTTGCTGGCCATAGGAGAAAGTATTGAGCTTTGATGAAAGAGACAAGATGACAAGGAGACGGGGAGACTTGGAGAAGAGGTTAATAGAATTTAAATATAGAGCGGAATGGGAGAAAAAATCAGGACGCATAAAGATTTAAAAGTGTATCAGCTTTCTTTTGAAGCAGGCATGGAGATTTTTAAGATTTCCAGGTCATTCCCTAAAGAAGAAACATATTCCTTAACAGATCAGATAAGAAGGTCTTTCGGGTCCGTATCCGGAAATCTGGCAGAAGCCTGGAGAAAAAGAAGATACCCCAAAGCATTTACGGCAAAGTTGTCGGATGCTGAAGGAGAAGCTGCCGAGACCCAGGTATGGCTGGATTATGCCCTGGCATGTGATTATATCGATGATGAGACTCATGTTGCTCTACATAAGAAATACGATCATATCTTGGGAATGATAGTTAAAATGATAATAAATCCGGAAAAGTGGAATTTGTGATGGTCAATGGAAAAAATAGAAAAGCAGAACAAAACAATTCTCCTGTTTCTGGAGCTTCCACATCACCTCTTTCTCCCAATCACCCCATCTCTCAATCTCCCCGTCTGAAAAAATGAAGGCATCATACCAGAAGTACACGCTTCAATTCAAACGCCCCAGCGGAACCTCTCGGGGCATTCTCACAGAAAAAGAAACCTGGTTTATACTATTGGAAGATACAGGCAGGACAGGTATAGGAGAGTGTGGTATCCTGAGAGGATTAAGTGTAGACGACAGGGGTGGTTATGAAGAAAAACTAAAGTGGGCCTGCAATAATATTCATCTGGGGAAAGAAGCATTATACGATGCATTAATGGAATTCCCGTCCATTCAATTCGGAATAGAACAGGCATTCTCTTCGCTCAAATCCCGATCCTCTTTTATATTATTTCCTTCAAGATTTACAGAAGGAAGTAAAAATATTTCAATAAACGGCCTGGTCTGGATGGGAGACAAGGCCTTTATGCAGCGTCAAATAAGAGAAAAACTCGAACAGGGCTTTCGCTGCATTAAGATGAAGATAGGCGCCATAGACTTTGGTGCCGAACTGGAATTACTACGATCTATACGAGAAGAATTTTCTCCCGATGACATAGAAATACGTGTAGATGCCAACGGAGCCTTTACACCGGGTAACGCCCTGGAAAAATTAAAAAAGTTGTCAGAACTGTCGCTACATTCCATAGAGCAACCCATAAAACAGGGCCAATGGGAAGAAATGGCAGTACTTTGTGAAAATTCCCCGCTGCCTATTGCACTGGATGAAGAACTGATCGGTGTTTTTGACTTTGCGACGAAGAAAGAACTCGTCAACACCATAAAACCACAATATATTATCCTGAAACCGAGCCTTGTAGGAGGGTTCCGGGGAAGTAAAGAATGGATACAGTTGGCTGAAAACTGCAATACGGACTGGTGGATAACCAGTGCACTGGAAAGCAATGTTGGACTGAATGCCATAGCGCAGTGGACGTATACCCTGAATAATACAATGCCACAAGGCCTGGGCACTGGAAGCCTCTACACCAATAATCTGGATAGCCCATTGAAGGTAAAGCATGGAGAACTCACCTACGATCCCTCCGAAAATTGGAATATAAGTGTGTTAAAAAAATAATATATGTTTATAGAACAGGCGTTTAAAGGTAAAAATCACAACTGGTTTTATTATGTAGCAGGCGTTGTCCTGGCTTTTACAGGGTGGCAATTCATCGGGGCAGTGCCCCTGATCGCAGTACTGTTTCTCAAAGTACCCGATATGATGTCTTTCCCATCCGATATTGGGGGAATGACCGACCTGTTAGGAGCAAATCTCTTTTTGTTCTTAATGATCATTTCATTTCTTACGGGTTTATTGGCCCTGCTCTTTACGGTGAAATACATACATAAACAACCTCTGTTGGCACTGACCACTTCCCGTAAACGGATAGATAAAAAAAGGATTTTGTATGGTTTTGGATTGGTTGTTGCAATCAATTCCATATTGTTTGTCATCGGATATTTCCTGTCTCCCGGGGATTTTCAGTGGAACTTTAAGCCACTGCCCTTTCTGATCCTGCTTGCCATTACGATAATAATGTTACCAATACAGACCAGTTTTGAAGAATATTTGTTCAGGGGGTATCTCATGCAGGGGCTGGGAGTACTTGCAAAAAACAGGTGGTTTCCGTTGATTACAACCTCGGTTTTTTTCGGTTTGCTTCATATTTTTAATCCTGAAGTCAAGGAATTAGGATACATTATCATGGTATATTACATCGGAACCGGTTTATTGCTTGGAGTCATGACCTTAATGGACGATGGTATGGAGTTGGCCCTGGGATATCATGCAGGAAACAATATGTTAACCGCCCTTTTGGTAACGGCAGACTGGACAGCCCTGCAAACGGATTCGCTGTTCCTGGATATATCTTCCCCGGAAGCAGGGTTTGATGTTCTGGCACCAGTATTGATCTATCCGGTTGTCATATATATATTAGCCCGAAAATACGGCTGGACAGGATGGAAAGAAAAACTATTCGGAAAAGTAGAACCTCCGCTACCGGCAGAAGCAGAAACAGAATATCTGAAATAATATCGTATAAAAATAAACTCAAACCCAATGGCAACGACTGATAAGCAGAAACTTTCCATAACCTATAAAAACATTCACAACCGGTTTAAAATTAACGGTATGTACTTTAACCGGGAAGACCTCAGGATGGTTGCGTGCAGTTTTATCAAGGAAGGAGAGCCTCATGAAAAGATCGTAGGAGATTTTTTGCTGGATTGGCTGGACGACCGGGAAACCATTGTGGTATACACGTCAGGTTCTACGGGAAAACCCAAGCCGGTGGAGATCAGTAAGCAGTATATGGTAAACTCGGCCATAGCCACAGGCAACTTTTTTGATATCACCGTGGGCAATACTGCATTACTCTGCTTGCCTGCCGATTACATAGCCGGCAAGATGATGCTGGTGCGTGCCATGATCCTTGGTCTGGAAATAGATTTGGTAAAGCCCTCTTCCCATCCATTGGAAGAGCTGAAAAAAGACTATGATTTCTCTGCAATGACCCCTATGCAGGTACAGCATTCCCTTTCCGAATTACAACGGATAAAAAAACTTATCGTTGGCGGAGCACCCATGTCCGGAACATTGAAGGCTTCCCTGTCCGGAACAGCATGTAAGGTTTATGAGAGTTATGGTATGACCGAAACAGTATCACATATTGCAGCCAGAAGGGTCAATGGACGTAAAAAAGAGGAAATTCCATGCTTTTCATTGCTTCCCGGGGTAAAAACCACACTGGATGATAGAGGCTGTCTGGTTATAAATGCCCCGAATGTAGCAGATGGCCCGGTCGTTACCAATGATCTTGCAGAACTGGTTTCCAAAAAGAAATTCCGGTGGCTGGGAAGGTATGATAACATTGTGAACTCAGGAGGAATAAAACTGATCCCGGAACAGATCGAAGAAAAAATACGCCCGGTGATCGACGGCAGGTTTTATGTAAAAGGTATTTCAGACGATAGGCTGGGAGAGAAGCTCGTTCTTTTCATAGAAGAAAAAACCAATCCCGGCCTGGGCGAAAAGGATCTCCGGAAAGCCATAATGGAACTGCCTGTTCTTGACAAATACGAAATACCCAAAGAGATTCGCCTGGTAGAAGCCTTCGGAGAAACCAAAAGCGGGAAGGTACTAAGACATAACGATTTGTAGGATAATCACTGGCCTCCGGAGACAAATTATCCTTATTTGTGTTGTTTTGTACAATATTCGGTTATATATTTGCACCGCTTTTCAGAAAAAGCAACAATTATTAAATCGGTCGCGTAGCTCAGCTGGATAGAGCATCCCGACTAAGGTCGGGACGGTCACAGGTTCAGTGAGGTTTTGAAGAAATACAATATGGTCGCGTAGCTCAGCTGGATAGAGCATCTGCCTTCTAAGCAGACGGTCACAGGTTCGAATCCTGTCGCGATCACTATCTCAACAAAGGGACGTGAAATTTCACGTCCCTTTGTTGATTTAAAATACCTATATCCCAGGGATGTGAAACTTCACTTAAATAATATCTTTTCGGGACTCTGCTTAAACAACTTGCCCTAAAAGTTTTTTAATCATCCATATATTGCATGTGATGTGGCCTGAATTTCCCAAAGGAGTTTCCAGTTTTTGAAAACCCAATTTTTCATACCATTTTACGGCATTGGAGAATTGCGGTAAACTTTCAAGGTATAGTTGGGAGTAACCAAACCCGATTGCGGATTGTATATTTCGTTCCATCAATTTTGAGCCTGTGCCTTTTCCTCTCGCTCCTGAGGTGAGATAAAACTTAACCAGTTCCGCACAGTTGCCAGGTAATCCTTCAGTAGGATAAATTCCGCAGCATCCTAAAATTTTTCCGTTTTCTTCAGCTACCCAAAGAACGGACTTTTCCTTTTTAAACAGTCCGTATAAGTTATCGGTAGTCGGATCGGAATAAACCGTTCCCTCCCTGGGGGCATGGTGTTCTTCGAATACATTTTTTATTATATCGGCTAATAATTGATTGTCCGATTTTTTGACTTTTCTGATTTCCATAGTTACACTTTTAATTTCATATGATTGTGAGGGATCCCAACTTCTTCAAAAGGTTCTCCGTATACCTCAAAGCCAAGTTTTTTGTAAAAATTAACGGCATATGCCCTGGAATGGCAGGTGATCTCTTTAATATCCTGGTTCTTCGCAAATGCTATGATCTTATAGATTAAAAGTTTTCCTATTCCTTTCCCCTGAACAGCAGTATCGACCGCCATTTGAATCAATCGGGCTTTATTCGGTTTTTCTTCCGCAGGAACCAGAACAGCGCACCCAACGACTTTTTTATTTTCAACAGCAACAAAATGCCAGGATATGTCGTCATACATTTCCCAGGAATTATCAGGGATTCCCAGTGGGCGTAATAGAATTTTATTTCTTAATTCCCGCATTAAAGCATAAAGCGGATCATCTGTTGTGATGTTCTTTATCGTTATCATTTTTCTTTTTCAATTTTAATTACATTTTGTATATTACTTGACTAAAGCAAATATAATTAAAAGAACTTGACTAAAGCAAATAATGTGATTATGAATGAAGAGGAAATTATACATAAAATAAGAAAGTTTAACCGCAGTTATGTCAGAAGTATCGGCCTGCTGGAAAAAAAACTTCTGAATAGTGACTACTCGTTAACGGAATCACAAATTCTTTACCTTGTTAATGATCAAAAGAAAACAACAGCGACCGAAATAAATAAAATATTGAAACTGGATGAAGGCTACCTGAGCCGCATCATAAAAAAACTGATTTCAAAATCCTTGTTAACCAAAGAACAGTCTTTTTCCGATAAGCGGATTTTTGAGATAAGACTTACTGAAAAGGGGCTGAAGGAGCAGCAAAAACTAGACACATTATCTTCTGATTCAATCCGGTCGATCATTGCCCATTTAAATAAGTCGGACCAATCGGAACTGGCAAATTTGTTTAATCGAATTATGACCTTGTTGTATAAGAAATAAATTTTCCTCTCATTTAATTTAGTGCTTGTTTTAACAAGATGCTTTCAAACTAATCCACCTCAGAAATAGCCTGTATTTCTACGGAAGAGCTCACCGGGGTGGAGGAGGCCCATACGCGCCCCGGGCGTGTTTGATTGTAAGTTGTAGTTGACTTTAATACTTTAATCCCGGTTTCTTTCTTAGTATTGAATGATCCTTATTCTTTTTGTATCGATTTTTTTTGGTTTTATAGATGGTCAATGTGGCGATTATACACCATAAAACATTGGTGGCAAATGAAGGAAATGCATTGTAGTAATAACAATTGATGGCAATTAAAAAACCTCCAAACAGGTTTAAATACTTTCCGTAACGGGTATATTTCCGGCCCTCAAGCGAAGAAATTGCATAGGCAAGGACCACAAGGCCTGAGCCAAACCAACCGAATATATCAATCAATAGCTTCATCTTCATATTGACTATGTGTTTTTCAGATAGACCTCCATTCGCTCCTTAAAACCGGATAGTTTTAAATTATTTTCTAATTGTTCAAGCTGAAATAATAGATGCTCACTTTCGTTCAATAGATCGTTTAACGATTTTTCCCCGGCATCCCAATACCTTTTTAGCAGGGGAAGTTTTTTCATTGCCTTTTTAGTGAGTTTTAATTGTTGTTTTCTCAGGTCATCAGGATTCCTGAAAGATTCTACATAACCATTTTTTTTCATTTTATTGGTTAGTTTTATCACCGCCGGATGGGATATTTGAATGGCTTCAGCTATTTCTGTAACCGTAAGGCTATCGTGCTTTTCGAGCATCAGGAAAATCATATGCCAGTTAGGCTCTATATCTATATCGTGCTCGTCATAAAATTGTTTAGTCTGATAAACAAACAAATCATTTAACCGTTTTAGTCTTCCGGTTAACCCGGCAACTCCCATTTCAACTAAAAAGTCTTCCATAATTAACGTAACTGGTTACGCAAAAATATAAAAAAATATGTAACCGGTTATATTATTTTGTTTTTTCATGAGTTAGGCCCAATAGAGGGCCCCGGGTTTAGAGGAGGGGACAAGACGGACGATCTTTCACGGTCATAACCTCGTCCGTTATACCGTTACCATTTTCGCTCAAGATCTTCTTTCCAATCGAAAGGCAATAGTTCTTTGAGGGGTTTAAAAAGGTTGTTTTTTACTTCCACCACGGCATGAAGATTATCTTTGGAAAGCTGGCTCATCAATTCCCGACAACGGCCACAAGGCGGAACCGCATTTCCGGCATGATCTACTGCCACTATGTTTTTTATATGGTGTTCACCGTGTTTCAACATCTCGGCAACGGCACTGTGCTCGGCACAGAAGCCCATAGAGCAGGCTGTATCGATACTGATACCCGTGTAAATATTTCCATCGATGGTTTCGATCGCTGTCGCTACACCTCCGTATGCTACAAAATCGTTTAAAACGATGGATTTTGCATACTGCCGGGCAAATTCTTTTAAATTTCGGGTTATCATATCTCTTATTTATAACACTTTTTTCATTTATAATTACCGGTTCTTTTCCTTATCCCTGAAAGATTGAGGTTGCTTCCGTTGAAATTCGGTAATTTCTTTTATAAGATCTGTATTTCAAAAAATGCTTTTACCTTGGCCAGCCATTCCCGGATATGGGTTTTGGGATCGGTGGAGAAAGATTGCTTTTTAGTGTTGTATCCCAAGGCTTTTATATTCCATTTCCGGGCGATAAACACGGCTCTTTGATTGTGAAATTTTTGGGTAATGATGATCACCGGATCGTTGTGAAACCGCTTTCCGTAATTTTTAACCGAAAGGATAGTATTGGTCCCTTTTACATCCTGAAGTATAACATTTTCCGGGACCCCTTTCAGGAGCAAAGCCTTTGTCATTCGTTCGGGCTCATTGTAATATTTATCGGAAGTATCTCCGCTTACAATAATGTATTTAATATGGCCCGACTGGTATAACTTTACAGCAGATGCTATCCTTTCCTTAAAATACAGGTTTTCCCCGCCACCAATTAAATACGGACTGGTTCCCAGAACTAATCCGTATTTGACCTTAGGGAGATCGGTGGTGTCTGAATGCAGAAATTCGGCCGAATAACTGTTTATATAAAGATTGCAAAAGACGGACAACAAAATACCACAGATTATCAACCACCGTAAAATCCTCAAAAATCTTTTATACTTCATCCCACACGATATAATGAACTCATCTTGACTTTTTCTATTACCTGCAAAATCATCATTTTGCCCCCTAATTTCGCCTTTTTCTTGCACCGTAGCTCTGCTATGCTGCTCCCAAAAGTCTTCATTAGGGAACAAAAGCATGATTTTTCGCTCAAATACAAAAAGTCAAGATGAGTTCAATTTCAAAAATGCACAAATAATATAAAATTCTCAAAAAAATTGTGATATAAAATAAAGCCCCTTTCCTTTTGTTTATAGTAAAGATTGAAAAAATCGTATATTGGTATGCTTAAGTGTATAAAAGACCTGTTTAAAATTCAATATCATAATCACATGAAAAGACGAGATTTCGTAAAAAATACGGGACTCCTTACCGCAGGAGCCTTTGCGATGGGCCATACTGGTTTGGCTGCTAATATTTTAAAAGATAAAACCATAAATCCGTTTGGAGTACAGCTTTACAGTGTACGGGACGTTTTGCCGAAAGATCCTAAAGGGGTGATGGGCCAACTGGCCGCCATGGGCTATAAACAGTTTGAAAGTTACAGTGGAAAAGAAGGCTTTTTATGGGGATTATCCCCTAAGGAAATGAAAACTTTCCTCGGGGATATAGGTGTTGATATGGTCAGTACCCATTTTAATTATATGGGGGTGGCAGATAAGCCGGATAAACTGAAGAAAAACATAGAAATGGCCGAAGGAGCAGGATTGAAATATCTGTTGAGCCCCTACATCGGTGCGCAGAAGAGTTGGGACGACTGGAAAAGAATTGTCGAAACCCTGAATAAGGTAGGGGAAGAGGTGAACAAAGCCGGATTAAAGTTCGGTTATCACAATCACGATTATTCATTTAAGCCGCTGGAAGGAAAACTTCCCCAGGAATACCTGCTGGAGCATACAGATCCGAACCATGTGATGTTTGAGCTGGACCTGTGCTGGATCGACGTAGCAGGAGTAGATACGGCGGCACACCTGAAAAAGTATGGAAACCGGTATGAACTGTGCCACGTAAAGGATTATAACATCGAGAATGGAAAACCCGTTCAGTGCGATCTGGGGAAAGGAAGTGTGGATATGAAAAACACGCTCAAAAGCGCCCTTAAAAGCAGCATTAAATACTTTATGGTAGAACAGGAAGAATATCCGGTATCTTCATTAGAGAGTCTAAAGCACGATGCAGCGTATATGAAGGCTTTGAAAGTGTAACAAATCCATAGGAACGAAAAATAATGTACTAAATTTCCAGGAATCATATCAAAAAAGAAGCTGTCTAAAAAGCACTTTAATCTGTCATGTTGAACCCCCATACATCAGGGTTCAGGTTGACGTAAAGATTACTTTTTAGACAGCTTCTTTGTTTTGTAATACTTTGAAGAACTTACCTTACAACTGTGGCTTCAAATTCAATATTTAAGGTTTCGTAGAGGTTTTTTACCTCCATTAAAGTGAGTGCGGTTTTAATACCGTGTTTGGCTGCCCAATCTACATAAATATCAAAGCAGGTCGTAAAGAGCTCGTCCGATGAAGTGGTGAAGACATTCAACCGTACGATATTTTTACATTCGTATCCTGCTTCGGTGATCACCTGTTCCAGGTTTTGTAAGGCCTGGATCAACTGGGTTTTCATATCGGCAGCGCTCGAAGTTCCGTCGGGGTTTACCGCGGCCTGTCCGGCACAATAGAGTGTACCTTCTGTCTGTTTTACTTCCACGGCTTGTGCGTAACCGCGTTCTTCCTGCCATTGCCAGGGATTTATTGCTCTCTTTTCCATGAGTTTGTGTTTTTATGATTAAAAGAATAACACAGCAAAGATGAGGACGGGATGAGGTTTCCCGGCGTGACAAATGTCACAATTATGTACTGACCGGAACAGGTTCAGGAAGAAAGCCTGCTGAGGGTTTCGCGCGAAACACCCAGGTAGGAGGCAAGGAGGGTTTTAGGCACTCTTTGGAACAGGGAAGGATAGCGTTTAAGCAGTTGTTCATAACGCTCTTTTGCATTGGAACTGAGAAGGGATAGTATGCGTTGTTGCGATGCGATATGGCCCGAGGTTGCTTTTTTAAGAAAAAAGTGTTCCATCTTTGGAAGGCCCGCACACAATGTCTGATAATCTTCCGGGGAAATACAGAATACATGCGTATCTTCCAGGCATTGCAGGGACATGGTGGCCTTGGTTTTGGTATAAAAAGCCAGAAAATCGGTCTCCCACCAGTCTTCCATGGCAAAGGATAGGATATGCTCCTTTCCCGATTCGTCGTTATATATCAGCTTCAGGAGTCCCGAAACTACAAAATAGGTATACTTCACATCTTCTCCCTGCCGGATGAGAAATTCATGTTTTTTAAAGTTCTGAACAGAGAAGTGGGAGTCAATAAATGCAAATTCATCATCCGTCAGCGGCATTATTTCTTCTATGTGCTCTCTTAGTTTTTCCTGCATGCGTATGGAAGGTCGTAAATCTCAAAGTTCGGGATAGTATTATTTCTATCCTCACCGTATTGCAAAAACACGATATTTATTGAAGATCGGACAGTTTTAAGATTCATTTCATGCTCTCAACGGTCACCCGGACCGATTTACTTACGGCCTGCCTGCTCTTGGGGTCAAACCGGTTGTGGGGCACCAATATATTTGTTTCCGGGTAATAGGCAGCGGCATTTCCCCTGGGAATATCGTAGGGAACGACCAGGAACTGCCTGGCTGTCCTTTTTTTGCCGTCATATTCACTGTGAAGGTCTATCACGTCCATTTTTTTAAGGCCCCTTTTGCGCATATCTTCGGCATTCATAAAAATAACGCGCCGTTCGTTATAAACCCCGCGATAACGATCGTCCAGACCGTAGATCGTAGTATTGAACTGATCGTGTGAACGAAAGGTCATCAATAAGAGTTCATCTTTTTTAATACTGTTCTCAGACAAGGCGTTGACCGTCAATTGGGCTTTTCCGTTTGGCAGCATACTAAAATCGCCTTCACGCGCATTGTTGGGAAGATAGTACCCAAACCCTTTGGAGCGGTCGCCGGTATTTTCAAACCCCTTAACAGTTTTGTCGATATAACTGCGGATAAGATCATAATCATGCCCCAGGGCTTCCCAATCAACGGGGTGGCCTCCCTTAAAATAAGTATGGGCCATCGAAGCGATGATCTCAGGTTCGCTCTTGATGTGCCCGGATGCCGGTTTGAGCAATCCACGGCTCTGCCTTACCTTACCCGTACTGCTTTCCATGGTGAGAAATTGCAGTTTTCCGTTCTTCATGTCTTTTTCAGACCGTCCGAAGGTGGGCAGTAACAGTGCCGTTTTCCCGGTAATTAAATGGCTGCGGTTTAATTTGGTGCTGATCTGTACGGTAAGGGAACAGTTTTGAATCGCTTCAGCGGTGTATTCCGTATCGGAGGCCGCCATTACAAAATTGCCTCCTAAACAGATAAAGACTTTCGCTTTGCCTTCGTACATGGCCCTGATAGCACCCATAACATCGTGACCGTGTTCGGTGGGGGGAGTAAAGCCCATGTGCTCTTCGATACGTTTGTTAAACCCTTCGTTCACAAAATGCATGATGCCCACACTGCGATCGCCCTGAACATTGCTGTGGCCACGCACGGGGAAGGTACCTGCCCCCGGTTTGCCTATGGCTCCTTTAAGCAGGATAAGGTTGACGTATTCCCGAATGGTTTCAACGGCATTTTTGTGTTGGGTCAGTCCCATGGCCCAGCACACCACGATTTTCGAACTTGTGGCCAGTAATGCTACGGTCTTCTCAATGTCCTGTTCCGGAACACCGGTCCGGGCCAGCAACTCTGCTTCATTATAAGTAGCAAGGTCGTTCAGTAGTGTTTCGTAGCCATCGGTGTGTTTTTCTATAAATTCGCGATCAAACACATCGCCTTTTTGGGCATTGAGCCTAACCAATTTTTTCAGGATCAGCTTCATCAAAGCGATATCCTCATTTATTTTTACGGGAAGGTGAATATCCGCAATGGTTGTTCCGTTCCCCAGCATATCGCCTACTTTTTGCGGGTTTTTGAAATGGACCAATCCCGTTTCGGCCAGGGGGTTGATACTGATGATCTTACCGCCGTTCCGCTTGCATTTCTCAAGGGCCGATAACATCCTGGGGTGATTTGTGCCCGGATTTTGCCCGGCAGTAATAATGACTTCAGCGTTATACAGGTCTTCCATGGTCGTAGAACCTTTACCGATGCCCAGGGTTTCCAGCAGGGCCACTCCGGAAGATTCATGGCACATATTCGAACAATCCGGCATATTATTGGTGCCAAAAGCCCGTGCAAACATACCGTACAGGAAGGCTGCTTCATTACTCGACCGGCCCGAGGTGTAGAAAATGGCTTCATTGGGGTTGTCCAACCGGCCTAGTTCTTCCGCAATAAGCCCATAAGCATCCTGCCACGCAATAGGTTCGTAATATATCTCGTCCGGGCGAAGCACTAGGGGGCCGGTAATGCGTCCCAGTTTATTGAGCTCATAATCTGTTAACTGCGACAGTTCTTCTACCGAATGAGTGGCAAAAAAATCAGCCCCGATACGATCCGTAGTGGCTTCATCGGCCAGGGCTTTAGCACCGTTTTCACAGTATTCAGCGATCTTTGAAAGTTCTTTGGGCACAGGCCAGGCACAACTTGGACAGCGAAAACCGTCTTCCTGGTTCATTTTTAACAAGGCTTTGGTTGAACGAAAAACGCCCATTTCCTTAAAAGAATGCCTCAGGGCTTCCTTGACTCCCAAAAACCCCGCCGCAGTACGAACGGGCTCACCGATCCTGATCCCGGTAAACCTGATCGCTCCGGTGAGCGAAACGTTTCGCTTAAAATTATTTTCCATGTCTGACAATTGATAAGTTGTATTGTTTTCTGTGAAGACCGGTGACCGATGACTGATCACCGATCACTGAATACTGATAGACACCCAGGCCTTCCGTCACTGATTACTCCAGATGAGCACGTAACATCCAGGCCATTTTTTCGTGTTTTTCCAGTAGGGCTGTGGCAAAATCGGCTGTGCCGGCATCCTGGCAGGCTTCGTTCTTTACAATATCACTACGTAAAATACGGATGATGGTCTCGTGGTCATCCACAAGTGTTTTGATCATGTTCCCGGCTGTCAGATCTTTGTGATTGACCTCTAACAGGTTTGTGAATTTCAGGTAATCGTTCATGGTGGCCATAGCAAAATGTCCCAGTTGCCTGATACGTTCGGCAGTATCGTCTATCATGCTGTCCAGTTCGCGATAGTGCTTTTCCAGTAAGATGTGTAAACTGTAAAAACTCTTTCCAGTCGCATTCCAGTGAAAGTTTCGTGTTTTGATGTACAACACATTTTCGTCCGCCAATAACTTATTGAGCAGATCTGCTACTTTTTGGGTGTTTTCTTTTGAAATTCCGATGTTGGTGTTCATAATGTCTCTTTTTATTATCCGGTAAAAAATTAATATCCTGCAATCCCCTTGCAGTTACTTTGGTTTCTATATTTTTTACCCATTGCAAAGCCTTGCCTTAACCCAGCAACCGGCAACCAGTCCGTGCCCGGCGGTTGGGTCATTCATACAGGCTTAACCGGTTCTTTAATTGTTGAATGGTCCGATGCATATTTTCCATTCTATCGATCATATGCCTGATAACATCGATACCTTCCATATTGATCTCCAGTACGTAATGCAATCTTATGATCTGTTCCAGCCGGGGGAGTTGTCTTACATACACATACCGATCCGTGTCTTTCACGACAAATTCAACAAGCTGATAGGTCTCCAGGTTCCTGATGAACGCCTCATCCAGATCATGATGGATCATAATTTTTTTTACGCTTATTAACTGATCGTTTTTCATCATGCAAGTTTGGAAAGTTTTGTAAAGAGTTCGCGCTGTTCCGGGCTAAGCCCGGATGGGATGTCTACTTTATAGGTGATATAAAGATCGCCAAAGTGGCCTTCTTTTTTATATACCGGAAATCCTTTGCCCTTTAAGCGTACTCTGGTACCGTTTTGCGTACCTTCTTTGACTTTAAGTTTTACTTTATCTGTAAAAGTGTCGACAATGACGTCACCGCCAAGGACTGCAGTATACAGGTCTATGGTCTGTTCGGTGTACAGGTCTGCGCCATGGCGTTTAAAGCGTACATCCGGGGTAATGTTAAAAGTGATATAAAGGTCCCCTTGAGGCCCTCCGTTTATACCTTCGCCACCATGGCCTTTTATTTTTATGGTCTGCCCGTTCTCTACACCAGCGGGAATGGTAATGCGTATCTTTTTGCCATTTACTGTAAGTATTTGCTTTTGTGTGGTATAAACATCTTTTTCGGCGAGCTGTAATGCGGCATTATAATCCTGCCCCCTAAATTTGGCCGAACGCCTGCCCGAGCTCCCGGCACCGCCGAACATGGAGTTAAAGAAGTCAGAAAAATCACTTCCTTCAAAATCTGCCGAAGAATAGCGTTGGTAGTGGCCGCCGTCAAATCCACCCTGTCCGGAACCTCCCTGGTATGCCCCTTGTTTTTTAGCTTCCTCATAGGCTTCGGCATGTTCCCAGTCTTTGCCGTACTCATCGTACTTTTTGCGCTTTTCGGGATCGCTCAGTACTTCGTTGGCCTCATTGATCTGCTGAAACTTCTTTTGGGCTTCTGTATCATTGGGATTGGTATCCGGGTGATATTTCCGGGCCAGTTTGCGGTACGCTTTTTTAATATCGGCCTGTGTAGCAGATCTGTCTACACTTAAAACTTTGTAATAGTCTATGAACTCCATATAATCTTATTGTGTAGAAACAAAAAGAACTGATTTTTGCAGTTTGTATAGGGTTTCGTACGCTAAAGATAAGGATTATTTATGAAGAAGTTTATACAAGGATCTGACAAAGAAAGCGGAAGACTTTCCTTAAAACCGGAATAAACGAGTTGGAGCATGACAGGCATAATGATGCTTACCACGCTCCAATCGTAACCCTGTTCCTGCGCAAATGGCTATTTGATATTGTTTTTGTTCAGGAAGTTGATAATATGACCTGCAATCTCATCGCCTTTTTCTTCCAGGGCAAAATGCCCGGTATCCAATAAGTGGAATTCCAGGTTTTTAAGGTCCCTTTTATAGAGATGGGCTCCAGCGGCCGGAAAAATAGCATCGTTCTTGCCCCAAACGATGAGGGTAGGGGGCTGGTGTTCCCTGAAATATTCCTGCCATTCGGGATACAGGGAAACATTGGTCCTGTAATCGTAGGTCAGGGCGAGTTGAATCTCGTTGTTCTCTTCCCGGTTGAGGTGTTGCAGGTCTATATACCAATTATCCGGGCTGATATTTGAAATGTCCTGAACGCCATGTGTGTACTGCCATTTGATGCTGTCCAGGGAATTAAATTCTTCCAGGGGCTTTCTGTTTTCCGGGCTGGGGTCGTTCCAGTATTTTTTGAGTGGAAGCCAGAAATCGGTCAGGCCTTCCTCATAGGCATTCCCGTTCTGGACGATCAATGCCTCAATACTTTTGGGCCGCCCGGAAGCAAGGCGGAACCCTACGGGCGCACCGTAGTCCATAACGTAAAGGCTGTATTTTTTGACCTTCAGATTTCTTAAAAATCCTTCCACGATATTGGTAAGGTTGTCAAAAGTATAATCGAAATCCTTCATTGAAGGCTGGTCACTTCTGCCGAATCCCGGGTAATCCGGGGCCAGTACGTGATAATCGCCGGATAGGTCTTCAATTAAATTGCGAAACATATGCGAAGATGTAGGATAACCGTGCAGCAATACCACAGTGGGCCTGTTTTTATCGCCTGCCTCCCGGTAAAAGATATTCAAACCGTCGACTTCAACGGTTTTGTAGTGTGTGGTCTGTGTTTTCATTTTGTATTATTTTAATTTTAATGTTGAAAATAGATGAATCTGATCTTTAGTTTTTGATTGTCAGGTTATTCAGGTAATACATATAAACTCAGTAACCCTGCACCTCGAACTGGTTTAAACCCAATCAAAGTTTCCTGTCCGTTTCCTCTATAGGGATGTCATTGGCGCTCATATCCCGTATTTGCATCAACCCCTCCCCGTTGAATTCCCAGTGTTCATTTCCGTGGGTGCGCATCCACTGTTTGTTTTCCTGGTCGTACCATTCGTATTCAAACCGTACGGAGATGCGATTGTCCGTATAACTCCACAGGTGTTTCTTCAGTTTGTAGTGCAGTTCTTTTTCCCATTTTCTCTTCAGGAAATCCACGATGGCACTGCGGCCGGTGAAAAATTCGCCCCGGTTGCGCCACTGAGAGTCTTCCGTATACGCTAATGATACCTTTTCGGGGTTTTTTGTGTTCCATGCATCTTCTGCAGCCTGTACTTTCGCTGCGGCTGTTTCCCCGGTAAAGGGAGGTTTTAATGTTGTCATTTTGAATTTTCTTTTGAACAGATAAGGCTGTTCTTTTTTGTTGATTTAATGTGAATTGATAGATATTCTGTTTTTTAATTGAACAGACAAGTCTGTTCGTTTATGAGCTTAAAAAAATTACGTCAATAATTTCATCGCTGTTTTCTTGGCAGCTATGACCGGCCAGCTGTCCTTTTGGATCTGGGACAGTATAATGGCGCCTTCCATTACTACCATTAACTGGTCGCCCAGTTGTTCTACATTGGCCTCCTGATATTCCCCGGTGTCTTTCAGCAATCGACAGATCAGCTTTTTTACCTCGTTTTTATGCAGCTTGACCTGGTCCTTTATTTTTTGATGATCTTCGGGCAGGTCACATATAATGTTTTGAAATCCACACCCCCGGTATTCCACCTCCTTCAGCCATTGCAGCAGATAGTCGAAGCACGCGGTCAGTTTACCCTTAGCGGTTTCTTCTTTGGAGAGGAAAGCGGTCAGGTCATCTATCCAGCTAATGTGCCTTTTTTGCAGGTAGGCCACGGCAATATCCTCTTTAGACCTGAAATGCTGATACATGCTAGCTTTGGCCACATCAGCTTCGGCAATGATCTGGTTGATCCCCGTCTGGTTATATCCGTTGTGGTAAAACAGGTCGGATGCCGTGGTTATGATTCGCTCTTTTACTCCCGCTTTTTTCATGGTGTAAAGATATAAAGCATTTTTATAAAACAGACAAGTCTGTTCGTTTTTAACAAAACATTAGCTTTAGCTTCAGAAGGCAAAGAAATCTCTTTTCTCGGATATTTCGGAATCTATGGGTTGTGGCGTATAAAAAGATTCGGGCTAAAGGAAGAAATTACCCGGCATACTCCGTAAATTTGTCCTAAATTAAAAGTCCGTGACACCTTCTATTCTTATTATCGATGACGAAAAAGACCTGCTGAATATGCTTGCCCGTATCCTGGAACTCGAAGGATACCGGGTATACAAGGCAGAAACGGCCAAAGCAGGCAAGGATGTTTTAAAGCAGCAGGCGATAAATGTTTTGCTGGCCGACGTAAAACTGCCGGACGGGCATGGCATTTCCCTAATTGAAGAATATAAAGGCATAAGCCCGGAAACCGAGGTGATCTGTCTTACAGCCTACGGAAATATCCCCGACGGGGTACAGGCCATCAAGAACGGGGCACTGGATTACCTCGTCAAAGGGGACGACAATGTAAAAATTGTCCCCCTGGTGAGCAAGGCCGTGGAAAAATCACAATTGCGGTTTAAGATAAAACGATTACATGCCCGGATCCAGGAAGATTTCGGGTTCGACAAGATCATCGGTACTTCAAAGGCCATAAAAGAGGCCATACAACTGGCACAAAAAGTCGCCCCGCTGGATACCACAGTTTTACTTAACGGTGAGACCGGCACCGGAAAAGAAGTCTTTGCGAAGGCCATTCATGCCCATAGCGAACGAAAGACCGAGCAATTCCTGGCCATTAATTGCAGTGCGCTGGGCAGGGACATTCTGGAGAGCGAACTTTTCGGACATAAGGCAGGGGCGTTTACCGGAGCACAGCGCGATAAAAAGGGATTGTTGGAAGAGGCTCACCTCGGAACCCTGTTCCTGGACGAAATAGGTGAAATGGATATCGACCTGCAGGCCAAGATACTGCGTTTCCTCGAAGAGGGCACTTTCATTAAACTGGGAGATACGAAAGAAAGTAAAGTAGACGTCCGGATCATAGCCGCCACTCACAGGGATCTGAAAGCCGAAGTTGACAGGGGGAATTTCCGGGAAGACCTGTATTACAGGTTATCTGCCTTTACCGTGGTCCTCCCTTCACTGAATGAGCGGGTAGAGGATATTCCGCTGCTGGCTGAGTATTTTATCAGAAGTTTTAATGTAAAGAACAGGAAACAGGTGGACCGGATGAGCCCCGAATTCCGGAATGCCCTGCTGCAACACCACTGGAAAGGAAATATCCGGGAGCTGCGCAATATTGTGGAAAGAGCGGTGATCCTTGCAGAGACAGACATACTCGAGGCAGAGCTGCTTCCCATGGATTTTTACTTTTCGAAGTACCGGGCCAAGAATACACCCGTGCTTTCATTGAAAGAAATGGAGCAAAACCATATTCAAAATGTACTGGAATATGTAAACGGCAATAAAACCAGGGCCGCAAAATTACTCGGTATAGGACTTACCACACTCTACCGGAAAATGGAAGAATACGGCCTCGATTCGTGATTTATTGTAGTTTCCAAAGTACATCTGCCATATAAGACCCTCCCATTTTGAAAAAACCTTTCCATTTTGGAAGGGTTTTATTTTTTCCGGGAAAAACACTTCTTTTTTTAATTCGTTGATTGATTGTTGATTATAGTTTATTGGGCTTGCCAATGTCCCGATGGCATGGGATTGGCATACCGGGGTGTATCAAACAAGTATAATTCGTAATACAACTATGGAAACACTCTTGAGTTTAGCTATGATCCTGCTGACCGTTGCAGGTTTTATCATCCTTTTTAAATCTATCGACTGGTTTGACGACCTTATCCAATAAACAAATCCGATTATGTTAACAGAACAAGACGCATCAGACCTTATCCGCCTCGAATTTCCCGAGACTGCGGCTGTCGAAAAGTTTACCGGCCGCCTGGAAGTTTTGGCACAAAAAACAGATGAAATGCTTTCCTTTCCTGCGACCGGAAAAACGGACGGTGTATTAAGACTGATAAATTATCTCTTTGTACACGGAAGCAAATATGTCCGCATACAACTGATCGATCACTATTTCAAATTGCTGAAAAAAGTAAAATGCAAACTTAGCCTGGGAGAAGGGGAAAACGAACAAAAAACCGTTTCCCTGGCGGAGGAATGTAAATTCAGCATTCATTACCGCTGGCGATGTGCCCGTCAATATTCCCGATTAACTTTAATAACTATAAGATCATGATTGTACTCCTCATATTAGCCGTAGTGACCCTGGGCTATCTTTTTTATGCCATTGTAAAACCCGAAAAGTTCTAAACACAATAGCCCATAATGGGCATTTAACAATTAAACGACTTTGCCTGTCGATTAAATTACGCGAGATCGAAGGCTTGTAAAAATTTATTTAAATGATACAATATGAAATTATAGGGGCTGCCCTTGTTTTTTTACTCTCTGCCGCTTTGGCCTGGCCCCTGGGGAAATTTATAGTAAAGGTGTTCCTGGGAGAAAAGAACTGGATGGGGTTTATGTCTCCCATAGAAAAATTGATCTTTAAAATAAGCGGGGTAAATCCCGATAAGGAAATGGACTGGAAACAGAATATGAAAGCCCTGTTGGGGTTGAACCTGCTCTTTTTCCTTGCAGCATTCGTTATCCTTTCCATACAGGGGCTCATAAAATTCTGGAACCCCGTAGGAATAGGGAACTGGGAGCCTACCCTGGCCTTTAACACGGCTATCAGCTTTATGACCAATACCAATTTACAGCACTATTCAGGGGAGACCGGGGCCAGCTATTTTACCCAACTGGCCGTTTTTGCCTGGCTGCAGTTTGTCAGCGCAGGAACCGGTATTACGGCCTGTGCATTGCTGTTCCGGGGATTGACAAACCGGAGTTCTGCCGCCCTGGGAAATTTTTACAACCTGTGGTTAAAAAGCTGTACCCGTATCCTGCTGCCCCTGGCCGTTATATTATCACTGATCCTGACCGTAAGCGGTACTACGACCAATTTTAAGGGCCTGCAGGAAGTGTCTACCCTGGAAGGAGAGACACAGATGGTCGCCGGAGGGCCGACCGCTCCCATGGTAGCCATTAAACAACTGGGGACCAATGGCGGTGGATATTTCGGACCCAATTCCACCCATCCCTTTGAAAACCCCACTTACCTGGCCAATATGGCCGAGAATATAGCCATTATCCTGGTCCCCATGGCTCTTGTATTTGCTTTCGGGTTTTATATAAAAAGGAAAAGACTAGGACTGTACCTGTTCGGAGTCATGTCGCTGCTGTTCGTTTCTTTCGTGGCCATATCTGCCTGGCAGGAAGTGGAAGGCAACCCCAATTTTGCCAAAATGGGACTGGAGCAAACGGTGAACATGGAAGGCAAAGAAGTCCGTCTGGGACCGGTGGCATCTTCCATGTGGGGCGTGTCTACCACATCTACATCCAACGGCTCGGTAAATTCCATGCACGACAGCCATACGCCACTTTCCGGAGGGATATTCCTCCTGGATATGTTTATCAATGCCATTTACGGCGGGGTAGGCGTAGGGTTTATCAACTTTTTTGTTTTTATGGTCATCGCCGTGTTCATCGCCGGGCAAATGATTGGCCGTACCCCGGATTTTCTCGGTAAAAAACTGGAAGCCCGGGAGATCAAGATTGCGGCCATAGTGGTGATCCTTCATCCTTTGTTTATCCTGGCCGGAACGGCAATATCCAGTTACCTGGTCACCGCAGACCCGGAGCTGGGCTGGCTGAACAATCCTGGTTTTCACGGTTTTTCCGAAATGATGTATGAGTTTACTTCTTCATCGGCCAATAACGGATCGGGCTTTGAAGGGCTGGGAGACAACACCCCGTTCTGGAACATTGCCACAGGTTTGGTGATGCTGTTTGCCCGGTTCCTGCCCATCATTGGCCCGCTTGCCATTGTGGGATCGCTGGCCGTAAAGAAACATGTGCCTCAGACTGCGGGAAGCCTGCAACTGGAAACCCCGGCCTTTGCTTCGGTTCTGCTGGCGGTTATTATCATTATTTCTGCCCTGGCATTTTTCCCGGCCCTGACCCTGGGACCGATCGCTGAGTATTTTACGTTCTAATCAACATAAATGAAGATTTCCGAGGCCTTTACAATGCCCGGAACCGTCATCCCGGTACGCTCGTATTATAGCTATCCGACCCGACGCTAAATAACTGAAAAAATGGATTCTACAAATAAGATCTTAAACAAAAACATCCTGAAAGGCGCATGGAGTGATGCTTTCGTAAAACTCCATCCTGCGCAAATGATGAAGAACCCGGTGATGTTTACCGTGGAGATAGGTACGCTGGTAATGATCGCCGTGACCTGTATATCCCTGTTTGTCCAGAACGGAAGTGTGGGCAGTTTCGGATATAACTTTGTCATTACCCTTATCCTGGTCATTACCCTCTTGTTTGCCAATCTGGCCGAAGCCATTGCAGAAGCCCGTGGCAAGGCTCAGGCCAATGCCCTGAAAAAAACGCGGACCAATACCATGGCCAAGCGCCTGCTGGTAGATGGCACCGTAAAAATGGTAAATGCCACCGAACTCCGCAAAAATGATATTTTTATTGTGGAAGCAGGAGATGTCATTGCCGCAGACGGGGAGATCACAGAAGGATTCGCGTCCATCGACGAATCTGCTATTACCGGAGAGTCCGCCCCTGTGATCCGCGAAGCCGAAACCGATCACAACAGTGTTATCGGAGGTACAAAGGTGTTGTCGGACACCATAAAAGTAAAGGTAACTTCCGAACCCGGCGAATCCTTTCTGGACAAGATGATCGCCCTGGTAGAAGGGGCCAACCGGCAGAAAACACCCAACGAGATCGCCCTGACCATACTTCTGGCCAGTTTTACCGTCGTGTTCCTGATCGTTACCGTGACTTTACAGCCGTTTGCGGCTTATGCCAACACCATGCTGTCTATTGCGGCCCTGGTCTCCCTGTTCGTATGTTTGATCCCTACGACTATCGGCGGACTGCTTTCCGCTATCGGTATTGCGGGAATGGACAGGGCCTTGTCTGCCAATATCATTGCAAAATCGGGTAAAGCTGTGGAAACCGCCGGGGATATCGATGTATTGCTCCTGGATAAGACCGGGACCATTACCATAGGAAACCGGAAAGCCACGAACTTTTATGCCCTGGACGGTACTGATGAAACCTCTTTTGCCAGGCTGTGCGCCATGAGTTCTGCTTCGGACAATACTCCCGAAGGGAAGTCTATTGTAGAACTTGCCGAATCCCTGAAAGTATCTATCGATGATCTTCAGGATACAGAGGTCAATGACTTCGTGAAATTCTCTGCGGAGACCCGGATGAGCGGGGTGGACCTGAAAGACGGGCGGCAAATACGAAAGGGCGCCTGGGATGCCATAGAAAAATGGTGCAACATAGAACCGGAAGCGCTTCAGGCATTCCGGGACAAGGTCCGGGAGATCGCAGAGAAGGGAGGTACACCGCTGGCCCTCGGTGTAGATAAAAAAGCCATAGGGGTCATCCAGTTAGAAGACATTATAAAACCCGGTATACAGGAACGCTTTGCCCGTTTCCGCAAAATGGGACTGAAAACGGTCATGGTCACCGGAGATAATCCCCTGACTGCCGAATACATAGCCCGACAGGCCGGGGTAGATGATTTTATTGCCGAAGCCAGGCCGGAGGACAAACTGCAATATATCAAAAAAGAACAGGAAGCCGGTAAACTGGTGGCCATGATGGGAGACGGTACCAACGATGCCCCGGCCCTGGCCCAGGCCGATGTGGGGATTGCCATGAACAGTGGTACACAGGCGGCCAAAGAAGCCGCGAACATGGTAGACCTGGACAACGACCCGACCAAACTTCTGGAAGTCGTGGAGATCGGTAAACAATTGTTGATCACCCGTGGAAATGTCACCACCTTTTCCATCGCCAATGATGTGGCCAAATATTTTGCTATCGTTCCCGCCCTGTTTGCCATAGGTATTCCCGGACTGAATACATTGAACATTATGGGACTGGCCAGCCCCCAGTCGGCCATACTTTCTGCGGTGATCTTCAATGCGGTCATCATTCCCGCACTGATCCCGTTGGCATTACGGGGTGTAAAATACCGCCCGATGGGTGCATCCACCCTGCTAACCCGAAATCTACTGATATACGGCCTCGGCGGAATAACCCTGCCCTTTATCGGAATAAAACTCATCGATATGATCGTCAACATATTCATGTAACCCCAGAACCCTTTCGCCCGGGAAAAGAAAAAATTCCCCCCTTGAGGGGGGCTATGGGGGGGCTCATAAGCTCAAAACACAAAAAAATAAAAAAACACAACAATGAAAACACTAAGAACCATTCTCGGCCTCACGCTCTTAACTCTCCTGCTTTTCGGTATTGGATATCCGCTTGCTATGGTGGGGTTGGGTACTGTCCTCGCCCCGGACAGTGCCCAGGGTAACCCCATCTATAAAAGAGAAAAGCTGGTAGGCTTTGAAAATATAGGCCAGCAGTTTCACAGCAATCGTTATTTCTGGAGCCGTCCGTCTGCGGTAGATTATGACGCATCGTCCACCGGAGGGTCTAATTACGGCCCTACCAATCCCGAATACCTCGAACTGGTTAGAACGAGGATAGATACTTTATTGAAATATCATCCGGGACTTACCAAAAAAGACATTCCCGTAGACCTCGTTACCGCTTCCGGTTCCGGGCTGGACCCGCATATCTCCAAAGAAGCAGCCCTTATCCAGATCAACAGGATTGCCGGGATAAGAAAAGTGCCTGAAGACAAGTTGAAGGAACTGGTAGAAAAACATACGGAAAAACCCCTGTCGGGCATTGCCGGCCCCGGAAATTACGTCAATGTACTAAAAATCAACATGGCATTAGACGAATTAAGCACTAAGAAATAAGTAGATTAGCAAAATAAACGGAATACAAACAAACCGAAGACCGATTACTGATCACCGATCACCGATCACCGACAACCAATTACTGATTACCACCCCTCGTCACCGGTCAACGGTCCCCCGTCCAAACAGACAAACAATGAAATTATACCGATTTTTTATCCCCGTCCTACTATGCTTTGGTACTGTTCACGCTCAGGAAAAAAACAAAACCCTGACCATTTCGGGATATATAGACACCTATTACAGTTATTTTACCCACGATACCGATGCTAATGCATTCCAGCCCTACACCACGGTTTCTGCGCGGAACGAACGGTTCGGGCTGAATGTTGCCCAGATCGGTGCACATTACAGTTCGGATAGGATAAGGAGCAACCTCACCCTGCACTGGGGCGATATTGCCCAGGCTACATGGTCTGAAGAATACCGCGCCATCCAGGAAGCCAACCTCGGGTTCAGGATTGCAGAAGACCTGTGGATAGATGCCGGGTTCTTTACCACGCATATAGGAACGGAAAGTTTTCTGCCAAAAAACAATTTCCTGAGTTCTACGGCTGTGGCTACCTATAATGAACCATTTTACCAGGCCGGTGCCAAGATTTCGTATGAAGGTTTTGAAAAGCTCTACATTGAATTATGGGCGGTAAACGGCTACAATTATTTTCAGGATGTCAACGATGCCAAGTCTTTCGGATTATTGCTGCAATATCAGTTTAATGAAGCTACATCCCTGACTTATACCAACCTGCTGGGACGGGAGTCCCCGGATGATTTCCCGGTAAAACAGTTCAGGACGTATCACAATATGTATCTGAACACCCGGTTGACCGACAAATTGTTCTTAACTTTAGGAGGAGATATAGGAACGCAGTCCAATACCACAGGAGATGGAGCCGGGACAGCATTTATGTACAATGCCCTGGCCACGGTACGCTACCAGGTCAATCCCCAATGGTCGGTAACGGCAAGAGGGGAGAGGTTCCGGGATAAAGAAGGATTTATAAGCGGCTTTATACCCCGTACCGACGGAGAAGAAACAGGGCTCGATCTTTGGGGAATAACCCTGGGAGGAGAATACAAGCCGGTAACAAACGCCTATATCAGGGGAGAGGCCCGGTTTCTCCGTGCAGACAAAGACATAGCCATGTTCCCGGACAATCACAACACCAATGAACGATGGGAGCTTATGGTTACCCTTGGGTATCACCTGGATCATCTCTTTAATTTTTAAAGATGTCTGATAGCAATACAGAAAAAGACCGCTTTCTGCACCTTATTCAAAGACGTAAAA
This sequence comes from Sinomicrobium weinanense, assembly GCF_018863395.1. Taxonomy (GTDB): domain Bacteria; phylum Bacteroidota; class Bacteroidia; order Flavobacteriales; family Flavobacteriaceae; genus Sinomicrobium; species Sinomicrobium weinanense. The sequence continues at coordinate 681,700 of NZ_JAHKRR010000001.1, forward strand.
AAGGCCGGCTCAAAATATATATAGGCATGATCGCCGGCGTGGGAAAAACGTACAGGATGTTGCAGGAAGCCCACCAGTTGCTGGCAGCGGGAGTGGATGTAAGGATAGGCCTTATCGAAACCCATGGCAGGGAAGAAACGCATGCCCTGGTAGAGGGGGTTCCGCAGATCCCGCTGAAAAAGGTGTTTTACAAGGGGAGGGAGCTGGAGGAAATGGACCCGGACGCCATTATCCTCTCCCGGCCCGATGTGGTCCTGGTCGACGAACTGGCCCATACCAATATCCCCGGGTGCAAAAATAAAAAGCGATGGCAGGATGTAGAGGAGTTGCTGAATTACGGTATAAACGTCATCACCGCCTTTAATGTTCAGCACCTGCAGAGCATGACGGATAAGGTAGAGGATATTTCCGGTGTAGAGATCAAAGAGACCATCCCGGACAGCATACTGAACGAAGCAGATGAAGTGGTCAACATAGACCTTCCTGCCGAAGACCTGATCAAGCGCCTGAACGAAGGAAAAATATATAAAGGAGAACGGATAGGCCGGGCCCTGAACAATTTTTTTCAACCCGAAAAAATATTGCAGCTCAGGGACCTGGCATTGCGGAAAGTAGCCTCCCAGGTAGAAAAGAAGATAGAAAGCAGCCTGCCCGCCGCAAGCCGTATGCAGTTGGAGCGTTTTATGGCCTGCATCAGCACCAACGCTGAAAGCGGCAGGCATATTATAAGAAAAACCGCAAGGATGGCCGGTTATTACCATGCCGAATGGTTTGTAGTATATATAAAGACACCCCGGAAAGACGTCTTTAAAATAGACCTGAAAACACAACGCAAATTGTTGAACAATATGCAACTGGCCAGGGAACTCGGGGCACAGGTCATGACCATAAGGGAAGACAATATTTCCAGGGCCGTTTTCCAGAAGGCCGTGGATCTGAAGATCACCAATATTGTCATGGGAAAACCACATTTTTCCCTGTGGAGGCAATTACGGGGAAAAAATCATTTCGATAAACTATTAAAATGTTTACGAGATACGGAAATAGATGTTATTATTGTTTTTTAATACAAGAGCAACACCAGTCACCTGTCATCGGTCATCCGTCAAAAAAACATAGTATGAAATTCAAGACCAAATTACTGCTCTCATTCGGGTTTTTATTTATTATCATCCTGTTATTGGGGTTGGTAGGCAGCTTTTATGTCAAAAAACTGGGAGATGAGGCTTCGACTATTCTCAAGGACAACAACCGTACCCTGCAATATATGGAGCGGATAAACACGGAGGTCGGGGCCATTGAAAAAATACTGGTCTTTGACCTGTCCGGGCCGGTAGATGCTCATTTGTCTGCATTGGATGCCCAGCTCAAACTTCAGCAAAACAATATCACCGAAACCGGGGAAGCGGGGCTCACCCGAAAACTGGAAAGCAGTATAAACGACTTTATCGCAACGCTGAACAGCAGCTCAAAAAAGGAAAGCCTGGAATACACCTTCCAAATAAGAGAAATTACCAGTGAGATCTATGCGATCAACCAGGAAAACCTGCTGAAGAGCAATGAAAGGGTAAACCATATTTCCGGCCAGGTATTTGTCTCCATGGTCACGATCTCTTTTGCTACACTTGTTATCGGGCTTTTCTTTACGTTCGGTATGCCCGCTTACCTTACCAGGTCCATCAAGATATTTGACAAAGCTATCGACAAGGTCTCAAGGGGAATTTATGATGTAAATGTCCCGCTCAACAGGAAAGATGAATTCGGGCATCTTGCCGCTTCCTTTAACCTGATGGCCGTTAAACTCAGGGAGTTTGAAAGAAGCAATTACGCCAGGATACTTTTTGAAAAGAACAGGCTCGATACCATAATCAACCAGCTTTCCGAAGCCATCGTAGGGCTGGACCAGGATAAGAATATCCTGTTTGTAAACCAGAGGGCGCTCAGCCTGCTGGGTGTAAAGCAGGAAGAAGTACAGGGAAAATACGCACCGGATATTGCCATACACAACGAATTGATGCAAAACCTGATCCGGGAACTCATGCTCGGCGGACATGCCGAAGGGAAAGTGCTGCCTCCTGTAAAAGTAACGGAAGGCAGGAGCGAAAGACTGTTTTCCAAAGACGTTATAGATATTACCACGACCCCAAAGGGACAGGAAGAAAGAAATGTACTGATAGGGCATGTGATCATCCTTACCGACATCACAGAGTTTGCGGATAAGGACAAGGCCAAGACCCGCTTCATGGCCACATTGAGCCATGAATTAAAAACACCCGTTGCGGCAATTGATATGGGCGTGGGACTGCTGCAAAATGAAAAGACCGGAACATTGAACGGCGAACAAAGAGAATGGATAGCGACCATTATGCAAAATAACGACCGTATAAAAAGGACCATTAACGAAATCCTGGACCTGTCTAAAATAGAAAGCGGCAGCATAGATGTACTGAGTTCCAAAACCAAAGTGGGCTACCTCATGGACTCTGCCATAATGGGGATACAGCCTTTTATTAAAGAGAAGGAACTGAGGGTAAAAAACCTTTCGGCCATTGATAAACAGGAAGTCCTGGCCGACCCCCAGAAAACGATCTGGATACTGAACAACTTTCTGACCAATGCCATTCGTTATTCTCCTGCCCAGGAGAGGATTGCGGTAAGTGCAGAGGTCGAAGATTATTTTGTAAAGATCTCGGTAACAGATCGGGGAAAAGGTGTGAGTTCGTCACAGAAGAAAACTATCTTTAAGCCTTATTCCAGGCTCAGGAGCGACCGGTCCGAAGGCACCGGACTGGGACTTGCCATTTCCAAGGAATTTGTAGAAGCCATGGGTGGAAGTATCGGCCTGATCTCCAGGGAAGGAGAGGGAGCTACATTTTGGATCAAGTTGAGGAAAGCGTAAGTGATCGGAATTTTAATAATTGTAAATTGTTGGTTTGTTGAATTTTAAGGCGTTTATTTGATTCAATAGTTTAATGTGTTTCCAAGGCAATTACACAATCACCAAAGCCTGGGGGCTTATGGGATAAAGTGGTTTAGTGTTCGCGATATTCTTCAGCCAGTACATTCTCATTGCGGCGTATGGCAATTTCTGCGACCTTTTGGGCATGGACCTCTCCCCAGGACTGCATGGCCTGGATAAGCGGGAGAACGGTCTTTCCAAATTCCGTAAGCTCGTATTCCACTTTCAGGGGGTATCCCGGATACATTTTTTTGGACAATACTTCATATTCATACAATTCCTTTAACTGTTGATTGATAACCCTCCGGGGGGCCTGTCCGATAGCCTGGTGAATACAGCTCGGTCTGTTGATGCCTTTGGTAATACAGTCAATGATACAGGGTTTCCATTTGCCACCGATAACCTTCATGGCTACCGTAACACCGTCGCCGAGATCCTGTGGTATCTTGTTTTCGTATACATACATTTTTAAAATGGGCTTATTGCCAAAGTTACGAATTATACCCGTTGCAGACATGGAAGAAGACAGGGATAAATTTATCAGTAAGTGATTCTTTTATCCCGTATTTTTTTTCCGTATGCCCGGCATTAATTTTACTCCGAAAACAAAAAACAGTTTTATTATGAAGTATATATTTCTCCTGGGCGCTATTGTTTCCGAGATCATCGGTGGCGTAGCCACCCGTCAATCATCGGGGTTTACCCGGATATGGCCTTCAATTATAGCCGTATTTGGGGTAGTAGGTGCTTATTACTTTTTATCACTGTCTCTGAAGCATGGTATGGGTATCGGGGTGGCTTACGGCATTTGGGCGGCGGTGGGAATAACGCTGATGGCCTGTATAGGGGCCATATTTTTCAAGGAACAGTTAGGCACGGTACAGGTCATAGGGCTGGCGCTGATCATTGTCGGGGTGTTGGCTCTTGAATGGGGAGGGAAGTCACTGACATAAACAACAGGGGTGAATGGAGGTTGAAAAAGGATTTTATATTCTTTTTTTGTGTGCAGGCCAACGAAAGAAAAACCACTTCTTTGACGTGCTTTCTTTTGTTATATATTTGCCCTATGCATTTGGATTTTTCATTTATCATTCCGGTTTATAACCGCCCGGGCGAGGTGGAAGAATTGCTGGAAAGCATGGTACATCTCGACTTTGACCACCCTTTTGAAGTGGTTATCATCGAAGATGGGTCTACCATACCCGCAAAGGAAGTCGCCGACAGTTTTTCAGACCGTCTGCATATATCCTATTATTTCAAGGAAAACTCCGGCCCCGGGGATTCCAGGAATTACGGCATGCAGAAGGCCAGGGGCAATTATTTTATTATCCTGGATTCTGACTGTATCCTGCCACCGCATTATCTTCGGGAAGTACACACTTCACTTAAGTCGGACTATGTGCACTGTTACGGCGGACCGGACACAGCTCATTCGTCTTTTACCGACCTGCAGAAAGCGATAAACTATGCTATGACCTCTACCATCACCACCGGAGGCATACGCGGAAAGAAAAATGCAGTGGGCAAGTTTCAGCCCCGGAGTTTTAACATGGGGATCTCCCGGGAAGCATTTCAGAAAACCGGCGGATTTGGCAAGATACATCCGGGAGAAGACCCTGACCTCACCATACGCCTGTGGGCCGTGGGTTACGATACCCGTTTTCTTGCCAACGCTTTCGTATACCATAAAAGACGTATCTCCTGGTCGAAATTCTTTAAACAGGTCTATAAATTCGGAATGACGCGCCCCATTCTCAACCGCTGGCATCCGCATACCGAAAAAACAGTGTATTGGTTGCCCGCACTTTTTGTGCTGGGCCTGATTTTTTCTATGCTCCTGTGGATACTGGGAATACCTGTATTCGCCGGATTGTATGCCCTGTTTTTTCTTATTGTTTTTATCGATGCCCTTTACAGGAACAAAAATGTAAAAGTGGCTTTTCTTTCAGTTTTTGCCGTACTGATACAATTTTCGGGATACGGTTACGGTTTTATTAAAAGTACCTTTGCAATGAAGGTCCTGAACAAGGACCCTCAAAAAGTTTTTCCCGAACTGTTTTTTAACTGATGGTATGGCTTCAATACTTTCCCGCATAAAAAAATACAAACAAAAAATATGGGCCCGTCTTAAAGGAGAAAGGGCATCACTGTTTATGTTCTTCTTTCTCTTTTCCTGTGTGTTGTGGTTTCTGATAAAGCTGCCCGACCGTTATACCACAACAGTGTCCGTACAACCCAATTATACGGGGGTACCTGAAGGACAGCTATTGGTAAATCCCGTCCGGGAGATCCGTATGGATGTCAATGCCAAGGGATTTAAGCTGTTCAATCTGAAGTATTTCGAAAGTACGGTGGACATAGATCTATCGGAACTGAGGAAAACAGGTAACAAATTCTACCTTCTTGCGACAGATATAAGAAAGCAGTTAAGGACAGCCATGCCCGGAGAAGTGGAACTGCGACAGCTGGACCGGGATACACTCTTTTTTCAACTGGGGAAAAATATAACCAGGGAAGTAAAAGTTATTCCGGAAGTAGAGGTTTCCTTTGCGAGGGATTATCATATTTATGACAGCCTTACGGTGTCTCCCGGAAAGATCAGTGTATTTGGTCCGGATGTGGAGGTCAACGAGCTGGATACGTTATATACGGTGAAGCTCATGCTCAGAGATGTGAGTGATGATATACATATAAATGCAGCGGTGAACATTCCTAAAAAATATCGCCATCTGAAATTTAAAGACAAGAAGGTAACTGTCTCGGCAAGTGTGGAAAGATTTTCGGAAGAAAAACTGACAGTACCGGTCTCCGTGGTCAATGTACCCGAAGACAAGACCGTCCGGACTTTTCCTTCGGAAGTGGATATCGTTTGCCAGGGAGCACTGAAAGACCTGGGCAAGCTGAAACCATCCGATTTTACGGTGGCATGTGATTACAAGGCCATAGCGGATTCGATGGAATACGTACCGATCCGGGTGACTAAAATGCCGGAAACCGTACGGCGGATAAAACTGTCCCGTAAACAGGTGGAGGTCCTGATAAAGAACACAAAAACAGGATCGTCCGGATAACCCATATCGAGACCTTCGGGAATGTGTAACTTATGTCAAACAGAATCAATTAAGAATATTCAATAAGGCTATGATAGTCGGATTAACAGGAGGGATTGGCAGCGGAAAATCCACGGTGGCAGCGATGTTCTCCGAACTGGGGGTCCCGGTGTATATTGCAGATACCGAGGCAAAGAAACTAATGCACACCTCTCCGAAGATCAGGGAGCAGATCGTACAACTATTCGGGGAAAAGGCCTATACCCAATCCGGGCCCGACAATGCTTATATTGCAGGGATAGTGTTCCGGGACAAAACGCTTTTGACCAGGCTTAACAGCATTATTCACCCTGAGGTAGGAAGGCATTTTAAGGGCTGGTACACGAATCAAAAAGCCCCTTACGTCATCAAGGAGGCCGCTATTCTTTTTGAGAGTGGCGCCTATAAGGATTGCGATGCAGTGATCACCGTTACGGCCCCCCTGGAAACGCGAATAGAAAGAGTGATACTCCGCGACGGGGCCGCGCGTGAGGCTGTTGAAGCCCGGATAAAGAACCAATGGGACGAAGCCCGGAAAATAGAACTGTCGGACTACGTGATCACCAATACCGATCTGGAAAACACGGAAAAGCAGGTGCAGGAATTACATTTAAGGTTGATAAAGGCCCGGGAGCAATAATGTGTATGGTATGCTGCGAGGGGCGGGATGTGTATAACATAACAAACAGCCCGGCAACTAGATAAGAACTTTGAACCTTGAACTTTAAACCTTGAATATTAAACATTGAACCATCCCTCGATTTTAAGATGTGCCTGCCCTGAAAAAAGCCCATACTTCCCGTTAAATAACGGATAATTTTGTTAAGGTTTGGTTAAAGCCAAGACAAACTGGATATTAAACCCTTAATTTTGCTTCAATGAGTAAGAAGTTATTTGTCCTTCTGGTCGCTCTGATGAGTTTATCTCTGATTGGTATCATTTTTGTGCAGGGATACTGGATAAAGACAGCGGTAGATGACAAAGAAGAGCAGTTTTCCAACAGTGTCATGCAGGTACTGAAGTCAGTAGCTGACAAGATTGAAAAAAGAGAAATAGAGGATTATTCCAATAAATACCTGCAATTAATAGACAGTATAGGAGAATTCAAGGAGGCAGAACTCAGACAGATATTATTTATTGATAAGGATGAGGAAAATAATGAGACATTTATTTATTCTCACGGTGTTTTAGAAGAGGATTACGGCATATCTTCTACGTTCTTTGATAGTGAATCGGATTCTATTCCTATTAAAAACTTTAACAGTAAACGAAGGACGTTTATTGTAAAGGAAGGGATAGATATTGATGGTAAGGTAACTTATACACCCTCTGAAAGGATTGAAAAGATAGGGGGCATGACTGCGATAGACAAGGCCCATTTCGAAACCTATTTTCGGCATTATGCAAAACGAAAGCCCATAAGGGAAAGAGTATCGGATCAGGAAATACAGTTGCTCATGCAGCGCGAACTTTCCGAAGCCGGGATCGACCTGAATTTTGAATACGGTGTATATGGTAACGGCCTGGCCACCAAAGTGCGCTCCAGGGATTTTGCCCTCAGTGAAAGCACCAGATACAAAGTGCCGCTGTTTGTGGATGAGGAAGGAAAGACCGACTTTGACCTGTTGGTAACATTTCCCCAGAAAAAGAAATTCCTGATATCCAGTATTATGGGTATGGCTTTACTGTCCATCATTTTTACCTTGATCATTGTAATAGCATATTCCGGGGCCATTCATCAATTGATCCGTCAAAAGCAGATCTCCGAAATAAAAACGGATTTCATCAACAATATGACGCATGAATTCAAGACCCCCATCGCCACCATTAATCTGGCTCTGGATGCCATTCAAAACCCCAAGATACTGGATGACCGGGAAAGAGTAAGGCAGTATCTGCAGATGATAAGGGACGAGAACAAGAGAATGCACGCACAGGTAGAAAACGTGTTGCGGATATCCAAACTGGAAAAAAATCAACTGGAGATCACCAAGAACGCCGTAGATATCCACGATCTTATGGAAGAGGCCATAGCTCATGTTTCCCTTATGATAGAAAATCGCGGTGGGCATATACATACACATTTTGATGCAGAACAAAGTGAGGTTCTGGCTAACGAATTTCACATTACTAATGTGCTGGTCAATATTCTGGACAATGCCATTAAATATTCCCCGGATTCACCAAAAATAGATGTGTTTACCGAAACGATAAAAAATAACATACTCATAAAAATCCAGGACCAGGGCATGGGAATGAGCAAGGCGGTCCTGAAAAGGATTTTTGAAAAATTCTACCGCGAACACACAGGTAATATCCACAACGTTAAAGGGCACGGACTCGGGTTGGCTTATGTAAAAAGTATCGTTGAGGACCATCAGGGTGTGGTTTATGTAGAAAGTGAAAAAGATAAAGGAAGTACCTTTTTTATAAAGTTACCTTTAATATAAAGATTATGGAAGCAGTAAATAAAAAAATCTTATTGGTTGAAGACGATCCCAATTTCGGGATTGTTCTTAAAGATTATTTAGCGCTAAACAATTTTGATGTGGTTTTAGCAAAAAACGGGATGGAAGGTTTCGAAAAATTCCGGAAGGATAATTTCGACCTCTGTATCCTGGATGTAATGATGCCGTATAAAGACGGCTTTACTCTGGCTAAGGAGATCAGAGAAAAGAACGAGCATATACCGATCATATTCCTCACCGCCAAGACAATGAAGGAAGATGTTCTGAAAGGCTATAAAGCAGGTGCGGATGATTACCTGAACAAGCCTTTCGATTCGGAAGTACTGTTGTTCAAGATCAAGGCTATCCTTCAGCGAAAAGCCAATGCCGGAGCGGCGGAGAGCAGCCAGTTCGAGTTCCAGATCGGAAAATTCCACCTGAACTCAAAACTGCGTTTTCTCACATATGGAGACGAAGAGCCCATAAAGCTGTCGCCTAAGGAAAACGAATTGCTGCGCCTGCTGGCACTGCACGAAAACGACCTGATGCCCAGGGAACTGGCGCTTACCAAAATATGGAGGGACGACAATTACTTTACCTCCAGGAGTATGGATGTGTATATTGCCAAGCTGAGAAAATATCTTAAAAAAGACGAAGATGTTGAAATACTCAACATTCACGGCGAAGGTTTCCGCCTCGTAGTAAAAAGCGAAGCAGAATAACAATTTTCATCACTCCAAACAACACTTCTGTCACACCCCGGGCGCAGTTAAGGGAATAAGCTAAAATCCCGCTGCGCTCGACGGTAACAGAATACTAATATCCTTTTCCCTCCCTAAAGCATACAGTTTTTCCACAAGGCATCTGTCGCTGGCGGTGGTGCCGTGACAGTTATTTCTTCCTTTTTAACAGGGTGAATAAAAGAGAGCTTTCGGGCGTGCAGGTGAATACTCGCGTCTTTATTACTCCGGTCAAATCCATATTTAAGATCGCCCTTTATCGGGCATCCTATGCCAGATAGTTGTGCCCGTATCTGATGGTGCCTGCCCGTGTGCAGGTCTATTTCCAGAAGGTAGTAGCGCTGTAATTTTTTTACAATTTTATAGGTGAGGGCCGCTTTTTTTGCAGCGGGGACCTGCCTGGTATGGGCATAAGACCTGTTTTGCCTGGGGTTGCGCACCAACCAGTGTTCCAGGCGTTTTTCATTCGCCGGAGGAGCGTTCTTTACGATGGCCCAATAGGTTTTCCGGGCCATTTTCTCCGCAAACATTTTGTTGAGCCTGGGCAATGCCTTGGAGGTCCGGGCAAATACCACGATACCACTTGTAGGCCTGTCGAGCCGGTGAACTACACCGAGGTAGACATTTCCGGGTTTGTCGTATTTTTCCTTAATGTATTCCTTGACAACATCACTGAGCGGCTTATCTCCCGTCTTATCTCCCTGAACAATGTCTCCCGGGCGTTTGTTTACCACAATGAGATGATTGTCTTCGTAAAGTACCTGCAGATTGTTTTTATCGGAAAGCAATTTCATTTATGAGTAACGATTAACGAATTACGATTTACGATTTTGGGACACTTTGATATCGGTTGAATTTCTTAACACAAAATCGTAAATCGTCAATCCAAAATCAATCAATATTGTTCTTCCTCATTGGGGAAGTCCAGTGCCTTTACATCGTCTACATACCGGGACAGGGCCTTGGTCATATCGTCATAGAGGTTCATATAGCGGCGGAGAAAACGGGGACTGAATTCATAGGTCATTCCCAACAGATCGTGGAGTACCAGCACCTGCCCGTCCACTCCGTTTCCGGCACCGATACCGATAACGGGGATGGAAACGCTTTCCGCAACCTCACGGGCCAGTTTGGCGGGGATCTTTTCCAGGACAATAGCAAAACAACCTGTTTTTTCCAGGAAAATAGCATCTTCCTTCAGTTTTTGCGCTTCTTCTTCTTCCTTGGCCCTTACGGTGTAAGATCCGAATTTGTAGATGGATTGCGGGGTAAGGCCCAGATGGCCCATAACCGGGATCCCGGCATTCAATATCCTTTTTATGGACTCTTTGATCTCCTTGCCGCCTTCCAGTTTTATAGCGTGGGCCCCGCTCTCTTTCATGATGCGAATGGCAGAACGAAGAGCCTCTTTGGGGTCGGACTGGTAACTTCCGAAGGGGAGGTCCACTACTACCAGAGCCCGCTTTACGGCCCGTATCACTGACGAAGCGTGGTATATCATCTGGTCCAGGGTTATGGGCAGGGTAGTTTCGTGCCCGGCCATGACATTACTGGCCGAATCGCCGACCAGTATAACATCGATTCCCGCACCGTCCACGATCTTGGCCATGGAATAGTCGTAAGCCGTGAGCATACTTATTTTTTCGGCGTGTTCTTTCATCTCTATCAGAGATTTTACCGTAACCCTCTTGTATTCTTTTTTTGCAACGGACATGATTTGTTGTTTATTTTGGTTCAAAATTCAACCCTTCGACTACACTTCGGCACACTCAGTGTACCACGTTCAGGGTGACAGGTTCAAAGTTCAGAGTTTCAGATTTCCCAATCCGGTCCCTGAGCGGAGCCGAAGGGGAAATTGTTGTAAAAGTACTAAATTGTATGCTTAAATTCACGATCTATGAGAGCGGTTTTATTTTTAGGGTTGTTGCTGTGCCTGGGATGCCTTAATGCGCAGCCAATACCGGAAAAAAAGGCTATCAGGAAGGCCATAGAAGAATTCTTTGACGCTTTTCACGCGCAGCACCCGGCGCGGTTAAAACGCACTGCTGGCCCCGGGTGTATCCTGAAGAGCATTTCAGTAAACGGTGAAGGGCAGGTAATCGTAAGCACACAAACTTTTGATGGGTTTGTAAAAACAGTGACAACTTTACCGGAAACAGTAGATTTCAGGGAAAAACTACTGTCCTTTGACATTCGCCACGACGGACTGATGGCCCATGCATGGACACCTTATGAGTTTTATTACGACCATAAGCTGCACCATACCGGGGTAAACTCCTTTGTACTGTTCCGGGATGAGAAAGGGGAGTGGAAGATCATCGGTATAACCGATACCAGGAAAAAGAACATATCCCGGTAATCCGTGATTTTACGATCAGGCAAGGGCATTCCATATGCTTTTTGGGCTAAATTTTATTTCTTTGTGTTGCGATACCATCGGCAAAAAAGAAGAGTATGGTATTGAGATCTTTTTATCCGTAATCTTTCCCGCTCGTATATGAAAAAATTGTTATTGTATTCTGTGTTTTTGTTTTTGGTCATTCTCCCGGGATATGGCCAGTATACCATAAAAGATGTTCCCAGCCCAAAGCTGAAGGGGCAGGACCATTTTGTGAGCAATCCGGACGGAATACTGAGTTCTTCTGCCGAGAATTCCATCAATGCGCTTGCTGTTGACATAGAACGCCAGACTACCGCAGAGGTGGCCGTGGTAGTGATCCGGGATTTTGAGGGGAGTGATGATTTTCAATTTGCTTTCGACCTCTTTAACGAATGGGGAGTAGGGAAAGCAGAGAACGATAACGGACTGTTGTTGCTGGTGGCCCGAGACAAGAGGGTATACAGGTTTATCACTGGCTATGGTATGGAAGCTACATTGCCCGATGCCTTGTTAAAACGTATAGGGGAGTTCTATTTGATACCTCATTTCAGGCAGAAGCAATACGACAAAGGCATATTGAAGGCCATGGAAACGATCAGTGAGATCATACTATCGCCGGAAAAAGCCGATGAGATCAAGGCAGGATTAAAACAACCGTCTTTTTGGGACCGCAATAAATGGGTGTTCCTGGACTCACTCCTGATCATTCTTCTGGTTTTTGCTTTGTTGAAGTGGATGGATCACATTCTTAAGAAAGCAATAAAAGATAAGAGAAGGTTAAAAGGAAACAAGTTATTAGGCACTTATAATCTCATAGGCTGCGGATGTACTTTGTTTTTCGCATTTATAGCGTTGATCGTTGTAATAGTCGTTACCGGACAACCGGAAAAAATTTTCCGCATGTCGTTAGTACCCTGGTACATGGCTGCCTTGGGAAGCCTTCTTGTTTTTGCGAAATACGATAGGGGAAATGAACTTGTTTTCAAGTCGTTCCGCGATGAAAAAAACAGGCTCGAAGCCCTGGGGGAATACCACCGCAGCATGTTGCTTCCCCTGTTGGTATCTCCCCTGGCACTACTAACCGTATGGAGATTCAGGAGGAGGCAAAAAAGAATGAGTCAGCGGTTTGTTCCCCCGGACAATAGCGGGGCCTGGGAAAGAATGGACAGGGACAAACTGAAGATGAAGACTGAATTACTCAGTACGGGGCAGTGGAAAGAAGAGTGGGCCCTGTCGCGAAGTTACGAGATATGGAAACATAAGGAGACCGGAGAGATCCGGTTAGTGGCCTGGGATGGCAGTAAGGCCCGGGATTATTCCGATTGTCCTTCCTGCGGATATAAGACACTGAAAAAACCCGTGATCAAAACGATCAGGGCAGCTACCTATAAAAGACAGGGGAAGGGCGAGCGTATAAGTAAATGCGTGTTTTGTGAACATGTTGAAAATCTTGGCGTCGTGGTGATCCCGCGTAAACAAAGAAGCTCATCATCTTCGGGTGGAAGTTCCGGCGGTAGCTCCGGGGGCGGGGGCAGTTTCGGCGGAGGAAGCAGCGGGGGAGGCGGCGCCGGGGGAAGCTGGTAAAACGGGTTATACCTTGTAAAGCCCGGTACGGATCTCTAGCAATCCGATAAAAATACGCCCACTGCCAGTCCTCCTTCAGAAGTTTCCTTGTACTTGGAGTTCATGTCCTTGGCCGTTTCCCACATGGTGTTGACCACTTTGTCCAGGGGGACCTTGGCATTTCTGGGATCGCTGTCCATAGCCAGTTCTGCCGCGTTGATCGCCTTTATGGCACCCATGGCATTCCGTTCTATACAAGGCACCTGTACCAATCCGCCGATAGGGTCGCAGGTAAGCCCGAGGTGGTGTTCCATGGCTATTTCTGCAGCCATCAGTATTTGTTCGGTGCTACCTCCTGACAGTTCTGTTAAACCGGCAGCGGCCATCGCGGAAGAAACACCTATTTCGGCCTGGCACCCTCCCATGGCTGCCGATATGGTAGCCCCTTTTTTAAAGATACTGCCAATTTCTCCGGCCACAAGCAGAAAACGCTTTATATGCTCAAAACCGGCATCGTGGTTTTCAATGACCATATAGTACATCAACACAGCGGGGATCACCCCGGCACTTCCGTTGGTGGGGGCGGTGACCACCCGGCCCAGGGAGGCGTTTACTTCATTGACACTAAGGGCAAAGCAGCTTACCCATTTGAGTATCTGCCGGAATTTCACCTCTGTTTTCCGTATGGTCCCGAGCCATTCCTGAGGGGTGTTATAAGGAAGCTCCCCCTTGAGTTTCTGGTATGAATCGTATGCGCGGCGCCTTACCTGCAATCCTCCCGGGAGCGTGCCTTCGGAATGACAGCCGATGTACATGCACTCCAGCATAGTATCCCACACCCTTTGCAGTTCACGATCGATCTCCGCGTCGGTTCTCAGCGACCGTTCGTTCTCAAGGACAATTTCACAGACATTTTTGTTTTCACGGAGGCAATATTCCTGGAGTTGAGCCGCATTTTCAACGGGATAGGGAAAGCGGTTGAATGCCTTTATATTTTTTTTGGCAGAAACTCTTTCTTCCTTGACCACAAAACCTCCACCTATGGAATAATAGGTTTCAGAGAAGGTATCACCTTTATCGGAAACCGCCGTAAATTCCATACCGTTGGCATGAAATGGCAGAAATTCCTTCCGAAAGGCAATATCTGTGGCCATGTCGAACTTTATGGTATAGGTATTTCCAAAGCAGATCTCCTTCCTTTCCTTCACACAGTTGATGATCTCCGGGATCTCTTCTACCGGGACGTATTCCGGGTCCTTTCCGGAAAGCCCGAGGACCACGGCCAGATCGGTAGCATGCCCTTTTCCCGTCAGTGACAGGGAGCCGTAAAGGTTTACCTTTATAGATACAATATGATGAAAACAGCCTTCTTCCCTGAGTTCGTCAATCCATCGTTCCGCAGCTCTCCAGGGGCCTAACGTATGCGAGCTGGATGGGCCTATGCCGATCTTTAGCATATCAAAAACACTAATGCACTCCATAACTATGCTATATCTGGTCATCCCGCCACAAAGACCGCGGGACAGACAAGTGTTATAAAATATAATGATACTCCCGGTATGCGTTACAATACCAACAAAAATACAGAGGCAAATATAAATGAATAGTTGAGAAATCACGGTGGAAGGGAGAAGGATTTTTGTTTGGGAATTTGGCTTTGGGGCTAACATTTTGGTTTAGCCTGGTTTTGAGTGTCTTGTTAGGTTAACCCCCCCCCTGTGTCCCCCCTCAAAGGGGGAGCCTTATCTTTTTTAAGAGAATTTCATTCCCCCATTGAGGGGGGACACAGGGGGGTGTCAATCTATGTTATTGAATCCCTCCGCCACCCCTCCGGGGCAATGACCACGACAGTATTTTTATATGGGCTTTCCGTCAAAATGACAGGAATGTTTTCAATATGGCAGTAAAAATCTGATTATGATTTTTTGGCACAGTGATTGACTTATCGATAGCAAGCAAGTAAAAACACCAAAAAAATAAAAATAAGAAACACACTATTATGAGTAAGATTATTGGAATCGATTTAGGTACTACGAACTCCTGCGTTTCCGTAATGGAAGGTAATGAGCCCGTAGTGATACCTAATGCTGAAGGAAAAAGGACAACGCCTTCTGTGATTGCGTTTGTAGAAGGAGGGGAGATCAAGGTGGGAGACCCGGCAAAACGCCAGGCAGTGACCAACCCGCATAAAACCATTTATTCCATTAAGCGTTTTATGGGGAACAAATTTTCCGAATCCCAAAAGGAAGCGGGCAGAGTACCCTATAAAGTGGTAAAAGGAGATAACGATACACCCCGTGTGGATATAGAAGGACGTTTATACACTCCCCAGGAATTGTCTGCCATGATCCTTCAAAAAATGAAGAAAACGGCCGAAGATTACCTCGGGCAGGAAATCACAGAGGCAGTGATCACCGTTCCGGCCTATTTTAACGACTCCCAGCGTCAGGCTACCAAAGAAGCCGGGGAGATCTCCGGACTGAAAGTACAGCGTATTATCAACGAACCTACTGCTGCGGCCCTGGCTTATGGCCTGGACAAATCCGGTAAAGACCAGAAGGTTGCCGTATATGACCTCGGGGGAGGTACTTTCGATATTTCCGTACTGGAACTCGGTGACGGCGTTTTTGAAGTATTGTCTACCAACGGGGATACACACCTGGGAGGTGACGACTTTGACGAAGTTATTATCAACTGGCTCGCAGACGAGTTTAAACAGGAAGAAGATGTAGACCTTCGCAAAGATCCGATGGCACTGCAACGTTTGAAAGAAGCTGCGGAAAAAGCCAAGATCGAATTGTCTTCTTCTTCACAGACCGAAATAAACCTGCCGTATGTCACAGCTACGGCTTCAGGACCGAAACACCTGGTAAAAACCCTGACAAGGGCCAAATTTGAACAACTGGCAGACGAACTGGTAAAGCGTTCCATGCTTCCATGTGAAAAAGCGCTGAAAGATGCCGGATTGTCTAAATCAGACATCGACGAGGTGATCCTGGTAGGTGGTTCTACCCGTATCCCCAAGATACAGGAAGAAGTAGAGAAGTTCTTTGGTAAAAAGCCCTCTAAAGGCGTTAACCCCGATGAAGTAGTGGCCGTAGGTGCCGCCATTCAGGGAGGTGTACTTACCGGAGACGTAAAAGACGTATTGCTGCTGGATGTAACCCCCTTGTCACTGGGTATCGAAACCATGGGAGGAGTGATGACCAAGCTCATCGAGTCCAACACCACTATCCCTTCCAAGAAATCACAGGTATTCTCTACGGCAGCAGATAACCAGCCTTCTGTGGAAATCCACGTATTGCAGGGAGAAAGGCCCATGGCCAATGACAACAAGACCATTGGACGTTTCCACCTGGACGGTATTCCGCCTGCACCGAGAGGTACGCCGCAAATTGAGGTTACTTTCGACATCGATGCCAACGGTATCATCAAGGTGTCGGCTACGGACAAGGCTACCGGAAAATCACAGGATATCCGTATTGAGGCTTCTTCCGGGCTTACCGAGGAGGAAATAGAAAAAATGAAGAAAGAGGCCGAAGCCAATGCAGAAGCCGATAAGAAAGCCAAAGAGAAAGTGGATAAGCTCAATGAGGCCGATGCCATGATCTTCCAGACTGAAAAGCAACTGAAGGAATTCGGTGATAAATTGTCTGATGACAAGAAAAAACCGATAGAAGATGCACTGGAAGAATTGAAAAAGGCTTATGAAAGCAAGGATGTTGCCGTGATCGAGCCTGCCCTGGCCAAGATCAACGAAGCCTGGAAAACCGCCAGTGAAGAAATGTACAAAGCACAGGCCGAAGCACAACAAAACGGTGCTCCGGAAGGTGCAGAAGCCAATGCTTCAGCTGATGACAAGAAGAAGCAGGAAGGTGATGATGTACAGGATGTAGATTTTGAAGAAGTGAAATAAGGGATAAACCTTTTTCCGAGTTATACTAAAGCTGCCTGAATTATTTTCGGGCAGCTTTTTTTAGTTACATGTTGGATGGGCCATATACCTGAAAGTGTTCTTTTTTTCAGGAGATGTAAGTATACGGATATTTTAGCCACAACTTTTCTCCGGTTTTTTCATATGTAGGCAGAACGACGAAACAATTCTGTATAAAGGTCCTTTCATCAAACCTGCAACTTTCAAAGCGCATCGTTATTGAGCCGGTGAAGCTCCTGAATAAAAAAAGAGACCGCTCAAAAAATCAATTTTGAGCGAATCTCTCTACCCCAATTACCATAAACATGGTTCCAATGCGCATAATGATTATATGCTGCACGTTTATATGTATAAATATACGATTTATTTCGTCTTTTTGCGAATATCTTCGTATTTATTTTTTACTTATATTAAAATTATATGATTTCCAGGTAAATAAAATCAGTCTTTTATCTGTCAGAAATGGTGTAATATCAGTCCTCCGGATCTCATTTTTTTGCCGTTGACCTCTATTTTGTAGTAATAGGCACCATTAGTAAGCCTTTCCAGGGATATAAAGTCACGGTCGGAGATCAGTTGTTCCTTCATCATAAATTTTCCGTCAGCGGAATACAGGTAGATATAAACGGTGTCGCTTTCCCGGAATTTTTTACTGTAAATATTAAGGCCGCCCGAAGTAACGGGATTGGGGAACAGGAGAAAAGGAGTGGCAGAAAGGTAAATGGTATTTACCGTTTCGGAATACAGTTCGCTGCCGTCTTCCAGGATCAGCTTGGCCCGGTATACATTGGCACCCTCCAGGGGAGTATTGTCTATGATTTCAAATTTCTTTTGATTCACCGGTTCGATGTTCTGTATGCGTTCTTCTCCTTCCGGAAGAACTTTGAAAACTTCTATTCTCTCCGCGAGATAGGTACTCCCCAGGGAAAAATAGAGCCGGATATGACCTTCTTCATTTGTAGTGTACAGGGATTCCCAGTAACAGTGTTCTTCGCTTTCCGAAACGTTCAGGGCCTGGCTTCGTATTCCCTTCGTTCCGTTCTGGTATACAGGGGCAACGGCAAAATAGGAAGAGGAACTGTCTGTTATATAGGTGGTATCTGTAATACGTTCGGTAAAGGTCATTGTGTTGTTTTGCAGTGAAAAAATGTCATAGGCTGTTGCAGCGATATTTTTTCGCCAGGAGACTTCCGTAGTTCCGTTACATTTTAGGCTTATCCCGGGATCTGGGGTATAGGAAATGACAAATGGCGGGGAGGTAAAGGATTGGTTTTCGATGGTCATTCTCAGCAGGGCGGTACTGCCTTCGTTTTCCACAGGGTCCCAGGAAAGATAGCCTTGTTGCGGGGTGATGCCCGTAGCTATGGACTCCCATGTACTGCCTTTGTCGTAACTGATATCTAGCGTTCCGGGAGTGTTGTGGAATGTGGTTTTCCAGCGGATAAAATCAGCAGAGGCACCATCATGGGGAAAATTGCCATTTTCTACCGGGTTTATCCAATGAAATTCACCTTCCTTTTCCCAGGAGTAGGCGATGGAAAAAGGCTGTTCTTCTCCGGTAATATGATAACCATCTACCCGGATGATCAATTGATTTCCAGTCACTTCAGGGATAAAAACCTGTTCAGTGTTATTGAGATGATCTGTTCCTTTTGTGGCAGGCTTGTTCAGGGCCTGTTCGTCCGGGGTATGATCCAGGACCCAGGGTTCATATACCGTCCCGTTGTGGCTGATGGTCATATCCAGGTCGTTGACCAGGGCTATGTTGGAATTCGGTTCGGCCGGGAGGTCCGTCCAGTTCAGGGTGGCTTTTATGTTGATGGCGTTTTCCGGTATTTCAAGGGTGTATTCCCTGATCCCGGCATTTCCCACCTTGTCGGTGATAAACTGCCCGTTGCGGAGAATGTTATGGCTTTGCAGGGCATTGACATTGCCGTATCCGGAACGATAGTCCGGCCCGGGGCTACCCAGGTCGTCGGCCCCGTTTATGAGAAGTGCTTTTATGAGGGAGGCCGGGGGCAGGGAACCCTGGTGTTCCCCGCGATAGTATTGTTGCAGCAGAAGGGCAACACCCGAGACCAGGGCGTTGGCATTTGAGGTTCCTATGGAACTGAAGGCGGAGAGGTCGGGTTTTATCCTCCCGTCGTGGGCAGGGCCTTTGGAAGAAAAATCCGGGATAGACAGTTGTGCATCCAGTGCCCCGACAGTGAGTATGTTTTTGGCCATTTTAAAATTGCCTGTAAGATTCGCGTAGCCCGGTATGCCCGAATAGAGCCCGTTCTTAGGGGGTTCGTTCCCGAGGTTCCCGGAGGAAAACAGGTGTACCTGTGTAGGGTTTTCATAGAGGAAGGCATCGTATTCCCGGGCAAGTATACCGTAAAAATTTTCTATTTCCGTGCCATAGGAATGATTTTGTACAGATACTCCCATGCCCTCCAGGCCGTTATCGGGATAGAGGACATTGAAGTCCGAGGAAGATATACGGGCTTCGGGAGCTGCTCCCTTCCCGTTTGCCGAACTGTTTCCGAGGCCCGCGGCCAGTGTGGCCATAGCCGTAGCGTGTGCACTCACCTCACTGCTTTCATTTCCCGAGGGAAGGTGTTTGCCTGTCAGGTCTATATCTTCCGGGTCATACATATCGTCCTTTATGGAAACCACCATGTCTTGTCCCATCTGGCCGGGGGCCTCCCGGTGCAACTGTGCGATATTGTTTACCGTGAGATTGAGATCGGGAATACTGCTTTCCGTTACAGGAACGAGAGATTCCATACCGACATAAGTAACACAGTCGAGGGGAAGGATATGTTTTTTGACCTCCTTTGCGGTAGCCCTTACCAAATATGTCCTGCTGTCCGGAAGAAAGCGAACTGTTTTATGTTTTTCGGTGTGTTTCAGGCATTCATCATCAGAGGTTTTTATGATAAAAATCATTTTCCTGTTACGGGACAGGCCGGTATTGGGAGAAACTTTCCAGAGATCATTGGCGGACCAGAGTTTATTTTTTCCGCGTTTATGTATGTTTCCGGTTGTGTGTTTCGGGGCATGTGTTATCACATATTCACGGTCCAGCACCCTGATCACTTTGTGGCCTTCGGGAATATTTCTGCCGCCGGAGGTCTTTACTAAAAAATAATTTCCATCCGTGTTTTTACGGACCAGATGCTGCCATTTTGTAGTCTGCCCGTAAATATTGAGGCTAATTATAAACAGTAAGTAAAAAATGGGTTTATGTAGGTTCATATAACAAATTAAAGCCTGAAACAGTAAAATCATCGTTAAATAAAACAAAAAATATATAATAAAATGTTAAAATTAGAAAATATTTTATTAAGTTTGTTTACTTCTATTGTAAGTTAAGACGTCTGCTTATGGTAAGAAACAATTATTAACTCAAATCAAATTTTACATGAAAACAATGAAGTCTTATGTAATCCTTTCCCTGATGGGGATCGGATTATTGTTTACCTCTTGTGACAATGACCCCAAGGACGAGAGCATGGACCCGCAACAGGAAGTCGGTAAAGAAGTCCTGGACAAGATCGCATCTCTGGAGCTGAATACAGATGATGTTACGCTTACGGATGTTACGCTGCCCGACGGTACCGTTCGTACCGATTACCTCGTAGAAGGAGATATCCTGATCTCTGCCGAGCAACTCGCCTCGATGGAACTCCATGGTGGTGTAGAGAGTGAGCAGTATCACACGTATAACCTGGTGAATTCCCCGAGAACCATTAACGTGATAGGATATACCGGTAGCAGCCAGGGCCTTTCTACCAAAATGCAAACAGCATTGCAACAGGCCATAGATAACTATAATGACCAGAACCTGGGGCTTACCTTTACTCTGACGTTCGGTACGAATTACAATCCATACGACATCGTAGTATACAGCCCTAGCGGAGGAGCAGGCGGACAAGCAGGCTTTCCTTCAGGTGGCGATCCGTACAAATGGGTACAGATCTATTCCGGGCTGAACAATTACACTACTACCGTAAACCGCCACGTTATAATGCACGAGATCGGACATTGCATAGGCATGCGGCATACCGACTGGTTCAGCAGACAGAGTTGCGGACAGAACTCCAACGAAGGAGAAGGTAGTGTAGGTGCCGTACATATTCCCGGGACCCCCACCGGGTATGATGCCAATTCTGTAATGCTGGCCTGTTTCAATACCGGATCCAGCGGAGAATGGGGATATTATGACCAGATCGCACTGGATTACCTGTATTAGTGCACTGTAAACAGGTAAATTCCATAAAGAACAGAAGAGCGCAAAACCCGGGTTTTGCGCTCTTTTTTTGCGAGTGTACGAGTGTGCGGGTATTCGAGTTATACTTTTTACACCTGAATTACTCGAATACCCGTATACCCGATTTGTTTTGTATTTTTACATCATAAACCGGACATATGAAAAAAGACAAACAAGCTATCCTGGACAGATGCAATGCCACGAGCAAGAATACCTTGATGGAAACCCTGCAGATCGAGTATACGGATGTGGGTGAGGACTATCTGGTGGGCAGGATGCCGGTTGACGAAAAGGTGCATCAACCCGATGGTGTATTGCATGGCGGGGCAATGGTAGCCCTTGCGGAAAGTGTGGGAAGCATGGCCTCTTACCTGTTCCTGAACACGGAGGATTTTTTTGTACGGGGTATCGAAATTTCCGCCAATCATGTGCGAAGTATAAAAGAAGGAGAGGTATATGCAAGGGCAGGGATGCTCCACCAGGGACGGACCACCCAGCTCTGGCAGATCCGGTTGACGGATACGGAAGGCCGCCTGATCTCCGTATGCAAGCTCACTACGATAGCGTTGCCCAAAAAGAAGGATTGAGAACCCAAGAAGGAAAAAATGATGATTTCCGAAGAAGATTTTTTTGAACAAATACGAGAACAATACGCTTCCGGACTGCCCTTTGTGGCTTACAGAAAACCCGGTAATTCTCCTGCCTCACATGAGAGCACCAGCCTTACAAAAGCGGTATTGCAACAGGATGATGCGCTACATCCGGTCAAAGATTTTTCTGAAAAAGGATTTGTATTTTCTCCTTTCAACCAAAATGAAAAGGCGGTCCTGATCCCTTGCCCAACAGAAGGGAAGGGAACAGTAGTGCTACTGTCCCGTTTTCAGCGAAAAAAAACAGATACGGAAGAAAAAAACGGGCAGGGCACACCATCCGGAAGGGAAACGGAAAATACCGACAGGGGTAAGCATATGGACCTTGTGCAAAAGGGGATAGAAACCATAAGGAAAGGAAAACTGGAAAAAGTGGTCCTTTCCCGGAAAGAAGAAGTACCTGTAACACTTTGTGAGCCTGTTGCCATCTTTCAAAAACTGCTGGAACGCTATGAAGATGCTTTTTGCTATATATGGTTTCACCCGAAAGTAGGGTTGTGGCTGGGAGCTACTCCGGAAACCCTGCTCCGTATCCGCGGGTGTGTGCTGTATACAATGGCATTGGCAGGCACCCAAAAGTATACGGGACAGACCAGGGTATTCTGGGGAGAGAAGGAAAAACAGGAACAGCAGGTGGTCACCGATTCCATTGTAGATAGCCTTAGGTTTAAGGTTAAAAGCCTTAAAATATCGGGCGCAGGGACTCATAGGGCGGGCAACCTGCTTCACATCCGTACCGATATACAGGCCACACTGATCCCTGAATATAAAACCAAAAACATAGCCCCTTTGCTCAAAAGCCTTCATCCTACACCTGCTGTTTGCGGTTTTCCCAAAGATGAGGCCAGATTGTTTATCCTGGAAAACGAAGGGTATGACCGGAGTTTCTATACGGGATTCCTGGGAGAACTGAACACAGACATTTCCGGACAACAGGATGGCAATACCGAAAACAGGGACTCGGAACTCTATGTAAATCTCCGGTGCATGCAGATGAACGGCAATATCGCAACCTTATATGTCGGCGGAGGCATTACACGTGATTCCGACCCGGGATCGGAATGGGAGGAGACTGTGAATAAGTCTTTTACGATGAAAAAGATACTGGACTGATAAGTAGGGTGAGGTATTTTAAAGGGGTACACTCCCTGTTTTCCCCTCTCAAGGGAGGACCGAAAGTCTCTTTAAAAAGCGGTAATATCTCCTGAGGGTAATGTCGTTTAGTTAAGGCCATGGATAATAAATGTACCACCCCTTCGGGGTTTAGGACCTCTTTAATGTCTTTGTTGCTATAAGTATTTCAGCCTTTCAGGCTTTTTTAATCCCGAAGGGATGACAGAATTATAGAACCAGGAAGGGTAAGACTATATATAAACCCCGAAGGGGTGGTGTAATTTGACATTGCCCTTGAGGGAGGAAACATGGCGGTGTAAAACGAAACAAAGTGTCCGGGAACAGATAAAACTTTACCCCAGGAACTAAAATCCTGCGAATCCTTTGTACTTACCGGGCTGTACTCTACTTTTGCGGTACTGAACACGGATCCTGTTATTGCCCCATAAAAGGAGGCCAGATTTACTTATAAGAAACAATACATGATATATCCGAAAATACCGCTTGCACAGACCGTACTCCAGTTGTGCAGAGCGAAGAACATTACCGAAGTGGTGATCTCACCGGGGTCGAGGAATGCACCGCTTACCATAGGTTTTACCCACGACGAATTTTTTAATTGTTACAGTATCATAGATGAACGCTGCGCCGCTTTCTTTGCCATGGGAATGGCCCAGTGGACCAGAAGACCGGCTGCCCTGGTGTGTACTTCCGGGTCGGCATTGCTCAACTATTATCCGGCTGTCTGCGAGGCTTTTTACAGCGATATCCCCCTGGTGGTGATCTCGGCAGACCGTCCGGCGGACAAGATCGATATCGGGGACGGGCAGACCATCAGGCAGCAAAATGTCTTTGCCAACCACATTCTCTATTCGGCCAATCTCAGGGAAGGGGACAAGGCCTATAATGAAGAACAGGTACAAAAGGCCATACATACAGCCGTGACCGGAAAAGGCCCTGTACACATCAATGTGCCCTTTGAGGAACCCCTTTATGAAGTTGTGGAAACGCCGGAAGCCCCAGCGGTAATATGGGAGTCCAAGCCGGAAAAAAAGGAGGCCGATAAAGATTCGATGGATACCTTTGTGAAACGCTGGAACCAGGCCCGGCGAAAAATGGTACTGGTAGGAGTAAACCACCCCGGGGACATTCCCGGAAAGTACCTGGATATGCTGGCTGACGATCCTTCGGTGATCGTGTTTACCGAAACGACATCCAACCTGTTTCATTCCAAATTCTTTCCCGGTATTGACAAGATCGTTGCCCCGGTGGAGAAAATAGAAGAAGAACTCCAAAAACTGCAACCCGAACTTCTCCTTACTTTCGGAGGGATGATCGTCTCCAAAAAGATCAAAGCCTTTTTGAGGAAGTACACGCCCGAATGGCATTATCATATAGATACGAAGAAAGCCTATGATACTTTCTTTGGCCTCACCCATCATTTTTTGAGCTCTCCGGCACATTTCTTTTCTGAAGTGGCTCCGGGGCTCGAAAAGGGGGAAAGTGATTACCAGTCATACTGGCAGGACGCTAGAGTGCGGAGGGAAGAGAAACACGACAGTTATCTGAAAACAATCCCCTTTTCGGATTTCAAGGTATACGACAGGGTGTTCAGGGCCATTCCTGAAGAACAGCTTGTGCATTTCAGTAATAGTGCTACCATAAGGTATTCACAACTGTTTGCCATGCGCCCGGGCTGGCAGGTGTATTGCAACCGGGGGACCAGTGGTATTGATGGCAGTACTTCTACTGCTATCGGGGCATCGGTAGCCGGCAAGGTCCCGGCCACTTTCATAACGGGCGACCTGAGTTTCTTTTACGATAGTAATGCCTTGTGGAACAAACATATACGAAAGGATTTCCGGATCATCCTCATCAACAACGGAGGCGGAGGTATTTTTCGCATATTGCCGGGGCATAAAAACACACCCAATTTCGATACCTATTTTGAAACGATACACGGGCTTACCGCGGAACACCTTTGTAAAATGTACGGAATAGATTATGTAACTGCAGATGACGAAAATTCCCTGAAGGACCGGCTGACCGGGTTTTATGCTGCTTCCGACCGTCCGAAATTGCTGGAGGTATTTACTCCGAGAACGATTAACGATGGGGTTTTAATCGATTATTTCAAACATTTAACCGATGATTTTTCTGAATAAACCGGGATGAAAAGTTAAAATCCTGATAATTTTTGCTAAATTAGAACCACCTTATTAACTAAAAAAATAAAACTAATGAGCAAAAGAGACGAACTTATCGCCAAGTATGCCGCCGACCTTAAAGACAAGTGTGGCGTAAAACCGGACACAGACCTTTTAACCAAAGTAACTGTGGGGCTTGGGCCTTCTATCTACAATGCGGATGCCTCGACGGTTTCCGGAAGTGATCCGAATGAGCTTGCTACGGTAAAAAAGAACTTCCTGATCAAGAAACTGGGCTTGAAGGATGGTGCGGACCTCGATAAGGCGATAGATTCTGTTATAGAAAAGTACGGTCGTTCCAACAGGAATAAATACAGGGCGGTGATTTATTACCTTTTGGTAAAACACTTTAAGAAAGAAGCAGTTTATAACTAAGCTGCAATTTCAGCTAAAAAAACAGAAGGTTGTCTGTAAAGCCTTCTCCGGGATCGGGGAAATTGACGCGCTTTGCAAGACAACCTTTTTTGTTTGGCGTTTTTAGTTTATGGTTTTGTTTTAGCCATTGCCTGCCCTGACCTAAAGCCGGGGATACACGAATGTGTTTAGGGTTGAAAGTTGCAGGTTATATGTTGGCTAAAAACCGTAAACCATATATCCTATGTCCTGCAATCTTACGTCTAAAATCTAACTACCTAATTCTTAACGTCAAAAGTTCCCTGAGACAACCTTTTCATGTCCTTACTGCTCGGTGATTCGTAGATCTCCAGGTCGAAATAAGGTACGGCCGCCAGGATGTGCTCAAAAATATCGGCCATGATATGTTCGTAATTGACCCATCTTTTGTCGCTGGAAAAGATATAGATCTCCAGGGGGATTCCCTGAGCCGTGGGAGGGAGGTGGCGTACCATCATGGTCATGTCCTTGTTGATCGCCGGGTGATTTTTTATGTATGTATCAATATATTTTCTAAAAACTCCCAGATTGGTCTGGTTTCGTCCGTTCAGGAGGATGTTTTTATCGATATTGTTTTCCGTGTTATATTTTATAATATCTGTTTGGCGGTGATCCAGGTAAGAGGCCAGGAGATGTATTTTTTTCAGGTCTTCCACTTCCTCTTCTGTAAGATAACGGATACTGCTTACGGCGATGTTCAGGGCTCTTTTTATACGTCGTCCACCGCTATCCTGCATGCCCCTCCAGTTCCGGAAAGAATCGGAGATCAGGGCATAAGTGGGGATGGTGGTTATGGTTTTGTCGAAATTGCAGACCTTTACCGTAGCCAGGTTGATCTCCATAACGTCACCGTCTGCCCCGTATTTCTCCACGGTGATCCAGTCACCGATCCGGACCATGTCATTAGCAGCCACCTGTATGCTGGCCACAAAACCCAGGATGGAATCCTTGAAAATAAGTAAGATAACCGCTGAAGCGGCACCCAGGGCAGTGAGGAAGGTTATCGGATCTTTTTCGGTGAGCACTGTAAAGAGGTATATGGAAGCAATAATCCAGGCTATGATGAGGAATACCTGTACAAAACTGTCAAGAGGTTTGTCTTTGTAGGCATTCTTGGTGCGGAGATAATTCTTGAGGGAGCGGAGAAAACTGCGGAATATCCAAACCGCAAGCACAGCCATATAAATATCGACAGCCTTGAGGGACAATTTGCTCCAGCCCGGAAAATCGGACAGGACCACCGGGATCATCTTTATAACAAAGATCATCGGGATAATATGGGCCAGGTACTTGGGAAAATTGCTCTGTACCAGAAAATCGTCGAAAGTGGTTTTGGTCTTGGAGGAAAACACGGCAAACGCACGGATAACCACTTTTTTAAAAAGCCAGTCGAGCAGGAATACCACTATGGCTACTGCAATGAGATTTACCAGCAGGTTCAGTTGAGTGGCAAGCTCTTCCGAAACACCTTTGGCAACCATAAAATCGTAGAACTTCCGGCTCAATTCATAAACGGGTCCTTGTTGCATATAAAAGAAATATTTTTGGTTTAGCACTCTTGCAAAGATACGGTTATTGGGGGAATCGGAGTGCTGTGGGAGTTGAGACGGTTTACACCCCCCCTGTGCCCCCCTCAAGGGGGATGATCATCTGTCGAAGAGAAATAGGTTCCCCCCTTGAGGGGGGCACAGGGGGGTGTCCTTTTCACCCGGCTGCCTGCAATTCTTCAGCCGTTTTTTGTACCTCGTCCAGAACGCGGAGCAGGTTGCCGCCCCATAATTTTCGGATATCTTCTTCTGTGTATCCCCGTTTTACCAGTTCGAGGGTAACGTTAAAGGTTTCCGAGGCGTCGTCCCAGCCATCGATACCGCCGCCACCGTCGAAATCGGAGCTGATGCCTACATGGTCTATCCCGATAAGATCTACCATATAATCGATATGGTCTGCGAAATCGGAAACATTAGGGCCTTTGGGAAGGTTGTCGTTTTGCCTAATTTTTTCTTCGCCTATGGCCTTTACCCTGTCATATACGTTGCTGAGGTACTCTTCCCTTTTTTCCGGGGGCAGGGCAAGGAAACCTTCTCTATCCAGCCAGGTAAGCCCGAGGGAGTCGGCAATTTGCTTCCGGAGCTCCCGTATAGCCTCGTTTCTGGCTTCACTCTTTTCGGTATTGACATAGCCGGAAAATGCTACGGTTTGCACCACGCCGCCGTTGTCCCGTATCATCAGGAGTTCTTCATCGCTCAGGTTCCTGCTGTGGTTACAGAGTGCACGGGCCGAAGAATGCGAAGCGATTACCGGGGCTTTTGACAGTTTTATGGTTTGTTTGTTCGATTCGGCAGAAGGGTGGGAGAGGTCTATCATAATGCCCCATTTGTTCATTTCGGTTATGGCCTGTTTTCCGAGTTCGCTGAGGCCATTATGCAACCATACGCTGTCTTCTTCCCCTGTGTTGGAATCGCAAAACTGGCTGTGGCCATTGTGTGAGAGTGACATATACCGGGCCCCCAGGTCGTGGAATTTTTTGATATTAGACAGGTCTGTTCCCACAGGATAGGCATTTTCCACACCGATCATGGCCACCAGCTTTCCTGAGTCGTGTATCCTGTGCACATCGTCGGAGGTAAGGGCCAGTTCTATGCGGTCTGGCGCGATCTCTTCGCAAAGCCTGTGGATAGCATTGAATTTGGCCATGGCATTGTCATAGGCCATGGCGTATCCTTCCGCATTCAGGGAATCCTGCCCGGTATAGACAATAAGCCAGGAGACATCCAGCCCGCCTTTTTCCATTTTGGGCAGGGTGACCTGGGTTTCCAGGTCCATCGTGTAATTCAGACTATCAGTGAAGTTTTTTACATCGAAGTCATTGTGTGTATCTATGGTGATGACATTGTGGTGTATCTTCCGGGCTTTTTCAATCAGGGCAAGAGAGTCCTGTTCCCGGGAAGTATCGGATGTTTCTGTCTTTTTATCGGTCTTGCACGCTACCGACAGGACAAGAACGAAAAGGATTAAATAATTGTAGTTCTTCATGGATTATGAGATTTTTTTGGTTTATCCGGAATGAAAAATACAAATTATTATTGAGGTTTGTGTTAAAGTTACCGGTTGCGGGTTGCCAGTTTCGGGTTCTAATACAGCTTTTAACTGGCAACTGGCAACCGGCCATAAAAAAACTGCCCGGAAACGAGGTCCCCGGGCAGCTTGTCCATTGAATATATTTTGGCAGACTATGATTCCAGCAGTGCAAAGAATTTATCCAGGTTAGGGATAATGACTATTCTTGTACGCCTGTTTTTGGCCCTGTTCTCGGGAGTATCGTTGTCCACCAGAGGCATATTACTACCTCTTCCTGCAGCTATCAGTTGCTTGGGGTTTACGCCAAATTTGTTCTGCAGTAAACGGATGATGGATGTAGAACGTTCTACGCTCAGTTCCCAGTTATCTTTGATATAGGCACCTTCTTTAACGGTCTGGGAGTCGGTATGCCCTTCTACCATAACGTCCATGCTGGGCTCGGAATTGATCACCTGAGCGAGTTTCTCCAGCAGGCCGTAAGCCTTTCGGTTTACGTGATAACTACCACTTCGGAACAACAGCTTGTCCGATATATTGATCATAACTACGGTCTTGTCTACATTGATATCAATGTCCTCGTCGTTAGAATCATCGGTAATGGAGTTTTTCACATTGTAAGAGATAGCCAGGTTTATGGAATCTTCCAGGGTCTCAGCTTTTGCCAGTTCTGCCGGGTCTACCTTAGCCAGGGTAGCTCTCATTTTTTCCTTGGTATTGTTAGACATTACAGCAAGATCGCCTACCTGAACCAATTTTTCGTCGTTGTCTTCTCTGAGAGAGTTTATTTTAGCATTGTATTCGGCTACTCTCGCTTCTATCTTTGCAAATTTGTCCTCCAGTTCTTCTTTTTCCATGGTAGTCTTTTGCAAAGTACTCCTGGTATTGGACAGGTCTTCTTCCAGCGCCACGTATTTCTTCTTGGAGACACAGGAGGTCAGGACCACACTTCCCAATACAGTTGCAATAATCGCTTTCTTCATAGTTGAGATAATTTGATTTATAAGTTTCAATCGCTTCTATAACGACTCACGCATGGCGATGTTATATATAGCTAAAAAGAAATGATTGTTTTAACAAAATTTTAACATTTATATTTTGAGAGAAAAAATGGGCAAAAAGGATATATCCATATGAAAAAGAGTGGTTAAGCTATAAATGATATCGCCCCGCACCGGACAGATATGTTTTTTGCTAGCTAAATATCTTAGGATAAGAGCTTATACCTGTTTTTGTAGTCTTTTTATGATATACGGGTTATTGAACATGGAACCATATAACTAAAAATAGCGTTTTTGGTAGTAAAAGAATGATTATAGGAACAGTGATAGTAGTTTGGTAATATCTAAAACAAATAGAAAAAGCCTTCAAAATCAAAAACTTTGAAGGCTTTTTCTAACTGCCCCGGCCTGTACCGTTCCGGGTTTTCTATAAAAACAACTCAGCTACGGCCTGGTGTTATTCGCCTGGTTCCATCCACCACCTAAGGCCCGGTAGATATTGACCATGGCGTTCATCTGCTGCATTTTGGTTTCGACAAGCTCAAATTTAGACTCCAGCGCATCGCGTTGGGTCATTAATACTTCCATATAATCGGCCCTGGCCGATTTAAAAAGGATATTTGAAATGGAGATCGAGCGGGTCAGGGCATCGACCTCCCGGGATTTCAGGTCGTAGCTCTTTTCGAGATTACCGATCTTTGCCAGTTGATTGGCCACTTCGATATAGGCATTCAACAGGGTGCGTTCGTAATTGTAAACGGCTTGTATTTGCCGGGCATTGGCACTGTAATAGGTGGCTTTGATCTCGTTCCTGTTGATGAGCGGGGCGGTGATGTCCCCGGCCAGGGAATACAACAGGGACTCGGGCGTTCTTAACAGGTATTTCGGGTTAAATGCCCGGTAACCGATGCTTGCGGAAATACCCAGGGAAGGGTAGAACCTGGCTTTGGCCACTTTAACATCGAGTTTTGTCGCGGCCAGCTCCAGTTCGGCCTGTTTTACGTCCGGGCGGTTTTCCAGCAATTCTGCCGGGAGCCCGGAGTGCACATGGTCGGGGACCAGGTCGGCAAAGGCTT
The DNA here is from genome assembly GCF_018863395.1 of Sinomicrobium weinanense. Lineage (GTDB taxonomy): Bacteria > Bacteroidota > Bacteroidia > Flavobacteriales > Flavobacteriaceae > Sinomicrobium > Sinomicrobium weinanense. The sequence continues at coordinate 712,582 of NZ_JAHKRR010000001.1, forward strand.
CGGATTTTCGCTCAATAGGTTGCGGATACCGGCCTATGAGAAAGTTGATCCTGTTTTCCGTCTCGATGATCTCCTGCTGAATATCGTATTGAAGGCTCCTGGTGTGGAGTACTTCCGCTTCGAATTTACGCACTGCCAGTTCGTTGGCCCGCGCGGCCTGTTTCTGCAGTTTTACGATCTTCAGGGCATTGTTCTGGATCTCGATGTTCTGCTTTACGATGTTCAGCTGGTTGTCGAGCGCCAGCAATTCGTAATAAGAACCGGCGATCTCCGCGATGAGATTGGTGATCACGAAGTTCTTTCCTTCCACCGAAGACAGGTACCTGCTGATGGCTGCTTTTTTGGCATTGTGCAGCTTGTTCCATATATCCACCTCCCATGAGGCATAGGCACCTGCCATGTAATCGGGCAGGGGATCGGGCATTTCCCTTCCCGGTTTAATATCGGTGGTAGCTTCACTGGCACCCTGGCTGGTATACCGGGCCTTTTTGTCAAAACCCGCACCACCTTTAAGGCCTATAAAGGGCAGATATTCCCCTTTCCGTGCCCTGACCTCGTTCCTGGCGATCTCGAGTTCCTGCAGGGTGATGTTCAATTCCTGGTTGTTTTTCAGCGCTGTGTCTATCAGGGTGTCCAGGTACGGATCTGTAAAATAATCCTTCCATTTTATCCGGGCTGAATTTAAACTGTCTTTTGACTGACCTGCATACTGAACCGGAACCGTTGTGTCTTCCTGCACAGTTTTTAAAGTGGGGGCGCAGGAATACAGTGTAGCCAATGCAAAAATCCCAACCAAAGATGTTTTGCCATATTGTACTATATTGTTTTTATTCATCGTCTGATCTTTTCATTAATTTTTTCAAAACCTTATTCATTTTACGGATCCTGACCTGCAATTTGCTTTCTCCCTCGCTTATTCTCATAAACTCTTCCGAAACGGGCTCGGTGTCTTCATCCCTGATAAGTTCCTTTCCGTCTGACATTTTTGCAAAAACATAGTATAATCCCGGGATGACCAGCACCCCAAGTATGGTACCTATAAGCATTCCTCCCAGGGCAGAACCGCCTATGGTCCTGTTTCCTATGGCTCCGGCTCCGGTAGCCATAACCAGTGGAATTAATCCGGCAATAAAAGCAAATGAGGTCATCAGTATGGGCCTGAACCTTGCTTTGGCTCCTTCAATAGCGGCATCTATAATAGAAGAAGCTCCGTCCCTTCGCTTCTGAACGGCAAATTCAACGATCAACACGGCATTCTTACCCAAAAGGCCCGCGAGCATAATAACACCGATCTGTGCATACACGTCGTTTGCCAGCCCCATTAGCTTCAGCAACAGGAAAGAACCAAAGATACCTACGGGCAACGAAAGAATAACGGCCATCGGCAGCATGAAACTTTCGTATTGGGCCGCAAGCACGAGGTATACAAAAATGAGTACGACTGCAAAAATGTATATGGATTCATTTCCACGGGATGCTTCATCATAAGACAAGCCTTCCCAGGCAATATCATATCCTCTTGGCAGTGTTTGCTCTGCTACTTCCTTTATGGCGTTGATAGCGTCTCCGGAGGTATATCCGGGAGCCGGAAGCCCTCTGATGGATGCGGAATTATACAGGTTATACCGGGTGATCTCGTTAGGTCCCAGTTTCTTTTCCAGGGTCATAAAGGCAGAATAAGGCACCATTTCTCCCTCCTCATTTTTAACATAGAGTTTTTCCAGATCGGAAGGCATTCCCCTGTACTCCGGAGCTGCTTGTGTATATACTTTAAAGAACCTGCCGTATTTAATAAATCCCTGTTCGTAAGTACTACCGATCAGAATATTGAGGTTTTCCATGGCTTTTCCGATAGAAACCCCTTTCTGCATGGCCGCCTTGTTATTGATTTTCAATTCATACTGCGGATAATTTGCGGCAAAAAAGGTAAACAACCCGGTTATTTCCTTACGTTCCCGCAGCGCGTCCATGAAATTGTTGTTAATTTTTTCAAACTCCTTATAATCTGTATCGTTTGTTTTGTCAAGTAAACGCATGGAGAACCCCCCTGAAGACCCAAAACCGGGAACTGCAGGTGGTTCGAAATATTCTATAATAGCTCCGAGGTCTTTAGTCTCTTCTTCCAGCTCTTCCATAATCTCATGAACGCCGTGTTCGCGTTCCGACCAGGGTTTCAGGTTAATAAGACAGGTCCCCGCATTGGAGCCCCGTCCTTCGGTCATGATCTCATATCCGGCCAGTGAAGAAACCGATGCAACGCCTTCCGTTTCTTCACAGATCTTCTGCAGTTTCCTGGCCACTTCATTGGTCCGTTCCAATGTAGCTCCGGGAGGGGTCTGTATGATGGCGTAGATCATTCCCTGGTCTTCGTTTGGAATAAATCCTGCCGGTAATACCCGGTTTGTTAAAAAGATACCGACACAAAAGGCTATTAACATACCGAAGGTAATCACCCTTCGGTTCACGATTAATTTCAGGACGTTTACATATTTTCCTGTCAGTTTATCAAATTTGCCGTTAAACCAATCTATAAACCTGTCAACAGGGGATTTTTTCCTGGCCTTTCCGTGGTTATTCTTTAACAGCATGGCACATAATACCGGGGTAAGTGTAAGGGCTACGACTGCTGACAATATGATGGCCCCTGCCATGGTGATGGAGAATTGACGATAGAACACCCCGACAGGTCCCGTCATAAATGAAATAGGTATAAATACCGATACCATAACCAATGTAATGGCAACAATAGCGCCTCCTATCTCTCCTAATACGGCATAGGATGCCTTGTATGGCGAGAGGTTTTCTTCTTCCATTTTTACGTGTACCCCTTCCACAACCACAATGGCATTATCTACCACAATACCGATGGCCAGTACCAATGCAAAAAGCGTGATCAGGTTTATGGAAAGCCCGAACAGTTGCATAATAAAGAAGGTACCTATCAAAGATACCGGCACGGCTATAATGGGGATAATGGTAGAACGCCAATCTCCTAAAAACAGGAATACCACAATGGCCACAAGAATAAAGGCGTCTCTCAATGTATGTAATACCTGGTCTATGGAGGCATTCAGGAAGTTCGACACATCATAACCTATCTCGTATTCCACTCCCGGTGGTAACTCTTTTCCCAGTTCCTGCAATTTTGCTTTAACGGCTTTAATAACGTCACTACCGTTACTTCCAAAGGTTTGCTTTAGTACGATAGAGGCTGCCGGGCGGCCGTCTAAATTGGAATAGATATCGTAGAACTCGCTACCCAGTTCTACATCGGCTACATCCTTGAGTTTTAATATTTCGCCGTCTTCCTTGGCCCGGATAATAATATTCTTATAATCTTCGGGCTCATTATACCTTCCTTTATACACCAATACATATTCCAGGGCCTGTGTTTTCTTGCCCGAACTTCTTCCAAGCCGTCCCGGGCGGGCAATAATACTCTGCTCATCCATCGCTTCCAGAACTTCTTCGGCGGAGACTTTATACGCCCTCATACGGTCGGGCTTCAGCCAGACCCTCATGGCATATTTTCGGCTACCGAGTATTTTTGCACTGGCTATACCGTTTATACGTTGAATTTCCGGGACTATTTTAGTGTATGCATAGTTGTAAAGAAATTTTTCATCGTTATTTTTTTCTTTACTGGACAAATTCACATACATAAGCATACTGGGCTGCACAGGGGTGATAATAACTCCTTCCCGCTGTACGAGCTCCGGGAGTAAGGGCATCACCTGGTCCACCCGGGTCTTAACGCGAACTACGGCCTGGTTGGGATCGGTTCCGGGTTCGAAGATGATACGCAAAGTGCCTTCACCCGCACTTGTAGCATCTGAAGCTATATAACGCATGCCCTGAACACCATTTATAGATGTTTCCAAAGGAATGAGCGTTGATTTTACCAATACATCCGAACTGGCTCCGGGGTATGCTATAAAAATATTGACTGTTGTCGGGGCTATTTGCGGAAACTGTGATATGGGTAACTGCTTAATGGCCAATAAACCAACAAAAACTATGACGACCGATAAGACAATGGCCAATACCGGTCTCTTTATAAATTTAGCAAACATTTTACACTGTTTTATAGGTTTGAATTACTCTGCATACATCTCCAGGTTTGCTACCACTTCTTTCGGTTTTTCAACTTTATAAGCGATCTTTTCACCATCCTTCACCATCCGGATCCCTTCGAGTAATATGTTGTCGTTTACAGACAATCCTTTATCCACAATGAATAAATGTGGTAATTCTGCTTTTACGGAAATCTCCTTTTGCTTAACACGCCCATCATTACCGACTACAAAAACAAATTTTTTGCTCAGGATCTCAAAGGTTGCTTTTTGCGGTATGATCAATGCGTCCTTAAAAGGGACTTTCATAAGAATACTTCCGGTCTCACCATGTCTTAAAAGCCCTTTGGGATTGGGAAAAGTGGCACGGAAGGGAATATTTCCGGTTTCGTTGTCAAAATCAGCTTCTATGGTTTCTACCACTCCCGGTTGTTCAAAAATCCTGTTGTTGGCCATCAGGAGGTTAACAGCCGTTGAGTCGTCTTTTTCGGTCTGCGACATATAATCCAGGTATTCGGCTTCGGTGACATTGTAATACACCCACATTTTACTGTTGTCGGACATATTGGTCAGTAGTTCTCCCTCTTCGAGATAACTACCCTGTCTTACGTGAAAGCGGTCGATGATACCGTCAAACGGTGCCCTGATCTCTGTGAACTGCAAATGCACGCCCGACAGCGCCAGTTCTGCTTTTGCCTTGTCGAGCTTTGCCTTGGCCATGGCCAGTTCGTTCGGGGCCACGACATCGGTATCGGTAAGCGTTTTGGTGTTTTTGTATTCGATCTCGGCAAAATCGGCTTCGGCTTTCGCCTTTTGCAATTCGGCCTTGTATAATTTGGGCATGATACGGAACAACAATTGCCCTTTTTTAACAAACTGGCCTTCGTCTACATAGATATCCTGCAGATAGCCCCTTTCCTGTGCCCTGAGCTCAATGTGGCGTATGGAATGTACCTGGGCCACGTATTCTTTGGTGATCAGAGTGTCTTTTTTTAGCGGACTGGTAACGAGAAACTCCGTAGCTGCTTCTTTTTCTTTTTTACGGGGTTCGCAGCTTGTGTGGAAAAACAACGCACACAAACCTGCAAGCATGAGAATTTTCTTCATCATGATTCTGGTTTTAATAATGGTTTGGTAGATAAATTTTATGAAGTATGTGATATACAGCACAGCCAGGCATCCCTTTTAGCGTAGTGCCAAGGGCGTTTCTGTACATATATTATAAAGGGGGTGAAACAGGCAGGATGGCCTGCTCACCGGAATTTAAAAAATCATAATCTGAACACCCGGAACCTGATGTACAACGGGCAAAAAGCTGAAAACCGGACAAAATGCCTGCCGGTGAACAGGCTGTTCTTAATATAACGGAAGAAATGCCCGAAAGTCAGGGCATAAAAAAGAGCAGTAAGGCTGTTACTACTCTTCAGGTATTTTTTTACCGGTACAGGTTCGTATTCCTCTTCAATATTTTTTTCATGTGTTCTGTGCCGGCGCTTTTCTGAATCGGACGAATCGGAGTGGATATCAAAAGCCCTGTTGTTCTGAATGGCGTTGAAGCCGGCCACTCCCGGGGTGCCGATTGTTTGTGCAAAAGCGTAGTCAGTATACTTCTGTTGGTTATGGCCGTCTGGTTGACCATATCCGCTCAGTAAGAGTATACACAGTGATATGAAAAAATTGAATAGCAATTTCATCTTGGGCACCAAAACTAATAAATGCCAAATTTACAGACAAGAGGCAGATCGTTAAATAATGGTAAAATTTTTACACCATATGCTCCGTAAAAATACCAGAACTGGCCTCTTTTCTATTGTGCTGGTATAAGCTACTGTAATTAAATGAGTCATAATAAGATACCTTTTTTAAATAAAAAATAAATATTTTTGTAAATAATGTGACCTTAACGGTACATAATGTGTCTAACTTTAAAAAAGGATTGCCCCTGATCTGTCTATGAAGGAGAAAAACCGTAAAACGGATGTAGAGAACATCACGGATGAGGAACTTGTATCCCGGATAGTACAGGTAAACGATCCCCATCTGTTTGCGGCTCTTTATGACAGATATTCACGTACGGTATACAACAAGTGTCTTTCCTTTACCAAATCAAAAGAAGAGGCACAGGACCTGACGCACGATATTTTTGTGGTGCTTTTTGCAAAACTGAGAACATTTAAGGGACGGTCCCGGTTTTCGACCTGGCTGTATTCGTTCGTATATAATTTTTGTGTAAACTATATGCAGCGGAACCTGAACAAACGCAGACAGGTGTTTGTCGCCACTGAAGATTTTGCGGATGAAAGGGAAGAAGTGAATGACAATGAGATCCTTGGCCTGAGAGAAGAGAAGCTGGCACAGGTCTTACAAGAGATCAATCCGGATGATAAAATGATCCTCCTGATGAAATACCAGGACGATTTTTCTATAAAAGATATTACCGAGGCTCTGGAAATCGGAGAAAGTGCTGCAAAAATGCGTTTAAACCGGGCCAAACACCGCCTACTGGAGCTGTATAATAAAATGAATTGAAAAGAGCAGTGGAAAATCCATTTAAGAAAATAATACAAGACGAAGAACTGCCGGAATCTATCCGCGGAAAGGTCATGGATGATATTGCCCTGATAAAACTTTCACTGGATGTAGCAGACCTCGTAGCCGTTAAGTATCCGTTAACGGTGAATGAGCTGTTGAATATTAAGAACAAGCGAACTAAAAAATAACCCTCCTAATCTGGCAAAAAATTACCTGCAACTATGGGAAACGGCCTGGACCTCAATGTATTGAAAAGACTTTTTGACGAACTTTACGGGATACTTCCAAAAATTTTATGGACATTGTTGTTTCTGCTGCTGAGCTGGGTGGTTTACAAAGTGGTTGTAATTCTGGTAAAAAGCGCTTTAAAATTGACCAGAATAGATAAACTGTCTGCAAAGATCAACGAAGTTGAATTTTTAAAAAACTCTTCCTTTAAAATAGACCTGGTCAAAGTAGTACTGGCCTTTGTAAAATGGTTTGTGATCCTTATCCTTATCATTGTCGGCTCTGACATGCTGGGACTAACAGTAGTATCGACCGAAGCCAGCAGGTTAATAGCCTATTTACCGCAATTTTTCAGTGGCCTGGCTATTCTGGTCATAGGTGTAATTGTGGCCACTTTTCTCAAAAATACCGTACAGGGCATGCTCAAATCGTTCGACCTGAGCGGTTCCAAATCCATAGGATTGCTGGTTTTCTATGTGGTTGTCATCATTGCAGGCATAACAGCGCTGAACCAGATAGGGATCAATACCGATATCATTACCAACAACCTGCTCATCGTTTTGGGAGCATTCCTGGCAGCTTTAACCATTGCGCTGGGATTGGGCTCGAGAGATATTATTTACAGGCTCATACTCGGTTTCTATACCCGGAAGAATTTCGAAATAGGAATGCGGGTACGGATCGATGGGGTAGAAGGTGTCATCGTAATGATCGACAATATCAGTTTTGTGGTGGCAACAGGCGAGAAGAAAATAGTATATCCCATAAAGAGTGTTTCCAACCGGAAGGTGGAGATACTTGAGGGGGATGATGTGTAGTGGTTGCTCCGTAAATCCCAATAAATCTTTCCCGATTTTCAATCTAAAAATAAACTTTTCTGTATATCCGGGATTTAATTTCATTGTATTTTAAAATATTTTAGATTTTAAAACGTTGATATATAGAAAGTTTGTGTCGATACGAAATTTTTATTGTGACTTTTTGTGACTTTCCGTGTCAAAATAAATAGAACGGAAGAAGTTTTTGAGTGACCATGGTGTTCCCGCCCAAATTTGGGCGAAGCCATGACTTCTTCAAAAATTCGTGAAAAATGTTTGGATTTAAGAAAAGAGAGTTAACAGAGGACGAAAAATACATTAAAGAAATCGTATTGTATTTTTCAGAAAAGGAGAGTGTAAAAAAATTGATCTCCCCTATTTCCGACGAATATTTTCTTATGGACGATGAAAATCAGATCTATATTTGTCTGGGAAATGGAAGGTTTTCGCTTTCTAACCATAAATTTTTATATGAGAAGATCTTTAACCTGTCTTTTACCGAAGAACTCAAAAAACAGGTAAGGCACAGTATGGAAGCGGAAATGCAGGCTTTGAAAAAATCTTTGTTCAAGAACGAAACAAATCTCCTGCACAAAGTGCTGAACCTGGTGAATAATGCCAGAAAAGCACAGATCATAAGCCCCAACTTTAAAAATCAAAAAAGCACATTGAACGGAAAGGTTCAACAAACCGTTTAGTTTAGACAGGACAGATGGAAAAAGCGGGGATATTTCCCCGCTTTTTTATTGGCCCCGGTTGTGGTTTAAAATCCTGAAATTTGATCACAGTTCCTTTAGTTTATATAGGCTTAGACCACTAATACACGGATATTCATCCGGTACTGAAGTCCTTCAGGCATCCGTTTTTTTCGGTATCTTTGCATTGTTTTTCCGGTGAGGCTCCGACACCCGAACTACTGCATTTGTGATTTAACCCGGTTATTTACATGGGAAGGTACTTTATATATTTCTGGATTCTGTTCATCCTATATTTTATTTTCGCGCATCCCGCCATTATTTATTACAATACGGCTTCTGATGCATTTCTTGCACAGAGAGATGGCAAGGCGGCCCTGGCATATCTTGCACTGAGTGTATTGATGTGGGGATTTATCCTGTTTGTGTTACTACGGCTGATCTATAAGAATTCGTTTCTGGCAAAAAAGAATATACGCGACCTGATGCACGAAGGAGTAAGGATGGAAGCGGAGATCATTGAAGTAAAAAAACTGAAACCTGTACACCCGTCGGCGGAACGCAAGGCGCTGGTACTGGAGTTGCAAAACCTGGAAGGAGAAAAGGTGTGGCATAAAATGGAGGTCAACGATACGAGGCCCCGGCAAAACCGTTTTGTAGCAGGAAAACATATCTTTCTGCGGGTGGACCGTAAATTTAAAAAAAGGCCTTATGTGGTGCTCGACGGAACGAAAAGCCGCATCAATTATAAATTTTTTGTTTTGTGGCTCTTATTTGCCGCCGGACTGGGTTGGTATTACACATATGCCTACACTACCGAAAATAAAGGTTATGGATGGCGTTTTTTATCCCTGGATCATCCGCTTATCAGCTCGGCCGGGATGCTACTGCTCTTTGCGGGGATCTTTTATTTGGTTATTGTCAAGGTCATCTTTAAAAATGTGCCGGTAGGAAAAGAAGCGTTGCGGTTGAAGTTTACAGGGAGCAGAACGATGGCAAAGATATCGGATGTCTCTGAGACGGGAACTTATATAAACAACCAGCCAGAGGTCCGGTTTACGGTAAGGTTTGCAGATAAGAACGGGCAGGAGCATAAGGTAGTCATTAAGAGAATAGTTCCGCTTACAGAGATAGGCAGGGTAAACCTGAAAGAAAAGGAGATCTTTTATCTGCCCGGGGAACCTCATACAATAGCCTTTGCCCAGGATGTTAATTCCATTTGATGATATGAAAGGAAATGCCGTACTTAAAGCGTTCTGCTTGTTCGCCCTGTTGTGGAGTGTTGCTTCGTGCGAACAGTTTTCAAGATCTATTAAAGACACTTTAAAAAACAAGGAAGAGGACGGGCAGAAAACCGTAAACAGGAATACTCACGAAACGGATGCCGGAGAAAAAATCGGTTCCGGAAAAAAGGATACGGAAGAACCAAAGGTTAAGGAACCGCCGCTGCCCTTAACTGGTGACCCGGAAGCTCTAAAGGAGGCCGAGGAGTCCCTCAGAAACCTGCCGGAATTCAGGGGGAAAACCATATACGTACACAGGATCATTTATTTTTACGATGACGGAAGAATACATCTCCAGATACAAAACCCGGATAATCCGGAATATGCCGATATGTACCGTTATGGAGACGGACAATGGCAGGATGCCCAACCTGTAAGGCTTTCTGCGTGATAATATTGCCCGGGATCGTATGGAACTGGATAAGGTCCCTTTTGAGAATGCCTATAATGTATATAAGGTGCTGAAGGAAAAATATATGGAAATGGGAAGTACTTCCGATGATTATACATTTCATCTCCGGATACACAACGGATCTTTACGCTGGTATGCCCCCGATGTGAGTAACGAAAGGGTTTCTTATGCCCTGATATTAAACCCGGACGGTACTTTGAAGTCTGTGGTAAAGCACTGATTTCATACCGGAGGAGGGAAGTTTTAATACAGGCCGGAAGACTAAATGTAAAACCCTGTTAAATAACTCATCCGAACGTTAATTAGTGATAAAATCTTCTCAATAAAACATTAAATAACATATGATTTTCAACGGAATGCATTATTTTCAGGCTAAAATAAGCTCCATGAAGTTATTCTACTTAGTACTAGCCGTATTCATATGTGGTGTACCCCATACCGTGGCCCAGCGATCTGTTACAGCCAGGGTCATTGACAGCGCCAGTCAAAAACCGATCCCGTTCGCAACGGTCTCAGTGAACAAAAGTATCGGGGTCATAAGTTCGGAATCAGGCGATTTTACACTTCATCTTAAAGATCAATTAGATAAAGATGACTCTCTGTATATAAGTTGTTTAGGGTATAAAGAAAAGACAATTCAGCTTATAGGGTTTAAGGACTCTTTAATTGCTTTGAAGCCCAAGATCATCGAACTGGACGAGGTGTTCCTTTTGAATAAGAACTACACTGTGGATGAAATTATAGCACATGTCAAAGACAGCCTGGAAAAGAATTACGATTTCGATATGCTGAAACAAAAACTGTTTTTCAGAAAATCGGATTATTCCTATATCGACAAAAAAGAAGCTACTTTAACAAAGAGCAGCATTCCCGAATTTAACCAGGCCTTTGTCGATAGCCTGTTATATGCAGTACCCGATCGCAATTCGGACCATACGGAGTTCCTGGGCGAATTTTACGGGAAAGTAACCCCCGATGACCCGAATACCAAATTGCATATCATCAAAGCCTCCCGTTTATATGATAAGGACAACGAAATGTCTGTCAATGCACTGACCGATAAACTACAACGGATCATAAGGGCCCACGTGAAGCGCGATTCCTATTTTAAGGTCAAATCGGGATGGATCGGCACTAAGACAGAAATAGACTCCTCCCTGTTCGGAGACGATAAGGCCCGGGAAGCAGAAGCTGTGATCGAAGAACGCCAAAAACAGGAGGAGGAGCGGAAAAAGCAATTTCTTCAATATGAAAAACGGTCGCTTGCCAAACTGCAGCATCACAATTTTATCTTTAAAAAATCGGACCTCAATTTTATTCATAAAAACCGCAAATATGAGTTTAAGCTGGAAAATATAACCACCCTGCACGATTATATTGTATATAAGATCTCTTTCCAGCCCAGGCACGGGGCAGATTATAAAGGCACGCTTTATGTAAATGCCGATGATTTTGCAGTGATCCGGGCCGATTATGAAAATGTGAAACCGATCCAAAAATTCAGCCTTTTGGGTGTATCGTACAATGAACACCTTCAAGAAGGGACCCTGCTCTACGAAAAAAACAGCAGGGATAAATACGCGTTAAAGTATATCGAGGAAAAACACGGGCGAAAAGTAGGCTTTAAAAGGCCCATCAAGATCATTGAGAAAAACAAGCACGTAAAAGGCCGGCGCAAACAAAATGAGGTGGCAGGCGATGTTCATTTGATCCTCGGGTATAACGACAAAAGCGAAATGATCGTTTTTGAAAGCGATGTCATAAATGAATCGGATTTTGAGAGGTATAAAGAAGAGCCCGGTGTTGTTCCGCAATACTTGTCTGAATATGATCCTTCATTCTGGGAAGGATATAATATCATAGAACCCAATGCTGCCATTAAAGAATTTAAAAGTGTTGAGAATTAGGTTGATGGGTTAAGTACGACCGGCATTAGGTATACTACCAATGATATATTTTTCTCTGTGATTCTTTGCTCCCTCCATATTACGGCTTCAGTTTATCCTGAGTGAAATCGAAGGACTCGGCACAAGCGGGGAAGAGCTAAAGGCTCCCCTCGATGTATTTTTTGCCATGTACTAAACAGTTTCTTATAAAAAGAAAGGGAGGCTGTGATAACAATTCTTATTTTTCATGAATTTGTTCTTTAACACTTAATTTTTCCTAAAGATTAATGATAAAATTAAAACTATTTGTAATTTAAGGCGGTAATTGAAATCATCTCAATAAAGTTCATATAAGAAGGGAAGATCGACCCCGAAAGCATGAGGACCCGGACAGGACGGGGTCGGGACAGGATAAGGGAAAACTGGTGGCAGAGAAGGTGAAAACTGCTTCTGAAGCCATAAGAACAACAAGAAAAAAGTTTTAACCCAAATAATAAAAACAGTTTTAATTATGGAAGAAAAGAATGGCAAAAACCAATCCAAACCTTCAAATTCCAGGAGAAACTTTATTAAAAGTGCTTCTGTTGCCGCTGCCGGTTTTTATATCGTTCCCCGGCACGTTTTAGGAGGCCCCGGTTTTATTGCTCCGAGTGATAAATTGCTGATCGCCGGTGTAGGTGCCGGAGGTAAAGGTGGCGACGATATCCGGAAATTTGCAGCAGCAGGTAATGCAGAAATAGCATTCCTGTGCGATGTGGATGATCGTCAGGCCAAAAAGAACAGGGAATTATTCCCCAAAGCCAAATACTACAAAGACTGGAGGGAACTTTTCGATAAGGAAAGCAAACATTTTGATGCCGTTTCGGTAGGAACTCCCGATCATACACATGCCATCGTTGCATTTAACGCTATGAAAATGGGGAAACACGTTTACGTGCAAAAACCCCTGACTCACGATATTCATGAGGCTTATATGCTGGGTGTAGCCGCAAAAAAATACAAGGTTGTTACCCAAATGGGAGACCAGGGTTCTTCCAACGACGGGATCCGTATCCTGAAAGAATGGTATGAAGCCGGACTTATAGGAGAGGTTCACACGATCAATTGCTGGACCGACCGTCCCGTATGGCCACAAGGTATAAAATGGCCGGACCAGAAACCGCCCGTGCCTGCCGGCCTGGATTGGGACCTGTGGTTGGGGACAGCACCTTACAGGGAGTATGAAGATATGGTTGTACCGTTTAACTGGCGAGGCTGGTGGGATTACGGAACCGGGGCACTCGGAGATATGGCCTGCCATATCGTAGGGCCGGTATTTAAAGTTATGGAGTTAGGCTTCCCAACGGAAGTGAATTGCAGTGTCAGTACTCCTTATGTAGACAATTTCAAGGCCGGATACTTCCCCGATAGTGCCCCGCTTTCATCTTCTGTTCACTTTAAATACAAAGGGAAGAACGGAGAGGATATCAAACTGAACTGGATGGACGGAGGTATTCAGCCCGAGCGTCCGGAAGAACTAGGCCCCAACGAGATCATGGGAGGCCATAACGATCTGGGCAACGGTGTTATCTTTGAAGGGACCAAAGGAAAAATGATGTGTGGTGTTTATGGAGACGATGCACAATTGTTACCGACCAGCCGCACTCAGGAAGTCAATGTTCCTCAAAAGTACAAACGTATTCCCGGACAAGCCGAAGGCCATTATAAACAATGGGTAGATGCCTGTATTGCCGGTTACGGAAAACAGGAAGTAGACTCTCCTTTCGTCGAATATGCCGTGCCGCTTACACAGAGTATTTTAATGGGTAACCTGGCCATCCGAAGTTTCAATTACAGGAAAGAGGTCAATGGAAAGATCACTTACCCCGGAAGGGGCATAACCCTCGAATGGGATGGTGTAAACAGAAGGGTAACCAATTTTGAAGCCGCTAACCAATTCGTAAAACGCAATTACCGCGAAGGCTGGCCTGATCTGGAACTTTAAACCCGGACCGAAACAAACTTATATGGTCAAAAGAGCGGAATCGGGGAAGGCTTTAATGCTGTTATTTTCTGGTTCCGCTTTTTTTGCCCGTACTACTGCATGGATAATTTATTGATACGCATTTCGTATTCTTCCATCGCTGCACGGACCATATCTACATTGTCAGAAGCTCTCTGATGTGCCTGCTCCATGATTTCTTCGAGTTTGGGGTCCGGAGACTGAAACAGGTCTGTAATTACATGGTTTATTTTGTCTATACTGCTTTCCTGCGTGTTTTTAATATCTTCCAGCTTGGAAAGGATCTTTCGCATATGATCTAATTTATTCTCATCGCTCATAATATTTGTTTTTTGTTGAAAATATACAACTTATCCTACATTTTTCCAATTTTTTAAAACTTATAAATATACTGTTAGAAGGAGGCAAAACAAGTCTGTACATTTATTTTTACTACTTTAAAGCCGTGGAAAAACAGATAAAAACCGGAAACAGACAACAATGAAAGTATTCGTGTCCCGCAGAATTCCTGAGAAGGTGATCGGGTTCCTGGAAGAACAGGGGCTGGAGGTAATATATAATAATTCGGACCAAAAGATGCAGCAGAGCGATCTTATAGCAGCCTGCAAAAAAACAGATTTGTTATTGAATGTAGGGAGTGTCGGACTCAATGCATATTTTATGGAGTCGTGTAAGCATCTGAAAGGTATTGCCCTGACCAGTGTGGGGTATGACCATGTAGATTTAAAAGCCGCTGCACATTATGGTATTCCGGTGTCCAACACCCCAGATGTATTGAGTAAAACGACGGCCGATACAGCTTTTCTCCTGATGCTGGCCACTTCCCGAAAAGCATTTTTCCGGGCCGGGCAAATAGAAAAAGGGGAGTGGAAGGACAAGGGCTTCCTGTACGAACTCGGAACGGAGATAAATGGAAAGACCCTGGGGATCTTCGGATTGGGCAGGATAGGAGCGGAGTTTGCCAGGATGGCCAGGGCAGCTTTCGGAATGCATATTATTTACAACAACAGAAGCCGAAATGCGAAAGCCGAAAAACTTGTAGATGCACGTTATGTAGGCTTTGATGAACTACTTGAAGAAAGTGATGTACTTTCCGTACATACCAACCTCACTTCCGAAACACAGTACCGTTTTAACAGGGACTGTTTCCGGAAGATGAAGAAAACATCCATATTTATCAATACGGCAAGAGGTAAGATACACCACGAAAGCGATCTTATTACCGCCCTGGAAGAAAGGGAAATATGGGGAGCCGGGCTGGATGTAACAGATCCGGAGCCCATGCTTCCGGACAATCCCCTGTTGCAGATGTCCAATGTCTGCGTTTTGCCCCATATAGGCTCCGCGACCCTGGAAACACGAACAGCCATGGCCACCATGGCGGCAAAAAACCTGGTGGCCGTGTTCAAAGGAGAAAAAATGCCCCAGGCCATCAATTCCTGAATAACGGAGGGTTTATACTATTTTTAGCTTAATTAACGTGAATAATGTTTAAGCCCTTTGGATCAAAAACATTTAAAAATTGCAACCTTTGTTTGAGATTTCTAACAGGCTCCTCTACTTCGACAAGTGATATACTGAGCTTGCCGAAGTAGAGGAGCCTTTTTTCTTATCCATTATTAACGTTAATTAGTTTACATTACGCTTATAGAGCGTTATCTTCCGTTTTTTTCTTTCAGCCGTTCAATTTCTTTGGACAGGGTTTGTTTTTCAGTTTTGGATCTGGTCAGGTTAATGGCTTGTTTGTAATGGTCAACCGCCTTATCAATATCCAGCTCCGCATACAGATAGCCCAGCAGCTCGTGGTAATAATTACTTTCGGACAGGTTTAATTTTTCTGCTTCGGGGATGGCTTTTTCGCGTCCGTACACTTGGGCGAAGGCAAATATTCTGTTCAGTGCAGTTATTTGCGAATATTCAATTAAAATAAGTTGATTGTACAATTGCAAAATATGCGGCCACTTTTTTTCGCCTGTTGAAGCCGTGTGCCAGTACGCAATACCTGCTTCCAGGTGATATGTTGAGATCTCATTTCCGTTGGTGGCGTTCACCAGGTAGTAATTACCCTTTTCAATGAGCGATTTGTCCCATAGGCTTTTGTCCTGTGCTTCAAAAAGTACGGTTTCACCTTTGTGGTTTGTCCTGGCTTCCAGCCGGGAGCTCTGGAAACACATCAATGCCAGTAAAGCATTGGTTTGTGGCGTATCTGTCAATAGGTTTTCCGTTAGCAGCAAAGCAAGTCTTACTGCCTCGGAACACAACTCTTTTCTGATGAGCTGATTGTTGGTTTTGGAAAAATACCCCTCGTTAAACAGCAGGTACAGTGTTTTTAAAACAGTGTCCAGCCTCGATCGGATTTCGGTTTCGCTTATTAACCTGATCCGGAAATTGTCGTTGCGGAGATTGGTTCTTGCCCGTTGCAAACGCTTTTTGATGGTCTCTTTTTTGGTAAGAAAGGCATTGGCTATTTCTTCTACACTAAAGCCACAAAGGATTTGAAGCGCCAGGCAAATTTGACCTTCAGGAGGATTGTTAGGGTTACATACCGTAAAGATCATGGCCAGTTGACTGTCTGCAATAATCTGGTCGCTAAACTCAAGCTCCTTTTCTTTTTCGTGTTCACCGGGTTTTAATGCCGGTCTGATTTGCGTTTCAAAAACAGAAATATGTTTGAAATAATCTTTTGTCTTGTTTTTCGCAACCGTATAAAGCCAGGCTGCCGGGTTATCCGGAACCCCGTTCATGGCCCAGTGTTCGGAGGCTTTCAGGAATGTGTCGCTGGCTATGTCTTCGGCGATCTCAATGTGCTTTAAACCAAAATGACGGCATAAAACAGCCGTCATTTTTGCATATTCCTGCCGGAACAGATGTGGTAAAAGGTCGTTATGTGATGTTGGCCTGCCCAATACTAATCGCGTTTTAAAACTTCACGGACTTCAATGTTCCCCCCGATCTTAAAAATCGGGTTTTCTTTTGCCATTTCAACCGCCTCGTCAATGGTTTCTGCTTTTACAACGACAAACCCGCTGATAAATTCCTTGATCTCAGTATAGGGCCCATCCGTTACTACCTTGTCAGCTTTTACGGTTTTGGCACTTCCGGGAACAGGTAAAAGCGTTGTGCCTTTGCCTGCCAGTTTGTTTTGTGCGGCAATACTTCCCAGCCAGTTCATCCGTTCCTGCATTTGCTCGGGCGAAGGCTTAAAGTCGGTAATGTCTTTGAGTCTGAAAATTAATGCAAATTCTTTCATTTTTAAAATTTTTAAGTTCACCCTAATGACGGCTGACATTTTAAAATGGGGACAGGGTTTCTTTATTTTTTTATCCTGGAAGAATTTTTTACTCTAAATAGTTTATCCAGAATACTGCGCTTAAATATATCCACAGCCCGCTGAAGATAATATGAATCATTGTTTCAAATGTCTTCCCTTTCCACAGCTTTGACGAATAGCCAAAGAATTGAACAAACAATCTTATGCCCCAAAAGACCCCAAACCCAAGTGAAATGGTCTTGCCAAGTTTTGTTTCTATAAGTTCTGTTGCTGAAGTTAGGCATAAGAGCCCCATTAAAAAAACTACAAGTGCAATGAAAAAAGTATGAACGATCATCATTTGCCGGTTTATTAAACTCAACGATTTTAATTCATCGTTCCATTTGAAGTATTTTGGGAAGATGATGTGAACTAAAGCTAAAGCCATTAATAAAACCCCGATTATTTTAAAATGTATCTCCATTCTTTTCCAATACAAAAGTCGTTATAAATGGCGTTGTTCTAATTTCCTGTTTTACGCTCAGGTTGGCCTGTTCAAAGGTTTGCAACCAACTTGACCTGGAGTGAAAATGTAAAAAACCAATGGTATACGCCATAAAATTATTCAGGTCTCTTAAATGTTCGGTTACAAATATCTGTCCCGTTGTTTTTGTAACCCGGTTAAGTTCTTTAAAAAAGTCTGTCCTTTCTCTTTTGTTCCTTATTTCGTGTGCTGATAAAACAGCTAAAGCATAATCAAAAGAACGGTCTGAAAATGGAAAATTATCTGTTGTAACCCGGATAGTGTTGTCTTTGGGAGGATAGGCTTTTCTTGCTCTTTTGATAGATATTTCTGTGTGCCTGAAGGGGTTATAGAAATCGCACACGGTTAAGTCGCTGTCCGGGTATTTACTTTTAATAATTTCACTTGTCTCGTCAAATCCCGCATTTATGTTCAGAATGTTCTTGTGGTCAGCATCTTTAAGCCACTTAAGTTGGTAAAGGTCTGAAATATCATAGATATAAAATGAAATGATCAATGAAACGATTATGGTCAAGGTGGCGAGCAATGCAATCCCCAGGGTAAAAGACTTTACGGGTTCCGGTAAATGTTTCCTGAATACAATTAATAAAGCAAGAATAAGGCCGGCAACCAAATAAAAGTGCCAGTTAAAACGGATGATGTTGAATACTCCCTGTAAAGGATTTCGTTTTAGTTCCATTTTTCAATTCTTCCTTTTTTCCAATAGTACGGAATATTCCTGATCTCAAATGCGTTGGCCAGAACCATACCTTTAAGGTTTAGCTTATTCAGAAATTCGACTTCATAGCTTTTTACTTTTACAGGCTTGGGTTTCCAGTTTTGCCGGACTCCCTCAATGATTAAAACAGTATTATCTTCTTTGTTGTAAGTAAAAGTAAAGGGCAGGGGGCCAGCAAATTTTCTTGCGTCTTTCCAGTCGATAAAGGGTGATCCGTCAGGGATTTTTACATGATCTTCGGTTTGATCGATTTCTATCTGAAATTTCGATCTCTCCGATTTTATGGTCAATAAGTTTCCTGTTATATTTTGTTTGATGTCGGTTGTTGTATAATTGTAATGTGTAAAAGTATTACCCAATATCTCCATTTTCTTCTTGTCTGTCTCTGATTTGATGATATACAAGCCTCTTAGCCGTTTTCCGGCTATGTTGGAATAACGAACAAAAATGCGATACCCTATAAGAAAGAAGTTATTCCCCATAAACTTTGGAAATCCCTTTGGTCGCAGTTTGGTTGTCTGAACCATTGCCACAGCGATAAATGCCCATTTGTCCTGAAATGTATCGAGTTCCAGGCATTCGGGAACAAAATGTTGAAGTTGTTCTTTAGGTACGGCAAAAGTCAGCACAAGAGAACGCTCAAAAAAAGCCTCCACTGCAAACGGATGATTTTTTAAAAACTTCATGGCAATGTTTGCAGTTTTAATTTCCGGTTCAAAACAAATTCATTATAGTAAACAAGCCCGACAAACAGTAACGCAAAAACAGCGTTAAGTCTGCCCCAGAGTAGCAGATCGGGAGTTAAAATAAACTCTAAAGTATTCATTATTACTACAATTATTATTTGAGTAATAGCATTGAATTTTGATTTAAACCTGGTCAAAACCCAAATTCCCATAATAATTTCTGAAAAGCCGATTAAAATAGTCAGATGCCTTGAATGATCTTCTCCCAGAATTCTTGCAACAATTTGCTGGTGTCGGGGAACAAGGTTCAGCATTTTACAGACAAGGCCGTTGATAAGCCAGACTCCCGTAATAAAAAATGTCAGGATTCTATATGTGTTTATAGCTGTCAATCCTGACTGTTTGCTTTAAGTTTCTTCAGCATTTCTTTTCCACCTTTATTATCAGGATTTAAAGATATTGATTTTTCATAATGATCTATGGCTAGCTGTCTTTTACCCTTTTTCATGTAGGCTTCCCCCATACTGTCATAGGCATTCCATGAACCGGGATAGTTTTTTATATTCTGTTTGAATATTTCAATAGCAGCATCGATATTATTCGATCTCAGTTGTTTATAGCCGTAGTTATTCATAAAATCTTCCCGGGGTACCATCGTATAGCCAAACTCTTCCGACAATTTATCAAAATGTGACCGGATTTCGTCATAGGTCATATTTGCTGTGGCATAATTGTCTATAAACCAGTTTTTACAGATGAATTTAAGAGCATCGAACATGCTTTTGTAAGTCACGGAAAAATGATTTTCGGCTTCGTATTTTTTAAATTCCCAATCCATACTTTCGGGCGCGAACATCCTTAGTTGCTCGACGATGGAATCGACAGCCCGGGTATTTTCATTTCCGATCGAGATAAAAAATTTATCAGACAGATCCTGGTGACTTTTCAGGAAGGATTTAAAATCGTCGAGTATTTTTGTGTTTCCGCCATCCATGCCAATGGCCGGGCTCATCAGTATTGTGGCATTAAACAGGTCGGGATTTGTTACCTTAGTGTATAAGCTAAAGAGCCCGGCCAAAGAATGTCCGGCTAAAATACGATAAGGGGCAGTCCGGTAATTGGTATCGACATAGGGGATAAGCTCGTTTTGTATAAATTGCAGGAATTGATGTCCGCCGTCAGTGTTTGATGTTCCCGTACGGTCTGTTTTTCCGTTGAATAATTGAACAGGTGTAAGGTCTCTTCCACGGTCGATATTGGGAATGGCGATCACGATCATTTCGGGAATCCTGTTCCTGTCATAGCCTGAAAGGTAATCTACAAGGCCGGAAACATATTTGAAGTGTCCTTCACCATCCAGCAAATAGAGTACAGGGTAAGGTTTTTTGGTCGAATTATATGCTGCGGGCAGATGTACCCAGATACTTCTCGGTTCGTTCAGCATTTTTGAATGGAGCAGCAATGCATTATCGTTATTTACCGGAATGCTGTCCGGTTGTGCCCGGGCAACACAGGACCATAGAACAGCGAGAAACAGGAGGGGATAAATTTTTCTCAATAAGATCATGCTATTAAATTTTGTTTTGGAAAGCACCCCGTAACAGGTATGAGATTTTTTAACGCACCAGGTGAGGCTTATGTAAATGTAAATCAACACACACAAATATACATAATTAGATACCTTATAGAGCCTTCCCTGAAAAATGTATAAAAAACATAATATTAGATTTGGCTAACACAGGCGTAGATATGGAAAAATAAATCCGCCCCTGACTTGCCAACTTTGTCCTGTAATTTAAAAACAATAATTATGGATACTAAAAAAGTTTGGTTTGTTACGGGAGCCTCCAAAGGCTTGGGATTGGCACTGGTGAAAAGATTATTGGCCGAAAACCATTATGTCGCCGCCACTTCGAGGACGGTTGTAGCCCTGAAACAGAAAATATCCGATGTCTCCGATGTTTTTCTTCCGTTGGAAATGGATATTACAAACGACCGGGAAGTAAAAGAAGCTGTTGAAAAAGTAACAGCTCATTTCGGACAGATTGATGTTGTGGTAAACAATGCCGGATATGGCCAGACCGGAACCGTAGAAGAACTATTGGACCGGGAGGTAAAACAAAACTTTGATGTCAACGTCTTTGGTGTGGCAAATGTCATTCGTTATACGGCGGCTCACCTCCGCCGGCAAAGGTCCGGTCATATTTTCAATATTTCATCCGTTGGAGGTTTTGTCGGCAGTTTCCCGGGATTTGGGGTTTATTGCAGCACCAAGTTTGCCCTTGCCGGTCTTACGGAAGCATTGGCCGAAGAAATGAAACCTTTCAATATCCGTACAACCCTTGTTTATCCCGGGTATTTCAGGACTGACTTTCTTACTTCAGGTTCTATAAAAACCCCGGAAGCTCCCATTGATGCTTATACAGAAGCAAGGAGAGCAGAACAGGTTCATTTTAATGAAATCGATGGAAACCAGCCCAACGACCCTGAAAAAGCTGCCGGGGTTATTCTTCAGTTGAGTGAATCGGATAATCCTCCTGTGCATTTCTTTATGGGAGAGGATGCCTGTCAATTTGCACAGCAGAAAATAGCCACGTTGCAACGGGCACTGGACGAAAATAAAATCTTGAGTTGTTCTACGGGATTTAAAAATTAAAACATAAATTTATAGATGATATGGCCCGGGGATTTTGTCCTGAATTCCCGGGGCCTTCAATAATTACTTTTGCAGTGATGAAAACTACGCTTCAGTTCAATTCGATCAATGAATTTCATGAGTTTAGCAACCTGCCTAAACCAGAACATCCGCTAATCAGCCTGATCGATTACAGTATGGTGCAATATCCGGAGGATTATCACAGTATCAAATGGATACAAAATTTTTATTCCATTGGTTTAAAACGGAATGTATGCAAAAAATTCAATTACGGGCAACAACCTTATGATTTCGGGGAAGGCGTTATGGCATTAATAGCACCGCGGCAAATCCTTCACATTGAAATAGACCCGGATGCAAAAGCCGACCCTTCCGGATGGTTATTGCTTATACATCCTGATTTTCTGTGGAATACGGACCTTGCCGGGAAGATCAAAAAGTACGATTTTTTCGGATATGCGGTCAATGAAGCCCTTTTTCTTTCGGAAAAAGAGGAAAATATGATGATTGATATTTTTAAAAATATTCAGCGCGAATATCAGTCTAATATCGATAAATTCAGTCAGGACATCATTATTGCCCAGATAGTATTGTTGCTCAATTATACCGAACGTTTTTATGAACGGCAATTTATTACCCGTCAGATTACCAATCATAAGATACTGGGCCGGCTGGAAGATCTGTTAAACCGTTATTTTGATGCGGATGACCTGATCGATAAAGGCATTCCAAGCGTGAAGGAAGTAGCGGACCGGCTGAACCTTACACCTAATTACCTGAGCAGTTTGCTTAAAGTTCTGACAGGGCAGAGTACACAACAGCATATTCACGGCAAATTGATTGAAAAGGCGAAGGAAAAACTGTCTACCACCGGGCTTTCAGTAAGCGAAATTGCTTATGAGCTGGGGTTTGAATACCCGGCATCATTTAACAAATTATTCAAATCGAAAACGACTTTATCTCCTTTGGAGTTCAGGAGGTCCTTTAATTAACTTGTAAGGTTGATGGAATGATTATGTTACGATTGGTTTGTTTGAAGTCGGAGGAGAGTAGGATTACTTTGCTGTCGTCGCCCGGTGGTGATCCGTAAGGGTGCCCCTTACTCAAAGTTTTCAAAACGCCGCCTTACAAAAACGCTGTGTACTTTTTCACGTCAGCTTTTTCAGAACAACCAGGATTACCTCGCTGTCGCTCGGTGATCCGTAAGGGTGCCCCTTACTCAAAGTTTTCAAAACGCCGCCTTACAAAAACCTATCGGCTTTTGACGCCGGCTTATTTGAAAACTTTGTGGGGAGAGCAGGATTCGAACCTGCGAAGGTAAAAACCAACAGATTTACAGTCTGTCCTCGTTGGCCGCTTGAGTATCTCCCCGAACCTATATATAAGAACGTCCGCATGGCAAACGAACGGTGCAAATATAGTGCGGTTTTGCGATTGTGCAAGGAAAAAATAACGGAAGTTTACACCGGAAAACACAACTGTTTGAGTATGAAAACCGTCCGGGGGTGAAAATAATTGATAATCACCGCTTACTAACTATCCGTGCAGAAAGATCGCCAAGTACCTCCCGGATGTCACACTCGTGATCGTACCAGGTAATATCTTCCTGTTTCCGGAACCAGGTAAGCTGGCGTTTGGCAAAACGGCGGGTGTTCTTTTTAATTTCGGAGATGGCAAATTCCAGGCTGCACCGGTTTTCGAAATATTCAAATAATTCCTTGTACCCCACGGTCTGTAAAGCGTTGAGGTGTTTATAGGGGAAGAGGGATTCGGCTTCCTGTAATAAGCCGTTTTCTATCATGATGTCCACCCTGCGGTTAATACGGTCGTAAATGATCTTCCGTTCTGCCGTCAACCCTATGATGATGGGTATAAAGTTCCTTTTTTTTGTCTTTTGGGATAAAAAGGAAGAATAGGGCTGGCCTGTTCCTGTACAGATCTCAAGTGCTCTGATAAGCCTGTGCGGGTTTTCCCGGTCTACCCGCTTATAGTAATCCGGGTCCAGTTCTTCCAGCCTGGCCTGAAGGGAAGCCAGGCCTTTTTCCTCAAGATCACGGTTGAGTTGTTCCCGGATCTCCGGGGCCACTTCCGGAAATTCGTCGAGCCCGTTCAGCACGGCATTGACATATAAACCGCTCCCGCCTGCCATAACGACCGCCTTATTGTTGCGGAAGAGTTCGTTGAGCACCGTCATGGCTTCCCGCTCAAAATCCCCGACAGAATAGTCGTCAAAGATGCTTTTGTGCTGTATGAAGTGGTGAGGGACGGTCGCCAGTTCTTCTTCAGCCGGTACTGCGGTCCCGATATTCATTTCCCTGAAAAACTGCCGGGAATCGGAAGACAGGACCTCGGTTTGAAAATGCCTGGCTATTTCAATGGCCAGTGATGTTTTTCCGATGGCGGTGGGGCCTACAACGGTTATCAGGTATTTGTTTTTTTCCGGTCTTAAGGCTCTGGGCATATTGGTTTTGAAAGCATTAAAATAGTTGTTCCGTATTGTCCAGGGGGCTGCCACAATGATGGCAATACCGCGCTCCTGCAATATGGTTTTCGGTATTGCATTGGCTGCACATATTTTTCCTGACCACCGGATCTGTTTGTTCATTTTCTCTTGTTCTACGCTTGCTCCTGGCATATTCCACAGTGACGATCCCGGTGGGGACTGCAATGATCCCGTATCCCAGGATCATGATAAGTATGGCGATAAACTGCCCGAGTTCCGTTTGCGGGGCAATATCACCATAGCCTACCGTGGTAAGGGTTACGATGGTCCAGTAAATACTCCTGGGAATACTGGTAAACCCGTTTTCTTCTCCTTCAATAATAAACATCAGCGACCCGATAACCACCGAGATAATTAGTACGGTATATAAAAAGACCGCTATTTTGGTCCGGCTTGCTTTCAGAGCTGTCTTTAATTGAGAAGCCTCTCCGATAAACCGCATCAGTTTCATGATCCGGAACACCCGTAGCAGGCGTAACGAACGGATCGTGGCCAGCACGTGGGTACCTGTAAAGAAATAGGAGAGGTACATCGGCAGAATGGCTATGAGGTCTATAATGCCGTAAAAACTAAAAATATAAGTCCAGGACTTTTTGATGGTAATGATACGGAGAATGTATTCTGCCGTGAAAATCAATGTAATGACCCATTCGGAGATCAGCAGGATTTCGTGGTATTTCTGGTCTATTTCCTCTACGCTTTCCAGCATAACGATAAGAATGCTGAGCATAATGAGAAAGAGTATAATTATATCAAACAGCCTTCCTGCAGGGGTGTTGGTACCGTATATGATGACACGGGCCTTCTGTTTCCATAATTCGTATTTGGTCTTGGTCGTTTTCACTTTTTTGAGTGCAGTACAATGAATGATGATAGCGGACTATCATCGTGTAAAAATTATTTAAGGGGCAAACTCCACGATCTTGTACCCGTTGTGTTTTCTCAGGTACATCTGGATAATATGTCGGGCATCGGCATTGTTTTTCATGGGGGTAAGCACTTTTTTCAGGATGTCAATATTGTTTACCTGATAGTTTAAGTCATAAAACGCAATTCCTTTAAAATCATTGTTTTCTATCATAACAACACTTCGTTCTCCGGTTGCTCTTCCTTTGTGGATAATAAGCATGTTTTTGTGGGGATAGCTGTATTTTTTTACGGCTTCTTCCACACGCTTATTGTATGTTTCTGCGGGTTCGAGGTTTATACAGGCACCGTTGCATTTCTGTATGGTGTAGTTAAAGCAATGTTTTTTGGAGTCGGACAGTCCGTTGAGTTTATTGCACAGGGTAAATTCTTCCGTGAGTTTGTATAATGTGTTTTTGGCTTCGTGGACGGATGTAAAGGTGGTGACGGGTTTTTTGGCTGCAGGGGGCCGGCCGTTGAGTTGCTCGGCAAACAATTCGGTGTAACCGCTGCCATTTTGTTTTTGAAACAGGCCGTAGGAAAACAATTTGCGCTTTCTGGCCCTGTTATATCGTGGCTGGTTCTTTTTTATTTCCTCGTTCTCCTTTAAAAGGGCTATGAGTTCGTTCCCCGTTTCCTCGTAGGTAACAGCCACGACCTCCTTTTGGATGAACCTGGCTTTTTTGGAAGTCCGGGTAAAATGCTGGTTTACCCGTTTTCTGATGTTTTTGCTCTTGCCTATATAGATAATGTTGCCGTCTTCCTTGTGGATGTAGTAAACCCCCACGGTTTCGGGAAGTTTTTCCACAATATTGAGCAGCTTTGGGGATAAGGTACCTGTATTTTCAGATTTTATACTGTGCTTTACGATGTCTTTTGCCTGGTCTTTGGCGAGCAACAGTTTAAAGAGCTTTACCGTGGCCTGGGCATCGCCACCCGCCCGGTGTCTGTCACTTACGGGAATACCCAGAGAGCGTACCAGTTTGCCCAGACTATAAGACTCGGCATCGGGAATGAGTTTTTGAGAAAGCTCTACCGTACAGATCGTTTTTCTTTTGTAGTCAAAACCGAGCCGGTGGAATTCTGTTCTCAAGATCCGGTAGTCGAACTGTGCGTTGTGGGCCACCAGGATACAATCTTCGGTAATTTCCACAATGCGCTTGGCCACTTCGTAAAACTTGGGGGCCGACCGTAACATGTTGTTATTGATCCCTGTGAGATTTACTACAAAGGGCTGTATTTCCCGTTCGGGATTGACAAGGCTGATAAAACGGTCCGTGACCTTATGCCCGTCATATTTATATATGGCAATTTCCGTAATGCCTTCTTCATTATATTGCCCACCTGTGGTTTCTATGTCTAAAATAGCGTACATACTCCCTTTCCCCCCTGGGGAATTATGGATTTCACTTCTTCTTATAATTTCTTTTTTATTCCGGGCTTACCGTTGTCTCCGTATTTTCCGGAGATCAATGGTAATTCCGCGCCCCAAATATACTACTTCCTATTCTAACCATGGTACTGCCGCAATCTATGGCCATAGTATAATCGCCACTCATTCCCATGGATAATGTATTTATTTCGGGCCTGTTATGTGCTATTTTAACGAAAAGGGACCTGAGAGTCTGGAATTCTCTTTTTACCTGGTCCTGATTATCCGTAAAGGTTGCCATTCCCATTATCCCCGTGATCTTAACATGTTTCATGGCCTGAAATTCTTCAGATTCCAGCAGGGCAAGGGCTTCTTCTTCGCTCAGGCCGAACTTGGTGTCTTCTTCCGCAATGTGTATTTGCAAAAGACAGGAGATCACGCGTTGGTGTTTTGCGGCCTGTTTCTCTATTTCCTTAAGCAGTTTAAGGCTGTCCACACCGTGGATGAGGGAGACAAATTCGGCCATATATTTAACCTTGTTGCGTTGCACATGACCTATCATGTGCCATTCCACATCCCCGGGCATTTGCTGCCACTTTTCGGTCATTTCCTGTATTTTGTTCTCCCCGAAGATCCGTTGCCCGGCATTATAGGCTTCCATAAGGTCACTTATGGGTTTGGTCTTGGACACCGCTACCAGGGTAACGTGCTCCGGAAGCTCATTTTTCAGGTTTCTGAGGTTTTCGGAAATACTCATTTTTCAGTTTTAGCTATTTACAAGCAACAAATCTAACATCTAATATCTAAAGTCTAAAATCTAAAATCTATATAAACCTAAAACTCATAGATCGTCATCCCGCTGCGTAACTTGGGCTCGATATATGTGCTTTTCGGCGGCATTTGCAGGCCTTCGTCCGCTATTTTTTTGATCTCATCTATCGTTACGGGCAACATACCGAAGCCTACATCGTATTTGTTCTTATCGATCAGTGATTTCATTTCCACAACATTGTCTTTCCCACAGCCATACGCGATGCGGCCGTCGTTCCTCAGGTCTCCGATACCGAGGATAGGCTCCAGGATGGTCTTGTAAAGGATCTGGGTATCCAGAGTACTCAGGGGGGCGGAAAAGTCATAGATCGTTTTCCGGAGATAGAGCGAATAGAACTCTCCGTCCAGGTACATGGTAAAGTGGTGTTTTTTAGAGGGGCGGTAGAGTTCTTCCCCGCGGTTTTCAATACGGTACCACTCGTCCAGCCGGATCAGGAAATCTTCTTTGGAAAGGCCGTTAAGCCCCTTGATCATCCGGTTGAACTCATAGATCCTGAGATCGGATTCCGGGATAAAGTAGCTCATAAAATAATTATAAGCCTCTTTGCCCGTATGCCCGGGATTTTCCGTTTTCAGGTTATCCGCAAGCAAACAGGAGGAGGCCGAACGATGATGTCCGTCCGCGATATAGATATCACCTATTTGCTCAAATTCCTTTTGAACCACAGCTATTTTTTCCGGGTCGGAGAGCTTCCACAAGAAGTGTGTTATCCGGTCGGTCGTGGTAAACTCATATTCAGGAATGGTGGAGGTTATGTCGGTTATGATGTTTTCTATAAGATTATTGTCCGGGTACGTAAGAAGTACCGGTTCCGTATTGAAACCTACGGTTTTAAGGTACTCCATAAATAACTCTTCGCGCGATTGTATGGTGGCTTCGTGCTTTTTAATGATATTATTCCTGTAATCCCCGGCACTTGCACCACCCAGGATACCGCAGAAGGTATGTTTTCTTGTTTTTTGCTTATAGATATAGAGTGAAGGAGTTTCGTCCTGGATAAAGATGTGGTCTTCCCGGAACTCCAGGTAACGGTTACGCACCAGTTTAAAGCGGTTCTCTCCCGAAACTTCCCGGTGATATTTATAGCCGGGGTTTACGATATGTAAAAAGGAGAAAGGATTGTACTTCAGCCGGGATTCCCGTTCCTTCCTGGAATAACTTTCATAGGAACGCGAGGCTACCAGGCCCACTTTGTCTTTTGTGGGGCGAACGGCTTTGAAGGGTTGTATTGTTGCCATGAATCAAAAAATCTGTTTTTTTAGGGGTTATACCCAAACGTTAAGAGGCAGTAGGAACCATCCTTTCAGCCTAAAAAACCTAAAACGTCCAACCGGTAGAGACGCACGGCCGTGCGTCTCTGACCAGGTATCTATTTTAAGAAAACATTTTCGATATTTTTTCCGCCTTCTTGTTTTCGGAATAATCGTAAAACCCTTCGCCCGATTTTACGCCCAGTTTCCCGGCAGTCACCATATTCACCAGCAGGGGGCAGGGAGCGTATTTCGGGTTTTTAAACCCGTTGTGCATTACGTTGAGAATGGACAGGCATACATCCAGCCCAATGAAATCGGCCAGTTGCAGCGGGCCCATGGGGTGTGCCATTCCCAGTTTCATCACCGTATCTATTTCTCTTACACCGGCCACGCCGTTATACAGGGTCTCGATAGCTTCGTTGATCATGGGCATTAGGATACGGTTGGCTACAAAGCCGGGGTAGTCATTGACCTCTACCGGGACTTTCTGCAGCTTTTCGGACAATTCCATAACGGTTCGGGTGGTTTCGTCCGAAGTGTTGTATCCTCTTATGACCTCTACCAGCTTCATAATAGGTACGGGGTTCATAAAGTGCATGCCTATAACGCGCTCCGGTCTATGCGTCACCGCTGCGATCTGTGTTATGGAAATGGAAGAGGTGTTGGTGGCCAGAATGGTGTCTTCGGGACAAAACTCGTCGAGCTGACGGAAAATATTCAGTTTCAGTTCATGGTTTTCCGTGGCAGCTTCCACGACCAGCCCTGCGTGTTCGATGCCCTTTTTTATATCGGTGGAGGAATGGATATTATCCAGGGTCCTGGTCTTGTCTTCTTCAGTGATTGTACCTTTGTTTACCATCCGGTCCAGGTTTTTCCCGATGGTGGCCAGCCCTTTGTCCAGGGCCTTTTCCGAAATATCGATAAGCTGTACTTTAAAGCCGAATTGTGCAAACGTATGGGCAATGCCGTTACCCATCGTTCCGGCGCCAATGACTGCAATGTTTTTCATATACTGTTTTTATGTGTTAAGTGTAATAGTTATATGCAGGTGTAATGTATATGCCTTCCGGGAGTAGCCGGGATCAGAAACTCGCAATGACTTCCAGGGCCACTTTCAGGGCTTCTTTGCCCTGGGTGAGGGTAACGACAGGAGTAGTGTTGTTCGCTATGGCATCGGCGAAAGTCTCCAGTTCGTCGAGAATGGCATTGTTCAGGGATATTTTTGGGTTTTCGAAGTATATCTGTTTTTTAACGCCCTCTGCATTTTGCAGGATAAGTGCAAATTCATCGGCGGTTTTCGGGGCGTCTTTCATCTTCACCACTTCGACCTGTTTTTCCAGGAAATCTACCGAAATATAGGCATCCCTCTGGAAGAAACGGGACTTGCGCATGTTCTTCAGGGAGATCCTGCTCGCCGTGAGGTTGGCCACACAACCATTCTCGAACTCGATACGGGCATTGGCAATATCCGGGGAATTGCTGATCACCGATACCCCGCTGGCATTGATGTTTTTTACCGGGGAGTTGACCAGGCTGAGGATAATGTCGATATCGTGTATCATAAGGTCCAACACTACCGGAACATCGGTCCCTCTCGGGTTAAATTCCGCCAGGCGATGGGTCTCTATGAACATGGGGTTGCTGATCTTGTCCTGTACCGCCATAAAAGCAGGGTTGAACCGCTCCACATGGCCCACTTGTCCCTTTACGCCGTATTTTTCCGCAAGTGCTATGATCTCATTGGCCTCCGCAACCGTTTTGGCTATGGGTTTTTCTACAAAGATGTGCCTGCCTTTTTCCAGGGCCTTCTTAGCACAATCGAAATGAGAAAGGGTGGGGGTAACAATGTCCACCACATCTACGGCATCGATCAGTTCTTCTATGGAAGAGAAAGAGGTATACCCGAATTCCCTGGCTACTTTTTGTGCATTTTTCTGATTGGGGTCGTAAAAACCAGCCAATTCGTATTTATCGGATTGGTTAAGCAATCGAAGATGAATCTTTCCCAGGTGCCCGGCACCCAGAACTCCGGCTTTAAGCATAGAATTAATGTTTTGAACAAAAATAAGGTTATTCACCGAAATACACCCAATAATATCTGCTGTTTATAGGGAAAAATCCGGAGTTTTCCCCAATGTAACAGGATTGCCGCGCTAAGGGGCGTAACCTTCCCGAGACTTTACATTAAGACCATATATCGCTTTCGACTTTACTTGAAATTAACAATTTGATAACTATTTATTGTAAAAATATTTTACTTATATGAAAATTTATATATAATTTAGTCAAAAATTATTCACATAAGTAAAACAACTGATTTTCAATACTCCACATTGAATGTGCTGCTAAACCAATTAACTAAAACCTAATAAACCAATGAAAGCAAAAAAGATCAGATGCCTGGGCCTGTTACTGCTTGCAGGAACACTTCCGGGCCGGGGGATGGAAACCGCTGAAGAGGTCTCCCGGATCGAAAGAACAGTCCGTATCATGCAGCAAACCGTAAAAGGTGTGGTTACGGATGAACAGGGGATTCCTTTACCCGGAGCCACGGTCCTTATTAAAGGGACCAAACAGGGAGAAGTGACCGATTTTGACGGGAATTTCAGCATCGAGGCTGCTCCGGGAAATGTATTGGTCATTACCTACGTAGGTTACGAGCCACGTGAAGTTACCGTAAGTGACCAAACCGATATTAAAGTAGTACTAAAGAGTACGGATACCCGGCTGGACGAAGTCGTGGTCACAGCATTAGGGATTAAAAAAGAAAAGCGAAAAGTAGGCTATGCCGTGCAGGAAGTAAAAGGAGAGTCCCTGCAAAAGGCCATAGCTCCCAATGTGGTGGAATCTTTAACAGGGAAAGTTGCGGGGTTGACCGTTACAAACAGTAATGACTTCTTTTCCGACCCCGGTATTTTTCTCCGCGGAAAAGAACCCCTTATTGTTATAGACGGAGTACCTACCGATACCGATATGTGGAATATCAGTCCCGATGATATTGAGAGTATTTCCGTTTTGAAAGCGGCATCGGCCTCTGCCCTTTACGGTTCAAGGGGGATTAACGGGGCCGTGCAGATCACCTTAAAATCCGGCGCCTCTGCTCCCGAAGGGGTAACGGTTTCGGTAAATTCATCAACCACTTTTCAGGGCGGGTTTATCCGTATTCCCAAAGTGCAGAACGAGTATGGCCCGGGTAATGCCGGTAAATACAGTTTCGGCACCGGCTCAGCCGGCGGCGGAGGCATCAATGATTTTGACTATTCTATCTGGGGCCCTAAGTTCGACGGCAGGCTTGTTGCCCAATACGATTCCCCGATAGACCCTGAGACCGGCGAGCGTATCCCTACACCCTGGGTAGCCAGGAGTACCAATAATTTAAAACACTTTATGGAAACGGGGCTGGTGAGTTCTACAAACGTCACCGTGCAGAGCAATGGCGAAAAAGGTTCCCTGCTCATATCCAATACCTACAAACACTCCAAGGCATCGCTGCCCGGGGCCAAACTGGATATCAACGTGACCCGTATCCGCGGATTGATCAACATGTCGGATAAGGTATCCCTGGAGGGTTCCCTGCAATACGACTATCAATATTCGGATAACAGGCCCCGGGCCAGTTACGGACCGCATTCACCCATCTACACGCTGGCAATCTGGGGCGGTGCGCATTTCGATGTCCGGGATTTTAAACACGTCTGGGAACCTGGTAAAGAAGGTATTCGCCAGGATTTTGTGGAACACTGGAGGTATAACAACCCCTATGCCATGGCCCACGCCTGGAAAAAGCCCTACACAAAACACGATGTCCTGGGATATTTAAAGTTAAATTATAAGATCAGTGACAAGGTCAATGCCTATATCAGGACCAACCTGAATGTCTGGGCAAGGACAGATGACGAGGAAATCGCCGTAGACCTGTATGATTACGATATTCCGGACAGGGGAGGCCGGTACAGGCATTCCGAAGATAACCTTTTCGAATCCAATACCGATTTCCTGATCACTTATAACGATAAATTCTTTAACGATGATTTTTCCATCGATGCCACGCTTGGAGGGAACCAGAGGTTTTACCGGTATAACAGCAGCTATGCGACTACTACACAGTTAGTGGTCCCTGGAGTGTTTAAACTGGACAACTCGGTGGACAAGGTCACCCCGGAAAGCGAAAAATTCAAAAAAGGAGTATACAGCGGCTACGCTTCGGTAGATCTGGCCTATAAAAACTGGTTTTATTTCGGAGTAACAGGAAGGGTAGACAAATCTTCGACATTGCCGGAAAAAAATGATACTTTTTTCTATCCGTCAGTTTATTTTAGCACGGTTTTGAGTGACATATTCAACCTCCCGGAAACCATAGATTTTTTAAAATTAAGGACTGCCTATGCAAAAGTGGGGGGAGATATTGATATTTACGATGCTGTAAATTCATATGATACGGGAGATAGATACCGTAACCTTCCGATAGCAACTTATCCGGATATTATTGATAATCCCGACCTTGAACCTTCCTTTAACACTTCTTACGAATACGGTATAGAGGCCAAGTTCTTTAATAACAGGTTCGGATTTGATTTTTCTTATTATGAAAACAACTATGGTCCGGGGATTTTTAACCAGCGGTTTTCCCGCGCTTCGGGATATGAAGGTATCCGCCTGAACGGAAGGACCACACAGCGAAAAGGAATAGATTTTTCGGTAAACGCCACCCCGGTACGAACAGACAATTTTTCATGGGACCTCCTCTTTAATTTTGACAGGGGAAGGGATTACCTCACGTCGCTTCCGCCACTTCCGGACGGTACTCCTCAGGAAAGGGAAGGCAGAACACCCGTGGGAGGACGTTTATACAATTACTGGTATTCGGATTGGGAAAGGTCTCCCGACGGACAACTGGTCATACAGGAAAACGGCCTGCCCAAAACAACCGATACAGACAGGCTGATAGGCAATACCCAGTCCGATTTTATAGCCAGTGTCAACAATACGCTGACCTATAAGAATATATCACTGAATTTTTTACTGGACGGCCGTTTTGGTGGCATTACTTACGATCGCTATGAAAGAGATCTCTGGCGCTCAGGAGCGCATCCCGATGCCGTGCACCCGGAAAGGGAATTGTCCAATATGGCTTATGCCAATGGCGAAAATGCAAAGACCATGCAGATACCGGGCGTAAAAATAGTGAGTGGGGAAATAGCCTATGATCCCGAGGGCAATGTTCTTTCCGACACCCGGGAGTTCGCCCCCAGCGATTACAAAGTGGATTACCAGACCTGGGCCACAGGATATAAAGCAGCCTGGCAGAACAATGTCATTGAAAAAACCTTTATTAAACTAAGGGAAGTGTCCCTGACCTATACATTTCCTTCTTCCCTTTTGGAGAAAACGTTTTTTGACCGGGCTTCCATTTCCCTCATAGGGCGAAATCTCTGGTACTGGACCAAAGACGACACCTACGGTGACCTGGACACCTATACCATGAGTACCGGAGATACCGATCTGCAGATGCCCTCACAAAGGACATACGGGTTTAACATAAACTTACATTTCTAATTCAAAAAGTCATGAAAACATCAAACCTTATAAAATCTGTGATTCTACTGTTTTTCGGAGGCATGGTTACCGGCTGTCTGGATTATGATGAACTGCGGGAGAACCCCAATGACCCTGTATCGGTACAGCCAAACCTGCTGTTTACCGAGGTGACCCCTGGTCCGTCGTCCTCATTTTCCGGGCTTTACAGGGATTCTCAATATCACAATTATATAGCTGCCGACCTGGGAGTGTCTCCTCCGGTAAACTACCGTTACGGAAGCAATAGCTTTAATTATGACAAATTACGGAATATCGACAAAATGGAAGAAGAGGCGGAGTTGGCAGGCAGGCCTGTTTACGCTATCTTAGCTAAGTTCCTCCGGGCATATTATTATATAGATATGAGCAGGGAAATGGGAGATGTTCCGTTATCAGATGCCATGAAAGGCGCCGAAGTACCGCAACCTGAGTACGACTCCCAAAAATCGGTATACATTCAATGCCTGAACTGGCTCGATGAAGCCAATGAAGAACTAGGGCAGTATATCCAGGCCAATCCCGGTGAAATCATAGACGGTGATTTCTATTTCGGCGGAGACCCGGTGCAATGGCAGAAAGCGATCAATTCGTTTACCATACGCGTGCTTATCTCGTTAAGTACAAAAGCCAATGACCCCGATGTGGATGTCAGAGGGCGTTTTTCCAGGATTATAGCCAACCCGTCGGCATATCCCCTGATGACCGGCCCGGCAGATAATATGCAGATCACGCACCGGGATGAAGATGGCTTCAGGGGGACCTATCACCCCAATAACCAGATACTCGTGGAAGGAGTGATATACGCCGATACGTATATTGACCTCCTCAAAGCATATGAAGACCCCAGGCTTTTTAAAGTGGCAGACCCTACGCCAAAAGCTGTGAAAGCAAATCCGGATAACCCGGAAGAAGTGAGGAATGATTTTAATTCCTATGCAGGTTCCGATATTTCTATTGGCCTGGAGGAGAACAATGCCATGAAAAGCAACGGAGAGTTTTCTTACCCCAATGCAGACCGTTTTTTAAATTTTGTCGGGCAGCCGTCCATACTTCTGGGTTATGCCGAACAGGAACTGAACATTGCCGAGGCCGCCAACCGGGGATGGATCACCGAAGATGGGCAGACCCATTACAACAATGGTGTAAGAACTTCCATGGAGTTTTACGGTGTGGTATCAGAGGATATTGACAATTACCTGGCCCAAAAGGCTCCTTATCAATCGGGAGAAGAAGGGCTAAGACGGATACACCGGCAAATGTACCTGGCCTTTGCCGAGAACTCGGACTGGGAAGCCTGGTTCCTGCACCGGCGAACAGGAGTCCCTGAATATAAGTTTTCCGGAATTAACAATGTAGAAAAATTTCCGCTGAGATGGGCATATCCCACAGCAGAAGATACGGACAATCACGAAAATTATAGGGCAGCCCTCAAAGCCCAGTTCGGTACTGAAGTAGACGACAGGGACCAGGTCATGTGGTTGATCAGGGAATAAAGGAAGATATTAGATGTTAGACGTAAGACTTAGGACTTTAAAATGGGACTCTCGGGGCAAGCCCTTCGGTAAATACTATACTGAATTATCTGTACTGAACCTGCCTGCGCTGAGCCTGCCTGTACTGAGCTTGCCTGCACTGAGCTTGTCGAAGTGTCGAAGTATCGAAGGACTCAGGACAGGCTCCATAAAGCATTCAAATAAAATAAACCATAAATCTAAAATCTCATGTCTAATATCTCATGTCTTATGTCTTGAAGTCCTAAGTCAAAAAATAACGGATTTCAGAATTTTTGTCATGTACTAAAACTAAACCCAATAACTTAAAGATGAGAAAACACTTTATTACGGCAGCATTATTAATATTGTCAATCAGCCTTAACGCTCAGATCAAAGAAGTCAAACACGTGGTGCTTGTCGGCTTTGACGGGTTTGGAGCATATGCCGTTCCGAAAGCGGAGATGCCCAATCTAAAAAAAATGATGAACGAAGGAGCCCATACCCTGAAAGCGCGATCGGTACTGCCGTCGTCCAGCGCCGTAAACTGGGCTTCCATGCTGATGGGAGCCGGTCCCACCATGCATGGCTATACCGAATGGGGAAGCAAAAAGCCGGAGATACCTTCCGTAACCAAAACAGAATATGGCCTTTTTCCAAGTATTTTCAGCGTTATCCGGAAACAGAAACCCGAAGCAAGGACCGCGGTCATATATAGCTGGGGTGGCATCGGCTACCTCATCGAAAAAGAAGCCATAGACGATGTGATCCCTACGGATGATGACGATGAAGCTGCCCTCAGGGCTGCCATACAGACCATAACGACCCAAAAACCCCTGTTCACCTTTGTCCATTTTGACGAACCGGACGTAACAGGCCACAATATAGGCCATGATACTCCGGAGTATTATGCCCAGCTGAAAAAAGTGGATACCCGTCTCGGAAAGATCCGGGCTGCCATAAAGGAAGCAGGTATGGAAAAAGAGACCATAGTTATTGTTTCGGCAGACCACGGAGGTATCGACAAGGGACACGGAGGAAAGACCCTCACGGAAGTGGAGATCCTCTGGATCATAGCCGGTCCCGGGATCGCCAAAGGAAAAACACTGGAAAATACCATAATCACTTACGACACCGCAGCGACCATAGCCTGGATACTGGGACTAAAAACCCCGCAGGCATGGAGAGGCGCTGTAGTAAAAGAAGCATTTAACCGATAGCACACAACAAATGACCAAAAAATTTGACCTTATCGTAGTAGGAGGGGGCATCCTGGGAACATTTCATGCCTTTCACGCACTGAATGCCGGCTTAAAAGTCCTGCTGCTGGAAAAAGACAATTATCCCGTAGGGGCCACAGTTCGTAATTTCGGCCAGGTGGTGCCCTCCGGAATGGAGGGAAAGTGGTTTGAATTTGGCGTAAAAGGGCTCGGCGTATACCGGGAGCTCCAGCAAAAGTTCGATATCTCCGTGCGGAACAACGGAAGTGTCTACATCGCCTCTGACCCCGACGAACAACAACTGCTGCACGAACTGAAAGCCCATTACGATACGGTAGGATATGATTGTGAGCTGCTCACCAAAAAAGAGATCGGGCAAAAATACCCCGCCATACGCTCGTCCTATGCCCGTGAAGCGCTTTACTTCCCGCAGGAAATAAGCGTAGAGCCCGGCAGGATGATCCTAAGGGTACATGAGTATATGAAACAACACTTTCCCGGATTTCAGCTCATGTACGATAGCCCGGTAACAGATTGTACCGAAGGATCGGCAGGAGTGGAGGTAGCGGTAAGCGGAAACCGGAAGTTTATTTCCGAAAAGGTGGTGATCTGTAACGGGAATGAGTTTAAACTGCTCTTCCCGGACATATTTGCCCGGAGCGGGCAAAAGGTCAGTAAATTACAGATGATGCGTACATCGCCCATGCCCGCGATCGACCTGGAGGGCAATATCCTCACCGGGCTTACTATCCGGAGGTATGAGAGTTTTGCAAAGTATTGTCCTTCTTTTAAAAGCATTCCGGTACCCGACCATTACAGGGAATTGCAGGAGCATGGCATTCATGTCCTGTTTAAAAAAGCGGTGGACGGCAGCTTTGTCATAGGCGATTCCCATCACTATGCGGACGTGACCCGTACAGACGACCTGGGCTATGACCTCGACGAACATGTCAATGATCTGATCCTCCGGGAAGCCTCTCGCATTGCAGATTTCGATGTTTCGGCCATTACTGCCAGATGGGCAGGATTTTATCCGCAGCATCCCGACAATATTGTAGAGATCACGGTTTCCGATCATGTATTTATCCGTACCGCCATAGGAGGGAAAGGAATGACCGCCGGTATCGCATATGCACAAGACAGTATAGAAAGGATCTGCACCGGTGACGCACCGGTCAGTCTTTAGGAAAGACCTGAAACGGATACACCATAAATTGTTTTCTTTAGTTGCCGGTTGTGAGTTACCGGTTTTTAAACCCGCAACCGGTAACTCGTAACTGGATCACAAAATAAAAAACACTAAAAATCATGTCCTATATACAGGATCTATTAAAAAAATATCCGAAATCCCTGTTCATCTTTTGGAGCATACTGGCTTCTTTTGGTGCATATTTTTCGATGTATGCCTTCAGGAAACCGTTCAATACCGGGGTTTATGAAGACCTTTACCTCTGGGGAATGGAGTACAAGGCCGTTTTAATTATTGTACAGGTCCTTGGTTATACACTTTCCAAGTTTATAGGGATCAAAGTTATTGCCGAACTGAAGCCTGCTTCCCGCATCCGGCTGATCGTATGCCTTATCCTCTTTGCCGAACTGGCATTGCTCGGTTTCGGGGCGGTGCCTTATCCCTATAATTTTATATTCCTGTTCTTTAACGGCCTTCCGCTTGGTATGGTATGGGGTATCGTTTTTAGTTTCCTCGAAGGGCGGCGCTTTACGGAAGTCCTTGTTTTCGGTTTGAGTATCAGCGTTATCATTGCTTCCGGCCTGTTAAAGACCATTTATCTGCAGGTTCAGGAATGGATGCCATTTATCAGTGAGTTCTGGATGCCATTTGCGATAGGGGCCATTTTCCTGCCCCTGTTCGTCCTTTTTGTCTGGATGTTGTCGGTAATACCGGAACCGAGCGAAGAGGACAAACGGCTGCGTACGGAAAGGGTACCCATGAACAATACGCAGAAGAAAGCAGCACTGAAGCACTTCGGTACCGGGCTGGTATGTATAGCCATCATTTATATGCTGCTTACGGCCATGCGCGATTTCCGGGATAATTTTTCGGTGGAAATATGGGATGTCATAGACCCCGGTTGGGACAAGAGCATTCTCTCGGTCACCGAACTCATCGTCGGGGCCATAGTGCTGTTGATCATAGGGCTTATCTCCCTGATAAAAAACAATGTCTACGGATTCTGGGTCTCCGCTTCCCTGATCGTTGTAGGACTTGCAGGCTGTGGCCTCAGTACCTTCCTGTATCAAAGCGGTGTACTATCGCCTTTTGGATGGATGTTGCTGGTGGGCATATGTCTTTTTATGGCCTATACCCCCATACAGACCATCTTTTTTGAGCGGATGCTGGCAGTTTTCCGTTATCGGGGCAACGCCGGTTTCTTTATTTACATATGCGATTCCCTGGGCTATCTGGGAAGTGTATTGCTCCTGCTTTACAAGGAATTTTTTATTACCGAGCTCAACTGGTCCCAGGTGTTGATCTATTTCAGCTATGGGGCCTCAGCGGTCGGTATGCTATTGTGGGTGCGGGCGCTTCTCTTTTTCAGGACCAGGTGCTATAACAGGAAATGTAGTGTCTCTGTGGAAGAAACACCGGTCCGGGCATCGCATATGGCAGAATAAATTTTAATAATCATCAATAAATATAATCATGAATAAACAGATCAGTACGAACAAATTCTCGGTAAACGGAAAAGAATATGTGCCGCCTTCCAGGCCCGTAGTGGTAGTGTGTATGGACGGTTCTGCAGATGAATACCTGGACACGACCATGGCACTGGACCGTATGCCCAACCTGAAAAAAATGGCTGTTCAGGGGTACAGAGGCATGGTTCGCGGGGCGCTTCCTTCGTTTACCAACGTCAATAATTCATCTATCGTAACCGGGGTGTCCCCGGCAGTTCACGGCATTTGTGGCAATTTCTTTTACGATACCGTCAATGACGAAGAAGTGATGATGAACTCCTCCAAATACCTCCGGGCAGATACGATCCTTGCAGCCGCCGCAAATGCCGGCCGAAAGGTAGCAGTGGTCACCGCCAAGGAAAAGCTCCGTGACATCCTTTCCTACAAACTGGAAGGAGGGATCGCTTTTTCAGCAGAAAAGGCCGACCAGGCTGTCCTGGAAACCCATGGTATAGAAAAAGTGGAAGAGGTCGTAGGGCATAAAACCCCGCCGATATACAGCGCCGATGCCAGCCTGTTTGTTCTTCGCGCAGGAACGGCCCTTATCGAAAAGGGGATGGCAGATTTTCTCTACCTGTCCCTCACCGATTATATGCAGCACACCTATGCCCCCGATACCGAAGAGTCCCTGGCCTTTTACGAAGCGCAGGATGCGGAGTTCGGAAAAATGCTGGAACTCGGGGCGGTTATCGGTGCCACGGCCGATCACGGTATGAACGCCAAGATCAAAAGTGACGGTTCCCCCAATGTACGTTTTATAGAAACGATGCTCACCGAAAAGTTCGGGAACGGGTTTCGGGTGATCTGCCCCATTACCGATCCCTATGTAAAACACCACGGGGCACTCGGATCGTATGTGGCGGTGCATATGGAAGACAAGTCGAAAATAAATGAAGTGAAGGACTGGCTGGCTGTTCAGCCTGGTATTACGGAAGTATATGACAGGGAAACCGGCTGCCGTATCCTGGAACAGCCAGAGGACAGGACTGCCGATCTCCTGGTACTTTCCGGCAGGGATGTTGTACTGGGCAGGACCCCGGCCGATCACGACCTGAACGCCCTGGATGGTTCTTTACGCTCCCACGGTGGCAGGTATGAAGAAATGGTACCGCTGGTGATCTCCCACCCGCTAAATGCCACATACAAACGAAAAGCCATGGGAGACCCCAGGAATTTTGATGTTTTTGACTTTACGACAAACGGAATACAATAATCAATAGGCAATGTTTATGAAGAATACAGAGAATAAGATCACAGACGATAAAACTGTTATTCAGACCTGTTGCTATGTAGCCGGAAACCCCGTAAAAGGGACCGGGGAAATGCCGGTGTTTCATCCTTATGACAACAGGCAGGTAGGCACTGTGGCCCTGGCTTCCGGAAAAGATGTAGAGGCCGCCATACGATCGGCGCTTTCCGGAGGGCAGGTACTGAGCAGGTATGAACGTTATGAGATCCTGGAAAAGACCCGGAAATTACTGGAAGCACAGAAAGAGGATTTTGCCCGGCTTATCACTGCTGAATCCGGACTTGCCATACGCGAGGCGAGATATGAGACCAACCGTGCACACGACGTGCTGATGTTTGCCGCTATGGAAGCCCTGAAAGACGACGGACAGATCTTCTCCTGCGATATTTCCCCGAATGGAAAGTCCAGGAAAATATTTACGATCAGGGAACCCCTGCCACTCGCTGTGGCCATTACGCCGTTCAATCACCCGCTGAACCAGGTGGTGCACAAAATAGCCCCGGCCATTGCAGCGGGGACCCCCGTGATTTTAAAACCATCCGAAAAGACCCCGCTTACGGCTATCAAGCTGACAGAAACCCTGTATGAAGCAGGATTGCCTCCGCATATGCTCAGTGTGTTGCTGGGCCCAACGGATGAAGTGGCCGAACCCCTGGTCAAAGATCATAGGGTATCCATTGTATCGTTCACGGGGAGTGTGGCCGTCGGAAAAAAGATCGCCGAAACCGTAGGGTACAAAAAAGTGGTCCTTGAACTGGGGGGCAACAGCCCGCTTATTGTCATGGAGGATGCGCATATGGATACAGCAGTGAAACTGGCAGCAGAAGGATCGTTCCGGAACAGTGGCCAGCGTTGTACCGCAGTAAAACGTATCCTCGTACACGAAAAGATCAAAGACGGGTTTACAGAACGTTTTGTTCAGAAAGCAGGTACCTATACCTGCGGGGACCCGTCGGACGAAAATACTGTGGTGGGTACCGTGATAGACGATACGGCCGCAGCCTATCTTGAAGAAGTGGTCGGGAAAGCCGTTGCGGAAGGAGCCGAGGTATTGCTGGGCGGAAACAGGAGAGGTGCTCTTGTGGAGCCTACGGTGATCGACAAGGTTCCCCGTAACACGAGGATGGTCGTGCAGGAATCTTTCGGCCCATTGGCACCCATACTTACTTTTAAGGATATTGACGATGCCGTTGCCCTGGCCAATGCCACCGATTTCGGCCTGTCCTCCGGCGTGGTGACCAACAATATGGAATATGCCCTGCGCTTTGTTAAGGAACTCCGTACAGGAACAGTAAATATCAACGAAGTACCGGGCTATCGCATAGAAAGCTCCCCTTTCGGAGGGATCAAGGATTCCGGCCTGG
The DNA here is from genome assembly GCF_018863395.1 of Sinomicrobium weinanense. Taxonomy (GTDB): domain Bacteria; phylum Bacteroidota; class Bacteroidia; order Flavobacteriales; family Flavobacteriaceae; genus Sinomicrobium; species Sinomicrobium weinanense. Next base: position 754,828 of record NZ_JAHKRR010000001.1, read on the forward strand.
GTATCAAGGAAGGCGTGATAGAAGCGATAAAGTGCTTTTCTTTTGTAAAGACCTTCTCCATGCCGTGGTAGGGTTATTGAGTTTACCGGTATGACCTGGTGAGGTGGTTTAAACCTTTTTAAATATTTATAGAGGTTTCTCCCTTGTGATGAAGGGAGGTGGTCCCGATCTCTGATCGGGAGCGGAGGGTTAGAAAACCCAAACCATAGGTCAAACACAAATGTTAGAGTTTAAGTCCCAGGGCATGGGCTGGGTCAAACTCCCCGACCCACCAAAGGTGGCCCACCCCTCTTCATCTGAAGAGGGGAGCCCTAAATATTTAAAAAAGTTTAAACCACTTCAGTAACTCATTCTCCTGCTAACCAAAATCATGTAACAAATCAAAAAAGGTGTTTTTGCAGAAGATATTTTCGTATCCCTACCCCTTATACTGATGGATGAGGTATATTTTCAACAGGACCACAACTTCGTCGAAATCATTGGATACTCCGTGGGGGATGGAGCCATCAAAGAACAGCAGGTCTCCTTTTTCCAGTAATACTTTTTCCTTTTTCAGCAGGTAATTGACCTTTCCGCTCAGTACGTAGACCAGTTCGGTGGCATCTGTGGATATGGGCTTCCTGTAAGCCCCCTTTGCAATGCTTACCGTATATACCCTGAGGTTGTGGTCGGAGATACTGCTGGAAAACAGGTGCTGGTATTCCAGGTTCTGGGAATCTTCCCTTTCTTCCTGCGTACCCTGGCCGTTCTTTATCAGTACATAATCTTCCTGGTCTTTTGGAGAAAGGTCCAGTTCGGACAGGTCTATGCTCAGGGTTTGCATGATCTTTAACAGTACGGACAGGGAAGGCGTGGTCCTCAGGTTTTCTATTTTTGAGATCAGCCCCGGGCTTACTCCGCTTCTGCGGGCTACCTGTTGCAGGGTGAGTTCTCTTTTCTGCCTTGCCCTTTTGAGCTGCTTTCCGATATTCATTAGTATGTCGTCCATATCTGTTATGCGTTGAGAAAGACAAAAATAAGAATTTGATTTATAAAAAGAAGAATAGGGAAGGAAGCCGGTCCGTATTATATATAAGGACCCCGCATTTTTGCGGAAAATATGAATAACTCTTTCATGTTGAACCACTCAGAAAAAATAATGTTAAGATGTGTTTTTCCGACCCGAATATTATGCCCAAAATTTTTAAGACGAATGCCCGTGTCTGTTTGCCCAATTTATTTTTCGTCGTAACTTTACGTGCGCTAACACTACACAACCTTGAAAGATACCTTAAGACATAAAGGAAAGAGAAACAGACTTGCCGAAACCGTTGCAGGAAAGGGGATTAAAGACAAAAAAGTGCTGGACGCCATACGAAAAGTCCCCCGTCACCTGTTTATGGACAGCAGTTTTGAAGATCACGCCTACCAGGACAAGGCTTTTCCCATTGCCGCCGGACAGACCATATCGCAACCCTTCACTGTGGCTTTCCAGACGGAACTACTGGAAGTTTCCCCCGGCGACAAAATACTGGAAATAGGAACGGGAAGTGGATATCAGACCGCCGTATTACTGGAGATGAAAGCAAGGGTCTATACCATAGAGAGACAACTGGAACTGTTTAAGATTACCAACCTTTTTCTACCCAAACTGGGCTACCGGCCCAAAAGGATGATCTTCGGCGACGGCTATAAAGGCCTAAAGGAAGAAGCCCCTTTTGACGGTATCATCGTCACCGCTGGCGCTCCCGAACTCCCCAAGGCCTTACTGGCACAGTTGAAAGTAGGAGGGAAGCTGGTGATCCCCGTAGGAGAGATCATCCAGACCATGACCATGTATACCCGGAAGTCTGCCAAAGAATTTGAGAAAAAAGAGTTTGGCGAATTCCGGTTTGTACCTTTACTTGAGGATAAGAATTAGAAAGAGGAAGATTTGATATAAGAATACTTTCTTGGTTTAAAGGCTTTGAGCTACTCCTGATAAAACACTGAAGAGGCTGTATAAAAAGTAACCTTTGCGTCAACCTGAACTTGTTTCAGGTTCTCATGGCGATCATCATATCAGCATAATGGGATGCTGAGACAAGTTCAGCATGACGGATTATAGTACTTTTTATACAGCCTCCTTCTTTATGATATCTATACAGTGGTGTCCCCGTACTTATGCATCTGTTGCGATGACTAAATTCGGTTGTTCTCCGGCCTCCAGTTTTCTATAATTTACAAAAGCTCCGCATTCCAGGATTGCCATATATAATTCAGGAGCTTTTTCCCTGAGCAGTTTTCCGTGTTCTATCTGCAAGAGCGTCGGTTTATCTGTCAGCTCATCAACACAGTCGATCCAGGCATCCATATTTTTCCCGTAATAGTCCGGAAAATCCATGATGGCTTTGAATTCGGCGTGGAATGAGTTCCAATCCTTTAGTTTTCGACCGTCGATTTTAAATTTGATCATTCAGGTTGATGTTATCTGACTTACTATCTTCCCAATGCTTGTCTGATCTTGGTGTAGATCTCATTATTGTTATAAATACCGCGAAAAGCCTCCGATCCCGGGCCGTAGGCAAAAACGGGTACCATGGCCCCGGTGTGTCCCCCTGTGGTGAATGCTCCTTCAATCTGATTATAATCGTTATCCTTGCTACGGAGCGAATATCCCCCTGTCTCATGGTCGGCCGTAATTACGATCAGGGTGTTGCCGTCTTTTTCTGCAAAGTCCAGGGCTTTGCCGATGGCCTTGTCAAAATCGATCATTTCCGTAATGATGTATTCCGAATCATTCTCATGGCCGCCCCAATCGATCTGGGAGCCTTCCACCACCAGAAAGAAACCTTTGTCCGATTCCTTTTGCAGGTGACGGATGGATGGTGCTATGGAACGCGGTAGAATATCATCACGCCCTTTGAGGATAGATTCCGGATGGCCGTCTGCAAGAAAATATCCTACCTTTCCGGAGGTGGTCTCCAATGCATCGAGTGTGTTGATAAATGAAAATCCCTTACCTTCCAGCTCCTTGATGATGTTCCGGTCGTCAAAAGGGCTCTTTTTGGAATCTACACGGTTTTCAAAATACTTTTTTCCTCCGCCGATAAAAAGGTTTACGGGGGCATTGACCATATCGGCCGCAATTTCGTTTTGCATGCTTCTTTTCAGCTCGTGTGCAAAAAAACTGGCCGGGGTGGCGTGTGTAATGGCACAGGTGGCAATGAGCCCGGTGGAATAACCATCACTGCCCAGAAGTTCCAGCAGTGTTTCTTTTGGTTTTCCGTCCTTGTCTACACCAATGGCGCCGTTGTACGTTTTTTCTCCTATGGAAAAAGCGGTTGCTCCTGCGGCCGAATCCGTAATCAGTTCGGCGGAAGAACTGGTTTTGCTGAAGCCTACGTTGTTAATCCGCTCTACGTTGAGCGATTTATTCCTGTATATCCCGCTCGAGACCTGGGTAACCCCCATACCGTCCCCGATCATCAGGATCACATTTTTAGGATGTTTCTGCGTTTGGTCTGCAATAGCGCCGTCGGTCCTGGCTACGGAGTTTACATTGGTACCGCAGGCGGAAATGATAAAAAGAACGGTAAGTGTGCTTAATCTGGCAAATGATTTCATGGTTTGTATGTATTGTATATGGATTTTAAAGAATACCCCGGTCTGTGCCAGGGTTCCCAAATTTAGCAAACGAGTTGGAGTTATACCTGTTTTCGGACTTTATATTTCTGTGATTTTTTGTTAAAAAAAGGAGGGAGGTGTTATAAATGCTGTTTATGATGGGAGAATACTCCTTGCAAACGAGTGTCGGGGTTTAAGAATTTATTGTTTTGGTTATCTTTATTCTTTTTTGAAGTATTGCCATAAAAAACGAATCGTTCTTTTTCAACCGGTTTATTTGCATAATGCTAAAACCCGATATCAATCCTGTAAAATTTATTATCCATGAAAAAATCATTGTTGTCATTTATTTCATTTTGTTTTTTGTTATCCCTTCAGCTCAACGCTCAGGAAACGAATACCAGGGTAGTTATCAACCATATTGCAGTTTATGTTGTTGACCTGGCCAAGAGCACACACTTTTATCAGGATGTCATCGGGTTGGATACTATACCCGAGCCTTTTCACGATGGCAGGCATACGTGGTTTACCATTGGTTCCAATGCTCAATTGCATTTAATACAGGGGGCAAAAGCTGCTAATAAGCGCGATAAAAACAGTCATCTTTGTTTTTCCGTTCCCTCAGTTCCGGATTTTATTAAGGTGTTGAATAAGAACGAAATTGCCTATGAAAGCTGGCAGGGCAAAAAACAAGCGGTCACCACCCGGGTAGACGGCGTAAAACAAATCTATATTACCGACCCCGATGGGTACTGGTTAGAAATCAATGATGCCAGGAACTGAAAACATTCGTTCGCAACGAATAGCAATCGTTTCTTGTATTTGCCATACCCGAATAGTACAAAAACAGATTGGCGCTCGTTTGCAACGAGTGCCTATTTTACCTCGCATTTGCAATGCCCTCTTTTACCACAATGCTCTAAGTTCAACATTCAATGCCTCGGTTATATCATCTGTATATGCTCTATATCTACTATTCACCCATGCGATTCTTCATAGACAAACCCGGCTTCTACCGGGATAATGCACAGGTCTACCCAATCGGTTACTGTAATGGTGATAAAAGTGGGATGTGTACTGTCTATGACTTTATACCTTTCGGACATTTTTGTTTTTTATGGGGCGTTGCAAACGCTGTTTACAAAAAGCACTCGTTGCAAACGAGTGCCAGTGAAGCAATAACGATAAGTCTAATTGATGTTTCATAGACAGGAATTTTAATATTATTTTTCGTTAAACACCCACTTTAGTAACCCTGTTCCAATAATGGATATGTCAATTATAAGGAATAAATCGACTGTTATACGCTATGATTATTTTATTGTTATCATTTAAATTAATATACGTGAAATTGCAATATTTGTTCAGTATATGAAACTCTTGTGATCCGTTTATTTTAATACTCAAGTCACTTATGGTTGAAAGTTTTCCCAGTTCCACATCTTTGGCGAACCCAAGTACTCTATCGGTAGTGATTTTGCCAGAAAACACTTTCTTGCCATTTTTAAAGACTTCAATACTATCATTGTTAAAGCCATCTTCGAAAAATAAAACCGAGATGTCCTTTTTGTTTTTATCACATTTGTTTTTTTCTATAAAGACTTTATAATCTGGGATACTGTCCAATTTGTCCCGCTGTTTCAAAACCGTGTTTTCTTTTTTGGGTTTGTTTGAATTATTACAAGACCAAAAAACTGTTAATACAATAATCAAGATAATATTTTTATATTTCATTTGGCTTTTTTGAGTGTGATCTATGATTTTTTATGCTAGGTAACAGTTCTTCTTACGGCAGTAAAGGAGTTATAATTTTTATACATATTTTACAATCATAATTATCCCAATAATAATCAGTATTATTGATACTCTCCATGAATTGACAGCATCTACCTTAGTAAATGTATTCGAATATTTTTCATACTTCTTTCTAAGGTTCCATAATCCATATAAGAGCCCTATTATTAAAAGAACTATCCCTATAAAAAAATTATCATTCATCTTTATTTGATATCAAAGCAATTAGTGCCGCGAGTGCCCCCGTTCGTGCTAAAAAAATCTATCTTACAATATACAATATTCTGCAAATCATAGGTTGAAAACTTTATACCTGGGCCGTGTATTTTGGGTTTCGGGATACTAATTATGGCCTGAAAAACGTTTAGATCATTACCATATATTGAAGGATCGAAGGTGAGTATATCTATATATAGCTCACCAAAAATTATAACCCCTAAACCTGCTATTATGATCAAACAACTGCTATGCCCCGGACATTCCTCACGGATTTCCCGGATATCACCGAAACCTTTTCCCATCCTGTTCCTGGCCCTTTTTGTATTGACAGCCACAGGCTGTACGGAGAGCGATCCGCCCCCGGAAAAAGAAAGTATAGACAGTTTTGTCTATCAACTGACCAATTACCCGGATGGCAGGCTGGACGAACTCATAACTGCCCCGCATGACCTGGCCGTTATTGACCTGGCGCGCGACGGGGGAACAGACTATTTTACAGTTGAAGAAATCAAGGCCCTGCGCAATTCCGGCAAACGGGTGCTGGCCTATTTCTCGATGGGCACTATTGAAACCTATCGCCCGGAATACGACACCGTATCTGAAGCGGGACTGGAACTCAATAACTGGGGTGACTGGCCTGATGAATATTTTGTACGTTACTGGGAGCCCGAATGGTGGGAACTGGCCGTTAAAGGCCGGGTAGACCAGGCCATCGCCGCCGGGTTTGACGGTGTTTACCTCGATGTGCCCAATGCCTATGAGGAGATAGACCTTAGCCTCGTTCCGGAAGAGGACCGCGAAAGCTTGGCCCGGAAAATGGTGGACCAGGTTGTGCGCATCAGCGAATACGCAAAAGCAAAATCGCCCGGCTTCTGGATCTTTCCGCAGAACTCCCCGGAACTACGTCACTATAAAGGCTATACCGAAGCCATAGACGGACTGGGTATAGAAGACCTCTTTTTCCTCGATACGGACATTCCCTGCAATGAGGACTGGTGTGCTGAAAACCTGGCTAATACCCGGGCATTGCAGCAGGCGGGGAAACTGATCCTTGCTGTGGATTATGCCGGTAAGCCCGGTAATATATCGTATGCCTGTGACCGGTATGTGGAATTTGGTTTTGCAGGTTATGTTACGGTAGTGGAGCTGAACAGGGTACTGCCGCCATGCGGGGAATAAGGTCATAGAGAAGTTATGGACATAGTTTTTCCTATCGTTCGATGATCTCTACGAAAATATCTTGTTGATGGGCAAAATTACTGAGAAGATCCCGTTTGAAGCCTGACGATATACTGACTATTTGCCCCAGGTGATTTTCAAATAATAAATGCGGATAGCCCTTGGTATTATAATTATTTACCATTCGGGATGATACATCATATATTTTCGCTTTCTTCTCATGTGGTGAACTATTCTGGGGATACCAGGCAGGATCATTGTTAGAACCCAAAATCAAATTTCCGGCCGTACTTATTCCCGAGGGAAATTGAGGCTCTGCAAAAGATTGAAGAACAGTGAAATCATCGGCAGTATAGAGTTTTTTGTTTATAAAATCCGCTAAATAGTGTTGCTCAGAATTGTATGAGATCTGCAAGGTGTTATTTGACCACTTCATTCCAATATCTACGTTTTTTCTTGCTGTGATTTGGCCATTGTTATCAAATGTAAATTTAATGCTCTGAGGTTCCATATGATGCCCTACAATAGCCTCATTGTTATTCATTGGGATGATATAATAACCGGTAGCGCCATGATGTGTTGTAAAATGAGGTTCTTTATCGATTAATTTTAAGGTGTTTTCTTCTCTTTTACATACATATACGTCATCTGTATCGGTAAGTATCCACAAATTGTCGTGGAGATAGGCAAACCGGTCAGAGAAGATATAAACATCACTTTTTAATTTATACTTTAATTCTAAAGTCCTGGCATCATATGCATAAAGTTCGTCAGATTGATGGAAGATAACTTCTTTACCGTGATCGGCAGATTGTATAACCTCCATTCTCACACTTGTATATGACTCTGGTAATGTACCGGCGACTGCCTCTATGGTGTGTGAATTGTAATTATACCTGTAAAGTTTATTTCCTCCATAGAGACCACTTTTTGCATACAGGTAAATTACGGTTTCCTCCCTGTCTATGGCAATAAATTTAATGGAATTGAAGGGGAGAACTTCGGGGTTTTCATATACAGCCTTCTGACTATTCACGCCAACGGTGATATCGCTTTTTTGTCCGAATATGTTATACACATAAACGGTATAGACAGGATCTATCAAATAAGGCGGAGCATCATCTGTATATGTAGTGGTATTGATGTCTTCTATTTTTGCGATAACTACTTCCTGCCTGGGATAATCGTCATCATCACCTGCTCCGACTGTGATTTCGTAATGGGAAAAATAATTTCCTTCATAAGTTTCCCAATGAAGTTCAATGACATCATTTGTAGTTGTGGGGGTAGACAATTTTACCTGGGAAACCCTCAAATAATCCGTAGTGATGTCAGTGAGAACACTTTCTCCGACCATTCCCTTATCTGTATATAACCTGAAGAAGTAACAAATTCTTTCCAGGGCAGGAGGATCTTCGTCAATAAAAAAGTTCTGATCTATATCCGTGACGGTTCCTATGAGTTCAGCATTGGTTTTACTACAATCCCCCGTACTTCTGTAAATCTCGTACCTGTCAAAATTGTTGAATCCCTGGTATGTCATCCATTTAAACCGTATTTTGTTCTGATGTGCGGAATCGTTGTCCCATTGAAAGGATGAAGTATATATATCAGTATTATTTGGTGGCGTATATCGATGTGCGGTAAAAGTTAAAATGTCTGGAATACCGTCTTCATCGATGTCTAGTTTTATTCGGAAAACGAGCTTTTCCTCACTCAAACCGATCAAAACCATCTCATCTGATCGGGGTACATTCGGGCCTATGTAAACAATTCCCTCATTCAAAGACCAGTTAATATTATTCTTAGTATAGTCACATTCGCTGGAAATAAAAGCGTATTCTTTATATTTGCCGTTTTCCATAAAGATGAAAAAATCCGAGCCACATTCTTGATAGGTAGCAGGTACAGGTACTTTTTCTCCTTGATATTCTGCTTCGTATATAAACCAGATTCCTTCCAGGTCTTTTGCCTTTGCAGAGGTAAGAGCCCCATTATAAAAAGAATCGAACGCGGGATCATCATCATCATTAGAACAACCGGACAGGATCAGGACAAATAATAATAGTATTTGGGGAAAGACTTTTAAGTTGTAATTTTTTATCATCTACTTTTCAGATTAGGAATGGGTTAGTAATGGATTGTAATTCTATAACGATGTTTAAATATACTGGATTTTCCGTGAATTTTTCCTTGTAATAAAGAGGAAGAGTTTTGAATGTTTCTTTTATTAAAGGTATTTTTCTGATGCGTTTAAGTATATACCATCCCCCAAAGTTTATGCATTGTCTGCTTTCTCGAATGATCGAGGTAATATAATAAACCTCATAGCTTAACAGCTCATTAATTCATCGACTAACAAACCTGACATCACATGTTCGTTTATAAAGGGGGGTTCACCTACCTGGTGCTCGTTTGTAACGAGTACCATTCCATCCCTCACATTTTAATATATTTATTGACAGGCAACCGCCTCACCCTTTTCCCACAGGTATGATAAACAGCATTGGCCACAGCCGCAGCGGCAGGGCCTTGCGCAGCTTCTCCCGCGCCGAGCGGAGGGGCTTCGGGACGGTCTATAATGATAACTTCAACTTCCGGGACTTCATCGAAACGGAAAATGGGGTAGGAATTCCAGTCCCTGCTGGTGATATGTTGGGTGTTGAAGGTGACTTCTTCTTTCAGCGTCCAGCTGGCAGATTGTATCATGCCCCCTTCGGTCTGGTTTTTCAGTCCGTCGGGATTTATGGTTTCCCCGGCGTCGATCACGGCCCACATTTTTTGCAATTGTATGTCATTATCGTCTTTCACGGCCACGCGGGCAGCGATTGCGCAATAGGCGGCATTGTTCTTGTAGCGCGAAAAGGCGATGCCAAGGCCTGTGCCTTCGGGATGAGATGTGGTGGAGGTGAGCTTATGGAGTTTTTCCACGACCTCTTTGGCACGCGGATCATCCAGGTGCATGAGGCGGAAGTCATACGGGTCTTTGCCGGCCTGTTCTGCCAGTTCGTCCATAAACGATTCGATGGCAAAGATATTGGCATAAGCACCGAGGCCCCGCAAGGCGGAGATACGCAACGGCCCATGGAAAAAATGGGTGTGTACCTGCTGATTAGGTATCCGGTAATAGGGTTCGGCATTGCGGGAGGCCCCACCAAAATATCCGTCCGAATTATCGGTCATAGGTTTGTCCAGGTACCAGGCCGGTAATAACCTTCCGGGATTGCCACCGGGGCGGGTACTGTGCGTGTCAGACCACAGGTCATATTCCCAATGGGTGATCTTGCCGGAATTGCTAAGACGGGCTTTCGGTTCAAGGATCATGGCGCTGCCGTAGGGTTCCCAGGCATGTTCATCGTGTCGTGACCATTGCAGCCGGACGTGTTTTCCGGGATATGCCCTGGCCAGGAGAGCCACATCGGCCGTTACATCGTCTGCCCCGTTATGGCCATAGCAGCCCGAACCGGGGACACCTTTGACATGAATGTTTTCCATGGGCATGTTCAGCATGCCACTAAGGGTTTCCCGCAGGGGATATACACCCTGGCTGTGTGTCCAGATATATAGTTGATCTGCCTCGTAAAGCCCTACGGCGCAGGAAGGGCCTATGGCACCGTGCATAATATAGGGTTTAAAGTAGGAGGCTTTGATCCAGGAGGTATCTGCGTTCGCTTTTGAAATATTTCCCTTATCTACAACAGTTTCATCTTTTGCGGGCAGGGATTTCAGGTATTCCGGAAGCCCCCCGTCTTTGATATCGGGCAATTTTTCCGAAACGGTCCATGTGGTGTTTTCTTTGAGGAATTCCTGTGCGCGGATGGAGGTGTATTCGTCTTTCGAAATCACCCCGAGAAAACTGCCGTTCCTGACAACTTTGAGCAATTTCGGGAATTGCTGTAACAGTGCAGTTTCGTCTGCTTCCTTCAGGTTAGCCTGGTATGCCGGAGGGCGTACCACACGGGCATGGACCATATCGGGGAAGCGCAGGTTGTGTACAAATACGGGGGCTGCGGCTGCCATGTCGTAAATATCCTGTCGCGGAACGGGCTTGCCAATGACCTTGCGATCTGCCCTGGGTTTCAGTTGTACTTCAAGGTTAACCTCGTCTTCGATCTGGTGGCCGCCGAGGATGTCGTTGAAGCTCACTGTCTTTTTATCATTTTTATGGCCTACTTTGCCGTTTTTGATCCACAGGTCGTCTGTGGATGTGTTCAGCCGTTTTGCGGCGAGATCCAATAGCTTTTGCCGGGCATAGGCCGCAGCATGGCGCACGGACATGGCACTGCTTTCTATAGAACGGCTTCCGGAGGTATAGCTTTCGTTGGGAGTACGGTCGGTATCCGCGAGGACCACTTCTATTTTTTCCATATCCATGTTCAACTCCTCGGCGGCTACCTGGGCTATGGCAGTACGAATGCCTTGCCCTATTTCTATTTTCCCGGTGAATACACGGAGATTTCCGTTCGGCAGTATTTCAAGCCAGGCATTTACGGAGCTGCTGCTACGTGTGGTATCCGGAATTTCCCCGGAACAGGAAAACACTCCCGGAAATAAGGGAATACCCCCGAGGGAAAAGCCAATGGTGAGGCTACCTGCGGTTTTGATGAAATTACGTCGGGTTTGCGGGATCATGGTTTTTAGTTTATTAGTTTGTGAGTTTTGGAGTTGATGGGTTTTGAAATTGGATTTTATATGCGGCACTTGACGCCCTTCTGCCTTCGGCATCCCGATTATGACCAGGACAATTCATCCCCTCAAAAGGAGAGTCTTTTATCTTTTTTAATTTATTTGAATTCAAACTAAAATTTATCAACTAAAAAACTCAGAACTCCAAAACTCCAAGACTCCAAGATTCCCCAACTCACCCCTTCACTTTCTTTATAGCCCGTATCATCCGTGCCTGTGCACCGCAGCGGCAGAGTATGCCGTGCAAGTCATTGCGTATTTCCTCGTCATTCGGATCGGGGTTACGGCGAAGCAGGGCCACTGCGGCCATGATGGCCCCGTTAAGACAATAGCCACACTGGGCGGCCTGTTCTTCGACAAAGGCTTGCTGTACTGGATGAAGCGATTCCGCATCCTGCGCAATACCCTCGAGTGTTGTGATCTCGGTTTCGGTAACGGCCTGTACAGGGATGCTGCAACTACGTATAGCATTGCCGTCCATCAGCACGGTACAGGAACCACATTGCGCCAGTCCGCAGCCAAACCGGGGGCCGTTGAGTTGCAGGTGGTCCCGCAATACATAGAGCAGGGGCGTGGCAGGATCGGCTTCGACCGTATGTGTTTTTCCGTTGACAACTATTTGAAGGGTGATGGTACTCATGGAGCCTTTTTTATAAAAATCTGTTTTTGAGTCTTATAGAGTCCTATAAATATAAACAAAAGTTCAGAAGCCGTAAAACGGACACGTCTTTTTTAACAGGAGTTTTGAGAGATCATTGCGAAGGGATAAACCGCAGGGGGCCGGATATAAAAAAACCGGTAGTCCGGAAACACCGAACCCGAAAAAATTACCTAACTTCCCGGGAAAAACAGGATTTATGCATTCAAGGGAACTTCAAGAAACCGAATATCATTCTTATTACAGCAATTACGTCCTTATACTGGATGAAACGGAACTGATGGAAGCATTGAGAAATACGGAAGAAGAGCTGCTCACCTTTATAAAGGAACTCCCAGAAGACCGGTTATCTTATCGTTATGCGGAAGGAAAATGGAGCATAGCAGAGGTCATACAGCATATTGTAGATACGGAAAGGATCTTTACCTACCGTGCGCTGCGTTTTGCCCGGAACGACCAGACCGACCTGCCGGGGTATGAACAGAATGACTATGTACCTTTTTCCGAAGCGGATAAACGAACCAAAGAAGAATTATTGGTAGACTTCAAAGCGACCCGACTTAACACAGTTTCACTTTTCCGCACCTTTTCTGACGAAATGCTGATGCGCTCGGGTAGAGCAGATGGTAACCTGATGTCCGTAAGAGCCGTGGGATTTATCGTTTCCGGGCACCTGATGCATCATTTGAAGGTATTGCGGGAAAGATATATGTAAAAATATTACAGTTGGTGCATTAAAACGTTTTTAAGCACAGTTTTTATTGGTTTTTTATCAGGTCTTTTAATTTTTTAAGTTGATAATCCTCCTTAAAAAGTACCTGGTCTAAATTCCTTTCGATTTTTATGTCGGGTTCCGTGCCGATACCATCCAATATCTTACCGTCTTTTTGAAAGGAGACCATTGTGCTTATTTTTCCCCGTAATTCCGAATTCGGCAGTTCAAAACGTTGGCTATTGCCGCTTGAACCATCCGTATTTACCCCGGTAATTTTAATGTTCGGCAAACCTTTGAATACGGAAACAAGAATGGATGCAGCACTAAAAGTCCTTTCATTTGCTAATATATAGATGGGTTTGTTGTAATAATATTTGTTTTGGGTAATCTTGTGGCCATTAAGAATATAAAAGTAATATTCGCTGAATTTTTTGCTGTCCAGATCGTACATTGGCTTAAAGTAGGCCATAAATTTATCTACCGCATTTTGTTCTCTGGAATCCAATTCGTTTTTCGGAAATAAAAAGCGGGACTTCAATTCTTTCTTTAGATCCTCATTCAAAGGTAGTTTTCCCCTTTGTTTCGTGGCATTTACAACATACACCGAATCAGGATGAACAAAATACCCTGCCAATTCCTGAATTAAATCACGATTACCGCCTCCATTATCCCGTACATCTATGATCAGGGCATCGCTATCTTTTGCTTTTAGCATAAAATCATTGAGCAGTTCAAAGAAAATGGGGCTGCCTTCCTTTCCTACCATAGAAGTAATTTGAATATATCCGACGTTGTTTTCTACGGTGAAAAACTTTTCAATAATTGCCTTATCATTTTGCTGCTCTTCTTTATAATCGAAGAAAAAATTGTTGTGCTGGTAGCGTTCATCCCATATTTTCGGCTTTTGTTCTTTTGTTACTAAATTAACCTTTGCCCTTTTTTCGATTCCTTTTTCGTTGGTGAGCGTGACAGGAAGAGGGTTGGGCAAGTTAATATTTAGCATGCTGAAAACAGTCTCGATATCTCTCAACTCCCTAACTGCACGGGTGAAGTATGAGTTTTTCGGTGCAAGAATTTCTCCTGGAAGGATTTGTGGCAGAACTTGTTCGACGGGTATGTTGTTGATCGATTTCAGATAAGGGTATTCCGAATTCCAATAAGTGTATTCCTTTTTAGCCTTATCATAATCGAGTACTAAAATTTTGTCTTGATAAGGGGCGAAAGCCATTGGGAAGTAAAGCGATTCGGGTAAATCATAGCCTTTTATGGAAGCATGCCTATCTCCGATTTTCCCTATAATTTTGGATATAAGCAATCCAAAATCTGATGAAGTTATGTTTTCGTTTTTTGTTTGTTCTAAAAACAGGTTGAAATCTTCTTTGTAATTGTATCCGTTCAATCCTTGGTAAGAAGATTGGTTTTGAAGAATGTTGTCAAGAAATACCAAATCATTTTGAATGTCATTTTTTGTCAAATATTCAGTTTCATTTTGTGCATTGCCGTAAAAAGTGCAGATTGTTACTAAAACAAGTATATAATTTTTCACTCAGGGTTGTTTTTAAATTGTGCCTAATGTGTTTGTGTAAGCGCCAGTAGTGGAAAATGCGCGGGTATTTTACATTGATACAACCAAGATAGCAAAACGAGTTGAATTTCCTGTTGAAAATCAGCTCTGTTTATCTGAAACATCATTTTAAGGTGTTGAAAGAAAATATATGTAAAATGGTGATCCCCGCCAGGTGAGGGAAAGATATTTTTAAGTTTACGTAAAGGTTAAATCTCTTGTTTTGTTGTATTTTTTTTATATGACGTAAGATTTTTTGTTAAATTTAACATATTATTAACCTTGAATCTTATGTTTTATGAGAATAAAACCTACACATCTGCTAAGGCTTTTTATGGCCTTATTTGCGCTGGCCATTTACAGCTGCCAGAACGACACCACGGAACTTCCGGACGAAGTTGCCGAAGAACAACAAACCACGGAAGATCTCAGAAGTGAGTTAACGCCCCTGTCTACACAGGATTTACCGGAAAAGGTAAAAGAGCAATTGGAACTGACCCGCGAAAACCTGGCCAAATACCTGCCCGATGATTTACAGATCGAGAATGTACAGGTTCTGGGAAGTGTTACCACAGAAAAAGGAATGGAGCTTTCGCACCGGGCGGTTACAAATAAAGGGGGAGTCATCGCTTACGGGAATATTACAGATCCTGCTTCGGTACACATCGGTTTTATGCAAAGCATATATTCGGGTAAAGAACTTTCTGATACACAAAGCCGGATTTCAGAGGCCGCTTCACAGGAGATAAAAACGGGTGACAAGGTCATGGAGATCACCTGGAAAAACGGAACAGAGACTTACAGGACTCAGTGTTTCTACCGCAACGACGGTATTGTATGGGACAACATCCTCAGCGGACTGGTTATGATAGATACCGAAGGACAGACGGAAACTTCGGAAGAAACCGTTTCGTCCAAAGACAACAATACTCAGGCCAGGACATACAGCAAGTATTATAAATCGTGGTGGACCGCCAAGTGGCTCTGGGGTTCCGAGCGTGGCCAAATGGGATATAAGATCACCATATATTATTCTTCGGGACGGGTGTCCAATACGGATGTAAGCGACTGGGGATATATTTCGCTGGGAAAAGCCAAAAGTTACAGCCGTGTCGTAAAAAATTACGGAAGCTATGGCAAATGCCAGTATGCCCTGGGCATGTGCACGCCTTTCGGTTCGCTTAGCTTTAGTTACAGTGGATTTAAGGTGTCTTTTTCAGGTATAGGAAGTAATGTGGTAGCCAACGGTTATAAATCGCTCTATCCATAAACAAAAGAATAAAAATATATCGGGTTATACGCTGATTCCTATACAACACTCTGTGTATCTTTGTGTGCAGTTGAAATGCCGAAGGAACCATAAAGTCAGGAACCATTTGAAATAGTATCCGTATAACTCAGAAGATATAAATAAAAAGCTCCTGTTTGTCAGCAGGAGCTTTTTGGTTTATTACGCATCGTCATCTTCGGGATTGTCCGGTATCTCTACGGCGCGGTCAATTTCTCCGGAGTCAAAGTTGTCTTCATCTTCGTCAAAATTTTCCATAGTATTGGCCAGCCGGGTACTTACTTTGACCAGGTAAATGGCATCTTCGGTACGTACTTCCAGCGCTTCAACAGCTTCGTTATTGGCATTCCTGAACTTGATGATGTCATCATCGCCATAGCCGTCAGGATATTTTTCTACTAACAGCGCCAGGATCTCATTGGTAAGTTTCTTGTAATCAACTATTATTCGTTTCATGTAGGGGAAATGTTAATTCTAGCCTAAAAATAAATCAAAATAGATATTGCACGCAAGTTATTTTTTAACATTTTACTTATCCAGTAAATATGCAAAAATAAGCGGGGCCACTATGGTGGCGTCCGATTCTATAATGAACTTTGGAGTGTCTATATCGAGCTTGCCCCAGGTAATCTTTTCGTTGGGGACAGCCCCTGAATAAGAACCATAGCTGGTCGTGGAATCGGAGATCTGGCAGAAATAACTCCAGAACGGCACATCGTGCATTTCCATATCCTGGTAAAGCATGGGCACCACGCATATGGGGAAGTCCCCGGCAATGCCACCGCCGATCTGGAAGAACCCTATGCCATTGGCAGAATTTTTGGTATACCAGTCGGCCAGGTAGGCCATGTATTCTATACCGCTCTTTACGGTAGAGGCCTTCAGTTCACCCTTAATGACGTATGAAGCGAATATATTGCCCATGGTACTGTCTTCCCAGCCGGGTACCACAATGGGAAGATTTTTCTCGGCTGCGGCATACATCCAGGAGTCTTTGAGGTCTATCTCATAATATTCTTCCAGGGCACCGGAAAGCAACAATTTGTACATATATTCATGGGGAAAATAGCGTTCGCCTTTTTCATCGGCTTCCTTCCATATTTTATAAATGTGCTTTTGTAGTCGGCGAAAGGCTTCTTCCTCCGGAATACAGGTATCGGTGACCCGGTTGAGGCCTCTGTCCAGCAGTTCCCGCTCTTCGTGTGGGGTGAGGTCGCGATAGTGAGGTACTCTTTTGTAGTGAGAATGGGCTACAAGGTTCATCAGGTCTTCCTCGAGGTTGGCCCCCGTACAGGAAATGATCTGTACCTTGTCTTTACGGATCATTTCGGCAAAGATCTTGCCCAGTTCGGCAGTGCTCATGGCCCCGGCCAGGGTTACCATCATTTTGGCACCGTTCTGTAACTGTTGTTCGTAACCTTTAGCCGCATCTACGAGTGCGGCTGCATTGAAATGCAGGTAATATTTTTCTATAAAATTTGAAATTGCTCCTTTCATAATCCTTTATTTTTCAATTCTCGTCGGGCCGCACAGCCTGCCCCGAAATTTCGGGGACCGTGCGTCTCTAACGGGAATGATTGATAATATTAAAATTTTATTAATTGTTAATTATCATCGTCTTCGTCGTCATTTTGCGTTCCGGTATATTTGAATTTATAGGCCAGCATTTTATAATACAGTTTGGCGGCCAGGAAATCGGACGATTTTTCGTTTTCATCGGGACATAGTTCCACAATATCGAAACCTACCACGTTTTTCTTCCTGAATATCTTTTTCAGGAACTCCAGCATTTCGTACCACAACAGTCCTCCCGGTTCGGGGGTTCCGGTTGATGGAAGGATGGAAGGGTCGAAAGCATCGAGGTCTATGGTGATGAACACGTTTTCGGTCATCTGGTGTATGGCATCGGTTATCCATTCGTCATCATGAATGATATCATGTGCAAAATAAACTTGGTTTTCGTCCATATGTTCCAGTTCGGAAATATCCATGCTCCGTATCCCTACCTGTATGAGATTGGTGGTTTTACTGGCCTCGTGTACGGCACAGGCGTGGTTGCATGCAGAACCTTCGTATTCCGGGCGCAGGTCGGCATGGGCATCGATCTGTACCACGGTGAGGTCCTCGAAACATTCGTTAAAGGCGCGGATAGTTCCTATGGAAATGGAATGCTCTCCGCCAAATATGGTGACGAACTTGTCCTGATTGATATAGTTTTTCGTAGTCTTGTGTACGGCTTCGACCATCTTTTCAGGAGAAGTATTCTCCGTAATGGCAGGGGCGAGGTACACGCCTTTTTTATAGGGTTCTGTACGGGTCTCTATATCGAACAGTTCCATGTTCTCCGAAGCATGGAGAAAGGCATCGGGCCCTTTGTCGGCTCCCTTTTGCCAGGTGCTGGTACCGTCGTAGGGCACGGGGATCAATACCACCTTCGCATCGTCGATACGGGTATATTTATCAGGTATTCCGGCGTATGTTTTTTTATTCATTGGTGTGGTGTTTTGGACGGATGACAGGTGACAGGTGACGGGTGACGGGTGACGGATGTGTATGATTTTGTTTTTCGTTATCGGCCTGTTGTCATCAGTCGTGGATCATTTTTAATGTTTAATGCTGTTGCTTGTATATGGGTAACGGACGCATACTTCGGTCATCGGTCACCCGTCATCAATCTTCATAACCTAAGATTTTAAGAAAGTTTTCTGCTTTTTGTTGTTCGGCAAATATTTTAGTGGTCATATTGCCGTCGGGATCTTTATCTATTAATATGTGTTTTGGCGAGGGAATAAGGCAGTGCTGTAATCCGCCGAAACCTCCAATGGTCTCCTGGTAAGCGCCGGTGTTGAAAAAGCCGATGTACAGCGGTTTTGATTTGCTGTATTTGGGCAGGTAAATGGCGTTCATATTCTGTTCGCTGTTGTAATAGTCATCGCTGTCGCAGGTAAGCCCGCCCAGCAACACTCTTTCGTATTCATCGTTCCAGCGGTTAATGGCCAGCATAATAAAGCGCTTGTTTATGGCCCAGGTATCGGGCAGGGTGGTGATAAAGGACGAGTTTATCATGTTCCACTTCTCCCGGTCGTTCTGCTGCTTCTGGTACAATACCTCATAGATGGCACCTCCGCTTTCGCCCACGGTAAAACTGCCGAATTCGGTAAAGATATGCGGCACAGGCACATTGGCCTCTTCACAGGAGATCCTGATCTGGTTGATGATCTCATCTATCATATACTGGTAATCGTAATTAAAGGCAAGAGAGTTTTTAGTAGGGAAACCTCCGCCTATATTCAAACTGTCTACCGTAGGGCATATTTTTCGCAATTGTGTGTATACCTTGAGGCATTTAAGGAGTTCGTTCCAGTAATAGGCCGTGTCGCGTATACCGGTATTGATAAAAAAGTGGAGCATTTTAAGCGTCACTTTTTCGTTGTGAAGGATGGCCCTGTTATAGAACGGAATAATGTTTTTGTACCCGATACCGAGCCTGCTGGTGTAGAACTCGAACTTGGGCTCTTCCTCCGATGCAATGCGTATACCGATGTCGAAGTTGCCGTCTATGGCTTCGCTGAGCAGGTCGATCTCCTCGTAATTATCGATAATGGGGATACATTTTTTATGCCCGTTGTTAATGAGATCGGCAATGTTCTGTACATATTGCTCGCGTTTAAAACCATTGCACAGCACATATTGGTCCCTGGTGAGCTTGCCCTGCTTCATAAGATTGTTCACGATATCGATGTCGAAGGCCGATGAGGTTTCGATATGGATATCATTTTTCAGGGCCTCGGTGAGCACATGCCCGAAATGTGAGCTCTTGGTGCAGTAGCAATAGTGATATTTACCAGGATAGTTATGTACTTCAATAGCTTTGCCAAACCAATTTTTGGCTTTTTGAATATTATTGGATATCTGCGGCAGGTAGGTAAATTTGAGCGGTGCCCCGTATTTCTTTACCAATGCCATAAGGTCTATATCATGGAACTTCAGCGTATCATCGTCCAGCGTAAATTCCTCCTGCGGAAAATAATAGGTTTGATCAATAAGATCTATGTATTTCGTTTTCATGTTCTGCTTTTGTACTATAATGAGATAATAAGGTACGAATAAGATATAAAATATAATATAAAGCAGAATGGTTAGATACGCAACGATATGGCGTTGTGCACAATAGCAGCCCCTAAATAGGGGTGGAGTCTGGATATAAGTCCGGAAGTGAGCTTTAAAACCCGGTCGCTCCACTTGGGAACCGTATATGGAAATGACTTCCTCATGACCACATACCCGGGATTAAAAACGAGTTTCATTCTTGTTCAGCCTAATCGGGTACAAAAATGTATAAAAAAAATAAATTGCCAAATAGGGACAGGCTTTTTTTACATTTTTTTTAGATGATATTATTTTACTGTTAACCAGATGTTTGTATACCATTAACCGGACGCTGCCATGCCGGGCCCTTCGACACTTAGACTGCGTTCAATGCAGGCAGGTTCAAAACAGGTTAAAGTTGAGATCTTTCCGGACACAATACAACGCCCTCACAAATACTATCAGTAACATCTGATGCCCGGTAACGCATCAGCGGGATATCACATCTTAAAAGTAAAGCCGTCGGATACTTTTTCTTCATATCTTTTCTTGTCGAACTCGTAGAGAAAGGAGCCTTTTCGCGAAGAGGTCATGTCTTTCTCCTTGAGTTTTACGAGAACGTTCATTTGTTTTATTTTCTTCTGGAAATTCCTTTTGTCCAGTTCTTCCCCGAGGATCACTTCGTAGAGCTTTTGTAATTGCCGCATCGTAAATTTTTTGGGAAGCAGCTCAAAGCCCACGGGATTGGTAGATGTTCTTCGCCGGAGCCTTTCGAGGGCTTTTGAAAGCATTTCGCTATGGTCGAAAATAAGATCGGGCACATCAGATATGGAAAACCATTGTGCAGAGTGTTCGTCCAACAGTTTGGGATTGTGGTCTTTGATATTAATAAGTGCGTAATAGGCTACGGAAATAGTACGTTCCACAGGGTCACGGTCTACCTTGCTGAACCCGTAGAGCTGCTCCATATACACATCGTTGAGCCCCGTGAGGTTGGAGAGCACCCGGTTGGCAGCGACATCCAGGGTTTCGTTTTTCTTTAAAAATCCTCCCATCAATGACCATTTTCCTTTTTCGGGCTCAAAAGCCCTTTTAATAAGGAGTAACTTGAGGTCCTCTTCATCAAAACCAAAAATAATGCAATCCACAGCCACAAGAGCCTTGTCTTCTTGATTGTAATTAAAATCCATCAGTCAAAATTTATTCGATTCGATAAAAATAAGAACACTATACAAAGAGGGGAGAAACGGTTTTGCACAATAGATTCTTGTAAGATTATAATTTATTTACGGATAAATATACACTTAATTTCAGGAAAAACTAAGAAACTGCCTGAATTTTGTTTTTAGAATATTTTGTAGTGTATTTCTTATCGGACTCGGTAGGATTGAAGAAGATTGATGGAAGATTGAATCCGGATAGTTTGGAAGATTGATCTTAAACATGTCAATCTCCTATCAATCTTTTAACCCCACCTTTCAGGCTAAAATTGTTTTGTTCTCAATGAAAGAATACATTTTTTTCGATTATGATTAGCATTTTAATATTTTTTGGCTACTTTTACAAATGTAAAACATACACTTTTAAATTTTAGACTATGAAAACCAACACCATTTTTTTGTCTATGGCCTTCGGGTTATCGGCCTTGTGCACCAGAGCACAGCAGGAGGTCACCGTTCATGCCGATGCAGGTAAGCATACGATCAGCAAACATATCTACGGTCATTTTGCGGAACACCTCGGGCGGTGTATTTATGACGGCTTTTATATAGGGGAGAACAACAAGGTCATTCCGAATACCAACGGAGTGCGAAACGATATCGTAGAGGCGCTGAAAGAACTGAAGATACCCAATCTGCGCTGGCCGGGCGGGTGTTTTGCAGATACCTACCACTGGAAGGATGGCATAGGCCCCAAAGAAGACCGCCCGACCATTGTAAACCAATGGTGGGGAGGGGTAACAGAAGACAACAGTTTCGGCACGCACGACTTTTTAAATATGTGTGAGCTCCTGGAAACCGAACCTTATCTGTCCGGTAATGTGGGCAGCGGAACGGTTCAGGAACTCATCGACTGGGTGCAGTATACCAACCACGACGGCAAAAGCCCCATGGCAGACCTGAGGAAAGAGAACGGCCGGGAAGAACCCTGGAATGTAAAATACTGGGGCATAGGTAATGAAGCCTGGGGATGCGGTGGAAATATGACTCCGGAATATTATTCGGATGTTTATCGCAAATATTCTACATTTCTTTCCGGTTGGTCCAATGAGAACGGAATATTCCGTATAGCTTCCGGAGCATCGGGTTCAGATTACAACTGGACCGAGGTGCTGATGAAAAACATCAAGCATAACCTTATAGAAGGGATGGCACTGCACCATTATTCTGTTATAGAATGGAACAACAAAGGTCCGGCCGCTACCTTTAGCGAAGAACAATATTTCCAGACCATGCAAAGCGCCCTCGAAATGGAGGAGCTCGTGACCAAACACGGCGCCATCATGGACAAATACGACCCGGAAAACAAAATAGCCCTGATCGTAGACGAGTGGGGCGGATGGTACGATGTAGAACCCGGCACCAATCCCGGTTTCCTCTACCAGCAAAATACCATGCGCGATGCCATGATCGCCGGGGCTACCCTCAATATATTCAATAATCACGCGCGAAGAGTAAAAATGGCCAACCTTGCTCAGGCAGTTAATGTATTGCAGGCCGTAATCCTGACAGATGAGGAGAAAATGATACTGACCCCGACCTATCACATCCTGAAAATGTATAGTGTTCATCAGGATGCTACCCTGCTCCCGGTGGAATTTGAGAATGTGAATTACACCTATAACGGGAAAAGCCTTCCTGCACTTTCGGTCTCCGCTTCAAAAGACAAAAACGGGCTTATTCACGTGTCACTGGTCAATATAGACGCTTCCAAAAAGCACAAAGTATCCCTGAATATAGAAGGGGCTGAAGTAAAAAACACCACCGGGACCATACTGACTTCAGATAAGTTACAGGATCATAACACTTTTAAAGATCCGGAGAAGGTCACCTCAAAAGAGTTTAAGGATTTTTCAGGAAAAAAAGGACAGCTTGAGGTAGAACTCCCTCCGTTTTCGGTGGTTGTTCTGGAATGGAAGTAATACCTGTTTTCGGGTTTTAAAGCATCGATAAATAAGCGTAAAAGATATATAGAATGAAACAATATGTAGTGGGGCTGGACTTCGGGACGGATTCGGTCAGGGCTGTACTCGTGGACACTTCCACAGGCCGGACCCTGGAGAGTGAAGTGCATTGGTACAGCAGGTGGAAAGAAGGGAAGTACTGCAACGCCCGGGAAAACCGTTTTCGCCAGCATCCCCTGGACCACATAGAAGGAATGGAAACCACTGTGAAAAAAGTGGTGCAAAGGTCCGGTGTACCGCCGGAGGCCGTAAAAGGGATCTGCATAGATACCACCGGATCGTCGCCTGTCCCCATAGATAGCAGTGGTACGGCACTGGCCCTGACACCGGGTTTTGAGGAAAACCCCAACGCCATGATGGTGTTGTGGAAAGACCATACTTCAATTGCCGAAGCAGCAGAGATCAATCACCTGGCCAAAAACTGGGGCGGGATAGACTATACCCGGTATATAGGAGGTGTATATTCTTCAGAATGGTTCTGGGCCAAGATATTGCACATCGCAAGGGAAGACCGCACAGTAAAAGAGGCCGCCTGGTCGTGGATGGAGCATTGCGACCTGATGACCTATATCCTCACCGGGAAAAAGGATCCGAAAACCTTTAAATGCAGCAGGTGCGCCGCCGGTCACAAGGCCATGTGGCACGAAAGCTGGGGAGGTCTCCCGGAAGACGGTTTCCTCTCGCGCCTGGACCCCTATCTCGTAACGGTAAAGGAGAACTTATATACAGATACCTTCACTTCCGATATGGTAGCAGGTACCCTGAGCAGGGACTGGAGTGAAAAACTGGGGCTTACGGAGCATACCATAGTGGCTGTGGGTACTTTTGATGCACATGCAGGTGCCGTAGGTGCCGGGGCAGAGGCCTTTGCCCTTGTCAGGGTGATGGGAACTTCTACCTGTGACATCATGGTAGCCCCGAAAGAAATTATAGGGAATAATGCCGTAAAAGGTATCTGCGGGCAGGTAGACGGTTCGGTCGTCCCCGGGTGGATAGGCCTTGAGGCAGGACAGTCTGCTTTCGGCGACCTGCTGGCCTGGTTCAGGGAGGTACTGGCCTGGCCTTTGGAGAACCTGCTGAATGATACGATATTGCTTTCGGAAGAAACCAGGCAGCAATTGCGGGAAGAACTAAAAAGCAGAATCATTCCCGAACTATCGGCACAGGCCGAAAAAATCCCTGCCGAAGAGAGTGTGCCCCTGGCCCTTGACTGGATCAATGGCAGGAGAACCCCCGATGCCGACCAGGCATTGAAATCAGCCATAACCGGATTGAACCTCGGCACGAGGGCACCGCATATTTTCCGGGCCTTGGTAGAGGCCATCTGTTTCGGCGCCAAAAAGATCGTGGAACGATTTGAGGAAGAAGGCGTGGAAATAAGATCGGTTGTCGGCATAGGCGGAGTGGCTAAAAAAGCCCCCTTTGTAATGCAGACCCTGGCCGACGTGCTGGACAGGCCCATACGAATAGCGGTTTCAGACCAGGCCCCCGCACTTGGGGCAGCGATCTATGCAGCCGTTGCCGCGGGAATCTATCCTACGGTAGAAGAAGCTGTAAAAGCGATGGGAAGCCCTATGGAAACTACCTATGAACCCCGGGAGGCCCCGGTAGGTTTTTACAGGGAAAAATATGCCCGCTATAAAGAACTGGCCGCATTCGTCGAAAAGGATATCCATAAAAAGAACCCTCTAAAAGCTACATCCGATGTCTGAGTACAAAACGATCAAAGAAGCGTGTTATCGTGCTAATATGAAATTGCCAGAACTGGGCCTGGTGGTATACACCTTCGGGAACGTAAGTTGTGTAGACCGTGAAAACGGCGCCTTTGCCATCAAACCCAGCGGGGTGCCCTACGAAGACCTGTCACCGGAAGATATGGTCATAGTGGATTTTGAAAACAATATACTGGAAGGGACAATGCGCCCCTCTTCCGATACCAGGACCCATGCCTATCTCTACAAGACCTGGAAAGACATCGGGAGCATAGTTCACACCCATGCCACCTATTCCGTGGCCTGGGCACAGGCACAAATGGATATCCCCATTTTCGGTACCACACATGCCGACCACCTGACCTGCGATATCCCTTGCGCCCCGCCCATGAAAGACGAATACATCCGGGGAAATTACGAACATATGACCGGAAAGCAGATTGTAGATTGCTTCGGGGAAAAAGGGCTGTCCCATACAGAAGTGGAAATGGTTCTTCTCGGCAATCACGGCCCCTTCGCCTGGGGAAAAAATGCGGACAAGGCCGTCTATAACAGTAAAGTTCTGGAAGAACTGGCCCGGATGGCCTACCTCACATTACAGATCAACCCTTCCGCACCGAGGCTCAAGGAAACCCTAATACAAAAACATTACAACCGTAAGCATGGTAAGGATGCCTATTACGGACAATAGGGTTGCCAGTTGTTGTGAACCTTCAACCTGCAACCTATAACCTGCAATTAAAAAAATAAACATGATAAAATTGAGCGATCACGAAGTGTGGTTCATCACAGGGAGCCAGCACTTATACGGAGAAGAAACATTAAAAAACGTAGCAAAACATTCCGAAGAAATAGCCAAATACTTGAACGACAGCCGGGAAATCCCGGTAGATGTGGTGCACAAACCGATAGTGACCACCCCAGAACAGATAGCAACAGTCTGCCGCGAAGCCAATGTGACGGACAGATGTGTGGGGATCGTGGTGTGGATGCACACCTTTTCCCCGGCCAAGATGTGGATCAAAGGCTTGCAGTTGCTGAATAAACCGATGTGCCATCTGCATACGCAATACAATTCTGAAATACCGTGGAAAGAGATAGACATGGATTTTATGAACGAAAACCAGTCCGCCCACGGAGGAAGGGAATTTGGTTTTATGGCTGGCAGGCTGCGAAAGAACAGGAAAGTGGTCACAGGCCACTGGAAAGATGAGAACGTACATCAAAAACTGGGGATATGGAGCCGTGTGGCCGTAGGATGGCATATCCTTCAGACAGCTAAAATAGCCAGGATAGGGGACAACATGCGGCAGGTAGCCGTTACCGAAGGTGATAAGGTAGAAGCCCAGATGCGTTTCGGATTCTCCGTCAACGGGTACGGTATCGGGGATATCGTGGAATACCTCAATGCGGTTACCGACAAAGAAACGGATGCCCTCGTAGCGATCTATAAAGAACAGTACAGGACGGACAGTCCTTCGTTTAACGAAAACGCTGTAAAAGATGCTGCACGGATAGAGCTCGGGCTCCGGGCTTTCCTGGAAGAAGGCGGTTTCGGAGGTTTTACCAATACCTTCGAGGACCTTCACGGTTTTAAACAGCTCCCAGGTATTCCTACGCAACGGCTTATGGCCGATGGCTATGGTTATGGCGGAGAAGGCGACTGGAAAACTGCGGCCCTTTTGCACGCCGTGAAAGTAATGACACAGGGACTGGAAGGCGGAACTTCCTTTATGGAAGATTACACCTACGATTTCAGGAAAGACGGTTCCAGGGTATTGGGATCGCATATGCTCGAAATATGCCCGTCCATCGCCTCGGAAAAACCAAAACTGGAAGTTCACCCGCTATCCATAGGAGGGAAAGAAGACCCCGCACGGCTGGTGTTTAACGTTGGTGCAGGACCAGCCATAAATGTAGCCCTGATGGATATGGGAAACAGGTTCCGGCTGGTGGTCAATGAAGTACGTACCGTAGAACCCGACCACGACCTGCCGAAACTCCCTGTGGCCAGGGCACTGTGGAAACCCGAACCAGACCTGGAAACCGCCGCTTCCGCATGGATCCTGGCCGGAGGGTCACACCATACCGTGTACAGTAAAGCTGCTACAACCGAATTTATGGAAGATCTTGCCGAAATGGCCGGAGTGGAACTGCTGACTATCGACAACAATACCGTAGTCCGGGATTTTAAGGAAAAGCTACGGTGGAATGAAGTATATTATCACCTTTTTCAAAATAATATGTAACATGTTTCGGCTTCAGTTCATCCTGAGCCTGCCAAAAGGTTCAGCACCCGGTGGGAATGAAGAACTCTTCTCCGGTTGCTGAGCGAAGCCGAAGCACATCCGTCAAAAACAACAGATCTATGAAAACCAGTTATTTATCTGTGATATTGCTTGCCTTACTGGCCTGTAATACCACTCCGAAAAAACAGGCCGGACAAAAGGACCGGGAAAAGCAGGAAGAAAAAATGATAGCTACTGTTACCCGTGAAAAGTTCGGAACATTGCCTGACGGAAAGGATGTATCCCGCTATACCCTGACCAATGCCAACGGAATAAAGATGAAAGTGATGACCTACGGAGGAATCATCACATCATTCGAAACACCGGACCGGGAAGGAAAGCAGGGAGATATCGTACTCGGATTTGATTCCCTGGAAGGTTACTTACAGGAAGTTCCCTATTTCGGTGCTATTATCGGACGATATGGCAACCGGATAGCCGATGGTAAATTCACCCTCGATAATACCGAATATACGCTGGCACAGAACGATGGCAGCAATCACCTTCACGGCGGAAAAAAGGGATTTGACAAAGTCCTCTGGAAAGCCTCTGAGGAAAAAGCAGAAAACGGTGTTGCCCTTAAACTGCAATACAAAAGCAGGGATACGGAAGAAGGCTATCCCGGAAACCTGGATGTCACCGTAACCTACACCCTGACCAATGACGACGAACTCCGGGTCAATTATAAGGCAACAACCGACAAAAAGACCGTGCTAAACCTTACCCAGCACTCCTATTTTAACCTGGCCCCGGAAAGCAAGACCATCCTCGATCAGGAATTACAGTTAAATGCCGATGCTTTTCTTCCGGTAAACAAAACCCTCATCCCAACCGGAGAGTTAAAAAAAGTAAAAGGCACCCCGTTCGATTTCACGGCGGCCAGGCCCATAGGAAAGGATATCGAAAAGGAAAACGAGCAACTGAATTTTGGCAAAGGCTATGACCATTGCTGGGTGTTGAACGGCGAAAACGGCGAGATGAAACAGGCAGCCTCCCTTTATGACCCCCAAAGTGGCCGCTTGATGGAAGTGTATACCACCGAACCGGGGATCCAGTTCTATTCCGGTAACTTTCTGGATGGATCCCTGGTAGGGAAAAAAGGAAAAAAATATGATTTCCGGTCCGGTCTGTGCCTGGAAACACAGCACTATCCCGATGCTCCCAACCAGCCGGAATTTCCGTCCACCATATTGAATCCCGGAGAAGAATACAATACCACGACGGTATTTAAATTTTCCGTGAAATAATCGCATAAACCAACCATAGCATATGAAAAGTTTAGATACTTTAGACTGGATATGTATATCCGCATATTTTCTCGTCCTGTTCGGCCTGGCCGTGTGGGTGATCCTTAAAAAGACCAAAAATACCGAAGACTATTTCCTTGCAGGGAGGAATATCGGATGGTTTGTAGTGGGGGCTTCCATTTTTGCTTCCAATATCGGTTCTGAACATGTAGTGGGCCTGGCCGGAGCAGGAGCAGGGGACAAGATGCCTATGCTCATTTATGAGATCCAGGCCTGGGTGGTGCTTATTCTTGGCTGGGTATTTCTGCCGTTCTATGCCCGTAGTGGTGTGTTTACCATGCCGGAATTCCTGGAACGGCGGTTCAATGCAAAATTGAGGTGGTTTTTGTCCATAGTATCGCTGGTAGCCTATATACTCACCAAGGTTTCCGTGACGATCTATGCCGGAGGTGTGGTCGTATCGGCATTGCTAGGTATCAATTTCTGGGTGGGCGCCATTGCCACCGTAATATTGACCGGGGTCTATACAGTTTTCGGAGGAATGCGCGCCGTGGTCTATACCGAGACCCTTCAGGCCATCATCCTCCTGGTCGGTGCAGCTGCCCTTACTTTTATAGGACTGGATCATGTAGGAGGATGGAGCGAAATGAAAGCCACCCTCGGGCCGGAATACTTTAATATGTGGCGCCCGGTGACCGATCCGGATTTCCCGTGGCCCAGCCTGTTGATCACCAGTACCATTACCGGTATCTGGTATTGGTGTACCGACCAGTATATCGTACAGCGGACCCTTACGGCCAAAAACCTCAAGGAGGGAAGAAGAGGGGCTATCTGGGGAGCGTTCCTCAAGTTGTTGCCCGTATTTATATTCCTGATCCCCGGGGTTATTGCCCTGACCTTAAAACAAAAAGGGATGCTGCATTGGGAAACCCCGGACGAAGCCTTCCCGGTATTGATGAGCAACCTTTTACCTTCCGGGTTAAGAGGCTTGGTAGCGGCCGGCCTTCTCGCCGCCCTGATGAGTTCCCTCGCATCGGTGTTCAATTCCTGTTCCACCCTGTTCACGGTAGATATCTACAAAAAGCTAAGGCCCGGCACCCCGGAGATAAAACTCGTGAGAATAGGGCGTATCGCCACCCTGGTGGTAGTGTTCCTCGGAATTATCTGGATCCCCATTATGGCCAATATATCCGGAGTGTTATATGAGTACTTGCAATCCGTACAATCCTACATAGCCCCGCCCATCACCGCAGTGTTCCTGCTGGGAATATTTTCGAAGCGTATCAATGCCACCGGAGCCTATGCCACACTGGTCATTGGCTTTATCACCGGGATGGGCAGGATCGCAATCGAACTGATGAGCGGTTATTTTACGGAGGGAAGCATATTCCATACCCTGGCCACGATGAACTTCCTGACCTTCGGTGCCTGGTTCTTCCTTTTCTGTATTGTGTTACTGATAGTCGTGAGCCTGCTCACCCCGGCACAGGACGAAAAACAACTCGCCGGGCTAACATTCAGCACACTTTCTCCCGATGACAGAAAAGCAGAAAAAAGTTATAACTGGGTAGATGTTACCGCTTCTGTCCTTATTGTAGCTATTGTGATCTGGATCATGATCTCCTTTAACGGAACCTAAATTCCTGTATAGTTTAAACACTGAAAGAGCCCTGTTAGCACATTATCCGCTAACAGGGATTTTTTTAACATATACATTGGTGTATTGCTTTGTTTTTAAGGTTATCTGTGAGATTTTGCTCATTTGAAGCGCTATTTAAACGATAACTTGCTAATATAGTATTAAAATATGCTAATATCTTATTTAACAGTATGGGCGGTGAGTTTATACTTTTATAACGTGTAAATTATACACTTTATAATAATTAACTCTTTAATATTATGAAACCAACGCCACCCATCTTTTCATTATGGAAAAAGAAAGCACATACCGGAGTAGTAAACAGGAGGTTGTTTTACGTACTGTGTTTTTGCTGGTCCGTGTCATCCTTTGCACAGCAGGTTATAAGGGGCACAGTGACGGACGAACAGGGAATACCCATCGGTGGAGCTTCGGTATTGCAGAAAAACACCACCAATGGCGGTGTAACCGATTTTGACGGAAACTTTGAGTTGACTTTAAGCGGTGATGATCCCGTTATGGTAGTATCTTACCTTGGATTTGCAACCACCGAGATCAGTATCGGGGACCGGACCACCGTGAATGTTATTTTAAAGGAAGATCTGCTGGAGCTGGATGAGGTAGTTCTCATAGGTTTCGGGACGCAGAAAAAAGGAGATGTTACCAGTGCCGTAGCTTCGGTAAAATCGGAAGATTTCATCCAGGGAAATGTGAGGGATGCGGCACAGCTTATCCAGGGAAAAGTTGCCGGGCTTACTATTTCAACTCCTTCCGGGGACCCGACTGAAGACTCACAGATCAAACTGCGTGGCTTGTCCTCACTTACCGGAAGTACCGATCCACTTGTCCTTATCGACGGAGTGCCCGGAAACCTGGGAACGGTGCCTCCGGAAGATATAGAATCGATAGATGTACTAAAAGACGGTTCTGCTACGGCTATATACGGAACCCGGGGCACTAACGGGGTAATTATCATTACGACGAAAGGCGGTAATTATAACATGAAACCTACCATAGAATACAGTGGCTATCTTTCCATGTCTACCATAGCCCGAAAACTCGATTTTATGGATGCCTCCGATCTCAGGAAAAGATGGGAGGAGGGCTATGAGTTTAACGGGGCCAATGTTGAAGATTTCGGAACGGCCACCGATTGGCTCGATGAAATTACACGGAATGCCCATAGCCATGTTCACAATCTGATCTTCCGGGGAGGGAATGAACGGACCAGTCTTACCGCCTCCCTGAATTACAGGGATATCGAGGGGATCTTCCTGAAGTCCGAAAATAAGAAATATACCGGTAGGATAAATGTCAGCCACGCCATGTTCAACAATAAGCTCAAAACCAACCTTGGTGTTATTGTTAGTGAGCAGACCTATAATGCGTTGGCAAACGAAACGGATAATGCGCTGGGAGAGGGCACGAGCTTTAACCCTTATATATACCGGCAGGCCCTGATAAGGAACCCCACCGAACCTGTCAGGGATACGGAAGGGAACTGGTTTGAGCGGGACGTCTATTTTTACGATAATCCTGTGGCCTATATAAAAGAGACCATGGGGGAGAACAGGTATAGAAATATGCGTTTTGACCTTAGCATGAGCTATGATATCAACGAACATTTTATTGCAAAA
Organism: Sinomicrobium weinanense; assembly: GCF_018863395.1. Classification (GTDB taxonomy): domain Bacteria; phylum Bacteroidota; class Bacteroidia; order Flavobacteriales; family Flavobacteriaceae; genus Sinomicrobium; species Sinomicrobium weinanense. The sequence goes on from NZ_JAHKRR010000001.1 coordinate 786,312, forward strand.
GGACTGTATACCAAGAAGGGAAATTCGAATATCCGGGGGTTCTACCAAACGAAAAACCACGTCAGTACCGTCAAATACGGACAAGACGGATTTGCTTCGAGGGGAACGGATGATCATACAGGCAATTACGGACAGCTCACCCTGGATTACAATCAGTCTTTCGGAAAACATAAAGTAACAGGATTGCTGGGATATAATTATGAAGACAATACTAATGAAGGCTTCTGGCTCAATAACCGGCGTTTTTCAACAGATGGCTTTATGTACAATAATATAGGAAACGGCAAGGGGCTGGAATTGGGGGAAGCCGAAATGAGGAGTTATAAAAATTCAGATAAGTTGATAGCATTCTTTACCAGGCTTACCTATAATTTTGACGATCGCTATTTACTACTGGCCAGTTTAAGGCGGGAAGGATCTTCAAGGTTTGGTGCAAATACCAAATGGGGCTATTTCCCGGGAGTTTCTGCAGGATGGCGTATAAACAGGGAATCCTTTCTGAAAAATACCGGTTGGATATATGACCTGAAGCTGAGAGCGGGATTTGGAGTAACAGGGACAAATGCCGGAGACAGGTATGAATCGCTTAGCGGGCTTACCTATGGAGGATATTTTTTTAATAACGGTAACTGGACCCGCGAACTTGTACCCTCAAGGAACCCTAATCCCGATCTCAGGTGGGAGAAAAAGGAAGAACTTAATTTCGGATTGGATTACGGTTTCCTGGACGGCAGGATAAGCGGAACCATAGATTATTACAGCAGGAAGACCAAAGATGCCCTGTATGATTACGACGTGCCTACACCTCCCTATTATTACCCGTCAATACTGGCTAATGTTGCACAGATAAAAAATTCGGGACTGGAGGTATTACTGAACGTAATTCCGGTGAAAACCGATACTTTTGAGTGGACGTCTAACATGACGTATTCCACAAACTCCAATAAAATCGTATCGCTCTCCAATGATGAATTCCAACTGACCAATGATTTTTTTGATGAAGGTTATGCCAGTGAACCCATACAGGTGAGCACCCACCGGGTACAGGTCGGGCAGCCTATCGGCAACTTCTTCGGTTGGAAAAGCGTGGATATTACCGACGACGGTATCTGGCTGATCGAAACTCCGGACGGGGAGATAAAACCTGCTACCGAAACTACTACGGACGACAGGCAGGTGCTCGGAAACGGCCTGCCCAAATCGTATTTCAGCTGGAATAACTCGGTAAAATACAAAAACTGGGACTTTAATGTAAATATGAGGGGAGCGTTCGGATACCAGATACTCAATTTTTCAAGAATGTATTACGAAAACCCTACCGTAGATTACAATACCCTGAACTCTGCCTATGACCTGGTCTATGGAAAAGCTGTTCTCAATGATGTTCAACGCCTTGTGAGCTACTATGTGGAGGACGGGGATTTTCTGAAAATAGATAATGTAACCATTGGGTACACCTTACCCGGATCATTACTCAAATTTGTTCAGAATTGCAGGATATACGCTTCCGGGATTAACCTGGTCACTATAACCGGCTACAAGGGCATCGATCCCGAAGTCGACCGGAATGGCCTTTCACCCGGTAATGACGAACGGGACAAATACCCGTCTACAAGAACATTTACATTGGGAATAAACCTAACCTTTTAATACCCGTAATATCATGATAGCAAAATATATAAATCCGTTCCGGTTAAAGTTGTGGTTATGTAGTCTTATGGCCGGATTGTCCTTGGTTGCATGTACCGATCTGTCTGAAGAGGTTTTCTCTGAAGTAACCGAAGATTCCTTTATTCCGGCCGATTCCGATGTTATAGCACTAATGGCCTCGGCCTATACCCCCTTGCGTTATGTCATGGGCTGGCAGGGATATTTTGACCTGCAGGAAGAACCGGCAGATGTTATCGTAACCCCCACACGCCCCAACGGCTGGGACGATGGAGGGATATATAAAAGGATGCACTGGCACAAATGGACCAGTACAGACTGGCAGCCCAGAAATACATGGATTACCTGCTTTAATGGTATAAACAACATAAACAGGGTTATATTGCAGATCACTTCGGGCGAATATCCCGTAGACGAAGGCCAGATAAAATATATTACGGCAGAAATGAGGGCCTTAAGAGCATTGTATTATTCCATATTGATCGATACCCATGGCAATGTCCCCATCATATCCGATTACGGGGAAGATCTTCCCGAACAAAGTACGCGACAGAAAGTCTACGAATTTATAGAGGCTGAACTCACCGAGGTGATCCCACTACTTACCAATGTGGTGGATAATACCACTTACGGGCGCATGACCCGCTACGCGGCATGGCATGTGCTGGCCAGGTTATATCTCAACGCCGAAGTGTATACCGGCACACCGCAATGGAACAAGTGTATTGCGGCCTGTGACGAGATTATCAATGACGGAAAATTCAGCCTTTCGGATAGTTACAGTGCTATTTTCAATACCAATAATGAAGAGAATCCCGAAATGGTCTTTGCTATTCCCTACGACCGCATTTATGCACCGGAATGGTCTGCCCACATGAAGATGCTCCTGCCGGACCACAGGGATGTATTTAATATGGAAGCACAACCCTGGGGAGGTTCCAGTGCCAATCCCCAGTTTATCGATAGTTATGATCCGAAAGACAATCGCTTAAAGGATACCTGGCTTATGGGAGATCAGCTCAATGCCAGCGATGGGAGTGTGGTTATGACCCTTGTAAAAGAAATGCCGAGTATCTACGATTGTAAGTTTACCGAGGGTTTCCGCTGCGGAAAATATGAAATAGAAGAGGGGGCCACCGGATCCCTGAGCAATGACTTTCCCCTTTTGAGGTATACCGATGTGTTGATGATGAAAGCCGAATCCCTGTTGCGAACCGGCGACAGTAACACTGCAGCGCAGTTGGTAACGGAAGTCAGAAGGCGCTCTTTCGATGATCCGGCCGATGCGGGGGTTACCGGCGCAGAACTGGAAGGAGATACCAATATGGCCTATGGTACCCTGGCTGAAGACGGAAGTATTGACGAACCCGGAGACCAGTCACCTGTGGTTTACGGGCGCTTCCTGGATGAACTTGGCTGGGAATTTGCCTGCGAAGCAAGACGAAGGACAGACCTTATCAGATTCGGGGTATATCAAACAAAAAACTGGTATGATCATACCCCTCAGGGATCGCATACTGCCTTGTTCCCTATTGGATATGAAGAGATGAATACCAATCCCAACCTGAAACAGAATCCGGGATATTAGGTGTCATAAACGAATGAAAAGTTCATTAATTTAGTACGGGGTATTGTATAAATGATGGGAGCAGGCCTCCCGATATCGACAATAATCGTAAAGGTAATGGTTACAAAGAAAATTAAAAGCATTATGATCGCCGGGTTTTGCCTGGCCGGTACGTGGTTTGGATATCTCCGGGCACAAGGCGGTGATCAGATATTAGACGGTATAGGGGAGACGGGATTGGTTGCACGCTATATATTCGACGGGGATACCAAAGACTGGTCCCGCAATAATCTGCACGCCCGAATTCAGGGTTCAGGCGCAGGATTTATCAATGACGACAGGTTCGGGGAGGTTTTGTCACTTCACGGCAAGGGAAGATCTTTTGTCTCTATCCCCGGAGAGGCGCTGACAGGAATAGAATCGCTCAGTATAACAGGGTGGGTCTACCTGCGTTCGGAGCAACGCGGTCAACGTTTTTTCGATTTCGGGACGAATGCCGGAACACATTTTTTTGCCGCACCTTCCGGAACGGATGCCCGGGAAGGATATCAGGCATTGATCGCAACAGGTACCGAAGGCGAAAGCGGCCCGGTTTCATCAGCAATAGCGATTAATCGTTGGGTACATCTTGCCGTGGTTGTCGACCTTCCCTCAAAATCCATGCGTACATATGTCGATGGAAAGCAGGTAGGAGAAACCGGGGATATGCCCCTGGAGTTGGGAAAAGTGTTTAATGATGAGTCTGGTGAAAATAACCTGCTCTGTATCGGAAAATCGCTTTTACCCGGAGAACCATATCTCAATGCCGGTATACACGATTTCCGCATTTATCGTGTTTCCCTGCATACAAAGCAGGTCGCCAGAATTTATTACAATGCCCTGAAAGGTGTAAATGAAGATACTGCAACTATGGGCAGGCAGGAAGACGATCTCCCGGAATTTTCCCCGGCCACACCGCAACTTTACAATGAATACCTGGTTGATGTACCGGATGTTGAGGTAGAGACTAAGGTAGGCTATTTACCGCAGTTACCACCTTATGTAGAGGGAACATATCGAGATGTGCCGGATGGCCCGAAAGTACGTGTACTTTGGCCGGCTCCGGCAGATAACAGTGATGTGCTTCAACCGGGGCATTACACCGTGACCGGCCGGATTGCCGGTACGGATCTCCGGCCGAAAGCTACGGTAACGGTAAAAGGTGGGGAAGAACCCGCCACGCCCCGCCGCAGACTGGAGGCTTTTGACCTGGATCAGGTATTCTTAAGGCCGGCCTCTCATGGACATCATACCAGGTTCATGGAGAATCGCGATAAATTCATAACCACCCTGGCCAAAACAAACCCTGACGCCTTCCTCTATATGTTCCGCAATGCCTTTGGACAAAAGCAACCCCGGGGAGCAAAGCCCCTTGGGGTCTGGGATAGCCAGGAAACCAAATTGCGGGGGCATGCTACGGGGCATTACCTCACAGCGATCGCACAAGCCTATGCCGGTACGGCATACGATAAATCGCTCCGGGAAAATTTTGCCGATAAGATGGGCTATATGGTAAATACCCTGTATGAATTGTCGCAAATGTCCGGGCGACCGGGAGAAGCCGGTACCGGGTGTGTGTCTGATCCAATAGCCGTGCCCCCTGGCCCGGGAAAACAGGATTATGATTCCGATCTTAGCGAAGCCGGTATCCGTACCGATTACTGGAACTGGGGCGAAGGATTTATCAGCGCCTACCCTCCCGACCAGTTTATTATGCTGGAAAACGGAGCCTCCTACGGAGGGCAGGATACCCAGGTGTGGGCACCTTATTATACCTTGCACAAAATCCTGGCCGGGTTGATGGATGTCTATGAAGTAAGCGGTAATAAAAAAGCTCTTGATGTGGCTACGGGTATGGGAGACTGGGTATATGCCCGCTTAAGCCGGTTACCCACAGGGACACTCATAAAGATGTGGAATACCTACATTGCCGGCGAGTTCGGCGGAATGAATGAGGCTATGGCACGTTTATACCGGATCACCCGTGAAGAGCGCTACCTGAAAGCAGCCCGGTTATTTGATAATATCGATATGTTTTTTGGAGATGCAGAGCATTCGCACGGACTGGCCAAAAATGTAGACACTTTTCGCGGACTACATGCCAATCAGCATATTCCCCAGGTTGTGGGAGCACTCGAAATATATCGCGACTCCGATGCCCCAGAATATTACCGGGTGGCCGATAACTTCTGGAATAAGATAACGAACGATTATATGTACAGTATCGGAGGGGTTGCAGGGGCGCGTAACCCTGCCAATGCAGAATGCTTTATCAGCCAGCCGGCTACGCTTTACGAGAACGGATTCTCTGCCGGCGGACAGAACGAAACCTGTGCTACGTATAACATGCTGAAACTGACCAGGAACCTGTTCCTGTACGATCAGCGGGCGGAGTTGATGGATTATTATGAACGCGGACTGTACAATCACATTCTCGCTTCCGTAGCCGAGAACAGCCCGGCCAATACCTATCATGTTCCGCTCAGACCGGGGTCCGTGAAACAATTTGGCAATCCCGGTATGACAGGTTTTACCTGCTGCAATGGTACAGCCATAGAAAGCAGTACCAAACTGCAGAATTCCATTTATTTTAAAAATAAGGATAACACTGCCCTTTATGTAAACCTTTATATCCCTTCAACACTAAAGTGGAACGAGCGCAATATTACTGTGGAGCAAACCACTGATTTCCCGAAAGAAGACCACACCCTTCTGACCATTAAAGGGAGCGGACAATTCGATCTGAATGTGCGCGTTCCGCAATGGGCTACCCGGGGATTTTTTGTAAAGATCAATGGCAGGGAGAAAAAGTTCAGAACCAGGCCGGGAAGCTACCTTACCATAAGCCGTAAATGGAAAGACGGCGATACCGTAGCATTACAAATGCCATTTACATTCCGCCTTGAGCCGGTAATGGACCAGCAAAACATTGCCAGTCTGTTTTACGGACCGGTACTGCTCGCCGCCCGAGAACCGGAACCGAGAAAGGAGTGGCGTAAAATAAACTTAAATGCCAAAGATATCAGCAAATCGGTTAAAGGCACCCCGGGGCAATTGCAATTCACTATTGACGGTGTAGTGTTCAAACCTTTTTACGAAACCTACGGGCGTCATTCGGTCTACCTTGATGTTACGCTGGAATAAACCCTTTAAACAAAGCAAAAGTATTTACCCGGATGAACGGGGTTTTATGAAGGTAATATGCCACTGCGAGAGATAGCATTTAAGCAATCGCATAAATTGTAATGACATTTCTGCGTCATTGCGAGCGAAGCGTGGCAATCTCCCCGCAGATTGGCACTTACCTGAAGGAGATTGCCATCCTTTGAAAAAACTCAGGACAGGCCTTGGAAAATAAAAACCATTTAATGGGATTAAAAATAACCAGACATAAAAATGATAAAGTTTCTAAAATACCAGTTTACCTTCATCCTAACCCTTATTTCCATTCAAACCACAATGGCCCAGGATTACTGGAGCAGGATCACCGGTAAACCCTCGGTACTGGAACTGGAAAAGGGCTTTTTAACGTATAAAACCCCGGATTTTCGGCTCAAACTGGTAAAATCCTCACAGACCGTAGCCGCCCTGTCCCCGGCTTCCGTTCCGGATTTCGATTTTACCCCGGGCGACCGTTTAAATATTCGCGACAAGGACAGTCTGTATCACCTGGGGGATATCAACCTCAGGATAAGGCAGGCCGGAGGTGCCTGGAAAAGTTATTCCACGGCGGCAAAACGATCGGCAGTACAACCGTTAAATACTTCGGGCAATATACTTGCGGCGGCAGACCTGTCCGCAACCTTGCCGAAAGATATCCCGGTGTCTGTGAAGCGCTATTACGAAACCGCGGGCAAAAACCTCGTCATGCGGTTCGAAATTACCAATACCTCTTCCGAAGATGTGGAAATAGGAGCCCTTGGTATTCCCATGATCTTCAATAATATCCTCGAAGGCAAGTCGCTGGACGAAGCTCATGCACAAAATGTATTCTTTGATCCTTATACAGGCCTGGAGGCGGGTTACCTGGAAGTCAAACGCCTTCACGGGAACGGGCCTGACCTCCTGGTCATCCCCGGAGAGCATATGTCTTTTGAAGCCTATCGTCCCTTGCTGGACGATCCTACCCCCAGAAGTATTGTTTTCGAGGGATTCCACGAATGGATGGCACACAGTCGTGCCTACGCCGAAAATGAATGGAAAGGAGCAGAACAATGGAATGTACCGACCTCGGTAACCCTCCGTCCGGGGGATTCCCGGAATTATACCCTGAAATTCGTACTGGCCGATGATATCCGGAAAGTCCCGGATGTCCTGGCAGAACAAAGCCGTCCGGTAGTCACGGGGATTCCCGGATATGTGATCCCCATGGATGTAAAAGCACACCTTTTTCTCCGGTACACCGAAGATGTGGATTCGTTTAAAGTAGAGCCGGAAGGGGCGTTGGAGCTCGAAACAGAAAGGACAACCTCAAAAGGAGCACAAAAGTATGCCGTTTACGGAAAAAAATGGGGCAGGGCCCGGCTTACCGTCCGGTACAAAGACGGACTCAGGCAAACCATTCATTATAAGATCATAAAACCGGAAAGTGAGGTCGTTGAGGACTTCGGCCGTTTCCTTTTGACGGAACAATGGTTCGACGGGAAAAATGATCCCTTTCATCGCAATCCTTCTGTAATCAGTTATGATTACGAAGAGAAAAAACAGGTGAGCCAGGACAGCCGCGCCTGGATCGCCGGGCTGAGTGACGAAGGGGGCGCGGGTAGTTGGCTCGGCGCTGTGATGAAACAACTCATACAACCCGATAAGGAAGAACTGGAAAAACTACAACGCTTTGTGGACGAAACCCTCTGGGGGACCATTCAGCACAGTGACGGCCCCCGGAAATATGGCGTAAAGAAAAGTGTCTTTTACTACGAACCGGAGCAGATGCCCGAAGGGACCTATGACAAAAATATCGACTATACCACCTGGGCGGCGTGGAACAGGGAGGGAGCCGATGATGTGGGCAGGTCATACAACTATCCTCATGTAGCAGCGGCTTACTGGGTGATGTACCGTTTGTCCAGGTATCGTACGGGACTGGTTTCCGGCCGGAAGTGGGACTGGTACCTGAAAAATGCCTATCACACAACGGTGGCCATGACAAAATTGGCTCCGCACTATGCCCAGTTCGGACAGATGGAAGGCACGGTATTTTTGCTGATACTCGAAGATCTGTATCGTGAAGGATTAACCGAAATGGCAGACGATCTGGAGGCCAGGATGAGAGCGCGAGCAGAACACTGGAAAGGACTCAGCTATCCGTTTGGCAGTGAAATGCCGTGGGACTCCACCGGGCAGGAAGAGGTCTATGCCTGGTCTGATTATTTCGGGTTTGATAAAAAAGCCCTGGTTACACTCAATGCCATCCTGGCGTATATGCCCGTAATACCACACTGGGCATATAACGGCAATGCCCGCAGGTACTGGGATTTTCTCTACGGAGGCAAATTATCGCGTGTAGAGCGGCAAATACATCATTACGGGTCGGGGCTTAATGCCATTCCCGTACTTACGCAGTTCAGGAAAGCCCCGGAAGACCTCTATTTGCTGAAAACAGGTTACGGCGGACTGCTCGGGGCCATTTCCAATATTACCCGCGACGGTTTCGGCCCGGCAGCTTTTCATTCGTTCCCTTCTACATTGCAAATAGACGGCCTCTCCGGGGATTACGGCTCCGGTTTTTTCGGATATGCAGTAAATACGGCAACATATATCACAAGGGACGATGACATGGGATGGCTGGCTTTCGGCGGAAATGTCATAGCAGAAGGGAAACAAACAGAAGTTGAGATCACCACCGCTGCCCGGAACAGGGTCTATATCGCTCCCGGAAAGCTCTGGCTTACGCTCGATGCAGGGACCTTTAAAAAGGTGCGTTATAACCTGAAGTCAGGTCAGGTGGAAATTACATTAGATCCTAAAGACAAATTTACTCCGGTAGCATATTTAAGGATAGATGGGGCCGATAAAAAACTCCCTTATAAAAGGGTAAGGGGAGCCTATGCCATCAAACTGAAGAAACAGGAAATACAAATAAAAATATAAAACCCTTAGTGTCTCAGTGCCTTCGTGGCAAAAAACAGCCACAAAGGCACGAGGACACAAAGTTCATAGGGTAAAAAGGCATAATTCCTGGATAACCCGGATGGTTATCCCTGATTCTTTATCTCCCCGTTCGATTTGATCTTAATGTCCGGCGTGTGATAAACCAGTGAATTTTCCGGTACGGAATTGGTAAGCCACACATTTCCTCCTATGATACTGTTGGCCCCGATCACTGTTTTCCCTCCCAGTATGGTAGCATTGGCATAAATGGTGACATTGCTTTCCACGGTCGGGTGCCGCTTTATATCTTTCAGTGATTTTTCCACATGAAGAGCACCGAGGGTCACCCCCTGGTAGATCTTTACGCGGTCTTTGATCACGGTGGTTTCCCCGATCACGATCCCTGTGGCATGGTCAATAAAGAAAGATTCGCCGATCTGCGCCCCGGGGTTAATGTCCACCCCCGTAAGCCGGTGGGCATACTCCGTCATCAGCCGGGGAACGATGGGAAGGCCGTAGAGGTATAAGGGCCTGGAAAGCCGGTAAATGGCAATGGCATAAAATCCGGGGTAAGCGAGGCATACCTCTTCGATAGTCCGGGAAGCCGGGTCGTTTTCCACAATGGCCTGAGCATCCAGGTTTAGTTTTCTCAGGAGTTCCGGAAGTTCGTTCAGGTAGCTTTCCCAGATCTTCCCGCAGGGTTTTCCCGGGGCCCAGCAGGCCAGGTCTACGATCTCCTGGAATTCTTCTTCCAGCAGGTCTATGTTCTCTGCTACCGAAGTATCGTTGTCAAACAAGGTGTAGAACAGATGGGAAGCAAAGGCTTCGGTCTTTTCCTTCAGCACGAATTTCAGATTCGGATTTTGCTTGTGCTTTATGATGTCTTTAATAATCGTTTCTTTTTTCATTGGTTTGTTTTTTGGGTACGAGGTCCGAAGTTTTACATATGGATTAATTCCACTTCGTACTTCTGCCTTCGTACTTCGTACTTTTTTATGGTGTGTTGCGTTGTTTGTGCCATGTGTGGCAATAGGGGTTATAAATATTGCTTTGGATCAATGTCTTGAACATTGATCGTGTTTTTATTTTGATAAAATGTAAAAAGTGGAAAAAAGACAAAGCAAAAACCCGCCGGAGGCCTTAACAGACCCCGATAAGGGATTTGACTTTCCAATAGGTTATATATAAATGATGAAGATAAAACACAATATAACTTTATGGCTTTGAGAATACAAAGTTAAGAACCTTCCGTTACATATATGTTAATTTTTATATTTTTAAACAAAAAAATATCAAATGCTGACAAAAATATACGGAAGTGCCGTCTTCGGGGTAGAGGCCACAACAATCACCGTAGAGGTCAATGTAGTTACCGGTGTGGGGTATTATCTGGTAGGGTTGCCGGACAATGCTATCAAGGAAAGCAATTACCGGATAGCCGCTGCATTGCAGAATACGGGCTACAAGATCCCTGGAAAGCGGATCACCATAAACATGGCGCCTGCCGATCTGCGCAAGGAAGGTTCGGCCTATGACCTTACGCTGGCACTCGGTATACTGGCCGCTTCCGGGCAGATAAAAAGCGAAGGTATAGAACGATATATCATCATGGGGGAGCTGTCCCTGGACGGCAGCCTGCAACCTCTCAAAGGAGCCTTGCCCATAGCATTACAGGCCCGGGAAGAAGGGTTTAAAGGGCTGATCCTTCCGGAACAAAATGCAAAAGAAGCCGCTGTGGTAGACGGCCTGGAAGTATATGGAGCGGAAAACATCAAACAGGTGATCGATCATTTTGACAACAAAAAGCTGTTGGAACCTGTTAAAGTAGACAGCTGGGAAGAGTTTTACAACAAACTCGATTTCCCTGAGCACGATTTTGCCGATGTCAAAGGGCAGGAGAGCATAAAGCGATGTATGGAGATTGCTGCGGCAGGCGGGCACAATATTATTCTTATTGGGCCGCCGGGAGCAGGGAAGACCATGCTGGCCAAAAGGCTCCCCAGTATCCTGCCGCCCATGACCCTTCACGAAGCCCTCGAAACCACCAAGATACACAGCGTGGCAGGCCGGATGGAAAACTCCGGGTTAATGACAGCCCGGCCATTCCGATCGCCACATCATACCATTTCCGACGTAGCCCTGGTCGGAGGCGGTACATATCCTCAACCGGGAGAAATATCCCTGTCACACAACGGTGTTTTATTCCTTGACGAACTCCCCGAGTTTAAACGCAATGTACTGGAAGTGATGCGCCAACCCCTGGAAGACCGGGAAGTTACTATTTCCAGGGCTAAATTTACCATCACCTATCCCTCATCGTTTATGCTGGTTGCCAGTATGAATCCCAGTCCCGGGGGGTACTTTAATGACCCCGATGCTCCCGTAACTTCGTCTCCCACGGAAATGCAACGCTATCTCGGCAAGATATCCGGTCCGCTCCTGGACCGTATAGATATTCATGTTGAAGTAACCCCGGTACCCTTTGAAAAACTCTCGGACGATCGTAAGGGCGAAAGTAGTGTGGATATCCGGAAACGGGTAACTGCGGCCCGGAAAATACAGGCTTCCCGCTTTAAGGATACTGAAAATATCCACTACAACGCCCAGATGAGCAGCAGGCAGATCAGGGAATATTGCGAACTCGACGACGCCTCCAAAGCACTTTTAAAGAATGCCATGACACGGCTCAACCTTTCCGCCAGGGCCTACGACCGCATACTCAAGGTAGCCCGGACCATTGCCGACCTGGACCATGCCACACATATATCGGGTAACCATATCAGCGAGGCCATACAATACCGCAGCCTGGACCGGGAAGGATGGCTGGGATAACGCTCCCTCCGAATATGATAATATGAGATAGATAAAAAAAACGATGGTAAGGGCGCAAGATCTTGCGCCCCAACGATAAAGGTGCAGGACCTTGTAGCTCGTCACCAGATCATAAAAAACAAAAAACAATCTCCAATACATCTAAAATCTAATGTCTAACATCTACCAAATGAAGCAACTTTTTACCATACTGATCCTTTTACTCACCTGCTGCACTCCTGACAAGCAGAAAAATACTTCTACCGAAACTGCGGAGGACACCCGGATATTACAGCTTACTTTAAAAGAAGCCAACAGGCTTGTCCGATTGCCGCTGGAATGCATGCAGACCGAATATCCCAACAAATTAAGCCAGACCCTGAACGATTCCACCGATATACAGGCTCCCCAAAAATTACACCCTGCCTTTTACGGGTGTTTCGACTGGCATTCGTCCGTACACGGGCACTGGATGCTGGTAAGTTTGCTAAAACAGTTCCCGGATATGGCAAATGCGGAAGAGGCAAGGCAAAAATTACGGGGCAATATCTCCGAAGAAAATATCCGTGGTGAAATAGCCTATTTTGATAAAGAACCGTCCTATGAACGCACCTACGGATGGGCATGGCTGCTAAAACTGGCCGAAGAACTACATACCTGGAATGATCCGTTGGCCAGGGAACTGGAGGGCAATCTGCAACCGCTTACCGACGTCATTATCCGGGGATACCTGGATTTTTTACCAAAACTGAACTACCCCATCCGAGTAGGAGAACATACCAACACCGCATTCGGGTTGACATTCGCCTATGATTATGCCAAAACCGTAAACCATACAGAACTCCTCGAACTTATCGAAAAAAGGGCCAGGGATTTTTACCTGAGTGATGCGGATTGCCCCATGACCTGGGAACCGGGCGGATTTGATTTTCTGTCACCCTGCCTCGAAGAAGCGGATATCATGAGGCGGATACTCCCTAAAGAAGAATTTCGCGGGTGGCTGCAAAAATTCCTGCCACAGCTCGGAAAATCATCGTTTAGGCTCGAACAGGGAAAAGTATCTGACCGGGAAGACGGCAAGCTGGTGCACCTTGACGGGGTGAACTTCAGCAGGGCCTGGTGTCTCTACGGCATCGCCAAAGATTTTCCGGAATACGGACATTTGAGAAAGATGGCCAATGACCACGTGTTGCATTCCCTCCCCAATATTGTGGACAACAATTATGAGGGTACACACTGGCTGGGCTCATTTGCCGTTTATGCCCTGCAAACTGCGCATTAATGTTTAAGTTTTTTAAAAATATAGGACCCGGCACCCTGGTGGCGGCTGCATTTATAGGTCCCGGTACCGTAACCGTGTGTACCCTGACCGGAGTAGGCTTCGGTTACACCCTGTTATGGGCTATGGTACTTTCCATAATAGCCACAGTGATCCTGCAGGAAATGGCCGCCCGTATAGGTATAATAACCCGCCTTGGCCTTGCAGATGTTATAAAAGCTCAGATACGTCATAAATATTTAAAAATACCGGCCATAATCCTTGTCCTTTCAGCAGTAGTGATTGGAAATGCAGCTTATGAAGCAGGAAATCTTAGTGGGGCTTCCCTGGGGATGACAGGTGTCTTCGGAGCGGGTTTTACCCCGTTTTATCCTTTACTTATCGGTGCAATGGCTTTTATGCTGCTCTTTATCGAAAATTATAAGGTGCTGGAACGATGTATGATAGGCCTGGTATTAGTGATGAGCCTGTCTTTTATACTCGCAGCAGTCCTCACTAAACCCGATATTGGTGCTGTATTACGGGGTGCTTTTATTCCCGGCTTTTCAGAAGGAAGTATCCTTACGGTTATTGGTTTGGTGGGGACTACCGTGGTTCCCTACAACCTCTTTTTACACGCTTCGCTGGTCGGGGAGCGATGGAAAAGCCCGGACGATCTCAAAGCCGCCCGGAAAGATACGCTGGTCTCTGTAATTCTGGGCGGCCTGGTGTCCATGGCCATCATTATTACTGCCGCAGGAAGTGGACTTACCGATGTAAGCAATGTTATGGATATGGCCAAAGGGCTGGAACCGCTTTACGGCAGGTTTGCCGTCTATTTTATCGGAACAGGCCTGTTTGCAGCCGGGATCACCTCTTCTGTGACCGCTCCGCTGGCTGCTGCCTATGTGGCCAACGGTTGTTTCGGTTGGAATGCCTCCCTGAAAGATACCAGGTTCCGGGTGGTATGGATGGCAGTGATCGGTGTCGGGGTGCTTTTTGCCTCCCTGGGATTTAATCCCATAGAACTGATCCTGTTTGCACAGGTGGCCAACGGTATATTGCTTCCCGTGATAGCCCTGTTTTTATGGTGGGTGGTCAATAAGGCAGGAGTGTTGGGCAGGTATAAAAATACGGTCTTGCAGAATGTGATTTCCGGGGTAATCATCCTTATTACCATCCTTTTAGGAATACGTAGTATATTTAAAGTTTTCGGATGGTAACGAAATAATGAACTTTCGTTTTCTGAACCCCGCATTTTCAATAATTTTGAACCTCCTTCGGCTTTAGTTTATCCTGAGTTTAATCGAGGGGCCCAGGGACCAAAATTTTGAACTTTCCCTTCGGCTTTGCTCAGGGACCGATGGGTAAAACCTTGAACTTTGAACCTGTCTCCCTGAGCTTGCCTGCACTGAGCGCAGCCGAAGTGTCGAAGGGTTGAACCTTGAACCTTGAACCTTGAACTGATATGACCATAGACATCAATTGCGACGTAGGCGAAGGCCTGGACAACGAACATCTGTTAATGCCCTGTATATCTTCGTGCAGCATAGCCTGTGGCGGCCATGCCGGAGATGAGGAGGCCATGCGGAAAGTGGTAAACCTTGCCGTAGAGCACGGCGTAAAGATAGGGGCACACCCGTCCTATCCGGACCGGGAAAATTTCGGTCGCAGATCCGTAAAGCTAGAGCGTCAAGACCTGATCGCGTCGATCCGGGAACAGGTGAAGGCGTTGGAAGATATCGTAATAGAAAAAGGAACTGCGTTCTTCCACATAAAAGCGCACGGGGCCCTGTATAATGATATGGCCAGGGACAGAAGCACGGCAGAAATATTTTTGTCCGCTATTGAAGAATACAGGGAAAGCGTTTTTATATATGCTCCGTATAATTCCGAAATAGAAAGCCTTGCAGTTTCCGAAGGTTTCCGGATAAAATATGAAGCATTTGCCGACAGAAATTACAATGACGACCTTTCCCTGGTACCGAGAAGCGCAGAGAATGCCGTAATCCACGATAAGGAAAAAGTCCTGGAACACCTGCTGGTTATGATAAAAGAAGGAAAAGTACTTACCACAACAGGAAATAAGATCACCATTAAAGCCGATACCTTTTGCCTGCATGGCGATAATGCACATGCGGTGGAAATACTGGAATTCCTTTCAAAAGAATTTAAACGCCGGTGAGGGTTATAAGGCTGCTTTGCGAGGGAATAGTAGTTCGAAGATGTTTCGAATAATTTATGAAGGTTTTATCACATGTTGTTCCAGGAACTGATAAGCCTGCAATACTTCGATCTCCGAAAAATAAAAATCACAGGTATTTTCTGTTACAATACATTGACATCCGGCATTTAAGGCGGCGTAGTATTCCAGGCCGTCCTCAAAATCTTCCACGGCTTTGTGCTGTGCGGCAAGCATAACTGCCTTCCGGTCGGCCTCGGCAATATGGATCCTGGAAATAATTGTCTGTATCTTTTGTTTAGCCATTTTTCTGCCGCTTTTCTTTTCGGAGAAATAAAAAGCAATGGCCAGGCATACGGGAGAGGTGAACAACTTAAACTTTTTGCTGTCCGCCAGGCTTAAAAGTCTCGAAGAATAACTGAACAGCGGGTATTCCTTGTTCAGTACCGAGACCAGTATATTGGCATCGATAAAGACCTTCATTTTTTGTTTTTGAAGTATTCTTCTTTGGCCGATTTTCTGCTTCGGGGTTTTATTTTGTACTCGGCCTCACCTTCTGCCACCATCCCTACCCAGCTTGCAATGGGCAATTCTTCCAGGTTTTGGTAGTGCCCGCTGGTAATTTGCCGGTACAGGAACTCCGTAAGCCTTGACAGGCTGACGTTCTGGGACCGGGCAAACTCTTTGGCCTTATCAATGACATCCTCGTCAAAGGACAAGGTGATCTTGGCATCCATAACTCTCTGGTTTTTCGTTTATACGACAAAAATATAAAAATTATACGTATCTTTATCAATAGGCCATTATATTTCCAACTCATTTAAACTTTCTCGCTTCAATTAAGGAAAGTTTAAACAGGTTCGTTATAAATTTACGCTGGTTTTACTTTTAAATCCTGGAGTTTTTTTGGTAATTAGCGGTATGACTTTACCTATGAAAAGCTATGACCTCACATACAGGCCCATGGGTGAAAGGGCCATCCTCATTGAATGGCCCGGAGAGATAGACGAGGCTGTCCTGGAAGATGTGATCCGTTTCAGGAAAATGATCCGTAAAGCCTTTCGGGACGAGTGTGAACTGGTTCCTGCATATCACACCCTTCTTGTTATTTTCCCTGAAAAAATACAGGTAGGGGACATGACCGAAAGGTTCCGCAAGCTGTATTCCAATCGTAAAAATAAACCCTTAAAAAGGCGACTGTGGAAGTTTCCCGTATGCTATGACAAAGAATTCGGGCTGGACCTGGAACTTCTTTCCAGTGAAAAAAGCATGCCTGAAGATGAGCTTATAACGCTGCATACCGGGAAGGTTTACACGGTGTTTGCCATTGGTTTCCTGCCGGGTTTCATGTACCTTGGCGGATTGGACGAAAGGCTCTTTTCCCCGAGAAAAAGCGACCCCAGGCTCAAGGTAGCCAGAGGAGCCGTAGGTATAGGAGGGAAGCAGACCGGTATATACCCGCAGGAAAGTCCGGGCGGATGGAACATTATCGGAAACTCCCCGGTAAAGCTGTTCGACCCTTACGCGAAAAAACCCTGTAAAATAAAGATTGGCGACAAAGTACAATTCTACCGGGTGAAAAAAGCCGAACACGAACTGATAAGCATTGAAGCGGCAGCAGGGGTATATAAAATAGAGAAAGAGAATTGGCATGATTAAGGTATTAAAGCCCGGATTTTACACTTCTGTACAAGACGCGGGAAGAACAGGATACCGGGACATGGGAGTTCCTGTTTCCGGTGCTATGGACCTTTTTTCCGCAACACTGGCCAACCGCTTGCTGAACAATGACGACAATGCCGCTGTCTTGGAAACGACCATGACCGGGCCCGACCTGGAATTTACCGAACCTACACATATTGTGGTCACCGGGGCAGAAATGCAGCCCGCCGTAAATGATGCGAAAATACCCTATAACCGGGTAATAAAAATAAACTCCGGGGACGTGTTGTCCTTCGGAAAACTGCAAAGAGGTTTCCGGGCTTACCTGGGGATAAAAGATGGATTTAAGACTGAAAAAGTACTGGGAAGCAGGTCGCTCTATATTCCCGTAACCCAAACCGCCCGTATTGTTGAAGGGAACACCCTGCCTTACCAGCCCTATGAGGGCGATATAGAAAACCTTATCGAAATAAAGATCGACAACGAATTTTTATTTGACACGCATATAGAAGTATTTCCCGGCCCGGAATACGAGCTGTTACCGGAAGCCGATAAGGAGCGGATCAGAACAGCAACATTTACCGTTTCTCCACAGAACAACCGTATGGCTTATCAACTCAAAGAACAACTGTTGCCCAACGATTTCGGTATTATCACTTCGGCTACTTTACCAGGAACCGTACAGCTAACCCCTTCCGGAAAAATGATCGTCCTGATGAAAGACTGCCAGACCACCGGAGGATACCCGCGTATTCTGCAGCTTACAGAAAAAAGTGTTTCCGTACTGGGGCAGAAGAAGGTGGGCGACACCATAGATATCAGGCTCCGGGGCTAAAAACATGGTATCATTTTACCTTCACTTCAGGAGCAGTTTGCTGTCTGTTTTCGGGATAGTTTAACATGCAGGACAAAGGTGTTTCCACCAATACGGAGGCACAAGGGTGTTTTCCCGGGAATTAAAAGGGGATTTTTCCCCTTTTCGTAAAGGAGGCTTTCCTCTTTATCGTTTTCTCCATACTTTTAACTAAACCAATAAAAATTTTTTATTATGAAAACTACCTTATGTAAACGGGGCTTCTTGTTTATGGCCTTATGCACTTTAATTATTTTAGGTTCCTGCCAGCCTCCTGAAGTGGAAAAGCCGAAAAAAACAATAGACAAGGAACAGGCGGCGAGATTAAGTGGCCGGTTTGTGGATGAGCTCACGGAACTTATGGAAGGAACAAAAGATACGGCCAGGCTGAACAGAATGCAAAAGGCCGGGTTTGTCCCCAGGGATAATAAAGCAGATTTTAAACTGGCAAGCTACACTTATTATACTGTGGAAGAACTGGAACACTATTTTGCCTGGGTCAAGCAGGAAGCCTGGGAAAAGGGATATGCGCTGGAAGGTTATCGCTTTTACTTCGGCATCTATCCGGATGAAGATGATTATGGAGAAAAGCAGAACTTTATGACCATGTTTATTTCCCCTGCCGGGAGGAAAGCGGAACGGCAGGAAGGGGCTGTGGTGAATTTGTCTCCTGTGTTTTATTATGCAGAGGAAATTACGGAAATCGATTCTTATAATTATGGCGGACAGGGAGAACCTCCTTCTGAAAAGTATGCAGACTAAATTTTAAAAGTATAATCAATTATAAATAATTTGGTTTTAATTGATCTTACGAATATTTCCCCGAAGTAAAATATTGGGGAAATATTCTAACTTTTGGATGAAATTACCCGGCTTACTCCCGATACTAAAAAAGGCAATATTCTTTCTATCTGCAATGAGGCTATTGTAATTATTATCTTTAATGGAAAAAAATAAATTTTTCTTTATATTCTTTATAGAAATACTAACATTAATAGTAGCAATTTCTACTTATGAAAAAAACAGAAGTAGGGCTTTCAATATTATTTTATATTATTTGTTGGTCACTGTTGTTACTGAATTCTTCGGTTTTTTAAGGATACTGGCCTTTAATGAAACCATATTTTTGGGTGTGAATTTTAAACAGGTCATCCCGCAAGTCATTGTCAATAGTACGCATTGGATATATAATATATACTCAATCTCAACTTTTTATTTTTTTCTTTTCTTCTTTATTCAGATAGTTGAATCAAGGTATAAAAAAACAATATACTTCCTGTTAATTTTATATACTGTTTTGGTTGTAATAGATCACATTGGTAATTATTCGTTATTTAACCGGACTATGTTGGTCAATCATAAAATAGCGGGTGTTATATGTGTTTTTATTGCGGCTTCAATATATTTTTACTCCTTGATAACCAGCAATAGAATTTTTACTTTTTATTTGAATTTATACTTTTGGATAACCGTAGGTATATTGTTTTTCAATTTGGTTACTATTCCTATATTTATTTTTGCAGAATATTTTAATTTTTCAAAATCTATATATTCTTTCATTTTGGTACCTTCATGCTATGTTATGTATGGTTCTTTTATTATCGGTTTTTTAATTAATGTGTGGCAATCACGAAAGAATAAAAAACACAGTTCCCGCCGGTAAATTCAGTTTGAAAAAACAGACTCATTCGGTGAAAGATAAAGCAGTTCCAGCTATTTTTATTTTAATGGCAAATGAAAAAGAAATAATAAGCCTAATCATATACGTAAGTGTACTTATCGTTATTTTGGTGATCTTTGTTGTTGCTTTCTTTTTAGCCTATCATCGACAAAAAACCAAATTGCTGATAGAAAAAGCCGAGGACAAAAAACGTTTCGAGGAAGAACTTGCAAAGACCCAGACCGAAATACAGGAACAGACCCTGAAGAACGTAAGCTGGGAACTGCACGACAATATCGGGCAATTGCTTTCCGTGGCCAAGATGCAGCTTACCATGCTGGAAAACCAGGTTCCTGAAGCACAGAAAAAACAATTTGAGGAAGCCACAGACATCCTGGGCAGGGGCGTGAACGAAATACGGCAATTGTCGCATTCACTCAATGCAGATTTTATCCTGAACGTAGGCCTGGAAGAGGCCCTGAGGGCAGAAGTGGGCCGGTTTAAACGCCTCAACTTTCTTAAAGTGGATTTTAAAGTAGAAGGAAAGGCCGTTTCCATTGACAAAAAGGACGAAGTGATCATCTTCCGTATCTTCCAGGAATGCTTTTCCAACTGTATCAAATATTCCAGGGCCACCCTGTTGTCTGTTTGCATCCGGTACCTGCCGGGAGAGGTCGTTATCTCTGCTGCAGATAATGGTGTGGGTTTCGATTTAAAAGATACAGATCGGGGGGTCGGGATCTTCAATATGCGAAGAAGGGCGGCATTGATCGGAGCAAAATTATCGCTAAATGTTAAAATAAATGAAGGAGTTTCAGTAACTTTGGTATATCCCTATAAACCAACCAAAACCAAAAATGAATAATAATGGTATTGCCATAGTCGATGATCATTTACTTTTTGCGCAATCCCTTATCTCCCTTGTTTCCACTTTCAATAAGTATAAAGTGCTGTTCCACGCCCTGAATGGAAAAGAGTTTATTACTGAAATGGAAAACAGAGAAAGGGTTCCCGACCTGGTGCTCCTGGATATCAATATGCCCGTTATGGACGGACTGGAGACCATGGCCTGGATAAAACAGCATAACCCGGAGCTGAAGGTGCTTGCCCTTTCTATAGACGACCGGGAAGAAACGATCATAAAAATGCTCCGCCTGGGAGCCCGGGGATATGTATTAAAGGATATCCATCCCGATATTTTTAAAAAAGCGGTGGAAGATGTGCTTACCAAAGGCTTTTATTTTTCCGACAGGATCACCAATACCATCCTGGATTCTATTGACAAGAAGGAAGATACTACTAAATTACGGCTCAAGGAACGGGAAATGGAATTCCTGAAACTGGCCTGTACGGAACGGACCTATAAAGAGATTGCCGAAAACATGTTCCTCTCCCCGAAAACGATAGACGGTTACCGGGAAGTACTCTTTGAAAAACTGGAGGTAAAGAGCAGGGTAGGACTGGTGCTGTATGCCATAAAGCATAAACTTATTGAGGTATGAACACCGAATACCACCCGCCTTAGCGGTAGTCCTTTTTGATCCTGTCCAGGTTTCGCTTGTTATCCCGATCCTTGATAGTCTCGCGCTTGTCGTGTAGTTTCTTTCCCTTTACCAGGGCTATTTCCATCTTGGCCAGTCCGCGGTCGTTGACAAAGAGGCGCAGGGGGACTATGGTCAGTCCCACATTCTTGACTTCCTTATTCAGTTTGCGAAGTTCGTTCTTGTTGAGAAGGAGTTTGCGTTCACTCCGGGGCTGGTGGTTGTAATGCGTACCGTGCGAATATTCCTGGATATACATATTGATCACAAAAAGTTCGCCCCGGTCGTTAAATTCACAAAAACTTTCGGCAATAGAGGCCTTCCCCAAACGTATGGATTTTATTTCCGTACCGGAAAGCACTATCCCGGCAACATACTTGTCCAGGGTCTCGTACTCAAAGCGTGCGCGTTTATTCTGTATGTTGATCTTTTTTTGCATAAGGACAGCAAAAGTAATAACTATTATCCGGATTTACGAATTACGGTTTTAGATTTGTGATTTGAGGTTGCTGACAAGAGTCGAGAGATACGATTTAGTTTGATGGGATGGTCCGGGCAAGCCCCCCTTGTGTCCGGGGGGCTTAATTCCGTTAAAAAGCCTAACAGCTCCCCCCTTGAGGGGGGCAGGGGGGTGTTACCCTACAACAGAATAAATCTTTCCCAAAAAAACTTTAGATCCCCAACGCCAAAGTGACCATCTCTTCCAGCGAAACCTGCCGTTCTTCCGTAGTAATATGCTCCCCTGTAATAAGATGGTCCGTAACCGTAAGGATGGCCAGTGCCTTTACACCGTATTTGGCGGCAATGGAATAGAGCGCGGCGGTTTCCATTTCTACGCCGAGTATACCGTATTCCGCCCATTTTTTGTAGTAATTGGGGTCGTTGTCATAAAAAATGTCACTGGTAAGGATATTCCCGGATTTAACAGCAATCCCTTTGGATTCGGCAGTTTTTACGGCTTTTAGAAAAAGTTCGGGATCTGCGGTCGGGGCAAAGCTGTCCTGGTTAAAATGGATACGGTTGATGTTACTGTTCGTCGAGGCAGACATGGCCAGTACAATATCACGGATCTTTATATGGAGTTGGTAAGAACCTGCACTGCCGATCCGGATAAGCTGCCGGGCACCGTAATCGTTGATAAGCTCGTGGGCGTATATGCTTATGGATGGAATACCCATGCCCGTGCCCTGTACGGATATTTGCCGCCCCTTGTACATGCCGGTAAAACCGTACATACCACGTACATCATTGTATAGCCTGGTTTCAGTAAGGAAATTTTCTGCGATCCATTTTGCTCTCAGGGGGTCGCCCGGGAGTAATACGGTTGCTGCTATTTCTCCTTTTTCGGCTCGTATATGTAAACTCATGTCAGTAAGATTCGTTAGAAGTAAGTCCTTTTACTATGGCTACGCCGCTGGAAGTCCCGATTCGGGTAACTCCCAAATCTATGTATTTTTTGGCAACTTCGAAACTTTTTATGCCTCCCGAGGCTTTTAGCCGGGCTTTTCCCTCTACCGCCTCTTTCATGATTTCGATATCGCGAAGCGTAGCTCCGCCTGTACCAAAGCCCGTGGAGGTTTTGACAAAATCGGCCCCGGCATCTGCGGCCAGGGTACTGGCCAGCGCTTTCTCGGCATCTGTAAGATAACAGGTTTCTATAATTACTTTGAGAATGTGTGGACCTATCGCTTTTTTTATGGCCCCGATCTCCTGTTGGGCCTTTTTTGTATCGCCCGATTTGAGCCATCCCAGGTTTATGACCATATCAATTTCGTCTGCACCGTCTGCAATGGCCTGTTCCGATTCAAAGATCTTGGTTTTGGTGCTCATGGCCCCCAGGGGAAAACCGGCCACGGCACATATATGAATGTCATCGGCATCGCCCAGGGTTTTGCGGGCTACGGATACATAACAACCGTGCACACATACCGAATAAAAACGATATTGCAGAGCCTCTTTGCACAGATGTTCGATATCCCTTTCGGTAGCCACAGGCTTTAATAGCGTATGGTCTATATAGCGATTTATTTTCATTAAAAATCCCGTTGTATTGCGTAAGCACTATTGATTTTCTTCATGCCGATTTTCTGGTAAAAGCCTTCGGCATCTGCGTTGGAATGAAGAATAAGTTTACAGCGTTCGCCGGCCTTTTCTTTTGTCAGCTCTACCAATTTTTTGCCTATGCCGCTTCCTTTATAATCATCCCTGACGGCGAGGTCAGATAAATAACAACAATAGCAGAAATCGGTAAGTGCTCTCGAAATACCTATAATTTTACCACGGTGCCAGGCAGAAACGACAAGATTGGCATTGTCGAACATTTCCCTGAGGCGTTCCGTATCATTTTTATCTTTAAAAGGGAAATAGCCCGAATGCTCAAACAGGTCCAGAAGCTCGTTGATCTTTAAATCTCCGGAGGTACTGTATGTAATTTCGTTTGTCATTTTTTCTTTTGGGTGCGTACTGAATATTCATTTTAATATTCTGTCGGGCTTCATTATCAATCTCATTCAACCTCTTTCTGATCTTTTATCAATACCTCAGACGTAAGCATTCATGAGGTCTTTTGAAACCTGAAACTTTTATGCCGTTCTTCAAAGGTAGTATTTTTTACGGGGAGTAATATTTCCCGGAAAAGCTCGAGGAATTCTTCCGGGTGTTTTTGTACTTTATTGGTCCTGAGGTTAAAGTGAACGAAGTTCAGCCAGGCCAGTGATTTCAGGATGTTTTTGTCCCGGTCCCACATACGGGCTTCCACGAGCAGGTGTTTGTCGGCATATTGAACAAGCTGGGTCTCTATAACCACTTCCTCCATGGTGAACACGGGTTTCAGGTAAGCCACCTGGCTGCTGCTTACTACCCATCCAAGCCCTTGTTCACGGGCAATCCGGAAAATGTCGATGTCGTAATATTCCAGCAACTGGTCTTCCCGGGCATTGATAAAATAATCCAGATACCGGCCGTTGTTCAGGTGGTTAAATGGGTCGCAGTCCTGGAATCGTATTTTTGTTCTGCTTTCCAAAATGGTGTTTTGTTTTTTCATAAGTATTCTTTTTTATACCGATCGGTATATTAGTGATTAAAAAAATAGTGTGCTGTCAGGCCTGTCTTTTTCTTTTGCTGTATTTTGTAAACTAATATTGCATTACTTGTTTTTCCATTCTTCCAGGATCATACGCTCCAGAATATCCATAGTACTCTCTAAATAGGAGAGGTCGTCCATCGTAAAACTCATAAAGACGGCACCTTCTATGATACTGAACATTTGCCGGGCATTTTTTACAGGGTCTGTATCGGGTTTCAGTTCACCGAGAGCCCGTCCTTCCGCTATGATATCTGCAAGGCTGCGTTCTATTTTCCGGATAATGTCCCTGACGCCTTCCAGGAGCTTTTTGTTCTGATGGTTGGCATCAACACCGATATTAATAATAGGGCATCCTCCGATATCCCTGGAAAAATCATAGTAATTCCGATAAAAATCGGTGATGAGGAGGAGTTTTTGCAAGGGAGAGGAACTGCTTTCCTGGTGTTCGCGTACCTTCCGCAAAATTCTTTTTACATTATAGCGGAACGCTTTTACGGCAAGTTCTTCCTTGTTCCGGAAGTTACCGTATATGGCGCCCTTGGTGAGTCCGGTTGCACTGGTAATGGTGCTCATACTGGTGGCGGCATAACCGTTCCGGTTAAAGATGGGAGCTGTAGAAGCAATGATGTGCCTGGATGTCCTTTCCGCTTTACTGTACATATGATGTCTGTGAAATTATATACAAATATATAAAAATATACCGAACGGTATATTTTTGTCGTTTAAAATTTCACTTATCACCAGGGGAGGGGTAATATATGTGAAATAAGCCAGCGGTGTGTACCTGTTTTTCTATACTTTTGTATTTCGCTTGTTCACAGTAAAAAAGGTAGATATGGCCGAACTCATCAGAATATACGAAGAGAACCCCAACCCGAGGGAAATACAGAAAGTGATAAAGGTGCTTAAGCGGGGCGGGTTGGTTATTTATCCTACGGACACTGTTTACGGACTGGGGTGTGACATCACCAATTCCAAGGCTCTGGAGCGTATTGCCAGGATCAAAGGTGTAAAGCTGGAAAAGGCCAATTTCTCCTTTATATGTGCCGACCTGAGCAATTTGTCCGATTACGTGAAACAGATCGAAAATTCTACTTTTAAGTTATTAAAGCGGGCACTCCCCGGGCCGTTTACCTTTATCCTTTCCGGGAACAATAACCTGCCGAAAGATTTTAAGAAGAAAAAAACCGTGGGTATCCGCGTGCCGGGCAACAATATTGCACAGGCTTTGGTGCAGGAACTGGGAAACCCGATCGTATCGACTTCTATACACGACGAAGACGAACTCCTGGAATACACTACGGACCCGGAACTGATCTACGAAAAATGGGACAATCTCGTGGATGTGGTCATCGACGGGGGGTATGGAGATAACATGGCTTCTACCGTAGTGGACCTTACAGGGCCTGAACCCGCAGTGATCCGGCAGGGCAAAGGTGATCTTGAGGAGATTTTATAAAATCCCGCTCCTACATCTTGTGTATCTTTTCCAGCGTATATGAAATAAGGCTTTCAACGATCTTTTTCGGTTGAGATGCAAAGGTGCCATTGGCCCGGTTGGCTATGATGGCATTAAGGGATATAGACCGGTGGCCGAGGAGCCTGGAGAGCCCGTAAATGGCCGAAGTTTCCATTTCGAGATTGGTTATTTTCAATTCTTTATGGATAAAGCTGTCTATTTTACGGTTGAGTTCAGCATCCTGTAATGGCAGGCGAAGTACGCGTCCCTGCGGGCCGTAAAATCCCCCTGCGGTAGCGGTAAATCCGGGATAGATCTCCTCATCGTTAAAATATTCCCGGAGCTTTTCATCGGCAGGGATCACCAGTGGCCTGGCCTTGCGGTCGCTCCATCCGGTGTGTTTTATAAAAGCGTCTTCTATTTCGGGATCAGTAATGTTTTCTGTACGGTAGGCGTGCAACATGCCGTTAAGGTCCAGCGCAAAAGAACTGGCAAGGAAAGCCCCGACGGGGATATCTTTTTGCAATGCACCCGAGGTGCCTACGCGGATAATGTTGAGGGAGGTGTGTTCTTTTTTAACCTTGCGTTCTTCCAGGTCAATGTTTACCAGTGCATCCAGTTCGTTGAGTACAATGTCAATATTGTCCGGTCCTATTCCTGTGGAGATCACGCTAAGCCTTTTGCCCCGGTAAATACCGGTCTCTGTCCGGAATTCCCGTTTTTGCGTCGTAAATTCCACAGTGTCGAAATGACGGGTGATCTTACCCACACGATCCTGGTCGCCTACAAAAATAATGGTGCTTGCTATGTTTTCCGGCCGCAGGTTCAGGTGGTACACACTTCCGTCGGCATTGAGCATAAGTTCGGATTCGGCTATTTTCATGTAAAAAGTGTTCTGGGACGTAAGACTATAAGGCTTATGACTTAAGATAAGAACATACGAAAATACTAAGTCATACGTCCTGTGGTCCTATGTCAATTCAAAATATCGTTAAAAACAGAAAGAAGGACAAAATGCCCTTCTTTCCGGTGCTGTTGTTTTTTTCGGGGGGTATTATAATTTCAATAACCTGGCTGTATCTTCGTGATACAGGAAGCTGTATTTTTGGGTCCCCCCGAGATAAATATCGTCTCGCTTTATAAAGGGATAATAATTTTGTACTTTGTTCAACACATCTTTGCCCATAGGGCTGAGTTTTACCGGGTTGAACGATTTAAATAAGGGCTTTATGGAATTGATGATCCTCAAATACTGCAAATCCCCGAAGCCGTAATTACTCTCATTTTTGATCAGGGTCTCCACAAATTTTTCCCTGGATACTATTTTTCTGCCGGCCGCAATTTCCAGGGTGCTGTTTTCGAGGTGATTTAATCCGTTCTTAACTGTGGGGAATCTGTGCAGGTGAAGGGCAATAGCGTCGGTGAGGTAAGGGAATTGGGAGGCGTTGAATTTAGAGAAGGTTTCGAGTCGGAGGGGAGTGTCGCTGCAGTAAAGTTGCCAGATGTAATCGGCATATTCTATATCGTCCTGTGTGAGTTGTGTTCGTGAATCGTATAATTTGAGTAGTTGCTGTTTGGTGTGGTTGGTAAGGATAAAAGATTTGTTCCCCTTTTTCTTTCCGCAGACCAGGGAGATCTGTGCTCCCTTGCGGTGTTTCTTCAGCCAGCTGACGACCGCTATCATATTGATCTGGCAGAAGAGGTCCTCGTCAAACCACAGAACGATCTCTTCCTGACTCTTCTGGTTACACAATCGCCTGTATTCCTTTAGTGTGGCCTCTATGAAATTGGTTTTGGAGATTTTGTAATTCTTGTTCAAAAACTCAAAACGGGCCTTCCAGAACGATTCGCTGCCCACTTCCGTCATAGTCCTCCCTTCACAGAGCATTTCTCTCCAGGTAATGATCTCTCCTTCCAGCTTTAATTCTTTAAGATGCGAAGTAAAGCCATCTCCATTGGTAATGTGCAAGGTTGTAGTCATTTTTATGGTTTGTTTAGATTAGCCAAAAATATGTTTTATATATGAGCCTAAAACCACTTTTATATTTTTATCAAATAACTTTGACTTTTTGTTATTTGCTTAACCTTATGTTCAATTATTAAAAAACGATCCTATCCGCCTACGCGTTTTATATGGTAGCCTTCGTTTTTCAGTAATTCCATGACCTTGTCGCGGTAATCCCCCTGTATGATGATCTCTCCGTTCTTGGTGGAACCCCCGACACCGCATTTGGTCTTCAGGAATTTTCCGAGTTCCCTGAGGTCTTCTTCCGGTCCCTGAAATCCCCGGATGACGGTAACTGTTTTTCCGCCTCTGCCTTTATTGCTGAAATGAGCTTCCAGATATTGTTCGGCAGGGGAGAGGCTTTCCGGTTCTTCTTCTTCGAAAACAGGTTGTTCTCCGGTAGAAAAAACAAAGTTTCCCAGGTCTTCCAGATTGTTCAGTTTGTTTTTGTTGCCCATGTTTCTCCCTTTTTTGACAAGGCTATCTTAAAGTAAACGTATAAAAAATGGTTAACGTATATTCTTTAACAACAATTAAGTAATAATGATTATAAATTCCAGGTAATCAACGGGTTGTGTTTGTGGGATTTCCATGATACGCGCCCTTCATATTGATGTTCTTACGTTTTAATAAGCCCGAGTTCTACGAGGCGTTCGTGCAGGAACTCGCCTGCAGTGATATCTTCATATAACCTGGGATGCTCGTCGTCTATACAGTTTTCCAGGCAATTAAGGGGCATTTCGCTGATCGGGTGCATAAAGAAAGGGATGGAATACCTGGAGGTGCCCCACAGTTCACGGGGTGGGTTTACTACCTGGTGTATGGTAGATTTAAGGCGGTTATTGGTATGGCGCGAAAGCATGTCTCCGACATTGATCATCAGCTCGTCCGGTTCGGCAATGGCATCGAGCCATTCTCCGTTGTGGTTCTGTACCTGTAACCCTTTACCGTGTGCTCCCATGAGCAGGGTTATCAGGTTAATGTCTCCATGGGCTGCGGCACGGATGGCATTTTCGGGTTCCCGGGTTATCGGTGGGTAGTGAATGGGGCGCAATATCGAATTGCCGTTCCTGATCCATTTGTCGAAATAGGTTTCTTCCAGATCCAGGTGCAATGCCAGTGCCCTAAGCACATATTTGGCTGTTTTTTCCAGCATTTTATAGGTTTCCTTTCCCACTTCGTTAAACCGGGGAAGTTCTTCCACAATAACATTCGGCGGGTATTGGGCCTCCAGTTCGGGATCGTCTTCTACATACTGTCCGAAGTGCCAGAATTCCTTGAGGTCGCCTTCTTTTCGTCCCTTGGCGTGCTCTTTTCCGAAGGAAGTATAACCGCGTTGCCCGCCGATGCCCTCAATTTCATATTTCTTTTTAATGTCTTCGGGCTGGGCAAAAAATTTCTTTATTTCGGTGTATAGATCCTTCTCCAGCTGATCGGAAAGGAAATGCCCCTTAAGCGCCACAAAACCTATTTGCTCATAAGCATCGCCGATCTCTCTTATAAACTTTTTTTTCTTATCGGGATCGTCCGAGAGAAACTCCCTTAGGTCCACACTTGGTATCTTGTTCATGTATTCCGTATTTGAAGCCGGAATCCCTGTTGGTATTTTCCGGAGTATATTGTGCTTTCTTATACAAAGTTAGGCAATTAGCAGGCTAATTTAAAAAGATAGTTATTAACAACATAAAAAAATATCACATTAGCATACCTTAATGTTATTTTTTCCTACTTTTGATACGGTTAATAAAGTATATTATACATGAATCCCGTGACCTCCAAAGATATGGCCTTCACTTACGACAGAAAAGGTCTGAGCAATAAAGAACTCCTCGGTTTATACAAAAAAATGCTGCTCCCCAGGATGATAGAGGAGAAAATGTTGGTATTGCTCCGGCAGGGTAAGATATCCAAATGGTTCAGCGGTATCGGCCAGGAAGCAATTGCAGTAGGGGTGGCCTCTGCCCTGGAAAAAGACGAGTATATCCTGCCCATGCACCGCAACCTGGGGGTGTTTACCACCCGGGAAGTGCCGTTACACCGTCTTTTTTCGCAATGGCAGGGAAAAGCCGGCGGGTTTACCGGGGGCAGGGACCGTAGTTTTCACTTCGGTACTCAGGAATACCGTATTGTGGGGATGATATCGCACCTGGGACCTCAAATGGGGGTTGCCGACGGTATTGCCCTGGCTCATAAAATAAGGAAAGAGCAAAAGATAACTGCCGTATTTACCGGGGAAGGGGGAACGAGCGAAGGAGATTTTCACGAAGCGCTCAATGTAGCTGCCGTATGGGACCTGCCCGTTTTATTTTGCGTGGAGAATAACGGTTACGGGCTTTCCACTCCCGTAGAGGAGCAGTTTAAATGTAAAAACCTGGCCGACAAGGGAGCCGGATATGGCATGGAAGCACATATCATAGACGGGAACAATATCCTGGATATATATAATAAGGTGTCAGAACTGACCGAAAGCATGCGAAAAGATCCCCGGCCGGTATTACTTGAGTTTAAGACCTTTCGAAGGAGGGGGCACGAAGAAGCGAGCGGTACCAAATATGTTCCGGCCGAACTTATGGAGTACTGGGAAGCCAGGGACCCCATAGCCCATTACAGCGAATTTCTGACCCGTGAAGGGATACTCTCCGGGGAAAAGGATAAGCTCCTCCGGCAACAAATGACTGCTGCGATACAGGAAAACCTGAAAAAAGCCTTTGACGAAGCCCCGGTGACTTTTGATGAAGAAAGGGAACTGGGCAACGTGTACGGCAAATTCGAATACCGGGAAACTGTTCCCGGCCCTTCCATGAAGAACATCCGCCTTGTCGATGCTGTTTCCCAGGGGCTGGAACAGGCCATGGAACGTTTTGATGATCTCGTGGTCATGGGGCAGGACATTGCCGAATACGGTGGGGTTTTTAAGGTAACCGAAGGCTTTGCGGAAAAATTCGGCAGGGAACGGGTTCGGAACACCCCTATTTGTGAATCTGCCATTGTATCTGCCGCCATGGGACTTTCCATCAACAGGATGAAAGCCGTTGTGGAAATGCAGTTTGCCGATTTTGTATCGACCGGGTTCAACCCCTTGGTGAATTATCTGGCCAAAGTACACTACCGCTGGGGGCAGCATGCCGACGTTGTGGTACGTATGCCCTGTGGCGCAGGAGTAGGAGCAGGGCCATTCCATTCACAGACCAATGAAGCCTGGTTTACAAAGACCCCGGGACTAAAGGTGGTATACCCGGCTTTTCCTTATGATGCCAAGGGCCTGCTCGCTACTGCCATAGAAGACCCTAACCCCGTATTGTTCTTTGAGCACAAGGCCTTATACCGCAGTATTTACCAGGAAGTCCCGGAAGATTATTACACCTTGCCATTGGGCAAGGCTTCCGTACTCCGGGAAGGCAACGATATTACCGTAATATCCTACGGGGCGGGGATACACTGGGCCCTCGAAGCCCTGGAAGAACATCAGGAGATAGGTGTGGACCTCATAGACCTTCGCACCTTACAACCGTTAGACACGGAAACCATCTTCACCTCCGTACGGAAAACCGGGAAAGTTATTATTCTCCAGGAAGATACCCTGTTTGGCGGGGTGGCCAGCGATATTTCTGCTATGATCGTAGAAAACTGTTTTGAACACCTCGATGCCCCTGTGCAGCGGGTCGGTAGCCTGGAAACCCCTGTGCCCTTTGCCGGTGCACTGGAAGAAGGCTTTTTGCCCAGACAACGGTTTAAAGCTGCATTACACCGATTATTGGTATACTGATATCGAATAAGGCGGCGGGATGACATTTAATTATTCCCTTTTATAATAAATTGATTTTTTTTACGTATTTTTAAACATAAAAAATACATAAATTATGACAAAAATTCGTGTAACCCTTATCTTATTGGTTGTCCTTGTGGCTTCTTCCTGTTCACTTTCCAAAGTCAACAGGGAATACAGAGGAGCTATTGTCGGCAACTGGATTTTGAATGAAGTTACTTACGCAGGTAACAGTGGAAATTTCAAATCCGTTCTCTTTAACGATGTTTCGGACGACTGCTTCAAGGGAAGCCAGTGGTTCTTCCGGAACAGTAACAGCACCGGCACCTACACCATCAATCCCGGGGCGGAATGTATGGACGGGGTGCGGAATATCCGCTGGTCCGTAAACGAAACGGGAGGTGGAACCAACCAGCTTCAGTTTAAGTTTATAGATGAGAAGAGAAAAGATGTCAGCGGAGGCTATGGTTACAGGCTCGATATCGTGAGCCTCAACCAGCAGGAAATGACCCTGCAAACCAATACCACGGTAGAAGGAGAGCCCATTACCGTAGTATATCATTTTTCAAGATCTTATTAAGTTAAAAATATAAAAGTCAGTTATGATAATCAATTCATTACAAAAATTGGGAGCCGGCCTTCTTGCCATAGCCCTTATGACAACAGGATGCGACGCTGTACAAAACGCCGGAAAAAAGGAAAAAGGAGCCGTGATCGGTGCAGCTGGAGGAGCTGTGATCGGTGGTATTATAGGGAATAATGTAGGCAATAAAAAGAATTCCGCACTCGGAGCCATTATCGGAGGTGTTGTGGGCGGTGCAGCCGGAACATATATCGGTGACCGTATGGACCGCCAGGCCGAACGTATCGAAGAAGAGATCCCCGGAGCGGAAGTGACCCGTGTAGGAGAAGGGATCAATGTAACCTTCGATGAGAAAAGCGGGGTGTATTTTGCTACGGACAAATACAATATCAACTCGGCGTCTGCAACAACGCTGAACAAACTCGCCGGTATTTTCAAGGAATACCCTAATTCCCTTATCCTTGTAGAAGGACATACCGATAATACCGGAAGGGCAGAATACAATACCGGGCTTTCCCAGCGAAGGGCAGAATCCGTGACCAATTACCTCGTAAGCCAGGGATTGTCCTCAGGCAGGTTTACAACCAAATGGTATGGCGAAGACCAGCCCAAGTACGACAATAGCACAGCAGAGGGCAGGGCCAAAAACCGAAGGGTAGAGGTTGCTATTGTGGCCAATGAAAAACTAAAAGAAGAAGCGAAGAAAAACACACAATAATTTGTTGTGATTACCGTACCATATTTTATGTGGGGGCGCGATACATTGCGCCCCCACATTTTTTTTACAGGGGTTTCGTGTTTTTTTCGTACCTTTTTATAAACAAAAGGATACATCATGCATCGCGTACTGATACCCACTGATTTCTCTGATAACGCATGGAATGCCATAAACTATGCCATTTCCATGTACCGCGGAGAGGAAACCGTGTTTTTCCTTTTCAATTCCTATTCTCCGAATGCTATTAATCCCGGGGAGGTGATGACGTCATCGGCGGCAACGAAAACACTTCTCGATGCGGTGAAGTCTTCTTCTGTGAAAGGGCTTAAAAAGTCCCTCGAAAAGATCATGTCTGGCAATCCGGATGAAAAACACCGTTTTGAAGCCATTTCCAAGTTCGACTATTTTACCAATGCCGTGACGGAAGTGTGCCGGGAAGAGGAGATCGACATGGTGGTTATGGGCACCACCGGAGCAAGTGGCCTCAAAGAAGCCCTGGTGGGCAGTAATACCGCAAGCCTTATAGGAAAAATAAAGATCCCGCTCCTGGCCATTCCGGAATCCTCCTCGTTTACATCACCCGGAGAGATCGCCTTTGCTACCGATTACGATACCGAATACCGGGAGAGGAACCTGGAGGTGTTGTTTCATATCGCCGATAAATTCTCTTCCGTCATCCGGATATATCACGTTATCCAGAAGAAGGCCGAACTTACGGAAAAAAATAAACAGGTACGGGAGGAAATGGAAAAACGGTTTTCCGGACATCGGCACGAGTTCTTTCTGCTTACAGATACTTCCCTGGCTACGGCCACACGCATTTTTGTACAGAGCCGGGGTATACAAATGTTGTGTATGGTGGCCAAGAAACACAGCTTTCTCCAACATTTGTTCGGGCTAAGCCATACCCGGGACATGTGTTACCATATCGATATTCCCCTGTTAATATTACAGAACGAGGTGGGGTAAATTCACCGATAATTTATAAATTTGAGCTTTTCGTACAAATAAAACCCAGGTCCCGGGCTTTCCGGTACAGGGAATTAAATAAAACAATCTGCAATGGAAAAAGTGCTTTTGCCCACCGATTTCTCGGATAACGCGTGGAATGCTATAACATATGCCTCACAACTCTTTAAAGATATCGAATGTACCTTTTATCTCCTTCATGTACTCCCGCCTACATTGGGAAGCCGGAAGACGCTGGCCTCGAGGACTACGGAAGAAATGTTGTCCAGTGCCGAGACCGATGCCGCGAAAAAACTGGAAGAACTGGCAGGTGAAATAGCGTCTTTAACAAATAACAACAAACACAAGATAGAGACTGTGACCAGGTTCGATCTTTTTTCAGATGCGGTGGAGGACGTTGTAAAAGATAAAAAGATCGATATAGTGGTCCTGGGGTCGCACGGAGCAGGGGGGATAAGGGACCTTTTCCTGGGAAGCAATACCTCCAACCTTATCGGCAATGTCAAATGCCCTATACTGGCTGTTCCGAAGGACCTGGAATTCCAGGAGATCGATGAAATAGGTTTTGCCCTCGATTACGAATTTGCGTACCGTAAAGAAGGGCTTGCCCCGCTATTCCGGATCGCAGAGAAATTCAAAGCCGGTATCCGTTTCTATCACGTCATGGAAAAACGGGACGAATGGACCGGGGAAAAGGAAAAGATAAAAAAAGAAATAGAGAAAGCCTTTGAAGGTTTTGATATCTCTTTTTTCCTGCTTACCGACGCTCCTCTCGATGTGGCCACCCGGCTTTTTGTGGAAAGCAGGGAAATAGACCTTCTTTGTATGGCTGCTGAAAAACGGAATTTTATGGATAGCCTGCTCGGGAAATCCCCCGTGAAGAACATGAGTTATCACAGTACCACACCTTTACTGGTGTTGCATAAGGACACCCTGAAATAGATTGAAGAAGATTGAATCCCGATGGTTATCGGGAGATTGATCCTGAACATTTCAATCTCATTCAATCTTCCCGCGTAGCGGGTTCAATCCCCTATCAATCTTTTAACCAGATACCCCGGATCATATGAAAGAAATACAGCTAAGGCGAGCGGTTTTGGACGACCTGGACACCCTGCTCGAATTTGAACAGGGCATTATCGAGGCCGAACGCCCTTTTGACGAAACCCTGAAAGAAGAAAAGATCAGCTATTACGATCTGAAAGCGTTTATCCTCGATCCGGATACGGAAGTCGTGGTTGCCGAAAGCGATGGAAAACCCGTTGGCTCGGGCTATGCCCGTATTATGGATGCCAAATCTTTCCTTAAACACGGGAAGTACGCCTATCTCGGTTTCATGTATGTACACCCGGAATACCGTGGCCGGGGGATCAACAAACGTATTGTGGATGCTTTGAAACAATGGAGCCTTTCCCGTAATATCAGCGAAATACGGCTGGATGTTTACAGCGATAACCTGGCCGCGATAAGAGCTTATGAAAAAGCCGGGTTTCAACGCCATCTTTTGAATATGCGGATAGCTTCGGGGTCTTCCGGCGAAAAAGAATAATGACCCGGATGAAAACAGGATAGGAAGCCCCGCTTTGCAGCTCGAATTTTAGCTTCCTGTAAAGTATACGTCTTCGCCCGGCGTAAATTCGGGAGAATTCATGAGATTCCGGACAATTATCGTACCTTTACGCGGCGGGAATCGTATAAATACTCCTTAAAGTAATGCTCAGGCCTTCTATCCGGCAGTTGCCGGTACTGCCCCTCGTTTTGCTCTCCGGCTATTATTTCTACGACCTGCCGGCCGCTTACCATAACGCGGCAATTATTTCATTCACTAAAAACCTGACGACTATATGGCGAGATCACAAGAGAGTTTTGGCAAAAAAGAAAGAGAGAAAAAGCGGCTGAAAAAGAAAAAAGAAAAGCAGCAAAAGAAAGAAGAACGTAAAGCAAGTGGCAAAAGCAGCAACCTGGAAGATATGCTGGTATATGTCGATGAATACGGCCGTCTGACCGACACCCCGCCCGACCCGGCAAACAAGACAGAAATAGATGCGGAAAGTATTGTAATAGGTATCCCTAAAAAAGAAGAAGAAGACGAACTTCCGTCTGAGTTTCACGGCAAAGTGGCCTTCTTTAACAACTCCAAAGGCTATGGCTTTATCCGGGAGCAGGAAACAGGGGAAAAATATTTTGTTCACATCAACGGCCTGCTGGATGACGTAGAAGAGAACGACAAAGTCGTCTTTGAACTGGAAAAAGGGCCCAGGGGAATGAATGCGGTTCGCGTAAAAAGAGTCTAATCCATAAAGCTTATTCCTCCCGGATCGCCCGGCATTTATAATATCTCTATCTATGTTGTAAATACGTGCATAAATTACGGAGGCGTTTTCCGGGATATTCTGAAAAACTTTTCGAAGTCCGTTTCTCTGTGTGGCTTGGCTGCATATCACCATTCCGTGGAGGTCATAAACACACAGAGAAAGAAAACGGCATTGCGGCATGGCAGTTACTTTATTGCTCCTTAACGGATCGGCCTGTGCACAATATTTCTAAAGATACCTTTTTGTAATCATTCTTCATCGTCCGTAGAACAGAAAAAGATTCGCCTCGCCTTGCGAAATGAGTTTTATAGGTATCGGAAGATTGATCTTAAACATTTTAATCTCCTTCAATCTTACGGCGTAGCCGGGTCAATTTCCTATCAATCTTTTAACCCTGCCTTTATACCACCGCCTTTTACCTCGCAGAAAAATGTTTGCTGTTAAATAAAATACAATTGTTTTGTTGACCGCTACATATTATGTAGCTTTGCTACACTAAATGTAGTGAAAGATAAAACTATGGCATTTCCAACACCCGGAAAACCTGTAAGGGGTTCCAGATCAGGTCAACCGATCATGGCACTTTTCGATCTTTTGGGGCGAAGCTGGGCCATGGGGATCATATGGCATCTCTCGGCAGGCCCCGGTACATTCCGCGCACTTCAGGAATATTGCGAAACCATTTCTCCGACCACCCTCAACAAGAGAATAAAAGAACTGATACAGGCCCGTATGGTCACAAAGACCCTGGAAGGTTATGCCCTTACGGAAACGGGCGAAGAACTTTTTAAAATGCTGTTTCCGCTGGGTAAATGGGCAAAAGATTGGGCACAAAACCTGAAAGAAAACAAATAATATGAAATGCCCATAAGCAAAATTGTTATGCCAACCGACATGCTTGTTCCGGGCATTCCATGCTGTGCCGGGTTTGTCGAAACATAACCTGTGAAAATTTATAGTGAGTTTACCGGGCCGATAAATAAAAAATAAACAGATGAAAGCAGTACAATATTATAGCAATACGGGGTTTGACAGGGCTCCGCACCTCAGGAAAAAGGAAGGTGAAGTTTTCACCGGCAAAACGATCTACTTGTGGAAAGGTAAAATTTTTACGGATCACAAGGGCAGTCCCTTTGTCCCTTTTACCGGGAAAGAGAGTGCTCTTTCCGACCGGCTCTTTTTTCTGGGGTGTGAAGGGCATAGTGAAATACTGTGTACCGACCTGTCGCACCTGGAAGACGGGATATTAGGCCATTTTACAGGGAAGGGCAGTTTTTACGACCTGCGTGAAATAGCCCATCGGCTGAGCAGAAAAGACGCGGCCGTGCTGGCCTATGCCAAGGGACTTGCGGAATGGAATGCCGGGAATGCCTTTTGCGGAACATGCGGGCATAGCACCCGGAGCCTGGAACGGGGACACAGCAGAATATGTGCCAATGCCTCTTGTGCAAGGATCATATATCCACGGATAGACCCGGCTGTTATTGTTTTGATAGAATACCGCCCGGAAAACGGAGAACCCCTGTGCCTTCTCAACCGCGTAAAAACTTCCGACGGGTATCGCTGTTCTACCTTTGCAGGTTTTGTAGAAGTAGGGGAGAGCCTGGAAAATGCCGTGGTGCGTGAAATGAAGGAAGAAGTGGACGTAGATGTAAAGCATATAACCTATGTTGCCTCCCAGCCCTGGCCGTTCCCGTCCTCTGTAATGATCGGTTTTACGGCAGAAGTTAAAACAACAGCATTTTGCGTGGACAACGAGGAGATCAAGGATGCCGCGTGGTATTCGGCAAAAGAGATCAGGGAATTGGCCGCCAGCGGCCAGCTGGTCCTTTCTAAAAGCGATTCTATCGCCCGGTCCCTTATAGAGCATTGGGTAGAAAATAACGAATGCGTTGAAAGCAAGGTCCGATAGATAGGAGTAAAAATCAAAATATTATATCGTTGCCATGCGGATCATAAATAAACCACTGCCCGAAGAATACCCCGACTACATCTGTATTTACATGGACCTGCTCGGAGAGGACGGAAAAATACTGGAACACCTGGAACAGAATTTTTCAGAGATCCGGGATTTTATTTACCGGCTGCCCGAAGAAAAGCTGTATTACAGGTACGATACCGGTAAATGGACCATAAAGGAAATCCTGGTACACCTCATAGATGACGAACGTATTTTTGCCTACCGGGCACTCCGTTATGCCAGGAATGACGATACCCCTCTTCACGGTTTTGAACAGAATTCCTATGCTCGATATTCCGAAGCAGGATCCCGAAGCCTGGAAAGTATTTTTTCCGAATACGAAGCCGTAAGGAAAGCCACCATAACCCTTTTCGAAAACCTGCCCAAAACCGCATTGGACAGGGGAGGGCGTTCCGCGAGCGGGCTGTACTGGAGTGTCCGCGCGCTGGTATATCATATTGCCGGTCACGAACTGCGCCATTTCAATATCATTAAGGAGAGATATCTGTAAGGGATTCGTTTCCCGGTGAAAAAATTTAGACAGTTCCTTAAAATATTTTAAGAACAGATCCGACTATAATAATATACCCCGCTTGTTATCCGGGGCAGATGAAAAAGAGATTTGTTCTAAAAATATTCTGCTATGAAAAAGGTACCTGTTTTAAATCCGGCCCGGAGATTCCCCGACACTTCTGCCGAGAAAAAAGGGATCATCATTATTCCGGATATTAGTGGTTTTACCAGTTTTGTTCGCGATATCGATGCCGTGACCGGAAAATACATTATACAGGATTTGCTTTCTTCCATAATAAACAGCAATATCCTCAATCTTAAAGTTTCCGAAATAGAAGGAGATGCCGTATTGTTTTACGGTTACACCATGCCCCCGGATATGCAGTGGATCATGCGGCAATACGAGATCATGCTCAGGAGTTTTAACCAGAGACTGTCCCGGCTGGAAAAGTATGTAGGCAGAAAAATTGACCTTTCACTGAAACTGATCGCACATTACGGCTCATTTGCCGAATACAGTATAGGTAAATTCCGGAAATTGTATGGAAACGTGGTCGTGGAAGCCCACCAGTTACTCAAAAACCCGATAAAGAGCAATACCTATATATTGATGTCCGACAGCCTGGTAAAAGCCCTGTCCCCGGCACTGGACTATCGGCCGTTGCACGAAATGAACGGTAGCCTGAAGGATATTGGCTATACGTATTACAACTATGCCCCCGTACGGATTCAGTAATCGGTAATTCGGTAATCGGTAATCAGTATCTGGTTTATCAAAAAAATACACCGATTACCGAACACAGGTGTCTTCCGTGAAACTTTAACCTCCAAACATTTTAATTCCGTGGCGTTTTTGCTAACTTTGAGAAGAATGTTTCCCGTAATATGCGAAATACCGGGATGTTTCCATCAGTCTTTTCAAACCCTTTTATAACCAAATCATATATTATGCCGGCATTGAACGTAGCGCAAAAACTTATTCGTTCTCATCTTATCGAGGGTGAAATGATCCCCGGAAAGGAAATCGGGTTAAAAATAGACCAGGCCCTGATGCAGGATGCCACGGGTACCCTGGTGCAACTGGAACTGGAAGCGATGAACCTCAAACGTGCCAAAACGGAAGTTGCGGTTCAGTATGTAGACCACAACCTGCTGCAAACGGATTTCAGGAATGCAGACGACCATTTGTTCCTCCATTCCGCAGCGCAGAAATTCGGATTGTGGTTCAGCCGTCCCGGGAACGGAGTAAGCCATCCTGTACATATGGAACGTTTCGGAAAGCCCGGGAAAACCCTGGTTGGGTCGGATAGCCATACCTGTGCTGCCGGATCGCTGGGTATGCTGGCTATCGGAACAGGAGGGCTGGATGTAGCGGCAGCCATAGCCGGACAACCCTATTATGTGAAAATGCCAAAAGTTATGGGGGTAAAGCTCACCGGGACATTACCGCCCTGGGTGAGCGCCAAGGATGTGGTCCTGGAAATGCTTCGCCGCCATGACGTCAAAGGCGGGGTAGGCAAGATCATAGAATATTACGGGGACGGCCTTAAACACCTTAGTGCGATGGACAGGCATGTCATTGCCAATATGGGGGCTGAACTCGGAGCTACCGCAACCGTATTTCCCAGTGATGAAGAAACCCGGCATTTCCTGAGATCACAGGAAAGGGAAGATGACTGGACGGAATTAAAGGCCGACGAAGGTGCGGAGTACGACCTGCACGATGAGATTGTTCTCGACGAACTCATTCCGCTTATTGCGTTGCCCACCAGTCCGGGAAATGTAGTTCCCGTTCGCGAGGTAGAAGGAAAACCCATCAGCCAGGTGGTCATCGGTTCCTCCGCCAATCCCGGCCTGCGCGATTTCTGGATCGCAGCCGAAATTGTAAAGGATAAATTTGCCAGCCCGGATGTTTCCTTTGACATCAATCCCACCTCCAGACAAATTATTCAAAACATGATCGATAACCGGGCCTTTGCCAATCTTATCAAGGCAGGAGCCCGTTTTCACCAGTCCGGTTGTATGGGATGTATCGGTATGGGGCAGGCACCTGCGTCGGGGACCATAAGCCTGCGGACCATGCCGAGAAATTTTCCCGACCGTTCAGGAACAAAGGACGACCAGGTTCACCTGTGCAGTCCTGAAACCGCAGCCGCATCTGCCCTTACCGGGAAAATAACCGATCCCCGTGATATGGAAAAATTATACGGGATGACCTACCCGGAATACCGCTCCCCGGAAAAAGAGATCATCAACACCGATATGCTGGTCGCTCCTCCCGAAAATGGGGAAGGGATCGTGCTCAAAAAAGGCCCCAACATCAAATCCCTGCCGCAGATATCTCCTTTACGCGACAATTACGAGGTTCCGGTATTGCTGAAAATGGGAGATAACATATCTACGGACGAGATCCTGAAAGCAGGGGCAGAAGTATTGCCTTTCCGGAGCAACCTGCCGGAGATCAGTAAATTTGCCTACATAGTGATCGATGAGACCTTTTATGACCGCGCGATGAAAAGCAAAGAGGAATTTGGCGGACATATCGTAGTTGCAGCCGACAACTACGCCCAGGGGTCCAGCAGGGAACACGCTGCCATAGCGCCGAAATATCTCGGCCAAGTGGCTGTCATCGCTAAAAGCTATGCGCGCATCGCCTGGCAAAACCTCGTGAATTTCGGTATCCTTCCCCTCGAATTTGTGAATAACAACGATTACGACAAAATAGACCAGGGAGACATGGTGGGTTTCAAAAACCTGGTAGCGAATGTAAAGAACCGGGAAGATATTGAAGTGAAAATTGTAAAAAAAGATGGAAAGACCTTAACGGTACCTACGAAACACTCCCTCAGCGACCGGCAGATACGGGTGTTGCTCGTAGGA
Source organism: Sinomicrobium weinanense (assembly GCF_018863395.1). Taxonomy (GTDB): domain Bacteria; phylum Bacteroidota; class Bacteroidia; order Flavobacteriales; family Flavobacteriaceae; genus Sinomicrobium; species Sinomicrobium weinanense. Next base: position 827,896 of record NZ_JAHKRR010000001.1, read on the forward strand.
GGGATCATCAATGATTTTAAACAAAAACTGGCAGATTAAATAAACGGACAAACTAAAATATTTGACAAAAAAATGCCATTTGATTTTCAATCTGCCTGGTAAATACTTCCCTGAATTTTTCCCCGGATGGCGCTGATTTTCGCAGAAAGCAATAAAAATCAGCGCCTATTTACGAGATCTGCGGGCTGTATTTTTCATGCAATAAATTAAAGTCATTGTTTTATGAAGCCTCTATATCCCTTTGTTTCTCATTCCATTAATGGTCCGGTTCAGGCTTCTCAACGTCACCCCGAGATAGTTGGCAATATCCCGCTTGGCAATCACATCGATAAGCCGGGGAAATTGTTTTTTTAACCGGAGCAGGTTATCCTCTATGGCGTGCGATTGGTGGTAGGAATGCCGTATGGCCGTGTAGTGCACTTTGGAGGCAAGAGCTTTAAGGATTAATTCGTTGAATTTTTTATCAGTTTGCAATAATTCCCCGAAACGGTCGCCCGGAATTTTACAGACTTCCGTATCCGTAATGGTTTCCAGGGCACAGAAGCTCGGATTACCGTTCAGTACTTCGATTTCCCCGAAGATCTCGCCTTCACCAAAAAACTCCTGGATAAAATCGTTGCCGTTGTCTTCGGTCAGGTAGCATTTTACGATACCGCTTTTTACAATGCGGACAGAAAGCACCCTTTTCTTCTGGCCAATGATCTCTTCCCCGGGACCGTAGGTCTCACAGGTGATGCCCGAATCTTGCAGTTCGGTAATGTATTGTAATAATTCCCTGTTGATGCGTATCATAATATGGGACAAATGTCCTTTTTCATTATCAAAAGTAATGTTTCCTTTGCAAAGGATAAAACTTAGACAGTTTCTAAGAATAGTAAATGCAAATAACTCAAAACAATCGTCCTATGCCATCCAACAGATTAGCAGCACAGATAGCGTTTATCCATGAGATCGACAAACTGAAATATATCCGGCGCAAGACCCGGCTGTTCAACAGTGACAGGAATGAAAACGATGCCGAACATAGCTGGCACCTGGCCGTGATGGCCATAGTACTTGCCGAGCATGCCGACGAAGACATAGACCTGCTTAAAGTACTTAAAATGGTACTGATACACGATATTGTGGAAATAGATGCCGGAGACACTTTTCTTTTCGATACCGTAAAAGGCCACGACAATACAGAAGAAGAACTGGAAGCCGCAAAAAGGATATTCGGCGTGCTCCCCGAAGATCAGGCCGAAGAACTCATTAAAATATGGCAGGAATTCGAAGCCAGAAATTCCCCGGAAGCAAAATTTGCCAGAACACTGGACAGGTTTGAACCGGTACTGCAAAACATTTCCAACAAGGGCGGTACCTGGGCCGAGTTTGACATCAGTTATCCGAAAGTCATGGAAAAAGTAAAAGTGATCAAAAATGGTTCTGCCAGGATCTGGGACTATTCAGAAGCCCGGATCCGGGAGAGTGTGGACCAAGGCATATTAAGAGAACAGTAAATGTAAAGAGCTACGGATAAGCGTATATTTCATGTGTATATTTTTTAACAATCATTATGTCCCAATTTGCATTTAGCAGCCCTGTATACAATTTTCGCTTCGGCCTGGTTTGTCTCAGTTCATTGTTGTTCTCCTCCAGTTACAATATGCTTATTCCCGAACTTCCGGCCTACCTGAGCAGGCTGGGAGGTGCGGAATACAAAGGACTGATCATTTCCCTTTTTACGCTCACTGCCGGGTTGTCCCGCCCTTTTAGCGGCAGGTTAACAGATACTATTGGCCGTATTCCCGTGATGATCGCGGGAGGTATTGTCTGCCTTGTATGCGGACTGTTCTATCCGGTGCTGGGAAGTGTTTCGGGCTTTTTGTTCCTGCGCCTTGTACACGGATTTTCCACGGGATTCAACCCTACGGCCACAGCAGCATATGTAGCAGATATCATCCCCAGAGAGCGATGGGGGGAGGCCCTGGGGTTGCAGGGCCTCTGTTTTAGCCTGGGTTTTGCCCTTGGGCCTGCCATAGGCAGTCTTGTTAAGCTGCATTATTCCTTTGATATCCTGTTTTACACTTCCTCAGTCTTTGCATTGCTCTCGGTTGTTATACTGGTAAACATGAAAGAAACCCTTGGCCATAAGCAAAACTTTAACCCGGGGCTGCTACGGATCACAAAAAGAGATATTATTGCGCCCGAAGTATTGCCCGCAGCTATGATCACCTTTTTTTCCTATGTGGCCTTCGGTATTATTCTCACCCTGATCCCTGACTGGAGCGAACACCTGGGGATATCCAATAAAGGAGCGTTTTTTATCGCTTTTACCATATCTTCCCTGACTGTCCGTATCATCGCCGGCAAGGTTTCCGATAAAGTCGGGCGGCCACCGGTCATATATGTAGGGCTGGTCTTTCTGTTTGTTGCTCTTCTGCTTATAGGTTATTCCGGCTCATTTGCCGGGTTGATGACCGGTTCTGCCGTTTACGGTATGGCCATGGGTATATTGCCCCCGACCTTAAATGCCTGGACCATAGACATGAGCCTTGAAGGACAACGGGGAAGGGCACTGGCTACAAGATATATTGCCCTGGAAGCGGGAATCGGACTGGGAGCGTTTTTTTCCGGTTGGTATTATTCAGATATCATTAACAGGATCCCCGCGATCATGTATACCGCCGCAGTTATCCCGCTGATAGCCCTGGGGTATATGTGGTATCTGCGATATCGCCGCGCGGAGGTAAAGCATCGGTAATAAACCACTTACAGTAAAAGTACAAATAAATCGCGGGAAAACTTCGTCAAATAAATCGTTTGCAATACATTTGATATTCAGTTTGCGAATGATTTGAAAAAGGAGAAGAAAAAGAGATCGAAGTTTTTACGGATCGCAGCGAGGATATTGCTGGGGTTTTTCGTGTTTGTCATACTCCTTCTTCTCTTTATCCGTAGTCCCTGGGGGCAGGGGATCATCGTGGATAAGGTCATCTCGTATGTTTCCGGGAAAACCAACACCAGAGTAGAAATAAAACGCCTTTTTGTCACCTTTTCCGGTAATATTGCCCTCGATGGGTTATTTCTAGAAGATACCAAAGGAGACACGCTTGTCTATTCCCGGAATCTTGAGGTCGATGTTCCGTTGTGGCCCCTTATCCGGGGCAGGGATATTGCAGTAGACCGGGTGGACTGGTCGGGCTTAAAGGCAAATATTATCAGGAAAGACTCCCTGGAAGGTTTCAATTTCCAGTTCCTTATCGATGCTTTTGCAGGTGAAGATACTACTGCGGTTGAAACGCCGGATACTACCGGTACAACCCCCGGTATACACCTGGGGAAGATCAGTTTTGAAGATATGGACCTGGTATATAAAGACGATGTGAGCGGTATGGACGCCCGGCTTAAGCTGGGAGAACTTTTTCTCAGGATGAAAGAGACTGACCTGGACGGTATGAAGTTCCACATCTCAGAAGCCCGGATCAGCAAAACCGATGCCTGTTATCTGCAAAGCCTGCCGTTTTCCGAAACCGATGAACCGGAAGATACGGAGACCACCATGCCCCGGCTCATAGTCGATAATTTTGAAATAGAGTCCCTCACCGCGGATTACCGCTCGCTCCCGGACGGTATTTCCACACAGGTAGACATCGGGAGTTTTACACTGAAATTACCAGGGGCCGATCTTGTAGAAAACTCCGTAAATGCAAACCTTATTCGTCTCGAAAATTCTGATTTTTTAATTGAAACTACCTCTAACGATAAGGGAGTTAAAGATACATTGAATCAAGAGGTTGAAAAGGTTGGAAATGATGAGCCTTTCGAATGGCCTGACTGGACGGTACACATCGGGGAAGTGGCTTTGGAAAACAATAATATCAGGTATTTTGCAAACGGCTCCCGGCCCGAACCGGGATCATTTAATGCTGATGCCATAAGCCTGGAAAACCTTCATTTTTCCGCAAAGGATATTTTCCTGGCCGATCGGGCAGCAGGGCTAGACCTGGATGGACTTCAATTCCGCGAGGCCTCGGGGGTCGATCTCAGGGAATTTGTTTTCAGGGCAAAGGCAGATCATAAAAACCTGACCGTTTCCGGTCTTAAGTTACTCTTAAACAACAACCGTATCCTCGGTGATCTCACCCTGGACTATAACACCATAAACGAGCTGATACAACACCCGGAAAATGCGGAAATAAGCCTTCGCCTGTCCGATTTTGCCCTGGCTACCTCATATATTTTCTATGTTCAGCCCGATCTGAAAGAGAACGAATACCTCCTTGCCCTGGGCAAACACAGGCTCAAAGGAAATATAGACACCAAAGGCACCCTGAACGCTCTTAAGGTCCCCGTGTTCAATATCCGCTGGGGAGAAAACACCGCTATTGATGTTAACGGGAACCTTAGTAACGTAATGGAGCCCGACAGCCTCAGATATGATCTTTCGGGGATTGATTTCGCTACGGTCAGGGAAGACATCCTCGCTTTCGTTAACGAAGAAGAACTCGGGCTAAGTTTCCCCGACACGCTCGCCCTGTCCGGGAATGCCAAAGGCAGCCTGCAGGACGTAGAGGCTGTACTTGATCTCCGGACAACAGATGGCGGAATAAGCCTTGCCGGGAATTTTAAAAACGGGGAGGAGATGATTTTTGATGCCGATATGGTAGCAGAAGATCTCCATCTGGAAAAATTATTGCGCAATGAGCAACTTGGCCCGCTGGACTTCAGCCTGAAAACTTCCGGAAAAACCCGCGACATTAATACGCTGGACGCTGTCCTCGAAGCAAATGTTTCCCGTTTTGAGATGAAGGACTACACCATAGAAGACCTTCCGCTTTCCGGGAAGATCACAAACGGGGAGGGAACCATTACTTCCGGATATAAAGACAAGAATGTGGATGTGGCCCTGGAAGCCTTCGTGCAGCTCGATTCCGTTTCCCCGCGGCTTGTGGCCGATATTGACCTGAAAGGAGCCGACCTGAAAGCGCTGGGCCTCATGCAACAGCCCGTAAAAAGTGCCCTGAAACTGCATGCGGACTTCAAAGGAAATGCCGAGAGTTTTACCCTGACTTCCAATATAACAGACGGTGTCGCTGTGTATGACAAAGATCCCTACACCATGGGGGGGCTGACGTTAAAAGCCCTGGCAGACACAGATACCACTTCGGTAGAAATAAGGAACAAAATACTGAACCTGGACCTGTATTCCAATACAGGCCCTACGGGAATTACCGACGCACTGCAAAGGCATTTCCGGTCCGTTTTGGGCAATGAACAGGATACGGTATCAATTGCAGGGGATTCGCTTCAAAATAAAGTTCCTGAAAAACCTGCGGAACTAAAACTAAAGGCCAGGATGAACAATGCCCCCATCCTGAGCGATGTTTTCCTGGCTGGTCTCCAGGAACTGGATACCGTACGGATGGAGGTAGACTTTAACGAGCAGGATCGTTATCTCGTAGCCGATATACGCATGCCTCATGCCAATTATTCCGGTAACGAGCTGGACAGCCTGTTGCTTCGTATCGACTCCCGGAACGGGCAACTTTCGGGGCATTTCGGGTTTAAGGGATTGAATGCAGGCCCGGTAGCTATTAAAAACACCTCGCTGGACGGACGTATTTCTGACAAAAAACTTTACCTCGATTTCAATGCTTTGCACGAAAAGGAAAAACTTGTCGGGATACAGACAGAAATATCCCGGATAGGGGATACCCTGAATATTCATATCAATCCTTCGGAGTTCATCCTTAACAAAAAGCAGTGGAGCATACCGTCTTCCAATGCCATTCTAACCCATGGAAATATTGTGGAATTCCACGATTTCCGGCTTGGGCATAACGGGCAGAAGCTGGACATCCGGAGTGAAATGGCGGCGACTGAAGGGCGGTCCCTGAGTGAAGCCAAAGGGGAGAAAGACCGTATTGCCGTACAGTTCAGCAATTTCGGGCTGGATGCTTTGTTCAGTTATCTGAACCCTGAAGAACCTCTCGCCAGCGGCACCCTTAACGGCAATATTGTAGCAGAAGACCCTTTTGGTATCCCGGGGTTCCTGGCCGACCTCAAGATAGAGCAGCTGGAAGCCATGAAGGCCCCTCTCGGAACACTTTCCGTGAACGCCAGGTCACCCGGCGGAGAGCGCTATGACTTCGGGCTCGACATGAAGGGTGGGGATATGGACATGGACCTCGCCGGGAGTTATGAGGCCGATGAAACCGGGACAATAGAACTGGACCTGAACCTGAATGAACTGAAAACAAGCCTTGCGGAGATCTTTGCCGACGGGCAGATCACCGAGCCGGGAGGATACGTCTCCGGAAAGGTGAAGGTCAGCGGAACTACGGCAGATCCGGTATACGACGGTGATTTCCGGTTTAACGATGTCCGCTTCAGGGTAACACAGCTCAATACATTGTTCCGGTTGCCCGATGAACGCCTGAAAATAGACAACGGAGGCCTGTACCTGGACAATTTTGCCTTGGCGGATGAAAATGACAATAGATTTACTGTGAACGGGAAGGTTGTCACGGAAAATGCACTCAATCCCGTTTTTGACCTGCAATTCAAGACCAAAGATTTTCAGGTGCTCAATTCTACCCGGGAAGATAACGATCTTTTTTACGGCAAGGCCTTTTTTGATATTGACGCCAAACTAACGGGCGACCTGAACATGCCCAGGATAAGTATGAAACTGAATATAGGTCCGAAAACCGATGTGACCTATATCCTCCCCGAATCCGAGCTCGATATAGAGGAAAGGGACGGGGTGGTGATCTTTGTCAACCGGGAAGACCCCGATGATATTCTTGCCAAGACCAGGAAAGAATCTGCCACCCTGTCCGGTTTTGAGGTATATTCCCTGATCTCCCTGGACCGGAATGCGGTCTTTAATGTTATTATCGATGAACGGACTAACGATAACCTTCAGGTCTCGGGAGAGACAGATCTGAGCTTTAATATCTATCCCAACGGCAGGACCACCCTGTCCGGAAAATACATAGTCAACAAGGGGCATTACGAAATGAACCTGTACAATATGGTACGGCGCAGGTTTGAGCTCGCAGAGGGCAGTAGTATCACCTGGGCCGGGGATCCGTTGGATGCCGAGCTGGACATGAAAGCCACCTATGAGGTAAAAGTGGCCGCTTCCCCCTTAATGGCAGGCCAGATCTCGGGCATGAATGAATCGGAAAAGATGAAGTTCAGGCAACAATTACCATTTCTGGTGTATCTTAACGTAGCAGGAGAGCTCATGGAACCCGATCTCAGTTTTAATCTCGATATGCCGGAAGACAACCAGGGAGCCATAGGCGGACAGGTATACAGCCGGGTACAACAGCTCAACAAGCAGGAAGAGGAACTCAATAAACAGGTGTTCTCCCTGCTCGTATTCAAAAGGTTTTTCCCTGAGTCCGGCAGTGACGGGAGTGGTGGTGGAGCAGCTTCCATTGCCAGGGACAATCTCAATCAGGCACTTTCAGGGCAGTTGAACGCCCTGTCCGATAAATTGCTGGGAGAATCGGGAGTAGAGCTCGATTTTGGATTGGACAGCTATACCGATTACCAGGGAAGCAGCCCCCAGGAAAGGACACAACTCGATATTACCGCAAAGAAAAAACTGTTCAACGACAGGGTCATTGTCAGTGTAGGCAGCGAAGTGGACATACAGGGGAGCAACCAGGAGCCCGGACAGGGCAGCCCCCTCATCGGAAATGTGAGTATTGAATACCTCCTCACACAAGACGGCAGATACAGACTGAAAGGTTTTCGGAAGAACGAATATGAAAATGTCATTGACGGACAGCTTATCGTAAGTGGCATTGCCCTGATATTTACCCGGGAATTCAATAAATACAAGGAACTGTTCGAAAAGGCCATCAGGGAAGAAGAAGATGAGAATGATGAGGATTAATGTGTCAATCAGGAGATCAGATAAAATTTTATTAAGGCAGGATATCACGCGAAGAACAAAAAAGTATATATGAGCATAAGGGCTTTGAACATACGGAAACAGACCGGGGGATTTTTAAGAAAAAGTTTTTTCGCAGGAGTGTGTGCACTGCTGCTTTCGGCCTGTAGCGTAAAAAAATACATGCCGGAGGAGGAATTGCTGTATACAGGGGCAGATATTGAAGTCCAGGTTCCGGATTCCTTAAAAGAAGGGATCAAAGACCTGGGGAGTATTAAAACAGAACTGGAAGGCGTGTTGAAGCCCAAACCCAACAGTAAAAGCCTGGGAGTCCACTGGGGGCTGCTCGCACATTACAAGGTTCAGCGAGAAAAACCGGGGTTTATCAATAAATTCCTGAACAAGAAAATCGGGGAAAAGCCGGTCTATGCTTCCGATGTAAAAACCTCAAGAACAGAAGATATTATCCGGAACCGGTTAGAGAACAGGGGATTTTTTTACAGCAATGTTACTTCTGAACTTCAAAAATATAAAGACAAGAGAGAGGCCCAAGCCTTCTATACTGTTCGGCTCGCACAACCTTATCTGATGGAAAATTACGTCGTAGACCCGGATACGGTTCCCGTAGTAAAGGATATAGAACAAAACCTGGGTGGAACAAGGATCAGATCCGGTTCGAGGTTTGACCTGGGAATGTTGAAAGCAGAAAGGGAACGCCTGGACAAAGTAGTTAAGGGCAAAGGTTACTATAACTTCAGTCCTGGCTTCCTGATCTTTGAGGCAGACACGAACCAATATAAAAATAAGAAATTCGATCTCTTCCTTCGGCTCAAAAAGGATGTTCCCCCGAAAGCTACGGTACCTTACCGTATAGAACAGGTAACCATTTATCCGAATTATGTGGCGCAAGACACGATAAACCGGGATACCGTAAAACTGGATAACAAAGATTTTATCCAGGGTGAAGATTTTTTCAAACCCAAACGTCTCGATCCTTTTGTGCTCATAAAAAAAGGGCAGCAATACAACCCGGACGTTTCCCGGAATACCAGCCGCAGGCTCACTTCAATAGGGACTTATAAATTTGTGAATATCCGTTATGACGAGATCGATTCTCTGGCTACCGATAGTACAGGGGCCCTGGCCGCCAGTATTTATTTGTCTCCCATGAACAAAAGATCGCTTCGTGCAGAATTACAGGGAGTAGCGAAATCCAACAACTTTGTGGGGCCTAACCTGGCATTAACCGTGACCAACAGAAACCTCTTTAACGGAGGGGAGATCCTCAATATTACCGCTACGGCCGGGTATGAAATGCAGATTGCAGGAGGGGACCAGGCCGGGCTGAACAGCCTGCAGCTTGGTTTGAAGACCGACCTGATCTTTCCCCGGATGTTGTTCCCCATCCGCATTCAGGACGACTGGTTTAAATACGCCATTCCAAAGACAAAGATCAGCCTGGGGGTAGATTACCTGAAGAGGAGTAAACTATACAGCCTTACCTCCGTCTCTTCTACTTTCGGTTATATATGGGATGCGAACAGGTACGTCACCCATGAGTTTAATCCCGTTTCCCTGAATTATGTGAACCTGGGAAATACCACTCCGGAATTTGAAAAGATCCTGGCCGACAATCCTTTTTTGCAAAGCAGTTTTAACCAGCAGTTTATTGCCGGACTTACATATTCTTTTACCTATAACGGTATGGTGGATGTTTATAACAGGCACCAGTTCTTTTTTAATTCTACTTTTGATATTGCCGGAAATTTAATAGACCTTTTCAGTGGAGGAAATGAAAGGCCCCGCACTTTTCTGGGCCTGGAATACTCGCAATATGCAAAAGCCGATGTAGATATCCGGTATCACTTCCGGCTGAATGGGGAACAAAAGATCGCGACCCGATTTTTTGCGGGATTGGGTGTGCCTTACGGAAACTCGGATATTATGCCGTACAGCAAATTGTTCTTTTCGGGAGGGCCGTATAGTGTAAGGGCCTTCCGTATCCGTTCTCTCGGTCCGGGAACATTTAACCCGGAAGATTCAGGCGCCGGCTCTTTTTTCGACCAGACAGGGAACCTGAGACTGGAATTCAACGTGGAATACCGATTTCCGATCATATCTTACCTCAAGGGAGCCTTGTTTGCCGATGCCGGCAATGTATGGAACACCACAGAGAACGACGCCCTTCCCGGCGGAAAGTTCAGCGGAAGTTTTATAAAGGAACTCGGCGTAGGGGCAGGCGCCGGGATGCGTCTCGATATTCAGGGTTTTGTAATACGCCTGGACCTGGCCGCACCACTTAGCAAACCCTGGCTGCCGGAAGGAAAGCGATGGAAGTTCGACTACGAGAACCCGGTGGTGAATTTTGCGATAGGATATCCTTTTTGATAAAGTTCAAAGTTTAAGGTTCAAGGTTCAAGGTTTGGGTATGAACCGAAACTTTAAGCTTTGAACCTTAAACCTCTTATCCTAAGCACAGTCGAAGGGCTGAACTTTCCCATTCCCTTCCAGCCATTTCCTGGCATTCACAAAGGCCTCTATCCACGGAGAAACTTCATCGTTCCTGTCATTCGGATAGTATGCCCAGTTCCACGGAAATATGGAACGCTCAAAGTGTGGCATGGCCACCAGGTGCCTGCCATCGTCAGAAACCATCATGGCTGTGTTGTAATCCGAACCGTTCGGGTTGGCCGGATAGCCTTCGTAAGCAAATTTGGCCACGATGTTATAACGGGACGCTTCGTACGGAAAACTGAATTTGCCTTCCCCGTGTGCAGACCATATTCCCAGCCTGGTGCCGGCAAGGGAGCCGAGCATTACCGAATTGTTCGGTTGTATTTCCACAGCCGAGAAGGTACATTCGAATTTACGGGACTCGTTGTGCAGCATTTTCGGTTTTTGTTCATGCCCGGGGTTTATCAGCCCCAGTTCAACAAATAGCTGGCAGCCGTTACAGACCCCGAGAGAGAGCGTGTCTTCCCGTTTAAAGAAATTTTCGAGGGCTGTTCTTGCCTTTTCATTGTAGAGGAATGCTCCGGCCCACCCTTTGGCAGAACCGAGGACGTCAGAGTTGGAAAATCCTCCCACGGCACCGATAAAACGAATATCCTCGAGGGTTTCCCTTCCGGAGATCAGATCGGTCATATGTACGTCCTTAACATCAAACCCGGCCATATACATGGCATTGGCCATCTCGCGTTCGGAATTGCTCCCTTTTTCCCTGAGGATGGCGGCCTTTGGTCTTCCTTTTGTTTCGTTAAGAGGTTGAATAACAGGGCGTTTCCCGGTAAATGAAGCGGGAAAATCATATTTTAAAGGCTGCTTCTTATAATTGTCAAAACGCTGCTCCGCCTTTTCTTCCCCGCTCTGTTTTTTATCGAGCAGGAAAGAGGTTTTGTACCAGGTGTCTCTCAGGCTGCTTATGCTGAACGAGAAATTGTCGCTGTTGTTTTTCAGTTGCAGGCGGTCGCCCTCCACGACGTTTCCGATACGGAAAAACTCGATGCCGTTTTCGGTAAGAAAGTCTTCTGCTTCGGAAGAAACGGCCTGGAACACTATACCTGCATTTTCATTGAACAGTAGTTTTACAGAATCGGGTTCTCCCAGGGCGGTAAGGTCCAACTGTGCTCCCAGGTTATTGTCCGCAAAACACATTTCGAGAAGCGTGGTAATAAGCCCGCCGCTTCCCACATCGTGGCCGGCCGCTATTTTGCGGTCTTTAATAAGCTGCTGTACCGTATCAAACGCCTTTTTGAAATAACCTGCATCCTGAATGGTAGGGGCCTCGCTACCTATTTTATTGCGGACCTGTGCAAAAGACGATCCGCCGAGTTTAAATTTGTCAGCAGAAAGGTTTATGTAATAGATACTTCCACTGTTTCGTTGCAATACGGGCTCAACGATGCCTGTAATATCATTACAGTTTCCGGCTGCGGAGATGATAACGGTCCCCGGGGCGATGACCTCTTCGTCGGGATATTTTTGTTTCATGGAAAGGGAATCCTTGCCCGTAGGGATGTTTATCCCGAGTGCAATGGCAAAATCCGAGCATCCTTTTACGGCTTCGTAAAGCCGGGCATCTTCACCTTCGTTTTTACAGGGCCACATCCAGTTGGCGGAGAGGGATACACTTTTTAAACCATCTTTAAGCGGCGCCCATACCAGGTTGGTCAGTGCTTCGGCAATACTGTTCCGGCTTCCGGCCACAGGGTCGATCAGGGCAGAGACGGGGGAGTGGCCGATGGACGTGGCTACTCCTTCCCGGCCCTGGTAATCCAGGGCCATGACCCCACAATTGTTCAGGGGCAGTTGCAGGGGGCCGGTGCATTGTTGTTTGGCAACACGTCCGCTAACACAACGGTCTACTTTGTTGGTCAGCCAGTCTTTACAGGCCACGGCTTCCAGTTGCAATACCTGTCGGAGGTAGTCTTCCAGATGATTGGTATCGTATTCCGGATCGGCGTATTTAATCGGTACCGTTTTGTCTTTCATAATGGTTTTCGGGGAACTGCCGAACATGTCCTCCAGTTCAAGGTCCATGGGTTTCAGTCCGTTGGAGGAGGATTCGAAAGTAAAGCGATCGTCGCCTGTAACGTCCCCTACCTGGTACATGGGTGAACGCTCCCTTTCGGCTATACGGCGCAGTGTATCAACATCTTTTTCCCCGATGACCAATCCCATACGTTCCTGCGATTCATTCCCTATGATCTCTTTGGCGGAGAGTGTGGGATCGCCGATGGGAAGTTTGTCCAGGTCTATTTTTCCACCGGTTTCTTCCACCAGTTCTGAAAGACAGTTCAGATGTCCCCCAGCACCGTGATCGTGAATAGAGACGATGGTATTGACCTCGTTTTCCACCATACCTCGAACGGCATTGGCGGCCCGTTTTTGCATTTCAGGGTTGGAGCGTTGGATGGCATTGAGTTCGATGCCGCTGCTGAATTCCCCGGTATCTGCCGAAGAAACGGCGGCGCCTCCCATACCTATGCGATAGTTGTCCCCGCCTAGTATCACTATTTTATCCCCTTTTTTCGGAGTTTGTTTTTTGGATTGGTCCGCTTTGCCGTAACCGATACCTCCGGCCAGCATAATAACCTTGTCAAATCCCAGTTTACGGGCATTTTCCTGGTGCTCGAAGGTGAGAAGGGACCCCGTAATGAGGGGCTGTCCGAACTTATTGCCAAAATCGGAGGCTCCGTTAGAGGCTTTGATAAGGATGTCCATCGGGGTTTGGTAGAGCCATTTCCTTTCGGGCATTCCGTTTTCCCATGGACGGTTTTCTTCAAGGCGGGAATAAGAGGTCATATAAACAGCTGTACCTGCAAGTGGCAGTGAACCCTGCCCGCCGGCCAGCCTGTCGCGGATCTCACCTCCCGATCCGGTTGCAGCACCGTTGAACGGTTCTACCGTGGTGGGGAAGTTATGTGTTTCCGCCTTGAGCGAGATCACCGATTCGAAATCCCTGATCTCGTAAAAATCGGGCTTATCAGCGGTTTTAGGTGCAAATTGCTGTATTTTAGGGCCTTTTATAAAGGCTACATTGTCTTTATAAGCGGAAACAATATCGTTAGGGTTCTCTTCGGAAGTCTTTCTGATTAGCTTGAACAGCGATACGGGTTTTTCTTCCCCGTCTATAACAAAAGTGCCGTTGAATATCTTGTGGCGGCAGTGTTCTGAATTTACCTGTGAAAAACCAAATACTTCAGAATCTGTAAGTTTCCTGCCCAGTCTGGCAGCGAGTTTTTCGAGGTATTCTATTTCCTCTTCATTCAGTGCCAGGCCTTCCTTTTGGTTGTAAGCAGCGATATCGTTTATTTCGATGACGGGCTCGGGCTGTATGTTTATAGTGAATATATCCTGGTCGAGCCCGTTGTATTTCTGGGAAAGCATGGGGTCGAAATCTGTAAAATCTTCCGGAACCCTTTGAAATTCCTCTATCCTGGTTATACCGGAGATCCCCATATTCTGGGTAATCTCCACCGCATTAGTGCTCCAGGGTGTGATCATTGTGGCCCTCGGGCCAACAAAAAAGGCGTCGAGAGACGCCACTTCGAGGCTCGGCTCACCGCCAAACAGCCACGTTAATTTCGAATTATCTTCTTTAGAAAGTTCTTTGTCGGTCTGAACTGCAAAAACCTTGTGGTCTGGGTTTCCGAAGAAAAGGATCATCATGTTGTTGAATTAATGCCTGTTTATACTGTTTGGTAGTATCGTTGTTTAAAGCTGCAAATTTAATTATTTATTTAGATCATTCCCTCTGGTTTCAGGGTTATTTTAGAACGGTTTTATAAAAAGGTAAATGAAAAAAACAGTGAAATGGCTAAGGGGAGAAGGAAGTTTTTATACTTAATGCAGAAGGTTTATTTTCTGCCTTTCCAAATTTGTGGGTTCCTTGAAGTGTTGAATATGGCTCTTATCGTAACTTCTTTCCGTTTTTTGTCAATAGTGAAGTGTATCATGTAGGGGTATTTTTTTATAGGGAGGCAAGTGCGTAGTATCATAACGAACCTGGAAGAAAGGATTTTTCTTTAACGCGATTAAATGTTTATTCAGAACAGCTTCAAATTTCTCTCCAAGTCCGGGTTGTTGTTCGTCATAATAGTCAATGGCTTCCTGAATATCCTGAATGGCCACAGGTTCTACAATGACAGAATAAGCCATTATTACGATTTATTTTTAAAAGTGAACTGTTTACGGGCTTCTTCCCAGGGAATTAAGTTCTCAGGTTTGGAATTTTTAATCCGTTCTCTGACAATGGCCTTGTGCTCTTCTGAGATTTCAATATCATCAGCCACCTGAATGCCCAGCTGCCTGATCAATTCCATAAAAAAAGAGAACTTTTTATCCGGTATTTTAAGTGTTATTTCCCTCATGAGATATTGCTTTTCTACAAATATACGAATTGCTTTGTGATTTTGGTTCTAAAAGTCAGGTAGGGGTAGCTGATCGAATTTAAATAATGGTTATCAGTGAGTAACACATTTTATTTCCACCCCGTAAAGCTGTTCGAATATTTCGGCGACCATCCCGGCCTCCCTTTTTCTGACGGTAATGGTGATCCTGCAATCCAGTTCCAGCTTTTGGTCTGCAATGTTCAGGTTCTTCTCCTTGATGATCCGCATCACCTTGTTCATGTCCTTGTACTCAAAGGCAAGTTCATATTTTACGTCGATCGTTCTTTCTTCAATGTCTGCGGCTTCCAAAGCCATTTGTGCGGCATTGCGGTAGGCATTGATGAGTCCGCCCACACCGAGTTTCACCCCGCCGAAATAGCGGACCACGACAATAAGCACATTCGTTACGTCAAAAGATTGTATTTGCCCATAGATAGGCATTCCGGCAGAGTTGTTGGGTTCCCCGTCGTCATTGGCGCGAAACCGGGGGTTTTCCATGCCCAGTTGCCAGGCATAGCACCAGTGCCGGGCTGAATGGTGTTTTTTTTTCAGGGATTCCAGGTGATCCCTGATCTCTTCTTCTGTGGTTACCGGGTAGGCATAGCCGTAAAATTTACTGTTCCTGTCCTTGAAGAGTACTTCAGGAGAAGCCCCGGTTATGGTTTTGTAGGTGTCTTTTTCTGTCAATCGTCCTGGTTTTCTTGTTTTATGATATTTAACAGGTTGCCCTTAATGTTTTTCTTTAAGAATGGCCGCCCTGTGATCCCGGGAGCACGGGTACCGCCATTGAGCCGTACATTTCCCCGGAATACCCGGGCTTCGTCCCACAGGCCTTCTTCTATAAAGGTGCGGAGTGTTTGTGCCCCGCCTTCTACAATGACGCTCTGAAGTTGGTGCCGGTAGAGTACCTCACAAACCTGCCGGGCAATATCTCCGGAAAAATCAATGGGTTCGATATAAATGTTTTCTTCCTGTGGTGCCTCCTTTCCGGTTATAAACAAGGTTTTTACACTTTTGTCCCAAACGGCAAAATCTTTCGGGCTGCGCAGGTTTTTATCCAGCACTACCCGCACCGGGGACTTTCCGGTCCAGTCTCTTGTGTCCAGTTTCGGATTGTCTTCCACGACTGTATTGGTCCCCACCAAAATGGCCTGTTCCTCACTTCGCCATTTATGCACCAACTGGCGGGAATAAGGGTTGCTTACCCATACCGGTGCCGTCTTTTCCTTTTGAGAGGGACTGATATATCCATCGGCACTCTCAGCCCATTTTAATATGATATAGGGCCGTTTTTTGTTGTGGAAGGTGAAAAAACGCTTATTCAATTCGAGACACTCTTTTTCGAGAACCCCCACAACTACATTACAACCGGCCTCCATGAGCTTTTTTACACCTCTTCCTGCAACGGCGTCGAAAGGGTCGATAGTGCCGATGATCACATTTTTAATGCCTGATGAGATGATGAGATCACTGCATGGCGGGGTCTTTCCGTGGTGACTGCACGGCTCCAGGCTTACATAGATCGTGGACTCTGCCAGCAGGGATGTATGGGTAACGGACCTGATTGCGTGGACTTCTGCATGGGGCTCACCTGCTTTCCGGTGCCAGCCCTCCCCGATAATGGTATCATTATGAACCACAATGCTTCCTACCAGCGGGTTCGGATAGGTGGTCCCCAGTCCATTTTTGGCTAACTGGATGCAGCGTTTTAGGTATTTTTCATGTATATTCACGTGCTCAAAATTCTTGTTTTTGCGAAGGAACAAAATTGGTTCCAGCTAACAAAAATAACATAATAAAGAGGACCCGCCGTAATATGAAACAGTAAGTTGTAAAAAAACTAAACGGGAAACAATATAACCTGAAAGCTGCGCGGGAATTATACAAAAAGAAAGGATTTTATTATCTGGATGCATCCCAGGGAACTACCGGATATTGTTCCGGCCCCAAATGGATGCCCAAAGACCTGAAATAAACAGATTGCGATTTTGAGATTAAAGGAAATTCAACATATTTTTCAGTCGGAACTGAAAGAAATATACGATGAAAAGGAGATCGATACGCTGTTTTTCCGGCTGACCGGGGATTTTTGCGGTATCTCAAGGCTCACTTTAGCTTTACAACCAGAAATAACCTTGACCAGGGAAGAAGAACAACCGCTATTCGAGGCTCTCGCACGCCTGAAAGAACATAAGCCGGTTCAGCAGATCCTGGGGAAAGCTGATTTTTACGGTCTTGAATTCAAGGTTGATGAACACGTATTAATACCACGGCCCGAAACCGAGGAGCTGGTAGCCTGGATATGTAAAGACCATGAAAAGGAAAAAGGAAAGGGCCTTACCCTGCTCGATATAGGTACGGGCAGCGGTTGTATTGCAGTTTCCCTTGCCGTGCATTTACCGTTGGCCAGAGTGGCAGCGCTGGATGTTTCTAAAAAAGCGCTGGCCATTGCAAAAGAGAATGCAAGCAGACACAAAGCGCATGTGGGTTTTATACATCTCGATATTTTAGCCGTAGAAGATATACCTATATCAAGACTTGATATAATAGTATCTAACCCTCCTTATATTAGGAATTTAGAGAAGTCAGAAATAAAAAATAATGTATTGCTGCACGAACCTCACCGGGCTTTGTTTGTAGAAGATACAGCACCACTTGTTTTTTACGAAAAAATAGCCCGGCTGGCCTGGGAAAAACTACAAAAAGGAGGGAAGCTGTATTTCGAGATCAATCAGTATTTAGGTAAAGAAACGGTTGATATGTTAAAAGGTAAAGGATTTAAAAATATCGAATTACGAAAAGATCTGTCAGGTAATGACCGGATGATAAAAGCAACAAAAAAGTAGCCCCATAGGGGCGCCCTGTTTATAGAACGTTTATTATATAATCACATAAAAATCAAGCTCCATGGGAGCGCCCTGTAAACATGCCTAATACCTATTCACAAATCTACATTCAAATCGTTTTTGCCGTAAGAGGCCGGCAAAACCTTATTTCAAAACATCACAGAGAAGAATTACATCAATATATAACGGGTATTGTACAGAAAAGAGGACAAAAAATGTTGTCTATATTTGCGATGCCTGATCATATTCATATATTGGTAGGCCTTAAGCCAGGAATTGCCATTTCAGATCTGGTAAGGGATATAAAGGCGGGATCATCCAAATTTATAAACGACAATCGGTGGATCAGGGGAAAATTCCATTGGCAGGAAGGTTTTGGGGCTTTTTCGTATTCTCTTAGCCAGATAGATCGGGTTATAAAATATATTCAAAACCAGGAAGAACATCATGGAAAGAGATCGTTTAAAGAAGAATACCTGGATTTTTTGGAAAAATTTAAAATTGAATACGATACCAAATACCTGTTTGATTGGATAGAATAAACAGGGCACCCCTAACGGGGTTGAATATGATTTTTACATACATTTTCTATAAACAGGGCACCCCTAACGGGGTTGAATACGATTTTCACATACATTTTTTATAAACAGAGCACCCCTAACGGGGTTGTATTATGCATAAAACAGATTATAAATTATGAATCCCGCTCAAAAACAAATAGAGGAACTCAGGGCAGAGCTCACAAAACACAATTACAACTATTATGTATTGGATAATCCCACCATATCCGATTATGAATTTGACATGAAACTGAAGGAACTCCAGCAACTGGAGGCCAAACATCCGGAATATTACGACGCTTTGTCGCCAACTGTTCGTGTGGGAGGGATGATCACCAAGAATTTCGAGACCGTGGTGCACGACTATCGCATGTATTCGCTGGATAATTCCTATTCCAGGGAAGAACTGGAGGAATGGGAGAAGCGGATATTGCGGATTCTGGGAGATGTTAAGGTGGAATTTGTCTGTGAACTCAAATATGACGGGGCTTCTATGAGTCTTACTTATGAGAACGGGGAACTGGCCCGTGCCGTGACCAGGGGCGACGGTTTTCAGGGAGACGATGTTACCAATAACGTAAGGACCATACGCTCGGTACCGCTACGATTAAAGGGCGACTATCCTGAAAAATTCGATATCCGGGGAGAGATCATCCTGCCCCGTGATGGTTTTGCCAAAATGAACCAGGAACGAGTAGAGGCCGGGGAAGATCCGTATATGAACCCCAGGAACACGGCTTCCGGAAGCCTGAAATTACAGGACAATTCGGAAGTGGCTAAACGGCCGCTGGACTGTTTGCCATACAGTATCGTCGGGGATAACCTGAATTTCTCCACCCAGTTCGAGGGATTGGAAAAAGCCCGGGACTGGGGTTTCAAGGTCCCTTCGGTGGCCAGGCTATGTCAGAGTACGCAGGAGGTCATGGATTTTGTGAATTACTGGGATGTACACCGCCATGAACTTCCGTATGAAACGGATGGTGTTGTGGTTAAGGTCAACAGCATAGCCCATCAGGAGGAACTGGGATACACTGCCAAAGCCCCGCGTTGGGCAATGGCGTATAAATTCAAGGCAGAACAGGTTTCTACCACATTGAACAGTATATCCTATCAGGTGGGAAGGACCGGGGCTATCACTCCTGTCGCCAACCTGGAACCTGTACTGCTTGCCGGAACTACGGTAAAACGGGCCTCCCTGCACAATGCAGACCAGATCGGGAAGCTCGACATCCGGGTAGGAGATACTGTGTTTGTCGAAAAAGGAGGAGAGATCATCCCCAAGATCATCCGGGTAGATTTTACGCAGCGTAAACCGGATTCGACACCTACATCATACGTAACCCATTGCCCTGAATGTGATACAGAACTTATCCGAAGGGAAGGAGAAGCACAACACTACTGCCCTAATTATTACGGTTGTCCGCCGCAGATCACCGGACGTATACAGCATTTTATTTCCCGTAAAGCCATGGACATTGAAGGCCTGGGGGGCGAAACCGTGGAGCTCCTCTACAAGGAAGGGTTAATAGAAAACTATGCCGACCTTTATCTCCTTAAAAAAGAACAGATCGTTCCGCTGGAGCGTATGGCTGAAAAAAGTGCCGAAAACCTGGTGGCCGGGGTAGAAAAATCGAAAGAGATCCCATTTGAGCGGGTATTGTATGCCCTGGGAATCCGTTTTGTAGGGGAAACTGTGGCCAAAAAACTGGCCAGGGCCTATACTTCTGTTGAAGCACTAAAAGATGCTACGCTCGAAGACCTGGTTACGGTAGACGAAATCGGTGTAAAAATAGCGGAAAGTGTGGTAGAATTTTTCCGGAACGAAAACAATGTGGATATCGTGGAACGGCTTCGGTCCTATGGCGTACAGATGGAGATTGCCCCGGAAAAACTGCAAAATCAAAGCGATAAATTAAAGGGACTGACTTTCGTAGTGTCCGGAGTATTTGAAACCCTGTCCAGGAATGACCTTAAAAAACATATCGAGGACAACGGCGGGAAGGTAGCTTCTTCCATATCTTCCAAAACCAGCTATGTCGTAGCCGGGGATAATATGGGCCCCAGCAAAAGGGATAAAGCCGAAAAACTCAATATTCCCATTATTTCCGAACACGAATTTTTGGAAATGCTGTAAAAGATGATAAGGTGATTTGTAGAGATTTGTGGTGACTTATGGCGATTCGTAGAAATTTGTTGAATGATGTGTCACTAAAAAACTTTACAAATCACCATAAGGACCTATAAAAACATTTTATTCGTTGACGGTTTTATTTTTCATTTCCCGCTTTTTCCGCATCTTCATATTCAAAAATTCCACAAGCAGGGAGAAGGCTATCGCGAAGTACAGGTAGCCTTTTGGAATAGCTCCTATTTCCTGGTCAAACACTTTGGTATGCGACAGGTGTGCGGCTTCTGCAATAAGCATAAAACCGATCAGGATAAGAAAGGCCAGGGCCAGTAATTGCACGGACGGATGCTGGTTGATAAATTTGCGGATAGGGTTGGCAAATGTCATCATAATCACAATGGAGACTACCACGGCAATGATCATCAGTATCAGGGCATCACCGGGTTTATTGCCAATACCATTGGTCATCCCCACAGCAGTGAGAATGGAGTCTATGGAAAAGATAAAATCAATGATCACGATCTGGGTGATGGCTTTGGACAACGAGCTTATCTTTTTGGATTTCAATTCTTCCTCACCGTGTTCCGGCATATCCACTTTTTCGTGTATTTCCGATGTACTTTTATACAGCAGAAAAAGGCCTCCTACAAACAAAATAATACCCTGTCCGCTGATCCCCATGGAGAGCCATGATGTGTCTATATGATAAAAAGGTGCTTTGAGGCCCACGAGAAACGATATGGCAAACAACAGGAGTATCCGTTGTAGCATAGCCAGGAAGAGTCCCCAATTGGTGGCTTTTCGCTGTTGGTTTTCCGGTAACTTGTTAGCGGTTATGGATATAAAAACAATATTGTCTATCCCGAGAACGATCTCGAGGAACGTAAGTGTAAGCAGGGCAATCCAAGCGTCGGGTGAAGAAAGGATCTCAAACATGGACTAATTGACTTTTATTGCGGTTCCCCGCTGTTTATTTTTATTGTCTCCAACAATGGAATATTCGAAAGTATAGGAATCCTGGTCCGTGGTGAGTATTCTAACCTGTACGGCCTTCCGCTCCCTGATGGAGTTTGGGTGTAGCTTTCGCATAACAAACTCGCAATCATTCACCCAGTTCACAGAAGAGGTGTCGATATGTTCACCGATATAATCGATGTTGATGGAATCATTTCGCACAAACCTGGATTTCACTTCTTTTCCATCCAGGGTATAAGTAAATTCAAAGGTGCCTGTTTTGAAATCTTTGCAATTGCGTTCGGCCTGATAACAGGAAACCAAAAGAATAACCAAAGACAGACAGGCGATCTTGATAAATAATTTCACGGATATACGGTAATTTTTGTGATACGATACAAACAAAGATACATATTTATAACACACAACAAATTGATGTCAGGGAACATTTTCTGAGCCCTTTTTTAGAAATGATACGGAATTTTAGTTTTCGTTCCTGTATTCCTTGAAAGTACCGTCTTTATAAAAGAAAACGATGCGTTCCAGTTCGGCATTACCCTGCTGGAAGCTGGTGTTTTCGGGTACAGAAAGTGTTTTGCCCGGACCGGAAAAGAGGTCGGGAGAAGGACCGGCCTTTGTTTCTTTTGGTGTTTTTTGTTTTTCTGACGGGAAAACCCCTTTGCCGTTCAATAACCAGTAGAGCTCCACCTCGGGAAAAGTCTGCAATATTTTCAGCACAAAATCCAGGCTCGGTTTGTTTCTTCCGGAAAGTATGTGAGATATGGACGAGCGTTGTACCCCGATCCTGTCGGCAAAGGAGGAAGCGCTCAGGCCGTAATAATCCAGCACCTCCTGAAGTCTTTTGCTAAAATCTTCAATGTTTACCATTGTAAACAGGGTTAATGAAAGAGTGTGAGTTACAAATGTAAACAAGATAGCTTAGAATAGCAAATTTCAAGCTAATATAAGTTGATTTATCTTTTAGTTATTGTTTATATTAAATATTATAAATAATTGAATAGATGGTAATTAAATATAAGATATAAATTTCAGGCAATTTGATGCTTCTCTTAGGCGTCCATAGTGTGTTACAAAGGATGTACCTGTTTAAATATGTAAACATAAAGCAATCAATTCGCTGTTTACAAATGTGAAATTACAAATGTTTACTTTTGTAACCTTATAAAATCAACCTGATGGAATTAGCGCAGTGGCACGACAATAACCGGGAAAGAAATGTAAACAACAGGTATATTATTCTCGACGATATAGAACCCCTTTTAAAAAAATATAGAACCCTGGGGGAACTTTCGATAGCAGGATATTCGGTAGAAGATCGTCCTATATATCTTTTTAAAACAGGAAGAGGCCCCAAAAAGGTGTTGATGTGGTCGCAAATGCACGGCAATGAATCCACAACGACCAAGGCTGTTATGGATCTTCTGGCATTGCTGGATCAGGGAGGGGAAGTGGCTTCAGCTATACTCGACCACTGTACCATATATATAATACCCATGCTGAACCCGGACGGGGCAAGGGCTTATACCCGGGTAAATGCCAACGGGACGGACCTGAACAGGGATGCTGCAAAACTCAGCCAGCCGGAGAGTCTTACACTCAGGCATGTATTTGATACCGTTTTGCCCGATTTTTGCTTTAACCTGCACGATCAGCGTACCATTTTCAACACGGGGAATGCGGCAAAACCGGCTACATTGTCTTTTTTATCGCCTGCAACCGACGAAGAACGGAATATAACCCTCCCCAGGAAAAAGAGCATGGAGATCATTGCGGTCATAAACAATGCCGTTCAAAAGTTTATCCCGGGACAGGTGGGGAGGTACGACGATACTTTTAATATAAATTGTGTGGGCGACAGTTTTCAGTCGCTCGGAGTGCCCACCCTGTTGTTCGAGTCCGGACATTTCCCGGAAGACTATGCCAGGGACATCACCCGGAAATATGTGTTTTACGCCCTGGTCACCGCCCTTCAGTATATTGCCGAAAATGAAGTGGACGGAACAGGTTTTAACGCTTATTTTGATATTCCGGAGAACAATAAACTCTTTTTCGATATATTAATACGTCGTTTTCCGTTCAAAGAAGGAGGGAAGATACAATATAAGGATATAGGTATATTATATAAGGAAGAACCCGGGGATTCCAAAATCGAATTTGTGCCCTATGTCTCAGAAACCGGTGATTTACAAGGGTTTTACGGTCATAAGGAATTTGATGCAGACGATCTGGAAGCCGACCCCATAGAAGAAAAAAGATTAAAAACAAGTGAATTACTTAAATTATTCATTTAAATTAACCCTTTCTTAACAAAATATCCAAACATTTACGTGTATATATTGAATATTTTTCATTTTTTTGCATTTTAATATTCTGTGTTAAACAAAGCAAGTGTAAATTTATTTAGTTTAAAGTAAGATTAATATGGCAAAGTTTAGATTAGACGAAGTAGATCACCAGATTTTAGATATGCTTATTGACAATACGCGTACACCGTTTACCGATATAGCAAAAAAATTGCTGATCTCCGCGGGTACCGTTCACGTAAGGGTTAAGAAAATGGAAGAGGCCGGTATCATTAGGGGTTCTTCACTTACCCTTGACTATGTAAAGCTCGGGTATTCTTTTATAGCATACGTAGGTATATTCCTGGAAAAGACGCACCAGACGAAATTCGTTATCGAGCGTCTCAATGAGATCCCGAATATTACTGTGGCTCATGTCACCACGGGTAAATTTAATATTTTCTGTAAAGTAAGGGCCAAAGATACCAAGCACGCCAAAGACATTATCTTCCGTGTCGATGATATCGACGGAGTGGCAAGGACAGAGACCATGATCTCCCTGGAAGAAAGTATCAACGATAAAAAACGCCTGATGCACTCCATTTTTAACGAAATGTAAAATTTTTGTTTATAACAAGCTAAAGAACCCTTTCCAGTGCTGTATTGGAAAGGGTTTTTTGTATCTTCGGGCAAAGAAAAAAGAAGAGTATTTATGTTGAGAAAACCTAAAATTGAACGTTTTAACGAAAGTGTATTGTCCAAATATCAGATATACAACAGTATACTGATGACCCTGCCTTTTGATGAAATAACCAATACAGGGGTTTTATTGCCCTTATTCAGTGAAATTTGTGAGAAAGGGTATGACGAGAACAAGAATCCGTCCGAGATCGTGGAGGCTTTCTTTTCCAAGTTTTATGACAATCCCGATGAAGAGGAAAAGAACGACCTGCTTTTTCGTTTTATCCAGTACATAGAGCGGCAGGTAGTATTGTTCGATGCCATTGAAGACGCCGCTTTTCCTGTTGTGAACAATATGGATGGGCGGGGGACCCTGAGAAGCATCAAAGAAGAAGCCGAAGGAAAGAACAAGACGGCAGCGCTACGCGAATTTCTTCAAAGGTTCAAGGTAAGGCCCGTGCTCACTGCGCATCCTACACAATTCTATCCCGGCCCGGTGCTGGGGATCATTACCGATCTTACCAGGGCCATACGCAATAACGACCTGGCCCTGATTGAAAAATTATTGGCCCAGCTGGGGAAAACCCCGTTCTTTAAAAAGGAAAAGCCCACACCGTATGACGAGGCCGTAAGCCTTATCTGGTTCCTGGAAAATGTGTTTTATCATGCCGTAAGTAAGATATACAACTATATACAGAACAATATCTTCGAAGAGGTTGAGCTCAACAACCAGATCGTCAACCTGGGCTTCTGGCCGGGAGGTGACCGTGACGGGAACCCTTTTGTCAACAGCGAAACCACCCTGAGAGTGGCTGAAAGGCTGCGTATTACCGTATTGAAAAATTATTACAGGGACATCCGGAGACTCAAACGCAGGATCACATTTAAGGTCGTGGACAAACTGATGGCCGACCTGGAACAAAAAGTATACGAAAGTATTTATATCCACACGCAAAAACCGACCATAACGGCAGAGGAAATGCTTGCTACCCTTCAGGAAATAAAGAATATCCTTGTCAACGAACACCAGTCGCTTTTTGTGGAAGAGATAAACGACCTTATAAACAAGGTGAAAATATTCGGATTTTATTTTGCCTCGCTCGATATCCGCCAGGACTCACGTGTGCATCATACTGTCATTTCCGACATTATCCGTGAATCCAGGACACTCGGACTGGATATTTTCCCCGACAATTATGAAAGCCTGTCCGATAAGGAACAGGTCGAAGTGCTTGGAAAGGTCAACGGAAAACTGAACCCGGAACTCTTTAAAGAAGAGATCACCCGGTCTACCCTCGAATCCATTTACGCCATTAAGGAGATCCAGAAGAGCAATGGCGAACTGGGAGCCAACCGTTATATCATCAGTAACAACGGTAGCGAGCTCAACGTCATGGAAACTTTTGCCATGATACGCCTGTGCGACTGGAAAACCCCGACCCTGGATGTGGTTCCGCTGTTTGAAACCGTAGATGATCTGCAAATCGCCGATAAGGTTATGGAAAACCTTTACACAGACAAGGTCTATGCCGAACACCTGAAAAAACGGGGCAACAAACAGACCATCATGCTCGGTTTCTCGGATGGTACAAAAGATGGCGGGTACCTTATGGCCAACTGGAGTATCTATAAGGCCAAGGAAGTACTTACCGAAGTGTCCAGGAAATACGGTATTAAAGTGGTATTCTTCGACGGCCGGGGAGGACCACCCGCCAGAGGAGGCGGAAAAACCCACCAGTTCTATGCTTCACTCGGACCTACGATAGAAAACGAAGAAGTACAGCTCACCGTACAGGGGCAGACGATCAGCTCTAATTTCGGTACGCTGGATTCCTGCCAGTACAACCTGGAACAGCTACTCAGCTCCGGGGTGGTGAATGAAGTGTTTGCCGATGAAGACAGTATTCTCCGTGACGAAGATAAAAAGACCATGGAGGAACTGGCCGATATCAGCTATGACACTTATGTGGAATTTAAAAAACACCCTAAATTCCTGCCATACCTGGAAGAGATGAGTACGCTGAAATATTATGCCAAGACCAATATTGGCAGCCGTCCGTCTAAACGGGGAAAATCAGATAAACTCGATTTTTCTGCCTTGAGGGCCATACCCTTTGTAGGTAGCTGGAGCCAGCTAAAGCAAAATGTACCCGGATTTTATGGCGTGGGTACAGCCATAGCACAACTGGAGAAAAAAGGAGAGTTCGAAAAGGTACGATCATTATATAGAAATTCCGCATTTTTCCGTACACTTCTGGAAAACAGTATGATGAGCCTTACCAAGTCATTCTTTAAGTTAACAGCTTATATGAAAGACGACCCGGTATATGGCGAATTCTGGAGCATCATTTACGAGGAGTACCTGCTCAGCAAGGAAATGATACTCAAAGTGACCGGAGATAAAAGCCTGATGCAAAATACCAGGTCCGGAAAGGCATCCATAGAAATACGGGAAAAGATCGTATTGCCATTGCTCACCATACAGCAATATGCACTGCGTAAAATACAGGAATTGCGAAAAGAAGGAAAAGTTGATACGAAGCAACTCGACATTTACGAAAAAATGGTAATGCGTTCACTCTTCGGTAATATCAACGCCAGCAGAAATTCCGCCTAGGCCGGAATGAAGCGGGGAATATATAGGGGGGCCACGGATACACCAATTACATTTTATTGGTGTATCCGTGGCCTGTTTATTTTAAGGGCTTTGCATAAAAACACTCCGGTCACTTGCTAATTGAGCGAGTCATTTACATCTTATAGGTTCGGCACTTTAACGCTACCGCCGATCCAGCAATTGAATTTAATGGTTTTTCCGGCCATATTAGAACTGAAAATGTCCTGTCTGCTCGGTGCCCGGCCTTCATAGCCGGCGACGGCCTGTGCAGCCCTGCTCTTCAGAGACGGGTCTACCTGGCCGGCCTTTCTGGCCATTTCGGCCGCTTTCCAGTAAATGGCCCTTTTCTCAAAGGTAGTACTTCCACACTCGTTGGCGCTGTTGGCATACAGGTTGGCGAGGATCAGGTAGGGGGTACCGTTGGCAGGATTTAACTTCAGGGCCTGTTGCGAATAGTTCCGTGCCGCAGATTTCTGCCCGCGTTTACTGACCTTGGAT
Organism: Sinomicrobium weinanense; assembly: GCF_018863395.1. Lineage (GTDB taxonomy): Bacteria > Bacteroidota > Bacteroidia > Flavobacteriales > Flavobacteriaceae > Sinomicrobium > Sinomicrobium weinanense. The sequence continues at coordinate 855,267 of NZ_JAHKRR010000001.1, forward strand.
GCTATATAGGTTAGCCTTTGGGATTTTTTTAAAGGATCGGCTTCCAGGTCTATGGATTGTTTATAAAACTCCAGGGATTTGGAGGAATTTCCCTGTTCTTCATATAAAGAGCCCAGGTATAGTTTGGAACTTGCAGAAGGTTCTATTTTATCCAGGGCCTCAACGAGTTTAACAAAAACGGCATCTGAAGTACACCCTTTTTCATCCATTTTTCCTGCGGCGCTCTTCAGCCAGGCAGCATCGTTTTTGTGAGCTTCGAAATTTTTCTGGTAAAGAGGAATAAGGTTATCACAATCCGCCAGTTTTCCGAGTTTGGTATCGATACTGCCACTTATTTTCTCATAGTTCTCCCCGTTCTGACGGGCGGCGGCCAGTATTTTTTTCTCTTTGCTCTTCAGGGTACCGGCATCTTCCCCGGGGACATATTTTACAATGGTCTCCGCAAGCTCCTGGTTTTCAGTAGCGATCTTTTCCGTAACGTCGTCATAGACGTCAAAAACCTCCTGAAGGTCTTTTTTTCCCGCAGCCTGCAGATCGACCAGGGTGGAGAAGTAAAGGTACAGGGCCTTGGGGTTTTTAAAGTCGTCCTTGTTTTTTTTGAAAGCCTTGTCCAAAAGATTGTAGATCTCCTCGTCCGAACCCAGCTTATAATCGTTTTTCATCAGGGCCATATCGATAAGGCTACCTACTTCAGTATAATGGTCAGGGAAATTTTTCGGGGCGGTTTCGTAAAGTTCTGTCAGCATTTTAATATACATCTCCTTGTTGGCCGGGTCCTTTTTTATTTTGTGCTGTAAGATCCGTTCCCCATAATGATAAGTGGCCCAATGCAGTTTAGGACAATTTTCATAGACCATCTTCCAGGGGTCATAAGCAGCGTCATAATCCTTTTTCTTGGCATGCTGATCAAAGATGGAGAGGTTTTGCGGACATTCCGGATTCTGCACCTGTTGCCCTGAAGCAACAAAGATAAAGCCCAGAACGGCGGCCCATACGGAGATTTGCTTTTTCATGATCTGTGTTTGTTGGTTAACCATTAACGTACTGCCTAACAAACTTATAAAAACAAAAGTTGCTTAAAAGTACATCTACTAAATTACAAAAAATCTTAGTAGCAGTTTAAATTTTGTTTACGGAAGATTAATCCTGAACATTTCAATCTCATTCAATCTCCCGGCGTAGCCGTATCAATTTCCTATCAATCTTTTAACGGCAACCAAAGGCGTTTCCGGGATCTTTTTTGTTATTTCGTAGCCCATCGTAATCCGGAAACTCAGCCAGTCATGGAACAAAATAAAATAACAACGCCAGACAATACCGGAGAGATAGTTCCTTTTTTTAGTTCTGCACTATTCCCGGAAACAGCTTCCGGATACAATCTTACAGAATTAAAAATGAGGTGGATAACTTATTTTTTCTGCTCCTTTTTTTCGGGAATTTGGTATATTTACGTAGCCCTTTCTTTCTAACCGCATAAAAAGGACCAGGCTAAACTCACCTTTTGAGACCGATAGAAACATGGTAAAGGACGGTTACGTTATACAAAACCCGGGAATAAATTATCGGGCATAGCTTTCTATAAATAACACAATAAGTAAAACACCATGAAAAAAATCATTGTGATCATGACGTTAATTGGGGCCCTTCAAACGACTGTAGCACAAGGCTTAGCTCTTGTTGAATATGCCGATGACACTCAAAAGCTGAACGGGCTGGTTACTGGTAATTCCGGGAAAAAATCTCCGGGGGTTTTAGTGCTTCCCGCCTGGATGGGAATTGACAATGAGGCCAGAACGGCTGCGTTAAACCTTGAAAAAGAAGGCTACATCGCATTTGTTGCGGATATTTACGGAGAAGGGAATGTCCCTGCCAACAGGAGCGAGGCCGGAAAAATAGCAACAGCATTTAAAACCGATTATGCCTTATACCAAAAACGTATTCAACTGGCGTTAGATCAACTTCAAAAAGCAGGTGCTGACCCGGACAAACTGGCTGTCATAGGGTATTGCTTCGGCGGCACAGGGGCCCTGGAAGCTGCTCGGGGCAACCTGCCGGTATCGGGTGCGGTTTCCATACACGGCGGACTGGGCAAGGATGCCACCCGGGCCAATGTGGCCTTAAAACCAAAAATACTGGTTCTTCACGGAGCTGATGATGCCTCGGCCAGCGAACAGATCTTAAAGGACTTCCGGACCGAACTCGATGAAGGAAAAGCCGACTGGCAGATGATCTATTATGCCAACAGTAAACACACATTTACCAACCCCGAATCGCCGGACTATAATGAGATCATGTCCAAACGCTCATGGCGGCATACCTTGATGTTTTTACAGGAATTATTTGATGATTAACTTCTTTTTAAGACACGGAAATATTTGAATTTCATAACTTACTGCTTGAATTTTATAATAAAATATTTCGATAGCATCCTTAAATTAACCAAAAAAACAAACATGACTAATTTTAACCTTACGATTAACGGAAAGACCCGGCAGGTCGATGTCGATCCTTCTACCCCCATGCTTTGGGTGCTCAGGGACCATCTCGGGCTGGTGGGAACCAAATTCGGTTGCGGCATTGCCCAATGCGGAGCATGTACCATTCATCTCGATGAAATGGCGGTCCGTTCGTGCCAGATCCCCGTCTCGGCCGTCGGAGAAAAGAAGATCACTACCATCGAAGGCTTGTCTGAAGAGGGCGACCATCCCGTACAGAAGGCATGGCTCGAACAGGATGTGCCCCAGTGCGGATACTGCCAGGCCGGACAGATCATGACCGCCGCTGCACTTTTAAAAGAAAACCCTCATCCCACAGATGAGGAAATAGAAACAGCGATGAACGGTAACATTTGTCGTTGTGGCACCTATACCAGGATTAAAGCAGCAGTTAAAGCGGCCTCGGATTCATAGCCATCCGGAGATCCGGAAAAGGGAATTCTACTCATCACCACAAAAACATTCAAAAATGACAATCATTAAAACAACATACAACAGGCGTTCTTTCCTGAAAAGTACGGCATTGGCAGGAGGCGGTATGATGCTCGGTTTTAGCTGGTTCGTGTCCTGCAAACCGAGTCCCGAACAGGTATCCAACATGCCCAGGGAATGGTTTGAGATCAACGGCTTCCTGAAAATAGGGGAGAACGGAATGGTCACTATCATGTCGCCCAACCCTGAAATAGGGCAGAACGTAAAGACTTCCATGCCCATGATCGTCGCCGAAGAGCTCGATGCGGACTGGAAAAAAGTCATCGTGGAACAGGCGCCGCTCAACACCTCCATATTTACCCGTCAACTGGCAGGAGGGAGCCAATCGATCCGGCAGGGCTGGGACGGCCTCCGTATGGCCGGGGCTACGGCAAGGCAGATGCTGGTAGCAGCAGCAGCCAGGGCATGGGAAGTGCCCGCAGAAGAGATCACTACGGACAACGGTACCTTGCATCACAAAAACAGTGGAAAATCGGCAGGTTATGGCGAAATGGCTTCGGCCGCTACTGAGATCCCCGTACCGGAAGAAGTAAAACTGAAGGACTCCAAAGATTTTAAGATCATAGGGACATCCCGAAAGAATGTCGACGGCAAGAAGATCGTCACGGGGAAACCGCTGTACGGACTGGATTACCACAAAGAAGGAATGCTCATTGCCATGATCGCGCACCCGCCTGCTTTCGGCCTGAAGCTAAAATCGGTAGACGATGCCGAAGCAAAAGCCATGCCGGGGATCAAAGATGTTCTAACCATAAAAACCTATAAAGACGATTATGTAAGAAGTATGTTCGATGCCGATGCTTTCCAGGAATTGGTGGTGGTTGTCGGTAACACCACCTGGGAAGTTATGAACGCCAAAAAAGCACTGAAACTGGAATGGGAACCCTTTAAAGGGTATGAAGAAGCCTTTAAGACGTACTCGGGTGACGACACATTTTCCAAAAAAATGCCGGGCGGATTGGAAAACACCGGTGTCCATATGGAAAAAATGGACAAGTTTCCGGCCAAACAGTTAAAGGTGGCCCGTAAAGACGGTGACCCGGAAGCGGCTTTCAAAAAAGCCGCAAAAGTCATCGAACGCAGCTATACTGCTCCTTTCCTGGCACATAACACTATGGAACCGATGAACTTTTTTGCCCACGTAACGGAAGATAAGGCCGAGCTTGCGGGGCCGGTACAAACCCCGGAGTTCATGGAGCAGTCTGTGGCCGCCCGGATCGGTCTTCCGCTGGACAAGATCGATATACAAATGACCCGTCAGGGTGGTGGTTTCGGACGACGCCTTTACGGACATTTTGTTGTAGAGGCCGCCGTGATCTCCCAGGAGATAAAAGCCCCGGTTAAACTGATCTATACGCGCGAAGACGATATGACTTTCGGAAATTACCGCCCGTCGTATCACGCCACCTACCGGGCTGCCCTGGATGCCGACAATAAGCTCATTGCATTTCATGTAAGGGCAGGAGGGATACCCGAGAGCCCGCTCTTTGCCAACAGGTTCCCGGCAGGTGCCATAGACAACTATCTCGCCGAGTCCTGGGAGATGGAGTCAAATATTACCGTAGGTGCTTTTCGTGCCCCGCGTTCCAACTTTATAGCTGGTGTGGAGCAGGCCTTCCTGGACGAGGTGGCAGAGACCATGGAAAAGGACCCCATTGATTTCCGCCTGGAACTTTTAAAACGGGCCACTTCAGATCCGGTAGGGGAAAATAATGATTACGATGCCAGCCGTTATGCAGGTGTTTTAGAACTGGTCAGGGAAAAATCGAACTGGAAAACGGAGAACAATACCGGTGTGCACAGGGGTGTTTCGGCTTACTTCTGTCATAATTCATATGTGGCCAATGTTCTGGAAATGGTCATGAAAAACAACAAGCCCGAGGTCCGGAAAGTATATTGTGCCGTAGACTGTGGTATCGTGGTCAACCCGATAGCGGCCATCAACCTCGTCGAAGGAGGTACCGTAGACGGAATAGGACATGCCATGTACAGCCAGTTGACCTTTAAGGACGGCAAACCGGAACAACGCAATTTCGACCGCTACCGGCTTATCAGGCATGAAGAAGCTCCAAAAGCCATAGAAGTTCACTTCGTAGAAAGCGATGAACATCCTTCCGGCCTCGGAGAGCCACCTTTTCCGCCCATCATGGGAGCCCTGGCCAATGCCCTGTACAAAGCTACCGGACAGCGCCATTATCACCAGCCGTTTATTGCAGAAAAACCGGTGATCGGGTAGTGATGGGGTTTAAAGTTCAAGGTTTAAGGTTGCAGGTTGTAGATTGATCTAAACCTGCAACCTGCAACTTGTAACCTGCAACTTGTAACTTGTAACTTGTAACCTGTAATTGGCAACCGCCCTTTAATTCCAAAAATTATTTTAACCTAAAAACATAGATGACCTTTCAGAACCCGGTTTTGTTTTTTTTCTGTGCCCTGGGGGTTTTTAACGGATTTCTTGTAAGCCTGTATTTTCTGTTTTTCTCCCGTCAAAAACGGGTTCAGAACTTTTTTTTCGGCTTGTTGATGCTTATGCTCAGTTTGCGTATAGGAAAATCCTTATATGCCCTTTTTGTTGAACCCCCGAACCTGTTATATATCCAGATCGGGCTTTCTGCATGTTTCCTGATCGGGGTTTCCCTGTATTTTTACCTGAAATCCTCGGTAGAGAACACTAAAAAGGTCCCGGTTTCCTGGAAGGTTCACTATGCGGTTTTAGTGATCCTTATCCTCGGTATCGGCATAGTTAAGCCTCTTGCGACCGATGAAAAAGAGTTCTGGGACAATTATCTGGCATTGTTCATTTATATCGTCTGGGGAATTTATTTGCTTCTTTCGGGCTTTGTTCTCAGGGATATCATCAAAAAACTCTTTGACAGGAAAGCACAGTGTACCACCCAGGAACTGTGGCTTATAGGGGTATATACGGGGAACGGGCTGATCTTTACGGCTTATGTTATCGGCTACTTCCTGCTCTACCTGGTCGGGACATTGACCTTTTCTTTTGTATTTTATGCATTGCTGTTTTTTCTGTTGTCCAAGAAAAACAGGGATACGGTCTTCCGGGATATCCCGCAGAAATACGCCTCAAAAAAAATCGAAGACGCCGAGGCCTCGGCCCTGGTGCAGGCCCTGCACAAAACAATGCTGAGCGAAGAATTGTACAAGGATCCCAATATTAAATTGGGGCAGGTGGCACGGAAAATAAATATCCCGCCCCATAAACTCTCTCAATTATTGAATGACAACCTGGGAAAAAGTTTTGCCCTGTTTATCAATGAATACCGGATTGAAGAAGCCAAAAAGCTGATCAGGGAAAGTGAGCAGTTCACGCTGGAAGCCATTGGTTTTGAAGCCGGGTTTTCTTCGAGATCTACATTTTACACGGCATTTAAAAAATGTATCGGACAAACCCCTGCCGAGTTTAAAAAGCGGTTTTCCTGATTTTATCCGAATTTATAATTCCGGACCTCTTGTGATGACCGATCATCTCATTTTGTAATAATTTAAATATTTTTGTTTAAATCCCATGATTCACATATGTACAAAATCTGTATTTTATTCCTGCTCCTTTTTACAGGAGGAACTATACAGGAGGAACTATAAAGGCCCAGGACATTATCGTTAAGGATATTGATATCATTCCGATGACTTCGGACACTTTGATAAAAAGACAGAGTGTTTTGATCCGGGAAGGAAAGATCAAACAGGTCGATAAGTTCTCGAAAATCAAAAAAAACAAGCGGACAAGGGTCATTAACGGAAAGGATAAATTTTTAATGCCAGGCCTGGCCGATATGCATGTCCATATGCCCGAACTTGAAAAGATTGATACCCTTTTACTCATGAATATTGCAGCCGGGGTAACACATATCAGGGTCATGAACAGCAAAGTACCTCAAAAGGAGATAAAAGAAAGAATAGCTTCAGGACAATTGGAAAGCCCAAAAATTTATTACAGTCATATTATAAAACGAGATGAGACCTATTCAGGGCCGGAAGCAGACAGCCTGATGGTTACGATCAAAAATCAAGATATCAGCTTTATCAAACTATTTAGCCTATCTGACGAATCCACTTTTGACAATCTTGTAAGGTCTGCCCAAAAATATAATATTACAATTTGCGGGCATTATCCGACTTACCAGAATGAGGGTAAGACCGTTATGGTTGAAATGGAAAAAGTGCTCAAAAACAAGTATAAAAGTATTGAACACCTGGCGGGATATAACGGATTTGAAACTAATGAACAATTACAGGAAGCGGTTCTGTTAACCAAAAAATATCAGGTGTATAATTGCCCAACACTCGACTGGGACATCATGGCTTATGATTTACAATACCCCGAGCTTTATAAAAAGCGGCTGACCTACCGGATGCTTCCTTCAAAATATATACAAAAATGGGAAAGCAGGTATGCTGAAGCAATTGATAAAGCGGGCGGGAGTGACAAAGTAACTGTTGCCAGGGATAAATACAAAGAACAATTTAAAAGGAAACAGTATATTCTTAAAAAGCTCTATGAAAATGATTGCATACTTCTAATCGGAGGAGATGCCGGGAACCATTTTCAGGCGGACGGGTTTAATGTATACGAAGAAATGATAAACTGGAGCCGGATAGGGGTAGACAATTATACCATACTCAAATCGGCCACCACAAATCCTGCAATGTTTTTTAATAAAAACGGCCAATGGGGAACTGTTGAAACCGGTAAAGACGCAGACCTTGTTATCCTTGCTAAAAATCCGCTTGAAAATATAGAAAATATAGCTACGATTACAGTAACCATTACTAACGGCAAAGTTTTTCATCAAAAAAAGCTGCTCGAAAAAATTATACGATAGGAAGTACAGGACATCCATACTTGCCGGATATCAAAACCTTTAAGTATATATCTTTTTATATTTTGCAGGCGTAGTACCTTTGAGGTTTTTAAAGGCCGAATAAAATGTAGATTTTGAAGAAAACCCGCATTCGTATCCTATCGCCTCTACGGTAAGGTGATGGTCGGTGGCCAGCATTTTTTCGGCTTCCTTCACCCTGTATTCATTGATAAATGCCGAAAAACCCCTGCCCAGGTTATCGTTCAGGCATTGCGATAAATGATGTGAAGGCATGTCCAGTTGGTCGGCGACATCAGCCAGTTTCAGGTTTGGATTTTTATAGGATTCCTTTTGTTCAAAAAGTATATTTAACCTGGAGAGGATTTCAGTAGCTTCACCCGTTTCGATTTTCTTATTGGCATATTTCGTCTGTTCGGCAAAGAAAAAGGGAGTTGTTTTTCTTCTTTTAAAAAACCAGAGGAGCAGTATCAGGTAAAAGACAAAAGAAAAGGACAAAGCCCCTACGATATACGAGGTGTATTCCGTTGTTCTGTAAGCGGCCCAGATAATGGCTACTCCGGCTACCAGGCTGATAAGCCAGATTTCTTCATCGGTCATTTTTTTTCCTTTTTTGACCAGGGTGGCAAAAGCACTTTTTATAACGATTCCCGAAAGGATCACATAAACAATCCACTGCGTATATAAAAAGTTGAAACCGAAAAAATTCCAGAACCCCCTATGCTGTCGGTAAGGATAGAGGTATTCAATAATCACCATAACCAGCACTGTGGGTACAATATGATAGAGCCAATACCTGTTGCGGTAATTTTTACGGGTAGTGGTGTTTTTTACATACAGATACAAAAATGGCCCGATGAGTGCACAGGCAGATAATCCGATATGTATAAACAGCTCGGAAATGAACGGATAAAAAAATAGAAAAACGGATTTTATGATCCTTATACTAAGTACCAGCATCAATGCCGAAAGAAAATAATTGGCCCTGTTTCTGTGCTTTACAAAAAAGGCAAAATAAATGCTAAGAAAGAGACCGTTAAAAGCACCTATGGCACTAAAGAAAAACAGGAGTTGATGTTCCGGATCCATAAAATATTTTAAACACAAAGATTTTAGTACATGACAAAAATTCAAAAATCCATTGTTTTTTGACTTAAGACTTCAAGACATAAGATATAAGACATTAGATTTTAGATTTACAGTTAGTAGTGATGCGTTAATTTTTGGTCAATCCTTGTAAAGTACTAATACAACTGGCTTTAAGCATATTATTTGTTTTTTTTGATTTGATTTTGCCCCTGTGAGCTTTGTGTAAACCTTTGTGGTCTCCGTGGTTAAATATCAACCACAGAGGACGCCAAGTAGGCACAAAGAGCACAGAGTAGACTTAACGCATCAGTAATAATTTACGATTATGGTTCATTTTATTTGAATGCCTTATGGAGCCTGTCCTAAGTCTTACGTCCTATAATCTTACGTCCAAGATCTCATATCTGAAATCTTCCTTCATGCCGATATTTTTTTTGTCAAGTACAGAACACAAAGATATTCATTGAGCAAAAACAGGAGGGATCCGGAAGGGCAATTTCCCGGTTTTTTTATTCGAATTTATAAATCCGTACATCTCCATTATAACTTAATACCCTTTTTTTACCCGATTTAAGGATGTTTACCCAAAATTTAAACATCGGTCAAAATGAAACACTTAGTTTTTTGGGTATTTACAATAGTCTTTTTCTCTTCTTTTACGGGTATTTCCCAAACCAATAAAAGGGATAGTATTGAAGCGGTAAAACAACAGCTGCTCATAAAGATCTACGGGAACAGGAACGAACAGCAGATCGTCGATCACGATAAAAGTTTTGTAAGTGACAGCAGGCTCTATTACGAAGGCCTGGGAGGTTCCCCGGCTCGTAATACTTATACGGACCGGGACCTTATAGAAAAAACACTTCAAAATTATATAACAGGTAGTTCATACAACAAGCTAGATAAGCTGGAAAGTGCATTTGCCGGGAATGCAACCTTATATTTAACTATCAATAATGAATTTAAAATAATCACCCCTAAAGAGTATCTAACATACTTTAAAGGGAAACCGGGCACATTCAATGGCAGAATAGGCGAGATTTTAACCATTGATATTTCGGATGATATTGCTACGGCTAAAGCCGAAATTATAATCCCCGCAAGAAAAACACGGTTTACAGACCTCTTTTTGCTGAAGAAAACCGGAGAAGGATGGCAGATTGTCAGCAAATCTGCGAGCTATGAGAAAAGCAATCGATCCGGGAACCGTATTCTTTTTATTGTATCTAATGCATATTATCATGGCAGTTCTGACATACCGACAGGAAACAGTTTTTCAGAAATCGTAAACGCCTATGATACCTTTAAAGAGGCCGGGTTCACCGTAGATTTTGTAAGTCCGGATGGTGGGAGTATACCACTAGCCTATATTAATACATCCGATTCTCTGCACAGGAAATATTTGTATAATCCGGATTTTATGTATGCCCTTAAACACACGCATAAACCTGGAGAAATAAAACCGGAACAGTATAAAGCTGTTCATTATATCGGGGGAGGAAGCGCTATGTATGGAGTACCTGAAAATAGCCATATCCAAAAAATATCCATGGAAATTTTTGAAGCCTATAACGGTATAATCTCTTCAGTATGTCACGGAACTGCGGGAATTGTTAACCTGAAAACAAAAGAAGGAAAGTATCTCGTACATGGAAAAGTGATTAGCGGATATCCTGATGCGTACGAAAAACAGGATGCGGATTATTTCAAACAATTTCCTTTTCATATTCAAAAAACCATTGAGAATAGAGGCGGAACATTTAGGTTTTCCCCAAGAAATTCTCCACATGTTGAAGTACAGGAAAACCTGGTAACCGGTCAAAACTATTTATCATCTAAAGATGTAGCCATAGAGGTAATTGAGAAAATAAAAACGAAAACAGACAGGGAAACCAACCGAAGTTAGAAAATATAAAAATCAACAGGAACGGATGAAAAAAGTGGTGCTATTATGCTGTTTTTTGGGCATGGCAGGTATCAAAGCACAAACAATAGTGTTTAGAGATGCTGAAATAACTATTGACGGAAATCCTAAAGAACCTGTCTGGCAACAATTACCGGAATATACCGGGTTTTACAACCATCTCCCTACCGATGAAGGCCTGGCCGAAAACCAGACTTCGGTAAAGCTGTTTCACAATGGGGAGTATTTGTATATCAGCGCAATTTATAAAGACAGCACTTCAAAAGTGCAGATAAGCTCTTTAAAAAGGGACGATCTGACCAACACAGTATCTTCCAGTGATACATTTGTGCTTATTCTCGATACGCAATACCAACAACAAAGCGCCTGCTATTTTGCAGTTAATGCAGGCGGTGCACAGGTGGACGGACTGATAGAGCGTGTGGGCGACGGCGACAGCTATGGTATAAATACCAGTTGGAATGTAGTCTGGAAAACCAACACTTCCACAGCAGGAGATTTAAAAAGATATGAAATAGAAATTCCGCTGAAAGCACTGAATTACAATAAAAACAACCCTGTTTTCGGGGTACAGTTTTATGTACGAGATATAAAGAACAATTCGTGGACCATTTTTAAAAATGTAAAACGGAATTACAGGCTTTTCGACCTTCGGTTTACCGAAGCATTTGACGTGGAAAATTTGCCCGATATCTCTGCCTCCCGCTTTGCAGTAACGCCGTCGGTTACCGTAAACCATCAAAATGATGTGATAAATGATACCGAAACAACCACGATAAAACCAAGTCTGGATGTCCAGTACAATCTGAATTCCTCATTAAAACTGGATGCCACCATAAACCCGGACTTCTCCCAGATCGATGTGGATCAGCAGGTAACCAATTTAACACGCTTTGCCGTCTTTTTTCCGGAAAGGCGCAATTTCTTTTTAGAGAACTCGGACCTGTTTTCTAATTTGGGGGCCGATGGGGTCAACCCGTTTTATTCGAGGCGGATAGGTGCCGGTACCGACATCCAGTTCGGCCTGAAGTTATCCGGGAACATTTCACCGAAAACACGGTTGGGGGTTTTAAATGTACAAACGGAAAAGGAGGGAAGTGCAGCGTCTCAGAATTACGGGGTTTTGGTTACAGAACACCAACTGTCCAAAAACTTCACCACTACCGGTTTTTTAATCAACAGACAGCAAACCGATAAATTCAATTTTATAAATGAGTACAATCGTGTAACAGGAGTTAACCTTAACTATAAGTCGGACAATAACAGGTGGACAGGGTTGGCCAATTACGGCAGGAGCTTTAATCACGGGGTCTCCGGGGATAACAGTTTTTACAATGCAGGTATATGGTATAATAAAAGAGGCTTTCTGTGGAATGCTTCCGTAAAAAATATAGGCCGGAATTATATGGCCGATGTTGGGTTTATCCCTCGCCTGAACCATTATGATGCCTTAAACGATACAGTGGTCCGGGAAGGGTATACACAATCTTCAACGGGCCTGCAACTCACCAAATATCCTGAAAATTCAAAGGCTGTTAATTCCTATCGCTATGTCAATTTTTCCAACGATACCTATTGGGATGATCATGGGGAGGTCACAGAATCTGCCACATTTTACAATGCTGCGGTTTTCTTTAAGGACCTGTCTGCTGTTTATTTCAATGCCTACCACAATTATGTAAACCTGAAATACGCATTTGATCCTTTGGGCAATGGCCATGTGCTTATGCCGGATACTTACCGGTTTGTCCGGGCGAGAATAGGATATAATTCCGTAAGTAATAAAAAACTCGTGTACCAGGGATATATACATCACGGAGAATATTACAGCGGAAAAAATTCGGCCGCATTTGCCGGCCTGACCTATCGGCTATTGCCCCTCGCCAATTTAGGGATTTCATATGAGGTCAATGCGCTGGATCTGAATGAACTGGGTAATAAAACTTTTCACCTGGCTCAATTTACGGGAGAAGTGTTTTTCAGTAACCGTCTGAACTGGACCACTTATGTACAATACAATACCCAGGAGAACAACTTTAATATAAACAGCAGGCTGCAATGGGAATATAAACCGCTTTCGTACATCTACCTGGTGGTAACCGATAATTATAGCGATACCATTTCCAGGACCGATTGGGGAGTGGCTTTTAAGATGAATTACAGGTTTGATTTATAGAAGCTACCCGGGCTTTATCATGCAATACCTTAGCTATTTTTCAATATATGGGTTATGACCCGCCCATGCCTCCTTGTTTTTTGATAAATCATATCGCAAATTATAATTTTGTCAAATCATTTTTTTAATTTCCATCTTTATATCGGCAATATGAAATCCGGTAATATTATGGAAGAACAATTAAGAAAATATTTTGGCCGTTATGTGGCTTTGGACGATGCAGAGTTCAATATGCTTCTCACTAAGCTGGAATACAAAAAATACGGGCGAAAAGGCCATTTACTGGAACAGGGGGAGGTTTGCCGGTTTAATTATTTTATTCTTAAAGGCCTGGTCAGGACGTATTATTTTGACAAGGAAGGGAAAGACAGGATCACCCGCTTTGCCATAGAGAACTGGTGGGTGACTCAAATGGAGAGCTTCGTCAGCGAAAGCCCGAGCAAATTGTTTATGCAGGCCATAGAAGAGACTGAGGTTTTAAGGATAAGCAGGAAAAACTTAGAAGCCTTGTATGTTTCCGTCCCCAAACTGGAAAGGGCTTTCAGGATCATTACCCAAAATATGCTCATCGCTATCCAGCGAAGAAATGACTTTTACTCGCAATTGAACAGTAAAGACCGGTATTTTAACTTCGTTCAAAGCCTTCCTGATTTTGCGCAACGGATCCCTCAATATATGATAGCGTCTTACCTGGATATCTCTCCGGAATACCTCAGCACGATCCGGAAATTTTAAACAGGGAAGGCTATTTATTAATATATCTTAAGCAATGGTCCGCAGGCTATTGCTAGCTTTGTTGTATAACATAAGAACATATACAAAAGATGCAAAGTACAAAGAACAGGATTGGCGCCTCCTTATCCCGAAATAACATTCGGCTTTACTTTAAAACACACCTTAATAGTAACACATCTCCTTTTAAAAAGTAAGCATGAAATTTACTGAAGAAAAAATAATAGAATGGTTTTTACGTATTGCTATCAGTGCAGGGTTTTTATCGGCTGTTGCCGACCGGTTTGGCCTATGGGACGAAGCGCATACGGTCTGGGGAAACTGGGATAATTTCATAGCCTACACACAAACTTTAAACCCCTGGTTTCCCACTCCCATGATCTCTTTTACAGGAGGCCTGGCCACCGCATTGGAAATTGTTTTTGGTATAGCTTTGCTCACTCCTTTTAAAACCTCGCTTATTGCCAAAGGCGCCGGAGGCTTACTGCTTTTATTTGCACTGTCCATGACATTTTCCGATAGTATAAAGGCTCCCCTGGATTATTCCGTGTTTTGCGCTTCGGCGGCTGCCTTTGCTTTAAGTCTGCTCACAAAAAAAAGGTGACCTAAGTACATAACAAAAAATAATATCCATATCATTTTCAGTCTTTTGAGTAAATGTTGCGCCTGGATTTTTCCCGCAGATGGCACAGATTTTCGCAGAAGGCTATAAAAATCTGCGCCTGTTTTTTAAGTCAGATCATAGATTTGTTTCATAATTCACATAAGAATGTCCAATTTCCCTGATCCCGATCATTATTGATGTGTATAACCATTAAATATTTAAACCAATATGACAACCATGACTCTTTATCACATGGCCCTGGTAATACATATTACCGGTCTGACAACGATGGCAGGAATTACCCTGGGAAACTATGTAATGACCCGACAATTCTGGAAACAATATGCCATTGATAAACACAGGGGAATTGCCATTCACCAGACTATTTCCCGGTTGGAGATACTGATCCGTATCGGTATAGGTCTCCTTATCCTGTCAGGGATCTCCATGATGGCCCTCACCCAGGGTGTGTTTGGCGAACATACCTGGTTCCGGACAAAGATGGGATTACTCCTTATTATTATTTTCAACGACCTTATTGTTGGAAGAAGGCAACGCTCCAGGCTCAAAAAACTTTTGAGTGAGGGGGCATCCGATCAAAATGAACAGCAAAAACTATTAAAGATCAAAGCCAATATCAACATATTATACATGGCCCAGATCACCTTGTTTTTAATCATATTTGTGTTAAGTGTTTTTAAATTTAATTAAAGAACCTGTTTAAACTTCCTTAATCGATTTCAAAATGATCTTTTTACTTCATATAATACTCTATTTTTTTCTAATCAATCTAACAGGCGGAAATTGAAAATGGAACTCAAAGCTATCGGAACCATACACTCGGAGCTCCAAAAGCCCGGGGAATGCCCTTTACAGGAAAATGAACATGCCCCTGAAGCGGTCATTGAAATTTTTGATGAATTTACCGTAGGACTAAAAGATATAAAACCAGGTGATCATATTGTCCTGCTCACCTGGTTACACCGGGCAGACAGGACCGTTCTGGCCACCAGGCCCCGCAATGATCCGAAGGTGGCCATAACAGGTGTTTTTTCAACCCGGTCACCGGACAGGCCCAATCCTATTGGGATCCATTATGTGCATGTAACCTCAATAGAACAAGGTGATAAAATAACAGTTTCCGGACTGGAGGCTATAGATCAGACACCGGTGATAGACCTAAAACCCGATCTGAAAAAAGAACACTACGGTATTAAATAAAAACCACCTCTTGTTACAGTTGTTTAACCTCAAAATAGTAAATATGAAAAATAAAAATGCATTTCTGAAATTTTATGCGGTCACCCTTACCGCCTTTTTGTTGTATATCGGTATTACAGGGTTTCGACCTGATTCTTCCCCGAAAAAATTTGAAGAGATCACTGTGGAACGAATTAATGTTGTTGAACCCGACGGCAAACTTAAAATGGTGATCAGCAACTCTGACAGACAACATCCCGGGATGCTCGACGGTAAAATGATCGGGGACAGGAAAAGGCCTCCCGGAATTATATTTTTTAATGAAGAACAGGATGAAGTGGGCGGACTGGGCTACGGCGGAAATAAAAAGGAAGGTGCAAGCATGGTTTTTTCTGTCGATCAGTATAAGAACGATCAGATCATGCAAATGCAATATTCCAGGAACAAAGACGGAAAGCAGCGTTATGGATTGAAACTCTGGGACCGGTCAGAAAAAGTAACCCTCTCGGAATTAATACATGTTTGGGATTCACTGAAGGCCAAAGGTTTTTCCGATGATAAAGTGATGAAAGTGCTGGAAGCACAAAACGATGGAAAACCCGTTAGAGCGACACGCATGTTCACAGGTAAAAACTTTGACGATCAGGTGGGCATGTTCCTCAAGGATGAATTTGGCAATGACCGGATCAAAATATATGTCGATGAAAATAATGAACCGAAAATTGAAATCCTGAACAGTGAAGGTAAAGTATCAAAAGTGGTTGCCAACTAAATCTCGAAGATACGGTTCGCATTTAAAAGCGATGTAAATAAAGATCAGGCAGGGTCTAAGCCTGCCTGGTTCTATATGACAAATAGTTTGTCCCTTCTTATCAAAGATTAAATCATACATTTGGCAAAATTTATCCAGAAAATCAAGATATGTGCCGGTATGGCATGACCACATACAAACCTCATTATGCCTGTCATTCCCAATTTATGCAGTTGTTAAAACATTACTTCTTGCAATCTCCGGCTTTTAACTCATCTAATGTCGGATTGTATAAATTACCTCTCGCCGTAAAGTATTCAGCCCCGGATTGAACGAAGGGCACAATAGCACAATAGTCCGACAATCCGGCATTATCCTTAATTTGTAAAGAAGTGCCGATTTTGGTAAGATTATTTAATCCGTCTAAGTTTGTGACCTGGGTCCTGACTATCGATAACGATTGCGTAATTTCCCTGAGGCTGGACAATCCTGATAAATCGTTGATCTTTGATATCGAATCATCAATCCCTATAAGAATAATGACCCGGCCTTCAACTTTTTCATAATTCCTTTCGGCAAAAGTATCGAGTGCGGATTGACTTCCGATCCTCATTTCACCGTGATATGTGTTTGACGGTACTTCCTTTTGACAAACACCGTCGATAATTTCAGTAAGAGTGGGGTTATACCTGTTATACCTCATGACATAAAAAGTTCCGTGCAGCCCCCCGGAAGACAGTAAGGGCCTGAGTCCGCAAAAGCTGTATAACTGATCATTATATGAAATGGAAATATTCCCGTTTACTACAGACAGATTAGCCAGGGCATCCAGGTGGGTTATTTTAATGTTCTCTCTGATGGTCAGCCCGTAGTTAATACTTTTTAAATTGGCCAGCCCGTCCAGGTTTTCCAGGTTTTTATTACGGGCCAACTGCAAAAAATCTATAGAAGTAACACCGGAAAGGCCGTTAATATCGATCAGGCTGGAATTTTCAGCGATATTGACAATAGCTATTTCCTCATTGTTCTTTGGAAAATGATCCAAATTGACCAATAATTCGTTTTGCCAGATCGTTATGCCCGTTTTCAGTTCCATGTTTTCAATACCTTCGAGCGAGGTAATTTTTGTATTGAAAATTTTCAGCCTGTCCACCGTGGTAATATTTTGCAATGGTTTGAGGTCAAACAGGTCGTTCGGGTCAAAACCCGGATTACACGACCCCAGGCACAGGTCTCCGGTGACCCCGGTATATCCCGAAGTGACAAAATCTTCAAGCTCTTCCTGGGTTTTCAAAAGAATATCTCCGTCATATACCGGGCTTATCCCGGTTCCGGTGACCGGGATGGAATATGAAGCATTGCTTGCATTGCTCGAAAATGTGATTTTTCCCGAATACTGTATTTCCTCGGTGGGCAAAAAGGTTATTTTTAAGGTTTTGGATGCTCCCTTTTTGATAGTGCCGGAAGTCCAGTCGCCAGAATAACCATTGGGCAATGTTATATCCGAAACAGACAAGTCCGTATCACTATCGTTATAAACAATAACTTCTTTGACCTTATCGATACGGGTCACAACTTTTCCAAAATCAAATTGAGAATCGTCGGCAGTTTCCACCCTTATCTCAGCCGATGATGCCGTAGGAGGGGCTTCCGGCTCATCGGAATCGGAGTTGGAACAACTAAAAATCCCAAAGGCTACAAAGGTGATCATCAAAAATCTAACTAAAGCATTTGTTTTCAAGTAATTATTGGCCATATTAAGGTTGTTTTTAAAAATTAGTATTCCCGTAGAGATTTCATCAGGAGGATGGGGGAAATTCCCGGTATAAAATCCTAAAATTACGAATTTAAATAAAATGGCTTCCTGTCCTTCCTTAACTTTTAGAAAACAACTGTAACATTTTACATTGTATGTCATCTTTACGATAAAAACGTAACCGATGAAAACCATTATTTTATGGATGACTTTGCGTCTTGATCATAGAGTTGGATTATACCGACCGGAAAACCATAGAAACCTTTGTAGAGGGTACAGGTTATTTTCCCAAAAGGCTGAATTTCTATAAAGAATAATATGAAAACAGCAGGCCAACAGTAGAGATACAGGACAGAAAATGCGATACCGTTAAAACCTTACACCCTCAAATTCAGAACAGGGAAATAGAAACAGTTGCGTTACCGTCCGCGATCATCAAATGTCAGCCGCGATAAGGATATTAGTTTCAATGAAAAAATATTGTTTTTTAGTTGTTATTGTTTCAACCCTATGCTTTGGGCAAGACCCGGTCGGGGACCTGATTGATGCAGAATATAAAAACGGGCATTTTAACGGGACTGCGCTAGTGGTCAAGGATAAAAAAGTGATCAGTAATATAAACAGGGGATTTGCAAACTTTCAATTTAAAGTCCGTATCGATTCCTGCACAAGATTTCCAATAGCATCTATAACCAAATTATTTACAACCGTTGCCATTTTACAACTTCAGGAAAGATCAGTGATCGATTTGAATGACAAAATTTCAAAATATATCGAAGGCCTACCGGCAAATTGTCAAAATATACATATTTCCGATCTTTTGATTCATCATTCGGGCCTGTCTAATGAACCTGTTCGGGCATATCTTTCCAAATATAAAATAGATCGCTATATCAAAGAATTTGTGTTCAGAAAAGATACGGCCGGCCCTGCAAAGTTCAACTACAACAATGTAGATTTTGTTTTGCTGTCCGGAATTATAGAAAAAGCGACCCAGAAAACCTTTTCCGAAGTCATCGAATCCCAGATATTGATCCCTTTGAAGTTGGACAATACAGGGTTTGTAAATGAGAGCGATATTATTTTAAACCTGGCATACGGATATCATAATTATTCTTTTGGAAAGGGAGGGGCAAATGATCCTCTTTATAACGACAGGAGATTCCTGTCAAATTATTTTGGTGCAGGACAGATGTATTCTACGACCGAAGATTTGTACAGGTTTATAATGGCATTAGGGAATGATAAATTAATTTCTGAACAAACCCGCCGGGCTTATTTGATAAAACCTCAGAAAGAAAACCGGATCGATGGGTTACAGGGCATGCCCACATACGGGTTTTATTTTGACGACAAAACATATGGCCATCCCGTTTTACGACGCGGAGGAAGTATTGACGGCTTTAACACGGAAATTATCACGGATATGAATTTCAACAAGATCGTGATCATTCTGTGTAATACCGATACGGGCGATCTGAAAGAAATAAGTAATAAGATATTCAGCCTTGTAAATTAGGAGACTGTAAGTGCATCACAAGAATAATACCCATACGATCCCCCGGTCTTTTGAATTGGTATTTCGCCTTTCTGCGGTATCTGCGGGCGGTTTTATGTGTAATTTATGAGGTATCAGTAAAATATGAATTTTTATGGCGTGGTAAAAAATAACGGTTTGCTGTAACTTTTTAATAAATTCATAGTCCTATTTATATACGAAAACCAATACCGGGATAGGGTAGGAGAATAACGGATGTAAACAGGTTGTGTTTAATTCCGGTAAAAATACAGTTCACAAATTAAAACTGCAGGCATGAGTATTAGATTTTTTTTAGCTGTACTAATAATGGGTACTACGGTATGTTGCAAACAAGCAGAACCGGGTGACAGTCACAAACTCATTGAGAAACATACCGATCGGATTTTCGACAGTTTAGTCGAGATCAGAAGGGACCTGCATAGGCACCCGGAAGTTTCAGAACAAGAACAGAGAACTTCCAAAATTATAGCGGAGTATTTATCGGGTTTAGGCCTGGAAGTTAAAACAGGTGTCGGAGGATATGGCGTGATAGGCATTTTAAACGGGGACAAAAAAGGTAGAAAAATAGCCTGGCGTGCAGATATTGATGCCCTTAAAAGCGACGCACCTGATAAAGTTACGTTCAGGTCGGAAAATGAAGGGGTAAGACATATTTGCGGGCACGATATCCATACCGCCATAGGATTAGGGATTGCAAACGTTCTTGTAAATCAAAAACCAAATATAGAAGGAACGGTCTATTTCATTTTTCAACCGGCTGAAGAAAATTTTAAAGGGGCCAAACGAATGATTGATGACGGTTTACTCGAATTCGCCAGGCCCGATGAGATCTATGGCGCTCATATCGTCCCTATGCCATCAGGGTATATTTCGGCAAAACCAAATGAAATGTATTCATATACAAGGCGGATTAAGGTCAGGTTTAAAAAAGGGCAGGGCCTGGAGAAGTTAAAGCCGATAACCGATTCAATATATAAAGATCTGTTTCGTGTAATAGCTGACAGCCAGCCCTGGGCATTGGAGCATGTATTTGCCCCTGAAACCGGGCTTGAGAATCCTCAAACCATTTATCGGGATTATTTGATCTTTCAGGGGGAATTTGCAGGTACGGAAAATGATAATGATATAGCGTTCGAAGTTACTTTTAACGAAACCAACCGGGCCAGGCTCGAACAAATTCCCTTGAGCATAGAACAACGGATCCGAAAATCGAACTATAAAGACGAGTTTTTGTCCGTTGAATATGTTAGTGAGGTCCCAACGGTCATTAATGATCCGTTGCTCACCGAAGAAGCGTTAAACACCATACGTAAAATTTACGGAAATGAATTCGTAAGGCCCATTTACGGACAAGTACCATTTTTTAATGACGATTTTGCCTATTTTCAACAACAGACCCCCGGGGTATATTTCTTTTTGGGGGGGTCTAACCCGGAGAAAAACTTCATTGCCATGCCACATTCGCCCGGTTTTGCGGTTGATGAAGAAAGTATAAGGTTTGGTGTACACTATTTTTCATCATTGCTCCTGGAAAGGGCAAACAGTAAATAGCCGCCTAAATATAACTGGCTATAATTCAATCTTGAAGCTAAGCGATACGGAAAACACCCGTTAGAAAAACCGCAGAAAAATTTGCGTAGTTAAATAACTACATATATATTCGTAGCCAAATAACTTCATAATGAATTTAAGGCGAGATGTATTTCAGGCCATAGCAGACCCGACAAGAAGGGCCATACTGCTGTTGGTAGCTTCCCAATCCATGACGGCAGGAGCAATAGCTTCAAACTTTGACACCGCAAGACCGACAGTTTCAAAACACCTGCAAATACTCACCGAGTGTGAGTTGCTCAAACCGGAACAAAACGGGAGGGAAATACACTATCACCTGAATCCTCAAAAATTAAAGGAAATAGCAGATTTTATTGAGCCCTTCCGCACGTTGTGGGACGACAGGTTTAATAAGCTGGAGAGCATCATGAAAAAATACCAATCAAAACAATAGAATAATATGAAGCGCAAAACAAAGATCGACGCCGAAGAAGGTCAACAGGCATTACTGGTAACAAGAGAGTTTGACCTTCCCCTGGAATTACTTTTTAAAGCCTATGTAGAGCCCGACATCGTTGAGCAATGGATGGGTACAAAGGTGCTGAAACTCGAAAATAAAAATCACGGCGGCTACCGGTTCGTAACCACTGATCCCCAGGGAAACAAACACGGATTCAACGGGGTGATCCACGAATTTATCCCGGACCGGAAGATCACACGGACCTTTGAAATGGAGAATACGCCTTTTTCCGTTCAGCTTGAGTTCCTGGAATTTGAAAAACTTACAGACACTACCAGCAGGCTCCGTATGCATATCGTATTCAGATCGGTGGCAGACAGGGATCAAATACTGCAATTACCCTTTGCCCAGGGAGTCAATATGGCACATAACCGGTTGCAGGATGTCGTACATCAATTGATGGACCATCAGTAGATCAATATATATACAACCTTAAAGTAAAAAGATCATGACCGAATTTATTTTAATTTTCAGAAGAGACATTGAGGAGTTTACACAGGACTACAAAGAATCCCTGGCCACAGCCGTTCCCGGGATTGGGAAAAAATGGTTTTCATGGATGGGTAAACTCCATGAAGAGGGGAGAATGGTCGGTACTTATCAAAGGATCAGCAAAGCAGGCAGGACAGTGATGCCGGATTCAACCGTGCAAGAGAAGCCATATACGGAAATAAAAGATGCGTTCTCCGGTTTTTTAATCATCAGGGCACATGATTTTGATGAAGCCTTATCTATCGCCAAAGACTGCCCCAACCTGTTACAAAACGGGAGCGTAGAGGTCAGAAAATTCATAGACCACAATGACCAGGTGAGCTAACCTGAACAGAATAATGCAATCATAACAAATTTAAATCACACTTTATGACTAAGCGAAATAAGATCATTTATTGGATTGCCACGGTCTGGCTTTCCCTGGGCATGCTTTCAACAGGAATAGTACAATTGATAAGAATGCAGGAGGAGGTAGACATGATAGCACATCTGGGTTACCCGGCCTATATTCTGACGATATTGGGTATCTGGAAAATTTTAGGGGTTATTGCCGTACTTATCCCGAAATTCCCTATATTGAAGGAATGGGCGTATGCAGGTTTTTTCTTTGTTATGTCGGGCGCTGTTTTTTCGCATGCCGCCAATGGAAGTGATGCCAAAGAGTTTTTCGGCCCCGTCTTATTAATTGTACTCACTGCGGTATCGTGGTATTTAAGGCCTGCCGGCAGAACATTGAACTATCAAAAATAATTGTATCTTTAATACTGATGCGTTAAAATTTTAGTTGTTGGAATGATCTTGGTTTTAACAGATTTTAAAAGTTCCTCTCTTCAGATGAAGAGAGGTGGGCCACCTTCGGTGGGGCGGAGAGTTTGACCAAGCCGAAGCCTCGGGATTCAATCCTAAACTTTTATGTTTCACCAATGCCCCGGGCTTTCTAACCCTCCGTCCAAACTAAAGTTTGACCACCTCCCTTTGTCAAAAGGGAGGAACCTCGTTAGGCTTTATAAAATCAAATGTAAAAATTCAAAATAGTGTTCAATCAACTCATAATAAGCATTTTGTATTTAATTTTTAAAAATTAACGCATCATCAATATTGTATCTTTAATTAAAGAAAAACATGAAGAAACCAGAAAACGTCGATTTGTATATAGCCGGTTCCGCCATGGAAGCCCGCCCTATTATGGAAGAACTCCGGGAAATAATACGGTCCACCGTTCCGGAAGCAGAAGAAGGAATAAGCTGGGGCGTTCCGTATTACAAATACTATGGTGAACTCGGCGGATTTGATGCAGCAAAGAACCATGTCAGCTTTGGGTTTGATGCGGGGACACTTGAGGACAAAGACCGGGAGATGCTCGAAAAAAAGGGGTATAAACTCGGAAAAATGACGCTGCAAATCCGGTTCGACCAAAAAGTGCCGGCTGCGGCAATAAAGAAAATCCTAAAAACAAAAGCAGGGATCAATGAAGCTAAAAAAGCAATGAAATAAATATATTTTTTGTCATGTACTTAGAAATATAATATAAATAGCAGTATGAATCCTAAAGCAGACCCCTTTTTTAACAAAGCCCAGAAATGGCAGGAAGCATTTGAACAATTGAGAAAGATCGTTCTCGATTGCGGGCTGACCGAAGAAATGAAATGGATGCATCCTTGTTACACATTTCAGAAAAGCAATATCGTTCTGATACATGGATTTAAAGACTACTGTGCACTTTTATTTTTCAAGGGGGCGTTGTTAAAGGACAGCAATGGTATTCTTATCCAGCAAACGGAGAATGTCCAGGTAGGGCGCCAGATCCGTTTTACCGATATCCAGGAGATCGTTGAGATGGAAGCCACGCTGAAGGCCTATATTTACGAAGCTATCGAAGTGGAAAAATCCGGTTTAAAAATGGATTATAAAAAGACTTCGGAATTCACCGTCCCCGAAGAATTTCAAAAGAAACTCGATGAAACCCCCGAGCTGAAAACCGCTTTTGAAGCCCTTACCCCGGGACGGCAAAGAGGGTATCTTCTTTATTTTTCGTCGGCCAAACAATCAAAAACCCGGGAATCCAGAGTGGAAAAATATATGAATAAAATTCTCGATGGAAAGGGGTTGAATGATTAATACGACTTTTTATAACTTACTCAGTTCCCTGAGTGCGGCCTCCAGTTGTGTATCAATACCTTTTCTGGTATCTGCAACGGTTGGAAGCACCAATTTATCCGGTAGCACCCCTTTTCCCACAAAATCCTCTCCATTTGCAAGCATATCCCGTTTGGTACAAATTCGTGCTTTTCCGTTTCCGGGTAAGCTGATAAACAAGGGTTGCCCCGAGCTGCCCCCGGTGGGCTCTCCGACGATCAATCCCCGATGTAGGGATTTAAAAGCCCCTGCAAAATCTTCCGCTGCCGAAAAAGTCCTGGCACTTGTCAATACAATGACAGGTTTGTTATAGAAAAACTTTCCATTTGGAGATAAGTAGCTTTTGCCGCCATGAACCTGCTGAATATGGTTCCACGCTCTGTAACTTGGTTTATATTCCCTGGTATACCAGGAATGGACCAGTTCGGGCTTTTCAATAAGGTAATCCAGGATTTTCCATCCTACAGAAGTGTTGCCGCCACCATTGTTCCGGACGTCGAAAATAATGGCTTTTGCTTTTGAAATCTGTTCATAGTGGGCCGTAAAGGCTTTTGCCGCAGAATCATTGCCAAAGCTATTCAGGGCTATATAAGCAATATTTTCCTTTAGCATTTTATGTTCAAAAGGGGGGACTGCCATTTTCCCGGAACGCTCCTCACCCTTTACCCGATAAATGGTATGATCTTCTGTATTTCCTTTTGCATCACGCAATCGTAGTTGAATGGGTTCATTGATCGATCCGGAAAATAATGCGTAATCATAAGCCCGGACCTCCAGATCCTGGGGTGTAGAAGAACATTGATAGGGAATCACATATTTTGCAGCATATTCTTTTACCGGCAATCCATTTATCTCAACAATTTCCTGACCTTCCCTGATCCCCTGTTTCTTCAGGGCAGGGTCGTAGATACCTGTCACTAAAACCTTGTTCTCTGTTAATCTGCTACGCAGTAAAGGCCTTGCATATACCTCATTAGTGAGCTCTTTCGGAACGATAACATTGGTGTGCCCGTCTCTTAACAGGGCCGCAAATTTCTCCATTGTTCTGTAATACTCCAGAGTAGACCTGGTTTGCCTGACCTTTGGCAGGTAAGCAAAGTAAAGAGAATCCAGGTCAACATCGGGGATCAGGTCAAAGTTGACAAAATTGTATTTGGCCTCCGACCAGAATTTTGACAATCCTGCTATTTTTTCATTTTCCGATATATTTTCCCGATAGGGAGTTTGTAGTATCCCGGATTCCCAAAAACTAGCCTGATTAAAGAAAGTCCCCTCCGCTTCCTTATATTTAGCTGCATTATCCTTTACTCCTTTATATATAACAGGCCAAAGCGAATCCTTATGCAGGGAGTTCAGGTCAGTATCTTTTTCTATGGTTTTTAAGTTGGAAAAGCCATCGTCAAACACCGCTTTTTTAAGATATGCAAAGGCCAGGGTTTGTTCTCCCTTCAATGCAAAGTAACATGCCGTGTTATAATTTGATATTTGTGCCTGACCATTTACAATTTTTTTTCGTAATTCCTCTGCTTGTTTAGGGGTGTTGTCGCTTTCCTGTGAGCAGCATATGGTTGCAGATTGTATTACAAATAAAACAAGAAAAAGAAGTTGTTTTTGGTTCATAATCGACTGTTTAATTTGTTCTACTTTTGTATTAAAGATAAAACAATTTGGGTTTTGTTACAGACCATGGTTTCCAAGATGTAGCAATGAGGATACCACGGAATCCGGATAGCATCTGATCGGATATAAGAAATATAAATGATCTCACCACCTTTTTAATCCACAATATATTCCCGGCCTTCGAGGTTTACCACGAATTCCCTGTTATCCCTTTCGGCCTTGAGTAAATGGGGCGTAACATGTAAAAGGGAGTGGTATGAAAAGGGGAGGAGTACCTCTCCGCGGGCAGACAACAAACCATATTTGCCTTCTTTTTTAGCTATAAAACACCCGTATTTCAGTGTAATATCTTCATATGGGCCTCCAAGGGGTTTTCCCTTTAAATTCATCAAGCGGTATTTATGGTCATTTTCTGTGGGAAGTGTTACCTCTATGACCTTATCGAAAGGCAATATTTTTGTATATTCCGGTGAAATGACAACCCCGGTTTTAATATTGATCAGCCCGTAGAGGTCGTTGTCTTTTACCGATACCCAGTCCTTAGAGTATTCTTCCGTCCGGTAATTATCTGCAATGTGAATATAATCATATTTTACGGGGATAAGTTGCTTGCCATGGCGGTTAAACATTCCCCATTTGTCGTCTTTTTTAGCGGTAAAATAAATTTCAGCCGTATCGTTTACGGTTTTAGTATTGAAGATGGTGTTGAATTCCAGGGGAAGGATCTCGTTGCCCAGGGAATCGATCACTCCCTGATATTTACCGTCCCAGACTTCGGCCAGGCCATCGGTGAAAGACAGGTGCCCCTTGTAAATAAAGGGGATTACAGTATTTCCTTTTGCATCTATAACGCCATATCCTTTTTTTTCTTTGTCGAGGGCAATATAGTGTTTGCCGTTTTCCATAGGGTGTATCTGCCTGTAAATAAAAGGAATGACTTCTTCGCCCCGGGTATTTATCACTCCGAGATATGGAAGTCTTTGATCCCCGGGGTTGGGGTTGGTAGCGATAATGCGGTCTTTGCCGTAAAAACGCATTTTTTGGTATTTGGGGGACAGGACTGTATTTCCTTCCGGGTCGGCCAGACCGTACAGGCCGTTTTCCCTGAAAACCCGCCAGTGGCCCAGCCCGGCTTCCCCGGGCGATACAGGGCTGCCGTCTTCCAGGCTAAAATAATCGTGTTCCCGCGTAACCGCTTTTTCGCAGGTAATAAACCCGTTGGTTACCGTTGGAAAGTAGCGGGAGTAAAACCGGGCAAGCTCTTTTCCTGTTCCGTCCAGCAGATAATTTTCCACCTTGTCATCCTCATTTTCATGGGCCATCATTTTTTCCAGTAGTTTTTTCAGTGCAAGAGAATCGGCTGCATTCAGGTTCCTTTCTCCCTTTTCATCCACCCGGGTCATCAAATCTTTGTCGGCCTGTGACAGCAGGTTGTCTTTAGAAGCGATAAACCGGTTGTTTTCAGGATAATAACTGACTTCCATATACTCAGCGGGAACTATGATATGTCCCTGCCAGTCGCTTATTCCCTTTTGATACCTGTTGTTGAGAGGGGTAATACGGAACAACTGGTTTTCCCGGTCGACCCAGTCGATACGATGCCCCTCCGGAACTTTATATTTACGGCCTTTGTCTATATAGACCCGGTTGTTTACCAAAAAACGTTCCCGGTCATAGCATATATAGTTGGGATAACCGCCATCGCCATTCCCGAATTCACCCGGAGCGATAATCCATTGCCCGTCAGTCATCCGGATGATGCCGCTACCTTTTCCGTTTTCGAGTTTAAGCAGGTCTTCCAGTTCCCTGTTGCCCGCCCTTACGGGAGTCCCCCTGGTATATTCAACAGGGCACAGTTCCTTTCCCGAGGTGTCGATAAGGCCGTTCAGGTACTTGTCATAATAATAACCGGAAGCGCCATTGGGGTCTATGTTACTTACCAGGGCGGTGTTTCCCTTAAAAAAACCAACCTTGTCGTAGCGTGCAGGTATGACCACCCGGCCGGATGCTGCATCGAGATAGCCCCATTTCCCCGTTTTGCTTTTATAGGGGACAAGGCTTTCGTTATAAAGCGAGTCTTTCGTCTGGCTATAAGCTATTCCATACGCCAGTATGAGCATTGCAAATAACAGCAGGACGGGCTTTTTGGAAGGGACATCGTTGAGCATAGCTTTATTTTCTGGCGAATTTAGATTACCCGGAGCAGTTGTACAACCCCTGAATACAGGGATTTCTTTCAGGCGGGCAGCGGCCAGATTATTTCGTACTAAAATCTGTATATTTGAATAGTTCTTTCTCCTTTGAGACTTTGTTTTACCACAGAGCCACGCGAAGCAGGCACAAAGTGACACAAAGAGTTTTAAAGATATAACCCGAAAACTTTATATACACCGTAAAGTAGTTTTTTTATGGAAAAGAACCTGATCCTTTTATATCTCATCATTGCGGGTTGTTCTACGCATACGGGACGGACGCCGGACATCAATTATCCGTCCCCGCGCCCGGATTCAACAGCGTTGACTTTTTTGCCCGGGACAGTATCGGGCGACAGCCTTGATTTTAATGCCGCTTTTTCGCCGGATGGCAGATCTTATTATTTTTCGCGGTCCTCTGACGGAATATCCGATATTTATGTTTCTCAATTTGAGGATAACAAATGGCAACTCCCCGAAATGGTCAGCTTTAGCGAAGGGCCGTTTTCTGAAGCCGATCCCGTTTTTGCCCCGAACGGGGCCCTGTATTTTATATCCGACAGGCCGGTGGATGAAAATGATAGCCTGAACAATTTTAATATCTGGTATGTAAAGCGCAACGGGAAGGAAAAATGGACAGCACCGATCAATGAAAAAGCCGTTAACTCGGACAGTACCGAATTTTATATTTCCTTCGGCGCTAACGGAAATCTCTATTTTGCGTCAAACAGGCCCGGCGGATACGGTTCGCATGACATCTACATCAGTCGCTTTGAAGACGGAAATTATACAACACCCGTAAACCTTGGCCCGGCCATAAATGCCCCGGAAATGGAACACGATCCTTATATAACTCCCGATGAAAGTGCTATCATATTTACATCAGTGGACCGTAACGATTCAAAAGGTACGGCAGACCTGTATTATTCCGTTAAAGACCCGGATAATTCCTGGATACCGGCTAAAAATTTAGGTGCTTTGATAAATACCCCGACCTATGATTTCTGTCCCTATATCACACCGGATGGGAAATATTTCTTTTTTAGCAGTGAAAGGGACGTAAAATGGATAAGGACCGAAACCCTCCCTGATGAATTGAAGCTTTCGATCGTTAAAACGGAATAGCCGGTTGTGATGTACAAAAACCGGTCAAAACCAATAAAACAAAAAATGATTTATCATCAAGTTAAACCTCACCCGGACCTGGCGGACTTCATCGATGCTTTCTGGACTGCGGAAGGTGCCGGTAAGCCGTGCGATAAAGAGATCATATTACCCGATGGCTGTGTCGATCTGATTTTTAACCTCAGGGAAGATTGCAAAACAGACCACGGAACATTAACCATGCATTCGCAAAAAACCTACCTGGTCGGGACCATGACCACTTTTAAAGAAACCTTTTTGAACGCATCGAATAAACTCGTGGGAATTCGTTTTAAGCCTGCCGCTTTTTCATCATTTTATCAGTATGCCCCGCTCCACGAGATCACCGACAAGACCATAGAATTTGAATCGTCGATCTCGCCCGACATTCACAAAATAGAACAATCTTTCGTTTCTTATCTCAATACTTTTTTTTTAAACAGGCTGGGCAAACCGAAACACAACCTGGCTGCTGTTGTTAAAGATATTCAAACAGCCAACGGGCAGATCGGTATTGGTACACTGGCAAAAAGGAACTATACCACCATAAGGCAGCTGGAAAGGAATTTTAAAAAACATATCGGTATCAGCCCCAAAGAATTTGCCAATATTGTCCGTTTCAAGGCAGCCCTTTCCAGAATAAAACACAACAAGCAACAGCAAAGCCTGTTGGATATAGCTTTTGACTGCGGGTATTACGACCACGCCCATCTGACCAATGAAATAAAACGATATTCAGGAATTGCTCCTTCCCACTTTTAATCGCGGTTAAACTTATCCCTGCATTGAAATAAGTTGTGACCGGCTCCTTTTAAATATCGTGCGGAGCCTGTCCAAATATAGGTTGATTTTTGTCGTTTTTTTCCAAAGACCGGAACATCATTGTCGTGTACATTTGTAAAAAAACAAGACATTATGACTAAAACTGATCCACAAAGAAAATTAAAACACGAGCAGGTACAATACATCGAATTCCTTTCAGGGGATATTGTCCATGCCAAAAATTTTTACACCAAAAGTTTCGGTTGGAAATTTACCGACTACGGACCGGAATACACTGCTTTTGAAGGTGACTATGTCGACGGTGGCTTTACTTCCGGGACCCCGGTTAACGGAAGCATCCTGATAGTCCTCTATTCCGGGGATATTGAAACGACCAAAGCCAGGGTGATCAGTGCCGGAGGTACCATTGTAAAGGATATTTTCAATTTCCCCGGAGGTAAGCGCTTTCATTTTACAGACCCGGACGGCTATGAGCTCGCTGTTTGGTCGGAATAAACCAGATATACCGGTTATATGAAACGAATTGCCATCATTTTAATTGTAAACACTTTGATTTTGCTGTCCTGTAATGACCCTGCAAATAAGACAAATTCAACTGTAAACCCCTCAATAACATCAAATATCATGACCTATCCCGTAAAAAATATCAGCATCTCCATTAACAAACCTGCCGATGAAGTGTATCAATTCGCTTCAAATCCGGAAAATTTTCCTGCCTGGGTCGCATTTATTAAATCCACAACCCGGGAAAAAGCGAATATCTGGGCTGCAAAAACAGACCTGGGAAATATAAAAATAGCATTCACACCGAAGAACAATCTCGGGATTATAGATCACCTGGTCACACTCCCTGACGGTTCAACGGTAAACAACCCCATGAGGGTGGTTGCCAACGGAAAAGGGAGCGAGTTTATTTTTACGCTGTTCTGGATGCCCGGCAGAACAGAGGAAGAATTTAATCAGGACGCAAAAATGGTAGAAAGCGATTTGCAGGATCTGAAAAACATACTTGAAAAAGGGTGACCGAAGCAGCCTTTAATTTCCAACATCATTTTTTTGTATTTCCTCCAGCATTTTTTCAGCATTAGCATTCTCAGGATTAAGTTCCAGGGACTTTTTATAATTTTCAACGGCCAGGTCTAACTCGCTATTTTTCAGGCATGCTTCGGCATAGCTGTCATAAACGTTGAAACTATCAGGGTAGAGAAACATATTTATTTTAAATATATCCCTGGCCAATTTTACCTTTCCCGAGTTTAATAAACGATACCCTGTCTGGTTCAAACGCGTTTCCTGAATGGCAGGGTCGTCCGGATCGGCTTTTGTTAACCTCTGATATTCCTTTGCAGCCTGTTCAAAATTTCCTGCTTCCAGAAATTCAAACGGAAGTTTTTCGCCATCTTTCATCCGGGAAAGATCAGATTCGATCGTTTCATTGTCAGCGTTCAGGATTAGCATATTGAACCCGTTCTCCGTATTGGCTTTGAACAGGATGGGCTGGTTATTTTCACGGCTAATATATGTACTGTCAGAGATTTTAAACAGCTCCACCGCATCTTCCCTTAATTCTTTTTTGAATAAGCTATTGCCGCTTTGGTATATTTCAATGAGCGCATCGTTATTTAAACGGTAGCGTCCTGTAATTTCTGCAATTTCAGATTGATCCGGTTCCATTTTTTTATACACCGGAACAAAATTATCCCATCCATAAGTAAGCGCTACCGATCGGATCAGTTCCTCAACAAATGCCGGATGATTAGCGTTGGTTAATACTACAACCCCATATCCCTTGTTTTTGTGGGCTATAAATTGGCTGGAAAACCCTTCGTTCCAGCCTCCATGTCCAAAATATATATCATCTTTCTTTTTATCCAGAAAAATTCCAAGGCCGATAAAATCTTCGACAAAAGGGGTCAACATTTGTGCCGCCATATGTTTAGACAGAACTGTTTCACTTTCTCCTTTCAGTGTTTTCTGTATGTCTATGGGAAATTTTGCCAGGTCTTCTGCGGTGGTCCATAATCCTGCTGCGGCCATTTCCGGGTATGTATGGCTTTTACCTTTTGTCATAGAACCATCAGGTAAATAACCGGTCGAAGCCATTTTTAATTGTTCGTCCCGTAAGGGTTGGTCATAGGTGCTGTTATTCATTCCCAAGGGTTGTAATACCAACGCTTTCATAATAGCGGGAAACGGATTTCTTTCTGTATCGATCATCATTTGTTGTACAATACAATATCCTCCGCCCGAATAACGGAAACTTTCCTCCGGAAGTTTGTCTACCCGGATGGCGGCCGAGTTGGCCGGGGGAGTTCCGTCCAGTACCTCTGCCAGTGCCGGTACCGGAAGGCCCGGACTATACCCCAGGAAACCATGGACGGTTAAACCTCCTGAATGATTGAGTAGTTGTTTAAGAGTAACCGCCTTTTCTTCGGTGAATTCATTGTCCGGTAAATTCCAGGACTGTAAGTAGGTGTTTACATCTTTGTCAAGCCCCAGTTTATTTTGTTCTACAAGTTTCAGGGCTCCGTATGCGGTTAACGGTTTACTGATAGAGGCAGCCTGAAAAAGGGTCTGCGTGGTAACCGGGGATTGACTTTCCTTATCCACCACACCATAGCTCTTTACCCAATCAATTTCAGAGTTCCGGATCACTGCAATACTCACACCCGGAACCCCGTAATGTGCCATTCGTTCTTCAATTGTCCATGTCGAATCACCTTCGAGGTATACGGGATGGATAAGGCCCGTTTCTACCTTTCTGATCTTATCCGTTTTAGATTCTGAAGGATTGGAACACGCCTGAAGAAAAATAAGGGTCAGGAAGAATAAAGAGGTGGTTTTCATATGGTTTGTTTTGATGTTGGATAAAGTCAGAAAGATAATAAATGATGCATCTGTATCCCAATAATTTTTCAGGGATCATTTTTTGTGTTTTTATAAAAGACGAGGTCATTTCTATTTGGTTACAGATAAAGAGATTATTTTGCTTTTTTGATATTTTTGTGTAATAAATATCTATTTGTGGAATGAAGTATTTAGTCTTTACATATAAAAGACATTAAACTTATGCCCGTCAGGGTCGGCAAAAACAAAACCGTAATATCCCTTTCCGAATTCTTCCGGCTTGGAAACAATTTTTCCGCCTGCGCTTTCAACCTCTTTCGCCCAATGGTCCACTTGGTCTTTGCTTTCTGCAGAAAGTGTAAACACAATCTCGTTTGCACTTTGTGAGTCGGCTATTTCACTTTTTAAAAAGTTTTGAAGTATGTTCTTTAAAAAGAAATGTATAATAAAGTGATCTTCCCCGACAAAAAAACTTGTCAGTTCATCAGAGTCATTTGCACCGTTGGGCTTAAACCCTAATTCAGTATAAAATTTAGTTGTCCGGTCTAAATCGCTTACGGCTAAATTTGACCATATCTTTTTCGGATTCATAATTTCTGGTTTTTGATGGTTAATTTAATGAACTCGTTTAAACTTTTTCTATTACCTGCAAAATTAAGGCCCGGAGAACGAACTTTTGTGGTGCTTAAATGACATTTGGGAGGGGTATTTGTGACAAAGGGCAGGGGAGTAGGTGTGAAATGAAGGGTTTGGCTAAACCCTCAATATCAGAGACCCTGAAAAACAATTAACAAAATTTAAAGGGGTCCACTTTTATGATGCCTGGTTTTCCGCAAATTCTTTAAAATCACCCAGGTATTTACGGGTTTGTTTTTTAAAAACACCGGACATCAGGGGCGCTATGAACTTCATTATTCCCTTAAACCTGTACTCGGTATCGACAACCAGCCTGGTCCGGTTTTCCTTGAGTTTTTCGAACCTGTTCCGGACCGTATTGAAAACGGTCCCGGCATCGTATGTAAAACTCATTTCTTTCGGTAGGTCTATGGCGGTGATAGTCTCCGTCATTTCCATTTTTCGTTTACCCGTTTGAAATGTAAGGCGCGATTTGGCCCCCTGTGTTCCGGGGGTTCCGCTTAGATGCTCAATGTTTTGGAATCCGTCCATCCATTGGCCGAGATGATCGGGATTTGTGAAAAGCCTTACAACCGTTTCAACAGGCCGATCGATCTCTATTGATTCTGAAAATTTCATAATAATGTGTTTTTAGTTTGGAATTTAAGTATTGAACCCGTTTAAATAAGTTTGCTATCCCGGCAGTTGGGACTCGTCTACCCAGGTAAGTTCCCACTGGTGGCCGTCGGGATCGGCAAAGCTGTGTTGGTACATCCAGCCATGGTCCTGGGGATTGGCATAAATCTCAGCTCCCAGTGATTGTGCCTTGCTTATCTTTTGTATCACTTCCTCTTTTGATGAAACTTCAAGGGCGATAAGCACTTCAGTGACCGTTTTGGCATCACTGACAGGTTTTTTCGTAAAGGTCCGGAAATAGCCCTCCGTGAGCAGCATCACCGATAATGTATCGCTTATGATCATACAACCGGCTTTCTCGTCCGTAAACTGGTCGTTAAATTTAAAACCTATGCCTTTAAAGAAATCCATTGACTTTCCCAGGTCTCTCACCGGCAGGTTAATAAAGGTTCTCTGTGCCATAATTGTATTGTTTTAAAGTTTAAGTATAACACAAAGATGAGGCAGGGCGGGGAACAAAACTTTTACATTTGTTGAGAAAATGAAAAATTATTTGTTGGCAAAGAGAATCCTGCTCAATTGCGTGGGGGTAATGCCGAGATAAGAAGCAATATGATGCTTTTTAAGCCGCTTCACCAACCGGGGGTATTTGATCAGAAAATCACGGTAACGCGCCGCAGCCGTATCGTTGCGAAAAGAGATCTCATCGGGTTCTTTTTCTATGACCCAGTATTTTTCCATGTATTGAATATAGGCATCTGCAATACACGGGTGTTTCCGTACCAGTTTTTTAAATTTAAGGAAATCGAACTCAAGAACAGTTGCTTTTTCCAATGCTTCTATGGCAAACGGACTTTCTTTTCCCGTAAGGGTAGCCGGAACAGAACCGGCCAGCCTGCCTTCGGGAAAGAAGTTTTTAATGACGTAATTTCCCGCTTCGTCTATATAGTACTGAGAAAATAACCCCCGGGCCACATAAGCCGTTTTTCTGGGAATTTGCCCTAGCCTGATAAAATAATCTCCCTTTTCATAGACCCTCAATTTTAAAAGGGAAGCCCAATCTCCCTTGGCGCCAGCACTTAGAATGACGTACTCTTTTACTTGTTCGAAGAATTGTTCTATGATGTCGTTGTCATTCATTATTGTCCCCTAAATCAGGAGGTACTCGGGTTTCTTTGTTTGAACTAATTTAGTTAAAGTTTTTGTTTTTTGCCTTTTGAACGGTAAAAAAGTCTTCGGATAAGCGGCGGAAAGGAATATGACACGCCGGATAAAAACCAAAAACACGGTGGCTCAATCCAGTTTCCACCTTTTGGCCAATTCGGCGTTAAACCCTTCTTTATCTTTTGGATTGGGGTCCCCTTTGCCGGTGGTGATCAGGTTGTAAAGACTGGTTTTAATATATTGTGCCCACCCATCCCTGCAAACGTCATAGCACTCATAATCGGGGACCAATCCTTTGTGTGTAAAGGTTATTGTGGTTTTCCCGCCTTCCTTTGTGATGTCAAAAATCAGTTGGGTATCTACCCACTCGGTCTTGTCTTCAATAAAATTAAACTCGTTTTCCAATACCTGGTAGACCAACTTTTTGTTTTTATCTATTTCAACCAGCTTTATCTTACATAAATGAATGTCTTTGTAATGATAAAAAAAGGTTTTGTTGAGTTGGTCTGTCGGCCCTTCGATTTCTTCGGACCACCAGGCCCGGATGTCCTTAATGTAGTTAAAAGCCGTTTCCGGGGTTTCGTTTACTACGATCGCTGCGGTGTAATCTCGGTTTTCCATGTCATTTTGTTTTAAAGGTTTTACTGTTGTTTTATTTTCCCGGGTTCGCCCCCTTTCGTTATGGGGTATTGCCAGCAAGAATACCGACAAAAGGATCAGTATTGTTTTCATTTTTATGATTTTTAAGGGTTATCGCTTGTTTTTTTGACCGTTGTTTCCATAGACCTGATGTTTAAATGAAACGGCTGACTTCTTTTTACTCTACAAATGTAGTGTCTGTATAAGCTCCTTATAGATGTGTATATAGACATTATTACGGGTTGATTTGGACAATATTCCTTTTTACCTTTGTCTAAAACCCATTGTGATGAAACATATAAGTATCCTGGTCCCCGACGGGCAAAGTAATTTAACCACCATCTCCAGTATAGTGGGGGCTTACGAAATTTTTATCAGGGCCAATGCCCATTGGGAAGAAAAACAACAAAAAACGCCCTATACCATAGAACTTGTGGGAGCTGCCGACAAGGTGGATGTATATCAGGGCCTTTTTTCTGTCCGGTCCCAAAAGCACGTATCGGAAGTACCCGCATCCAACCTTATTGTTATCCCGTCGTTGGTCAGGAGTTACGAAAAGGCACTTAAAGGGAACCAATTGTTGGTTAAATGGATAAAGGAACAATACAAAAACGGGGCAGAAGTGGCCAGCATGTGTACCGGGGCATTCCTGCTGGCCTCCACCGGGTTGCTCGATGGTAAAAGTTGTTCTACCCATTGGGCGGCAGGTCCTGAATTCAGGGAGAGGTTTCCCAGGGTAAATTTGAAAACCGATAAATTGATCATCTACCAGGACGGGCTCTATACCAACGGAGGCGCCTTTTCCTTTCTGAATTTGATCATTTACCTGGTGGAAAAGTATTACGACCGTCAAACGGCCCTGTATTGTGCCAAGATTTTTCAGATTGATATGGGAAGGAACCTTCAGTCGGAATTCAGTGTTTTTAACGGTCATAAAAAGCATGAAGACAAAGAAGTACTGGAAGTTCAGGCTTATTTTGAATCCCATTATCAAGACAGGATATCCATTAAAGAGTTATCGGAGAAACTCCATGTAGGGCGAAGGAACTTTGACCGGAGGTTTATCAAAGCCACCGGTATTACTCCATTGGAATACTTGCAGAGGGTCAGG
This sequence comes from Sinomicrobium weinanense, assembly GCF_018863395.1. GTDB lineage: Bacteria > Bacteroidota > Bacteroidia > Flavobacteriales > Flavobacteriaceae > Sinomicrobium > Sinomicrobium weinanense. The sequence goes on from NZ_JAHKRR010000001.1 coordinate 892,316, forward strand.
GTTGAAGCGACTAAAAACTACCTTGAAAACACAAGAAAGACGGTTAGTGAAATCATGTACGATGTAGGGTATAATGATGATAAGGCTTTTAGAAATGTGTTTAGCCGGTTTACAGGTATTTCACCCAACGATTACAAATCGAAATACAATAAGGAGAGAATACTATCATAAGGAAGATATCAGATATGAGATCTTAGACGTAAGATTATAGGACGTAAGACTTAGGACTTTAAGATATGACTAAGTCAACTACCTCGGAGAAGCCCTTCGATAAATACTATACTGAGCTTGCCTGCACTGAGCTTGCCTGCACTGAGCTTGCCTGCACTGAGCTTGTCGAAGTGTCGAAGTGTTCAGGAACAACTTGCCCAAGTGCTTAGGACAGGCTCCATAAGGCATTCAAATAAAATGAACCATAATCGTAAATTATTACTGATGCGTTAAATTCTAATGACAGGTCTATTCTGTGCTCTTTGTGCCTACTTAGCGTCCTCTGTGGTTGATATTTAACCACGGAGACCACAAAGGTTTACACAAAGTTCACAGAGGCAAAATCAAATCAAAAAAACAAAAAATATGCTTAAAGCCAGTTGTATTAGTACTTTACAAGGATTGACCAAAAATTAACGCATCACTACTAACCGTAAATCTAAAATCTAATGTCTTATATCTTATGTCCTGAAGTCTTAAGTCAAAAAACAATGGGTTTTTGAATTTTTGTCATGTACTAAAATCTCATATCTAATAAATGGTAAAAGTTTAAACGGGTGCTCTATTCAAACCTTTTGTACAGCGCTTCGGCGGCCACCCGGTAAGCAGTATTTGCTTGCTGTTGTTCAATGATCTTTAATGCCTGGTCATTGAGCCCGTTCGGGGTTGTGGCCTCCTTTTTTAATTCGGAAAAATCAAACGGAATATTCTTCCTGGGATAGCAGGTCAGGGCTGAAAATAATTCCATAACATACCTGTTGGCTACCGAAGGTTCCACATTATGGGATTGCGCCCAATGGCTCAGGGTTTCGGTAAGGTCGTAAAACGGGGCTATTAAACCGGTAAGGGTCCATAATAGTTTCAGTTCCGGTTCACTTGCTACGGGGACGGGAGTGCCGATATTTTTAAATATACCCGAAATCGTTTCGTCGGGATGGTAAAGCAAGATCGGGCATTCGTGATTTTCCACTGTCGGGAAAGGGACCGCCCTGCTTACTTTGGAGGCGGGACCAACACTGTTGAGAAGCTCTTCCAGATCGAGAAAAGGCACAAACGAAACCACCCTGTGATCCTCATTAAAAGACAGGCCTTTAAGTATATCTTTTGCAAAGGCAGGGGGCAGGGCAATAAAAATAACTTCGGAATGGTCCAAAACCGATTGGTTGCTCTCCATCCTGGTGACCTTATCAAAAAGCCCTTCCAGAAACAGCGACTTCTCCTTGTTCCTCGGGGAAATATTGATGTGACTTGTACTATTTGAGGTACACAGCCCCTTAATTACCGAAGTGGCTATATTTCCTGTACCGATAAATCCTAAATTCATTTGTTTTTCGATTATTGTAGTTCAAACTTCCTTAAAAATGTAATGGAACACTCTTTGCCTGGAGTAGCGGTAGGAGGGGAGGGCATCCTACCGCTACTCCGGGCAAAGTTTAAAGAACACAGTAGTATGGGTGTTGGATTTAATATTGATGTCAGATATTAAAAAACGTGATACAACGCTGCACATTGGCTACAAAAAATCTGCCTCAGGGAACGGAAAGCCATTGTTTGAAGACCTGAAAAGCCCGGTGGGATTAAAATGAACAAAAAAAAGGTGCGGGCAATACCCGCACCTGTATCATTGTGCTAAAATATTAGTAAAAAAGCGGATTTCTCACCCTAAAAGCACCGGATAAAAATTCATGGTCATTAGCAGCATCGATATCAGTAAAAGGCTCGGTGCCGCCGGTTATTTCCTTCGATTCCTGGATACTGAGTTTTTTCAAATTCAAATTTTCTAAGTTCATAATATTCAATTTAATTATTAATTAAGTGTATATTCTCAAATATACCCTGCTTTATCTTGAATCTTAATTTAAAAATGAATATTTTTAACCATATTTTGAATTAAACAATGAATATAGGTGTTAAAATCAAGCGCTTAAGAGAAAGCAGAAAAATGTCACAAGAGGAATTGGCTATTGAATTAGACATTTCTCAAACCAAACTGAGCAACATAGAGAGCGGCACAACAAAAGCTGTCGATTTTGAATTAGTCAATAAAGTCCGCAACCTGTTTGAGGTGAGTTTTGAATACTTCACGGAAACCAGGCAAAGCCATAAGAAAAAACACAACCAGGGCAAGGTAGCGGGGAATAACTACGGCACCATCAACAACCATCCTACGCCCGAAGCACTTCTAAAACAAGTTAAAGCCCTGATCGGGGAATCGCTCTCAAAATTGGAAAGGGAACTCCGTCAGAACAGGAATTAACCCGTTAAACTTCTTTACTTCCGGCGTTCTATACTCAAGAACGAACCATATAAGTACCCAGGTAAAAGTTTGGGATTGCACCACACAACATATTATAATTCGTACCTTTATAAAATGCACCGGGAAAGTGAGTGTATGTAAATAATAAGGAGATGGCTGATAAAAATGATTTGGATTTTACCTATACCACGATCGACAGGATATTCCGACTGAGCATGGGAGAAACCGGCGATTACAGCGGGGCAAAATACGACGGTGATTTTTCCCTGACGCTTGAGGAAGCGCAGCGCGCAAAGCATCGCTTTATCGCCGATAGCCTCAACATCGGAAAGGGGAGCAAAGTATTGGACATGGCCTGCGGGTGGGGCCCTTTTCTAAAATACCTTAAGGAAGAAAGAAGCGCTGAAAGTATGGGGCTGACCCTTTCGGAAGGACAGGCAGCAGCATGCCAAAAGAACGGGTTGCAGGTATTCGTGCAGGACTGCCGTTATGTGAAGCCCGGGGATTATGGAACATTCGATGCAATTACCTGTATCGGCGGACTCGAACATTTTTGTTCGGTCGAAGAATGGAAAGCGGGAAAACAGGAGCAGGTTTACAGGGATTTTTTCACCACATTGACCAAACTGCTGCCCGTTGGCGGCAGGTTTTACATGCAAACCATGACCTTCAGTAAAAATATGCCGGACTTTGAGGATATCAATATCCACGCCAAAAAGGGTTCGCCCCCTCATGTAATGGCATTAATGATCAAGGAGTTTCCGGGTTCCTGGCTTCCATACGGACCGGAAATGGTTATACAAAATGCAGCTCCCGGCTTTAAACTGATCTCAAAGAGCAGCGGCCGGCTCGATTATATCGAAACGATCGGGCAATGGAGAAAAAGATTCAGGAAATTTAACCTGAAAAAGTACGGGCTTTATTTTTCCCTAATGCTGAAATACATCACCGATAAGGAATTCAGGCACCAGGCAGATGTATTCAGGATCAGCCCCAACCGTATCTGTTTTGAACAGGAGATCATGGATCATTATAGGCTGGTGTTTGAACGGGTTTAAGAAAAACACTGCAATAAATGATCATTGCTCCGGGGCTTAAAAAATACTAAACGATGAAATTTTACTACCTTTTTCTTAGCATAGTATTGTTTAATTTTCATAGCCTCGTCCTCCTGGGGCAGGTTAGTCAACAAGATCCATTAACTCCTTTGAGTTTTGCCCGGCAGGATAGTTTTTATTCGGAGGCCTTAAATGAAAACCGGAAGATGAACATTTATCTTCCCGAAAGTTTCCATGAAGTATCAGACGATCATACATATCCCGTACTTCTGCTTCTCGAAGATGAATTCTTTTACATGGTTTCCGGTGTGGTAAAGCATCTGAGTTCCGTGGAAAGGATGCCCGAAACGATAGTGGTCAGCATTTTAGACATGTCATATGTTCCTACGGTCCATACCAACGGAAGTACCTTTTGGCCCACTGAGAAATTAGCAGACCAAAACCCGGATCCTTTTACCAAACACCTGAAAGAAGAACTTTTTCCCTATCTCAAATCAAAATACCGCGCCAACGATTTCAGGATCATCATGGGGCTTTCTTTTACCTCCGTTTATGTTCATCACACTTTTGTAAACGAACCGGGGTTGTTCGACGCTCATATTGCCATTGCTTCAGGAGATATTTTAGGTATGGGCTATAAGGAAGGGGAACGTTTTATTGATTTGATTGCCGGTGAAGTGAAGAATCATCCCGGCAGAAAAAACTACCTGTATGTAACCTCGGCAGATGGCGATGGCGGGGGCAACTCCCCCGAGATCGGGGAGAACCTTATGGAGCTGGACAGCATTCTTTCGCCCCTTGAATCGGAAAATTTCAAATACATCTCAAAACTATTTCCCGATGAGGGGCACTACGATGTGGCACTTCCGGCATTGATCGAGGCCTTAGGTATGGTTTTTCCGAAAAAAGAGTGGTTTGCCAGGTACCGGAACATCGTAAACCAGCCGGGAAATGCCATGCATAATATTGACAAATACTATGAACGGCTGTCAAAAAAATATGGCTTCCGGATTTTACCGAGAGCAGAACGATGGAATAGCGGGAACAGGCTAAGCCTCATTGGCCCTTACCTCATAAAACAAAAAAGGGTAGCGGAGGGGATAGAAATTCTGGAAAGGTGCGTTGAACTACGGCCCAATTCCCCCGATTCATTTTATGACCTTGCAAAAGCATACGAGAACGATAACCAGATAGAAAAAGCTGTTGTAACATTGTCAAAAGCCTACGAGCTTTCTCGTCAATTGAAATTACCAGGTTCGGAACAATACCTGGATCACCTGGAAAAACTAAAAAAGAATGCTGACAAACAATAAGCTCAATATAAACTAAGGCCGAAGGGTAACTTTACTTGGGGAAAAAGCATCCTGCCTTCGGAAGAACAGGGTGCTTTTCCGCTTTAAAGCCCGGAAAACGGTTATATAAGGGATTGTGTATACGCCGAACGGGGTTGCTTAAGCAACATACCGGTTTACGTATGCGGCGTAAGGGGTTCAGTTCACCGCTTACCGGGTTGCTTAAGCGGCATACCGGTTTATGTATGCGGCGTAAGGGGTTCAGTTCGCCGCTTACCGGGTTGCTTAAGCGGCATACCGGTTTACGTTTGCGGCGTAAGGGGTTCAGTTCGCCGCTTACCGGGTTGCTTAAGCGGCATACCGGTTTACGTTTGCGGCGTAAGGGATTGTGTTCGCCGCTTATACCGGATTGCTTAAGCGATATACCGGTTTGCGTTTGCGGCGTAAGGGGTTCTGTTTGCCGCTTACCGGATTGCTTAAGCGGCATACCGGTTTACGTTTGCGGCGTAAGGGATTCAGTTTGCCGCTTACCGGATTGCTTAAGCGGCAGCCCGGTTTACGTTTGCGGTATAAGGGATTGTGTTCGCCGCTTACCGGGTTGCTTAAGCGGCATACCGGTTTACGTTTGCGGCGTAAGGGGTTCAGTTCGCCGCTTACCGGATTGCTTAAGCAGCATACCCAACCCGGTTCGGCGTATACACAATCCCTTAAATGGCCAAAGCATGTATTTGAACTATAATGTACTTGTGTGTAGCCTGTCCTGAGTATAGCCGAAGGATAACTTTGCTTTGGGGGAAAAGCATCTTGCTTTTATTTATCTTCTGAAAAGTTTTTTTAAAGGATTTGAAAAAAATAGCGGAAATACTCGATGTAGATATCCGGGACTTACTGGTTTCTACAAAGGACTAATTATAGTATGCCTGGCTGTCACGATCTTTTCCCGGCCTCAGAAAACTTTGGCTAAAACAATAGGGGAGTGAGCGTTAAATATTTTAGGGGGCTGGCTCTAAAGTTCTTTAAACAGATAAATAATCAACAGCGTTCAAAACGGTCTGAATAAGACACAAACGTTCCTAAAATATAGCGAGCGACCCGTACATTGTTTCCAAAGTTTTCTGAAGCCTTGATTTTTTGTTTCTTTTGTATCAAGACAAAAGAAAAGGCTGCATCTTTCAGGGAAGATTACACGAACTATTCATTATGATCCCCACAGACAACGACATACAAAACTTTATGCTCGCTGAAACAGAAGCAGCGAAGTTTGTGGTTACACCAAATGGCAATGGGAGAGAAGGAACAGACTACATTTTAAAGACCGAAAAAGGCAATCTCTACAACTTATATCTTTGCTCGATAAACCTCGATATAGAACGAGATATAAAAATCCCCAAACATACACTCGGAGATTTAAAAGACGATCTATGGATAGCCTTAGTTGTACTTCTAAAAGAAACACCCACGATATTGTATTTAATTCCGTCCAGAATATTTGAAACCCCTGATAACCGAATATTCTTTGATAATGAGATAACTGTAATGCCAAATCTATCGAACTGGCATATCAAGGTCTTTACCAATGCCATAAAAGAATTAAGCCAGTACGAAATTCAGAATATCAAAGACAAATTATAATCTCTATTTGACATAATGTAAGGATGGATTAAAAAAAATGTGCAACAAAAGCGAGAACGAGTAACGGCTAAGAAATTTTACAACCAGGAGAATGCGGCAGGGAAAATTTTTAGCGGTTACGGACAAGCTGGCCAAAACTTCCTCAAAAACTTTTCACAGCTAAAATAATCAGTATAGCGTAATTTTCAGGCAACAGCCAAAACGTTCTGCTTTTTTAGCGCTGGCCAGGCGGCTGGAAATTGTGTGTAAAAATAAATACCAAAGCATTTAATTTTTACAAAGCAATAGCACGTTGGCAAAGCGGCAATTTTACATAACGGCAAATTATAGGGCAAATGCAGCCAATTTGGTTTAAATTACAGAAACAGGTATTTGAACTATAATGTACTTGCGTTATGTAACTTTGCTTTGGGAAAAAAGCATCCTTACCAAAATAATCTTCTGAAAAGTTTTTCCGCCTAACATCCTTTACCCAACGAATGGAATACTCTTTGCCCGGAGCGACGGTAGGAGAGTAGGGGAATGTGTATGGAATGGTGGAATAGACAAAATATTCTATTTTAATGTGGCTTCCCGTAAAATTTGTTACGACACTTTTTCTATATTTGATAACACCCTGATTAAAAAGAAAAATGAATAAACTCTACAAATATGGACAGATTGAATTACTATTTAAATATTGAAGATAAAAAGACTTCGTAACTTTGCATTAAAATAAAACACCTTCTTGAAAATAGAACAAAACATAGCACGATTAAATTATTTGCTGGATTTATATAAAATCTCGCACAAGGAGTTTTTGGCTATGATTAGTAAAGGATTAAAAAATTCTTTAACTGAAAATGATGTGTTTGTCAAAAACATAAAAGTTGCCTATTTAAAGCGAATTGATAAAATTTTCAATAAAGGACTTCACTATTATTTAGACCCAAAAACCCCCGAAGCCAACAAAGAAGCAAGTATATTTTTCAGGAAGAAAAAATTCAATACAGAACTGAATTTTGGAGCCAAAAAAATAGTTAACCAATTTGAAGAATTTAAAATTTCGCTCTCTACAATAGCAAAACTTGCCGAATTAAAAATTGAGCGTACCGTTCCTGTCTATACGGTTCAAGACTCATCTAAAGTAGTTGCTCAGGCAATTAGAGCCGAGTTTTATCCTAAAAAGTATAGAAAAAATAAAGATTTTTTAAAAGCATTAATTGGTAAGCTTGCAGAAAAAAATGTTTTGGTTTTTGAATTTGTAGAAACTTGGAACAAAAAAGATACTGCAAACATTGAGGGGTTCTTTCTTAATCCAAATGTCATTGTATTAAAGCGTATGCAAGATGCAATGAGTAGAGAAATTTTCACATTGGCTCATGAATTGGGTCATTACCTTTTAAATATTGAGGAAATTGAAAAAATTGACTTCAATGACATGACAGGAGCAAGTCTTTCAAAAGTAGAAAGATGGTGTAACGATTTTGCTTATTATTTTTTAGTTGGCGAATATGGTGATGTATTAGATAATTTAGAAACTGCAAGTGCGAAAAATGATTATCATTTTGATTTAATCGGAAAAATTTCGATGGAAACTCACCTTAGTAGATTAGCATTATTTACAAGGCTTTTGTTCAAAAATCAAATTTCCAATACTAATTACAACAAGGTAAAAATCGATTTAGAAGAACAATATAGAGCAAGAAAAGAAAAAGAAAAGAAGCAAAGAGAATTGGAAAAAGAGATGGGTAAAAAGCCGGGTGGTTCAAGTCCGAAACCCATTAATTCTCCCTTGTTGATTTCAACAATTCAAACTGCATTTTACGAAGGTATTATCAACGAGCAGGAAGTCTGTAAAAGACTAAATATAAAACCCGAAAAATTAACCCAGTTTATTAGATGAGAATAGTAATAGATACCAGTTCGCTTATTGCCTTGGTTCGTTACTACTTACCATTTGATGCAAACAATAATCTTTATGAATTAGTAAAGAAAAAAATTCAGTCAGGTGATATTGTAATTTTAGACGCAGTTCTTACAGAATGTAAATTTCAATCTAATGGTTTGGTTTTAAAAAAACTCGACTTTTTAGAAGATAAAGATTTCAAAAAGAAATATAAAATTCCTTTAAAAACCGATGATTTATTTCCTCCAGCACCTGCAAAGTTTATACGCCAAGTAGAAAATCAGTTTTCTATTGGAGTAATGAAAAATAAATTAAAAGATTTTGAATTTGAACTGGAAAAAGAGAGGTGGCTAAATTCAGCAGATGCCAAGCTGATTATTTATTGTTTAAACCATAATAATCAAGGAACATTTGAAGAAATTTACCTTGTAACAGAAGAAACAAAAGCTCAAAATGATTTGAAAGTATTTCAAAAGATTCCAGCTATTTGCGCTATATTAAACATTAATGTGCTCGCATTACCCGAATTGATAAATAAATTCAATAATGAGATCAATGTTGATTTTATTAACAAATAACTAAATACTACAAATACGCCCAACAGTATTCACCGCTATATTGATACAATACAATTTGAACTATAATGTACTTGCGTTATGTAACTTTGCTTTGGGGAAAAAGCATTCTGCCTTTATAATCTTCTGAAAAGTTTTTCTCCTTAACTTTCTTAAAAATGTAATGGAACACTCTTTGCCGGGAGTGGCAGTAGGAGGGGAGGGCAATGTGTGTGGAATGGGTTGTTCAGCCAAAATTTTTCGATGTGGTTTTCCGTAAATTATTGCCTGTTAGTATCTTTATCTTTGTATGAAATCTTTATTTACCAATATTTATTATCAATGAGCACAGCAATTACATTAGAAAGTAACCCTATTGAAAAGGACTATGAAGACTATATTTGTGCGTACTTTCAAAGTGGTGGACTTTATGTAGAAAGGTCTATAATACATAGAGAAACAGAAGAAATACTCGAATTAGATATAATTTTTACTGATTTCAAGGAAGATACTACTACTAAAAAACTTGTAGAGATTAAATCAGGAAAATGGGGTTTTAGTGAAATATTCAAGGTTAAAGGATGGCTCGTTTATCTAAAAATGGGTAATGGGATATTTATTGTTAAAAAAACAAGAAATTCAATTGATTACTTTAAAAGAAAAGGGGAGGAACTTGGTATCGAATTAATTGATAATTCTGATTTAAAAAAAACAAGGAAATGTTTAGAAAAATTCCTTAATCAACCTACTGAAGAAAAAGAAATTGAAACTTTGCGTTTTTCCTATCTTTTAGAAAGAAAACTTTTAAAACAAATTAAGAATTTAAAGAAAGATTATCCTGATAACGAAGGCTTCAAAAATTTAGATGATTACTTTTTTAAAATCAATAGCGGTTCTTTTTTCTCAAGTAATCCTGTTAAGAGGATTAAACAGCTCTTTGAAACTTTCATTAAATACAAAAATGTGACGGCTAAAATATGTCACGAACTTGAAACGGAGGAGTATGATGATGAAGTAGAAGAACTATCGGCCGATTGTTTTAAATCTTTATTTTACAAAGCAGAAAACTCACCATTACAGATAGCTCTGTATGTAGAGCACATGGCTCGTTTAACAATCTTAAAATCATGTACAGAGCATTTAATTGAAAATCATAGAGAAGCATTCTTAGAAGATACATTTTCAGAAAATTTGGATTACTTAGGTATCCCTCAAACAATTAAAAATGGGCTTGCCATTCTTGTAAAAGAACCATTTTTTCATAGATATCCTGTTTTTTGGCAATTTTTCACTTATGTAATGGGAGGATTTATTTTAACAGACCTACGCGAACAAGAATACCAGTATATTTCTGAAAACACAGGTATACCTGTGGAGGAAATCCCAAATGCATTTGAAAGTTTCAACAAACTTTTTCCGAAGGTAGACGGCTGGATGTTTTCTATGCCAAAATCAAATATTGAATGGCATAGGTTTTTTCCTATTCCTTTTAGTGGTGTAGGAGCTAACCACAGAAGATTCCTTCACTTAAAAGAAATGGCTGAAGACGATCAGACTTATGAAGAACTTTCTAAACTCATTAGTGGAGCAAAGACCATGACGGATCTTAATAAATGGAATAATTTGGGATATGAGATGTTAAAACAGTAGTTTATTTATACCAAGAGTGTTCAAATTTATAACTTTCTAATATCCCATTTAGTAAGCCCAGTATATTTTTTGATAGTATCTATATCAATACCGTCATTTTTCATTTTTTTGGCAATCATAAGGTTACTGTCCTTAACTGCCTGTTCCTTTTCAAATTCAGCTTGCCACTTTCTTGTTTCAGCTTTTTCTTTATCAAGGATTTCGTATTTGCCATTCTTTTTTAATTGGCTCATAACACCTGCATTGGCAAAACTATAATATTTATGCTCGGAAATAACCAAATGATCAACAACTTCAATGTTAATCAGTTCCCCGGTTTTCATCATCCGATCAGTTAAATCCAGGTCTGCTTGGGAAGGTTCTGTTTCACCACTCGGATGATTGTGTACCAGGATCATTTTTACAGCCATTTTGTAGATAGCCATTCTGAATATCTCCGGCGGGTTGACCATAACACGATTAACCGCCCCAAGACTAACCAGTTCTATAAAGAGGATTTTGTTCGCATTGTCTAACCCGACTACCCAAAAATGCTCCTGATTTCGCCTGATCTTATTCTCACGCAACAAAACCTGCTGCATGACCTTATAGACATCATCGGAGTTTAAAATTCTTATTTTTTGTTCCTGGGTAAGACGTACGTTCATATTTCAAATATACAAATAGTATTAAGTAAAAATTCCAAAATTAAGGGGATATGATGTTATTCGGAGATTTCAATACGGTTTCCCGTAAATTGTTGATTGCTATAATTCTGTATATTTGGTAAGAAAAAAGAATAAATAAACAATAGTATATAATTTGAATGAAAATGGAAATAATTAATAAAATATTAGAAGATAAAGTATTAAAAACCACTTTCCTTGTTTTGGTAATTATAATCGTCTTGATTTTTGTGGTCTTTTTAGTACAATATAATATTGATCGATCCAGAGGTGTGCATGCTAAGTTTCTTTGGTTTGAATCAAACATCCCGTCAAAACAGAATGAAAACACTGAAAAAAAAGAACCTCCAATTAAAATTGACGATTCAAAAAATGTAAACACTGGAACTAATCTTGGTAATATTGGTGACACTTATGAAGGGATTGAACAAAGACATGTAACCAATGGTGATGCAGAGATATTATTAAATGAAATAAAAAACTTTAGGGAAAGTTATAGTGGCAAAATAAATTATTCTCACATAACCATTGGGTATCCAGGAGATAAGGAAAGTATAATTTTAGCCCAAGAAGTAGAAATATTGCTAAGAAATAATGGATATGATAAAATTGAGCCTATGATCTTACAAACATATGGTGTTACAGGAAAAAAGTTTGGAATATCTAATGCTCCTGATAATTCTATAATGGTAGAAATTTACCCTGCTGATAACGTTAAATAGAACAAACTGTACTTAAAATTCACAATCTAAATCCCGGCCTCAGAAAACTTTGGCTAAAACAATAGGGGAGTGAGCGTTAAATATTTTAGGGGGCTGGCTATAAGGTTCTTTAAACCGATAAATAATCAACAGAGTTCAAAACGGGCTGAATAAGACACAAACGTTCCTAAAATATAGCGAGCGACCCGTACATTGTTTCCAAAGTTTTCTGAAGCCTTGATTTTTTGTTTCTTTTGTATCAAGACAAAAGAAAAGACCCCAGCTTCCGGGAAGATTACACGAACTATTCATTATGATCCCCACAGACAACGACATACAAAACTTTATGTTCGCTGAAACAGAAACAGCGAACTTTGAGGTAGAACCAAATCGCAGTGGGAGCGAAGGAACAGACTATATTTTAAAGACCAAAAAAGGCAATATCCACAACTTATATCTTTGCTCGATAAACCTTGATATAGAACGAGATATAAAAATCCCAAAACATAAACTCGGAGATTTAAAGGACGATCTTTCGGTGGCGTTAGTTGTTATTCTACAAGAAACACCCACAATATTGTATTTAATTCCGTCCACGATCTTTGAAACCCCGGATAACCGGATATTCTTTGAAAATGAAATACCTGCAATGCCAAATCTATCGAACTGGCAAATCAAGGTTTTTACGAATGCCATAAAAGAATTAAGCCAGTACGAAATACAAAACATCAAAGACAAATTATAATTTCTATTTGACATAATATTAGTAGGATGTGTCAGAATCGGGAAGCGTCCAACAGAAGCGAGAAACGAGTAACGGCTAAGAAATTTTACAACCAGGAGCATGCGGCAGGGAAAATTTTTAGCGGTTACGGACAGGCAGGCCAAAACTCTCTTAAAAACTTTTCTCAGCCAAAATATCCGGTATAGCGTAATTATCAGGCAACAGCCAAAACGTTCTGCTTTTTTAGCGCTGGCAAAGCGGCTGGGAATTGTGTGTGAAAATAAATGCCTAAAGCATTTAATTTTTACAAAACAATAGCACGTTGGCAAAGACGGCAATTTTACATAACGGCAAATTATAGTTAAAATACCGGCCGTCCTTAAAAAGCCGAATTTTACTTTTCTCTTTAAAAGATAAAACGTTCAGGAAAGCCTGATCTATATATTTTACATAATATAATTATAGGGCAAATGCGGCCGATACAGTGTAAATTACAGAAACAGGTATTTGAACTATAATTTATATTATGTAAAATATATAATTTCAGTCTGTCCCCGATTTTACTTTTTTCATCAAAACTACCCGCTCAATACTCGCGTATTTGAAAACTTCCTGGGCATCGGTACGATTTGGCGAAGTATTTAGAATAAGCGACCAACCTTATTCTAAACTCCACCTAAGGCATTTATTCCATTGGGATCTTTATTTCGTCTATGTTTTTTATAAGATCATCCAGGTATTCCATTTCTTCATATGGCAACAGCTGTAACGCAAATTCGAGTGCCGATCGTATATTGATATGAGGTTGTGGCACAAGCTCGGAAAAACTGTCCCCCGAATCTCCAAGGGCTACGATACACACTTTGATAAGACCTGATACATTATACAACACATCTGCCGGGCCGTCGAACATAAAATCACTTTTGTAAAATGTCCTCGGCGAACCGGGACGAAGTTTAAAAAACTTTCCCGCTACGAGTTTTTGCAAGCCCTGTTTTATGTTTTGGAATTCCTCCAAAGTATTTTCTGATGATCTTTCCCCAGCCTTTTCCTTGTTTATACTTTTCGTTCCATATATTTCCCCGCCTTCGGGATTGAACAATTTTTCGAGGATAGCCAGTTGCTTCTCCGATTTGACACTGATATGTGCCAGCTGTTCCGGCGTAATACTGAAGTCCCTGCTATAACGCACTCCTTTATAAGCATGGTCCAGCAGTTGCAACAAATTGTTTTCTTCTTCCTTTTCCGGATTAAATAAGGTATATAGTTCCGGGATAAATACCTTTACATATTTACGGTGTCCCGTAATGCTGTGACATATCTTCTCCTTGCCCATGGCCTCCAGTTCGGCAAGGCGGAACCCCAACTCCACTGACTGATGCAACATAAATGCAGCCTGCGAATAATCTTCCTTTTTCTCAAAAAATACTGCGCCTTCCCGGAAAGCCCTGGCCCTGGCCATTCCGCTGTCAAAGTTTCTTTTTGCAGCTGCAAGGGCTAGCTCCTGGTCCATATCTTTTGCCGGAGCCGGAGCATGTTGTTCCGGATGCCTGTATACCAGGTTTTTGGTCTGACAAATGCGAATAAAAAAGAGGTTTCCCTCCCGGATCAACCGCTCTGCATAAGGAAGCGAATATACCCGAAGTAAAAAACCGGTATGCTCCCGGAATACTTTCCCGGTAAGTGAGACCACGTCTTCCGACAGGCCGGGATCTCCTTCCTTTAACAATACGACCAGTAATGTTCTTTCTTCTTTGCCTGCCGGCATGGCTGAAGCATAAATATACTGCGCCTCCAGGAGATTGGTCAGCCGATTGATTGCCTCTTGTATAGAAGTGTTCATGATATAATTATTTATAGGTTAACAGAAAATGGAACAGGCTGGCTTGCCCTCTATCTGTTTATTGTACACCCAGATGAATATAGAAGACCCAAATAAAAAAGCATTTTTTATGTGCGGTAAGAACAGGAAATCCTGGTCGAAGCACTGAATACAAGCCATCAGGCTGTTTTCAGATACGAAGAACTACCGGAGCAGGAAGATAAAAAGCAATAATAATTACTGAAGTGTTTGCAAGGAACTAATACCCTCTCCCCGCACTTTTCCGGTAAGCTACCGGGCTCTGGCCGTTGTATTTACGGAACTGACGGCTCAGGTGGCTTTCGTCGGTATAGCCCAGTTCACCTGCGATCTGGCTTACGGTAAGCGGACTGTGTGCCAGGCGTTGTTCTACCAGACGTACTTTGTATTGTGTAATATAGCGTTGCAGGCTCTCCCCGGTAAACTTCCTGAAATATTCGCTCACATAGTTGGCCGAAAGATTGAACCTTTCCGCAAGGTGTTCTATACGGAGCTTTTCGGGATTTCCGATATGTTCATGGATATACAGGAGTATACGGTTTATCAGCGGTTCCTGTTGCACATGGCCTGCAACGGTATCGTCCGTGACATTTCTGGATAGTATATTGAGTACCAGGGTAACAAGATGTTTCAGGTTTTCTTCATACAAGGGTGGTTTGTGGGTATATTCTTCTACCATATGGTGAATGAGCCCCGAGATCATCCGGCCGTCTTCCGGCCGTCTTATTTTTAATTCCCGGAAGCGGTTGTGATGAAAGAAAATGTGTTCCAGTTGTCGCAGCCATTCGGTGGTCCGCTCCTTTTCGGCCTTGGTTTTGCACTGTCCCAGGAACATTTCAGAAAAACGGATGGAACAAAAACGTGTGGGTTCTTCGATATCAAACCCCCGGCAATCCAGTGGCGTAAAGAGAAAAATACTGCCCTGGTCATAAGGAAAGTGATTGTTGTTGACCTCACGACTCCCCCTGCCCTCCAGGATCTGCACGATCTCAAAAAAGTGATAGACCAGCGGACGTTGACCCCAGCAATCCATATCGGATACATACAATTCAAAGGGACGATATAATACCTTTTGTTCCATAACCTGTAAAAGTACAAAAATAACCCCGTTTTGTATCTGTTTTGCCCTCCCCCGCTCTATTAACTTTGACCCTGTAAATCATCAAAAGCAAATTAGTTATGAGCATAAAAAGAACATTACTGGAACCTTTCCATACGCCTTCACTTCATCTTCGCAACCGGGTAGCTATGGCCCCTATGAGCAGACGGCGGTCCAAAAAAGGTATTCCCGGCCCCTCCACGGCCATCTATTACGGGCAACGGGCAGGCGCCGGACTTATTATTGCGGAAAATACCGCAGTGGCCCCCAACGGCATAGGCTACCTGCATACGCCGGGAATCTACAACGAAGCCCAGAAAGCGGGATGGAAACGGGTTACGGACGAAGTGCACCGCAAGGGCGGCAAAATAGTTATGCAACTCGTACATGCAGGCCGTATCGGCCACCCGGTAAACCATGAGGACGGTTCGCCCCTGGTAGCGCCTTCTGCCGTAAGGGCTACCGGGAGTATCCGCACCCTGAATCACGGCCATTTACCTATTCCCGAACCGGAGGGCCTGAGTACGGAAGGGGCAAAAGCTCTTGTAAACGCCCATATACAGGCTGCAATCCATGCCGTGGAAGCAGGTTTTGACGGGGTGGAGATACACGGGGCACACGGTTTTCTTCCGGAGCAGTTCCTGCATCCCCTGACTAACAGGAGAACAGATCGCTATGGCGGAAGCATTGCCAACAGGAGCCGTTTTTTACTGGAGATCATGGAAGGTGTGGTTGCCGCTATCGGAAAAGAACGTACGGGAATAAGGCTCTCCCCTTTTGCTACGATCAACGACCTGCCAGCTTATGAGGAGGAAAAGGCAACCCATGAATATATCATTGATGCGCTGCACGAAATGGATATTCTCTATATTCACCTGTCCGATCAGCCTGTAAATGGCAAGCCTTCCATAACCCCGGGTTATGTAAAAGAGGTCAGGGAGCGATTTCCAAACCTGCTGATCCTGGCCGGAGGGTATACGGCCGATTCTGCCGAAGCCGTATTACAGGCCGGGCAAGCCGACCTTATCGCTTTCGGCCGGCCGTTTATAGCCAATCCGGACCTGGTGGAACGTTTTCGTTACGGGACCTCTCTCGCCCCTGGAGATAAAGATACATACTACCAGGGCGGAGACAAGGGATATATTGATTATCCGGCCGTCTATGATACACCGGTAGTCTGAAAAGGAAAAAGGGTTTGTTTCTGGATGGAAGACCGGTGACCGGTGACGGATGACAGGTATATACATCGGTCATCGGTCCTCCGTCACCGGTCCTCCGTCTTCCGACAGGAATACTATAAACGTGCCTCAAGGTTCTATTTAAAATGCCGTTCCAGAAACCTAAGGGCATTCTCCGAAAAGATACGCGCCACAATTTCATCGGCCTCTATCCTGTTCTCCTTGACCCGGAGTTCAGGGGCATCAGATTCCATATAATTATAGGCATGCCGTTCCAGAAAATCGGCCAGGTAAGGCAGTTCTTCGGAGGTCCAGAAGCTGTTCAGGGGGTCTATAATGCCGTCGTAATCGGTGCCCAAAGCCATACAGTCCCAGGCAAACAGCCCGGCATGGTCCAGCACTTCCAGGATGTGTTGTACCTGGTACCACAACAATTCAGAACGATAGTGCATGATCTTGGATCGCCACACCGAATGTTTAACCTCTTCCAGGGTCTCTTTACCCGCTATCCGCCTTTCGTCCAATTGAAGCCCGAGTATTCCCTCGCTTTTCGCTATTCTGATGAGCTCGTCGTTAAAGATGTTGATATCCACCGGGTTCAGCTTTCCGGCAACCTCAGAACCTTCTGCGGTTTTGTCCCCGAAAGACCGGAGCCCGTTGGCCGCACCGTGACTCACAATGACCGGAACATCTTTAAACCCGGGATTATTTTCCAGCATCTGGTAGAACTCGTTCCGCGATACGGGGCTCATATGTTTTACATCAATGAGGATGCGTTTACCGTCAGTACGGTCCAGCAATCGGGTTATGATCTTCTTTCCCAGGGGTGTAAAACCGGTATTAAGCCCCTCTGTCTGATCTACCTTCTTTTTTACAAGGCCGCTGAAACTCTCCGAATGCCCGCATAGGTGGTTCCAGAAATGGTGGGCTACCGTGACGAAAAACGGAGGATGTTCCCAGTTTTTGAGCTTTTGAAGATTGTTTAAAAAGGATGCCTCCCCGGGCTTTTTGTCAATATCGGGGTTCAGTACGTGCATGCCTTCGATAGAAAGCACTACACATATGGTATTTATATTTTTGGAGGGTTGTTTTTGCAGCGCTTTGATCTCCGCATAGCTGTTGACTATCCGGTATGTGAATTTCCCTTCCGGCAAGCGGATGACCTTACCGTCCAGTTGCCGGTAAAAATCGTATTCCTGCTCGAGATCTTTAAAATAATTGGTCATTGCCTGGACGGCATCCACCCTGTTTTTTCCGATCCCAGTGGCAAAATTGGCCGTGATGTCGCGGATAAATTCATTTTTGATCCTGTTCACAAAAAACCATTTCTCTATGGGGTACAGGGAGGCACATATCACCCGGACCCCTCCCCTTGCAAGGCTTGTAAAATCCGATTGCCGGAACTTGGTGAGACCGGTCAGGTAATTGAGTATTTTGTCACCGATCGAAGGCGGATCGTGTTTCCAGATACTGTTCAGGCGGCTTCTATGGGGATGATTGATCCCCACGGGCTCGTAGTTAAAACTTTTTCCAAAGGGTTTTAAGGCCGCGTGGCAATGCAGGTCCACATAACCGTTTTTCCAGTCTTTATTTTTAAAATTGGCCATGGCGCATAAGATTTTGGACGGGTTAGTGTTGATGAAATGAACGGAAGCATGGAAATATAAAGTTACAAAAATACCTGCGTTAAGAAGTTGTCTAAGTTTTATTTCCTTCGGCAGGCTCAGGGCAACGCCTTCTTTTTTTTACGCATCTTTTTCATGTTAACAAAAGTAGGGTTAAAAGATTGACAGGAGATTGACCCGGTTACGCCGGAGGATTGAATGAGATTGAAATATTTAAAATCAATCTCTCCCACTATATTGTTAATATGCGTTATTTTATCACGAAGCGACAGAAATTTTTACAATAAATTTAACACGGTGTATGGAATAATAAGTTCTATTTTCGCGTTGAACACGATATATCCTTACTTGCCATTACCTTAAATTCTAACTTTCCAGCGGATATGAACAACGCTTCGGATACCGTTTTAGTCAAATTGTTGTCAGAAGGCAATGAGAGCGCATTTACTACGCTGTATTACAGGTATGTTGGAAAACTAAGGGCTTTCCTGATCCGTTTGAAGCTGGACAAGCACATGGACGACATTATCCAGGAGACCTTTATCATCATCTGGAAAAAGCGCCATGTACTCCAGGTCTCCCGGTCGCCGGAAGCCTATATCTTTACCATAGCTAAGAACCTGGCCCTGAAATCCCTGAAAATTGAACTGCAACTTGCAGTTTCCGATCTTCCCGACACCGAGATCCCCGACCTGGCAGATGCTGAGAGTGCCATGACCAGGGAAGCCTTCCACCGGGCACTGGAAGCCTCCATTGAAAAATTACCCGACCGCCCCCGGGAGATCCTTATCCTAAAGCGAATCAAAGGGCTGTCTACCGAAGAAATTGCCCGCGAACTCGGTATCAGTAAAAGCACGGTAGAAAACCATATGAACCGCGCCCTGGCCACACTAAAGGAAGAACTTTCCAGTTTTTCTGCCATCTCCCTGTTATTCCTGGAAATCTATTTTCTGAATTGATACGAGTGTTCCGGTGTTCCAGTATCCGGGTATATGAATGTTCCGATCTATAACTAAACAAAGACCCGAACACTCGTGTACTCAAAAACTCATTTTTAACATCCATTTAACAAAAAAGCATTAGGTGTTTTTGCACTTCTGCGGATATATCTTATAACGAAGGCCTAAAAAGCAATACAAATGGACCAACTAAAAGTTTTGTGGCAAAAATATCTCCGGGGGGAATTGTCGGGCGAAGAAACCAGGCAATTGCTGGAAGCTATGGAAAAGGAAGAAAACCGCCTGCTGTTTTCCCTGCTCATGAAAGAAGAATGGGAGGCTTCCGAAATACAGGAGAAAACCGTTTCGGACCGTAAGCTATTGAACAAGATCAGGAAAGGACTCGGAATGAAACAACAGTCTGCACCCCCTTCGCGAAGGACCTTCATCTATACCGCAGCGGCCTGTCTGCTACTGCTGTTGGGGGGCTGGTGGGCCTTTGTTCAAAAAGATTTCATCAGGCTGGAAGTAGCTGCGGGACAACCGGCAAGTGCCTTTACCCTGCCCGACGGTTCTGTAATATGGCTCAATTCGGCCACCGTACTGGAATACCGTAAAGATTTTACAGAGGCCAGGGACATAAGGCTGGACGGGGAAGCATATTTTAATGTGTCTCCGGACAGCAACCATCCTTTTAGTGTACAATTTCGAAACAATAAACTCGTGGTTACCGGGACCCGTTTTGTGATAAAATCATATGCCGGAGAAGAACTATCGCAGGTCAATGTGGAAGAAGGGAGTGTAAAAGTCTATCACGATTCCGGCACTACGGACCTGTTAAGGAATAACAGCCTTATTATTGATGAGAACAAGGATACGGCAACATTCCATGTATCTGACTTTGCCGGGGCCGATTCCTGGAAAGACGGTCTGTTGAGTTTCAGGAATAGTTCTCTGGACGAAACCCTGAACACCCTCGAAAGGTATTACGGCATACATATCGATACCGGTACACTTTCCGGCACCGCGGCAACAAAGCACATCACTGCAACATACCCCGCCGGGACATCGCTTAAAGAAGTTATGAACGGCCTGAGCGACCTCCTGGACCTCCATTATGAATTTACGGGTCCCGGAACGCTGAAAATCTACGAAACACAAGATATGGAACACCCCTGAATCTTTTCTGCCTCTTTATCGTCAAACAACTATAAACATTAAATCCAAAACAAACGTATGATGAATCTTTTATGTAAAAGAGCAACCCTCTTTGTGCTTATAATTTGCGGCCATATCCCCACATTGATGGCCCAGGAGGGCAATATTCCGGATAATGTCAGGGTACGCCTCAAGCCGGGGAGTTTACGGTCTGTCCTCGAACAGGTACAACAACAGACCTCCTATTCCTTTGCCTATAATAACGAAGAAATAGACCGGGTATCTGACGCGGGAATAAAACAGGGAGAATACAGCCTTGCCGATCTGTTAAAAACGCTGAAACAAAAATATCAGCTGAATTTTAAGAACAGGAACGGGGTGATCTATGTAAAGCGAAAAAAGTCCGGCACCCTCCGAAGCATAAAAGGCCGTGTGCTGGACGAATCTGGCGGGCCCCTTCCCCAGGCCAATGTCCTGGAAAAGGGTACTTCTAACGGTGTGGTAACGGATATGAACGGGAATTTCAATATCCGGATTTCGGCCGAAGATGCCGTTCTGGCCGTTTCCTACCTGGGATATTTGTCGCGCGAGATCCGGCCGGGAAACAAAACCGCGATCAACGTAGATCTCGAACCGGACGCTGCCCTGCTCGACGAGGTGGTGGTCACGGACCGGCGGAACAT
This sequence comes from Sinomicrobium weinanense, assembly GCF_018863395.1. Lineage (GTDB taxonomy): Bacteria > Bacteroidota > Bacteroidia > Flavobacteriales > Flavobacteriaceae > Sinomicrobium > Sinomicrobium weinanense. Next base: position 913,489 of record NZ_JAHKRR010000001.1, read on the forward strand.
TGCGGAGATCAAAAAACCGCAGATGAGCGTCAACCGGCTCTCCGCAGAACAGATCAGGAAAATTCCGGCGGTGCTCGGGGAGACCGACCCGTTAAAGTCGCTGTTACAGCTTCCGGGAGTGACCAATGCCGGGGAAGCCTCTTCGGGCTTTAATGTCCGCGGGGGTGCTGCCGATCAAAACCTGATCTTGCTGGATGGTTCCCCTATTTTCAGCGACTCCCACCTTTTCGGCTTCTTCTCCGTGTTCAATGCCGACGCCATCAGTGATATGGAACTCTATAAAGGCGGTATTCCTTCAACTTTCGGCGGGCGCGTTTCTTCCGTGCTGGACGTGCATCAAAAAACCGGGGACTACCAGGGTTTCCACATGAACGGCGGCATCGGATTGATATCGAGCAGGCTATTGGCGGAAGGACCATTTGCAAAAGGAAAGGGTTCGTTTCTCGTCGCCGGAAGAAGTTCTTATGCACATCTCTTTTTAAAACTGGCAGACAATGATAATTCTGCATATTTCTACGACCTGAATACAAAACTGAATTACAGGTTAAATGAAAACAATACCCTGTATTTCTCCGGTTACTTCGGCCGGGATATTTTCAACTTCAATAAAAGTTTTTCCAGCTCATACGGAAATACCATGGCCAACCTCCGGTGGAAACACGATTTTTCCGATAAGCTGAGTTCCGATCTCTCCCTGATATACAGTGACTATCGCTTTGGCTTGGAACTGGATGCCCAGGATTTTCAATGGGACAATACTATTGAAACGTACAGCGCAAAATACGATCTGAGACACCATTTATCAGATAATTTCAGCCTGCACTACGGCGCCCATGCTACATATTACGACTTTAATCCCGGTACGTTAAAGCCGAAGGGAGAAGACTCCGGGATCAATTTTGAACAGCTGGATAAAAAATATGCCCTGGAGCCGGCCTTTTATATCGATGCCGAACATAAGATCTCTGAAAAACTATCGGTAAGGTATGGCCTGCGATACAGCATGTTCTATCGCTATGGGGAGCAGGATGTCAATGTTTATGAAGATGACCGGGCAGTAGTCTTTAACCCGGATTTCCACATCTATGAAGAAGGAACCCCTGTGGGCTCAACACATTACGGCAGTGGAGAGACCATTGCCAGTTTTGATAACCTGGAACCCCGCATAGGGATTTCCTATGCCTTGAATGATAATGCATCCATAAAAGCCAGCTACAACAGAATGTCGCAATACCTGCATCTGCTCTCCAATACCCAATCCCCGACTCCTATAAATATCTGGACGCCCAGCGGCCCTTTTATAGAACCACAACTGCTGGACCAGGTAGCATTGGGGTTTTTTAAAAATTTCAGGGATGAAGCCTATTCTCTGGAAACCGAAGTCTTTTATAAAAAAGTAAAGAACCGCATCGATTATATCGATGGTGCAGACCTTATTGCCAATAACGATATAGAACAGGTGATCCTGAACGGGAAAGCCCGTTCTTATGGTCTGGAGGTATTGCTGCGCAAAAATACCGGAAGGCTCACAGGATGGCTCTCCTATACCCTCTCCCGTGCCGAACAAAAAACGGTGGGGCGTACTCCCGAAGAACCGGGGATCAACAATGGCGACTGGTACCTGTCTCCCTACGATAAGCTGCATAACCTGTCTTTAACCGGAGGGTATGAACTCAATGAAAAATGGTCTTTGGGAGGAAGTTTTACATTTCAGACCGGGCAAACGTACACCTATCCAAAAGGACAGTACGAGATCGGGGGAATTATGGTGCCCAATTACACATCGCGGAACGAAGACAGGCTCCCCTCCTATCACCATCTGGACGTTTCGGCGACTTATACGCCGAAACCAAAAAAGAAAAAGGGCTGGCAGGGCGAATGGGTCTTTAGTATCTATAACCTTTACAGTCGGAAAAATTCAGCTTCCGTCAGCTTCCGGCCCAATGAAGATACCGGTATTAACGAAGCGGTCCGCCTTTCCATATTTGGCATTATTCCCAGTGTAACCTATAACTTTAAATTTTAAAACATGGCCTCTTTTAAATATATATTTCTTTTCGTCGTACTTGCGGGTTTAACTTCATGCGAAGACACCGTTAATGTTGACCTGGACACCGCCGAGCCGCGCCTGGTCATCGACGCCGGTATAGGGTGGGTAAAAGGCACTGACGGAAGCCGGCAAACCGTTAAACTGAGCACAACCACCGATTATTACACCTCCGAGATCCCCCCGGTTTCCAATGCCGTGGTGTCTATAACTAACAGTGATGGCACCCGCTTTGATTTTAAAGAAACACCCGGAACCGGAATATATGTCTGCACCAATTTCATCCCTGTTATCGGCGAGACCTACGAGCTGACCGTTACGGTAGATGAACAGACCTATACAGCCAGCGAACAGCTTATAAGCGTTCCCGGGATTACACGTATAGAACAGGACAATGAAACAGGATTCGGGGGCGATGAGATCGAGGTTACATTTTATTATCAGGACAACGCCGAAGAAGATAATCATTACATGGCCAGGTTTGACGCTGATGTTCTTGTGAACCCGGAATACGATATCGATAGTGATAAATTTACACAGGGCAATGAAATGTTTGACAGTTTCAGTCATGAAGACCTCGAAGCCGGAGATAGTATCGATATAAGCCTGAGCGGGATCTCCGAACGTTTTGATAACTATATGTCCCTGATCCTGGAAGCTGAAGAAAGCGGCCCTTTTGGCACACCACCTGCCAACATACGGGGAAATATTATAAACACAACTGCTGAAGAGAATTTTGCCTACGGTTATTTCAGGCTTTCTGAAGTAGATAAAACCTTATATGTGGTAGAGTGATTCAAAGCGTCTCATAGTCTACTTTAAGCCCTCCTCTTCGAAAGCCTGTACTGAGCTTTCCGAAGCGGAGGCTTCCCTGAGAAAAAAGAGTTTAACAGAAAACAAGCCCCTTAAAAGAAACCTGCAACTGGTAACCGGAAACCCGCAACAAAAACACAAAATCCAATGAAAAAAACACTACAACCCACCATAGAGATATTCAGTACCAACATTACCGACCCGGTTGTAGCCGACATATGCACCCTGGTATTATCTCATCACTTCCCCCGCACCCGTATTGATTTTGACCTGGAAGACAGTGACCGCATCCTCAGGGTCGAAGGCAGGGAGATCGATGCGGAGAAGATCATAGCAGTGCTTGCTTCCCTGGAGATAAACTGTATGCTGCTGGAATATTAGCCCCCGGAACAGAAAAGGCTGTCCCCGGTAATAAATAACCTGTGGGACAGCCTCCGTAAATATGGTTTGACCCGGTTTTGCTAAAACAGATTTTCCAAACATGCTTTAGAAAACAGGGTGCTTTGGAATTTTATTATTTTATCTCTACGAGTTCCAGGTCAAAAACCAGGTCGTACCCGGCAAGGGGATGGTTTCCATCCAGGACCACATGGTCTTCTTCAACTTTTGAAACGCGTAACTGGTATTCCGAGCCATCGGGATTTTTGGCCACCAGCCCCATACCCACCTCGGGGGTGATATTGGGAGGCAATTCTTCTTTTTTTACGGAATGAAAGAGCTCGTCACGAATTTCGCCATAAGCCTCTTCCTTGGGGATGGTTACGGTTTTCTTTTCGTTCACCTCCATATCTATAAGCCCTTTTTCAAAGCCGGGGATCAGGCTTCCTTGTCCCAGTTGTACTTCCAGGGGATCCCGGTCCACAGAGCTGTCAAACACCTGTCCGTTTTCTAGTTTTCCCGTGTAATGTACTCTTACCGTGTCGTTTGCTTTAACTTTAGTCATAAATGAAATATATCTAATTTTTAGTCCTTTAGCTACAAAGGTAAGATTTCTGAATTTCCCTCCAAGGAATATATTATGATAAATTCCTGATTATGACCAATTTTCCCGTGCTTAGCTTCCAGGTTCGTGCTTTTTAGCTTTCCCCGGGCCGTTTTTAAATCGTAATACGGCGCCTCCTGGCAGTAATTTCCCAGACCTCTGCTTTTTTGCCTTTCCTGATCACGGAAACCTCGTCGTGGAGGTTGATCGTGGGACATATATGATACGGCACACCATACAGCACATCCCCTACTTTGATATTTTCCCAGTCCTGTACCCGGAGGACCCCGTGTTCTTCACTCTGCGAAAGAAGTTCGTAACCAGACAGGTTCAGGAACCTTACCCTGTTGTGGATAGGGTTTTCTGAAGCTACGGCCTTATGCCCGAGGTCTATGGTCACTATACCATTTGTGGGTTTGGAAATGACCCGGCTTACGAGGAGTACGGCAAATTTAAAGTCCTGCTCCGTAAGTTTTTCGTTATACCCCCAGTCCCAGAACACACAGGTTCCCGGGCTGCATATCCGCTCCTTCTCCTTTAAATGTGAAGTAAAAGAAGGCGTTCCGCCCGATATAAGCTCCAGGTGCGGCCTGTTTTTCTTCAGGCTTTTATACAGGGCAAGAATGTCCCGGAACCCCTCCTCTACCTTGTGTTTCCGGGTCGGGTAGTCCTGGTCCCGATGATGTCCGTCATAAACATGTAATCCTTTTAAAATTAAATGATTAAAATTATTTATCTCATCAATCAATTTATAAAGTTCCGGCCCCGGCTCTATCCCCGACCTGTTCATCCCGTTATTGATATCCACATAGATCTTTACCGGCTTATTACCTCGCTTTCCCGCTTCCATATCCAGCCCTGCCGCAGATTCCGGATTGTCCACTATGGTAGAAAATTCCGTAGCCGGAAAACGTTGGGCAAGCGTAAAAAGCCTTTTCACCTTTGGCCCTACAAGCTGATGTGCTATTAAAACACTGTCTGCACCTTCCTCCGCTGCCATTTCTGCTTCTGCTATGGTCGAAGCCTTGAAATTCTTTATCCCCAGCCCGATCATACGCTTTATCACTTCAGGCATTTTATTGGTCTTGATGTGAGGGCGTAACCTACGGGTATCACCTCCGGTCATTTCCAGCATTTTATGGAGATTGTAGGCCAGGTGGCCCTCATACAATACGGCCGACGGGGAATCGACTTCTGCTATATTACTTATGGTAAACCACGGTTTCATAAAAGTTGTTTTAAGGGTTGTAAACAGCCTCAAAATTAACTAAAACCGCTGTATTTCCGGCAGCTTTTATCCGGAAGTGATTTACGTTTTTCTTTCCGGGCTCTCTGTGTCACTTTGTACCTGCTTTGTGAACCTTTGTGGTAAAACAAGGCTTACGACATAACTCAATAATCACACACCCATTCAATAAATCTCTATAAGTCTTTGTAAATCAGCACATTTACCCTCCTGTTATCATCCGTCAGAACAAAAAACATCAAAATAAAATTGTGTAACCGAATGGTTTTATATAGATTTGTAACCAAAATGTTACATATAAGATGAGGAGAGATGTATTCCAGGCCATAGCCGACCCTAACCGGAGGGCGATCATTCACTTACTGGCCAGTGAAAGACTTACCGTCAATCAGATCGCAGATAATTTTAATGTGAGCCGGCCGGCCATATCCAAACATATCAAGATACTTACGGAATGCGGACTGGTAGCGATCAAGCCACAGGGCAGGGAAAGATATTGCGAGGCGAAGTTCGGTAAATTAAGGGAAGTATCGGAATGGATAGAACAATACCGGAAATTCTGGAACAGCAAGCTGGATGCCCTGGAAGATTTTCTGGACAACAATTAAAAGCCTCCACCCTGCTCCGCAAAGAAGATAAAACCATTTAAACTCAAGTATTTTATGAAAAACGATCCATTAATCATTGAACGGACGCTGAATGCTCCCGTAGAAAAGGTATGGCAGGCCCTTACCGTTAAAGAGCAGATGAAGCAATGGTACTTTGACCTGGCAGAATTTCGTCCCGAAGTAGGGTTTAAATTCCAGTTTATGGCAGGAAAAGATGAAAAGATGTATCTTCACTTGTGCCAGGTAACCGAAGTCGTGGAGAACAGGAAATTGTCCTACACCTGGCGTTACGATGGCTATGAGGGAAACTCACACGTTATTTTTGAATTGTTCCCTGAAGGGGACCGAACCCGGATAAAGCTCACCCACGAAGGCCTGGAGACCTTCCCGGAAAGCAACCCGGACCTGGCCCCGGAAAACTTTGCCGAAGGCTGGACGTATATTATGGGTACGGCACTCCCCGGTTTTGTGGAAAGCGTTGTAAAAGGATAAAGTATCTCCCGGGACGGCGGACCGATACGGCAGGAATGCCCGGAAGTATCGGTCAGCCTGTCTGGAGACCGGATTAATTAAACCGCTCCTATGGATTTGAGATCTGCAGGTTTATATCAGACTGAAAGTCTGTCTGCCACGGATTCACGAATCATTTTTTAACTATTAATATATATCAGTGTATTCGTGGCAAAAGCTATAGAAGCTAAAGTAACCGCAATGAAATTGCAGGGCTTGAACCTTTAACTTGATAATCAAATAACGATGACGACAAACAGATCAAACTGTGTTGAAGCACAAATGCTTATCCGAAAGCCTGTTGCTACCGTTTTTCAGGCATTTATCGATCCGGAGATCACCCGGAACTTCTGGTTTACCAAAGGAAGCGGTAGTCTCGAACCGGGAAAATCCGTGACCTGGGAATGGGAAATGTACGGCTTTTCTACCGATGTTTTCGTAAAGGAAATAAAGGCTGATAAATTGATATCCATCACATGGAACTCCCCTCCTACCACAGTCGATTTCGAATTTACGCCCCATGGAGGCCATGCCACCTATGTAGTGATCCGCAACTACGGATTTGACAAGGAAGGAGATGAACTACTCCGGGTTATCATGGATTCCACCGGAGGGTTTACTACCGTATTGGACGGACTTAAAGCCTACCTCGAACACGGAATACAACTTAATCTTATTGCCGACAAGTTCCCCGACCGGAACATTAAGTAAAAAATAGTAAACCTACATTTCATTTTTGCTTTGTTTGTCATCAGAAAACAAGGGGTACTTCCTGTTGTTTAATGAGATATAGTGAAATAAATACCTTACCGGAAGTATGGCTTTAATTTGAAGAGTTGATAACGATCAGCTCTTTTTTTTACAGATCACATTGGTTTATATCGACAATTTTTATAATTTGCAATCCCGATTGTCCGGATATTTCCGTATATTTACTGTAAGAGGACAGGGTTTAAAACAGCAGAAGATGACCGAAGTTACCCGTATTTTTGACATCCCCCATTACCAACTCAAAACATATGATCTTAAAGATGCTTTAGTAACCAAGCAGAACGGTGAATGGAAAAAGACCTCCAGTGCAGACTACGTAGAAAAAGCGGCTGCAATAAGCAGGGGGCTTCTGAGAATAGGGCTGGAGAAAAATGACAAGATAGCCATAATCTCTTCCAACAACCGTACTGAGTGGCATATCCTCGATATCGGGATACTTCAGACAGGCGCACAGACCGTCCCCATCTATCCTACCATTTCTGAAGAAGACTACCAATATATACTGAACCATTCAGGGGCTGTTTATTGTTTTGTGTCTGATGAAGAGGTGCTGGTCAAGGTCAATGCTATACAGAGCAAGGTACCTGCACTGAAGGAAGTGTATTCATTCGATAAGATCGACGGTATAAAACACTGGACAGAGATCCTGGAACAGGGAAAGGACGATGCTAACCAGGAAGAAGTAGAAGCCAGGAAAAAATCCATAAAACCGGAAGACCTTGCCACATTGATCTACACTTCCGGAACTACCGGAAGGCCCAAGGGAGTTATGTTGTCGCACAACAACCTTGTATCTAACGTGCTGAGTTGTTCTGAAAGGGTGCCGCTCAATGCAGGAAATTCCAGGGCCTTGAGCTTCCTCCCCATCTGCCATGTTTTTGAGCGTATGGTGGTTTACCTGTATCAATATTACGGGATCTCCGTTTATTTCGCCGAATCCATAGATAAAATGGGAGACAATCTCAAGGAGGTAAGCCCCAATGTCATGACCGTAGTGCCGAGGCTTCTGGAAAAAGTGTATGACAAGATATACGCCAAAGGCGCGGAGCTTACGGGCATTAAGAAAAAACTCTTTTTCTGGGCGCTGGAACTCGGAGAAAAATATCAGCCATACAAAGCTAACGGTTGGTGGTACGAATGGCAGCTGAGCCTTGCCCGTAAGCTGATCTTTAGTAAGTGGCAGCAGGCTTTGGGAGGCCAACTGGATGTCATGGTTTCTGGTGCCGGGGCCTTACAACCCAGGTTAGGCAGGGCATTTGCAGCAGCCGGTATTCCCGTTATGGAAGGCTATGGCCTTACCGAAACATCACCGGTAATTGCCGTGAACTGCCAGGAAAACCGTGGATGGAAAATAGGAACTGTGGGAAAAATAATCCCGGGAGTGGAAGTGAAAATAGCCGAAGACGGGGAAATACTGTGTAAGGGCCCCAATGTAATGATGGGGTATTACAAGGAACCCGAAAAAACGGAAGCGTCCATGACCAACGGGTATTTCCATACCGGGGATATCGGAGAAGTGGACGAAGAAGGTTTTTTACGGATCACTGACCGGAAAAAGGAAATGTTCAAGACGTCCGGGGGGAAATATATTGCCCCGCAGATCATCGAGAACGAAATGAAACAATCGCGTTTTATAGAGCAGATCATGGTTATCGGGGAAGGCGAAAAATTGCCTGCCGCTTTTATACAGCCCAATTTTGAGTTTATCAAAGAATGGGCGGCACGGAAAAAGATCGATATTGGCACGACAAACCAGGAGATCGTAAAAAATCAGGAGGTCATAGCCCGCTATGCTGAAGAGATTGCACGGTACAATAAAAAATTCGGCCATTGGGAACAGATCAAGAAATTTGAACTGACCCCCGATGTATGGTCCATCGAAAGCGGCCACCTTACGCCTACATTAAAACTGAAACGAAAGATCATCCGGGAAATACACAAAGACCTGTATGACAAGATCTATAATCACGAAAACGGAAACAAAAAGTAAAAACATGATATAAGATAAGAGATCCGGCACCACTCCTCCCCCTGCGTATTGCCGGAATATAGTGAAAGAAGTCCTTAAAAAATTGTTTGGGTGCTATGTGCCCCACCGGCCTAATCGGGTATTGTTTTCCTAAATTTGTTTTTTCATAATCAAAAACTACCTCACTCTCGACCACCCGGACAACAAGCAAACCAAAATTTTTAAGGACTTTTGTTTTTTTAGTCTTGGAGTTGATGAGTAGAGTAGTTCCGGAGTTAAAAAGATTATTTTTTCTCCCCTTGAGGGGAGATGCCATGGTTACTGAGCTTGCCGAAGCAAAGGCAGAGGGGTGTAAACTCCCCAACTCCAAAACTAAAAAACTATTTCTCTTCTTCCACTTTCGGGCCATACTTATTGAACAGTTCCAGCGGGCTGTCCAGCTCTACTTTCAATACGGTCATATAAGTGTCAATAACATTTTCCGGGACTTTGATATATGCGATACCCGGATATTTGGCCCAGTCTATCGCCCCCTTGGTATAAAAGTCCAGTTGCTCTCCGCTGCCTACTACGCTGACAGAATTGATCTTGTTCTTAACTCCTTTCAGCACCAGTTCGTTTTCTGATGTTCCGGGCACAAAAAGATAAAGGGTTTTCCGGTCTTTGGACAAGGTGGTCGGCCCGTAGAAATAGTGCAGGTCTATTCCCTTTCGGGTAGCATAGATCGCTTCTTTGTGTTTGTTGAGCCATTGTCCCAGTTCCTTTAAAATATGTACCTGCTCTTCCGGGATTTCCCCGTTTGCTTTAGGACCGATATCCAGCAGCAGGTTACCGCCCATGCTTACCATATCTACAAAGATCCGGACCACCTCATAAGGGGTTTTATATTCGGTATCCAGAGGTTGATAACCCCAGCTCCCGTTCATGGTAAGGCAAAGTTCCCAGTATTTTGCAGGGGGATTGAATATCGGGGTCCCCTGTTCCGGTGTGGAATAGTCTCCATGCCCCTGTAACCTGGAATTAATGATAGTGTTCGGGTTGTTCTTAAGCAATAGCTCCCTCACCTTCGGGGCCTCCCACTCTTCAGCACTGTGCTCCCAGTCGCCGTCGAACCACCACAGGTCGGGGTTAAAGTTCTCTGCCACTTCCCGTATCTGTCCGAACATGTATTTTTTGTAACGCTCCCAACGCCTGGGCTCTTTCTTAATGTCGTAGCGTTTTTCTTCGCGGGTAAATTCGTTGTAATCCTTGTGAGACCAATTGGAAAGGGAATAATACATCCCTACCTTAATATCCCTGGCTTTTATGGCATTTACAAATGGAGTTACCAGGTCGCGTTTGGCCGGGGTGTCTTTTATGGTATTCACGCCCCCCTGTTTGCTGTTCCACAGGGCCACTCCGTCGTGATGGCGGGAAGTGAGCACGGCATACTGCGCCCCGCTCTCTTTAATGAGGTCTGCCCAGTACTCCGGATCGTATTTGTCCGCCGTAAAACCGCGGAGCTGTTTCATATAATCCTTATGAGATATTTTGTCGTTATAAAAAGACCAGGATTCGTCGATCCCGTTTACCGCATAGATCCCCCAATGGATAAATATTCCCAGTTTGGCATCGGCAAACCATTCCATTTTACGCTCATCGACCGCATCCGATAGTTTTTCATTACCCTGTCCATAACCCATAACGGACAGTACACAAAAAGATAAGGCAAGTAAGTAGTTTAATTTTTTCATCTGGACCATAAATTATAAAAACGTGTTCGAAAACAAATATACGCTTTTGTTCGGTATCCCGGTAATCGGTAATCAGCGGTCAGTAATCCAGTATTCGGTGATCGGTATGACCGTTTTACTGACCACCCTTTTGCATTTCCTTTAAATTATTGTTAAGGCATCAGGTCTTGCAGGTTTTTGTTAAAAAAATGTCATAAATTAATAGTCCTTGCTGTTGATAGTGAAATTTAAGTTTTATTTATTATGCATGCATAGCAAATTTTTGTATATTTGGCATTCAGGCCCATCCAGATGAAACGAACATGATTTTTTTTAATCAAAAACTACCCGGAGGGTGTGATTAAAAAAACTTTATGTAAGAGTGTAGCGGTGCTATCTGTGCAATAAATTTTTTGCACATTTCATCTTCGCAAAAAATTTTAAATGCATGAAAGACAAAACCATAGATTATGCCCTGAGGGCTACCTGGCAGGCCGTCGCCAGGATGTATAACGAAGAAGCCGGTAAATACGACACAACGATGGCCACCGGGTTTACCCTGCTGAGCATTGACCGGGAAAAGGGAACCCCTTCCACCTCGCTCGGGCCTAAAATGGGAATGGAAGCTACCAGCCTCTCCAGGATATTGAAAAACATGGAATCCAAAGGGCTTATTGAACGCAAGCCCAACCCTGAGGACGGCCGGAGCGTGCTTATATGTCTCACCGAACTGGGCAGGGAAAAAAGGGAACAGTCCAAGACGGTGGTGCTGAAATTCAACGAGGTTGTCCAGGAGCAGGTTTCCGAAGAAAAGCTCCGCCATTTTTTTGAGGTTATCGAAGTGATCAATAATCTTATTGTAGAAAAAAAGATATACCGGTAAAAGAATGAAGTACAAAGTACAAAGTACAAAGTACGAAGAACAAAGTACAAAGTACAAAGAATGGAATATGCAGGGACTTAAAATTTTACGTCCTCAATACAAAGACAGATTTAATGAATATATAACAACACCCGAACACATATAAAAAAGTAGGAAGTCAGAAGCAGAGTTATCCCGTATGCAAAACCTCGGACCTCGGACCTCTGGCTTCGGACCTGAAAAATCATAATTTATGAAACGACACATTAAAAAGGTAGCGGTCATTGGTTCCGGCATTATGGGAAGTGGTATTGCCTGCCATTTTGCCAATATCGGTGCAGAGGTGCTGCTCCTCGACATTGTTCCCCGGGAACTCACGGACAGGGAACAGCAGAAAGGGCTGAGCCTGGAAGACAAGGCCGTACGTAACCGTATTGTAAACGACAACCTGGCATCTGCATTAAAATCCAACCCCTCTCCTATCTATCACAAAAAATTTGCAGGACGGATATCCACCGGGAACCTCGAAGATGATATTTCCGGGATCGCTGATGCGGACTGGATCATCGAAGTGGTCGTAGAGCGGCTCGATATCAAGAAAAAGATCTTTGAACAGGTCGAACAACACCGCACACCCGGATCCCTCGTTACCTCCAATACTTCGGGGATCCCGATTCACTTTATGAGCGAAGGGCGGAGCGAAGACTTCCGGCAACACTTCTGCGGCACGCATTTCTTTAACCCCGCAAGATACCTGAAACTTTTTGAGATCATCCCCGGGCCGGAAACTTCAAAAGAAGTCCTCGATTTCCTCAATGCCTATGGCGATAAATTCCTCGGAAAAACTTCTGTTGTAGCTAAAGATACCCCGGCCTTTATCGGTAACCGTATCGGGATTTTCGGCATTATGAGCCTTTTCCATCAGGTTAAGGAAATGGGACTTACCATCGAAGAAGTGGACAAACTTACGGGCCCCGTCATAGGGCGCCCCAAATCCGCCACCTTCCGCACGGTAGATGTTGTAGGGCTGGACACCCTGGTACACGTAGCCAACGGCCTCTACGAAAATTGCCCGGATGACGAAGCTCATGAGCTGTTTAAACTGCCCGGATTTATCAATACCATGATGGAAAACAAGTGGCTGGGAAGCAAAACCGGGCAAGGGTTTTACAAAAAGATAAAAAATGATGCCGGGAAAAGCGAAATACTTTCGCTCGACCTTGATACCATGGAATACCGCCCCCGTAAAAAAGCCTCCTTTGCCACGCTCGAGCTTACCAAGACCATAGACAGGCCCATAGACCGGTTTAAAGTACTTGTGGGCGGGAAGGATAAGGCCGGCGAATTTTACCGCAAGAACTTCTCGGCCATGTTTGCCTATGTCTCCAACCGTATCCCCGAGATCACAGACGACCTGTTTAAGATCGACGATGCCATGAAAGCCGGTTTCGGCTGGGAAAACGGCCCTTTTGAAATATGGGATGCCATCGGGGTGGAAAAAGGTATGGAGATCATAAAGGCCGAAGGATATGAGCCCGCAGCCTGGGTCAGTGAAATGCTCTCTTCCGGGAATGACAGCTTTTATACCGTAAAGGAAGGAGCTACCTATTATTATGATATCCCGTCCAAAACACAGGTAAAAGTACCCGGACAGGATGCCTTTATCATTCTTGACAACATACGCGAAAGCAAAAAAGTATGGAGTAACAGCGAAGCCGTTATAGAAGACCTGGGCGACGGTATCCTCAACCTGGAATTCCAGTCCAAAATGAATACCATCGGCGGCGGGGTGTTACAGGGCATTAACAAGGCCATTGACCTGGCCGAAAAGGAATATGCCGGATTGGTCATCGGTAACCAGGCGGCCAACTTTTCCGTTGGTGCCAATCTCGGAATGATCTTTATGATGGCCGCAGAACAGGAATACGACGAACTCCATATGGCCATAAAAATGTTCCAGGACACCATAATGCGGGTACGGTATTCTTCCATTCCCGTTGTTGTTGCCCCGCACGGCATGACCCTCGGCGGCGGATGCGAGATGAGCATGCATGCCGACAAGGTAGTCGCCGCAGCAGAAACCTATATCGGACTGGTGGAATTTGGCGTAGGTGTCATCCCTGGCGGCGGAGGCTCCAAGGAAATGGCACTGAGAGCGGCCGACACCTTTAAAAAAGATGATGTGGAACTGAATGTCCTTCGCGAGTATTTCCTCACCATCGGAATGGCCAAGGTGGCCACATCGGCCTATGAAGCCTATGATTTTGGTATTCTCCAGAAAGGGAAGGACATTGTGGTGGTCAATAAAGACCGTCAGATCGCCGAAGCCAAAAAGCATGCGCTTCTTCTCGCTGAAGCAGGTTACACCCGGCCCGTACGGAGAAAAGACGTCAAAGTCCTCGGCAAACAGGCACTGGGCATGTTCCTTGTAGGAACGGATAGTATGGAAGCCGGAAAATATATTTCAGAACACGACAAAAAGATCGCCAACAAACTCGCCTATGTCATGGCCGGGGGCGACCTTTCCGAAGCAACGCTTGTAAGCGAGCAATACCTGCTCGATCTGGAAAGAGAAGCCTTCCTCTCCCTCTGTACCGAACGAAAAACCCTGGAGAGGATACAGCATATGCTGAAGACAGGGAAACCACTGAGAAATTAATTGTTTGACTTAAGACTTTACGACTTAAGACATAGGACTTAGAACTTAGAACTAAATGATTATGGCTTCAACACACAATTTTAGAAAATTAGCTATTTGGAAAGATGGTATACAGATAGCTAAGGAGACCTATGCAACCACTAAAATATTCCCTAAATCTGAGGTTTATGGTCTATGTAGTCAAATGCAACGTTCAGCTGTTTCTATTCCATCAAATATTGCAGAGGGGACAGCCCGAAGCACAAATAAACATTTTATTCAATACCTTGAAAATGCACTTGGATCGGCATATGAATGGGAAACACAACTCATTATTGCCTTTGAAGTGGGATATGTGTCAGAAAAAACATATACGCATTTAGAGACAAAAATCAATAAAATTCAAGCAATGATTTCAAAATTTATAGATGGATTATCCCAAAATTAGTCCTACGTCTTAAGTCTTGAAGTCATAAGTCATAAATCACAATACTATGAAACAAACAGCATACATAGTCAAAGCATACAGAACCGCCGTAGGCAAAGCCCCCAGGGGAACTTTCCGGTTCAAAAGGCCCGATGAACTGGCCGCAGAGACCATTCAGCACCTCCTGAAAGAGCTCCCGGACCTCGACAAAAGCCGTATAGACGACGTCATGGTAGGCAATGCCATGCCCGAAGCCGAACAGGGCCTGAACATGGGGCGGCTCATTTCCCTGATGGGACTTGATATTGTCGACGTACCCGGGGTAACGGTAAACCGCTACTGCGCCTCCGGAATAGAGACCATAGGCATGGCCACCGCCAAAATACAGACAGGAATGGCCGACTGTATCATTGCCGGCGGGGCGGAAAGCATGAGTTATATCCCCATGGGAGGATATAAACCCGTTCCCGACTACGGTATGGCCAAGGCCGGGCATGAAGATTATTACTGGGGTATGGGGCTAACCGCTGAAGCCGTTGCGGAAAAATTCAAGGTCTCCCGCGAAGACCAGGACGAGTTTGCTTATAATTCCCATCAAAAAGCCCTGAAAGCCCAGGCTGAGGGTAAGTTTGACAAGCAAATCGTCCCTATTGAGATCGAACAGGTGTTTGTTGATGCTTCAGGAAAAAAAGCGACAAGGTCATATACCGTAACCAAAGACGAAGGCCCCCGGGCAGATACCTCAATGGAAGCTCTGGCCAGGCTCAGGCCCGTATTTGCCAATGGAGGGAGCGTCACTGCCGGAAACTCGTCCCAGATGAGCGATGGAGCGGCTTTTGTTATGGTAATGAGCGAAGAAATGGTAAAAGAACTCAACCTCGAACCCATAGCCCGGCTGGTGAGCTTTGCCTCAGCCGGTGTAGAACCCCGTATTATGGGAATAGGCCCGATAAAAGCCATTCCCAAAGCACTGAAGCAAGCCGGGATGCAGTTAAAGGATATCGAACTCGTAGAACTCAATGAAGCCTTCGCTTCTCAATCGCTTGCAGTGATCCGCGAACTGGGCATGGACCCCGATATTGTAAATGTAAATGGCGGTGCAATCTCCCTGGGCCACCCGCTGGGATGTACCGGGGCCAAACTTTCGGTACAATTGTTTAACGAAATGAAGCTCAGGGGCAATAAATACGGTATGGTAACCATGTGTGTAGGTACCGGGCAGGGTGCAGCGGGGATTTATGAACTTCTGGGTTAAGAGAGTACATAGTACTAAGTACTAAGTACCAAGTATTAAGTACAGTGTTGTGATATAATAAGTGAAACTGATAAAACTTAAATTATGCATCGATTTGAAGAACTAAAGATCTGGCAAAAGGCTATGGATATAGCAGAACATTGTTACCGGGTTTCAGCTGATTTTCCTAAAGAAGAGAAATACAATTTAACTTCACAGATCAGGCGTAGCAGTGTTTCTATTCCTTCGAATATTGCGGAAGGTGCAGGAAGGAATTCTAATGGTGAATTTAAGCAGTTTTTAGGAGTTACCAATGGTTCGTCATTCGAATTACTCACTCAATTATATCTTTCGGAAAGACTAAAATTTTCAACAAAAGAAAGAGTACAACCCATTATAAAAGAACTCCTTGAAGTTTGTAAAATGAACTATTCGCTACAAAAATCATTATTGTAACGACAGAGCAAAGTATTCGGTCATCAAAATCACCTACACAATTATACTTAGTACTTGGTACTTAATACTTTGTACTCTACATAAAATCTAAAAAAAAATGGAAACAACAACAGAAAAAGACAACATCCTCCGCGGCGGGCAGTTCCTGGTCAGGGAAACCGCATGCGAAGACGTCTTCACTCCGGAAGACTTCTCAGAGGAGCAAAAGATGATGCGCGACACCGTAAGGGACTTTATCGACCGGGAAGTATGGCCCAATAAAGAACGCTTCGAAAAAAAGGACTATGCCTTTACCGAAGAGATCATGCGGAAAGCCGGTGAACTCGGCCTGCTGAGCGTAGCTGTTCCGGAAGAATACGGGGGTATGGGAATGGATTTTGTGTCCACCATGCTGGTCTGTGATTATATTTCCGGGGCAACGGGCTCCATAGCCACTGCCTTCGGGGCGCATACCGGAATAGGCACCATGCCCATCCTCCTCTACGGAACCGAAGAACAAAAAAAGAAATACGTACCCAGACTGGCCACAGGAGAATGGTTTGGCTGCTACTGCCTCACTGAACCCGGCGCGGGAAGTGATGCCAATAGCGGAAAGACCAAAGCAGTACTCAGTGAGGACGGAAAACACTACCTTATATCCGGCCAGAAAATGTGGATATCCAATGCCGGGTTTTGCGACCTCATGATCGTATTTGCCCGTATTGAGGACGATAAGTACATCACCGGGTTTATTGTGGAATACGATCCGGAAAACGGCATTACCCTCGGAGAGGAAGAACACAAGCTCGGTATCCGGGCCTCCTCTACCCGGCAGGTATTTTTTAACGAGACCAAAGTTCCCGTAGAAAACATGCTTTCCGAAAGAGGCAATGGTTTTAAGATCGCCATGAATGCCCTGAACATAGGCCGAATAAAACTGGCCGCCGCCTGCCTGGATGCCCAGAGGCGCGTGATCAGCAATTCGGTAAAATACGCCAACGAACGCGTACAGTTCAAAACACCTATCGCCCAATTCGGGGCCATAAAAGCTAAACTGGCGGAAATGGCCGCTACGGCTTATGCCGGCGAATCGGCATGTTACCGGGCAGCGAAAAATATTGAAGACCGGATAGCCATCCGGAAATCGGAAGGTAACAGCCACCAGGAAGCCGAACTCAAAGGCGTGGAAGAATATGCCATCGAATGTTCCATACTCAAGGTAGCCGCTTCAGAAGATGTGCAGAACTGTACTGACGAAGGCATACAGATCTTCGGCGGTATGGGCTTTTCTGAAGACACCCCGATGGAAGCCGCCTGGAGGGATGCCCGTATTTCCCGTATCTACGAAGGTACCAATGAGATCAACCGGATGCTCACCGTTGGGATGCTCGTAAAAAAAGCCATGAAGGGACATGTAGACCTCCTTACCCCTGCCCAGAATGTCGCAGACGAACTGATGGGGATCCCTTCCTTCGATACGCCCGACTATTCCGATTTATTCTCCGAAGAAAAGGAAATGATCGGCAAACTGAAAAAGGTATTTCTTATGGTGGCCGGATCTGCAGTTCAGAAGTACGGCCCGCAACTGGAAGAGCATCAACAGTTGCTCATGGCCGCTGCCGATATCCTTATTGAGATATATATGGCCGAGTCCGTAATACTCAGAACGGAAAAACTCGCCAAAAAAGAAGGAGAAGACAAGGCAGCCGCACAGATAGCCATGGCCAGGTTGTACCTGTACAAAGCTGTGGATATCATTAACCTGAAAGGAAAAGAAGGGATCGTTTCGTTTGCAGAAGGCGACGAGCAGCGCATGATGCTCATGGGCCTCAAACGCTTTACAAAATATACGAACATCCCCAACGTAGTTGCCCTGAGGAACACTATTGCGGACAAGTTGATCGCAGATAACGAATATAAATTCTAATCCCGGTTTCATCGCCGGGAGGTTTTGGTTGGTTGAAAACGCCCTGTATTGTTCAGGGCGTTTTTTTATATTAGAAGGAGTGTAAAGCGCATGATGTAAAACAATACTTGATTTAATTTTCAGCCTGTTCAACAAGTATTTTACCCGGTTTTTTTCTGCAGAAAGCAATAAAAATCAGCGCCTATCTGCGATATCTGCGGGCTGGCTTTTTAAATTTTACCATTAATTACAATGCTCTGTGTCTCTTTGTGCCTGCTTTGTGAACCTTTGTGATAAAAACAAAACCCATAACATTGGAAATCATATCGTAATTTTTATTACCTCTCCAAAGCCTGAAATACGTTCTGTGCAGTAATATTTCCATGTGAAGTATGGTAGACGACCTTTCCGTCCTTCAAAAGCAGCAACTGCGGGCTTTCGTGCGCAATCCCGAAGCGGGAGGCAACCGCATTGGAAACCTGGCGGTATGCAAGCAGGTCCAGGTAATACAGTTTTATCCCATCCACGGTCGTATCCCAGTCGCTTTCAAAGTTCCGATAGGCCATCCGGCTGATCCCGCATCTTGTACTGTGTTTAAAGATAATCACAGCGGTCGAGGCGCTCTCCTGCACAATTTCATCCAGCTGTCCTTCTGATGTCAACGGGATCCACTCCGGCCCTTTTTTTCTTTTATCCTGCTCCTCTCCTCCCCTTCCCGGGGTCTTTTTTCCAAAAATAGTATCGAAAAAACCCATAACTTTATATCGTAATATAATATTCAGTTTGCAAATGTACGGCATCCTGATGACTTATACATCAGGGAGATCCATTCAGATACCTGCATACTAACACGTCAAATTGTCGTTTATTTTTAAGAAATTACTGACATATTGTCTGCACATCTCTCTTGGAACAGGAATTGACTAAGCAAAGTCATAACGCAAAAAAACAAAAGAACACATACAGATGAACCTTAACAATTTTACCATAAAATCACAGGAGGCCATCCAGCAGGCACAGCAGATCGCCCAGGGATACGGCCATCAACAGATCGAGAACGAACACCTCTTCAAAGCCATTTTTGAAGTGGATGAGAACGTATTGCCTTTTCTCCTTAAAAAACTGCAGGTCAATGTACCGCTGCTCAAACAGATACTGGATAAGACCCTTGAAAGTTTTTCTAAGGTAGAAGGCGGGCAGCTCATGCTTTCCAGGGAAGCGGGGTCCACCCTCAACGAGGCCGGTATTATAGCCAAGAAAATGAACGATGAATACGTTTCTGTCGATCATTTGATCCTGGCTATTTTTAAGTCCAAAAGCAAGATCGCCCAGATACTGAAAGACCAGGGAGTGACCGAAAAAAACCTCAGGGCTGCCATTGACGAACTCAGAAAAGGCGAAAGGGTTACGTCGACCGGGGCTGAGGAAACCTATAACGCCCTGAACAAATATGCCAAGAATCTCAACCAGCTGGCCAATGACGGAAAGCTCGACCCCGTGATAGGCCGGGACGAGGAGATACGCCGTGTGTTGCAGATCCTCTCAAGGCGGACCAAGAACAACCCCATGCTGGTCGGAGAACCGGGTGTGGGTAAGACTGCGATTGCCGAAGGACTGGCGCACCGGATCATACAGGGAGACGTTCCTGAAAACCTCAAGGACAAGGAAATATACTCCCTGGATATGGGGGCACTGATCGCCGGTGCCAAATACAAGGGTGAATTCGAAGAGCGGCTGAAATCCGTGATCAAGGAAGTCACCTCTTCTGATGGAAATATCGTGATGTTTATCGATGAGATACACACCCTCGTAGGTGCCGGGGGGGGCGAAGGCGCCATGGATGCAGCCAATATTCTCAAACCTGCCCTGGCCCGGGGTGAGCTCAGGGCCATCGGGGCCACCACGCTCGACGAATACCAGAAGTATTTCGAAAAGGACAAGGCCCTGGAACGCCGTTTCCAGAAAATCGTAGTGGATGAGCCCGACACCGAAAGCGCCATTTCCATACTCCGCGGTATCAAGGAAAAATACGAAACCCACCACAAGGTCAGGATCAAGGATGAAGCCATTATTGCTGCTGTTGAACTGTCTCAGCGATACATCACCAACAGGTTCCTTCCGGATAAGGCAATCGACCTTATGGACGAGGCCGCATCGCGCTTGCGTATCGAGATCAATTCCAAACCCGAGGAACTCGATGTCCTGGACCGGAAGATCATGCAGCTCGAAATTGAGATCGAAGCTATAAAACGCGAAAACGACGAAGAGAAACTCAAAGCGCTGAACGCTGACCTTGCCAACCTGAAAGAAGACAGGAAGGAGATCTATGCCAACTGGCAGGGCGAAAAAGAGGTGGTAGATAATATCCAGAATGCCAAAGAGGCCATAGAGAATTACAAACTCGAAGCCGAACGCGCCGAACGCGAAGGCGACTACGGAAAAGTGGCGGAATTGCGCTACGGAAAGATCAAGGAAACCCAGGAAAAACTGGACAAACTGCAGGAACAGCTCACAGAGCAACAGGAAGGTGGAAGCCCGCTTATCAAGGAAGAAGTGACCAATGAGGATATTGCCGAAGTCGTTGCGAAATGGACAGGCATCCCGGTAACCAAAATGCTGCAAAGCGACCGGGAAAAGCTGTTGAAACTGGAAGACGAACTGCACAAAAGGGTGATCGGCCAGGAAGAGGCCATACAGGCCGTTTCTGACGCCATTCGCCGAAGCCGTGCAGGATTGCAGGATGAAAAGCGCCCCATCGGTTCTTTCCTCTTTCTCGGAACTACGGGAGTAGGTAAAACCGAACTGGCAAAAGCGCTTGCAGAATACCTGTTTGACGACGAAAGTGCCATTACGCGTATCGATATGAGCGAATACCAGGAGCGCCATGCCGTAAGCAGGCTTGTAGGGGCACCTCCCGGATATGTGGGTTATGACGAAGGCGGACAGCTTACCGAAGCCGTGAGGCGTAAACCCTACTCGGTAGTCCTGCTCGACGAGATCGAAAAGGCCCACCCCGATACTTTTAATATATTGCTCCAGGTCCTGGATGAAGGCCGTCTTACGGACAACAAGGGGCGCCTGGCAGATTTCAGGAACACCATTATCATCATGACCAGTAACCTCGGCAGCCATATCATACAGGAAAAGTTCGAAAATGTGAGCGACCTGCACAGCGCCACCGAAGCCGCCAGGGTGGAAGTGCTCGGGTTATTGAAACAGACCGTAAGGCCGGAATTCCTGAACCGTATAGACGATATCATTATGTTTACACCTTTATCAAAGGCCGATATCAGTGAAATTGTCCGGTTACAGCTTAAGAATGTTACCAAAATGATCGCCAGGCAGCACATTGTCCTGGATGCGACCGAAGAAGCCATTTCATACCTGGCTAAGAAAGGATTCGACCCCCAGTTTGGTGCAAGACCGGTAAAACGGGTGATCCAGAAGGAAGTGCTCAATGAACTTTCCAGGGAGGTCCTGAGCGGCAAAGTATCTGCCGACAGCATTGTGCTGCTGGATGAATTTGACGATAAGCTGGTCTTCAGGAACCAGACAGAGACAGATACGGTAGAGAAATAAATTTAATAACATATCAACAAAAAAATAGCGGGAAAGAAGATCCCGCTATTTTTTTATTTGAATTCAGCGTGTTGCCGTTCACTATTGTTCCATAGAACCCAGCTTCGCTTTCATTTCTTCGTATTTGGCATTCTCGCCTATCGAACCGTAAATATTCATAAGTGTTTTTGTTGCTTCAACACTTTTAGGGTTCAGTTCCAGGATCTTTTCCAGGTAAGGGATCGCTTTCTTGTACAGGCCTTCCCTTTTATCTTTCAACACGTCATAACGCTTGTTGTCGGCCTGAGAAGTCCCGAGACTGTTCATTTCGTCTACAATAGCCACTTCTTCACCCAGGACCAGGGAAGCCATGTTCATATAACTGGCTTCGTTTTTAGGATCGAGCTCAATAGCTTTTTCGTAATACTTTTTGGCTTGCTCCTTATCACCTTGTTCGGCAGTGATAACACCCAGGTTGTAATAAAGCATGGGATTGTTCGGGTCTTTCTGAATAGCCTGCTCCATAATCTCCTTGAACTTGTCTTTCTGGTCGAGTTTGATGTAAAGGTTGGCTTCGGTCATCAGAAGGTTAAGATCTTCCGGATCAATTTTTCTGGCCTCTTTTACTGCATCTATGGCTTTCTGGCTATCTCCCTTCTGATTGTAGATATACGCGATGTTTTTTACAATCTCAGGCAACCTGGATTCTGTTTTCTCTTCTTCCGGGTCCTTGTAGGTACCGGCCTTTACCATAAGGTCGCGCTGGTCCTTGGGCAGTTCTTCTCTTTCACCACTTTCTTTGTTGGTGGCAAAATACCTTGTGGTTTCTCCGGTGTATCCCAGGTCTTTCAACTCTTTGTAATATTCCAATGCAGTGTCGAAATCTTCGCCGTTCACGGCGCTGGATGCTGCAAAGTAGAGGTAGTCCTGATTGTTAGTGTCGAGCTGGTAAGCCATGTACAGTTTTTTGGCTGCTACGGCATAGTCTTTGTTCTTATTGTCTTCTACGGCAGCATTCACCAGGTCGGCAGAGATGGTCTGGATGAGTTGGGAGGCTTCTCCCGTATATTTTTCTCTTCCTGATTCTTTTTCGACAGCGATAAGTTGTTTAAAGGCCTCTACTGCTTTTTGATAAGCGGCATCGGTATTTCCTCCTTTTTTTGCTTCCTCGTAGTTTACTTTACCTTCAAGGAAATAATATTGTGCCTTGTACTTATCGTCAGCAGAAGAAATGGAGCCGTCAAGGCTTTGCAAAGCTGACTTGGCTTCCGTGATACTCCCGTTTTTTAATGCCTTTTCCGCATCTCTAAGTTCTTTCTTCTGCGCGATGGATAACGAAGAGATCAACAACGACGCGGAAAAAATAAAAATCTTTTTCTTCATGGGTCTTGAATTAATAAGTTTTTAGTTCTTTAATTATATCCGTGTTAACAACGGCTTAAGATTAGGTTTATTTTTTGATTTTACCCAAAAAAGGGCAAAAGTATTAACAAAATTAATCATTTATATCCACATGGTCAGTCCCGGCGTCTATGATATCCTCATCTCCGTTCTCTTCACGCATCACCTTGGCTACCGCTGCAATGGAATCCTTGCCTTTGATATTGATAAGTCGTACGCCTTGTGTTGCACGGCCCATAACACGCAGGTCACTCACTTTTAATCGTATGGCAATTCCGGATTTATTGATGATCATCAGGTCATCCGTATCCGATACGCTTTTTATAGCTACTAATTTACCGGTTTTTTCCGTAATAGAAATAGTTTTTACGCCTTTTCCGCCCCGGTTGGTGATCCGGTATATCGGGCTGCCGTCTTCCGGATCGTCTATAAAGGTACGTTTCCCGTAGCCGTTTTCCGATACGACCAGCACGCTTTCTTCCTGCGGATTGTTAACGGTGATCATGCCTACAACTTCGTCCGATTCGTCGGCCAGCCTTATTCCTCTTACTCCGGAAGCGTTCCTTCCCATCGGCCTGGTCTTCTCTTCTTCAAAACGAACCGCCTTGCCCGACCTTACGGCCAGCATTACCTGGCTGTTGCCCGTAGTGAGCTTGGCTTCCAGCAATTCGTCGTCTTCCCGGATGGTAATGGCATTAATACCATTTTGCCGCGGACGGGAATACTGTTCCAGCGAGGTTTTTTTCACGATACCTTTTTTGGTGGCCATGATCACATAGTGATTGTTGATATATTCCTCGTCCTTGAGGTCTTGCGTACAGATAAACGCTTTCACCTTGTCGTCCTGGGAGATATTGATAAGGTTTTGTATGGCTCTTCCTTTGGAGGTTCGCGTTCCTTCCGGAACTTCATAGACCCTCAGCCAGAAACATTTTCCTTTCTGGGTGAAGAACAGCATGTACTGGTGATTGGTCCCTACAAAAAGATCTTCCAGGAAGTCCTCGTTCCGTGTTGTAGATGCCTTCTGCCCTACACCTCCCCTGTTCTGGGTCTTGTATTCCGAAAGCGAGGTCCTTTTAATATATCCCGCATGAGAAATGGTGATCACCACCTGCTCGTCCGGAATCATATCTTCGATACTCAGGTCACCTCCGGCATATTCGATGTCAGACCTTCTCGGGTCACCGTATTTTTCTTTGACCTCGAGAAGTTCTTCCTTGATGATCTCCATCCTGCGCTCTTTACGGGCCAGGATGTCCTTCAGTTCTTCGATAAGGTTTTTGATCTCCTCATATTCTGCACGGAGCTTATCCTGCTCCAGTCCGGTGAGTTGTCTCAGGCGCATTTCTACTATGGCCCTGGCCTGGATTTCAGAAAGTGAGAACCGTTCTATCAGTTTTTCCCGGGCCTCTTCCGTATTGCTAGATGCCCGTATCAGGGCGATCACTTCATCTATATTGTCCGAAGCAATTATAAGTCCTTCGAGGATATGTGCCCTTTCTTCGGCTTTTCTCAGCTCGAACTCGGTCCTTCGCACCACAACCTCGTGACGATGTTCCACAAAATGGTGGATCATCTCCTTCAGGTTCAGTAATTGCGGCCTGCCATGCACCAGGGCAATGTTATTGACACTGAAGGAAGATTGCAGGGCCGTATATTTATATAAGGTATTGAGTACGATATTGGGTATGGCGTCCCTTTTCAGTATATATACGATACGCATTCCCTTCCGGTCCGATTCGTCCCGTATATTGGAAATGCCTTCCAGTTTCTTATCGTTTACCAGTTCGGCGGTTTTCTTGATCATTTCCGCCTTGTTCACCTGGTAGGGGATTTCCGTGACCACAATACACTCGCGTCCCTGTATCTCTTCGATAGTGGCCTTGGCACGGATAACCACTCTTCCTTTTCCTGTTTTGAATGCTTCCCTTACGCCGTCATAGCCGTAAATGATCCCCCCGGTAGGAAAATCAGGGGCCTTGATATGCTGGATGAGCTCATCTATTTCTATATCGTTATTATCGATATAGGCAATGGTACCGTCTACCACTTCCGACAGGTTGTGGGGAGGCATATTTGTAGCCATTCCTACGGCGATCCCCGAAGCACCGTTGATCAAAAGGTTAGGTACCCGGGTAGGCAGTACGGTGGGCTCTTTTAAAGAATCGTCAAAATTAAGGCTATGGTCTACTGTCTCTTTGTCTATATCTGCCAACATGTCTTCCGAGATCTTACGCATCCGCGCCTCGGTATATCGCATTGCAGCGGGCGGATCTCCATCGACAGAACCAAAATTACCCTGTCCGTCAACCATCATATAACGCAGGCTCCACTCCTGGGCCATCCGTACCATGGTGTCATACACAGAGCTATCCCCGTGCGGGTGGTACTTACCTAAAACCTCTCCTACTATCCTCGCCGACTTTTTGTACGATCTGTTGCTCATCACCCCAAGCTCATACATTCCAAACAAAACTCTCCGGTGTACCGGCTTTAATCCGTCTCTCACATCGGGAAGGGCACGTGACACAATGACCGACATCGAATAATCGATATAGGCGGATTTCATCTCGTCTTCGATATTAATAGGTATCAGTTTTTCTCCTTCTGCCATATTAAAAAAATTAATTATACAGGTTTAATTTCAAATCGAGCCAATATACGGATTTTATTGACTTTACTTTTCTAAAACGCGCTCCTTTTTTAAGTATTTTATCAACAGCGGGCGCGAACAGTAATATGTGGTATTATTTTTGCTGATTGCCAGTGTATTCGGTGGTCGGTGCCCGGTATTCAGTAATCGGTATGCGGTGATCGGTAAGTAGTTTTAAATACAGGTTACGAATACAGACAACCTCTTATTAAGAGGTAAAAGACCCCGCAGGCAACCGTCAAATCAAAATGCGAACCACCTGCCACCGAATACCGAATACCGTATACAAATTACCCCCGCCTTCCGGTTAATAAATTGAACCCGAAAAATTTTTGTTTTTCATAGATTTTTCGTCTATTAGCAGTAAGTTCCATTTCAAAGGGTACAGTTTTTGTAATAGTGTTGTAGATTTTTATTATTTTTAAACCTGTCCCCATTACATGTACCGAATTAATGACCCGGGGATATCGAAAGGAGACAAAATTATGGATGACAATTTTTCACCAAGAGTAAAAGATGTTATTGCCTATAGCAAGGAAGAGGCCCTGCGTCTCGGTCATGACTTTATAGGAACGGAACACCTTATGCTTGGACTATTACGTGATGGTAGTGGCAAAGCAATCAATATACTTAATGCAATGGATGTGGACCTGGATGTGCTCCGGCGAAAAGTGGAGATCCTCAGCCCGGCAAACTCCAGTTCCTCCTTTGTGGCCCATGACAAAAAGAATTTACACCTCACCCGGCAGGCAGAACGCGCATTGAAAACGACTTTCCTGGAAGCCAAGCTCTTTCAGAGTTCGTCTATCAATACAGCACATCTGCTGCTGTGTATCCTGAGAAACGAAAACGACCCCACCACCAAATTGCTCAATAAGCTGCGGGTGGATTATGACGGGGTTAAAGAACAATTTAAATATATGAGCACAAACGAAGACGAATATATAGACCTCCCCTCGGCCGAATCCTATTCGGACGAACCGGGAGCGGCCGACGAGCCTTCCAGGGACAACCCCTTTAACAATCCCTCCGGAGGGAAATCTGCCAAGAAATCCAAAACCCCGGTACTGGACAACTTTGGCCGGGACCTGACCCAGCTTGCCGAAGATGGCAAACTGGACCCCGTAGTAGGGAGGGAAAAAGAGATCGAAAGGGTATCCCAGATACTCAGCCGGAGGAAGAAGAACAACCCGCTGCTTGTCGGTGAGCCCGGAGTGGGTAAAAGCGCCATTGCAGAAGGGCTCGCCCTGCGGATCGTAAAGAAAAAGGTATCGCGCATACTCTACAACAAAAGAGTAGTGACGCTCGACCTGGCCTCTCTCGTCGCAGGGACCAAGTATCGCGGGCAGTTTGAAGAAAGGATGAAGGCCGTAATGAACGAGCTTGAAAAGAATGACGATATCATTCTTTTCATCGACGAGATCCATACCATTGTAGGTGCCGGCGGAGCAACGGGCAGCCTCGATGCCTCCAATATGTTCAAGCCCGCACTGGCACGTGGGGAAATACAATGTGTGGGAGCAACCACACTGGACGAATACAGGCAATATATCGAAAAGGACGGCGCCCTGGAGCGACGGTTCCAGAAAGTGATCGTAGAGCCTACCACTGTTGAAGAAACCATCGAGATACTCCACAACATCAAGGAAAAATATGAAGACCACCACAACGTGGATTATACAGACGAGGCTATCGAAGCCTGTGTAAAACTCACCAACAGGTATATGACCGACCGTTATCTTCCGGACAAGGCCATCGATGCCCTGGACGAATCGGGCTCAAGGGTACATATCACCAATATGGAAGTCCCGAAACAGATCCTCGAACTGGAAAAACAACTCGAAGACGTGAGGGTGCTTAAAAACTCGGTGGTCAAAAAACAGAAATACGAAGAAGCCGCCAAGCTGCGCGATGACGAAAAACGCCTGGAAAAAGAACTGGCCACTGCCCAGGAAAAATGGGAAGAAGAAAGCAAGCTCCACCGGGAGATTGTCAGCGAAGAAAATGTAGCCGACGTGGTTTCCATGATGAGCGGAGTTCCCGTAAACCGTATTGCACAGGCCGAAAGCAACAAGCTGGCCAAACTCCCCGAACTCATCAAGGGCAAGGTTGTAGGCCAGGACGAAGCGGTGAGCAAGGTGGTAAAAGCCATACAGCGAAACCGCGCTGGGCTCAAAGACCCGAACAAGCCTATTGGTTCTTTTATATTCCTCGGACAGACCGGAGTCGGAAAAACCCAGCTCGCCAAGGTACTGGCCAGGGAATTGTTCGATTCCGAAGACTCCCTGGTACGTATAGATATGAGCGAATACATGGAAAAATTTGCCATATCCAGGCTTATAGGAGCGCCTCCCGGATACGTTGGATATGAAGAAGGCGGACAACTCACGGAAAAAGTAAGGAGAAAACCCTATGCCGTGATCCTGCTGGACGAAGTAGAAAAAGCACATCCCGATGTGTTTAATATGCTTCTCCAGGTACTCGATGACGGCTACCTGACCGATAGCCTCGGAAGAAAAGTGGATTTCAGGAACACCATCATCATCATGACCTCCAATATCGGTGCGCGACAGATCAAGGATTTCGGACAAGGTGTAGGTTTCGGTACTTCAGCCAAAAAATCACAGGAAAGCGACTACCAGAAAAGCGTTATCGAAAATGCACTGAAAAAGGCTTTTGCTCCCGAATTCCTGAACCGTATAGACGATGTCGTGGTCTTCAACTCACTCGAAAGGGAACATATCCACCAGATCATCGATATCGAACTGGAAAGGCTTTATACCCGGATCAAAGACCTCGGCTATGATCTTACACTGAGCGACAGTGCCAAAGACTATATCGCAGAAAAAGGCTTTGACAAACAATACGGTGCACGTCCGTTGAAAAGGGCCATCCAGAAATATATAGAAGATACACTTGCCGAAGAGATCATCTCATCCAAGATCGCTGAAGGCGACAGCATTTATATGGACCTGGACAAGGATAAAGATGAATTGACCGTGGCCATCAAAAAAGAAGAAGAGTCCACCAAAAGTTAACGGACCGGAATAAATCAGTACAACGCAAAGCCGTACTTTATTTTTCTTATAAAGTACGGCTTTGTAAGTTAATGTGAGTTTACGTAGGCCAAGAACAGCGCACTACTCCTGCGTCGTAGCACTCGGCCTGACGATTCCGTAAAAAGCAGGAAACAAAGATTTAATTTTTTTTCTTTTATAATTTTAATAGTTTGCAGTTTATTTGCCGCAGCAAACGGACAAGCATATACATCCAGCATGATAGAAAACAAAACCATAGTTGGCAGTGAGGAGTGGGTTGCTCTTCCCCAGCTCCAGATACCGGCCATAAAAGTACGCGTAGACAGCGGGGCTAAGACCTCTGCCCTTCACGCCGTGAATATAACCCCGTTTCAGCGAAGCAACGAAACCTGGGTAACGTTTGATGTTTTTCCCATACAGAACAACGGTAAAAAACACATTCGCTGTGAAGCCCGGGTCGTCGACAAACGGATAGTAAAAAGTTCTACGGGCAATCGCGAACACAGGTATCTTATCAGGACTTCCCTGCATGTAAACGGATCGGCCTGGGACATTGAGCTTACACTTACCAACAGGGACAGTATGGGCTACCGGATGCTCCTGGGGCGGGAAGCCATGATAGGCCGGATGCTTGTTGACCCCGAAAGCAGTTTCCTGCTCGGGGAATTGTCTGATGAAGATGTGGAAAACACATATAAATTAAAGACAAACAGTGCTAACGGCCTCAAGATCGGGCTGCTTGCCAGCAATCCCGATCTTTACAGTAACCGGAGGATCATAGAGGCCGGAGAGCGGAGAGGCCATGACGTACAGTTTTTAAACATCCGTCAGTGCTATATGAAGCTGGACGCCAAAACTCCCGAAATACATTACCGGGGCGGTAAAATACTTAATGACCTGGATGCCGTGATACCCCGCATTCGCCCGGCCATAACATATTACGGCTGTTCGCTGGCATGGCAGTTCGGATCCCTCGGAATATTCTGCCTTAATAGCGCCAAGGCCATAAGCCAGTCCAGGGACAAATTGTTTTCCCTGCAACTGCTCCTCAATAATGGTATAGATATCCCCACTACCGGATTTGCCAACTCTCCCCTGGACACTAACGACCTTATAAAAATGGTAGGTGGCTCTCCCCTGATCATTAAACTCCTCGAAGGGACCCAGGGCAAAGGAGTGGTCCTGGCCGAAACCAAAAAAGCCGCAGAAAGTGTTATCAATGCCTTTAAAAGCCTCAATGCCTATATCCTGGTACAGGAGTTTATCAAAGAGGCCAACGGAAAAGATATCCGGTGTTTTGTCATAGACGGCAAAGTAGTTGCCGCAATGCAACGGGAAGCTCCTCCCGGAGAATTCAGGGCCAATATGCATATGGGCGGCACAGCCTCCCTGGTCAAAATTACAGCGGCTGAAAAAAAGATGGCCATAAAAGCTACCAAAGCCATGGGGCTTCAGGTTGCGGGAGTTGATATTATCCGGTCTTCCAAAGGGCCATTGTTGCTCGAGGTCAATTCTTCTCCCGGACTGGAAGGAATTGAGGCTGCTACGGAAAAAGATATCGCCTCCTTAATGATACAGGCTGTGGAAAGACATCTGAAATACCATTCGCAGGGGTGATCTGTTTAGTGGTTTCCAGTATTCGGTAATCGGTATTTTTGGTAATTAGAGCAAAACACAATGTCGGTGCGGATTCCATCCGGATAGGTTGCAACCTGTAAACCACCACACCGAATACCGATCACCGAATACTGTTCACTGAATACCCTTAAAAGTTTTTTCTTCGATAAAATCTGCCTTTCATCCGTTTTTTTTCTATCTGCCTCAAAACCAGCTTACTTTTGTGGCGTTCTCTAAAGACAGTCTCTGTGCTACTTATATTTTTTTAACTGCGATGCCACCCCTTATTACTATTATGCCTAAAAGAGTAAAACTGGATTTTGGAATTCTCGAGTTTCACGAAAACTTTGTCATTAGTGAATTGGACGAAGGAATCCACTTTGTCTCAGAACAGAACAAGGTCCTGATCTCTGCCTGCCTTAAACATTTTAAAGACAAGCCTTTCGGATATATTTCCAACCGGATATATTCCTATTCTGTGGACCCTTTTATTTACGTGGAAACAGAGCATATAGAAAATTTTGTTGCCATGGCCGTAGTGGTAAGTACTTCCGCACAAAAACTCAGTTCCAGGGTAGAGAAAATGTTCTGTAAACGGCCTTTTAGATATTTCTACAACCTGGAAGAGGCCCGGGCATGGATCGAAAACACAATAAACACAGGGATAGCATCCGGGCAACACCCCTTTACTAGGCCCCCCGGAATTTAAGGAAGTTAGAGCCCAAAATCCATAAGATTGACGGAAGATTGAATCCCGATCGCTATCGGGAGATTGATCTTGAATATTTTCAATCTCGTTCAATCTTCCCGCGTAGCGGGACCAATCTCCTATCAATCTCCTTCAATCTTTTAACCTTAATCCACCAGCATATCTTCACTGATCTCAAAATTCTTCAGAAAATCTGTTGCCGCCATAATATCATTGTGCAGCACCCTGTCCTGACTGATAAACGGGACCTCCTTCCGGAAGGCCTCTAAAAATTCCCTGAGAAAAGGTGATGTTTGTGCCGGTTCGCGGAACACCAGCGCCTGGGAAGCATTAATTAGCTCAATAGCCAGTATACGTTCTACATTGTCCAGCAGCCTGAGGCATTTGGTCGCGGCATTGGCTCCCATGCTCACATGGTCTTCCTGCCCATTAGACGACACTATGCTGTCTATACTCGCCGGAGTGGCCAGTTGTTTGTTCTGGCTTACAATACTTGCTGCGGTATATTGCGGTATCATCAGCCCCGAATTAAGCCCGGGGTCGTTGACGAGAAATGCAGGTAATTCCCGTAACCCGGAAACAAGCTGGTAGGTACGCCGCTCTGAAATATTTCCCAGTTCGGCCATTGCAATACCCAGATAATCCAGGGCCAGGGCGAGGGTTTGCCCGTGAAAATTCCCTCCTGAAATGATCTTGTCCTCTTCCAGGAAGATATTCGGGTTGTCCGTAACGGAATTGATCTCCGTTTTGAAAGTCTTGCGTACAAAATTCAACGTATCTTTCGTAGCCCCGTGTACCTGGGGCATACAGCGGAATGAGTAAGGATCCTGTACGTGTTTCTTTTCGCGGACAATAAGCTCGCTTCCCTCGAGGAAAGCGGAAATGCGTTCGGCGGTCTTGACCTGTCCCCGGTGCGGCCTTATAAGGTGAATGGAAGCATCGAAAGGTTCTATTCTACCGTCATAGGCTTCCAGGGAAATGCTCCCGATCAGGTCTGCCAGGTAAGAGAGTTTATAAGCCCGGATAACCATGGATATCCCGTAAGCACTCATAAACTGGGTGCCGTTCAACAGGGCAAGCCCTTCCTTGGACTGTAATTGTATCGGCTGCCAGCCCATCTCCTGTAACACCTTTTCTGAAGGTAATATTTCTCCTTTGTAATACACCTCTCCTTTACCGATAAGGGGCAGGGAAAGATGCGCCAGGGGAGCCAGGTCGCCCGAAGCCCCCAGGGAGCCCTGCGTATAGACCACAGGTATAATATCATTATTATAAAAATCAATAAGCCGCTGTGCGGTAGACAACTGTGCCCCGCTATGCCCGTATGAAAGCGATTGCACCTTGAGGAGCAACATCAGTTTTACAATATCGGCCGGGGCCTTCTCCCCTGTTCCGCAGGCATGTGAGGCTACCAGGTTTTCCTGGAGTTTGTTCAGGTGTTCCCCCGATATTTTTATGTTATAGAGAGAGCCAAAACCAGTGTTGATCCCGTATACAGGCTCCTTTTGTTTTTTCAGTTTTTCATCCAGGTACGTCCTGCACTTTTTGATGTTTAGTTTGGCCTCTTCAGAAAGGGCTATTTCCTTGTTATTTTTAACAATATCCAGTACCTGTTCTAAATTCAGTACGTCCGTACTTATATAATATGTGTCTCGCATGCTATCAGAAGTTGAAAATCGGTCAAAATTCCATATTCGACCCAAAAAATCCAAGTTTATTGCCAATTATTTATCAGCATTTCGAAAAAATAAGAATCCCTCATTTTGAAAAACGGTACGGCTGGTTATATTGCCCTTTGCGAACTTGTGTACAAGAGCTTTAAAATAATAGGGCCAATGGAATTTTCAACGGGAAAAACGGGAGGTGTTTCCTTCATCGGCCATTGTTTTAACCTTTTTCCGGATCTTCTTCTTCCTTTTCCGGAGGAAGGTGTTCCTCCCTGGCAAAAAGGTCCATAAAAGCATTTCCTATATGGTCGATGATCCCGGTTGCGGTGAGTGCTTCATAGCCCATACCGGAAACGGCAATGTCTCCGGCTTTTCCGTGCAGGTAAACCCCGAACACGGCTGCGTATAAAGCAGTATACCCCTGGCTTATCAGCCCGGTGATCATACCTGTAAGGACATCGCCGCTGCCGCCGGTGGCCATTCCGGGATTCCCGGTGCTGTTTACGTATATCCGGTCTTTGTGTATGGTTGTGGTATGAGCACCTTTGATCACCAGGATCAAATTGTATTTCCCGGCAAATTGCCTGCTTTTTTCCAGTTTTTCAAAATCGTCTTTCCAGCTCCCTATCAATCTTTCCAGTTCTTTGGGGTGAGGGGTCAGTACGGATTCCAGGGGCAGTAATTCCAGCAGGTCGTGGTTTTCAGAAAGTATGTTAAGTGCATCCGCATCGACGACCAATGGAGATGTGTTTTTCCGAAGGAAGGCCTTGAAAGCATCGACGGTGGCCCGGTGCCTGCCCAACCCTACTCCTATACCGATCACGGTAGGTTTCAGGTCGAACGCTATGGTAGAAATATGGTCTTCATTGACGTCAGTGAGTACCATGCCCTCCGGCAATGCGGTTTGCAATACCGGATATCCGCATTTGGGAAGGTAGGTGGTCAACAGTCCCGCTCCAACCGACAGACAGGCTTTTCCGGCCAGGTAAACGGCCCCGACCTTTCCGTAGCTTCCGCCAATTACTAAAGCATGGCCGTACGTCCCTTTATGGGAAAATTTCTTCCTCGGGATATAAAGAGACAAGGCTTCCTGTTTACCTATAAGAACGGCTTCCGGTTCCACACTTTGCAGATAAGCCGCATCCAGGCCGATGTCTACAGCCTCCCAGGAATCGGTATACACGCCTGATCCCGGAAGAAAGAAAGCCAGTTTGGGCGACTGGAAGGTCAGGGTGTGATTGGCCTGTATAACCGGTGCATCCGTTTTGGGAGCAACATGCATGGAAAGTCCCGAAGGCATGTCTACGGAAAGTACAAAAGCGCCGGATGCGTTGATATGATCGATGAGCTTGCCCACCCAACCCGAAGCCGGGCGGTTGAGCCCTACCCCGAATATGGCATCGACTATGATGTCCTCGGGTTTTAGTTGGGGTAGCTCCTCCCCTTTTTCTCCCCCGAAATGTTCGGGCCAGTGTTTCAGGCTTTTTATCCGGTCCAGGTTCAGCAGGAAATCTTTGGATCGCTTTTCGCTGAAATCTACAATATAGCTCTTCACCTTATAACCGCTTTCCAGTAAAAGCCTGGCAATAACAAGGCCGTCCCCTCCGTTATTCCCGATACCGCAAAAAACATGGATCAGCACCGGGTTGCCCTGCAACCTTCCGTCGAGCCATTCAAAAACTCTTGTTCCGGCCCGCTCCATCAATGCATCACTGGTGATATTCTGGTTTAAAATTGTCAATCTGTCAGCTTCGCGTATCTGTTCCAGGGAAAAAATATTCATTGTGCATTAATTTTTGGCTAATGATTAATATTTCGCAAAAGTTAAAAAAATGTTTGCTTCTTTTGGTAAAAGTACTACTTTTGGATTGTAAATAATTCAATTCAGTGTCAAAGAATATACACATATCATCAATCACTCCCACAGCGTGCGCTTCTGCATCTGAGTGTATTTCTTCCGGCATTATTATTACAATTACCGGTATTACCCCATTCGGGGTATAATTTCATTTCATATCATCCGTCCTTTTTTTGTTTGAACCAAATTCAAACCACTAAAACTATATATAAATTCAACTTTTTCACACATGAAAGTTTTAAAATTCGGAGGATCCTCCGTAGCCGATGCCAAACGTATAAAATTGGTAAAAAAAATTGTAGAAAACAATATCAAAGACGATAAACAGATCATTGTTGTCTCTGCTTTTGGCGGTGTTACGGACCTTTTGCTGGAAGCTGCCCACCAGGCTTCCCTGCGTGACGAAAACTATACCGGGGTCATGGAAAAAATAGAAAAACGCCACCTCGAAACCATGCAGGAGCTGCTGCCCATTGCTTCCCAGAGCAAGGCGATCAGTGCCGTAAAAAGGGAACTGAACACCCTGGAAACCCTGCTCGAAGGGGCTTTTCTTATCGGTGAGACCACCCCGAAACTGCTGGACAGGATACTGGGCTATGGCGAACTCCTTTCGTCCTACATCGTCAGCGAATTTTTTACCTCCGAAGGCATGGACTGTATCCACAAAGACAGCAGGGCACTTATCAAGACCGATGAAAACTACGGAAAAGCCGCAGTCGATTTTAAAATGACCAACCGTCTTTGCGAAACCTATTTTGGGACCGTTACCTATAAAACCATCGTAGTCCCCGGTTTTGCGGCTTCTTCTCCCGAAGGCAATTCCACCACCCTGGGAAGGGGCGGATCGGACTATACCGCGGCGATCATGGCCGGGGCCGTAAACGCTTCCGTACTGGAAATATGGACCGATGTAAGCGGTATGTACACCGCCAATCCAAAACTGGTAAAACAGGCCTTTGCCATTCCTGATATATCCTATGAAGAGGCTATGGAGCTCTCTCATTTCGGAGCCAAAGTCCTTTATCCGCCCACCATTCAACCTGTGCTTTCCAAAGGAATACCGATACACATCAAAAACACCTTCCAGCCGGAAGAACAGGGAACCCGCATACGGAAAAACACCAACGGTTCTGCCCGTCCGGTAAGAGGCATAAGCCATATAGACAATATGGCACTCCTTTCTCTCGAAGGAAGCGGCATGGTAGGGATCTCCGGTATATCCAAGCGGTTTTTCGAGGTGCTTTCACTCCACAATATCAATGTAGCCCTTATTACCCAGGCCTCTTCCGAACACTCTATCTGTATAGGTATTGCCGAAAGCGATATGCAAAAAGCAGAAAAAGCCGTTAATGAGGCCTTTGAATATGAAATAGCGACTAAAAAGATCAACCCGGTCGTTGTTGAAGACAATTTGGCCATCATAGCATTGGTCGGCGATAATATGAAAAGCCACCAGGGGCTCAGCGGTAAGATGTTCAGCTCCCTGGGGCAAAACAACGTCAATATAAGAGCTATTGCCCAGGGAGCCTCGGAAAGGAACATCTCAGCGGTGATCGACAGGGCCGATGTTAAGAAAGCCCTGAACACCCTGCACGAACACTTTTTCGAAGAGCATGTAAAACAGCTCAATATCTTCGTTATGGGTGCCGGGAATGTAGGTGAAAAATTCCTGAACCAGATCCGCCAGCAAAAGAAATACCTGAAGGAAAAGCTACGGCTTAACGTCCGCGTAGTGGCCCTGTCCAACTCCCGGAAAATGTATTTTGACGATGGCGGTATAGACCTTAAGAACTGGAAGGACTTTCTCGATAAGGGGGAACCGGCCGACATCGATAAATTCTTTGAAAAAGTAAAGGCCCTGAACCTGCGGAACAGTATATTTGTGGATAATACGGCCAATGCCGTAGTAGCGGGCACCTATGCGGGTTACCTCAAAAACAGTATCGCCGTGGTCACCTGTAACAAAATAGCCTGTTCTTCCGAACTGGAACACTATTCGCAATTAAAGGATCTTTCGAGGCAATACAACGCGCCTTTCCTTTTCGAGACCAATGTAGGTGCAGGACTGCCTGTTATCGACACCCTGAAAAACCTGATCGCCTCCGGGGACAGGGTCAACAAGATACAGGCCGTATTATCCGGAAGCCTCAATTTTGTCTTTAACAATTTTGACGACAAAAGTTCTTTCGAAGGTGTGGTAAAACAGGCCCAGGCAGAAGGATATACAGAACCCGATCCGAAGATCGACCTCAGTGGTGTCGACGTGATGCGGAAAATACTTATCCTGGCCAGGGAAAGCGGCCATGAACTGGAGATCGACGATATAGAGAACGAGTCCTTCCTGCCGCAGGAAAGCCTGGACACCACCACGGTCGATGACTTTTACGCATCCCTTGTCAAACACAGCTCCCATTTTGAAAACATATATGCCGAAGCAGCCAAAAAAGGATGCAGGCTCAAATATGTGGCGCAGTTTGAGGACGGCAAGGCCAAAGTGGGTCTTCAGCATATCCCGAAGGACCACCCGTTCTACAACCTGGAAGGAAAAGACAATATTGTACTTTTCTTTACAGAAAGGTATAACGAACAGCCACTGCTGGTAAAAGGTGCGGGTGCAGGTGCGGATGTCACCGCATCCGGTATTTTTGCAGATATTATCCGGGCAGGCAATTTTTAAATGATATGGCCCATCTCGTAAAGACGCACGGCCGTCTTGCACGATTGAGACGCACGGCCGTGCGTCTCTACATAGATAGGGTTTAAAAAATAATAATATGAACGAAATACGAATTTTCTGCCCCGCTACCATTGCCAATGTCTCCTGTGGATTTGACGTGCTCGGACTCTGCCTGGACAAGGTGGGAGACGAAATGGTGATCCGCAAAACGGGGAACAACCAGGTGACCATTTCCAAAATCGAGGGCCAGGACCTGCCTCTCGACACCGAAAAAAATGTGGCCGGGGTATCTGCTTTGGCACTGCTGGACCACCTGGGAAGCACCCAGGGGTTTGACATTGAGATCTACAAGAAGATCAAACCCGGCAGCGGTATCGGCAGCAGTGCCGCAAGTGCGGCCGGAGCAGTATTTGGCATCAATAAGTTGCTTGGGGAACCTTTGTCTGCCAGGGAACTTATTCCTTTTGCCATGGAAGGCGAAAAACTGGCCAGCGGATCATGGCACGCCGACAATGTAGCCCCTGCCCTTCTCGGCGGGTTTTCCCTGGTGCGAAGCTATGAACCGCTCGATGTGATAAAACTGCATACTCCCGGGGAGCTCTATGCTTCCATCATCCATCCGCAGATAGAGGTAAAAACGGCAGACGCCCGTTCCGTGCTTAAGCATTCCGTTCCCCTGAAAAAAGCGATACAGCAATGGGGAAATGTGGGAGGATTGATAAGCGGACTATATACCGAAGATTACGATCTCATTTCAAGGTCGCTTCACGACGGGATCATCGAACCCCTGAGAAGCCTGCTTATTCCCAGGTTCTCTCTGGTTAAGGGGGCAGCGCTCGAAGCAGGTGCCCTGGGCAGTGGAATTTCCGGCTCAGGTCCATCTATATTCGCATTGAGCCGGGGCGAAGATACAGCTCAGAAGGTGGCAGAGGCCATGGCCGGGGGTTATGCAGGTTCCGGGGTGGATTTTGATATCCATATTTCCGGTATAAACCCGGATGGTATGCGGGTGCTGCAATAAACTAAAAACACAATTATAATGCCCATTAACCAGCAAAAACACAGGTTTTACGTTATGACAGGTGGCCCTGGTGTGGGTAAGACCACTACCCTGCTGGCACTGCAAAAGCACGGGTATGATCACGTGCCCGAAGTGGCCAGGCAGGTTATCCGGGAACAAATGGCACAGGATGGAGACGCCCTGCCGTGGAAAAACACGGAAAAATACAGGGACCTTATGCTAAGCCGATCGGTTGATTCCTATCTTTCAGCTCTGGAGAAGCAAGCAGAAAAGCCCTTGTTTTTCGATCGCGGCATCCCGGACACCCTGGCTTATTCCTATCTCGAAGATATTCCCGTTTCCGATGAACTGAAAGAAGGATTGCAGGATTATCGCTACCGCTCCGAAGTGTTCATATTTCCTCCGTGGGAAGAGATCTATAAAACTGACGGGGAAAGAAAACAAGACTTCGAAGAAGCCGTAAGAACCTATGAAGTAATGGCGGAAGCCTATACCCGGCAAGGATACGAACTCCTGGTAGTCCCGAAAACCGATGTGGAAGAACGCGTAAAATTTATATTGAACCATCTCAACACTTAGAACAAAAATGAAACCCCCAAGATAAAATTTCATTTAACACAAACAAGCATGAATATGGGTGTTCCATGTGACCGTTGAAAAACAAATAAAAAATATACACATGAAATATTACAGCTTAAATCATAAAAGCGAACAGGCTTCTTTTAAAGAAGCAGTTATAAGGGGCCTCGCGCCGGACAAGGGATTGTATTTTCCGGAATCTGTCCCGCCCCTTGATCCCGCATTTATCGAGGACCTGGAAAACCAGTCAAATGAAGAGATCGCCTACCGGGCCATTGCGCCATTTGCAGGAGATGAGATCCCGGAAAATGAACTCCGCAGGATTGTAGGTGAAACCCTGTCCTTCGATTTTCCATTACAGGAAATTGAAGAAAATGTTCACTCCCTGGAACTCTTTCACGGCCCTACCATGGCTTTTAAGGATGTAGGTGCGCGCTTTATGGCCAGGTGCCTGGGCTATTTTAACCGGGACAAAAAACAGGATACCGGAAAAGTAACTGTCCTTGTAGCTACCTCCGGGGATACGGGAGGAGCCGTTGCCAGTGGTTTTCTCGGGGTAAAGGGTGTAGATGTGATCATCCTCTATCCAAAGGGCAAAGTAAGCGACATCCAGGAAAGGCAGCTCACCACCCTGGGGCAGAACATCACTGCCCTGGAGGTAAACGGTACTTTCGACGATTGCCAGGATATGGTAAAAAACGCCTTCCTGGACGATAGCCTTAGCGCAAAGAACCTCACTTCTGCCAATTCCATAAATGTAGCCCGCTGGCTTCCACAGATGTTCTACTTTTTCTTTGCCTACAAGCAATTAAAGGACAAGAGCAAGGATGTGGTCTTCACCGTGCCCAGCGGTAATTTCGGTAATATCTGTGCAGGGATCATGGCGCGTAAGCTCGGCCTGCCCGTAGATCATTTTGTCGCTGCTACCAATATTAACGATACCGTTCCGCAATACCTCCAAAGCGGGGTCTATACCCCGAAACCGTCCAGACAGACCATCTCAAACGCTATGGATGTGGGCAACCCCAGTAATTTTGTGCGTATCCAACACCTGTTCGACAATGACCTGGATGCATTGAAGGCCGGCTTTTCCTCTTATAGTTTTACGGATAAAGCTACCCGCGATGCCATGTCGCAGATATATAAAAAGTCCGGGTATATTGCAGACCCTCATGGAGCCGTAGGCTACCTGGGACTGAAGGAATACCTCAAAAACAACCCGGGAAAGGCCGGGATATTCCTCGAGACCGCCCACCCGGTAAAGTTCCTCGATATTGTAGAAGATACCCTGGGTGTTCACATATCCATACCTGAGCAGATCAAAACCGTAATGGATAAGGACAAGGTAAAACACAACATCAGTAACTATGAAGAGCTGAAAGGGTTTCTTTTGGAAAGGGAATAGACTGTATTGCTTTAATGAGCGGTTTCCTGAAATGCAATTTCGTCATGCTAAACTTGTTTCAGCATCCCATCCCCATTGTCGGACCAGTGTGATGAGACCCTGAAACAAAGCCTGTCCCGACACATCGGGGTTCAGGATGACGGGTCATGCATGATCTTTCAGGAGACCGCTTTTTTTGTTGTATTTCATTTTTTTCTCCTTATCTTGTGTGGATAAAATATCCTGATAAACAACACTAAATCAAAAATATACGATATGCGACATTTATGGGTACTGGTGCTGTTGGTAACGCTCATAGCGTGCAAACAGGCACAAAAACAAAAGGACGAAGACCAGCAAAACGTTTCTGAACAGGAAACGACAGATACTATTGAAAAACCCGCTGTTGATTATGCCAAATTCGGAATTGATACCGGCGATCTTCCGGAAGGGCTTCAGGAAGGAGACCCCGCTCCGGAGGTATCTTTTGTATCCGGGGACGGAGAAACCGTAGCCCTGGCAGACCTTTATAAAGAACAACCGGTAGTGGTGCTGTTTTACCGCGGGTATTGGTGCCCGGTATGCAACGCATACCTTTCGGACTTTGCCACCCGGGCCAGGAAGATCGAGGAAAAAGGGGCAAAACTCATAGCCATTACCCCGGAATCCTATGACAATGTAGCAAAGACTGTTGAGAGTACCGGGGCTGACTTCACCATTTATTCAGATACGGACGGGCAGATCATCGAGGCCTTTGATGTGGATTTTGACGTTACGCAGGATTACCAGAACCTGGTCGAGGAAAAACTGGGGGCTTCCATAGCTGATGTCAATGCTTCAGGGGATGCGGTATTGCCGGTACCTGCAACCTTTATCATCGATACGAATGGCAAGGTTGTTTTTAAACAGTTCAATCCGGACTATACCCAAAGGGCATCTGTGGATGAGATCGTAGAGAACCTGCCGTAAATGAAATTCAAAGTAAAATAGGCCCGCCGGAGGTTCTTCGCTTTGCTCAGAATGCCGGAGGGGATTTTCAGACGATTAAGGCTTCTCTGAGAATGGTGACCGGATGTTTGGCCTTTTTGCCTGTCCCGTCCAGGATCTGGTGGCGGCAGCTTGTGCCGTTTGCCGCGATGATCGTATCTTTTCCGGCATTGCGTACTGAAGGGAACAATCGTAACTCCCCTACTTTCATGCTGATGTCGTAATGCTCCTTTTCATAACCGAACGATCCGGCCATGCCGCAACAACCGCTGTTAATGATACTCACCTTGTAGTTTTCAGGGAGATTGAGCATGTCAAACGTCACTTTTTGATCAGACAGGGCTTTCTGGTGACAATGGTTATGTATTTTAACCTGCTTCGTTTCTTTGGTAAACTGCGAAGCGGAAATATTCCCCTTTGTTATTTCGGAGGCGATAAATTCTTCGATCAGCCATGTGTTACCGCTTATCTCTTCTGCAGCTTTACTGTCGGAAGCCAGTTTTAAGTATTCGTCCCGGAAAGACAAAATAGCCGATGGTTCAATCCCTATCAGGGGGCAATCTGCGGAGACCATATCCTTCAGGTCCCCGATATTTTTGTTGGCGGCCTTTTGTGC
The DNA here is from genome assembly GCF_018863395.1 of Sinomicrobium weinanense. Classification (GTDB taxonomy): domain Bacteria; phylum Bacteroidota; class Bacteroidia; order Flavobacteriales; family Flavobacteriaceae; genus Sinomicrobium; species Sinomicrobium weinanense. Next base: position 955,414 of record NZ_JAHKRR010000001.1, read on the forward strand.
CTGTTTTAAAAAGCCTTTCGAAATAAAGGTCCGTCCACTTTCCCCCCGGTACACTTTTACCTTATATCCCAGCCTGCTCAGGAGTTCAACCGCATCATTGCCTACATTTCCATCTAAATAATTAGTAAACTCGTCAATAAACACAACAACTTCAAGTTTTACTTTAAGTGTTTCTGATCTGTGGTTTGTGATATTACGTGACTTTTTAAAAGGGATGAGCGGCGGAAAACTCCGCTCCCCGGAAATGCCGATCGCCTTTTTAAGGAAGGCGCCCGTGATCTGGTTTTTATACATTTCATTGGCCAGCCAGGGAAAAACAGAGGCCATACTATTGAGCCGGGTATTATATGCAAAGGCCTTGTCCCTGATGCTCGTTCCGTTTTCCTTTTGGTACTGATACAAAAACTCTGCTTTGAGCGTGGCCATATCCACATTGCTCGGGCATTCACTGCCGCAGGCCTTGCAGCTCAAACACAGGTCCAGGACTTCCTTGATCTCGCTGTGATCAAACCTGTTCTCCTTTTCGGAGCGGGTCAGGAATTCCCTCAGTGTATTGGCCCTCGCCCGGGTCGTATCTTTTTCATTCTTTGTAGCGTGATAACTGGGGCACATGGCTCCGGCCGACAGATGTGTTTTCCTGCAATCACCGCTGCCATTGCACTGTTCCGCAGCCCTTAATATGCCTTTTGTTCCCGAGAAGTCGAGAAAGGTCTTTATTTCCGGTTCGGTACGATCCTTTTCGTAACGCAGGGATGTATCCATCTGTGGGGAATGCACTATTTTTCCCGGGTTAAAGATGCCTTTGGGGTCAAAAACCGATTTTATCTCCGAAAGCAGCCGGTAATTCTCCTCTCCCAGCATCAGCTTTATAAATTCCGAACGCACGATCCCGTCCCCGTGTTCCCCGCTCAGGGAACCCCTGTATTTTTTGACCAGGTGCGCCACATCTGTGGTGATCTGCCTGAAGAGGGCTACATCTTCGGAAACTTTCAGGTTCAGTATGGGCCGAAGGTGAAGCTCTCCGGCACCCGCATGGGCATAATAGACCGCTTTTTGCCCGTATTTCTTCATCAATCCGGAAAATTCGGAGATATAGGGAGCCAGGTCCTCCACGGCCACCGCCGTATCTTCAATACAGGCCACCGCTTTTTTATCGCCTACGATATTTCCGAGCAGCCCCAACCCGGCCTTACGCAATTCCAGGGCTTTCCGGATATCGTCGGCATACAGCACCGGGAAAGCATAGCCGAGCCCGCTTTCTTTCATAGTGTCCAGGAGCCGTTTTTTCCTGTCTTCCAGCTCATTTTCGTCATCCGATCTCAGTTCGAGCATCAGGATGGCTTCGGGATCGCCTTCTATGAAAAACCGGTTGGGTAGCTGGCCCTTGTTGCTCTTAGTACGATCCAGGATCACTTTGTCCATCATTTCGCAGGTAAAAAGCTGGTGGTTCATGGCCGGGACCACGGCGTTCAGGCAGTTTTCGATACTTTCGAAATGAGCGGCCACCATAACGCTGTATTTCGGCGGCAGGTCTTCCAGTTGCAGCCTGATCCTGGTTATAAAAGCCAGGGTGCCCTCGCTGCCACAGATCAGCTTACAGAGGTTGAAATCCCCGCCTTCCGGCGCAAAGGGTTTTAGCTTGATGATCTCATCTATGGCATAACCGGTATTCCGGCGGTGTATTTCCGGTTTCGGGTAGTTGTCTTTGATCCTTTCTCTCGTTTCTTTAGATATTAGCCTGTTATGTAACTCCCTGTAAATACTACCTTCCAGTGTTTTTAATTCAAGTTTTTCTTTAAACTTTTCTTCTGAAAGGGATTTAAAGACCACTTCAGATCCATCAGAGAGTATGGCTTCGATCTCCAACACTTTGTCGCGGGTAACGCCATACTGTATGGAAGTGGTTCCGCTGGAATTATTGCCCACCATTCCACCGATCATACAGCGGTTGGATGTGGAGGTGTTCGGACCGAAAAACAGGTTATACAATTCGAGGTACTGGTTCAGTTCGTCCCTGATAACCCCGGGTTCTACATCTACTGTTCTCTTTTCCTGGTCAACGTGAAATATCCTGGTGAAATGTCTTGATACGTCCACCACGATCCCCTCTCCTACACATTGTCCCGCAAGAGAGGTGCCGGCAGTCCTGGGAATCAGGGAAAGACGATGCTGCGAGGCATAAGTGATCAGTTTTTTGATATCTTCTTTGGTACGGGGGTAAGCCACGGCCATCGGAAGTTTCCGGTATACAGAAGCGTCCGTGGCGTATATATTCCTGTACAGATCGTCAACATGTAGTTCTCCCTCGAGTTGTATCTCTGTTTTTTTCAACATCCGCATAAGATTTGTGTAAAAATAGCGTTGTAATGGCACTAAACAAAGTTAAAACATATTATATGAAAAAATTATTTGTATTCCTTATCATTGTCCTGGGGGGTATTACAGTATCACAGGCACAACTGATATCACCAAATGCCCTGGGACTCCGTATAGGGGATAGCGATGGCTTTGGTGCAGAGATATCTTACCAGAGAGCCCTGAAAAGCGACACCCGACTGGAACTGGACCTGGGATGGAGGGATTCCGACCATGTAGACGCCTATAAACTCACTGCCCTGCATCAATGGGTATGGAACATTGACGGTGGTTTCAACTGGTTTGCAGGTGCCGGTGGAGGAATCGGGAGCTATGATTACGACTATATCGACGAAAGCGGAACCTTTCTTTTCGCTGCCGGGGATATTGGTATTGAGTACAATTTTGATATCCCGCTGGTACTTTCCCTGGACATGAGGCCGGAACTCGGCTTTACGGACGAGTACCGGGACGACCTGGACCTGGACATTGCTCTCGGGATCAGGTTCCAGTTTTAAATTTTCCCCGGCTGACTTACAGGGTTTTGTAGTTAAATCTGCAAATTTGATGTCGGTTTTTGGGAGGATCAATTGAGAAAAAATCCATATATTGCATATATTGGACCATTAATTTAATAGTATCTGTTATGAAGAAATTGATTTTTTTAGCTGTTTTATCATTGGGATTTATGGCGACTTCCCAGGCACAGGAGATCTCTCCGAATGCCATAGGGCTTCGTTTAGGGGATAGTGATGGCTTTGGTGCAGAAATCTCTTATCAAAGAGCATTGGGAGCCAACAACCGTCTGGAACTCGATCTCGGATGGAGAGATTCGAAACATACAGACGCTTTTAAACTCACAGGTTTATACCAGTGGGTTTGGAACCTCGAAGGTAATTTTAACTGGTATGCCGGTGCCGGTGGCGGCCTGGGAGGCTACGACAATAATAAAATCGACGATAGCGGCGCTTTCTTTTTCGTAGCAGGTGATGTAGGTATTGAATACGATTTCGATATTCCGCTTATGTTGTCCCTGGATTTTCGTCCTGAACTCGGTTTTACCGATGAATACCGGGATGGATTGGACCTGGACATCGCACTGGGTATCAGATACCAGTTCTAAAAATAAACGTTTATAATTTATGCTCCCGGGAAACACTGCTTTTCCGGGAGCATTTTTATTGGTACCCTTTATATCTTTGAGGAACTGTCCATTTTATTGCACAGGGATAGGATTTTAGTGGTTTATTATTACCTTTAGGTCCAAAATCAACCAGAATGCGCAGAAAAAGTTTTTATCTTATTACAGGCTCTTTTTTTCTTATCACAGCAATTTCCTGCCACTCGTCCCGAAAGGATAAGGCAGGAGACAATTCACAAAAACAAGTTCCGGATAGCATCACTTCCTGCGAAACAGGGCTGCCGGACCGGTTCTCTGCAGGCAGGGAGAACTCCACAAACATTCCGAAGGGAGAAGCTTCCCTTGAAGGGATGGTATGGATCCCCGGTGGCGAATTTACTATGGGGGCAAGTGATGATGAAGGCCGTCCGGATGAATATCCCGCGCATCAAGTAAAGGTCAACGGTTTCTGGATGGATGAAACCGAGGTGACCAATGCACAGTTCAGGGAATTTACAGAGGCCACGGGCTACGTGACCACGGCAGAGCAGGCCCCGAAATGGGAAGACATCAAAGAACAACTGCCTCCGGGCACTCCTAAACCTCATGATAGTTTACTCGTAGCTTCATCCCTTGTATTTACACCGCCCGATCATCCTGTTCCCCTGAACAATGCGGCTCAGTGGTGGAGCTGGGTAAAAGGTGCCGACTGGAAGCATCCCAACGGCCCGGAAAGCAGTATTGAAGGAAAAGGCAACTATCCCGTAGTGCATATTTCATGGGATGATGCCAAAGCCTATGCCCGATGGGCCGGAAAAAGGCTCCCGACCGAAGCCGAATGGGAGTTTGCCTCCCGCGGAGGACTGGACGACAACAAATACCCCTGGGGCAATGAGGATATCGAATCGGGAAAACCCAAAGCCAATACCTGGCAGGGTACGTTTCCCAATAAAAATACCGATTGGGACCAATACGACCTGGCGGCTCCCGTAAGGTCTTTTTCACCTAACGGTTACGGCCTGTATGACATGGCCGGGAATGTCTGGGAGTGGTGTGCAGACTGGTATCGTGACGATTATTACAAAAAACTGAATAACACCACCGCCGAAAACCCCACAGGACCGGATAACAGTTATGACCCGATGGAGCCCACAGTGCCCAAAAAAGTCATTCGCGGCGGTTCTTTTTTGTGCAATGCATCCTATTGCAAGGGCTACCGGGTGACCTCCCGTATGAAGTCCTCTCCGGACACCGGAATGCAGCATACGGGGTTCAGGTGTGTCAGTGATAAACCAAAAACAGGAAAGTAGGGTTATGAAGGACTTAGGACTGCAAGACATAAGACTTAGGACCTTATGTAATCGTCATACGCCATAAGTCGTGTAGTCTTATGTCAGCCCATCAATATACAAATCATTCTGAATGAAGACCATAAGAATAACCGGAGTGCCGGAGCATTTTAACCTTCCCTGGCACCTTGCCATGGAAGAAGGAGCGTTTGAAAAAAGAGGTATTGACCTTCAATGGGCAGATACGCCCGAAGGTACCGGAAAGATGTGTCAGATGTTACGCGAAGGAACTACAGATATGGCCATCATTCTCACCGAAGGGATCGTAAAGGATATTACGGCCGGAAACCCTTCAAAGATCGTTCAAACCTATATAGAAACCCCATTGATCTGGGGTATCCATGTTGCAGCAGGATCTCCGTATCAAAAGACTGAGGCCCTGGAAAACACAAAAGTGGCGATCAGCCGTTTCGGGTCCGGTTCTCACCTGATGTCTTTTGTCAATGCGAGGAATATGGGCTGGGATATCAATACACTGAAATTCGAGGTCATCAATACCATCGAAGGGGCCGTAGATGCCCTTACGGCAGGTAATGCCGACTATTTTATGTGGGAACGTTTTATGACCAAACCCCTGGTAGACCAGGAGATATTCCGCCGTATCGGGGACTGCCCTACCCCCTGGCCCTGTTTTGTCATCGCGGTACGGAACGGGATACTCGAAAAAGACCGGAATATCGTAAAACACATCCTGGAAGTGATCAACACCTATACCGCCGATTTTAAGCAGATCCCCAGCATAGACCGGACCCTGGCCAACCGGTTCGACCAGAAGACGGAAGATATACGGGAATGGTTGACCTTAACGGAATGGAGCCAGGATACAATGTCCCCGGAAACCCTGAAAACCGTGCAGGACCAATTATCGGAACTGGACCTTATCCCGGAAAAACTGTCTTACGAAAAAGTAGTGTCCCCGGTGTAAATGATTTACATTACTTTTAATAGGTATCGTATTTTTGATTAAATTTGATATATGAAACACCTCACACTTAACATACCTGATAAATTAAATCTTGATGAACGAGAAATAAAGAGGTTTCTAGCGGCAAAAATGTATGAGTTTGGAAAACTTTCACTGGGACAAGCTGCGGAACTGGCCGGGCTGTCCAAAATTGCTTTTACAGAAATATTAGCGGACTACGATGTTTCATTAATTAATCATCCTTCTTCAGATATATTAAGAGATGCCGCTCAATTCTGAAATTATTATTTCTGATACAAGTTGCCTGATTCTTTTGAGTAAAATTGATGAGTTAGAGTTATTGAAAAAAATGGGGGAAACCATTTATATAACCTCTACAATTCATAAAGAATTTGGGAAGAAATTACCCAATTGGATCAAGGTCAAAAAACTAAAAGACAATCATTACCAAAAAATTCTTGAAATGGATCTGGATCCTGGTGAAGCAAGTGCCATTGCTTTATCACTTGATCTTGAGAATGCCGTACTTATATTAGACGACCTTAAAGGAAGAAAGGTTGCAGAACGATTACAACTGAAATACTCGGGAACATTTGGTTTGATTCTAAGAGCAAAACAAGAAGGTATTGTAAATCACGTACGACCTATACTGGAAAAAATAAGGATGACAAATTTTCGGTTTGATGAAAATTTATTCAAAATCATAATAGAAGAATCCGGAGAGTAAAAATTTATCGTTTATCCTTGTCCTCTCCGACTACTTCTTATAAATCACCACTGTATAGCAGCTTTACCCACACTCTCCAGGTATCCATTGGCCTTGCTAAAGTGTTTGTTACCGAACCAGAACCCCCGGTTGGCACTTAACGGTGACGGGTGGCCGGTTTCCAGCACCAGGTGTTTGCTTCTGTCTATCTTGCTCCCCTTTTTTTTGGCATAACCGCCCCAAAGCATAAACACCATGTTTTCCTTTTCTTCAGATACTTTTTGTATCACGGCATCCGTAAATGTTTCCCATCCCCTGTTCTGGTGGCTACCAGCCTGGTGGGCCCGTACGGTAAGGGTGGCATTGAGCAGAAGTACGCCCTGGTCGGCCCAGCGTTCGAGGTTACCGCTCTTGGGATAAGGAGTCCCGAGATCTGCTTCTATTTCCCGGAAAATATTGATCAGCGAAGGTGGATGGGCTATACCATCATTCACTGAAAAACAAAGCCCGTTGGCCTGTCCCGGGCCATGATACGGGTCCTGTCCGATGATCACCACTTTTATATCGTCAAAACGGCAATGATCAAAAGCGGCAAATATTTCACTGCCCCTGGGATAACATTTGTGTTGGGTATATTCATTCCTTACAAAGCCTGCAAGGGATTCGAAATAGGGCTTTTCAAATTCCGGTTGTAGCCGGGCTTTCCAGCCAGGGTCTATGTTTACGTTCATATTTTTGGGTTTGTCGCTTTCAAAAATACTTATTCTACAGGATTTGGGCAAAGAATTAAAAGCGCACGACAAGTTACCTTACCGCTAAAATCCCATAAAACATGGATATTTACAGGTAAAATCGGCGAATGTCCGTTACATCCGTGTCCCATCCCCCACCTCGGGAAGGCTTTTATCGCAACAAATCCCCGGTTCGTATCCGAAAACATCTCTTTGGTAGCTACTTTAATTCTATAATCCCTAAAAAGGTTAACTTTGAGAGGATACAGAAAACAATACATGGCCTTTCCCCTTAAATCCAAATACACCACACCTCTTCTCCACGGAATAATCTGGTGTGGTATTATGGTCCTCCCTTTTATAATAAGGAGTCCCGATGGCAATGTTTTTCCCCCGGCTTTTACCCTTATAGCCAATATCATACACCTGGGGCTGTTCTATTTCAATGCCCTGTATCTCTTTCCGAAGCTGATGAACCGCAAATGGTGGTGGCTTTATATCATCAGTGCTTTTGTGCTCATAGCCAGCATATTCCAGATCAAATCTTTGCTCTTAAGGCTCCTGGCTCCGCCTGAAGTTGTTGTGTTGGAATATACGAACGCTTTGATAGGTTCGCCCATCATTCTGTTTTTTATAGTCAGTATCATATACAGGATCGTGGCAGACCGGATCAATTATGAAAAGCGGTTAAAAGAGCGCGAAGCCGAGCAGCTTTCTACCGAATTAAAGTTTCTCCGCTCCCAGATCAGTCCGCATTTTTTGTTTAATGTACTGAACAATATGGTATCCATGGCACGGCATAAATCCGACAGGCTGGAACCGTCCCTCATCCGTCTTGCCGGGCTGATGCGGTATATGTTATACGAATCCGAAGCCAGGAAGGTCCCTTTGGCCCACGAGATCGATTACCTGAAAAGTTATATCGAACTCCAGAAAATGAGGTTTGAAGACCATGTAAAGGTTACTACGGATATTGATTACGAAGACCATTCGGAAACCATAGAACCCATGCTGCTGATCCCTTTTGTCGAAAACGCCTTTAAACACGGGGTAACATGGGTAGATCAGCCCTTTATTCACATAGAGCTCCATGTAAAGAAAGCTGCCCTTCACTTTTCGGTAAAGAACAAATTCAGTATGGATGAAGAACTGTCCAAAGATAAGGATTCGGGCATTGGCCTGGCCAATATACAAACACGTCTGCAATTACTGTATCCCGGTAAATACAAGCTGACGATAAATAATAGCGACGGAATATTTTATACACATCTAATTCTCCCTTTAACATGATACGTTGTATAGCAGTTGATGATGAAAAACCGGCACTCGACCTTCTGGAAGACAACATCCGGCAGGTGGCTTACCTGGAACTGGTAAAGCGCTGTAAAAATGCCATGGAGGCCATTGAAGTGCTCCAGTCAGAAAAAATAGACCTTATATTTCTCGATGTACAGATGCCCGGGCTGAGCGGCCTGCAATTTGTACAAACACTGATGGCTCCTCCCATGATCGTCCTGGTTACTGCATATGAAAAATACGCCCTTGAAGGATTTAACCTGGATGTTGTGGATTACCTGGTAAAACCTGTTGCCCTGGAACGTTTTATCAGGGCCTGTAACAAGGCCAAGGCCCTTTTTGACCTGAGGCAATCCAAAACCCCACAGGCAGACAGCAGTATCCGCGACCACTTTTTTGTCCATGTGGAATACGGGCTTGTAAAGATCGTTGTGGATGACATTCTTTACGTGGAGGGCTTAAAAGACTACATTAAGATCCATTTATCGTCTGCTTCCCGGCCGGTTGTTACCAGGATGAGCCTTAAAGCCATGATGGAACAACTTCCTGACGACCGGTTTATACGCACACATAAGTCTTATATTGTGTCTATTCCCCGGGTGACTTCCATTAAGCGCGATCTGCTCTATATCGGCGACATAGAGATCCCCGTAAGTGAATCTTATAAAGAGAGCATGGCAAGGATACTGGGCCGCTCCAAAAACTGAAGTCGCTACATTTCACCCTTTCGTCTCTTTGTTTTCCCCGTTGGTATACTTCAAAAAAAACCGATGGACATAGTCATTACTTTTATTTCAGCAATCGTAAAAATCCGGTAGCTACGATTCAGAAAATGAAATGTTTAACTTTTAAAATTTATGACTATGATATTCGGATTCATCATTTTTACCCGACTGTTATTTATTGCTTGTATGGTATTTGTCATCGGGCATGAATTCGGTTCTTTTTCAAAAAACCGGGTATTGCGAAGGATTACCAGAGTAGCAGCTATTCTGGCTGTTGTTCTGTTCTTTTTCTCTACGGGATTTGCCATGCGCGGTACTCCCTGGAGGGGACATTGTTTTGATCCGCAGGGTCGTCATTACAAAGACAGTACTATGACCCACCAGGGATACTACAATAAACCATACCATCTGCAATCAAATAACGCTGAACAGTAGATGTATATACTATATGTATACATCGAAACCGGTACCTGGCTACCCGGTACCGGTTTTTATCTTTTGACACTTCAACCTGTTTAAAGAAAGTCATTTTTTATCCTGTACAATCTCTGATGTAGCCGGGCCTTTCCGGTTCGGTATACCCACTCCCCTTTTGTTATGAAAACGTTCATATTTATTTTTATCGCAAGTATGTTTTCCGTAAACGCCGTGCTTTCCCAACCTGTCGTTCTTATCAAAGGGAGCAAGGCTCCAGGCATGGTCATGGAAATGGTAGAACAATTTATGGAACACCTGGATATCGTGGAAAACATACACCTCACGATAAGTTTCACCAGCCATGTGCCGAAAAACATGAAAGGAATAACCTTTTGCCTGGATTCTCCCAAACCAGATGGCTATCATCATATTGCCGTATGGCTGGATATAGATTTGAGCTTAATGCAAAACCTTGTCGTTCTGGCGCATGAAATGGTTCATGTAAAACAGTATGCCAAAGAAGAGCTCATCATGATAAACCGGGAATGGGTTGCCTGGAAAGGAAAGCGCTACAAGGCAAAAGTATATAGCCGGAAAATGCCCTGGGAAGTCGAGGCTTTCCGTTCTGATAATAAACTGGCCAAAAAGTACCGCACGGAAACATCCGGTTCTCTCCCGGAACTGGCCTTGAATCCATAAAATTTAAAAACACTGAAAAATCAATATTATGAAAGCATATAAAGAACGAAAAATAATCCGCTGGATACATATTATTTTAAGCATCCCGGTAATAGGGCTTATCTACGGGCCTGTTTACGAAATTCCCCGTGCTGTCACAGCTATTCGCTGGGTATTCTTTCCGGTTATCCTTATCTCGGGTTTCTGGATGTGGTACGGGCAATTTTTAAAACGATGGATTAAGAAAAAGTACCTGAAGAAAAGATCTTGAAACAGCTATCTTACAACTTCACTTCTTTGCCGCTCGCCGCCGATTTATAGATGGCTTCCACGACACGGATATCCCGTAGCCCTTCCTCCCCGGGAACGAGCATGGGTTTTCCTCCCATAATGGCAAGGGCATCATCGTCCATTTGCTTCGCCTGCTGCCAGGGAACCTGGTACGGGTGATCGATCTCCCCGAGCGGGCTACTGCCTTTAACCCCTGCATAAGCTGAAAAAGGAGCTATTTTGATATCTCCTTTTTCACATTCGATATCCAGGAAGTTGAAATTTTGCCCGAAACTGGTCTTGATATCAGCAAAAACGCCACCGGGAAATTCCAGTTTGGCTACCGCAGTTTCATCCAGTCCGTTCTTATAGATCTCCGGTCTGGTCGTAGATGTTTTTGCAGAGACCACGGCAACAGGTTCCATATTCGATCCCAGCCGGGCTCCCTGAATGGGATATACGCCCATATCATAAAGCGCCCCTCCCCCCATTTCTTTTTTCTGTTTCCAATGGTCGGTACGGTCGTCCCGGTAGCCGGCCCCACAGTTTATATATTTAACCGGCCCCAGCAACTGTTCACGGACAATCCGCCTGTATTCCTGTGTGTTTGGTTCGTGTTGCAGGCGATACCCTATGGCCAGCGACTTTTTGTTTTTGGCACAGGCATCTATCATATCCCGGCATTCCTGCGCTGTCAGGGCCATCGGTTTTTCGCACCACACATGTTTCCCGGCATCGGCTGCCCTGATGGTATATTCGCGGTGCATGGACGGGGGCAGCACCACGTATACCACATCGATATCGGGATTGTTGGCTATATCGTCAAAGTTTTCGTAGTTGTATATATTCTTATCGGGAATATTGTATTTTTTGCTCCATGCCTCTGCCTTGGAAGGTGTTCCGGTGACAATGCCTGCCAGGTAGCAATGTTTCGTCTGCTGAAGGGCCGGTGCCAGGAGGTCCGTGCTGTAATATCCCAATCCTACGAGGGCCACTCCCAGGCGGTCCTTTTGGAGATCTCTTGCTGACAGTAATAATCCGGGGGCCAGGGCTATGGCTCCACTGCTCAGGGCCATGGTCTTTAAAACAGTTCTTCGGGATGAGGAGTTCACGGTTGTATTTGTTTTTATGATGAGCTGTTTAAATTAAATCATTTTTTACAGTTTGTCAAATTTTCGTGTAGGATTAACAAATAAAACGGCCGGCAAAACGGCCGGCCGCTTCTTTTTCCGTATTTCCTTTATGGAATAAACGTTACTTTTTTACAAATCGAATGGCGGTCCCCCCGCCTTTTCCGAGATGCAGTTTCAGGCCGTCTTTTGCGGTTAGGTCCCGGCTGCTGATCGTTATGGCCGAAGGATTGGTTTCATAACCGGTACCTTCTGCGTCGGCATAGATACGGGCTTCATAGGTAGCCCCTTCGTCGAGAAAATCGAGTGCGATGTCCAGGTCCCTTGCTTTTTCGTCAGTGATGCTGCCCAGGTACCAGTCGTCGCTGTTTTTGTCTTTACGTACGGTGGTGATATACTTGCCGATTTCGGCATTGAGGACTTTGGTATCGAACCAGTCTACCGGGACGTCCTGTAAAAATTTAAATGCCGGGTTGCCCTCGTAATTTTCGGGGAGGTCGGCCAGCATTTGAATGGGGGAATACAGCACCACATACAGGGCCAGTTGTTTGGCGGCTGTGGTGTGGACATCCCGTCCTTCGTGTCCTTGTTTGATCTCCACATCCAGGACCCCGGGGGTAAAATCCATAGGGCCGGACAGCATTCTTGTAAACGGAAGGATGGCCGTATGTGAAGGTGGGTTTCCTTCGCTCCAGGCATTGTATTCCTGTCCCCTCGCTCCTTCGCGGGCCATCATGTTGGGATAGGTCCTGCGTTCGCCGGTGTCTTTAATGGGTTCGTGGAAGTTCACGGCAAGCTGGTATTCGGCGGCCTTGTCCAGTACAAACCTGTAATAGTTTACCCCGAATTGCCCGTGATGCCATTCTTTCATATTCAGTCTCGAACCTACCTGGCCGATCTTAATATCGTGCATGCCGTATTTATGGTAAAGCCCTATTCCGGCATCGATCTGTTCCAGGTAGTTGATGATGTTCGACCCGGTCTCGTGATATCCTATGATGCTGACATCCTTTGACCGGGCATAATCGGTCACCTCTTTAAGGTCAAACCCGTCCGCTTCTTTAGTGAAGCTGAACATATGCATGGCATTCTCATACCACTGCGGGGTCCAGCCCTTGTTCCATCCCTCGATGAGAAGGTGGTCTATACCGAGTTTCCGGCAGTAATCGATATACATTCTGGCATTTTTGGTGGTGGCACCCTGTATCGGGCTTTCCCAGAACGAATACTTGCCGATATGCATGCCCCACCAGATACCGAGATATTTGTGGGGTTCTATCCAGCTGGTATCTTCCAGCTTGTTGGGATCATTCAGGTTTAATATCATATAAGAGGTGATCAGTTCACCCGGTTTTTCGGCAATCTGAAGGGTTCGCCACGGGGTGGTGAACGAACCGCCGGTTTTTACCCGGTCGCCATCAGCCCAGGGGACCAGGTCGCACTTAAGGGTGGTATTGTTCTCCCGGGCCAGCGCCATGCTCGCATAGTTGACCAGTTTGGCTTCGTGAAAGCTCAGGAACAGTCCGTTGTTGCTTTTAATGGTAAGCGGGGTATGGACAGTATCTAAAGTGCTGACCGCCGACCTGGTGAACAGGTATTCGTAACGGTTGTCCTGATACGCAGGGATCCACCAGGCATTGCCATCGCGGTTCAGATTAAAGCGGGTCAGTTCATCCATGATCACCAGGCTGTCTTTGGTGCCATTGCCGGGGTATCGGTACCTGAATGCCACCCCGTCGTCAAAGGCTCTGAATTGTATTTTAAGCTGTCTTTGCTGCCCCGACTCTTCCTGAAGGACGACTTCCAGTTGCTGGTAATGGTCCTGTATAAACTGTTTTTCGCCCCAGACCTGTTCCCAGGTTTCATCGTGTGTGGTGGTATTGCTGCTTAACACCTTGAGGTTGTTATACAACGAATCCCCGTTCTTAAACACAAAGCCCATATCCGATGCGTTGATCACACCGGTTTCCCCGTGTTTTACCGAATAGGTCGGTTTTCCCTCTCTTAGCTCAAAAGTGATGGTGTTCTTTCCGCCGGGGGAATTAACGGTGAACTTCGAGGCCTTCTTTTCAGGTGCCCCGCAACTGAAGAAAAGCGGGGTGAATGCTATAAATATCAGTTTTTTGATCATTTTATCTGATTTAATCTTTTTCATTACGATTTCTGGTGGTGTTTATCACCAGTTTTTGAGGTTTTAAACCTTTGCTTTTGGCCGTGAGTTGTATTTCTCCTGCTGTTCCTGCCGACTGTACGATAACCAGGCATTTTCCATAAAAGGCTTTTCTGTTCTTTGCTTTAAAAGATTCGTGACTGGTAGGGTCTCCGTTGTCTACCCCGACAATTTTACCGGGGCCGGATATTTCAAATTCGATCCTGTTGGTTGCCGTAGGGACAAAATTTCCGGTAGTATCAGCGATGGAAACAGTTACAAAAGAAAGGTCCTTGCTATCTGCCGATATGGTGTTTCTGTCTGCTTCCAGTTGTATTTGGGCAGCCGTTCCGGCAGTTTTGATCTCTTTCACCAAAACGTCCCTGCCGTCTTTTCTGGAAACGGCCTTAAGTGTTCCGGGGTTAAAAGGAACGCGCCACATGACATGAAGGTCGTCGCCCTTTTTGGAGCGTTTTCCGAGCGATCTTCCGTTGAGGTACAATTCCACTTCATCGGCATTGTTGTAATAGGCCCAGATATCGACTTCCCTCCCGGGTTCCCAGTTCCAGTGCGGGAAAATGTGGAGAACCGTTTCGTCGGTCCATTCGCTTTTGTACATATAGTACGCATCTTTCGGGAAACCGGCCAGGTCTATCACCCCGAAATATGAACTTCTGGAAGGCCAGACATAGGGTGTGGGCTCGCCGAGGTAGTCAAAACCTGTCCAGATAAACATGCCCGACAGAAAATCGTGTTTTTTGATGATTTTCCAGGTCTCTTCATGGGTTGATCCCCAGGGAGCGCTCACCTGGTCGTAGGCCGAAACGGTATTGTCCGGGTTTCCGTCGAGGAAAAGCTGATCCCAGCGGTAAGGCCATCTTTTGACCGTATCGGATCTTTGATCGTAATAGCCCCTTGTGGCCAGGGCCGATGTCGTTTCGGTGGCTATGAACGGCGTTTCCGGAAAATTTATCTGGTGCTGTAAATAGGTCCGATGGGCATAATTGTAACCGATAAGGTCCAGAGCCCCCGATCCTGCCAGGGCATTGGGCGTGGCAGGCTCATCGAATTGCAGGGTGACGTCCTTGTTATTGGTGTGAATGGGCGGGTTCATACCGGCAGTTACCGGACGGGTATCGTCCAGTCTCCTGACGATCTTTGACAGTTCCCTGCCTGTTTCAGCGCCGCGTTCTTCCCACTGTTCGGGGATCTCATTACCTATGCTCCAGATAAAGACACTGGGGTGGTTGCGGTCGCGCTTAATAAAATCGATCAGGTCCTGCCTGTGCCATTCGTCCCAATACAGGCTGTAATCGTACCTGGACTTGCCTTTTTCCCACATATCGAAAACCTCGTCCATCACCAAGAAACCCATTTTATCACAGAGTTCCAGCAGTTCCGGCGCGGGCGGATTGTGTGCGGTACGGATAGCGTTTACACCCATACCCCGAAGTATCTCCAGCTGCCTTTCGAGTGCCCGCGTATTGACAGCAGTCCCCAGGGCACCCAGGTCGTGGTGATTACACACTCCCCTGATCTTAAGCTGCCTGCCGTTGAGGATAAAACCCTTGTCCGTATCAAAATCAAAACTGCGGATGCCAAAAGGGGTCCGGTGACGGTCCACAAGCCTGTCGTCGACATAGATCTCGGTTTCCAGCGTGTAGAGAGCCGGCGTTTCTACCGACCATAGTTGCGGGTTTTTAACAGTGTGATCGTCCGTGACCAAATGGGTGTTGCCGGCTTTCAGCGTTACGGTTTGTTCTTTTTCTGATACCTTTTCGCCCTTGAAAAGCACGATGGTCCTGACCACTCCTTTCCTGTCTTCGGCACGGTTGTTTATCACTTCTACCTCCGCATGTACATCCGATTGATCTTTGCTTACTTTCGGAGTGGTTACGTAGGTGCCCCAATGCTTCACGTGTACTTTACCGGTTACGGTAAGCCATACATTGCGATAGATCCCGGAACCGGAATACCAGCGGGAATTGGGTTGCTGCGAATTATCCACTTTTACTGTCAGGGTATTGCCTGCCCCGACATTGAGATAGGGCGTCAGGTTATATTCAAAACCGATATAACCATTGGGGCGCCTTCCCAGCAGTTTTCCGTTGAGGTATACTTCGCTGTTCATATAAACACCGTCAAACTCTATGTACACCTGTTTTCCGGCATAACCGGAAGGGACATTAAACTCCTTTTTATAATAACCGATACCTCCCGGCAGCGCACCTCCGCTGAACGTGGCCGGATGATCTTTATTGAATTCTCCTTCTATGCTCCAGTCGTGCGGAAGGTTTAGCTTGTGCCAGGAAACGCCGGCCGTATCCCCGGAGCAGAACTGCCAGTCCCGGTTAAAGGGTTGTTTTCTCACCGGTATACTTTTACTTTTCCCGGTATTCATACAGGACATGAACACCAGGGCCAGCAGACCGGCGCATACCGGCCATATTGATCTGTTTGCCTTCAATGAGATATTTTTTATTTCCTGACTTTATAATGAAAAACAATCCTGGCATCTCCTTCCCCGTTTCTGTCCTGATCCCTGAGAACACCCAGGCGCATGGAATTTTCAGAGACTTCTATAACCTTTATATTCTGCCAGTTGCTTACATCGGGGTAATAATCACCGCCGTATAACAACTCCACATCCCCGAGAAACCTAAGACTACGGTTGTCCGGATCAAAACTGAACCATGCGCTTTCCGTGGTTTGCGTACTTCCTTCCAGTTCCGTTTGAGTTACAGTTATGTTGGGAGCCCCGTTCAGGTCAAATGTCATTTCTCCCCAGTTTTTGTTTTCCATGACCCATTCATTCCCGGCATAATCGGGGAACCAGGCCCAGTTGTCCCCATCGGGATCGGGATAGTCCAGGCCTGCCCAGCCCATAGGGCTTTCCATATCCAGAACCCAGGTTTTTCCTTCGACACCCCCGGTAATCATTTCCCACTGCGGATCGGCAAATGCCTCCGGGTCTTCATACGGAACTGTTATGGGAACGGGTTCGGCGCTGACCGATCCGCCCCCGGCAAATGCGGTGAATGTTACCTGGTGCTCGCCGGCAAACCGAAGGTTGATCGTATCTTTGTTCTTATTGGAAGTCCCGAGCCTGTAATCCCAGTATGCCAGGGTTTCGGGGGTGTTGTTCTCCACTATGACCTTATATGCTTCACCTTCGATCTGGGTGACCGAAAAATCCAGCGCTGAAGCGTCCGGTCTATCTCCGAGGCCGGTCCTGTCCTCTTCAGGGGTACAGGAAATGACCAGTAGCGAGGCTAATATTCCTTTTGTGATGTTGGTTATTGTTTTCATGAGATTGTTTCTTTTGAGCCGGAAGAAGTTGTCTAAAAAATAGCCTTTACGTCACCCTGAGCCCCGATGTATCGGGACAGGCTTTGTTTCAGGGTCCCACAACGATTGTCCTATCAGTATCATGAGATGCTGAAACAAGTCAGCATGACGAGTATGGACTTTTAGACAGTCTCTTAATTCCGACTGTTTTATTCTTAATTATGGTTTACTCCCGGCCGGAAGAACAAAATCCTGTGTTACCTTTTAACTTCGGACCCCGGTCTTCCGGCTTCGGTCCCAGATTACCATCCTTCGTTTTGTTTCAGGGTTCCGCCGGACAACTGGATCTGATTGTAGGGGATGGCCAGAAAGCCCCCGGTTTCGGGACGGAAGGTGGTGCTGTATTCTTCTCCTCCTTCGGTATAATCGATGGCAGCTTTGGTTTTTGCCATACTGTTCCTGATCAGGTCCCAGTAACGGTGTCCTTCCAGGGCAAGTTCCAGTCTCCTTTCTTCCATAATGGCTTCTTTGGTCACGTTTTTGTTATGGCCCGGATCTCCACCAAAAGCACGCTCCCGGACACGGTTGAAGTATTGCTGTGCTTTTCCGGAATTAACCTCCAGGTTGAGTTCAGCCGCCATAAGCAACACATCGGCGAAGCGGAGTACGATATAGTCTTCGGGATTGTCCCGCTGGAAATCCCCCCCGTCGGCTTCCGTATCGGTCTCCTCTTCACTGCTGGCGGTAGGAATGTATTTTTTCCAGGCATAGCCGGTATATTGCCGTTGGTCGGAATCATCAAAGGGGACTCCTTCTTCATCAAAACCTATGATGGTGGCATCTCTCCGGCTGTCTCCGTTTTCATAGGCCCGGTAAAGCTCAGCCCTAACCGGGGCGGCGCCCCAGCCTTTGGAGTATGGCGGGTGTATCTGGTTGCGAAGCCCGATCATTACATTCCAGGTGTTGCCTTCGAGGAAGTCCCAACTGTCATTCCCCTTGTTCACATACCGTACGGACCAGATAAATTCCTTGTTATCTTCCCCGGCATAGTCTTCTCCGGAAGCGGCAGGCCAAAGCGTGGAAAAATCTTCAACAAGATGATGCCCGCTGTTATTGATCAGGTCTTCCAGATAGCCTATGACCTCTTCTTTAGATACCACACCCGCGAGATCGGGTTTTTCGTAATAGTCGGTATAAAACAGGTAGGCCTTGGCCAGGTAGGCTTCTGCCGCCCATTTGGAAGCCCGCCCGAAATCTTCATTGGCCACTTCCCCGAGGTTCTCGGCTGCAAATTTGAAATCCGATGCGATCAATGCATAAATCTCTTCGGGTGAGGACTGCGGGGTCTTATATTCTTCCTTCTCCCGTATCACATGATCGACCGCTACGATATTGCCGAATACCCGGGCCAGTTCAAAATGAAAATGAGCGCGGAGAAACCGTGCTTCGGCTTCGTAGCGCAATTTCAGTTTCTGCTGGTCGCCCCATTCTACCTGGTCTAGTTTTTCCAGGAGCACATTGGCCCGGTAGATTCCCTGATAATTAAACTTCCAGAGGCTACCGTTCAAATTGGGATTGGAGGTCTGCATAAAGTTGTTCCATTCCAGCGCCTCGGTATTATCGGTCTTGCCGAACCCGCCGAAACAATTATCGGAAATGAGCTCGGACGTTAAGATAAAATGCCCGTAACCCACACGCTGCAAATTGTCATATACGGCTATCAGTCCTTCAAAAGCATCTTCTGGCGTCTTGTAAAAGGTCTCTTCGTTCTTCTCGGTATAAGTGTCGGTTTCCAGGAAACTTTCGGAACATGCAGAGAGCAAAACTCCGCCTGCAAGAGCCATTCCCAGGAGTCTGGAATATAATTTGAATGTTTTCATCGTTCTCTGTTTTTAAAAGGTTAGATTCAGCCCTATGGTATAGGTCCGCGGTTGGGGATAGAAACCTACGTCTACCCCGGAAGCCCATGGATCGCCGGTATTTCCGCTAAATCCTATTTCCGGGTCCATGCCTTTGTAACTGGTGAACGTAAAAAGGTTGTTTGCGGACACATACAACCGCAGTTGGGAAAAAGGTAGTTTGTCGGTCAGTTTTGTAAGGTCACATCCCAGGTTTACGGTTTTTATCCGGAAAAAGGAAGCGTTCTGAATATAGAGATCGGAAAAACGGGTATAGTTCCCGTTGGCATCCCCGCCCGAAGTGACTCTCGGAATGCGGTTGGATGTCCCCTCCCCGTGCCAGCGGTTGAGGATGTCGGTGGTGTAGTTGTTGTAAAACCTTTCGTAGGTGCGCACACCGAAAGCGTTCTGGTTTCCGGCCACACCGTAGGTATATACCGAAAGATCAAAGGCCCTGTAATTAAGGTTGAGATTAAAGCCATAGGTGAGGTCCGGGTTAGGGTCCCCGATCTTGGTTTTGTCTTCGGCATTGATCACCCCGTCCCCGTTCAGGTCCACAAACCTTACATCTCCGGGCCGTGCATTGGGTTGAGCTTCTTGTGCAGCCACTTCTGCCTCGTTCTGGAATATCCCGTCGGTCTTTAATCCGTAGAAATAACCTACGGGCATGCCTTCCTCCACACGATACATTTCATCCAGTCCCTGGAAAAGCACATCAGTGGAACCTTGTATCAGCCCCTCGTCGTTCTCGATACGGAGTACCTTGTTCCCGTTACGGGCCAGGTTCCCGGAGGCGGAGATGGTGAAATCCCCGAAATGCTGTGTATATCCGAGCTCCAGTTCAAACCCTTCGTTGCGGATGTTCCCGCCGTTTATAAAAGTACCGTCGGCACCTACAATATCCGGTGTCGGGATATAGACCAGCCAGTCCTTGGTATCTTTCCGGTAATAGTCGAAAGTAAGGGTAAAGTATTTCAGGAGCCGGGCATCGAAGCCGATGTCTACCTGCTCTGAGGTTTCCCATTTGATATCCGGGTTGGCAATGGCATCGGCTACGGAACCGATGTATCGTTCCAGGGAATTTCCGATGCCGAAATAGTAATTCTTGTCTGTGGAACTGATCAGGGAGCGGTATACATTGTCCCCGATACGGTCGTTTCCGTTCTGCCCCCATCCGCCACGGAGTTTCAGGGAGGCTATAAAAGACTCTTTAGGGAAAAATGCTTCGTCACTGATGTTCCAGCCCAGGGAGAAGGACGGGAAATAACCGTACCTGTTGTCTGAACCGATCCGGGAAGAACCATCTCTTCGCAATGTAGCCGTAAAGAGATAACGGTTGTTGTAGTCATAAAGCACCCGTCCGAAATAGGACTGAATGGCATAATCGGTATTTCGCCCGCCGGATACGATATTTTCCACATTGGTGGCATTGCTCAGGTAGGCATGGTCAAAATCGTTGAACGTAAGGTTAAAACCTGTAGAACTGCTCCATTCATAAGTGGTTTTCTGGGCGGAAGTTCCCACGAGTGCATCCAGATTGTGTTTGCCGAACTCGCGGTGATAGCGCAATACGTTCTCCCAGTTCCAACGACGGCTCCTGCCACTGCCCTGGGTGACCTGCGATGAAGAATTATTGTTCCCGGACGACAGGTAGTATTCCGGCACAAAAGACCTCGTCTGTTCATTGCGTACATCCAGTCCGATATCGGTTCGGAAAGACAGGCCATCCAGCAGAGTGATCTCTGCGAAGATATTCCCTACAATGCGGTCGATCTTGGTTTCGTTGAAATTGTTATAATACAGATTCCCGAGAGGATTGGACTCATCGGCCCAGGGCGACATTCCGAATTCTCCGGCTTCGTCATACGGGGAAAAGATCGGGCTTGCATTGAGAAAACTGCGAATGGAATTGTTATAGATATCCTCATCGCTTACCCCGTTCTTTTCGGTATTCGTATAGGTGAAGTTCTCCCCTACTTTCAGCCTGTCCCTGACGATCTGGTGCTCGCTGTTGGCAGAAAAACTGATCCTTTCGAAATTGGACTGGTTGAACTGGCTGCCTATGATCCCCTCGTGCCCGAGATAGGAAAGTGAGGTAGCATAGCTCGAATATTCGCTCCCTCCGCTCACCGACAATGAATGGTTTTGCCGGATGGCACCGGAATTTACGGCTTCGTCCTGCCAGTCGGTACCTTTTCCGAAGGCCCTGATATCTTCGGGGGAATAGAATGGTGCATCGCCCGAATTTACGGTGGCCTCATTCATGATCACAGCGTATCCCTGCGCGTCCAGCAAGTCGAGTTTTTTATAGATATCCTGGAAGGAAATATAGCTGTTGAGTGCTATTACGGGTTTTCCTTCTTTCCCTTTTTTGGTGGTGACCAGCACCACCCCGTTTGCGGCCCTTGCCCCGTAAATAGCTGCGGCAGAAGCGTCCTTGAGCACATCGATCCGCTCTATGAATGAAGGGTCCAGATATCCGATGCCATCGGTTACCGGAACACCGTCCACCACGTAAAGCGGAGAAGAATCCCCTATGGTCCCGGCCCC
The DNA here is from genome assembly GCF_018863395.1 of Sinomicrobium weinanense. Taxonomy (GTDB): domain Bacteria; phylum Bacteroidota; class Bacteroidia; order Flavobacteriales; family Flavobacteriaceae; genus Sinomicrobium; species Sinomicrobium weinanense. Next base: position 977,001 of record NZ_JAHKRR010000001.1, read on the forward strand.
CCGGACGAGGACTTTCATCTCTGAGTCGGGCTGGCCGGAAGTGGATGTGATGTTAACCCCGGCCGATTGTCCCTGAAGGGCCTGGGTAACATCCGAACTTACGGTATTTACAATGTCCTCGCTCTTTACCATTGAGGTAGAGGCCGTGGAGACTTTCTTTTGTTGGGTACCGTAGCCTATAACCACAACCTCGCTCAACTGGTCAGTTTCTGGTTCCAGGGAAATATCTATCTTTTCCCGGTTGTCCACGGGGACGGTTTGGGCCGTATAGCCGATATAACTGAACTTGAGCTCTGCCCTATCCGGTACTGATATTTCATAGTTCCCGTCAAAATCCGTAGTAGTGCCCAGGGTAGTCCCGACCACTACGATGCTCACCCCCGGAAGGGGAAAACCGTCATCTGCGGCAGTTACCTGACCGCGGACCGTGCGGTCCTGTGCCTGTGTGGGAACAATTACAAAACTGCTGCATAGAAGTAGCAGACAAAATTGAATTATCCCCGAAGGCTTAAAGCAATAATTCTTTGTCATAATGATTGATTTAGTGTTTCAATTAATAGTCTTATGTACTATTTCTTATAGTTTGTTTGACTACAAGTGTAATCAATAATTTTAAAAACCACAATAATTTTTGAGATCATTTTTGTAATTAGTAAAAAAATGAGATATTTATAACCCTATTGACAATAGTCCTTCTCCCCTTTTTCGTTTACCGGAAAAACAGGAACTTTGCAAACGGTATTCATCGGGAATAGAACTTAACTTAAACACAGTAACAGATGAACAAAAAGGCCATTGATTCCGTATCGATCAAAGAGATGGACAGTGATGTTGTAGATGCCGTAACCATAGATTGCACCATATTCGGGTTTCATGAGGGAACACTTGAAGTATTGCTGGTTCAACATGCAGAAGGGATAAGCAAAGGCAAATGGGGGCTGCCTGGTGGCTGGATAAAAAAGAATGAAAGTATTGACAACGCGGCATACAGGCTCTTACGCGACCTCACTGGTATAGATAACATCTACCTGGAACAGCTAAGGGCTTTCGGCAGCCCGGAGCGGTTTCCGCTGAGCCGGGTCATAACCATAGGGTATTACGCCCTGATCAAAAAGGAGGATTATCGTCTAACCCCCGGTTTCACGGCTTCTGCAGTAAAATGGTATAAAGTGAAGGAAGTGCCGGAACTCATCTATGACCATGCCGAGATCCTGGAGACCAGCATCAAGCGATTGAAAAGACGGGTGAGGCAGGCTCCTGTGGGCTTTAACCTCTTACCGGAAAAATTTACCCTGTTGCAACTGATGCACCTGTATGAAGAGATCCTCGAGGTGGAAATGGACAAACCCAATTTCCGCCGTAAATTCCTCCGGATGAAACTTCTCGTCCCCCTCAATGAAAAACAGACCGACGTATCGCACCGGGCCGCACAACTCTATAAATTTGACCCGAAAATCTATAAAAGCCTTACCGAAAGAGGGTTTAACTTTGAGTTTTGATACGGGTATACGAGTATCCGGGTGTTCGGGCATATTGGTGTTGTTTTAAAAATACTCATGTATCCGGATACCCTGCAACCGACAATTTCCACACTTTCCTTTTACTACTCCTTATTTTTTGAATACTTTAGCAGCGCTTAAAAAAACAGTTGTCCGTTCCCGGTTTTTCCGTTACGGTTTTTTACTGTACCGAGTTGCTTGAATCTTAAAATTTTATACAGACACTAACACAATTATACCAGTATGAAAAACACAGCACTTACCGATGTTCATATCGCCCTGGGCGCAAAAATGGTTCCTTTCGCAGGGTATAACATGCCTGTACAATATGAAGGGGTTAATGCCGAACACGAAACCGTGAGGAACGGTGTGGGCGTTTTTGACGTAAGCCATATGGGAGAATTTCTCATCAGCGGTGAGAAGGCCCTGGACCTCATACAAAAGGTCTCTTCCAACGATGCTTCCAAACTTACCATAGGCAAGGCACAATATAGCTGTATGCCCAACAACGAAGGCGGTATTGTAGACGACCTTATTATATATCGCACAAAAGACGATGAATACCTATTGGTGGTCAACGCTTCCAATATAGAAAAGGACTGGAAATGGATTGAATCTCATAACACTTTCGGTGCCGAAATGAAAAACATCTCTGACGATTATTCCCTCCTGGCCATCCAGGGTCCCAAAGCCGTGGAAGCCATGCAATCGTTAACTTCAGTAAACTTATCGGAGATCCCTTTTTACCATTTTGAAGTAGCCGATTTTGCCGGAGTACCCGATGTTATCATTTCTGCCACCGGCTATACTGGCAGCGGCGGATTTGAGATCTATTGTAAAAATAACGTAGCAAAACAGGTCTGGGACAAGGTATTCGAAGCCGGGGCCGATCACGGAATAAAACCCATAGGCCTGGCAGCACGCGATACATTAAGGCTCGAAATGGGCTACTGCCTGTACGGTAACGATATAGACGACACCACATCGCCCATAGAGGCCAAATTGGGATGGATCACCAAATTCACCAAGGACTTCGTCCATGCAGAAGAGCTCAAAAAGCAAAAAGAAAACGGGGTGGAAAGAAAACTGACCGCCTTTGAATTGACGGAAAAAGGCATCCCGAGACAAGGCTATGAGATTGTGGACAGTGAAGGTCATAAAATAGGCCATGTAACCAGTGGCACCATGTCCCCCTCCCTCGGAAAAGGCATTGGCCTGGGCTATGTACCCACTGAACTTGCCGGGGTGGGAAACACCGTTTATATACAAATAAGAAAAAAGGCTGTTCCCGCTACCGTGGTCAAACTGCCTTTCTATAAATAGTAGTGTAGATGACCGGTGATAGTTATTACCATCTGTCACCCGTCATCGGTCACCCGTCATCGGTCACCCGTCATCGGTCACCCGTCATCGGTCACCCGTCATCGGTCACCCATCCAAAAAACAATCCATGGAATATCAGCATATCCTGGAAGAAATTCACACCACGCTTCAAAACAGCCCGCAAAAAGGGACCGTGGCTTCCTATATCCCGGAACTCGGGAAGGTCAATGCTGACCACCTGGGCATCTATCTCTTTACTCTGGATGGGAAAGAATACGGCACAGGCCATTTTGATATTCCTTTTTCCGTACAAAGTATCTCCAAGGTACTTTCGCTGGCCAAAGCCCTGGACTTTGTGGGAACAGACCTTTGGAAGCGCGTAGATGTGGAGCCTTCGGGAAACCCGTTCAATTTCCTGACCCTGCTGGAGCTGGAAAAGGGGATTCCCAGAAACCCGTTTATCAATGCGGGGGCGTTGGTGATCAGTGATATTCTCCTGTCCCATTTAAAAAATCCGAAGGAAGATTTCCTAAATTATGTCAGGGAACTTGCAGAAGACAGCTCTATTTCTTATAATGAGGATGTGGCCGCTTCAGAGAAAGCTACGGGCTATCGCAACACCGCAGCAGCTAATCTGTTGAAATCCTTCGGGAATATGGAGCACAATGTAGAAGACGTCCTGGATTTTTATTTTTATCAGTGTTCCCTGTCCATGAATTGCAGGCAACTGGCCAGAACGTTCTATGTGTTTGCCAATTCGGGAAAGAATGTAAGTGGCAAGACCTTTCTGCCACCGGGACTGGTTAAAAGAATCAATGCCATTATGCTCACCTGTGGCTTTTACGATGAAGCCGGGGAATTTGCCTTCGAGGTAGGGCTTCCCGGAAAAAGTGGCGTAGGTGGTGGTATCGTGGCAGTACTGCCCGGAAATTACTGTATCTCCACCTGGGCACCTGGCCTTAACGAAAAAGGAAATTCGTTGCTGGGCATGCAGGCCCTGGAAATGTTTACCACAAAAACGAAACTTTCTATATTTTAAATTGATGGGTTTTGGAGTTTCTTGGTCCTGGAGTTCGGTAGTACAGACAACTAAAAAACAGCAACATTGAAAAGAGTATTGATTTTAGGAGCAAGTGGATTTTTAGGAGGAGCCCTCTACCGGGAGCTCTGCCCCTATTACGATACTTATGGCACCTATTTTACCAATACTTCTTACACAGACAACCAGCATTTTTTATATTTTAACCTGGAGACCGACCCGGTTGAATCCCTTATCGAATCCGTAAAGCCCACCTGTATCATATCGGCCCTACGCGGTAATTTCGAAGCACAGGTTAACCTGCACAAGGAGATAACCACGATCATAGCCAGGCGCAACATTCGGATCCTCTTTCTCTCCTCGGCCAATGTCTTTGATGCCTTCAGTAACTTTCCGTCATACGAATACGACAAGACCTTATCTGAAAGCGTATACGGCCGGTTTAAAATAAAAATAGAGAACATGCTCCTCCGCCTGCCCGTATGGCAATACGTCATTGCCAGGCTGCCTATGGTCTTCGGGCCAAAATCGCCCAGGCTTAATGAATTGAAAGATTTCCTCGAAAACCATCAGGCCTATGAAGTTTTTCCCGACCTGGTCATGAACGTTACCTGTGCCGACAAGTTTTCACAGCAGGTGCATTACCTGATCAACAGGCATATGTCCGGAATATATCATCTGGGGAGCAGGGATCTTGTTCACCACGACGAATTTATCCGGGATATCAGTGAAGAACTCGGGCATAAAAAACCGCTTTTCAAGAATGTATATACCCGGAACACCGACAGGTTCCTCGCCGTACTGCCCAAAGACAACAAGCTCCCCGAGCAATTACAGATCGAGGTCACGGATGTTATAAAAAGTACAATACTCCGGTAGTTCCCGGACCTATGAGAGCTTCTGCCCCGAGAGAGGCTTTGACAGGGAGCAAAGAATAAACTAAAGCGGGAGGCAGGAAGTTGGACAATACGATCGAACTTTATATTTTTGTACGGATACAACAAACAATACATAATTTATAACGCATAATATTTATGGGAAGAGCTTTTGAATTCAGAAAAGCACGGAAACTGAAAAGGTGGGGGGCCATGGCCAAAACCTTTACCCGTATCGGTAAGGATATTGTCATCGCAATAAAGGAAGGCGGGCCCAACCCCGAAACCAACGCACGTCTCCGGGCCGTGATACAGAATGCCAAGGCAGCCAATATGCCCAAGGACAATATAGAACGTGCCATTAAAAGAGCTTCCGACAAGAATACTGAAAACTATAAAGAAGTGCTTTTTGAAGGCTATGGCCCCCACGGGATCGCAGTCCTCGTAGAAGCCGCTACCGACAATAACAACCGTACCGTGGCCAATATACGCAGCTACTTTAACAAGTGTAACGGAAACCTGGGCACCAGCGGTTCGGTGGAGTTCATGTTCGACCATACCTGTAATTTCCGTATCAATGCGGAAGGGATAGACATAGAGGAACTGGAACTGGAAATGATCGATTTCGGTGTCGAGGAAGTGTTTCTGGACGATGATGGCATCCTGATCTATGCTCCTTTCGAGAGTTTCGGCGCCATACAAAAAGAACTGGAAAGCCGTGATATAGAGATCCTGTCTTCGGGCTTTGAAAGAATACCCCAGGTGACCAAAAAACTCGATCCCGAACAGGTGGCCGATATCGAAAAGCTACTGGAAAAAATAGAGGACGACGACGACGTGCAGAATGTCTACCATACTATGGAAGAATAGCGTGCAGGTTCAATTGATCTTTAAAAGAGGTCTCGACTGCGCTCGACCTGACAGATACTGTATGTGTAATACCAAATGCTTTACAAAAATGCGCCATTGGTAATGTTTTTCGGAGCCTGCGGTCTTCTGTTTTCTTAGTTTTTATATCTCAGAACCCCCTTCAAAGCTCCAGTCCATCACAAAATCGTCCATGACATAGCCGTTGCCGATAGAGATGACCTCTTCGGCGGTCTTTTTAAATCCTATTCTTTCATAAAAACCAATGGCCGGGTTGTATTTGTTTACGTTGAGGGAAAGAATAACATCGCCCTTCTCCCTCGCCACTTCCGCACTTTTCCGGATCAGTTTCTTTCCTACTCCCCTGCCCTGTGTTTCGGGCAGGATATATATTTTGTGAATTTTGGTCTTTGCCGAATTGTTATAGCCCGTTTCACAAGATACAAAACCCAGGCAACGACCTTCTTCCTGCGCCAGAAAAAACAGGTGCCCTTTTTGTTCCATCTGTTCGGCAAGCGATGCTGTGCTGTACATCATGTTAAGCATATAAGCAATTTGTTCCTCTGTCAAAATATCCTTAAATGTATCCGGCCATGTTTGCCGGGCTACCTGCTGAATCGCCGGGATGTCCCCGGTAGTGGCTTTGTGAATTTCTATCATTGATTTTATTATTGTGTATTCTGGACGGAAATACCCTTCCTTTCTGGTGTAAAAAATACAAAAACTCTCCCCTTAGGGGAGATACCGCGGTTGCTGAGCGTAGCCGAAGTAAAGGCAGAGGGGACCTCTACTCCATTATCAAATTATCTCATCAATGTTTTTGCTTTTTCCTGAATGATCTGCCCCACGGTCTTGTTCTCGATCTTGCTTTCCAGCCAGGAGATGATATCGAGGTAGAGAAAAGCCCTTCTTTCGTAGGGGTCATTTTCGAGTTCCTTAAAGCGGGCGTGAAGTTTCCTGAATTCCCCTTTCAGTTCGTGGGGGTAGATATAGCCCAGGTTCCTGAGGAATTTTATCATTTCTTTCTGCACTTCATGCAGGTCGTTCATTTTCAGCAAAAACTTATAGGTGCTTTTTAGCTGTACCTCCAGGTGATAGTCCATCCCGGCCTCGTAATGGGCCACCAGGCTCAGTACCCGTGCAAAGCACATAAGGTCTTCGCGCATAATAAGGTTTTTGTTTTCTATGATCTTTTTCAGGTAAGTAATACACATCCTGTTGTCCCCGGCCCCGAAATACATACAGGCTATCTTATAGTAAAAGACCATCACGTGGTGTTCGTCTATCCGGTCCCGGTGCTCTTTCAGTTCTTTCAGAATATCTTCAACCAGCGAAAGCCCTTCTTTAAAAGAACCTTCTATAAAGTGCATGTTCAGCCTGTTGGCATATATGTACAGGAAGGAAAGCGATTGTACATTGTCGTTCTTCGGGAATGGCTTGGAGGCAATGACTTCTTCAAGCCTGTCCAGGACCGCCTTGGACTGGGTTTTGTACTTCAGCATAAACAGGGATTCCAACAGATAATTGTTGGCTTTGAGGTAGAACACGGGATTGAGGTAGATCATCTGTTCATTCTCGTAGAACAGGTCTACCAACTTACTGGCATATTTAAAGCACGAGAGAAAATCCTGTGTCAGGAAACTGTACCACAAATGTGCCTTATAGAGCCAGAGCTTTTCGCGGAATCCCAGGTCCTCCATTTTGCATTTCGGCAGCCGGGAATAAAAATACTCCGTAATGCGCTGGTTTTCCTCATCGCTCTTCACATAGCCCGATTTGAGCAATATACCATAAAGTTGCAGGGAAAGGTTGGAGAGCCTGCTGGTAATGACATTTTGCATGCTCAGTTCCTTGGCCTGAACGGCAAGTTCATCTGCCCTGCCCCCGATACTTCGGGTGATGTATTGCGTTTCAATGATCTTTTCGAACTCCACGATCTCATAGGCAATGTTCTTTTCCTGGTTCTCTATGGCCAGGAACTTGGCCTTGTCCAGTATCTTCAGGCTTTGCCTATACAATCCTTTGTGATAGAGTATCGTAGCAAAATCTAGCTGTTCGCGAACCTGTATCCGTATGTTCTGATTTACGGGATTTAACCGCAAACTCACCAAAACCTGTTTGTACAAATGCGCTTTGAGGTTAGATAATTGCTGTTTCTTTACGATACCGCTTTTCAGTATTTCCCTTTCACTGTAATCCGGCATTTTATCCAGAAGATTAAAAAGGGCAAGAAATTTGGCGTCGGCATTTACCCCTAACCGGTTCACATACAGTTTGAATTGTCTCTTTTCGGACTTGGAAAGGGATTTGACCAAAACAAACAACGAATCTTTTTGTCCATTTGTCATTGTAATAAAATCGATATTAAAAACCTAATTATCAAATTGTTAAGTTTTATATTTTTTTGTTAAGCATTGTAAAGCACCACAACAAAACTTCTTTGTTTGAATTTGCAAAATATAAATTCGTATTAGAAAAATAAAATTAAGCCTAATAATTTGACATGAGTAAAGAAAAAGTACAAATCTTTGACACGACCCTCCGAGATGGCGAACAAGTTCCCGGATGCAAGCTGAATACCAAGCAGAAACTGGTAATTGCAGAGCGCCTGGACGAGCTTGGAGTGGATGTCATTGAGGCCGGATTCCCCATTTCCAGCCCTGGAGATTTTACATCGGTCGTCGAGATAGCAAAAATAGTGAAAAATGCAACGGTTTGCGGACTCACCAGGGCGGTAAAAAAAGATATTGAAGTTGCTGCCGAAGCCCTGAAATTTGCTAAAAAACCCCGAATACATACGGGGATAGGGACTTCGGACTCCCATATCAAATACAAATTCAAGGCTACCCGCGAAGAGATCATAGAAAGAGCGGTCACTGCAGTGGCCTATGCCAGAACCTTTGTAGATGATGTAGAATTCTATGCCGAAGACGCCGGGCGTACGGACAATGAATTCCTGGCGCGGGTCTGTGAGGCTGTGATCGAAGCGGGTGCAACTGTACTCAATATCCCGGATACTACGGGATACTGTCTTCCCGAAGAATATGGTGCCAAGATCAAATACCTTAAGGAAAATATAAAAGGCATTGAAAAAGCGATCCTCTCCTGCCATTGTCACAACGACCTCGGCCTGGCTACCGCAAATTCCGTGGCCGGAGTGATCAACGGTGCCAGACAGATTGAATGTACTATAAACGGTATAGGCGAACGCGCCGGAAATACCTCACTCGAAGAAGTGGTGATGATCCTTCGCCAACATCCCACGCTCAACCTCGATACCAATATCAATTCCAGGTTACTCTATAATACCAGCCAGATGGTGTCTGAAAGCATGGGAATGCCCGTTCAGCCCAATAAGGCTATTGTTGGGGCCAATGCCTTTGCTCATAGTTCTGGTATTCACCAGGACGGGGTGATCAAAAACAGGGAGACTTATGAGATCATAGATCCGGCAGAGGTGGGTGTTACCGAATCGGCTATCGTACTCACCGCAAGGAGCGGCCGCGCTGCACTGGCATACCGGGCCAAAAAGGTGGGCTATGAGCTCACCAAGCTGCAACTGGACAATGTATACCAGGAATTCCTGAAATTCGCCGACAGGAAAAAAGAGATCGTAGACGAAGACATTCATCAGATCATGAATGTTTGCAAAATAGGTGAAGTGAGAGCCGTTTAAATAAAGTACAAAGTATCAAGTACAAAGTATCAAGTACAAAGTATAAAATGCGGAATAGGATGTAGAGACGCAAGGCATTGCGTCTTCGGTATGAAATAAGAATTGTAAAAAAGGCATATAGCGTTATAAACAATCGGTACCCGAATGCAACCGGGAACACGATTTAAAGTCCCCGAGCAGTGGTCCCTGAGCGGAGCCGAGGGGAAAAAATAAAGAAAACAAATGAAAAAGACATTATTTGATAAAGTTTGGGATAGTCATGTGGTCGATTCTGTGGAGAATGGGCCACAGATCTTGTATATAGACAAACATCTTATACACGAGGTAACAAGCCCACAGGCCTTTGCCGAACTGGAGCAGCGGAATATCCCTGTTTTCCGGCCCGACCAGATCGTGGCCACGGCAGACCACAATGTGCCTACCCTCAACCAACACCTGCCTATCAAGGATGCCTTGTCCAGAAATCAACTGGAACAGCTCACTAAAAACTGTGAAAAACACGGTGTCACCCTGTATGGCCTCGGTCATAAATACCAGGGAATTGTTCATGTTATGGCTCCCGAACTGGGAGTAACACAACCGGGAATGACCATGGTATGCGGTGACAGCCACACCTCTACCCACGGTGCTTTTGGCACCATCGCTTTCGGTATAGGTACCAGCCAGGTGGCCCAGGTATTCGCCAGCCAGTGCCTGCTCATGGCCAAGCCGAAAAAGATGCGGATAAATGTCAATGGCAAACTCAAGAAAGGTGTGCTTCCCAAAGATGTCATTCTTTATATCATTGCCAAGCTCGGCACAAATTCGGGTACGGGATATTTTGCGGAATATGCCGGAGATGTTTTTGAAAACATGAGTATGGAAGGCCGTATGACGGTGTGTAATATGAGTATAGAAATGGGTGCCCGCGGAGGTATGATCGCACCGGACGAAACCACTTTTGCCTATGTTAAAGGAAGAGAATTTGCTCCCCGGGGTGAAGCGTTCGATAAAAAAGTGGCTTACTGGAAAACGCTGAAAACCGATGAAGGCGCTGTTTTTGACAAAGAATACACATTCGATGCAGAAGACATTGCACCCATGGTGACCTACGGAACCAATCCCGGAATGGGAATAAAAATAAACGGACATATCCCTGAGCTGGACGATATTTCTTTCGAAAAATCCCTGGAGTACATGGGGTTCCAAAAAGGAGAAGCCCTTTTGGGCAAACCTATAAATTACGTATTCATCGGAAGCTGTACCAACTCCCGTATAGAAGATTTCCGCATTGCGGCAAACTATATCAAAGGAAAACAAAAAGCGGCAAATGTAAATGCCCTTATCGTTCCCGGTTCGCAACAGGTGGCCAAACAGATCGAAGATGAAGGTTTAAAGCGGGTATTCGAAGAAGCCGGTTTTGTATTGCGCCAGCCCGGTTGTTCTGCCTGCCTGGCGATGAACGACGACAAGATCCCAGCAGGAGAATATTGCGTATCCACCTCCAACAGGAATTTCGAAGGCCGGCAGGGACAGGGAGCCCGTACTATACTGGCAAGCCCTCTCATAGCGGCGGCAACGGCGGTAAAGGGAGTCATAGCAGCTCCTTATGAAGAAGAAATGACTGCCTTGGCAGAATAAAATTAATAGTAGTAAAATATGTAAAGACGCACGGCCGTGCGTCTCAAACGAGAAAGACAATTATAATCTTTCAACGAAGAAAGAAAAAATGGAAAAATTCATCACTCATACATCAAAGGCAATACCACTGCCCATAGAAAATATAGACACCGACCAGATTATCCCGGCCCGTTTCCTGAAGGCCACCAACAAGGCCGGATTCGGAAAAAACCTTTTCCGGGACTGGCGGTATAAAAAAGACGATTCCGTAAATGAGTCTTTTGCCCTGAACGATCCCAGGTTCAGCGGCACCATCCTCATTGCAGGTAATAATTTTGGCTGCGGTTCCAGCCGGGAACACGCTGCATGGGCATTGGCCGACTACGGACTGAAAGTTATCGTGTCCAGCTATTTTGCCGATATATTCAAAGGGAATGCCCTCAACAACGGCTTATTGCCTGTACAGGTTTCTCCCGAATATCTCAAAGAGCTGCTGTCTGCGGTACAAAGCGACCCTGATACGGAAATAGTCGTAAACCTTGAGGAACAGTATATCGCTGTAAAAGGTTCGGACAAGAAGGAATCTTTTGAGATCGACCCTTACAAAAAACTGTGCCTGATCAACGGCTATGACGATATCGATTTTCTGATCAGCAAAAAAGATAAAATAGAAGAATTTGAGCTTCGGTCTTAGTTTATCCTGAGCCCCTTATCAACTGCCGAAAGACTCAGTTATCGAATTATAATAAAACAAGAAACAGACATGAAATTGAACATCGCACTTTTACCCGGAGACGGCATAGGACCGGATGTAGTGGTACAAGCCGTAAAATCCTTGCAGGCCGTGGCCGAAGCCTTCGGACATAGCTTTCAATTTGAAGAGGCCGTCGTAGGGGCCGCAGCTATTGATAAAACAGGAGACCCGCTTCCGGATGAGACCCTGGAAGTATGTAAGAAATCGGATGCCGTGCTTTTCGGTGCGATCGGGGACCCCAAATATGACAACGATCCCAAAGCCAAGGTACGCCCGGAACAGGGATTGCTGAAATTGAGAAAATCCCTGGGGCTGTTTACCAATATACGTCCCATAAAGGCCTTTCCTACCCTTATCGATAAATCTCCTTTGAAAAAAGATATTATTTCAGGAACCGATTTCACCATTTACAGGGAACTCACCGGAGGCATTTATTTCGGAGAGAAAAAACTCAGCGAGGATGGTACTGTGGCTTCCGACCTGTCGGAATATTCCGAAGCCGAGATCGAACGTATTGCTCACCTGGCCTTCAAAGCCGCAAGGAGCAGAAGAAAAAAACTGACACTGGTAGATAAAGCCAACGTACTGGAAACTTCAAGGCTATGGCGCAGGGTAGTGACCTCTATCGGAAAAAGCTATCCGGACGTGGAACTGGATTTTCTTTTTGTGGATAATGCCGCCATGCAGATCATCCTCAACCCGAGCCAGTTTGACGTGATCCTTACCGAAAATATGTTCGGCGACATCATTTCTGACGAAGGAAGCGTTATCGGCGGCTCTATCGGCTTACTCGCTTCTGCTTCGGTAGGCACGGACAATGCCATGTTCGAACCCATCCATGGGTCTTATCCGCAGGCCAAAGGCAAAGACATTGCCAATCCTGTGGCATCCATCCTTTCTGCCGCAATGCTCCTGGAGCACTTTAACCTGAAAGAAGAAGCCGAAGCCGTAAAATTTGCCGTGGAAAGGTCTCTGGAACGCGGTGTAGTAACCCCGGACCTCGATAAGGACAGCAAATACGGCACCAACAAAGTGGGAGATTATATCGCCGACTTTATCCTGCACGCAGAAGATACCTTGCAGGTCAACAAAGAAAACATCGAATTTGGGCAGTCTACTATAATATAAATTTGATTTAGCTAACTAAACTTTCCCAAAGAAAAAACCCGGAGCTTTTAAAGTCCGGGTTTTTGTTGTTTTATAATGAATAATCAGCATCACTGCGAGAACTAACATTTAATCAACCGCATAAATTGTACTGACATTTAAAACCGTCACTGCCAGCGAAGCAGCCTGCCCTGAGCCGAGCCGAAAGGTCGGCAGTCTCCCGGCCATGCCTTTGAGGGTCTGCTGCCAGCCTCCATGAGATTGCCACCCTCCGATAAACTCAGGGCAGGCTCAAGCTGCTTATGCAAGGTTCGCAATGACGTTTTAAATTAAAGAATATAATCCGTACTCACAAAGTTAGACGCCTTGCTGTCCAGCAGTTCGTTCAGAATGGCATTGTTGTATTCATTGTCCTTGGAGGCCACGAAAGTACGTACGGAAAAGGACCTCAGGGCATCGTGTACGCTGAGCGTGCTCACAGCGGAGTCTTTCCTTCCGGTAAAGGGGTATACGTCCGGGCCTCGCTGGCATGAGCTGTTCAGGTTTACCCGGCATACCAGGTTTACGAGGGTGTCGATAAGCGGTGCCAGGGTCTTTATGTTCTGCCCGAAGAGGCTCACCTGCTGTCCGTAGTTCGATTCGGCCATATCGTTCAGGGGTTCTTCTATATCCTTAAAGGACAATACAGGGATCACCGGACCGAACTGCTCTTCCTCATACACCCTGGCATCCTTGCTTACGGGATATAGCACTGCGGGAAAAATATAGTTTTCCGTCTGCTCCCCTCCTTTTTTATTCATGATCTTTGCGCCTTTCCTTACGGCATCATCAATAAGTTCACGGATATAACCGGGTTTGCCTGGCTCCGGAAGTGGAGTGAGCATAACTCCGGGTTCCCAGGGATTTCCGAATTTGAGTTCGTCCACCCTTTGGGCAAACCTCTTGTTGAATTCCTCAACGATATCTTCGTGTACATAAAGCACTTTAAGGGCCGTACAACGCTGACCGTTAAAAGAGAGGGTCCCGGAAATACATTCGTTCACAGCCAGATCAAGGTCGGCATCGGGCAGCACTATGGCCGGGTTCTTGGCCTCAAGCCCGAGCACAAGGCGAAGCCTGTTCTTATTGGGGTGCTGATCCTGCAATGCTATGGCCGACTTGCTGTTGCCTATCAGCGCCAGTACGTCTATTTTCCCAGTTTTCATGATGGGAGCGGCCACTACCCTTCCCCTTCCGTAAACGATGTTTACCACGCCTTCCGGAAAACTGTTCCTGAAGGCTTCCAGCAATGGGGAAAGAAGTAACACTCCGTGCTTTGCGGGCTTAAAGACCACTGTATTCCCCATGATAAGGGCCGGAATAAGCAGGGCAAAAGTTTCATTCAGGGGGTAGTTATACGGCCCCATACAAAGTACAACACCTAATGGTCCGCGACGGATATGTGCATTAACCCCGCCGTGTTTTTCAAAACGGGCGCTGTCGCGGTCCAGTTGTTTGTAGTCTTCTATGGTGTCGTAAATGTACTCTACGGTCCTGTCGAATTCCTTCTGGGAGTCGGGCAGGTTCTTCCCTATTTCCCACATCAAAAGCCGGACGACTTCTTCGCGCTGGCTTTTCATCTGGGCAACGAATTTCTCCATGCAGGCTATACGGTCTACCACTTTCATGGTAGGCCAGAGCCCCTGTCCCCTGTCATAGGCCTTACAGGCGGCATCCAGGGTTTCCAGGGCAGAGGTTTCGTCCATATTGGGAACAGTACCCAGTAGCGTAGGGCCGTATTCGCCCCGATCATTCCTGGTACGGATAGACGAATACACTTCGGCATGGTCTCCTCCCCATTTTTTTAACTCGCCATCGGCCAGATAGGTTTCCTGCCGTATGGTATTCTTTATCTTAAATTCTTCTTGTACGGTTTGCATTAATGTGTGTTGTGTTTTGAGGTTAATCAGTTCGTTTTTCGTGTTTGTGCTATACCAGATACTGGAACAGGTCCGGTTTGTCATTGAGGTAGTCCCCGTAAAAGTGATGGGCTTTCATACGCTCTATCAAAGGTAATAAATCCTTTTCACTTTTGAGTTCGATACCCACCACTGCGGGGGCATCTTCCCGGCTGTGTTTTTTGGTATACTGAAAATGCGTAATATCGTCATTAGGCCCCAGTATTTCCGCAACAAACTCCTTAAGTGCTCCTGCCCTCTGGGGGAAGCGCACTATAAAATAATGCTTCAGGTTGGCGTACAACAGCGCTCTTTCCTTGATCTCGGCCGTCCGGGTAATGTCGTTATTACTGCCACTCACTACACAGACCACATTTTTTCCCCTGATCTCGTCCTTATACTGATCGAGTGCTGAAATGGTGAGTGCCCCTGCGGGTTCTACCACAATGGCGTCTTTGTTGTACAAATCTAAGATGGTCTGGCAAACCTTTCCTTCGGGAACTGTTATCATATGATGAAGAAATTGTTTGCATATTTCAAAGGTTTTGTCCCCTACTTTCTGGACAGCCGCACCGTCCACAAATTTTTCAATTTTGGTGAGTTCTGTGTTGGCGTTGTTTTTGATGGACATGCTCATGGAAGGTGCTCCTTCCGGTTCTACACCTATGATCTTTGTCCTGGACGACAAGAGATTGAAAACGCTTGAAACCCCGGAAGCCAATCCGCCCCCGCCTACAGGAACAAAAAGGTAATCGATGGGCATATTGGCCTGTTCCAGGATCTCCAGTCCCACGGTGGCCTGGCCTTCTATCACTTTTTCGTCATTAAAGGGATGCACGAAGGTTTTGCCGAGTTTGTTACACTCAGCGATGGCCGCCTTGTTCGAATCATCAAAAGTATCTCCTTCGAGGACAATATCGATCTGGTCTTCCCCGAACATCTTTACCTGGTTGATCTTTTGTTTGGGCGTAGGTGCCGGCATGTAAATAGTGCCTTTTATGCCGAGTTTATTACAGGACATGGCTACTCCCTGAGCGTGATTTCCGGCACTGGCGCACACAATTCCCCTGGCTTTTTCTTCTTCAGACAGCGAACGCATCTTGTTATACGCCCCCCTGATCTTATATGACCTTACCACCTGTAAGTCTTCCCTTTTTAAAAAGACATTGGTGTCAAAGGCCCTGGAATAGGTAAGACTGTGTGTCAGGGGAGTATTGACCGCAACCCCTTTCAGGGTCTCTGCCGCCTCTCTGACCTGCTCTATTTTCGGTATGTACTTCGTTGTGACGTCCATAATTTATTGTTCAAAATCCAAGGTTCAAAGGTTATGGCTGCAGGTTTCAAGTTGCAGGTTGGGCATTCCTATCAAAAACCTGTAACCTGTAACGTGAAACCTGCAACCTGCAACTTCAAACTCTTTCTATTTAATCGCACCAAATGCCGCGAAACAGCTGTTTTTATGTAATATTTCCACAGTGCTGAACCCTACTTTTTTCATCAGCTGAAGCTGGTAGTTCACAGAACGGGGTGTGTCTTCCTTTTCGATATAGGCAAAGACTTTTTCCTGATAGTCCTTTCCTCCGATTTCCCGGAGATATTCGCCGTACCTGTTCCAAAGCAGGGTGTTTACGGCTTCTGAATCGTGTATCACAAGGTCGGATATCCAAAAGCTTCCTCCCGGTTTTAACATCCTGTAAATGTTTTTGAAAACCGATTCCCAGTCTTCGTCTTCCCTTAAATGGTGCAAAACTGCTCCTGCAAGTACAATATCGAAGTGCTTATCCGCAAAATCCGCTTCCCTTATATCCCCGTGAAAAGCATCGATCTTTCCGCTGGTCTCAATTCCCACTCTTTCTTCTGCCCTGTCCAGCATGGGCTGTGACAGGTCTACCAGCGTGCAGTTAAGACCTGGGCATTTAGACAGCATCTTCAAGGTATAATTTCCTGCTCCGCAACCGATGTCCAGAAGATCTTCTGCGCCGGGATTTACACTCCTGGCGGCTTCGATGATCAGTTCGAGGGCCAGGGGAGCATCTATGGTAGATTGCTGCCCGGTATCGAGATCGGAAAACCGCTCGACATCCTTATCAAACCGTTGCCTTATTTCTTCGTTGGTCGATTTTTGTATAGTGGTTGCTTTCATATATGTTGGGAATTAAAAGACGATAGTCATAATTTTTTCTGTGCCTCTAACACCCCCCCCTTGCCCCCCTCAAGGGGGGAACTATAAGTCTTTTTAAAAAGAATAGGGCTCCCCCCTTGAGGGGGGCCGGGGGGGCGCCCCTTTAAGACAATTCAATCTACCGGCTCCCACACACTTCTAAAAAAGAAGTTTATACGATCTTCTTCATCTCTGTCATGGAAGAACGCAGGTACTCCCCTACTTTCTCCACGGGATGGTTCCTGATCTCGGCATTGACCCTGATCAGTTCCTGGTTGTCCACGTCATTTCCGTTGCTGAAAGATTTGCCGATAACATTGGTATCGATCTTTTTCATAAAGTCAGACAGCAGGGGTTTACATGCGTGATCGAACAGGTAGCAGCCGTATTCGGCCGTATCGGAGATCACCCGGTTCATTTCAAAGAGCTTTTTACGCGCAATGGTATTGGCGATAAGCGGGGTTTCGTGCAGGGATTCGTAATAAGCAGATTCCGCGATGATCCCGGCTTCGGTCATAGTCTCAAAAGCCAGTTCTACTCCGGATTTTACAAAAGCCACCATCAGCACTGCATGGTCGAAATATTCCTGTTCCGATATAGGATCGTTTGTGATCCCGGTTTTCTCGAAAGCAGTTTCGCCGGTAGCCTTTCTCCAGGATAAGAGATTTTTATCGTCATTGGCCCAGTCTTCCATCATGGTCTTTGAGAAATGTCCGCTCATAATGTCGTCCATATGTTTCTGAAACAGCGGCCGCATGATCTCCTTCAGTTCTTCCGACAGACGGAAGGCCTCTATTTTGGCCGGATTAGAGAGCCTGTCCATCATATTGGTTATACCTCCGTGTTTGAGGGCCTCAGTTATGGTTTCCCATCCGTATTGTACCAGTTTGGCGGCATATGCAGGATCGATGCCTTTTTCTACCATCTTGTCAAAGCTCAGGATAGATCCGGTTTGCAGCAATCCGCACAGTATGGTCTGCTCTCCCATCAAATCCGATTTTACTTCGGCTACGAAAGACGAACGCAGCACTCCTGCCCTGTGTCCTCCGGTAGCAGCGGCATATGCCTTGGCCTGTTCCAGACCGTCTCCGTCGGGATCGTTTTCCGGGTGTACGGCAATAAGTGTAGGCACGCCAAAGCCTCTTTTGTATTCTTCCCTCACTTCAGAACCGGGACATTTGGGGGCTACCATGATCACGGTAATATCCTTGCGGACCTGCATGCCTTCTTCAACAATATTAAAACCGTGTGAGTAAGAAAGCGTAGACCCTTCTTTCATAAGCGGCATTACAGTGTTGACCACTGAACTGTGTTGCTTGTCCGGCGTAAGGTTACACACCATATCTGCAGTCGGTATGAGTTCTTCATAGGTACCTACCTTAAACCCGTTTTCCGTTGCATTTTTATAGGATTGTCTTTGTTCTTTTATGGCGGCTTCCCGGAGGGCATAGGAAATATCCAGTCCGGAATCTCTCATGTTCAGGCCCTGGTTCAGGCCCTGGGCGCCACATCCTACGATCACTATTTTTTTACCTAACAGTTTTTTTACACCTTCACTGAATTCAGACTTGTCCATGAATTCGCATACACCTAATTGTTGTAATTGAAGCCTTAGCGGAAGCGTGTTAAAGTAATTTGCCATTTTTATTGATTATTATTTTGATTTATAATTTAATTGTGCACTAAAATATACGGCCGTTTGATGTTTTATGGGAAAAGCCATGGAGACGTACGGCCGTACGTCTCTATCTGAAAATCATTCCAAGGATATATTGACCTATGCATTTTGAAATTCCTGTAACAGGGCGGATATATTCATTTCTGCCTTCGATACTGCTATCCTGCCGGAACGCACAAACTGCATAATACCAAAGGGAGCCAACTCATCGTAAAGGGCGTCGGTTTCGTGCCGCCTGCCGGTCTTTTCGATCACGAAAAACTCCCGGGCCACCGTAACGATATTGGCATTACTGTTCTTGATGATATTCTGTATCTGACGCTCGTCGAACAACAGATCCGACTTTATCTTGAACAGTGCAGTCTCCTGATAGATGGTCTCTTCATCGGTATGATAATAAGCCTTGATTACCTCGATCTGTTTTTCCAGCTGGCCTACGATCTTTCGCACCTGGTCCTCATCCATCGCGGCTACAATGACAAACCGGCTCACATGCTCTATCTCACATTCCGAAACGGTAAGGCTCTCTATGTTGATATGCCGTTTTAAAAATATGGCTGATATCCTGCTCAGCAATCCTATGTTGTTCTCCGAATATATGGAAACGGTATATGTTTTATTCATTTTAGTTTCTTATTTAAAATTGTTGTTGTAGAGTTTTGGAGTTCTTAGTTTTTTAGTTATCAATACTAACAAACTCCAGGGCTCCAAAACTCATTACTCCAATCTGCAATCAGATACGGAAGCGCCCGTGGGGATCATCGGAAATACATTGTCTTCCTTCTCCACGCAAACCTCCAGGAAATAAGCCTCTTCTGACGCGATCATTTCGTCAATGGCTCCATCCAATTCTTCCCGTCCGGTTACCCTTTTGGCCGGGATGTGGTATCCTTTGGCTATGGTTATAAAATCCGGATTTACCAGTTCGGTGGAAGCGTATCTCTTATCGAAGAACAATTGCTGCCACTGGCGTACCATACCCAGAAAGTCGTTATTGAGCACTACGATCTTTACGGGGACCCGTGTCTGAAAAATAGTGCCGAGCTCCTGGATGGTCATCTGGTACCCTCCGTCTCCTATGATGGCAACCACTTCCCTGTCCGGGGAGCCCATTTTAGCCCCTATGGCCGCCGGGAGGGCAAATCCCATGGTACCCAGTCCACCGGAAGTGACATTGCTCTTGGTCTGGTTGAATTTGGCATAACGACAGGCGATCATCTGGTGTTGCCCTACGTCAGATACGATCACGGCATCGCCCCCGGTACGCTTGTTTATCTTTTCTATCACTTCTCCCATGGTTAGTTTTTCTTTCGCAGGGAAAAGATCGTTCTTAATGACCTTATCGTATTCAATGGCATGCTTTTCTTCGAATTCACGGCACCATGCCTCGTGTTTGTTCTCTTTCACCAGGGGCAGCAGGTGTTGCAGCGTTTCCTTTACATCACCGAGAACAGCGACGTCGGTCTTTACGTTCTTGTCTACTTCGGCAGGGTCTATCTCAAAATGGATAACCCTGGCTTGTTTGGCGTAGGTATTGAGATCCCCGGTCACTCTGTCGTCGAACCGCATACCTATTGCTATCAGAACATCACATTCGTTGGTGAGCAGATTGGGGCCATAATTGCCATGCATCCCCACCATTCCCATATGTAACGGGTGTTCCGTGGGCAGAGCAGAAAGTCCCAATACCGTACTGGCTGCTGGGATCCCGGCTTTTTCGATCAGGGTCTTTAATTCCTCTTCTGCTTTTCCCAGTATAACGCCTTGTCCGAATACAATATATGGTTTTTTAGCGCTGTTGATCAGTGCAGCGGCCTCTTCCACCTTTGCAGGATCCATGACCGGTTTGGGTTTGTAGCTTCGTATCCCGGTACACTTTTTATAAGAAAAATCAAATTCCTCGAACTGGGCATTCTTGGTAATGTCTATAAGTACGGGACCGGGACGGCCGGAACGGGCAATGTAGAATGCTTTTGCCAGGGCCGTCGGTATGTCTGCCGCTTTGGTTACCTGGTAGCTCCATTTGGTCACTGGTGTGGAAATACCGATGATGTCGGTTTCCTGGAAGGCATCTGTTCCCAGCAAATGCCGGGGCACCTGCCCGGTGATACATACCATGGGAGTGGAATCGATCTGGGCATCGGCAATTCCGGTCACGAGATTGGTTGCTCCGGGACCGGAGGTTGCCATGGCAACACCTACTCTGCCCGAGACCCTGGCGTATCCCTGTGCCGCATGTGTGGCTCCCTGTTCGTGACGGGTAAGCACATGGTGCAGTTGATCCCGAAATTTATACAATTCGTCATAAACGGGCATAATAGCCCCCCCGGGATAACCGTAAATGAGGTCTACTCCTTCTTCCAAGAGACACCGGATCACGGCTTCAGCCCCACTGATTTTTATGGATGCTTTGCTTTCCGTCTCTACTAATTTTTCTTTTAATGTTTCCATATTTGTTCTTGTTGTTACACCAGATATGTACGGTCTAATATGTACGACCATACATATCCTGCGAGGCACAATGCATTGCGCCCCTACGGGGATTAAAATTCATCGGTAACACATCCTTCGGATGCGGATGAAACCGTTTTGGCGTATTTGTACAATATTCCTTTTTTCTCTTTTAATGGCGGTTGTTTCCACTTTGCCCTCCTCTGACTGATCTCTTCATCGGACAGTTCTACTTCTATCGTGTTCTTTACCGCATCTATGGTAATGATATCACCATCTTCTACCAGGGCAATAGTACCTCCGTCCTGAGCCTCGGGCGAAACATGCCCTACAACGAACCCATGAGATCCTCCGGAAAACCGTCCGTCGGTGATCAGGGCCACATCTTTTCCGAGTCCTGCTCCCATAATGGCAGATGTCGGTTTAAGCATTTCCGGCATCCCGGGGGCTCCCTTAGGGCCTTCATAGCGGATGATCACCACATCCCCTTTTTCCACCTTACCATCTTTGATCCCGGCATTGACCTCGGACTCGCCGTTAAACACCTTGGCTTTTCCGGTAAAACTCAGGCCCTCTTTTCCGGTGATCTTGGCTACGGCCCCTTTTTCGGCCAGGTTACCGTATAAGATACGTATATGCCCTGTGGTCTTTATCGGCTGGTCCAGAGGACGGATAATGTCCTGCCCTTCTTCCAGGTCGGGGACTTCTGCCAGGTTTTCTGCCAGTGTTTTCCCGGTAACTGTCATACAATCGCCGTGCAACATCCCTTCTTTCAGCATATATTTCAGAACCGCCGGAATACCTCCTATGCGGTGAAGGTCTTCCATCACATACTTGCCGCTGGGTTTCAGATTGGCCAGCAGGGGGGTGTTATCGCTTATACGCCTAAAGTCATCCAGGGTAAAGTCTACTTCCGCAGCTTTGGCTATGGCCATAAAATGCAGTACGGCATTAGTAGAACCCCCGAGAACGGTGACTACGCGAAAAGCGTTCTCCAGGGATCTTCTGGTGACAATATCCCTGGGCTTAATATCGTTTTCCAACAGGTGCCGCAATGCTTTACCTGCTGCAATACATTCTTCTTTTTTTCCATTGTCAACCGCAGGGGTCGAAGAATTATAAGGAAGCGACATTCCCATGGTCTCTATGGCAGATGCCATGGTATTCGCAGTGTACATACCACCACAGGCCCCTGCACCGGGGCACGCTTTATGAATAACATTTTTATACTCTTCTTCGGTGATGCTTCCGGCTACCTTGCTTCCCCAGGCTTCGAAAGCTGAAATAATATCCAGTTTTTTATCGTTGTGACATCCGGCTGCGATAGTTCCGCCATAAACCAGTACGGACGGACGGTTTAAGCGTAGCATTGCCATTAGTGCCCCGGGCATGTTCTTATCGCATCCCACTACCGTGGCAACTCCGTCATAACTCATCCCCTCGACGACCGTTTCTATGGAATCGGCTATAATATCCCTGGAAGGAAGGGAATAACGCATTCCCTGTGTTCCGTTGGAAATACCGTCGCTTACTCCGATGGTGTTAAAAATAAGCCCTACAAGGCCGGCTTCTTCCGTACCTTTTTTTACATATTCGGACAAACCATTGAGGTGCATGTTACAGGGGTTTCCTTCATAACCGGTACTTGCGATACCGACGAGTGGTTTCTTCAGATCGTCGTCGCTCAGGCCTATGGCATGTAACATGGCCTGCGCAGCGGGTAGTGTCGGATCCTGAGTTACTTGTTTGCTATACTTGTTTAACATTATTTAATAAATATTTATTTTTCCTGTTATAGTTTACGATCAGCTAAATTATTTGATATAAAATCACCAGTATTTTAACATTAAAACCGTTTTTTAAACTCAATCTTCTTTACAATTAATTACCGTGTTGATTTACAGAGTTTTATATTACTTATTCTTATCATATCCAAAAAAGAATAAAACTGTAAAAACAAAGGGCCCGTATCTTCCTTCTGGTTGATACAGGCCCTTTGCTATGGCATATCATTACTGTATCAACCCGGGAGTGAGTTCACAATGACAATAATAATAATGACTATTTGGTGTACCATTTGCATACTTTAATCTATAAGCTGAAACAAAAAAGCCTCCCCGTTTTTCCGGGAAGGCTTTGCATCAAAAATATATTGTACATACCATTCCCAGTCAGGGTGAAATAATCACAATGACGATGACGGTAATGATATGGATAAAATTTGTCTTCATTTATAAGTACAATATTAGTAAGATTTTTTTAATGATAAAGCACTTTTGTTTCACTTTTATCATATTATTAATAATCTGCTTTTATATCTTACATATATTCAATATGATACGGGTTTCTGTTTGCAAAAAAGCCGCCTTAAATAATTAAGGCGGCCTTTTCTAATTCAAAAAATTACAAAATTAGAACTAAACATGATCGATCATTTAACATCCCACCACAGTCTGGTATGCAGATTATCCGGTCCCTGGAAGGATATCATTTCATCGTAATTGGCTTTATTATTATCTGCGATGGAAGCATCGTAAGCATGTCTTACCGGGATCCTCGGATCATTCGCAAAGGAAGAAGGTGTCAGGGAAGGAGCGTCGAGTCTCCTCCATTCGGCCCAGGCTTCGGGACCGTTCAGGTATAATGCCACCCATTTTTCATAGGCGATGTCTTCAATGTCTCCGTAAGGATGGTCGGCAATATAGTCCGCAGTGTCTTCTTCACTAATCCCCCAATATTCCATAGACGCAACAATGGCCTCTTCATACAGGGTGGCTGCATCGCTTCCGCCTACATTCCATCCTTTTCCGGCAGCTTCCGCCAGGGCGAATTTTACCTGGGCAGCCGTATAGATCGGGGAAGGATAGTCGGGGGTGTAAATGATCTCAGCTGGCATAAAGGAGTAATTCGGTACATCTCCGTTTACCTTGCCGTTCGGGGCCCCTACATAACCCGCATCCATTCCATCGGGGAACTTGGTCACTGTGGAAACACTGTCCCTCGCCGGCTCTGCATATTTAAAAAGCCTCGGATCGAGGTTGTCCCGTAAAGATTCTATCATGGTCCGGGAAAGGATGTAGTCTTCACGGGTTTTGAAATTATCGTTCCACGGACTGTCGCTGTTATCGTCGGTGCCGTAATGATACTCTATATTATCGTCATTTGACATTACCAGCAATCCCGATGCCACAGCTTCTTCGAATTTGGTCTGGGCCAGCCCGGGCTTTACATCTGATATTCTCAACGCCATGGTCATTTTAAGATTATTAGCGAACGATGCCCATCTTTCCAGGTCCCCGTCGAACAAAAAGTCCCCGTCCGGCGCAGGAGTTTCGTAATCTATAAGCGACAAGGCCTCTTCGATCTCGGCAAAGAGAAAATCGTATATACTCTCCTGTGTATCGAATTTCGGCTGAGGGTTGTCAATCCCCATAAAAGCCTCCGACCATGGGAGTGCCCCCCACCTGTCGGTCATATAGTGCAGGAAATAGGCCCTGACTATTTTGGCTACGGCTATTTGATTGTCGTTGCTTCCGTAAGTCAGTACATCGTCTGCTGTTTCGGGATCACTATTGAGCTCTATGATCTTGTTCAGATCCTGTAACGGGCCCACATACCAATCGTCATAGCTATATGTCAATCCGGAATATCTCGATGCGCCCGGATACTGTCCTTCTGTAATATGTTGCATGTACAGAATGGGGGTTTCATCAATCACAATGTCCGGGATATTTGATAATGAATTTGCCAGTAATAAGGAAGTAACCCCTTTGGTCGGGCCATTCGGGTTATCGTTAGTGTCGCCATAATCGACAGTGTCACATGAGCTGTACAGTATTGTAAGGCACAGAACCCATCCAATATATTGATATAAATTACTCATTTTCATTTCTGTTTAAAATGTTAAGTTTAAATTGACACCAATAGTACGTGTCATTGGCAATGTACCGGCTTCCGCCCAATTGATATCACTCCTTTTTTCCAGCTCTGAAGGGTCTATCCACGGGAGATCGGATGAAATCAGCCACAGGTTGTTGGCAAATACGCTAATAGAAGCGGCAGACAGGTTGAACTTTTCTATGAGACTTTTATTGAAATCATACCCCACTCGAACAGTCCTCAGTTTTACGTATGAGGCATCGTGGAGATTATTTTCATAGATATTACCGAGGTTCCCCAGGTTATACAGCACCTGCGGATCGACATAGGTATCTACCACCGTTCCGTCGCTGACAGGATTTCCCTGGTCGTCTATCCCGGTTTGCAATACACCGACGATATGCTCTCCCCCGCCGGAAGCTGCGGGATCCCTTTTCGGGTTCCCTTTGTCGTTTAAGCCTGCGGTATAGGAAGCAAGCCCGGAGTGATCCATGTACCGTTCTGTTCTCGAATAATACTTTCCGCCTTTCTGGAAGTCAAATCCGAGAGCCAGGGAAATGTTCTTGTATTTGAAATTCGAAGTAATACCCCCTGTAAAATCGGGCAATAAAGAGCCGAGGAATTTGTTTTGCTGGATACTGTAATAATAGTTCCCATCATTTTCGGTAAACATAATATTTCCCTTATCATCGGTTGCAAAACCCGTTCCGTAGAAGAGTCCCCATTTTTCTCCAACCCGTTCCTGCAGCCTTATATTTGAAGTATAAGTACTCAGATCCCGTGCATCAATGCCGGGATACAGCTCATCGACCACTCTTTCCATGGTTGCAAAATTTACCCCGAGCTCCCAGCTTACATCCTCAGATTTGAAAATCTCCCCGGTTAAACCGATCTCAAACCCCTTTGTAGTCTGCTGACCGCTGTTTACCGTTATATTCGAATACCCGGTTGCTCCGTCCAATGGTACATTAATGGGGAGGTCGGTATCAATTCTGTTGTAGTAGGTAAGGTCGAGATAGATTCTGTTCCTCAGAAATTGCAATTCCGCACCAACTTCAAATTCGTCTCTCACACCGCCTTTCAGTGCCGGATTTTCCTGAGTATCAGACACGCCGATCCTTCCGGTACCCTGATAAAGCGACCCTACATCATATACGTTCTTTGTAAGATAGGGATCCGGGAAAAACGGGGCACTTGCATAACCGGCCCTGAGCTTGGCAAATGTCAGGACGTCGTTGTCCGGCAATACATTGTGCAACAGGAAGCTCAGTGAGCCACCGTAGGTCTCTACCCTGTTGGCATCTGACCTGGCTGTGGATGACCAGTCCAATCTGTACGACCCGTCCAGGTACAGTGTGCTTTTATACCCGAAAGAGGCCTTGGCAAACAATCCGTTCCTCTTTTCTCTTTCGGTTTCATTTGTTGCCGTAACCGGATCCTGCGACCCTGCCAGGTTATAAAAATCTGGGATCATCAGGTCTCCGTTGGTTGTGGCATTAAGTCCTCTATAGTCTTTTTTTATCTTTTCTCCTCCAACGGACAGATCGACATCGAGATTATCATTGAAGAAACGGTTGTTGTAATTCAACATCCCGAAGAAATCCTGCCTCTCATGCCGATAATGCTCTTCCTCGTAAGATGCGGGATCGAGCAAACTGATGGTCGTTGCCCGGTCGTCCCACATATAAGAGTGGAATGTTTTCCTGACATCAAAAACAAAGTTCAAATGGTCATTGATCTCGTATTGAATGCCCAGTTTTGCAAAATAGGTGTTCTTGTTCCAATGCGCTTCATTTTCATAAGAATGAAAGTAAGGCGAGTCCCAGTATAAAGGCCTTGCATCTCTCGGCCCACGGATATTCCAGGAAACAGTTTTACTATTGCGGACATAGTTCCGGAGCCTTTTAAAATCGAGCTGTCGCTGCCACCACTGGTTAAAATTAGATCCCAGGTTGTTGTAGTTTTGATCGGGATTGTTCAACATATCCCTGTCTTCCAGGTTGATATTGGCGATAAATTTCAGTTTTTCGGTGACATTATAAGAACCGTTTATCGATATTTTCATCGATTTGTTACTCGAGTTGGGGATCACACCATTTTGGTTGATGTATGTGGCCGTACTCATAATATTGTATTTATCTCCGGCCTTGGAAAACGACAAGGTGGTATTGGTGGTCAATGCGGTATCGTAAAAACTCCTGATACCATTCGGGGATTTAGTCCAGGGACGGAGTTTTCCAAACTCAGGTGTATCCTGGATCCAGCTATCCCAGTGCCTTACCATTTGCCCGTCCAATCTCGGTCCCCAGCTTTCATCGGCCCAGAAATCGGGATATTTTTGTCCGTCAAAAGCCGCCCATTCGGCGGGGTCTGCAGAAGGGTCATATTCAAATACGTTAAACGTTTGGCTATATCCCCCTCCGTATTCATCCTGATAATCCGGCAGCGTGGCCACCGAATTCAGTCCCATGGAATGATCTATTTGAAATTTAGCTACACCGGATGTTCCCGTTTTACTGGTAATGATAACAACACCATTCCTCCCTTCGGGTCCGTAAATGGCCGTTGCAGAAGCTCCTTTCAGTACAGAAATATCAGCGATATTATTGGTGTTAATGTCGCTGGAATTATAGATCCTGATCCCGTCTACCACATACAGGAGATCGTCGTTCCCCCTGAGCCTGATCCTGGACTCTCCGAAAGTAGAACTGTTGTTCCCCACGATCTGTACCCCCGAGATCTTACCGGCTACCGCGTTGGCAACATCGGTCTCTCTCGCCTGTATGAGCTGATCTCCATTGACAGACTGTTGCGAATACCCAAGAGCTTTTTTCTCCCTTTTGATACCCAGCCCGGTGACCACCACCTCGTCCAATGCCTCCGCATCCTGTATGAGCGTAATGTCCATAGTTCCGGAGGCGGCCACTGTCCGCTCTTCCGTCTTTTGTCCGATATAGGAGAAAACCAGAACATCCCCTACGTTGGCCTGGACGGAATAATTTCCATCAAAATCGGTTTGGGCACCGTTTGTACTACCCTTTACCAATACATTTACTCCGGGTAACGGCATACCGTTTTGATCGACCACCGTTCCAGTAACAGTTTTTTCCTGTGCAAAAATAAATTGCACAAGCAACGTCAAACTAAGCACAAAAAATGTGCGTAATGGTGCTTTCATATGAATTAAATTTGAATTAGTTGGCGGCGAATGTAAAAAAAATGAGTCCTAAAACAATTTTAAATCTTAATTTTTTCTTAACAAAACACTACTTTTAGTTAAAATTCAATAAAAACGTGTTAAAAATGTGAATTTTAATACGGATAAAAAATTAAATCTATCAAATTTCATAACATTATGTTACAATTTATAGACGGTGTATTCGAAAACATTTTTAAATTTGTACGATAACACAACTAATAAACACCATTGTAATGATCTGTCTGTACAAAAACATGAAATACCTGCTTAGTGCGTTATGCCTTTTTTTGATTGTATTCTTCTTGTCGTGTAACCGGTCTCCTTCCGGCACTAAAAAAAGCACTGAAAAGAAAACCGGCCCGAAAAGGCCAAATGTGGTACTTATTTATACTGACGATCTGGGCTATGGAGACATCAGCACTTATGGTGGTGAAATTCCCACGCCTCATATAGACCGGTTGGCCGAAGATGGCTTAAAGTTCACCAATGCCTATACCACGGCTTCTACCTGTACCCCGTCCAGGTACTCCCTTCTTACCGGAGAATACGCATGGAGGGCCAAGGGAAGAGGTGTGGCCCCGGGCGATGCTTCGAGCCTTATAAAACCCGGAACGGAAACATTGCCGGGTGTTTTACAAAAGGCAGGATATAAAACGGCTGTGGTAGGTAAATGGCATCTGGGGCTCGGCGGTGAAGATGGCCCGGACTGGAATGGAAAGATCGCCCCGGGACCGCTGGAAATAGGTTTTGATTATTCTTTTCTTATTCCCGCTACGGGCGACAGGGTGCCCTGCGTTTTTGTAGAGAACCACCACGTGGTCAACCTGGACCCTGACGACCCCATACAGGTAAATTATCGGAAAAAAGTAGGCAACTGGCCCACGGGAAAGGACAATCCGGAACTCCTGACCACCAAATGGTCGCACGGACACGATATGACCATCGTAAACGGTATCAGCCGTATAGGTTTTATGACCGGAGGCAAAGCAGCGCTCTGGCGGGATGAGGATTTCGCAGATAAGCTGGTAGAAAAATCTACCGCTTTTATCCGGGAGAATAAAGACAAACCGTTCTTCCTCTACTTCTCTACCCATGATATTCACGTACCCCGGATCGCCCATGAGCGTTTCCAGGGAAAGACAGACAGAGGCCCCAGGGGCGACGTTATCGTACAACTGGACTGGACTGTGGGTGAACTGACCAAAACCTTAAAGGAGCTCGGGCTTGAAGATAATACCATTGTAATATTTACCAGTGACAACGGCCCTGTCCTGGACGATGGCTACGAGGACCAGGCCGGGGAGCTGGTCGGTGACCACCATCCTTCCGGTATTCTCCGAGGCGGAAAATACAGTGCTTTCGAAGCCGGTACACGAATCCCCATGATCGTCAAATGGCCGAGGCAGATAAAGCCGGGGAGCACTTCCGGTACACTATTCAGCCAGATAGACCTGATAGGATCGTTTGCCGCGCATACCGGGCAGGATATTGCGCCCGGACAGGCCCCGGACACACAGAATCACTGGGATGTCCTTACCGGAAAAGATTCTGCGGGCCGTAAAGGAGTGGTACAGGAAGCAACTCACGGGGTCCTTTCTTATGTGAGCGGGGACTACAAATATATCCCTCCGAGTGATGGCGGGCCGAAGATCACCTGGGGGCCGGACATAGAAACCGGCTTCTCTGAAAACGAGCAGCTCTACAATATAAAGGATGACCCTTCCGAAACCAAAAATATTGCAGAAGAACATCCCGGGATTACCGGGAAGATGCGGGAGGAACTTATGGCTGTCAGGGAGATGGGGAGGTAGGTTTTATTGCCCGTCACCGGCTACCGGTTGAAGGTTGAAGGTTGCAGGTTGAAGGTTTGTTATTTTAGATTGGACCTGGTACATATTATAAAAAGCCCCATGGCGGGGCTTTTTATGTTTTGGAAGTTGGAACTTGTCTCTCCCTTTTATTCCAGGCCATATACATGGATCTCTGCCAGAAAAGCATAATGATCGGGGCCTTCTATGGCTACGTACTTAAAATATCTCGCTGTTGGATTTGACATTATTGTATAATTCTGACCTTCATCCGTACCGGGATCCATGTCGAAAGTTCCGGCATCCGTCCAGTTTTCCCCATCGCTGCTGACCAGGAACTGGTGTCTGGTCTGTCCGTTGTCATTGCCCTGCCTCCTGAACACTTCAAAACTGCCAATGGTTTTTTCGGCCCCCATATCGATCACCACATAATGGGGATATTCCGGGGTTCCGTTTTCCCAGGCAGAATGCCAGAAGGTATCCGGGTTATCGTCTATAACTGCCATGGCCTTGCCATTATCGGGATAAGTTTCCGTTCCTTCAGCGGGTTCTTCGGACGAAAAATCATATACGGTCCAACTGCTTTTGTCCAGTTTTACTGCTTTTCCCGGGGCAACGACATAGGTTTGGGGCCCAAAGGAATTGCCTTCTGTGTCCGAAATAGTTACCCGGACCTCCTGTTCTCCTGCTTCCATCCCGGAAATTGCGGTTTTCCCTGTTATTTCTCCGGATTCTACGGTATGTGTTTTTTCTTCCCCGTTTGCCGTATAGGCGAAATCCAGTCTCAGGTCCAGCCCGTCCGGGTTATTCCAATCTGCGGTAACCCCTCCCAGTATATCCGTAAAGGTGATGTTTTCTATGATCGGGAGTATCTCTGGCAGCTCCAGTACTTTCCAATCCGATCCGAATTCATCGAGAGCGGTTTCCACACCTTCCACTGCCGGAGTAGGAACATAATAGGTACGGTACATAATATCTTTTTCCACATCGCAACCCGGAAGGTGTATTGTATCTGTTTCCCTGGAAATAACCTCTACGGTTTCTTCATTGGCCGTATTGGTATATTTAACTTCCGTATTCCTTTCATTTTCAGTACCGGACACAAAAGCCATCATAGCCCGGGCACCGTCAAAAGAGAATGTACTGACTATTCTCGATACAAGGTTGGACCTGTAATTTTCGCCATAAGCCGTTGCGGAGTGTTCTACGGCAATGGATTTGTTTCCTTTACTGTCTTTGAGATATACCTCAAAATCATAATTGCCTTCGGGTATCCGGACCTCCACGTTCAGCGAATCTCTTTGGTATGTGGTACGGTCCACTTTAAAGTTTGTGGAGTCTTCCGCACTCCATCGAATAACACCTTCTTTTATCTTGGGGTCTGAATTAATGAATACTTGAAACAATATACGTTCCTTTCCCGAACGCGATATAATGGTGTCGGGCTTCCCTACACTCACCGGTTCTTCCTGATCGACATAATCATCATAGGTGTCGTATATATCCGAATTGCACGAGTAGCTTAGCCCGATTATAAGGATAAGCGCCCATGCTTTATACAATATGTTTTTTATAGGTATCATAGCTTTGTTTTTAAATTATTCTACAACCTGGCCGTACACTTCTACTTCCATGATATGCAGGTAGGTGGTTCCTGGCCCTGCCCAGCTTTGTAAATTGACAAAGCGTATAAAGCGAACTGGGGGCGCACTGGAAATAATGGTGGCTTCCTCTCCCCTGGCCGCAGCATCTACATCTTCGCTGGAATTTTGCTGAAGCGGTTGCCCGGACGGTTTTATGACCTCTCCGTTTTCCACGAGTTTGGTCCACCCGTCAAAACTGCCATCGCTGTTGAGCTGGTCTGTTCCCCATATTTCGTAATACCTGGGATTTCCGTGAAAATAGATCCACGACCCCTGTCTTTGCCAGAACTTCAAACGGCTAAGTTTGGCTGTCACCCCCAGGTCGAATGTAAAGAAGTGCGGGTCCTGGCCCTCGTATGTCGGCAAGGGGTCGTCGTCTTTCCAACCCTGGGGCGTATGGAAACCCGAACCGATGTCATCGTTGAACAGGTTGGACATCACCCATCCGAAGGCATCGGGTGCATCGTGTGGGAGTGACATAGGAGCATGAAGATTTTTGTCCAGTAACTGTTCAAATAATGGGGATACAGTGGTTTCTTTAACTTCAGAAATATTATCGTACCTGTCCCGGATAAAAACACTGAACGACCTTGGGATAGTATCATAGCCCCGTACGGCAAAATCGTCTTCTTTCCTGGAAGAATACCGTACTTCTATCTGTTCTGTCTGTCCGATTTCGTTATCCGTGAGTACGATCAGGGAAACGGGGGCCTCGGCTTCATTTTCCCAGTACAGGTGCATTCCCCCGAAATCTGCTTCCATGCTCAGGCTCTCCCGGATAAGTTGAATGGGAGGCGTTTTGGGTTTTATGACCACATCCACCGGTTCGGATTCATTTTCACTCTGGTCTACGGTAAATAATTGTACCTGATATTCGTTAGTATCCCCAAACCCTTCTACGGTCAATGAGTTATTATATACGGAAGACTTTACGCTCGCCATCTCACCGGTAGTACGTTGAAACCGGGCCACAACATATAAAATGTCATCATCACCCGGAAGCGCATAGGTTATATCAGCCCCGCCGGATATGCTCTTTATTTCTATGTCCGTCACCTGCCCCGGAGGGATATCGTCCGCAACCAAAGGCCTCCGTATATCGTCATCGCAACTTGTGCAAACAACAAAACACAACAGCAAACAATAAAAATGTATATTTTTCATTTTTTAATCATTTAAAGTTTAAAAAAATTACCAGCCGGGCGCCTGGTCCAGATTGGGATTTACGATCAGGTTTGCTTCGGGAATAGGCCATAAATAATCTTTTTTGGTAAACACGGTACGGTCTATGGTCCTTAAGCGGTAATATTCCAGGTCTGATTCCTGGTCAATATCCCATCCTTTAATATCACTGTTCATATATGCTTCCAGTTTTAGCCATCTCCTCAGGTCCCAGAACCGGTGCCCTTCGAAAGCCAGTTCAATGAGGCGTTCCTGGTGGATAATTTCCCGAAGGCCGTCTTTTGATGTGGGTTTACCGGGCTTATTGGAATAATTGGCCCAGGAGGTCATAACGCCTTCCAGGCCTGCCCTCTCCCTTACTTTATCTATATATTGGTACACTTCGGCACCGGGGCCTCCGGATTCGTTGAGGGCTTCGGCATAAAGAAGATAGAGGTCTGCCAGCCTTATTATCGGCCACGGATATGTTTCCTGGGTGTAGTTATTGGCCAGTATATCATCTTCATGGATCAGTTTTTTGGGCCAGTACCCGGTAACGCTATACTGATAACTGTTGATCCTGGCAGAGACCTGTCCGCTTTTGGCCTGGACCACCCAGGGGTCCTTGTCATTCTTTCTTCCCTGGCCATAGATGATACCACCGTCAAAAGCCAGGGAGGAATAAAACCTCGGCTCCCTGTCAAAATGCAGAGCGGCCGTCTTATACCCTTCCTGTATATAATATTTATGATCGGCACCTGCGGTTCTCAGGTCCATCCGGCCACTGTAATTGTAGGCCTTGTCTTCCTCTATGGGAACGCCATTGCTGGAATAAAACAACTCTGCCATACGGAACGTAGGCGCCCAATTAGAATTAACCCTTTCCACCACTTCGGCCTTAACACCGGCATCTACCCTTACAAAGGAAGAATTTTGCAGGGACCCGGCGGTGGGGTTGGCACTCCCCCATATGACTTCGGGATTCCACTTTTCGGAAACGGCTCCGCGCAAACTCATTTTAACGATGGTAGAGTCGGATAGTTCGAATTGTGCTGAGCCGGGATAGGTATATAGGGAATGGCCGCTGGATTCAGCTATGTCTATCGCTTCTTTACAGGCCACTGCTGCCTTTTCCCATTTGGAGGCGTCGAATGTCTGGTTTATATAATCCTCTCCTTCATCATTTGTAAAACCTGCATACTGACTGTTGCCATTAAAGATCGGGCTCGCTGCATACATCAACACCTTTGCTTTCACTGCCGCGGCAACCGGCTGGGTGACCCTTCCCAATTCTTCTCCGGGATTCTGAATTAATGGGGGCAGATCTGCAATGGCTTCGTCCAATAGAGAGACAATATACGTTACCGCTTCGTCTACCGGGCTTCTCTCTTTGCGCAGTTCTTCTATATCACTATCTACGGAGATGTTTTCGTCCATAATAGGAATAGGGCCGTACATCCGTAGCAGCCAGAAGTGATAATACGCTTTTAAGAATTTGGCTTCCGCTATCCACCTTTCCCTTTCGTGTGCCTCGATATCCTTTGGCCTGTCTATATTTTCTAAAAATATATTGCAATCCCTCAGGGCTATAAATGTTCCAAAACCCGACCAGTAATTCAAATAAGGGGTAGTGACACGTTGGTTGCCCCTGGCTATATTCAACCCGGGCAAATCCCTGCCTGCTACATCATTCAGCCATATTTCATCTCCTGCGATCAGGCCCGGATTGGAGGTCGAGGCATGTTCGGGCATATAACCATAGAGGGTATAAAAGAAGCGCTCTGCATTGACCCGGCTGTTAAAAGCGATGTCTATGGTGGCTATATTATCCGGTACCACATCGATGTATTTTTCACAGGAGGTGGTCCACAAAAGTGTGGACAGCACTATCAGTTTTATATTTTTTGCTTTCATAGTCTTAGTTTTTAAAAGTTAACTCTGGCGCCAAGGTTTATGACTCTTTGCAACGGATAATTAAATCCTTTGCCACGCAGTTCGGGGTCCCATAGTTTAAATTTGCTCCAGTGTACCAGGTTGGTGCCACTGAGGTAGATCCTGATATCGGCCAGACCGAGGAGGCCTCCTTTCCTGCCTTTTATATTGTAGCCTATTTCGGCTTGTTTCAGCCTTATGAAGGCTCCATCGCGCATAAACCAGGTGTTGGTCCGTGTATTGTTAGATACCGGATATGTGGAGAGGCGCGGCCACATGGCGTAAATATCCCTGTTGTCTTCAGACCAATGATTATCTGCAAAGGCCTGTATTATTTGATTTTCCGATCTCTTTTCGGGTAAATAATCGTAATAGGGGTCGCCGGAAACATCTGTATCCGAAAAAGGGGTTAGTTTAAACGCATCTATAAAAAAGGACATCCTGCCCAGGCCCTGGAAGAATGCTGAAATATCAAAATTCTTATACCCTATCGAAAAGCCGAAACCATAACTGACCTCCGGCTGGGTGGACTCTCCTATGGGGACACGGTCCAGATCTGTAATTACACCATCCCCGTTAATATCCTTGTATTTTATATCTCCGCCCATGACTTCACCGAAATCCTGCCGGGGCGAATTTGCAACATCTTCTTCATCTACAAAAAGGCGTTCTGCTATAAACCCGTAAGCCTGGTTTAAAGGCCGGCCAACCTTGGACAGCCAGGGTGTACCAAACCCTGCATAATCCGGTTCTTCAAAAACCGTGAACTCACTGCGGGTATCTACGTAATTGCTTCGGATCGAAACCCACAGGTTTTCGTTGAATTGGTGATTTATATCCAATGTAAGCTCAAACCCCCTGGATTTTGCTTTGCCTACATTAGCACGTATAGGGGCCTGAAGGCCAACCAAAGACGGTATATCGCTACGTGTTTGTAAAATATTGGTCCTTTTTTCGGAGAACAGCTCGCCCTGGAACTGGATGGCATCGTTGAACATGTTTATCTCCAGGCCAAAATTCTTTTTATACGCGGTTTCCCAGGTAACACTGCGGTTTTCGTAACGGGATATGGATACCCCGGGCCTGAAAAAATCGAAATTCGTCCCGAAAGAGGCTCCCCTGGAATTATCGATCAGATTAACATTTGACAGGTAGAAAAAACGGTCATTTCTGTCTCCGATAGCATCATTTCCTACTACACCATACGAACCTCTTATCTTTAAGCGATTCACCGCTTCTATATTCCAGAATTTTTCATTGGAGATCACCCATCCTGCACCTACCGACGGGAAGAAGCCAAAGCGGTGGTCTTTGGAAAACCGCTCCGAACCGTTATAGCCGAAATTGAATTCTACAAAATACCTCCTGTCGTAATCGTAGGTAAACCGTCCGGACAACCCTACGTTCCTGCTGGGCAGGGAAAGCTGAAGATCCTGGGCATTGCCATCCACATAATCGCGGATGATCCCAACCAAAAGCCCGCTAACCGTGTGTTTTTCCTTAAAAGTATGGTCATAATTCAACGCGGTTTCCATATATATCACGGAATTGACTATCCTGTCGCTATCATTCGGATCGAAGGTCAGGAATTCGGTACCGCTGTCCTCATTCAAGGGGGTTAAGGTATATTTATCTTCTGCGGAATTGTATAGGCCAACCCTGTAATAGAACGGGTTATAGGCCCTGTTGATCCCGTAGGCGGAAGTACGGTTTATATTCCCCAGAAACCGCCAACGCAATCCGGGTGCCACAAAAGACAGTTCCTGCTTTACCTCCAGTTGTACAAGGTTCAAAGAGCGGCTGTAATCCCGGTAACCGCGTACCAGTTCTGCGTAAGGGTTAAGAAAATTCCCTCCTTCGTCATTACCGAACAAAATGTGTTCTGTGAATTCATTGGCCTCATCCGGTTCAAAATAAGCCGGGAACCTTACCGGGTTGGACCGGGTTATCATATTATAAACCTGTGATCCTCCCGGTATAGGGCCGGTATAGTCATCGATCGTGGCATTTAACCGGACAATGGCTTCTGTGGTCTTGGTCAGGTTGATGTTTACGTTAGACCTTAGTGAAAACTTTTTGAGGTCTATATTGTTGTTAAAATTATTCCGATTGTCTACCTTCAGGATACCGTTGTCCTGCGAAAACCCACCGGCAACATAATATCTCGCCACCTTGCCGCCACCTGCCACACTGAAGTTAACCCTTTGGTTAATGGTAAAATCCTTGAGGAGCTCATCCTGCCAGTCAACATACGGATAGACATTCGGGTTACTGCCTTCCAGTAAGGTATTGTCTATTTTATTCTGGGCATACGGAAGCGGTGCCAAAGGGTCGCGGGTTCTTACGGCTTCGTTGTGCAGGCGCAGATATGTGAGAGGGTCTGCAAATTCCACATTTTTTGTTGGTTGGGAAAGGGAGCTTTCATATCTTAAATTCACTTTGGGTTTGCCAATTTCCCCGGTTTTAGTGGTTACGCTGATGACGCCATTTGCCCCGCGGGCACCGTAGATTGCCGTTGCAGTGGCATCTTTAAAAACCGAGAAACTCTCTATATCATCCGGCAGCATCCTCGCCAGGTCGTTTGTAGTTAATTCAATACCGTCTATCAATATCAACGGGCTCTGGCGGATACCAAAAGTGGTGGCACCCCTGATAAAAAACTGGGCATTATCCTGCCCGGGCTCTCCCGAAGGCTGATAAGAGATCATCCCTGCAACCCGGCCGGCCAATGCGGTAGTAAGGTTACTCGAGGGTATTTTCAGATCTTTGGGTTTCACCTGGGTAATAGAGCCCACAAGGCTCTCCTTCGTCTGTGTGTCATAACCGACAACAACCACTTCGTCCAGTGTGGAAACATCGGTCTTTAATGTGATGTTTATCGTGGCCTTCCCCCCTACCTTTACCTGCTGTGAAATCATCCCGATATAGGAAAACTCCAGGGTACTATTATCGTCAGGAACGCTGATACTGTACTTGCCGTCGAAATCGGTAGATACCCCTGTGGTCGTACCCACCACAAGTACAGAAACACCAGGCAAAGGTTGGTTGTTATCTTCAGAAGTGACAACCCCACTTACTTTCTTCTGGGCAAAAGACATCGTTCCGCAAAACAGCAGAAGGACATACAAACGCATTCGCCTCTTTTGGTAGTTTTTTTTCATGCTTTCAATAGTTTTAAAATTGGTTGGTGGTTTTACTTGATATGATCCCGATATTTTTACTTAAAAAAATACCTTTATAGTAGTGTTTTCACATTTCATCAAATGTATGTAGTTTAAAAATGTTAATATTGTCTTAAATTCACCATCTGTTGTATAATATTTGCAAAAATGAATTATTCTTAAAATAAATTGAGTTTTTTGCGTTTTTCAACACCAATCGATAGCTTTAATTGTTTTTATTACAATTAAAAGAAGGTTTAACAGAACAAAACAATGTGACGTAAAGACTATTTTTAGAAGACAGCCTGTATAGGGATGGTCAACGGTCGATACGTTGCGCCATAAAAATATTCGTAATATTGTTTTAAGGAAAAGAACTGACATGAATAACAATAACTTTATCGAAATAAATACGGAAAGGCTTTCCCTGCGAAAACTAAATTCCGCAGACTGGGAAATGATCGCTTACCTGCGTACCGACAAAGAGGTCAATAAATTTGTTAAAAGGCCGGATGCAGGATCAAAAGAAAAAGCACTTGCTTTTATTTCAAAAATTGAGGGTGGAATAAAAAAGGGGGATATGTACTATTGGAGCATCTCCGAAAATAACAATCCCGGAATGATCGGAAGCATTTGCCTGTGGAATTTTCCGGAAGGCCGTAAAACCGCAGAGATCGGATATGACTTAAGCCCTGAATTTCAAGGGCAAGGCATCATGAACGAGGCTTTAAAAAGTATTCTTGAATTCGGATTTTACAACTTAAACCTCGAGTCTATTGAGGCCTATACCCATAGGGATAATGAAAGCTCAAAAAGATTGCTGGAAAGAAACGGGTTTAAACGCATTACAGGTAAAAAAGACGAAAATAACCAGGACAATATAATTTATGAAATAAGAGAGCAGCAGTTCCATGTAACAGAAAAAGTAAAGGATGCCTAAAAGCTAATTTTTACGTCACCCTGAAACAAGTTCCGCATGACTGGATTCCACTCTTTTAGACATCCTGTATCCACAAAATTAAATATTAGCAATAAAAGGAGCTTTCCTTATAAAACTTTTCGAATCCAGTTGTCCGATAAGAAAAGTTGCCAGATCCGTAGCGCTTATTTTATCTCCGGGGCAATCTTTCAGGCTCATATCCACTTTACAGCTTTCTTCGGTTTGTACTATCAGTGGGAGACGAACCAATGTCCAATCCACAGAACTTGCGGTAAGTATTTCGTACTCCCTTTGTTTATCCGTAGTTGAAACCGGAAACGTTTTTTTCATCCATACCGTTCCGTATGCAGTTTTCGGCCCTTTGTTGTCCAAAGGCGTATCTACACTAAGGCCGGTAATTACAATATAGCGGTGCACATTCAATACATTCATTGCCTTTATAACATTTGCCGTTGCCTGACTGAATATAGTAGGTTCACTGGGCGGGACACCCAATCCTAATGTACTTATAACCGCTTTACAATCCATTATTAACCGAAGAACATCGGCATAGTTAGCTACATTTCCTTCTACAATTTCTACATTCGGATGGTTAATTATTAAATTTTTGGGGTTTCTCAGAAGTAGTTTTATGGGGAAACCCTGGTCTGTCAGTTGTCGGGTAAGATATTTTCCCGATTTACCTGTACCGCCGATCACGGCTATTTTTATGTTTTTATGCATGATTTACTCTTTATAAAATTAGATACAAAAATTGCGCCCGATCCTGCCGGAAAAGCCGATCGCGTACACAAAAGCCTTTTAGACTCTACTGAAAACTAATATTTATAAAGAGATTTTAATGTTGTAAATATATGGCCTTTATCCGGTTTGAGCAAAACATATAGCACTGGAAGTTAATACTCTCTTAATTGACAAAAATTTTAAAATCTATTATTCCCGGACTTAAGACTTCAGGACATAAGATATAAGACCGAGGAGTAATTAAACTTTATATTTTGAAATCACTCATTTAATTTTAGCTCACTTATTTACAGGTTATTCAGTTTATAAGGTTGTGTTTGACACCTTTTTATCCACATTTTAAAGTCCTATGTCTTACGTCCTGCGGTCTTATATCATAGCTGATTTTTTTTCATGTACTAAATTAAAAAGTAAATAATCGTATCTTTACGCTATTCAACCCAATCAAAATACACTGTGAACGTTTCCCTTAGTCCCCAGGTTTATACAACCATTATTTGCTGGTTGTTATTTTCTATCATATGGTTGTGGCAGCGCAACAAGACCAAAGAAAATGTCAGCACCCGTACAGTTTCCCAGAAAATCGCTGCATTTTCCGGATATGTCATTATTTTTTCCGCACTGTATTTACCTCTTTTTTTTACTAAAGGCACGGTAGCAGAAAGCATCATACCTCAATACGACATCATACAGAATTTTGGGGTTTTACTTTGTGTATGCGGTATTTTCACCTCCATATGGTCCCGTTTACTTCTGGGATGGAACTGGAGTGGCGGTGTCACCGCCAAAAAAGATCACGAGCTGATCGTAACAGGTCCTTATCGTTTTGTACGGCACCCTATTTATACCGGATTTATTGCGGCACTTATAGGAACCTGCCTTGTTACGGGAGGAATAGTAGGCATTGTCATTACCGGGCTCTATATATTCGGGTTGTACGCCAAGATCAACAAGGAAGAACAATTGTTGGCCGACCTGTTTGGAGATGTGTATTCCGATTATCAGAAACGGACCTGTAAATTAATCCCCTTTTTATGGT
Source organism: Sinomicrobium weinanense (assembly GCF_018863395.1). GTDB lineage: Bacteria > Bacteroidota > Bacteroidia > Flavobacteriales > Flavobacteriaceae > Sinomicrobium > Sinomicrobium weinanense. The sequence goes on from NZ_JAHKRR010000001.1 coordinate 1,017,473, forward strand.
GATCGCGGTATCCATACCCATTGGGGCAAGGTAAAAGCACCTGTCGCAAAAAATAATATCCGGAATTTCAGGCCGGCGTTTCCCAAAAGTACACATTTGTCCCATTATACCCTCTGAAATGGCCTTTTTGCACCTTCGGAATATCAGGTATTATCGGGAAATTTGTATGTAACAAATCCTAAAGCATTAATTTTATGTCATTCCAAGCGTATTTAACCAATATTGAAACGAAAACCGGGAAAAGCCCGGAAGATTTTATACAACTTGCCACAGAAAAAGGACTCCTGCACCAGGGAAAATTAACTCCCGGAATCAAAGCCGGGCAGGTTGTACAATGGCTTAAAGATGACTTTGGCCTTGGCCACGGACATGCCATGGCCATTTATGCCTTCTTCAAAGGTAAACGAAGTTAATATTTTTTATCTATTATGGGAGGAAGAGTTTATGAACAAGCTCAACCATCCATTAAGATCGGAAATGGAAGCCGTAATCGGAATAAGATTTATCCCTGAGGCCGGTTTCTCCGGTATAAACACCTCCCTGTATTCCCATTTGCTTATAATTACTCTGGAGCATCCTTCCTTTGGTGCAAATCCTTTATAACTGGTTTCCGGGAATTGCTTTGTCGTTACTGAATTTCCCATGTGTTGATCCGTAATTGTTATATTTGCGCTTGCAAAATACAATAACAAACACCCGGGATTAACGATATACCCCAGATCGCCAAACAACTATGCAAATTAATATCAGGCAAATAAACCATGTCTCCGTTGCAGAACTCATCTCGGATAAGGTAGAGATCAAAAATGCACAGGATGCCCTGGATATTATGATGAACAGTATGTATCAGGGAGCAGAAAATATCATGATACGGGAAAAACATCTCATCCCCTCGTTTTTTGACCTGAAAACCGGGGTGGCCGGAGAAATACTTCAAAAATTCTCCAACTACAACGCTAAACTGGCCATCATAGGCAACTTTGAAAACATATCGAGTAAAAGCCTGAGGGATTTTATTCGTGAAAGTAACAGAACAGGCCGGATCAATTTTGTAAATACGCCCGAAGATGCCGGAAAGGCGTTTAGCAGGTAAAACATTCGAACATGACCGTAAAACAAATACTCAAAACTACCGAACACCGTCCCTGGGAGCTATCGCAGGGAAACTGGAAATTTTATCAGGAATGGAACAATGCCGTATTTCTGCATTGGAGGGTTGAACCGGAAGAATTGAAGAAATTTGTTCCGGACGAACTGGAAATCGACCTGCATAACGGGGAAGCCTGGGTATCCCTTGTTGCTTTTACCATGGAAAAGATAAGGTACAGGTATCTGCCCTCCTTTCCCCCGATCTCGGATTTCGACGAGATCAACATCAGGACCTATGTCAGATACCGTGACAAACCGGGGGTTTATTTTTTAAGTATCGAAGGCGGAACGAAGATCTCCTGTGAAGTAGCAAAACGGCTTTCAGAACTCCCATACCGTTATTCAACTATGAATAGAGATAAAGGGATATATACATCTTTAAATCAAAATTATAACGATCATTTAAATATAAAATATACCATTGGTTCTCCGGTCCGGGATAGGACCCCGCTGGATCACTGGCTCATCGAAAGATATGCCCTTTTCCAGGATACGGAGCGTACCATCAATACCTTTGACATTCATCATGTAGCATGGCCTGTATACGATATTCAATTACATCATGCCGAAGTCAATTATCCGCGATTTAACGGCTTAATACGATCGAATAAACCCGATAAGATCCATTATTCAACAGGGGTGCAGGTTATTGCCTGGGATAAGGAAACGTATCTTCAAGGATCAAAAGAGCATTAGATCACCCGGTTTTTTCCTGTCTGCCATCCATCCGGGATCAAAAAAATCCCGCCTGTGTCCAATTCAAATGTTTTCGATCATTATTAAGATATAACCATATATCTTTTTAAAATGAAACAAAATAATAAAGTTGAAAAGTGCAGGAAAATTGCTTATTGGATCACCACGGGTTTACTCTCATTCGGTATGCTTTCGGGTGGTATTGCACAATTACTACGATTGCAGGGCACCGCTGATGGTATATTGAACCTGGGGTACCCTTCCTATTTTATGTCCATTCTCGGAACGTGGAAAATAATCGGGGTGACTGTATTGTTGCTACCCCGGTTCCGGCTTTTTAAAGAATGGGCCTACGCAGGTTTCTTTTTTGCCATGACCGGAGCTGTTTTTTCACATTTGGCAAATAGCGAAGGTATCGGGGAAATAACGGCTCCTGCACTATTTGCAGTTTTGGCTGTGCTGTCCTGGAGATTAAGACCTTCTAACAGAAAAATTCCGTATATTAACTCATCCGTAAAGGTGAGCTCCGGAAAAAGTCTATAAGACGGACGGACCACAAATATTTATCGCAAAAACAGGAATCGGCGGGGCTGTATAATGTCCCGTCATTTCGCCGATCATAACCCCTATATTATACGTAAAATGGAATTTATTGAAAAGAGAGCCCTTTCGGAGAAACAAAAACAGCAGATCCTGGACCTCTGGAACAGGGAATACCCGAATGCCCTTTCACTCCCCGATATCAGGTCTTTTGAAAAATACCTCCGCTCCCTGGCAGACAAACATCATCTCCTGTTGCTGGACGATGAAAAGAACATCAAAGGGTGGCTTGTTTATTTTATCCGTGACGGAGCGCAGTGTTTTGCCATGCTTTTAAACCCCGATCAACAAGGTAAGGGGCTCGGGTCCCGCCTGCTGACACTTGCCAAGGAACGCACTGCCGAGCTTCACGGATGGGTCATAGACAACGATAACGAACCCAAACACAACGGAGAAAAATACAGGTCACCCATAGGTTTCTATGAAAAGAACGGTTTTGACATACTGCATGACCACAGGGAAGTAAAAAACGGCATCAAGGGAATAAGGGTCAGCTGGAAATCCCCCTGAATCTCCACCAATAAACTGAAAGTATATGGGAAAAGTAATATTAGACCTCGCCGTAACCCTCGACGGGCATATAGAAGGGCCGAACGGGGAAATAGACTGGCTCGTCAAGGATGATAAAACAGATTTCGGGGACATTCTCTTTGAAATTCTAGACGGCGTGGATGCTATCTTTTACGGAAGAAAGAGTTATGAAGCGTGGGGAAACTACCAGCCCGGGGAGAATACGGGTACAAAACTCCGGGATGCCTATAAACTATTGCACAGCAAAACAAAATATGTGTTTTCCACTAAGCTAAAAAGCGACGGCTCCAACACTGTTTTTATCAATTCCGGTATCAGGGAAAAAGTACTGAACCTCAAACGGGACATCAAGGGTCATATCTGGTTATACGGAGGTGGAGACCTCATAACTTCCTTTGTCAACCTGGGACTGGTTGATGAGTACAGGCTGGCTGTCCACCCAGTAATATTGGGAGAAGGAAAGCTGCTTTTCAAAAATATTAACAAACGCCTCAGACTAAAACTGACCAATACCAGGAGTTCTTCATCAGGAGTGGTACTGCTTACCTATACCGCAGAAAACGGTTCTTCATAAGCCTTAAACAAAATCTTGTATATATATATATATTTGAATATTGTTTGTCCACACCATACAACATCCATGAACATCACATTCGAAAAGTTACAGGAACACCATTTGCCGGAAGTAAAAGAAATATACGACTGGTATATAAAAAACTCTACGGCCACTTTTCATACGGAATCTTTACAGGTCAATGAATTAAAAGAGTTCATCTACATAGGGCATCCCCTTTATACCTCTTTCCTGATCTGTGCAGACGATAAACCGTCGGGTTATTGCTTTTTTGCCCCCTACAAAAAAAGGCAAGCCTATAACCGTACGGCCGAAGTTACCATATACCTGAAACCGGGGTTCGAAAAAAAAGGCATCGGCAAAACAGCCCTGGAATATCTCGAACAAAAAGGAAGGGAAAACGGCCTCAAAAACCTATTGGGCATCATCACAGGTGACAACGAAGGAAGTATGGCCCTGTTCAGAAAATGCGGCTATACACAATGCGCCTGTTTTAAAAACGTAGGGGAAAAATTCGGCAAGGTACTGGATGTGGTGGCTTTTCAGAAAGAGATCTGATATTACTCGTCATCCTCTTTTACAATGATCATCGTTGCCTTTCCCCCGGTATTGAGCAGCCATTCATTGGCAGAAAGGAGTTCTCCCTGGTCCCCGTATATGCGGAGTTCTGCCGTATTGGGACCGGAAGTTCCCTGGTTAAGGGCCTGAAAATCTATCTTATTGAAACCTTTTTGAAGCGGCAGGTCAAATCCTTTATACCCGCCCTCCAGGACAATATCATCCACCACTATACTGTCGTTGAGATATATCCTTACCCGGTCGCCATCTACATACTCGTGGTCGCGGCATACAATCTTTACGGCCCGGGATTTTGTCTTGAAATCGCCCAGGTACCTGGTTACTTTGTAATTACCTCCGCGGTCCTCCCCTTCACCTTGTCTCCGGTTTAGACGCTTTTCGTATTTTGTTCCAGGGTTCAGGAATTGCTCTTTTTCCATAAAATTGTCACTCTCGGAAGTCGACAGGTCAAAGGAGGAATTCGTATTATTTTTATTCAGGTTTAAGTTCGGTGATGGCAAAAATTCCGGAGAACTGAATATGGATGAATTATTTTCGGGTGTATTTGTATTGGGCAAAGCGGAATTTTCTGCCCGGATCGGGATAGACTTTTTGGGCAGCATTTCCTGGGCGTCCAAAGAGGCGGAAAATCCCATGACGATAAGTAATATTACAAGCTGTCTCATACTCCCAAGTCTAACAAATTTTATGCCCAACCGGACTAATATCCGGGAGTTTTTGATTCTTTTCTTTGTTCCGGATACAACCTCCTGGTACTTAACGTCAAAAATACACAAAGCTGCTTATAAAATTATAATATATTTGTTAAAATAACGTGAATTTGACCTGGGAATGCCCCTTATCATCAGGTCGGCAGCTATAACGCAGGAATAGTGTGCAACCCTGCCCCCTTCCTTTCCTGCCCGCGATTGTCAGAAGGTATGTTGTTTATAAGATAGTTAACAACTATGCGGCCTGCGGGCTTTTTCCCTCGTTGATATAAAGTATCTTTAAGAAAACTTCGTTATGGACATCAGAACAAAGGACTTACTTCACATCCGTCCGGAAATTCCAAACGCATTGGTTTATGAAGAAATGAGCAGCGACGAACGTTTTCAAAACGTCACCATTCGTCCTGTTATCAAACTGCAGGGGGAACTGTTGGTCGAGGCTTTCAGGAATTATGCCAACAAGCACAAAGGGGTGTTTTATACCCTTACTCTCGAAAAGCGGCTGGAATACATCGAAAATGCCATTCAAAAGGACATTAAATTCCGGAACTCACTCAAGGGAATGATCATCGGCCAGTTTACGGTAGAGGAATACCTGACCTATATTGAGAACTCCTCTGCCCTGAACAAAAGGATGATGGGCATGGTCATAGAAACCATAAAAGACCGTGTTCAGTTGCTGGATGTGAGCGTAGCGGTTTAAAGCGGTATTTTTACAGCCACTTTTTCTTTTTGAAATAAAGGAGCATGCCAATGAATATCAGCAGCATGGTCCCCAGGAGGATAAAATAGCTGTATTTTCCATGTAACTCGGGCATATAATCGAAATTCATCCCGTATATCCCCGCGATAAAAGTCAGCGGAATGAATATGGTGGCTATCACGGTAAGCACTTTCATTACATTGTTCATCTTGTTGCTTATGGTCCCCATATACATTTCCATAAGGCTGAGGATCATTTCGCGGTAGACTTCTATATATTCCACTACCTGAATGGTGTGGTCGTAAAGATCGCGATAGTAGTTCTTGATATGCGGTAAAATGTAGTCAGAATCCGATTTCTCTATGCGGCTTACGATCTCCCTGGCAGGGAAAACTGCTCTTTTGAGTCTCAGCATTTCCTTTTTGAGCCTTAGTATATCCTTGGAAATATCGTCGTGACTTTCTTCAAAAACCGCATCTTCCAGGTCTTCGATCTTGTCTCCCAGGGTCTCTATGACCAGGAAATAATGATCTACAACGGCATCCAGAAGTACAAAAAGCAGGTAATCCGCCTTTTCTCCCCGCACCCTGCCCTTGTTTTCGAGTATCCGTTTCCTGAGGTCGTCGAACACATCGGTATGGGATTCCTGGAAGGTCACCACATAATTCTTTCCCATGATAAGGCTCAGGTGTTCAATAACCGGGCGCTCTTCTTCGTAGTATATCATTTTGAATACCACGAACAGATAATCGTCAAACTCATCTATTTTGGGCCTCTGATAGGTATCTACAATATCTTCGAGGACAAGGGGATGCCATTTATAAAACGTTCCCAGGGCTTCGATGGCTTCGACATTGTGCAGGCCATTGACATTGATCCAGCTTACACTTTCGCTTCCGGCATATTCAAAGACCTCTTTAACATCATTGTAGACCTTATGGGAGCAATGGTCTCTGGAATAATCTATAACTTCAATATAAAATTTCTGTTCCGGCCGTGTCCCCGTATACGTGAGAGTTCCCGGAACGGAACCAATGCCTTTCCTGCGTTTTCTCCGACCCTGTGGTTTCTTCATACGATCAATTTTTGCGGACTGTCATAGCGTGAAATGCCGGACAGCGGCTTAGGAACTGTTCAAATTTTGTTTTAATACATGACACAAAATCATCAGCAATGACGTAAGACCGAAGGATGTAAGATATAAGACTTTAAATATGATGAAAAGGGTATCAGCCCCTCATTATAAACCAAATAATCTGTAAATAAGATGACTGAAATTAAATGGAGATTTTCCAGATTTGCAAAGTTTGACTGCAATTCCAGTCATATATCTTATGTCATGAAGTCTTAAATCCAAAATAACGGTTTTTGATTTTTGTCATATACTTAGCAGCTTCTTATTCCTCTCTCGGTACAAACGTCATGACCTCTCCTTCTTCAGACAGGAATTTTAGTGTTTTTTCTTCTATTTCGAAGTTGGTTACTGTTCTCAAAACAGATAAAAACCCGGCTTCTCCGTCCACTCCGGCACAGGCCATAAAGGTGGTAGCGAGTTTATCCAGGTTTATACCGTTCTTGTCTTCTACGGCAAAGCCTCCCGTAACCCTGTTACACCCTGCAAAGCCGGAAACATGCATTTCTTCCGCATCAAAATCCAGATAGGGGACTCCCCGGGCAAAACTGGTGGAATCTACCTCTTTTCCTTCCATGGTCTCCAGCATCCAGGTATTGGAAGTCAGTGCTGCAAACGGGTCTGTCTTCGGAGCGGTATTGCAGGACAATATCACCATGGAGGTACACAGGACCCCACTCAGGAACAGTGCAAGTTTTTTCATAATCCATATATTAATGTTCTCCTTAAATATAGAAAAAAACACTTACTTTTTATGCCGTTCACGGAGAATTTTCTCCACATCGGCTAAAGTGTATCCTTTCGCCTGAAGGAGGATCAGATAGTGAAACAACAGGTCTGCACTCTCGTTGAGAAACAGGTCTTCGTTGTCGTCCTTGGCCTCTATAACGACTTCAACCGCTTCTTCTCCCACCTTTTGTGCAATCTTGTTCATCCCTGCATTGAACAGGGAGGACACATAGCTTTTTGAGGAAGTATTTGCCCTCCGGTCACTGATAACATCTTCCAGGACCGAAAGAAACCCGAAATGAGATGTGTTCTCTTCTTTCCAGCAGGTATCGGTCCCGGTATGGCAGGTAGGGCCCTGAGGCCTTGCCCTTACCAGCAGGGTATCCCGGTCGCAATCTACCTTCATGTCTTCCAGGTACAGAAAATTGCCGCTCTCTTCTCCCTTGGTCCAGAGGCGTTGTTTGCTACGGCTGAAAAAGGTCACCTTTCCGGTCTCTAAGGTCTTTTTCCAGGCTTCTTCATTCATATACCCCAGCATAAGAACAGCCCTGGTCTCCGCATCCTGGATAACAGCCGGCACAAGGCCACCTCCTTTGTTAAAGTCTATTTCCATATTTTATGTCTTTTTAAAATTTGGTATTCAGGTATATGAATTTACCATAAGAATTATAATACATCCATATACCTAATATACTATCTCTCACATTCTCACCTTCTCACATTCTCACCTTCTCACATTCTCACCTTCTCACATTCTCACCACCACCCCAAGTTCTTTCAGGAACATTTTCAGATCCCTGATATCCATTTCCTTGAAGTGAAACACACTGGCAGCAAGGGCCGCATCGGCTTTTCCCAGGGTAAAAGCATCGGCAAAATGCTGCATATTTCCCGCTCCGCCGGAAGCGATCACGGGGATATTTACCATCCCGGATATTTTTACCAGGGCTTCATTCGCAAAACCGCCCTTGGTACCGTCGTGGTCCATCGAGGTGAACAGTATTTCACCGGCTCCGCGTTGCTCCACTTCCCGGACCCAGTCATAGAGTCTTATATCTGTGGGGACCTTTCCTCCTACCAGGTGCACCAGCCATTCCCCGTTGACCTGCTTGGCATCGACCGCCACAACTACGCACTGACTGCCAAACCTGCCGGCAAGATCATCGATAAGCCCCGGATTCTTTACGGCAGAAGAATTGACCGAAACCTTGTCAGCCCCATTGTGCAACAATATCCCCACATCTTCTACCGAAGCTATCCCTCCACCTACGGTAAAGGGAATATCTACTTTTTCGGCCACGCTTCTCACCAGTCCGGCCAGGGTCTTGCGTTTTTCTTCGGTAGCGGAAATATCGAGAAAAACCAATTCGTCGGCACCTTCTTTGGCATATAATTCGGCCAGTTCAACCGGGTCGCCGGCATCCCTGAGGTCTAAAAAGTTAATTCCTTTAACTGTCCTGCCGTTTTTGATGTCCAGACAAGGTATGATTCTTTTTGTCAGCATAATTATCATAACCTTCCACAAGGAGAAGGATATTTTATTTTTAAAACCGTTTTATCAATCGTTGTAATGCCTTTTGTTGTCGCAATGCATTGCGACGCTACGATTAACCTGCATTACGCTGTGATGTATCGTTCCAGCTCTTTTAAATGTATCTTTCCTTCATAGATCGCCTTGCCGATAATAGTGCCTTCGCAGCCTGCTTCTTCCAGCCGGGGCAATTCTTCAAAAGCGGATATTCCACCGGATGCGATCAGTTTTATGTCTTTCGTGTTTTCCAGTATTTTTTGATAGAGGTCAAAGGCAGGGCCTTTTAGCATGCCATCCTTGCTTATATCTGTGCATATAACATATTCAACTCCCTGTTCTTTATAATCCTGAATAAATGGAATTAAATCCATACTTGAATTTTCCTGCCAGCCGCTCACAGCGATCTTTTCACCGGTTTCTCCCGGAAGAACGTCGGCTCCGAGTATGATCTTCTCCGGGCCGTATTTCTCTATCCAGCTTAGAAAGACCTCCCGGTTCTTCACCGCTATACTCCCCCCGGTAACCTGACGTGCCCCGCTTTCAAAGGCTATTCTCAGGTCTTCGTCGGATTTCAGGCCGCCCCCGAAATCGATCTTCAGACTGGTTTTGGAGGCGATCTGTTCCAATACCCGGTGGTTTACAATATGACTGCTTTTAGCTCCGTCCAGGTCTACCAGGTGCAGGTATTCAATGCCGTGATCCTCGAACTGCACAGCAACTTCGAGCGGGTTTTCGTTGTATATTTTTTTGGTATTGTAGTCGCCTTTGGAAAGGCGTACACATTTGCCTTCTATAATATCTATGGCTGGAATAATCCTCATGTCTGTTTTATTGTTTTACCCTGTGGGGGCGCAATGCATTGCGCCCCTACGAGGGTTTTATTTTTAAAAAATTATTCAATATCCTCGCACCTGCGGTGCTGCTTTTTTCGGGGTGGAACTGTACGCCATAAAAATTGTCTTTTTGCAGCGCGGAGGCGTATTCCACATCATATCGGGTCAACGCTATGGCTTCGCTGCATTCAGGGGCGTAGAAACTGTGAACGAGGTACATAAACTCGTTTTCCTTTACGCCCTCAAACAAGGGCGATTTTAAACCGGATATCTGGTTCCATCCTATTTGCGGTACTTTTACCTGATCGGAAAACCGGACGATATCTACATCAAATATGCCCAGGCCTTTGGTCCTGCCTTCTTCCGAAGATTTACACATCAACTGCATACCCAGGCAAATGCCGAGTACAGGCTGTTTCAACTCCGGAATAACCCTGTCTATCCCGGTGGCTCGCAATTTTCTCATAGCACTTCCGGCTTCTCCCACCCCGGGGAATATCACCTTGTCTGCCTGACGGATGGTCCCGGCATTATCGGTTAAAACGGCTTCATAGCCCAGCCGTTCTATGGCAAAACGGATGCTTTGTATATTTCCTGCTCCGTAATCTATAATAACTATGTTCATAAGTATAACCCTTCGACTTCGCTTAGGGCGGGTGTTAGAAGTTAGAAGTACGAAGTGGAGAACTAAGCCAACTTCGTACTTCTAACTTCGTATTTCTAACTTCAGATCATTCCTTTTGTAGATGGCAGTACCATCTTTTCGGTATCGCGTTTTACTGCCATTTTTATGGCCTTGGCGAAAGCCTTGAAAATAGCTTCGATCTTGTGGTGTTCATTTTTTCCTTCCGCTTTTACATTCAGGTTGGCCCTGGCCCCGTCGGTAAAGGATTTAAAGAAGTGATAGAACATTTCCGTTGGCATTTTCCCTATCATTTCGCGCTTGAATTCCGCTTCCCATACCAGCCAGTTCCTTCCGCCGAAATCTATGGCAACCTGTGCCAGGCAATCGTCCATGGGCAGGCAGAAGCCGTAACGCTCTATCCCTAATTTACTTCCGAGAGCCTTGTGAAAGGTCTCCCCGAGCGCTATGGCGGTATCCTCAATAGTGTGGTGCTCGTCTACTTCCAGGTCACCCTTAACATGGATGTTCAGGTCCATCTGTCCGTGGCGTGCCAACTGGTCCAGCATATGATCGAAAAAGGGGATCCCCGTATAGATATCACTTTTTCCTGTACCGTCCAGGTTGAGCGTGATAGCGATGTCGGTTTCGTTGGTTTTCCGGGTGATGGATGCTGTGCGGCTCTGGAGTTTTAAAAATCCGTAGATCTCTTTCCAATCAGCAGTTTCCAAAGCAATACAGGCCTTTAATGCTTCCTGTTCTACGGTGACTTCTCCCGTTCCCAGGCTGGTATGATTATTCATAAAGATCCCCTTTGCCCCCAGGTTTTTGGCCAGTTCCACATCGGTCAGGCGGTCTCCTATAACAAAGGAGTTTTCCAGGTCGTAGTCCCCTGTAAGATATTTAGTGAGCAATCCGGTTTTAGGTTTGCGATTGGGTGAATTTTCTTCGGGAAAGGTCCTGTCGATAAAGATCTCATCAAAAACAATCCCCTCGTTTTCCAGGCTCTTCAGGATAAAATTCTGCACCGGCCAGAACGTTTCTTCCGGAAATGAATCGGTTCCCAGCCCATCCTGATTGGTCACCATGGCAAGTTCGAAATCCAGTTCACGGGCAATCCTGGCCAGCCAGGTGAACATCCCGGGATAAAATTCCAGTTTTTCGAATGCATCGACCTGTTCGTCTTCCGGTTCGCGTGTCAGGGTTCCGTCCCTGTCTATGAATAGTACTTTTTGCATTTTTTGTTTCTTTTATTGATGGAATATCTCTTAAAAGCCATACCTCGTTATGCTGAACTTGCGTGTACTGAGTGCAATCGAAGTGTTTCTGCATCCCATCCGCCATATCTTGGAAGATGAGACCCTGAAACAACCCTTCGGCTGTGCTCAGGGTGACAGTTCAGGGTGACGCAGGGATTACCTCTCAGGCATCTCTTATAGTAGATTTAAGGTTTTTATTAATTTTTCGTTCTCCCCTGGTGTCCCCACGGTAAACCGCAGGCAGTTTTTGCACAGCGGCTGGGTGGTGCGGTTTCTCACTACGATCCCTTTTTCCACCAATTGCCCGTACCTTTTGTTGGCATCATCTACCCTGGCCAGGATAAAATTAGCGTCAGAAGGATAAACTTCTTCTACGAAATTCACTTGAAGTAATGATTTAAACAACTCTTCTTTTTGCTCTTTAATACTGTGTATTTCATAAAAAATAACATCTGTTTCCCTTAACCGTTCCAAAGCTCTTCGCTGCGTGAGTTCATTGATATTATACGGAGGCTTGATCTTATTCAACACGGCAATGATCTGCGGGGAAGCATAGCATATTCCCAGCCGTATTCCGGCCAGTCCGTAGGCCTTGGACAGGGTTTGGGTCACTACGAGATTGGGGTATATATCCAGGCGGGACAACCAGCTTTCTTTATCGGAAAAATCGATATAGGCTTCATCGACGACCACCAGGCCGTTAAAACTTTCAAGCAATGCCTTTACGTGCCCTTCAGAAAAGGAATTTCCCGTAGGGTTATTCGGGGAACACAGAAATATGATCCTGGAATGATCGTCCACTTTCTCCAGGACCTCTTCCACCCTGGGCTGGAAATCTTTGGACAACAGTATCTCCCGGTTTTCCACATTGTTCACTTCGGCCAGCACCTTGTACATACCGTATGTAGGGGGAAGTGTCAGGATATTATCCTGTGCAGGCTCACAAAAGGCCCGGTACAGCAGGTCCAGCACTTCGTCGCTGCCATTTCCGAGCAGTATGTTCTCTACCCTGACATTTTTTTGCCCGGCCAGCTCAGACTTAAGCCTGACCTGCTGAGGATCGGGATAACGGTTAACATCGCTGGAGAACGGGTTTTCGTTGGCATCGATAAAGACCATTTCAGCATCAAAATCCTTGAATTCGTCCCTGGCCGAGGAATACGGCTTTAGCTTTGCTACATTAGGGCGGACCAGTTTGTTTATATCAAAAGGTATTGTTTTCATGTATTATTTATTGGTCATTTTTTTTGGCCATCCTGTGGGGGCGCAATGCATTGCGCCCTTACATAGATTATTTTTTTTCCTGTATATTCCGCAACCGAAGGGTTACTGCATTTTTATGGGCCTGCAGGCCTTCTGCTTCTGCCATGACCTCAATGGCTTTCCCGATATTTTGTATTCCTGTTTCGGATATTTTCTGAAAGGTTATCGATTTGGTAAAACTGTCCAGGTTTACCCCGCTGTAATTCCGGGCATAGCCATTGGTGGGCAGGGTGTGATTGGTTCCCGAGGCATAGTCCCCGGCACTTTCGGGTGTGTAACTACCAATAAATACGGATCCTGCGTTTACAATACCATTTACATAAAAATCGTCATTTTCCGTACAAATGATCAGGTGTTCCGGGCCGTAGTAATTAATGAGATCCAACGCTTCGCTGTCTTTTTCCACGAAAATGAGCCTGGAATTCTGTATCGCTGCTCGGGCTATTTTCTTTCTGGGCAATTCTTCTATCTGTACTTCTATTTCCTGTTCTACCTGCGCTATAAATTCTTTAGAAGTAGAAACGAGCACGACCTGGCTGTCCGTACCGTGTTCGGCTTGCGACAACAGGTCGGAGGCCACAAAGGCGGCATTGGCACTATGGTCTGCAACCACCAAAAGCTCCGAAGGCCCGGCAGGCATATCTATGGCTACGCCGTGTTGTGTGGCCAACTGTTTGGCTACGGTGACATACTGGTTTCCGGGGCCGAATATTTTATACACCTGCGGAATGCTCTCCGTACCGAAGGTCATCCCGGCAATGGCCTGGATCCCTCCTACTTTTAACACAGTGGTTACCCCACACAATTGGGCCGTGTAGAGGATGGCCGGATTTATTTTTCCTTCTTTATCGGGCGGAGAACACAGTATAATTTCGTCACACCCTGCTATTCCGGCAGGCACGGCAAGCATCAATACGGTGGAAAAGAGCGGTGCGGTCCCCCCGGGGATGTACAGCCCGATCTTCTGAATGGCTTTCTTCTCCTGCCAGCATTCGATCCCTTCGGTAGTGGTTACGGTAACCTTGTCTGTTTTTTGAGCCTTGTGAAATTTTTCAATATTAGCTTTTGCCAGACAGATAGCTTCTTTGAGCTCTTCCGAAACCTGGGTTTTGGCTTCTTCCATTTCGGCAGGAGTGACTTTAATTTCCGGAAGAACAACCCCGTCAAACAGCGAGGTATATTTGGCAATGGCCCTGTTGCCCTTGTCCTGTACTTCCCTGAATATTTCCTTTACCATGGCTTCTATATCCCCAATGGTCCTGGTAGGCCTTTTCAGCAATTCCGACCATTCTTCCCTTGCCGGGTTATATATTTTGTTCATAGCTTTATGTTTTATCTCCTTGAACTTATTTAAACTTTTTTAATTGACCGTAAAACGAGTTCATTATTAAAATTAACCCAGTTTTTTCTGAAAATGGTACCCGATGATCTTATATCCCGAGTTTACCCAGAATTTAACTCCTTCGGGATTGCTCACATAACAATTTAATTCGGAGGCATCACAGCCCATGGACCGGGCATAATCAAATATCCAGTTCATCATTAATTTGCCGATTCCCCGGCCCCTGTAATCGGAGTGTATCACTACATTATCTGGTTCTATATGTTTTCCGACATAATATTTGGTCAGTATCCATAATCCCGAAACACCTATCAGTTTATTTTCATCATATACCCCCAGGCATTTATATCCCTCTTCTACCATACCCTTCAGTCTTTGTTCCAGTATTTCTGTCGAAATTTCACCATCCAGTTGCCGCAGAAGGGGAATGATCGTAAAAATTTTATCGCCGGGTATCAGTTCCAGTTTAAAATTACCTGTATCCATACTTTTTATCTTTTGTGAAATTATTAAAGCACCATTTTCTCAATGGGACACACCAGAATGCCTTCTGCACCCACAGCTTTGAGTTCGTCTATGACCTCCCAGAACTTGTCCTTGTCGATCACCGAATGTACACTGCTCCATCCTTCTTCGGCCAGGGGCAGTACGGTAGGGCTTTTCAACACCGGGAGTATCTGTCCAACAGCTTCTATTTTATCATTGGGGACATTCATCAGAATATAGCGGGAATTCCTCGCTTTCAGTACTGATTGTATCCGGAACCGGAGTTTTTGAAGTATCTCCCCGCTTTCTCCCGATATTTTTGGCGAAACAGCAAGCACAGCTTCACTTTTAAGGATCACTTCCACTTCTTTGAGATTGTTCTTGAACAGGGTGCTCCCGCTGGATACGATATCGACTATGGCATCGGCCAGGCCAATATTGGGAGCGATCTCTACCGAACCGGAGATCTGGTGCAGGTCGGCCTTGATCCCTTTTGAAGCGAGAAAGTTATTTACGGTATTCGGATAGGAAGTAGCGATCTGCATCCCGTCCAGGTCTTGTATCGATTTATAGTCGAACGTTTTAGGTACGGCCACAGAGACCCTGCATCTGGAAAAACCCAGTTTTTCCATCACCTGTATTCCTTCGCCTTTTTCCACCAGCAGGTTATCGCCCACAATGGCGGCATCGACCACGCCGTCTTTCAGGTATTGCGGGATATCTGAATTTCTAAGGAAAAGAACTTCCAGCGGAAAATCCGAGGCTTCGGCCTTGAGCTGATCGTTGCCGTTATTTACCGAAATACCGCAGTTCTTCAGGATCCCCAGGGAGTCTTCATTGAGCCGCCCGCTTTTCTGAATAGCAATTTTAAGTTTGTTCATTTTTTATGATTTTCCCGGTTTAGATTCTGTTTTAAAATGATCTTTCTTTGTGAGCTCCGGATCACTTCCGGAAATAAAAAAAGCCCGTTTGATCTACTCAAACGGGCCTATAATGGGTTAAAGAATTACATACATACCATTATCACCTCGCCTGAGTGCAAGTGAAAAAATGGTGATGATGCAAAACGTTAGGATTCATTTCTCTTTTTTTGTTCTGCTGCAAATTTAAATTAAAAATTATTTATCAGAACAAAAATATTCGCAAAATTTTGTAACAAACCTCTTTTATATTGTAACAAAAACCCCATGACCTCCCGAAATTTCGGAATACAAAGGTTGTCTCTTTTGTAGGAAATTTATATTTTTAACAAATATTAACATGGCCCCGAAATAAGATTAGCTCTACTTTTGTTCAATGAATGCTAGTATGTTATGGAGATCAATGTGCGTTCTATCGCTGATACCCTGAGTCGGGCCGAAGATTTATCCGGCATAGGCCATAGCGGAGAATTAGATTTTATTCTCAATACAGGTCACGACGGTTCGGGATTGTTACTTGGTGATGAACCTTTTATCGACCATGAACTCATCTCCCAAAACCTGATCGACCCGCCGGATACTTACCGGGTAGATGCTATGGGGCATATCCGCTATACAGACAACAAGACCTATTACGACAAAAACGGTGACGTTGTACACAAACTCATTTCGGACAAGACCGGAAAATCCATACTGGTAAAACGCAGTATTTTGGAGAAGATGATCAAATGTACGTTTGTAGCTAATAAGAAAGAGATAGAACGGAACATTGAATTTGGATTAAAAAAAAGAGAGAAAATAGAAGAATTGACCCTTTTAACTGTCGAAGACGAAGGTGCCGCCTTGGCGTTGTTCAAGTTTCTGGCCGATAACGGTGATGCAGAGCAGGCAATGCAGGCTTTTTCGGATAGTTCGGGCGTAGAAACCTTTTATATTTATTCCAACAACCGTTTGGGAAGTGTACAAATGGACACCGATTTTTTTGACCTTGTAAATGGTTTTTCTCCTTTGTATAAAATTCACAGTCATCCGTTTGACGATCATGACCCGTGGGATGAATTCCCTTCCGGATATGGTCCCACTCAAGGTCTTCCGGGAGATCGACGTTCCAGGGAAAGTTTCATTAAAGACTATGGCTATCAGAAACACTATATGTACCACAATGGCAAGCATTCCCTGACGGAATATGCGGACGAGAGGTACGGTTTTGTAAAAAAAACCAAGATCACCTTAATTAGGTTGAAATCTCTAAATCTAAAAAAAGGGTTTGGTGCAAAATAATGATATGATGAAAAATACCCTGATCATTTTAATTTCTCTGTTTACTTTTCTCTCCTGCACGAAAAGAAATGAAGAAGCTGTGATATTGAACAAAAAAATAAAAGCAGAATTGGATGAATTTATCGCACTGACCAAAGATCACGAACTTATAGATGAATCCTATATTTGTCTTTATTTTGAAAAACCAAAAACTAAACTAAGGTTTGGCATTACCTTAACCCCTCCAGATGTTTGTTCTAATTTCAAAGGAGTGTTTTTTTATAATCAGGAACCAGTTTTTATCTACTATGAAAAACAAGATTCTTTGACGGCAGAAGATGTTAAACCCGTCATGCAGATTACAGACAGCGTTAAACTTAAAGAAAACTGTCTTGAGTATGGCTTAAACACTCCATATTATGGTAATTTTCACCCCCCGGTATGGGCATATGAAATAGACGAGGGTGAAATAAAACTCATCCACGAATCCAAATTGAGGCGGGACTAAACTAAAACGACAACCAAAAATAAGCCATCTATGAAAAATTTTATACAGGCATTTATAGTATTCCTGCTCTGGTCGGCTTTCGGAATATGGATATACGCCTGCCAGATCAAGAATCTGTGTGTGGAGGTGCCTCCGAAGGAAACTTCTCCCGAACCTGTGGCAACAGACACCGTTGCCACCCGTGAAGAATACGGCAGTGAATTTGCCCTGGAACAGTTCGACGATTTTTACATCGCCGCAAATACCGATTCTGTTTCCGTAACCGGAACTTCCGAGAACATAGAGCAGCTCCTTTTCAACTTCCTCAACGAACACCAGGACAAGGAACTCCTCATCACCGGCCTGCACAACACGGAGGAAGAAAGCGCTATGGGCGATGCCAGGGCCAGTATGCTTAAGGAAAAGTTTACAGCCTACGGTATAAACCCGGACCGGATCGTGACACAATCGTCCCGAAAACGTTTTGATTTTGACGAAGAAGGGCGCTACCGGGGAGGAATAGAATTACAATACCGCGACATTTCGGAAAGCAGGAAAGCGCTTATTGAAAAAGGCCTTTCCAACAAAATACTGTATTCCAATTTCGCATCGGAAAAATTCAAACCGGACAATACGCTTCAGGCCTATGCCGAAGAGTTGAAAAACTATCTCGACAAATATCCGGAAAAAGAGGTGGTCATTACCGGGCACACAGATAATGTGGGCCCCGTAGAAGCCAATGAATGGATCGGTATGCAACGGGCAAAAAACGTGATGAAATACCTGATAAGCGTGGGCATCCCTGAAGAAAAGCTGGAAGCATTATCCAAAGGCCCCCACGCCCCCATAGCCACCAATGCCACTCCCGAAGGCAGAAGGCAAAACCGCAGGATAGAAATTAATGTCAATTAACCCAAATCTGAACAAAATATCATGGAACAGTTAGCACCGGTAGCCGCAATAGAATATATTGTATTGTTCATTATATGCCTGGGGTGTTTCCTCATAGGTTATTTTTTTGCGAGAAGCTATTTCTCCAAAAGATACAGCAGGCAACTCAGGGACTGCCTCTCGGAAAAAGAGGTACTCCGGGAGAGCGTTAACAAACACGCCAACAGCACTTTCAACACCATTAAGGCCAGAAAGACCAGGGACCGCCGGGGAGCGCTCCACACCTCACAGGACAACCCGCTCGACTTTGACCGCATCGGCAAGGCCGACCATTCGGTAAAGGACGATCTGAAAAAAATAAGCGGTATAGGCCCGTTTATTGAGGAAAGACTGAACAGTATAGGTATTTTTACCTTTGAACAGATCAGCAATTTTACGGAGCAAGACATGGACCAGGTCACCGAACTCATACAGTTCTTCCCCGGCAGAATAAAACGCGACGACTGGAAAGGCCAGGCCGCCCGGCTGAAGGGTAAAAATTAAATTCCAAACTTCATCCTGTGATAAACCCCGGGATGAAGTTTGGAATCTGAAGTTTGGGACCTTATCCTTTATTATACATCTTCTCCCGCTGTTCCCGTATGGCCGGGTCCCTCATATAATCGTCAAAGGTGAGGTATCTGTCTATGACCCCTTTCGGTGTCAGTTCTATGATCCTGTTGGCAACGGTCTGGGCAAATTCGTGGTCGTGCGTGGTGAGCAGTATCGTTCCCTTGAAGTTCTTCAAGGTGTTGTTGAATGCGGTAATACTTTCCAGATCCAGGTGGTTGGTAGGCTCATCGAGCATCAACACATTGGCCCGGAGCATCATCATTCTGCTGAGCATACAGCGCACTTTTTCCCCTCCGGAGAGTACTCTCCCGGTTTTGAGGGCCTCTTCACCACTGAAAAGCATTTTTCCGAGGAAACCGCGAACGAAGACCTCTTCCCGCTCCTCTTCTGTTTTAGACCATTGACGTAGCCAATCTACCAGGGTAAGGTCGTTGTCAAAATATTCCGCATTGTCCAGAGGCAGGTAAGATTGCGAAGTGGTTATACCCCACTGGTACTTCCCTGAATCTGCTTTTTGCTTTCCGTTGACAATCTCGTAAAAGGCGGTTGTTGCCCTGGAATCTCTCGAAATAACAGCAACCTTGTCGCCCTTGGCCAGGTTGATATCTACGTTCCGAAACAACGTATCCCCTTCGATAGTGACCGAGAGTCCTTCTACATTGAGTATCTGGTCGCCGGCATCCCTTTCCTGTTCGAAAATAATGGCAGGATATCGTCTGCTGGAAGGCTTTATATCTTCCACCTTGAGCTTTTCGAGCATCTTTTTACGCGAAGTAGCCTGTTTGGACTTGGCTACGTTGGCACTGAACCGCTGGATAAATTCCTGAAGTTCTTTGGCCTTGTCTTCCGCTTTTTTGTTTTGCTGTGCACGCTGTCTTGCTGCCAGCTGGCTGCTCTCATACCAAAAAGTATAGTTCCCCGAGTAATGGGAGATCTTTCCAAAATCAATATCTGAGATATGTGTACACACCGAATCCAGGAAGTGACGGTCGTGAGAAACCACGATCACCGTATTGTCATAGTTGGCCAGGAAGTGTTCCAGCCAGCTTATGGTCTCGAAATCCAGGTCGTTGGTCGGCTCATCCATGATCAGTACGTCAGGGTTGCCGAAAAGGGCCTGTGCCAGGAGCACCCGAACCTTCAGTTTTCCGTCCATGTCTGCCATGGGGGTATAGTGAAATTCCTCGTGTATCCCCAGGTTAGACAACAGGGCCGCAGCACTGCTGTCGGCATTCCAGCCATTCATTTCCTCGAACTGCACCTGCAGTTCACCTACCCTTTCACCGTCGGCGTCGCTGAAATCCTCCTTGGCGTAAATATCTTCCATTTCCTTTTTTATGGCAAATAATGGCTTGTTGCCCCGTATTACGGTTTCCAGCACAGGATATTCGTCATAGGCATAGTGGTCCTGCTCCAATACGGACATCCTTTTTCCGGGTTCCAGTTGTATGTGCCCGGAAGTCGGTTCTGTTTTGCCGGAAAGGATCTTTAAAAAGGTAGATTTTCCCGCTCCGTTAGCCCCGATAATCCCGTAGCAATTGCCCTGGGTAAAGGTAATGTTCACATCGTCGAACAACACCCGTTTGCCAAATTGAACAGAAAGATTTGATACTGTTAACATTTATTTTATTTTTGAATTTCATTTAAGTCGATGCAAAAGTAACAAAACACAAACGAACTCATTTAAACTTTTTCGTTTCAATTCTGGAAAGTTTAAACGAGTTCATTATTACAACAGGGTGCACCCTCCCTTATAAGAGCATTTTTTAACTCGGTATTAACACAGGTACACCCCTAGGTTTGTTAGCTTTGCTATAATAAATAGTATAGTATTCAGTACTATATGTTTAACCGGATTGTATGAGGAATTTGCTGATAGCATTTTTAGTATTACCTTTTATTGGCTGTAATAATTCAAAAAATACTATCGCCTATTTCGGAGGCGAAGTCATAAATCCACGAGATAGCATAGTTGTTCTTTTCAGAGACGACAAACCGATAGACACTGCATTATTAGACAGCGAAAACCGCTTTGTATTTAAAGTAAAACTTAAAGACAATGAAGGGGACCTGTATAAATTCAGGCACTTCCCGGAATATCAATATGTGTTTATACAAGGGGGAGATAGCATTCTTGCCAGGGTAAACACCCTCAATTTTGACGAATCGCTCGTATTTTCCGGAAGAGGTGCGGAGAAGAACAACTTCCTCATTGAAATGTACCTCCTGGATGGGGATGAACAAAAGCTCGTTTATAGCTACTACAGCCTGAAACCGGACGAATTCGACCGGAAAATAGACTCTCTTCGGGACATGAAACTGCAACAATACGAGCACCTTATCGTTACCCAGCGCCTCTCAGAACCCGCAAAGAACGTAGCCCGGGCATCCATAAACTACCCAAGCTACAAGTCGAAGGAATTCTATCCGTACATGCACAAAAGACTAAAGGGCATAGACCGTAAGAACCTCCTCGATATGCCGGAAGGTTTTTTTGCCTACCGGAACACCATAAACTACAACGACAAGAACCTGAGCTTTTACAAGCCCTATTTTGACTTTATGGTGTATCACTTCAACAGCATGGCCTACGTGAAATGTGTAAAGGAATGTGCCCGGGATGACGACTTTATCGAGAAAAGCGTACACTACTACCTGCACAAAATGGATCTTATCGATGATAAGGTAAAAGAAAAAGGGCTGAAAGATTATCTTTTCCGCAACACCGCCTACACCTACTACCTGGACGACCAGGACGAAGCCAATAATACCCAGTTTATAGAAAAGTTCCGGGAACTCAATAGTGACAACGAATATATAGACGAGATAGAAACGCTTTATACCAACGTACAAAAACTGAGAAAAGGCTCTCATATCCCCCCTATGAAACTGATAGACATGAACGGGGAATACACCGACCTGGCCAAAATATGCCACAACCGGAATACGGTGGTCTATTTCTGGACCCTTTTCCAGAATGGCCACTCCAAATACATCAACAGGCATGTGATGAACCTCAAACAACAATACCCTACTGTAAATTTTGTTGGCATATGCCTCAACGAAGACTACGATGAATGGTTAGAGGCTATAAGCCTCAACGGCTTGCGCGATAACGATCAATACCTCTCCCAAAAGAGGGAAAACATCAGTAAGGGGCTCACTGTAAACAATCTGAACAAGGTGATCGTTGTGGACAAAGAGAATCAAATCGTAAACGCCTTTACCTATATCCACAGCCCGGAATTCACTGCTATACTCAATTCCCTTCGCTAACCCCCCAACTCCAGTTAAAAGAAAAATGACCCCGAAACAATAGTTTTGAGGCCATTTCCATATTTATTTTAACAAGGTATACTCCGGAAATATCAGGAGTTTCCTTTTTTGTAATCCGCTAGAAATTTTTCCAGTCCTATATCGGTCAGTGGGTGTTTCAACAGCCCGGTGATAGACGATAATGGCCCGGTCATTACATCGGCCCCTATCCTGGCACACTCAATAACGTGCATAGTATGGCGGATAGATGCTGCAAGGATCTCTGTTGAAAAGTTATAATTGTCATAGATCTGCCGGATCTCCGAGATCAGGCTTAACCCGTCCGTAGAAATATCGTCGAGCCTTCCGATAAAAGGAGAAACATACGCAGCTCCCGCCTTAGCTGCCAATAGTGCCTGACCAGATGAAAAAACAAGGGTACAGTTGGTACGTATGCCTTTGTCGGCAAAATATTTAATGGCTTTGACCCCGTCCTTTATCATCGGGACCTTTACCACGATCTGGCCGTGTAACTCAGCCAGCTCCTCCCCTTCTTTGACGATCCCTTCAAAATCGGTAGCGATCACCTCGGCAGAAACATCCCCGTCTACAATATTACAGATATCTACATAGTGCTTAAGGATATTGTTTCTCCCGGTAATCCCTTCCTTAGCCATCAATGAAGGGTTTGTCGTTACCCCGTCCAGAACGCCAAGCGCCTGTGCTTCTTCAATCTGCTCCAGGTTGGCAGTGTCTATAAAAAATTTCATTGTTTTAACTTTTAATATATTGGTTATGTGTGATTTCAGGCCGATCCCATGTGTTTTTCTTAAAAAAAACGATATGGTATTAAAGACTACAAAACTACAATTTATAATGGTTCATCAGCAATCTTTCATATACTTTATCCGGTAAAATACGTTTCAGGACTATCGAAAATTTCTGCATGGAGGCCCCTACTTTATAATGTATTCTCGGCGATCCGCTTTGTATGATAGCGTATACGGCCCGGGCCATCTGTTCCGGGTCACTGCCGGAATCGACATGTTCGTCCATGGTCTGCAGGGTATTCCCATAAGTTTCGCGATAGGGAGAACTTTCTTTCAACGGGGCATGGTACCTTCCTGCGGCAATATTAGTGGCAAAATCACCCGGGGCCACATTGACCGCCTGTATACCAAACTTCTTGATCTCCATGCTCAGGGTTTCAGTGATGAGTTCCAGCGCTCCTTTTGAAGCGGAATACACCCCCCTGTAAGGCAATCCCATATATCCTGCAATAGAGGTGACATTGATAATAAGGCCGCTTCCCTGTTCCCGCATATGGGGCAGTACAGATCTTATAACCCGCACAGGACCGAAAACATTGATTTCAAAGTTGTTTTTAACCTCTTCGTCCGGAATCTCTTCCAGCGGACCGGTAATGCCAACCCCGGCGTTGTTGATCAATACATCGACACGTGACTCTTCCTTAACCACACTATTCACTGCCTGCTCAACGCTCTCTTCTTCCCGGACATCCATTCTCAGCAATGGAAAAGCAGATCCGGTCACCCTTTCCGGGTTCCTGCTGGTACCGTAAACCCTGTACCCCCTGGCAGTCAGAAATTCTCCGATAGATTTGCCGATCCCCGACGACCCGCCGGTAATTAAGACCACTTGTGACATAGATTTTATCGTATTTTTATCCCATTGCGGAACGAGCAAACGAAGATAATTTTTTTCAGGTAAAAAACTCGGGGATTATTTGGAAAAATAAGATAATGCGATATGAAGCAATAAGTTTTGAAGTTGTTCATTAATAATCCGCACTAACTCCAGGACTCCAAAACTAAAAACCAATTGCCCAAAAGAAGGAAAATTCAGGGCACAAAAAAAGGCAAGCTACCTACATCGCACCGCTACAACCACATACCCTTGCTGCGTTCCCGCCCTGGGGGATTCTGCAGGAGCTGGTCGTGTAGGACTTGCCGGGTGCAAAGGTACGGCTTTTTTATATTTTCCCAAAGGTTTCACCATCTTAATTTTATTGAATAAATTGCCATCCCTTAAACTTATTTTTATGAAAATGCTCAAATGGCTAACTATCAATATGCTGCTTTGTTTCTTTATGGCCTGTAACGGGAACAAGACCTCGAAAAAGTTTTCCATACGGCTCGGAGAAGGACAGGAAAAGGTAAAATACAACCATAGCCTGAAAGCAGATATCGTCAACAGGAAAAAGCTCGAGATCGATTCGGTGGCTTACAGTATTGACGGCAACAGGCTGCATGCCGAAGGGAATGAACTACTCATAAAGGACATCCACCTGGGACACCAGACCCTCGATGCCGTGATATATTACGAAGGCACCTCCGAAAAGATCTCGAAAACAATAACCGTGCTTTCCGAAAAGGCCCCGAAAATATACACCTACACCATTCTCAACGAATATCCCCATGACGATAACGCCTTTACACAGGGGCTGGAGTTTTATAAGGACACCCTCTATGAGAGCACAGGCAGAAATGGTCAGTCCTCCCTCCGGAAAGTAGATTACAAAACGGGGAAGGTCCTGAAGAAAAAAGACCTTAAAGACGAGCATTTCGGAGAAGGCCTTACCATTATGAACGATAAGATATATCAACTCACCTGGAGGGCAAAGATCGGTTTTGTATATGATATGGCCTTTAACAAAATAAAGGACTTTTCTTATGGCCACAGCAAAGAAGGCTGGGGACTGTGCAATGACGGTACCCGTATCTATAAAAGTGACGGTACCGAAAAAATATGGATACTGGATCCGGAAACTCTCGAAGAAAAAGACCATATAGAGACTGTGACCAACACCTCTGTCTTTTCCCGGGCCAACGAACTGGAATATGCCAGGGGTAAAATATATGCCAATACCTGGCAAAAGGACGGGGTAATGATCATAAACCCGGAAACAGGCGCCATCGAAGGCGTGGTCGATTTCCGGGGGCTTAAGAAAAAGGTCACCCAAAGTCAAAACCTCGATGTACTCAACGGCATTGCCTATCATTCCGGCAATGATTCTTTTTTTATCACAGGCAAAAACTGGGACAAGATCTTCGAGGTAAAGATCGTCGAAAAGAAAGAATGATCATTATCTTTTAATATATAATACCCGAAAACAAATGCAATGGATAATTCTTGTTATAGCCGGCCTGTTTGAAGTAGGTTTTACGTTCTGCCTCGGAAAGGCCAAGGAAACCACGGGCAATACATCCTATCTCTGGATCACCGGATTTTTCCTCACACTATCTGTAAGCATGTACCTCCTTTACCGCGCTACACAGGTACTGCCCATCGGCACTGCTTATGCCGTATGGACAGGTATAGGCGCTGTGGGTACAGTACTGGTAGGCATAGTATTTTTCAAGGAGCCTGCCGATTTCTGGAGGTTGTTTTTTATTACCACCCTTATCGCTTCCATCATCGGGCTAAAGGTCTTTTCGCACTGATGGCCAGAAGTTAAGCCTATTGCCGCTTTCCAGTTCGTACGGCGCTTTGCCCTGTTCGAATATCCGGGCGGCAAGGGCGCCCTCGAGCGTAATGTCATCGCCTTCCACGTACAGCCAGCTCCCCTCCCGAAGGCCCACAACAGGCTGGGTGTTCTGTTTATGGAATTCCTTAATACGTGTTTCCCGTGTTTCGCCCATGTGTTTACTGCCCGGTAACGGATCCAGGTAATGCGGATTGATATTAAAAGGCACTAACCCGAGGGTCTTAAAACTCGGCGGGTATATGATGGGCATATCGTTGGTGGTCTGCATCGTAAGCCCGGTAATATTGGCCCCGGCGCTGGTGCCGAAATACCGGGTGCCGTTCCACACCGCTTCGCGGAGCGGTTCCATGATCCCGGTCCTGTAAAGTTGTGATACCAGTAAAAAAGTATTGCCACCACCTGTAAACACCGCTTTTGCTTCGTTTACCGCTTTTACAGGGTCTGCACAGGTGTGGATTCCTGTTATTTTTTTGCCTGTGCTTTCAAAACCTTTCCGGACCGCTTCCGTATATTCGTCATGCGATATGCCTCCGGGCCTGGCATAGGGAATAAAGAGGATCTCATCAGTTTTTGCAAAAAAGGTTTCGAGCCGGGGTAAAATATATGACAGGTAAGTTCCACCGTGTACCGTGGATGTACTGGCTATAATAAGGTTCTTCATGAAGCTGTTTTTCGCGTAATTCCTTTAACGAGATTTTTTGTAAATTTAAATATTGTATTTAACAAAACTTTAATTGCCGTACAGTTTTTTTTCCGGTAATCTTGTGTTTTCTTTACCCCTAAGTAAAACCAAACATCGCCTGTACGAAAGAAATTTCCATTTCGGGAACCTGTACACAACTGACATACAAACCAAAAACGACCCGATGCAAAAAATACTGCTTATCCTTGCCCTCATCTGTACGCTGACCACATACGCCCAAAACGACGAAAGGGTCATTCTACGAGGGAAAGTACTGTACAGGAACACCAGTGTAGCTAACCAGAACGTTATCAATATTACTACAGAAAAGGCCACAACCACCAACCAGGATGGGGAGTTTGAAATACTTGTAAAGTCCGGTGACCAGGTGGTGTTTTCCGCGGTGAACTACCAGCTAAAAAGCGTGAAGATCAATGACGATATATTAAAGAACAACCGCCTGGTGGTAGAAGTTAATGAAAAAGTGACTGAGCTGGATGAAGTGGTCATAACCCCCGAAAACCGGGAAAAATTCCTGGAGCTCAAAGGTGAAGAATTTAAGCAGTTCGATTATGAGGGAGATTATTCCTCCAACGTACCGAACATGGCAACGCCCGAACACCAATTGCAAAACGGTGTCAATTTCGTAAATATTTTCAAGGCACTTTTCCTCTCTAAAAAGGAAGCGGAAGAAGGTCCCAAAAAACAACTCAAGGTCAGCGAGGTGTTGCGACAGGTATATGACGATGAGTTCTTTGTGCTGGACCTGAAGGTCCCCCAGGACAAAATAGACGACTTCCTGTATTATTGTGATACTAAGATACCCCGCCAGTCACTCCTGCGAAAAGACAATGAATTTGAGCTCATTGAGTTCCTGGTGAAGCAGAGTGAGGACTACCGTAAATCCATTTCAGAATAACTGTCCCTCGGCTCCGGTTTATCCTGAGCCAGGTCGAAGGGCCCGGAGACCGGTTATGAACCAACCGGAGGGTTGTTGTACTAATAAAATGCACTTTACAGGCAATGTGACCTGTTGTTAGTTTTTATTAATATATCGTACTGTTCCTAAAACATATATCAGAATAGTTTGCAAAGAACGAGAAAAAACAAACTCCTGCTCTTTTTCCTGCCCTTTTCACTATGTGGTATCCAGGCTCAAAACACATTAAAAGGAAAAGTTGAAAGCCTCTCTTCAGATATAGAAGGGGTGCATGTCATCAACAAGACTTCCGAAACTGCTACCATTACAGATGCCGGCGGTTATTTTGAGATCCCGGTACGGGAAGGGGACACTGTACTGTTCTCGGCTGTTCAGTTTCACAATGAGAAAATTGCCATCACAGCAGAAATACTGAACACTCCCTTATTCACCATTCATCTCAGGCCGCAGGTTACCGAACTGGACGAAGTGGTCCTCAAAAACCTTACAGGAAACCTGACTACGGACCTTCGAAAGATAAAAACAGACAGTGTTAATGCAATGACCCTGGGATTCCCCAATGCACATAAACAACCTTTGAGTCAAGCCGAAAGAAAATTGAGAGAAGCGACTACCGGAGGCGGAATAGTACCGTTAAACCCTCTGATCAACGCTATAACCGGACGGACCAAAAGGTTAAAAAAACACGTACGGCTGGAAAAAGAAACAGAAAAGATCGAACAGATCCGAAAAACAATTCAACCTCATGTTTTCACTTCTATGGGCATACCCGGGGACAAGGTATACGATTTCCTGTTCTATTGCTCGAAACAGGAAGACTATGACCATATAAAAAACATCGACGACCCCATATCCCTGATCGAGTCCCTGAAAGTCAAGGCAGAACAATATATAAAAGAGAACGCCCCCGACTCATTAAAACACTGAACCCCGGGAATGCGCTATGGCTAAAAAACCTAAAACATACCACAGCAGCACTTCGGACTGCAGAAAAAAACTCGCAGTATTCCTCTTTGTCCTTCCCTTTTCTCTCTGTGATCTCTACGCTCAAAACAATCTGAAAGGAAAAGTGGAAAGTCTCTCTTCCGATGTAGAAGGGGTGCATGTCATCAATAAGACTACAAATACCGCCACTATCACCAACAGCCAAGGTTTTTTTTCCATCCCGGCAGCTTCCGGTGATACCCTGTTGTTTTCTGCTGTCCAGTTCCGGGAAAAAGAAATTGTTATTTCCGGAGCTCATACAGATCAATTCCCGCTTATTGTAGAACTGGAAGAACAGGTCACCGAACTGGATGAGGTTATCCTGAAAAACCTCACCGGAAACCTCACATCAGACCTCCGGAATGCCAGGACAGACAGTGTCAATGCCATGAGCCTGGGACTGCCTAATGCTCATATAATTCCCCGAACGAAATCGGAAAGGAAATTGTACGCTGCTACCGATTTGGATTTCGACCCATTAAGATCAATCTCCATAAAGATCGACCCCTTGATCAACATCCTGTCCGGTCGTACTAAAAAACTTAAAAACCGTCTTTATCTGGAAAATAAAACTACACAACTGGAAAAAATACACACCAGGTATGGCGAAGAATTTTTTATTTCCTCGGGAATCGTTCCAGAAAAGATATACGATTTTTTATACTTTTGTTCCGTACAGCCGGAATATGACCGGATCATAAAGGCCAACGATCGGATGGCATTGTCCCGGTTTTTAAAAGTACAGGCCGTCCGGTATAAGGAGGTCAATGATCCCTCCGCCACGAAAGATTAGCTTTCTTTACCTTTTATCCACATTTATGCATACCTTAAAGAAAATATCCGTTTTAGCCCTGTTCCTTCCACTGTTTGCCTTTGTCAATGCGCATAAGTTTTATGTGAGTACTTCCAACGTCCGGTACAGTGAAAAGGAGAAGGCCGTACAGATCATTTCCCGGGTATTTGCAGACGACCTGGAAAAGACCATAGATCAGCGGTATGGCATACGGTCCAGATTAGCTACCCCGAAAGAAGACCCGAAAGCGGACACCTATCTCGAAAGGTATTATACCGATAAATTCATCGTCAAGGTGGATGGTAAAACAAAAAAATTCCGGTTTATCGGCAAGGAATACAAGGAGGGTATGATCGTATCTTACCTGGAGATCCCGGATACTCCGCTACCCTCTTCCCTGGAAATCGAAAACAGGCTTTTATACGAAACCTACCCGGAACAGCAGAATATCGTACATATCCGGGCAAAAAATATCCGGAAGAGCTTTCTCCTGCTCAGGGACGACGACCATTGCCTGTTAAATTTATAACCGGAAGAAGCCTATTTTGAAAAAATAATTAATTTGCAACATTATTTCACCGACTAACACAACTCAGGTATGAATTCAGTTAAAACATTTTTCTCCTCTTTCCTGGCCCTGGCCTTACTCACCGGGACCTACGCCCAGGAAGAACCGCCGCAACAGCAACAGGGGCATATAAACAAGAACAAATTCCGCCAGATGTACCAGGAATTCAGTTCGCCCAATATGTTCCGCACAGCTTCGGGAGCACCCGGGCCTGCGTATTACCAGCAGCAGGCGGATTATAAAATGGACATAGAACTCGACGACAAAAATCAGAAATTATACGGGGAAGAGATTATTACCTACACAAATAACTCTCCGGACAAGCTGGAATATCTCTGGGTACAACTGGACCAAAACATCCGATCCAAAAATTCTCCAGCCCTGGACCGGAACAGCGAAAAAATGACCCCGGCCGAAACTCCGGATAGATTTACCGATAAATACCTGAAAGAACCTTTCGATGGTGGCTTTAACATCGAATATGTAAAAGATTCCAAAGGTAAGCCCCTGCCCTACACCATCAATTATACCATGATGCGCATTGATATCCCCCAGCCCCTGCAACCCGGGGAAAAGATATCTTTTTCTATTAAATGGTGGTATAATGTAAACAACCACGTAACGGACAGGGCCCGAAGTGGCTATGAGCACTTCCCGAAAGACGGTAACAACACCTATGTAATAGCCCAGTTCTTCCCGAGAATGGCCGTGTATAACGATACCGAAGGATGGCAGAACTACCAGTTCTGGGGCAGCGGGGAATTTGCCCTGCCGTTCGGGAATTACGAAGTGAACATCACCGTTCCGGCCGATCATATGCTCGAGGCTACCGGGGAATTGCAAAACCGCAAAGACGTGTTTACCAAGACCATGATGAAACGCTATGAAAAGGCTACACGATCCTTTGACGAACCGGTGGTGATCGTAACCCAGGAAGAGGTAGAAGCCAGGGAGAAATCCTTTTCCAAAAAGAAAAATACCTGGAAATTCAGGGCAGAAAGTGTCAGGGATTTTGCCTTTGCCACTTCCCGCAAATTTATATTCGATGCCATGGCCGTGAAAATGGGTAACCGGACCGTTATGGCCGAATCCCTGTACCCTAAAGAAGGTAATCCGCTGTGGGAGGAATATTCTACCAGGGTGGTAGCCCATACACTGAAGTCGTATTCCAGCCATACTTTCGATTATCCCTATCCGAAGGCCATTTCCGTACATGCCAGGAACCAGGGTATGGAATATCCCATGATCTGCTGGAACTACGGTCGCCCGGATGAGGACGGTACTTATTCCGACAGGGTAAAATACGGGATGATCAGTGTTATTATCCATGAAATAGGCCACAACTTCTTCCCCATGATCGTCAATTCCGATGAACGCCAATGGGGCTGGATGGACGAAGGGCTGAATACTTTCCTGCAATACCTCACCGAACAGACCTTTATGGAAAATTACCCGTCCAGAAGGGGAAAACCTTCCTCTATGGTAACTTATATGAAGGGAAACCAGGATTATATCGCACCCATTATGAGCAATCCGGAAAACGTATACCAATTAGGCAACAATGCCTATGGCAAACCCGCAGCCGGACTTACCATACTCCGCGAAACCATCATGGGCCCCGAACTGTTTGATTATGCCTTTAAGACCTATGCACAGCGCTGGATGTTCAAACACCCCAATCCGGAAGACTTTTTCCGCACCATGGAAGATGCATCGGGAGTGGAACTGGACTGGTTCTGGAGAGGATGGTTCTACACCACCGACCAGGTAGACATGGGCGTAAAGGAAGTTAAAAAATTCTTTGTCTCCCCTACCCCCAGTGACAAGGTCAAAGAAGTCATGGCAGAACGGAACGTACCGAAAGACATGCCCCTGGTCTTCCTGGCCGAAGAAGGTGCCGAAAACTTTGACGAAACGCTCAGGAACGGTTCTCTCCTGGAACATTCTACCCCGCTGAACGAATATATTATGGACAATTTTAGCCCCGAAGAACGTGCCGGGCTAAAACAACCCAAGTATTTCTACGAGATCACCTTTGAAAAACCCGGAGGCATGCCTATGCCGCTCATCGTGGAATACACCTATGCCGACGGCAGTAAGAAAACCGTAAGATATCCTGTGGAACTATGGAGAATGAACGACGCCGAAGCCTCCAAGGTCATCGCTGCAGACAAAGAGATCACTCAGATCACGGTAGACCCGAAAGAGGAAACTGCAGATGTGGAGACTTCCAATAACTACTGGCCGCGAAAGGAAAAAACATCGGAATTCGAGGCCTTTAAGAATCGAAACAAAAAATAACTTCCATACAGCGGGCGCTCCGGATCATCAGGGCGCCCGATTTATTTATGATAATTCCCTAAAACATTCCCTGAACAGCCATCCCCAAAAGGCATATAGGGTTTATTAGCTATTTTCATCCATCAATTCTACCTGTTGTTCCGGGTTGTGATATCTGCTGGTAAAAGGATCAAAAGCAAAATAGATGGCTATAAAAAGCTCAGCACGGTGTAAAAATTGCAATATCCGAAAATACACATAATCAGCAGGCTAATAAAAACAAGGATTTTTGTTTATCAATTATGTTTTCCACTTTACATTTTTTCTGTATATTCGCGCAGCATTTGGGATGAGGCTATCCCGGCAAAGGGAATAACGCATAAGTAACCCTTTAAAAAGCCACAATTTTCGGGGTGTGGCGCAGTTGGTAGCGTACACGCATGGGGTGCGTGTGGTCGCTGGTTCGAGTCCAGTCACCCCGACTTTTCAGTATCAAAAGCATTGTTAATCTATTGATTTTCAATGCTTTTTTTATGGGACTGATATTCATCTTATTTCGTTTTAAGGGATCATTACAACATTATAACTATTTCGATTCGAAAAATAATTGAACTTCGTCATAGAGTGCAAAACGGTTTTTTTCGAGATGTAAAACATGAGTTCCCCTATCTATGACCACATATCTTTTTGAAGGCGCATTCTCCATTTGTCCAAACAGTTTTTCCGCATCATCAAAATTAAAAGTCGTGTCCCATTCTCCCCTAATCAACAAAGTTGGATTTTTAATCTTGCGAGGGTCGAAAAAACAGTTTCCATTCCAGCAATCGAACAGATCAGCTTCCCATGCAGATGGAAATCGGACGGAAAAAGGGTTCCTGGTTTTTGAAGTGGGGTCGCTGTCCAGCCATTTGTCTCCCCATTTATCAAGCACTTCGCTTTCCAGGGTCATCTCCCTTCCTTCGGGAATCCTGCTTATAAATTGTTCCACTCTTTCTCCGGGTGTTAAATCTTTATACGACACTTTTGTTTTATCCCATTTGGTTGTTCCGTTTCTTTGTATGAATGGAGCAAACAAAACGAGTTTATCTATTTTTTCGGGAAATAATGATGCGTAATGTCCGGACACTGCTGCTCCCCAGGAATGCCCGATAAGGTTAATTTTTGAAACGCTCAGCTCCGTTAAAATATAATTGATGGCAATATCCATATCTTTTACAACTTCTTCTCCCCTGCCAATACTTTCATTTTCTGCATTCTTACCGGACATATAATCATATCTGTCAGATTTTCCGTAACCCAAAAAATCCAGGGCATATACCTCATAACCGGCATCAGCCAAATTGTCCATCCATGAAATTTCATTCATGCGAAATCCGAAAGCCAGTTCAGAAGGGAAAGACGCCCCGTGAATGAAGAGAACAGCTTCTCCCAGTTTTTTACGTTCTGGTCTCAGATGTGATAAATTGATGCTCTTCCCTTTTATTCTACTTTCTATCTTAATGTCAACAGGGTCGGTATTTTTCATTGAGCTACAAGATAAGATTGCCAATAAAACCAATAAATATGCTATTTTCTTCATGTAAATAAATTTTACCGATAAAGATAAGGCGGCAAAAAAGTGATTAGTTCATCACAAAATGAAATATGATATCGCCATAGGTATTGTACCTGGATTCTTCCCGCGGATGACACAGATTTACGCAAAAGACAATAAAAATCTGCGTCATCTGTGGTATCTGCGGGCTTTTTCAAGTTAGGTCATAAGTTTGTTCCATAATTCTTAAACAGAATTTTATTACTTTTAAAATTTCAATTCACAAACGAAAATCAGGCCATGTGCCTATACATAGTTGGTAGATGAATATAGGCGAACTGATCAGTGACATAGGAAAAATAGTGGTCTTTTTAATGGTGCTGCTGTCAATTTACCTGTTTACGGTAAAGTCGGAAAAAAGGCTGTCCAACAGGTTATTTGCATTATTCCTGATCATTACCTCTTTGGACTTAACAGGCTTCTTTATTAATCTTTGGGGAAGTTACCCGAATCTTTATCTCCTGAAAAGGGCATCCGTCTATTTGCAGCTACCCCTGTTTTATTTTTATGTATTATCCGTATGCTTTAACGATTTTAGTTTAAAGCGAAAACATGCCTGGCATTTCCTGTTGTTCTTTGTGTTCCTTGTCTTTTTTAAAATAACTTCATTTTCAGCGCAAAGCGTATCGGTTTTTCAAATTATTGCAGAAATACAATACTACGCTTATATGATAGCCATACTGGTAGTGCTGTATAGATATAAAAGAACGTATCTGAAGAATTATTCCAATGTAGATCATTCCGTCTACAAGTGGTTGTTCCAGGTCACCATGTTGTTTTTGATCGCACATATTTTCGTAATTGCAAAACAATTCTTCCCCTATTCCGGGAACAATGATTTTTTGCTCCATATAAACATGGTCATTAGCGTTAATATATTGCTGATCACATCCTGGTTTGTTCTAAAGGCTTTGTACCGTCCCCATATTTTTAACAGCGTCCCGTTATCCGGTTTCTTAGAAGAGATCCCATCAGCAAGGAAAAAGGAGAAAGCTACCGTGTATGGAAATGACGGGAGAGATTCCCTGGAAATGAAAAGGCTCCTCGATCATATGAAAAAAGAGAAACCTTACCTGGATTGTGATCTAACGCTGCAAAAGCTCTCTTCTCAAACCAATATTCCCGAAAAAGAATTGTCAGCACTTATAAACCGTAACCTAGGGATGCATTTTTTTGATTTTGTCAACGATTACAGGATCAATGATGCCAAAGCCATACTGAAAGACCCCGATCAAAAAGACCTGACCACCCTGGAGATCCTTTACCAGGTAGGGTTTAATTCGAAATCTTCTTTTTATACGGCATTTAAGAAAAACACCCAGCAAACACCAAAACAATTCAAAAAGGAACATCTTTCCAAAAAGTAGTCCTTAAAATCGGACTGATCTTTCCCATAAAAAAGAGTTCGACTTTATATAATCGGACTTTTTTATCACTCTTTCTGTTCATTTTTGCCTCTAAATAAAACCTTTTGTATAGTAGTCCTGTTTATACGGTGAATAGTTTAAAACAAAAGATGAAAACAGATTGTAGCTAACTGTAAACTGTAATATTTAACGATCTGACCAATCTTTAAACAAATACTATGCATTTGGGGAAAAAATATTCAAAAATGAAAGTGAGCTCCTTAACCGTTTTATTTTCCAAACTTAAAGTGATAAGAACGAACAGCTATTTAGTGTTCTCATTGTTATGTCCGTTTTTCGGTTTTTCACAGTTTTCCTTAACAGGAAATGTAAAAGACGAGACCGACCCGGTTGCATATGCCAATGTCGTATTGCAAGGTGACGAAGGAAAACTCATTGCCGGAACGATCACCGATGAAAGAGGAAATTTTGAGATCATTGCGGATAATGGTATTTATACACTGCTCATATCTTTTATGGGCTATAAGGATTATAAAAAAGAAATAACGCTGAACGGGGACATCTCAGTCGGGGAAATCCGGTTGCAGGAAAACGTAGGTCAGTTGGACGAAGTGGTTATAACGGGCCAAAGACCGCTCATAGAACAAAAGCCCGATCGGTTGGTATACAATGTGGAAAACAGTATTTCTTCCATCGGGGGCAATGCAGCAAACGTTCTGGCCACTGCTCCGGGGCTGATGGTAGCAAACAACTCGATAACGATGCTCGGGAGGGGAGCGCCCCGGGTAATGATAAACGGACGAATGCTGGAACTGACCGGGGACGAACTGATGGGTTTCCTGAACAGCCTGTCTGCTGATGATATAAAGAATATTGAAATTATCACCACTCCACCGGCCCGGTATGACGCCGAAGGCAATGGCGGGCTTATTAACATTAACCTGCGGAAAGGGGTTGCCAATTCCTGGAAGAACACCCTTACCACCGCTTACGACCAAAACACCTACAGTGTTTTTTCAATACGGAACAATTTTTACTATAACAAAGACAAACTTCGGTTTTCAGTCGGCATTGGAGGCAAAACCGGGGATTTCAGGGGAAAGCAAAAAATAAACACCTTCTACCCGGATGGTACATGGAAACTAAACTATAATTCAAGGAATCAGAGGGACAATATATCCGGGCGTACTACCCTGGATTATGATATTTCCGATAATATCAGTGTGGGAGGCCAATATATGGGAGATTATAGTATTCCTGATATGGACAGGACCACGATCATAGGGATCCATAACGCTTCCGAAACCTTAGATTCCTTTCTCATCAACACGGGGTATAATGACAGAAGCACAAAAAACCATACATATAATGCACATTTAATTGCGAAACTGGACACTTTAGGCAGAAAGGTCTCTTTCGATTTCGACTATTTCAATTACAATGCAGAAAGTGATAATCGTTTTCTGGCTGAAACTTTTACGCCTGAGATGGAGTTTTTAAATGTTAATATGTCTGCCCGGAATACATCGGGTATGGCCATTGATAACTTCAGCTATAAAGTGGATATGGAACATCCGCTCAATTTTCTAAACCTGTCTTACGGCGCAAAATTCAGTTTTATAGATACCGGGGCGGATGTAAAATTTTTTAATACCGAAACAGGAGATGAAATATTAGACCCCGATCAATCTAATATATTTGACTATAAAGAAAATACCCAGGCTGCTTATGTAAATGGGACAAAAAACTGGGGCGATACGTGGAGTGTGCAACTGGGGCTTAGACTGGAAAACACGCAGACCGAAGGGGTTTCAGAAACTCTGGGCCAATCCAATAAAAATGACTACTTAAAGCTGTTTCCCTCCTTTTATGTTTCCTATCAAAAAAATGAGAACCATATGTATTCCCTGAATTATGGAAAACGGATAAACCGACCGGGATTCTGGATGCTCAACCCTTTCCGTTATTATATAAGCAGTAACAGTTATGCTGAAGGCAATCCGTTTTTACAACCCTCTTTCAGCGATAATTTTGAATTTACGCATATGTATAAAGGCAAATTGAGGACCAACCTGTCCCTGAATATCACCACAGATGGGTTTGGAACTGTTTTTACGGCAGTTCCCGAAGAAAATATACAGATCATTACCCGTGAGAACTATTACAAACAATACCAGTTTGGATGGTCTGAAAGCTATACCGCCGATATCACTTCGTTCTGGCAGAACCGGAATGCGGTCAATGTGGTAGCTTATAAAACGGATCTATACCCCATTCTCGATGCCGAATCGTCCGATGGTGTACTGTTTTATTTTTCTACAAATAACACTGTTTCCCTGGGAAAATCCACCAAATTACAATTGGATTATTGGTACCATACGCCTTTTAAGTATGGATTGTATGAAATCGGAAAACCGATGTCCAGCCTAAATATAGGTGTTAAACAAAGTATGTTCGACGACAAATTGCAACTGGCGTTGTTATTCAATGATATTCTCAACAGGTCGCAATTACGGGAATACAACTCTGTAGTAAACGGTATAAAACAGTCGTATTATGAAGATAACAGCAACTGTTTTTTCCGTTTTTCACTGATCTATACTTTTGGAAATGACAACACCAATGTAAAGCAAAGGGCTTTCGGAAATGAAGATGAAAGAGGGAGAACGGATTAAGACACCATCCTGAACGGGGGCCAGGTTTTTGTCAGGCAAACCGGCCATTGGTCTGGCCCCGTTCAGGATGGCGTAAATATCTCTTTTAAGACCTCTTTTATATTTTATCTCACTCTTCCCCCTTATTCATGGCCTTCATCAGCAGTGTATAGGCATTTTTTACGACCACCTTTGAAGACGTTGACAAATGACCGGAAAAGATCTGTTTCATACCGTTTTGAATAATCCCGGTCTCAACGGGGATCATTTCATACCTGTCATCGCCTTTTGCTTCGAAAATATAGCTCTTCCCCTTCCAGTCTACAACACCTTCTTCCGGAAGGACCAGGGCTTTTTTGTTTTCCACCTGTATGTCGGCATTGACAAAAAGACCAGGCAGCAGGGCATTGTCATAATTCTCCAGCTTACAAATGACTTCGGATGTCCTGTCATCGTCAAGGCTTTGATTCACATAGGCTATTTTTGCTGCATACCTTTTATCCGGGTTATCATTCGA
Organism: Sinomicrobium weinanense; assembly: GCF_018863395.1. Lineage (GTDB taxonomy): Bacteria > Bacteroidota > Bacteroidia > Flavobacteriales > Flavobacteriaceae > Sinomicrobium > Sinomicrobium weinanense. The sequence continues at coordinate 1,055,524 of NZ_JAHKRR010000001.1, forward strand.
ATATACTTCCACCTGTTGCCCTGCCTTTAAATAAGGCATATCTTTTTCAAAGGCATTGAACGACAACACAATGTCCTTCATATCAATCACTTCAAAAAGCATTTCGGTGGACGAGACATATTTACCTGCATTGACATTGACCTTTGAGACCAGCCCTGTAACCGGCGAAACGATACTTATGGATTTACTGATACCGGAAGCATTAAGCCTGTTCGGATCAATTCCGAGAAGCTCCAGTTTCTGTCCGAGGGATGCCATGGCGATCCGCTGGGTTTCCCTTTCGGCCCTTACCTGTTCGAGGAGCTTGTCACTGCTCGCTTTGCTGGCATTGAGTACTTTCTGCCGGTCATAGGCCTTATCGGCAAGTAAAAATTTTTCCCTGGCGGTGAGATAGTCCTGTTGCAACTGTATGTATTGCATATCTTCAATGACGGCCAGTACCTGTCCTTTTTTGACAGGTGTACCCGGCATGATGTTCGTTTTACGGATATATCCCCCGAGGGGAAAGGTAACATCTACCCGGCTTTGCGGCGATACGGTTACCACGCCTTGTAATTGCAGTATACCGCCGAGTTCTTTTTCGCGTAGATTTCCGATCCCGATATCGGCATTCCTGGCCTGGCCTGTACTGAGTTCCAGTATATTTGACAAAGAGGCGGCAGCGGCCGGTTTCTGTTCTATATTGACTTTCTTGTCACAAGACATGGCAACCGACAGGGCAATGACTATGATTCCTATATATTTCTTCATCGTATTACAAATGATTTAATGTTTGTACGCTAATAACAGCTTTATTATAATTGTTAACAGTATCCAGGTATTCGTTTTTTATGGTGATGGCCTGGTTGACCACCATGACCCATCTGAGGTAGTCAATATCGCCATTTTCGAGCTGGCTGTTGGCTGCATCGATAATGGCCTGTGCGTTGGCCAGCCCTTCCGACTCGTAATATTCAAGGCTTTCCCTGTATTTGAGCAATTCTTTTTCGGCATTGGCCACACGTGCTGAAAGCTCTGCTTTAACCGCATCGGCCTGTGCAAATTGTCTTTGCCATTCGACCTTTGCTGATCTGCTCTGTGCAGACCGGCTTCCGAAGAAAAGGGGAATGCTGAGGCCGGCATTGATGTAATTGAACCTATGCCCGGTGTCGTAATAGACTTCCTGCCCCGAAGCATTGGTCTGCCACCCTGTTATGCTGAGATTGTTATATCCGATGGTGATATCAGGCAGCATACGGGCCCGTTCGGTTTTCCATCGCCATCTCGCAGCTTCGGCTTTATGGCGAGACAATTTCACCCGGGGAAGGTCTTCTGTGTTCCGCTGCTCCGCCAGGGGGCTGAAATCGATCTTTATATGATCTGCAACAGGGACATACATCACGCTGTCCTGCAATACCGCATTAAAAGTGTTACGGGTCATTTCGATATCGCGGGATACCATATTCAGTTGATTGGTATAGAACTGCCGTGCCGACTGTGAAGCACTTTTTTCGAGTATATTGGTCTCCCCGATGCTAAACCTGAGATCGGACTTTTCCTCCATCAGGCGATAGATACTGTCTGCATATTGCAATAACTCTTTTTTGCGCTGAAGCCACACCAATTCATAAAAAAGAGTACGCACACGGGCCTTTGTTTCATAGCCGGTGTGTTCCGTTTGTATTTTTGCCACCATATAATCTTCCGTCAAGGCTTTTTTCCTTCGGGTATAGACCGTGGGAAAATTAAAAGTCTGGCTTATACCGAACCGGGTATCATTGAGCTTGCTGTTAAACTGGCCATAATCGATGTCTATCAGGGTCTTGGGAATATCATAGCCCGACCTGCTCAACAATTCTCTGGACCGCTCATTGTATTGCGCTGCCTTAACACGTTTGTTGTTTTTCATCGCAATTTCAATAGACTCTGACAGGGATACCTCTACGGGTTCCTGCGCCCACAGGTTAGAGCTCATAAACAACCCTATAAGCAACACGGTTAAACCACCGTTTTTCCTTTTTTTCATACTTATGGATGTTTTGGTGTAATAAGACATCAGGTAAATTGCAGGCAATACAAAGAGGGTCAGAAAGGTTGCCGTAATAAGTCCGCCTATGACCACCGTGGCCAGCGGGCGCTGCACTTCCGCTCCTGCCCCGTTGCTGAGGGCCATGGGCAAAAAGCCCAGCGAGGCCACTGCCGCCGTCATCAATACCGGACGGAGCCTCTTTTTGGTACCCGAAAGAACGATCTGCAAAGGATCAGTGACCTCACCCTGTTTCTGGATACGGTTAAATTCGGAGATCAGCACAATACCGTTGAGTACAGCCACTCCAAAAAGGGCAATAAAACCTACTCCGGCAGATATACTGAAAGGCATATCGCGCAGGGCAAGGGCAAACACCCCTCCGATAGCAGACAGGGGAATGGCCGTAAAAATAAGGACACCCTCCTTTATCGATCTGAATGCAAAATACAGCAGGGCAAAGATCAGCAAAAGCGCCACGGGGACCGCAACTCCAAGCCTGTTCTTGGCTTCCTTGAGGTTTTCGAAAGCACCACCGTAGGTGACATAATAGCCAGGATCAAAATTCATCTGCTCATTTACCTTTTGTTCCAGTTCTTCCACAATGCTCTCCACATCACGACCGCGAACATTAAACCCAACTATGATCCGGCGTTTGGCATTTTCCCGCTGTATCTGGTTAGGCCCTTCTACGGCCTCTACCGATGCCACCTGGTATAGCGGTATCTGCATACCTGAAGGCGTAGCTATCAGTAAATTGCGTACATTATTAATATCCCGCCTTTCCTTGTTTTCCATACGGACTACAAGGTCGAAGCGTTTTTCCCCTTCATAAATATTACCGGCCACAGCACCGGCAAAAGCAGCATTTACTGTCCGGTTGATATCCTGTACATAGAGTCCGTATTTGGCCATTTCCGCCCAGTGATAGTCAATGACTATTTGCGGCATCCCTGTGACCTTTTCTACATAAACATCCGCTGTTCCGTCCACAGCACGGCTAATTGTTCCGAGTTGTGTGGCATACCGGGCCAGTTTGTCAAGGTCTTCCCCGTATATTTTGCACACCACATCCTGTTTGGCCCCGGTCATCAGTTCGTTAAAGCGCATCTGCACGGGATACTGAAAACTCGTATTTACGCCGGGGGCTATTTCCTGTGCGGTCTGCCCCATTTTTTCCGCCATTTCCTCAAAAGAAGAAGCACTGACCCATTCCGATTTATCTTTGAGCACCACGATCATATCACCGCCTTCGATAGGCATGGGATCGGTTGGGATCTCGGCACTTCCGATACGGGAGACGACCTGCTCCACTTCCGGGTATTTCTCTTTGAGCCCGGCGGATATTTTCTGAATGGTCTCTGTTGTGGTGGTTAGATTGGTCCCCAGGAGCAGACGGGTTTCCACGGCAAAATCACCTTCCTCGAGCTGCGGTATGAACTCTCCTCCCATCCTGCTGAAAACAAACAGGGCTATGGCAAAAAGTACCAAAGCAGTGGCCACTATGCCTTTCCTGACTTTCAGGGCACGGCGAAGCCATCTTTCGTAAAACCGTTCCAGCTTTGACATCACCCTGTCAGAAAAATTGGGTTTATGACTTACCCTTTTGCTGATAAAAAGAGAACTTATCATCGGAACATAGGTCAGCGAAAGAATAAAGGCCCCTAAAATGGCAAATGCCACCGTTTGCGCCATCGGCTTGAACATTTTGCCTTCAATCCCTTGCAATGATAAAATAGGCAGGTATACGATAAGAATAATGATCTGTCCGAACACAGCGGCATTCATCATACGCGATGCCGATCCGGAAACATCCTCATCCATCTGCTGTTGGGATATACGGCCGATGCCTTTGTATTTTTGCGAAGCATGCAGGTGATGTAATATGGCTTCCACAATAATGACAGCCCCGTCCACGATAAGTCCGAAATCGAGTGCTCCCAGGCTCATCAGATTGCCACTTACCCCGAAAGCATTCATCATAATAACGGCAAAGAGCATGGACAAAGGTATCACCGAAGCCACAATAAATCCGGCCCTCAGGTTCCCCAGGAAAAGTACCAGCACAAAAACGACGATAAGCGCCCCTTCTATAAGGTTCTTCTCCACGGTGCCTATGGCGTTATCGACCATCTTTGTCCGGTCCAGGAACGGCACTATTTTCAGGCCTTCGGGCAGTATCTTTTCTATTTCGGCAACCCTTTCCTTAACGTTATCTACAACAGTATTGGCATTTTCGCCCTTGAGCATCATTACAATACCCCCTACTGCTTCCCCGATATCGTCAGTGGTCAGCGCCCCGTAGCGTATGGCCGATGAAATATTGACATCCGCCACATTCTTGACCAGTACAGGGCTACCGGATTGCGTGGTTTTGATAACTATATGCTGTATATCCTCTATACTTTTTGCCAGGCCGATGCTTCGTATGTACAACACCGCAGGCCCCTTCTCTATATAGGCTCCTCCCGTATTTTCATTGCTCCTGTTCAGGGCGGTAAAAACATCGCTTATGGTAAGGTTGTGTGCCTTGAGCCTTGCAGGGTTTACAGCTACTTCGTATTGTTTTAATTTTCCTCCGAAGGTAGACACATCGGCAACACCAGGTGTGCCGAGCAACTGTCTTTTCACCGTCCAGTCCTGAATGGTACGCAGCTCCGTCAATGAAAATTTGTGCTCATAACCCGGCTGAGGTTTCAGTACATACTGATAGATCTCACCCAGTCCGGTAGTTACGGGAGTCATCTCCGGCGTATTGGCATTTTCGTCTATTTCAACATTTTGCAGGCGTTCGGCTACCTGTTGTCGGGCCCAGTACACATCGACATCATCGTCAAAGACCGTGGTAACTACCGACAGCCCAAACCTGGAAATACTCCGGCTTTCCTTTAGCCGGGGTATATTGCTCATAGCCTGCTCTATGGGGAAAGTAATAAGCCGTTCAACATCTTCACCCCCGAGTGATGGTGCTGTAGTGATGATCTGTACCTGGTTGTTGGTAATATCCGGTACGGCATCAATGGGTAAACGGGTGACTTCATACACGCCATAAACGGTCCACAACAGTATAAATATGCCAACGGCCAGTTTATTTTTAACTGAAAATTGAATAATCCTGTCTAACATAACTTCTTAAATTGAAAATATGGGAAAAGCGGCAACAATCATAAAATGTCGTGCCGTTCTCAAAATCGATAAAACCGGAAAGAAGTTATGCCATGGGAGGTCTGAACAAGTCGCCTAAATGAGGGTTCGGGTGCAGGCTTTTTTGAGAATTGATCCTGGAATGGGGAATATATTGTGTGATGCCTACCGGTGTATACATCCGTGTTGGAATAAATACGGAATGGGCAACACCGGGGTCGACCGTTTTAAAAGGAAGTTGCATATCACGGTCGTCATCCTCATCGTTGAAATCCTCTCCCCAGTAATGCATGGCAAGGAAATCGACAAACCCCAAGTCTCCGCAATTTTTCTGGTGTTCCGTATAGTGCTGGAACAAAACAGGAACTTTGAACAATTGCTGAAAGAGGCAACTGTTTGCGCTCATCAGAAAAACGAGTATGTATACATACCATCGGGTCACGATACAAAAATAAGCGCCCGTGTTTTATAAACAAAATTCAGAAAGGAAAATCGTACCGTGAAGATTTACACCAGGGTGTTGAAAAATCCGGGGCCTCAAAATTTTTCTGAGCTCACCGGAACTTCCGGGCCGGGAAAACTTTGAAAATCTCCTTGTACTTTAACAAATTTTACAAATGCAACAATATTGCATTTAATAATTTTATGTTACCTTTGCCGAAGAAAGAAGAAGAATCAACCTCTTTAACCCCATATCCTGAAACACTATTCCTATGAAAAAACAACATTGTTTTGAAGCTATTATCGTCGGCGGAAGCTATGCCGGTTTATCGGCAGCCATGGCCCTGGGAAGATCACTCCGGGAAACACTGGTTATCGACAGCGGAAAACCGTGTAACCAGCAAACGCCTTATTCCCATAATTTTATTACCCACGACGGTGTTCCTCCCGCCATGATCTCAGAGAAAGCCCGGCAACAAGTACTCCAATACGATACCGTAACTCTTGAACAGGGCCTTGTTACCAAAGTGGCCCCACAGGGTAACGATTTCCAGGTAAAACTCGAAAATGATGTTGTTTACTACGGAAAAAAGCTACTGTTTGCCACCGGGGTCAGGGATATTATGCCATCCATAAAAGGATTTGCAGCATGCTGGGGTATTAGCGTACTTCATTGTCCCTACTGCCACGGTTACGAGGTCAGAAATGCCAAAACCGGGATACTGGCTAACGGGGAAGCGGCATTTGAAGCCTGTAAACTCATCCGCCACTGGACCGACAACCTTAGCCTGTTCACCAACGGGAAAGCGGAACTCACCGAAGAACAGACCCAACTCATACACAAACTCGGCATAGAGATCATCGAGAAAGAGGTCTCAGAATTAACACATGTCAACGGACAGTTGAAAAGTATTGTTTTCCGCGACACCACCGATCTTGAAGTGGAAGCCATCTACGCCCGTCCGGCTTTTGAACAGCATTGTAAAATCCCTGTGGAATTGGGATGCAAACTCACCGAACACGGACACCTGGACGTAGATTTCCTGGGAAAAACTTCTGTTCAGGGCATCTTTGCAGCCGGGGACAACACCACTCCGATGCGTTCCGTTTCGGTAGCCGTGGCAGCAGGTACCAAGGCAGGTGCAATGATAAATCTGGAACTGATAAATGATGCCCTGTAACAAAATGATGTAGGGGCGCAATGTATTGCGCCTCTATGACGACATGGCAGGGATATATACCTCCAGCATCGCAATTGTCCATCGCTCTATATCTTCGGGGGTAGCCTTGTCGGCCCTGTCAAAATAAAAATGTTGCCGGACATCCAGCCCGCAATACGTATAGATCCCTCCGTCAGATGTCATCGAAAGCGCCTCATCCATTCCGGTTTCCCTGTATTCTTCAGCAGACTTTCCCTGAGTGTTGATGATCACGGCCTGTTTTCCCCTCAATAACCCTTTCTGCACTCCCTGGTCGTAGCGGTAAGCAAAGCCATAGCTGAAGACCCGGTCTATATATCCCTTTAGAATGGCAGGCAGGCCCGTCCACCATATCGGATGAATAAAAGTAATACAGTCAGCCCAGCAAATATGGTCCTGCTCTACCCTTACATCATCCGCGACTGTTCCTTTTCGCTGCCCCACAAGATCATCACGGGACAGGACCGGATTAAACGAAAGTTCATATAGATCTCTTACCCGGATCTCATGGCCGGCGTTCAGCAAATATTCCTCAAGATTTTGTTTAAAGAAAGCATTAATACTTTCCGGATTCGGATGTGCATAAATGATCAAATGTTTCATTTTTTCTACTTTTAAGAAACTATCTAAGTTTAACGTTGTAAAAGTAGAACAGCCTTGTCTCCCAGAATTGTATGAAAACGAAAACTAGCCGACCGGGTTGCAGATCTCCTGCTGGAATTTGAGATACCGTGTCGGGGTGAGATCGAGGTAGTGTTTAAAGTCCCGGATCAGCTGGCTCTGGTCGTAATAGTTGCACTGGTGGATGATGTCAAACCAATTGACACCGGAAGCACTGGTAATTCCCTGCTGCACCATTTCCACAGCTTTTAAAAAACGATAATACCGCCGGATCTCTTTTGCAGAATATCCCAGGTATTTCCTGTGCCATAATTGCATGTTTCTTTCGGTCTGCCCTGTTTCTTCGGCCAGCGTTTTTATGACATCCAGGCTTTTATCGTCAAAACTGGCAAGGCGCCCGATCACCGGGTTCCTCTTTTTTAAATAAGGACGGCAAAAATCAAGAATAAAATTTACCCGGAGGTCTGTATCCGGAAGAGTGTTCAGTTGTTCCCACAAATCGGAAAAACAGCCCTCCCCGGTCAGTGCATCCGGATCTGATCTCAGGTTTTCCGCGATCATGGCATTACCGAAAAAACGATAGAATGCATCGTCCCTGAAATTCACCACTAATATTTCCGAACCCGGGGGCAGGGTATATTCAAAAGCTCTTTTTACCGGCCCCAGGGCCAGGCACTTTCCCGTCTCTATTTCCTCATCTCCGGACTGCAACAGGGCCTTCGTACCAAAATTAAAGATCAGTATGGTCTGATAAGAAGGTAGCAAACGCCTTCTCACAGCATTCCGGGAAGTATTCTCTGCAACATAAAAATGAGAAAAAACCTCCTCGAATTCGGGCGGAACAGGGATTCGGTAAGCGTTATATTCCGACTGGTCCTTCATGAATAAAACTTTATTGCGGTATATCGTTAGATACTTGTATTAAACCCAAAAACAAATGGTCCCTGACTTCGTGACCTCTGTGAAAAAACCAGTGGTCTCCCGGCTTTATTTTACCACAAAGCAGGCACAAAGTACACAGAGAATTATATAGAAATAAAACTCGAAAACTTCAATTTTTTCTATTTTAGTGACCGTTAGAATAACGGCTCCCGCATTATCGCTGCCCTATGATCCGAAACAGTCCAAATAAAGCCTCTTATGACTTTTCCCAAAAAAGAGGTTATCTTATAAAAAATCTTATAATCCGTCATGCGGAACTTGTTTCGGCATCCCATCATGTTGATCAGACAATCATCATGAGACCCTGAAACGACCCTTCGACTTTGCTCAGGGTAAAAGTTCAGGGTGACGTAAAGACTATTTTTATAAGACAACCTCTTTAATTCACAAACATCCTTATAAAAAGGAGAGCAACCCTACATGGCACCCCATTCCTTGAGGGAATCTTTATTCATTTTCACATAGTCGGGATTATTGGCTTCTTCAGCAGCTGCCAGGGATTGTTTGGCAGCTTTGATGGCTCCTTTTTTGTCTCCTGCTTTGTGATAGATCAGCGCCTTTTGTCTCAGCATCCAGAAAGGTACCTTTCCTTCTTCCTGCATTCCCACGGCTTTGTCTACCCATTCCTTTGCTTTTTTGATATCCTTGCCTTCCTGAAAGTAATACATGGCTGATGAAAAATAATCCCTTGCAGAAGGCCCATTCAGTGCATCTTCTATGCTTGCCATGGCTTTCTTTTCGGTAGGGACCTCTATCTTTACCCCTACATAAGTGCGTTCCCAAAGTATATCGAGCATGGCAGAATTATTGGTGATATCGCCGAACAATATGGTAAAAGATTCGATGTCAAACGGTAAACTTTCAGTAGAGACCGTGGTTTTCAGGGCAACTTTACTGTCGTCCCATTTTTCCGGGTTGCCCCAGTTATTGGCATCTGAATAAAAGATCACATCCCATGAAGAAGCATTGGGCACGGTGTAAACGGCATAAGTTCCTTTTTTGAGGGCCTTGCCTCCTATCTTTACATCGTCGCTGAAAGTTATCTTCGTATTTTCATTGGCCCCGGTACGCCAGACCTCTCCGTAGGGTATCAGGTCTCCCATAATAGTCCGTCCGCGCATGGCCGGACGGGAATACTCCAGGGTAATATCGGTCAGCCCCACCCGCTGTTCGATTTTCGCCGAAGGGCTCGGTTGGGGGGTTTGTACCTGTGCAGTAATGGCAAACGAGGCGAAAAGAATACCACACAGCGTTAAAATCTGTTTTTTCATAGTAGTTGTCATTGAATTAGTTGTTAAGTTGATAAAAAATTCGTCATAAAGATAATGAAGAAATACCATTTTTCGGTATTCAGTATTCAGTATATGATGCAGATCACCGATCACCGAATACCGATCCCCCCTCTACTCCCCCCAGGTGATTTTTTTACCCTATCTTTGATATTGTAAATCTTCCGTTACAGATCGATATGGATACCCTGGAAAAAAATAAAAAACTCATCCTTTTTGACGGTGTATGCAACCTGTGCAACAGCTCTGTTCAGTTTGTCATCAAAAGAGATAAAAAGGATATCTTCCGGTTCGCTGCCCTGCAAAGCGAATTAGGACAAAAACTGCTTAAAGAACGCGGTATCATCCCCGATAAAACTGATTCCATTATTGTTATTGAACCGGACGTGGCCTATTACACCAGGTCGCAAGCCGCCATAGAGATAGCCTCGGAGATGGGCGGCGGATGGCCATTGCTGCGTATCTTCCAATACATACCCCGGCCCCTGAGAGACAGTCTCTATAACCTCATTGCCAAAAACCGCTATAACTGGTTTGGAAGAAAAGACCAGTGTATGATCCCTACCCCCGAACTTAAAGCAAAGTTTTTGGGATAGTTTTATTTATTTCTTTTCCTAATTCGTTCAATATGCATCGTCTTTTTTTTAGAAAACATATTTTTAGTATATTGTTCTCGAACACATATTTATTTTCCGGTGAAATAAAAATCATATGTCCTTGGATAAAACAGCATTAGGCAGGTTTTCTGTACAACGCACACCGCTGAACATTCAACTCTTAATCTTCATTTAAACTGAAAGAACATGAAGAAATTTACTTTTATGCTTCCGGTGCTTCTTTTACATTTTGGTATGCCGTGGCATATATGGCCCCAGGCGGAGAAAAAACCGAATATCATTGTATTCCTGGTAGATGATATGGGCTGGCAGGATACTTCTGTGCCTTTCTGGGCCAGGGAAACCCCGCTCAATAGGAAGTATCATACGCCCAATATGGAACGGTTGGCCAGGCAGGGCATGAAATTCACGAATGCTTATGCCACTTCGGTCTGTACCCCTACCAGGGTCAGTATGCTTACCGGAATGAATGCAGCCCATCACAGGGTTACGAACTGGACATCTCCGAAAGCCAATAACAACACTGATTATCCGGATCAGCAATTCGGCCCGGCCGACTGGAACTTTAACGGGTTAAGCCCGGCCCCCGGAGTAGACCATACCATCTACGCCACGCCTTTACCGCAATTACTAAAAAAAGCCGGGTATTACACCATACATATAGGAAAAGCACATTTCGGTTCGGACGGCACCCCGGGTTCTGATCCCCTTAACCTGGGATTTATGGTCAACATAGCCGGGCATGCCGCAGGCCATCCCCAAAGTTACCTGGGAGAAAAAAATTTCGGTAATATTCCGGGAAAGGCCGGCTGGCAGGCGGTACCCGGACTGAAAGAATATCACGGAAAGGATATTTTCCTTACGGAAGCACTTACACAGGAAGCCATCAGGGCCATTGAAAAACCCGTAAGCGAAGAACAGCCGTTCTTTTTGAATATGGCCCATTATGCCGTACACGTTCCTTTGGATAAAGACAAACGGTTCTACAAAAAATATATAGCAGCCGGACTGGAAGAAAAGGAAGCGCGATACGCAGCATTAATCGAAGGCATGGACAAAAGTCTGGGAGACCTGATGGATTACCTGAAAGCCCGGAAAATCGAAGACAATACGGTGATCATCTTTATGAGTGACAATGGCGGGCTTAGCCTTGCACCACCCCGTGGCGGTGTACCGCATACCCATAATTTGCCCCTGAAAGCGGGAAAAGGCTCGCTATATGAAGGCGGAATACGGGTTCCCATGATCGCAAAATGGAAAGGGAAAATCAAGGCCGGTACCGTGACAAAATACGGTGTTATGATAGAAGATTATTTCCCTACCATATTGGAAATAGCCGGAGTTACCTCTCCGAATACTGTACAGCAGATCGATGGGAAAAGTTTTGTCCATATGCTGAAAACTCCTGCTTTAATTGATTCTACACGTACGTTTATCTGGCATACTCCCAATAAATGGATCCCCGATAACGGCCCCGGCATAAATTACAAAAGTGCCATAAGGCAAGGGGCATGGAAATTAATTTACAATATGCGAAACAGGAGCCTGGAACTCTATAACCTGCACGAAGATCTCGGGGAAACTACCGACCTGGCGGAGCAATATCCGGAAAAGGTAAAACAATTGTCCGCATTACTCAGCAAACAACTGCGTGAATGGAAAGCTCCCATGCCCCTGATCAAAAACAGTGGCCGGTCTGTTCCCCTTCCCTCGAAGCCATGAATTAATCCTGTGTCAATAAAAATAAAGTCATGACCCGATCCCTCACAAAAATACTGTTGACCGGAAGTATAGCAACATGCTTACTGTCCTGCAATGAAAAACAAAAAACAAAAGAAACAGTTCCCCCCAACATTATATACATTCTTGCGGACGACCTGGGCTACGGAGAAGTCGGAGCATACGGACAGAAAAAAATAGAAACACCCAATATCGATGCCCTGGCTTCTAAAGGCATGCTGTTCACCCAACACTACACGGGGGCTCCCGTATGTGCCCCTGCACGTTATAGCCTCTTAACCGGTAAACATATGGGGCATTCTTACATCCGGGGAAATGACGAATGGGGAGAGCGAGGCGATGTAAAGAACTATCTGGCCACCATCCGGGATTCTACTCTCGAAGGCCAGCGCCCCATGCCCCTGAATACAGCCACCATTGCTCATATGCTTAAGGAAGCCGGGTACACTACCGGGATGGTCGGGAAATGGGGGCTTGGTGCTCCACATACTGAGTCTGTCCCCAACAATATGGGCTTCGATTACTTCTACGGCTTCAATTGCCAGCGGCAGGCACATACCTACTATCCGGTACACCTGTACGAAAATAAGGAGAGGGTATATCTCAGCAACGATACTGTTCCACCCCATACCGGGCTCCCTGAAAATGTAGACCCCAATAAGGAAGGCAGCTATGCCATGTACACCTCAAACGATTATGCACCTGAGCTGATGTTTAACAAGGTTTCCGCATTTGTAAAACAGAATAAGGACCGTCCTTTCTTTATGTACTGGGCAGACCCTGTTCCCCATGTTCCTTTACAGGTACCAAAAAGATGGGTAGATCATTACATCCAAAAATTTGGCGAAGAAAAACCCTATACCGGGGACAAAGGGTATTTTCCGAATAAAAATCCACGGGCCACCTACGCCGCTATGGTTTCTTATTTTGATGAAAATATCGGAAAACTGATCGCACAACTAAAACAGGAAGGCCTTTACCAAAAAACTATTATTATTTTTACGTCAGACAACGGTCCCACTTTTAACGGAGGATCGGATTCGGAATGGTTTGAAAGTGCCGGGCCTTATAGCAGTATACGTGGTCGCGGTAAAGGTTTTTTATATGAAGGGGGCATACGTATCCCGATGATCGCTTCCTGGCCGGGCAACATAAAAGCGGGTACAAAAACCGACCTGCCTTCAGCCCAGTACGATGTTATGGCCACACTTTGTGAGCTCACGGGACAGGCACCTCCGAGGGAAACGGACGGTATCAGTTTTTTACCAACCCTCCTGGGTAAAGAAAACGAACAACAAAAACACGATTTTCTATTCTGGGAATACCCGGAATACGGCGGACAGGTTGCCATCCGTATGGGAGACTGGAAGATCCTGAGGCGTGACCTTATGGATGCGGAAAAGGCGACCCTGGAGTTGTATAACCTAAAGACCGATCCCCGGGAAGAGCACAATGTGGCCGGCCAGCATTCGGAGATCGTTAAAAAAGCGGAAGCTATTTTTAAAGAACAGCATTCCGACGCCGAAATAAAAAAATTCAGGATCCCATTGATCGAAAGCGGGTTGCTGAACAAAACCGAATATGCATCATCCAATGACCTGTAATCCTGTAAAAGTTTTAAACCGATCAAAAATGAAATACAAAGCCAATATTTTGTTTTCCGTGGGAAGCGCACTGTTTATATTGCTTTCCTGTAACACCAAACCCAAAACACAGAAAGAAGAAAGATCCGCGGAGCCCTCCCGCCCCAACATCATTTTTATCCTGGCCGATGACATGGGCATAGGCGACCTGGGATGTTACGGGCAGGAATACATCAAAACACCCCATATAGACCGGATGGCATCGGAAGGGATGCGTTTTACCCAATTCTATGCCGGGAGCACTGTTTGTGCTCCTTCGCGTGCCAGCCTCATGACCGGGCAGCATACCGGTGTTACCCACGTCAGGGGCAACGGCGAGTTCCCGCTCCTGGAGACCGATACTACCGTAGCACAACTGCTTCGTCAGCAGGGATACTCCACGGCCATGTACGGCAAATGGGGCCTCGGGCTGGAAGGCACAGCGGGAGAACCACAAAAAAAGGGATGGGAACACTTTACCGGACACCTGCATCATGTAGATGCACACTACCAGCGCCCCGATTCCCTCTGGAGGCTGAAAGACGGAAAGCTGCAAAAATTCGCCACCCCGGAAAACAGTTACAGCAACGAAATATTTGCACAGGACGCGCTGCAATTCATCAAACAACAGCCCGAAGACAAACCTTTTTTCCTCTACCTTTCCTTTACCATTCCCCATGCCGAACTGGTCGTGGCCAACGAATATATGCAGCCCTACCTGGACGATAAAGGAGAAAGTGTGTTCACGCCCGAAACTGCGCATCCGGACGGTAAGCACTATGGCCCGCAACCCTATCCGAAAGCGGCCTATGCAGCCATGGTAAGCAGTATTGACCATTATACCGGGCAGGTATTGCAACAACTCAGGGAAAAGGGAATTGATAAAAATACCCTGGTTATTTTTTCCAGCGATAACGGTACCCACGTGGAAGGAGGCCGGAGTATGGACGACGTGGCTTTCTTTAACAGCAGCAGCAACTATAAAGGTGTAAAAAGGGATATGTACGAAGGCGGGATACACGAACCGTTTATTGTCCGCTGGCCCGGACAGGTAAAACCCGGACAGGAAAGCGATCATATTGCGGCTTTCTGGGATGTATTGCCCACACTGGCCGAACTGGGAGGTGTGGAAAAAACCCCGGAAAATATCAACGGTATTTCTTTCGTTCCGGAATTATTGGACCAGGGAAAACAGCCGCAACACGAATATCTCTATTGGGAATTTTACGAACAGGGTGGTAAGCAGGCCGTACGCAAGCAAAACTGGAAAGCAGTTCGCCTCAATATCAAAAAAGACCCGGATGCTCCCATAGAACTATACGATCTCTCCGCAGATCCGGCCGAAACGCAGAACATAGCAGACAAACATCCCGATATTGTCGCAGAAATGGAAAACATCATGCAGGAAGCACATACGCCCAGCCCCCTGTTCTCCTTTTAAAGTTCAAACCAGGACTGAACCCGGGCTTTTGCAGCGGTAGCGTATGATTTGTGGAGAAATTCGTTTTTGGATTTGTCATATACATAGTCCGCTCCCCATTCCCGGTGATTTTCGGCCAGGGCCTTGATGCTTTCACAGGTATATCTTATTTCCTCACAACTCAGTGTAGGATGAATGGACATCCGTATCCATCCCGGTTTTTTGATGAGGTCTCCAAGGGATATCTCCTCAACCAGTTTATTCGAGGTTTCCTGGTCCACATGCAGCAGGTAGTGCCCGTAGGTGCCTGCACAGCTACATCCACCGCGGGTTTGTATGCCGAACCTGTCGTTCAGTAGTTTAACCCCAAGATTGTAGTGCAGGTCATCGATAAAAAAGGATAAAACCCCCAGTCGGTTCTTGTGTTGCGAAGCAAGTATCTTAACATTGGGCACATCCGAAAGAAAATTGAACACCTGCTCCAGAATCTCGTGTTCCCGGTCCAGGATATGCTGCACGCCCATCTGTTCTTTCAGTTTTATGGACAGGGCTGTTTTAATGGCCTGCAAAAAGCCGGGGGTACCCCCGTCTTCCCGTTCTTCGATATTCTCTATGTACTTGTGTTCTCCCCAGGGATTGGTCCAGGTCACCGTACCTCCCCCGGGAGAATCGGGGATCATATTCTTGTATAGTTTTTTATTGAACAGCAACACTCCAGAAGTCCCCGGTCCTCCCAGGAACTTGTGAGGTGAAAAGAAGATCGCATCCAGATAGGCCTCTTCATCCTCCGGGTGCATATCTATGGATACATAGGGTGCAGAACACGCAAAGTCCACAAAACAAACCCCGCCGTGGCGATGCACCAGCCTGGCAATATCGTAGTAAGGGGTTTGTAGGCCGGTCACGTTGCTACATGCTGTTACAGATGCTATTTTGAGCGGCCTGTCCTGATACTTTTCGAGCAATGCTTCGAAGTTTTCCATGCAAAACAGCCCGTCTTCACCGGCAGGGATCACTTCCACTATGGCCATGGTCTCCAGCCAGGAGGTCTGGTTGGAGTGATGTTCCATATGGGTCAGAAAGACCACCGGGCGCATATCGTCGGGGATATCGGTGTGTTTCCTGAGGTTTTCCGGGACCTTTAGTCCGAGAATACGCTGAAACTTGTTGATCACCCCGGTCATTCCGCTTCCGGACATGATCAGTATATCGTCTTCCCTGCCGTTTACGTGTTCCTTAATGATATGCCTTGCTTCATGATAGGCCAGCGTCATCGCCGTTCCCGATACGGTAGTTTCGGTATGTGTATTGGCGACAAAAGGGCCGAAATCCTGCAACAGCTTTTCCTCGATCGGGCGGTACAATCGTCCGCTGGCCGTCCAGTCTGTGTAAACAATGCGTTGTTTGCCATAGGGCGACTCAAATTCCTGGTCGATGCCCACCACATTGTCCCGGAACGGCTTAAAATACGCTTCGAGTTCCGTCCGGAATATTTTCGGGCCTTCCGCTGTTGCTATCATGATTTGTCGTTTATGATTTTATAGTTGCAGGTTCAATCAATCTGAAATCATCAAGATTTTATTGATACAATATTCTCAATCTCCCTGATTATTTTATCTGCAAGGGTATCGGCTTCCGACTGACTCTTGGCTTCGGTATAGACCCTGATAATTGGCTCTGTATTTGATTTCCGGAGGTGTACCCAGTTTTCGGGAAAATCGATCTTTACTCCGTCTATGGTCGATATATCCTCATCTTTATATTTTTCCTTCATGGCCGATAAGATGGCGTCCACATCGATCTGCGGGGTAAGCTCGATCTTTTTCTTGCTCATAAAATACGCAGGATACCCGGCCCTGAGCTCGCTTACCGGAATTTTTTTCTCGGCCAGGAGCGACAGGAAAAGGGCTACACCAACCAGGGCGTCCCTGCCGTAATGCAGTTCGGGATAAATAATACCGCCATTACCTTCTCCGCCTATCACGGCATCAGTTTCCTTCATCAATACCACTACATTGACTTCTCCAACGGCACTGGCTTTATATTCTCCGCCATGTTTCAGGGTAATATCGCGCAGCGCCCTGGTCGAAGACATATTGGATACCGTATTTCCAGGCGTCTTGCTCAACACATAATCTGCACAGGCCACCAGGGTATATTCTTCTCCGAACATTTCGCCATCCTCACTTATAAAAGCAAGACGATCCACATCGGGGTCTACCACTATTCCAAAATCGGCTTTTTTCTTCACCACCAGTTCCGAAATATCGGTGAGGTGTTCCTTCAATGGTTCGGGGTTATGCGGAAAATGCCCAGTAGGGTCGCAATAGAGTTCCGTGACCTCTACTCCCAGGCGTTCCAGCAAACGGGGAATGGCAATTCCCCCGGTAGAGTTCACTCCGTCTACCACCACGTGGAATTTTGCCGCTTTAATCCCTTCGCGGTTCACCAATGGCAGTTTTAGCACTTCGTCGATATGCATGTCGATATAGGCTTCGTTGAGGGTTACTTTCCCAAGGTCGTCCACTTCTGCAAATTCAAAATTTTCGGCTTCGGCGAGTTCCAGTATCCTGGCTCCGTCTGCCGCGCTCAGAAACTCCCCTTTGTGGTTTAGCAGCTTCAGGGCATTCCATTGTTTCGGGTTGTGGCTGGCCGTGAGGATAATTCCCCCGTCAGCGTGTTCCAAAGGCACGGCCACTTCTACTGTGGGCGTGGTGGAAAGATCCAGTTTAACAACATCAATCCCCAGGCCTGTCAGGGTTTGAATGACCAGTCCCTGGATCATCTCCCCGGATATCCGGGCATCCCTTCCTATAACGACTTTCAACTGATCTTTGCCCCGGTTTTCTTCCTTCAGCCAGGTGCCATAAGCTGCTGCAAACTTTACGGCGTCTATCGGTGTCAGGTTATCTCCGGGAACTCCCCCTATGGTCCCGCGTATTCCGGATATGGATTTTATTAATGTCATTTTTCAGTATTGATTTTTTATATTTTGACTTCTGTTTCCTCTTGTCAGTTTCCGGTTATTTGGTCCGCAAATAGAGCAGAAATATATCGGAAAAACAGAACAAATATACAATTATATGTACAGAGACTGTCTAAGTTTTATCCTTTGGTTCTTTTATGCGTCTTTTTCCGCCATGCTTCGGCTGCGCTCAGCAACCGTACTTCAGCTATTTTTCGTCACGTAGCTTTGGCTATGTGCCTCAAAATACCTTCGCATGACAAAAAAATACACTATAAAATATTCCAAAAACAAAATTTAGACAATCTCTTACCATTTTTGCGAAAAAAGGAATTCCCCAATCATGGCGAAAGGTTTTTTTGTATTTTCGGGAAATGAACTTTTTAGCACATATCTATCTTTCCGGTGAAGACGAATTTATCCGGATCGGAAATTTCATTGCCGACGGCATCAAAGGAAAAAAATACCGGGAATTTCCCGAAAAAATACAGCAGGGAATAATCCTGCACCGGGAGATCGATTCCTTTACCGATCATCACCCGGTAGTAAGGCAAAGTACAAAGAGGTTACACGCCAATTACAGTCATTACAGCGGGGTCATTGTAGACATGTATTACGATCACTTCCTGGCCCATAACTGGGAGCAGTATTCCGACATTCCGCTGGAGGCCTTTGCGGAAGATTTTTACGAAATGCTTCAAAGGAATTATGACATTCTTCCGGAAAGGACCAAAAACATGATACCATACATGATAAAGGACAACTGGCTGGTAGGCTATGCCTCCCTGGAGGGTATGGACCGGGCCCTGACACAAATGAACCGGAGAACATCCTACAAGGCCCATATGGACCTGGCAGTAAACGATCTCCGGGAACACTACAAGTACTTTGAAAACGAATTTACCGAATTTTTTAAAGAGTTGATTATCTTTACAAAATCAAAGCTGGCCGACCAGCCATAAAACGGAAAACAGAACGGGACAAGGGAAAGAAGAATGAAAAAAACCGTTTAACCAAAAACCTTACCTACAAATGATAAAAACATACACAAGGGCCTGCCTGTTCGTTCTGGGCATTTTTCTTTTTGTCGGTTGTAAGACCAAACATGTCCGCACTACGGGACTGGTTACTGAAAAAACCATGATCGTATCGGCCCGTGAAGAGGCCTCACAGATCGGGGCAGACATCCTCAGAAAGGGCGGGAATGCCTTCGATGCCATGGCTGCAACACAGCTTTCCCTTGCCGTAGCCTTCCCCTTTGCCGGAAATCTCGGCGGTGGCGGGTTTATGGTTTACCGAAAGGCAGATGGAGAGACCGGCTCTCTGGATTTCAGGGAAAAGGCACCTCTTGCCGCGCATAAAGACATGTACCTGGACAGCCTGGGCAACGTCATTCCCGGCAAAAGTACCCTGGGCGCCCTGGCCGTAGGTGTACCGGGCTCGGTAGCCGGAGTCTTTGAAACACATCGCAAACTGGGCTCCCTGCCCATGAACGAGATCCTGGAACCTGTCATTGCCCTGGCCGAAAAAGGTGTTGTGGTCACGGAAAAACAGGAAAGAAGCCTTAACCGTTACCGCGACCTCATTATTGAAGTAAATGGCGACAGTACGCTCTTTGCCACTCCTTTCAAAAAAGGCGATACCATAAAATACCCCGCCCTGGCCCGGACGCTTAAAAGAATACAAAAAGAAGGAAAAGACGGCTTTTACCGTGGGGAAACTGCCCGAAAACTGGCCGCGCTAATCCAAAGTAAAGGCGGACTCATCACGGAGGAAGACCTGGCAAAATACGAAGCCAAATGGAGGACCCCTACGGTGTTCAACTATAAAGACCTCACGGTTATTTCCATGTCCCCACCCAGCAGCGGTGGGGTTACGCTGGGGCAGATCATGAAGATGATCGCTCCCTATCCCCTGGAGGCGTACGGACATAATTCCGTTAAAAGCATTCAGGTCATTACGGAAGCCGAACGCAGGGCTTATGCCGACCGGAGCTATTTCCTCGGGGACCCGGATTTTGTAGACATCCCGCAACCCACCCTGTTGGGCGAAAGCTACCTGCGCAAGCGGATGCAGAACTTTTCTTTTGATCGCGCCACTAAATCCTCTGAAGTTTCTCACGGAGACATCCAGGTCGTGGAAAGCGATGAAACCACACACTATTCGATCGTGGACGCTTATGGAAATGCCATTTCTGTAACCACCACCCTCAATGGGGCCTATGGTTCCAAGCTATACAGTGACGGGCTCGGCTTTTTCCTCAACAATGAAATGGACGATTTCAGCGCCAAACCCGGGGTGCCTAATATGTTTGGGCTTACCGGGGCCGAAGCCAACAGCATCGCACCAGAAAAACGCATGCTCAGTTCCATGACGCCAACCATTGTGGAAAAAGACGGAAAACTGTGGATGGTAGTAGGGACTCCCGGAGGATCGACCATTATCACTTCGGTACTCCAAACCATACTCAATGTATACGAATACGATATGGGCATGCAGGAAGCTGTCAATGCCCCCCGGTTTCACCATCAATGGTTACCGGATACCATTACTTTCGAACCCGGAGCTTTTTCTTCCGGAATACTGGATAGCCTGAAACAGAAGGGCTATCTCATTAACGAAAACCGTACCCCTATCATCGGCAAGGTCGATGCCATCCTGGTATTGCCCGACGGCAGGCTGGAAGGCGGTGCGGATAAAAGAGGTGATGATACAGCAGCGGGATACTGATCCTGTTTATGCCGCACCTGTCCCGGAAAGCCTAAAAGCCGGTTTTTCCGGGAGTCAAATGTTAAAATACTTTCCCCATTAAACCCAAGCTCTTTATCCCGGTCTAAACGTCGGGAAACGGGTCATTAAACTTCTGTTAAATTGTATTAAATTATATATAACAGAATAGGAAAAACCCGATTTTACCAGTAATATAGCTAAGAATTTTAACCAACAGTCGCCGTATAATGTATTACCGAACCGTACTTGCTTCCATGGCCTTGCTATGGACCACGTTTTTATTTTCCCAAAACACCGTTGATATCCGCGGAACGATCATCGATGCTGCAGATCAATCTCCCCTGGAATCGGCAACGGTGTATCTCACTACCCAAAAGGATTCCACGGTACTGGATTATACCATAAGCAACCGGAAAGGTTCTTTTTCACTCGAAGTCCGTAAAACAGATCAGCCGGCATTTATCAAAATTTCTTTTATCGGTTATAAGCTGTATTCCAAATCGCTCGAAAACCTGAATTCTTCCGTAGATCTGGGCACCATTACACTTGCAGAGAATGCCGATGAGCTGGCAGAAGTTGTAGTACAGGGTGAAGCCCCTCCCATCCAGGTAAAAAAGGATACGCTAGAGTTCAATGCCTCTTCTTTTAAAGTACGGCCGGATTCCAATGTTGAAACCCTGCTGAAACAGCTCCCCGGAGTAGAAGTTGACTCGGATGGCAAGATCACAGTAAACGGCAAGGAGGTGAACAAGGTGCTTGTCAACGGCAAGCCCTTTTTCGGGAAAGACGGCCAGATCGCCACTAAAAACCTTCCTTCAGACATTATTAATAAAATCCAGGTCTCAGACACCAAAACCAAGGAAGAAGAGCTGTCGGGAGAAGAGGCCAGCTCAGACGAAAAGACTATCAACCTCACCATACAAAAGGACAAGAACAAGGGATATTTCGGCAGGGCTACGGCGGGTTACGGTACGGATGAACGCTATGAAGGCAACCTGCTTGTCAACTATTTTAATGACGATCAAAGGATAAGTGTACTCGCCGGATCGAACAACATTAACAGTATTGGTTTTTCCATGGATGAAATATTCGACGCCATGGGAGGCGGAAGGAATGTATGGTCTTCCGGAAGCGGAGGGGTGAATATTAACGGGGTATCGTTCGGGGCCACAGGGTCCGGGATCACTACGTCTCACATCGGGGGGATCACCTATGCCGACGATTTCCTCAACGACAAACTGGAAACAGACGCCAGCTATTTCTATACCCAGACCAGCCGGGAAAACGACAACAGGACGGAACAACAAAACCTCACTCCCGAGGGGCAGTTTACTTCCAATTCTGAAAATACCACAGAGAACGAATCGAGGGATCACAGTTTTAGTACCAACCTGGAATTCAAACCGGATTCCCTGACCACCATCGGCTTCTCTCCCACCCTGAACAAAACCGATTCGGATTTCAGTTCGGAACAGACCCAGTTCTCCGTTGATGAGAACGGTGAGCTGCTCAACGAAAGTGAAGGGATCAACCGCAGTTCCTCCAATCGCGAATCCTTCCAGTCGGACCTTTTTATCGTAAGACGGTTTAAAAGAAAGGGAAGATATCTCAATTTCCGCTTCGGGAACAACAATTCTTCCAACGATTCGGAAGGCCTCAACAAGTCTTCTACCATCTTCCATCAGAATGACGATCCGGACGATATCCGTGATCAAAAGGAATTCAACGAAAACCAGACGGATAACTATTCTTTCCGCCTGAGGTATAACGAACCTATAACGGATTCTCTCAGCCTGACGGCAGGTGTAAGTTATGACAGCAATAAAACGACAACCAGCAGGGAAACCCTCGATTTTGATGAAACCACAGGCAGTTATACCTCCAGGAACGACCCGTTATCCAACTATACGGAGTCCAAAACGGACGCTGTAAACCCAACTGCTGGGCTAAGGATAAGAAAAAAGAACCTCTGGGCACGGATAAACCTCGGAACCAATATTTCCGATTATCGCAACGCCTCACTCTACATGGGCGATCAAACCCGGCTGAAAGAGCAATATATCTACCCGACGGCCCGGGCCAATATACGATATGAGATATCAAAGGGCAAATCGATCTATATCAATTACAATTACAGGGTAAACCTGCCTTCTGCATCACAACTGTTACCCGTGGAGGACCTGTCCAATCCGTTGAGCACTACCATCGGAAACCCGGACCTGAGACCCACAAAAACCCATTCGGTATATTTCAATTTTAACAATTATGATTTTGCCAGCAGATCGGGCATCTTCGCCTACGGAAATTTCGGTTATGACGAGGACAAGGTCGTATCTGTAACCACCTATGACGACAATTTTAAAAGGACCACCACGTATCAGAACCTGAGTGGTACCTATTCCGGGTATGCAGGACTGAACTGGAATGCATCCAAAAAAAAGGAAGAACATACTTTTCGCTATCGACTGGGGGTTAATGTAAACTTTTCCCTGAACAAAGGGATCACAAACAACGAGAATTTCAAAGCCAACAATATTTCCCTGCACCCATCGGCATCCTTTGCCTGGGAATACGGTGAGCTGCTTACTGTGGAGCCCAGCTACAACTTTAATTACAACGAGTCCCGGTACACCAATTACCGCATAGACAAGAGCTCCAATTTCCGACATAATTTCAAGATACAGACCACCTCTTACTGGCCTGAAAATATTGTTTTCGGAAATGATTTCGGGTATACTTACAACTCTAATATTGCCGACGGTTTCCAGAAATCGTTCTGGTTGTGGAACAGCAGTATCGGTTACAATTTCATGAAAGAAAAAATGACCTTTAAAGTAAAAGTGTACGATATCCTGGACCAGAATGTGGGCACCAGGCGCAATATCAGCGACTCCTACATCCAGGACGTCGAAAATACGGTGCTGCAACGATACGTTATGTTTTCACTGAGCTGCAAGCTCGATAAATTCGGAGGAAAGAAACCAAAAAGCAAAAGAAGGTTCTACCGGTTCTAAAAGGTTTTACCGGCATACAAAAAAACACATCCATAAAACAGTATCCAAAAAAGCTGCACTCCTCAACCTGGGGAGAGCTTTTCGGATACTGTTTTTAATTTTCCCTTCGATCTTGTGCCCTGAACATCATAAATTCGTTCAGACCTTTTTCTATTGGCTGTAAACATCGGCATAAATGTCCGGATGGATTGATCTATGTTGGTAATTAATATCGGATAAGATGTTTTTTTATCAGAAACGATTTTATATCTTTGTGGGGTGTGGGATATAGATCTGACATACAGAGAAGAGTTTCAGGATGTTTTTGACCGTTTGCTCGAGAAAAAAGAGGTGCTGGAAAAACAACGTCCCCTTCCCGCTGTGGCCTTAAAAAAAATAAGGGAAAGCCTGATGATAGAATGGACCTACAATTCCAACAGCATCGAAGGAAATACCCTGAGCCTCAGAGAAACACAAATGATCCTTCAGGAAGGTATCACCATCAAGGGCAAATCATTACGGGAACATTTCGAGGCCAAAAACCATGAAAGTGCCATTAATCACCTCTATACCCTTGTAGAAAACACGTCGCACATTCTGCTCAGTTCGGATATACTTTCCCTGCACGGCTACATTCTGAGAAGCATCGAAGACGAATTTGCCGGCCGTTTGCGCAATGGTGGGGTCCGGATCGCCGGTGCCAATTTTACCCCGCCCAATGCCCGAAAGGTCTCCGGGCTGCTCGACGAGTTAATACAATTTGTACAAAACAACCCGCTCGGCCTCAACGATATTGAGCTGGCCACAGTATTTCACCATAAATTCGTATGGATACACCCTTTCTTTGACGGTAACGGAAGAACGATACGCCTGGCCATGAACCTGTTGCTTATGCGCAAAGGGTTCCCTCCGGCGATCATCCTTAAAAACGACAGGAAAAAATATTACGACGCACTCAACCAGGCCAACAAAGGGAATTACAAAAAACTAATGCTGGTTATTTCCCAGGCCCTCGAGCGCACTTTAAACATTTATATCGGCGCCCTTCCGGGAAGTGATTACGAATATACGGAGATCTCCAACCTCGTAGAAGAAGAAAGCCTGCCTTACGGACAGGAATACCTGAGCCTTCTGGCCCGGCAGGGAAAGATCGACGCCTACAAAGAGGGCCGGAACTGGCTCACCACCAAAAAAGCCATCAAAGACTACATAAAAAGCAGAAAAAGAAAACGCTGACCGGGAACGATCAGCGTTTTTTTAAAATATTATCTGTATGCTCCCTTTACTTCAACTATTCCGGGTGCATAAATTGTTGTTTCCCGAGGAGTACTTCTTCGGTTTCCACATTGTCTTCATCGGGCACGCAACAGTCTACCGGACATACCGCAGCACATTGCGGTTCTTCGTGAAAACCTTTACATTCCGTACATTTATCCGGAACTATATAATATATCTCGTCAGAAACAGGTTCCTGGGCTTCATCAGCGTTTACAGCCTTTCCGCTGGGCAAAACAACATCTCCTTCCAGGGAAGTACCATCACTATATCTCCAGTCGTCCGCGCCTTCATAAATCGCAGTGTTGGGGCATTCCGGTTCACAAGCCCCGCAGTTTATACATTCATCTGTTATGATTATTGCCATGATTTTTTCTTTTTCGTGTAACTTTGCCCAGCAAAAATACGTCGAAAAGGAATTCTATACAAAAAAACTAGACTTTTCATGACCACTGATTTTCTGAGCAGAAAACAAAATGTTGTATAAATTCCTATGTATGCTTGTTTTTTGCCTATTGTACCTGTAAAAAAATTATTGAACTGCTATGCATAACCTGGACAAAAACATCACTGCCTTTGTTAAATTAGGGAACTTCCTGATACAATTTAGTGACAAAGAAAACAATAAAAGAGAAGGCGTGGAACACAACGAGTTGTTTTATGACGGCTTTTGTCATCAATTACAATTGGCCAGGGAACACAACGGGTGGTTTACCAAAGACAACCTCGCTTTTGCCCTCGGGCAATGGTCCAGGGCACTTTCCCGCGAAAACCTTACACACTGGCTCTCCGCTTACAAAACCTCCCCGGCCTCTTCAAAACGGGTTGCGGTGATCATGGCCGGGAATATCCCCCTGGTAGGCTTCCACGATTTTATGAGCGTACTGCTCTGCGGGCATTCGGTAATTGTGAAGCAATCGTCCAATGACAGGCACCTCCTTCCCTATCTCGCCAAGTACCTGGAGTATGCAGAACCATCTTTTAAGGGAAAAATAGCATTTACCGAAGACAAACTGGAAGAGTTTGACGCCGTGATCGCCACCGGAAGCGACAATACTTCGCGCTATTTCGAATATTACTTCAGCAAAAAACCGAACATCATACGAAAAAACAGGAACTCCGTAGCGGTCATTACCGGGAAAGAAACCGAAGAACAACTCGCTGCCCTTGGTGAGGATATTTTCCGGTATTTCGGACTGGGGTGCAGAAACGTGTCCAAACTGTTTGTCCCGGAAAATTATGACTTCGATCCTTTCTTTAAGGCCATATACTCCTTCAGGGATATTCTCGAGGTACAAAAATACACCAACAATTACGACTACAACAAAGCAGTTTACCTGATGAGCCTGTTCAAACTGAGGGAAAATGGTTTCCTGATGCTTAAAGAAGACAAAAATTATTCCTCTCCTATCGCCACACTCTTCTACGAAACTTATTCAGATAGTGAAAGTTTACAGAAAAAACTGACAGAAGATTCTGAAAAAATCCAGTGTGTTGTAGCCAGTGGCTTTAGCGATAATGAAGTAGCCTTCGGAAAGACGCAAAAACCCGAATTATGGGATTATGCGGATGGTGTGGACACTGTTGAATTCCTGTTAAAAATATAACAAATAATTATTGTTTTTATAACTGTATTTCCTCCTATTTTTAGCATTTTTGCAGTGCACTCGTTTAGCTTTTTTAAGTGAAGTAAAAATATAGAAATCCCAGCTCCGGTTTCGGGCTGAAATATTGTTTTGCTCCCATTCGGAAAAGTTGAGATGAGTTCATAGAACATTCAACACAACATTGTCAAATCCACATGATGAAAAAACACAATTTTAGTGCGGGCCCCTGTGTTCTTCCGCAGGAGGTAATGAAAAAAGCCTCAGAAGCCATTATCAATTTCAACGGTTTAGATCTTTCACTTATAGAAATTTCGCATAGAAGTAAGGATGTCGTAGAGGTTATGGAGACCGCCCGTTCCCTGGCCCTGGAATTGCTGGGACTGGAAGGGAAAGGCTATAAGGCCCTGTTCCTTCAGGGAGGTGCCAGCCTGGAATTTTTGATGGCAGCCTACAACCTGCTGGAGAAAAAAGCAGCTTACCTGAACACGGGGACCTGGAGCAGTAAGGCCATTAAGGAAGCGAAAATGCTGGGAGAAATTGTAGAGGTCGCTTCTTCAAAAGATGCCAACTTCAACTATATCCCCAAGGGCTATTCGATTCCGGAGGATGCCGATTATTTTCACTGCACCAGTAACAACACCATCTTCGGAACGCAAATAAAGGATTTTCCAAAGACCAATATCCCCATGGTTTGTGATATGAGCTCGGATATCTTTTCCAGACAGCTCGATTTTTCTAACTTTGACCTGATCTATGCAGGTGCGCAGAAAAACATGGGGCCTGCCGGGACTACCCTGGTGGTGGTCAAGGAAGACATTCTCGGGAAAGTGTCGCGCCCTATCCCTTCCATGCTGGATTACAGGACACATATCGACAAGGACAGCATGTTTAACACTCCCCCGGTATTTGCGATATACGTATCCATGCTCACCCTGCAATGGCTGAAAGACCTCGGAGGCATTCCCGCCATCGAAAAGATCAACGAACAAAAGGCATCGCTGGTATACACTGAGGTTGACCGCAACCCCTTGTTCAAAGGATTTGCCGCTGTTGAGGACAGGAGTTCCATGAACGCCACTTTCAACCTCACCGACGAGTCGCACAAGGAGACCTTTGATGCCCTCTGGAAAGAAGCCGGCATTAACGGACTGAACGGCCACCGTAGCGTAGGAGGATACCGGGCATCCATGTACAACGCCCTTTCCGTAGAAAGTGCACAGGTTCTCGTAGATGTCATGCAGGAACTGGAAAGAAAAGCCGGGTAAGGCACCACCGAGGATATCAATAACTTATAATAATCTGCTTCCCATATTCCGGGAAGACATAAAATACAGTAAAATGAAAGTATTAGCTAACGACGGAATTTCAAAAAGCGGAGTCGAGGCCCTGGAAAAAGGAGGTTTTGAAGTGATCACTACAAAAGTGGCCCAGGAACAGCTTGTATCGTACATCAATGAAAACAAGATCGATGTTCTTCTGGTTCGTTCGGCTACCAAGGTGAGAAAAGACCTTATCGATGCCTGTGAAAGCATCAAGGTCATAGGCCGTGGCGGTGTAGGTATGGACAATATTGATGTGGAATATGCAAGATCCAAAGGAATCAGCGTTATAAACACCCCTGCCGCTTCCTCACAATCCGTAGCAGAACTGGTGTTTGCTCATCTATACGGCGGTGTAAGGTTCCTTTATGACGCCAACAGAAACATGCCTTTAGAAGGAGAAAGCAAATTTCCCCAACTGAAAAAGGCTTATGCCGGAGGTCAGGAACTGAGAGGAAAGACCATCGGTATCATCGGCCTTGGCCGTATCGGTATTGAAACCGCAAAAATTGCCCTGGGAGTGGGCATGAAGGTCATCGCTGCAGATAAGTTTGTAGATAAGGCCGATGTGGTTGTGGACTTCTTTAACGGGCAGTCCGTTAAAATAGAGATTGAGACCCAGCCGCTGGAAGAGGTATACAAAGTAGCAGACTTTATCTCCCTGCACGTCCCCGCACAAAAGGGATATGTGATCGGAAAAAAAGAGCTGGATCTTATGAAAGAAGGGGTCGCCATCGTCAATGCTTCCAGAGGAGGCGTTATTGACGAAGTGGCCCTGATCGAGGCACTGGACAGCGAGAAAGTTGCTTTTGCCGGTCTGGACGTCTTTGAAAACGAACCCACACCCGCCATTAAAGTGCTCATGCATCCCAAAATTTCCCTGACTCCCCACATCGGTGCTGCTACCAAGCAGGCCCAGGACAGGATAGGAACAGAACTGGCACAACAAATAATCAGCATTTTAAAGTCGGAAACAGTATAATCGTCGATTTTTTCGCGATTTTTCAAAGTCCGCTCACTTCCGGTGAGTGGACTTTTTCGTATATTAGGGTTTTCTTAACATAAAAAACAAAACAATGGCAGGGATAACAGACCTACTCAACAGTGACCTCGGCAGACAGATCATCGGCGGGGTAAGCAGCGAAGCAGGAACTTCAGAACAGGATACTACAAGTGTTCTCGGGATGGCTCTTCCCATCCTGACAGGTGCTATGCAAAAAAATGCTTCCTCCCCGGAGGGAGCAGCAAGTTTACTGGGAGCTCTTTCGGGAGATAAGCATTCCGGAGGTGTTTTAGATAATCTCGGCGGCTTTTTCGGCGGCGGGGTCAACCAGGAAGACGAAGCCGATGGTGCGGGTATTCTGGGGCATATTCTGGGCGGCAAACAATCTACCGTAGAAAATGCCATCAGCCGGAAATCGGGTATCAATTCGGGAACTGTGAGCAAGATCATAAAAATAGCGGCACCTATACTTATGGGATACCTGGGCAAGCAGGCCCGCCAGCAGAATGTAAATTCCGCAGACGGGGTATCCGGATTGCTCAGTAGCCTTATGGGCAGCCAGGCCAATAAAAACCAAAGCCTGGTCACTTCCCTACTCGATTCTGACGGTGACGGCAGCGTTATAGACGATATTGCAGGTATGGCCCTGGGAAATAAAGAAGGCGGCGGAGGGCTCCTGGGAGGCCTTTTCGGGAAATAAACAATTTAAAACAGTTAAACAGAACACCTTGTAATATCTTTGCAAGGTGTTTTTTTCTTTAAAAATTAAAGCTATGAAAAACAAAACAGCATACATCACCGGAGGCTCCAAGGGTATAGGCCTCGGAATAGCAGAAGCACTTTTAAAACAAGGAATGAAAGTAGCCATAACCTGCCGGGACAAAAACCGCGGAGAAACAGCCATGCAGGGCATCACGAACGACAAGGACGCTTACCTGGTCATAGAATCTGATGTGAAAGACTACAATGCCGAGTTGGCGGCCATTCAAAAGGTTACGGATAGCTGGGGGCAACTCGATCTTGTTATTGCCAATGCCGGGATAGGCACTTACGCCCCGATAGACGAATTATCGCCGGAAGCGTGGAACAATACCATAGACACTAACCTCACAGGCGTTTTTAACACGGTTAAGGCTGCCGTCCCCGAACTGAAGAAAAGCAAGGGATATGTCATTACCATCGCCAGCCTTGCCGGAACGAACTTTTTTGCCAAAGGTGCTGCCTACAATGCCAGCAAATTCGGTCTTGTCGGGTTTTCCCAGGCTATTATGCTCGATCTGAGGCCATATGACGTCAAGGTAACCACCATAATGCCCGGTTCGGTAGCCACATACTTTAACGGAAATATCCCCGATGCTTCCGACGCCTGGAAGATACAACCGGAAGACATCGGCCAGATCGTGGTAGATCTGCTGAACATGCCTGCCAGGACTTTGCCCAGTAAGGTAGAAGTACGCCCCAGTAAAACATCGTTGGATTGATGAATAGGACAAGGTTAAAAGATTGATAGGAGATTGATCCCGCTACGCGGGAAGATTGAACGAGATTGAAATGTTAAGATCGATCTCCCGATCGCTATCGGGATTCAATCTCGTTCAATCTTCTTAAATTCATAAATCGTCAATCTAAAATCGTAATTCTAAAATAACTATTGTATTTTTACCGCCTAATTTTTCACCTATGCGACTGCACAGAAACCTGGTCTTTACCGTAATCGACTCCCTGAACTTTATTTTCAACGAAGATGAATACGCCGACAAGGTGGTTGCCAGGGCATTGAAGAGAGACAAACGCTGGGGCAGCAACGACCGCAGGTTTGTGGCAGAAACCATCTACGATGTGGTACGGTGGAAAAGGCTTTATGCAGAAATCGCCGGGGTAAAAGAACCTTTTGACAGGGATAATCTCTGGCGCATGTTTGCCGTCTGGGCTGTACTCCGCGGTTACAAACTGCCCGATTGGAAACAATTGGCGGGCACTCCTCCGCGAAAGATCAAGGGACGATTCGAAGAACTCTCCAAAATACGCAAATACCGGGAATCCATCCCCGACTGGATAGACGAGCTCGGCACCAGGGAACTCGGGGAAGCTACCTGGGAAAAAGAGATCGCTGCCCAAAACGAACAGGCCAAAGTAGTCCTCCGGGTAAACACGCTCAAAACTAGCAAAAGCAAACTAAAGGCTATATTGGAGGAAATGGATATTGCTACGGAAACAGTGCAGCACTATCCGGATGCCCTGGTATTGAAAGAACGCGCCAATGTATTTCTGACCAGTGCTTTTAAAGAAGGTCTTTTCGAAGTCCAGGATGCTTCTTCCCAGCGGGTGGTACCCCTACTGGACGTACAGCCGGGAATGCGGGTCGTGGATGCCTGTGCCGGTGCCGGGGGAAAAACGCTTCACATGGCTTCCCTGATGCAGAACAAGGGACAGATCATTGCCATGGACCTGTACGAAAGTAAGATGAAGCAACTAAAAACCAGGGCAAAAAGAAACGGGGCATTCAATATAGAATACCGGATCATAGAAAGCAATAAGGCCATAAAAAAACTGCACGAAAAAGCAGACCGGGTATTGATCGACGCCCCGTGCAGCGGACTCGGTGTCTTAAGACGAAACCCCGATGCCAAATGGAAACTGCAACCCGAATTTGTGGATAACATCAAAAAGGTACAGGAAGAAATACTCACCGGTTATTCCCGAATGGTAAAACCCGGGGGCAAACTGGTCTATGCTACCTGCTCCGTGCTTCCGTCGGAAAACCAGGAACAGGTAAAAAAATTCCTGGCCACCGAAAGCGGTAAACAGTTCACCCTGGAAAAGGACCAGAAGATCCTGGCTTCCACTTCCGGTTTTGATGGTTTTTATATGGCATTACTAAGTAGAAAAAACTAAATGGGCCCAGCCCTCATTCCCTGATCTTTTCCAGGAGGTAATCCGGGCATCTAACAGGCCTTCCCGTCTTCATATCCACGAATGCGAGAACGGTGCTTCCAAATGTTAAAATTTCCCTTTTTTCATTATAGATTTTATACTCGAATTCGATCTTCACACCGGGCATTTTTTTCAGCGTTGTCGACACCGAGATCAGGTCGTCATATCTGGCAGGCTTTTTGTAGTCCAGTTGCAGGGAAATGACCGGGAGCATTATACCATTCTCCTCCATAGATCTGTACGAGACCCCGATATTCCTGAGCCACTCCACTCTCCCCATCTCTACAAACTGGGCGTAATTGCCGTGATATACCACCCCCATCTGGTCGGTTTCGCCGTAGCGAATTCTTATCTGGATTTCATGTGTTTTCATAAAAAAATTATCGTATCTTTTTCGTGTTAAGTTATTGTAACATTATTGTTAATAAGCATGCGAAAAAAAAACTAGAAATTCAACCGGTATTTCATTTTTTTTTTCAATTTTTTGTTCACATATTTGTTCAACCTAAGGCGGGAAGATAGCTCATTTTCGATCTTCTTCATAATCACTAATCTAACGGAAATAAATATATACGAGGAATGAATTTAACTGCGCAATCGGTATGGGACAATTGTCTATCGTTCATAAAGGACAACATTCAGCCCCAAGCATACAAAACCTGGTTTGACCCCATAAAAGCTGTCAAACTTACCGATAACGCCCTGAGTATACAAGTTCCCAGTAAGTTTTTTTACGAATGGCTCGAAGAGCATTACGTTAAATTGCTAAAAGTTGCCCTTACAAAGGAGCTGGGAGAAAATGCCAAGCTGGTATACATTATTAAAATGGAGAACACCTACGGCAATCAGCGTCCGTTTACAGAGAAGATACCCAGCAGCAACCGTTCTAACCTGCAACCCCAGGAACTGGACGTTCCCGTAAAGCACAAAAACCCGGAACTGAAAAACCCTTTTGTAATACCGGGTATCCGAAACATAAAAATAGAATCGCAGTTAAACCCCAACTATAATTTCGATAATTTCCTGGAAGGCGATTCCAACCGGCTGGCACGTTCGGCCGGGCTCGCAGTGGCCAATAAGCCCGGAGGGACTTCTTTTAACCCGCTCCTTATTTTTGGAGGTGTTGGCCTGGGTAAGACGCACCTCGCCCACGCCATCGGAGTAGACATCAAGGACAAGTATCCCGAAAAAACGGTGTTGTACATTTCAGCAGAAAAGTTTACACAACAATATATAGAATCCGTAAAGAAAAATACGCGTAACGACTTTATCCATTTTTACCAGCTTATCGATGTGCTCATTATCGATGACGTACAGTTCTTTTCCGGAAAGTCAGGTACGCAGGACGTGTTTTTCCACATCTTTAACCACCTGCACCAGAACGGAAAACAGGTGATCCTTACCTCAGACAAAGCTCCGGTGGACATGCAGGACATCGAACAACGGTTGTTGTCCCGTTTTAAGTGGGGCCTGTCTGCCGAACTGCAAACTCCCGACTACGAAACCAGGATATCCATCCTTAAAAACAAGCTCTACCGCGACGGAGTGGATATGCCGGAAGATATCGTGGAATATGTAGCCAAAAACATCAAGACCAACGTGAGGGAACTGGAAGGAGCGATAATATCCCTTATCGCGCAATCCTCGTTCAACAAGCGGGAGGTCACCATTGAACTGACCACCCAGATCGTGGAGAAGTTCGTAAAAAATACCAAAAGGGAAGTCTCTATCGACTATATCCAGAAAGTCGTATCGGACTATTTCCAGATGGACGTGAGCACACTGCAATCCAAAACCCGTAAACGGCATATTGTACAGGCCAGGCAACTGGCCATGTTCTTTGCCAAAAAATTCACCAAGGCTTCCCTGGCAAGCATCGGCTCTCAAATCGGTAAACGCGACCACGCCACGGTCTTACACGCCTGCAAGACCGTAGACAATCTCGCAGAGACCGATAAGCAGTTCCGCAAACACCTGGAAGACCTTACCAAAAAGCTCTCCCAGTAAATATTGACCAACCTCCCACTACCCCATCCCCCTTTTTTAAATAATGAATATTGAATGATGAACGCCGAATATCGAAGTGTAATACATAAAACTTCATCACTCCTCTCATTCAATAATTCTGTATGCGTCATTGTTTATAAATTCCTATCTTGCGTTTGCAAGCAAGGCTTTCTAATGATCACATCAACATGAAGAAAACCAAGATACTCATGGTATGTCTCGGCAATATATGCAGGTCGCCCCTGGCCGAAGGTATTTTACGCTCCAAAATATCCGGCGAAACGATAACGGTCGATTCTGCCGGAACGGCCGCCTATCATATCGGGGAAACCCCGGACCCGCGGTCTGTATCCATTGCCCAAAAACACAATATCGACATCAGCAATCAAAGAGGAAGAAAGTTTCAAGTATCTGATTTTGATAATTTTGACTACATTTATGTAATGGACAACTCTAACTACAAAAATGTAGTAAACATGGCCAGGAACACAGAAGAGGAGCAAAAAGTAGACCTTATATTGAACCTTACATATCCCGGGAAAAACATGGATGTTCCCGATCCCTATTACGGCGGCCCTCAGGGATTTGAAAATGTTTACAATATGCTGGACCGCGCCTGTAAAGTACTTGCCGAAAAACTAAAAAATAACACTCCGGGATAGAGCGTTTTCCCGCTTTAATATATTCAGCATCTTGAAAACTTTAAACAACAAATACGGAAAAATATATCTTATTCCCTCCACCCTGGGCGATACAGACCCCATGCAGGTGCTCCCGCTGTCTGTAAAGGCCATTATAGGCGAAACGGACCACTACATCGTGGAGAACGAAAAATCCGCAAGGCGGTTTATAAAAAGTACCTGCCCGGAAAAAGCTCAAAACCAGCTACAAATCCAGGTACTGAATAAATATACACCTTCGGAAGCAATTCCAGGGTTTTTATCTCCATGCCTGGAAGGACTGAATGTGGGGGTCATTTCCGAGGCGGGTTGCCCCGGTATTGCAGACCCCGGTGCCGAAATCGCCGCACTGGCCCATGAAAAAGACATTACCACAGTCCCCCTGGTCGGCCCTTCTTCTATATTTCTAGCCCTGATGGCCAGCGGTATGAACGGGCAAAGTTTTGCTTTTAACGGATATCTTCCGATCGACAAAACAAAACGACGCCAGGAAATCAAAAAACTGGAAAAGCGTTCTGCCGATCTCGACCAGTCCCAGATCTTCATAGAAACACCTTACCGCAACGACCAGTTACTGGCCGACCTTTCCTCTACACTGAAGACCAATACCCGAGTCTGTGTGGCTTGTGACATTACCCTCCCTACCGAGTTTATACACACAAAGCCTGCCGGGCAATGGAAAAAGAATACGGAAAGCCTGCATAAAAGGCCGTGTATCTTTATCATTCACGCCCGTTGACCGTACGGGAATAATCCACTAAGAAATCATTTTTATAATTACCGGCTGGCCCAAAAAACAAAACCCCGAGCCTTTATCCGGCCCGGGGTTTTGAAAAACGTATGTTTAACCAATTTTAAATCTTTGCTTTTTTATCCGGTTGGATATAGGATGTATCATACCCGGAAAACTTTCTCATATAATAGCGAATAGAAGTTCCGTTGGCATCTTTAAACCCTGTAACTCCTCCGGAACGAAGGTAGGTTTTTACATTCCCCGGCCCTGCCAGATGTGCGGCAGCCAGAATACCGGATTCCGTAACATACACTCCTCCGATGCGCTTTCCGACAGATCGCTTTATATCCCTGCGAAGCACCCATTTGTTCCGTGCCGTATTAGCTATGAATGCGCGCTCCTGTAATTCCGGGTCATTGAGAAAATCTGAAGAATCGTGAATACCTATTAATCTTAAGGTAGATGCTCCGAACTGGTATTTCCCTATATACCCCAGGTGATTGGTGACAAAATAATCGCCCCTGGACTCCTTGAACCCCAGAGCTTCCTTAAAGCCTACAAACGATTTTCCAAGAAACGGGGGGGTTACTTCAACCAGAGGTTCTTCTTCCATGGATACCGTATTCAATAAAGATCCGGTTACCTTGAAATTCTCATTGATCTCTATCTCTTTAATTGAGGTGAACCCCAAACTTATAAAGATCAGAAAGATGATTAAAATAGAATATTTTAGTATATTCTTTCTCATTGAATATGATTTCTTCGAGGCTTATGGGACTATAATATTACATTCCGAAAACGGATCCGATAAACCGAAAAAACTACTTAAAATTTGCGGGGGCAAATATACAACTTTTTTATAAACCTGAAAATCAAAGTGTTAATTTATTCTAAAAATCGTTTTTGCCTTTTTGTAATAATTTGTGTTTTTAAATATACAATAAAAATTTAGACCCGCTTATTCTTTTTTACCGGTGTATTTTCTGATCGTTCAACCATCTCACGTATTCCTGTTTATTGGCATTGTGCTGCGAGAGCGTTTTGGAAAATTTGTGATACCCTGGCTGATTTATATTGGCCACAAAATAATAGTAATCGTGCTTTTCCGGAGCAAGTACGGCATCGATAGAAGAAATGTCGGGCATGGCAATAGGGCCTGGCGGGAGTCCGGCATATTTGTATGTATTGTACGGAGAGTCTATTTCCAGGTCTTTATACAACACTCTTTTAATGATGGTATCAAAGTCCCCGGTGTGTTTTTTTATGGCGTAGATCACTGTGGGGTCGGCCTGAAGCAGGATGTTCTTGCGCAACCTGTTCAGATACACTCCTGCCACGCGGGGCCTTTCGTCGGCCCTGGCTGTTTCCTTCTGTACGATGGAGGCCAGCGTTATAACCTGTTCCCTGTCCAGGTTCTGGCTACGGGCGCGAGCCAGGCGTTCTTCGTTCCAGAAACGGTGGTATTCTTTCAACATCCGCTGGCGAAACTCTTCTGCCGAAGTGTTCCAGAAAAACTCATAGCTGTTGGGAATATAAAGGCTCAGGGCCTCCGCTTCGGTAAGCTGTATACTGTCCAGAAATACACTGTCTTTAAATGCTTTTACCAGCGATGTGCTGTCTGCCTCTACCTGCATAGCTATCCGCCCGGCGAGTTTTTCCAGAGTCTCCTGGTTGTTAAAAGAGACCTTGACCGGGGTGTTCTTACTACGCAGGGTATTTACAATATCGTTATTGCTCATCCCTTTTTTAATCACGTATTTTCCCGGTTTCAGATGAGTGGTATACCCTTTTTTTTCTGCTACCTGTTCAAAGGTTCCTATATTTTTCAGAAGGGGCTCCAATTGCTCTTTTACTTCCGAAAAATGTGCCCCGGTCGGTACATATACATAGGCTTCTTTATTATTAAAGCCCGTATTCGGGGCAAATACAGCCGTATAGACCTTATATACAAAAAATAATCCCAGGACAACTCCCAGGAGTAAT
Source organism: Sinomicrobium weinanense (assembly GCF_018863395.1). Lineage (GTDB taxonomy): Bacteria > Bacteroidota > Bacteroidia > Flavobacteriales > Flavobacteriaceae > Sinomicrobium > Sinomicrobium weinanense. The sequence continues at coordinate 1,092,793 of NZ_JAHKRR010000001.1, forward strand.
ATGATTACTATTATTTTCCGAAGATACATTGTTGGATTTACTGTTTTTTTAGATTTTAGAGGTTAGATAATAGATTTGTGTTTTCAGGTTCAGTTTATCCCGGATACTTCAAAAACCGGGCAGGTTAAAAACTTCCTATTTCTAACCTCTCAAACCTAAGGTCTAACTTCTGTTTATTTTTTGATATAATATTTCGTTCTTGAACTCCCCTTCGGTGAAATGCCAGTCTTTTTTGACTCCTACCCTTTCAAATCCGAGGTTGGAGAACAATTGTATACTTGCCGCATTGTCTTCGGTGATATTAGCATAAAGCTGGTGCACTCCCAGTCTGGCAAAGGAATAATTGATCAGCAGCCGTAGTGCCTCAGTCCCGACACCCCTGTTCCGGTTGCCTTCTTCCAGGACCACAATACCTACCCCTGCCCTTTTGTTTTTCGGGTTAAAATCGAACAGGTCTATAAAGCCGAGGAGTTTTTCATTGTAGTCCGAAATGGCCAGTCGAAGCTGTTTAACCTCATAAATATCCTTGTGACTGTTTTTAAGGTATTCCCTGAGTACGTAACGGGAATATGGCGCCTGGGTTTCACTGACCTCCCATACGGTCTCATCATTTTCCAGCCGGTACAGGAAATCCAGGTCTTCGGGCTCCAATGCTCTTAAAAAGATATTTTTTCCGGTCAGTGTTACCATTCTTGATCAAAATTATCCATCGGCTCCCTGTGCTTCGACTGTGCTCAGCACAGGCTCTTCTGTTCAGGGACCGCCGCTCAGGAACCTACTCTGTTCCCGGCTTATCGTAATTTACAAAATTTTTCTTACAGAACGTTTATTTTTCCCTGAAATACTCTTGTTGCGGGGCCTTCCAGGAATACTTTTTCGTATTTTCCGTTCTTTTCCTCAAACGATACTCTGAGTTTTCCTCCAGGGGTATCAAGCATAATAAGGTTTCCGGTGGCTTTGCCCGTGCGGTGCATGGCAATGGCCACAGCGGTGACACCCGTACCGCAGGACAGCGTTTCATCTTCCACACCCCGTTCGTATGTCCTTACCTTAAATTCATTATCCTTTACCGGGCTAACAAAGTTGATATTGCTCCCATTCCTGCCGTATTTTCCATAACGAAGTTTTTCTCCTCCGGCCTTTACATCAAAATGGTCTATATCTTTTATTTCCTGTACGTGGTGCGGAGACCCGGTATTCAGAAATACGTAATTGTCGAAAATCTCGATCCGGTCTACATCTGTCATCTGCAGGCATACCCGGTCTTCTTGCACGGTAGCATGGTGTATGCCGTCGACAGCCAGAAAGCGTGCTTTTTCTTCCACTATTCCCAGAAAGCGTGCAAAAGCCACAATACATCTGCCGCCGTTGCCGCACATAGAACTTTCATTACCGTCGGCATTGTAATACACCATACGGAAATCCGCATCCGCATCGTTTTCGAGCAGGATGAGGCCGTCAGCCCCTATGCCAAATTTTCGGTCGCAAAGCCTGGCAACCAGTTTGGTATCATTTTTGGGAAATTCCCGATGACGATTATCGATCATTACAAAATCGTTTCCCGTACCCTGATATTTATAAAAGTCTAGGTGCATTCGTTCTTTGGTTTAAACCGGAATCCGGCATATGGTTCAGACAGGGCAAATATACAATTTAACAGCTATTTCCCCCCTGTTAAACTGCCGTTAAAGTTGAAATGTTAAAATAATAAACTCTTAAATTTGAATGTTAAAATAAACTGCGGGAGAGCACTGCCTGGCTTAGGCAAGGGCTTTTCTGCCGAACAAATATATAAATCCGGTGAGGGGCACTGTGCCCGCTAACCCCAAAGGCACAGACCGGAGATCTCGTTCCACCTCTCTCTTTCGGGTGACAACAAAAGATAAAAACCAGATTCATAATTAATAGATTCGATAAATTCTAAAATTTCAAACCTATGAAAAAGTTTATTGGTCTGCTTACAGTATCCGTCCTTGGAGGACTTATTACTTTGGGAGTTTATAAAGCCTTTTTCGAAAAAGGCGAGGTTATTGTCGAAACCCGGGACAATACCCCCAATTTCGTAACGGCAAGCTACAACTCCTCTCCTCTTGTAGCGGCGGAAGCTACGGACTTTACAGTGGCAGCAGAAAAAACAGTACACGCCGTGGTACACGTAACCAATCGTATGACCAGCAGGGCCCCGATGAGCCTTCGCGATCTTTTTTACGGAAACGCCAGGGAGCGTACCCAGGTAGGAACAGGTTCGGGAGTCATTATTTCCCCCGATGGGTATATCGTTACCAACAACCACGTTATTGACGGGGCTACCGAACTTTCCGTGACCCTGAACAACAACAAGACCTATACGGCCGAGCTCATCGGTTCCGATCCGTCTACGGATATAGCGTTGATAAAGGTAGATGCCGATGAAGACCTGCCTTATCTCGCTTTCGGAGATTCTGACGGCGCCAAGGTAGGAGAATGGGTCCTGGCCGTGGGGAATCCGTTTAACCTCACCTCTACGGTGACAGCAGGGATTATCAGTGCCAAATCACGGGATTTGAGCGGAACCAACAAAAGCCAGTCCTTTATCCAGACCGATGCTGCGGTAAACCCCGGAAACAGTGGTGGGGCTCTTGTAAACACCAGGGGTGACCTTATCGGTATCAACACCGCCATCACTTCACGTACGGGAACATATATCGGCTATGCCTTTGCCGTGCCCAGCAACATTGCCAAAAAAGTAGTGGAAGACCTCCTGGAATACGGTAATGTACAAAAAGGACTGCTCGGAGTGTCTATCATTCCAAAAAACTCCCGCTATGCCGTAGAAAACGGTATTAACGATATCGAGGGCGTGTATGTCGGTGGTGTTGAAGAAGATTCCGGAGCCGAAAAAGCAGGGATCACGGAAGGGGATATCATTAAGAATATAGACGATATCAAAATACGCAAGTTTGCCGACCTCACGGGATACCTGAACTCTAAACGTCCCGGTAACGTGGTTAAAGTTACTGTGGACCGGGATGGAAAAACCAGGACCTTCCCGGTAAAGCTGAGCAAAATAAACACTTTTGTGTTGAACAATCTGGGCATGCAGGTAAAAAACATTTCCGAAAAAGATAAAAAGAGGTTCAATATCGATGGCGGGGTAAAAATCACCCGGACATCACCTTATCTCAGCAATGCTCACCTGGAAGGCAGAATATTAGTTGAGATCAATGGCAGCAGGATATCAAATGTCGAAGATGCCAAAGAGATCGCTTCAAAGATCAATCCCAATGAAAAGAATGTGATGCTTATCCTCAATGAAAAAGGAGAAGCTGAAAGATATTTATTCTAAAGGACCGTTTTCATCACAATATTTTAATCCCGGATCTCAGCACTTATCAAACTGTTGAGATCCGGGATCTGTTTTTTCGCAACACGCCTGTAATTTAATGGGGTAATACTATTGCGATGTGTATACTGAAGCCTATACAATTATCGGGAGAGCCCTCTATTCCTCTATCACTTCCAGCCGGGCAAAGCGGAGCAGCAGTTTTTTGACTTCTCCGTTATCGAATTTTATCTCAGCCTTTTTGTCATTGCCCATACCTTCCATTTTGATCACTGTACCATTTCCGAAGCGGGTATGTGAAACCTTACTTCCGACAGAAAGATCGGAAGGTGCACCATTCTTATTGCCTACGGGTGTTCCGATATCGGGTTTTATTTTGCGAAGTTTTCTGAGCTGGCTTTCCGGAGGTCTTTTTTTGTCCGGCGGGGTGCTGCTTACCGGTTTATTGAGACGTAGCCTGCTTTTGTCCACCTCTCCGAAAATATCGGCGTCGATCATAGGCTTATAGCGACTGCCGGAGTCCATTGGCGGAGTGAGGTATTCCAGGTACTGTTCGTCTATTTCCTCGATAAACCTGCTGGGTTCGGCATCGATGAGTTTTCCCCAGCGATAACGGCTTTGAGTATAGGTAAGGTAGGCCTGCTTTTCTGCCCTGGTCAGGGCCACGTAAAACAGCCGCCTTTCTTCTTCGAGCTCGCTCCTGGTGTTCATACTCATGGCCGACGGGAAAAGGTCTTCTTCCATCCCCACGATATACACATAGGGAAACTCCAATCCTTTGGCCAGGTGAATGGTCATGAGGGCCACCCTGTCGTCATCTGAAGTATCCTTGTCCATATCGGTAGCCAGGGCTACATCTTCGAGGAATTCGGACAGGGAACCGGTGGCGCCGTCGATCTCCTGTTGCCCTTCTACAAAATCGCGGATACCGTTCAGCAGTTCTTCCACGTTTTCCATCCGGGCGATACCTTCCGGCGTACCGTCTTTCTTAAACTCGTGCAATAATCCGGTCTTTTTGGCCACATGCTCTGCAAGCACAAAGGCATCTGCACTCTGGGCCGTGACCTGGAAACTCTTTATCATCGTTGTAAAATCTTCCAGTTTGCGCCGGGTCCCTGCATTGATCTTAAGGTCTATTTTATCCAGGTGTTCCATAACCTCAAATATGGAACGTTTATAATGATTGGCAGCCACGGTCAGTTTTTCCAGGGTGGTCTGCCCGATCCCCCTTGCCGGGTAGTTAATGACCCTGTTCAACGCTTCCTCGTCTTTGGGGTTGATCACCAGGCGGAGGTAGGACAGTACATCTTTTATTTCCTTGCGCTGATAGAAAGACAACCCTCCGTATATCCGGTAAGGAATATCCCGTTTGCGCAGGGCATCCTCTATGGCGCGGGACTGGGAATTGGTTCGGTAAAGTACGGCAAATTCTCCGTTAGGAAGTTGATGCTGCATTTTGTTCTCAAAAATGGAACCTGCCACAAAACGGCCTTCTTCAGCATCGGTGATACTGCGATGGACCATGATCTTGTTCCCGTCCTCATTGGCCGTCCATACCACTTTTTCCAGCCGGGTCTTGTTTTTTTCTATGACCGTGTTGGCGGCATTGACAATATTTTTTGTAGAGCGGTAATTTTGTTCCAGCCTGTATACTTTTACATCGTCATAATCCCGCTGGAAATTCATAATGTTATTGATGTTCGCTCCCCGGAAGGCATAGATACTCTGGGCGTCGTCTCCCACTACACAAATATTCTGGAACTTGTCGCTCAATGCACGGACGATCAGGTACTGCGAATGGTTCGTATCCTGGTACTCATCTACCAGGATATAGCGGAAACGGTCCTGATATTTGGCCAGGACTTCAGGGAAACGCGTGAGCAGCTCATTGGTCTTGAGCAACAGGTCGTCAAAATCCATGGCACCGGCCTTAAAGCAACGCTCTACATAAGCGGCGTAAATATCTCCCATTCTGGGGCGTTTGGCCATGGCATCGGCCTCTACGAGTTCCGGGTTGTTAAAATAGGCCTTGACGGTGATGAGACTGTTCTTATAGGAAGATATCCTGCTCTGTACCTGTTTGTATTTATACACGTCCTTATCCAATCCCATTTCCTTGATAATGGCATTGATAAGACGCTGGGAGTCCTGGGTGTCGTATATGGTAAAATTACTGGGGTATCCCAGCTTATCGGCTTCGAAACGAAGTATCTTGGCAAACACGGAATGGAAAGTCCCCATCCACAGATTTTTGGCCTCGCTACTACCTACGATATCGGCAATACGTTTCTTCATTTCCCGGGCTGCCTTGTTGGTAAAGGTGAGTGACAGGATATTAAAGGCATCCACACCTTTATTCATCAGGTATGCTATCCGATAGGTGAGCACCCTTGTCTTGCCCGATCCCGCCCCGGCAATAACCATTAAGGGGCCCTCTACGTGAAGTACAGGGGCGCGTTGTGCATCGTTGAGTTCCGCTAAATATTTTTCCACAACAGTTTTTCTTTTGCGATAAATAAATGCGTGAAATTAACCATTATGACCTTATTATTAAAACTATTTTGAGGTCTTTTATTAAGAGAATATAAACGGGGAAGGATGTCACAAGCCTGGAGGCTTGCGACAATGGCATACGACAGAGGTTAAGGCCTGTACGGCCTTGTTGGAAAAATATTAAAGTGCATATGTGCTTCTTCCGGCTGTCTGCCTTTAAGATCAGGCTTTCAGGTCTATCGGTAATTTGTATATCCGTTTTCCCGTTGCCTTGTAGACGGCATTACAAAGGGCCGGGATAAAAGGTGGCACGGGAGGTTCTCCCACACCCGTAGGTTTGGCATCGCTTTCTACAATATCCACATGGATCTTTTGCGGAGACTGCGGCATCCTTACGATCCGGTAGGTGTCGAAATTATCCTGTTGTACCTGTCCGTCCTTCACCGTGATCTCACTGTTCAATGCCAGACTGGCAGCAAACTGGGAACCGCCTTCGAACTGGGAACGGATTCGGTCGGTATTTACGGCCAGGCCGCAATCCAGGGAATAATATACGTTGGGAATGGTGATCCTGTTTTTGTCGTCTACGGCAACTTCCACGACACAGGCTACGTATGTCAGGAAACTGCGGTGCGCGGTAAATCCCAGGGCATACCCTTCCGGCATTTCCTTTCCCCATCCGGAATTTTTGGCAACACGTTCTATAACCTGCCTGAGCCTTCCGGTTTCCCAGGAATAGTTTTCTATGGGTTCGCCGTAGTTTTCGTATTTGCCCCCGGGCATTTCTTCAGTAAAAGTGATGTTGCGGTCGGCTCCCAGCATATCCAGGGCATTGGCCACGGGGTCCATTTTCCGGGCTTCTGCTATTTCATCGAGCATTCCCCCGATAGCAAAGGCATGGTGTATGTTACTTACCGAGCGCAGCCAGCCTATGCGCAGGTGTGCTTTGGCATCATGGGTTTCTATGCGTATATCCGGGACGTCGTAAGGGAAATCCACACATCCCAACCCGAGCTCTCCGTCCGAAGGCTGTATGGCTTCTGCATTAGAGGTCGCTCCTATGGAGGGAAAGGTAGTATGGTGATTCCATCCGGCCACCTTATTATCCTTATCAATAACCGCTTTGATACGTTGTGCGCTCAGGGCGTGGTAAAAGTCGTGTTGTATATCGTCTTCCCTGGTCCACTGGACTCTTACGGGATGTCCCGACTTCTGAGCCAGCAGGGCGGCTTCCACGATAAAATCGGGTTTGGATTTACGGCCAAAACCACCGCCGATAAGCGTTACGTTTACAGCAACATTTCCGACATCCATTCCCAGGGCCTCGGCAACAGAGTTTCGGGCAAATTGCGGGTGCTGTGTCGGTGCCCATATCTCGCATTTTCCTTCCTGTACACGGGCCAGGGCGTTGGGAGGTTCTATGGTGCCGTGAGCAAAATACGGGGCCAGGTAAGTCCGCTCTATGGTTTTGGACGCTCCCCGAAGGGCCTGGTCAAAATCTCCTCTTTCTCTTCTTACCGTACCTTTGTTTTTGGTACTTTCCAATAATTCCTGCTGCTGTTTTTCAGAATCATACCCGGCATTCGGTCCGAGGTCCCACTCGATATCAAGAGCTTTTTTCCCCTGTATTGCAGCCCAGGTATTTTCGGCTATGACCGCCACTCCGCTCAGCGGTTTGTTCAATTGCGGCGGAATGCCCGCGCCTTTGAGTGTGATCACCTGTAATACACCATCTACGGCAAGAGCGGCTTCGTCATTAACCGACTTTACCGTTCCCCCCACTACGGGGCAGCGTTGTATTACAGCTATTTTCATATCGGGGACGACGGCATCCATACCGTAAACCGCATTTCCGGTCACAATATCCTGCAGGTCTACGATAGGCATACCCTTTCCGATCATCTTAAATTCCGACGGGTCTTTCAGGGGTACTTCTTCTATTTCAGGAACAGCAAGGCTGGCGGCAGCTTCTACCAATTCTCCGAAACCGAGTTCTTTTCCTGAAGTTTTGTGTACTACTTTGCCATTGTCCGTACTACACTCTCCTTCGGGTACTCCCCATTGTTGAGTGGCGGCGCGAATAAGCAACAGTCTTGCCGTAGCCCCGGCCTCCCTCATTGGTTTATAGAACATTCGAACGGAGAATGAACCGTCAGTGTTCTGGTTCCCGTATTTTTCTTCATCGCCCTGAGCCTGTACGATCTCTACCTTTTCCCAGTCCGCCCCGAGCTCATCGGCCACGATCATCGGCAGGGAGGTTCGTACGCCCTGCCCCATTTCGGAACGGTGTGCCGTGATGATCACTTTTCCTTCGGAAGTAATACTGAGATAGACATTGGCCGTAAAAGTGGTGACTTCCCCTCCTTTTTTACGGTCCTTACAACTGAAGTTAACCCCCAGCACCAGTCCCGTTGCTGCCAGGGAACCCAGTTTCAAAAAGTCCCGGCGGCCGGGTTTGTATATACGGGTGTTTTCTTTGGTCTTTTCCGGATGGGTTATTGATTTCATCTGTTCATTTTTTAATGGTGTTCACTGTGTGCTCCGCATTGGTTTTTCTTAGGTCAGGACTGTTCCGCAATAGCGGGATGGAATGCTCTAAGAGTATTTTCGATCGATTTCAAAATTTTGTTAATGGGCATTTTATAACCTAATAGTTTTTGTCGGGGGTTTATTTTTTATCAGCGGCCGTGTGGATAGCCGCCTTTATCCTGTTATATGTACCGCATCGGCAAAGGTTCCCCTGCATGGCATTGTCGATCTCCTCGTCCGTAGGGGATGGATTTTCCCGGAGCAGGGCTGCAGCCGACATGATCTGCCCGGTCTGGCAATAGCCACATTGGGGCACTACGTGTTCTGTCCAGGCTTGTTGCAACGGATGGTCGCCGTTTTCCGAAAGCCCTTCAATAGTGGTGATTTCCGAAGATTGCACTGCTGATACCGGAAGGCTGCACGACCTTGTGGCCACCCCGTCGAAATGAACGGTACAGGCCCCGCAAAGTGCCTTGCCGCATCCGAACTTAGTACCTCTCATTCCAAGGATGTCCCGTAATACCCACAGCAGGGGCATATCGGGAGTTGCGTCTACCTGATGTTCCTTACCGTTTATACGAATAGTATACTGTGCCATAACGAATTATTTTAAACATTAAACCCCGAAGCAAATGTATCTTCGATTAGTTTAAATTTAATCATAATCCGCCGGTTACAAGAAGTTACGGGTTAATTTTTAGTGTAGTGCAGACCTATTTATACCTTTTCAAAATAAGTGTATCGGACGGGATGCCGGTTACGGGCTGATTTTTGACCTGGTATATTAAACAATGTTAGTTATTGACCTTCCATTGGTAGCTTTCCCCTTCGAGCAGTTCTTTTCCCCATATGGGCAGTTCGGCTTTTATCCACTCTACAAGTTCGTTACAGGCATCCGTGGCTGCTCTTCTATGCCCGGAAGAGGTGAAGACAAAGAGGCATATTTCTCCCGTAGGCACCGTACCGAGACTGTGATACACATGCATACAGGTGATCGGGTATTTTTCAAAGACCGATTCGCGTATTTCGTGCATTTTTTGAAGTGCCATTTCTTCATAGGTCGTGTACTCAATAGCTTCCACCTTCTTTCCGTCCACTTCATCGGCCCTGACCTGTCCCAGAAAAATGCTATGGGCGCCGATCTCCGTTTTGCTGCTGTGTTTCTGAATGCTCTCTCCGATAAAGGATGCGGGGATGGCTCCCTGGCGGAATATGTTTTTCGGGGTACGTTTCTTCATCTGTATCTGTTCAATTCGATTTATTTATTGTGACGGGAATTTCAACTCCTCCCAACTTCGTACTTCTAACTTTTTCATTATCCTCCGGAGAACGGGGGGAGCAGGCTTACTTCGCTTTCTTCTCCGAGTGTCGTGTTTTCTTTTACAATCTCTTTGTCGATAGCTATGAGATACTTCATTTTTTTTAACGCAGGATATTTTTCTTCCAGTTTCCTGATCATGGTATCGGTATCCGGAATATCCTTAAGGCGTATAAAAGAACCTTTAAAAATGTCTGTCAGCTGTCCGAAAACCAGTATTTTCATCATCTTGCATTTTTTAACGTGAATCATATAAGCCAGATAGGGCATCTCTTCTGAGGGGCTTGATACGTTGCTCCTACCCCGGAACACTCAACCTGGCGAGGTTATCTCGTATCAAATTCACATTTAGTTATGTTATTTATTAGTTTAAAAAGCGTTGTTGACCTTACAAAGATAAACAATCCGTCCCCCTCTTGTCCTGCAAAAGGGTGCAATACTCAAACCCTATCCATATACCGGTAACAGGTGAACCTCAACTTCTTCTCCTTTTTTATAATCCCTTACCTCTTCATTCAGTTGAATAAGGCAATTGGCCCTGGCAAAGGAGCCGAGGCGGAAAGATTCCTGCCCGGCAGAAGGGGTTACTTCCCCGTTTTTATACACTCCTTTTAAAAAATGGGTAAGCGCGTTCTTTTTGCTGAATGCCGTGCTCAAAGGAGCGCGGAATGCCGTCAGTTTCCTTTCCCGTCCGGCGAGAGTTTCCAGGGTTGTCCATACATATTCGTAAAAGCAGGTAAGCACGGACGATGGGTTTCCGGGCAGCCCGAATACGAGTTTGCCTTCCTTTTTTCCGAAGTAAAGCGGTTTGCCGGGGCGTTGTTTCAGCCTGTGGAACAGGGTCTGTACGCCACAATTCCCGGAAGCCTCTACCACAAAGTCATAGTCCCCCACGCTAACCCCTCCCGTGAGCAGTACCACGTCGTTATGATTCAGGGTTTTTCTCAAAACAGCGGTCAATTCATCCAGGTTGTCCTTTGCTCCGTCTACCATTATATTTTCCACTCCCATTTCCAGCAGTGCCGATCGGAGCATAAAGGAATTGGATTCGTAGATCTGCCCGTGTTGCAAGGGTTCTCCGGGGGATTGCAATTCATTTCCCGTAACAATAACAGCAACCGAAGGTCTCGGGTATACCCGGACTTTTGCAATACCTACACCGGACAGGAAGCCCACTCCGGCAGGTGTAAGTGTTGTTCCTCCGGGTAAAGCAAGATCCCCTTTCCGGATCTCTGTTCCCCTACGGCGGATATTTTTTCCTTCTTCCAGTAATTCGTCTTCTATGAAAAGCTGCTCCCCTTCCCGGTTCACCTTTTCCTGCATCACCACCGTATCAGCGCCTTCGGGCACAGCCGCCCCGGTAAATATCCGGACAGCCTTTCCCGGCGATAGAGAGACATTGCTTTCTGTTCCTGCGGGGACTTCACCATTAATGAGGAGGCTTCCTTTGTTTTTCCAATCCGCAAAGACAAAGGCATACCCGTCCATGGCCGATTGGTGGAACGGGGGAATATCGCAGGAGGCATATACATCTTCTGCCAGGACATGGCCTATGGCTTTAGCTATATTGAGTGTAACAGGAGGCAGAGTGAAGGTGTGTTCCTTTATTATTTTCCGGGCTTCGGTTACTGGGATCATTCGATTTACGAATTACGATTTATGACTTACGACTTTTTAAAGGTTGGGGCGGAAAATTTTCCGCCCTTACGGGGGCTTTGCTTTTCGTGAGCGTTATCCTCCTATACTTATCATGCTGCGGTTCTCGATGTCTTTTCCGTCGAGTTTTTTAAAGTCTTTACCGAGTTGCCCTCCTAGGCCTCTGGCTTTTTGCAATATATTTTTTCTTATCAGGAGTTCGAGGTCTTCTCCCCTGCGCAATGCAGATAACAAGTCGGTTTCTCCTTTGGAAAAGAGACAGTTTTTCATCTTTCCGTCGGCAGTGAGCCGCATGCGGTTGCAACCACTACAGAAAGGGGCACTCATGGTGCTTATCACGGCAAAGGTTCCCTGATGTCCGGGGACCCTGTATTTCTTAGCAACATCGTGCGGGCTTTCTTTAAGGCGTTCCGGCTGATATTCCGTTTCTATGACCTCCAGCATTTCTTTCCAGGTAAAGACCTGGTTGCTGGTCCATTTATTCCCGCTGAAAGGCATAAATTCTATAAAACGTACGTGAACCGGTTTGTCTTTGGTCCACTTTATAAAATCCAGTATTTCATTATCATTCAGCCCCTTCATCACTACGGCATTTATCTTTACATGAAAACCGCTGTTTATGGCCAGGTTTATGTTGTCCAGCGCAGCCCTGAACTGTTTTCTGCGGGTCATCCACAGGAATTTTTCGGGTTTCAGGGTGTCGAGGCTGATATTCAGCGACCGTATCCCGGCCTCTTTCAGGATGTCTATATAGCGGTGTAATAAGGTGGCATTGGTAGTCATGGTCAGGGTTATGGGAAACTTTGAAAGCCGTTTCACTATGTCCCCCACATCTTTCCGGGCCAGGGGTTCTCCCCCGGTGAGCCTTATTTTGTCTACTCCCAGGCGGACAAAGGTTTCGGCTATGGTCTCTATTTCATCGACCTGCATCAGCCGGGCTTCGGGTGTAAAGTCATAATCCTCATCGGGCATGCAATAGAAGCACCTCAGGTTACACACATCAGTGAGGGATATCCGGAGATAATTGTGGGTTCTATTGTAGGTGTCTTTTATCATGTTGTCCTTTCTGCTGTTTTTATCGTCCGGAGGAGTTGCCTGTGGTCAGGTTCCTGTAATCCTCAAGGGTGTCTATGTCTATATGTCCTTTCGGAAATTCGACTGTTGCCGTTCCTTTCCCGTATTTTTTTATAATGCTCCTAGCTCCACGGTCTCCTTTAAGGTTTATCAATTCCGGAAAAACACTTTTGTGGAACACGGCCGGAACCGCTTCGATGCCCTTATAGGTACTTGCAACTATACGGCATCCTGTGGCTATCTGTTTTCCTATTAACCTTATTAAAAGTTCCGAATTTACAAAAGGCTGATCACATAACATAATCAATATCCCTTCTGTCATATTTTCCCTGCTTTTTGTGAGGTCATGTACTCCCAGGCGTATTCCTGAGGCCATTCCTTCTTCGTGATCCTGGTTTTGCAGGAATCTTATCTTATCTTCTTTTATAACTTCTCTTATTTTCCCGGCATGGGCTCCCAGGATCATTACAATGTTTTCTATACCTGTCCCGAGGGCTTCATCTACCGCGTGTTGCAACAGGGTTTTTCCGTTGTATTCCAGTAACTGTTTGGGCTGCCCCATACGGCTGGAACTCCCGGCGGCTAATATGACAATGCCGAAAGCTCCTGCTTTTATTTTATCGGAAACAACCATTCTACAACCTGTGTTTTTTGTCAGTTTTGCGCTATCAACCCATCTATCATATTCATGACCCCGGCAGGTTTTTCTATATCCGAGTCTACAATCCTTCCTTTTTTGTCTATAAGTATATATTTAGGTATACTTTGTATGTTATAATATTTTCCAAAATCTCCATTCATCCCATCCCTGACCAATAATTCCATTCCGGATTTACTTTGTTTTTCCATAAGAAACCCCTCCCACTTTTCCTTCGATGCATCTACGGAAACCATCAATATACTGACTTCCCTATTATCTCTATATTTTTCAGCCATGGAAACGACATGTGGCCTTTGGTTTATACAAGGTCCGCACCAGGTAGCCCAGACATCTATAAATACGATCTTTCCTTTTAGGTCCGACAATCTTATTTTTTCACCATTTAAGTTTTCTCCTTCAAAATCATAGCCCATCCTTCCCTTTTGTGAGGAAACATATGAGATTGATGCACTTTTTAGTTTGTCGTAAAACCTATTGGCCTGTTCCTTTTCCAATATCCGCTCCAAAACTGCTACGTTCAACTTATTACTATGATTCTTCCATTGCTTCGGGGCCTTTATCAGGCTCGTTACATAGGCAGCCCTATATCGGTCTGATAAATCCCGGTTCTCTGTTTTCTGTTCGATAAAATCCAAGAATGCATCTATGTTTTCCAAAGAATCTCTTTCCTGAAAATATTCTCGTTCCAGTTTGTGTATGGCTAATGAAGGATGCTCCATGAACATTATATCATTGTGATCAATTTGTTCTGAATAGTCAAAATAGCTATCCGTCAATTCAATATTATTAAAGCTCCGCCCAAGTAAAAAAAGGAAATTATATATTCTTATCGCATTTTGCATTTTCAGGATACCTATTTCTGTCTCCGTCAATTCATCGGAATAAATATTTACAATGCTGTCTCTTTGCTTCCGGAAACCTTCCAGAACTTCAACAGCTGTATGCATATCCGAACCATCACCGAAAAAAACATCCAGGTTTTTGTTGAGAAAAGGGAGCGTACTGTCATATATATAATTTAGAAGGGAATCACTCAAACTTTGTGTTTGTATGGTTGAATCCTTGCGAACCACAACATCAAGTTCCCTGCCGGGAGCAAGTATTGTGAAATACTTTTTTTCCCCGTCTTTTGTATGCAAACTGGCTATAATAGGGCGTTTTACGGGATATGTTTTCCTTTCTTCCTTATTGTCCAAAGAAATCCTTGCCAGGTATTTTTCATTTTCATCCTGTATTTTGGAAATATAAATACTATCTATACCTGTATTTCCCTTAATTGAATTTACAACAAATGTATCCGGTCTTTTACAGGAAAAGAACATTATTGTTAAAGTAATAAAAATGAGATTCTTATACATTTATTTTGTTTTTATCCGTTGCATAGGTCTTTTTACCTTCTTCGTGAATACGCCCGTCATGGTCCCGGAGAGATCTGCCTTCCCTGCCGGTAAAGACCGCTTTGATCTCCGAAACTATTGAAAGAGCGATCTCCTCGGGTGTTTCCGCACCTATATCGAGCCCTGCGGGGCTAAAGATATTTTCAGGGGCCTCCGGAACGTCAAGGCCTTCTTCCCTTAATTCCCCAAACATGCGTTCCCGTTTTTTTCGCGGGCCCAGCATGCCGATATATTTTACCTTTCGCCTGAGCAGTTGCTTTATCAGGGTCTTGTCGTAATTATAGTTATGTGTCATCAATAACACGGCGGTCCGGTGGTCTGTTTCCACCTTGTCCAGTGCATTTTCCGGTTCTCCTAGGATAATATTGCAGGAGGAAAAACGCTGTTTATTGGCATAACTGGGCCTGCCGTCGATCAGGGTGGTTTCCCAGCCCAGTATACCAGCCATATCAACGACCGGGAATATATCGTTACCGGCCCCGGCGATAATGAGTTTTATTTCGGGGGGTACATACTCGATAAATGCATATAATTCACTGTTTTCCGACCTGTACTGCCTGAAAGCGGATTCCTGTTTTTGCAGGACCGTTTGCCCTTCTTTTACAAGGGCTCCATGGAGCGATAAGGGGTCTTCTTCCTTAGTCCAGCCCCCTTCCTCTTTTAATAATATTCCTGTTCCCTGGGCCCGGTCTCTCCTGTTCTCCAGGGAATAAAGTGTGATGAGCACGGACGGAGACCTGTCTTCTGCCAGTTTCCGGAGCAGCTCCACCGGGTTCTGCCGAACCGTGGCCAGGACGGGCTCTATGAGTACTTGTATTATACCGTTACATCCCAGCCCCACACCGATAAAGGCATCGTCTTCGTCGGAAGTATCATAGGTCACCAACATGGGATGGTCCTGCATAATGACCAGCAGGGACTTGCGCAGGGCATCTCCTTCCAGGCAACCACCGCTTATGGCCCCGGTGAGTTCCCCGTTTTCTGTGATAAGCATCCGTGCTCCGGGACGGCGATAGGAAGAGCCTTCCACATGTACAACGGTAGCCAGGGCAGTCCTTTTACCTTCTGCTCTTGCCTGGTCATAGGCCTTGATTATCTGTTTTATTTCCTTCACTGGGGTTAGATGTTAGATTTTAGATATGGTTATGATGAGGAACTTAGAGTGTTTATTATATGTTTTTTTCTTTGTGTTGTTACCGTGTCACCGATCACTTGTGCGGCAAAACGGACCTCTTCTTCGGTGGTGAACCTGCCGAGGCTGATACGCAGGGAGTTCCGGGCGTCTTCATCGGAAATACCCATAGCGCGGAGCACATGCGAAGGAGCGTGCACATTTCCTGAACAGGCACTGCCACGGCTTACGGCTATGTCTTTGGCCAGTGACAGTACAAGGCTCTCCCCTTCCACACCTTCAAAAGAAATATTGGTCACATGAGGGAGCCTGTTTTTCCGATTGCCATTTACCGAAGTCCCGGGCATGGCCAGTAATTCATTTTCCATGGTATTTCTCAGGTATTCCAGGCGTTTTGCCTCATTTTCCATTTTTTCCCTGCATACAGAGGCCGCTTTTCCAAATCCTGCGATCCCCGGAACATTGAGGGTTCCACTGCGGTAGCCGTTTTCGTGTTTCCCTCCGTGTATCAGCGGGGCCACTTCCGGTTTGATACTTTTATTTACATACAAGGCCCCTACACCCTTGGGGCCATACATTTTGTGGGAGGAAAAGACCAGCAGGTCCACACCATCCCCTACTGCATTTACAGGGATCTTCCCTACGGCCTGGGAGGCATCACACAGAAAAAGGAGTTGGTGTTTTTTAGCAATCTCCCCTATCTGCTTCACGGGATGGACAAGGCCTGTTTCGTTATTGGCATACATCAGGGCAATACCAATGGTTTCCGGTCCTATATTTTCCTCGAGTTCCTCCAGATCAATATTTCCTCCGGCATCTACCCCCATATATGTGACCCTGTACCCTTTTTTTTCGAGGTAACGGCACGTATCCAGAACGGCTTCGTGTTCGGTTTGGGAGGTTATGATATGGTTTCCGGAAAAGTTGCCTGATGCCATTACACCTTTCAATGCAAGGTTTATAGCTTCTGTGGCCCCGGAAGTGAATATCATATCTTTGGAGCGTGCTCCTATTAACCGGGCCACTTCTTCCCGGGCGTGCTCCACGGTTTCGGATGCTTCCCATCCGTAGCTGTGGTCCCTGCTCGCTGCATTGCCGAAACCTTGTGTAAAACAGGGTATCATAACGTCAACCACCCCGGGATCGCAGGGCGTTGTGGCATTGTAATCGAGATATACCGGTTTTTGGTGCATTTTTTCGGGGATTTTTATAATTAAACCTTGTTTTCCGGTACACGGTCGGAGTTTACAGATTGATAGACGATTCAATCTCATTCAATCTCCTATCAATCTTTTCTATTCAAAACCAATACTTCAAACTATCTTGTTGTGCACTCTGCCTTTTTAGGTAACTCTAATATATGGCTTATTTTCGGCCCGGTCAACTCCGGCTGACATTCAAGATGAAAATCATGGGATATTTATACTTTATTTAACAGTCCGATATGTAATTTTTTCTTCTTATCCGTGTTCCTCTTCTGCTGTGGCTTCTTCCAGGAATTCTTCCCTGTCGGCTTTCATCAGCATGTCGAGCTCCTGCATTTTTTCTCTTACGGCTACAATATACTCTTCACTGTTTCGAATACTGGAAAGGTATTTGAGTGTCTTTTCATCGTGTATAAAAAAGGTTTTGGCTGCCCGGACAGCTTCGTGTCTTTTGTGCCCGAGGATCTTAAGGGCGTCGACCCCCAACCGGAGGCTGGTATCCAATGTTTCCCTGTATATATGCATCATTCCGGCATTCATTTGGTCATAGGCTTCGTTCCTGTTCCTGGCACGGACCAGCATATGGAGATGGGGAAAGTGTTTTTTGACGGTCTCGATTAAGAGCATCCGTTTTTCTTCATCTCCGATGGCCACCACAAGGATTTCGGCCTTGTTGGCCCCCGCTATTTCGAGCAGATCGTGCCTGGTGGCATCGCCAAAATAGACTTTCAATCCTACTTTTCGGAGAAAATCTACATTATCGCTGTCGTTATCCAATACGGTAACGGGGACATTGTGTGTTTGAAGAAACCGTCCTACGGTATTGCCGAAATGGCCATAACCGGCTATGATAACGGGATTTTCCTCTTCCTGTACATCGTTATAGTTACTGTCCTTGCCATCAGTACTGACAGCACAGAGCCCGGGCAGGATAAGTTTCTCGTTGAGCATCAAAATAAGCGGGGTGAAGGCCATGGATATGGCTACAACAGCTGTCATTACGGCATTTACTTCGTTAGAAATGATCCCTTCGGTGAAGCTAAAACCCAGTAGTACAAAAGCAAACTCCCCGATCTGGGCAAGGCTAAGGCTAAAAATGGTATTTTGTGCATTCCGGAGGTGAAATATTTTTCCGAGAACAAAGAGGACCAGTGCTTTTAACAATATAACCCCAAACACCAGGCCTGCCATACGCCCTGGTTGCTCCATAATGAGGCCGAAATCTATGGTGGAACCCACAGTCATAAAGAACAGCCCGAGCAGCAATCCTTTAAACGGGTCAATGGCGCTTTCGAGTTCGTGGCGATATTCACTGTTGGCCAGCAGTACCCCACCCAGAAATGCCCCTAAAGCGGGGCTGAGCCCAACTACATTCATTAAAATGGCGATCCCCACTACGAGAAGCAGTGCCATGGCAGTAAACATTTCCCGCAAACGTGTTCGGGCTATGATACGGAACACGGGGTACAAAAGATATTTACCTGCAATGATAATAATGGCTACGGCCCCGATAACAGCAAGTGTCTGCCCCCATCCGGGCAGGTGCCCCAGAAGTGTTGTTTCTTCTGCAGTTCTCCCGTTGCCGGATAAAAGCGGGAGTATGGCCAGGATGGGAATAATGGCGATGTCCTGAAAGAGCAATACGGCAAAAGCACTTCTGCCCGCCATGGTCTTGCTCCAGCCTTTTTCATCGAGTATCTGCAATACGATGGCCGTTGAAGACATGGAGATGATCATTCCCAGTGTCAGGGCCACCTGCCATGAATATCCAAGGGATTGTGCAATGCCAAAAACAAGCAGGGCCGTAGTTATAAGCTGGGCACCGCCGAGCCCCATGATCCGGCGCCGCAGGCGCCATAACCGTAAAGGCTCCAGTTCAAGGCCTATAACAAAGAGCATCATCACCACTCCAAATTCAGCAAAATGCATAACGTCCTGGCTTTCGCTGCCCACAAGCTTCAGGAAAGACGGTCCAATGAGCATTCCGGCCAGCAGGTACCCCAATACGGAACCGAGTTTTAAGTATCGGGCTATCGGAACCATAATAACAGCACCGGCCAGGTAAATGAAAGTGTGGATAAAAAAAGTTTCGTGCATTGCTTTTTACGACTAAAAAATAAGGAGTTCGGTCTCTTTTTTTTACCCGGAGACAGCCTCCGGAAATAAAATACCAATTTACAAATAAAAAGGGACTGTCTCAAAAGTCAGGAAAACCGTCATGCTGAATTTGTTTCAGCATCCCATCACGCTGATCGGACGATCGTTGTGAGAACCTGAAACGAGTTCAGGTTGACGGAAATGTTACTTTTGAGACAGTCCCTTTTTGCAAACCATAGCTGTTCACCGGTTAAATTCAACAACTATTACTTTATTTTGTGCTGAGGGATCTGTTTTAATCTACAAGATCGTGAAAAATCACATTGTGCACTTTCCATATTTCTACAATGTTCTTAGCGATCATTTTTATCTTTCCCGGAAGGATCTTGTTGTCGCCGGGGATCACGTAGATAATATCGTCTGTGCCCCTGTCCCGTTCTACGCGGCCTGTAAAAATCCCCTGTACCTTGTTGACAAATACATACATACCGCCCTCAACGACAGCATCGAGCCCCTGTACCCTGTTTCCCACCACATACGATACGCCCGTAAAAGTGGAAAAAGTGGAAAAATCCGTTACCTGGAAGGCCCTGGCACCTTCTCCGTAAGCAAAAGGAAACTGGTACCTGGGTAAATTGTTTATGAATCCCTGATCTTCCCTTTGCGATACATACTGGTATTGCAATTCAACAGGTACAACTATAATGCTGTTTTGCTCGTGAATATGATGGGAAAACAATTTATTGAAATCAACGTTGTGTAACTTGCCAATTGTGATCAGTCTGTAATAGTCCAGAGTGTTTCGTTTTTTCCAGGTAGATATGGTATTGGGTTTTACGCCCAGGAAATCTGCCAGTTCCAGGTTGGTCTTAAAACCGAAATAGTCTTTAAGGTTTTGCAAGATGTCTTCAGCGGAAAATGTTTCTTTTACAAAGGTCTTTTTATGTTCCTGCTCATATCCGGTCTTTTTCCTTTTTTCCATGTGATTCCAGTTTACACATATCGCCTATTCGCGAAATGTCTTCTTCCTACTTACACTATAAAACGTCACACCTCCGCTAGTTTAGTATATTTCCCCGTTATTTTATTACATTTTAACAAGAATAAATTCGTTTCTCCTGTTTGGCCCGGGTTCTTCTGCAATATATAATACACTGTCGAAACAGTGATTGACTGGCCCGGGTTTACTAAATATTTTACCGGTTATACGACCGGGGAAGATCCCTCTGTTGTTTACAATGTTTTAGCTCTTTTTTGGTAATAATATCCACTTAAATGCTTTCGGGAGAAAAATAAATATCCTGTTTTGCGCTTATCTTGTCATAAAAATTGTGCTTTTTTCTTCTTTTTAAGATGAAGTGTATTACATTTCTGTCTAAATTACCATTCTACGGCAGGATATTTCCTGCTTAACGGTACAAAGAGCTATATAGCAAAATCCGGGTTTTCCAATAATGTTTCCGCTCTTAGCTTTGCAGTATAAAATTGAAATACCATGGAAGAACAACAGCAAATCAATTACGACCGTATTGCGGAAGCCATAAGCTACATCCGCCGTAATTTCAAGGAGCAGCCCGGTCTGGAAAAAGTGGCCGAACAGGTACACCTGAGCCCGTTTCACTTTCAGCGGCTGTTCCGGGAATGGGCCGGGGTAAGCCCGAAGAAATTCCTGCAATACATCAGTGTGGAACACGCCAAACAGATCTTAAAGGACAAAGACACCACCCTGTTTGATGCAGCCTACGAAACCGGGCTTTCCGGGACCGGAAGGCTTCACGACCTTTTTATTAACATCGAGGGTATGACCCCGGGCGAGTATAAAAACGGCGGAGCAAACCTCACGATCAATTACAGCTTTGCCCAAAGTCCTTTTGGGGATATCCTGGTGGCCTCCACACCAAAAGGCATCTGCCATATGGCTTTTGCCGACCATGAAGAAGAGGCCTTTTCGGCATTGACACGGCAATTTCCCAATGCAAAATTCAAGCAGAAAACCGACCTCATGCAACAAAATGCCCTGTATGTCTTTACCCGCCAATGGGACGAGATAGACGAGGTAAAACTGCACCTGAAAGGGACAGAATTCCAGCTCAAAGTCTGGGAAACCCTGTTGCGGATACCCATGGGGCAATTATCGGCTTACGGGGATATTGCAAGAGAAATACAAAACGAAAAGGCATCCAGGGCCGTGGGTACTGCCATAGGCAATAATCCTGTTGCATTTCTCATTCCCTGCCACCGGGTTATCCAATCGAACGGAACCACGGGTGGCTATCGATGGGGTGCCGACCGGAAATCGGCTATTATAGGCTGGGAAGCGGCCAGGACAGATATCGTAATATAAGAAAGAATACCATGACAGATATAGTTGAAAAAGTAGCGCAATGCAACTGGGACCTCATTACCAGGGACCTGCACGAAAAAGGGTATGCGGTGATCCCCGGATGGCTCACGGTAAAACAGTGTGAGGAACTGATCCTGGAATATGACGGCTCTACCGCATATCGCAAGACCGTAAATATGAAACGCCACCGCTTCGGGTTCGGGGAATACAAATACTACGACTATCCCCTGCCGGATATCGTACAGGCCATCCGCCAAAGCGTATATCCCCGCCTTGCCCCCATAGCCAACCTGTGGATGAAAGTATTGAAAACAGGCACCGTATTCCCCGCCACGCACAAAGAGCTGTTAAGCCTCTGCCACGGCAACGCCCAGGAAAAACCCACGGCACTGATACTCAAATACGGCAAAGGAGGATATAACACCCTGCACCGGGACCTCTATGGCGATGTCTTTTTTCCCATGCAGGCCGCACTCTTCCTGAATGAACCGGGAGAAGAATATGAGGGCGGGGAATTTGTGCTTACCGAACAGGTTCCGAGGGCACAATCGAAGGCCATCGTATTGCGTCCCCAAAAGGGGGACATGCTTATCTTCACCACAAATTTCCGTCCCGAAAAAGGCAGCAGGGGGTATTACCGGGTACATATGAAGCACGGGGTGAGCGAAGTCACATGGGGAGAAAGACATACCCTGGGCATCATTTTCCACGATGCACTGAATTGAGAAAGCGTAGCATGACACCACATCAAAACATTTCCGACAGCCGTCTCAAAGCTGAAATACGGAATGGGAACATATGCCTTGGAGGGAACCACAAGTTAAAAATATACGGAAAGCTCCGTTGCTCTTCCGGAAAGCGTATGAAAAGGGAAAACAGGGTATTCTTTTCTTCTGAGGAAGAAGCCCGGAGCAACGGCTACCGTCCGTGCGGGCACTGTATGCCGGAAGCGTACAGAACCTGGAAATACGGCATATCACAGAAAAGATAGATCACGGAATAAAGGGTATATTTGTACGGATCAAAAAAACGGTTTGCCATGCCCGAAAAGTCATATGCCGTAATTTTCGATATGGACGGTGTACTCATAGATTCTGAGCCTGCCTGGAAAAAGGCTGAAAAGGAAGTTTTTACTGCCGTAGGTGTAAAT
Source organism: Sinomicrobium weinanense (assembly GCF_018863395.1). Taxonomy (GTDB): domain Bacteria; phylum Bacteroidota; class Bacteroidia; order Flavobacteriales; family Flavobacteriaceae; genus Sinomicrobium; species Sinomicrobium weinanense. Next base: position 1,115,171 of record NZ_JAHKRR010000001.1, read on the forward strand.
GTGCTACCCGAACTATCGGAAACCACGGCTTCCATGACCACCACCCAGGTCACCAGGTTCTGGTATGACCGCCAGCCCTGGAACGGCAAAAGCCTTTTGCAGGTGGAGCACGAGGTTATTGACCGGGTAGGCCACTTTATCATCCGGGAGGGAAAGCCCATACCGGGTATCAGGGAAGTCCTGGAACTTTTCCGGAAAAAGGGATTTAAGATAGGCCTGTCCACAAATTCCCCCGCCAGGCTCATCCCCCTGGTACTGGAAAAAACGGAAATTACAGATTATTTTCACGCCGTGTCTTCTTCCGAGCACGAAAAGGAAGGCAAGCCCCATCCTTCCGTATACCTGTCCACGGCCAAAAAACTCGGAATCCCGTCTGCCAACTGTATTGTTTTTGAAGATTCCGTACACGGTGTCATGGCTGCAAAAAATGCGGGGATGAAGACCGTAGCCATACCTTCCGAAGCTGATTACCCGCGCAAAGGATTTGACCTTGCCGATCTCAAACTACAAAAACTGGCCGATTTTAATCAGGAGTACCTGGACCTTCTTCTGAACGGTAACTGACCCCTACTTTTTTCCTGTACGCGAATAAAAACGGTGCGCCAGGAACGACAGGGGCAGCCCGACGGCCACGATCAGGATGCTTATGGCCAGGACCAGGGAGAGCAGCCGCACCGGTCCGCGGGGCACTTCAGAAAGCGGGACCACCACAAAATTCATTATACACCCTATAAAAATACCATAGAAGACCCCGGTCATGATCCTGTTATAGCGCAATAGATCCAGTTTCCGGTATACCAGAAAAAACAGGATCGTCCAGCACATCGCTATAAAATAATGGAAAACCAGCCCGTAAAATGCAAACAGCACGCCCCCGGAAAAAGCAGCCGTTCCGAATATACCGCTGGCCACATACTGCAACAGCTTAAGCGGGCCTGTCCCCCCGATCCCCGCCTGGATGATCGCCGCTGTGATATCCAGTGTCCCTGCCAGAAGCCCGGAAAGCAAAATGGCTTTTAATGAAGGGTTTCTATATGCTTTCAAGTCATTATTTCCCATTACTGGTGATGCGTGAATTTTTAAAACAAAAACATAAGTTACTGAATATAAATTAATTAAAAATTATTTTTGTTTTACATTTGATCTTGGTTTGGGCGGGTCAAACTCCCCGTCCCGCAAGCGGGACACCCTTCTTCATCTGAAGAGGGGTGCTTTTGAAATTTGCTAAAACACAGGTTTATTTCCAATAACAAAAATTAACACATCACCAATAATTTTCCATAAAGAGTTCATTACAAATTTTTTAGACCCGTGTTATAAAGGTACTTATTTTTCTGTTGCGTTAAATATCCGTTTCTGTTTGGCCATTTTGTCTTTATTACCTTTATTTGCAACATCGTTTCATTTACGACATTGTTTCACCAATAACCAGATCCAGACTTTGAAAAGATCGTCCGGGCATATCGCATTTTTCTTCCTGATACTCTTCTGTATCTCGCAACTGGCTTATCCGCTGCATATTTTGAATGGGAGCCATAGCCAGGAGACGGAAGCGCATGTTATTGCAACAAAAATTGCTGCTTCCGGGGATCATTCTCCCACACATTACGAACAGGAAACCCTGGCGCACAACTATTGCGATTGTCTTATCTGTATGCAAAGCCGTACGGTACCGGCATTCGGGCAACACCTCCCGTTATATCCCCCGGTTCTTATTCCGGCCCCTACAACACGTAAATATACCATAATACCCAAGTCTTTCCTCTCCATACACTTCACAGGCGATAATCCCCTGCGCGCTCCTCCTGCCGCCGCTTAAGCACACAGCAGCCAAAAAACAAATACATTTTTCAACTGGTCAATACATTGCACTATGTGGCAAAATTGCATCGGAACACTCCTCGGTGTGTTCCTGTGTTCCGTTTCATATACCCAGGAACTATATGATATCAGGGGAAAGGTTACGGACAAGACTTCCGGAACTCCCCTGTCCGGAGCATATATTACCGTAGGAAAACATACGGGCATTACAGACATCAATGGTATTTTTCAGGTACGGGACATTCCCGAGGGCCATTATAAAGTAAAGGCCACCTTTCTCGGCTATGCCGATACTGTTCTGGCCATAGCCATCCCCGCAGACACAACGTTGGAGATTACCATGTACGAAGGCGCTACCGCACTGAACGAAGTAGTGGTCAACGGCATAAAACACAGGAATTACAATGAAGTTGCCTCGCTTCCCTCCTATACGGTCTCGGAAGACTTTATGAACGAAAACAGGGAGAACAGCCTTATGCAAACCCTGAAAAAACTTCCGGGCGTAAGCACTATCAATATAGGGTCCGGGCAATCGAAACCGGTGATCAGGGGTTTGGGTTTTAACAGGGTCGCCGTAATTCAAAACGGGGTAAAACACGAAGCCCAGCAATGGGGCAGCGACCATGCACTGGAGATAGACCAATACGGTATTGAAACCATAGAGATCGTCAAAGGGCCTGCCTCTTTGCTATATGGTTCCGACGCCATTGCCGGAGTGGTCAATATACAACCTCCCGGGATACCGGAGAAAAACTCCCTGAGCGGGGAAGTAAACCTCCTGGCCGAGAGCAACAATGACCTCTACGGGATATCGGCCGGTATCCGGGCCAGGAAAGACAAATGGTTTTACAGGGGGCGGCTTACCTTCAGGGATTATGCCGACTATAAAGTGCCCACAGATCAGATCAACTACGAAAATTATATTTTCGACCTGCACAAAAGCCGGTTGAGGAATACTGCGGGTAATGAGATCAACGGCAGTTTTAGCCTGGGTTATGTTTCCGATCGGATAAGATCTGAGACCTTTTTCAGCAATGTATACGCCAGGAACGGTTTTTTCGCCAATGCACACGGATTGGAGGTCCGGACCTCAGAGATCGATTACGACAGATCCGCCAGGGATATCGACTATCCGTACCACGAAGTCAACCACTTCAAGATCACCAACAATACCGTAGTGTTCAGTGGAGACCATACGTTCCGTTTTGAGCTTGGGTTTCAAAACAACCACAGGGAAGAACACTCAGAACCTGTTCCCCACGGCTATATGCCCAAACCGGACAACGGAAAGGAACGGGTGTTCAAAAAGAATACCTATACTTTAAATGCAAGAGACACTTTTAAAGCCGGTGATAAACACACCCTTACAGCGGGAGTTAACCTTGAGCTTCAGGACAATACCATTGGCGGATGGGGCTTTTTAATTCCCGGATACCAACGATTTACAGCCGGAATATTTGCCTATGACCAGTTTGAGATCCGCAATGACCTGCACCTTCAGGCCGGGCTGCGCTACGACTACGGGGTGATGGACACCGAGCCATATTACGACTGGTTCCCTTCTCCCCTAAGCAACAGTGACGGCACCACTTCTTATGTTCATTTGCAAAGGGCACAGGACAAAACCCGGAACTTTGGCAACGTTAGTGCTTCCCTGGGTTTAAATTATACGAAGGGCAATACCACCTACAAAATAAACCTCGGCAAGAGCTTTAGAATGCCGCTGGCCAACGAGCTGGCTTCCGACGGGGTTAATTATCACATGTACAGGTTCGAAAAAGGAGATCCTGACCTGGACCCCGAGCAATCCTATCAAATTGATCTTGCTCTCGAACACAGCAGCGGGGCTTTTGATTTCGGGATCAGTCCGTTTGTCAATTTTTTTCACAATTATATTTACTTAAACCCCACTCCCGATTATTACGAATCCCTTCAGATCTACGAATATACCCAAAGCAAGGTATTCCGGATCGGGGGAGAGATCAGGGCCGGGATAACCCTTTTTGGAAAACTACGGCTCGATGCATCCGGGGAATATGTCTATTCCGAGCAAACAAGCGGTGTTAAAAAAGGCTATACCCTGCCATTCTCACCGCCATTGTCCGGTCTGTTCTCTGCCGAATATAAATTGAAGGACTTTCTTTTCTTCAAAAGCCCGCTGGTATTTACCAGTTACAGGATAACAGCCGAACAAAACGAGATCGTACCCCCGGAGCGACGCACTGCCGGGTTCCGGGTGATGGATTTTTCTTTTCTGACCGAAATAGACCTTTTCAGGACTCCCGTAGAAATGCGGTTAAAGGTCAACAACCTGTTCGACTCCAAATACTTTGATCACACCAGTTTTTACAGACTTATAGAAGTGCCGGAAGCCGGCAGGAACTTTTCTGTTTCACTTGCAGTACCATTTTAAATTAAAACCATAAACAATTAAAAATCAAATCACATGAAATCAAAATTCAGTTTTTTACACCTTTCATTTTTTATGACCCTGTTCGTACTGCTGACCTCATGCAGCAACGATGACGACAACATCAGCGACTCCGGCGACGACATCAATGCCGACCGTTTCACGGGATTAGAGATCGGAAATTCCAGTTTTGAGATCCCCCAGGCAACCACGGACCTGCATGTAGAATTCGACTATGAGGGCGAAAGCCAGGTGGAAAGCATCCGCTTTGAGATCTCCCCGGTCGATGTGGAAAGCCCGGGCAAGGGGGAAGTGGCCTGGGATGTCCCGGACTACGAAGTCCCTTCTAGTTATTACGAAGGACAGATCAATCCGCATATCCACCATCACGTATATTTTGACCCCGAAAACGGGAAATTCCCCAAAGTGCGCCCGGCCGTTGGAACATACAGGTTCAAGGCTATCGTAACGGAGAGCAACGGTACGGAAAGCTCCATTGCCAGGGAATTTAATGTGGTCAAAAAATTTGAGGATATCGAAATTGGTCACGAAGGAAAGGTGGAGGAAGGCAGTGACGACCTTCACACCGAATTCGGATATAACGCCGGCGACAACGTGGTAGAAGACATTCGTTTGGAGATCTGGTTCGTGGAATGGCGGGAAGGCCAAAATGTAGCGCCCGGTGAATGGGACAAAGTAGATCACATACTACCGGAAAACATGTATAAAGGGCAAAAAAATCCTTTTATCCACTACCACCTTCCCATTGAACCGGAATATCCACAAGGAGATTACTGGCTCAACATCTACGTAACGGAAAGCGGCGAAAACGAGGCCATAAAACTGTCCCTGCCCTTCCAGGTCGTGGAAAAAGGGAGCCTGGACGGGGACGGGCATGATCATTAAAATACGCTAAACTGTCATTTCGGCGGGGCCGGGTACTCCCCGACTCCGCCCATATGGCAAGTATCGAAATATTTAAACACAAAAATTATGACCCTTAAAACAAAAGTATTATACCTTCTGCCCATGGCCCTGATATGGAATTCCTGTTCTGACGACGATACGGTCGTAGACGACGAGAAACCGACAATAACGGTTGCTTATGAAAACGGATTCCCGACACCCTGTACCGGCCTGCAACGGGGCGGGACCTACACGATAAGGGCCAGGGTCAGCGACAATGATGCCCTGGCTGCATACAGTATCGATATTCATCACAATTTTGACCATCATACCCATGACGACCAGGGAGCGAGTTGTGAGCTTGCCCCGTTGAAACAAGCCGTAGATCCGTTTATTTATATGCAAAACTTTCAGATAGAAGGAAACCCGGGGACCTATGAAATAAACCGGGAAATAACCATTCCTGAAAATATCGATACGGGTGACTATCACTGCCAGCTTTCAGTCACCGACCGGACGGGATGGCAGTCACGGACCTCCATTGACATAAAGGTCATCGAATAACCTTAGCTGTTCCCGACGCCAACGGCATATTCCCTGTCGTTGGCCAGGAACTGCTGCTGGTAGTGCAGCGGGCTTTTGCCGGTGATGCCCTTGAAGTATTTGTGAAAGCTCGTAACATTATTGAACCCGCTTTCGTAATAGATCTGCTTGATGCTCATGTTATTTTCCATAAGGAGCTTACAGGCATGCCCGATCCTTATTTCGTTCAGGAACCGTATAAAAGTCTTCCGGGTCTTCGACTTAAAGTACCGGCAAAAGGAATTTTCACTCATATTGGCCACCTCCGCGATTTCCTTAAGGCTGATCTTTTTCCTGAAATTGGCATGGGTATATTCGAAGACCCGGTTGAGCCTTTCTTCACACAATTCATCAGCGTTAAGCCTGAATCCGGGAGAAGCCAGCATCTGTTGCCGGCACCTGGAGATCAGCGTAAGGATCTCCATTAACAGAATAATCCTTCGCGATCCTTCGGAATGCAGGCTTTCTTCTAACAGGTCTTTCACTTTTTCCCTGTGTTTTCCGCTGACCTGTATGCCCCTTCCGGCTTTTTCCAGCGTTCGTTTTATAAGCCTGTTCTCGGGGAGGTCCAGGAAATCGTCTCCCCAGAAATTTTCACAGAAATGGGCCACCCGTACATCGATATGATCGGTGAGGTCACTGTCGAACCGCCAGCAATGCGACAGGTTTGACCCTACCAGTACCACATCTCCGGCACTGAAGCGCGAAACACTGTCGCCCACATATTGTACGCCTCTGCCACTTTTAAAGTGTATCAGTTCGATCTCGGGGTGATAATGTAACCTGTTGTTCACACCCGGGACTTTATCCTGCCGGATGCTGAACGAGTAATCGGGACCAACGGGGATCTTCAATAATTGGGACTTCATCTGGATAATTGTTTTGGTTAGTAGTTTTTGTCAATAATCACTTTCAGGGCGATTGGTTTAAGCCGATCGTCAATGGTCGTTTAACAGCGTCTCCAAGTTATCCCTTTTTAAGGTCCCGATCGTCCGAAAAAGGGGTATCCAGCGTTCAGATATGGCGCTGGCAGCGGGCCCGGAACGGGTTATTTTTATCCTGTTACCGTTTTTAATTGCTAAAATCGTTTACTGAATGGTTAGATAAAAACAATCTTTTCAGGAAAGGGAATTTTAATTTGCGGTCTCGCTGATCCAGTAATATTCATATCATCAAAATCAACTGATAAACCCATAATTCATATCCATTGACCTGCAAAGCAATATATATCACGGTATGCCTGAGTTTTATTTTCTGTATCACAAAAGCACAGGGTCCGGTAAGCCCCGGGGGCTCTCAGACCAAACACGGAGAACATAGCATACCATCGCAATGGCCGGATGTAGACTATGGCAAACTCATATCCCGGGCAGACCTCGTATACAACACCCCCGCAGAGCGAAGTGAAGCGGGGCATCCTGTGGGTAACGGCCGTATGGGCAGCCTGGTTTGGACCATTCCTTCTTCCCTGAAATTCCAGCTCAACAGGGTGGATGTTTTCGGCAACAATTCCGACTCCGATAATTTTTTCGAACGTCATACCGATTACTGCGGGGGCATTGGCTATGTGGATGTCGATTTCGGGGAGGACATTTTTAAGGGACCTGAATTCCGGCAGCACCTGTCTTGCCATGACGGGCTGGAAACTGTTGACGGAAAAGCTGTTCAGGCCAGCATACTGGCATGGGACGAAGCCGATGTCATGGCCATAAAGGTCAGGGACCGCCGCACTTCACAAGCCCCGGTATTTACAAACCTGAGAATGCTCCGGCCGGCCATTGCACGGAGCGGGGATCACTCAGCCATTTCCAAACTGGATATTGCAGGAGACCGTATTGTACTGACCCAGGAGTTCCGGGAAGATGATTACTATTGCGGTTCTGCCGTAGTTATAGGTATTTCCGGCAGAAAGGGAAAAGCGGAAATCACCAATGCATCTACCGTGCGCCTGTCTGCCACGCCCGGGAACGATACATTTACCGTATTTATGGCCAGTGCAGCGAGTTTTGATCCGGATGAAAATATTGTGGACAAGGCTTTGAAAAAGCTCGAAACCGCACAAAAACAAGGTTTCGAGGGTTTATACGAGTCCAACCGAAAGTGGTGGGATGCCTACTGGAAAAGATCGTTCGTTCATTTGAGCAGTCCGGACCAGACAGCCGATCTCATCGAGCGGAATTATAACTACTACCTCTATGTCATGGCATCCAGTTCGCGGGGCGATTATCCTGTGAAATTCAACGGTATGCTATGGACCACAGGAGGTGATGCCCGGAAGTGGGGAGGATTGTACTGGGGGGCCAATCAAAGTTGCCTGTACAATGCGCTGTTCCCCGCCAACAGGCCCGAGCTCATGGACCCCATGTTCAATATGTATTCCAGGGGTTTTGAATCGTTTGCCACGGCAGCACGGCAACAATGGGGCAGCAAAGGTATTTTTATCCCCGAAACTACGGGGTTCGACGGCATCCCTGCCCTGCCGGATGATATTGCAGAAGAAATGCGGCAATTGTACCTGGCTGAAAAACCGTGGAAAAACCGGTCGGAACGGTTTATGGACTACGCTTTTACCAAACTCCCCTTCCACAGCAGATGGAACTGGAAAAAGGACGCAGGGTGGAAAGACGGGCAATGGCACGTAACAGATAAAGGTGGGGGACCCTTTGGCCATGTGACCCATATTTTCTCCAGGGGAGCCAAGATCGCCTATCAATACTGGTTGAAGTATGAATATACAGGAGACAGGAAATGGTTAAAGGACTACGCTTACCCTATGCTCAAAGGAGTTACAGAATTTTATCGCAACTTCCCGAATGTTAAAAAGGGAAAAGACGGAAAATACCATATTTACCACATCAATGATAATGAGTCGGTATGGGGAGCGCATAACACGATAGAAGAGATATCTTCCATGCGGGGTATTCTGCCGGTAGTTATCAGGGCTTCCGAAATACTGGGTACGGACGCCGGCATGCGTCCCGTATGGAAGGAGTTTATGGACCATCTCTCCCCGCTACCGTTAAATACCGGTCTTTCCGAAGATAGCGTTCCCACTTCCCGTACATGGATCAAGGGATTACCACCCGTGGTACAGGGAAACCCCGATCGCAGCCCGGACCCCAACACCATGCCTCCCTGGTTCTTTGACCTGTGTACCCTGGAATCGGGGCAGGAAACCCTGGAGATCGCCAATAACACTTTCGATTCCTATTTTCCGGACGGGATAGATAAAGACACCAAAGTCAATGTGCTTTCCAAATTACCCGTTGCAGGTGTTTTGCTCGGCAGGACAGCGGCTACCAGGTTTCTTATTCCCAACCAGATCGAAACCACCGAAACTGAAGTGCTTCAAAACCGTATGGACCTTCGCGAAGGTTTTCAGGCCACCAGTGTTCAACGTTTGGGAAGGGCCGCAGAAGCCCTCCACTATGCACTTTGTCAAAGCGTACCCCCGGGACCGGGACAAGATCCGGTAGTTCATCTGTTCCCCGCCTGGCCCAAAACATGGAATGCCGATTACACCTTGTTGTGCAGGGGCGGGTTTCTCGTGTCCTCTGCCATGAAGGACCAGGAGGTAAATTTTGTAAAAATACGGTCCAAGGCAGGAGGAACATTCCGGTTGCGAAATCCATGGCCGGAACGGAATGTAATAATTTACAGGAACGGGGAAAAAACAGGAAGTTCCCGTAACGGCCTCATTGTTTTGAACACTGAAATTAACGATCGCTATATCGTTGTTCCCGAAGGGACACATCCTCAAGAGCTTAAAAGATCAATACCATAATGCATCGGGAAATGTATTTTTCTCCCTTTTTTATCAGAAAATAAAAAAATTCGCTTTTTATATTTTCATTAAAAGAATAATATTAAATTTGAGAGCATGAAAAATAAGATAAAACCAACCGACCGAAGAAATTTTATAAAATCAGCATCCCTCGCTTCCGCAGGTTTATTGGGTTTTAGTACCATGCAGGCCGGAAATACCGTTAAAAAAACATCCCTTAGCATTCCGGGTAAACTCACTGTATTGTTCCAGGGAGATTCCATTACCGATGCCGGAAGGGACCGGGGGCATTACTATGCGAACGACGTTCGCGGTATGGGGCACGGCTATGTGCTCGATATTGTAAGCCGTATCATGGCCGAGAACCCAAAAACGGAATGGGCCATCTACAACCGCGGGATCAGCGGCAATAAGGTGTATCAACTGGCCGACCGATGGAAAGACGATTGCCTTCAACTACAACCCGATGTACTGAGCATACTGATAGGTGTTAACGATTTCTGGCACACCCTGAACGGTAACTACAACGGAACGGCCAAAGTCTATGAACAGGACCTGAGAAAATTACTGGACCGTACCCTGAAAAAGTTCCCCGATGTAAAACTTATCCTCGGTGAGCCTTTTGCAGTAAAAGGCGGCACAGCCATTACGGATCGATGGTCCTCCGAATTCAATGCTTACAGGGAAGCTGCTGCACAAATAGCCAAAGATTATAATGCGGTTTGGATACCTTACCAGGAAGTTTTCGACAAGGCGTTGAAGACTGCCCCTGCCTCGTACTGGTGCCCGGATGGTGTGCATCCATCCATGCCCGGGGCTTATCTTATGGCAGATGCCTGGATAAAAGGGTTTGAATCCATTTACAATACATAGCGTATTAAAGTAAACCAACCAAAATTTTTTATATCCGGAATTACCCCGATGTTCGTGTCGGGGTAATTTTTTTACCCACAAAGTAAGATTCATGCTATAAGCCTGTCTTGAGCTCGCCTGCACTGATCCCTTTGGTAGACTCAGGATAAACTAAAGCCGAAGTGTCGAAGGGCCTGCCCTGAGGTAGTTGATTCTTATTTCCCTTCCAGGTGCTTTTTCCGGAGCAGTGCTTCCAGGTAGTAATAGTCGGCGTAAACCAGAGGTACGTCCACTTCGCTTCCGGACGGTTTGGAGCCTACACTGTGCAGTAGTATAAAGCCCTGTGCACCTCCTTCCGGAGCTGTGTATACTGTGGAAAGGGATTTTATGATCTTATCGGCAGCACTGCGATACTTTTTTCCTGCTTTGCTGAAGGTACTCAGTTCATACAAAGCCGAGGCTATTACAGCGGCTGCGGAAACATCTCTTTCCTCGTTAGGGATCTCCGGGGCATCGAAATCCCAGTAAGGTACCAGATCGGCAGGCATATTGGGGTGGTTAAGGATGCAAGCTGCGATCTTATCAGCTTGTTGTAAATACTCCTTGTTCCCGGTTTCCCTGTAACACATGCTATAACCGTAAAGCCCCCAGGCCTGTCCCCTGGCCCAGGCCGATCCGTCACTGTATCCCTGGTGGGTATTCCTTTTTTCTACGGCACCGGTCACGGGGTCATACCCGATAACGTGGTAGGAGCTGTTGTCTTTGCGGAAATGATTTTTCAGGGTGGTGTTGGCATGGCTGACGGCTACCTCATAAAAAACTGAATCTCCTGTGATCTCCGTGGCTGCAAAAAGCAATTCCAGGTTCATCATATTATCGATGATCACCGGGAATTTCCATTTGTCCTTATTATGGTCCCAAGAGCGTATGGCTCCGACAGCAGGGTTAAAGCGCTTTATCAGGGTTTTGGCCGACTGTACGATCACATCGCGATAATCCCTGTTTTTGGTAAGCCTGTACCCATTTCCAAAGCTGCAATAGACCTTAAACCCCATATCGTGGGTCCCGGCATTCCATTTTTCCTTTTCTATACCGGCTGTAAAAGTTTCTGCATTTTTGAGCCATACACTATCCCTGTTGTATTCGTACAGGTACCACAATACTCCCGGGAAAAAACCACTCGTCCAGTCGCCGGAATGGACCAGGCGGAGTTTCCCGGATGGTTCCAGGTTACGGGGGGAAATGCCTTTGCCATCGCCCTCCTTTTTTTCCTTTTCCACAGCGTTCAGCATAATCCCCGTTTGTTTTTCGGCATGCCGAAAGGCCCGGTCTACATCGGTCTGTTGTGCTGTACAGGAAAAAACAAGCAGCAGGGATAAGAGAAGAAAGTAAAGTTTTTTATACATCATTGTTGGTTTTTAATATCAATAAGTGAGATTGGATCTTCAAGTTCAAAACTAAGCACCTCCCTTATGTTTTTATTATGCTTTTTTAACCTGACATTATACGATATTGGCCATTTTCGGAAAAAGGACGGAACTGTATCAAGAGGATTTTTTTTTGCCCTGGAATCAGCGCAGCAAGGCGGTGGTACACCACAGCACGGGGGCCTGCCCGTGCATATCCCCCACTATACGTTTCCGGTCGAGGTAATACTGTCTGTTGTTCTTTTTATTGGTCCCCTGGCACACTTCCCGCACATCGCCATCGGGATTGATATAACCGGTCAGGGCTATCCAGCCTTTTCTCGCTGCCGGGCCGTATATCTCCTTGTCGAGCCATCCCTGTTTAACCCCGGTGATCATGGCAAAGGTGAACATCCCGGTACAGGAGGTTTCGGGCCACGAACCGGGATCGTCGACAAGCTGCCGCCACATACCGTCTTCAGCCTGATATTTCAGCAGGGAGGCCATCATGGTCTTATATCCTTTCATGATACGCGGATAATCCGGGTTCTCTTCGGGGAGTGAACGGAGCAACTCGGCCATCCCGGCTGCCATCCACCCGTTACCCCTTCCCCAGTAAAAAGGGACGTCGGGGGCATGATAGAACAATCCGTTGGGCTTTTGTAAGGTATCGAGATATACCGTCATTTCCCGGGCGGCGCGTTCCATGTATTTCAGATCTCCCGTAGCCCTGTATGCCTGGGATTGTATGGCAGTGATCATATACATATCATCTATCCACATACGGGTTTGCCAGGTAAGCCCCTTATCGTAATAAATGTGGGACTCCGGGGTTACCCTGGGGCCTTCCGGAGGCCCCCACTGTTTGTCTGCAAAGCCTTTTCCCATCTCCAAGTATTTTTGTTTGCCGGTCTGCATGTACAGTTCCAGGGGTACGGTACCGAAAACGGTATAATCGACATGATCGGGATAAGGCACAAGATCTGCCTTTTCTGAGAGCAGTGGTTTAAAACGTTGCTCGAGACGCCGCGTCAGTACTGTATCTTTTATTTGTCCGGAAAAAGTAAGTGCTCCATACCAGGCACATACTTCGGAATAGGTGAGATTATTTGGTTCGCCCGGCCTGCCAAAATTCTGATAGGGTACGGCCAGAAAACGTTCTGTTACTTTCTGGCCTACTTCCCGTGGAGCCGCTCCATCGGGAAAATCCTTAAAATATTTGTCTGTTCCGGTGCTTTGGGGATCCTTACAGCCCAGGAGCAGCATACCGAGCATTACGGGGACCTGCCATCTTTTATTCATCGTTGTTCTGCGGTTAGGGTTTTCAATCAAAAGTCAAACCGGTTGCAGGGGCTTTTCCATGCACCAGGTTATTTTGACAAGTTAAGGATAACAGCAGAACAAATATGGTCTGTTTTTAACCGGGTATTATATTTTTTTTGCAGATTACTAACAGAGGATTGTGTTTTCCTGAAAATAAAAAGGAGCTATCTAAAAAGCCTATACCCGCCATGTTGAACTTGCCTGTACTGAGTACAATCGAAGTGTTTCAACATCCCATTGCACTGATCGGACAGTGAGGATGAGACCCTGAAACAAGTTCAGGGCGACGTAAAGGCTACTTTTAGATAGCTCCCCTTATATTTCTGTAAAACAGCTTTTTATTAAAGTTCCTTGGCGTTCTTTACCTTCTGTGAGGTAATGGCCAGTTGAAGCACTTCGCTCATATCGGTAACATAGTGGAAAGTAAGTCCCTTGAGGTATTCGGGCTTTATTTCCTCGATGTCTCTCCTGTTCTCTTCACAGAGCAGTATTTCCTTGATACGGGCCCTTTTGGCGGCCAGTATCTTTTCTTTGATACCGCCTACGGGCAGTACCTTTCCTCTCAGGGTAATCTCCCCGGTCATGGCGATGTTCTTTTTAACTTTTCGCTGGGTAAAGAGCGACACCAGTGAAGTCAGCATGGTTACCCCTGCACTCGGGCCATCCTTGGGGGTGGCTCCTTCGGGAACGTGGATATGCACATTATAGTTACTGAACACTTCGGGATTAATGCCGAGGTCTTCCGCATTGGCTTTGATGTACTCCATGGCAATGGTGGCAGACTCCTTCATGACCTTCCCCAGGTTCCCGGTTATGGTAAGGGTTCCTTTGCCACGGGAGAGTATAGACTCTATAAAGAGAATATCCCCTCCTACGCTGGTCCAGGCCAGTCCGGTAACCACTCCGGCCACTTCGTTATTTTCGTACTTATCGCGCTCCATTCGGGCGGGGCCGAGGACCTTTTCTATGTCTTCTATGGAAACCTTGATATTGTACTCTTCTTCCATAGCAATAGATTTGGCGGCATAGCGCACCATTTTGGCGATCTGTTTTTCCAGGCCGCGCACTCCGGATTCTCTGGTATAGCCTTCGACGATCTTTTCGAGGCCTTTTTTTCCTATTTTCATGTCATCAGAAGTCAGGCCGTGTTCTTTCAGTTGCTTGGGCAACAGATGCCTTTTGGCGATCTCCACTTTTTCTTCTATGGTATACCCGGTAACGTTGATGACTTCCATACGGTCGCGCAATGCGGGCTGTATGGTGCTTAAATTGTTGGCTGTGGCTATGAACATGACCTTGGAAAGGTCGTAGCCGAGCTCCAGGAAGTTATCATAAAAAGCAGTGTTTTGTTCCGGGTCGAGCACTTCGAGCATGGCCGAAGAAGGGTCTCCTGCGTGGCTGGAAGTGAGTTTATCGATCTCATCCAATACAAAAACGGGATTGGAAGTACCTGCTTTTTTCAGGGACTGTATGATCCTTCCGGGCATAGCCCCGATATAGGTTTTCCGGTGCCCCCTGATCTCGGCTTCATCGCGCAGTCCGCCCAGCGACATTCTTACATATTCCCTGCCCAGCGCCTCGGCAATGGATTTACCCAGGGAGGTCTTCCCAACTCCGGGAGGGCCGTACAGGCACAGTATGGGCGATTTCATGTCATTGCGCAATTTCAGTACGGCGAGGTATTCGATGATCCTCCGCTTTACCTCATCGAGCCCGTATTGGTCCCTGTCCAGGATGCGCTGCGCCCTTTTCAGGTCGAACTTGTCTTTGGAATAGGTGTCCCAGGGCAGTTCCAGCAGCAGGTCCAGATAGTTCCGTTGAATGGAATATTCGGCCACCTGCGGGTTCATGCGTTGTAGTTTGGCCAGTTCCCGCTCAAAGTGTTCTTTTACCTTGTCGTCCCATTTTTTTCCTTTGGCCTTCTTCTGCATTTCTTCGATCTCCTCTTCGTAAGATACCCCGCCGAGTTCTTCCTGTATGGTCTTCATCTGCTGATGCAGGAAGTATTCGCGCTGTTGCTGGTCCATATCGTGGCGTACCTTGGACTGGATATCTATTTTCAGTTCCAGTTTCTGGAATTCTACATTGAGGTATTTTAAGGTAGCCAGCGCCCTTTCCCGAAGGTTGTTCATAGACAGGAGTTCCTGTTTTTCCTCCACACTAAGGTTCATGTTGGAAGAGACAAAGTTGATCAGGAAAGATCCGCTTTCTATGTTTTTGATGGCAAAGGATGCTTCTGAAGGGATGTTGGGACTGTTCTTTATGATCTGAAGGGCCAGTTCCTTGATAGATTCAATGATGGCCAGGAATTCGGGATCATCCCGTTCCGGTCTTACCTCTCCTACTTCCCTTACCTTGGCCTGCATATAAGGTTCCGTGACCACTACCTGGTCTATTTCGAAACGCTTTTTCCCCTGGATGATTACCGTGGTATTGCCGTCGGGCATCTGTAATACCCGGAGGATACGGGCCACGGTGCCCAGGTTGTTGATATCTTCTACGGCAGGGTTTTCTACTTCTTCATCTTTCTGGGATACCACCCCGATCACCTTATCGCCATTATTGGCATCCTTGATCAACCGGATGGACTTGTCCCTTCCGGCCGTAATAGGTATCACTACACCCGGAAACAACACGGTGTTCCGCAAGGGCAGTATGGGGAGCTCCCTTGGCAGTTCTTCCCTGTTGATCTCTTCCTCGTCTTCCGGGGTCATTAACGGTATAAGCTCTGCGTCTTCGTCAATACCCTGAAATGACAAACTGTCAATATTTAAAAACTTTGATTTAGCCATAATTTTTTATACGTCATTCTGTCATTGCAACAGATTAAAAAACAAACAATTGTTCAATATTTAACTTTCTAAAAATCAATATACAAACAAACTCAGCCACTTAAAGGCACTAGCATATCGCAATAGTTATGCCAAGTGCTATCGTAATGGGGCTACCTTGGTTTCAGAGTATGGTGGACATTGTTAAATCGATTGCCAAATCACTATAATTCATGTTCTTATTGCAACAAAATCATAAAAAAACATGAATAATCTGCAAATTTTATGTAAATTAGATACTACACCCTATGAAATCAATAATCTTAAAATCCCTGTGTTATGAAAAATTTCATTTATGTCTTAGCCACTGTGTTCCTGGCTACCGTGTTTCTCGCCTGGAATCATTCCCAGGATACTGAAAAAGCCCGGCCGCTTTCACTTGAAGGTGTATGGGAACTGGTGAATTATTATACTTATGAAGAGAATGAGGTCATAGACAGCTTTCCGAATTCTGAAGGATACCGTCAGGTAAAAATGTACAAGGACGGGAAAGTGATGTGGACCAGAAAAGTCCCGACAGACTCTACACAGTGGTATGGTTACGGTGGATATATTACCACAGATACGAGCCTGGTTGAAACACTGGAATACGGTTCTGCCAGTATGATGCGGATCATAGATACTTCCAGAGTGTTCTCATTTGAGTTGCAGGGAGGAAAAGACTGGTTCCGGCAGATCAGCATCAACGAGAACGGCGACAGAACCTTTTCAGAAAATTATATCCGGATCAAATAAGAAAAACAAACTCCGTGGATGCCCCCGGATCACCCCGGGAGCGGTGAAAGAGAACCAACTATCGGGACACCGCCAGTATTTTCTTTACGAGGCCTATTTGCCCCAGGTGGTAGATATCGTGTTGTATAATGCCTTCCAGCATGTAATCTAAAGTATCCCCTCCGGGCACTGTTTCCAGGAGAAAATCATCCGTTTTATTGTTTAGCAACCTTATGATTTCTGCCTGGGTTTGCTCCAGTTCTCCCCATAAGGTACCCCATCCCTTCTGCCTTAGCTCTTTTACCGGCAGAAAATTCAGGGTTTCGACAGTATTATCCCTGTAATTCATATCTCCTGTGGCATACCTGATAAAAACCGTTCGCCAGTAAATACAATGCCAAATAATCTCGGCAATGCTGTGTACGCCCGGAACAGGTTGCTCAAAAGCCTGGCTATGGCTTACATCTTTTAATTTTTCACAGAAACTCTCCGAGTGCCAGCTTTCCCCGTTAAACAACTCGTTTACCTGCCTTGTATAGTCCTTAATCCTGCTATTAGATACCGTAAAGGTCTCACAGTGCTTTACATTCTCTTCAAACTCCAGTAGCATATCCTTGTCTTCGGGATAATACTTTGCCTTCTCCATATCCTCCCCTGTAAAAGATCTTACCGCATCCGGCCCCGTCCATTCGGTCACCGTATAAAAATCGCAGTGCTCCTTTCCCGGCGCCCTCCATACTTTTGCAGAGCGGTTGCCCTTGCATTGCAGGTATTCCGAAGTGCCCTGGTTCAGGAGGAACCAGAGGTATTTGTCCGCATCTTCCGGCCTGGTGCGGCCATGCCATATCCTTGTTAGCATTGTACTGTTTTTAGGTTAATGAATGAATTGACTATCTTTGCTTTACTATTAAAAATATTTTAGATAGTAAAATTAATTTATTTTACCAGTAAAACAAATACTAATGGTAAAAAAATATTCCATAAACAATATCCGTCTCGACGGGGGGACGCTTTGTCTGGACTTTGTCAATACGGTACACGATCGTAAAAAAGAGCCGCTGCCTGACTATCTCTTGCACACAGATGATCTCGTGGCCTGGGGGATCCGCCTTGAATTGCTTCCGGAAAATACCCTGACACTGGCAGCCACCCAAAAGGGAAAGGATCCACTGAAGGAGGCCATTATCTTTCGCGAGTTGTTATACCGTATTTTTTTTGCATTGGGCAAAGACGGATCCATTGTCCCGGAGGACCTGAAAACCTTTAACCATTACTTGTCTCACTACCTGCCATACCTGCGGATAACAAAAGAGAATAACGGTTTTGACAGGACATGGGAACTCCCGGCAGAAGAAGTTTCCCGGATCATCGCCCCGGTTTTACTGGATGCGTACGACCTTATATTATCGGATAAACTGCACCGGGTTAAAGAGTGCCCGAATTGTGGCTGGCTCTTTTTCGATGCAACCAAAAACGGCAGGCGCCGATGGTGCAGCATGAAGAGTTGCGGCAGCAGTGTCAAGGCTTTGGAGTGGTATCACAGGCAGAAGAAAAAGGGGTAGTTTTGGAGTTGTTGAGCTGATTGGTTTGGGCCGATAAGGTGTTGGTTGATCAGTATTACAACCTGCAGCAACCGGAAACTGGGAACCGGCAACCGCCCTTAAAACTAAACCACCAACTTCACCGCCACAAGCAAAACTTCCTGTTCCTTACCTTTCAGTTTAATAGCTCCGAGGTGACGGATAGTAAAGTTATTTTCGAAATCCAGTTCGGAAAACAGGTCGGATGTGGCTATGACCTCTTCCCGGTACTTGGTGCACATTCCCAGGATACGGGAGGTAGTGTTCAGCACATCTCCGGAATAGGTAATGTCGCGTTTTACCACTCCGATCTCTCCGGCCACTACCCTGCCGCAATGTATGCCTGCCTTAAAGGAAGGTACTATACCATAACGTCGTATATATTTGTCTTTTTTCTGATCTATATGTTTTTTCATTTCAGAAAAACACCGGATGCACTGAAGGTTTTCCACACCTTCTTTGAACTTCCATACCACAACCACCTCATCTCCCACATACTGATAGATGTTTCCGTGGTTTTCCAGGATAGGGTCGGTGATGTCCGCAAAAAAATCCTTGAGCAGGGCGTGGTAGGCTTCGTTGCCCAAACGTTCGGCTATGGCCGTAGAAGAGTTCAGGTCCAGGAACATAAATATCCTTTTTTCCGTTTTGGGCGTATTGTATTTTCCCATGATGATATTCCAGAAAGTATCGGGGCCATATTTGCTGTTCATCTGGAGGAGCAGCTGGGTCATCACCACGATAAACGACCATACCATCCCGTTCTTTACCGGGTAGCTGTCCGTGACAAAGTCGTAAAACGCTTCTCTGGAAACAGGATCATACAAAGGCCTCCCGGTCTGGAAAGGCACAATGATCGCTGCCATGATAAACGTAATAAGGGCAATGATACAAACAAAAGTAACACTTACAAACAGGATGGTATACCAGTAGGGTTTATCACGGTATTTTACATTGATATAAAAGACCAGCAAACTCCCTCCGATCAATGCCCCTATAAGCCCGCC
This sequence comes from Sinomicrobium weinanense, assembly GCF_018863395.1. Classification (GTDB taxonomy): domain Bacteria; phylum Bacteroidota; class Bacteroidia; order Flavobacteriales; family Flavobacteriaceae; genus Sinomicrobium; species Sinomicrobium weinanense. The sequence continues at coordinate 1,134,387 of NZ_JAHKRR010000001.1, forward strand.
TCCTACATTACGCATTACAGAAATGGCAAACGAATAATCTGCCGTGGGGCCCAGGGAAGTCCTGGTATGCAGGATCAGGTGGTCGTAAACTGCAATAATAAAGCCCAGGACCATCCAGGCTATGACAATGGCCAATAATTGTTTAAGTTTGAGTTGCAGCCCCCTTTTCACTTGTTGAATTTTCCCGGGATGTATCCCGGCAGCTTAATTCAACTAAGTTAACAATTTTTTTAATGTTTTTGTACAGGTATACTTCCGGGCAAAAGAAAGGTTAAGTTCAGGGATGGAAGGTTATAATCACTCACTTAAACTCTCAATATACCGTTGTTTATACCCTCCATAGTCGTCCTGAAAAAGTTGAAATGTCGTTACATCGTAGTCTACAGTACCTCCTGTACTGCTGTTCAGATTTCCGACATTTCTCTCTCCCCGGATCACTATGCCCATTCCAAAAGAAGGGAACCCGGGAAAAAGTTCTCCTTCCTCTGCATATACATCGGAAAGCAGTTCCCCGCTATCGGCATCGAATATTTTGCCCGCAGTGGCTTTTAATTCCTGTCCGACCTCCACACTGATAGTTTCCAGTTCCGGAATGTTAATAAAAGAAGTGAAATCATCCGGAGAAATATTTTCAATAATATATACAGGTTCTTCGGTCATGGCTTCATTATAAAAGTTGGCTGCATTTAATTCCGTATTATATATTCCATACACTTCAAACCTCAGGTTTTTGCCTTCCAGAACGTTCTTATCATTTTTAATAAAATTGATAAACCGGACCTTCTTATAACCTTCAGGGGCGGGTTCTCTCTCTTTGTCCGTTAATGGTTCCATTGGGATTACAATATCTCCCGTATAAAAAGCGGTTATTACTATATCTTCGCCAAAAACGGCGGTTCTTGTACTATCCAGCAATACTTCTCCGCTTTTCTTTTTCTTTAACTCTATATTTAATTCTGTTCCCTCGGGATAATAATTTCCAGATGACCGCAAAGAGTCTCCGTTGATATAAAAGCCCAGTTCGTTTTCGCTGTCTCCTATCTTGGTGAAATTGAAATTCCGGACAGTTACATATGTCTCTTCCCCGACCAGGTCTCCTTCGGTGTCACAACCAGAAAATATTCCAGCAAATACAAGGCACGATATCCAGTATCTGATGTTTTTTATTTGTTTTGTATGTTTAATTTTCATAGGTCTGTTGGTTTATATTTTTCTTTATTAAAGCTGTTCTCCTTTCAACCATTATTTATAAAGAAGTACGGCGGTAACAGCCGTACTTCTTCCCTATTATTTTCAAGCGTTCTTCAAAGTAAATAATTAATACGGGTTGTTGTTAGGTTGATAGGACGCCCAATTGTCATCCCATCGACCGGAAGCACTGGCTCCAAATGCTCCTTTGTAATCTACCGGAACAAAAAAGCTCGAAAGGCCTGCATAACTGGTCCCGAAAGCAGGAAAAGGGCTTGCCAGGCCGTAATCCGGGCTGGAAGTATTGTAGGGATCTGTCAGGTTCATAAAATTCGAATTTCCGGTATTTGTAGTGTTATCCATGTAATTAGGCTCACCGGTGGCAGAGGACGGCGATACAGGAGTGGTAAAAGCGTGTACCAGGTTGTTCCTGAATTCGGCTGTACCTCCCGATCCCAGTTTTCCGTCTGTTCCATTAAAATGAACTCCGGTATCATATCCTGCGATGATGGAATTCCGGAACACAAACGATGTATTTCTCCTCCAGTGATTGCCATTTAAAAGCGGGGTTGCAGCACCCCCGGTTTCCATACCGAGAATGGTAACGTTAGACAGTACCGGGCGGGTTATCGGGTTTCTACTACTACCATTACCGTCATTGTCGCACTCTATTCCATTGGGGTCTCCGGAAAAAACCACTCCCGGAACTTTTTTGGCCACGGCAAATTGGATCTGCCCGGAATATCCAAAGTCAAAATCAAAATCATCATCGGCATTACCGAAGGCTATGAGGTTTTTGGCATTGACGGTTCCTCCGAAAAACTCAAAACCGTCGTCCTTACCGAAAGATACCTGGATGTTTTCCAGGGTAGTTCCGTGACCTACACCTCCTAAGGTAAGACCGTTGATCTCGTTACCTCCGCCGAGGTCTCGCCCGGCATACTCGATACGTACGTAACGCAGGGTTCCCGCGTTATGCCCCGGATTGGAACCTCCGAATGTTATACTTACGCCGTTAGGGATATCCTCATCCAAAATCCCCTCTATCTCTTCTGTATTTGGTTGATTGGTAGGTGCATCGCCCAACAGTATAATACCTCCCCAGTCTCCGGCAGCCCTGTTTCCCTTAGCCTGATCGGAAGTAAATACAATAGATTCCGCAGGGTTTTCTCCGTCGGCTACCAGCCTGCCTCCTTTTTCAACCAAAAGATAGGAGGCGCTTCCGCTTGTAGGTTCTGTCTTCCACTTCACCAGGGTATTTTTTTCTACGGTAAGGGTAACACCGTTAGCTACATATGTAGGTCCGTCTATAAACCACACCTTGTCATTGGTCAGGGTGGTATTGGTATTTATTAAACCGGAAATGGTCCCGGTGGCGGAAGGCCAGCTCCTGTTGTCCACACCTACGGAAAGTGTTGCAAATTCCGCATTAAGGGTCGGATCGCTTTCTTCGATCGGGTCTTCTTTAGAGCAGCTTGTCAGCAGCACGGCCACGGACATAGCAAGTAAGCTAAATCTGGTTTTCATAGGATTTGTTTTTAAGGTTGTTATTTATAGATCACTTAAAACTAATAGGCACTTTTCTAAAAGGTGTATTTAAAACTTAGGGTAAAGCTCCGCTGGCGGTCGTATCTGCGGCGTACCAGGTCGTACCTGGGATCGTAATTCTTTCCACTGGGGTCATGCAACGGTATGCTTAAACTATGCCCTTCCCCGTCCGGGTTCGGGGCTATTTTAACCCTGTTCTGCTTGGTTTTCGGGTCTATATTGTTATAATAGCGGATAATGGGATTGTTAAAAATATCGGCAAGGTTCAGTTTGATCTCCGCACGATTGTCCTTTAAAAAGGCATAGCGAAACTGGAGGTCCAATACATCGCGCGGCTTTTCGTATTCGTGATAAAAAGGGTCTCCGCTGGGCAATACGATACGGGACCCTACCCGGTTATAACTGGCGGTAAAGCCAAAGTGTGCACCCGTATATTGTAAACCCCCGTTCACAATATAGGGAGCCTGCCCGTATAGCGGCCTGTTTTCCTCAACCACGGTCAGCTTATATATGGGGTTTCCTTCCTCATCGGTCTCTCCGGTATCTACGGGGACCTGTTCCCGATCATAGTAAATGTCGGACCATATCAGGGATGCATTGCCAAACAGGTACAGGTTCTCCCCAAAGGTAGAGTTCAGGAAAGCGAAGGATTTCCTGAAATCGATCTCCACCCCATAATTCGTGGCCCGTTTCAGATTATAGAAACTTGCCCTTAAAGGTGTGGTTCCACCTCCGCTGTTGTTATCTAACTGTAGTTCAATGGGCTTGTCAAAATCCTTGTAAAAACCGGAAACCGAAAAAGATTCTTCGGGAGTGGGATAAAATTCCCATCGAAGTTCAAAGTTATCTACGGTAGTTTGCTCCAGGAGCTTTTCATTGCCTTCTTCATCTGTAATACCGTAACCTGAAACGACCACGGTACGCAAATTATAATCGTAATAGGTGTATTTGCCCAGTTCTGTAAACTCCGGCCTTGCCAGGGACCTGAAATAGGAAGCCCGGGCATTCATCTGTGGCGTAACCTCGTAAATAAGATTGGCCGAAGGCAGGAGGTCTGTTTCATATATCGTATAGGATTCGGGCTCTTCACTTATGGTCACCTCTCCTGTATCTTCATTTTTTTTCGTCTCCCTGATCCCGGTATCGGTTCTCATATCGTTATATTCTACCCGAAGCCCTCCGGAAAAATGCAGCTTGCCGAACAGGTAGGCATCCAAAGACAGGTAGCCCGCATGCAGGTCCTGCGATCCCTCATAGCCATTGCCCAGGCCATTTATTCCGCCTACTCCGACAGATTGCGGGTAATAGTGGAACAATTCTTCGTCAAAAGCATTCTGGTTCAATATCCTATAAATGGGAAGCCCAGCAAAATCAGAAAGACGGGTCCCGGTTTCCCCATGCGGACTGATCACGTACCTGAACTGATCAAAATCGGTTTTTCGTATACTTCCGGAATAACCGGCTGATAATTTGTTCTTATTATGAGTGGCCGAAAGCGGTATTTCCAGGTTTAGTCCAGCCGTATACCGCTTTTCCCCGTACTTGCTGTAATAGTCCTTCGGACTTTCGATCTGCCTGTTGGTCACATACGAATCATAGGGAGGGTGAGAATTTCGGAATTCCTGAAAAACAAGCTCCCTGTCAGCGCTGCTAAACGAGGTAGAATAACTTCGCCCTTCATATTGTATATTGTTAGGCTGATTCCGGGTATAACCGGCGATCCCAAGGTCCCAGCCCAGTTTGGCATTTCGTTGCCCCAGGCTATGTTCTCCTTTTAATGTACTCTGTCCGAAACTATTGACGATCCGCTCTTCTGCTACCCCTGTAACCGGCCAGCCTTCGTACAGGTTTATCCCGTTATAAATGGTATTTTCCGTTTCCAGCTTTTGGTAGAAGGTATTTTTAAGGCTTATCTTATGGGTGTCAAAGGCATAAGTGGCATTGAGCACCCCGCCCAGGCGGGTCAGGAAATTATAACGGTCTCCCCCGGTAATAAATCTGCTGCCCGGTTCTTCTTCAAAATAAGCCTGTTTGGTCTGTTCATTGCGATAGGTCAGGGCTGCGGTCATGCCCAGGCGGTCATCGCCGGCAAGGTCGATGGTCTTCCCCAGGCTAATAGCATAATCCTGGGTAGGTTGCTGCGTATAACGGCTGATCCGGAAACGGTCGTTGCCGGGCATTTGCCGGGAAAGCGGCACCAGTTCGTTTTCATTGACCCCGGCCCTGGCAGACTTCCTTAACTCATGGGCCAATACAGGCAACTTGCTGTCGGAACTTAACAGCCCCAGGTAATCGTTCTTAAAGCGCGGCAGGGAATAAAAATCATCGAAGGTATTTTTATTGCCGCCTGTTCCGATCTTTATCGTTAAAAAATCTTCGCTGGGGATCTCTACCGTATTTACATTGACATAACCACCGGTAAATTCTCCCGGCAGGTCAGGGCTTGCCGTTTTGTGAACAATAACGCTTTCTACCAGGTTGCTGGGAATAATATCAAAGGCATAGTTCCTGCGGTTGGCTTCGGTACTGGGCATCAGGGCATTGTTCATGGCCACATTATTATAGCGTTCGGAAACCCCGCGTACCACTACATATTTATTGTCCTGTACATGGAGCCCGGTAACACGGGTAAGCACCTGGGCCACATCGTTGTCCGGGGTCCGGGCTATCTGTTCTGCCGTGATCCCGTCTATGGCGGTGACCTCGTTTTTACGGATGGCATTCAGTGCTGCTACGTTGTTTGCCCTGCGGTCATATTGAGCTGTGACCACCACCTCCTCCAGGGTTTCGCTGGAGGGTTGCAGTACAATGTCGAGCGTTGTGGTTTTTCCGGCTTCGACTACCACATCGGTGACGCGCTGTGTGGCGAAGGATATGTAGCTCACCCTCACGGTATAGGTTCCGGGAAGCAGTTGTATATCGTAATCCCCGTCAAACCCGGTAGAGGTTCCCAACGGCCTGCCCTCGATGATCATATTGGCTCCGGGGAGCGGTGCGTTCTGATCGTCATAGACATGCCCGTTGAGCCTTCCCTTTTTTTGCTGCTGAGCCCGTGGTACAAGGCGTAGGGACACGTTTTTCCCCTCTATACTGTATTCTAAGGGGACCTGCCTGTCAATATCACGAAGGATATCCTTTATAGGCCTGTTACCAATGTTTATATCTTTCTTTAATGTGGCATTTTCTAATTGAGATTCATCGAACAGAAAATTATAGTCTGTCTCTTCTATCAGTCTTTCCATAAATACTTTCAGGCTCTGTCCGGATTCCTGACCATATGGAATAATCCCGGCGACAGGCGTAATGCGGGCATTTAACAGCTGTGTACATGTAAAAAATAAAAGGCAGACTTTTCCCAAATACCTGTTTGTAATTAAACAGTATTCCTTAATTTTGGCTTTCATGTATTATCGGTATGTATGGATTAATTAATAATTATTGATTTTGCGATCGATCCTTATATTATTTTTCTTTGCATACTTTATAAAAGCGTTGTTGGCCGCAACGCTTTTTTTATGCGTTAATCTTTCTTTTTAACAAGTAGTTTTCCCTCTCCCTGTTCCAGTTTCATATGATGGATAAACAATATTTTCTGCATGGCATCTACGGGCGAAGTGTTATGAAAAAAACCGGAAACGTGTTTCGCCCGGTCTTCGGATGACAGGGCACTCATATCTATTGCTATGTGATATACCCTGGATATCCTGGTCAGAGCTTCTGCTATGGTGGTGTTATGAAACACCAGCTTGTTTCCTTTGTAGAGACTTTCCCTGGTGTTTTGTATGGTTTCTATGCTGGTGTTATTGTTGATCTTGTCAAAGTTCAACAGCTCACCGGGGCGCATTTTGGCTAGTTCCCTTTCTTTGTTCTTTTCTTTGTCTTTCAGGATCACCTGAACAGAGCCTTCGGTAAGGACAACCTGGATGTTCTCCTCGAACGGATAGGCCTTAATGTTAAACATGGTACCGAGGACCCTCGTGGTAATGTCATCTGTCAGCACCTCAAAAGGCCTGAGGGTATCCCGGGCTACATCGAAATAAGCCTCTCCCTTTAGTTTTACATTCCTTTTTTCTTTCCCGAACCGGTCGGAATAGGAAACGGATGATCCCGGCTTGAGCCATATGACCGTTCCGTCTTCCAGATGTATTTCCCTTGCAGCAGGCCTGGTGTTATTCACTACGGTCCATTGCTCCGCACGGTTTTGTTGCAGCAGGTATACTGCGCTCCCTCCTGCCAGGAACAATAGTATGGAGGCAGCCAGTATCAACGATCTTTTAATTTTGGGGCTTAAAAGGCTTTTTACTCCCCCGGTCTCTTCCCGTATCGCGCTAAAAACAACGTCCCGGACAGCCCGGGAATCTTCCTGCGTTACCAACTCCGGAGCATTGTCCCATTCTTTTTGCAGCAGCCGGTCGGTTTCTTCCGGCTTTTCGCAAAGAAACTTTTCCACTTCCGCCGCCTCTTCGCCGGAGCACTTTCCTTCCCGGTATTTTTTAAAGAGTTTTAAATCCATTGGTCTTCTTAATTCACTTGTAGAACGATATGAAGACCTCTGAAAAATGAAATTAATGTTATGGGGAAATGAAGTTAGGGTTAATAGGGTTGCCAGTTACCAGTTGCCGGTTACAGGTTTAAAATGTTATGCTAAAGAGCTTCTTCTGAAAAAGGTAACTTTATTCAGGCATGCAAACCAGCAACCCGAAACTGGCAACCCGAAACCGGTACCTAGCTCTAATTCCGGAATTTTTTAAGTTCGCGCCTCAGAAAGAGTTTGGCGGTCTCTATATTGGTCCTTATGGTAGTCACGGACAGTTGCAGGGTGTCGGCTATTTCGACGGGGCTTAATTCTTCGAACTGATATAGTGTGTAAATACGCTGTATGTGTTCCGGGAGTTTTTTTATGGCAGAGTGTACTGCCGCAAAGGCTTCTCCGGCAACCGGGCTGTCTCCCGAAGTATCGGCTATGGTATGATGGAGGTGTTCGTTCTCTTCCATAGAGGTCAGCAGGGCGTTCAACCGGTTTTGTTTGCGCATTTCGTCCAGAAAGGTGTTTTTTACCGTAACATAGACCAGGGCCTTCGGATTAGGGTGATCTTTGAATTTGTCTATATGTTTCCATATTTTTATAAAGGAAGTCTGGGTGATCTCGCGCGCCACATTCTCATCCCTGCTCAGGGCCTTTAAAAAATTAAAAGCCTTGCCGTGAGTTTCGTCGAACAGTTTCCGGAAAAAGATTTCGTTTTTGGCTGCCATCTTCTGAACAAAAATTGCAGCTCTAATTTAGAAATATGCCGTGGGCCGGCCGTTCTGTTATTGTTAACGGAATGTTACTTTTTAAACTCTGTCCATGCCCCGGATTCTCCCTTGTTTTGTTATAAATGAAGTACCCGGAATACAAAAAATATCCGTAAAGGATCGGGGTGTAAAATGCCTCCCGGGTACCTCAACAATACACTATATCATACATAAACTTCACATAAGGTTAACCTTATTTTCATTTTTCAAACCGGGTAACAAAAGGGGAAATCCGGATACTCAAAAATCATTGATCCGGACTACGAGACTGTCTAACTTTCAAACCTGGGGTCCTGGATATAATCTTCTTTTCTCATCTTTACCACTTCTATACTGAAAAAACCGAACTCATTGACTACCTTTCCGTACATGCGGTATATACCTTTCCCCCTGAATTTGTTTTTATGTGCCACCGGAGGGAAAAGAACGGTATCGAATACCTCTCCGTAACAATCGATAAAGGTGGCAAAGAACATTTCCTTCCCGCGGTGGGTCTGTGTCTTTTTTATCGCCACGAGATAGCCGTAAATATCGATATACCTGTCCTGGCTGTATTTCAGGTCCTGGGCACCTTTGTGGCTCCGCGGCCTTTCCTGCAACAGTTCGAAAGGGCTGCACAGGCAGAACCCAAGCAGCTCCAACTGGTCAAACGCAGCTTCCAGCCCGGTGGTTTGCAATGCCGGGACTGCAAACTCTTTTTGTTGCGTCCTGAACATCTGGTACTGGGATTCTTCCCCGGGGACCACACCTTGTCTCAGATGTGCCTGCCACAGCAGTTCGTACTTATCTGTCCCTGTAAACCGGAAAGCACCAACGCGTATGAGTATGGCCAGCTGCTCCACACTTATGGGCACCCTGTTTATAAAATCTTCCAGGGAGGCAAACAGGCCGTTGCTGTCGCGTTCTTTCAGGATCCGGTAACAAACCCGGTCTTCGAGCTCTTTCAGATACCCGAAACCGAGATAAATGTCTTTTCCGGATATCCGGGTCTCCATACGGCTGCTGTTAATACAGGGTACGTGAACTACGGCCCCCAGCATCCGGGCTTCGTGTATATAGATCTCCGGGCGGTAGAAGCCGCCTCCGTTGTTCAGCACGGCTACCATAAATTCCAGCGGGTAATAAGCCCTGAGAAACAGGCTCTGGTAACTTTCTATGGCATAGGAAGCGGAATGCCCTTTGGCAAAGGCATACCCCGCAAAACTTTCTATCTGTTTCCACACCTCCAGGATCACTTCATCGTCATATCCCTTTTGCCTGCAGTTGGCAATAAACCTGGCTTCGACCTCCCCGAATTCTGCCCGTGAACGGAACTTTCCGCTCATTCCCCTTCGCAATACATCAGCTTCGGCCAGGGTAAGCCCTGCAAAATGGTGAGCTACTTTAATCACGTCTTCCTGATAGACCATGACGCCATAAGTCTCGGGCATGATCTTCAGCAGTACGGGATGTGCCTGTTGTACCCGTTCGGGATCCTGGTGCCGGAGGATATATTCCCGCATCATCCCGCTTTTGGCCACTCCGGGACGGATAATGGAACTGGCCGCCACCAATCCCAGGTAATTGTCTACCTGCAATTTTTTGAGCAGCATCCGCATGGCAGGCGATTCTACATAAAAGCAGCCCATACACTGTGCACTCTCCAGCATGGCGTGTATTTTCGGGTCTTTTTTAAAACGGTTTACATCGTGGATATCGGGGACTTCGGCTTCCGGACGGTTATACCGGATAATCTCCAGGGCCTCCTTGATCTTGGCCAGTCCGCGCTGGCCCAGTATATCGAACTTGTACAGCCCTACGTCCTCGGCAATATGCATATCAAACTGTACGGTAGGATATCCCTTGGGGGGCAAAAAGGTGGCGGAAAAAGTGTTTAAGGGCACTTCACTGATAAGGATACCACTGGCATGTACGCTGATATAGTTGGGCATCCCCTGGATGAGTTTCCCGTACTTTAAAACCAGTTGCGAAGGCTGGTCCAGGTCGTGAAGGTTGTAATGGCCTTCACTCAGGCGGTCGATATCTTCCTTGGGCAAGCCGAAGACCTTTCCCAGTTCCCGCACTACTCCTTTATAATTAAAGGTAACATAGGTGCCCAACAGAGCTACATTGGAAAAACGTTCAAAAATATACCGGGTAACATCGTCCCGGTCTCTCCAGGAGAAGTCGATATCAAAATCGGGCGGTGTACTCCGGAACAGGTTCATAAAACGTTCGAAATACAAATCCAGCTCCAGGGGGTCCACATCGGTAATGCCCAGCAGATAGGCCACGATGCTGTTGGCTCCGCTGCCCCTGCCCACGTGAAAGAACCCTTGTTGTTTGGCATAGGTTACAATGTCATAATTGATCAGGAAATAAGAGACAAAATCCTTTTGCCTGATGAGTTCCAGCTCCCTCTGCAGGCGTTCCAGGGCCATATCCTGGTTGTCCGGGTAGCGGTAGTGGATGTTTTTCATGCAGCATTCCAGGAGATATGCTTCGTCCCGGGCCTTATCCCCGGTGTAAGTTTGCTGGTTACTGCTCTGTTTGGCCGCAGAAAAATCGAAGGTCACATGGCATTCCTTCATCAACCGGGCCGTATTTTCCAGGATAAAATGATACTGATCGAAAGCCTTGTACAGGTTTTCCGGGGGATACATTTTTTCGTCTTCCGGAGCGGTATCTTCGGGAGACAATTTACTGAGCAAAATATTCTTGTCTATGGCCCGAAGCAGTTTGTGGGCGTTAAAGTCCCTCCTGTTCCGGAAAGTCACAGGTTGAAGGACCACCAGCTTGTTCTGCTGATTCCGGTATACAGACAGGGGCAGCTTTCGCAGGTCATTGACAGAGATCCCTATGTATTCGTTTTCCCCGAGATCTTTAAACTGGTGTTGTGCTGCCTTTTCCAGGGGATAAATAATAACGGTATGCGGAATGGCCGGGGGGCGGCCGGGAAAATCCCTGCCTTCGTGCAGGTGTTCGGACAGAAAACTATTGAGTGCGGCATAGCCCGTATTGTCTTTGGCTATACCTACAAACTGCTGATCTGTGCCGTTCCTGAAATCCACGCCCACAATGGGCTTCACATCCATACTTTCTGCCTTACGGATAAAATTAAGGCAGGCCGAGGTATTGTTGATATCGGTCAGGGCCAGTTGTGCAACGTGGTTTTCACGGGCCAGTTCCAGGAGTTCCACTTCGGAAAAAGTACCGAAGCGCAGGCTGTAATAGGTGTGGCAATTTAAATACATTACTGTTTTCTATGTGCTAAAATGGTTGGAGGTTGTCCGTTAAAGGGATTGGTCATTCTCCCTATGGTCTTTACTCCCATGGCCGCGGCCCGGGTAATGCTGCGGTCGCCATACCGCAGGCGGATCTTGTCCATAGCCTGGTACAGGCGGATGGTCTCTTCGGTATCTTCAAACAGGTTGATCTGATAGTTGCCGTGCACCAGGTGGCTGAACTTCACCCCGATAAGGCGTACAAGCAGCCTTCGGTTATACAGCCGGTGGAACAGTTCCAGTATCCTGGGGATAAGGATATGGTCGGCACTGGTGTAGGGGATTTTCATTTGTTTGGAATAGGTCTGAAAATCGGAATACCTGATCTTTACACTGATACAGGCCGTAAGTTTTTCTCCTTTCCGAAGCTGAAAGGCCAGGTTTTCCGTCATGGCGGTCAGCAGCGACCGGAGCCGGTGCACATCTATGGTATCCCGGTCAAAAGTCCGCTCTGTGGAAATGGATTTTCGTTCGGAAAAAGGAATTACCGGGGTCTTGTCTATCCCGTTTGCCCGCTCCCAGATGGTCAGTCCGTTACGGCCCAGCACGCGGTACAGCATTTCCCCCGGCATTTCCTGAAGGGTCCTTACCTGCTTTATGCCGAGGTTGCGCAGGGTCAGGTAGGTCTTGTCACCTATCATGGGAAGTTTCCTTATTGACAATGGGGCTAAAAAAGGTTTTTCCCGTCCGAACGCTATCCTGATCTGGTTATTGGGCTTGGCTTCGTTGGTGGCTACTTTAGAAACCACCTTGTTCACAGAAAGCCCGAAGGATATCGGCAATCCGGTTTCCCGGATGATCTTCTGCCGGAGCTCGGAAGCATAGCGATAAGTACCGAAAAAACGGTCCATACCCGAAAGGTCGGCATAGAACTCATCTATACTGGACTTTTCGAACAGGGGCACGTTTTCCCGGATCAATTCGGTGACGGCCTCGGAATACCTGGTATATGTCGCGGCGTCTCCCTTAATGACCTTAGCGTCCTGGCACAACTCCTTCGCCAGTTTCATCGGCATACCGCTGTGTATACCAAAGGCCCGGGTCTCATAACTACACGCAGCTACCACTCCGCGGTCACTGATCCCTCCTACCAGCAAAGGCTGTCCTTCCAAGCGGCTGTCTAACAACCGCTCTACGGAAACAAAAAACGTGTCCAGGTCCAGGTGAAGGATAGTCCGGTTCATATATCAGGAATTTTTCCAAAAATATGGAATTTTTCCATACAAAAGGAAATGATCCGGTGTTTTTTTGGAATTTTTCCAAATTAAAGCCTATATTTGTCTTATGTCCAAAAACTTAAATACCGAAATACGGCACTTTAAAATGCTCCGGCAGGAACTGAACCTGACGCAACAGGCTTTTGCCGAGCGCCTGGGTATCAAAAATTCCACGGCAGATATCGAAAGGGGAAAGACCAGGATATCCGGGGAAGTGGTCGCCGCATTGCTCGAACAGTTCGGGATCAATCCGCTGTGGCTGTTCGGGAAAAGCGAACAGAAGTATCTGCGGAGTACGGAACAAAGTATACTTCCCAAAGTAGTGACCTTAAATTCGTCGGAAAACGAAAATATCGTACTGGTAAATGTCAGGGCCTCCGCCGGGTATGCACATAACCTGCAGGACCCGCAGTGGTATGATACCCTCCCCGCCTTTGACCTGCCCCTGCCCGAATACCGCAATGCCTCGCACCGGGGGTTTCAGGTAGAAGGCAACAGCATGCACCCCGTATTGCATTCCGGGGAATGGGTCATTGCACGTGCAGTAGAAAAGCTGTCGGACATTAAAGAAAACCTGATCTATGTGGTAGTACTGCCAGATACGGTGGTCGTGAAAAAAGTCGTTGTTTCCGGAGAAAAACTACAGCTTGTCTCTATCAATCGGGAATATCCTGCAATTGAAGCAAATGCCGGGGACGTACAGGAGATATGGCAGGTAATCAGTAAGATCTCCGGCCAGCTGGAAATGGCTTCGCAAAACCTAGGGACCTGGGCCGAAGAGATCAGATCGGAACTGAAAGAGATACGAAAACGGCTGTAAATCGGTGGTTCGGTATTTGGTGATCAATATTCGGTAATCAATATTCAGTGATCGGTATGGAATTATGCGGGTGGTATTTTGAAAATATCTCCTGCATTCAATAAACAGGCAATTGAATAAGAAGATATGAAAAAAGATTTTTTTCAAACGATCTATAACAGTCCTCATATCGGGAAAACAGATTACGAAGAAATCGCTAAGGCACATAGCCAAATGGATGTACGGTCAGGAAGCTTGCTTTTAGAAGAAGGTAAAATTGCCAGTGAGTTTTATATTATTGAAAAAGGGTTGTTCAGGTCATTTGTTTATGATTATGACGGTAATGAAGTGACGACTGAATTTTATGGCCCAAAAGAATTATTAATAGAGTCTTTTTCCTTATTTCACAGAAGCCCTTCGATGGAAAATTTTCAGGCGTTATCAAACGGAACAGTCTGGAAAATTGAATATCAATTATTTCAGCAATTGCTTGGTAAAATAGAAGGGTTACGGGAATGGGGAAGAACCTGGGCCACCAGTCATTTGTTTATCATAAAAAAACGCTCTATCAAAATGCTGACAATGAATGCTACCGACAGGTATTTAAATCTGTTAAATGAAAGACCTCAGATTATCCGGCAAGTTCCATTAAAGTTCATAGCATCTTATTTAGGTATTACCGATACCTCATTGAGCAGAATACGAAAAGAAATTGTAACCACATAGTATTTCTTGCCATATGGAAAGAGTATCCTGATTTTCCGACATTAATTTTGCTGCATTGATCATTTTAAAAACAGTAACTTTAATGTCATCGGATATGAAACAAAGCAAAAAAACAGCACAACCCGACAACACAGCATTGCGGACAGCTTTATGGAGAGCTTTACACGTTTTGGCAGACGACAGGCCTTATGTCATTGAAGACAAAATAGGTTATGACCTGATCAAACCCGAAGACAACTGGCAGGAACGTCCTGATATGAAATATACCAGACGGCTTCGTGCTTCTATTGTTGCCCGTGCCCGTTTTGTTGAAGACCTGGCAAAAGAACAAATCGAAAAAGGAGTAAAGCAGTATGTTTTGCTGGGGGCCGGACTTGACAGTTTTGCGCAACGAAATACAGAAATCGGTCCGCAGGTTGATATTTATGAAATTGATCAACCGGATACATTGGCCTGGAAAGAAGAAAAACTTATTCAGAACGGTTACAAAGTTCCGGGCAATCTTCATTTCGTTCCAGTTGACTTTGAAACTTCATCCTGGTGGAATGAATTGCTAAACAAAAACTTTGACATCAGCCAAAAAGCCTTTGTTTCCTGTACAGGGGTTACCCTTTATCTTACCAAAGAAGCCATTATGGACACACTTGAGAAAATGACTTTACTTGTTTCGGGTTCGGTTATTGCAATTGCATTTTATTTACCATTGGACCAGCTCGACGAAGAAGACCAACCGATGCAGGAAATCGCTAATAAAGGAGCCGAAGCATCGGGGACTCCATTTCTTAGTTTTCTATCAATCAATGAAGTAGTAAAACTTGCAGAAGATATCGGGTTGAAAGGCCTGCAAATCATATCAACAAAAGATATGACAGAAATGTATTTTAAAGACAGAAAAGATAACCTTTTACCGGCAAGCGGAGAATATTTTCTGGTTGCGAGCATATAAAAACATATCGGCAAACGAAAGGTAAAGCGCTTCTGATTCCGCACTACACTTGTACTTCATCACCATCCTTATATCATCATACCGCATACCGATCACCGAATACCCTTTTTAAATCCCCGTATTTTCTTAATAAATATTTCCGTTATCCTTACTTTTGTAGCCAGCAAACCGGAATATGAATCGCCAGCTCCAGAAATTCCTAGAAAGTACCGACTTTATCAGGGCCGTTAAAGTAGCCATCGCTGCTGCTACACCGGTTATCCTGTTTTCTTACCTGGATCTTTTCAGCATTGGTTTTACCATAGCCCTGGGAGCACTGTTTACATTTATCAGTGATATTCCGGGCAACCTGCGCCACAGGATCAACGGAATGCTGGCTTCTAACCTGATCGCTACCGGGAGCACCGTGATCGTCAGCCTGGCTACGGTAAACCACTGGATCTTTTATCCCGTACTTATCCTGCTGGTATTCTTCCTGTCCATGATCGCCGTTTACGGGCACCGGGCCACCCTGGTCTCCTTTTCCGGCCTGCTGGCTATGTCGCTTTCCTTCGCTCACAGCTACACCGGATGGGACCTTCTCGAACACGCCGGACTGATGATAGCCGGCGGATTGTTCTACCTGTGCATTTCCATGACATTTCATTACATAAGGCCTTACAGGTATGCAGAACTCCAGATGGCCGAATGTATCCTTCTCACTGCCAGGTACCTGAAACTCCGGGGCAAGTTGTGGGATGCCCATGCCAACAGGGATAAGATCACTGAAAAACTGCTCACCCTCCAGATAGAGCTCAACGATATTCACGAAAAACTCCGGGAAACCCTGATACGCAACCGGACCAAGAGCGGTTCTTCCAATCAGAACAGGAGGTTGCTCATTGCCCATATAGAACTGGAGGAGATCCTGGAACTGGCCATGGCCACTTCTTTTGATTACGAAAAACTACACCAGGCATTCGGCAAATATTCTTATGTGTTAAACGCTTATCAGCACCTGGCTTATAACCTCGCCGCTCTGCTGAACCAACTAGGGCAAAGTGTGGAAAAAGGGAAAAAATACACTTCCGAGCACCGCCCGTATAAGGAGCTGGAATCTTTCAAAAAAGCCATAGACCGCTATGAGGCAGAGGCAGGTTTGTCGTCTTCCGGTACTTCCGAGGAAGTACTGATGCTTATCAATATGTTCAACTATGTGGAAAAGCAGGTAGAAAAGATCAAGGTAGTGGAATATACTTTTACCCCTGCTGTAAAACCGAAGGAACTGAAACGCGGGGACAGGGAATTGGAAAAACTGCTTACACTACATCATTATTCGCCTATAACACTGACTCAGAACCTCAGTTTTTCCTCTACCATATTCCGGCACTCCCTCCGCCTCACCCTCACTGTGCTGGCCGGGTTCCTTATCGGCAACATACTGACTATACAGAATACCTACTGGATATTGCTCACCATCGTGGTGATCATGCGCCCGGGTTATGGACTCACCAAACAGCGCTCTTATCACCGTACTATCGGAACCCTGGCCGGAGGAGCCATTGCCTTCGGTATCATTTCCATAGTACACAACACTACCATACTCGGTATTTTGGCCATGACCTGCATGGTACTCGGATTTTCCTTTACCCAGCGGAATTACCCGATCGCAGCCACTTTTATCACCCTGTATGTGATCTTTGTCTACGGTATGCTTTCCCCGGATATACAGGATGTGATCCTGTTCCGGATCACAGATACCCTTATCGGTACGGTCCTGGCCTTCAGTGCCAATCATTTTTTATGGCCTTCGTGGGAATTTCTAAGCCTGCCTACCTTCCTGGAAGATTCCATAAAGGCTACGAGAGATTATATCCGGGAGATATCTGTCTTTTACAATAAAAAAGGAGAAGTCCCACTTTCCTATCCCCTGGCCCGGAAACATGCCTTTATTGAAACAGGCAACCTGATGGCCTCTTTTCAGCGTATGACCCAGGAACCCAAGTCCAGGCAAAAGCAATTGAGACAATTTTATACGCTTGTAGTACTCAACCACGCTTTATTGTCTTCCGCAGCCTCCCTCGGCGCCTTTATACAGTCGCGAAAAACAACAAAGGCATCGGAAGCCTTTAACGCCATTACCAATGCCATTATCAAGAACCTGGACAATGCTGCTGCCTTACTCACCGAAGGCCAGAAAATACCTGTGGACACGGAGACCAGAAAAATGCTGAACCTCCGGTTTACCGAGCTAAAAGCGATACGCGAAAAGGAAATAAGAGCTTCCAACGGTGTCCATGACGATACTTTTAAGTTAAAAATGGAAGAAAGCCAGTTGGTTATCCAACACCTGATAGGATTGACCAACCTCTCCGAAAATATCGAAAAAGCTGTAAGGGAAATACAGAAGAACCGGTAAAGGACAATTTATAACTCATTAACCCGACATGACCCCGAATAAAAAGCATTACTTTTTCATCATATTCACTGTGATCATGGCATGTAAAAACCCATCTCCCGAATTCGAACTCCTTCACCGCCAGACATTGCCGGGAATACCTTCTGCTTCGGGAATGGTCGTGACCGAAAGTGGTATATACATCACCGGGGACAATACTCCAAAATTATTTAAACTCGATCAGAACTACGAACCCATTGCAGAAATACCTGTATCCGACCCTGCACTTTCCGGGCCCGACGGTATAATTCCCAAACCGGACAAGCCTGACTTCGAAGCCCTGGAAATCATTACGTACAAAGGCAGAAAAAACCTGTTTCTTTTTGGTTCCGGCTCCAAATCCCCGCAACGGGATGTCATGGTACAGGTCGATCCCGAAACCAAACAAAAGGTACATACCTTTTCACTGGAAAAACTCTATGACCGCATCCGGAACAATCATATCCCCGAAGGCCGCGAACTCAATATCGAAGCCGCAGCAGTCAACGGAGACAGATTGTATCTCTTCCATCGGGGGAGCAACCTTATACTGGATTATTCCCTCAATGCCTTTTTCCGGTACATCGACGGAAATACAGATTATCCAGAACCCCGGGCCTTTCAGGCAGAACTCCCCCGGATAAACGGTATCGAAGCCGGATTCTCCGGAGCCACAGCCATTCCAGGCGAAAATAAAATACTCTTCACCGCATCCGTAGAAGACACTCCCAATGCCATCGACGACGGGGAAATACTGGGCAGCTTTACAGGGATTGTAAACTGCGCCGAGTTAAAAGACGGCTATCGCCCGGATACCGTGCTTCTTTCCGAAAGTACAGAAAAGGAGGAAGCCCTAAAGATAAAGGTAGAATCCGTAGCCATTCTCCGGCAGCTCTCCCCCCGGAAGATCAGGATTGCCCTGGTCACAGACAGTGACAATGGCAGGGGTTCGGAATTGCTGGATGGAATACTGAAATGGTAATGCCGTAACACGTGGATAACGGCATCCCTATCCATTTTACTTCCAGTATCATCTTCCCCTACAAGGCATATTTACTGTCAAAAAAATATTATTTTAACCGATGTATTTCCTTAACTTTATGATTTAACAAAAAATATTTTATGCATAAAATCTTTACCCTATCATTATCATTCATCTTCTTTTTTACATTTTCCACCTCCGTCCGGGCACAGTCCGTAACTGACAGCCTCAGAAATGAGCTGCAAAAAGCCACATCCGACAGTTCCAGGGCTGCCCTCAGGATGCGCATTGCCGAAAGGCTCCCTATGAGCGACAGTATTGAAGCGGAAAACCATTTCCTGGAAGCACTATCGCTTGTAGACCGGGAAAAACATATCGTACTTACTGCCAGTATCTATGCCGACATGGGCCGGTTGTACTACAACCTATACAGGTATGAGGAATCTCAGCAATACATGGACACTGCAATAAATGTCTTAAAAAAGGATACCTCCCTGATGTCCCGGAAAAAGCGCGCCCATTTTCAGATGAATATTGCGGCACTCTATGGCGTGAACGGAGATGTCAGGAAACAGCAGGAACAGTATTTCAGGCTCATCCCCGTTTTTATCAAACTTGGCGATACGGCAAACCTGGCCTTTACGTACAGGAACCTGGGAGAGATCTTTTCCAATAAGAAACAATACCCCAGGGCCCTGGAATATTACAAACAGGCGCTCCATACTTACGATGAGTCGGATAGAAATAGTTATTACGCCGGTGCAAGTCACCTCGATGTTGCCATGTGCCTGGGCGAAATGGACAGCTTACAGGGCATGGAACACTATTTACAGGAAGCCGAAGATATTTTGAGATCCAGCGGGGATACTGTAGAACATATGGCTTTTTTATATTACCTGAAAGGAGAACTGGCTTTTAAGAAGAACGACTTTCGCAAAGCGGAAGAAATGTACCGGACCGGCCTTGACATTGCCAGGGATTTTAAAAGTTTTCACTTTATGTCCACTGCCTTTATGGGCCTGGCCAATACATATCAGGAACAGGAGAAATATGAAAAGGCCCTGGCCGCTGCCAAAGAATTTTATCGCCTCGGGGGAGATCTCAGGGATGTTAGCTTTCAGTTGACCGCCCTGGAAATGCTGGGCGATCTGGAATTTAAACTCAATCATTTTCCGGAATCGTACTATAATCTCAAAGAATACATCAAGGTCTCGGACAGCCTTAACGAGGTGGAGATCACCAAAACCATGCACCAGCTGGACAAACAGTACGAAACTTCCCAAAAAGAAAAACAGATCGCAAAACTGGAGTTCGAAAAAGAAACTGCAGAGTTAAGGCTCGTAAGAAACAGGCTTGGCATATGGTTGCTTCTCATCACCGTTATAGCCCTGCTGGTCATCAGCATACTGTATTACCTGTATTATAAGAAAGGGAAAAGGCTTATTTCTCAACACAAAAGGGTACATCAACTGGAAATGGACACCATGAAACAGGAGCACAAAATATCGCTACTGTCTGCTACGATAAAAGGGGAAGAACACGAGCGCAGCAGAATAGCCCAGGATCTTCACGATGGCCTCGGCGGACTGCTTTCGGGAATAAAACTGTCCCTGTCCAATTCCCTGGGAAAAATGCAGGAAGCACCTGAAAAAGAAGCTGTTTCCGGAGCTGTAAAACACATCGATGAAGCTGTGGACGAATTGCGTTTCATTGCACAAAGCCTTATGCCCCAGGTATTGCACATCCAGGGATTGGGCGAAGCCGTAAAGCAGTTTTGCAGCAAGATCGCCCACCCCGACATTTCGGTGACCTGCCAGGTGATCAATGTGGGCAACGACATTCCCGAAGACACACAGATCACTGTATACCGTATTATCCAGGAACTTGTAAACAATGCCGTAAAACACGCCGAAGCCTCCCAGATACTGGTGCAACTGCAACAAAGCAAGGATGTACTTTTCCTTACCGTGGAAGATAACGGAAAAGGATTTGATCCGGACACAACCCTGAAATCCGGAGGGCTTGGTATGTCCAATCTAAAAGCCAGAATGGAATTGCTGGAAGGGGAAATGGATATAAGTTCTGCCCCCGGCACGGGTACATCGGTGAACCTGGAATGCCGGGTGGGGCGGTAGTCGGTGATCGGTATTCGTTCCGGGTGTTAAATATCTATATTATGTGTTTCCCTGAATACCGTTCTTTGGGGCCATCCTGCGGGTTTCATAAAAATCCCTGATTTCCGGTATTTCCGGGTAAGAGGTACCACAGTATATTTGTTAATACAATACCGGTTGTGCGGATAGAGGGGGTAATTTTATCCGCACTAAGGTATTCGTAAGTTTGGGGTGATGAAATAGCCATAGATACACAAAACGGACCCTGTTCTGGATCCGGATTGCTTCTTTGGCTATTTCGCTTTTATTATTGAGGGATCTTACCGGAGTGACCTATACGGCCAGCACCTCAGTCAGTTCTTTGAGCGACACTGCTTTTTGTTCTCCGGTCTGCATGTTTTTCAGGGTATAGTGGCCTTTGTTCATCTCATCTTCCCCAACCAGTATAGTGAACGGAATACTCCTTTTGTCGGCATACTGCATCTGTTTTTTCATCTTGGCATTGTCAGGGTACAGTTCTACCTTAATACCCGATCTTCTCAGTGACTGTATTGCTTTTATGCTGTACAGGGCTTCTGCTTCTCCGAAATTGATAAACAATGCCCTGGAGGAAGAGGTCACGGTTTCGGGAAATAACCCGAGTTCTTCAAGGACGAGATAGATGCGGTCCAGCCCGAAGGAGATACCCACACCGCTGATGCCTTTAAGGCCGAATATTCCGGTGAGGTCGTCATACCGGCCGCCTCCGCCTATGGAACCCATGGCCACACCAGAGGCTGCCACTTCAAAAATGGCGCCGGTATAGTAGTTGAGCCCGCGTGCCAGGGTAACATCCAGGTCGAGAGTAGCGGCCTCCAATCCGGTCGCTTCGATCGTATTGCAGATAAAACGCAGTTCTTCCACTCCTTTTGTCCCTTCTTCCGAGCTGCCTAGCAATTCGGATAAACGGTCCAGTTTTTCAACGGCTGTCCCGGTAAAGCGGAACAAAGGCTGTACTTTTTCTATGGCAGCTTCGGAGATCCCCTTTTCCAGCATTTCCTTCTTCACTCCCTCTTCTCCTATTTTATCGAGCTTGTCCAGGGCTACGGTAAAGTCGATCAGTTTGTCTTTTTCGCCTATCACTTCGGCAATACCCGAAAGTACTTTCCGGTTGTTGATCTTGATCGTTACCCCCTTGAGCCCCAGGGCAGAAAAAACCGTATCGTAGAGCTGAACAAACTCCACTTCCTGCCAGAGCGACTGTGACCCTACAACATCGGCATCGCACTGGTAGAACTCCCTGAAACGCCCCTTCTGGGGCCTGTCGGCACGCCATACGGGTTGTATCTGATACCGTTTGAACGGGAGGTCTATTTCGTTCTGGTGCTGCACCACATAACGGGCAAAAGGAACGGTAAGATCGTACCGGAGTGCTTTTTCCGATATTTTCCCGGTCAGCCTGGTGCTGTCCTTACTTGTATACAGGGCGTCATCTACCTTACGCAGAAAATCGCCGGAATTGAGTATTTTAAAAATAAGCCGGTCCCCTTCATCCCCGTATTTTCCCATCAGGGTCGATGAGTTTTCAAAGCTGGGGGTCTCGATAGGCTGAAAACCGAACAATTCAAAATGCTTTCGTATGACCGAAATGATATAATTTCGCTTGGCTACTTCTGCGGGAGAAAAATCCCGGGTTCCTTTAGGTATACCTGGTTTTTGTGCCATGTTGATGGGTTCAATGTTTAAAGTTCAACCCTTCGACTACGCTCAGGGTGACAGGTTCAAGGTTCAAAGTTTGGTCCTTGAGCGGTGGTCCCTGAGCGAAGCCGAAGGGAGCCGAAGGGCAAATATCTTAATTTTTGACATAACCGCCATTATTCTTCGTTCATTATCTCATAGAACCAGCGATACAGTTCGCCTTTGGTAATTACGGCACCCTTTTCGATCAGTTCAAACCTGTCCCGGTTCCGGTCTTCGGAATACGCTTTGGTGGCTGTCATGATCTCTACCATATCGGTCATAAAGTGTTTTTTGAACCAGCCGAAGCCTTCCTTTGTCGTCAGGTCAATATCCGGGTTCTGTACTCTTATGGCGATGAGCTTCATCTCCTTGTCCGCAAGGTAAAAGAGGTGCATTTGCCGGGCCGATATGTTTTCCAGGTATTCTACCTTGTTGAGCACGCCTTCCCAGATCAGGTCGCTGAACACATCGAGTTCCTCCTCAGCGGCTTCGGGTTTTTCCTGCTTTATCTCTTTCCATTCGTCGGCAGTGATGGATTGTGTGGCCAGGAAATTGATAAATTCCTGGTGCAGTTCTTCCATCTGCTCTTTTGTAAGTCGCCTGTATTTCATGTTTATCCTGTTATCCTATCTATATAAAAAAACCGTTTTCATCCCTGAAGAACAAAAACGGTGCAAATTTCTTATTTTTCTTTCAGAATTAAAAGCTATAACGCAAACCAAATTGTATCTGCCACCTGGAATCCAGGTTGCTGTTGTAGACAAATGTCCTGGTTTGATCCGGATTAAAGGTATATACAGGGGTGTTATTTTCTACCCTAACTCCGATAGGTTGTGTATTAGTGATCTCCTGTACCAGTCCCCAATCAGAATTGATGAGGTTGCCAAGGTTAAGGATATCCACACTGAACTGAATGGTATTGACCTTGTCTTCAGAGACCTGAATATTGTAATCCTGTAAAAATTTAAAGTCCCATCTTCCCCTCCACGGCGCTATGGCCCCGTATCTTTCGGCATACTGCCCCCTGCGGTCGCTGAGATAATCGTCTTGTTGAATATAATTTTCCAGGGCTTCTGCCTGGCCCTGACCGGTGAACTGCATTTCGTTGACCTCGGCAGCGGTGGGAATATAGATAAGATCGTTCATCACCGAACCGTCGTTATTAATATCCCCTCCATAAGTATAACTGAAACGTCCGCCCTGAGCATATTCGAAAAAAGTGGATATGGTTGTAGCCCATTTGTCGTTACCGTATTTCCATTGCTTGGATGCTATTCCAACAATACGGTGTTTGTCCCCGTACTTGGAATGTGCCAGCACATCGTTGTTTACGTTGTTCAAAGCGGGGTTGAACGTAAAAGCATCGCCGGTGATCTCGGCTTCAATGGAATTTACGTCCCTGGAATCGAGATAATTGTAAGCCAGGCTGGTGTAAAGGCCGTTATCAAAGTGCTTCTGCAGGCGAAGGGAAGCATTGAACACCCTGCCCTTGTTTGAATTGGTCAGCACATAGCCGGGGTACTCCCCTTTATCTTCAGGGCCATAGACCATCCTGGAATCTACACCGTTTAGTGTAACGGTAGGGGTTTTTAATCCCCAGTTCTGTACATGTACGGCATTGATATCCCTGGTATAGGCCAGGTCGGCCGTTGCGATCAAACCGTTCTCAAACCTGTAATCGATGCCCAGGCTGCTTCTCCATACCTGGGGGAATTTAAAGTCGGGGTCGACGATCTGATAAAAGAACTGGTCTATTCCGCTCACCTGGTTGCCTATCCATACAAAAGGTAACCGCCCGGTAAAAACACCCGTACCTCCACGCAATTGCAGGGATTTATCGCTGTTTATATCCCAATTAAACCCGAGGCGGGGCGACCACAACAGGTTATCATTCGGCATTTTGGTGGAATCAAAGAATACCTCTTCTCCCGTATCGGGATCAAAATAGGCCGTGGACGGGTTGTAGAACTGGCCGTTGTCGGTATCTATGTATTTCTGCACCAGGTCGGAGGTATTAAAGTACAGGGGCTTATCGATACGGACGCCGTAAGTGAGCTTAAAGTTTTCTGTAATATTCCATTCGTCCTGCAGGTAAAAGGCCAGTTGCCCCACATTGACCTCAGAAAGGTTCCATCCACCGTCATTGCCATCGCCCGCAGCGTTTTTTGCTTCGAAGGTGGCCATGGCGTTGTCAAATGCTTCCTGGTAATTGGCTGCACTAAAATCATTGATATCCACACTTGCGAATATATCAAAACCATACCCGGTGAGGTTAAAGGAATTCTTGAACATGAACTTTTCAAAAGAAACTCCAAAGGTATAAGTGTGGTCTCCCCGGAAATAATTGAGGTTATTGGTCACCTGGAAAACCTTTTGATCCAACCTGTTATTTATGGAAAAGGGCTCATGCCCGGCAATGATATAAGGAGAACCGTCCTTGGTGATATTGATCACCGGAGCGGGAGTGGAAAAAGGGTCCCGGAAATCGTTGAAATGGGTATATCCCACCTGCAACTTATTCGTTATATGATCTGTGAAGTTAGAGTTCAGCTCTATCAAAAAGGACTGGATCTCATTGTTTATACGATACCCGGAATTCCTGAACTGAAGCGTAGTGGCATCCGGTCCCCTTCTGCTTATGGCAGTGGGATGTGCCGGCTTTTCCTTGGAAGCGTCGAGAAAGTTATAGATAAAAGCCAGGCGATTCTTGTCATTGATGTTCCAATCGAGCTTAAAAATTCCCTTTACAGACTCTGTCTCGTGGATATATCCTTCATAAGACCCGGTTTCGTAGCCCAGGGCTGCCAAATCATTGGAAACAGCCATAAGATCGCTTTCAAGTACGCGCGATTCATTAATGGTGCCCGTACCCCTGTTAGCTATCCAGGAAGACCCCAGGTCTTCCCGTTGGTCACGTTCGAAATTAGCAAAAAAGAAAAGTTTGTTCTTTACTATCGGGCCTCCTATACTCGCTCCGTATTGCGCCTGGGTGAGTTTGGGGACAAAGATTTTTTCGCCTTTCACTTTACTGCCCGTAAGGTCCTGGTTCCGGTAAAAGCCGTAGACCGTACCGTGAAATTCATTGGTTCCGCTCTTGGTCACGGCATTGACCGATGCCCCTGTAAAACCAGATTGTGTTACATCATAGGGTGCAGTGGCCACCTGTATCTGGTCGATAGCATCCAGTGAGATAGGTTGCGCCTCGGTTTGTCCGCCCGGGGTGGCAGCATCCAATCCGTAGGGGTTATTAAAAATAGAACCATCCAGGGAAAAATTATTATACTGGTCGTTCCTCCCTCCGAACGATCCTCCGCTGGCCGATGGTTCCATCCTGGTAAAATCCTGTGCAGAACGCGTAATGGTAGGCAGGGTGGTCAGTTCCCTTCTTCCCACATTGGTCTCTGCCCCTGTCCGGCCACTGCCAAAGACTCCCGTCCTGCTCCCGGTAATCACCACCTCTTCGAGTTGCTGGCTGTCTTCTATCAGAGCCACATCTGCGGTTAGGGTCTTTCCGAGTTCCAGGAAAACATCGGTATATTCCCGGGTTTGAAAGCCAATATAAGATATGGTTACTGTATACGGCCCTCCTACTCTCAGGTTGAGTAAATTGAACCTGCCATCGAAATTCGTAGCAACGCCATAGGTAGTTCCCGTCGGTGTATGAACGGCAACCACATTGGCACCGGCAAGTGGTTCATTATCAGTATCGGTAATAAGGCCTTTCATATTGGCCGTAGTTACCTGTGCCCGGATAGCCCCCGCAAAGACAAACAGCAAAAGCGCTAATAAAATCTTTGTTTTTTTCATAAAGTGTTGAGTTAGTTGTATATTAAAACTGATTTTAACATACAATATACAACAAAAAAAAGCCGCTTTATAAGCGGCTTTTAAGATTTTATTAACGCTGTCGGTTAACTATTTGGCTTCCGCAGCAACCTCGAAAGGCAGGTCTACGATAACCTCCCTGTGCAGTCGGATAACGGCATTGTATTTTCCGGTTCGCTTAACGCTTCCACCGTTGATAGTAATATATTTCTTTTCAATGCCATGGCCTTCTTTTTCGAGGGCTTCTGCAAGGTTTATAGTGGTCACGGAACCAAAGAGTTTGTCTCCGCTTCCTGCCTTGGCAGTGATCTTGATCTCTAGTTTATTCAGGGCTTCGGCAGTTTTCCTGGCATCGTCGATGACCTTCTGCTCTTTGAATGCCCTTTGTCTCAGGGTCTCTGCCAGTACTTTCTTGGCAGAAGGTGTAGCCAGTATGGCAAACCCCTGCGGAATAAGATAATTACGACCATAACCGTTCTTTACGGTTACCAAATCGTCTTTAAATCCTAAATTATCTACGTCTTTCTTTAATATTAATTCCATAGTCTGCCCTTTTTTATTTTAACAAATCAGCTACATAAGGCATTAAAGCCAGGTGCCGTGCTCTTTTGATAGCCACAGACACTTTTCTCTGGTACTTCAACGACGTTCCGGTAAGTCTCCTGGGTAAGATCTTGCCTTGTTCATTTACAAATTTGAGCAGGAAATCCGGGTCTTTATAGTCGATATATTTGATTCCGGATTTTTTAAAACGGCAGTATTTTTTAGCCTTGCTCGTTTCTATGTTCAGCGGGGTCAGGTATCTGATTTCCCCGTCTTTTTTTCCTTTGGCTTGTTGTTCGATAGATGACATAATTCCTTACGCTTTTTGGTTCAACTTGTTCCTACGTTTCTCTGCCCAAGCAATAGCGTGCTTGTCAAGACTTACGGTTAAATAACGCATAACCCTTTCGTCCCTTCTGAATTCTGTTTCGTAAGCAGCGAGAACCTCTCCGGCCACTTTGAATTCAAACAGGTGATAAAAGCCGCTCTTTTTGTGCTGAATGGGATAAGCCAGCTTTTTAAGCCCCCAATCCTCTTTGGATACAAATTCCGCTCCCCTGGAAGTTAAGAAATCTTCGAACTTCTTAACTGTTTCCTTTACCTGGGTATCAGATAAAACGGGATTAAGAATGAAAACAGTTTCGTAATGATTCATTTGTTAATATTTAATTTGTTTTTAATAGGTTAAATGGAATGCCTTTTGATCATTTCTGTCGATATCCGAAAACTTCAGATACGGGCATTTCATAATTAACATTTTTATTTTGAGGCGCAAAAATACTGCTTTTATGTTTTAACAACAAAAAATATGCATCAATATTTGATCCTATTATTTATTTTATTCCTTTTTTCTACCACAAAATTGGTGGATGGGAAAAATTTCAGTAAAATTGTTTATTATTTTTGTCTTATCCCAACTACCCCCGGGATAAAACCATAAACGCAGGGCCCCCCAACCAAGTGCCCATAGACGATTTTTTCGCATATAACAGGAATGAACTTAACCAAAAGGCAATAGCTAGCAATGAAGATGAATTGCATAATTGTAGATGATTCCAACATTCAGCGAATGGCGGTGGCGAAACTTATTAAGAATAACAACTCTCTTCAACTCATCGCTGAATACGGAAATGCCATTGAAGCTAAAAACGGATTAAAGCTGAAAAAGGTAGACCTTATTTTTCTCGATATAGAAATGCCTATCATCACCGGATTTGACCTCCTGGAATCTTTGCAGGATCCTCCGCAAGTGATCCTCATCACCGGGAAAGCGGAATACGCACTGAGGGCCTTTGACTACGATGTCACCGACTACCTGCACAAGCCCATATCCATGGAACGCTTTGACATGGCCGTTAAACGGGCACTGGAAAAACACAAGCTCAAAACAGCGGCCAAGGAGGACGACGATCATATTTTTGTGAAGAGCAACCTGAAAAAACACAAGGTTTTCCTCAATGAGATCAAATGGATAGAGGCTTTGGGCGATTATGTAAAACTGGTTACCGAAGAAGAGAGCATCATTGTGCTTTCGACCATGAAATCCTTTGAGAACGAACTCCCGTCAGAACGTTTTATGCGGATACACAAATCCTTTATTATCAACCTGGACAGGGTAGACCGCTATAACAGCCGTATTGTAGAAGTAAGCGGCACCAAACTACCCTTAAGCCGTAACCGCAAGGCCCAACTGGCAGAAATACTCGGGAAATGATACGGGTGTTCGGGTATGCGGATGTGAGGATATATGAGCTGGAAATTTATAGCACTTTGAACCTTCCCTTCGATTTTAGTTTATCCTGAGTACTTCGATAAACTCAGTATAGTATTTAACCGAAGGGCTCAGGGGCCAAAACTTTAAACCTTGAACCATTCAATACACTAATACGTATCTACATCAAAAGCCACCCGGACACTCCTGTAAGTTGCTATGGCTCCGAAACTTTTGTGAATACGCAATATCCCCTCTTTTACGGCCCTGAGGTTTTGTCCCTGCGGGATCTTTATCAGTATATCCTTGATATAATGGTTCCTTATCCTCCCTACCGACGGTGATTCCGGCCCCAGTATATATTCTTTTTTCCATCCGGCGGCACCGAAATAGTTTTGCAGGGCTCCTGCATACCATACAGATCCTTCCTGCACCGTATTGTAATTTTTGTGCCTGAGGGAGATCTTTATAAGCCGGTAAAACGGCGGATAGCAAAACTGTTTCCTGTCATTGAGCTGATCGGTGAACATGTCGCCGTATTTATTCATGGAGGCCTGCTGCAATATCTGGTGGTAGGGGTTGTAGGTCTGTATGATAACCCTGCCCCGTTTTTCGGTCCTTCCCGCACGGCCCGCCACCTGTAATATCAGCTGAAAACTGCGTTCGAAAGCCCGGAAATCGGGATAATTGAGCAGGCTGTCCGCATTCATGATCCCCACCAGGCTCACATTCCGGAAGTCCAGTCCCTTGGTAAGCATCTGTGTTCCTACGAGAATATCGATCTCCTGTTGTTCAAATGCGGTGATGATCTTTTCATAACCGTATTTGCCGCGGGTGGTGTCAGAATCCATCCTTCCGGTCCTGGCATCGGGAAACAGTGATCTCAG
The DNA here is from genome assembly GCF_018863395.1 of Sinomicrobium weinanense. GTDB lineage: Bacteria > Bacteroidota > Bacteroidia > Flavobacteriales > Flavobacteriaceae > Sinomicrobium > Sinomicrobium weinanense. The sequence goes on from NZ_JAHKRR010000001.1 coordinate 1,163,566, forward strand.
TTCTTCCTCTACCTGTTCGGTGCCGAAGCCTTTGGTCTCCAGCTCGCTACTTCCGCAGGCCATGCAGCTCAGCGGCAGTGCTATATGATACCCGCAATAGTGACAGCGCAGCTGCTTCCTGGTCTGGTGATAGGTGAGGCTGACATCACAACTGGGACACTGCGGACTGTGCCCGCAGGTATTGCATTCCATAACAGGAGCATATCCCCGCCTGTTCTGGAAAAGGATAACCTGTTCGTCTTCAGCCAGGGAATCCCTGATCTCTTCCATCAAGCGATCGGAAAAATGGCCTTTCATTCTTTTCTTTTTCCGCTTGTCTTTGATGTCCACCAGCTCCATTTCCGGCAACAGTACATTGCCATACCTCCGTGTCAACCCTACCAGCCCGTATTTCCCTGTTTTGGCGTTGTAACTGCTTTCCACGCTCGGTGTGGCAGAGCCGAGCAGCACCCTGGCCCCGTACATGTGTGCCAATACTACGGCAACATCGCGGGCGTGGTACCTCGGAGCGGGATCGAATTGCTTGAAAGAGGCCTCGTGTTCCTCGTCCACAATAACCAGTCCCAGGTCAGAAAACGGCAGGAACACCGACGATCTGGCACCGAGTACGATCCTGGTCTTAGGGGAATTCCTTAATAAGTTGTTCCATACCTCTACCCTTTCGTTATTGGAATATTTGGAATGATACACACTTACCTGTTCGCCAAAATAATTTTGCAGACGATGAATGAGTTGCGAAGTAAGGGCGATCTCGGGCAACAGGTAAAGCACTTGTTTTCCACGTGCGAGCACCTCTTCAATGAGCTTTACGTAGATCTCCGTCTTTCCGGACGACGTAATACCGTATAGCAGGGTAACGTCCCCGCTTTCAAAATGTTCTTTGATCTCAGACAGTGCTTTGGCCTGGAACTCATTGAGTTCCCTGGTTTCATTCACAGGGTTCCCCGAATATTCTACCCGGTCGGTCCGTATATGGTAATCTTCTAGTATTTTCTTGTCCAGCAAGGTCTTGATCACAGCGGCAGACGCGCCGGTCTTCTCCTGAAGTTCCTTTAGTTTTACCGGTTTTTTGGTGCTTGCAGAAATGGAAAACAGGCCCATCAGTACTTCCTTCTGTTTCTGTGCCCTGCCCAGGGTATCCAGCAATTCCCGCAAGGCTTCTTCGGAGTCGTAAGCCGGGGCTACACGTACAAACCGTACCAGTTTGGGGCGATACTGTTCGTGTATCTCCTCCTTGACGCGGATAACGTCTTTTTCCAGCAGGCGCTTTAATACGGGAAGCACGTTCTTTTTGTCTAGGATTGCCGAGATCTCGGTGACTTTCAGTATGGGCTGGTGTTGTAGTGCTTCATAGATGAGCCATTCGTCGTCTTTCAGTGTGGTTTCGGAGGCGGAGAACTCTTCGTTCCTCAACACGATGGTCTCGCTTTCTATGAGCAATGCCCCCGGAACAGCAGCCCGGAATACTTCGCCCGGAGCACACATATAATAGGAAGCGATCCAGAACCAGAGTTGTAATTGCTTTTCCGTTACTATCGGGGCTTCATCAAGGATCTGGTGTATCTCCTTGGCTTCGTAGATCTCCGGCGCATTTTGGTGTAACTTACAGGCAAGTGCGGTATATATCCTTGATTTGCCGAACGGCACCGCTATCCGCATTCCCGGGCGTATAAAACCATATTCCCTTTCGGATATGCGATACGTAAATTGTTTTTCTATGGGTATGGGCAGAATAACGTCTACAAAATACTCTTGTTGCATGGAACAAATATAAGGAAGAAGAAAGACGTTATTTCACCCGGAACCAGTTTTGCGTACGGAAAAAGAAAGCAACATAGCCCCGTACGTTCAGTTTGTCCGGGTCGTCTTCGTCCAGCCATAGTTTACAGCGGTATTCTTTTCCCTTGTTAGGGTCCAGTATGCTTCCGCCGGAATATTCACCGCCGTCTTTTTCCAGACCCTCGACAATGACCATTCCCAGGATGGGCTTGTCCTTTTTATCTCCTTTGCATTTATCGCATTTGGCATCCTGCCTGTCTTTATTTACGATCTTTACCACTTTTCCATATACCTTTCCGTTTTCCTGATATATTTCTACTACCGATTTTTCCTGTCCTGTTTCGTCGTCTATCGTCTTCCATTGACCAAAAATATCCTGGGCTGTTGCAGAAACAATCCCCATCAGGAAAAAAATACCGCATAACTTTACGATGTGTCCCATCTTCTCTGTTTTTTATGATTACAGAAATAAATATATTAAAATTTTCGTTTCAGGCTGCGCAGGGAAGCATTTAGTTCAAAACCGAGCAGCAGTATATTGGAGTTGAGCCAGATATACAGCATCAGTATCAACAGGGCTCCGATAGAGCCGTATAATTCGTTGTACTGGGAAAAATTTTCAATATATACCCCGAAGAAATAAGATGTAAGGACAAACAATATGGTAGTCAGGAGTGCGCCGGGTGAGAAAAAGCGGGTGTTTTTGCCTTCGGCTGTACCAAAATAATAAAGTATGGAAGTAAAAAGATAGGCTATGAACACAAAGAACAGGTATTTTCCCATATTGATCCACAGTTCCACATTTTCGATATAGCCCCCCTTGCTCAACCTGTCTATGATATCGGTCTGAAAAAAGATAAAGGCCGCGACCGAAAACAGTAGCAACAGGGCCATGATAACCGCTACCCCCAGGGCTATAAAATATTGCCTGATCACGTTTCTGCTGATCTTTACATGATAAGAAGTCTCAAACCCTCCGAAAACGGCATTGATCCCGTTGGTCATCAGAAAAATGGAGAGCACGAATACCGAAGACAGCAGGCTCCCCCTTTTTTTTCCGGCAATATCACTAAAGATCGGATTAAAATAAGAAGCGGTTTCCGGGGGTAGCAACCCATCGATAAACTGGAGGAACTGGGTTTGAAAATCTTTAATGGGCACATAAGGAATGAGGTTGAGCACAAACAGCAAAAAAGGAAAAATAGCCATAAAAAAACTAAAGGAAATGGCACTCGCCCTGTATGTCAACGCCCCTTTGACTATGCCGAGCACATACATTTCCAGCAGATCATAAACCGAAAGCCCTTCAAATGCCCTCAATTTTATCTTCTTGAAAAAGGCAACAAGAAGGTTGATCACAGGAATTTTAGAGAGCTTTTCTTCTATTTCTAATGACATATCGATTTACGATTTGAGGTTATTTTGGGTTACCCCCCCCTAGCCCCCCTCAAGGGGGGAACTTTTCTCTTTTAAAGAGCGCTAATGTTCCCCCCTTGAGGGGGGCTAGGGGGGTGTTCCCTTCCAGATAATCCGATCTATTCCAACTTCTTCTCTACCCATCAACAGCTTTCAGGCTCAGGTCCATATTGTAAACCGAATGTGTGAGTGCTCCGGATGAAATATAATCCACACCGCATTCGGCATATTTTCTTATGGTGCTTTCATTGATCCCACCCGAAGATTCCGTCTGGCATTTTCCTGCGATGCGTTTTACGGCCGTTGTCGTATCTTCAAAACTAAAGTTGTCGAGCAATATTCTGTACACCCCTCCGCATTGCAGGATCTCCTCCACTTCGTCAAGGTTCCTGGCCTCCACAATTATTTTAAGGTCTTTTCCTTTTTCCTCCAGGTATTTCCGGGTCTTGGTAATGGCTTTGGTGATCCCCCCGGCAAAATCGATATGATTGTCTTTAAGCATAATCATATCATAGAGCGCAAATCTGTGGTTTTCACCACCTCCGATCTTTACGGCCCATTTTTCCAGGGCCCTTATTCCCGGGGTGGTCTTACGGGTGTCGAGTATTTTTGCCCCGGTACCTTCCAGAAGGTTCACGTATTTCCGGGTCTTGGTGGCAATGGCACTCATACGCTGCATGGCATTGAGCGTCAAACGCTCTGCTTTGAGTATGGACTGTGACCTCCCTTCCACATAAAAAGCAATATCACCGTGTTTTACCTTTTGTCCGTCCCGGATCTGTACCTCCAGGCGAAGGTCTCTATCTACATGGTCAAAAATTTTTTCAGCAAACTCCACTCCGGCTATAATACCCTGGTCCTTGACCAGCAGTTTGGCCTTTCCCTGTGCCGAAGCGGGGATACAGGCCAGTGAACTGTGATCGCCATCGCCCACATCTTCGCGTATGGCATTGGCAACGATCAGGTTTATTTCACGGTCGAATTGTTCTTTTGAGATCATATATTGACGGTTTTGTCGCTAAAATAATAATATATTTACGATTTATCCCTCGGCTACGCTCGGGAACCGGTGGAAATTTCCCGGAAAATACTTGCACCTTATAATTCCCGGGGTTTATTTTGTGCCTATGAATATAAAACTTCTGGCCATAGGCAAGACAGACCGTACTGCTTTGCAATCGCTCATACAGGATTACGAAAAGCGGCTCGGGTTTTACGTGCGATTTGAAACGGAGATTATTCCGGATATCAAAAACACCGGAAAACTGAGTGAAGCGCAGCAAAAAGAGAAAGAGGGCGAGCTTATCCTCAAAAAATTACAGCCCACGGACATCCTGGTCCTGCTGGATGAAAATGGAAGAGAATACACCTCGGTCGGTTTCTCCGAATTTCTTCAGAAAAAGATGAATTCAGGCATCAAACAACTGGTCTTCGTCATCGGTGGCCCTTATGGCTTTTCGGATGCAGTATACCGGAAAGCACAGGGAAAACTGTCCCTGTCCCTTATGACATTTTCGCACCAGATGGTCCGCCTGTTCTTTACCGAACAGTTATACAGGGCCTTTACCATACTGAATAACGAACCTTATCATCACAAATAAAGTACGAGGTTAGAAGTACGAAGTCAGCAAGTCTCCTTTTAACTTCGTACTTCTAACCTCGTACTTTTAACTTTAAATCAACTATAATGAAACTGGTTTTTGCAACCCACAATAAGAACAAATTACACGAAGTAAAAGCATTGCTGCCGGACAACATCGCACTCCTTGGCCTGGATGATATAGGTTGTGACGAAGATATTCCCGAAACTTCAGATACCATTGAAGGGAATGCCATCCAAAAAGCAGACTATATTAAAGAGAAATACGGCTATGACTGCTTTGCCGACGATACCGGGCTGGAGGTCGATGCCCTTGATGGTGCTCCGGGAGTGTACTCGGCCCGTTATGCCGGGGAAGCAAAAAATACGGACGACAATATAGAAAAGCTGTTGCGTGAACTTCGGAGCAAAGAGAACAGGAACGCCCGGTTCAAAACAGTGATCGCCCTTCACCTGAACGGGGAACGGGTACTCTTCGACGGTATTGTAAAAGGCCGTATCACTGAAGAAAGATCGGGTAAGGGCGGATTCGGGTATGACCCCATATTCCTGCCGGAGGGTTATGAAAAGACTTTCGGAGAACTTCCCCTGGAAGTAAAGAACCGGATAAGCCACCGCGCCAGGGCCGTAAATCAGCTTATTGATTATCTGAAAGAGATGAAATAGGCAGGGTTAAAATACACCTACCACTCCTACTCTTCCCGGGCCGACATTGAGGTTCCAGGACACTTTCCTGGCTTTTTTCTTATAGGGCGAGGCATATTTTGTGTCGAGATAGCTGTCTACGGCCTCTACTGTGGCTATACTTATGGCAACACTCAGCACTACGTCGGTCAACCAGTGAGCCCCTTCCCATAGACGGGAAACCGGCGGTATAAGCCCTACGGTGTAGATCCCGGCTTTGGCCCAGGGGTTATTTACCAGTTTGGCCAGGGCGTAAGCATTGGTAAAAGACAATATCGTATGCCCCGAAGGGAAGGAATGATAGTCTGCACTATCGGGAAAAGGGTCGAATGTGTCTTTGGATTTTCCCGTTCTTGGCCGGGCACGGCCTACCACCATTTTACTCACCTGCTGCAGCAAACCTGCGGCACTTGCCGAAGAAATAAGGAGCACTCCAGTCCTCCTCCATTTTTCATTTTTGGTGAACAGCCCCGTGAGGTAAACCGCTCCGGTAAGCATATAATTGTTCTGCGGGCTTCCGTAATACCATCCGTAATCGCGTATCACTTTGGGAATATCATCCCGTTGCCGCATAAAGAAATCGCTGGCCTCTTCATCCACAAGATAAAGCAGGCCTGTGCCTGCCACTACCCCGCCAAAGGTAAGCCAGTCGTCTCCTTCCCAGTGAAAAGGGCGGCTGTAAACATATCCTATTCCACCAAGCATATTAACCCCGTCGTATTTGAACATCTGCCAGCGGGTCTTCTCTTTTTCAGGTTTTTCGATCTCCTGACCATTAGACAACAGGGAAATCCCCAGAAAACACAAAGCAAAAAGATTCCGTAGGTAAGTGGTATGAAGTTTAAGCATATTTGATCTGTCTTTTATCACAGTGCCCGAAAGGAGCCCAAAAACGGATCGCAAGATACGACAAAAGGTCCGAAGTCCGAAGTTGGAGGTCAGGGGTTTTAGGGTAGACATACCTTAGCTTTGAGTATTCGGGGATATGAACAGGAAAATTATAACTTGCATGTCAGAACACCAAAACCTGTTATCCTGAGCGCAAAAGTTTATACTGAGCGTAGTCGAAATAAAGGATTGAACCTTGATTCAATATTAAGATGCATGTCCTGTCTGAAGTCTACGTACATCAATTCTACTTCGGACTTCGGACTTCGGACTTCCGACCTAAAGTCAGTTTTTCCCGGAGTTAAAAAAAGAAACCTTATAACCGGGGTTTTTCAATGTGAGTACATCGCCAATATCGCCCAGGATCTCGTCAACAAGGCCGTAATCTTTGGCTTCCGGGGCACTCATAAACCTGTCGCGCAAAAAGAGTTCTTCGATCTCTTTCCGTGTATGACCGGTATTGTTACCTATGATATGAAAAAGTTGCGCCTGGATACGCTCCTGCTCATGGGTGGCAATGCGCACATCCTCGGTATAACCTTTAGCCCCGCCGCTGGCCGGGTGCATGTGTACTGTGGCATGGGAAAGCGCATAACGTTTTCCTTTTGCCCCCGAGGTGAGCAATGCCGTGGCCATACTTCCCGTAAAACCCACGGCCACCGTAGATACGGGGGCAGACATCATTTTAATAGTGTCATAAATGGCCATGCCTGCATAAACACTGCCTCCCGGGCTGTGGATATACAGATCTACCTTCTTTTTGGGGTCCTGGCTGTTGAGATAGAGCAACTGCGCCACGACAAGATTGGCCACCTGGTCGTCTATGGGCGAGCCCAGAAATACAATACGTTCTTTTAGTAACAGGCTGTATATGTCATAGGCCCGTTCTCCCCGGTCTCGGTTATCGATGACCATGGGGATCACTCCGGATGAAAATTCCATTTTTTTAGATGTTAGATTTTAGATATGAGATTTTAGATTTGGGGGATTGGGTGGGCGGGTTATATTTTATTATTAGCGGAAAAAATTTTTCGGATCCTCTTGCGGAAATTGTTGTGTTTTTCTTCGTGAAAAAGTTTGTGGTGTACTGATGCTATTTCGGTTTTCAGTTTTTTCCGTCCATAAGCCTGGATGTAGCCATAGGCGTCTTTTTGGGCGGCGAGTTTCTGCCTGAGGTCCTCGCTCAGGTATAGTTTTACATCCATCATCAGGGCATCAGCCCCGGTGTCTTTCCGGAAGATACGGTCTTCCAGTTGTTTGGTCTCAAGCCATGAAGTCTTCATAGTGCAATGATTTTTCCCGGATCTTATTTCTCACTTTTTCCAGGCATTTATATTTCTGAACCGTCGCTGAACGCACACTTCGAAAACCGAAGTGCCCCGCCATTTCCTTCATGCTGATTTTGTCGTAATAGAAGGCTTTCAGCATATCCATACATTTCTTCCCCGCCTGTTCCAGGAAATCTGCAATATTTTCCCGTGCCGGGCTTCCAACAAGAGATACCCCGGCAATGTCTTCGGAAATACTGTTTTGCCCTGCCGCTTCGCTAAACCTGTTGCCTTCCGCATACATCCTGTACCAGAGCTTTTTGGCCACTCCCATCAGGTAAGCCCCCTCATTCCGTATGGCAGGAGCGTCCGGGGCAACTGCTTTTTCATAATAAACAACAAGGCAGTCCTGGAAAATATCCCTGGCATCTTCCAAAGTCCCGCCCCGCTTTCGGACGTAGGTGGCTACATCGGGAAAAGACAGCTTATAGAGCCGCAAAAACAACTTTTCCCTTTCCCCGGGTGTTTTTATGTTATTTTGCATAGCAGTTTATTAATGTATTTGACTTTATTCCGGTAACACTTCCGGAACGGCTTTTATATCTATGTGTCCGTTCGGGCGGAAATATCACCCTGAAAAAACATATTTTTTTTATCCACATCTAATTTACGACCTTTTGCGGGTATCGAAAAAAACACTTTCACTCTCCTAACTATATCTGTCACAATTAATTCCGAAAACACAGGTCAAAACAAATAATTGGCAAAAAGTAACGAATAACCACGAATAAAGAGTACCTTTGCCCCTTATTTTAAATTAATATATGAACAAATTTGAACAATTAGGACTGAACGAGGAGCTTTTAATGGCTATTGAAGATATGGGGTTTGAAACACCTTCCGAGGTACAGGAAAAAGCGATCCCGGTCCTTCTCGCCGATAATACCGACATGGTTGCCCTGGCACAAACCGGAACAGGGAAGACCGCTGCTTTCGGTTTTCCGCTCATCCAAAAGATCAACGCTAACGATAAGACCACACAGGGGCTTATCCTTTCGCCCACAAGAGAATTGTGCTTACAGATCGCCAACGAACTGAAAAACTATTCCAAATATGTCAAAGGCCTCCGCGTTGCGGCCATTTACGGCGGGGCGAGTATTACCGAACAGGCCAGGGATGTAAAGAAAGGGGCCCAGATCATTGCGGCCACTCCGGGAAGAATGCAGGATATGATAAACCGGGGGATGGTAAACATATCGCAAATAGAATACTGCATACTCGATGAAGCGGATGAAATGCTGAACATGGGGTTCTATGAAGATATCACTTCTATCCTCTCTCATACTCCGGAAGAAAAGAACACCTGGCTGTTCTCTGCTACCATGCCCAAAGAGGTATCCACTATTGCCAGGAAATTCATGCACAAGCCCGAAGAGATCACCGTTGGTGCCAAAAACTCCGGGACCGATACGGTACAGCACGAATACTATCTCGTAAACGGCAGGGATCGTTACCAGGCACTGAAACGCCTGGCCGATGCCAATCCGGATATATTCTCGGTTATATTTTGCCGAACCAAGAGAGACACGCAAAACGTAGCTGAGAAACTCATTGAGGACGGCTATAATGCTGCAGCGCTGCATGGCGACCTGAGCCAGAACCAGCGCGATATGGTTATGAAATCTTTCCGCACCCGTCAAATACAGATGCTGGTAGCCACCGATGTGGCCGCAAGAGGGATCGATGTGGATGACATTACCCACGTGATCAATTATCAGTTGCCCGATGAAATAGAGACCTACAACCACAGGAGCGGACGTACGGGCCGTGCCGGAAAATCAGGTATTTCCATGGTGATCGTTGCTAAAAGCGAACTGAGAAAGATAAAGGCTATCGAAAGGATCATCAAAAAACAGTTCGAAGCCAAAAAGGTCCCCAACAGCATGGAGATCTGTGAAATACAACTCTATCACCTGGCCAGCAAGATCAAGAATACCGAGATCAACGAGGAGGTGGATCATTACCTTCCTGCCATTAACGATGTACTCCGGGACATTGACCGGGAAGATCTTATCAAAAAGATGGTCTCTGTGGAGTTTGGAAGGTTTTTCAACTATTACAAGAAGGCCAAAGACCTGAACGTAAGCAGCAGTGGAGGCCAAAACCATGCTTCTGCTCCCGAAGACCTTCCGGAAGGAGGGAACGTACGCTACTTTATAAATGTAGGTGAACGGGACGGTTATGACTGGAAGTCCCTGAAAGATTTCCTTCGGGATACCGTAGACCTTGGCCGGGACGATATTTTCAAGGTGGATGTCAAAGAGAGTTTTTCTTTTTTCAATACCGATGCCACGCACACTGAGGACATTCTCAGGACCTTTACCGATTTTAAAAAGAACGGGCGTTTTATCAATATCGAAATTTCCAAAAACCCCGGAGGAAGTAAGAAAGGCCGCGACCGGAATCGCAAAGGCAACAGGTTTTCCGCTTCGGACAAAGGCTTTGGTAAAAAAGGAAAAAAAGGGAGAAGACGATAAGAAACTGTTTTAATTTTATACTATGGAGGTTTGATTTTCAACATGGAATACGGCCTCCATATTTCCCGGCGTGTTTCTGACAAAAGTGTAAAGCCCCTTATTACACAGGCCTGTCTAACCGGGTTGTTACTGGGATTTCAACAGCAAACCAGCTGTTAATTGTATATTAAAAAAATACGGAAACACGCACTTTTTTCATTTTGGTTTAGTATTTTTAGCCTCCGGACAAACCTTAACGGAAAGGGCTATATTTTTCAGATTGGGATTCACGAATGTACAGGAACATATCTCTTTCTACGCTCCCGGAAAAAATAAATTGACTAGTGAAAAAGACAATTCCATTTATATTCTCCCTGTTTTTTACGGTGTTATGCTTTTCTCAGGAAACAAGCAGCGTTAAAGGCGTGGTATTCAACACCAGTACTGATAAGACCATGGACAACGTACACGTGGTAAACCTCAATCAGGTGATCGGTACCGTGACCAATTCCAACGGGGACTTCCAGATCACTGCCAGTGTCAATGACACGTTATATTTTTCCTTCCTCGGTTTTAAATCCATAAAGATCAGGGTGACCAATGACATGCTTAAATTCGACGGCACCCGGATAGGAATGACGGAACTTGCCTATGCCCTGGAAGAAGTGGTCTTAAAACCCTACAAACTCACAGGCTACCTGGAGATCGATGCCAAGAACATCCCTATAAACAATGCGGGACGGTACAGCATCTCCGGGCTTCCCAAGGGCTACGAAGCAGGAAACGCCAATCCCGGAGCTATTTCCAAGGCGTTAGGCGCCATTTTTAACCCGGTGGATTTCCTGCATAATATCTTCGGCAAGAAACCCAGGGAAATGCGTAAGCTGCGAAAGATGAAAGAAGACGATGAAATACGTAATCTCCTGGCCTCTAAATTCGACCGAGAAACCCTGGGCGAACTTCTACAGATAGAGCGCGTAGACATCGACGAAATATTGCGGAACTGCAACTATTCCAAAGATTTTATCCGTACTGCCAACGACCTCCAGATCCTGGATGCCATACACGATTGTTACGAAGAATACAAAGTACTTAACCGCGTCGACCAATAAGATTATTTATTCGGAGTCCCGGAATAAGATTATCTGTCTTTATCGTTCCCGCGGGTTTTAAACTCGCTATATCCCGAATAATATCTTTTCAGGACATCTTCTGAACTCCTTATGCTTTTTTTGGCCCAGTCTATCCGTTTCTCCAGCACCTCTTCTTCCGTAAGCTGCCAGGAAATATCCGACCTTCGCAGTTTTTCGGTCAGGGTATGCAGGATGATGGCAGCTGAAACGGAAATATTAAGGCTTTCCGTAAATCCCGCCATCGGTATCTTTAAATAACCGTCAGCTTCAGCCATGACTTCTTCCGAAAGCCCTTCTTTCTCCGTACCGAAAAATAAGGCCGACTTTTCGGAAACATCAAAATCATCGACAAAACAGGAATCGTTATGCGGTGTGGTGGCGATGATCCGGTATCCCTTTTCCCGGAGTTCTTTTATACAGTTTTGTGTAGACGCATAGCGGTGCACATCCACCCATTTCTGTGCCCCCATAGCTATGTTCTTGTCCAGTTGATGGCCAAAACGTTCCTCGATGATATGTGCTTTCTGTATTCCAAAAACATCACAGCTACGTATCACGGCACTGGTATTGTGCATTTGGTAAACGTCTTCTATGGCCACAGTAAAATGATTGGTCCGGCCGGATAGTATCTCTGCGAACTTTTGTTTTCTTTCCTCGGTGAGGAAGCCTTCCAGGTATTGCAGTAATGCAGTATCTGCCATTTGGGTTTACGAATTACGATTTTGGATTTACAATTTATCATTCCCGGTTCACGAGCCTGACAAGGGGCTCAGGGCAAACTAAAACCCTGGGGAAAACTGCCCCAATTTACATTTTTTTGATCAACCGGAATATAAATGCTCTTCGTGTATTCGTGGCAAAATAAATCACAACCACAATTTCCGGACACCACTAATCAAAAAATTAATATATTTCCGGGACAAAAGCAGTACGATGAAAAAAATAGTTGTTTTGACCGGTGCGGGGATCAGTGCGGAAAGCGGTATCAATACCTTCAGGGACGCTAACGGACTTTGGGAAGGGCACGACATCATGGAAGTAGCATCACCGGAAGGTTTCCGGAAAGATCCGGCACTGGTGCTGGATTTTTACAACAAACGGAGGCGGCAACTCTTCGAAGTAGGCCCGAATACCGCCCATTATGCCCTGGCCGACCTTCAAGAGGTATATCAGGTGAGCATTATCACTCAGAATGTGGACGATCTGCACGAACGGGCGGGAAGCAAAAATGTTGTCCACCTACACGGTGAGTTACTGAAAGCCCGCAGTACTTTTGACGAAGACCTGGTCTACGACTGGAAAAAAGACATCCACATCGGTGATTTTTGCGAACACCACCACCAGCTCAGGCCTCATATTGTCTGGTTTGGCGAAGCCGTGCCCATGATGGACAAAGCCATTTCTGAAGTAGCTGATGCTGATATCCTTATGGTGATCGGCACCTCCATGCAGGTATATCCCGCAGCAGGGCTGGTTCACTATACCCAAAAAAATATTCCTGTTTATTTTATAGACCCCAAACCCAATATTCAGGAAAACAGCATGGACAACCTCACTATCATTGCCGAAAAGGCTACGACAGGTGTCCCAAAAGCCATTTTCCAAATCAAAAACCCCTGAACATTGCCAAAAGACATATATCACAAACTACAATACGTAACCGCCCTGCGGAAACCCCGAAAGGAGCTCTCCGAAGAGATACTGGCCACTCCTTCCCTCTTTCCGGACCTGTTAAAGGCCTGCTTTGCGGAAGACAACAAGACTTCGACCAAAGCCTGTTGGGTACTCGAATTTGTCTGCAAGGAAAAACTCGAATGGATACTTCCGTATACAGACACTTTTATCGACAATATCCCGAAGCTAAAGGCCGACGGTGCTATAAGGTCCACCGGAAAAGTATACGAACTTCTTTGCGAATACTATTTCAGCAAACAGCAAAACCCGGTCAGGAAATCGCTTACTGAAGAACAGCTCGGAAAGATCGCAGAAACCTGTTTCGACTGGCTTATCGGAAATGAAAAAGTAGCTGTAAAGGCCTATGCCATGCGTTGCCTTTTCCTGCTCGGGAAAAAATTTCAATGGATATATCCGGAACTACAACTGGTACTCCAACAGGGTTACACCCAACACTCTGCTGCCTATCGCTCCAGGGCAAAACACATCCTGGACAAGATCAGGGAAATTGAGGTAGATGGAAACAGATTGATTGAATAGGTGGGGAACACCCCCCTGCCCCCCTCAAGGGGGGGAGTTCTATATTTTTTTAAAGAGCGTTATAGTTCCCCTATCGAGGCGGGCAGAAAGGAGTAAAACGTAACGAAATACTCAAAACCTTAAACCCTGAACCTTCCCTTCGACTCTGCTCAGGGACCAAACTTTGAACTTTGAACCTTGAACTTTAGACCTGTTAATATCTCAATTTTACTTAAATTCGCAACATAGACCTTTGGGAGTATGCAGACAAGGTACAGCAATGTATACAGGATGAAGGACAATACCCGCTCAACTCCCGAACTGTACGGCAAAAACACACTAAAAACAGAATAAAATGTCAAGAAAAGTAGTAATAGTCGCAGCAGCAAGGACTCCGATAGGGAGTTTTATGGGAGCCCTGTCCGGCGTCCCTGCCCCGAAACTGGGAGCTGTGGCCATAAAAAGTGCTCTCGAAAAAGCAAATGTATCCCCTACCCTGGTAGACGAAGTACTTATGGGCAATGTGGTACAAGCCGGAGAAGGCCAGGCCCCGGCCAGGCAGGCGGCAATTTATGCCGGAATACCGGATACCGTGCCCTGCACAACCGTGAACAAGGTATGTGCCAGTGGTATGAAAGCCGTTATGCAGGGCGCACAGGCCATAGCCCTCGGCGATGCAGATATTGTGGTAGCCGGAGGAATGGAAAATATGAGCTCTATTCCACATTACGTACATATGCGCAAGGGACTGAAATTCGGCCCGGCATCATTAGAAGACGGTATGCAGAAAGACGGCCTTGTGGACGCCTACGACCACAATGCCATGGGTGTATGCGGAGACCTCTGTGCCACGGAATATGGTTTTTCGAGAGAAGACCAGGACAATTTTGCGATTCAGTCCTACCAGCGGTCCGCCAAAGCGTGGGAAGAAGGTAAATTTTCCGAGGAAGTGGTCCCGGTGGAAGTACCACAACGAAAAGGAGATCCTGTTCTGGTAAAAGAAGACGAAGAATATAAAAATGTTATCCTCGATAAAATACCTTCCCTGCGTCCTGCGTTCTCTAAAGACGGTACGGTAACCGCTGCCAACGCCTCAACCATAAACGACGGTGCCGCAGCCTTTGTATTGATGAGTGAAGAAAAAGCAACAGCACTGGGGCTTAAACCCCTGGCTACCATTAAGGGATATGCCGATGCTGCCCAGGAGCCGAAATGGTTTACCACCGCCCCGGCCAAAGCACTTCCCAAAGCTCTTGAAAAAGCAGGAATAGCCCTGGAAGATGTTGACTTTTTTGAGTTTAACGAAGCCTTTTCCGTAGTGGGACTGGCCAATATGAAAATACTCGGACTGTCGGACGATAAAGTCAATGTTAACGGCGGAGCTGTTTCTCTCGGCCATCCCCTGGGATGTTCCGGGGCCCGTATCCTGGTGACGCTGATCCATGTCCTGAAACAAAACAACGCAAAAACAGGTGCCGCTGCCATATGTAACGGCGGAGGCGGAGCTTCGGCCATCATTGTTGAAAGATAGTAAATTAGTTTTGGAGTCTTGGAGTCCTGGAGTTTATTAGTATAAACAGCCACAAAATAAGAACTCCCCAAGTCCGGGACTCCAAAACTAAAAAACTAAAAAAACTGACGATAAAATAAATGCAATACGGAATTTGTAACCTTAGTATCGTTCCTTTACGATCTCATCCTTCCGACACGGCCGAACTTACCTCTCAGGTCTTGTACGGCGAACATTTTAAAGTACTAGAACAACAAAAATACTGGAGCAGAATCCGTCTGGCATTCGACAGGCACGAAGGGTGGATAGACAACAAACAATTCCTGAAAATAGAAGAAGAAACGTATAAAAATATGGACAAAGACGCCCCGGGGCTGTCTTCTGACATGGTGGAATTTATCACAGACCACAACGGGCAGCTTATGCCCGTTTCCATAGGGTCGCATGTAAGCACTTCTTCTTTTTTTTCACATCAGTTCGAAGGCCGGGTGCAATCCGGAAAACAAGCCAAGGAAAACCTGGTCGATACTGCTTTCCTGTTTCTGAACTCCCCACACCAGCACGGCGGAAAAACTCCATTTGGCATCGATGCCGCAGGACTGGCACAAATGGTCTATAAGTTAAACGGATATTCCCTGTTAAGAGAAGCCGCACAACAGGCTACACAGGGAGAACCCCTGAGCTTTATCGAAGAATCGGAACCGGGCGACCTGGCGTTTTTCGACGATGACGAAGGCAATATCGTACATGTTGGGATCATCATGGAAGACAACTATATTATCCACGCCTACGGCAAGGTCCGCATTGACCGTATCGACCACACAGGCATTTTTAACACAGATGCCCGAAGGCATACACACAAGCTCCGGGTTATTAAAAAGATCATTTGACAACACATTTCAAACGCATAAACAACTGTCAGGTCGAGCGCAGTCGAGACCTCTTTTAGAGACCATTCGGGCTAAAATCCCTCGACTACGCTCGGGGTGACAGAAATGTCATTGCCAATTTATGCAGTTGCATAGATGTCACTTCTACTAATTAGGTGTTGAGATTTAGCGTTTGTTACTCCCTAATTAGCTTTTTATACTTAATCCGTTTCGGTGTTACATCAGTACCGAGGCGTTTTCGTTTGTTCTCCTCGTAATCGGAAAAACCACCTTCGAAAAAGTACACTTCCGAATTGCCTTCAAAGGCGAGGATATGTGTACAGATACGATCCAGGAACCAACGGTCGTGCGAGATGACCACGGCACACCCTGCAAAGTTTTCGAGGCCTTCCTCGAGTGCTCTCAGCGTATTTACGTCGAGGTCGTTCGTGGGTTCGTCCAGGAGCAATACGTTCCCTTCTTCCTTGAGGGTCATGGCCAGGTGGAGCCTGTTCCGCTCTCCTCCGGACAAGGCCTCTACTTTTTTGTTCTGCTCACTTCCCGAAAAGTTAAAACGGCTGAGATAAGCCCTGGAATTGACCTGCTTCCCTCCCATCATAACGAGTTCCTGACCTTCGGAAAAGTTTTCCCAGATAGATTTTTCCGGGTCTATATTGGAATGCCTCTGATCCACATAGGCGATCCTGGCAGTTTCTCCGACCACAAACTCACCTTTGTCCGGCTTTTCCTCTCCCATGATCATTTTAAAAATGGTCGTTTTTCCCGCTCCGTTTGGGCCAATGATCCCTACTATCCCTGCCTGGGGAAGGTTAAAGTTCAGATTGTCATACAGGAGTTTGTCCCCGAATGCCTTGGCCACCCCTTTGGCTTCTATGACATTGGTCCCCAGCCTCGGGCCGTTGGGAATATAGATCTCCAGCTTTTCGTCCAGTTTCTTCTGGTCTTCGTTAAGCAGTTTGTCGTAGTTATTAAGACGCGCCTTTTGTTTGGCCTGCCTGCCTTTCGGGGCCATACGCACCCATTCCAGTTCCCGTTCCAGGGTTTTCTGCCGTTTGGAGGCCTGTTTCTGTTCCTGGGCCAGGCGTTTGGACTTCTGATCGAGCCAGGAGGAATAATTCCCTTTCCAGGGTATGCCTTCTCCCCGGTCGAGCTCCAGTATCCATCCAGCTACATTGTCCAGGAAATAACGGTCGTGGGTCACGGCGATGACTGTTCCGCTGTATTGTTGTAAATGCTGTTCCAGCCACAGTACAGACTCCGCATCGAGGTGGTTGGTAGGTTCATCCAGCAGCAGGACGTCCGGTTGTTGCAGCAATAACCTGCAAAGGGCCACCCTACGGCGTTCCCCTCCCGAAAGTACTTTTATGGGAGTATCCGGCTCGGCAGTACGCAGGGCATCCATCGCAATCTCCAGCTTGGTGTCCAGTTCCCAGGCATTGGTGGCATCGATCTTGTCCTGAAGCACGGCCTGGCGGTCCATCAGCTTCTGCATTTTATCGGCATCTTCATACACTTCGGGCAGCCCGAACATATCGTTTATCTTGTTGTACTCGTCCAGTACGGCCACCACTTCTGCCATACCTTCCCTGACAACCTCGATCACCGTCTTTTCCTCGTCCAGTTGCGGTTCCTGTTCCAGGTATCCCACCGAATAACCGGGAGAGAACACAACATCGCCCTGGTAATTTTTTTCTACGCCCGCAATGATTTTCAGCAAGGTGGATTTTCCGGAACCGTTAAGCCCCAGGATACCGATCTTGGCCCCGTAAAAAAAACTCAGATAGATGTCCTTGAGCACGGTCTTGTTCGTACTCTGGTACGTTTTGGAAACGCCCGACATCGAAAAAATGACTTTCTTATCGTCTGACATATTTATGTTGTTTGTTGTTTATGGTTACAGGTTGCAGGTTGTAGGTTTACTAGTTTGTTTGTAGATAACTTTATTACAGGAGAAATTGAAACCTGTAACCTACAACCTGCAACTTTCAACTCCTATACTCTCCCTTTTAATGCGTTGAATATCCATGACATGGCAAAAAAGCCGATGCCCACTACCGAAAACCCTATGGCGTAATCCTTGTATTTCAATACGCCAAGTAACACAAGTGCTGTGCCTATTAAAAACATGATCAAAGAAGCCCAGCCAAATATTGCATTCTTATTCATTCCCATCGATGTATCCATTAAATGATGATTTAAGTACAAAAGTCCGTATTTGTACTAAATTAGCGCGCAAATATCGCACAATTTATGAAATATTTAATGATTCCCGGTAGAGTTCCCTTGAAGTCTACCGGTCATACTGCTTAATTTCAAAAGCCCAAACTTTGTGTTCAGAGTGAAGAACCCGGTGTACTTTTTGATTTTCGATGTTGCGGGCTTTATTTTACCACAGAGCGGCACAAAGCAGGTACAAAGTGACACAGAGAATATTATCACTATCCCACAGACCACTTCCGGCTTCTGACTTCGGATCCAGACACAATGCATTGTGCCCCTACTTCTAACTTCGCACTTCGTACTTCTGACTTTGTTTCGTATTTTAGCAGCATTCTAATCAAAAAGCATGGACATTAACTTCAATAAAAACGAAGACCACAATAAGATGCTCTTGTCCGGACACAGGGGCCGGCTGGCCAAAATAAAAAAGGGAGGCGGAGAGAAACGGATCGAAAAGCTGCATTCGGAAGGTAAAATGACTGCCCGGGAACGTATAGACTACCTGCTCGACAAAGGTGCCAACAACATAGAGATCGGTGCTTTTGCCGGAGATGGCATGTATGAAGAACACGGCGGATGCCCTTCGGGAGGGGTCGTTGTAAAGATCGGGTATGTCAAAGGGCGGCAATGCGTTGTTGTGGCCAATGACGCCACGGTAAAGGCCGGGGCGTGGTTTCCCATTACAGGAAAGAAAAACCTGCGCGCCCAGGAGATCGCCATGGAAAACAGGCTGCCCATCATCTACCTGGTAGACAGCGCCGGGGTATACCTGCCCATGCAGGACGAAATATTTCCGGACAAAGAACACTTTGGCCGTATTTTCCGCAATAATGCTATGATGAGCAGTATGGGCATCACCCAGATCGCAGCGGTGATGGGGAGCTGTGTGGCCGGGGGTGCATATCTGCCCATTATGAGTGATGAAGCCCTGATCGTAGACAAAACCGGCAGTATTTTCCTGGCAGGAAGTTATCTCGTAAAAGCCGCCATAGGAGAAACCATCGATAATGAGACCCTGGGAGGAGCCACCACACACTGTGAAATAAGCGGAGTAACGGACTACAAGGCCAAAGACGATAGGGATGCTCTGGACACCATAAAGAATATTATGGATAAGACCGGCGATTTTAACAAGGCCGGTTTTAACCGTACAAAACCTGCACGCCCCAGGGAAAACCCGGATGATATCTACGGTATCCTTCCCCGGTCGAGGGCAGATCAGTACGATATGACGGAGATCATAAAACGACTCGTAGACGGTTCGGAATTTGAAGAGTACAAGGCCGGATATGGCAAAACGCTCATCACCGGCTATGCCCGTATCGACGGATGGGCCGTGGGTATCGTGGCCAACCAGCGCAAAGTGGTAAAGACCAAAAAGGGTGAAATGCAGTTTGGCGGGGTCATTTATTCTGACAGTGCCGACAAGGCTACCCGGTTTATTGCCAACTGCAACCAGAAGAAGATCCCGCTGGTATTCCTTCAGGACGTTACCGGGTTTATGGTGGGCAGTAAGAGCGAACACGGCGGAATTATAAAGGACGGTGCCAAAATGGTCAATGCCGTGAGTAACAGTGTGGTCCCCAAGTTTACCGTTGTCATTGGCAACTCTTACGGTGCCGGGAATTACGCCATGTGCGGCAAGGCCTACGACCCCAGGCTTATCTTTGCCTGGCCGAGCGCCGAACTGGCCGTTATGGGCGGTGCCCAGGCCGCTAAGGTGCTGTTACAGATAGAAACGGCATCTTTGAAGAAAAAAGGAGAGAACATTACCAAAGAAAAGGAAGAGGAACTGTTCAACAAGATAAAATCGAGATACGATACGCAAACTTCTCCCTATTACGCAGCCGCAAGATTGTGGACCGATGCTGTGATCGATCCTGCCGATACCCGGAAATGGATCAGTATGGGTATTGAAGCTGCGGATCATGCACCAATAGAAAGGCCATTTAATCCAGGGGTGATGCAAGTGTGATGGAAAATCCCAAATGTTGTTGAGCGAAGCATGACATTTGGGGTTTGTTATTCAGGATTTAATACCTTTGTCCCAAAATCAGGAATCCATGAAAAAAATTATACTTTTTAGTTTGCTGTTCACAGGTATTCTGGGCGTGAATGCCCAGTTACTTCAGGAGAAGGAAAGTTATACCAAGGGAGATACCTTAAGGGGTTCCCTCCGCAGGGAAAGGAATTTCAATGTGCGGGAATACCACCTGAACGTCAAAGTGGACCCCGGGAAAAAATATATCGAAGGCCATAACCGGATCGTGTTTGTCCCCCAGGAAAAACTGCACACCATTCAGATAGACCTTTTTGAGAATATGGATGTGGATTCCATTCTATACCGTGGTAAACCCCTTCCTTACCGCAGGGAATACAATGCTGTTTTTATAGACAACAGCAAAGGTTTTCAAAAAAACAGGAAAGACAGCATTACGTTTTATTATTCCGGCAACCCCATCGCTGCCAAACGTGCCCCCTGGGACGGTGGTTTCGACTGGAAGACCGACAAAAACGGCAAGCCCTGGATCGCCACAGCCGTTCAGGGTACAGGTGCCAGCGCCTGGTGGCCCAACAAGGACCACCAAAGTGACGAACCGGAAAACGGGATGACCATAAAAGTGGCCGTACCCAACGGACTCATGGACGTCTCTAACGGCAGGCTGACCGGCAAAAAAGACCTGGGCAACGGTTATACCCGGTGGGACTGGAAAGTGACCAACCCTATCAACAATTACGATGTAGCGCTTAACATCGGGGACTATGCCCATTTCGGTGAAACCTACAAGGGGCTGGATATGGATTTTTACGTATTGAGCTACAACCTGAAAAAAGCTAAAATGCATTTTCAGGAGGTGAAACCGATGATGGACTGTTTCCAGGAAAAATTCGGAACCTATCCCTTTAAAGAGGACAGCTACAAAATGGTGGAGACCGCTCACCTGGGAATGGAACACCAGAGTGCCGTAGCTTACGGCAATAAGTATATGAAAGGCTACCTGGGGCGCGACCTTTCGGGTACGGGTATAGGTAACCGCTGGGATTTTATCATCATCCATGAAACCGGTCACGAGTGGTTCGGCAACAGCATTACCTCTTCCGATATTGCCGATATGTGGATCCATGAAGGTTTTACTACATATTCTGAGGCGGTATACGTAGAATGCCGCTGGGGATATGAGGACGGCCAGGCCTACGTAAACGGGCTCAAACAGAATGTAAGGAACGACCGGCCCATTATAGGCGATTACGGAGTGAACAAGGAAGGTTCGGGAGACATGTATCCCAAAGGGGCCTTAATGCTCAATACCATCCGCCATATGATCAATGACGATGATAAATGGTGGCAGCTGATACGAAATTACAGCGAGACCTTTAAACACATGATCGTGGATACCGAAATGGTCCTCAATTTCTTTGAGCAGGAAACCAAACTGGACCTCGAGCCTGTTTTCGATCAATACTTAAGACACAAAGACATCCCCGTGCTGGAGCTGAAAAGGGAAGGCTCTGGCACCGCCTATCGCTGGGTGGTTGATGCGGATAATTTTAACATGCCCGTAGACGCCAGTATCAACGGGAAAACGGTCCGCCTCCACCCTACTTCGGAATGGCAGAAACTGGATGTTCCCCCGGGTGGAATATCCGTCGCCACCGACCGGTTCTTTATTAATGTAAAGGTCGGCAAACAGCCTTAAGCACTTAAACAAAGCACTGAAAAACAGCAAATTATTTAACATTTGCTGTTTTTTTTGTACCTTAAGGGTAGATTTTAAAGACCGGAACCATGGGAACAGTAAAAACTTTAAACAAATGGGCCAACGCGCATACCTATTATCCGCTTGACCTTTTACGGATAGCCCTCGGGGTATTCCTTTTCCTGAAGGGGACTTCCTTTATCGTCAACAGCCAGTACCTGATCGACATCATAAAACCGATACAGAACTGGTGGGGTGCCATGCTGACCGTTCACTACGTAGCCCATGCACATTTGCTCGGGGGTATACTGATCGTTTTCGGGTTGCTCACCCGTTTGTCCATTGCCGTACAGATCCCGATATTAATAGGGGCTATTGCTATTAATTTTATCGGGGAAATGCACAGCGGGAACCTTATTGCTTCTTCCGTCACCTTCCTGATATGTATTTTCTTCCTGATCTACGGTTCAGGAAAACACTCGGCGGATTATTATTTTAAGATGCAGCAGTGATCGTTATCTCCTGATCATTACTGAATTTTAAAAATTAGCGTATCATCCATAGGATAGAAAAATAAAGAGGCTGCCCGGAAAGACAGCCTCTTCGTTTTTAAGTTCTGATGAGGTGATGAAATATGTTTCCGGTTAATATCCGGGATTCTGTTCTATGGGCGCTGTTGTGTTATTCTGGATCTCAGATAGCGGAACAGGCCATATAAATCTATAATCGGAATACGGAATGGCATGATCCAGGGCCACTTCTTCTTTTCCTGTATAAAAATCAAGAGATGTAACGGATCTCGAGGTGGCCTTAAGCGGTACTCCCTCCATCAGGCCTTCTCCGGACAACCTGTGTATATCGGGCCACCTTCTGCCTTCGGCCAGAAACTCTATTCTGCGTTCGTTCCACACCGCCTGCAGCACTTCGTTTTGTCCGCCCAAACCTCCTGAGGTATAGGAAGGGGTTCCTTCCGGGAGTGCCCTGTCACGTACTGTATTGAGGAGGTCTACCCCATCATCCAGTTTATTGAGGCGCGCATTGGCCTCCGCGGCGTTCAAAAGCACTTCTGCAAATCTTATGGTCGGGATATTATCGTCCTGGGTTACCTGGTTCATGTATTTACCGGTATAGATCCCTACATTGTTGTTCGATGTTATATCTCTCCTCAGGTCATCTTCGAGCCAAAAATCGGCACGCCATATTACAGGGCTGATCTTTACCAGGCCCCTTCCGCCATTATCCGGGTTTCCGTACATTCTGGACAACGTTCCGTTAGTCCCCGGGTTGGATTGTGCCGAATGCTGGAAACCAAAAATATTATCTGTACTTTCACTTTCATATGGGGCAAGCAGGTTTGTCGTAACGGCATAATCCCCGGCAATTTTATCGTATTCGGCCAAAACTCCTTCCCAATCTCCCTGATGGAGTTTTATTCTTGTTTTTAATGCTATTGCAGCGCCTTTACCAGCCCTGTATGGTGTAGTCCCTATATCACTGAGCAACTCTTCTGCTTCATCGAGATCTGTGAGTAACTGGCCATAGTCTTCCCCGACAGTTGACCTGCCCACAGCCTGGCCTTCCTCTACTTTACCTACTTCGTCTATGGCGAAAGTTCTGTAAGGGATTCCTAAACTTGAAGGATCGTCTGAGTAAGGCCTTGAAAAATGGATCAGCAATTCGTGGTGAGACAGTGCTCTTATAAATAGCATCTCTCCTCTGTACCGATCACGCGTAGCCTGATCTATCACTCCGTTTTCAACGGCTCCATCCAGGTTCTCAATAACCAGGTTAGATCTGTTAATAAGTCTGTACAGGGAAATCCACATCCCATTATTGTTCAATGTATTAGGTGTATATCCCGCTGTATAGGTCGCTTCATAGAAAAGCTGGTCGTTATACATATCCTCCCCTCTCATGTCTCCCTGCTCGGTAGATGCTGCACCAAAAGGATAACCGCGATCCACAACTCCGTTATAATATCCTGCCTGGGCCGCTTCGTACACTCCCAGCACAGCAGATTCTATCCTCTCGGCAGTGCTATATGCCTCTTCATCCGGTACAATATCGGCCGGGCTCAGGTCTGTTACATCACAGGAAGCCAGGAAGATCACAGCAATTCCTGCCAGCGCCAGCCTTATTTTATCTAAAATGTTATTTTTCATCTGTTTATTTTTTATTGTCTTTTTAGCTATCGATTAAAATCCAATATTAAGTCCCATGGACCATGTTCTTATTATCGGTGCCACGTTCCAGTCCACCCCCATTCTTAATTGCGGGGAATCTGCTCCTGTTCCGGAAGTATACCGGTTCAATTCAGGATCCAGTCCGGAATATCCCGTAATAACAAACGGGTTTTGTACCTGGGCAAAGATCCTGACAGAAGTGATGGCTCCGCTAAAGGCCCTGTTCAGCCACTCCCTGGTGGGGCTGTAACCAAAAGCAATATTCTGTACCCTGAGGAAATCTCCTTTTTCCACAAACCTGGAGTTTGCGGCACTGGTCTGCCACATATTACTGTCCTGCCCGGAATACAGCTTTGGAATATCTGTTTCCTGCCCCGGGGCTGTCCAACGATTCAATATATCTTTATGGTTGTTAGAGAACCCTTGCCCTAAAAGGCCGGCCAGTGATTGGTTCATAATATAGTTTCCACCGGAATACCGGACAAACAGTTCTGCATCGAAATTCTTGTATTTGAAATTATTGGTCCATCCACCATACCATTTGGGCAATGTGTTCCCCAGGTAATCCTGTGTAGGGCCTCCTTCTGCTGCGGTACTTACATCTCCGGGATTGTCAGGGTTATAAGTCTTCCATGCCAAATCTCCCTTCTGAAGGTTGTACTGTATAATATCGTCATTCCTGTAATACATGGGATTACCGTTCTCGGGGTTTACCCCGGCCCATTTATAGCCATACAATTGAGCTACGGACCCTCCTTCTTCAGTAATATTATAGGTGGTTATAATAGGAGCGTTCATTTCGGTAACTTCATTTTCTATAAAACTGAAGTTAAAGTCTGTGGTCCAGCTAAAATTACCGTTATCGATGAGCTTGGTCATCAGGCGCAGTTCCACCCCTTTGTTGACCATGGCCCCGACATTCTGGGAAATATTGTTACCGGGAATACCGAGAGACGGGATGGTCGGCGCATCCAGGATAAGGTCGCTTATGTTATTCCGGAAATAGTCAAAATTCAGGTTAACATTGGCAATGGTCATGTCCAGACCTACATTGAACTTTTTGGAAGTTTCCCATTGCAGACCTCTGTTCGACATATTATCATAACCGATCCCGGCCCCTATACCTCCGAGGACCGCGGCATAACCACCGGCATAGGGAAATGCCCCTATCTCGGTATTTCCTACCTCTGCATAGGATCCCCTGATCTTTAAATCGGTTATCAGCCCGCTATTGAAAAAGTTTTCGTCAGATATTCTCCATCCTACCGAACCCCCGAAAAAAGTCCCTCTCCGGTTGTCTTTCGGCAATGAAGAAATTCCATCGTTCCTGGCAGAGAACGAAAGCATATATTTTCCCTGATAGCTGTAATTCAATCTTCCGAAATAAGAGTCAAACCCTATTTCTTCATATTGTCCTCCTGAGAACTGGTTGGCATAAGATCCCGAGATCAGGTTTTCTTCCATAAAGAACCGGTCAGAAAAACCTGTTCCCGAGGCATTGAAATTATAAAAGCTGGTTTTCTGATACTCCGCCCCCGCCGTTACATTAAGGATATGATGATCCGCAATCACCTTACGGTAGTTCAGCGTATTTTGCCAGTTCCACCTTTGAGCTGGCCTGTAGGACATATACATGCTTCCATTCGGGCCATTACCATCGCCATGTCTCGGATCCCAGGACCTGAGATCTTCATTCAGGGTAAGGTCTACCCCAATCTGTGTCCTGGCTTTTAACCCCTCTATGATCTCCAGCTCTCCGAAAGCATTTCCGATGATCCTGTGGGTTCTGCTCCTGTACCGGTTGTTTGCAATAACAAAACCGATGTTCGGAATGTTATTGTCGGGTCCTGTCAGGTTATTTCCCCAACCTGTTGACTGCCCGTCCTCAGTGACATTATACCCGTCATAAGCCGTGTTTTCAGGATCGTAGATAGGTACGTTCGGGAGGTTTCTGGTGGCGTTGTATATAGCGCCCGACAAGCTGTTTGCCCCCTGGTTCAGACCATTGAGCTCGGTAAATGAATACGACAAACTCGTCCCTATGTTAATCCGGTCGCCGATCTTATGATCTACATTTGACCGAAACGAATACCTTTTCATATCATTGGGCTTCACGATCGCTTCCTGGTCCATAAATCCGAGTGAGAAGAAAAATTTGGTCTGTTCATTTCCCCCGCTTAAGGACAGGTTGTGCTGTTGTGTAAAACCGGTCCTGAGCACATGATCCTGCCAATCCGTATTTACTCCGGGAGCAGCCAGCTCTGACTGTCCTGCATTGGTACGTTTTTCATTGGCTATGGTCACAAACTGGTCTCCGTTCAACAGGTCAAAGCGATCTACATCCTCGTTAAATCCTACATTCATATTATAGGATACCTGGGTTTCTCCGGCTTTACCTCTTTTTGTAGTGATCAGAATAACCCCGTTGGCGGCCCTGGAACCGTATATCGCAGTAGCAGAACCATCTTTTAGAACTTCGAAAGATTCGATATCCGCAGGGTTGATATTTGAAAGCGAGTTGGCCGATTGAATGGCAGATCTGTCGTTATCTACCATAGGCACCCCATCTACAACAATCAGAGGATTAGCGCTGGATGTCAGTGAATTTACCCCCCGGATCCTGATAATAGGCCTTGCTCCGAGCACTCCTCCCGGGTTTGTTACCTGCACACCGGGAGCACGACCGGCAAGCTGCTGATCAAATGAAGGTGTTACAAGGTCTTGCATGGATTCGTTATTGATAGAGGTAATAGAACCGGTCAGTTCCCTTCGCTCCTGGGTACCATATCCTACGACAACCACTTCTTCCAGGGCCTGGGCGTCTTCTTCCATTTGCACGTTCACCTCTCCCGACGGGCCTACGGTCACTTCCCTGGTCCTTTGCCCTACATAGGAAAATACCAGCACCTGTCCTTCATTGGCAGAGATGCTGTAATTCCCGTCAAAATCTGTCTGGGTCCCTGTCTGTGTTCCTTTTACAACAATATTTACACCGGGTAACGGCATCCCGTTCTGGTCTGTGACATTCCCGGTTACAAGGTTCTGGAATGCCCTGGCCAGATTGGTTGTAGTTTCATTTAAAATCTTCTCTTTTGCTCTTTCCTTATCGGATCTTTTCTTTTCCTCTGCCGATTCCAGGAGTTCTTCTAAGATCTTAACCACATAGGTATCGCCCCTGGGAAAAAGCACGATCTGGTTTTTTACCAGTTTATAATCGATATTTAAATTATAAAGCAACTGTTTCAGTACAACTTCCAGTTCCGTATTTTTCACATCAATGCTCACCTTTCTGGAAACATTGATCAACCGGGTATTGTAAAAGAAATGATAATCAGTTTTCTGTTCGATCTCTGCAAGAGCTTCCGACAGGCTTTTGCTTTCCATTTCCAGAGAAATGCTCTGGGCCCGGATGTCGGTTGCTAAAAGTTCTCCAAGGGTAAGACATATCAAAACAACATAAATTTTCATGACCCTGATCATTTGTTTTACAGGAGCATTTCCGGGAAGTAGATAGAAATGCCTGTAAAACAATTTAAAACGATTGTTTTTTTTCATAATTTTAAACGTTTTTAGATTAAAACAAGACTGGTTTTAGTTTAATTAAACACGAATCGGAAGAAGGTGTTGCCGCACCTTCTTCTTTTTTCTAATACAAGGTTATTTTCTCCTTTCCTTTTTTATAATTGATAGATGACGAGATCTTCAATACCCGTAACACTTCGTCGATCGTAAGATTGTCAAAAGTGCCGGTGAACAGATAGTCATAGAGTACTGCCGACCCGATTTCGAATTGTACGTCGTACCTCCGCTCCAGGTCTTCCAGTACATCCTCCAGGGGTGTTTCCTTAAAAATGAGCTTTCCTTCTTTCCAGGAAACCGCTTCTTCTCTGGATACTTCTTTTATTTTGAGTTGTGTCTGCCCATGGTTGAGCATTGCGGCCTGTAACGGTTTTAGTTTTACCGGAGCTACATCATCGCTGCTCACTTCCACGGTCCCCTCTACCAGGGTAGTCCTGGTATCGGAATCGCCTGAATAGGAACGGACATTGAACGATGTTCCCAATACCCGGATATTCATATCCCCGGCGTGGACTATAAAGGGGAGCCGGGTGTCTTTGATCACTTCAAAATAGGCTTCTCCGGTAAGAAAGACTTCTCGTATACTGTCCTTAAACACCGGCGGATATTTTAGCCGGCTGTCTACATTCAGTACAACATGCGTACTGTCGGGCAGCACGATCTCCCGGCTTATTCCTCTCGGGGTGACCACTTCCACCATCTTTTCTTCTTTTGTGTTCACAACATCCTTTTTGGTGTCTGAAGAAGGGAGCATGTCTACAACAAACCACATCAAAACAAAAATCGCCACGGCGGAGGTCAGTCGTAACAAAATCTTCCTTTGCCTCTGCTTTTTGTCGTGCTTTTTCCACCGGGAATAAATTTTTTCCACATCCAGGGCGGGCCTGTTAAACCCGGACACCGTGTGTTGCGCCTTCAGGAAATTGTACTTCTTCTGATGTTCTTCTGACGACGCTATCCACCTCATAACTTCCTGTCGTTCATTATCTTCCAGTTCTTCCCTGATGTATTTAACGATAGTTTCATCTTTCATGTCCCTGTGATAAATTGTTAAGCCTGTATTAATAAGACGTTAAAATACTGTTACACCCTTAGTTTTATATGGATTTTTATGATATATCTGATTTTTTAGTGATAAAATATGGGGGTTATCGAAAATCCCCGTTTTATTTTAATCACGCCTCAAAAAGGATAGAGAAATAAAGAGTAAGGACAGGGGTAAGTTGACAGTTTGAAGTTTAGGATGGGAGACTTGGTGATTGCGGGTTTTGTTTGGTTTATCGGCTTTTAATTAGGGATTAAGAATGTGTGTGCCGATCTCAAATGGGGTCAGCCAATCAGGGAAAAACAGGACAGGAACTCGCGCAAGTGCAGGCGCATATGTTTTAATGCCTTGGTCATGTGGCTTTCTACGGTCTTTACGGAAATATGGAGCTCTTCGGCAGTTTGTTTGTAGTTAAGGCCATCCATCTTGGTCTTCAGGAATACTTTTTTACAGGTTTTCGGCAATAAGGCCACGGCTTCTTCAATACGTTTTTCCAGTTCTTCTTCGAGCAGGAAAGAGGCTTCCTTGTCTTGCAGGGCTTTAAAGTTTATCTTGTTTTCCAACAGGGTGGCCTCATCTTCCATGGAGACCAGTTTTCTCGGTTTTCTCAGGATATCCAGGCAACGGTTTTTTACCATTTTAAATAGGTACCCTCCCATATTTCCCCGAATATGAAGGTCTTTTCTTCGGTCCCATAAAGAAATAAAAATATCCTGCACCACTTCTTCTGCCAGGTAATCATCTCTGAGATAAGACTTCGCTATAACGAACAGGTTGTTGGCATACAGGTGATAAAGGGTTTCGAAAGCTCTTTCGTCCCCCTGTTTTACGAGGTATATGAGATTATTTGAATTAGCTTGAGTCAAGAAATAATATTGTGTTAACAATTTTTGATTTTCAATGCTAAATCTACAAAAAAAGCTCCCGTTTTGTTATTTTTTTTATCCGTTTTTCTCATCCCGGAAAATACGCGACTATATTTCAAAGGAATACAAAAAAATCCCCGGGCGGAAATAAGTACGAAATATATTCCCCGGCCACGGTATAAAAAGGGCGATAGGTTTAAACAAGGTTGAACCCGTACCTCTTTTTTTTCGTTTTTTTGATTATATTCCCCCAAATTCTAAAATTGCGTTTATGAGTTTCAAATCTTTAAAACTGGGTCTCGTGATCACCGTTATATTGAGCGGTTGCCAGGAGAAAAAAACCAAAGATCATACGACAGATCGTGTCAATATTGACAATGTTCTGTTACAGGATTACCAGGGGCCTTACGAGGGTGTCCCCGCCTTTGATAAAATGGAAGTCTCCCTGGTACAGCCTGCCATAGAAAAAGGGATGGCCATGCATCTGGCAGAGATCGATAAGATCGTGGCCAGCCAGGAACCTCCTACTTTTGAAAACACCATTATCCCCTTTGAAAAATCGGGAGCAGCCTTAGACCGTGCATTTACCTACTACGGTATTTTCAGCAGCAATATGTCTTCGGATGCTTTTAGGGAAATACAACAAAAACTGGCTCCCGAGATCAGTGAATACACCTCAAAGATATCTCAGAACGAAGGCTTGTTTAAACGTATAAAAACGGTGTATGAAGCAGCAAAGGACAATCCGCTTCCTGCCCAGCAACAACGTACGCTTCAACTTATTTACGAGGATTTTGCCATGAGCGGAGCCGACCTGAATGCAGAAGACAAAAAGAAATATGCTGCGATCAATAAAGAACTCTCCGAACTTTACACCCGCTTTTCCAACAATGTCCTGGCGGATGAGGAAAACTATGTGGTTTACCTCACCGAAGATCAGCTTGGCGGCCTGCCCGATTCTTTTATAAAATCAGCAGCCAAAGCAGCGGCAGATCGCGGCAAGGAAGGCCAATTTGCCATTACCAACACCCGTTCGTCCATGGATCCTTTCCTCACCTATTCTACCGAAAGGGCCTTACGCGAAAAAGTCTGGAAAAATTATTATTCCCGGGGCGATAACGAAGATGACTACGACAACAATGCCATTATTGCCAGGATCCTGAAATTGCGCGATCAGCGGGTAGCACTATTGGGCTATGAGAATTATGCCGAATGGCGCTTACAGGACCGCATGGCCAAAACTCCCGAAAATGCCATGGACCTGATGATGAAGGTATGGCCCGCGGCTTTGGCAAGGGTAAAAGAAGAAGTAAGCGACATGCAGGCCGTAGCTGATGAAGAAGGTGAAAACATCACCATAGAACCCTGGGACTACAGGTTCTATGCCGAAAAAGTGCGAAAGGCCACTTACGACCTGGACAGTGAAGAAGTAAAGCAGTATCTGGAATTGGGCAATCTTACCCAGGCCTTGT
Source organism: Sinomicrobium weinanense (assembly GCF_018863395.1). Taxonomy (GTDB): domain Bacteria; phylum Bacteroidota; class Bacteroidia; order Flavobacteriales; family Flavobacteriaceae; genus Sinomicrobium; species Sinomicrobium weinanense. The sequence continues at coordinate 1,194,506 of NZ_JAHKRR010000001.1, forward strand.
TCTTTACGGCGGGAGAATTATTTAATTTTAAATTCACCCCGGTCGAAAAAGGCAGTGTTCCCGTATTTCACGAAGATGTAAAAGTCTGGGAAGTTACCGACAAAGGCTCCGGAAAACTTATAGGCCTGTGGTACCTGGATCCTTATGCACGGCAGGGAAAACGCTCCGGGGCCTGGGCAACTACCTATCGCAGCCGTACGGAACTGACCGGAAATCAACCGGTGCTGGCCTCCAATAATTCAAACTTTATTAAACCTGCCCCGGGAGAACCTTTGTTGATTTCCTGGGATGATGCCGAGACCTTTTTTCACGAATTCGGGCATGCCCTGCACTTTTTATCTTCTGATGTCAAATACCCTACCCTGAACGGCGGTGTCAGGGATTATACCGAGTTCCACTCGCAATTGCTGGAACGCTGGTTGTCTACCGACAAGGTGATCCACCAGTTTTTACGCCATTACAAAACCGATGAGGTCATTCCCAAAACACTGGTGGCCAAAATAAAAAAGGCAGCCACCTTTAACCAGGGTTTTGCCACAACCGAGTTTCTGGCCTCTGCACTGATGGATATGAAATACCATACCATGAGCGATGAAGACCTGAAAAACCTGGATCCCAGGCAATACGAGAAAGAAACACTGAAAGCATTGCATATGCCCGGGGAGATCGTTATGCGGCACCGCACTCCGCATTTTGGGCATGTGTTCTCCGGAGAAGGTTATGCAACCGGTTATTACGGGTACCTGTGGGCTGATGTTTTAACTGCTGATGCGGCAGAAGCCTTTGCCGAAGCTCCCGGTGGTTTTTACGATAAAGAACTAGCCCAAAAACTGGTGAGGTATTTATTTGCGCCGCGTAATTCGGTAGACCCTGCCGAAGCGTACAAAAAATTCAGAGGCAGAGAAGCCAACATAGATGCTTTGATGCGCGACCGCGGCTTTCCGGTTGAGTGAAGATGACCGGGAGATGGGGTGACGAGGGAGGAGACAGGGAGAATTGATGATTTGTAGTGACTTGTTGTGATAGATGCAAATTGAAGATCATCGCTATTGAGTTTGGAAGTACAAAACAACAACAGGTAAACTTTGAACTTTGAACCTTGAACCTGTCACCCTGAGTGCAGTCGAAGGATTGAATTTTAATATGTTAAAAGCCTTTTGCTCCAATTAAAATAATTATTTATATTTGCACCCGATTTCAGACCAACCTCTGGCGATAGACGTGAATGTTGCTTTGAAAAAACCTTGTTAAACATAATATCATGGAAGATTTAGTAAAATTCGTTCAGGACGAATTTGTTTCCAAAAAAGATTTTCCGGAATTTTCTGCCGGAGACACAATCACTGTGTATTACGAGATCAAAGAAGGTGAAAAAACCCGTACACAGTTCTTTAGAGGTGTGGTCATACAAAGAAGAGGCAGCGGTGCTTCAGAGACCTTTACCATCAGAAAAATGTCTGGTACCGTTGGTGTAGAACGTATTTTTCCTATAAATATGCCTGCCCTCCAGAAGATCGAAGTGAACAAAAAAGGTAAAGTACGAAGAGCCCGTATATTCTATTTCCGCGGACTTCGTGGTAAAAAAGCAAGGATCAAAGAGGTTAGATCATAATCTTTTTTTGTACAGAAACATTTCAAGGTCATCCTTCTCGGGTGACCTTTTTTTATTAACCATTGTTAATAACTCCGGTTTATAAAATGTTGATTTTAAATAGGCTAAATATTCTTTTTATGAATTTTTTTTTGTATATTTATACCTCTCCTACCAATTAAGGAATGTTCTTGTACATAAATGCTTTTTTAACGAAGGTCTCGAAAAGTTACTATTGCGATTGCAATGCAAGGGCTTGACAGAAATTTGGAAATCCTGTTTCCATGCCGAAAAGATTAGTTAAGCGATTAACAAATGGAGTAGGAAGTTAAAAAAGTATATAGGAAGCACGATAGATGACGAAAGTCACAAAAAAGTGTTTCTGTTAGGAAATAGTTGAGCGGACTGGCAACCGGAGTTTGCAAACTCGGTATTAAAACCGAGGGATAAACGGATTTGCACAACTATTTCCAGAAAGCCATATCAACATGGAAACAGTGATGATATGGCTTTTGTTTTTCCTTTTTTAAAGTTATTGATTTTTTTTCCGCTTTTATTCTGACAATTTCTCAATTTACCCCACCATTTTTTGAAACATCTAACCTCCTCATTCCCACATTTAATTGTATATTTGCTGTCGCTTAAAAACGCGTCATACCTAAAAATCTCATAAAAAAATTACCTTTTATAATCATGTCACAATTACCCAAGATAGTTTATACTAAAACAGACGAGGCACCTGCCCTCGCCACACATTCCTTATTATCCATCATACAATCGTTTACCGCTTCTTCCGGAATTGAAGTTGAAGTCAAGGATATTTCCCTGGCAGCACGTATTCTGGCCAATTTTCCGGATTATCTCTCCGAATCACAACGCGTAAGCGATGCCCTGGCCGAGCTGGGAGCACTGGCCAAGACTCCTGAAGCCAATATCGTAAAGCTCCCGAATATCAGTGCTTCCGTTCCTCAACTGGAAGCCGCCATTAAAGAACTGCAGGCCAAGGGTTATGCCCTCCCTGACTATCCCGACGATCCGAAGGACGAAAAGGAAAAGGATATCCAGGCCCGTTACGACAAAATAAAAGGTAGTGCGGTGAATCCTGTGCTCCGCGAAGGAAATTCTGACCGGAGGGCTCCGAAAGCTGTAAAGAACTACGCACGTAAACATCCGCACAGCATGGGAGAATGGACCTCGGCTTCCAAAACTCATGTAGCCACGATGAGCGAAGGCGATTTCAGGCACAACGAACAATCCCGTACCTTTGCTCAGGAAGACAGCATTAAAATAAGCCTTAAACAGGCAGATGGCTCCGTAAAAGTACTTAAGGAAGGGCTTGCCATACAAAAGGGAGAGGTCATAGACGGTACTGTTCTGAGCAAAAAAGCATTGATAGCCTTCCTGCAACAACAGGTAAAAGAAGCCAAAGAACAAGGTGTACTCTTTTCCCTGCACATGAAAGCAACCATGATGAAGGTTTCCGACCCCATCATATTCGGACATGCGGTAAAAGTCTTCTTTGCCCCCGTTTTTGAAAAATTCGGTGAGCTTCTCGACAAAGCAGGAGCCGACCCCAATAACGGGCTGGGAGATATCCTCACCGTGGTACAGTCCCTTCCGGAAGAAGAAAGAAAAGCGGTAGAAGCAGGGATCGAAGCCTGTATTGCCAACGGCCCGGACCTGGCCATGGTAAACTCCGACAAGGGAATTACCAACCTCCACGTGCCCAGCGATGTTATTATCGATGCCTCCATGCCCGCCATGATACGCAATTCGGGCCGTATGTGGAATGCCCAGGGAAAAACACAGGACACCAAAGCCGTTATACCCGATAGCAGCTACGCTGCCGTGTATGAGGCCACCATAAATTTCTGTAAAGAGCACGGGGCTTTTGACCCCACCACTATGGGAACTGTACCCAATGTGGGGCTTATGGCACAAAAAGCCGAAGAATACGGTTCACACGACAAAACCTTTGAGATCCCTGCAAACGGTATCGTACAGGTTACCGACAGCAAAGGGAACGTTATCATGGAACACCCGGTAGAACAGGGAGATATATGGAGAATGTGCCAGGTAAAGGATGCTCCGGTACAGGACTGGGTAAAACTCGCCGTAGACCGTGCAAGGGCTACGGGGACTCCCGCTGTTTTCTGGCTCGATGAAGAAAGGGCCCACGATGCGGAACTGATCAAAAAAGTAAAACAATACCTGCCGGAACACAACACGGAAGGGCTGGATATCCGTATCCTGTCTCCCGCAGAAGCTACGCTTTTTACCCTGAAGCGTCTCAGGGCAGGTAAAGACACCATATCCGTAACAGGAAACGTATTGCGCGATTACCTCACCGACCTCTTCCCTATCCTGGAATTGGGCACCAGTGCCAAAATGCTGTCCATAGTACCTCTTATGAACGGCGGAGGCCTGTTTGAAACCGGTGCCGGGGGGTCTGCTCCCAAGCACGTACAGCAATTCCTGGAAGAAAATCACCTGAGGTGGGATTCACTGGGAGAATTCCTTGCTCTGGCCGTATCGCTGGAACACCTGGGTAATAAATATGGAAATGACAAGGCCCTTATCCTTGCCGAAGCCCTGGACGAGGCTACCGAAAAATACCTGGAAAACGACCGCTCCCCTTCGCGCAAGGTCAATGAGCCGGACAACCGTACCAGCCACTTCTACCTGGCGCTCTATTGGGCACAGGCTCTGGCACAACAGACCAAAGACAAAGAACTGCAGGCTGAATTTACTCCTCTGGCCTCTGAGCTCGAAAGCAAGGAACAGGATATTGTAAAAGGACTGAACGATATACAGGGCAAACCTATCGATATCGGAGGTTACTACATCCCGGACGAACAACTTGCCGCGGCAGCCATGCGTCCGAACAAAATTTTCAATACTGCGTTAGATAAGTTACAGGAAGCATAGATATCCCTGTTATTTAAAATACCGGAGAGACCGCCTCAATACGGCGGTCTCTTTTTTATATGCCCCCTGCATATACGGATATCCGCTTCTTTTCAGAGCTTTTCCCTGCTTATTTTATCATCCTCTCACACACTTAACTGCCCTATATCAGATATAATTTCCTATTTTAGTAAAATACAAACTAAAAATAATCATTAAAATGAAAAGAGAAAAGTCATCGTCCAACCTGGGACTGGCCCTACTTAGAATCGGTGCCTCCGCTCTTATAATGACACATGGTTACGGAAAATTACAAATGTTATTGAGCGACGAAGAAATCCAGTTTGGAGATCCTATTGGCCTGGGGATAAAAACCTCGTTTGTCCTTGCCATGATCAGCGAGTTTATTGCTCCTATCCTGGTTATCATAGGTTTTAAGACCAGATGGGCCACCATACCCCCCATCATCACCATGGCAGTTGCGGCTTTTATAGCACATAGCGGCGATCCGATAAATGTTAAGGAAATGGCTTTATTATACCTGATAGCCTTTATAACCATCGCCCTGCTTGGCCCGGGCAAATACAGTGTAGACGGCGCCATGGCCAAAAAGAAGTATTTCATATAAAGTATTAATACAAAGAGGCTGTCTTCTGAAAAATAACCTTTACGTCAACCTGAAACGACCCTTCGACATTTCGACTGTACTCAATGCAGGCAAGCTCAGGATGACAGTTCAGCATGACGGATTATAGGATTTTTCAGAAGGCAACCTCTTTTATCTGTACCGGCCGGGAACCTGTATCAGTTCATGATCTTTACCAGTAATTCCTTGAGCAGGTCGGCCTGGGGTATGCCTGCAGCTCCGACCCCTTTTCCTTTCACATCCATATCCCGCAATACGGCAACGGCTGCACTCACTTTTTTCATCGGGTAATTCCGGGCTGCTACATCGTATTCCTTTACAAAATACGGGTTTATACGCAACGCACCGGCCACGCTCTTCGGAGAATGGTCGCTGAGCCCGTGGTACTGCAATAACTGGGAGAAAAAATTAAATAACAGTGCTACGGTGACCACCAGTGGATTGTCTTTGGGATTCTGGCCAAAATAGTGGACGATCCTCGTAGCCTTTACTACATCTTTTTCGCCAATGGCCTTACGAAGTTCAAAATTGTTATAGTCCTTGCTTATCCCGATGTTCTCTTCGATATGGGAGGGAGTGATCTCCGTACCCTGAGGCAGGATAAGCTGTAGTTTTTCCAGCTCATTATTGATCTTCCCCAGGTCCGTACCCAAAAATTCCACCAGCATCAGCGCTGCTTTCGGGGAGATGGTGTATTTTTTCCCGGCCAGTACCCTTCTGATCCAGTCGCCAACCTGGTTTTCGTACAGTTTTTTGCTTTCAAACAGAACCCCGTTCTTTTTTACGGTCTTGTAGAGTTTTTTCCTTTTGTCCAGGGTCTTATATTTATAGCACAATACCAACACGGTAGTCGGTTGCGGGTTCTCCGCATACGAAGCGAGGTTTTCGATGGTCCTGGACAGCTCCTGGGCTTCCTTTACGATAACCACCTGCCGTTCGGCCATCATCGGGTAGCGTTTGGCGCTTTCAACAATATCTCCAATAGCCACATCCCTGCCGTAAAGCACTACCTGGTTAAAGCCCTTCTCTTCTTCAGAAAGCACATTCTTCTCAATATATTCCGCGATCCGGTCAATATAATAAGGTTCCGCTCCCATCAATACGTAAAGCGGTTTTATATCTCCCTTCTTTATATCCGTGACTATCCGTTTTACTTCATCCATGTGTCTGTTCAAAATTCAAAGTTCAAAGTTTTACTCGGTCCCTAAGCAGAGTCGAAGGGAAAGTTCAAGGTTTCTTGTTCAATTTTTACCCGGTTCCCGGGCGGAGCCGAGGGATTCTTTATATTTGCGGCATGCAGCCGTTAAATTTCCCTCCATATGACTTTCGCATCAAAAATAGAGAAAATAAACCCTATATTTTTGATCCGATCCGTAAAAAATTCATTGCCCTTCAACCTGAAGAATGGGTACGCCAGCACGTGGTCCGGTTTCTTATGGATGAAAAAGGGTATCCAAAATCTCTCATCAATGTAGAAAAGGAACTCCGGATAAACCATATGAAAAAGCGCTATGATGTGGTGGTCTACACCCCTCAGGGCCATATTACCCTGATCGTGGAATGCAAAGCCCCCGCCGTACGTATAACACAGGAGACTTTTGACCAGATAGCCCGGTATAATCTTGCCCTGAAAGCCGATTTTCTTATGGTTACCAACGGCCTGCGCCATTATTTTTGCCGTATGGATTATTCTGAAGAAAAATATATATTTTTAGAGGATATTCCCGTATATAGTCGTTAATTTGTGCCCTTGAACTATAATCTGACGGAATATTCCCGCAGCTGTTCCCCGTCCGCAGGGGAATAGTCCACCTGTAACCTATGAAAAAGTCAGAAGTCAAAGGTCGGCAGTAGAACAGATCCCTATACAATCTTTCGAACTCCGGGCACCACGCTTCAGATCAAAAAAACAGATGAAAATAGCTGTAGTTATACTAAACTGGAACGGAAAACAATTACTGGAACAATTTATGCCTTCAGTACTGGCCTATTCTCCGGGAGCCGATATTTATGTAGCGGACAATGCCTCTACGGATGATTCGGTCCGTTTTCTCCGGGAAACCTATCCGCAGGTGCAAATCGTTCAGAACAAGGTAAACGGTGGTTTCGCCAAGGGGTATAACGATGCATTGAAACAGGTGGATGCCGATATTTTCTGTCTGCTCAATTCGGACATCGAGGTGACCGAAGGCTGGCTGGGCCCTGTGATGCAGGTTTTCCGCGAACGCCCGGAGGTTGCCATCATTCAGCCCAAGATCCTGGACTACAAACAAAAAGATCATTTCGAATATGCCGGCGCTGCCGGAGGATATATCGATATGCTCGGATATCCCTTTTGTCGCGGAAGAGTATTCCAGACTCTGGAACGGGACAACGGACAGTATAACGATACCCGGGAGATATTCTGGGCAACCGGGGCCTGTATGTTCATACGCCGTGAAGTTTTTGAAGGCCTGAAAGGGTTTGACGAGGATTATTTTGCCCACCAGGAAGAAATAGACCTTTGCTGGCGTGCCAGGAATGCAGAACATACCGTTTTATATGTAGGACAAAGCCACATCTATCACGTGGGCGGGGCCACACTGCACAACATGAACCCGAAAAAAACCTTTTTGAACTTTCGGAATTCCCTGTTTTCCATCACCAAAAATGCGCCTTCACGACTGGTGTTCCCCTTGATTTTCATACGCCTTTCCCTGGACGGTATTGCAGGGATACGCTTTATATTCCAGTTAAAGTTCGGGCATTGCCTGGCCATCCTCAGGGCACATGTCAGTTATTACTATCATTTAAAAAATACCATAAAAAAACGGGAGAAAGGTAATAAGAAAGGACATTACTACGTTATTAAGTCGATTGTTTGGGCATATTACATCGCAAATGTAAGAAGATACCCCCAATTAGTTAAAGATTAACAAAAACATGTTGTTTACTAAGAAGATTTTAATACTTTTGGGAACTCATTTTTAAAACCAAATATAACACAAACAAGAAAAACAGGCCTTGCACTAAATAATGTAAGAACCGTGCAGGCATAAATCATTAAGACCAATGAGAAAAATAGTTTTGTTAGGGGCAGGTATTGCCATTTTCTTCTCTTCTTGTGTATCGCAAAAGAAATATTCAGAACTTGAAGCGAAGCAAAAAGAAACACAGGATCTGTTGAATTCAGCTACGGTAAAGCTCAATTCCTGCCTGGAAAGCAAATCCAGACTTGAAGCTGACAATCAAAGTCTGAGAAGCGAAAAGAATGCTCTTATAGACAATATGGGCAACCTTACCACACTGTCTAAAAAAGGAGCAGAAAACCTGGAAAGATCTCTCGAGAGCTTGCAGGAAAAAGACCTGCGTATCCAGCGTTTACAGGATGCCATAAACAAGAAAGATTCCGTAACTCTCGCCCTGGTTACCAGCCTCAAAGGAGTGTTGGGTAACCTGAATGACGAAGACATCGAAATAAGCGTGGAAAAAGGTGTGGTATTCGTTTCTATTTCCGATAAACTCTTATTCCGAAGCGGAAGTTATACCGTAACGCAAAGAGCCAAAGAAGTTCTCGGAAAAGTGGCCAAGGTGGTCAACAACAAGCCTGACTTCGAATTTATGGTGGAAGGACACACTGATAATGTGCCGATCAAGCGACCCGGGCTCGAGGATAACTGGGACCTGAGTGTACACAGGGCTACTGCCGTGGTTAGGATACTCCAGAACGACTTTAACGTAGCACCCGCAAGGATGACTGCCGCAGGTAGAAGCTACTACATTCCTGTAGACAGCAACGAGACTGCTTCCGGACGTGCAAGGAACAGAAGGACAAGGATCGTTGTTCTTCCTAAGATAGACCAGTTCTACGGTATGATCGAAGACACTATGAAAGATATGTCCGGTAAATAAGAACCGAACACTTAAAATATAAAAAGGCCGCCCTTTTAAGAAGGAGCGGCTTTTTTTATGGCATAAAAATGCATTTCTCCCGGAAATTTTGTATTTTTAATACTATGAAGGCCTGCTTTACATACCTGTCTGTTATTTTACTGGCCATAACGGCCATAGTGGCCTGCAATACGGGAAAGTTAACCTATTCTTCAGAAGAGTCGGAGATCTTTAACGATACTTCCGGTGATACCGTTGCTATTTCCAATGACAGCCTGGAGTACGAGATTATCATTATAGAACCCGGTTTTGATACCTGGCTGCACAGCGTGGCCCGTCCCGAAGGCTATTATTCCCAGCATTTCCTGGAAAACCGGAACTGGATCTACGTCACTAACTGGAACCAGAGGGTCCTGGAGCCTTTCCGGTACGACCCGGACCTTTACACCCTGCAGATCGATTATGATCCCAATATCGACTACGGTTATGAAGTCAATTACAAACTCTACAACTATTTTATTTATTTTCAGCGGAAATACAATCAGAGACTGGCAGGTTTTATTCCCCGGATATGACCAAAATAATCCGCGATATCACAAATCTTCACTATCTTTATCCCGTCAAATGGATATCGTATGAACAAATTAAAAAAGCGTTGGGGAATCCGTTCCAATTTTCAGCTTTTCATCATACTTGTCGTATTCGCCCTTACCGGGTCGTCGGCCGCTAAACTCGCCGGCCCGTTCCTCACCTTTTTGGAAATACACGAGGGAGAGATACACTCTTTCCTCTACTGGACACTGAGAATATTGCTCATCTTCCCGATATACCAGGCACTACTGGTTGCTTTTGGCTGGATATTCGGACAATTTGAATTTTTCTGGAATTTCGAAAAAAAGATGCTGAAACGAATGGGATTGGGATTTATCTTTACGAAGTAGGCTCCGAGGATAACACAAATTACCCTGAACAGGCCCGGGCAGAAAACTCCAATGCCGGGAACGCAATTGAGACCGGTCATTCCATGACATCCCACCCTAGGAACAATACTTACAGGTACCGTTGATAAGCAGAGATGACGTTCTGACGATAAAGCCTTCAGGGGTACTCACCCGTGGTATACCGGTATTCGGAAGGCAATAGGTCTGCTCGCAATGATCGCATTTAAAGTGTACATGTGCTCCCGGGCTCTCTATTTTTGTAACGGCGTATTTAATACCCCCGCTACCGTCGTTCACAGCATGAATGATCCCTTTTTCCTCAAAGCTGTTCAAGGTGCGGTAAACGGTAGATTTGTCGAACCTGTCGCCCAACTCCTCGTTGATATCGTTATAGGAAATGGCATGCCCGCTGCCTAATAACAACTGCAATATATCCATCCGTGCCAAAGTGCGTTTTAAACGATGTGACTTCAGCACCTTATTGATGTCCTTTTCCAAATTTGCTACCTCTGCACTCATACGTTTTTGTATTAATCCGGTACTTTAACAAATATACGAAGAAACTGTCTATGTTTCATCGCCTTCGGCAAGGTTAAAAGATTGATGGAAGATTGAATGAGATTGACCCTAAACATTTCAATCTCATTCAATCTTTCCGCGTAGCGGAATTCAATCTTATAAAAAGACATCCATTCCGGAACACTTCGTTACAAAGCGAACCCACTGGCCCCCGTTAGGATGTAATTACAATGATTGATATCATCGGCATTCAGTTTCAGCTTGCCGGTTATGGTCACCACTTCGTCCGTTTTAAAGGAAGGCTTTTCTTTAAACTTGATCTCCAGCACCGATTCGGGTCCGCCTCCACCGCAGAAAAAGCAGGAAGCCATCGGGTTCTGGGAAAGCATGTAGACTCCGTCTTCCGGAGAAAGGCTTAAAAAATATCCCGTAATAGAGATCTCTTCCCCTTCCAGTTCCTTTACACTTTTGCCAAAATCGGGGACCAGGAAATAATCGTCCGAGCTTTTAAAATACTTGGATTCAAAGGAAACATCCGACAGGTCTTGCCAGGTGACTTCCTGCTGGGCGTGCATACAAAATACTGTCAGTAAAAATATCCCTGTCAAAAAAACATTCTTAATCATCCTTAGCTAAAATTTTAGATACGTTGAGATAAAAAACCGGAACTGCCGCCAGTACAGTGGCAAATATCGTCAATAGTACGGTAAAAATAAACAAAAAAACTTCCTCTTTCATCATCCCCGAACTTCCTATGGTATACCTGTAACTGTCCTCGACATATCCGGATAGTATCCACATTCCGAGCCTGCTGAACAGTATTCCGGCCACAAAACCGGTCACACCGATAAGCAGTCCCTCCACCATTACGGAAAGCAGGAGTTGTAGTCTGGAAGCCCCATAAGTGCGCAACAGGGCCATTTCGTATTTGCGCTCCCGGACGGCCTTGTACAGGTTTACAAAAATGCTGATCCCGGAAACCAGCATAATAACCACGGCTATGAGTGTTATGGCCCTGCTCCCGGCATTCAGAAGATTAAAGAGCCGTTCTACCTCATAGTTGGGCAGGGCGGCCTGCATATTGGTGTTTTCATTGATCATCCTTGGAAGCCGCACCATGGCCATCGGGTTCTTGAACTTCACCAGCATTGAAGTGATCTCCCTGTCCTCTTCCGGGATATCGTGCTCGTGTTCATGCCCGGAATGATCGTGGTCGTGCGCATCACCGTGTTCTTCTGCGCCATCGTGTTCCTCCTCTCCATGTTGATGAACAAGCCACACACTTTCCAGGTTACCAATAATCAATTGGTCGGCCACGGTGTTGCCGGGTTTCAATATGCCCACCACGGTAAAAGGGTGATGGTCATGGGCCTCCGTACTGTTCTCCATCAGGCCGTGCGACCCGGAAAATGTACTGCCCAGGGTTAACCCAAGTTTTTCAGATACAGTGGCGCCGATCACCACCTCGAAAGGTTTCTCCCAGAGCCTTCCTTCTTCCGGTTCGGCACCGTAGAGCTCCAGAAAGCTCTTTTCCGTTCCCAATATCCGGTATCCTTTGTAATTATCGCCATAAGAAACCGGGATGCCTTGTTTTACCAGTGGGTTCCTGGCTATTTTTTCGGCGTCCTTGAGCTTTATGTTACCTGTGGGGACATCGATATGCAACACGGAAGACAATACCAGTTGTAAAGGGCTTCCCTTGGCCCCTATAACCATATCTACCCCCTTGATGTTCCTTTCCAGCTTGCCATCGAGCTGCCTGGTAATCTGTAACATCAATGAAATAAGGCCAATACTGAGCACAAGTAACAAAGTGCTTAGCAAGGTGCTCAACGGGTTGGCCAGGGCATTCTTTATTCCCAGTTTATAGATGTTCATAATCGGATGTTATTGGAAAATTGAGAGGCAATTCTTTGATCGTGGGTAATGACTACCAGGCTGGCATTGGTATGCCCGGCCTGTTCTTTGAGTAATTCGGTCACGGCCATACAGTTTTTATCGTCCAGGCTGGAGGTCGGTTCGTCGGCCAGGATAACATTGGGATTGTTCACCAGGGCTGCGGCTATGGATACTCTTTGTTTCTGCCCTTCACTGAGATTTGCTCCCCTGGCCCCTGCCTTTTCCGCAATATTCAGCCTCTCCAGTATATCCCGGACGCGCAACCTGTCCTGCCCCACCCCGGAAAGGCGCTGAATAAGCAGGAGGTTTTCTTCTACCGTAAGGGCATGTATAAACCGGGCTTTCTGGAATACAATACCAATATGCCTGCCGCGGAATTTATCCAGTTTACGGTGAGAAAGCCGGGTAATATCTGTTTCTCCTATATTTACGGTACCGCTGTCGGGCGTAAGTAAGCCCGCGAGCAGATGAAGAAAGGTGGTCTTCCCTACTCCGGAATCGCCCAGTATGAGCAAATGCCCCTTCTTTTCTATCGCTATATCCGGAAACCGGAATTGTTGTTCTCTGTCATAACCGAAACAGAGTTCTTTTGTCAGTATCATTCCTTCGAATTTTATGCACAAATATACACAATGCTTTTATTAATGCAATTTTGTTGCATTTATATTTTTATTATATATTTGCAACAAAGTAGCATTTATGAAATACAGCAAAACAAATTATCGGTACCTGTACGATTATCTCGGTTTTTCCGCCTCCTTTCTGTGTGCCATACATTGTGCCGTGGTCCCTCTTCTGATCACTTTTTCTGCCCTGGGCAGCCTGGCCTTCCTGGCCAATCCTGCCATAGAATGGACCTTTATCGGTCTCGGTCTTTTTCTGGCCTTGTTATCCCTGTGGCCTTCGTATAAAAAGTATCACCATAAAAAACGGCCGCTCCTGTGGGCCATATCAGGGTTTGCACTTATTGCCCTCAGCCGCATAGAGGTTCATGAACTCTGGGAAGCTGTCCTTACTCCCCTGGGAGCACTGGGAATTTCTATGGCACATTATATCAACTGGAAATATCTGAAGCAATGCAGACATAAACACTGAGCCCCGTACCCATACTTTTTCTCATAACTATATAAATAGCCCTGTATCCGTTCCTCTGACCGGATACAGGGCCGGGGCTTGGTTATATGCATTTTAACTGTTGAAGGATCAGGGATTATTTTCTTCGACTTCAACTACCCTTTTCTTTTCAAAGACATAGACATAAAACCAGGTCAATGTAAATGTAGGGATCACATCCAGGCCGGGGGCCAGTTCTTCTATCAGGGACACTACGGCTGCCACTTTACCTGTTTGTCCCTTATACATCCGGGAAATGAGCCATGCCGAGGCCGGAGCCCATAATACGTCGACAAATTCTCCATAGCCGGGGACTATATAGGAAACATAGCCTATCGCATCGAACAATAGCCCGAACAGGAGTTTTTTATACTTTCCGCTGTTATTTTTTTCCATATCATTCTTCGGAGTTTGCGGGTTGACGGTTGACGGTTGACGGTTGACGGTTGACGGTTGACGGTTGACGGTTGACGGTTGACGGTTGACGGTTGACGGTTGACGGTTGACGGTTGACGGTTGACGGTTGACGGTTGACGGTTGACGGTTAGTCAATATCAGTTATATTTTGTTATTGTCGTTCAGGAGTCTATTTGTTTTTTTAACTTTTTTTCAACACATTCTCATCCTCAATCTACTATCAATCTCCAAATCTCCAAGCAACAACAACCTACATCTACGACAGATCGGACCCTATGAGCCTCAGAAATTCCGTTCTGGTCTCCACGGTTTCAAACACTCCCCGGAATCCTGATGTTGTGGTCACGGAATTTTGCTTTTGGATGCCCCGCATCATCATACACATATGTGAGGCTTCGATCACCACAGCAACTCCCTGGGGCTTCAGGGTTTCGTTGATACATTCCAGAATATCGTGTGTCAGGCGTTCCTGTACCTGCAAACGCCGGGCAAAGACATCTACCACCCGGGGGATCTTGCTCAGGCCTACGATCTGTCCATCTGGAATATAGGCTACATGGGCTTTGCCGAAAAAAGGCAGCATGTGGTGTTCGCACAGTGAATACAATTCGATATCCTTGACGACCACCATATCGCTATACCCTTCCCTGAACATGGCGCTTTTCAGTATCTTTGCAGGATCCTGGTGATAGCCCTGAGTAAGGAACTGCATGGCCTTAGCCGCCCTTTCGGGAGTTTTCTTCAGGCCTTCCCTCACCGGGTCCTCTCCCAATTCGGAAAGAATGGTTTGATAACTGCTCCTTATCCCGTCAGTTACTTTAACATTGTATTCTTCAAATCTCTTATACCCCATTTTTTGTTGTTTTATAATTAAACCGGTTTAATGTTTTTATCGATGATTTGGTTTTTGGTAATACTATTAATTATCCGAGCGGGCACATCAGATATTGAGTTCTCCCCGATCGCCCCCCGGAACACGTTTAGCTGACTTCAGCGCGCATTTCCTTTTCTTTAGTACTTCCCGGCCGTAAACCAGTAACTCTGCATAGGGATCGGTCTGTATTCCCAGTAACATCCCGAAAGCGGGTTCTGTTTTGTGCCCTTTTCTTTTGAGGTCCAATATTCTCTGCCTGAATATCTTTCCCCGCTCTTGCAACAATGAATCTTCCGCGATCATGTGTATGTATGCGGCCTGTTCACATACGGGAATATCCTGCCCGAAAACCTCGATCTTAAAGCCATCGGCATCAAACCTCGCCAGTACGGTATCCGAACCGGATATTGTCTTGGTTTTCAGCAAAAATCCCGGATAGTTCCCGAAGCAGTCTTTCAGATTCCGGATAAAAGTTTCCTTGTCTTCCCAGTAACATATAATATCCAGGTCACTGTCTTCTATGGCCATATCTAACGGAATGGTCCCCGCCAGAACAGGATCGTAAGCGTTCAGCTGTTTGAGAATACTGTGTTCTGTAAGCACCTGATACGTCTTTTTTTGTATTTCACTACCTGTCTTCAGGTAGGTTATATCTTCAAAATCGATCATTTTTATGCACCTTGCAGCTTGTCATTATACAAATGATGTAGTTTTTGCAGTTTCGGGGCAATGATCACCTGGCAGTAGGGCTGGGTGCTGTTGCGATCGTAATAATCGAGATGATCTTCTTCCGCGGGGTAAAAAGGCCCGGCCTCCGTGACTTCGGTAACAACAGGATCGTTATACACTTTTTCTTTTTCCAGCCATGCTATGAAGTTCAAGGCCTTTTGTTTTTGTTCCTCATCCCTGTAAAACACGGCAGACCGGTATTGTGTTCCCACATCATTTCCCTGGCGGTTCAGTGTAGTGGGATCGTGCGTAGCGAAAAAAACTTCCATCAATTCTTCAAGGCTTATCTCGTCCTGGTTATACGTGACCCTAATCGCCTCGGCATGGCCTGTTCTTCCCGAGCAGACTTCCCGGTAGGCCGGGTTCTTTATATGTCCGCCCGTATAGCCCGGTTCTGTTTTTATCACACCTTTCAGCCGTTTGAATACTGCTTCTGTACACCAAAAGCACCCTCCTGCAAATACTACTTCTGCCGATTTTTCGTTTTCCATAGTTATATTGACTTATTAAAATTAAAGGTAATAATAAAAATTTACTCTGATATTTTCCCAAAACCCCATTTAAAGGTTATTTTTGCCCCTCGACCCCGCTCGGGAACCGGACTTACTTCTTGGTTCCCGAGCGGAGCCAAGGAAGAAAATTACCATTCATGATCAAAGCAGAGAATATCCACAAGCGTTTCGGAGACCTGGAAGTACTCAAGGGAGTAGGTTTACATATTAACAAGGGAGAAGTGGTTTCCATCGTCGGGGCCTCCGGTGCCGGGAAAACCACCCTGCTCCAGATACTGGGCACCCTGGAACGAATGAGTGGTAACGGCAAAGGCCGGCTTCTCATTAACGATGTGAACATAGAGCTGCTCAATCCCAAAAAGCTGGCCCGGTTCCGCAATAAACACATAGGGTTTATCTTCCAGTTCCACCAGTTACTGCCTGAATTTACCGCAGTCGAAAATGTTTGTATCCCGGCCTATATTGCAGGGACATCCCGCAAAGAAGCCGAAAAAAAGGCAAGGGAACTACTGGATTTTCTGGGATTGTCTCACCGGTACGACCATAAACCCAAGGAACTTTCCGGCGGAGAACAACAAAGGGTCGCCGTAGCCAGGGCCCTGATCAATAATCCGGACATCATTTTTGCAGACGAGCCCAGCGGTAACCTCGATTCGGAATCTGCCGAAAACCTGCACCGTCTCTTTTTCAGGTTGCGGGACGAATATCAGCAAACCTTTGTTATCATAACCCACAACGAGGACCTGGCCGATATGGCCGACCGCAAACTGGTTATGGTAGATGGAAACATCGTCTGATCACCATCCCCGGAACTACCATACCTTAAAACTGCCCCCTATTTTATAACAATTCGTAATGATTTATAGGGACTTATGGTCTTGCAAAAGCCCCTCTTCGCATACCTTAAAAAATAACATCCTAAATTACAACAACTTAACCTTATCCTTCCGATCCGAACATCCTTTTTAAAAACTTTGGCACGCTCATTGCAGTTCCTTTAGCGTAGCCGATCAAAAAAAAGATTTTATCAATTAAAAAAGGAAATCATGAAAAGGTTATTAATATTATTTACGGCAACATTATTCAGTTTCAGCTATGTCCGTGCCTCTACGGCAAGTACTGCTGCGGCCAGCACTTATCAGTATAATGATTCGTTCATCTTTGTGGAAAATGGGATCACTTTTTCCGTATTCCCCGACGGACAGTTCGATTTTTATGTCGACAACGGTCCGAATGTAAGTGCCAATATCAATCTCGGAAACGTAAACATCGGTTTTAACTCCGGGTACGATTATAACTCTTATGTACAGTATGACGATTATGGTGCTGTGATCCAGGTGCTCAACACTCCCGTGTTTTACGACTATTACGGTAGGGTTTCCAGGATAGGTTCCATTAACGTATATTACAATGGCGGCAGAGTGATCCGGGTCGGAGGCCTCCATGTTTATTACGACCCTTATGGAGCGTTCAGCCGTTTTACCGGATATATTAACGTCTATAACCGCAGGTATGTGTACAGTCCTTACCACCGTTATTTTATGAGGCCGCACAGGCATTATCGCATTATAGATTACAGGCCTTACAGAAGGTATTATCACCCGGCACGATACAGCTATCACAAGCCTTACAGGCACAATCGCAGAAGGGCATATGCCACGGTGGGAAGAACTTATCACTATAAGGAAAACAACAGAAGGCGATCTGTGTATAACAACGACAGGAGGGTAAAAAGACATAACTACGATTCCTATCGTAAAGAAGTTGCACAAAGAAGTGGTAACAAGAATGCCAGAAGGTCTTCCTATAACACCCGCGGAAATAACAGCCGGGACACCCACGCCAGAAGAAGTGTTGCACCTAATTCCAGGAATGCAGTAAAAAAATCTTCTTCTACGCGTAACAAAAATGTAAGATCGCATACTAATACAAATAGAAACAGGCCCAATGCTGTTCGAAACAGGACTTCAGGAAATCAAAGAGGTACTTACAGCCGGGGGTCCGGACAATACAAAGTAAAGTCAAGGACCGGGCAGAATGCCAGGAGAAGTTCTGCTCCCCGTGTGAATAACAGGTCGAGGAATGTACAATCCAAACGAAGTACTTCCCCCAGGGTAAACAATCGTTCAAGGAGTGTACAACGCAAACAGTCTGCAGCCCCCCGGCAAAAAAGCCAGGTAAGGAGATCCGCCCCGCAAAGGAAACAGGTAAGATCTTCGGCCGGAAAGACAAGAAGTGAAGCAAGAACTTCCCATCGATCTTCTTCCAGAAACGGGAGAGGACGGGGATAAAAATAAGGTTTAGTTAGTTAGTTTTTAGGTTTGAAGATAAAGTCCGCAGTATAATTACCTGCGGGCTTTTTTCTTTAACACCTTTCGTATTGCCTCTACAATATCTTCAGACAGGTGAAATTGATACACCAGAAACAAGTATACTGCACCGATTAGCACGGACTTAAGCCCGATATTCACCAGCGGATAAAAGTCAAAATCCCAAAAACCGAATACCAGTAATACAAAGAGTATGGCCAGGGTAGTTTTCCATGTTTTATCGGTAAACGGATGCATTTTTAATTTAAAATATACAAAGCCGATTTTAGTACTGTTATATACCAGTATGGCCAGGAGCGTGGCAAAAGCGGCTCCGTGAATGCCCCAAACCGGGATAAAGATCATATTGAGCACTACGGTAAGACCGGCAAGGAATACACCAAAAAAGAGGATGATACGATAATAGTCGGAATTGAACAGGATGGAATTGTTATTCCCCATAAGATTTTCAGATAATTTGGCCACGGCAATAAAGAACACCACCGTGATCCCGTCGCTGTAATTCCCGGGTATTACCCGGTACAGCTCCCCGACATTCAATGTGATCCACAGGAATAACAGCCCCCCGATCACGTAAAGGGTCAGGGAACTGCGTTTGTAAAGCAGCCCGAGCTCCTCCCTGAGATTGTTGTTCATCAGTTTTGCCGTCATCGGATAGGTGATCTGGTGCATAGCCCGGGACGGGACTACAATGACCATGGCTATATACACGGCTACATTGTAAAAGGCCACATTATCGATGACTACATACTGCCCGATCATAAACTTGTCGATGTCCAGCAATACTACTGCAATGGACCCTGCGAGAACGATCAGTCCTGAATATTTCCATACCTGGGTTGCATTCACGGGAAAAGCACGGATAAAATGGGGTTTTTGAACCTTCCAGGCATAGATCATCATGAGAAGGGTACGCAAAATATACATCCCCATCAGATAAATAACAAAACGTTCCACACCTATCCAGTTGAAATATACGGCAAAAAGTAGGATCATGACCACCGCCCGGGAAAACACTTCCTTCATAAAATTCCCGAAAGTGGAGCGCATATGCACCTTGACCCAGGCAAAGAATACCTCGAAATAGGCCATAGCGAAGGCCACTCCGTAAATAGCCCAGACATAATCCCTGACCACCGGGTTCTTTTGCGAGAGAAAAGCGGCGATATAATTGTATCCCACTATTCCCAGTAAACCGGCAGGAACAATAACGAACAAAGGCAGCACAAACATCATAAAAACGAATTTCCGCTGCTCCTCCCCTTCTTTATAGAAAGAAAAATACTTAACCATCGTATTGTGCACCCCGAAAGCAAACAAGGGCATCAGTATATTGGCTGTGGAAAGCAGGTATCCCACCAGACCGTAATATTCTTCTGTAAGGAAATTCGTGTAAAGAAAAAGCGTATTGACCGCCCCAAGGGCAAACCCCGAATAGGTACTAACCGTATTTTTTAATGTCTGCCGGGCTACTATTCCCATCGTTTTCTGGGTTTCAGGTTCAAGGTTTAAAGTTTAAGGTTCAAAGTTTTAGCCCCTGGCCCTTCGGTTAAATACTATACTGAGTTTATCGAAGTACTCAGGATAAACCAAAGCCGAAGGGAAGGTTCAAATTAAAGATTTTATTGGGGATTTTATCTCTTTCCATAATTCAATACTATTAATACATGAGCTCATCTTCAATCTACCATCAATCTCATTCAATCTCCTATCAATCATATTAACATAGTATCCGATCGGGCGGGCACATTAAATATTCCACTTCCCCCTATCTCCAAGTCTCCCCGTCTCCTACTTCTCCTCCTCTTTTATAATAGCCGCCAACTTTCCGGCCAGGGACTTCCGGCTGTATTTTTGTATCCCGGTAGGTGATACTTTGAGCTTGTTCCAGAGATATCTTTCATAGCTTTGGTACAATTTGTTTTTTATCGCTTCTTTTTCCGGGTAGGTAAAGGTGGTCCCGCATCCGGTTTCTGCGATGATCTTCGCTACATCCCAACCTTCAGGCCCTATGGCAATGACCGGTCTTTTAGCGGCCATGTATTCGAACAGTTTGCCGGGAATAATACCCCGGGTCTCGGGCTTATCCATCTCGAGAAGCAGCAGGATCCGGGAGGACCTTTGCAACTTTAAGGCTTCTTCGTGAGGCAGGTATCCCAGTAGCTTCATATACTTGTCAAGGCCGTGTTTTTCCAGGCTTTGCAGTACTTCTCCGCTGACCGTGCCGGCAAATTTGAGTATGAGGCTATCTGCAAAGTCCTTGTGTTCCCGTACAAGTTCGGCCAGGGCTTCCCAAAGGGCTTCCGGGTTTCTTTCGGTAAGTAGTGAACCTATATGCGCAATGGTAAATGTTTCATCAGGTTCTGTCTTTTCCACAAACATCGGGTCATAACCATTAGTGATAACTTCCACGAGTTTTGAGGTCTTGGCCCGGAATTCCTCAGCTGTTATATAACTGGTCACTATAAGCCTGTCCGCCGTATTCAATACCTTTTGCTCCAGTTTTCGATGCTTTTTCTGTGATAAGCGGGACAATTTTAATTTTTCGTGATAGCTTATATTGGTCCAGGGATCCCTGAAATCGGCGATCCATCGTATACCGGTCCGTTCCTTTAGCTTCATCCCGATAAGATGTACGCTGTGCGGTGGCCCGGTGGTGATCACCGTATCTATATTTTCCCGGCGAAGGTACCCGGAAAGGTAGCGGACAGAAGGCTTAACCCAGAATTTCCTGGCATCGGGAATAAAGAAGTTGCCCCGTATCCACAACAAGGCCCTTTCTGCAAAAGATTGTTTCTGCTCTGAGATAAGGCCGGAGCTGATCTGCTTTGTTTTCTTCCCGGAAAAAAGGGAAGCCAGCGCATAGGGCTCGAAAATAGGGCGTTTAAGGACAGTTATATCTTTGGGTACCTCTTTTTCAAAACTTTTGTCTACAATAGGATAATGTGGGTTTTCGGGAGCATACACCACAGGTTCAACATCAAATTCGTCCAGGTATTTTACGAACTTGAGCCACCGCTGTACCCCGGGACCGCCCGCGGGAGGCCAGTAATACGTAATGATAAGTACTTTCTTTTTCAGAACAAAAATGGTTTCAGATTACAGGTTTCAAGTTACAGGTTTCCTGAGCCCTTCGGTTAAACTCAGGATAAACTAAAGCCGAAAAGCAGGTCTGGAAGTTGATAAATACCGGAGGAAGCACACCTAACTTACACTACTTCTCCTCATCTCACTTTCTCACCCTCTCACTTTCTCACCTCTTTTCTTCCCTAAAAAAATCCCTCCTAAGAGCAACAGTCCCAAAATTATATTCCCGGCAAGGGCAATGGTACTTCCCTTCTCCACTACTTCAGGTTTAAACCTGAATTCGATAGTGTGTTTCCCTGCCGGAACCTGCATACCCCTCAGGGTATAATTTACCCGGAAGAACGGAACTTCCTTCCCGTCAATCATCGCTTTCCAGCCGTGGGGATAGTACATTTCAGAAAATACGGCCAGGCCGTCATTGGGATTGTCCGAGACATATTTCAGGAAATTCGGTTTATACTCCACAAGTGATATCGAAGCTCCGGGGCTCAGGTCATATACAGCATTGCCTCCTTTAAATTTACTGTGGTCAAAAACCGCTTCATTTTTGATATTAAGGCTGTCCAGCGCATTCATTTCCGCGTCGGCATTGTTCACCGGAGTGAGTTTTTTGACGAACCAGGCGTTTCCGGCGGCATCCGGGTTTCTGGCCGGGTATAGCTTACCTTCGTTATCTTTTTGGATGATGTATTTTACATTGAGCATATTCAATACCTCCATATTGTTCCTGACCACCTGGTACTGGAACAGTTCCTGTAATTTTCCGGGCTTTGCCGCATGATACCCGCCTACGGAGTGGTGAAAATAAGATGCCCTGGAACCATTAAGCCCCTGGGACGGCTCGTAAACCCTGTAATAAGTGGTATCCTTTAATATCTCTTTATCCACCGGGGTTGCCTGGAAAGGAACGTCCATGGCCTTGGCCTGGACAAAATCGTCCTTATTCACATAGCGTTTAGCCACACCTCCGAGATCAAACAAAACAAGAGCAGTAAAACCTGCAACGGCATACATATATTTTAAACGGCCTTTCAGGTAAAACCAGAGTACTCCGGCCGACAAGGCAATAAATATCAGTGTACGCAAAAGGTCACTGCCATACATGGCCTTGCGATCGGCCCGGATCATATCTACGATCTCATTGCCGTAATATTGCCTGATCATTTCGTCTCTATCCCCGATAAAATCAAAAGTCCCACGTCCGAGAAAAAGCAATACCACGACTCCCAAAGTGATGATCGCCGTCCATTTCAGAGCCCGTTCTTTTTGCGCTTCGGGTACAGAAGTGTCCAGGAACCTGGCCAGTCCGAGGATGGCCAGAACAGGGATGCACAGTTCCAGGATCACTTGTATGGAAGAGACCGCCCTGAACTTGTTGTACATCGGGAAATAATCGATCATCAGGTCGGTCAGTAAACTGAAATTCTTGCCCCAGGAAAGCAACAGGGACAACAACACTCCGGCCAGAAGCCATCTTTTGGCTTTTCCTTTCACCAGGAACAGGGCCATCACAAACAGGAACAGGATCACTGCACCTATGTAAGCCGGTCCGGCCACACCGGGTTGTTTTCCCCAATACGACGGAAGGCTCTCTGCAAAGTCCAATGCCTGAACCCTGGGCACACCCTGTTTCAGCAAAAAATCATAGGTCTTGGATTTCTCACCCAGATTTTCGTGGTTAGACCCTCCGAAAAGCCTGGGTACAAAAAGGTCCAGCGTTTCCAGGATACCATAACTGTATTGCGTAATGTATTCTTTATCCAGTCCGTCGGTATCTTTTTTAGGTGAACCATCGGGATTTATGGTGAGTTCACTTGTGCCCCGGGTACTCCATGCTGCATACTCTTTTGTAGCCATCAGATTCGTGGCATTCGTAAGTACAGCCAGCACCACCGCTACCACGAGTATTCCGCAGGTCTTCAGAAAACGGGGAATCTCTTTTTCTTTAACGGCTTCTATGGCATAGACTACGCCCATGGCCAGTACCAGTAACATCAGGTAATAGGTCATCTGAATGTGATTGGCACTGATCTCCAGCGCCATACCAAAGGCCGTAAGCAAAAAACCGGTAATATATTTTTGCCGGAAGGCCAGCAATATTCCTGCTAATATTATGGGAAAATAACCTATGGCATGTGCCTTGGCATTGTGCCCCACCCCGATGATGATGATGAGGTAGGTAGAAAAACCAAAGGCCAATGCTCCCAGAAATGCCAGTTTATAATCTATTTTCAGAACCAGGAGTAATATATAAAACCCTATAAAATAGAGAAACAGATAATCCGCAGGCCGGGGTAAAAAACGGATAATCCTGTCCAGCTTTTTTATGTAATCATGCGGGTAATTGGCGCCCAGCTGATATGTTGGCATTCCTCCGAAGGCACTGTTGGTCCAGTAGGGTTCCTCTCCTGTTTTTTTGATAAAGTCCCGCTGTTCCTTGGCCATACCATTGAACCAAACGATATCGCTTTGAAAGATCTTTTTCCCTTGCAGTACGGGAGTAAAATATCCCACGGAAATAACGATAAACACCAGAACTATGATAGCATGAGGCAGTAGTTTTTTTATCTGCATGAAAGAGAATTTGGTTTCGGTTAGTCAATTTCTTCAAAATCTATGTATTCCCCTATTTTTTTTCCGGATTTTGAAGTTTTCCGTTTTCTTAGACTTTCGGGTGGGGTATCGATCACTACTTCACCTTCCTTATTCATTTGCTGTTTTCTGTTACCCTGTGTGTACTTCCCCTGCTGACCCTGGTATTTTTCCTGTGCTTTTCGGGATGCATACCGAAGCAGGTAAGGCCCGAATATCCTTGCAAGGAACTTAAAGAGGTAATAAAAAATAATGATAAACGCTATGGTTCTCAGTAACTGCATGCAACTTCAATATTTATTCTAACGTCAAAAATACAATTCTCTTGCCTTAAAATGGCCTGCAATTTCATAAAAAAATAATAAAATCCCGGGATTTATGATTTCAATCGGGGCCTCACAAGCCGTAAATCGCAAATCTAAAATCGTAACCCGTAAACCGCGTGTAACTCAAAAAATCTATATATTTGGCAAATATAGGAGCAGGTCGTACGTTATAATTTTTAAAATGGCATCCGTCCGAAATGCCGGAAACACTAACTCCTGATTCGCAATTATGAAACACATTCACTGCAAACTGCTCATCCTGATATTGATCGGAAGTCATCCGTTATACGCTCAATATACAGATATCATCAACTCCAACCGTCCCGGAAGGTCTGTGAGCGCTTATTCGGTAGGCAAAAATGTTTACCAGGCAGAGCTGGGTGGTTTTTACGAAAGGCGCAAACACAATGGCCTGCTCACCGAAAACGACCAGTATGGTGTTGACTTTGCCTTAAGATGGGGAGTTCTCGAGGAAAGCCTGGAAGTCTCCTGGGAAGGTACCTATATCTGGGACCGGACAACCTACAACAATACAGCTTCGCCTTATACCCAGAATCAAAGTAATTTTTACGCGCATTCCCTTGGGGTTAAATACCTCATTTTCGAACCCAAAAAAAGGGAGGCCAACCTGTATAGCTGGAGGGATGACCACACGGCCTTTCACCTGAAAGACCTCATTCCTTCCATATCTGCATATCTCGGCACGGACCTGCTCTTTGGCGGCAATCCTTTTTACCCGGGAGAGTCCGGCCTTGCTATGAAGGCTATGATCATCACTCAAAGCCATTTTGCCGGCCGATGGGTGCTCAACACCAATATAATGTTCGACCGGGTTGGCTGGGAAGACCCTATGTTCAGTTATATCCTCACTCTTACACATTCACTGAGAGATGCCCGGTATTCCGTCTTTGCAGAACACCAGGGCTATAAGAGCGACGCTTATAGCGATGGAGTCTTTCGGCTGGGAGCGGCAAGGCTGATAAACAGCAATCTGCAGGTCGACGCCTCGGCAGGGATAAACATAAAGGACACCCCATCCCGCTTGTTTGCCGGCCTGGGGGTTTCGTACCGCCTCGATTATCACATCAATGAGCTCGTACCCCTCCCCATTGAAGAAGAAGAAACCAAAGAAGGCCTGGAACAAGAACAGGAAGACCCGGAAAAACTGGAAGAGCTGGAAGAATTTGACCATAAAGCGGGGAAAAAGGTCCGAAAACGAAAAAAGAAAGACCGAAAGAAAAACAAAAAGAAAAGGCGCAGAAAGAAGAAAAACCCGTTCGATATAGACAACACCCTATGATTACCGTAAAAGAAGTAAAGCACCCCAGAGAAATAAAGGCTTTCGTAAAATTCCCTTTTAAACTCTATAAAGGGTCACCATACTGGGTACCCCCGATCATCAAGGAGGAAATCGCAGTTTTTGACAAGGACAAAAATCCTGCATTCGAAAATGCCGATGCCAGGCTTTTTCTGGCCTATAAGAATGGAGAGATCGCAGGGCGCATTGCTGTTATTATTAACCGGATCGAGATCGAAGAACAGCAAAAGAAAAAGGTGCGCTTCGGATGGTTTGATGTTATTGATGAAATCGAAGTCACCAAAGCCCTGCTCGACAAGGTTACGGAAATTGGCCGGGACCACGGACTGGAATACATGGAAGGCCCTGTCGGCTTTTCTCAAATGGACAAGGCGGGTATGCTGGTCAGGGGTTTTGACAAGCTCAGTAACATGACAACCATATATAACTATCCCTACTACCCGGAACATTTCAAAGCGCTCGGTTTCGAGGAAGGCGCCGCCTGGCTGGAATACCTCATACGTATACCGGACGAGATCCCGCAAAAGATAGACAAGTTTTCCGATGTCATCCTCCGCCGGTACAAACTGAGGGTGCTCCGCTTTAAATCCTCCAAAGAACTGGTAGCTTACGCAGACGATATGTTCGACCTGATGAACCGGTCTTTCAAGGACCTGCAATCATTTGTTCCCATACAAAAAGCACAGATAGAGCAGTACAAGCAAAAATACCTGAAGTTCATCCACCCCGATTTCATAAAGTTCATTGTGGATGAAAACGACAAAATGGTGGCATTTTCCATTACCATGCCTTCCTTTTCCAGGGCATTACAAAAGGCCAACGGCAAACTTTTTCCCTTCGGTTTCCTACATATACTTCGCGCCCAGAAAACGAACGATTCCGCCTCTTTATACCTTATCGGGATCGACCCTAAATACCAGAACAAGGGTCTTACGGCCATTATTTTTAAAGAAACCAACCGCCTGTTCCAGCGACGCGGTATGAGGTATGTGGAATCCAATCCCGAACTCGAGGAAAACACTGCCGCCCATCTGCTCTGGAAATATTACGACGACAACGAGCAGCACAAACGAAGGGTGACCTGGGTAAAGCAACTGCACGATATGTAGTAGCGGAAGGCGGTTAACAAAGAAGTGATTTAAATTTTTTAGAAATATATAAGGCTCCTCCCTTGTGATGAAGGGAGGTGTCAGGCGTATAGCCTGACGGAGGGTTAGAAAGCTCAAACCATTAGTAAAGCGCAAACGTTTGGGATTACTCCCTAAGGTTTAGGCGGGGTCAAACTCCCCGACCCACTGAAGTGGCCCACCCCTATTCATCTGAAGAGGGGAGCCCTTATTTTAAACTTCAAAAGTTCATTTTCATTTCAAATTAAAGTAATCCGAAAAGTTTTTCTAATCGTTATGCTGAACCCCTATGTATTGGGACAGGCTTTGTTTCAGGTTCTCATAACGATCGTCCTATCAACGTGATGGGATGCTGGAACAAGTTCAGCATGGCGTAGTTATGGCTTTACGGATCGGTTTAATTGTCCGATATTTTTTTTCTGTCCGGAGAATATCCCGTTTTTTCCGGCCGGGGTGTTCCGTTTATGGGCTGCCCTTCGTTTTCAGCAGCCTGTTCGGCGAGTTTTTCCTGTTTTTCAAGGGCGTAAGCATAGCCTTGCTCCCACCAGGAAGCCATGAGTTTCTTATTGAACACCAGGGAATTTTCGGTGAGTTTGGTAGGCGTGTAATATAAATTGAGCTTTACATTTTTATTGATGGCCGACAGCTTTCCTTCCACAATATCGTGAAATTCCACCTGGTCCAGTAAAAAGCCGAAGAGGTTTACCATCAGTGAAAAGGGATTTTTTCCCAGCACCTTGTTATATTCCATATTCTCGGCCTCTAGGATAATGGCATCTACTTCCGTGGCACCTCTTTTTATGGCCTCCCTAATAGGCACCACACAACCCAGTCCGCCATCGGCATACTCAAAGCCTTCTTTTTTGGTCAGGGACATAAAAGGTACGTAATTGCAGGAGATCCATATCCAGTCGCAAAAATCGGCATAGTCGAAATCGTGGATAGACTTGTATTCTACCCGGTTCTTGGAAAGATTAGACACGGTAACGATCACCTCTTTTCCCTGTTCTTTTAACCTGTGAAATTCTTCCGGGGTAAAATTTCTTTTAATGTTACGCCTCAGGTTCTTGCTTTCACCAAAGGTCCGTTTTCCTTTGACAAGCTGCCATATCACATTGAGATAATTGATGGTCACATATTCCCGGCCTTCCTTTTTTCTTACGAGAAAAGGATTGTTACTGAATATTTTCCGCTGGTTAACGGAGGTGTAAATATCGTATATCTTGGGAATATCATTGGCAGCCAGGTGAGGTATAAGCAGGCTTCCGGTAGAAGTTCCCACGAACATGTCGTACTGCTTTTTGCGCTCTTCTATCAGATATTGAGCCACTCCCCCGGCAAAAGCACCTTTGCTTCCTCCTCCCGATATGACTAAGGCTTTCATATTTACGATTTACGATTTATGATTTACGATTTTAGAATTTTTGATTAAGCTAAAGAATTCGTTTAACATTCACAGTTAACAGTTCAGCATTCGTAAATCCGGTTCCCGGGCGACGGTTCCTGAGCCCTTCGGTAAACTCAGGATAAACCGGAGTCGAAGAGGGCCGAGGGATCAGATCTCCGAAGACCCCTGGTTTTTCATCTTGGCAAAATCATACCCGTTCTTCCACCACTTGGTCATTTTCTCCTTGTTAAAGATAAGGGAATTTGTGGTTAAAACGGTCGGGGTATAATAAAAATTGATAATGGCTCCCTGATGCGAGGCTACATACTTTCCTATTTTGATATTCTGGTGTTCTATCCTGTCGAGCATAAACCGGAACATATTGGTCAGCAGGTCAAAGGCGTTCCGGGAAGGCATCCGGTTCATATAGGTTACTTCGGTATGAAGGATTATAGTGTCGATCTCTTTAGCTCCCCTCCTTATCGCTTCTTCAATTGGCACCATTGTACTCAGCCCCCCGTCTGCATATTCGCAGCCATTTTTACGTACCAGGGTCATAAACGGGGTGTAATTGCACGATATCCATATCCATTCGCAAAACTCGTCATAATCGAAATCATTGATGGATTTGTATTCCACCTGGTTCAACGACAGGTTAGATACGGTAACTATAATATCTTTGGTCTGTTCTTTTAAGGTATGGAACTCTTCGGGAGTAAGGGTTTCCCGGATCAGTTTCTTCAGGTTATAGCTTTCCCCGAAAGTCTTGCTCCCCTTTAAAAAGCTGCGCAATACGGTAAAGTGATTGATCGCTATCTGCTGCGCACCGTACTTCTCTTTTATCGTAAACGGGCAATGACTAAAGATCTTGTCCTGGGTTACCGAGGTATATACGTTTTTTATCTTTTCCACTTTTTTCAACGCCAGGTGCGACACCAGCAGGCTTCCCGTGGAAGTCCCGAGATATAACTGATAATCTTTCCGCAGCCCTTCGATGAGAAATTGTGCTACACCACCGGCAAAAGCCCCTTTACTCCCTCCCCCGGATATGACTAGAGCCTTCATATTTATGGTTTATGGTTCAAAGTTTAAAGTTCAAGGTTTGAGCAGTTCAAGGAGGGGGTGTCCTCCTTCAATCTCTATCAATTTGCTCCACCGCCATGACCCCTTCCAAAAACGCTTTTTCCTTCTCCCCGAATTTAGGCATTAATTCCCGTACCTCACGGGTGTATTCTTCGCTTTTTAAAAGGCTTTTCAACATGTTCCTGGAATCCCGGGCAAAACCCCAGGTATGGTGCACGCAGGCCCGGATCAGGTTTTTAAGCACTTCACCATGAAGCAATCCCATCTGGTACAGCATACCAAAGGCATTCTGCCTCACTTCATAGGCATACCGGGGAGAGGTGTAGCCCTCCAGCTCTTCTTTCCACCTGTTTTTAGCCCGGAAAACATCGGTTTCTGTTCCGGTCGGATAAGCGGGTGCGGACATGGCCAGAGCCAGCCACAGCATACGGATGTTCTTTCGTGCAAATCCCGCTATATTTTTCGTTTTTTCCAGGTAGGCCGGGGCATTTTCCGGAAAGTTCACCCATAGTTTTATCAGGGCATTTTCCGCGGTTATATAGCTGCGGTCTGCCAGCAGGGACTCAAATGCCGTTTTCAGTTCCTGCGGAATGGTATCGATACTCAGGGCCAGGGCCTGGCGCGTTTTAAGGTCCCCGGAACGGAACCATTTTCTGTTCCATTCCACATCTACGGTGTCGGCATTTTTCTGAAAGACGATCTCCTGCTTTACGGGATAATAAATATCGGAATGCAACAACTTTTCCCGTTCTTTCTGAGTGATCTCCCCATCTTTCAAAGCCATATAAGTACGGATAAAATTACTTTTTTTCAGGGAAGCCAGCGCTTCTTCGGCCGGGAAAACGGTATCCCGGAGCCACCGGTCCGTAAAAGCGGACAGGTCTTTTCCGCTTGCGAATTCCATTTCTTTCATTAGCTCCGATGTCACAGCGTTACCAAACTTGTATTTTTCGAGATACTGCCGTACACCTTTCCGGAAAGCACTGTCCCCTATTTTATCCCTTAATATATACAATACGAAAGCTCCTTTTTCGTAAAAAGTGAGGCTGCCGGCTTTCGGGTTGAGCACCGCTTCTCCTTCCCCGTCTTTAGACCATTCTATAAGCGTCTGGGCGGACCGGTACAATTTCCAGTAATAGTGATCTTCCCCAAAAACTGCTTTTTCGGCCAACAACGCGTAATAGGTGGCAAATCCTTCCTGAAGCCAGTGATGTTCACCACTCCGGGCTGTTACCATATTACCGAACCACTGGTGGGCCAGTTCATGAGCGTTCACATTGAGGTAGTTCATATCGTTATATCCTATGGAATCTACCATAAAATGGTCAGAAAACAGGGTAAGTGTGGTATTCTCCATACCCGCATGCAAAAAATCGCGTACCGGGGCCTGCTTGTATACCTGCCAGGGAAAAGGCATCCCTATTTCTTTTTCCAGCACATCAAAGATCTTTTTGGTATAACGGTATGTCGGTTCTGATCT
Organism: Sinomicrobium weinanense; assembly: GCF_018863395.1. Taxonomy (GTDB): domain Bacteria; phylum Bacteroidota; class Bacteroidia; order Flavobacteriales; family Flavobacteriaceae; genus Sinomicrobium; species Sinomicrobium weinanense. The sequence continues at coordinate 1,225,254 of NZ_JAHKRR010000001.1, forward strand.
CGCCTTGTCTTCAGGATAATAATACATGTCTACCGGAACACCACTTTCAGAAAAATCCCGGATCATATCATATTCCCCTATGGCCAAGGCAAGCAGATAACTGCTCATAGGATGCTGCATATCATAGCTCCACACATTTAAACTGTCATTTTCAATAATGTTATTTAACTTCCCATTAACCAACACTTTGAAGTTTTTATCAAAATGAACAGTGAGATCAAATTCCACTTTTTCGTTGACATCGTCAAAAGACGGGAGCCAGTTACTGGTATATCTTCCCTGCCCTTGTGTCCATACCTGTTTTTTGGCACCTTCCGTTTCCCATCCAGGAAAATACATTGCCTTTTCGGGGGCTGCCCTGTATGTAAATGTCAGCTTGTTCTGTTCAGAAGGTTTAAAATGCCCCGTGATCCACAGTTTGGTACCATCATTGTAAAACCCTGTTTTTTTGCCGTTCAGCATCACCCTGTCAAACTTCATATTACGGGCATCTATATAAAGGGAATCCGCCGGACGGAGGACATCAAAAAAATAAGCCACCTTTCCGGAAACTTCTTTTTTATAAGGATCTATGCTTATATCGGCTTCTGCCCGGGTAAAATCGGCCGTCTTCATTTGCTGTGCGCAGGCCGGCAGGATGTAATATCCGCAAATCAGGAAGTACAGTAACTGTTTTTTCATCTTCAAAAATTCGGTAAGCGATCTCCTAAAATACATATTCGGTGTAAATCAGGAAATATTTCTGGAAGAATTAACGATATTTGGTTGGAAATTTCGGGTTGCCGGTTGCTGGTTACAGGTTGCATGTTTAAAACTTTCAACCTGTAACCTGTAACTTGAACCTTGAACTTTAGATGCTGATTAATTATCTTCGCCCTCATGAACTCTAACCTGTTACAAACTCCTATCGATTACCTCAAAGGCGTAGGGCCCAATCGGGCCGACCTGCTTCGCAAGGAGCTGGGAATACACACGTACCAGGACCTTATCAACCTGTTTCCGAACAGGTATATAGACCGGACCCGGTATTACAAGATCAGGGAATTACAGGAGAATATTTCGGAGGTACAGGTAATCGGCAGGATCGTGCACCTGAAAACCGTACAACAAAAACGGGGGAAACGCCTGGTAGCTACTTTTGTAGACGATACGGGAGAAATGGAACTGGTGTGGTTTCGCGGGCATAAATGGATACGGGAAAGCATTAAGATCAACGTACCCTACGTCATTTTCGGCCGCTGCAACCGTATAGGGCATCTCTTTTCCATGCCCCACCCGGAAATGGAACTCCTCGCCGACCATGAACGCAGCCTGCGCACAGCCATGCAACCGGTATATCCTTCTACGGAAAAGCTCGGCAATAAAGGTATCACCAACAGGGTGATCAACAAGCTGATGCAGCAACTCTTTACGGAAACGGGCGGAAAGTTCACAGAAACCTTGTCCCAGCCCCTTCTCAGTGAACTGAGCCTCATTTCAAAACCGGTTGCCCTCTTTAATATCCACTTCCCGAAAAGCCAGGAATTACTGGCCAAAGCACAATACAGGTTAAAGTTTGAAGAACTTTTCTACATACAACTGCAACTGCTTATAAAAAACCAGATCAGGAAACAAAAGATCAAAGGATATGTCTTTGACCAGGTGGGCGGACAATTTCTCCGCTTCTACAACGAACTCCTTCCCTTCCCCCTTACCGGGGCGCAGAAAAAAGTGATCAGGGAGATACGGAACGACCTGGGCAGCGGCGCCCAGATGAACCGCCTGCTCCAGGGCGATGTGGGTTCGGGAAAAACCATTGTGGCCCTGATGTCCATGTTGCTCGCCATAGACAACGGTTTTCAGGCCTGTATCATGGCCCCCACCGAGATCCTGGCCACACAACACTACAATGGCATCAAAGAATTAGTTAAGAAACTGGGGGTGAATATACAACTGCTTACAGGTTCAACTAAAACTTCAATAAGAAATGAAATACACGAGCAACTGCAAAACGGGGAATTGCATATCCTTGTAGGCACTCATGCCATACTGGAAGACAAAGTAAAATTCCACAATCTGGGACTGGCCGTTATCGATGAACAACACCGTTTCGGGGTAGCCCAACGAGCCAAGTTATGGCACAAGAACACTACACCCCCCCACGTTCTGGTCATGACCGCCACCCCCATTCCCCGCACCCTGGCCATGAGCCTCTACGGCGACCTGGATATTTCGGTGATCGATGAACTTCCCCCGGGACGAAAACCTGTAAAAACAGTGCACCGTTACGACAGCAACAGGCTAAAAGTCTTCCGCTTTCTGAAAGACGAGATCGCCAAAGGCAGGCAGGTCTATATTGTATACCCATTGATACAGGAGTCCCAAAAAATGGACTACAAAGACCTTATGGATGGTTATACCAGTATAGAAAGGGAATTTCCGAAACCGGATTACCAGGTATCCATAGTACACGGCCAGATGAAACCGGCAGACAAGGATTATGAAATGGACCGTTTTGTCCGGGGGGAAACACAGATCATGGTGGCTACTACTGTTATCGAGGTCGGTGTAAACGTTCCTAATGCCTCGGTAATGATCATAGAAAGCGCCGAAAGGTTCGGCCTGTCGCAACTGCACCAGCTCCGCGGAAGAGTGGGCCGGGGCGCCGAACAAAGTTACTGTGTACTCATGACCGGGCATAAACTCTCCAACGACTCCAAAACACGCCTGGAAACCATGGTACGGACCAACGACGGTTTCGAGATCGCCGAGGTTGACCTGAAACTCCGCGGACCGGGAGACATTATGGGTACCCAGCAAAGTGGTGTACTTCACCTTAAAATAGCGGATATCGTCAAGGATAACCAGATACTGAAAGCGGCACGATACTACGCACAACAATTACTGAAACACGACCCCGCCCTCGCTACGGAAGAGAACGGGGTCATACGGTATACTTACGGCCAGCTGAGCAAGTACAAGAATATCTGGAATTATATTAGCTGAAGTTACCTCAATCCTCTCCCTCCAAAGAAATTCTCTTTCCAGATTTTAAAAAAAATTCGTATATTTAAGTCTCACCTTCCCGCACAATAATTGAGCTGAACGGGAAGCAACTACCTCAAAAAGCAATATTCTGCCGGGCGACCCTTACCTGTTACCGGGTCCCGCTCCGTCTTCTGATTGCGGATTTTCAGGCCCCTTGCCTTTTCGCAATACCTTCATACGGCATAACACCAACAGGCTCCGGACAAAACGGTTTTATTCCCTGTCCGGATAATCAGGAAAAATGAATAAAAAGCATGATTATACGTTTTAGAAAATTACTTCCATTTATCATTTTTCTTCCTGTCTACGGTATATCTCAGGATAAACCCATGGTGAAATTCGGCGGGGCACTCCGTTTTAACTACATCTACTCTTCCTGGAAAAAAGAACAGAAAAAGCAGGGAGGTGATTTTATGTACGATATGTTCCGCATTAATGCTGAGGCTTCCTATAAAGGGATCGCACTCAATGCCGAATACCGCTTGTATTCCGATGAGTTCGGCGGCGGGGTCCTGAAACAGGGATGGCTGGCCTACAAATTCGACGAAAAGAACGAGATCCAGGTAGGGCTCACCCAGGTACCATTCGGGATCCAGCAATACAACTCGCACAACTGGTTCTTCAATATAGGATATTATATAGGCCTCGAAGACGATCACGATATCGGCGTCAAATTCATTCATCAGAAAGAAGAAGGGCTCAATTATCAGTTCGCCTTTTTTAAAAATGCAGAAAGTATCGCTTTCGGAGGTGCTTCAGATGTTTCTCACAGCAGGTATTCCTATGATGTGGCTTCCATGGATGTGGACGGTGACGGCGAGCCTGACTACCGGAACAAAGAGGTGAACCAGTTTAACATAAAACTCAATTACAAGATCGCACGCAACGACTTCAAACACCAGCTTGGCGGTTATGCCCAATATGGCGGGCTCTATAATCTCGATACCGAAGAACTCGGCCATCATTACGGATATGGCCTCTTTTACGAGCTGGATTACAAGGCTTTCAACCTGAAATCTGAAGTTCTGCATTACGCCAAGTCTCCGGAAAATCCGGAAACGGAAAATCCGGATATTTTTGCGATGGCCGCTTATGGTTCGCCCTATCTGGTGGCGGCTAAGGCCAACCTCCTTTCACTGGCGGTGGCCTACACTCTTCCCGTATCCTGGGGGCCCGTGGAATCCCTTCAGTTCTACAATGATTTTGGCTATATCCATAAGATCGAAAAAGAGTTTGCAGACAGTTATATGAATGTCACCGGGATAGGTGTGGCAGCCGGACACCTGTATACATACATCGACTTTGCAGCAGGAAAAAACCACTCCTGGCTGGGCGGTAATTTTAAGGACGATTTTGCCCGCGGAATCCCGGATGCTAAATGGGAAGCACGATTTAACATCAACATAGGATATTATTTCTAATCAGGAAAAAACAATAATTATGGCAAAAAAAGTGGTTCGAAGCGATGAAAAAAAATCCATATTGGGGCTGGAGATCAACGGCCCTGTATTTTTTTCCTCGGCGATCATTATGATTATCAGCATTACCCTGACGCTTATCTATAAAGACAGCGCAGGAAAATATTTTAACCGGATCCAAAGCCTTGTGGCCGACAATGGCGGATGGTTCTTTGTCCTGGTCGTCAATCTTTTTCTCTTTTTTATGATCTATATGGCCTTCAGCAAATTCGGCAGGCTCCGCATCGGGGGACAAAATACGAAGCCCGAGTTTAAAACGATGTCCTGGTTTGCCATGCTGTTCAGTGCCGGAATGGGTATAGGGCTGCTGTTCTGGAGTATTTCAGAGCCCATTTCCCATTTTGTTTCTCCCCCTACAACCACGGGCAACACCGTAGAAGCAGCACAGGAAGCTATGAACTTTACTTTTCTGCACTGGGGGTTTCACGCCTGGGGCATCTATGCACTGGTGGGCCTTGCCCTGGCCTACTTTACTTATTCAAGAGGGCTGCCCCTGACCATCCGTTCCGTATTTTATCCCTTCCTAGGAGATAAGGTGTATGGCATACTCGGCGATATCATCGATATTATTGCCGTACTGGCCACGGTATTCGGGCTGGCCACTTCCCTGGGCCTAGGGGTAAGACAGATAGCCGGAGGGCTTAACCATGTCTTTGATATACCCGGCGGGACCGTTACACAGATATTGCTTATCGCCGGAGTTACCCTCGTGGCAACCACTTCCGTAGTCCTTGGAGTAGATAAAGGCGTAAAATTCCTCAGCGAATGGAACATGCGCATTGCAATATTATTTCTTCTCCTGATCGTGATATTAGGCCCTACGATATACATTTTCCAGTCTTTCGTTCAAAACACAGGAAGCTATTTTTACAACTTCCTGAACATTGCCACATGGACAGAAAATTATGTCGATACCCACTGGCAAAATGGCTGGACCATCTTTTACTGGGGCTGGTGGATTGCCTGGGCACCGTTTGTAGGTATCTTTATCGCACGAATATCCAAGGGAAGGACCGTACGTGAATTTATCCTCGGGGTTTTGATCGTTCCTGCACTGGTCACATTTTTCTGGATCAATGCTTTCGGTAGTACCGCCGTGCAGGATGCTCTTGCCGGCAACATGGCCGTGGTGAACGAGGTCAAGATAGATGAGGCCCTTGCCATGTTTGTCTTTCTGGAAGACTTTCCCCTGCCCATGGTATTGAATATCATCGCCATTATCCTGGTGGCGGGCTTTTTTATCACATCGTCCGACTCCGGATCGCTTGTGGTGGACAGTATCACCTCCGGCGGAAAAATAGACTCCCCGGTAGGACAACGGATCTTCTGGGCGGTCCTGGAAGGTGCAGTTGCTGCCGTACTATTGGTAGGTGGCGGGCTCAAGGCGCTCCAGACTGCAGTTATCGTTTCCGGGCTGCCGTTTGCCATTATCCTGCTCGTGATGTGCTATTCCCTCTACAAAGGGCTTAGCGAAGATTACCGTAAATTAGAACGGCGCGAAGAGCAGAAAGAACTGGATAATTATAAAGACATTGTATCTGACATCCTGAAAAGAAGAAAACCCAAGGAAAACAAACAATAAAAACAGTAAAAGATCATGAAAACCGATATTAAAAACATACTGGTGGCCCTGGACCTTTCCGAAATGGACGATACGCTTATCTCCTATGCGGCCTTTCTCTCTGATACACTGCATGCTGATAAGGTTTACTTTGTACACAACATTAAAAAATACGAGATCGGCGAACTCTTTGAAGATGAACTCGGCGATATCAACATCGAGGAAAGTATCGGGGAAGAACTGAATGAAAAAGTAGCTGCCGGGTTCAAAGGTCATACGGAGTGGGAAGTACTTATATCCAATGACCCTTATACCGAATCGTTAATTGCTTATATCGTGAACAAGTATGCCATACACCTCACCCTGGTGGGCAGTAAAAACCGGGTAAAAGGCACCGGGGTAGTGAGCAGCAAACTCCTGCGAATGCTGCGTTGCCATATCCTTACCATCCCGAAAAACACCACACCAAAAGTTGAGAACATATGGATCGGCACCGACTTTTCCAATGCATCCAGGCGCGGTTTTGTTATGGCACAGGTTGTCGGGAAAGCCATGTCTGCCCCGATAAAAGCCATACATATCTATAATATTCCGTTACAGTTTGCCCCTTATCTGCCAAAAGAAACCCTGGTCCCAGTCGTAGAAAAACACACTACCGAAAAAGGCCGGAAATTCATGAAAAAAATTCCCGGGGCAGACCATATCCCGCTCGAGATCGTCCCGGGAAGGAGCTCAAGCATCACCGAAAACCTGGCAGAACACGGTAAAAAGGAAAGAACAGACCTGCTGTTTATTTCCGATAAAGGGGGCAATACATTTTCCTCCCTTCTCGTAGGCAGTGTCGCCGAAGAGTTGTTTAATGAAGACCTGCATTTTCCTTTGTGGGTATGTAAATAATATAATTCGTATTTTGGTTCGAACTAACTTTTTTAACCAATATACACTCCAATGAAATTAAAAGCCTTCCTACTCCTGCTTTTTTGTTGCACTATCATGCCAGCTCAGGTATCGGACAAACTTGAGCTTACAGACGTGTTTAACCTGGAATACATTTCCAACCCCAAAATTTCCCCCGACGGGAAAAAGATTGTTTACGTTCGGCATTTTTCAGACATCATGACGGATAAAAACCTGTCCAACCTCTGGATGGTGAATGTGGACGGGACCAACAACAGGCCGTTAACCTCCGGAAACCAAAATGATGTACAACCTGTCTGGTCTCACAACGGTAAAATGATCGTATACAAATCCAATAAAGACGGCAAAATGCAATTGTATCTCCACTGGATCGACACCGGGGAAGAAAGTAAACTCACCAACTCCGTCACTACTCCGGGAAGTGTAGGTTTTTCCCCGGACGACAACTACCTGGCCTTTACCATGTTTATCCCTTCGAATAAAAAACAAACAGCCATTAAACTACCGGAAAAACCCAAGGGAGCCAAATGGAATGCCCCTCCGAAATATATAGACGATCTGAAATACAGGGCAGACGGTACCGGCTATTTAAAAGAAGGCTACTCCCATATCTTTACGCTACCCGTTACCGGGGGCACTCCCCGGCAGCTTACATCCGGAGACCTCGATTACGGCACCCCGGTCTGGGATGGCAGCGGATCGCACCTGCTGTTTTCGGCCAACCTGCACAAAGACCGGGAATACGAACCGAACAACAGCGAAATTTATCGTATTTCCGTAGCCAGCGGAATTATCGATACATTGACTACAAGGAAAGGCCCGGACAGAAACCCGGCAGTCTCTCCCGACGGTAAGACCATAGCCTACCTCGGAAACGACGAACGCTATATGGGCTACCAGGTTTCAAGGCTATACACGATGAACAGCGATGGTTCATCGCCAAGGCTTATCTCGGGCGATCTCGACAGGGACGTCAGGAATATCTTCTGGGCAGGAAACGGCAGGTCGTTGTATTTCCAGTACGACGAAAAGGGAGATACCAAAATAGGCACCATAGACCTGAACGGAAAGGTAAAGACCCTTGTTGAAGGAGCGGGAGGATTAACCCTTGGGCGCCCGTATAATGCAGCAGATTTTTCTGTTTCGGAAAACGGGACCGTCGCCTACACCTTGGGAGGGACACAGCATCCGGCGGACCTGGCCGTTCTCAACGGAAAAAAACCGTTGCGCCTTACCCATGTGAATAAAGATGTATTCGACTATAAAAAACTGGCTCAGGTCGAAGAAATATGGTACAAGTCTTCTTATGACGGAAAAGATATACAGGGCTGGATCGTAACACCGCCCGATTTTGACCCTTCCAAAAAATATCCCATGATCCTGGAGATCCACGGCGGGCCTTTTACCAGCTATGGCCCGGTTTTCTCGGCAGAGATACAGATGTATGCCGCTCAGGGATATGTTGTTCTTTATACCAATCCCAGGGGAAGTACGAGCTATGGAGAAGCATTCGGTAACCTGATCCATCACGACTACCCTAACCACGATTATGACGACCTGATGAGCGGCGTGGACGAAGTCATTAAAAAAGATATATCGATACGGACAACCTGTTTGTCACCGGCGGAAGCGGTGGCGGCGTGCTCACGGCCTGGATCGTTGGCCATACCGACCGTTTTAAAGCTGCGGTAGTGGCCAAACCGGTGATCAACTGGTATAGCTTTGTGCTCTATGCAGACAATCCTGCGTTTTTTGCCAAATACTGGTTCGGGGAATATCCCTGGGATAATCCGGAGCCGTATTTAAAACGGTCCCCGTTGAGCCATGTGGGGAATGTAACAACCCCTACCATGCTCCTTACTGGGGAATCCGATTTCCGGACGCCTATCCCGGAATCCGAGCAGTTCTATACCGCCCTGAAACTTCGGAAGGTCGATGCAGCCATGGTCCGGATACCAGGGGCTTCCCACGGTATTGCTTCCAAACCGAGCAACCTGATCGGGAAAGTAGCAGCAGTCTTGTACTGGTTTGAAAAATATAAAGAATAATCCGATTTCCAAACCCGGAAAATATTACTTGTTATTATATCTTTGCCACTTCACAAAAAACAATGTTGATATGCTAAAAAAATTGCTTTTTATTCTGACATTTACCCTCGGGGTATCTTCTGTATTTGCACAGAAAACATTTGACAATGGGGTTATCACCTATGAGATGAACCAGACAAAGGAGGCCCGGGACGGATCGGAAATAAAAACCAAAGCCACCACGGTATTCCACATCAAAGGAAAAGAAGCCAAAATGAATATGGCCTTGAAATATATGAATATGGACCTTCGTATGGAATACCTTATCAATGCGGAAAACAAAACAGGCCTGTTTCTCACAGAGGGCATGGACCAAAAAATGGCCTCTAAGTTAACACCGGCGGACTACGACGATCTTGTTAAAAAGAACCAGTTTCCCATTGAAGAAATAGAACCTACGGATGAAACCAAGGAAATTCTGGGCTATACGTGTAAAAAGGTTATTGCGACTGTCAAACAGGGAGAAGGAATGAAAATGGATATCTATTATACCGAAGCCATAAAACCCCTGGCCGTGGAAGGATTAGGTTATGCCTATGTGAAAGAGATCAACGGCCTGCCATTGGAGTATAACATGTACAATTCAACATCAAATACCACCTTTAAGGCAACGGAGATCAAGGAAGGTGATGCAAAAGATTCGGATTTTGATTACGATATTCCCGAAGGATACGAAGAAATCCCGTATTCAGAGTTAAGCAAGATGATGGGGGGTATGTAATTTACGGGCATCTGTCATTTTCAATCATCCACGATCTCCATTTTCCGGAGGAGAAAAGAAGCATTCATATTCCGGCAGATCCCGTCCTTGAAAGTATAGTCGAAATGTAATTCGTCATTGATGATCTCGGCATCAAAATAATGGTTCTTTACCCGGTCGATCTTATCGGCCACCTCACACAGGCTTAAATCGTGCGTAGCGATGATCCCGGTGGCACCGGAAGCAACGAGTTTTTCTACAAACTTACGGGAGCCAATAGCTTTGTCAGTGCTGTTGGTTCCCTTTAAAATTTCATCGAGGATTATAAAATAATTATCCTTACCGATCTCATCTACAATAAATTTTAACCGGCTGAGTTCCGCATAAAAATACGAAGCCTCATCGGCCAGGGAGTCGACCGTCCGCATACTGGTAATGAGTTTTATGGGCGTATATTCACAAGTACGGGCACAAACGGGTAAACCGGCATTGGCCATAATGATCTGGAGGGAAACCGTTCGCAAAAACGTACTTTTCCCGGCCATATTGGCCCCGGTGATAATGAAAAACTCCTCTTTTTGAATGGTGTAATCGTTCCTTACCGCTTCCTGCGGATCGATCAGGGGATGGACCGCCTGTGTGGTCTTTAAAATGGTATTCCCCGGCTTAATCTCCGGAAAAACATATCCCGGATGATTAAAGGCAAAATTCCCCAGGGAATTTCCGGCATCCATAAAATGAATAATTTCAAACCAGTCCCCTACCTTGTCCCGATAGGTTTTTATCCATTTTTCGAGCTTATAGCATTGCCTGAGGTCCCATAACAGAAAACCATTGCCCAGCACCCCGAAGATCATATTGTTTCGCTGGTCCAGCGCATCTATGTTCCCGGAGAACTGCCTGAAGATACCGGAGGCCTTTCGCGATGATTGCTGAATCCGGTCTTTTCGGTGTTTAAGTAAGGATGAAGTAAATGCCTCTTTCTCCATGAGATCCAGTAACTGGTGATACTGGCGAAAAGTATCCTGTATTTCACCCAGGTGCGTGGAAAGCAGATTGATCTTTTTTAACTTATTCGCAGTAATACCCAGCCCCAAAAAAAAGACCCCTGCAACGAAATAACCCGATACCAGATCGAAAAAATTCAGGCAGACAAGACCGATCGATATCAAAGAAAATAAAAATGGCAACCATCTAAAATACAATGGAACAAATGTCTTGTATTCAATAAACCATTTAAGTATAGTGTCAGGCGGTGTTTCAGTATCTATGATCCGTGCAACGGCTGTAAATTCCTGCCTGAATTTTACTTTTTCCGCCAGTTCCTTTACAGCTTCCTGTTTTTGAGGAATATCTTCAATATCGTTAGAGGTCAGGAATTTTGCCAGTTTTTGCTTTCCCGATAGTAAGGCCGTCCGGTTCAGGTATTGAAAAAAAGAACGATCGCCAAACAGGTCAACATCCTGGCTGAACTCATGCGTTGCATCCGTGAATTCTTTACCGTTGGGAAGATGATGAAAATTGCGATGCAGAACTTCGATCTCGGTCTCATTCAGCAAAATGAGTTCCTGCAATTTTCTTTTCTGCTGTCGCAGATTGGCATGACGGGTGACCAAAAACAGGAAAACCCCTATCCCGATCAAAAGAGACACGATAAGCAACCTGGCATTACCGAAAAACCGATAAACAAGGAATGCCAATACCAGAAATACCGCCAGCCGGAGCATACTAAAAGTAAAAAGCTGCTTTTTTACCCTGCTTAATTCCTCGCGGTATTGTTTGATGTTTTGCCGATAAACCGATAAGGGTGAATTCATGTAAGATCGTTATGGATTTCAATGGCTAAAATACATAAACTTCGCAGATTTTTGCTTTATAGCCCGGAAATGCCTTAAGGTAAACGGGGTAAAAGGGTGTTCGGTTATTTCCATTATACCCTTATCTTTGCCAACGAATTATAACATCCTGCGGTCAATGACCAATTTTATCCTTATCGCTGTATGCATCCTGTCCGGTATCTTGGTAAAACGCTACAAGGCCCTGCCTCCGGATAGTTTTAAAGCTGTCAATGCCTGGTTGATCAACATTGCACTGCCTGCTGTGGCATTGAAATACCTGCCTCGGATGCAATGGACGGAAGAACTGCTTTTACCCCTGCTCATGCCTTTTTTTATCTGGACAGCAGCTTATTTTTGCATCAAGGGCCTGGCCCGGGTACATCCTATGGACAAAAAGACAAAGGCTGCCCTGCTGCTCACTGCCGGACTGGGGAATACCTCCTTCCTCGGATTTCCGCTTACCCAGGCCTATTTCGGGGATAAAGGACTTCCCATCGCTGTTTTTTACGATCAGGCCACTTTTATCATCATTTCCACCCTGGCTATTTTTACAGCAGTAAAAACATCCAATGGCGGGGTCTTTCATCCTGTTACAACCTTGAGAAAGATCTTCTCCTTTCCCCCTTTTATAGCATTTATCCTCGCTTTTGTCCTGCCGCCCTTTATCGACCTGAGCCCTGCGCTTCCCGTGTTGGACGCCCTGGCCGTAACCCTGGTCCCCCTGGCTCTTTTTTCGGTGGGGATGCAGCTCCCTTTCAAAGGCTGGAACACAGACGGAAAACTCATTGCCTTTGCCCTTTCCTATAAACTTGTCCTGGCTCCCCTGGTGCTCTTCCTCGTCTGCCTGTTTTTTTCCATAAAAGGGCTCGTAGCCGAAGTGAGCATCCTGGAATCGGCCATGGCCCCGATGGTAACAGGAGCCATCATTGCCACCGATTACGAACTGAATCCCGGACTGGCCAACAAGATCCTCGGTATTGGTATCCTGGTCTCGTTCCTTACTACTTTTATATGGTCGCTTGTAATCCCGGGGATCGGTTGAAGAAAATTGAGCTCTCTTAAATGGGACACCCCCCTGCCCCCCTCATGGGGGGAGCTTAACGCTCTTTAAAAGAAATAAATCCCCCCTTGAGGGAGGACACAGGGAGGTGTATCCCGCAACTGGCAACTCGCAACCGGAAATCATCCCTCCCCCCTTTTATAGGAAATTCATAACCATTATCTTTGCGCTTCTATAACCAAGGAAAAACAGCACGTACGGGAATCCCGTCCGTACAACAACCTGTAAGCTACAAATATTCGAAATAGATGAAAATATCTTACAACTGGCTCAAACAGTTCATCAAGCTGGACTGGGAAGCGGAAAGGACCGCAGAATTGTTAACAGATCTCGGCCTGGAGATTGAAGGGGTCGAACCTTACCAGTCGGTTCAGGGCGGATTGAAAGGCGTTGTGGTGGGCCATGTCGTATCTTGTGAGCAACACCCTAATGCCGACCGGCTAAAACTCACCAAAGTAGATGTCGGCGACGGCGACCCGATACAGATCGTATGTGGTGCCCCCAATGTAGCGGCCGGGCAGAAAGTTCCCGTAGCTACCATAGGAACGATATTGTACGATGACAAGGGAAACCCCTGGAAGATCAAAAAAGGGAAGATCCGCGGAGAGGAATCCCATGGCATGATCTGTGCAGAGGACGAGCTGGGCCTCGGTCAGGGGCATGACGGTATTATGGTACTGGACGAAAGCCTTAAACCCGGAACTCCGTGCAGCGAAATATTCCAGGTAGAGGACGATATAATATTCGAAATAGGCCTTACCCCAAACCGCGCAGATGCCATGAGCCATTTCGGCGTGGCCAGGGATCTCCGGGCAGGTCTCATACAACAAGATATACAACTGGAGATGATCACACCTTCCGTGAGCAGTTTCCGCGTAGATAACAGAACACTCCGCATCGATGTGGATGTACAGGACAAGGCCCTTGCCCCGCGATATGCCGGGGTAACGATCTCCGGGATCAGGGTCATGGACTCTCCCAAATGGCTCCAGAACCGTTTAAGGGCCATCGGGATCACCCCGAAAAACAATGTGGTGGATGCCACCAATTATGTACTGCACGAACTGGGCCAGCCCCTACACGCTTTTGACGCTGCAAAGATCGCGGGAAACAAGATCGTTGTAAAAACCGCCGAACCGGGAACAAAGTTCACCACCCTCGACGACGTGGAAAGAGAACTGCACGAAGAAGACCTGATGATCTGCGATGCTGAAAAGCCCATGTGTATTGCCGGGGTTTTTGGAGGAACTTATTCCGGCGTAACCGAAAATACGACGAGTATTTTCCTGGAAAGTGCCTATTTTAACCCTGTATCTATCCGTAAATCCGCCAAGCGGCACAATCTGAACACCGATGCTTCCTTCCGTTTCGAAAGGGGAATCGACATCAACAATGTGGAGTATGCCCTGAGAAGGGCAGCACTTCTTATACAGGAAGTTGCCGGCGGAGAGATCACCAGCGACGTGGTAGACCTTTATCCCAGGAAATTTGAGGATTTCCAGGTATTTCTGCACTATGAGAAGATCAACCGCCTCATCGGCCAGAACCTGCCCGAAGAAGTCGTAAAATCCATTCTCAGCTCCCTGGAAATCAAGGTCAATAATATTACAGAGGCAGGTATGGGACTTACCATTCCTTCCTACCGGGTGGATGTACGACGCGAGGCCGATGTTATCGAGGAGATCTTACGGGTATTTGGCTATAACAACGTAAAATTCGGTGAAAAGCTGAACGCCTCCATCTCCAATTCATCCAGGTTCGAAGATTACAAGATACAGAACAAAGTTGCCAGCCAACTAATAGCACAGGGCTTTTTCGAGATCATGTCCAATTCGCTTACTTCTCCCAAATACAATACATTGTCGGCCAAAATAAAGGACGAGAACAATGTGGTCATGCTCAATCCGCTGAGCAACGATCTGTCTATCATGCGAAGGACACTGCTCTTCTCCGGGCTGGAAGCCATAGCCTATAACATCAACAGGAAGCAGGCCGACCTGAAACTTTTCGAATTTGGTAATTCCTATCATCAATTCGGAGAGGAAAGGGTGGAAAACAAACACCTTGCCCTTTTCCTTACAGGGAACAAGACCGGGGAAAACTGGAACAATCCCCATGAAAAAAGTAATTTCTTCTACGCCAAAGGTATCATATCCGGAGTCCTGGAACGCCTTCGCTTTGAAGATATCAAATACACCCCTGTAAAGAGCGATGTCTTTTCGGAAGGGATCACCTTTAATCTCGACAAGGTTAAACTCGTAGATATAGGTGTGGTCAACTCCGAAATACTGAAAACCTTCGATATTAAACAGGAAGTACTGTATGCAGATTTTTACTGGGACAATATCCTGGAGCACCTGCAAACGGACGGGATAAAATATAAAGAAATCCCGAAATTCCCCGAAATACGAAGGGACTTTGCCTTATTGCTGGACACTTCGGTGCAGTTCAGCGATATTTATACCACTGCACGCCAGGCAGAGCGAAAGCTCCTGAAAAATATCAACCTGTTCGACGTTTATGAAGGCGACAAGCTGCCGGAAGGCAAAAAATCCTACGCGGTGAGTTTTACCTTCCGGGACGAAAACAAGACCCTTACCGATAAACAGGTAGACAAGATCATGGACAAGTTCCGTCAGGCTTTTGAAAAGCAGTTACAGGCAGAATTGCGATAAAAACATACAAAGACAAAATCAAAGAGCAGATAACGGCATCTTCGCCCCGTTGTCTGCTCTTTTTTTATTGCCGACTGCCACCGGTTATTCACCCCACAACCCGTACGGTATACTGTTTTTTCGCATTCAAAATAATCAATAACAATAAAAACAGATATCTATATAACTAAAATCGATTTTATTATTATAACATTCTATCCAAAGAATTGAGTTCAGGCAGATTTTTTAGTAATTTTAAAGACAAGAACTTACGTATAATACAATAAAAACGATTAAACATGGAAAGCAACTCAAATGACATGAGCAAGTGCCCGTTCCACGGCGGTGGCGCACCCAAACAGGCTGCCGGTGGGGGGGCAAGAAACCGCGACTGGTGGCCAAATCAATTAAAAGTGAGTATTCTGCGCCAGCACTCATCCATATCCAACCCGATGGGTGAGGATTTTAACTATGCCGAAGCGTTTAAAAGCCTTGACCTGAAAGCCGTAAAGAAAGACCTTAACGAGCTGATGACCGACTCCCAGGATTGGTGGCCGGCGGATTTTGGCCACTATGGAGGCCTGTTTATCCGTATGGCCTGGCACAGTGCAGGTACCTATCGTATAGGCGATGGCCGTGGAGGTGCCGGGGCCGGACAGCAACGCTTTGCCCCGCTAAACAGCTGGCCGGACAATGCCAGCCTCGACAAGGCACGCAGGTTGCTTTGGCCCATTAAACAAAAATACGGCAAAAAGATCTCGTGGGCCGACCTGTTGATCCTCGCAGGGAACGTTGCCCTGGAATCGATGGGATTCAAGACCTTCGGTTTTGCCGGAGGCCGTGAGGATGCCTGGGAACCGGAAGAAGATGTGTACTGGGGATCTGAAACCAAATGGCTGGACGACAAACGTTATTCCGGCAAACGGGACCTGGAAGACCCGCTCGCAGCCGTAGTTATGGGGCTGATCTACGTAGATCCGGAAGGCCCCAACGGAAATGGTGATCCGCTTGCTGCTGCCGTTGACATCCGTGAGACCTTTAAACGTATGGCCATGAATGATGAAGAGACCGTTGCACTTATCGCCGGAGGCCACACCTTCGGAAAAACCCACGGAGCAGCAGACCCCGGCAAATATGTAGGACCGGAACCGGAAGCCGCTCCTATTGAAGAACAAGGCCTCGGCTGGAAAAACAGCTTTGGTTCAGGAAAAGGCCCTGATGCCATTACCGGGGGGCCGGAAGTGATCTGGACCCAAAAACCTACCCAATGGAGCAACCTGTTCTTTGAGAACCTGTTTGGTCACGAATGGGAAATGACCAAAAGCCCCGCAGGCGCCAAACAATGGGTGGCAAAAGATGCCGAGGCAAGCATCCCGGATGCTTTTGACCCGGCTAAAAAGCACCGTCCCACCATGCTCACCACGGACCTCTCTTTGCGCTTCGACCCGGTTTACGAAAAGATATCCCGACGCTTTATGGAGCATCCGGACGAATTTGCAGACGCTTTTGCCCGCGCCTGGTACAAACTGACTCACCGCGATATGGGGCCACACGCCCGCTACCTGGGGCCAGAAGTTCCCGATGAAGAACTTATCTGGCAGGACCCTATCCCGGCCGTAGATCACGAATTGATCGATGTACAGGACATCACTGCATTGAAAGCTAAAATACTGGATTCAGGACTGTCCGTATCCCAACTGATATCAACAGCCTGGGCCTCAGCCTCGACCTTCCGGGGTTCCGATAAACGCGGAGGTGCCAACGGTGCCCGCATCCGCCTGGCTCCGCAAAAAGACTGGGAAGTAAATGATCCGGCACAACTCGCTACCGTACTGAAAACATTTGAGGGCATTCGAAAAGAATTTAACGATGCGCAATCCGGTAATAAAAAGGTCTCCCTTGCCGACCTTATCGTACTGGCAGGATGTGCAGGTGTGGAAAAAGCCGCGAAAAATGCCGGTCACAATATCACTGTTCCGTTCTCCCCCGGGCGTATGGATGCCTCGCTGGAACAAACCGATGTAGAGTCTTTTACCTATCTCGAACCGGCTGCCGATGGTTTCCGTAATTATCGCAAGACCAAATTTGCCGTATCTACCGAGGAATTATTGATAGACAAAGCACAACTGCTTACCCTGACCGCACCCGAAATGACGGTCCTTATCGGCGGTATGCGTGTTCTGAACACTAATTTTGACCATTCACAACACGGTGTCTTCACCAAACGTCCCGAAGCACTTACCAACGACTTTTTCATAAACCTGCTGGACATGAATACCGAATGGAAGCCGGTTTCGGAAGACAATGAAATATTCGAAGGCCGTGACCGTAAGACCGGTGAATTAAAATGGACCGGTACACGTGCTGACCTTATCTTCGGTTCCAATTCAGAACTGAGGCCGCTTGCCGAAGTTTACGGATATGCAGATTCCGCAGAGAAATTCGTACAGGACTTCGTCGCAACTTGGAACAAGGTCATGGACCTCGATCGCTTTGACCTGGCATAAGCCCAGCTTCTTTGTGTATCTCTGTGTGCTCTCTGTGATACTTTGTGAATAGCTCCCTCAAACCTGGGATTTGTTACACGGAGACTCACAGAGGCAACACAGAGGTCTCACAAAGATTTTGATCTGTTAATTCCACATACAATACAAGCTATGAGTGTTATCTGACATACATTTCCGCCGGATATTTCATTTGACAGTTCCCCTCATTTTCCGTACTTTTGAATATATCTTCCTTACTTCAAAAAAATGCTATTATCCAGGGTTAACATAGAGGATAAACTGCGCCGGTATCGTAACAGGTCCGCTCCCGATATACTGCAACAAGTGGAACGAATACTGGAAGAAGACCATCAAAAAGACCTCCTGATCGCCGGGAAACTGCAAAACAGCCCCTCCGGAATCAATAAACTCAATTTCGATAAATTAGATGCGGATCGCATATACCATATTTCACATATAAAAAAAATATGTACCGATTACAGGCTCCGTTTCCTGGACACCAGGTATTACAAAGGAGAATTTCCCCGCGAGGCCGTCACGGAGATCAAGCAACTGGAAAGTGAGCACCATGCCGAACTGAAAGGTTTTAAGCTCGTGGCTCCGGCAGGCCTGTTCCGCCTGAAAAATGCCGATGATCCCCTGCTCTTCGCTCCCCTGGGCAACGATTACTTTTACCTTATCCACCGATGGGGCAACGACCTCCATCCCTTTAGAAAATGGATGATGCTCCCGTTCCGGAACCTGTTTAACCTGTTCCTGCTTATCTTCGTCATAAGCCTGGCCATCACGGCGATGATACCGCTAAAACTGTTCACCCCCCACCCCGACGCCTCGCATTTCTGGATGCTGTTCTTTTTTGTACTCAAGTCCATATGCGGTATTACGCTTTTCTATGCCTTTGCATTGGGGAAGAATTTTAACGGAATGGTCTGGAACAGTAAATACTATAATTAGACTTTTGCAGGAATGGACCCGACTCCCCTTTTGAATTATATCTCCCGGTATGTAAACCTGTCTGCCGAAGAAGAAGCCCTTTTAGTCTCTAAAGCAGGTTACAGAAAATACCTCAAAGGCCAGTTTGTCGTTCAGCAGGGTGATATTTGCCGTTACGAGAATTTTGTGCTTTCCGGCTGTCTCAAAACTTTTTACCCCGACCCGGAAGGACAGGAACACATCGTAATGTTCGCCGTTGAAAACTGGTGGGTTACCGACCTCGGTAGTTTTATTACCCGGACCCCCGCCCGCTTCAATGTGCAATGCCTGGAAAACACGGAACTGGTACAGTTCTCATATGATACCCTGGAGCAGCTCTATCTCGACATCCCGAAACTTGAACGCCTTTTTCGTATTATTCTTCAAAAGGCGTATGTGGCTTCACAGGACAGGCTTGTGAGGAATTTCAGCCTGCCCGCAAGAGAAAGGTATACCGAATTCCGCAGGCAGTACCCGGGTATAGAGCAACGTGTACCGCAATATATGATAGCTTCATACCTCGGCATTACCAAAGAATTCTTAAGCAGGATCAAGAACAGGCCTGAAGAAGAAAGTTAAACTGGTTTAACCTTTTTTATTGACCTGGTTCATTTTCTCCCCCTTTTTCTTTACGGACCTTTACAGGGAACAAAATACCTTACTGCGATGAATACCATAAAAAGAAAAATTTTCCGGACCTCCGGAACCATTGTTCCTTTGGTTTTACGACTGGGCCTCGGCATAGTGATATTACCACACGGTTATCAGAAAATAACTGCCTTCTCCCCGGTTATGGGCCATCTTACACAGGATTACGGCCTTCCCGGTATAATTGCCGTAACTGTGATCCTGACAGAGTTCCTTGCTCCCCTATTTTTGCTGACCGGCCTGGCCAGCCGCATTGCCGCTTTTCTCATAGGTATAGTAATGCTCGGGGCCATCCCTTATCACTGGGGCAACGGATTTTTTATGAACTGGTTCGGCAACCAGGCCGGGGAAGGTTTTGAATTTCACCTGCTGGCTATCGCCATGGTCATAGGAATTGTAATCGAAGGCGGAGGAAAATTTGCTTTAGACAGGATTGTTATACGCGAACACAGGCAGAATGATTAAGAGTTGTGAAGAACCCCGGGGGTTCCGGGGTTCATTTCGCAGGCTAAATGTCCGGTTTGTGGTGTGTTCAACCGGAAGCAGCCCCAAAAGGCTGTCATTTTTTCCAGGATAAAATTGTATTTTTACCTTAAGACCCGAGGCTACACCGATATAAAACCCTGTTTTAGATCATTTGCACCTCTATATGACCACTTTCCGGAAACGAATACCGTTACGGTAAAACAGGTACTGGTTTTAGTCGGGCTTAACACCATAAAATATTAAGGCATAATATTCCCGGACTTTAAAATGAAAAAAATACTCCCGACCGAAAAATTCCACACCCTCAAACCGAAACAATTGTCTTTGCATAAGTATATCGCTTATTACTATTTCCACTCCATTCCGGAAAAAGGACTACAACGAAAAATTGTTTTTTATCCCAATTATCTTTTGGCCTTAACCGTTTACCAGGCCTCTATGTTGAAATTTGACCAAAACACGGCAACGAGTCAACCCGTCAATTCTGATTACTTTCATCATTACTACGGCGGTATCAGGCGGGAGTTCAGGGGGTCCATAATGAATTCTCCCTTTGAAAAAATAGGAATCGTCTTTCAGCCCCTGGGCCTGCAATATTTTTCCGATGTCCCTATCGGCCCGTTTATTCCCCGGGGAACCGATTTGTCGTTCAGTTACTTCAGGAAGAAAATGCAGGGCACTCTGAAAAAAGTCTTTAAAACCGGGGACTTGAATGCCAAAGTAGGTTTCTTGGATGACTTTTTCACCTCTCAATTATGTGTTTTTGACAACAAATTGTTGATCAACTCGGTAGAACTCATTATAAATACCGAACAAAACAAGAAAGTCAAAGAAGTAGCCGAATCGATGAAAACATCATCCAAAACGCTGAACAGGGAATTCAAAAAGCATATGAATTGTACGGTGAAAGACTACCTGGAAGTGGTGCAGTTCAGAAAGGCTTTTAATCACTATTTGAGCGGGAATGGCGAAAAAAATTTAACCGAACTCGCTATGGAATTTGACTACTATGACCAATCGGAATTCATCAATAAGTTCAGGAAACTAACCGGGATCAATCCTAAAAAACTATTTTCTTCGGTAGAAAACTTTGGCGGAGAAAAATTGTACTGGAACACCCTTTGAAATTTGTTCTTTACCATATTTTTCAGGGCATCTGTCCCATTTTTCCAATTTTTTGATCGTTTACCACAGTAGTTTTGTCTCCAACCTTAATTTTATAAATATGAAGTATCAAATTACACTATTATTTATTCTTTCGGGAATAATTTCATTTGCCCAGAACATCCGGAAAATCAACTTTCATTCAGATGTTCTCAACCAGGACAGGAAAGTCTGGATCTATACACCGGCAGGTTTTGAAGAGGATGAGGACCATTATGAAGTTATTTACGTATTTGATGCTCAGGTACGGTTTTATTTTGACCTGATCCATTCGGGCATTCAGTTTTTGAGTAATGAGCGGTACATCGTTGTCGGGGATGTTTCGCCTTATGATGAAGCGACCCAATACAATCGGAATACGGATTTTTTCCCTAAGCCCGTACACGAAAATCCGGAAACCTATTACGACGGGTGGAACGGCAATGCACAAAAGCACCTGGAATACCTTTATAAAGAATTAACTCCCTACCTGGAAAAAAATTACAGAACCCTGCCCAACCGAACGGCCGTGGGGCATTCCAACGGAGGGACATTTATACTTTACTGCCTGCTTCAACAACCCGATCTGTTTAACAACTACATTGCCGTTTCGCCCAATATGGCTTATGATCAGGAACAGATGATAGAACGGTTTAAAAAGTTTGATGGTAACTCGCTCAAATCAGAGAAATTTATCTATGTCAGCCATGCCGATGAAAGCCAGTGGAAAGGCTGGAAAGAAGCACGGGAGAAATGGTACGATTGGTTAAAAACCAACCCTTCAGATCAGATAACCTATGAAATTGAAGATTTGTCAGACTATACCCATTTTAATTCTTTTCCGTTTGCTTCCATGTCCGGTTTAAAAAAATTTACAACCTATTGGTCCCATGACGTAGACAGAGTACTCAGCTATAAAAAGAGCTTAAAAACCATATTAGGTCCGGCATACAGCTCAAGTTTAAACACCCTGGCTTACAGTTATTTTCACGATGACAAACCCGACTCAGCAATAAAAGTCATAGACACCGCCATTGCCGAATGTCCTGAAGATGATAATCTGTACGACAGTAAAGGAGAGTTTCTGGAAGACTCAAAACAATATGATAAAGCGGGGAAATACTACCAAAAAGCCCTGGAAGTCCTGAAAACCAACAAAGAAAAAATGAGCGCATCAGATTATGATTATAAAATAAAACTCTATCAGAAGAATTATATGCGGGTAAAGGATCTGTAAAGTTTTTGAAAACCCGGGCGTTGCAGGCATTATAAATATTGTATTTTATCTGGATTTTACAGGCATGAGGGTCGTATTTTCTCCTGAAGTTCACAGGTCATAACCTACTTTGATCCACTTCCGGCCAGCCATCTTTCCAGGATACTTCCATTATTTTCAGTTTGGGTTTTCCCTCATCCGAATTGTCATAGGCGTGAAAGATCAGGTAATCCTTTCCGTCAAAAGTGTAGATGCTGTTGTGTCCTGCACCGGCCCAGCGGGCATTACCCGTTATGACCGGGGTACCGCCTCCTTCGGTCATGGGTTTTCCGGCTTTATCTGTATAGGGACCGGAAATATTTTCGGAACGCCCTGCCATAACTTTATAGGTGCTGTCTTCTCCACGGCAACAGAAATCAAAGGAAACGAACAGGTAATACCAGTCGTCTTTTTTAAAGATAAAAGGCGCTTCTATGGCCGCATCTCCCGGCTGGGTGTCTTCCGTAAAGGAATGGCGTTCTCTTTTGGCGATGGTATACCACTCTTCGGGCCGTGCTACGGACAGGAGGTCATCCGATAAGCGAACGAGTTTCATCCCTCCCCAGAACGAACCGAAGGTGAGCCAGGGAGCCCCTGCATCATCAAACACGAGGTTGGGGTCTATGGCATTCCACAGGTCCCGGTTGGGAACGGACTGCACAACAATGCCGTGATCTGTCCATTTGTAATCCTTATCGCCGGGACTCAGTGTAACATTGGTAGCCACACCAATAGCACTGGTATTCTTTGCAAAGGCGGAAACGGAATAATAGAGATAATACCTGCCGTTGTAAAAGGAAATGTCCGGAGCCCAGATATGGTTCTTAAATCCGGGGACAACTTCTTCCGACCAGGACGGCGCCGTTTGAAACACCGGTTTTTCCTTCTTCCATGTCTTCAGGTCGGGAGAAGAGAACACGGAAACGCCCATACCGGTACAAAAGAGGTAATACCTATCCCCTTCTTTGGCCACCACGGGGTCGTGGACACTTATATCCTGGGCACAACCTGGGGAAATGATATACAGTACGGCCAGAAAGAATAAATATTTCCTGAAATTCATGGTATATGGTTTAACCACAAAGGGCACAAAGCAGGCGCAGAGGACACAAAATTGCGATCTTTTTAACTGCTTATGTGTTCATTGCTTTGTACCTGCTCTATGTTTTTGGTGATTGTTTATTTTCTTTCTGTTTTTAAAAGCCTTCCGGGTTTATCTTTTCTTTACCCGGATCACATTGACCGAATACGGTTGCAGGGCAACATCCAACCTGTCCTTTTTCGCCTTTACGCTCTTCTCTTTCGGCGATATACTGACCGGGTGATCCAGAGAGTTTTCGGCGGCGAGGTCACCGGTTTGCAATACAGTGATCTTTGCAGTATCCGCGAGGCGGGAAACTCCTCTGAATGTTATCTTTTCCTGCTTCTCCTTTCCGGATGTGTTTACGATCTTTACGATGATCTCATTGGTGTTTTTGTCCAGGGAAGCGGTAGCGTAAAGTTCCCCCTGCCCGGTGATGGCCTTACCGTTTAGCCGTACCGGAACTACATGCGTGCCCTTGTTCCGGGAAAATAGTTTCTGCACATAATAATTGGGTGTTCCGTAAGATCCCAGATTATCGAACCAGATGAGGTCCGGCGTCCATTGCCAGCCGTCTTTATGAGCCATGAGAGGTGCGTATGAAGTGAGGTGCACGACTTCGGCATTGCGTTCCAGCCCGGTGATAAATGCAGCTTCCGAAAGGGCGCATTCCCAGTTGTTCCTGTTTTCGGGGCTGGCGATGGCCACACTTTGTGCGGCATATTCCCCGGCAAATATTTTCGGGCCGTTGCGGTCGTAACTGTCATAACGGTCTGCATTTTCCCGAAACCATTCCGGAGAGCGGTAATAATGTTCGTCTATGATCTCGGCGTTCAGTTTTTTGAGTTCCTTCATTCCGTATTCGAAATATTCTCCGTCCGGGAAGGGACCGCTTCCGGATACGATGATCATATCGGGGTATTTTTCTTTTATGGCTTTTTCAAAGACCTTATAACGTTTTATGTACTCAGGGCCCCACTGTTCGTTTCCGACCCCGATATATTTCATGTTAAACGGCTCGGGGTGCCCCATGTCTTTCCGTATTTTACCCCAGGAGGAATTTACAGGGCCGTTGGCAAACTCTATGAGGTCGAGCGCATCCTGTATATACGGATCGAGTTCATCCATAGGAGCCAGTTCTCCTGTATTGAACTGGCAGGCGATCCCGCAGCTCAGGATGGGCAGGGGCTCTGCACCCAGGTCTTCAGCCAGTTGGAAATACTCGAAAAACCCCAGCCCGAAAGACTGGTAATAATCCGGTGTAAGCCTATGCTCAAATTCCATGTTCCAGCGGTTGACCATGCCTTCCCGGTCTTCAATGGGGCCTACGGTCTTTTTCCACTGGTATCGTTCGTTCAGGGTCCTTCCCTCTACTATACAGCCCCCGGGGAACCTGAGGAAGCCGGGGTCCATATCATACAATAGCTGCACCAGGTCCTTCCGCAGCCCGTTGGGGCGGTTTTTCCAGGTCTCTTCGGGAAAGACCGAGATCATATCCAGGTCAATGGTGCCTTTCCCTTCAAAGGTGATCTTTAACTGTGCTTTGGCTGCTGTTCCGGTCGGGATGATGGCCGTTTTATATTTTTTCCATTCCCCGTCCCCGGGCTGTATGGATGTCTCTCCCAGCACCTTTCCGGATTCATCGACAAAACGGAAATGTACCCGGGAAATATTTCCTTCATGCTTTGCGGCCATCAAGGAAAGGTTGTAAGTCTCTCCTTCTTTTATTCCCATGCCGCGGAAACCTTCGTTGATAAGGCTGTATCCCTTATCGTTCTTCACCTCCACCCTGCAAAAATGAGGATTGTGTTCCCTGTTCGATCTCAGGACGCTGGCAAAACCGGAATTTTCATTCAGGGAATGACGGTCGCTATTGGGCTGGGACCACCCCATCAGCGGGAAAGTAAATTCAAAAGAACGGTTTTTAACCAGCTCGGCATAAAGTCCGCCGTCCGCAGCGAAGTTGATGTCCTCAAAGAAAATGCCGTACATAGTGGGCTGTATTTCCGCTACGATGTCATCCGCACTGACCACCAGGGGGGCGGACTGCTGGGCACGAACTCCGGCGAAAAAAACGAGGCCGGCTAAACTTGTTATGATTGGTTTTATCATGATGGTTAGATGTTAGATTTCAGATATTAGATTTTAGATAACTTATTATCAAATTATCTCATTACACATGATCTTATTGTTCTACCGGCTACCTGGCGGGATCAACGCCTTCAGAGGTCATAATTACCCTCTTCATGGTGCCGTCTTCGTTATAATAAAGGTAATCAATACACACCGAACGCCGGAAACTTCCTCCATCCGTAGGGATACTGCCATTGTGATAGATAAAATAATCCTTATCCTTAAAACGGATAATGGCCTGGTGATTGGTATTGCTGTTCCCTGCTACCTCGTTAAGAATACCCTTGAACTCCCAGGGTCCGGTGATCGACCGGCTCATGGCATAGGCTGTTTTTTCCGGGAACTGATAGGCATAGGAAAGGTAATACCAGTCGCTCCGCTTGTGTATCCAGGGAGCCTCGGTAAATTCCGGGAGATCAACTGTCAGAACAGGGCCGTCAAATTCTATCATGTTTTCTTTTAACCTGGCATAGTAGCATACCGTATTTCCCCAGTACAGGTAAGCCTGTCCGTCATCGTCTATGAAAACCGTAGGGTCCAGGTCGTCCCAGCTGATATCGGTAGCTTTGGTCATATCGTTAGTCACAAGGGCTTTTCCCAGGGCATCTCTGAACGGGCCCGTAGGACTGTCAGATACCGCCACTCCTATGGCCTTACCGGGATTGGTAGCGTGAGTAACAGTGACATACCAGTAGAACTTTCCGTTGCGTTCTATAACCTGTGCGGCCCAGGCATCGGCCTTGGCCCATTTAAAATCGCTGACCCTGAGCGGAACTTTATGTTCTTTCCAGTGTACCATATCGGCAGAAGAAAACACCAGCCATTCTTTCATGTCATAAAAGTTAAAATCTTTGGCCGCCTCGTCGTGACCGGTATACAGATAAACGGAATCGTTATGGACAAGAGCAGCGGGGTCTGCCGTATATTTATGGGTGATTACCGGGTTTTGTGCCCGTATTCCCGACATGGTGAGAGATATCAGAGCGAATACTCCGGATAGTCTTCTACATCGTTTCAAACCTGTCATGTTTTAATGATTTTCATTGTTTAAATACCACACGGCAACAGGAGGTCGCCGCGTGATATTTTTTAAACACACCTACTAATTAATTTTCTAATTGGCCGAATTCGGTTCTAAGTTAGGATTGATGTCCAGTTCCGTTTGCGGAATGGGCAGGTATTCCTTTCCGGGCGACCAGGATACAAAATCGGCATCGCGCTGCTTTAATTCGGCCAGCTTTTCCTCGTCATACAGCCATCCCCAACGGATAATGTCGTGGATACGGATACTTTCTATGGACAGTTCCGTAGTACGTTCGTGAGCGATCTGGTCGCGCATTTCGTCCTGGCCCATACCGGGTTTTACTACGGACAGATCGGGCAGGCTGGCCCTGTCCCTTACCTGCTGGATATAGTTATAGGCATCTGATGTCTGTCCCATTTCATTCAGGGCCTCGGCATACATGAGCAGGACATCGGCATAGCGCATAAGCCGGTAATTGATGCCCGACCTTTCCACACCTCCCTGGCTTTCGGTGGTGTAGCCTTCCAGGCCGTCGTGCGTGTATTTTCGGGGATAGATGGCGCCTTCGGCATGAGGCCATGGTGTTCCGCCGTATACGGTGGTAGAATTATCGCCCGGTTCGTAGGAGGCAATAGTGGCCAGCAACCGGGGATCGCTTTTGCCATCCATCGTTTTTTCCTTTTTGAATTCTTCATATACCCATCGTGTAGGCAGAAAATCGGAATAGCCGTAACCGTCCATGGCGTAAGTATGCCCTACGGATGATACCTGCCTCCAGTTCGACCCGGGTTCTCCACCGTAATTCATCACCGTCCCGCCTACTTCTTCCGGGGTGGCGAACTGCACTTCGAAAAGGGATTCTTTATTGTTCTCGGCTCCCGGGCTGAAATTGTCCCGGTAATTATCCATCAGGCCGTATATATTAACTTCAGGCCCTTCTATCAGTTTCCTGAACTCAGCAGCAGCTTGCGGCCATTTCCGGGTGTAGAGGTAAGATTTTCCCAGGAAACCTGTCGCCGCCCCTTTGGTTGCCCGTCCTTTTTGCTGATGGTCCGGACCATCGACACTGGCATAATCTACGGGAAGCATTTCCTGTGCATTGGAAAAATCGGAAATGATCTGTTCCCAGATGACTTCCTGCGTAGCGGTGGGCTCGTAATATTCCTCTTCTTCGACAGGTACGCTGAGGATCAGCGGTACTTTTTCAAAATTGGTCACCAGGTGAAAATAGGCCAGTCCCCTCAGAAAATATGCCTGTCCGAGACACCTGTCCCTCAGGGCTTCATCCATCTCGATCTCCGGAACATAGGTCAGCACCTGGTTGGCCCGGAAAACCTGTTGATAGTAGGCGCTCCACATCCACTGTACAGGACCGGAGGTAGGCAATATGGTAAAATTTGCCACCTGTATAAGATCGAGCCAGGGGCTGTCTCCCTTAAAATCGTCTCCCCGGCCGTCGGTAAGTGCAGGAGTCATCCGCATATAATAGCCGTCAATGAGAAGGCTGTTATAAACTGCATTGATCCCCTCTACGGCATGGTCTTCCGTAGACCAGTAGGCTGCGGTTTTGGGGGCATTCGGGTTATCCAGGTCCAGTTCGTCATTACAAGCTGCAAAAAGGACCGTAGACAACGCTATACTGAAAATTATTTTTTTCATCTCTTTGTCTTTTGGCTGATCTTGGTTTAAAAAGATAATTGCACTCCCAGTATAAATGTTCTTGGCCTGGGATAGGTTCCGTTATCAAATCCGGGATTCCACACTCCGGAATTAAAATCGGGATTGAACCCCTTGTACTTCTGAAAAGTATGAAGGTTTTGCACCGTAGCATATATCCTCGCTGATTGCAGAAAACTGCTGAAGGTGTCTTCCGGGATGGAATAGCCCAGGGAAATGGTATTGATCCTCAGGTGATCTCCTTTTTGTAACCATCCCGGCCTGTCGGAATCCCTTGCATTCCCGTTCGGGTCGTTGGTAACTACCCGGGGAATGTTCGTATCTGTATTTTCTGGGGTCCACCGGTCCAGGATATCGGTGTGGGAATTGATATAATCTGTCGACCACATCAGGCTACGGTACAAACGGCTGTTGATGTAATACCCGGCCGCTCCGGAGGCGAACAGGGTAAAATCGAAACTTTTGTAATTTGCCGTAAAGTTCAGCCCGTAGGTCACGGTAGGCAGGGCACTGCCGAGATAGGCACGGTCATCGGCATTGATCACATTGTCACCGTTCAGGTCCCTGAACCTGATATCACCTGGGGCAGTGATCGCGCTTTGGAAAGCGTAATCGTCAACCTCCTGCTGTGACCGGAAAATACCGTCGTATACATAACCGAAATGCCGCCCTACTTCTCCCCCGACCTCGGTTTTGGAACCGGTGCCGTAAACAGGTTCGTCATTCCCTCCCAGGGCAAGTACCCGGTTTTTCAGCGTGCTGGCGTTGGCAGATATATCAAAACTGAATTCTTTTCCGTTGTTGTGGTGATAGGTCAGTTCAATATCCAATCCGGAGTTCCGGATGCTACCTGCATTTTTGGTGGGCGCTGTGTTGATAGACCCGGTAGATGCGGGGATGGGCACTCCTACCAGGACATCGGTGGTCTTTTTGTTGTAATACTCCACAGTCAGGTCCAAAGCATTGTTGAACAGACTGGCATCCAGCCCGATATTGGCCGATGTCGTAGTTTCCCATTTTATATTTTTTGAAAAGATATTGGTCTGCAATCCACCCGAAACTTTATCGATTTGTTCCCTGTTCATGAAGTTATACAGTATATTCCTGTTCACAACATCCTGGTACAGATAATCATTAATATTCTGGTTTCCGAGTTGTCCGTAGCTTCCCCTGATCTTGAGTTCGGAAATAATATCTTCGGGGACATTAAAGAAACTTTCGTTAGAAAGCCTCCATCCCACGGCTATGGACGGGAATGTACCGAACCTGTTTTCCGGGGCAAAGCGGGAAGACCCGTCCCTCCTTACCGTGGCCGTGATGAGATACCTGCTGTCAAAGTTATAGTTGATACGCCCGAAATAAGACACAAGGGCACTTTCTTCCTCCAGTCCGCCGGAGGTCTGGTTCTCCCCGTTGGAAAGCACCGGGTAATAGGGTTCGGGCAGGTTTTCGGAATGTCCTGTCTTAAGTACATACTTGTTTTTCTGGTAGGTTTGGCCCAACAAGACATCCAGGGAGTGGTCTCCCAGTGTTGCCGTATAATTCAGGGTATTTTCTACCAGGCTTACCGTATATTCCCTCGAGTTGTCGTCCAGGAGCGACATGCCGGATTTGAAGAAATATCCCATTTCAAAAGCGGGAACGAAGGAAAAATCGCGGGCATGGGTCTTATCGTAGCTCAGGTTGAGTTTATAGGTGAGCTTATGATCTTCTGTGTCCAGTAATTTTATCTCGGGATTGACCACTGCAAACACGCGATCTGTTTCTACCCAATTTTCAAAAAGACTGTTTATCCCCGGAACGTTCAGGGCAATGGCCTGATGTATCTCTGAATCGGTACCTCCCCAACCTCCCCTGTTGTTCTCATCATGTAGCCGCATCGTGGGGACAGCTATGACCAGGTCATTGATCAGCGGGGGCCGCCCTCCGGTGAGTACATCGGTCCTGTAAGTCAGTGAATTTTCAAAAGAGTGCGCATAATACAGAGAGGGTGACATTTTAAACCTGTCCTTTTCAATGCTTGTATTGATCCTTCCGGAATACCTTTCGTAAGTAGGCCCGTTCCCCACAAAAACCCCTTTGTTCTCAAAATAATCGAGAGAGGCGTTATAGGTAATGTTTTCCCCACCTCCCGAAAAGTTAAAGTTATGGCTTTGGCGGCTTCCCGTTTTTAGTCCTATTTCCTGCCAGTCGTTGTCTGTATCATCCACAAAAAGCGGAGAAGAAGGATCACTTCCCGGAAGGAGGGCCAGGCCTGCGTTGGTCTGTTTTTCATTGATGATCACCTGGTAGTCTTCCCGGCCGAGCACAGGGATCTTACGGTTTACTTCATCTACACCGTAGTAGCCGTGATAATCTATTTTCAGTGCGGTATTTTTCTTTCCTTTTTTAGTGGTGATGATCACCACACCATTCGCGGCCCTGGAACCGTATATAGCCCCCGCCGAGGCATCCTTGAGCACTTGTATGCTCTCTATGTCACTGGGACTGAAGTCGCGAATGGAAGTCCCTACGGGAACACCGTCTACAACATACAGGGGCTGGTTGTCCCCGAAAGTACTTACCCCCCGGATACGTATGTTCGGCGCCGCTCCCGGCTCGCCGTCCCCGGTTACCGTGACCCCGGCGGACCTTCCCTGTAAAAGCTGCCCGACATCGTTGCCGGACACCTTGTTCACCTCTTCTGCATCCACCACGGCGATTGACCCGGTAAGATCGGATTTTTTCTGGGTCCCGTAGCCGACAACGACCACTTCGTCCAGTTTGGCGAGGTCTTCTTCCAGGGAAACATCAATACGGCTTTGACCATTTACAGAAACTTCTTCCGTCCTGAACCCGATGTAGGAGAAGATCAGTACATCACCTTCTCCTGTGGCCCGGATGCTGTAATTCCCGTCGAAGTCGGTTACGGCACCCTTGTCGGTTCCCTTTACGCGGACAGTTACCCCCGGTAAAGGCACATTGTCTACCCCGGACAGAACAGTTCCGGTTACGGTACTCCCCTGCTGGGCATACAACCCTACGGCTGTATATAACATCACCACCACGTACAACAACCTTTGACAACGGCTGAAAGAGTGGTGATCTTTTGATGGTTTGGTTACCATGTAATTGAGTTTTGGTTGTGGCTATATTTTATAAGTGTAATAATGACATTTACAAATGTAACCAAAGATTTCCCAAAAAAGCAAATATTTTATTGTAAAAATTACACTTTTAAACTCAAAAATATTTCGAAATACCAAAATTTCCCTGATAAACTAAGGAAAAGCTATTTGTATTTTTATCAGGATTTTAGAGAATACGTTGTCTTTACCGAAACAAAAAAAGAAGCGGGCTAAAGTAATCTGTTCAGGGTGACGTTAACAGATTACTTTAGCCCGCTTCTCTTTTGTTCCTTTTTCTCTTTAAAACAGAATTGAAGTATACAGATCCTGCCTTTCAGATCACCACTGGAAGAGTGGTTTTTCTTTCATCATGGCATTTACTTGTGCTCTCACCTCTTCGATCACTTTATCGTTCTCAAAATTGGTAATCACTTTATCTATTAGTTCTACGATCGTTTCCACATCGGCTTCTTTCAGTCCTCTTGTAGTTACAGCCGATGCTCCTATACGGATACCGGAAGTAACGAAGGGTGATTTATCGTCAAAAGGCACCATGTTCTTGTTCACGGTGATATCGGCTTTTTCAAGGGCATTTTCGGCATCCTTTCCGGAGATATCCTTGTTTCTCAGGTCTATGAGCATCATATGATTATCCGTACCTCCGCTGATCACCTTGTAGCCTTTATTTACAAAAGCTCCGGCCATGGTCTGCGCATTCTTCCTGACCTGGAGGGCATAGTGCAGGAACTCATCGGTAAGTGCCTCTCCGTAAGCAATGGCTTTAGCGGCAATAATATGCTCCAGTGGTCCTCCCTGGTTACCCGGGAATACGGCACTGTCGAGCAGGGACGACATCATCCGGGTTTTACCGTTCTTCAGTTTTATTCCGAAGGGATTTTCAAAATCTTTCCCCATCATGATCATTCCGCCTCTCGGGCCCCGGAGGGTCTTATGGGTGGTGGTACTAACAATATGACAGTGCGGCAGGGGATCGTTCAGGATGCCCTTGGCAATGAGTCCCGCAGGGTGAGAAATATCGGCAAAAAGGATGGCCCCCACACTGTCGGCGATCTCCCGGAAACGCTTAAAGTCAATATCCCTCGAATAAGCAGAGGCTCCGGCAATGATGAGCCTGGGTTGTTCTTTTTTGGCGATCTCCTCTATTTTATCGTAATTGAGCATCCCGGTCTCTTCTTCCACCCCGTAGAAAACGGGATTGTACAGTTTTCCGGAAAAGTTTACCGGAGAACCGTGTGTCAGGTGTCCTCCGTGAGACAGGTCAAAACCAAGGATCTTATCACCTGGTTTCAGACAGGCGTGATATACTGCAGTATTGGCCTGAGAACCACTGTGTGGCTGAACATTGACCCATTCGGCCCCAAACAGGGCTTTGGCTCTTTCAATGGCTATGTTTTCCACTTCATCCACAACTTCACAGCCTCCGTAATAACGCTTCCCGGGATAACCTTCGGCGTATTTGTTGGTCAGTACGGAACCGGCCGCCTCCATGACCTGTTCGCTTACAAAGTTCTCGGACGCTATCAGTTCCAGCCCGTGTAACTGACGTTCTCTTTCGGCTTCGATCAGTTCAAAAATCTGTTTGTCTCGTTGCATTGTATAAAATTCAAAGTTCAACCCTTCGACTGCGCTCAGGGTGACAAGTTTAACGTTCAAAATTCAAGGTTTAAGGTCCGGTTCAATTCCCACAGGGCCGGGATTACTTTTCGTTTCTTCATTTTTTAAAGTATTAATTTCGCCTGTTAAAATCAACCGTTTTACCTCGTTTCCGGAGTACCGGATCAACTTTCTCTTAAGAAATGCCCAAAAATAACAAATACATTCGGTAAATTGGATGAAAATAATATCTTTGAATACATTTTTATCAAACATAAATCAACAATTTTATTATGCCTATCACCGCGAACGACCCTCAGAGAAGATCCTGGATACAGGTAAACAAGGATTCCGATTTTCCCATCCAGAACATCCCTTTCGGTGTTTTTCTTACCCGGGACGACGTTATTACCATAGGTACACGGATAGGAGATACCGCCATAGACCTCGGCGCTCTGCACCAGCTGGGTTATTTTGAGGGCATTCCGCTCACGGACGATATTTTTTTGCAGGACAGCCTTAACGATTTCATATCCGACGGAAAAAAGACCTGGAGGCTGGTACGTAACCGCATTGCAGAAATTTTCGATATAAACAACCCCAAACTCAAGGATAACGAAGAACACAGGCGTATTGTACTCTTTACCCTGGACGAAATAGAAATGCAACTGCCTGTACAGATCGGCGACTACACCGATTTTTACAGCAGCAAGGAACACGCCACCAATGTAGGCAAAATGTTCAGGGACCCGGAGAACGCCCTGCTGCCCAACTGGCTCCATATTCCCGTGGGTTATCACGGCAGAAGTTCGTCTATCGTACCTTCGGGCATTCCTATACGCAGGCCAATGGGGCAAACATTGCCTCCGGGAACTGACACCCCCCTATTTGGTCCGTCAAAACGAGTGGATTTTGAGCTCGAAATGGCCTTTATCACCACTGATGCCAATCAGCTCGGGGAGCCTATTCCCGTAGACGAAGCCGAAGACTATATCTTCGGGATGGTACTCTTTAACGACTGGAGTGCCCGTGATATACAGAAATGGGAATACGTACCGCTCGGGCCTTTCCTGGCCAAGAACTTCGCTTCTTCCATTTCACCCTGGATCGTAACCATGGATGCGCTCGAACCTTTCCGGGTAGCAGGGCCGAAACAAAGCCCAGCACCCCTGCCCTACCTTCAGTATTCGGGCAATAAGAGCTTCGACATCAACCTGGAAGTCAGCCTTGCACCGGAAAACAGTGAACCACTCACCATCTGCAAAAGCAATTTTAAATACATGTACTGGACCATGGCACAGCAACTTGCTCACCACACAGTAAACGGATGTAATGTCAATTCGGGCGATATGATGGGCAGTGGCACTATTTCCGGCCCCACACCGGACAGTTACGGCTCCATGCTGGAACTGAGCTGGAGTGGAAAAAAACCGTTGAAGATGAAAGATGGCTCAGAAAGGACCTTTATTGAGGACGGGGATACCGTTACCATGAAAGGATACTGCCAAAACAATAAGGTTCGGATAGGGTTTGGAGAAGTCTCCGCTAAGTTACTCCCTCCTTTTAGTGAAAAGAAAAAAAACGGAGACCGGTAAATGCAGAAATTTTAGCGTTACCCTCTTAAGAAAGCAAATCTATATCGGTAATTTACAGCACTAAAGAACTCCTTTTTTTGATAAAGGGTGGCGGCACGACTTCTGTCGTGCCCGTCCCTGCTAATAGCGATCCACCCCTCTTCAACTGAAGAAAGGGCTCTTTTAATCTTAAAAACAAAAAGGTTTCTTTAAAAAGATTTAAATCATTTCAAAATTATCTGCAAGCTGAAAAAATTGACTTCAATGAAAAAGAACCTATACGAATTGACAAAAGAGGACTGGAACACGCTCTTCCCGGTAGAACTGACTGAACACAAACCCGAATGGAAAACCGTATTTGAAAACGAAAAGCAAAGGATTCTCTCAAAAATCGGAAACCAGACTATACTAAGGATTGAGCATTTCGGAAGTTCTTCCATTCCAAAAATCAAGGCTAAGCCGTACATTGACATCATGATAGAAATTCCTGAAGAATTACTGTTTGAGCAAAGCCTTATTGACCAGTTTCAGGATTTAGGATATACATACTTCAAAGTTCCCGAACGGGATAATATAAAAGCATATATGTCCCTCGCCAAAGGTTATGACCCAAATGGTGAAAAAAAAGAACAGATATTCCATATTCACATGTGCCCGAAAGACAATGCAATGTGGAATCAGATTGACTTCAGGGATTATCTGATCGCCAATTACGAGAGGGCAAAACAATACGAGGATTTAAAAACGGAATTAGCATCCAAATACAAACACGACAGAGGAGCATACGTATTAGGTAAAACGGAGTTTATAAATGAAACCCTGAGATTAATTAAAGAAGCTCAACATCCCAGGCATTTCCCCTCCCCAAATACGTAATTGCTGATCATTAAAAAACTACCTACATTTGATTTATACCTTAAACCCAACCATTATGAAACCTCATATCACATGTATTCTCATCTTCTCCGCCTTCCTCTCCTTTGCCCAGACCGATCCCCGTATCTACGATATTATCGACGGGGTCTCTGCCGAAAGGATTGAAAAAGACATCCGAACACTGGCCGGCTTCGGCACACGAAACACCTTTAGCGACACCATTTCCGAAACCCGGGGGATCGGTGCGGCAAGACGGTGGATCAAATCAGAATTTGAAAAGATCTCCAAAGACTGTAACAACTGTCTCGATGTATTTTACCAGAAAGACCTGGTCACCACCGAAGACGGCGACCGTGTGCCCCACGATGCCTGGGTGGTGAATGTCGTGGCCGTACAGAAAGGCACCAAATACCCCGACCGATATATCATTATGAACGGGGATATCGATTCCAGGGCCTCTGACGCCGTAGACTTCACGACCGACGCTCCGGGCGCCAATGACAATGCCAGCGGTATGGCAGGGGCCATCGAAGCTGCCAGAGTTCTGTCCGGGTATTCTTTTGAAAGCAGTATTGTCTATGTGGGCCTGTCCGGTGAGGAGCAAGGGCTTTTTGGCGGGAAAGGCTTGGCGGAATATGCCAAAAAGAACAACTGGGACATCATCGGGATACTTAACAACGACATGATAGGCAATATTGAAGGTGTGGACGGGGTCATAGACAACCGGACCTTCCGTATCTTCTCCGAACCTGTTCCGCCTACCGAAACCGAAAAGGAACGCAGCATGCGCAGGTTTTACGGCGGGGAGGTCGATGGTATTTCCAGGCAACTGGCACGTTATATCCATAAAACCGTACAGACCTATATGCCGGAAATGAACCCCATGATGGTCTATCGCCTGGACCGTTTTGGCCGCGGCGGACATCATCGGCCATTCAACGACCTGGGCTATGCGGGTGTACGGATCATGGAAGCTCATGAAAATTACAACAGGCAGCACCAGGATGTCCGGGTAGAGAACGGCATTGCCTACGGGGATGTCATAGAAGGGGTGAATTTCGGTTATGCCAAAAAACTTACGGCAGTAAATGCCATTAACCTTGCTTCACTGGCCTGGGGCCCTCCCGCTCCCGCACAAGTAGCTATTGGCGGCGTCGTTGAGGCTTCTGCCAAACTGAAATGGAAAAAGGTCAACGATCCGAACATAAAAGGATACAAAATATACTGGCGTTATACCACCTCTTCGCAATGGGAGTTCAGCCGCTTTGTTGGTAATACCGACCATCTTACACTGGATGGTATTGTTATTGACAACTTCTATTTTGGCGTAGCTGCTGTGGACAAGAACGGACACGAGAGCGTAGTGGTATTCCCTTCGGAGACTTTCCGGGATTGATAGTTTTACAGAGTCCTCTCTTTTGATAAAGGGAAGTGTCTCACCACAAGGTGTGACGGAGGGTTTGAATCGCGCTATCAGGAGATTTACCCTAAAATTTCCATCTCATTCAATCTTCCAGCGTAGCCTGGTCAATCTCCAATCAATCTTTTAATCCGCACAGTCCATACCGATGGGAGAACCGTCCGGGATTTTGGGAACGGAAAGGGTCTTGAAGGTTTCGGGCTTCTCCATAAATCTTTTTATCCTGTCCAGGTATTCCAGGGCATAGGTTTTACGATCTCCTTTTATAACCATCGGGCTCAGCTCCTGTGCCATTTCCCGCAGCTTTTCTTTGGCAATGGCATTGACCTGAGGATATCCCTTTTGATCTTTGGCCAGGTTCATCAGGTAATACAATACCCGGAAATTGACGATATGCTGTACTTCCTGCCTGTAACTGTCCTTATAGTTCTTTTTCAGGGTGGCCGCGATCAATTCGTCCAGTACTTCGGACAATCCCGGTTGAGCATTGTCCAGGGCTTTTTGCTGTACCAGCCGGGATGCCTTTTCCGGGTGAAGTAACAGCCTCAGGGTAAAATCGGCTGCGGTCTCTGCAGCACTCAGGGCATCGAAAGCCACCCCGGTTTTTCCGGTAAACGATTCCCTTGTCCTCGGATATCCCAGGGCTCGTGGCGGGAACAGGTTTAACTTATCTTCCGGAATGGCCAGGGTTTCTGCCGAAACCGTCCGCAACACAGATCTCAGGGCGTTTGTTTGTTCTTCTTTGTCCACTGCCTTAGTTATAAATTGTCCATCTCCCTTTACGGCATAGTTATAATCCAGTCCGCCTATAAGTTTTACGGCAGCTTCGGTCTGATAGCGGTGAAAGAAATAAAGCGGTACGAATACGTCTTCCAGTACGGAATAGGGTTCTCTGCCGCGAATATTATCTTCTGAAAAATTCCGGAGCGCTACATCCCGGACCTCGAGCACCCGGTTCAGCTCAGTTACGGCATCCTCCCCATTGTCCCACAGATGGGCATAGGCATGGGCCCCGCCTTGTGCCCGGGCATCGGCATCGGAAATAAAACGAAGGCCACGGGACTGTGCTTCTTTCAGTATATTGTGCAATTCCTCTGCTTCATTTGCTCCTTTTCCGAAATCGGAATAGGCATAAGCTACGGTAACTTTGTCCCATGCTCCTATCCCCGTAGCATAAGCCTCCGAAATATCTATTTCCCTGTTTTTGAGTTTTACCACCGGATGCGGATAATCCATTACGGAAGCCCTGTTGCTTATACTGGCTGCAAAGTTATGGGCAAAACCAAGGGTGTGCCCTATTTCATGGGCCGACAACTGGCGTATCCGCGCCAGGGCCATATCCAGCATGGCCTGGTAGTTATCGTCACGCTCGGCAAAGGGTTTGTTTATCAGGGCCTGGGCGATGAGAAAGTCCTGCCGGACGCGCAGGCTTCCCAGGCTTACATGTCCTTTAATGATCTCTCCCGTACGAGGGTCGCGCACACTGGCACCGTAGCTCCACCCTCTTGTAGAGCGGTGCACCCACTGCACTACATTATATCGTACATCCATTGGATCGGCGCCATCGGGAAGCATTTTCAACCGGAAGGCGTTTTTATACCCGATACTCTCGAAAGCCTGGTTCCACCACCTTCCGCCTTCCAGCAATGCGGAGCGTACAGGTTCGGGCGTTCCGGGGTCGAGGTAATAAATGATCGGCGTTTTGGCTTCGCTTACTTTTGCTGCCGGGTCTTTCTTTTCCAGCCGGTGCCTGGCTATATATCTCTTAATGATAGGTTCGTATACCGGACTGGCATAATCATAATAGGAAACCGAGAACATACCACTGCCGGGTGTAAAGTCCCTGGGGACATAACCGTCGTCCGGAAGCTCAATAAAAGAATGGTGCTGCATTACAGACACCAGTCTGGCATCGGGAGTGACCGAGCGTATCTCTTTTCCTTTAGGATCGCCTTCAAACGTAATTAAGGCTTCAAATTCCGTATTCTTCGGAAAGGCTTTGGTACGTTCCATGCTCAGGGCGCTCCTGTTTTTGTCCAGCTTATACGTTCCCTGCTTTTTCTCCTTTAACCTGTGCGCCACACCATGGGCATCGCGCAATAAAAAATCGGTAACATCTATAATATATGCCCCGTTTCGTTTTTCCTTGATCTCAAAGCCAAACAATACGGATTTTGCAAAAGCCTGCTCCACGGACCGGCGTTCTTTTACATTGTCCGTAATGGCGCGGTATTTCATGTTGGGTTGTATCAGTAGCAGTTTATTGCCTTCCTTTTTAAAATACACGATCTGTTCGTTGCCCAGTTGCCCCCGGTCGAGCCCTATATCATTACTGCCTACCCCCTGGCTTAAGGAATAGACATACAAAAATTCAGTCCCGGGATTTTCCACTTCCAGGTAGATCTTTCCTTCGGCATCGTCGTAATAAAAATCAAAGTATCCGTTAAACTTCTCGAGATCTTTCTTTTTGTCCAGGAACTGGCCTTGTACCATTTCTGCGAAGCATAGCAGGATGAGGAAAATGGTCTTTTTCATACGGTTCGTCGGTTTAGATTATAAATTTATAATAAATAATTTTTCCTGCTCCCCGTAAATAGTATTTTTGCTTGGAAAATGAGCTGGCGGTAAAATACCGTCAAAAACAGAAATTAC
This sequence comes from Sinomicrobium weinanense, assembly GCF_018863395.1. Classification (GTDB taxonomy): domain Bacteria; phylum Bacteroidota; class Bacteroidia; order Flavobacteriales; family Flavobacteriaceae; genus Sinomicrobium; species Sinomicrobium weinanense. The sequence goes on from NZ_JAHKRR010000001.1 coordinate 1,264,746, forward strand.
ATACATGGTTACATCCGAACAGGTGAAAAGCCTTATTGAGCGCCTTGGTGCGTTAAGGAGGTATCTTTGACATTGATGCCAAACTCATAGAAATACAGAACGAAGAAGAAAAAACCTATGCTCCGGACTTCTGGGATAATCCGAAAGAAGCCGAAGTCCTGATGCAATCGCTCCGCAGCAAAAAAAAATGGGTGGAGGGCTATGAAGAGAGTAAAGCCCTCGCAGGCGACCTGGAAGTACTGTATGACTTTTTTAAGGAAGGCGATGTCGATGCCGAAGAAGTGGAAATTCAGTATAAGAACACCCTCGAGCACATAGAACATCTGGAGTTCAAGAACATGCTTTCGGAAGAAGGCGACAATATGAGTGCCGTATTACAGATCACTGCAGGAGCCGGAGGTACGGAAAGCTGTGACTGGGCATCTATGCTCATGCGTATGTACCTCATGTGGGCAGAATCCCAGAAATACAAGATCAAGGAACTCAACTATCAGGAAGGCGATGTTGCCGGGATAAAAACAGTAACACTGGAAATCGACGGCGAATATGCTTTCGGATGGCTCAAGGGAGAAAATGGAGTGCACCGCCTGGTGCGTATTTCCCCGTTTGACAGCAATGCCAAACGTCATACCTCTTTCGCCTCGGTATACGTATATCCCCTCGCGGACGACAGTATAGAGATCGAGGTCAACCCGGCCGATATTACCTTTGAGACCATGCGTTCCAGCGGTGCAGGAGGACAGAACGTCAACAAGGTAGAGACCGCTGTACGACTGCGCCACCACCCTACGGGGATCGTTATAGAGAACTCGGAAACCCGGTCGCAACTGGACAACAAGACCAAGGCCATGCAGCTCCTAAAATCACAACTCTTTGAAATAGAGCTGAAAAAACGACAGGCGAAAAGGGCCGAGATCGAAGCCGGAAAAATGAAGATCGAATGGGGTTCCCAGATCAGAAACTATGTGATGCATCCGTATAAACTGGTAAAAGATGTAAGAACAGCAAAGGAAACCACCGATGTGGATGCCGTGATGAACGGAGAAATAGACCCGTTCCTGAAGGCCTACCTGATGATGATGGGCCAAAAAGAAGAGGACAATTAGAAATAAATGTAGGGGGAGGGGTCTAAAAAGTCTATATCCGTCATGCCTGTTCAGCATCCCATAACACTGATCGGACGGTCGGAATGGGACCCTGAAACAAGTTCAGGGTGACGTAAAAGCTACTTTTTAGACAGTCCCATGTATTGCGTTTAAAATACAGGATAAGAAACAGAACGTTCTAAAATCTCAAGTCTCAAATCTATTATCTAAAATATCATGAGCCAAGAAATTGACAGCATCATCTTCGACCTCGGAGGTGTACTTATCGACTGGAACCCCGAATACGTATTCCTGGATGTTTTTAACGGCGACCGGGAAAAAATGCAATGGTTTTTTGACCATATCTGTACTTCGGACTGGAACGAGGAACAGGACGCCGGCAAAAGCCTGGCCGAAGCCACCGAAGAACGGGTTGCCCTTTTCCCGGAACACGAAGATCACATACGTATGTATTACGGCCGGTGGGAAGAAATGCTCAGCGGAGCCATTGACGGGACCGTCAATATCCTCAGATCCCTGATCGCACAGAAGAAATACAAAATAGTGGCCCTGACCAACTGGAGCGCCGAGACCTTCCCCATCGCCCTGGAACGGTTTGACTTCCTGCACTGGTTTGAAGGTATTGTTGTATCTGGTACGGAAAAGACCCGAAAACCTTTCCGTGACATTTACGACCTTACACTGAACCGCTTCGGGATTGAGCCGGAAAAGTCGATCTTTATCGACGATAACCGGAGGAACATAGAAGCGGCCAATGAAATCGGTATAAACGGTATCCGGTTTACATCGCCATCACAACTCGAGGAAAGCCTTAAGAAATTTGATATCAGTATTTAAAACCTTAAAATGGCACGCGGATGACACGGATTTTCGGTTGTAAAAAGCGTTATCCGGTTTGCTGTTTGACTAAAAAATTTAAAAAATGATAAAGATATATCACAATCCGCGTTGCACGAAATCCAGGGAAGGGCTTGCCATACTGGAAGAGTCCGGAAAAGAATTTGAAGTGATCAAATACCTGGAAGAGGTCCCTTCAGAAAAAGAGCTCCGCGAAATCGTAGACCTGCTGGGCATATCACCAATAGATCTTGTACGTAAGAATGAGAGCATCTGGAAAGAAAATTACAAAGGCAAAACCTTATCGGATGACGAAGTCATAAAAGCCCTGGCCGAAAATCCCAAACTGATCGAACGGCCGATCGTCATTGCCGGGAAAAAAGCCGTTATAGGCCGCCCGCCGGAAAACATCAAGTCCGTTCTTTGACGAAATCGGGAAGTGTTTTACCTAGGTTAACGTAAATAACGGATAAGCTCTTTGAAGCCAAAGTGCTTTAGACTGTAACCTTATTTGAATTTTTCTAAAGAGTTCCTCCCTTCAGACGAAGGGAGGTGGTTCCGATTGAAATCGGGATCGGAGAGCCTGTCCCGAGATATCGGGAGTTTGAAAGCCCAAGCCATGGGGAAAATATAAAATTTCAGAGTTACACCCAAGGTTCGGGCCTGGTCAAACTCCCCGTCCCGCAAGCGTGACACCCCCCTACTTCGACAAGCTCAGCACGTGCCTTCATCTGAAGAGGGGAGCCTTTTTTCTTATCCATTATTCATGTTAGGCTAGTAAAGTGCTTTTAAACCGTAATCGCGAAGGATGTCGTTGTATTCCGGCTGTATCCGTAACAGGGAAATATCTTCGTCCTCATTCAGTTTTTTCACATCTTTAAAACCGGTTTGTAACAGTTTTTCGAGGTAAAAGAGCGCCATGCCGTATTCGCTTTTCTCCACACTGTATTTCAGTATGTTGAAATAGGCCTCTTCCTGTTCGGGATCGAGTAATACCACAAAAGCATTGACAAACAGCAATTTATCAATGTCCTTTTCTTCATCCAGTGAAGGTATGGTTTCCAGGACTACGGATTTCAGCATGTTCTTCAGGCGCCTGGCCATTTTGGCCTTGGCCTGGTTCTTGCCCTTTTCGAGTTTTTCCAGCGCTATGATCTCTTCTTCCCAGGATGGGAGCTGTCCTATGTTTCCAGCAGAAATATCTTCTCCCAGAAAAGTCAGGTAGTCCACCATATAATAGTTTTCCAGTTCGGAAATCCCGTAACTGTCGTTACGCTGTTTCCGGAACTCATTGTTCTTCCGGATCTCCTTTCGCCTTTGTTTAAACCCGTCTTTATCTTTATAACTGCTGTAATTGGTTGTCAGTTGTTTCAGGTCTTCAAAGGCATAGAAAACCCGGCCTTCCTTTTCCTGTTTTCTGTTAAAGTCCATATCTTTCAGATAGAGGGAGTCTATCTTCCTTTCACTGCCTGGCAGGGCTCCTTTTGCGATGGATTTTACAGTCAGGGTCCGGAGGGCTTTGTCCACGTATTCCGCCGGAGGATAATGAGATGCCCCCTCATATACCAGAAGGTCGGCATGGAACTTTTTCCCGTTGAAGCTGCTCACCGTACCTTTCATCTCCCTGTAACTACCATCCTCATCTCCTACCAAGCCCACAAACAGGAAATCGTTTTTCCGGGGCATATATTTTTCATTCCCGGGCAGGGCAGCACCACAGGCAATGACTCCGTCCACATCCTTGGAAATGGCACCAATGGCGGTGGCCAGCCTTCCCCCTGCGGAAAATCCTGCAGTATATATTCTTTTAGGGTCTACCGGGAATTTCTCCAGAACAATATCAAAAAGTCTTTTGGCCAGATAAAAATTGGCTTCGTATGAAGTGTTCTTTACACTGTTGCCCCCCACGATAATATACTGACGCCCCCCGGGAGCAGCAGTAAAGGCTTCTACGGCTTCCCTGTTCCTCTTTTCGGTATCGAAAACAAAGATCACCGGCCATTTCTTTTCCGCAGTATATGCTTCCGGCAGGTAAATGGCGTAGTGCAAAAGGTCAGTACCTGGTATGGGAACAGAATCCGTAACCGTGCCTTTTTGCAGGCGCAGGTTCTGAGCGTGACCGAAAAAAGACAGTAAAAAAAATAAACAGATAAAACTGTTCTTTAATTGAAGGTTAAGCATATTTCTATCTTGAATAAGTAAGTACAAGATAGCTCAAAAAAGAGGATAAAAAAAATAAGAAGTTGTATTATACTTTCAATTTCTGAATAACTCCCTTCAACTTCCTTATTCCGTATAAATGTATGGAAAAAGGGTGTCTAAAAAACCCTATAACCCGTCATGCTGAACTGTCACCCTGAGCACAGTCGAAGAGTTGTTTCAGCATCCCTTCATGCCGATCGGACCATTGGTATGAGAACCTGAAACGAATTCAGGTTGACGTTAAGATACTTATCAGACACCCTCTATGGTATTTAACCCTAATTTAATTTCTGGCAAACTGCAGGTTTAGCAGCAGTTTCACTTCATCACCTACTACAATGCCCCCGGCTTCCGTAACACCGTTCCATTCCAGGCCGAACTCCTTGCGGTTGAGTTTTCCGGTGATCTCAAACCCGGCCTTGGTATTGCCATAAGGGTCTACCATTGTGCCGCCGTGTTCTGCTTTCAGCACTATGGGTTTAGTGTTTCCCCTGATGGTGATGTCTCCTGTAACTTCATAAGTGTCATCTCCCGTTTTTTTAAAGCCCGTAGAGACAAAAATGAGTTTGGGATGATTTTCGGCATCAAAAAAATCTGCAGATTTCAGGTGATTGTCCCGGTCGTTGTTATTGGTGGAGATACTGTCTATATCCACTTCAAAAACGGCTTTGGCATTGTCAAAACCTTCGCCGTTGGTTTCCAGCCCTCCCGAAAAGGAGGTGAACTGACCGGTTACGGTAGAGATCACCAGGTGTTTTACTTTAAACTGTACTTCGGAATGGGCAGGGTCTATGCTCCATGTTACTTTGTTCGCTGTTGTTTCCATTTTTTAAATTTTTGTTATTTCAATAATTATATTGTTTTTTTATCAGGGTAACGGCACATAGGTGTCGTCTTCCTGAACTTTCGGGAACCGCTTTTCCCGCCAGTTCTCTTTTGCCTTTTCGATCTTTTCCTTGTCAGACGACACGAAGTTCCAGTAGATATACCGTTCTTCTTCAAACGGCGCACCGCCGAACAGTAACAGGTGTGTTCCTTTTTCTACCTGCAGGGCACACTGGTTATCGAGTTTGGAGACCAGCATATTCCCGCCCCCCACTTCCTGACCGCAGGCATTGACCTTGCCCTCCACAATACAGATACCTATCTCCCCTTTGAGGTTTCCGGCAATATCCAGGTTAAAGGATTCTCCTGCTTCTACCGATACCATGAACAGGTCGGAATGGGTGGGTACGGGAGATACTTTACCAAAACCTTTTCCGGCCACCAGGGTAAATTCGGCTCCGTCTTCGGTCCAGGAAGGCAGGTCTTTCCTCGAAATATGATAAAATTCAGGGGCCATATCTTCCAGTTCCTTCGGAAGGGCTATCCATATCTGATAGCCGTGCACGGTAAATTCATGTCCGTTCCTGAGGTCTGCCGGGGTCCTTTCGGTATGTGTCACCCCTTTGCCGGCCACCATGAGATTCACCGAACCGGGATTGATACGCTGTTCGGTGCCTATGCTGTCCTTGTGCATGATCTCCCCTTCCAGGAGATAGGTAAGCGTGGCCAGTCCGATGTGAGGGTGCTGGTCCACATCCATATATTTATCCGGTCCCAGTTTTTCGGGGCCCATATGGTCTATGAATATGAACGGGCCTACCATTCGTTTTTTACGGAAAGGGATCAACCTCCCTACCAGGAAATCACCTATATCCCGGCTTCTTTCTGCTATGATAAGATCTGTATTGGACATCAGTATTTGTTTTAAGGTTTTCAGGCCAGGACATCCTGCCATTCGGTTACTTTTTTAAAGGTGGCATTGGCAAAGGGGCATAAAGGCACCACTTTGATGCCCTTTTCCCTGACATAGCCCACCAGTGTTTCCAGTAGTTTTTTCCCTATACCCTGCCCTTTCAGGGATTCGTCCACCCCGGTGTGCTCTATGATCATTTTTTTCTCCCCGGCCATGACGTAGGTCATTTCCGCCAGGCGCTTTTTATCCACACGCCAGGTAAAAGCGCCTTTTTTATCGTTGTGAATATGCTTTATTTCTCCCATAATATTTTTGTAAGATGATGACATATAAATATAGTAAACTTAGCCCTCTTTTTCAACGTAAATACCTTGTTAAATGGCCATCGGCACATCCATAAGGAGAAACCGGGCATCATTTTCGGCTGTTATGGATATCTTATCGGTATCCCATACGCCATAAGCATCCCGTTTGTCCAGGGTCTGCCCGTTTACACTCACGCTTCCTTCCATAACGAAGAGATATACGCCATTACCTTCCTTTTTCAGGTGGTATTCGCGGGCAGTCCCCTTGTCAAAATCCCCGAGGTTGAACCAGGCATCCTGATGTATCCATGTTCCCTGGCCGTTTACATCGGGCGATACGACCTGGTACAGTTCGTTCTTCTTCCTGTAATCTTCAATGGATATCTGGTCGTAGCGGGGCTCTACATTCCTTTCGTTGGGAAACAGCCATATTTGCAGGAGATTGGTTTCCTGGTCCTTGTTGGGGTTATACTCACTGTGAAAAATCCCCGTACCGGCACTCATCACTTGTATTTCCCCGTTTTTTATACGGCCTGTGTTTCCCATACTGTCTTTGTGTTCCAGGTCGCCCCGGAGCGGTATGGTAATGATCTCCATATTGTCATGGGGATGCATACCGAATCCCATCCCCCCGCTTACGATATCGTCGTTAAGTACCCTAAGGGCACCGAAGTTCATCCTTTCGGGGTTGTAATAATTGGCAAAACTGAAACTGTGATGGGCATTGAGCCACCCATGATCGGCATGTCCCCTTGTATCTGCCCTGTGCAATGTTGTTTTCATAATCGTACTCCTTTTATTTGTTCTGTACAAAGATCCGAACATTAAAGACGCCGGGGAATACAAGAATACGGGAAAGCCTTATAAAAATACGATCCCTCGGCTCCGCTCGGGAACCGGAAGAGATGGAACAAGGAGATTGAGAAAACGGACACCGATCACTGTTTACCGATTACCGAATACCAAAACCCCGGAGTTACTTCCTGAAATCAGACGGGGACATCCCGGTACATTTCTTGAAAAAACTACTGAAGTGGGCCGGTTCCGAAAACCCGAGGGTATAGGCGATCTCTTTCTGGGGCTGACCGGAAAAATAGAGCATTCTCCTGGCTGCAATGGTAATACGGGATTGCAGGTATTCTTTGGCGGTCTTTCCGATAAGGGACTTTACCACCCTGTTGAGATGATCGGGAGTAACGTGCAGGGCATCGGCATATTGCGAAACGAGGTGCCACTCCGTAAAGTGATCTTCCACCAGCTTTTTGTAGTCCTTAAAAAGTGTGCCTCCCGCCTGAAGTTGCTGGGGGTTTTCTCCATGTATGCTGCACAGGTTATTGCAGGAAATGAGGAAAAGCCGTAGTAATGAACCGATACCCTGGGACCGGAACTTCATATGGGTGCGGCTCCATTCCATCATTTGTTCGCAATAGGCCGCTAAGCGTTCTTCCTGTTCTTCATCGAGAGGAAGCGGCGGGGTATCTCCGTAGTCCCGGAAAAGGTTGATGTCTTCGATAAAGCAGGAATCGATCTGGTTCTCCAGCATAAACCGGGAGGAAAACGTAATGACATAACCATACGATTTTTCCTTTTCCACGATCTGGTGCACCTGTCCGGGGCTGATAAAGTAGACCTGTTTCCCGGAAAATTCATATTCGTTAAAGTCTATACTGTGTGTTCCCCTGGCTTTTTTTACGAGCAGCACAATATAATAATCATGCCGGTGCGGTTCGTCCGGTGTCCCTCCCCTTTTTTCATAAATATCTTCCATAGTACGGATACAGAAGGTCATCCGGCTATCGGCAGGGTTTACGTCGTTGTATGTTTTAATGAAATTCACCAGTTTTTAGTAGCTGTTTGTAAAGATAGGGCTTTTGGTGAATATCAGGAGAAAACGGGTATGCATGTAAAATCTAATCAAAACCTTACTTAAAACTAAAAAACAAGGCTCCTCACTTTTGATAAAGGAAGGAGCCTGAAGAACTTCATATAATAATTACTATCCGATACAACTTCCCGGGGGAGGAAAGCCTATTTTTTCTCCGGAATATCTTTTAAGATCTCGCGGAGGAATTTCCAGAATTTCTGTGTGGAGGTGATGCCGGCCCTTTCATCGGGAGAGTGTGCTCCGCGGATGGTGGGGCCAAAACTTATCATGTCCATTTCCGGGTAGTTTTGCCCGAGTATGCCGCATTCCAGTCCGGCGTGGCAGGCAGCTACATCCGGTTTTTCATTGAACAGGGTTTCGTATTTCTCCCGGAGGACTTTAAGTATAGGTGAATTTACATTGGGTTGCCAGCCGGGATAACTTCCGGAGAGCTTCACCTCACAGCCGGCCAGTTCAAATGTGGCACGCAGCGTGTTGGCCAGGTCGGTTTTGGAACTGTCTACGGATGAACGGGTAAGGCAGGATATTTTGATCTCACCATCCTTTATGATCACTCTTGCAATATTATTGGAGGTTTCGGTAAGCCCTTCCATATCGGCACTCATCCTGTACACTCCGTTATGAGCGGCATAGAGCGCTTTGGTTATTCCTTCCTGTACACCCAGTTCCATAACGGCGCCGGGAGTTTCCGCAGGTTCTGCAGCGATGGTCAGTGAAGGTTCCATTGTTTTTAATTCGTTTTTAATGGTTCGGGCAAGTTCATCAAATTCAAATTCAAAGGCCTCCTTACTTACCTTATCTACCACAACCAGGGCAGAACTTTCCCTGGGGATGGCATTGCGCAATCCTCCCCCATCGATCCCGGCGATACACAGGCCGTAATTTTCAAAACCGTCGAACAACACCCGGTTCATGATCTTGTTGGCATTGCCCAGACCTTTATGAATGTCCATACCGCTGTGTCCGCCCTGCAAGCCTTTTACGGTGATCCTGAAAGCCCCGGCACCTTCCGGCACAGGCTCTTCCTTGTAGGTTCTGGTGGCGGTTATATCCACACCTCCGGCACAGCCTATACCTATTTCATTGTCTTCTTCCGTGTCCAGGTTAAGGAGTATCTCTCCTTTCAACACTCCCTTTTCAAGCCCCTGTGCCCCGGTCATTCCGGTCTCTTCATCAATAGTAAACAAGGCTTCCAGGGCTGGATGAGGTATTTCATTGCTTTCCAGTATGGCCATGATCGCAGCTACTCCGAGGCCGTTATCAGCGCCGAGGGTAGTTCCTTTGGCCTTTACCCAGTCGGCAGCGACGTACATTTCTATGCCCTGTGTAGCAAAGTCGAAATCAGTATCGGCATTTTTCTGGTGCACCATGTCCAGGTGCGATTGCAGTACCACGGCTTTCCTGTTCTCCATACCGGGAGTTGCAGGTTTGCGGATAATGACATTCCCGGTATTGTCTTTAAAGGTTTCCAACCCCAGTTTTTTACCGAAATCCAGCATGAAGGCTATGACCTGCTCCTCTTTTTTCGAGGCCCGTGGTACGGCATTGAGGTCGGCAAACCTGTTCCACACTTCTTTGGGTTCTAACGATCGTATCTCTGAATTCATATTCCTGTTTTTTGTTTGTTACAAAACTAAGGGAAACTTTCTTTACAATCAGGGCAAACACATCATAATTGAGTAATTCACCGCTTCAGCACTTCGACCGGAGTCAGAGTAAAAGGTTGCAAGTTGCAATACTCTCACTTTCTCACCTTCTCACCTTCTCACTTTCTCACATCTCTTACAATATATTTTCCTATTTTTAGGCCATGTCAGAAAAGATGAAAAACCTCCTTGCGCTTTCCATTATCCCGCAAGTGATCGGCATAAAGTTGCTGGCCCTGGCCCCGGGCTTTATCGAAAAATATTACAGTAACGGTGTTTATCCGCTGATATCCAAAGGGTCCCGGTATGCTTTCGGATGGGTCCCTTTTTCCGTGGGCGACGTATTTTACGGTATTGCGGGAATCCTTATTCTCCGGTTCCTTTTCCTGAACCTGAGATCTGTGCTTCGAAAGCCCTGGTATTTTTTCCGGGAGGTCCTGATCGTCATATCTTTTGCCTATTTCGCATTTCATGTGTTCTGGGGCATGAACTATTACCGCCCCCCCCTGCACCGGTCTTTGGATATGGACAGCACTTACACCACAGAAGAACTGGTAGATTTTACCAAAAGCCTTATTGCCCGTACCAATGCCATACAACTGGAGATCACAGGAAATGATACCGTTATGGTAGAAATCCCGTATTCCAGAAAAGAAATATACCGTATGTCGGTCTCCGGATATACAGAAACCGCAAAGGAGATGCCCGGGTTTTCCTATGCCCCGAGAAGTGTGAAAAATTCCCTCTTTTCGCTTCCCCTTACCTATATGGGATATAGCGGATACCTGAACCCGTTTACCAATGAAGCCCAGGTAAACGGCCTGAGAGTGGATTACCGCTACCCTATGGTCAGTTGCCATGAAGAGGCACACCAGATCGGGTATTCTGCAGAAAACGAGGCCAATTTTATCGGTTTTCTTGCGGCTACCCGTAATAAGGATATTTATTTCAGGTATTCCGGATATGCTTATATGCTACGGTATTGCCTGAATGAGGCCTACCGCAGGGATCCGGAAACCTTTGAAAAGCTCAAGGAGCAAATGCACAAAGGTATCCTGAAAAACTATACTGATGTGACCTTGTTCTGGCGCAAATACGAGAATCCGGTGGAACCTTTTTTTAAAAACACCTTTAATGCCTATTTAAAGGCCAACAGCCAGGCGGGGGGAATAAAAACGTATAGCTATGTGGTGGCGTTGCTGGTCAATTACCACAAAGAAAATCCGTTATAGATGGCCAATGACCCTATTGGCTTGATCCAATATTCCTAGTCCTCTTAAAGACGCACGGCCGTGCGTCTCAACGTGAGGAAGCTGTGCTCCTCTACGTGATGGGCCATCCGTTCCGGATTTTGTTTAAAATAAAAATTCACCATAATTTATTCAGATACTAGCAGTCAAAAGTTAAAGTTTCCTTAACTAACTCCCGGTTTTTAACAGTTATATTAACTTTAAGCCAACTAAACTCTAATTCAAATTTACGTTATGAGAAAAAGGCTACCCGTATTATTACTGGTATTCCTGTGTTCGATTACCCTGCACGCACAGGAGTATTTTCCAAAGAACGACGGTGTTAAAACCACAGACAACAACTACACGGCATTTACCAATGCCAGGATCTACGTAACTCCCACACAGGTAATAGACAACGGCACCCTTCTTATACAAAAGGGAAAGGTGGTTGCTGCCGGGAACGGGGTCTCTGTCCCGGACAACAGCCAGGTCATTGATCTGAAGGGAAAGCACATTTATCCTTCTTTCATAGACATGTACAGTGAATTCGGTGTACAAAAACCGGCAAAAAAAGGCCGAGGGCGGCGTTCGCCCCAATACGACGCTTCCCGCAAGGGATTTTACTGGAACGACCATATTATGCCGGAAAAAAATGCGGTAGATAAATTCCTTTTCGATACCAAAAAAGCCAGGGAATTACTCCAGGCCGGGTTCGGTACGGTAAACACCCATGTTGCAGATGGCATTGTAAGGGGCACAAGTGTGCTGGTGGCCCTTGATTCTACCGACAACAGTGATATGCGTATCATAGGCCAGAAGGCGGCACAGCATTTCTCCTTTGCCAAGAGTGTAGCTTCTGCACAAAACTATCCAACCTCACTTATGGGGGCTATGGCACTGCTCCGCCAGATGTACCGGGATGCCAAATGGTATGCTGCCGGGCATGCGGAAAACAAGGACATGTCGCTCGAAGCGCTTAATGCCAACAAGGACCTGCCACAAATCTTCGATGCGGACGGTTATCAGAACGACCTCCGTGCCTCCAGGATCGCCAAGGAATTCGGGCTGCAATACATCCTGAAAGGCGGCGGGGACGAATACCAGCGTATCCGGGAAATAAAAGCCACCGGAGCCAGCTTTATCCTTCCCCTGGATTTCCCTGAGGCCTATGATGTTTCCGATCCCAATCAGGCGGGAAAAGTGGCTCTGTCCGATATGCGCCTGTGGAACCAGGCTCCCGGAAATCCTGCAGCACTGGCCAAAAACGATATTCCGTTTGCCTTTACCCTTGCCGGCCTGAAAAAAACAGCCGATTTTAAAGCCAATCTCATGAAGGCCATAGATTACGGCCTGGACAAAACTAAAGCACTGGAAGCCCTTACCACGATTCCCGCGGGACTTTTAGGCAAATCGGAGGTGATCGGTTCTCTGAAAAACGGAAGCTACGCAAACTTCCTCATCACCTCGGGTGATATTTTTGACAAGAAAACCACACTGTACGAGAACTGGGTACAGGGAGACAAACACACCATCAATGATATGAGCCTCATTGACGTCCGGGGCGAATACGATCTTGCCATTGGAGGAAACACCTACAAACTGAAAATCACAGGTGAACCTGCCAAACCCAAGGCCGAATTAAAATCGGATACAACAACATTAAAAACCAAGCTCACTTATAGCAAGGGCTGGTTTAATCTTGCTTTTTCCCCTAAAAAAGAGGGAGACACGGGTTTTGTCCGGCTAAACTCCCTGGTGACCGCCCCCGGTTCCCTGAGCGGAAAAGCCATACTGGCCAATGGAACGGAAAGTACATGGAGAGCCACCAAAAAATCTGACTACGAAAAAAAGGACAAGGACGATAAAAAGGACGAAAAAACTATCCCGGAGATGGTTCCCCTCACCTTTCCTAACAATGGATATGGCTTTGCACAACTCCCCAAACAGGAAAACATACTTTTTAAGAATGCCACGGTATGGACCAGTGAGGATGAAGGTATTCTGGAGAACACGGATGTCCTGGTCAAAAACGGAAAAATAGCCCGTGTTGGCAAAAACCTGTCCGCCGGAGGGGCCAAAGTGATCGATGCAACAGGAAAACACCTCACCGCAGGGATTATAGACGAACACTCACATATAGCAGCGACTTCCATCAATGAATCGGGGCATAATTCTTCAGCCGAGGTGAGCATAGAAGACGTCGTGGATGGCGATGATATTAATATATACAGAAACCTGTCCGGAGGGGTCACTTCCATCCAGATATTGCACGGTTCGGCCAATCCCATCGGAGGGCGTTCGGCTATCATCAAACTAAAATGGGGACTACCTGCGGATCAACTCATTTATGAAAACTCTCCCAAGTTCATCAAGTTTGCCCTGGGCGAAAATGTAAAACAATCCAACTGGGGAGACTTGCAAACCATTCGTTTCCCGCAGTCGAGAATGGGCGTGGAGCAGGTGTATATGGATTATTTCCAGCGTGCCAAAGAATACGATGCCAAAAAGAAAAGTGGCAAACCCTACCGTTTCGACTACGAAATGGAAACCCTGGCCGAGATCATTAATAAAGAACGCTTTATTACCTGTCACTCTTACGTACAGAGTGAAATAAACATGCTGATGAAAGTGGTTGAAAGGTTCGACTTCAACATCAATACCTTTACCCATATCCTCGAAGGATATAAAGTAGCCGACAAAATGAAAGAACACGGCGTCGTGGGCGCTTCCACTTTCTCCGACTGGTGGGCCTACAAATACGAGGTAAACGATGCTATTCCTTATAATGCAGCCATCATGCAAAGCCAGGGACTCAATGTGGCCATCAATTCCGACGATGCCGAAATGTCCAGGAGACTTAACCAGGAAGCCGGAAAAACGGTGAAATACGGAGGTGTTTCGGAAGAGGAAGCCTGGAAAATGGTCACTATCAACCCCGCTAAAATGCTGCACCTGGACCAGAGGGTGGGCAGTATCAAGGCCGGAAAAGATGCCGACCTGGTGTTGTGGAGCGATCACCCGCTGTCTATCTATGCCATTGCCGAAAAGACATTTATCGAAGGGGTTCCTTACTACGATTATGAAAACATGAAACAACGGCAGCAAAGTATTGCACAGGAGCGGAACAGACTCATTAACCAGATGTTAGAGGCCAAGAACAAAGGCGAAAAAACACAGGCTCCGAAAAAGAAAGAGGATAAACATTTCCACTGTGATACTGAAGTATATGGAATTTAATCTTCACAAAATAAAGTTTATGTCTACAATGAAAAACACATTATACATATTAGCCCTGTTTGTAAGTGCTCTCACCTTTGCCCAACAAACCCCGGCGCCAGAACAGACCGAATCCATCCTCATCACCGGGGCTACGGCACACGTGGGCAACGGTAGCGTTATAGAAAACAGTGCCATTGGGTTCAAGGCAGGAAAGATCACCTATGCAGGCCCGCAATCGGGGGCATCGGCCTCTGAATACGACAAGGTCATAGACGCTTCCGGAAAACACGTATATCCCGGGTTTATCGCAGCCAACTCCACCCTGGGGCTGGTAGAAGTCGATGCGGTAAGAGCCAGCAACGACCAGGCTGATACAGGAGAGCTCATTCCTCATGTGAGAAGCCTTATCGCCTATAATGCCGAATCCAAAGTAACAGAAAGCTGCAGGCCCAACGGTATACTCATGGCCCAGGTAGCTCCCCGGGGCGGACTGATCTCCGGGACATCCTCCGTGGTTCAGCTCGATGCGTGGAACTGGGAAGATGCTTCGATAAAGACAGACGACGGTATTCATGTACACTGGCCCAATGCTTTTCAGTCGGCCGGATGGAGCTTTAGCGGCCCCACTGAATTTAAGCCAAACAAGGACTACGACAAGGACGTGGAAAAGTTGAAAAATTTCCTCTCAGGGGCCAAAGCCTACCTCAAGGGAAAACGCTCTCCGAAAAACCTGCCATTCGAGGCTGTCGAAGGTCTTTTTGACGGTTCACAAAAGCTGTTTATCAATGCCGACGGAGCGAAGGAGATCACCGATGCTGTAAACTTCGCCAAGGCCAACGGGATTCAAAAAGTGGTTATCATTGGAGGGAATGAAGCCGATAAAGTGGCCGATCTCCTGGTAAAGCATAATATCCCCGTACTGATCAGCAGGCCACACAGGCTTCCTTCAGGGGAAGACACCGATGTAAAACGACCTTATATGCTGGCCAAAATACTGAACGACAAAGGCATACTGACCGGACTGGAAATGAGCGGTGCCATGGAACGCATGAACAGCCGTAACCTACCTTTCTATGCAGGCACCTGTGCAGCTTACGGACTGGACCGGGAAAAAGCAGTGCAGCTTATCACAGAAAACAATGCCAAAATACTCGGTATAGACGATCTTGCCGGAACACTGGAAACCGGGAAAGACGCCACTTTGTTCATATCGGAGGGCGATGCACTCGATATGCGTACCAATACCCTCTCCCACGCCTTTATCCAGGGCCGGGAAATAAGCCTGGAATCGCACCAGACCGTGTTGTGGAAGCGTTATATGGGTAAATACGAAGCAAAACGTTAACATATGATTCACTATCAAAAGCAGTCGGGGGGGCTATGAAGTAGCTCCTTTCGACTGCTTTCAATTTAACAGCTATAATGACGGAGATAAACGAACAAAAGAATAATTTGGATTTTGAAACCCGGTTAAACAACCTAAGGGCAAATAGCGAATATAGCGAGCTCCTCGATATAGATATTGCCATGTGGCCGGAGGATGCAGTATTCCATGACGACCTTAGTAATAATAAAAAATACAACGATATATTTATCGAGGTATCGGATGATGAATCGGTGAGGGGGGATTACATATTATACATTGTGTTCTTTTTTCATAATTTCGGCCTGATCTTGTTCTTCTATCATCTGATCGCCAATGGTAATTTCTCCTGGGGCTTTTTGTTTCTTCCGGCAATGGCCTGGGGCTTTTTCTTTATATTTTTCTTTGGCATCGGGCAAGGAGGGGTACGTTTTAATCGGCGTGCACAACTACTCCATATAGGAAGGGGAAAGAACAAGGCAGCAACGGTAGCATGGCGGGATGTAAAACCATTTCTTAGCTCCAGCATTGCCGGGCATAACCTGGAATTATTTTTTCCCATTCCAGAAGTGGAAAGAGAAGAGTTTAATGATGACCAATTGAAAAAAATCCATCGTGGCAAACCTTATCTTGTTCAAGGCCATATGGACTGGCGCGACCCGGGAATGTATGGCAGTTTGGGACGTTTGGAATTTTATCGCCGTTATATGGAGCAAGGCTTGGACGCAGTACAACCAGACCCGGACAAGGTTCCTCAGGATGCTATTCGCCCACCCAGCCCCGCGGCACAACGACACCGGGATCAAGGTTTCTTCCTCTATTGGATATTAGACCCGATCAGCAATGTAGGGAAATGGCTGGCAGGTGGCCCGCTCCTCGACAGGGCCTTACGCAAACAGGCAAAAAAGTTTAAATGGCCGGAGGAAGTCGAACATTTGTGTTCGCCGGATGCCGATCTCTCTGACCTGGACACGAGGCCGGTCAAACCACGTAAGGATATATTTTACCGCCCTGGTGGTATCAATGGCATCCACCTGGTCAATGCTAAAGGCCAGCAACTGGTTTAAATGCAATTACTCCCACAACTGCCATAAGATTTCGTATTTTTGCCGGAAAACCTCCGGTATTGAAAACGATCAGCAGTGTCCAAAACCCATTAATAAAACAGGTTGTCCAGCTCAAGGAAAAATCAAGGGCCAGAAAGACTTCCGGGCTGTTTGTCCTGGAGGGTAAAAGAGAACTGTCCCTTGCCCTAAAAGGTAATTATTCCCTTACTTCCGTATTTATCTATCCGGATATCTGTCCTGTTAATGAAATTGAAAGCCTTCTCGACACCACTTCCCCCCGTCCCGAAATCATCAGTATTTCCAAAGAGGTATACCAGAAAATCGCATACCGGGAAACCACAGAAGGTGTCCTGGCCATCGCACGGAGCAGGGGGCATTCCCTCGATACGATCTCTTTTAAAAGGAAGGAGCCGCTTATCCTCGTAGCCGAAGCCCCGGAAAAACCCGGAAATATCGGAGCATTGCTCCGCACGGCCGATGCAGCCGATGTGGATGCCGTGATCATTGCCAATCCCAAAACAGACCTCTATAACCCCAACATTATTCGCTCCAGTGTAGGCTGTGTATTTACCCGAACGATCGCTGTGGGTAACACGGCAGAGGTTATAGGCTTCCTGAAAGAAAAAGGAATAAATATTAATTGTGCGGCGCTCACTGCATCCGTTGACTATCATACCACAGATTTTACGGTTCCGACTGCCATCGTGGTCGGTACGGAAGCCACCGGACTGAGTGACGAATGGTTGCAACATTCCGACCGCAATATCATTATCCCCATGCAGGGCGAGATCGACTCCATGAACGTTTCTGTTAGCGCCGCTATCCTTATTTTCGAAGCGAAACGGCAACGGGGGTTTAAATAAGCATTGTTCCATTCTATCCCTCCCCAGGGATTATTATTTATAGTCTTTGATTATCTGATATACTTTCACGAAGTTTGCCCATCATACCAATCTAAAAAAACGATGACACCGACAACTTTGTTTTACATTATCATCGGCATACTGGTGCTGGAATTTATTATCGACCAGGCACTCGATTATCTCAATGCAAAGCATTATGACGATCCCGTTCCCCCGGAACTGGACGACGTATATGACGAAGAGAAATACGCCAAATCCCAGGCCTACAAAAAGACCAATTATAAATTTTCGGTGGTTTCATCCGTATTTTCGCTAGTGCTTACCCTCGCTTTTTTCTTTCTGGACGGGTTTGAATACGTCGACCACATCGCCCGGGGGATCTCGGACCATCCGATCGTTATTGCCCTGGTTTTCTTCGGTATTATTATGTTTGCCAGTGATATTATTACTACTCCTTTTTCGTACTACCACACTTTTGTCATCGAAGAAAAATTCGGCTTTAACAAAACCACGCGGAAAACTTTTTTCCTCGACAAACTGAAAGGCTGGGCCATGACAGCCGTACTCGGCGGGGGCGTTCTGGCACTTATCATCTGGTTTTACCAGGTAGCCGGAAAACATTTCTGGCTGTACGCCTGGGGCGCCATTGCCATCTTTACCATATTTATGAACATGTTTTACAGCAGGCTTATCGTACCTCTTTTCAACAAACAAACACCCCTGGAAGAAGGCGAGCTCAAAACTGCTATCGAAAAGTACGCTTCCCAAGTGGGTTTTACCCTCGAAAAAATATTCGTTATCGACGGCTCCAAAAGGTCTACCAAGGCCAACGCTTATTTTTCCGGTTTTGGCAACCAGAAGCGGATCACCCTCTACGACACGCTTATAAAGGACCTGGACACCGACGAGATCGTGGCCGTCCTGGCACATGAAGTAGGCCATTACCGGAAGAAACACATCCTTTTCAACATGCTGGCTTCGATATTGCTCACCGGTTTTACACTTTATATATTATCGCTTTGCATCAATATCCCCGAATTGTCTTATGCCCTGGGCGTGCCGCAGCAGAGTTTTCATATCGGCCTGATCGCATTTGGCATCCTGTACAGCCCGGTTTCGGAACTCACCGGGCTTATCATGAATTACATATCACGGAAGTTCGAGTACCAGGCAGACAACTATGCCAGGGAAACTTTTGCCGGTGAACCGCTAATCACCTCCCTGAAAAAACTCTCCCGGAACAGCCTGAGCAATCTCACCCCACATCAGGCCTACGTAAAAATGCATTACTCTCACCCCACCCTTTTACAACGGGTTCAGAACTTAGTTCGGAGTTAAGGAGAGAGAACATCCCCCTGCCCCCCTCAAGGGGGAATTGTTCCTCTTTTTAAAAGAAATAAGGCTCCCCCCTTGAGGGGGGCAGGGGGGGTGTAAAAGGCATGGATTTTGCTATTTAATTATAAAAGTTTTACTAACTTTATATAAGGGCATGGAGCCGGACCGAGAATAACCGGAATGTACGCAAGCCCTGTAACCGATAAAACAACAGCCCAATTATGGCAGTAGTGATTGATACGGAAAAAGAGAACAAGGAAATTGCCAAGCAATATAAAGAACTGCTTCGCATCAGTTATCAAACGCTTACCGATGAAGACAAAAAATTGATCCGGAAAGCGTTTGACACGGCTGTTGATGCCCATAAAAACCAGCGGCGCAAGAGCGGGGAAGCCTATATCTTCCATCCCATAGCCGTGGCCAAGATCGTGGCTTCGGAAATCGGGCTGGATGCCACTTCCATTGCCGCTGCCCTGCTGCACGATGTGGTAGAGGACACCGAATATTCGCTGAAAGACATTGAGGACATGTTTGGTAAGACCGTGGCTATTATTGTTGACGGGCTAACCAAGATCTCCCACCTCAGTAAAGAAAAGGATATTTCCCTCCAGGCCGAGAACTTCCGGAAAATGCTGCTCACGCTGAACGACGATGTAAGGGTAATCATTATTAAGATCGCGGACCGCCTGCACAATATGCAGACCATGGAGGCCATGCCCGAGCACAAACAGGTAAAGATTGCTTCAGAAACCCTCTATATCTACGCTCCCCTGGCCCATCGTATCGGCCTGTACAATATCAAGACCGAACTTGAGGACCTCGGGCTGAAATATACCGAGCCGGAAGTCTATAACGATATCCTCAGCAAGGTAGAAGAAAGCAAGGAAGACCAGAAAGCCTACATCGCCTCCTTTACCGATGTTATTAAAGAAAGCCTCGACAAGGAGGGGCTGAACTACCAAATCAAAGGGCGGCCGAAATCCGTATTTTCAATACGGAGAAAAATGAAGGCCCAAAATGTGAGCTATGATGAGGTCTACGACAAGTTTGCCATCCGGATCATCTACAAATCCGATTCGGCCAACGAAAAGTTCCTCGCCTGGAAAATATATTCCATTGTCACCGATCACTTCCGCCCCAACCCTGTGAGGCTTCGCGACTGGATATCCTCACCCAAATCTACCGGCTATGAGGCCCTGCATATCACGGTAATGGGACCGAAAGGGCGCTGGGTGGAAGTACAGATACGCAGTGAACGCATGCACGAGATCGCGGAAAAGGGTTATGCCGCACATTTCAAATATAAACATGGCGAACAGAAAGAACAAGGCATCGAAGTATGGCTAAACCGCTTACAGGAAGCCCTGGAAAACCCCAATTCGAACGCAGTGGACTTTGTGGAAGAATTTAAATTAAACCTCTATTCCAAAGAAATATTTGTATTTACGCCCAAGGGAGAGCTAAAATCCCTTCCCAAAGGAGCAACGGCACTCGATTTCGCTTTTAACATACATACCGAGATCGGCATGCGCACCCGCGGAGTCAGGGTCAACGGAAAACTGGTACCCCTCAGCTATGAGCTGAAAAGCGGTGACCAGGTAGAGATCATAACGTCCAAACAATCCAAACCCAATGCCAACTGGCTCGATTATGCCACAACCGCCAGGGCCAGGTCCAAGATAAAGACCTCCCTGAAGGAAGACAAGAAGCAGATCGGTGAAGAAGGTAAAGAATTGCTACGCCGTAAACTGAGGCACCTGAAGATCACGCTCAATGAAAAAGTGGTCAACGAACTGGTCAACTATTTTAAACTCAAGACCAGCCTGGACCTCTTTTTCCGTGTAGGTATCGGTACGATTGACAACCAGATGCTTAAAAACTTTGCGGCTTCGCGTACCAATACATTTATCAATTTCTTCAAGAACCGTATCCGTAAAGCTCCTCCAGCCGTCCAGGAAGACCTGAACAAGGAAGAAGTCATTGCAAAGTACGACCTGCTCGTCTTCGGCAGGGAAGAGGAAAAACTCAGCTACAAGCTCTCTAATTGCTGCAACCCCATTCCGGGAGACGATGTCTTTGGTTTTATCACTGTAAACGAAGGCATTAAAGTGCACAAAAAAGACTGTCCGAATGCCATTGCCATGCAGTCTAACTATGCTTACAGGATTATCCCCGCAAAATGGATAGATTCCACACAACAGGAATTCATCGTGATGCTCAACCTCTCGGGAATAGACAATATGGGCCTGGTGAACAATGTTACCAAAGTGATCTCCAACAATATGCACGTCAATATGAAAAATATTAATTTCGACACCAATGACGGGGTGTTTTCGGGCAAGATCACGGTAGTAGTGAAAAATAACACCATTCTCAAAAAACTTATTGATAACCTTAAAAAGGTAAACGGGATCGACAAGGTGTCCAGGATGTAGTCGGTGCTTCGGCCCTGCTCAGCAACCGGGTTGATCGGGATTGATTGTGACTGGTATAAATTTCCGTTAACCTGTTGATGGGAGAGGGAAATACGACTGTCGATCACAATAAAACTAAAGCCAGGGAAACCAAAATCTTTGCGTATCTTTGTACGGCCAATATTCCGGTATGCTTCCCCCCCGGGGAGGGCCCGGATATGAAAATACGGTTTCCGGCCGTACATTTTCATCTAAAAACGTTAAAAATCGGTAGCATCATATGAGTTACCGATTCAATATTAATCCTTTACATATTTTCCGGTTTTGACAAACTGTGCAGAAACGAAAAAAAAATATGTAAGTTTGTGTGTTAATTCTTTTTGATATGCCTTCTGTTATGACCAATAAAAAGAACCAAGAGATAGTGAAAAATGTCTTCACCCGCTTCCTTGAAGACAACGGCCACAGGAAGACTCCTGAGCGCTACGCTATACTCCAGGAAATATATGAAAGTGACGATCATTTCGACATAGAGTCGCTTTATATAAAAATGAAGAACAAGAACTACCGGGTAAGCAGGGCCACCCTGTACAACACCATAGAACTGCTTCTGGAATGCGGCCTGGCCAGGAAACACCAGTTTGGCCAGAACCAGGCCCATTACGAAAAATCGTATTTTGACAGGCAGCACGACCATGTGATCCTTACCGATACCGGTGAGGTTATGGAGTTTTGCGACCCTCGCATCCAGTCCATAAAACAAACCATAGAGGAAGTGTTCAACATTAAGATACACAACCACTCCCTGTATTTTTACGCTACCAAAGAAGAAGAAAAACCATAAAAACGACAGAAATAGTTACAACACAGGTCATCCGTCGGGATGCGCGGTCCTGCCGCGCCGGGGAGCTAACCTTACCTGATGGAGGCCAACATATTGCATTAATTCAAAAGACAAGACTAACACGAACAAGACAATGGCAGTAGATTTACTACTCGGGCTCCAGTGGGGAGACGAGGGAAAAGGCAAGATCGTAGACGTTCTCACTAAAAATTACGACATCATCGCCCGGTTTCAGGGCGGTCCCAATGCAGGGCACACCCTGGAATTTGATGGCATTAAACACGTATTAAGAACCATTCCTTCCGGGATTTTTCACGAAAATTCCATCAACCTCATAGGAAACGGAGTGGTTATTGATCCCGTGGTATTTGTAAAAGAACTGGAAGGGCTTAAAAAGTTTGATCTCGATTACAGGAAAAAACTCATCATATCGAGAAAAGCCCATATCATTTTGCCTACGCACCGCCTGTTGGACGCAGCCTCCGAAGCCTCCAAGGGAAAAGCAAAGATAGGCTCTACCTTAAAGGGAATAGGTCCTACATACATGGACAAAACCGGACGTAACGGTTTGCGTATAGGCGACCTGGAAATGGCCGATTGGCAGGAAAGATACAGAA
This sequence comes from Sinomicrobium weinanense, assembly GCF_018863395.1. Classification (GTDB taxonomy): domain Bacteria; phylum Bacteroidota; class Bacteroidia; order Flavobacteriales; family Flavobacteriaceae; genus Sinomicrobium; species Sinomicrobium weinanense. The sequence goes on from NZ_JAHKRR010000001.1 coordinate 1,287,419, forward strand.
ATCTGGCAGACAAACACGAATCCATCATTTCTCATTATGATGTGGACATCCAATACAACCTGGATGAACTTGAAAAAGAATTTTTCGAAGCCGTAGAAGAACTGAAAACCCTGACCTTTATAGATTCTGAAGAATTTCTTCATCAGGCACAAAAGGACCATAAGACCATTCTTGCCGAAGGTGCACAGGGGTCGTTGCTCGATATAGATTTCGGTACTTATCCGTTCGTCACTTCCAGCAACACTACGGCCGCCGGAGCTTGTACAGGCCTGGGCATCCCCCCCAACCAGATCGGTGAGGTATACGGTATATTCAAAGCCTATACTACCCGTGTGGGAAGTGGCCCTTTCCCTACGGAACTGTTTGACGAAACAGGAAAGGCCATGGCAAAAAACGGAAACGAATTCGGAGCTGTCACCGGCCGGCCGCGGCGATGTGGCTGGTTAGATCTCGTAGCCCTGAAATATGCCGTACAGGTAAATGGAGTAACCCAACTGATGATGATGAAGGGAGATGTATTAAGCGGCTTCGACACCCTGAAGGTCTGCACGGCTTATAAATATAAGGGGAAAGAAATCTCTCACCTGCCTTTTAATATCGAGGAAGAAAATCTTTCTCCCATATACAAAACGATGAAAGGCTGGAAAGAAGACCTGACCCGAATGACAGATGAATCTCAATTTCCACAGGCCTTTAAAGACTATATCAGCTTTATTGAAGAAGAGCTGGAGGTCCCGGTTAAAATTGTTTCCGTAGGCCCGGACAGGACACAGACTATTAACCGGTAGATTAAATAATTACAGGTTACAGGTTACAAGTTGCAGGTTTTGATAAAGGGAAAATCATCATCTCTTATTAAAACCTGTAACCTGTAACTTTCAATTCAACCTTCAACCACTATTAATTTCCTCTTAAATCCGCAATTTCCTGTTCAAAAAAGCCTATTTTTGGAACAAATTTCAAGGCGTGCCGATTTATCTGAAAAAAATATCCCTTGCCCTTCTCATCCTCTTTTCCATAATATCTAATGCACAGGAAAAGAAGAAGAAGATCAATATTGTATATAGCGGGGAATACAACCAGAATGAAGAGAAATACCCCGGGGCTTCTATTTTCAGCAGGGACGACAGGCAGGTTCAGTTCGAACACGAAGGTATCGATCTCTGGTGCGACCTGGCTGTTTTCTATCAGAAAGAAAACCTGCTCAAGGCCTTTGGAAATGTGTTCCTTCAACAAGGCGACACCATACAGATGAACAGCGGCTACATCGAGTATGACGGCAACACCAAGCTGGCCCTGGCCAAAGAAGATGTGGTATTGCAAAACCCGGACATGACGCTCACTACCGACACCCTGTATTTTGACAGAAAGAAACAGGAAGCCTACTACAATTCTTTCGGTACCATAAAAGACACTACCAATGTCCTCACCAGCAAGAAAGGGCGCTATTTCCTGACCCTGAAAAAATACCAGTTCCGCAACGATGTTACGCTCAACAATCCGGAAGCCCAGCTCCATTCCCTGAGACTGGATTATTACCCTACGACCAAACATGCCTACATGTTCGGCCCTTCTACCATCATCGGAAAGGATTATACCATCTATTGCGAAAGAGGGTTTTACAAAACCGAGCAGGAAGAGGGTTACTTCGTGAAAAACTCCCGGGTAGATTACAACAACCGGATCATTAACGGTGACAGCCTGTATTTTCACAAGGCGAAGAATTTTGCCTCGGCAACCAATAATATAAAAATAACAGATACGATCAACAAGGGCATTGTAAAAGGGCACTATGCAGAGGTATTCAAGGAAAAGGATTCCGTGTTTATCACCAAAAGGGCCGTAGCCGTAAACCTGGTGGAAAAAGACTCCATATACATTCACGGAGACACGCTCATGGTCACGGGAAAACCGGAACACCGTATTATCCGGGCCTTCCGCGAAGCCCGCTTTTACAAATCGGACCTGAGCGGTAAGTGCGATTCTATCCATTCCGACCAGAAAACCGGGATCACACAACTCATTACAAGGCCCATATTGTGGTCCGGAAAAACACAGATGACGGGCGACAGCATAAACCTGCTCTCCAATCCCGAAACCGAAAAGCTCGATTCACTCCACGTATGGGACAATTCCTTTGTCGTACAAAAGGATACATTGACCGCCTCGGGCTACAACCAGATCAAGGGCAAGGAGCTCCTGGGTTATTTTGAGGACAACGAACTACGCGTCGTGGACATCATCAAAAATGCCGAATCCATCTATTACACCCGTAACGACAAGAACGAGCTCATAGGCATTGACAAACACGTGAGCGGTAACCTCCAGTTTACCCTGGAAAATAATGAAATACAGGACATTTCCTATTTTATCAACCCGGATGCCGTGCTTTACCCCGAAAGCGACCTGCCGGAAAATGCCCGTAAACTACGCGGATTTGTCTGGTATGGTGATGAAATGATCCGCTCTAAAGACGATATCTTTGACGAAAAGGACAATAATATAGAACTCGTAAAAATACGTGGGATAGACAACCCCATAGACATCCAGGCCGAAGAAGAAGAATACCGCCGTGCTATGGATTCCGTCCACCAGAGCCTGCCGCCGCGAAATCCCGTTCCTCCACCGGCAAAAGTTACGGACAGTATATCTGCAGAAGATAAGGATACCACGAATACGGCCCAAAAGGAAAGAGATACGATCCCAGGAAAAGAAAACAGGGATTCCCTGGACACCCGGAAGCCCGTACGGCAAGCCATGGACAGTATTTCAACAGGGATCTCCCGGGACAGTATTACGCCTCTCCAAAAAACCGATTCCATTTCACCACGGCCTAAAGAAGAAAATACGTCCGGAAATTCGAAGTCCGAAGTTAAAAGTCAGCAGTAGATTTAACCAAAACCTCGAACTTCCGACTTCCGACATCGGGCTTGGGACTCCAAAAACAGACAAATGAAACAGGATTTCTTACATTACCAGGCACAGACCTCGCCCCATCCCCTGGCCCTGGAGATATCGCACGCCACGGGCAGTTATATTTATGACACTTCAGGCAAGGCCCATCTCGATTTCATTGCGGGCGTGTCTGCCAATACCCTGGGGCACAGTCACCCCAAAGTGGTCAATGCCGTAAAAGAGCAGGCCGAAAGCTATATGCATGTCATGGTTTACGGGGAGTTTATCCAGCAACCGGCTGTTGAACTCACCAAACTGCTGGCATCGCACCTCCCCGATCCGCTGGAGACCACTTACCTGGTCAATTCTGGGACTGAAGCCATCGAAGGCGCTCTGAAACTGGCCAAAAGGGTTACCGGCCGCAGCGAGATCATTGCAGCCCGGGACGCCTATCACGGCAATACACAGGGCTCTATGAGCGTTATGGGAAGGGAAGAAAGGAGACAGGCCTTCCGGCCACTCATCCCCGGTAGCAGGTTTATCACCTTCAACAGGGAAAAAGACCTCGAAAAAATAACGGAAAAGACCGCAGCTGTCCTCCTGGAAACCATACAGGGAGGTGCCGGGTTTATCCTGCCGGAGAACGATTATCTCCTCAAAGTGAGAGAACGATGCAACAAGACCGGAACACTGCTGATACTCGACGAAATACAACCCGGTTTCGGGCGTACCGGAAAACTGTTCGGGTTCGAACATTTCGGTATGGTCCCCGATATCCTGGTCATGGGAAAAGGTATGGGTGGCGGAATGCCCGTAGGCGCTTTCAGCGCGTCAACATCCATGATGGAAACCCTGAAAGACAAGCCCAAACTGGGACATGTCACCACCTTTGGCGGAAATCCTGTCATAGCGTCAGCATGCCTGGCCACCCTGAAAGAAGTGACGCAAACCACACTCATGGAAGATACCCTGAAGAAAGAAAAACTGTTCCGGGAACTGCTCGTTCACCCGCGCATCACGGAGGTAAGAGGAAAGGGCCTGATGCTTGCCATAATGACAGAAAGCGCCGAACTGGCCAGCCATATCATTCTCCGCTCGCTGGAGAAAGGATTGCTGCTGTTCTGGCTGCTTTTCGAGACCAAAGCTGTAAGGATCACCCCTCCCCTCACGATCTCGGAAGAAGAAATACGGAAAGGGTGTGCCACAATCCTGGAAGTCCTGGACCAATGGCACGATTAATGTTAACTACTTTGTTGATAACAAAAACGCCCAACTAATAGAAATAAAGGCTTCAAGCCCTAAATTTATTAACGTGGAATTCTAAAAAAGCATTGCCTATGCCATTTAGTTCTGACGGAAACCGAAATTTCCCCATTTCGAAATTCGAATCCATGCTCAAGACCAACGATGTGTATTTTTTTGATGCGGATGATTTTGAAGATATCATACACCACTATCTCGATCTGGGTAAAGTGGCCCTGGCAAAAAAAGCAATAAAAATAGGGCTCGAACAGCATACCTCCTCTACCAATCTGAAATTGCTCCTCATAGAGGTCCTCATTTTTGAAAACAGGTTTGACACGGCCGAGCGTATGCTCGACGAACTGGCAGCCCTGGAAACTTCGAATGAAGAGGTATACATTCAGCGTGCCAACATATATTCCAAGAAAGACAACCACGCTATGGCCATAGAGCTGCTCAAGGAAGCCCTGGTTTATGCAGAAGACCATGCGGATATCTATTCCCTCATCGGTATGGAACACCTTTTCCTGGACAATTATTCCGAGGCTAAAGACTGTTTTATCAAATGCCTGGAAGAAGACCCGCAAGACTATTCTGCGCTCTACAACATTATCTATTGTTTCGATTTCCTGGAAGACCACGATGGCGCCATTACCTACCTGAACACTTATCTCGAACTGAATCCGTATAGCGAAATAGGCTGGCACCAGATGGGGAAACAGTTCTTTCACAAGAAAATGCTCAAGGAAGCCCTGGCTGCCTTTGACTTTGCCATTATTTCCGACGATACTTTCGTAGGCGCTTACCTCGAAAAAGGAAAAGTGCTGGAAAAACTGGGCCGGTATAACGAGGCCATAGAGAACTATGAACTCACACTCGGGCTGGACGATCCCACTTCATTTGCCTACCTCAGGATTGGAAAGTGCCACGAAAAACTGGGAAATGACAACATCGCCAAACAATACTACTACAAAACAGTCCACGAAGACCCCCTGCTGGACAAGGGATGGATAGCCATTACCGATTTTTACCTGAAACAGTACAACTACCAGAAGGCCAAATACTACATCAATAAAGCGCTGAATATCGACAGCGAAAACATCGCCTACTGGAAACGGTGTGCTGAGATCAACAAAGAACTCCACCTGTATGAAGAAGCCGATATTTCCTACCAGAAAACCATAGAACTCGGTAATTACGAACTGAGTACCTGGACCTCCTGGTGCGACATTCTCATAAAAATAGGTGAGTTTGACAGTGCCGTGCACATTATGTTACAGGCCCTGGAATTCTATCCGAACGAAGCCCTGCTCGAATACCGTATTGCCGGATTGTATTACACCCTTTCAGACGGCATAAAAGGCCGCTTTCACCTTAAAAATGCGCTGGCCGACAATTACGGGAAACACAGCATTCTCAAGGAGTTATTCCCCTCCGTCTTCGGTCGCCAGACTGTTAAGAATATTATAACAGATTTTAAAAAGGCTTCTATTTAAATTTGCCTATTTTTGTTCGGAAAAGAACAGTATATGCAAAGAAGGCTATCGGATTATTTGATCGTCACCCTGAAAGGAATGGCTATGGGAGCCGCCGACGTCGTTCCCGGGGTTTCGGGTGGTACTATCGCATTTATATCCGGGATCTACGAAGAACTCATCCGTTCCATTCACCAGGTTAACCTCTCCGCCTTAAAAAAATGGAAAAAAGAAGGCTTCAGGAGTATGTGGAGTGCCGTTAACGGCAATTTCCTGCTGGCCCTTGCCCTGGGTATAGCTATAAGTATCCTGTCCCTGGCCAGGTTTATCAGCTGGCTGCTTAAAAACCATCCTATTGTGGTATGGGCCTTTTTCTTTGGCCTGGTTATCGCCAGTATCCTTTTTATCGGAAAACAGATATCGCGCTGGTCAGCAAAGGTCATCGCGGCCGTGGTGCTCGGTATCGTGGTTTCTTACTATATTACCATTGCAGAGCCAGTGAGCTCTCCCGATAGTTACCTCTACCTGTTCTTTTCGGGTTTTATAGCCATCATAGCCATGATCCTCCCTGGTGTTTCAGGAGCTTTTATCCTGTTGCTTATGGGATCGTACGAAATCGTAATAAACACAATAAACCAGCTTCGCGAGGGCCTGTTCACGGCTAATACCCAACTATTGGGGCAGGCATTTCTTAAACTGGGTGTTTTTGGTATCGGTGCCATTTTGGGACTGAAACTGTTCTCCGGGGTACTCAACTGGATGTTCAGCAATCATAAAAATACGACACTGGCCCTGCTCACCGGATTTATGATAGGTTCGCTCAATAAAATATGGCCCTGGAAAGAGACGATCACCTGGAGGACCAACTCCCATAACGAACAGGTTCCCGTACTGCAAAACAGTATTTCTCCCTTTCAATTCGAAGGAGACAACCAACTGCTCCTGGCCTGCCTCATTGGCGTAGCCGGTTTCTTAACCATTTATTTTCTCGAAAAAATAGCTGTAAAAGCCTATAATAAGCCAGAAATCAGAGGTCAAAAGTCAGAAGTTGGAGATCAGAAATAAAGTTATATATAAAACTCCGGATTTTGGACATCTGACTTCGGACCTAAAAACATCAATAATTAATGAATAGTGCCAGAACACTCCGGGACAGGGTCTTTTTAGTGATAAAAGGACTGGCTATGGGAGCCGCTAATAAGGTTCCCGGGGTCTCCGGTGGCATTGTGGCCTTTGTGGCCGGCTTTTATGAGGAATTTATCTACTCGCTTCAGAAAATAAACCTCAAAGCCTTTAAACTCTTTATCAACGGCAGGTTCAATTCCTTTTACCGCTATATTAACGGCAGGTTCCTGGGACTGCTTATCTTCGGTATGCTGGTCAGCTATTTCAGCGTGTCCAAAATACTCGACTATTTTATCGCCAAAAAGGAGCTCTTTGTATGGGCATCTTTCTTTGGCATGATCATGGGATCCATATACTACATTTCAAGAGGGTTTTGCTGGAACAGGAAAACCGTAATTTCCGCTGTTATCGGGCTGGTCGTCGGTATTTCCATCAGTTTCCTGAGCCCTGCCAGGGAAAATACCAACCTGGTCTTTATCTTCCTGTGCGGTATCATCAGTGTATCCGGAATGACGCTTCCGGGCCTTTCCGGCTCTTTTATCCTCATTCTTCTGGGCAATTATGTGCTCCTTCTCGTAGACTCCGTAAATGCCCTGTACGACACTTTTGCCGAAGTGCTTCGGGGCGATTTCTCTTTCGTTCAAAACGAAGAACGCATAGATATCCTGATCATCCTCGGGGTGTTCACCCTGGGTTCTGCCACCGGGCTGGTAACTATTTCTCACCTGCTGAACTACGTACTCAAACACTACAAAAATATTACCACAGCTATTCTTATCGGCTTCATAACCGGTTCCCTGGGTGTGGTATGGCCCTGGAAAGAAACCATATACCGGACAAATGAAGCCGGGCAATTAATTCTCGACAGCGAAGGCCATGGGATCGTACAGAATTATCGCCGTTATATCCCCGATTTTTCAATTTCCGAAACCTGGATAGCCATAGCTTTTATTATCTTTGGAGTTCTCATTGTCCTGGCCCTCGACTGGTACGGAAGACGGACCAGGAGGATCAGGTAGTTGCAAGTTGCAGGTTTGACTTTATTTACCTTCAACTTGCAACTTTGAACGTTGAACTTTAAACTTTGAACATCATGCCCTTATTCGGACTCGTCGGAAAAAACATATCATATTCTTTCTCCCAGGTTTACTTCCGGGAGAAGTTTGAAAAACTGCAGCTGGCTGACCATTCCTATGTAAACTTTGACATCCCGAAGATCGAAGATTTCCCTTCCCTAATCCGTGAGCGTTCGGACATCCGGGGATTTAACGTCACCATTCCCTACAAAGAAGCCGTGATCCCTTATCTTTCCGGCCTAAGCAATAAAGCCGAGCAGATCGGGGCTGTAAATGTCATTAAGGTAGGCAGAAACGATCTTACCGGATATAATACCGACTATTACGGCTTTCAGGCTTCCCTGCAACCCCTGTTGCACGAAGAACACCGGAAAGCACTCATCCTGGGTACAGGAGGCGCTTCAAAGGCCGTGGCATTCAGCTTTGAAGAACTGGGCATAGACCATACATTCGTATCCCGGAGCCCGGCAGAAGGACAACTCTCATACAAAGACCTGAACGAAGACATACTCGGGGAATACCTGGTTATCGTAAACTGTACACCACTGGGTACTTTTCCGAATACCGAGAACAAACCCGATATTCCCTATCAGCATATCACCCCAAAGCATTTGTTGTACGACCTGATCTACAATCCTGCCGAAACCTTATTCCTGAAGGAAGGAAAACAAAGAGGCGCAACGATCAGTAACGGCCTTAAAATGCTGCAATTGCAGGCGGAAAAAGCCTGGGAAATATGGAACTCTCCCGCTGACGGGGCATAATACCCTTCGCAGCATCACATACCTCCGGCCGGCATTTTTGTACGAAAGTAAAATAAGCCTTGTATTTCGTTCCTCACTTCTTTCCCGGAATACAAAATATATTTCATGGCAGGGTCCTTCTAAAACTCTTAAAAGTTTTGCTATTTTAACAGTTGTTAGTATCTTTCACGTTCTAAAGTAATGATGAACCATAAACATTTTTAAGATGTTAGACCAAAACGAAAACGACCTGCACCAGGCAGAAGGAAATTCAGCTCCTGGTCGGACGGAAGGGGAAGACAAAGACATTATTGTCGATAACGCTTCCCGTGAAGAGCCCCAGACCGACGGGTACGAAAGACCTGAAAACCAGGATGAAGAAGAAGGGCAGGAAGAAAAAAATGCAGACCAGGCCGCCCCAGCCGCTGCTATTGAAGTTAACGATGCAGAGGTCATAAATGAGATAGACGAATCCAATGCCGAAGACGCTGAAGACGAGGACAATGCCAAAAGGCATGTCATCCCGATGCTGGACTACCATGCCATGGACATGGAAAAACTGGTAACGGAACTGGAAAAGCTCCTCAAAAATGAAAAAGTCCAGGCCATTAAGGAGCACGTTGACAATATCAAATATGAGTTTGACCTGAAATTCCAGGAGTTGCTGGAAGAAAAGAAAGAAGAGTTCCTCAATGACGGCGGCAATGAAATAGACTTCCGTTACAACTCTTCCGTAAAAATGCATTTCAACAAGGCCTACGGCGAGTACAAGGACAAAAAGAACCAGTATTACAAAAGCCTGGAACAAAACCTTAAAAGCAACCTCTCCAAACGCCTGGAAATCATTGAAGAGCTCAAAGGCCTTATCAACGTTGAAGAGAATATCAACACCACCTATAAGCACTTCAAGGAGCTGCAAGGGCGTTGGAAAGTGGCCGGGCCTGTACCCAGGATCAGCTACAACGATGTCTGGCGTACCTACCACCACCACGTGGAGCGCTTCTACGATTTCCTGGACCTGAACCGTGACCTGCGGGACCTGGACTTTAAACACAACCTGGAAGAAAAAGAAAAACTCATAGCCAGGGCAGAGGAACTCGCCGGTATTCCCGATGTCAACACAGCCTTCCGGGAATTACAGTCCCTGCACAAGATATGGAAAGAAGATATCGGCCCCGTAGACCGCGAGCACAGGGAAGACATCTGGAACCGCTTCAGTGCCGCCACCAAGGTGATCCACGAAAAGCGGCAGGACTACTTTAAGAACATGGACCAGATCCATGAACAGAACCTGGTCAGGAAACAGGAGATCATAGCGCAGATCAATGCCGTTGCCGAAAACAAGGCTTCTTCGCACAACCAGTGGCAAAAGCAGATCCGGGAAATAGAAGCGCTCAGGGAAGCCTTTTTCAATGCCGGAAGAGTGCCGCGTAAGGTCAACGAAGAAATATGGACAGCCTTTAAAACTGCCGTACGTACCTTTAACAGGAATAAAAACGAATTCTATAAAAACCTCAAAAAAGATCAGCACGAAAACCTGACCAAAAAGCAGGAGCTCATAAAGATCGCACAGGAAAACAAAGACAGCGAGGACTGGGAAGCCGTAACACCAATGATGAAAAAGATCCAGGCCGACTGGAAAAAAATAGGTCACGTTCCCCGCAAATACTCTGACAAGATATGGGCCGAGTTCAAAGCTGCCTGTAACCATTATTTCGACAGGCTTCATCAACACAAGGATGAAGGCAATAAAGAAGAAATGGAGGCTCTTAAGCAGAAAGAAGCCCTGCTCGACAAACTGAAGGAGTTTGAACTTAGCGGAGCGCACGAAAACGACGTCGAAACCGTCAAAGAGTTCATTTCCGAATGGCGGTCCTATGGCCGGGTACCGTATTACAAGCGAAATATTGAGAATAAGTTCAACAAGATCATCGATGCCCTTTTTAAAAAGCTCGATGTCGCCAGGCAGGACATAGAACTCATAAAATACGGCAACAAGCTGGAACAACTGGCCAATTCGGACAAAGACGACCTTATTGACCATGAAAGAGTGTTTATACGCCGCAAAATAGATGAAGTAAAAGGTGAGATCCGGCAGTTAGAGAACAACCTGCAGTTCATCAATGCCGATGACACCAACCCCATAGTCAAAGAAGTAAACAAGAATATCGACAAACACAAGGAAGCCCTTGCGTTGTGGAAGGCAAAACTCCAACAACTCCGGGAAATGGATTAGGGCCTGCCCCCGTTTCCCCGGGTTTTCCGGAAGCATTTCCATGAATCATTTAAAAACAAGTAAAACTGACCGTGCCGGCTTTTGCCCGGGGCGGGTATAAAGATTTGTTCTCACCACACGATCTTTATCCGCAATCTCCCAGACAAAAAGCGAAGGCACCCTAATCTTAAATGCCATCGAACGGATGAAAAAAATCGTTTTCTGCCTCATTTTAACGGCTTATTTCCTTTTGCCCAACACTACATCCGCACAAATTAATGAAAACCAGACAGGAGCCTGGTATATGTATTTCTGGAACACTACACTAAAAGAGAGCAGGTTTGGATTTCAGGGCGATATCCAGTACCGGAACTGGGACATTATGGGCGACCTCGAACAACTGCTCCTCCGGGGCGGAATTACCTATAAACCCGAAAAAGCCAATATTAAATTCACTCTTGGTTATGGCTATGTCCTTTCCGGCGAGTTTGGCGACAGTAACGATACCAGTGATGAAAGCCGTATTTACCAGGAAGCTCTTCTCCCCCATAAACTGGCCGACAGGTTCTATCTCACCCACCGTTTTCGTTTTGAACAACGCTGGGTGGAAAATCAGGATTTCCGGACGCGTTTCCGGTACAACCTCTTCCTGAACATTCCGGTAAACCAGGTCACACTCAATAAAGGAGCAATATACCTGGCCCTGTATAACGAATTGTTCATTAACGGGCAGAAAGATATCGGCAACGGGGACACCGTGGAGATCTTTGACCGAAACCGCCTGTATACCGCCGTAGGATACAGCATTACAGACAATTTAAAGGTTCAGGCAGGCTATATGCGGCAATCTACCAATGCCATCGACAAAGGCCAGCTTCAGTTAAGTTTGCATCATACACTCTAAAAAATGCGTCTTTTTCGGTATTTTCCCGTCTTATTAAATAAAAAACTTATGACAGAATACCAGCCTTCTTGTATCCGGATGCAAGTACAAAGACTGCTTTTTGTTTTTGCCCTAAGCCTTTATGCCATATCCGCAGAAGCACAAAATACACTTTCTGCCATTATCAGGGACTCAGAAAACCAGGAAGTACTCCCCGGTGCAAATGCCTATCTCAAAGGAACTTCCACGGGGGCCGTTGCTGACGAAAACGGACGGGTTACCCTCCGGAACATCCCCGATGGAAAACAGGTCATTATTTTTAGTTATATCGGTTTCGAAGAACACGAAGAAACCCTGTCCTTTCCCCTGCAATCTTCCGCTCCCCTGAACATATTCCTCGCGCAGGAAGGGGAACACATGGAAGAGGTGGTGATCACCGCCACGCGGTCCAGCCGTACCATTGCTGACCTTCCTACACGTGTAGAGGCCATATCGGGCGAAGAGCTGGCCGAAAAAGGAAACATGAAACCAGGGGATATCCGGATGCTGCTCAATGAAAGTACGGGAATACAAACGCAGCAGACCTCTGCCACCTCCTATAATTCCAGTATACGGATACAGGGACTGGACGGTAAATATACCCAGATACTGAAAGATGGCTTTCCGCTCTATTCCGGCTTTTCCGGCGGGCTCAGCCTTTTGCAGATCCCCCCGCTCGACCTGAAACAGGTTGAGGTCATTAAAGGTTCTTCCTCTACCCTTTACGGGGGAGGTGCCATTGCCGGGCTGGTCAACCTCGTATCAAGAACACCGGGAGAAGAAGAACGACTGGACCTTCTTCTGAACGGAACCTCCGCACTCGGGCTGGATGCCAGCGCATTCTACTCCCGCAGATCCGGAAAAACCGGGCTTACCGTTTTTGCCGCTTATAATATGGGTTCTCCGTATGACCCTTCGGACGAAGGGTTTACCGCCATCCCGGAGTTTGACCGCTATACCCTTAACCCGAACTTCTTCCTGTATTTTAACGATCGGACCACGCTGCGCATCGGGCTCAACGCCACCATAGAAGACCGGACAGGAGGGGACGAAAAGTACATCAAGGGCAAAGGCAACGAGGAACACTCCTTTTTTGAAAAGAACGAAACGAACAGGATCAGTTCGCAACTGGAATTACAACATACGATCGACACGCTCTCCGGAATAGCCGTAAAGAACAGTTTCAGCTACTACGACCGCAGCCTCAAGATCCCTTCGTTCTCCTTTTCGGGAACACAATTTTCATCTTTTAACGAAGCCACCTATCACCGCAACGGAAAAAAGGCTGACTGGATCATAGGCCTCAACCTGTGGACCGACCGGTTTGACCAGGATAAAGCAGATACTACCACCGCAGTGGACTACACGCATGTAACCTTCGGCGGATTTGTACAGAACACCTGGAACCTGTCAGAAAAAGTGATCCTGGAAACCGGGCTTCGGGGCGATTACCAGAATAAATACGGCTTCTTTTTGCTACCCAGGACCTCCCTGCTCTTCAAAATAAACCCCAAGCTCACTTCGCGACTGGGCGGCGGACTGGGATACAAAACACCAACGGTCTTTACCGAAGATGCCGAACGTATTTATTTCAGGGGCGTGCTCCCCATAGATGAAGAAAACACCGAAGCCGAAAGATCGGCGGGAATAAATTTTGATGTGAATTACAGGACTCCCCTGTCCGACCGTATGTCCTTTAACATCAATACGCTCTTTTTCTATACAAAAGTGAACGATCCCCTTATATTATCGCCTGTTTCCGACGGTCTCTACGCTTTTGAGCAGCCCGACGGTTATGTGGATACCAGGGGTATAGAAATTAACACCAAGCTCGCGTATGACGATTTTAAACTCTTTATAGGATATACTTTTGCAGACGTCAGGGAACACTATGACGGAAACATCACCGATTTTCCGCTGGTGGCCAAACACCGCCTCAACAATGTTCTGATGTATGAAGTGGAAGATAATATAAAAATAGGCCTGGAAGCATATTATTACAGTCCGCAAACACTCAACGACGGTACCAGGGGGCGGGACTACTGGATATGTGGTATTATGACCGAAAAGATCTGGGACAGGTTTTCCATTTTTCTCAACTTTGAAAATCTCCTGGACACCCGGCAGACCAAATTCGGAAGCATCTACACAGGCCCCGTTTCCGACCCTGTTTTCAAGGATATCTATGCCCCGCTGGACGGCTTTGTGATCAATGGCGGAATAAAACTGAAGCTCCTTTAAAATGTATTATATGTTCAATTTGGCGAAAGCCCTTACGGGAAATGTCCCTACCCCCTTGAACTTCGGGGGAGCGGCAGTAAAGGTATAATCGCTTTCCGGTAGCTTGTCCAGGTTACACATATGCTCAACAATAAGAATATCGGCTCCTAAAAGAATTGAATGTACCGGACGGTCGCCCTTTTGGGTATTGTCTATATTATGACTGTCTATACCTACCAGTTTTACTTCACAATTTTTCAGGTATTCCGCAACTTCCCCGGTAAGGTAGGGATGGCCCTCAAAATATTTTTCAGTATTCCAGTGTTTTGCCCAGCCGGTATGGACCAATACCGCCCGGTTCCTGACTTCTTTTCCTCTAAAGAATTCTACTCCTACCTCTGTTACTCCTTCAGCGTCTATGGTAATACCATCAAGGTCTACAAAGGCTTCAAGCCCGGTTTCCGAAAGGTCTTTACCGTGTTCATAGCGATGAAAAGGACAATCTATATAGGTTCCGGTATTGGATACCATTTCTATTTTTCCTATTTGAAATTCGGTGCCCTCTCCGTAAAATTTCCGTGAATTCTCCCTGCTCAGGTAATCACATATCACCGGGGCAGGTAATCCTTTGTAGGTGACAAGCCCGTCAAAAACGGTATGGCTCAGATCCATCAACACTTCTTTACGGGCATTGACGGGAGTTGTTCTCTTGTGTTTTTCTTCGATATAGTGCTTATTCAGGATATTCACCTTCTTCACCATAAGTAATTGCATATCCTCAACAATATAATCGGCAAGCTCCTTGTCGGATATTCCGTCCCTGTCGATATCAAGACGAAAATCCTGTCCTTGTATCCCACCACCGTTGGTGAATTCTATTTCAAAATCAAAGACAACTCTTTTTTCCATATCAGATCTGAAATATTTAAATAGTTTCTTAGTTAAAAAAATGGGCTATAAACAAAAAAGACAGCTTCCCGTATGTGAAGCTATCTTTTATATTTATTTTCAGAGCGTTTTTATTTGGCGATGTTCACCGACCTTGTTTCCCTGATCACGGTTACCTTTACCTGTCCGGGATAGGTCATGTCTGTCTGTATTTTCTGGGATATTTCAAAAGACAGTTCGGCTGCCTTGTCGTCATTGACCCTTTCGCTCTCCACAATAACCCGGAGTTCCCTTCCGGCCTGGATGGCATAGGCCTTTTTAACACCGTTAAAACCAAAGGCTATATCTTCCAGGTCCTTGAGTCGCTGGATATAAGAATCCAACACCTGCCGCCTGGCTCCCGGCCTGGCTCCGCTTATGGCATCGCAAACCTGTACAATAGGGGCTATGAGTGATTTCATCTCTACCTCGTCGTGGTGAGCTCCGATAGCATTGCAGACATCGGGTTTTTCCCCGTATTTTTCAGCCCACTCCATCCCGAGAATAGCGTGGGGCATTTCGGTTTCAGATTCCGGCACTTTTCCTATATCGTGGAGCAATCCGGCGCGTTTGGCCAGTTTCGGGTTCAACCCTAGTTCTGCCGCCATTACTCCGCATAACTTGGCTACCTCACGGGAGTGCTGCAACAGGTTCTGTCCGTAGGAAGAACGATATTTCATTCTCCCTACCATTTTTATCAGTTCGGGATGCAGGCCGTGAATACCGAGGTCTATGATCGTCCTCTTCCCTACTTCTATGATCTCTTCTTCTATTTGTTTTGTGGTTTTTTGTACCACTTCTTCAATACGAGCCGGGTGTATCCTTCCGTCGGTTACCAGCTTATGCAGGGACAGGCGGGCAATTTCCCTTCTCACTGCATCGAAACACGATAAAATAATGGCTTCGGGAGTGTCATCTACAATGATCTCTACCCCGGTGGCAGATTCCAGTGCCCGGATATTCCTTCCTTCCCGTCCGATGATCCTTCCTTTGATATCATCAGACTCGAGATTGAACACAGAGACACAGTTTTCTACGGCCTCTTCCGTTCCTATACGTTGTATGGTGTTTATAATAACTTTCTTCGCTTCCTGCTGGGCGGTAAGTTTTGCCTCTTCGAGCGTATTCTGTACATAGCTCATGGCATCACTTTTGGCATCGGCCCTGAGAGATTCGATCAGTTGGCTTTTAGCTTCTTCAGCAGGCAGTCCGGAGATGATTTCCAGTTGTTTTACCTGGCTTTTATGCAGTTTTTCTACCTCGGCCTGCTTCTTTTCGAGGATCTCCATGCGGTATTCATAGTCCCTGGCCTTTGTTTCCAGCTCTTCGGTAAGTTTCTTGTTTTTGGAGAGTTCACTGTTTGCCTGGGCTTCCTTATCCTTGGTCCGTTTTTCTATTTCGGCAATCTTTTTGTCTTTGGCCACAATGACCTTTTCGTGTTCTGCTTTTAATTCCAGGAATTTTTCCTTGGCCTGGAATATTTTGTCTTTTTTGATACTTTCTCCTTCAGCTTTGGCCTCCTTGACAACAGATGCTGCTTCTCTTTTGGCATTTGCCAATATCTTAGACGCGTTTTTCTTTTCCATTAGCTTGGCGATCACAAGCCCCAGGGCTACGCCAATTATACCTGCAACAATAATCATAGTTGTATCCATCTTTGTTTTTATTTAAAAAAAAAGCCTACATCGGCATGGGTTCTGTATAAACTCCAAAAGACAAGTTTAGGGCTAACCAACTGCTCAAGGATCCGTTATCTCCGGCCAAAGGCCGGGAACGGCATGCTTTTACAATCGAGACTCACCCTTTTTAATTGAATAGCGTTGAGTTTATCAAACAATAATACCAATGTAGGCAGTACCTCTATCTTATTTAAAGAACTTGTTTATGAACTAAGTTTGGCCTGTAAAAGGTCATTGAGCGCTTCCAAACGTTCCTTAACTTCTTCGCCGGACCTTTCCTTATCTATACTTTTCTGCTCTACCTGCGAAGCAAATTGCAAGGCACACATGGCCAGAACGTCCTGTTTATCCCTTACGGCATAATTTTGTTCGAACTGCTTTACAAGCTCTTCTATTTTTTTTGCAGCCTTGCGCAACCCTTCTTCCTGCGTGGGATCTATAGTTAAAGGATACACGCGGTCTGCAATAGATAATTTTATCCTGAGCTTGTTGTCCATAAATTGTAGAACATTATTCCGAGAGTTGTGCTATACAGCTGTCTATCTCTCGTATTAAAGTATTTATTTTCAGCTTAGTTTCTGTTTTATTTTCACTACTGCCCAACATTGTGTTTGCCAGTTTGAGCGCGTTATACTTTTCTTCCCAGTCGGTTATCACAGATTCTTTTTCCTGTATCGCCTTCTCGGAATCTGCTAATTTCTGTGTTAATTTCTGGTTTGCCTGCTTTAAAATCTCCATTTTGTGAAGCAGCCGGCTCACCCTATTTTCAAGAGAATCAACAATTTCTGTAATATCGCTCATACGTGCAAATAACAATACATCTGTCTACAAAGTTAACATACCTGGCGATACTTCGCAATAGTTTATCTTATTTTTATCTCATTTCTTTCGGTTGCCAGTTGGTAACCGATGAATTGAAAACTGGTAACCGGCAACCGGTCTAAAACAATTTCTGCTGTATGTCGGCCAGTGTGTGCGGAAGAGGCAGATCACATCCGATCTCCTTATTGAGCTTTTCAATAAGGTAAGCCGACAGCAATGGCGATGCTTTTTCCAGGTTTTGGTGCACAAAAAAATGAATGTGTCCCAGTCCCTGGTCCACCCATAACCTCAGGCGGTCAACCCAATCGTCCAGGCGGTCATAATCGCTGGGATGGTTAGCTCCTACATACCTTACAAAAGCCTCGTTATTAGTGAGCCGCATATGCATTAAGTCTCTCCTGCCCGCCGTGTCTACCAGAATATTGGCTACATTGTTTTCTTCCAGCAGATGATAGAGCTCCTGGGCTACCCTGGTGTCATTGAACCAATCGGTATGCCGGAACTCCACAGCCAGGGGGACTTCTTTAGGCCAGAATTCTATAAAACTCACCACCCTCTCAAAATTTTTCGGGGCAAAATTGTTATGCATCTGAAGGAATACCGTGCCCAGCTTTTCCTTCAGGTTTACAACACCATCGAGGTATTCCTCCACCGGGCCTTTATAATCGAGTAATCGTTTCATGTGGCTTACCATCTGGTTTACCTTGGGAAAAAAGCGAAACCCCGCAGGTACTTTTTCATACCAGGTACTAAATTGTTCCGGGGGAAAATTCCTGTAAAAGGTAGCATTGAGCTCAATGGCATTGAATTGTGTGGCATAGTAAGCCAGCTCGTCCTTGGTTCCCCTGGGATAAAAGTTTTTCAGGTCCTGGCGGTTCCATTTGGCACATCCCACATATATTTTGGGAGCTTGTTTGTCTTTATTTTCAGACAGGACCACCGCTGTGTCCGGGTGGTCCTCCGGAAAGGTAAAGTCCACAGTTTCCGGGTGATCTACTTTTCCAAATTTCATATGTTCCGGGTTTTGTTGATTTTTTTCACAAATTACGTATAATTCCATAAATTTGTACCATCACTTTGAGTTCTCTTTCTTTTGCACGGGGGTTATTCCGGGAACATTTCACTGTTCCGGAACGAAGAGATAATTTTCATTGATTTTCTTTGCCCGGAAGCCAAAAAAGAATATATTTGCACCCGCAAAAAGGCCTCGTAGCTTAACTGAATAGAGCACTTGATTACGGCTCAAGAGGTTGCAGGTTTGAATCCTGCCGAGGTCACTTCACGGGACAAAGAGGAAAAATCCTTTTTTGTCCCGTTTTTGTTTGGAGGTAACATGCTGTTAATGTGATAGATAATCTCTACTACATCGTTAACCCTTGCGGTTCGAAATGAAAATCCGTCAAATGTCAGATTTTCAGGGTAAATCGAACCGATCAGGCTCCGGGATTCTTCCCAGCCCCCGTGTTTAAAGCAATTATTGAGTTTTAACAGCTCGTCAATGCCTTCGTTAAGCAATCCTTCCACATCTTCGGTTTCGTTGCTTATTCTGGCCAAATTGCCTTCGAGTCTGCTGATCTCCTCCCCGTAATCCGACTTCATATCCCGGTAATCCAAAGGATCGATTTGCCGGGTCGACAATAAATCCCTGGCATAGGATAAACGTCCCTCATAATCCTTGATCTGTTTAAGGATTTGTTTTCTTTTGCCATAAATGTTCTCCGTTTGTCTCTGGTATTCCTCTACGATCAGGGCCGTATATAGCTTTTTGATCTCTTCCTTCGGGATATAGCCTTTTAAGTAATTCTCAAAGGCTTTATTGACTTGTGTGGCATTGACCCTATGCCTGCACCCGTTCCGGCAATGGTAGTAGGTATAATACTTGCTACGTCCTTTGGATTTGCTTCCCGTAAGGAGCTTACCACACCTGGGGCAAATCAAAAAGCCACGTAAAGGCAGGTCTTCCGTGGTAACCACTTTGGGACGGTATGTCCTGCCACGTCCTTCAAGCACGTCCTGTACCCGGTAAAACAGTTCTTCGGAAACCAGGGCTTCATGCAGGCCATCTACCAGGCGACTTTCTTCTTCCTGGTATTTGGGAATAAATATTTTTCCGAAATACACGGGATTGCGCAGGATACACCAAAGACGGCTCCGGCTATGTTTAAATCCTTTTTCTTTGGCCATGTTCCAGACCTGTGCTGTATTAAAGACGCCTCGTCCAACTTCTTCAAAGCACCAACGGATCAGGGAGGCTTCCGGTTCTTTGGGGGCTATGTACTTGGTGCCGTTTTCCCTGGTCTTGTTTTCATACCCTACGGGAGCTGTTCCCATATAGCGGCCTTCTTTCTTAGCCCTACGCATCCCGAAGAATACGTTTAAGGACCTGCGGTCGTTCTCTACTTCCGGGGCAGCTAAATAGAATGCCAGCATCATCTTATTTTCGGGAATAGACAAGTCCAAAGGTTGTTCCACAGCCTGGGGTTCTACACCCAGCCTCCGGAGGGTGCTTATCATCTGGTAGGCATCCCCGGCATTCCGGCTAAACCGATCCCACTTTGTAAAAAGGATCAGGTCTACCTTGTTTTTGTGCTTTCGAAGTAGTGAAAGCAGTCTTTTCCAATCCGGCCGGTTAAAGGTCTTGGCCGAATGGTCTTCATAGATCACCTCCCGGATATGGATGTGGTTGATCTCACAATACTTTCTCAAACGTTCTTCCTGGTCCCTTTGGGAATATCCCTTGTCGGCCTGTTCGTCCGTACTCACCCGTACATATAAGTCAGCTATCTTCCCCATGGTTACTTTGGTTTAAATAATTAGATACTACGATATTAGCCATTTTTCGTAAAAATACCAATACTTCTTCCGCTTGTTCTAAACTAATGTCCAATCCTTCTTTTTTTAACATGCTGTGCGCTTGTTCGGGGGAAATCTTCTTCATATTCTCTCGCTTCATTTTTCCCGTTTACCTAAAATCCTCAACAATCCTCTATATCATACATCCATTCTCATTTTTTGGTTTTAGACAGGTCGCGTGCCCTTCGGCTTATCCTTTCGGCAACGCCATCAAACAGCAGATGTGCCCAGGTCGCTGGCCCTGCGAGGATACCCCGCAGCAGGGGCATGCTTAAATAATTTTCCTATAAATAGCGACAGCGGTTTATGCGGAAAATTATTTGACCTGGGTGCACCGAAGGCCAACCGCTTCCGTTGTCCCGGGAGCGTGTTGGTCTGCTGTTTATAGCACAAGACTTGGCTAAAATCAAAAACAAACGTGGTCACAAACTTTGTTTTTTAACATCCTCTTTATCTCATAATCATCATCCTTTTTTACTTTTCTTTTTCTTTTTTGTCCTGTTCTTTTTTAAATGATAAGGCAGGTAATCCACAACCTGTTCGGGTTGTAGCAACAGGTCTAAAACTGTTTCCGTTTCTTTTTCGGAAATAACAGGAGTTTCGTCCTTGATGGTGTCCTTGGTTTCTGCCGCAGTGTGCTGCGGCTGTAACCCAATCCCCGGTTTCCGAGCGGAATGCATATTCGGCTCGGGAACCTCCCTTAACCCCAATCTTTCCTGCATGGCTTTGGCACTGTATTGTTTTCCCAACTCACTGCCGTTAAAGACGCTTTGTGTCCGGTGATCTACATAGGTGATACCGTATATCCTTCCTTCTTCGTTTTGTCTTAAAACCGTATGGATACCCTGTTTATTCAGGACTTTTATAAATCCTTCTAAAGATTTGTTTTCCTGCCGGAATAGAACCTTGTCAATGGTGTTTTTTAACCGGAGCTTATGCCTGACTTTTCTTTGTTTGTTCTGAGAAAACTTTTGTTCCAAAGATTTTAAAGTAGGTTTATTGTAGAATAAACTGGCTTTAATGGGAACGCCAACGGGCTTTCCTTGTGTGTCCAATACTTTATAAACCAATCCACCATTACGGTACATCCGGGAAGTTTCTTTCCCCCGGTCTGCATGGATATTGTATTGGTTTAAAATGGCATTAAGCTCCGGGAGGCTACTGTATTTATACTTATCCAGCACATTTATAAGTACATTTTGGATAGCTCTTTTGGTCGTGGATTTGCCATATTGTACCCGCTGTGCATGTACAGGTTGTAGTTGATAAGCCGCTTGTTTTTGTGCCTTGGCTTTGACCAGTCCAAATGCTTTTTCGATGGCTTTACGAGCTTGTTCGGACTGGTTTTTCCCGATATTGTTCATATCAATCCGGCTGCCATCGGCACGTATTTTTATGGAAACAATATGGAGGTGGCTGTGCCCCGCATCTTCATGGCGATAGACCAAATAGGGCTGTTCTCCAAAACCGATCTTTTCCATATAGGTATCGGCGATGGCTTTCATTTTTTCGTCGGAAGGACTTTCGGAAGGAGCAAAATTCAGAGAGATATGGACGCTGTTCCGCTTTACATTTTGGTTTAATTCTACCTGTCGGAGCAAACGGTTAAGTTTCATGGTTAAACTCATGTGGTTTACCTCTACCGGGTAATTGCCCTGCCCGATACAGCGGGCCACACCTTCTTTGACCTTGTTCTCGTTGTAGTTAAATGCCCGGTGTATGGAGTTCCCTGTCTTGATTACCGCAACCATACCTCCGCCATTTTTTTCAGGTGATGTTCAATCGCATCGATCTTAACAAACAGGATGATCTTGTCCCTTTCGTTCATGGTGATCCATTTCCTGAACTCTTCGATACGCCAGAGGGTATGCAGTTTTTTTACGGCCTGGTTGTAATTGTTGCCGATATGGTTGAGTTCTTTTTTAAGGGCGCTCATTTCGATCATAAAATCATCCAAGGAGGTGTTGCGATAGGTGGTAGTCACCGGTTTGTCAAAAAGGCAATGCCGGAGGTATTCGCTAAACTTCCGGCAGGTGGTCTTTTGAAATCGTTGTTGCAGCTTTTGGTATTCGTCATGGGTCAGACGAACATGTACCATCCGGGTACGGTTTACTTTTTCCTTCATCATCACTTTCATTTATCATTTATAAACCTAAAACCATAATGCCAACAGGGCGGTCAAGTTTCGAGACTATAAAGCCCAAAAAATCGGTTGTAATACAACCGGACATCTTGCAAACCTCAATAATGCACAGAGGTTTGTAACCTTCTTTTACAGAAGCTATTTCAAAGACTTTGGAAAATAAAAAACTTCCAAAGATTGTGTTGTCGAATGAAAAAGGAGTCGGGATTAGCTGCGGAATGATAAAGCATAAAATTACGAAAAATTCCCGGATTTTCCTATCTTGTATACATCCTGAACAGGATAAGTCAGGGGTTTAACAATCTTTTATACGTTTTTTTAGAAATGTTAATCAGCATTTTCTTCGCCATCAACACAACTATATGCTTTGCTGATGTTTTCAGTTGTTTCAGCGATTTGTTATTTTTTGTCTTCATTATGCTGTGATTTAAAATAGCTATTCCAGTCCTTCTCTTAGCTTTTCATCCTTGTAATAGTGGTTTAGGTGATCCATTAAGGATTCTTCCCCTACGGGCATTAAGCGGTTGGCGATGTCAAGGGCCTGCCGGATATACCTTTTTTTATCATCGTAGGGAGTGCCCTTAAAACATTCCGGATTATTGATTTTTTGGCATAAGTATATCAAAGCACGGACAGTCAATAGCAAGTCAGCATGACCCTCAACATAGAAATAGCAGACTTGGTATTTATCCTTAAATATAGGATGTGGCTTTAAGGTAGGGCGATAATCTTTAGCATGATGTTTCAGGCTGTCGATCAGCTTTTTTTCATTGACATTCATAAGATCATTTTTTTCAGGTTTCTTGTGTTTTATCGGAAAAGACTTTTTTCAAACAATAGCTTCTATACAATGCAACCGCTTTAAGCGTTGCAGTTCTGCTTCAGCCATCTTCCGGGCCTCTACCATAAAATCATTACAAAGGTCAAAGGCTTTTTCAGCTTCCTTATTCGTGATACCGGATTTGGACCTGAACCGCATCTCGTGGTGGGCATTGGACAAAAGGTGGTATATATGGTGTCTGGTGTGCGAAGCCCCGGAAAAGATTTCATCGGGAAGGTCGGTAAAATGACTACACAGGTGGAACAGGAAAGACAGCGTATTATGGGCAGGTTTAAATTCCCAGAATACGTACAGCAATCCTAAACAAATCTGTTCCAACGCATAGTGCATAATCCCCATCTTTACCGCGGGGTCCTCGTCCATTTCCTGGTACGCATCCACCAGCATGGTAAGTAGATAGGTTGCCCGCTTAGACCGGGCTTTCCAGACTTTGCGTATCCGCTTCCAGTTTTTTCCGTGATAATCAGGCGTACGGTTTAAAGAAGTCAGGCGAGTGTCTTCAGCAAACAGCAATACGGCTTCCGTTAAAAAACGGTCCAGGAAATTACTGCCCCGATCTACTTTATAGCGTACCTCTCCAAGCGTATAGTCAATAATATATACCCGGCATGGCAGTTGATTATAAATATCATCGGTGAGTTTAAACAGCGGTATTGGCAGAGGGTCGTGGGTCACCATAAGCAAGGTATAAGCTATGGATTGTTTATATCCCTCACCTGTGGGAGTTACATAGGTTTCCCGGGATGAAATCTTGTTCTGTCTGCCGATAAGATATACCGAGTGCAGGTCCACTTTTGATTTCAACAGATCAATAATCTGTTCTAACAGATGATCTTTTTCAGTTGCTACCGCGGCCTCCTTGGTATCATTTTGTGGATTGTCTTGTTTATTTACAATAGCAGATGGCTCCAGGAACTTAAACCCAAAAGCATGGTATTGGCGGTTGATAACGCCCCGTACGGTATGACCTGTCCATTCGGACTTGCTCTTAATTACACCAATTTGATCCTGGTTGATATGGTAATCATTACTGTCACGTACAGCAATAAAAACCTCATCCAGCAGGTCTAATACCTTTTGTTCATTTTCAATCTCCGCATGAAAAACACTTCCGAGTTCCTCTACAAAATCCCCAACATAGCTTTGGTGTTCCCGGATACTATGGCTTTCCTTCTCTTGGCCCATGATAAAAAGTTCGACGGTACGAAACAGGTGTTCCATGTGTTGATGGAACATCAGGGCTGCTTGCCGAAGGTCTTCGTCTTCAAGACAAAAGATAGCACCTTCCCAAAAGTGATCGGTTTTGGTGAACTCCTCTTTTAATCGATCTTTGACCCGACTGTAAAGGGCCTCATTTATTGTTTTCCCGGGGAAAGGATCACCCGGTATTTCAGGTTTACGGTAGATCAATTTTTTTTCTCTAAGGCCGTTAATAAAAAATAGATTTTCTTCTTTTAATTGTTCTGCTGTGTATTCCAAGGAGAATACCCGGTACAGGGAATCAGTTTCCTCCCGGAATATTTTATCGACTGTAGTTAAGAGCTCCGGGGACAACGCAGTACGTTCGCTGTCCAATAAAATAATGAACACCGGTTTAGAATAAAATCCCCGGTGAACCTCGGAGCGGTAGATCATCCTGATTTCCATAAGGGAAATCAACTTATTGACGATTTGTTGTGCGGATAATTTCATAGGAATAGGATTTTAGGTTAATCAATCACAGGGTCCTGCAAAGACTGGTTATCCTTCAGAAAAGTTTCCCGGACGAGCTTACTGCTTTCCTCAAGAAACCGTTCACATCGCGCTTCATACCGGAAAGCTTCATCCCAATCGATATAGGACAATCCTTTGTAAAGAACATCTTTTGGTACATGGACAAATTCATTAAAAAGCCTTTTGTCCTCTTCGGTGAACCTGGGAAAGATATCATTAGGGAAATACCAGAAGCTACAGCACAGGTTACACAAATGACTCAGGTTTAGCTGGTACGGGGTGTAACCGTAAAAAAACTCAAGCAACCCCAGAGATGCCTGCTCCATAGCCCGGTTGTATAAAAGCACTTTAACGGCTACTTCCTCTGAAGCTTCAATAGCCTTCCCACCATTAAAAAATCCACTGGCGTTAGTTTCCCGTTTATACCACTTCATCATGTCCTTTTTTAACTCTTCTTCTGTACGAAACCCATTGTTCTCATGGAAACACCAATCGTTGATTTCCAATCCCGCATATAGTAAAGTACCTCGCTCTTGCAGTACACGATGAAAGTAGGGATTGTTCTTGTCGAGCTGCTTTTGTATATCGTCTTTTGTAAAGGATAACAGCAATAAAGAAATCCCTAAACGTTTATTGAGTACACCATGCAAGCACATGATCTGTGCCCTTACATCCGTTTCACTAACCACGAGTAAATCGAAATGGTCATCACGGATGCCGGTGGTTTCAGTGTCATTGATACCTTCTATAAAAAATGACCGTGCACGACGTCCGAACAGGTAAATCGCAACAGGTGTTTTTATACTATCCTTTAACTGCTCGACGGCCTCCTTCAAATATTTGTTATCGTCCAGTTTCATACTTTTTGTTTTGTCGGGTAAATCGTCATTTTGATCGTTTGGGACCGGTGCCACTGCATGCTGTTGCTCGAATGAAGAAATTAGATGCTCAAAAACCTGCGCTGCTTTTGCATGTAATGTTTCCATCTTTGATTCCAACTGTTTTAACGTACTGGTATCAATCCGGAAATCATTTTCATAGCGCGTTGACCGATAAATGTTATCCAGAACCTGGAGCAAACGGATATCATTGTCGTCTTCTTCATCAAAAACGCCTGTATACGCAGCACTGATTCTCCTCAGGTACAGATGGTGGCCGCGGATAGAGTGGGTCAGGCGTTCTTTGGCAACAAGCTGAAGTTCCAGGTACCGATAGGTAAGTTCTACCGACTGGTGCAGCATAAATGAAGCCAGGCCATAGTTCTCTTTCTCTTTAAAAAAGTAATACCCTTCTTTAAATTCATCTATCTTCTGTTGTTCCCGGTCACGTAGACTAATAGCCAATTCCCTGCATTTTGTGTGATCTATTTCCTTGGGGATCGGCTCAAATTCAGAGTCCTCTTTTTTGTAAATGAGTTTCTGCGGCTGGCAGGATGCAAACAAGAACAGGTTTCCTTCCCTGATTTTATCCTTGGCCTGAAAGGCTACGTAACACATCACCTTATACTGCGGGTAGTCCCTGATGGTATAAATGATCCTTGGAACCAGATCGTCCAACGTTTTGAGGTATTTACTCGATACCAGGATGACCAGCTCGAAAGGTGAAGTTTCCTGATCGTAGGTATTAAGGTAAATCTGCTCGATGTTGAATTTGGTCGTCAAAGCATCAATAACCACTTTGACATCCGGGTTGTTCTTCATGCTGTCCATAATAAAACTATTTATGATGACGTTTCGTCGTTTACACTTGTGTCCTCGACCTTTCGTGCTGCCGCATCTTCAGGACTCGGGGGATAACATATACCGTCAGGCTTGGTTCGCTGTTCTCGTAAATCCAGAACAATTAAGGTTAGTATATCCAGCGTTTTCAGGAGTCGGTTACGGGTTTTTAAATCGTATTCATCCATTTCCACCTCCGGCGAATCTGTACAATAGTGATGGATGACCCTGCTTTCCACAGTGTGTATTTCTTCCCGCACGTCTATAAGGTAATACAACCTGGATAAGGTCTTCCGGAGATTTTTTCGTTCCTTGAAATCTAAACTTTCTGGCATCCAGTGGTATTCCAATTCCACTTCCGGAACCGGGCAATGCAAAGCGTGTATGCTGTCCGGGTCCAGCCAGTCTTCCGGGAAATAGTCCGTTTGCAAAAACAACCATCCTGTTTCCAGTAGCCACCTTAGCGTAAGCCGGAGATCGTTTGCCTCTATCTTGAGCTGTTTCTTTTTACAGGGGCATAAGGGATACAGATCCAGGATGTCCTAGCGGATATCGACGTAATTTTTCTCATGAAAAACACTTCCGGCCATGTCGAAAGGACTGGCACTGTCATAGCCATCTACATATTCTGATGACAGGTAATCCACAATCAAATGGTGATTGGGCGGCGGATAATTAATCTCAGCCCAATGATAGCTGATTATACAGGCCTCATACAGCGTCCTTAGTTTTTCATAAGTCTTCAAAGGAGCATAATCCATAAGCTCAAATAGGCTTTCACCATGCTGCAAATAGGATTTCCAATCGTCCAGCAGATCAAGCCATGAACACAAGTCCATTTCAGCAAAAAAATTCTTAAAAGCTACTGTGAAATTCTGAGCTTCTTCCCGGGAAAGCATCGAAAACGGCTCCTGGAAATGTGCCAAATGATGATTCAGTTTTTGGTCTTCCCTTGAACGGTATTTTTTTAAGCACCGATATGGATTTTTACACCATTTGATGTCGATCCAGTCTTCTTTGAATTTTAAGCGTTTTTTATGGTGCAGAAAGTAATGGCATCCCTTTACCATCAATACGACGCTATCTAATGTCCTTACCAGTTGTTGTTTTTCCTCGGCGCTTCTATCCCTATTTGAAGTCAGCGCCACCACCAATTGCCAGAGTTTATCATTAAATGATTCAAAAGTATCGTACCGGAAAGATTCGAAAATCCCCCCATCCAATAAAAACCATTGGGTATCCCATTTATCCTCCGGATTTTTTAAATAAGCGTTTTCCATAATTTCAGATTTAATTGGTTAATCTTTTTAATGATATAGGTAGTTTTTAGCATTTAATATTGATCTCTCGAAAAGCATGTGCATTGGTTAAAGAATAACTTATTCACCAACCGTGTTTTTAGGGTCATATTCCAATAGGCTGGCAAATTCCGCTAAAGAAAACAGGAGTTTTCTTAGCTCATCATACTTGGAAGGATTGAACCGAATGCCGCCCAAAGCATCCAACTTCCATGATTCAAGTTGGTGACGCCAAATATGCAGCGGTTTGCTTTTGATTTCTTTATCTAAGTAAGAAATGGGAGATTTCAATTGATCCGTGGGCAAATACCTGATATTCGCAATAGTTTGTTCAGGGATTTTCCATTCAGCCTTTCTCGCTTTGGGTTTGATTTTCCTGGAATAGTCCCAAAAGGCTTCCAATAAGAATAGCAGTTCATCGAAATAGTAAACCACATTTCCCGGATTGCCGTTTCTGTTCCAATAGGAAGTGCAGGAAGAGATCTTTCCCAAATAGTTTAAAGCATGATATAAATCAGAAGCTGTGTAATCCTCATAGACCCCAACGAAGGGGTAATGATATAGGAACTGGGGACGATCCGAATCGAGTGCTTCATCCGCACTCTTCCTTAATATTTTTTTATCTGATTTGGTGAGCTTTAGGTTTCGCCCAGATTGATAGATCGTAAATAAGGACAGGATTAAGCTGCTAAAATTCCTGTAAGCATCGTAAACAGCTTCGCTCAAGAGATCGGTATATTTATAAACTGTCGGTTCCAGTCCGTGATATAAAAGGTTCATCAAATCAAACCGGATGGAACCCGCTCGTATCTTATCAATAAGCAACAATAATTCCGTATAGGCTCCCTCTAATGAAGTAACAGCCTTTGGGAATGATAAACTCCCCGGTTTAACTTCGAAGTGCCTGTTTTCTATAACAGCATGATGTTTTACCATATAGGACGGGCGTATTTTTGCGATCAGGAAAGCCGCTTCATAAAGGCGTACCATTTTCAGGTATTTCAGGTAAATGACTTTCGGCGATTGATACCTCATCCAATAATTTTTCCGGAAAGCCACCGTAACCAATTCCCAAAACTCATCTTGTACGGGCTCGCATGACGCGTATTTCTTAAATGTTTCTTTCAGTACAATAAATGGATTCAATATTTCCTTCTTCTTTAAAAAGGAAAGTTTAGCGTTCCTGAATTGTATTCTGTCCATTTCGTTACGTTTTGCGGTTAACGTATATAAAGGAAAGGAGCCTTTCTTGCGTACCGTACCCAAGCACGTTGTATTATACCAACAAGCTGTTGTATTTTACTCACGAAAATGGGTACGGTACACATAAAAATTTGGGAAAGATTTGTTATCTTTGGAAGTATGAACACAGCAGAAAAAAATCATATTGGCAGAAAAATCGGCCGTATCCGTGAGTTAAAAGGCATCAAGCAATTAGATTTGGCTGAACGACTTGGTATTAGCCAGTAAACCTTATCTCGTATAGAACAAAGCGAAACCGTGGAAAACAAAAAACTAAAAGAAGTAGCCCAGGCATTGGGAGTGACTAAAGAGGCTATTGAAAATTTTTCAGAAGATAAGGCTTTAAATATAATAGGAAATACATATCATGTTGATAATTCTTCGGCAGTAAATTATGGTTGCACTTTTAATCCATTAGACAAGCTCATGGAAGTGGTTGAAGAAAATAAAAGACTTTACAAGGAGTTGCTTAAAGCTGAAAAAGACAAGGTAAAATACCTGGAACAGTTGATAAAGGAGAAAATATAAATTCATTCTTCTTTATCCGTATAACGATTTCACATAAAACAGGGGTGGCAAGCGGATGAGAGTTCTAGCCCTTTCCTAAATATTTTCTACACATTCTACGTATTAAGATTTAGTCTTTGGGGGAAGTGACTGACTTCTGTTTTTTCTTACATAAATTTTTCCTTATATTTACAATCCCCTTTCCTATGAAATTGATATTTTTACCCCAAAATATCAGGTTGTCAATTTTTTATACTTAAAAAGCAATGAGTAGTTTTTTAGCCAAAATGCAAATTGACGGGCAGACCTACAATGTTTTGGAGTTTAATATCCATACGGATCATTCCTAAAAGTTGGGGACTACGCAAAAATTCTGGATAGTCTAAATAGGAAAAATTCAGTATTCTTCACACCTCTAAATTGTGCTCTAAAGGCTTTTATTTTGGCATTGAAGGACTCTGCTGAGGCATTTGTACTTCTGTTTACAAAGTAGTTTAGAATTGATCGATAGTTCAAGCGAATACTATTTGCTACTGTTTGGAAGCTTTTAAACCCGGATTCTTCCACCTCTTTATACC
>NZ_JAHKRR010000010.1:0-41297 GCF_018863395.1 Sinomicrobium weinanense
AATCTCTGGGGAATAAATCTCCAAGAGAGTACAAACCCAGATTGGGGGAAGAATTCTTCCCCCAATCTAATGATATTAATGAAAATTTATTGAATTTAGAGGTGTCTTAGATTGGGTAAGCCTACAATTATAATCTTGCCCTTTAATGAACGGGTCATAGTCCATGATAAGATTTTCACCGGATCTCAGGCTATCTATAGTTTTTAATATACGTTCGGATATATATTTCTTTTTTAAATTTTTATCGGTTACAGGAGTATCTGTACCATAAAATAGTGTATAAAACTCTTTAAGAAATACTTCTCCTTCACTAACACTATCACTAGGATGCGTGGAGACGTGGATACCGCTTTGATTGTTTATGTTTGCATTATTAGTTTGTGCCTTTTGCTTGCAACCAACAATAATTAATAATGCTACTATCTGAAGAATTATTTTTTTCCATAAAGACATCGTACAATTATTCCATGTCTTTCAACTCATAAAATATTTCTTCCCATTCTCCATCAGGTTGTAGTTGAATTTTATACGTTAACTGTTTACAACAACCAGATGGATGACTTATTGTTAATGTTTTTTCTTCATTATTTATTTCTACAGGAAAAAAACGTATTTTATTTGTAAGATTGTCATCCAGTTCAAATTGCCCATCTTCCTTCTGTATATAATAATTATAACTCGGACCTCCATTTCCACCCTCTGAATTTGTTATGGCAAAGTCTTCTCTTTTGTCAAAATTAAAATCCGAAATGACTATATTTTTGTACGATTCTACTCCAAAACCTGTTTTAATTACTGAATCTTTAGATTGATAAAATGAATGAGTGGTTAACTCTTGGGGATAATACCAAAATTCTGGATTGTATTCAATATTCTGTATCTGATTAGTTTTTATATTAGTTATTTGGATATTAACACTTAGTATTTGATTACTTTTAGGATCTACTTCATCTGGAAAAATGTTATATTCATGTTTTTCAGAAGAAAAATTAATTAAGGTACTATCTTTATCGTAGTTCCTCTCTTTCTTAACTTCTCCCTTATGTTTCTCTGATTTTTCCTGACCTCTACAACTAATAAATAGAAGAATTAATAATATTATAATCGATCGATTTTTTAAATTCATATCAGAAGGTTTTTATATCAATAAATTAAGATAAACCAATAGTTGATTTTTATTTTTCCATTTTAACCAATAAACAATACCTCTTGTATTATTTTTTATTTGAACCCAGTTTTCTTTTATCTGTATTACTTCTACTTCATCATCATCTTGCCAAACTGTTATGTCTATGATATTTCCATTAATCGAATCTCTAGGAGGATTTTGAGTTATATCTTTACTTTCAAAACTGATTACTTGATTTTTTAAAAAACCTTTCCAATTATAAAATTCAAAGTTATTTGAGTCTTTAATATATGAATACTTTTTTTTAGAAGTCATTATTTTATATCCTCCTGAAATTTTCTCCGTACAAACAAAAAAGAGAATTCCATAGTCTGCTTTATTTAATAAAGGTATGGGGTTAGTAATTTTCTCCATATCCATAAAATTTTCGTCCCTATAAAAATTAATCTCTTCATTGCTGTTGATTACTTGTATCAATCCAATTCCCAATTCTTCTAAAAGATCATCGTTTTGATAACCTAATTCAATAGTTTTCTGAGAGTTGCACCCCAAAAACCAAAAAAACAGTAGTAATACAATTATTTGTTTCATTTTATCTTAGTCCTAAGTGAAAGTGATTTTTATGAATAGCAGTTGCTTTTCCCGTTGTATTTTTTATGCTCGTCTTATATGCATAATTTTTATTAAATCCCCATTTTGTGGCTATTCCGAGAATATTTTCTAAAACGGTTACGAATTTATCTTCTGTTCCGTATGTTTTCATTGCGGCAGACCATAAAACCTCTCCTTGACTATTGGCACTCCCCGGGTATCTAATATCAATATCATTACCTATTTTATGTCCAGAATGTCCAATATTTCGACTATCATTTGCGGATATATCATTGTAGTATAATGTTCCTGAAAATCCATTCTTGGGTAAGGAATACAAAAAGCCATAGAAAGCGGCTGCTACTTTTTCATCAATCCAATTATCTCCTCCTTTATCTCTTGCTCCATATCGCCCCCAATTTGGTCCAGTTTCAGTGAATGGTAATAAATTATGATCATTCTTTTCCAAAATATAAGTTTTGATCAACTTTCCTTTATCATATATATTATATCCATATTTATTTGAGGTATTTGAAATCATTACTTTTGAAAACGTAAATTTATCAATTTCAATTTTATATTTATTCATATCGCCCAATACGGCTTGTTCATCGCTGCAACATTCTATACCAAAAATTTCTTTCAAAAACCCTTCTTCTATGTGTAAAGATGTTTTCCCTGCCAGTTCTTCCTTTAAGTATTTATCATACTCATTTAACAACGTTGTCAATTTTTCTTCCCTTTGTCCATATCCTGCTCCAGGAAGACTTGCCCATTCATTTGCACATTTATTAATGGCTTCCTTTATATGACCATTCTTTATTTCATTAATAGCTTTCTTTTTACTAATGACCAAAAATGCGCCATAAGCATCTTGTGCTTTTTTAGAAAAAGACTCTAAATTGTGCTTCCTCTTATATGCCAACCATTTTTCGTCTGTAGTTCTCCAAAATTTTAAGGGGTTACTATTCCAGTTCGTTCTTGTAATTTGATATGCTCCAGCAGCAGTGGAATCATGTTTGGATATATATACATCAGGATGAGTAGACATATCTTTACCATGATCCTTAAATGAACTTCCTCCAACAATTCGGGTATACCCTC
The DNA here is from genome assembly GCF_018863395.1 of Sinomicrobium weinanense. GTDB lineage: Bacteria > Bacteroidota > Bacteroidia > Flavobacteriales > Flavobacteriaceae > Sinomicrobium > Sinomicrobium weinanense. The sequence continues at coordinate 2,825 of NZ_JAHKRR010000010.1, forward strand.
CTTCATCTGATGTGCCTTCTCCTATTCTTAACATTCTTAAAAACGCCCTCACCTTAGCCTCACACTCACAAACACCTTTTTCTTCTGTTTTAGGTTCAAACGCCTTCTCCACCATCACATAATTCTCACTCTCCCTGCAGTGCTCTTTATGGCTTTTTTGTTTAAAGACCACTATCGGGTTGGAATAAAACCCGATCTTGTCATCAATCTTAACCAGAGCCATTAACTTGCTTGAAGTGCCTTCCGTGCTCAGTCCTTCCGGGGGGACTTTAATTAACAATTCACCCTTATTGTTTATCTGAGCATCTTTCTCTACATGTATACAACGGTCTTCTTTAAACTTTTCTGTTATCTCTTTCCAACTTAATTTTTGGTTTGTTTTAAGGAAACTATGCCTCTCTTTGAGTTCGAAAAAATAAACGTCTACTTTTTCCCCGACCATATTCGTAAGGTACAGTTTATAGAAAAAAGGGTCGTCTTTATGGATGTGTTTGTATTTTTTAGTATCAGGTGAATCGGTAAAATACTGGTCTATAACATTTACCGATTTTTTTACTATCAATCTATAACGGGAAGGGTAGCTTTCCTTATGACTGTCGCCTTTTATTTTCAGATCAGCGTCCTGCGGGGTTATTTTAAAATACAACTCACCATAGGCTTCCTTAAAAATATTACCAGAAGCTCCCTGCTCCTCTATTTTTTGCCATATATCTTTAGTAATAACAAAACTGTGCTTAAACTCCGTTTCCTGATCAACAACAAGACCTTTTTGTTCGTACACTATATTATGCCCTGTAAAATCGATATCAAATACCTGTATATCTACTTTTTCTCCCTTTAAGCCAATGTGTTTTACATAAACAGTAACTTCCTGGTCAACCCCGGCTTTTCTAATCTTACTACCGTCATTATCGGCCCATTGGCCTTCTGTGATTTCACACTCAATGGCCTCGAAATTGAGTGTGGCAGCCTGTTTTTCATCTGTAATCCAGGCTTTCAGGGTGTATTTTCCCTTATGCAGGTGATCGACCCTTAATCCCTTGTTCTGCCCTTTATTTTGAAAACCGAGAATTTCTTTACCATCCCTAAACAGCTTCCAATGTACTTTTTCTGTTCCTTTCAGGTCGGGAAATATAAGCTCGTCGGCTTTAAACTCCCCTGTACTGCCTATTTTAGGTTGTTTGGTGATCTCTATCCCTTTTACTTCGTTGCGGGTCACGGTTATTTTTGCCGAATCACTTCCTTTACCATCATATTTTTTGCTTGCGTTCTGGCCTTCAAATACTGTTGAAGCCTCAACCACATAGTCCCCTAAGTCATGAAAAGTTTTAGTGAATTTCTGTTTGCCATCAGCTTCATCATAGGGCCTCCGGCCAAGCTGCCATTTAATGGCTGCGGTTTCTTCATCCGTAACTTTATCGCTAAAACGCATTTTTGAAACCGAAAAAGTAACATCTTCTCCCGGTCTGATCACAGTACTCGATGCCTTTATCCCTAAAACTGCATTATCTTTTATTGTTATACTGTGGGTTTTGGCTTCTTCCTTTTGTCCTTCCAACCATACTTTAACCGTATAAGTTCCGTTGGCTTCAAAAATTTTACTATAACCCGCTTTTCCTTCTTCTTTGTCTCCTATAAGTATACCATTGCTGTCATACGTTGCCCAGCGTATTCTATTTTGCTCTTCTTGTGTCGGTTTATACTTATAGTCAGCCACAAAACTATGAGGTACTTTTTTATTTCCTTCGCTTATTCCTTTGACACCTTGCAGTTGATTTTCTTCTACTACTACATCTATGCTCGGTTTTTTATCTTCCCAGTTGGGGGTAACCCCATCGTCTTTAAACTCTCTCCCGTAAGCCGTAACCCTATAATTTCCAGGTTCTTCAAAATGTATTTCAAACTCTTTTCCGGTATTTCTGTATATTGCCAGTTGTTTGCCAAATTTTTCGCCATGACCTTCCGAGACCACCCATCCTATTTGCCCGGCTTCTTTTTCATTTGGGTTTTTTGTATAGCTATTCCCCATATTATAATACCCGAATACAGAAAAATGACAGGTTTCCCCTTTTTGCAGCCAGATTTTTTGGGGCGTTCCGTTCTTTTGCTTTCTGGGTTTCTCTTTGAGTGCTATGGTTTTGACAGCTACTCTTTTTAACGGAACCTCTTCTTTCAGGGCTTCCTGTTCTTCGCCTTCATGTAAGTCATCAGATAAATTTTCATCGGCATGGGCTACATTGGCGGCCGAAAGTTGTTGTGCCTGCCCGTGAAACAGTACGCTTATCTTTCCCGTATATACACATTCCAGTGTAGCCTTTTCCAGCAGGGGCAGGTGACCGTGAACATCGGCGTTTTCATAGGCATCCTTCCATTTTTCGGGGAACTTGTAGGCACAGTCTGTCTTTTTACCATTATTCTGGGCGGTTAGGTATTTGCATACACCAAATTTCAGTCCCTCAAAATCCCGATCGGCATCGGTGGCCAGTATTTTATCCTGTCCGGAGGCATCGTTAATGGATACTTTGTCCTGGCTGGTAACCTTGAGCTGGGCAGGGATGCTTCCCTGATCGCATTGGCAGATCGCTCCCTTACAAACCAATATACCGGTATTTTTAGCCTCTTTTTCCTCAATAGCGCTTTTTTCTTCGGTAGTGGTACTCATAGCCTGTGTATCTTAATGGTTCTTTGGTGGTATTCCTCTCCTTTTATGAATAAGGACTGTTCTGAATTTACCTTCTGAATATATTGGTGGCCGGAGTCAAGAAAATACGTTGCTTTCAGGTCCCCTTTTAATTCATTTGTTGACTGTACAACTATATTCCTGCTTTTAAGTGATCTATTGCAACGTTCCAGATCTATAACATCGGAAACGAGCTTTCCGTTTACGGTTATACTTTTCGGAACCTTATCCTGCATCCGGATATGGTTAACGGTATTAAAAGTGATTTTTTGCCATAACAGCCCGCCAACCATATGCGTGCCCGTTGCTTCTTTGTCCACGCCGTAAAAATGATAGAAATTACAGAAATAACAATTGATAAACGGGTTTCGTTCAATGGCCTCCTGAACCTTTTCATCATTATCGAGTTTGGCATTACGCATGGCTATAAATCTGTCTACAACATCACCGGTATACCGCAAGGTGATATCTTTCTTTTTTTCCTTCCATACTTCCCTGATCTCATCCAGGTTAACAGCCTCGATATATGTTCCATCTATCATTTGTTTTATTTGCAGCTTATCCAGTACTTCTTCTCCTTTCCGGATGACATAGTCGAATGCTGTCTTAGGAGGTAATCCATTGACCAGATAGTCGCTCTTTTCGATCGTGTAATACAGAAAAGGGGCCTGGTTATCTGCGGCTGTACAGCTCATTTTTATTGTAAAAGTGATATGATTCAGCGCATATCTCGGAACAAAATATTCTTCTTTAACGGACACTTTGTAGGTTATTATTCCCTTCCAGGGTTTGGGAATAACTTCTTTAATAGCAATAAGTACAGGGTTCAACCGGTTCATGTTCAGAACAGTTTCAATTTGTCCCCACTTTGTACATCCACCATTTTGTTCGACGCCAGCACCATATCTTCCCGGGTACTGTCTATCCTTACCTTTTCTGCATTCTGTTCTATGTTTTTGGCCGATATCACGGTGTTTTCATCGGATTGCATCGTTGCGTTCTGCGCGGCAACATTAAACTCTTTTCCGGTGTAGATACTGGTGTTATCACCTGCTCCCATACTGATATTCTCACTGGCGCTGATGTCTACATTCTTACCGTTCAGGCTTATGGTCTCCGGGGCGGTAACTTCTATATTGCCCTGCCCGTCCATAAACCAGGTATTCCCTGAAGGGTCTTCGATAAAAATGCTTCCCTCGGCATCGTTCATCTTTATTTTGGTACCGCTGCGACTGTGGATCACTTTAAGATCGTTACCGGCCGTAGCATAACCGCTCTTCTGGCTGCCATTATACATGGTCCCGGTGATATAGGGTTTTTCGGCATTGCCTCCTTCGAAGGCCACCAGTACTTCTTCTCCCTTTTCCGGGACAAAATAAAAACCTTTATTCCCGCCTCCGTGAGGCTGCACCATACGTATCCACGGGCTCTCGTAGTCCCAATGGAACCTGACCTTTACCCGGCCGAGCCCCCTGGGGTCGTTGTTGTCAGTAACCACGGCGGGTTGAGTTTCTGCCACGGGTGGGGTGAGTACGTTGGTGTAAGGCGGGGCCTCTACCGTATCGGGGACGGCGGTAAAATCATTACTGTAATTGCCTGTTTCATCACATAGATGATGTATAGCGGTAATGTAATAGCTTCCGAAAGATTCTTCTTTTACCCCATCGGCCGGGTCTCCTGTCAGGGAATATCTGGGTTCTATTATACTTACAATATCCCCGATCCGCAAGCCGGTCTCTGTGGAAACTCCTTTGGCTGTGACCAATCCGGCTGCCTTGCCCTGTAACTGGGTCCTGACCCTGTCGTGCAGATGGCTCTGGGCATTACCGGCGGTTATAGGATGATGGTAATACAACCCGGCCCCATTGTCCGGGAATATCTTTCTGGAAGCCTGGAGCATGGCCTGGGTAAGCCCGCGGGATTCATGCCCTATTTCCCCGGAGCCTATCCTTTGGGTTTCGGCATATTCCGCGTCATACCCCATATATTGAAAGCCCAGGGGCTTTATGCCCATCTGCCGGCTGAATTGGGATACATTCTGCCCGTAAACCAGGGAAAAATATCGGGGTTGAGGCTTGCCAAAAACCACTTCCGTACCGTTGTAGTAAAACCATTTTCCCTTTTTCCTTGCCAAACGGCACAAAAAAGCAAAGTTACTTTCTTTGTATTGTACGGTATAGTCCAGGGCAATATCCTTGTCTATTTCCATATTGAGCTTTAGGCGCTCCTTATATGAGCCCATTGTATTCCAGACTACGGCAGACAGGTCTTCGCCAATATAAGACCTGGTATCGGGGACCCCATCCAGTAATACGGTAGGGCTGGTACCGGAAATAACGACTTCTCCTGCTGCCCCGCCTTTCCTGTTTACATACACTTCTGTAACCATCCCCTGAAAAACAAGGGGATTATCGTTGCCCCTTATATTTTTAGGCCGTATCTCCATAGAAACGGACTGGCCAACATATTCCTGGGCCCTGTCTATGGCCTCCGGCACAAAAGCCTTGGGAAGGGGTTGCTTTATAAAAAATGTGTGATGGCCAAGTACGCTTTGCGAGATTCCGATACTGGAAAACTTCACCACCGGTTCTCCATCTATTCTTATCCTGATGTCTGTTTGAATCGGCATGGTATATTTTTTTAAATTGAGTTTCGTTTTATTCCGGTACAGATCCGTTCTTTAAAAAGGCGTAAAGTCCAGGGAAGGCTTCTTCAACAGGTTTTTCCTCAAGGTCCGGGTTGCCCCCATACATCAAGCCTACCTCGATATAAGCCTCTATTTTCTTTCTTTCTTTTTTATCGACTGCAGCTATGGCATTGATAAATTCTTTCTCTCCTATAATGCCTATTAAGTCTACCAGTACGGCACCGTGGTCATATCCGGCCGAATCTGAAAAATCCAATACGGACAGTTCCCGGATGGCGTTCTCATCTCCTTCCATGGAAGCCTTTAGCAATGTGCAATAGTGATATGCGTTCTCCTCAGACTTTATAAGTAAAAGTTCACTTACTTCAATACGGTCTACATTACAAGGGGTGTTGCAGGAGAAAAACAGCAAAAAAATCACCAGGTAGAAACAGTTCCTTTTATGCTTGAGTATTTTTTTTGCCATGTCTGATCTTGTCGTTGTTTTACTACTATGTTATTATTCTTTTTTAATGATCATCACTCCATACCTGGTCAGACGACTGAACGGGTTCCAACCCTGTTTTCCCCTTCTCTCAGGGACTGTCGTTGTACTGGTTGTATTCAGGATTTCCATGATCACATCCCATTCTTCCTGTCTGTCTCCCACGGATACATCGTGAGTGACACATCCCCAGCTTTCGGTTCCCATGTGCCACCTGAACCCATCCCTTGCAGTGGTTTCATCCCTGTCATTATAAGGGTCTCCGTCTTTTGAATCCAGCCTGAACCATCCGGAGTGACGGGTATCTGCATCATTGTCCAGAATATCATATCGCCCATCGGGTATAGGCCTTTGCATGGGCTTGTCCGGGTTTCTTGTAACGATCCCATGATCGGCCTGCCCCCCGGTAAAAACATGTTGTACAACCAATATCTGATTGTGGGTCAAATGGCCGTTACTGTCCCTGATGCCTCCCGTTTTATAGTCTGAAGCACTGACCTTAATACCGGGAAGCCCTTCTTTATAATGGTCCAGGTCTATAAGTGCCAGCCTTCCGGTGGACCTGTTAAATACTACTACCACACCCTGAGGTTCCGTCCTGCCCTGATATCTCGATTTGCCTTCCATTCCGATCGGCGCTATCAGCAAACCTCCTGCGCTGACAGGTACAATAAAACTTCGCTTCCCATATTCGTTCAGATAATATTGCTCTTCACGCTCTAAAAGGGATCCCGGACTATTCCCCGGGTTCTGCCTAAGTACCATATTGACTTCCTCGAGGTTAGCGCCTATACGGACGAGATCATCTATTTTGTTTAAGACCTCATTTATTGATCCTACGTTTATATCCATACTTATGCGATCTATATAGCCGGCGGCCAGTTCTTGTCGAACCTGGATCCGTTGATATTGATCTCCTTGGACACAATGGTGATCTCTGCACGCATGGGAAGGGAATCGTCTGAGTCAAAGGCCTCTTCATAAGTCACACAATAGGCTTTTTTAAACTCAAGCCCCCGCATCTTGGACATTCCGTCCCTACGATAAAACACAAACTTCCCGTCCCGGACCTGGCTCGGGTTCCGCATCCAGTCAAAAAGTGAAGTACTTTTGGTCAGCTCTACCAGCACCCGTATACGCCCTCCCCTGGGATCTGCCGCCGGCCGGTCGCTGTGGTCCGTGTCCTGTATCATGGACATTCTGTACTGAAGTACATTCATTTCTTCGTTGTCTATGGTCAATTTGGCAAGAAAACTCATACCCTTATTTCTGTTTTAGTATTAAGAAGCTGTTTAAATTTTTTCCAATGGGCTGCAAAATGATGATTTCAACTCCAATCGTTCTGACTATAACTTAAGTTCTCGATGAAGCCCTTTAAAAAAAGCACAGTAATTATTGATAAGCCTGGGGGCATAGGTTCTGTTCTGCCTTTTGCAGTTTTCTGTGTATTTTGCTAAATATAATATTATACTTTATTCATATGACCCATTTTTTATAAAAAGGTCACTTATCCCATAGAAAACAGGGATATATCCAGAATTGGCTTAGCTTTTAGGAGGAAGGTAAATAAAGGGGAGGGTTCTTCACCATCCCCTTTGAGTAATATTTGATTTGATCACTTATTACAATAATTCAGGGAACGGTTTATACCCATTCGTTGATGTGCTCTCCGCCACCACTGGCTATTACACGGCAGGAGATGGCAAAAGTTTCTGTTAAAGGATTGTCTCCTCTGTGGTCGAAGTTCTCTTTATACTTCACCAGGTATCCTTCGGTGAAATGTACTTCACGAAGTTTGGCATCGGTGTCCCGCTTGATGTAAGTGATCACTCCGTTCTTACGTTCGAAATTGTTGGTCATCCACTCGAAGAAAAAAGAATCCCCGGTAGATTCTACAGTAAGATAAATTCGTCCGCCACGGGTTACTGATGAAGGTCGTCCGGTGGCATCTACTTCCTGTGCCAGGTCGTAGTTGGCGTTGAGAATGTTTACTTTTTTTCCGCCAACAGATAATGTTGCTTTAAATGACATAATGCTTAAATTTTAAAAATTAAGGTTAACAAATAAAAAATACCAAATCAAATATCGAATAATTTACAGCCTGCAATATATTAAACATGAATGTTTTAAGCAAAAAAAATCTCATTAAGGAAATGTTATTTCTCTTTTTGCGACTGAAAACTAAGCTGATAAGAAGTGGTAATGCATGATGCTACCTGAAAGAATATGACATTTATACGGACCCGGAAAAACAGGCTTAAAATCAAAATACATAAGACAGGCCGATCCTGCCAAAATAGTTTCTCCCGTTGCCCGGGTAGAAGTAACGCGGTTGACTTCCTCCAAAACCAACGGCATTGATCAGTACAGAAGCGGCATAATTTGTGTTTAACACATTATTGATCCCTGCATTGAGCCTCAATTTCACAGGCCCGATCAGGGGCAGGGAATACCTTGCAGATGTCGTAAAAATGTTATAAGCCTTACTACTTTGTGTATTGGCATCTGTTAAAGGAATATCATCCACAAACTGATGTGATATATTTAGTGCAACATCATTTCCATATGCAAAATCCAGTCCGGAGCTTAATCTATGCCTGGGCACACCGGTCAAAGGGTTTCCACTGTAATCATTTTCTCCATCAACGAAATCCACAAAACTGTGGTCACTTAGCGTGTATGCAAAAAATGGGGTCAATGACAATGATCCTGAAACAGGAACTGCATACCTGGCTTCCAGTTCCAGCCCTTTATGCCTTGTTTTTCCTGCATTCCTGCCAATATACTGGTCCTCCCCCACACGTTGGGCCACCAACAGGTCTTTGATGTGCATCAGGTAAACCGTGGCATTTACCTGCATGGCCCCGTCAAACAACAAAAACTTTCCTCCTAATTCGTAATTCATTCCTTTCTCCTGGGAAATATCGGGGTTGACAACCCCATCGGGAGTCAATGTTTCCTCCAGGCCCGGGTTGGAAAATCCCCGGTCCACACTGGCAAACAATGATCCGTTTTGCCATCGGTACCGGAGTTTCATACTTGGCAAAAGAATAGGTTTAAAGCTCCGCCTTGCCGATTTATTGTCTTCTCCGATAGTGAACAGATCCTTAAAGTTATACGTCGTTTTATTAAGGTTCAGGCCTACCTGGGCGGAAAGGTTCCCGGTCAAAGGAACTTCAAATGTTGCAAAGATGTTCAGTTGCCTCCGGAATTCCTGGTTATCGCTCAATCTATTTCCCTGAAGGCTTCCGTTGCCATTGTTGTCTTCGTATAAATTTTCAAAAGTACCCCAGTGGTATTCATCTCTATATGCCTCTCCTCCTAATGTAAAATTCCCGCTAAACAGGTTTCCCCTGAAAACAGATCTCAGCCCGAACCCATGGGTAAATTCATCCAGAATATTGAAAGGTCTTGGCTCATAATGGTCCAGATAGGTGTAAAAGACACTTGTGCTGTTCTGAAGTGAACCTTTGAACTGATGAGAATATGTAACCCCTGCCAAAGTATATTTATTGGCCTCATATCCCCGGGCAGCCAGCCAATTGGCATCTGCATGTGTGGGATTCTCTTCAAAATCCGTCTGGTTCAGGGAGCTGGGAATTTGAGCTGTATAGTCAATGTAGTTGAACAAAAAGTCCATCCTGTCATTGTTCCCCAGTTTCACAGAGGAGGTGAGCAATAGGCCATCCCTTTCAAATTGATTGTTCTGCCGGTACCCTTCGGTTTTGAGGTGATTGTAACTAAGGTTTATGTTAAAACCGTTTTCGGAATGCCTGAAGGCCAGGTTGTTCTTGAACATCTTATACGAACCAAAGGTGGAGGAATTGGTAAAGGATGTTTTGCCCGCTTCAGGTGCCCTGGTCCTCAGGATAAGGGCGCCTCCCAGATTGGTACCAAAAGAGGAACCTTTGGGGCCTTTGATCACCTCAATGGCCCCGAGGTTTTCCATGTCATAGGCTTCGATAGTTGAAAACCCGGCACCATTGGTCACGGGAATATTATTAAAATATAATCGCAGCTTATCCGTACCATAGGGTGTTCTTGCGCCGACCCCCCTGATGGTAATGCGGTTGGTGTTCAATGCCCCGGAAAGCAGATATACCCCTGAGATCTGATTGATGGAAGACGCAATGTCCAGCGGACTGTACCTTTCCATTTCTTTGATCCCTATGGTACCCGAAGGAGTTATGCCCACAGCCTTTTTTTCTATCCCTTTCTCAATAAGTATAACTTCTGACAAAGAGGTGATCGAGTCTTTTTTTTGATCCTGGGCGTAAAAAAAAGCAGGTAAAACAAGGAAGGGCAGAAAAAAACGATAGATTGTCATATACCGGGATATAAGCATGAGTTTAACGTGATATTGAATTTTATTTTCATTTGACTTTTTCCTGCACCTTGTATTCTTCCTCCTCATCGGTTCCCTTCGGGGACCTTTTGTGCCAGTAAGATGCCAGTATAGATCCTGTAATGTTCATCAATGGGCCGAAGACTGCCGGCGCAAGCCCCATTGTGGCTATCTTGCCCAAAGAGTTCGCAATGCCGGAGGCAAGCCCTCCGTTCTGCATCCCCACTTCTATCGATATCGTCCGTGCATCGCGTTCGGACATGCCCATGAGGCGTGCAAACCAATATCCCAGGGTATAGCCGAAGAGGTTATGTACGAGCACCAGCAGCATCAGGATGCCCCCGATGTCCAGCAGACTGTCCCTTCCCGCGGCGGTGATCACCACTATGATCAACCCTATGCCGAGCATGGAGATGACCGGCATGGCCCTGTCCAGCCATTTTGCACTGTTCCCGCGGAGCTTGTTGAACAACAGCCCCGCACCGATCGGCAGGATAATCATTTTAACGATGCTCCACATCATGGCCAGCACGTCAATTTCAATGAACTCTCCGGCCAACAGCTTCATCAACAGTGGCGTTACGAAGGGCGCCAACAGCGTGGCTATGGATGTGATCGTTATTGACAGGGCCAGATTTGCTTTGGCCAGAAATGCCATTACATTAGAGGCAACTCCGCTGGGAGAGCAGCCGATCAGCACTATGCCTGCCGCTATCTCCGGGGGGAAGTCACTGATCCAGGCAAGTGCAAAACCCATCAATGGCATAATCATCAATTGAGCCGCTACCCCGACCAGAACCCCTTTCGGGGTCTTGATAATCCCCACAAAATCATTTACGCTCATGGAAGTTCCCATTCCGAACATAATCACCTGGATCAATGGGATGATCAGGACGGTGAACTTAAAATCACCTATGTTTGTGAAGTACTGCGGGTAGTACAGGGCCAACGTTACCCCGGCAAATATCATGGCCGTAAATACGTTGCCGTTCAATGACCTGTACCCACTGAAACCATAGGCACAAAAAACAAAGATCCCTATGATCACAGGTCCGGCATTGGCCAGGTTACCCGTCAGGGCCATTCCGATGGCAATGCAAAGTAAAAGTAGTGAGATCCCCAATGAAGCTGAGTATATGTTCAATTTTTTCAAAAGTCAAGTTTGTTTTGGTTATTCTTATTTTTATTCTTCCATTGAAAATGGCATGGCCTTAGATACTGTCTAATAATTTATGGAGAGGTCCAAATTCTATCAAGGTCTCATTAACGATTGTCCGATCGGCAGGATGGGATGCTGAAACAACCCTTCGACATTTCGACTGCACTTCGGCAGGCTCAGCATACCACACTCAGGATGACAGTTCAGCATGACGGAATGCGTTTTTTTTTGAAACAGCGCCTATAATTTATAGGCCTGTCTCGCCAAAAGCAGCCATTGCCCCTCATCGGAGAGTTTGTAAATCTGCATATTTCCGATCCGGATCTCCAATGGCTCTCCATCCCTGGTAGCGCTGGCCTGAAAAATATGTCGCACCACGGCCGTGTTCCCCGACAGAGTAATGGTCTGTTCCGGGGCCGTCACCTCCAGGAAATCAAAGGGGCCATTGAGCACATCAACGATGAACGCCTCCCTGTCCTGCACCAGTCCGCTGGAATGGCCATAGGTCAACTTTTCCGAACAGAGCCTTTCCAAAACTTCACGGCCCGGGTTTTCCAGGGCCCTGTTAAATTCTGATACCGCGGCCTCAACATCTGCTACCGTGGGCACGGGAGCTGCTGTTTCTGCCTTTGGCGTTGTCCGGTCTTTCTTTTGGTTCCCTTCTCCACAGGACACAAGGGAGAGCAGGGCCATTGCCCAAAACACAATGGCCATAGTGTTCTTTATAGTCATAAATCTCTGGTTTTTGTTTATCTCTACCAGGTCCGCTTGCTCAAGACCTTGTCCAGTTCTGCCCTGGTCATCCGGCCAAGCTCCGGCCTTTCCTTCAGCCATGCAATAAAGTCGTCCTTGATCTTATCGTTCCACTTACTGTCTATCTCACCGGTGGTGTACTTTTTGGATTTTACCATCTCAAAACCGAATACATCCTTAAGTGCCACAAATTCTGCGGTGGCCACCACCTGTTCGGCCAAATGGGCCGGTATAAAGAGTACTCCTTCCTGTTTAGCTATCACCAGGTCTCCCGGAAGTACAATCGCTTCCCCCATTCTAATGGGTACGTTCAGCCCCATGGCTACCATCTCTTCCAAAAAAGAGGGGTGGAAATCCCGGACAAAGGCATTGAAACCATCCAGGTCCTTAATCGCTTCCAGATCCCGGGCACTGCCGTTGAAGATCACCCCGTTGCCCGACTTGGTAAAAATCGATGTGGCCAGGGTGGCCCCCATCAGGGTACCTGCAGCAATCTTACCGAAACCATCGGCTACATAGACATCTCCGGGAGACAGCATTTCAATGGGCCATGAATTGGTGTTTCCTTTCCGGCCCTGTGCCTGTCCGCGTTCTTTGATCTTACTTTCAACGTCCGGGCGGCTCGGCATAAACATGGCCGTAAGTGCACGGCCCACCACGGGCACATCGTCGTGCACCATCTTCCAGTTGCCTTCGAACTGGTTTGTATACCCTTCGTTCTTCAATACCGTCCAGGCATCGTCTATTGCTATTTTCCCGGCACGCTCCAGTAAATCGTCAGGAATGTGCGGACGTCCGTCCGGAAAGCGTTCGCCTTTCCATTCAGAGGTCAAAAAAACAAGCTCTTCTTTCGGGATCGTCTGGCCGAAAAGACCAGCGGATATAAAGAATACAAAAACTGTTGCAATGTTCAATCTGAACATGAATTTCGTCATAATAAAACTAAATGATGTGATTACTATTTTTAATCCAAAGCAGCTATACAATCCATCTCTACCAATGAATTTCCCGGAACCCCTCCGTAGGTGGCGACGGTGGTCCTTACCGGAGGGTTTTTGCCGAACCGCCCCTTGTAGACCTCGTTCATGGCGTGATAATCGTTCAGGTCTGCCAGGTAGACGTTTACTTTAAGTACTTTCTCCATGGAAGATCCGTTCTTTTTGAGTTCCTTTTCCAGTTCGTTGAGGACAATCTCGGTGTGGGCCTTTATTTCAAAAGGCTCAACATGCGCTCCCTTCCCTGCTATATACAATGTATTTCCGTGCTTAACAGCCCCGGAAAACAAAGGGACTTCCTGATCGGTCACAATATCACCCACGACCTCTTTTTTCGGTCCGGACCCTCCGGTCATGGCTTTTGCAGCGGTTGCAGCTCCTGCTCCGAACAAAGCGGCCAAGCCCATTCCAATTCGTTTAAGTGATGATCTTCTCGATGTTTGATTTTCCATAATACAATGTTTAAAATGATTAAATATTTGTTTACTTTTTATCAAGTTATATTTTTAATTCCTGTATAATTCTCTCTGTGTCACTTTGTGCCTGCTTTGTGAATCTTTGTGGTAAAATAAAGTCTATGGCATAAAAAACCACAAAGACCACTGAGTTTTTCACAAAGGTCACAAAGTAGGAACTTTTGGAAATGTTTATCCTTTTTATAGCATACACGGCATTTAGCCATTAACTTATGAGTTTAACAGTTATATAACTCAAACTTTTTATTTTCAGAATTTCAATTGTTCAGGTTGCCAGCGGTGGTCCTCCGGGGACATTCAATTTTTTTCTATTTTGCCTGTAAGATACTTTTTTTGCACCGAACCTGGCCGTTAAATATTCTCCAAGAAAAACGGAACCGGTTATTTCCCCGTCAGCTACTTTTCCGATAAACCAAAAATTTATGGAATTTCCCGGAACCCTGTAATTACTTTTGAGCACCACCTCATTTCCTTCGATCATACCGATCATTTCCTGCATGGCATATTCGCTGGTGTGTGTTCCTGAAATCCAGTTTTTATCCTGTTCGAGGAAAAATTTATGGGTACTTTTACCGGTAAAAAATTCTACATCTGCTTCCCAATGGCCCGAGATATTTTCTTTTGCAGGAGTCATTTCATCGGAACGCGGTTCCCGTTTCCCGGACAGTACATTGTAAAGCCTGTCTGCCACCAATTTGGCATTGCCGGGCCTCATTTGACTCGGGGTAATTGAAATAGAGGTACCATTGTCCTTACTCTGTGCCCCAATAGCCACCCTCGGTTTGTTACGGGCCACTTCTTCTGCGACTTCCTCTCCCCTTATATGAAGTTTGTCCGGATCCCATTTCAGGATCAACCTGGGTGCCCTGTTGTTCAGGCCGGTCGGTGTTGTTATCTCTGAAGTAATACCATTTATCCTGGTCAATTTGGAGGAAATTTCGTCCAGCCAGCCCAACCAGGTATTCCATTCCTTATCGTGATCTCTTGTGGTCCAGGCTTCAACGGCGGCCAGCATTCCCAGCATTTCCTCTTTTCCGATCTTGTTGTCCCTTCCCGGTCCATGATGTGGGGAACTGGCCTGCCAGGCCGCCATGAGCAGATCTTTGTTACCCAACAACAAGCCGGCACATTGCGGACCACAGATGGCCTTTCCTCCACTATATGCGACCACTGTTGCTCCCCGTTCCAGGTGGACACAGGGAATGCTCAGGTCTTCTGCGGCTGCATCGGCAAGGACGGGAATATTCCCGGGTTTGGCCATTTTGCCAATAACCTCCAGGGAAAGCGGTTTTCCCGTTTCATTATCGGGGCCTGTCATGATATAGATCATGGCCGTTCTCGGGTTAATGGCCTGTTTTAACTCTTCGGGGGTATCTACCGTTATGATCTTTACTCCGATATTCCGGATGGCATGGTCGTATACATTCCTTGAACTTCGCGGAATGATGACCTCATTTTTTTCAAAGTCGCCTATATGAGGTATCCTGATCAGTTTTTCGGGGTTCCCCCCGGTTACACAGGCGGCGGTGACATGTTTCATCCCTGCAGCACATCCGGCGGAGATCATTCCCCATTCGGCTTTGGTCAGTTCTGCCAGGCGGCGTCCGATGCCAAAAGCCAGTTCATCATATTGCACAAAATAACCCGATGCGGCTTCCATGGCCTCCAGAACCTCGGGTCTTTCCGTTGAGCCCCCCAGGATCGTAAAGGTTCCCCTGCAATTAATAATGGTCTCAATTCCCAGGGACTCGTAAATATTCTGGTTCCTGGTATAAGGTTTTGCAGCCAGGGGTGCTGGGTTTTTCCAAACAGCCCCAAGCATCGAATCACTGGCCATCAGGCTCCCCGCCAGAGGAATTACGCCTAATTGTTTAATTATTTCCCTTCGCTTCATGGTTGTTTTTTGGTGTTGGTTCGTATTTATTTGTCAGTTTATTTTATAAAGGGAAAAGATTGATAGGAGATTGATCCGGCTACGCCGGAAGATTGAATAAGATTGAAATGTTTAAGATCAATCTCCCAATGACGATCGGGATTCAATCTTCCATCAATCTCCTATCAATCTCTTATTAATCTTATATATCTATTCATCCCATTTCTCACTGGACAGGCCGTTCAGGTCATACACAACCTCGCCGTCCTTTATCGTGACCTCGCACTCCAGTTTCTGATTTCCTTTCATTTGTTTGTCCTCCGTATCCACAAAGCCAAAATCACCTTTTTTAAGGCTTAGGATGGCCACATCCGCAATTGCTCCTACGCTCAGGTGCCCCAGATCGGGCCTTTTGATGTATTGTGCCGGGTTCCATGTAGCAGCGGCCATGACCTCGCCAAGGGGCATGTCCATGTTAATGAATTTGGACATGATATTGAGCATGTCCTTCATTC
Source organism: Sinomicrobium weinanense (assembly GCF_018863395.1). Lineage (GTDB taxonomy): Bacteria > Bacteroidota > Bacteroidia > Flavobacteriales > Flavobacteriaceae > Sinomicrobium > Sinomicrobium weinanense. The sequence goes on from NZ_JAHKRR010000010.1 coordinate 18,752, forward strand.
CTCCATTCATACTTCCGATGTGAAGATCGGTACTGATGGAATTGGGTTTAAAACCTTGCTGCATGGCCGGTATTGCCTGTGAGAAAGCAAAACTTCCGCCGCCATGTCCCACATCGAACACAATACCTTTTTTCTGTGCCTCGAACACAAAGGGTTTTACTTTGCCCTGGTCATTTACCACCCGCTCCCTGCTGCCCAGCGAGGCATAAGCATGGGTAAAGATATCACCGGGTCTTAGTTTTTCTAAAAAGAGTGTTTTTATGGATAGCGCTGGTGTACTGCCTCCAAAATCGATCATTACAGGAACATCGGCCATGGTCCCTGCTACCATGGCACGATCTGTAGGTTCCCATTCGAAGCCTGAGTAATGTGCCAGTTTTACCCCCACCAGTTCGGGAAATCTTTTCACGGTCATGGCGGTTAATTTAGGGTCCATATCGTTAATGTTCTGCTCTATCGCCCCGCCTTTCATTCCGGACCCTACAATGTTCAAAAATGCCAACACCCGGGTTTTCGAGTTATCAATGACGTTCTTTTTAAAAACATGAAAATTTCGCCATCCGGAACTTCCTGCATCCACAATGGTAGTTACCCCGCTCCGGAATGTGAAGTTATCGGGGGCTACACTGTGCATCCCTCCGCTGTACATTCCATTTTCATCGGTACCAAAAAATACATGCCCGTGGATATCGATAAGTCCCGGGGTAACCAATTTATCCCGGGCATCGATCACCTTTTTTGCTTTTTGGACGGATATGCTATTCGCGATCTCAGCGATCTTTCCCCCGGAAATAGCTACATCCATTTTTTTGTTCACACCGCTTTTTGCATCGACAAGGGTCCCGTTCCGGATGAGCAGATCGTATTCCTGTCCCTCGGCAAATTTTAAACAGAACAGGGTTGTTAAAACAATAAGTGTATACTTAAGATCATGTACTTTCATTATTTAAAAGATTAAATTATTCTTTATTTTTTTTCATCATCTGATAGGCCCTGCCCGGTCTTTCCGTGCTAAAGGTTTCAATATTTCCATTATCCTGAAGCGTCAAAAAGGCCCTGGTGCCATCCTTTCCTCCAAAGGCAATATTGGAGACCTTTTTCCCTTTCAACCGGATTTCCTTTAAAACCTCACCTTGCGGGGATACCTTGACCACGGTTCCCTTACCGTAGCGGGCCACGTATAAATTCCCGTCTGCATCGGTGCGCATACCGTCCATTCCAAAGTCATCAAATTTGATGAGTAATCGTTTATTGCTGATATCACCTTCGGGCGAAAGGTCATAGGCCCAGATATTACGCTGAACCGATTCATTGACATAGAGCGTTTTGTTGTCCGGGCTTACTTCTATACCATTTGTGGTCCCCATATCCCCCTCCAGCAGGGTAAATGCACCATCCGTATCAATTCTCCAGATCTGTCCTCTGGAATTGTCCCAATCCGGGTCACTCGCAAATAATATATCGTTATCCATGATCGCTATGTCATTGGGCTGGTTCATCTGATCGTTATGGGCATAGACACTGACCTCTTTGCTATCCATATCCACTTTTAATATATTGTGCATGGTATAATCGGCAATGAGCATATGCCCGCTGCTGTTGAACCGGATACCGTTCCCTGTGCTTCCTTCGGGCAGGGTCACAAAAAGAGAAGCGTTCCCTTCAGCATCTACCCGGCCAATGGTCCCGGGCTTTTTAAAGTTAACCGCATACAGGGTTCCATCGGCATCCACAGCGGGCCCCTCTATTCCCTCGGGGAATCCGAACGGTTCGGTAAAAACACTGTTTTGATACAGTACAGATTCTTTACTGTCACCGTTTTTTTCAGATCCGGCCTCCGACCGTTCACCTGTTTTTTGCCTGCATCCTCCCAAAAGCAGTACACAGCAAAGGACCAACAGTTTAAAATCGTACGGGAAATTACATTTATTATTATAATCCTTAAGTAAGGCCATTACTTTACAATATACGTATTTCATAAAAAAAATCAGTTTTAAGTTATTAGTTTTAAACCATTTACCTTCTATTCCGCAGCATTAGCCTTACGTACACCTGCCACTTCTTCCGGTGTTATTCCGGATGCACTATTGCCAAAACTCTGACGGATATAAGTCAATATACCGGCGATCTCTTCATCAGTCAGCCTATCTAACTTGGGCATGACATTGGTGTAGGATTTTTCGTTAACAAAAATTTCTCCTCTAAGTCCTTTTAACACAACATTGATCAACCTTGTCCTGTCCCCCAAAACCCATTCTGTATTGTTTAGCGGGGGAAAACGATCGTTCCCCAGGCCATTGCGCTGATGGCAGATTGCACAGTATATGTTGTAGAGTTTTCCTCCTTCACCCAGGTTTTCGTCCTTGTACTTATCCAGGTCATCATCTTCCGAGACGATCATATCTTCGTTTTCCACGGGGGTCTTTATATTGGGTGCCGTTCTTTTCCGTTTTTCCATGCCGGCCAGTTGTGCTTCACCGAATTTATCCTTGTCTCCTTTGTACATGATCCTCCAGATCTTTCCTTTTTTGGAATCGGATACGTATAGTGAACCATCGGGGCCCTCAGCCAATCCCATAGGCCTGTAAGTGGCATCACTTGTGTTTAAAATGATCTCCTGTTCTGCAAACCCATCTGCAAATACTTCCCAGGGGCCTGTTGGAACACCGTTTTCCATGGGAACAAAACCGACAAAATAACCGGATTGCGGATACGGGTTACTACTGGTAGAACCGTGGAATGCAATGAAAGCCCCGTTTTTATACCGTTCAGGAAACTGGTCCCCCTTGTAAAACAGGATATCGTTAGGCGCAAAATGTCCGGGGAAGGCTACCACGGGATCGGTCAGTTTATCAATGTCTTCTCCCTGTTTTTCACCATCACCACCGTATTCCGGGCTCAGAAAATAACCGTCCTTGATCTGGTCATAGTAGTGATAAGGCCATCCGGCATCGTCCCCTTCCTTCAGCCTTACAAACACTTCTGAAGGCAGTACAGCGCCTTCCCAGGCCGTAAATTCATTGGGCCAGGTACTGTGCAGATAATCCCTGCCATGTACCACGGCATAGAGGTTGTTGTCCTGTTCATTCCAATCCATCCCCACAACACTGCGTAAACCCGTGGCAAACTTTTGCCCGTCTTCCTGAAACTGGTTCTTCTTGTCCGCATCGAAACGCCACACTCCTCCCCTGGTCTCCAAAAGAGGGCAAGGGAACATCCCGGGAGACAAGGGAGACCTGTCATCGACCTGGCACGCATCTGACGGAGCGCCGAAAACAGTGTACAGGTTGCCTTCCTTATCGAATGCAATGGGTTTGGTATCGTGTTGCCTCGGTGGCTGGGTATCGGTTAAGATCAGTTCCAGTTCGGTATCAGGAACCAGCTCGTCGGTCAGCTTCTGCCTGTAAATACGGGTTACCGAGCTGAAGTACAGATAGCCTTTGTTAATACGCATCTCCGTTCCGTAACTACTGCGGTCGATATAATCGTCAAAGGTTTTGATGATATCTGCCTTGCCATCATTGTCAATATCCCTCAGCGCTGCATTACCGCCTTCATCATCGGGGAACCTCAATTTTACATATATATCCCCGTTCGTGTTTACGGTCAGGTGCCTGGCCCTTCCTTTTAAACTATCAACAACTGCTACGGCTTCAAAATCCCCGGGCAGAAAAAGTCCGGCATTATCCGGGTCTCCGGGAGGTAATCCATCATTTTTTGATGTGCACCCTGCAAAAAGGGAAACTGTTATTGCAAACAACACACCATATGTAAGTAAACGTTTTTTAAAAACGAATGCTATGTTCAGTCCGTTATTATGGTTTAACAATCGGTTCATTTTAATTGGTGATATTATTTTTGTTCGGTTGATTCAACTTATTGAACCCGTATAAACTTTTTCAATCCTTTTACTGCCCAGTTCAACAACAAAGTCAATACGGGTATTTTCTTTATCATGATGACATGTGCTACAATTTCAGTTTGATCCCTTTCTTCTCCAGCCATCCTGTAAGTGCCACCACCAGGTAAGCAAATACAAGGGAGCCCAGAAGACCAATGATGCCGGTATTTAAAACATCGGGCAACCTGAAGTTCACAAACTCCCGTGCCGGATAGATAATGTAGGGCAACAAATAGCAGGTCAGCGTAGCGGTACCTGCCGGGGCGATTATTCGGGCCCAGTTGATGATCTTCTTTTTGTCTGCGATATAGTGCAAAAGCGCAAAGAGCATAAAGCCCATCGCAGAGCATACGGCCAGCCATGAGGGTGTTCCCCTTAATTTTGAGATCCCCCACAACGGCCGGGTCCCCAATCCGTATATCAGACAGATGACCCCAATGGCAACAAGGATGGCATATGCCTGTTTTATACTGGCTTTGGACCACTTGTCGAAGACCAGTGAAGCTACAATCCCGGCGGTGGTAAATCCGGGAACGGTACCTCCCAGGATGGTTGAAGCATAGCTGAACACACCATCCGGTTTCAATGCCATTTCGGTCTGGCCCAATACAGAGAGGATATTAAAAACCAGCCAGGCCGCTATCATTATTGCGAAATTCCCCCTGGCATAAAGAAAAACAAGGGCGTTGACCAGATAGGCCCAGCCTATGAGCCCCAGGATACCCCACCATTGCGTACGCATCCAATGCTCACCGGATGCCCCCCCTTTATAGATGATTGCCAGAAACAACAGGACCAGGATGCCCAAAACCTGTAACGGGAAGTGCCATTTTTTTGGAACGGGGCTTTTTTTCCAATGGGTCCAGATAAGGAATACAGCCACGGCCATGAAAATACACCAGAGGTACTTTCCTATGATGATCCCATCGTCATAGGCAGTTTCATAATTTACCATATATACGCCTATCAGCAACAGGGAAAACGACCTGATCAGGATGTGCCTGGCTATGGTCCATTGACTATCTCCCCGACCCAACCGGTTTTTAATGGCAAGGGGAATGCTGAGGCCAACAATGAACAGGAACAAGGGAAAGATAATATCCGAAAATCCCAGATAGTCTTCACTGGCTTTGGCATGCTCCAGCCATTTGGGCACCTCTTTCAAGGTCCAGAAATCATTGACCCAAATCATGAAAAACATGGTCAATGCCCTTAGAATGTCTATTGATCTCAGTCGCATAATAATCTGCCGTATTAAAAGTTAGGTCCGCCCGTATCCCACCAAAGCCTGGTGCCCCCGTTGTCGGGGCCGCCAAGTTTGGTAACGGCATCCTTAACACCTTCCGGATTGGTTGACCGCTCGTTATCTACAAACGGTATCCTTCTTATCTGGATCTCCGTATCGACCGTACCGGCACTCTGGTTGCTCACTACCGGAAAGATCCTGGGATATCCCGTACGCCTGAATTCACTCCAGGCCTCCTGTCCATCCGGGAACACGGCGATCCATTTTTGGGTGATGATCTTTTCGAGCTTGGTCTCGTTGTTGTCGGCATCGTTCCAGGCTATGGTAATATCACTTGTCGCTGCAATATTGTTAGACGGATTTACCGGGTCTTTATAATCTGCCGGGGTGGAAACATTGTCCGCCATGTAGGTCGACACCCCACCGATACCCCGCTGCTCAAAGGAAGTGGTAATACCCATTTCGTAATTGGCCCGGGCATCTCCGGCACCGCTCCAACCTCTCAGGGCGGCTTCGGCCTTTAGAAAATACACTTCGGCTGCGGTCATTAATTGCACACTGGTCTGGTGGATATTGTCATTGATCACCGCAAAACGTATATAATCTCCTTTCTGATCTAATTCATCGGCATACCCGCTCAACAACGGCATTCCTCCCCTTACGCCCTTTAAAGCTCCGGGGACTATGGGCTCTGTATCAGAATCTCCGGGGTTTACTTCCAGAAAATAAGCTCCGGCCCGCGGATCATTGAACCCGGACAGCACAGACTCCATAAAGGCATTCATCCTGATATCTCCCCAGGAATTGTCAATGGTCTGCAACGGGTGTGAAACGGCACTGTTGACAAAGAAACCATCTCCATTGGTCTCTATGACCCCTAACGGGTGGTTCAGTGCTTTTTCGCCTTCGGCCTTTGCCGTGGCCGGATCGATCTTTGAAATTCGTATGGCCAGTCTGAGCCTGAGTGAATTGGCCAGTTTAACCCATTGCGAATAATCTCCGCCATAGGAGAGATCAAAGGCCGTAAACCTGGAACTGTCCAGATCTTCCATAAGATTGGCCACCCCCGTATCGAGGTCTGCAAAAAATGCGTGGTATGCTTCTTCCTGCGAGTCGTACACCCCGGCTTTTTCCAGATCGCCGAAATTCGTGTATACGATAGGGCCAAAGATATCGGACACCCTGTGCATGGCGGCCACCTTAAGTATCAGGGACACTGCGTAGAATGTGGGATATTCGTCCTTGGCCAGCTCTTCAATGGTCTCGACATTGTTCATGACATTGGAATAGGGAACAGACCAAATGGTATTGTTCCACCCCCCTACCAGGTTATAGGTCGTATTGTTCGCCCCTGCAATGAACGGCCTTGGAGGGGTCATATAGCCCGAGTATACGTCGGCATTCAAATTTTGCTGCAATTGGTATGACGATGCCGGATCGTATTTATAAATGTTCTCGAAAATAGGTTTATACAACGATCCTATATGCTGGAAATCGACCTCGAGCTCTTCTTCGGTTATATCTCTCGGGTTCGTATTCAGTTCATCAAAATTTTCTGTACAGGATACTAAAACTCCCAGTACAGCTATCATTATGTTTAGTTTTTTAATACTTTTCATAAGATTTTTTTAGAATGTTAGCTTCACGTTGAGTCCTATACTCCTGGTTGACGGGAGCCCCAGTATATCTACCCCTTGCAGGGCATTACCCGTACTCAGTGATATATTGGGGTCATGAGGAGCATCCTTGTAAAAGAAAAACAGGTTGCTGCCTATGAGAGAAGCACTGATATTGCTGAAAAAGGAGTCCTCCTCCAGATCAAAAGAATAGCCCAGAGCCACTTCGGCAAGGCGCACATTAGTGGCACTGTAAACGTACTCTCCGGTAAAACCGTTCCTGCCGCCGGCAAGGCCATAATATTGCTGGGCGGTCATGGTAGATACATTTCCGGCAAGATCGACCACTTCCACCGAACCATTGGTGGTTTCCCTGGACGTATTGTTGCTCAATCCTTCTACGACGGCCTCAGTCATACTCACCGTTTCGCCTCCGAACTTTCCGTCGATCAGAAAATCAAGGCTAAAGTTCCCGTAAGAAAAGGAATTGTTCCAGCCCAGTGTAAAATCGGGGTTGGCATTCCCTACTTTTTCCAGCCCGTCAACTACGTTTTCGGGATTTTCATCATTGATGATCAACGCATCGCCATCTACAACAGGCCTCCCCTGTGCATCCCTTTTCACTACCTGGGCATAGATGTCGCCAAATGAACCTCCCTCAACAAGGTACGATCCGAAAGTATTGACACCTTTGGCAGAGACCGTGAAAAAATCCGGCTCTATAAGTCCATCGGCAATGGTTCCGTCATAGATGCTTTTCACCTCATTATCGTTGGCCGAAAAGTTCAGGGTCGTTTTCCATCTGAAGGAATCGGTCTGAACCGGGGTTGCAAAAACAGTGGCCTCCACCCCGCTGTTCACGATCTCTCCGGAATTCAATCCTGCATTGGCTGCCCCTATAATGGCAACAGAAGTTGGAAAAGGGAAATACTGGTTTACTGTGTTGGTGTTATAATATCCGATATCAATGCCCAGGCGGTTGTTAAAAAACCTCCATTCCGTACCCACTTCAAAAGACCTTTGTTTTTCCGGTTCCGGAATGGTCCCCGGGAACGGTCTGACGGGATCTGTTGCGCTTACTCCGTTACCAAAGACAATTTCCCGGGCCGGGTTAATCTGGTTGGGGGCAAAATCATTACCCACCTCTGCATAAGAGGCCCTGACCTTGGCAAAGGAGATCCCATTACCCAGATCGAACATTTCGCTCAGTATCCCGGTTACCCCAAAAGAGGGATAAAAGAAGGAATTGTTTTCCGGGGGCAACGTGGAAGACCAGTCATTACGTGCCGTCAGATCAACAAATATCTTTTCGTCATACCCCAAAGTGGCACTTGCAAAAACAGAGTTCACCCTTCTGCTCAAACTCGATTGCGTCAGGGTAACCTGTGGGTTGGCGTTAAAGTTCTGAATGGCAAACACATTGGCAAACTGTAAGCCTCCCTGGGTGCCCGAATCAGCATTGAACACTTCGGTAGTTGATTTTCTGATGCTGGCACCTATGTTGGCATTTAATGAAAAAGCCTCCGTAAAATTATAGTCGATGTTGGCAATAATGTCGCCATACAACTGCTTTACATCTTGTTTATTAAGTATATATCTACCGTTGGCATGTGAGAGGGTAGCTTCGGTGGTGGCGTAGACCTTGCGCTCAAAATCCATTAAAGACTGATCATAGGTCCCCCTGGTCTGAAGTGACAACCAATCAGTGACTTTAAAACTCAGGTTCAAAGAGGCCAATAATTTTTTATTGGTATCGGTACTGGGGTTTCTGTGCATGATCCAGTAAGGGTTCTGCTCTATATCTGAAGTGCCCCTGAACCAACGTTGGGACTGAATATTCCTGTCCGGATTATATTCTTCGAAATCGGCGTAGTCCGAAAGTTTTCCTGCATCGGCCGGAAATCCGTAAGCCCCGACCAAAGGGTTGAAGTACAGGCCCGGGACCGCCCTGTTGGTGATCTTTTGGGTGGAAGCCATTACTCCGGCATTCACCGCCAATACATCATCAAAGAACTTAGCGGTTTCTCTAAGGTTGATGGTGTGCTGTTTTAAATCGTTCTCCGGCAGTATCCCCGAGGCAAAGCTATTGCTGTACGAAAAATAGGTCTGGGCCTTTTCTGTGCCTCCGGATATGGAGAGGGAGTTGATATTGGTCAGTCCGGATTCGAAAAAATCGTCTGCATTATCTTCCGCTGTATCGTTCAAATCCAGCATATACGCGGCCCTTTCCACTGTTAAATTAGATGAAAAGTCTACCTTAAAGGTGCCTTCTTTCCCTTTTTTGGTCGTAATCAGGATCACACCATTCAGGCCTGCATTACCGTAGAGTGCAGAAGCCGATGCCCCTTTCAGTACGGTCAGGGACTCTATATCGTCCGGGTTGATCAGGGACAGTACATCCCCCCCGTCTCCCCGGGAACTGCCGAAATTGCTATCCGGCTGTGAAGCAGTCGGGTTGGACAGGGGTATACCGTCTACCACATACAAAGGCTGATTATTTCCAAATGAATTATTTCCCCTTAAAGTTACCTTAACCGACCCTCCGACACCGGATGCACTTCGGGTAATAGCTACTCCTGCCACCTTCCCGGACAAGCTGTTGATGGGGTTGGATTGTTTTACCCGGCTCAGTTCTTCGGCATTGATATCCTGGGCTGCATAGGTCAATGAGCTTCTGGTTTTCTGTATCCCGAGGGCTGTAACGATGACCTCGTTTAACTGGCTGGTATTTTCAACAAGGGTCACGTCTATCCTGGATTGTCCGCCCACAGCAACCTCCTGCGTCCGGAAACCAATATAACTAATGACCAAAGTGACATTGGGACCAGCGCTAAGAGTAAAATTTCCATCAAAATCGGTCTGGGTCCCATTGGTCGTGCCTTTTTCCACAATGTTGGCGCCGACCAAAGGAAGCCCCTGTTCATCCATAACAGTACCGCTCACCTCCTGCTGCATTTCCCTGACGACCTCTACCCTGGGCTTATCGTCAGTGCCTGCTTTTTTCTTTAGTAAAATGGTATTGTTAGCGGTGAATTCGTAGGTAAAATCAATAGGAGTTAAAAGCATGTCCAGCAGTGTTCTGGCCTTGACAATTCCTCGTTTAACAAAAATATCCGGGGCATCTTCTAACAGATCATTCCTGTAAATAAACTTATAATCCGCCTGTTTATTCATAAGATTAAAGATCTGTTTTGCATTCAAGGTCTTGTCTTCTGTGATCAGTATGTCTGCATTTTGGGAAAAGCCATCCTCCGGCCCTAAGGCAAAGGCGAGTGTGCAGCATAAGAAAACAAAGGTTCTCATCAGAAATTTTAGGAAGCGGAATCCAATACCGGATCGCTCCGTATTCAAGTTAATTTTCATAAATTAGTGTTTGGTTTGGTTAGACTTTGTTTAACTAATCCTCTTTGGGCAAAGGCTATTGCGGTGGAATGTACTAGCCTTTCCCTTTTTTACACATCGATGTTTATTCGTATAGGCATCTGTATTATTTAATATGAACTGTTTTATCCCTGATTTCAAATTTCACCTCTCCCTGGCCGGCAACTTCAATCAAATCGAGAATATCGTCAATGGACCTGGTCCTTTCCAGTATTCCCGTAAAAATGAAATCCTTGCGTTCTGCCAATTCAAAAACAACCTTAATGTCATACCATCTCGAAAGCGCTTTCATGATCTCATCCAGGGATTCGTCCTCAAAAACAAACACCCCGTTCACCCATAAAATCGCCCGGGAGGCATCGACATTCACGATTTGTACGTTACCCGTGGCCTTATCGACCCTGGACTGTTGATCGGGGTGCAGTATTTTATGGACTTCCCCCTTTTCAAGTGCTATTTTTCCACCGGCAAGAGTGGTTACAATTTCCTTGTCGTCTGTATAAGCACTTATATTGAATTCGGTGCCCAGGACATTTATTCTCTGATCATTGGAAATAACACTGAACCCCGAACCCTTGTGGGCTGAGCCCGGAGAAACCTCGAAATACGCCTCCCCGTAAACAAGTTCCACTTCCCTGGTCTGCCCTTCCCGGAATGCAGAAGGGTATTTTAGTTTGGTGTCCGAATTGAGCCACACTTTTGTTCCGTCCGACAGCTTTACGGAAAATTGCCCCCCTCTTGGTACGGTCAGGTCGTGGTACAAAATTTTACCGGCCTTCTTCCCCGCCGGTCCTTGTTTTGAATAGACAAGCTGTTCTCCATTGCTGTTGAGTGTTCCCTTTCTAAAACTTTTCCCTTTTGTCAAAGCCACCTGGTCCCCGTTTTCTAAAGTGAGTACGGCTTTATCCGATCCGACCACAATTTTGTCGGAGGGTTCCGGGGCTTCCTTATCCCTGTAAACCCAATTGAACGCAAAGCCGATGAACAGGAGTGCCATTGCAGCTATTGAAATGCGCTTGTACGTATTCAGTCTCCGCTTTCTTTCCCTGGCCCTGACCTTTTTTTTAATGGACTCCTTGGCTTTGTATAAATTGTATTTTGTCATGCAGTTCGCTGTCAGATAATGTATTCTAACTAAATTATTAAAGATTGTTATATTTTCAGGATCGCATAACCAAACATCCAATTGCTCCAATTCTTCCTGATTGGCTTCTTTACCTAGAAATTTGACAATTATTTTAAGGCCTTTTGACATTTCGTTACACGATTACAACCTAAATACGTATGAAATTTTAAATACCCTGCATTTTTTTAAGATTTTTTTTTATAATTTTCACAACGAAAACGATAAAGCTCATTATAAATCATCATCGTTACATGGATTTTGCTGATAATAATTACTTTCTGATAAAAAGATTGATCAAAGGTGATGAGAAAGCGTATGAATATTTAATGGACGCCTATTATCAAAGGCTTTGCGTGTATGCATTTACATTGACAAACGACCATAGTAAGGCTGAGGATATCGTTCAAAATGTCTTTGTAAAAGTCTGGACGGGCAGAAAAAAACTCAACCCTGATTTTCTGATCAGGAACTTTCTGTATAAATCCGTTTATAACGAATTCATCAATGAATACAGAAAGAACAAATCCGTTCTGTACCTGGAGAAAAAATACTTCGAAGCCATTGATATGGTTATGGAGAACGAGCAGGATAATTTTGAGGAGATCATAAAACTGGTCTACCTTGAGATCAACAATCTTCCGTCCAAATGCAAGCACATTTTCCTGCTTAACAAAAAAGAAGGCCTGACACACACTGAGATCTCCGAGCTTCTGGGCATCTCCATCAAAACCATTGAAGCTCATATTAGCCGGGCCTTTAAAATCCTCGAAGAAAAACTGGGGCAGAAATATAAAACCATTCTTTTTATCCTGTTTTCCTTTAAAAATGAGTTGGAAAAGCAAATTTCCGTTGCGCATTGAATTGCTTTGGATTCCATAATGAAAAAACATTTGAGTGTCTGTCTTCTGTTTTACAAGAGATCAAAGAACAGGTAAAGAGAATACAAAAAGTAACAAAAAGAGTTCCTCCCTTTAGATAAAGGGAAGTGGCACGACTCCAGTCGTGACGGAGGGTTTGAAAGCCCAAACCATTGGATAAACATAAATGTTCGGGGATAACCCCAAGGCTTGGGCAGAGTCAAACTCCCCGTCCCGCAAGCGGGGCACCCCTACTTCGACAAGCCCAGCACAGGTCTTCATCTGAAGAGGGGAGCTTTTCGAAGTTTGTTAAAATATAAAGTTAAACCATGAGCTACATCAAACCATTAATTATTCTGTTACTTTGCGGAATCGCCAGCCTGGCCTGTGAAGAAAAGAAGAAAACGAAAAATGATATCACTTCAGAAGCTGTCCAAACCATGAACGAAAATAAAAAAGAGACATTACCCGAACTTATCGTAAATAAAGAATCCTTTACCAAAATTGAAGACCTTCATTTTAAGCACAGTGTTGGCGGGGAGGCCATTAAGGAGGAAACTCTGGTCATGGTAAAATACGACAGCCTGTTTCTCGAGATAAAATTTGAGTGCAGAAACAATCCAAGAATGGACCAGAACCACTATACAGAGGACAATTCGCCCATGTTCAACCAGGAAGTCTTTGAACTTTTTATCAGCAAGGGCAAAGAAGCCCGGGAGGATTACCTGGAGATCCAACTAAATCCGAACAATGCATTGTTCCTTGCCAGGATCAACAACCAATACAAGGGGAACAAGGAATTTAATCTCGATTATATAGACACCAAAACCTCGGGTGTGGAGCACAGTGTTGCAAAAGACCGCGATGCCAGGACCTGGAGCGGGCATTTAAGGATACCGTTACAATTATTGCAATATCCTGAAAATACTCCGGACCCTGTTTATCGATTGAACTTTTACCGCATTATTTCCCAGGCAGACCATTCCGTAAAAGACTGGAGCAACAATCCGGAAAATGCAACATATGCCTGTTGGAGCTCAACTATGGCGCAAAGGCCCCAGTTTCACAGGCCGGAATATTTCGGGTATTTGTTCCTGAAGTAGGAAAGTAGTGTCCGGTCAGCGTCTAATTAAAGTAGAAATCTGCCCGTTTTATTTTACCCCGTGATATGTAGCCAGTGTCATACCCCAAACGATGGCACATGACAGGAAAATACCAATGGTATTGGCCCAAAAAGCCTGGCCGTACGACATCCTGAACAGATAAGAGGCGATAGTACCTGCATATACGCCGGTTCCGGGGACCGGTAGCATTACAAAGATCAAAATGCCCACAAAGCCGAATTTTGTAACGTTGGAACCTGCCTTGATCTTAATCCGCCGGGCCAGCTTAACAGCTCCTTTTTTATAAAATTTCCATTTTAGCAGATAGTGGTTTAAATGATCCAAAAAAAACTTCATCACAGGGTATACCAATACATTGGCCAGAAAGCAGACTATAAACGAAATATAAATATCTACGTTATTAAAAATAGCATACGGGATCCCGACCTTTGCCTCTCCAAAAGGGGAAATACTCCATAATGCAGCGATCAATATTTCTACTATCACGGTAATTTTTTGCCAAAAATAGAAATTAAAAATATCAGTATGTTAAGGACCGTATCATTTAAGTGTTATTTAACATGAAAAAGGGAGCTATATATAAAGAAAATATCACTTACGGAGACGCCTGGTTCTTTCAGGTTTACTTAAAAAAACTGTAAATTATAAAAAGAGAATGTCTCAAAAGTCTTTAAAACCGTCATGCTGAACTTGCATGCACAGAGTACAATTGAAGTGTTTCAGCATCCCATCATGCTAATCGGACGATCGTTATGAGACCCTGAAACAACCCTTCGATTGTGCTCAGGGTAAAAGTTCAGGGTGACGGAAATATTACTTTTGAGACATTCTCTTTTTATAATTCAGATCCATACCGAGGTAGTAACCCCAAAGCGGAAAACCTGAAGTATTTATTTTTCATTCACCACATTGATCACCTCCTGGTTGATCTTTTTTATACGTTCAACATCCATTTTGTCTTTTTTCCTGTCATAGGTCATCAGTCCGTTAACTTCGCCTTCCACATCGGTGGTCTGGGTATAAACCGCCCCTGAAAAGCCGGACCGGACCAGCTCTTTCAGCTTTCGGGCGTATTTTACATATTCATCGGTCACTTCTTTGGAATTCTTGAATTGCACATATCCCCAGTTATTATCTGTTTCCCAAAGGTGCCCTTTAAGCGGGAGCCCGATACCTCCGTATTCGCCCAAAACAGTTACGCGGCGTGCGTCGTAGAGGAAGAGTCTGGGGTCGGGATAGTTGTGCAGGTCCAGGATATCTCCGGTTTGAAAGTGGTTTCCGCCACTGGCCGAGTTGACAAGGCGGCTGGGGTCGTAGTTTTTGGTCCATTCCGTTATTTCTTCCGTTTTGAATTGCCCCCAGGCCTCGTTGAACGGCACCCATACTACAATGCTGGGATAGGAATAGAGGTAATCCATGATGCCTTTCCATTCTTTCCGGTAGATCTGTTCTGATTTCACTGTTCTTTGCAATTCATTTCCGTCGAAATACTTTCGCATCTGCCAGTCTTTTTGCTGGTCGCCATTGGGCATGTCCTGCCAGACCAGTATCCCGATCTCATCGCAATGGGTGTACCAGCGGGCAGGTTCTACCTTTACGTGCTTCCGGATCATGTTATAGCCCATTTCTTTGGTCTTTACGATATCGTATTTCAGGGCTTCGTCCGATGGGGCCGTGTAAAGTCCGTCGGGCCACCAACCCTGGTCGAGGGGGCCGAAGTGGAAATAATCTTTGTTGTTGAGCTGCATTCTCACGATGCCGTTCCCATCCCTTTTTGTAGAGATCTTCCGCATGGCAAAATAGCTCTTGAACTCGTCCGTCACTTTACCGTTGCTGATCAGTTTAACCGTTGTCCTGTACAGGAACGGGGATTCGGGCGACCAGAGTTTCGGATCGCCGATCGTAATTTCAAACTCCTGGCTGGCCGCAGATCTTCCTTTTGCCACTTCTTTCCCTTTGTCAAAAACAGTGACTTCTACCACATCTCCATACTCAAATCCTTTGACATCCGTATCGAATTTTACCGTATTCCGGTCAATATCAGGAACAACCCTGGTATTTTCTATGTGTTTTTCGTTAACCGGCTCTAACCAGACGGTTTGCCAGATCCCGGTAACCGGGGTATACCAGATGCCTTTAGGGTCCTTTACCTGTTTTCCCCGGGGTTGTGAGCCTTCGTCGGACGGGTCCCAGACCCTTACCGTTAATTCCTGGGGGCCATCGCTGTTGAGAAACGGGGTAATATCTATTGAAAAGGGTTCATATCCGCCGGTATGTGTACTGACTTTGATGTCATTGATCCATATCTCCGCCTGCCAGTCTACCGCACCGAAATTCAATCTGATATTTTTGCCCTGCCAGTCGTCCGGGACGGTAAAACTCCTGTTATACCACAGCACATGCGATGCGCCGACTCTTTTCATAACCCCCGACAGGCTGGATTCTACCGCAAAGGGAACGAGAATCTTACCGTCGTTGCCATCCGGTTTGGCCTTATGGCGTTCCGTGATGCTGTAATTCCACAGGCCGTTGAGGTTTTTCCAGGCTTTTCGTTCCATGATGGGCCTTGGGTATTCGTCCAGGACCTTTTCCGGGTCTATCTCCCCGGCCCAGACGGTTTTTATTTTATTTCCGGCAGGTTTCCACTGTGCCTGTAACAGGTAAGCTGACAGAAAAAATGATATAAAAAATATTCCGGTCAAGATTCGAGTGTTTCGCATAGTAATTCTGTATTTGTTTTAGCGTTATATAATTTTAATTTAAGGGTTCGTCCGGCACTTCGTTTGGCAGTGAAAAAAACAATAGTCTTTCCCCAAAAAGCCTGTCCTGCCTTTTCAGTTTAATAGTATTTTATGTCTTGTCAATAGCTGGTGTTAATGGTCTTTTATTTAAGTATCCTTTTCCTTGCCAGTCAAGACAAGGTTAAAAGATTGATAGGAGATTAACCCCGGAAGTTTCGCCGGATTAAAACCGTATAAGCATACCGTTGACATGTATCATTTTAGGAGTCCCAAGATAGAGGAAAGCAGTATTTAAAGGTTCTGCATTTTGTCTCATTCTTTGGTCATTTCTTTTCAAATCCGGGGTTTTTCGGGGAAACCGGAGATGTTTTCCTCTCGACGATGCCCGGGGAGTGGAGATTAAATAAGATTGAATGAGATTAACGGGGATAGCAGGGGTTTTCGCTGATTTGTTGATTGGACTTATAGTATGGCCTTCAATCGTCATGAGGTACTATAAGGCAAAATTTTTAGTACATAACAAAAAATACGTTGACTTAACAAGGATTAGACTTATGAGCGCTTCTTTATCTTCAGTCCAGCTGAAAAGTCCTCCCCCAGCCCCTCCTAAGGAGGGGAGCCCATGGCTCCTCCCCTTGGGGGAGGTTGGGAGGGAACAAACACTAAAAAATTATCCGATTGATTTTTAGTCAATTATCAGATTTTGTCATAGGCTAAAGGTAAAATTATTTCCCCAGAAGAACCGGTTACAGCGGCTTCGATCTGTTTTTTCCTGTTTCTTTTACCCTTTTACCATTCCTGTTCTCCTTCGTCCGGAATCCTGCGGTGTTTTTTTCCGAGGTGGAAGGCCCTGGAGATATTAAAGCCAAAGTGAATGTCTCCACTAAAAAAGTCGTCGGTGGTTTCGGTGATAAATGCCTTTTCGATCATGGTGAGGGCATTGGAAAGCATAAGCTGAAACACGTGCCCCCCGGTTTCTATATCCACACTAAGGGCAAAGACATCTTTGGTGTTTACCGATTTTAAAGGATTAACGGTATAGAAATATTCGGCATTGACAGACACTCTTTTGCTAATCTTGTAACGGCCTCCAGCCCCTACGGCAAAAATATCGTGGGGGTCGGCGTCTATTTTCACAGAATTGCGGTGTACGTATGTGGGGGAAAGCTGAAGGGAAAGGTTTTCGTTGAATTTCCGTGCCATAAGCACCTGGGTGGTGTAGAACAGGCGGTCACTGAAATCGGGTTTGTCTTCAGGATCGTAATCCTTCAGCGTTTTCCAGGCGGCACTGCCAAAAAGGGACACACTCAAAGGGAACGGTTTTTTTCCCGTAGCCTGTTTCAGGAGTTTGTACTTTACAAAACCGTCGTATGTTTTTTCGAACGAGCTCCGCCCCACTCCGAACATGAGGTTGTCCGTCAGGGCATACTCCAGCGCAAAACGGATATTGGAATCGTCCAGGCCGAAAAATTCGTCGATACCGTCATTGATCCGGCCGAAGCGGTGGGAGATCAGGAATTCCAATACCCCTTTTTTCCGGTTCTCTATCGAATGGCCGTTAATGATCCGCGTGCCTTTGAAGGTAGCACTTATGTATTCCGTATGCTGTGGAGTTTCTTCATCCAGTATCTCCATCAGGTCCTGGGCAGACATATGGGTGCAGAGGCCCAGGAAAAACAATATCAGTATTGACTTTTTCATTTTTTTTGATAAATGGTTTATCTTAAGACTTTAAGATATAAGATGTTAGATATTAGATATCAGATGTTAGACATAAGATTATAGGACATAGGACTTTAAAATGTGACTGAATTAACGACCTCAGAGCAAGCCTTTCGATAAATACCATATTGAGTTTACCTGTACCGGGCCTGTCTGCACTGAGCTGATATCTTCGGGCTACCTTTTTAAGTTCGGCCGTTGGTTCATATATAGCTCAACGATACGGCAGGTGTTCCAGCTTAAAGGAAACCTCCACTTCACGGGCTATATTATTGCGTACAATGGCCGGTATTTTAATATCGTAGTCTGCAACGGTGATCATAAACTTTCCGGTGAGGCTTATCTTTTCGTTTTCCGTATCTGTCCTGGCCTCGATCTGAACGGGCTTTGTGATACCGTGAATGGTCAGTTTTCCATCGACCTCCGCTACACCATTGTCACCGGACATAACTTCCTGCAGGTTTTGTATCTTCCCGGTAAAGGTCGCCTTGGGAAACTTGTCGGACTCCACATAGTTCTCATTGAAATGCTCCTGCATCAGGGCCTTTTCAAAAACAAAGGATTTCATCAGTATACTTATGGCGATCTCACCGGTAGAAAGGTCAACGATGCTCAGCACCTGCTTGTTCTCCGCCTTGATATCCTCTACCGGGGTATGGGAATAAAAGGAAATATTTCCCTGTTTGGTCAGGTATTTTTCCTGGGGGAACAGCAAAGAATGCCAGCCTATAAAAATCAGTATTATTATGGATCTGATCTGCATTTTTAAACCTGTTTTTAATCGCTAATGACTGCCCTGACCAGGATAACATCGAGCAGAAACCCGGTGCATATCCCTTTTATCCTGATCTGTTGCCCTTTATGCAGGCCCAGGGCCTTCTTGTTCTCGGTAGGATACATATTGCATATGATGCTCTCTTCGGAACCTTCCACTCCAAGGGTAATAATACTGTTGCCATCGGCTGCGCTGATATCCCTGATCTCTCCTTCTACCTGTATGATCTTGTCCAGGTACAATTTATTTGCATTGTTCTCATCGGTTTTAAATGCTTCCAGCAGTGTTTTTGCCGCCAGGGTATGATCGGCATCGGAGGCGTTAACATCTGTGTGCGGTTTGTTATAGAGCCTCATAAAGGCAATAAGCCCTATCAGGACACCTACAATGATAAGTATGCCCGAAATATAAACCGAACGTTTTACTCCCTTCATATTAATTTCCAGTTTTAATTATCCGCAGCCCCGTTATCTACCCAGCAGCCTATCAGGGCGATCTCTTCTGAAGTCAGCGATCCCTGCTTTGGCATGATGCCCGCTTCGGTAAGCTCCCTGATCTTTTCGGCATTGTCCTTAACCGTGGAAAAATTGCGAAAATCGAGCGGATGTACAGAGCCATTATGACATTGTATACAATTATTGTCTATAATTGGCCTTACCGTCGTTGAGAAAGAAATGCCGGGATCGCATGAAATCTCTTCCATGTCCTCCTCTTCTACATTATACTCGCAGGAAACCGTACAAACGGCAAGAAGGATAAGGTATAAAATTCTGGTTGTTGTCATTTTTGTTATCATGCCTGTTAAACTAAGAGGGAAGAGAGGGCTAAAAAGTCTTATGCCCCCTCTTTTTCAATTGTCCGTTCCGGCCTATCCCCTGTTTACGGCTTCAGGGGCCTCCTGGGTGTCGGTATTCACTATGGGCCATACGCCGGGACTGGGCACACTCACCCCTTTGTTGTCTCCCCTGGCATCGTCAGGGCCAAAATAGTACAGGGGCCAGCCCTTGTAGGTCAATTGGTCCCGTTCTCCGTGGACCAGGATCGTATTAAAATCGTCCGGATTCAGGATACTGGGAAGCCTGTCGAGGTCTACATGAAAAATGGGCCAGACAGAATCATTGGAAAAGTCTTCGTTAGTATAGGTATTATTGTCTTTTGTATCGGGGGCAAATGCATAAAGGGTATTTCCCATGATATCGGTAATGTAAAGGGTGGTCCCCTCACCTTCTACATAATCCCCGTTTTCATCGATAATATAATTTTTTCCGTCGTCTCCCACCAGTTGGGCATGGACATACATCAGGGAATAGTCGGGCTTTGCTACATACCATATGTCATTCACTCCATCGCCATTTACTTCCCCGGCTGCGTTGTCCTGGGCAAAATAATACAGGGGCCAGCCCTTGTAGGTGGTCTGTTTTTCTCCGTCTTCCCGTGTTATGGTCGCAAAGTCGTTGGCATCCAACCCTTCGTCTACCGTAATGTCTTCGGCATAGAACACGGGCCAGGCACTCAGGCATCCTTCATTACAGGTAGAAGTCTCTTTGGAATCATTGGAAAAGAAATAGAGTGTCATTCCTTCACTGTCGGTAAGGATCTGTCCGTGATCGCCATCTTCTGCCAGCTTAATGTAATTTTCTTCCGGCTCGGGGGTAGAAGAAGAATCGTCATCGCTGCTACAGGAATAAAAGGCGAAAATCACGATCGCAAGTAAAAGGCTGGTTTTTTTCATAATGTAAATTTTGTTTTAAATTTGACACATCAAATTAACTGACAATAAACGCATTACACCAAAAAAACCTGAGCGAGAGGGAAAAAATAACCGGTAAAAGGGAAAAACTGCGGTTAAGCACCTCAGGAAATTCCAAAATAATCCGCCGCCCGGTTTGCGATGTCTTTTTTAAAAGCCGTATTTTGGACATTTAAACTCCCCCCTGTATGAAAAAAGATCATGTCTATTTTTTTACCTTCCTCGGCCTGGCCATTGTTACTTTTGTGGTGGGCTATTTCAGTATGAACTACCTGCTGGAGATCTCGACCAATCATTTTTTGCGGACCCAGATCGAATCGAGCAAACGCGAAGCCAGTGAGATCTCATCCCTGGTGCAGTTTCAACTGGAAAACGGCCTGTCTAAGGAAGAAGTGGTCAATAATCTGCAAAAGAGCCTTGAAAATACGAGTATGGAAGCAGGCTTTGTATGTATGTTTGACTGGTCGGGCATTGAGATCTGCCATCCGAACCCGGAAAAGATAGGCCAGTTGATATTGCCGGAAGAATCTTTTGTGCAACCTGCCGTGTATTCCGAGCCGGACCCTAATGACCTGTACAGTCTCCTGAAACAAAAGAAACAGACCGGGGGTATCCGGGAATTCTCTGATACGGACAGGGACTCGGAGATCATTTACCTCTACCCCGTAAAAAATACGGATTGGATCGTCGCCGCCCATGCCAATATAGACCATATCAAGGCAAGAATGCTGCAACTGAAGAACAATTTTATCCTCGCCTATGCCATTTCGGGCATGCTCATTGTGCTGATGTCCCTTTTTATGGTACGCCTTATCAGCGGACGGTACGAAAAAAAACTGGAAATAAAGAACGAAGGGCTTTCCCGGGATATCGTAACCCTGTCCAAACTGAATCACGACCTCACCCTGTACAAACAAAAAGTAGAAGAAAATGCAGATGACCCCGAAAGCGACCGGGACAATAGCACGGCAAAAAAGCGGATATTAACCTATGTAAAAGACGAGATCGTTTCTATTGAACCCCATAATATAGCCTTTATATACATGGAAAACACCGTGACCCATATCTGCTGCTCGGACGGCAGGATCTTTCACAGCAACAACAGCCTGGAAGAAGTGTTCTCGGAGCTGGACAGCACCCTCTTTTTCAGGGCAAACCGCCGTGTTATCCTCTCCATTAACAGCATTGACAAAATCTATAAATACGGAAACAACCAGTTGAAGATAGAAGTGAACCCTAAATTTCCCCTGGATATTATTATCAGCAAGAACAAGGCTTCTGAGTTTAAGCAGTGGTTGAGAGGGTAATGGTGGCGGTTGCCAGTTGCCGGTTGCAGGTTGATGAAAAAGAACACGGTTATAACGCTCGATTTCCTCTCTCCTGGTTAAAAATAATCGTTTGGTAACCTTTACTGTAACTAAATTTGACTATTTTCGCCCTTCATTGCAAAAATTTACAGTTCAAATGAAAGATTTATTAGGCACGATCCAGTCAGAGATCGAAACATTTAACGCGGAAGCACAGTTACAAGTTGAAAAAGGAAACAAAGCGGCCGGTACAAGGGCCCGTAAGTCTGCGCTGGAAATCAGCAAACTTATGAAAGAGTTCCGCAAAGTATCTTTGGAAGAATCCAAAAAATAGTGCTTTAAAGAAAAGACCGCCCGGACTGAGAATGGTCCGGGCGGTTTCTTTTTGTCTTTTTCCATCTTATTATTCTTCCATTTGTGGTTTTCCCGTTATGGGCCTTATTTTACTACACAGATTCACAAAGATTTAATCCCGGGTTTAATGTCATTACAATTTATGTGGCTGGATAAATGTTGCCTCTCGCAGTGACACTTATAAGAAGCCAGGTAAAGAAGGTAAGAGCGAAATGCTTATCGTTTAGAAAGTATATGATAGGATATAAGCCTACGAGAACAGCTAATGTACTAAAGATAAACCGGGTAGTTTTTTTCATTTGCGGGTAGTGTTTATTGTATTTGTTTAAAAACAGCTAAAATTGTTATAATCTTGTAGGGCATTCGTGAGAAACCTGTGAATGAGTTTGAATGAAGGGGGTGAAGCTGATGAAGAGCGACCGGTGGTTTCGATACGTCCCGAGCGGAGCTCGGGACACTCAACCACCTATGGACTGGGTGGTTTGAGGTACTAGTATGGATTTCTCTGAAACAGCTTTAATGGAGGCCGCTGAGTGCCCCGGCCCCGCCGGGATGTACCGATACAGCCGGGGTTTTGGTATAATCGCCTTTAGCAATCACTCAACCATCTACATATGGGTTATAAAAATTTACAGATGTTACTTCA
>NZ_JAHKRR010000010.1:41397-156554 GCF_018863395.1 Sinomicrobium weinanense
CTGAAACAGCTTTAACGGAGGCCCCTGAGTGCCCCGGCCCCGCCGAAGTGTACCGAAACGCCCGGGATTTTGGTACAATCGCCTTTGGCAATCATCCAATCGCCTACATATGGGTTATAAAAATTTACAGATGTTACTTCACTGAAACAGCTTTAACGGAGGCCCCTGAGTGCCCCGGCCCCGCCGAAGTGTACCGAAACGCCCGGGATTTTGGTACAATCGCCTTTGGCAATCATCCAATCGCCTACATATGGGTTATAAAAATTTATAGAAGTTACTTCACTGAAACAGCTTTAACGGAGGCCGCTGAGTGCCCCGGCCCCGCCGGGGTGTACCGAAGCGGCCGGGGGTAGTACCTTATGCAATTTCTTTAAACGTTCCAGTTCCTGTTTGGCGATCTGCCTGGCTTTATCAATAAACCTGTTTGCAATCTTATAGGCTTCTTCGGCATCTTCCTTTGTAATACAGGTATCCGTTTTGTGGCGCATGATCTTGTGCCCTTTGCAGAGTAAATGATACAGGTAATTGTTGTAATAGGTAGTACGGGGAAAAACGGTATCGGGAATATCGGTAAAGTGACTACAAAGATGCATAAGGTATGGAAGGGTATGTATTTTTGGCTCAAACTCCCAGAATACGTATAGCAGCCCCAAGCACACCTGTTCCAGTGCATAATGCATCATGGCTACCCTGGCAACGGGGTCTGTTCTGTAATCATATTCGTTAAGTTCGGCCCTTCGGTTAATGTTTTTGCAACGGCTAAAGTGACTTTTCCATTTTTTGCATATACGTTTCCATACCCTGGGATAACGGACAGGCATATATTGCATAGGTACAGGATTCTCGCTTGTATAGTAAGCCAAAGCAGATTGTCCCATAGCGCGGGAAAGGAAATTACACCCGAAATCTACCTTCTCCCAAGCCTCCCCGGCATTATAGACTATGGGGTAAATATAACAGGCCTCCGGGAGTTTTTTGCCGATCGCTTTGACTATACGGGTAACGGGTATAGCAGAATACCCTTCAGTAAGGATAAGCAGTGTATATGACATACGGTATACGGGGTGGTAATGAGCAGGGGCCATATAAACCTCCTGCGTGTGCATTTCCTTTTTCTTTCCCATGACATATACACTATCTAACGTTATATATTCCTGCAACCGGGCAATGATCTCCTGCAATAGCGTATCTCCGGTTGTGGGGTACAGCACTACCCCATCGGATTGCTTTTCTTGCTGCGGCGGATGGGTTATCCCCTTCAGTCGGTGGTTGTACTGCTCCCTGATAAGTGTTGCTATGCCCTGTGCCCGCTCGTAAATAAGCATAAGCTGGTTTTCGGTAATATGGTAGTCATTGCGGTAGCGGGTGGCTATGTAGGCATCGTCCAGTATTTTGAGAAGCAGGGTTTCTTCTTCGATCTCCGTATTAAAAATACACCCAAGTTCCGGGGCAAAGGCTTTTATGCCGTTCTGTAATTCTTTTATACTATGCCTTTTGCGCTCTCTGCCCATGATAAACAATGTAGCAAAGCGCAGGTTCAGTTCTATATACTGGTGCAGCATAAAGGCGGCATGCGAATGCCGTATGCGCTTTATATAATAGGCTGCACCTTCAATAAATGCACCGGTTTTTATCGCTTCGTTCTTAAAACGGGCTGTGAGCCGGTCTTTGACCACCTCGTCTACCGTATACGGCAACAGGCCGGGGGCATCTTCCTCCCCTTTATAGATCAGTTTATGCGGCAGGCAGCCGTGTATAAAAAACAGGTTCTTTTCTTTGAGCTGCTCCCCGGCATACTCCATAGAAAATATACGGTACAGGAAGTCGGTTTGTTCCTGGAATATTTTGCCTACCGTATCGGCCAGTTCCGTAGTGAGTGTGGAGCAACGGCCCCGCAGCACTATAATAAGCAGCTTTTGGGGGTTGCCTTCTGTTATTTCTGTCTTATAGATGTACTGTACTTCCAGGAGTTGCACCAGTTTTTGTGTTATGTCTTGTATGGGTAAGGCCATAGTTTTTGTTTTTTAAAGGTTAACCATAAAGTATGCAGAGGCATCGGGGTGTATCGTGTAATAAACGTTTTTCAGGTTCAGGGCTTTCCGAACGCAGGGCGCCAGGTATCAGGACGTATCTTCGCTAACGGAGAGCAACTTACCGATAAGCACTAATACTTTATGTATTTGCGCCTTACATCGTTTCTCCTCCGAATCCAGCAAAGTATCGCATAGCCCGATCAATGCCCCGACAGATTCTATATAGTCTGCAATGCTATCCATATAGAAATATGGTAACTGTAACTTGCCTTTAAACTCCGGGTGTAGCCTTAGAGTGGGGATGTGGTCTGTAACATCCTCCTTGAGGTGGTGCAATAGTTTCTTTGGGTTGGTATTCATCCTGTTTTGTTTTTAAATGATACATAGCAGCGTTTAATACCCTGTTTACCCTAAAAGTGTTTTTATCTTACGTATGTATACAGGGATACAGGTTTTCAGCACACATAAAACGGGGTATTCCGTTTTATGGTCAATTATTTTTTAGATAAAAACCTTGGGTGTAACAGGTATGCGAGTATAGCGTAGCAGTGAAAGAAAGGAAAAGGCGTCCCTTTTCCTTTCGTGCTACCCCAAAATAACAGGATGCGCTGCCCTGTTATGCCTTGTATTGCGATAGACTTCAAAAAAAGAAATGGTATAAAAGTGCTTTTGCTTAGTGTAGAAGAGTTACCAGAAAAAAATAGGCGTGGAACTCAACTTATCGAATCGAGGTACTGGCATACCATGGAAAGACAAGTGAGCCCACGCCCGGGTCGTGAGCAAACTTACTTATCCTCTCTTTCCATTTGAAAAGTGCCAGTTTTCGATTCGAGATTCAAAGCAATTGCTTCTAATATTTTTATTTTTAGAAGTATCGCAAATATATGTATTTGTATCAAATATAATAAAAATAAACAAAGTGCGGAACATATTCCGCACTTTTTTATACTTGATATAGTTTATTTGTTGTTATGGATTATAATAAAGCCATATATTCTTATATAGAAAAAGCCTGGAAAAATTCAGGGCTATCCAAAAGGAAATTTGCCACAGAATACAATATCGAGGAAAGAACCTTAAGAGATATTCTTAAAAAGGACAGTAGTTATCAAATTTCTTTACCTACAATTTATAAGATTTGTGAAGCGCGGAATATTAAGGTTTCGGAGTTTTTTGCTAATATAGAAAAAGTAATTTCCGAAAATTAAGATCAGGAAAAAGGTTAAATCTTCGAGTAACAATTTAACAATGTATTCGTAATTGGTCATACCATCATAAACACTTAGTTATTTATATGAATTAAGAGTTACTTTAACCAAATTTTTTATTAGCCATTTGGGGAATTGCAACTGGCACACTAAACTTTATTTTATTAATTGATGAAGCTCCAATATTTTCAGAACCATTAATTCCAAAATCTAAAACTTTAATTAAAATACCAGCCCTTCCTTCAGTATTAGTTGATTCACTTGTCGTTACAGATATATCAAAATCTATTTTTTTGCATTGTTCCACTTCCGATTTGGAAATATCCATCCCTATTATAATCAATATTTTCCTTTAAATGGTGGCCAGCCTCTTTAGTTCCTTCTATAACTTGTTTAATCGTTTCTGACACGAATGTTTTTAAGTCTGTCATTTTTAATAATTTAGTTTATTTAATTAGGGCTAACTCTATAAGCTAAAAGCAATTACTTATTCTTTTATGGAGTGTTCAATTTCATAGAAATTTACTAAATAATTTTATGGCTTTCCACATTTTGTTGAAAAAACACGAGTTTCTTTGTTTTTCTATGGGAGAGGGTTGGGAAAGTTTGTGGGCTATGTAAGAGTATTATGGGCTTGCGGGCCGGGGCTTCGGTACATCCCGGGCAAAGCCCGGGACACTCAGCCGCCTCGGGTGGGCTTTATAAGTTTATGGAGGCTGAACCGTTTTTAAAAATAGAGGTGAGTGAATGGCTTGCGGTATACATACTATTTATTCTTTGCAAATTATTCCGTTCTGTGAAATTTTTGATCCGTCATTTAGTATCATTGTAGCGGTATAGTGCATACAATTTCCCTCAATTTTGTTTTTAGATACTATAATTCCGTTATTTTTATTAATCCACTGTTTATCATCCTCTAACTCCGATTTCGAAGCGTCATAGGTCAATCTATAAGTGCAGTCATCAATCCATTCGATTATTTCATGTCGAGGACTTCCATTTCCAATTTCATTTTCCCACTCGATTTGAGTATTTTTTTCCCGAACAACAACATGTTTTTTTACAGAGGTATCTATGTCGGCTGTAAATTCCCATATACTATCATTCGAAACAACAGTATATTTTCCTATTTCTTTAGTTTTTGGTATATAGAATCGTCCAGTCTTAAAATCAGAACAAGTAAGATTTTGAGAATTTACCTTAAGTCCAATTAATAAAGTTGTGAGAAGTAAGAGTATAGTTCTTTTCATACGTCATTTAATTTTATGTCTATGCAATATACGTTTTTCTAAAAAATATAAAGTTTTTGTTTTTCTATGGGAAGGGGTTGGGAAAGTTTGTGGGCTGTGTAAGGGTATTGTGGGCTTGAGGGCCGGGGCTTCGGTACATCCCGGGCATAGCCCGGGACACTCAGCCGCCTCGGGTAGGCTTTATAAAGTTTATGAAGGCTGAACTGGAATTATTTAAACAGAGACCTTGAACGCCCATGCAAAGCCCGGGACACTCAGCTGCCTTGGGTGGGCTTTATAAAGTTTATGAAGGCTGAACTATAATACTAAATAAATAAAATGATAAATACCTTGTTCTTAAAAGCATTTTTTTATTTTTAGCAAGTTTCCTTAATTCTAAAAAATACATGAAAAAGAAAGTTTTATCTTTTCTAATCCTATATTTAACCCTGTCAACTTCTTATTCTCAAAATGAAAATTTTGAAATTCAAAAACTTGCTCTATTGTGCAAAACATGGGGGTTTTTAAAGTACTATCATCCCAATGTCGCAGGGGGTCAACATGATTGGGATAAAGAATTAATTAAAATTATACCTACTATTAAAAAGGCTTCTGATAAATCGGAAGTATCCAGTTCTTTAACCGACTGGATAAAAGATCTGGGGGAAATCAAATCTTACACGGATGACAAGAAAGAAGACTCTTTAAAATACTTTTATCAGAATTTGGATTTCAGGTGGATTAATGATACTGTAAAATTAAATAATAACCTTATTAATAAGTTAAACTTCATTAAAGACAATTGTTTTAAAGGAGAACAACATTATATCAGTACAACTAAGGTAGGGAAGTTTACTGTTATTAATGAAAAAGAATACGACAAGGAGTTGCTTAAAAATGAACAATATAGGCTATTAAGTCTGTTTAGATATTGGAACATCATCCAGTATTTTTATCCCAACAAGTACCTTTTAGATGAAAAATGGGATAACGTTCTTTTTGAAATGATACCCAAATTTATCAATTCCAAAGATATAACTTCATATAAAAAAATAATTCAAGAACTGGTTGCTAAGGTAGATGACTCGCACGCTTGGGTAGATATAAAGGAGGAAAGAAAATGGCTTCCGGCAAGGTTTTTAAACATCGATGGAAAAGTGGTAGTGTCTGGTTTTTTTAATGACTCTCTTGCATTGGATAAAGCCGGTTTACAATTAGGGGATATAATCTTAAAGGCTAACAATATAGACATAGGCACTCTTATCAAAAAACACGTACACTATGTTCCGGGGTCTAATCTTAATATAAAATTATCATCGACTTATGTAAGAATGTTTAGTGGAGAAAAAGACTCCATCGAAATTACCCTTAATAGAAATGGAAAGATTTTTAACAAAACCTTTAAACGATATAGTTTAGATAAGCTCAGTAACAGTACTTCGAAAAAGGTAAAAGTAAAAACCATAAACGAAAAAATCGGTTATATTGATTTAACTAAAATTAAACCTGTTGAGGTTCCCGGAATTTTTGAGAAGTTTCATAATTACAAAGCAATAATAATTGATGTCAGAGGATATCCTAATTTTGCTTTTAAAAAAATATCGGAATATCTAAACTCAGAAAAAAGAAAGTTTGCTCGCGCCATCCAGCCCGATTTGTCCTACCCAGGTCGTTTTATATGGGACGATAATAAACAAATGACTACAAGAAGTAAAAAGAAAAAAGCCTTTAAAGGTTTAACAGTAATATTAGTAAACAATAAAACCATAAGTCTGGGAGAATATGCGGTAATGTCATTGCAAACAGCAGATAATGCCATTACAATAGGAAATCAGACAGCCGGGGCAGACGGTGAAGTGACAACATTCCATTTTATAGGCGATTATAAAACAGCAGTTTCCGGACGAGCTTATTTTTACCCTGATGGGACACAAACACAGAGAAAAGGAATTAAAATAGACTTGGTGTTATCTCCAACTATTAAAGGCCTTCTATCTAACAAAGATGAAATCTTGGATCGTGCAATAGAATATATCGAACAAGTATTAAACACCCAATAGATTACATTTATTAAACCCCCAATAGATTACATTAATACAATGTAAGTTCTCATATACTATCATTTGAAAGAACAGTATATTCTTGTATTTCTTTAGTTTTTGGTATGTAAAGCTGTGTAAGGGTATTGTGGGCTTGCGGGCCGGGGCTTCGGTACATCCCGGGCATAGCCCGGGACACTCAGCCGCCTCGGGGAGGCTTTATAAGTTATAGAGGCTGAACTGGAATCATTTAAACAGAACCCTGAGCAAGTTTTATAAGTCTATAAAGGTTCCATCAATAAAAAAGCCCAAACGGAGGCCACTGAGTGCCCCGGCCCCGCCGGGGTGTACCGAAGTGGCCGGGGATTTTGGCTCCATCCCTCCTACAATTCCTTCCCCTTTTTCTCCCGCTTAAATATTTTTTTAGCTAAGCCCGGTAACAGTTCCACATTACCATTCATAAGGGCTTCTTTTTTCTTTCTGCTCCAGCCCTGCACCTGTTTTTCGCGGTAAAATGCATGATCTATACGGTCGTATTCTTCATAATACAGTAAGGTAACAGGTAAACGCTTTGCGGTATGGTTAGCGCCTATCCCTTTCATATGCTGGCGTAATCTTCTTTCGAGGTTTTTGGTGCTCCCGGTGTAATAGGAGTTGTCGTTACATTCCAGAATATACATGTAGCCTTTTGCCATATCTGGTTGGTTTTCATGCAAATATAATAAATTGAAATAATTGGGAAGGGGCCGGGGCTTCGGTACATCCCGGCGGAGCCGGGATACTCAGCCACCTCGGGTAGGCTTTATAAAGTTTAATGAGACTGAACTGAAATAATTTAAACAAAGACTTTGAGCGTCCATGCAAAGCCCAGGATACTCAGCCGCCTCGGGTGGGCTTTATAAAGTTTAATGAGACTGAACTGGAATAATTTAAACAGAGACCTTGAGCGTCCTTGCAAAGCCCGGGATACTCAGCCGCCTCGGGTAGGCTTTATAGGTTTATGAAAGCTGAACCGGAATAATTTAAACAGAGACCTTGAGTATCCATGCAAAGCCCGGGATACTCAGCCGTTTCGAATAGGCTTCATAAGTCCATGAAGGTCCCATCCTTAAAATAGCCCAAACGGAGGCCGCTGAGTGCCCCGGCCCCGCCGGGGTGTACCGAAGCGGCCGGTTTTTACGGATTTCCGTAATTTTTCTTAAAAAAACGCCATTTTTTTCACTTTTACACTCAAAATAAGCCTTAAAAATGTTAAATCTTCGGTAATTCGTAATATTTTCCTTATTTTTATTAGTAACCAAACCTAAGCATCATGAAAGAGAAAATGACTTCAGATCATCCGGATGAATATGATATTATGGAATCTCTGGAAGAGATCAAGACATTAATATCCAGAAAAATACCGGATAGTTCGGGCTATTATGACAGTGCAGATATAAAACAGGTATTTAACCTGAGCGACAGTACCCTGTACCGTATGCGAAAGCGGAAGGCCATACCGTGTGTAAGACTGGGAAGAAAATATTATTATCCCAAAAAATTCTTTGACCGCTCCGTGAAGCGTTAAAAACTTTCTTCATTCCTCACCTACCCCCTATTATTTTCAACTATTTTATCCTCCTGTGCAGCAACCCGGCACCTGAATTTTTATGATATTGTTCCGGGAGTCCTTCGGTAGTTGTTCGGCAATACTTCGCTAAAAAATATTTTTTTTCGAAGAAACCTCCTGTTTTTCCGGAAGAAAACCCGAAGCGTGTGCAGCCTTACCCGGTCATAACCTGTCATAAGCAGTCACAAACTGTCACGGCCATACAACCTGGGCTGAAACAGGGTATATTGGGGTTGTATTAACTTTAAATTATTATATCATGGCTATTATTTCAAAAGGGATCCTTGGTGGATTCTCAGGAAAAGTAGGAACAGTAGTAGGTGCCAACTGGCGTGGTAAGGACATTATACGCAGCACACCGAAACCCAGCAGCAAGGAACCTACAAACAAGCAACTACTGCAACAGATGAAGTTTAAACTGGTAGTGGGTTTTCTGCAACCGGTAAGAAGTATTCAACAACTGTTTTTCGGAACCAGATCGGGGGCCCGCTCGCGGATAAACCTGGCGGTATCTTACACGATTAACGAAGCGGTGGAGGTGGTCAATGATATGCCACAACTGGTGTATAACAAGGTGTTGATTACCCGGGGCGACCTGGCAGGGTTTCAGAATGCTGCCCTGAACAACCAGGCCGGCGGGGTGCTAACTCTAAGCTGGGAAGACAACAGCATACAGGGCAATGCTTCGGCTACGGACCTGGTAAACCTGGTGTGTTATTGCCCGGAAACGGAAACTTTTGAATCTTTTCTGCAACTGGCAAAACGCACCGATCTTACCGCTACGGTAACTGTGCCGGAGTTATTTACAGGCAAAGAAGTACAGGTTTGGGCCTACTTTAATAACGAAATGCAAACCAAAGCCTGTAACAGCCCTTACCTGGGTGCATTTACTATTGCTTAATGACGATCCTTTATTTTTCGGTATCGTAAACAACCGGTAGTTATACTATTTTTTATGACTGCCGGTTTTTGGTGTTTTCAGTCGCTTCGCTACATCCCGGGCAAAGCCCGGGGCATTCAGCCGCCTATCAATTTTTGGTAGGTTACCGTTTTTTCTATGACATTAGATATTGCGTGTTTTTAAGCACAAAAACCACAATTTTTTGTACATGCTGGCAGTAGTTTCTATTTTGAGAATTTAATGTTTTCTTCATCACATTCCTTAAGGTAGAATGCTATAAAAACCAAATCACTATCTTTAGAATGATTGTCAAAATGCACTATATTTTTATTTTTAGGTTCGTAAAAGGCTTGCCCTGCTTTTAAAACCTTCTTTTCTTCTCCCTCAATTTGAAATAAAACTTCCCCGGATTCTATATATCCGATTACCGGACAAGGATGCAAATGTTTTGGGGCTACCTGTCCTGCTTTCATTGTTATTATCTGAGTCTCAATATTGGAAATGTTTTGTTTTATATTTTCTTTTAGAAGTTCTTGCCTTGCAATTGTGTTTTGTTGTGCCATTGTGTTGTTTAAAGTAAGTGCAAATACTATTGCAAACCCTAATTTGATATTTATTTTCATCTTTTAAATTTTGAGGTAAAATTAGGCCCTTATTTTGAGAGGTTATGTTAATGTGGGTTTTTTCATGTACTAAAATAAAGATCACTTATCTGAAAAAGCAATAACAGAGGCCGCTGAGTACCTCAAAACAGCAATGACGGAGGCCGCTAAGTACCCCAAAACAGCAATAACGGAGGCCGCTGAGTGCCCCGGCCCCGCCGGGGTGTATCGAAGCGGCCGGTGGTTTCGGTACGATCGCTTTGGGGCGATCACTCAACCACCTCTTTCTTTGGAAGTTTATTAAGGCTTCTCCTCTACCTCGTCGATCAGCTTTCGGATGATATCTGTGGTGGAAGCACTGCTAAAACCGTTGAGGGACTGTCCTGCCCAGATACTTACAAAATCAGTGTTCCCGGCTGCTTTGGCGGTTTTCCGCAATGGGCCGGTCAGCTTGTTCTGATAGGGATATGGCAATACCTGTCCGCTGTTTTCCACAGCATTGATAAATGCATTTTTGATGCCCCTTGCATAGCGGCCCGAAAAACTCCGGGTCAGTACAATATCACTTTCGGAGGCATTTCGCAATTTTTCTTTTTCGAACTCCTGCAATGCGCTTTCTGCCGATCCCAGTAGTAAACTTCCGATCTGTACGCCCTGTGCCCCCAGCGTTTTTGCTGCCAATAGTGTCTTAGCATTGTAAACACCGCCCGCATAAATGAGCGGAACATCGACGCTGTCATACACCTGTGCCAAAAGAGACAGGCCGCCTATGGCAGGGATGTCTTCTGCTGCGAAACTTCCGCGGTGCCCACCGGCTTCGATACCCTGTACACAGACCAGGTCAATGCCGGACCGCTCCAATATCCGCGCTTCTTCCACGGATGTACAGGTACCTATCAGGACCGTATCGTGGCTTTTTAACCGTTCAATACTCTGTGCATCCAGGTTACCGAAGGTAAAACTCACAATCCTACATTCCTCAGCCATAATAGTATCTACCTGGTCGTGATAGTCGGGCGTTGTTATACTATCGATATCGGGGAGTATTACATCTATCTGATGCTGCTTTGCAAGGTTTTCGGCAAACTGCTTTGCATTGTTGTAGCGGGTTCTCAAAGCATCTGACAGCTCCGGGATCTCATGGACAAAAATATTGACCGCAAAAGGTTTGTCTGTCAACTTTTTGGTGGTCTGTATAAGCTCTCTGCACTTATCGGCAGGCAGGTCGCCCAGCGACAGTGAACCAAGTACACCGGCTTTTGCCGCGGCCGCGACCATTTCGGGCGTTGTTACGCCAAACATCGGGGCCTGTATCATGGGATATTCAATGTTCAGTATCCGGGTAAGGTGGTTTTTCCATGTCATTGCTTTTATATTTTTACGGCACATAGCTGCTTTTAAGCTGTCTTAAAGGCAGTACTTTCAATTTTCCGGCTCTAATTGATTTTTCACTAAATTAAAATATTCATATCGAATATAACTGTGAAAAGTGTTTTTTGTATTTCTTTAACAGCAACAAAAAAAGAGGCCGCATTTGACGACCTCTTTTTAACAGTCTTTACGATAAAAAACCGATCTGAACCATTACTTTTTTAGCTACTACTACATCATCCTGATCTCTTGTATTTAGCGCTATATTTTTTTAATTATTTACGGATATGTATCATTTTATCAAAACAAATACTCATCTTCTTTAAATGAAATCTGTTCTATCTTCGCTTTAAGCCCGGCTTCATTTACGGGTTCTTTTGTTAGCAGGTCCCTGTATTGCTGCCCGTGTTCTTTATCTTTTAACTTTTGATAAATATAAACCCGCATGGAGTTTTCCAGATTGCTGTCTATCATACTTTGATAGGGTTTTCCAACGCCCAGGTTTTCCGGCCACGCCTCGCTTTCTTCGAGCTTTTGCAACGCTTTTTTATATTGCCCTTTCTTATAGGCCTTATAGGCCAGCATTAACTTGGTTTGCCGGTAATATCTGCGGCTGTCGGTGGCACCTTCGAAAGGTAATACCCTGATCCGGGATAAAACGGCTTCGGCTTTGGCGTATTCGTCATTTTTCATGTACAGCCTTGTTAAGTCCAGCCCTGCAACATAATTATCCGGGGTTTTGCGGTATTGTTTTTCAAGAACCGCGATCGACCGGTCTATGCTGCCGGATTTTTCGAGCAGTTTGCTGTACAATATTTTGTATCTCCATTGTCCGGGGGCTAACTTCATTGCTTTGTCAAGGTATGCGAGCCTGGTTTTTATATCAGCTCCTTCATCTACCCTTTCTTTTATTATATAATAAGGGGCAAATTTCACTTCGGTTTCATTGAGCAATGCATTGGATTTCTCCTTGTTGTTTTTAAAGGCGTGGACCAGTGCCAAAAGATAATTGACCTTCCACGAGTTTCTTTTTGACCTTAGCTGCTCCAGCATTGTGGCTGTTTCTTCCCGAAACGGAAACACGTAGTCCAACGGCATTTTTTCGGCTTCCTGAAAATATTTATCTGCTCGGTCTTTATCGTCGGAGCGGAAAGACAGCCAGTATAGTGTAAGGGCGTTTTTTGGTGCTAATTCCAACAGGGCCACACTTTCGTCTGCCCTTCCCAGGTTGCCGTACCAGATGGCCATTTCGAGATAGGTCTCAACAGGCATTTCATTTCTGATGAGTGCTGTAAAATCTGTACGGCTCTTTTCAGACCCGGTTTGGAAATAATGTTCAAACCTCACAAAGTGACTGAGAGGATTGAGGGCAACGATCCTTTTTTCCAGGGCTGCCATTTTTGCCATATCGCCCTTTAGCCTGGCCAATACATACAGCACCTGAAGTGCATCCATGTTCCGGCTGTGGTCGTCCAGGGCCAGCGTGGCATACTCTTCTGCCCTGGCGAGATTGTTCTTTTTAAAGTATAAGTGACCCAGCCGGGTATATGCGGCATTTCGGTTTTGAGGGGTTAAAGCTGCCACTTCATAACCGTCCAAGGCATCGTAAAACCTTGCTGTTTTATCTGCTGACAGGCCATATAAATAGTTGGCACCGCCATTATAGGTATCGATACTCAATGCCTTTTTCGAATAATAAAATGCCGAATCGTACTCCATCTTAAAGTATTTGATCTTTGCCATTTCTACCAAAGACGGTACAAAATATGCATTCCCTTCCAGGGAGGCTTTGATCGTTTTTTCTGCTAAGGGGTACTTTCTGAAATTATAATAGTCCCTTCCCATCAGGTAAAGGCCGTAATAACTACCGGCATCAAATTCTGCCGGAGTGGACACCGGCCTGCTCAAGGTTTTCTGACTGGCTGCGGACAGGTCTATACGGTCGTCTCCTATTTGAATGAATTGCAGCTCAGCATTTTCCGGGACCTTTATACTTTTCTCATAAGGATGCAGCGGTTCGATCTCAATGGCTTCTTTATGCACCTCATGGCCTTTCTTGTCCAGGAGAACCATATGGCCCGAATAACTTTTTACAGGAGAAAGTTGCAAATCCAGGCGGGTTTGGTTTAAGCTAATGTTAAACGCCCCTGTTGAATTTGCGTGTGTAAACCCGTTAATATTTCCAAACGGGTACCAGTATTCTTTCCACGAGTCATTGGCATACGGGGTGAACCCGATTTGTTTAAAAGGGGTTTCGCTGCTTTGGTCTACATTCTGGTTATACAAACGGCCGCTTTGCAGTTCTACATACTGCCCGCTGTTATCGGTAAGCAGGTTTTCCCATATTTTGCCCTGGCCTGACTGTGCCCAGAGGAAAATCTTTTTCCCGAGTTTGTCCCCCCGGTTGGAATAACGGATCATTCCGTAATCCTGATCTTTCCACAGTGCACCGAAGTATTTACTGTATGCCCCTAATACGTGATATGATTTAGACCCTTTAAAATCGTTCTCCGAATACAGCGACAGGTCCCTGCCCTGTGCATCTTCGGGCCAGTTATGCGCCTTGCCGTCATGGCCTATGTAATGATCTCCCGGATATAAAAATTTCAGATCGTCCCCGGCCGGGCCCCCTGCATTCATCCAGGTGTAATAGGGTTGTTCCATTCCGGTTTGGTTAAACCAGTAGGACCGGGTTGTAAAATAGCCCTTATCCTTTTCCAGGTTAATGT
The DNA here is from genome assembly GCF_018863395.1 of Sinomicrobium weinanense. Lineage (GTDB taxonomy): Bacteria > Bacteroidota > Bacteroidia > Flavobacteriales > Flavobacteriaceae > Sinomicrobium > Sinomicrobium weinanense. The sequence continues at coordinate 55,119 of NZ_JAHKRR010000010.1, forward strand.
CCAGTACCCAACGTGTCCTTGTCAGCAAGTCCAGGACACTCACTATACAGCTCACGCTCCCGTCTTCTTTGGTTATTACCTTATAGTCTACCGGGGTAGCGCTATTGGGCGTATGGCCGATGATCCCGTAATTGGCTTCGATACCGCCGCTTACCCAGGGGCCCCTCATGGCAATATCGCGGAATTTCACTACCTCGTTGTTATACAAAAAATGTTTTTTATTGACTTTGTCGTAAGCCGTCCACACCTTTCCCCCGATCTCGGGCATGATCTTTACCTTTATGTAATCGTTCTCCAGTTCTACAACTTTCCATTTTTTCCGGACCGCTTTTGAGGTAAAGCCGTCAAAACGGAAATACGGGTACAGTTTGGGCTTTGCCGGTATAGGGTCGGGATCGGAAAAGGGATAGGTGGTGTACGCTTCCGTAAATTCCCGGTACGAAGCCTTCTGCTGGGCCAGCGCACTACACGATATGCCGGCCAAAACCAATAGGGTCAGTAGTTTTTTCATTTTTCTTCGATGATTAATAACCAGCCTTTGTTTTTTTCTACGGGAATTTCCCCATCTATTTTAAAGCTCCTTCCGGGTTGAAAATCCTTAACTTCCGGGGCATATATCCTAACGTTTTCCTTGTCGAGGCCCAGGCCTCCCCAGTTGATCTGCAATGTTACCGGGCTGTCTTCTTCGGCCCAGCTTGCGAGGGAAACCAGGGTTTTGGATTCTTTTTTATATATGGTGGCCAGTACTTTTTCATTGCTGGTCTTCACGGGGTTTTTATCTACCCAGTAGCCTATCATACGCGATCCTTCTATTCCGAAATCGTCCCAGGCTTTCCATATCTGGTCGGGTTTTTTCTTCTGGTAGGGCATCCTGTTGGTCATACCATACAGCATTCCGCGCCAGGGATTGCCGCCATCCTGTAACATCTCTCCCATAAGCCCGAATGGTATTCCGCTGACTTCGGTCAGGTAAAAATCGGGGGATTCCTTCTCGTAATCGAAATACTCGCCAAACCAGAGCCTGTTGATGTACGGAAAATGCTCCATATACAGGTGGGCACTGTTGATATAGCCGTCGCGTTCGTTGTACTGGTTGGCCGAATGCAGGTCTATAATTCCGGGATGGCCGTCCTGGGTCAATACCCGTTTTATCCTCTTCATGGTAATGCGGTCGAAAGCCACATCATCCAGATAGATACCGTCAATGCCTATGTTCTGAACCAGCCAGTTCATCCCTTCTACATAGTAGTTATGCCACCTGTTCATACCACTGTTAATGATGGCTGCATCTTTGTACTTCGGCACATACCAGGCCGCTATGTAATTGTCCTGCAAGTGTTCCTGCAACCATGCGCTTCCGCCCCCGTTTCCTTTGGAAAAGACTTCGTTGTTAAGGCTTCTCAAGGGATACAGTTCATAGAGGCGGTTAGACACTTCACGGACGGTGTTGTATATCTTTACCTTTAAGTTCTTACTGTGGGCTTCGTCTATATACGATTTCATCTCCTTTGTGGCTATAAAGGGATAATTAATATAGGGATTTATTTCATTGGCATGGTGAATATTGATGACATTGGAGCCGCTTTTGATCACCGAATCGACCGGTTTATAGGCATGGAAATAGCGATTGTTCCAATGCTGGTCTGTCTGAATGGTATGGAAGGGGGTAATTAAAAGGGTAAAGTTAAAATATAGCTCCTCTCCTTTTCTGACAACCCGTTTTCCGCTGTAATTTTCAACCACAACCTGGTCGCCGGACGAATTTATACGTATCCCCCCTTTTCCTTCATTACCCCACGAAACTGGCAGCCTGAGTGGTTTCTGCAAATAGAAATTGGTGTTTAGCGGCCTCTCGTAATTCTCATCCCTGAGGCTCAGTTGCAAACCTGCATTTACATCGCCCAGCCACCAGCCGTCCTGGTTTTTCTTTGCCACATCCCATTTCCAGTCTACCTTGCCGGGGCGTTTTCTTCCTTTGAACCCCAGACCGAGCATATACTTTGAACTTTTTTCTGATAATGGAACTGTTAAGGCAATATCTTCGAGTTCCATATCTTTTTGGGCGGTGAGTTTTACTTCGTAGTTCATAAAACCATCAAACTCCAAAGTTCCCGAAACAGCCATCTTTATGCCTTGTCCTTCATTTACAGCTTTCCATTGCACTTTGCCCGGCTCTTTTTTCAGAAAATCCACACCTGAACTTTTCATTTCCAGAATACGGCCTCCTGTTTCTTTGATCGAAAAGCGGAAAGGTGAGGTCAGGATATCCTTTGTGCTTTCCGATACCGAGGTCATTTCTTCTGTAAAGAAACTTTCAATCCTGCCGGGAAAACCATTTTTATCCAGGGTGACTTTTCTCCCTAATATAGACAGTGTACGGCCTGCCACTTCTACGGGGCTATAAGGCTCTATAACCGAATTTTCCTGTGCCAGTGTAGAGTTGATCCAGGATAACCTGGTCTGTTTCCACGGTTCGTCTACACCGTTATTTTCGACAGGTTCCCCCGAAATATTTAATTCGACCTTTGTTTTTATTTCGGTACTGTTTGACGGTTTAAGCGCAATCTCTCCCGTATATGTCCCGGAAGGTATATCTTCGGGAACACGGAGTCCGAACCACAGGGCCTGGACAGCACCTTTATCAATACGAACCGTTTTTGAGAACGGCTTTCCGGTATAATCTACCCCTTCTTTGTTAAAGCAGGAAAAAAGTTCTTTGGGCAGTGCATTTCCGTTCTCATCTTTAAAGTCGGAATAGCTTATGGAAACATCCGCCAGGTCCTGATCTTTTGCCCATATGCCAAGCTGAAAGGTATAATTTTCCCCTTTCTGCACCTTATCCCTGAAGGTTGATGGTAATGTACCGGTTACCCATTTTTGAGGCAGGTGATCTTTCATTTTTACAGGGAACTCCCTTTTTTCCGGAAAGACCACATAGGGCTGGCCTTTATATTTTTTCTTAAAATCATTGACTTCCTCTTTCGTAGCTATAACCTCCATAGGGATATTGCTGTTAAACTCATCGACCGGTTCAAGGCGAACTACCTCTGCTGTTTTGGCCCCGGAAATCTTAAACTTTGTATTCTTCCCTTCCTGATGATCCGGTTGTTTAAGGTAGCCGGCATTCGGGTAATTTCTTCTGCCGCCCAATTGATAGGGTAAATAGTAGACATAGAAAATACCTGTATTTCCCCCGGTTTTAAATTGGATCACTCCGCTTTCGGGGTCCATTTTAAGAGGAAGTACATCCGGTAGTACCTTCTTCCCCGAACTGTCAACCACAATGACCGCCTGGTCTTTCCGGACATTACGGTTTCTCCAGTTGACAGCAACCGTAACTTCTTCTACCTTTTTCTTTACACGGACCACCGCTCTCCGGGTGCCCAGCGAATCTGCATTCCACAACTCCTCTTGAGGCGGGTATATATGCTTTTGTGCCCAAAGTACATTTCCGCTTATCAAAAAGAGGCATATCAGTACGGTATGGCCCATACTTTTTAAATGTGTCATTTTTTCTCTGTTTTAAATACCCGGACCATGTGGACCGGGGTACATATTCTGCCCTGTAAGGGATAAAAGACGAATTGAGAATCCATAATAAATCTTGTTTTATGGTACCTCTTTCAAAATCCTAAAGGGCTATAAGTAGAAAGTATAATTAGCGGGCAAGATTGAAGAAATCCTTAATAAACCTAAAAGTGCACGAACACAAATAAGCACAATTTTCACCATCTTCTTGTTTTTTAATAACACTTTGATAAAACCCGCAATGATTCTTATGAAATCCCGATAAAGTTAGCCTTTTAGTTCTAAAAATCAAAAATATAATCAAACGACATTCTTATTATGATAGACATAGCCGTTTATACTTATATTGAATGCAGGTAACTCCCCTTTAAAAAGTTTTGTTTTCTTAGGTTTTGACCTATCCGGTGAATGAGGAATTTCTATATGCTATTCCTTGTCGGTAGATTTTTCGACGGAGCTGGCATGATCTTTTATCACATACCATGTTCCATCGATTTTTTCCAGGTCATAGCTCACTATCATCCGGTTGTAATAAGGTTTCCCTTCCCTTTCCGGCTCCTTATACATTATTTCGGCGACGGCCATACCTATTTTATTACCTATCCTTGTATTCAGGATCTTTGCTTCAAATGTCCAGGCACTGTCGCTAAACCACTTTTTATGGTAATCCATAAATCCGTCTACGGAATAAATGATCTCGGAGCCCGGTAAAATTAATTGCATTTTGCCTTCGGGAGACATGGTGCTCTTTAAGGCCTCAATATCACGGTTTGTAACTGCATTCAAATGCCTTTGCATGATATTTACAAATTCCTGCTCACTTTTAGCCTGACCGGGAGTAGTTTCTTTTTTTTCAACATTATTACATGAAATTAATACCGGGGTGGTCGTGAAAATTATCAATAGTGATAAAAAGCAAAACTGTTTCATGTTGGCTTGATTTATAGGTAATTATTTTTGTTTGTTTATTACCGGTGATGCGTTAATCTTCAAAACAAAAACACAAGTTAATGAATATAAATGAATTGCGTATTGCCAGTCGTTTTATATTGGATAATTGATTAAAGGGGCCTTTGAAGTTTTTTAAATTGCAGGATTGTTACACTAACCAATGTTCCGATCAGCAGGTGAGAAAATTATACTATATTTAAGCGTTGGTCAGAATTCTAAAAAGATGCCTTTCGTATTAAGATCCAAATGAAAGAAATACCGGTAAGGACCATAAAAGAACCTGATTTTTCAGGAAGTTTTGCAATTAGTGATCTCGGAGATCTGCTTGCCGAAAAGGATATGGTTGAAGCCCTTCACCGGCACAATTTCTTTTTTGTTCTGGCCATTGAAAAAGGTACCGGAACACATCATATCGATTTTACCGCCTACCCGGTTACCGATCATTCCGTTTTTGTTATCCGCCCCGGACAAGTGCATCAACTCACAATAAAACAAGGGAGCAAAGGCTATTTAATGGTTTTTGACCCCGGTTTTTATCCCCCTCAGAAAGAACCTAAAAATCAGTTGTTTAAAAAAGCGAACCGGAAGAATTATTACAAACCCGATTCAGGGAAGTTCAGGAGATTACTTCATATTCTGGATAATATCTTTCTGGAACATTCTGACAGGCAAACTGGCTACAAAGAGGTTATTAAATCAAATCTGGACATCTTTTTTATAGAATTGGCCAGGCAAAACCAGGAACCTGACAGTATTTCAAAAAGTAATACCTCCTATGCCCAGGAACGCCTTCAGGAATTTTTAGAGTTATTGGAATCGCACATCTGCACTAATAAACAAGTGGTGTTTTACGCCGAAATGCTGCATCTAACGCCTTATCAGTTGAATGCCATAACCAAGAATATTTTAGATAAAACCTGTTCACAATTGATTTATGAACACGTTGTACTGGAAGCCAAAAGGAACTTACTGGCTACCTCTAATCAGGTAAATGAAATTGCTTATCATTTAGGTTACGAAGACACTTCTTATTTTATCCGGTTTTTCAAAAAACACACAGGCTTCTCTCCCGAAACCTTCAGACAGAATTTTAAATAAGTCCTGTTCCACTTCAGTTTCGTCCTATCACCTGCCTTATAGCTCAGCCTATTTTTGCAGGAAAATAAGATGTTTCACCCGGGCTTTTCCCGCAGATGGCGCAGATTTTCGCGGAAAGCAATAAAAATCAGCACCTATCTGATAGCCGTCTTTTTACGCCTGACCATTACGTTTTGTTTGTTTGTCAATACACATTCCGTACAACATCAATCACATGTAAATTTTTATGATGTGCCAGGACGAAAAACCCATCTAAAAACTAAATACATGAATACAATAGTACATACCATTTTAACAGGCATCGGGGCCACACTTATAATGGATCTTTATGCTTTAATATTGAATTTTTTTGGCATAAAGACCCTCGATTATAGGTTTGTCGGCCGTTGGATCGGTTATTTTCCGAAAGGAAAGTTTTTCCATTCTAAAATTATGGAAACACCACCTATCCCGAACGAGCAAATCATTGGATGGATAGCCCATTATTCTATTGGAATCGTGTGGGCGTTCCTTCTCGTTTTCGTTTACGGGGAAAATTGGCTCGGCCAACCCAGGCTTGTCCCTGCACTAATGATTGGAATAGTTACTATTATTGCGCCATTTTTCCTGATGCAACCTGCCTTTGGTTTCGGGATTGCCGGATCGGATTTACCTGATCCCAACAGGGCCAGGCTTATGAGCTTCATTACCCATTGCATTTTTGGAATTGGTTTGTATTTGACTGCTTTATTGTTAACCCTGATAAGGAATACCCACTAAAAATTTGCATTGCAGTTTTATTTTAAAAAATGACATATTCACCATAATTTAATCATGGTATTATTCTCTGACCGATGATCACGACCGGAAAAGAAAAAGGGTTCAAAGAAAAATGCTTTAAACCCTTAAGGGAGATAGAGGCTTACCTATTATTTCAGTAAAAATCACACCTTCGGGGAAGGGGCTTTAAGGTTATTGTTAAAATTAAAAAGAAGCATTACTGGTGATGCGTTAATTTTCAAAGAAAAAAAACACAAACAACTGAATATAAATCAATTGAATACTATTTTTATTTTCACATTTGGTTTTAATTAAGGCTAACAGGACTCCTCCCTTGTGATAAAGGGAGGTGGCAGACTTTAGTTTGGTCGGAGGGTTTGAAAGCCCAAGCCACTGGAAAAATACAAACGTTGGGGAAATGGCCAAGGTTTGGGCCTGGTCAAACTCCCCGTCCCGCTTGCGGGACACCCCTACTTCGGCAAGCTCAGCACAGGTCTTCGCCTGAAGAGGGGAGCCTTTTTCTTATCCATTATTCACACCTATTTAAGTGTGATCTCCACTATGGTGTCCACATCATTTTGTTTATCGGCTGGAACGGTTATATATAATGTTCCTTTTTTTAACCGGTGTTTTACAGGCGACTGGTCTTTGAACATAACGGCCTTTTTAATTTTTTGGCCAAACCCCTCGATGGCCGCTTCTTCTCCCTCCGTATCCAGTATGTGCAAATACACGGTTTTATCTTTTTGGGTAGAAACTATTTTGTTTTCCACATTTACGGGGCCTTTCCGTGTGCCGTAAACCGTTTTGCCATTGGTATTGATCCATTCCCCAATTGCTTTTAGACGTTCTTTATGTTCCTGCTGAATGTCCCCATTAGGCATGGGGCCCACATTCAGTAAGAAATTGGCATTGTTCCCTGCTGCCTTTACCAGATAGCGGATCAGGTTTTTCACAGACTTGTGTTTGCCATCCTGTAAATTAAACCCCCACGAATGGTTAATGGTCTCACAGGTCTCCAACGGCAACTGACCTATATCCGCACCTCCGAAACCGGAAGTATTCTTTCCCGGAAGGTCCTTTTCAAACATTTGAAAGTCTTCCCCTTTTATAGGTAATTCGTGGTGATTATTTCCTATAAGCAAGGCCGGGTTTACGTCATGGATCATTTTATAGGTTCTCCCCAGTTTCCAATCCGCGCCTTTTATTCTGTACTCAACCGCTTTGTGCCAGTCCTTTTTATGAGGGGCCTGGTCCCACCATCCATCGAACCAAAAACCGGCTATATTGTAGTTTTCGGCCAGTTCCCTGATCTGGGCGTCCTGGTACTTCAGATAGGTTTCCCAGTCCCCGGATTCGGGCCGCCCTGTTTTCCTGCCTGTCCACCCCCTGGGATAATAATCGGGGTGGTGCCAATCCAGTTGCGAATAGTAGGCAAACAGTTTTATACCCTGTTTTTCGCATTCCTGTTCCAGCATCCTCAGAATATCCTTGCCATAGGGGGTTGCCTTTACAATATTATAATCGGACACCTTTGAGTCATACATGGCAAAACCGTCGTGGTGTTTGGTGGTAATGGTAATATACTTCATTCCCGCTTCTTTGGCCAGGCTCACGACTTCTTTGGCATCAAAGTCCTGTGGATTGAAAAAGGAGGGCAATAGCTCATACCTGTCTACCGGAATGTCCTGACGTTGCATTACCCATTCCCCATCTCCCGGAATGCTGTATACTCCCCAATGGATGAACATTCCGAATTTGGCATCCTGAAACCATTCCCGGGCTTCGAGGTTTTCTTTTGCCGGCACATAATTTTCCTGTGCCATTATAGTATTACACAACACTAAAAGGAAAAGTGTTTTTATAATTTTCATCTGTTCGTTTTATTTGGTTATATATTCAATTCTATACAATACTTTGTGTAACTCTGTGCCTGATTTGTGAGTCCCTTCGACTTTACTCAGGGCATCGCTCTGCGGTAAAATAAGGCCCGCGACGGGGAAACCACAAAGCAGGCACAAAGGTCACAAAGTCAGATGGAAAACCGAAGATTTACGAGCTCCATCATATAAGTAATATACCTAATATCCCGTATTCTGAACCAGGTTAGGGTTATTGAGTATCTCGGAGGTGGGAATGGGAAATAAAAGTTCCCGCTCTCCCAGGGTTGGGCCATATGAGAAACTATGCCCTACAAAATCGTCGAACTGTTTGGTGGTGACATTAAACGCTTTCTGCAAACGCACCATATCAAACCAGGTGGTGTTCTCAAAGCACAGCTCGTACCACCGTTCTTTCCACACGGCTTCCCTGAGCTGATCTTTTGACAGATTTTCCAGATCGGGCAAGCCGGCCCTGGAGCGGACAGCATTCACGGCTTCGTAGGCGGCTGTTGTCGGGCCGTTGACTTCATTAGAGGCTTCGGCATACACAAGCAATACATCGGCATAGCGGATGAGCGACCAGTTCAGGTCACTGTTCCCGGTAGAGAGTTGCGCTTCAAGATCGAGATGCTTATATATGAAATACGCTCCCAGGTCTACCTCCTGGCTCCGGTCGTCCTGATGGGTGAATTTGGTAAAAAAGAACTGGTTTTCTTCAGCTCTCAGGTCATTTGGTTCATAGGAGTTTACAAAGTCCTGAGTGGCATAAATACCCCCTGTCTCGGCGGAGTATGCAGAAATATTTTTATTATACGGGATAATAAATATTTGCCAGTCAGAGGGCAGTATCTGGGTTTGGTACTGGATCATAAAAATATTCTCTCCTATATTCTTATAGGCCGGATCGTGCAGGGCATCGTAGTTCTCAAAAAGTTTAAACTCGCCCGACGCAATCACTTCCTCTGCTTTTTCGGCAGCCAGGGCGTAGTATTCAGATCCTTTTTGCAAAGGGTGGCCGGCCATGGTGAGATATACTTTAGCCAACAGTGATTTTACGGCTCCGAGGCTTACTTTTCCGGAGGTATCTGACCAGGGAAGCCCGGCGCTTTCCACAGTTTTAAGGTCTTCTACAATCTGGTTATAGACTTCTTCAGGGGTTGCCTGTGAAGGCCTTAGATCTTCAGATTGAACTGATGACACCGGCTCGGTAATGAGCGGGATATGGCCAAATATCCTCACCAGGTTAAAATAATACCACGCCCTTAAAAAATAGGCTTCGCCCAAAAGCCGCTTTTTTTCTTTTTCATCCATCGTTATACCGGGTATCTTCTGGATGGAGAGGTTGGCATTGGCTATTCCTTCATAGTACGATGTCCAATAGGTTAGGCTATAACCATTGTCGGAAGTGTTGTTCAGGTCCTTGACAAAATAGCTGTCTACGGCCTGTCCGAGATCGGTAGCAGCCAGGCCGGTGGCAAATTCGAGCATGGACCAGGTTGCACCGCCAAAACCGCTGTTCATCGGATCGCGCATGCTGGCGTAAATGGCATTTACCGAGCTCCTGGCATGGTGGGGTTCGGTAAAATATTCGTCTTCTGTAAAGTTGCTGGGATCCGATTCGTCAAGGAAATCGGAACAACCTGTCAACCCCAGTACTGCTACAAAAACTGTCAAAACGTTTATATAGGTTCTTCTTTTCATTTTTCCGGATTTTAAATAAATGTTCATTATAGGCTGGCATTAATTCCCATCATAAATACCCTGGGACGGGGATAATCGTATAATGCATATCCCTGGCTAAAGGCAAAATTTCCGTTAGATACTTCAGGGTCATAACCTTTGTATTTCGTGGTCACGAAAAAATTCTGTACGGATCCGTAGATCCTTAAATTGCTCAGCTTTAGTTTTGAAGCGATCTCGGAGGGAAACTTATAGGCCAGCAGCAGGTTTCTTCCGCGGATAAACGAGGCGTCCGTTACTTTATGACTGTCGTTATAGGTCGTGTAGTAAGCATTAATGGGCCTGATCTGCGCAATAGGTGTGTTCTGATGGTCTTCTGTCCAGGCATTTAGAACGGTTTTGTAGCTGTTGGCTATGCCCTGGCGGTCTTCTGCCGAATGAATACTTCTGTCAATGACATCGTTTCCGTACATAAATTGCAGGTCTACGGTCAGCGACCAGTTTTTATACCTGAACGTATTGAGCAGTGTCCCGTACCCGTCCGGAACACCTTTGCCGATGATGGTCCTATCGAGGTCATTGATCTTACCGTCCTGGTTCAGGTCCTTGTACTTTACATCTCCGGGCAACAGGTTGTACTTTTTGGCTTCTTCGGCCTCTGCCGTAGACCAGGTGCCCTGGTGCACTCTTCCGAAAAAGGACCCTACCGGTTCGCCTTCCCGGATCACTGTGGCGCCCGAGTATATATCACTGCCGCCCGAAAGTGCCAGTACCTTATTCTTGTTGACCGAAATATTGAATGTGGTATTCCAGGAAAAATCTTCCTTATCGATATTGATGGTATTCAGGGAGAACTCTACCCCTTTGTTCTCCATACTCCCGATATTGGAAAATATACTGCTATATCCGCTACTCCGGGGAAGCGGGGTGTCCAGCAGCATATCGTTCACTTTCCGCCGGTATAAATCGAGTTCCATGTTCACCCTGTTTGAAAAGAGGCCCAGCTCTACACCAAAATCTATTTGATGGGTCTTTTCCCACTGCAATCCGGGATTTGCTATACGCCCTTTTCCCACACCTACTTCACGGGCCCCGTTAAAAATAACTTCGTAATTGCCCAAACCTGCCAGGGCACGATAGGCAGGGAGTTCAGAGTTACCCGTTACACCATAGCTGGCCCGTAATTTCAGATTGGATATGGTGGTCTGCTTATTCATAAAAGGTTCTTCACTGACTCTCCAGGCCAGTGCTGCAGACGGGAAAAAAGCATAGCGGTTGTCCGCGCCAAATTTGGAGGACCCGTCCATCCGGCCGGTAAATGTTACCAGGTATTTGTTTTTGTATGCATAGTTCAGACGGGTGAAATATGAATTCAGCCCGTAAGCGATTTTGGAAGACCCGGGGGTCTGGGCCGTAGTACCGGCGCCAAGGTTATTAAACCCGAAGTATGTATCTGTAAACCCCTCAGACCTGGCCAGGTTCTCGAACCGGTCTATATGCTGCCACGACAACCCCAGCATGGCGTTGATGGAATGATTTTCGGAAATGTCCTTTTTGTAGGTCAGATAATTTTCAAACTGCCAGGAGTTGTACCGGTTATTGGTCACAGAGGCATTGCCAAGATTGGAAATATATTGCAGGCCTGCCGCAGCAAAATAGTCTGTCCGTTGATTGATAATGTTGGTACCTATTGTAGAACGGAATTCCAGATCGTCTGTAAGGCGGATATTTGCATATACATTGCCCAATACGGTTTGCGTACGCAGGTAATACAGGCGTTCATCGGCTACCCTGATGGGGTTGTCCCCTCCTTCCATTCCCGGGTAATCCCGGTTACTGGCCCAGGAGCCGTCTTCATACCGAACAGGAATGATCGGCAATGCTTCCAGCACCTGGCGTATTGTTGTAATTCCGCCGCCGCCCAACTGGTCGACCTGCTTCTCGTTCTGATCGGTATACCCCAAAGTCCCTCCGACCTTAAGCCAGTCATTAATGTTGGAATCAAAGGTAAACCGTCCCGAATATCTTTTTTGCCAGGAACCGTAAACAATTCCCTCTTCATTCCGATAGTTCAAGAAAATGCCATAATTGCCGTTCTCATTCCCGTTAGTAAAGCCCAACTGGTGATTTTGGGTAAATGCTTCCCGCAGGGCTTCGTCCTGCCAGTCCGTATCGTACAACGGATTTCCATCGGCATCAAAAAGCAGGGGATTGGTCCTTTTGGTCCTGGGGTCGGTGTATTTTGTTCCGGTTGCCCAGCCTTCGGGATCGTATTTTTTGGCATTGTCATAAATGATCTCTTCGACCCTCAAAAATTCCTCGGCGTTCAGTACCGGCAAATGTTTGGGGGCTACACCAATGCTGAAGTCTGCATCGTAGGTAACTCTCCCCCCGCCGGAGGAGCCCCTTCTGGTGGTTACCAGGATCACCCCGTTTGCACCCCTTGCCCCGTATATAGCCGTGGAGGATGCATCTTTCAAAACTTCAATAGAAGCTATATCGTTCGGGTTCAGGTAATCAATAGGGCTACTCCCGTTCTGGAGGCCTGCCACATTAAGAATAACCCCATCAACCACATAGAGCGGGTCATTGGATACACTAACGGAACTCGACCCACGGATACGGATATTGGCCCTGCCCCCCGGCCTTCCCGAGTTTGAAGAGACATTAACCCCTGTAATTCGTCCGGACAGGCCCTGATTCAGGGATGAGGCCGGACGCTCCTGAAGGTCATCGGATTTTACGGTTCCCACAGAACCGGTCAGGTCCGATTTCTTTTGTGTTCCGTAGCCCACTACAACCACCTCATCGAGTTTGGCCACATCTTCTTTCAGGGCTACTGTAATATTATTTTTCCCTTTTACAGGGATCTCCCGGGCCCTGAGCCCGATATACGAAATGACCAGAACGGCGTTCTCGTCCGTTACCTCCAGGGAAAAATTGCCATCAAAATCGGTCTGTGTACCATTGGTTGTTCCTTTTTCCAGGATACTGGCCCCGGCAACGGGTATCCCTTCTGTATCGGTCACTGTGCCGCTGATTTGAATTTGCTGATCTACAAACTCAAGATCATTGTATGACCGCCCCTCATAGACTATAATATCTGTATCTTTAGAAAACCCGTCTCCGGGGCTTAAGGCAAATGCTACGGGACAGCTCAAAAGGAAGGATAGTCGCATAAAAAGCAAGACACCATCTTCCCAAAAGGAATTGTACCTTTCTTTTAATTTAGTTCTCATAAATTTAATGGTTTTTAAAAAGTTAGTTATTGAATACTTCCAGTATAAACATGACAGTACCGTCCGGGGTATATGCACCCAATACACCGGCTGGAATTAAAAGGAGAATCTATAGGATATAGAAAAAGAGAAATATGGTATTATTTTTTATATTTCTAATTCATAATGCCGCCACTTTTTAGATTGTTTTACACCGCCCGATCCCGGGCATGAACAGTTAGGACAACTTTCCGGAAAGTTACACTTCTATCAATTTTAAAATAAAATAGCTGTTATACAAACCCCACAATATCAAGGTGTTATCTAAACAATCAGACCTCTTATATATTATTTTTTAAATATAATCAGTTAATTTATGTTAAAATTGCACGGAATTGGCGGATAGTTGTACAATATTTGCGGATTATGAATTATTAATAAAATTGACCTGTATTAAATTGTGAAGAATGTAAAATCCTTTATGCTATCGGATCATTTTGATAAAAAGGCCAGGAACTCTTCCGGCTCCGGAAAAACCGAAGGCCAGGATCTGGCCTGGCATTACAGCATGTTGCCGGACAGGACACAGATTGGAGCATCTTAAATATGTCAAAAAAAATGAAGATCAGTAAAATATAAGTCACTGACCTTCATTTGTTTTATTATGATAAACTATCTAAGTTTATTGCTCATTAGGCCCAAAGTTAATCCTTCCATTAGGTAAAAAGCAAGGGCCTGGACGATACCTGCGTAAGTCGTAATTTAAAGTATCTTCCTTAAAGTGGTTCGCATTATGCCCGAAAAGACTTTCTTCCGCCATTACGGCATCGTGAACCGAGATATGTGTAACATCGTTATAGAGCTTCTCTAATTGATCTTTTTCATCATCGAGCAATGTAACATTTTGCTGATCGCAGTAATAATTAATTTGCCTTAGGTGACTTAGCCATGCTTCTGACGGTTTGTCTTTACCCTTAATGGTATTAAGGTGGTTATTAAATTCACGACGATTATTATCGCTGAATGTCGGGTCTTTTGGCATAACATTTAAATAGCCGGTGCCAATAAATGTTATTGTCTTCCATATTTTCCATAAGTCGTTCATAATAGTTGATTTTTTTTGTTAATTAAATCCGTGACATAATCAGGCTTATTGCCTCCTTTGATACTATTCTGGTTATACAAACACTTCTGAAAATTAAAAAGGGGGCGAATAATTTCTACCAGGGGGCTTTAGCAAACCCTACCTTTACATCCCGGGGTTTCATGATCTCTGTAAGTGCCTCAACAGAATCTACTGTTAAGGGTGTAGGGAAACCCTTTCCGGGATCTTTTGAAAATCCCCAAAAACTGACTACCATTTGATTCCCAGACCGGCCGCGATCGCCCGTCGACATGGCGATGTGTTCCGTATCATTAAAGAAAACGATATTTCCTTTAGGAATATCTGGTTTATGAGTATTTGTATTGTAGATCGTAGGGTTAGAAAACCAATAGCCATTTAAGGTTTCATCCCAGGATGTCTTATAAGCTTTTTCGTATATTTTTATTAAATCCGTTAAAGAGATAGCTTCTGTCGTTGCCGCAGCATACAACGGAAACTCATAACAAATCATTACTAAATTCTCATTCAAAGGAGGAAGAGGAAAAGGATTGGGAGGATTCTCTTTCAAATTTCTGGCTACCCAAAGGGTTAAAGAGCTATAATTTGGATTATTTGTCCATTTGAATTTCTGGTTTTGCCGCGCTACGTTAAGCGCCCAGTCTACTACTTGCGTTTGCTTGCTCATGGCTTTAAAGATTTAGATTGAGATTATGGAATTTGAGATTTTAAGGTTTTTTCGTATCCTTCCACCAATACTTTCAGTCCATCAGACAATTCTGCCGGAGTGATGGTTATCTCTATTTTTCCTAGGGTTCCTTTTTTTTGAGGGCTTTTTCTGAACAACGATTTTTTTCCGGGTGGCCGTTCTTTTGGAAATAGTAATTGCAATTCATCGCCTATGACCTGGATCTGAAAGTCGGCAGACAACTTTACTTTCTCTATCTGGGATAAGGATAAAGGTGCCAGTGTAATTAAAGGTACTTCAACACCCACCATTTTCGTTCCTTCACTGGTTTGTTGCGGGTATTCAAGCTCAACTGATTTAGCTTTCAGGGTATGTGGCAGGTCTGCCTCCTCGGAAACATCCCTATTTGCCTGCTGCCCCTGCTGCACGTTTGCATCTTTTTCAAAATACTTATTGAGGATTTCCAGGTTCTGGTCGCTCAGCGCATCATTAGCGCCTAAAATAGCATCGTGAATGGCATTGACAAATGCTTTAAGACTGATCATAAGTAGGGTATTAAAAAATTAAGACATTGAATGATCTTTTTTCATTTTAATAATATCTCGTTTCAGCTCATCAAACTTTTCAATCGCTTCATTTACAATCTCTCTGCTTTCTGGTGCAAGTCCGACGACTGTATTACAAATCGGGCACACAAATTGAGCTCCGCGCATTAATTCATGAGGATCAAAAAAGATATTTCCTGAACAATTTTCAGTAGGACAGGGTATAAATTGCTGGTCATTCATAATTTATTACCAATAAGTGATTCATTTAAAAAGTCTGTCATCCTTCTTTCTCAGCCGTTTTATCTGGCTGCTCAAAGGGCCCTATTGATTTTGTATAAAGATCTAAAAGGGTGGTCATCCCCGGTGGAAGGGGCAATTGTCCGGCCTTAATATCTACTTTCAATCCTGATGAATTGGAACTGCGGTTCTGGTATTTATCAGATTGCCCGGACCTTTCTTTTGAATCATAACTTACCTTGCCCAAAAGACGGGGTCTGGGAGGAGTAGCCGGCGGGTTCCCAGATTTTGCCCCTTCATTACTATCCGTTTTTGTAGTCTGACCGGTAAGTTCTATTTCAAAATTTACTGAAGTAGTTTCTACGGCCAGGGAATTTATAGGAATAATAGTAAGCAAAGGCAAATAAAAACTGGTTGTTATACGGCGAATAACCCCTTTATCACCGGCTTCTTTACCTGGCTCGATTATGCTGTTTACAATGGCCGTCCTGATCATCACCGGTTTGTAGTTTTCTCCTTCTTTGTTGAAGCAGAAATCCATGAGAAACCGAACTTGTTCCCTGGCCATCATTCCATTAGCGGAAGTAGCCGCAATCAGTGGTGCACTGATAATCTCTTCTATATCCAGGTTTCTGTATATTTCCGGATTAAAAGCATGTGTTTTCAGGTTCATCATAAGTAAAAATATAAACAATGTTAGAGTGAAAGGATAATAGAGAAAAGCTATCAACAGGCCTCCGGATAACTTTTCTCTATCCTGTCAAGGTGAACAATGAGCCTTTCTTAGCTACCACCTGTACCGCCGCCGCTTGAACTATTAGCCGGTGCGGGCATTTCTATAGGCTGAATAGCATTGGTATATGCTTCAATAATGGTATTTACACCTTTGGGTACCGGTAATTGCCCGGCATGGACCAACACGGTATATTTAGCCGAATTGCTTTTCTGATAATGTGTACTGTGTGAGGAAGAGTCTTTTTGATCATAACTGGCACTTCCTTTCACTTCCGCAGAGATAGGCCCCCAGCCCACTTTTACATCCCAGCTGGCTTGCGCCTGGATATTTTTCTCTGTTTCATCAGTCTGTTCTTCAGAATAACTGGATTTCACCTCCATTTCAAAGGTGATGTTCACTTCGTCAACCCCCAATGAATTGATTGGAATAATGGTCAGCAGGGGCAGGTCAAAAGTTGTTTTAACAGGAACAATCTTTGGTGGTTGCACTTCATTATTCTTCTCTGGTTGGGGCTGGATTACGCCTCTAGTTATAGTCATTTTAACCATAACAGGTTCGTACTCTACATCTTCACCTTTTTTACCTGATTCCTCATAACCAAAGCAGGTATCCAGTATAAATTTGGTTTGTGTAACTGCCATTGCTGCATTTGCTTTTGCAGCGGCATTCAGAGGAGCGCCGATCAGTGCATTCATAGGAAGACCTGTGAATTGCTGGGCCATTGAAACGAGTTCTGTGTCCATAGTGGTTAAGTTTAATAGGTTAATAAATAAAGTTACTTTTTATTGGTGGTATAAAGGTAAAAGGGAGAAAAGGGCCATACAATAGCCCGATGGGCCATTTTTAAGCTACTGAAAGATTTAAATGATCATAAAAATGCACCTGGGCGAATAGTTCCACTTAACAGGCAAAGTTGTACCAGGCTGGCGTTATCACGTGCCAGCAACCTGTTTCGGCATGCTTTCAGGTGATTTTTTACCGTATTGATACTGATAAAAAGTGTATCCCCGATTTTTGAAAGTGAATATCCGTGGGCCCAACATTTGATCACTTCTTTCTCTCTTTTCGAAATGATATCATGCCTTAGCAGTTTCTCCTCATCAGAAAACCAGGAATACACTTTTTCCCCTGTTTTTATCCTGAGCCAGTATCCATCTCCTGAAATGAGGTGTGCAACATTTTGTATGTTGTCTAAATAAATACCCGGATAAACTTTAGGGCCAAATGCCAATGGTATTCTTTGCAACAGATGCTTTATCCTGTTTTGATCGGCCCTGACAGGATAGCCTCCACAGATAAATATCCTGACATCCTTCTTTTCTTCCTGGGTAAACTGAGCAATAATTTCCGTCTCCAGGTCTATTATTCTGTTCTGGATTTTTTTATTGTGTACAAACCCCAGGTAGTGATCTGTGTTATCTTTGTTTATGGCAGAATCAAGGGTATTGGACGTTTGGAAAATATAACAGGAGCGAATCGTGTCGAATATGCCGATAAAAGTATGGCTTTGTAATGCAAAAACTTCAAGTAGCATACAACCTGCATCAGGAATTATCGGATCGTCAACATTTTTTTTTCTTCCGGTTTTAAATTCATCAGGTGATTTATAGGACATTATTTAGGGTAGTTAGTGTCTGTCCATAATGACATTGCCTGCCTGTTTGGCTACCTGAAGGTTCTTTCCGGAGACATAGTCCCATCGTGGCACTATCGGGGGAGATGATCCCGTAATCCTACGGTAGCTTTTTCAGGGTAAGTGAAAATTGATATACTATGAAATCAATATTACAAAAAACATAAGTCCTGAAGCACTAATAATTTATAGACTTCTATATTTAAATACAGAAAATACCTTCAAAACGTGCCAGAAAGCAAATGAAAATACAAAAAATAACTCAACTACGGAGCAAAAGAATTTGGTTAAAACCAATGAAAAAAGAAAAAGCTGAAAGGAAAGAAGTATCACCCTAAAAGATCATATCAAGGATTTTGAATTCTGCAATTACCTGCTTAAAAATAACATAATCACCTTTCCGCTAAGCAGTTATTATGTCAGTGAAAATAGCAGGAATGGCCTGGTCATGGGGTATTGTTCGGTCAATAAAACCTGGATAAAGAAAAAACTGGACAAAATGTATGCTCTATATCTGGAATACCTATCCGACAGGGCTTAATCCAAGCTGGTTTGGCAGCACGCAAGCCTGTTTTACACTTCCATTCCGAAAAATGCAATTATTGTTTATCTTAGCTACGTTGACCATTCAACCCTGCAATTGTTATGCCTGGAAAAACTACAATAAAGGATATTGCCAGAATATTAAAGATCTCTTCTTCTACGGTATCCCGTGCGCTGTGTGATTCTTATGATGTTAATCCTGAAACACGCGAAAAGGTGCTTAAACTGGCCAAGGAGCTGAACTACAAACGCAATTTCGGGGCGGCCGGTCTTGCCGGAGGGGCGACACACAATATCGGTATCGTCCTGCCTTATATTACAGTTCACTATTTCTCGATGGTCATTACGGGGATACAGGAAATTGCGTTTTCCCAGGGGTATAAGATCGTGCTGTACGTGACCAACGACTCCCCCCAGCTCGAAAAGGATGTCCTGGCGGACCTCAATGTACAGAACCTGGATGGTTTGCTGGTCTGCGTCTGCACCGGTTCGGATTCCAGAAGCTATTTTGAGCAGATCATGGAACAGGGTACGCCGATTGTTTTTTTCGGTCGTGTTTTAGCCGATATTGAGGCCTCCAAGGTGCAGCAGGACAGTTATAACGGAGCATTTAAAGCGGTTGAACACCTGATCCGGCGGGGGTATAAAAAAATAGCCCATGTAGGTGGCCCGACACATCATCTGTTTACCCAAAAGCGGCTGTTGGGCTACGTTGACGCCCTGAAAAAGCATGGTATGGAGGTAAATCCGGAATGGATTGTCCAATCTGGTTTTTCCCAGGAAAATGGCGAAGCGGACATGGAGGCGCTTTGGGCCGCGAAGACAAGGCCCGATGCGGTTTTTGCCGTCAGCGACCGTAAGGCAATAGGCGCCATGACTACATTGAAACGCCATGGTGTACACATCGGAAAAGATTTCGGAGTCATCGGGTTTACAAACGACCCCATGTCAACCATTGTTACGCCTACCTTGTCTACCCTGGCAGAACCCGCTTACGAGATAGGGAAACAAAGTTGCGAATTGCTATTGCGGCATATTGCACATAAAAACAACTTCCAGGCACGGGAGATCGTGCTGTCCGGGGAATTGATCGTACGGGAGTCTACTGACAGGGGTACCGGAGCATAGATCTTACTTAGCGCGTTAAAATTGCCAGATAAGTTGCGGCCTTACCCCGGGTTTTCAGAAACGTCCCCTACCGGATAGCCGAGTTTTTCGATAGTGGCATACCACCAGTCGACCCCGTCGAGACCCTGGAGATATTTGCCTTTATGGAAGCTGCGGACGAAAGTAAAAAGCGCGGAGGGCACCCCGTTTCAATTGCCCAGCTGCCGTAATGCGATATAGGCCATGAGGCCGGTACTTAATTGCATAGCGTTTTCATCCACATCAAATGTGGAGGTATGTAAGGCTGAAGTAATACCCCGGGGCTCATTGCCCGTTCCCAGGAGGTAGAAGCACGCATCGGCCATCTGCGAATAATAGGCGAAATCCTCGGCGGCCAGCCAGGGATCCAGGTCTACTACCTGCTCTTTGCCCAGAAACTCTTCGGCGTAGGCGCGCACTTCTGCCGTTAGCTTTGGCTCGTTTACGAGAAATGGGTACCCTACACATACTTTGAAATCGCATGTGCCCCCCATACTTTCGGCAATGCCTTCAGCAATTTTCTTTATACGTTCACGGGCTTCCTTACGCCATTGCTCATCGAACGTCCGGAAGGTACCTTCCAGGTACACTTCATCTGGGATGACGTTGGTTGCTCCATTGGCTATTACCTTTCCGAACGACAGCACACTGGGCATCTTCGGGTCGGCAATACGGCTCACCACCTGCTGTAACGCAGTGATGATATGGGCGGTGATCACCACGGGGTCTATATTCTGCTGCGGCTGGGCACCGTGGCCGCCCTTGCCTTTCACGGTTACAAAAAATTCATCTGTGGAGGCCATGAATTTCCCCGGTCGGAAACCCACTTTACCTGCGGGTATCAGGGGCATCACATGTTGACCCACTACGGCCTGGGGCCTGGGGTTTTCCAGTACCCCTTCCTCAATCATCAGGCTGGCCCCTCCGGGTGGTCGCTCCTCCCCGGGCTGGAAGATCAGTTTCAGGGTACCGCCAAAATCAGCTTTCAACGATTGGAGTATACGCGCCGTGCCCAGTAGCGATGCGGTATGTACATCGTGCCCACAGGCATGCATCACGCCTTTATTTTCAGATCCGTATTCCCGGCCATCAACCTCGGTAATTGGTAAGGCATCCATATCCGCACGGAGAGCGGTGACGCGATCGGAAGGCAGGTCGCCCTTGATCTCTGCCAGGACCCCGGTTTTGGCAACGGTAACATACGGAATGCCGAGCTTGTCCAGCTCCGCTTTCACAAAAGCACAGGTGTCGTGCTCCTCAAATGACAATTCGGGATGTTGGTGCAAATGCCTCCGCTGGGCTACCGTATTCCCGTATATTTTATTGGCCAGCGTTTGGATTTTATCTTTCAACATGGTGATCTACGATTTGTTCTTTTGAGCTACATGGCCCAGGGAAAAGACAAATATGGGACAAAAAGGGCATTTTTCAGTCAATTGAAATTAATTTATCAATTAAAGCCCTGTTTCTCCGCCAAAAACGACCGTACGAAATCGTCGTCGTTCAGCTCCGGATAATCCCGGTATACCCGGTCGATCTCTTCCAACTGTCCGGGAGACAGCGTTTCATCCGGATTCAGGCACCAAAGCCCTTGCAGGAGCCCCTGCCGCCGGAGTACCTCGTGTATTCCGGGGATACAACCGTGGAAAGCGTTGGCCGGGTCGAACAATGCCGCATTGACATCTGTTATCCTGACGCCTTTGGTCAGCAATGCCGCGGCTGTTGCTGCATCCGGTTGTTGCCGGTAGGCCTTGACTTCATCTAACAGCTCCACAGCTTTCTGCGTCCATACCGCCCAATGCCCCAGCAAGCCGCCCCGGAAACCAACCTTTACCTGTTGCCCATTTACCGGAAACGTATAGTCCGTCAGCAAATCGGCCACGATATTGTCATCATTGCCCGTGTACATCGCGATCTCCTCCCGCCGTGGAGAATTGGCCACGGCGCGCATCACATCCAGTGTCTGGTAGCGGTTGAACGATGCACACTTGATGGCTTCCACTCCTTCGATATCCACAAGGGCCCGCCAGAAATCGTAAGAGAATATCCTTCCTCCGACCGACGGTTGCAGGTAAAATCCAAAGACCGGCATGACCTGTGCCACAGCCGCCGTCCGTTCCAGGACCTGCGCTTCTGTCCACCCTTGCAGGCCGCCCATGCTCAGCAGGCCGATATCATAACCCAGCCTTGCGGCTATCCTGGCTTCGGATACTGCCTGTTCTGTTGGCCCACAGATACCGGCAACCTTAATAAACGGCCTGTCTAACGGTGTCCGGTCGATCTCTTCGGCTGCCAGGGCCAATATCTTTTCGAAAAGGCCGATCCCGGGATCCCGGATCTCAAACTGGGTGGAATGTACTGCTACGGCCACCCCCCCTGCTCCGCTCTGCATATAATACCGTGTCAATAACCGTTGGCGTTCCTCGTCTAATGTACGGTTTTCCGTCAGCGCCAACGGGTGGGCGGGGATCACCGTACCGTCCATCAATAAATCCTTGAGTTCTTTGCTTAGTGCCATCAAAACTGTCCTTTTCGTTCCTGGAAATGTGTAGGTTTGTTAAGTTGGTCACCACCGTTCAGCAACCATGTTGCCGTAATATCGATGATCTCCCGGATCGTCATTCTGGGATAGCCAAACAGCCGGTGACATTCAGAGGCGTTGTTGAGCAAGGCGGTCCCTTCGGCTTCGTATTGAAAAACGGGTTCTTTCTCGAACCGCTTGCCAAATTCCCTGGCCACCCAGCGTGTTGACAACGTTTCCGGGCCGGTTACGTTCAACACTTTGGCCGGCGAGGCGCAATGCAACAGCGACCTGATGGCAATCTCATTGGCATCGCCCTGCCAGATAACGTTCACGTTTTCCGTCCGCAGATCTATGGGATTGCCCGCCAATACGGATTTAGCGATCTCCATGATCACTCCGTACCGGAAATCCACCGCATAGTTGAGGCGGTAGATAAGCATGGGCGTTTGGTTTTTCTTAGAAAAATACTGGAAGATACGTTCCCGGCCCAAACAGGATTGGGCGTATTCGCCAATGGGTTCAGGTACGGTGTCTTCGTCCACCCCACCTTCGTTGAGCCGTACAAAAGGCAACACATTGCCTGATGAGAACGCTACGATATTCGAATTCCTGAATTTATCGGACACCCGCCCGGGCAGGTAGGTATTCATCGCCCAGGTAAAATCTTCGTTGCCTGTGGTGCCAAACTTATGGCCGGCCAGGTAAATGATGTTTTTAACCTCGGGCAATGCCTGGAGGCCGTCATCATTCAGGAGGTCACAGGCCATAGGTATCACGCCGTTGGCTTCTACTTCCCGTTGGGTTTCGGGCTTACTGAAACGGGAAACTCCGTATACTTTGGTCTCCCTGCCGGCTTCGGCAAGAGCATCAACCAGAAGTTTACCCATGCTCACTCCCATCTTACCGCCTATGCCCAGCAGCATCACATCCCCTTCCAGTTTTTTTACATCGTCGACCAGGGCGCCCGAAGGACGCGTAAGTGACGCTTCCATTTCTTTTAAGTTCATAGTGTTCATAAAAATAATACGTTGAAATTCGTAATTGCTAAAAATATAACCAGGCAGATACCGATCAACCCGGCTATCCGCTGAAAAGTGTTGTTTTTCTTATCTCCCATGATCTCTTCGCTATTGCCGATCCAATAAATAGATATCCCGATAAAGGGTACCAGGAAAATCGTGACACTCTGCGCCAGCACGATCAGTTCCAGGGGGAGTTTCCCGAAGGCAATGGCAATCCCGGCACCGAACAGCATCACCACTGCAATACATATTTTGACCTTTCGGTTGTCCAGACCGTTCGGAAAGCCCAACGCATCCCCCAACATGGACCCACCCAGGGTTGCATTACCTACCAGCGAGGAAAACGAAGCGCCGAACAGCCCGATAAAGAAGAGGTCACTGGCCAGGGAGCCGAACAGGGGTTCAAGCGCCATACCCATTTCGGAGGCTGAATTGACCCTGATCCCCTGGGGGTGCAAAACAGTGGCCGCACAGATCAATACCACGGCACTCATCAGCCCCAGGATCACGATCCCAATTGTACTGCTGAGCTGGGCATGGTCTTTGGTATCTACGTCCCGCCCCTGGCTCTTCCGTTTTTCCTGTACCAGATAAGATTGGTAAAAAGCACCTACGAGAGAGAAACACGAGGCGATAAAAGCGATGATGAGCCCTGTTGACCCTTCGGGTATAGACGGTTTGATACCTGAGAATACATCGGAGAGGGCAGGCCGGACAACAATGGCCGTAACCGTAAAACAAAGGAGCATCAGCAGCACCAATGCCAGCATCACTTTTTCCATCAGCTTGTAAAACGAGCGGAAAAACAGCAACAATATGCCCAATACATTAAAGAGTATAATCCATATCCTGGCATCGGTTTCCGTGGCCTCCCCGATAGCAATGCCGAGACCGGTGGAATTGCCGGCCTGGAACGACGTGGCTACCAAAAAAATACCGATACCGATGAACAGGCTCCCGAACTTCCCGGTTTTCTTCCGGATAAGGGTCAGCAGGGATTCCCGGTTGCACTGTCCGATACGGGCACTCATATTGGTAAAGATCATCATGAAGAAGATGGCCACGATGATGGTCCAGATCAGCGAATACGAAAAATCTGCCCCCATTTTGGAGGTGATGGTCATCTTGCTCGGGCCGAATACCAGTGCAGCCGTGATAATACCGGGTCCTAATACGGACAGCCAGTTGATGTAATTTTTTTTACCCATTAATCTGTTGTTCTATGATTGGTTACTTCTTTGGTTTGGATCAAACGGCCATTACCGAATTCCGTGTTGACATAGTTGATGATGGCCGATAGTTCTTCGTCTTTCAGAAAGGAAAAACTGGCCATGGGCTGGTTGTACCGGACACCTCCGATCGGTTCTTTTCCGTCCGTTCCGTTCAGCAGGACACCGATAAATGCTGCCGTATTGTTTATTCTTCGCGAACCTTTCAGGGGCGGGAAATTGCCCGCTATGCCCAGGCCGTCCGGCTTATGGCAAGATGCACAATAGTTTTTGTAGAGCGCCGCCCCGTCCAGGGTCCCGGTTTCTTCCTGCACATCTTCTTCGATATACGCCCAGCCCCCGGGAATATCTGATGTTGTCCGGATACGCAAAATCCGGTCGTCCGTCTTTAAGGGGAAGCCTGGTTGCGGGTTCCAATCCCGGTTGCTCGTGGATATGTACACATCGCCGTTGGGGGCGGCCAGCACGTCCCGGATACGGCCGTACCGATCAGAAAAATAAACCTTTTCCCCACTTATTGCAGTGTGGTCTTCATTCAGCGACAATACCCGAAGGGTCTGGCTTTTGAGGGTACCCAGCAACAAGGTGTTTTTCCATTCGGGGATACGGCTGTGTTCGTAATAAGCCAATCCTGCCGGGGCAACGACCGGCGTCCATGATCTGATGGGCTCTGTAAGGCGGATGCTGTCGGTAATGGCCAGCTCTTCCGGTGTGTCGTGTATGCCTTCGGCAAGCGGCCACCCGTAGTTGTGCAGCGGCCGGATGAGGTTGATCTCATCCTCAATGGCATCGCCGTGTTCGGATGTAAAGATGTTGCCCTGCCCATCCATGGTGAGGCCCTGCATGTTACGGAAGCCCCATGCATACACATAGCTGCCGGGTATGGGGTTGTCTGCCGGGATACCTCCATCCATATCCAGGCGGAGGATTTTCCCGTTGAGCGTGGTGGAATCCTGCGCCTGGGTATTATCGGCCACATCGCCCGTTGCCCAGTAGATGATGTCCCGGTCGTCTATGATTACCCGTGCGCCATTGTGCCCGAGATATCCCCTGACCGCCAACAGTTTTTTGGGATCCTTCAATGTATCGCCCGTATAGGTATACCGTACCAGGTTGGATACAATCTTTTCGCCTTCCTCCGTTGTGTAGTTCAACACCACATAAGGATCTGTTTCCCCGGTCTTTTGTATGGCAATATCCAGCAGTCCCGGCGTCCGTTTATGGAACACGCCTTCCAGCTTCAGCAGTATCGATACCACTCCTGTCGCCAGGTCCAGTTGTTTCACCGTACCTGTTATTTCCGTAAATACAATTTTATTATCCACATAATCCATTCCCCACGGTACATGCAGCCCATCGGCTACCGTGGCCACTTCGAGGTAAGCCTCTTCATTGAGCTTTACATAATCAACTGTCTCTATCCTGAAAGTGTCCCGGGTTTGAGTTTGGCAGGATACCAAACCGATGAAAAGCAAAAAAGCAAGGTGTTTCCTGATTCGGTTCACGATCATAATACTCCTTCTTTTAGTTGTTCCATGGCATAATTCGCTGCCCTGGCCGTAAGTGCCATAAAGGTCAACGACGGGTTTTGATTGCCCACACTGCTCATACAGGCGCCATCGGTTACGAATACATTTTTGCACAGGTGTAGTTGGTTATGCGCATTCAACAGGGACGTATCGGGGTCACGCCCCATACGTACTCCCCCGACATCGTGGACTTCCAGCCCGGGTTGCCGGCCAAAGGCCTCATGCCGGTCTGTCGTTTGGATGTTTTTCGCCCCGGCTTTTTCCAGCATGGCCGTACCTTCGGCCCAAAAATCTTCCATCATGGCCACATCGTTTTCCGTATAGCCGATAGACGTGATCAATTGGGGCAAACCGTACTTATCCTGTTTATCCTTACTTAGCCGTACATGGTTTTCATGGATCGGGATCACTTCGCCCTGCATCATCATTGATACCTTCCAGCTTCCCGGCAGGGTCAGTGCATCCTTGAACGCTGCACCGAGGGTTTCTTCGGTGCCCTGCCCCCTTTTCCGGGAAGCCGAAAAGGCTATCATATACGAGCCCATGAAACGAGGTTCAGGGTGATGGATATTCTTAAAAGCGGGCATAAATACCTGCGTGGGCCTGCGGCCATAGTAATAGGAATCTTCATAGCCCGGAAAATCAGCCGTAATTTGCCCCCTGTAATTGTGGAAAGTGACAAACCGCCCCAACAGGCCGTTGTCATTGCCCAGGCCATTCGGGAACCGTTCGGACCGGGAGTTCATCAGGATGAGGTTGGTATTGAGCGTGGCTGCATTCAGGAAAATAACCTTTGCCCGGTAGATCTTTCCGGATTTGTCATGGGTGCTGATGGTACGGACACCAGTGGCCCGTTTGTTCGTTTCGTCGTATTCAACCGATTCTACGATGGTATCGGTTACGATGGTCAGGTTGCCGGTTTTACGGGCATGGGGAATGGTGGAGGAATTGGAGCTGAAATAAGCGCCAAACGGGCATCCCCTTGAACACAGCGAGCGGGCCATGCATTTGTTCCTTCCCTGCTCACGTTGTATTTCCGCAAGTTCCGCCAGGTTGGCACAGCGCCCGATGATGGCTTTTCGGTCGGTATAATTTGCATCGATGCTATCGGCAATGGCCCGCTCCACGCGGTTCATCTCAAAGGAGCCGACTACTTCGCTATCGGGCAGGTTCGGAATGCCGTCGCGGTTGCCGGCAATACCCACAAAACGTTCCACATGGCTGTACCAGGGCGCCAGTTCTGCATAGCGGATAGGCCAGTCTGTCCCATAACCGTATTTTTTTGGCGCTTCAAACTCGAAATCGCTCCACCGCTGGGTTTGCCGGGCCCATAACAGTGACTTGCCGCCAAGCTGGTAGCCCCTGATCCAGTAGAATGGTTTTTCCTGTATAAATTCCTGGTCGTCGTCGTTGATATAGAAATGCCGGGTAGATTCATTATAGGCATAATGCCTGCTGATCAGCCGGTTTTCGGTTTTGTCGCGCATGGTTTTCCGGTTGCGGTGCTCGAATTCCCAGGGGTGCTTACTGGCCGTGGGGTAGTCCTTGATATGCTCCACCATCCGTCCGCGCTCGATCAATAAGGTCTTAAACCCCTTCTCGGTAAACTCTTTGGCTGCCCAGCCACCACTGATACCCGATCCCACAACGATTACGTCATATGTATTTTCCTGTATTGCTTCCATTTTATGAAGTCGTTTAAACTTTTACACTGTCTAACTTTAAACCTTCAACTAAATCGCCCAGGCCTTATCGCCCTTCTTATAGGGATAGTCACCAATGTATTTTCCTGGTACCGGCACATAGCGTAGCGCCCTGGTCGCCCCAAGTTCAGAGGTAAAATAACCGAGCAGGGTGATTTGTTTGAGCATAAAAAAGTAATGGTTGAGATCTGCCTTCTTTTTATTTTGCTGGTGTTCCCTGGCCTCTTTGTCTATTTCGGTCAGCAGTTCGGTACGTTCATCCGCTTCCAGTTTGCGGAAAGCACGGTGGAATTTCGCCTTTGCGGCGTCTTCCAGCTTGCCGAGCCCCTCCACAAATACCTTTTGGTCTTCAGGAGGATAACAGTCGCGCACCATTACCGGGATAAACCCGCCCACACCTGCTTCTTTAGCCCCCGGGCTGCTTGTGGGAGGCAGGATCGTATCTGCCACATCACCGAGGAAATCGATGATATCGGGTTCGAACAGGCTTTCCACATTTTTTGTAGCCTTACGGGTACAGCCTGTCAAAAACAGGTTGGCACCGATAACGGTCCCGCCCATAACCCATGCAACCCTGGCTATAGCATCTCTCCTGTTCATGTTATATGTCTTTTTAATTAAATTTGTTTAGCATTCGTCGTATCTTGTTGATCTCCATCGGCAAGCTGTTCATAATAGGGCGATGCAGTGAACATGCCGCCGGCAACAGCATAGAATTGTTCATCCAGTTCAAATACGCCATCGGTTACCTGTGTCCAGCCGGCGCCCGCACAGGGATGCCTTCCTTTCATGGCTAACCAATTCGAATAGTTCATATCCCCGTTTGTTTCCATCATACCCATTCCCAGGCCAGGGAAAGGGGGCAGCGATGCGGCCACATGTTTGTTCCAGTCCACCAATATGGGGTTTACTGTCAGGTCGGCACAGAAACAGGGGATACGGTGTTCATGGGCCACCTGCACGATCTTCAGCGTTTCGCTCAGTGTTTTGGCAATTGGTTTCAGTACAAAGGCACCATAGCCCAGTTTTATTTTCTTTTTAGCGTCATCTGCCGTATGTATGCTCTCATCGGCAGCGATGATCACCCCGAGGTCTGACACGTTTTCTTTGTTTTCCCCGGTAAAGGGTTCTTCATATAGCAGAATGTGCTCAAAGGCTCCTATTTTCCTGGCATGGTCAAGATAGCCCCGGAGTGAGCTTTTACGGGTATAACGCCCATTGGCGTCCATGGTGTAATACACCTTTCCGGTACTGGTCCGGCCGGTCTTTATGTTTTTTAACACCTCATGTATTTCAGACAGGCGTTCCTTATCCTTTTGAAGCATCTCTTCCTCAGTGCCGGGCTGGCCGGTCTTGATCTTGAACACCAGATAACCTTCTTCCGCCGCCCGGCGGATGGAGGACAGGGCCATACCATAGGAAACCTGGTACATCACCGCCACCTTATCATTCCGGTGGGAAAGTGCCTTTCTGTAGGCCGATGGCAGGATTTTCCGGAAACCGGATGCTCCCTGTTCTTTGGCATAGAGCATCCACAGGGCATTGTCTACGCTCACCAGGGCATTATATACAAAATTAATGTTCAAATCAGGGCGTCCGGTGAGCCGTTTCCCCTCCTCATGTACTTCGGGAAGCATATGATCTAACGCCGCTACGGGGTTTTCAAAGGAATGCCCTGCCAGCATATCCAATGCTTTATTGGCCAGTACGTACATCAGTGCATTACCGCCTGCTTCAGAGGTCGAGGCAAACACATTGGCATCCCCGTACAGCACACTCTGTGTGGCCAGGCCAACACCTGTATGTTCATTAGGGCCTTTCAATTGTGTGGCCACTTGCCAGAGCTCCGTGAGGTACCCCCCTTTAAAACCGAACGGATACCGGAGTTTTTCCCGTTCGAAGTTTGATGTTGCATTGACAATCGTCAGTTGGTTTGCTGTCCCGTCCATATTATTCAGATTAGCGTATCCCTGTAACAGGCTCATAGAAGCGACCTCCAGGCTACCCTGTTTTAAAAAACACCTTCTATCCATTATTTCATTGTCATCCGAGTTCGTTAATCCCGTTTCAAAAAATACTCAAAAAATAAATACGCCTGTTCGTTCGATCGTGCATTCGGCGAATGGTCGGGGCGGTTGGTCATCGCCACCCGGTTGTCGTACCCCAACAGTTTGTTTACGGCTATCGTATGGTTGAGTGCCGTCCATCGTTCTACCGGATCGGAGGAGCCACCGGATACCAAAAACGGGCGCGGTGCCATCAGGGCATGTAGTTCGTGCAGATCGTACCCCTCCTGTACGAGCTCTGGATAAAGCCCCTTTGCATCTTCAATCATTCCTGTTTCCCGCCACGTATGCTCCCAGGGTGGCGGATAATAGCCGAGGTACCACGGTTCCCAATAATTCACTGCGGCTCCTTTGGTCTCGTCGAACACTATGCCGGGATCTGACCACACTCCACAGGCAAATCTATCGAACAGCGCAGAGGCAAACATCGCCCATTTGCCACCAAAGGAATGCCCCATGATCCCGATCCGGGTAGAGTCCACAGCGGGATGTCCGGCCAGGGCATGCCATGCGTTGGCCGCAGCATACCCCAGCATCGACAAGGGTTGTACCTGCGCATCGGCCATTGACGGATAATAGAGTGAATACACCCCGTCCTTCGAAGCCTGTGCAGTGCCTATCGA
The DNA here is from genome assembly GCF_018863395.1 of Sinomicrobium weinanense. Taxonomy (GTDB): domain Bacteria; phylum Bacteroidota; class Bacteroidia; order Flavobacteriales; family Flavobacteriaceae; genus Sinomicrobium; species Sinomicrobium weinanense. The sequence goes on from NZ_JAHKRR010000010.1 coordinate 85,565, forward strand.
TAAGGTTACGAAACCGCGCTTCGCCAACTGGCGGGCAAAATCACGGTGTGGCTTTCCTTCACCAATAGCCGTCTCCGGCTCGTAGAAAACGGTGATCACCGCAGGCTTCCTGTCCGCTCCCGGCGGAACCAGTAAATAGCCCTGGTTTTCCTCTTCGGGGAGCCACCGAAAGCGCACGGTATATTGCATATATCCTTCTTTCCGGACAGAATCCGTAATGCGCAGTTCCCGGTCCCGGATCAGCTCCGGCCACTCCCCCATCAATTCGTGCCAGCGCTGTTTGATCTCGGACCGCCTTGCCTGCCAGTCGGCCGTATCCTTTACCGGGCGGCCATCGTAGAATGTCAAGGGCGACCTGAAATCCCCGTATTGGTTTTCATAAGCCTTGGGCGGGGTAAAATACACGGCGATCTTGTCCCAAAGCGAATCATTTTTGACATCTGTAACCACCGTATCTGCTTTCTTTTTGGGTTGCGTACAGGCCATTGCCACGCTCCACAGGACTATCAGTATTATACTTGAATATTTCATGTATTTCTTTTATTGTTTTTTAATGGTCACATGGAACCTTTGATAATTAAAATAATCATTCCGGTTTCATTCCATACATTATTTTATGCCCATTTGGTGGTAATGCCGAATAACAAGTAGTTTTTTATCATGTACGCCGTTAAATTACACGTTTTCTGTGGACAAAACCGGTTTGTCACCTTATTCAGGACCAGGTTTTATTCTTCCTGAGTTTGCCGAGGGGTTCAGGGCATCACTTTGTGGTTGCTTTGTTTTACCACAGAGGTTCACAAAACAGGCACAAAGTGATACAGAAATTTCTATAACTTGAAACATTTTTATTCAGTATACCTAAGGAAACTGCCATCTGTCTCCCTTGCTTTAAAAACACCTCCTATTCATCATATTTGTATGCTCCCGTTAACCAACTGTACGTTTTCTCCCGCTGTTCAGGATATATTTTATGTACACCAGGGGGAATGATCAACACTTTTTTAGCTGCCGGAACAGCATTATATGCAGAATAAAAAGATGTCGGTGGCGTCGTCGGATCATTGAAACCCCAGGAGAAGAAGCCGGGAACCCGGATCTGTTTTGCAAAATTTACCACATCATAATACGACAGGGTACGCAGCACTTCTTCTTTATTATCTTTATATAGCTCCGGCTTATTGAAAAAATGTGGCCAGCCACCGGCCCTCCCGTGCAGGTATCCGGTGAAATCGCACATGGCGGGGCACAACGCCACAAACCGGTCAATACGGTGCTCCAACGATGTGGTAATGATGGAAAGCGCTCCTCCCTGGCTGGATCCCCAGGCCCCTAAATTCTCACCGTCGAATTGTGGCAGTGCATGGATCAGATCCACAGACCGCACACATCCCAAAATCACATTTTTATAATAAAAAGCATCCCTGTCGGAAATCCCCTTGTACATATAATCCTTTAATTCATGATCTTTCAGGCTATCATAATAAGACCGGTCTTCAATTACAGGCCGGCCGTGTATATAGAGGTCTAAAGTAATGAAACCCTTTTCGGCAGTCTTCTGATCCCCACTCAGCGGTGCCCACCCTGCACCCGGGAACCGGATAATGGCAGGATATTTTCCATCACGCCTGGGCATGCTCAGCACACCGTAGAACGTCTGGGGCCCTTCATTGAAAAACCGGTATGCTACCTGATAAACATCTACGGATGCTGTTTGCCGTTCGGGTATCGGCGTGAGTTGATATGCCAGGGGAATGCTTCTGGATTTTTTTATAGCGGTTTTCCAGTACCGGTCAAAATCTGCCGGAACAATTGCAGTGGGCTCAATTTTTTCCGGTTCGAAAGCGGCGGTTGCCGTACCTTCGTATACCTGCCCGTCTACCTCCACGGTCACTTTGCACCTCAAAAATCCGGGAATACGCATTGTTCCACCCCTGATCTCAGCCCTGCCGTTTTTGCCCACTACAGTTCCCTGGCTTATGGCAGGCATTTTTTCAGGACCAATGGTATAGGCAAATGAAATGCTGTCGGTTGTTGATGGTGCACCGTCAACGGATAACACTGCATTAAAAACCACCTCTTCCCCAAGCGCGTAAACCCAATCCTCATTCCCCGCTGAAACAGCCAGCTCAATATCCTTAAATTCATCCGATTGAGAATTTTCTACATCAATACCAGCCGTCGATTGTGCAAATGCTGCCTGTTGGTTTACCCAGAATACGATACAGAGCACTGCAATCCGTGTAGATCGTTTAAATACGTTAAATAAATCTGTCTCAATCATTCGTGAAAGAATTAATTATTTTATCAGTTCGCCGATTTCGATATCGTACCAAAATGCCAGCGTATTCCAGGTTCTGATCCCGAATTTCCCGCCAGGGAGCGGATGCTCGTTCGGAACCTCATGGTGTTTTACCCCGTTAATGTAGTATATCAAACGTTCTTCGTTGACTGCGAACACGATCTCGTATTCGGTATTGGTCTTCGAGGCTACCTCCTGCACATCACTCAGCAAATTAAAACCGGGATCCCGGCGTACCCGCGTCCATTTATACACAAACGTGGCGATGTGATTGGGAAAATCGTGGTAGGGTTTATATGCACCCGTCCGTCCACTTTCCGGGCCGATGACCAATGGGGAACCGTCGTTTTCGCGACCATGCGTGATTATATTGAAATTGGTTTTGGTATCTGTCCGATCCAGACCGATCACCTTGAGCCGGACCAGGATATTGGCGGGGTATTCCTCCACGTTCCAGATGGTGGCCCCCATATAATCATTGACATAAAGTTTATTGTCCAGCACCGAAATGTAACAACTATCGCCCTCCAGCACCCACCGGTCTTCCCAGCCTTCATCGAACGACTCCCGGAGCTTCCATTCTACCTGGTATGTATCGTCACCTACAATCACTGTATCTACTTCTCTTTCGGCCTGTGCACAGGCCGTTGCCATACTCCACAAGACGATCAGTATTACACTTAAATATTTTATAGACAAATTGTACTCGTTTATATTGTTCATACGTTTGGTTGAGCGGTACAGAAAAATATGTCCATAAAAAAATCACTCATGATCCACTTATGTGATTATTAATCATCACCAACCCGGGTTTTGGGTCAGGTTATCGTTGAGTGTAATCTCACTTTCGGGAATTGAATTCAGGTAATCCCGGTCCAGTTTAAAACCATAGCCTTCGGGAATTGCATTCCGGAAAGGATCGAGGAAACCATTTTCATCAACCGGAAATGGGTTTTCTGCGATCTGGGAAGCCTTGAATCCTTTTGGGCGAGTGCCGACAATCAGCTCGTCTGCCGCTGCCCAACGGGCAATATCATCCCACCGAAAGCCTTCCGCAGCCAGTTCTACCCTGCGTTCGCGCCGTATCTCATTGATAACGGGCGGCAAATCGGGGAAATCCCAGTTGGGGTCCGTAGCAATATCACTCAACACGAGGTTGGGCATCCCTACACGGTCGCGCAGCAGTTTGATGGATTTGTCGATATCGGCCTGGCTAAGAGTCCCCAGTTCGGCCCTGGCCTCTGCAAAGTTGAGCAGGGCTTCGGCATACCGGTAAATCAGGCCCGGTGACTCTTCGTACTGCTGCACATGGTATGTTGTATTCGGGTTGTACCCTTTCTGGATGATGTAGCCACCGGGCGCGTTGTAATCGGCGGTCGAATTGAGCTTGTTGTAAGCGTCGCTCCAATATTCTATATCGCCATCGGGGAGGATCTGCCATACCTGATCTGGCGTGGCAATGGTCTGGTAGAACCGCGGATCGCGGTTTTCGGCTTCCGACGCCAGCGTGTTATACCCACCAAACAGTGTATTGCCACTGATGGGACGGCCATCAGTACACAGGTATGTATCGGCCAGTTGCTTGGTAATGGTCTTGTTGGTCGGGGTTTTCATCCGGAAGAAACGGTCGTTCGTGAAATCCCCGTCGCCCTGGGTGACGCTTTGGTCGAAATTCTGCCAAAACATCACTTCGCTATTGGTCGAGTAGTCCAACAGGGAAAACAGGTCTTTATAGTCCGAGCCGGGGTTGCCCGTACTGTATATGCTGTACACACCTCCGTCGATGAGTTCTTCGGCAGCCTCGGCTGCTTTGGTAAAATACTTATCCGGGTCGGCATCGTCCACACCAAAGGGTGTACCGTCATGGTATTTTTCCCACGAGCCTTCGTACAGCGCTACCCGGCTTTGGATGAGCAATGCCATCCAGCGGTTTATCCGTCCGGCTCCCGAGGTTTTGTCGGCAGTGAGGTATATGGCAGCGGAATCCAGTTGCTGAATGATAAAATCGGCCACCTTATTACGCGGATCCCTCGGGTTGTATAACTCTGGCGAATCGGTGTTCAACTCCTTTGTGATGATCTGTATGTCCCCGTAGCTCTGCATCAGATTGAAATAAATCAACCCCCGGAAGAAATACGCTTCTCCCAGGTATTGCTGGTATTCCTCCAGTTCGTGGTTTGCTTCTACCCTACGGTAATTATCGAAGAAGAAATTGATCCGGCGCACATCGCCGAACCCGATAGTTCCCGTAGTGGAAACCACCCGTGTACCCTGCAACCGTATATCGGGCGTACCAGCCACCTCGTTATCGCTGTTGAAGTCGCTCCCGTGGTTGGCATACTTGGGGAAATTCTTCCTGTTATAGAAGGTGTTAAGGTAGGCGCGCATTTGCCCTGGTGTTTCGAAGAAAACATCCGATGTGGTCGCATCCAATGGTTCCCGGTCGAGGAAATCATTTTGGCAAGCGCTGTTCATCAGCACTGTAAATATGGTGGTAATGATGAAATACTTTTTCATGACATTGCTGTATTAAAGTTAAAAAGTAATATTCAATCCGAGCGAGAACGACCTGGTATTCGGATAAATGATACCGGTTGTCTGGTAGCCCCCGAAACTTTTATCCGAAGCGATCATTGTTTCCGGGTCGAAAACCTTCGGTACACTAGAAATCAACAACAGATTTTCTCCGGAGACATACACCCTCACGCTGCTGATATTGAACCGGTTGGTAAAATCGCCCGGCAACGTATACCCGAGCTGTATATTCCGAAGCCGCAAATAAGCTGCATTGACCAGGTACCGGCTTTGGACCTGCCGGTTCTTTTCCGTTTCCGTAGTAAAGTAGGGCTTGGGGAGGTAAGCGTCGGTATTGGGGCCGAGGAGATTGGTCTCATCGGCCGGCCGCCAATAGTCAAGATTATGTGAGTCCCTGAAAATTGCGGAACCCGCCCATGCCCGGGTCATCCCCCAGAAGACCGGCGAATTGAGCTGCGGATAATAGTCCTGCTTCCCTACGCCCTGCCAGAACATCGAAAAATCGAACTGCTTCCAGTTTACGCCCCCCGTGATACCGATATTGTACCGCGGCTGGTTATTTCCGATGACCGTGAGGTCTCCGTGGTCATCCAGGGTCCGCTGGCCGTCGTTAATAACACCATCGCCATTCAGGTCCTTGTATTTCATATCGCCAGGGCCCCATTGGTCGTGGTATTTGGACTGGTCTGCCATCGCTTCTCCTTCAGCCTGGATCAGTCCGTCGCTCTTGAAGCCCCAGATCTCTCCAACCTGTTTACCGGTATACCAGGTGTCGATCACTCCTTTATCGTTACGGTATTTGAGAATTTTCGAACGGTTGTCACCAAGGCTCACACTGGCGTTATATCCGAACTGGGGAGAAGGTCTGTCTTTCCAGGACAACACGATCTCATACCCCCTGGTAGATAACTCCGCATTGTTGGTGCGCGGCGCGGCAGTGCCCAACTGGTACGGCAGGGAAAGTGCCGGCCCTACCATATCGGAAGTTACCCGGTTGTACCAATCGAATGTCAGGTTTAACCGGTTATCCAGGAATGCCGCATCGACCCCTATATTGAACGAGGTAATGGTTTCCCAGGTCAGATCATCACTGATGAGTGCAGGCACATCGGCGTAGGCCGGTCGTTCACCATCAATGATCCATCTCAACTGGCTACCGGTGGGTATTGTGGCCAGATAGCGGTAATTCCTCACATTCTGCGTACCTGAAGTCGTTACATTCTGGTTTCCCAGGGCACCATATGAAACCCTGATCTTCAGGTTATTCACATAATCCCGAATCGGTTCCCAGAAACTTTCCTTGGAGATTGCGTATCCTAAGGAACCCGAAGGGAAAAAGCCCCAACGATTCCCCGATGCAAACCGGGAAGAGCCGTTGTACCGCGCACTGAACTCAAGGAGGTATTTTTCATCGAAATTATAATTGATCCGCCCAAAGACCCCCTGGGTAGCCCAATGATAGATCAGATCGTCCAGATTCCGCTCCCCCAATGAGGTGCTGATGGAAGGTACATCCACATTGATCAGGTTGCTCCCCGATCCTGTCAGCCCCGTATAATAGCGGTATTCCTGTTCATACCCTACCATTGCTTTGAGATAATGCCGGTTAAAGGTATTTTCGTATGAAGTAATGCCATTGATCATCTTATAGATATTCTGGGAGAAGGCCGACTCATAACCGGAGATGGCCTTGCCGATGTTACCGAATTCGCCCGTACCCAGCTCTACCGGTACGGGTCGCGGGTTGGATGTACTCCGGTGTCCCTGGTTGTTGTAATTGAAAGTAAACGAGGTTTTCCACCCTTTGACGGGTTCCAGTTCCCCGCCCAATGTGATGAAAAAGTCATTGGTATAGCCTTTATCCCGTCCGGCGCCCTGTAAATTCCGTACCAGGGGGCTTTGCACGGTTCCATTGATGTTATAGAACGGCATCATCGGAGCAAAGGTGAGCATTCCGTTGAAGAAGTGCTCCCGGCCCACGGTAGTAAAGCCAATGGGGTAGTCGGTTTTTTTAGAGGCATACTTTACACTGGAATTGAATTTCAGCCAGGAAGTGATCTCGGCATTGTAATTGCCCATAAAATTATAGCGTTTATAGCTGTCATTCCCCCAGCTATACAGGCCATTTTCTTCTACATACCCCCCGGAAATGTAAAATTGGTTCCGCTCGTTACCACCCGACACATTGATGTTGTGTTTTTGGTTGAAGGCGGTATTTCCCATCAAAACATGTGGCCAGTCGTTGTTGGCATTACCGTTTCTGCGGCCGCCCCAGATGTTATCGATAGGATTTTCCGGATCGTATTCGTACGGGAAAGTGCCATCCTGGTACCCCCGGATACGTTCCATTTGTTCATCGCTGTACACCGCATTCATCCCGGCATTGGCGGCCGCCTGGTTGTATGCCGTAGCCCAGGTATACGAATCTACAAAGCTGGGCAAACGGACAGGGCTACTGAACGATAGGTTATTGGTATACTGGACACTGACCCCGCCGGTCTTCTTTCCTTTCTTAGTGGTGATGAGGATTACCCCGAAAGGTGCCCGTGACCCATAGACCGCGGATGCCGAAGCGTCTTTCAATATAGAGACGCTTTCTATGGATTCCGGATCGACATTATTGATATTCATCTCCACGCCATCTACCAGTATCAGCGGTGAGGCATTACCTTCCAGGGATCCCATACCCCGGATGTTCCAATTGCTGGCGGTACCCGGCTCACCACCCCGCATGTTCATGGAGATGTTGAGGTTGGGCGATGCCCCCTTGACCAGGTCGGCTACATTATTTGCCGCACGGTCCTTGAGGCGGTCGCCCGAAATGACATCGACAGAACCGGTCAGGTTTTCCTTCTTTTGCGTGCCGTAGCCGACTACCACCACTTCATCCAAGCCTTCTGCATCTTCAGCCAGGGTAACGTTGATCGTGTTCCTGCCGTTTACTGCTACTTCCTGGGATTTAAACCCTATGTAGCTAAATACCAAAACAGCATCTTCCTCAACATCCTCCAGGGTAAAATTCCCGTCGAGATCTGACTGGGTGCCGTTCGTAGTACCCTTTACTACAATGTTGGCACCAGGCAAAGAGCCGCTTGCATCCGATACCTTTCCGGAAACCGTTACCTGAGCCTGTGCCGCCCAGGCACAAAACAGGGCGATAAATGGAACGATCTGTTTTAGTGAAGTTGTTTTCATGTTACTTTGAATTGGTTAATTTGTGTTAAAATTAGCAACGGTAAACGGACAAATTCAAACAATAAGACGTAAAAATTAACGGGAACGTTCCCGAAATATATTTACTAATGTTAAAAAAATATGAGTTTGATTTGTTTGTATGAACCTGGGTAACATATGCTATTTAACCCACGCCAATAGCCCGTATTTGGTATGTAGAACACGGCGGAATTATCCGGGGAAAACAGTGCTGATTGAAGGAAAGGGCGGTGTTGCTTTGCCTGGTATTCAAATTGCCAAAATGCACGGAGCCGAAGTCACCGGTTCAGAAAATGCCTATAAACTTAAACAAGTAAAAAATAAGAGCCGATCACGTTCTTGGCCGGAATAAAGAAGATCCGATAGAAGCCGTATATCGAAGAGAAGTCTTTGTATAAGTGTCTGTAGGGAAAATAGTGCAATAATGTAGTTTAAAGGATTATGGAGCGTTTCGACCTTCTTTGATCAGTTTTATTAAAATCCCCATTTGACCCAGATGGTAGATATTATGATGAAGCATTCCATCTATGGCAAATGAATACTCAAATTCGCCTTTGAAGTCCTGATCATAATACGTTTCTTTTAAAAAGGAATCATCTTTATCTTTTAACAGATCAATCACCCGGGAAAGGCTTTTTCGATAATCCTGAACTATGGTGTCCCATCCTAATTTTTTGAGGCTATCGTTATCAGGCCAGTTTTGCTCATCGTTATCCCTAAGCTGGCCTGTTCCGTTCCTTATCTTTAAGATTGTATCGTTGCTCCATGCAGTAAGATGGGCGATTAATTCAGCAACACTGTGCATGCTTGGGGATGGCTTTGTGAATGCTTCCCGCTCCGTTATGGAATTAATTTTTCTATCAAAATTATCACCCATCCAAAGTTTTCCATTTTGAACTTCTAAAAGCTGCCGGATTATATGCCGAATCACTCTCCGATTATCCATATACTTTTTGTGTTTTATAACCAATGATGTACGAACATACGCAAAACGTATTTTGCATATTCACCCCTGTTGTTATAGCATGCCCTGTCCAAATGTCAGCAGATTATTGTCCGGGTCAAGCATTGCAAATTCTTTCTGCCCCCAGGGTTTCATCTGGAGGTGCCCAGCCGGATGTATGCTCAATTTCTTTTCCAGGAATGATTGGTACAGGTTATCGATGTCATCGGTTCGGATATAAACTTGTCCGTAGTTCTCTTTGGGGTCTAATTCTTTAAATTCAAAAAAATGGAGTTGTACATGATCCTTTTGTACCATCAGATATCCTTCATAGTCGGCATTTCCAAATTCCTGAAACCCCAACCTGTTCAGGTAAAAGTTCCTTGTAACCAACTTGTCTCGCATAGGTAATTTTGGGTTTATATCTGTCAGCATATCTTTTTATTTTTTTATAAAAATAAGGAATGGTTTTAAATAATTGGATCTAATATCGCAAGGTTATTCCCTGTTAAAAAGCCTCTTGCGATGATTCAGCCCCCATCCCTTCAAAGCATCAATAACAGGAACCAGGGTATCCGCATAAGGTTCCGGTTTGTACAAAATCTTTACCGGATAGTCGTCCATTACCGTCCTTTTAATTAACTGGTGCACTTCCAGCTCCTTTAGCTCTTTGGCCAGAACTTTAGGCGTTATTCCTGGAATACTGTTTTGTATATCGGTAAAACGCTTATTACCCACCATAATAGAAATAATAATCGGCAATTTCCATTTTCCGTTAATTACATCCAGTGCATCCCTCACAGGTTTTAGAGTGTCCAGGCAGGACAGATAGTCTCGTTTTGCTGCCATATCATTTTGTTTTAAATAGTACTTTCCTTCAGGAAAGTACTATACAAAAGAAAGTAAGAAACCTTAACTTTGCAATATTATTTGATATAAAATTTTTCTTTATCGAAACACGGAAGATATGGATAACCGAGATATTGCCTTTTCCATTTTGGAATTAGCCCTTGTGCCACAAGGAGGTACCATTAAACAGACGCTTAACGATTCGTTAACCGTAGCAAAAGAAGCGGAAGCCAATAAGTACAAACGCTATTGGTTTGCCGAACACCATAATGCCGAATATATAGGCAGTAGCGCTACCTCACTGCTCATTGGCTACGTAGCCGATAACACTTCCAACATCCGGGTAGGTTCGGGTGGTGTTATGCTTCCCAACCACTCCCCTTTGATCGTGGCAGAACAGTTTGGTACCCTGGCCCATTTATACCCCAACCGAATTGATTTAGGGCTTGGAAGGGCGCCCGGTACCGACCCGAAAACTGCCCGTGCCATCCGGTCCGACTTTATGCAGGCCGCACATTCTTTTTCCCGGGAAATAGAAAAAATACAACAATACTTTTCCACAGATAATAAAAATGCAGAAGTACGGGCAACGATTGCAGAAGGTACAGATGTCCCCCTTTATATATTAGGTTCCAGCACTGACAGTGCGCATTTAGCGGCCCGAAAAGGATTACCTTATGCCTTTGCCAGCCATTTTGCTTCAACACATTTATTCAATGCATTAAATATTTATCGCGATGAATTCCAGCCTTCCGATATTTTAGAAAAGCCCTACACCATAGCGGGGATAAATGTTTTAATTGCCAATACGGATGAAGAAGCGGAACGGTTGTTTACTACCTTAATTAAAATGTTTCTCGGGGTTTTGACCGGGGCCAAAGATGCCATACAACCGCCTACGGCAATGACAGAAGAATTACAGGAATTGCTGAAACATCCCTCTTTACACCAAATGTTGAAATACTCTTTCGTAGGAAGCAAACAAACCGTAAAAAAGCAACTTGAAGCATTTCTTGAAGAAACACAGGTAAATGAACTCATCGCAGTATCCACAACCTTTGCTTTAGAAGATCGGATCAATTCTGTAAGGCTGTTTGGCGAAGTCATGACGGAAATCAATGAAGAAAAAATACGAAGAGAGATTGCCTAAGCACAATAAGCGTTAAAATTATTCGCCATACAAATAAGATAGAATGGAGAAATGAAAATAGAATTTATTGGTGTAGACCATATCGGTCAGATATTTGACACATGCCGGGTATCAGGTCGAAATTCCAGAAAACCTTATCCCCCACCCGGACCGATAAAAAGGTTGTTACATAAAAAACGGTACTATTTGATTTTAAATGGTGGCTGTTTGACTTCAGTTGTCCTTTCAGGACAATTTCCGGACTATTTTTGGAGGGTTTGAGAAGATCAACTTCAGAAAGCAACGAATAAAAACATCGGATCATCTACACATAACAAAATAGCAGCCTTCTCTTCCAATCAGGACATCCGGAGTTATTACTTCACTAAAAACAAAACTTATTTCACAAATTTTCATCAAAAACAGTTTTTATTTTATTTGTTGGAAATCTTGACATAAGTTTAGAATATCAGAACTTTTAGAGCCTGTCTGAATTTTATCCCTTCGACAAGCTCAAGGCATCGCTTTTGGCTCTTTTATGTGCCTTTGCCCTCGCGACAGCCTGGCTCCTTCGTTAAAAAGGTCCGGCAGACCTTTTTTATACGCCCGGCCCTGTCTGACAAAAAAATACACTATAAAATATTCCAAAGACAGGCTCTTAGTGAAATAACATAAAAATTACCGAAATGAGTTTTTATCCGATCTGAAAATATTACTAACGCCCTTTCCCCCGAAAGGCCCCAAAAATAAACCTACTATGAAAACCAGAAACGAAGAGCGTCCGTTTACCCATGTAAAGACCCTTACACACCAGGGCCATGCTTTTGCCTTTGCTTCATCGCCTACAACCCGCTCAGGTGATGGATCGGAATATGATGAAGTATTTTGGTGCGTGCTCAACCCTGCTGTCGGAACCGAAGTTGAAGAAAATATCGATGCCGGCGACCTGACAGTCGATGATGGCTGGACAGAACTTATTCCTTTAAATTGTGCCACAGAAACCCGCGTAGCAGGGATGAACCTGCTTTTACGGGATATCCCGGGCGAAGATGCCAATGGAGACCCGAATACCACAGCATCGCTCACACAAGCCAATCCTTTTATTGTGGTATCTGACGGAGACTATATATACCTGTTCCGCACTACGTCGCTGGACCCTCAATCCCAGGGTTCTAATGATACATTTCCCGTGGGGCTTTTAGTGGACCGGTTTATTTTTCAACAGCAGGATATGGCCCTGGCACATGCTACGGAAACCCGCTATGTACGCAGTGAAAATGCGGATGTCCCCGCTTCAGATAAAGACAGCCTGGGCAGTGAGTCCATGGACGGAGAACCATTTTTGGAACCGGCATTCCTCCTGCCCCTTGATGTGCAATTTTCCCCGACCAGTACATTTGCAGTGGTGAGAGTGCCTGTGGGAGATAAATCCCCTGTATGGCATATTTTTGCCCCACAAGACCAGTATATTGTGGCTTTTTCTATTCCTGCTTCCCTTTTTGTTCCATTTGATGTTTCACAATTACACGGATTCAATAAATTTTCCACCAATACCAACAAACAGACCTTTCCTCTTATCGAGCCTTCGGCAAAATACCTGCCTGTTCATAACAATGATGATGATGGCAGCGGACAAAATACTACTCCCCCGGTAAGCAACTTATCAGCTACACTCTACTACCGTCAGGAACCTGCGTACACCAATGACAGCGGCGCCATTAGTGTAATGACCAATGCAGGGATCATGCTCAGTTTGTCCTGCGGTCAATTATTCAGTGTACTGGATATCGACCTCGGTTTGAACGGGCGGCTTGCAGGCTCGTCAACGGAAAAATGGATGAACAGCGATCCGGAAGCCGTTGAACTCAATTTACCGGAAATCCCTTTTTATGGCACAGCCCTCGAACTAAACGGCCGTAGCGATTATATTACGCTACCTAATAGCAGCGCCAGCGGGCATACGTTTGAGGCCTGGATCATGCCGTATGCAAATCCACAGGAGGATCAGTGTATTTTCGAACTGGAGTTCGGCGATGGTGACGATAAAAGCAGCGGCGGAATATGCCTGATGAATGATTTACATTTAGGCCTGTTCAAAATAAATCCAGAGACACGCAATCTATTGTACCCGACTATCCTGGATCAGCTTCCCCCATTACCCCCCAATGTCTGGACACATATCGCGTTTACTTTTTCCAGTTCAGGATATTTGAAAGGATATTTAAATGGCTGGGAAGTGGGTGACTTTCAAATTTCCCCATCGCCTATCGGTCAACCGGTTGGAGCAACCGTGGGGCGCAGCGAACTAGCACATAGGTATTATTTCAAAGGCTTAATTGGTGAAATGCGTATTTGGGACAGTAAATTGGTTAGTCGTCAATTGAATAAATACCGAAGTATCGATGTATTGGAACAAAAAAAGGATAGCGGCATTAATTCTGTTTATCAAATGGATGAGGGCCAGGGTAATACGTTAATAAACAAGGTTGAAGGTAGTACGCACGAAAACGCGGTTTGCCAGGGTGGCCGGTGGATAGGCGCCGCCTCTGCCAGCCGTATTAGTATGCCCCTTGTCGGTAATCGCGACAAGGGTTTGCTTGCTATTTACGGGGCTGTACTTCCCGACGTTCAAACCCGGGGTGCCGCCGCCCTGCTTCCCAGCGCGGATGGTTTGATCCGAATGGCCTACCGAAGAACGGACGATCATTGGGGTTCAATTCATTACGATACACGTACCCAGCGCAACCAGGTGATATTATCGTGGCAAGGAAGCCAGGATAACCAAATGTCTGTGAAATTAAGGTTTGTAGCACTGGCTCCGGGCACGTTATTCAATCTAGGCGGTGTATTCATTAAGAATGATACTGAACACGATGGTATGATAACCATTACTATGAGTGAGAATGTCTTAAAAAATGATAAATTTGGGCTATACGAATGTTGGACAGCCGTCCCACGAAAACTTTCCTCGATTGTTGATATAATCAATGGCCGGATGCCAAATTCGGTTAAAGAACCGGGTTACAATTATACAGAGAACGTCACGAGAATGCTTAACGGAACAGTCCTGACAGAAGATCAATTACCTGAACGTTTACATCCGTACGCTTCTCTCTTATTTGGCGCAACCGGTATTCATCAACTGGGCGAAGACCTCGATCAGTTCGTGCCCGATAACCCTTCCCCTCCTAATTCTGTACAATATGCTTTCCTAGCCGCTTCAGATCCGCAATGGGTATTGGACCCTGTCCCGGCAGCCGTTAAAAACCCAGTATTCTGGTTTGAAGATAGTGCCGCGGATAAACTTCAATTAGACGGAGATGTAACCCTGGAGGCCTGGGCAATCAGTTCTGATCACCTTACCGGTACTAATACTATTTTATTTCAGGGATATGGCAATACACCTTATGTTTTTGGCTTAACCAAAGACAACCATCTGTATGCTGCCAAGAACAAGGGGAGCGATATCGTATTTGCCATTGGTAAGGACCCGGTCCCCGATAGTATGCAATGGACACACCTCGCCGCGGCCTATCGTTCAAGCTGGGGCCTGCACTTGCATGATGAGGCCTATATTCGATGCGGTAAACTGCAAAGGGAACCCGGAGAGGCGATCACGGTAGAAGCCTGGGTATGTCCTGATACGGAAAGTATTAACAGCGGCAAGGTAGTTCCCATCATATCGCAGTGGGCCCCCGAGATGAAAGACAAAAGATTTAAGTTGGCCCTGGATTCCGGTAAGCCTGTATTCTCAATCCAAGACAATAATGACAACGAATATATTGTTTCCGGCGAAAAATCCTTAACCAAGGGGGCGTGGACCCATCTCAGTGGTGTATATCAGGCCACCGGGACAAAGAACATGCTGTATTTTCCGGAATCTCACAATTCTTATGCCGCAGTACTTGAAAACAGGGGGATACCATCAAGTACAGTGACCATTGAAATGTGGATCAGGCCTGAAAAAAAGGACAATGATCGTTCTACTCTTATCTCTTGTGCGAGAAATGATAAGGCAAATTCCCTTTTCGAATTGTCCATTGATACAAAAGGGGAACTCAAATTATACTATATAACCAAAAAAGACGGGAATCGGAGAATGGGACCTTATTCTACCGGGGTGAATATTCCTTTTGCCTCTGACAAAAATGACGATTCTGCCGATATGCACCTGGCCGTTGTATTCGATTGGATAGCCAGCAGCATCATTGTTTACATCAATGGAGTTCCCCAGCAGTTGAACTCTGATAAACCAAAACCTGATTATGATTTCACCGATAGTTTGCCAGCCTTTGGGTGGATCATCGGAGCTGCGTTGAAAGATTTAAACGAGGATGGAAATATAAATGATACAGAAAAACACTACATAGGAGGTATGCGAGAGGTACGTCTCTGGTCTACGGTCCGTACCCAACAGCAGATCATTGACCATTTGAACGTACCGGTCTCTACATCTGAAGCGGGATTGGAAGGTTATTGGAGTTTGAACGCCCCACCAAACGACAACAAGAATGATTTTGGAGATAGTAATGGGGATGATAGTGGAGATAATAGCGGAAATAAAATCACTATACATCCCCGAATTACCAATGCGGTTAATACCGTAAGTGTAAAGGTATGTGGAGACGCTTATTTTTATGCCGCACCTGTTAAATCTTCACTTACGTTGTATGTCAACAACAGCCAGCCTGCCATAAATAATTTTGAGGAAAACCAGTTACCTGCTAAATTAAATACCGGTGATGCCACTCTTTACATAGGCAAGGAAGATAGTAAAACTTCAGAAATACTTGCTGCCATTGTCGATGACATTCGTATCTGGACAACCGCACGGCTTTCCGCTCAAATCGATTATTATAGAAAACGGGCGATTGACGATCCGGAAAAACATACGGATCTGGCCGCTTACTGGAACTTTGATGAGGGTAAAGGCCAGGAGGTTCGTGATGAAACAGGCGGTAACCCTGGTAAAATTATGGGTGTACGGAATATCGATAAAACCGATGAGGACAATCCTTTTTGGATACCGACTCCTATCACATCTTACTGGACGCTGTTTGTTGACGGAGTTAAAATAGGCATCGATACAGATCCCGGAAACAATCCTGATCATCCCGATCCGAGTGTCGGTGCATGGCTGGGTTTACCAAGAGGATATAGCGGTTATTTGGCGGAGGTAAGGGTATGGGATATTCGACGCAAACAAAGTGCTATACAATCAACCCTGAATCGTACGCTCAGAGGTGATGAAACAGGCCTGGTAGCTTATTGGCCCTGTAATGATAATCAGGGTTCAGGAACGGATGGTGAGGTGGGATTATCTGATAAGGTCATTAATCCTTGCGATGCCCTGTTTTCATCCTCCTCGCCAAATATCCCTTCACAGGTATGGGCCCAACCAGGCACAGACCTGCCATATCCTGTACCGGTAGCGGATGACGTCCAATATGCCATTAATATCAGCAATAAAGTAATGACACGGGAAGCAGAAGCCCTGGAGTTAAGCTCTTCTCCTGCCATTACAGAACTGGAAGCAGGTGAGGGAAAGGTGCACATCGGTATTAAATCTGGTAGTATAACCTGGCTACTGGATACCGATGAAGAACCGGACGCCACAGACCTGGTTTATATCGGGCAAATACAAACAAACGCACAAATCGTTGGTTTTATTGAAGGAGCTCCACCTTTGCCAAGTGAAAATCTGGGCATAGAGCAATCCAGTACGCCGGATAAATATCTGGGAACATCAAGCGTGACTTTAGAAGAAGGAGATCATGTGCGGTTCAGTAATATAAAAGAGGCTTCGTCTGGAGGAGGAGGGTCTCTGGACCTTTCAATCGGATATAAGGAAAACTATCAAGCAGACGCGGTGGTTTCTCCTTTTGGTATTGGTACTATATCACATATAGCGGGCGGTAGCGGACATTTTATGTTTAACTTGAAATTTGACGGTATCGGTCAAAGGCGTAAGGTTACCTCCGGCAGAATAGCCGACAGCAGGAATAAAACCAGTTCAATAATCGTGGATGGTGCTTTTGAGCAAAATTTATATAACATTGGTTGTTTTTCCAAGGAGGAGGTCGGGGTACAGCCCAAACGGATATACAGACCCAACAATATGGGGTCTGCTATAGTAAAGTCATTGGTTGCCGACTTTTATGCGTTACGGTCCAAGCGCACCGGTGCCACTATGGGCTACCGGATTGTTCCGGATCCTAATATTCCGCCCGATACCAATATCATTATGTTTAAACTCAATCCCGGCTATGTAAAAAACGGCACTTTAGATGGATATGTAGGTTTTGACAAAGATGTGCATTATAAAGACTTGGGGCCCGATGAAAAAGGGAGTTACTATAAGGTACAGGAGGCTTATACAATTAAAGGTAAAATTGAAAGACAGCGGGCAGAATATAAAAACTTCTCAAAATCTTTACGATCGGGAAAATTAAAAAAAGACGATGTGAACTTCAGTATGGTCAACACCTATGTATGGGCTGCAGACGGTGGCCTCTCCTCCGAGGAAATGTCTGGTGAAGCGGCGCGTAGAGAGGCCCATGGCCCCTCCTGGGAGATAAAGGCTCAGGCGGGTCTTAACATGGGAGTGGAATTTTTGTTTGGAGTGAATGCATTAATGGGACGTTCTTACAACTTGGATTTCTATGCCGTTGGAGACTTTCAAGGTTTTCACACTAAAGTAAATGGTGAAATCTCCACTTTCTCACTGGAATCAAAGGTAGGTGGCGAAGGTTTTTTGGGAAAACAGGCCATCCCCGTCCCAAATGTAAATGTTACCGGGCTCGATTGGGGATACCGTCCCCAGACACCGGGCGATTTCAGTTACCTCGACCCATCGGCAAATGCACTGACCAAGGCATTGATTGACGCCGGGGTAGTCTCTAAGATCCGTGTCAGGTACGAACCCGAAACATATACTACCAATTATACGATATACGAAGATAAAGACGGAAATTGTATTTTAGAAGATGTGGCAGGTATTTTCAAGGTGGCTTTAGATAATGATACTGATCCAACGAAGGCATCTTTTACTCCGTATGTACAGACAGGGCAATACCCTATCAATTACCAGGCGGCCCCCTGTCCGGGCAAAGTTTTGGGATATCGCTTTATGAGTTTTTACCTGGATCCCGACAAGAAAAATTTTGATGCACTGGCCAATACAAAACGACCTGATGAACAGATCATCGACCAGGACTGGCTTAATAACTCCAAAGATCCCAATGCGGTTGCGCTGAAAGATGCCCTGACCAGGCGTAACGAAGTGTGGAGAGTGTTTCACAGGGTCACTTATGTAAATCGTGTACCGCCTGATGAAAGTTCAGAAAATGCCGGGGATATCAAGCATGTGACCATACCTAACAAAACCAAGCGACCAGACGATATCAGCACAGCACGAAACAGCCTGCTGACCCCTATATTGCTGGGGTATAACCCGCAAATTACCGACAGCTTTCCCAATATTCAACATTCCGGATATCCACCAAACATCCAGATCATTGATAAAAATATTGCATTGGTGGTAGAATCAATGAATTTACCGAAACTACAGGCCGAAAAATTGGCGAATCAACTACATAAATACATGATATCTTATATAGCGCCAGATCAGGAAACGGATATTTTTAGTTTAAAAATACAGGCGGAATATTATACTGATTCATATGGTGTAGCTCTTGATAGCCATGCACAAACAGAGAATGGAATAGATGTTGGCTATATGAGCCGGGATGGGTGGATGGAATATAATAATATCAATATTCCAAAATCAGGAAATTACACTATAGAATACAGGGTTTCTACGGATTGTGATAATATTCGGCTTTCACTACAGGTTGATGGCGGACAAAAAAATTCTTTGGATATTCCCAATACTCATGATTGGTCACATTATATAACAATAGAAAATTCCATGTACATCGAAGAGGGGATGCATGATTTTCGTATCAATTCAGAAACAGGCGCATGGAACTTTGAGTGGTGGAGAATTACCGAAGCCCCTCCGGCAGAAAGTTGTTTTGCGGAAAGCGTTGGGCTAACAGCCGTTGAAGATGACAGTTCGGCTTAGCCGTTGATCTTTAAAAATTCTCGTTGCAACATAGTTTTTTATTCATTGTTTAACACATTCCGCTTTAGGACCCGAATGCTATTTCCCCGCTTTACAAAATCATAAATTTCCTTCTTAGCTTCCCCATTCCCTTTTTTCCGGTAAGGCTTACACAAAGCATACAATTTGTTGGTTTTATCATCTTTCCCCACCTGAAGATATTCATATTTTACCGGAATAATTATGTTTTTTCCGGCATCGGCAAGTCCGTAAGCAAAGTAATCATCTGTGTGGGATGAACTGCCGCCATAACCAATTCCCCATACATATTTTGAGTACTTGTATTTTCTGACTACATAAAAATCCTCTTCATACACTTCATTCAGGACGGATATGTCTGCTTCCCATTTATCCGGGTAATCGGTTTCTTTAATGTATTTTGTTCCCAACAAGCCTATCTTCCAATAAGGGTTTCCCAGAAATGTATATACATTCCATCCGATAACGAATAGAACAATTACTCCGACAGCAAGCATTATTTTTAGTGACCTGTTCATTCGGTATTGCCGTTTATACACATAACCTTTATTTTTGAAGCTCTTGTCCCGAAGAATATTAACATAATCTGTTTTCAATCAAAAGGTCTGGGTGATATATGGGTTTCTTTTTACAAAATAAATTTCCATGTAACGTGGGCTCCCTGAGCTGCTTCCTATAATGTGGTCTTTCTTGTATTCTATAATAGTGTTTGCCGTTGTTACCGGTAGTAGTTCGTTATTTTTCAGGAGCGCTCCGTTAATACAAATATTTCCTTTAAAGTTGCTTTTGGGGAGGTCTTTGAGCCTGTCCGGGTATTTTGCAATCAACATAAAGCCGTTTATCATTCCCTCTTCGTCGGGAATGGCATGCACTCCCAGCTTGTCCCAGGTGTAATAAGTAGCATTGGAATACTGCATTTTACCTCTTCTTGAAGGGCCGCCCAATGCTTTGAACAACGTTTCGGGCTTTGCGGGAAACAGCACCCGGACGTCATTGACGAACAACGTTTCACGGGTTAAATGAACCGTTACTGTTTCCGGATTGGGCAACATTTCTGAGGGATGGGTCTCCACCACATCTTCATATTGTTTTTGCCCTATTGTATAGCCTGCCGGCATTCCGGTTTGCCTGAAGGGGTTGAGAGACATTTCCCCTATCACAATACGTTCTTTGCATTCCCCCGGAGCTTTTCCGTCAATGAAGATATTTCCCTTAAAGTTTGATTTGGGGTGTTCTTTACGAAGTGCCGTCCCCGTAGTCAGGAGATTTAGTCCCCAAATATGCTCGTCAGAGATATAATAGGTATAAATCCCCAAATGATCCCAGATGTCGTAGGTGAGTTTAACGAATTCGGAGGACACGCTTCTCGAAGGTTTTCCCAATGCTTTTTGGATGTCACCAGCCGAGGAAGGGAAACCAATACGTATACCGTTTATGTATATGGCATCCGGTTTTATGTTTATCGCTATGGCATTTGAACTCAATCTCATTTTTTTCGGAAATTTTTAATCTTCCTTCTCTTTTCTGTACTTCAACATTCCGGTTTCAGGGCCTAAAGAGCGGGGATAAACTTTGCTTGCGGTAAATTCACGGATAATGGTATAGGCACTCCCCTCTACTTTAAGCAGTACAAAGCGTTTGTTTTTGCCCTCCCTGTTCTTTTGTTCTTCTACGGTAGGGTAAATGACGTGTTGTCCGGCCAAATAGAACCCGGGAACTTCCTGAAAAGGCTCGATAGCTGAGAAGGTCCCCTCGGGGATAACGGCCTCTCCCGAGGTGTTGTACAGTCCGGAATGTTCTTCCTTTCCCCGTTCGGTCTCCTTTTCCCTTTTTGTTAAAATGTGTTTTTCGTTCAGTACCTTAATAACATGTTCAGCAGAAGGTACTATAACCTGCCCTTTCCAGCCCGTAAGGTCGGTTTTGTACCGGGTGAGCTGTCGAACGGTATCCCGTTCCGCTGTCTGGTGGACAAAGCCTGCGGGAGTAGCTTCAAAAAAACTATTCTTTCCAAGCTCCAATACTTTTTCACCTTTCATCGTGTATACCATTCCTTTTTCCTTGTCGCCCGCTGCAATACAAAAGAGTTTGAAAAGGTTCTTTACATTAACATCGAACTCACCGGAATAATGTTCTTCCAAATAAGAAATACTTTCCTTTGGAGGTGAAAAAAGTGCGCCGCCCCACCATTTTACGATTTCGAACTTGGGCAAAAGGATGATGCTACCATCTTTTTTTACACCTGTTTTTCCATCTTCGCCTGTGAATTTTTCATAGCCCATTCGGCCCATATATTGATCTAACTCCTCATCGGTGGCCGGGAGATCTTTTGTAGCCGGATTTCCGGTTTTTGACTCGTACTCTTTTTTTGAATCGAGCAATTGACGGATTCCCTCTCTTTTCAGATGAATCTCCCTTTCACGATGGTTTTCGAGGTAGTTGTCGATACTTGTCAATTCCTTGTGGGTATATTCATCTTCATAGGAAGTGACATTCCGGGAAGTTATTTTATTAAATGCAGTATCGTAGATATCTTTCCGGCCTTTGTCCGGAGAGAAATGATAGGGATTTTTTTTGAATTGTTCATAAAAGCTGCCTTCGGTTGTGTCTACTTCCCGATACATGGTAAAAAAAGGAACATTTTTATAGGTTCTCCGTTTGCTCAGGCTGGCCTCGTAAGGGATAATATACGTATATCGATGCGGGAGTATTTCATTACCCCTGGCATCGATAATTCCCGCAAAAAAAGTGCTGTCCCGGGAAATATAATACCGTTGTCCTTCCAACTCGCAGGGTATCAGGTCGTAATAACAGGGTGGTATTGCAAACTTTCCCTTTTTATCGATTACCCCGTAAAAATCACCTGACTTAACAATAGATTGCCCTTCCATAAAACTACGGGCATAATCAAATTGAAAAGCAATGACTTCCTTGTTGCCTGCATCGATAAAGCCCCATTTTCCGTCTTTTTTCACGGCTGCTAGTCCTTCAGAAAAGGTGCTGGCATCACAAAAGACCGGGGCGATGCTTTGTGCGGTGTCTTTTATATTAATATAGCCATAGGTGTTTTGGGAACAGTTGCCATAGGTTGAAAAAAGCCCCTGGGCCTGTACTGGTATAGCGGCCATCCATAAGAGAAAGATGATGATAGGTTTTTGTGTTGTCATTTTTAAAAGTCTATTATTCAAAAGGCTTTCAATAACTCCTTCTTTTCCTCGTTGTATTCTTCCTCCGAAATTAGCGAAGCGTCAAACAGTTCTTTTAATTCTATTAGCTTAGCCTTGATGTCTTCTTTCAATGGAGCCAGGTTGGTATTTTGGGTGACACTGCTTTGACTTATCGGATGGTCTTTGTGTTCCGAATTTGTGCCTGTTTTCTCACCCAGGATCAATGCGGTAATTTCATTAAAGCCCCTGATATTTGCATAATCAAGAGGTTTTTGTTCCCTTATGTTAGTCAGGTTGGCATCGGCGCCTTTTTCAAGTAATAATGCTACAATATCCTTGCTTCCGTTAGATGCGGCGTAATGCAAAGGGGTGTTTTCCGATTCGTCCTGAATGTTTATGTTGGCTCCTTTCCTGAGAAGCAATTCTACCATATACAAATGTTTATTTTTTACGGCGAGGTGCAACAGGCTTTCCCCGCCGGAGGTGTAGCTGCTGCTCAGGTTGTACAAACTGTCTGAGGAAAGGTTCTGCGCCTGTTCTACAAAATCGAGGTAACTTCCCAGCGTAACCGCTCCCTGCGAAGGGGTCTGATAGTTTACGTCCAGCCCCCGGTCGAGAAAGAGCTGTACTGCCTGTTTCTGGTTATAGGCACAGGCGTAGTAAACGGGGGAAATCCCATCGGCACTTGTCTGGAACACATCGGCACCTTTTTCTACCAGTAAGCGCACAAGCCGGATGTTGTTGTTGTAACAAGCGTGAAGCAAGGGTGTGGCGGCATTGCTGTCCGGCTCATCTACCGGGATGCCATTTTCCAACAGGGTTTCGATAATGGGCAGATTACCGGACGGAAGGGCCAGGTGAAGCAGGTTATTCCCTTTTTTAGTCTTTACGGATACATCGGCACCTTGACCGATAAAAAAGTCGACCAGTATTTTTTTACGGTACACAATGGCAAGCATCAGTGGCGTTTCGCCGGTGTTGTTAGTGCTTTCGATATCGATACCGTGGTCTAAAAACAATTCACACAAAGGCTTTTGCCCGTTTTTGGCGGCCAGGTGCAACAAATTGTTCCCCTGTTCGTCCGCAATATCGGTCCGGGCATGATGGCCCAACAGCAGTTTAATGACCTGCACCTGGTTTTGCAGTGTGGCAAAATACAAAGGAGTCTCACCATTGTGGTCTTCATAGTTCAGTTCTGCTCCTTTGGCAATCAGGCGTTCGCAGATTTCCTTATACCCGCGGTGTGCGGCATAATGCAGGGCCGTCCTGCCCTTTTCGTCGGTGTAGTTAACATCGGTGACTTCCTGCTCCAGTAGCAGTTCGGCTATTTTCCGGTTACCTTTTTCGCAGGCTATTAAAAACGATTGGCTCATATTTCTTCCGGTTTTTTTATTAGGCAGATGCCTGATATTTTAACAATAATGCCACGGTTTTTTCCTTTAAATTATCGTTTGCCGCCAGGTCGGTGGCCGTTTTGTCTTCGGCATTCCGTATCGACGGATCGGCTCCCTTATTGAGTAGCAGTTTTACTTTTCTGTAAAGGTCTTTTGCTTTTGCCTGGTCAAAGTTCAGGTCCAGTCCGCATACTTTGTGCAGCAATGTGTTTCCGTCATTACCGGTCTGGTTAATCCCATCCCGATAAAACTTCAATACCGTTTCAAAAACCACGGCATCTTTACCCATAGCAGCATCCAGCGGTGTTTTTGTCCGGCCGTAAATATCAGTGCTTACCTGTTGTACATCGGCGCCCATTTCCAGGAGTTTTTCGAGATATTTCAATTGATTTTCGCCTGCGGAAGTCAACCGGTCGATGTAGTTAAACAACAGTGAACTTCCGGTGTGGTTGGTCTCGTCAAAATTCGGGCTGTCATATTCGCACAATGTATCAAAGAGATCATAATTAACTTTATCTACCAGGGCGAAGTAAAACATTGAATTACCTTCTTTATTGGTGTGATGAAGGTCGGCTCCGTTATCCAACAGGGCTTTTACCAGTTCGTTGTTGTTGTTTTCGATGGCTTTTTCCAAAGGGGTTTCATTTCCTTTATTTTTATGGTTCACGTCCAGGCCTTGATCAATGAGCCACCTGCCTACTTCCGGTGTCAGCTTTTGGAACAACAAGGTATTTTCGGAATGATCGTAACTGTCGGCCGGGCATCCGTTATCGACTATGGCCTGCAATACCGGAACGGGCAGGTTTTTTGAAATGGCCAGTTGCAACAGTGTCTGCCGTTCTACGGCTTCGTCGATGTTTTCAATACGGGTTGCAAAGGTTTGGAAAAATGCCAGGCTTTCTTCATCCAGTTCATCGGCACTGTCTATGGTTTTACTTGCCCTGCTATTCCCGATGACATGGTTGTTTTTTTCAAATGGCGTATATAAAAGTACGTTCCAGATATCACTGCCTGTCCAGTTATCCAGCTCAAACACATCGGTGGTGAGCAAACCGGAATCGGCCAGGGCCAGTATTAATGAAAAGGACTTGTGCCTGAGTGCCCCGCTTATCAGGGATTCCTTTTCGTAACTCTTTAAACTGTTAAAGCTATCAGCATCTGCTTTGATGCATCTTTCCACATTCGCAAAATCCTTTTGCCTGATGGCTTCTTTTAATGTTGTTTCGTTCATCAGCAATGTTCCTATTATAACTTTACATTATTCATTTATTTTTCTTTTTTTCACATAAGCGCCATACGAATTCCAAACCGGGTCATATTCTTCTTCCAGAAAATATTCCAGTCTAATTTTAGTGATGGTTTGATTATTGAAATTAAATGGGAGGTGATCATTTCTAACCATCAACGACATACTTTGGTCGCTTTGGTTGGCCAACCACTCTACAAATTCCTCTTCCTCATCAAAAGTAATCAATACAGGACAGGGACCCATTGCGTCATTCACTTCGCCCAGCGTAAATTTTCCTTCAAAAAAATACAACCCAATACCGCAATAATCACGGTGTGAATGGTAAAGCCCCCCTCCGCCCACATAATATCCGTTCTCATTCAATCTTGTGGGGTGTTGTTTTAATTTTCCGGCTACTTTCCGGGCAAGTTCAAGCCCATAAGTTTCCTGGTTTAAGGAATGAAAAATTTCGAGTTCTTTCCTGTTAAGGGAAGAAGGTAATGGTATGGGAATTTGAAATTTCATTTATCTCGGTTGATTGTTCACTTTCTGAATGGGAATATTGTGTTTTTCCGCATAGGAAATAGCCAGTTCGTCCAGGTAGAGAAGCCGGACCTGCATATTTTCATCGTGTGTTACAAACAGTTTTTCAATGGCGGCATCAATGGCTTTTTCCGGCTGTCCTTCATCGATCATTGTTGCAATATCCAGATATTCGTTTTCAAAAATTTCTTTACCATAGTTAAATACATCTAAGGACGCAGCGATTAGTTCTTTGGTATCTTCTTTTTCGGGCAAGCCTTCTACTTTATTGATACTTTCATTCAATGGGTCAATGACCATTTGGTTTACATATTCAACGGCTGTTCCTTTTATGGCTTCATTCTCTTTAAATACGATAATATTCCCTTTTGCTTTGAGCGCACGAAGCTCTCCGAAAAATTTGGGAGAATAACGGGCTGTTACATTATTGGTATTTAACCAGGTTCTCTGCACTACCTTATCGGGTGTAGCCTGGTTACAGGAAGTGAGGCTGACGGATAGTACAGACAGCAAAATGATTGCAATGCTTGTTGTGTTTATTGTTTTCATATTTTTTTTGTTTCATTTTTAATAAAGTCTTCCGACCAGATTGTTGTAAGCCTGGAACATCTCTTTATATACCTTCATTATTTTTTCGGGAGTTCCCCTATCCGGAATATTAGGGTATGTTGGCAAATAGCTGAAATCGTTCTTCTCCACACGCTCCTTTAAATTTCGGAAGACCACAATAAAATTATCGGCAAAGGACCTGTAACTTTCCAGATATCCATGGTACATTCCAAATTCCTTTATCCGATCTTCGTGTTCCATACTTTCCTCCAGGTCTGACAAACTGGTTTTGAACACGTTGAACAATGTATTCAACTCTGAAAGGCTGAGTGTACTTATGTCCGGTGTTTCCTGAATGAAAGTGATAATTTTCCTGGCCTGATCAAGGTTCTTTAACAGGTAGTACCGGATGGGCCCATCACCTTTTTTCAGCCCTTTCAAATCAGCTTCAAGCATTTTATATTGAAGTTTCATAAAAGTTCCCTGCATCGCATCATAAGCAATGTAGTAAGCCTTAAACGACTCCAGTAGCCTGGGATGTAGCTCTTTGGCTTTTGCAAAATGATCATCTTTGTAATTTTCCCGGTAATAATAGTCCTTTGCTTCATTTACCACTTTGGCTAATTGCCGTGCAGCCTTGCTTACCATTTCCATTTCCCGGTCTACTTCGTCTATAACGGGCTTGCTTTCAATGGCCGTATCAAGCCAGTCAATATTTTCGGCGTCTAAAGGGTATAATCCATATACTTCAATTCCCTGTGGCCCTGTATCCGGATCTACCAAATCAAAATAGTTGTCATAATTAAAGTTCACCCATTTATGAAAGGTATCAAAATAGACGTATTGATTGTACTTCTTAATAAATTCAGGAGACATAAAACCGGTGTGGTTTGCTTCAGTTGTTTCACCTTCCTGTTCATTATTAGTCTTGCAGCCTGTTACAGCCCAGATCAGCAATAAAAAATAAATCGCGTTTTTCATTGTTGTTTGTGTTTTCACCATTTTTATTTGCCTTTCATGGGTCAGATGGAATGCCTTGATGATTATTTCGGCTAAAGCTCCAGGAACAAATTTACAGCGTCGGAAATACCAAAACAATTTTCAGCCGCATATACAGCGACTACAAGCCGTCAGATAAACGTCTACAAAGCGTCTACGAAATTCATATCCGGGGCAGGAGTTGTAATTGTTATACTTTTACTGCATAATGTATTAGGCCATGAGGGGATTTCAAAGCCCGAATTTGGCGAATATAACCATGCATCTATCCAGTAACTTATAAAAACAGTGCTGAAGTTTATCCCGATCGGGTAATTAAAGCCGACCTCCCTGAAATCGTTACCCGGCTTTCTTGCAAAAAAGGTTTCAACCAAACAGGCGATTGCGATATCCGCACATCACGGCATCCGGGTGGACGACGGCAAGGCGAGTAATGACCCAGGCAGTAACAATCTGGGGGACAGATTTTATTGGCGTAAAAAAAGAGGCTGTCTGAACAATTTTCGAGCTATTTTTTGGAGATTTGAAGAAGCTGATAAACAGTTATAAAAAGCGGGGTGTATTCAGAGCTTCTTCATTATTTCAGATATCGGGCCAGTTCGGGGATCATATTCTTCAAAGTTTCAACAGCCAGCCCCGCTACTTCTCTCGCTCCTTTTACAGACAAATGGGTATTGTCCTGTTTTCCTTCCGGATAAAAAGGGATCTCCCCGGGAGTATACCACAGATGCAACTCTTCGGACCTCTCCGGGCCATAGGAGATCTCCAGGTTTTCGGTAAGCCGTTGCAGGTCTATGAACGGTACGTCCATATCGTCTGCGACCAGACGGACAACAAGGGGATAATCGCCGTGTGTGTCCATCAGGGTGCCGTATTCGTTAAAATTTCTCCGTACAATGGAAGTAAACAATATGGGCGTGGCCCCTTTTTCCCGGGTTTCCTGTACAAATTTTTCCAGGTTTTGCCTATAGCCCGTATACGGATTGGTATAACGCGAAGGGTCCTTGAATTTCTGATCGTTATGCCCGAACTGGATAAAGACATAATCCCCTTGTTTGAGACGTGACAGCACCTTGTCCCAGCAGCCTTCGGAGATAAAACTCCGGGAGCTCCTGCCGTTGACAGCATGGTTTTCCAGTGTCACATTCCCGGTCATAAATTCCGGCATTAACTGGCACCATCCGCGTTCGGGGTTTCCGCCTTCCAGAGGTTTATCGGCCATGGTGGAATCGCCTATGAGATAAACGGTGGTGAAGGATTTCTTTTCCCTGCTTTGTTCTTTTGTCACCGCCGTTCTTTCACAGGAAAAGAGTAATACGGCCATTAATAAGGTTATGGTTGGTTTCATAATATTGTTTTATAGGCCGGTACTCCGATCTCGTCCGGCAATCGATGATTAAATGAACTAAACCGCTATGTGCCGAAAGGTAAAGTCGGGTTGGTATCCTCCTCTCTGTTATCCGCCGTCATTATTTTTTAAATCTCACTGCCTTTTTGGCTTCATCATTGCCATAGGATATCCGGTCTGCAGTAATATCGCTGGCCTCAATGGAGATCACAGCGTTTTCCCTGCCGGCTATTTTGAGTAAGGGTTTATGCGTTTTTGCGGTCTTCAGCGATTTCAGTTCTATATTCCTTCCGTTATATATGCTTAACGGCACACCGTCCTCATTGGCAATGGTCACATTTTTGAGAGACAACCCATCGGTGTCAATAGCGGTAATGCCTTTTTTTGTTTCCAGGTACGCATTTTCGAGGTGTACGTTTTTCAGCTTCATTTCGGGAAGCCCCATAAAAAATGCTGCCGTTTCGGAATTCACCACGGTAATATTCTTCATGTAGATATTCCGAAAGGCCGGAGTCTCTTCGGTAACAGGTACCGGGTTTTCATCCCTGGATTCGGTCTCCGCTTCCTGATCTTCTTCCAGCAGGGGGGAATTGCCACCATAGAACATATTGAACCGGATGGCCTCGGTAGGAATATCTTTCATATCGATATCGGAAATATAGATATTCTCCACCACACCCCCGCGGCCACGCGTGCTCTTAAAGCGGAGCCCCACATCTGTGCCGATAAAAGTACAGTTGCTCACGTGAACATTTTTTACTCCTCCGGACATTTCACTCCCGATAACAAAACCCCCGTGCCCGTGATATACTGTATTGTTAGTTACAATCATATTTTCCGTGGGTATTCCGCGATCCCGGCCATCCTTGTTCTTGCCCGATTTAAAGCAGATGGCATCGTCTCCCACGTCGAAAGAATTGTTATAGATAACCACATTTTTGCAGGATTCCAGGTCCAACCCGTCCCCGTTCTGTGAATACCAGGGATTCCGAACAGTAAGATTGCGCACGGTGAGGTCTTCACACATCAACGGATGCAGGTTCCACGCCGGGGAATTCTGGAAAGTAGGGCCGTCCAGTAATACTTTTTTACAACCTACCAGGCTGAGCATTACGGGACGAAGGTAATCTTTGACCGTTTCGAACTCCTCTCTGCTCTTGAAATCGGGAACATTAAAATTGCCTTTATTATCTCTCTTTTTAGATTTCCCGGAGGGGTACCAAACCTTGCCGTCATCACTGAGCATTCCGCCCGATTGTACTTTCCGTTTCCATTGGCTTTCTGTCATTTTACCTTTCTTCACCGGCCTCCAGGCATCGCCGTTCCCGTCGAATATACCCTTTCCGGTAATAGCGATATTCTCCAGGTTCCTTCCATTTATCGGAGACATGCAGCGATAGGTGTTCAGGCCTTCGAAACTGGTCTTTACAAGGGGATAATCGCTAAAATCATCGCTGAAGATCACCAATGCGCCTTCTTCGGCGTGCAATTCTACATTACTCTTCAGGGTAATGGGCCCTGTAAGCCACATTCCCCGGGGTATCACTACCGTCCCCCCTCCTTTTTCGGACACATGGTCAATGGCATTGGCAAAGGCCCTGGTGTTCTTCACCACCCCGCCGCTTTCGGCCCCGAAAAACTCAATATTGACTTTATAATCGGAAAAACGGGGTTCCTTCACCTCAGGCATTTTAAATTCCAATTCATCGTAGATGCCTGCCTGCTGGGCAAATGCCTTGTTCTCTGCTGCAAAAGCCATAATCAAGGCAAATGATACGGCCAATAACTGTCTTTTTTTTATTGTAAACATTATATATATCGAAGTTTTGGTTTTACGGTATAATTTATTTTACTGGATTCCAGTCATCTTCTCCTTTCAGTATATTCTCCACGGTATAGGTTTCTGCCTGCTGGTCGGTTAACTGATAGGACCAGGGTACCCTTTCCCCAGTGTTGGCTCCCGGTCCCTTGGAATTGTATTCCGCATAAAAAGCTGTGTGTTCGGCTTCGGGTTTGTTCCAATTGTGCCATCCTTCGGGTTTTACATGCCTGCTCATATAACAATTAATGAACACGGTTTTGGCATGCGGGCGCCATGGCCTGCCGAGATAAAATTGTCTATTCCCTCTTCCTGTGATCCTGCAGTTGAGGAACACAAATCCGTAGGGAGTCTCTTCCAGGGTCGAGGCCGCAGTGATATAGCTTTTTCCCTTACAGTTGATAACACAATTCTCAAAAACCGCCGTAGACCATCCGAAGATAAAATCTACCGTACCTTCTATGTAGCAGTTCTTATAGTACTGCCTGCTCTTCTTTCCGTGAAGATACAAGGTGTCCTGGTTGCCGAGGAACTTACAGTTCTCAAAAACAGCCCTGTCCCCCTCTATTCTTATGGCCACCGCCTGACCAACAGGCCCGGCACTGTTCTGAAAGGTAATATTCCTAGCCTTGAAATTGTCTGCAAAAACAAAAAAGGATGAAGACCCCGTAGTCCCATTTCTTCACCGAAAATGTTTTTTTTGGAAGCATAATCGTCAAAGGTGAGTATGGTGTAGGTCATACTCTCTCCAATGAAAGTGACGTTGGTCTTGGAAACCGGCAGCACCAGTTTTTCCTTATACTTTCCGTTCTTTATAAATATTTTTGTCTCCTTTTTTCTAAAATCCGGTACAGCATTGATAGCCTCCTGTACCGTTGTGAAATCCCCCTTCCCACTCTGGTCCACCACAAAGTCATATACCTTATTCCCGGAAGCACCCTGCACGAAAAAAATGCACCACAGTAATAAAACCGCAGCTAAACCATACTTTGTCTTGAAAGAATTCATTATATTTATGAAATTTATGTAATCGATTGCACTAAATTATGCTTTTTTACAAAACATACCATTTTTTTATCTGGAATTTTAAAAAAATAGTGAGTGCGATCCCAAAATCATGATATATAAATGTAGGAGGTTCAGGGATTAGGGCATGATAATTAACTTTTTTACGGATATTTGCCCTGAAGATCCATCCGGAACCAAGGTTACTGAATAAAGTATATACGATGAGCAAGGTTACCATATATGATATTTCCAAAAAACTGAATATTAGTGCAGCTACGGTCTCCCGGGCACTGAACAACAATCCCAAGATCAGCCTTAAAACCCGGGAACTGGTCATGAAGACCGCTGAGGAGATGAACTATGAACAGAACACCCTGGCCCTGGCCCTGAAGAGTGGAAAAAGCAATACTGTGGGTATACTGGTCCCCTATATGAACCGGAGTTTTTTCTCTTCGGTGATCCGGGGGATCGAAGAAGAGCTTTATCCTCACGGATATCACGTTATCATCTGCCAGACGCGTGACGATGCCAAGAGCGAGGTCCAGAACATAAATACCCTTCTCAATGCCCAGGTGGACGGTATTTTTATGTCGGTTTCCAAAAACACCAAGGATACGGGCCATATCGACCGGGTACTGCAAAAGGGAATACCCCTGGTGTTCTTTGACCGGAAAAAGAACATCCCCGGCGTAAGTTCCGTGACCATAGACGACTTCAACGGGGCCTATATGTCCGTAGAGCATCTCATCAAACAGGGATGTAAGCGAATAGCCCATTTTTTGGGTGACATCAACCTGGAAATATACAAAGACCGTTACAATGGGTATTTAAGGGCAATGACTGATTATAACCTACCGATTGACAAGAATTACATCATCCGGACCAACAGTAAAGTGGAGTCCGGCACTGCCGCAGTGAAAAAACTTATGCAGCTTCCCTCTCCCCCCGATGCAATATTCTCGTCGAGTGACTTTACAGCCCTGGGGGCGGTACAGGAACTGAAAAAAACCGGGATAAGGGTTCCGGATGACATCTGTATTTCCGGTTTCAGTAATGAATCTTTTACACAATACACCGAGCCTACCATGACTACCGTGGATCAGACCCCCATAAAAATGGGGAAAATGTCAGCCCGTGTATTTCTGGAACAGATCGATGAAGAGATCTCGGTGACCATAGAAAAGAAGGTTGTACTTTCACCACAATTGGTTATCCGGGATTCATCAGACCGCCTTAAGAAGAAATAATTCAATTGTTCGCTAAACATCACCATAAAAAGGAGACATTAAATCACACCGCCGTTTTTGCCCAGGGTCAATTCTCTTTATAAAGACACTCCCCGTTTCCAGGGGATAAAATCATTCTGGTTGAGTTTCACGGCACTGGTCTTCTCCTCTCCACCGGCCACACGTATGATATAATCCAGTATTTCCTCCCCCATTTCTTCAATAGACTTTTCTCCTTTTATAATACCGCCTGTATCCACATCTATGATATCCGGCATTTTCTCTACGAGTTCGGAATTGGAAGACACTTTTATCACCGGGGTCACCGGGTTTCCGGTAGGCGTACCCAGTCCGGTGGTGAACACAATAATGTTTGCTCCCGATCCGGCAAGGGCTGTGGTACTCTCCACATCATTACCCGGAGTACACAGAAGATTAAGCCCTGGTTTGGACACATATTCGCCATAATCCAGTACGGCAGTCACCGGTGAAGTTCCTCCTTTTTTAGCTGCTCCGGCCGATTTCATGGCATCGGTGATCAGTCCGTCCTTGATATTCCCGGGAGAAGGGTTCATGTCAAATCCCGAACCGGCATCCACTGCCGATCTCTCATAGGCTTTCATCAACGACAGGAACTTGTCTGCATCTTCCTGTTCCACGCAGCGGTTTACCAGTTCCTGTTCTACCCCGCATAATTCAGGAAATTCGGAAAGAATAGGGGATCCTCCCAATGCAGCCAGCAAATCCGAGGCATAGCCCAATGCCGGATTGGCCGATATTCCGGAAAAACCGTCGGAACCGCCGCATTCCAGTCCCACTTTTAGTTTGGACAAAGGAGTGGGGACCCTTTCTATCTTATCTGCTTCTTTTATCGCCTCAAAGGATTCCCGGATAATGACGTTCATCATTTCTTCCACTGTTCCCATTTTCTGCTGTTCGTAGATGAGAATGGGCTTTTTCAGTTCCGGGTTGATCTTTTTTACGGCTTCCTTAAAAATATCGACCTGCAGGTTCTGGCATCCGAGGCTAAGTACGGTAGCCCCGGCCACATTGGGGTTGTTTACATAACCTGCCAGCAACCTGGACAGAGTTACGGAATCCTGCCGGATACCTCCGCAGCCACCCTGGTGGGTAATAAACTTTACCTCAATATTTTTAAAAACACCTGCGCCCTGCTCTTCTTCAACAACAGAAGTTTCCGCCTCTTTGCCACTGATCAGGGCGCGAAGCAGGAGACGGTGACTATCGGTCCTGTAATAAGACAATTCCTTTTCAAAGACATCTTTCAATAATTCTATATTGCGGTTTTCACAGAACACCAGCGGAAAGAAAAGCCATATATTGGCCGTACCTGCCTGTCCGTCTTCACGAGGATACCCCATGAACGTCCTCTCTTTCCACCTGCTTATATCCGGTACTTTCCAGGGAGTGGTCCCGGTCTTTTCAGAAACCTTACTGCTCTGGTGCCTGACGTTTTCCGTGGTCAACAACCCTCCTTCCGGTATAGCTTCACTGGCCTTACCGACCAGCACGCCATACATCAGTATACGATCGCCTTCTGCAAGGTCTCCCAGTGCTATCTTATGTTTTGCCTTTGTGTCAGAAACCACCTCAATGTCCTGCTCTTCAAAAGTCACCGTTTCACCTGCCCTTAGATCAGACAGGGCCACAGCTACATTGTCATCCGGATGTACTTTTATCAATTTCTTCTTCATCTTCTTTCGATTTTAGTTGCTGTAAGGCCCGGAGAGCGGAAATCCCGCATTTGCGACCCTATGCCTTTAATACTCCTTAACCTACGAGGTTGTTCGTGATGCCGAGCGACCTCATATAATTTTTCAATCCTTCTTCGACCCCGTATTTTTCTATCTGTTCCAGGGCAATCACCACCGCATCTTCCAGTCCGGGTACGGTTTGCGTAAGGTTCTCACCCCAGAATTGGTTGTCTGCCAATACACGGCTTGTGGTTTCGCGGAAAGAGGAAAGTGCCCAGGCTTCTTCAAAGGCCTTTATTATAGCTGCACTGTCCTGCACGGGGAGCTGTTTTCCTTTCCACTGTCCCTTATAAAAACGTATAAGGCATGCCAGGGCAAAGATCAGATGACCGGGTAATTTGCCCTCCCTCCGGTAATATTCCGTGAGGCTGGGAAGCACCCTTACCCTGAACTTGGAGATTGAGTTCAACGCAATACTGGACAGGTAATGCTTTATGAAAGGATTCCGGAAACGGTCCATTATTTCTTCCGCAAAACTCACAAGCTCTCCCCTTTCCATATGGAGTGTCGGAATGATCTCATCAAATACCGTGTTTTTAACAAACTGCCCTGTAAATTCATCATCTATGGTCTCCTTTACGGTTTCATGGCCGTACAGGAGAGAAAAGGGCACCATCGCAGTGTGCGCGCCATTGAGGATACGCACTTTCCGGGTCCGGTAGGGCTGTATGCTGTCTACTATTTTGATGTCCAGGCCTGCCTTGTCCAAAGGAATCTTTGCCTTCAGTTCCTCCCCGCCTTCGATAACCCACAGCAGGAAGGTTTCGGCAGAGACCATAAGTTTGTCTTCATAAGACAACTCGCTTTGGTATTCCTTGAGTTGGTCTTTGGGATAACCGGGAACGATCCGGTCTACCAGGGTGTTGTGGAAACTGTTGTGCTGTTCTATCCAGTTCCTGAATCCGGCACCAAGCTCCCACAGGTCTACATATTTCAATATCACCTCTTTCAGGGCATCGGCATTGTTATTGATGAGCTCACAGGGGATCAGGGTAAGTCCTTTTGACGGATCGCCGTTGAAATATTTAAACCTTTCGTACAGCAAAACGGTGAGTTTTCCCGGAAAGGAAGAAGGTGGCTGCATATCGGGTGTGTCCTTTTCATCGAATGCAATTCCCGCTTCGGTAGTATTGGAGATTATAAATTGCAATTCTTCTTCTTTAGCCAATTCAATATACGCATTAAAATCGGCATAGGGATCGACTCCCTGTTGTATGCAGGATATTAAGCGCTGCTCCTGTATTTCTTCTCCCTTTTTTACACCTTTCATAAACAGGGTATACAACCCTTCCTGTTCATTGAGCAGGTCCACAAGCCCGTTTTCCAACGGCTGTACCACGGCGACCCCGGCCTTGAACTGTGCATCGGTGTTGAGTTTATCTATGATATAATCTACAAAAGCCCTTAAAAAGTTCCCTTCACCAAACTGAATTATCTTTACGGGGAGCTTTTCTTTAAGCCCCTGGCTATTTCTCTCCAAATTTTTCATCTTCTTTAAAAATACCTTAATTAATGCAATCGATTACACAAATATAAAACAAAAATTAAATTATGCTCTTTTATTTCTGTCTTTTTCAATATTGAAAACTTTTTTTAGCACCGGACCCCTTCACAAAACACAGTATTTTGCAGGCACTTTACAGACGCTCATACAATGGATGCAGTCACTCTTCGACCCCTGAAAATGTCAGGATTCTCCCATTCTATCTTTGTCCGCATGATAGCAGATCAAAAGATACCACATCATGGAAATCCAAACATTTTTGTTGATGGTCATATAATATTGTACTCTTATCACGGAGTGCATTCCCGATACAAAGAAACCCGTCTCATCACTATGGACAGTGGATATACCAATACTACTGTGAAGTGGAGATCTCTGAATTACTCCGTCCTGAAAAGGACTTCTTCAATGGATGGAAATTACTGTTCAGGACATGGACGAAAATATGCGTTATACACAAAACAACTATCCTATGCTATGCTGTACTGATCCGGTACTTTATTGTTAGATCTCTAAGTATAGTGTATAATACACACAAAAATGTTTATTTTTACCATTCCATAAAATTAGTCGTGATCATTTAATAAGATCTCCATATATTAACACAAAAAATACCAACTATGAACATTTCACCCCCTTTAGTTGACATTAAGATCAATGAAGAATCCAGAGTTCCGAAATACAAGCAGGTTGTCGATTCTATCATAGAAGGCATTGCCCGGGGCGATCTCAAGATTGGACAAAAAATCCCGTCCATAAACGGTTTGAGCGAAGAATGTTACCTTTCACGGGATACTGTGGAGAAGGCATACCGTTTGCTGAAAGAGAAAAAGATCATCGTTTCCGTAAAGGGAAAAGGTTATTATACCGCAAGGACCGATCTTATTTCAAAGATCAATATCTTTTTTATGATCAATAAACTGAGTTCCTATAAAATGCAGATATACAATTCGTTTGTGAACCGTATCGGTGTAAATGGCCATGCAAACCTCTTTATTTATCACTGTGAACAATCGCTTTTTGTAAAAACACTTGAAAAGAACATCAGTGCCTATGACTATTATGTGATCATGCCCCATTTTAAGAATGAAAAACTTATGCATATCAGCAATACGAACGAAGTGCTCCGGGCACTGGAAAAAATTCCCAAGGACAAGCTCCTGCTTATGGACAATGACAAACCGGAAATTACCGGAGAATACGCTTCCGTGTACCAGGATTTTGAAAACGACATCTACTACGCACTTACCAAGGGACTCGAAAAACTGCGAAGCTATAACAAACTCATACTGGTGTATCCGCAAAAGGCCGTGTACCCTTACCCGCTCCGGATATTACACGGGTTCCGGAAATTCTGTGTGGAACATTCCTTTGATTTTGAGGTTCTCAATGAAATTTATGACGATATGGGACTGCAATCACATGACGCTTATATTATCATAGAGGAAAACGACCTGGTGAATATTGTCAAACAGGTAAGGGAACAGGGACTAAGACTGGGAAAAGATATCGGTATCATCTCCTATAACGATACCCCCCTTAAAGAATTGCTGGGGATTACAGTGATCAGTACGGATTTCAGGCTCATGGGAGAAACCGCCGCAGATATGCTGCTCAACAACCGGAGAGAAAAAGTGAAGAACGCATTCCGTTTCCTCGACAGGAATTCGGTGTAGGCTTTTTAATTTTTGTCTTCAGAACTTGTCCCCCATAACAGAAAGAACCCGGAAATACTGCCGGACTTCGCAGGGCATCCTGTTTATTTATCCTTAATTCTTGCTTAACCTGCGTTTCTTTTTCTATGTATATCCGGCACACAGGAAAGTACAGGATGCTGTTTTATTCCGGTTTACGTAACCTTGTCATGGAAACAAATTTCTTTTTGATCGTCTTCCTTGTATTATGAAACTAAATGTACATATATTTTTCTGTACCCTATGCGTCCTTCTGAATTTCGGGCCTGTCCCTCCCTCCTTTGCACAAGCCCCTGTTGAGCTTCGATGGCTGCAGGAGCATCGTCCTGACAATCCCGTAGGCATAAGTTGGGGCGTTCCCTGGCCTGAGGGAAAGGTACAAAAGGGACAACATTTTATCCTGGAAACCAAAAACGGAACTTCCCTGCCCCTGCAAAACTGGCCTCTCGCCTATTGGCCCGACGGCTCCCTGAAATGGAGTGGTTTCGCTACCGTAGCCCCTGTGAACAACTCACTTCTGAAATTAAAAATCAGTGAAAAAAGTACGGCTTTTGAAAACGAAGTGCACCTTATTGAAAATACACGGAAAATCCGCATAAGCACCGGGACACTGGATTGTATAATACCAAAAACAGGTACAATTCTGCTCGATTCACTCCGGATAAACGGACGGATGATAGCCGGTAAAGGAAGCATAGAATGTATTGTACAGGATGGCCTGGATGAAAACCAAACCACACTGCAAAGAAAACTATACAATAGTATCATAAACGAGGTTACCGTCGAACAAAAAGGTCCGGTAAAAGCCATGGTCCGAATTCGTGGCAGGCTGAAATCTGAAGCAGGAGATCACTCCTGGCTTCCACTGGATATCCGCATGTATTTCTACGCGGGGTCCAATGCCGTGAGACTGGTCAATACTATGACCTACGACGGTGATGAACACAAGGATTTTATCAAGGGCCTGGCCTGGACATTTTCCATCCCCATGCGGGAACAACTACACAACCGCCACGTCCGTTTTGCAGGAGAAAACAGGGGGATGTGGGCCGAGCCGGTGAGACCTTTAACCGGAAGACGGGTGATCTCCATCGATGACAAAGATGTTTTCCCCGACCAGGTTAAGGGAAAGGCAATAGCCAACACAAAACAATTTACCGGGGACAAACAGGCCCTCATAAAAGACCTGCCGGCCTGGAGCGATTACCGGTTAATACAAAACACGGCCAACGGGTTCCTTGTCCAAAAGCGTACCAATCCCCAAAGTGCCTGGATCACCGCACACGCAGGGAAACGATCTGCCGGATATGCCTTTGCCGGAGATACCGGGGGAGGACTGGGCATTGGGATCAAAGATTTCTGGCAGTCCTATCCCGCGGCCATGGAGATCAGCCACACCACATCAGACCATGCACACCTGAAAGCCTGGTTGTGGTCTCCTTATGCAGAAGCCATGGACATGCGTCATTACGATACCATTCCTCACGGACTGGAAGCCACTTATGAAGATGTACAGAAAGGATTGAGTACTCCTTATGGCATTGCCCGTACCAGCGAGCTTACCCTGTTTGCCCACAGTGAAACGCCTCCCACCGAAACATTGAGCCGGCAGGCAGAGATCGGCAGTGATCCTCCCCTACTTACAATTTCCCCGGAATACCTGCACAGCACCGGTGTTTTCGGTATCTGGAGCCTCCCGGACCGTTCATCCCCGGGAAAGGCCTGGATAGAAAACAGGCTGAACCAGGCCATCCGCTTTTACCAAAAAGAGATCGACCAGCGCAACTGGTACGGTTTCTGGGATTACGGGGATGTAATGCATTCTTACGACCCCGTACGCCACACCTGGCGATACGATATTGGTGGTTTTGCCTGGGACAACACCGAGCTGGCCTCCGAATTCTGGCTGTGGTACAACTATATCCGTACGGGCAGAAAAGATATTTTCAGGATGGCTGAAGCTATGACCCGTCATACCAGCGAAGTAGATGTATACCACATCGGTAAACTTGCCGGCCTGGGCTCCCGGCACAATGTCCGCCACTGGGGGTGCGGTTCCAAGGAAGTAAGGGAAAGTCAGGCGGCATCCCGCAGGTTTTATTACTATCTCACTACGGACGAACGCACCGGGGACATCATGCAGGAAGTCGCGGAAAAGGCTGACAGAGCCATGACAGAACTCGACCCGTTACGTCTTATATACCCGAAAACGGAATATCCCACCCACGCCCGTATAGGCCCCGACTGGCTGGCACTTGCAGGCAACTGGATGACCGCATGGGAACGCACAGGCGACAACAAATGGCGAAATAAGATCACCTCCGGGATACACAGCCTCGCCAAAATGCCCTACGGGTTCTTTTCCGGCGAGCTCGGTGCTTTCGGTTATGACCCGGCCACGAACCAAATGCACATGCTGAACAATAAGATCGGGCATTCCCACCTGAGTGCCCTTATGGGAGGACCGGAGGTGGCCTTTGAACTTACGGAACTTCTGGACAACAAGGACTGGGATGTCCTATGGCAACAGTATTGTACACTTTGGGGAGCTTCTGAGAAAGAAGTGCAGAAGGCCCTGGGTAAAACCGTAAAAGTTGGCCATACAGGGATATGGTATGCCAGGCTTCCCGCCTATATGTACCATATTACCCGGAAACAGGAATTTGCAACACGTGCCTGGGACTGGTTCCTCAACGAGAAAAGTGCAAAATTATTTGATTCCCGGGTGGCAGATGGTGTACATATTCCCAAACCCATAGAAGAAACTCCCGGAATAAGCACTAATGAAGCAGCTCAATGGAGCCTTAATGCCATTCAGCTACTGGAACTGGCCGGGGATAAGATCCCGGAAGAACATCCCTTGTGGACACCGGCAACAAAAGAATAAAGATCACTGCGTATTCCATGAACAATCCCGGAAAGACATATAGTACCGTTACAACAACCGCAGCCGTCCTTGTCCTTTTGCTGATAATGTTCTCCTTCCCGATTTATTCCCAGACCAAAAAAGGACAGCTTCTGTATAGTGACAATTTTGGATCCGGCCTGGAAAACTGGGTCGTGGAAACCCCTGCATCGCCAAACTCGATAGTAACTATCCAGCGGGATAAACTGGTCATAGACGTGGATCATGGTGCTACGGTATGGTTCAATAAAAAGTTGTCGGGAAATGTACGCATCGAATACAGGAGAAAAGTAATCGTGAACGACGGCAGGAACGACCGCCTGTCTGACCTCAACCAGTTCTGGATGGCCT
The DNA here is from genome assembly GCF_018863395.1 of Sinomicrobium weinanense. Lineage (GTDB taxonomy): Bacteria > Bacteroidota > Bacteroidia > Flavobacteriales > Flavobacteriaceae > Sinomicrobium > Sinomicrobium weinanense. Next base: position 126,147 of record NZ_JAHKRR010000010.1, read on the forward strand.
CCGATCCCCGAAATCCCGACCTGTTTACGCGAACAGGTGTTTTCAGTGAATACGACTCCCTCTCCCTTTATTATTTCGGTATGGGCGGGAATTACAATACCACCACCCGGTTTCGAAAATATACAGGTGATGGGGAAAGGAAACTGCTCACTCACTTTGAAAATGAAAAAAACCTGCTAAGGCCCAACAAGGTATATCGTATAAAGATCACGGTTTATGAAGGAACCACAAGGGTCTTTGTCAACAACAGGGAGATCGTATCCTATAAAGACCCGAGGCTTCTCCGCGAAGGCTATTTCGGTTTCAGAACCGTAAAATCCAGGCAGGAGATCAGCGATTTTAAAGTATATCAGCTGCCGGAATAAACGATTCCGGATCAATATAAAAACAGATGAACATTTTTTTAAAGATTGAATGAGATTGAGGTAGATTGAAAAAAGGTGGAGAATTTCCGTCAACCATTATCCATCTTTATCAATCTCATTCAACAAAAAATAACCCAACTAAACAATTGTCATGACCATTATCAAAAGATCATTTCTATGTATATCCCTGCTCGCTTCGGGCTTATCCGTAACCGCACAGCAGGAACCGGTAACAGATACCAACACACCGCTTCACCTGTTGCAACCGGACTACCCGACACCCTATGGCAAACCGGAAGCCAAAGAAGTCCTGAAAGTACTCGACCGCGTATATTCCTACCTGGATGCTACAACTCCCGCCAGATTGATGAACGGGAAAACACAAAAGGAAATAACCGACCTGAAACAACTGAATGAAAACACCGTTTTCGCCCCTGGAGATTTCCGCCTTACGAGCTATGAATGGGGAGTGACATACGCCGGCATGCTCCTCGCAGGAGAAGTCACCGGCGACCAAAAATACACCGACTATACTTACAAACGTTTAAAACTCATTGCCGACATCGCCCCTTACTACAGGGAGCAGTTAAAAAAAGACCCGGACAGTCCTTCTCCCATACGCTCCGTCCTGGACCCCCATGCCCTGGACGATGCCGGGGCGATATGCGCTGCCATGATAAAAGCCAAAAAACAGGGAGCCAAATTCGGCCTTACTTCCATTATTGACCATTATATCGATTATATCAGCACCAGGGAATTCCGCCTGAAAGACGGTACCCTGGCCCGCAACCGCCCTCAGCCCAACACCATCTGGCTCGACGACCTTTTTATGAGCGTTCCTGCCCTGGCACAAATGGGAAAACTTACCGGGGAGAAAAAATATTTTGACGATGCCGTAAAACAGGTATTACAGTTTTCGGAGCGTATGTTCAACAAAGAAAAGGGGCTGTACATGCATGGCTGGGTCCAGGCCATGAAAGTACACCCCGAATTTCACTGGGGCCGTGCAAACGGCTGGGCTGTAATGACCCTGGTGGAACTGCTCGATGTACTGCCTCCGGAACACAAGGGATATAACAAAGTGTTGACAATACTACGGGCACATATAAAAGGGTTGATATCCTATCAGGACGGCACCGGTTTCTGGCACCAGCTCCTGGACTGCCCTGACACTTATCTGGAAACCTCCGCTACCGCCATTTACACCTATTCGATTGCCCGGGCCATCAATAAGGGATACGTGGATAAACTCGCTTATGCCCCAGCTGTGCTACTGGGGTGGAATGCCGTGGCCACCAAAGTGAACGAAAAAGGCCAGGTGGAAGGTACCTGCGTGGGAACGGGAATGGGCTTTGACCCCGCATTTTATTATTACAGGCCCGTCAACGTCTATGCCGCCCACGGATATGGCCCCGTGCTACTCGCAGGAGCGGAAGTCCTGAATATGCTGAAAAAACATCAATTTGAAATTAATGACAGCTCGTTACAATTGCTTGGCCATGACGAATAATTCGGAATAGTTTTATATACAACAGGTTATTTATCGCAATCGTAAAAATTGCGATAAATAACCTGCATATATTTTACGGCATTTTGGATAGCCCCTCCCAACGTACATTCCATTTACCGTTCTTCGGGAAACCGGGATTTTCATCTTCACTATTGTCCCATCCGGCACACATCATCGCTACGGCCGCCAGTACTCCGCCGTTTCCGGGAAGGTAAAGGCGTAGCCGTTCGTCCTGGTAATTATGACCGTTCGGGAGATAGGTATTGGTCTGTATATCCATGAGCAGGGCATCCACGGCTTTTTCCGGCATCCCCAGTCTCGCTGCGGTCATGGCGGTCATGGGGAAATCCCAACCCCAGGGGTCTTCCCAGGCCCAGTTCTCCCAGATCAGATCAAATGTACGGCGCATGACTGTAGTGTCCAGGCCGGAAGTTCCGGGCAACATGCCGTAAGTCCCGAATACCGAAGGGTGGTCTGTTTTGTATCGTGGATTGGTATAGGAATCCGTCGCACTTTCCGTAGGGTATTTAGGTGTCCTTCTTTACTTCTTTAAGGGTTGAAAGTAATTATTAGCAAATTGTATGCAAACAAACACAAAGGGTCCAAGGAAAAACTCTCTGAACCCTTGTAAATACTGGTCGGGGTGACAGGATTCAAATTCATTTTACACCCCGTTAAAAATCAGAAGTTCATATTTCATCTTTCAAAAAAGACACCGATTAGGGCACCTATAACGGCTGTTTCGGCTTTCTATACATCAAATTTAATCATTTGAATTCAAATACAATATAATCCTATAAAAGGACTAATTAAAATCTTAATGATTAAGGATAAGTAGTGTAACCCCAACTTCCTTACTACAGCGATTCATTGCACCGGAAGAGATTGCCAATCTCGCGGTCTATCTTTCCAGCCCGCTGTCGGTTATAACCAATGGAGCAGTCTTAAGAGCAGAGGGAGGTGTCTTAACCTCAATTTGACACCATAATTAAAACGGTATTCCTGTTGAACATAAAAAATTACCCCTGCTTTTTTCAATACTTCACAGTTCAACAGGGATATCGCATTAAATTTCGTATTAAAGTTTTTTACAGGATAAACTGAGCGTATATACCCTATATTACAGTCGTATTTTGGTCTGAATATTTTTACCGGCAATAGTTCCCGGAATTAGTGTTATAAGCCCATCGGAGAAATTCGAATTCATGTTTCCATACCTTCCGGATAAAAAACATAAGAAGAAGCATCTACCTTAAAAATCCCTGGGTATTATCATAAAATTAGCTAAAAACCAAAAATGGTAATGCCAAACACGTTTTTGGAATTTTATTATGGATGCAAGCATCCGTTAGCCCCTGTCTATTTCCATTTTAGAAAGAAGAAATCCGGGTATCCCGATTATCCTCAGGACTATTTTTTGATTCTACCAAAAAAACTCTTCAAACATTATCAAAATCCCAAAAAACACCCTCCTATACAAGGCAGTTAATAAATTTAATCGAAAATTAATCGATTATTAATCACTAATTAATTCCCGAGTTAACTGCCCAAAAATACATTTACTGCGATTTTAATTTTAAACCAACCTAATATGTGTCGAAAAACAAATTGCTTTCCATTGTTTTTTTGCTTACTGCTTATTTATTACTCCTGTAGTGAAGATGACAAAATTGAAAAAAGGGAAGTTAACCTCGATTGTCTTTATCAAAAACTGGACATTATGACTTCAACCCTGGATACGGCTGCCATAGGTGAAGAAGATGGTATGTATCCACAGGAAAATGCCGATGCCCTTCTGCAATCTGTTGATGAATTGGAATTGGGCATTTCACAAGGGCTTGCCGGACATTTTACCCTGCAATACGAAGCTGACAATTATTGCAATACCGCAAACAAAGCCATTGCCGAATTCAGAAACTCATTACAACTTACACTACCTCCCGGAACACCCGCAGAATTGATCGTTTACGGCATTGATCAAAAAGGCAGGATAGAGTTTGGATCCAACCCCGTCTTTGGAGGAGATGATGCCTTTACTGTAGAGGCCTGGCTAAAATATGATGAAAACTTTTTTGAAAGTGGTATAGGTGATTTTATAGCCACTTTCGATAACAGCGGACAACCCCAGGAAGGTTGGATGATCAATTTTTTGGGTGATAACCTCAGGGCTACTTTAGGAATGGGGCCACAGGAGTCCCGTGTCCTTGAATTCGGCAACCCGTATCCGAAAACTTACGGACAATGGAATCATATTGCTATGGTCTATGACCAGAGCCTTAGCGAAGGACAATTGAGAATGTATGTCAACGGAGAATTATTTTTTAGTAAAACCAATGACATTTATAATGATGGTGGTGAACTGCAGCTTTACCAACCCAATACCAGAAATTACAACATGTGGGCTTTTCAGGAACCGACCGATCAAAGCAGGTGTATGACCGGCCATATCAAAAAGTTTCGTTTTTGGAATTCGGCTATGTCGGTTCAGCAAATCAATTCCCTGATGCATTCCGATGTTTCAGGTAATGAAGCTGACCTGGAATGTGCCTGGGATTTTACGATGGTTCCGGAAGATGATGAAAACATTACGGATAAAACCGGGAAGCATATTGCCAAAATCGTCGGGGAATACAAATGGAAACCAATCGAAAACTAAATTAAATCTCCTCCAGACATGAAAACATCATATGATAACATATACAGGCTTTTAGTCATTTTTACCGTACTGTGGTATATGGGACCGCATGCCATTTGGTCTCAAGAAACGGATAACAATATTAAAGTTACCGGCACCGTACTGGCCCAGGATGGTTTGCCCATACCCCAGGCCAACGTCTATGTGGAAAACTCATCTATCGGAGTAGTTACTGATTTTGACGGTAAATTTGTAATTGAGGTCCCTCCGGGAAAAGTGTTAATTATAAGTTTTTTGGGGATGAAACCCAAAAGGTATACAATCACTACCTCCCAATCACTCACCGTAACCCTGGAAGACGATGCACAGCTTTTAGACAACATTGTCTTAATCGGATATGGTACTGTGGAGAAAAAAGACGTTACCGGGTCCATAGGCGCCATATCTGGCGACAAATTGGTCAAAGCCAATAACGTTAACATTTCCGAATCTCTGAATGGCAGGGTATCGGGGGTTTTGGTTACCAAATCGTCCAACCGTCCGGGAGCCGGGATGTCTATTCAGATCCGAGGGCAAAATTCCATAAACTCTTCGAATGAACCGTTGTATGTTATCGATGGGGTTCCTTCTTATAGCGGGATTGCCCATATCAATGCTTCGGACATAGAATCCATAGACATCTTAAAAGATGCCGCTTCTACCGCCCTCTATGGGTCCCGGGGGGCCAACGGGGTGGTTATTGTTACCACCAAAGGCGCCACCAAAAAGAAAGGGTTCTCAATTGAATATAACGGTTCTGTTGGGATTAAAACCCCAACCCGGATTCCGGATATGATCGGAAATAAGGGAAATGGCCTGGAATATGTGGATTACAGAATTGCATTATGGAGAAAAAAATACGGCGATGCATCCCTGAACCGCACCGATTTTCTGACCGAAGATGAAAAACGCAGAATCCGTAATGGGGAATATTATGACTGGCTTCGGGAAATCTCCGACAACAGCCTGGTTACCAATCACAGCCTGTATTCTTCCGGAGGCTCTGAAAATACATCATATTCGTTCGGTATGAGCTATGTAAAGGACAATGGGATGATTGGAAAAGAAGGCTTTGAACGTATTACTGGTAATATTGGCCTTGAGCATCGACTGACCGACAAGGTTTCAACCGGAATGACCACCTATCTGTCAAAGAACAACACTAATCACGGTGCCGAAGAAACCCTTATCAACGCCTACTTCCTTCCTCCTATTGTCAGTCCATACGATGAAAATGGAGACTATGCTTTTAATGTTCAACCCACCTCTAGCAAAATCAACCCTTTTATTCAGAATGAAAACAATATTCGGGAGACAGAGGCTATCTATGCCAATTTATCCGCTTTCATCGAAGTTAAGCCCTTTGAAGGCTTGTCGGTCAAATCTCAACTGGCCTATCAATTCGACACCCGTGTTAACGGGGAATGGATAGGCACCTTTACCCAGCAAAAGGGAGGTGTTAACCCCGCAGGAGCCTATCGTAGTGAAAACAGAAACAACAATTGGGTCTGGGATAACATCCTTACTTATAAGAAAAAGTTTGCCTTCGGGCATCAACTGGATGCAATAGGTTTATTCAGCCTTCAAAAGGACACTCATAAAGGGTCATCAATGCGTGGAGACGGCTTACCGTACAATTCTGATTGGCATGCGATCCAGACGGCCGATGAAATAAGTGATGTCCAGAGTTATTACTGGGAGTCTGCCCTGACCTCATATATGCTCAGGGTTAACTATACTATGTGGGATAAATACATCCTAACAGCATCCGGTCGCTATGATGGCACATCCCGATTGAGTGCTGACAATCGCTGGGGTTTTATGCCCTCCATAGCAGTAGGATGGCAAATAAAGAACGAACCGTTTCTAAAGGACGTGGATTTTATTACCGATCTAAAATTACGGGTAAGCTACGGAAACACCGGAAACAATAACTTAGGCCATGATATCACCTGGACCAAGCTAGATCTCTCCAGGTATACCTATGGCGACAACGGGATCAATGGCTTTGGTATCGGCAATGTAAGAGGGAACAAAGATCTACGATGGGAAATGACCTCTGAACACAATGCAGGGCTGGATTTTGGTTTCTTTAATAATAGATTGACCGGTTCAGTTGATCTGTATTATAAGACCACTGACGACCTTATTTTCAGTAGAGCTGTGGGTACTGTTAATGGTTTCGATTCGGTCTATGAGAACATAGGTACCACAACCAACAAAGGAATTGAGGTCAGTCTTAATACCGTCAATATAGACTCCAAAAACCTGCAATGGAAAAGTAGTTTGAATTTTTCATTGAATAGAAATAAAATCAAGGATCTGTATGGAGATCAACAAGATGATCTTGGAAACCGCTGGTTTATAGGTGAACCGATCAATGTTATCTACGATTTTAAACACTTGGGGATTTGGCAGGAATCTGAAACAGGCCTGGCTGCAGATTACGGTCAGAGTGTTGGACATATTAAAGTTGAGGACGTCAATGGCGATTTTAATCTTGACGAACAGGACTATCAGATATTGGGATCTCCAAACCCGGACTGGACCGCAGGGCTATCTAATACTTTGATATACAAAAACTTTGATTTCAGTTTTGATATTTATGCCCGGGTTGGCGGCTTGTATGACGACCCCTTTACCTATGTTTTTACTGCCTGGGATAATGAACACTGGAACAAGCTGGATGTTAATTACTGGAATCCTGAAAACGCCAGCAACAACTATCAGGAAATAGGAGCCCAGTCCTATTACACGCAGGTACTGGGAAAGGTGTCCGGGACCTTTGTTAAGGTCCAAAATATTGTACTGGGATATTCCACCAATGAAAAACTGAATAATGCCCTGGGCATTCAGAAAGCACGTATATATGGCATGGTTCAAAACCCCTTTACTTTTACGGACTACAAAGGCGCTGACCCTGAGGTTATCGGAGAGAACTTAAATACTCAATTATCACTATATCCCATGATCTTTACACTGGGGCTTAATTTAAACTTCTAACCATCCGAGATATGAAAAGATCAATCAAAAATATAATTGTTGTGACATTGCTGGCCGTAACGACAGCATGTTCAGATTTTCTGGAAATAGACAATCCGTCCGCCGTTACGGACGATTTATATAATACAAAAGACGGACAAGAGAAATTACTGGCGGATATATATGCCAAATACAGGAACGTATTTAATACCGGAGAGTTGCAGTACTACGGGACTGATCTATACCTGGCCATAACCGAAAGCCCGGACGAACGGATGTTTAATGGTTACGACGCTTCATTTAATTCCACAGCCGGTGTGGTCGGTCCTTATTGGAGAAACCTGTACAAAATAGTTCAGGAAACCAATATCTTACTTACCAGAACAACTCCCGAGACCGAAGGAATGACCGAAGAAACCTTCAATTCAATTACCGGTCAAGGGCGCTTTTTAAGGGCGCTTGCCTATTATTACCTGGTAGAAACTTTCGGGCCGGTGCCCCTGTATACCGAAGAACAATCCGAAATTATTACCACAACCAACAGGGCATTGGAAAGCGATATCTATACCTTCCTTATAGCTGAACTGGAAGCAACCGTACAATTACTTACCTGGGATGTTTCGCAGCCCGGTATCGCCCAAAAAGGAGCAGCGCTTCAACTCCTGGGAAAAGTATATTTAACAAGGGCCTACAAACCCTATGCCCAGCCTGGAGATTTTTCCATGGCTGCAGCAACATTGGATAAAATCATAGACGGAGCCGATAGCCCATATGCTCTTCTCGATAACTATGCCGATGTATACGACGAAAACAATCAGAACAATTCAGAAGTGATCTGGGCGATTCAATACGGTTTGGACCGGAACTTTTCAGGGTCAGGCAACCCGCAGCAGGCACAATTCGGATTTAATATTGTGGCCCTGGAACCTGATCTGTTCGACAAGGTACAAAAGGATTATTCGGCAATGTCAAGGTTTTACTGGGTAAACCCCAAAGTCCACGAGTTATTTGACAATCCATTAGCCGATATACGTTACGATGCTACTTTTCAGAGGGAGTTCTACGTAAATCATCCCGATAGCGATCACCTGGGCGAACTTGGAATATACTTCCCGAGATGGAACGACAGCTCCGGCAACGATATGGGAGCACTTCAATATTATCCATTTGAGGAAGAGGATGAATATGTCTGGTACCCGCAATCAACTGCCTTACCTGTGCTCAATACCGGATCGGATAGAATGCCTATCATAAAAAAATTTAAAGATACCCGGATCGAATGGGGAGGCCCGGGCTCTCGTGAAGATGTGATATTCCGGCTATCCGGTACTTACCTCCTCAGCGCCGAAGCCTATTTGGGTGCAGGTAATACCGCTACAGCCATTGAGCGTATTAACACATTGAGAAAAAGGGCTGCCTCAACCCCCTCATTTATAGATCAAATGGAAGTCTCTTCTATTGATCTGGACTTTATTCTGGATGAACGGGCAAGGGAACTTTTGGGAGAGCACGACAGGTGGTTTCATTTAAAACGCACCGGCAAGCTAATTGAACGGGCCAGATCATATAACATCTTTGTGCAGAAGTACGACAATATAAGTCATATGCACCTGGTTCGTCCAATTCCACAGGATGAAATTAATAAAGTTAATGGCCTCACCCAAAATGAAGGTTATTAAAACATTCGCAGGTTGAACATTAATATATGGCAACTATTAAACTTAAAATCAATGAAATCAAAACATATAAAAATGATCTCAAAACTTATATCACTGCTGGCAATTATAATGGCCCTAAAAGGCTGTGACAATTACGACTCCCCAAACCCCAATGACTATGCGGACCAGGAAACAACTTCCGGGTTATACCTGGAACAATATGATCCGGTAAGTGACAAGGGACAGTACTGGCTACCTGAAATGTCTGTAAAACCAAAAAAATACTGGGGTTGTGTAGAAATAATCCCCATCGGAAATATCAATGAGTTAGGCGAGACCGAAAAAATACGGGGGCTACAATACCACTTACTGTGCCAATCCCTTGCCGGCCTTGCTAATCGTGCAGTGGAACAGGGTAAGAGTGAAATAGGGGTTTGGTTACACGACCACAGCGGAAAAGAATCCTATAAACTGGCTAAAGCAGGTTTGGAACGACTCGGTATTTACGAACAGGGGCTGCAAAGCGGACTGGAACTGGCAAGAAATGATTACGGCCCTACCGATGGTGTGGAGCTCCAACTCAAGGGGCTTTTTGACGGATATGTACTTACCGATGTGGAAAACAACCCGGAAAGCAATATTGTGGCCTCCGTAGCTTCACATGTATATAACTCCATCATCGTGGATGTTCGCGATAAGGATTATTATGAAGAAGCAGGATATACTATGACCTATGATGCTACCCGGAAGACTACTTTGGATGCCTGGAACGAATTTAAGGATAAATGCAACAATAAGGCCCTGGTAGTAATGCCGGTTCAAACCGGGGAGTTAAGGGAATTTGCCATCAGGAATAACTTGTTTGTCATTAACCTGAACAAGGAGCATGGCAACCCTTCCGCCGGACAAAACAGCCAGCTCTTTGAAGAAGTACTGGAGTGGCTTGCTCCAAATGCCCCTGTTTATGGCTGGGAACAGGGAGTCAATGAAGATGTATTCGTAGGTAAAATATCTGAGTATGGTAAAATAATGGTCCCTTACGATTGGGCCTATAATACCAGTTTGACCTCTATCTTGTACAAAGAAAGGCAGCCAGGACTGGCCAAAGTGCAAAACCCTCAATTTATGGACTTCGAAGATGGCAGTGACAAATATGTATCGTTCTATTTATCTGATGGCGACAATGTGCAATGGATGCTTAACGATTTCGGAGGAAGCGAATACTATAGCCACCCCCTGGCTAATGGGACCAAAATGTCATTTGGTCTTCCGATAGACAATCTGTCCATGATAGCACCGGATATCAACCAGGCATTTTTTGACCGACAGGGTAAAAATAACACCTTAGTACAAACTTTTGGCGGAGGATACAACTATGCGGACACCTTTGGGATGAACAGCAGCAGGGCTTCGGAGTTACAAAACTTAGCAGAGGCCACTGCCGCCCATATGCGTCAACATCGAGTAAAGGTTTTGGGGCTGATAGCCAAAGATGTCCGTTCGGCAGCGGCCCGGGAAGCCTATCAGGCCTATATCGATGCCAATGACCAGCTGGAAGGCGTCATAGCGGTGCAATACACCCCTTATGCAGGCGGACAGGGAGAAATTATGTGGATGACCAACGCCAGAGGATATGATATCCCCATAATCACCGTAAAATATTCGATCTGGAATTTTGGGGATCATAATAACGAAAATGAAGGTACTCCAACTTATATTGCCAACAAGGTCAATTCGGATTCTGGCGAAAACCCGTTTAATTTGGTCGCTGTCCATGCCTGGAGCAGCTTTGCCGATATTGGTGAGTCCCAGGATGAGGTAGGCGAAAATAACGGTAATTATGTCAAAGGCCCGGGAGCAGCTCAGCTTTGTATCGGAAAACTTAAGGGCAACACCAAAGTGGTTAATGTGGAAGAGCTGATATGGAGGGTTCGAATGCATTACCGCTCGGAACAGACAAAAGAATTCCTCAACACTTATTTTTAGTGCGGAAATTTTGACCTGAGTTAGTTGTACGGGAAGGGCCTCCCCCGGCCCTTTCCTTATAACAGTAAATCCCCGGGGATTTCCCTGATAACTTCGCTAAAAGTATAGGGAAAATCATCGTCCAGAAATTCCCTGTACTTCACGATAAAAGCATTGTATTTTTTTCTGGCCTCCTCTTTAAGGTTTAAGTGCCAATAAGAATGTATTTTATGATAAAATGCCAGTTCATTTAATGGGTCCGCATAAAATAAAACTTCGCAATACCGGATGGTTTTGTAATAGTTCTTCGATTGATAGGATCTCTTAATCTTTAAAGGTATCACTTTTAATATTTCGAGTTCCAGCTCCTTTTTCTCCCTGTCAAAATATTCATTCTCTAAAAATTTTAAAAATCTGCCACGCTTAATGATCTTTATAATCTGGGACAAATTTTCTTCCTCGGGCATGGAAATATCGAGCCCTTTTACAGCTTCGAGAAATTCAAAATAGTCACATTGAAAGTTCTGTTCGTAAATCAGTTTAAAGTTCTTCTGTTCATAAATGATTTCTACCCCTTTCAATTCCGAAATTATTTTTCTCAGTTGATTTAATGTGACATTTTTAAGGTTTTTGGCATGCTTTACAGATTTATCGGGCCATAATACGTCATAAATGATCTCGGAAGATACCCCTGCCGAATGCTCCCTGACGCTATGTATAAGGATCAAAATAAAAAGTTGCTTGATATTGGGGCTAAACAAATAGGAAATATCTTTGCCTTTATCCGAATTTACCTTAAAGTTCCCGAACAGCCACACTGCATTAATGCCATTGGATTCCGTATAATTTTTATCGGCATCGGTCTTTAGCCTTTGAACTTGTTTAAAACATATATCCCGGTTATTTCTTCTTTTGCGCCTCCAAACAAATATTATAAATACAAGTCCTGAGACCATCAGTACGATTGCCACCAGTATAAACCAAAAAACAGGGGCTTTCTTTGCATTATAATTATAAATCATCTGTCGGGATACCGGAGGGCTATTAATAGCGTAAATTTTTATCTCATTGGCACCACTTAACTCAAACTCCTGGACCACACAAAAAATCTCACCGGTAATGGTGTTGGCATATAAATTAGCATTGGTCCTTATTCGTTCAGAAGTAATAGGAATTGAATCGCCTAAAACCGTTGAAGTACCATTTTCCAGATCATAAGCATATAACTGCAATAATGAAGATGGCATGTATTCAGGGTAATTAAGCGTATAAAACCTTTTCGCATCCTCAGAAAGGATCATATTTCTGCACGAAACCATGTCCTTGCCCCTTTTATCGAGGTCCCATGATTTATTGATCGTTTTAGTTTCCAGATTAACTTTATAGCAATCGTAATAATATATTTTTCCAAGACTTTGATCTCCCGATCGATTTCCGATACCTCCGAATAAAACAATTTCATTTTTATTGAGTTGAAGGCCTCCGGAGAAATAACGGGGCGATATTGTATCTCCGCCAAAGGATAGTGTTTCCCAGGTATTGGATTCAATATCAAACAAATTAAATTCGTTTGTTAACCTTTGGTTGCCGAAGCCGCCAAATAGCAGTATCTTTTTATTTTTAAAATCATTAAAAAGATTATGATGATGCCTTTGCTGCGGCAACTGAACGGTACTATGTGAACTCCAGACCAAACTGTCAAGGTCCATGGAAGCCACGGTAGACATATGGTTGGCCACATCATTTACCTCATACACATACAATCGGTTAGACAGGGTGTCTACAAAACTGCATCCCAATCGCATGGGCACCGGCAATTTATTTTCAAAACCTTTTTTCCGCGTCCTGCCGTTTTCAAAATTGTAGCGAAATATAGAGTCCTGGCTCACCATTATAAATTCCTGTCCCGGTTCATTGAATGAAATGGCTATCACCTGATCCGAAGAAAAGGAATACCGCTGTTTCCAATGAAAGGATTCCTGGATCAACCAGTTAGGGTTGATTACCTTTCCGTACTCATTCCCTTTTTGGTTGTGAACAATTTCTCCGTTATTCTCTTTAAACTGAAAAACATAAGATCTGGAAGCATTTACAATTTCCAGTTGGGCGATGCTCATATCAGGAACATCAATCACGCTTTCATGTTTTCCAAAATATAATTCGGGCCGTATTTTACGGTCAAAAAAATAGGACCTGCTCCTGTATTCCCGATCATTGATTTTTATGACTGTTTGCTTTTTCGCGGAATCAAAATGCAATGACACCGTCATCCATTTCCCCGGGTAGAATATTTGATCAGTGAGCGGAATAGTTAACAGGTTTCGGATACCAACCTGATTAAATTTCAGTGTGGATTGTTGGTCATTACCGTGCACGTAAGTCAGGGAATAACTGTCTAAACTTCCCTGAGCTTTCAAAGTAACAATATGCCCAAAGGTCTTACGCTTATTTATTTTAAGCCTGAATGTAATACCAAAATCTCCCTCAAAAACCGGTTTCTCATATTCAAAAACACTATAGGCGGTCCGCTCCTCAATCAATTTATCATTTGAATTGAAAAGCAATCCCTGTGCCTCTAACAGTAAAGGGATCAGAATAAAGAAAAATACTATAATTCTAATGCTACCGGTCAAAACAAAATACCTTAGTCCGGATAAATATATAAATATAAATGACTTGGTCATTTAAATACATTACCAAATATTTAACACTTTTTATGATTATGTTTACTTCTTTTTATCCCGATCAATAGGCAATATCAGGTCTGAATTACGGAAAAAGCGACACCGATTAACCTTTTGATCAGGGATTTCAGGGGTAATTTAACTGCTCATCGATAAGGAATACATAAAATAAAAAGCAAGACAACCCATTTAAAATCAGATTTTGTCCGGCTATATAGATTCATACCGGATTCGGACCTATGGCTTCCTCTCTGTCAGGGTCATTCCTTAAACCAAATAAGGCAATGCCCAGAATGATTTTCTTCAATTGCCAAAATCGTTTATTCAATGGTTAAATACACACAACGCCTTTGACACAAATAATTTTAATTTTCAGTTTTGACGGATGTATCTTAATTTCCTGAAAATTTCATAAATTCCTCAGGATAAAAATACAAAGCCGTAGATCATAACAATTGTCTGAACACAAATATTTAGATTATGAAAAAAGCTCTGTATTACTTTTATTTTATTCTTTCCGCCTTTGTTAGTTATGCACAACCTCAACCGGACAAGGCTGTTTTTGATATTACTGCATACGGGGCTGTGGGAGATGGCGAAAAACTCAATACAGATTCCATTCAGAAGGCCATTGACGACTGCCATGAACAAGGTGGCGGTGTAGTAGTTCTCCCGGAAGGTGTTTTTTTATCGGGAACCCTGGAACTAAAGGACAACGTTACCTTTCACTTGAAAAAAGGAGGGGTTTTACTGGGAAGCCCTCATATAGCGAACTATAAAAATATCGACCCTTTCACGGAGGGCTTAGGGATCAATGTAGGCTCTGCCCTGCTCGTCGCTGCAGATGCAAAAAACATAGGAATAGAAGGCGAAGGGATTATTAATGGACAGGGAAGCAAACTCAAGGAAGAACACATAAAAACAGACAAGCGCCCCGAATCCGAACGCTGGGGCCGTCGTCCTTTCCTCCTCAGGATTGTCCGGTGTGCCGGTGTAAAGGTTAAAGATGTCACCCTGAAATATGCAGGGGCATGGACATCGCATTATTTTCAATCCGAGAACATCAGGATAGAGAACGTTACCATAATCAGTCACGGAGTAGCTCACAACGATGGTATCGGCATAGACGGTTGCCAGGATGTATTTATAAAGAACTGTGACATAGACAGCGGTGATGATGCGCTCGTTTTCAAGACCACTTCCAGCAAAATGGCATGTCGTAATGTAGTGGTTAAGGGTATGCGGCTAAAGAGCAGGCAGGCAGGGATTAAAATGGGTACGGAATCCATGGCTCCCTTTGAAAACATCAAAATATCCGATTGCCATATTTACGATACCCGGAACGGAGGTATAAAACTGCTCACTGTTGACGGAGCCCATTTGCGAAACGTGGAAATCTCCGACATTACCATGGTAAACGTAAGGACTCCCATGCTTTTCCGCTTAGGATCACGCCTCAGTGTGTTCCGTAAAAATGAAGATACCCGGCAACAGACCGGTACCATGGAAAATGTTGTTATTCGCAATGTCACGGCACAGGCGGCGGCAGAAGCCCAATTGACCCCACCATCCGGAATACTTATTACGGGGGTCCCGGGCCACGATATCACCGATCTTACCCTCGAAAATATTGAGATCGACCTTGCGGGAGGAGGAACAGAGGAACATGCAAGACAAATAGTTCCCGAAGCCATTGATCAGTATCCCGAGATAAAAACATTTGGCCCAAGAGTTCCCGCATACGGTATATGGGCCAGGCATGTAAAAGGTTTAAATCTGAATAAAATACGATTTATTCTCGGTTCCAATGATCTTCGCCCTGCCTTTGTTTGCGAAGACGGAAAAGACATTCTGCTCACCGACTGGAAAATTCCGGAAACTTCCGGAGCACCGGAAATCCTTCGGCTGGAAGAGGTAAAAGGTGCCTTAATCCGTAGAATAGAAACCAAAGGCAGCGCCGATGCCTTTATACGCATAGAAGGGAAAAACAGCGGCAATATCCGCCTCTCGGCAAATAAAGCACCGGGAATTGAAAACATGGTTAAAATCTCCTCCGGGGCAGATCCGAAGGCCGTATCGATAAACTAATCGCAAATCAGGAAAGGATATGAACAAATGGAAGCTATCGGTTGTCTTTGCTATTTTAATTTCCTGTTTCACTCCGGGGGTAACCGCACAAACAACAACAGGCACTGAAATAGATGTTTCCGACAATTCCACCCACATTGCCCGGATCACAAAGGATACCATTGTAGTTATCAGTGGAAGTACCTATTCGTTCACTGTAGATACCCCTGAAGATAAAGGCCTGGTATCAACAGGTATGGAAGCAGAACAACTCTTTAGGCAGATACGGTCTAAAGACGGCTCTCTCCAGAAATATAAGGTACTTAGCGGGGATGGCCTGCCAAGGGTCCGGGGAAATATTGCCACAGGCGATCGGCTTGTCGTTACCCCGGAAGGAAAACCCGGCCCGGATAAAACATATTATATCGCTGTCGAAAAAAGAGCTCTCAGTGGCAGGTTGCGCCTTGAGCAAAACGAAATAACCGTAAATACTACAAGAGACTTGACCCTGCTTTACAGCGTCGGGCAAAGAAGTCCCAATGCGACGGTCAAAATATATTTTCCGGAGGGGATAAAGATCGGCATGGACAATACCACTGTTAATGTAATTGGCCGGGGAGATATAAAATTAAGGGACCTCGAACGCCAATCCATCGGCCGTGTAGGAGCAGATTACCCCTATTTAAAAGTAGGGAAAGCCACTATTACGGAAGAGAAAAGCAAAGGATCTGTCCTTAGTATTGAGAACCTGGACCTCCGGCCATCCAACGGTACGGACCTCAAAATTGTGATCAGGGACGTAAGTTTACCTAAAACAGGGAGTTATGTATTCAGGGCAACTTATACTACTTCCCTGCCTGAAATCCTTTCCAGTCCCGGAACCGGCCCGGAAATAACACAGCTCAAAGCCGTTAAGACCATTTCCGACTTGCGGAAAGTATTGAACAAAAACACTCCTTACCGGGAATCCCCGGAAGCATATACTTCGGTAAACCTGACATGGACTCCTGGCAACAGCCATGACCGGACCACCCTCATGCAATCCGTAGATACAGGGAAAACCTGGGCACCGTTCCAAATAAAGCCCGATGTTCAACACTCCGCTTTTGCCGTATCCGGCTTGAAACCCAATAAACTGTACGCCTTCAGATTATTCGTTGAAAATGGAGAAAACAGGGGATCTTCCAACACGGTCTACTTCTATTCCGGAAAAATGGACATCAAGCAATTCGGGGCTTCGGGCAACGGGGATCGGGATGATACCGAAACCATTAACAAGGCCGTTACATATCTCAACAGGATCGGTGGAGGCACACTTTTGTTCAGTGAAGGAACCTACCATGTACGTACCGTTCATCTGAAGAGCAATGTATGGCTCTATCTGGACAAAGGAGCAACGATAAAAGCAATAAAAGGTGCTGATGCCCCGGAAAACACCTGGTTTAGTGATAAACAATACCGTTCGGGCCTGTCCCCCACTGACACAGGCCCGTATATCAACCCGGAAAACTGGCTTACCAAACAGGATGTAGGGCATACCTTTTTCCGGAATACCATGTTTTTCGGAGAAAGGCTCGACAACGTAAAGATTATTGGAACAGGCAGAATTACGGGAAACGGCAACCTGGTGACCAGTGATAAGGTCATGGACAGGTCCCCGGACAACCGTGCCGATAAGATGTTCACCTTTAAGCTGTGTACTAATCTGGAAATAGGCGGACTTTACCGAACGGAAGACCTCTGGTATGACGCAGAAAAAGATGAACCTTATTATATCGGAAAAGACGGCGCCAAATCGTTCCGAACAGACAACATGTTACACATAGATCAGGCAGGGCATTTCGCTTTGCTGGCTACGGGAACAGACAATATATATGTACACAATACCTATTTTGCCAAGAATAACGGGGCAAATGCCCGTGATATATATGATTTTATGGGATGTAACAGGGTAACGGTCAAAAATATCTACTCCAGGGTAAGTTCCGATGATATCGTAAAGCTGGGTTCTGACTGTTCTCTGGGTTTTACGAGACCCTCTTCGCAATTTATGGTGCGAAATATTATCGGGGACACCAATTGTAACCTTTTCCAGATAGGCTCGGAAACCGCAGATGATATAAAAGATGTCCATGTGGATAATATTTATGTACTCGGGGCCAATAAAGCCGGATTTTCCATTTCCTCCAACGATGGCGGGCATGTTAAGGACGTACATCTCAATTGCGGACATACCGGAACGGTACATTCCCGCTCGAAAATGTACAGGACCAGGGCACCGTTTTTCATATCCATCTCCAACAGGGCACGTGTACTGGGGGCCCGTGTAGGCAGGTACAGGTTTAATGAAAACGGAATTCAGCATGACGAATTACTTGCCACCAATGTAAATATAGGACAAGTGGAGAACATCGTGCTGCGGGGTGTGGACATTCGTGAAGTGTATGGTGGAAGTTCATTCAGGAACAGGAATGACAGATGGCCGGCATATAACGGGTCACAGTACAAGGCAACCCCCATAGTTGCAGGATATAAACTCCCCGACCCGGATACTGTTGAAGGAGGGTTGGATTTTAAGCTGCCTGACGGCAAACATACCGGCCATATCAAAAATATAGAATTCACGGATATCCACCTCCTCGTAAAAGGAGGAAATCCGGTTTCGGATATCAAAAACATCCCGCCCGAACTGGGTGTGGGGCAATACAATATTTCCAACCTCGGGATACAGCCATCCTACGGCCTCTGGGCCAGACACACGGAAAGGCTTACCATAAAAAAGAGCAGTTTTAATTACGAAAAGCAGGATGGCAGGTTTGCCCTATTCCTGGACGATGTTGCAGATGCCCGGATATCGGATGTGAAGATGGTCCGGGCCAAAAACAACAGACATGTGATCCAATCACGGAATTCCTCCGGTATAACCTTAGAAAACATTTTATATTATGAAGATACCTGGGGAAATTCACCCGTAAAATTACCACAGGCACATTACACCGGTGGTAATGATACGACAATATCCATTCCGGACCAGGAATAAATTTTGGCATTTGCCGGTGATATTTTGGCAAACCCATACACAAAAGGGATGATTTTCAAGTCCCTTAATCTTCATAGGTAATCCTGTAAATACAGTCGGCAAAATCGTCAGATACCAGGAGACTGCCGTCGGGCAATTCCTGCACATCCACCGGTCTGCCCCATATTTGCTGGCTTTCCTGGTCCAGCCATCCTTCGGCAAATACGGATAAGCTGTTATTCTTTTCGGGTTCCACCAGGGAAACTTTATAACCGACCTTTCTGGTCCGGTTCCAACTGCCATGTTCAGCGATAAAAATTGATTTCTTATAAATATCAGGAAACATATCCCCATTGTAAAACCGCATCCCCAGAGGAGCGACATGGGCTCCAAGATTAACCGCCGGTTTTCTATAAGCCGATGCTTCCCTGTCTTTATCGCCAAATTCGGGGTCCTTTACATCTCCGGCATGCCAGTAGGGATAACCAAAATGCTGACCTGTTTCGGTCAGTTCATTCAACTCGCAGCTCGGGATATCGTCTCCCATCATGTCCCGGTTATTATCTGTGAACCAAAGCCTTTTCGTGTCCGGATGCCAGTCAAAGCCTACAGTATTCCTTATCCCGTGGGCCACTACTTCGGGTTTTATTTCTTTTGCATTTACGTCTATCCTGTTGATCGCTGCAAAGATCTCTTCCTCGGGGTCACAGATATTGCATGGGGCCCCCACGGGTACATAGAGATACCCGTCCGGGCCAAACGCAATGAACTTATGTCCATGATGCCCTTCTTCGGGATAACCGTCGAAAACCACTTCATAGTGAGGATCGGCCAGTCTGTTCTTAATATCAGGAAATCTCAATATCCTGCTTATTTCCGCTACATAGAGATCACCATCCTTATAAGCCACTCCGTTGGGTTGCCTTAAGCCTTCGGCCAGGGTATAGCGGTAATCCGCTTTTCCGTCTGCATCTTCATCGATAATGGCATATACCTTTCCCTTTCCCCTGTTCCCAACAAAGACAATACCGTCTTCGGACCGCGCCAGCGACCGGGCATTGGGAACATCTGCCGCCCACACCTCGATTTCAAAGTGTTCCGGAAGTTTTACGGACCCCAGGTAAACCTCAGCTTTTGCCTCTGATATATCTACCCGGTTTGTACCTTCCACGGCTTTTATTTTATGTAATTCTCCATTTTTATTGAACGTACAGGAAACGGCAAACATGCTTAATGCCAGAATAGCCTGCAAGACATGGTTTCGGTTCATATTGTATTTTATTTATTTGATTTTTGGACAATATCTTTAAAAGTGGGACCAATCCGTATTTTCCCCATCAACGCAATAAAGCGGTGGCACACCACAATACAGGGGCCTGGCCATGCATATCGCCTACCATACGTTCACGATCGAGATAATATTGGCGATCATTCTTTTTATTGGTACCTTGACAGACTTCACTCACATCTCCGTTCGGGTTGATATAACCGGTCAGGGCAATCCACCCTTTACGTGCAGCCGGGCCATAAATGTCCCCGTCCAGCCATCCCTGCTTAACCCCGGTGATCATTGCAAAGGTAAACATCCCGGTAGAGGAAGTTTCGGGCCAGGATTCGGGGTCATCGATCA
Organism: Sinomicrobium weinanense; assembly: GCF_018863395.1. Taxonomy (GTDB): domain Bacteria; phylum Bacteroidota; class Bacteroidia; order Flavobacteriales; family Flavobacteriaceae; genus Sinomicrobium; species Sinomicrobium weinanense. Next base: position 146,701 of record NZ_JAHKRR010000010.1, read on the forward strand.
ATTGTCTCCACATCCCATTTTCGGTCTGGTATTTTAGCAACGACGCCATCATGGTCCTATATCCTTTCATAATACGGTCATAATCGGGATTGTCTTCGGGCAGCGAACGAAGTAGCTCGCTCATTCCCGCAGCCATCCAGCCATTGCCGCGCCCCCAGAAAAAAGGAACATCCGGAGCGTGATAGAATAACCCGTTGGGTCTTTGCAGGGCATCGAGATATACCACCATTTCCCCGGCAGCACGCTCCATGTATTTTATATCTCCCGTCGCCCTGTACGCCTGTGACTGTACAGCGGTGATCATATACATATCATCGATCCACATTCGGGTCTGCCAGGTAAGTCCCTTATCATAATATTTATGGGATTCGGGTTTTACCCTGGGGCCTTCCGGAGGCCCCCATTGTTTGTCTGCAAAATTCCGTCCCATAGCCAGATAACGATTTTCCCTGGTCTGGATGTACAGTTCAAGCGGTACCGCTCCGAATACGGTATGGTCTACATGATCCGGAAGGGGTACTAAATGTGATTCTGAAGAGAACAAAGGCTCAAAACGTTTCGCCAGCTGTTCCGTAAGATCCCTATCTCTCTTTTCCCCTGCGTAGGTAAGCGCTCCGTACCATGTACATACTTCAGGATAGGTAATGCGCTTGGGCATGCCGGGACGTCCGAAATTCTGATGAGGGACTTCTATAAAACGTTCTGCTACCTTCTTCCCCACTTCCCCGGGAACAGCCCCTTCGGGAAAATCCTGGAAATATTTATCGGGTGTTCCACAACTCGCCAAAAGCATCCCGGAAATAGCGGTTATTGCCCATAGATTCTTATTACTTTTTGATTTCATCTGCTTATTTTTATTGTTTTTTCCCGGTAAGACGGGACCTTTGATGTTCAAAATAATTATTATCCCGTATGTTTAAAGGTGTCGGTTTTATTTTATTTATTCCTTATGATTAAAATATGTGATCGGCAAATAAAATTTCATGATGTCCTATTCGGAAATAACAGCGACAAAACCACCTCCCGGAATCAGGTCTATCCATAAGGACTCCCTGCGGTTTACCTTTGCCCTGTCAATCGCAACCCCTTTTCCCCCTCCGAACAGCTGCCTGTTTCTGACCAGTACCACCCTGGCCTCCTCCGGTTTTTTATCCCGTATCATCATCATGTCATAATCTTTTTCATTTTTCAGGAAAGAAAGGTCCATTTTTATGGTGTTTCCCTTTTCCCCATTCATAACGGCAATGAACCATCGGTCTCCCTTGCGACGCGCAAAAGCGGCTAGCTTTCCGATCTCACTACCAGGGAGTACAATGGTCTCATCCCATGTTGTAGGGATTTGTCTGATATATTCCACGGCTTTATGCGCCAGTAAATTCTGCGGGTGTTCGGCAAAATTGAGCATAGGGGCCTGCAATATCGCTGCACTGGCCAACTGGTGGGCTTCCGAAGTTTCTGCCCTGCGTTCGCCAAAGACGACAGGAGTATAATCTACATGGCCTGCCAGCAGCCGGGTAAACGGAATGGTGGTATTATGTGTTGCCCAGGGTCCGCGAAACTCCATTCCGAAAACTCCTTCCCTGGTCATTTCATTCGGCCAGGTACGCGCCTCCCCAGCAGGTTTATTTGCACCGTGAAAGTTAAGTATTAATTTATATTGTGCGGCTTCTTTCAGGCAGGCCGCATAGAGGTCGATGACCTCTTTGGCTTCGTGGTCCAGAAAATCGATCTTCGCCCCGGAGACCCCTACCTCATGCAGATGTTTAAAAAAGTCTGAACGGGCTTTTGGGTCCCTGAGGTTTTTGGAATGCTCCCAATAGATCACTTTAACACCTAAGTTGTTGGAATACGCTACAAAGTCCTTTTCTTCCTGCAGGGACCACCGCCTCCAATGCCCTTCTACCGTATGGTATTCAAATCCCAATTCTCCTGCCAGCCCGGACAGGTTTTTCATGCCTTCCAATGTACGGGGTTCATCGGTTAGGTAGCCCCAAACTGCCCGTCCGGGGGCCAGCCATTCTTCATCGAACCCTTTCGGAAAAAGCCCGGGGTCGGGTTTTGGGGCAACATTATGGACAATATCCGCATTGAATAGTGTATTCAGGTCTCTGCCTATCAATATGACCCTCCAGGGCCCTTCGATACTTCCCGTAAAGGTCGGCGGTGCTGTCAACCGTTTGTGGTCTTCCTTTCCATATCGCAGTACATAAGGGTAGTTTTCGGGGTGCTCATGCCCTAAACGAACTTGAAAACCCCGTTTGCCATCGGCTTCCAGCGCCATCCCCGGGAAGTTATCACCGGAACTTTTTATAACTCCCGATTCCGTAACGGCCATATATCCTGATTTTCCGGGTAATTTTACTGTCATTGGAGGGCCCGCCCACTCGCCTGCCTCTATTTGTAAAATGTCCTTTTCCTTATGTTTTTCCTCATAATGCATCCCCACAATACCATGATACCAGACCGTACTCCCGGCAGGGATTTTAATCCCTGTTCCTTCACCGGACACCTTACGTATGCCTTCTCCCGGCACTACATAGCGGAAAGCCACCCCATCATTATAAACCCGCACTTCAAGGAAATACTCGGTGCCACTGGCATTATGGGTAATCGGAACCCGCACTGCTGTATAAAGGTCTGTTGCCACGGCGTGTTTTCCCCGCCACGGATAGGTCCTGTTCACTTGCTCTGTCAAGGCCTTCCCCAATAGTACACCATTGCCGAGATCTGTACCGTTCAAAGTAATACCGAGGGGTGATTTTTCTACAACGGGATCATTCCGCATGCTGATCCAATAAGACAATCGTCCCTGGTCGGACAACACATGGAATTCAATAGTTCCATCGGGACTAAAAACGGGGATCTTTAAAGGGAAGGGATCGGGGGGTACCGTTATTTCTGTTCCATATAAAAGATTGCATACCGCCAGCATTAAAACGGGGTACAGAAAAAAAACAGTTACAAATATTCTCTTTTTGTTCATTACGGATGAGATTAACAAGATAGGACAAGCCATTTTTCCGGAGAGTCCTGCCGTATTATTTTATTTGAGTGAATCGCCTTTTTCAGATAAAAACCTGCTGTCAGAAACCGGGGTTTTGTTCCCAAATACCTTCCATAATATCCATTTGGGATTGAGGAATCGGCCACAAGTACCCATCAAACACGCGCTGTACATCCGCACCGTTTCCGGGGATTTCAGGAATGATCTCATGAGCTATCTGCCATCGTTTCAGATCATTGAACCTCAACCCTTCAAATGCAAGTTCTATCCTGCGTTCATTTCGAATGTTCTCCCTGGTCAGGACACTCAGGGGAGGCATCTCAACTCCCGGGCGCTGACGCACGGCATTGATAGCGTCCAAAGCACGCTGATCGGTACCCTGCCCGCTTTCGAACATGGCTTCTGCATAGGAGAGTAGCAATTCGGCATAGCGCATCTTTACAATGTCCTGGTCACTTACTTTATCACGTGCCTGGATCAGGGTCGGGTTGACCCATTTTTTAAACGCCATTCCCGTAAAGTTTACATTGCCTTCGGAGGTACGGCCTTCATCATTTTCAAATGCCGGAAATTTCCCTGACGGATGCATTATCCAGGGATCTCCTTCCTGAAAAATGGTCATACCGAGACGGGGGTCCATCTCCCCGGTCTCCGGGTCTTTTATTTCATAGGCATCTCTTAACTGTGTTGTCGGGTAAAAAGACATCCTGCTGCCGATATACTGATCCAGTTGATGCCCGTCACTGGGCAACTGGTATTGTACGGAGAACATGATCTCCGGGTTATCTTCCTGTTCATCAAAGAAAATACCGGAATAATTATCGTGCAGGCTAAACGGGTTACCGGCATCACCTATCAGGCTCCATGCTACTTCAGCAGCTTCAGCCCATCGTTCATTGTTCATAAGAATGCGTACTTTTAACAGGATAGCGCTTCCTTTTACGGCATGACCATCCGTATAGGCAATATTGGGCAATCCTGAAATAGCTATGTCAATATCCTTGAGCAATTGTTCCACTACTTCAGGTTTCGGAACACGGGGTTTGTTTTTAAAAACCTCCATACTGTCAATACTCTGTGAGTGCAACAGCAAGGGTACATCTCCATATAATTGTATCAATTCATTGTAAAAATAACAGCGGTTGAACAGGGCTTCTCCCTTATATTGGTTATAGCTTTCTTCACTCAGGAAATCTTTGGCCTGGTCGATATTGTCGAGAAAATAATTGCAGTTGGCAATTCCTTCATAACACAATCGCCAGAAATCCTGAACGGCACCTCCGGTACCGGAATGGATCCCGCCATGCATAATATTCTGAATACCGAAAAAACCCGATTCGGAAATGGCATTGTCTGAAAGACATTCTATATTGATCGAAACTCCATTGGATCCGGCTACAGACCCGGCTATATTGGTACGGTATATGGAATACGTAGCGGCCAATGCGGCGTTTACATCGGTCTCTGTCTTCCAGAAGATCTCGGAACTGGGCTGTGACAAAGGTTCTTTATCCAGAAAGTCATCGCATGCGGAAAACAGGGCTGTTGCAATAACAGGATATATCAGTAATTTTATATTTACTTTCATCTCGTGAATTTTAAAAAGTTGCTCTAACTCCAAATGAATATATCGTTGCCTGCGGATAGATCGCTCCCCTTGATGAACCGGAAGAGGCCCGCTCCGGGTCCAATCCCTGGAAGAACTTGGTGTGTGTGTACAAATTATCGGCAGATACATACACCCGGAAATTTTTCATCAGTAATTTACCGGCCATATCTACAGGAAGGGTATATCCCAATTGCAGGTTCTTAATCCTCCAGTAAGAAGAGTTCCCCAGCCAGAAAGTCGAGTTCGGACTGTTAGGGGACCATCCGTCTATATAGATATGAGGGATCGTATTGGACGTTCCTTCACCGTCCCAGGCCCCTCTCCACCATACAGGAGGTGCAGAAGCCTGCCGGAACGGGGATACCCCCCATTCCCTGACATAGGTCTTTCTTCCGTGTACCCCTTGTACAAAAACACTCAGGTCAAAAGATTTGTAATTGAAATCAAAATTCAACCCGTAGTTAATTTTGGGGAATACACCATCTACCGGGACACGGTCGTACTGCAAATCTATCCGGCCGTCCGGCACGCCATCCGGCCCGCTGATATCCCTGTATTTCAATGCCCCGGGTTTTGGAGGAGTGCTTCCCGAATAGTCCGGAACAGGTCCGTTGTCTATCTCTGCCTGATTTTGATAAACCCCGTCATTTATGAGTACGTAGTACTGATTATATGGCAATCCTTCTTCCCGGAGATTGACCCCGCTTATTTCCCTGGCGCCAAATTTTATCAACTCGTTTTTATAGGTCTCCAGGTTTGCATTGATACTATAGTTAAAATCTCCAATGCTGTTCCTGTATCCCAATGTAAATTCCCATCCTGTATTTTCCAGGATACCATCATTGATGACCGGGGCTCCCACACCGATATGAGAGGGCACTTGCAGGTCCCTTAAAATATCCTTTGTGGTCTTCTTATACCAGTCCACCGAGCCGTGCAATGCAGAATTAAAAAGGGAAAAGTCTATCCCGATATCCGTAACGGTAGTGGTTTCCCATTTGATATTGGAATTGATCAGGTCCCGTAGTGTTATCCCCTGCACCAGGGTACCGTCAAAATTGTATTCTGTTGTAGATAATGTACTCTGATAAGGGTAATTACCTATGTTCTGGTTTCCGAGCTGTCCCCAGGAACCTCTCAGCTTCAATTCACTCACCCAGTTCACATTGGAAAAAAAGGCTTCTTCGGCCATACGCCACCCTACAGATACCGAAGGGAAGAAAGCCCAGCGGTTTGCCTCGGGAAATCGGGAAGAAGCGTCATTACGAAAACTGGCTTCAAACAAATATTTGTCCATGTAATTGTAATTGACTCTTCCAAAAAAGGATTGCAATGCCCATTCAAAAGCGGTACCACCATTGTTTTGAACTGCGGGAGGACCGGCGTCTATTTCCCATAATTCCTTGGAAGATAAATTGGTTCGATATGCTTCCAACCTGTCATTGCGATAATTTTCCTGCTGGTACCCGACCATGGCGGTCAGGTTATGAACCTCTTTAAAGGTCTTTTCATAATTTATTGTCCCGAACAACGTGTATTGGTTTTCCCGGGTATTACGCTGAAACAGCGAATTGGTGGAAGCTGTTATACCGCTGAAATTATGCGGAGCAAAAAATTCATAGGTCTCTGCCACTGCTACAAAGGCCTTGCCCATTTCTTCTTCAAAACGAAAGGCACCTTTTATTTCCGCCGACAGGCCTTCTATTATCTCCACATTTATATAAGGGCTGAACATCAGGTAGGTACTGACCCATTCCTTACCGCCACCACCTTTGGCTATGGCAATAGGGTTTTTGTTCCCTCCTTTATTCTCCAGGACAAGGCCGGTGAACCTTCCACTGCCGTCGGGCAATTCGGGGGTACTTAAAGGAGGGGCTGCATAAGCTGCCAGCATTTGGTCTTCGGAACCGTTGGAGGTAAGCAGTTGCGAAGGCCTGCTACCGGTCTGAAATGCGGTATCGTGCCTTTTATCCTTGGCCAGGGAAATATTGCTCCCGAAAGTTACACGTCCGCCAAGATTGGTTTTAAAGTTTACCTGTGCATCATAACGCTTGTAATCTGTTGCAAGTAACAACCCTTCTTCGTCCAATATACCCAGACCGGCATTAAAGGTCGTTCCTTCTTTGCCCCCGCTAAAGTTGAGAAAATGCTTATGTATGGGCGAATCGCGTATCAGCCATTCTGTCCAGTCTGCAGTGGGGATCTCACCATTTCGGTACATGTTAATCTCTTCATCGGTATAACGCCACTGAGGTTGTTGTCCGGAATAATCAATGGCTTTGTTTACCAATTCCATGTATTCTACCGGGTCACTGATACGCTTTATTTTAATGGAAGGTTTTTGAACGGAATAATTATAGGAATATTCAACGTTCAACCGGCCTCCTTTCCCCTTTTTGGTGGTGACCAGGATCACACCGTTGGCGGCCCTTGAACCATAAACTGCGGCTGAGGCAGCATCCTTAAGAACGGAAATGTCCTCTATCATATTTGGGTTCAGGAGCTCCAATCTCCCTTCCACTCCGTCAATCAATATCAGGGGATTACTCCCGGCTGAACTGAACGTCCCCTGACCGCGGATACGTATCTGATTACTTTCTGCTCCCGGTAATGACGAATTCTGCACGATCTGGAGCCCCGGGGAACGTCCCTGAAGCAAGGAAATCGTGCTTGGGGTTTGCCTGGCCATAACCTCTTCCGGATTAATTGTAGAGATGGCTGAGGTCATATTGGTCCGGGTCTGTGTTCCGTACCCTATAACCACTACTTCCTTGAGCGCCTCAACATCCGAGACCAATGTTATGTTTATAATCTTCTGCTCTCCTACTGGAACCCGTTTGGTTTCATAGCCAATATAGGAAAATGTAAGCACTGGGTCACTTGTCCCCGGGCTTATTTCATAGTTACCGTCAAAATCAGTAATCGTACCTGTTGTAGTCCCTTCGACAATCACATTAACCCCGGGTATTGGCTGGCCATCTTCCCCGATAACCTTACCGCTGATCCCCTGGGCCGAGGCTGTGGAAAAAGAAAAAAGCAGCAGTATAAGCCCACATAAAAGACATTCGGGAATCATCCTCGAAGGATTGCACACTTTTTTTTTCATAATGTATGGTTTTAATTGGTTAAAAAAATTTCATTCTTCGCGTAAAGAAGAAAGCAATGCAATTTAAATAGGCCGGGAGCATGTTTGTCAACTATTTCTAACTACATGGTAAGCTTTTTTATCATATTGCAACAAAGCAGAAATATTATTAAAAAACTGTTATTTTTACCCATCAATAAAATGACTTCGTCTATAGTTACAACCTTCTGTTTTCGTTGTTCTAATGTATCTTAAAACTATAAAGGGCTGTTTTTGGTAGGAATCGGGAGGTCTCTAATCTTATGTAAAAAGCACTGTTATTAGATGATCTGGAAAAATGACTTACCGGGAGGTCTCTGCCAAACTTAAATATTCAGGCCTCCCGAATAAGTTCATCTAACTAACTATTCAACTCTGACTCAATAAAATTAATCATCAAAAAAGATATAAAAGTTCAAAAATGGGTATGCAAAGATCCGGAAGTCGATATTTCACTTGGCGTTATAAGGTAAAAGGCTCCGTTAACCATATATCCTTCATCTTACGCGCAAGTTTTTCATAGCACCCAGTTGTCATGCAAACGATGGGCAATATATTGGGAAATCGTTCCCAACAAATAAAACTATATCTATTTTTATTACTATAAAAGCGGGTCCGCCTGCCTATATGCTTCGATAAGTGCAAGCTCTCCGTCCTTGCCGGGATGCATATTCCCATGTTCCATTCCCAAAATCCCTTTATACCCTTTTTCATGAATATATTTGAATATGTTCTCATAATTGATTTCTCCTGTGCCCGGCTCTTTTCTTCCCGGATTATCACCGATTTGTATATAGGCAATTTCACTCCAGCAGGCTTCCATATTCGAAATCAAATGACCTTCATTTTTTTGCATATGATAGATGTCATATAATATTTTACATGATGGGCTGTTGACAGCCTTGCAGATCATATAGGTCTGGTCGGCATGCCTGAGAAAAAGTTCGGGAGTATCACTCAAAGGTTCCAACACCATTGTTAAACCATGCGGTTCCAAGACTTCTGCGCCCCTTCGCAATGCTTCTATGACATTGGCAGTCTGAATCCCCATTGATAATTTCCTTTCAAAAAAACCAGGGACTACGGTCATCCATTTAGCATTAACCAATCTGGCCACTTCAACTGCCTTTTTGCATTCATTTACAAATGCTTCCCGGAATTCCTTTTTTCCTGTAGTAAGGGACGTTTTCCAATTCCCGCCGCCGTCAATTACAAATACCCCCATGGCCATCCCTAACTTAGTCATTTTATGTGCTATTCGCTTTTGGTCTTCCTTTGGCCTTTTCATCAATCCATTATCCTCTAACGACCTAAACCCCTGATCATACATAAACTGCAACTGATCTTCAAGGTCTTTCGCATGATTTTTAAACATCCCGAAGTGAGGAGCGTAATTAAGATTAAAAGTTGTCCCTTTTATTGAATCGTTCTGATTGCGAAACAATGAGGACCCCTTGACTGATACCACACCTCCAAACCCTGTCAAAGCACCACTTAGCCCTATATTTCTAATAAATTTTCTTCTTTCCATTTTATACTTGTTTTACACTAATTTTTTAGGTTTACCCGGAATTGCAAAAGGATAAAAAACCATGCTTATTCTTTTTTTTGATCTCCCTGCCTCCCAAAGATCTCATCTACATTTTTTGATCTTATAACGTCAGACAGGCACTAACTTTTCGTAGCCAGTTTTATCCTATGTTCCAAATCTTTAAATCCGGTATTTTGGTTAGTACAATTTTCTAATAACTTAGATGTATGATCAATAGTCCCAGGACAATGATCATTACCACAAGAAAAACCTCTAACGGTGTAATATTCTTGTTTTTGTCTTTCATACCTCAAATATAGAAACATAGAGAGGTGCAAAATTTATAAATATTGATTACCAATCTTTTAGGTTTTATGATCGGGAAGGGAACGAATTAACCCCAAAATGGATCCCCAATTATAAATACGGAAGGATCATTACCGATAACGAAGCTTTTGTGCAAGAAGTTTTAGAACAGGTGCCGGGTGAGAAAAAAGAAACCCTATACGATGTGAAATTTTTTGTGGACCATGTTTCAAAGGTGACTTTTGACATCCTGACAGACGATTTGGAATTCAGGCATCAA
>NZ_JAHKRR010000011.1 GCF_018863395.1 Sinomicrobium weinanense
CAGCAGAGTCCTTCAATGCCAAAATAAAAGCCTTTAGAGCACAATTTAGAGGTGTGAAGAATACTGAATTTTTCCTATTTAGACTATCCAGAATTTTTGCGTAGTCCCCAACTTTTAGGAATGATCCATCAAATACTGGATGCAGGAGCATTGGGAAGATTTGGAGCCTTTGTGTGGTCGTTACCCATCGGAAAAAGAAAAGGAAGCCGATGAACATTTCGAGGAATTGCGGAAAAAGATAAGGGAAAAGAATAAAAAAGCATAGAAATAATTATAAAGACAGTATACAGGGAAAAGCAAAAATACCCCTTGCTGTTTACCGGGGGCGATTTTCTCTTTTAGCATTTCCTATCAGGTCTAATGAAAATACAGAATTTACCTCCCAGAGTTCTATGATCTCATTTACTGTCATTTTCACTTCAGACAAGGTATTTTCCGTTTCATTGTCCCTTACGAGATGTATAACTTCCGGTTTTACCGGGTCTTTTCGGATCCTGCAAATATAAATACCTTTAATATTACTTACCAGGACATAGATCTTTCCGTTTACCAGGGTCTCTGTATCTGCATCTATATATTCTCCCACCACAAAATCACCGTCTCTCAATATGGGAAACATGGAAGCCCCCATGACCTGGAAGGCCCTGATGTTCTTACCGGAGATAAAGGGAAAATAAAATTTAGGTAAACTTTGAATAAAACTTTCCTGGTTTAGCTGGGAGACATACTGGAAATAAGAATCCCTTGTAACTACGTTAAATCCCTTTTTATCCTTTACATCGAAAGGGGTGTTCGTTCCCGACCTGTTGAAAAAGAGCTTGTGGATGTCGATACTATAAGTCTTGCATAAGGCCAATATACGGGGGTAGTCGAGTGTATTCCTTTTCTTCCAGGTAGAGATAGTATTGGGTTTTACCTCCAGGATACTCGACAGTTCTGCATTGGTCCTGACATGCAGATGTTCCTTGAGCCGTTCCAGTATGGCAGGTACCTCAAAAGAGAGGCCTCCTCCTTCCGGGGTGGCGATCCGTGGTGTTCTTTTCATGGGGTAGTTTTTTTATTTAAACAGCTCAGCAGGTAAAGGGGAGTGGAGTTGTATTTTGCTGTACCCTTGTAGGATAACAACTCCATAGTTTCAGGTATTAGCTGTGAAAATACCATTCAAATTTAATCATTTTTTGCGAAAAAACAGAGTCAGAACACATATTTACACCGTTTGAAGAAGGTTTAAAATGGAGGTTGCCAGGTGTTTCCTCCCGGGAAAGCAACGCCGTCTGCGGTGCGGATCGAATAAGTTCTAGGCAACTTTAGAACTTGTTCTACCCCGTTTTTTATGCTGAAAGTGTTGTTATGACATACCTTCGCACCGTCTTAAATGATGAAATTGTGATGATGGCAGACCTTTTTCCGGGAACCCGCAACTGGCAACCGGTACCAAAACTAACAACCCCCAAAACCGCCAAAAAGCATGCATCCGGAAAATAAAGAAACAGAAGGTTTCCCCGAAATAACGAAGAATAGTACGGAATTCACAGAAGAATGGGCTCCGGAAAACAGGAGCAAGAGGCTGTTGGCAGGGGTTCTGGCCATTCTCATAGGATTTTTGGGAATACATAAGTTTGTTTTAGGTTATATAAAAGAAGGGATCGTTCAAATCGTCTTTACAGTAGTTACTTTTGGCGCAGGAGGATTGATAAGCCTCATAGAAGGCATACTTTACCTGGCCAGATCTGATGAAGATTTTTACCGGACTTACCAGATAGGTAAGAGGAGTTGGTTTTAAAGAGGTTTAAAGCCTTAAAAAAATTCATGGGCTCCTCCTCATGTGTTAAGTGCGGAGGAGGACGGGCTGCCGTAAAAGTTTTATGGTCCTTTAGCCTTTCAGTTGCCCCCGGATGGCTTTCGGGATGAGGTTGCAGCGGTATTTTTCCTCGTTCCGGGCCTTTGGGGTGGCTGATAAGGATATGTTCGGGTTGCTGAACCGAATACTGAAAACCAAACCTGCAACAAAATAACCTTAAACTTTGAACATTAAATCTGCCACCCTGAGCCTCTCTCGATAAACTCGGGATAAACTAAAGGCGAAGGGGTTTCTGTTCTTCCTGTCAGAAAGAAGGAAAGGGTAAAGGCAAGGCAGGATGTGGGGGGACAGGGTTTCCTTAACAGGTACCTGGTCCCGTAACCCGGATCCGCATACTTTACCCGTTACCTTCTTGGTGTGCTGTGCACATTTTTTTAAGTATTGATTGTTTTCCCGGGGATAGGTATTTGTGGTGTTGTGTTTTATCTTCCCCGGGAAATATTACACTTTTCGACTTTAAACAATTTGTTTTCTTTTTCTTCACGCACCACCTCTTCAATTTTTATTTTCCAGATATCCAACGGTACAATAATCACGGGTATTGAGGGAAATACAAGTCAACCTGTTTCAATATCTGCTTTTAGGGTCACTAAACTTGGTTGTGTTGTAATTGTCTTGTTTTTAGAGTTTTAATGTGTTTTTAGGAAGAGTTCTACACCTCCGTAGAATAAGTTCTACTACAAATTAGAAATAGTTCTATACAGGTTCAGGGCAAAACTTCCCGGGCTACCAATACATTTACACCAGCAAATAAACAACATGTTTCATTAGTTGTATTTTGTAGTAATAAGGGTTAATCAAGTTGTTGGTAGCTTGCCCGGCGGATTCTTGTGTTGCTTTGGTTTACAGGTATGAATTTTTCCAGACATAATTAGACCCGCCGGGCTTTACCACACTTCCCGACCCCCCGGGACGGAAATACTGCTTTTAGGAAGCCTTCCGTTTTCCGGCCCCCAATGCCCAAATGACGCCTATGAATAAAAAATTACCACACCTCATGCATAAATACGCTTTGTTTTTGCTGCTTTACGCGGCAGGGGGGTGGTGTTTTTTATCTGCACAGACCCTGGATAGACCCAGGCTGGATTTCGACACGCCCTGTGCGTCATCCGGATATAATACTTTTAAAGTGTTCTTTTCCTGGGCTCCTGTCGGTAGTGTGATGGAAGACAATGAATTTATACTGGAACTGTCGGATGCCAACGGGGATTTTGCCAATAGCACAGAACTGGCAAGAGTGGGGGACATGAACAATACTGATACTTTCGAATTTGAATTTGGTTTCCCGGATACCACGGCAGGTGAAAAATACCGGGTCAGGGTACGTAGTACAAAACCGGAAAAATTCAGCCCTCCGAGTGATGAATTCCCTGCTTATTACCGGAAAGTGAACCAATCGCTCACCATTAATGTCATTGACGGGAATGTAGTAGGGGACGTAGAGCTTTGCGGGGGAGGGAATTACGAGCTTTCCGTACACAACTATCCGGATGAAAGTGCTTACATATGGTATAAGAACGGAGTGGCGGTCCCCGGAGAAAACGGAGCCTCATTTATGGTATCCGAAGCAGGGCAGTACTATGCCGAAGTCGATTATGGCCAATACTGTTCTTCAGATACAGCATCCAATATAGTGACGGTAACCGTGGGGGAGGCCCTCGAGGTTTCCATCAACGACGGCCTCCCCGCCAAAGAGGTCTGTCCAGGTGATAATGCCACGCTGACGGCAGATATAGATCGTGCAAACTATACATATATATGGTATAAGAACGGTGAACAGGTAGGCAATCCGGGATATCGCCCTCGGCTATCCCTGGATGCGTCCGCCCCGCAGGGAGAATACCGGGTGCGTGTAGAGACCCCGGGCGGATGTATGGCCGAGTCCAATAGCGTACAGGTGACCACCCCGGATATCTCCGTGACTACCGATAAAGGCAGCAATGTTTTATTGCTACCGGGTGAAACGGTGACCATTACCGCCTCCACAACGGCCAGCGCCCCCGAATATACCTGGTATAAGGACAATGTTCCTTTACCGGGCAACAATAACCGCGCGATCACCATTAATGAACCCGGAACATACAAAGTAAAAGTAAAACAATCTTCCGGGTGTATGGTCGAGGTCTTTTCACCCGGGACCCGGGTGGCCCGTCCGGAAAGGTTTGTAATTACGATCGATCCGGATGGCGGTTACACCCCCTGCCAGAATGCTTCGGCAACCCTTCGGTTGAGCGGAATATACGCCGAGACCGAAGATGGTACCTCCATGGATGTCTATGACGAATATAAAAATAAGTTCAATTACCAATGGTACAGGAATAACAATTATCTGGATGGCAGGACCGGGACATCCCTGACCATAGATCAGACCACAGAGAACGGCACCTATGCCCTGAAAGCCACTTATGAGGACAGCGATATCTGGTCTGACGATATAGACCTGAGATTGAGACTGGAAGAAACCGTTACCATAGAAGCCTCAGACGATATCCTTTGTGGAGGGTCGATCACTATTAATATCACCACGAATACCGGTAACACCGATTACACCTATGCCTGGTACAGGGACGGGGAAAAAATATCCGAAAATACCACTACCCTCGATATAGAAGAAGAAGGTGCATACAGGCTGGGGGTATCTGCCTACGGTTGTACCGTGTTTTCCAACGAACTTGTGATCCATCCCTTTGATGAATCGGTCATAGAAGTGGACGCCTCCGAAAGGATCATTATACCCGAAGGCACATCAAAAACCGTAACAGCTACGGGAGGAGATACTTATTTCTGGTATAACGCAGAAAACGAGTTGATCTCCGATACCGCATCCGTAGCAATAAGCGAAGAAGGCCTTTTAACGCTCAGGGCTTATGTGGGAGATTGTGAGGTAGTCCGTGAATTTACGGTCGAATACCAGGATGGTTACATCATACCCAATGTGGTAAGCCCCAATAACGACGGTATAAACGATCACTGGGTACTGCCCAACGTTTATGCCTTTAATCCAGATATAGAAGTCACCATATACAGCTCCACGGGGCAAATAGTACTTCAAACCACCGAATATCAGAATAACTGGCCGGAATCTACCATGACCTACGCCCGGAACAAGCCTGTGTTTTATTACAGGATATTGAAAGAAGGGAAGGAAGTGGTCCGCCAGGGAACCATAACCTTAATTCGCTGAAAATATGTTTAAAAAACTACCCCACATATTTTTAGCGCTATTGTTTTCTCTCTGTTGTTCCGGCCAGGAGAGCGAGCAGGCCGGTCCCGTACTATCGTTTGAAATACCGTCTCAAAATCTTTTGAGATACAACCGCTACCTGGTACACCCGGCCTTCTCCGCTCTTGGTACTGTAAACACCTACATCAGTTTTCACCACCGTAACCAGTGGGCCGATTACGACAATTCCCCCGAAGTATACCTGGCCAATTATTCCGGGAAAATAAATGAGAGAACGGGTTTTGGTATTGGTTTGTTTCAACAAAGCCTCGGAGTGATCGATAATTTCGGGCTCCTGGCCAATTATGCGTATAGCGTGCAACTGGCCGAATACAGCAGGTTGACCCTGGGCGTTAATATTTCCTATTACCGCAGCGGTATTAACTGGGGCAATGTCTTTATCCCGGATGCCGGGGACCCGGCCTTACAAAACATGGAGAACAGTTCGCTCATAGCATTTCATCCCGGGATAAACCTCAGTTTCCGCAGTTTTAATATCGGAGTGTTCGCCGAGAATATCGTAAACTTTAATCTCAAAAATTACCAATCCTATATAGAAGGAGCATCTGAAAAACGGTTTTCAGCCCATATCATGCACACCCTGAAAATGGAAATGCTGACCGGTGTTTTCGAAGATGGTGAAATGACTACCATGATACGGGGAAGAAAAACGGAAGAAGAGTTCTTTCCCTCCGCCAGCCTTATCGTCAATTTTCCCAGGCTCGGCTGGTTGCAGGTCGGTTATGACGACCTCTACGGGGCGGCCGCAGGTATCGGGTTCAATCTTACCCGTCACCTGTCTCTCGGCTATACGGTAGAAAAAGGGCTGAACGATAACATTGCCAATTTCGGAACTACACACGAGTTCGAGCTTTCTTATGCATTCAAGGCTACCGATACGCCGCGATACTACACTGCGCCCGGAAAGAAAAGACGCCCGGCCGCCAGGCCCCCAAGGCCGGAAGTCAAACCGGTGGTGAAGAAAGAAGAGAAGAAAGAAACACCGGTTAGCATACCTGCAACAGGACCGGAAAAGAACCCGGTAAAAATTGCGGCAGCCATCCCTGCTATACCGTCGGCGTTGCGCAATGAGGTACAGAAAGATAATGACAGCCTGGACACTGAACAGAAAAAAAGTGTATTGCAGCACGAACAACTGGACGAAACCCGCCTTACAGCAGCCCGTAGAAAACAGATACAGGATTCTATTGAGCAGGCCGGAAAGGTGAAAGATATGCAAATAGCTCTTTCTGAAGAAAAGGAAACGGCCAAAGATACGGCCTCCGTTGCGCAGAAGGTTGCCGAAGAAGTACCCGTAATTCAGGATAGCGAACCGGATATTGAAGACCTGCTTTTCGAAGCCGCTGCAAAACAGGAGAATATCCGTACAAAAACCGCAACCCTGGTGAATGTGGCAGACGGTTACTATATCATTGCCAATGTATTCCGGAGCGAATCCAACCTTACAAACTATATGACCAGCCTGAGGCGCAGGAAACACCGGGTCGGGTATTTTAAGAATCCCGCCAACGAGCTCAACTATGTATACGTAAAAAAATACGATACCTGGGAAGAGGCGATAAACCAGCGTAGAAAACATGCCAGGGAATTGAATAACAAGGGCGTATGGGTGTTTCGTGTAAAAAATGCCAGGACCGTACTTACCGAAACCCGGAAACCGTTTGCCGGACTCTTGACCGACAGTATTGCCGTGGTTGGGAAAAACCCGGAAGCGGATGGTGTGGCTCCGGAGCAAAAGGCAGCACTGAACCTTTCGCTTCCCGGAGGAAAAATAAGATCGTCCGTAAAGAACGCATATATCCCCGTAGACATTATAGAATCTGTCCCTGTTTTCCCCGGCTGTGAAAACCTCAGGAACAATGAAGAACGAAAAGCATGCCTGGCCAACGGGATCGACAGGGTGATACAGCGTAGATTCAGGGCGTCGGTGGCCACAGGTCTCGGATTGTCCGGGGTTCAGGGTATTTATGTAGCGTTCAAGGTAGGGGCTGACGGCGAGGTCTCGGTGATCCGTATCAAAGCACCGCATAAAAAACTCGAAGAAGAAGCGAAAAGGGTCATAGGGCATATCCCGAAAATGAGGCCCGGACGGCAGGGGAATACCCCGGTAGACGTCATGTATTCCAAAGCAATAATCATAAAAATAGAATAATAAATGAAGCCCCCATTATCAGTGAAAAGAACCGTAGTACATGTTTTAAGTATTTGCCTTAAAGTGTTTTGTACGGATAAGGATACAAAGGTCCGCTATGCTTTACCGAGATGAGAACAAACCGTTTGAAACCCCGTTTCCGGGCTTTCTGCCGGGAAAAAGTAACAGATAAAAACTCAAATAATATAATAATAGTTATATGATGAAAAATAGTACAGCTTTCAGGTCGCTTGTCCTTGTAGTGTATGTGCTGTTTGCCGGAATGTCCTTAACCTACGGGCAATTCTTAAAACCCTTTGAGGTCCGGTACGAAAACAGGGTAAGGGGAAATATGACCATGATCTCCAATAGTATCCTCAACAGGAGCGAAGGGTGGAATGGTCCGAATGATCCATACAATAGGGCCGGTAACAACGATGACATGAACATGCAGTATATCGATGTGGATAATGACGATAATACTTTTAGTTCCAGTCGCGCCTCGCTGACCATACCGGACAGCGAAGGGTGTTATAAAATAGTATATGCAGGCTTGTATTGGGCAGGGACTTACCCGTCCGATTCCCGTCATGACGATACGAGGGAGGCCATAGACCAGGTTAAATTACGCCTTCCGGGATCGGGAGGGTACATGGACATCACGGGAGAAGTGATATACGACGGCTATAATTCCCCGGACTTTGACGAAGACAACAGCCCCTATGCCTGTTATGCAGATATTACCGAATATATTGCCGCCCTGGACAATCCCGAGGGAGAATATACACTGGCCAATATCAGGGCAGGGCAGGGCAGCAAGTATTATTTCGGCGGAGGTTCGGCAGGCTGGACCATCTTTTTTGTCTATGAAGACCTGGCCCTTCAGGCAAGGTTCATTACCTCGTTCGACGGGTTTGCCGCGATTACCAGGGACGGGGAATCCAGGGTGGATATTCCTGTTTCCGGGTTCCGGACAAATCCCGTAGGGCCGGTACGCGCCAACCTGATGACCCTCGCTCTGGAAGGGGACCGAGGATTACTCAACGACAATTTTCAGTTAGATGCCGGGAGCAATGGTAATTTTCAATATATAGATGACAATCTCAATCCGGCCAACAATTTTTTTAATGGCAGAATATCGGTAAACGATGCGGAGTTCCGGGACAGAGTGCCCAACAGTAGCAACACCCTGGGATATGATGCGACCATTGTTGATATCACCGATATGATGGACAATAATGAAACGCAGGCCACCATGCGTTTCAATACCTCGCAGGATGCCTATTATCCGTTTTTCAGTGCTTTCAGCGCCGAGGTGGTGATGCCCAATATCCGGCTGGTAAAATATATCCGGGACGAAATGGGGAATGACATTTCCGACCAGGAGGTCGAGCTCGGCGGTACCATAATATACCATATAGAATTTGAGAACATAGGAAACGACAACGCCCGGGATCTTACAATCCGCGACCTGCTGCCCGTAAATGCACGAGCCGATGTAGTCATTGATGCCAGTGACGGGGTAAACTGGACTTATGACGAGGAAAAAGGAGAGGTGGTTTTCAATGTTGAAGACGAGAAAGTAAAAGCCGGAAACCCGAAGGGCTGGATAGATATTCAGGTGAGTGTTTCCACAGACTGTTCCGACTTTAACGCCGCCTGCTCCCATATCATAAAAAACCAGGCTTTTGCAACCTATACGGGGGAAGACAGTGGCGAGGTCATTACCGATGATCCCAGCCTTGGCGGAGTGGACGATTGTTATATGGGTGAGCAGGTCCCTGTCAATATCCTGGCCAATACAGCCACCTGTACTTTCGAAAGGGAAGAAACGCTCTGTGCAGGGGAACTGACCCTTACCGCAGGAGCAGGTTTTGAAACCTATACCTGGACCAACAGTGAAGGGGTCGAGGTAGGAAGTACCCAAAGTATTGTAGTGAATACTCCCGGTACCTACAAGGTTTTCAAGGAAGTGCCCGATGGCTCTACCTGCCCGGACCAGGAAGAAATAATAAACGTAGTGCTGCACGGTGGCATACAGGACAACCCCCTGCTCCCCGAAGCGGATGTGGTGGAAACCTGTACCAACGACGGTAGCGACCTGCCCAAGTTTTTCCTCTGCGGCGCCGGCGACAGGAGGTTGATCAATACGGGAATAGTGGACGTAGAAAAGATCCTTTGGGAAAAACTCGATGAAAACGCCACTTGCGGCCCGGCAGACCGGGATGCCGTATGTGCCAATAAAAACTCGGCTTGTAAATGGGATACCGTAGCCACGGGACCGCAGTATGAAATAGGGTCACATGGGAGCGGACAATACCGGATGGTAGTCTTTTACCAGGGAGGCTGTTTTTCCCGCTTCTATTTCAATGTGTATACGAACGACCTGGACCCACAGGCTGTTCTGAAAGATATAATCTGTGGAAACCCGGGAAATATTACCATAGATAACGTTCCTGCCGGCTATGAATACCGCTGGCTGAAAGACGGGGCCGAAGTAGAACCCTGGACGGATGGCAATAACAGCCTGGACGTGGAAGAGCCCGGAATATACGAAGTTGAGATCAGGCAAACAGGGGTGGAAGACGGCTGTGTGTTCCGCCTGGATAAGCTGGTCATACAACAGCGGGATATGAAGGTCAAAATAGAGGTCGACCCCGTTAGTTCCTGCGGCCCGGGAACCATCGATATAAAAGTAGAAGAAGCCGGCCCGCAATATTATTACCGGATCACAAATCAAAACGGGGATATCGAGTTTGTAAACACCGGTGCTATCGATGAGAACCGCTATGTATACGGGGAAGTCAATGATCCGAGAACCTACAAGGTCGAAGTGCGGAACGATGCCGGGTGCTTTTACGAAGAAACAGTAGAAGTAGGCGGATTGGATAAGCTGGAACTCACGGCAGAAGTGCAACAACACATTGCCTGTAACAGCACAGGAAAAATACAGGTACATTCCTCCGGAGGAAGTACGCCACACTGGTATGCCATTTACAGCATAGACGGGGCGCTTCAGAATCCCGTATATCCGGACGACTATCAAAAGGCACAGGTCTTTGATGTGGATGCAGGCGGATCGTATACGTTTGTTATGATGGACGGCAATGAATGCCCAAGCTATTCGGATGCGGTGCTCATGGAAAACTACCCGCCCCTGGAATATGAAGTTAAAAAAGAAGACATTTCCTGTTTCGGCGAAAATAGCGGCAGGATCATCGTAAATTATACACCGGCCAACGGCTTCACTTTTTCTTACCTTCTGGAAGACGGGAACGGAAATGACATTACCGAAACCTACCGGGTGGGCGATAATTTCGAAAACCTGCCCCCCGGAAGCTATACCCTTACCATTACACAATCCAGAGGGAACAACACCTGCGAAGGAGAGGTTCACAATATAACCATTACCCAGCCCGACAGTGCGCTCACAGCCACTTCCGGAGTAAGCGAAACCGTAGAATGCGATGCCGAGGAAGGCGGGCAGATCAGGGTAGTGAATGCCGAAGGCGGAACACCGCCCTACGAATACAGTTTTGACGGGGGAACTGATTATAACGGTGACAATACCGGTCATCTGCCACCCGGAGACCACAATATCTATATCCGGGATGCCAACGGATGTGTTTATACTATGAAAGTGACCGTACCCGGGCCACTTACGCCACCCACGGCAACTGTGGATATTGGAGATTATAATTGTGAAGGCCTTGCCGAAGCTACCGTAAACCTGGAAAACCAGAATCCGGACTATCAGTATTGGTATGCCATCGACGGAGTGGTCAATGTCCCTGATAGTACTTCCAATATATTTACCGGAATTGCTCCGGGCGACCACATTATTACCGTAAATTATGTTTCTCAGATCCCACCCCCGCCCAGCACGCTCATGGTAGAGACTTTTGGCGCGGGAGCAACGGTGACCACACCGTATATGAGCGACGCCTATTGTTTTGAACCGCAGACAGGTTTGGCAAATAACTGCCCTACCAATTCAGATCCTGCTATCAATGACGGAGAATATGCCGTGACCGGCCAGATAGAAAACCCGTTCAGCACCTGGCTTACACCCTCCGATCACACAGGCGATGCCGATGGCCGTATGCTGGTGGTCAATGTGGGAGATGCCGTAGGCGTAGGCGGAGTGGTCTACAGGAGGAAAGCCCGGGATATTATTCCCGGGAGAGATGTGGTAGTTTCCCTTTGGGGCCTTAACCTGCTGAGAGCGGGCACAGGTTCAACACTTGGCGATCCCAACCTGGTTATACAGCTTGTGGATGCTGGTGACAATGTCGTAGCCGAGCATGCCACTACCGATATTCCCCGGGATAATGGCTGGCATAATTTTGAAATTCCGTTAAACCCCGGGAATAATACGGAACTGGATATCGTTATACGAACCAATTCAGCGGTGATCAGTGGTAATGACATGGCACTGGACGATATTGTAGTTTATCAGGTGCCCAAACAATGCCCCGGTACGGTAGACATTCCCATAAACATAGAAGACGGGAAGGCTTTCCGGGCCAGGGTAACCGGTGTGGCCGATGCCTTTTGCTATGACGATGCCGAGACGACCATCACCTTTTCAGTAGAGAATTACAATACAGATACAGGCTATCAATATAGTGTAGATAACGGAGCCACCTGGGAGACCAGCACTACATCCCCGATGTCTGTTACCGCCCCCGTAGACACGGCCACCAATGAAGTGACCTTGTGGGTACGTTATGCCGAGGGAGAATGTGAACTGGATTTTACAAAAAGTGTAGCCGTTCCGGAAGCCGTGACGGTCACCGCCAAAGTCACTGAAGAGGCCACCTGTAATGCAGGAGCGGGGATCACGGTACAGGGCGAAGGAGGCGTGCCTCCCTACCGGTTCAGTATTGACGGAGGGGCCACCTGGAGTGAAGAAGGAACCTCCGCAGAATTTCACGACCTTACTACGGGCACCTATACGGTCCGGGTAAAAGACAGCAATTCCTGCGAAGCAGATACAGAGATAAAGATAGATGCTCCCGTGGCACTGGAATTCACAGCTACCCCTGGCAATTGCTACGAAGGGGACAACCAGGGGCAGATCATAGTGGAGGTCGGCACCGGTAATGGAGAATACCAGTTCCGGATTAACGGAGGCGCGTGGGAAACCCCGAATCCGCCTACTGCCGACTCCTATTATTTTACAGAATTGTCGTCCGGCACTTATATTATCGATGTAAAAGATGCTGCCGGATGTAAGGGAGAGCCGCAAACAGTGGTGATACACGAAGAACTGACCGCAACAGTGACCCCTACCGATATCAATTGCGCTGCCGGTACCATAGTCGTCGAGCCTTCGGGTGGCGACGGGAATTATGTCTATGCATTTATTCCCGCAGGAGGCCCGGTGACTCCCGGAGACTTTTCGGCAGCCAGTACATTTCAGGTCACCCCCGGAAATGAAGGAGATTACGACGTGTATATCAGGGACAACAACGGGGACGATGGATATTGCGAATACCTGGAAACGGTAACCATAAACCAGGCCCCGTCCCTGGATACAGAGATCATCCCCGAAGACCCGCAGTGTTTTGGAGAAACCGGGATCATCACGGTCAACATAAATTCCGGAGAAGGTCTGTATACCATAGAGATCACGGATGAAAACGGTGATGTCATAGCATCCCTTCCCAATTTTGCCAATACCACAAAACGATTCACCAATATTGAAGGAGGAACATATACGGTTACCGTTACAGACAGGTATGGATGTAAGGACGGAGATACCGTCAAAATTACGGAACCGGACGAACTTACAGCCGATCTGGAAGCCATTTTGCCGGAAGATTGTGATGTGGTCGATCCGGATGAATACGGAGTGCGCTTCACCGCATACCCGGCCTACCCCGACCTTACTGTGGAGTTTAGCGTGGATAACGGAGCCACCTGGAGTCAAAACCCCGAATTTACAGGCTATCCTTCCGGAACAAGGCTTTATCCCTCCATGCATACCATAGATGCTAATGGCGATGAGGTATGCCGTATCGATTTTGAGGAGCCTTTTGAAGTACCGTACCCACCGGTAAGCCTGGTCATAGATGCTAAAGCCGAGGCCGTGGACTGTGATTTCCAGGTTACCGTAAAAGGCTCTGAAGGAATACCCCCGTATACCTTTGCTGTGGTAGAAGGTACGGGTTCACCGGCCCCGGGAGACTGGGTTACACCCAATACCCCACCCGATACTCACGTGTTTACCCAGCTTATGCCCGGAAGGACCTACTCTTTTTATGTAAGGGACGACACTGGCTGTGTCAGAATGAATGATGTGGATATCTACGACGAATTCGATATTATAGATACCAAAGTGACCTTTGAGCGGATCCCGGCATGTTACGGGGAGGAAAACGGAGAAATTACATTTACCATAGAAGACGAAGACGGTGTACATGAAGATCGGTTACGCTGGGAATTGTTCGATATCAATGACAATCCGGTACAGAACAGTGGTGGGGCCATAACATATAATCCTCCCATGGAAGTAAATGTGGCAGGCCTGGCCCCCGGAGAGTACTACCTGGTAGTGACCGAAGTAGATGCGGGCGGAAGTGACGCCTGTTACGGAGCGAGTGAGAATGTGCTCATCCAGGAAGCCCGCCCCATCACCATCTCGGGTACGGAGAGCGAGCCCATTGCCTGTAATGCCCCCGGCTTTGTACGGATAATCGGGACTACCGGCGGATGGGGAGGCTATACCTATACCATTTCAGGAACCAACCTTACCGAAGACATCGTAAGCACGGAAAACCCGGTAAAAATACCTTACGATAAGGTCGTTGACCCTTCTCTGCCCGTAGAAGTCACCATAGCCGTAGAGGATCAGTATGGCTGTTCCGCTGAACTCGGAACCGAGGTGGTGGGTATTTCACCGGCCCCTGAGATAACAACGATTGTAACGAATAACTGTAAAGCCCCTTTCTCCCTGGAAGTCATCGCTTCCGGTGGTTCTGGAGACTATAAATACTCCCTGGACGGAGGAAACAGCTATGAAGAGAACGGAGGTATGTTCGGCAATGTGGCCCCGGGGACGTATGAAGTCATGATTATTGACGACAACGGCTGTACGGCCGGACCCGTCACGGTGGAAATATACCCGTTGTTCGAAGCGGTCGTTAAGCTCACCGATCACCTGGATTGTTCTGCCGCACCGGATGCCGAAATTACGATCACTGCTTCCGGAGGTTCCGGTAGCTACGAATATGAAGTGACCGGCAATGCTACCATCCCGAGGGCACCGCTCACCAGTAACCCCTTTACATTTACCGTAGCCGGGACCGGGGACTATGAAGTCACGGTCTATGATGTGAAGAACGGAGACCCTGTATGGACTTCGGGCGAATGTGAAGTGAAAAGCACGATCACCGTAACCGAGCCTGTAAAACCCGACTTTACGGTAAGTCCCACAGATGTTAGCTGTAACCAGGCCGAAGATGGAATGATACGGATAGTGGCCGTGGACAACGGAATCAATCCGCTTACTTACACCCTCAACCCCATGCCTGCCGGAGCAGTGCTTATGGACGACGGTAACGGGTTTGAAAACCTTCCGCCGGGAAGCTATACCGTTACCGCTACCGGGACCAATGAATGTACCACCGCCATTACCAATGTGATCATTGAACAACCGGATGCCATCATTATCCCGCCTGCGGCCGTAAGCGTCACCGAATTTGGCTGTACGTCCGGGAACAGTCCGGACGAAGCCTCCGTGATCATAGATGTAACACAGATCACCGGAGGTACGGGCACCTATGTGACCTATGAATTTATAGAAGACGCTTCGGGAGACATCGTACAGTCCGGATCCTCATCTCAATTGATCTGGACCGGTCACAGCGGGGGCAGTTTCACCATTAATGTATACGACGATGAAGGATGTGTAGGAACGGCCACAGCCATCATTCAACCTTTCGATACCCTGATAGATGCCACGGTAACAGCTACCGATGCCACCTGCGAAACCGGGGCCACAGCCTCCGTAAGGGTCAATACCACCACCGGGAATACCAATAAAATACGGTGGAGCCTCGACAATGGCGACGGTGACCCCGGAACCAACGACTGGCAGCCCTACGGTACCACAATAGATGATCTGGCCCCCGGTTCTTATGTTTTCCTGGTAAGGCATACAGATACCGGATGTATACTTCCTGTAACCTATACCGTACCCGAACCGGAAGGGTTTGAGATACATGTCGAAGTTTTAAGCGATGTAGTTTGTCCGGGCACCGAAAGCGGCAGCGTCACTTTCGGGATGACAGACAGCTCCTATTCTGGAATATTCGAATGGGAAGTGTTCCGCGCGGCCGACGGGTCTTCCGTACGTACAGGAACGCATAATACGGTAAACGGGGCAACTCCGCCGGTCAACCTGGGAGGAGGCAAATACTATGTAGAAATAAGACAGGCAGATGTTCCCAACTGTACACAAACCAGGGCCTTTGAGATAGCAGAGCCCATAGGCGGCGACATCAGGGATGAAACCGAAGTGATCGTAACGCCCATTACCTGTGTAAGAGATACCGGTACCATATACATACGGGCTTCCGGAGGCTGGGGTGGTCATACCTGTTATGTAGCCCCCGTAACAGCTCCTGCACCGGGTGAGAACGATTTTGTAGATAAGCGGGAATTTAAGGGATTAACGGCCAATGTATACCAGGTATGGGTAAAAGATGCCGGGGGATGTATGGTAGAACTCGATGAGGTAGCCCTCAACCCACCGGAAGATATCAATGCCGGTATTGTAGCCGATCCGGGTACGGAACTGCAATGTATAGGCGATACCAATATCACCTTAACTGCGATAAATGTCACCGGCGGATCGGGGAACTATCTTTACAGGCTAAACCGCTATGCGGCAGACGGTTCTCTGGAAAGTACTACGGATACTTACAGTACGCCCGGCTTTGACGGCCTCGGGGCCGGTACTTATTCCATAACCGTGGAGGACAACTGGGGCTGTACGTTCACTACGGAAACCATAAGCATAACCGCCCCCGACCCCATAGTGGCCACGCTGGAAATACAGGAAAATATCAGCTGTGAAAAGGATGCTGTGATCCGGATCTCTGCCACCGGGGGGACAGGCGGCCCGTATACATACAGTGCGGATATCGCAGGACCGTATGAAAGCGAAAACACCTTTACCGTAGGCCCGGGAACCTATGCTTTCTATGTAAAGGACGGCAGTGATTGCGATCCCGTAAAAAGTAATGAGGTTACCATAAACGAAGTTGAGGACATCGAAATAGAACTCGACCTTTCCGCAGCCAGCGTAAACTGTAACGGAGATGCCACGGGTACTATACGCGCTTCAGCTACCGGGGGACTGGGCGATTATGTCTATACCCTGCTCGACGAAAACCAGGACCCCGTTCCCGGACGTCAGAATACTTCCGGGATATTCGGCGGACTTGCTGCCGGACTGTATTATGTTCAGGTAGACAGTGGCGATTGCGGGCAAACATCCGTTCAGGTATCCGTAACACAGCCGGAACCGCTGAAGATCGAGGTCGCTAAATTCGATGTGCTTTGCCACGGCGGTAATGATGGAAGAATAGTCCTTACTACTTCCGGGGGAACGGGAACCTACAAATACGCCATTTCTCCCAATCTGGATCAGTTCGATGAAAAAGCTGAGTTCGACGGACTTTCCGCAGGAGATTACACTATAATTGCCCAGGATGCCGCAGGTTGCTATGAAGAGATCAACGTGACCATTACGGAGCCCGATGCTCTTAACGTAATATTGAGCTTTACCGAAGAAACGTGTAAAGGAGACGAAAATGCATCTGTCACAGCTGTTATTTCCGGGGGTACAGCTCCTTACTTTACCAGCCTGAACAACAGGAACAACTATGAAGAAGGCAAGCTCGAATACAACGGCCTTGCCGGCGGTGAAACTTATGTGGTCTTCGTAAAAGATGCCAACGGTTGCGAAACTTATGCTTCCGTATCCATACCGGAAGGAGTGGACATAACGCCGACAGCAGAGATTATCTATGGCAATTGTATAGATAGTTCTTTCGATAACGAGGCCACCATCAAAATTGCCGATCCGGGAGAAGTGACCAGGGTAACCTATGCCCTGGACGGTGGTATACCCCGTACCGGGAATACCTTTACAAACCTGACTCCCGGCCCGCATACCGTAGAAGTTGTTCATACTAACGGATGCACCAGGCATGTGGATTTTGAGATCGAAGAAAGGGAGCCGCTGGAAAGCGTAGAGGTTACAAGCGTTACCCATGTGGATTGCCATGGAGAAGAAACGGGTAGCATTACCCTCCGGGCCACCGGGGGCGTAGGGACCATAGAATATGCTATTCTCGGTATTGACAAATATCAATCGTCCAATGTATTCCGTGAGCTGCCCGCAGGCACCTATACGATCGTGGCTCGCGATGAAGCCCGCTGTACGGTAACCACAGAAGTGGAGATCGGAGAACCCGCACAACCCATCAGGGTGCAGGTGGTGAGCAGGAACGAAGAGATATGCGAAGGAGATGCCGATGCTTCCGTAGAGATCAGCGTTTCCGGAGGTACCCCTCCGTATGCCACCAGCCTGAATAACAGAAACAATTTTGTGAACGACCGTTTCCTGTATACCGGCTTGTCCGGAGGCAGAACCCATATTGTCTATGTAAGGGATGCCAAAGGATGTGAGTATGTCACATCTGTGAAATTCAGCGTTCCGGTGATCATTCAGCCAAAAGTGGATATAAATTACGGATGTGAAGGTTCATATTCCACGAATAGCGTAACCGTAAGTGTGGATAAAGACGTTGTGAACGACGTACTCTATAAACTGGACGGTGCTCCCGGTCAGCTGGACAATACCTTTACCGACCTTGCTCCCGGCCACCATACCATAGAGGTCATTCATGCCAATGGCTGTACCAGGCCGGTATCCTTTATCATAGAAGATATACGACCGTTACGACTGAGGTTAGAGGTAAGCAATCTCAACCAGATCAGGGCCATAGCTTCCGGTGGAGCAGGAGGGTACAGATATTATATCGCCGGGGTGAACCTGGGTGAAAAGAATACCTATTACATCAATCACACCGCTGTTTATACCGCAACGGTGGTGGATGCCAACGGTTGTAAGGCCACCGCCTCCATAAGTATGGAATTCATAGACATAGAGATCCCGAATGTGTTTACTCCCAATGGTGATGGCTACGACGATACCTGGAGGATACGCAATTCTGAAGGTTATCCTGATATGAAGGTCATTATATACGATCGCTACGGAAGGGAACTGGCCAGATTGCCCCAGGGAATTGGCTGGGACGGGATCTACAATGGAACCCTGTTGCCAACGGGAGATTACTGGTATACCCTGAAGCTGAACGGAGAGAATGACGACAGGGAGTTTGTAGGCCACTTTACGCTATACAGGTAAACCGGAAAACAAGGAAAAGCTGCCTGCCTCCGAAACGCCGATCCGCCCTTTTACGCAGTTTAGGGCCGGTCAGGACCAGGAGGCGGGCCGGCTTAAAAAAATGTAAAAACTCGGATTCAAACAAACAGGTCTGATGAAAAAAAATCTATGCATACTGGCTATTCTTTTTATGGTAAAAATCGATGCCCAGGAACTGGCCCTGCCGGTATATACCCAATACCTGGCGGATAGCGAATTTGTAATATCCCCCACTTATGCAGGTATTGGCGAGTATATCCGCATACGGGCCAACGGCGTAACCCAGTGGGTAGGTATAAAAGACTCACCCAACACACAGTCCCTTGCCGGGGATGTGCGCCTGGGGCTGCGCTCCGGAGTAGGGATCGTGGCATTTAACGACAAAAACGGCTATACCGGGCAATACGGGGGCAGGTTGTCCTATGCCCACCACCTTACCATCGATCCCTATGAAAATAATTTTCTCTCTTTCGGGCTTTCATACAATTTTAACCAGTTTAGGATAGATGTTTCCGAGTTAGATCCCGGCGATCCGGGAATAACCGACAACAGGCTGGTAAACAACCACAATTTCGATGTGGGAGTGCTCTATCGGTACAGGAGGTTCTATATCAGCCTCAATGCCGCCAATATCCTGAACAAACGTATCGACAATTTTGCCGTGACCGAGCCCAATATACTGCGAAACTATTTCGTGTATGCAGGCTATCGGTTCCGCAAAAACAAACGGAGTGATTTTGAAATAGAGCCCTCTGTTTACTTCCAGATCTTCGAAAATGACGGACGTTCCAGTACAGATTTCAACATCAAGTTCAGGAAATACGATTTTGAAGATTATTACTGGGCCGGTATCTCCTATCGCTTTCTCAACGACCAGATACTGGACCCTCTCAATATCGGGCCTATGGCCGGAATAAAGATAAGTAACTTTTATGCCGCTTATTCCTACCAGGTATCCCTCAATTCCATTTCGGTCTACAACAGTGGGACTCATATGGTTACCCTGGGGTTAGATATTTTTCAGGGGATAGGGGAGTGTAAATGTACGCTGAAAACAGGGGGGTGGTAGATCAGTGGATAGATTTGGCTTGAAGGGAGAAACCCCCCTGTGTCCCCCCTCAAGGGGGGATGAATTTCTCTTCAAAAAGATATAAAGCTCCCCCCTTGAGGGGGGACACAGGGGGGTGTAACCCGCGTAACCAAACATCCAAAAAAACAAAAACCCAAAAACCCAAAAAACCAAATGAAACAAATTTTCTGCATATTTTTCTTAATGTCATCTGTTTTTGCTTTTGCCGATTGTATAACCCTCTATTCATCGGTGACCTATGCTTTTTCCCATAGCGGAAGATCTCTCAAGGCCGATAATTTCGATCACCAGCGCTATTATGCCAAACGGGCCCTGAGGTCTCTGGAAAAGGCAGAAGAGCAGATGGGGAGCTGTGATTGCGCAAAGATCAATGACATTATGTACGATGTCCGGGAAAACCTGGAAAGGGCCATTGATCCAGATGACTGGGATACGGGCCGTTTTTACGTCAAAAAGGCCCGGGAATATCTCAGTGAAACCATGACAGCCCTGGACGTATGTGCTGCAGATACCGACCCTGTTCCCGCATCCGTACCGGAGGAGGAAAAGGAAAGCGACTATAACGATAAGAAAATGACAGGAGAAAATCCGGTAACCCTTGCCGAAAAACAGCAGGCGCTGAAAAAAGAACAGGAAGCCCTGATAGCCAAACAGAAGAAACTGGAAAGACAGCTCGAAGAACAGCGCCGTATAGAACAGCAACTGGCAGCAGCCCGGCAACAGGAGCTGGAAGCTCAGAAAGCGCTGAAGGTAAAGGCCGAAATAGGGCTCTACAAGATGGAAAGCGCTGCGATGGAGCTGATCAGTGCCTTTAACTGTGAGAAAGAATTTGCCATAACAGAAGCATACAAAAGAGGCGATGAAGTGCTCGAAGAAGAAAGCCTCGAAGAAACCCGGGAATTTTATAAACACAAATTCCGGGAAGTGATGGAAAGAATGGAGAAGAAACTCGAAGAATGTAACATTGACTGATCTTGTGATCTATTCCAGGAAGCAGGCCTGAAAAGTCCAATCCCTCGTCATGCTGATTTCAGCATCCCATCCCCCCGATCAGACTATCATTACAAACTCTGCACCCTGTACCGGATCTATTTCAGTACAGGGTGCAGATTGATGTAAAACTTACTTTTTCGGTATCCCTTAGCTGCAACAAATATGTTGTGGCTTCTACAATACAGCAAAAGGAATACTTTTAAGGGCATTACCAACCCATATCCTGCTTAATGTTAAAGATCCTTTCCTGGATCATGTCTTTGGTCAGGAAATCGATCTCTCCCATCAGGAAGGCCTTTTCGTAGACCCGCATGGCCTTTTTGGTATTGCCGCTCTTCTCGTGAAATTCCGCTTCGAAGAAATAACCCAGCATAGAGTCGGGAAATTCCTTTTTTCCCAGCCCGGCCAGGCTTTCCAGGGAAGTAAGGTCCTCCTTTTCCAGGCAGGCCGAATAAACGGCCATAATATCGTTGAGCCGTATTTTTTTGTCTACATGATAGGTGTCCCGGATCGAACGGTATTTGTTTTCCAGGTAATTGTATACCGGGCCGTCCCCGTAAGACAGTATATCTTTTGCATATTCCTGCGGAGTAATGGGCTGATAAAGGTTGAAAATATGATATAACGACCGTGGTATGGCATATGTGGCCACCGTATAAGTATCCGAATCCTTAACAGCCCGGAAATGGTAATGAAACCAATCATTGTCTATGGCTTCCAGGGCGTGGTGAAGCGTTTCGATACGCGCCGCATCGTCCGGGTCGCGGTTGGTATCTGCAGCGATGAGACAATAGAATTTCGGTGCTGTAAGCGTGGATAACCTGCTGGTAAGGTAATCGTCCACATTAGGGGCAAAGTCGGGTTCTATATTGATGTATGCATCAAATATGGGCTTGTCCTTGAACAGGTAATAATTGATGAAATTGGCCGTAAGCCCGTGCCCGACAATGATGTTAAAGTCAGCAAGGTTGTATTGTTCTGCCAGGGAAGGAAGCAATTCCATTCCGATGAACTCAAAAAAATTGTTCCCTTTGCCTTTCGGAAACCCCGTATCATCGTTATAATTGCAATCACTGAGCCGGCTGTCTTCCTGCCGGATCCCCAGGACGATACTTTCGGGCATTTCGTCGTTGTAATTAAAAAACCTGGAAGCCGCTGTTACCACATCAAAGAGATAGTCGGCATCCAGGACCACAATAAGTGGATATTTTTTCTTCGCGTCGTAATCGTCGGGAATATAGTACACGATCTCCCGGTCTTCCCCGAGCTTTTTCGAGCTAAAGGTCGTTTCTTTGACCTGGGCAGATAAGTGCAAGGTGAATAGAAAACCCATGCAGGCGAAAAAGATGCATTTCATTCCAGTGAGATTTAAAATTGATTTGTATTTCATGTTGTTTTCCTTTTATGAAGGGACCGGTAATATGTCGGTACCCCTCAAACGCTGTCAGTGATAAGCTGTTCAAAGATTGCACCGAGCCTTAATACATAAAAAACAAGCACTATACGAATTGTAAATGCTTGTTTTGTACGATAAATATTAAAGATCGAATTGTTGTATGTCGATAACAGGTTCCCGAGCTCTTCGGCTTTAATTTATCCTGAATTTACCGAAGGGCTTAGTACAGGCTTCGCCTAGGATTAGTCTTCTATGATCTTTTTCCGCTTGCCATCCTTGTACAGGGCCACAAAAGCATCGTCAAAGCCCATGCCTGTCAGTTCCCTTTTCAGGGTGCGGGCATCGTCAGGATTGTCGAATATGCCTATACAGAAGGCATAGAACAAATTGTTGTTCTGGGCATAAATAAAATTGGTGTTGGACTGGAGTGGGATCTGATCCGTTTCAAAAGCCCTTATCTGCACGGTATAAACAGAATCCCTGGACACGGTGTCCGGGACCGGAAGTGTGCTGGCTTCATCCAGGTCCTTGCGGAGGCCTTTGTTCTCGCTTTCCAGGCTGGCGACCCGCTCCTTTAATATGGAAGTGCTGTCGACACTCTTGAGCAAAAGCGAGTTTTTTTCATAGCAGGAGGCGTAAGACGCTTCCATGGCCGTAAGCTCGGAATTAAAGTAGAAAGCAAACCCGATGATGGCCAGGCAGAGGGCCGAAGTGATCCCCCAGGCCGTATTCTTCATCTTTACACTTTTGTCATAACTGTTGTTCTTGCTGCTTATCTGGTCCAGCAACTTCTTGTTGCTCTCCTGCTCCCGTTCTATCTTCTTGTGCAGGGCTACCAGGTCTTCTTCTTCGATATAAGGCATATTCGATGTGGTTTGGTTATATGGAAATATTGTTTCGTTTGGCGATCTTGCGGAGATTGGTCAGGGCATATCGCATGCGTCCGAGCGAAGTGTTGATGTTCACCCCCATCTCTTCCGATATTTCCTTAAAGGTCATATCCCTGTATATCCGCATGATGATCACATCCTGCTGGTCCGGCGGAAGTTCTTTGATCAGTTTTTTTACACGGGTTTCCGTCTGCTGCTTGATGAGGTATTTTTCCGCATCGAGCGAAGCATCCTCTATCCCGGATATAAGGTTGAAGTCTTCGAAATATCGGAAAATACGCTTTTTCTGATTCTGCCTGAAATGGTCTATGACCAGGTTGTGCGCAATACGCATCACCCACGACAGGAACTTGCCTTCCTCGCTGTAATGCCCTTTTTTCAGTGTCTTTACTACCTTGATAAAGGTGTCCTGGAAGATGTCTTCCGTGATGTCCTTATCGAGTACCTTGGAAAAAATGAAATTGTAGATTTTTTGAGAGTGCCGGGTTATGAATACTTCTATGATCTTATCGTGTTCAGATACTAAACTTTTTACTTCCATTCTGGGGCAAATTTTCGGTCTTTGGGGTCACAATATATTAATGGTCTCGCTTTATGTTGTCCAGGGCCAGGGTGCTGGTTACGCCCCATGCCTCCGCAACCTCTTCGATGGGCATAACAATATTGTTGGAAAAATTTTCATTGTCGTTTAACAGATTGAGTATATAAGGGTTGTTCGGGTCTTTCGTTACCCTGTTGATATGGATTCCCCGGAGCTTGCTGATAAGGACACATATGGTGTTGTCTTCGATCTTTTCACGGTCACTGATCTTTTCGCCGATGACATAAGCCCCTTCCTTAAGCGTGGGCGACATGGATATGCCCGCCATCTGAAAAGCTCTCGTATCGGGGGAGGAAAAAGAAAAAGGAAGCGAACATTTGGGCATTTTATCCAGGAATTCTTCCTTGTGATAATTGGAGACATACTGATATTGTGCCTCTATCGGTACAGCCAGGATGCTTTGAACCGATCTGTTCCGGGTATATGCTGTGGAAAACAGTGCATTCAGGTCAATATCCAGCATGTTGCATATGGAAATGATGAGTTCGTAATCCAGGCTGTTCCTCCTCTTCCATGTAGAAATGGTATTGGGCTTAACATCCAGTACCCTGGACAACTCGATGTTGGTCTGTATGCCCAGGTGGTTCTTTAACTTCTTTAACAGAAGTGTTACGTCTACGGCGCAATCCCTTTTCAGGGTGATGGCGGGACTGCTTTCTTTAGTTGTTTCGATTGTATTATATTTCATGATTAAGAGAATTTTTAGATACTCACAAATTGTCCATGGCTCCGTAAAAAGGTCTCAAACCACTTTGTTGACCAAAAACAGGGTTGTCTGCCTGGCCGTATCCGCAATGCCGGTGCCATTCCGGCAATCGGAAAACCGGCAGTAAACGAACCAGGTAGAGCGGTTTTATGTAATGAGAACCTTTTTTCCGTGCTATAAAACAAGGCATGGATCCTTATACCTCCAAAAATATGTAGTAGCGGTATATTTTTGTGCTCGAGGCATATAGTATTTGTTCGGCCTTGTTGTAGAACTAATTCTAATGCTGTATAGGAAATTATTGCAGACGAAATGAGGGGATTGTGGGGCAAACTGTCCCCTTCAATATAAACGTGGCGCATTAAGAGCGTTAATCGCTGCAAAATGCGCCACGGGTAGGGAGGTAATCGGTATTCGGTGATCGGTAAACAGTAAGCGGAATAACAGATCACCGATTACCGATTACCGAATACCGATTACCGACCGCCGAATACCGGCTCAAAAGGCAAAAACCGGAGTGTCGTAATGGTTAAAGATTTCAATAAGCTCGGTGACATTACTGATATCCAGTTTTTTGAATATCCGCATTTTATGCGTACTCACCGTAGATTTCTTGAGGTCCAGGATGTTTACGATCTCCAGGTTGCCGTTGCCTTTGGCCATAAGCCTGGCAATTTCCAGTTCCCGGTTGGAAAGGCTGTTCAGTGGATTTTTCAAAGGCATTCCGTGCTGTAATGAGGACTCGTGCAGAAAATGCTTGGTCACCGTCCTGCTGATATACGTATCGCCATTGATGACCTCAGTGATAGCTTCCTCTATTTCTTCTTTAGAACTGTGTTTGTGCAGGTAGCCGTTGGCCCCTGCCTGGATAAAACGCATAGCATACCTTTTTTCACTCAGGGCAGAGAACATCAGTATTTTTACGTCCGGACATACCGAACGTATAACACTGATCATCTCCGTGCCTATGCCATTGGGGATATCAATGTCCAGGATGATCAACTCAAAATATTCCTTTTCGAGCAGGTCTATCGTCTGTGAAAAATCCTCAATGGAAGTGATCTTGGCATGAGGTAGGAAGTCCTCGATAATTCGGGCAATTGCAAATTGGATAACAATATGGTCGTCAACCAGTAAAATGGGGTAATTTTTACTCATGGATACATCGTTTTGGTTTAACATTATGGGGTTATCTGTTTGTACTTTACGAAAGGTGATCCACTATTTCGAAATGCCAATATAATAAAATTTTAATTACAGGATGCTGGGCCGTAAAGAATTAGCGGAATTCACCGGGCATTAACCTGAAATCTCTTTTTGAGATTATTTTTGTAAAGCGTATATTTCGAACTGAAAATTTTTTTGAAAGAAAAGGATATTATACACAATAATATTTCTTTTAAAGAGTTAATGTTCGTAAATGGCGTATCGCTTTTTTGATAGGTCTGAGAGGGAATATTGAAATTATTTTGTTTTTATTCTTTTGATTTTCAATACATTGTATTTTGAATTGTTAAAGATTTAACGGAGTGGGCTTTTTTCCGTACTAAACTAAAAAAACTTAAAATTATGTTTTGGAAGGGTGTTTTGTTAACTGTCGCGGTGATGTTTTCCTGGGCAAATGTCAGTGGACAGTCTAATATACTCAATGCTAAAAAACCCGAAGATATAGGGAAACTGACCGAAGCCCAGGCCAAGGCCGACCCCGATGTGCCTTTGGAGTACGGCTATGTGGAAGACAGGGATATCCTTTGGTCTAAAATGACCTGGGAAGTTATCGACCTGAACGAAAGGGTAAACTTTCCCCTGTATTATCCCATAGACGGACAGGGATCACATTATGGAAGACAATCCCTATACGAAATTCTGGTAAGCAATATCAAAAACGGGAAAATAAAAGATATATATGCAGATTCTTACTTTACCGAAAAAAGACAATTTAATGAGCTGGAGAGCACATTGTCTCTGGTGGATACAACCGATCTCGGGCTTGAACAATTGAATGCGGGAGAGCAGGTGTCTGAAATGTATATCGACCGAAGAGACCTTTCGGCAGCAGACATTGTAGAATACCGTATCAAGGGGATGTGGTATTTTGACAAGCGTCAGGGAGAATTGAAATATCGTATTCTCGGTATTGCTCCCGTAGCTCCGGATGTCAATTTTATGGATGAAGGGATAGACGACGGTTCTAACCTGGTGGAGCTTTTTTGGGTCTGGTATCCGAGTGCCCGTCAGGTTTTGCACGATGCCAAGGCGTTTAATGTGGGCAATTCCGGGATGCCTATTTCCTTCGATCACCTGTTGAATGCCAGGAGGTTCAATGCCACTATATATAAAGAAGACAATGTGTATGGAGACCGGGAGGTTCGCGATTATATCCCCGACAATGCCATGATGCAGCTTATGGAAGCCAAACGCATCCGGGAAGAAATACGTAATTTCGAACAGGATGTCTGGAAAAACGAATAAACCTTACCCTCATTCATAATACCCGGATATCAATATCCGAAATTCCCTCTAAAACGCCCGTACTGTTCGGGCGTTTTATATTTTTGTGTTATGGTAACAGATTATATAGTCGTAGGGCTCGGCCTGGCCGGTATAGCTTTCTGCGAGCAGCTCAGGGAAAATCAAAAGGATTTTGTGGTTTTTGACGGGGATTCCCAGCAGTCTTCGTCCGTGGCGGGAGGGGTGTACAATCCCGTGGTGCTGAAGCGGTTTACCGCAGCCTGGAGATCGGAAGAACAATTGAAGATCGCCGTTCCCTTTTATAGAAAACTGGAAACCGCACTGTCCTGTGACCTGGTGCACACTATGCCAGTGTACCGGAAATTCGCTTCCATCGAAGAACAGAACCTTTGGTTTGAAGCAGCCGACAAACCTGCGCTGTCCTCCTTTCTTTCCCCCCGTATCATCCAGAATACCAACCCTGCTGTCGATGCTCCCCATGGTTTCGGGGAAGTGTGGCACACCGGAAGGATCGCAGTGAGGGAACTCCGGGAAAAATATACCGGTACCCTCCTGGCACAGCACCGGCTGCGAAAGGAACACCTCTATTATGAAGCCCTGACTTTTACGGAAGACGGAGTGCAGTATCAGGATATAAAGGCCCGGCATATTGTTTTTGCCGAAGGATTTGGCATGATGTCCAACCCCTTTTTCAATACCCTGCCACTCCGTGGGGCAAAGGGAGAACTGCTTACCATTAAAGCCCCGGAACTAAAACTGCAGGCCATAATAAAATCGTCTGTATTCCTTATCCCATTGGGAGGAGACCATTACAAAGTGGGTGCCACTTATAACTGGAAGGACAAGACCAATGAAACGACTTCTCACGGCAGGGAAGAGCTGCTGGCAAAATTAAGACCGCTTATCCGTTGTGATTATGAGGTGACAGACCAGGAAGCCGGCATCCGTCCCACGGTAGCCGACCGCAGGCCCCTGGTAGGAAAGCATCCCTTGTATGATCATATGTATATCCTCAATGGGTTGGGGACGAGAGGAACCCTTACAGGCCCTTATGTGGCCGGGCAGCTATACGGCTTTATAGAAGAAGGGGTCCCGTTGGCCAAAGAGATCGATATTTACAGGTTCCGGTCGCGGTTTAAAGAAAATTAATTGACAGGAACACGATCACATCCGTATGTGGAATCAGTCTCCTTCAATCTTTTCGCATCAATGCATCGACCTTTTCCGCAAGCAGGCGGAATTTGGGGAGGGCCTGTTCTTCCTTTAACGGTAAAAAGCAGGCGAGGATGTAATGTACTTTTCCGTCTTTTACAATACCTGCATCATGGGTCCAGTAAGACCACCATCCCGTTTTGTGATAGAACATGGTATTATGGGGTAGGCCCTGCGATAATTTGGTGTTGTCCAGTTGTCTTCCCAGGAGTGTTTTTAGCTGCATGCTCACCCACGGATTGACCAGGCGGTCTGTGGCTATTCGGTAGAAGAAGTCCGCAGCGTGCAGGGCGCTGGTTTCCGTGCCCCGGATGTCTTTGTAGCCCGGATCTTCAAACTCCCGTTTCAGAAATTTCCGGGTCACTTCGCTTCCCTGCCAGTGATACTGGTGCATCAGGGCATTGATATTTTTTCGCCGCGCCAGGTCTATAAGGCAATTGGCCGCTGAATTATCGCTGCGGGAGATCATCAGGTCCAGCAGGTAATTTACGGTTACCGTATCCCCGTCATGCAGCAATGGCCTCGGATCGGAAAGTACTTCCCTGGCCGTATCCACGTCATTGGGCGAGCGGACGACATAGAGGGAATCCAGGGCGTATTTCCCCTCGGAAACCTGCCGGAGCACTTCAGCAGCGACATACATTTTATATACCGAAGCCGGATATATGAAATTTTCCATATGAACACCACCTATCCGGGGTTGTTCACTTTCCTTTAATTGTATGACTGCCAGCGATATCTGTTCCGTGCCGTCCTCACCTACGGAAAAATTTCTGTCGAGCTCCAGTTCCCCGGCTATGGTATTCAGCTTTTCCGAAAGTGCATTGTCCGTTTTGTAATACGAGGGGATGGAGGTGGATTGCTGTGCTGCAGTGGTAATGCAAAAAAAGATAAAGAGGGGGAGTAAAGTTTTCATAACAGGTTGAATTTAAGGCAAGATATCAAAAAAACGAGATATTCACAGCATAATAACCTGTGGAAACTGTGGTTTTTTCCGGTTTTACAGTATGGTCCGGGAAATGAGTATGTGTAATATTATGAAGGAAACGGCAGATGGTCTCTCAGGAGATGCTGGCCTTTTTTCCGCGTTTTTCCGCATCCGGTTGGTATTTGATAAAGAAATTGATCCAGATATTCCGGGAAACCCGCATAATAACGGGCATAAATACAATGAGTGTGCCCATAATGGCAAAGAAAGCCGTTTTCAGGCCCGTGCCGATAAAGAGAAAGGAAATAACAAATGCCGCTACCGCAAAAGCCGTCCCCACCCCATAGCTTACATACATGGCTCCGTAAAAGAAAGAAGGCTCTATCTTGTATCTCGTGCCGCAATGAGAACAGGTCTCGTTCATTTTCAGTGTCTTGCGCGGATCGTAAAGATTTTTAGAAGTATACATACTCTCCTCATGACACCTGGGGCAGCTTCCTGTTAAAATACTGTATAGCCGGTTTCCTTTTTTTAACATACGATGAAAATTGAAATTCCGATTTGTCCGCAAAATTACTAAATATAGGGCAATGTAACGTTGTGAGCACACTAAACTTCCCCAGCCCGAAAAAAATACGTTTATTTGCACCGGATTAGAGGCGACAAGGAGATGGGGGGCAAGGTGATGGGGTGATGATGAAATGTGCTAATTCGATAATGAGATAGCTGATTCCCTTCGATTAGGTCGTCCTTGAACCTGAAACTTGAAACCTGCCCTTCGACTCTGCTCAGGGGCTAAAACCAGAAACCAGAAACAATGCTTAACATTCACAATTTATCTGTTTCCTTCGGAGGAGAATTTCTGTTTGAAGAAGTATCTTTTCGTCTGAGCCCTGGTGACAGGGTGGGGCTTATCGGGAAGAACGGTGCGGGAAAATCCACGATGTTAAAGCTGTTGTCCGGAGAAATGAGCCCCGATACCGGGGTTATTGCTTCTGACAAGGACGTGCGCATCGGTTTCCTGAAACAGGACATCGATTTTATACAGGGCAGGACGGTCCTCGAAGAGGCCTACCAGGCTTTTGAAGAAATAAAAACACTGGAAATACGGCTGGATGAAATAAACCGTGAACTCGCCGAAAGGACAGACTACGAAAGCGAAGCCTATCATCAGCTTATGGTAGATCTGAGCGATATTACCCACCGGTATGAAATACTCGGAGGCTACAATTACCAGGGAGAGACTGAAAAAGTGCTTCAGGGCCTGGGCTTTAAAAGAGAGGATTTCGACAAGCTCACCGATACCTTTTCCGGCGGATGGCGAATGCGTATCGAGCTGGCCAAGCTGTTGTTGCAAAGCAATGATGTGCTCCTCCTCGATGAGCCTACCAACCACCTGGACATCGAGTCCATTATATGGCTCGAACAGTTTTTACAGCGCTATACAGGGGCGGTGGTCATCGTATCTCACGATAAGATGTTCCTGGACAATGTAACCAACAGGACCATAGAAATATCCTTTGGCAAGATATACGACTACAACAAGCCTTATTCCGAATATCTCATCCTGCGGGCAGAGATCAGGGAGCAGCAGCTCAATACCAAAAAGAACCAGGAAAAACAGATACAGCAAACCGAAAAGCTGATCGAAAAATTCCGGGCCAAAGCCTCAAAAGCATCGATGGCACAATCCCTTATCAAAAAACTCGATAAGATAGAAAGGGTGGAAGTGGATGAAGAAGACAACAGTGTCATGAACGTAAGGTTCCCGGTATCTGTACAGCCCGGTAAGGTGGTGATAGAAGCGGAAGAGGTGAGCAAGAACTATGGCGCGAAGGAAGTGTTGAAGAATGTGGGCCTTATGGTAGAGCGCGGAAGCAAAATAGCTTTTGTGGGCCAGAACGGGCAGGGAAAGACCACCCTGGCCAAGATCATCATAGGTGAAATAGCCCACAAAGGCCATGTAAAGCTGGGGCACAACGTACAGCTGGGTTACTTTGCACAGAACCAGGCCGAATACCTGGACGGTGAAAAGACCGTACTTCAGCTTATGGAAGATGCCGCCAACGATTCCAACCGCAGTAAGGTACGGGATATGCTCGGCGCCTTCCTGTTCCGCGGTGACGATGCTGATAAGAAGATAAAGGTGCTGTCCGGAGGAGAGCGCAACCGCCTGGCCCTTTGTAAAATGCTGTTAGACCCGTTTAATGTGCTGGTCATGGACGAACCTACCAATCACCTTGACATCAGGTCGAAGAACGTGCTGAAACAGGCCTTGCAGAATTTTGAAGGGACCTTACTGCTTGTATCGCACGACCGGGATTTTCTGCAGGGGCTCACCGATAAAGTTTATGAATTCAAGGACAGGAAGATCAAAGAATATCTGGGAGATATCAACTTCTTCCTCGAACAGCGGGACGTAACCGATTTTCGCGCCGTAGAGAAAGCTACCGTGGAAAAGAAAGAGAAAGAGGAGGAAAAACCAAAGGAAGCAAAACTCTCCTACGAAGAGCAAAAAAAGCAGAAATCCCTGAAAAACAGATTGAGCAAGGTAGAATCCCGGATCACTCAACTGGAAAAAGAAATAAAGGAAACAGATGCCAGGCTGGTAG
The DNA here is from genome assembly GCF_018863395.1 of Sinomicrobium weinanense. Taxonomy (GTDB): domain Bacteria; phylum Bacteroidota; class Bacteroidia; order Flavobacteriales; family Flavobacteriaceae; genus Sinomicrobium; species Sinomicrobium weinanense. The sequence continues at coordinate 31,601 of NZ_JAHKRR010000011.1, forward strand.
CAGATTACGATACCTTGTCCGGGGATACCTCTTTTTTTAAAACCTATGAAAGCAAAAAAAGCGAGCTCGCCAACCTTACTGCCGAATGGGAAGAGCTGATGATGAGCCTGGAGGAATGACCGGAGAAATTCTATTCGGGTAAAACGTCCCCCCCCCTTGAATCCCCCCGAAGGGGGGAGAATCATCGGATCAACAAACGATATAAAAAAGAAGAATCCCTCCCCCCTAGGGGGAGGTCCCGAAGGGGGAGGGGGACTCACCCCGAAAGCCCAAAACCTCCTTAAAAAAATAGCAAGCCTCAAAATTCCGAATTTATAATTTAAACGGTATCTTTGCACCCGATTATTTAAACGAGGAATGAAAAGGTCATAGGTGTCAGAGTGATTTTTTATCTAAAAACATCTCACTTTCTCACCCTCTCACATTCTCACATCTGAAACCGATGAAAACGGTATTGCGAACAACTACAAGAACAGGAGCGTTTACCCAGGCTTTGGACGATTTTAAACAGCTTACCAAGGTAGGCCTGGCCGTAAGTGTGGTGTTTTCTTCTGTTGCCGGCTACTTTCTCGGCGCTGAAACTATCGATTATAAAGTATTGCTGTTGTTGATGATAGGCGGGTATTTTATGGTGGGAGCATCCAATGCTTATAACCAGATCATCGAGCGCGATCTCGACGCCCTGATGCAGCGCACCAGGAACAGGCCCATCCCTGCGGGAAGGATGTCTGTGAATACCGCATTTATCATCGCTACGGTATGTGCTATACTCGGAGTGGTGATCCTGTATATGGTAAACCCGAAAACCGCCATGTTCGGAGCCATATCCATCTTTTTGTATACCAGTGTATATACCCCGTTAAAGACAAAAACCCCGTTGTCCGTGTTCGTAGGGGCATTTCCCGGGGCCATACCCTTTATGTTGGGCTGGGTGGCGGCAACCAATAATTTTGGAATAGAGCCCGGAACCTTGTTTATGATACAGTTCTTCTGGCAATTTCCCCATTTCTGGGCCATTGGCTGGTTGCTGTATGACGATTATAAAAAAGCAGGATACTATATGCTGCCCACCGGGAAGAAAGACAGGGCCACCGCATTGCAGGTGATCATGTATACCATATGGATGATTGTAGTTTCCGTATTCCCGGCAACCGGCCTTACCGGTCAATTGCACCTTTCTTTAGCCGGAGCAGTGATCGTAGCACTGCTGGGGGTGGGAATGCTGTATTTTGCCATCCGCCTCTATCAGCAAAAAGACAATGTAGCCGCCCGCAAGCTGATGCTGGCCAGTGTGGCTTATATCACTTTTGTACAGATAGTTTACGTGGCAGATAAGTTTATAAGTTGAAGTAGTTACTGAATTATCGGAGGGGATAGATTGTTTGGTAGTTAAATATCCCGAAAACGATTGTATAATAAGTGTAACCGGTTGTCGAGCGAAGTTGAGACACGGTTGCTGAGTCCTTCGGTTAAACTCAGGATAAACTGAAGCCGAAGCACGGTTATTGAGCGAAGTCGAAATATGGATTTAACACAGGGAACTTTTGAAGAAAAGAATATCAGGGCCAGAAAAATGATGCTCTGGTTCGGTATGATCAGCATACTAATGACCTTTGGCGGGCTTACCAGTGCCTATGTAGTGAGTAAGACCAGGCCCGACTGGCTGGATGACTTTCAGTTGCCGTCCGCCTTTTTTACGAGTACTGCATTTATCCTGGTGAGCAGTGTCACCTTTCATTGGGCCAAAAGGGCCATCATGCAGGGTAACCGGAACAGGGGAACTGTATTATTGCTCGTAACCCTGGTGCTGGGAATAGCATTTATCGTATCCCAGTTTGCAGGCTTTGCCCAGATCGTTGAAGACGGATATTATTTCACCGGTAGTCAGAGTACCATCACCACTTCGTTCCTGTATGCCATTACAGTGGCACACATAGTACACGTTTTTGCGGGTGTGATCGTCCTTTTAACCGTAATTTATAATCATTTTAAAGAAAAATACGTACCGGGACAAACCCTTGGTTTAGAATTGGGTGTGACCTTTTGGCATTTCCTGGACTTTTTATGGTTATATCTCATTTTATTTTTCTTTTTCTTTAGATAAGAAAAAAACGTAAATTTGGGCAGTTTTTTAAACAGATATATGTATTAGTGTATGGAAGCTACTGTTACAACAGCTACAGAAGGCAAAGTTTGGGGAGGAGGCAATGAGCCGCTCAAGGCCAGCTACGGCAAAATGATGATGTGGTTCTTCATCGTTTCCGATGCCTTGACATTTTCCGGATTTTTGGCCGCTTACGGTTTTTCGAGATTTAAGTTTATCGAATCCTGGCCTATTGCAGACGAAGTGTTTACGCACTTCCCGTTCCTGCACGGAGTAGATGCCCCGATGTACTATGTAGCGTTGATGACCTTTATTCTTATTTTTTCTTCCGTGACCATGGTGCTGGCCGTAGATGCCGGGCATCAGCTCAAGAGGACAAAAGTGGCGTGGTATATGCTGCTCACCATTATCGGAGGGGCCATATTTCTCGGTTCACAGGCCTGGGAGTGGAAAAACTTTATCGCTGGCGAATACGGCGCCGTGGAAACCCGGGGAGGAAGGATCCTTCAATTTGTAAACTCCGAGACCGGTAAGCAGATCGCCCTGCACGATTTTGCCGCACCCACAGGTGAAGGAAAGCAACATATAAATGCCAACGGATATGCTGCCGAAAAGGAAGGCGAGGCCGTATATACGGTAAAAGATATTGTGGATGGTTTTACGGCAAACTCCAATATTGTAATAAGAACAGAAACACTTAACGAGGAAGGGCATAAAACAATACTCAGCAGGGAAGAATCTGCAGAGAAGTTAAAAAGTGCCGTTCTGGTGGTCGAAGGGGCCAACCTGGAAAGAAATGAGTACGGGAACAGGCTGTTTGCCGACTTTTTCTTCTTTATCACAGGTTTTCACGGTTTTCACGTGTTTTCCGGAGTGGTGATCAACCTGATCATATTCTTTAATGTCATCCTCGGAACCTACGAGAAGAGAAAGAGCTATGAAATGGTGGAAAAAGTAGGGCTGTACTGGCACTTTGTAGACCTGGTATGGGTATTCGTATTTACTTTTTTCTACCTCGTATAATTTTAGGAACAGACAAAACATTGAATATTCCCGGAAGGGAGTTGAGATAATATAATTGGGAAAATGGCACACGCACACGCATCAAACGTAAAGAGGATCTGGACGGTATTCGTTATATTGTCCCTCATAACCATTGTGGAAGTCGCCCTCGGTATCGTAAAACCGGGATGGTCTATGACGCATATCATTGGTATGAAGATACTGAACTGGATATTTATTATCCTCACGATAGTCAAGGCATATTATATTGCCTGGGCTTTTATGCACCTGGAAGGAGAAAAGGGCAGTTTCAGATGGAGTATAGTGCTGCCGTTGCTTATTCTCATACCGTATTTGATATTTATATTGCTTACCGAAGGGAATTATGTGCATGATGTGATGAGAAACGGTTTTATAAGCTGGGATTTCTAAAGGATATTTAACAGTATAAGAAAGGCGGTTTTGAACCGTCTTTTTTATTTTTGTAGTGGTTTTGGGATATTCGTTCCCCGGGCCTTTAATTTGTGTTGAAGATGAAGAAATATGTTGTTCTCGGAGCTTTGTTTATCCTTCCCATAGTGGCTTATCTTTTTTTTGCTTCAGGGGTGAACAATTTTGTAAAATTGCCCGTGCTCACCGAAGGTGTGAAGGAAGTAACGGCTTTCAGTTCGTTAGAGGGAGATGAGGTAAGGTTACAGGACAAGATCACTGTTCTCGGTTTTCTGGGAAGGGGCCCCGAAAGCAAAAAGGGGAACGCTTTCAATATTAACCAGAAGATATACAAGAGATTTTATCAGTTTGCCGACTTTCAGTTTGTAATGGTCCTGCCCGAAGGATCGGAAGGAGAAGTACAGGCCCTGAGATCGGAATTGTCCCCGCTTACGGACATGGTAAAATGGAAATTCCTCTTCGGAACGGACAAAGACATCCGGGACCTTTTTGACAGCCTGAAAACTAATCTTACCCTGGACGGAGATATGAGTACTCCCTATGTTTTTATAATTGACAAAGACCGGAATTTGAGAGGAAGGAAAAAAGACGAGGACGCAGGAGACAGGTTATACGGTTTTGATGCCGGTTCGGTGGCCGAACTCAATGACAAGATGGTAGACGATGTGAAAGTGCTGCTGGCCGAATACCGGCTGGCACTGAAAAAGAATAACACCATCAGCAAGCGGGATTCCTATCTCAAGAAATTGAAATAAGATAGAAGAGGATGAAAAGCCGGGGCTAGACGATAATAAGACATAAGATTTAGAATATACGGGGTGCGTCATAAGTCGTACATCTTATTGTCGTACGTCGATAAAACCATAAATCTAAAATCACAAATTCCATGAAAAAAGGCAATTATACATATATCTGGGTTTCTTTGGTGATCCTGGTGTTTGGTATTATATTCATTCCCAAAATTATTGATCGGGTAAAGGAAGGGAATATTGTGGACAGCGACAGGCATAAGATCGGTCAGGAAAGCAAAAAAAGCAAAGCAGAAGACCTGGTAACGGTAGGTGAGGTCCCTCCCTTTAAATTTACCGATCAGTACAACAATACCATCACCAATGAAGATTATAAGGGAAAAGTCTATGTGGTGGAATTCTTTTTTACCACCTGTCCTACCATTTGCCCGGTGATGAATGAGAACATGATAAAGATACAAAACGCATTTCAGGACAACTCCGGTTTCGGAATAGCTTCGTTTACCATCAATCCAGAAAACGATACCCCCGAAGTGTTGAAAGCCTATGCCGAGAAATACGGAGTTAAACATCCGAACTGGCATTTCCTTACCGGCGACCAGGATGCGATATACAACCTGGCCAATAACGGCTTTAATCTGTATGCCGGAGTAAACCCCGAGGTCGAAGGAGGTTTTGAGCATTCCGGGATGTTCGCCCTGATCGATGGCGAAGGGAATATACGATCCCGGACCGATAAGTTTGGCAATCCTATGGTTTATTATGACGGCCTGGAAGAAGAAGGGATTGCAATGCTGAAAGAAGATATTGCCGCCCTGCTGGGCAATTAAAATTAAAAGTATGACCACAGCTGTAGAAGAGAAGAAATACAACAGGCTTATCCTTATTCTGTCCATTGCTATTCCGGTAGTGGTGGCCATACTGTTCGGAGTAAAGATCCCCAATGTAGAACCCTTGTCATTTTTACCGCCGATATACGCTACGATCAACGGGTTGACAGCGGTTTTACTGGTAGTAGCGGTATGGGCTGTTAAAAACGGTAAAACAGCCCTGCACGAACGCCTTATGAAGACCTGTATAGGATTGTCTGCCGCGTTCCTGGTGATGTATGTAGCCTATCATATGACATCAGATTCTACGCCTTACGGAGGCGTGGGAGCTGTAAAATATGTGTACTATTTTATTCTTATTACACATATACTGCTCTCCATAGCCATCATACCGCTGGTGCTTATTTCATTCGTGAGAGCGCTCTCCAGGCGGTTCGATAAACACAAAAAGATAGCGAAAGTTACCTTCCCTATCTGGTTGTATGTAGCAGTTACAGGAGTGGTCGTTTACCTGATGATCTCCCCGTATTACGGGTAGTATTACTCCTTATGAGCTGTCTGGTGCAGAATCGGTACGTAGAGCGCGGAAAAATTTAGGGATACAGGAGGAGATTGAAAGAAGATTGAGTAGAGATTGAAAAAAGATTGATTAAAGTAAAGGCGGCGGAGATTAAAAATAAGCGGCAACCGGAAAGCAAAAACCATTAAGTTTCAACCCCGGTCAGCCATCAAAATTGAAACTTTGAATTTTTAAACCTTGAACCTGAAACATTACATATTCATCTTTATTTTCCTGCTGGCCGTGCTGCCGGCCGAAGCGCAGTGTGCCATGTGCCGGGCTGTGCTGGAAAGCGGTGAGGGGCAGGAAGCCGCCCGTGGCATTAACAACGGGATCGTATACCTTATGGCTATCCCTTATATTCTGATGGGGATACTGGGCTTTTTTGTTTACCGGAAATTCCGGAAATAAAGTGCCACAGGCATTGCGATGCGTTTTTCCGATCTTATTCCTGGTATTTTCTGCGAAAAGTTCGGCCTGTAACAGTTTGAACTTTGCGACCTGCGTATGCCGAAATCCGGGAAATTCCAGGTGAAATTAACCCCGATAAAATAATTAACAGGATTTGGTTTACATTACCAAAATTCGCTTTTTACAGAACCAAAAAAGGAAAACTTTTACGATACGCAATGTCCGGTGGAGTTGTGAAGATGCAAAATGGTGAATTTTGACTTTTGAGGGGCTGGCTGTAAGCTATTAAAACAAGAGATTGTCTCAAAAGTTGTGAAAACCGTCATGCTGAACTGTCACCCTTCGACACTTCGGCCATGCTCAGTGCAGGCAAGTTCAGGTTGACGTAAATGTTACTTTTGAGACAATCTCTTAAAATCTATTTTATGCCGAATGGATATCAGCAATGCTCGTTGTATGCTTCTACCAGGTTATCGGCGATCATTTCTGCAGGGCGGCCTTCGATATGATGGCGTTCCAGCATATGCACTAGCTCTCCGTCCTTAAAAAGTGCCATGCTCGGGGATGACGGAGGAAAAGGGACCATATGGCCTCTGGCCCTGTCTGTCGCTTCCCGGTCTACACCAGCAAAAACGGTGACTATATGATCTGGTTTCTTGGCATTTTCGAGAGAGATCTTGGCTCCCGGCCTTGCATTTGCCGCGGCACAGCCACATACCGAATTAACCACTACAAGCGTGGTTCCGGGTTTGGCCAGGGCGGCATCAACTTCTTCAGGGGTATGTAATTCGACAAACCCGACGCTGGTCAGGTCTTCTTTCATTGGTTTTACGAGTTCTTCCGGATACATATTTCTACTTTTTTAACTTGTGTACAAAATTAAGAATAATTTTGCGGAGAAACGATGCTTTAACAGTTTGTTTAGCTTTTGCTTAGCCGGGTTTTGATAAGAACAATACGGCAGCAACGGAAACCACGACAGATATAAGCAGCAACGCTGCAAATTGCCTCCGGCGTTCCCGGCCTGCCACTCTCCGGATATCTCTTTTGAGTTCTTCGAGCTTTTTTGCGGAAACCCGGGGGAAATCGTAAGTTGTCCGTTTGAAATCCGAAGAATGCATTTGCTCCCGGTAATCCCTGAATTTTGGCCTGCGTGATGGTTTTAAAGCAGCATTCTGCTTCATCCGGTTGATCATGTCCAATATGTGCCCGGCTCCGAAACTCATTGTTTTTCGGGTTTATAAGTTAACGTTATGGTTTATTTATCATATAAATATACGATTTTTCTAAATAAATCGTAAGTTTGGGCAACCTCAAAATAGTATGTTTATGTCACAGTTCTGGCTGTATTTTAAATTGGGACTTACACATGTCCTGGACATCCATGCGTACGACCATATTCTCTTTCTCATAGCTCTGACGGTTCCTTATTCCTTCGGTCACTGGAAGAAAGTGTTGTGGTTGGTTACCATCTTTACCCTGGGGCATTCATTCTCCCTGGTGATGTCTGCTTACGGGCTGGTAAAGGTGAGCTCTGCACTGGTGGAATTTCTTATTCCCGTGACCATTATGGTTACGGCATTGTTTAATATATTTACTGCAACACGGCGTTCGGGTGTGGAAAAGTTCGGACCGGCATTTTTTGTGACCCTCTTTTTCGGGCTTATTCACGGGCTTGGTTTCTCCACATATTTCAAAGGGATCATAGCCGGAGAGGAAAACAAATTTCTGCCTCTGCTGGAATTTGCCCTGGGCATTGAAACCGCACAGGTCATCGTAGTGCTTGTGGTCCTGATCTTAGGGTTTATTTTGTCCACTATTTTCCGGTTTAACCGGAGAGACTGGATCATGGTTATATCAGCCATTGTGATCGGTGTGGTGTTGCCTATGCTGATAGAAAACTATCCGTATTGATATGTCAGAAAAAAAACAGGAAAAATACGACCGGGCTTACCTGCGTATGGCCATGGAATGGAGCAAGTTATCTTATTGCAAACGCAGGCAGGTTGGTGCCATTATTGTAAAAGACCGGATGATTATATCTGACGGCTATAACGGTACTCCCACAGGTTTTGAGAATATATGCGAGGACGATGAAGGCTACACCAAGTGGTATGTGCTCCATGCCGAAGCTAACGCCATTCTTAAAGTAGCTTCTTCCACACAGTCGTGTAACGGGGCAACTTTATACATTACCTTGTCTCCTTGCAAAGAATGTAGTAAATTAGTGCATCAGGCAGGAATTAAGAGAGTGGTGTATTACCAGGCGTATAAAGACGACTCCGGATTACAATTTCTTGCTAAGGCAGGCGTTGAATTAAAACAGATCTCTAACCTGGAGGAATAAATGAAGAACGAAAAGAACATATGGCTGCCCATCCTTCTTGCTACTGCTTTGGCGGCCGGCGTTCTTATTGGGGGAAGTCTCAATTTCGACGATACCCCGCGGAAGTTCTTTTCCTCCAATTCCAAAAAAGAAAAGCTAAACCGGCTTGTCGATTATATCGAACACGATTACGTCGACGAGGTCAATACAGACAGTATCGTAGACATCACAGTAAATAAGATACTGGAAAAACTAGACCCACACTCGGTGTATATTTCCCGGGAAGACAGACAGCAGGTATCAGAGAATATGCAGGGGGATTTTGTGGGGATAGGAGTGAGTTTTCGCATGTATAACGATACGCTTTCCGTGATACGGCCCATACAAGGCGGCCCCGGTATCAAAGCGGGAATAAGATCCGGAGACCGGATCCTCTTTGCCGATAACGATACATTGTTCGGAAAGCATCTCCGCAGCAGGGACCTGGTCGATAAGCTCAAGGGAACTGCAGGAACTCCCGTGGCATTGAAAGTATACAGGAAAGAAGAAGACACCCTTCTTACATTGACCGTAAAAAGGGCGAAAGTGCCAATACAAAGTGTAGATGCCTTTTATATGCTTACCGACAGGCTGGGGTACGTAAAAATAAACCGCTTTGCCGAGACCACCTATACCGAATTCAAGAAGGCGCTGGATACCCTGATGCGTCGCGGGGCAACCCAGCTGGTCCTGGACCTAAGGGATAATCCCGGAGGATATATGGGCGTAGCCGAAGAGATTGCGGATGAATTCCTGGAAAGAGATAAACTGATACTGTTTACCAAGAACAAAAGGGGAGAAGTGCGGAAAGCCTTTGCCACAGCCCGCGGGGATTTCGAGGACGGAAAGGTCTTTGTGCTTATCGATGAAAAATCTGCTTCGGCCAGCGAGATCGTTGCAGGGGCCTTACAGGACAATGACAAGGGGGTCATTGTAGGCAGGCGATCTTTCGGAAAAGGGCTGGTACAGCGCGAAATGGCACTTGGCGACGGTTCGTCAGTAAGGCTTACCGTATCCAGGTACTATACGCCGACCGGGCGGTCCATACAACGGTCTTATGACAAAGGTATAGATGACTATTATCATCAGTTCTACGAAAGGTATCACAACGGGGAACTGGTTACGGCCGACAGTATACACGTCAATGATTCCCTGAAATTCACCACCCCCAAAGGCAGGGTGGTTTACGGAGGCGGAGGGATAGTGCCGGACGTTTTTATCCCGCTCAATACCAGCCTGGAAGAAGAAGCCCTCAACTATGTGCTGGAGAATGGTTTCCTCTCATATTTTGCATTTGAATACCTGGACAAGAACAGGAGTTTATACAGCGGGTATAACGAGGATGAATTTGTGGAAACAGTGGATATTGGCGACGATCTCATCGAAGAATTTATAAAGTATGGAAAACGAAACAGGGCTATTGTAGGTGTGGACTTTTCCAGGATAGATTTTTCTCCCTATGAGGATAGCCTGAAAAAATATATCAAAGCTACCATAGCAGAGCAGCTTTACGGTCCTGATGCCTATACCCGGATCGTCAATACGGGAGACCATGCGATTTCCAAAGTAATAGAACTCAGCCGTAACGATAATGATGGGGCTGAGGTTGATAACTCGAATGCTGAAAAGTTGGAGATTAAAAAAGATTGAATCCCACAGTACTGGGAGATTAATTTGAAGAGCTTGCTCAATCTCCTTCAATCTTTTCCAGTGCCGCCCTGTCAGTTCAGATACCGCCCTTTATATTTTGTCGTGAACTTTGGTGTGTTTACCCCCGTTCCAGAAGGTAAGAATGTCCGTAGCTACCTGGGCGCCACTTCCTGCGGCAATGGCAAACTGGCTGCGCCATCCGGCAAGGGTACCGGCAACGTATAGCCCTTCTTTGACCAGGTGATCGGTGTTTTGCAGTTGTTTCCTGTTCTTTGAAGGGGGAGAGAGCCGGTGTGGGATGAGGTATTCATTGAGGCCTTCGATATTAAAAAGATCGGTATACCCCAGGGCAACGACAACGATTTTGGCCACGTATTCTGCCTTGTTTGTTTTTACAATAAAATTTCCCGCTTCCCCGCTTACGGCAATTACTTTTTCTTTTTCTATTTGTACAACGTGGGGGTATTTCGCAGCAAGGTGCTGTTTTCCCTGTTCCAGGATGTCCATGCCTGTGGTGCCGGGGGCAATTCCCAGAACGTTGTTGAGCAGGGCGCTCTGCAGGTGAGAGGCTTTCTGATGCATAATGATCCCTGTCTTTTTGCCGCTGCCGTAAACAGTGTTCTTTGCAGACCCCAGTACCAGGGCACACTGCATTCCCGCAGCACCTCCGCCAATAACGAGAGCATCAAACATTACTTGCTGTTTTTGATCCTGTCCTGTATTTTTTTAGAGAGCATAAAGATAACCAGAAGCAGTATGGCGCAAAGAGCAGAAAAAACACCGATAAGTGCCACGATGCTGTCACCGTCAAAGGGAGTACTGAAATCTATCAGTGTAATGTTGTAACCTATAAGGCCAAGGGCCAGGAGGATCAATATCAGGATGAAATATTTCATGTATCTTTTTTTATTTCCTGCACAAAGGTACAAAGATTTAAAGAACCCGGTTCCGGGGAAGGTGTTAGAGGAAGGTTAAAAAAGCCTGGGAATCTCATACCTGCCTTTCAGCTTTGCTCAGGGACCGGGAAATCGGGTGTTAGCTGAGTAAAGTCGAATTACGGTAGCTGAGTGAAGTCGAAGCTAGAACAGATTCCTGGCATTACTGGCAAACAGTTTTACCGCAATGGCCAGCAGGATCACACCGAATATCTTTCGAATGACCCCAAGTCCTGATTTGCCCAGCTTCCGTTCTATCTTTTTAGAAGATTTAAGGACAATATATACAAAGAGGATATTGACCATGATGGCTACGATAATGTTCTCCACGTAATACTCGGCCCTCAGGGACAGAATGGAGGTCATGGTCCCTGCTCCGGCGACCAGGGGAAAAGCAAGGGGGACGACAGATGCTGTTTCCGGAGCATCATCTTTGTAAAGGGTGATGCCGAGAACCATTTCAATAGCGAGAAAAAAGAGGACAAAAGCCCCTGCCACGGCAAAAGAATACACATCAATACCGATAAGGCTCAATATCGTTTCGCCAACAAAGAGAAAAGCGATCATAATGATCCCTGCAACGACCGATGCTTTTTCCGACTGAATATGGCCTACTTTTTCCCGGAGGCCGATAATGATAGGGATGCTTCCTATAATATCGATCACGGCAAACAATACCATGGTGGCGGTCGCGATTTCCTTTAAGCTAAAGTTCATAGTAGCAGCGAGTTAAAAAAAATGATGGCAAAAGTAAGGATATCTGTCGGATAAACCGGAATTCGGTCATAAAATTTTAAATTCAGGCAAAACACTCCCTCTGCCTTGACTGTAAAAGGGCAGTAAATGAAGCCGGGCAGGAGTGGTGTTATTTGTTGCTTATGATCTTCAGCAGTTGTTCCGGTTCGTTGGTAGTGATAAAGTCTGCTCCTTCGTCGAGAAGCCATTCCATGTCTTCTTTTTTATTCACGGTCCATACATTAACGGTAAGTCCGTTTTCCCTGGCCTGCTTTATCCATTCCGGGTGTTTTTTTATCACTTTGAGCGAGTAGTCCAGTCCGAAGAAACCGTCCTTTTTCAGTTCGGCGGGAGAAAGATCTCCGTTGAGGTAAGCGACGTTAGCTTTGGGGTCGAGTTCCATCACCTTTTTGCAGATATCGTAGTCGAAGCTGATATAATCTACCCAGTTTTGAGCGTTGAGCTGATGTACCAGGGCTACTGATTTTTCCGCGAGTTTAAGGCCGTGTTCTTTACTTTTTTTGGAAGGCTTTATCTCAAAGATAAGTTTGGTGTGGTTTTGTTTAATCCCTTCCTTTATATAGGCCTCTGCGGTAGGGATATTTTCCCCGTTCGGGTACTTTTTTTGAAGGAGTTCTTTGTAAGTGGTGTCTTCGATGAACATGCCCATAAAATCGGCATCGTGATTTACCACGAGTACACTGTCTGCTGTCATCCAGACATCAAATTCAGAACCTTCGCATCCCATTTCTATGGCGTGGTTCAGGGAAGCCAGCGAATTTTCCGGGGAACCGGTGTTTTTAAATGCACCGCGATGGGCAATGACCTTGTTTTTAATAAAGCCCTTCCCGTCCTGGGCAAGAGCTTCCTCTGAAGCGCCGGTTACTATCATGCACGTAATAAAAAAGAAAAGTATTTTTTTCATGGCTTGGGTCTTTTGTTAAAAAAGGCGATGCTAAAATAGGAAAAATATTTTGTGACGCCGCTCTATGTGATTGCTAACTTAATGTTAGCTAAACGTAAAGGGGCAAAAAATAAAATAATTTCAAACCTGTGGTTTCATACTTTTTTGTGAAAATGCAGAATTAATGGTCTTTAAATTTTTTAAAGTGTATCGCTATCGAACACAAAGTGTATCAAAACGATACAGTTCATATGGCTTTTTAAAACCACAATGTTTTGAAATATAAGTGATTGTATTTTTGGCATGATTATGACTTTTGAGAATTAATACTATAAATTGTGTTTTATATCGATGTCCTCTGCTGTCAGTGGCAAAATAGCACGGAAAGGATGATATTGTGAACCGATTTCTGTGACTAAGACCAGCTTTTAACAATTCTCCTGAAATAAAAAGGTATGATTAAGAATTATTTCAAAATCACGCTCCGCAACCTGTGGAAGACCAAAGGATATAGTTTTCTGAATATTTTCGGCCTGGCGGTGGGTATTGCTGCGGCATCGCTTATTTTCCTGTGGGTGGAAGATGAGTTGAGCTATAACAAACATATCCCGGACAAGGAAAACATCTACACCGTTAAATCCAGGCAGGTCTATGATGGAACCACCCATGTATTCGGAGCCAGCCAGGGACTGCTGGCAGGTGCTATCGAGGCCGAGATTCCCGGTATCCGGCACGCTGTGCGTTCTTCCTGGGACACGTCACTCCTGTTTAACCTCGGGGACAATAACATCTACCAGACCGGGCGGTATGTAGACCCCGACTTTATCTCTGTTTTTGCATTGGAGTTTCTCGAGGGCGACCGTCAGTCCGCATTAAGTGATATCAATAACCTTGTTATCACGGCATCTGCCGCAAAACGGATGTTTGGTAACGAACCCGCATTGGGCAAGCAGGTGCGCATTGACAACGATGAAAGCTATACCGTATCTGGTGTAGTAAAAGACATGCCCGGAAATACTTCCATAACCTTTGACTGGCTGATCCCTTTTAAAAATTTCGAACGCGGAAAAGCGTGGCTGAAAAACTGGGGGACCAATGGTATCCTTACCCTTGTGCAACTGCAACCACAGGCCGACCTGGCCGATGTAAACGGCCAGCTGGATGAATTTGTCATAAGAAAAACCAATGGCGAAACCACATTTTCCCGTAACTTCCTTTACCCCATGGAGCGCTGGAGGCTCTACGACAGTTTCGACAGGGATGGCAACGAACAGGAGGGGCGTATCAAGTATGTCCGCCTTTTCAGTATCATTGCCTGGGTAGTGCTTCTCATTGCCTGTATCAACTTTATGAACCTCGCTACGGCCCGTTCGGAAAAGCGTGCCAGGGAAGTGGGCATGCGTAAGGTGGTAGGCGCCTCAAAACGTTCGCTTATCAGTCAGTTTCTCGGGGAGTCCGTGATCCTGGCCACGGTGTCTGCATTGCTCGCCATAGGGCTGATCTACCTGTCTGTCGGGGCATTCAACAATCTCGTGGAAAAAGAACTGACCATTGACCTGTTCAGGCCTGCTCACCTGATGTTCCTTGCGGGGATCGTGCTGGTGTGCGGATTGATCTCCGGGAGTTATCCTGCCTTTTACCTGTCGTCGTTCAATCCTGTGACCACACTTAAAGGTGTTAAGCAAAAATCCGGGGCCACGGTATTCATTCGCCGCGGACTTGTGGTGCTCCAGTATGCAGCTTCCATTACACTTATTATCTGCACCACGATCATCTTTCAGCAAATTGAGCATACAAAAGGCCGGGACATGGGGTACGATCGTAGCCAGGTGCTCACCACACAGCTACGTGGAACAATGCTGGAACATATCGATGTTATCAAAGATCAGCTCACCGCAACCGGTGATGTGGAGCGTGCAGGGCTGAGCAATATGGAAGTGCTTAATATCCACTCCAATACCACCGGGATCAGCTGGGAAGGTAAAGACCCGAACAAACAGGTGCTCATAGGGATCCTTCATACCGATGCCGATTTTGTTTCTACCATGGGGATGCAACTGACAGAAGGCCGTGATTTCCGTCCACGTCAACTGGGCGATAGCAGCAGCATTGTGATCAACGAGGCGTTTGCACGGCTTATTGACCCGGATGGCAAGGTAGCAGGACGAACTGTACGTTGGGGCGATACTCCGTATACCGTGATCGGTGTGGTAAAGGATTTTGTGTACAACAATGTTTATGCGCCATCCGAACCCTTGTTTTTTCATCCGTTTCAGGCAGATAGGGGCTTTATCAACATCAAGACCAGGGCCGGGGTTGATCTTTCAGAGGCTGTTTCCCGTATCGGACAGGTGATCAGGGAAAATAACCCCGGATACCCGTTTGAATACCATTTTTTGGATGATACTTTCAATAGTAAATTCAAATCCGAAATGCTCATCCAGAAACTCGCCGGCGTATTTGCCGTGCTGTCCATTATCATTTCCTGTCTCGGCCTCTTCGGTCTCGCTGCCTTTACAGCAGAAAGACGTACAAAGGAAATGGGCATCCGGAAGGTGCTGGGCGCTTCCGTTTCGTCCCTGATGAAACTGCTCAACCGCGAGTTTGTCCTGTTGGTGTCGGTGGCCTGCACCATAGCTTTCCCCGTTACCTGGTGGATGATGGGAAACTGGCTGGGGAGCTATGATTACCGTACCGAGATACACTGGCAGGTATTTGCTTTTGCGGGTCTCGGGGCATTTCTTATTGCGCTATTTACGGTGAGCTCACAGGCTATCAGGGCAGCACTGGCCAACCCGACGAAGTCGTTACGTGATGAGTAACGGGAATTAAAGAGCCGGAGCTTCCAACTTCGTACTTCTAACTTCGTATTTCTAACTTTTGTCCCTATCTTTGCGGCATGTTTCAATTAGGAAAGACCATAGTATCCGAAGAGATCATCGAAGAAGATTTTGTGTGTAACCTGTCGGCCTGCAAGGGAGCCTGCTGTGTGGACGGAGATGCCGGGGCGCCGCTGGAAGATGAGGAAACAGCGATATTGGAAGAGATATATCCCAAAGTGAAGCCTTTTTTGAGAGAAGAAGGTGTTGCTGCCATTGAAGAACAGGGGACCTTTGTTAAAGGTGAGGATGGCGAATGGGAGACCCCGCTGGTCAATGGGAGTGAATGCGCTTATGTTACTTTCGATGATAAGGGAACAGCGCTTTGCGGTATTGAACAGGCTTATAACAAGAATGAAATAGCCTGGAAAAAACCCGTTTCCTGTCACCTCTATCCGGTGAGGGTCAAACAGTATTCGGAGTTTGCAGCCGTGAATTATCACAAATGGCATATCTGCGATGATGCCTGTGCCCTGGGAAAAGAACTGCAGGTGCCTGTATATAAATTCACAAAAGAAGCCCTGATCCGTAAATTCGGAGAAGACTGGTACAGGGAGCTGGAAGAAGTGGCCGGGGATGTGAAGAAGTAAAAATTATCCCCAACTTTCTACATATGACCCATTTACCCGGCCAGTCCCTCCAGCGTTATTTTTTTCAAACAAATCTTCTCTTTTGCCTTTAAAACAAGGGCTTGCCTTTAATAATCCCGCTTTTTTCAATAAGAACCGATTTAAATTTAAATAACTGTTATTCAGTGTATTATGTGATTTACTGAAAATCTTTCCGGGAAGACATTTCAACAGGTGCTGTTAAAAACTTTTAAATTAAAGCAGGGGTTTTACCTTTCATTTCTAACGACATTTTGCAATCTTTGTTAGTCCCAACCTACCTCACTCAATAAAGTATTAATGTCCTAAAAACGAGAAGAAATGTCAGCGACTACAGAGCCCATTTTACAAGAAAATAAAAACAGGTTTGTCATTTTTCCCATCCAGCATCACGATATATGGGATTGGTATAAAAAGCAGGAAGCATGTTTCTGGACTGCAGAGGAGATTGACCTGCACCAGGACCTGAATGACTGGAACAACAAACTGAGTGACGATGAACGGTATTTTATAAAGCACATTCTGGCATTTTTTGCTGCTTCTGACGGTATTGTCAATGAAAACCTCGCTGAGAATTTTGTAAATGAAGTGCAGTATTCCGAGGCTAAATTCTTCTACGGGTTCCAGATCATGATGGAAAATATCCATTCGGAAACCTATTCGTTATTGATAGACACCTATGTGAAGGACGAAGCAGAGAAAGACCAGCTTTTTAAGGCCATAGAGGTTTTTCCGGCCATAAAGAAAAAAGCGGAGTGGGCATTGAAGTGGATAGAATCCGACTCGTTTGCCGAAAGGCTCATTGCCTTTGCCGCTGTGGAAGGTATTTTCTTTTCCGGGGCCTTTTGTTCCATCTTCTGGCTGAAGAAAAGAGGATTGATGCCCGGGCTTACCTTTTCGAATGAACTGATATCCAGGGACGAAGGAATGCACTGTGATTTTGCCTGCCATCTCCACAATAATCACCTGGTAAACAAGGTATCTAAAGAACGCATTAAGGAGATCATTGTAGATGCGCTGAACATAGAAAGGGAGTTTATCACCGAGTCCCTCCCCGTGAGCCTCATTGGAATGAATGCCAAACTGATGACGCAATACCTCGAATTCGTAACAGACAGGCTGCTGGTGGAACTCGAATGCGGAAAAGTGTATAACTCCACCAATCCGTTCGATTTTATGGACATGATATCCCTGCAGGGAAAAACAAATTTCTTTGAAAAGAGGGTGTCCGAGTACCAGAAAGCCGGGGTGATGAACAAGGATAAGGACGACGAGTCGCAAAAGATCAGTTTCGACGCCGACTTCTAGAAATAGAAAACAACAACACAAAGCACACCTGTTCCGGGGTTTAAGGGGTAGAATAGTCTCGGAACAACCAAATAATAAACCTTATGAAAAATATTTAATCAAAAAAACAGTAGCGGTATGGATGTAATAAAAAGAGACGGTAGAAAAGAGCCCGTGATGTTCGACAAGATCACGGCACGGGTCAGAAAATTATGTTATGGGTTAAACTCCCTGGTGGATCCGGTAAAAGTAGCCATGCGGGTCATAGAAGGATTGTATGACGGAGTGACGACCTCCGAACTGGATAACCTGGCAGCCGAGATCGCAGCTACCATGACCACCACACACCCCGATTATGCCAAACTGGCGGCGAGGATATCGGTGTCTAACCTGCACAAGAACACCAAGAAGTCCTTTTCAGAAACCATGGCAGACCTCTATAATTACGTCAACCCGCGAACCGGGAAAAAAGCACCGCTATTGTCTGATGAAGTCCATAAGGTCATTCAGGAAAATGCCGATACGCTGGACTCTACCATTATATACAACCGCGATTTCGGATATGACTATTTCGGGTTCAAGACCCTCGAAAGGTCCTACCTCCTGAAACTCAACGGCATGATTGCCGAACGCCCGCAACACATGCTGATGCGGGTTGCCGTAGGGATCCACCTCGACGATATGAAAAGCGTCATAGAGACCTATGAGCTCATGTCCAAAAAATACTTTACACACGCTACACCTACACTTTTTAATTCCGGTACACCCAAACCGCAAATGTCTTCCTGCTTTTTGCTGGCCATGAAAGAGGACAGTATAGACGGGATCTACGATACTTTGAAACAAACCGCAAAAATATCCCAGTCAGCCGGGGGAATAGGGCTTTCCATTCACAATGTCCGTGCTACGGGGAGTTATATTGCCGGGACCAATGGTACATCCAACGGAATAGTGCCCATGCTCCGGGTATATAACGATACTGCCCGTTATGTAGACCAGGGTGGCGGAAAACGAAAAGGTAGTTTTGCCGTTTATGTAGAGCCGTGGCATGCCGATATCATGGATTTCCTCGACCTGAAGAAAAACCACGGAAAAGAAGAAATGCGGGCGCGCGACCTGTTCTATGCCATGTGGATCCCCGACCTGTTTATGAAAAGGGTGGAGCAGAATGGCGAGTGGACCCTGATGTGCCCTAACGAATGCCCCGGCCTGTTCAACAGCCATGGCGAAGAGTTTGAGAAAAAATACGAAGAATACGAGGCTGCCGGAAAGGGCAGGAAAACCATAAAAGCAAGAGATCTCTGGGAAAAAATACTCGAATCACAGATAGAGACCGGTACCCCATACATGCTGTACAAGGATGCGGCCAACAGGAAATCCAATCAGAAAAACCTCGGAACCATACGTTCTTCCAACCTCTGTACGGAGATCATGGAATACACTTCGCCCGATGAGGTGGCCGTATGTAACCTGGCATCCATAGCGCTGCCCATGTTTATCAAGGGCAATGAGTTCGACCACAAAGAGCTGTTCAGGGTCACCAAACGCGTTACCCGCAATCTGAACAGGGTGATCGACAGGAACTACTATCCCATAAAAGAAGCGGAGAACTCCAACTTCCGCCACCGTCCCATAGGGCTTGGTATTCAGGGGCTTGCTGATACCTTTATCCGGCTGAGGATGCCGTTTACCTCCGATGAGGCCAAGGCGTTGAACCAGGAGATTTTCGAAACCATTTATTTTGCCGCTGTGACCGCCTCCATGGAAATGGCTAAAGAAGAAGGCGCTTACGAAAGTTTTAAAGGTTCGCCCATTTCCCAGGGAGAATTTCAGTTTAACCTCTGGGGTATCAAAGACGAAGAGCTGAGCGGAAGGTGGGACTGGGGCAAGCTGCGTAAAGACGTGGTGAAACACGGCGTGCGAAACTCCCTACTCGTAGCGCCTATGCCAACAGCTTCAACCTCACAGATACTTGGCAATAACGAATGTTTTGAACCTTACACATCCAATATCTACACCAGAAGAGTATTGTCCGGAGAATTTATAGTAGTGAACAAACATCTGCTGGAAGACCTGGTAAATCTCGGCCTGTGGACAGAAGAGCTGAAACAGGAACTGATGCGTGCCAATGGGTCTGTTCAGCACATAGATGGCATTCCGCAGGATATTAAAGACCTTTACAAGACCGTATGGGAGCTGAGTATGAAAGACATCATAGATATGTCCCGCCAACGGGGCTACTTTATAGACCAGTCCCAGTCGCTTAACCTGTTTATGGAAAATGCCAACTACGCCAAGCTCACGTCCATGCATTTCTACGCCTGGAAGAGTGGCCTTAAAACAGGAATGTACTACCTGAGGACCAAATCGGCCGTAGATGCTATTAAGTTTACACTGGACAATGGCAAAAAGGCCGCTCCGGTCCCTAAAGAGGCGGAAATACCCGCAGAAGCAGCAACCGTAGTGCAGGCTTCCGGGAAAAACCAGCCCGAAGCCGTAGAGCCGCTGACACCCGAAGAGTTGAAGGAAATGCTTGCCAAATCGCGTGAAAGCGAGGGCGACGATTGCCTGATGTGCGGATCGTAGCTTTCAGATAAAATAAAAATGTATTTTTAACCCCGGAAAGACTTTTGTCAAGGACCTTTCCGGGGTTTTGAATGTGTCGGAGGGAAAACAAAAAGCTCCGAACCCTAATAATAACACGGAACCATTATGATGCAGTGGGAAGAACTTTTATCCCTGAAACGACAGGGCGATACCAATAAACGATTGCGAAAAGAACAGGAAGAGACCCGGCTGGGGTTTGAGGTAGATTACGACCGGATCATATTTTCCTCCTCCTTCCGGAGTTTGCAGGACAAAACGCAGGTGATCCCGCTGTCCAAGACCGATTTTGTCCATACTCGGCTTACACACAGTATGGAAGTGTCTGTGGTAGGGCGGAGCCTCGGGAGGATCGTCGGGAAAAAAATACTGGAAAAACATCCCTACCTGAAAGAAGTACACGGCTACCGCTTTAACGATTTTGGTGCTATCGTAGCCGCTGCGGCCCTGGCCCATGATATAGGCAACCCTCCTTTCGGGCACAGCGGGGAAAAAGCCATAGGGGCGTTCTTTAAGTCGGGCGAAGGAGAGGCATATAAAGAATTGCTAAGTCCTAAAGAATACCAGGACCTGACGGATTTTGAAGGCAACGCCAACGGTTTTAAGATACTTACCGAGAGCCGGGACGGGGTGCAGGGCGGCCTGAGGCTCAGCTATGCCACCCTGGGGGCATTTACCAAATACCCCAAAGGGTCCCTGCCCAAAAAACCTACAAGCCACATTGCCGACAAAAAGTTCGGTTTTTTCCAGTCCGAACAGGATGTTTTTACCGATGTGGCATCCGAACTCAACCTTATACAAACACGGACAGGTGAGGACATCTCCTATGCCCGGCATCCACTTTCCTTTCTCGTGGAAGCTGCGGACGATATATGTTATACCATTATCGATTTTGAAGACGGTATTAACCTTGGCCTGATCGAAGAGGAATATGCCCTGGAATACCTGATAAAACTCGTAAAAGACAGTATCAATACCCAAAAATACGGGGAGTTAAAGACGCGGGAAGACCGTATCAGCTACCTTCGTGCCCTGGCCATCAACACCCTTATCGGCGAAGCTACAAGGGTGTTTACGCAAAATGAAGAAGCCATATTAAAAGGAGAATTTTCCACTTCCCTCTTAGACCGGAGCAGGTATACGGCCCAGGTAAACGATATCATAAAACTCAGCATTGAGAAAATATACCGTTCCAAGGAAGTGACCGAAAAGGAGATTGCCGGTTATGCCATTGTAGAAAGGTTGCTGGCCGTCTTCTGCAAGGCCGCCCTGAGAAGATACCGTGGAAAAGAAACGCATTACGACACCCTTGTCCTCAGCCTTATTCCAGAAAAGTATTTGCATAATTTCAACACGCCCTATCACTGTTTGCTGGGCGTAAGCTGTTTTGTAGCCAGCCTGACGGATGGAAGGGTTGTCGGGATTTACAACAAGATAAACGGGGGGCAGGTCGGTGGATCTTAACAGATAGCTATTCCATATACTGTTTGATTTTGCCTGGCTCTTCTTTTTTTGTTCAAGATATTGTTAATGAAGTGATTTAGACTTTTTTTTGGATCGAAATATAGGGCTACGGATATTTGTGTTGCGACACTCAAACTCCATAGCCCATGTACAAAGTACTTGACAAAGATACAATAGAAATGGAAATAGTTCCCAACATCCCGATGCCCAGCCGCGGATTTCCTCCTAGAGTGGAGCCATCCGAGATTGTCAATGCAGTTCTTTATAAGATGAAGACCGGTGTACAATGGGAATACTTACCCGTAACGGCTCTTTTTGCCGAAAGGGCCTTGACGTGGCAAGGTGTTTACTACCATTTCAGGAAATGGTGCCTAAAGGATATCAATACCAACGTCTGCTTCAATAAAAGGAATGGGAATGTGGACAGGGAAGAATATTTTGACCAAGAACTATATAATCTAAGATATGCCATAGAGCGTACCAATGCATGGATGGACGGCTTTCGTTCACTCCTCAACAGGTTCGACACCATAACGGAAAGCTGGAAAGGCTTCAACTACCTGTGCTTCGTGGTCCTGACACTAAAAAAATCAAGATAAAAAAGTCTAAATGAGTTCAATCATAATATGGGTAACCGGCACGAAAAATGATCTTAAAAAGATAAAACGGGCACACCACCTTTATTATTTCTTGTGGACTTCTTTTGATATATTCAATTCTTTGAGAAAATTCCCTAGAACAGGATTATCCTTAAGGTCATTAAAATAACAGGAGATCACTGATTGTTGCGATATGAAATCCAATTTAAATGTCCGGATATCTGCCAACAAACCATCCAGGCCACATTGGGGAATAATGGAAATTCCCAAACCACATTCAACCATCCTAACAATCAGATCCAACTGGTGAACTTCGTGTATTACATGAGGATAATATGCTGCCATATTACATATCCTTGTAATTTGATCATGCAACCCTCTTGCCAAATATCGGGGAAAAGAAATATATGACATATTCGACAATTGCTGAAAATCTTCGATCTTCGATACAGTGCCTTTAAAATGACGAGGAGTAACCAAAACAAAAGGTTCCTTATAAAAATCGTAAAGATTTAAACCCCTCGCAAAAATAGGACCTCTCAGAAAACCAATATCGGCATCACCGGACTTTATTAATTGAATCTGCTCTCTTGTAGTATACTGACTGATCTTTATTTTAACAGAGGGATATTTCCTTATAAATCTTTTTAAATAGGGCATTAATCTTTGAATAATTGAGCCTACCAGAGTAATATGTAATTCCCCTTTTTGTCCATGAACTATTTTTTTGACTTCCGACTTCATTTCGGATAAATTGGCCAATAATACATCTCCACGTTGTTTTAAATATTCTCCCGCCGGGGTTAATGTGACATTCCGTTGGTCCCGCTTAAGCAAAAGACACTCTAGTTCTTCTTCTAATTGTTGAATTGCACGACTTAGTGGTGGCTGGGTGATATGGAGTTTTTTAGCGGCATTTCCAAAGTGCAGTTCATCAGCCAATACACAGAAATAATACAGATTATTCTTTTTCATACCGAATAAGTATTAATAGATTGTTCGCAGAGCATCAAAGGTATTATATTTTTGGATCAAAATATAATATCAACATATGAAACATCATATTCATATAGGAACCCAAATAATATACCCGGATTAGCACAATCTGATCATAAAACAATAAATACAATGGAAAATCATTTAAACACAAAAAACTCCAAGGAAGTATATCAATTAAGGATTTACGAATTATTTGAGAAAAATGAAACAGAATTTTATGAACGAATGCGAGAATACGTTGTTCGGATTATGAAAAAATACGAATTTAATATTTTAGGAACCTGGAAGTCTAAATTCAATGGACGCATCGAGTTCGTATACCTATTAAAATGGCCCGATGAAAAAACCATGACTGCACAATGGAAAAAATTTATGGCGGACCAGGAATGGAATCAAATAAAAGATCAAACAACCATTAAATACGGAAATATGGTTGGAGATATTGAAAACAGGGTGCTGTCTGTGGCGTACCCGGGACATTAATAACTATACCCTGTCTTGTTTAAACGGAGATGATTTTCAAAAATCTCTGTATTGGGTTTGTGACCTAGGACCACGAAAAATCCAGTTACAGGAATTTCCATGAACTATATAATCTAACGATATGCCATAGAGCGTACTAATGCATGGATGGACAGCTTTCGTTCACTCCTCAACAGGTTTGACACCACAACGGAAAGCTGGAAAGGCTTCAACTACCTGTGCTTCGTGGTCCTGACACTAAAAAAATTCAAAATAAAAAAGCCTAAAATGAGTTCAATTATAAAATTATCATCCATTTGAAAAGCGAAATTTCATAATTTCGTTCTTTCTTTTCAAGTACAACAGTTTAACCTGATGAAGTTATGGGAATAGAAAATTTTCTGGCCTTCGTGGTCACGGCCGTAATTTTTATTATAACCCCCGGTATAGACACCGTGTTTGTTCTAAATAAATCTATCAGCCAGGGAAAAAAAGCCGGACTTTATTCCACCCTGGGGATCAATTCGGGGATTTTGGTACATACGGTTTTTGCCGCTTTGGGACTTTCCATGATCGTGGCAAAATCGGTTGTGATATTTATGGCTATCAAGTATATAGGTGCGGCTTACCTGATCTACCTGGGCATTGCAAAACTTATGACCAAAAAAGGCACAGTGCCTGTTTACGGAAAGGGGCAACCCCAAAAAACAAGCAGGCAAAATTATTTTTCCGGGCTTGTGACCAATATTTTGAATCCAAAGGTAGCCCTTTTTTTCATAGCGTTTTTTCCGCAGTTCATAAATCCGGCCCAGCTTCAGAACCCCTTGCCTTTTATGTTATTGGGCGGCACTTTTGCGCTTTTGAGTACGGTGTGGTTTCTTATACTCACATTTTTTGCCGGGACATTTTCCAAAAAGTTTACGGAGCACCCGAAGGTGGATTACTGGATGAACAAATTCTCGGGAGCCGTTTTTATTTTAATGGGACTGAAGATCGCTTTTACCAGAAAATAAAATATGGCCGGGGAGTATTCCGGCTTGCATTTTAACCTGTTGCATCCCCCATGTATAATTATTAAAAATGAATATACCCGTGAAATCAGATATAACCAAACTGGACAATCCGGTGTGGTATTCCCTCAACGAAACACATCGTGAATTTTCCATGCCCTATGAAAGTGTAAAATTCTACCAACCGGAAGTCTGTCCTTTCGGAGGTTTTAAAAACATTCATAGTGCCAATGATATAGAAGAATATGCAAAGCTGGAGGATAATTTCTTTGTTGTAGGAGAAAAACCGCATCTCGGGCCTTCCCTGAAATTGCAAAAAGAACTGGTGTGCGATCAAATGATACTGGAGCAGGAAGTAGAAATAGAGCCCGGGAATGAAATTATTGAATTGAAAAAAGAACACCAACAAGATCTATCCGATCTCGTAAATCTGGTTATGCCCGGGTATTTTAAGAAGAACACCACTCTCCTGGGCAACTATTACGGTATATTTGCAGACCATAAATTGATTGCCGTTACCGGTGAGCGCATGAAGATGGATGCATATACCGAGGTAAGTGCCGTAGTTACGCATCCGGAGCACGCAGGGAAAGGCTATGCCAAACAATTGGTGTCCCATACCTGTAAACAGATATTGGACAAAGGAAAACACCCCTATCTACATGTTGCGGAGACTAACACCGGAGCCATAAAACTGTATGAAAAACTGGGATTTGTATTTCGGCGAAAAATGAGTTTCTGGAATTTGATCAATCAATAGAAAGATTTCCCGATATAAAAACGGAAACATGAATCACAACCAAAACATGAAAGCACCATATTTAATAACGATCATCATAATTATAACCCTGCAATCCTGTACAACCGGAATAAAACGAGGCCAATCCTCCATAACGGGCACCTGGAAACTGGTTTCCGGGATGACCATCGAAGGGCGGGACACTGTATTTACCGACTATACCAAAGGGCAGGAAATGATAAAAATAATCAACGACTCCCATTTTGCCTTTTTACGGCACGACCTGAACGGCGGCAGGGACAGCACTGCCATTTTTGTCTCCGGCGGAGGCACCTATTCCCTGGACGGAAATACTTATACCGAACACCTGGAATACTGCAATTCCCGGGAATGGGAAAACAACAGTTTTGAACTGGAATATCAGATAGCAGGTGATACCTTAAGTACCAAAGGCATTGAAAAAATAGAAGAAGCGGGTGTAGACCATATGAATATTGAGAAATATGTGCGGTTAAAATAGCGGGGTCATTTCACTATTTTATAAAAAGAACTGCCCCAGTCACAGATTACTGCTCCATTTATCAAGGCTTCCTCGTCCGGGCGAAAGTACAGGTGTTCTTCGTTATTGCCCGAACAGCTTACAATAATCGGGTTGTCTTTATCCGTATAAGTAAGAGAGAAAAAAACCTCACCTTCGTTTTCAACAATGGAAAATGTTCCGTGGCCGGTCATTGTTCCGTTTTTCTTCACCCTGGTCTTGGTAAAGGTACTGTCTGAATAGAGCATATAGGTCTCCTGCCATTCCATATCCTCTCCTGTGGCTTCTGACCCTTCGAAAGCGCCTTTGGTTTTAAATAATTCCCATTTCTGCGGATAGGGATGGTTTAAAAGAGGGTTTTCAATTACGGGGTTTTCATCTGTGGGATTGTCGTCGTCAGAACAGGAAAAGAGCAAAACGACAAGTGGTAAAAGAATCAGTGCACGAAGGTTCATAATTGTAATGTTTTTGATCTGTTATATAGATGGAAGAATACCGGGTAGGTTGCGTTCCGGTGGCCCTGAATTCCCCTGGCGCTCGTTTGAGCGTAGCGGAAACGAGTGCCTCCTTGTAAGGTATGATTATGGTGTGGAATGGATGAACGGAACCTTTTACAACAAAGATCAGGACTATTTATTTGAAAGTTCCCAAAACCTCAGTAAATTGGCCTTTCCTTATTCCTTCGCCCTATGAGCAGTGTACTTTATGATCATATTAAACAATTTATACCAACGGCTCAAATACCGTATGAAGATATCGATACCTGTTTTGACCGCCTGGGTTTAGCCAAGAAGGAGACCCTCATAGAGGCCGGTGAAAAATGCGATAAGGCATATTTTGTGGAAAAAGGTTGCCTCCATGCCTATTTTATTGATGACAATGGTGTAGAAAAGACCGTGCAATTTGCTATTGAAAAGTGGTGGATCACCGATTTTCTGGCCTTTCGTTATCAAAACAAGACCGATTTTTACATTCAGGCTGTAGAAGTATCCGAAGTACTTTATATCACCCGTAATAAGCTAGAGGAATTGTTTGCCCGCCATCCGGAAATGGAAGGGTATTTCAGGCAGGTCTATGAAATTGGCTATGGAGCGGCTATAATGCGGATTAAGTATATCTTCAATTATTCCAAGGAAGAAATATTTTTTCATTTTGCCAACCAGTTCCCTGAATTTGTAAACCGGGTACCACAATATTTGCTGGCTACCTATCTGGGATTAACACCCGAATACCTCAGTAAATTAAGAGGCCGGAAGTTTTCTTGAACTGGTTCAAGTTTTTTCCGTAATACACGGGGTACCTTTGTTTTATACTTTTAAAAAAACATAAAAATGGAACAGAGAATTCAAATCGACGCTATCGAACCGCAGGCTTACAAAGCCATGTTCGCCATGGGAAAGTACCTGAATCAAAACGAACTTTCCGAGACACATAAAGGACTTATAAAAATGAGGGCCTCCCTGATCAACAAATGTGCATTTTGCATAGACCTGCATACCCTGGAAGCCTTGAAACAGGGCGAAACAGAACAAAGAATACGTTTGCTGCCCGCATGGCAGGAAACGGACCTGTTTACCGAAGAAGAACAGATCCTCCTCAAAGTTACCGAAGAAGTGACCTTGATAAGCCACCAGGGACTGAGCGAGGAAACGTATAAAAAAGCACTGGCCGTATTCGGGGAAAAATACCTCGCCCAGATGATCATGGAGATCATCGCTATAAACTCCTGGAACAGGATTGCTGTGAGTACCAACAAATTCATCACAAAATAAAAACAGACTTATATGAAAACACTTAAAATAGTTACCCTGGCCCTGATGGGCCTTTTAGTGAGCTGTAATGCAGATAAAGCCGAAAGCAAGAACCAGAACGAGGGCAACAATCCCGTCGTAGAGAAAGTTGCAGAGAAAAAAGCACCTCTGAAACAGATCAAAAAAGGGTTGCCCACGATCGGACTGATCATGTATAACCAGGTATTGATGACAGAGGTGACCGCCCCCATAGATGTCTTTACAAAACCTTCTGAAGAAGGGGTGCAACTGTTTAACGTGATCACCATAGCCGAGACCATGGACCCCGTTGTGAGTGAAGAAGGCCTGATTATGCTCCCAGATTATACGTTTAGCAATTGTCCCGAGCTCGATATTATTTTCGTGCCGAGTGCTTACGATATGAGTACAACGGTAAAGAACGACAACATTGTCAACTTTATAAAACAACAGAATACTCATACCGATTACACGGTAAGCAATTGTGCCGGGGCCCATCTCATCGGCGAATCGGGGATAGCGGACGGAATGAAAATAGTAACATATATCGGCGGGGGAGAAGAACTCCAGGAAAATTATCCGAACCTCAAGGTACAGGACGATGCCTCGGTAAGCTATGTAGAAGACGGTAAATTCATTTCCTCCAACGGAAATCTTGCCAGTTATATATCTTCGCTGGAGTTACTCGAAAAACTCACCGATAAAAAACACCGGAAGCGTGTAGAAGCGAATTTATATCTGGACAGGCTCCAAAACTGGGGGAAATAAAAGCAACCTTTTTATCATCCGCGACCCCTGCCAGGATGTAAGACTGTAGGACTTAAGACGTAGGACTAAAATATGATGGGGCCTACGTCTTAAGTCTTGAAGTTGCGGATCAAAAAAAGTCACTTTCTGCATTGCAGATGTTCCATGCTTTTCCCCGCGAGGGTCTTTTCTCCTACAATTTCAAACCCCAATCTCAGGTATAATTTTTTGGCCAGGGGATTGTCTTTATCTACCAGCAATCCCAGTATTTTGTTTTCTTTTTGAACATATTTATCGATCAGGAACCGAAGCATTTTTGAACCGACGCCCTTACCCTGTTGATCGGGATTTACGCCTATACAATCAATATAGAACTCACCTGCCTGGGTTTCACTTTCAAGGTTGAGCTCCCGGTTGAACCGTGCTTTTATTTCTTCGCTGACTGGTTTCCTGAGTGCCTTGAGTTGCGCTCCGTCATATACAAGGGCAGCCGCGATAACTTTATTTTCATTTTCGGCTACCCAGCAGTTTTCATAAGAATACTGATTGCCTTTCCGGGCTATCAGATCTTCGAGGAGTAGCGTTGCTTTTTCAGGATTATTCTCCCCGATAAACTGACGGGCTATCTCACCCATGGCCAGCATTATATAAGGGGCTATGATTTGGGAGTCTTCTCTTGTCGCTTTTCGGATGATCATAAAAACACGATTTCAAATGATCCGAAATTTACACAAATTTCCCGCCGCCATTGGAGAAGATCATGGTTTTTAGAATAAATTAACTTGGGAAGCAGGTATGCACTCCAACGTGTGCCCGGGATCAGAGCGGCAATTTGCTGATCCATAACAAGGAACAATAGGGAGTGTAGCCGAAAATGGTTATATTTACAGTATATTAACCATGGTTTTAATGTACTTTTTGTAGCATAAATTCTGGAATATGAAAAATATACTTTTATTGATCGGTCTTGTATTTTCAACAATAGGGTTAATGGCTTTTTTTCTTTTTGAAATTAGAGTATTGGGATACTTTATATTAGCCCTGGGTTTTTTATGCTGTTTAACAAACCTGATCTTACAAATAAATAAAAAGGAAAAAATTAAATCTTAATACAGGCCTGGCGTTCGTTTACAACGAATGCCATCACCCAGCCAAAACCTTCTGTTATGATCTCCAAAGAAACCCTTACCTTTCTGAAAGA
Organism: Sinomicrobium weinanense; assembly: GCF_018863395.1. GTDB lineage: Bacteria > Bacteroidota > Bacteroidia > Flavobacteriales > Flavobacteriaceae > Sinomicrobium > Sinomicrobium weinanense. The sequence goes on from NZ_JAHKRR010000011.1 coordinate 61,201, forward strand.
ACTTAAAACCAATAACGATCGGGACTGGTTTAACGAAAACAAAAAGCGGTTCAAGGCAGCAGAAGCCGAGATAAAAAATACCGGTAATATCGTTTTTGAAAAGATGAAAATGCACGATGCTCTGGACCGTGTCAAACTTTTCAGGATATACCGTGATGTACGTTTTTCGGCCAACAAGCAACCTTACAAAACCCATTTCGGACTTAGCTTCCACAGGCAAAAACCGGAGTTCAGAGGGGGGTATTACCTGCATATAGAACCAAAAAATTCCTTTATGGCCACAGGGTTCTGGCAGCCCGAAAAAAATGATCTGCACCGCATTCGCAAGGAGATTGAAATGGACGATTCCGAAATGAAGGAGATCATTAACGATGAAACCTTTCAATCCGTTTGGGGCCAGCTCAAAGGGGAGGAGGTAAAAACAGCGCCCAAAGGTTTTAACAGGGACCATCCGGCCATAGACCTGATCCGGAAAAAGCAGTATATCTTCACCAAAAATCTTACGGATAATGAAGTGCTGAGCAAGGATTTTCCGGAACTGGTAGACCAGTCATTCCGGGCCATACGCCCTTATTTCGATTATATGAGCGAGGTGCTTACCACCGATTTGAACGGGGTTTCGATGATCTGAATTTTAAAGGGTAACCTTTGTGTACATGAATCCGTTGCGTTGTTGCACAGAGATTCCACAAAGCAGGCCCAAAGTGATACAACGGGTTGTATGGAAATTAAGAGTATAACTCCATAAAATAAGATGCATTTACAACCAACTTTGAACAATGATTTAATAGTTCTGAGACCACTCAGGGAAAATGATTTTGAGCCACTCTATGAAGTAGCAAAAGACCCTTTGATCTGGGCACAGCATCCTTGCCCGGACCGGTACAGGAAAGAGGAGTATTCCAAATTCTTCACGGATTCATTAAAGTCAAAAGGCGCACTGATCATCATAGACAAATCAAATGATAAAATTATCGGGAGCACAAGGTTCAAACCTGTTAAGAATGTAGAGAATGCCGTTGAAATTGGCTGGTCGTTTTTGTCCAGGAATTATTGGGGCGGGAAGTATAACAGGTCAATAAAGATGTTGATGATGGACTATGCTTTTGAATTTGTAGATGATATTATATTCTACGTGGGCAAAAACAATATTCGTTCGCAAAAGGCAGTAAAGAAAATTGGCGGATATAAAATAACAGAACCGCAGTTGAGCTATCTGATAAAAGACAGTACATCAGATTGGACCTATCGGATAAACAAGAAAGCAATTTGTAAGTAAAGGGATTTTATGGGACAGACAACGAAAAATTCCCTTGCGTTCGTTTAAGCGTACTACAAAACCTCTATTTTAATTTACCAGGAAAAACAATGAAAAAGATAAGCCTCTTTGCGCTCCTGTGCTTTTTTAAACTAAATGCCTTTGCCCAGGAACCTTCCAGTGCCTATATAAAGGTTAAAAACATCATGCAGGAAGAATTAAACTATACCTTAGAACCGGACCATAAAGAGGTTCAGGTTCAAAGGCAAGATACGACAATCGTAAAACCGAAACCCGTCCGTAATGGAATAGGGCCATGTATGAGCCTCATTTCGGCAAACCCTGCACCACTTGTTGTATTGAATGGCGCACCCATAGCTCCGGAGGAATTGAAGAACTACGAGGCCAAAGATATCGACAGCATAAAGATCTTAAAAAACAAGGTGGCAACGGCTGTTTACGGGGCGAGAGCCAGTAATGGGGTCATATTATTATATTCCGGAACAGAATAGAAGGATGTAAACTGTGGATTTTATATAGCTTTTCAGGATAAAATCGATAATCCACTTTTTATTATGCTTTTCTTTTCAACCGGGATGGGGACGGCTGCTCCAAATCTGGCGCTCGTTTGCTTCGATAAACTCAGCACAGGTGCAACAAGTGCCACCTTATTCGACCCATTAAAAACAAATAAATACAAACCATATGAAGACCAGTATAAAACACCTTGCGTTACTGCTTCTTGCCCTGATCGTGGGAAGTTGCAAGAACACTAAAAAAACAGACCCTTCCGGAACAGAAGAACCGAAAGCTGTTGAAACCGTTGACATTAAGAGAGAAGAAATCAACTATAAGGCCGATACCACCAACCTCAAGGGTTACGTGGCCTATGATGCAGGAACAGACAAAAAACGCCCGGGCATTCTTATTGTCCACGAGTGGTGGGGCCATAACGATTTTGTGCGCAAGCGTGCCGATATGCTTGCAAAACTGGGCTACACTGCCCTGGCCTTGGATATGTATGGCCAAGGCAAACAGGCACACCACCCCGAAGATGCAGGCAAGTTTGTACAAAAGGTAATGAGCGATATGGATGTGGCCAGCGGGCGGTTTGAAGCGGCCAACAAGATACTGAAAAACCACCCGACTGTCGATTCCACGAAGATAGCTGCGATCGGTTATTGTTTCGGAGGTAGTGTGGTGCTGGTCATGGCCAACATGGGCATGGACCTCGATGCCGTGGCCGTGTTTCACGGCGGATTGATGCCCCCGCAACCCACAAAGAACATCAAAGGCAGGTTATTGTTGTGTAACGGAGAAGATGACCCTTACATTTCCAAAGAAACGGTCAGTGCTTTTAAAAAGAAAATGGACAGTGTAGGAGCCGATTATAAATATATTTCCTATCCCGGTGCAGTACATGCCTTTACCAACAAAACAGCAGATTCTCTCGGTAAAAAATTCGATTTGCCCCTGGCCTATAACAAAAATGCCGACGAACAGTCCTGGCAGGAGCTGCAAACGCTCCTCACCGAAACCTTTGCCGATTAAACCCCGGAACTCGTTTGCAACGAGTGCCACCAATTAACACTGTAACAAAACCCTGCTCCAAACGTCTTTTACAGAAAAGAAAAGACCCATGAAAAGAATTTTACTGCTTGTCCTGGCCTTATTACAATCGGTTTTTTTGCCGGCCCAGGACCAAAATTATACGGAATGGTATTTACAATGTGAAGACGTGGATATCTTTGTAAAGGAAACGGGCCATGGCAAAGACACGGTAATAGTGGTCCATGGCGGATTTGGCGCCAACCACGATTATATGACAGATGCCATTAAGGGGCTGGAAAAGGAGTTCCGCTTTGTACTATACGACCAGAGAGGCTCACTAATGTCACCAACAAAGAAAGAAAACCTCACCTTTCAAAAAAACATTGACGACCTGCTGGCACTGACAAAAGCCCTGAAGCTGAAAAAAGTCAAACTTTTTTGTCATTCTATGGGCACTTTGGTGGGTATGGAATTTACCGAACAACATCCGGACCTGGTATCGCATCTGGTCCTTTCCGGTACAATTCTGCCCAGATCAGACAGCCTGGGAAATGTTTTTTCCGAACGGCACAAGAAACAGGTCGATTTCCTGGTAAACAGAAAAGAAGTAAAAACCTTGATCGGGCCATTCAAAGCCAAAGGAATAGATAACCTGCGTTCGGTACAGGATATTGATACTTCCGGACTATCCCACAAAGACCTTACGGAATACTGGCGGATAAATTTTGCAGCCATTAATATCTACGATGTTAGCAAACATCATCTTTTAAAAGGAGGCAGGGCATACTACAAACAAGCCTCATCGGTAATGACAGAAACAGTGAACTGGAGTTACGATTACCGGGACGTTCTCAATAACAAGGCCAAAACGACCATAATTAACGGCGACCACGATTTTTTTGACTTTCAGGGTAGAATATTGAAAACCCTGCTCAAAGGATACAACAGGATTGAGTTAAAGATCATTGCATATGCCGGGCACAATAGCTGGATTGACAATCCTTTATTATTTAAAAACAACCTGGCGGCTGCACTGACCAGGTAAAAAGCCTGGCGCTCGTTTGCAACGAGTGTCATCCTTATAGCCCCATCACATACCGTATGGATTAAAGTTTCTCCTGGTTAAATTTCCCTGTCAGGATATAAGAAAACTACTTAAAAATCTATAAAATAATGTAATTTGGCATCATTAAAAATCCATACAACAAATCACAAAGACAAAATTAAATGAAGAAAATTTTACTGACCTTAACTTTCTGCGGACTGACTTTTATAGCAAAATCCCAAACTGTAAGTGTAGAACAATCAACTTTTGGCATTCAGGCCGGGCTTTTGGGCATTTGGGGGCATCACGAAGCAAGATTATCCAACCAGATCGCCCTGAGAAGCGAACTCGGGTTTGACAGCGGATTCTGGAGAAACAATTATTACGATGAATTAGGGTTCCTGTTAACCCCGGTCATTACGCTTGAACCGAGATGGTATTATAACCTGAACAAAAGAGAAAGCAAATCAAGGCGGACCGACGGGAACAGCGGAAATTTTATATCCATAAAAACAAGCTATCACCCCGATTGGTTTGTAATCTCTAACCATGATAATATCAGGATCATCAGCGATATTTCAATAATACCAACCTGGGGCATACGACGGAATATTGGAAACCATTTCACCTATGAAACCGGGATTGGGTTCGGATATAGCTACATTTTTGCCAGGCAGGCCGGTTATTCCGAAGATGAGGGTGACGCGGCTTTAAATCTGCATTTGAGAGTTGGTTATAGATTTTAAACATAAAACATTATAACCCTTCGCCTGTTTGCAATAAATACCACCTTTTTAAAATATAGCTCTCTCCAAAAACAAATAATTCAAACAAAATTATGAAACAAAAAATCCTTTTAACTTTTCTTCTGATATTTTCAATGAAATTGTTTGCTCAGAATTCAAAATTCAGCATTGAAGCCAGTTACCCGATTTTAATTAATGAAAAAGCAAATAACAGGAGTTTTATCGATTTCAATGGTATTATTGACCTTGGAGTTAAATACAATATTACAGAAAATCGAAAAATTAATTTCGATATTGGGTTAAATACCTCATACTTAAAGTTCAAAGTAGATGACGGAGGAACGAAATTTACTAGAAATCACTATATATTTCAACCAAAGCTGTTTGGGAGAACTAAATTATTTTCATACCCAAACATAGACTTTTCTTTAGGACTGGGATATGCTTTCGATTTTGATTCAACCGGAGATAATGCTTTTAAAAGCAAGACATATAACGGAGTGAACTTAAATGCCGGATTATATTACCCCTGCTTTAAACAAATATTTTTCCATGTGCAATTTGACACGATCTTTTATAACAAGGAACTGGTATATTATAATAAAAATCTCAGTATGATTAAAGTAGGTGTCGGTTTAAAGCTGTAAACGCTTACAGGTTTTTTACTGAAAGTTAGAAGACAAAAAACAAATAAAAATCCGGTATGGCTCACCACCAGCGAACAATAAGACAAAAGTTCCGTCTATAAACAAGTTAAATACAATCCATGAAAATCGAGGTCGTAGCATATAATCCGGAGTGGCCGGTTATATTCAACCACATAAAAAATGATTTAAAAACGATTTTAGGCGAATTGAATCCGAAGATCGAACATGTAGGAAGCACTTCTGTTCCCAATCTGGCTGCCAAACCAATAATTGATATTGCGGTTGGGATCGACAGTGCTGATGACCTGGACAGAACGGTTGAACCCATGATACAAAATCGTTATATATATTATGAAACCTATAATGCTATGATGCCATACAGAAGGTTCTTTGTAGGATTAAAAAATAAAGAGGACCATGTGAAATTTAAAAATGTATACACACAAGATGATCCTATTCCTCATGAGAGCATTCATCTCAATAAACAGTGTCATGTTCATATTTGGGAATTTAAAAGCCCTGAATGGCATCGGCATATAGCATTCAGGGATTATTTACTCGAACACCCCGAAGTCAGAAAACAGTATGAAGCCCTGAAGAAGGCATTGAGCTTAAATAACTGGAAAGACGGAAATGAATATAACGATGGAAAGAATAGTTTTATAAAAAGAGAAGAAGAAAAAGCTGTTAAATGGTGGCGCGATAAAAAAATATAGCGAACCAGGCCTGAACAGCATTGAAATGCAGTGTGGCCAAACCGCTGGCGACGGGTTGAAAAATAAGATGAGAATAATAGGTTAGAGAAATGAAACAGAATAAATACGATAATAATGACTTTTTTAAAAGTTATGGAGAAATGCCCCGTTCCGTTGAGGGCCTGAATGCCGCCGGAGAATGGTATGTTTTGCGTGAAATGTTGCCCGATTTTAAAGGTAGGAATGTGCTTGACCTTGGTTGCGGATATGGATGGCACTGCATTTATGCCAAAGCACAAGGTGCTGAAAATGTAACTGGAGTTGACCTGTCTGAAAAAATGATTGCCAGGGCAAAAGAAAATTCCAAAGGTCTGACAATCGATTATAAGCAATTGGCCATCGAAGATATGGATTTCGAGCCTGAAAAGTTCGATATTGTTATAAGTTCACTTGCTTTTCATTACATAAAGGACCTGGAAGTCGTTTTTCGTAAGATCAATCGTGTTTTAAAAAAAGGAGGGACCTTTGTATTCTCCATGGAACACCCTGTCTTTACTTCAAGGGCCGAACAAGATTGGTTTACCGACAAAAACGGAAACCGACTACACTGGCCGATTGATAACTATCAGGATGAAGGTAAAAGACAAGCCCGGTTTCTCGGACATCAGGTCATTAAATATCATCGGACTTTGGAGACTATTATAAATACCACCATTGCTTCTGATTTTTGTATCCAACAAATATCGGAACCTAAACCATCAGACGATTTTTTAAAAAATTATCCCGAAATGAAAGATGAAATGAGAAGGCCGATCTTTATTATAATTGCTGCAATAAAAAAATAATACAACAAGGTCTGGCGCTCGTTTGCAACGAGTGCCACCTCCCTATACATTCGTTGAGCACAGCAACAGGAGAAAAAATCGTGATCATTGAATAACAAACCGATACTGAAAATGATGAATAGTGAACTTGCCGAAATTAAAAACATGATTTATGATAAATGCTCACTTCAGATTTCAGATTTTAAAACCGAAACGGAAAGTAAAGAGTACGAAGCCTGTCAATTTGAACTTAACGGGCTGATTGTTATTTGCAGAAACGCAAAGACAACACCTAAAAAAACAGGGCAATTTGTAACATTTTGGAAACGGAATGCAAAGGGCCCGATTGAACCATTTCATGAAACAGATCCTATTGACTTCTATGTGGTAAACGTGCAAACTACAAACCAGCAGGGACAATTTGTATTCCCAAAATCCGTGCTCATCAAAAAAGGAATAATTTCAACCGACAAAAAGGAAGGAAAAAGGGCCTTTAGAGTTTATCCCTCCTGGGACGTTACAAATAACAAACAAGCAGAACAAGCTCAAAAATGGCAACTCAACTATTTTTATGAGATCAACAACGCAACAGACTTGAAACGAGTTATAGAATTATACAAAAACAAATAAGATTACAACGAGTCTACCACCCTTACACCTGGCGCTCGTTTACAACGAGTGCCACCTTATAGCCTTAACTATTTATTTGAAAATTAATGAAATGGTGGTAAATTGTTGTCATTAAGATAGTGGGAGTTAAAAAAGCGGAAAAAGGCTAAAAACTTCTGTATAACCATCCGAATTGGAGGTGTAAAAGGATAAAAGTTCTGTATATAAACAAGTTGGCGGTAATTTAAAAAAGGAACAATGATACGGACATTAACATTTATACTTTTAACAGTTTTATTGTCTTCCTGCGCAAATTCCCAAAGTCAGGACACTCAAAGACTTGTAGGTGGGCCCTGTGAAGGCTGTGAAGCCATTTTTGAATATGGAGACAGAGAGTTAACCGCTGTGGACACTTTACCCGACTTCAATACTAAAGGACTTAGAATAAAAGTGTCGGGAACAATTTATCAAAGCGATGGAAAGACACCGGCCAAAGATGTAATACTCTACATCTATCATACGGACCAGAACGGAATATATGCCACAAAAGGAAACGAGACCGGATGGGCAAAACGACACGGTTATATAAGAGGCTGGGTGAAAACAGGCATTAATGGACAGTATACTTTTTATACACTAAAACCCGGGGTTTACCCCGACAGGTCCGCCCCGGCCCATATACACCCCACAATTCTGGAACCTGATGGAAAATACTACTGGCTCGGAAGCTATCATTTTGAAGGAGATACTTTACTGACGGATAAAGAAATTAATCCCGATGCTCCCAGGGGAGGAAGTTCAGGACTTTTGACCTTGACGAAAGAGGGAGACATTTGGGTAGGAACAAGGGATATAATTTTAGGTAAGAACATTTCAGATTATAAATAAAGTATTTACCGTACTATCACAAAAAATCAACACAAAAATACAAGGCATGAAGAACACCGACACACACAACCAGCGTATTGCAAAAATGACCTTTGCCTCGATCTATCCCATGTATATTGCAAAGGTGGAGAAGAAGGGCAGAACAAAAGAGGAATTGAATCAGGTCATAACGTGGTTAACAGGCTTCAATGACAAAAAAATACAGGAGCTGATAAACGATAATGTAACTTTCGAAACCTTCTTCCAGGAGGCTTCCCTAAATCCCAATGTTCGCCTCATAACCGGAGTCATCTGCGGATATCGTGTAGAGGACATCGAGAACCCTTTGACACAGAAGGTCCGGTATTTGGATAAATTGGTAGATGAGTTGGCCAGGGGCAGAAAGCTGGAAAAGATATTACGCAGCACATAGGATATAGGGAAGACGTACCCCAACACCCAGGAAAAGACAACCAAAACAATACAACAACCATGGAAAAAAACAGTACAATAGATTATGCACAAACGTTCTATCATGGCACTAAAGCCAATCTGAAAACAGGCGACTTCATCGAAGTTGGCTTTAACTCCAACTACGGCAAAAAGAAAAAGGCAAAATATATCTATCTTTCAGCTACCCTCGACGCTGCTGTTTGGGGAGCCGAACTTGCCGAAGGCGAAGGACGTGAAAGGATCTATATCGTGGAACCAACCGGCTCCATTGAGGACGACCCGAATTTAACGGACAAAAAATTTCCAGGCAATCCTACAAAATCCTATCGTTCCCTGTACCCGTTTAAAGTTATCGGAGAGGTAACCGATTGGCAGGGACACTCCCCCGAGCAACTCAAAGCCATGAAAGACCATCTTGCAGAACTTAAGCGACAGGGAATAGAGGCCATCGAAGCGTAAAACAACGAACTGCTTACAACGTATAAGCATAATACGGGGTAAAGAAGCATTACAAATGCCAGATGCGATAAGCACTCGTTGCAAACGAGCGCTAGGGGGAGGCTCTTCCGCGGGGCCGGCGGAAATCGATAATGTATTGGGAGGATATATTGGGTACTTCACCGATCCGGACGGACATCTTTGAGAGCTTGTATGTCCTCATCAAAAATAATTTATGGCATGCGATAAAAGCCCCGGTCCGGGGCTTTTGGTGTTTTTAGAACGTATACCTACTTAAAGGGACAAACCAAAAAAGACTCCTCCCTTCAGACGAAGGGAGGTGGGCAAACTTCAGTTTGGTCGGAGGGTTTGAAAGCCCGGGCCACGGGAAAGCATTAATGCTTAGTAATAAACCCAGGACCAGGGCCGGGTTAAACTCCCCGACCCGCTAAAGCGGCCCACCCTTCGCCTCGAGGCCTGTGCTGAGCCCTTCAACTACGCTCAGGATAAATAAAGCCGAAGTAGGGGAGCTTTTTAGTGCTTATCTTTAGATAAGACCAAAAACTATTTGTTTGAAAATTAACGAAATAGTCCTAAATTGACATCATTAAGAATGCTTGTCTTTTTATTGGAAGCTGAAAAAACTAGCTGTAACAATCAACAAGAATCCGCATCTTTATGTTAAACACTACAACCAAACTATGAAACTACGAATACTTATCATCTTAATATTGTTTCTGGCAAATCTAACCCTGGGGCAGACATCTTTGAAAGAAATTGACCTCGAAAACGGAAAATACAAGGTAGGATTTCAGCACTATACAACTTCTGACAGCACAAGAACTTACAGCCGAATCTTTGAGACGGTAGCAAGACCTATTTCCGTAAGTATATGGTATCCTTCCGAACAAAATGCAGTTAACAGAGAGCCGTTGGCGGTTTTAGATTACCTTGAAATCCTAAAAGAAGAAGAGGAATGGGAACATTTGCCCAATGAACAAATACTGAACTGGTTTTATTATCCCAACACGCCTGCAAAGCAAAAACACCTTGTAGAACAAACAACAGCATACGCCAAAGCAGCATTCGGAAAAGGAAAATTTCCGGTAATTATCTATGCACCAAGTTTCCAGGCATCATCCATTGAGAACTTTGCGCTTTGCGAATATTTGGCAAGTCACGGTTTTGTGGTGGTGTCAGGTCCAAGTCGGGGAACAGAAACCCGTAGGTTCGGCAATAACAGTGCAAAGGAAATAGAAACCCAGGCCAGGGATGTAGAGTTTTTGATGAAAGAAGCAGGTAAAATTCCTGTTGCCGATTACGATAAAATTGCAATAATGGGTTTTAGCTTTGGCGGTTTATCAAATATCATCGTGCAAAATCGTAACGACAATGTAAAGGCAATTGTTAGTCTTGACGGTACAGAAAGATACCAATATCAACTGCTAAACCAATCATCGTTTTTCGATGCTCAAAATATAGATGTCCCGTACATCCATATGGCACAGAAAGACATTCCCGATATAGTCTTAAAAGAAGATCATATTAATGCAGAACTCAACACAAAATTTCAGTTATTCGACAGTTTATCCAAGAGTAGGGCATATCGGTTAAAGTTTCACAACCTTACCCATAGCTATTTCAGTACTTTGGGCGTTCTCTTTGAAAACAGGGATAAAAGACAAGACAAAAGCGATCCTGAAATCATGGAATCCTACAAATGGGTTGCGATGTACACTTTGAATTTTTTGAACGCCACTTTACACAAGGATAAAAACGCATCAAAGTTCATCGAAAACAATCCGCATGATAATGGAATTACAAATAGCCTGGTAACTCTAAAAACCAAACAACCGGAAAAAGAGGAGTACACATTTCAGGATTTTAACGCCCTGGCATCAAACCGAAACTATGAAAACTTATTACAACGCTATGACTCCATAGCAAAAATATACCCTTCGTTTGAAATTCCGGAAGGCCATTTAAACCACCTTGGACTACAACTTGTTTTCAATCCGGATACTTCCATGCAAGGAATACATGTATTTTTATTGGCAACAAAACTTTATCCGAATTCTGCAAACCTTTACGATAGCTTAGGAGAGGGATACCTGTTCATGGGCTACAAAGAAAAGGCTATTGAAAGTTTTAAAAAGTCTTTGGAGTTAAATTCCCAAAATCCAAACGCCATCAACCGGTTGGAAGAACTAAAGAAGTAAAGCCAGCCGCTAATATTTAAACAAATACTTATGAAGAAAATATTTATCCTATTAGTGATCTTTTTTGGGATGATTTCTTGCGACCAAAAAACAAAAACAGAAAATAGAACCGACCCTGAAATTTACAGCTCAACCGTAAATAATGACATTAAATCTGTCAAAGATCTTATAACAAACTCTTTTGAAGACATTTTTTCAGATTTGGACTCAACTAAAATAAAGAAATATTACACGGACGATTTTTTGCTTCTTGAAAACGGTATTGTGTGGAATAATGATTCGATAAGGAATTACATAAACAAGGCGCGTAAAGAAACGGAAATCCAAAACATAAAAAGACGCAATCGATTTGGCTTCATAAAAGCAGTACACAACCAGAATAGCATTTGGATAGCCTATGACAATTATGGTACCTGGGTAAAAGAAGCAGACACTTTAGGAACGGTACATTGGTTGGAAAGTGTAATTGCTATTAAGGACAAAAATAATTGGAAACTAGAGCAATTGCATTCAACAATTGTACAGAAATGAAAAAACGACACCTACTAGCGCTCATTTGCAACGAGTGCTATCCTTTCAGTCCCATCACACACTCCCGGCTTTTTACCATGACATTTTATTAGTATTGATGCCTACTCGTAAAATCCGCAGGATTTTCCTATGGTTCAGGTTCTTTTACTACCTTAGTAACCGCCACACGCCACAGTGTGTGGCCTAAACCGTTGTGAGCAAGTAAAAAAATGAGAAAAAGTTTAATAATATCGATTTTGGCAATTACATGGCTTTGTTTCTGCGGTCAAAAAAGTAATTCAAAAACAGGCCAGGTTGCTATTGAAACAGAAATAATAGACTCAACAAAAAATAACAACAGGCAACCATCGCTAATTCAGGATTTAGAAAGATATATTTATACAGACACTACATATGCATCTCCTACCGGAAAAGGGATAACCATACAAAACAGCCTTCCAAAAGGTGGAAGCATTGCACCCGATGGAACACAATATTTTGATTCGTCAGGAAAAAGATACGGATTTGCTGTATTTTGGACTCGGATAATCAATGAAACAACTACTCCATTAGAACTTAATATTAATTTTCCAGCTGATTCATTTGCAATTTTTACTCCACCTGACTCCTACTTAAAACTGTTTTTACCAACAGATACATTGACATATGATAAACTATCATCGTACAACTATGGTCTAACTGGAATAAAATCCTTTTTAGATGCTAATTTTAATAAGGCTACCAGGTTGCAAAAAACGATTAATCCCAACGAGGAGCATATTTTCTATGTAGTAACGCTCTCTTATCAGGCAGCGGGAACTCCAAGAGCAGCACTTATTTTAAAAGAACAAGACCTTTATTACAGCATGAGCATATCACCAAATGGTTCTGGAACCATCCCCTCCGGAAAGATTGATTTCAAAAATGAAGTTGGTAATTAATCTCCCCTGGCGCTCGTTTGCAACGAGTGCCACCCTTACCCTTACAGCCCTCATCACCCATACCCAGCGACTTTAATAACTGAAAATCAAAAATCCCTTAACAGAGGGAAAAAGTTTACGGCATTGATTTGCAAAACTCCTGGTTGTAATTATGGATATGAAGTTTTAACATACTGAATCGGGTAAGTTTTAAAATAGAAAACGAATAAAAACCAGCAAGAAAAATCCCGACCCTCACAAAAACAGAAGGCCGGGAACTGGTTCACAGAAAACCAAAAACAAGGAAAGATCAACAAATAAAGATTACGGCCAAAACCGCCATGATAACAGCCCCGGCCATCATCCCAAACAAAAAGCAAGTAGAAGGCAACCGAAGCCAATTCCTTGCTTTAAGGTAATCGGTGTTCGCAGAATCTTTATGAAGAAGACCCCTATCCATAACTAACAATCATTGGAAGCCCCTATATATTCTTCCAAAATCGCTTCCATACATTCCATTTCCTCAAAAGGCATTAGTTGTAAAGCATGCTCTAACGCCGCCTGTATATTCATATGGGGTTGAGGAATAAGGCTAGAAAAGCTACCGTCTATATATCCCAGGGCAATAATACACACCTTCATAATCCCCGCTATATCATAAAGCACATTTGCTGGGCCACTGACCAGAAAATCTGCTTTATAAAAAAGTTTATCAGAATCCGGACGTGATTTATAATACTTGCTTTTAGCCAGCGTTTCTATCTTTTTCCTGATTTTATGGTTGTCTTGGAGAGCAATAGACGAGTTCTCTTTTTTCTTTTCAACGGCCTCTTTTTTACATGCGTCCCACTTGGTGCGGAACAGTTCTTTAACCATAGTCAGTTGTGTTTCCGATTTTGCGTATATCTTATCAATCTGTTCCGGCCTAATGTAATAATCCGTTCCATAACGTACGCCCTTATAAGCATCGTCCAATAGTTGTAAAAGCACTGTTTCTTCTTCCGGGTGGAACAATGCACCCAGTTCCGGGATAAATGCCCTGATGTACTTTTGGTGACTGGCAATGCTGTGACAAACCTTTTCCTTGCCGATGGCCAATAATTCCGTAAGACGGTAAGCCAATTCTATCGATTGATGTAGCATAAAGGCCGCTTGTACATGGTTTTGTTGCTCCATATAAAACAAAGCCCCTTCCTTAAAGCCAGCGGCTTTGCTGTATTCCTTTTGGAAACGGTCTTGGGCTGCTTCAAGGGCTTTACCCATGTCCATCCCTTCGGTAAGTGTAGGAAGATGTTGGCCGGGAATGCAATATTTAAGGTTTTCCGGTTTACAGGCATCGATAAAAAAGAGGTTGCCTTCCCGAAGTTGCCGTTCTGCAAACGACAGCGCATAAGTGCGGAACAAAACACCGCTATGTTCCCGGAACACTTGGTGCACCAATGGGGCCAGGTCATCCGGCAGCCCGGAACTGCTTTCCTGCCAGAGTATAAGTAAAAGCGGTTTTTCTTCTCCTTTTACCTCTACCGTAGAGCGATAGATATATTGCACTTCTAAAAGATTTACAATCTTATCGATGATTTGCGGTATGGATAATTTCATGGTCATTAACGGGTTAATTGATCTATTTTCCGCCCCGGTACAAGCCTTTTTGCCTTTTCCCGGAAAGCCATACGTTCCCAAACCCCCCCGTCATCCCAGCGAAATACCTGTTCAAAACGGTTTAGTTTTGACACTACAAAGGAAACCGCATCATAAGGGATGTCTATTTCGTCGATATCCTTACATGCACTGTTTAAGCGCAGGAGTGAATACCTGACATTAGTGTGGTTTTTAGAGAAAATAGCCCATTCAAAGTACCGCACAATGGCTATGGGTTCCTGGCTGTTGAGTATTTTTTTAATGGCTACTCTTTTCATAGATAAATATTTTTAAGGTTAATGAAAAGGTGCAGGGGTAGTAGAAGGGAAGGGGAGCATAATTTAAAAGAAAGGAAAAGGCGTCCCTTTTCCTTTCCAGACTACCCCAAAATAACAGGGCAAAACCGCCCCGTTATGCTTTAACAGGCGAAGACTCCAGAAGTGTAGAAGGTGTTGCTTAAAGTATTGAAGAGTTACACAGAAATAAAATAGGCGTGGAACTCAACATATCAGATAGAGGTACTGGCATACCCTTACAACGATAAGTGAGCCCACGCCCGGGTCGTAGGCCATTTCACTTATTGCCTTGTTGTAATTGAAAAGTGCCAGTTTTCTATCTAAGACTCTAAGCGAAGGCTTCTAATATTTTGCTATTTGAAGACTCGCAAATATATGTAACGCAAAACAAATATAAGCATTTTTTATAAATAGTCCCCTATGGGTTACCAATATTTTTCCTTTTAACCGTGATCTTTAGACTATGAAAACTATCAATTTTATAAAAGAGAGGAAGAAATTTGGTAAACATGTTCTCGAATTAAGGAAAAAAATTAAAAGTACCGAGTATAAAAACAGAAGTATCTCTCAACAAGAATTAAGTGATAGAAGCGAATATTTATCCAAAAAAACTATCGGGGAAATAGAAAGAGGAGAAACTAACCCTTCTTTTGATACTTTGTTGGCGTTGACCCAGGTTTTGGATGTTTCTCTTAGAGATTTAATGGAATACAGATAATCAAACAGTTAATCAAACAGTTAATGGAGATACTTTACTAACCCCGATTATTTTCTTTGTTAGATGGACAGTATTAATAAAATTATCTGTAAGTATATAACCGTAAATTGGTTAGCCCCTTGGCTCAAGGAAGGAAAGTCCCAAGTGGCATTTGGAAACAAACACAATGTAGAAGAAAGCACAGTGAGGAAACTAAAAGGAGAAAAGGAATACCGTATCCCAGTAGAAACACTATATAGGATTTGTAAAGAAAGAAATATCAATCTTTCTGAGTTTTTCAAAGAATTGGAAGAAAAACACCCTCCAATTAGGGTTAACAAAAGCAAAAAATAAAAGCTAGCCCCTGACCCCATCTGGTGCTCGGTTGCACCGAGTTCCAATTTATTTGGCATTTGTAATGCCTTTTTAAGCGCGTTACAAACGCTTTTTACGTAAGGTACTCGTTTCCGCTTTGCTCAAAACGAGCACCAGTGAGAAAAATGGAACGCCCCTGGCGCGCCACCACCCTTTCAATTCCTTTTAACGAATTATTATTGGACTATAATTAAGGTAGATTTCTTATTTTCCAAGAACATTTAACTGTCTTAAAACATCCTTTGTAATTTTCTTTCTACACTTATTAAAATCAGGATTGGGTTCATCCCTGTTTTTTATTAATCGTGTTGCAAAAAAATAAACATTGTCATCCCGTTCCACATAGCCAACCCACCAGCCCGTATCCTTGCCGCCATCTCTTGTCCAACCGGTCTTGGCTCTTAGGGTATAATTTTCCGTTTGCTCCTCTATCATTATGTTTTTTAAAATCCTGAAGTATTTCTTCTCAAATGGCAGGGTTTCTTCATAGACACCTATCAATATTTTTATTTGGTTTGCAGGCGAAATAGCAAAATTTCCAAAATTCCAGAAATCATCATCGTTTATAGATAGGTCTACATTACCGTAATTACATTGGGTCAAATATTCTTTGTATTTTTCTTTCCCAATCTTTTTTGCAAGTTCTATATAGGCCCACCCTGCCGAAACCTTAAAGGCTTCTTTTATGCTTATATCGTGATAGATTTCCGGGCGATAACCATATTTAATAGTGTCGGTCGTGCCCGGCCAGTCAATGATTTCATTCTCATCAGAAATAACGCCCGACTCAAGGGCAATTAAGGTATTGATTACTTTAAATGTCGAAGCAGGTAATGTCGGAAATTGGCTGTCGTCAATATCACTTGTTATCCATTTTTTAGCATTGTAGTCGTAGAGTGTAATGCTGCCTTTTATTCCACAATCTTTGAATGGTTTTGTTATATCTTGTTGGCCAAATAGTTTTATAAAACTAAAAATAAGAATAGCCGATATGAATGTCGCCTTTTTCATTTTTTTGAAATAACCCAAAGATAGTAAATCGGGGTATAAACCCTTCATAAAGTTTTCTACATACTAAATACTTTATTGGAAACCTGGATACGTTTGCGCCTTCTTTATGATTTGCCCCTGGCGCTCGTTGCAAACGAGCGCCACCCCTTCAGCCCCATGACACCCTTCCAGCCACCCCCGTGACAAGTCTCCGGACTTATGCACCCCCACGAGAAAACCCTTCCTCATTGCCCTCCAATCCAAACATTCAGAACACTGCCAAAATATACACCTCCTGGCCTGGCCCTCGTTAGAGCGCAGCCGAAACAAATACCTGAGGTAAAAGCGTTAGCCATGCACAAGTTTTGATATACAAAATAATGAATTGGCCAGAACTTTCTAATCCTAAGTAAACACTACTGCTTTTTGCGATTGAGGTGTTTTATTAATAGAGATGGTCAATTGTGTATATTTGTGTGTTGGTTGCAAGGCTTTAAACACAAACCTCAAATCAAAAAAATAGTATGAAAACAAGAAGAATTACTTCCCTGATTGCAATAGCGATAGTGTTGTTGACTGCTAACACTGCAAATGCTCAAAAGTTGGAATCTGAATTTCTTTTCAAACTTAATCTGACATTAGACCCTTCTATTGATATTGGTAAAGTTCCGATAGGTGAACGAATTATCCATCCTATAACCGGGGGAACTTTTGAAGGACCGAAACTCAAAGGTAAGGTTCGAGCTTCCGGAGCCGATTGGATGGTACGTTTAGACTCTACTACCACCAAATTAGATGTTAGGCTGCTTCTTGAAACGGAAGACGGGCAATTAATCTATAACACCTATTCCGGAATCCTTTACAACAACCCTAATGGTACAACTTACTGGAGAACTACTCCGGTTTTTGAAACAAGTTCGAAAAAATATGAGTGGTTAAATTACCTGATTACCGTTGGAGTTGGGAATTTTAGTAATGGAGTATCTTATGATGTATTTGCAATAAAATAAGCCCCCCTGGCGCTCGTTTGTAACGAGTGCCGCCCTTTCAGCCCCATCACACACTCCCCGCCACCCCCGTGGCAAGTCTCCGGACTTGTGACACCTCCTCCCTTCAGATGAAGGGAGGTGGGCAAACTTCAGTTTGGTCGGAGGGTTTGAAAGCCCAAGCCACGGGAAAGCATTAAAGTTTAGGGACTAACCTAAGACCCGGGCCTGGTCAAATTCCCCGTCCCACATGGCGAGACACCCCTACTTCGACAAGCTCAGCACAGTCCTTCGTCTGAAGAGGGGAGCTTTTATCTGCTTTCGTAAAACTATTTATTTAAAAATTAATAAAATGGCGGTAAATTGGTATCATTAAGAATTTTGTGTTTTTGCTAAAAGCTAAAAGACAGAAAAATGATTAAAAATTTAGTATAACCATCCAGGTTGGAAGTATATAAAGATAAGGGTTCAGTATACAAACAAGTGGTGTTGCATAACGAAAGACTGCAAAATTTTGACACTAAATACATATTTTTAATTACTAAGACAAAGTTGACATATAAAAGTCATAAGATTGACGTTACACCGACGTTTGAGACAACATACTTTTACTCAATAATTTAAAATTTATAAAAAATGGAAGATTCAGGATTACAGAAAAGAGTAAAAGATTTAAGAATTAAAAAAGGATTATCTCAAGAGGAACTTGCAGATAAAACGGGATTAAGTCTTAGGACCATTCAACGAATTGAACATGGAGAATCTGTTCCACGAGGCGATACTTTAAAAAGACTTTCTATTGCACTACAAGCAACGCCCGATGATTTAATAGACTGGCAGGTTCAAGAAGATAAAAATGTAGTGAAAATATTAAGTTTATCTCAATTAGGGTTTTTAGCTTTTCCGTTATTAGGGATTATAATACCATTAGCCATATGGATCTTAAAAAAGGACAAAACGAAATATGTTGATTCAGTTGGTAAATCGATTCTTAATTTTCAGATAACATGGACAATTGTGTTATTTGCTTTATATGTGTTTTTTATAGCGAACATGATTTTTCATTTGCAAATTATTCCGTTGTCAATGCTTTCTGTTCTTTTAATAATTGGTGGATTATATCTATACAATCTTATTATGATAATTAGAAATACTATCCTGGTTAATAAAATTAAAAGCGTAAAATATATACCAGCAATTAGATTTCTAAGTTGAAGATTAAAAAATCACGTCATACAACACCTGGTATAGTGCATGCTGGTTTCAGCAGAGTTTCGGGGTTGTGGAGCATTGGGGGCTATATATCACCCTTTCGGGCTTTTATACATCCCGAAGGGAAGACATAATTATAGATACAACGGCAATTCCATGATCACATAATCATGTCCTTTTTTAAAGAAGGTAGTATTCGTTTCCGTAAAGTGATATCGTTTATAAAAAGAAGAAGCACTCTTGCGGGCATTGCACCAAAGCGTCCGGCCTTTTTCTTTCCGGCAGAAATCAATAGTGTAGGAGAGGAGGGCCGAACCGTAGCCTTTGCCTTGTTGTGTGGTGTCTGTGGCAAACTTCCGAAACTGGTAGCGTCCGTCTTCCCGGTAGAAAAGCGAGATCACCGATCGCAATTCATCATCTGCCGAATACAATCCGAAATGTGTACCCCTGGCATCATCTTCCAGGATAACGCTTTCCACAGACTGCCCCGGGTACATCACCTTTTGGCGTAACGGCCAGGTAAAATGGCCCGGTATTTCCCTGATATAAAAACCTGTGGCTTTCATATAAAAAATTCAGTGTTAACAATGTCAAAATATAACCCAAAGTGCCCTGGCGCTCGTTTGCAACGAGTGCTACCCTTACAGCCCCATCACACACTCCCCGTCACTCCCGCGGCAAGTCTCCGGACTTATAGCATCCTTCTTCCAAGACTTGCCGTTACCCCGGGTTTCCGGACTTGTAGCATGGCTAAAATACATAACTAACCCCTACGCCCAGAATCTGTTTGAGCTGTAATTTAGGCTCGAGGCCGATGGTTTCGTTTTCACTGATCTGAACTTCCCTGGTCTTTACATCATTATCATACTTTATATGGGCCCCTACATTGGCTTTTACATATTCATTGACCACGAGGTTAAAGTTCAGTTCCCAGTCTACATCCACATTGCCAAAGTCGTTGAGGTAATCGGTGTATAGCGATACCCGGTTGGTGAAACTCATGTTTTTATAAACGTCTTTTTCCCATAAGCTGGTGACGAGTATACCCACCTCGGTACGGGTCTGTTTCCCTTCTTTGATAAGGTTGCCTTCAGCATCGTATAAGGCTTTATCCACACCAAAAGCCCCCTGGTTGGCCAGGTCCTGGTCCAGTACATAGGTAGCCTTCATGGTTGCGGGAGAAAAATAGGCTGTGAATTTCTCTGTCGTAGGTGAATATTCCGTACCCAAACCGAAGAAGAGGTAACCAGGTGCCATGAACTTCGATATGGGATTGTCCCGGTCCGGGTATTTATAACCGTTGGTAAACTGTGTCTGAAAGGTGAATTTTGCCGAATAATACCAGTCCGATTTAGGGTGCGTACGGTAACCGAACGTACTGTTTAACTGTACCGCATCGTCCGACTTTCGCAGCTTCTGGTCTTCCTGTGCGTTGAGTCCGTATCGAAAGAGCAGTTCATTGTTCCAGCTTACATTGCCCCGTTTGTATTTCCTGACGAAGTTTCCCGAAGAGATCCCCGAAATGGCATTGTTACCCCCGGCATTCCAGTTCGAAAAAGCCACCTGGCTCATTACAATGCCCAATTCGTTCTTCTTTTCCCAGTATGAAATGGGCGTCGGCGGTGGCGGAACAATATTCTGCAGGCTGATAAGCCTGGATTGCGAAGTATCCTTGGGGATAAACACCGGAAGCGAATGCGTTCCGTATGACGAAGTGTTTATAGGGGTTAAAAGTTCCTGTGCTTTCAGGCCATATATACAAAAAACAGCTGCAATGAAGGAGATGATCTTTCTCATGATATAAATGGTCGTTTTATATGTGGTTTAGGGTTACCCTGTGCTGTGCCGGTTACAAAAAACAGGCAGGTATACCGATAAAGGGTTTCGACTATGCTCGCCCCAACAGGATTTTTTACCTTGCCCCGAGTATACCTGCCCGTTATAAAAGCAGGAACCGGACGCCTTTTTATTGTTAGCATAACGCCAGGCTGGTTAATATTATTCATTTAAATGTTTTGCAACATCGTTTGTACGGGTTGCGTTTTGGTCTTAGAATGTTGAATCCTATATGTTTATTGTGGGGCTAATATATAAAAATGTACGCGCTATAAAAATTCCAAAATACGTGCTGCAATACGTTCAGGGCTTATTTCTGCTACGTCGTGCAGCTCATTTACGGTGCCCTGTTCTATAAATGTGTCTGGTATTCCCAGGGTTAAAATATCTTTTTTGTATCCGTTGCGGGCTGCAAATTCCACAACCGCACTTCCGAAGCCCCCGGAGACGCACCCATCTTCCAGGGTAATTAACGCCCTGTATTGCCCAAATATTTTATGCAGCAGGGATTCGTCCAGCGGTTTTACGAATTGCATATCGTAATGAGCGGTTTTAACTTTCTGGTTATTAGTGAGATTATCAATGGCAAGAGTAACGTTTTTTGCGATGCTGCCAATGCTCAATATAGCAATATCCGAACCGGGTTTTACCATTTTTCCCCTGCCGATGGTCATTTTAGTAAATGGCTGCCGCCAGTGGGGCGTTATTCCTTTTCCCCTGGGATAACGGATAGCAATAGGGTGGGAAAGCCCGAGCTGGGCCGTATACATTATGTTTCTCAGGTCTGTTTCATCAGCCGGGGCATAGACGATCATATTGGGGATGCATCTCAGGTAGGCCAGGTCAAAAACCCCGTGATGTGTAGCCCCGTCCTGGCCTACGATCCCTGCACGGTCCAGGCAGAAGATCACCGGGAGGTCTTGCAGGGCCACATCGTGGATCACCTGGTCATAGGCCCGCTGTAAAAAAGTAGAATATATGTTACAAAAGGAAATGAGTCCCTGTGTGGCCATTCCGGCAGCCAGTGTTACGGCGTGCTGTTCGGCAATACCAACATCAAAAGCCCGGTCGGGGATGGCCTTCATCATAAATTTCAGGGAACTTCCCGTTGGCATGGCCGGGGTAATGCCTACGATTCTTTCGTTTTTTTCGGCCAGTTCCACGATGGTATGCCCAAAAACATCCTGGTATTTTGGCGGGTCTTTTTCCGAAACCGGCTTCGGGATGATTTCTCCCGTAGTTTTGTTGAATTTCCCCGGGGCATGATACCGTACCTGGTCCTCTTCGGCCTTTTTCAGCCCTTTTCCCTTGGTGGTGATGATATGGAGGAATTTAGGCCCCTGTATTTTCTTTAAGCGCGAGAGTTCCCCGAGCAGGGCAGGGAGGTCGTGCCCGTCTATGGGGCCGGTATAATCAAAGTTCAGTGCTTTGATAATGTTGTTCCGGGCCAGTTTGCGGTTGGTCTTTACCTGGGTGAGGTATTCCTTTACTGCACCGACGCTCGGGTCTATACCAATGGCATTGTCGTTGAGTACGATGAGTAGGTTGGCATCTGTAACCCCGGCGTGGTTGAGCCCTTCGAAGGCCATACCGCTGGCTATGGAAGCATCGCCGATAACGGCAACGTGTTGTTTTTCTGTTTCCCCTTTTAAACGGGAAGCCATGGCCATGCCCAGCGCTGCCGATATGGAAGTGGACGAATGTCCCGTGCCAAAGGTATCGTAAATGCTTTCCTTCCGTTTGGGAAAGCCACTGAGCCCACCCAGCCGGCGGTTGGTATGGAAAACCTCCTTCCGGCCTGTCAGGATCTTGTGTCCGTAAGCCTGATGGCCCACATCCCAGACCAGTTGATCTTCGGGTGTGTTAAAGACATAATGCAGTGCAATGGTGAGTTCTACCACCCCCAGGCTGGCTCCCAGGTGGCCTTCTTTGACAGAGACGATATCGATGATAAAGTCGCGCAGTTCCCCGGCCAGTTGCGGCAGTTGTTCCGCAGAGAGCCGGCGAAGGTCGGCCGGAGAGGTGATATGGTCTAACAGTTTTTTTGACATAACGACACAAAAGTACGAGATGCGTTTGTATTTTTGCGGGTATGACAGCTACTTTTGATGATGATTATTTTATGAAAAAAGCGCTTCAGGAAGCCGAAGCCGCTTACGAAAGAGGAGAAGTGCCCGTAGGCGCGGTGATCGTTATTGACAACCGTATCATAGCCAAGGCCCATAACCTTACGGAAACCCTGACCGATGTCACTGCCCATGCCGAGATGCAGGCCATCACTTCTGCGGCTAATTTCCTGGGCGGGAAATACCTGAAAGGCTGTACGCTATATGTAACCCTCGAACCCTGCCAGATGTGTGCCGGGGCCCTGTACTGGAGCCAGATATCGCGCGTGGTCTTTGCCGCTCCCGACCCGCACCGCGGCTTTCGCACCATGGGAACATCCATCCATCCCAAAACAGAATTAAAAGAAGGCGTTATGGAAGCCGAAGCCTCCGCCCTGTTAAAAAGATTTTTTAAACAAAAACGGGATTGAAATTACTCCTGGCCCGAAACCCCTCGACTTTAGTTTATCCTGAGCTTGCCCGCACTGAGCCCTTCGATAAACTCAGGATAAACTAAAGTCGAAGTGCCGAAGGCTCGGGGTGACAGCGAGCGTCATTATCAATTTATGCGGTTGCCTAAACGTTAATTCTCGCAGTGATGATTGCTTTTGTTCTTTAGGTGGAGGTTACACAAAGCCTGAAAAACATCATAAACCACACATCATCCTTCGATCCCTTCATTGAGCAGGATATTCTTTTCATGGGCTACTTTTAACAATACCGATAACATTTCTGCCGGAACAAAGGGTTTGTTCAGAATATCATAGATTCCCATCCGGGCCAGGCGTTGCCGTACATCGGTCATAATATCTGCCGTGAAGATCACGATATTTATGTCCGGATATTCCCGGTGTATGATCTCCGAGAGGCCGTAACCGTCCATTTTGGGCATATGCAGGTCTATGAGCGCCATATGGTAATAATTTTTGCGCAGGAGCTCTATGGCTTCGTCCCCGTTCCGGGCATAATCCGGGGTTATGCCAAAGTATTCCAGTTGTTTCCGGGCTACCAGGGCGTTTACATGGTTGTCTTCGACAAACAGCAGGTGTATGCCGGAGAGTTTGTTCTCATAGGCAGACAGTGTTTTAGAAGATAGTTTTTTGCGGTTTTTGTCTGTGGGGAGATTCAGGGTAAGGTCAAAATAGAATTCTGTGCCTTTGCCGGGTCTGCTCTTTACGTGGATCTGGCTGTCGTGCAGTTCTATCAGCTTCTTGGTGATGGTAAGTCCCAATCCTGTTCCCGAGTGTTTGCGGTATGCCGCCTGTTGTATTTGTTTAAAACTTTCGAAGATGGCCTGTTGCAGTTTTTGGGGAATGCCCAGTCCGGTATCCTTAACCGAAAAATGAATGACAGACTGCATAGGTGTTGCCGACAATTGCTTCAGGGAGATGGTGACTCCTCCTTTTTCGGTAAATTTTATGGCATTGCTCACCAGGTTGTTCAGGATCTGGCTCAGTCTCACGGTATCCCCGATGATCTTTTGAGGGATGTTCTTATCGATATGGCACCTGAGTGTAAGGTCCTTGGCATCTGCGAGGGACTTGAACTGGTTCCTGATGTGAAGAATAAGCTCCGGCAGGTCCACTTCGGTATATACCAGCTCCAGTTTATCGCTTTCGATCTTGTTGAGGTCGAGAATGTCATTGATAAGCTGCAAAAGGTGGTCTGCGGAGAACATGAGGTTGTCTATATATTCTTTCTGCCCGGGGGTGTGGTTGAGCTTTAACAGGTTGGTAATGCCTATAATGCCGTTGAGTGGTGTTCGTATCTCATGGCTCATCACGGAAAGAAAATCGGTCTTGGCCCTGGCGGCGTTTTCTGCGGCGTCCCTGGCCTGTATGAGGGCCATTTCGTCCTCTTTCTTCTGAGTAATGTCCATGATAGAACCCCGGAGCATATAGGTCTGCCCGTCTTTGAGTACGGGAAACCCAATAGAACGGACCCACTTTTCTTCCCCCGAAGGAGTGACGATACGGAAAGTAGCATCGTAAGTGGTCTTTTTCCGGATCGAATTTTTAAAAGCACCTTCTATGATATGCCGGTCTTCTTTCAATACGGAGTCAAAGAGGTCTTTGTACGACATCTGCTTTATCGCTTCGGGAGAGAAGCCCATAATGTTGTAATGTTGTTTGGTCCAGAAAATTTCCCCGGTTTTGATATTGTTTTCCCAGCCTCCCGTTTTGCTCAGTTCCTGACTGGCATCCAGGAGCAGGTTGCTCCTTTCCAGTTTTTCCTTGGTCTGTTGCAGGGCCAGTTCTGTTTCCTTTTGCTGGGTAATGTCCAGTATGGCGCCCCTCAAGGTAACTACCTTGTTGTTGCGGACAATGGGAATACCGATAGACCGTATCCATTTGGTATGTCCTTCCGGAGTACTTATCGGGCTAACAACATCGTAAGGATTTTTTTTGGCCACAGCCTCACGGCTCTTCTTTTTAAGGAGGCCTGCCCCTCTTTTTTCAAAGAGGTCAAGGAGTTGTTTGTGGGAGATTTTTTCCAGTTCTTCCGGGGAAATTTCCAGGATAATATGGGTTTGCTTGGTCCAGAACATTTTCCCGGTTTTGATATTGATCTCCCAGCCGCCTATTTTGCTCAGTTCCTGGCTGAAATCGAACAGCAGGTTGGTGCGTTCGAGCTTTTCCTTTTCGGTTTTCAGGGCTTCGATATACTTGGTTCGTTGCGTGATATCCTGTATAATGATGGCCATTTTGTATGCCCCGGGCTGTTTGGCCTTGTTTACCGGGGTTACCTTGGCTTTATACCATTTATCTATGGCCGGGTTTATATGTTTGTATTCAAATGCCGAGGGCTTTCCTGTTTTAATGACTTTCCCGATGTGTTTTACAAAAAAGGGGGCTTGCGAACCGAAGACTTCGGGCAGGGGCTTTCCAAGAAATTTTTCCCGGGGCATAAAGAGCATTTTTTCGTCCTTGACCCAGACGTTGCGGAATACCATATTGCCGTCTATCTCCAGGACAATGTCTTCTAAAGAAGTGATGAGCGATTGCAGGTGGTTATTGAGTTCTTCTTTGCGGGTATCTGCCAGTTGCTTGGCCCCGGTGAGCCGGTGAAATGCCACCAGGCTGGCAAAAGTAGACAGCAGGGGGCTCAGGAACTCGGCAAAGGAGGTATCATACCCGTTTTTGCGGTTGGCAATGCCGATCATGCCTACAAGTTCACTATTGGTTTTGGCCGGGAGCCCTATGAACGACCGCAGTTTTGGATGGCCCTTCGGGGTGCCCCCTCTTTTTTTATCGGTAGCAGGGGTATTGGAAATATAGGTTTCTCCGGTCTGCATAACCTGTCCGAAAAGCGTATTGAGATTGGTAAAGACCACACCGTCTGTTTTCGTGTCCTCATATATTTTTCTGCTTTTTTCATCCCACGCAATATTGGATATGGCCAGGGTTTTCAGGTAAGGTTGCCCGGTTTGTTTGTCCGGGAGTATTTCTCCTATAAATCCGAATTCGCTTTCTGTGATCTCTATGATATTCTGGAGGAGGGTGTTAAACAGTTCATAAGGGCTTTCACTGAGGTAAAAACGATCCTGTATATCTTTCAGAATACCGAACAGCCTGTTCTGACTCCTGATCTGTGCGGTAGAGAGCGTTTTTTCGGTGACATCCTGGATATACCCGGTAAAATATTGTCCTTTTCCGGTATCGTCAAAAACAGGTTTGGCGGTGGTCTTTAAGTAGCGGATGCCTCCTTTGGGATGCCGTATCCGGTAAAAAAAGGTCACTTCTTTTACTTCGTTAACAGCCTGTTGTATTACCTGGCTTATGGCCGGGATATCTTCTTCCAGGACAATTCTCAGCCATTTTTTGCCCAGGGATTCCTCAAAGCTGAGGCCGGATATTTTTTCCCAGGCCTTGTTTACGAAAAAGCAATCCCCGTTCATATCGCATTGAACCGCACCTACAGGGGCCACCTGTAATACTTCCTGTACCTGTTTGTAATTGTGTAGTGTGTTTTCTGTATTCATAGACTCCCGCTCCTTTTCTGTCAAAACACTTTGCCACCCAGAAAGAAAAATGCGCGCAAAGGTATTGCCTGGTATTAAAAAAATATAAAGTAGACCTCGGTTTAAGGTGAATATTTCAGGAGGGGTAGTATTGAGGGGGTAATGAAATGCAATTCATATTCACCGGTAATACTGTATTGATATATACTGGTAATATAAGTATATTTTAAATAATATTACGAATTTGATACCTGGGGAAATTATGTTATTTTAGGATCTTGGAATAAAGACAGGTAGGGGGGAGAAAAAAAAGGCGTCTACTCCCGGAGTAAACGCCCTAAAGTCAATCAAAATAAAATATATATTATCCGATTACCTGCACTTCGGCAGCAACCATGCCTTTTCTTCCTTCTTGTTCAACATATTCTACTTTGTCGCCGTCTTTCAGCTCAACACCTCTTAATTCGGTTACGTGTACGAAGATGTCTTTGCCTGTTTCGTCGTTGGTAATGAATCCGTAACCCTTTGATTCATTAAAAAATTTAACTGTTCCTGTCATTATAAATAAGAAATAAAATTTGAGTAACAAATGTAGGATTTATATAAACACGAAAGGTTAAATAATTGTTTTTTCTCAAAAAAATTATTGATTTTCGGCATTTTTATCTTCTTTTTGCTCTTTAAACAGCGTAAAGTTGCGTAAATTCTTACCCTTATAACGATGTATTAAAAACAGCGGCATAAGCACAAATGCCATAACAACAACGGTAGCCCCAATGATGAGATGACCCGTTTGCGGCTGTTCGGCCCATATAAAATAATAACCGGTGCCAAGGGCTGCAAGAATGGCAAAAAACAATATGCGGATAAGGATTTTCATGATAGCAAAGTTACAATTTAATATGGCCTTAATGCAAGTATTAGGAATACCTGAAATTTATTATAGAGAATTTACTAAGAAGACAAACCGGGAGAATGTAATTGTCAACAATTTATAAAACTACTTATTATGGCTTATAACAAACAACTTGCAGACAATGTAAGGGAGTATTTAGCCCGGTTCCCGGAAATGGAGGTCGAGGAAAAGAAAATGTTCGGAGGCCTGGCATTTATGATCAACGGCAAAATGTGTGTCAACGTAAGTGACGACAATTTAATGTGCCGTTTTGATCCCGGTATTACGCAGGACATAGCCGGGAAAACAGGTTTTTTACCGATGATCATGAAAGGAAAAGAATATAAGGGGTATTGCTATGTCGAACCCATTGGATTTGAGCACAAAAAGGATTTTGAGTTCTGGATAAACCTTTGCCTTGATTTTAACGACAGGGCAAGATCTTCGAAGAAACGAAAGAAAAAGTAAAGGATATCAGCTTGCAGCGGTATGCCATGAGAAGTTTGGACCTGATAAATAATCTCAACACCCGGACTAATCAACTCAAAACCTTAAACTTTGAACTTTAAACCTTGAACCTTCCCTTCAGCTCTGCTCAGGGACCAAACCTTGAACTTTGAACCTTGTACCTCACCGGGCAGTAAAGGATATCAGCTTGCGGCGGTATGCCGTGAGGAGTTTGGACTTGGATATAAAACCTACATATGCGTTGTTTTGAACAACGGGAAGATTCCATGCCCCGCTGTCCTGGAATTTCTGCATAACCTTGGTCATCTGGTCTTTTTCCAGGTCGATCAATGCGGGAGGATCGTGCATAACGTCAGAAGCGGAGATCTCTTTATATAACGACTGGTCGAACATAATGGGCCGGATATCATCGAGTAAGATCACTCCGGCGAGGGAATTGTCCTTTTTATTCAGCACCGGGAAAATGTTCCGGCTCGACTTCACCACGGCATTGTGCACAATGTCACCGAGGGTCATGTCGGGATACACAGGGATAAAATTCTTCTCAATAACCCTGTTCATGTCCATGAGGGTCAGGATAGCCTGGTCTTTATTATGGGTGATGAGTTGGCCTTTCCTGGCCAGTTCCATAGTATAAACGGAATGTGATATAAAATACTTGGTAATGGCAAAGGAGATGGCTGCTGTGACCATCAGCGGGATAAAGAGTTCATATCCCCCGGTGAGTTCCGCAATGAGGAAGATCGCCGTGAGCGGGGCGTGAAGCACCCCGGCCATAAGGCCTGCCATACCTACAAGGGTAAAATTACTTTCAGAAACCGCTGTGTTGCCCAGTCCGAGCACATTGATGATCTTGGCCAGGCAGTTCCCCATAATACTGCCCATAAAAAGGGTAGGGGCAAAGATACCTCCCACACCTCCGGCTCCAAAGGTAAGACAGCTGGCAATGACCTTAAAGAACACCAGTCCGGCAAGGAGAAGAATGACTATCCAGACATTGTCTACATCCAGGTTGAAAAAATTGTTGACCAGGGCTTTTTCAGGATTGCCCTTGATAAGGTTGTTGATCACATCAAAACCCTCACCGTATAATGGCGGGATAAAAAACAGCAGTACCCCGATGCCCAGGCCACCGATCAATAAC
This sequence comes from Sinomicrobium weinanense, assembly GCF_018863395.1. Lineage (GTDB taxonomy): Bacteria > Bacteroidota > Bacteroidia > Flavobacteriales > Flavobacteriaceae > Sinomicrobium > Sinomicrobium weinanense. Next base: position 90,586 of record NZ_JAHKRR010000011.1, read on the forward strand.
CGGTGTATGGGAGATTTAATGTTGTCAAAAAAGCGGTGTGTACGGTGGTAGACCGTGGCAAAATAGATAGAGACCAATCCCGATACGGCTCCGAGGATAATAAAGAAAGGAACGTCGTTAATAGAAAAGCTGTCTACGATCTGGAAGGGCAGCAGGCTGTCCGACCCGAAGAAAAAATAAGAGGTGATAATGGCCGATATGGAAGCCAGCAGAAGCGGAAGCATGGAAGCCAGGGTAAGGTCCAGGCTAAATACCTCGATGGCAAAAATAATAGCGGCAATAGGTGCTTTGAAAATAGACGACAGGGCTCCTGCCGCCGCACACCCGATGAGCAGTGTACGGTTGGCCTGGTTCATGTGAAACAGCCTCGCAATATTGGAACTTATGGCAGCCCCCGTAGCTACCGTAGGGCCCTCCAGTCCGACAGACCCTCCGAAACCGACAGTGATGGGAGCAGTGAAAATAGACCCCACCATCTGAAACTGCCGGATGATCCCCTTTCTTTTGGAAATGGCGTAGAGTGTGGAAGGGATGCCGTGGCTTACCCGGTGCCGGATCACATATTTCATAATGAGGTAAGTGATCGTAAGGCCGATGATCGGAAAAATAAAATAAAAGGCCTGATGATAGTATTGCACCAGATTACCTTCCAGGAGGTGCTGGATAAAGTGGGTAAAGTTTTTCAGGATCACAGCGCCCATACCTGAAGTAAAACCCACGAGTACACTGAGTATAAATATAAACTGGCGCTGGGAAATATGCTTGGCACGCCATATTAGAAACCTGGTGAGTAATGATCTTTCCTGTTTTGGCATATTACCTTTTTTCACCAAGATAGAACTTCTGGATTAATATTCTGCTCATTTTCTGATCATTGAGTTCAATAGTGGTATAATAAAGCGCAAAATTAAAAACATTAATATGGTTATCCCAAGTTTTTTATGTTTTTTAAAACCAATGAAAAATCCCGTTGGATATGACTCCGAACGGGATTTGCTTTTAGGACTATAACTTAGGGCATTTTTTGCAATGTGTCTTGCCCTTCTTTTTATATTTTTTGCAACACTTCTTTTTCTTTTTGCACATCATGTCGCATAGTAAGGCACAATGTGTATTGCTCAAGTGCGTCCCGGCTGCATCTCCCGTATATCGCTGCATTTACTACTTTAAATTTATTCTAAATAAGTGCAAATATAATATAAAATATTAAACTTCAAATACATGACGATGAATTCCCGGGGTAGTTTACCGATTACCAGCCTTCTAACTTCATACCTCTAACTTCGTACTTCTAACTTCAGCTCTTCCAGTTGCTCTTTGTCTATGGGAGCAGGAGCGTTGATCATCACATCGCGGCCGGCATTGTTTTTCGGGAAAGCGATGAAATCGCGAATGATCTCCTGTCCGCCGAGAATGGCTACCAGGCGGTCAAATCCGAAGGCTATGCCTGCATGGGGAGGCGCGCCGTACCGGAAAGCATTCATCAGGAAGCCAAACTGGGCTTCGGCCTGTTCCCGGGTAAAGCCGAGCAATTCAAACATCCTGCTTTGTAAGCCGGAATCATGGATACGGACAGAACCACCGCCTATTTCGTTTCCGTTGAGCACCAGGTCATAGGCATTGGCCCTCACTTTACCGGGCTCAGTATCGAGCAGGGCAATATCTTCCGGTTTGGGCGAAGTGAACGGGTGGTGCATGGCGTGGTAGCGTTCGGTTTCCTCGTCCCATTCGAGCAGGGGGAAATCCACGACCCAAAGCGGGGCAAATTCATCGGCTTTTCTCAGGCCAAGTCGTTCGGCCATTTCCATACGAAGTGCGCTCAACTGTGTCCTGGTCTTGCCGGTGTCCCCGGCCATCACGAGGATAAGGTCGCCCGGTTTGGCTCCGGTGGCTTCCGCCCATTGTGCCAGATCTTCCTCTGAATAGAATTTGCCTACGGACGATTTAAAGGACCCGTCTGCATTGTACTTGGCCCAGACCAGTCCGTTGGCCCCGATCTGCGGGCGTTTAACCCAGTCGATAAGGGCATCGATCTGTTTACGGGTGTATTCGGCAGCACCGGGAACGGCGATACCGACAATCAGTTCCTGGGCATCAAAGACATTAAAGCCTTTTCCTTTGGCCAGGTCGTTAAGTTCGCCAAATTCCATACCGAAGCGGATATCTGGTTTATCATTACCATACTTTTGCATGGCCTCGGCATAGGATATTCTGGGAAAACGGTCAGTATCCACGCCCTTGATCTCCTTGAGCAGGTGTTTGGTCAGGTTTTCAAAGACCTGCAGGATGTCTTCCTGTTCCACAAAGGTCATTTCACAGTCGATCTGGGTAAATTCGGGCTGCCTGTCGGTCCTGAGGTCTTCGTCCCGGAAACATTTGACGATCTGGAAATACCGGTCCATACCACCTACCATAAGCAATTGCTTAAACGTTTGCGGCGATTGCGGAAGGGCGTAGAACTGCCCTTCGTTCATACGGGACGGGACCACAAAGTCGCGGGCACCTTCGGGGGTGGATTTGATCAGGTAAGGAGTTTCCACCTCGATAAAGCCCTGTTGCGAAAGGTAATTCCTCACCTGCATGGCCACCTGGTGACGGAAAATGAGCTTGTCCTTCACCGGATTTCTCCGGATGTCCAGGTAACGGTATTTCATCCGGATATCCTCGCCGCCATCGGTATTGTCTTCTATGGTAAACGGGGGAAGTGCAGCTGAGTTCAGCACCTTGAGGCCGCTAACCAGTATTTCGATATCGCCGGTAGGGATATTTTTGTTCCTGGATTCTCTTTCGATCACCGTTCCGCTCACCTGGATCACAAATTCCCTGCCGAGGGTCTTTGCTTTTTCAAAAACGTCTTTCGGCGTTCTTTCCTCGTCAAAGATAAGCTGGGTAATGCCGTAACGGTCGCGCAGGTCGATCCATATCATAAATCCCTTGTCGCGTGTCTTTTGTACCCAGCCGGCCAGGGTCACTTCACTGTTTACATGAGAAATCCTCAGTTCTCCGCAAGTATGACTTCTGTACATTGTCTGTTAGTTAATTAATAGCTCTGTATGCTGTTTCCGGACAAACGGGTGAAACATCACTTCATGACAATTTTACTGTCGGTTTTCCCGATATCCGGAATCCGGGATGCAAATGTAAGAAGATATATGGTTTCGGGCAGGCAGGACCCTGTGATTTTTGAAGAACTAAGAATAGATGTCTTAAATACGATTAATTTAATTAATTATCATAAAATTTATCTATTTGATATTTTGGTGTTAAATTTTTCCTAATTTGGTTATGACAAAACTTTAAAAAACATATTATGAAACCAACATTAAGGAAATTATTTTTCCTCTGGTTCATGTTATCCGCCCCAATTGGAGTCATGGCCCAGGAAGAAGTAAACGGAACAGTAAAAGAAGCCAGCACCGACCTGCCCCTGCCCGGTGTAAACGTGGTGATCAAAGGAACAACTACCGGAACGGTAACTGATTTTGACGGGAACTTTCAGATCAGTGTCAGTGAATTTCCTGCTACCCTGGTTTTTTCCAGTTTAGGGTATAAGACCATAGAGCAGAGTATTTCCGGCGGAGGTGCTGTGAATGTTGTGATGGAACAGGATGTCACCGGTCTGGAAGAAGTGGTGGTAACAGGATTGGCAACCACCATTAAGAGGAGTAACTCGGCAAATGCGGTCTCTTCCATTTCTGCCGAAGAACTTGTAGGTGTGGCACAGCCCCAAACCCTGGACGGTGCTCTTGCAGGTAAGTTTACCGGTGCTCTGGTCAGTGCCAACTCCGGTGCCCCCGGCGGAGGATTGTCCGTTAAACTGAGAGGGGTGACCTCTATTTTCGGAAATTCCCAACCCTTGTATATTGTGGACGGTGTTTATGTAGATAATTCTTCTATTTCCGGCGGATTAAATGATGTTTCAGGAGCTGCCGGACAAGGATCTTCATCCAATCAGGATAACCCGTCCAACCGTATTGCCGATCTGGATCCGAACGACATTAAGAATATAGAAATATTAAAAGGAGCCTCTGCCGCCGCCATATATGGATCGAGGGCTGCTGCTGGTGTTGTGATCATAAGCACCAAAAGAGGTAAGCAGGGAAAAACCCAATTCAACTTATCGCAATCCTTTGGTTTTAACAGTGTAATTAATTTGCTCGGGTTACGGGACTGGAATGAAGAACGTGCGCTCGATGCATTCGGGGAGGGCGCTGACGTGGCTTATGCAGAAGCGCGCGACGCCGGGACGCTGGTAGATTACGAAAAGGAAATATTTGACAACAAAGGTTTTATAAGCAGCACTGGTTTTAGTGCCAGCGGAGGGGGAGAGAAGACCACGTTCTATGCCGGTATGAGCCATAAGAATGAAAAAGGGATCGTAAAAAACACCGGTTATGAAAGAGTGTCGTTACGTCTTAACCTGGACCACCGGGTGTCTGACCGGATAAAATTAAGCCTGAACTCAAATTATATATATTCTTCTGCCGATCGCGGTTTTTTCAATAACGATAATACCGGGTCAACGATCGGGGTAACGCTTACTTCACTGCCTCCCTGGGCCAAACTGCAACCGGATGCCGAAGGGAACTATCCCGACAACATCTATGGAGGTTCTAACCCCTTGCAGACCATTGCCCTGATGACCAATAATGAAAAGGTTAACCGTTTTATTATCGGAGGATCCGCGACCATAGATATTTATAAAAGCCTGAAATCCGATTTACAGTTGATACTTCGTGGGGGACTGGATGGTTATAACCTCAATACCAGGGCCATATTTCCGAAAGAGCTGCAATTTGAAAAAAGGAGTAACGGGGGGCTTAACGGACAATCCATACAGGGATCGACAGAAAACAAGAACATCAACTATTCGGCATTCCTGGTACATAATTTTAATACCGATAGCAATATTAATTTCAGAACCCAGGCCGGGATCACCCGGGAAGTGTTTGACAGGAATTCCTACCTGATCTCCGCTTTTAATATGATCGCTTCGGAAACCAATGTGGACCAGGCGGGCGGACAACGGATAGACCAATTCAGGCTAAAACAGGAAGATTCCGGGTTTTTTGTTCAGGAAGAGGTTAATTTTCAGGATAAACTGATCGGGACCATCGGACTCCGGGGAGATAAATCTTCCAATAACGGGGATGCCAACAAATTGTATTATTACCCCAAGGCATCGCTCGCAGCCAACCTGCATGAGTTCGACTTCTGGAACCTGGGAAAAGTAAACCAGTTTAAATTAAGGGCCGCTTATGGCGAGGCCGGGAACTTTCCGGCGTTCGGTTCTCCTTTTACTTCCTTTAACAGTACCTTTATACGTGGGGTTGCAGACCAGAGTGTTGTGGGGATACTCCTCGACGGGGTGCTCGGAAACCCGGATATAGAACCCGAAAGACAGAAAGAACTGGAGCTGGGGCTGGACCTCGGATTGTTCGACAACCGCTTAAACTTTGAATTTACATGGTACAATAAAAAGGTAGATGACCTGCTGGTACAGACCAACAGGGAGCCTTCTTCCGGATTTACGACGGAATGGAAGAATGCCGGAAACCTTAAAAATACAGGGGTGGAGATCACCCTGAATGCCCTGCCTTTTGACGGCGAAGATTTTACGTGGAACAGCAATGTAACCTTTTTTAAGAACAAGTCCGAGATCACGGAGCTCAATGTACCTGCATTCAACCTGGGAGCATTTGGTGCTTCCTTGGGAACTTACAGGATAGAAGAAGGCAAAAGCGCAACCCAGATCGTAGGGATCAGCCCGGACGGCCTGGTTAAATTCGGGGATGGAGAACCGGATTTCCAGATGACCTTCAATAACAACCTTCAGTATAAAGACCTGGAACTTTCCTTTTTGTTCCACTGGAAAAAAGGAGGAGACAATATTAACCTCACCAGCCTGCTTACCGACCTGAGCAAAACCAGCCATGATTATGACGATTTCGGACTGGACCCTACGGGGACATTGCCCAACGGGGAATACCGGGCCGGTCAGGTAGGGACATCTGCCGATGTTTTTGTGGAAGATGCCTCTTATTTAAAGTTGAGGGAGGTAGGATTGTACTATAACTTTCCCGGGGAACTCGTGGAGCGATGGTTCGACGGCTATATAGCTAATATCAGGCTGGGCTTTACAGGCACCAACCTGTTGACCTTTTTCGATTATAACAGTTATGACCCGGAAGTGTCTAACTTCGGGGGAAATGGTCTGTCTGCCGGGGTAGATGTTACCCCATTCCCGTCTTCCAAGCGCTATATGTTTAATCTGTCTGTTGACTTTTAACCTAAAAATCCGAGATCATGAAATCCATATATAAATTATTTGTTCTGATCCTTGCCGCAGTTAGCCTTACGGGCTGCGATGTGGAAGAATACCCGAATTTGAACAGTCCTGACCTGGATAACCTTCTGGAAGATCCAACCCTGGGAGATATACAGGACCTCGTTGGAGGAATGCAGGCAGGAATGCGTAATAACATAGGCGGTTACCTGGATAATTGCGGTGTTATAGGGAGAGAATATTATCGATTTGCCACATCAGATCCCCGTTTTACTTCCGATCTGTTGGGTAAAGGAACCGCGGTATTGGATAATAATACTTTTTATATTACAAACCCGTGGGCTGCGAGATACAGAGTGGTTAAAAATGCCCTGATCGTACTTGAAGCCGTGGATATTACAAAATCGGATATTACGGAGGAAGAAAAAAATGGCATAAGGGGATTTGCCAATACCATTCGGGCCTATGAGCTTTTGCTCAATCTCAATCTGACCTACCAGAACGGTATTCGAATAGAAACGAGCGACCCGGATAACCTCGGGCCTGTTGTGGGCTATGAAGAAAGCCTGAATACGATCCAGGAAATTCTGGCATCGGCTGCTACTGAATTGGACGCAGCCGGAGATGATTTTGCTTTTGTACCTTCTACTGGCTTTGAAGGCTTAATACCAGAAGGCGGGGATCATTTGTCTCCCGCTGATTTTATAAAATTTAATAAGGCAATAGCCGCAAGAGTAGCCGCATACAGGGGGGACATGCCCGCTGTTTCTGCCTTGTTAGGGGATTCTTTTCTCGATGTGAACGGGGACTTGCAGGCGGGAGCCTATTACGTGTTTTCCGCAGATGGGAATGATGTGTTCAATCCCATGTTCTTTGCACAAAATTCACCGGCTTCCAATGCGAGAATTGCCCATCCTACTTTTCTGGAAGATGCGGAAGCAGGAGATGAAAGGCTTTCCAAAGTAACGGAAAGAGAGGAGTCTTTAACACTCGACAACCTTACAGGCGATTATGACTTTTTTGTATATACTTCCAATGTCTCTTCAATCCCCATAATCAGAAATGAAGAACTGGTTTTGCTCTATGCAGAGGCTAATTATGAAGCCAATCCGGCAGAAGCGATAAATGCTATTAATGTAGTTAGAAATGCAGCAGGCCTGCCCGATTATTCGGGAGGTATGGGGGCCGCAGAACTGCTCGACGAAATTTTGATGCAACGCCGCTATTCCCTTTACGGAGAAGGACATCGCTGGATTGATATGAGAAGGTATAACAGGCTGGGCGAATTGCCCACAGACCGGGCAGAAGATGATGTGTGGGAGCAGTTTCCGATACCTTTGAACGAGAATGTGGAATAATGTAGGTATGTAACCCAGGGAATTACCCCCGGAGAATTATCGAACTGTTATCCACTGTTCTGGCGAATCTATTGTTTGTAAATTACTGGTAATGAGTTTGTTTTGGGTTTAATGTTAATTTAATGTTATGTAAATGTTTTTTTAATGTAAAATTTTTCGCTATCTTTGTTATAAGAGAAAAGCAAAAAATCCACATAAAAAAACATTGATATGAGAAATATAACATTAATAGCAGCGCTTTTGTTCTCCGGATTCCTGTTTGCCCAGGAGCCGAATGTAAAACCCGTACTGGAAAAGGACGGAGACCTTGTAAAAGCCACGTATTTCCACGATAACGGGGAGATTGCGCAAACCGGCTTCTACAAAAACGGAAAGCCGCATGGCGAATGGAAAGGCTATGATGTTGAGGGAAAAAAGATCGCTTCCGGAAAATATGAAGAAGGAAAAAAAGTAGGGAAGTGGTTTTTCTGGAACCAGGAAGGCTTAAGTGAAGTCAACTTTGAAAACAGTAGAATAGCAAGTGTTACGAAATGGAGTAACGGCAGGTCTATTGTGGTGAATAAGTAATTCCAGAGCAAAGAAATAAAAAAACCGGGATTCACTCAGAGTCCCGGTTTTTTGTTGCTCTTTATTTGAGATTTCTAACAGGCTCCTCCCTTGAGACAAAGGGAGGTGGTCCCGATTTCAATCGGGATCGGAGGGTTTGAAGACCCAAGCCATGGGGAAAATACAAAAGTTGGGGATATACCTATGATTTGGGCTTGGTCAAACTCCCCGTCCCGCTTGCGGGACACCCCTCTTCGTCTGAAGAGGGGAGCCTTTTTTCTTATCCATTATTCATGTTAGATTACGATAGTACAGGATCCGGATCGCTCTCTGCAATATCGTTGTCTCCTTTTTGATCCTTGTTCTTGTTTTTACCAAGCAATCGCATTTTCAGCAGGCTAACGAGGTAAAAGGTTACCGGAACAATGATCAGGGTGAGGAAGGTAGCGAAGGTCAGCCCGAAGATCACGGTCCATGCCAGTGGCCCCCAGAAGATCACGTTATCCCCGCCCAGGTATATTTTCGGGTCCCAGTTGGCAAACAGGGAAAAGAAGTCTATGTTCAGCCCTATGGCCAGGGGGATAAGCCCTAATACGGTGGTAATAGCAGTTAGTATTACCGGTCGTAAACGCGCTTTCCCGGCGTTGACGATAGTTTCTACCAGGTCTTTTTTCTGAAGCATGCTGTTTTCGGGCAAGTTCAGTTCGTGTTTTTTCCTGTCAATGAGGATCTGGTTATAATCCAGCAGTACAACCCCATTGTTTACCACGATCCCCGCCAGGGAAATGATACCCATCATGGTCATGATGATTACAAAGGTCATGTTAAAGATCACCAGGCCGAACAATACTCCGATAAAGCTCAGGAAAATGGCCAGCATAATAATGGTCGGTTTGGAGATGGAACCGAACTGGAATATAAGCAATAGCATAATGAGCCCGAGCCCGGAGAACAGTGCTCCCATGAGGAATGTCATGTTCTTTTCCTGTTCTTCCATCTCCCCGGTAAATACGAAAGAGGTATCCCTGTCAGTGATCTTAAAATTTTTCAGTTCCGATTTTAACTGGGTTACGATCTCATTGGCATTATATCCCGGCAGTACTGCCGAGTAAACTGTTACCAACCGTTTTAAATTCCTGTGCTTGATGGCGCTAAAGGAAGCCGTATTCCTCTGGGTGACCACAGCAGCTATGGGAATTTCTTTCAACTGTCCTGAGGCTGCATCCCTGAAAGTCACTTTTTGGTTGAATAGGGCGCTGGTATTATACCTGTTCTCTTCGTTGAAACGCACATTGATATCATAGTCTTCCCCGGCTTTTTTGTAAACGCCGGCTTTTTCACCAAACAATGCCCTTCGCATCTGGGTACCTACCTGTCCGGCGGAAACCCCGAGTTCTCCTGCCTTTTCCCTGTCGACTGTAACTTCCATTGTCGGTTTGTTACGGTTTACATCGATCTTTAGTTCTTCTATTCCACTGATACTTTTTTCATTGATAAAATCGCGCATACGTTCAGCCGTATGGACAAGCTCGGCATAATCTTCACCTTTTATTTCAATATTGATAGGATATCCTGCAGGCGGGCCCACGGCGTCTTTTTCCACAGAAATACTGACCCCGGGATATTTCCCTGCGAGTTTCGCCTGGACATCCTTCCGCAATTCTTCACTGTCCTGTCCCCGGCGGTATTTAAATTCTCTCAGGGTCACAGTGATCTTCCCCTTGTGTGGCATTTCTGCCGAAGAACCTCCGTCGGTTTCCGGGTTCCCGGCCCCTTCGCCGACCTGGGACACTGCAGATTCTACCATGTAATTGTACCCGTTGTCTATAAACTTGGGAGCGTTCAGCACACTGTATACGTCCTGTTCTATCTTTTTGGTCATGGCATTGGTCTTGTCAATGTCGGTCCCCTGCGGATACTCTATGTATACAATGATCTGGTTGGGCTTGTTGTCCGGGAAAAACTCCACTTTGGGCCCCGCTATGCCTACGAGGACAAAGGAAAAGAACAGCATAAGAATGGTACCACCCACAAAGGCATACGGATGCCATCTTCTCAGGGCAAAAGATAAAAATGTCTTGTATTTATCTTCCAGCCAGGTCAGAAATATCCGTTGAAAACGATTGGCCAGTTTTTTGATAAAATACTTGTATATCCAGAACATGGCGGCTGCGACGATCATCAGGGTGCCTATACCTCTCATTGGGCCTTTTACAAAGATCAACAGTATTCCCAGACCACCCAGTACAATGGACAGGCGAATGAGCTCTTTCCTGGAAAGTACCCGGTTTTTGATCTCCATAAAATTGGAAACCAGCATGGAGTTCATAAAGATGGCCACGAACAGGGAAGAACCAAGTACGATAGACAGTGTCATGGGGAAATAGATCATAAATTCACCCATGACCCCCGGCCACATCCCCAGCGGGATAAAAGCCGCTACGGTGGTTGCCGTAGAGACGATAATCGGGAGGGCGATCTCACCGATACCTTTTTTGGCTGCTTCTATTCTGTTCAAGCCCTCTTCTTCCATGAGGCGGTATACGTTCTCTACCAGTACAATTCCGTTGTCTACCAGCATCCCCAGTCCCATAACGAGGGCAAAGAGCACCATGGTGTTCATGGTAAAGCCTACGGTTTGTGCTATTAAAAAGGAGATGAGCATGGACATGGGAATGGCAAAACCTACAAACAATGCATTCCTGAAACCGAGAAAGAACATCAAAACACCGACCACCAGGATTACCCCGAAAATAATATTGTTCACCAGGTCGTCCACCTGGTTAAGGGTTTGGGTAGACTGGTCGTTGGTAATGGACAGGGTCACATTTTTCGGTAGGTAATTTTCCTGGGTATCTTCCACGATTTTATAAAGGCCTTTGGTGGCGTCGATCAGATTTTTTCCTGCGCGTTTTTTGACGTCGAGCATCACCACGTTTTCCCCGAATTCCCTGGCATAGGTGGTTTTATCCTCTTCCTTGAAAGAGACTTCGGCGATATCTTTTAAATAGATTGCTCCGTCTTCGGATTTTACCACGAAATTCAGTAATTCCCGGGGGTCTTCTATTTCCCCGAGTACCCGTATTGTTCTGCGTTGTCCGCTGGCTATGAGGTTTCCTCCGGATATGGTGGCATTTCCGCCGTTAATGGCATTTATAACATCGTCAAAGCTCACTTTTGCTGCTGTCATCTTGTATATGTCAACAGCTACTTCTACTTCCTTGTCCTGTGCTCCCCGGATATCGACCTGCTTGATCTCGGGAAGTGTTTCTATTTCATCTTCCAGGTACTCGGCAAAGTCTTTTAATTTTTCTACCCGGTAATCTCCTTTTATGTTTACGTTCAGTATGGGGACCTCTTCCGAGAAGTTCAGGTCAAAGACGTTTGGTTCTACTTTTGCACCGTTAAAGGTAGGCCAGTCTTCATTGGCTTTTTCTGAATCTACTTCATCTTTTACTTTCTGTTTGGCGGCATCTACGGTGATATCCTCGTCAAATTCTACCGTAATTATGGAGTAGTCTTCCTGTGATGTAGAAGTGACCTCCACTACATTACTTACATTCCTGAGTTCTTTTTCCAGAGGGTCGGTGATCAGTTTTTCTATATCTTCCGCGGTATTTCCGGGATACACGGAACTGATGTATATCTTGGTCTCCTTGATCTCCGGAAAACTCTCCCTGGGCATGGTGTAATATGCCGAAAGCCCCATGAAGAATAGAATGGCAATAACAACATATATAATGGTCCTGTTGTTGATCGCCCATGAGGAGGGAGCAAATTCTTTGTCTATTTTTTTATTATCCATTTGGTTTAGAAATTTATACCTGTATGTACAGGCAGGATTACTGTTTGGATATTTGTACTCACGAAGTGAGGTTTATGCTCCGGTGTTGTGCTTTACTTTATGATCTTTACCACCTGTCCTTCTTCCACACTTCTGGCCCCTTCGTTGATGAGATGGTCTCCGGCCGATATACCTTCCAGAACCTCCATGATATCTCCCTGGGGTTTACCGGTTTGTATGATTACCCTTTTGGCTATGGCCTGGTCTTTTTTACCGTTTTTTTCGGCAATATAGACATATTGTTCCCCGTTGGCATTTTCGGAAATAATGCTTTGCGGAATGAGTATGGCATGTTCGCTGGTATAATCGTTTACCCTGAGCTTGGCGGTGAGGTTGGGCTTTATATTTCCGGAATCATTGGGAACGTCAACTTCGATTTTAAAAGAGCGGTTGTTCGGATTTATATAATTGCCCACCTGCCTTACTTTGGCATCTACGGTTTTTCCCAGCACCGGAAAATCTATCTCTACGTCTGTTCCTTTTTTAATACTTGCCAGGTATTTCTCGGGTACTTCGGCTTCTATATACATATTATTGAGGCTTACAATACGCATCAGCGGATTTCCAGGGGTCACCGCAGTACCCTGGTCGGTAATAACGTCGTCTATGGTTCCGGAAAAAGGTGCGGTGACCGTGGTTTTTGCAATCTGGTCTTTTAACTGGGCAATAGCTTTTTCCTGGGATTCATAAGATGTCCTGGCGTCCAGGAATTGCATTTCAGAACCGATATTCTGGTCCCATAAGCGCTTTTGACGTTCATAGGTGGTCTTGGCCAGGTTGGCCTGGATCTCCAGTTGGGCCAGTTGCTGCGAAAGGCCTCCGTCGTCTATTTTGGCCAGTAACTGCCCTTTTCTTACGGCCTGTCCTTCTTTTACGTAAACCTGGGTAAGTATACCGTTATATTCGGCATTGATGAGGATGTTTTGCTTTGTGCTGACATTACCCTGCAATTCGATATAGTGATTGAAAAGCGTGTCCTTGGCCTCTGTCGCGGAAACCAGGGCCAGCTTGTGCAGGGTGTCGAGTTTTGCTATGGCTTCGTCCAGTTGTGTCAACTTGCCCGAAAGTTCGTCCCGTTGCATAACCAGTTCCCCTCTTTTGGTTTTCATTGCTTCCAGGGAGCCGCTTTCTATAATGTTCTCTACTGACTTTTTGCCGCCTCCGCCTCCGCAGGATGTCAAAAGGGCGATACCGAAAACAGTGATATATAATTTTTTCATGACCGTATTTTTATAGTGTTTTTGTCTGTGCATTTGTTATTCGTTGGCGTTGTGTAATACAATTTCCAGGTCGGTTTTTGTATTTATAATATCTAACATGGATTGTAAATATTCCTGTTGGGCCGTGTACAATTGTTCCTGGGCCTGTCTCAGGTCAAAACTGGTGACCATTCCTTCGGAGAATTTCACCTGGTTTTTTCGTTCAATACGCTCGGCCAGTTCCAGGCTCTTTTTCTTGTTCTGGTATTGCTCCAGGACAAACTGGTAATCGCTTCGGGCCCGTTGCAGTTCCAGTTGCAGTTGCTGTTCGGTCTCTTTGAGGTCGTTCTTGGCCTTTTCGAGCTCTATTTTCATTCGTTGCGTGGCTGCGCTTCTCCCGAGTGAACTGAATATAGGGACATTGAGAGAGAGGCCTATGGCAGAGTTGCCAAACCATTCCTGCTCGCGCTTCAGGAAGTTGAAATTGTCGCCGAAAGCGAGGTACCCCCCGTTTATATACCCTTCCAGTGTGGGCAGGGCCTTGCTCTTTTCGTTTTTGAGCAACAGCTCCTGGGCTCTCTGGTTATTGCTTGCGATCTTATAATTGATATTGTTCTCTATAAGGAGCGGTTGTTCTGCCAGGCCGGGTATGGTGTTTTCGATAGCCAGGTCATCCAGATGATCGGTGAGGGTGATCTCGGTATCGATGTCAGCGCCTATGGTGATATTGAGCATCTTATAAGCGATGTCCCGGAGCCTCATGTTGTTGCTGAGGTCGCTTTCCACACCGGCAAGGGTGATCTGCAGTTGTTCTACACTCTCTTCCTCGGCAAGCCCGTTTTCGTAGGTTTTCTGGGTTTCATATACGTTTTTCTCCAGGATCTCCTTGTTCTTTTCCAGGATGCGGATGTTTTCTTCCGCGAGGAGAACGTTGCCATATGCATCAATAACTGCCTTTTTTACATCGAGATTGGTTTTCTTCTTGTCGTTTTTTGATATTTCCAGGTATACCTTGGCCGATTGCAGGCCAACCAGGTAAGAACCATCAAATATTTTCTGCTTCAACGTGGCCATGGCAGTGACATTGTGCTTGGTGCCGAAAACCACCTCTTCGAAGGTCCCCGGTTCACCCCCGAAAATTTCCGCGGGGATCAGGGAGACCTGTTGTTTCAGGTTATTCGTATAGTCTACTGCTACATCGATCTGGGGAAGGCCTGTGGCCGTGGTTTCCCATTTCTGCTTTTTGGCGATCTCGATGTCGTTTTCTGCATTGCGGACAGTTCTGTTGTTTTCCAGGGCAAACTCAATGGCTTCATCCAGCGAAAGGTTGAGTTTTTCCTGCGCCGCCAATCCGACGGAAAACAGGAGGATTATAATAGGGAGGACATTTTTCATAAGAACTAATATCTGGTTTAGTGTGTTGAAAAAATACTGTTAATGGTTGTTTTCTTCTTTTGCCTTTATGGAATGCGAAGGTTGAACGGAACTTTTATTGCGGTCTTTCACCAGTATTTCATCCAGGGTCTCTATCCCTTTGGGAGTAGCGATGGCCCGGATGTGATATTCGAGAAAAACATTCATAAGATAGGGCACGGTATATTGCTGGGGCCAGTACATCTCTTTTTCTTTAAGGCCCGTAAGCCCGTTGTGGTATATCTTGGATATGATGTTTATATCCAGGCCCTTCCTGTAATAGCCCTGGTCCATACCTTTTTTCAGATTGCTTATCACACAGCCGTCCATTTTTTTGAACCTTTCTTTCCGCAGGGATTCGAATATTTTCGGATAATACTTTTCGAGCTGGTAAGCGGGTGACGTTTTTTCGTTTTTCAGCCTTCTCAGAACGATCTTCCGCGCTTCGTACATTTCCTCGATAGGGTTGAGGTTCCAGCTTTCTACTTCTTCGATATCCGTGGATATGATGTTCAGGATATGGTTGCAACAATGTTCAACCAGGTCGGATTTATTCTTGAAAAATTGATATACGGTCTTTTTGGATATGCCCATTTCCGCAGAAATGTCGTCCATGGTAACGCTCTTAAAGCCTATGTTTAAGAACATTTCAGTGGCTTTTTCTATGATTTGTTCCTTCATAATTAGGGACAAATATAGCCAAAGAAACTTTAAAAACAATAAAAGTTTCCAAAGTTTACAAAGATTTAATCCTTCCCAGGCCCGGGTTTTGACAAAGAAACAGGGGGTGAGTGACAACCCTGTGTCAGCAGGGAACCATTTTTTATCCACTAAGTAAAATTAAAAATGTCGCCACACGGTCAACTTCTGATTTAACATCCGATACTTAATACTTTGTACTTAATACTTTATACTTTGTGCTTTGTTCTTTGCAAAGGCTGGTGTATTTTAGCCCAAAATTGTATGTATGCTTACCATATCCCGATATCAGGAGGAGTTCCTGGAATACCTGAAGGCCCATTCCTTTAAAAAAGAACCGGAAAGGCTCTACGCCCCGGTACAATATATCCTGCACCTTGGGGGGAAACGCCTGAGGCCGGTGCTTACCCTGCTGACCACCGATATTTTTGGCGGGGATTACAGGAAGGCCCTCGGTGCGGCCATGGCTGTGGAGGTCTTTCACAATTTTACCCTGCTTCACGACGATATTATGGACGATGCCCCTTTGCGCAGGGGAATGCCTTCTGTACACGAGAAATGGGATGTGAATACCGGAATATTGTCCGGCGATGTGATGCTGGTCCTGAGTTATACTTTTTTTGAAAGCTATGATGCAGAGCTTCAGGCAAAATTGATCCGGCTTTTTAATAAAACGGCCAGGGAAGTATGCGAAGGACAGCAGTACGACATGGATTTCGAGACGAGAAATGACGTCACCCTTCCGGAATACCTCAAAATGATAGCATATAAGACTGCCGTGCTGGTAGGATCGGCAATGAAAATGGGGGCATTTATAGCCGGTGCCGGGGACGAAGAGGCCGCAGCCATTTACGACTTCGGGCTAAACCTCGGGATCGCTTTCCAGTTACAGGACGATTACCTCGATAGTTTTGGTGATGCGGAAACCTTCGGGAAAAAGATAGGGGGGGACATTATTGAAAATAAAAAGACCTTTCTGTATCTCAAAGCCCTGGAAAACCTGAACGGGGGTGAAGCCGGGCTATTACGCGATCTGTACAACACCACACCCGCCGATACGGAGAAAAAGATAGAGACAGTAAAAGCCCTTTTCGTATCCAGCGGTGCTGCCGGGCTTATCCGCGAGGAGATCACGCGGTATACCGAAAAGGCCTTTGCGGGTATTGAATCGCTGTCCGTAGACCCTGAGAAAAAACAACTGCTGCTGGAATTCGGAAAAAAACTCATAGACCGCGAAGTCTGACAAAACCTGCAACCTTCAACTTGCAACCTGTAACCTGCAATCTGCAACATCTCCTCCTCCCTTCAAAATTCCCCTCCGGGCTCTTTGTCCAGAAACCGGGCGAAGCGGATAAAGGCTTTCTTTACCTCTGACCGGACATCTTTTTTTACGCTTTCGAAATAATGGGTTTCTATATGCACCCGGTCCTTTTTTACCGTGCGTTTCCAGTTGCCAACAATTTTACCCTCTACCGCAATGACCGGCCAGAAGATACCATTGTTGGATACGGCCTTGTGGTGGTGTTCAGAAGGAAGCGAGGCTGTTCTGTCTTTATAGCTGATGAGAAATTCGTCAAAAGCAGGTAAGGCATGGACAGGTTCGGAATGGTTCTTCTTAAAAGAAAATGCGTCCGGAAGCAAGTATTCCTGTTCCCCTGATTTTTCAACGACAAAATCGGGTTTTATTATTTCCACAGCCCGTTTGGCATCGGTAACGGGGAGGCCGGACCACCAGATAAAATCCTGAAGGGTGGCAGGGGCATGACTGGTAAAGTACCGGGAGGCCAGCATGGCGAGAGATTCTTCCCGGTCCGGAACAGTTGTAGAGGGGACGCGTTCGTCCAGCAGGGCGTAGGTGGTTTGTTTTCCCTTTAAAGGGCCGCTGCATATGAGTTCGTCCAGTTCGGCACGCATGAGCAGGTGGGAGGAGCGGTTTTCGTCGGTTGGGATACCGGCCTGCTGAAGTTCCGCGGTCAATTCCGGCCGGGTGAGGTGGTTTCCGTCGCCCAGTGCCTTCCTGATGATACGGTTGCTCCTGGCCAGAATATCTTCTGTAAGCCCTAACTGCTTGAGCCGGGATCTCATGGAACTTTTGATGTGCGGGGTGGTAAGCCTCAGTATCCACCGCAGGTCGTCCGCTGCCACCAGGTGCCATGTGGGGCGGAGCAGGTGGGTACGGACAACGTCTCCCCGGTTTATGGCTTCTTCCACTGTTTTTTCCGTTATCCCGGGAAGCCGCACGCCGACGGCCCATTTTATCATATTGGGGTCCTGGGCCTGCATGGCTCCCATATAGCTTACCAGGTCTTTTACACTGTTGCGGCTGTTTTGGGTGATGTGCTGGCTGAACAATCGTGAAGCAGGGATGTCCATCGGGGATATTTGTTTGTTTTTATAAGCAGGATTTTTATATCATAGACGGGGTGAAAATCAAAAACAGATTTAAAAGATGTCGTATTTCTATTCTTCTTCTACTCCTATTTTTTCAATTTCCTGGTGGTTACCTTCCTCTTTCGGATTCGGGCCATATTCATTTGGGCCGTATTTACTTTCTGCAAATAATAGATATAAGTTGTAAAAGGGGATTAGCTGATACCATCCGCTATGCCCTCTGTCGTGACATCTTTTGGCTGTTTGTGCTATAAAAAAATAAAGTAACGGAAGTGACAGGGCCAATGGCATTATACCTGCCAGGCCAGGATCTATATTAGTAGCAAGGAGAGCCGAAATAACGTTAATGATCACGGCTCCCGCAAAATAAATAATATAGCTGATTCCGTATTCTGTACGACGAATCCTGCCATCAAATGAAAAAGGATTTTTAAACATGATATAAATTATAAATTGCTGCTGTCAGGGATTAAATATAAAACTTTTCATTTATTAATTGTTTTTCCCCCGAAAATAAATTCCGCTTATTACGGCAGCAATCCTGTACCTATTTTTAATCCTACGAAAAAGGTCCTGGGCCGGGAAGGGCCGTAAATATAGTTGGCATCCCGGTCCGGGCCTCGGTCAAAATCGTCCTGGTAGCTGTTAAACAGGTTTTGTATCCCGGCGTTGAGCTGAAGCTGAAAATCATTGTCGAGGTCAAAGGTGTAGCCTGTTTTGAAGTTGAGCTCAAAAAAGTTTCCGGTCTTTTCCAGCCTGTCATTTTCGACATACCCGGCTATGTGTGGTACATACATGGAACCTGTATACACCCCGGAAATGTTGTTCTGCCATTTTTTTGCCGGGGCATAGGTCAGTATAAAATTACCGTAGAGGTTGGGCGACTTAAAGAAACGCCTGGCCTTGCTGGTCATGGCGCTTTCGTCTTCCGTCCAGCGTACGGGGTCGTCGTAGACCGAATACTGGGCGGTTCCGCCCATTTGCATGACCCATTTTTCATCCGGCGCGTATTTGACTTCGAGATTGACCCCGTAAACATCGGCTCCGCTACTGTTCTTTTTTATATAGATAAACTGTCCGTCAGAGGTGTCGATGTCGAGCTGTTCCAGTTCTTCCGGTGTGGCCTGCTCCAGGATAAAGGGATCGTTAAGGCGGGTATAAAACCCTTCGATGGTGACCCCGGCGTCACTGGTGAGGGTAGATCTGCTCCAGTCTGCGGAGACGAGGAAACTATGGGAGGTCTCGGGTTTGAGGTCCGGTGAAAAACGCACAAAAGACACTTCACCTGCGGCCAGGGTGGAATGCAGGTCTTCCGTAAAATACTGTTGGGCGCGGAATCCTTTGGCATAGCTGGCCCTTAATTGCAGGTTGTCCGAAATGCTGTAAAGGATGTTGGCACGGGGATTGAGATGGACGTCCTCTTCCGTAAGGTTGTGAAAATCGGCCCGCAATCCGCCCAGGAGTTTCAGTTTGGGACTGATCTGCCATTCCTGCTGGGCATACAGGCCATACACCCTGACGGTCTGGTCTATAAAAGCATTGAATCCCGGTTTGGCATCCCGGGCCATGTCGTACTTGTATTCCAGTCCCCCGGTAAAAGTGCCCTCTCCGCCAAGGAAGGCCTCCATATGCCGGCTGTATTGGGAGCCGAATACCCAGGTGACGTCTTTGGAATGCCCAAAACCCCTGATACTTTCTTCATGCGTTTCTCCCCGGCCACCATAAAAGTTGTTGTTTTTGGACTGTTGGGTGGTGGCGTATACCGAAAATTTGTCTTTGAGGTTTGCGGAAAAGGCCTCGTAGGTAAGCCCGCCACTGATCACGTCAGATTCGATCTGTTCCGTAATATCGGATTCAAAAGGCTGAAGGGAAAGGTTATTGCCCCCGCGCCTGAATTCGTGTATGGTATAAAAATCGAAGGATAATTTACTCCTTTCCGAGGTTTTGTAAAAGCTGTTGAAACCAAAGGTCTTGTTTTGCATGGTGGTGATCTCGGTAAAACCATCACCATCATGATCGTGAGGGTCGCGGTCGCGATACAGGCCGTACAGGGTGATACCGGCTTTGTTGCTGTCTGAAAGCAGGGTGCCGTTGATGGTCACAGCCCTGTCGGGAGACTTCCCCTCAATGAAAGCCAGGTTACTGCCTATCTGGAAACTGTTTTCCAGAGGTTCCCTGGTAATGATATTTATGGTGCCTGCAATGGCATTGGAACCGTACAGGGCCGATCCGCCTCCCCGGACTACCTCTATCCGGTCTATGATATTGGCCGGGATCTGGTCGAGGCCGTATACCCCGTTCAGGGCGCTGAAAGTGGGTTTACTGTTGATGAGTATCTGCGAATAAGCCCCGTTGAGCCCGTTGATCCGCACCTGGGAATAACCGCAGTTCTGGCAATTGGTCTCCATACGCAGCCCGGGCTGGAAATTGAGCCCTTCCGAGAGGGAGACAGACTGGGTGGCCTGTAATACCTTATCGTTGGTGACACTTACGATCACGGGGGCTTCCTTCCGGTTCTGACGGTTACGGGATGCCGATACGACCACCTGGTCCAATCCCAGTACATCTTCCTGAAGTTGAAAATTTACGGTGAGTGATTGGTGCTCGTTTAAAACAATTTCTTTCCGGATGGTCTTATAGCCAAGGGCCCGGATCACAAGAGTGTGCTTTCCGGGGTCGGCCCGTAATTCATAGTGCCCGTTGTTGTCCGTGGTGGTTCCCTTTTGAGTGCCTTCGATAAAAACGCCGACATAATCTACCGGAGTTCCCTGATAGGTGACTTTTCCGCGGATGACTTCGTTGTGCACGGCTGCCGGACACAAATGTATACCTAACAGAAGAATAAAAATGTAGTTGATTTTCATAGTGATGGATTTTTAAATGCAATATTGTTGCAAATATAAATGGTAATATTTTATATGCAACTACGTCGCATTTTTTAATATAGCTATTTTTTACTTTTGTTTAAATTAAAATTTAGGCAAAGCTAAAAATTTATTTTTCGAAATAAAAATGTATTTTTGCGTAAATAAAATTTTATGACACTGTCGGAAGAGAACTATCTGAAAGCCATATATCACCTGAGTAAGGATGCCAGGGATGAGGTGTCTACAAATGCCATTGCCGATGCCATGGAGACCAAGGCCTCTTCGGTTACGGATATGGTAAAGAAGCTGTCGGAAAAGAAACTGGTGAAATATAAAAAGTACCAGGGAGTAAAGCTCACGGAAGAAGGAAGGCTGTATGCCGTGAATGTTATTCGTAAGCATCGCCTGTGGGAGGTTTTCCTGGTGGAAAAACTCAATTTTTCATGGGACGAGGTGCACGACGTTGCCGAACAGCTCGAACACATAAAGTCGGACAAGCTGGTCGAGGAACTCGATACTTTCCTGGATTATCCTACCGTAGACCCGCATGGCGACCCTATTCCGGACAAGCACGGGAAGATACAGCCTTCGTCCAAAGTCTTGCTGTCCTCCCTGAAAAAGGGGGAGAAAGGGGTATGTGTCGGGGTCAAGAATTCTTCCAAGGAATTTCTTCAATACCTGGACAAGCTCCGGATTTCACTGGGGGACGAATTAACTGTTCTTTCCAGGGAGCCTTTCGATAACTCCGTGCTGATTCGCATCAACGATTCCGAGCTCAATGTGTCGTCGCTCACAGCTACTAATCTCTATGTAACAAAGACCTGAATATATGTTTGACAAGATCATTGCTTATTTTGAGTCAATAGACCCTGTTGTAGGGGCTTTATTGGCTACTACATTCACCTGGTTGCTCACTGCCGCGGGAGCAGCGCTGGTATTTCTTTTTAAAGGGATGAAACGAAGTGTGCTGGACGGTATGCTGGGTTTTACCGGCGGGGTTATGGTAGCTGCCAGTTTCTGGAGTCTGCTGGCCCCGGCCATTGCCATGAGCGATGGAGAAGGTTTTGCCAAGGTTATGCCATCTGCGGTTGGTTTCGCACTCGGAGCGGTATTTCTTTTCGGCCTGGACAGGTTGCTTCCGCACCTGCATATCAATTTCAAGGAGAGCAGGGCCGAAGGGGTGCATACCGGATGGCACCGGACCACCCTGCTCGTCCTGGCCATTACCCTGCACAATATTCCTGAAGGGCTGGCCGTAGGTGTGCTCTTCGGCGGTGTTGCCGCAGGGATCCCGGAAGCCTCCATTGCCGGGGCCGTGATCCTGGCCCTGGGGATAGGGATACAGAATTTTCCTGAGGGTATTGCAGTGGCCATGCCGCTGCGCCGGCAGGGGATGAGCCGTAGACGGAGTTTCTGGTACGGACAGCTTTCTGCCATCGTAGAGCCCATAGCAGGGGTAGTGGGAGCGCTTGCCGTTACTTTTTTTACTCCTGCCCTGCCTTATGCCTTGTCTTTTGCGGCCGGGGCCATGATATATGTGGTGGTGGAAGAAGTGATCCCGGAGACCCAGCTGGACAAGTATACAGATATTGCCACCCTGGGCTTTATAGGCGGGTTTATTATTATGATGTCACTGGACGTGGCCCTGGGATAGGGACACAGCATTGCACCCCTGCCTTATTGATCGTGTAGGTTCAGTGGCAACCGCAGTCCTGGTTACTACAGGCCTTTTTGGTTTTCTTCTTCGGCAGGAAAAATTTCTTTACCAGGAAACCGACGGCTATGGCCAGGGCTGCGTAAACTAATATGGTCTGAATATCCGGCATATCTGTTATAATGTTAGGTCTGCTGTCTCGTTTGAGACGCACGGCCGTGCGTCTCTACAATAGGGGGTACCATGCATGGTGCCTATACCAATTTTATTTTAAAACCTGGTAGGCTATAAGGGCTACAATATAGGCGAAACCGCTCATAAGGATCAGTTGTGCCATGGGCCATTTCCAACTATTGGTCTCTCTTTTTACAATGGCCAGGGTACTCATACACTGCATGGCAAAGGCATAGAACAACAAGAGGGATACTCCGGAGGCCAGGTTAAACAGTTTGCCCCCGGTTACGGGGTTGATCTCCGCTGCCATACGATTCTTTATGGTGCTCTCTTCTTCGCTTCCCACGCTGTATATCGTGGCCAGTGTACCTACGAATACTTCACGGGCGGCAAAGGAACTTACCAGGGCAATGCCTATTTTCCAATCATAGCCCAGGGGTTGAATAGCCGGCTCTATGGCTTTTCCGATAATACCAATATACGAATTTTCCAGCTGATAGGAAGCGATCTCGGTGTTCAGGTCTTCTTCGCTGATGTCCTGGCCCCGGTGTTTTTCTGTTACGATCTCTTCGGCGTTGGCATATTTGTCGGAAGGTCCGTTGGAAGCCAGGAACCAGAGGATTATCGATATGGCCAGGATGATCTTCCCGGCACCGAAAACAAAGCTCTTGGTCTTTTCCAGTACGGTCAGGGCTACGTTTTTCAGGAGCGGGACCTTATAATTGGGCATCTCCACCATAAAAAACGACTTGGTCCGGGTTTTCATGACCTTGTGCAATAGGTAAGCCGATCCTACGGCGGTGATAAAGCCGATCAGGTAAAGCGCCATGAGCATCAGTCCCTGGTAATTCAATCCCATGAAACGCTTGTCCGGGATCACCAGGGCAATGATAATAAGGTAAACGGGCAACCTTGCGGAACAGGTCATAAAAGGGGTTACCAGTATGGTAATAAGGCGTTCCTTCCAGTTTTCGATATTACGTGTGGCCATAACGGCAGGTATGGCGCAGGCCGTCCCGGAGATCAGGGGAACCACGCTCTTACCGCTAAGCCCGAAGCGGCGCATCCCCTTGTCCATAAGAAAGACCACCCGGCTCATGTACCCGGATTCTTCCAGGAGCGAAATAAAGAGGAACAGGAAGGCGATCTGTGGAATAAAGATAACGATCCCCCCTATACCGGGTATAAGGCCTTCTGAGATAAGGTTTGTAAATACCCCGGCAGGTAGTGTGGCTTTGGCCCATTCGCTGAAAGAAGCAAATAATTCGTCAATATAATCCATGGGGTATTGGCTCCAGTTAAATATGGTCTGGAAGATGAGCAGCAATATGGCAAAAAAGATGACATAGCCCCAAACTTTGTGAGTGAGTACCCTGTCCAGGGAAGCCCTTAAGCCCTTGGCGGCCCCGGCATCTACTTTATATCCTTCTTTGAGCGTGCCGTTTATGAACTGGTAGCGGCAGATCGCTTCTTTTTGCTGTAAGCGTTTGAGTTCGGACCGGGACTTTGTATTAAAGGACGACGTATCAGGGATCGTATGCCGGTTGAGCTGTACGAAATTCACATCCTGTGTAATGACCAGCCATAATTTGTACAGTTCCTGATCGGGAAAGGCATTCTGGAGGTTTTCAAAATAATCCTTGTCTATAACCGAAGCATTGACGCAGGGCTCGGTAGGTAGTTTCCGGTATTCGAGTATCAGTTCCTTGATCGTGTCGATCCCGGTACCCTTGCGCGAGCTTACCAGGGCTATCTTGGTGTTCAGTTTTTTTTCGAGCAGTTCAATGTCGAGCGAAATGCCTTTCCGGTCCATGCGGTCAGCCATGTTTATGGCCAGGATGGCAGGGATCTTCAGGTCTTTGATCTGGGTAAAGAGCAGCAGGTTGCGCTTCAGGTTTTCCACATCGCTGATAACAACGGCCACATCGGGAAAATCCTTGTGGCTTTTGTTGAGCAGTAACTCTATAACAACATTTTCATCAAGTGAAGTGGCATTGAGGCTGTAAGTACCGGGAAGGTCCAGGATATGTGCCTTGATTCCTCTTGGAAGTTTGCAAACCCCTTCTTTTTTCTCCACAGTGATCCCCGGGTAATTCCCTACTTTCTGGTTGAGGCCGGTAAGCTGGTTAAAAACCGAAGTCTTACCGGTATTTGGGTTTCCTATGAGTGCTACTTTGATCTGTTTGCTCATAACGCCCGGGTTTCGTTTAGTTTTTCGATTTCGATAAGCAGGGCGGTTTCCCGTCGTATGGAAAAGAAAGAACCGTTGATATTGAGATATAAGGGGTCCCTGAACGGTGCCACCTGTAACAGTTCTACTTCATTGCCCGGAAGGCATCCCATTTCAAAGAGTTTTACCGGAACATTATCTATGGAGATATCCTTGATAATGCCCTTTTCGCCGCGTTTGAGATGTGCTATGGTAGTTTTCAATTTTTATTTAGAATGAATTTAAGTAGTCAAAAGTAATGCAAAAAGTTAGCTTAGAAAAATAAGTGTTAACTATTTAAAAATGCAAGTGTAAGGAAAAATACGGGATTACCAGGGATATACGGTTATTTTGTAGGGAAAGCCCCTCCTGAAATTTAACATCTTTTTAGGTTTTGGAGGATTTCAGGGTGGTTGTTCCGAGGGAATAAGTGGTGTTTTTAATTGGTGGGTTCTCCTTTTTATCACCGCACCTTATTCTTCCTCCGCCTTCAGGATTTTGAGGTCGTGCATCAGTTTGTTCATGTCCTCGTCATTGGTGCCGTCATAGAAACCACGGATACGTTTTTTCTTGTCCACCAGGATAAAGTTTTCGGTATGTATCATGTCATACGGGCCGCCGTCGCCATCGGTCAGCACGGCGAGATAGGATTTTCGCGCCAGTTCGTAGATCTGTTTTTTATCGCCTGTGACCAGGTTCCACTTTTTGTCATTTACCCCTTTTTCGAGGGCGTATTTTTTTAGTTGTGGTACCGAATCTATTTGCGGGGTCACGGAGTGGGAGAGGAGCATTACGTCGTCATAGGGCAGGATATTTTTCTGGATGTCCACCATATTGTCCGTCATTATGGGGCAGATGGAAGGGCATGTGGTAAAGAAAAAATCGGCAATGTAGATCTTGTTCTTATAATCTTTCTGGGTAATGGTATCCCCGTTCTGGTTGATGAGTTTGAAATCGGCAATGGTGTGATATTTCTTAACGTACTGTATGGTACTGTCCACCAGTTCGGCCTTTACCATGGACGGCTGATATATGGGCAGGGTTTCCTCGGGCTTCAGC
Source organism: Sinomicrobium weinanense (assembly GCF_018863395.1). GTDB lineage: Bacteria > Bacteroidota > Bacteroidia > Flavobacteriales > Flavobacteriaceae > Sinomicrobium > Sinomicrobium weinanense. Next base: position 116,285 of record NZ_JAHKRR010000011.1, read on the forward strand.
GCATTGTAGAAAAGCGTGATGATAATGGCCGAAAGGATAAAAAGGGTAATGGCCAGGTACTTGAATTTACTGAAAAACCGCAGCATGGAACATTGTCTTTAGTCTCAAGGCACAAAATTAATAAATTGTGGGTTGCAAGGGGGGTAATTCCCTGTTTTAACATTGTCACAACACAATTTTTTATACTTTAATGCTTCCCGGGACTACCCAATGATCATTCCGGCGAGGGTAGCGGAGATGAGGGAAGCCAGTGTGCCGCCAAGGACGGCTTTCATGCCGAATTCAGACAGGGTTTTGCGCTGGCCGGGAGCCAGGGAGCCTATGCCGCCTATCTGTATACCGATGGACGCAAAGTTGGCAAAACCGCAAAGCATATAGGTGGCCATGATAATGGACTTGTTATATGTGAAGTGCAGGGGTTGTGATGCATCTTTCAGATCGGCCAGTTGAATATAGCCTATAAACTCACTGGCAGCGAGCTTTACCCCTAAAAGTTGCCCCATAAGCGCCATATCTTCTTTGGCCACCCCTATGACCCACATCAGGGGAGCAAAAATATAGCCCAGTACGAGTTCCAGTGAGAGTTTGTTATACGAGGTGTTTTCAGCTATCCATGCGTTGATGTGCCCTATCTGTCCCAGTTTCAGTAAACCGTAATTGATCATGGCAATGAAGGCTACAAATACCAGTAACATAGCCGCTACGTTGGCTGCGAGTTTTAATCCTTCGGTGGTACCGGTAGCCATAGCGTCGAGAAAATTGGAGCCTATGTTCTGTTTAGACACTTCGACAACCTGGTTAACATGCTCTGTTTGCGGTACGAGTATTTTGGAGACTACGATGGCTCCCGGGGCGGCCATAACGGAAGCTGCCAGCAGGTGCCGGGCAAATTCCAGGCGAAGGGCCTCGTCAGATCCCCCTAGGAAGCCGATATAAGCGGCGAGTACCCCTCCGGCCACGGTGGCCATTCCGCCTATCATAACCAATAGTATTTCTGAACGGTTCATCTTTTCCAGGTAAGCCTTGATCATCAGGGGCGATTCGGTTTGGCCCAGGAAGATATTGCCCGCAACAGAAAGGCTCTCCGCCCCGGAGATCTTTAATAGTTTAGTGAGCAGCCATGCCATGCCCCGGACTACTTTTTGTATGACCCCGAGATAGAACAATACCGAGGTGAGTGCAGAGAAGAAAACGATGGTAGGCAGGATGGTAAATGCAAAATTCAGTAGAGGGCTTTCTATTTGATTGGTGGAAAAGGAGCTGAAGAGAAACTCGGTCCCGGCTTCCGTAAAGGTGAGTATCTTGTTAAAACCCTTGCCCAGTATGGTAAATATTTCGCGGATAAACGGTACTTTGAGAATGCCGATGGCCAGTACGAGCTGGGCCAGCAGCCCCAGGCCCACGGTTCGCCAGTTAATGGCTTTTTTGTTGCTGCTGAACAAATAGGCAATGGCAATGAGCACGATCATGCCCAATGCCCCTCTTCCTAATCCGTATAAAGAAAAACCCTGACTGGGTTCTATGGCAGATAGGAAAACGAGTAAAGATCTTTGCATGTGATACGATTATTTTTTTTCCCGCTTGGAGATTTCGTCCCTGATTTTTACGGCCTTTTCGTAGTCTTCATTGGCCACGGCGCTCTCGAGCATTTTGTGCAGTTCCTCGAGGCTTAGTGCGCTGTAATCTTCTGAAGCGGAAGATGATTTTCCCTGGCCTGAGATAATATCTTCAGAGACCATGTTCTCTTCCTTTTGTTCCTTGTCTTTCGGGGAGAAACTAAGGTATATACCTGCCTTGTCCAGGATGTTTTTATAGGTGAAGATGGGAGCGTTAAAACGTAAGGCCAGGGCAATGGCATCACTGGTACGGGCATCGATGATCTCTTCGATCTTGTCCCGTTCACAGATAATACTGGAATAGAACACGCCGTCCACCAGTTTATGGATGATCACCTGTTTGACCACGATGTCAAACCGGTCTGCAAAGTTCTTGAAGAGGTCGTGCGTGAGTGGCCTTGGCGGTTTTATTTCCTTTTCCAGGGCTATAGCAATGGATTGTGCCTCGAAGGCGCCGATGACAATAGGGAGTTTCCGGTCTCCATCAACCTCGTTGAGGATAAGTGCGTAAGCGCCGTTCTGGGTTTGGCTATACGATATTCCTTTTATATTTAACCTGACTAAACTCATATGTATATAGAACTGGACATAAAACTTTTCATCATTTGCTAAGGCAAAGATGAAAAAATTTTGTGCGAATTCCTCACTGGCGGACCTTGAATTTGTGTTTTCCGGTACAAAAGCCTGGTGTCTGCCGGTTTTTCCGGTATGGCCGGGCCAGTTCAGATATGGTTTGGGCGGTCTTTACAGGAGAAAAATATAAAAAGGCTGCCCGAACCGGGCATATCCCGAATTCCGGCAGCCCTTTAAGGGCACAATTTACCAAAAATTATGAGTTTTGTGCTTTAAATTCCTTTAATTTTTCGATTAGTGCGGGGACTACTTCGAAGGCATCTCCTACCACGCCATAGTCTGCAGCTTTGAAGAAGGGAGCTTCCGGATCGGAATTGATCACCACTTTTACTTTGGAGGCATTGATACCTGCCAAATGTTGTATGGCCCCGGAAATACCTACGGCGACATAGAGGTTTGAGGCCACGGGTTTACCAGTCTGGCCTACGTGTTCGCTATGTGGTCGCCAGCCCATGTCCGATACGGGTTTGGAGCATGCCGTAGCGGCTCCGAGCACATCGGCAAGCTCTTCGATCATACCCCAGTTTTCGGGGCCCTTCAGCCCGCGTCCGCCGGAAACCACGATCTCGGCATCGGCTATGGTCACCTTGCCGGTGGTCTTGTCTACCGACTCGGTTTTAATAGAAAAATCGTCGTCGTTCAGAGAAGGGGAGAAGGCCTCTTCTGCAGCGGCAGCTTCGCTCTCTTTTAAACCGAAAGAGTTTTTGGAGAGGCCGAGCAGTTTTATGTCGGTGCTGATCTCCGTAATGCTAAATGCTTTATTGGTAAAGGCCGTTCTTTTTACCCGGAAAGGATCAGTGCTTTCGGGAAGGGCTACCACATTGGAAGCATATCCCGCCCCAAGGTTAACAGCCAGTACCGGGGCCAGGTATTTGTCATTGGCACTCGAACTGATAAGCACAACTTTGGAACCTTCCTGGTCAGCGGCCTGTTTTATGACATCGGCATAAGCGCGGGCATTGAAGGCGGAAAGTTTTTCGTCAGATACTTTGAGCACCTTGTCCACACCGTACTTGCCGAGTTCGGCCGTGTTTTCGGCATTGATGGCTACGGCAGTTACCGTATCTCCCGTTTGTCCGGCCAGGGCCCTGGCATATGAGGCCACCTCAAATGCTATTTTTTTTAACTTGCCCTCTTCAGATTCAGCATATATTAAAATAGACATAGTTTTTTTATTTAAGATTAATAGCTCCCCTCTTGAGGGGGGCAGGGGGGTGTTCATTCAGGACTTAATACATTATTATTAAGAAATCTCCCTAATCCCCTCCAAAAAGAAAAATTATTTTATATCACTTTAGCCTCATTGTGCAGTAACTGAACAAGTTCGTCCAGGTTATCCGGAGAAACCAGCTTTACTTCGCCTTTCGGGGCTGGTTTTTCGAATTTTACGGCAGCTGTCCGGCCTGCGACTTCGGCAGGTTCCAGTACGGTGAGCTGCTTTTTCCGGGCCATCATAATGCCCCGCATGTTGGGGATGCGCAGGTCACTTTCTTCTACCAGGCCTTTTTGTCCGCCTATGATGAGGGGCAGGGCGCATTTTACGGTTTCCTTGCCGCCGTCTATTTCGCGTATGGCCGTAGCCTCGTTGCCTTCTACCTCCAGTCCTATACAGGTGTTTACGAAGTTTGCTCCCGTAAGGGCGGCCAGCATTCCGGGAACCATCCCACCATTGTAGTCTATCGATTCCCTGCCGGCTATAATGAGGTCGTATGCTCCTTCTTCAATGACCCGGGCCAGTTGCTTCGCCACAAAAAAGCCGTCGGTAGCTTCGGTGTTTACGCGTATGGCTTCATCGGCACCTATGGCCAGGGCTTTTCGGAGTGTGGGCTCGGTCTCCGGTCCGCCTACATTGACCACGCTTACCGTAGCACCCTGTTTTTCTTTGAACCACATGGCCCTGGTAAGACCGAATTCGTCATTCGGATTGATGACAAACTGCACCCCGTTGGTGTCGAATTTTGTATCCCCGTCCGCAAAATTGATCTTGGAGGTCGTGTCCGGAACGTGACTGATACATACTAATATCTTCATGTCTCTGTTTTTTGAATTTTTACCATGCTTTCATCGCCCCGACAGAGCTCAATACGGGTAAACCTGGTAATCAAAAGTTGAGAAATAAACAAAGTTTGTTGAAAATCCCGGTTGCTGAGCGAAGCCGAAGCAATATGGTTACGAAGATAGATATTATTTCCCAAATATGCTATGCGTGCATAATATTTTTTTTAAAAGTGAGAGGGTGAGAAAGTGAGAGGGCGAGAAGTGAGATGCCTTATTGTAACATTTCACTTTCCCACCTTTCCACTTTCTCACAAAATTTATGAAAATGCAGGCTGTAGAATTTTTAATTATTACTATTTTTGCTTCGCTTTGGATAGTGAGTTGATGAGTTGATAATAATATTAAACAACAAAATACAAAAAACTCCAGGACTCCCAAACTCCGGGACTCCGGAACTTCTCAACTCCGGAACTCCCAAACTAAAAAAACTAAGAACTATTTTCAATATCATATATAGTACATGAGAACAATACAATTTAGAGAGGCCATAGCCGAAGCCATGAGCGAAGAGATGCGAAGGGATGAAACCATTTACCTCATGGGTGAGGAAGTGGCCGAATACAACGGTGCTTACAAGGCTTCCAAGGGAATGCTCGACGAATTCGGGCCCGACAGGGTTCTGGACACCCCCATTTCCGAACTCGGTTTTGCCGGGGTAGGTGTAGGGTCGGCGATGAACGGGAACAGGCCTATCATTGAATTCATGACCTTTAACTTCTCGTTGGTGGGGATTGATCAGATCATCAACAATGCAGCCAAGATACGCCAGATGAGTGGCGGACAGTTTAATATTCCGATCGTGTTTCGCGGACCGACTGCTTCTGCAGGGCAGCTTGCGGCTACCCACTCACAGGCCTTTGAAAGCTGGTTTGCCAACTGTCCCGGACTTAAAGTTATAGTGCCTTCCAACCCTTACGATGCCAAAGGATTGTTAAAATCTGCTATCCGTGACAATGATCCCGTTATCTTTATGGAGTCGGAACAGATGTACGGCGATAAGGGAGAAGTTCCGGAAGACGAATATACATTACCCATTGGTGTTGCCGATATTAAAAGGGAAGGTAGCGATGTTACCATCGTATCTTTCGGAAAGATCATCAAGGAAGCGTACAAGGCAGCCGACGAGCTGGCCAAGGAAGGAATAAGCTGTGAGATCATCGATCTGAGAACCGTATGCCCTCTCGATCACGAGGCCATTCTGAAATCGGTCAAAAAGACCAACCGCCTGGTGATCCTCGAAGAAGCATGGCCGTTTGGCAATGTTTCCACAGAGATCACTTACCAGGTACAATCCCAGGCTTTCGATTACCTGGACGCACCGATCGTAAAGATCAATACGGCAGATACTCCGGCGCCATATTCTCCGGTTTTACTGGCGGAATGGCTTCCTAATCAGGAAGATGTGGTCAAGGCGGTTAAGAAAGTTTTATACCAATAAAATCGTTTTTTTTGCGTTATATAAACTTCACCGATAGCTTTGTTGGTGAAGTTTTTTATTTTTAAGACCTTGCTGACCCGTACCGGAGATCAGGTTGTAAGCAGGACGGGCCGGATAAATATATGAAGGATGAACACATCATATGCAGAAAGATGCAGTTAAACGGCTGATGTTCAAGTGTGCGAGTTGTGATTGTGACTGACATTAATACCGGGCACAAGCCCAACTTGGGGTTTAATCGAAAGATTAAGGTGTTTTTGTCCTGAAAATATATGTCTTATGTGTGTTTTAGGATTTAACTTTTAGTATGAAGAAACTTTTAGCAGGTATATTCTTGTTATCTGCCGTGATAACGAATGCCCAGACCAAGGTAAGCGGTATTGTGGTGGACGAAGCCGGAGCCCCGGTCCCTTTTGCCAATGTACTTTTCAAGGATTCTTCGGAAGGAACGATCACTAATGACGACGGGAGGTTTTACCTGGAGTCGGGAAATAATTTTCCCACTTTGGTGATTTCTTTTGTGGGCTATGCCACTCGTGAGATAGACCTGGAAAAGAAAGTCACTTACGATATGAGGGTTGTGCTCCAGGAGGGCGAGCAGCTCAAGGAGGTTGTGGTTTATACGGGAAAACAATCCAAAAAGAACAATCCGGCGATAGACCTTCTCCGAAAAGTTCTCGAGAGAAAACGCAAGAACGGGGTGCACGGTTTTGACCAGTACCGGTACGATAAATACGAAAAAGTAGAGTTTGACCTCAATACGATAGACAGCAGCCTCATAGGCAGCAGGCTCTTCAAGGGGATGGAGTTTATCTTTGACCAGATGGATACTTCACGGATCACCGGTAAGACCTATCTCCCTATTTTTATCAATGAAGCCTTTTACAAGGTGTATGGCGATAACAAGCTGAATAAAGAGAAACAAAAGCTCACAGGGAACAAAAATTCCGGTTTTGATACCAACCAGAATCTTATCTCCTTTGTCCAGGACCTGTATTCCGACTATGATATTTACAAAAGCTATATTAAGTTTTTCGACAAGAGTTTTGTAAGTCCCATATCGCGGGTAGGGATAGATACCTATAACTATGTGCTCACAGACAGTGCCTATGTGGATAGCAAATGGTGCTATAACATCATCTATTATCCCCGGCGAAAGAACGAACTTACCTTTAAAGGCGATTTCTGGGTGAGCGATACCACCTATGCCGTAAAAAAAATAAACCTGCAACTAACCAAGAGTGCCAATATCAACTGGGTCAAGGAAATATACATGGAGCAGGAATTCGATGTGCTCAACGATTCTGTTTTTCTGTTGACGCGGGATTACATGATGAGCGATTTCAGCCTGAGAAAGAAAGAAGAGTCGCGGGGAATTTACGGCAAACGGACCACCATTTACGACAATTACGTCTTTGACGAGGAAAAACCCAGATCGTTCTACAATGAAGAAGTAGACCGTTTCAATGAACAGATCTTTAAGCGGGACGATGTATTCTGGGAAGAGAACAGGCTCGAGGCCCTCAACAAGGATGAAGCGGGCATATATAAAATGCTGGATACGCTGAAAACAGTTCCCAAGTTCAAGCGTCTGTACAGTCTGGGTGAAATACTGGCTTCGGGATATGTGGAGATCGATAAATGGGATATGGATTATGGCCCTATCTTTTCCACTTTTGGTTATAACGACGCTGAAGGGGTCCGTATCCGCGGAGGAGGCAGGACTTACTTTGGCCCCAATGACATGTGGCGTATAGAAGGTTTTGGGGCATATGGATTCAGGGATAAGAAATTTAAATACGGCATATCGGCCAAATGGCTGCTCAACCGGCAGAACAGGCTTATTATATCGGCCGGGAACCGCCGGGATATAGAGCAGATAGGGGTGAGCCTTACCCCTAACAACGATGTACTGGGAAGAAGCTATGCTTCCTCTTCCGTATTTACCGTCGGATCGAATGACAAGCTGACGGATATAAACCTCACTACGGCCGATGTTGAGATGGAGCCGCTCAAAAACCTGAAATTCAAGGTGGGAGGATCGTTCCGGACCCTGAGTTCTGCGTTGCCGGAGGCCTTTAGCCTGGACTATGTAGACCCGGATTCCCCAACCGGGATATCCTCACAGGTTAAACAGTTAGAGCTGACTACCTCGATAGAATTTACACCTGGGCGGAAAACCGTAGGCTACGGTGTGGAAAGGCGCGATGTAAATGATGAATACGCCAGGTTGTATCTCAACTATGCCAAGGGAGTAACCGGTTTTCTGGAGAGCGACTTCGACTATGAGAAAATACAGTTCTATTTCCGGAAGCCCTGGAGTGTAGGAGGGTTTGGGCGGCTTTATACCACCATAGAGGCAGGAAGGACCTTTGGAGCTGTGCCGCTCGGGCTTCTGAGTGTTGTTCCCGGAAACCAGACCTATTTTTCTATTTTTAATACCTTTCCCAATCTCGATTTTTACGAATTTGTGACGGATACTTATGTGTCCATGCACCTGGAACACAATTTTAATGGAAGGCTTTTTTCCAGGCTTCCCCTGATACGGAACCTGAATCTCCGGGAAATTGTAGGGATAAGAGGTGTATGGGGTGAGCTTTCGGATGAGAATAAAGCCCTTAACCAGCCCACGAACATCATGTTGCGAGCCCCTTCGGAAAAAGTTTACTGGGAGTATTCTTTCGGTGTAGGCAATATTTTTAAGGTGTTGCGTATCGATTTTAACTTCCGCGGAAATTACCTGGGCCTTCCCGATGCACGGCGGTTTAGTGTAACGGGCACCTTCGGTTTTCATTTTTAGATCTTGCAGGGAATTTTTTGTAGTATAATATTAAATGAAGAAGGGATAGGGAGGTATGTAAGATTAACCTTATTTTGATGTAAAATTAAATTGTGTTTTACAAGCATCTTGCGTATTTTTGCACCCTCTTAACACATTATAACATATGAGCGCAGCGAAACTAAAGTCATTTGACGTTTTGATAGAGATCCCCAAGGGGAGCAGGAACAAGTATGAATACGATTTTAAGCTGAAGAAGATCCGATATGACCGGATGATATTTTCTTCTATGCACTATCCGGCAGATTACGGTTTTATACCGGAAACCCTGGCCCTGGACGGTGACCCGCTGGATGTTCTGGTACTGGTTACCGAACCCACATTTCCCGGTTGTGTTATGGAAGTAAAACCTATCGGTGTATTTCATATGGCTGATGAAAAAGGTCCGGACGAAAAGATCGTATGTGTTCCCATATCCGACCCGATATGGAACAAACTCAACGATCTCAGCGATATGAACCCCCACCAGGTGAAAGAGATCGAACATTTTTTCCAGGTATATAAGGACCTCGAACATAAGAAAGTAGATGTAGGTGGCTGGGGAGACGTCAAAGAAGCCTACGAGATCATCGATGCATGTCTGGACAGGTTTGAATCGCTTCAGAACAAGGAAGCAGGACTGTTTAGCATTGCTTAAATGGTTTTTGTCTCCAATTTGCAGATATAGAAAGTAGAAAGGGCGGTGAAAATTCACTGCCCTTTTTGTTCTTTTACCATCATTGGAAAAGGCTGTGCTTTTTCCGGTTTTTAATTTCTCTTCTTTTTTCTCCGTTTTTTCTTCTTGGTTTTTACCGGGTGTAGCTCATCCTTGATAATTCTTTAATATTCAATTCGAGCATAACCATTCATTTTTATTACATTTATGGCAATTTATTTGTAAAAACCTTAAAAAATTATGGAGTCCAATACTATCTTTTTGCCAATAATCATGGCAATTATTGGTCTTGCTTTTATGCTCGTCAAAGCGATGTGGGTAAAAAAGCAGGATGCAGGAAATGAGAAAATGCAATTCATTTCCAAAAACATTAAAGAAGGTGCCCTGGCATTTTTGAACGCCGAATACCGCCTTCTCCTTATTTTTGTAATTATTGCGGCTATTGCTTTGGGAGTAATAGCTTTTTTTGTGCCTACGACACATTGGCTTATTATCATAGCCTTTGTCTTTGGCGCTTTTTTCTCTGCCCTGGCAGGGAATATCGGTATGCGCATTGCTACGGAGAGCAATGTAAGGACCACGCAGGCAGCGAGGACAAGTCTTCCGCAAGCCCTCAAAGTCTCCTTTTCCGGGGGTACGGTTATGGGACTTGGTGTTGCCGGGCTGGCCGTGTTGGGGCTCAGCCTTTTTTTCTTTCTGTTTACCAAATTGTTCCTCATCGGGGAAGGAAGTTTTTATAATGAAATGACCATGGTCCTGGAAGCCCTGGCAGGATTTTCGCTCGGAGCAGAATCGATAGCGCTGTTTGCCCGTGTAGGAGGCGGGATCTACACCAAGGCTGCCGATGTGGGTGCCGACCTGGTGGGTAAGGTAGAAGCCGGTATCCCGGAAGACGACCCCCGAAACCCGGCAACCATAGCAGACAATGTAGGGGATAATGTAGGCGATGTGGCCGGAATGGGTGCCGACCTCTTCGGTTCGTATGTGGCCACGGTACTCGCTTCTATGGTGTTGGGAAACTATATTATCAAGGAAATGGCAGATGCCAACGGTGGTTTTACCGATGCTTTTGGTGGTATGGGGCCTATTCTCCTGCCCATAGTTATTGCGGGGGTTGGGATCATCGCATCTATAATAGGAACCCTTTTTGTACGGATAAGCAGTAACGATGCCAGGGAGGCCCAGGTGCAGAGAGCCCTGAACACCGGGAACTGGCTGGCCATTATTCTCACGGTGATCGCGTGTTATTTTTTAATACGTTGGATGTTGCCCGAAAGCATACACATGAAATTCTTCAACGAAGGATATAAAGAGGTGGCCAATATCAACGTATTTTTTGCCACTATCATAGGATTGGCCGTAGGCGGACTGATCTCTTTCTTTACAGAATACTATACCGGGCTGGGCAAAAAACCGGTGTTGAACATTGTCCAGAATTCATCTACGGGGGCGGCGACCAATATTATTGCAGGGCTGGCCACCGGGATGAAATCCACGTTTTCTTCCGTATTGCTGTTTGCCGGAGCCATCTGGGGCTCTTATGCCCTGGCCGGGTTTTATGGCGTAGCTATCGCAGCTTCGGCTATGATGGCTACAACTGCCATGCAGCTTGCCATAGATGCCTTTGGGCCGATAGCCGATAATGCCGGGGGAGTGGCTGAGATGAGCGAACTGCCCGAAGAGGTCCGTGGGCGTACCGATATCCTCGATTCCGTTGGGAACACCACGGCGGCTGTGGGCAAAGGTTTTGCCATCGCTTCGGCTGCACTTACTGCCCTGGCCCTCTTTGCCGCTTATGTGACTTTTACCGGGATAGACGGCATTAATATTTTTAAGGCCGATGTCCTTGCGGCATTGTTTATAGGGGGCATGGTTCCCGTGATCTTCTCGGCCCTGGCCATGCAAAGCGTAGGAAAGGCCGCGATGGAAATGGTGAAGGAAGTCCGCCGCCAGTTCAAAGAGATCCCTGGTATCATGGAAGGTACGGGAAAACCCGACTACGGCAGGTGTGTGGATATTTCCACCAAGGCAGCATTGCGCGAAATGATATTGCCCGGAGCCATAGCCATACTGTCGCCGGTGCTTATAGGCTTTGTCATGGGGCCGGAGGCACTGGGTAGTTATATGGCCGGAGTAGCCGTTTCTGGAGTGGTCTGGGCCATTTTCCAGAACAATGCCGGGGGAGCGTGGGACAACGCCAAGAAATCTTTCGAGGCCGGAGTGGAAATTGACGGTAAAATGACCTACAAAGGTTCCGATGCACATAAAGCTGCAGTCACCGGAGATACCGTAGGAGACCCTTTTAAAGATACTTCCGGGCCATCCATGAACATACTTATTAAACTTACCTGTCTTGTTGGCCTGGTCATTGCACCTATCCTTGGAGGCCATACTTCGGAGATTGCAATGCTTCAGGAAGAAATACGCAAGGAAGTGGATGTAACAATGTCCGTAGGTGAAAATGAAAAAACCGAAGCGGTCATCACCATATCCGAAATTGTTGACGGAAAAACAGTAAAAAATGAAGTGCTGATAGAAGGCACTCCGGAAGAAATAGAGCAAAAAGTGAGGGAAATAAAAGAAGAGTGATTGCCGGGCGTTTATTTAGTTACGAATACACGAATGTTTTAACGAAACAAACCTGCCTCGGGCAGGTTTGTTTCTTATTATACATGAATATTATTTGTGTATTCGTAACTAAATAAAAATCATAACTTGTTTACTTCCGGGTTTTCACCGGGTTTTCTCGGCATGGTCCTGAAGATATGGTCCCACAACGGGGAAGAAACCCCGAATGCCCTGTCCGGTTCCCGGTAGTGATGTATGGAGTGGTGATACCAGAGCACCTTCAGGAAGTTGTTGGGAACCTTAAAGGCGTGTACGGAATAATGCACTCCGAGATAAGCGTTATACCCGATGAGGAATCCGGCGAGAAACCCGAAAACATAATCGCCCATAACCGCCCGGTATATTACGAAGAATACGGTGGCGATAATAAGGCTCAGTACGGGCGGCATGGCCAGTCTGGACTTGTCTTTGGGATAATCGTGGTGCACGCCGTGCATGGTGTATGATATTTTCTTCCGCCTTTCGGTCGTGGCAGGCATGTGATAGAAATAGCGGTGCATGAGGTATTCTATAAAAGTAAAGAACAAGGCTCCGGCTATAAAGAGCAATACCATTTCTGGTGCCTGAAACCCTTTTTCCACAATGCCGTAATAAATGAGTACAGCCGCAATGACCGTAAATATAATGAGGGGCATGGAAATATGGGTGTGTGTCAGCTTTTCCAGTATGGGATTGTCAAAGAGTTTTGCAGAACCTTTGTGTTTGGGGCGTTTATGTTTTGTTGCTTCCATAGAGATAAGATTGAGAGTTATTTATCGTGCCGGTTACTGGCATTTCACCAAAAAACCTGGAGACTCCCATGGTAGGAAATAAAAAACCTAATAACCAACTATTCAAACAATCCGTTGAGTTCGGCATCGATCTTTTGGATCACATCGCCAAGATCTTCCGGATTATCTACAAAATTAAGTTTATCTACATCAATAATCAAAAATTTTCCTTTGTCGTATTTATGAGCCCATGCTTCATAACGTTCATTGAGGCGGCTCAGATAGTCTATGGATATGGAATTTTCGTATTCCCGTCCTCTCTTGTGTATCTGGCTGACCAGGTTGGGAATAGAGCTTCTCAGGTAAATAAGCAGGTCGGGCGCCTGGACCAGTTCTTCCATAAGTTCGAATAACGACCTGTAGTTCTCAAAATCCCGGTTGGTCATAAGCCCCATGGCATACAGGTTGGGGGCAAAGATATATGCATCTTCATAGATGGTCCTGTCCTGTATTATGGTCTTGCCGCTTTCCCTGATCTGCAATATCTGGCGGAACCGGCTGTTGAGAAAATAGATCTGGAGGTTAAAGCTCCATCGTTCCATCTGGGTATAAAAATCATCGAGATAAGGATTGTCCACCACATCCTCGAACTGTGCTTCCCATTTAAAGTGCTTGGCTAACAATCTGGTCAAAGTGGTCTTTCCGGCACCAATGTTCCCGGCTACGGCAATATGCATAGTAATATAATTATTAATCGTTAGGGAAATGAGGTTGCCGGTTTCCGGTTGTCCGGTTGCCAGTTTTAAACCGGTAACTGGTAACCCGTAACAGGCAACTATTTCATACTCCCACCAATAAGTGATAAATATTTTTCTAATGTAAATATACAAGTTATCCCTGTTCAGGTAAAATATTTTTAACCCCTTCCGGGCCATGTACGCAACAACAGGGCCGGTTTTGTCTCGTCTTTAAGTATATAGGAATAAGAATTTTAAATGTTAAAAAATGTCACGGAGATCAATTCAGGCCTTTTCAATCGGCCAAAAACCACATTTTTAATGTTTTGTATCCTGACAATACGTCAAAATGTGATTGTTCCGGGGGCCGGATGCTCCCGAACGGGTTTTTTATACCAACCCCGCAGATTTATCTACAAAAGGCTGTTTGCACCATAGGTCCGTTAAACTGCCTTTTTGGTATAGGGATGTAAAGGTTTGATCTATTTTGTTTTTAACACAGAACAGGAAAATCTAAATTTATCTTTAAAACAGTGGTATAGAGACTTCTGTCGACTTTTTTTGAGCCATGAACATAAAATTAAACAGGTTCAGTTTCTTACAGATTCGGATATATAAACAATAAAAAAAATGAAAAAAATAATCCTGCTGTCCGGCGTATTTCTTATCGGGGTTTTAAGCCCTGTCGTTGCCCAGGATCTCCGGGGAAAAGCGATCTATGAAAGCAAAACCGATCTCGATATGGATTTCGGGGGGGAAGATATCCCGGAACAGGACAAAAAAAGAATGGCAGAAAGGATGAAACAAAGCCTGGAAAAAACCTTTGTCCTGGATTTTAACCGTACTGCATCCCTGTATAAAGAAGAAGAGCAACTGGAACCACCGGCTGGCGGAAGTGGGATGAGGATGATGGTTTTCGGCGGTCCGGGCGGGGACGGTACCTATTATAAAGATGTCAGGGAAAAGCTGTATTACAACCAGGTGGAAATGTTTGGAAAGATCTTCCTGGTCAGGGATACCCTGCCCGAACAGCACTGGAAACTGGAAAATGAAACCAGGAAGATAGGGGAATATACCTGTTATAAGGCAACAACCGTAAAAAAAGTAAGGCGTCGCGAATTTGGCAGGACAAGAAGGGACGGAAAGGAAAAAACAAAAGATACGATGAATAATACTCCTGTTGAAAAAACCAAAGAGATCGTCATTACCGCGTGGTATACTCCCGATATACCCGTCAATCAGGGACCGGGGGAATACTGGGGGCTGCCCGGGCTCATCCTGGAAATAAATGCGGACAGGACCACGATTCTCTGTTCCAAAATAGTGATGAGCTCCAAAGCAGAAGATAAAATAGAGGTCCCGAAGAAAGGCAAACAGGTAAATCAGGCGGAGTTTGATGAGATCATGCGGAAGAAAGCGGAAGAAATACGGGAAATGCATCGGGGAGATCGTAGAGGAAGGAAGGGGAACAGGGTTTTCAGGATAGGGGGGTAGGCAGGGATGTACGTACTCATGCCCTGTGGTGTCAGTGCCTTCTTGTTGAGTTCATAATAACGATTGGTCATCCTTCATCGGGTTTAAAAGTAAAAGTATATGAAATGTCTTTTGTTTCTGTTTCTGTTGCTGTGTGGTGTTATTCCGGGGTACTCGCAATCCGTTATTCTCAGTGGTGTGGTAAAAGACAGTACCGGCGCTCCCCTGGAAATGGCCAATGTAGTTGCCGTGAACCGGGAGACCCAAAACCTGGATGCTTTTGGGGTGACTAACAGTGGGGGGAGGTATAAACTTCAGTTGAGCAGGGAAAAGACCTATAACATCAGGATCAGTTATTTGGGATTGAAGACCGAGGAATTTGAATTTACAGCCCGGGAGGACAGCTCAAAGGATATTGTCCTTACACAGGATACTAATGAACTCGACGAGGTGGAAGTGGTCTATGAAATGCCCGTAACCGTCAGGGGAGATACCATAGTGTACAATGCCGATGCCTTTAACAGGGGAACGGAGAAAAAACTGAAAGATGTATTGAAGAACCTTCCGGGGGTGGAGATCAATTCAGATGGGGAAATAGAAGTAGAGGGAAAAAAGGTATCCAGGGTAAAAGTTGAGGGCAAGGACTTCTTTGAAGGCGATTCCAAACTCGCTTCCGAGAACATTCCCGCCAATGCTGTGGACCAGGTGGAAGTGCTTCGCAATTTTAATGAGGTTTCCCAGATGAAGGGGCTTACCAATGACGATGAGAATATAGCCCTGAACATTAAACTGAAGGAAGGAAAGAAAAACTTCTGGTTTGGAGAGATCACTGCGGGAGCGGGGCCGGACGGGCGATATCTGGCGCATCCCAAACTGTTTTATTACAGCCCGAAATACAGCCTGAACCTGATCACCGATTTTAACAATATCGGAGAGTTGCCCTTTACCATGCGCGACTATTTTAACTTCACAGGCGGGTTCAGGACGTTTAACCACAGGGGAGGGACCAGCTTCAATATAGCCTCTAACGACCTCGGATTGTCCCTGATGCAAAACAACCGGGCCAGGGAGATCGACACCAGGTTCGGGGCGTTCAATTTCAGTTATAGTCCCACCGATACCTGGGACCTGGGCGGGTTTGCCATTTATTCCTATTCCGGAACAGATATGCAGACCAATGCTTCAAGAACTTTTATCGAATCGGGAGAAACAGAGCTTTCCACTACCAATACCCATCAGAAAAGCAGGCTGGGACTGGCTAAACTGAATTTTGTTCACAGGCCCGACGAAAGTTTACAACTGGACTATGATGTGTTGCTAAAGATGTCGGACCAACAGGAAAATACAGACCGGGTTTCTGTATCGAACGTAACCGACAGTATCGCCGAAAATAAAGATCAGGCCCCGTTTTCCCTGACCCAGAGTGCCAATTTGTATTATACCCTGAACGAAAGAAATATTTTTGCCGCCGAGGCCAGGCACCTCTACCAGAACGAAGACCCTTTCTACAACGCTATACGGGATATACAGCCGTTTCAGGGGATGTTGCCTTTTGATGACAGCCAGGACAGGTATAATATCAACCAGGAACGACGGGTAAAGACCAACAGGATAGACGCTATGGTGGATTACTATTTTCTCACCGGGAAAAAAAGCCATATCAATTTTACAGTAGGAGCCTCTTATAGCCATCAGAATTTCAGTTCCGCAATTTTTCAGATACTCGACGACAATTCTAAACTGGAACTCGAAGAATACCGTTTTAATAACGAAGTTATTTTTGGCTTTTCGGATGTATTTGCGGGATTCCATTACAAACTGGTGTCCGGTATATTTACATTTAACCCGGGGTTTACCGTGCACAGCTACAAAGCGAAAAACGAACAACTGGGTACATCGGTCACGGATAACAAATTTGCGGTATTGCCTGACGTATATATTAACCTGCAGTTCAAAAAAGCGGAGAACCTGCGGTTTACCTATGGTATAACGAGAGAATTTACCGATATCAACAAGCTGGCAGCAGGCTATGTCTTTAACGACTACAATTCCATTTACAGCGGGAACAGGGAGCTGGAAAGCGCTTTGTATCATAAGCTGTCACTGGATTATTTCAGTTTTAACATGTTCAATTTCACCAATATTTTTGCCAGCCTGTCCTACAACAAACGTATAGATGCGCTGAAAAGCAGCGGTAGTATAGAAGGGATCAACCGGGTAAATACCAGTGTAAATTCCAATTTCGAAGACGATATTCTCACGGCGATGGGAAGGTATGAACGCCGGTTTAACAAATACAAGGCTTCGGCCCGGGCCAATCTTTCTTATTCCAGGTTTAACAATATCGTTAACCAGACCCGGCAGATCTCTAAATCCTTTACGCAGGATTACCAGCTGAGCCTGGCCACCAACTTTCACGATCTGCCGAATGTGGAAATAGGATACGGGCTTAATATAAACAGCTACGACAACGGGGGGAATTCCACGATATACTATACTGTTAAACCCTTCGTACGGATAGATGCTGCCTTTTTAAAAAACTTTATTTTCACAGCTGATTACACCTATAATCACTATCGCAACAAGGAAGAAACGGTAAAGAATGAATACGCCTTTCTCAATGCCGACCTTTCTTACCGGGGAAAGGACAGCAAGTGGGAATACAGTGTAGGGGTAACCAACGTACTGAACAACGAGGACCTGAACCAAGACAGTTTTAACGAGTTGTATTTTAGTAGCTCCCGTTACCTGGTTCAGCCTCGTTATGTGTTGTTTAAGGTAAAGTATGACCTTTAGGTATTTGCCGGTTTAAATATCAACGGTTTTCAGTGCCTTTTCCACGGCAACGGCCTTGGTGGTGGGCATGGCAGTCCCCTCGGCGCGGATGATCTCAATATCCGTCATGCCCATAAAACCGAGAACGGCTTTCAGATAAGCAGGAATAAAATCGAGTTCCTGGTTGGGGCCCTCCGTATAGATACCTCCGGTAGCCAGGGCAAGATAAACCTTTTTGTTTTTTACAAGGCCTTCAGGGCCGTGTTCTCCATAGCGAAAGGTTATTCCGGCCCGGGCAATATGGTCGATCCATGCCTTGAGCTGGGAAGGGATGTTAAAATTGTACATGGGAACACCTATGACGAGGATGTCTGCCTCAAAGAGCTCCCGGATCGCCCTTTCCGAATTTCGGATGGCATCGTTTTGTTCTGGTGTTCGGCTTTCTTCAGGTGTAAAGAAGGCATTGACAGTTTCCGTTTGAAGATGGGGAAAACCCTCCCGGACAAGGTCTCTTGTCCTTATCCGTATCCCGGGATATGTTTCCTGAAGTCTCTTTATAATGGCATCTCCCAGTTGAATACTGTATGAATGCTCTCCCTGGAGGCCTGATTTGATGTGCAAAACGTTTTTCATTTTTTTGTTCTTTTTGTTTGGATCAAAATTATGTATCTTTACTTTATATTTTTCAGTAGTTAACTAAAGGTTAGTAGTAACCTTTATGTTAGTGGTCTAAACGATGGGGATATGGAAAAAGTGTCAAAAGAAACCTGTAAAAAGCGGCTTAAGGGTATAGACGATGCCCTTTATGCTATTGGGGGAAAGTGGAAACTAAAGATCATTATTGCCCTTATTGAAGGGTACACGAGATTTAACGAGATGCAGCGAACGATCGGAATATCGGCCAAAATGCTTTCCCTGGAATTAAAAGAGCTCGAACTCAATGGCTTTTTGACCCGGGAAGTACATCCGGGACCACCGGTAGTGGTGGAATACAAGGTCACCGAATACAGTGATTCGCTTCAGGAAGTTTTACAGGTATTGAGCAACTGGGGTGAAAAACACCGGGAGAAAATAAGACAGGAGCGGTCCGGGAAATAGGGACTTCAAAATGCTAGCCCTCAGATACCGCAGATGGGCGCTGATTTTTTATTGCTTTCTGCGGAAATCTGCGATATCTTCGGGAAAAAATCGGATTAAATACTTGTTAAACAGATTGAAAATAAAACGGGTGTTATTTTTTGAGCATGTACTTTAGTTCCGTTTATATATTTCAACACTGTCATTGTATTTTGAGACTGCATATAATATTTGGTCATTATTCCTGAGTTTCAGGATATCCCTTATATCCCCGTTAACAAATAAGCCTGAATCTTCCGGTTTACAATACATAAAAGTTCCTTTTCCATCGTTTAACAATAGCACCCCCTTATTAGCGTCCATTTTTCCGGTTGAAACCCTTGCTTCCGATTGGTTGCCTGCCAGGAACAGATCTGTATGGCCATCATTATTAAAATCATCGGATGTTATAGTGTATACGGGGGCAAATTGGGCTTCTACCGGAAATTTTTTTACGGAGAACTTTCCTTTGCCGTCATTTTGTAAATAAATTGTTTCCAGGGTGTTTATTTTTAATGTATCAGTTCCCAGTAGTTGCTCATGGCTAAAAAAGTCTTTGGGCGAAGATGCTGAGAACGATTTATAATCGGGGTACTTCTTTTTTATGGAGGCTATTTGCCCTATCAATTCATCCCTGCTGTAAGCGAAAACCTCTTTTCCCATCCGGTAAAGGGTTAAAACAGGATCTATTGAACCATTATTGTCAAAATCTTTATATACTAAGCGGATAGGTTGATCTTTGGAAGGTTTATACTGATTGTTCAGTCCGTAATTGCCCAGTACAATATCGGGAGCGTTGTCCCTATTAAAATCATCCACATGTATCTTATTCCACCATCCCTTTGTGCCGGTCAGGATCTCACTGTTGTTTTTTTCAAAGCGGGTACCTTCTTTATTGATGTATATTCCTATGCCGGTCCACTCCCCAACGACAATAAGGTCTTGCCAGCTATCGCCATTCACATCTGAAAACAGTACATCGCTTATTAAACCCGGAGCTGATAAATCTTTATTATATGTGGCCGTTCGGTCTTCAAACTTTCCTTTGCCGTTGTTGATCAACAGGTAGCTACGAGGGGACAGGGGATAGCTTCCGGGGATGGACCTCCCTCCAACGTATAGATCGGTATACCCATCCTTATTGATATCAGCAGCGGTAACAGATGAGCCCGAAGCCCGGATTTCCGGTAGTGCCGCGTCCGGTTTGGCGAAGTTCCCTCTGCCATCATTTATATAAAGCCGATCCTGGAAAGGGGGTAGTATACCGCCACTCACCACGTAAAGATCAGGGTAGTTATCTCCATTAGCATCAAAGAAAACAGCATCCGCATCAATATATGACTGGTCTTTTTCCAGGGCTTTTGAAGCAATCGCTGTATACGATCCGTTAGACAGCTGTTTGTATAACTTTCCGGGCTGGTCTTTTCCCCCGCAGATAAAAAGGTCTTCCAGTCCGTCATTATCAATATCTGCACTGGTCATTTTAGGCCCCAGGTCGTGAAGTGTCCTTGGCAGCATCCGGTCGGTCTTAAACTCATTGATCTTATCTTTTTCGTGTTTAAGGGAAATACCGATATTTTCGCTTTTGGCAAATAGAGACTGTTTAGGGGAAATAACAACATCTGTTAAACCAGCGTCTTTCTGATAAAGTTGTAATATTTTATTTGACGCTGTCTTATATTTTTTTTGTACGGTTGAATCCGGCCATACCACGATTAAACTGTCTACGGTGGTCGCATCTGCAAGGCCAAAGATCAATTCGGGGTTCACGGAAGATTGAAACCCCCTTACGGGCATTAGTTCCTGATACTGGGACAGGTTATTGGTGTGCACATATACTTTTGCCCCAATGCCATAGGTGTTTTTGTTCCTGCCTTTTAAGTGTACTTTTAAATAGTTGTTCTTTAGTTGTTTTTCGCTGTTGTTCTTATATATGGAAGCCTCTTCATTCAGGTTGTTTACGATCAGATCCAGATCGCCGTCGTTATCGAGATCTGCATATGCCGCTCCATTCGATAAAGTTTTTTCTCCGAGGCCCCATTCTTCTGCGACCTTCCGGAAAGAAAGGTTCCGGTGGTTCTTGTACATATAATTTTCAATTTCAATGGAGGGCATTTTTTTCAGGATGTCCATGACCACGACATCCTTGTCATTTTTTTGAGCCAAGATCTGTTGATTGGCCACATAGGTCATAAAATCCATATCGAGATAATCCCTTTTATAGCCATTGGTAATAAAAAGGTCTTTCCACCCGTCATTATCGTAATCGGCAAATAATGATGCCCAGCTCCAGTCTGTTCTCGACATTCCTGAAAGCTCTCCGATCTCACTAAAGTTTGGAATATCTTTACTATTGATGCCGACATTAAGTTGCAGCATGTTCCGCATCGTTTGCGGATGAAATCCGCTGTGGATCAACTGATCGTATTTATCGTAATTTTCAGGGCCCAATGCCAGTTTCAGCCTTTCATCATACTCCGGAAGCATGTCCAGGGTTACTATATCGGGCAATAAGTCATTATTAATATCGGCGGCATCGTTTCCCATGGAGAACATAGATACATGGCCCATACTTTCGGGCAGTACATTTTTATAGGTGCCGTCTTTCCGGTTGATATAGAGGTAATCTTCTTCACTGTAATCGTTAGAAACATAAATATCGGGCCAGTTATCCTGATTAAAATCCGATACGATCACCCCCAATCCAAATCCGAGTATATTGCTGATTATACCCGATTCTTCTGTTATATCTGTAAAATGACCATCATCGTTCCTGAATAGTTTATCACCTAAATACGGATCTGAAACTTCCTTGTATGTATGCGTAAGTTTACTAAAACCCGAGTATTGCTGTTCAGAATGATTTAAAAGGTACATATCGAGGTCGCCATCGAGGTCGTAATCAAAGAAAGCCGCCTGGGTAGAATATGCCGGATCGTCCAGACCGAATTCTTTTCCTTTTTCGCTAAAGGTTTCATCGCCATTGTTAATAAACAACAGGTTTCGTCTTTTGTTCGGAGCTTTTGCGGCAGAACGGCATACGTAAATATCCAAAAGTCCGTCGCCGTTAACATCGGCCATTGCCACACCTGTATTCCATAATCCCCCTGCTGCGACACCTGCTTTTTCTGCAACTTCTTCAAATTGCATATTGCCCTTGTTTATATATAAATGGCTTTTTACCAAATTGCCGGTAAAGTATATATCCGGCAAGTCATCGTTATTGATATCGCCCACGGCAACCCCGCCACCGTTATACAGGTAACCGTATTCCAAAACATTAAATTCTTCGGTTTCCCGTATTAAATTTTTAAAATCGATACCGGTACTTGAAGATGGAACTTTAGTAAATAGTGTTTCTTTACCCGGTGTTTCACAGTGTGTTAAAAATAGTGTAACGAGTAAGAGACCAATGTATCTGATAAAATTCATAATACCGGTGTGGTTTGTCAGGTGACTGGAATAATCAAAAGAGATTGTCTGAAAGTCCTGTAACTCGTATTGCTGAACTTGCCTGCACTGAGTCCGGTCCAGATTATCTTTTATCCCACCAAAGCCTGGTGCTGCCATTCTTCTCTCCACCCAATTCAGGTGAGGAAATAGCTGCTTCTACGGCTTCACCATTTGTCGTAAATTCAATAGGAGGGTAGGTTAACCTTCTCATAATATCATCTACGCCTACTTCAGTGTTTTCAGAGTTTAGGCGGCTGTACAGTTTCGGATATCCCGTCCTCCTCAATTCTGCCCATGCTTCCCTGCTTTCCGGATATAAAGAGATCCATTTTTGGGTAATGATCTGCTCTAATGCTTTTTCGGGGTCTGTTTCATCAAATAAGATCGGAATATCTGTCATGGCAGGAATATTTGTAGCAACAGCAGCGGGTACAGCCGTACTTGTTGCATAATCGCTATTAGATGTACCCCATTCTTCCAGCGAAGCGTTAATGCCTGCTTCGTAATAATCTTTTGCAGTTCCACCGCCCATGTTCCATCCTATCAGTGCGCCTTCAGCACGCAGGAAATAAACTTCGGCAGCGCGTAATACCGCTATCGGGGTTGAGGGATCGTTCATGAATTCCGGCGCCATATCTGAAGTATTGTTGTTAAAATCCAGGTCGCCGTCCTCCAGGGCAGCAATGGATTGCCCGTTCAGCATTCCTTCATAAGGAAAATCGTCATCGTCACCAGGGCTGTCCCCGTTGGTTGCGGGACTATACATTTTAGGAGTTCTGGGATCGTCATAGCCTTTCAATACACTTTCCATAGATGCGCTCATACGGAACTCGCCCCAGGCTGTAATTACATTATAAGCATTGGGGGTGGAAGGATTGGTAGTCACAAAGGCGTTGTCTGCAACATCTTCAATGACACCGGCTGTTATTGCTTTTTCTGCTTCGGCCCGGGCCAATGCAGGTTCAACGAAACGAATTCGCATAGCCAAACGTAATCTTAATGAATTGGCAAACTTATACCACTTACTTATATCACCTCCGTATATCAGGTCTTCAGCCCCAAATATTGAAGTTCCTCCGTTTTGAAGTTCTGCAATAGCTTCATCCAGAATGGGAAAAAAACTTTTATAAATAGATTCCTGGCTATCATAGGCTACACTGGTTTCACCATTACCGAACTCAGAATAGGGTACAGGTCCATAATAATCGGTTAAACGGTGAAACTGGAATACTTCCCAGACTTTAGCTATGGCATTCTCTTTGGTGAAACCTAATTCTTCAGTCTTCTCTACAAGCAATCGCAGGGCAGGAGCGCTTTGCTCAAAAGTTGAACGCCAGGCCGAGTCGTTCCAACCTCCTACAATGGTATGACGGTCTGACGGGAACCTCGGTTGTGTTGTGGCGAAATACTGTGCATAATAATCCGGGAAGAGGGCATCAGTCACCTGAAAGATAGAAGGGGTTGTACCAACCGGGGAGTGAGACATTACCGTATAGTTCGTCTGCGAGAACAACTTGCCTATATTAGAAGCGTCCAGAGCGTCAACTGTCAACCCTTTTGGATCGGTGTTTAACTCATCAAAGTCTTTGGTACAGCCCGATGACATCATCAGTGTGGAGAAGAGGCCCAAAGCGAATATGTTATTACTGAAATATTTTTTCATCTGTTAATATTTATTGTTTTTTTTAGTGGTCAGATGGAATGCCCTATGATCATATCGGCTGGTGTCCGGAAATTTGGTCATGGGCATTTCATATCGCAATTAATTTTTCTTATTAAAAGGTGAACTTAATATTAACCCCCACATTTCTGGATGTCGGTGTAGCAAATGAGTTGAATCCTGATTGCCCGCTTCCCGTGGTAGGGAAGGCCTCAGGGTCGAAATATTTTGCTTTATTCCACAAGAAGAACAGGTTTCTTCCAACAAGGGCAACATCCAGGCTCTTCACCGGAAGCCTTTCCAGTATCTTTTCGGAAAACGAATATTTTAGTGAAAGCTCCCTTAAACGGGCATTGCTGGCATCTCTTACAAAAGCCTCACCTACGGGTGTGTTTCTACCGCCAACAGCCGAATAAACCGCCTGGGCCGTAGTTTGTATATTATTAGGCTGCCCATCCTGCGTAACAGCAGTTTCGCCGGGGAATATATCCTGGCCAAAAACTCCGCCTTCTCTTCCCGGCAATGTAGTGGTAATTAAACCATCTCCTGCAAGTACTGCTTCGGTAAATGAGGAAACAACACCGCCCTGTCTGATATCAATAAGGAAACTCAGTTTTAGGTTCTTATAACTGAATTCGTTAGAAATACCCCCTAACCAGTCAGGGTTGAAGTTACCCAGGCTAACTGTGGTACCTCCGGTGATCATTGGAAGCCCGTTTCCATCAACAATGACATTACCGTTGCCATCTCTTTCAAATCCGCGGGAATAGAACTCTCCAAAGGGTTTACCAACCTCAGCTACCACACGTCCCCAGAAAGGAGGCCCGGATGGTAACCCTATTTCATCAAATCCTTCGGTTATCTTTAATACTTCCGATTCGTTCTTACTGAAGTTAAAAGTTATATCCCATTTAAAATCGTCGGTTAGTACGGGTGTACCGGTTAAAACTAACTCAATCCCCTTGTTTTGGATATCACCGCCGTTTTGGAATACTGCAGAGAATCCTGAGGCTACCGGTACCGGTGTTGTAAAGAGCTGGTTGATACTGTTTGACTTATAATAAGTAATATTTAAACCGATCCTGTTATTAAAGAAACGCAGGTCTGCTCCGATCTCTGTTGAGGTGGTTTCTTCCGGCAGGAGATTTTCTATGGGTAATGTAGAGCTTGGGTCAAACACCCCTGAAGAACCACCCGGGATTAATTCCAATACACGGCTTAACATATACGGATCGGTATCGCCACCTACTTTGGCATAGTTGAACCTCAATTTTGCAAAATTCATAAAATCAGGCATTTTCACCATGTCGCTGATAATGGCCGTCAGTCCCACAGATGGGTAGTTAAATGACCTGTTTGCCTTTGGTAAGGTAGAACTCCAGTCGTTCCGGAAGCTGGCATCCAGGTAGAGGAATTCTTTATAACCGATTTGCCCGAATGCATAGGCCGATTGCACTTCTTTTTCGGCAAAAGTTTCTTCCAAAATAGGGGAAGCTATATTTGTTAACGAGAACAGATTTTCAATATTAAGGCCGGAAGTGGTGTTTGCTGCTGTTCTGTTTCCCTGCAGTTTTTCAGTTCTCAGGTTTGCTCCGGCACTAAGATCAACAGAAAAATCACCAAACTGGTTTTTGTAGTTTACCAAAACATCTGAATTCCATTCCGTAGACACCTGATCTTCTACTGCGTACATTCCGTTTTGAGCTATGATATAGGAATCGTTATGCCATTTGTCTTCACGGTAAAAATTAGTACGGTCTATGGCAGAACGTGCCAGGATACTCAATTCGTCAGTTACCTGGTATTTTAATGACAATAGTCCCAAGACCCGTTCGTTCAGAATTTCGTTATTATTTCTGTTGGCAGTCCAATACGGGTTGGCTCCGCCATTATCTCCCGGTTTCCAGAAATGCTGATCCGTTGAACCATCTTCGGCAAAAAACTCAAATTGACGTATGTCCCCGGTCCTTATGTTACGTGGCAACCTCAGTGCATGCCTGTTCGGGTTTGCAAAATTATCGCCTCCATACACCTGGTTATCAAAATCTGACCTTATATAGTTTAATTTTGCATCGACTGTTAGCTTGTCAAAAACAGTCTGTGTTCCCCTGACAAGGAGATTATGCCTTTTTAAAGCGTTATTGGGTACAACTCCTTCGGCATCGGTAAACGTATAAGAAAGGAACTTGCTTCCGTTCCCGGTGGTGTTTGCTATGGAGAAGTTGGTATTGAACTCATAACCTGTATTATAAAAATCCTTAACGTTATCGGGCTGTGCATTAAAGGCATAAGAAGTAGGGCCGTTAGGATCGTTGCTCCAGTGGTCTACTGTTTGTCCGGTCATTTCCGGCCCCCATGAAGTTACTGAAGACGGGCTGTATGTTCCGTCAATCCCTTGTCCGTATTTGTTCTGGTAATCCCATAAAATATTCGGCGAACTGGTCATTAAGGATGTAACCACAGATACCGTAGTCCCTTCAATACCATTCCCCGATTTTGTAGTTATAACAATAGCACCGTTGTTTGCCCTGTTACCGTAAAGTGCAGCCGCGTTCGGTCCGCGTAGTACAGAAATAGATTCTATATCGTACGGGCTGAGGTTGCTGATATCTCCGCCTAACGGCACACCATCTACCACATAAAGTGGCTGGCTACTCCCTGCAATGGAGCGGTTACCTCTTAAAACCACACGGGTCGGGCTACCTACACCACTTGCACCTTGTGTTACCGAAATACCTGCTACCTTACCGGATAGACCTGAAGTAATATTCAGAGGCGGGGCTTCTTTCATCCCCTCAGAATTTACGGCCTGGGCGGCATAGGTAATTGATTTTTCTTCCCGCTCCAAACCAAAAGCTGTTACGACTACTTCTTCTAATTGCTCCGTGCTTACTTCCAGGACCACATTGATTTGAGACTTTCCTGCTACCGGTACCTCCTGACTTACAAAGCCCAGGGCAGAAACAACCAGGGTTGCGTTGTCCGGGACATTCTCTAAACTATAATTACCGTCAAAATCGGTTGAGGTACCATTTCCGCTTCCTTTCACTATAATATTTGCCCCCGGAACCGGCACGCCATCATCCGCAGATGTAACTACCCCGCTTACTGATATTTCCTGAGCGGAAATCAATGCGGGGGTTAAAAGTATAAGAATGTAAACAATAGGTCGATATCGCATTCTTTTAACAAGACAATGTAATGATCTCATATATAGTTATTTAAGTTTGTTTAGATGCTGGTTGAAGTCCTCCTGTTGTTAAATTTTTGTTAATATAGTTATTTTCGGTAAAATTTTAAAATAATAACAGTCAAAATGGTGATTTTTTTAGATTAATTAAGAGGAGAAGTTTTAATGATCCCGGTTTTTAACACTTAATCGTGTAAAAAAGGTTTATTGACCATGGGAGATTTTAATATAACCCATTGTCCAACTGTAATTAAAGGGAATAGTTTCTTTACCAAAGAGATTAATCTGTATGATAAGTATAAGTACTGTTTGGCATTTAAAAATGGTACTGATCCAGTGGTCAGGAAGCCAAACGATGTAAATCTTTCCTGCCAGACAGTTTCTTAAATTTTAATTCAGTTTTTTAATTAAGGCCTGTACCATTTTTTTAAACCTGTATTTAGCCAGGGTTATTCCGGAAATTTTTCCTGTCAAAGATGAAACAAAAACCACGAGCAGTCCGTTACCGATCAGGCTCCAGTTGAAAATTTTTAACGTGACCAGAGCAAACAGGCAGTAACCTGCCAGGGATAATATACAAAATACAGCACCTAATTCACATCCGCAGGCCTCATGCCAATGGTTTAATTTTCTTTCATAACGGGCGGCTTCACGTTCTGTTAGCCTGTCAATTCGCAGTTTTATTTTTCCGGAAAAGTCAGGCTTTTCCTTTGAAATTAATTTCAAAAGATGTGCTGAGCCATATACCATAAAATCTTTCATGCTGGTTTTTTGTTTGTATGGTTTAAGGAAACAGACAGGAATCAGCGGCAACCTGGGTAAGCCATCTCCATGTTTCTTTGACGTCATTTTGGGTAAAGAACGGGCCGCCACTGAGTAGCAAGTACATTAAGAAGGTATTTCCGGTAACTGTCTTGTCACTTTTTTCAGGAGAGAACATGATATATTCCAATCCATTATGGTTTTTGTGGCATAGTCCGAAATAATGCCCCAACTCGTGTACCAATACCGTTTTAAAAACAAATGCAGGGATCCTGTCGGTAAAGGTAAGGCCGCTTTTCCTTTTGTAATCCCGAATACGGTCTTGCGATACGGGACAAGGGTTTTCATACGGTGGAGGCCTAAACCAGCTGGTCAACCCAAAAGCGGGGTCATCATTTAAGTATTGGAATATGGCCAGTGCCGGTACTTTACAAAGCGGGTCGTTGATCCCTTCCCGCGGAAAATTTGCAAATACTTCGTCCTGGGTAGGTTTATCCATAGGGATAAACCGGTTATTAGGATCAAATGTGCGATCTATGGTATAATCTCTTATTGTTCCCCAGGAAAACTCGAGGCCTAATTGGTACCCTTTTTCTTTGGCGACCCTCAGAAAATTTTCAAACCGATCTAAGCGGATCGGGTAAACGGTAAATTCGGGTACTGATCCGGGGCCTTCCTTTATAAACCGTTTCAGGTCAAAATACGAAACCCTGATGTCGGTGCCTGTATATACAACTTCACCCAGAACGGACGCAGTTTGGGTCGCCCATTTTTTTCCGGCACAACCGTTTATTTGTCCAGCCAATGCAAAGAGATCGATATTTCCCCCTACGTGCAACTCCCATAAATATTCGTCGGACCGGATGGCCATCCTTCTGGCATCTATCTCTACCGGCAATCCCATCGGGCAGCTGTAAAACCGCATTTCGTCTTTAATACGTTCAATACGGTCCTTATTATCGCCAAAGGCTTCCTTGAGGGAAGAATCTATAATTTCTTTCAACTTCTTTTTACGGACATTGTTGGCAATACCGCTTACAAGTATCCATCCTGCAAAGCCAAAGACATAGAGAATAGCGTGCCCGATCCCTGTACCTATGTTGGTCAGGCCACCACTTATTCTGCATCCGTTAAGGTTCAGGATCCCGAATACTATATCCCGGACCCCACTTAAAAGATCGCAAACCGTTTCGACCAGGTGTTGAGCGGTAGTAGCCACCCCGTCGACAAAACCAAACAGGACTCTTCCTAACCAGCCGAAAGATTCGGTAAGTGAGCAGTTAAGGGTTTTAATATCGTTAAAATATTCTATGATGTTGCATACCAATTCTTTATAGAAATCAAAAATATCCTCTATAATATCCAGGATGTCTTTCCAGAATTCCCAAATTGATTTCAGGGCTTCTAAGGGATCGGTAAAAATACACACCAGGAAAGTAACGAGAAATTTCAGCAACCTGATCACAAATTTTACCACTACCTTAATGACAATCATTACAATCTTGCAGGCCAGGTAAGTGACCCACTTAATGACGGTTACAATAACCCAGGTGACCACTTTGACGAGAAGGGTCACGATCCAGCAAAACCATTTGTTACAGCATAGACAGTACC
This sequence comes from Sinomicrobium weinanense, assembly GCF_018863395.1. Classification (GTDB taxonomy): domain Bacteria; phylum Bacteroidota; class Bacteroidia; order Flavobacteriales; family Flavobacteriaceae; genus Sinomicrobium; species Sinomicrobium weinanense. The sequence continues at coordinate 145,642 of NZ_JAHKRR010000011.1, forward strand.
ATTTACACTTCCGTTTCTTGCATTTTTTTTCTTGCTTTGAAACCCATTTTTCAATAGGCTTCTTTACTTTTTTTTCAATCTTCTTCTTGACCTCCGTGCATTGTTTTTCTGCTTTTTTTATAACTTTTTCCACGGGGATCTGAATTTTTTTGGTGATCCATCTCTTAACTTTCCTGCAGGCTTTCATAATCTATATATTTTGTTCATAAAACCGATAGGGACTTGTCCTTCCTTCTGTTTAAAAAACTCCGGCATTTCGTTACAGCATATTTTTTCCTGATCCGCTTCATAGAAGAAATATGAGGGTACTAATCATGTCCAATAAGTTTTTCAAATTCGTATTTTCCATCAAAAATTGGAAAGGCCTGTTGTGGCCTTGACCAAAGAATGATATAAAAATACAGATGTAATCAGCTGTTAAAAAGGGTGTTATGCCCCTTTTTGAATGGGGAAAAGTCCCCTTTGTGTCCCGGTTTTTCATCTGATAAATTAATGTAGATTTTGCGGATACGGGATTATTTGACATTAGGGGAAAAGGAGATCCGTACGTACATATGGTCTGAGGGCAGAACGAAAGGAGAAAGGAAAACAGGGGTAGCAGTTTTTTCAAAAACAGCATGGTGTGATCAAACAAAAAAACCGCTTTCTTGAAGCGGATTTTTTAATGTGAAGCGCCCGGGAATATTGTTGAACCAATTTGTGGAAGAATTGATATTTTTGGCAGATTTGACCGGACAAAGACCCTGCTGCCGATAATTTTTTTAACCTGTACTCATACAAAAAAGGGGAGAGGTAAACTTTATTCCTCTTCCGTATCTATCCATACCTTCATTTTTCCAACACCCCGGTTGGACCAGGCGTAATACGGAATTGCTTTTATTTGTTCTCCGGTAATGGTTTTTACCCCGTTCAAAAGGCCTTTTTCCATGTGCACGGTATATGCTTCATCGGTTATTTTGATAGTGTCAAAATGGCCTTTGTTGTCAATTTCTTCTATGGCATACACCATAGGGCCGTATTCCAATGCCACTTTACCTTTGTTTTCTGCTACTTCCGGATGGGTAACTACTTTTTTCACCTGCATCGGGAACCGTAGTGTTACGGTTTCGCCCTTCTTCCAATTTTTGGTCAGGGTAATATATTCGTCGCCGCTGTTCAATGCCGTTTCTTCACCGTTTATCCACAGGGATATCTTTCCGTCTGAAGGATTTTTATACGAATAAAGATTACCCGGTAAAACCTGATTTCTTACCCAGCCCGGAACCCTTAGCCTTAAGGTGAACGGAGTATTTTTTTCTGGATTTATTTTAATACCAACCTTGCCATCCCGGGGATAATCGGTGGTTTGTTCTATCGCTACTGTATTGTCTTCTAATGCTATGGATGCTTTGTTTGATGCATACAGGTTTACATACACCGTATCTTGCCTCCTGGAATAGATCAGTCCGGAAATCGATGGTATAAATCTGATCATATTGGTGGGACAGCAGGAACAGTCGAACCAGTCTTTTCGCGTACAGGCACCCTGGTTGAATTTATAAATCCCGTCAGATTCCAGGGCATTGGGGTAAAAAAATTGCTTACCGTCTAACGACAGGCCCGAAATGAGCCCATTGTACAACGTCCTTTCAATGATGTCGAAATAAGCAGCATCGCCGTGGAGGTTGTGCAAACGATGGTTCCAGTATACATCTCCGATGGAGGCACAGGTTTCATTATAAGCCGTTAAGTTTGGCAGTTCGTAATCTTCACCAAAGGCTTCGCCTTCGTGCCTGGCCCCTATACCGCCGGTGATATACATTTTTTTATTTACCATATTGTGCCAGAGTTTGTTGACTGCTTTCTCATAGACCATATCATTTTGCAACGCTGCTATGTCTGTCATGGCGGCATACATATACACAGCCCTAACTGCATGGCCTACCACTTCGTTCTGTTGTGTCACCGGAACATGGTCCTGGGAATAAGTTCCGAAAAGCTCATGGTTATGCGGATTCCCCCGGTTATCGAGGAAATATCTGGCCAGATCCAGATACGCATCCTTACCTGTGATCTGGTATAGTTTTATCAATCCTGTTTCTATGATCTGGTGACCTGGGACGGCGTGTATTTTGGTTTCGCCATCACCAAAAGTGTTCACTATCAGATCGGCATTTTTCAATGCTATTTCCAAAAAGTTTTTTTTGCCTGTTGCCCGGTAGTGTGCCGCAGCTGCTTCGTATAAGTGGCCCGCATTGTACAGCTCATGGCTCATGGAAAGAGACTCCCAGCGTTTTCCTTCCTTTACATCCACCCAGGTCGAAGGTGGCCTTGCCGGGTCAATGGTTCGCCAGGTGGTTAAGTAACCGTCCTCTTCCTGGCCGGTTTTTATAATTCCGATAAGAGAATCCAATTGCTTTTCCAGCTCCGGGTTAGGGGCGCTGATAAGTGAATACGAGGCCCCTTCTATAATTTTGTAGACGTCGGTATCATCAAAGGGCATTTTTCCTTTAACTCTCCCTTCCATTTTTCCCCCTGCAATCAGGAAATTATCGAAACGGCCTTCCGCTATACATTTTTTAATGGCATATGCTATGGTCTCTTTCTGAACGGTTTCAATGACAGGCAGCCAAAATTTATCCGTGAGCTTTACGTTTTTAATGTCTACGGGTTCGAGCAGGTATCCTGTTTCCTTGTGGTCTGCATCTTCAATGGTGTTTTTACGGTGCTTCTTTTCCTGACAACTCACTGTAATAAAAAGGAGAAGTACAGGCCATATTCTTATAAATTGTCTCATCGCGGTCGTTTAAGGCTGATTAAATAAATGTAAAATTTACATTTACAAATGTAATTAAAGATGTACCCCTGAGCAAATTTTTTAGTGAATTGTTGTTTAAACGATGTTCTTAGATAAAGATAAACGTAAGTCTTGTGGATAGGGATTATTTGACATCAGGGGAAAAGGAGGGGGTGTGTGCATATGGCCCTGGTGGCAGAGCGAGAGGTGGGAGGAGAATAGGGCCGTGGTTTTTCCAAAAACATCAAGTTGGCCAGACAAAAAACCGCTTCGAAAGAGCGGGTTTTTTAACGTGGACCCAACGATACAAAACTCGAACCAGTTTTTGGAAGATTTGGAGCTTTTATATGAGCTTTAGGATTGAAAATATTTTGAAATTATAGGTGGCTTATAGGGGGTAATTTGTAATGTGTAAAACAATCAAAATATTTCAGTTTGTGTAACATCTGCTTAATTTTTGCATCTTTTTTGGGAGAGATTGAATTAACGGCTAATTTTTTCTGGGATGAAGCGATTGATTTTATTACTAATAATATCCTTGGTTATACAACTAATACGGGGACAGGAGTCCGAAAAGGAAAAGGCAATGGACAGCATTTTCAGTAATTATGATACCATACATACCTCCGGGATTAGTATCATGGTACTTAAGAATGGCAAAATCCTGTACAATAAATCTTTTGGTTTGTCGGACATACAAAACAGGCATAAAGCCAGTGAAAATACAAATTATAGGATTGCTTCGGTTACAAAATCATTTACTGCAATGGCAATCATGATGCTAAGAGATGAAGGAAAACTAAAACTCGACGACCGGTTAACTGAATTCTTTCCGGATATTCCTGCCTATGGGAAAAAAGTGACCATCCGGCAGATGTTGATTCATACTTCGGGATTATTGGGGTATGCCCAACTCGTTAGACCTGAAAGAACTGATCCTTTGACAGATACCGATGTTTTGCATTTGATGGAACGACAGGACAGCACCGTATTTGAACCGGGAAGCCAATTTTCATACAATAATACGGCTTATGTGTTACTGGGGTTGATTGTTGAAAAGGCTTCCGGGATCTCTTTTGCAGATTTTCTTAGGCAGAGGATTTTTGATCCTTTGGGAATGACCAATTCTACTTTAAACAGCAGAACAGGCGTGATTGCAAACAGGGCATACGGTTATAACCTGAAGGGTGATAAACTGGTGAAAGAAGATCAAAATTTATACAGTTATCTGCTTGGAGACGGAGGAATTTATACATCCGTAAGTGATTTCTATAAATGGGATCAGGTGGAAAGAACGGACAAAGTGAGCCACCTAAAACGGATAAAAGTGAGCAGTGTAAATGAAGTGTTTAAAATCGATTCATTCTTGGTGTAAAGTTAGCTTTTATTTCTTAGTTTCTTCCGCATGGATTCTCCCTTTATATCAATCCGGTGAGCGGTATGTACCAGGCGATCTAAAATAGCGTCTGCAATAGTCTGTTCCCCGATAGTTTGATGCCAGGCCTCTATAGGGAGCTGAGAAGCCATAATCGTGGAGCGTTTTCCGTGCCTGTCTTCTATGATTTCCATCAGCATTTGCCTATTGATATGATCTAAGCCTTTTAATCCAAAATCGTCAAGGACCAGTACATCCTGTCTTTCCAGTTTGTTGATCTGTTTGATATAAGACCCGTCAGCCTTTGAGGTTTTGAGCATGGTAAAGAGTTTATTGGCATTGAAGTACGTCACCTTATATCCCAGTGAACAAGCCTGATGGCCTATGGCTGAAGCGATATAGCTTTTTCCAGTCCCTGTGCTACCTGTAATCAATATGTTTTCCTTTTTATCTATAAATTGACAGGAAGCAAAGCGCTGTATTTGATTTTTATCGATGTTTCTGGCAGCGTCGAAGGCGATGTCTTCCATCACGGCTTTGTACCTGAACTTTGCGGCCTTGGTCAGGCGTTCAATTTTTCTGTTCTGCCGGTCATCCCACTCGGATTGCAAGAGATAGGCGATCAGCTCATCATTGGTATAAGCGATGCTCTGCGAGGACAGAGCGCTCGTAAAAGCCCTATACATGCCATAGAGCCTTAATTCCTTCATTTGTTCTAATGTTTGTGTATTCATAGTATTGATATTTACTTATAATAATCACCGCCCCTGATGTTTTTATGGTTGGGGATGTCGGTATGTTCTTCGATATCTTCATCGAGTTTGTCCCATCCGTTTGCAAGGATACGTTCAATCATGTTATAATTATAGGCTTCATAGCCCAGGGCTCTTTTACAGGCATTATCCAGGCGTTCATTACCCGCCTTTTTAGCCAGGTGGAGTATACCAAGACATGATTTATAGGATTGTTCCGGGTGTTGTTTCTTATCGAGTATTTTAATGATATAGGCCTTACAAGCCTCTCCTATATGACCTGCCCAAGCGATGAACTTCTCCGAACTCCATTCGCTGACAAACCTGTGGTATGAAGGCATATGCTCTTTGGTGGTGGTATATCCGTATTTCTTTTTATCCCTTTCATGGACAGCCAAGCGTTGTTGGTTATGGTAAATCTCTACCAAGCTGTCACAATAGATAATCCTGACACGCTTTCCTATATGCTTGTAGGGCACACTATAGTAATGTTTATCTTTACTTAGATACACATGGCTGTTTTTATGAACGGTCCCATTAGCAGAAGATTTAACCTCATACCGCTTTGCCGGCAACGGTTTGAGGGCTTGTTTTTCGATTTCCATAAATAGAGAATAACGGGAGTATTCTCTCCCTCTAAAAGGCATCTTGTTATGCTGTTCCAACAAAAAAGCAATGGCCTTGTTCAATGAAGGTTTATCATAAAAGGTCTGGTTTCTTAAAGGGGCAAAGACCCTGGTATAGATAATCCTGACGGCATTTTCCACGATAGCTTTGTCCCTGGGTTTGTAGGTTCTTGTAGGAAGTACAGCGGTTTGGTAATATTCAGCAAAATCAGCAAAGGTGTCGTTCACTCGAGCTTCATACCGACTGGCCTTGGTCACAGCTGCCTTAAGGTTATCCGGAACAAGGGCCTCAGGTACGCCCTTATAAAACCAAAATGCGTTCTCCACACAGTGTATAAAATCTTCTCTCTTTTGACTCTCACAGGCCTCCACGTAGGTGTATTGACTGCTGCCCAGTACACAAACAAAGACTTCCAACTCCTGTATTTCCCCAGTGTGCCGGTCTACTATGGGAAGTTTCTTCCCGGTAAAATCAAGGAATAGCTTATCGCCCGCCTTATGGGTAAAATGCATCACAGGAGAGACCTCTTTGGTCCATTGCCCATACCAATAACGGAACTGTGTAAGTTGATATCCATCAGGATGTTTTTTATGATACTCCTGCCAGAGCAATTCCTTGGTGACCCCGGTTTTACGCAACTCTTTGTCAAAATAAGGAAAGTAGCTTTCCAAAGTGCGTAAGCGTTCACTCTTGGGCTTTTCAGTGGAGTTAAAAAGGGTATGAAGCTCCTCCTGGGTCATGGCCTCTATTTCATAAGAGGTCAACTGGTAACGTTGAAAAAAAGCGATGTACTTGCTTACGGTATTACGGGAGATCCCCAACTGGGAACTGATCCGGCGCTTACTGACCCCGGCACTGTATAACTTAAATATCTTTTTTACTTTTCGCATCTCTATTTGTTTGTTAGCCATAATCTTTTTAACAAAAAAAGACTATTGCGCACACTTCAAATAGAATCGATTTTAGTGGTTCACTTTCATCCGTTTTGGGTGGCTCAGTTTCACCCGCTGTGCTATGCTCACTTTAACCCGTTTTTAGTGGTATACTATATCCGTTTTTTGCACATCCTTGATAAATTTGTTGAAGATTGTGCTGACGTAATTGGTGACGACGGATTATCCTTCGGGCAGCGTACACCAGAAGGGTATTTAGAGCCACAAGTAAAAGTTCCTGGCGCACCCATTTTTCCCGAGGATGTCGATTGGAAGAGCATCGAGCATGAATTGTAAGCTTCCCCTAATTAGAACTGTTAGTTAGTACAATTTTATCATCTTTTTGATTCATCTCAGCAAGGCTAGCCTTGCTGAGATTTTTCTTTGCGTACTCAACCGGAGGCACATACCCAAGGGC
>NZ_JAHKRR010000012.1 GCF_018863395.1 Sinomicrobium weinanense
AAAATGATCTACGATGAATGGGGGCAATACAAGTTTTATAAAGTCCAGGTAATTATCCAAAGCAATATCTTTTTTTGCAAAGATCGACTTTTACTTCAATTCTTCCCCAACTTTTGAGATTGATCCTTCAAAAGTCTGGTTGACCCATTCTGCCTATTTTGGGTGACACACTATGTTCGTTCTTTTTATTTTAGATCAGGATAAAGACGTTCTACTTTTTTTAAAAGGGCATCAAATTCAATCTTTAACCCAAGTTCATTCCCAATCCAATCTTTCGTACTTCTTGCCACTTCCGGATCTATAAGCTGTACCTGGGACATTACTTGCTGAGCTAAGAAATTAAGTCGGTAAGCCCGTTCAATAGCTATCATTCTGATGATAGCTCCTTCTAATGTTGCACCGCATGTAATTGTCCCGTGGTTTTGTAGAATAATACTATGATTATTTCCCAATGCTTTGGAAATTCTCTGGGCGTCCTCTGCATCAGTGACCGCTCCATTATACTGGCTATAAAGGGCATGATCTTCAAAGAACATACAGCAGTTCTGATCAAGAGGAAGGATCTTTTTATTCAATGCACTAAATAATGTACCCCATGGAGAATGGGTGTGTGCAATACAGTTTATTTCGGGATGCGCTTCGTGAATAGCGGCATGAATACAAAAACCAGCGACATTCACAGGATGATCTCCTTCTACAACATTTCCTTTTTTATCGACCATGATCAAATTATCCGGTTTTACATCTTCCGCTAAAAGCCCGAAAGGATTTACCCAGAAAAGACCGGGATTACCGGGAACCCTTAACGAAATATGCCCACTGATCCCGCCTTCATCCAACTGTTCGGATACCATCATTCTATAAGAAGCGGCCAAACGATATTTCAATTGATCATTAGGGACGGAGCCATTAGCTTTTTTTACAAAAAACTCAGCCGTATTTTGCCTGGTCTCTTTAATAACCTGGTTAGCATTTGCACCATTGGAAGCCTCTTCCAGGTGCATCGGGTCTGCCATAGCAACTAAGATCTCCCGATCTCCTTCAAACGGATTTCTACCATGCGAATACATTATGTTATCCAACATCAGTACATCCCCCTCTTCCCAGGAAAATACAAGTTCATTGTTCCGGTATACTTCCCTGATATGCTCCAAATACGATTCCGGTATGGGCGACCCATCACCAAAATAAGTATTGCGGGGTACGTTATCTATTCCATACGTATCGATCAAATATTCCTTAATTTCATTTTGCAGATTGGATACATGGAACAAATGCGCCTGATTGAACCAAACCGATTCTTCTGTATCGGGATGTTCCAGTGTTACTTGTGCCTGTTGTTTTGTACACAGGCTTCCATCTTCTTTCCATTTAAAATCAATCCCTTTTGCCTTTAATTGTTTTTCAAGCACTGAAGGGTCTTCTGTTTGAAATACATGCTGCCACGGAAGATCTAATTTATCACTATAATTTCTCACGTATAATACCCCCTTTTTACTGAACTCCTCTTTAATGGCTTGATCTATCTGCTGAAATATCAAACGGCTATCAGCTATAGGGGTTTCCCCTCCTTTCTCTGCTTCCTTTTTACAATAAAACCAGATCCTTTTTGGCCAGTTTGTCGTATATGAATGTTCGTTATGCTGAGGGATGGATTGTTCTTTCGGATACTCAGTCGAAGTGTATACCTTATCGGAAACCTTACTTCTGGGAGTAGAAGGTTCGTTATAATCTAACAACGGTAACGAGAATTGCTTTGTTACCTGTATAAAGGCTTCTTTGCTGTCCAAGTTAAACCCTCTGAACAATAATGCGTGATGTGTCTCAAATGCCTGCTGTACACTTTGTAAATTATCCCTGATCCAAGATACCAGGGGTAGCGCTTTATTCCCCTTAAACATGGGTACAGAACCGTTTGAGCAAGATAAATGTGTTAAGGTGACCGGTTTTACCTCATCCAGATTGACAGAAATGGCTGAAGTATTCATTAACCCTTTTAATGTTTTCATTGATTCCATCACAAAATGTTTTTATTTAACGTGAATACTATTTTAGCGGTTCGTAAAAGTTGACTATTTGCGTTTATTAATTACACGAACTAATACTCCTTCCGGATCACGGGTATCTGTCCCTCCCATTTTTTATTACACGCCATATGGGAGACATAATTATCGGCAAACGTCAATTGCTTCAAATACCACTTCCCGTGATCTGTTACTATTCCCCTGTCACCTGCTACACTGATGGAGGTCATTGGCAAACTCAATCCTTTTCCTATGGCTTTTGCAATGGCTTCCTTTTTTGTCCAGTAATTGTAAAACGTATCATAGTCCTCCCGGTCGTCAGTGTAGATCTTTTCATATTCCTCGGTAGTCCAACAGCTTTCGAAATGGGTTTTGTCCACGGGTTTCATCTCTTCGATGTCAATCCCGATATTAGCATCCCGTGTCAATACACAAACCACGAAATTCCCGGAATGGGATATATTAAAATCTATATTTTCGTCGAAGAAGGGTTTGCCGAACACATTGTATTTTAGTTCTGTAAGACACAATTTTCCATACCCCGTGTCCTTCAATGCGTCAAGGAGCAATAGTTTTCCCAATAAAGAACAGTGAGCGTCCCGCCAGTTCCTGTACCGAAGTATCTTTTCTTTCAAAGTGGTGGGCATTAAGTCCAGGTATTGATCAAAACATCTATTGTTCATTGGCTTCTGAATTTCAGAAAAATACACTCTCATATACTATACTTTTGTTACTTCGGGGCAACCGTATTTAATCGACCAATTCTTCGAGTTCCTTCTTTGCCCTTTCTATAATGCCGTCCTGCCCTTCAGCATTGTTTTCCATATTCATTTCCTGGTAGATATCGGGCGGGACCCCATTTTCTATATTGAAACCTTCCTTACCGTAAAAAGCATTTACTGGAACCCTGAAAAACCAGCCGTTGGGCAATTCGTTTTCATTAGGCATGCCTCCTCCACCTCCCGTGACAGTGCCGACAAGGGTTACCCCATCGAGCTGGCGCATTACCTCGGAAAAATAACTTCCGGCACTGTAAATCCCCCTGTTGGTTAAAAGCATTACCGGTTTGTTCCAGCGATATCCTGTAGGATGTACATAAATGCGCAATGGCTCTGAAAAATTGTCTTTATCTGTTTTAAACCGGACATACCCCACTTCCTTTTCAGTTGCAGTAAACCTCCCTGCCAGTTGTATGACATTGGCACTTTTACCACCGTTATTATCGCGAATATCCAGTATAAGTCCTTTTACTCCACGGTGGTCGAAGGCCTTCAGAATATCGTCTATCGGGCTAGCGCTTCTATTAAAGGAACGATAGTAAACATAGCCTATATCGTCATCGAGAATGCCATAAACAAAAACCTCCTTTTGCCAATCGACATCAACTGTCTGATCTAAATAATATTCCTCAACTATCGAAAAATCGAAATTTTCATGCTCTGGTATGGGATAATAATAATTTTCAAAAGGGGACCGGAGGACTATATGGCCATCTTTTAAGGTGTTAAGCAAATCGCGCATTACATTAAAAAGTTCCCTTTCGGTGGTGTTATCCGATAACTTCGAACGGTATTTTATACGTTCTTCTTCCCAGTTCACCTGTTTATAATCCAGATAGGGATAATGCGTGTCTATATAATTCCACAGGTAATCAAAATTTTGATAGGGGTCTGTAGTTTGTTCATCGTCGATAAGGACGCTCTCACAGGAAGCGAACAATACCAATACAACAGATAAACAGAAAAAACGATACATGGCTTACAGGTTTAAAAGTATTGAGCACAAAAGTGAATGTTTGGCCACAGTTGCCTTTCCGGAATGTTCGGTAGCATAAAAATGCCAGCCATAACCAAGTCTCAGCGCATGGGGGTTCTTCTTAAAAAAATACGTCAGGAACATTCTCGATTTGACCACCTGGAACTTATTAAAGGTAACTATACGCCCACTCCTTAATGCTGCCCCGGACAGCCCGGTATCTTCCAGGTTATATGTGCCGTCCTCCAAATACTTTTCGGGATAAGGGATGTTCCGTTCCGGGCGGATGAGATAACTGACAAACGGTAATGACAACCGATAGGACAACAATAACCGGCGATCGTTGGCCCATACCGGATAATCGAGTTGGCCACTAACGGCAAGTGAGCTTCCGAATTCGTAACTCAATTCGTTGTTCTCATAATGGAGATGCGTACGTGCATTGCCAAAAACATCGAAGGTCCCTCCAACAAACAACTCTGCTTTACCGGACGGCAGGTGCAGGGGAAAAAGCATGGTATATGCCAGGTCGAAACTGAAAACTTCTATTTTTCCCGGAGAACTTGTCCGGTTGTTCAGCGTGGAATAGCCGATATCCAATTGAAGCTGTTTTATGCGCCTATCCCTTTTTTCGTAAGCAAAGTGCCCTGAAACCCCTATCCCCCGATTGACCAGGGGGGACAAATTACGGTCCTTCGTCTTTACCAGGGAGGGGCCAAGACCGAATTCCATATATTGTTGTGCAGATATCAGGGGAGTTATAAAGGGCATAAAAAACAACAAAACGTTTAAATATATTTTTTGCATGATCTCTGTTTGCCTATTGATCCGGAGTGACCTTTATTTTTCTGTTTTATCTATGGCTCTTATTTTTTCTTCCTGCCCGATTCCGGATACTTCAATATTTATCCCGTCCGAAACTCCCAGTTCCACGTATTTCCTTTCCCCTCCCTGTTTTCCGTTCTCCAGAATGAGGTAGGGTTTATCGTTCTTGTCGAAATTAAGAATGCGTTCCTTAACGGCCAGTACACTATCTGCACGCTTGAGGATAATATGGGCATTGGCGCTGTATCCCGCCCGGATAAACCGTTCCGGGGATTGTGAGACCCTGGCCCTGATCTCGAACGACACTACCCCGTCTTCTTTTTCTCCTTCGGGGGACACAAATTCCAATGTGGCGTTAAACGCAACATCTTCCAGGGCTCCTACGTACAATAACAGCTCCATGTCTTCCTCCAGTTTACCTGCTTCCAGTTCGCCTACCTGTCCTTCGAAAAGCATGTCGTTCATATCCGCAATAGACATTATGGTACTTCCTTCATTATAGGTATTCGTTTCAATAACAAAACCTCCGACCTTTACGGGTATGGAGAGAACAACCCCCGGAATGGTAGCCCGGACCTCGGTTGCGGAATACGATTTGCCCAGAGACCCTTTTTTTACCAGCTGTAACCTTTTCTTCGCCGCTTCGAGTTTTTTCCGGGCCCGGTCATGATCAAACCTGGCGGTCTTAAGGTCGTCTTCTGCAACCACTCCTTTTTCAAAAAGCTGTTTCTGTAATTTAAACGTTCGCTCTGCACTGGCAAAATCAATCCTGGCCTGTTCGAGATCTCCGTCCGCCTCACTCAATTGCGAGAGATTGGGAACAATCGTAATCCTCGCCAACAGGTCGCCTTTCTTCACCTTATCTCCCGGTTTTACCAATATTTCCTCAACTATCCCGGAAATATCGGGTTTAACCTCAACCTTATTCCTAGGGACTATGGTTCCGGACACCACTACTTTGTCTACAATATCGGTAACAAAAGGGGATACGACGGTATAATTTTCCTTTTCGGAGGTCGATTTCGAATAGAGGAACATGCCGGTAAGCGCGATCATGATCATCACAATGGTCACCGTCAAAAATTTGAATACATTACTCATAAGCGAGAATTGTTAAAGGTTCTGATAATTAAAAACTCCTTTACTGTTATCCTTTTTTTTCATTCCACCCTCAATGCTTCTATCGGGCGCACCCTGGCCGCATTTATCGCCGGAATAAGCCCTGCCAGTACCCCGGCAATGACCAGTACCCCTATGGCAATAAAGGCAACTCTCATATTGATCTCCGGATGGGCAAAAAATTCACTCTGAACATTGTAAGTGATAAGCAAATAACTAAGCCCTTCCACAAGGGCCACGCCTACAACCAGGCCAAAATAGCCCGAAACACCTGTAATGACGACAGATTCCAAAATGATAAGGCTTACCACGGACCTGGGAGTCGCTCCCAAAGCCTTTCTAACCCCTATTTCGCGGGTACGTTCCTTGACAATGATCATCATAATATTTCCCACTCCCACTATTCCGGCTATGATAGTGCCTATGCCCACCAGCCATATAAAGAAATTTATCCCGGCAAAAAGGCTGGTGAATTTCCGCAGTTCCGAACCTGTATTGAGGGCACCTATCGCTTTTTCATCGTCAGGATGTATCTGATGCCTGCCTGATAAGAACTGCCTTATTTCTTTCTCTATCTCCACGGCCGAGACCCCGCTAACCGGGCTGAGTGCAAAGTCGGAAATGTGGTCTTTAAGCCCAAATCCCTTCTGTAGCGTTGTTACCGGGACATAAATACTTTCGGCATAACTCCTCCGGTTAGAACCGCCTCCCTCGGTATCAAAGACGCCTACCACCTGAAAAAAAATATCGTCGATCTCTATGTATTTTCCTATGGGGTCGTCATCGCCAAAATTCAGTTTTTTCACCCTGCTGCCTATTACGGCCACTTTACGGCTTTCTTCATAATCGACCACGTTAAAGAAACGGCCCCCGGTCATTATAATGGGATTAATATGCCAAAGGTCGGGATGGGTCCCTTTCAGGGTAAATTCGTTATTCTGTTCCCGGTAATTGACATTTACGGGGCCGTAAAACAGATTGGGGGCCAGGTATTTGATCTCCTGCACCTCACTTTTGAGCAACCTGTAATCCTCATTGTTAAACTGAATACTCCTTCCTTTGGGAAAGCCCTGGTAAGGAAGGCTTGTACTTTCGGACCAGACGTAAAGCGTATTCCTGGCCATGCCACTGAACATTTGAAGCACCCCGTTCTCAAGACCTGAACCTGCTCCCAGGAGCAAAACCAGCATCAATATGCCCCAAAAAACCCCAAAAGCTGTAAGGAAAGTCCGTAGTTTGTGTTTTTTAATGGTATGATAGATCTCCTCCCACTTATCCAGGTCAAACATAAAATCCGTATTGTTTTTTTAATCTTCTTTTAGCACTTATTTCCATGCCCCGTTCATTACCGGTAGACCGCTGATCTTCCGGACCATCCATTCCGCTATGTGTTGGGGGTGGTCGAAAATAAAAAAATGGTTCCCCGGAAATTGCCTGAGGTCCAGAGGGGCGGTGGTTTCCTGCTCCCAGGCCCTGGCATCTTTGGTCGTAATGCTTTCCTGTAGGCCTATAATAACACTAACCGGGATATCTATAGGGCCCTTCGGGGTATAGTTAAAGGTTTCAAGGGCCTTAAAGTCGGCCCGGAGTACCGGCTCGAAAAAATCCATCAGATCGGCATTGTCGCAAATCTCGCCGGGAAGTCCGCCAAGTTCTTTTACTTTTTCCAGGAAACGGTCCCGGGGTAACCCGTGAAGCGGTTCCCGGTTTTTTGGAGCGGCGGGGCCACTCCTGCCGGTAATGAACAAATGCGCAGGAGCAGACAAACCGTGCTCTACGATCTTTCTGGTAACGAGATAACCTACAAGGGCGCCCATACTATGCCCGTAAATTGCATATGGCCCTTTGTGCAATTCCGGGAGTATGGTGTTAAAGGCATCTTCTGCAATGGCTTCGAGGCTGGTATTTAAGTTTTCCTTTATCCTTGCCCCCCGCCCGGGATAGTCTATTGGGAACAACGCTACATGGGAAGGGAAAACGGTTTGCAATACCCTATAGGAATATTTACTTCCTCCTGCATAAGGAAAACAGATAATTTTAAATGTATTCATCATATCATCTTTTTATTTTACAAGAACCTGGCTTACCTGGGCATTGCAGATATCTGGCTTTTGGTTGCAAGGTTGATCTTTGTATCGTGGGATATTTTCCCGTAATCGAACTTCAATAGCCTGTCGCAATGGTGAAAATAGTGATCATCGTGCGTCACGGCTATCACTGTTTTACCCATTGCCTTGAGCCTGGCCAGTATTACTTCATAAAAATAGGCTCGGAATACAGGGTCCTGTTCTGCGGCCCATTCGTCGAGAACAATGAGCTCCCTGTTCTCCATCAGGGCATAGATCATGGCCAGCCGCTTGCCTTGCCCTTTGGACAGGGCCGTGGAGATATTGCCTTGTTCTTTATTGATTTGCAAGATCTCCTGAAGTTTCATCATCTGTACATATTCCATCAATTCTCCATTTTCTTCCTGGATATCGAAAGCGTTATAATTTTCTTCGAAGAGGTAATTATTCGTGAATATTGCCGAGAACTGATTGCTGTATTCTGCAAATGTGTCCTCGGAGATCCTGTGTTCATTAAAGTAAATAGCCCCGTCACTTATGGTATAGAGGCCGGTAAGCAGGTTTACAAAAGTACTTTTGCCGCTGCCGTTACCTCCCGTGATAAAGATGGTCTCCCCCCCTGTGATCTCAAGGTCTATGGGGCCCAGTTTAAAGGTTTTGTTCTGGTTCTCATCAAAATATTCAAAGACGATCTGTTCAAAGCGAAGGCTTTTAAAATGTTTATCCAGTACATGCGAACTGCTATCCAGCAACCGGATATTTTCACCGGCCCTGATGTCTTTTTCCAGTTTTTCTATCCGGTCTACCGCGATATGAATGTTATTGATATGGGTAACAATCCCTACCAGGGCCGAAAGCGGCCCCATAAGGTAAAGGACAACCACGATAAAAGGAACCACTTCTGCGGCCCCTATTTCTGTTATCCTGGGCAGTACAAAGATCACCAGCCCCAGGGCGATGTACCAGCTATAACGGCCAATGAGTTCGTTGTCGAGATATTGCATTGCAGCCCTCTTGCCCAGGCTTTTGGCGGTAATCCTGTTCACCTTCAGGAATTTTCCGAAAAGGGTATTATTCCTGGTAATACTCATTTTTATCTCCTTAAACCCGTTCAGGAGGTCTTGCAGGTACTTGTAATAACTATCCTGAAGGTCGCGCACCTTATTGATATCTTTCCTGATCCGGTTATTGCGAAGTACATAAAAGGCCAATACTCCTATCATAATCCCGATCATGGCAAGGCCGCCAAGGGGAGAAACCCAGCACATATAGGCCAGCGCACACAAAATAACGACCACAGAATTGATGATAATAACGAGTACTTCGGGCGCTATACTTAATACACGAACATCATTTATGGCCGTATACACTCGCTGCGAACCCAGTTTCTGAAAATCAAAATAAGCGGTAACACGCAGTTTTTCCAGTAGATTGAGCTCATAATCGTAAAGTATGTCCTGGGTGAGCTTTACGATATAGGACTGGAATATCTTGGTAGATACTATGGAAATAAGTAACAGGCCCGAAAAGATCGCCCAGTCGTATTCCGGGAATAAGGGTATGGGTTCCCCTGAAATGGTTTTGTTGACAAACAGCAACAAAAAACTGTAGGTTACACTGTTGATGATCCCGAGGAGCAACAGGGCCGTGTAGAAAAACCTGGAACGGGTATGGAATACTTTTAACAAATACATTATCCTATACTATTGGGATTATTAATTAATTCTTCTCTTTTATCGACAATTGTTTCAGACACCATGGCTTCAAGACCATACTTAAAAGCCTCTGCCAGGCGCTGTACGGTTTCCTTTCGATATTGCTTATCGCTGTATTCTATACGCAGGGTAAGTTCTTTATTTTCCACGAAAGCCGTCACATAGAAATCGTAATTATGCCTGAATTCGAACGGGTTTTGAGTCGGCCCGACCGGTTCCTGTGCAAAATCAAGGGAAAAGCGGTCTACATCCTCGTCAAATTGTCCAAAGTAATTAAAGCACAGCCGGGGCTTCAGGTTTTCGGTATGCAAAAGACCGTCCTTATTCAGGTATTTCAGCAGGCCGTATCCTATGCCCCTGGACGGTACTTCCCGGAGCTGTTCCCTGGTCTCCCTAACCTGTTCCCTGAGATCATCTGCGCTCCATGAAAGTACTACCGGGTAAGTGGTGGTAAAGTATCCCACCGTGCGGGTGAGATTGATATTTTCAACGATCTCCTCACGTCCATGCCCTTCCAGTTCCAGTAAAACGGGAGTTATTGAAAATGTATCTCTCACCGCGAGGGCAAGGGCAGTGATCAAAAGGTCGTTGACTTCTGCTTTCCATTGTTTGCCCGTTTCGTAGAACAGGTGACGCGTTTTTTGCCGTTCTACCTTAACAATGCATTTTTCCCCGTCTTTGACCAATAAACCCTCTGCCTCGTAATCTCTCGGGATGGCGGGAATATCCAGCCGGGATATACGCTGCCAGTACGGCAATTCACTGTTTATAAACCCGGGGCTGTTGGCATGATCTACCAGGGTTTCGGCCCAGTGTTTAAAGGCGGTGGTTTTGGGAGGCAGTTGAAACGTACTTCCGGAAGTATATTGCCGGCAGAGGGTTTCTATGTCTTCAAAGAGAATACGCCAGGAAACCACGTCCATGACCAGGTGATGGATCACTACAAGCAAGCGGTCCCCATCGGGCACACGGAACAGGCCGAGTTTCATCAGGGGCCCGGTAGTGAGATCGAGGCTTTGTTGTATTTTATACGCCTCTTGCTGAAGGGCTTCGTAAGGGGCATCGAGTGCCCTTAAGTCGTGTTTTTCACAATAAAAAGGAAAATCCACAGTGTGGTTATACTGCTCTATCCCTTCGCCGTTGTACCGGAAGGTCATCCTCAGGGCATCGTGATGTTCCTGTAGTTTTTCAAAAACCTCCCTTACCATATTTTCGTCAAAGCCAGAGGCCGACCTGAACATCAGGGCAAAGTTAAAGTGGTCCCTGAACTTCTTTTCTTCCGAAAAAAATTCCCGCTGTATCGGGGTCAGGGGAACTATTCCCGTAACCGCCTCCCGGCTGTTATGTTCTTTAGTTTTCCGGATACGCCCGGCAAGCTCTCTGACGGTGTTGTGGCGTAGAATATCCTTTACCTGAACCTGCCAGCCCATCCTGTGAAGTTGCGAAGAGACCTGTATGGCTTTGACAGAGTCCCCCCCTATCGTAAAAAAATCATCGTTAACACTTATCCTGTCATGTCCCAGGACCTCTGCCCATACCCCGGCAATTACAACTTCCATTTCATTTTCTGGGGCTTCGTAAATTTCCCCGGGACCGGACCTTGATCTTTCCAGGGCTCTGGTATCTATCTTTCCATTAGGGGTCAACGGAAAGTTTTTTAGCTGTACAAAGAGAGCAGGGACCTTATATTCCGGAAGCTGTTCCAGCAAAAAGGCCCGGAGAAGTTCCCTGTCCAGTACTTTCGCTGCCTTATAGTAAGCTGCGAGCGAACTGCTTCCTTCCTTATCTTTTATGGCTGCGACAAAGACCTCATCCATTTCGGGGTATTCCCGCAGCATATTTTCAATTTCCCCTGTTTCTACCCGGTTCCCCCTTATCTTCACCTGGTCATCGTTGCGGCCCAGGTACTGAAGTTCCCCGTTGGGGAGCCACTGCCCCGTATCCCCGGTAAGGTAGAGCCTGTCTCCATCCATAAAGGGGTTATCTATAAATTTTTGGGCGGTCAGTTCCTTTTGCTTCCGGTATCCCTGCGCCACCCCTGCCCCGCCTACGGCTATTTCGCCGGTCATTCCCAAAGGCAACAGGCGATGTTCGGCATCCAACAGGTAAACCGAAGTATTGGCAATGGGCCTTCCTATGGTGATATCCTGCGGATGTTTTATATGTTTTACCGTACAGCCCACGGTAGTTTCGGTAGGGCCGTACTCATTATAGATATGCAGTTGATCATTCAGCCGTTGTAAGAGTTCTACCTGGGAAGGGTTTAACGCCTCCCCGCCGGTGATGACCGTTTTTACGTTGGTGTATTCCAGTCCTGTATATTTCATCAAACTGATATGCGAAGGGGTCAGCTTTACTGTATTAACCGGGGTTTCGGGGTTAAAGATATCGCGAAGAATATCGGTTATCTCCGTTTCTTCATCGTATATATAAAGGCAGTCCCCCCTTGAAAGTGTGGTGAAAATACAGGTAATGGTCAGGTCGAAGGAAACAGGAGTGAACAACGGGAAATCATATCGATCCTGCCCGTTAAAGTAATAAGTGTTGGCCCAGGCGACATAATGGTGAAAATTATCCAACCCAACTTCCACCCCCTTTGGTTTCCCGGTAGACCCCGAAGTGTAGATCACATAGGCGAAGTCTGAAGGAGCGCCTTCTGTAGCCATATTGGTGGTTTCTTCTTCCGATAAGGATATCTTTTCCAGGTCCGCAATGGGAGTTGAAGAAACATCTGTCCACTCTTCCCCGGCGATCATCAGATCTGCACCGGCATCTTCCAGGACTTGCTTCACATATGCCCTGGGGCTGTTTGCAGCGATAGGCAGGAAAGCTGCCCCGGTCTTGAGGATACCGAGCAATGCTACAATCAAATACGGGGACCTGGGCATCAGAACGGCTATACATTGCCCGGGGCCTACATTGTGTTCTCTTTTCAGGTACCCTGCAAGCTGGTTGGCCTTTTCGTTCAGTTCTCCGTAATGCATTACCGTATCTTTAAAGACCAGGGCCCCGGACCCGGGAGAAAGGGTCGACAGTTTTTCAAAAAGATCCACAAAAGCATGGGGCTTTCCCGAAGCCCAACGAGGCATTACAGGGCTTAAACCGTCGAGTAACAGTTGTTTTTCCTCATCCCCAAGAATATCTATCGCACCTACAGGTGTTTCCACCTCCCCAAAGGAGGAAAAAAGTTTCTTGCAATGTCCCGGTATCCTGTTCACAAAATCCGGGTCGAAATAAGATCGGTTATAACAAAGTGTTATGTCTATGGCCTCTCCCTGCCGGGTGACGGTAAAAGCCATGTCGGGCAGGCCTTTTTTGGGCATTTCCGTGTGCAATCCATCGAAGGACAGGGCAACATTGGTACGGTAAGGCACAACACCGCTAACCGGGAGCAGGTCTAGGGGAAAATTCTGGTACCGGTATGCCCCGGAGAGTACTTCTTTGAACCGGTTGAGATGGTCCTTTACCGATAATGAAGGACATATCTGTATACACAAGGGGACTTCATTGCAAAATACTTCTCCGTTGAAAGCGGCTTTGAACAAGGGGGTCCATACCGTAACACAGTCCCGGCCGGTGTACCTGCCAAGCAAAATACTCCACCCCAACCCAAGGATGGTAAGGAGGCCAACATCATTGCCTTTGGACAATTTTATGAGTTTCCGGGCTGTGGGGTCTCCCAGCGTGAATATAAGTTCGCCCCGTTCCTCCCCTGAAAACAGCCTCGGGGTATGATACTGGCAGAAAACGAAGCCTTCCTCGAATTGCGGCAAAAATTGCTGCCAGAATTCAAAATACGGAAGGTAATGGCTTCCTGTAAAACGTATTTTATCTATTGTTCTCCCCATTCTTAAAATTCAAAATCAAAAGATCCTTCTATGCTTTTTTCTGTATCGGCCCCGATAAATACATCCTGTTCCCCAAGACCGATATCTGCTATTTTGGTGTCACTGCAATGGCATACAGCTTTCAGGAGGGTTTCCATTCGCTCTGCCATAGCTGCTATCGTCCCTTCCCTGAAAAGATCGGTGTTGTATTCCAGGAGCAGCCTTATATTTCCATTGTCTTCAAAAAACCGGTAAGACAGGTCGTATTTGCTGACCTTATTATCCGTTTTGTAGCCTGTAATGCTCAATGGCCCCTCTTCCTGGCGTAAGTTGCGTGTATCTGTGTTCTGGTATTCTACCATTACATCAAATAAAGGGTTCCTGCTCTTGTCCCTGGGCACCTGGAGGTCATCCACCAACTTGTCAAAAGGATATTCCTGGTGTTCAAAAGCCTCCATCAATATGCTTTTGGCCCGGGCAATAAGTGCCTTAAACGAGGTTTCGCCAGTAAACTGCATCCGTAACGGAAGCGTATTGACATAGAAGCCCAGTTGATCCTCGAGTTGATGATGCCCCCTCCCGGATACCAGTATCCCGACAATAATATCATCCTGCCCGGTACAGCGGTGCAAAAGGGCATTGACCGCGGCTGTAAACAGCATGTGGAGGCTCGCTTCATTTTCTCCTGCAAGTTGCTTCAAACCACTGGTGACCTCGTCGGAAAAGCGCCATTCGTGAACATTTCCGTTAAAGGTCCTGGTCAACGGCCTGTTGAAATCAACGGGAAGTTCAAGCCTGAGGAGTTCTCCGCCGAACTTGCCGGTCCAGTAATCCCGGTGTTGTTTCGAATATTCTCCGGCCAACCTGCTGTTATGCCAATGGGCATAGTCTTTATACTGTATGTCGAGAGCGGGGAGTTCCGGTTGCCGGTTATTTTGAAATGCCTCATAACATTGCATAAGTTCGTTGACCATGATCCCCAGGGACCAGGCATCGGAAACAATATGGTGTATGGTAAGCAGCAAAAGGTGATTTTCCCTTTCCAGGTGAATGAGTTTTACCCGCAACAGGGGGCCGTTTTCCAGGTCAAAGGGACAAACCACTTCTGCATTGGCATAGTTGGCTGCCTGGACATCCCTGTCTGCTTCTTCCGACAGGTCTATGTGATCTGCCTTAAAAGTGGTTTCATCGCTTTCCATCACTTTCTGATATGGCCTGCCCTCGTGTATAACAAAGACGGTACGAAGTATCTCATGCCGATCGACAAGCAGGCGGAAGGCTTCAACCAGGGCGTCGACATGGAGTGCTCCTCTGAGCTCAAGGGCCAAAGGGATATTATAGGTAGTTTGTTTTTCTTCGGACTGGTGTGCGAGCCACAGCCGTTTTTGAGCGTGAGAGAGTTCGTAATATTCGCTTTGAGGTGCCCGATCTATAGCATTGGATCGCCGGACGGAAGCATCTATAACAGCCGCAAGGGTACTGATAGTAGGATGTATGAACATGGTACGGAGATCCAGCTGTACCCCAAATTTGCGGTGTATCCAGGACAGCACCCTCATCGCCGTAAGGGAGTGGCCTCCAATACTGAAAAAATCGTCGTCAGTACCTGGATTGTCCACTTGCAGGATGGCTTTCCAGATGGCGCCCAGTTTTTTTTCGGTCGCTGTTACGGGCGCCTTATAATCGTCCTCCCTCATCCCGGAAAGCTCGGGTTCGGGCAATGCCTTGTAATCGATCTTGCCATTGGCATTCAGGGGTAAGTTATCCATCTGGACGAAATAAGACGGGATCATATAATCCGGCAGAAAGCCTCCCATGTATTTCCGGAGATCGGTGGCCCCTATGTCCGATTTTGCAGTATAATAGGCAGTTAGGAAGATATTATTCCTTTCTCCTTTGGCGACGACTACGGCTTCTTTCACCTCACTATGCCCGGCCAGTGTGGTATTGACCTCTCCGATCTCCACCCGGAACCCCCTGATCTTTACCTGGTGGTCTTTTCTGCCCAGGAATTCCATTTGCCAATCCGGCGACATACATCCCAAGTCGCCTGTCCTGTACATCATTCCCCCTAGCTCTTTCCGGAAAGGGTCCTTTACAAAGGCATTGGCGGTCTTTTCGGGATCATTGGCATATCCGCGCGCCACACCGATACCTCCTATGAACAATTCTCCGCGGACGCCCTGGGGCACAGGGTTGAGGTATTCATCGAGTATATAGAAAAAGTTATTGGCTAAAGGACGGCCATATGGGATACTCGACCAGTGCCGGTGCTTACCTTCTACCGGGTAAAAGTTAGACCACACGGTCCCTTCAGTGGCCCCGCCCAGGCTGATCACCCGGGTTTCGGGGAAAAACTTCCTGATCCGGTCGGGAAGGTCTACGGGTATCCAGTCACCACTCATAAATACGACCTTCAGATCGTGTTGCAGGTAATTTTCACCAGCATCCTCTAAGCCGGTGATGAGGTGGTTCATTGTGGTAGGAACAGAATCCCAGAAGGTGATGCGGTGCTCCTGCATCATCTTTTTAAGCAAGTGTACGTCCCGGACTTCTTCCTGTGTAGCCATGATCACTGCCCCACCGGCGGCCAGGGTTCCGAAGATGTCATATACAGACAGGTCAAAACACATGGAGGTGATAAAAAGCTGCCTGTCGTCGTATCCTATATCATAGGTATTGTTTACCCAGGTTATCAGGTTAACGGCAGAACGGTGTTCGATCATCACGCCCTTGGGCCGCCCCGTGGACCCGGAGGTGTAAATGGTATAGGCCAGGTCGGTGACTGACTTGGGCAGGTCAAGATCAGTGGCTTCATAGGTATCGAAACACCCAGGCTCCATTAAAATATGAAGGATGTCATCCGAAAGCTCCTCCATGACCTCATAGTACCGGTCGGACAACAGTACTTTTACTTTGGAATTATCACAAATATACAGTTGACGGTCTGCCGGGTATGAAGGGTCTATAGGGACATAGGCCCCTCCTGCCTTTAATATTCCGAACATCCCTACGATCATGCTTACATTCCTGTCGGTCATAATAGCGATATTATCACCATTTGAAACCCCGCGATCCAGGAGGAAACGGGCAAGGCGGTTTGCCCGGGCATTGAGCTGTCCATAGGTCAGGGTATCTTCTCCCTGTACCACGGCGATATGATCCGGGATTACAGCGGCCCGTTCTTCAAACAAGCGATGCATGGTCTTATCTTCCGGGAAAGGGGTCAATGTATTGTTCCAGTCATAAACGAGCTGTTCCTTTTCGGCCTTGTCCAGGTAATCTACCGAGGCAATGGCAGCAGTTTCGTCTGCTACCATGTTCTTCATCATTTTTTCCAGGTGGCCGGCCATCCTTGCCATACGGGCTTCCTCAAAAATATCGGTATTGTATTCCAGGTTGAGGTACAGGCCTTCTTCCAGCCTGTAAAAATTGAGCTGCATATCGTATTTACTCACTGTAACCCCGGGTTCTGACCTCTGCACTTCCAGCCCTTCCGGAAGCCGGACCGTTTCGTGTTCCAGCCCGGTATTATGGAGTATGACCGCTACGTCAAAAAGCGGGGACCTGCTTAGTTCCCTGGCAACCCCTACATCCTCTACCAGGCGGTCAAAAGGATAGACCTGGTGTTCATATGCTCCAAGAGTGGTTTCCTTTACCTTTTCGAGCAGGTCCTTAAATCTGTCAGCACCTTCAAAGGTCGTTCTCAACGCCAGCAGGTTCACGTAGAACCCTATCTGGTTTTCCAGGTCTTTATGGATACGCCCTGCCGAAGGTGTTCCCAGTATAATATCATTTTGCCCGGTATACCGGTAGAAAAGGGCATAAATTGCGGTAAGTATGGCCATATGCAGGCTGGCCCCGTTCAGGCTCGCCCACGCTTCCACTTCACGCGTACGGGCATTATTGAACGTATGTTCAAAACTGGCCCCGTTATAGGTCTTAACAGCAGGCCTGGGATTATCTGCGGGCAGTTCGAGTACGGGAAGTTTACCCTGTAATTTTGTCAACCAGTACCGGCGGTGTTTCTCCAGTGCTTCCCCCTGAAGTTCCATCCGTTGCCAGGCGGCATAATCCTTATATTGTATCCTTAACGGTTCTACCTTGTAAGTTTCTCCGGAACAAAAGGCCTTGTAAGCAGCCAGAATATCCCGGATCAGTACTTCTACAGACCAGCCGTCGGAAATAATATGATGCATGTTAAAAACCAGCGTATAGGCATCTTCCGAAAGTTGTAAAAGCCTTGCCCGAAGCAGCGGCCCGGATTGCAGATCGAAATCGGCCAGGGCTTCTTTATCTGCTATTTCACGAGCCGCCCCCCGGGGGTCATCTTCCTTCCTCAGGTCGGTATATTCCAGATCAAAACCGGCTTCTTCTGCGGTATGGACATATTGTTTAAGGTGCCCGTCCCCGGCGCTGAATGTGGTGCGCAATATCTCATGCCGTTCAATAGCGCTGTTAAACGAACGGCGCAAGGCTTCTTTGTTCAGCCTTCCCCTGAAATGAAATATCCCGGGCATATTGTAGGCCGAGATGTCGCCTTCAAATTGTGTAAGTACCCATAGCCTCCTTTGTCCGTCGGAAACTTCGTATTCGGACTGTTTCCCGATCGGGGGGATGTCTTTTCCATTTTCCTTCTCCCCGGTGCCGATCAGCAGGGCCAATTCCCCGAGAACAGGGTGTTGAAAAACATCCCGGATAGAAAGGGTCATTCCAAAGATCTTATAGATCCTGGCTACCAGCTGGGTAGCTTTGAGCGAGGTTCCCCCCATTTCAAAAAAGGAGGCTTTTCTCCCTATCTTATCACGTTGAAGCACTTCCTGCCAGATCTTGTCCAGTTCTTTTTCGACAGGAGACACCGGCGCTTCGTATATGGTATTGCGAAACAATATCTCTTCCGGTTGGGGAAGGGCCTTTTTGTTTATCTTTCCGTTAGTATTCAGGGGGAGGTGTTCCAGGTGTACAAAATAAGCAGGGATCATATAATCGTTCAGCTTGGCCCTTAGTGCCGCTTTTATGCCGCGGCTTTCCCGTGGTTTTCCCATGTAGTAGCAGACCAGGTCACTAAGATCATCGGAATGCCTGCGCGCCGTGACATAGGCTTCGTCAATTCCGTCCAGTTCCAGTACCGCTTTTTTTACCTCTCCAGGTTCTATACGTATGCCATTTATCTTTACCTGCTCGTCTATTCTTCCCAGTATTTCTACATTCCTGTCTTTGAGATACCTTCCGAGGTCGCCTGTCTTATAGATGATATCCTTAAAATCCTTTGCCAGCGGATTTTGTACAAAAACCTGGTCTGTAAGCTCCGGGTTGTTATAATATCCCCTGGTCATGTAGGGAGTACGGATATATACCTCGCCTGTTTCACCTATCCGGCAGATCTCGTTGTTCTTGTTAAGGATGGCTATAAAAGTGTTGGCAATAGGCTGCCCCGCATGAATACTTCCCGAAGGGGACGAAGGCACTTCCTTTATACGGTGAAAGGTTTTTATCATGGTAGTTTCGGAAGGGCCGTACAGGTTAACGATCTCCACATGATCGCCGCAGGCTTTTTGCCAGTTGCTAATGTCTTTGGCAAAAAGGGGCTCTCCTGAAAGTAAAAAATACCGGAGATTATCGAAGCGTTTGGACGCAGGTTGACGGGAGAGTTCTTTGGTAAGCATCCGGAACAGCGAAGGCACCGCATGCACAAGGGTGATCCCCGACTTTTCCAGCCAGTCGGCAAGCAGGGCGCTATTCTCCCTGACTTCCTGCGGCGGAATACAAAGGGTGGCCCCGGCGCAGAGAGGTACAAAGATATCCCTCAGGGAAGCATCGAAGGTAAAATGCGTCAGCTGGCTGACCCTGTGACCTTCACCTATGGAAAATTCTTCCATTTCCCATTGGATGAAATGCCGGAGGCTTTTATGAACCCCGAGAATTGATTTGGGCCTGCCTGTAGAGCCGGAAGTATAAAAGATGTAACAACTGTCATCGGGCTGGAGGTCCACTTCACTGAACGGAGCTTCGGGCAGTCCGGTTTCAATGAACTCTCCTGCGCTATACCTTAACAGTACCGGGCCATTCCCGCCGAGTACGACAAGATGACGGGCTTCGGGATTGTGTACTCTTATGAGTTCCCGGACTTCCGAAAGTTTTTCTTCTGAAGTAATTACGGTCTTACACGGGGTCTGTTCAAATAACTGTTCCATTCTCCCTTCCGAGAAGTTGGTATCTATAGGTACATAGATCCCTCCGGACCTTAACACCGCTAACAGCGAGGTAACAAGATCAATACCCGAGGGTAACATAACGCCTGTAAGCCCGCCTTTTTCCACCCCGGCAGCCTGAAGCACCCCGGCAAGCCGGTACGACCTTTCTTTAAGTTCTTCATAGCTTATAGTGCGATCGCCAAAGACTATAGCTGTTCGCGAAAGCTGTTTGCCAGCGATAATGTCGAAATCCTTATAGATCATAGTTAAGCAGGTTTGTTGAGGCTTACCTCGTCCATGTGTATTATTTTATCTGAAGCCCCTAATCCGGCTTCAGCCAGTACTGTTTTATCATCCCTTCCGTAATAACACCTTTCCACCACTTCCCTGGCTACCAGGTCCATCGTGTCTACATACGGAACTTCCACGTTTCGTTGATCCAGGGCGATCGAAACTTCGGAGCATCCTCCTACGAGCAACTGAACACCCTTGTCAATGAGTATCCGGGCCGCTGTGTACATCAGGTCCACAGCCCGGACATTCACAACGGACGACTTGAGCCCGTGTTCCATATAGACCGAAGCCATGAATATATTTTCCTGTTCTTCGGGGCTGAGTTTTACAACTTCGCAATCGAGGCTCCCCAGTTCCCGACAAAAGATCCCGGACCTGATGGTACCAGTGGTGGCCAGAAGCCCTATTTTCTTAAATCCGTTTTCCAGCACGTATTTTTTCAATATCTGAACGGGGTGTAGTACTTCGGCTTTGGAATACGGGATAAAATTTTGATAATAGTAGTATGATGTATTGCAGGTCAATACTATAAAATCGACATTGTTGTTGTTCATCACCTTTACGGACCGAAGTATTTCCTCCAGGGGACAGGCCTCTCCATGTACAATGGCACGGGTACGGTCCGGGACATTGGGGTTGCTATGCATAAAGATCTCTACGAATTCCTGGTCGGTACGCGCAGGACACAGGTCAATGACCTTTTGCAAAAAATTGGCCCCGGCCCTGGAGCCCATTCCCCCGATGATGCCTAATTTTTTTCTGGTGTTGTTATTCATTATCGATCGTTTAGATATTAAACATGGTATCGGTAAAAGCCTTTTCGTCCTCATTCTCATTCAATGACAACTCCGACAATACCACAAGGGGGGCATCCACTACTTTAGCGGCCAGTAGTATCACGTTGTTATTCAGTTCTGCAATGGTCGTGTCATCAAAAAGGTCGGTATTATAATTGGTGATAAGACTTAGTTTCCCGGCAGTATTAACAAAATTGAAGGTAACTTCATTCTTGCAGAAAACATGGGCTGTTTTAAACTCTCTTATCCTGAGCCCGGCTATTTCCACATCTTTCCCGTTGGCGATCTCTTCGTTGTAGAGCTGCATCCAGATATCCGTAACAGGCGCACGGTTCCGGTCGTATTCGGGCTTTATATCTTCCACAAGCCGATCGTAAGGATAGAGCTGGTGTTCCTGGCCCTCCCGGGCAGTTTGCGCTACCCGTTGCAACAATTCCCGGAACGTCATGGAGTGAGCTACTGCCGTGCGCAAGATCATGTTGTTTATGTAAAACCCGATCTGCCCTTCCAGTTCTTCATGGTCCCTCCCCGACACCGGCGATCCGACGATGATGTCTTCCCGGCCGCTATATTTGTGTAATGTGAGTTTTACCAGGGCCAATAATGTGGTGTACAGGCTTACACTCTCACGCTTGGACAGCTCCCGGAGCTTCTCTGAAAGTTCTTCGTTCAATTCATTGCTGCATAAAGCCCCGTTATATGTCTTTGTTTCACCCCGCGGGCGATCGGTAAGCAGCCCCTGCGGCTGAAGTTCCCCGGACAGCTTATCCTGCCAGTACGATTGCAGTCCTTTGAGCTCTCCTCCCCTCAGCCTGGTGTTGTACCACACGCTGTAATCCTTGTATTGTATGGGGAGCGGTGCCAAAGGGTTTTCTTCTCCGGATATAGCAGCCTCGTAAAGTGCCATAACCTCTTTTACCAGTATCCCGGATGACCAGCCGTCGGAGATGATATGATGCATGACCAGGACGAATAAATGCCTGTCCTTTTCCAGGTATATGAGTACACCTCTCAACAAACTGTCCTGTCGGAGGTCGAAAGCGGAACCTGTGATATTATCGATCTGCGTTTTGAGTTCTTCTTCGGAACAGTCTTCTCCGTTGATCTTTTCGAGTTCAAAGAGAGTATTTTCCACAGCATGTATTTTTTGCCTGGGTTCGCCGTCCCTGACCACAAAATTGGTACGCAGGCTTTCATGTCTTTCCACAAGCTGTACGAATGCATCCCTGAAAGCGGTTATATCCAGCTCTCCTTCTATTTCCAGGACATCACTAATGTTGTAAGCAGCACCGCCTTCTCCCAGTTCATCGGTGATCCACAGTCTGCGCTGGGTGTAAGACAACGGATAGTCCTGCTGAATGGCCACAGGCTCAATAGGCTGGTAAATACCTTTGCCCGACCTGTCGACCACCCTGGCCAGTTCGCGAATGGTGGGAAAGAGAAAAACATTGCGCAACTCCAGGCTTTTACCCAGCTTTTTATAGATACGGCTGGTGACCTGTGTAGCTTTTAAGGAATGTCCTCCCAGTTCAAAGAAATGGTCCATGGTCCCGATCGGGGAAACATTGAGCACTTCTCCCCATATATCCGCAAGGGCTTTTTCTGTGGGGGTTTCAGGGGCAACGTACCTTTCAGAAACGGCAGCTGCATCCCGGTCTGGTGCAGGCAGTCCTTTTATATCTATCTTTCCGTTTGGTGTAAGCGGAAGTTTTTCCAGTTCTATGAACCAGGATGGCACCATATAAGCGGGAAGCCCGGATTGCAGGGCCCTTTTTATTTCAGTTTTCTCTACATCTTTCCCGGTAAAGTAGGCCACGAGAGATCTTGTCCCATCCGGCCCCGTATAAGGAGTGACCATTGCCGATGTTACTCCTTTTATTTGCAACAGGGCATTTTCTATTTCTCCCGGTTCTATACGATAGCCCCTGATCTTCACCTGGTTGTCATTCCTTCCCAGGAAAGCCACATGGCCATCGGGCAGCCACCGGGCCTGGTCTCCCGTCCTGTAAACCACTCCATCGCAAAACGGAAGTCGTACAAATCGCTGTGCGGTGAGCTCCGGCCTGTTGTGATAACCCGAGGCTACTCCCGCCCCTCCTATATACAGTTCCCCGTTCACCCCGACGGGAACGGGCTGTTGATGCCTGTCAAGAATCAGGAATTGTGTGTTGTTCATGGGCTTGCCGATAGGAACATTGCCCGAAAGGGGTATGGATTCCAGCGGCGCTTCATAAAAAGAAGAGTCGATGGTGGTTTCTGTGGTTCCGTAACTGTTGATAATGCGCATATCCCCGCCAAAACGGGCGACCAGGTTTCGAAAGTCCCTGGCCGGACAGGTATCGGACCCCATGATGAGCAATTCTACAAAGGAAAGGTCCAGTTCATTTTCGTATACATGATCCATCAGGGGAAGGATCACGGCAGGTGTGGATTCCAGAATATTGACCTGGTGCCTGGCCATCAGTTCGTATAGTTTTCCCGGATCGAGCCTGGTTTCGGACGGACAGACAATGAGATTCCCCCCGTTGAGCAGGGCCCGGCAAAAGTCGCCCATGAATACGTCAAAGGATATTCCGGCCATTTGTAACAAACGGGGGGTATAGGCCCCGAGGTGATAACTGTCTTTCCAGGCCATTGCGATATTCACCACATTGCGGTGGTACACTTTTACTCCTTTGGGCATCCCGGTAGAACCGGAAGTATAGATCATGTAAACGAGTGCTTCGGGATCAATCGTTAAACCGGGATTGGTCTTGTCCAGGGTTTGGATACTATCCCACTCCCCCTGCATATCGGCTACTTTTATATCACCGGCAGCGGTTTGCGGCCTGTCCGTAAGCAGCAGGGTTACACTGCTATCTTCAATGAGATACTGTATCCTGTCCTGGGGATATTCGGCATCTATGGGTACATAAGCGGCCCCTGTTTTCATAATCCCCACGACAGCCGTTATCATTTTTTCACTGCGGCCTGCCAAAAGCCCTATCCTGTCCCCGGGCTTTACCTGGTACTCTTCCAGCAGGTACCGGGCCAGGCAGTTGGCCTGTTCGTTGAGTTCCGTATAGGTAAGCACATGCGGTCCGAAAGTTACCGCTTCGGCACGGGGGGTGTTTTCTACCTGGCTTTCGAACAGGTCTACCAGGGTTTTGCCTTTGCCGCTGTCTGCAATGGTTTCATTAAAACGGGTAATGACACAGGCCTCTTCTTCGGGCTGCATGATCCTTAAGCCGTAAAGTGGTTGTTCGTCGTGTTTCAGGGCCTGTGAGATCAACTCCGTAAAATGGCCTGCCATTCTCAGTACCCGGTCCCGGGCATATATATCTGTATTGTATTCTATGTTCAGTTCCAGCCCCTTTACGGTGTCCCGGAAATCAAAGGACATATCGAACTTGCTTATGGTGAGTTCCCCGCCGTACTCGCTCACACGAAGTGTATCGAACTTTTCCAGGCCTTCCTGCATACCATCGGGATTGGAAAGGGAGACCATAACATCAAAAAGGGCGGAACGGCTCAGGTCCCGCTCCAGGTTCAGATCGTCTACCAGCCTGTCAAACGGGTATTGCTGGTGGCTATGTGCTCCTAACAGTGCTTTCTTGACCTTCTCCAGGAGGTCCGTGAATCCCTGTTCGGCATTAAACCACGTCCTGATGGCCAGGGTATTCACATAAAAACCTATTTGATCTTCAAGGTCGGGGTGCTCCCGCCCTGCGACCGGGGTTCCTATAATGATATCTTCCTGTGTGGTATATCGGTAGAGCAATACTTTTACTGCCGATAACAGGGTCATAAAAAGGGTGACCCCGTTCTTGCGGCTAAAATCATGTATTTTTTCGGATAGTTCTTCTCCCAGCAGGCAGCTGTGATTGGCACCGTGATAGGTCTGCACGGAAGGCCGGGGATAATCTGCCGGAAGGTCCAGTACCGGTAATTCGCCATCAAGGGTATCCAGCCAGTATTTCCGGATCTTTCCGATATCATCTCCCACTAGCATGCTATTCTGCCATGCCGCAAAGTCTTTGTACTGGACTTTCAGGGGGGTTGCAGAAACAGACCTGCCCTGTGAAATATCCTGGTAAATGCCGAGCACTTCCCGGGTCAGTACATTAAGCGACCAACCATCGGAAATAATGTGGTGCATATTAAAGACAAAGACGTACCGGTGGTCTTCTACCTGTAGTAAATAACTCCTCAGCATAGGGCCCCGTTCCAGGTCGAACGGGGTTTGTGCCTCTTCTTCGGCAATTTTACCGGCCTGTTCTTCGGGTTTTACATGTCGGCGCAGATCGCGTTTCCTTACCCGGATATCCAGTTCGCCTACAGGGTGGATTTTCTGTACGGCGCGGGCATTGACCGTATGAAAAGTGGTACGTAAACTTTCGTGCCTTGAAACAAGTGTTTCAAAAGCCCGGGAAAAGGCTTCCTCGTTGAGCTGCCCTTCCAGAATAAATGCTGCCGGCATATTATAGGCGATCTGGTCCCCTTCCAGTTGATCGAGTATCCACAACCGGTGCTGTGCGTGCGACAGTTCGTAATATTCCTGTTCTCCCAGTCGGGGTATGGGCTGATACTGCTGTTCTTCCTGCTGAGACAGGTAATCAGACAGTTTTTCGATGGTGGAATGGACAAAGATCTCCTGGAGGTCGATCTTATGATTGAGTTTTCCATATAAACGGGTAGTGAGCTGTATCGCTTTAAGGCTATGCCCTCCTATTGTAAAAAAATCATCCGTAATACTGATCTCCTGCTTGTTCAGGATCTCCTGCCAGAGCGATAGCAGTGCCCTGTCCAGTTCGTTTCTCGGTGGGACCATATCGGTTGCGCCGGTCCCTTTTACAGGGTCCGGAAGCGCTTTTTTATCTATTTTGCCATTTGGTGTCAACGGAAATTGCAGGAGTTCTACAAAATAAGAAGGCAGCATATATTCCGGAAGCTGGTCGGCAAGCTGTTTTCTCAATTCCCCGAGAGATACTTTTTGCACGGGGTTGTAATAGGCGGCGAGTTCCAGCCCCTGGTCCGGCGAACCATAGACGGTCACTTCTGCCTTGTCTATAACCTTAAGGCTCTCCAGTTTTTCCTGTATTTCTTTCAGTTCTACACGATACCCGCGTATTTTTACCTGGTCGTCTTTTCTTCCTTCAAAGAGAACGGTCCCTTCTGGCGTCCACCGGGCAATATCGCCGGTTTTATAGAGCCTTTCCCCGGTTTTAAAGGGGTTTTCGATAAATTTTTGAGCGGTCAGTTCCTGCCTGTTGAGATACCCTGTTGCCAATCCCTTTCCGGAGATGGCCAGTTCTCCGGGCTCTCCCGGGGCTACGGGCCGGTTGTCCTCATCAAGAATATATATCCTGGTATTGGCTATGGGGCTACCTATAACAGGTAAAGCGGCATAGGCATCCAGCATTTCACTGTCAATGCGGTGTACCACAGCGCCGATGGTGGCCTCGGTCGGGCCATAATGATTTACCAGCCCGAGTGAAGGTCTTAGTGCCGCAATTTTCCTCAGGTCGCTCACACGGACGGGCTCTCCGCCCACCAATACCATCCGAAGGGCACTTTCTGCGAGGGTAGAAAATGCGGGGGCATTTACAATGGTATTTACCAGGGAAGGGGTAGCCTTGATAAACGTTATTCCCTGCTTTATAAGATAGTCCGTAAGTACTTCCGGGTTACGCAGGGTCTCATCGTTTATCAGGTGGAGCGTGCCCCCCGAAAGCAATGTTCCCCAGATGGAGGTGTAGCCAAGGTCGAAAGCATATGATCCCAATAGTACAGCCTGGTCTTCTGCACCGATCTTAAACGCTTCCCTGAACCAGGATATATAATTCAGCAGGGAAGCGTCCGTAACGAGGGTGCCCTTGGGATTTCCCGTGGTTCCCGAGGTGTAGATCACATAGAGTATATCTTCGGGCTTTCTCGGTTGGAGAATATTGCCGGGTTGCGGGGCAGCAGGCATTGGTTCGTCCAGTAATACAAGGTTTTCGGTACGAAACCGGTCCTTGAAGCCCGACGTGGTGATCACTGCCCTGGCCTGGCAGTCCTTTGCGATAAACTGTATCCGCTCTGCGGGGTTGTCGGGGTCCATAGGCACAAATCCGGCCCCGCTTTTTATGACGGCCAGAAGAGATACGATCAGATCGATATTTTTATCGGACATTATGCCTACAAGATCTCCTGGACCTACCCTGTATTCCTGTTTAAGCCAGGCAGCCAGGCGGTCGGACCTTTCATCTATTGCTGCATAGGTAGCTTCCTGCCCGGAACAATAAACGGCCCGGCGGTCCCCATAGGTTTGAGCTATACTCTCAAAAACGTTGTCCACTCCCGACCCTTCGCAGGAAAAAAATGCGTCGGTATCATTAAAATCATTCAATACTATGGATTCATACCTGGTACTCAACAAGCCTAAACTGCCCAGGGGAGCTTCTGCGTTGTCCAGCATCTGACGTACTACTTCCCTGTAGGCATCGATAAGGAAATCGGTATCTTTTTTGGAAAAACTATGACCGTTATACCACAAGGTCCCCCGGATCGCACCTTCCTGTTCGTTCAGGACCAGTTTGAGCTTAAAAGGTTCATAACAGGAAATACAACTGTTAACCCGGAAGGTCAGGCCTTCCGTTTCAAAACGGGTTTTAGATGACCCGTATTCAAAACCGTATGGCAAAAACGCTTCACCGGTAAAACCTTCTTTATGGCGATCGCTGTTCTCTATCTCCGTTTTAAGGTGAAGCAAGGCGTCTTTAAAACTCCAGTTGTCTTCCCATTCGGCTGACACCGGAAGGGTTTTGGCACATAGGCCGCTCAATCCTTTTAACTCGTCAAAATCACGGCCGGAAAAAACGTAGCCCAACGCAAAATTATCTCCGAACAGTTTTCTAAGGATGAGATACCAGGCTGCCGACAATAAAATTTCCGGTGCTTCGCCGGGCAATGCTTTGGATAATTCTGCCACGGAATGGAACAGTTCAAAGGTATTTCCCTTAAACTGTGCTTTTTTGGTCATATCAGGATCCCTGTCAAACGACAGGTGAGGCTGCACTGCTATTGATCTGCCTTTCCAGTATTTAACACTTTCTTCGGTCTCTTCATCGGTCAGAAGCTGGTTTTGCCATTCGGCATATTGAATGTACTGGAGGGATTCCTCATCCGGGTTCTGAAGAACGCCGGAGCAAGCCCGCATCACCTTTTCCACTATCCCGAAAAGGCTCTCCCTATCCGAGGCCACGGCAGGCAATGTTACGACCATAAACTGCCTGTTCTCCTCCAGGGGCATTAAGGCGACCCTGATCTTTGGAGATTGTAAACCGGAAGCCAGTTCCCATTCCTTTTCCAGGCTATACGGCAACTCTTCTTCCAACACCGGCCGGGTATAGCTAATAAGATCAATATCCGTTTTTTCGGAGATCACCTGAACAGCCAGATCATTTTCAAACCGATGGTAGTCCGTTCGGAATATGTATTCGTGTTCAAACACTTCTGCTATGGCCTTTTCCAGGTTATCCGTATCCGGGCGGGGTTCAATGATTACGGATACCTGCGCCAGCAATTCATTGCTATGTTGTGAAAACCGTATATATCTTTGTTGCTGGGGTGATAACTTATATCCTTTCATGTGTTCTTTTTTATTTTGATTGTAGGCATTTCAAAGTCTTAATTCATTAAAGAAGGCTTTATGTTCCTGAGGGCATGCAATGATTTTCCCTGTTTTTCTTTTTTTCTCTTATCGGACCTTTCTGCCAATTCCAGCTCCAGTTGCGTGATCTTTATCTCCGGATTATGGGCAATGATCCCCGACAAGGTTTTAAAGTCGGAAATGAATTTCTCCACAGTGGAGCGTTTAAACAGATCAGTACGGTATTCCATATTGCATACAAGTTTGTTTCCGTCCCGTGTTATGGCTAGGACAGTTTCGTATTTGGCCCCTGCCCGATGTAACTGAAGTTCTGAAACTTCCACTTTATTTTCGAGGATCTGCCGTTTGCTGTAACTGTCCCCAGAAAGATCGTTATATACAAACCTGGACTGAAAAACAGGGGTGGTACCCGGAATGCGCCTGGGTTGAAGGTCCCGTAGCAGCAGGTTGAAAGGCAATTGGCCATGAACGAGATCTTCCTGAATATTGCTGCTGTTTTCTGCAAGTTGCCGGTTAAAATCCAATGTCTTATTTAATGTGGCCCTCAGGGCTATATTGTTCACAAAAAAGCCGATTATATCCTGGATATCTTCCCTGTACCGACCTGCCATGGAAGTACCTAAAACAATGTCGTTCTGCCTGGTGATAAAACTGAGTAGCAGTCCATATATCGTAAAAAGTACTGCAAAGAGGGTAGTTTCCTGCTCCCTGGCTATGGCTTCGAGCAAAGCAGTTTCTGTCTCATCGATATGAAAATCGATATTGTCGCCCTCAAAAGAGGTTTTTTGTGGTCTTTCGAAATCAATCGGGAGGTCGAGCAAAGCGGGAGCATCGTTCAACCTATGCCTCCAGTATTCCAGCAATCGCTCAAGGCCGTCCTCTTCAAGACGTTTGTTCTGCCAGGCTGCGAAGTCTTTGTATTGTACTGGCAGGGGAGCTATTTTATTAACAGTACCTTCCGTTAACCCGTGATAAAAGGCCAGAACATCCTGTAAAAGAACCTCCATAGACGAGCCATCGGATATGATGTGATGCATATTCAGTAACAATATCCGCTCGCCGGGGGCCACTTTTATCAACACCACCTGAAAAAGAGGATCTTCTGAAAGATCAAAAGTGTGTTCCGCTTTTTTATGAACATACTCCAGGGCCTCTTTTTCCGGGTTTTCCCTGGTACTGTAATCCAGTATTTCCACCCGGAAAGGGAAATCTTCGAGGCTATGGATAAACTGTACCGGCACTTCGTTGACCGCTTTAAAATTGGTTCTCAGGCTTTCATGCCTTTTAACGACCTGTTTAAATGCTTCTTCCAGTATATCCTGGTCAATATCCCCTTTCAGCCTATGTGCCGTAGAGATGTTGTATGCCGCATTCCTCCCTTCGAACTGCTCCACGGTCCAAAGGCTTTTTTGCGCAAACGAAAGCTCATAATGTTCCTGTTGCCCCAATAACGGTATGGCTTCGTAGTTCATGGGATTGCTACTTGTGACTATTTTTGCCAGATCGCCGAGTACAGGATTGCGGAAGATTTCCCGGAGGTCAATATCGGTAGAGAATTCCTTGTGAATACTATTGAGCAGTTTTGCTGCCTTGAGGCTATGCCCTCCCCGATCGAAAAAGTTGTCAGTAAGGCTTACCTGCTCCACTCCCAATACTTCCTTGTAAAGACGGGCCAGTTTTTCTTCTTCCGGGGTCATTGTCGCTACATCCATATTTTCCTTCCCTGTAGAAGAAGAAGGAGCAGGCAGGGCCTTCAGGTCGGCCTTTCCGTTGGGGGTCAGTTTTATGGTGTCGAGCTGCATAAAGCAGGCAGGGATCATATATGCAGGCAGCAGTTTTGCCATATAGGTTTTAACGGCTTCCGTGTCTAACCGGGCCCGGGCAGTAAAATAGGCCACTAATTGTACTTCCCCTCCTGCGGTATTGAAAGTGCTTATAATGGCTTTCTCTATTGCGGGATGCTGTTGCAAAGCGTATTCTATCTCCCCGGGTTCTATACGGTAGCCACGTATTTTTAACTGCGTATCCTTTCGCCCCATAAAACTTATAGTACCATCTTCGTTCCAGCATCCCAGGTCGCCGGTACGATAAAGTTTCTCCCCGGGTTCAAAAGGGTGGTCGTCAAACTTTTCGGCGGTGAGTTTTTCCCGGTTAAGATAGCCTCTCGAAAGGCCGTCGCCTCCCAGGCAGAGCTCTCCTTTTACCCCTATGGGCACAAGTTGGCCGGATGCTCCCAATATAACTACTGTGCTATTGGCTACCGGCCTGCCTATGGGAATATCGTATTCATAAAGATCATCAACCTGGTGGCATACCGAAAAAGTGGTGTTTTCCGTAGGCCCGTAACCATTAATGACCTTTAACCCCGGAAAGGCTGTCTTTACCTTGTTGATATGCACAGGCGAAAGCCTGTCTCCCCCAACCAGGAGGGTCTTTAAGGGGGCGAAAACAGAGAGGTCCGTATCGGCTAGGTGGTTGAACCAGGATGCTGTAAACCAGATGGTAGTGATACTGTGACCTGCCAGGGCCTGCTTGAGGTGCCGGATATCGAGAAGTTCTCTTTGCGGAAGCAGGTACAGCGTTCCCCCGTTGAGCAGCATTCCCCACATTTCAAACGTAGTGGCATCGAAAGTGGGGGCGCCGGTAAGCAACAAACTGTCATCCCCGCCCAGCTGAATGTAATTGGTGTTCTTTACCAGGCGTACTACATTGCGGTGCATGACCATAACTCCCTTGGGTTCTCCTGTGGAACCTGAAGTGTACATAATATAAGCCAGGTTTTCGGGGGAAAGGGCTACAACCGGGGACTTGCCGGGATACTTCTTCAATTCGTCCTGCAATTCAGAAAGGTTTATAACAGGGCAGTTTCCGAAGCCGGGGTATTCCGCCAGAGTCCTGCCGTCCGTAAGCACCACTTTTGCCGCCGTATCGGAAAGCATATGCCTTATTCTTTTTTCCGGGGCTTCGCTGTCCAGGGGAACATAACACCCGCCAGCCTTGAGTATTCCCAGGATAGTTATTGCCGTCCAGATATTGTTATCCGTGCAACACCCTATCCTTTCTTCGGGTTGAAGGGCAAAGTTCTCTATGAGATAATGTGCCACCCTATTGGCCATGGCGTTCAGTTCGCCATAGGTAAGCGTTTGCTCTCCCGCACATACAGCGACAGCACCTGGTGTTTTCTCCACCTGCTCTTCAAAAAGTGCTGTAATGGTATGCTGGCGGGGATAGTCTTTTTGTTCGTTGAAGGTGTGGAGCAGTTGCTCTTTTTCTTCCGCATTTAAGATCTCCAGCTGCCCGAGAGGTTTCTTTTCATCCTTTACGATTTGCGTTACCAGTTGCAGGTAATGCCCCAGCATGCGTTGCATCCTCATTTCTGTAAAAAGATCGGTGCTGTATTCAAGGTTCAATACCAGGCTGTCCCCTGCCTCCCTGAATTCAAAAGAAAAATCGAATTTACTGGTAGTGTTTTCCAACTGCATTTCAGTAAGCCAAAGATCTCCCTGCTGTTTTTCGGGATCGTTTGCGGGGTCGACCCACGAGATCACCACGTCAAAAAGAGGTGCCCGGCCGGGGGTATAGTCGATATTCAGGTCTTCCACAATGCGGTCGAACGGGTATTCCTGGTGCGTGTAGACTTCCAGTATGGCTTCCCGGGCCTGCATTAACAGCTCTTCAAATCCTTTGTCCGGGTCAAATTCCGTACGCAGGGGCAGTGTGTTGACATAAAAACCTATCTGTTCCGAAAGGTCGGGGTGTTCCCTGCCTGCAACCGGTGTCCCGACGATGAGGTCTTTTTGCCCGGTATAGTGATACAGCAATGCTTTTACGGTGGCGGCCAGCATCATAAAAAAGGTAGTTTCTTTTTCCCTGGCATAATTTTTAAGCATCGCCGTGAGTTCCCTGTCCAGTTTCAGGGACAGGGTCTTACCCCGGTACGAAGAACGGGACGGGCGTATATGATCTGTCCTGAGGTCGAGCACCGGCAATTCCCCTTTCCCCAGCTTGTTGTTCCAGTATGCTTTTGTTTCCTGCATTTTATCACCTTCCAGGCGCTGTTTCTGCCAGGCCGCAAAATCCTTATACTGAACCGCTAAAGGTTGCTTTGTGCCTCCCTGGTAATAATGCATCACCTCATCCATCAGTACCCGGACAGACCAGCCATCTGAAATGATATGATGCATGTTGAAGAACAGCACCGTATCGCCTGCCGTGGTCCTTATAAACTTAACCCGGAAAAGCGGTGCCCTTTGCAGGTCGAACCCTTTTTCAATATCCCTGGAAATGATCTCTTTAGCCCTGGCCTGTGCATCTTCTTCCTTACTGAGATCGGTATATTCCATGGCCAATGCCACCTGGTCCGGTGATAGTACTTTTTGTACGGGATCGCCTTTCACTGCAAAAAATACTGTCCTGAGGCTTTCGTGCCTGTGTAATAGTTTTTGCAGGGCGGCCTCTAATAATTTACCCTTTACCGGCCCCCTGATATGAAAGGCTCCCGGCATGGTGTAGGTTGTTTGTTCTTCGGTGAACTGATCCTGTCTCCACAGTCTTTTTTGCGACGGGGACAGCTCGTAGTATTCACGCTC
This sequence comes from Sinomicrobium weinanense, assembly GCF_018863395.1. Classification (GTDB taxonomy): domain Bacteria; phylum Bacteroidota; class Bacteroidia; order Flavobacteriales; family Flavobacteriaceae; genus Sinomicrobium; species Sinomicrobium weinanense. Next base: position 32,839 of record NZ_JAHKRR010000012.1, read on the forward strand.
TTCTATTCCGGGTATCATTGATAACCGGTCTTGTGTAGCGGATTCTACCAGGATAGCCTGCGAAGCTATGGTCGTTGCTGTAAAGAGTGATCTTATTTCCAGTTTCACCCCCATTTCCTTCTGTATCCGGAAAATGAGTTCACTGGCTTTAAGGGAATGCCCTCCCAGATTGAAAAAATTGTCAGTAGTACTAATCTCTTCCCTGCCCAGTACCTGCTGCCACAGTACCAAAAGCTGTTTTTCGACTTCTGTTTTCGGGGAGACGATCCCGGTTGCCTTTGTTTTAACATTCCAGCCATGTAATGCCTTTCTGTCTATCTTGCCATTCAGGGTGCGGGGCATTTTATCCAGGTGCACAAAATTGTCCGGCATCATATAGGCGGGAAGCCGGCTTAGCAAAAATTCCTGGAGGTCCTGTACTTTTACAGGAGCATATGTTGTATAGAAGGCCATAAGTGCCTCGGCAATCTTTTCGTTTTCCCTGCCTTTTGCGATCACGGCAATATCGCGGATGGCTTTGTGTTTTTCCAGAGTTCTTTCTATCTCTCCGGGTTCAATGCGATGGCCCCGTATTTTTACCTGGTGGTCCTTTCTTCCCTTAAATTCGAGCAATCCGTCGGGTGTCCACCTGCCCAGGTCGCCGGTGCGATACATCCTCATTCCGGGTTCAAAGGGGTTTTCTATAAATTTTTCCCTGTTGAGTTCCTGCCTGTGCAGGTAGCCCCCGGCCACTCCTTCTCCTGAAAGGCATATTTCACCTACGGCCCCGAGGGGGAGTAATTGTAAATCTTCGCTCAGGATATAGGCCTTGGTGTTGGCAATGGGACGGCCTATGAGAACAGGGTTTTCCTCTCCTGTAAGACGGTAAACCGTACTATAGGTGGTGTCCTCGGTTGGTCCGTACAGGTTTCGCAATTCCATACGGTTGCCATCGAGTTCCTGTAGCAGTTTTCGGGGAATTTCTTCCCCGGCCATATTTATTGCGGTGACATGGCCCAGGTCTGCCTCTTCCCGGACAAGCCTCTGTACAACAGAAGGTACGGTATTGATCAATACCTTTTCATCGTTTTGGAGATATTCCCTGATATAAAGTCCAGACGGTAATATTCTTACTGATCTTCCTGCGTACAGGGGAAAGAACAGCTCAAAAACAGAAAGATCAAAACAGATGGAGGACACGGCATACACGATATTAAAATCGGTATCTGCAAACTCCTCCCCGGCCCAGTGCAAAAATGCTGCTACATTTTTATGGGAAATCACAACCCCTTTGGGTTCACCGGTAGAGCCCGAGGTATAGATAAGATATGCCGTATCATCGGGTCCGTGCAGTGGCTCCGGGTTTTCGGAAGGGTATTTATTAAAGGAAATACTCTTCCCGGAATCATAAATAAGGTGCGGGATGTTATTTTCTCCGAGTTCGTCCGCGGGGTCTTTATCGGTAATAACAAGATCCAGTCCGCTGTCCCTGATAATATATGCTTTCCGTTCCCGGGGGTATGTGGGGTCTATGGGGACATAGGCCGCACCGGATTTGAGAATTGCCATCATGGCGGTAAGCATATCGGGCGAACGGTCCATCATTACCCCTATAAATTTACCGGGCCCTGCATTGTACTTCTCCCTGCAATATGCTGCAAGCCGGTTGGCCCTTTTGTTCAGGCTGTCGTAACTTAATTCCCCTTCCTCATAAACCACTGCGGTACTCCCGGGACTACGGGCTGTCTGTATTTCAAACAAGTGGGGAAGTGCAGGGCCTTCGGGGTATATTTTCCTGGTATCATTAAAGACCTTCAGTTGTTTTTGCCTTTCGTCTTCCGGGATGATATTCACTTCTCCTATTACGGTTTCCGGGCTGGCGGCCATGATATCCATGATCCTTTCGTAATACCGCACAAAACGAAGTATGGTGTTATTGTTGAACAGGCCTGTATTGTAGTCGCATTCCAGGAAATATCCTCCATCGCCATGAAGGGTAATATCAAAAATAAGTTCATAGGCCGTATGTGCTATGGCCTTCGGAAGTATGTGAGACTGCAATCCTTTTAGTTCGGGAGAAACCAAGTTGGCAGGATTCAGGTTGAAAAGTGTAGAGACCACGGGCGGCCTGCTAAAATCATTGCCCGATTGCATTTTACTGATAAGCTGGGCCAGGGTAAAATCTGCATTCTCAAAACCGTTTATCAACTGTTTTCGCACTGTTTTCAGTAGCTGGAGTAATGTTTGTTCCGCTTCTACATTGATCCTTATGGGCAGTACATTTGCACAATAACCGATGGCAGTGGCATCTTCGTCAAATTCCCGCCCCATTACAGGGATCCCAATGACCAGGTCTTTCTGCCCGGTAAGTTTATGCAACAATACGGTGTAAGCGGTGAAAAAGGTCATAAAGGGCGTACCCCCCCTTTCTTTTCCCATATGAAGAAACCGCTCACTCTGTGTTCTGCCAAGGGATATAAGCCTGCTCTTTCCCCGGTATTCCTTAATGGCGGGGCGGGGCCTGTCTGTGGGCCATTCCAGTGCAGGGGGTGTGGAACTGAATACATTCATCCAGTATTGTTCCTGGGCCTTTATACGCTCTGAGCTCAGTTTGGCATTTCTTCGCTGCATACATTCCCTGAACTGGAAAGGCGGAGGGCCATCCCAGCTTGTTCCCTCAGCCAGGCTGTTATATATTTTGCCCAACTCGCCCGAGAGCACTCCTAACGACCAGCCATCACATATAATATGATGTGCTACCAATGACAGCATATAATTTTCATTACCGGTCTTTAACAAACCTGCCCGAAAGAGAGGACCGTGTTCTATATTAAATGGCTTCCGGACCATATTTTTTTGCCATTTTATGACGGTCTGTTCTTTTTCCTCCCCTTGAAGGTTACTATGATCTTCTTCCGAGAAATCCAACTGCAGACTTTCGTGGACCACCTGGCAGTCTCCCCCGGCACTAAAGGTGGTACGCAGGGCCTCATGACGATCTACGATAAGCTGTAAAGCCATTCGCAGGGCCTTAACATTAAGCTTTCCTTCCAGGCCTATGGTCACGGGCATATGATAGGCCATAGCCCCTTCTTTGTCCATTTGGCCCAGTACCCACAACTGGCGCTGACTTTCGGACAGCGGAAAACTTCCGGGAGGGATTTCTGCCTGAACTAAAGTATTGCCACGGGATCCGGTCCCGTTCTTTCCGGTATATTCCCTGTATAAATGAGGTATTTTCCCGTTAGCACCGGGATTATTCCCCTCAGGTGGGTCTCCTCCTCCGGATTCGGGGAAAAATCCGCCCGCGATCATGTCTTCTATCGTTTCCCGCACCTTTTCTATCACCGTTTCGACATCCTCTTCGGTATGAGCAGCGGATAAAAAGTTGATCCTTCGCTCCCAGGTATATACTCCTTTGGAGATGAGCGTATAGAAAAAGATATCCATTTCTATGGGTTGCAGCAGCGAATTGTATTTGCCATAGGGCTCAAAACGGAACAGGGAACCGAAATGTGCGATCCTGATCGTAATATTTTTGCTTTCAAAAAATGTGTTTACCGCGGTGGCCAGCCTATCGGTCATACGATTTACCCTTTCACAAAGGGCGTGTCCTTCGGCTTTTATTCTCAACAATACTGCCTTGGCTGCAACCATGGCCAACGGATGTTTACAAAAGGTCCCTCCGAAAAGGGTCATCTGGGTTGCCGGATAGGAGCTATCGCCATACTGCCACCATCCACCGTCGATCTTATTGAGATACTTGCTGCTTCCGGCAATGATCCCGATGGGCATCCCTCCCCCGACGATCTTGCCGTAAGTGGTTATATCTGCCCTGATCCCAAGCATGCCCTGTACCCCGCCGGGATGGCTCCTGAAACCGGTAATGATCTCATCCAGGATCATGGCTACCCCGGTACGCTCGGTAATTTCGCGTAATTTCAGTAAAAAGGCTTCCGGAAAATGCCCCGGCCTCCTGCTCTGTACCGGCTCTACCATAACGGCTGCAAGTTCATCGGCATGTTCTTCTATATACCTGAGCGACTCTTCACTACCATAGTTTAGCGGTACGATGTCTTCTACCATACCAGCCGTAGTTCCGGGAGCTACAGGGATAGCGTATATAGCGTTCCCTTCCTGTACGGATTCCGCCAGGTAACCATCAAAGGTGCCGTGGTAAAAGCCTTTGAAAATGACAATCTTTGTTTTCCCCGAGGCTGCCCTGGCTATTCGCATAGCGTTCATCACGGCTTCTGTGCCTGTGTTGGAAAAGGCTACTCTCTCTGCGCCTGTTATTTCGCGGATAAGCCCTGCTACTTCTCCTGCCAGGTCTGATTGTACTGCAAGTTCAAACCCTTCTTCCAGCTGTGTTCTGACAGCTTTTTTTACAAAATCGGGGCTATTGCCGAAGAAGTTTACGCCAAAACCCAGGGCCAGGTCTATGTACTCGTTGCCATCTATATCCCAAAAGCGGGAACCGGAAGAACGTTCGGCGACAATCTGGTAAATAAGTTCCTTAATAGCCAGCCTGAACCCCAGGGAACCTATCCAGTCGGAAAGGACACCCCTGTGCTGCTGCGCATATGCCTTGGAGCCAGCGGTCTTTATATTATAATTCCGAATAAGTTCTGCCAGGTATTGCTGCTGCTTTCCGGTCAGCTCCCTGTCTTCCTTTAGCCTTATGGCATTGAACCTGCTTGTATCCCCTGCTGCCGAATGTTTTGCTTTGTTATTGCCCTTTTGGGGAGCAAAGTGCTTATTTTGCTGATGTTGTACCGGGGCAAGGTCTTCTTCTACAGTATCCTTTCCGTAATTTTTGATCACTTCCATCTGGGCCATCATGGTCTGCTGCATCACATCCATCTGCTTCATCAGCAAGGCTTGTATATCCCCATTCCCGTTAAAATGTACGGAAGTTTCGCCGGTCTGAGGCTCCATACGGGATGAAGGCTCGGGTTGTGGTTGTGGCTCCGGCCCTGGTTCCGGGGCCGGTTGTTGGTCTGCAATGTAGCGGGACAATGCGTCCAATGTGGAAAGTTCTTCAAACAGTTCGCTGATCTTAAGCGTAACACTGTATTTCTTTTCGATCTTCTTCAGAGCTTCTACCAGTACAATCGAGTCTGCTCCCATTTCAATGAAGGACATCTGGTCGTCGAGACCGGAAGGGTCTTCATGAAGGATCTCCCCCAGTATCTCTCTCAGGGAATGGAGTACCCCGGCTTTTAAAACACTGTTTTTCCCGGGTGTCATTGAAGTAATGTCAGTGCTCTTACGAACCGGCTGTTCATTCTTTTCCGGCCTACTTTTTATTTCTCTTTTAAACCAATAACTCTTCTTCTGGAAAGGATAAGCAGGAAGGAGTACCCGTTGATGGTCCCGTAAACTATAGAAACCATCCCAGTCTATGGTAAACCCTTCATTGTAAACATTGACCAACTGTTCTAAAATATACTTCTGTCCGGAAGCCTTGGGGTGTATGCTGGTTGCCCACAATTTATTTTCAGTACCGGTATAATTTCTCATCATGGCCATAAGGCTCGGAGTAGGCCCTGCTTCGATATACAAGCCTGCCTGTTCTTTTTCCAGGGCCTGTACACTTGGGTAGAAATAAACAGGAGACAGTATGTGTTTACACCAGTAATCTGCGGTGGCTATCTCATCGCCAGCTATTTCCCCTGTAAGATTGGAGATGACCTTTAACCGGGGGGGCGAATAACTGATCTTTTCCGCTTCTTTCCTGAATTCTTCCAGCATGGGCTTCATCAAAGCGGAGTGAAATGCGTGGGATACCTCCAGTTCTTTTGTCCTTGTTCCCTGTGCTTCAAAGTGAGCCGCGACCTGCTTTACACTTTCCATTTCTCCCGAGATCACGGTAAGTTCCGGGCCGTTAATTGCAGCTACGGCCACTTTTCCCGTATAACTTTTCAACACTTCGAGCACCTGGTCCCCGGCCTGGAAGATCGCAGCCATTCCTCCGCCTCCGGGGAGTTGTTGCATAAGGCGTCCCCTTGTGGCTATCAGCCGCAGTGCATCGTCGAGTTCAAAAACCCCGGCCAGACATGCTGCCACGTATTCACCTACGCTATGTCCCAATAACACCGTGGGCTTTATTCCCCAGGACCTCCATAGCTCGGCCAGGGCATATTCTACGGCAAACAGGGCAGGTTGGGTATAAGCGGTTTGATGAACAAGACCGGCATATTGTTCATCGAATAAAATGTCCTTTAAAGGAATATCCATATGTTCTTTTAGCACATCATGACAATGATCCAGTACTTTTCTGAACACGGGCCGGGTATCGTAGAGTTCCTTGCCCATGCCAAAATACTGGGAGCCCTGACCGGTAAACAACATGGCCGTTTTATGGTTCTGTTCTGTAGTACCGGGATAAGGGATAGCCTGGTCTCCCGTAAGTTTATCCAGGGCATTCGCAGCTTCTTCTTTTGAGACTACGACAAAAGCAGCCCTGTACTGAAAATGGTCTCTCTTACTGTTGGCCGTATAGCAAATATCACCGAGTTTATCGGGGGAGTGCTGTAGGAACCGGGAAAATTCCAGCGCTTTTTCCCTAAGGGCAATTTCACTTTTAGCGGAAATGGCCAGGATATGAGGGCCATATTCTTCCCCTGTTACTTTCTTTATCTTCGGGGCTTCTTCTACAATAATATGGGCATTGGTGCCGCTGAAACCAAAGGAGCTTACCCCTGCCCTTCGTATACGGCCGTTGGATCTCCAGGGCCTGATATCACGGGGGACTTCCAGGGAGATCTCATTCCATGAGATGCCGGGATTCGGTGTTTTAAAGTGGATTGGAGGCACCAATTCTTCTTTTTGCAGGGACATGACCGCCTTTATTAAACCCGCCACTCCCGCGCATGCCTCCAGGTGGCCTATATTGGTCTTTAGTGCTCCCAGGACCAGGGGGGTGTTTCCGGGGCGGTCTTTTCCATATGTTCTTGCCAGGGCATTGGCCTCAATGGGATCGCCGAGGGCTGTCCCTGTGCCGTGAGTTTCCACATAGTCCACATCCCCTGATCTCAGGTTGGCAGAAGCCAGCGCTTTTTCGATCAGTTTTTCCTGTGCCCTGCCGTTGGGTACGGTAAGTCCGCCACTGGCCCCATCCTGGTTTATGGCCGATCCTTTAATGGTTGCGAAAATAATATCGTTATCGGCCAGGGCGTCAGAAAGTTTTTTGAGCACTACTACAGCACACCCTTCACCCCTTACTATGCCGTCGGCTTCCGCGTCGAAAGCGCTGCACCTGCCGTTGGCCGACAACATTCCCATACGCGACATCCCTATGGACGATACCGGGGAAAGGAGGAGATTTACACCTCCGGCCACTGCCATGCCGCAATCTCCCTGGCGTATGGCCTGACAGGCCTGGTGAACAGCTACAAGCGAAGAGGAGCAGGCCGTATCTACTGCTATGCTCGGCCCTTGCAGCCCGAGTATATACGAAATACGTCCCGCAGCAACATTTAAGGCATTACCGGTATTGAAATAGGCATCTATATTTTCCGGGCTATCCTTGTCAAAAATATGCTGGGCATAATCATTGGTGGTGATCCCCACAAACACCCCGGTATCGCTTCCCCGGAGTTTCTCCATGTTATAACCCGATCTTTCAAAAGCCTCCCAGCTCACTTCCAGCAACAGGCGCTGCTGCGGGTCCATCAGGCCCGATTCCCTGCCGGAGATCCCGAAGAACCTGGCATCGAAAGCATCTACATTCTCAAGAAAACAACCGTATTTTGAATAGATACGTCCTTCTTTCCCCTTATCAAGGTCGAAATATTTTTTCCAATCCCACCGTGTTTCGGGTACTTCGGTTACCAGATCACTGCCGTTCCGAAGGAGTTCCCAGAACTTTTCCGGATCATTGGCATTTCCCGGAAAGCGACAGGCCATTCCGACTATGGCTATGGGAGCCTGCCTTTCCTGCTCCATTTCTTTTATTTGAGATTGCAACTTGTTTACCGCTAACACGGCATTTTTCAGTAGGGCTTGTGAAGATTTTTGCATGGGCTATAAAATGTTTTTCAACTGATCTTTTAAAACATCTTCCAGTTCACTTTCCGTCATCTGGTCGAGATTTCCCGGAAGACCTTCAGCTAAAGAATATTCGGGGAGTATGTTATTTTCTTCAGGGGTTGTTAAGGGGGTAGTAAAATAGGATACCATAAGCTCCTCCTTAAAGTATCGCATTATATCGTTGACCGTAGGATAATCGAATACTACGGTCTGGTGCAGTTTTACCCGGAGGCCCGATTCCAGTTTTTCTTTGATGACCAAAGCAGAGATGGAGTCTATTCCCAGGTCAAAAAAACCTTTATCATCCGGAACCGGGTTTTTATAGCCCAATACCGAGGTTATCTGTGAACGAATGTGTTTTTTCAAAACTTCTTCCCGTTCGTCCACTGGCAGGCTGGCCAACTGCTTTAAGAAAGGGGATGTCCCTGTCGAGGCTTCCCCACTATTTTCCGTAAGATCTTCGGATACGGGCCGGTTCACATAATGTTCGTATAGTTCCCTGAACCTGTTCCAATCCACTGAGGATATCAACACTTGCGTTGCCTCGGTATTCATCAGGCAGAGAATGTTGTATATCAGGTTTGAAGGCTCGAGTTCGGTAATCCCGATACTGTTAAACATCAGCTTGTTCTTTTCTGCCATTCCTCCCCCGGCCACCGGACCAAGATCAATGGTCAGCGCAGGAAGCCCAAGGCTCCTTCTGTAATGTGCAAGCTGGTCCATAAACTGGTTACCAGCGGCATAATGTGCCTGAGCTTTTCCTCCAAAGACCGCCGTTGCCGAGGAGAAGCAGGCAAAGTGTTCCAGGGGAAGGTCCCTGGTAAAGTGATGCAGGTACCAACTCCCCGAGACCTTCGGTGCTGCTGTGGCCATAAATTGCTCCCGGTTCATGGTATCTACCGGGTGATATTCTGTAATGCCTGCAAGGTGGAAAACCCCTTTTAGCAAGTCTTGTTGTGCAATACTTTGAATGGTATTTTGTATGTCGGCCTTATTGGAAGCATCCATCTTTACGACCTTAACCTCCGCTCCAAGGGATTGGAGTTCCCCGAGCTCATCGATGATAACCTTTCTGCTGTCTCCATCCGGAAGCCCGGTTGCGGACGGCATCCCTTTCCTGGAAGTAAGGACCACTTTTTTGGCCCCCTGGCCGATCAGTGCGCGGGTGAGCCTAAGGCCGAGGTAACCCAGTCCCCCGGTGACCAGGTAAACACCGTTGGCATCACAGGTGATCGGTGCGGCATGTGTATATACGCCTTTCCTGAGCCTGTATACATATCGCTGCCTGTCCCTGTAAACAACCAGGTCTTCACTCGAGGGATCGCATATTTCCGAAAGGATGAGCTTTGTCGCCAGGCTTGCGGACTGGTCGCCCAGGTCTATCAATCCGCCCCAGTTCTCTTTCATTTCCAGGGCTATCGTCTTACCTATCCCCCACAAAGGCGATTGTAACAAGCCTTCGAGTTCCACCTTGCCTACCGGCTGAACATTTTTGGTTATGACATGCAATGATGCCTCTTCTGCATTCCTGTTTATGGCCCGGGCCACTTCTATCAGCCGGAAATGATCTTCGGGAAAAGGCTCTTCCATCCCGGTTGTCTCCTGGAAGTAGAGGCAATGAACACTATATGAAGTACTGTTATTTACAGGTATTTCATTAAGATACCGGGCTATATCTTCAGTGGCTTTCCTGCCGGGAGGAATAACCGATACGTTCTGTCCGGCGGCCTGTAACTGTTGTAACACAGCATGGCCATGTCCCTCTTCTTCCGTAAATAGTACCCAGTATGTATTGTCGGGGAAAGAAACTTCCGGAAGGACCTCGCTTTTCTTCCAATAGGACTCGTAAGTGTGCTTTTTCAGCAGGTCCTCAGTTTCATCTGCCTTTTCTGCTCCGGGTAACCAATCCAGGGAACTCTCCCTGCTTTTTACCCAGTATGATGATCTTTCAAACGGGTATTGTGGCAGTTTATCTGCAAATCCGGGGAAATGCTTTGTATACAACATATCCCATTTTATATGGAACCCTTCAGAGAAAAACTTCGCCAGGCATTCGAGGAACTGGGGGACAAATCCTTGAGTAACATCAAATCCGGGGTATTGTTGCCCATCCAATGATCCATCTTCCGGGGCTATTCCTATCCCGAGGATGCGATGGTCTCCGGTTATTTTCGATTTTCCATTATCATGGGGCTCAGCCGTCAATCCTGCCCTGAGGTACAGACCGATGGCCGTGACCTCTTCCAGGGTAACTTCATCCAGAAGCGGTATAAGTCCATTGCGATACGCATTGTCTTGTTCCACTGTTTTCCATGCTTCCTGTTTGCCTTCGTCCAGTTTCCCGGCCAGGCCTACTGCTGTTTGCAGGGTGATGGCCCCTGAAAAACACGCTGCTGCCAGCCTGCCTTTTCCCGTTCCCATTACCGATGCTGAATTTATATTGGCGGTGAGATAGCACCTGGCCATACCTATGCCAAAAAGCAGGGAAATAACCGTGGGGTATTTTTCGGGTGACCGGGGGTTCTCTCCACTTTCGAAAAACTGTTCAAAACAATCCCTGATATCTTCAAGCCCGGCAAAGTTGCTCAGGGCTTCCTTTAATAAAGAAACTGTTGCCGTTCCTCCGTTAAAAAGGAAAAAAAGAGTATCGTTGGGAGTATCTTTTAGTGTTATGACCGGGGCGGTATTCAACGCAGTTAAAAGTTCATCCCTGTTCTTTACTACAACGATCTTCGCATGCCCGAACTTTGTCCTTCTGCATGTGGTCATATACGAAATGGAGGCCAGATCGGGGGTTTCTCCGGCAACCCATTGACAGCACAGGTTGGTGAGTTTTTCCAGTGTCGGTCCCGTTTTTGCCGTTATGACTATGGGATAATGGGAAAGTTTTTCTTCTTTATCTGTCCCCTCAACTACCGGCAAGGCTTCTTCCAATACCAGGTGAGCGTTGGTTCCTCCGAAACCAAAAGAGCTTACCCCGGCCAATCTTCTACCCTCGGTTTCCCAGGGTGTTAGTTCTTCGGGGAAACATATTCCGGAGTTCTCCTTTAACCGGATATGCGGATTGCGTTCACGGTAGTGCAATAGTTTCGGGACCTTCCTGTTCTTCAGGGTCAACACGGTTTTTATCAGCCCTGCAACCCCGGCTGCCGCTTCGAGATGCCCGATATTGGCCTTTGCAGAGCCTACCAGGCATTTTTTACAGTCATTCCCCTTATCGATAACTTCTGCCAGGGCGTGAAGTTCTATAGGGTCCCCGAGAGGTGTTCCGGTACCGTGGGCCTCCATGTAGCCCAATTGTCCGGGGCTTACCTTTGCCCGGAGCAAGGCTTTTTCAATGACGGCCTGCTGGGCCCTGCCGTTCGGTGCAGTAAGACCGTTACTTTTTCCGTCCTGGTTAATGGCCGATCCTTTTATAATGGCATGCACCCGGTCGTTATCCCTTATGGCATCCTTTAGTCTTTTCAGGACTACCATACCGCACCCTTCGCCACGTACATAGCCGTTTGCCGAGGTGTCGAATGTCCTGCAATTCCCGTCTTCGGAAAGCATGCCTGCCCTGGTAAATACAACATTAAGGGCAGGATTAATGATAAGGTTCACTCCCCCGGCCAGGGCGGTATCGCTCTCCCCCAGTTTCAGGGACTGGCAGGCCTGGTGTACAGCTACAAGTGAGGACGAACAGGCCGTATCTACCGCTATGCTTGGCCCGGTGAGATCGAACAGGTAGGATATACGATTGGCAATGATACTGGACGAATTTCCGGTACCACTGTACGCATTAAGCGCCGACAGATTATTGAGTTGCAAACTGGAATAATCACTGCTGCTCGCCCCTATAAAAACGCCTGTATCGGAACCGGAAAGCCTGTCTTCCGGTATCCCGGCATCCTCGAGGGCATGCCAGGCAACTTCCAGTACCAACCGTTGTTGAGGGTCCATGTGCTCTGCTTCTACCGGGGCAATACGGAAGAACGGGGCATCAAAGTGGTCGATATCGTTCAGGTAACCTCCCCTGGTTATCGTTTTTTCTGCTTTCGATAAAATGTATTCCCTGTTCCACCGGCTGTTCTCCACTTCCCTGATACCGCTTCTTCCTTCTTCCAGGAGTGTCCAGTATTCATCCGGGGAGTCAGCCCCGGGGAAACGGCAGGCCATTCCCACAATGGCTATGGGTTCGTCTATACCCCCCTCCCCTTCTTCTTGGTTAAAATCCAGGGGATCCTGTTCTACTTCTTTATTACACAAACCCTTAGCAAGGCTTTGCATATCGGGAAAGTTCCACGCTATGGTAGGATTGGTTTTCAGGCCAAGGTCTGTTTCTATGGCCCGGGAAAACTCTACAGCAATAAGAGAGGTCATCCCCAGTTCTTCAAAGCTTTTTGTCGCCGTGATCTCTTCTACGGGTAATTGCAGCCTTTTGGACAACCAGTGTCGTATCCAGGTATAAGTTTCTAGGTATGTGTATGTATTATTATCATTTGCAATAACTGTTTCCTGTAATTCCTCTTCCAGCAATATCCTGAGCTCCTGTAATACCCCCTCGTATGTCCCACTGATAAATTCTTCCGCCATGGCTACCCTTTTGATCTTCCCACTGGTAGTTTTCGGGATTTTCCGGACGGGGATCATATGGGCTACTTCTATACCAACTGCTGTTGTAATGTGTTTTTTTAGTTTTTTCAGAAGAGGCAAAAAATCAGGGGCTTTTCGTTTGAACAGTACAAAGAGTACGATGTCCTCAATGCCGGCACTCTCGTTTGGGATACCACAGGCAACTACTTTCCCTCCCTCGATCTCATCCAATTCTTCAGCAACCCGTTCCAGGTCGTGAGGGTAAATGTTCTGCCCTGCGACGTAAATGATCTCTTTCATCCTCCCGGTAATGAAAGTATCATCCTTGTAGATGAAACCCAGGTCCCCGGTATTCAGCCAGCCATCGCTGTCTATGGTCCTGGCTGTCGCTTCCGGATTGTTATAATAGCCTTTGGTGACATTTTCTCCCCTGATATGTACAAATCCCACTGTACCTTCTTCCACGGGTTTTCCATTTTCATCCGATATCCGCAGTTCGCAAAAGGAAATGGGTTTGCCGCAGTTTACCATTTCCAGGGCCCGTTCCGAAATGAGTTCAACCCGTTGTCCCGGCCCCAGTGATCTCCTGTCGACCTTTATTGAGGACATGGGGCGGCCGGCACGGGGAAAGGTTACCGCCAGGGAGGCCTCAGCCAGGCCATACACGGTAAACATAGCGCTTTGCTTTAATCCGAAAGGTTTAAAAGCGTCCAGGAACTGACGGCATACCTCTGCCGAAATGGGCTCTGCACCGTTAAATATCCTACAGACCGAAGACAGGTCTACCCCCTGCAACTTGTCTTCATTGAAAAATTTAAGGCAGTGTTGATAGCCAAAATTCGGGGAAGAAGTAACATGAATACGGCGTTTTGACAAATTATGTATCCACAATAAGGGATGCCTTATAAAGAGCTCGGTAGGCATAATATACTGATCGGCCCCCAGAACTACCGGGGTGAGATGGAAGCCTATTAACCCCATATCGTGAGTAAGAGGCATCCAACTGAATATTCTATGTCCATTTTCCAGGGATGCCCCGGTTATGATCCCTTCTATATTTTTGAGCAGGTTGGTATGTGTCAGGGCAACACCTTTCGGATCACCGGTAGAACCGGAAGAGAACTGAATGAATGCAATATCATCGGGAGAACTTTGATGTACAGCTCCCCCAATTTCATGGCCCTTTGCATCATAGACAAAAAGCACACGATCATTAACGCTGCTATCAACATCGATATGTTTGCCGAGTTTTTCGAAATTGGAAGTAGTGGTCAATAAAACAGGCGTATTTAATACCTGCCATACCCGAAGAAGTTTGGAGATCCCTTCCTTATGATGTGAAACAGAAAGCGGTACCGGTATAAAGCCCCCGGCAATACAAGCCCAGAATGAGATCAGAAAATCTTTATTATCATCAATCTGAAAAACAACCTCGTCTCCCGGTTGCAGCCCCCTGGATTGCAAATATCCCAGGCATAAAAGCATTTTTGCATAAAGGGCTTTATAGGAAACCTTCTCCTCTGCGTCCGTACCCGATATAAAAGTAATTCCCCTGTTCTCATTTTTCCGGGCAATATTCAACTGCCCTAGAAGCGTTTCGCTGTTCATAGGTTGATAAGATTTGGGTTATAAAATGAACTTATAATATAGAGGGGGGATAGATTAAAAAAACAGGTCGAATTTAGTTAAAGATCTCTTAATTCCATATCGTCAACTTATTTAAGAATTTATTACTATTTTGTTAAAACAATGTGTATCTGTTATTCAGACATTCTCAATTCAATTAATGTCCTGCACAAGAACAGCTGTTTCAAAATACTAAAAATCAAACAACTACAACAATATTTTTTTTTAAAAAAACTGGAAACATCATCCCTGAAATCTACAGGTATAAATTGGTCATCGATGAGATTAAATGATTGCTAATATATATTTCTGTTTTATAAAAACCAAAAATAATCTTAAAAAAATATAATCTTAATCTGATAAGATATAAAATTTTCTACTTTAAATAAACGTATAATCGTATAAAATATTATAAATAATAACCGTTAAAAACACGTGTATTAACTTACATTCATATGTTTGCCTATAGCATTCTAATTACATTTCAGTTTTGAATATTTTAATTCCAAAATCGTACATAAAAGTTCGGGGGCTTCCAAAAATGGGTTCGAGATCTGTATCATTGGAGCCGCCAAACAGGACAGATATACACTTTATTATTACAAATAAAACCATCGTTTAGGATACTCTGTTTTATGTGTACTAATTTCTTTAAATCCTGTATAAAATGGTTCGAAAATTATGCTGTGAAACACACTTTGACGGGACAAAGAGGAAATATTCTTCTTTGCTCCCTTTTTTATTTCTGTACGGCTGTTAAATGCAATTGCGGATCACGGATCAATCCGGGATCATGGATTTTATTTTGGCATTAAAGGATAGATGTTGTCCATGGGAAGCCCTTTTTAGTTGATGTCCGGTTTCTCTCCAAGCATACAATGAGCACCAAATTTTACCCGGTCATTACGTTCGGTTCGGCAATTGATAAAGCCCGCATCGCGAAATGCTGTTTCAAGATCTGCAAGCTTATGGAGGTAAAAGCCTTCCGTTCCTACTGGTTTAAATCGCATAAAATTCTCCCGGATGGGAAATGTAACGGCCGCACGTCCATTGGGTTTGAGGACACGGTACATTTCTTTAAATACTGCTCCCGGATCTTCAATGACATACGCCGTAGCAACCGTACATGCCTTGTCAAATACGCCATCTGTAGAAGGAAGGGTGTTACCTGGGGCAAGGTGTAGTATCACTTTGCCTTCCGAGATTGCTTTGGCATTTTTCCCAGATGCCATTTCGAGAGCAGTCTCTGATATTTCGACACCTGTCACGGTGCCTCCGGATGCTCGCTGTAACAACAATTTAATATTTGCACCGTTTCCGAAACCTATTTCGAGGATATCATCGTTCGGCTGTACATCCAGGAGGTCTGCTGTCCACCTGGCATGCGTAATAGTCATTCTCGTCATCCATGCAAACAAAATCTTGCCGAATAGCCCCCTGGGATGCTGTAGCTGCTTACCAATTGCCTTTAGTAGCTTCATTGTTTTATGAGATTATTGTTATACATTACAAAGATTGTTGGTATTCTTCGATCCCTTTGTTCTCCAGGCTAACGCACAACGTTTCGTGTGTATGTGCAGTAGCATCCACAACTTCATTAAAGATACAAATTATCCGATTTTCCTCAATCAACTTCTTCAAATCCTGCATAAAACGGTTCGAAAATTGTTCAGTTAAGCGCACTTTTTAGAACTACAAATGGCCATAAGCCCTTGTAAATCATAAAATTTATAAGGGCTTATCATTTTTAAGGCATTTTTTATTTGATCTGATTCTCCCTATCAAGAAATGCATTATCTCCCCATACGATTATACCAGATTTTCCGGTCAATGTCGGGTTTATTTTATTTTGATAAATAGTTCCTATTTTATGTTTGCTTCGGCTATAAAGCGGTAATATGTCACATTCCCCCCTCTAAATAGTCGTTTTCACACTCCTTATATGCAAAACAGATCACTGAACTTTGTCATATTCATCAAGATAGATAAAAATGAACAGTAATCAATCCTATTCCTGTCTCATTCAAATTAAACACCTAACAAAAAACTAATGTGCTATGAAAAAGGAGATTGCCGTAAAAAAAGCAGGAACAAAGGAGTGGATCGGGCTTGCCATTATCGCCCTGCCGTGTATGCTTTATTCCATGGATCTCACTATCCTTAACCTGGCAGTGCCCAAGTTGAGCGAGGATCTTCAACCCACCAGTGCACAGTTATTATGGATTGTAGATATTTATGGCTTCGTCATCGCGGGACTGATGATCCCGCTGGGAGCATTGGGCGATAGGATCGGCAGAAAAAAATTGCTGTTAATCGGTGCTGCCGTCTTCGGACTGGCTTCTGTATTGGCCGCCTTTTCAAACAGTGCCAATTCCCTGATTGCTTCAAGAGCCATTCTGGGGGTGGCCGGCGCTACGCTGGCACCTTCTACCCTATCCCTCATCAGAAGCATGTTTGAAGACCCAAAACAGCGAACCCTGGCTATCGGAGTATGGATTACCAGCTTTTCCATCGGTGGCGCCATAGGTCCGGTGATCGGTGGTATCATACTGGAATTTTACTGGTGGGGAGCTGTCTTTCTGGTTGCTATTCCAATAATGATCCTATTATTGATTCTGGGCCCGTTCCTGCTTCCTGAGTTCAAAGATCCCAATCCGGGGAAAATGGATCTCATCAGTGCCCTAATGTCATTGACTGCTATTTTGTCTGCAGTATTTGGCATCAAGATGGCTGTAACGGAAGGGCTTCACTTTCAGCCGGTTTTTTTTATACTGCTCGGCATACTGATTGGCTGGCTGTTTATACGACGGCAACAGAGATTGGATAATCCCTTTATCGATTTAAAGCTATTTGAAAACCGAAAATTTTCTACTTCTTTAAGCCTGAACCTCCTGGCCGCATTTATGCTTTTCGGGATGTTTTTATTTATTGCACAATATTTTCAGCTGGTCATGGACTTTTCTGCATTCGAAGCAGGTTTATGGGGCATTTCTTCAGGGATCGGGTTTATCATCGGTGCACTCACCACCCAATATCTGACCACTAAATTCAAGCCTGTGTTTATCATGACTGCGGGATTCGTCCTTGCTGCTCTGGGTTTTGGGTTACTGCTTTTTCTCGGAGGCAGCTTTGATCTGTTTTTTATAGTAAGCGGTTTTACCATCTTTTCTCTCGGGATTGCATTGGTCTTTACATTGGTGACAGATGCCATTGTGGGAAGTGCCCCGCCTGAGCAAGCCGGCCTGGCCTCATCAATGTCCGAAACAAGCTCAGAATTGGGTGGAGCACTGGGCATTGCAATTTTAGGAAGTATTGGCACACTGGCTTACAAAAACAAAATGTTCAGATCTGATCTTCAAAACGAATTAAATATTGTCGATTCCCTGGGAGGTGTTATCGCTCGTGCAAATCAGCTATCGGCAGATCGGGCATCTGACCTTATTGTTTTAGCAAAAGAGGCTTTTACTAATGGAATGCATTGGACAGCAGGGATATCTGTGATTCTATCGTTAACACTTGCCTTTTTATGCCTGAACAGTTTAAGAAAAGTGAAGCCAATCTAAAAACAATATAGTTTCATTACGATAATCCATATGATTTTTATAAAAATCTATCGTGAACATAATATTGTATTAGTTGCCATATGGTGAGAAGTTTTAAAGTCCCCCAACTTTCCTGAACGCCAATTTCTTCAAACCCTGTATAAAACGGTACGAAAATCGTTTTGTGAAGTGCACTTGACGGAGCAAAGGGAAAACATTCTTTTTTTGTTCCGCTTTTTGTTTGGGGCTATTTCAGATTATGCCCAAAAGTTCATAAGACTGTCTATAACCGGGTCACAATAATTTAAACTTAAGCCCACATCCTATACCGAATGATCTGTTGATCACCGAATTTAACCGGGTTACTGCTTCCGATCCACTTTGGTAAAAGGTCTTATCTCTTCCTTTTCCCGTTTCCAGATAGGAAATATCCGTATTAAATGTGATATATGTTTTCTTACCGATGGGATATTCTACAAACAACCGGGCATTGACACCTTTACCTGTGGCATGGTGTTTAAAACTCACGGGATGTGCCAACTCTTCCCTTAGGTTCCAGTTTGCCCCGGCAGTATATTTTACCAGATCGCCTTCTACTTCAAGAAGGATCCGGAATTTTTGTATGTCAAAGATAAATGTACTCCCTGCGGAACCTCCATACCAATGGGGCGTATAAGTACTTTTAAGTTCTTTTCCCTCTATTAAAGGTACTTTATTATCCAGCATATACAGGTGCTGGTATTTACTGGTATAGCCCAGGAAAGGAATGATTCGTATTCCGGAATTAACCAAAAGGCAGTATTGCAACCTGGCATCGAATGACAACACATACCCTTTGTCTGCACGCAGTTTTTCGCGATAAAAATTGCCTTGCCTGTTGTCTTCGCTGTAATCTGCATCTGTTACCCTTCCTGATGCAATGGCCATATAGGACATATCCATTTGTACGGAAAAACGTTTGGATATCCTTTTACCAAACAATACGCCTGCTTCCGGACCTTGTATTCTTTTCCATATCAGCTCCGATAAAATGTTTGGGTTCTGCCCCCGGATATCGCCGGCCACAGACCAGCGCAGATCTTCCTGCCTGTACTTTACATAGGGCTGTATGGAAAGTCCGTTTCTACGGATTTCCTGCCCGTGTAAGCCATCGAAAAAGAGAAACAGAAAACAAAAGACCAGGAAAAATCTAAATGTAGTAAACATATACCGGTAACTGTCTTTTAACAATTTAACGTACTTTCATATATATTAGCCGGCGGGTGGATTAAAAACAAATCAATGTGTATAGTTCAGGGATAACACTATACACATTGATATGACCAATTTCCTAAAAGGCCTTACTGCTTTTTAGTAAGGATATAGTTCGGCAATAAAGGTTTTATCAGTATCAGATAATTGAGTATTCCAACCGACTTCGAAGTCACCTATGGTCAACGCATTGTCTACGGAATAATGCATAATGGACAGGGGGTCGTATTCGCTGAACTGTGTTTCTGAAGTGGAGTATGTGGCAAAGAGGTTATGGTCTACCTGGTCCTCTGACCAGTAATTGGGTGCTCCTCCATAATATTCATATACTTTTGGTTTATCCCATGGAATATCTACTTCGGGATGCTGATGTTCGTGTATCAGCCCGAGCGCATGACCAAACTCGTGAATGGTGGTCCGGCTGAACTCCCCGTCGGAAGTATTATCGTCAAACCA
Organism: Sinomicrobium weinanense; assembly: GCF_018863395.1. Taxonomy (GTDB): domain Bacteria; phylum Bacteroidota; class Bacteroidia; order Flavobacteriales; family Flavobacteriaceae; genus Sinomicrobium; species Sinomicrobium weinanense. The sequence goes on from NZ_JAHKRR010000012.1 coordinate 52,302, forward strand.
TCCGAAATTCATGGTTTCCCCGCCTTTGATAAGCAGTGCATCCGTACCTATGTAGGAGTAAGACCCTCCGGATTTAAAAGTTACCCTGATGTCTGCCTTGCCCCTGGTAACAAATTTAAATGTGATATTGGCATGTTCTGACCATTCGTTGGCGTATTGCATCACCTTGTCCCTGACGTACTGAGAGGCGTTCCGGTCTAATTTCACCGTAAGCGTAATGCCATTTGGCCAAACCTTATCGCTAATGGCAGCGGCCCTGGGGGTGACACCTTCCGGGTAGACGTCCTTACACATCCTGATGCCCGCGAGCTCTTCGGCGCTGAGCTCTGTTGTTTTTTCCAAATTGTTCAGATCATCTGCCTCACTTATCTCATCATTCTGGCAAGAAATAAAAATCAGGGGTAGCGTTAGCATCCATAAAAACAATCGTTTCATTTTCATAATACTTAAAGTTTTAGGTTAAAAAAATAAAATTAAATGAGGTAGATTTTACAATTCAGGATAGGTCTTGAGCAAATATATATAAATTATTAAATTCATAAAAAAAAGTTAATGAAAAGTTAAAATTTTAACATAATAAAATACATCGGAGTGCCGGACAAAGGGATTTCCGCATGTTTTATAAAACATTTATTTATTATCCAACTCCCTAAGCCACAATGAAATATCTTTATCAGAAGGAATGTCGAATTTTTTCCGGAGCCTGTATTTCCGGGTCTGGACCGCCTTGGGGGTGACATAGGTATATGCAGCAATCTCCTTGGTAGAGAAATTGAGGAACAGCATGGCACAAAAGTGTAATTCACTGGCCTGCAAGTTGGGGTCCATATCCAATAATCTCGAATAAAAATCCGGATATACTTCCATGAACCGGGAGATAAACTCAGGGTTATTTTCCTTCGCCAATGCTACCACTTCTTTAAAAGCTTCGTTCACTTTTTGTTCCAGTTCACGGGTTTCTTCTTCTTTTTGTTTTAGTACACTTTCCTTTTCTTCTATGAGGCGTTCTTTTTCCCTCATTTTTTCAAGGTATTATTAGCAGTACTACCTCATATACAATGAGAATGAAGGGGGCAAGTGGTTAAGTGCCGACAGCGAAGTAAAGAACCCTTATTTTGGTCAAAAAATGCTCTCCTGTGGTAAGGTACAGAAAGAAATAAACAAGTAGATGAGAATTATCAAAATTTCGATCATAATACTATTGGTTACGTTTGTAGGTATACAGTTTATACCCAAAACGCGTAACCAAAGTAAAATAGTTCTTAAATCTGATTTTTTGTCGGTCAACAAGGTCCCCAAAACATTGGAACGCAAGATCAGGGTGTCCTGCTACGACTGTCACAGTAACAATACAGAATATCCATGGTACAATAAAATTCAGCTGATCAGCTGGTACCTGGAAAAACACGTAGAAGAAGGAAAATACGAACTGAATTTTAATGAATGGGGAAACTATTCTTCCAGAAAGAAAAGAAGTAAATTAAGGTCTATCAAAAGCCAAATTGAAAATGACAAGATGCCTCTTTCGTCTTATACCTTATTGCACCGGGAGGCCATTCTTAATGAAGAAGAAAAACAAATGTTTTTAGCATGGCTGGACACTCTTGACATTCCTTGATTTTGGTAGTAAAGGATGTACTGAATTAGCCTCCCTGGCGCTCTTTTGAACAACGAGTACCTATTTAAATAGCCGCGTTCTCGTTTCTTTCAATAACACAGCTCTTTCTTATTAAAAATACAATGTGGGAAACGCACATCTATGGAGTCTTTTAATGTGTATGTTTTTGTGCTGTCTATTTCTCCTTTTTTATTGTAATAAGTCCATTTTCCATATTTGAAATTCTTTTTTACCTGGCCTTCTTCTTTTAAACTACCTGTGTAAAAAAAATCTTTCCAGTAACCTGAACCTTTTTTAAATTTAGTCGAATAAAGAATGGTCCTATCTTCTTCTTTTACAATTCTCATATTTCCATGTATGGCATTATTGCAATATTCTACCGTTTTTTGCAGTAAAGTGTCTACTTCTTTACCGTTCCATTGTGTTATAGTTCGCTCGTAGGTTTCAATTGGGATTCCTTTAAAAACAACTACATTTTCATCTAATCTAATCTTTTTCCGTTTATCGATGTCCCTGAAAAAATAGAAAGTGGCCCCATAAGGTTTTTCCGGATGGTGGATTATCGTATCCCTGCTCTCTTTTTCAATATAATATTCTGAATCATGTGCTTTTCTAACTATTAACCCTTTAGGATTAACTTTATAGCGTTTAAAAAAAAGGCTTACCTCCACTTCTCCCCCAATACTGCTGGTCATGTTTTTAACAACACTAAATGGTAGAGGAGGTGGGTTTTCTGCATCATATATGACTTTTTTACAGGTGCAACTGTTGGTAAGAATACATATTAGAATACTAATGATACTACTCACTGGCGCTCTTTTGAACAACGAGTACCTATTTAATAGCCGCGTTCTCGTTTCTTTCAATAACACGGCTCTTTCTTATTAAAGATACAATGCGGGAAACGCACATCTATGGAATCCTTTAAGGTGTAATTTTTGATACTGTCTAATGTTCCGTTTTCGTTATAGTACTTCCACTCTCCATATTTGAAGTTTTTTTTTACCCGGCCTTCTTCTTTTACTTTAAGATTGTTTTTTTTATATGTATTTAAATCTTCAAAATAAAAATCTTTCCAGTAGCCAGCCCCTCTATTAAACTGCGTAGTATAGTTTGCAATAGTAAATGTGTCCAGGTTTCCATTTGTATCGTACTTAAAAAAACGCCAATCTTTTTGCCGACCTTTAAAATTATAATAGTGATTTACAGGCAACCCCATCACAATAGATACATCTTCTCCACATAATGCGCTTCTTTTCAGTTGTAAATGTATCCCACTTACATTCACTTTATTGACCTTGTCATACAGTCGCCCATTTTTTATGCAGTACTTTTTTAATACTTGATTCAAAGACATCATATCACTGTATTCCTCGGAATTTAAACCGTCGAATTTCCAAAAAACAAGTGAATCCTGAAAGCTAATGCCTTCAATTCTTTCAGTTTGCCGTTCTGAAGCAACTGTTATTTGCCCAGAACAACATAAAACTACTAGCCAAATGGGGAACAAACACAATACAAATTTTTTATAATTTTTCATCGCTATCCCCATGGAATAAATAAGTTCCCTTGTTCTACTCCAACCCGAGCTGCTTTTTAAAATCTTCTTTGAGATAGGGTTTTAATTCTTTTATTTTAAAATACAATAAATTATCCATGTTTAGAAATGAATATACCCCTCCAAAAGGCTGAAAGTTGATCGTTATACCTGATACCCGGCCGCCTACATCATCTCGAATAATTCTAATTTCATCCAAATCTTCAATGGTTATTTTATTCTTATTTTCTAAATATTCAGAGACCATCTCATATCCATCACTATCTGAAGGATACTCTTTGTATTTTTCCTCGATTTTTGTATTACATACCTCAAGAAATGTAATTGGTTCTTTTAGAAAATCTTTAGCATTAATTTTTGCGACTTTATTAAGATCGTAACATGCATACTTATAATATTCACGAGGTGAAAACAAAGGGTGGAATTTATATTCAATATTTATAAGTCCATTTTTCTCGTATAAAATCTGATATTTCTCTACAATATAATTGCAGTTGGATATTTCCGAATCGTTACAACTTTCCAAAAGAGCTTTTTTACCTTCTATACTCTTATTTATTTCCGAATTATTGATGAAATTTTCTGAAAGTTCAAAAATTAGATCGTTTGCTCTTTTCTCTTTTTCCCCGTTCTTTAGCTTTATATATAAATTCTCAACAGTAACAAAACCAATATCTTTTAATTCAACAGAATCTTTTTGTACTTGAAAAGAAATATCATTTATAATTTTTTGTGCTTTGCATGAGATAAAAAAAAGCAATCCAAAAAGCCCTATTAAAACAGATTTCATATGGAATTATTTTTTTAAGCCTAAAGGCTTGAGTTCTATAATTTCTTCTTCATTTATTTTTTTCAATAACTCAGTTGTTTCTTTATATTTTCCTCTCCATTTTTCGAGTAATCTTTTAACACTTCTTTTTTGTTCTTCATTTCCATTCTCATAAATAAGTTGAAAGTGCCTCTTGAGATTAAAAACATCTGATTTTCTTGCTTTTTTATAATATTTTACTCTCATTGGAAGTCCTCCGGTATCATAATAATTTACAGCCTTTGATACTCCTTCCACATCATCTTCTTCTGCCAAATCTTTCGGATATTTTCCTTTATAGACCGACCCTTTATTCCAAAAATACAGTGCAGACTGAGTAGCATACATCGAATTCTCAGAAAGTTTTAAATAATTACCTTCGGTCAAGTCATTTTTGTCATTCTCAGCTGTAAAATCAATTTCTCCAGTATTATCCTCCGGAAAAGGATTAGAATCTCTAAAATCTTTAAACTTGCTATAATGGTTTCTCCCTGTTAGCTGTTTTAACCCTCTTCCTTTAAACTTCCATCCATCTCGGGTAAGTTCATCACCATTACCTAATTCTCTCTTGTCCCCAGAATATGGAGCATAGGCTCTTGAGAGCAGGGGAACACCAAATACACCATGATTTTTCAAAATAATTTTAAATTTAATTTCTTCTTCTCCATTTACCTCTTTAAGTAATTCTTCTCCCCCATCATATTTAGCGTAGAATTTTTTATCTATCACCTGCACTTCTTCATCTAACAACAACTGCTTAAGTTGTGCATTAGTTTTTGGTATTATATTCCCCTCTTTGTCTTCAATCTTGATTATATCGGTTAAATAATCTTCCAACGAATTGGCAATGGTCTGGTCAAAAGTAATGGTATCATTACTAAAAACACCCGGGATTACAGAAGTGTATCTATAGGATTCGTACTCAGCAAAAGTTTTAAACCTGGCACATTCCAAAATTATTTGAGCAACAAAATGCGCCTTCCTAAGACAGGTATCCAGTCCAAAATCTTCCCTATACTTGTTTAAGTAAGGCAGTACAGCATTTATATTTTCTTCCTGTTTTGAAGAAATAGTCCCACCAATAGTTTTTTTTATCTGCTCCAAAGTAATCTCTTCTTTACAATGCGGACACTCATAAGGTTCTACCTCAACTTCTAATTTCTCATCAAAATCAAAAGTCCTTCCAGCTACTTCTACACTTTTTATAACTAATGTCCTTCCCATAGCTTATTTCTCTTCAGTATCTTTCCATTCCTTTTTTAAGGTCACCATCTCCATTTCGGCAACCCCATTCTCCATAACAGTGCCTTTGTATATCAATTCTTTCTGCCCTTTTTCAATATCCCACTGCTTATCATCTGCTACCTTGAGTTTAACAGAAGTTCCTGGATCTACATTTGATGTTAGCACATATAGTTTCAGGTTTTCCTTATATTTTGAACCTTTAATGCGTTCTTTCCCTTCCTCATCCATCCAATAACTCTCCACTACTTTCGGAGCCTGATCGGCACCCAGCATGGCCCCGGGCAGCATACGTGCCAGTTCGGTAAATTCTTCGGCTACGCTGCCGGCGCTGTCTACCTGTAAGGGGTCGGTGATCGTAATTTTTCCTCCGGTACTGCACATGCATTCCGAGTCCTGGAACAGGAATTTCTTGCTTCCGCCCAGGGTGGTCTTTTCACTGGTCTTTGTCCATTTCTGCAAGGCAGGCACGCAGGGCAGATAGTCGCCACTGGTGGGCTTGAGCTTGCATTTGCCGAAGGTCTTGGGCACCTGCCTGTCCATGTCTGTGGCTTTTAGCTTGCCCTGTACTTTTATTTTTGTGTTTTCGGTAACCTTCAGTTCGGCCGGGTTAAAACCCTGGTCGCATTCTACAATGGCTCCGTCACACACATAAATTTTGTTACTCATGGTGCAGCATTTTTAAATGGATATCGGTTTCCTTACGGTACAGGTCTCCTATTGCTATATCGATCTTCAAAGCTCCGCCGTCTATCCGGCCGGATTTTGGCTTTAAATTGTAATAGCCGTTGTATTTAAAAGACAACTTGTGCTCACTTCCTGTCTCTGGAGTCAGGTTTCCCGTAAAAACGTTCAGCTTTTGTAGCGGAAATTTTGGATGCTCACTGTCCGGCTTTCCGGAAAATTCCAATCTCCCTGTATCTAAAATACGATAAAAATCTTTTAGCTTCTTATGTACGGTGAGCGGCAGGGAGACAGAACCTACTGCATTGTTCAGCCATCCGGGTTCTTTTACTGCTTTGTAGGGAGACAGCCCGGTGTTAAAAATACCGGCAAAAAGAAAGGCATAAAATGTATCCTTTTTGTAGAGGTCCTGTATGTTTTCTTCCCGTAATTGCCATTCAAAGTCCGGTAGCCACTCTTTTTTAATATCGGGATATGTCCCCACCAGACGGGGTTTCATTTCCTCCCATTTTTCCCTTACCTGTGATGTGTTTACCACACGCAGTATCTCAAAGGAAGAGCTGACCTCAAAGACCAGCTCATCGTTGATCGTCGCCACTTTCAGGGCGATCTGCCGGGCTTTTGATAACTTTTTTAAGGGGAACCCTTTTTCATCGACCATCACACGTTGCAGGTGGGTTAACCTGAATTGTATGGCTTTTGTACTGACCGCCCCTTCACATCGCAGGGAAAAGGGCATTTTTATTTTGGAAAAAAAAGCTGTTTCTCCTTTTTTTATCCGGGTATACACCTCTGCTTTATAATGATATATGCTTTGCTCTTTATTTAAGTGCAATACGTAAGTAATATCTTTATCTGCAGTTGTACTCATCATTTTTACGGATTACCAATCATCTGAAACCGGATACACCCTAATCTCCGCTTTTGTAATGGGAATTTCCTCCTGTTGCCCTTTTAACAACAATTGTAATGCTGTATTATCTTCCTTTACCCGGATAATCAGTGTAGCCCTGTCTTCTTTGTTCTCTTTAAAGACCTTTTTGTATATCTTAAAGATCTCTTCTTCTTCAAAAATCACTTTGGCCCCGTATTTTTGTCCGCTTTGATCCTGCCATTCCAGCCGGAACCGTTTGGGCAGGGCCCTTTTTTCGTCTTTTGTTATCTCAGGGTTACCACCTTCTGTATGAAGGCCTTCGCCGTTGTAATATCTTATCAATATTGTTGTAAGCGTTTCTTTATCCTGAAATTCCATCTGCGGATGCCAGGTGTATCTCTCCCGGTAGGTATCCCAAAGATCAAAAGGGAGTGGCTGGTTTTTTATTTCTTCGCTGATTTTTGTTGAATACACATGTTCTACATACTCTTCTACCGACATCTCGGCGTGGGGAATAAATGTTTCTTTGGAGACTTCCCGGGTCTTTTCTGCCTGAAAACGGGCCACCTCAACCGTTTTTCCACCGCCCAGTAACCATACGGCCACCATTCCGCCAGGGGCTACACCGACAGAAATACGGGTATAAGTGCTCTGTTTTTTTAGACGGTCTGTAAACCCTTTTTTAAAAAGCGCTTCCATTTTTTCCTTCGGAAGGGTAAAGTGCCCGGTGTAAAATTGCTTTTCTGTATATGACGCCCATACAATATCCATAGATTCCGGAACGGCTTTCAGGTCATCACCCGTTACATGCATGGAACCGGGTTTTCCCCAACCGTTTTTTAACAATCTGCCATCGGGTATATACAATGAAGTGCCTTCGCTAAAATTAAAATATCCGCTAACAACTTCGGCCGGATAGTTTTTTGGGGCACAGACCGAAGGTAACCAATCGTATTTCTCCATTTGATTTTGACTCGTACAGGACATAAAGCCTGCCATTATAAATATGATGATTATTTGTCTCATTAGCCGTTCTGAATTACTCTTTGCCGTATTCCGTTCTCTCTGTTCGGCCCCATTCCAATACCGTCGTAATGTGCTGAAAAATGGAGGTATCTGTTTCTAAGTTCTTTTAAAACCTCGTGGTCTTCGGGGTTATCATAAGCCATTTCAGGGGCATTGCCTTTTACATAGCTATCCAGGCGTGCCTTTACATGTGTAAGTTCATTAATTATGGAGTATTGTCTGCTCAATAAGTCCAGCTCAAAATTCACTCTTTTTTCAAGGGCATATTCCACCATGATCTGTAATGGGATAAAACTATACTTGTTGCTCAGGCCTCTTCTCCATCCCCTTAATACACCCGTAAAAGAATTAACTGTTATTTCAGCAGGCCTGTACCATCCTTCATCTATTAAACGCTGCCGTTCTTCCCTTAACTTCGAAAGGGAGATAAGGGAATAATCCACCCAGATATCTTCATCGGCATTATCGACATAACAGCCACCTATATCGGAATGCACACCCGGTAAAGTCTTTTCCAGTCCTCTTCCCCCGGTGCTGTTTATATTGGTAAGCCTGAAATTATTGCGGTGTTCGTCCGCTGCAGCCAATTGTAATGTGTATCTCGACCTTCTTACGGCATCCAGTCCCAGGTCTTGTGTATCGTTATAATGGGCCACTCCATAAGATGCTACCGTATCGTACAGCCCGGTAAAACGGACCTGAAGCATTTTTACTTTTATCCCGTTCCTTTGAAGATGTTCTCCCAATCTTCCCCGATCCACTTCATAATATATATTAGTGGGCATTCCTCCCGGTCCTGCCGGGGGGATCACTTCTTTTAAATCGCCCTCCCTGTGATGGATCTCATAAATAAAATGCCTTGCCGCTGCGGCACCCCTGCTAAAACCAAAAACATCAATGGTAAGTATGTTTATTTTTTCTATCCCTTCTTCGCCGACGGTTTCCGCAACTTTTTCACACCCTTTATATACTTTTGCCTTTACCCCGGTAGATCCTGTTCCCAATCCCCCTCCGATCTTGCTATCTCCTTCATAATCCTCTGTTCCGATACCTTCTATGTAAATGGAGAATTGCTTCAGGTTTTCATTATCGATCTTTTCGTAAAACGGTTCCATACGGGAAACATTGGAATGATCGTTTTCATAACTGCCTGTCCCTTCCCTGTATTTTGCGGCAACATCCGCCCTGTGAGGTTCGTTCCGTTCCGCTTTTTCGTGTTCCAGGCGGGAATTTACATTTTTCCTGTTATTCATGGTCCCGTCGAAAAAGACACCGATCGTAACATTGACAACATCTTCCGGCAGGTATTCTTCATATTCCGCATTGCCCACATATACGTTGGAGGTTTGTACATCCACCCCACTCAGTACCTGTGCCGGTTCCTGGTTCTGTGCACCTGTATTTTGTGCCGTTAGTGTTATTCCGGAATTTGAATTTTCCATAAGCTGCAATTATTCTCCGTAATCTACGCCTTCGGCACTGGCTATGGTGATAAGCCCTCCTGCATTGGTCTTTATTTCCCCACTGGTATCGGTGGTCATTTCCTGTGCCTGTTGTTTATAGGTGGCACTGATCACCTTGATCTCTTCGTTGACCTGTATATCATTGTTATTTGCACTGAACATATGGTCATTGCCCACGATCTCGGATTTATTGTTCCCTACCTGAATAGCCAGGTCTTCCTCGACATTGATCTTCATATTTTTCGCGTTCAGTGTCATTGTTTCGTTGGCCGTGATATCGATATTATTACCGACAGTATCGATAAAAATAGTGTTTTTATTCTTGTCGGTAATGGTTATGTTTTCTGCTCCCTTGGCATCATTGAGTTTAATGATATGCCCGCTGCGCGTGTGGATCACCTTGAGGTCATTCTCTGCCGTAGCATAGCCACTTACCTGGTTGCCATTGTACATGGTACCGGTGACATATGGTTTTTCAGCATTCCCCCCTTCGAAGGCCACCAGTACTTCTTCTCCTGTTTCCGGGATAAAATAAAATCCCTTGCTGCTTCCTCCGTAGGGTTGCACCATCCGTATCCAGGTACTTTCGTAATCCCAGTGAAATTTTACCTTTACCCGTCCCAGGCCTTTGGGATCATTATTATCCGTAACAACAGCGGGTTGGGTTTCTGCTGTTCTTATGGTATGGAATGGATCGGTATAATGAGGTACAGCCATATCCGCGGGGATCGCATCAAAATGACAGCGATACTCTCCTACGGCCTGAGAGTTGTGGGTGGCCTTGATGATTACAAATTCACTTTGGATACCATTTTTTATAATGGTAACCGTTCCCCCTATCTGTAAAGGGGCATCACTTACCCCGGAATAGATCACCGTATTGGCTTCACTGGCCTTCTGAAGGAGTTTTTGCATTTCCTGTAATTCCCTGTTGTTGCCTACATGGGCCACATATTGATAATTCCGGTTTTGACGGTTATGTACATTTTGAGAAGACTTGTTCAAAGCATTCCGGGCAAACAGGCTTCGGCTGTTTTGTTCGGGGGTCTGCTTTTGTTCGGTGAGTGTTTCTGCATTTTCATAATCATATCCCTTTAAACTCACCTTATGGGACAGGATACTGCTGCCCGGAACAAAATGATGCAGGTTTACCTTATCTACCAGTTCTGTGCTATAGGATTGCAACTTTCCGAACTGCAGCTGTTCCCCGTCGTAATAGAACCATTCGCCATAGCGCCTGGCCATACGTCGTATAAAGGTAAAATCTGTTTCGTTATATTGCACAATATAAGCCAGGTTGTCCGGGTATTTGGGAGAAATACCCTCTGACCGAATCAGTTCCTGGGGAATATCACGGGTGGCATCATGGATGATATCCGGCAATGACTTATCGATAAAGGTCTGGCTTTGGGGTATGTCATCCAGCATAACGGTTAGACTTTTCCCCTGGATGATATACCCGGTGGCATCGGAAGGATGCATTTGGGTAATGACCCCGATAAATCTGATCTCTCCGCCTTTCTCGTCTTTTAGTTTGACAAGGACCCGGCTCGCGTGGTATTTTTGAATAACCTCGGCCTGCTGCCGGAAATCTTCGACCGGGGCCTCACTAAACCTCCAGAAAAAGCTGAAATCATGGTGAGAAGCCATGCCCTGGGAAAGGGAAAGATTTTTATACTCTACACGGCGGTCAAAACCTTCTATTTGTACGGTTACCTTTTCGAGAAGGCTCTTGGTCAGTTGGTTAATTTCTGCATTCATCATTGCCGTAGATTTTTATGTTATTGATCTGTATCTTCTTCGTTATGCTCTTTTTTAAGTTCTTTCCGCAAGTTTGTCAGCTTGTCTTCTATTTCTTCCCGTGTTAATCTGCTTTTTGTTTCTTTAAAAGCCTTTAAAAAAGCGGTGATATTTATTTTATTCTTGCCCCAGTCCAAAATCTGGCTTCCGGGGCATTCGCTCTTAATAGTTGCCTTTTCATTGTTGATATCCATAGTCACTTCTTCAGTCCACGACCGCCAGGAAAATCTGGTCCGGGCAATAAACCCCGTTTCATCAATGACCATCATCTTCCAACCAAGGTCGAATGCCGTATCGATGGCAATGATCAAAAAATGTGATTTGTCCATGCCGTTGAAGGGAATGTCCTGAACGCATTTTGGGGGGAATCCGAATGCCATATTTTCTATTGTCTTTTTATATTATTGTTTTGCTACCCCGGAATTTTTGAAAGCAGCTTTATAGCCCATCTTAGTGAACTACACCTTTTCAGATATAATTAGGATTATTAAAAGTTAAAAACCACACTCCCAGAGCAAAGAGTCCAATACTCCCTACTATGTACAGGAATAAATACCCAACGCCCCTATTGTTCTTTCCATTTTTTTTATCAAATTCTTCAACGATCCGTTTCCATTTTTTTTTATATACAAAAAGCAGATAAACCATCCCCAGAAAAAGAGCAATAAAAAAAATCGCTACGGCTTTATTGTGACCTGTGATATATTCTCCCCATAAATTTACACCAGATACTATGCTCATTAAACCAATTAAAAAAACCAGTTGAAATAATAACGTGATAAAAAGAACATACTCCGCTGCCAAGGGAGCGTCATCGCTAACCTTTGAAAAAAGTTTGTACGATTTATAATAAATAAATCTATAAAATTTTGGGGCCTGTATTTTTTCTAACCAACTCATATTTAGTTATTCATGATTTCTTTTATAAGACGTGGGTTATGAAGTTCAGTATTATCTTTTACCGGCATGGCATTTTCCAATAATTCCTGTCGATTGGTTTTTTCCAGTTCTATCATAAACTCCCGGTCATGGGTTATTTCCATTAAATATTGATTGTATAGCCGTTGCTGTCTTAGGGCCTCTGCTTCTGCTTCCTGCTGGGCAGCAGATTTACCCCAGTCGCCCCACCAGCCAAACGCATCTCCTATAAAATAAGTTCCGGATATGACCCAACCTATCGGGTTTGTAAGTCCAATAACCCCCATAGTAATGTCCAGAGCAGCTTTTCCTGTCACACCCCATTTGTTAGCATCTGCATTATAATGAGCTTCAGTTATTTCGTATATCGAAAATCCAGCACTTACCACAAAAAGCCTTCTTCCTATGGTCTTGTATACCTTGGCCCTTTTAAGCGCATTTCTTGCCCCGATCTTATGCAACCCAGGACCCGGGCCTGTCCTTTGCCTGAATAATCCGCGAACTTTACCTTTCTTATTCGTATACCACCCAATATTGTTTTCCAGGCTTACCCCAGGAATAAGTTCCCCCACATGCCTGTACTCCAAAGCTCCCGTAACGATTCCTCCAACTCCAACACCTTTTTTTATGGTTTGATAATAAGGATCTTCCCAATACGCAAACCGGCTTTCGGGTTCCGGTATTTTATTGTTAAAAGTTCCTTTGTGCAGATGGTCCATTTCATCAGGGAACATATCATAAGTGCTTTCAGCCAGTTCTATTCCGGGAGTGGAAGGATCATCAAAAATACGCAAACGATAGCCGGTAGCAGGGTCTTCGGCATATACTTGTATTTCCTGACCGAAACTGTCATCCATATGTATTGTGGCCTGTTCAGAAAGTTCTACCCATTGGTAGCCATTGAACACCTTATAACCTGTTTTTCCAAAATCTACCGGACGAACGTAATTTTTAAAGGGATCGTTGCCGGAGCTGCCAGTATTCATATTCATAATAAGCCTGTCCATTTCATCCAGGGTCATCCCCTGGCTTTGGCAGTCTATGGATTCTGCTATATTGGCCAGTTCGTATTTCCGCATTTCCATTTGTTCCTGGAAAAGAGTACTTAACACGGGAAAAGGGTCAAAGGTACCGGGAGTACAGGACCGAAGCATGGGCCCCGCCTGGCACCTGGCCTGTTCCAGACTGGGTTGTATAACCTGGTAGTGTAATTTTTCCAGTTCGTCCTTGATCATGATTCAGGCAAATTTAGCGGGTTAATCCCAGGTATTCTCAAAATCCACATCCTCTACCTTCATCTTTTTTACCGAAAGGACCATATGGGTCTGCAAAGGTGCCGTGTTATGGGCATTAAAATGTTCTTTGAACTGGATGCAGTAGGCCTTTTTAAAATCGATCTTATACAGTCGGCTCATCGCATCCCGTTTATAAAAAGTAATGCTTCCATCCTTGGTCTGGGTGGGCGAGACCATCCAGTGCAGAAAATTGGTCTTGCCATTGGATTCCAATAAAAGGTGGATCAATCCCCCGCGTGCCGTCCCTACGGGTTTACGGTTGTGGTCAGTCTCCTGGTGAAAGGAATAGGAACAGTCCAGAATATTGTATTCATTCCCGTCCACTGTCAATCGCGCCAAAAAGCTCATAAACTAAAAGTATTAATTATATATCAGTAAAAATGCTAAAGTACAGTTTTATACTCTTATCTAATACGACCCGTTTTTTACAAAATGGTCACATATCCCATGTACAAATAAGGATATCTCCAGAATTGGTTTAGCTTTTGAGGGGGGAAAGTTTGGGTAATAAAGGGGATGATTGTTCACCATCCCCTTTCAGTAATATTTGACTTGATCGCTTATTACAATAAATTAAGGAATGGCATTATACCCATTCGTTGATATGTTCGCCGCCTCCGCTGGCAATCATACGGCAGGAGATGGTGAAAGTCTCTGTCAAAGGATTATCTCCTCTGTGATCAAAATTCTCTTTGTACTTCACCAGGTATCCTTCCGTGAAGTTCACTTCGCGAAGTTTGGCGTCAGTGTCACGCTTAATATAGGTGATGGTTCCGTTCTTACGTTCGAAATTGTTGGTCATCCACTCGAAAAAGAAAGAGTCTCCGGTAGATTCTACGGTCAGGTAAATTCGTCCGCCGCGGGTTACTGAAGAAGGTCGTCCTGTGGCATCTACTTCCTGTGCCAGGTCGTAGTTGGCGTTGAGAATGTTTACTTTTTTCCCGCCAACGGATAATGTTGCTTTAAATGACATAATACTAAAATTTAAGAATTAAGGTTAAAAAATAAAAAATACCAAATCAAATATCGAATTATATATAATGGCAAGATACTAAAAGTGAATATATTATGCAAGCATAATATTTTAAAAAAACATAAAACTTCACTTTTTGCGAATCATAATTATATAAATAACACACATAAATTTTCCTTTTCGGGGTTAATTCATATCGCATATACGACGGCTACAAAACATCCGCGAAATTTGTATATTTGAGCAGGGGAGTTGTAATTCTTATATCTTTACTGCATGGGTAGATCATTATTTATTTGCTTTTTTATCTTTTTTACCACTTTGTTCCGCCCGTCCGGAACACGGGCACAATCTGTAGTTATCGATTCCCTGAACACCATTATCGACAATCCGGGTGCTACAAACGGGGAACGTATCGAAGCCATGTACAAATTGTCCAGAATACTGTCAATGAACAGACAGTCGGGAAAGGCAATGAAAATGGCAAAAGAAGCTCTTGAGCTCAGTTACCCGGAAAAAGACAAAAAGTATAGTGCAATCACTCACGCCCTCCTGGGTTATTTGTACTATCAACAGGATAGTATTGCTTTGGCATTTCAGGCCATAGACAGTGCTCAATGGTATGCGTCCCGGACAGAGGACAAGATCGTAAAGGGACGGGTACTCTCTCAAAAAGGATGGTTGGAAAATATGGTGGGAAACCCGGATAAGGACTATGAATATATGCTGGAAGCACTACGTCTGTTCGAAGGAGAGGAGGCTTTCATCCATCAAACCATCATTTACCACCGCCTTGCTGCCATACACGCCTATTGGAAAGATCCTGAAAAACAGAAGTATTATACCAATCTCTGTCTTGATGCTGCACTGAAAAGTGATGACCCCGATGCCATAACAAATGCTTACCTGAGTATGGGCAACAGCTATCTCAATCGTTTTCGCAAAGCTCCCGGCCAAAGGCAACTGCTTGATTCCTCCAAATATTATAACAGGCTGATCCTGGAATTGAACGAATCCAAACGAAAACACATTACGGTCCCGACTACTGAAGGAATTGCAGCCCTGAACATGGCAAACCTCTATTATGAGTTTTATCCGCTTGCCTATAAAGACAGTGCCCGGGTATACCTCGATCGGGCGATTAATGTAGGAAGGGAAAGCGATTACCCGGATATTATTGTCAACAGTTATGGTATTTTAAGCGAATACGCCCGGAAAGAGGGCGATTATGATCAGGCAGAAAAGCTGTTGAATATGGCAATGACGGAAATTTCCAGCAACTCCAAGAGCGATGCCCAGTTGAAAATGCGTATCGCCGGTGCCCTGTCGCGGGTGGCCGAGGATAGCGGGGACAATGCCAAGGCCCTGAAATATTACAAACAATATATGACGTTTGACAAGGAGTTTTTTGACGAAGAAAAACTTTCCATTACCCAAAAACTCGAAGCACAATACCAATCTGAAAAGAAGGAACTTGCCCTCGCAGCCGCCCGGCAGGAAACTGCCTTTACCAAAAAACTGAACCGGTATTATTTAATCCTTATCATTGCCGGGCTGCTGGCCCTGTTCTTCCTTTTCCGTTCATATCATTTTAAACTCAAGGCATCCCAGCAAAAACAATTATTGCTTACGGGCGAAAGGAATGAAGCAAAGCTCCAGGCCAGTCTCAAAGCCGAAGAGACCGCCCGCCTGGAGGCCGAACGCGAACTCATGCAGGAGCGCCTGGACCGGCTGGAAAAAGAACTCCTTGCCGGCACCTTACAGGTAGAGGAAAAAAACACCCTGCTGCAAGACCTGAGAGAAAAACTCAACGCTCTGGACAGCAATGACCCCCTGCACCGACAGCTCAACCGCCTGATCTCTAAAAATTATGAGGTTGACAAGGGCTATGACGACATCAAGGCCGAATTTGCCGAAATACACCCTGAGTTCATTGCCGGCCTTCAGGAGAAAGCGGAAAACAAACTGACCCGCCTCGATCTGAAATACTGTTCCTATATCTTAATGGGATTGACCAATAAGGAGATAGCCATAAAGCTGAATGTTACTCCCAAAAGCATCCGGATGGCCCGCTACCGGCTTAAACAGAAACTGAAACTGCAAAAGGACGATAACCTTGACCAGTTTATCAGCGACCAGGGATCCAGGCCGGACACCGCGGTATAGCATCGTCTGGTTTTGCTGTTTTCCGAAACCATAATCAAAAAAAGGAAAGGCCAGTTCAATAACCGTTTGGTCCCTTACCGTTACAGCACCCTTTTTAGCCCAAACCAACAGGTTTTCAGTCAAAACCTCACCGTCATCAATCAAAACAAGTGCGCGGGGATTAGAAACGAACACGTTTCCGGTCGAAACCATATCAAGGCTAATGGAAACCATGCCGTGACCAGCAGAAACGAATACATGAGCATTGGAAACGAACAGCTTTCGGGGCAAAACCATATTGCGGTTAACGGAAACCATATCATGGCCAGCAGAAACGAATCCCCGGGCGTTAGAAGCGAACATGTTTCCAGTCAAAACCATATCGTGGCTAACGGAAACCATGTCGTAGCCCGCAGAAACCAATACAGGACCATTAGAAACGAACACGTTTCCAGTCAAAACCATATCGTGGCTAACGGAAACCATGCCGTGGCCGGCCGAAACGATATGGTCCCTGCATATCAGGACAGCTGAACGCCTGTTATTTTTTCTTCTTCTTTTTCAGCCTTAACCTCCATATCACAAAACCGGTAATGGACAAAAAAGGCCCCGATAATCCTACGATGGCGTAAAGGATCTTTCCGAATATCCCGGCAAACTGGCCGAAATGCAAGGGGGTTATCATACTGTCAAGCCGGTAGGAAAGTGGTTTGTCGGCAATTTTCACCACCTTTTCTTCTTTTCCTGTTTTGTAATTCAGCTGAATTTTGTTGTAATGCATGCTGTAATAAAAGGGGTCATCGTTAAACAGGCCATTGATAACCACACCGGAAGTTTCGTTCGAAGGCAGGCGGATGTACTCTGCCTTAAAATCCGGGTGCTCCTCCGTAAGTCTGCCAAGAGCTGTTTCCAGGGAAATAGCTAACTGTGGCGGATGGGGTTCTGACGCCTTTTTGAAACCCGCCTGTACCACTTTGTATCCTAAAAAGATCCCGGTAATGACCAGGACCAGGTTAAGCAACAATGCCCAGACCCCTACATACCTGTGCAAGCCCGAATAATACGCCTGCTTATTGTTCTTTTTTATTTTTGTCCTGAACAACAGGGTCCTGAAAAAAACCTTCCGGTACAAAACAATACCGGTGATGATGGAAAATAAGAACAGTATCCCTGTAACCAGTACTAAAATCCTCCCGATAATCCCTGCGTGCAAAGCATAATGGAGCTTTAACAGCCATTTGGTAACATGGGTGTGTTCATCTATCTCTCCAGTGATCTCACCCGATCCCGGATGTGCGAACACCAGTTTCCGGGCTTCCGGGCGGCGTAGGTTAAAGACAAAGGTCTCCCCTTTTTTCAGATGAATGATCCGGGTGTTCCACTCCGGGTATTCTTTTTGGACATTTGCCACAGCAGCATCCAGGTTAAAGGCTTCCGGGTATCCCCTGGCTTCGTATTTTTTAAAAATGGCCGCGTCGATCTCCTCATTAAAGACTAAAACAGAGCCGGTAAGCCCTATGATAAAAAGGAAACTACCGGCTATAATACCAAAAATGGAATGATATTTTAATAAGGCTCTATTGTTCAAAAACTACAACTTAACTGTGAGTGAAACATTGAACTGGGTTCCGTTGGCTTTAATATAATTGAAGTCCCTGGCCGCCCATTGTGCAATTAAAGGGTAATAATCGGTGTTGAACAGGTTTTTGATACCGACACCCAGTTTTGTGGAAGGCGTCAATTGATAATGAGTGGTGAGGTTTACGATGCTAAAATTTTCCACAGGCCCTTTTCCGTAAGTGTAATCTCCGGAATCAATAGGTTCAAAACGGTCCCTGTCCCCACTAAAAATATGTGATAAACGAATGTCGAACTTGTTTTGCCATTTATACGACAAGTACGAAACGACTTTTACCGGCGATATCCTTTCACTTCCCATATAGCTTTCATAATCCCCGTTATCATCACTGTCTAATTTTCCTTCGGTATAAGATACAGAAGTTCCGAAATCCAGGTTTCTCATAAGTTGCGTATTCAACGAAAATTCAAAACCATATACTTTTTCCGGCTGACGTAAAATTTCAAAAGCCCCGCTTTCGGTCTCGTTATAAGTCGATCCCAGGTCGGAAGTACTGATAAAACCGGCTCCGCTTAAATATACGTTCCCCAGGCGGCTGTTAAAGCCTATTTCATAATTATTGGCAATAACTGCTTCCGGATCGACCTGGCTTACCGTATTTTCGGTGGCGGAGCGCAGGATCCTCCCCAAATCGGCAATTGAGAAACTTTGGGAGAAGCTGACAAAGGGCTTAAAGAAACTCCATTTATTATATCTTAAACCTACATTAAAGGTGGTGGCATTGTAATTCAGTTTTCCGCCTTCCACATCAACTCCGCCACTGTTAGGCGTTGTTTCTCCTGCATTGTATCGTGTTAAGGTCGTGTAATCCGGAATGTCGATCTTTATGTTCTCAAACCGGATACCCGCTTTCAGCACAAAATTGCCATACATGGCCTTGAGCTGCGCATAGGGGGCAAAGTTGTTCATGTCCAATTGAGGCACCCAGGGCCTTCCGTCTACCAGTTCCTGGGAGGTCTTGTCGTTCAGGGCATCCATACCATAGAGGATATCTCCCGTTACCGCTCCGAAATCATAGGATGTCTTAAAATTAAACCTTGCTCCTTTTTTGGTGGAAAGGATGCTGGACTGCCCGCCCTCATAACCCAGGTCAGGGTCGTAAAAGTTCTCGGTATAACCGTAAACGGTCTTAAAACCCTGGTAATACATATTCAACCTGAAATCCGTATTGCTGAAGATCCGGTTATAATCATAAGTAAGCTGAATATTATGGTTATAGCGATTTCCCTGATCCTCTCCGGGTTCTTCTCCCGGCACTCCAATAGAAGGCGTTTTACCGTATTCCCCCAACTGGGTTATGTATTGTGTATCCTGGTTACTACTGAAATAATTATACATAAGTTCCACAGACTGCCTGTCGGTGATCGTATAATTTAATTTTCCGAACAAACTGTACTGGCTGGTTTCTCCCAAACCGTAATAAGGCGATGTTACTACGCCGTCGGCATCCTTAAAAACCCCGGTTTGCCTGAAGCCGGCGCTTGCCACATACTTAAACTTGTCAATATGGCCGGAAAAGGTCTGTGTAATATTGGAGCCCACGGTATTGTCTATTTCAACCAATGATCCACTGGCGCCAACTACCGTAGTACTTTCCAGTTTTTTATTGCTTTTTGGCTTTTTGGTAATATAATTCACAATACCTCCATCGGCACCATTTCCATAGATCGCGGTAGCTCCTTTGATAACTTCTATACGCTCAATGGTGCTCGGGTCGATGGTATTGATATCCCTTCCCCCTTTTCGCAACGGAGTAGACTGCGGGATCCCGTCGATAAGGACCAGCATATTACGCCCCCTCAGGGTCTGGCCGGAATTACTGGTCTGGTTAGTACTAAGCGTTATTCCGGGGACTTCTGTCAATATCTCGGCCACACTGTTACTGGTTTCAGCAAGGGCTCGTACCCGGGTGGAAGACAATACCGAAACCGATGACGGCACCTCGTCCAGCGTTTCCCTTGTTCTGTTGGAAGTGATAACCACTTCACTGAGTTGTTCCAGCGATTCCCCAAGGGTAACATTTATGTTGGTATTATTTCCGGGGATTATTTCAACTTTCCTGCTGACTGTTGTATAACCAATCGCCGAAAATACAAGCGTGTATTTTCCGCTTTCCCTGAAATTTATCCGATAATTCCCTTGCTCATCCGTAGTAGTACCTTTACCGTTTCCCTTCACCAAAACCGACACATACGGAACGGGAAGATCGTTTTCGTCGGTCACTTTTCCGCTTACTGTGGATTCCTGGGCATAAGCGTAACTACATAAGAGGAAACAAAACAGTACAAGATATTTCATTTAATTTTGTTTTTATTTAGATCATTTATAATTAAGGCGCAAAATTAACATGATTTAGATTTGATCCAAATAATTCAACAGATAAATTTTGTTAGATCTTAACAATCTGTTAACGCCCAGTACGTTAAGAATAAATAACTACATTTGAGACAGATAACAGAAAACCTGATGTCAAATGAGCACTAAAAAAAAGACATTAAAAACCTGTAAGAAAGGACATCAATATTACAGGAGTTCCGTGCTTTTATCCGTATTATTTTTATTGATTCAAAGTGTATCCGGACAAAAAGCACCTTCAGGAAACCGCCCGGCGGTCCATGACAAAGGAACCGACACTCTCCCTCCTTACGCTTTGGCCGCTGCACATGGCCAAAAAGCACCGGTACTGTTTGCCCCAGGGGTGATATCGACAGGCGATGATGATGCCCACGCTACTTTTACCAAAGACGGGAGCACCGTGTATTTTTTAAAAAGTACCCCGCAATTTGACCACTGGACGGTTGTTGTCTCCCACTTTAAAAACGAACATTGGACAACTCCGGAAGTCGCACCGTTTTCGGGACGGTACAGTGATGCCGATGTGGCCTTTAGCCCGGATGGCAATACCCTGTTCTTTATTTCCGATCGCCCCGTTAAAAAAGGAGACAAGGTAAAGGCGGATACCGATATATGGAAAATGGAAAAAACAGCGGAAGGATGGGGCAATCCCCAACATATAGCTGCACTGAGCAGTCCGGGATCTGAATGGTTTCCGACCGTAACCAAAAACGGAACGGTCTATTTTGGTTCCGAAAGGCGGGAGGGCAATCTGGGGCCTGAAGGTACCAGCGACCTGTGGCGTTCGAGATCAATGAACGGCCGGTACACCGAACCGGAAAACCTGGGCCCTGTGATCAATACAGCAGGGCAGGATATAGAGGCTTATATAGATCCGGATGAACGGTTTATGATCTTTTCTTCCAACGGCCGGAAAGATACCCGTGGGGCATACGACCTTTATATCAGCTATAACAGCAATGATAAATGGGGCGAGCCGCTTCATCTCGGAGATACCGTCAATTCCGGGGGATGGGAATTTGGCGCCAAACTCTCTCCCGACGGCAGGTACTTGTTTTTTACGAGTAACCGACGTTTATACGACAAACAATCAAAACAAAGGTTAAGCTATGAGGAGCTCATGGAAATGCTCCATAGTCCGGGCAACGGAATGCGGGATATCTATATGATAGCAGTCGACCAGTTACCACTTTTCTCCAAAACACATTAGTACTATCCGGGATCACTTATTCACATGAACAGTTCTTCCAAACAAAACCTCACTCCTGCAACAACCTGTCCAGCAACGCTTTTACCTTATCGCTATCCCAGTCGGCCGCACCTTTTTTTTGCACGACCATATTTCCTTTTTTGTCAAGTATCCAGGTAGCTGGTATGCTCGAAGAGTACATTTTTTCCGGGGCCCTGGTCATTGGAGTATACACGGGGAGGTTCCATTTCTTTTTGCCCAGAAATTCTTTTACTTCTCCCATATCTTCCCCAGTGACAAAGAGAAACACCACCTTGTTGCCATAACTTTCATACAGCCTTTGCATATCTGGCATTTCGGCAAGACACGGAGGGCACCAGGTGGCCCAGAAATTCACCAGCACCACTTTATCCCTGGCGGCATTGAAATCATAGATTTTTCCGTCTGCTGACCTCAGGTCCCAGTTATAGCTGCCAATATTATCCCTATCCTCTACCGGGGTCTCGGACGGGCTGAAAGCGATGAGCCTGTTTACCCATATCTTTACCGTAGTCCCGGCAGGGGTAAACAAAATGAGCACTGCAAAAAGCAGCAGGGCAAGATTGGACATCTGTTGTTTCGAAATTTTCATACTCAAAGGCGTTTCTTCATCAAGTCCTCGTTCTCATGTTCAGATCATCCCGGTTTTCCATCGTTAAACTCACTTTGTTAAAGTATCCAGAAGCTGTCTTATTTCCCTGCTGTCCCAATCCCCTACTCCTTCCTGGCTGGCAGCTATGTTCCCCTCTTTATCCACAATATAGCCGGAAGGGACTTTTTCAGGATCAAAAGGCATTTCCTCCCCGATGATCAGATAGGTCACGGGAAAAGTATATCCTCTTTTTTCCATCAGTTTTTCTACCGGCTCCTTTTTTTCATTTGTAATGATATAAAAATCCACCTTGTCGCCGTAATCGTCATAGAGCTTCTGAACGGCTTCCAGTTCTGCCACGGAGGGAATGCGCCAGGAAGCCCAGAAATTCACAAAAACGACCCGCCCTTCAGACTGTTTGAAGTTGAATACCTTCCAGTCTTCGTCCTTCAGCTTCCAGTCATAGCCCGATATTTTCTGTCGTTTCTGCGGTTTTGCTATTTCCGGAGTTGAAGCGAACAATTTATTGAGCAGAATTTTACTTTCATCCCCCAGAGGGGTGACAAAAAAAGCCAATACAACCAGTATCAGCAGTATGTTTATTACGGTACGTTTCTTCACTGTCTATGCTTTTGCCCGATATATTTGCCCGGTACTGTCTCCACAAAAATAAAAAACTCCCTGTTACGGGAGTTTTTTTAAATGTTTATTTCTTTATTTCCGGTACGGCTTATGCTTTACCGGCAGCAATAAGGTTTAACGCAGAACCGGCTCTGAACCAGGCGATCTGTCCTTCGTTGTAGGTGTGATTGGTTTTTATCACATCTTTACTGCCATCGGCATGTACCAGTTCGATAGTAATGGGCTTACCGGGCGCAAATCCTTCCAGGTCTACAAAATTGAACGTATCGTCTTCCTGGATCAGATCGTAATCGCTCTCATTAGCGAACGTAAGCCCCAGCATTCCCTGCTTTTTTAGATTGGTTTCGTGGATACGTGCAAACGATTTTACGAGAACCACCTTAACACCGAGGTGACGGGGCTCCATCGCGGCATGCTCCCTGGAAGAACCTTCTCCGTAGTTATGGTCTCCGACTACTATGGTAGGGATCCCGGCCGCCTTGTATTCTCTTTGCGTATCCGGCACACCTCCGTATTCACCGGTGAGCTGGTTTTTCACAAAATTGGTCTTCATATTGAACGCGTTCACCGCACCGATAAGGCAGTTGTTGGATATATTGTCCAGGTGTCCGCGGAAACGCAACCAGGGACCTGCCATGGAAATATGGTCCGTAGTACATTTTCCATAGGCCTTGATAAGCAGCCTGGCCCCGGTAATGTTTTTACCATCCCATGGCTGGAAAGGACTTAACAACTGAAGGCGCTCGGAAGTTGGCGACACCGATACTTCCACTCCACTGCCATCTTCGGCAGGAGCCTGGTAGCCTGCATCTTCCACGGCAAAGCCTTCGGGCGGCAATTCATAACCTCGTGGTTCGTCCAGCATTACTTCTTCTCCGTCTTCGTTGATCAGTTTGTCTTTGAGCGGGTTAAAATCCAGCCTTCCGGAAATGGCAATGGCCGTAACCAGTTCGGGCGACCCCACAAAAGCCATGGTATTAGGGTTACCGTCTGCCCTTTTGGCAAAGTTCCTGTTAAAGGAATGCACTATGGTATTGCGTTCTTCTTTTTCTGAACCGGCACGGTCCCACATTCCTATACACGGACCACAGGCATTGGCAAATACCGTAGCCCCGATCTTGTTGAACGTATCGATAAACCCATCCCTTTCTATCGTAAAACGCACCTGTTCCGAACCGGGAGTGATGGTAAAGTTAGATCTTGTCTTGAGTTTTTTATCGGAAACCTGTTTGGCCAGGGATGCCGCCCTGGATATATCCTCGTAAGACGAGTTGGTACAGGAACCGATAAGTCCGTATTCCACTTTCAGCGGCCAGTCGTTCTTTTTGGCCGTTTCTTTCATTTTAGATACAGGCGTGGCCAGGTCGGGAGTGAACGGGCCGTTCAGGTGTGGTTCCAGTTCGGAGAGATTGATCTCTATCACCTGGTCGAAATACTGTTCCGGATTTTCATAGACTTCAGGGTCTGCCGTCAGGTATTCCTTCACTTCGTTTGCTGCATCTGCAACATCAGCACGATCTGTGGCACGCAGGTAGCGGTCCATGGATTCGTCATAACCAAAAGTAGAGGTGGTAGCCCCAACTTCGGCGCCCATGTTACAGATGGTCCCTTTACCTGTACAGGACATCGCTCTTGCTCCTTCTCCAAAATATTCAACGATGGCTCCGGTACCTCCTTTTACGGTGAGGATCCCGGCCACTTTAAGGATCACATCCTTGGGAGCGGTCCATCCGGAGAGTTTTCCGGTGAGTTTTACCCCGATCAGTTTCGGGAATTTGAGTTCCCATGGCATTCCGGCCATAACATCCACGGCATCGGCACCACCGACACCGATGGCTATCATACCAAGCCCTCCGGCGTTTACGGTATGTGAATCCGTACCTATCATCATTCCTCCGGGGAAAGCGTAATTTTCGAGAACTACCTGGTGAATGATCCCGGCACCGGGTTTCCAGAAGCCTATTCCGTATTTATTAGATACTGATCCCAGAAAATCGAATACCTCATTACTTGTTTCGTTGGCTCTTTTAAGATCCTTATCCGCGCCTATCTTGGCCTGTATGAGGTGATCGCAGTGTACCGTAGTAGGCACTGCCACCCGGGGTTTTCCTGCATGCATAAATTGCAACAGTGCCATCTGGGCCGTAGCGTCCTGGCAGGCAATCCTGTCTGGTGCAAAGTCCACATAATCCGCCCCCCTTTCAAATGCCTTGCCGGGATTTCCGTCCCATAAGTGCGCATATAAAATCTTTTCGGATAAGGTCAGCGGCTTGCCTACAACCTCACGGGCTTTATCCACCCGCTCGGCGATTCCAGCGTAGACCTTTTGAATCATATCAATATCAAAAGCCATAGTCTATAAAGTTTTTTATTTTGAAAGTCCAGCAAAAATACGAAATCGCCAACACTTTTTAAAGTTTTTAATATTTCCTTTTCTTTAGCAAACAATTCGTAATAAACACAGCCAACCCACCCCTTATTTTGCGTATTTGGGATTTTAGGTGTGAACAAAATACAATATTGTTAAAATACAGGTGAAAAGTACGGAAAGACCGGGTTATTGATTTTATTTATAGGGGGATAATAAAAAGAAATTTTAAGAGATTTACCCGAGAGTTTGAAACTCGCGGCAGCAATTACAGGATGGCCTGACATGGCCTTAAAACCATTTATGCTATGGTCTTTGCCCAGTTAAATACGATCTCTTTTTCTATATCGGGATGCAGGCTGTGATGTACCGGACAGGTGTTTGCAGTATTTTCGAGTATTTTTCTGGTTTTTGCATCCGGGTTGGCAGGAAAATTCAGGACTACTTTTATTCCCGATATACGCCTCGGATTGACAGCCATGGTCTTGGTTACTTCTGCCATTGTTTCCGAGAGGTCCACATCCATTTCGCGTGCTTTTATCCCCATAACGGTAAGCATACAACTGGCCAGTGCCGTGGCTACGGTATCGGTCGGGGAAAAAGCCTCCCCCTTTCCGTTATTATCCGTAGGGGCATCGGTAATAAAGGTATTGCCCGAACGCAAGTGTTCACATACGGTCCTGAGATCGCCCTTATAAGTTACTTTTGAAGTCATTTTACTTCCTCTATTTCCAGTTTGTTATTGTATTTTACGATATAGGTCCCGTTGTTGTAATATCCGCCCTGGGATGTTTTGTGATACTTGAACTTGTTCTCCAGGTATTTTGTTTCTCCTATGCGCGAAGCAGTCTTAAACAGGTCTTTGTCATAGGCAAGCCTGAGGACAACATCGAGCATAAGGTCGTATCCCCTTGCGGCATAGCGGTTGGGCGTAATACCATACTTCTTTTCATAAGCCTTGACAAAAGGGCTGTTTTCAGAAGAAGCCTTGTCCACCGTGGGATAGTGCAGGTTAAGATTGGCCAGGTGGAAATTGGAAACGCTTTCTGAATCGTATGCATTTCCTTTTTTGGTGGTGAACATGGTTATCCTGTGCTGTTCGGACCTGGCGGAATTGAGCACTCCGGTAACGTTGGTAAGCATCACAATGTCGTTGGTCTCCACGATAACCCAGTTTTCCTTTTCTGCACTTAACAGTCCTTTCAGTTCATTGAGCCGGATAAACTTGTCTCCGGTGGGATTGAGAACCCTGACATTTTCGATCTCACCGGTCAGCTGGTCCCGTACCCCCGCGTTTTGGGAATCTGCAATAACAATAATCTGTCTGTCTACGGCATTCGCCCTGATGTAATTGATCATCTTTTCGCGCAGGACATTATCGTCCGGAACGGTCTGGAATATATTATTCAGCGGCCGTACCTTACCGGAGAAAGGCAGGAATGCAGGAATACCCCTTACACCTCCCGCAACTTCATTGAACGGCTTGGAAAGGAAAGGCCCGATCACAGCATCCATGTCCCGGAAATCATTTGCAGTCAGTAATCTGCCGGTCCCTACAATACTGGCCCTGCTGTCCAGTACCCTGACATTCACGGAAAGCCCCATCTGTTTTGCAGAATCCAATGCGGCAAGAGCTCCGGTATAAAAATCGAGGGAACGACTCAGTAATTTACTATCTCTTATCTTTTTCTTATAATCACTTTCCGTCCCCAGTTCGTTCAGCTTAAAAGGGAGTACCAGTGCAATATCGGATACAGACCTCCGGTCTATACTGTCCATAAGATTGAACCTTTCGGTCACTATTCCGTCTTCTATCTCCAGGCTTCCGGATAGGGATTTCGGCAATTTGAGCACCATACCCGCCTTAAGGCCATTTTCTTTTAACTCGGGGTTAAGGCCTTCCAGTTCTTCGCGGGTTACACCCAGTTTCACCTTCAGCCTGTAAAACCCTTCTTTGGGTTGTACTACATAATAATTATGGGAATCGTCTATGGGTTTTTCAGTCTTTTCCGGATGGTCCGGCACCTGTAACTCCTGTCCCGGCTTAAGTACATCTCCCATATCCGGGTTGAGCTCTTCGAGCTCCTCGATTGTAATACCGTGTTTGTAGGCCACGCGCCATTTACCTTCTTTGGCCTCTACGATATAGGTCTTAGTATGTTCGGCACCCTCATCTTCTTTGAACACCTCCACAGTTTTGTGTTCATACCGTGGTACGCGTATTTTCTCTCTTTTTTTCAGCGGCCTGCTGTACAATTCCTTATTATATCTCTTTATATCACCGACTCCGACACCATACAAATTGGCTATGCTGTACAGGGTTTCTTTTCTTCTTACTTTATGGGTAATGAAAGACACGACATCCTGTGCTATTTCAGCACCTTCCTTTTTTGCTTTTTCGGATACGGGAATGATAAGAATGGTGTTTACCGGGAGGCCATTTTTCACTTCCGGGTTCAACCTTATGATATCCGAGGGGTTCACCTGATACTCCCTGGCGATGCTTTGTATGGTTTCTCCCCGTTTTACCGCATGAGTATCAAACTCCTGTGCATGGGCGAAAAAACCAAAAAGCAATACCAGTGATAATATAATAAATCTAGTCATCTCTTTCTCTTTTTATTATTTGGGCAGGCTTTCCCCATCTCTCCCAAAAGGAGAACGTTTTTTTAATCTTTTAAGATCAAAATAAACTTCGAACCTTCCCTTCGGCTTTAGTTTACACTGAGCACGGCCGAAGTGTTCAGGGACCAAAACTTTAAACCTGAAACTCTTATTCCCACTCTATGGTAGCGGGCGGTTTGGAGCTGATGTCATACACTACTCTATTAACGCCCTTTACTTTATTTATTATATCGTTAGAGGTCTTTTGTAAAAAATCGTAAGGCAGGTTTACCCAGTCGGCGGTCATCCCGTCCGTACTTTCTACTGCCCTGAGGGCCACACATTTTTCGTAGGTACGCTCATCGCCCATTACGCCTACCGAATTTACCGGGAGCAATATTGCCCCGGCCTGCCATACCTTGTTGTAAAGGCCCCAGCTTTTCAGTCCGTTGATAAAAATATCATCGACCTCCTGCAAAATACGAACTTTTTCCGGAGTGATGTCCCCGAGGATACGAATAGCGAGTCCGGGACCGGGGAAAGGGTGCCTTCCCAGCAGCCCGGCATCCATATCCATGGAAGCTCCTACTCTTCTCACCTCATCCTTGAACAACATTCGAAGCGGCTCTACGACCTTCAGTTTCATAAAGTCCGGCAATCCGCCCACATTGTGGTGGCTTTTTATCGTGGCCGAAGGCCCGTTTACGGAAATCGATTCTATGACATCGGGATATATGGTTCCCTGTCCGAGCCATTTAACATCTTTTATTTTGTGGGCTTCATCGTCAAAGACCTCGATAAACGTACGCCCTATGATCTTTCGTTTCTGTTCCGGATCGTCCACTCCCGCCAGTGCATTCAAAAAACGTGCCGAAGCATCGACCCCTGTAATGTTGAGTTCCATGCCTTCGTAGCGCTCCAGGACCCTTTCAAATTCATTTTTGCGGAGCAGGCCGTTATTTACAAAAATACAGTGCAGGTTTTTACCTATGGCCCTGTGAAGCAGCATCGCAGCCACGGAAGAATCCACACCACCCGAAAGGGCGAGTACTACCTTGTCATTGCCCAGTTGCTCCTTAAGCGAAGCCACCGTCATATCGACAAAATTGTCTGGTGTCCAGGTCTGTGCCACTCCTGCAATGTTCACCAGGAAATTTTCGAGTATTTTCTTTCCGTCGGTAGAATGGTACACCTCCGGGTGAAACTGTATGGCATAGGTAGGCTCTCCTTCTATTTTATAGGCTGCGTTCTCCACATCGGACGTACTGGCCAGTATTCTGGCATTGTCCGGCAGCTTTTTTATGGTATCACTATGGCTCATCCATACCTGTGTTCCCAGGGGAACGCCTTCAAAGAAAGGTTCGTCCTCGATAATATACGACAAATTGGCCCTGCCGTATTCCCTCGTGTTTGAAGCCTCTACGCTTCCACCTCCGAAATGAACCAGGTATTGCGCGCCATAGCAAACCCCGAGCAGGGGCATTTTTCCACGAATGGCAGACAGATCGGGATGAGGGGCATCCTCTGCCCTTACCGAATAGGGGCTCCCGGAAAGTATGACCGCTTTAAAACGGGAAATATCGTCTGGTAAATGGTTAAATGGGTGTATCTCGCAGTATATGTTGAGCTCGCGAACCCTTCGAGCAATGAGTTGTGTGTACTGCGAACCGAAATCTAAAATAAGTACATTGTGTTGCATGCGCAAAAATACTACTAAATCTCAAATATCAAACCTTAAATTCCAAATTCATCCGGGGAGAATCTGTCGTCAAGGGCGGGATGGTATTCGGTGATCGGTGTCGGTCATTGACACATTGAATACTGATTACTACTGTTTACCGAATACCCTTTCACCCTACTTCATCGTATCCAGAATAAGTTTTATATCTTCTTCCGTCGTATCGGGATTGATAAAACAGAAACGGGAAACGGTCTCATAGGTGTCTCCGGCCTTCCATTTTGTAGGGGTTACCAGGGCTATGCCTTCCTTGTGGTTCTTGTACGTCCAGTGGGTATAATCTTCCGGGGTCCATCCTTTTCTGCGGAAAAGCACGCAGGAGAGGCTGGGTTCCCTGACGAGTTCCAGGTCGGGGTGTTCTGCGATCAGTTTTCCGGCTGTTTGTGCGAGTTCTATTCCCCTTTCCACTGCTTTCCTATACATATCGGTGCCGTGCATGGCCAGGGAAAACCAGAGGGGCAGTCCCCTTACTCTCCGGGTCAGCTGCACCTGGTAATCTGCCGGGTTAAAGCCCCGGGCGCCCTCGTCCTTAAAAATATCGAGGTAGGAACCTTCCTGGGCATGGGCTTCCCGGGCGAGTTCCGGGTTCTTGTAGATCACGGCCCCGCAATCGTAGGGTGAAAATAACCACTTATGCGGATCAATAGTAATACTGTCTGCCTTTTCTATACCTTTAAAGAGGTGCCTTACGGAATCTGCTGCCAATGCTCCGCCGCCATATGCGGCATCGACATGGAACCAGAGTTTTTCCCGTTCACAGATCGAGGCTATGCCGTGAAGGTCGTCTATGATCCCGGCATTGGTAGTTCCGCCGGTGGCCACTACGGCAAACAGCCGGTCCCGTTGTTCCGGAGTAAGTCCGGCTATGGTTTCTTCCAGCCCTCCCCCGGTAAGCCGGTCTTCGGTATCCACAAGGTAAACATCGGCATCGATCACCTTGGCCATTGCCTTGATGGAA
This sequence comes from Sinomicrobium weinanense, assembly GCF_018863395.1. Classification (GTDB taxonomy): domain Bacteria; phylum Bacteroidota; class Bacteroidia; order Flavobacteriales; family Flavobacteriaceae; genus Sinomicrobium; species Sinomicrobium weinanense. The sequence goes on from NZ_JAHKRR010000012.1 coordinate 82,830, forward strand.
GAGTGCGCCCCTATGGAGGTGATGATCATTCCGCGGTCTCTCCTATGCTCTCCGGAAACAGACCTCCATGCTTCCCGGGCCGTGACCATGGCAGACAGGTTGGCCGCCGTTCCGCCACTGGTAAAGACCCCGAATGCACCTTCCGGCAATCCGGTGAGAGAGACCAGCCATTTCATAGCTTCATTTTCACAATAGATCCCGCCTGCGCCTTCCATCCAGTAAGCCCCGTGAATACTGGATGCCGAGGTGACCAGGTCGAACATCACGGCCGCCCGGGTAGGCGATGCGGGCACAAATGCCAGGTGCCTGGGATGGTCGATGGGAACCGTAGCCCTGACCAGTACATCCCGGAACAACTGGAAGGCCTTTTCCCCGCCTATACCTTCGGGGGTAACGGTTTCTCCGACAAGCCTCCGGAGCTCTTCCTCTTTTTTCGGGTGGCCCAGTTCCGGTGAAGTATGCGTGATCCTGTTGATGGCGTACTTCATAATATCGAGCGTCATCTCCACCACATCCATGTCTATATTGTGCATATCCTTTCCTTTTTCCGGCAAAGATAGGGTATTCGAGTATACGAGTGCGCGGGTTTACAGGGCTAAATATTGTCAATACCTTATCCATATACCCGTATACCCGCACACTCGTATGCCCATACACCACGCATTCCATTATGAAATATGAAAAAGAAATCGTAAATTAATACTCTTAATGCGGTTTAACCAACAGAACATGCTCGACTCCATAAAAAACGACCTCCTCAAAGCTACGAGGAAGCAGCGGCACCGTTTCCGCTATTTTTCCATGGCCACCTGTGGCCTTCACGGCCATGTACGGCAACGCATGCTCGTGCTGCGTGAAGTAGCGGACGATTTTACACTGACCGCCTATACCGACAGTCGCTCCAAAAAGATAACCCATATCAAGGAAAACAGCGAAGTAAGCCTCCTTTTTTTCGATCCCCGCAGGTTTGTTCAGATAAGCATCACCGCCAAGGCCGCGATAGAAAAGGATGAAAAGACCGTGCTGGCACTGTGGGACCAGATAAAGCCGAGATCGCGAAAAGACTATATTACAGAATTGCCCCCGGGAACCGTGATCCCGGACCCTTCGGGCCTGGAACACCAGGACAATGTTCATTATTTTACGGTATTGAGGCTCTTTCCGGAAAAGATCGAATATGTAAAACTGCAAAAGATCCATCACCTCCGCATACTTTTTGTCCGGGAAGGTAATTCCTGGAGCAGTAATTACCTTGTGCCCTGATGAGGGACGGGGAGATGAAGTGAGGGGGAGGCGGATGAACCGGGAAACCACAACTGGCAATGATTCGATCCGGCATAACATACATTCATGGAAATGTTATAATGTCAATACACTGAATCCGTCTTGCAGGGGTTTTAATTCCTTCATAAGTTTCGGAACAAGTTCTTCCCCGTATTCCAGGTAGAATTGCGAAAAATTCACAACTCTTTCCTGAAGCGAGCCGTTGGGGAACAACTGGTTCTGTATCTCCGTGATCCGGATCACATGATCGGAAAGTTTTCGCTTTTGTGCTTTTAACAGGCGTTTTTCAAGGTTGTCCAGCCCCCTGAGCTGTTTTACCTCCTGGGCCTTTACAGCATTTAAAAAGGTTTTATCGGTCTGATCGGCGAGTTCGTACATAGATTTGAACTGCTCCTGCAGGTGTTTTTTCTGTGGCGAAAAATCAATATCGATATTGCTGATCTCCCTGACCTTTCTATTGATAAAGTCATCGCGCTTCAGGAACAGGTTGCTCGCGGATATGTTCAGCTTTTTCATTTTTCCGGACTGTGCGGCATTTACAAGCAACACGGAATTGCGGAGCAACAATACGGGAAACGGCACTTTTACCTGTTGAAAAAAGCCTTTCAGTTGCAGCCAGTACGCTATTTCGCCGCCACCGCCGATATAACACAGATTGGGCAGGATCACCTCCTGGTATAACGGCCGTAGCAATACATTCGGGGAAAACTGCTGCGGATCTTCACGCAGGTGTTCCAATAGTTCCTCTTCTTTCCATTTTATATCCGTGCCATGCACAAAATATCCTTCATCGTTCTTTTCTATCCGTTCCCGGAGGCCGTCCTGCAGGTAAAAGAGATTGATCTCCCTGGGGTTTACCTGTATTCCGTATTCCGGGTTTACTGTTTTCAGTGCTTCTGAAGCGGCAGAAACGCTTTGATACGCCGTATGCCGGGCCAGGTCTTCCTGCATGTATGGGACAAAGCATTTTTTTAACGCCTTGTCATTACCGTCCACAATCACCAGGCCGTATTCACCAAACAGTTCATTGACCAGGAAGCGGGTGGCCTCTGTAAGGTCTTTATGTTCCAGGTATGCTTTTTGAAAGAGGTCTTTGAGATATTCCGCATGCCGCCCGGCCCCCAGTTCGGAGGCAAACAGGTGTAGTACTTCGTCCAGCCCTTCTGTGGAAAGTGCTCCTACGGCACCCCCGGAAGCCCTGTTCCACTGAAAATTCTTTCCGTTAAAATTAAAATGACTGATCTCTTCGAAATCGTGGTCTTCCGTGGCCATCCAGTATACCGGTACGAAGTGATAAGCGGGATAGGCCGATTTCAATTCAGCAGCCAGGTTGACCGTAGTGATGATCTTATACAAAAAATAAGAAGGCCCCGTAAAAATATTCAACTGATGACCCGTAGTTACTGTAAAGGTATTGTTTTCCGACAGGGACCGTAAGTTGACAAGAGTAGCTTCCGAAGCCGGGGTATTTTTATATTGTTCCTGCAGTGCCCCGGCCAGTACGCTTCGCGTTTCCTCAGAAAAAAATGCTTGTTTTTCCTCAATCTGCTTCTTAAATTCCCCGATTTCCGGAAAACGCTCATAAAAGGGGCGCAGTGCCTGTTCCCTTTCGGTATAATCACATATCAATTTTGAAAAATATCCGGTTTCCCTGAACGAAATACACTCTGCAGGCATAATAACTATTAAGATTTTTGATGCGTAAAGATAAAACTCTTTGCGGTATGCTTTCTAAAAATTACGTTAAGAATGGTCCGGTTGCCGGTTGCAGGTTACCAGTTGCCAATTTAAGGTTTATCTTCCATAGGTATAATCACCGGCAACTGGTAACTGGTAACCGGCAACTGAAATTAAACTTATTTCTTTATTTTAGCACCCCAATAACCAAAATGATCCATGCGTTTATTCTATATATTTTTTATTGTACTGACTTCTATTACTGTTTCTGCCCAGGAAAACCACCCTTCAGATTCGCTCAGGGACCTCCCTTCGACTCCACTCAGGGACCACCCTAAAGATTATTTCCGTGCTCCTTTGAACATCCCCTTATTGTTATCCGGCACTTTCGGCGAGTTGCGATCCAATCATTTTCATTCAGGCACCGATATCAAGACTCAACAGCGTCAGGGGCTCAAGGCGCATGCTGCTGCCGGAGGATATGTGTCGCGGATAAATGTATCCCCCTGGGGATACGGTAAAGCTGTGTATATAACACATCCCAACGGCTATACATCCGTGTATGCCCACCTCCAGAAATTTGCCCCGAAAATAGAGAAATATATCAAGGAACGGCAATACCTCAAGGAATCTTATAAAATAGAGCTCTTTCCGGCTTCCGGCGAACTACCGGTGGAAAAAGGGGAAGTTATTGCCTATACCGGGAACACAGGTGGAAGCGGAGGGCCCCACCTCCATTTCGAGATACGGGACACCAAGACGGAAAAGCCCATCAACCCCTTGTTTTTCGGTTTAAAAGTCAAGGATTCCCAGCCTCCCATGGTCCAGGAACTTTATGCTTACCCGCTGAGCGACTCTTCACAGGTCAACCGGTCCGGGACTCCCATACCGATCTCCTTTAGCAGGCAGACAGACGGCACGCTTCTTGCCGACAAGGTTTATGCCAGCGGCCCCATTGGCTTCGGTATACGGGCCTATGACAGGCAGGACCTGGCCTATAACAAAAACGGGGCCTATGCCGTACAAATGTCGGTAAACGGCACCGCATACCTCTATTACAATTTCGATACCTTTTCTTTTGCAGAGAGCCGGTATATCAACACGCTTATCGATTACGGCCATTATGCGCGAAAGCGACAGCGAATACAAAAATGCTTTATCTCACCGGGCAACGTGCTGAGCATTTACGGCCAGAAACTGCACAATGGCATTATTGATATTGAAGAGGGAGCGGATTACAATGTCATTATCGAGGTCAACGATTTTGAAGGGAACAAAAGCACCGTACAAATCCCGGTCACCGGAAAAAAAGAAAATATAGTCCATAAAGCAGAAAAGAAAACAACTCCCTACCACCTAAAGAGCAACAGGGACAATATATTTACCATTGGAGACGTCACCGCGTTCTTCCCTGCCAATGCCCTTTACGAAGACCTGTATCTCGACCTCCGGGATAACGGGGACGGCACCTATGAAATACACAACGACGAAGTTCCCGTTCATCGGAACTTTACGCTTTCTTTTGACGTTTCCGGCTATACGGAAAAAGTAAAACAACAGCTTTTTATAGCCCGTCTGAACAGCCGGGGCCGCCCTTCCTATTCCACTACCTACAAGCGAAAGGATACCTTTTCGACCCACACCAGGAACCTGGGCACCTATACACTGGAAAAAGATACGGAAGCCCCGAAAATAACCCCGGCCAACTTCAAGGATGGGCAGTGGCTGTCCAATTACCGTTACCTAAAATTGAAAATATCGGACGACCTCAGCGGCATAAAAACATACAGAGCCACCATAAACGGCAAATGGATATTAATGGAATACGAACCAAAAACCAACACACTTACCTATAATTTTGACGATCTCCGGTTTTCGGAAAACAAACATCAACTGGAAGTGAAGGTTACTGATAATGTGGAAAACAGCAGCACATTTAAGGCCACATTTTACAGGGCAAAAAGCAAAAAACAGTAACTTTGCCCCTCCCCTCGGCTTCGCTCGGGGACCGGATATAATCGAATATAAACAGGACCTGCTCCCGGTCCCCGAGCGAAGCCGAGGGGAGCCAAGGGGATTATTCAGCTTAAATATATACAAGTGAAAAAAATATTGCTTTTACTGGTTTTTACATGTTCCGTTTCTGCTTTTGCACAAAAGACCATTTATGAGAGTTCCCACTTCGAGGAACTGAGCAAGCACCATAAAACGCTTGCCATTCTTCCATTTTTTGCTACCCTGCAACTGGACCAGAAGGAAAGTTTTTCGACCGAAGAACTGGAAAAACAGGAAGCCAGGGAAGGGTATGCTGTACAGAATGCGCTGGAGAGCTACTTTTCCAGAAAAAAAAGCCGTAAAGGCTTCAGCGTGAATTTCCAGAATATCAAAAACACCAATGCCCTGCTGAGCAAAAGCAACATATCCATGAAGAACCTGGATATCCACACCACGGAAGAGCTCTGCAAAATACTGGGAGTAGACGGTATTATAAGCGGTAACCTTACCCTTCGGAAACTGATCTCCAAAGGTGTGGAAAGCCCGAGCCTTTTTGATATCATCTCCGGCAAGAGCGACTACGGCAGGATCGCTGTCAAAGTCAGTGACGGAAAAAGCGGAAAACTACTGTGGAAATTTGAAAAGACCATAACCAGGAAATCGGGGAAGAATACCCAGGATATTATAGAGTCTATCATGAAAAAGGCATCCAGGAAGTTTCCTTATAACCAGTAAGATTAGTATTCAGTATTCGGTGGTCGGTATTCAGTTGTTCCTTTCGAACACTGTTCAAAAACACGGATTACTGAATACCGACCACCGATCACCGAATAATACCGATTACCAAAAATCAGGATTCCCCGAAGTCCTTCAGGGTATTTACTACGTAATCCAGCTCTTCTTTGGTGTTATACCCGGAAAAAGAGAACCTGAGTGAAGGTTTCCGGAGCTCTTCTTCACTGAGAATGGCATTCAGCACATGTGAACCGGCAAGACTTCCGCTCTGGCACGCACTCCCCTCGGAACAGGCAATGCCCTTCAGATCGAGATGGAACAACAACATCTGGGCCTTGTCCTTACTGAACGGCAGGCGTACATTCACCAGGGTGTATGTACTTCCGGTATCGCTTGCACTGTTCCCGTTAAATTCCACTCCCGGTATTTTTTCCCGGAGCTGTTCTACAAAATAGGTTTTGAGCCCTTTTATGTAATTCCTTTCTTTTTCAAGTTCTTCATAGGCCCGTATCACCGCCTCTTCCATCCCGACGATGTTGTGTACGCTCTCCGTTCCGGCGCGGTATCCCCTCTCCTGTTCTCCTCCGAAAATAAGAGGGTGCAGTCCGGACTTTTTACGGATATAGGCAAACCCCACTCCTTTGGGCCCGTGAAATTTGTGAGCCGCCGCTGCCAGGAAATCTACTCCTGTTTTTTGCGTATCCCATTCCCAGTGCCCTATGGACTGAACGGCATCGGAATGTAGCAGGGCGTTGTTGTCTTTGCATATCCGTGCCACTTCATCCATATTTATTTTATTGCCGATCTCGTTGTTTACGTGCATAAGGCTCACCAGTTTCTTTGTACCATCACCCTGAAGCAACCACTCCAGATGCTCGTTATTCGGTGTACCATCGGGGTCCGGAACCACGTATTTAACGGTAATGCCATATTCGTTTTCCAGTTGTTCCACCGTATGCAAAACGGCGTGGTGTTCTGTCTTAGACGTAATGATCGTCTTTACTCCAAGATCGCGTACTGCGCTCCGAAGTATCATATTATCCGCTTCCGTCCCCCCTGAAGTGAAAATAATTTCTGAAGGAGAAGCATTGAGGTAGCCCGCAATGGTCTTTCTCGCCTTTTCGATGAGGGTACGGGCCGAACGCCCAAAACTATGAGTGGAAGAAGGGTTGCCGTAATTTTCACGGAGGCTGGCCGCAAGCACTTCCAGTACTTCGTCCCTTACTCTTGTTGTGGCTGCATTGTCGAGGTATATCTTATCCATCGGTTGTTTTTAAATTATATGGATTTTTGTCCGTTACACATACATTCCCGCTATACTGTAAAAATCTATACCGTTAAAAATCTTTCATTGCTGCTCACGCATAATTGACAATCAAAAATTTTCACGTAAGTTTGTTTCGGAAATGTCTCTGCAAATTTAAGAAACTGTTTTAATGAATTTGCAGGAAAGGCAACAAACAAAGATTTTGTCTTAACAACAGGTCTCCCGTCAGGATCATATCGTCGGGAACCATAAGGATTATGCAATTTAAACAGATGAGAAATATTTTCTTTGGCACATTCCTGGCCGCTTTGACACTTTCAGGATGCAACGACGGGGACATGGACATAGACCGTGTGGACTTCTCGGAAGGCAGCATAGAGAATTGTTCTGACAGTTTTAAAAATAGCGGGCTGCTGTTTAAAATAGTGGACAGTGAAGTCCTGATCCTGGAACTGGAAAAAGGTTTTCTCGGCAACAGGAAAACCCAAGACAGTATAGACAGCAAGATCCCGGATAAATCCAAACTGTCTTACCGGTATTTTGACGGCACCGTGAGCAAAGATTATTTTTGTAATACCGTAACCCCGGCCACTCCTTCCGTTCTCCAGGAAATAGTGGCTACGGGAGGAACCATACGGGCTCTTACAACCCCAAAAACCGATGGCAGTGGTTTTAACCATGGTATCGTTATCCATGATGCCGTATTGGTCAACAATGCCGGGGAAAAGGTCATTGAAAGAAGGTTCAGCCTCGGTACCTTCGGCACCGCTCCGCCCGATGCGGCTACCGGAGTTGATTTAGGCAATGTCATACACTGTAACGATACCCTGCTCTACCGGACAGGGCCCGGAAATAACAACAAGGGAATGGCACTGGTCCTCGACCTGGAAGAAGGCATGTTCCCTAAAGAAATCACAACAGAACAGGATACCATTACCAGTATCATCGGCGAAGGCTCCAGGGTCTTCTTCGACATCTTTGACAGTGAACTGCCGGACAACTATTATTGTATGCAGGAAAAACCTGGAACCCCGGTACGGGAAGCCCGGTACGAAGCTACATTTGGAAAGGTCCGGGTCGTCACTTCCGAAGCTGAAGACGGAAATGGGATTGACCATCAGATATTGCTTGAAAGCATGATCCTGCTCAACAGTGACGAAGAAAGGCTTCATGGTGCCAACACCTCTTTCGGCACCTATACCGTTAAGAACGAAGACGGTACCCCGTAACAACCAGATATATAAAAGTAGAAAAATTTTGTAGTAACATTTATTAATCGTAATATTGCAATATAATATATCGAATATGGGACTCACTAAAACTGAAATATTCACCGCCGAACAAAACGAGGTAGCTTCCATTGCCAAAGTGCTGGGACATCCGGCCAGGATTGCCATACTTCAGCATCTACTCAAGGTCAACACCTGTATTTGCGGTGACCTGGTAGACGAGATCGGATTGGCGCAGCCTACCATATCCCAGCACCTCAGGGAATTGAAAAACATTGGCCTTATCCGGGGAAATATTGAAGGCACAAGTGTGTGTTACTGTATAGACCATGACAACTGGCAGGCCTTCAAGACTCTTTTCGGCAATTTTTTTGATACATACAAGCCTGTTTCCTGTGAGGAAGAGGATTGCTGTTAAGGCTTAAAAAAATTTATTTTAATCAATCGTAATATTGCAATAAATAAACAAACTATATCATGAGAACTTCAAATCAAAAAATAAAGGACAGCGTAAAGCAAAAATACAGTGAGATCGCCGGCCAGAACAAGGCACAAAATGCGGCTTCGGCCTGTGGATGTGGAGCCCCTTCGGAAGAAATATACAACATTATGAACGAAGAGTATTCGGGGATCGGGGGATATGTGGAAGATGCAGACCTGGGCCTCGGCTGTGGCCTTCCCACACAATTTGCACATATACGGGAAGGAGACACGGTCATAGACCTCGGTTCAGGTGCCGGGAACGATTGCTTTGTGGCCAGGCATGAGACCGGCCCCACGGGAAAAGTACTGGGGATCGATTTTTCGGAAACTATGATCGCAAAGGCGAGAAGTAATGCGGAAAAGCTGGGATTTAACAATGTAGAATTCAGATCGGGCGATATTGAGGCTATGCCGGTTTCCGATCATATTGCCGATGTGGTGGTCAGCAACTGCGTGCTCAATCTCGTTCCGGACAAATCTGCAGTATTTGCCGAGATATTCCGCGTACTGAAACCCGGCGGACACTTCAGCATTTCCGACATTGTCCTCTCGGGCCACCTACCCGAAGCACTGCAGAAAAGTGCAGAAATGTACGTGGGATGCGTTGCAGGAGCCATTCAAAAAGAAGATTACCTCAATCATATACAAAATACCGGGTTCGAGAACCTCGTACTGCAAAAAGAAAGGGCCATCGACCTGCCGAACGACCTCCTGGCACAATATCTCAGCCCGGAAGAAATAACGGCTTTTAAAAGCGGGGATACCGGGATTTACAGTATCAGTGTATATGCCGAAAAACCAGGCGGGGATGTTACCAACCTTCAGCCGGCTTCCACAACAAAAACAGACTGTACGCCCGGAAGCGGTTGCTGCTAGTACCACACATGAACGGAACGTATGGACTTTGTGGCTTCCTGGGTCGTGGGCTTTATTTTTCCACAAAGGAGCACAAAGCAGGCACAAAGTGACACAGAGCGTTAAATAGAATTTAAAACTCCATAAAAACATAAATGCGAAAAAAATTATCTTTCCTGGACAATTATCTTACTCTCTGGATATTCCTGGCTATGGCTGTGGGAGTGGCTATCGGTTATCTCTTTCCTTCCACGGGAAATTTTATTCAGTCATTCAGCAGCGGAAGCACCAATATTCCCATAGCTATCGGGCTTATTGTAATGATGTACCCGCCATTGGCCAAGGTCAATTATAAACTGTTGCCCGGCGTGTTTAAAAACGTTAAACTCCTCTCCCTGTCACTTTTCCTCAACTGGATCATAGGCCCGGCACTGATGTTTGCCCTTGCCCTGATCTTTCTCCGGGACGAACCTGAATACATGACGGGGCTTATCCTCATCGGCCTGGCACGTTGCATTGCCATGGTCCTTGTCTGGAACGACCTGGCTGAGGGCAACAGCGAATACGGAGCCGGGCTTGTAGCACTGAACAGTATCTTCCAGGTATTTTTTTACAGCTTTTACGCCTGGGTGTTTATCACTGTCCTCCCGCCCTATTTCGGTTTTGAAGGAGCTATTGTTGACATTTCCATCGGCACGATCGCCGAAAGCGTGGCCATATACCTGGGCATCCCCTTTGCCCTGGGCATACTGAGCCGTTACCTGCTGGTAAAACTAAAAGGTGAAGACTGGTACAACAAGGTTTTTATCCCTAAAATATCTCCCCTTACCCTTATTGCCCTGTTGTTTACCATTGTAGTAATGTTCAGCCTTAAGGGCGACCTTATCATAAACATCCCGTTCGATGTGATCAGGATCGCCATTCCGCTGCTCATTTATTTCGGGATCATGTTCCTCATCGGTTTTATCCTGAGCAAAGTGGCCGGAGCCGATTACGGCAAAAATGCCGCCGTGGCCTTTACCGCGGCAGGAAACAATTTCGAACTGGCCATTGCCGTGGCCATCGCCGTGTTCGGGCTTAACAGCGGGGAGGCTTTTACGGGGGTCATCGGGCCGTTGGTAGAAGTACCGGCACTGATATTGCTGGTACAGGTATCGTTCTGGCTGAAGAAGAAATATTACAAAGTACGAAGTTGATTTTGTTCTTGCGCTTCTCTTCGTATTTCTAACTTCTAACTTCGTACTTTAGATCTCATCACTAATTAAATTAACTAGAAAAATACAAGCCATGAAAAACATACTGGTCCTTTGCACCGGAAATTCCTGCCGCAGCCAGATGGCCCAGGGATACCTCAAGCAATTTGCAGGCAACAAGGCTACCGTATACAGTGCCGGGGTGGAGATCCACGGCCTTAACCCCTTCGCCGTAGGCATTATGGCCGAAGATGGCGTAGATATCAGCAAACACACCTCCAATCATGTGGACGAATATTCAGGTATTGACTTTGATTATGTGATCACCGTATGTGACCATGCCAACGAAAGCTGTCCTGTATTTATGGGAAAAACCCAAAAACTCCATCACAATTTCACTGATCCAAGTAAAAAAAGCGGTACGGCCCGGGAACTGATAGAGGCCTTCAGGACCACACGAAATGAGATCAGGGCCTACTGTCGGGAATTTGTACTGAAAAACCTTTAGGGAGTTATGATTTAACGTGAATAATAGATAAGCTCCAGGGAGCACAAACACTTCAAAATTACAACCTCTGTTTGATATTTTTAAAAAGCTCCTCTACTTCGACAAGCTCAGCACAGGCTCTTGAGACAAAGGCGTGGTACTGAGCCTGTCGAAGTGGAGGTGGTCCCGGTTTCAATCGGGATCGGAGGGTTTGAAAGCCCAGGCCACTGGAAAAATACAAAAGTTGGGGGTATGCCCAAGGTTTGGGCCTGGTCAAACTCCCCGTCCCGCAAGCGGGACACCCCTACTTCGGCAGGCTCAGCACAGGTCTTCGTCTGAAGAGGGGAGCCCTTATCCATTATTCACGTTAATTTAATGACAAAAAATCGTAACTCGTAAATCTAAAACCGTAAACCCCTTTACCATTTTATCACGGCACTTCCCCAGGTAAAACCGCTGCCGAAAGCGGCGAGCACTACGATATCGCCCTCTTTTATCCTGCCTTCTTCCCAGGCTTCGGTCAGGGCAATAGGGATAGAAGCCGCCGTAGTGTTGCCGTATTTCTGTATGTTGTTGTACACCTTATCGTCAGACAGTCCGAATTTTTGCTGGATAAACTGCGATATCCTCAAATTGGCCTGGTGCGGGATCAGCATATCGATATCTGAAGGTTGCAAATCGTTCTGTTTTAGCCCTTCCATGATCACCTCGCTAAAACGTACCACAGCATTCTTAAAGACAAATTGCCCGTTCATATACGGGTAATAGGATATATCTTCCGGATCGTTGTCTTTTAAAATATCCAAAACCCAACGCCCTCCCATTCCGGGGGCAGTCAGGGACAATTCTTCGGCATGTTCTCCTTCGGAATGCAGATGGGTAGATAAAATTCCTTTCGATTTATCTTCTGCCCTACTCAACACGGCTGCACCGGCCCCGTCGCCAAAGATCACGGAGACAGCCCTGCCACGGGTGGTCATGTCCAGCCCCGTGGAATGCAGTTCGGAGCCAATGACCAGTATATTTTTATACATGCCACTCCTGATAAACTGGTCGGCCACAGAAAGGGCGTAAATAAATCCCGAACACTGGTTCCTCACATCCAGCGCCCCAACGGTCTTTATACCCAGTTCCTTTTGTACCATAACGCCGGGGCCTGGAAAATAATAATCCGGGCTCAGGGTGGCAAACACAATAAAATCGATGTCTTCCTTATCAATCCCGGCCCTTTCTATGGCAATTTTTGCCGCCTTTACCCCCATGGTCGCTGTAGTATCACTGCCTCCTTTAACCACGTGGCGCCTTTCCTTTATCCCGGTGCGTTCCTGTATCCATTCGTCATTGGTGTCCATGAGCTTCGAAAGGTCGCCATTGGTGACCACGTTTTCCGGGACATAATATCCCAGGCCGGAAATTTTAGCGTTGTACATCTTTTCTGTTTTTTTATGGTCTTTTTGTTAAAATTCAAGTTGCTGGCGCAATTTAACTTAAATTTAGTAAAAATGTGCTGCATAACACTTTTTAAAGCGAACCGTGGCATTACTCCAGGGAAACAGCATACATATACCAGGCGGCATGCGGCAACCACTGTTCTAACCAGCGCCAATCGTTGTCCTTTCCCGTTTTTTTATACGACAGATTAAAATCGATCCCCGTATTTTCTTCATAGCCCCCGGTAATACCGTTTACGATCCCTCCCGGGGCATTGGTGTATTCAAAGGTGCCGAAAAACTCGTATTGGGGATTGTTATAGCCGGAGCCCTCCAGCATACAGGCATTGTATGGGTTCAACCCCAGTATCCAATTGAGTTGATCCGTGGCAAAACGCATCAGTTTTTCCTGAAAAACGGTATCATCGGAAAATAATGACATGGCGCTTTTGGCCGCAGCAGCCATGGAGCCCAGGCGTGCATTTTCGCCTTGCCACCAGGGCGATGCTTCCGTATTATGCGGAAAAAAGAATGCACTTTTCCGATGACCCAAAGTATCCTGCACCAGCTGCCGGCTATATCCGAAAGGGTTGGTAACCTCTGCCGTAATATTCAGCTCAAACTCCAGGGAACCTTTTATGGCGGACTTAATTTTGCGTTTTAAACCGGCATCTGCCAGGGGATAAAATTCAAGAAGGCTAACTATGGGAAACCCGGCATCCGAAGGATGGAAAAAGGGGCGGTCCCCTTCATCTACGCTCCAATAGTTTTTATAAGACTTCCACGAGGTAAGCCGGTTCAATATAGAATTTGCCCGTCGTGTTGCAGCATTGTGGTACTTTTCCTTTTCTGTGGCCCTGTACAGTTCTGTAGCTGCACAAAGTGCCGTAAAATCGTCTAGCATATTTTCTTTTCCGTCATTGGTCATTTTTACATTTTCCTTTTCCAGAAAAGCAAAGGCCTGCTCTGCCACTTTTAAATATTCGGCATTCCTAAATTCGCCCGAAACTTTATATGTTGAAGCCATAGCCAGTGCGGCAATACTTACGCCCCCACCGGAGCGGTAGCTGGTTTGAAAACTCCGCCATTCGGAACCATCTTCATTTTTGGAGAAGGTTTCATCCTTATTTTCCTTGATGGTATAATTATGGGCTTCCGGTTGAATTTCGCGGTCCCTGGGAAGTTTTTCAGGGCCCGGTGCGGTAATGGACCGGTAAAAACTCCCGTTCTCTACATGCATACGCACTAAAAAATCGGCTCCGTACATGGCCTCGTCCAGGATCCTCCTTTTAAATTGCCTGAAATCTTTATCTCCCCTTTTTTCCAATTGCCGGTAGGTTTTAAAAAGGCTCCAGGCCGTTAAGGATATTTGTTGCGGATTAAAATAGGTCGAAAAAGTGAGGTGCGACAAATGCTTGCCATAATCGCCCGTAGCGTCATACCATCCTCCGTGTGCATCCACTTCACCCGTGGTATGCCCTGTGAGCAGGATATGACTGTCTGCCTTGTCGTACAGGCCGGAACTGCGCTGTCCTTTGAAATAATAAATGACGTCGGACAGTGTTTTCTTTTCCAAAAGGTTTTCATCGATAGAAAAAGGAAAAGACACCTTTACCGTGTCTTTGTAAAATACTTTAATATAATATTCTCCCTTTTGTTTTACTGCCGAAAAATCACCAGACCAGAATACCCAGTTTTTCCAATTTTTCACTTTCCCTTCCGAAGTCAGGTTTCCGGTAAAGATATTTTCGTCAGAAACGGCATCGACCACATAGAATTTTTCGGGGTTTACGGTATCCTTGTTATCGGCTTTCAGTACAAATCGCTTCGGAGCATCGAACTCATATCCCAAATGGTTGGTCAATATTTCCATTTGTTGTGAAAAGACCAGGGGGGTATAAATGGCAAACAATACAAAATACAATACTTTGCTTTTCATGATTGGAATTTTAATGGGGTATTTTTTATAAATTATATGCAAATTAGTAAAAAAATCGCCTGATCGCACCTTACGATGAACTGAGTATTGAGAAAACTTCTATGTTTTGTTCTTTACCTTTTTAAACGAAGAATATCCCGAACAAAGATGCCGAATTAACATCCGGAACACCCGGCTCCTTTTGTTTTTACCTCCATTTTAAGAAATATTTAAGTTTATTTCCTTCATTTTTTAGCATTTTTACCACAATTCTAAATACACCACTAATGAAATGCCCATAACCAAATTTATCGGATACCAGCCGAAATAATTATTGGGCATTCCATCTGACCTATAAAAACAAATAAAAAAAGAACAGATGAAACTAAAGCTATTTCTTCTCTCATTCCTGTGTGCAGGTTTCGGTATTTTCGCAACGGCACAGGAAAACCTGACCTATCAAAAACCACCGAAAGAGATCCTGGAACTGGTGGATATTCAGCAGCCACCTTCTGTTCTTATGGACAATGCCAAGGAAAATATGCTGTTGTTGTACCGCAACAGTTACAAGACCATCGCTGAGCTTTCTGAAGACGAATTGAGACTGGCCGGCCTGCGCATTAACCCGAAGACCAATATTTCCAGCAGGGCCAGGTTTATTAACAATATCAAGTTCAAGAAACTGACCGAACCCGAACCCCGGCAGGTCACCGGGCTTCCGGAAAACCCCAGGCTGTCTAATTTTAACTGGTCTCCCGATGAAAAGAAAATGGCCTTTACCCATACTACGGATACCGGAGTGGAAGTATGGGTATTGGATGTCGCTGAAGGAGAAGCCAAAAGTCTTACCGATGCCACCGTCAATGCCAATATGGGCAATCCCATCAGCTGGTTCAGGGATGGCAGTGCCCTCCTGGTCCGTATGCTCCCGGCAGACCGCCCTGCACTTATCGATACCGAAGAATCCGTACCCACCGGCCCTACTGTTACCGTGAGTGGTGGTATCCTGGCCCAGAACCGGACGTACCAGGACCTGCTGAAGAGCAAGGCAGATGAATTTAATTTCGAAACGCTTACCACTTCCGAGCTCTACAAGGTGAACCTCAACGGTGATAAGTCGCTCTGGAAAGAAAAGGCCATGTACAGAGGCGAGAGCTTTTCTCCGGATGGAAAATATGTTATGGTCACTACCATACACCGGCCCTTTTCTTACATAGTGCCTTTGTATCGTTTTCCTTCCACTACGGATATTTATGACCTGGACGGAAACCTGGTACAGACCATAGAAAAAACTCCGCTTATCGAAGACCTGCCTAAAGGTTTTATGGCGACAAGGCAGGGAAAAAGAAATATTTCCTGGCGGTCAGACCAACCGGCTACCCTGGTATGGGCGGAAGCCCTGGATGGTGGTGACCCGGAAAAAGAAGTACCCTTCCGGGACGAAATCTTTTCGCAGGATGCACCATTCAAAGAAAAGCCAAAATCTCTCGTAAAGACCATAAACCGTTTTTCCGGTATTACCTGGGGGAACGACCGCATCGCGATTATGTATGACAGATGGTGGAACAACCGCAACACCAAGACTTATGTATTCAACCCTTCCAGGCCCGGGGAAGAAGCAAAGGTCATATTTGACAGGAACTATCAGGACCGGTATAGCGACCCCGGAGACCTTGAAACAGAAAAGAACAAATACGGACAATATGTACTGAAACTGGACGGGAACACTGCCTACCTTATAGGTGATGGCTATTCCGAAAAAGGCCAGTTCCCTTTTGTCGACGAAATAAATCTTTCTAATTCCAAAAAAGAACGCCTGTATCAATCCCGTTCTACGGACAAACTGGAAAATATTCGTGCCGTAATGGATGCCCGTAAAGGAGAGCTCCTGGTACGGATAGAATCCAAAAACGAATATCCCAATTATTATATCAGGAACCTGAAAAAACGGGTAGCGCCTATGCCTGTGACCCGTTTTAAAAGCCCTTTCAAAAGCCTCGAGGATGTTCATAAAGAAGTCGTGACCTATAAAAGAGGCGACGGACTGGAGCTGAGCGGCACACTCTATCTTCCGGCAGGTTATGACCTGAACAAAAAGGAAAAACTCCCCATGATCCTCTGGGCCTATCCCCGGGAATACAAGGATAAGAACAGTGCAGCTCAGACCACTGCCAATCCCAATGCATTTACCTTTCCCTACTACGGCTCTCCGGTATACTGGGTAACCCGGGGCTACGCAGTCCTCGACGGCGCTGCGTTTCCCATCATCGGAGAAGGAGACAGGGAACCCAACGACAGCTTCCGGGAACAGCTGGTGGCTAATGCCAAAGCGGCTATCGATGCCGTAGATGCCCTGGGATATATAGACCGGGAAAGAGTGGCCGTGGGAGGGCATTCTTACGGAGCCTTTATGACGGCAAACCTGCTAACACACTCCAAGCTGTTTGCTGCGGGAATTGCGCGAAGCGGAGCTTATAACCGTACACTTACCCCATTCGGTTTTCAGAGCGAGGAACGGAACTACTGGGAAGCCCCGGAAATCTACAATGGCATGTCTCCCTTTATGCATGCCGACAAGATGAAAACCCCGTTGCTGCTCATCCACGGAGAAGCAGACAACAACTCCGGTACCTACCCCATGCAAAGCGAGCGTTACTTTAATGCCCTGAAAGGTTTTGGCGCTCCGGCAAGACTGGTGATGCTACCGAAAGAAAGCCACGGTTATGCTGCCCTCGAATCTATTCTGCACGTGCTGTGGGAACAGGATCAATGGCTTGAAAAGTATGTAAAGAATAAAAATAAAGAATAGGCAGAGAAAACATCTGTTGTAAATACAGGAGGTCTTAAAAGTCTTTTAAACGTCATGCTGATTTGTTTCAGCATCCCATCCCGATTTGGAACAGTTGGGGATGAGAACCTGAAACAAGTTCAGGTTGACGTAAATGGTACTTTTGAGACCTCTATTTTTTTATAACTACTGAAGCCATATAAAAAGTGCCGCTGCCAGTGCACAGCCTATCACAGGGCCTGCTACCGGCACCCAGGCATAAGACCAGTCGCTGTCTCCCTTGGTCTTTATCGGCAATATGGCATGCATGATCCTGGGGCCCAGGTCCCTGGCAGGATTAATAGCATATCCGGTAGTCCCTCCAAGCGACAGGCCTATGACCCAGACCAGGAAAGCCACAGGCAATGCTCCAACCGAACCGAGCCCTATGGGTTCTCCGGAAGAGGTTATTTCAGCCCCGGTGATGTAGAATATGGTAAACAGCAGGACAAAAGTCCCTATGATCTCACTTATGAGGTTGGAGGAGTACCGGCGTATGGCCGGACCGGTGCTGAAGACGGCCAGTACCGTTCCTTTGTCCTCCGTACGGTCAAAATGGTCCCGGTACATCAGCCAGACCAGGAAAGCTCCGGTCATGGCCCCCAGTACCTGTGCTACTATGAACAATGCTACCTGTGCCCAGGCAAACTTTCCTGCAATGGCCAGGGCTATGGTCACAGCCGGATTTATATGTGCTCCGCTGTAAGGGCCTGCCACGGTAACCCCGACAAAAACGGCCAGCGCCCATCCGGTAGTTATAACGATCCAGCCGCCGTTATTGCCCTTGGTGCCTTTAAGGACAACATTGGCAACAACGCCATCACCTAAAAGAATGAGAAGCATAGTACCTAAAAATTCTGCTGTAAGTGGTGTCATTGGTGTTTTATTTGGTTGTAATTTAAATTTTTTATTATCATTTGAGATGCGCAGCCTCTCCCGATATTTTCAGGGGCCTCTCTTCTCGTTGAGACGCACGCCCGTGCATCTCTACATAGAATGGCTTTGTGTGGCCTTGATGGCGCGTTTCCACCCGGCGATCCCCTCTTCCATATTGTGATCGGGATCGGGTGTAAATTCTTTTTCTGCCTGCCAGAGCTGCTGTATTTCTTCCATGTCTTTCCAGTACCCTGTGGCCAATCCGGCCAGGTAGGCTGCTCCCAGTGCAGTGGTCTCGACCACATTAGGGCGTATTACATTACATTTCAGCAGGTCGGACTGGAACTGCATCAGCAGGTCGTTTACCGCTGCTCCCCCATCCACGCGTAGCTCCCTGATCTCGATCCCGGCATCGGCCTGCATGGCCCTGAGCACATCTGCCGTCTGGTACGCTATGGATTCCAGCGCTGCACGGGCTATATGGGCTGCGGTCGTCCCTCTCGTCAGGCCCACCATTGTACCCCGGGCATCGGAGTTCCAGTACGGTGCACCCAACCCGGCAAAGGCAGGAACAAAATACACCCCGTCGGTATCTTCTACCTGGCTGGCCAACTGTTCCACCTCATCCGATGAGCGTATAAATTTCAGTCCGTCCCTGAGCCATTGCACCACGGCCCCGGCTATAAAAATACTTCCTTCCAGGGCATACTGGGTTTTACCATTAATTTTCCAGGCCACGGTGGTCAGGAGATTATTTTCGGAGAGTTTGGGTTTGTCCCCTATGTTCATCAACATAAAACAGCCTGTCCCGTAAGTGTTCTTTACCATCCCAGGATCAATACACATCTGCCCGAAAAGCGCCGCCTGCTGATCACCGCCTATACCCGCTATGGGAATAGGAGTGGCAAATACGGTGGTTTTGGAATGCCCGTACACTTCGCTCGACTGCTTCACTTCCGGCAGTATGCTTTTGGGGATGGTAAACAGTTCCAGCAGCTCATCGTCCCACTCCATGGTATGGATATTGAACAACAGGGTACGGGAAGCATTGGTCACATCGGTAATGTGAAGTTCTCCTTTGGTAAAATTCCAGATGATCCAGCTGTCTACGGTACCACAAACCAGTTCGCCTGCTTCTGCTTTTTCCCTGGCACCCGGTACATTGTCGAGTATCCACTTTACTTTTGTGGCCGAGAAGTACGAATCGATAATAAGCCCGGTCTTGTTGCGTATCAGCTCTTCTTTTCCCTGTTTTTTCAGTTCGGCGCAATAGGCTGCGGTCCTGCGGTCCTGCCAGACAATGGCATTGTATATGGGAATCCCCGTGTTCCTGTCCCAGACGATCACTGTTTCGCGCTGGTTGGTGATCCCCATGGCAGCAATGCTCTTGCCGTTAAGGCCTATCTTTGTTACCGCCTCTGCGGCCACACCCGCTTGCGTAGACCATATTTCCAGGGCATTGTGTTCCACCCAGCCCGGTTTGGGAAATATTTGAGTGAATTCTTTCTGAGCCACCGAGACGATCTGTCCTTTTTCATCGAACAGAATGGCCCTGGAGCTCGTGGTTCCCTGGTCTAAGGCTAAAATATACTGTTTCATAATATCGGGTTATATTGGTAGATTGAGTTGTTTTTTGTCGGGTGTCGGAAGTCCGGTGTCCGATGTTAGATGACTGATATTAAGAGTTTGATCGTAAATAAATGTTACCTCGGACTTTAAATAATATAATTTTCAGCGACTTCTTCAAAGGCCTGTACCTGTTCTTTCTGCCATTGTTCGTCATAACCGAGTTCTTCTGCCATCAGCCTTGCTGTTTCCCCTGCCATACGCACCGCTGCCCTGGCATCCAGGAAAAGTGCCCTGGTACGCCTGGCCAGCACATCTTCTACGGTACGGGCCATTTCGTGCCGGGCTGCCCATATGACCTCGGCTTTTCTGTACTCCAAAGCATCGTCCAGTTTTTGGCCCAGTTCCGGATTGTCTTCGATCAGGGCCAGTACTTTTTCCCGGTCGCTTCCGTAGACATATAAGGGGTCGTTAAAATCAGGGCCGGGTTTTGCTCCGTGAATGGACAGGGTTTCGCTCTTGCTGTCCCGGTCGGGTAACCGCCCCAGGGATATGGCTTTTTTTATGGTATCCTCGCCCATTTTCCTGAAGGTCGTCCATTTCCCTCCTGTAATGGTAATAAGCCCGGCCTCGGAAACCAGTATCTTATGGCTACGGGATATTTCCTTGGTCTTCCCGGAATCTCCCTGAGTGGCAGCCAGGGGCCTTAGCCCGGCAAATACGGACAGTACATCTTCCCGGCGTGGTTTTTTAGAGAGATAGCGCCCCGAAGTGTTCAGGATAAATACAATCTCTTCTTCCAGCGCCCGGGGTTCCAGGCTGTGTTCGTCCAGGGGGGTATCGGTGGTCCCTATCACGACTTTATTGTGCCAGGGCACTGCAAAGAGCACCCTTCCGTCATCGGTTTTCGGGATCATCACTGCATCTTCTCCCGGCAGGAAAGACCGGTTCAGCACCAGGTGAACTCCCTGGCTCGGGCGGACGAGATCCTGGCTGTCCGGTTTTTCCATTCGCAGGATATTGTCTACAAAAATCCCCGTGGCATTAACCACTGCTTCGCCTTTAAGGTTATATACCTTTCCGGTTTCTTTATCTGTGGCAACAACCCCGTCTATATGCCCGTTTTTCTTTAACAGGCTGTTCACTTCCGCATAATTGAGTACCACAGCTCCGTGTTCTATACAGGTTTGAGCGAGGTTTACGGCCATACGCGAATCGTCGAACTGTCCGTCGTGATAGAGCACTCCCCCTCTTAACCCGTCTTTCTTTACGGTCGGGATCCGTTTCAGGGTCTCTCCTTTACGGATAAAAACAGAAGACCCCAGGCTGAGGCTTCCGGCCAGAAGGTCGTAGATCTTTAGCCCGAAGGTATAAAAAACACCTCCCCACCAGCGATAATTAGGAATTACGAACGATTGGTTTTTTACCAGGTGGGGTGCATTTTTCAACAGCAATCCCCGCTCGCGAAGGGCTTCCCTTACCAGCCCGATATTGCCCTGCGCCAGGTAGCGTACTCCGCCATGTACCAGTTTGGTGCTCCGGCTGGACGTTCCCTTGGCAAAATCGGCCTGCTCCAGCACCAGGGTCTTATACCCGCGGCTTACACTGTCCAGAGCCACTCCCAGTCCGGTTGCCCCGCCGCCGACAACTATGACATCCCACTTTTCTTCCTTTTCCAGCGCTTCTATCAACCTTGCCCTTTGAAAAGGACCGATTTCGTTATTCATTTTTTCTATTTCAATTTTTACAAATAAGTTTCGTTTAATTAAAAACTAATTAATAACGAAACTTTTCAAAAGTAAATGATATTTATCAATTCCCAAAAAAAATTTCATCCTTTTTGAAATTTGCGTATGAAGCGATTTAAATTTTTCTTTGAACCCATTTAAATTTCTGAACCATTGAGAATTGCTTTGAAGTTTTGGAGGTATTTACAGAGCCTTGTAGTGATCTTCAGCGAAATGTCCATACCACAAATCTATACAAGTCACAATAAATCACCTCAATACAGACCTTTAAAACCCAGAGACATCCTTATGTATTTCGGTTTCCCGCGAAAAATACCAGTCACGTAAAAACTATTTCTTTAATTTTCGTTTCCAACCCTGTTTTGTTTCGTTTCATTACTTTTATTGGAGTTTTTTTTAAACTTTTACGTATTTTTATGGCCATAAACGGGCATATTGCATTATGATGAACAGACACAGACAGATACTGGATAAACTGGCCAGGGAAAAACACGTAGAGGTCCTGGAGCTGAGCAAAGAGCTGCAGACATCTGCCGTAACCATCCGCAAGGATTTGCGTTTACTGGAAGAAAAGGGCCTGCTGTTCCGTACACACGGCGGGGCTTCCCTGGAAAATCCGTATGTGAATGACAGGCATGTCAATGAAAAGGAGAAAGTGCAGACCGAGGAGAAGAAAGCTATTGCCGCAGCCGCAGCCAAACTCGTAGACACGGCCGAGTCCATTATTATTGCCTCCGGAACTACTGTGCTGGCCTTTGCCCGGGCCATTCAGCCCAAAGAAAAACTCATTGTTATCACCTCTGCCCTGAACGTTGCCACGGAACTTCTGAGGCACCCCAATATAGAGGTTCTGCAACTGGGAGGCTATACCCGCCACAGCTCCTCTTCGGTCACCGGGCACTATGCAGAAATGATCCTGGAAGAAACCTCCTGCAACAAGCTTTTTATCGGTGTGGACGGTATAGACCTGGATTTCGGACTCACCACCACCGATATCACCGAAGCACACCTCAACCAGAAAATGATACGTTCGGCCCAGGAGGTCATTGTGCTGGCCGACGCCACCAAATTCGGAAAAAAAGGATTCGGAAAAATATGCGAACTGGACCAGGTAGACCACATTATCACGGATAAAAGCATCTCCCCCGCGCTGGTCAAAAAATTAAGGGACCAGGGGGTTATGGTTACGGTGGCTTAGAGGGTGAGAAAGTGAGAGGATGAGAGGGTGAGGGGGACTAATGTTTGGGGGGTTGATCTGCGGGGAGCTATTCCCGGGTATATATTTTTCTGACTGTCACCGGAAAATCGAACCCCCAATCCTTTTCTATACTCTCGATGATCAATTCGTTATTACCTTTGGAAAACCATACTTTCAGGTCGCCGTTCAAAGGTCCCCGCCCACCTTCTTTTTCTTCGGCATAAAACCGATAAATGCTGTCGGAAACGATCTCCCAGGTACCTTCTTTCTGTCCTTCACTATCGCATTCCTTCGTATCAAAATTAAGATGGGATCTTTCGTAAGTGTAATTGCCGTCTTCTGAAAAACGCATCCTCAATTCGAGTTCGCATATCTCCATAGGGGGAGAAAGAGGAGGCTGATCTTCCAGCACTGCATACTCATCGGTAAATTGCCATTGCCCGTTTATATGGCTTTCGGGCATTTTGTTTTCATTTACCTTGTCGTCATCACTGCATCCTATCACAATTCCGGCCAGGACAAATACTTTTAAAAGTGCAGGTAGGGGTAATGTTTTCATAATCCATGGGTTTGAATCTCCATACAATAATAAAAAAAATCGGGTTACAGTCATGCTTTTAATTTTACACAAAACCGCAGATCTTGTAAAATGCCTGTGCTTTTTACAAAATACAGAAACTCAAAAAACTGTTCAAATTTTATCTCCATTGACACCTCCCCTCCCTCTAACACCCGGCTTCCGGCTTCTGACTTCCGGCTTCAGGCGCAAAGCATTGCGCCTCTACTTCGTACTTTAAAATGTCACTTTGTCACTATATACTGTAATGGTACTTTTTTTGGAACTGCATTTTTTATAAAAATCATAATAAAAAATCTTAGCAAAATGACAACCGGAAATATCAATGTATCTGTAGAAAACATTTTTCCGCTGATCAAGAAATTTTTGTACAGCGACCACGAGATCTTTTTGAGGGAACTTATTTCCAACGCCACCGATGCCACTTTAAAACTCAAACACCTCACCGGTATAGGAGAAGCCAAAGTAGACTATGGCAACCCTGTGATCGAGGTTAAAATAGACAAGGAAGGGAAAAAGCTCCATATCCTGGACCAGGGGATCGGGATGACGGCCGACGAAGTAAAGAAATACATCAACGAAGTTGCCTTTTCGGGTGCGGAAGAGTTTTTGGAAAAATACAAAGACTCCACAAAAGACTCCGGGATCATAGGCCATTTCGGGCTCGGTTTCTACTCTGCCTTTATAGTGGCCAAAAAAGTGGAGATCATCACCAAATCTTACACAGACGCTCCTGCCGCCCACTGGACCTGTGATGGCAGCCCGCAGTTTACGCTGGAAGAAGCGGACAAAAAAGACCGCGGAACAGAGATCATCCTCCACATCGCAGACGACTCTACCGAATTCCTCGAAGAAAGCAGGATACGGGAACTCCTGGTAAAATACAACAAGTTTATGCCCATTCCGATAAAATTCGGAACCAGGACCGAAACCCTGCCCAAACCAGAGGATGCCAAAGAAGACGATCCCGCACCGACCAAAGAGGTGGACAATATCATTAACAATACTTCACCGGCCTGGACCAAACAACCGGCCGATCTCAAGGAAGAGGATTACAAAGGCTTCTATCGTGAGCTGTACCCGATGCAGTTCGAGGAACCCCTGTTCCACATTCACCTGAACGTGGATTACCCGTTCAACCTGACAGGGATATTGTATTTCCCGAGGCTTACCAACGACCTCAACCTGCAAAAAGACAAAATACAGCTCTATCAGAACCAGGTATTTGTCACCGATAATGTAGAAGGCATTGTACCGGAGTTCCTGACCATGCTCCGCGGGGTCATCGACTCGCCCGACATTCCGCTGAACGTATCGCGAAGCTACCTTCAGGCCGACGGTAACGTAAAGAAAATATCCAATTATATTACCCGTAAGGTGGGCGACAAGCTGAGCTCTCTCTTCAAGGACAACCGCGAAGACTTTGAAAAGAAATGGAACGACATTAAGATCGTTATCGAATACGGTATGCTTTCTGAAGAGAAGTTCTTTGAAAAAGCAGACAAGTTTGCCCTCTACCCCACTGTGGACGATAAGTTCTACACCTTTGAAGAACTGAGGGAAAAGATCAAGGACAACCAGACCGACAAGGACGACAAACTCGTTATCCTTTATACCAGCAACAAAGAAGAGCAACACAGCTACATCGAAGAGGCCAGGGCCAAAGGCTATGAAGTGTTGCTGCTCGATTCCCCTATCGTTGCACACCTGATCCAGAAACTGGAAACCGAGAAAGAGAATGTTTCTTTTGCCCGGGTAGATGCCGAACCTATTGACAACCTCATCAAAAAAGACGAGGAAAAGATATCCAAGCTGTCCGACGAAGAAAAAGACAAGCTGAAAGAGACCCTTACCGAAATTGTTCCGAAGGAAAAATATAGTGTACAACTGGAAGCTATGGACAGTAACTCTGCTCCGTTTATCATCACCCAACCCGAGTTTATGCGAAGGATGAAGGAGATGAACGCTACCGGGGGCGGCGGTATGTTCGGTATGAGCAATATGCCGGAAATGTACAACCTAGTTGTTAATACCAACAGTGACCTGGCTGCACAGATACTGAACACCAAGACCAAAGCCAAGCAGGAAAGGCTGATCAAACAGTCCCTCGACCTGGCGCGATTGTCCCAGGGGCTGCTTAAAGGCGAGGAACTCACCAGCTTTGTTAAAAGGAGTTTTGATATGATCAAGTAGATGTCAGATCTGAGATATTAGATATGAGATTTATGAATCTTTATTCTTAGTCGCTTTCATTAAGATAAAAAACCGCTCCAGGCATTTCCGGAGCGGTTTTTTTGTTAGATTTACAGCATGAAAGTCATCGCTGTTAACATAGCCAGTCCGACAGTTATTAACTGGAGGGGAAAGGAAATAAAAACGGGTATCTACAAATCTCCTGTGCCCGGCCCTATCCTGCTGGAAGATGAAGATGTAAAGGGAGACACCGTTATAGACCGGAAATACCACGGCGGAAAAGACAAGGCCTGCTACCTCTTTTCGGCCGACCATTATGCACATTGGCAAAAACGTTATCCGGAACAGGAATGGAACTGGGGAATGTTCGGGGAGAATATCACCGCAGACGGATTTGATGAGGCCGATATTTACGTTGGCGACATCCTAAAAATAGGAAATGCCGTAGTACAGGTTTCCCAACCCAGGCAACCCTGCTATAAACTCGGTGTACGCTTCGGCACTCAGAAAATTTTAAAGGATTTTATTGCTTACGCCTGCCCGGGAGCTTATCTCCGGGTCCTCACACCGGGAACAGTTACCGAAGGAGCGGCTGTTTCCATTCTGGAAAAAGACCCTCACAAGCTGAGCCTCAAAAAGGTCTTTGAAATGCTTTACCGCCCCGAAGACAGCCATGAGGTACAGGAAGCCATAAAACATCCTTTCCTCGCAGAGAGCTGCAGAAAGGACCTGGACAAGGTTCTGAAACGAATATCCCGGGCACAGGTATCTTAAAAATGTGGTGACCGAATACCTCTTCAACCGTCTTATCCAAACAAGGCTTTCCGGATATAAAGTATTTAACCTGGACGAAAATTACAGGAATGCAGTGAAAATGAATTTGCAAAATGCAGGGCGAAACAATTTTTTTTGTATTTTTATAAGGCACGGCTTTTACCAAACCTTCTGCAATCATAAAGAGAAATGACAAACCTGTTCAAAAAACTAAAACTTGAAAAACAGAAAGAGATCCTGGTCCTTAACGAACCCAAAGGATTCGCAAAACAGCTGGCCAAACTGGTAGGTATCGAAGTCTACGAATCACTGGTACAGGTCAACAAAGTAGAATTTGCCCTCATATTCGTTACTACCATAAAGGAATTTGAGGACCAGATGCTTACGCTCGGCCCTAAACTCAAGGACGACGTGGTACTGTGGATAGCCCACCCCAGGACCATTTCCAAAAATTATACAACAGACATCACGGATGCATACAACTGGGCGCCGCTTACCCGAAATTCATATGACTGGGTGGAAAGCCTGACCATCAACAAAGACTGGGAAGCCCTCCGTTTCCGGAAACTGGAGTACGTTCATCCCCTGTATCGCAATCATCGCAGTGGGAAAAAGCAGGATAACGGAGTTAAGCCCGATACCCCCTCTACCTCGCCTTCGGTATAAAACAACGAGCGTGAACCTCGTTTGATATCAGAATTTCACGATAAAGTACTGAAATCAGACAGCCCCCCTGCAATTGCCCGAAAAAAAAATAAACATCCGGACCGAAACACGATCGTAACAAAATACACTTACAAACAAAAAAGACTGCTTTTTCGGCAGCCTTTTTCACTTTTAAATCAATCAATCTATTAAAAAACCCAATATTAATCTTTTCCTTTTTCTTTCGTATTTACGACTTTGTCGTTTTTATATGTTCGACAAAGGTTTTGTTTTTGTGGGTGAGGACAAGTGTGTATGTTCCGTCCACATTAGAAAAGTCGTACATCTTGCCCAGTTCGTAGGACCCTTTGAGAGTGTCTTCGTGCAACAGGGTATCATTGGCATCATATACTTCTACATGAAGTTCTGATCTGTCCAGGCTCAGCAGGTTTACATAAACCACATTGTTACGTACGGACACTATGGGCTTAAACATTTCACTCTTGTTATTGTAGTACAGTTTTGCCGTATACCTGTCTACCACCACGGGATACCTCTTTACTTTGGTCGCTCCCTCCACTTCAAGAAAATACTCCCCTTCCGGCAGTTTGTCGAAATTATAAGTTCGCCTGTATTCGCCGTTCACTTCGATATTCTCCGAATACAATATTCTGTCTTCTCCGTCAATAAGGGAAAGGCCAACGGAATTCTGTACATTGCTAACAACAAAACTCACAGTTTTTCCTTTATATCCTTTAACTTCGAGAGAGACATCCAGGTCCCCGGTCCTCGCTCCGGCAGTTCCCGCCATAAACATTACAACGGCAACAATACTGATCTTGATTAACTTTTTCATAGCAGTGATTTTTATTAAACAGATTAGGTCTTATTGACAGTGTAAAATTACGCCGGCTCCAAAAGATGTACTACTGTTAAATTTTCCAATATATATTCTATTTTACCCAAAACTCAATGTTAAGAAAATGTTATGGTTAATATTTCATATATTATTATTAACTTCGCATATAAATTATCAATTTCGTTATTATTCTTCTAAAAATTTCATCAGGCTAAAAACTACATCTATGGAACTGAAAAATTTAAAACCGTCCTTTGAAGTTATCCATCCTTCTTTTGGCAATTCTTTTTCATACACCAGGTACAGCCAGAGGAAGAACAACAAGGCGAAAGTATGGCATTACCACCCGGAGATAGAGCTGGTTTATGTGAACGGTGGTGCAGGCAGAAGACAGATCGGGAGCCATATATCCTATTACACCGATGGCGACCTTATCCTTATCGGAAGTAACCTGCCCCATTGTGGTTTCACCGATAAACTTACGGGAAACAAGAGTGAGACCGTCATACAGATGAAACCCAATTTCCTGGGCAATGATTTTCTGAACATCCCGGAAATGAAAAACATACAGTCTGTTTTTGACCGGGCCAAGGGCGGCATTGCATTCTATGGTGAAACCAAAAAGAAAATCGGTAAAAAAATAGAGCAGATGTCCATGCAATCGCAATTCAACAGGCTGCTCACCATCCTCAGCGTGCTTCACGACCTCCAGGATTCCAGGGAATACAAGATCCTGAACGCGGAAAATTTTTCACTGGAAACGGAAATGCAGGACAACGAAAGGATAAACATCATCTTCAACTTTGTCAAGGACAATTACCGCAGGCAGATCCCCCTTGAGGAAGTGGCCGGTATGGTAAGCATGACCGTACCTTCGTTCTGCCGCTATTTTAAAAAAGTGAGCAACAAGACCTTTACGAAGTTCGTCAACGAATACCGCCTGGTACACGCTTCCAGGCTCCTGGCCGAAAAACCGATGAGTATTACCGAGATCTGTTTTGAGAGCGGGTTTAACAACTTTTCGCACTTCAATAAATCGTTTAAAGAGTTTACAGGGAAAAGCCCTTCGGAATACAGGCACGAATTACAGTCCGTATTCAACTGACGATATTATGACCCCGTGTGTAACCCAATAACTGTTACCTTGTATAAAAAAGACACATATCAAATTCCCCTGAAAGATGCCGATGTCATCTACTATCCCGGATTTTTTCCGGAAAAAGATGCCCTGAGGTATTACAAAGCCATCCTCGATACCGCCCGGTGGCAGCAAGACCGTATTACCCTTTTCGGAAAAACGCATCCGCAACCCCGGTTAACCGCACTGTATGCTGATAACAGCATCCCGTATTCCTATTCGGGCATTACTATGCATCCATACCCTTTTTTTCCGGAACTGCTGGAGATCAGGCAAAAGGTCGAAGCCCTGTGTAAAATCCATTTCACCTCCTGTCTCCTCAATCTCTATCGCAATGGAAAAGACAGCAATGGCTGGCATGCAGATGATGAGCCGGAACTGGGAAAAAACCCGGTGATCGCCTCGGTGAGCCTTGGTGCCGAACGCTATTTTCACCTGAAACACAAAAAGGAAAAACAACTCAAACACAAATTGTTGCTGGAAAGCGGAAGCCTGCTTATCATGAAAGGAGAAACCCAGCACCACTGGCTGCATCAGATACCAAAAACAATGAAGGAGACGGGACAGCGGATAAACCTGACCTTCCGTAACATTATTGCCCTTTAGTTATTGAGTTTACCCGGAGTATATCAACAACTCATTAATGCAACAGCTTCCAGGTTTTAACCTTTTAAAAAAACAGTGAAGCAAAGGCATAAAAAAAGCCGTCCGCTGACGGCGGACGCTTTAGTGTTTTTCATTCCCTGCAAAGAAAGCCAATCGCTGCCTTTAATATAGCGGGAATACTTATATTAATTTCCTCGCTTTTAGCCTTCATTTATATAATATCAAACCTCATGCCAAACTCCAAAACTCATCAATTAAGGAACTATCATCCGAAAATCTCGTTAAGCACTTTGGCCAGGCGCAGGCCTCCTTTTTGAAGTTGTGCCTTCACCGTACCGAAATGATCGTACATATAGCGGTATCCCAGCTTTTCACCTATTTCTGCAGAAGCATAAACCTCCCCGGCCAGCTTTCGGGACTCCCCTACCCAGTCCAGCAGATTGCCTTCCTGGAGTTTTTTCACTTCCTTCCGGGACATCCCGGGATAACTGCCGGCGATCTCCGTATAACTCATCCTGTAATGGTTTATCATTTTGGAATCCCAGACACTGTGCAGGTTGGTCCCGTCGTTAAACCAACGCACCTGGATATCGTTCCCGCCCTTGTCTTCTGCCCGGCCTACATGCAGGGGCTGGTGAAGGTCCCCGATAAAATGGATCAGCAGCTTAAGGTAGAAGGCCCGGTCTTCTTCAGGGGCATTCTTATCCTTTATTATTTCGATACATTTTTCTATCCCGGTCACCAGGTCTCCGTATTCGCTCACAGCTTCCTCTCCATATCGTTTTCCCGGTGGAATATTGACATAATGCCACGCACCGTACTTCCGGAAACGGTTGTCGGACTTGATATCATCGCCATGATTGGCTACCACGGCCAGGCTTTCCCCGTGTAATAGTTTGTCGATCTTTCTCCTGGCACGGCCACTGAGGTATTGCTCAGCGATCTCCCCGACGACCCTGTGGCCCGTAGGCCCCCAGACCACACTGTTGGCCCAGGTCATATTCCCTATAAATAATACAAGCAAAAAAACAGCTTTTTTCATCTTATTAATTTTTGATATATGTTACCAGAAAGCCACCAAAAGTACACATCTTTACTAAAGTAAAAGCCATCTAAAAGTTAAATTTGGATTTCCCCATCCGGCTTGGTCCAACCCAGGCGTATCGCAATGGGCAATACCTGAAAAGCAGTTGAAATTTCAGTTTATTTAAAATATTTTGATATATTTGTGATATCAATTTAATATCACTCAATATATGAAACATGAAAAAATCATTACTCCGGCAAACGGCTATGTAATACTGTTTGTATTCGCCGTTTTATTCCTGGGAGGAATAGCCGGCTTCCTGTTCACCGGGGTGGGCTGGTTTATAGTCAGTATACTGGCTTCACTCTTTATCCCACGAGGTTTTATTCTTGTAAACCCGAACTATTCCAGGGTGCTATTGCTCTTTGGAAAGTACATGGGTACGGTAAAAACGAATGGTTTCTTCTGGGTTAACCCTTTCTATTCCAAGAAAAAGATATCCCTGAAGGCGAGTAATTTCGATAGTGAGCGCCTTAAAGTAAACGACAAGATCGGGAACCCCGTGATGATCAGTACCATTCTGGTATGGCGTGTATTCGATACCTACAAGGCAGCTTTTGATGTAGACGACTACAAGGATTTTGTACGTGTACAGACGGACGCTGCGGTACGGAAACTGGCCAGTCTGTACCCTTACGACAACTTTGCGGACGAGGGCCATGAAGAAGACATCACCCTGCGTTCCAGCGTCAATGAGGTGAGCGAAGCCCTGGAAAAGGAAGTACAGGAACGCCTGGCCATGGCCGGTATCGAGGTCCTGGAAGCACGGATAGGCTACCTGGCCTATGCCCAGGAGATTGCCAATGCCATGCTGAAACGTCAGCAGGCCACGGCCATAGTTGCCGCCAGGCACAAAATCGTGGAAGGTGCCGTAAGCATGGTAGAAATGGCCCTGGATGAACTCAGCGAAAAACAGATCGTTACGCTTGATGAAGAACGAAAGGCCGCCATGGTCAGCAATCTCATGGTCGTACTGTGCTCTGATAAAGACGCTACCCCGGTGGTCAATGCCGGAACCCTTAATCACTAAATTAAAACATTTATATCCTGTGCCTATGCTGCGTTTACTATTTCTAATCCTGGCCCTGACACTTTACCGGTTCGTGATCATGCTGTAAAAAAGCTGCCGGAATTTCCAACAGTATAACAACATCCTTAACTTTGCGGCTACATACCTGATCACCAACAACAAGAATGTTACATGAAACGGAGAAAAAAAGTAAAATACCCGATCCTCTTAGCGGTACTGGTACTGGCACTGACGAGCCAGTTCTGTATCGCACAAATACCCCAATCTGTAAAGGATGAAATAAAAACGCGGACAGACAACGGGGTCTATCCTTCCACAGCTCTCGGGGTATGGGAAGAAGGCAAAGAGACCTATTTTATCTACGGGTACAGGAACATTGAACGGCAAGAAAAGGCCGACAGGAACACCCTTTATGAGATAGGCTCTATCACCAAGACCTATACCGGGCTGTTACTGGCCAGGTATACTGCTGAAGAAAAACTTGCCCTGGACTATCCGGCGGACACCCTGCTTCCGGATTCCATCAGGCTGAGGGACGGCATGGGCAATGCCATTCGGCTGGGCCAGCTTGCCACGCACACTTCGGGCCTTCCCCGCCTTCCGGACAACTTGCTCCCCTCTTCCCTGGACAATCCGTATCAGGACTACACAAGAAAAGACCTCTTTTACTTCCTGAAGCATTACAAACCTAAAAATATAGGCCAAAGATATTTGTATTCCAACCTGGGTGCAGGGCTCCTGGGAGAATTGCTGGCCATAAGCCAGGAAGCGGATTATGCCCAGCTGCTGCAAAAGGAAATTCTTGCCCCTTTACAATTAAAGCACACCTATATCGAGGTTCCGAAGCAGCAAAGTACAAAACTGGCCACCGGATATATGGGCCGCCAGAGTGTAAGCCACTGGGATTTCGATGCCCTTGCAGGGGCAGGAGCATTAAAAACAAATATTACCGAACTGCTGGCCTACGGAAAGTCGTATCTCGATCCGGAAAACCCCCTGAAAAAAGCTGCGGAGATCAGTATAAAACCCCATTATACCGATAAAAACAAGCGAAAATATGGCCTGGGATGGCATTTTCTGGAAGGCCTGGCCTGGCACAACGGAGGTACGGGAGGTTTTCGCTCCTTTATCGGCATAAACCCGGAAAAGAACCGTGTGGTAGCCATAATGGTCAATTCGGGCAGTAACCCGGCAGACGATATTGGCCTGTATCTTTCCGACCCGGACAAACACAAACTTCCCGTAACGCCTGAAATCGTGGATATAGCTCCGGAAGAACTTCAAAACTATGCCGGAAGCTATCAGAATAACAGCCTGGGCCTGCACCTGCGGCTTACTGCAAAAAATAACGCCCTGTATGCCAGTCTGCCAGGTCAGCAGGAACAACGTATATACTATTGCGGAGATCACAATTTCTTCTATAAAACAGCCCTGGCAAGGCTTATGTTTGAAGCGGACGAAAATGATACTATTGTAGGGCTGACCCTGTACCAGAACGGGCAGGAGGTTCTTCTCATAAAAGACTGAAACATGACCAGGAAAAAAGCATTCGCCTTACGCATCAATGAAGAGATGCTCAAAGCTATCGAAAAGTGGGCTGCCGATGAATTCCGCAGTACCAACGGCCAGATAGAATGGATGCTTATGCAGTCGTTAAAACAAGCCAAAAGAGACCCGAAAAAGAAGGATAACAAATAAATTCCTCTCCTGTTAAGCAGCCGATAAAAATCGTGTTCCGGAAGTTTGATATCCGGGATATATTCGCTTTCTTGCACTGCAAAAATTGCTATAATTCCGGTTATGACCTGTAAAATACTTTTCTCCGACATTGACGGTACCCTGCTGAATGCCGACAGGGACCTGTCTGTACTCACCGTAAACGAAATAAAAAGGATCAGGGAAGAAATCCCCGTGATACTGGTCTCCGCAAGAATGCCCAAACAGATGTATCACCTGCAGGAAAAACTGGATATCCGCCAGGATCCGCTGGTGTGCTACAACGGTGCCCTTGTCCTGGTAGATGAAAAACCGATACATTCCACCGAGATCCCTTTCGAAGCCGTGAAACGTATTGTGGATTATAACGAAAACAGTGCCGAAGGTAAATTTCACATCAGCCTGTTCAACACCAATTCCTGGTATGTGGAAGCCTATGACCGCTGGGCACAACGGGAAGAAAACAATACAAAAGTAAGCCCGGAAATAAAAGCGAACCGGGCAGTGCTCAAGGCATGGGAACCCGTGCAAAAGGGTGCCCATAAGATCACCTGCATGGGCGATGCGCATCTTATTGAAAAAGCATACCAGCACTTTAAGGAACATCTGGGCAACGACCTGCACCTGTATCGTTCCAAAGACACTTATATCGAAATAGCCAACAGGGAAGTGTCCAAACTAACGGGGATACAAAAGCTGCTCTCACACTACGGGCTCTCACTCGAAGAAGCCATGGCATTCGGCGACAATTACAACGATACAGAGATGATCGCCGCCGTAGGCCATGGGGTTGCCGTAGCCAACGCCCGCGACGAGGTAAAGGCCGTAGCCAATGCCATCACAGGCCACCACAAGGAGGATGGGGTTGCCAGATATATTCAGAAAACACTTTAGTAAGGCCTGAAAAAAATATCCTTTACGTTACCCCCTACACGCTTTGTTTTTCCTTTTGCCTGTCGGTTACGGACTGGTCTTCTGCCATCCCCGATTTCCAGTAAGAATAGGCATAGAGTTCCTGTGTTGTCCATCCCAAATCCTTTCGCAGGTATTTCCGGATCTCCTTTACACTGGAAAATTCCGCGGCCACATATCCGAATTTCGCTCCCTCCGCAGGTATTTGCACCGCTTTGACAGCATCGGCCAGGGTACTGCCCTCTTCAGGGGCAGAATTGTATATCCAATGGATGTCGAGTTGTGCATCGGTATGCAATTCTTGCTTGTCTTCCCTGCCGTGAACTTCGATGACAGCTGTTACCCTGGCTTTGGCGGGAAGGCCTTCCAGGATGGCTCCCAGTACCGGGATCGCCGTAGCATCTCCAGCAAGCAGGTACCAGTCCGCCTCGGGATAAAGAGCTTTTTTCCCGGCCTTCATCAATACCCCGAGTTTATCACCTTCTTTTGCATTCCCTGCCCATGCAGATGCGGGACTGGTATCACCGTGATACACAAAATCAGTGATCATCTCTTCTTTTTCCACGTCAATGCCCCGGTGGGTATAAGTCCGTATGATGGGGCGAAGATGTTCCAGTGGGTGTGCCCACTGCTGTTGTTCGTTATCGTATTCGGGAAAATGGATATCTTCAACCCCAACCGGAGGGATCAGTATCTTATTGTTTACCCCTACCGTCGTATCTGCAAATTGCATTACATGATCCCCTCCCAGGGTGACCCGGATATAATGCGGAGTGATATATTCTTTTTTCTTTACGCGGAGTACCGCCCGAAGTACCCCCTCATTTTTATCGGCCATATTTCATAGAATTTGGAAACAAAGTTATATCATTATTTAAAATTGTTCTAAATTAAAAAGTTAAAATAAATGTAACTGATTTCCCATATAAACAGAAGCATTTAAAAATTACAAATCCTGGGGCCGATTCTGTTCTATTTTTGTATTTTGCCGCCAAATAACGGATATTACATGGAAAAAACTGCAGTTTTTACCGACGATACCATTGTATTCGGCCTCTTAATGCTGGCTCTTGGTTTCGTTTTCTACACCTCTTCCAGGACAACGGGGTTCTGGAGTAAATTCTACAAGGTCATTCCCGCTCTTCTGATGTGCTATCTCATCCCCGCCATATACAACTCCACGGGACTTGTGAGTGACCAGGCCTCCAACCTGTACTTTGTGGCCAGCAGGTATTTACTTCCTGCATCACTGGTGTTGATGACGCTTAGTATAGACTTAAAATCCATCTTTAACCTGGGACCGAAAGCCCTAATCATGTTTTTTACGGGTACTATCGGGATCGTCATAGGCGGTCCGCTGGCCATTCTGCTCATCTCTCTGGTATCGCCCGAAACTGTTGGCGGAGCAGGCTTCGATGCTGTGTGGAGGGGACTGGCCACTTTGGCGGGCAGCTGGATAGGTGGCGGAGCCAACCAGGCTGCCATGCTGGAAATATTCAAATACAACCCGGAAAAATACGGCGGCATGGTCCTGGTAGATATTGTGGTAGCCAACCTGTGGATGGCAATAATCCTCCTGGGTATAGGTAAGAACAAACAGATAGACCGATGGCTGAAAGCCGACGCTTCTGCCATTGAAGAACTGAAACACAAGGTGTCTGCCTTTGCCGAAAAAATATCCCGGAACCCTTCGCTTACCGACCTGATGATCATCCTCTCTATTGCATTTACCGCAGTAGGAGTTGCACATTGGGGGGCTTCGGGTATCTCTGCATTTCTTACCTCAACCTTCGAAGCAGTACAGGATAAACAAAGTGCATTGTCTTCCTTTGGTTCCCAGTTCTTCTGGATGATCACCATTGCAACCGCCATAGGTATTTGCCTGTCCTTTACCCGGGTCAAAACTTACGAAGGTGCAGGCGCAGGTAAACTGGGGAGCATTTGCATTTACATTCTCGTTGCCACCATAGGCATGAAAATGGACCTCGCTGCCGTGTTCGACAATCCCGGGCTGCTTGCCATCGGACTGGTGTGGATGGCCATTCACGCAATACTGCTTTTCCTCGTGGCCAAATGGATACGCGCACCCTATTTCTTCCTGGCCGTTGGTAGCCAGGCCAATGTGGGCGGGGCTGCTTCGGCTCCCGTAGTGGCAGCTGCATTTCACCCTTCGCTTACCACGGTAGGCGTACTCCTTGCCGTGTTCGGTTATGCCGTGGGAACCTACGGGGCCATGCTTTGTGCGTGGTTAATGGAATTTGCCTCTACGGTATAGTTTATATGGACGAGAATAAAGATATTTGCAGCGCTAATCAATCACGCAAAAGAACTATGACATTCGCAAACAAGACCATGGCTCTCACAGCCGGCTTTTTATTGCTCTTTGCCTGCGGCCGAAAGGAGAACGTTATGCACCTTACCGGACAGGTAGAGGGATTAAAAAAAGGAAAAATATACCTGCAAAAGGTACAGGATTCCACTTTGGTATCGCTCGATTCCCTGATTGTCGACGGCAACAGTCATTTCGATTTTACCACGGAAATAGAAGAACCCGAAATATTTTACCTGTCGGTAACCCGCCACAACAGTGTAAACAAAGATACCAGCCTGCTCTTTTTCGGTGAAAAAGGAGAAATAACCATCAATACATCATGGAATTATTTTTCTGCGGAAGCAGAAGTAGAGGGCTCTGAAACCCATGAAAAACTGGAAGAATACCAGAAAGTAATCCGGCAATTCCGTGAAAAGAACCTGGAACTTGTCACAGAACAACTCAAAGCAGGCAAGGATTCACTCAAAAGGGACTCTCTGGCCAGACTGGCTAATAAAAACACTACACGAAGCTACCTGTACACCCTAAACTTTGCCCTGGGGAACGCAGATTCAT
The DNA here is from genome assembly GCF_018863395.1 of Sinomicrobium weinanense. Classification (GTDB taxonomy): domain Bacteria; phylum Bacteroidota; class Bacteroidia; order Flavobacteriales; family Flavobacteriaceae; genus Sinomicrobium; species Sinomicrobium weinanense. The sequence continues at coordinate 120,022 of NZ_JAHKRR010000012.1, forward strand.
ATGTAGCTCCGTATATCGCCCTGGCCGAAGTTGCCAATGCCAGGATAAAGTACCTGGACACCATCAACAAATCCCTGTCTCCCGAGGTAGCGGCCTCCAAGTATGGCAAGGCCCTGAACGAATATATCGAAGAAATAAAGGCACGGGAAAAGCAGGAGGAAAAGAAAGGAAAAGAGGAATAGAAATATGACGGGGGGCGGATGACCGGGAGACTGGGAGACAAAGTGACTAGGAGACGAGGGGTATTGGTGATTTATCATGATTGATGAAGATTGAATGAGTTTCCCCGAATGGACAGCCCGAAGAGCTCCTCTTATTTTCGTTAATTTCCGGGCATTACCCTGGTACTGAATTCGAATTTTCTGAGCAGCAAAATGGTAATAATGATAAGTGCCAATGCCAGGGACCAGATTAAAAAAGCAGTGCGGGTTTTCTTCTTTGCATTTTCTTTTTCCCACCATCTTCCAGGCCTGATCCCGGCGAGATAAAAGGTGATGATCCCCGCTATATTAAGGCAGATAATATTCGTACAAAAAATAAGGAAGGAGTTAAAGGCATCGCTGTAATACTCCCCTCCCAGCAACAGGCCTGCCCGCATAAGGGGAGGTAACAGGGCAGCCGCTACCATAACACCGACCAGGGTCCCCCCCTGGCCGCTTAATGCGGATATAACCCCTGCAAAGCCACAGGCCAGGGCCAGGACAATATCATCATAAGCAATACCGGGGTCCATGGTTATCTCTCCCACATTTCCGGCAAGCATCCCCCAAAGTACGGAAATGACCAATGCAATAAGGGAAGAAACTATCCCTGTGACCATTGATTTTTTTATCACAGGCCAGTCCCCCAGTGTAGTGCCGAAAGCCATGGACATATTGGGGCCCAGAAACGGAGCTATAACCATAGCCCCTATAATGATCGCCACATTGTCCTTAAGTATGCCTATACCTGCAACGAACGAGGACAGGATAACCATAAGGATAAAATTCAGGGAAAGTTTTACGGGTTCGTCTATATCACTGTAAAGTTCTTCCTTGCTAAGGGCTACAAATTTTCCGATCCTCACTTTCGCCTCTTTCTCTTTTTCCGGTACATCCGGTTTGGGCAGGGTACCTTCCACCGCGTGAATGATCACCCGGCAATGTTGCCGGTTTTCAAGAGAGTTCAATAGTTCCTTGGCGTATTCGTCCTGTGTCAGCACCTTTATAGCATAGCCTTCTTCTACGGTTTCGGACACCCATTTCTCAATAACTTCCTCACTATCCAGGAGTTTATCTAACGCTTCCTTTGCCTCCCTGGCTATAACGATCTCTAAAAGTCTCAATGGTCGGTTTTCAGATTATATACGACCTATGCCGTAGTTTAAAGATAACGTGAATAATGGATAAGTCCCAGGGAGCACAAATATCTCAAAATTACAACCTCTGTTTGAGATTTTTAAAAAGCTCCTCCCTTAAGACAAAGGGAGGTGGTCCCGATTTCAATCGGGATCGGAGGGTTTGAAAGCCCAAGCCATTGGATAAATACAAAAGTTGGGAGTATGCCCAAGGTTTGGGCATGGTCAAACTCCCCGTCCCGCAAGCGGGACACCCCTCTTCGTCTCAAGAGGGGAGCCCTTTTTCTTATCCATTATTCACGTTAAAGATAATAAAATTCTGATATTGTCCCGTAAAATCCCATACCCCGGGAAATGACCGGCAGTAAAGGATCAAACTCAATAAAAAAAGCCGTCCCTGTTTCCGGAACGGCCTCTATATGATATAACGGTTTGTCTCAGGTCCGTAGCCTAGTTATTCAGCATCACCGGCATTACCAGCATGGTTATATACTCTCCTTCGTCCAGTCCGTCCACCGGGGTCAGGATACCGGCCCTGTTGGGCAGTGACATTTCCACAGATACTTCATCGGCAGTGAGATTGTTCAGCATTTCGATCAGGAACCTGGAGTTAAAACCGATCTGCATATCGTCTCCCTGATATTCGCAGGTAAGCCTTTCTTCGGCCTTGTTACTGTAATCGATGTCTTCGGCAGATATGTTGAGTTCGGCTCCGGCGATCTTCAGGCGTATCTGGTGTGTTGTTTTGTTAGAGAAAATACTTACCCTTCGGGCAGAATTGAGGAACTGTGTTCTGTCGATGGTCAGCTTGTTGGGGTTTTCCTTGGGGATCACCGCTTCGTAATTGGGGTATTTACCGTCAATGAGACGGCAAACCAGTTCTGCATTGTCAAAGGTAAACTTGGCGTTGCTCTCGTTGTATTCCACAGTGACCTCTGTTTCACTGCCTGCCAGGATCCCCTTGAGTAGGTTGAGCGGTTTTTTGGGCATGATAAACTCGGCCACTTCACTGGCGGAAAGGTCCGTACGCTGGTATTTTACGAGCTTATGTGCATCCGTGGCCACAAAGGTCAGGTTTTCGGGAGAGAACTGGAAGAACACTCCGCTCATCACCGGACGAAGGTCATCGTTCCCGGCAGCAAAAATAGTTTTGCTAATGGCAGTGGCCAGCACGTCACCCACTACGGAAGTAGAACTGGGGTCCGTTAACTCCACCGTCTTCGGAAATTCGGAAGCATCTGCATAGGCCAGGGCATATTTTCCGTGATTGGAACTGATCTCTATGGTATTGTTGTCTTCCATGACAAAAGTAAGCGGCTGCTCCGGAAAGGTCTTGAGGATATCCAGCAACAACCGGGCCGGCACCGCTATACTCCCTTCGGTGTCTGACTCCACGTCCAGTACCGCGCTCATGGTAGTCTCCAGGTCCGAAGCCGAGACCGTGAGCTTTTCTCCTTTCAATTCAAACAAAAAATTATCTAAGATGGGCAGGGTATTACTGCTGTTGATCACCCCTCCTAATACCTGTAGTTGTTTTAATAAATACGAACTGGATACAATAAACTTCATCTGTTAGTTTTTAAGGCTCCTTCCTTTGAGAATACACAAAAGGAGATTTCTTATGTTCAACTACAAATATATCTTAATTATGGGTTTTACAGAAAGATATTTATTAACAGGTTATGAATATTTTTTACCCGGGATTTCTTTTTTCCACACCTTTTTCCCGGGTCATTTTCTCCCGTGCCGCAGCACTGCCTTTCAAACGGCATTAAGAAGCAAAATATTCATAATCAAACAAGTATCAACAAACTACATTCCACCCCTCTTTTATTTTCTCTTATGTTCATTAATTACGCCAATTTCACAATAGACACATACTATCGATAAAGAATAAAATCATCAATACAATCTATTATTTTTACATCGTCAAACTTAAGTTCAATTATAAAAAACCAATATCATGAAAACTACTATCGTTTTAGGAAGTGTACGTAACGAAAGACAATCGCATCAGCTCGCCCGATACATTCAACAACAACTTGCCAACAAAGGAATAGGGACGGACCTGGTAGACCTCAGCGAGACTCCTCTTCCCATTTTTGGCCAGCAGGGGGCAGACACCACTCATGTAGCCTCCATCCGGAAACAGTTAGAGCAGGGAGATGCCCTTATTTTCGTTTCTCCCGAATATCAGGGCAGTTTTTCCGGCGCATTAAAAAATATGATCGATTATTACAAACCTGAATTTCAACAGAAGCCTATCGGTGTCGCCACAGCTTCTTCCGGAAAAATGGGAGGCATCAACGCTTCTTCACAATTGCAGCACGTTATCCTGAGCCTGGGCGCCTATCCCCTGCCCCGTAAGCTGCTCGTCCCGGAGATCCACCAGGCTTTCGACGACAATTTATCTCCCATAAATGACTCCATAACGGATCATACCCACAAGTTCCTCGAAGAATTCCTCTGGTATGCAGATGCCATCTATCGCAAAAAGAAAGCAGAAGAAACTGTTATGGTCACAGCCGGTTAAACGGAACTGATATGGAAGGGTAATGACGTCGGTGGCCGTAATCGGTGATGGGTATTCGGTGGTCGGTATGAAATTACTTGGGACTGGCTATGGTTGATGGGGGATTTATGGAGATTGGTGAAGGTTGATAGAGATAATTATACATTATTATAAATCACTACAAGCTACAATAAATTACCAGAAATCTTCCTCAACAACCACAGCATTTAACAGAATACTAATTACTGATACCGATCACTGACCACCGAATACCGATTTTTATTTCCCGTTGAAATCCAGCTTTTTCTTGCGCAGTTCAAAATTTTGCCCCAGGTATACTTTTCGCACCATTTCATCGGCGGCGAGTTCTTCAGGTTCTCCTGCTTTAAGGATACTGCCTTCGAACATCAGATAGGAACGCTCGGTAATGGCCAGAGTTTCCTGTACATTATGGTCGGTGATGAGAATACCGATGTTTTTGTCTTTCAGTTGGGCTACAATGCGCTGAATATCTTCTACCGCTACGGGGTCTACCCCGGCAAAAGGCTCGTCGAGAAGAATAAAATTAGGGTCGGTAGCCAGCGCCCTTGCAATTTCCGTACGGCGCCTTTCTCCTCCCGAAAGCAGGTCGCCCCGGCTTTTTCGTATATGACCCAAACCGAACTCCTCGATAAGGGCCTCCACTTTCATATGTTGTTCTTTTTTGGAGAGTTTGGTAAGCTGCAGTACGCTAAGGATATTTTCTTCGATGCTGAGTTTCCGGAACACAGAGGCTTCCTGCGCCAGGTAACCGATACCGTTCTGTGACCTTTTATACATGGGATACCGGGTGATATCCAGGTCGTCCAGGTAGATATTCCCGCCATTGGGCTTAATAAGACCTACGATCATGTAAAAAGAAGTGGTTTTTCCCGCTCCGTTGGGTCCGAGAAGCCCCACGATCTCTCCCCGGTTCACTTCCAGGGAGATCCCTTTTACCACTTTTCGCCCTTTATAGGACTTCATAATATTTTCAGCTCTCAACTTCATTCTAACTGGACTTAGGCTATAAAAATACAAAAAAACATGCCGATAGTTGGTATACGGTATTTCGGTGGTCGGTAATCAGCAATCGGTATTTAGTACTCCGATACTGACCATCGATTACTGATTACCGATCACTGATCACTACCCCTGGCACCAGCTTCCAGGGCATCCCAGAACTCATAGGCCCTTCGCAGGTGGGGGATCACTATGGTTCCGCCTACTAGGGTGGCAATACCCAGGGCCTCTGCGACCTCTTCCCTGCTAAGCCCTTCCCTGTAACAGCTTTCCAGGTGATATTTCACACAATCATCGCACCGGAGTACGGCCGATGCCACCAGACCCAGGAGTTCCTTGGTCTTTACATCCAGTGTTCCGGGCATATAGGCATTGGTATCCAGGTTAAAGATACGCTTTATGATCTTGTTATTGTCTTCCAGGATACGCTCGTTCATCCTGGAGCGATAGTCGTTGAACTCTTTTACTATGTCTGCCATTTTTATGCTCTTTTGCTTTTGAACGTATACCTTATGTCCTTCAACGATTGATCTTCCCGTTTGAGACGCACAGCCCCCGAAAAAACGGGGCAGGCTGTGCGTCTCTACGTTTTTCTCAGGGCTTTTTCTTGTTTTTCCTGCTGCCTGATAACAAATCTGGATATAACAATGCTCACTTCATACAGGATAAAGATAGGAATGGTTACAACGATCTGGCTGGTAATGTCCGGAGGGGTGATGATCGCAGACAGGATCAGTACGATCACCAGGGCCATTTTCCTGTATTTCTTGAGGAATTCCGGAGTGACTAGGCCTATTCTGGTGAGGAAATAGATCAGTATCGGCAGTTCAAAGATCAAGCCGCAGGAAATGACCGAGGTCCTTATCGTAGAGGTATAGGAACTCAGGTCGATGTCGTTATGTACTTCCTGGCTTACCTGGTAGGATGCCAGAAAGTTGATGGACAACGGGGAAATGAGGTAGTATCCGAACAGTACCCCCGTAAAGAACAGCAGGGAAGCTATGATGATAAACCCTCTTGCATTTTTTCTCTCGTTCTCGTACAGGCCCGGGCTTATGAACTTCCAAAACTCATACAGCACATACGGAAACGCCAGGATAAACCCCGCCCAGATGGAAGTCCAGATGTGTGCTGAGAACTGTCCGGCCATCGTACGGCTCTGGATCTGGAAGGGCAGTTCCTTGATACAGAAACTCTCGTCCAGTCCCATGGATTTGGATATCTTGCAGAAAAATTCATAGGTCACAAAATCCGGTTTCTTCGGGCCAAAAAGTATGGTGTCGAAAATAAAATCCTTAGCCAGAAAGGCAAATACACCTATCAGGACAATAGCTGATGTAGCCCGTATCAGGTGCCAACGGAGTTCTTCCAGGTGGTCGAGGAAAGACATTTCCTCATGCTTCTTTTTTGCCATTATATGATCCCTTCTTTAATTAGGTTATGTAAGTGGATAACCCCGGCATATGCACCTTCATCTTCCACCAGGAGTTGTGAAATACTGTGTTTTTCCATGACCTCCATCGCATCGACCGCCATCGCGTCGGCCTGTATGCTCTTCGGGTTTTTACTCATGATGTCTCCGGCGGTAAGTCCGTTGATATTGTCGTATTTGTTCAGCATTCGCCTGATATCTCCGTCAGTGACCACTCCAACGATCTTTCCGTTGTCAATCACCGCGGTGGCTCCCAGCATTTTCTCTGAGATCTCCACGATAACCTTTCGTACATCCGTATCCGGGGCTACCTGGGGTTTCATATTGGCCGAAGAAATATCCCGGACACGCAGGTACAATTTCTTGCCCAGTGCCCCGCCCGGATGGTACCTGGCAAAATCCTTGCTGGTAAACCCTTTGAGGCTCAGCAGGCAAATGGACAGGGCGTCCCCTATAACCAGTTGTGCCGTGGTGCTTGTGGTCGGCGCCAGATTGTTCGGGCAGGCCTCTTTTTCGACATAAGCATTGAGCACAAAATCGGCCTGTTGCCCGAGAAACGATTCCCGGTTGGCCGTTATGGCGATGAGCTTGTTCTTTCCGTTTTTGATCAGGGGCACCAATACTTTTATTTCCGGCGTATTACCGCTTTTGGAAATACAGATCACCACATCGTCTTCCTGTATGGTCCCCAGGTCGCCGTGAATGGCGTCGGCAGCATGCATAAATATGGAAGGAGTTCCGGTAGAGTTGAGTGTAGCCACGATCTTTGTAGCTATAATCGCACTTTTTCCGATTCCGGTGATAATGACCCTTCCCGAACTGTTAAAAATATATTGAACTGCACCGGAAAATTCGTCATCTATTAAAGATTTTAGGTGACTTATTGCGCTACTTTCAATTTCTATTACTTCTTTTGCAACTGCTTTTATAGCCTCGTTATTACTCAAAATTTTTTAGAGATTTATTATTTGTAATAAATAAAGAATGTTATATCTTTAGTTGTGCAAATGTATGTAAAATAGTAAAACGATAGAATGAGTTCAGTTGAAATTGACTTGCATAAAAAGTTAAAACAATATTTCGGTTTTAACCAGTTTAAAGGGTTACAGGAAGGTGTCGTTAAAAGCATAGTTGATAATCACAACACATTTGTGATCATGCCCACGGGCGGAGGGAAATCCCTTTGTTACCAGTTACCCGCCCTGGTCGAGGAAGGCACAGCTATCGTAGTATCTCCCCTTATAGCATTGATGAAAAACCAGGTCGATGCCCTTCGGGGCCTCTCTTCGAATGACGGCATTGCCCACGTGCTAAATTCCTCGCTTACCAAAAATGAGATAAAAACGGTAATGCACGACATTCGGGAAGGTACTACCAAGCTCCTGTATGTGGCACCGGAATCACTTACCAAAGAAGAGTATATCGAGTTCCTAAGGTCTGTCAAGATCTCTTTTGTAGCGATAGACGAAGCGCACTGTATCTCGGAATGGGGGCACGACTTCCGCCCCGAATACAGGAACCTCAAGACCATTATAAAACGCCTGGGAGGGGACATCCCCATTATAGCACTGACGGCTACGGCCACCCCAAAGGTCCAGGAAGACATCCTGAAGAACCTGGGGATCACCGATGCCAACACGTTCAAGGCTTCTTTTAACCGGCCCAACCTGTTTTACGAAGTACGGCCCAAGACCAAGAACGTGGATGCCGATATTATCCGGTTTGTCAAACAAAATTCCGGAAAATCGGGCATCATTTACTGCCTGAGCAGAAAACGGGTCGAAGAACTGGCCCAGACGCTCCAGGTGAACGGTATCAGTGCCGTGCCTTATCACGCCGGACTGGATGCCAAGACCAGGGCCAGGCACCAGGACATGTTCCTCATGGAAGATGTAGATGTCGTAGTGGCCACCATTGCTTTCGGTATGGGTATTGACAAACCCGATGTACGTTTTGTTATTCATCACGATATTCCCAAAAGCATCGAAAGCTATTACCAGGAAACCGGAAGGGCCGGAAGAGACGGCGGCGAAGGTCATTGCCTTGCGTTCTATGCGTACAAGGATATCGAAAAACTCGAAAAGTTCATGGCCGGAAAACCCGTGGCCGAACAGGAGATCGGTCACGCCCTCCTGCAGGAAATGGTCGCCTATGCCGAGACTTCCATGTCCCGGAGGAAATTTATACTGCACTATTTCGGCGAAGAGTTTGACGAGGTGAACGGCGATGGCGCAGACATGGACGACAATGTCCGCAATCCCAAGAAAAAGCACGAGGCCAAGGACGATGTAGTAAAACTGCTTACCATCGTGCAGCGTACTAACCAGAAGTTCAAGGCCAAGGAGATCGTCAATGTGCTCGTCGGTAAAGTCAATGCCCTGATCAAATCGCACAAAACCGATGAGAAACCTTTCTTCGGACTGGGTAAGGGAAAAGACCCCAAACACTGGATGGCCCTGATCCGACAGGTGCTGGTAGCCGGATTACTGAGGAAGGAGATCGAAACCTACGGAGTGCTGTTCCTCACTGAAGAAGGACAAAAATTCCTGGAAGATCCGCAATCTTTTATGATGACGGAAGACCATACCTACGAGACCTCCGGCAATGATACCATTATCACCGCCAAAAAGAGCAGCGGGACCGCTGCCGACGGGCAACTCCTCAATATGCTCCGGGAACTTCGAAAAAAAGAAGCCCAGAAGCTCCAGGTCCCTCCTTTTGTAGTATTTCAGGACCCTTCCCTGGAAGATATGGCCCTGAAATATCCTGTAAGCGTCAAGGAACTGCTCAATGTCCACGGCGTGGGAGAAGGCAAGGCCAAGAAATACGGAAAACCCTTTACGGACCTCATTTCCCGCTATGTGGAGGATAACGACATCATCCGCCCGGACGATCTCGTCGTAAAAAGTACCGGTGCCAATTCTGCCCTTAAACTCTACATTATCCAGAATGTAGACCGGAAACTCCCCCTCGATGACATTGCAGATGCCAAAGGACTGAAAATGAACGATTTTATCAAAGAAATGGAACAGATCGTATACAGCGGCACCAAGTTGAACATCAACTATTGGATAGACGATATCCTCGATGAAGACCAGCAGGAAGAACTCCACGAATATTTCCTCGATGCAGAATCGGACAAGATATCCCTTGCCATGAAAGAGTTTGACGGTGACTACGAAGATGAAGAACTAAGGCTGTATCGCATTAAGTTTATCAGTGAAGTAGCCAATTAACGGCTATTGCAACCGTAGAAGCCTTCTGGCTATCACAAACTCCATCTGTTTTCTCCCCATTCCCCGCCCCTTTCTTACCATTCATAACCTGCTGTCCGAAACTTTAAGAAAACATTCATTTTCCATATATTCCATTTTCTATATATTTGACAAATTTATATAGTACAAAATGAGAAAAATACTTTATCTGGCACTGTCCGTAGCGTTTGCCTGCAACAGTTCCCAAAAGACCACGACTCCCTCAAAGAAAGCGGCTGCTTATAATCCCGTACCTTTTGCGGAGACCATAACCCAGCAGGAATTAAAAGATCATTTATACACCTACGCCTCCGATGAGTTCGAAGGCCGGGAAACCGGGCAACCCGGACAGAAAAAGGCTGTTGAATACCTGAAAGACCACTACGAAAAGATCGGGGTTCCAGCTGCAAAGGACAATGGCGATTATTTTCAGAAAGTACCCCTGGAGATCAGCGGAATGCCCGAAGCTACGATCACACTGAATGACAAGTCTTATGAAATAGGAAAGGATTTCGTAACCTTTTTCGCTCCCGCAAAAAACGAATATACTGTAAACCAGATCGTCTTTGCCGGTTATGGTATCGAGGACGAAAAATATTCCGATTACACGGATCTCGACGTAACAGGAAAGGTTATAGCCATCATGGTAGACGAACCGAAAGGCCAAGATGGTAATTACCTTATATCCGGAACTTCAGAAGCCTCCAAATGGTCTGACATTAAAATATCCATGCCCGATAGGCTGGACATCGCCATGAAAAAAGGAGCCAAAGGCATGCTGTTGATCGACAAAACCAATTTTGATATGATCTCCCAGCAATTCAACTTTTTGAAACAAAGAGCTGAAAACGGCAGGATGCAGTTAAAAGGTGATGAAGGCGAAGATTTCTTTTATGCTTTTATCAGCAATGATATGGCCACAGCGATCAGCCCGGAATTAGAATCGCAGGACAAAGGGGCGGTTATCGATACTGATTTCGATATTGCCTTTTCCGGGCAATCCAATGAGGTAAACTCTGAAAATGTAGTGGCCCTTATCCGGGGTACGGAAAAACCGGAAGAATATGTTGTGATTTCCTCGCACCTGGATCATATCGGGGTTACAGAAGACGGCCAGATCAATAATGGTGCGGACGATGACGGTTCCGGTTCCGTAGCGCTCCTGGAGATCGCCCAGGCGTTTAAAAAAGCGGCAGATGCCGGGAACGGCCCCAAACGCTCCATCGTATTCCTTCATGTTACGGGAGAAGAAAAAGGGCTTTTAGGATCTGACTACTACACCCGAAACCCTATCTTTCCGTTAGAAAACACCGTTGCCGACCTCAATATCGATATGATCGGGAGGATTGACCCGAAAAGAGAAGGAGACCGGAATTATGTGTACCTGATCGGTTCGGACAAACTGAGCACAGAGCTCCACAACCTGTCTGAGGAAGTAAATAAAAAATACTGCCAGATAGAACTGGATTACACCTATAACGACGACAACGACCCGAACAGGTTCTATTACCGAAGCGATCACTACAACTTTGCGAAGAACAACATTCCCGTTATCTTTTATTTTAACGGTACCCACGACGACTATCACCGCCCCGGCGACACTCCGGACAAGATCAACTACGATCTGCTGGAAAACCGTACCAGGCTGGTGTTCTACACTGCGTGGGAAGTTGCCAATCGCGAGAACAGGTTGGTTGTGGATAAGGCTGCGGAATAGCGCTTTAAATCAGACAACATAAAAAATCCCGCCCGGTTGAATCCAGGCGGGATTTTTTTTGAACTATTCGTTTTATCTGTTGTTTTCCACTCCGGAGATTATTTGCGCTTCAGTATGCTTTAAATATTCTTCAATCTGCCTAACCGTTTGCCTGGCAGTACGGTTTACACCGATCAGGGTTGCCGAAGCGTAGCCTGTCCATCCGCCATAGCCTACCAGCCACAGGCCGGGGGCCTCTGTTGCCCTGCTTTCGTCGGTTTTTACAATACCTTTGGCATCCTGGCGGGCTATGTTGCGCAGAAAGGAAGTGGCATAGCCAAATCCGGTACACCAGATCACGGCATCAAAAGCCTCCCGGGTGCCGTCTTCCCAGACCACTCCTTCTTCATACATACGGGTAAAAGAACCGCCGGATCTCAAAACGTCCCGGGAACGGGCTTCTTTTACGGAAGGGATTACAACAATATTCCCGAGGTTGTATTTGGACCTGTCAAAGGGTTTCCCTTCCTTTTCAGCGCGATATTTGGCCGTGGCTATATTAAAAAGATAATGTCCGTCCACTTCGTCGGGCAGGAATTCCGGCTCTTTCCGGGTGGCCCATTTGGCTTCCCGGCTGTATTTTGATACTTCGGCCATGATCTGCGCCCCTGAATTCCCTTCGCCCACCACCAACACCTTTTGCCCCTGAAACGTTTCAGGACTTTTATACCGGGCCGAGTGTAACTGTATACCCTTGAATGCTTCCCTTCCTTCGATATCCGGGATCACAGGATCAGCCCACGTTCCTGTTGCTGCGACCACTGTCCTGGCATAAAAATCACCTTTGGTGGTGATAAGCCTGAACATCCCGTCCTGCCGTTCTATATTGTTTACACGGACCGGGCGTTGCACAGGAAACCCGTAACGTTCTTCGTACCTGGTGAGATAATCAATGACCTCCTTCCTTGTCGGGAAGGGCCCTTCTGATCTCGGCATCAGCCATCCGGGCAGGGAACTGTGCTCGGCCGGAGAAAACAGTGTGAGGCTATCCCAGGCACTCTGCCATGCCCCACCCCGCTCTTCCCGGTCGTCCAGGATCAGATAGTTCAGTTTAGCCCTCCTGAGGTAATACCCCGTTGCCAGGCCGCTTTGCCCTCCGCCGATAACTATAACATCAAAAACAGTGTTCATGGTGTGTTTTCAGGTTTAAGCCCGGTTCGGGTTACATAAAATATCCAAACCAGGGGATATGAACTCTTATATCGTAATATTACGATAATATAGCTGTTCCTGAAAACAAGTACTATTTTTTATGTCTATGTGATGATAAAAAGACTTTATGCTTCCGGAAGATTTATCCCAAAAATTTTTTGAGATCGACCTATTTATGGAATACTACGGAAACAAAAAACTGTCAAAAATATTATTCAACAGTTTTATTCGGAAGGCTGATACGATCGTTATTCCATATATTGGGCATATTCGGGTGCTTTGTCACTGTAAAAACGGACGATAACAAATGGAAATGTGGAATACATCTCAGGCGAATCTCCCATCTCAATAATCATCCCCTCCTGCACTATCCTTTCATTAGTATATTTCAGATCATTTACCGGCACAAACGCACCTTTCACCTCGTCCATTTCCAGGATCCAGTTCTTTACAATGTCATAGGTTTCCTCATTCACCTTTTCTATGTGCATCTGCACCTGGTAATAAGGCCTGCTCATATCTTCCCTATCTCCCCATTTTTCCCCTAAATAAGATTTTTCATTATTCTCATAAAAATAGGAATAATTAACAAAGGGCGACACCCTGGTGCCCTCCGCATTGTTTTCATAGAACAAAGTATTCGGGATAAGTATCCATTGTTCATAGTAGTCGGTTATACTTACTTCCCGATGATACATGCCATACATGGGGCTATCATTAAAACGATAATATTCTCCCCACAAAAAGTTATCGATCTCGTATTTATACTTATAGGACTTTAACTTTTCTTCCAGTTCATTTTCCTGTATCCCGAATTCAAAAACGATCCTGGCGTTTCGCAGGGTTCCTTTTAATTGTTCGTTTTGCATTCTTTCATACTCCTCTTGTTGGTTTTCTTCATTTTCTTCAACATTCTTATCATCATCACCCGAACAATTCCACAGGAGAAATACCCCGAATAGTAGTAATATCTTTTTCATCTATTAGGTTAGTTTATTGCTTTTTGATTTGCCATAAAGATATACAAAATCTTCTTTGCTCTTAAAATGAACTTTCTCATCCATCTTCTTTTTTAAAAAAAGAAAAAAATATATCCAAACAGTGATTCTTACACCGATCCGGGCTTCTTCGAGATTCCTATATCACTAACGGAACAGGATATCGAAAGCACTCCCTGGGCTTTATTTTTCATGGGGATGCTCCGGACAAGATCAACTACGATCTGCTAAAAAATGTGCCTGACTGGTATTTTATACTGTGTGGGAGATCGCCAACAGGGAAAACAGGATTGCCGGGGAATAGTAACTTTATGACATGTAGAAAAGACAATCCCGTTCGAATCTAACCGAACGGGATTTTTTACTATGTGATATCCATTTTGGGTATGGTATCATAAAAGGCAAAAACAACTATTTTTTCTTCCATACCACAGTTGCCGTAACAGCCCCACCATTAGTGGTATTGGTTACAACATAGCTCAGCATATTGTTTTCAAGTTTGTAAGAACGTACCTGCGCCTTGCCCTCCCAGTTAGGATAAAAAGCATGCAGCACATTGAAAGTAACAGTGTGTTTTTCAGGGTGAACAGTATATGTACCAAAATGCGAATTATTGCCCTGCACCAGGGCAGCGTTTTCATCCGGTGTAGCCTTATTCTTATCGCCTGCCGCAACCTTTGGGCGCACAGCTTTTAAAATTTGTATGGCATACTCACCAGCGTCAGTAAACACAAGTAAACCTAAAGGGTTTTCGCCGTAAGGCAATGTTTTGCTTCCATCGGCATTGGTATTTTCTACTGCTACCAGCGACCATGTACCTACAAATTGTTTTCTGTTTTCTTTTGACAGCCTTACGTCTTGTGCCTGTAATGCAGTAAATAACATTATACATGCAGCACACATCAAATTTCTCATAACTTCGTTGTTTGTTTTTAAGTTTCTCATAACTTTATTGTTTGTTTTTAAAATTTATTTTGTTTAATATGAACTCGTTTAAACTTTTCGAATTGAAGCGAAAGGTTTAAACGAGTTCTATGTCAATAAATGCCTGTTGCAATAACCGGCTTTTGTAAATTCATCTACACTTGAAGCTATAAACTCAATATCAGGAAACAAGCCCGTCAGTGTTTTTACGATTCGTTGCGACAAGTCGGCTTTTTCCTCTTTCGTTCTTCCTTCAAGAATATATCCGAATACATGAATGAAATCAGTCTTTTTACCTCCGACTTCATACCGCACATAAGGGTTTATTCTTACTTTAATATCTTCTTCTGTAAAAAGACCGCTTGCATTAGCAGCATCAAATACTGCTGTTAAAATTTCGGGTTCGGGCATCCGTGTTAAAATATTTGCCGAACAATCAATAATAAAATGTGGCATAACTTATTTGTTTTTTAATTGTAACCAATTCTTATAATTTCTCCGTTAGCCGAAGTTGCAATGCTTTTTAAATAGCCTTTAACCAAATCTTCGGTAGCTATGTCTGTGATTTTAGACGGGCTTATCACATTAATCCTTATACCTCTTGGCATTTCCAATGCAGCCGCCAGTACAAAGCTGTTTACAGCGCCGTTTGCTACGGCTTTGCCCGACGAGCCTTTGGCAGGATCTTCACCCATTTTGCCTGATATGAGGGTAAATGAACCATTGTCATTGATGTGTTTCAAACCTGTGATTACAAGATTTATTTGAGCCAATAATTTTTGCTGCACTCCTGTAAAATATTTTTCACCTGTCATAGAAAGCAGGTCGCTTGTAACACTGTCGCCTGCCGCACAAACAACTGCATCGGCAGTTCCTATTCGTGCAAATAGTTTTTCAAGGGAAGCGATGGAAGAAATATCCACCGAAACATCGCCACTGTTTCTTCCCGCCGTAATTACTTCATGTTTTTGTTGCAAGGCAGGTGTAATTGTTTTTCCGATATTGCCATTTGCTCCGATAATTAAAATTTTCATTTGCTCATAGTTTGATAAGGCAAATTTATTCAGGAAACACATATTTTAATTTGTACTATTTTACACTTTTTTTGTATTTTCACTCCCATGAAAGGAGAAACTTTATACAGGCCTTATGAAATAGAATGGAAAGAAATGCAACACTTTCCCAAAACCACGAAGCGCAACAATTTTTTTGAATTGATCTATGTAATAGAGGGAACAGGCATTCAAATAGTAAACAAAAACAGGTTTAACTACCGCAAAGGCAATTTATTTTTACTAACCCCACAGGATGTATATTCATTTGATATCGCCACGCCCACAACTTTCTTTTTTCTCCGTTTCAATGAATTATTTGTAAAGGAAAAAACCGGCAAAGACAAAGACGCCGTAAACCAGGTGGAATATATTTTGCAAAATGCCAGTCACCGTCCGGGATGTATCTTAAAAAACAAAGTAGATAAGCCATTGATCGCATCGCTTATTGAAAGTATCCTGAACGAACAAACCAATCAACAGTTGTACTACAATCGCATTACAGGGCAAATCGTTGACACCATCATTACCATTGTGGCGAGAAATATTGCTTTGAAACTTCCTAAGAACGTAAAAGAAAACACCGGCGAACCAGTATTAGAGATATTGCAATACATTCAGGAAAATATTTTTGACCAAGGAAATTTAAGGGCAGAAAATCTCAGTGACCATTTTAATATATCGCCGAATTACCTGGGACGTTACTTTAAAAAGCAAACAGGTGAAACCCTGCAAAGCTATATTGTCAACTACAAATTGAGATTGGTCGAAACAAGGCTGCTGCACAGCGATATGCGAATAAACGAAATCGCTTACGAACTTAATTTCTCTGATGAAAGCCACCTGAACCGTGTATTTAAAAAATATAAAGGGATGAATCCGTCCGAGTTCAGAAAGACAAATAACACAAATTGAAAGAAGAAGCCCAAAAGAACACTTAGATAATTATTGGCTTAAAAAGAGGGGGAGCGTAGGGCGGATACAAAAAAGGAGCATCCTTATTGAGGATACTCCTTTACGGGTGGAAGACCGGGTTCGAACCGGCGACCTCTGGAACCACAATCCAGCGCTCTAACCAGCTGAGCTACAACCACCGTCTAATTGCGGATGCAAATGTAATTTTTTATCGCTTATCTGCAAAGAAAAAAGTCCAAAATTTTACATCAAATTATCCAGTGAGCGTACGGCCACATGGCGTTCGGCTGTAAATCCTTCGGCGTGCTCCACGTTTATAATCCGACCTAAATCCCTGGCCCTGTATGTAATGCTGTCTAAAAAATTCCGGCTGCTTATGGGTGTTTCCGGCTCTTTGCTGCCCGGGTCGAAAAACTGTGAGGCATAAGCCGACACGGCTTCTACCTTGGTCGTTATATACCCGGAGACATCCACTACAAAATCGGGCTCTATATTTTTCCATTGAATGTAATGGTATACCTGCTTAGGGCGCCAGGCTCCCTGTCCGGTATCTATTTTTATCAGGCCGCTCAGAAAACAGGCATCGCTGGCTAGCTTACTTCCCTTTCCGTGGTCTATATGCCTGTCGTCAATCGCATTACAAAGCACTATTTCCGGGCGGTACTTGCGAATTACTTTTATGATCTCCAGTTGATGTGCCTTGTCGTTTACAAAAAAACCGTCGGCAAAGGCGAGATTTTCCCTTACGGCGGCACCGAGTATTTCGGCTGCCCGGGCAGATTCTTTATCCCTGAGCTCTGCGGATCCCCGGGTACCGAGCTCTCCCCTGGTCAGGTCGAGTATTCCTACCTTTTTACCTTGCGCCACTTCCTTGGCTATGGTAGCACCGCACCCGAGTTCTACATCATCAGGATGTGCACCGATAGCTAATATATCCAATTTCACTTGTGTTCCCTTTCTATTAAAAATGATTCCTAAAAATATTACAGGAGCAAAGAAAAGAAAATCTTTCTGTATTCCTTTGCTCCTCTGGCTGAAGGACCTATTTTATCCTTCTTGGGCTTTTGTGCCTACCCGACCAGTTCTTTTATTTTAGCCAGGGCCTCCTCTATATCCCTTATGAGATCTTTTTTATCCTCTATACCGACGGAAAGGCGCAATAATCCGTCACTGATGCCCTGTCGGGCCCTTTCTTCTGCACTCAGCAGGGCGTGAGAGGTAAGCATGGGCGAACTGATGGTGCTATCCACTCCGGCCAGGCTCATGGAAGGTTTTATGAGTTGTAATTCACGCGTAAACTGCAAGGCATCCAGGCCTTCGTGAAGTTCGAAGGACAGCATGCCGCCGGATCCTTTCATCTGTTCTTTAGCCAGTGCATATTCCGGATGGCTTTTAAGGCCGGGATAGTATACTTTGGATACATCGGGATGCTTATGCAGAAAGCGGGCCAGCTTTTTGGCGTTGCGGTTCTGGGCTTTTACTCTCAGTCCGAGTGTTTTTATACTGCGTTCCAGCAGCCATACGGTGTAGTCGCTGAGGCTGCCACCGAAATTTTTGGCTAATTGCGCTATCCGCTCTACATGTGCTTCAGAACCTACTACGGCACCGGCCAGTATATCGCTATGCCCGCCGAGGTACTTGGTGGCGCTGTGTATCACAATATCGATACCAAAATCCAGCGGGGTCTGGTTGATGGGACTGGCAAAGGTGTTGTCTATCATTGATACCAGACCATGTTTACGGGCGATTTGCGCAACAGCTTTAATATCGGTTATGGTCAACAGCGGATTGGACGGTGTTTCAAAATAAATCACCCTGGTATTGTCCCGGATGCAGATTTCGAAATCTTCCGGAGACCAGCCATCGGTAAATGTATATTCTATACCGAATTTCTTAAACTCTTCGGTCACCAAGTTAAAAGTCCCGCCATAGAGCGTTTTTTGAAGTACAATATGGTCTCCCTTTTGAAGAAAAGCCAGTAAGGCAGTACTGATGGCCGCCATGCCACTCCCGAATATCAGGCCTTTTTCGGCATGCTCGAGGGCTGCTATCTTACGGGACAGGGCTACCTGGTTGGGCGTGTTGAAATAACGGGGATAGCGTTTTTCCTCCACATTCTCAAAAGCGTAGGACGTAGCCATATACAACGGGGAGATGGCTCCATGGTATTTTTCATCCTTGAGTTCTCCTTCGTGAGTACAAATGGTGTTTACACCAAAAATGTTTTTGTTCATAAGTAAGCAGGTTATCTTGTTATTTTTCGATCCAGTTTATGATGGATTGGTCCGCCGGAAGGGTTTGGGGGGAAATCACCCTGGCTACATGACCGTTCTCATCAATAAGGTATTTCTGGAAATTCCACTGCACCTCCGAGTCTTCCAGGCCATTTTTCTCTTTTTCCGTGAGGAACTCATACACCGGGTGCATGTCTTTTCCTTTCACTGATATTTTACTCATCATGGGGAAGGTCACCCCGTAATTTTTTTCGCAAAAAGCAGCGATCTGCTCGTCGGTTCCGGGTTCCTGTCCACCGAAGTTGTTGGCGGGAAACCCAACAATTACGAAATTCCGGTCCTTGTACTTGTCATAGAGTTCCTGCAGGCCTTCATACTGCGGGGTGAGGCCACATTCACTGGCGGTATTGACCACCATGACCTTCTTTCCTTTCAGATTGCTGAAATCAAACTGGTCACCATAAAGGTCTTCTACTTTGAACTGGTAGATACTTTCTTTGTCCATAACGTTTTGTTTTTGCGCAGATACTGTCATACACAACAGTATAAAGGCGGGGATTAAAAGGTTTTTCATCGCTCTGAAATTTACATCTAAGATAAATATATTTTGAAGGTAGTGCAACAGGTGGGATGAGTTTGTTTCAGGGTTCTTGGTTGCAGGTTGTAAGTTACAGGTTTTGAAGGGGATTTTTTAAAAGAGGACACCCCCCCTGTGTCCCCCCTCAAGGGGGGAGCCGTAACTCCCTTTAAAAGGAGACAAAGCTCCCCCCTTGAGGGGGGACACAGGGGGGGTGTTTATCCAGGGGACGTTACCTTTGTATGAGATCGGATGTTATTCGGCCTGGGGAAGTTCTTTCAGGACGATATTTCTCCAATACACTTTAATTCCTCCGCCGTCGTGGATCTGGAGTGCTATTTTTCCATCGGCCTCTCCGATCTTGGCGTCTTTGAAATCTATCATTTCCTGCCCGTTGAGCCAGGTGGTTACATGATCTCCCTGCACCCGGATCTTCATATGGTTCCATTCGCCGTATTTAAGGTTCTTTTCCTTTTCGGGTTCGGGCTTTATCAGCCATCCACGGCCATATGATTCATAGACCCCTCCTGTATGAAGGTCGGGCGGGGCTACTTCTACCTGCCATCCGGAGATCTTGATCCCTTCTATACCAGAACGGAAAAATACACCGCTGTTACCATCGGCTTCCTGCATGAATTCCACATCGAGTTCGAAATTTTTATAACTCTTATCTGTGCCCAGGTATCCGTATTTCTTATCCGGACCGCTTTCGGACACCAACAGTCCGTCTTCCACATACCATTTTTCCGTACCGTATATTTCCCATCCGGTAAGGTCTTTGCCATTAAAGAGTTCTGTTTTACCTGAATTACAGGCGGTAAGCATTAAAGCTGCAAAGCAGGAAAGTAATCCGGTTCTCAATACTTGTAATCTCATAGTTTTAATATTTAAAGTTTCCTTATTTTAATGTTCTTAAACCATATAAAGCTCCCGTGGTCCTGCAACCCGATCAATCCTGACCTGGCCTCGCCGTAATCCGGATAATCTTTCCATTTACCTTCGGACTTCCGTTTCTTCCAGTCATCGGACCAGGGTTCGAACGCTACGGTCTTTTTACCGTTGAGCCAGTACGTCACTTTTTCCGGGGTAAAAACAATGCAGCTGGAGTTCCATTCTCCGGCGGGTTTTACAGCGCCTTCATAGTCGGGTATGTACATGCCGTAATCCGCTCCGATAGACTGCCAGTCTTCCAGTTTTCCGGGAAAACCTACCTGGTCCACAAGCTGAAATTCCGGGGCGTTGTAATAGGGGGCCTTGTACTGGTCTCCTTCGAGCACGTGATAGAACACTCCGCTGTTTCCGCCTTCGGCGATCTTCCATTCGAGGGAAAACTCAAAATTTTCGAAGGATTCCTTGCCATAGACAATATCACCCCCGATATCTCCTCCCTTTCCGAGGGATTTCAGGGTCCCGTCTTCCACAACCCAGCCTTCCGGCAGGGTTTCCTGGTTATAGCCCCTCCATCCGTCGGCATTTTTTCCATCGAACAGCAATATCCAGTCTTCGGATTTTTCCTTGTCCGTAAGGGCATTTTCCGTATGGGTCACATCTATTTTTGCCTGTGGCCCGGCTTCTTTCTGTTCTTCTTTTTTATCCATTTTACAGGATACCAGGAAGAGGGCGGCCATTCCCAAGGTAAGCAATTTCTTTTTCATTGGGTTATATTTTTATGGGTTTGGGTTTGGGAGTTTGGGAGTTTGGGAGTATCACAATTTATTGTTTTCACCTCCAACTCATTAACTCCGAATTTATCTACGGTCAGATCACTTTCATCTTCACCGGGTCCCAGTTGATATATTTGTTCTGGAAATAGCTGTCATTACACAACAGTGCCGGAGCGGCTGCACGGAAAGCGAACACCGGGTCTTCCACTACGGTCCCTCCGTGGCGTATGGCCCTGAAGAAATTGGCGAAGTGGTCGTAATGGGCTCCTTTATAGCCTTTTTCTGCCTGGTAAACGGTTTCTGTGGGGGGAAGTATTTTTTTTCGGCCTTCATATCCTCCCATTTCTTTTGCTTTCTCCTTGAGAAAAGAATCTTCTTCGACGTGGTTGTTCCGCTTCAGCGTAACATCGGTCCAGGTAATATTCATGGAACCTTTACTACCCACGAGCTTAAGGTAGGTTGATCCGCTGGTCCCGTCTACAAAATTACACCGGAGGGACAGGTCAAACCCGGGATGTTGTTCGGTTTCCGGGTAGTCGAATATTCCCAGGAGCACGTCGGGCACCTCGCGGCCGTCCTTCCAGTATCGGAGCCCTCCCATGGCCGATATTTTTTGCGGTCCGTTGGAATTGGTTATAAAATGCAGGCTGGAAAACAGATGAACAAACAGGTCGCCGGACATCCCGGTACCGTAGTCAAGGTAGTTTCTCCATCGGAAAAAGCGGAGCGGGTCAAAAGGTTGTTTGGGTGCATTGGAGATATAGCGGTCCCAATCCACCGTTTTTTCGGAAGCATCCCCGGGAATGGCATATTGCCAGGCGCCCTGAGGGGAATGCCTTGCCCAGAGGCCCTCGGCATAATTAATGTCTCCGATAGCACCTTCGGCCAGGAGTTGCCTGGCTTTTTCATTGCCCAAAGAGGACAATCCCTGGCTTCCTACCATATATATCTTACCTGATTTTTTCCAGGCCCTGATCAGTTCGTGACCTTCGTCTACCGAGTGTACCATGGGTTTTTCACAATAGGCATGTTTCCCTGCATTAAGGGCATCAATACTGATCTGCTTATGCCAGTGATCTGGTGTACCTATGATCACAGCATCCACATCTTTCCGTTTTAGTACTTCTTTGTAATCTTTGGTCAGGAAAAGATGGTCTCCCCATTTTTCTTTGGCTTTATCCAGGCGACCGTCATACAGGTCACATACAGCCACGACCTCTATATTATCATGTTGAAGTGCCGTATTTAAATCGGCCGATCCCATTCCTCCTGCTCCTATAAGGGCGAGTTTTAATGTCTTTTCTTCGGATAGAAGACCGGGACGGTTTAAATAGGCGATCCTGCGCCCCTGTTCGTGTACGGCTTCTTTGGCCAGGATGGCCGGGGTAACGGCCGTAGCTGCTCCCGCCAGTCCCAGGTTTTTTAAGAACTTTCTTCGGTTGTTCTTCATGCTAGGTTGATTTTAAAGTTTAACGGTATAAACTTACTGGTACACGGGATATTAACCGGGGTAATATCCGGGGTAACGGGAAAAATTAAAGGTATTTTATTCGGCCTGGGCCAGAAAATCGGGTTCACAAACCTCGCCGTAAAAGTTTTCGTACAGCCTTTTGTATTGTTCTATGGCTTTTTTGGCCAGCGTGTGTTTCCCTCCCTTCATCAGAACGGTCACTTTATACCGTACAGCAGATTCGTATAAAGGGTCTATGGTAAGTATGGCCCGGATGACTTCAAGAGCCTCTTTATCGGTAAGCCAATCAGGATTTTCTATGCAGGGCACGAGTACATCCAGGACTGCATTTCCGTAATCGGATTTGAACTTGTCTACCCATTCCAGGTCGGTTTGCGGCAACAAAGGCCCCCGGCTCACCAGTTTTGCACATTCCAGGAGGTCTTCCTTTCCGGAGATTTCTTTTTTGGACCGGGAAAACAACGGGATCTTACGGTCTATTTCATTAATATCAATAGCTACGTCATTCCCGGCTTCAAAACGCCACACTTTGTTGGAATACACAATACGGACATTCAGCTCTTCTTCGAGGAGATTCCTTATTTCCCGGATGTGTGTACTCCGGTTATTTTTTACGCTTTCCGGGGAAAAGCCGGGCCAGAGTAAATGGGCCATTTTTTGGGAAGAAATACCACCTTCTTTCAGGGTATAGAGTATTAACAGCAACAAGAGTTCCTTTCGTTTGGGGGATAGACGGAATGTGATATCTTTCCCCTCCCTGTTAGTCAACTTAAATTCCTCCAGCAATTGTATCTTTCCTTTCCCGGCCTGTATTGTGGGGATCACCGTATTTTTACCGGCAATGCCCTTCGCTTCGGGGCGATCTTTGACTGCTTTCCTTTTATAATAGATATAAATGAATAAAAGCAGCGCTATGAGAAGGGCTCCCCCTGTTGAAGCATAGAGTATCGTGCGATCGGCCGTTGGCGGTACTACGCCAAGGGCATATACATCCCGTACTTCATCGTCGCTCAACGCCCTGTTCCATACACAAAATTCGCTGAGACAACCTTTATAATATTGTCCCCAGAGATTGGTTCCGATAAGGATGGAATGGTCGGTCTGTTCCAGGGCTGAGGCCGGGGCTTCTCCTACGAGCCGGCCGTTGAGATAGAAATAGACTTTCTTTTCCAGCGAATACACATAGGTCAGATGTACCCACTCCCCTGTTTTTAGCGTGATCTTTTCACTGTAATGGTCCTTTATTCCGGGGGTGGTAAACTGCAGCCTGCCATCAAATATCTTTGCAGAAAAGGCTTCTCCCTTACCGATGAGACTGAGGCTTCCCGAAATCTTTTCGGGTTTGATCCAGGTGGAAACGGTTATTTCACTGAAGTCCGTTGTGTGGGAATTCCTGAAGTCAATATAACTTGTTTCTCCGTTAAAATAGGCTACATGTCCCCTCTCAGGGTCATCGATGAATTTTACATCTGTGTAGGTGCCGTTATCGTAAGGAAAAACCGTATTCGATGTATTTTCATGAAGCGGAAGATAATATCTCAAGGCTTCTTTTACATCGTATTGGTAAGCTCTAAAAACCTTGGTCTCCGCTGGTACACTGCTGCTAAATGAAAAGATATCCGGGGAGAACCAGTACCCTCTTTTCTTGGGAGACAGCTTCCCGGATGTGGTGATAATATGCCCGCAGGACCTCAATCCAGGCAATTCTTTCCATTTTACGCCTTTGAGCGGGCGATTTCCAAACAATACATCGGCATGATTAAAGGACAGGTTTGAAATACTGTCCAGGCGGGGCTTCCACAGTGAAGGGCTTTGTGTCCGGATAAAATTCGGCATTTTGCCTTCTTTTTCCAGGGTTAAATTCAATATACGATCTGCTACGGCCTCTGTTTCCTTCTGATTGATATCGATAAAACTCAACAACCGGCACCATCCTTCTCCTTTCAGGGAATCATTTTCATAAACGCCCCTGTTGATCCAGTGTTTTGTATTGAACAGGGAAGCGTCGGAACCAAATATCAACAGCTTACTCTCCGTAAGGGGTTTTGTTAAAGCTCCGGTATCTCTTACCACAAATTGGGAAATAGGGTGGCTTTCGAGTTTTTCCGATAAGCGGGCATCATCTCCCCTTACCAAAAACACCAGAACATCGGGAGATACCTGTCTTTCCAGAAATCCCTGAAAAAAGAACATCTGTTTTTCCTTCAGCACTTCGGCATCAAATACAAAAGCCCTGTATCCCTCGTCCAGTTTTTCCTCAACATTTTCCAGCCCCTTTTCTGTTAGAAAAACACGTTCTTCTATATGCTGTGCGAAGGAGCGAATATTCGGCAATACAACCAATAATATAATGGACAAAAACCTTAAGGCAGACATATGGGTAATAGTGCTTCTAAATTTTCTCCTAAAGTATAAAAAAAGAGGGGCTATTCAAAGCAGTAAAAGACATTCTGGTTGCAGGTTGCAGGTTAGAAGTACTATACCAAACCTGTAACCTGTAACGTGTAACACTACTTCCTTCACTTTCGGGCATAAAAAAACCCCTCACATCACTGTGAAGGGTTTAAAGAAGGCGGCGACATACTCTCCCGCTTTCGCAGTACCATCTGCGCACATGGGCTTAACTTCTC
>NZ_JAHKRR010000013.1 GCF_018863395.1 Sinomicrobium weinanense
AGCCTAACGCAATTCGTATCGTTAGCTGTTCTAATTTTGTCAAAAGAGTGATACTCTATTAAGTTGTGAGAAATCTGAATGTTTTTCAATTCCCAATTTTGGGATGTTCTTTTCTTTATGTTATCAATGTTGTTCATTTTTTGTTTTGCTTGCTTTTGGGGCTGTACTTTTTCAGCGTTTCCATAGATCGAATGTCTTGTTGTCAGCACAACTTGCCGATTTTATCACGTTCTCAAAATTAAATCCTTCATAGTTTGAAACAATGTCGTAAACTTTATTCCAACCCTCAGAACCCTGGGGAATCGAACACCCTTTCCCGTTACCCATTAAAATCAGCCAAACATCAGGCAAAAAGGGGCCTTCGTCCATGTTTACAAGTTTTATTTCTTCTATTTCGTTCCAATTGATTTGTTCGTCATTCCTTTTCGGGTGGGTTACTTTTATATTGGTATTTGAGATTTCCATCTGATATAGTTCTTCTGGTTGTTGTCGTTGGTTTACCCCAAAGAGCTTTTTCCATACTCCCATTAGCTTAATTGGTTTAGTTCGTTGATTATGTTTTCTTTGGCTTGATTTTCGTATTTGGCCTTGAAAAATTCAGTTTTAAAGATAGAGTCCAAGTTCAATAAGTTTTTCAGGACATTTTTTCTCCCTTTTCGGTACATGAAGTTCGGATATATTTTATACTCTTTTCTGATGTTCCGACAGTAAACTTGATATTCGGTTGTACAATCCGTCAATCAATAAATGTATTTTGTATGGAATCACCCGAATCAAACCTAATTGATGGTCTGTGAATACGGTCAGGATTAAAGCAGTTATCCCTATCACTACCGACAGGTATAATGCTGTTACATTAGAACGGCCCAAGCCCAAAAGATAGGGAAGGGCTATTAAAGCAAAGGCTACCGGATAATCCCAATATGCGTGAATTTGTTTTGTTACGAATTTCATAAGATGCCCGGTCTAAGATTTAAAGTATTGCTCTTCTACAATTTGTCCATTTTGCCAAACGGTGCGGAGTATTTCGTGCCATAGTATTTTGCTTCCGTCTTTCATATCAAAATCAAAAGTGAACTCGGAAAAAGAAACATTGCCGTTCAATGAGGTGTAATGCAGGGTAATGCCATTTACTTTGGCAATAGTATTGGCAAAGCCTTGCATTTTGGTTAGCATTTCGGATTTATTGTTGGTTATAGTGCCATCAAAATCAATGGTTCTAGCCTTCGGCGCAAAATACTTTTCCGTAGCTTCTACAATTTGTCCTTTTTTTACCAGTTCGTTTTTGGCAGACAAGATTTCATTTAATGATTGTTCCATTTCTCTTTAATTTAAAATTAGGTGTCATTATTGACCATGTAAAGATCAGCAGGGAAATGATGGGGAAAAATGAAATAAATCAAGAAATTCCATTGATGTAGTTCAACTTTTTCTATTGCCTTGTTTGTTACGGATGCGTGATAAAAATTCAGTACTCATCCCCAAGTAAGAAGCAAGGGCATATTGGGGTACCCGTTGAACAAAATTTGGGTAATTCAGTAAAAAGTTCTCATACCGGGCTTCTGCCGGGTGCGACAGATTAAACAGTATTCTTCTATGCTCAAAGGCCAGGCCCTTTTCTGCCATAATCCTAAAAAATGTTTCAAACTTATGATTGCTGTTCTTTAACTCTTGTTCTTTGACGTATTGAATTTGAAGAATGGTGCTGTCTTCCAAAGCTATAATAAATAGTGTGGCTGGATATTGATAGATATAGCTGTTAAAATCTGAAACCCACCAATTCTCTATTGCGAATTGTAAGGTGTGTTCCTGTCCATTATCGGTTATGGCATAAGTCCTGAAGGCCCCTTTTACGACAAATGCCCTATGCCTGTTTATAAAATTGGGCTGAACAATAAATTGTCTTTTTTTAACTTTGACCTCTTCAAAGCTCAAAGCAAATTGCTCTGCTTCAATGTCGGTCAAGGAAACAAAGTTTTGTACATATTTTAGCAGCTGTTCTTTAGTCTTGTGCAAATCTGGTTATAATTTTATAGTTTTCAGCATCCTCACTAACGGTTAAATATAGCATGGACTTCCCGAAATAATGTAAATGTTAGCTCAAGAAATCAATAGCGTTTCTTTTAAATGGGGAATTGCAACGAACAGTCCATAACCATCAGTTATAGGGTTAAAGTTAAGGTTTTTCAGTTTAGAACAGACGCAATTGTAGCTATACATGGAGCTTGTTGCACAAATACGTCAAAATACAAAAGAAAAAGCCCGAAGGAGAAAATTTCGAATCGATACCAAAAGGATTCCCTACACTTGAAGAAAATCAAAATAAGTGACGCTATTTCAAAAGTCTCGATAAAATTTTTTTTATATGATCAAGACTACTTTACGGTCGATAGGAAGAACCCTACCTTTGACCAGTCTCACACAGCATAGGAGGTATAATGTTATGGATTTGCTACAAAATGGTTTTGTTGTTAACCTTCGGCTAACTTGCTGATTTGCTTTTGTGTTTTTTGTGAGATTCCCGCATTTTGCTCTGTAAAGATTAGGAACATTGCTTAAATGTCAAGTAAACGAAACAAAATACTTGACATTTTATTGAATGATTTAATTTGAAAGGGATTATGTTTGTACGATACAGCTTTAGGCATCATTCGATGAATTTTAAGACTCTTGTTTGTTCTTTTTTTCCATCTTTTGTAGGAATGGAGGTGATAAAAATGAGAAAGGAAAGCGATGTGCAGGGTCCGAGGTTTGCCGGTTAGTTGTTTGCAGGTAAATAGTTTATGAGAAGGACTTTTTTATAAGTTTTTTCTAATTTCATCATATTCTAAAGAAGTCGATTTAAATTATAGGTATCAAGTAGTCTAAACTCATTATTTTTGTATGTTACATATAACCAGTATTTTTTAATCTAAGGAATTCCTCGACCCTTTGCGTCGGGGTTAGGCTGAAAAGTTTGAAAACCGGAGAGTTTTTATGACGCTTTGAAAAAGTGTGTTTTCGGTATATTACCCCGTAATTTCATTAATATCATGGATAAACCTATACTTCTCCTGTTCCTCTTTATTGTTTTTCAGCTTACCTGCAATGCACAGGATCATGTAAAAATCGATAGTTTATTAAATGCGTTGAAGCAAGTAGGGACCGATACCTCCCGTATCAGTATCCAGGGAGAACTCGTTAGGGAATATGTCCGAATCGGTGAAAGTGGCAAAGCATTTTCCACTGTTTATGAAATGCTGACAATGGCCGATAACACCAAATTCACATGGTATAAAGCCAAAGCAAATCAATTGGCGGGATATGTACACACCGTGGAAATGAATACTGACAGTGTACTATTTTATAGTAATAAGGCCCTGGACTTACTTGAAAGTGAAAACAGCCTGGCTACACTTCGGGTAAAAGTTACGGCTACTAACAACCTGGCGGTCGCCTATTCTGCCAGTGGTAATATGCAGAAGGCAGTAGAACTGATCATTTCCAATTTGCCCCGGCTGGAAGCACTCAAAGATACCCGTTTGTATCACTTAACGGTTCATAATATTTCTTCCAGCCTGGTGATGCTGAAAGAATACCAAAAGGCTTATGAATATATGCTGGAAGATGTGAAATTGGCTGATAAAACAGACGCAGACAAAGAGTTTCGTGCACTGGCTTATCTAAATGCCAATGTGTTGTGCTATAATATGCAAAAACTCGACCAGCAACAAGCCTATTTGACTAAAGCCAGGAAAAGCCTGGAAGCATTGGGCCCCAACAGGTATTGGGGCCAGTACTATGCTTATGAAACAATGTACTTTGCGGCGCGCAAAAAAATAGGTGAAGCCAGAAGGGCCCTGGCAAAAGCTTTCGATCAGGCGGAGAACTATAAAGATAGGATGAACCTCTACCTGGCCTATGAGGCGAAACGCGAAGTGGAAACCGCCGCCGGTAATACCCAAAAAGCCAGGGAAGCGGCTTTTGTCCTTTATAGCATGGGGAAGGAAGACCAATATGATGAAGCAACCATCGTTGCACTAAAAGATGTTGCAGATCTTTCGAGCCGGATGGAGGATTATAAAACAGCTTACCAATATTTACAAAAACATACCGCCTATAAGGACAGTGTAGATCAACAACAAACGTTGAAAAATGTTCACGAACTGGAAGTAAAGTATCAGACATCCGAAAAGGAAAAGCAGATCCTTCAATTGCAAAAACAAAAAATACAGGCCGAACTAACCGCTGAAAATAATCGTTTACTTAATTGGCTTTTGGGTATTGGCGCGTTGATCTGCCTTTTGATCATTCTTTTTCTGATCAATACTTATCGCAATCATAAAAAGCAAAGTTTGCAACGGGTCCGGGACATGGAACAACAACAGGCATTGAAGCTAACGCAAACGATGCTGGAAGGTGAAGAACGGGAACGGCAACGCATCGCACGAGATTTACACGATAGTCTCGGGGGCTCATTATTGGGTGTGAAGTTCAAACTTCTGGAGCAACAGGAAAGGGAAGCTATTGCAATGGCAGATGAGGTTACATCATTACTGGATAAGTCGATCACCGAACTTCGTCATATTACCCGAAATATGATGCCCGAATCACTCATCCATATAGGATTGAAGGGAGCCCTGGAAGATCTGTGTCTTTCCCTCAATTCCTCCCATACAAAAATTGAATTTCAATCAAACGGAGTTGATCAAAGCCTGCCAATAGCCTCACAAATAAATATCTTCCGGATTATCCAGGAATTGCTCTCCAATGCCCTGCGCCATGGAAAAGCCGGCAATATCCTGGTACAGTGTGTCCAGGACGAGCAGGTTTTCCTGATTACCATCGAAGACGACGGTTGTGGCTTTGATACTTCCGGGAAGAAAAACTCGAAAGGGATTGGACTTAGCAACATTCACAACCGGGTGGAGTATATGAAAGGCAAGCTGGAAATAGATTCTGCACTTAATCAGGGAACGACTGTTAATATTGAGCTTTTTATTTAAAGTCTTTTGGCTTTTGATCCTTATAAAGGCTCGGGATCCGTGTAGTATAGCCCTTTGCCGATGCCGACCGCCTCGCCGTTGACTTTGGTTTCAGAAAAGAGGACTCCCAGCAAGAGCCCACCAGCGTAATTTTTATTGAGCCAGATGTATTGCACCAGGTTTGTTTGGGTTTGAGGGATTAGGGGATCAGGATAGTCAACTACGACAGTATAGGACATTTTAACACGCAGGGTATTGGAAAATGTCCCGGCTGCAGTTGTCAGGGTCCCATATCCGTCGACCTCGATGTCCTTTGTAGCGGTAGTGATTTCGCCATTACTGCCCGTTTCATGGTAATCATCCGAAAATTCTTGCTGATAGGCAATCGGAAACTTCCATACGGTTTCCGGATCATTCATAGTTGTTTGAATATCATCGTTTATACCTCCAATCCGGAGATATTCATTTTTCGAGAGTGTAAAATAGCTATAGCTGTCAATGTCCCCGTGCAGTAGGAAGGCCCTGTTGGCTTCTGGAAAAACATCACAACCCTCGGTATCAGGACAGTTTAAGGCTTCCTGAAAATTTGAGGAAAACGGGTTGTCGAATTTTGAAAAATCCCAACTGACCCCGGATCCTGACGGACCGGGATCAACTTCCTGATTGCTCACATCCACACTGAACCTTGTATGATCTCCCAGGGTTGCGTCAAACTCAGCTTGAGTGATCGTGTTCCCAGGCTCATCCGGTCCCTCATCTGGTTTGCCATTGTCATCGGAACAGGAAAAAAGGATCAGCACGGAAAAAACGAAAAATGTGTAATGATATAACGGTTGCTTCTTCATCGGTTCAATTTGTTTTGAAGTTACTCTTTACGAAAATAAGCCGCGTTTTCGGATATGAAAATACCCGAAAACGAGTATTTTTAAGAGCTATCGGTTCATTTTAACCAAGGCCTGTTGTAGCCTTCCCTAGCGTTGAAAAAAGCAATGTGTGCGATAGCACTCTTTGCTTGTGCGGTGGGTTTTCAGCTTCTGACTAACATATAGAAAAATACAATTAATTACCTTTTAAAATTACAATTTCTCAAAGCTATTCCTAAGCCTTTTACATGCTTCCAATCGTTTGTGCAACGAGTACCGTTATCGTGCGTAGGCTTTTTATTTTCATTTCAGTTAATCTAATGTTGTTAGATAGTCCAATATTTCGCTAGAAGCCTCAATCATTTTGGTTTCTATTCTCTCAGCTAGTTTGTCCAGGTTATTAAAATCAGGATTCTCAACCAAAGTCATTTCAAGAATAGAATATTTTGGCATTTCCGTTTTTTCTTTACTCCATTTTGTGTTTTTCAACAATTCCCAATATTTTTTCTGAATCGGTTGTAGCCTTACCCAATCTGACCCACAGAATTTTTGCAATTCCTGTTTAATTTTCTTAACTTTATTTTTCATAATTCATGATTTTATGGATTATTAGAAATTGGAAAGAGGGTGTTTCCGTCGAAAGTTGCACCCTCTTTCTTTTTGAACTATTCCGATTTAGTACCTAAGAAAAGAATTTCATTAGCTACGACCTCGGTCACATACCTTCTTTCCCCGTTGGCATTCTCGTAGGAACGGTGGGTCAGTTTGCCCTCGATGGCAATTTCCTTCCCTTTCTCGCCGTATTTTTCAATAACTTCGGCGTTTCTTCCCCAGGCTACAATGCTATGCCATTGGGTAGATTGTACCTTTTCCCCCTTTTTGTTTTTATAATACTCGTTGGTAGCGAGTGAAAAACGGGTCACTTTCTTACCACTCTCCAAAGTGGTTATTTCCGGGTCATCGCCCAGGTTTCCGATGAGTTGAACCCTGTTTCTGATCGTACTCATAATTGAAAAAATTTAAAGGTTAATAAATACCCCTTTCTGTATTTAATTGCGGGGAGGGGATGATTCGACCAGGTATTTTATAGCTGCGAGAAATGTGGGTATGGAATACAATTAAAAACAGTTTTAATTGACGTTTCTCCAGATCGCCCAACCGTTTTTCTTTGAGATACTTTTGCCATTTCTTTAAATTTTGATGTGTTATGTGCATTAAAAACTCCGGTTTTGAGAAGGCTCCGGAGCAGCCTTTTGTTAGCGTCATGCCATCTCGCAGATCTCCTGGAACAACTGTGTATCCAGTCTTTCCTGCCTGGAAAAGCTTTTTTTAGGTTACGGTGCAAAACGGCGTTAAAAGCATTGTACCCCAACCAAAGGTTTGGTGCTTCATGGAGCAGCAAAGATTCACGGTCCAGAATCTCCAGGATTTCCCTGGCTTTTTTAGAAGGATCGTCATTTTTATCACTGCACTCATAACGAAATAGTTTGGTGCGTTCCAAAACTTCCCTGACGAATTCTTCGGGATCCAGAATTGGGACAGTCATCATCGGGCTGAACTGGTCGGAGATGGTATAAAATTCGTTGTCCAGGAATTTTTGAAAAAGCAGTTCTAACTTCGGCATGATCAGTTGTACGCTGTTCGTACTGTGTTTTACAAAAAAGGCAATCTGTGACTGTGCCACGTGCAGGCCGTTGGCACAAACTTTTCTAAAAAAACCGAAATGTCCTAAAGTTCGTTCACTACCATCGTATGAATTGGTGAACCGTAGCATCGGTAGTATTTGATCCTCCTGATGATTTACCGCAAACTGAGAATGATCTTCAATGATAAAATCCATACTGAAGGACCGGTCGGACCTGTTGATGGTCTGACGATGATAGTTCAGCTCGGCATCAATAAGCATTTGCTCGGCTTTTGTAAAGAAAAGTTCATTGGGAATATGCCCATAGCCTTTGGACACGATGTTGACAATCTTACCATTGGAGATAATGACATTTTCAAGCCCCCTGCGGGGTTCCATGGAGGTGAGTTCCTGTAAAGGTTTCATTTCCGTTTTTACAAAAACCTCGTCCTGCTGTAAATTGTTTAAATACATAACATTATAATTTTAAGTTAAACAATATTTGCAGGTCAACCCAAACGGAAGACAAAATTTTGTCTCAAATTTTCAAGTAAAAAATTGGGGGACCTTTAGGGGGTCCGATTTTTTAGGCAGATAAATTTGAATGCAAATATTTTGCGGGTTTAACTTTCGGTAATATTGTATGAAGACTTATTACATACTACTGATGATTTTGACAGTACTGCGTAAGCGGACTTAACCCATTTCATTTTGAGCAAGTGCAGTGTCCCCTTCCAGGGCTATCCGGACCAGGGCAACGGAGTGGAAATAAAAAGGAAGGTGGCGTGTCCAAGACCTTTTCGACGTAGCGCTTTTCCCAAAAAAAGGAAACGGAATGTCTACCTGTAAAACGGGCAGGCTGGGGAATGGGTTGAGAAACTGAGTTTACGGGTTTAAATTTGGATAAAGAAGGGTGGTTTCAAAAGACTTGTTGTGTAGGTTTCCCTAAAAGCTGGGTAAGGCTACACCTGCGTGTAAAGCACAATGAATGAATCCTTAAAACTTATGAGCCTTAACCGGGTTTTTGGCTATTCGACCAGCAAATGTGTGGGGAAGCATTTGCCGAGATAATTATGTTAAATACTTCAATGGGTATTCTTTCTTCGTGAATACTGGCCTTTGGTCAATTGCTATCAATTATTCCGTTGCATGATTTTTAAGAGCATTTGACAGATTATTAAGAATAGTCCAGTTGATATCGGACTAACTTTGATTGCGGATTTGATAATTAAAATCAATTTATATGAAAAAAAATAAAACAATATGCTAAATATTAATATAAAATAATCTTCACGTATGAGAAAAACTTTATTAACCACCATTGCTTTAACAATTGATCGAAGAAAAAAGGTCCCCTTAATGATGTGTTGTTTATTTACAGTGCTCATAACTTTTGTGGGACGGGCCTCTGTTTTTTATTCCCAGTCAACGATAACGATTTCAGGAACCGTTACTGATGAGAAAGGAGTTCCCATGCCGGGGGTCAATGTTATCGAGTTGAACAGCTCACGGGGAACAACAACAGATTTTGACGGAAACTTCAGTTTAAAAGTGAAGGAAGGGGCCACGGTTGAATTTAGTTATATAGGGTATAACAAGTATATTTTAGAAAACACTTCCGAGGCTATGAAAAATCTGGAAGTAAAGCTGGAACCGGATTCTTCTGAACTGGACGAGGTTGTTGTTATAGGATATAGTACCCAGTCTAAAAAGGATTTGACAGGTGCTGTTGCTACAGTGAGTTCCGAGGATATTACACAGCGGAATGTGACAAATATCTCTCAGGCCATTCAGGGAGCCATGCCAGGGGTCACGGTTACCAATAACGGATCTGCTCCCGGGTCCGGTGCTTCGATAAGAGTAAGAGGGATTACGACATTACAGGGGAGTACCAGCCCCCTGATCCTCGTAGATGATGTACCGGTAGGGAGCCTTGATGATGTAAACCCGAACGATGTAGAGTCCATTTCCGTATTAAAGGATGCGGCAGCAGCAGCTATTTACGGTTCCAGGGCGGCAGCAGGCGTGGTCATTGTTACGACAAAAAGGGGGAGGGAAGGAGTCTTCAATATCAATTACAGCGGAACCCAGATCGTAAATACGCCCACAGAGATCAGATCTACGGTTGGGCCATTGCGTTATATGGAAATGAGTAATGAGATGTCCTGGAATGATGTAGGCAACGGAGACAATGAATTTCCTATATATTCACAGGATTTTATTGATTCTTATCTGGAAAATAACATAGAAAACCCGGATGAATACCCGTTAACGGACTATAAAGACCTTATTCTTAAAGATTATGCTTTCGGATACCGGCACAACCTGACCATCAGTGGAGGCGGAGAAAAGGTAAAAACCCTTGCTAGTCTGGGATATGAGAAGCAGGAGGCGCTATACGACCATCGCGAATGGAAACGCTATACCGCCAGGGTAAATACCGATATTAAACTAAGTGATAAATTCGGGGCTAATCTCGATATTTCGGCCCGGCTTGGGAATGCTGAAGGGCCTATTGTTGATCCGACCAATCTGGCTATAGAGTCCCCTTCCATCTTCCCGGCAGTGTGGTCAGATGGGCGTATTTCCGGGGGGAAACAGGGAGAAAATATCTATGCCGAGTTGCATCATGGAGGATTTACCAATACCGATACCTATCAGTTCTTTGGGAAGTTTGGAGTATACTATAAACCGGTAAAAGATCTGAAAATATCTCTGAACCTTTCTCCTCGTTATAATTTTACCCGGTACAAATCCTTTAACAAAACCATACCCTACTGGGATTATGATGATCCTTTGATGACCGGGGAACCCAATTATATCAAAGGACATAACGTTCTGGATACGAGGCTTACCGAAAGACGGAAATTTTATAAGGCACTTACCACACAGGTGCTCGTAAATTACGACAAATCTTTCGGAAAGCATCATATAGAAGCCTTATTGGGATTTGAGGAATTTTCATCCGAAGACGAAGTGCTGGGCGTAGCAGGCCGTGAGTACGATGTTGTGGAATACCCTTTTCTTAATCAGGCCCCTGTAGATAAGGTGTTTAACGACAATACCAGTATATCGGAACTGGCGTATTCTTCGCACTTCGGGCGTGTCGCCTATAATTATGACAGTAAATATTATGCCCAGGTCAATGTGAGGAGAGATGCTTCCTCCAGGTTTGGTTCAGCCTATCGGTGGGGAACTTTTCCCTCGGTTTCCCTGGGGTGGGTACCATCCAATGAAGATTTCTTTTCCGGACTCAATTCTCTGGTATCTTTCTTAAAGTTCAGAGGGTCTTATGGTAAACTTGGTAACGACAGGCTGGGAAATTACCTGTACCTGTCTGTATTACAATTCAGTAACACCCTTTTTGCCAACGGGTCCGAAGTGGAATCGCTCAGAACAGCGGCACAGCACTTTCTCGCTATCAATGACATTACCTGGGAAAGCACAACTACGCTAGACCTGGGAGTGGATGTCTCTCTTTTTGACAGCAAATTGTCAATTACCGCAGATTATTACGATAAGGAAACCAAAGATATGTTGCTCAACCTGAGCATTCCGGATTTCAGCGGCTATGAAGACCCTACGGATAATGTGGGAACCATGCACACCAAGGGGTGGGAAGTTGCGGTTTCCTGGAAAGATCATATCGGGCAGTTAAAGTATTCTGCAGCTTTTAATATGTTCGATTCCAAGTCTGTGATCGGAGATATCGCAGGCAAGAGGATTATCGGAGATCGGACCATCTCTCAGGAGGGAGATCTCTATAATGCATGGTACGGGTATAAATCGGATGGGATCTATCAAACACAGGAAGAAGTGGATAATTCAGCCACTACCTCTGATAATGTAAGCCCCGGTGACATCAGGTATGTAGATATCAGTGGCCCCGATGGGGAACCGGATGGTATTATCAATGAACTGGACAGGACACAGCTCGGAGGTTCCACCCTACCCAGATATGAGTACGGAGGAAATATCAGGCTGGAATATAAGGGCTTCGATCTCGGCCTGGCTTTTCAGGGAGTGGGGAAACAGAAAGCCTACCTGAGGTCACGGTATGTACAACCGTTGTATTCCGGATGGCAGCTTCCTCCCTCTCTCATTGACGGCAATTACTGGAGCGTATATAATTCGGCATCCGAAAATGCTCGCGCTGCATATCCCCGACTGTCTAGTGTATCTAAGAATAACAATTACCGGTTTTCCGATTTCTGGCTGATAGACGGTTCGTATTTCAGAATGAAAAATATCACTATAGGATATTCACTGCCTGGTAATGTTATGGATAAGGTCGGGATTTCGGGACTTCGTATCTACCTGTCGGGGAATGATCTTTTCTCGATTGATAATTACCCGGAAGGAATTGACCCCGAAGATAATGCCGGGTATTTATTTACCAAGTCGTATCTAGTAGGGATAAATGTTAATTTATAAGAGCACTGTTATGAAGAAATATACTTATTATTGCTTGTTTGGTATACTGATTATTTTGTTTAACTACTCCTGTACCGAACTCGACCTGGCTCAGCAGGATGCGGCAAGCTCAGGAAACTGGTATACTACAAGGGATCAGTTCCGCCAATCTATTAATGAATTGTACAGGGATGAGTTCTGGAATCAGGATGGAGGTGATATGGGGTCTAAGGATTGGACTGATGACATTCAAAAAAGGCCCAATGTCATAGGAGCCATTAAGTCAGGGACCTTATCGTCGGAAGATGGAACTACAGCACAGATATGGTCTTTTCTGTATAAAGCGATAACCCGCGCCAACATAATTGCCAGGGAAATAGCAGCACAGGATGATATACTTCCGGAAGAAGAAGCGGCTAATTTTATGGC
Organism: Sinomicrobium weinanense; assembly: GCF_018863395.1. Lineage (GTDB taxonomy): Bacteria > Bacteroidota > Bacteroidia > Flavobacteriales > Flavobacteriaceae > Sinomicrobium > Sinomicrobium weinanense. Next base: position 12,294 of record NZ_JAHKRR010000013.1, read on the forward strand.
AGAGGTTAACTTTTGCCGCGCTTCGTTCTGGTCTTACCTGATCACTCATTTCGGAGATGTTCCCTTCTATGAAGGAGAGATATCCATAGAAGAGTCCTTTGAAATGAGCAGGACGGACAAAAGCGAAATTCTTGAGAAGATCTATGAATATTACGATCTCGCCGCAGAAGCATTACCCATGGAATATTCCGGAACCGAGTTTGCTGCCAAAGGAGCTGCGTATGGCATGAAAGCCAGGACGGCACTTTATATGGGAGATTATAACATTGCTGCCGATGCGGCACAAAAATGTATGGAGCTGGACGTATATGAATTGCACCCCGATTTCGAAAGCCTGTTTTACCCGGATACCAAGCAATCCAAAGAGATCATCTTTAAGATGCCAAGAGGGGAAGAGTTTAATAAGGTATTTCCCGGCGGCACCGTTTTGGGTTTACTTCCCAGAAATGAAGGCGGGTACGGCTCCATGTTCCCTTCGTGGAACCTGTTGGCTTCATTTCAATGCGTGGACGGATTGCCGATAGACGAATCTCCCCTGTTTGACCTGCGGAATCCATTTAAGAACAGGGATCCCAGATGTGCAATGACCATAGTGCCTTTCGGCTCGCTTAAGGACGGAGATGGACTGGAATCTGACTCAGGAATTCGATTTCTAAATTTCGAATACAATCCCCACCCTCAACACAAACAGGTATTGAATTATGGTAACGGACAAATGACGAGAAACAATGATACCCGCTCGGTAACCCAGCACGCATCTTATAACGGGTTGATGATGAAAAAGGGAATTACCGAAGACTGGATCGATTTCAGAACAGCTCCGGATCGTATTATCATGCGTTATGCAGAGGTGCTTCTGGTCTATGCGGAGGCAAAGATAGAATTGAATCAGATTGATGAGAGTGTGCTGAAAGCCATTAATGACGTCAGAGGTCGTGCCTATCGGGGGACCGGTTTCCCCACTCCCGAGGTGAGTACCACAGATCAGGATCAACTCCGGTATGAGGTCAGGAGTGAAAGACGTTCAGAATTGGCTTTCGAAGGCTTGAGATATATGGATCTGATCCGATGGCGGTTGGCCGATAAAGTGCTTTCGGGTAATGCCTATGGCCTTCTCAATGTTGCTACAAGTGCTAATGTCAACACAGCCCCTACGGGAGATCTAATGGATCATGTAGTAAACCCGGGACTGTGGTTCTGGGGAGCAATTCCGGAAATAGACGAAAACGGAGTACCCGACTTCGACCATTTATATGAGAATAATCTATGCGAAGTGCTCAATGTGATGTCCTTTCCGGAAAGACAATATCTTTGGCCGATCCCTGCGGATGAACTTCTCCTGAATACCAATCTTAAACAGAATCCGGGCTATTGAATGTCACGAACGAGTGATAAGTTCTTTGAATTTAGCACACGGTGCCTTATAGATCTCTATGCCATAGATGGGCATGGTAAAGGAGCGGTTGTGAAACCGGCCGTATCCAACTGTTTAGAGGTCGGCGCCGGGATATATTATAAAATTGACTCATAAAATTAACAATCATGAAAAAAAATATTTTTAAACACTGCGGAAGGAATATCATCGAGAGAACTTTACTCGTTTTATCGATAGCCTGTACAAGTATATTTTCGTTGACATCTTGTAGTAAGCTCGAAGAACAACCAGCTTCAGAAACCAATATGGTCACAGGGGAAAACGAATTACTAGGTGAATTTACCTTTACGACCGGAAGTGCTAAAAACAAGCCCTCGGATGTGAAAATGGGAGCTATTCTATCCAATATTTCGATCGGTGACCTGCAATCGGAGTATACAAATAATGCTCTTGCTCTCAGTGACTGGGTAAAATTATACGTGGGTGGAGGGAAATGGTTTGGCTTTAAACTCACCAACCTTTACGGTTATGAGTTTGAAGTGGACAGCGTGGCTGTGATAATGCGCCGCTCTGATAATCAACCGGATAAAATCCGTTTGAGTTATGGCGATGACAAGCAAAACACTACACAATACCAGGGAGTTATCATTGAAGCAGGTTCGTCGGTTTACGAAACTTATGTATTAAAGCCCAATCCTGCCAAAAAGCCGGACCACACCACTCCCTTTTTCGCAATTGGAGTAGAAGCCGATAGCCGGGAAACAACGGTCGAATTTGACAAAGTGTCCATTTACGGTCGTGTTACAGAGGCAGACCTTCCCACTTCGGGTTATTATACGATTCGTTTTGACCAGCCCAGGCAGGTTATCGAAGGGCTTGGGGTGGAGATCCAGAGCGATCGGTTTGGTCCTAACTATGTAAACAGCGACCCGGTAAGTGGGGTGCCTTACGAGTTGATAGACACTGAAAAACAACGGTTAGCAGAAGTTTTAACAGGTTTCAGATATCTTCGGATGGCCATGGGGCTTTGGTTTCGCGGAACAACCGAAGACCGTAAAAATATTATTGAGCGTTACCCCGGACAATTACAATCGATCAAGAACCTTATCGCAGATGCCGATATGGAAGGTATATCCATGGAATACTGGTCACCCGCACCATTTTGGAAATCTACGGATGATTTTCGTAACGGAACCTTAAAGAGTTTTGATCCCGGTTTTCTTTCCGATTTTGGGGATGCGGTGGTCAGTGACATGGAGTATTTGCAGAACAACGGGATAACAATCTCAACATGGGGGCTTCAGAACGAACCGGCTTTAAAGGCTACGGGTGGGCTGGAAACCGACGAAGTAGGAGGATATTCCCATGCATATTATACTCCGGAGAATTATTTGGCGACATTCAAAAGCGTAGCCCCAAAGGTGAGGGCTACTGCACCAAATGCCGAGATTATTGTAGATTCATGGGATGGGAATGTAGGAGCCATCAGCAGGCAAATTAAAGATGATGCTGCAGCATTGCCGTATGTAGATGCCTGGGTTTATCATAGGATAGGCCGTGATGCCAATACGCTGATAGAAGGACAAAGCCGTTACCTTTGGGACAATAAAGGGAAGCCTATATATCAAAACGAATACGAATATTTTGACTATCAGGTCGATCGATACACGGGCGAATGGCGGATGGTCAACACCGCTCAATCCGTGATGAACTGGATGACGTTTATCAATTCTCCCAAATGGTATTGGCTTCATGCCCTGAAACCTATAAATTCGAACTGGGAAGGCTTCGGGTTAGGGATGTACAGGTCGTTGAACGATAACAACTTCACCCAGTTTCCCGATATGGCTAAAGGAACGTTTCAGCTGAACTGGAGGAATTATAACGCCCTTGCAGGGTTTTTAACATATATGCCCTGGGATTCCCGTCGTTACGAGGTAGATGAAGAAGAAGTGTTATACAACCAGCGTATCATGGTATGGAAAAAACCGGATGGCAAGTTTGTTTACGCACTGACCAACCGTAGTAACCAGGCATTTGAATTTAATATTACCCTGGATGGAAATCGTACTTTTACAGGGCACCGCTATAATAAGGACGAACTGAATGAGACGCTCCAGTCGGTATCGGGGAGTGAGCACAGCATTACGTTAGAACCCTGGAGTATTGAGTTCTGGGTAGAAGATTAACAGTAGTACAACCAAAAAAGAGAATATTAAAAAGTTTGGGTAGAATATGGTATCATTTCTTATTTCGATGGTTGTACTGGTCATCGGGTATTTTGTTTACGGAACTATCGTAGAGAAGGTTTTCGGGATCAACCCCGGCAATAAGACTCCGGCGGTGAAATTTAACGACAAGGTAGATTTCGTACCTCTGCCCGCCTGGAAGGTCTTTCTTATCCAATTTCTGAATATTGCCGGGCTCGGACCCATTTTCGGTGCCATAGCAGGGGCCATGTTCGGCCCTGCCGCCTTTATCTGGATCGTAGTCGGGAGCATATTTGCCGGAGGGGTACACGATTACCTCTCCGGGATGTTATCGGTTAGGCACAATGGTTTAAGTATTAGTGAAATTGTAGGGGTCTATCTCGGTAAATACCTGAAACAGGTAATGCGTGTCTTTATCATTGTGCTGCTCATTTTTGTAGGAACTGTTTTTTTGGTGGGGCCGGCTAAAATAATAGCGGAGATGTTCCAAAACGGATGGGGTACGGGAATGTGGATAGCGATCATCCTGGTTTATTACATACTCTCTACACTGTTGCCCATAGATAAAATTATAAGTAAATTATACCCGCTTTTCGGAATAGCCATGTTAATCATGGCCATAGGCTTGATCATTGCCCTTTTTTCAGGAGTGTATCACATTCCGGAAATTACAGGGGCAACCATGCGTAATATGACCATTAACCCGGAAAAAACATCTTTGTTCCCTATACTTTTTGTGACTATTGCGTGTGGGGCCATTTCGGGGTTTCACGCTACGCAGTCACCTTTAATGTCAAGATGTATCAGGAGTGAAAAAGAGGGGAAGAAGATATTTTTTGGAGCAATGATCACGGAAGGGATCGTAGCTTTGATATGGGCGGCAGCGGCAATGGCGTTTTTCGGGAATGTCGAAGGACTGAATTTTGCAATGGCAGATCACGAAAATAATGCTGCATGGGCGGCTCATGAGATCACCAATGGCATGCTGGGAAATATTGGCGGAATATTGGCAGTTATAGGGTTGGTTGCAGCTCCTATTACATCCGGAGATACAGCTTTCAGGTCTGCGCGGCTTATTTTAGCCGATATTTTTAATTACGATCAAAAGCTTTTGAAAAAACGGCTTTTAATGAGTGGCCCATTGTTCATTATAGCTTTAATACTGAGTCAGATCGAATTCGGGATTATCTGGAGGTATTTTGCCTGGAGCAATCAGGTCCTGGCTATGGTGGTGCTTTGGACAGTTACAGCCTATTTGATGTATAAAGATAAATTATATATTATAAGCCTTGTCCCCGCCATTTTTATGACCCTGGTGTGCAGTACATATATTTTATTGGCCCCTGAAGGTTTTGAATTAAACCACATCCTTGCTTACGGGCTGGGAATTTTGATTACGGTTGCTATCTCATTGCTCTTTTGGAATTACGCGAAAAGAAAAAGAATCCCCGGCATAACCATGGAGATTGTAGAATAGGAAACCGTTTAAACTTTTTTATCCCTGTAACCCCGGCATCGGCATATTTTCATTAACGAAGTTGATAATCAACCATATGTTTAGTAAGAACAATTCACAGAGGTTAAAGAAGAAAAAAGTCCTGTTCGGGCTGTTTAAACCGGTTTTCGTTTTGCAGAAAGCCGTGTGCCTGCTGCTTTTTTGTGTCCTGACCGGTTTTCAGAGCATGGAGGATAATGGCGATATCAGGTTTTCCTATATCACCTCGGAACAGGGGCTGGACTCGGATGAATGCAATTTTGTTTTTGAGGATTCCGAAGGTTTTTTATGGATAGGTACGAATGGAGGTTTATTCAGATATGACGGATATGAATTATTGAATTTTGAGAATATTGTTCGGGATACTAATAATATCATCGGAAAAAGTAAGTATTTGGGAATTGCCGAAGGGAAAGATGATGTACTGTGGATAGCGTCATCACAAGGTGTTTATTCATATCACAGAAAAACATCTGCTATCGAATTGCTGATAAAAAGCGAAGATATATTTGACGTTACTATATCAGATGCGAGGATTGCCATAGCTTATGATCCTGCGGGAAAAGTTTGGTTGGGAGGTACTAAGGGAATCTTTATATATGATTTGGAACGAGAAAAGTTTGAGTACTTTAATTCTATAAAAGGACAAAGAGTTCGCGGGGTTAAAGATATAATGGTCAGTTCTTCCGGAGATATTTGGATTGCCACTTGGGGTGATGGCCTGGGACGATACGATCCGTCCGGCAACACCTTTGATATTTTTGAGGGTTTTACCAGGGGGCCGGATACAGATCAGCATAATGTGCTAAGTGCATTATATGAAGATGATCATGGAGATTTATGGACCGGCACCTGGGGAGATGGTTTATACCGCCTGGATATTACTGCGCCAGATAACCCCCGGATTCTCGATTGGTTTTATATTGACGGCCGGGAGGAGAACCCCGGTTTGCCCAGTTACATAATTTATGACATATCCGAGGATATTCGGGGACGTATCTGGGTGGGGACCCCGTTTGGGATAAGCATTCTGAAAAAATCTTCTCAAAAAGAAGGATATACAATTCGCAATCACAATTCCAGGGAAGAAAACGAAAAATTAAATAACAATGAAGTAAAAAGCATTACGAGGGGGAGCTCAGGGCTTATGTGGCTGTCAACTTATGGAGGAGGTATTAATAAGGTGGATTTGAGGAAAGACAGGTTTCCCTTATTTCATATAGCCACGGAAGACCCCATACGAAAGAGTCAGTCCGTCTATGCCTTTACCAGGGATTCCAAAGACAGGCTGTTTCTGGGCATACACAGCTTGGGGTTTGGCATATATGATACGGAGACCAATATTTTTACACCTTATACCGATATTCCCGATTACAGGCCATTGGCCGATTTTGATATTAATACGGTAAGAAACTTTACCTGGGACAAAAAGGGGGATTTGTGGTTAGGTACCAGGTACAAAGGATTAATTAAGTATAATGTAGAGCGTAAAGAATATATAGCTGTGGGCAGGAGCGGAAAAGGATTGCCTTTGTTTAAAGAGGTCTTTCAGGTAAGGCTGGACCTGAAGAACAATTTGTGGAGCCTGACCAACAAGGGAATTTTTCACGTGGTGCAGAGCGATGATTTTAAGAGTTGCGATGTGCAACCTTTTGAACCTGTACAGGCAGATTCCTGCAAGCCCATAGATGCCGGTTTTTCGGATTTTGTAATAGACCGGGGAGGCTATTTTTATCTCGCCACAAAAGACGGCAATCTCTGGAAATCTACCGAAAGTATATATGAGGCTGTTCAGGACCTGTACTTCAAAGAGATACGGAGACCCGGACAAAAAAATAAATCGATCAATTCCCTTTTTGTCGACAGCAGGCAGAAATTGTGGGTAGGTACCAATAACGGACTGGAGGTTTATGGAAAAAACGGAAAGCCACATAATACCAATTTGCTCAGTGAGATCAATAACCTGTCTGTTCATTCCATGGAAGAGGATGAACGGGGAAACCTTCTGGTCACTTCCAATAAGGGAGTGATCTATATAAATATCACCTCGGGAAATCCGGATCATAAGATTTTTACTACCCGGAACGGGCTTCAGGCCAATTTTTTTATCAAGGATGTTATTTATAAAGACACCGAAGGCGGAATCTACATCGGTGGGCATCGCGGGTTTAATTATATCAACCCCATAGAAATAACAGATGAGCTTAACCTTCCGGCCCTTGTTTTTACAAATTTGCAAAACTCAAGTGAAGTATATTTTAATTCGGACGGATTTTCGAAGGAAACGCCTTTTAGAATTCCGTACGATGATAATATTATAAGTATAACGTTTGCCTCCCTGGACCTGAGAAACCCGGAAAGCCTTTACTACGCATATAAGTTAGAAGGATTGGAAGAAGAATGGAAATATGTCTCATCCGGCAACAGAACGGCCACATATGTTAATTTGCCCCCGGGAAATTACACGTTTAAAGTAAAGGGTACAAACAGTAGCGGGCAGTGGTCTCCACAAACCATAGAATTACCGGTTTATGTACAAACAGCACCCTATTTAACATGGTGGGCGTATACCCTGTATGCCCTTTTGTCCCTCACTTTGTTTACCTTGATTTTCGTGCTCTATATTAGAAAATCCAGGGCCAAGGAAGCCTTGAAAATAGAAAATATAGAAAGGGTGAAGTCAGAGAGGCTTACACAGTTTAAACTGCAGTTTTTCACCAATTTATCGCATGAACTCCTAACCCCTTTATCCATTCTGATGGTCCTTGCAGAAAAAACGATGGGGCAAAAGGGAAAGATCACCGAAGAAAAGAAGATCTTTAAACGGAATATTCAAAAACTCGATGACCATATAAAGCAGATGCTGAATTTCAGAAAAGCTGAAACAGGGAATATGAAAGTACATACCCGAAGGCGGAATATTACTGAAGTTCTGGAAGAAATCGGGGAGAACCACCAATTGCTGGCCAAAGAAAAGTCATTGATATTCCGTATAGATATCGAGAGTGGTATAACCGGGTATATAGACGCCGAGAAACTGGAAATATGTGTAGACAACCTGTTGTCCAATGCCTTTAAATATACCTCTCCGGGTGACCGGGTTCATTTGGAGACCCATAGTACGGGATACAATGGCAACAGGGAACTTGTTATAAAAGTGTCGGATACCGGAAAAGGAATTCCGGAAAAGGACTTAAAGCAGATATTCAATAGATATTACAGGCAAACCTCCATAGAGCGAAATGAAGAAGGGTTAGGGATAGGCCTTTCCTTGGTGCAGCATTTGGTGGCTTTGCAAAAAGGAACGATCACCGTGAACAGTAAAGTGCATTCCGGGGCCTGTTTTGTGATTACGCTACCCGTTAACAAGGATCAATCGGAACGCAACCCGGACCAACAAATAAAAAGACTGATTGACCAGGACCGTATAGAGCCCGTCGAAGAAAACCAGCTTGAGGATATTCTTGTAGAGATCGAATATTCAGGTAAGAGAATACTGGTCGTTGAAGATAATAAAGATTATCTTAAACTTGTAGAAACACACCTTCAGGGTTTTTATAAGGTATTTACTTCTACAAATGGCGAAGAGGCATTCGAAATTGCCAACCGGGAAGATATAGACCTTATTGTTTCCGACCTTCGTATACCGGGAATGAATGGTTCTGATTTTTGCCAGGCCGTAAAAAACCATGTCAATACAAGCCATATCCCTTTTATTATTATTACGGCCAATACCGAAGACCAGGCACGTATACAGGGATACGGATCCGGGGCAGATTCGTACTTTATTAAGCCATTAAGCCTTAATGTGTTGGTCTATAGGATAGAATCCCTTCTTAAGAAAAAAGAAAAGATATACAATAAATTCAACAAGGGGCAGTATCTGGAACCCGAAAAAATTGTCTCCACAAGGATCGATGAAGATTTTCTGGAAAAAGCCAAACAAGCCGTAGAAGATCATATGTCTGAAACAGATTTTTCCGTAAAGAAGCTCTGTACCGAGATGGGAATGAGTAATTCCATGTTCTATCGGAAAATAAAAGGGATCTTAAACTTAACCCCCAATGAGTTTATTAAAAACATCAAGCTGAGACGTGCAGCACAACTACTTGAAGATAAAGAAATACATATCTCGGAAGTGGCATATATGACAGGCTTTAATGATTTGAGCTATTTTGGGGTATGTTTTAAAAAGCAGTATGGTATCTCTCCCAGTGCATATCAAAAGGACAACGATACAAAAAGTTTAAAATCCGATGAACCCGGAAGATAAAAACAGTTTTTGGAGCCGGGAATTTTTTAATGCCCGGTAATTATTAATATTTGACTGTTTTCTAAGAGTCTTTTCAGAATACGAGAACTTCGTTCAGGATCTCAAAGTTTAAATTTTAGCCGGCTTTTAACTTTTGCAGGACGTATTTGAGACATATTCACACTTTTGAATTTAAATCAAGAATATTTGAATGATTTTTCAGGATAGGACCTGGTTCTACAAATTACTTTTGGGATTTAGACAGATTCCGAAACTTAAACAGTTTCTTAAAACATTATTATAATTCATCATGAATAAAACGACCATCAGACTGATTGCATTGCTTTTTTTTACGGCTGCAGTAAGTTATGCCCAGAAAAGTAACGAAGAGTGGGACAACACTGCCGTGCTGCAGGTCAATACGGAAGAGCCCCGTTCGACTTTAATGATTTACCCTGACCGGGCTTCGGCTACTTCATTTAATAAGGAGAGCTCAGTGTTTTACCAAAGCCTGAATGGTTTATGGAAATTCAACTGGGCCGAAACCCCGAAAGAAAGGCCGGTTGAGTTTTATAAAGACAATTATGATACCGGGGACTGGGACCGTATTCCCGTCCCTTCAAACTGGCAGATGCACGGTTATGGCATCCCCATATACGCCAATGTTATTTATCCCTTTGACATATCCGAACTCAGGGCGCCACATGATTTTAACCCTGTGGGGTCCTATAAGCGCAAATTTGAGATTCCCCAACGGTGGGAAAACAAACCTGTATATCTTCATTTTGCAGGTGTAGAGTCTGCCTTTTACGTTTGGGTAAACGGTAAAAAAGTAGGATATAGCCAGGGAAGCCGGACCCCTGCGGAATTTGATATCAGTAAATTCCTGAAGGAAGGAGAAAACACGCTGTCTGTGGAGGTATACAGATGGAGTGACGGTTCTTATCTGGAAGATCAGGATTTCTGGCGTTTAAGCGGAATTTTCAGGGACGTTTACCTGTGGAGTACCCCCAAGAGCCACATCAGGGATTTCCGGGTACATGCCACACTGGATGAAGGCTTTAAAAACGGGTTGTTCTCACTTGAAGGGGAAATAAAGAACAGCAGGCCGAAAGGGAGCGTAAAAGTTAATTATGCCCTGTACGATGCCCAGGGGAATGAGGTCATAAGCCATTCAAAGGTCCTGGACCTGGAAAGGGGAAATACACCTTTTACATTTTCTGAAAAAGCAATCCCGGATGTTTATCCGTGGAATGCCGAAACCCCTTATCTGTATGATCTGTATATAAGTTTGATGGACGACAGGGGAAACGTACTTGAGGTTATCCCCCAAAAAGTCGGGTTCCGGAAAGTGGAGATCCGGGAAGGGCAGTTTTATGTCAATAACCATCAGGTACTGCTAAAAGGAGCCAATCGCCATGAACACGACCCTGAACACGGGCATACGATTAGTTATGAAAGCATGATGAAGGATATAACCCTTTTGAAACAAAACAATTTCAATGCGGTGCGAACAAGCCATTACCCCAATGATCCGGAATGGTATGCCTTATGTGACCAATACGGGATTTATGTTATCGATGAAGGGAATATAGAAACCCACGGTTTCGGGAACGGGGATGGTAATAAACTGAGCAATGACCCTGCCTGGAAAGAACCGTATTTAAACCGGGTAAGACGCATGGTACACCGGGATAAGAACCATCCTTCGATAATCATCTGGTCCATGGGGAATGAAAGCGGGGACGGCCCCAATGTAAAGGCCTGCTACGAATGGGTAAAGCAGTTCGATCCTTCCCGTCCATTCCATTACCAGGGGACCAGCAAAAACAAGGGCGTGACTAATGCCGACCTCATATCCCGTATGTACACAGGGATCGAAGGCAGTGAGAACACGATAAAGCAATACAATGATGTCCCCTATATGCTCTGTGAATATGCCCATGCCATGGGGAACAGCAGCGGCAACCTGAAAGAATACTGGGAGCTGATCTATGCCGACAACAATTTCTTCGGCGCATTTGTATGGGATTGGATGGACCAGGGCATCAAACAACCTGTGCCGGAAGCATATGCCGGGACGGCTGAAAAAGATCATTTCTATGCCTACGGAGGCTGGTGGGAGGACACCCATCAGGCCAACATGGTCAGTTACGGCAACTTTTGTATGAACGGTGTATTGGCTGCCGATCACACCCCGCACCCGGGGCTGAAAGTGTTTAAATACTGGCAGCGTTATGTGCATATCACTCCCGTGGATATTCAAAAAGGGGTCTTCCATGTAAAAAACTGGTATGATTTTATCAACCTTAAGGATAAAGTTTATATAACATGGGAATTGATCCGGGACGGGCGGCCCGTGGCCCGTGGAAATATACCGGAATTGGATATCGAAGCACGGACAGGCAAAGATATCGTCATACCATTTCCCGAAAACCAGATAAAAACCGGGGAGATTTTTGTGAATTTCAGTGTTAAAACAAAAAAAGACTTTTTCTATGCCCAGGCGGGATTTGAATTGGCATGGGAGCAGTTCCTGCTGAACGATGTAGGTCGTGATTTACCCGATCCGGAGATAAAAACCGAAAAAGATAAACCGCTATTTGTAGAAGATTTCAGAAAAAACCTCACTATCAGGGGGGACTCATTCACCGTCAAGTTTGATAAAAACCTTGGGATTTTGAGTTCCTATTACATAGACAATTCCCGGGTTGTTGAAAGCGGCCCCATCCCCGATTTCTGGAGAGTCCCCACAGATAACGACGAAGGTGTTCGCATGAAAGGCGGTAAAGTAGCGCCAGAGGTAGATCTGTTTAAATGGAAAGGAGGGGAAACAAAACGGGATGTAAGGTTTGAGTATGAAGAAAAAAACGGGAATGTGGAAGTAAACACCAGTTTCAGGCTTCCCCTGGTAGGGGCCAGATATACGATGACATACGTGGTTTACCCCTCAGGAATTATTGATGTAAGCTCTGACTACCAGCCCGATGCCAACCAGGATATGTCAGGGTTTATGCCGAGGTTTGGCAACTATATGACCCTTGCCCCGGGTTATGACCGCCTTAAATGGTATGGTCGTGGTCCGGACCCGACCTATGCCGACCGGAAAGTGGAAAAGATTGGTATCTACGAATCTACGGTAGCCCGGGAATGGGTAGCATACAGCCGACCCCAGGAGAACGGTTATAAAACAGATACGAGATGGGTCTCAGTAACCAATAAAGATGGTTTGGGATTGCATTTTAGCGGAAACATCCCTTTTGGCTTTGGGGCGAGTCATTACACCAGGGAAACCATGGGAAAAGCGAACTACGATTTTCAGCTGACAAGATCGCCGCAGGTGTTTCTCAACATAGATAAGGCCCAAATGGGGGTAGGGGGCACAGATAGCTGGAGTAAAAGGGCCTTTCCCATACCGGCATACCGTGTGTCCAACAGATCCCAGAGCTATCAATACCGGATAAGTCCGATTCAACCCGGTATCGGATATGATTAAAACTTTTTCTGTTTACTTGGATAACCTCTATAATGAAAATCATATACAAATGAAGAAATTGATATATTTATTTTTGGCTTTTTGTCAATTTACCTACGGCCAGGACAATAAACGGGAACAGCAGGAATTTTTGAGTTATAGCGGTATTTATCCGCATTTGGCATATTACAATAACGAAGGAGAATGTGGCACGGGAGCTGTTGTAAATTGGGCCGGCCGTTTATGGGTCATCACTTACGGTCCGCATTTGCCTTTCGGATCTTCTGATAAGCTGTATGAAATCACCCCAGGGCTGCAACAGATCACACGGAAGGAAAGTATAGGAGGGACACCGGCCAACAGGTTTATCCATAAAAAAAGCAATCAGTTATTTATAGGGCCTTATGTAATAGATGATGAGCGCAACGTAAGGGCAATACCCCTTTCTGAATATCCGGGACGTTATACGGGGACCGCACCACATTTATTCAACCCGGAAAACAAGATATATACCGCAACCATGGAAGAAGGTTTTTATGAAGTGGATGTACATACCTTAAAAGCTAAAACGTTGTATGTAGACGGTAATGTAATAAATAAACACGGAGAAGATACAGAAGCCAATAAACCCAACCCCCTGCTCCCCGGTGCACATGGCAAAGGGCTGTATTCAGGACAGGGGGTGATGGTCTATTCGAACAACGGAGAAGCAGATAAAAAGGCCCTGACCGATTTTAACCATACCTCAGGAGCCTTGTCGGAATGGGACGGAAAAAACTGGAAGATTGTTCGGCGTAATCAGTTCGTAGAGGTTACCGGCCCCGGAGGAATATATGGGAACCCCAACCCGGAAACAGACCCGATTTGGGTCACGGGATGGGATTCCCGTTCGGTATTGGTCGGGGTGAGGGATAGTGGAACATGGTCTTTTTACCGTTTGCCAAAAGCGAGTAATAGTTATGACGGTGCACATGGCTGGAATACCGAATGGCCGAGAATCAGGGATATAGGTACAGAAGGTGATCCGGATTATCTGATGACCATGCACGGAATGTTCTGGCATTTCCCAAAAACCTTTTCATCCGGTCGGACAGCAGGAATCCGCCCCCGGTCGGCCTATCTGAAAGTAATCGGTGATTTTACACGATGGAATGATCAGCTTGTGTTTGGATGTGATGATTCGGCCCATAAGGAGTTTTTAAATAAACGCAAGGTAAAAGGCAATATTGAGGGGCCCGGACAATCCAATTCAAATCTCTGGTTTACCGATATTAATAAGCCGGATAACCTGGGGAATACCACGGCCATAGGAGCAGTATGGGTTGACGATTCCGTAAAACGCGGAGAGGCCTCGGAACCTTTTCTTTTCGCCGGATGGGAAAAGCGTTGCGCATGGCTTCGGAATTCCGGAAACCATACTGCTAATATTTCACTAGAAGTAGATAAGGCCGGAAATAATGAATGGCGGCCATTAAAGACCATAACCGTTGCCCCGAAACAATCCGTATTTATTGATTTTGATAGTTCCGAGACAGGTGAATGGATACGTGCCATATCTGATAAAACAGCCACTCTGAGCCTGGAATTTGCATATAGTGATAAAAGGGTTTCAAAAGAATCACCGGACATTTTTAAAGGCATAACAAGCGTAGAAGACAAGACCTCCAGGGGGGCTTTATTCTACGGATTGGGCGATGATCGTCGTGCCCTGGGGATATTGGCCGGAACATTTGAAGAGGATAAGTTTACCGAAACAGCATATTATGAACTGGACGGAAACATGAAACTGGAAAAGAAGAACGATCCGGTTATGAAAAAATTTATCAGCAACCACTTTGCAATACCTGAAAATGTTGTTGCTATCGAAGAATCGTCTGTCCTGATAGTCGATGATAACAACCGCCGTTGGCGTTTACCCCTGGGGAATGAGGCCTACAGGCCTTTGACAGATGCAGGAGCTTTGCGGATATGTCGTGAGGTAGCTACCGAGCGAGATCTGTTTAACCTTATGGGCACGTTTTTCGAATTGCCCGCAGAGAATGCCGACGGGTTTGCAAAAATACGGCCGGTTTCGTCCCATAATTTTCGGATTCACGATTATGCTTCATACAGGGGGCTTTTGGTTATAAGCGGATTAAAACCGGACGGGTTTGAGAACAATCCTCATATTGTACGTTCTTCCGATGGTAAAGCAATGCTGTGGGCCGGTGTGATAGACGACCTTTGGACTCTGGGAAAGCCCGTAGGGCACGGAGGGCCATGGAAAAATTCTAAAGTAAAGGCCGGAGAGCTTTCCGATCCGTATTTAATAGGTTTCTACGACAAAAAGGAATTACTGCTTTCACACGATCAGGCCTCCGATGTCACTTTTACATTAGAAGTGAATCCAATAGGGCACGGGGAGTGGATACATTATAAGAAAATAAGTGTAAAGGCCGGAGAAAAATTAAAATTCGATTTTCCGGATAATTTTCAGGCCAGGTGGATCCGATTTTCTGTGGATAAGAATTGCAGGGCAACTACTTTTTTGACCTATCGGTAATATACTGGTATGGAAATAACGGCAAAAACATACATTTGAACCATTGCCCTTTTGTGTATTGCAACGGCGAGAGGACAGGAATCGCGTTACGACCAGGTAGAAATATATAAGAAAACAGCACAAGGGGAGTCGATGATAGGATGACATATATTGTCTATTCTTTTCGGGCTTACTGATATAAACTTGTACTGCCATATGATTAATAAACTTCAGGACTATCAATACCAGATAACTCTAATAAAAAGATAATGGATCGAGTATTAGTTTTTTTAGCCTTTTTTATGTTTAATTGTATAGCTCAGGCCCAGCAGCCCAATATACTGTGGGTTACGATAGAGGATACCTCGCCTCATTTTATAGGCTGTTATGGTAATGCAGATGCCAAAACACCCAATATAGACCGGTTATCAAGGGAAGGGGTAAAGTTTACCAATGCCTTTGCCAATGCCCCCGTATGCTCTCCCGCACGGACCACGATCATTACCGGGGTACTCAATGAAGTCCTGGGCACGGGGAACCATAGAAGTAAATACCCTTTACCTGATAAGATCAAGGGGTTTCCTTCCTATTTGAAAAAGGCGGGATGGTATACCTCCAACAATGCCAAAACTGATTATTCCGTGGGCGGTGCCCGTAAAATGATACGGGACTCCTGGAACGAATCGTCCCGGGAGGCAGGCTGGTGGAAACGCACGGACGGGCAACCTTTTTTCAGTGTTTTTAACCATATGAACAGCCACCAGTCGCGCACCATGACCAACCCTTACAGATGGTACAGGGCCATGATCTACGATAGCTTGTCTGGGGAAGAACGTATAGGAGAAGCCGCATTCGAAATGCCTCCCCATTTTAATGACAGTGCAGAGATGCGCAGGTATTTTGCCAGGGTATACAATGCCATTTCGCTGACCGATAAAGAAATAGGAAAGCTACTCGATAAACTGGAAAAGGATGGCCTTAAGGACGATACCATTATCTTTTTTTATGCAGATCACGGAGAGGCCATTCCCCGTGGGAAATCCGGCTCCGCAGGAATAGGTTATAAGGTGCCCATGGTGGTCTGGTTCCCTGATAAGTACAAGGAATTATCTCCCTGGCCCATAGGTTCCGAAACGGACGAATTGATCTGTTTTGACGACCTGGCCCCTACGGTGCTCAGCCTGGCAGGGATAAAGCCACCGGAATATATGACAGGACGGCCCTTTATGGGAAAATACAGGAAAACCCCGGGAAAATATGTTTTTACCTCCCGGAACCGTATCGATGAAAGCCCCCAGCTGGCCAGGAGCATAACAGACGGCCGCTATATGTATACCAAGGTTTTTCAACCGCAATTCCCCGAGTTGGAATATCAGAAATATGCCGATGTATCGGATATCGTAAAACAGATCAGGCAGGATTACAGCGATAATAAGCTTAACAAAGTGCAAAGTGAAATGATGGACAGCAGAAACGGAAGCGAGTACCTGTATGATATGGACAACGACCCCTGGAAGCTGCACAACCTGGCAAAAAAACCGGAATACAGGGAGAAGGTTTTTCTGCTGAAAGAAAAACTTTACCAGCATATTCTGGAGGTCAGGGACGTCATGTTCCTGCCGGAGTACACCATGGACAGTATTTCCGCGGAAATGACACCCTTTGAATACAGGTTACAAAAGGGATATGAACTAAAGAAAATCCTGGATCAGGCATTTCTATGCGGAGAACGGAAAAAGCCTGAGGAAATTCTGTCGGGACTGGAAAGTGAAAACAGGGACGTGGTATACTGGAGCCTGATGGGAATTCAAAGCCTTCGGGAGATTGACCTTTCGGGGGTACGGCATAAGATCATGGAGAAGATGCACTCGTCCTATCTGCCGGTCAGAATATTGGCCGCTGCCATTGCTTTTGAAAGGCTGGGGGCAAAAGAAAAGGCGGCTTCGGCATTACGGCCCTTGCTGAAGTTCGATAATGACCTTGTAACGTTACAGATGCTTCAGAATGTTCAGTATATGAAAGGAGGCCCCGAATTTTTTAAGGACGACCTCAAGGCATTTGTTGCACTCCGGAAACAGGACAAAAGCTTTCTCAACAGTGTAAGTGTTGCCGAAACCACGCTTTTTATGCTGGGAGAAGGGGAGCTTTACTACGACAATATGAAAAAATGGATGGATTAAGCCTAAAAAAGATTATGGGAAATACCACAAAATCAGGAGCCGTACTCCTGTTCGTTGCCCTGTTTGCAGTGATGCAGATAAGGGCACAATCATTCACTTATGACAGGGAGGAATTCTACAAAAAAACACCTCAAAGGGCCCTGAAAATATCATTTGTCTATCCCGGTAAATGGAAGGAGAGGACGGATTGGCCCTTGGTGGTCTTTTTTCACGGAGGGGGCTGGAACTCGGGAAAAATAGGACAATTTGCCCCGTATGCCGAATATTTTGCAGAAAAAGGAATGGTCTGCGCCCTGGTACAATACCGCCTGAAAAAGACAGACGGGACCGACCCGATAGCCTCCCTGATGGATGCCAAATCAGCCATAAGATACCTGAAAACAAATAGTGCCAAATACCGTATTGACCCCGAAAAGATAGTAGCTTCCGGAGGGTCGGCAGGAGGGCACCTTGCAGCAGCGGTAGAGCTTGTAAAGGACTTTAACGATGTTGGGGATGATCTGTCTGTAAATACCAGGGTGGCAGCACTGGTGTTGTTCAATCCTGTGGTAGACAATGGCCCTGACGGGTATGGCTATGAAAGGCTGGGAGAACGTTACAGAAAGTTTTCACCTTTTCACCAGGACAAGAAGGGGATGGCCGATGTGCTTGTTATGGTAGGAACAAAAGATAAACTTATTCCCGTGAAAACCATGGAGGACTTTTGTAATGATATTGAAAATTCCGGTGGAAACTGTACGCTGGTCCTCTATGAAGGCGAAGGCCATGGTTTTTTTAATATAGCCCGTAAAAATGGGAGGTATTTCAGGGAAACCAGGGATGAGATGGAGAAGTTTCTCCGTGAAAGGAAATTCTTTTAGAAGACAGGACCGGTCCTGTTGATCGTTTATGGATATGACAACAACAACAATAGTAAAAACATTTCTTTTTTGGGGACTGCTGTTTTCGCTTTCGGCTTTTGCCGGTACCGGCAGGGAACAGGTTACTTTGGACAGAAGCTGGCGTTTTTATTTGGGAGAAGCAGAACACGCCTATAAAAAAGATTATGACGACAGCCACTGGCGTATGCTGGACCTTCCCCATGACTGGAGTATAGAAGGGGAATATGACAAGAACAATCCGGCCGGAATCAGCGGTGCATTTTTACCTACGGGTATAGGATGGTATAGAAAAAAGATCGAATATCGGCCGGACTGGAATACAAAAAGGGTCTATATTCTTTTCGACGGGGTATACATGAATTCAACCGTATACATCAACGGAAAGAAACTGAGAACGCGGCCGTATGGTTATATAGGCTTTCAGTACGATCTCACGGACCACTTGGTGCCCGGCACAAATACGATTGCCGTAAAAGTGGACCATTCCAAAGCCCCGAGCGGAAGGTGGTATACGGGATCGGGCATATACCGGCATGTAAATCTCCTGGTAACGAACCAGGTTCACCTGTCCAGGCACGGGGTGCAGGTAAAAAGTGGCCTGGAGCGGCTGGGCCTCGCTTTTGCCCGGATCACTTCCACCGTTGAAAACCATACACCGTCATCTCAGTCCATAGTATTGGAACAGGTACTCAAAGACAGGGAAGGCCATATGGTCCTAAAACAGAGATCCGGGGAAATAAAAGTCCTGGGCAAAGAAGATATTGACCAGGAAATAAAACTGAAAAACCCGTTATTGTGGTCGGCTGAAAGCCCTGAAAACAGGTATGTGCTACAAACAAAGGTGTTGAACCCCGAAGGAGGTGTACTGGACGAGAGATCAACCGTTATAGGTTTCCGAAAAATTGAAGTATCGGTAGAAGAAGGCTTGCGGGTCAATGGAAAAAAAACGATCATAAAGGGCATGTGCATGCACCACGATGCCGGTCCCGTAGGAACAGCCGTCCCGGAAGATGTGTTGCGCAGAAGGTTAAAACTGCTCAGGGAAATGGGATGTAATGCGATAAGGACCACACACAATCCCTTTGCCCCGGAATTTTACAGGATGTGCGACGAAATGGGATTTTATGTGATGGACGAAGCCTTCGACGGATGGGAAGTGGCCAAGGCCGAACATGACTATGGCAATTATTTTGAAGAATGGTGGAAGAAAGACCTCGAAGAGTTTATTAAAAGGGACATCAACCACCCCAGCATAATATTCTGGAGCATAGGGAATGAAGTACGCGGTTTTACGGATAAACGCCAGCATGAACTGGTAGACTTTATTAAGGAATTGGACGATTCCCGCCCGATAACACAGGGGGAAGGAAGCAAGGGAACCGCAATTGAGATCGCCGGTATGAACGGACACGGGGAATTTAAGGGGGCCATAGCCGGTTTTCATAAAAAACATCCCAGTAAACCTGTCATTGGCACCGAAATTACCCATACCTATCAGACCCGGGGAGTGTACAGGACGAAGACCAGTTACAGGCGAAGGGACTTCCCGGCTCCCTGGGAAAAAGGACAGTCATTTGCCCCGATGAAAGACAAGGTATATCTGATCCCTGACCTTTTCGAAAAAGAAGTGTTTACGGAATATGAACTCCCTTACCAATCTTCTTACGACAATTCGATAGTCCGGATGGGGATCAGGGACTACTGGAAGGAAACAAAAGATAAGCCATACTTTTTAGGGGCGTTCCGGTGGACGGCTTTTGACTACCTGGGAGAATCATTCGGATGGCCGGCACGTACGGCCCCTTTCGGCATTCTGGACCTATGCGGGTTCCCTACGGATAATTATTACCTGTACCAGGCGATCTGGAGTGATAAACCCATGGTACATGTATTACCGCACTGGACCCACCCCGGGAAAGAAAATGTGAATATTCCTGTGGTCGTCTATACCAATACCGACGGGGCAGAACTTTTTCTGAACGGAAAATCCCTGGGTAAAAAGAAGCTGAAAGAAGGAGAACTGCAATTGGTATGGCAGGTTCCTTATTGCCCGGGAGAATTAAAGGCCGTGGCACAAACAGCTTCCAGACAAACCGTGACAAAGGCATATAAAACCGCCGGGAATCCCGAAACCATAAAGATCAGTACCGATCGCAAAAGCCTGTCCTATCAGGACAGGGATGTAGCCCACCTCGAAGTAAGTATTGCAGACAGCAAAGGTATTGAAGTCCCCCGGGCAAACAGGGAACTGCATGTCGAGGTTAAGGGCGGAGGGGAACTCATCGGACTGGAGAATGGAGATATTCTTGACCTCACACCCCATATGGCACAAAACAGGAGGACTTTTAACGGTAAACTTCTGGCCCTGGTCCGGGCCGTTGACACAAATGAAGATATTGAGGTACTGATATCCGGAAAAGGCCTGGCCCCGGCCCGGATCCTACTGGAAAGATTACCCTGAAAAATAAGATATCAAATGCAAAAGCAATTAGTACACATTTCGGTTATGACCCTGTTTCTTTTGACAGCCCCGGTAGCATGTAAAAAAGATAAAAAGGGGGAACAATACCCTGAAAAACCCAATATTGTAATCATATATACGGACGATCTGGGGTATGGTGATGTAAGTTGCTATGGAGCACAGAAGATACAAACCCCGAATATAGACAGGCTGGCAAAAGAAGGGGTAAAGTTTACTTCCGGTTACGCCAGTTCAGCGACCTGCACCCCGAGCCGTTATGCTTTGCTGACCGGGAGCTACCCCTGGCGGAACAAGAAAGCGAAAATACTGCCGGGAACCGCACCTTTACTGATAGATACTGCACAGCAGACATTACCCGAAATGCTCAGAAAGGCAGGGTACTACACCGGTATTGTAGGAAAGTGGCACCTCGGGCTGGGAACGGGAAATGTAGACTGGAACGGGCATATATCGCCCGGGCCCAATGAAGTGGGGTTCGATTACTCGTTTATCATGGCCGCCACACAAGACAGGGTACCTACGGTCTATATAGAAAACGGTAATGTCGTAGGGTTAGACCCCGAAGACCCCATAGCCGTCAGTTATAAAGAGAATTTCCCGGGAGAACCTACCGGGCTGGAAAATCCCGAAATGCTGCGTATGAAATGGCATCACGGGCATAATAACAGTATCGTGAACGGTATTCCGAGAATCGGATTTATGAAAGGAGGAGATCAGGCCAGATGGATCGATGAGGATATGGCCGACCGTTTTCTTGAAAAGGCTCAGTCCTATGTCAGGGGCCATAAAGATAGCCCGTTCTTTTTGTATTATGCCATGCAACAACCCCATGTGCCCCGTACGCCCCATCCGAGGTTTGCCGGGACTACAGGTTTGGGGCCGAGGGGAGATGTCATTGCCGAGGCCGACTGGTGTATCGGTGAATTTCTGAAAACACTGGAGGAAGAAGGCGTACTGGAAAACACCCTGATCGTATTTACCAGTGATAACGGCCCGGTATTGAATGACGGCTATTACGATGATGCCGTAGAAAAACTCGGTGACCACAAACCGGCAGGACGGTTAAGAGGAGGCAAATACAGCCTGTTCGAGGGAGGTACGAGGGTTCCGTTTATAACCTACTGGAAAGGAAGAATAAGTCCGCAGGTATCTGATGCCCTGGTATGCCAAATGGATCTATTGAAGTCCGTTTCCAGGCTGGTAGGAGGAGAAACAACAGGGACAGACAGCCGGGATATGCTCGATGAGTTCCTGGGCCAAAACACAAAAGGGCGGGAAACCCTGGTCTTGGAAGCTAACGGCAGAACAGCCATAAGAATGCGAAACTGGGTGATGATACCACCTTACGAAGGGCCTGGGATCAGTCGCAATGTGAATATTGAAACAGGGAATGCCGACAGCTACCAGCTTTACGACCTGAAAATGGATATAGGACAATGGGAAAACCTGGCTAAAACTTATCCCGATACCCTTAAACAAATGATCACCCGCCTGGACTCGATTAAGAAAAATTAGGGGTGTAGGGACACTTATGAAGACTGCTGACGCTTCACTGGCAGTGACGCTTTTAAGTGTCATTTCAATTTTTAGTGATTGGTACACTGCGCAAAAATTGATGGTAATTGATTGGTTTTTCACAATAATTTAAGCGAAATAATATCAAATTCGTGATGTTGGTCATGGAATTTTCTTTTTGTTAACCAATCATAAAAACCAATTTCGTTAAATTATGAAAACACCTTTTTATTTAACCCCCAGAATCGTCGCGGTAGGAGCTGTTGCGATGATATTCCTTGTTTTTGCATGTGAAGAAAACCTTCGGGACACGGACCCGGGTGCGGGAGAAATGTCAATAAGTGTCCTTGCATCCGATTCGGAACTCGAAGTATTTCCCGATGTAACCTATCAGTATATGGATATGTATGGCACCGACAATAAACTTTGTGTAGGTTCTTATCTGCGGGCCATCAGGAATGGAAACACGGCCTTTAAGGACAGCCTGGTTCAATATCTTTTTACGGATATCCAACACGATGTGCTCAGGATCCCCATCCGGCAGTGGCTTCATACGGAAGGAGGGACGACCCTCAATACCATGGACAGCATTTATAGTGACCTGGACAGTGTACTAACTTATTTGACGGTAGATAAGCCCGGACTGGCCTATTTTGCAAGCCCAGCGGAAACCAGTACGCCCGACGAATATCCCGACTGGTTATTTCGAACCCCCGGTGATAAAACGACATTTAAGCACTATGCATACGGCCAGCTTGTCGGGGAATACCTGAACTATCTGCAATCCAAAGGCTATAATATCCAATACCTGGGTCTTTATAACGAAGATAGTTTTGTGAAACCTCAACATATCAGGTACTGTAAGAATGGCCTGGAAAGCGTCATCGGTTCGGCGGCCATGGACCAGCTCACATTTGTAGGCCCGGACCGATGGGGGATCTACTGGATGGTTGATTGGCTGAACAATCATTTCATAGGTTCGGATTATATGGATGAACTCGATGTGATCGGAACGCATTTCTATGACGATGGAGAAGAGGGAAATGACAATAATACTTCGTCCTGGACCGATTTTGCCACAGCAATGAATTCGGTAAACAAACCCTCCTGGTTCACCGAATCGAACAGGTTTAACCTGGGTACGGGGATGGATGGATTAACGGCAGGCCTGGACCATATCTGGGACCCCATTAAAAAAGGTAAGGTGAACGGCGTTATCAGCTACTGGGGCTCATTATGGATATTAAAACAGAATTTTTCCACCGGGAAACCCATGCGGGATAAGGAATACTACGGATACAAAAAATTTGTCAATACATCGAAAGGCAAACAGCAGGTAAGGGCGTACGGAGGGCCCAATGTCAGGTTAATGGCCTTCAGGGACGGTTCCCGGCTTGTCATTATGATATTGAATAGATCTACCATTGATTTCGAAGGGGTAACGATTAAAATTAATGACGGATACCAGATTGACAGAAGCCTTACCAGGACCAGGTGGACTCCGGGCTCGGCGGTTGAAGGTGATACCACTACGTGGACGCCCCCGGATTCCACCACGCTCACCCAGCCGGTTCCGGCAAAGTCGTTCATCGTCTTTACGATGGATATTATATGATGTTTTTATCTTTCGGATAAATCTTTGAAAAACGATTGTTAAACAGGACCCTAAATTTAAGGAGGTGTCTAAAAAGTGGATCACACGTCAACCTGACTTGTTTCGGAATGACGATTTACAAAACTTTTTAGACACCCTTCTAAGCTTTAATGCCCTGATTTTTTTGGGATATTCCCGGAACCCTATGGCCGCCTGGAAATAGGAGTAACATGCAGGTTATCGAAACGGGCATTTGACCATTTATCGGAAGCAGAAAAAGGATCTTTACATCCCAGTCCCAGTGTCCCCAAGGCTACATTACCGTTTTTATAGGCCTCATCAACGACCTCAGCTACTTTTTTATTTCTTATGAACACCTTGATCACGGGCCCGTTAAATTCCAGCCCGACAGTGATCCACTGATTGAGACTGGCTCCCGGTACAACACCCGATGATAAGGTAACAAATGTTCCCGTGTCTTTTCTGTTGTCCGGGTTTTCGGGAGGGTCTTTTCGGATCAACTCCCATTTTCCCCGGTTATCAAGAGAAAGCCAGTAACCTTCGAGCAGAAAGTCCCCGCTGTTTTCCTTTTTACCGTCGAACCTTCCGCTTAAAAGAACTTTCCCCGGATTTTCCATTAAAACATCGGCCCGGACCTTATAGTCTGTCCATTCGATATTTCCCATTTCGGTGAGCGGCTGTTTTAAAGGCCTGTTGTGCCACATGCGTGGGGCTTCGGTAACGACCTGTCGCAGTGCGTTGCCTTTTCGGTTTTTGCCGGGACCTGCAATGGTGAATATGCCGTTGGCATCGATAAAATACCGGGCCATATCGTCTTTTTCGTAAGATTCGAACGTTTCGGTATAGGGGAACGGAAATTCTTCAGCCGGGGGAATTACCGTTGTTCCCCTATGTTGCCCTTTCGTTGTAGACAGGGTATAAACACAGCCCTTATCCAGGTGAACTATTATCTTTTTCTTTGCGGGAGGCAAGGACCTTACCTGTCTAAACCATTCCGATGGTTTCATGAAATCGGAACGCCACAGATATGCGGGGCCTTTTGAAAGGTCGTCGGACAAATTGATCTCCAGGTCGATCCCCGCTTCCGGGAAATTATGGTCGTGCGTATTGATAACAATAGTATAATCATCACCCGTATTATCCTTAAATGCAATAAACCGCCCGGCTTTGGTCCCGTTATGGTTATACACATTGGTCTTACCGGTATTTAGAATATTCCAGCCGGGTTCTGTAAACTGGGTAAAATGAGAGAAAGCCCACAGGTTTGAGCCTGTTTCATAATGCCCGCTCCAGGGTTCATCAGCTTTTATAAAGCCGTTATTGGCCCAGGGCATGTTGTCGTATACCGAAGCAGTAGCAGACCAGCGGATAATACCGTTCATTTTTACATCCAGTAACAGCCGTATGATCTGATTTACCCAGTCATAGCCGCTTTTTATATTCCGATAGCTTCCGCCCCCGTCTTCACTGGACCATAAGGGTTTCCCCAGTTTGTAGGCGATATCGGGCATAAAGCTTGCAGGCCGGTTTTTGTAATGTACACCGATAATATCTACGGCTTCGGCATAAAGAGAATCTTTCTGTATTTCGTCAAATACCCGGTATTTCCTGACTTTCGCCCCTTCGTCGGCAGTGACAATTTTAACCTTGTCATAACCGTTGGCATTCAGCAGTTGTCTTAATTTTATGGTCAGGGCCCTGTTGATAAACGGTTTGCCTTCCTTGTACTGTTCGTTCTGGTTTCCGCCGATATAATCGATACGAAGGCCGTACTTTTCTTTTGCCCCCTGTACAAAACCGAAAATATATCCGGCTTTCTGGTCATCGGTCCTTGCCCAGGCGGGATAGCCCCAATGCAGAGCCGAAAGCCGGATATCCGGGTTTCTTTTTTTGGCTTCGTTCATGAGCCACCAGACGTAGCCCCTCTCGAAATCCGGGGTTTCCCCGAGGGTTCTTTTATAACTCGGCCAGGAAACGGCCGTATTGTTCCCGTCATAACCTATTTCAACCTTGAGCACTTGCAGGGATGCCCCGTAACCGGGTAAAAAAAGATAATCGAGAATTTCTTTTCGCTGTGGTTCGGGGTAGTCGTATAACAGTTTCTCATAGCTGGGTATGGCGCCCAATCCTTCAAAGGTGTTCAGGATGGCGGTCCCGTCTATGTCAATGGCCTGGGAGGCAGGCAAATTCCTGTTTTTCTCAGCGTTTCCAAAAGATAAAAGGCTTATGGCCATAAGGAATAGCGCAGCCTTTATGGTTGTGTTTTTTTTCATGATATCAAATTAGAGTTAACATCACGAATGTTGCATCATTTCAGGAAAATGATTGTGAGATAATGATCAATTGTCATTAAATTTTTCCCATTCGTCATTTTCCCGGATGCTTTGCTGTATGGAAGAAGACGCCTGCTTCTGTTCCCGGTACGTTTTTTTCCGGTATGCACTGGGGGAAGCACCGTATTGCTTTTTAAAGCATGCGCTGAAATAGCTCAGATCATTAAAACCGATCATATAGGCTACTTCCGAAATATGAATATTGTTGTCGGCCAGTAATTGTGCCGCGCGTCGCAGGCGGATATTCTTGATAAATTCGTTGGGAGTGAGGTCGAGAATACCTTTTATTTTTCTGTAGAACATGGAATTGCTCATTCCCAGGTCCCTGCAAAGTACCTTTACTGAAAAATCCGATTCGGACATCCGGTTTTCCACAGATTTTTTGGCTTTGGTCAGAAATTCTTCATCAATACTGGTCGATACGATTTTTTCCGGTTCGAGGAACTGGCCCCTGTTGAACTTATGGTATACATTTTCGCGTTTTTTCAGGAGCGACTCGATGCGATAGACCAGGACATCCAGGCTTATGGGCTTGGAGAAATAGGTGTCCACACCCGCTTCATACCCTTTTTTTCTTTCCTCGTCATCGGCATGGGCCGTAACGATTACCACAGGGATATGGCTGGTATTGACATCGTTTTTAACGGCCCTGCACAATTCATGCCCGTTCATATCGGGGATGCGCAGATCAGAAACGATAAGGTCTATTTCTTCCCGGTTTGCAAGCTGAAGGGCACTCTTTCCGTCAAGGCAGCTAAATACCTTGTAATAATTCCGGAGATAGGACTGTACGAGTTCCAGGTAATCTTCATTGTCTTCGACAAGGAGTATGGTTTTTCCCGAGTATTCCACATCTTCGGGCTTATGGGAGGTTTTATGATCTTCGGGCAGCCTGATGTTTTTTTCGGTGATCAGGGGCCCGGATTGTCTCCTGTTTTTCAATCCCGATATATCCTTGCCTATCGGTACGGTAATTTTAAAACGGGTCCCCACTCCCGTTTCGCTTTCTACCCCGATAGTCCCCTGCTGAATTTTCACAAGATGATGGGTCAGTGCAAGCCCTATGCCCAGGCCGTCTTCACAACCCTGCACGGATTTTGGGCGATAATAACGGTCGAATATCCTTTCGAGATCATCCCGGGGAATGCCTTTTCCCGTGTCTGCTACCGAGATGATCAGGCCCTGCTTACCGTTATAACCCTGGGTGTGTAATTCGAATATTACGGAACCCTGTACCGGGGTATATTTAAACGCATTGGAAAGCAGGTTGTTCATACAGATCTTTATCTTCTCAAGGTCGATATAGCCCGTCAGGTCATGTTGTACCTTCACCTTAAAGTCAATCCCTTTTTCTTCGGCCAGGACTTCGTAGTCTTTTTTGAGGTCATATACGATCCCAGAAATATCCTGCCATGAAATATTCAGCTCCATATTGCCGGTTTCGGCTTTCCTGAAATTGAGCATCTGTTTAATACGGTCATTGAGGATTTTGATATTGCGTTTTAGTATTTTATCCTTTTCCCGGGCATCTTTATTCCCGTTGAGGTTCTTGTCCGAGAGGATGGTCAATACGGACAGGGGAGTGAGCAGCTCATGCGAAAGATTGGTAAAGAACTGTAGTTTGAACCGGTGCAGTTTTTCCGATTTTACCCTCTCGATATTTTCGACCCTCAGGGCCTCCCGTATCCTGATCTTTCTTCGGTAGAGAACAAAAATGGCGGCAATGACGCCCACTGCGGCCAGCGTATACAGGGTGTAAGCCCACCAGGAAAAGTAGGGAGCGGTTTCTACCACAAGGGGAAGTGATATGGTATTTTCCGACCATTGGCCGTTGGCATTGGTAGCTTTTAACTGAAACGTATAATTGCCGGGCTTGAGGTTTACATAGGTTGCGGTCCTGTTATTGGAGGTAACGTATATCCATTTGTTCTCAAGCCCTTCTAGTTTATAGGCATAGTTCAAATTGTCCGGATCTCTCATATCTATGGAAGAAAAAGACAATGTTATGATGTTGTCATTGTAATGGAGGACAAACGGGTTTTCGGCATTAAATGCACGATCGCTGTAATAGTTCTTACGGGAGGTGCGCAGATTGGTAAATACCAGGGAAGGCTGTATATGATCGTCCTTGATGTTCAATGGGTTTATGTGATTGAACCCCTGATGTCCGCCAGCAAATAAAGTACCGTCCTTGTCTTTGAAGATGGACCCTTTGATAAAATAATTTGCTTGTAGCCCGTTGCGCATGGTATATAAGCCGATTTGGGTATCATCAGTCAGCATGTTTATATAGATCAGGCCCTTATTGGAAGTCGCGATAATATTTCCCTTTTCATCTTCTTCGAAGGCGTGCAGGGATAGGTTTTTTATTCCCGACAGCATACCGGATTCTATGGGTTCCCCATCTTCGGTATAGGTTTCAAGCCCATTATTCGTTCCTACCCACAACCTGTTTTTTCCATCGATGAACAAGGTGTTCAGGCTTTTGTTGTTCTTCCCGGGGCGTGGTATTTTCCTGAAAAAATAGCGATCGGCGGTATCCGAATAAATACTGGTTTCCGATTTCCAGATATCCCCGCTGTGTGTGGCGATATACAGGTACCCGTTCTTACTGATGTTAAAATCGGAATATGCATTTTCTATGACTGCGGAATCCTTTGATATCCGGGGGGAAAATGGTTTGACGGAATTATCACCGAAACGATCTCCCTGTTCTACATAAAAAAAACCTCTCTTGGTAAGGATCCATATCCTGTCATTGAGGTCCGGGACTGTGCGGAGTACTTCCTTGAATATCCTGTTGTTGTTTTTTCTCCTGGATACATGGGCGTAATTCTTACGGGAAGGGCTGTATTTAATAAGTCCTTTGAATCTTGTTCCCAGCCATAGATTCCCTTTTTTGTCCCAGGTAAAATTTCTTATCGTATTGAGCTCGAGATCGTATAACGGTTTGTAATCGTCTATATGCTCAAAGGGTGTCAGGGTCTTGTTGTTCATGTCATATACCCCGAAGCCCAGGCTTTGTACCCCTAACAGCAACCTCTTCTTATGATCTCTGGTAAAGGCATAGACGGATTGACTTTTCCTGTTGTCGGATAGGGATATGTGATATAGTGGAAATTTATTTCGCCTGAGATCAAATTTATTGACCCCACCTCCAAACGTCGCCAGCCACATAGGGCCGGACCTGTCCTGAATAATACCCCTGACTTCATGGCTTCTCCATTTTGTGGTATGATCTGCATATTTAAAATGAAGGAATTCGAATTCCCGGTCCTTTACGGTTTTGATGATGCCGGGGCCAAAGGGTGTCCCTACCCATATGTTGCCGTAAATATCTTCATTGATATCATAGATAATGTTGCTCGGAAGCCCTTCTTCCTTGCCGGTTGCTTCTCCGAACCATTCCAGGATCTCGGGAGATCCGGGGTCTGAAATATCCATAACATACAACCCCCCGTCCCAGGTACCTACCCATAATCTTCCCTTGCGGTCCTGGTAGAGGGCATTCAAAACATTGTCTTTTTGCCGGAAAGGCCCGGACGTAAATTTATCAACAACCTCAAACGTCCCTTTTTCGGGAAGATACCTTCCCAGCCCGTCTTTCCAGGTGGCCAGCCATACATCCCCGGAAGAACTGATGAGTACATCCCTTAATCCCCTGGTATGATCCTTGTTTTTAATGGTACTGTAGTGCGTTATTTTTTGTGTCTGAAGGTCATAGAAAAAAATTCCTTTGCTCCCGCCAAACCAGACTTTTCCGGAAGGATCATATTCTATGGTCACCCGATCTCCGGGACTGGTACTGTTATAGACCTGGGGGCCTTTTTTGATCAGTCGGATGGAAGCTTTCTTTTTATCATAGGAAAATATGCCTGCCGAAGATGCCACCCAGAGTTTTTGGTCCTCACTCTCGGTCATTTCAAAATATTGTGCCTTTCCCGGTATTTTTTTGCTGTCCCGGACCAGCGTTTCAAAATTCAGGACCTCATAACCGTCATAGCGGAAGAGGCCCCCGTTTGTTCCTATCCATATAAAACCGTCACTGTCCTGGAAGACAAAATTACTTTCATCGGAGTCCAGTCCGTCTTCCGATGTTATTCGCGAAGAAAGAATATCTTCCCGGTCTACGCTTTGGAAACTGCAAAGCATGGCACCCATGAAAAGAAGTAATAAATATCTGGAATAACCGAACAGCATATTAATACGAAAGTCTATTGCGGATAGTGATAAAATGCCGACGGGGGAACCGCAGATCCTTCCCGGTCTGCGTACTTCCACATCAGTTGCAGGTTCTTGCCAGTTACCGGTTGATCTCCCATAACATATAATTTGATGGGGTGATATCCTTTGGAGAGGCTGACCTCATATTCCCGGTCCCTGTCTTTGTTAAAGTCCCCGTCTATGACCGAAATATCATGAAGCCTCATAAAACACTTTTTATCCGTGTTTACAGAGAACCTGTACTTTCCATCCTCGGGAATTTTGATGTAACCTTCGAGGCATACCAGGTTTCCTTCGAATTGTGCTTCACCGGGATTATCGATCCGGGCCACGGCCACAGGGTTTTCAGGGGCGGACGGAATCCATGGCAGATCATTGCGAAAAGATTTTGCCATGAGCCCGTTGACAAGGGATTTACCGGGGGCCGCCGGAACCAGAGCATTGTCATAGGTCCGCGGGGCAGAAGCATCGGTATGCCGCATTTGGATCACCCTGGCCTTCATCAGGTCCTGGAGGTCGGTATGCTGGCCGGCAAGGTCGTTTTGCTGGGCCGGATCGTCCACCACATTGTAAATATTAAAATCGTCTGCGGCCGAAGTAATGTTATACCGTACCCCGGCCATATCGCCAATTCTTATCATTTGCATCTGTTTTCGCCTGGTGTTTTGATGGTTTTCCCCGAATTCGGCATAAGAAGGCGTTGTCCCGGGATGGAAATATTCGACATAGATCCTGCTTTCTTCCTGTTTTCCTTTCCCGGTCAGGGAGGGGAGCAGGGAAATGCCATCTGTCCTTACCGGGGCTGTTGTTCCTGCGGCGGCTGCAAATGTGGGCATCCAGTCATAGGAAATGCTGGGACTGTTTACCACGCTTCCCGCGGGGATGGTCCCCGGCCAGAAGGCAATGGTCGACGTGCGCAGACCCCCTTCGTAAGTATCTCTTTTAATGCCGTCAAAATACCCGAAATTGTTAAAGAATTCCGGACTGTATTCCACGTACTCGTCTTTGGAAAGATAAGATTCTTTGGAAGGGCCGTTATCGGATGTAAATATCACGAGGGTGTTTTGGTCTATCTCCAGGTCCTTCAACAATTGTATGAGGTCCCCGACCTGGTCATCGATCCGCCTGTTTACCGTTGCATAGCGCTTGTAGGTATCGGGCCAGGGGACTTCCGGGGTATCGGGGTTTTTATCATCGTCCCAGGTGGCATTTTCATATTCCGGATATACATAGGAATCTACCTCACCGGAAGCCGTATTAATCATTTCTCCCGGTTTCCCCTGCCACTGTAACCCTCCGTTCAGTCCACGGCCTTCCGGGTAGGCCTGGGTGGGTAATTCGAGCACGGCATGCGGGGTGTCATAAGACAGGTACATAAAAAAGGGCTTGTTCTTATGATTTTCCCGGTGCTCGGTGATATACTTTTTTGCCCGGGCGGTGAAAAGATCGCCCGTGTAGCATTTATCAAGGCTTTCACTGACTTCCTTATAATTTTCATAAACTTCCTTGGGCCCCCGGTATGTCCCTTCTTTCGGATAGTGCTCATGTCCGTCCCTGTGCCTGATATAACCGTAATAGGCATCGAACCCCCGTTTTAAAGGGTGTGAAGGCCAGTCCGGTCCGTCGCCTTTTCCCTGTAATCCCCATTTGCCGATGGCTACGGTACGGTAACCGGCCTGTTTTAGTACGTTGGCCATGGTGTAATTATCTTCCAGGGCTTTGTCGAACTGGTTGTCGCGTACGTTGGAATGCCCCTGGTTGACACCCAGGAGTATCGAAGCCCTGGAGGGCGCACAGACAGGGGCTGCCGTATAATGCTGTGTGAGTTGCGCACCTTCTTCTGCCATGGCATCGAGGTAAGGTGTTTCGAGCCAGGGTTCACTTCGGTCGCCCTTTTCTTTTCTTTGGTTCTGGAAGAATATGCCGATATCCCCGTAACCGAGGTCATCCGTGAGAATGAATATGATATTGGGCTTTACGGGCTCGGCCTCTGCCGCTTTTTCTTTTTGTTCATTCTTGCAGGAAGAAAGACAAACGGTACTGAAAAAAGATAGGAATAGAAATGATTTGATCCTGTTCATGTAATATTAGTATAAGTGAAACCCGCCGGGATCTCCGGTTTGTTAATCAATAATCGCGCTGTTCCCGGTGTTGAAACCTGCAATATATCCACATTTTGCCGGGGCCGATAAAATGGCACCAATAAAAGGGATATCATCGGGCGGGTAAATATCAAAAAATAAACACATTTAAAATATAAA
The DNA here is from genome assembly GCF_018863395.1 of Sinomicrobium weinanense. Classification (GTDB taxonomy): domain Bacteria; phylum Bacteroidota; class Bacteroidia; order Flavobacteriales; family Flavobacteriaceae; genus Sinomicrobium; species Sinomicrobium weinanense. Next base: position 45,113 of record NZ_JAHKRR010000013.1, read on the forward strand.
TCTTTAATCAAAGATTATGAGAAATTGAACCTGTTTAAACGAGTTATTGTTAAAAATACATATTTAAAGGGCTTTTTGTGCTGATAAGGTACTAAAAATGTATTATGGTATGGAATTATTTTAGAAGGATAAAAAATAATCCCTGATAATTTCTCCCGTACCACGGCCTGCCCAGGTTGAGCATTGATTTCCTAAAACAGTAGGTTCTATGGGGTCTGTTCTGAAATCTCTGATCGTTGTAAAGGGGACATCGAGTGCATAGGCCATCATCCCGATATTTTTGGAGTCGATATAGTTCAGAAATTCTATAGGCTTATTTAACCCGAATTCATCACACCATCCATGTGCCAGTGGTGCTCCCCATGCCGTAATTAAAAATGGGTATTGTTCGGCCATGAATCCGAAATTTCCATCCCAGTCTATCCTTTCCGGATCTGAGCCATCCCCGAAAAATGGATGGACAGAGTAGACGATCTTGTCCAGAGGATCTACAAAACCACCGGGAAATCCTTTAAAAGATGTTTTCAAACCCTGCACTATAATTAAATTTTTAGCCCCTTTGTCACGCATGGCCTGGATTATGGTATTGACCCCGACAAATTCTACACCCGGACAACAACCGGCACTTGGAGTACCACCATCCCTGTAGAACTCCCAGCCAAAATCCCGCCGGGTAGGTGACCAGGGTTCGTTTAGTGTTTCCAACATAATATAGGGATCATCCCCGAAAAGTTCCGCGAGTTTTACACAAGCTCCAAGGGATATCGGATTATTTATGGGAATATTCGGATTTTCATCTTGCATGGGCTGAGGTATATTTTTATTGGCAGCAACAAAAATGGTTAAAATAACAACGAAATCTTTATTCCTGGCAGCACTGACAGCTCTCCGGACCAATTGTACATAATTCTCGGAATAATATTGATTCTGAGGGTCAAGAGCTCCCTGGTTTAAGTTTAGCCTGATGGTATTGGCTCCCCATGCCCGGGCCAGGTCCAGACCGGAATTGTCTGTAAAATCACCTTTGCCGAAGTAATAATCCTGTGCTGCCAACTGCCTGGTACAAAATTCCTCATATTCCGGATACTGGGCATATTCGATCAGATTTTCTTTTTTATAAAGTAAAGATTCAAATACATAGCCCCTCGGATAAAAAGGAGCTCCGTCGAGTAGTATTTCTTTACCATTCAGACTTAAACCTATGTTGTACTGGTAAGTATCAGATGAGATGTTCTCGTTCTCAAGAGGAGGGACCTCGTCTGTTTTACAGCCTGCCAGGACAATACATAAAATCAGGGACAATAATAATGTCCATGTGCCTGTTGGAATACGTTTTGGAAGCTTGCTCAGGGTTTGTACACTTGTTTTCATAATTATTGGTTTTGGGTGTTATAAAATTGGTTTGAGATCTGATTTCCTGACAGGGGTTAGGTGTCATTCGTCAAATGGATTATTTTCAACGACTTGCTTTAGCGGTGTGAATATGATATTTTTTAAAGGGAATTATTGTGAAGTAATAATCAATTCTTGTTGATTTTTATATATTACCCACTTTTTTTAACATAAAAAGGATTCGGCATTTATTCATGAATATATATTCACAGTATTTGATGAAATTTTAATGATGCTCACCGCCAGGCCCTTTTACATTTGCGATACTGTTTTTTGATATTTTGTAAAATAATGCCTTGAAAAATGTGGATCCATAAAAACAGGCTCGATTCATTTGTGAAATAGTCAGGTGTATTGGAAATATTTATAAAGCAGGGAGAGAAAACAACTAAAACTAAGAGCCTGTCTAAATTTTGTTTTTGGAATATTTTATAGTGCATTTTTTTGTCAGACGAAGGTATTTTGAGGCACATAGCCATAGCTACGTGGCGAAAAATAGCTGAAGTATAGCGGGAAAAGGCGCATAAAAGAACCAAAGGATAAAACTTAGACAGACTCTAAATAACAACCATTCAATTCATTGATAATGAAGGAAACCTTTACTAAGTTAATTTTAATTCGGGGGGTAATAGGAATTTGTTTCGGCTGTATAGCATTGTGTGGTTACAATGTTCGTGCATTCACCTTTTATCAGTCTGTGATAAGTGTTTCGGGAACGGTGGTGGACGAAAATAACATTCCCATGATTGGGGTTACCGTGATGCAAGAAAATACTTCGAGAGGAGTTGCCACCGATTTTGACGGAAATTTCACTTTGGAAATAGAAGCGGGATCTACGCTTACTTTCAGTTATGTAGGGTACCTTACCGAACGTATTGAAGACGTAACAGAAACCGATGCCTTGCATATTGTAATGAAGCCCGATGCCACCAACCTGGACGAGGTCGTGGTCATAGGATATGGTGAACAGACCAAACAGACCCTGGTGGGGTCTGTAAGTTCGGTAAAAGGAGAGGATATTTTGCAGACCGGTTCGGTAAGTACGATCTCGGAGGCCTTACAGGGACAATCCCCCGGAATGACGATCATCAATTCAAACGGGAAACCGGGAGCAGATGCAGGAGAAATATTTATCAGGGGAAAGTCTACGTGGAGAAATGCTTCGCCCTTATTCCTGGTAGATGGCGTGGAGAGGGACGTGAACAATATAGATCCTAACGAAATAGAAACCATCTCCGTACTTAAAGATGCAGCCTCCACCGCAGTTTACGGGGTAAGAGGGGCCAACGGTGTGATCCTGGTGACCACCAAGACCGGAAAACTGTCAGACCCGGTCTTTAACTTTTCGGCCAACCTGGGGATAAAACAGCCTACCAAAACCCCGAAAAAGGCAGATTATCTTACGGCCATGAGGGCTTACAATGAAGCGGCATTTAACGACAGGAACTATGATCAGCTCATTCCCCGGTCCACGATAGATGCATGGACAGAACACTATGACGAACGCGGGCCCTACAATCCTTATTTCCCGGAAATAGATTGGTACGACGAGTTGATCGGTACGGGCTTTGAGCAAACCTATAACCTGAATGTGAGGGGAGGGGGAAATAAGATTAAATACTTTGCTTCTCTCGGATACCGGGACGACGGGGATATTTTTCAGACAGAGAAGAACCCCGACTACGACCCGTCCTATCGGCTCAGGAAATACAACTGGCGTACCAATCTCGATTTTGACATTACCGCTACTACAAAGTTCAGCGTGCGGTTTTCAGGGAATTATCGGGTGAGGAACCAACCGGCTTATCGTATTAGTAATGGGGTGGAGGATGGTTATGGACAGGCCCAGTTTTATGAGCGTATTTATTATGCCCCTCAAAACCTGTTCCCGATCACCCATCCGGACGGGTATCCCGGTGATGCTTCCGATGGAGAAGGGAACCTGCTGGTCTACTTAAATGAAGGAGGACAACGGACCTATCAGTATTTCCAAGGGTTTTACGACGCGCAATTAGACCAGAAACTGGATTTTATCACTAAGGGGCTATCGTTTAATGCCAGTATTAATTACTCTTCACTTTCCAACTATTCCAAGCAGATTCTCCGGGACGGGGTGCAAGGCGCTTTTTCGGGTTTGAATATTATCCGTTATTACCGGCGTTACGATTATTCCCTGCCCACGGTAGATGAACAGGGGAATGTGTCTTACCCGTTGATCGAAGAATTGCGCTGGCCTGATAACCAGGCCCAGGAAGGCCCTGTAAACGGGAGCCTCCCCAATCTGTATGGCTATAACCGAAGGTTGAATTATCGTTTTCAACTGGAATACAGACGCAGGTTTAATGATCATAACCTGAATGTAACGGCTTTGATGCTCCGGCAGAATGATGTATGGAGAAATGGCTATCCTGCCCGAAGGGAGGAGTGGATAGGTCGTTTGAGCTATAATTACAAAGAACGGTATATGATTGAAGCCTCGGGGAACTATTCCGGGACCGAAAAATTCGCCCCGGGGCTGAGATTCGGATTTTTCCCGGCCATAGGCGGGGCCTGGGTGATTTCGGAAGAACCCTTTGCAAAAAAACTGGCCGGCAACTGGTTGGACTTCCTCAAGGTCAATTATTCCTATGGTGAAGTGGGAAATGACAGAACGGACAGTTTTCAGTATGTGCAAACCTATGACAGTGCGGGAGATGTGAGGTTTGGCTATGAAACCCCGACGGGTTACGGACCTCGCTATATGGAAGGGGCCATTGCCAACCCCAATGCCACATGGGAGAAAAGTACACAGCAGAACCTTAAGATCAGTGCCGATCTCATAGAGAAGGTCAGCTTTGAGCTGGATATGTACAAATCAGACCGGGAGGATATCCTGATGCAAAGAAGGACCGTCCCTACTTTTGTGGGATATTCGGACCTTCCGGATGCCAATATAGGACGGACCAAAAGCCATGGGTATGAACTTACCCTGGGGTGGAACGACCGGATAGGTTCCGACTTCAGGTACAACGTGAGTTTCGGTACTTCTTTTACGGAAAACAGGGTTGTCTTCAGGGATGATCCTGCGATGATGGACAGGTATCTCAAGGACGCGGGCAAGCCCATTGACTGGAAATCCCTGCCCATTGCAGGAGGATATTACCAGTCGCTGGACGATATCTACAACGGCCCGGGCCAGAATCACGGGTCGGGTTTAAGCAACCTGGTTCCCGGGGACATCCTGTATGTCGACTATAACGGGGATGGTGTTTCCGACAATAATGACAGGGTGCCGATGAAGGATGTGGAAGCATATCCGTTGCGTACCTATAATTTACGCCTGGGATTTAACTGGAAAAATCTTGGTTTCAATGCCCTTTTATACGGAGTGACCAATACGGGATATACGGTTCCGGACCTGTTGTTCTATGATTTCGCGGGAGGATTTGTTCAGGCCCAGCCCGATGTATTGACCCGGTGGACCCCGGAAACCGCGGACACTGCCGAAAAACCCGCGCTTCACCTTGTCAATAATCACAACAGTACTAACAGCACCTTATTATATAGGGATGGCTCCTACCTGCGCCTTAAAAATATTGAGATCAATTATGCTTTTAAAGGGCGGGTCCTCGAATCATTGGGACTAAAACAACTACAGCTTTATGCCAATGGAAACAATGTGTTAACGTGGTCCAAACTGGATATTCCCGTTGATCCGGAAACCAGCGGCGCAGGGGTATATCCTGTGTTAAAACGGTATAACTTCGGATTAAGGGTCACATTTTAAAAATCAAAGTAAAAACAAGATCGATGAGAACAAGAAAACATTTATATACCCTGCTGCTTGTACTATTGAGTTGCGCTATCCTTTCTTGTGAAGATTACCTGGACGTAGACCCGGATTTCGGGATTGCCGAAGATGATGTGTTTTCGGAATACGAGTCTGCCCGCGGTTATCTGGACAACTGCTACGAGGTTTTACTGGATATCCATAACTGGCAATCGCAATACCTGGGCAGAAGTAATATCAATGCGCTGTCTGACGAGGCAGGAGTAATTTTTAATATGAGCCGGATAGTGAATGTGATCAACACGGGTTCCTGGATAAACCGGGGAGCGGAAGGGGAGATCGGGTGGACAGGAACAGGGACTCCGAGCTGGAACCAGGGAAAAGTGATAGGCAATGCTTTTTATGCCATACGTATTGCGAATAAGGTGATTGAGCGTATAGATGATATACCCAACATGACACAGGAGGAGTACGACCATTTGTTGGGGCAGGCTTATTTTTTCAGGGCATGGTATACTTTCCAGGTCATTCAGCGTATGGGAGGGATGCCAAGGCTGGACAAGGCTTTTGGCCCGGACGATGATGTCGACCTTCCCAGGCTGACGTATTCCGAAAATTCCGAATTTATCATGGAAGACCTCGACAAGGCCATTGCATTGCTGCCAGGGGCCTGGGAAGATGCAGAATACGGAAGGGCCAACAAGGTAGCGGCCATGGCCGTAAAGGAAATGGCAGCGCTCTATGCGGCCAGTCCCCTGATGCAAAATGGCCTGGAAAGTACGCAGTATTTGCCTTATGGGCAGGAATGGAGCGAACGTGCGGCCGAATATGCCCATGATGTATTGGCCTATATCGACGAGGGGGCAGGAGGGGCCCGTGTACGGCTGATGAACGGGAACGAATACGAATTCATATTTTATTCGGAAGGCGCCCAGGTTACCGAAGAATCGATATGGTACCGTCTGGATGCCGGTAAACGCGATCAGGGACGCGGGTTCAGGGTGTTCTACCTGCCCCAGTATTTTTGCGGTAATAATACGGGGAGCGACCAGACGGCCTATACCAATCCGACACAGAATATTGTGGATATGTTTGAAGTACTCAATAATGGCCGGGCCTACCCCATATCGGACCCCCGGTCAGGCTATGACCCGCAAAACCCTTATGCCAACCGGGACCCCCGGTTTTATAACAATATTTTGGTGCCCGGAGAAGAATGGGGAGTGAACCAGTCCGGAAAACCCATTTATCAGGAGCTTTATGTGGGGGGACGCGACTGGAACCGCACGGTGAATAGCAGCTGGACCAACGCCCGCCAGTTATCGGGATATATGTGTAAAAAATTTATATGGCCCGAAGCGAACGGGTATAGCTGGCAATACAGGAAATATAGTGTCAATACCATTTATATCCGGGTTTCCCAGGTTTACCTGGATTATGCCGAAGCCATGAATGAGGCCTATGGGCCCGATAGTGACCCGAAAGGGTATGGGATGACCGCGGTAGATGCTGTCAATATCATCCGCAACCGGGTAGGTATGCCCGATGTAAGGAGTGAACTCACCGCATCCAAGGAAACCTTCAGGGATAAGATAAGACAGGAGCGGGCTGTTGAACTGATGTGGGAAAATCATCGCTGGCACGACCTCAGGAGGTGGATGATCGCCGAAGAGGTATTTTCAGACCCCATCAGGGGTGTCCGGGCCAATCCGCCTGCAGGTCACAAACAGGTCACAGATAAAAGTACCCTTGATTTCTCTTACGAGGTCACCGACCTGACTACGGAACAGAGGGTTTTTGATTTGAAACACTATTGGTATCCCATGCCCCAGGCGGATGCCTTGAATCTCACTAATCTAAAGCAAAACCCGGGATGGTAAAATTTTATTTGGAAATGGTACTAAAACGCAATACGCTCCACATGATCATTTTTTTAATGTCCGGATGGTTTACAATGTCTTATGGTCAGCAGGGCCCGGATATGGCAAAGCATATACGTGCCGTAGTGGTCAACGATAAAGAAGCCCCCGTACCCCGTGCAAAAGTAACATTGGGTCACGGCAATATCCAGGTGTATACCGACGACTCCGGGGCCTTTAGCCTGATGGTAAGGACCGATAATGTACTGATCATCTCCGCAAACGGATTTAAGGAAAAAGTCATCGATCTTTCCCAAAGCGGTCTTCCGGATCGCATAATGCTCGAAAGTGAAGGGCTGTACGGCTCCGATATGATCGATTTACCGGCTTCCTTACAGACTACCCAGAGGGAATTTGTGGGAGCGACAGATAAGATCGCCGGGAAAGACCTGGAGTCCCAGCCCGATATGGTCTTCTCAAATACCTTACAGGGAAGACTGGCGGGCCTGACAGCACGAATGACGACCGACGGGCCGGGAAACAACAATGCGGAATTATATGTGCGTGGTTTGTCCAGGCAAACGGACAACCAGGCCATTACGGTCGTGGATGGTATCGAAAGGCCCATAGATTTTTTAAATCCGCAGGAAATAGAAAGCGTGGAAGTGCTGAAGGATGTCAACGCCAAGATCCTTTATGGACCGAGGGCGGCAAACGGGGTAGTGCTCATCACCACTAAAAAAGGTAAGGAAAACACCAGGATTTTTGAGGTTTCTGCAGAATACGGGGTAAATATGAATACGCGTATGGCCGAATATCTCAACAGTGCGGAATATGCAAGGCTGTATAATGAGGCCCGGGCCAATGACGGGTTGTCTTCATTTTATACCCAACAACAGATACAAGGGTATGAGCAAAGCACCGGTGCAAACGACCTTTTGTATCCCGATGTCGATTACAACGATTATTTTATCGAGGACCTGAACCCTTTCAGAAGGGTAAACCTCGAGTATTCCGGGGGAGAAAAAGGGGTCCGTTACGCCCTGCTCGCCGGTTACAGGGGGAACCAGGGTATAGAAAAAGTGGGGAAGGCCGTAGAACAGGACCGGTTTAATGTGCGCGGAAACCTCAGTATAGACCTGTCCCGGTCCATTACGGCACACCTCGGGGCCAACGGGATCATAGAGAGCAGGAAATGGGGCAAGCTGCACCAGGGCGATTTTTATTCAGCCCTTAAGACCCAGAGACCCAATGAATTTCCTTTTGTGATAACAGACCCAGATTTTATGGGAGAAGAAACCCCTTTGGGAGAGGAGCAGATCCCTCCCCTAGGCGGAAGCCTGCTGAACCCCCAAAGCCTCTATGGCGATGTGGTATACGGGGGCTACCAGGAACACCAGTTCTTCTATGGGCAGACCAATTTCGGACTGGACTTTGACCTCGGTAACCTGCTCAAAGGGCTGTCTGTGAGTGCTGAGGTGACTTTTGATAATTACCAATATCATCGGGCCCAGCAGATCAACAATCCCGTGCGCTATGCCGTAAGGGCCGTTACCCCGGATTCGCTGGTGTATACCAAACTGAACAACCGGCTCATAGGGGGCAACCGTTCGGAAAGCGGGAACGATATTGAGAGAAACCTGGGCTGGTCGGCCAAAGCCAATTACAGGGTTACGGTCAATAACGACAACCATCTTTCATTGACCCTTTCTCATTTTTACTATCTGAACGATCAAAAAAACAACCGCCAGCATACCGAAAATACCAATACGTTTTTAAAAAGCACCTATGCCTATAAAGACAGGGTTTATATAGACTGGGTACAGAGTGTTATGGGCAGCAACCGTTTTGCCCGTAAGAACCGGTACAAATATTTTAGTACTTTCGGGGTGGCATGGGTGCTTTCCGAAGAGGAATTTCTCAAGGGCGCCAAAAACCTGGACTATCTGAAAGTTAAGGGAACTTACGGGATGATGGGCTATGACCGGGCTACCGGGTTCTATTTATACAACACGCGTTTCAGCAACGGGGGGAATGTAAATTTTGGAGAACGCAACCAGCAGGGTGTCGGGAGAACGATCTATAATAATTTGGGCAACCCGGACCTTAAATGGGAGACCTCCGCAGAGTTAAACCTTGGGGTAGAAGGGCTTTTCTTTAATAGGTCTCTGGCCGTTGAAGTGAATTATTTCAATGAAGTAAGGGATGATATTATTTTCAATAGTCCCTCTTCCATCTATTCTTCCACCTTTAATCCCTATGCACCGCATAATCTCGGAAAGGTCGTCAACAACGGTATAGATGGCAAGGTCACGTATTACGGAGGCTCCGGGAGGCTCAGGTATGAAGTAGGGGCCAATGTTTTATATGCCAGGAACCGCGTGGTCAGGGCAGATGCCATAGACAATTCCGATGCGTACCTGAATGTGGAAGGGAATCCTTCTGATGCGATCTTCGGGTATGTTTCCAACGGCCTGTTCAGGAGCGAAGAAGCGGTGGCCGAAGCCCCATATCAGGCACTGGGGCCTTATAAGGCAGGAAATATCAGTTATCAGAACCTCAACAATGACGGGATCGTCAATGAGCAGGACAGAAAAGTGATCGGAAATTCATTTCCCCGGACCAGTATAGGGATCAATGCCAATCTTAAATACAAGGGATTCGGGCTAAGCCTGCTGGGAACTTCCGAACTGGGTGTTGATTTTATGCGTAACAATACCTATTACAGAAATTCCGGCGAAGGTAAATACTCGGTACTGGCAAGGGACAGGTTTCACCCTGTAAATAACCCCGGGGGAAATTTGCCGGCGCTCACCACCTACAACCCGACAAACGACTTTCAGGGGTCTACGTTCTGGATACAGGATGCCTCTTTTTTCAGGCTGAAGAACGTGGAAGTGAGCTATACCTTTTCCAACGATACCCGGGTGGCCAGGAATATCACGGTCTATCTAAGAGGTACGAACCTGTTTGTGCTGTCTGGCGAAAAAGACCTGGACCCCGAAGTCCCTGCATCGGGTGTTGATAACTATCCCCTGATGCGGGTAATTACGGGAGGACTTACCATAGGATTTTAAAAAAAGATCGAGATGAAGAAAATACTAAATACGCGAATTCGTATACTTGCCATATCGGTATGCTCTGCTATTGTGGTTTCCTGTTCTTTAGACCCGGAGATCGACAATACCTACGGAGGGGAGTATGCCTTTACACTTCCTGAAAAAGCCGAAGGCTTACTGATGAATGCCTATTCCAATCTTCCCAATACGATTGTGGATGATTACGGAGGAAATTTTCTGGATGCAGCTACCGACAATGCGGTAACCAACAATTTCAGCAGTGATATTTACCGGATGTCACAAGGGGGGCTTACAGCGAGCACCAACCCGGTTTCGGTATGGGGCGCGGCATATAATCAGTTCAGGAATGTACATTTCTTTTTAGAGAATGGCCTTGGCCCCCAGGTCAACTACGATATTACCAATGAGGAAAACAATATCCGGAAAAAGCGCAACCTTAAGGGAGAGGCTTTTTATTTAAGGGCATGGTGGGGCTTCCGGTTGTTACAGGTATACGGAGGTAAGACCGGAGAAGGCGAAGCCCTGGGATATCCGATAATACGTTCCCTGAAATCGGACGAAGAAGCACAGGACCTCGATGCAGTGGAACGAAACACTTATAAGGAATGTGTAGCGCAGATCATGCAGGACCTCGATTCGGCCGTGGTATACCTGCCTGTCGAATATGCGGGAAGCGATCCGGTGACCGGACAACTTCAGATCGGAAGGGCTGACCAGAAGGTTGCCCTGGCCCTGAAGTCAAGGGTAGCAGTCTATGGGGCAAGTCCGGCATACCAGCCCGATGAAGTGGTCAGGCTTACCGGAATGGGACAGTTTTCCATTACGGACCAGGGTACTTTTGTAGCACAATGGGAGGAGGCAGCCCGGGCGACGCAGGAAGCGATAGATGTTGTCGGTGCCCTGAAGGGACTGTCAGAAGCAGATTTTAACAATAACAATACCCCTGATGAGTTTATCTGGAGGAGTTACCATCAAAACCGGTCGCTGGAAAGCCAGAATTATCCTTTCGGGGAATACGGCCAGGCCCGTACGGGACCTTCACAAAACCTCGTAGAAGCCTTTTACAGTGAGAACGGTTTTCCGATAACCGATACGCGTTCGGGCTATGATCCGCAGCATCCTTATGAGAACCGGGACCCCCGCCTGTACCTCAATGTGCTTTACAACGGGGCAATACTCAATAACAGCCCTTTGCAGATATATGAAGGGGGCAGGGATTCCCGCGATGCCTATCCGCAAAATACCCGGACGGGGTACTATCTGAGAAAGTGGTTGTCCCTGAAACCGGGTATTATCAGTGTAGAGAACCCGGGGAACGATCATCATTACAACCCGTATCTCCGGAAAACCGAAGTATATTTGAATTTTGCAGAAGCTTCCAATGAAGCTTACGGGCCGGATGTGGCAGGCCCGGGGATGGCCTGGTCGGCCGTAGATGTGATCAAGATGATCAGGGCCAAGGCCGGTATTACCGACAACACCTATGTAGATGAGGTGGCAGCCCGGGGAAAGGAAGCCTTCCGGGAACTGGTATTAAGAGAGAGAAGACTGGAACTCGCCTTTGAAAACCATCGCTATTTCGATATGAGGCGATGGCTGATGCCGCTTGATGAGGCCGTAAGAGGAATAAGGATTGAACGGAACGAAGACGACACCTATTCGTATACTGTTTTTGAAGTGGAAGAACGCAGGTTCAACGATATAAAATATTACTATGCGCCATTGCCCTATGAAGAACTGGCCAAGAGCCCGAAACTGATCGATAACCTGGGATGGTAATAATTAAAGTGAGAAAAATGATGACAATCAGAAAAATAACCATAATAGTACTGATCTTCACGACAATGGTTTCCTGTGAAAAGTATGAAGATTACGTCGAGGATTACGATTTTACCATCGCCTATTTTAATAGCCAGAAACCTTTGAGAACTGTTGTTGCCTATGACGAGATGCAGTTTAAAGTAGGGGTTGCGATGGGAGGAAAGCGGTATAACACCGTTGAAGAAACCGCCACATTCGTTATAGACCCGTCTTTGCTCGACAATGAGGTGCTGGACGGGGCGGGAGCGTTCAAACTGCTTCCCGAAGCCTATTATTCCCTGAGTAACGGGAATACCATGACCTTTCCGGAAGGCCGGTATATAGGAGATGTCACCGTGACCCTGAACCGGGAGGAATTTATTACGGACTCACTGTCAACATCCAATACCTACGCCCTCCCTGTACGGATTACCGAAACTTCCCTGGACTCCATAGCCTCAGGAAGTTTTGACGACCAGGGAAACCAGGTCACAGCCCCCAAAAATTACGCGATTGTGGTCATAAAATATATAAGCCGGTATCAGGGAACGTATTATCATACGGGAAACCAGCTCGAAACTACTTCAGACGGGCAAACGAACGAAGTCGTCTATGATCATCCGGATCTGGTTAAAAACGGGACGTGGAACCTTTCCACGATCAATGCCAATACCGTAGAAACTTCGGGTATGGGAAATTTTAACGATGCCGGCCTTATACTGCATATTGATGAAGGAAATACCGTTGACCTGTCAACAGTCAGCAGTGAGGTTACGAATTTTTCAGGATCGGGAACATATGACCCCGAAGACCGGAGCCTCTCCCTTGAGTATTCGTTTACGAGGGGCGATAGCGATTACACCGTCACGGAAGTGTTATATTTAAGACGCCCGCCCGAAGAAGACCTCGTTTTTGAAGAATGGTGACTTTACGGGATGTACCGGGGAATAGATATAAAATAAAACGTGAGTTTGAAATAGGCTAAAGAGCATTACTTTGATAAGTAATAGATAATAATCATCCGTCACTGCGAGCGGAGCGCGGCAGTCTCCCGGCAGGTATGCGCATGCCATTGAAGATATCTGCCAGCCCCCATGAGATTGCCACGTCACCTCCCTTCGGTCGGTTCCTCGCAATGACGGTTTCAGCTTATTTCAAACTCATGTTAAAATAAAATCATATAATGATGAAAAATATTAATATTACTTTTTTGGTATTTTCTGTACTGTTACTCAATTCCTGCAGTGAAAAGGGTAAGGAGCAAACGGAAATTCCCGGGAAACCCAATATACTCTTTGTATTGGCCGATGATTTCGGCCTGAAGGATATGAGCTTTGTGGGAAGTGACTTTTACGAAACCCCTAATATAGACCGGTTGGCATCGAAAGGGATGATTTTTACACAAGGCTATGCCGGAAGCCGGGTTTGTAGCCCTGCCCGTGCCACGATCATGACAGGGCAATTTACGGCAAGGCATGGAGTAACGGACTGGATAGGGGCTAAAAGCGGAGCGGATTGGCGTAAAACCAAAAGGTTCGACAGATTGTTGCCTGCGGGGTATAAACATCATTTGCCTGAAAACGGGACGACCCTGGCAGAAGTATTGAAAGCCCATGGCTATAAAACCTTTTTTGCAGGAAAATGGCATTTGGGAGGAGAAGGGTCCTATCCGGAAGATCATGGATTCGAAATAAACAAGGGAGGATGGGAGAAAGGAAACCCTAACGGGGGATATTTTTCACCCTTTGACAACCCGAAATTAAAGGATATACGCGACGGTGAAAATTTGTCCATGCGCCTGGCCAAAGAAACCGTAGCGTTTATGGAGGAAAATAAAAGGTCCGGATTTTTTGCTTTTCTCTCCTTTTACGCGGTGCACGGGCCCATCCAGACCACCCGGGAGAAATGGCAGAAATACAAGAACAAAGCTAAAGCGACGGGGATTGCCGAAAAAGGTTTTGTCATGGAAAAAAACCTGCCGATCAGGCAAACCCAGGATAATCCTGTTTACGCCGGATTGGTTGAAGCCATGGACGATGCCATAGGGGTTGTACTGGACGGGCTTAAAAGATCGGGCCTGGAAAAAAATACGATTGTCATCTTTACGTCAGATAACGGAGGTGTAGCTTCGGGAGATGCCTATTCCACATCCAACCTGCCTTTTCGCGGCGGTAAGGGCTACCAGTGGGAAGGAGGGATAAGGGTCCCGTATTTGATTCGTGTTCCATGGCAAAATTCCAACGGAAAGCAAAGCGATTACCCGGTGACAGGTGCCGATTTCTATCCCACCATCCTGGATTATGCAGGTATAGACCTGCCTGCGGAACAACTCCTGGACGGTGTTAGTTTAAAACCCGTTATCGATAAGGGGGATATACTACCCGAAAGGCCATTGTACTGGCACTATCCGCATTACGGCAACCAGGGAGGGGACCCGTCTTCCATAATCAGGGAAGGCCGCTGGAAATTAATTCATTACTACGAGGAAGACAGGAATGAACTGTACAATATCATTGACGATCCTTACGAACAAAAGAACGTGGCAGCCGATCATCCCGAAAAGCTAGCTGAACTCGGGGACAAACTGGAGCGTTGGCTGGCCGGGGTGGAAGCCAGTTACCCGGCAAAAGATGAAGAGTTCGACCCGGAAAAGAAATCTGCTTATCACAATAAAATAATAAATAAGCGATTGCCCAAACTGGAAAAACAGCGCAGGCACTTTTTGTCCGATGGTTTTAGCCCCAATGAGGATTGGTGGGGAAGCATAATTACTGAAGATTAGGACGTACAACTACAGGACTTATGACGTATGACTTTTACCATATTGGTCTTACGTCATAAGTCCTGAAGTCATAGGTCCTGAGATCATAAGTCCGGAAGAGAACACATTTGGAGTTTTTTTCATGTACTAAAACTTAGCGTTACATCATGGTTTTGCCCCCGCTACCTTTGACAATATTTCCCGTTCAAACCTTGCGTCGTATTCCGGGTTTTTCTTTTGCGGGACCGGGGCTTTTTTGCCGGTTCTCCACTTCACGAGTTTGTCATACAGCTCCCGGGCTTTTTCGGGATAAGTATCTATCAGGTTATTCCGTTCACCGGTATCGGTCTTTAAATAGTACAGTTCCCGGGCACCGTCTTCAAAATATTCGTGTAGTTTCCAGTCGCCCGAGATCATAACAGAACCCGGCCGTGTCCTGAACAGGGGATCGCGCCCGTCATCCTTTGTTTTGTCGTAGGCCTGTAAATAAACGGGAAAATGAAAAAACAAATCCCTGTTTACCCTCGTGGTATCCTTAAATTGGGAAACCAGGCTAAGGCCATCGAGGTGTGGTGCTTTTTGTTGCGGCCCTACGATTTCCTGAATGGTAGGGTAAAAGTCCAGGTTGGTCACCCTGTTGGTGTTTACAGTGCTTTCGGGGATATGTCCCGGCCACCGCATCACTAAAGGGACCCGGATACCTCCCTCATAGTAGGACCCCTTTCCGGCACGCAGCGGATTTTGCTCCGAAACGGCACGGATGCCCCCGTTATCCGAGGTAAAAATGATCCAGGTGTTCCGGCCCAGTTTAAGCCGGTCTATCGTTTTTAAGATCCGCCCTATATTCTCGTCCATGGAAGCTACCATGGCGGCATATTCCGGGCGGTTCTGGCCATCATTTCCCTTTTTATCCTTAAATTTTTCGATGAGCCCGGGCTTTCCCATGATCGGGGTATGAACAGTATAGTAGGGCAAATACAAAAAGAATGTGGTATCCCTGTTTTCTTCGAGGAATGTAATGGCTTCCGAGGTCAACCTGTCGGTAAGGTATTCCCCTTCGGGGCCATCTTCGATAAAATCGATGTTATAGGGAGAAAAATATCCTTTTTTGCCGGGCGCCCCTCTGTCACTGCCTCCTATATTGTAATCGATCCCTTGGCTTGCGGGATTCGTGCCTATATGCCATTTGCCGAAACTGGCGGTCAGATAGCCGGCAGATTTTAACATTTCCGGTAGGGTATAAACGCTGTCTTTTAGGTACTTGGTATTCCTTATGGGAACCAGTTTCCGGGTCCTTTGATCTCCGCGGGCAGACGACCCCACGGTATAAACGCCATGTTCCGGTGTATTGAGCCCCGAGATCATACAGGCACGGCTCGGGGCACAATTTGCGGCAGAAGCATAGGCATTTGTAAAAACCATCCCTTCTTTTGAAAATGCGTCCAGGTTAGGGGTTTCGTAGTAATTGCTGCCCATAAACCCCAGGTCTTTCCAGCCCAGGTCATCTACATTGATAAGTATGATATTGGGTGATGAAGGCACAGGTTTTGACCGTGGCGTACAAGCCATGAATAGGCATCCCGTGATCATAAAAAGAATGTTTTTGACCTTCATTTTAACTCCGTATTTTTTAATATTCTACTCATCGAATTCTACGATAAAGCTTCGGTAATGCGTTTCTCCGGTAGGGGGCATTACGAAAGAGGTAGCAGCCTTGTTCATAGTTCCGTTGGGAAACCCCGAATCTGCAATGTTCCTGTCAAAATTAAGGTATACGGGTTTCATTGATGCATAAAACACCTTGATTTTATTTTCATCTCCCGTGGCAAATGCAATGACCGAAGCATCTTCATCTTTGGCGATGGAACAGCCCAGGAGGTTGTATTCCGATGCGGCCACCAGCTCCCTGCGAAACGGGCCATTGTTATCGTCATCATCGGTATTGTTCAGGTGAGGGTCGCCCCAGAATACGATACCGGTGACTTCGCCTTTGTAAAAAGCTTCGTGCAGTTTAAAAAAGAGTTTTATAAAGTTCTCTTGGTTTCCGCCTACGGTTTCCCCATCCCAATCGTATTTACTGTTTAAAGGCCATTGCGGGGAATTTTCCTTGTTATGAGTAGACTTAATATCTGTTACCTCCTGAACCCCGGAAGTCCAGAATTTATCCCCGTTGATCGCATATGCGGCCTCGGGTGAAACAATAAGCGGCGATATGTTAAGGCTGTTTACAATATCAATAAAATCGGCCGGGGTCCAGTGTGCGCCCAGTTCGCAACGCGGGGCAAGGTATTTTACGGTTTTGCCGGTATGGGTTTCAATATAGTCCATAAAGGCATCTATGCTGGCCGAAAAGCCCCGGATATCGATCCCGTTTTCAGTATAAAAGGGGCCGAAATTGGCATTTCTGTCGGTACTGTGATCTGAGTTGTCATAAATTTTATGGGAGGCATACAGATCGGGATCCCCGTTATTTTTGGCCCGGTTAATCGCATCGATGATCAGGTCATATTCATTTCCTCCGCCGGATAAATATTTATTTTGGCCCCTGTTCAATATGTAGTGATAGCCGTTTCCTGCATCCACCAGTTTCCATTGGGTCCAGGTCCCGATGCTGTTGGTATTGTTCACAAGTGTGATATTGCCCTGATGGTCGCCCCGTAAGTGCTTATTGGGATGGCCTTTGCTCTGTATGTGATACCAGCCTTCGCCGGCATCGACAAGTTTCCATTGGGTCCAGCTTCCGGTATAGCTAACGGCGTCGATTTCCACGGCATCCGTATTAAGCCCTCTTACATATTTATTATATGCCTTGTTCTTCAGGTAAAACCAGTCCCCTTCTGTATGGACCGTTTCCCACTGTACGTTATCAGTGGAATTTGTTGTGGGCAATAAACCGGTCAGGTAATCTTCCCTGACTGTCCCGTCCGGGTTATGGGCGTTGGAATAAATAGGGATCCTTAAAAGGTTGTATCTGCCGTTTTCAAATAGTTGCTTACAGGCTTCAACGGTCAGGTTCCTGGCTTTTCTTCCCTGTTTGATGTCATGGCCCCACCGGGTGATCTTTTGTTTGACCTTTTCAGATTCGATCAGGAAGGTATCTGTTTCAACCATCCCCAAAGCATATTCTGCCACCATAGGCCCTTCAGGTTCGTCCGACATGCCTGTACAGGATGCCAGGGAAGCTAAGGCCGCTGAAGCAAGCATGAGTTTAATCGGGTTCATTTTTTTCATAATATCAGGTTTTAAATTGGTTTTTTAAGGAATGCAACGATCTTACGTGCATAAGCATTTCATGGGGCAACATACCATTAAGTTACCGGAAAAGGGGTATGTTGCCGTCGCATTCTCAGGGGGCAAATGTTGAATAATAGGGAGAATAGGGGGGAAGAGGAGGGTTTAGTCGGAAACCGGGACGTTATTCACCGTTTTTTTCCGGTCGGCATATTGCCTGGCATAGTCTTTCGGGGCCATGCCATATTCTTTCTTAAAGCAGTTGCTGAAGTATTTTTGATTCCTGAACCCTGTCATATAAGCGACTTCCGAAATATAAAGATTATTGTTCTTCAGAAGCTGGGCCCCTCTTTTTAACCTTATCTTTTTTATGAAGTTAACCGGGGTTTCCCCGGCGATGGCCTGTAATTTCCGATACAGGTTGGCCCTGCTCATCCCCACTTCCGAGGCCAGGTATTCCACGCTGAGCAGGTTGTCGTCCATGGAGTTTTCGATAATGGTCACGAGTTTTTTGATGAATTTTTCATCAACTGACGGAATTTCTATTTCCGACGGTCCTCCGGTGATGACCTTGCTGTATTTTTCTTTTAATTGCCTGCGGACCAAAAGAGTGTTTTTTACCTTCCACTTTACAAAATCAAGGCTGAAAGGTTTTTCGATATAGTCGTCCGCCCCCAAACTGAGGCATTGGACCTTAACATCATCAGAATCCCTTGCGGTAAGCATAAAAACAGGGATGTGGTTTGTTTCGGTATTTTCCTTGATCTTTTTCAGCATGCCGATACCGTCCTCCACGGGCATCAGGATATCACTGATGATCAGTTGCGGGGTTTTCTCCGTGGCGAGCGCATACCCTTCGCGCCCGTCGGAGGCTTCCAGGACGTGAAAATCTGCCCTGAGTTCTTCTTTCATCATGGTACGGAGCTCTACATGGTCCTCGACCAGGAGGATCTTTGGTTTATTGCCCGGTTTAGGAACGGTGTTCCCCTCAGTTACAGGCGGTGGAGCGATGATTTGCCGGTTACTTTTATACGGATGGCGTTTGATGCTTTTTCCGTTGGCCTTTAAAATTTCCGACTCCGGGTATTGTTTTTTGCTTACGGGCAGGTAGAAGGTAAATTCGGTATAAACATCTTCTTCACTCTCCACTTCGATGGCCCCATGGTGGGATGTAATGAGTTTCTGTACAAGTTCCATGCCTATGCCCGTACCTGGGATCTGGTTGCCGGGCAGCTTTGTGGACTGGTAGTACCTGTCGAATATAAAACCGAGTTCTTCCCCGGGGATTCCTACCCCGTTGTCCCTGATACTGCACACCAGATATTTTCCTTCGGAAAGATTAAGTTTTCCGGCGGCTGCGTCATCTAACCGGGCTTTTTGGGCAGTGACTGTGATCTCCCCCTTTTCGGGCGTGTATTTGAAGGCGTTGGACAGCAGGTTGAACAGTATTTTTTCCAGGATCTCCGTATCGTACCAGGCTTTGATCTCTTCATCCTCATGGATAAAACTGTATTGGATATGGTATATTTTTGCAAAATCATTAAACGCGTTCTTGAATGTACGGATGTCATTTATGGCATTGTTTTTTGAGGCCAGGACCCTGAATCCACCGGCATCGAATTTCCGGATATCCATGATCTGGTCGATCAGCCTTTGCATACGGATGGAGTTGTTGTGCAGACGCTGTATGGCCAGTGGGTTTAATGTAAAGTCCTTGTTCCGGACCACTTTTTCAATGCTCCCCATGATGAGTGAAAGCGGGGTCCTCAGCTCGTGGGAGATGTCGGTGAAGAAGATCATTTTCATCCTGTTGTGCTCATTGTCCTTTTCCCTGCTAATGGTTTCCTTAACCAGTTTTTTCTTTAACCGGTACCAGCGTTTTACGAGGATAAAGGCAACGCCAAGCAGTAAAAGTCCCAGAATAGCATATCCTGCTATGGCCCATTTGCTCAGCCATACCGGTGGTATGATCTCAAAGGTGAGGCTTGCCGGGGTTTCGTTCCACACACCGTCGCTGTTAGTGCTTTTGACCTTAAAGGTATAGGTCCTGGGGAGCAGGTCGTTATAATTGACACTGTTATTCGGCCCGTGGGCATATATCCAGTAATCGTTGACCCCTTCGAGCATGTACGCATATTTGTTTTTCTGGGGTGCGGTAAGGTCGAGGGAAGAGAACTCAATATTAATATTGTTTCTGTCAAAGGGCAACACAATGGGCGATTCGGAATTCAAGAGGGGCCGGTTTTTCCCGGATGCCGCTTGCATTCCCTTCTTTTTTTCGGAAGGCCCCATGGCATTGAACGAGGTAATGACGGTCAACGGTACAATGTCCGTCTGGGAGTATTTGTTGGTATTAACACTGTAAAAGCCGTTGCTATGGCCAAAATAAAGATGCCCGCCATTGGCACTGCCGGAGTTAAAGATAAATTCACTTTCCCCGATACCGTCTTCGATCCCGAAAGACATGAACTTTTTGCTGTTGATGTCAAAACGGGCCAGCCCTGCATTGGTGCTGACCCATATATTTCCCTGCATGTCCTTTTGGACGGCGGAGATCGTATTTGAACGTAACCCGTCTTTTTTGGTATATGAAGTGAAAGTATCGTTGAAGGGGTTGTATCTATTGAGCCCTCCGCCGCGCGTACCGATCCAGATGTTGTGTTGCTCATCTTCCAGGAGGGAAAGTATGGCATCGGAAGACAGGCTGTTTTCTTTGGATGGTGTGTAGTGTGTTATCGTTTTCCGGTCCGGGTTGATTTTAAAAAGCCCTTCTCCCCTGGCGCCCACCCACAGGTTTCCGGAACGGTCCCGGAGCATAACCGAAACATGGGTCATGGCTGTTTTCCGGACCACATCTTCCTGGAAGGGCGAAAGCGGATTATTGCCGTTAAAGATCTGAACGCCCCCTTCCCATAGACCAACCCAAACCTCATTTTTACGGATACAGGCCATATCCATAATGATTTTGTTGAATTTTGTCACAAACTTCAATCCGTCAGACCGGTCTGGTATTTTTAAGCTGCCTGTCCTATACAGCGAATTGTTATGAGCTATATAAAAACCGTCCTTTTCATAATTGAACTTTATGGTCTTAATGTTGTCTAATGTTTCATGCAGTTTTTCAGAGGTGTTGGAATCCTGGTTATAACGGTAGATCCCCGTTGATGTGCTGAGATAAACATCTTTTCCGCAGGTGATAAAACGGTTTACCAGTGTATTTTTTGTAAGGTGCTTATCGCGAACGGGGTGATGTTCAAAAACGGAGGTACGCCCCACATATTTGTTGATCCCTTTTAATGTTCCTATCCACAGGTTTTCATAAGAATCCATGGTCAGGGTGTTGACTTGGTTGTTCAACAGGCTTCCTTTGGTATTGCTGGAAGAAAAACAGTTGAACTCATATCCCGATCTTTTCCGTTCGCCTTTTAAAAGGCCGTGAGTGGTGCCGATCCATAAATTTCCGTCCGATGTAACCGCCATGGAAGTATTGATGGGCGTAATATGGTCCGCTTTGAGCAGGGTGGAATAGGCTTCGACAACCTGAAGCGTATAATCCGTTGCATTGTATTTTAAGATATAAAGCCCCTTATTGGTCAGGGCCATAAACAAATCGTCGTCGAACTTTTTTAGCGATTTTACGTGTTTGTCAAATGAGGTAGGCATGATAAGGTTGTCGGGGGTCATACCGAAGATCCCCTGGGGGGTGCCCACCCATTTCCTGCCCAGGTTATCTTCGGTCATGGAATTCACGATCTTTTTCTCGCCCCGTAAAAAAGTGGAAGAATGGATGTAGTTGAAGTAGGTCTCAAACTTAATACTGTCTGCGGATTGATGTGGGGTGATCTTTATAAGGCCCGTCTTTTTCCGGTTCGACCACACAAAACCTTGGGAATCCAGGTATAATGCGTCCGACCTGGAGTTTTTGTAAAACCCCTTGAAAATATCTTTCTTACGGGAATAAAAAATAAGATAGCTTTCACTTCCTATCCAGAGGTTTTTATCGGGGTCTTCTACAATAGAATTGATATTGTTGTTCGGAATGGAATTGGGGTCGAGAGAGTCGTACTGGTACTCGGTTATGGTGTTTCCGTCATACCTGTACAGGCCCGTATTACAACCGATCCAGAGAAAACCGAAACTGTCTTCAAAAAGTACGTTGATATTTTTGTTAAAAGGGACTCCTTTAACGGTCAGTTCATGAAAATGAGTTTCCCCGGATTGTGAATAGGCGCCGTAATGAAACATCAGAAAAACAAATGCTACCAGCATCACCCAATGATCCCGCCCGGTCAAACTCCTGAAATATGTCTTACACATGGTGTTCGTTGTTCTGTTCGCATTAATTTATGATAAAATAATAAGAATTGATATTATGTCCAGGGATTATTTTCTAAATTCCTATTTTTTTTGTTTTTATCCTGTTTTGCGGGGGATAATAATGTTACTATTTATGGGGAATAATGTTGCATACGGTATGAAAAACCCTTTAACACCAGGGGATGCAACATTTTTGTCTGTTTAAAGAGATGAAGCGGCGTTCCGCAGTCCATAACTTTATATCCGGGATTTATAGCCTTATTTTTTAGAAGGCGATCCCAGCCAGCTAAACTTTAAATTAACTCTATTGTATGAAATTAAAACTATTGACATTATTATTGCTGAACTTCGGTTTGATATCACTTTCGGCACAAAGAACAGTGTCGGGTACGGTAACGGACGATTCCGGGCAGCCTCTGCCGGGGGTGAATGTAATTGTACAGGGGACATCGAAAGGAGTGGTCACGGATTTTGACGGGAACTTTTCCATTGAGGCCGGTACGTCCGATATTCTGGAGTTCTCCTATGTGGGGTTCCTGCCCCGGGAAGTTACTGTCGGAGATAAAGCTTCCCTGTCTGTTCGGATGATAACCGATACACAGCAACTGGACGAAGTTGTTGTTATCGGGTACGGGATTTCTTCCAAGAAAGACCTTGTTTCTTCGGTGTCCAGCGTAAAATCGGATGCCCTGGAAAACCAGCCGGTCCCCAGGGTAGACCAGGCCCTCCAGGGCAGGGCGGCCGGTGTGGAGGTAACCTCCAATAACGGGGCCCCGGGAAACGGGGCAACCATAAGGATCAGGGGAAACAGTTCCATCAACGGAAATAACAACCCGCTTTTTGTGGTTGACGGGTTTATCGTGGGCACCGATTTTAACCTGAACAATATCAATATTAACGATATTGAGTCTATCGATGTACTAAAGGATGCCACGGCACTCTCTATTTACGGGACAAGGGGGGCTTCCGGAGTGGTTCTGATCACTACAAAATCCGGTAAGGGCCTCCCGGAGAGCAAACCGGTCTTCAGTATTAACTCTTATGTGAGTGTAGATAATATGGTCAATAAAATACCGATCCTCGGGGGAAAGGGATATGTAGATTATATCAACGAAGCCGGGCAGTTTATTCCCGGGCCGGGTATAGACCATAACGGCACCATGCTCCCCGTGGGAATGACAGATACCTCGTTGCCCCTGCAATACGACAACCCGGGAGAAGTTCCCACGACAGACTGGATCGATACGGTATCGCAGACGGGGTTTGTATACAATACGGATATTTCCGTAAAGGGAAGGACAAAATCGACCAATTATTACAATTCCCTGAGTTACTTTAAGCAGGAAGGGGTCTTAAGGAATTCCGGCCTGGAGCGCGTTACCTTCAGAAGCAATTTCGATATTGATGTATCGGAGCGGTTTAAAATGGGGCTGCGCTTAAACCTGAGCAGTTTTAAAAAGGAGAACAACAAGGTCAATTTTTCCCAGATCGTTACCGCAGTGCTGCCCATTCGTACCATTTATGACGACGAAGGTAATTTTACCGGGACCAATCCCATCAGCGGTACCCTTCAGAGGAACCCGGAGGCCGATATTCAACTCCGTCAGACCCATGACCTGGTCACCAACCTGATTTCCAATGCCTACTTTGAGTATGAACTGTTCCATGGCTTTAAACTCAAGACCGCGTTGGGGGCGACACTCAATTTTTATAAAAACAACAACTATCAGCCGGGTTCCCTTCCGGAGCGTATACTCAACAATAATGTAGGGGGATTTGCACAGGTAAATACTGCTCAGACCAAAGATATTCTCAGTGAAACCACCTTCACCTATGACAAAGACTTCGGAGATCATTCCCTGAAACTGCTGGGCGGTTTCACCGCCCAGAAGATCACCTCCGAAAGCACTTCTTCTTCGGCCGAGGGCTTTCCGAACGATGTCGTGAAATACAACAATCTGGCCCTGGGCTCGGACCCGGAAACATACCAGGTTTCATCCGGATATAACCAACGTACTTTAACCTCGCTCCTCGGAAGGCTTACTTACGGGTATAAAAGCAAATATATAATAACTCTCGTAGGCAGGCAGGACGGTTCTTCGGTATTTGAGGAAGGGAATAAGTATTCGTTTTTCCCGTCGGCAGGGGTGGCCTGGAATGTCCACGAGGAGAACTTTATGAAAGACAACAATACCGTGAGCAATTTAAAATTGAGGGGGAGTTACGGTATTGTGGGGGAGCAGGGGGTGAGTGCCTACAACTCATTCGACCTTTTCAACCCCCAGTTCAACTATTTTAATGAAACCCTGACCCCCGCAGTGATCCTGGCCGCACCCGGATCGGATGGACTGACATGGGAAACCACCAAGCAACTGGACCTAGGTATAGAAATGGCCTTCTTTAACAACAGGATATCACTGGAAGCCGATTATTACAAAAAGAAGACAGAAGATCTGTTATTGTTCCGGGACCTCCCGAATACCGCAGGCAACAGGGTTTTGGAAAATGTGGGTAGCGTGGAAAACAAAGGATTTGAATTTGTTTTGAACACTGTGAACATCTCAAACGGGAATTTTAACTGGGACACGTCGTTTACCCTGTCTACCAATAAAAGTAAGGTCTTGGACCTCGGAGACGAGGAATTTATAGATATTCAATCCACGGGAAACCAGGGAGGGCCTTCTGCCCGCCTATTGGTAGGGGAACCCATGCCCGTATTTTTCGGTGCGGAATACCTGGGAACCTATAAAGATCCCCAGGAGATCATCGACGACCAAGCCATAGGCAGGGCGTTTTTAGGGAGTCCGAGATACCGGGATGTAAACGGGGATGGGACTATTAACAGGGAGGATTACACGGTTATGGGAAGCCCGCAGCCCGATTTTTACGGAGGTTTCAGGAACAATTTTTCTTATAAGGGCCTTAGCCTTGATATATTTTTCCAATATTCATATGGCGCGGAAATATTCAATACCGTAACCCAAAGATCATTATTCGGCAGGGGAGATGAAAATATTGACCCCAGGGTGCAGGACAGATGGATGGAGGGTATGAATGAAACATCGGATATTCCCCGTGCAGGGACCTCCACAAACCTGTTTAACCCGAACAGTACCCTTAACGTGGAAGACGGGTCCTTTATAAGATTGCGGTCCGTGACCCTGTCGTACGATATTCCGTTACAAAAAGCCAGGCTCGACCACCTGTTTACAAAACTGAAATTCTATATAACAGGCCGGAACCTATGGTTGCTATCAGATTTTACACTGGGAGACCCGGAAGTTAACTCCTTTACCGCGGGCAGTGGATTCGGATCGGTTTCACAGGGATTTGCAACCGGGCAATATCCCTATGCGAGAAGTATTGTGACCGGAGTTCAAATTGAATTTTAAAAGGCAGATCCATGAAAAAAATATTGAATATAGTATTGGTACTAACACTGTTTTCCCTGGTTTTTGGCGGATGTAGTAAATTTCTTGAAGAAGATCTGAGGGACCAGATCGCAGTGGATAATTTTTTTAACAACGATCAGGAGGCCCTGTTAGCGGTTAACGGCCTGTACCGGATTCTGCACAGGCCAAGTATGTACCGTACACGCGGATTGGACAACTATTACGTAAACGGTGCCGATGAAGTCGGGCCAAGCAGGAATGTGAATGGCGAGATCCACAATTACCTGATAAACGAAGGTGTTGCCGATGGTGATGCCAACTGGGCAGCTTGTTATGAAATAGTCAGAAATGCCTCGTTGTATATTACCAACCTCGAGGGCAATGAAAAGATATCGGAAGAAATCCGTAACCAGGCCTTGGGAGAATCCCTGTTTATCAGGGCGTTGGCATATTTTCACCTGACCAACCTGTGGGGAGACGTGCCGTATTTCAGGGAATTATTGCCTTTGGACGAACTGGGGTCACTGGAACGCTACCCGAAAGATGAAATAAGGGCAGATATGAAGGAAGACCTGGGCAGGGCGTTTGAGTTATTACCCGGTACCTCTTCCGGCTCCGACCTGGGACGTGCCACAAAATGGGCTGCAGCCACATTAAAGGCAAAATTCCATTTATTTGACAAGGAATGGGCGGCAACCAAAACAGAATGCGACAGGATTATCAACGATTCACCGCATCAGCTACTGGGTGATTTTGCTGCGGTATTTGATCAGACAAATCCCTCGGATCAATATAATGATGAACAGATTTTTGTGGTAGATTTTACGACCGATGGTGTTTTCGGTGATTCAGGCACAAGCAGAACAGACGATTACAATCCGAGGTTGCGTGACGAACCTAAAAACAGGAATAACCGTCCGGACGGGCCGGGAACACCTACGAGATGGGAGCTTTTACAGGCAGATCTTCAGGCTATTGATCAGGACATGTCCGGTTTTGGCTGGGCCATTCCTTTGCCTGAACTGGCAGACCAAAGCAATTGGGATCCCGATGATCTGAGGTACGATGCTACTATAGTCAGGGAATACCTGGGATATGAACTTCAATTCCCGTATTTCAGGAAGAACTGGAACCTGAACAATACCTCCCCCCGTTCAAATCATAATGAGAACTACGTAGTGTTCAGACTGGCCGATATATACCTCATGGCCGCCGAAGCCGAAAACGAAATGAACGGGCCGGGCAATGCGTACCCCTATGTGAACAAGGTCAGGGAACGGGCCTTTGAACCCGATAAGCCCTGGTCGGGGATGAGCCAGCAACAGTTCAGGGAAGCCATGTATGACGAACGTAAGTTTGAACTGTGTGCAGAAGGCTGGCGCCGTATGGACCTGATCCGTTGGGGCATATTGCTTGATGTGGTGAAGAATGTTCAGCACAGGCCGTGGAATAACCCGGCAAGCAATATCCAATCCTATCACGTTCTGTTACCTGTCCCCCAGGACGAAATATTGTTGAACCCCAATCTTTTAAACAACGATCCGACTAATAATGGTTACAGGTAATATTCGGAGCAAATAAACCGTCCGGAGTTCCTGAAAAAAATAAAGGATGCTCCGGAATAGTGTTATTGGAAAGAGTGTCAATAATTATTCAAAGAAATGAATCAGAAGAAATACCATAACTGCTGGTTTACAAACGACCGGGTACATATGGCTGCCCTGATCCTGTTCTTGCTGTTGTTTGCCGAAAGCACAGGCAGGTCGAACATTCGAAAAGAGGCTGCCCAGAGGAAAATCAACATCGTGGTGATTTATGCCGATGACCTGGGGTGGACCGATCTCAGTTGCTACGGTAGTGATTTGTATGAAACCCCAGCCATCGATAAACTGGCCCGGGAGGGAGTAAAACTGACCGATGCCTATGCGGCCTGTACGGTTTGTTCGCCATCAAGAGCGGCACTGATGACGGGAAAATATCCGGCCAGGCTTCGTATTACGGACTGGATCGAAGGGTACAACTATCCGGATACAAAGTTAAAGGCACCGGGCTGGACGATGTATTTGGACACTGCAGAAACTACCATTGCAGAAGAACTGAAAAAGGCTGGTTACACCACCGGTATTGTCGGTAAGTGGCATCTGGGTGAAAAACCTGTGTACTGGCCGGAACATCACGGTTTTGATGTTAATATAGGAGGATATAAACGGGGACGTCCGGGATCGTATTTTTATCCATATAAGGGAAAAAATCCCGATTTGGGAACCCCTCCCGGCCTTGAAAAGGGGAATGATCATGAATATCTGACCTACCGTCTGACCGAAGAGGCTTCCCACTTTATACGCCGGAATAAAAACGATCCTTTTTTTCTCTATTTTCCACATTATGCTGTTCATACGCCATTACAGACCCCGGATTCACTGATCCAATATTATAAAGGCAAGAACAAGAAAGGCAGGCAGCACCGTAATCCCGTCTATGCGGCTATGATACATGCACTAGATCAAAGTGTGGCCCGTATCCTGGAAGTATTGGAAGAAGAAGGGCTTGCAGGACGCACAGCTATTTTTTTTACCAGTGACAACGGTGGACTGGTATTACGGGAAGTAACGGATAACACTCCACTTAGGGCAGGCAAAGGTTCTGCCTATGAGGGTGGGGTCCGCGTGCCGTTTATTGCCAGGATACCGGGTGTTACCCCGGAATCCGTTACTTGTTCCGAACCGGTAGTTACCATGGATTTATTCCCTACCATCACGGAACTGGCCGGCCTGGGAAAGAAGGAAAACGACGGAAAAAGCCTGATGGATTTGTTAAAAGACCCGCAATCAGAACTTGACCGGCCGGCGATATTCTGGCATTACCCCCATTATCACCCCGGTGGCGCAACTCCTTATTCGGCCATACGCCAGGGCGATTGGAAACTTATTCATTTTTTTGAGGACAATCGCGATGAGCTATACAACCTGAAGGAAGACATTGGAGAATCCCGTGACCTGGCTTCCTGGATGGCGGACAAGACCCTGGAACTGAAACAGGTCCTGGAATTGTGGTGGAGAGAAACAAAAGCGCAAATGCCCCTGAAAAACCTTCGCTGAATAATATCAACCTAAATCTTCGAATAACTAAAAATTTTTAAATGAAAAGACTCAACAGGTATTTTATGGTTCTCTTTGTTTTTCTGGTTCTGACTTCATGCATAGACACAGGTAATAAGAGGAAAAATGAGAAAACATCATTAAATGCAGCTACTGTACAAAAGAAACCTAACATCATTTATATTCTTGCCGATGACCTGGGCTATGGTGACCTGGGCTGTTATGGGCAAACAAAATTCAAAACGCCGAATATTGATAAGCTCGCTTCACAGGGAATGATGTTTACACAACATTATTCGGGAAGTACGGTCTGTGCCCCTTCCCGTTCCGCTTTACTGACGGGAATGCACACCGGGCATACCGCTGTAAGGGGAAATAAGGAGATCCAGCCCGAAGGGCAGTACCCCATACCGGATAATACATATACCCTGGCTGAGGCTATGAAGAAAGCGGGATATGTAACCGGAGCATTCGGCAAATGGGGACTGGGTTTCCCGGGCTCCGAAGGAGATCCTGTGAACCAGGGGTTTGATGTATTCTACGGGTATAATTGTCAGCGCCTCGGGCATCATTATTATCCGCGGCACCTCTGGTCCAATAAAGATTCTGTTGTCCTGGCACAGAATTCCGGAAAAAAAAAGGAAGTGTATGCGCCCGCGCTTATCCACGAAAAGACCCTGGAGTTTATAGAACAGTATAAAGAAGAACCCTTCTTTTTATACGTACCGTCGATTATCCCCCATGCTGAACTGGCCGCTCCCGAAGTGTTCATGAAAAAGAACCGGGGCAAATACCTCCCGGAGAAGGCCTATAAGGGCCTGGATGATGGGCCGGAATACCGGAAAGGACCTTATGAATCCCAGACGGAAACACATGCGGCTTTCGTGTCCATGATAGAAGTGTTGGATGAACAGGTTGGAGAGATCATGCAGAAACTGGAAGAACTGGGACTTGACGATAATACCATGGTGGTTTTCACTTCAGATAATGGTCCGCACAGGGAAGGAGGAGCAGATCCGGAATATTTTAACAGTAACGGTCCTTTCAAAGGGACAAAAAGGGATTTATACGAAGGCGGTATCCGCGTTCCTATGATCGTCAAATGGCCAGGAAAGGTCGAACCGGGAAGCTTCACAGACCATCTTTCTGCATTTTGGGACGTATTTCCCACCTTTTCCGAGATCATCGGTGTTGAAGTTCCGGATAACATAGACGGAATCTCATTTCTGCCCGAATTGCTGGGCCATAAAGATGAACAGGCAAAACACCAATATTTATACTGGGAATTTCACGAAAAAGGAGGGCGCCAGGCCGTGAGGATGGGCGACTGGAAAGCGGTAAAATACAATGTACTGCAACAACCGGATGCGCCTTTGGAATTGTATAACCTTGCCGACGATATCGGGGAAGAACACAATATTGCCGGTCAACACCCGGAGATCGTGGAGCAGATGGGGGGCATTCTGGATACAGTGAGGACCCCGTCGCAGGTATTTACATTTAGTCAGAGTACTTATCTCAACAGTAAGTGATTTAAGTATGGTGAAATATATGTTAACCATCGGAAATTTCACTGCTCATTATCAAAAATCAGTGTAAAATGAAACGTAGAGTCATACATGCCGGGACAAAATTAGACATGCCCGGGAAACGGCAAAAAAAGAATACATGGGTAAAATACCTGGTATTGGCCGGTGTAGTCTTCTCTTCCTGTGAAAAGGAAGTTTTTGAGGAAAAGACCCCGCCACAGGCCGAAGCATCACCCATGGTATTTGTCGGTGCTTCGGATTACAGCATGCAGGTTAATACCCAAAACCAGATGCAAAAGATCACACAGTGGGGGCATGACATCAAGCAGGATAATAAAGCTGCAAACCTGACCGTAGCGGCTTGCCAACAGATCTTTCAAAACGGGAAGTTCAATTTACTGCGGATCCCGATCTACGGGCAGGCCCATAATCCGGACGGATCGGTAAAAGAAGACTACCTGGTAAGAATGGCCCCTGTCAGTGTTCAGGACAATACGACGAAATGGGAAATAATCCCGGCCCAAAACGATTGGTTCTATATCAGAAACACGGCATATAACCAATACATTAAAGGTTTTGACGACGATGCGGTTGAAATTGCGCCGACCACCAACACAGGTTCCTGGACGCAATGGAAACTGGTAGATGCCGGTGATGGGTGGTCTTACATTAAAAGTCGGGGCCTTCAAAAGTATATGAGGGGAAAAAGCAATAATGCCATACACCTTACCGATGCTACCAGTACGGGTGTTTACACCCAGTGGAAATTAGTGGATACCGGTGATGGTTACCGGTATATTGAAAACCGGGGGCACAACACATACATACAGGCTGGCGGAAACCCCTATGAGGCGATCGTCGATGCGATTAACCGGGCCAAGAGCAACGGGAACCCCGATCTGTATGCTTCGCATAAAATTTATGACAGCCAGGACTTTCGCACCTACCACAATGTTAATTTCGGCCCGTTTTACACGACAAATGGCATTGATGCTACCGGGTTTGCATCAGCTATAGATGCCTTTATCGATTACATCTATGCACAAACCGGCAAAACAATAAAATACCTGGCGCCCAGGTGCGAGTTGGGAAATCACTGGACTACGGACGATTTTATTCAGGTGGTCAGTAACCTTACCCACAGCCCGCTCATTGTAAGCCCGGAAGCTGCCAATTGTACAAATTCGGTCGATTGGTGGCCGGCGGTGTCCCGGGTGACCGATGTAAAATCCACCCACAACAAAGAATTGGCCCCCGACTGGCCTGCAGGCGCAGAATTTAATTGGAATGGAGAAACCATAGGTGGCAATTCAGAAAAATTTTACCGCCTGATCAACGAATTCAACCAGTCGTTTTACAAGGGAAAAGTTACCGGGGTGGTCTTTTGGGGGGACCCTCATCTCAATAACACCAACGAAGACAACAACAATGGCCCCTTCCGAAGGGAGTTGGTAGAAGCCTCGTCCTATCCCCTGGTGCAATGCGATACTGTTTCGTATAGCTACGGTGCTGCGGCTATTGCTTTTAAAACCGATACGGCAGATAAGACCAAAATCTTTTACGGCGCTTTGGGAACTGTGAATTTTACTTTTGACGGCATATTGAACGTGTCCAGTATACCGGCTGACGCCACAGGCATTACGGGCAGTTCATTTATTATGAATGCCACGGGGAGCCAGGACTATCGTTCGTTTACCGTTAAAACCGGGTCTACTGCTATCGATATGGTTTCCACCGGCAGTCAGGGAGGAGATACGCAATGGGAAAAAATACCCTCCGAAGGTGAGTGGTTTTATCTCAGGAACAAGGCCTATGACCATTATGCAAAAGGCTTTGATAACGATTGTATAAGATTGGCATATACCGATAATACGGGAACCTGGACCCAATGGAAACTGGTGGATGCCGGTGAGGGGTGGTACCACCTCGAAAACCGCGGCTTTCAGAAATATATGAGGGGACAGACCGACAATACGATTCACCTTGCTGACAAAACCAGTACGGGTACCTGGACGCAATGGAAGCTGGTCGATACCGGAAATGGATATTACTATATCCAAAACCGTGGGCATAATAAAAACCTGCAGGCTGGAAAAGGATAAAAAGGTACGGAAAAAGGGTTGTTTACCAATGCGTAATTTTCGTTCAGGCCATTGATATTTAATTAAAGGCTGTATGGCAAAACCGATTATTGTTCGGTTTATGTTAAGATTCAGAGGTAAATAATGGAATATCCGGATAATGTAAATGAAGGAAGAGATACTATCGCACATCTTAAGGCTACAGTGTTTAATAATGTTATGGAGTTTGAAGTTACCTTTTTCAGAAATCACCTTCCAGTTTTTTTCCTTTTATATTCGGAAGGGGTTACCTTAAAAAACTCCTTAAAGCATTTTCGGAAATATTTTAAGTCGTTAAAGCCTACTTCATAGGCGATTTGGGAAATGTTCATGGTGGTCCGGGAGATCAGCAGCCCGGCCCTCTTGAGCCGGATGGTGCGGATAAATGCCGAAAGGTTCTGCCCGGTGAGGGCCTTTAATTTGGTATAGATCACCGTTCGGCTCATGTTCATCTGGTCTGTAAACATGGCGGTATTGAAATCCTGATCGGTAATGTGCTGTTCTACGACGGCGATCGCTTTTTCGAGAAAGAGTTCGTCGGCAGATGTTATGTTCAGTTTTTTAGGTTCCAGGATCAGGTCTTTTTTGAATTTGCGTTTCAGGTTTTCCCTTGTTTTCAGCAAATTATCTACCCTGGTTTTTAAGATCCCGGCATCAAAGGGCTTGGTAATATAGGCATCTGCCCCGGTCCTGTACCCTTTTTCCTGGTGTACCGGCGAGGTTTTTGCCGTGAGCAGTATGACCGGGATATGACTGGTGATCAGGGTTGTTTTAATACGGTCGCACAATTCGAAACCGTCCATGACAGGCATGCTTACATCGCTTATGATCAGGTCTACCGGGTTGTCGTGGGCTATGGAGATGGCCTGCTCCCCGTTTTCGGCGGCAAAAATACGGTAGCTGTCCTCAAATATTTCCTTGATAAAGTCCTGTACGTCCGGGTTGTCTTCTACGATCAATAAGCCGGGAAGGCCTTCCCTGTATACCTCCGCGGAAGGTGCGGGCGCCGTTCTCTCCGGTGGTTTGGTATTTTCGGTACCCGTATCTATAAAAAACTCATAGTCACCGATGTTCCCAGCTCCGTCAATACGTTCGCTTTCCGATAAGTGGCTGTTGCCCAATCTGAGGAAAACACTGAAACGGGTGCCTTTGGCTTCCGAGCTTTTTACAGTTATTTTGCCTTTGTGAAGTTCTACCAGCCTTTTGGTGAGGGACAGCCCTATACCGGACCCGGGGTCTTTTTGGCCCTGGTCGAGCTGGTAAAACCTGTCGAAAATAAACCTGAGCTCGTTTCCGGGGATGACAGGGCCAAAGTTTATAACGTCTATTTTAACATAGTCTGCCGGCTTTGCCCCTTGTTTTTTTGAAGTTGTGGCAACCTTGATAATGATCTTGTCGTTATCGGTAAATTTAAAGGCGTTGGAGAGCAGGTTAAACAAAATTTTCTTCAGCTTGATCTTGTCAAACCACACTTCGATATTTTTATGTTCGGCGATCCATTGATATTCGATGTTTTTTTTCGCCGCCAATGCATCGAACGACTTTTTAATGTCTGCGATAAAGGGAACGATATTACCCTTTGAAGCCCGGAGGAAGAGTATTCCGGACTCGCTTTTCCTGAAATCGAGTATCTGGTTGATAAGCTGAAGCAGCATCCGGGCATTCCGGTACATGATCTCGTGTTGTTCCCGGATATAAGGGTCGCCCGAATTTTTCCGGATCATTTTTTCAAGCGGGCCTATGATCAGTGTCAGCGGGGTCCGGAAATCGTGCGAAACATCGGTAAACAGCCTCAGCTTTAAGCGGTTTATTTCTTCCAGCCGTTCCTTTTCCTTTTTTTCCTTGATCCGGAGTAAGATCAGTTTGCGGATATACAGAGCTATTCCGATGCAAAAAACTGCGTAGAGCAGGTAGGCCCACCACGTTTTCCAGGGCGCGGGCAGGACCCCGATGTTCAGGGAATCCCCTTCTTCGTTCCACACGCCGTCGTTGTTGGCCCCCCTGACCCTGAACACGTAATTTCCCGGGCCGATGTTGGTATAGAAGGCCTTTTTCCGGTTTCCGGCATCATTCCAGGTTTTATCCAGGCCTTCGAGCATATAGGCAAACTCGTTTTTTTCGGGCTGCATATAGCTCAGGGCCGTAAAGTCGATGCTGAAATTATTCTCATGGTGCTTTAGCGTGATCTTTGAAACGGAATCGGTGATGATGGCATAGGGCGAATTGTTGACCTCGAGATGACTGATGTCTATTTCGGGCACAAACGTATTTCTCCGGATGTCACTGGGATTAAAATAGGTAAGCCCGTTGGTGCCCCCGAAAAACAACTCCCTGTTGCCGGTTTTTAAAAAGGAGCCATAGTTGAACTCGTTTCCCTGGAGGCCATCGGACTTGTAGTAATTCTTTACGGCGTTCGACCCGGTGTTCAGCCGGCTGATGCCGTTGTTGGTACTGATCCAGATATTGCCGTTGTCATCGGGGAGTATGCCGTATATAATATCGTTGGGCAGGCCTTCCCGGGTGCCGTAAGCTTCCGCTTTTTTGAGTTTGGGATCGTACATGAACAGGCCCTGCCCTTCGGTGCCGATCCAGTAATTGTTATAATTGTCTATAAAGATACAATTGATGTAGAGGGGAGGTTCTTTTTTTGAAGTCTTTTTTATCGGGATTTTGCTTCTTTTTTTCGTGGTGATGTTTATGGTTTCGAGCCCGTTGTCACCGCCTACGAGCAATACGTCGGGGTTTGGGGTCTGCACGATGTCCATGACGGTCCTTATATCGCTGTCAAACCTCGACAGTTGTTTGGTCTGTATATCATACCTAATAAGCCCGCCTGTCAATGTCCCGATCCAGATATTCCCTTTTTTATCTTCGAGCAGCGTCAATACTTTATAGGCTTTCAGGGAAATGTTGCCCGATTCCGGAAAATCGACCTCTTCAAACCGGAGCGGTTTTTTCCGGGGATCTAAAAAATTGACGCCCCCGTCGTGGATCCCTACCCAGATATTGTTGTTCCGGTCCAGGATCACCGATTTTACATTGTTGGCACTGAGGCTGTTTTTATCATCAGGGTCGTTTTTGTAGTAGGTGAACTCCCCTGTTTTTCTGTTGTAAAAATTAAGCCCTCCTCCTTCGGTGCCTATCCACAGGTTGCCGTCGGGGTCTTCGGCCATACCGCTTACTACCTTA
This sequence comes from Sinomicrobium weinanense, assembly GCF_018863395.1. Lineage (GTDB taxonomy): Bacteria > Bacteroidota > Bacteroidia > Flavobacteriales > Flavobacteriaceae > Sinomicrobium > Sinomicrobium weinanense. The sequence continues at coordinate 80,650 of NZ_JAHKRR010000013.1, forward strand.
TAATTTAACTGGGTGGTGCTGTTGCCCGAAAGGATGTTCTTAAAGGCATCGTTGTCCCGGTTGTAATAGTTGATGCCGTCTGCCCAGGTGCCGATCCACATATCTCCCCTGGAATCGCGGGTAATGCTGTAAATGGAGTTCTGGCTTAGGCTGGTAGCGTTGTTTTTATCGTGCATAACGTGTTTCAGCCCGGAATACCCGGAATGAAGTATGTACAGGCCCGAGTAGGTGCCTATCCATAAATTCCCGGAGAGGTCTTCGCAGATGCTTCGCACCGCAGCGGTAACAGCTTTGTTGCCGTGCAATTCAAAATCCACAAAGGTATCTGATCCCGGGTCATACCGGGCAAGCCCTTCTTCATAGCCCAGCCAGATGGAATTCCGGCTGTCCACGAACAGGGCAGGAGGGCGGTTCAGGTGGATGTCGGCCTTTTGTTTCCGGGGATAATCGACACGCCTGAAAGTCCCCTGGTCCGGGTTGTAAATGTCGATATGCCTCGTGTTGCAGATCCACAGGTTACCATCGTCCGTTCTTAAAAAGCCCCGGATATTATTATTACTCAGAAAGGGCGCGTCTTTTCCTTCTTTCCGCAGCCTGGTGACCTCATCCGTATGAATGTTGACCTGGATGATGCCGTTATTGGTAGCCACCCAAAGCAGGTCGCGGTCTATCTGGGTGATCTCCCAGGTAATATGGTCCGTGGCGGTATTTTGGGTATTCGGATATTTGTACCGGACAAAGTTATCCTGCCCGGGATTGTATTTGCTTAAACCGTTCTGGGTACCGGTCCACAGGTTCCCGTAAGTATCTTCGTAGACGGAGTGGACATTGTTGTTGCTTAAACTGGTGGTATCGCCCAGGGTGTGCTTGTATACGACAAACCGGTTCCCGTCAAATTTATTAAGCCCGTCCCTGGTGCCGAACCACAAATACCCTTTTTTGTCCTGTAAAATGGCCATAACAGACCTTTGGGACAGGCCGTCGGCGGAGGTGAAGTGTTTAAATTTCAGGTCTTTCGGCATATGGTCCACACCCTGGCCCACGATGTGCTGAACACACCCGAGTAAACACAGCAGACTTAAAAAACGGTGGATCTTCATTCTTTTAAAAAATGGAATGAAATGTCAATTTAATTAAAATAACGTGAATCATGAATAAGAAAACAATAACAAGTGTCATTCCGACGGTAGGAGGAATCTATTCCCCGGGCCTTGGGAAGGGAGATTCTTCGCTTTGCTTTTTACCTATTTGCTAGCGCCGTGAGTTGTAATTAATCTTCCCAGTGATCCGTCCGGAAGGAGGAAGCAGGCAGCCCGGCAAGGTTGAACAGGCAGCCTTCGAGGTAATTCTCCCAGCCATACCTTACGGCAACGGGCCTGGCCACCTGGTCGCTCGAAACAATGAGTTCCCCTCTTTTTATTTCTGCTTTTGCCGGGTAAAACACCTTATCGGCCCCGGCAATCGTAAAATGATCGAGCGCTTTTCCGAAACTGGAAACACCGTCGGGGGCGTAGTCGAAATGGAGGTGGATCTCGCTGCCTTTGACTTCCATGGATTTATATACCGGCCCGCTGTACTGTATGCCCTTATAGCCGTAGGTTTTGGCCAGGGCCCAATAGGAGAGGCGTTTTGCGACCTCCTCTTTTTCGGCCGGGTGGATGCAGTGTTTTTCCCCGATATCGAGGGTTACGGCCATCCCGGTGTTGGAGGTGTTCTGCAAGGCGTGCAACTGGGCTTCGCGCAGAAAGGCCGAATTAATGTCAGGCTTGTATTCAAAAGGGGCTATTTGCACAAAATAAAAAGGGAATTCGCCGGAATTCCATTCCTTCCGCCAGCTGTTTATCATGGTGGGGAACAGTTTGGCGTACTGCCCGTGATTTCCCCTGTTCGATTCGCCCTGGTACCAGATCACGCCCTTAATGCCATAGGGGATCAGGGGATGGATCATGGCGTTGTACAATACAGAGGGGTCGTTCTTATTTATCTTTTCGGTATGGTCTTTTGTGTCTGTACCGAACCCTTCGTCCGCCAGTGTTTTTTTCCTGGTCCAGGCTTCTGCACGGGTGCCTCCAAAACTGCTGCAAATGATACCGACAGGAACGTTGATCTTTTCCTGGAGCATCTTTCCGTACAGGTAGGCCACGGCACTGAATTTTAAAACGGCCTCGGGGGAAGACTGCTGCCAGGTGCCTTCACAGCTGTCCAGGGGTTCCCTGCTCATATTCCGGCCTACGTGAAAGAGGCGGAGTTGCGGGTTGGAACTGTTCAAAACAAGGTCGTTGCTCCCGTTTACGGGCTGGCCCCTGAAGCCTTTTATCGGCATTTCCATATTGGACTGCCCGGAGCACAGCCATACTTCGCCCAACAGTACATCTTCCAGCAGAATTTTTTCGGTGCCCCTGATCTCCACGGTATAGGGACCGCCTGCTTTTTCGGTTTTAAGCGAGAGTTTCCATTTTCCGTGTTTGTCGGTAACAACGGTGCTCTTCCCGCCCCAGCCTGCATCGGCTTCGATCTTTGTGCCGGGCTTGTCCGTGCCCCATAGGGCAACCTCGGAGTTTTGCTGAAGCACCATATGGTCACTGAACAGGGAAGAAACTTTGGTCTGTGCATCGGTTGCAGCACTGATACCAAGGAACAGAAGAATAAGTAAAAGGTGTTTTGGTTGTTTCATCGGTTATTTTTTATAATGGATAAATATACGTATTAACGGGCTGAAAAACTGTATATCGATACTGTATGGTATTTTTCTCCGGGGTTTAAGGTTATGGACGGAAAACTGGGTTGGTTGGGCGCATCCGGGAAATGCTGTGTTTCCAGGGCAAATGCGGTCCTGTAATGGTCTTTTGCCCCCGATTTGAAGATGTTCTTGCTCCGCATGAAATTTCCGCTGTAAAACTGTATTCCGGGCTCCCGGGTGTAAACCTCCATGACAATGCCCGATTTGTCGCCCGTAACGGAGCCCACATGGTTCATCCCGTTTTTCCCGGTACCGTTCAATACGAAATTGTGGTCATAACCGCTCCCTTTTTTCAGTTGGTCGCTCTTTGTTTCTATCCGTTCGCCAATGGTGTGCGGCGTGGAAAAATCAAAAGGTGTCCCTTTGACATCGGCGATCTCCCCGGTGGGGATGAGGTCTGCATCCACAGGGGTGTAGGCATCGGCATTGAATTGCACCACATGGTCCAGGACAGTGCCGCTGCCTTCCCCGTTGAGGTTAAAAAAGGCATGATTGGTGAGGTTGACCACGGTGGTTTTATCGGTAGTGGCCTCGTATTCCATTTTGATGCTTTTATCGGGGGTAAGGGTATAGGTCACTTTTACGTTTAAAGTACCGGGAAAGCCCATTTCCATATCCGGGGAAACATAGGTCAGGACCAACGTGTGTTCATCTTTTTTTTCGGCGTCCCAGACGATGTCCTGGAAACCCTTTGTGCCGCCGTGAAGCGCATTTTTGCCATTGTTGACGGGAATGGAATACTCCCGTCCGTTCAGGGTGAACTTTCCTTTGGCAATACGGTTTCCTACCCGGCCTATGATGGCCCCGAAATAGCGTTGGTCGGACTCCCGGTAGGTTTTTATATCGGCCATTCCGGCAATAACATCGGTGGGGTTACCGTTCCGGTCGGCCACCCGTAAGCTCAGCAGCCGCCCGCCGTAATTGGTAATGGCTGCTTCGATACCTTGATTCCGGATGCGGTATAATTTTACGGGTTTACCGTCTATGACCGTTTCAAAATCTTTTTCCGCAAGTGGGGCTGGGAGTGGTTTGTGTACGGTTTCCCGGTGATCTTCCGGCGATCCCGGTTGTGCTTCCTGCGTACTTTGTTTACAGGAGGCCGAAAAAAGCAGGGCAATAAGCAGTATGGCAAAGCATGGATTTCTCTTCATAGGTCTGAATTTCGGATTATGGACTCGTTTTTGAACTGTGGCTCGTTACAGGCCTTTTTCCCTTAGGCGGGAAAGGGCTTCGATATAATAATAGTCGGCATAGTTTATAGGAACATCTATTTCATTCCCGTGTGGGATGCTCCCCACGCTGTGCATTAATACAAAATGCCCGTTCTCTCCTTCTTTTGCCGTATAGGCACTGCCGGCCAGCGAATCCAGGATGTGTAGGGCCTGTTGCATATACCTGTCACCCGTATAATCGCTCAGTTCGATAAGGGCAGATGCGATGATGGCCCCGGAGGAGGCGTCCCTGGGCTCATCCGGAATGTTCGGGGCATTGAAGTCCCAGTACGGAACGCCGTCTTCGGGATAATTGGGGTGATTAAGAATAAAGGTTGCTATTTTTTCGGCAAAATCGAGATATTTTTTGTCTTTGGTATAGCGGTAACACATGATATAGGCATACAAGCCCCAGGCCTGCCCGCGCGACCAGGCGCTTTCGTCCGAATACCCCTGGGCGGTGACCTTAGCGGAGATCGCTCCCGTTTCCGGGTTGTAATCCAGTACGTGGTAAGAGCTTCCGTCCGGCCTGAAATGGTTTTGCATGGTGGTGTTTGCATGGGTTATGGCAATCTCCCTGTACCTGTTGTTTCCCGTTATTTCCGATGCCTCGAACAGCATCTCCAGGTTCATCAGGTTATCTACGATGACCGGGAATTTCCAGCCCCGTTTGCTCTGCCAGTTATCTACGACATCCCAGCTCTGGACGCACCCCACATTTTTGTTAAAGCGGGTGATCAGGGCATTGGCGGCATCGATCAGGACCTGTTTGTATTTTTCTTCGCCAGTGATCCGGTAGGCTTTGCCAAACGAATTGTTAAAGATAAAACCGAGGTCATGGTCGTTGGTGAGGTCTTTGTGGTGTATAAACAGGTTTTGCGCAGCAATGGCCGCTTCTTTCCATTTTTCATCCTGTGTCCTTTCGTACTGCATCCAGCAGGTACCGGGCCAGAACCCCTCGGTCCAGTCATAGGGCTGCCTTGTCCAGATATTTTTACCGTTTTTGTCAATACTTCTCGGGATCTTTTTTTCCTGTATGGAAAGCGTGCGTAACGCGGTGAGTTGTTGTTCGCTTTTTTCCAGTCGTGCTTCAGTGGTCCCGGGCGATTTACAATTTAAGACAGTTAAGGAAAGCAATAAGATCGTCGACTTGATGATTTTCATTATGGATTGTATTTTGTATTTGTAATATTTTAGTTTCTGATTATTTTTTTAGTGGTTACAGTCCCGAAATCATCGGTGACCTGAACGAGGTAGATGCCGGGTTTTATATGCTGCAGGCTTAAGGTCATTGTATGGCTTCCGGAGGAAAAATTATAGGTCTTGTCCAGTAAACAGGTCCCGGAGTTGGTAAACAGCTTTACTCTTGCCTGCTTTGCGCCCTCCCGGATGTGATGCAGGGTGATATGTCCGGCAGACGGGTTGGGGTAGACGATAACATCGCTTTCGGTGGTTTTGAATGCACTTGTCCCCGAACCTTCGCTTAAGGGGGAGGCCCCTGTGGAGATCAGTTTAAATACAAATTTGTCTACCCTGTAACTTCCCGAAGCACTGGTGTTGAAGATAGAGGCCAGATCGAAATCTGTCTGGCCTCCCGATATGTTGATATCGAGATTTTCGACATCCACAAATCCCGTTCCCGAGGGGAGAATGACATCTGCCGCAGACAGGTCGCCACCAAATGAGATCCTTTTGGAAGTGTCATTCCTGTTTACGATCATCCCTGTTTCTTCGCCTCCTGCAAACCTGATCCCTACCTTTATTAATTGCAGGTCGGCCGAACCCGGCAGGTCCGAACAGTCGAACCCTACGCGGTAGCCTTCGCCCGGGTCTATGCCGTTACTGGGGCCCCCGCGGATCCCGAGTTCGCCTGTTGAACTCCTGTCAATCCCGGCCTCGCTCAGCAGGGCCCCGTAATTGGTCCCTTCACCGGTGTTGGTAGTGCCCATACCGTGCCACCTGAAAAAGAACGGTTTGCCAAAGACGCTGTCGATATCGGTGGTGCCGTAAACGGTCCAGGCATAATCGGTAGAAATGCCTCCTATGCCCACATTTCCCTGCGCATCGATGTGAAATTCGGAAGTGTCGTAATACAAGGCGTTGGCCTCCCGCCCCGTATTGGGATCGGGAACTTCCAGCAGGATGTTATTTACGGGTTCTGCGGTAGAAGGAGGCACTTCGGCGCCGTCTTTCAGGGTTACGGTAAATGTCACATTTTCATGGGCAGGGACGGTAGCTTCAAATCCTACCATTACCGTGCCCGGGTTTTTCCTTTCGTAGGTGGCCGAAGGAAAATAGTCGACAGGATCGGTAGAGCGGTTATCTGCAAGGGTGAAAGTAACCAGGGGATTGGAGGAAACGATCTCCAGTTCTACGGTTTTGCCGCCCTGTGTCAACTTTAATTTGGAGGGGCTTACGGTTTCTACCAGGGCCGTGGTGACCATATTCCAGTAAATATCCATGGACTGCCCCTTGTTATTGATAAAGTCCTTAATTTCAAGGTAAGATTCATCCACCAGGTAGATGCTTCTGTGGATGGCATCCAGGTTGTTGTTCAAGTCGATGAGGTCTTTTAAATGTACCCTGGCCCCTCTTTTTGCCGGGGTGTCATAGATCTGGCCAATAGTGGCATGGCCACCTGCCTTGTGATGCTGCCACTCACTGTCCGAACTTTTTTTGATCGATAGGGTGTTGTGGTTCAGGTTGCTCACCCGGAAAATGTCCCATCGGGAGGAGCCCTGTGAAAAATCGTTCGTACTTCCGGGGGGATCTATCCCGGCTTTTACGGCTTCATAATCGTATTTTCCGAAATCCATTCCCCAGCGTAGTCCCTGGGAATCGTATACAAAAGACCCGCCATCCATCTGGGCATGGCTATACGTTGGCGTTCCCCCCTTAACACCCATATATTTTCCGTTGGGACCCTGCCAGTCCGTACGGACCAGGACAATAGGCTGCTCCCCGTAACCGTTCCACATTTTTGATTGCGGGGGAGCCAGATTATTCATGTCGATCTCTTTTCCGTATACCAGTGCTATGGGCAAAAAACGGGAATCATCGGAATAATCGCTGGCATACCGCCCGTTTTTCATCAGTTCTTTTTCTACGGTAAGCAGGGAAGGGTTCCCGGCTTTACCGGCCATCCATAGGGTCGCGGGAAGGGGGACCCGTTTTTCGGTGCAATCGCTGTAATTGAAATACAGCGAAGAAGTTCCCGTGACGTATTGCATATACTCGGCAGACTCCAGGAAGCCCGGGGTATAGGTCAGCCTGTTGGTCGTTTCGTGGTTCTGGCCGTAAATCCCTTCGAGGGCAGACAGCAACAGCACTTCATAGGTAGTTCCGTACGACCAGTACATGGGGCCTTCCTGGTAGTTCCCGCCGGCATAGGTATTCATGGAATTGGGGTTTTTTACCGCGATATTGTTTAAGATAAATTTGGCTTCCTGGTTCATCTGGGTAGTGCCGTCCCCGTATATGGCCAGTGCCCCATAGGCCAGCCCCCCGATACACACCTGGTTCCAGTTGGAGGTCATGTCCCAGAAGGGCTTGTTCTTTTGGGTGAGGAAGGCATAGTTCAATATGGCTTCCCGGGCATTTTGTTTTGTGGCGGCGGCAAGATCGTTATAGAGCCAGTCATACCCGAGGGCCACGGCAAAGCACATCTCGGCGGTGTCCAGCGAATACGTGACCCAGTCGGGGAAGTCGCAAACGGTATTGATCACTTCTTCGGCCTTGGTCAGGTATGAGGCCTGGCCGGTCACCCGGTAAGCATAGGCCAGGTAAAAAATTTGCTTTATGGCTTTTCTGGCCGTCGCTAAAAGACGGTTGTTACTGGGGTTGTATGTCAACGGGCTTGCCTGGGTAAAGGCATCGGCCTGTTCCAGGATATAGGAATGTATTGCATTGAACTCCCCGGACTGGTTTACGAGCGACTGGATTTCGGATTCTTCGCCCGGTTTGAGCAGGAGCCTCGGGTGTGGTTTGTTTTCAATGACAGCGGGATTAAAAATGTTGGTCAGGACCTTTAGTTCTACCTGTGTGATCCTGAAGGCGCTGGAAACCGTGGTATTGCTGAATACGGACACCAGGGATTCGTTCACTTCCCCGCCGGTGACGTACAGGTTAAACGAGGAAACATCGATGACCCCTGCGCCATTGCTGAGTTCGTAATCCACACCCGGGGCCCCGGGATTCCCGAAAGTAAACCTTTTTAAGGGGTTTTTCCGGCTTACGATCATTCCGGTTTCGCCCGGATCGGATAAATGGGCCACTGCTATTTTGGTGATCTGGACCGCGGCCGTGGAATTCAGGTTGGTCAGGTCCAGGCCAAAATAAAAACCTTCGCCGGAGTCGATCCCGTTACCGATACCCCCGCGTATGCCCAGGGCACCGTCTGAGGCCCTGTCTATCCCGCCCGGGGAGGTCATTTCCCCGAAATCATTCCCTTCGGTGGTGTTTACGCCTGCCATACCCCCGAAGGTGATCGCAAAAGTCTTGTCCAGGGCGCCCGTGGGGGTAACTGTTGTTGCGGTAACACTCCAGTCGTCATAGCTGTTACTGTTGTAATAGGAAACCGTACCTGAGGCATCTGTTTGGAGTGTAGATGCATCCGTATACCTGGTGTTTCCTTCAGAGCCCCCGGGCAGGGGATCGAGAACGATCGTATTGTTCTGTGCGTAACAGCTACCCGCTAACAGCGAAAAAAAAAGGACTATGAGCTCGTAATTTTTTTTCATGGTTTTGGTTGGTTTTACATTAATGGGATGCTTTTCGATATTTTTCCAGGTTTTCGTCCAGCAGTTTTTCCATTCTTTGAACGACGGACCTGTATTTTTTGAATTTGGCAAGGTTGGTAATGTCTGCCCGCCCCCCGGAATGATCGTACAATTCTTTATCTAAAACGATCCCGGGGTTTTCATAAGATTGCCATCGTGTAAAACGGTAATGCCCGTCCGTAACCGAATATCCCATGACCTCCTGGTGGGTTTTGTCGTTTTTCAGGGCTTTTCCCCTGGGATATTGGCTCATGGCCACTTTTTTGACCGTATACGCGGGGTCTTTTATCACGGGCATTAAACTTTCGCCCTGGAGGTGGCCGGGAAGTTCAATACCGGATAATTCGCAGAGTGTGGGATAGAGGTCTACCAGTTCTACCAGCGACCTGCTGCTTTTTCCTCCCGGAAAACCCGGGTCGCTTATGATCAATGGGGAGCGTGTATCTAATTCGGTATTTGAATGTTTGGCCCACATGCCGTATTCGCCCAGTTTCCAGCCGTGGTCGCCCCAGAGTACCACAATGGTATTTTCCCGGAGGCCCAGCTCGTCGAGAGCGTCCATCAGCCTGCCCACCTGGGCGTCGATCATGCTTACGGAGGCATAATACCCGTGTATCAGGTTACGGCTGAGGTCGTCCGGGAGATAGCCCTCTTTTTTATAGCTGTCGATTCCGTAATATTTTTTTAATTCGCCGGACCAGCGGACAAAAGCGTATTTCGAAACACCTTCCGGGTCTTCTCTTTTGGGAATTTCGATCTTGTCCGGATCGTAGAGGTCCCAATACTTCTTTGGGGCCACAAACGGTAAATGGGGATTTTTGAACCCTACCGCCATAAAAAACGGTTTATCCTTTAATTCGCGTATACGTTCTATGGCGATCCGTGCGATAATAGCGTCGGTCATTTGTGCTTCGGGGGCCCCGGATTTATAGTAGGGGAGGTGTTTGCCGTCTAATCTCGGAAAGTCCGATTCCAGTCTTGTGGTATCTCCCCGCCTGACCCTTTTCAGGTTTTCAACTTCACGTTTATAGTCCCATGAAGGTACGGACCACGATAATTCATCGTCCTGATTACCGTGGCCCATATGGTATATTTTGCCTACGACTTCTGATGTATAACCGTGATCTTTAAATTGCTGGGGCAGGGTTACCACATCCGGGGCCGTTGTCCTGAAAAAGGTGCCGAGGTCGTAAATATTCATGGCATCGGGCCGCAACCCTGTCATGATGCTGTTTCGCGACGGGGCGCAGACGGCCTGCTGGCAATACGCATTTTCAAACAGCATTCCCCGCCGGGCCAGTTTGTCGATATTGGGCGTTTTCATATAGGCAGCTCCGTAACACCCCAGTTCCGGCCGGAGGTCATCGACCGCGATGAACAGGATGTTTTTTTTAACGGTACTGCCGTCCTGTTGTGCCCTTGAGTACGGGGCAAAACACAAACAAATCATAAGCAGTTTATACCACCTGGACGAATTTGCCATTTGCAGTTTCATTTTTTGCGGATTTTAGTGTTGCACACAGTGCGTGTTTTACGGTAAACAATGTACTGTATTTCGGGTTCTGAAAAGGGGGGGTAATCGTCTAAACAGGAGGTATAAATAGTCTGTTTTAAATGAATGAATCACCCGTGGAAACAAGGGAGAATAATCCAGAAACCTCCTTGGACGAATGGACTTGCCATCAAAATACCCCCTTGATTTAGACGATTATCCCCCCTTGGTAATATTTGTTTTTTTTAATATTTGTGAATAATTCGGTTTTATTGTTAACATTCAGCCAAAATCATCACCTTTTAATTTATGAATTATGAAAAACAGAAGATTTCTTTTATTGCTGTTTTACCTTCTGGCGATATCGGCCTGTGACGATTCTTCCTTTAAATCGGATCCGGGAGAAATAGGGGACCCGGCAAACCTGAACTATGTGAGTATTACGGATGCGAGAGAGAGCAGAAATATTGCCACCATACCTCCCACCGTTCAAACAGGTGGTCTTACCCCTGAGTTTGAACTGGTGAGTATAAGAAAAGAAGATGGTACCCTGCTGGACGAATCGTATCTGCAATACGTGAGCATTGGCGAAAGTAGTTCTGTTGAATTTGAGGTAGACCCCGAAGAAGGTAAGGTTGATGAAAATGGCAACCCCCTGGAATCTGTCAATGCAACGAACTCGGCCAGTAATGGTATTATTTCCATAGCCGGCGGTCATAATTTTACCGTAGGCGATTATTATTTTACCATTAAAGTGAGTACGGAAGCCAAAGGCGTGGAATATTCGACCGTGTTCGAGGATGCTTTTCACCTTTATATAGCCCCGCTTCTGCCCGGTAGTTTGATCTACTCTCCCAAAAACCAGAACCTGGTGTACGGCGATCCAGAAAGCAAGACAAGCGCACCCCTTCTTCCCAATGCCAATCCAGATGTTACCTTCGAACTGGGGGACCATACCGATAAACTGGCCATTAACGGGGAAACCGGGGAGATCTCCCTGGCCCCGGACTTTACATATTCGGTCTATGATACCTTATCTCCTACGGTCCGGGTGGTGAGCAATATCAGTAATGAAGTAACGGTATTTGAAGACAAAATAACAACGATCATTACAGATACACCGCAAGAGATGCCCGTTGAAACCGTTTATCCGTTCTATCCTACTTTAAAGACCTCGGGGTCTTTCCCGACAGGAGGGGAAGGGTTTTCCGTTCAGGTTGTTGTTCCCGGAAACGGGGAAGATATCTGGGGTGTTGTAGATAACAGTGCCGGGAGATTTCTGGAGACCCCTGAAGAAAGGCCCGGGGAAAATACATCCCAGACGGTTCTTGAAACCCAGACTTTTGCCGGTGGGGTAACACATCCTGCCACTTCATGGATGGTTACCGGCACACAAGACCTGACATTGTTTCAATACGGTTATGACCTTTCCTTTAACTATTACTATCAACCGGCCTACCAGACCTACATGGAAGACGGGCGGACCCCCACAGACCTGGAAGTGTATATCTCTACCGATTATACCGGGGGGGACATCCAGGACAAAGAAGGGAACTGGCTCAACGGCACCTGGATCCGGGTCAATGAGAGCATAAGGTGCAGAAGGTCGGAGGGCGTAACCGACGGCAAGTCTTCCGGTCCGCCCTGGGGCCCCGAATTTATCGGAACTCCATATCCCGGCAACCAGGAAGGCCCCGATCCGGATGGGAGAAAAACACCCGGTACCACATTCTATGGGAAATGGGTGAAATGTTCATTCGATATTCCTTCGGAATTGATCTCCCGGAACTTTACGGTGGCCTTTAAGGTGGCCTCCTATTTTGAGGGAGAATTATTGAACAACGCAGAGGTGCCCGGAAGAGGGGGAACGTATTTCCTTTCCGACTTTAATTACAGGGCAGACGAGTCAACCGATTAATGCGGTGCCCGATCCTCATTTATAAATAAACCGGTCAGTCCGGGCAAACTCCCCGGGCTTTAGGGTAAAAGGGGAGTGGCCTGCATATTTTCCGGAAGCAAAAAAATAAACATATCGTTAGTTTGCAAACCAGAAAACGATGAAATAGTCGGAAGCCGGTCCCTCGACTTTAGCCTGTCCTGAGCCTGTCGAAGGGCTCGGGATGACAGTTCGAAATCGGAAGTAAATATACTTCGGACACCGGACTTCTGACCTCAAAAACAAACCATATGAAACCAATCAAACTTTTAGTACTATTGTTTTTTATCCCGGCAGTCGGTGTCTTTGCCCAAACGACCATTACAGGTACTGTCACCGATGATAAAGGGGTGCCCATACCGGGGGCCAATGTTATTGTAAAAGGCATCCCGAAAGGGACCACAACGGATTTTGACGGGAACTATGCCATTGAAGGTATAGAACCATCGGACATCCTGGTATTTTCGTATGTGGGGTTTAAAACAGTTGAAAAGAATGTATTTAGCCAGACGACGATCCATATAACCCTCGAACCGGACCAGGTACAGCTGAACGAAGTGGTGGTTATCGGGTATGAGGCTGTCAGAAAGAAGGACCTCACCGGTTCGGTATCTGCCATAGACCCCGAGGAACTTTCGGTGGCCCCAACAGCGAATTTCGACGAAGCCCTTGCAGGCCGGGCAGCCGGGGTACAGGTTACGGCGGGCGACGGAACGCCCGGGAGTTCCCAGAATATAGTGATCCGGGGAGGGAATTCGATAACGGGTGACAATTCACCTTTGTATGTGGTAGACGGCATTCCCCTTGAGGACTTCGACCCGTCCAGCATCAATACCCGCGACATTGAGAGTTTCGATATCCTGAAGGATGCCTCGGCAACCGCAATTTACGGTTCGCGCGGGGCCAATGGTGTTATTGTGATCAATACGCGCAGCGGCCGGTCTGACGGGAAAACGGATATAAACATAAGTTCGTTCTCCAGGGTACAGATCATTCCCAACCGGTTGGAGGTGCTGAGCCCTTATGAATTTGCCAGATACCAGGAAGCACTGGCCTATGCCAATGATAACTACGACCCGGGGCAGAACGTAAGGATATTCAAGACCAACTGGATCGACCCGGAATTGTACAGAAATGTGAAGGGGACCGACTGGCAGGACGAGATCTTCAGAACGGCATATACCAGCAACCACACACTTTCCCTGAGGGGCGGGAACGAAAAGACCTCCCTGTATTACAGCGGAAATTTTCTCGACCAGGAAGGGACGCTCATTACTACAAGTTTTAAAAAGATCAATAACCGGTTGAAATTTACGCACAAAGTAAATGACAATCTCAAGGTCAACGGCCAGATAGAATACAGTAAAATAAAAAGTAAAGGCTTACAGGTAGCCGGAAATACCAGGACCAGCGTTATACGGGATGCGGTTTCCTTCAGGCCGGTCAATCCCATAAACTGGAGCGATGAAGAGGAAAGTGCCATACAGGACCAGGACCCCTACCTGTACGATCCTGTAAAAACACTGGAAAATACCGACAGGGCAGTGACCAGGGATGTGCTCTCCGGAACACTGGGGCTCAATTATAAGTTTCTGGAGAAATTCACCCTGAATGTCAACGGGAATTACAGGACCACCAGCCAGGAAAGTACCATATTTTTTAACGCAGACACCCAGCAGGCATCCAGGACCAACCGGGGCATACACGGTTCTATATCCGATATCCGATGGGATATATTGTCAACTTCAAACACCTTGAAATTCAGTGACAGGAAAGGAAGTCATGTCTATGGCGCACTGGTAGGGATGGAGGCCCAGTACAGTACCAGGGAGGCATCCAACCTGGAAAACAGGAATATCCCGACAGACCAGTTCGGTATAGACAACCTGGGGATCGCAACAACGGCGACAATAGCGGGGTCTTCCCACTCGGCCAATGCCTTATTGTCTTATTTCGGAAGGGTCAATTACAGCTATAAGGACCGCTACCTGGCCACGGTTAATTTCAGGACCGACGGGTCTTCGAAATTTCAGAAAGAGAACCGGTGGGGCTATTTTCCGTCTTTTTCGCTCGCCTGGAGAGTGTCGGAAGAAGGATTTATGAAGGGCGTCGAGGCCGTATCCGATTTAAAGATAAGAGCGGGCTGGGGATTGACGGGAAACAACCGCATCGGGGATTTTGCCGCCTATAACATGTTTGCGGTCAATGCATCCAGCGGTTATGTGTTAGGGCCAAACCAGGATTTTTCGCCGGGGGCCTATCAAAGTAATATGGCAGTCCCCGACCTGCGTTGGGAAACAACGGCCCAGACCAATGTGGGCCTGGACCTGAACCTCTTTAACAGGTTTAGCCTCACGGTAGATTACTACAAAAAAAGAACAAAAGACCTGTTGCTGGATGCCGATATGGCCCTGAGTACCGGGTTTGACAGGGTACAGCAAAACGTAGGTGAGATTTCCAATGAAGGGATGGAATTTTCCCTGAATTTCCGGAATATCAGGAAAGAACGGTTCCGTTGGGAAACGGATTTCAACATCTCGTTCAACAAAACCAGGACAGAGAAGCTGAACAGCGGACAAAATGAAATTCTTATAGACCCCGGGTGGGACCTGCAGTTTATGCAGACCGAATACCAGTATATTACCAGGATAGGCCATCCTGTGGGAATGATGTACGGGCTTGAGTTTGACGGTATCTACCAGATGGAGGACTTTGTACTGACCAATGGCGGGGATTATGAACTGAAAGAAGGGATTCCCACCTATCGTACCGTAATGCGGCCGGGGATGGTGAAATTCAGGGACCTCAATGGCGACGGGGTGATCAATGAAGAGGACCGGACCATCATAGGAAATCCGCAGCCGAAGCATATCGGGGGATTGTCCAACAGTTTTAAGATCGGGGCTTTTGATTTTCAGTTCCTGCTGCAATGGGCCTATGACTTTGATATACTGAATGGCAATAAATCGGAATTCGGAAGTATATACCGGCAAAACAGGAACGGCCTGACGTCCCTGGCCGACATCTGGACACCGACAAACACCGAAACAACCATAGGCGGGATGAGATATGATGGGGTAAATTTAACAGCGCCTTTCGGCTATAAGCTCGATACCCGGCATATCGACGACGGCTCCTATTTAAAACTCAAAACAGTGGTCCTGGGATATAACCTGCCAGAAGAAGTGCTCGGCAGACTGAAGCTGAAAAAGTGCAGGTTGTCGGTGTCCGCACAAAATATCTATACCTGGACCCGTTACGAAGGCTATAATCCGGATGTGTCGGTCGGAAGGTTCGGGGCTTTGACCCCCAGGCTGGATTACTCCGCCTATCCGCAAAGTGTCACGGTGTCGGGAGGAATTGAACTTACATTTTGAAAAAACAGTTATAAATTTTGAGCACATGAAAAAAAAGAATATATACTTCACAGCGATATTCCTGGCAGCGTTTATGTGGACAGGCTGTTCCGATTTTCTGGAAGTAGAGCCGAAATCTTCCTGGAAGGCCGAATCCTTCTATTCTACCCGGGAAGAGGCAGACCTGGCCCTGTCAGGGATCTATAGTGAGCTGGCCAACGACGATGTTTACGGCTGGAAGTTCAATGTCCTGCTCGAGGCCGGAACGGATGAAAGCTATACGAACGATCCCAATAACCCTACCTGGGACGATGCGAAATATGCACATACGCCTTCGAGCGATGCGATCAAAAATATATGGCTGAGGTTCTATACCTGTATTCAGCTGGTCAACCAGTTCGAGAAAAACCTGAACCCCGACCTGTTTACTGCCGAAGCATATAACAATCTCCTGGCCAAGGCGCGTTTTATGAGGGCATTTTGCTACTATAACCTGGCCGGCTGGTTCGGGCCGGTGCCATTGAGGCTAACACCCAGTTATTCCCAGGAAGACAACAATGTCCCCGCATCCCCGCTGATCGATGTCTATACCCAGGTGGAAAGCGACTATCTGTTTGCCGCAGAACACCTGAAACACGCCAACAGCTCCGAATATGTGCCGGGAGAGCCCAATAAGATGGCAGCACACGGCCTGCTGGCCCGGCTCTACCTGAGAATGGGCGGGTTTCAACCTTATTTATCGGGTAGCGAAGCGGGTTCCTACTTTGAGAATAACCAGCAATATTTTGAGAAAGCCCGGGAACAATGCGAGATCATTATCAACGATGGCTGGCATGGTATTGTGCCCTATGCTGTAGACAGTATGAGTTACAGGAACCACTTTCTGAGCTATTTACAGGACAGGTACGACCTGAGGGAATCCTTGTTTGAGATCTCGTTCGGCAACTTTCAGAGCATGGGGTTAACGGTAGATGGAAGGCTGGGCAATATCAACGGTGTCGAATTTGTAGGGACCCAGGATATCCCGCGGGGTTTTTGTAAGGTCAATGTGGGGCTACCTGTTTACCATATATATTCACAGGAAGATACGAGAAGGGAGTGGAATATTGCCGGCTATCGCAACAAGTATTCCAGTGCCAACCGGGCATACACCATGAGTTATATTTTCGATTACCCCCTGAACCAGGAATACGGCATAGGGAAATTCAGGAGATGGGAACCCTCCAATCTCAACGCATTAAAAGAAGAGGAAAAGATCACAGATGCCGGTTATACCATTCTCAATAATACACCGGGATCAGATACCGACCCCAATTTTACAAGTATCAATTTCCCCGTTTTAAGATATTCGGACGTACTTTTAATGCATGCAGAGGCTGTTATCGGGGGCAGGTTCGGAACGGCAGCAGCCAATGATGCTGCGCTGAACGATCTTAATACCGTAAGGGAAAGGGTGGGCCTGGAACCTTATACGGGAAGCCTGAACCACGATGATTTTTTTAAGGAGATCGTCGATGAAAGGCTACGCGAGTTATGTTTCGAAGGACTCCGCAAACAGGACCTGATCCGGTGGGACCTGCTTGAGGAAAAACTGATGGAAACCAATGAAACCATTAGCAACCATGCACTTTTTAACAGTACGAATCAGTTCCATCAGACTTATCTGTCCCCCGGAAATAACTTTGACAGGGCCAGGCACCTCCTGTTGCCTTACCCCTTACAGGAAACCCTGATCAATCAAAGTCTTGAACAAAGGACAGGGTGGTAGTAAATGTTCCCGATAAAAACCTAAATCAATGAAGATCATAGTTACAAGTATTCCCCGAAAACGAAAAAATACCTGCCGGAATATATTAAAAGGCTTTTTTATAGGGTATGTTCTTGTTTTGTGCCTTGGCGCAAATGCGCAAAGTGCAGAGCCCGCACTTTCATACAACTATTCCCGGATAGCGGACCATCCCAGGATATTACTGTCCGAAGCGGATGAAAAAACACTGAAGGCATCATTAAAAAGAAACCCGGAGTTTAAAAAAGTAGATGCTTATATACGCCGGGTGTCCGATGATCTGCTTTCGGAAGAACCGCTGGTTTTTAAGAAAAAGGGCAAAAGGCTGCTGGCCGTTTCCCGGAAGGCATTGACCAGGCTGTACTACCTGTCTTACAGCTACCGCATGACAGGCCGTGCCAAATACCTGCACAGGGCTGAAAAGGAACTCAATGCCGTTTGTGCCTTTGAAAGCTGGAACCCTACCCATTTCCTGGATGTAGGTGAGATGTGCATGGCCGTTTCCATCGCTTACGACTGGTTGTATGACGACCTGAAGGAAAGCACCCGGAAAAATGTACGGGAGGCTATACTGAAAAAAGCATTTGAGCCTTCGTATATTGAAGACCATGCCTGGTTCCTCGATGTCCATAGCAATTGGAACTCGGTCTGTAATGCGGGACTGGTCTATGGGGCCCTGGCCATTATGGAAGACGAAAAAGAACAGTCGGTCGCCATTATTGAAAGGGCCCTGAAATCGAACCGCTTGCCCCTGGAAGCCTATGCCCCGGACGGCAATTATCCGGAAGGCCCGGGGTACTGGAATTACGGCACCACATTCCAGGTGATGCTGATCGCCGCCCTGGAAAGTGCGCTGGGGTCCGATAACGGCTTGTCAAAAGCGCCGGGATTCCTAGACTCCGCGTATTATATGCTTTTTGCTGGAGGGCCTTCCGGGGATTACTTTAATTATTACGACTGTGGAAAAAGCCAGACTGCCCGCTCTTCCATGTTCTGGTTTGCACAAAAATTAGACGATCCGTCCCTGATCTTCCAGGAGGTCAATATGATCCGTGACGGGTTATATACCAAAACAGTATCGTCCGATATCGAAAGGGTTTTGCCCAATGCCCTTGTTTTCGGAAAAGGGCTGACCCTGTCCGAAATTAAGCCGCCGTCCCGCAAAATGTTCACGGGACATGGAATTACTCCGGTGTCCATTATACGTACCAGCTGGGAAGGTACAAAAGGAAAATACCTGGGAGTTAAGGGAGGCAGTGCTTCCGACGGCCATTCACATATGGACCAGGGGACCTTTGTGTACGATGCGGACGGGCTGAGGTGGGCCATGGATTTCGGCCTGCAAAGCTATATTACGCTCGAATCCGAAGGTGTGGACCTGTGGAACCTGGACCAGGATGCGGAACGATGGGAGGTGTTCAGGTATAATAACTTAAATCACAATACCTTGACCATTAACAACCGGCGTCATAATGTCGAAGGAAGAGCGGAGATCACGGAAACCTTTGAAAAAGGGCACGAACGGGGCGCGAGAATAGACCTGACATCGGTGCTGAATTTTAATAACGAATTAAAAATGGCCAGCAGGAAAGCGACCATAGTGGACGATTCCTATCTGAAAATAGAAGATCGTATCGAAGTGAATGCCGAACCTGTGGACCTGAGGTGGAATATGGTTACTCCCGCATCGGCCGAGATCATGGACAAGAACACCATCAGGCTCTCCCAAAAAGGGAAAGTGATACTGTTAAAGGTAAGTTCGGATATACCGGTTAAACTGGCGATCAGGCCTTCCGAAAACCCGGCCGAATACCTATGTGAGTTCGGAAATTATAAATACGGCGCCTACAATCTGCAAAACAAAGGGACGGTGATGGTAGGATTTGATGTGAAGGTCCCGGAAAATACGGTGGCCAGGTTTACGGTAAGTCTTACGGAGGCGCCATCCGATTAGTCTTAAGCCTGAAAAATAACGGAGTTTAATTTTTATCATGATTCATATATAGGCCATGAAACCCAAATACGGCAAATTCTTTATCATAAGCCTGTTCCTTACCTTGTACGGCTGTGGGAACGGCCCGGAAAATAATTCGGAAAAACCCAATATTCTTTTTATATTGATCGATGATATGGGCTATGGGGATCTCCCCACCTACGGGAATACCGAGGTCGATGCCCCGAATATAAACAGGCTGGCTTCCGAGGGCCTGAGTTTTTCGCAATTCTATGTCAATTCCCCGATCTGTTCACCTTCAAGGGTGGCCTGTATTACGGGGCAATACCCGAGCCGATGGGGGATCACGTCATATGTGCACGACCGGCGGGCCAATAAAGAAAGGGGCATGAAGAACAGCCTGGACATCAAGGCCCCGACCATAGCGAGGGAAATGAAAAAGGCAGGGTATTATACGGCACATATCGGAAAATGGCATATGGGAGGGGGCCGTGATATTGCCGATGTCCCCTTAATAACGGAATACGGTTTTGACGAATCGGTGACCCAGTTCGAAGGGCTTGGAGAGCGATACCTCGCAAAATTTGAGACCCTGGACCTGGGCGATGACCCCGAACGCCCCGACCTCGAAAAGCAATCCGCAGCGCTGGGAAGGGGAAAAGTGCACTGGATAAAACGGGAAAATTTTACCAAAATATTTGTAGACAGGGCCATTGAAGCCATAAAGAATGCCCGAAAAGAAAATAAACCGTTCTATATCAATGTCTGGCCCGATGATATCCACACCCCGCTCGAACCTCCGGGAGACCTGAGGGGAGATTCCAGCCGACATGCCAGGTTTCTGGGGGTTATGCACGAGATGGACAGGCAATTGGGACGGCTATTCGATTATATCAGGGAGGACCCCGAACTGTCTGAAAACACCCTGATCGTATTGACCAGTGACAACGGGCCCGATGCCGGTGTAAATAAGGCAGGGAACCTCAAAGGGCATAAAACCCAGATTTACGAAGGAGGCGTCAGGGAACCCTTTATCACCTGGCATCCCGGTGTGATCCCGGAGGAAAAACAAGGTACGGTAGACACCCAAACGGTATTTTCTGCCATAGACCTGTTGCCCTCGTTTTCGGCCATAGCCGGTGTTGCCAATGACAGGGACCTGCAGGTAGACGGACTTGATGTTTCTTCGGCGATCACCGGAAAAACATCGCTCAAAAGGCAAAAAGCGCTGTTCTGGTTACGCCCCCCGGACAGGCCGGGCCTGTTTGGCAATAACGACCCCGACCTGGCCATAAGAAAAGGGGACTACAAATTGCTGATGGATGTGGACTGAACCCATATTCAGCTTTATAACCTTGCAAAGGACGAAGGGGAATCGGTCAATATTGCTGCCGATATGCCGGGTAAAACAAAAGAATTAAAAGAAGAATTGCTGGACTGGTATAACAATTACCCCCAGGATATAGACAGGGCTATTTATGAAAGGGATGGTGACCCGTCCATGCAAAACGGAAAAAAATTACTTTAAAACCATCTTATCGTGAAGTTAACATTAAAGGGAAAAGCACTTTTGACCGTATTAAACCCCCGGTCGGTATATATCATGGCCTTTATCCTGGCAGGATTGATACTAACAGGATGCAAAAAAGAGAAAAAGGAAAATACATCTGTAGCGCAGGCACAGCAAAAGCCCAATGTGGTTATCCTGTATATGGACGACCTGGGCTATGGCGACCTGGGTTGCTACGGGGCAACCGGGTTACAGACGCCGAATATCGACAAACTGGCTGAGGGCGGGGTCCGCTTTACCAACGGATATGCTGCTTCGGCCACCTGTACCCCCAGCAGGTACGCCATTTTAACCGGAATGTACCCCTGGCGCAATAAAGATGCGAAGATCTTACCGGGAACAGCCCCCCTTTTAATTTCAACAACGCAGAAGACCCTGCCTAAGATGTTCAGGTCGCAGGGATATGCTACCGGGATTGTAGGCAAGTGGCATTTAGGGCTGGGAACTGGACATGTAAACTGGAACGAACATATTTTCCCCGGCCCCAATGAAGTGGGCTTTGAATCGTCTTATATCATGGCGGCAACACAGGACCGCGTGCCTACCGTGTATATAAAAGACGGTGACGTGGTTGGCCTGGACCCGGAAGACCCGATCGAAGTGGACTATAACAAAAATTTCGAGGGAGAACCCACAGCCATTTCAAACCCGGAAATGCTGACCATGACATGGCACCATGGACATAATAACAGCATTGTCAACGGTATTCCCCGGATAGGGTATATGAAAGGCGGGGAAGCTGCAAAATGGAAAGACGTGGAGATGGCAGACCATTTCCTGGACAAAGCGAAGAACTATGTAAAAGAACATAAAGACAAACCGTTCTTTTTATATTATGCACTGCAACAACCCCATGTGCCCAGGACCCCGCACCCCCGTTTTGCGGGCAGATCGGGCCTGGGGCCGCGGGGAGATGTCATCCTCGAAGCCGATTGGGTTGTCGGGGAGTTTGTGAAAACCCTCGAAAAAGAAGGCCTGCTCGAAAATACCCTGCTGGTCTTTACCAGCGATAACGGCCCCGTTCTGAATGACGGGTATAATGATAATACCGTTGAAAAAACAGGGAACCACGATCCTAAAGGCGGACTAAGAGGGGGGAAGTACAGTTTGTTTGAAGCCGGGACAAGAGTGCCCTTTATAACCTATTGGAAAGGAAAGATCCAACCTGGGGTATCAGATGCCCTGGTATGCCAGCTCGACCTGCTGGCATCATTGGCCGGATTGGCCGGGACAGAAGAAAATACCACCGACAGCAAAGACCTGTTGTCTGTTTTCCTGGGACAAAGTAACGAAGGCAGGGAATCGTTGGTCATTGAAGCATCTTCCCGGACGGCTTTCAGAAAAGGAAACTGGCTGATGATCCCGCCCTATAACGGCCCTGCCGTTAACAAACTGGTGAATATTGAACTGGGGAACTCCTCCGCATTCCAGTTGTACAATTTAAAGGACGATATGTCCCAGCAAAATAACTTCGCAGAAGAAAATCTGGAGAAACTGGAAGAAATGGTAAAAGATTTTGAAGTTGTCCGGGGAAAGGATTACAATGAAATTCAACAATTGGAGTTAAAATAATTATATTTACAATGCAGAAAGCCGAAATAGCCGTTATAGGTGCCCTAATGGGTGTCCTATTTGAAAATATGAGATGTAAAATGCTGATTTTAAAGGGTGTGTGAAATGAATTCCAATTCTGCCACCCCGACGAACCTAGAAATAGGTCACAACAAAACACTGTTAATCGTATGGTTTTCAGTGTTTTTTGTTTTTTATGCATTCAATTGATTTCATTTAAAACCATATAAAAGGTGTGTAATTCGGTGTGCAATGTTTCATTAAAATTGTACTATCTTTAGAGGGCTTTCAGATATGATTTGACTTTCGATTTAGCAACGTATTGTTTAATTTAAAGTCATTGAAAATGAAGACAAAAAGCACTTTTACGGCAATCTTCTTTACCAGAAAATCAAGGAGCAATCCAAATCAACTTTCCATCTATGTGCGTATTACCATTAGCGGAAAACGCGCAGAAATCAGTTTAAAGAGATCCATTGCTAACAAAGATTGGGACAGCAACAAAAGCCGAGGTCGGGGCAGTTCCCAAAAGGTAAGAACGTTAAATGCCTATCTGGACGAAGTATATAACAGGCTACTGGAATGTCATAAAGAACTTTTGGAGGAAGATAAAATTATATCCTCAGAAGCCATTAAAGCCCGATATTTAGGAGAAGACGATAATAGTAAGACCTTACGGGAACTCATTGCATATCATCACGAAAATATGGCATTTGTTCTGAAAAAGGGGACAATGAAGAACTATTACACCACTGAAAGATACATGGCACTTCCGAAATCCTTCAACATTTTCTCTACGATAGGCTCTGCCTGTCCGCAATATGGGCATTGAAAATCACCGTACTCTACAATCTGGACTTGAGAGTTTTCTGCACCTCTTGTATAATCATTTGCCGAAATGGCTTCTTTTAAATGTGACATAATATTTTGTTTTTAGGCTTTATTCATTGTATCCAGTGCTTCTAAAATGCCGTCAGCTCCTGGGTTCTCACTATCGGGAGATAAATAACTCTGCACGATGGTTCTATTTTTATCAATCACAAAAAGTGCTCTGCTTGCGTGTCCTTCTTTATTATTATATACGCCATATTCTCTAGCAACTTCACCTTTTGGTTCAAAATCTGCCAATAAAGGAAGAGTTAATTTTCTATTTTCGGCAAATGCGGTGTGACAAAACATACTGTCAACAGAAATACCTATAACTATGGCATCCCGCTTTTCAAAAAGCGAATGCATCTCGTTATAAAAAGAAATCTGATCGCTGCAAACGGGACTCCAATCGAATGGATAAAATGCAAGGACAACATTTTTCTTAGCTTCAAATTCGCTGAGTGTCACTTTCTTCCCGTTTTGGTCAATTAGTGTAAAATCTGGTGCTTTTGAAAATGCTTCTAATATCTTTTTAAATTTTTTAGGTTGAAAACATCACTGCAAGAAGCAGTGATGTTTAATGTATATTTTGATTATTTCAATCTAAATAAATACTGCAAAAGCAATTAGTCATTGTTTGCGTTGGAATCCTTTAATAAGGCTTCCGCACACATTTCACCAAACTTGTTAGCGGCTAATGGACTGTCACCAGTCACTAATTTTCTGTCGGTATGACAAGCTCCTGAAATATCATCATTCAGAAATTCGACGCCCAAATTTTTTAGTTTTCCGCCATAAAACCAAGGCATTTCTCCCGGTTGATAGCCTATTTCCGGAAGCGTAACATCTATCGTATCTGGAAAGCCATTGATTTTATAACCTTTATATGGAAAACTTTCAGGATCTGCATCGTATCCGGCTGCCAACAGCGCTGCAGGGCCGTGGCAAATAGCCAACATAAATTTGTCTTCGGCAACTACCCAGTTGATTACTTTTTTCAAGTCTTCACTTTCCGGCAAACCTAACATTGCACCGTGACCACCTGGTAAGAAAACCGCAACATATTCTGACTCTGATTTGAAACCACCCGCTACGAATTCTTTCAGGCTTTTTGGACGAGCTAACTGCTCGCTGTATTTTTCGATAACGTTGCTTACGACAGCATCTTTTAGCGGAAGAGCCCATAATTCTAAATTGATTGGATTACCATTGATGGTATAAAAATCAACTTCATAGCCTGCCGACTGCAAATGCAAAATAGGAACGAAAGTTTCTACAGGATGGTTCCCGGTTGCGAATTTTTTCCCGTTGGCCATATCCATATATTTTTCTTCCGTACAAACTACCAATACTTTTTTATTTTTATCCGTATTGAGGTTTTTGTAATCTATTTCTTTGTAATCGGTTTTAGGAGCTACAAATTCTCCACGTGAGAAAAATGAAGGCTCATAACCTGTTCCGTCAAATACCGGTGATTTACTTAATTCTTGTGACATAATAATTGTATTTAAAATTTATGATTGAATATTTTAATAATCGCTTTCCTGACTGGTTTCAAAATAAGTGTCTAAAGATTGACTGACATCTGCTATTTTTTTCTTCATCATCCTTAGCGCATCAGAACCCAGATAAATTCTGCAAGGAGGATTTGGCATTTCTCCAATTTTTATAAAAACTGCAGCTGCTTTTTTGGGGTCGCCACCTTGGTTTTTGTTGAGTTCTCCAAAACGTTCCACTGTGTTTCTTACCAAAGTGTATTCTGGAATTTCATTTTTTGGCGTAGCCATCGAAGATTTATCCAGAAAATCTGTGCGAAATCCTCCCGGACAAATAGCAGTAACTTTGATGCCAAATTCTTCGGCTTCTTTAGATAAAGCTTCAGAAATTTGAATAACGGCTGCTTTAGTAGCACTGTAAATTCCTGTAGCCGGAGCTGATACAGAACCTGAAACAGAGGCTATATTTAAAATACGTCCGGATTGTTGTTTACGCATTATTGGTAAAACTGACCGAGAAACGTTTATCAGTCCAAATACGTTGACAGCGAAAACCTTTCTTATTTCTTCATCCGCCAACTCTTCGATTCCACCCAATAAACCGTAGCCAGCATTATTGACCAGAACATCAATTTTACCAAAACGCTGCATTACTGCGGAAACTGCTTTAGAAACACTTTCTTCATTCGCCACTTCCATTGTAAGCGGTAGAAAATGGTCACTGTTAATTCGTTTTTCTAATTTTGAACTATCTCTGGATGTAGCGGCTACGCGATAACCTTTCTCTAATAGAAGTTTCACCGATTCGTATCCAAATCCTTTTGAAGCGCCTGTTACCAACCAAACTTTTGGTGTATCCATAACTTGTTTTTTTAATAGAGTAAAGTTATGACGCCAATACAGTTTTTAACAAGGACATACCTCACAAAAATAGTGTGATGTAGATCACATCTGCAAACGGCTAAGTGTTTCTCTTGTAACACCTAAATAATTAGCAATTAATCTTTTGGGAACTCGTGAAAAGATATTAGGGTACATCAGACAAAACTCATCATATCGTTCTTTTGCCGTGTGTGACATTAGTGAAAGGATTCTTTTTTGAAGGGCAACATATCCGAAATTTGACTTCACACGGAAGAAATGCTCCATCTTGGGCATCACTTTGCAAAGTTGTTCTAAGTCGTTAATAGTAATGCTAAATAATTCTGCATCTTCTATAACTTCTACGGCAACGGTCGATTTTTCTCCTTTAAAAAATGAAGCAAAATCTGAAATCCACCAGTTTTCATTAGCGAACTGTAAGATATGTTCTTTTCCTATTTCATCGATCAGGCTACTTTTTAAAAGCCCTGTTTTTACCAGATACATTGTATCTACCGACTGATTTTCCTGAATGAGAAACTGACGTTTGCGAATTTTAACTGAATTGAAAAATTTGGAAACGGTGTGAAATTCTTCATCATTCAAATCAATATGTTCGCCAATATGTCGTTGCAAAAAATCAGTCATTTTTATCCAATTATTTTTAATAAACTTACAAAAAAATCCTGAAATTTTCTCCACCTAAAAAGAGTGCGAAAGTTGTTCAAAATGCAAAAAATGGAAATTGGAAACTTTAAAGAATCGTTTATTTTATTCCCCTAAGTTAGCTAAGATTTCTGCTGCATCAGGTAATTTAAGATCGGGGCGTTCTTGATGCGCTCCATTTCGCTTTCCACAATGTGCAGCACATCTGATTTTATCCGACTGTAATTACTATGAATCTGGTGTTTCATTTTATCCTCGCCCTGCTCATTCACAAAAGATAAGATTTGCGGTATTTGCTGATAGGCTTTGCTTTCTGCGGCTACCTTTTCATTTCAGCTTCTTTTGGGCTTTCGATTTATTTTTTTGGACTGCTTCAATGAGGTGATGGCTATGACTTTCAGTCCTTCCTGCTTTGCTTTCATGGCCATTTCTATGGGCAGGGCATTCCGGCCGGAATTAGAGATCACAATGATTAGGTCGGACGTGTCGAAGGTGTATTTA
>NZ_JAHKRR010000014.1 GCF_018863395.1 Sinomicrobium weinanense
GTTCGTTTTCCTTTAAGATCTTGATGATCTGACTTTCGGTAAATCTACTTTTTTTCATCGGACAGTTTAATGGTTTAAAGTTAAGAATTTCGAATTTTAAACTGTCTTATTTTTAGGGAAGGCTACAAATGATATTGAGAATCTATAGTATCTATATAGGATTGAATTCTTGGGTTTTCAGCTTTTGTGAATCTTAGATCCTCTCTAATGGAAGCTAAGGATTGATTTATACTTTCTATCGAAGGTATTGGGTTGTTCAATTTACTGTTACACAATGGACACAATGATTTATCTTTACTTGAATCATTATATAAATTAATTGATTCTAAACGAATTTCTTGCTGTTTTGCTTCTGATGAATAACCAAATGAGTTTTTTAGATAATCAGTAGCTGCTTTCTTATTATCTGATATTTTGCTTAACTCAATTCTTAATTCACCTCTTTTATCAATTAGTTCTTTTAAAGCAGAGTTTTCAGCTTTAACTTCAAGTGGTTGATATTCCCACTTTGATACGTATTCTAATAATGAGTATGCCTCTATTTGGTTTTGCGGATTAGCAGATTTTTCCAGAATTCCAATTTCCCTTGCTTCATTGACAAGTGAAAATGCTTGGCTAATTCCCTCAGCTTTAATTTTTTCTGACTCTCTTTTTTCCCTTAGTAGTCTGTTTAGTAGTTTTTTAAGTTGAGTAATTTCACTTTCAATGGCTAATGAATTTTCATTAACGGCTCCTAAAAAATATGGTAGGGTGTCTTTAATTGACTGGGGAACAAATTCCTTGTTTTGATTGTAAAAAAGTTGATATGGGTCAGCTACTAAATATTGTGGTTGATAACAATAAAAGCGTGAATGCTTAAAGTTGGCTTTTAATGGTTCTCTTGTTAAAGTATCGGGAACGTGAACATTCTCAGAAATACCAATCTTTCTAGTTAAAAACTCTTTTAACGAATCTACATTCAGATTGGAGTTTATACTTTCTAATTCAGGTAATTCTTCTCCTAGATTCCTTATTAGACAAACGGTTGTTGAAGCTTGAATACCTTTTATATTTGGATTTTCACGTGCAATAAATGCCGTCTCTGAATCTTTAAAAGTCAACAAGACCGCAAAATATGATACGGTATCTCTTATTATTCCTTCGGGGATATCGCAACCACTTGAAGCCAAGCAATAATTTAATATTTCAATTAGTGCTGATTTACCCGATTTTGATTCTCCCGTTATTATGTTGACTCTACCGAGCTCAAATGGTAAAATTCTTTTTTCTCCACTATGACTGTATAAGATGATTTTTTTTATCTGCATATTAAGGTGTGATTCTTAAAAATGAGTAAATAGACTTGACATCACTCGTAGATGACAACCATTTTCCTAGCATTTCTGCTTTTTTTAAAATTTCATTATATTCTTGATAATCGTCTTTATTTATCTTTTTAACTTTTTGTTCTGTTACGATTATTCCAGCATTATCTTCAAATTCAATTTTGCTGTGAAAAAGTAAGAAGGATAGGGCCTCTTTGGTGTACTTTACCATACTTCTTGAGCGTTTCGTAAAATCAAAAAATAAATCGTCATTTTTTTCTACCCATACGAAAAAATAAGTTTTAACAGTCCGCGGCATCCTTTCTCTAGTTGCTTTGTGCAATACGATTGGCAGTACTAAAAATGCAAATGCAAATGGAAAATTTGTATTGGTGTGTTTATTGTATTCTTGAGCAGTTGCTCTAATAATTTCTCCACAGAAAGCCGGATTAAATAAATTAGCAACTATTTTGTTTCGCTCTGTCCATTTTAGGTTCATATCTCATCTTTATAATTTGGATGCCAACCAATCTTTTTAGAATCCGAAAGCATTTGATAACTACCTCTTGTTAGATAATCTTGATTAAATTTTTCTCGTATCTTAATTTGCGGACAAGTTTTCGCAAATTGTCCTATATAGAATTCCCTCCCTAGTTCAACCAATTCTTCTAAACTTTTATCCTCTGTTTGGTCGCACATAATGTCAAAAATATTCTTCCAATAATCGTGTAATTTCAAGTCATATTCTTCTTCTTCATCTGGATTCAATAAATCAAGTCTCAGCCATTTAGAGCGTTGTTCAAACGCACGTCTAAAATCACTGATAGCACGTTTAAGAGTTTTTGAATTTACTTTTATATTAATTAGTTCAAGTTGCTTCAAAAAATTTCTTTCTTTTAAGCTTTCCACATCTTCGTCAGTTATTTCTAATTGAACAGGGAAATGGTTTGGCAAATTATCTGCTTGAAAAGAATCGCTTATGTTGGCAATTTTTAGTTGTAATTCACTAGCACTAATAAAGTCAATTTGACTTGTCAAATTATCGATAGATTTTCTAAACCACCATCCTTCTAAAATTTCAAGAAATGCGTCTATGGTACTTGGATATGTAGAAAAAATAAGTTCCTTTTTTATTCTATCATTAATTTCAGTTATTCCAATTGAATTATCTAAAATTCTAATGCGTTTAACCAGACTTTTTTTATTATCGAGTGATAAACTTTGATAGGCTAAATAAGCTTTTTCATTGGTTTTATTTGTAGATTCAATTGAAATTTTGTCAAGTTTTTTTATTACCTCTAAAGCATCACTGTCTAAAGTAATATTAGATTTAAATTTATGAAGAACACTAGAACTTGGAATTTCTTCGGTTGTGATTAGATTGAAAATCGTTGTATCTAATTCAATGGTTCCGTCATTTATATATTCCGACCATATTCTTACTGTTTTCCAAAAATCAACACTAGAATCAGTAAGATTCGCTTTATTCTTTATGTGTAGCTTAGTTTGCAATAGTTGTAAGTTGTTGATATCCTCAATTTCAATATCATCAAGGTTTTCAATACGTATTTTAGGGTTGTCAAGTTCTTTAGATTGACTTAAAAGAATTAGTAGGGCATATTTTATTTGGTAGAAGTATCCTAAGGAAGGCTCTTTCGCAGAAAAATCAGTAGATGTCCGTGTCATAGATTATTTTTTATTTTGAGTTTCCTGCTTTATGTTCAGCTAGCTATTAACATTTCGTAGTGATATGCGGAGTTAATTTCCGGATAACAATACATTGTTCCTGGTCTTCTTTGTATGGTATAAATAAAAGAAAACCTGGTCCATATCCCAAAGGGGATTTTCCCCCATAGTTCAAAGGAACATATTTAAAGTTAAACTATTTTACGGAAATCCATAATGGAGCAACTTCGATAGTGAGGATGGCTAATAATAGTGCCATGGCCGACCCAGCCGGAGAATTGTTAGCGGAAGGTAATATGGTCTTCTGGAAAATAAATAAGGAAAACCGGTTAAGGGTATTTTATAAGAAAGTTAAGCCATCTTCTCTCAGGAATTAAAAATCAAAGGGATTTTCAAGGGCTTTTGAATTGTAAAAACATGTTTTTAAGGATATCCGTAAGGCTTTTAGAAATCCATAATGTATGTTTACAGCGGTTCAAAGCAATGTTGTGCTTGGTGTCCAAAGGAAAATAGCCGTTGTGTTTGCATAAAGAACCGGATTTAACCTATTTTTTGCTATATTGGATAGCTTTTCTACGCTTTTAAATGTACGGTATGATAGATAAAACTACTCAAGAAATTATTGTTTTCGATTATATTCCGGCGGTAAGCTATGCTTTATACCAAAATCATGTGCCCGTATTAAAATCATTGGCTATTAAAAATGATACGGATAAACAATGGGAGCACCTCAAGGTTAATATAACTCCTGAAGATGATTTTGCCGAACCCATCGAGCTTTTTGCCGAACAGCTACCTCCGGATACCTTATATGAACCGGAAACGATCAATTTAACACTGAATCCGTCATTTATATACACCTTAACAGAAAAGCTTTGCTCGCGATTACGCCTGACCGTGATGGTGGACGGTGAGGAGATTTACAATCAAACCCACCCCCTTGACATTCTGGCGTATGACCAATGGCTCGGAAGCAGCGTGCTTCCTGAAATGATCTCCGCTTTTGTAATGCCTAACCTACCCGAATTGGCCCCGCTGTTGAAAGCAACCTCTGTGACCATGCGGCAATGGACGGATAATTCCGCTTTGGACGACTATCAAAGCCAGGACCCGGACCGGGTAAAGAAATTGATGGCAGCACTGTATAAAACCATTGCCGAAAAAAACATTACCTACTGTACTGTCCCAGCAAGTTTTGGAGGGATCGGACAACGCGTTCGGATGGTCGATATGGTATTGAAAACAAAGATGGCAAATTGTTTGGAAATGTCTCTTTTATACGCATCTGCCCTGGAAGCTATGGGAATCCATCCTATCCTGGTCGTTATTGAAGGACATGCCTTTGTCGGAGCCTGGCTCATCGATGATACCTTCCCCGATGCCGTCAATGACGATCCGAGTTTGCTTACCAAAAGGATGGTAAGTGGGATCAATGAAATTATACTCATCGAGGCAACGGCCATGAATGAAGGCAATGTTCCTTCTTTTGACCAGGCCATGGAACTAGCAGCGAATCATTTCAATGATTTGGATAAGTTTTTGTATTTTATAGATATACACAGAAGCCGTTTTAGTGGTATTCTACCTGTCCCGTTGCGTAGGAAAAAGGGAGAGGATTGGGAGATCATAACCTTTGACCATCCTTCTGAAGACCCCGTGGATTTACGAAGCCCGGTAGCTCTTGAGAGTGTTGTTGAGTTGCAGCATGTAAAAAAAATAGACTATGGTAAACAGCAGCTATGGGAAAGGAAATTGCTCGACCTTAGTTTACGAAATAACCTGTTGAACCTCCGAATGACCAGGTCCTCCTTACAGCTCATACCCGTTCCTCCTAATGAATTGGAAGATGCAATGGCTGAGGGGGAAGAATTTCAAATCCTGGCAAAGCCCAAAGATTGGGAGAACCCGCTGAGAAATACAGGGGTCTACCAGGCACTGCATCATAAGGACCCCATTCTCCAGCTGGTTAAGAAAGAACTCAAGCAACATCGCCTGAGGGTATACCTTACCGAAGAGGAACTGCATAAAGGATTGTTGAACCTCTACAGGAATGCCAGGCATGCGCTGGAAGAAAATGGCGCCAATACCTTATACTTGGCTATCGGTTTACTGCGATGGTACGAAACACCATCCAGCCAGAAACCCAGGTTTGCCCCCATAATGCTCATGCCGGTTGAAATTATCCGGAAATCAGTAAAAAAAGGGTTCATCATCCGTAGCAGAGAGGAAGAAACGGTGCTGAATGTCACACTCCTGGAAAAGTTACGGCAGGATTACGGCCTCTCCCTTTCAGGACTGGACCCTTTGCCAAGGGACGAAAGTGGCGTGGATGTTAACTTGGTGTTTAATATCATCAGGCAGACGATCATGTCCGTTCCGCGATGGGATGTAGAAGAACAAATCTTTCTCGGTACTTTTTCTTTCAGTAAGTTCATCATGTGGAACGATATTCATTCCAATGCTGAAAAACTCGCAATGAACCCTATTGTTAAAGGGCTCATTAAAGGAAGCCTGGAAGCCCCGCTAAAATACACCCGGGAAGAAGAGCTGGATCGTAAATACGGCCATGAAAAACTCCTGCTCCCTATCAGTGCGGATGCTTCGCAATTGCAGGCTATCGCAGCCACAGTCTCCGGAGAGAGTTTTATACTACATGGTCCTCCGGGAACCGGGAAATCACAGACCATCACCAATATGATAGCCAATATGTTGTACCGGGGCAAAAGGGTCTTGTTTGTGGCCGAGAAAATGGCCGCTTTGTCCGTAGTACAAAATCGCCTCGAAGCTATAGGCCTGGCGCCCTTCTGCCTGGAATTGCATTCCAATAAGGCGAGAAAGTCTGAAGTGTTGGAACAGTTCCGTAAGGTGATGGAAGTTGCCAAAAGTAAAATCCCTGAACACTTTACCAGTCACTCCAAAAGACTGGACCTTTTAAGGGACGAACTCAACCAATATGCCGAAAAACTTCACGAAAGACAATACTGCGGGTACTCCCTTTTTGAACTCTTTAATGCATATTCTGGATGTAAAAAGGGTTCGGACCATGTACCGTTTGATACAGATGAACTCAAAACATTAAACAGGGAACAGGTACAGGAACTTATGGATGTTGCCGAACAATTGCAAATCGCTGCGCTTATCTGTGAAGGGGCATCGAGTAAACACCCGTTGTACGGTATTGAGGTCTCAACATACAACAGTGGCTTTAAGGACAATCTGGGCGATCAACTGGAAGTATTTTTAAAACACAGGAAAAGCTTAAATGAGCTCCTGGAAAACATTGCAACCGCTATAAATTGGTCCGATACTTCCTGGGATGATCAAAAGCTGGAAGATTTTAATCAAATGATCCGGATTATTAATGAGCTACCGCAGGTGCCTGAAAAATTCTTTACCGAAAGGGAATTATATCGGTTGGGAGAGGAACTTCAACCGTTAATACGTGCCGGAGAAAAAAGAGATGAACTCAAACATAAGTTGCTGGAACGGTTTCAGGCTACATACTTAACAGCCCCTGCCGGGGAAATGCTAACGGCGTGGAACATGGCTTCCGTTCAATGGTTCCTGCCAAGGTATTTTGCGCAAAAAAAGATGAGGGAAACCTTGTATGGGTACCTGAAAACAGGGAAAATACTAAAGACCGAAATACATCAGATCCTACTGGATCTATTGTCGTATCAGGAAAACCAAAAGCAGATTGATGACCATAAAAATTTTCTAACGGAAAAACTCGGGCCCTTATGGAGAAATGGTACGCCTAGATGGGATAAACTCAACGAAGCCCTTTTGGGAATACAGCGTGTGGAACAGGAACTTTTAAAACGGTTGCCGGGTAAAGAAGAGGCCTTTAGGATAAGAACAGCCATAGGACATTTATACGACAAGGGCTATGTATATTTCAAGGAACATTACGGTGACGTATTCAGTAAACTGCCTGTGGTTATACAACAGGAAGAAAAAGAGCGAAGAGTTATAGAAAAACTGGTCGGCTGCGACTTGGGGTATGAGAAACATGCCGGGGTGGATGTTGGCATGGAGAAAGCGATGCGTTGGAACCGGCATTTGGATAAACTTAAAAACTGGTATCATTGGACCCAGGTGCGTAAAAAAGCAATGTCCCTGAATCTTAAAGGACTGCTTGATGTGTATGAAAAAGGAGAGCTTTCCGATGTAGAGATCAAAGATACACTCTGTAAAAGCCTGTACAGGGCGCTTGCAACTATAATCATAGAACAGGAAGAAAAATTATCCATTTTTAATGGAAAGCATTTCGATACCCGAATATCCAGGTTCAAAACCTGGATCGAGGCCTTTACAAAACTTACCCAGGAAATGCTTTATGCCGAATTGGCCATGCGTATTCCCGAACTCTCGCAAGGTACCGTAGCCACCTCGGAAACCGGGATATTACAGCGGGCTATAAAAAGTAAGGGCAGGGGAAAATCACTTCGCCAGTTATTTAACGAAATTCCCAACTTGTTACCGCGAATAGCACCATGTATGCTTATGAGCCCTATTTCAGTAGCACAATACTTGGAGGTTGATAACGACCCCTTTGACCTTGTTATTTTTGATGAAGCTTCACAAATGCCGACAAGTGAAGCGGTAGGTGCTATTGCCCGTGGAGAAAAACTAATTGTGGTAGGGGACCCTAAACAAATGCCCCCGACAAATTTCTTTTCTTCCATACATTTTGATGAGCATGACAGTAATGAGGATTTGGAAAGCATCCTTGATGATTGTCAGGCACTGTCTGTTCCATCCAGGCAACTGCAATGGCATTATCGCAGCCAGCACGAGAGTTTAATAGCCTTTAGCAATGCCAAGTATTACGATAACAACCTGTTTACTTTTCCATCTCCCGATGATCGTATATCCCGGGTACGTTTTATGGGGATAAATGGGGTTTATGACCGTGGTAAAACCCGGCAAAACCGCGCAGAAGCAGTTGCCATAGTGAAAGAATTAACACGACAGTTGACAGCTCCACAAGGGAAAAGAAAAAGTGTAGGGGTCGTTACCTTCAGTTCGGTACAACAGACCCTGATTGAAGATTTGTTAAATGATGAATTTGCAAATAACCCGGTGTTGGAAGAGATTAATAATAGCCTGGAAGAACCCCTGTTTATCAAAAACCTGGAAAATGTTCAGGGAGACGAAAGGGATATAATCCTTTTTTCAATATGTTACGGTCCGGATAAAAATGGCTACATCTCTCATAATTTCGGGCCCCTGAATCGTGAAGGAGGCTGGAGAAGGTTGAATGTTGCAGTGTCTAGGGCAAGGTATGCCATGAAAGTCTATTCCAGCTTACATGCAGATCAGATCGACCTCTCACGTACACGCTCGGAAGGAGTGGCTGGATTAAAAGCGTTTCTGGCTTTTGCTGAAAGAGGTAAAAAGGCCCTCCCGGTATCTCCTGTTACCTTATCCCGGGACAATCAAACAGGAAACCTGGAGGCCTCCGTAGCTGATTTTCTCATGGAACAGGGCTATAGCATAGAGACCAATATCGGGAATTCCGGTTATCAGGTAGATATGGCTGTTATCCACCCGGATAAGGACGGGGAATATCTTGCCGGGATATTATTTGATGGAGCAAATTACCGCTCAGGGAAAAGCGCCAGAGACCGCCACGTGATACAACCCTCAGTGTTAAAACTGTTGGGTTGGAATATCTTCAGGATATGGAGCCTGGATCTATGGGAATATAGGGAAGAAGTATTACAGGACCTTCTCGAATTCCTCGACAGGTTAAAATCCGGGAAGAAAGAAGAGAAAGCTCCGGATAAAGTTGCAGAAAATATGGAAACAGATACTCCCGAACCGGTACTGACCCATGTAGATGTTTCTATACCGGAATCTTTTGAAGAAAAAACGACACCTGAACCCCTGCCTGAAAATAAGCTGAACAGCAGCTTAAATTTCATTAATAGCCTTCCGGTAAAGGAAAACCTCCGCACTGGGCAGAATCCGATCTATACCATTACAGAATTGACACCTTTGTACCAGGTGAGCTATGAAGACTTTTTGTCGGAAAACAGTACGGAGAAGATCATGGACCAAGTACGACAGGTAATAGCAATAGAAGCCCCTATCAATGAATCGCTTTTATGTAAAAGAATATTAGAGGCATGGGGCATAGCTAGGCTGGGATCTCGTATTCAGGCTTATCTTGACCAGATTTTTGAAAAAATGGAGTTGCAAAGAACCAAGGATAGCAATGGAACCGCTTGTTTTTGGAAAGATAACCAGGTTCCGGAACACTATACGGTATACCGTATTCCGGCACAAACCTCCGAACGCCGAAATGCAGAAGACCTACCGATTTACGAAATCTCAAATGCTGTAAAAGAGTTACTTGTGAATCAAATAAGTATGCCGGAAGAAGACCTTGTTCGTGCAGTGGCCAAAGTTTTTCAATATGCCAGGGTAGGGGGCCAAGTAAATGCTGCCGTGAGGCAAGGCATTGCTTTAGCAATAGACAGGGGAATGGCAAGTAGAGATAAAAATGACAGAATAGTGAATGTATAAAAATAAAATTGTTTACGAGCTTTTTTTGCCATGAAACGAATAAGGATTTAGTGTTCGCGACCCAATACGATTTGCTAAGTTGTAAAGGAACAATGTATTGATATCCGGAAACTAACTCTGCATATCCATACGAAAGGTTAATGTATAACGAGTTGTAAAACATTTTGAAAAACCCAATGGAAGAATTTCTAACTAACTACGGACTTTATAAAGAATATATTCTTTTAGAGGATTATTATATTGGGAATCAAGACTTCACCGACCCAATTGACTTTGTTGGAAGAACTTTTGAATATTGGTGTGAAAACGAACAGGCAAACAGAACCTTTGAATTGGATTTAGATGAAGCAAGAAAGCATTATTTTGGTAGTCATAGAGCAGATTTAATACACGATGACCACTTTATTGACGGGAAATTGAACTACATATTTACGGCAATTGGAAAATGTAAATCTTGCAATAAATATCATATATATTTCGACCTAAATGTTTATTCAAATAAACCGATTTCAAATATTATTGATAACGTTGATAATATCGCATTTCACAAAAAGAACACAGAACAACACCCAAACACGAATATTTATATTCAAAAGGTAGGAGCTTTTCCAGAAATTAAAAGAGTTCCTAATAAAATAATAAGTAACTATTTTGACAGAGAAACAAATCAATGGTATTTCAAAGGAATAAATGCTCTCGATAAAAATTTTGGAATCGGGTCGTTCGCATATTTTCGAAGAATAATAGAAAAAGAATTAATAAACATTGTAGAGAGCATAAAACTATTACCTGACTCACATACCGCTGAAATTCAGAAATTGCTTGATAAGCATAAAGAAAATCCAAAAGTTAGTACTATTTACGACAATATTTTCCAACACCTTCCAAACTCTTTAAAAGTATTAGGAGATAATCCAATTAAGTTACTGTACAATCAAACTTCTGAAGGACTTCATTCGCTGACAGAAAAAGAATGTCTTGAAAAATCAGAGAAAATATTAAAGTTACTTGAGTTTGTGATTAGAAAAATCAATGAAGAGAGGTCTGAAATAAAAGACTTAAAAGAAACAATAAAAGGATTGAAATAAAAAACGTTTTACAATAACTAAGCGTTCATGTGGCCGTACCGACCACACGAACGCTTAGTTATTAGCGACAGGATTTTTTGTTACTCCATTCCAGTATAACTTCACGCGTCAAACCAGTTTTTCCGTCGAGCACTTTTTCTAATTTAACCAATTCGGTAATTCCAAGTCCAAAATCGTCAATGCCCTTATTCACTATTTCATCGTCTTGTCCAGTCATTATTTTATGAAAAATATCCTTATTTGGACTTTTTATCGTGTCCTTTGAAATTAGATAGAAAAATTTTTTTCTTTTATTTTCAGTCAGGTAAAGTGTGTCATTGTGAACTTTCCAAGTTCCTTTAACTTCCCTACACTTTAGCTGGTCGTCATGATTAAAAATATGATATTCAAAAGTGTTGTCCTTTTTTAAGTCAATCCAGTAATAGTGATTGATTGCGCTAATTTCTGTGCAAGCATATTCCTCTCCAAAATATTTTCCTTCTTGTGAAAATCCAATTTGGTTCAAAGTCAAAAAGAGTATTAATAAAATTCCTTTTCTCATCTTATCACTGACAGCTTAATATAACGTTTCGTAATGCTATACGGAGTTGGTTTTAGGATAGCAATACGTTGTTATGCTGTGTCCCTGGTACGGTTTGCATCCTATAAATAAAAGAAAACCTTGTCCATATCCCAAAGGGGATTTTCCCCCATTGTTCAAAGGAAAACATTTAAAGGTAAACTATTTTACGGAAATCCATAATGGAATACCCCCGATGGTGACCCGGTATGCCATGGCCGATAAGTACGGATCGCTCCGCTAAGGGACCGTTTGTCGGCTGATGTCCCTAAAATTAAAGGAAGTTTTAAAACTGGGGCGCCCCAATCCCCTGAAATGTATACCGTCCCTGCCCACCGCTGTGATCTTCTGCTTTGGGGCGTCTCCCCCCGGGCCGGGCTTTCCGCTCCAATCTTTTCCCCCGGGGAAAAGGGTACCCGCTGCAATCCCTGACGCATACTACAAGCCCTCTGAAGGCCATAGCCTTTCTGAACCTACCGCTGACAAGCGTAGCCCGGAAGCGTTTTTTGACCCAAAAGGGACAAAAAGGACAGCAAAGAAATAGCCATCCCGCTGGACGGGGGGCGCTTAATGCCGCCTTTGCGGCCCCCTTCGGGACTTATGCCCCCCGTGCACCGGGATAGCAGGCTAGTGGCTGTCTTTTTGTCCTTTTCAGGGCAAAAAAAATAGGCGGGAAAGGGAGCCGTGTCAAAGCAAACCCCACAGGGGAGGCAGCACCAATCCCGACCGCAGTAGTCAAACTCTTTGTTTAACGTAAATCTTTTACATCATGCACAACATCAATTTGAACAGCAAAACAGGAAAGTACAGCTTTTTCAGTACACGGAAAACCGCATGGCACGGCCTGGGGCAGGTCGTTCAGGACTATCCCACCAGTGAGGAGGCCATGCAGTTCGCAGGCCTGGACTACCAGGTGGACAAAATCCCGGTCTTTGCCCATTGGGATAACCCGGATGCCGGGGGCAGCCCGCAGGAACTTATCCCCGTACCGGATCATTTCGCCACCGTGCGGACAGATACCGGGCAGGCCTTCGGGGTGGTCGGGAAAGACTACCAGGTGGTACAGAATACCGAAGCCTTTGCCTTTTTTGACGAGATCGTAGGCGGGGGAGAGGGCATCCTCTACGAAACCGCCGGGGCGCTAGGCAACGGGGAACGGGTCTTCATTACCGCCAAACTCCCCGGGTATATCCGCGTAGGGGGTGGGGATGATATCACCGAAAAATACATCTTCCTGACCACCTCGCACGACGGTTCAGGGAGCATTACCGCTGCCTTTACCCCCATCCGCATCGTATGCCACAATACCCTGAATGCCGCCATGAGAAATAAAACCAACGTGGTGCGCATCCGCCATACCACCAATGCAGCGCAACGCCTTAAAGATGCGCATAAAGTAATGGGACTGGCCAATACCTTTGGCCAGGAACTCGAAACCCTCTTTAACCAATGGGCACAAGTGCGCATTAAAGACGAAGAAGTAAAACAACTGATCCGCATGGCCATGTGCCCGAATAAGGAAACCTGGCAAGCCCTTGAAAAAG
The DNA here is from genome assembly GCF_018863395.1 of Sinomicrobium weinanense. Classification (GTDB taxonomy): domain Bacteria; phylum Bacteroidota; class Bacteroidia; order Flavobacteriales; family Flavobacteriaceae; genus Sinomicrobium; species Sinomicrobium weinanense. The sequence continues at coordinate 12,716 of NZ_JAHKRR010000014.1, forward strand.
GGGAGGAGGACAAGCTGTCCACCACCTATAAAAATACCTGTGACCAGGTGTTCTCCTATGCCATGATCGCCGAGAGCCAACAAATGCAGACCACCAAAGGAACCGTGTTCGGGGCCTACAACGCCGTGACCGGCTACTACCAGAATGTGCGCAACTTTAAAGATGATAACGCCAAAGTGAAATCCATCTACCTCGGGGGAACAGCCCAAAACCGGGGACAGAAAGCCTTCGACCTCTGCAACGCCTTTGTACAACACGGGGCGGCAGCCCTGAATATGAACTGATACCAACCGGGGTTTCCCTTCCCGGGAAGCCCCTTAACATTGGCTTGCAGGTGACGACCTCCCGGCAGCCGCCGGGACACACGCCAGATACCACTACACAGTAATCCTTACAAATAACTAAATAACCAATCCCATGAAAACGAAAATACAAACCTATCGCATCCCCGATTTTTGCCTGCCCTACCTGTATTACCGGGAAAATACCGGGGAATTATCCGCAGAAGAAGAAAAAGCCATCCAGGACTTTATCAAAACCGAAGGCGTACTGCACGTAGTGGAAGTGCTGGACCTCCAACCCTATCCCTATCCGGTCAATGATGTGTTTAACGGGACCAACGGTTTTACCTACCGGCTCTGTAGGGTCTATGATGTGAAGATCAGTGTAGTCTATGCATGCGGTTAAACAAATCCCTCTGAAAGCCGGATTGATCTTCCCCTGCCAAACACAATGTGGGTATTTCTCATAAAACTCCAAGCATAAAAGTATTGATGGTTAACCATTTGAAATGGTCCCATTTTAAAACTGGTTTGACTTCCGGGAATTAAAGATTTGTTCAACCGGTTCTTTGTTGGCAAAATGTTTATTTCTTTAGTACGGATAAGTTTAAGGAACTCTTTCCATGTGTAATTCAACATATTCAGATTTAGACCTGGAAGGGTGGCTTTTAATAATTAAAAAATGATCATCTAAAGTTAATATCTTGTATGTTTCTTTCATACTACCATTAATTATGATGAAAAATATCCCTTCTTTATAATCCCATTTAGCCGGAACTTTTTGTTCCATACCGTTACCAAAATCAAACACTAACGATTTGTCTTGCTTTAATTGATATGTGGTTTTTTCAGCACTCTCTTTGAATGATTGAATAGATGCATCAGAGAATCCTTTTCCTGCAAAATTTGCCTGGGTAACTTTCCAGGTACCAACTAACTTTTGTTCATAATTTTCATCGTAGCATGAAAAAATAATAAGACAAGTAAGGAGTAAAAAAACATTCTTCATGTAATGCGTATTGATTTTAATAGTTGCTAAAGATCTTGGTTATGGGTAGTTGCTTGGCCTGGCATTTAAGTTTGCAAGTACACCATACTAAAAATCCTCGCGGATTTTTCGCCGTAAACCGAAGATAGTAAATTTGCAAAAGATTTTTAAGAGGGAAGTCAAAAGCAATGAATTATAGCCATCTTTGTTGTATGAGCTATTTATCGATCATCAATCTTTTATTCATTTTTTTGATGTGCCTTTTATTATAAATTTTACTGTTTAAAATCCAATAAATCATTATACCAAATACGATTGTTGTTAGAATTGAAATCCAATGAATTCCTTCCCAATAAAACAATCCAACAAGAATAATTGTGAGCGCTGTTTCAAAGATGTATTTTTCTTTCTCTTCATTCCTTCTTTGAAGAATCATTTTGTTACCTCTTCCTTTTTTTATTCTTTCCAACACTTTTTTGGCCAACTTGTCAATACTGTAATAGGTGTCCAAATCTGAAAGACTAAAACAGATTCCAAATTCCAATTCAAGTTTATCCATAAACCTATGATACTTTCTAACTCCTCTAAATGAATTCTTGATTGTATTTTTTTGATGTGCCGGATGAGTCAAGAAGTCCATAAAATGATTTTCATCAAAATCAGCGGAAGAATTACTTCTTTCTGATTTAAAAATCTCAAGTATTTTATCTCTCACTTCTTGTTCGGTCATTTTGGTTTAATTCTGATTAACGGTTTGGTTCGTATGTTTTTACTTTTTATAAATATATAAGAAAATTTCCCCCATTCCTCAAAGGAGGAGTATGAAAAACTAAATTATGTTACGGGTATCCTTAATTTGGTTATCAGCCTACATATTGATGATGATCGAAGAGGACTATATATTATAAGACCAGGCCGTAGGTGGCTGAAAGAAGTGACAAAAGATGCTCGCGATGCTCCCGATAACGGAATACAGCAGTTCATAATTTTTGAAATTGTTCCTGCGAAAGACAATAAGGCCTGTGTTGACTTGCTCTTCTCATTTTCTTCTTTCTTGAACTTGTTCAACTGATCGTTCAGAAGTGTCATTATACATTTGTGCCATAGTTAATTGAACGGTAAGATAAAACTATAAATGATGAAAAAAACATTGACAGTAATTGTATTTGCTTTAGCGCTTACATCGTGTAAACAACAGAAAAACGAATATCAAAAAGAAAACATTATGGCACAAAACACAACGGAAACGACACCATTTGCCGAAAATGGCAAAACCGCTTTGGTAATCATAGACATTCAAAATGATTATTTTCCGGGAGGAACAATGGAACTGGTATCAGCAGATGAAAAGGCACAAAATGCAACTAAAATGCTTTCGTATTTCAGAGATAATGATATGCCTGTAATCCACGTAAAACATATTGCTCTCCAAGATGGTGCTACGTTCTTTTTGCCCAATACCAAAGGAGCAGAAATTCACAAAAGTGTAACACCGCTTAAAACCGAGAAAATCATCACCAAAAACTACCCTAATAGTTTCAGGGATACTAAACTGCTGGATTATTTAAAAGAAAACAATATTTCAAATTTAGTAATTTTGGGTATGATGACCGATGTTTGCGTAGATGCAACAACACGAGCAGCAATGGATTATGGTTTTAACAATACCATTATAGCAGATGCGGTGACCACAAGAGACCGGGAACTGAACGGAAAAATAATCCCGGCTGAACAAGTGACCGAATCCTATTTGGCTGGTCTTAATGCATTAGACGGTCTGTATGCAAAAATCATAACAAGCAAAACCTATTTGCAACAAGAACAAAAATAAAATGAGTGAACACTCTTCATTTCATAAGAATATTCAAAAATATGTAGACTTGTCAGAAGATGAATTGACAAAACTCAGTTCATTCTACGCACTTGAAAAAGTAGAAAAGGATACGGTTCTTTTGAAAGAAGGTGAAATTTGTGAATTTGAAGGATATGTACTTGAAGGGTGTTTTAAAGTTTTCTACGAGGACGAAAACCTTAGGGAACATATCCTTTATTTTGCTATTGAAGATTGGTGGGTTTTGGATATCGGTAGTTTTGTAACAGGTAAATCCTCGCAACTAAATATTCAAGCGTTGGAAGACTCTGTCATTTTAACCATCAACAGGAACAAAAAAGAACAGCTATATAATGAAATTCCCAAAGTGGAAAAACTATTCAGGATAATGAACCAAAAATCATTATCGGCAATGCAATTGCGTATGATTAGTATGCTTCGTGAAAATGCGGATAAAAGATATTTGGATTTTATAAAGAGGTACCCAACTTTGACACAAAGAATCGCCCAACACCAAATTGCTGCCTACCTTGGAATTTCACACGAATTTCTAAGTAAAATCAAAAAAAAGATGTTACAGAACAGAAAGTGAAATCTTCTTTCAAATCTATTAGATAAAACAGCCCTCTATCAAAAGACAAGGGCTGTTTTTTTATGCCCATTAAAAATAATTGATGAAAAGCATATCTTCATCATCCATTTTATTGTTTTCCTTTAGGCTTTCAAAGAACTTTAAAAGAGGTAATAAGTATTCACCTGGATTCCTGTTATCTCGACTGAGCGGGATTTTTGTAAGAAATCCCGCTTTTTTATGTAGGTTCATTAAATGTAATCATCTGATTTATAATGAATTAAGCATGAACGATTGAAGTTCGATTTCAGAAAATTTAGATATTTTTCATGAATTTTATTTGTTTGAATATCAGGTAGTTATTTTTGATCGTAGGAGAATAAAATGTAGGATTAGCGGGTGGTTTAATTTTTTACGTGCTGATAATGAAATGTTTACGGTTTTTTAGGGTTTGAGTACTTCAAGATCAATATTTTATTCTCTTTCGAAATCCCCTCGTGTTTAGTAGGATAAACATTAATTTTTTCCCTAATAACCTTAATAAATACTCATTTCACTTTGCACCTGATTTGGTCTGCTATGTACTTTCAGACTATCCAAAAACGTTAAAAAGGGAATAAGACGCTCTATGGATATACTGATATTCTCATACGATAGTATATGGTCAGGGAATGTTGTTTTCTTTTCATGAGCCAGAAGATTTTTTTCTTTAGAGTGTTTATGGAGGTATAGATATGACGCATGTCATTGAGGAGATCGAGATTTTTAGTTAATAGATCGGGTATTTGATTTTGACTTAAAGATTAAGGTCAAATTGTAATTGATTTATTTAATCAACTCCTTTATGATTTTAAACTAACTTTCTTTTCTATGCCCAAACGTTTCATTTTGGCAAAAAGTGTCTTGTCCTTCATCTTTAAAATTTTTGCAGCGCCATTCGGTCCGCTGACGCGCCAATTGGTGTGATCCAGCACCTCAATAATATAATCTCTCTGATTTGCTTCGAATGATTTAAAGTCGCTGGATGCGGCTACAATATCTTTTTCAGGTATCCAGTTTCCTGGTTTTAAAGTTGGGCCGTTCTCAACTATTACCGCACGCTCGATCATATTTTCCAGTTCCCTGATGTTGCCGGGGAAATTATAGTTCATGAGTGCGTCAATGGTATCTTTGGATAAACGCTTAAAAGTTTTTCCGGCCTTGGCAGAATACTTTTCCAGGAAAAACTGGGCCAGTAAAGGGATGTCGTCCTTTCTAGCTCGTAATGGAATATTATGGATGGGAAAAACATTTAAACGGTAGTAAAGGTCTTCCCTGAACTTCCCTTCACGTATCATTTCCTTTAAATCCCTGTTTGTTGCCGCGATGATCCGTACATCAATTTTAATCGTTTTGGTACCGCCCAACTCATCATATTCACCTTCCTGTAATACCCGTAATAGCTTGGGTTGCAATTCCAGCGGCAGTTCTCCGATTTCATCAAGGAAGATCGAGCCTCCGTCCGCAAGGGTAAATTTCCCTGCTTTATCGTTGATGGCCCCTGTAAAGGCTCCTTTTTTATGGCCGAACAGTTCACTTTCTATAAGGTCTTTTGGCAATGTGGCACAGTTGATTTTGATCAGGGGGCGGTTTTTTCTTCCACTACCGCTGTGTATGGCACTGGCCAGCAATTCCTTACCAGTACCAGATTCCCCCGTTATCAATACCGTTGTTTCGGTAGGGGCAACCTGATCGACCTGGATAAGTACGCTTTTGTACGACTCACTTTGGCATATGATATTATTGAAGTTGATTTTATTGCTGATCTCTTCCTGAAGATATTCATTCTCGTTTTCCAGACGATCTTTTAAGGATTTGATTTCTTCCAGTGCTTCATATAATTGCAGGTCGCGCATTTTTTTTGCGGTGATATCCCGGACCACGGAACAGCTATAATCTTCATCATAATACTTCAAATGGCTTGAAGTAATGTCAACAGGGAATTTAGTGCCATCCTTTCTTGAGATCAACCATTCAAACCTGTGCGACCCTTTTGTCCTAAGCATATCGAAATGTGCATCGTAGAATTCCTCTGTGACGGCTGTATCCAGATCGAACATCCCCATTTGATCCAGCTCTTCTTTACTGTACCCCAGTTTTTCGATCAATGATTCACTATAGAGCAACAGGTCGCCCTTGTCATTGTACACATAGATCAAGTCCTCCACATTGTCAATGACGGTCTTATAGAGGGTTACGTCATTTTCCTTGTGCTTGATCTCGGTCACATCCTGATAGACCCCTAATATTTTATAAATTTTATCCCCCTTCAAGATAGGTTTGGCCACAGTTCTGATATATCGGGGCGGTGAATCCTTGGTTTCAAACAGTTCATCAAAAGCAATCCCTTTTCGGATAACCTGCCCGAGTAAGAACTTGAACCTGCCACTGTCTTTAAATCTATGGATGACCTTGGGCGGGGTCAGATCTTCCGAACTTTTGGCATTCAAAATATCCAGGGCACAATTGGTGGCCAAAATAGATCCGTCATGCAAGTTCAGTTCCCATCCTCCGACATTGGCGATGCTGTGTGTGTTATCAATCAGGTTTTTGTAAAAACTGGACTCGGAAAATTCATTTGTTGTTCCGCAGATGTAATAATTTCCATTATATGAGAATTTTTGAACATGGACCTCAACTTCATAGAATTTTCCCTTCTTGGTTTTATGTACGGCCCTGAATTGGACGGCGCCCTTTGTCATTACTTCTTCCCAATGGTTTTTCCAGCTTTCAGGGGTGACCGTAACATTGATATCCGAAACTTTAAGTTTCATGCATTCCTTTTGGCTATAGCCCACACCCTCACAAAACTTGGCATTGGCATATATAATCTGGCTGTCTTCCCTGACCCAGACCATTTCGTAGGGAAGTTGATCTATCAACCAGCCTTTTATCTGCAAATCATCCATAGTATTATCCATTTTTTCAGCATTTTAGTCGCAGTAAAAATAGTATGAAATTCTTAAATAATAGAATTTTATAAAAAAGCAGAATTTGTTGTTCTTGATGCGAAGTGTTAATGATTTGGTTGTTAGGTTGTTGTGGTTGTGGCATAATAATGGCCAGCAATACCCCGAAATGGTTGTTCAAACCGCCTTGATGATAATCGGGTAAAGGATGGCCATAGCTGGAAAAAACTAACATTTTAAAATCTTAAGCATCATGAGCAAAATGCCAAAAAATGGACTTGAGGGACTTCTTCGACCTGAAGATAGCATCCTTGTATTAATTGACCACCAACCGTATCAGTTCACCAATTTGAACAGCCATGAACCAACCATGGTCATCAATAATGTGGTCGGTCTTGCCAAAGCGGCGAAAGTGTTTAACGTGCCCACTATTCTTACCACAGTGATCGAAGAACGCGGAGGGTATATCATGAAAGGGCTACAGGATGTATTCCCTGAACAAAAGCCCATCAACAGGACCTTTATCAATACCTGGGAGGATCCCAAGGTCACGGATATCGTAAAAGAAAGCGGGCGCAAGCAGCTGATCATAGCAGGGCTGTGGACGGAAATATGTGTGGCCATGCCCGCCATCCAGGCAGCGGGTGAGGGCTATGACGTCTTTGTGGTCACGGATGCCAGTGGATCCACATCGGTCGAAGCACACGATATGGCCGTACGTCGAATGACTCAAGTGGGTATTGTGCCCATCAATTGGATTGCCGTGGTCTCTGAATGGCAGCGCGACTGGGCCCGTACGGAAACAGCTAACCAACTCTCTGATGTCCTCTTTGATCATGGGGGAGCGAGCGGTATTGCCCTGGCATGGGAATTACAACTTTTGGCAACTCCTGCGCCTCAAGAAAACCAATAATCTGAAAACAAGGCTGTTTTCTAAATAGCCTTACGTCAACCTGAACTTGTTTCAGGTTCTCATAGTGCATAATCAGTGTGATGGGATGCTGAAACAAGTTCAGCATGACGGATTATTAGAAGACAGCCTCTGTTTATGGACTTAAAATACAGGCACTTTATGTGTTTCTGGATTAAACAAAAAATGAGAAATGAAAAAAAGAACCAGTTTTTCAACACAGGGCCATAGGGCCGATATAGGGGACCTGACCATCAATAGAATATTGGCCAACCGGTATGCGGATGCCGTTGGCCCGTTTGTCTTTTTGGACCATATTGTTCCCAGGCACCAACCTGCTGTCATGGATAGCGGGACAGGGGCACATCCCCACCGGGGTATCGCGACGCTGAGTTATATCATTGAAGGGGAAGATGAACATTTCGATAGTGCAGGAAATTACGCCAAGGTACATTCGGGCGGGGTGCAATGGATGAAAGCCGGTAATGGCATTATTCACGATGAGACCTTAAATGTGGATTCACATGCCGGTACCAATCGCACTCATGCCTTTCAATTTTGGATCAACCTTCCATCCAGGAACAAAGCTGAAAAACCGGAGTATCTGGCCATCCAGGCCAATGAGGTCCCTCAAAAGGGATTGCCCGACAATGGAGGTTGGATAAAGGTGATCGTGGGCGATTATGAAGGCCTTCATTCGGCCATACCCAATTATTCCATGCAGTTCTTATATCATATCAGATTGGAACCCGGCAGGGATTTTACTATTTCCATGGAGGAAAACATAGAGGTTGCCGCCTTTTTGCCCACAAAGAAAGCCATGCTTAACGGCGTTGAGTTCAAGGCAGGGGAATTTGTGGAATTTGATAGGGATGCGGGGGAAATAGCTATTGAGAACAGGCTTCAGGGAGCCATTGATGTTATTTTATTTGGTGGAGAACCTTATACGGAACCCATTGTGGCTGAAGGCCCGTTTGTGATGAACAGCCGGTCTGAGATTGCAGATGCGTACCGGGATTTTTATGCCGGGAAGTACGGTAACATAAGATATAAAAAACAAGCTTAACGTAAAATCAACAAACCATGAAAAAACTGATCGTCCTGGTGGTCGCAATTATTTTTGGTGTAAATAGTAGGGCACAATCCAATGAACAATTCATCGGTGCCGATATGATTGTATTTAACGCAAAAATCAGCACCGGAAGCCTGACCAAGCCCGAGGCTTCTGCACTTGCTGTAAAAAGAGGGAAATTTTATGCTGTAGGCACTGATGCCGAAATACTGGGGCTGAAAGACAAAAACACCAGGATTATCGATGCAGGTGGCAGGCGTTTGATACCAGGTGTCAATGATGCCCATACGCATATACTGAATGAAAGGAGCTTTAACTACAATGTAAGATGGGAAGGTGTGCCCACATTAAAACGTGCATTGGAAATGTTGAGCGAACAGGCAAAACGAACTCCCGAAGGCCAATGGGTGAAAGTGATCGGTGGTTGGTCGCCATACCAGTTTGAAGAAAATCGGTTGCCAACCATCGAAGAGATCAGGAAAGCAGTTCCAGACAGGCCTGCGATCGTACAGTATGCGTACAACCGTGCATTTTTAAATGAACTGGCCATGAAAGTTTTTGGAGTAGGTACCGATCGTTTTCCGGCATTGCCGGGTACCGTTTTTGAAAAAGACAAAAAAGGAAATTACACAGGAATAGTGGAAGGGTATACATTTACCTTTATCTCACTGGAATCCATGGTGCCACAGCCTTCGAATGAAGAGCAGCTCAGTTCCATTACAAATGTGATCCATCAATTGAACCGTTTCGGAGTTACTTCAGCCGTTGACGGAGCCTCCTTGATCGGATTTCCCCAGGGACATACCCAAATACAGCAACTGGCAAAGGAAAATCGCCTGAATGTAAGGATGCCGTTCATTGACCTTCAATTTGGTGATCCCGACAGCGCCAGTTTGGTGGATGCAGAAATTAAGGCCGTAACAAGGAAATCCCCCATAAGTCCTGGGGAAAATATGCATCCGACCATGGCGCATGGTCATGAATATGAGGGGGCCGGGGAATTGCTCAGGGAAGAATTACATGACCATGAAAATTTCGACAGACCTGAAGTGATCATTGATAAGGAAGTCATGCGCCGTTACATCAAAGAGGATATTTCAAAACTTGTGGAGAAAGGGATCCCTTTCCGAATGCACATTAGTTACAACGAGAATATCACTCCTTTTCTGGACGCCCTGGAGGCCATCGACCAAAAGACACCATTTGACGGTTTACGCTGGAGTATTGAACATGCCGAAACGATTGACCTCAATAATATTGCCAGAGTAAAAAAACTGGGCGGCGGCATTGCATTGGACATGAAAATGGCCATGCATGGGGATGGATTTATAAAAACCCACGGAGTTGAGAAGGCATCACAAACCCCAAGGTTGCGACAGTTGGTAGACAGCGGTGTCCCGCTAACCATGACCACTGATGCATTCAGGGTTTCATCCTATAATCCATGGATCGGTATTAGCTGGATGACTACCGGAAAATCGGTGTCGGGTTCTGAAATACTGGCAAAAAATAATCGGTTAACAAGGGAAGAAGCCTTGAAATTAGTTACGGTCGGACCTACCTGGTTTGAAGACCAGGAGGATGAAATGGGCAAAATCATTCCGGGTCATTTTGCAGATTTTGTGTTGCTTAATAAGGATTACTTCACCATACCGGATGAAGAAATAAAGACCATCTCATCCTTATTGACTGTTGTTGATGGTAGGGTGGTTTTTGGTGCGCAAGAGTACAGTGACCTGTCTCCGAAATTGCCTGAAACACTTCCTGAATGGTCACCTTTCAACTATTTTGGGGGCTATTATAATACGAAGAATTAAAACTAACGACATGCATATCCTGTGCTTGTTAAATAATAAAATCATATGGACATTGGAATAGATAGCTTTGCCTCGGCAATGTACGGTAGCAACCTTACCGGTGCCGAGGCCATGGAGCAGTTGCTGGACCGTATTGTAAGGGCCGATGAAGCAGGACTTCACTTTTTTGGCATCGGGGAACATCATAAAAAGGAGTTTTTGGATTCTGCACCCGATGTGATCCTGGCCGCTGCAGCGGCCAGGACCAAACAGATTCGTTTAGGGAGTGCCGTTAAAGTATTGAGTACTTCCGATCCGGTTCGCGTCTATCAAAGTTTTGCGACCCTGGACCTTATCTCAAAGGGAAGGGCAGAAATAGTGGCCGGACGCGGATCGGCCATCGAATCCTATCCGCTTTTCGGATATGACCTCAAGGACTATGACGCCCTTTTTGCAGAGAAACTGGAGCTACTGCTTCAGATACGCGATAAGGAATTCATTACGTGGTCAGGCAAGTTTCGTCCGGCTATACATAACCAACCGGTTTACCCAAGGGCGCTTCAGGAAAAACTGCCGGTGTGGTTGGGGGTTGGCGGTACGCCGGAATCCTTTGTTCGTGCGGGGTCTTTGGGACTACCCCTGATGGTAGCGGTGATCGGTGGTCAAACGGAACGTTTCCGCCCCTTGGTAGACCTTTATCGGGAAGCTGGCGCAAAAGCAGGTTTTTCGACCGAAGAGTTAAAGGTTGGGCTGCATTCACCGGGCTATGTGGCCGAGACCGGTACTAAGGCCATTACAGACTATTATCCCGGCTATGCGGAACAATGGACGAAATTGGGCAAGGAAAGAGGATGGCCACCGGTAACCCGGGCGCACTTCGATGCCATGGTTGCACCCGGTGGGGTATTGGTAGTGGGCGGTCCTGAACAGGTTGCGGAAAAATTGATGCGTCACAGTAAAGCTCTTGGGGGTGTAGATCGATTTACTTTTCAAATGGATAATGCAGGGCTGTCGCACCAACAATTGTTGCAATCCATCGGATTGATCGGCAAAAGGGTGATCCCTCTTGTGAACCAATCCGTACAATGATGTTGTGAAATCAACTTTATAAAATACAACCAACCGATGCGGACTATCTTAGTTTTGATTTTAATTTCCTGTCCTTTTCTTTTATGTGGGCAGCAATTTCCCGATTTTAAACCGGCTCGTTATGATGAGGATTACTCGTTTCTTGAAAATGATACGGTTTCCAGTTGGTACAAAAGCCTAAAATATAAGAAAATTGGCAAAAAGGCCTACGTTGGTTTTGGAGGGGACTTTAGGGAGCAATACCTGATAAAAACCAATGAGGGTTGGAGTTCCGAATTAGAGGACGGTGACGGTTTCACGTTGACAAGGTGGTTGTTCCACGCAGATCTACATCTCTCGGAGCACGTGCGCTTTTTTGCTGAACTGCAAAGCGCCCTGGCCAATGGAAAGGATACGCCCATTCCCATTGAGGAGAATCCACTTGAGGTCCATCAATTTTTTGTGGATGTAACACCATTTCCGAAGATCCCTTTGTCTTTTAGGCTTGGCAGACAGGAAGTGGCCTATGGTTCCCAGCGTTTGATCTCCTATCGGGATGCTCCGAACAGTCGCCGTGCATTTGATGGTATCAAAATGATGTTCGCAAAGAATAACATCGAGGCTGATATATTCTATTTACATACCGTTGTCGATAAGGTGGGGATATTTGATGATTCCTCATCCCCAGATCTAAGGGTTTGGGGATTGTTCTCGAATGTACCTTTGACAAAGGGAGGGCTGAGTTTCTATTATTTAGGGTTCAATAACGCCATGGCAATTTTTTATGATGGCCCTGGGATTGAAAATAGGCATACTGTCGGTGCCCGGATCCTCAAAAAGGTTGGGAATTGGCAATATGACGTGGAAGGGGCATATCAATTCGGTTCCATTGGTGATCGAAACATTGAGGCGTGGAGCACGGGCTTGGCTGTTTCCTATCGGTTTGAAGGTTTAAAGTATTCCCCGGAGCTTGGTGTCAAAGCAGATTTCATCAGTGGCGATAAAAATCCTACCGATCAAGTCCAGCAAACATTGAACGCGATGTTTCCTCCAGGGGCCTACTTTGGCTTGGCTGCTCCAATTGCACCGAGCAACCTTATCGATGTCCATCCCAATGCTACATTTCGCTTGAGTGATACGATGTCCTTTTTATGCGATTATGCATTGCTGTGGAGGAATAGCAGGACAGATGGTCTTTACCGGCCCAATATGACCCCGTTTTTTGAATTGGATAGTGGTGCAACTTCCAGGTTTATAGGGAGTCAGCTCTCGGGAACATTGATGTATCAGACTTATGGACATCTTTTCCTTGGAACTGGCTTTAGTTGGTTTGATGCCGGCCAATATCTCAAGGAAGTGACTGAAGGGAAGAACATATTATTTGGATTCGTCAGTGCGCAGTTAAAGTTTTAGGGGCGGCCATCAAAGCGGCAATTCAGCATCCAGTGCAATGGATAGGGGCAACATAAATCTCAATCGGAAAATAGGTGTTTTTGGATTCAGTATTGATGGAGGTTCATTAGCTGTAGTATAAGTCAATGATTTTCTTCTTTACCTTTATTGGGATTTGAAATACGCCGATATTAGACTTTATAGTCCATTCATATACCATATAAAAACCCTCGGTATATCGAGGGCTTTCTGATATTTAAATGGTGATGTTTCAGATGTTCTAACAGTTTATGCTAACAAATCACCCATTCCATATGCTCTTAAAACTTTTGAGTATTCCACTTGTACAGCTTCATTGGCTGCCTGGGTCATTTTCCCGGTAGAAGGATCAACCACTGTTCTCAGCGGTCTTTTTCCTTTCGGGGAATTTATCAGCTTAAGTACGGCATCTGCAACATCTTGTGGGTCGGGTTTTACTTCCTCCATCATTTGACCCACGGCAGCACCCATCTTTTCAGGAATACCAGCTATGGCTTTGTATCCTTCATTAACCGATGGGTCCGAACTCGCATAATTTTTTTGGTACATTTCCGTAGGGAAACCTCCTGGCTGGAGGATGGCCACATCAATGCCCAACGGTCTTGCTTCGTAATATAGCCCCTCGCTTAAACCTTCCAAACCAAATTTTGATGCACCATACACTGCAAAAAACGGAAATGAGAATCTCCCGAATCCACTTGAAACATTAATGATCAAGCCTTTGGATTGCTTTCGCATTGTTGGCAATACCTTTTTCATCAACCGCCATGGTGCAAAAACATGGACATCAAACATTTCCTGCACATCGGTCGTGGTAAAGCTTTCGGCTACTCCTGTGATGGCATAGCCCGCATTGTTCACCAATACATCTATAGTGCCCTCTTCAGCTATTATGGTTTCTATGGCATTGGTCACACTCTTATCATCCGTTAGGGTAAGATCCAAAACCGTAATGTTTTCTATCTCTGATAATGCTTTGGCCTTTTCGGCATTTTTGCCAGTGGTTGCTCTCATTGTTGCGTAAACCTTGTGACCGTGCGAAGCAACAGTGTTGGCTGTAAGCCATCCAAAACCACTATTGGTCCCTGTAATCAATACAACTTTTTTGCTCATTTCTTTTATTTTTAGATGATGAGACAAATTTCCGCATCGAAAAAACCAAATCATTTACCATATGGTAAAAAGGGTTTAAGCGATGTTTTTTCGTATTCTGCTCAAGGATTGCTGGGTAATGCCCAGATAAGAGGCTACATAGGAAAGCGGGATTCTATTGACAAAACCGGGAAAATTTTTTAAGAAGGATAAGTAGCGGGTAGTGGCATCTTCTGAAACCAAGGGACTTCTTTTTCCTATCGCATCCAGTAAACATTGGTTATAGCTGCGATCGATAAGATGATTCCACTGCGTTAGTTCATTTGAAATTTCAACCCAATTTTCTTTTGAAAAAACCAGTAGTTGACAGTCGGTTACGGCCTGTATGTATTCACCAGAGATTGTATTCGCTTCAAAATTCGGATAATCAGTTATAAAATTATTCTCTCCGACAAAGTAATTCGTGATTTCTTCACCCTTGTCGTTGTAATAACAATACCGGAAAATCCCGTTTACGATAAACCCAACTCGCTTCGGAACTTTGCCGGCTTCCGAAAAAAAGTCGTCTTTTTGAAGGTGTAGTTCTTTGGCCCTGCTTACGACAAAATCTATTTGATGTTTATTCAAGTAGAATACTTGCTCCAAATAATTTATAAATTCTTTCATAGCCATAGGTCAATTAGCACTGTATTCCGTGTTGGTTTTTCTGTTATTTAAGAAATGTTTGTTGATGTTCCGATACATGGGTCTTTCTCAGGTTGTTTCCGGAATGTTTTTTTATAATCCGTATCAACAATATCACATTTGTCAACAGTTACGAAACCAAATATTCACCCTCACAAAATTAATCAATAAATCACAATTCGGAGAATGAAGCAACTACCTTATTAAATGCTCTTAAAATTCTAACATTTTAGAAATGTACGAATAATAGGAATGTTTGGAAGTTCTTTTTATTCCGCAAGTAACTATTAATCAACACAGTATGATAATGGCACGGAATTCGTCATTAAGCGGGTAATGTTAGAAACCAATAAAACAATTCTGAAAAAAGCAAACGAGGCCGTATCCAACGGCAACTATGAGGAATTTCTCAAATATTGCACCGATGATACAAAATGGACATTCATTGGAGACCAGGTACTCCATGGAAAGGAGGCGGTACGAAAATGGATGTTGAAAGAATATATCGAACCACCCATAATCCATGTTGAAAAGCTAATAGGAGAGCATGATGATCTGACCGCACTGGGCCATATCACTGTCTTTGGTAAAAAAGGGGAGGAGCGTCAATATGCTTATTGCGATGTCTGGAAGTTTCGTGAGGGTAAAATGGCTGAACTAATGGCCTATGTGATAGAATCCAAATCAACATGAATAGTAATCCTAAACAATAATAAAAATGAGTACAGCAGTAAAAACAAAATGGAATATTGATACTGCCCACTCTGAGATCATCTTTAAAGTAAAGCATATGATGATTTCTACAGTGACCGGTCACTTTGAAGATTTCAATGCCACAGCCGAGACCGATAATGAGGGTTTCATTGGAGCAGATTTCCACTTCACGGCAAAAACAGCCTCAATCAATACAAAGAACGGCGATAGGGACAAGCACTTACGATCGGATGATTTCTTCAATGCAGAACTATTTCCAGAGATATTGTTTACGTCCAGATCATTTGACGGAAGCACTTTGGTGGGAGATTTGACCATTAGGGATGTCACCGGGGAAATTCAATTGGATGCTGATTTCAATGGAATTGTCGTGGATCCTTATGGGCAGACCAAAGCCGGCTTTGAAATGTCCGGCAGTATCAATAGAAAGGATTTTAACCTGGCATGGAGTGCCATTACCGAAACGGGAAGCATTGTGGTCAGTGATACTGTAAAATTGACGGCATTTTTACAATTTATCAAAGAACAGTGATAGGTTGTTGATGGATATGAAACGTGATTTTCCAGGTTCTTTTTTACGGGAAAATAATTTGAAGGACGCATTTTATCATTTTTTGTTGACTTCGGAAATACATTTTTAAAACCATGAAACTGTGGAAATACAACTAAAGGAGCTTGATGCCAAAGGGTTTGTTATGACACGAGAGAATAATAAACGCGTAGGGATGATGACCTATTCCATCGCTGGAGCAGAACTAATTATCATAGACCATACAGAAGTTGAGCCAGCGTATAACGGCAAAGGGATAGGCAAACAGATGCTCTGTAAAATTGTGGAAATGGCCAGGAAGAAAAATATAAAGATCATTCCCTTGTGTCCGTTTGCCGCAGGCATGTTCAGCAGATTCGAAGATATCAGGGACGTATTAAAATCATAAACAACAACTATGGAAACCATCAAAGAATACCAAAAAGAAAATTTAACGATAATCTGGAAGCCAAAAAAATGCATTCATGCCGGTGTTTGTGTAAAAACATTACCAAAGGTCTATGACCCAAAAGCAAAGCCGTGGATTAAGTCAGATAATGCTTCGATAGAGAACTTAAAGGGTCAAATCGATGCTTGCCCGTCAGGCGCATTGAGTTACCGGGAATCTTAAACCGAATTTTATGCAGCACCATATTCTTATAAACATCTGTGCCATTTTTGGCGTTGCTACAGCTGTTATCATTATTTGTAGGTTCCTTAAAATCAGGTATATCATCGGGTATCTTATTACCGGTGTTTTACTCAGTCCGAATACCTCCGGTTATTTTGCCAAAATGGATGAGGTAGATGTGTATGCAGAAATAGGGGTTATACTCCTATTGTTTACCATCGGACTTGAATTTTCGTTTGACAAACTGAAAAAAATCCAAAAATATGTATTGGGTGGTGGTAGCGCACAAGTGTTCTTTACCATCATAATTACGGCAGGACTTATCTGGCTGACCATGAGACCCAGCTGGGAAGAAAGTATATTTTGGGGCTTTTTGTACGCGTTGAGCAGTACCGCCATTGTAATAAAAACATTGCAGGATTCCAATAAAATAGTAACGCCCCACGGTAAATTTATATTGGCAGTATTGCTGTTTCAGGATATTATGATCGTACCGCTTATGCTGTTCACACCTATTATCGCTGGAGTAGGCGGTGATTCATTTGCAACATTTGGTTGGTTATTGGGAAAATTGGTATTGATGGGTGGGATTGCCTATGTACTGGCCCGTTTTGTGATTCCGTTTTTCCTAAAAAGTGTAATGAAGGTGCAAAGCCAGGAGGTATTTTTGATTGCCCTGATCTTTATCGTTACCGGTATTGCCTTGCTAACGGAACAATTGGGTTTATCCCTTGCTTTAGGTGCTTTTATCGCAGGTTTGATCATTGCCGAAACAGATTACAGCCATATGGCGATTTCCTGCTTTTTGCCTTTTCGATATGTGTTTATGAGTTTCTTTTTCATTTCTATGGGGATGTTGCTCAACTATGAGATATTTCTGACCGATTTGGGGTGGATTGTGTTTTGGACATTGTTTGCCTTTGCAGTAAAAGCTGTTGCGGGGATCCTTGCGGTAAAAGTGTTGGGGCTGGAATGGAAAACTGCTCTTGCCGTTGGATTTTCAATCGCACAAATTGGTGAGTTTTCCTTTGTACTTGCACAAAGCGGGTTAAAGTATGAATTGATAACCGCCAGTAATTATCAAATATTTTTGGCAGTATCTATAATTCTAATGTCCCTTACACCATTCATAGTGACCAACGCGGAAAAAATCCATCCTTTATTTAAAAAACTGACAACCAAAAATGGATAGACCAAAATTACAATTATATGGAACTGATTGGTGTCCCAAGTCAGCTGTTCTACGTAATTATTTGCAAAGCAAATGGATAGAATTTGATGATTTTAATGTGGAAACCAATGTTGAAGCAGATGCCAAGGTACGTGCACTGTACGACGGAAAATTAAAGTTCCCTACAATAATGGTAGGTACTGATTTTATTAAAAATCCAACTATACCACAGCTCAATAAATTTTTAAAAAAGCACAACATCGATTAAAGATAATAGGAATATGTGGTAAAAAGATCATTTTGCAGTCAATTGAAAAAGTTTAAACGGGTTCACTATTAATCAAAATATTATGAAATGCCCATAACCAAAATTTTGGATACCAACCGATATGATAAACAGGGCATTACTCACGACATTTTGATTTTATATGATGGAGTTCGTGAAACCTAACACAGTGGTTCAGCGTAGCTAATCTTCGATTTCCATCTGACCTTTGGAAATTTATAGTGAGTTTACCGAACTAACAAATAAATATTAACAGATGAAACGCATCGGCATATTAATGACAACGATTTTAATCACTTTAAGTACAAGTATAATGGCACAAACGACACCCGGAGAAAAAGATCCGAATATTTCAAAAGAAACCCGTGTATTTTTAAAAGCATTAAACAGTGGAGGTGGACCACCTTTGGAAGCCTTAGCACCTAAAGATGCCCGTCAGGTCCTTATAGATGCCCAAAATTCAGTGTCCTACGATTACAGCGATATTGAAGAATCAGAAAGAAACATAACGCAGGATGGTCAAACGGTCACCATTCATATCGTAAAACCCAAAGGAGCTAAAGACAACCTTCCAGTGTTCATGTTCTTCCATGGTGGGGGATGGGTATTGGGTGATTACCCAACGCACAAACGTTTGGTGAGGGATTTGGTTGTAAAAAGCAGGGCAGTAGCCGTCTTTCCCGATTACACCCCGACTCCGGATGCTCAATTCCCTGTGGCCATCAATCAAGCGTATGCTGCCACCAAATGGGTTTCCGAAAATGGAAAAGCCATTGGAGTTGATGGTTCTCGATTAGCTGTTGCTGGTAACAGTGTAGGAGGAAATATGTCCGCTGTAATTTCCTTAATGGCCAAAGACAAAAAGGGCCCCAAAATATCTTTTCAACTCTTGTTATGGCCGCTTGTTGACTCCGATATGAGCCGACCATCTTATAAGAAATTTGCGCAGGGTAGATTCCTGACCACTCCAACAATGAAATGGATGTGGGATATGTATATACCTAATCCTGATGACAGGAAACACAAATATGTTTCTCCAATTAATGCTAGCCTGGATGAATTAAAAGGATTACCACCCGCATTAATTCAGGTTGCCGAAAATGATATCTTATATGATGAAGGAGTTGCCTACGGCCGCAAACTGGATGAAGCAGGTGTACCAACCACTGTTACAGTGTATAAAGGATTTATCCATGATTACGGCATGTTGAATCCATTATCACATATTCCGGGTGTACAGGAAGCAGTGACTCAAGCATCAGCATTATTGCATGAAGCCTTGTTTACCAAGTAAAATTTTTAGTTAATTCAATAACAGTGTCAGCTATTGTTGGTACTGTTATTAAAACTCGAAATACTGAATGATCGCATATGAAAACATTGTTGTCAAAGAAAATTTTCTAAAACTACCATCCTAGGGGGCATGTGACCAGCAATCAAGGCGAACGATGCATAAGAGTCAGTTCATAAAATAAACTACAAGTTGTTTTGAATACTATTTTTCGGGAACATTTTGCTAAATTTATAGCATTGAAAGATTAACCGCTCTCAATTGATGTCCTATTTTAAAAATTAAGATATAAAATACTGGTTCGTATCGGGTTGTGTTCTGGTTTTAAATCCTGCCACGAAGATCTTTTTTTGATAGAGAATTTATCGTCCTCGTTATGACAAAAATGTTTAATATATAAAACAATGAGTTCGTACTTTTCCCCTAATTCTTTCCTCAGAATATTAAACCCCTTGGTTATTTGCGCTTCTACTGCTTTTACCGAGATATCCATATAATCTGCTATTTCCTTATTGGTTAACCCCTCCTTTTTACTTAAAGTAAAGACCTGGCGGCATTTTGGGGGGAGTTTTTCGATTTCTCTGGTTACAATATTCAGAAGCCTTTCAAGAGTAGACTCATCCATCTTATCAACAACGTCATACATGGTTTCATGATACTTCAGTTCCAGGAGTATAGTGGATTTATCTTTTTTATAAGTATTTACAAATTGATTGTAAACCGCACTGAACAGAAAACTTTGAATTGAATATTTACTGTTCAGTTTGTCCCTGTATTGCCATGTTTTCAAAAATACATTCTGTACAATGTCTTCCGCAGCGGCATGATCGTGAATCAGGGTATGAGCATAAGCAAAGAGCCTTCTATGAAATTTGTCAACTAAAAAAACGTATGCCTTTTCTTCTCCTTTCTTTAAGTGTTCAATAAGTTTTTCAGTATTCTCATACTCAGTGACAGGCTTCATATAATTCAATATTTGAAATGATTCTATGCGAAAATAGAAAAAAAGATAATAAAAAGTTAGGGTATTGTTAATTTGCTTTGTACTACTTAATAGAAAATGTTATAAATGGCCGATCAGAGAATACATAAGTTATTACACAGGTATATTGAAGAATCTGCAAGTCTCGAGGATCTGAATGAGCTTAATAAATGGGTTAAAGATCCGTCCCATAAGCCCTTACTCAAAGATTATTTAACTGCACATTATGCAATTACAATAGGCATGAATGAACCGGACCCAAGTCAAATCAAAGAAAAACTTTTAAACCGTATCCGTAGCGATAAAAAGGCTCTGAAAATACGCAGAATTTTGAAAAAGCTGAGTTATGCAGCTGTGTTAATCATGTTTTTGGGGCTGGGGTATTTTTTCTATCAAAAACAGGCTATCGATCAGAATAAGACCAGAGTAGTTGTTGACAATAAAGCTATAACCTTAGAGAAAGCGAACGGTATTGTCCGGGTATTGTCTGATAGTCTGGAAGGTTTTATTACCGATGAGGATGGTAATGTTATAGGAAAGCAGAACGGAAAGGAACTTGTTTACAACACGGCAATTCTGCCTGGAGCAACAGGGTATAACATCCTGAAAATACCCTATGGAAAACAATTTAGCGTTCAACTTTCTGACGGAACAAAGGTCAGGCTGAACGCAGGCAGCCGGTTAAAATATCCTGTGCCATTTGCAAAAGGGAAAGAAAGAAGGATCTTTCTTGAAGGGGAGGCTTATTTTGATGTGGCCCATGATGCCGAACATCCGTTTGTGGTGACATTGAATAATTTAAATGTAAAGGTATTGGGTACGGCTTTTAACGTATCGGATTATCGGGAAGACAGGGTTTCGGAGGTCGTCCTGGTAAGGGGATCGGTGCGATTGCAGTTTGTGGACGATAGTGTGGCCCGAAATAAAGAAATGATGTTAACGCCGGGCGATCAGGCTATTTATTCCAAATCCGGTCATACTGTTAAAACCAAAAAGGTAAACACAGACTTATATACTTCCTGGATAAATGGTCTTATGGTATTCAGGGATATACCTTTTGAGATCATGCTAAAAAAGCTGGAGCGGCATTACAATGTGGTATTCAGGAACAACAATCAAAAACTTGCAAATGAAAAGTTCAGCGCAACCATAGATCTAGAGAACGATGATATTAATACCGTCCTGGAATACTTCAATAAGATATACGGAATAGACTATATTATTCGGAATAATGAAATCATTATAAACTAAAATACGATACAATGAATTGAAAAATACCCAACGCCAGTATCTTTTAAAATAACTTCAGCTTCATTTTATAACAAAAAACCAGAGAATGCCCTCACATCCTCCGGTTTTAATGAAGTGATTAATAGTAATCACCTAACAAATTCATACAAAATTATGAAAAAACTATTGAAATTTGATTTCAAGAGTCTCTGTAGAATTAAATTCGACCTTAGAATGAAATTGTTGCTTTTGCTTTTTATCGTATCCATTTCCATGTACGGAAAGATGTCTTTCGGGCAAAACAATAAATTTTCTATGGATTATGAAAACGTTACTATAGGGCGGCTGATGGATGAAATTGAGGTAAAAACCCCCTTTAAATTTATATATAACAGTAATACGGTTAACCTTAACAGGGTTATTAGTATAAATATTAAGGATCGAAAAATTGAAGAGGTCTTAAAAGTTATATTCGATAAAAGTCATGTGTCTTACGAAATTTATGATGGAAAAATTTTATTAAAGCCTTCAGCAAAAAATAAAAGATCAGACACTTCACCAGCTCAGCAACAAATTGAAATAAAAGGACATGTCAATGATGCCAAAGGTACCCCTTTGCCCGGAGTGAATGTCATAGAAAAGGGGACCAGGAACGGGACCCAGACCGATTTTGATGGCAATTTTAAATTGGATGTGACCTCAGAAAAATCGGTGCTCGTATTCTCATACATAGGCATGCAAACCATAGAAAGGCCGGTGGATGCCGATTCTGACCTGGAGGTTGTCATGAAAGAAAACAACGTTAATCTGCAGGAAGTTGTAGTTGTAGGATATGGAAAGGCCAAAAAGGCAGATCTGACCTCGTCGATTTCAACAGTAAGTCCAGATGATTTAGAGGACTTACCCGTTACCGGGGTGGAACAGGCTTTACAAGGGCGGGCTTCAGGTGTAACGGTTACCTCAAGTTCGGGATTGCCCGGATCCTCGGTTTCTGTCCGAATCCGCGGAATAGGTACTGTAAACAATAATAACCCGCTATATGTGGTCGATGGGGTTCCCACAGATGGAATGAATTATTTGAACCCATCGGATATTGAATCCATTCAGGTTTTAAAAGATGCTTCTGCTGCAGCCATTTACGGATCGAGAGCAGCTAATGGGGTGATCCTGATCACCACTAAAAAAGGAAAACAGGGCAAACCTTCATTTTCTTTGGATGCATACTATGGCATTAGTAAGCCCTGGAGATCCTATGATCCGGCAGATCGCGAGGAATATTTATATATGGTAGGCGCGGTGAACGGAACGAATTCGCCCATATACACCACCGCCCAGGCAGAATACGATCGCGGATATAACACCAACTGGTGGGATGAAACCATTAGAACTGCCAGTATTCAACAGTACAATTTTAGTGTCAATGGGGGAACTGACAAGGTGAAATATAACTTTAGTATCGGTCATCTCAATCAGGAAGGTTCCATAGACCCTTCCGGATATAAGAGGTTGACAGGGCGTATCAATACTTCATTTGAATTGACCAAATCGATTGAGGTAGGGGAGAATTTAAGTATTTCCAACGAGGTCAGGCCCAATACCTATTCGGGTATATTGCGAATCATGGAGCAATATGATCCTTTGGTCCCGGTCATAGACCCGGAGCACGATCAGAATGATCCTTATAACAAATGGGGAAATTCGGGGATCACCTTTGGAAGCAGTCCGCGCGCTATGTTGGCGCGGACCATAGGTGAAAGTAAATCACTCCGTTTATTCGGAAATGTGTATGCCAACCTCAGTTTTACGGATGACCTGGTATTTAGCTCCAGCCTAGGGTTTGATGTCAGGAGGGACGATATGCATTCTTTTAGCCCCATTTATTATTTTGATGCCAGCGACCATAACGACCTGGCTTCGGCCTATGCCGGGAGTACAAGTAGCGATGGCTGGACGTGGTCCAATACGGTGACGTGGACCAGGGAATTCGGCCCTCATCATATTAAGGCCCTGGCGGGTATGCAGGCCGAAGAAAGAAAATCGAGATGGGTCAATGGTACAAAATTCGGGCAACCCGGAAATGACGACAGATTCCAGTATATAGATGCCGGTACAGAAGGGGACCGTATCAACGGAAGTGCTGCGAATTTTTCTCTGGCCTCTTATTTCGGAAGGGTCAACTACAATTTTAAGGATAAATATCTTTTAACAGGAAGTATTCGCTGGGATGGCTCATCAAATTTTGCAAAAGAATACCGGTGGGGGATGTTCCCTTCCGTTTCCGGAGGATGGGTTTTATCGAGGGAAGCGTTTTGGAAAGATCTCGGTATCTCGTGGCTTTCGAGTTTAAAATTAAGAGGGGGCTGGGGCCAGTTGGGAAACCAGCAAATTCCCGGAGGTTCCTATGTATCCTTTGTCGAAGGCGGAATTTACAGACGTTTTGTATTGGGCAATGACAATATTGTACAGGGGTATTCCATATCAAATACGGGAAATTCTACCATTCAATGGGAAACATCAGAACAATCCAATGTGGGGATCGAGGCCGGTTTTTTTAATGGTGCACTTACGGCAGAATTTGAAGTGTACAACAGGAAAACAAAGGACATGCTTATCGCCTATCCCGTTGCAAGGACTTTCGGGGCTTCTTCACCCTGGGTTAATGCAGGCTCTGTTGAGAATAAGGGGTTTGAGATTACAGCAAAATATAATGGAATTATAGGAGATGATTTTAAATTTCAGGTCGGGGGGAACCTTTCCCATTATAAAAATGAGGTAACGGGTCTGGGCCAGGGACAGCCATACGTAGAAAGTATCCCGGGGTCCAGGGTAACAGGGGCTTCAAGAACTACTGTCGGGCACCCCATCGGGGAATTTTACGGCTGGAAAACGGATGGTATTTTTCAGGATCAGCAAGAAATTGACAACTATACGCATAACGGAAATTTAATTCAACCCAATGCAAGACCCGGAGATTTCAGGTTTGTAGATACAGACCATGACGGAACTATTACTGATAAGGATAAGACCACCATTGGTAACCCACATCCCGATTTCACTTACGGGGCCAATATTGACCTCGAATACAAATCCTTCGACCTGTCCGTATTTTTACAGGGTTCGTATGGAAACGACCTTTTCAATATCAATAAATATACGATTAACAGGCCTTTGGGTTTTGACAACGTGGAAGCAGGAGCGGTATACGATGCATGGACCCCGGAAAATGGCTCGAATACCAACCCGGTAATGTCCATTAGCGACCCGAACAATAATTACAGGGCTTCGGACTGGTATGTGGAAAACGGTTCGTATATGCGGGTTAAAAATGTGCAGCTGGGCTATAATTTCCCGGAATCCCTGTTGTCTTCACTGCATATTTCCAGTTTAAGGATCTATATCGCGGCACAAAATCTATTCACCTTCACCCGATACTCCGGCCTGGACCCTGAACTGGGCGCATATGCCGTGGGTGATAGCGGTCAGCAGCAGCGTTTAATGGGAGTGGATTTCTTCACCTTCCCGCAGTCCAGGACCTTTCAGGCAGGATGTAGTATTAAATTTTAAACCGGTTGAAATGAAAAAGATAGTATATATAGTATTGACATTGATTGTAGCAGCAGGATGTACAAATGATTTTCTGGACCAGGAAATCCCGGTAAAGCGCGAAATAGATGCTTTTTATAAAACCCCGGAAGATATTTACGGCGCTTTAATGGACGATTACAGCGCTTTGCAGAATGATGCCCTGGCCAATGCGAGATGGGTTTTTGGCGATGTAGCCACGGATGATGCGCTCAAAGGAGGCGAAAGCGCCGGTGATGGTGCCGATTTTGAACAGATCGCGGAATGCAGGCCGCTTGCCAACAATAGTGCTGTAAAAGATTTATGGGTACAGTCTTACAGCGGTATAACCAAAGCCAATATTATTTTGGACAAGATCGGAGATGTTGATTTTTCGGGACAGGAAGACCTTAAGGCCACATACCGGGCCGAAGCTTTATTTTTAAGAGCTTTCAACTATTACTATATAGCCATGGCTTTCGGTGATGCCCCGATATTGACTTCCGGGGTCACCGATTTTATAGATATAGACCCCGAATTACTCGAACGCCGGCCCGTTACCGATATATGGGGTTTAATAGAAGGCGACCTTAAGGAGGCCATCCCCCATCTACCCCTCAGATCCCGACTGATTGAGGAGGGGCAACTGGGAAGGGCCACCAGGGCCGCCGGCCAGGCCCTGTTGGCCAAAACGTATATGTTTCAGCGAAAATATACAGAGGCGGTTCCGGTATTAAAGGAGATTGTTGAAAACAGTAATTACACGCTACTTGATGATTACGGGACCCTGGTTCGCCCCGAAGGTGAATTCAGTACCGAAAACATCTTTGAGGTCAATTTTATCAATCAATCCTCGGGATGGGGAGATGATAGCGAAGGAAGTACCCGTGTAGTGTTTCAGTTGAGCAGGGATGACTGGGGGTATGGATTTAATCAGCCCACACAGGACCTGGTTGATGAATTTGAGCCCGGAGACCCGAGATTGATTTATACGGTGAATTGGGGAGGTGACGAATACGAGAAGGGAGTTCCCCAGGGAAACAAGCAATACAATCCTTATGGCTACAGCAATAGAAAAATATTCCTGACCGCCTCTCAAAGACCGGCGAACGTTTTTTCCGCCGGGAAGAATGAAGTCATCTTCCGTTTGGCGGATTTCTACCTGTTATATGCCGAGGCCCTCGTACAATCATCCGGAGATCCGTCAACGGCCCTGCATTATCTCAATCTGGTCCGCCAACGGGCAAACAGCACACCCAAGATCGATCCGGAAAGGCTGGTGCAGGTACATACCGTTGAAGACGTTGATCTACCGATGCGCACTTTTACCACTAAAGGACAGTTACTACGGGACATTTATCACGAAAGGAGAGTGGAACTCGGTATGGAAGGCATCCGGTGGTGGGATCTGGTGCGCCAGAACAGGACAGGTGTATTGGCCGATTATTATCAGAAATGGTCGGTAGACCGGGACAACGAATCAAAAGGAGATCTGACCGGAAAGTTTTACGAACAGTGGGTAGGACAGATCGGAAGGCCGGATTATCCCGTATTCCCCGTTCCCCAAACCGAGATCGATGCCTCCCAGGGACACCTGGAACAAACAGCGGGCTATTAATAGAGAAAATAAAACAAACGGCCTTATATTTTTATGAAAACAAAGAATGTTCAATATCATATCCTGGGTTTGTGTTTAACGCTAATACTCGGGAGTTGTAACCCCCAAAATCCATCTCCCGGTAAATCCGGTGCCAACAGTATTGAAAAGGTCAATTATGCGGCATTGGTAAATACAACGATCGGCTCTGAAGGAAAGGGAGTCAGCAAAACCGAATTGCAGTTCGAAGCAGGGTTTACCTTCCCCGGGGCCATGTACCCTTTTGGCATGGTACAATTCACACCGACGTTTTTTGTGCCGGATCAGGGGTTTGTCGTGAACCAGTTAAGTGGTGCCGGTTGCCCGAATATGGGGAATTTCCCGACACTTCCCCTTTCCGGGGTATTGGAAAGTTCCCCCGGCGACATGAGGGGGCTGAACCCCTCCGATACGATTAAAAAAGCAGTTGCAGGATATTACAGAACAGCATTGAATAGCGGTGTAGTAGCAGAGTTAACAGTGACCGAAAGAACCGGAATGGCACGGTTTAATTATCCTGAAGGGGATAAAAAGGGGACCGTTGTCATCGGATCGGGCATTAACGCCAATAAAATGAACAGGGCCCAAATAACCATCACAGGGCCAGATTCCTGTGAAGGCTATGCCGATGGCGGTTCGTTTTGTGGTGCAGCTACGGGCTATACGGTTTATTTTGTGGCCGAGTTCGATCAGAAGGCCGTCATATCCGGTACCTGGGAAAAGGAGAAACTTCATGAAGGAAGCACTTCTGCGGCAGGAGCGCATTCAGGCGCATATTTTACCTTTGATGTGTCGTCCGGAAAACCCGTTCAGTATAAATTCGGTATATCTTATGTTTCCCTGGAAAATGCCAGGGAAAACCTGCACACGGAAAACCCGGGTTTTGATTTTGACAAAACCAAAAGTGAAACGACACAGGCCTGGAATTCCTACCTTTCCAAAATTGAGGTTTTCGGGGGTACCCATGACCAAAGAACCCAGTTCTATACACATTTATATCATGCTTTGGGGCATCCGAGTGTTTTTAATGATGTGAACGGAGAATATGTTGGTTCTGACCATAAAATCCATAAGGCCGAAGGGTATACCTATTATACTGCTTTGAGCAATTGGGATACGTACCGTTCCCAAACACAGCTCATAGCTCTTCTGGCGCCGGAAGTAACTTCGGATATTATTACATCCCACCTGAAATTTGCCGAACGTTGCGGAGGCGGATTGCCGCGTTGGGTGCTGGCCGATTTTGCAACGGGAATTATGCAGGGTGACCCGAGTGCCGCCTTAATAGCCAATGCCTATGCTTTCGGCGCCCGGGATTTCGACAGTAAGAAGGCATTGGAAATAATGCGGAAAGGCGCTGAAGTGCCGGGTATCAAAACGCAGGATATAATTACAAGGCCTTTTTTAGAACAATATCTGAACAAAGGATATATCTATGATCATATGGGGGCTTCCATAGCCCTGGAATACACTTCCTCGGATTTTGCCATCGGACAATTTGCCCTGCAGACGTTTGGAGACAAAGCCTTGTATAAAAAATACCTCCGCCGGTCCCGGAACTGGAAAAAGCTATACAATCCCGGGACCACATGGCTCAACTCGAGGTTTGAGGACGGTAGCTGGAAACCCCGAGGCGATGACTGGCGGGAAGCCACGTATAAAAATTATTTCTGGATGGTGCCTTACAACCTAAAAGGGCTTATAGACACTATCGGGGGACAGGAAATAGCCGAAAACAGGCTGGATTCCCTGTTTGTGAAGCTGAATGCAACCTATTATGACGATTGGTTTGCAGCAGGTAACGAACCCGATTTCCAGGTGCCCTGGACGTATAACTGGACCGGTTCTCCGTATAAAACGCAATCCATCGTAAGGAAAATTTTAAAAGAATCGTACCAAAACAAGGCCAATGGCCTTCCCGGGAATGATGACCTGGGAGCAATGGGAGCGTGGTATGTTTTTGCAAATCTGGGACTATATCCCGTGATCCCTGGAGTAGGAGGGTTTTCTGTGAACAGTCCGGTGTTCCCTGAAATTAAGGTACACCTGGGCCATGATAAAATATTACACATCACCGGGGGAGCCGACAGCAAATCTTATATAACCTCACTTGAACTTAACGGGAAGGACTGGAACAATACCTGGATATCCTATGAGGATATAAAGAACGGAGGGGAACTTAAATTCAACCTGTCCGAAAAACCGGACAAGACCTGGGGTACAACCGCTGAACCTCCTTCATTTAATGATTGAAAATCAGGAGAAGGATCAGGATCAGGTCACAAAAAAATAGAAGGGCCTGTTTTCGGATAGTTTTTGCGGCGGTGTTTCGAAACTTTATCTGGAGCATTACACTTCATAGATTGTTTCTCAGCTCCAGGAACACTGAGGGTGGAATATTAATTTCGAAATAGAACCGGAACCCCGGGGGCAGGTGTCAAAAACAGCCTCAGAAGCCTGTTGAGACGACGGTAACTGTGAACAATGTTTTATGGCCACATCAGGAAAACTGGAAAACTGTCCGACTTTGGTAAAAAACCATGTCACAATAAACAATGATCATGAAACTAAGTAGTACAACATGCCTTTTATTCTTTCTGTTGGCATACAGTTCATTTGCACAGGAACTAAAACCTTTTGAAGATGGTGACCGCGCCGTTTTTTTGGGCAATAGTATTACGCATGCCGGGTTTTACGAATCATATATTTGGCTGTATTATATGACGCATTTTCCGGACAGGAAGGTTTATGTTTTAAACGGAGGTTCAGGCGGCGATGTTGTGGGGCAAATGAATGCCCGATTTGAGGATGATATTTTACCCATGGATCCTAATATTGTGATCCTGACTTTTGGGATGAATGATTCAGGTTATTTGGGCACAGATCATCCAGAGACAGCTATAAGAAGTGTAAAGAAATCATATCATGATTTCGGACTAATACAGGAAAAATTGAAAAGTCATCCGGAAATCACCCCTGTAATAATGAGCTCTTCGCCTTACGATGAAACTCAAAGGGCCCAGGACAAAGTTTTTAAAGAAAAAACAGAAATCATGAAAAAAATAACGGACTTGCAGGAGAAAGCTGCTGAAAAAAATCACTGGGCTTATGTTGATCTATTTCACCCGATGATGGAGATGAATCTAAAGCAACAACAAAAAGATCCAACATATAGTATTCTGGGAGAAGGTAGAGTTCATCCCGGGCCCGGAGGTTATTTGATTATGGCCTCATTGTTTTTGAAAAATCAGGGATTGGCGGGAAAACCGATTGCCGATGTTATTGTAGATGCACAAAACTCAGAAATTGAAAAATCAGAAAATGCAAATGTGTATTTATTAGATGCCGGGCCAGATAAGGTATCCTTCGGGTATAAAGCAAAATCTCTTCCCTTTCCTCTAGATTCCACTGAATCTACCTGGGGGAATCCACAAAAATTAAGAGATGCTTTTATAGTATATCCTTTTACTGCGGAATTCAATCGGGAATTACTTCGGATAAAAAACTTAAAACAGGGAAATTACAAGTTGGTCATTGATGGGGAAAAGATCGCAGAATTTCCGTCCGATAGTTTAAATAAAGGAATAAACATGGCGATGTTTACCAATACACCGCAATACAAACAGGCCATGAATGTGATGTTTTTAAATAAGCAGCGCAAGGAAATAGAAGGAAAACTACGCGAATATTATTGGGTGCAATCCAATTATTTCAGAGATAAAGGCATGTTGTATGAAGATTCCCAACGTGCTTATGATATGGCAAGTCGTGAAAAAGAAGGATTTGTAGGGAGCAAAATGGGGGTGTACCGTACGGCACGTTTCCCGGAAGTACGAAAAATGTGGGAAAATAACCAGGAAACATTGATTGACAAAATCTATGAGATCAACAAACCCAAACTTCATAAAATTGAAATTATTCCCGTAGCTGCTAAGTAAATTCATCAAGGGGAGTTGCTGAATGATATAATAAATTAACCGACCTGATATAACCATAACATGATGAGATTATTGAATAAATTAGGATGCACTTTAAGTCTGGTTCTACTATCCGGTGTGGTGTGGGCAGCCAAAATAGACACCGTTAAAACCTATAGCGCCGCCATGAAAAAAGAGATCAAAGCGGTTGTGATCACACCCGATAATTATTCGGATCAAGAAAAAATTCCGGTAGTATATCTTTTACACGGTTTTTCCGGTAACCATAAGGACTGGATCGCTAAAGTGCCTTCCATAACCGAATATGCAGACAGGTATCATTTGATGATCGTATGTCCTGAGGGAAATTTTGCAAGTTGGTACTTTGATAGCCCGGAAATGCCGGATGTCCGATACGAAACCTATATTTCCAGGGAATTGGTAAACTGGATTGATGCACATTACAACACTGTAAAAAACAGAAAAGGACGTGCGATTACCGGACTGAGCATGGGCGGCCATGGCGCTCTTTACCTTTCTTTTAAACATCTGGATGTTTACAGCATTGCCGGGAGTATGAGCGGTGGTGTCGATTTAAGACCTTTCCCGGGGAATTGGGGGATCTCCGATGTATTGGGAACTTACGCAAAACATCCTGAACATTGGGAAAAGAACAGTGTCATTAATATGACACATTTATTAACCCCGGATGCCCTGGCATTAATTTTTGCCTGCGGAAGTGATGATTTCTTCTACGATGTGAATGTAAACCTCCATGAAAAGTTATTGCTGAATAACATTCCGCATACCTTCATTTCTGCTCCTGGTGGCCATACCTGGGAATTCTGGGAAAATGCATTGCATTATGAAATGGATTTCATCAACACGCATTTCAAAAAGCAATTAAAAACAGACCAATAATTCTTCAAAAAGA
The DNA here is from genome assembly GCF_018863395.1 of Sinomicrobium weinanense. GTDB lineage: Bacteria > Bacteroidota > Bacteroidia > Flavobacteriales > Flavobacteriaceae > Sinomicrobium > Sinomicrobium weinanense. The sequence goes on from NZ_JAHKRR010000014.1 coordinate 44,270, forward strand.
CAATGACGCATACCCGGGCGGACGTGTAAGCGTAGGAAGAAAACTTATTTCACAACATTTTACTGGTGGAAAAACCTTATAGTGATGAAAATAAATAGTGTAGTTCGATCCACTTTCCTGTTTACTTTTTTGATGAACTCAATTATGCTTGCCGGGCAAATTGATACCGTTTCGGTATTGAAATTTGCCGATCCCCTGACCGATAATATGGTGGTTCAGCAAAACAAAGCCTTTACGGTATGGGGAAATGCAGGTAGAGAGAGTGAAGTTGTTATAAAAGCTGACTGGACATCTCCCGTAACGGTTAAAGCCGATAAAAAAGGAGGGTTTAAAGGGATCATTCCCGTTCCTGAAGCAAAAAAAGGAGATTTTACCAAACACCGGCTTTCCATAATTTCCGGAGGACAAACCAAAGTCCTAAACAATATTCTGATCGGTGAAGTCTGGATTTGCAGCGGACAATCCAATATGCAGTTTGCCATGAAAGAGGTGGTACATGCAGCGGAAGAATTAAAGAAAACGGATCACCCCAATATTCGCCTGTTTAATACCGGTTTAAACTTTAGCAATACACCAATACTGAATGTTTCGGGACATTGGCAGGAATGTTCCCCGGAAACGGTCGAGGGGTTTTCTGCCGTAGGATATTATTTCGGGAAAAAACTATATGACCGGTTAAAGGTACCTGTGGGCTTATTATTTACGGGAATCGGGGCATCTGCATGCCAGGCATACCTTCCGAGGGAAGTGTTGGCCGGTGACCGGTTGCTGGACTCGGTGTATTTGGCTCCCTATTTAAGATCAGGTAAATCAAAAGAAAAGATTGATGGGGGATTTTCCTTTGAAAAGGTAACGCGCCCGTACCTGTTGTATAACGCAATGATCAATCCCTTTAAAAACCTTTCCATCAGAGGAGTAATTTGGTATCAGGGAGAAAGTAACCGTAAAGACAGATTACCTTATACCCGGGCCATGTATAAAATGATCACTTCCTGGCGGGAAAAATTCGGCCAGGGTAACTTCCCTTTTTATTATGTCCAGGTAGCCCCTTTCTTTTATGATCAGGAAGATCCTGCACTTGCCGATTATGCCTTTTTCCGGGAGCAGCAGGAGAAAATCAGTAAGCTGGACCATACAGCTATGGTAGTCACCATGGATGTTGGAGAGGCCAAAAACCTTCACCCCAAAGACAAAAAACCGGTAGGAGAGCGCCTGGCCGGAACAGCACTACACAAAACCTATAATGATTTAGACGAGCCTTATCTGGGCCCGCATTTTCAGCATGTGGTCTTTGAAGGCAAAAAGGCCGTTGTAAGTTTTATTCCGGAAACTATTTTAAGCGGACTAACCACTAATGACGGGAAAGCGCCAAAGTTCTTTCAGTTGGCAGGAAAAGATCAGGTGTTTTATCCGGCGGCGGCAAAAATAGAGGGAAATAAAATAATAGTGACCAGCAAAAGGGTAAAATCTCCGGTAGCTGTGCGGTATGCATTTACCAACTATCCGGTTACTAATTTGGAGAACAGTAACGGTTTACCGGCCGTGCCTTTCAGGAGTGACCGCTGGGATGAGAAAGGAAATAACATGAAAGACTGACCGGATGCATGGCATGTGCATTCCGGCCTTTCCTGGAAAACACAGGATAGATCGAATGAAGTAAAAATTCATTGTTCCAAATATAAATTAACCCGAAATCATATGAGAAGATCATTCTTTATCCTTTTAGCATTAAGTGTAATGCTTGATTTTTCCTGTAAGCAACGCAAAAAATCCATGCAGGAACAGGAGGCCATTGAAAACGATTCGTTGCCTTCATGGGCGTTGACAGGGTTTGAACGTCCGGAGGGTATAAACCCTGTGTTGTCTCCCATCGATTCTACCTCCTTCTTTTCAGAAATGAACAGGAAAGATGTGGCCTGGGAATCGAATGATGTGTTTAACCCTGCAGCGGCGGTAATGGGCGACAGTATCTATGTCCTGTATCGTGCTGAAGATAAATCCGGGGTCGGGATCGGGGAGCGGACATCCAGAATAGGGTTGGCTAGCAGTGTAAATGGTACAGAGATGTATCGCGACGGAAAACCGGTGATATATCCTGAAAATGATGCTCAGAAATCTTATGAATGGCCGGGTGGCTGTGAAGACCCTCGTGTGGCAATGACCGAAGAAGGGATTTACGTCATGTTATACACACAGTGGAATAAAGAAGTACCGCGTTTGGGCGTTGCCACGTCAACCAATTTAAGGGATTGGACCAAGCACGGCCCTGCATTTGAAGAAGCCTATCAAGGAAAGTACAGGGACATGGCTACAAAATCGGCCGCTTTACTAACTGAGTTAAAAGACGGTAAACTGGTCATTTCAAAAGTTGACGGGCACTATTTTATGTATTGGGGAGAGCGACATGTATATGCCGCAACCTCTGAAAATTTAACCGATTGGAAGCCTTTGGAAGACGAAAACGGAGAATTGAGGATTTTGATGTCCCCAAGAGTGCATTATTTTGATAGCCAACTTACGGAGTGTGGTCCACCTGCCATAAAAACCGATAAGGGCATTGTATTGATGTACAATGGTAAAAATCTTGCAGGGGAGGATGGGGATAAGAATTATACATCAAACTCGTATTGCGCCGGGCAGGCATTATTTGATGCAGAAAACCCGGTGAAGTTGCTGGCCCGCTTAGATAAACCATTTTTAGTACCGACAGCTTCTTTCGAAAAAAGCGGACAATATCCGGCGGGTACTATTTTTATAGAAGGACTGGTATATTTTAAAGACCAATGGTTCCTGTACTATGGCTGTGCCGATTCCCGTGTTGGGGTGGTGGTAAGCAAAGGATAATACCATAGTTATATCAAATTGTGGTGTCCATGGTGGAACCCGAAAAACCTTATAAGAGTAGGGATTAACTAAACTAAAATAAATTATGAAAACGAACCTTATTGCATTTGCTGCTGCTTTTGTTGTTGCTGCCGCGACCGTTAGTTGTAGTTCCGAGCAGATCGACCTGCCTGGCGAAACAGAGGCCTTAGCCGTATCGAAGAAACACAAACTTTCGGTTGGGCCGCCAAGCGCTTATGGTTGCTTTTCCATTGTAAATGTAGCTTCGGGCAAGGTCCTGGAGGTGAGGGGAGATGATGACCTCATGTCCGCCCGGGCCAATCCAAAAAATGTACAACAATATACCAGTTTTGATATGGGTACGGGTACATCGCAAAATCAAAAATGGTATTTAATACAGCAGGATACCGGTGCTATAACGGCTTCCACACCCTTTAAGATAATGAATGTGGCCAACGGCCTCTATCTTGAAGCACCCGATGGCAACGAAGGCACCCAATTATTTACCGATCATGCCAATGATTTTCCAAGTCAGATATGGTATATGCATAAGGTAGGCAATACCAATAATTACTACATACAAAACCTCAATGGTTTTGTGCTTACCAACAATGATGGCTCAACAGCTGATGGCGCAGCTATTACTCAAGCCTCCTTAGTTAATAAGAAAAGTCAGTACTGGAATTTTAGCAGTATCACTGCGGAAGCATACCGTGACGATCAGGTGGTACAGTTTTTCAGGCGTTCAAGTGGTTCAATTGCGTTTGATCAGGGTAGCAGCATACCGCTTAGCTATGGCGCAAATAATGGCAAAGTCTTATGGATAGGGGAAGATACCTACACCTCAAACATCGGTACCTGGGATCCGGTAACCGAAACATACCCGTGTTACGGTGGAAACCAGATACAGCTTTTTGACATACGCAATTCGGCACTGTTGCAGCCCTCAACTACCAATTGGGATCCTTCGCAAACATCAAACATTACCACAAATAATTCAACCTATACTTACGAGATTTTGGCCAGCCCGGACCCCAATGATCATGGGGGTACTTATACCTGGCCGGGCGTAGGTGTTGAAATCGACAACCACGTGTACATGTACGCTCATGAGGGAGGCGGCTCGTATAACAAGACGGTTATTTATGATTTTACCGAAAATACCGCAGGTCTTGATTGGGGTACTGCCATACGGCATACGGTGACTGGCCTTTCAGATCAGACTGACATTGGTTACTCGTTAGGTTTTGTGAAACCCGGAGACGGTTATGTATATCCCTACGGCAATCTGACCGATGCGTTTGGAGGTAAATACCTTCATGTAGCCCGCTTTGCTACGGACACACCATTCACCTGGCAGTTTTGGGATGGCACTAACTGGGTGGCTACACCATCAACGGCCTCAATTGCCCAGTTAGGGCTGGATGGTAATACCACCAAATCGTTAAAAGCAAACAGCAGTGTTACTTATGTGAACGGCAAATATGTACTTGTTGAGATGGATTTTGGTTACTTATGCCCGAGCGACAGTGAGCCACATAATATCTATGTGTCAACATCAACTAGCCCGACAGGGCCGTTCACAGCCCGCAAAAAAATTTATGCTATACAGGATAAGATAAATGGAGCCCTGGTTAATCACTACGTTGTCAACGCGCACCCGGTTTTCGATAATGGCCGTAATGAACTGCTGGTTACTTACTGCATTAATTTTACAGGCTGTTCAGATGTATCGCCATGTACCAATAACCGGACCGATCCGTACTACTATCAGTTAAAGGCCGTACGTATACCATATACTACAGCGGGTATTTAAGTTTGCCTGGGCCGTGGTGGAATGGTTAAAGAATCGCCACGGCCTTATTGTTTAACAGCGGCGCGGGTCCCGTCAACTGCAATGATCACGAAAAAATAATTTTATAAAACATTATTTCGGTGGGTTAAACCCCAGTCTATCATTACATCAATAAGATCAGCAAGACTTTCTCCCGATGCTGTTAATTCATATTTTATTAAAACTGGTGTTTGGTCATACACTTTTCGAGCTATGATGCTGTTCATTTCCAGTTCTTTCAATTCTTTCGATAACATTCTTGGGGTTATCTTTTCTATGTTTTCCAGTAAATCTTTAAAACGGTTTTTTCCCTTCAATAATGAGGCTATTATCGGCAGTTTCCACTTCCCACTGATCACATTCATAGTGTCCGTTAAAGCCATTACATAGCTCTGCGGGCATTGCTGCTCTGCTTCTTCCTGACTTATAATTTCTTTAAAACTGTTCATACCTATTGAAATTATTAATACTATACAAAAGTATATTAATATTTTCAGGTAATAGAGTATACAAAATATACTTCCTTGTCTAATTTTGAGCTATTATTTAAAAACAATAAATTATGATTTTAGTTACAGGTGCAACCGGTCAGTTTGGTTCAAAGGCAGTTGAACATCTCTTAAAAAAAGGGATTGATCCATCAGAAATCTCAGTTTTAGTTAGGGATTCAGCTAAAGCTGATCACTTAAAAGAAAAAGGAGTTCAAATAAAGGAAGGTGATTATACCCATCCTGCTTCTATGGTACAAGCCTTTCGGGGGGTGAAAAAATTGTTATTGGTGTCCAGCAACAATAGAGAAGCTATTGAAAACCGTACACAACATCACAAAAACGCCATAATGGCGGCCAAAGAAGCAGGGGTAAAGCAAATTGTGTATACCTCATTCGTAAGAAAACCAGGATTTGAAAATTCTGCCATAGCCGATTTTCAAAATTCTCATATTGAGTCTGAACAGTATTTAAAACAGAGTGGTGTAGCATACACCATTCTTCAAAATGGTATTTATGCAGAAATGATCCTGGCTTTTGTCGGAGATAAGACTGCGGAAACCGAAACAATTTTGTTTCCCGCGGGAGAAGGAAAAGCGAGTTGGGTGGTACGTGAAGAGCTGGCAGAAGCTGTTGCCCATGTTTTAATTACGGAAGGTCACGAAAACAAAACCTATACCCTGACAAATACAGCATCGATTGGCTTCAAAACCATTGCCCAGGAAATTTCGGATGTATTGGGTAAAGAAATCAATTATCAATCTCCGGAAATAGGTGAATTTAAAGCCATTTTAGAAAAAGCCGGAGTTCCGGAAATCTATATTGGTATGTTTGTCATGTGGAGTACCGCTCTGGCACAGCAAACAATGGACAAAGAGGATGATACATTATCCCTGTTTTTAGGTAGAAGGCCAAGATCTGTTAGCCGGTTTTTGAAAAAGGTTTACGGTTAATTTCTCCCGAATATAGTTTTTGAAATAGGTTGTCTTAATTCTATTTTGATGACCTATTTTAGAATGAAAATGACTGTAGCAAAAGCCGTTAGCGGCAACATAGGAACTCTAGAAAACACAAGAATTCACTTACCAATAATTTTCTTTCTGTGCAGCAACCCCCAAAAATGCAGTTCATCTAAAACTTTTTCAAGGGACATTCCGTGTTTGGTAATCGAATACTGAACCTTTGGGGGAAATGTGTCAAATACTTCCCTTTTAATGAGTTGATTTGCCTCTAAAAGTTTCAACTCCTTTGACAACATTTTATCAGTAATCCCGGTAACATCCCGGCTAATCTCTTTAAAACGTTTCGGGCCTCCCGACAAAGAAAATAGAATTAACAATTTCCATTTTCCTTCCAGAGCTTCGAGAGCGTCCTTGATGGAAAGCATTGTTTTAGGGCAACCGCCTTTAGATAACATATCTTTTACTTTTAAAACGTTACTTTCTCAAAGGATAGTGCTATACAATGGGAAAGTAATATCATTTAGATAGCAAATATAAATATTTTTGTGTCTTGTAATCCAAATGACATAAAGACAATGACAAAACAGAAAAATTTTAAAGTAATGAACACAATCCTATGGATAGTTCAGGTTTTCTTGGCAGTTACATTTATTTGGGCAGGTACAATGAAATTATTTCAATCCGATGAGTTGCCTTGGCCATGGGTAAAAGAAAACCCGGAATTGGTGACTATTTCAGGAATTTTTGATGTATTGGCAGGTATTGGTTTGACACTACCTTCTCTGCTTCGAATTCAACCCAAATTGACAATTTATGCTGCTTATGGGACAGTAGCCCTAATGGTTTCCGCAATTGTATTCCACATTATGAGGGGAGAAGGAAATCAAATCGGCTTTAATATTTTTATTTTGGCTTCTGCTGTTTTTATTGTTTGGGGCAGGCTCAAAAAAGTGCCAATAAAACCGAAACCATAAAGGGCAGCTGCTAACATTGATGCCACGAACCAATTTGACTACAACAACGACTAACTTGACTACTTTTTTAAAGAATCAAATCAAGAGCTTTGCATAGTAATCTTAAGTTAAGAGAAAATGCAAGACGAAATTAAAAATAAGGTTGTACTCATAACCGGTGCAAGCAGTGGTATTGGTAGATCCATAGCTCTGGAGTTGGCAAAAAATGGTATAAAAGTAGTTTTAGGTGCCCGCAGAATAGAACAATTAGAAAATATTGTGGAAGAAATTAAAAATAAAGGAGGTGAAGCATCATGCAGGGTAACAGATGTAAAGAACAAAGCAGATCTGGTAAACTTGGTTGCCTTAGCTATAGAACGGTATGAGCGATTGGATGTCATAGTAAATAATGCGGGAGTCAGTCAGCTTAGCAAAATTGATGAATTGGATACTGAGGGCTGGGAAGAAATGATTGATATTAACCTAAAAGGTGTTTTGTACGGAATGGCAGCAGCAATCCCTGTTTTTAAAGAAAAACGATCAGGACATATTATCAATATCATTTCAACAGCAGGAATAAAAATCACTCCGACTATGGGAGTGTATGCAGGCACAAAAAATGCTGTCCGTACCATTACCGAAGCTTTTAGACAAGAATCAGATGGCTCTATACGCATTACCGGAATTTCCCCAGGTTTCATAAATACAGATTTTGCTAACAATATTAGAAACGAAGAAATGAGGGCAGCAATCATAGAAAGTAGGGACCAGATTGGCATTAGCCCCATAGCCATTGCTGATGCTGTGATCTATGCTATCAGTCAGCCTAAAGACATAGAAATAGGTGATATTGTTATTCGTCCTGCAATTCAAAATTGATTATTTTTAACGGAAATAAGAATATGAGGCGCCCATCAAACATACATCATATTGAAAATGTCTCACAGTTAATGAGATATCTGGAACAACCTGCGCCCTTACACCCGTTGATTGCAATAGTTGATTATAACAATGTTCCGCTTGAAGTATTTGAAAAAGAGGATAAAATAATGCTAGACCTTTTCAAAGTTTCATTTAAGAACAAATTCAGCGGACAGGTGAAATATGGACAAGGCTATTACGACTTTGAAGAAGGCGGGTTGGCTTTTTTAAAACCTAAACAAGTAGTGTTTTCTTCTGATAATATACAAATGTACGAAGGCTATGCACTGTTTTTTCACCCTGACTTTATCCGGAATTATCCATTGGGAAGTGCCATCCATCAATACGGTTTTTTTTCTTACGATGTTTCAGAAGCACTTTTTTTATCGGCAAAAGAAAAGGAAATCATCAGCAGGTTGTTTTCTACTATAGCCAATGAATTGAATAACAATATAGACCAATTTAGCCAGGACGTCCTGATCTCTCAGATAGAGTTATTGCTAAGTTACAGTAATCGTTTCCTCAGTCGTCAGTTCATCACCAGAAAAGTGGTAAATCACAGTATCATAACCTCTTTGAACAAGTTGCTAACTGAGTATTTTAACCGAGGTAAAGGATTGGAAAACGGTTTGCCTTCGGTGCAATATATCAGCAAACAATTGAAATTGTCGCCACGCTATCTAAGTGATATGCTAAGTACGCTTACAGGGTTAAATACACAACAATACATTCAAATTAAAGTAATTGAATATTCCAAAGAATTACTAAGTACCTCTTCTCTCTCAGTTACAGAAATAGCCTATCAATTAGGGTTTGTACATCCACAATCTTTTAGTAAACTGTTTAAAAAGAAAACAAAACAATCGCCAATGGAGTTTAGGGCGGGTTTTAATTGATATACTTTTACCAAATGGTAAACCATAGCCCAAGCCATTTCCTAACTTTGCGAGAATGAAAGAATTGATAGCCTATGTTTTGCAGTTCGGCAACTTAAACAAACAGCAGGCCGACCTTATTGCAGGTAAAGCAACGGAAGCAGAACTTCGCAGGGACGAGTATTTTTCGGAAGCAGGAAAAATTCCCCGACAAGTCGGTTTCGTTGTGGACGGTGTTGTTCGCGGTTGCTATTACAACAACAAAGGCGACGAAATTACGCGTTGCTTTATTGCCGAAAATAATTTGATGGTTGATTATGTAAATTTTGAGGCAAATACCGTTTCTTCAGAATATTTACAGGCTTGTACCGACTGCAAACTCGTTGTGTTTTCTAAACAAAATTGGGACGAGCTTTCCCAAATTATTGTGGACTGGGACCACATTAAAAACAAGATGGTGCAACTGTGTATGCATCAAAAATCCAGAAAAGGCCCGGTGATTTCGCAGGACGCTACCACACGTTACTTGGAATTTTTGGAGAACTATCCATCGCTTATCAACCGTGTTCCATTGGCTTATGTGGCTTCTTACTTAGGGGTTACACAGCAATCATTGAGCAGGATAAGAAAAAATATCCGCTAAAATCGCTTTTTACCATTTGATAAACCGTTTCATTTTTAATCGGGCAATCTTTGCATCATTAATTTTAAAACAGGATAAAATGAAAAAAGCATTGATTACGGGAGCCAACAAAGGCATAGGTTTTGAAACCGCAAAACAACTTTTGCAAAAAGGATTTTACGTTTACATCGGAAGCCGGAGTTTGGAAAACGGTTTGCAAGCCGTTGAAAAACTGAAAGCCGAGGGCTTGACAAACGCAGAAGCCGTTCAGATGGACGTAACCGATGACAATTCTGTAAAAAACGCCCGAACAGAGATCGGCAGGAGAACAGACGCCTTGGACGTTCTGATCAATAATGCGGGCATCAATGGTGACGTGCCGCCATATACTGCACTTGAGGCCAAAACAGACCAATTTTCAGCAGCATTCAATACCAATGTATTTGGCGTAGCAAGGGTTACACAAACCTTTATTGATTTGCTGAAAAAATCGCCTGAACCGAGAATTGTAATGGTAAGTACCAGCGTGGGCTCACTCACACTTCAAAGCGACCCCGACTGGCCGGCTTACGACTTTGCAAAATATGCGGTTTACGGTTCGTCAAAAGCGGCTTTGAATATGTACACCATTCATTTAGCCTACGAACTTCGGGATACGGCATTCAAAATAAATGCGGTTTGCCCGGGTTATACCAAAACCGATTTTACAAACCACAGCGGAGGCGAAGTGGAAGAAGCTGGAAAACGCATCATAAAATATGTCGTAATTGACCAAACCGGACCAACAGGAAAATTTTTCAGCGAAGAAACAAATCCGGAAACAGGTGAGATCCCTTGGTGATAAAAAACTCAATGGCCCTATTGGAATGCACTAATCTCCTTAATTTTTTTATTTTCTGCACAGGGCGAAAATGATGCTGTATTTATTAGATAAAAGTTTGAATTTTGTATTCAAATAACATCATTTTTCATCGAATTGATTCAAATCACCTCCGATTTTAACAATTTCTGAATAATTGAACTGTTTTGCAGAAAAAATGAGATATTTCTTCACAGATTTTTAAAATAAAATATTTCACTTTGGTTCAGAATTATTATAACAACAATTTGTCCTTATTTCAGGTGAATTGTTAAAATTTTCATTGAAATTTTATGCAATTAATAATAACGAAAACCTTTATAAAAATACCTTATCTGCTTATTATCGGTTCCTCTGTACCTTCTTTTCGGACACCGGAAGATCTTTGTAGGTCGGGCACTACCTGCGAAAGCGGATTTGTGCGGGACTTATCGCAATGGACACCATCATCCAAACTCCCGTTAAAGATGCTATGATATAGATCGTGACGGGTATTTTTTATGCAGTAATTACGCAATCGATTGCGAGAATAATAAAAGTCAAAATTGACTTTAGGAATACAAATGCTGTAAAACCACCAAAACCCAATACAAATGAAAACGAATTTTTTGCACCTTTTTGCGGTAACGACTTTGTTGCTGCATAGTTGTAGCTATGACTCCAATAGCGATCACCCCAAAGCTGAAGCAAAAACAGTAGCAAAAATGGCAGGTACCCGGCAGATCTACCTGGCAGACCCTACCATCTTTGAAAGTGACGGTACCTATTATCTCTACGGCACCAAGAATGACCCGGAGATCGAAGGCCAGGGCTTTTTGGTCTATACCTCGGACGATCTTGTTCACTGGGAGGGGCCTGGCGGAGCTACGGACGGTTTTGCCCTGAAAAAGGGAGATGCCTTTGGCACCGGTGGATTCTGGGCGCCCCAGGTATTTCATCACAATTCCCAATACTACATGGCCTATACGGCAGACGAGCATATTGCCATAGCTACGGCAGATAGTCCGCTGGGACCTTTTACCAATAGTGGCGAGGCCATAGAAGCCCCGGTAAAACAGATCGATCCTTTTGTTTTCTTCGATGCCGGAAAAGCATATATGTATCATGTCCGGTTGCAGGACGGGAACAGGATCTTCGTAGCCGAAATGACGGAAGATCTGACGGCGCTAAAAGCCGAAACCCTGCATGAATGCATTTATGCTGAGGACGAATGGGAAAATACGGAAAATGCAGCATGGCCCGTAGCCGAAGGCCCTACCGTGATTAAAAGAGGGAGACAGTATTATATGCTGTATTCCGCCAACGATTTCCGGAACCCCGATTATGCCGTGGGCTATGCGGTCAGCGATTCCCCTGTAGGCCCCTGGGAAAAGTCGGAGGACAACCCCGTGATCTCTTCGCAAAACACAGGAGAACCCGGGTCGGGCCACGGTGATATTGTGACCGACCAACACGGAGATCCATATTACGTACTGCACACACACTACTCCCCACAGAAAGTACACCCCCGGAGAACAGCCCTCGTAAAACTCGATTTCCGGAACGGGCAGTTCCGCATGTCTCCCGAAAGTTTCCGATGGATACAGAGTATCACGAAAAATTGATGCTATCCCTGGTAAAAAAGCTACACCTAAAGAAAGACCAATAACCAACTTAAAAATGAAAACGATATGAAAAAAAAGAGGGGTAACCTTTTACAATTGCAAAAGGATTTACCAAAAAAGACGGTTCTTGTAACACTGTTCTGTTTTTTTGTATATCACGGTTTCGGCAACAGCATATATGCAAAAAACAAAATTGCGGACCTCAAAACCATGCAAGAAGGAACCATAACCGGAACAGTTGTAGATGCCGGAGGAGTTCCCATGATTGGGGTCAATGTTGTAGAAAAAGGAACCTCAAACGGTACCACAACAGATTTTGACGGTAATTTTAGCCTGAAAGTAAATAAATCGCCGGCAGTGCTTGTATTCAGCTATATCGGTTTCTCCACTATTGAAAAAGAAGTTACCGATAATCAGCCGATATCCATCACCTTGGAAGAAGATGCGAGCAAACTGGATGAAGTGGTGGTGGTGGGTTACGGTACGATGAAGAAAAAAGACCTTACCGGTTCCGTCGTCCAGATCCGTCCAGACAAAATGGCCAACGAAAACCCGAAGACCGTTCAGGATATTCTGCGCGGAGCCCCGGGACTGCGTATTGGCTACAATGCTTCAGCCAAAGGCGGGGGAAATATACAAATACGCGGGCAGCGCTCGGTATATGACGACGGAGGGCACAACAACCCCTTGCTCATCCTCGACGGGATGATCTTTTATGGAGAACTCTCGGAGATCAATCCGGACGATATCGAACAAATAGATGTGCTCAAGGATGCTTCGGCAGCAGCGATCTATGGGTCAAAAGCAGCAAGTGGCGTTATCATCATCAATACCAAGAAGGGGAAACAGGGTAAGCCTGTTGTCAATGTGACCACGAATACCGGTATGACGAGGGTAAGTAATTACCGTGAACGGTTCAGCACGGATGCGTATTTGCAACATCGCCAGGATTGGTATACCAAAAACACGTATGGCGTGAATCCAGAAACCGGAGGCTATGAAGCCTATCAAACCGGTGTATATGCCGACCAACCTGGCTTTTTTATGAGGCCCGATCAACTGCCTTCAACAGTTTCTGTTGAGGATTGGCGGGGGTATACTACCAACGAAAACGGTGAATCGGACCTGAGCATATGGGCCAAACGGCTGGGATTCCAGGGTAATGCGCTTCAAAACCTTCTTGCCGGGAAAACCGTCGACTGGAGAAAACATACTTTCCGGACCGGGTTTGACCAGGATTTTAACGCCAGTGTTAGCGGTGCCACCGAGAAGACAAACTATTACCTGTCCATGGGCTATCTGAAGAACGAAGGAGCTGTGGTCAATGACGAATACCGGGCCATCCGTGCCAATATGAAAGTGGATACCAGGGTGGCCGACTGGTTTGAGATCGGTGCCAATGTAAATTTTCAGGACCGTTCTGATGGCAATGTAGGTCTTGATATGGACTATCAGATGCGGAACAGCCCTTTCGCCGATTATGGCGACGAGGAGGGCAACCCGGTACAGTTTCCTCTGAGTTCCGAATACAGCCAGCGGGGATATAATTACGATTTTCAAAAGCAATACCTGGACCTGGAAAAGGGGTATACCGTGCTCAACAGCATTTTACATGCCAAGATAAAGCTGCCCTTTAATATCACCTACACGTTCAACGCTTCTCCCCGCTACCAGTTCTTCTACGACCGTTACTTTATGTCCGCGGAATTACCGGGGTCCGATCCTAAAGGCCGTGGTGCAAACCGTGAGCAATCAAAACGTTTTGACTGGTCATTGAACAATACCATTACCTGGGACCAGACTTTCAATGATAAGCATCACATTGTCCTGACACTCGTACAGGAAGCCGAGGAACGCAAATTCTGGAGCGACCGCATCGAAGCGCGAAATATCTTACCCTCGGATGCACTGGGGTTCCATAACACCAAGAATGGGAGCAAGGAAGATAGTTCGTTTATGAGCAATGATTCACACCAGACAGCAGATGCCTTGCTGGCCCGGTTGTTCTATTCCTATAACGATCGCTATATGCTTACCACGTCCATCCGCAGGGACGGGTATTCCGCTTTCGGGACATCCAATCCATACGCTACGTTCCCCTCCATAGCAACAGCATGGACATTTACCAATGAAAAGTTCTTCAAATGGGGCCATATCATGAATCACGGTAAATTGCGTATATCCTACGGTGAAAACGGCAACCGTTCACTGGCCAACCCTTATCTGGCGCTGGCCAACCTTTCCGAAGGGGCAGGTAGAATGCACGGCTATATCAACTCATCGGGAGAACTGGAACTGTACCGGTATTTAATGGCAGACCGGTTAGCTAACCCGAACCTGCAATGGGAAAAAACGGCATCCTGGAATTTTGGGCTTGATTTCGGTTTCCTCAACGGGCGCATATCCGGGAGTATCGAATATTACGACATGAGTACCCACGATATGATCATGAATCAGCGCCTGCCGAGTTTTACCGGGTTCAAAAACATTACGACCAATCTGGGACAGGTAGACAACAGGGGAGTGGAAGTGGCCCTAAATACCACTAATATCAGTAAGGAAAATTTTGAATGGTCTACCACTTTCAGCTTTTCATACAACAAGAACAAGATCAGGCACCTTTACTACCAATATGAGGATGTGCTGGATGCAGAAGGGAATATAGTGGGTAGCAAAGAAATGGACGATATATCAAACGGCTGGTTCATCGGAAAATCCATAGGCGCGATCTGGGACTATCGCGTTACCGGGATCTGGCAGGCCGACGAGGTAGAGGAAGCGGCAAAATACGGCCAGTTGCCCGGCGACCCGAAAGTGGCGAACAACTACACGGCTGACGATATCGTCAATGACGATGGTTCTGTTACCCATGTATATAACGACAAGGATAAAGAATTTCTCGGGGAGACCACACCACCTGTGCATTGGTCTTTGCGCAATGATTTTGTGTTGTGGAAAGATCTCAGTTTTTCATTCAATATCTATTCGTATATGGGGCATAAAAGCCTTTCGGGCAATTACCTTAACAATGATGATCTGGGCGGGCGTATGGCCTATGCCCTTCAGAATGTACCCGCAAAGGAATACTGGACCCCTGATAACCCCACTAATGAATTCGGGCGTATAGAAGCCTCGGGGCCTACGGGGGCCGCCGGAGCCGCGAAATTGTATGATCGTTCGTTTATCCGGCTTGAAAATATTTCGGTGGGATATACATTTCCCGAACAATGGACCTCATCGTGGGGCATAAACCGCGTAAAGGTTTACGGCTCCGTCCGTAACGCTGCCGTATGGGCAAAAGAATGGCCGTACGGTGACCCCGAAACCTATCACGGAAGAGATAACCCGGCAGGATGGGCCACAAGTGTCTATACCCTGGGACTGAATTTTACTTTTTAACCGCTTAAAATGATAACAATGAAACAGATCGTTCAGAAATTGGATCATATCTATAAAGGCCTTGTCCTGTTGATAGGCGGGACACTATTGGTCAGCAGTTGTTCCAAGGATTTTTTAGATCCGAAACCACTGTCGTTCTATGAACCTACCGCTACCTTCAGTACGGAAGCCGGCCTGATATCGGCCATGGCGATATGCGACCGCCACCTCAAACTGTACTGGGCCACCGACCATAACGAAATGCTTACCCTGGGCACGGAATATATCTTTTCTGAACTGATGGTGGCCAGTGCTACCGACAAGCGCAACATGCTTGCCGATGTGGCCCATATGCTCACACCTACCAGTGAAACTTCATACCAGAATCTCGGAAGGACCAACAGTATCTGGTTTTTATGGGAAGAAACCTACAAAGGTATTATGTATGCAAATACTATTATCCAGTTCGTCGACCAGGTGGAAGAACTGGACGAGGCCACTAAAAATTCCTATAAAGGCAGGGCCTATTTTCATCGTGCTTTCCGCTATATGGCCCTGGTTTTCCAGTTTGGTGACGTACCGCTTGTCACCAAGGTTTTAGAGGTGCCCAAACAAAACTACCGGAGCACAAAGCGCGATGCCATACTGGAAATGATAACCCGGGATATGGAATTTGCGGTGCAATGGGTGCCCGACCAAAAGGATATGGGGCTTACAGGTATGGTCAATAAAGGGGCCTGCCGCATGCTGCTTGCCAAATGCTACCTCGCCCTGGGAGAGTATGCCAAAGCAAAGGAGCAAACCGATATACTGATCGATCAATCGGGCTACGCACTGATGCAGGACAGTTTCGGAACATTCAACGACGGTGGCGAACCGCAGACATGGGAGATCACCCGGAATGTGATCTGGGACCTGCACCGCCCCGAAAACAAGCTTATCCCCGGCAACCAGGAGGTCATTTTGGGCATGCCCAACCGGGGTGCAGAGGCAGAATCATTTACCAAGATGCTGACCATGCGTATCCTGTATCCCTTTGTTTTTGACGGCAGGTTAAAAACAAAGGACGGTAAGCAGGCCTTGCTGAATATAAGGCGAAATGACCCCGATTACAACCCGGATTATGATTATATGAGGGCATTCGGGCGGGGTATTGCCACCTTTCGGCCCACCTCTTTTCACACCCGTTCGCTGTGGAAAGTCAACGGCGTTATGGACGAAACCGACCTTCGGCATAATTCGGAGGTGGGCAACTGGATACGCATGGAAGACTACCGCGTCAACAATAAGGAATCATCGGAATTCGGGAACCCCGTTTCGCTTTACAACGACAACGGGAACCTGCTGTGCAGCGATACCATTCGCCGCTGGTTTGATGTCCCTCACTACAAACTGTATCTCGACGATCCCGTCAATGAAGCTAATGTAGATGGTTCCGATGGCCTCAGGGGGGCTACCAATGGCGGCAATGCCGACTGGTATCTCTATCGCCTGGCGGAAGCCTATCTCCTTCGGGCCGAAGCCAAATATTATCTGAACCCGGGCGACGGTACTATTGCGGAAGACCTGAATGTACTGCGGCGACGGGCACAATGCAGCGAATTGTACCAGGGAGCTGTTACGATAGGGGATATCATGAACGAGCGTGCCCGTGAATTGTATTGGGAAGAATGGCGCAATGTGGAGCTGACCCGTGTGTCGCTGTGCCTTGCCCGCAGCGGTGTTCCCGATGAATGGGGTAATGTCTATACCCTGGAGAATTTCGACAAGCAAAGCGGCACGGATCTCGGAGGCGGGAGCTATTGGTATCAACGCATTGTACATTACAGTATGTATAACAAAGGATCCATACAGATCGATGCCACCGGCAATAGCAACCTTAATTATACCATGGATAAAAAGAATATTTACTGGCCCATTCCTTATGCGGCAATTACTGCTAATAACAAGGGTGAATTGAGCCAGAATTACGGATATGACGGCTATGACCCTGCTACCCCTAAATGGGATTATTGGGAAGATGCTGTAGAAGATGAAGATAAGGTCTCGACTTCGGATTGAATTTCCGGTTAAATAGTTCCAATTCAATGAAAGTTTAAAAAGTACTGTTATGTATAAAAAACTATTGATGTTATTGCTGAGCCTTCCTTTTCAGTTTCTATCCGCCCAGACAAATATGCTGGATAGCTTTCCGGAAGGGTACATCCCCGAAGAAGTGGGAAAACTTATCGCATACCGGTTTGTGTATGCCAAGCATGCGTTGCATGGAGGAAAATGGATCAGTTACCCGGAAACGTTTTACTGGAACGGGACGCTTAGGTTTGCCGAACTGACAAACGATAAAGCACTTATAAAATTTATGGGAAACAGGTTCGAGCCCTTGTTTACGACAGAAAAAAAACTATTGCCCATTAAGAACCACGTCGACCTGAATATGTTTGGCAGCCTGCCTTTAACGCTTTATCAGATAACAAAAGACAAACGTTACAGGGAACTGGGGATACCTTATGCGGATACGCAGTGGGAGGTCCCGGAGGATGCAAAGCCCGGCGAAAAGAAATGGGCTGAAAAAGGATATACCTGGCAGACGCGCCTGTGGATTGACGACATGTATATGATTACCATCGTACAGGCAAATGCCTATAAAGTGACCGGGGATCCGAAATACATTGACCGGGCAGCCAGAGAAATGGTCATGTACCTGGATGAACTTCAGCAGCCGAACGGGCTCTTTTACCATGCCCCGGATGTTCCCTATTACTGGGCACGAGGTAATGGCTGGATGGCAGCAGGTGTGACAGAGCTGCTTCGTTACCTGCCTGAAGATCACAAAGACCGTCCCCGTATAATGCAGGGGTACCAAAAAATGATGAAAAGCCTGAAAAATTACCAGACAGCAGGCGGCATGTGGAACCAGCTGATCGACGAACCGGATTATTGGGCTGAAACCTCCGGATCGGCCATGTTTACCTATGCTTTTATTACCGGGGTCAAACAAGGCTGGCTGGATGCCGGAACGTACGCCCCGGCAGCCCGGAAGGCATGGATGGCCCTGGTATCTTATGTCAATGCACAAGGCGCCGTGTCCGATGTCTGCGTCGGGACAAATAAAAAGAACGACAAACAGTATTATTACGACCGCCCCCGCAGAACGGGCGATTATCACGGGCAAGCTCCTTATCTATGGTGTGTAGCCGCCCTTTTGGAAAAATAATGAGCCTAAATTTTAAAACAATGATGACATGAAGCGATTGATTATAAATATATGTGTGCTCAGTTGTGCACTACTATGGAGTGCCTGCGACAAAATATCGGGTTGGTCAGACGATCAGGAACCTCCGAAGGATTTAACTGGATTTGTTGTAGACAGTACGTTTACTAACCCGATTTTGCCCGGCGGCCCGGACCCTTGGGTGACACAGAAAAACGGAACCTATTACTACACCTATACCCAGGGGAGCAGGCTGGTGGTCCTAGAAACTGAAAATTTATCGGAGCTTGCTTCGGCACGCAGACACGAGGTCTGGGCTCCCCCTTCCGGGACACCCTATTCCAAAAACCTGTGGGCACCCGAACTCCATGAGATCGATGATAAGTGGTATTTCTATTTTGCAGCCGATGACGGACAGAATGCCAACCACAGGATGTACGTACTGAAAAACCCTTCTTCCAATCCACTGGAGGGGAACTGGGAGATGAAAGGGAAGGTAGCTGACGCATCGGACCAATGGGCTATTGACGGTACCGTATTTAAGCACAACGGGCAACTGTACATGTTATGGTCCGGAGGCAATGCGGGAGCACCGCCACAGAAGATCTACGTAGCCAAAATGAGTAACCCCTGGACCATTTCTGGTGAAAAAGTGATGATATCTTCACCCACCTATGACTGGGAAAAGAACGGGAACCCGATAAACGAAGGTCCGCAGGTACTTATAAATCCTGAAGGACGTGTGTTCGTGGTATATTCAGGTAGCGGTTTTTGGGTGGATACTTATTGCCTGGGACTGCTTACACTCCGGGAAAACGGCGACCCTATGAACCCGGCAGACTGGACCAAGACTCCCGAGCCCGTATTATCCATGAAAGCGGAGAGTAATGCCTATGGTCCGGGACATAACGGTTTCTTTACATCCCCGGACGGTACGGAGGACTGGATTATTTACCATGCGCGGACCCAAGCCGGTGGGGGAGGCAGGAATCCCCGTATTCAGCGTTTTACCTGGAATGCCGACGGAACACCTCATTTCGGCGAACCGCTACCCACCGGGACACCGTTAAAAAGACCATCGGGCGAGGTCCTGCGGTACAGGCACCGTAAAGATACCTGGTCGATTGCAGGATTTAGTTCTGAAGAAGAGAACAACAGCCGATTGGCCATTCGCCTTATTGATGACGAAGCTTCCACATACTGGATCACCCGGTATTCTTCAGACCCTACCGATTATCCGGATCACTGGATAACCGTAGATATGGGAGAAGTGTCTACAGTTGACGGTTTTATCATAGCACAGAAAAATGGTGATCGCAAAGTGAAGGAATTGGAGGTCCTGGTAGGAAATGACAACGAAAACTGGGAAAGCCTGGGCCTCTTCGAATTAAACAATATAGGCCTTATGGATCAATACCTGGATTTACCACAGCAAAAACAGTTCCGGTATTTTAAGATAATCCCCAAAGAAGGATATGATAGTCAGCCGCAACCCGGGCTGGCAGAGGTAGGGACCTATATTTTGCCATAGATGAAAATACCGGAAGAATGTACGACAGGGAAGCCATACGGTTGTGGGAAGGGATATGCTCCGGGATGGGGACTAAAGTTCTGAATTGAATTAGTCAATATTTAATCTGGCTGTCATGAGTAAAAAAGTGATTTTAAATCAGATTAAATATTGACTAACTATTATTTTATATTGCCCAGGGTTTTTGCCCTTCTTCAAGGGGCATGCAAGCAATATACCTTCCCGGAATCGGCTCGTAAGCCCTGGCCCGTACCATTCCGATTTCAGAAGTGAAATAACCGCTAATGGTAAGGCTTCTGAAAATATCAAAATAGTGTTTTTCTTCTGTGTTTAGAGCCTCTTCCTGCAATCTTCCCAAAAATTCGAATTTTTGATCGGGAGCCAATTGTTGAAAAGGCCTGTTGTATTGAGTTGCACATTTTTGGTCTAAATCGTTGAGGCCGTCAATGAACAGGTTCTTTTGCTCATCCCTGAAACAATCCTTTACCATAACGATCATATATTCCCCGATCCGGGCAGCTTTCGCCCCGGGAATGTCATCGGTAGCGGGGATAATTGTTTCTCCTATGTCATCGAGAAAAGAAAGTTCAACATCTTCAATGCTCACCCTGGTTTTGGGGACATACGAACAGGAATATAAAAGCCATGAAGGAATTAGTGTGATCCCTCCTAATATACCTGCCCGGTGTAAAAAGGTTCTTCGTAACATTGCTATAAATTTCTTTTGTTTAATTCCCTTACTGCGAAATCTGCTGCCCGGGCAGTGAGGGCCATATAAGTTAAAGACGGGTTCTGACATCCGCTGGAGGTCATGCATGCTCCATCGGTAACAAATACATTTTCTGCTCCCCACACCTGGTTATTCCTGTTCAGTACAGAAGTTTTTCTGTCCCTGCCCATTCGGGCAGTACCCATTTCATGGATATTAAGCCCGAAGTTTCTTTTTTCCTTAAGGTCCCTGATATTCTTAAAATTGGCTTTATCCAGCATTTCCATGGCAGTTTGGACCATGTCTTTTTCCATGGCTCTTTCGTTCTTTTTATATTCGGCATCAACCACCAGCAAAGGAATTCCCCATGAATCTGTTTTTTCCGGATGTAACGATATACGATTTTCATGATAGGGAAGACATTCGCCCATGCCGTGCATTGAAAACGTCCAGGGGCCGATACCGGTCATTTCTTTTTTCAATGCTTTTCCTATTACTGCCTGTTCATTCCCGGTTGAGGAAGGGCGAAAACCTCCGCCGGAGTAAGCGTACCCTCTTACAAAATCCGGTTGTTTATCTTCCTTAAAATTCCTGAACCTCGGCATATAAATACCTGCAGGTCTTCTGCCGGCATAATAGCTGTCTTTAAGGCCTTCGAACTCCCCAACTACCCGGGCATTGTAATTGTGATCCATGAGATTATGTCCCAATGATCCGCTTTCATTTCCCATTCCGTCGGGGAAGCGGTCAGACCTGGAATTCATCAGGATAAGTGTGGAGTTTAAGGTTGAGGCATTTACAAAAATGATTTTCGCAAAGTATTCTGTGGCTTCTTGGGTATTGGCATCTATGACCCTGACCCCGGTGGCTTTACCTTTTTTCTGGTCATAAATTATGGAATCTACCACGGCATGAGGCCTTATGGTAAGGTTCCCGGTTTTCTGTGCTGCAGGCAGGGTTGAGGAATTACTACTGAAATAACCGCCGAAAGGACAGCCCCGTCTGCATAGATTCCTGTATTGGCAGGGGCCTCTTTCACCGTGTTTTACGGTAAGGTTGGCCATTCTGGAAATTATAAGGTGCCTGTCCTTGTAATGCGAAGAAAGCATTTCTTTTACGTAGGTTTCCAGGCAATTCATTTCCATGGGAGGCAGAAACTCCCCGTCAGGGAGTTGCGGCAGGCCATCCCTGTTGCCACTGATCCCTACAAATTTTTCAACATAACTGTACCAGGGGGCTATGTCCCTGTATCGTATGGGCCAGTCTACTGCTATTCCTTCTTTGGCATTGGCTTCAAAATCCAGATCGCTCCAACGTTGCGTGTGGCGGGCCCAGAGAAGGGATTTTCCCCCTACCTGGTAACCCCGGATCCAGTCGAAAGGTTTGGATTGTTCATAAGGGTGCTCCTTATCCTTTACAAAAAAGTGTTCGGTATCTTCCGAAAAGGCATAACACCTGCTGGCTACCGGGTTTTCTTCGATAACTTTCAGAGGTAATCTGTTTCTATGCGGGAACTCCCATAAATGCATATGAGCGGTCGGATAGTCTTTGATGTGTTCTACCATTCTTCCGCGTTCCAGGACCAGGGTCTTTAATCCCTTTTCACAAAGTTCCTTGGCTGCCCACCCCCCGCTAATACCGGAGCCTATTATGATGGCATCATAGGTGTTCTGGTCTTTGCCTTTTTTGTTTATATACATTGGTTAATTGTTTGTTTTTGATTTATGTATGACTGACGATATTAATTTCCTTCTTTTATAAGATCTGTTAAAACTTTTCCGAACCTGTGTCCCAACTCGATCTGTCCCTGGGAAGAATAATGCAGTTCATCATGCTTCTTGTCAAGGCCGTCTGTTGAAATCATATAAGTGTACGCTACGTCCTGTTCAATTTTTTCCTGGGCCTTCTGTACCAGTTCTGCTCCTGGATATCGCTCAGTCACCGGATTTATTCTGCCGTATAATACAGGTAAATCTTGTTGTCCCATATCTTTACGGATGTTGCTTATAAGTTTTTGAAAACCGGTATAGTAATCTTTTCCGGCTGCTGTAAATCTGGCGTCAGTTTCGCCCTGCATCCAGACCAGGGCTACGGGTTCGACCTTTTTTCCTTTGATAGTTTTACGGGTATGGTAAATCAACGAGTCATAAAGTTTGCCAAATTCCGGAGTCCCCATTGTTGTTACTTTTTCAGGATCGTAATCAACAGCCCAGTCATACATGGAAGAACCACCCACGGCATATTTAACAAGTACGAACTCCCGGTGCGGAAAATGTGCTGACAATTCCTCACAGATCCCTAATTCCGGTCCGAATGAACTATCGGAAGCGGGAACGAGCTTAGAGCTTTTTCCGAAATTATAATAGGTTATATGGTCACTGATCTCCTTATCACCGATCTCCTTTTTCTGCCCGGCGCCAACCATATTGGACTGTCCGCCGAGGATGATGAGGCCGACAGGAGCTGCTTTATCCTTTTTTGTGCTGTCCTCCCGGTTATTTTTCCTGTTGGCTTGACACCCGGTGGCTCCCACTACCAGTAACAGGAAAAGTATATACAAACTATTGATTTTTATTTTCATATTCAATAACTGATTAGTTTTTGTAAAAAGGCGGGATAAGTTTCCCCCAGGGAAGTACCTTGCCCTTTCACGTTCTTCCCATAGGTTATGGAATCTCCCAGACACAGGATATTAATACTATTATCTACCAGGTTGTTTTCCAGGAGATATTCGTATATTTTTTCTGCTATAAGTTTATAGCCGATAGCCGTAGGATGAACACCATCCCTTTCCTGGCTGTTAAACTCGTTCTTTATGAATGGATCCCGGTTGTGCACAGGTATTTTCCTTTCGGAAAAAAGATGATATAAATCGATCATTCCAAAATCGTAGTCATCTTTCAGCTTTTTCATAATAGAAGCAATACTATCCAGCTTGTCGTTGGGATGTTGTCTGTACATTCCCGGATCGTGTCTTTGATACAAAAAAACGGTGTCCACCGGAGGAGGGCTGAGCAGGACACATTTTATATTTCGTTTTTTTATACGGTCCAACAGGCTTCTGAGGTTGTTTTTATATTCCCCGTAGGAGATCATTTTCGAAGTATTGAGCATATCATTGGTCCCTATCATTAAAAGGATCAGGTCCGGATGTTTTTGCCATATATCATTATTCAGCCGGTTCAGAAGGTCCCTGGTAGAATTTCCGCATACGCCCGAGTTGATCACCAGATGACCTTGCCCGTATCCCTTATCGGGGAATAAGGAACTTGAAGCCACCAGGATAGCTATAAGGGATTTTACAATAAGAAGCCTACACATAAAAGCGCTTTAGGTACCGATTTTCTTCTAATTTACGTATCTGGATCAATGTTTTTCCGATGATGCTGGCTCGAGCACCTGTTTGTCCGCCTCAAGCCGTTTTCTCAACGATCCGTATTCGAGATCCTGGACTATGGCTTTTTTATGTTCAATGGCCATTACAGCTATTGTCGCTGCACTTTGCCCGAGTATCATAAATACGGGTTCCATTCGAATAGAACCGAAGGCAATATGAGAACTTGAAACTGCTACCGGTACGATAAGATTACTACATTCCTTCTTTTGGGGCAGGATGGCACCCAGTGAGATCCGGTAGGGGGCTTCCGGATGTACCCCGATATCCCCTTCGTTCTGTACATTACCTTTCCTGGTCACATACCTTTGTACGTTGTGGGAATCCATGGTGTAAGACCCCATTCCTATGGGATCGTGCACCGGTTTCTTTCCCAGTATCTCATGTTCGGTCATTACATACTGCCCGATCATTCTTCTGGCTTCCCTGACATAGATCTGATAAGGCCAGTGGCCATTGTCTGCAAATTCATCTTTGGCGAGGCCCCACTGTCCGAATTTTTTCCGGACTTCTTCCGGAATACGCGGATCTGTTGCCATGAAATAAAATAGTCCCTTTTGATAGGTTTCATGGGCTTTGACGATCTCTTTGCGTCTTTGGTAACTGGCCTCAGGGTATTCGTAATTCATTCCTATATAATCCGTACTGAAAGGGCCGTGATTATTGGTGTCCGTTTTTAAGTTGGGAACCGGGTCGAATTTGTTAAAAGTCTCGTCCCACCCTTTATCGTATAGCCTTACCAGCAACTCGTACTGTTCCGGGGCATAACCTTCGGGTTTCTCAAAAGGGACCCGGTTCTCTTTTACCCGGGTCATACATACCCGGAAACAATAGGCCTGTATCCTGTGATCTCCGTCGCATTTATGGCCGGGGGCCTCCGGGGAAATTCCCTTAAGAAGCCCACTCTCCGGGTTTCCGGGAACCTTATAAGGGCTTATCCCGAAGTCCCCGAAATGATGCGAATGATGAAAAACCTCCGGCTGTACTCCATTCCATTGCTCATTATAGGTATCACAAGATTCTCGTCCCACCGTATAAGAAACGCCGGCAGAAGCCATGAGGTCTCCTTCATAAGTCGCATCAATAAATACTTTGGCCTTAAATTTAAGGCCTGATTCCGTCGTTATGAAACTTATCCGGTTACCTGTTTTCCGTACCCCGGTTTTCCTGTTGAGGTACGCATCCCGGTAAACTTCAATATCGTATTCCCTGATCATGTCCTCGAATACGTTTTCTGCGATATGCGGCTCGAATATCCACATCGTCCTGTGTTCCCCGTCAATAGCAGGGGTTCCTTGTCCAATATTGCCATAGGATTCCTTGTTTTGCCATTTCCAGGTGGAAGGTTCCTGGTAATATTCATAGATTCGCTGGTAAAATTCCCTGGCCAGGCCTCCTATAACACTTTTATTGCCTGTATCGGTGTACCCCAGCCCGGAGGAGGAGAGACCACCGAGATGTTTGTCGGGAGATACCACCACTACGGATTTTCCCATTTTTTTCGCCTGTACCGCGGCAATTACGGCAGCAGAGGTCCCACCGTAAATCACGACATCTGCCTCGACCGATGGGGACTCCTTTTTGGATTGGTCGTTGCAGGATATACAGAAAAGGATGATCAGTAATTGTATAGCCTTTTTTGAATTCATTTTAAAGATTTTGGATTAAAGGAATGGTGTTATTTATATTGCTTTTAATACCCCGGATTCTGATCGCTTGGATTCAGGGCGGGATTATTATTGATCTCATCTACAGGAAGAGGCAAAAGCAGGCTTACATCATTCCATGCTTTCCCGGTGGCTTCAATGACTTGCTGTGCTTTTCCTGTTCTGAGAAGGTCATTCCACCTTTTCATTTCCAGGACAAACTCGAAAGCCCGTTCATCCAAAACCCTGTCTTTGAATTCCGAAGCCGACATCCCTGAAGGGTAATCTACATCAGAAGGACTGTTCAGGTCTAATCCATACCCTCTTCTTCGAATAATATTGAGCCTTTCCAGTGCTGCATTATCCGGCTGACCGCTTAATTCGCAGGCGGCTTCGGCATAAATAAGATAGGCTTCCGCCAATCTGAAGACAGGTATATTGTTTCTACTGTTATTGGTATCGGGGGCACCGGGATCCCTGAACTTTCTGAACAGCACGGGAGTTTCCTGGTTGACCCAGGTGGTATCCCCGTCGATAATTCTATAAGAGAACAGGTTAAATTCTTGTCTCAGGTCATCTTCATCCCATCTTCCCAGGATAGAATTTTCTTCAGGAACCCATCCTCTGAAACCTCCTACGGAATACCCCATAGCGGGATCTCCGATAAAAACGGGTATACGGTGTCCGTTTGTTCCGCTGTGATGAATGGACCAGATATCTTCTGAATGCGTATTTACCCCCGGACCGTATATCTGCATAAAATCTTCTGCTTCATTCACCTCGATCAGGGAAAAAGCTCCGCTTGTAATAACTTCATCGGCCAGGTCACTTGCTCCCTGCCAATTTTCGGTGTTCAGGTAGGTATCGGCCAGCAACATTTTTGCTGCCCAACGGGTAGCGCGTCCACTTTCAGAGTCCGGAAATGAAGCCGGAAGATCGGGGATGGCTTCCTCCAGGTCGTGAATGATAAAATCCCATGTTTCCCGGACGGTAGCCCTTGGTGTGGCAATATCGTCGAGATCGACAAACTCATGGTCTCTTACGGGAACACCTCCCCAGTATTTTACCAGGTTACTATAGAAATAGGCCCTTAAAAATCTGGCTTCGGCAATATATTGCTTTTTTACCCCTTCATCCATATCAATTCCGGGTACATTATCAAGTACGGCATTTGCGCGGTTGATCCCCCTGTAGATATCGGTATAGGCATCGAACATCCTGCTTTGGTTACTATTGTCGAGTGGCAGGTCATACACGCTCATGGGAGACTGACTTCCCCTGCCGTTGGAGTAATCGGCCCTGTTTTCCAGCATGGCCATATACCAGATCGTCGGAAATCCTCCATCCTGCCCGAGGGTACTGTATACAGCTGTTAAAGCCGAAAGGGCATCGGATTCATTTCTGTAAAAATTCTCCTTGACCAGAAAGTGTTTAGGGTCTTCAGTCAATTCATCCTGGCAGTTGACCAATGTCAGGGATAAGACCAAAACTATGATGATTTGTATTTGTTTCATTTCACAGGTTTTTGATGGTTAGTTACAGTTGTAAATTTAAACCGAGGGTAAAGATTTTGGAAGAAGGATAACCGGTCTGGTCGATGCCTATTCTTAGATCCCCTTTGGCTGCCCGGGTATTTACTTCAGGGTCCAGACCCGGGTAATTGGTCACTGTAATAAGGTTCTGTCCGCTGACATACAGTTGCAGGGAACTGATAGGGAGTTTCATCTCCGAAACCGGCAGGTTGTACGCTAACCTGATATTTTTTAACCGCAGATAAGACCCGTCCTTAACGAATCTGTCAGAAACCCTGAATTGCGACCGGTCGGCGGTTGGTGCCGGATAATGTGCATCCGTGTTCTGCGGGGTCCAGGAATTTTCAGACTGGTCAGCGAGTTGATTTCCCCCTTCGCTCAGGGAGTTGGCAACTACTGCACCGGTAGCCCAGAAAAGATCGTTCCCCTGGGACCCTTCTATAAAAATATTGAGTTCAAAATTTTTATAGTTCAGGGTGTTATTCAGGCCATAGATGAAATCGGGGTAGGGGGTCCCTATAATCTGCTGATCTTCGTTGGAGATTTGTCCGTCTCCGTTAAGGTCCCTGTAATTAATGACACCCTGGTCATTGTAGCCATCTTCCATAAACCCGTAAAACATTCCAAGGGGCTCACCTTCCCTGGCAATGTTGATGGGAGCGGCAAACGGAATATCTAACGGGCCTCCGAGGATATCTTTCCCTATGGTGATCACCTCGTTCCTGTTAAAGGATAGTTGCCCGAAAATATCCCAGCTAAAGTCCCCGTCAAAAACCAGTGCTCCAACACTAAACTCCATGCCCGAATTTCGCACTTCTCCCAGGTTAGTGATCAATGAACTGTACCCAACGGATTCCGGAAGTGGAATTATGGCAAGAAGATCCGTAGTCTTTTTGTTGTAGTAATCTATGGTAAACCTGTAACGGTTGTTGATAAACCCTATATCAAGTCCGATACCTAACTGGGCCGTGGTTTCCCATTTTAAATTAGGATTTGGGGCAGAAAGGCTTGCAAACCCTATGACATCTGTATTTCCTAAAGTAGCCCTGGTCTGTCCCAGGGAGTTCAGCGAGCGGTAAGGGTCGATAGCCGTACTTCCGGTTTCCCCGTATCCGAGCCTCAACTTCAGATCGGACAAGGGGTCCCAGTTCTTAAGAAATTCTTCGTTCTTGATTTTCCAGGCGAAGGCGCCGGAGGAAAAGATCCCCCATTTGTTGTTTTCTCCGAACCTGGACGAGCCGTCCGCTCTTATACTGGCCGTAAACAGGTACTTATCATTGATATGATAGTTGACCCTTCCCAGCCAGGACAATAAGGTCCATTCTGTGATCGAAGAACTGTTGGGCAGGGTATTGCTCCCGGAACCCAGCGCATTGTTTTCCAGATCGTCTGTTGCAAAACCGGTGGCACTGGACTCATTATATTTACTTTGAAAGGTCTGTACGGTAAAACCTCCTACAACATTAAGCCTGTCATTACTCCCTACCGGCCTGTCGTACGTAAGGATGTTCTCATTCAAATATGAGATGCTCCTGGTCATGCCGGTGTGCCCGTATCCTGTCGGGGTGCGATTTGTAATAATGGAAGGGGAATAATAATTATTTTCAGTAAATGCCTGTTGCGTTCCTCCCAGCACTTTGAGTTTCAAATGATCACTAAACCTGAATTCGGCAGAAATATTGGCAAGTACCCTGGTGGAATACTGCCGGTCCAGGATTTCCGCATAAGCCAGGGGGTTATTAATAACCACCGGGCTGAACGGGTATATCCCTACCTCGTTCAGATTTCCTTCACTATCATAAGGAGCAATGGTAGGGGGGGCTGCAAGAGCGGCAGCAAAAATATTGTTTCCCCCGCCTGATCCATTATTTACATTGGCGTCATTGTTTTCCCAACGTGTTATTACCGCATCGGTACTTAACCTGAACCAGTCATTTACATCCTGGTTAAGTGCCAGTCTCAGGGATCCTCTTTTAAGACTGGAATTTAGAATCACTCCATCCTGGCCAAAGTAATTGGCGGAAACAGAATAGGAGGATTTTTCATTTCCCCCGGAGAATGTAAGGGTGTGGCTCTGAATGGCGGCAGACCTGAAAATTTCATCCTGCCAGTCCGTATCGGCTTCCGGGAGGTTATTCAGGTCAAAGGGTTCCGATACCCCCTCATTAATAGCCCGTTGATTTGCAAATGTTGCGAACTGGGAAGAATTCATCATCCTGTATTTCTTTATGACCTGCTGAATCCCGTAATAACTCTGGTAATCTATTCTCCCCTTTTGTCCTTTTGTTCCTTTTTTAGTGGTTATCATAACTACACCGTTTGCACCCCTGGACCCATAAATAGCGGTGGCTGAAGCATCTTTCAGAATATCTATGGACTGTATGTCCGAAGGGTTCAGAAAGGAAATACTTCCAATGATGGGAAAACCATCCACTACATATAAGGGATTGTTATCCCCCAGGTATGAATTTCCACCCCGTATCTGAATCTGGACACCGGCTCCGGGCTGCCCGGAATTCTGGACGACCCTGACCCCGGAAGCCCTTCCTTTCAGGGCCTGCTGTACGTCAGACGTAGGTAGTGCCGTCAGATCTTCTGAATTAACGGTTGAGACGGCTCCTGTAACATCTGTACGTTTCACAGAGCCATAACCTACGACTACCACTTCTTCCAACCCTTCTGCACTTTCTATCAGGGTAACGTCGATAGATTTTTTGTCTCCAACCTTAATTTCCCGGGATTCGAACCCCATATAACTAAAAACAAGTACGGTTTCGGGACCGGATACATTTATCGAATAATTTCCGTCAAAATCGGTTTGTGTTCCATTCGAGGTTCCTTTTTCAATAATGTTGGCTCCTGCCAATACGGTGCCTGTACTATCTATAACCCTGCCGCTTACGGAATATTGAACAATGACATGTTGTGGCGCCTCGTTTCGGTCCGGTCTTTTGACCAGGGATATTTGTTTGTTTTCAATAGAGTATGTGGTAGCAGAGCCTGAAAATATATTGTCCAGGACCGTTGTGATTTGTTCATTTCTGGCCTTAACGGTCACTTTCCTGGATAGATCAATATCGTCAACCAGGTACAGGAACCTGTATTCGGTTTTTCTTTCCATATAATCGATAAATTTCTCTACGGTTACATGCTTTAGATCAACCGATATTTTCTTATTCTGTGAATATGAATTTCGGGCGCTTATGGCAAACACCCCCGTGAACAATAAAAGTAAGCTGATTTTCATTCTTAAATCGAATTTGACCAATACAGGTCCTTTCCTGGCTCGGTTCAGAGGAATTTTCATAATTTTGTAATGTTAATGTGGTTATACTTTGAGTTTAACCATTTGTCTGAATCGGGAAATGCTCCAACATTTCCCGATTGTTTTTTAAACCAAATGACTATACCCTGTAATGAATCGGATGTTTAAGAGTCTGTCTAAGTTTTATCCTTTGGTTCTTTTATGCGCCTATTTCCGCCATACTTCAGCTATTTTTCGACACGTAGCTAAGGCTATGTGCCTCAAAATACCTTCGTCTGACAAAAAAATGCACTATAAAATATTCCAAAAACAAAATTTAGACAGACTCTAAGGTGTTTTTTATTTAATCATAGGCGAAAAAATTAGATTTATTTGACGGTAATATGCCCGTCATTAATTTTAAATTCAATATCATAGGTGTTTTTAAAATACTTCAGAATATCCTCAATAGGTTCATTCCCGAAATTTGCATTGAACTTTTTATCTCCGAACTTTTGGTTTTCATTGGTGATGGTGATATTATAATGCCTTTCCAGTTTTTTTAAGATGTTCCCGAATGTCATATTTCTAAAGATCAGTTTTCCTTTCATCCAGGAAGTGTAGGTGCCTGTAATCACAGGTTTTGTAGAGATATTGTTTTCCTTTCGGTCATAACTCCCTTTAAACCCGGGTTTTAGAAGAATGGGGTCTTTTTTCGGCAGGGCATTATTTTCAATATCCAGAGAAACGGAACCTTCGACCAGGACAACTTCGGTAGTCTGATCTTCCGGATAGGTGGAAATATTAAATTTTGTACCCAATACCTTTACATTTAGATTGTCGGCATTGACAATGAATGGCCTGTTGCTGTCTTTAACTACTGCCAGGTAGGCTTCTCCGGATAAATACACCAGCCTTTGCCGGTCTTTCGGGAAGTTTACGGGATATTTCAGGGAAGATCCCGAATTTAAATAGACTACGGTGCCGTCCGAAAGCTCCAGTTCAAATCTTTTCCCATAGGGTACGGTCAATTGATTATATGAAATGACATCCGGTCCGCCTGCTGTTTTTTTATATGTTATCCTGTTTCCTTTTTGGTTTCCGATAAAATCTCCTTTTTCGCTTACCAGTCTTGAATTTCCCGACTCCGAAATAACTTCAATGTTACCATTATTCATTTCAAGGGTAATTTCTCCGTCAGATGGCATTGAAATTTTATCCGGGGACTTTTCAGTCGGTACAGGTTGTATTAAAAAATATCCAACGGAGAGCAGAATCATAACCATTGCCGCTGCTGCATACCGTATATATTTGCTCCACCGAAGGCCTTTTGTTCTTTTCCCCTCTTTTTTTATTTCTTTTTTCAGGATATCTTTTATTTTATCGGGATCAGGTCTGTTCATAGCAATTTGGGTAATGAATAATACTTTTATCTGCTCCTTAAGCACTAATTTATATCCTGGATTCTGAATCCATTTGTTCAACTGGTCAAGTTCTTCGGCAGTGGCAGTGCCATGCAGGTACCTGACTAAAAAATGCTCAAAATTCTTGTGATCCATGATTGTGTGACTTCAATATTATTATGCGTAAAATTTTCAATACCCTGATGTTTTTGGTAATTTTTTTTAATATTGTCATGTTTTGCATTCAAAAAAAGCAGTATATGTATTTTGAGGACCATGAAACTTTTGTTAGATGTCTGAGGGACGGAGATGAAAGAGCATTTATGTATTTAGTGGATAAGTATCACCAGAGATTGTATTCGTATTGCCAGGTATTGGGTAATGATCATTCGACTTCCGAGGATATTGTTCAAAATGTTTTTATACGAACCTGGCACTTTAGAAAAAAACTGAAGCCCGAGTTTTCCCTGCAGGCATTTTTATATAAAACAGCATACAACGAGTTTTTGATGGAATATCGCAGGAACAAAAAGGTAATTCCATTGGAACATGATCATTATGGGGCATTGAATGAAGTTGTCGGGGCCATGGATGAAGAGACACTGGAGAAAATGATTTCACAGGTCACCGTAGAGATTCAAAATTTACCTAAAAAATGTCGTGAGATTTTTACGCTCAGCAAAAGGGAAGGGCTTACCAATATGGAAATTTCAGATTATTTAAATATTTCCATCAAAACCGTAGAGACCCATATAACTCATGCATTTTCCATTCTGAGACAAAAACTTGGAGACCAATATGAGTCTTTTTTATTTCTGCTCCTGAGTCCGAATTTGACCCCGAAATAAATCCCGGATTTAGTATCGAAAGTCCGGCGAATGGGGCAGGTTTTATATACAACTATGTTTCTCTGGCCCTCACGGTAGCCTGGTCCCTTCTCCCGGCCCTTTTTTATACGCCCGGTTGTCTGATGAAAAAACACACTACAATCCTGATGATTATCGGGACCAAAAACAAATTTTAAGCAGTTTCTAAGGTGCTGAGACCAAAAAATTGATAAAACTCAACATTTTTGCTTTTAATTTGGACAAAAGTCCCCTGATGCTGCATTTCTATTCCCTTATTTTACTGTTGAGGAGAAATTATTTACCCGGACTTACACCATCGGGAGTTAACCCTTGATAACACCACTTGTCAGCTGGCTCCTGATGTCTGTTGTAAGCAGAATGCTCCTGTTTGAAAATTAACCAAAAACACCAATGATGAAAACATCCCTTTTTGTATTCCTGAGTGTCTGTGCCGTATTTTCGGCTTGTAATTCCGAAACCGGACCCGTCCGAACAGCCTTATCCGAAAATACTGAACTAACCGGCGAAATGTCTGAAGGAACAGGACTGGTTGGCCTTACCGGCCTGAATGATGCGTCGCGCATCATCAAGTCGGGGGACAAGTATTTCTGGTACTCGACCGGCGGAGGTATCAAAATGAGATGGACCGCGTCGCCGCAAAGCGGTGTGTGGAACAGCGGACCAGACGTATTTCCTACCCGTCCCGCCTTCTGGGCAGATTATAGCCCCATAAATATAGCCTGGGCCCCTGACATTGTTTATCATGTGATCTCCGGAGAATACCGCATGTATTATTGCGTATCCAGCCTTGGGAGTACCAAATCGGCCATCGGGCTCGCCACGAACACGACATTGGATCCGGCCGATCCCGATTATGAGTGGGTCGATAAGGGAATTGTGATCTCAACCGAGGAGGGCGATCCGTACAATGCCCTGGACCCTTGTCCGGTCCGTACACCCGAAAACGCATGGTTCCTTTGTTTCGGATCGCATTTCGGCGGGATCAAACTGATCCGGCTTGGCCCGGATGGAAAGAGGCATCCGACCCTGACCAATATGTGGAGTCTGGCCAGAAAGGAGCCCAAAGCAAATAGTGCCATTGAAGCCGCCGCCATATATCCGGGAACCAAAAACGGTACAGCCGGATTCTGGCTTTTCGTGAACTGGGGCACCGGTCTCGGCCATGAGGAGAACGCTACTTACGAAGTTCGTATGGGATGGTCAACCGATATCCGCGGACCGTATGCAGACAAGAACGGTATGAATATGTACAATGGGGGAGGGACCGTTTTTATGCCAAATAAACAGACCTTCATCTGGGATAACAGCACCCGTATCGGACGAGGACATATTGGCATTATAAAAGGTGAAATGCTGGATGGAACGCATCCGGACTGGGTAAGTTATTCTTATTGGCTCGAAAACCCGCCTTCAGGCGAGGATGGCAAGCGGTTCGGGCTGCAACGGTTAAAAGCGGATACCGACGGCTGGCCGGACGATCGAATTCTGTTTCAGAATTGATAGCCGGAAATTGGCATTTGCACATAGAAAACCTAAATCTGGGGAACTTTTTAGATATAGTTAATTAAAATAAAACAGACGTGAAAAGATTAAAAAATCAGTATATTATATGCTTTGTAATATTGTCATTTGTTTTGGTTAGTTGTGAAATGGCTGGTATAGATGAAGAAGAGGAACTTCAAACAGTCTATAATTTATATAATCACTATAGTAAATATATTGCAACAGACGATACAGATCTTGGGGCACCTTTGTACCGGAACCGAACACGTGGGGCCGTACATATGATGCAGTCTTCCAACGGTTTTTATTATGCCTATGATGGAGATGCCGGTAATTGGCCGATTCATCGTTCAGAAGACGGTGTTTACTGGGAAAGACTTGGTAATGGCGGGGAAGCATATCCCCAAGGTACATGGGGACAACGGAACTTCTGGGTACCTGAGGTCATCGAGAATAATGGCAGGTATTATATGTTTTATTGTGCCC
This sequence comes from Sinomicrobium weinanense, assembly GCF_018863395.1. GTDB lineage: Bacteria > Bacteroidota > Bacteroidia > Flavobacteriales > Flavobacteriaceae > Sinomicrobium > Sinomicrobium weinanense. The sequence continues at coordinate 79,138 of NZ_JAHKRR010000014.1, forward strand.
GTGAAGATTACGATACCCGCTCTTCCCGCATTGGGGTAGCTATTAGTGATAGCCCCGAAGGGCCATTTATAGATACCGGTATACCATTATTCGATGGTACGGAGATGGAAGACTGGCATGTCATAGACCCTAATCCCTTTATTGATCCGGATTCCGGAAAGAAATATTTATATTTTGTTAAAGATGGGGCTCTTTATACCTATTGGAATGACGATTTGAATAAAGAGATCGGGGAGAGCCGTATTTATGGAGTTCAACTCTCTGATGACATGCTGTCTGTAGAGGGAGAAGCCAGGTTATTATTAAGGCCTTCACAGCAATGGGAATATAAATCTCACCTGCTTAACGGCAGGAAGTTGTGGAATGAAGCGCCGCAAATATTAAAAAAAGAAGGTGTTTATTACCTGATGTACTCCGCAAATTTTTTTAAGACAGAACATTATGCTGTAGGCTATGCTACATCACAAGCCCCGTTGGGAGTTTATGAGAAAGATGAGAACAATCCGGTGATCGGTTCTGTTGGAAACATCAAAAAAGCCGGTCATAACTCCGTTATACGGTCCCGGGACGGATCGGAATATTTCACATCGTACTCCACATTGGGAGATGGCAGGTACCTGAGCCGGATCGGCTTCCGGAAGAATGGATCCCTCTACGTTAATGGTCCTGTTAAAGGATATCAGGTTATGCCGGGGGGGACAACGGATTATGTGAATTATGCAGAAGAGGCAGAGATCAGTACAAGCTCAACCAAAGCATTATATGAAACAGAAGCGATCACCGATGGAGAAATCGGTATCTATGAGCGGTACGAGGGCTATGAGTGGAGTAGTGATGGTGAAAGGGAAGGAGCCTGGGTACAGCTTCATTGGGAAAAATCACAAAAAGTAGAACTGATCCTAATTTATACCAGCGCATTGCAAAGCAGAAAGGTTCAAAAAGGTCAGGTTACCCTCAACGGGGATACGAAGCAAACAATTTCTGATATTAATATCCCTGCAGACCCGGGTGAGCCGGCTATTATCCGTTTTCCAAAAGGAATGAAGATCAGTTCCCTCAAATTCGAGGTGACGGGGTTACAAAGTTCGGAGGGTATTTCCGGTATGTCGGAGATCATGGTATTGGGAAAGAAGTAATGAAAATTTATAAGCAAACCTTTAGCACACTTACGGAAAATTAAAAATAAAAACAGCCATCATATCTTTGAAAACAACAACATAGCATTATGAAATTGAAATTAAGTATATCTCTTGTATTAACATGCCTGTTGGCACAGGCTATTTTTTCCCAGGACGGACCATCAAGACCAAATATCCTTTTTATTTTGGTGGATGATCTCAAGCCTAACCTCGGCGTATATGGCGATACCACGGTCCAAAGCCCCAATATCGATAAACTTGCCGGGGAAGGGATGGTATTTGAACAGGCCTATTGTAACCAGGCGGTATGTGGCCCTTCGCGGTATAATATCATGCTAAGTTCCCGGTCTACAAGTACAGGCCTGTACAGCTTCGGGACTGAGTTCCGGGATGTTATCCCCGATGCTGTGACCCTGCCCCAATATTTTAAGAATTCAGGGTATCACACCGAATCCATGGGTAAGGTGTATCATATCGGGCATGGCAATACCAATGATGAGGCCTCCTGGAGTATCCCCCACTTTAAGGAAAAAGTGATTGAATATATAGACCCGGAAAGTACCAATCGTAAACTCACCCGGGAGGAAGCATTTTTTGAAAATACCCGGATGTATATCGAAGAGACCCCTGCCAACCACAAATTGCCGCGCGGGGCTGCCTGGGAGGCTCCTGATGTTCTGGACGGTGCCTATGCCGACGGGCGTGTGGCCAATCATGCCATTGACCGTTTACGGAAGCTGAAGAACAAGCCCAACCAGCCCTTTTTTATGGCCGTAGGATTTGCCCGGCCGCATTTGCCGTTTAGCGTTCCGAAGAAATACTGGGATCTGTATGATCCTGAAAATTTACCCATGCCGGAATATGAAAAAGCCCCTGAAGGCTCTCCCGGCTTTACCGGGAAACGGGACCATGAAATGGCAAATTACTTCCCTGTTCCCGTGGGTAAGGATGTGTATGATGACGATTTAAAACGAAAACTGATCCACGGGTACTATGCCAGTATAAGCTATATGGATGCCCAATTGGGAAAGGTGATGGATGAACTGAAAAGATTGGAACTTGATGAGAATACCATTATAGTGCTTTGGGGCGATCACGGCTGGCACCTGGGCGATCATGCCATCTGGACCAAACATACCAATTTTGAGCAAGCCAATCGTATTCCCCTGATTTTTAAAGTACCGGGGGTAACCGGGCCCGGTAGTTCAACAAAACAGTTTGCCGAGTCTGTCGATGTTTACCCTACCCTGGCCAGTCTAGCCGGACTGGATAGGCCCACCGGCCCACAACCTATTGACGGGATTGATCTCAGCCCGGTATTAAAAGATGGTTCCAAAGAAATAAAGGACCACGCTTACCACACTTTTCCCATGGGCGGGTATTTGGGAGAGGCTATACGTACAGATCGTTACAGGCTGATCAGGTGGACGCCAATGCGGGATAACGGTAAAGAAGTGCTTTATGAGTTGTACGACTATGATAATGACCCGAAGGAGACTAAAAATATAGCTTCGGAGAAGCCGGGTGTAGTTTCAGAACTTAGAGAAATACTGGAAAAATATCCCGAAGCGAAAAAGAGGATATAAGGGATAATTAGATACTATAAATCATTTTAAACATGCTCTAAAACCTTGTCATATGTTTAATAAACTTAGAAAGCAATTTCTGGTTTTGCTGGCTCTCCTGTTGGTTATGGCCCCGGGATGCAAAGAGAAAGCCGAAAACGCTGCCCCTGATGCTGAAAAACCCAATGTCATTTTGGTTTTTATTGATGATATGGGCTGGTCAGACCTTTCCGGTTTTGGCAATACGGAGGCTGAAACGCCTCATATCGATCAGTTAGCTTCGGAAGGGATCAGTTTTGATCAGTTTTATGTAAATGCCCCGATCTGTTCTCCTTCCCGTGTAGCCATTTCCACAGGCACTTATCCCCAGCGCTGGAATATTACTTCATTTTTAGCCAGGCGTAAATATAATGCAGAACGGGGAATGGCAAACTGGTTGGATACCTCGGCTCCCATGCTGGCGAGAGATTTGAAAAATGCCGGTTATGCGACCGGGCATTTCGGAAAATGGCATATGGGCGGGCAGCGTGATGTTGATGAAGCCCCGGAAATTACCGAGTATGGTTTTGACAGATCCCTGACCAATTTTGAAGGCATGGGGCCCAAGTTATTGCCGCTTACCAGGGATGCGAAGGGAAAGGTTGGCCGGATCTGGGAGGATGCCGAACGGCTCGGGGGGCCTTATACCTGGGTACAACGTTCAGAAATTACGACCGGTTTTATCGATATGGCGATGGAATTTATGGAACAGTCTAAAAAGGAAGATAAACCGTTTTACGTAAATATTTGGCCCGATGATGTCCATAGCCCGTTCTGGCCTCCCTTCGAGGATTATGATTTGACAAAAGAAGATGGAAAAAGGGCATTATATCTTGCAGTTCTTGAGGCAATGGATAAACAATTCGGAAAATTGTTTGATTATGTTAAGAACGATAAGGACCTACGTGAAAATACCCTTATTATCTTCTGTTCCGATAACGGCCCGGAGCCGGGTGCTGGGAGATCCGGCAATCTTAAAGGTTATAAAGGGCATTTATATGAAGGAGGGATCCGTTCATCTTTAATCGTTTGGGGACCAAATTTTATGCCTGAAGATGCTATCGGAACCCGCAATAACCGGAATTATTTCTCAGCGATCGATTTAAAGCCCTCTATTCTGGAATTCATTGGGATAGACACCCCTGAAGATGAAATAACAGATGGTGAAAATATATGGCCAACCCTGCTTGGTAAAGCCGGTAAATCAAGACAATCACCTATTTTTTGGGCACGTCCGCCGGATAGAAAAAAATATGAGGATTTCGATAAGCCTTTACCCGATCTTGCCATCCGCGAAGGGGATTTTAAACTGCTTTGCGATTTTGACGGCAAAAGGCCGGAACTTTATAACCTTATGAAAAAACCTGAAGAGAACAACAACATCGCCCGGCAACATCCGGATAAGGTTGAAAGTATGGTCAAAAAGGTAACCGCCTGGTATAGTAAAATGCCGCAGTTGGAAGATAAGGAAAAGAAGGAGGAGATTTCTAAAGAATGATATCTCAGGGACGTAAAGCGAAACGGGCCCGGGAAAGGAGTAAAGAATAATTAGTAGGCTTAATTATGAAGAAACTATGGAGTACGGTCCGGAAGAGTGAGATAAACCTAATACTTTTTGCGTGTTGCCTTCTTATACCTTTCGGAGCATTATTTTCCCAGGAAAAATATAATGTATTATTTATTGCAATAGATGATCTGAATGATTATGTATCTCTTCTGGAAGACCATCCGGGGATCAAAACACCAAATCTGGACAAGTTTGCCAAAAAAGCTGTAACTTTTACCAGGGCCTATACCGCCGCACCGGTCTGTAATCCTTCACGGGCAGCAGTTTTAACCGGGCTTAGTCCGGCTGCTACCGGTTTATATGACAACCGGGATCATTTTCAGAATTCGGAAGAAGCCATGGCGGCTACACTGATCCCCGAGCATTTTAAAGAAAACGGTTATATAACGATGTGGTCGGGAAAATTATTCCATACCGGAGGGAAACAGTATTTTTCAAGACCCGGTAAACAGAGGATGGAAAAAATGTGGGATGATTCCCAAGGACATGACGGAGGATATGGACCTATGCCTGTAAAAAGTAATATTCCCGATTCAATAAGACATCCTCCACTGTTTGATTACGGACCGTGGAAAGGCCCCGATAAAGATTTTCCTGATGTTGTAAATACGGATATAACCATCGATAGGCTGAATCAAAGTTATGATTCTCCCTTTTTTATGACTTTGGGACTCTATAGACCACATAATCCCTGGACTGCCCCTAAACGTTTTTTCGATATGTATCCTTTAGACGAAGTTAAAGTCCCGGAAGTCTTTGAGAATGATCTGGATGATATACCTGAAATAGGTAAAAAGTGGGCGGAAAAACCGGTAAACTTAGATGCTTTGAAAAGTATAAATCAGTGGAAACCGGTGGTCCGGTCATACCTGGCCGCTATCTCATTTATGGATTACAACCTGGGCCGTGTTCTTGAAGCATTGGAAAATAGTGAATACAGTGATAATACTATTGTAGTACTCTGGGCAGATCATGGCTTTCATATGGGAGAGAAAGAACATTTCGCCAAATATGCGTTATGGGAAAAAACGACGCATACACTGTTGATGGCAAAAATTCCTGATGGTCCTGAAGGAGAAAGAAGGGACCAGCCGGTAAACTTGCTGGATATGTATCCTACCTTAATAGATTATTGTGATTTACCGGGAACCCCTCAAAAATTAAGTGGAAGATCCCTGCGCCCCTTAATTGAAGACCCAGGGGCATTAAGAGAAAACCCCTCAATTACTTATTACATTAAAGGAAGCCTTGGAATGCGTAGTGAAAAATGGCGGTATATCAGGTATTACGATGGTACCGAAGAACTTTATGATTCCAATGAAGATCCCGGCGAATGGAAAAATTTAGCCGGTAAACCTGAATATAAAAACGTCATAGAGGGATTTTCCAGATGGATACCTGATAAAATAAAACCGGATGTGGGGCCCATTAAAAGCAATCAAAATGAAAATAATAAATAGTCTTTTAATAATTAGCTTTCTGTTGTTCAGTATCATGGTGGAAGCCCAGGATAAAGGACAACGTCCCAATGTAGTAATATTTATTGCCGATGATTTGGGAAGGAATGACCTCGGACCGTATGGTAACCGGGCAGTAAAAACCGCAAATTTAGATGAACTGGCCGGTGAATCTGTAGTTTTTAATCAGGCGTTTGCTGCTTCACCTACCTGTACCCCTTCCCGGGCTTCCATACATACCGGACTTATGCCCTTTCGCAATGGGGCACATGCCAATCATACCGGCGTTAAGGGTGGCGTAAAAACCTTACCCGCATATCTTCAGGCCGAAGGATATAAGGTGGGGTTCGCAGGAAAGTTACATATAGGCCCTGTGGAAGCCTATCCGTTTGATTTTATTGAAGGGACAAACGTCCGTGAACCGGGCCATGAAAATGATGGGGTATTATGGACTGATCTGGAATTAGGCCCGGTCGATAAATGGTTAAATAAAGTTTCAGGCGATCAGACTCCCTTTGTTTTGGTGGTTAATGACCATAGCCCGCACGTAATCTGGCCAGAGGAACCGGGTTATAGCACCGGTGAAGTGGACATCCCGTCAATACATATTGATACTAAAGATACACGAAAATCACGAGCCCGGTATTATACCGATATTACCAAAATGGATAAAAATGTAGGTAAAATGCGTGAGTTAATCAGGAAAAACGGGTTGGAAGAGAATACCATTTTCATATTTACTGCCGATCAGGGACCGCAATGGGCTTTTGGAAAATGGAATTTATACGATTATGGAATACAGGTCCCGCTTATGGTCTGTTGGCCCGGAAGAACCGATGAAAGCCGGGAGAATGACGATCTGGTTTCCCTTACGGACCTTTTACCAACCCTGATTGAAATTGCCGGAGGGGAAGCCCCTAAATCTGTAGACGGCAGGAGTTTCCTCGGATTATTAAACGGAGAAAAGACCACGCATAGAAAATCCGTGTATGGTTCACATACGGGTGATGGGAGTATGAACCGGAGTCCAATGCGGATGATTCGGACAAAACGCTACAAGTATATTTTAAATCTGGCTCCGGAAGAAGAATACCATACCCACATAGACAAGGCCAAAGACCATGACGGGGGAAGGGAGTACTGGGATTCCTGGAGGGCCAGGTCCTTTAGTGAAGACGCTGATGCTTCTGTAGTGTTATGGCGTTACCACAATAGGCCAAAGGAAGAACTCTATGATATTGTTAAAGATCCGGGCGAAAGGAACAATCTGGCGGCCCATCCGGATTATAAAGAAATTACAGATGATTTCCGTGAACAAATGAAAGAATGGAGGGGAGGACAAAACGATACTGAAACAGGGCCCTATAAGCCAAAGAAAACCAAAAATAATGGTAATAATAAGAAACCTGTTGCTCCGTATATTTTTTAATTATAATATGTTGTTCACATTGAACTCGTTTAAATAACTTGTCGTATGAAAATAAAATATAACGGTTTTGTGGTTCTTATAATAATGGCTTTCCTTTCCTGCAAATCAGAAAGAGAAGGAGAAACCAAAGCACCGGCTAAAAAGCCCAATATAGTATTAATTATGGCAGACGATATGGGCTTTTCGGATATTGCCTCTTATGGAGGAGAGGTAGAGACCCCTAATCTGGATGCCCTCGCGAAGGGTGGCGTACGCTATACTCAATTTTACAACAATGCCCGCTGCTGTCCCACCCGGGCATCTTTAATGACCGGACTCTACCCGCACCAGGCGGGAATGGGCTGGATGACCACAGCAGATATGGGTACCCCTGAATATCAGGGTGAGCTTAATAGTAAAAGTGTGACCATTGCCGAGGTTTTACAAACGGAAGGTTATCATACTTATATGTCCGGAAAATGGCATTTAAGCCGTGTAAGGAATATTAAGGCCGGAATTAAGGATAACTGGCCCAGCCAACGGGGCTTTGATCGCTTTTTTGGAATTGTGGACGGTGCTTCCAATTATTTCACTCCGAATGTTTTTAGCGATAATAAAAAGTATAAAGCACCCGGAGCGGGAGAAGATTTTTATTTCACCCATGCCGTAAGTGACAGCACTGTAATGTTCATGGATAAACATTTTTCTTCTGAAAATGAAAACCCTGTGTTTATGTATGTGGCTTATACTGCGCCGCACTGGCCACTTCATGCCCTGGAAAAGGATATCGAAAAGTATGAGGAAATGTATAATATGGGGTGGGACCGGCTTCGCGAACAAAGGCTTGAAAAACAAAAAGAATTGGGAATTTTCGATGCTTCTGTCGAATTATCAGGGCGCGACCCGAAAATCCCTGCCTGGGAAGAGCTGTCTAAAGAAAAACAGGAAGAATTTGCAAAGCGGATGGCCATTTATGCAGCGCAGATAGATGCTATGGACCAGGGTATTGGAAGGATAGTCGATAAACTGGAAGAACTCGGGGAACTCGATAATACATTACTGATGTTCTTATCAGACAACGGTGCCTGTGCAGAATATATCAGCGGGGAGCCGGGCAAGGAGGTAACCGGGAAAGCCGATACCTGGGAAAGCTACCGGATCCATTGGGCCAATGGCGGAAGTACCCCGTATAAGGAATATAAACACTGGACCCATGAAGGAGGCATAGCCACCCCGTTTATTGTTCATTGGCCCGGGGGGATAGACAAGAAATTAAACGGGAAATATATCAGGGAGCCGGGACATATTATGGATATTATGGCTACCGCCATAGCGGTTTCAGGTGCTAAATATCCTGAAAAGTACAAGGGGAATGATATAGTCCCGTTGGAAGGTAAAAGTTTAGTGCCCCATTTTTCCGGCTGTAAAACGAATAGGGGGCCTATCTTCTGGGAACACGAATCGAATATAGGAATGCGGGACGGTCACTGGAAATTGGTGGCGAAAACAGAAGAAAACACGGAATTTGATCCTGATAATTTGGAACTGTACAATATGGAAGATGACCCCGTCGAACTTCATAACCTTGCCGAAAAAGAGCCCGGGCGTTTAAAGGAGATGTTTAAAAAATGGCAGGCATGGGCCGATAAGGTAAATGTGGTTTACGATACCCGTGATTATGGTCAGAGGACCAGGGCATATTCAAAGGTAATTAATGGGGAATTTGAAAATGAATTCGCAGGCTGGCAATTTGAGGGGCATCCCAATGATGATGTATTTCAAATTGATTCCTCAGGTGTTATATCAGGAAAGAATTCGGCACAAATAAAGGGGAAGGGAACCATGTTCTGGCCGTTTTTTGCAAAAGAAGGTGAAAAGTTTAACATCTCCTGTAAAGCCAAAGCCGATACAAAGACCACCATAAAGATCAGGTTTGAATCTGTTTCGGGCAAAACAGGATATTATTCCGAATTAATAACATTGAATAAAGATATCAAAATATTTAATTTCAATACACCGAATATGCCTGTTCCCGGCAGGTATCGGCTTATTTTTGAATTTCAGGATACCCAAAACAAAATATGGATTGATGATGTACAGTTAGAGTTGGAGGAGTAAATTTTAATGTGGTATAAATCCGGTTTAAACAAGCTCTGACTACACATAACTCAGCAAAAAAATACGATACTCATGTTATTTAGTTGTTGGTGTTGACGATGTTTAAAAAGTCCTTAAAACACAACGGATTGGGAGATACCGAAGCGTCTGCTTGTAACTCGAGGGATTTCTGGCAGAATATGGGGTTGACAAACCATGCGGGAGAACCGGGGGGCATATTCCTGGGACAGCTTTGTTGCAGCAGGGGATAGGTGGCCAGGACCACTCCGTATTTCTCAAACCTGTCGAAATAGATATCCAGGTAATGCTGTGGGTACCACGGACGTGTAGCAAACATGGCTTCCCACTCTTCAGGGCTCACCCGGTTTGTATAGGCCTCTTTATACCATTCCCGCAATGGTATCATTTTTAAAATAGGGGAGTGCCACTTCATACAGCAACCTTTTGGTAAAATTCACCAGGGAAATACTGCCATCGGGTTTTTCTTCATATCCTGATCCACGGTTTCGAGATTGGGCTCGTTCCCCAGTTTAAAAATATCGACATAAGGCCCTACCACCTCCAGGATCTTTGAGGCGGTATCGAACAGTTCTTTTTCCTCCCGGGAATCTGCTGCGGGAATACGCATATTGTTTTTGGTAAAATCCCAGCGAAACCTGAATGCCAGCTTGTAGCTTTTTTTCCGGCTTCGACGATCCGGCTCAAACCCGCATCGTTTTTTATCCTGAGATCTCCGTAGATGTAATCCATGATCCTCGGTGTTGTTCTGATCCAGTTGACCTGTGCCTCTTCGAGGTATTTAAAATCTATGATCTCGGGATTGTGGTTAAAGTTGGACCCTAATTCCTGTGAATGCCCGGTGAAGGGGAGGAGTAACAGGTATAAAACTATTATGTAGCGAATGGAGTTTATTGCATTGTAAATTTTTAATGTGTTCATTTTAAGTTTTTTAAAAAGCTCCTCCCTTGAGATCAAGGAAGGTGATCCTGATCCCGATAGCATCAGGATGAAGAGGGGAGCCTTTTCTTATCCATTATTCACGTTATTTTTAATAACCATTGCGTTGTTCTAAAGCCGGGTTGGCGTTCAGTTCGGCTTGCGGATATGGAAAATAGCGCTGGAATTCCCGGGCATTTACCCCTCTTTGCTGCGCGTACTCCATTAATTTGCCGTGGCGTACCAGGTCTTCCCGGCGCTTGCCTTCGGAGAAAAATTCCCAGCCCCGTTCCTGTAAAATGAGATCGTTAAAACTGTCTTTGTTCCCTGCATCTGCCAGGGTATACGGATCGTCGATAGAACGGGCCCTGACTGTGTTCACCAGGTCTACAGCTTCCGGCGTGGGGCCGTTCAGCTGGTTCAGGGCTTCTGCCCGGGCCAGAAGAATATCCGCATATCTTATGTAGGGATGGTCCGAACCGGAAAAATTCCCCACCTGGTCGTTGTCAAAATATTTTAAGCTCCTGGTATTATCTGCCGTATTTCTGAGGTTCACTATATCTCCGCTGAGGTTGGTGTAACTTTCAATGATGGTTTGTTTCCTGTCGTCATCAGCCTCAAAGGAGTCGTAGAAACTGTCCCTCATGCTGAATTGGGTGGCCCAGTTGGCCATGGCAGAGGTCCAGGTAAATTCGGGAATGGCTTCGGCCTCCATAAAACCGGGAGGAAAGGCACCATTCTGGTATTGGTTACCGAACCCTTGCTCATTGGTCAGGGACCACGTAACTATGATCTCCCTGTTCCCTTCGTTCTCTACAAAAAAGGCAGCCCTGTAATCCGGGTACAACTCGTAGTAATTTAGGTCCATGATCATTTTTGTGATCTCGGCCACTTTGGCCCATTGTTTGGTTTGAAGTAAAAACTTGGCCAGTACGGCAAGGGAGTGCCCTTTGGTGGCACGGCCTCTCTGAAGCTGTTCGGAAGGAGGTAAAAGGTTGGTGGTAGCTTCCCTTAATTCGGTTTCCACGAAGGTCAGGAACTCTTCTTCTGAAGGCAGGGGCAATTCCTGCGGCTGGGTTTCGAGATCTGTGGTCGTTCTGAGCGGAACCACACCGAAATACCGGTATAAAAAGGCGTATTGGGCGGCTCTCAGGTAACGGGCTTCTGCAGTGATAAGCGCTTTGGACTCTTCACTGACCGGTGAGTTTTCAATATTTTCCAGCACGGTGTTTGCATCTCTTATGGCGCGGTACCGGGGTGCCCAGAACACCAGTTCGAACTTGGGGTCAGAAGCATCCCAGTTAAAGTCTAAAAAAGGTTTCATTTCCCGTTCTACAGCCCCTATGCGGACAAAGCCGATATCGGTAGTGACTTCATTGATCAGGATTTCATCTTTTATGGTCTCTCCGGCATTATCGAACTGGTAGGCCGAAAACAACAGTGCTTCGAGGCCTTCCTGTGATTGCACTACATTGTCCGGAGAAAATTCATCCACCGGGGGCATGTCCAGCTCAGATTCACAGGAAGTGAACAGGATGCAAAGGACCAGCCCCGTCAAAATATTTTTTATGCTTGTGATTTTCATGTCGGTATTTTGTTTAAAATTCGATGTTAAGTCCTATCAGGTATGTCCTGGGTACCGGGTAGGCATTAAAGTCCAGGGCTGTGGTATTCCTTCCGCTGGCATTTGCGGCCGGGTCCACACCGCTGTAATCGGTAACCGTCAGCAGGTTCTGGCCTGTTACGTAGATCGATAAGTTATTGATAAACCCGAGGGTCTCTGTGGAGAATTGATATCCTAACCTGACGGATTGCAATCTCCAGTAAGAAGCATTCTCTATGGTCCTGCTATTTATGAGGGCATTTGCTCCTCCCTGTGAAGTAGGGTTCACGAAAGACGGATATGTATTCGTAGGGTTGTCCGGCGTCCATCGGTTCAGCAGGGGTTCAGCGATACGGTTTCTTCGGAAATTATTCGGAGAATAAGTGTTGATGAGATTACCGTTTAACCTTTCCACACCTTCAACGCCCTGCATTACGATATCCAGTGTAAAATCATATAGCCTGAGATTACTCGTTAGCCCCCATGTGAAGTCGGGAATGGAATTTCCGAGGATCACCCTGTCGTCGGCATTGATAACACCGTCGCCATTGACGTCCCGGTATTTGATATCCCCGGGTTGCACCTGGGATTCGGTGACGCTGAAATCATCGCCTTCCTGCCAGATACCGTCAACGATAAAACCGTAATAGCTGTCTAATGTCTGTCCCGGGGTCACAATACTGAAATCTGGGATCTGTGACTGCCCTCCGCGAATAATATCGCCGCGGTCCCCGATGTCGAGCACCTTGTTGTCCAGCGTGGCGAGGTTCCCGGATAATTCCCAGCTGAAATTGTCTTTTCTGAAAATATCCAGTTTCAGGGCAAATTCAAGGCCCTGGTTACGCACGCCGCCCAGGTTTTGTGTTTGGCCCGAAAATCCCGTATTCAGTGCCTGGGGTACGACCAGAAGCAGGTCGGTGGTCTTTTTGTTAAAGTAATCTATGGAACCGGAGATCCTGTGATCGAGGAAACCGAAATCCAGTCCGAAGTCATACTGTACCGCCTTTTCCCAGGTCAGGTCGGGGTTTGCGATACGTGTGGGGTAGATGGTATTGTAAAAGTCATCGCCGAAAAGCAGATCGCCCCCGGCCGAAAAGGTCTGGAATGTCAGGGAGTTGCCTATGTTGGCATTCCCGGTACTTCCTACACTGGCCCTTAATTTCAGCTGGCTGATCCATTCCGTATCATTTATAAAACCTTCGTTGTGGACCTTCCAGGCCACCGCTCCCGAAGGGAAATAACCGAATTTATTATTGTCACCGAACCTCGACGACCCGTCGGCCCTGATCGACGCGGTAAACAGGTATTTGTCGTTCAGCGAATAATTCACCCGGGCCAGGTAAGAGATAAACCGCGCCTGGTTTCTTCCGCTTCCGAGGTTGTTGAGTTCCGGGTCTCCCGAGCCGATGGCATCGGTCCCCAGGTCGGGCAGGGCAAATCCCCGGGCATTGCCTGAAAATGATTTCGTCTGAAAATATTCATAGGTAGCTCCCAGCATGGCTGCGAGGTTATCATCGCCGAAATCCTTGTTGTAATTCAGTGTACCCTCGATGGAAACATAGTCTTTTCTGCCCGTCTGGATGCTTGCAATTCCTCCCGTTCCCGCTCCGTTCAATGTGTAGGGCTGGATAAAAATATCCCTCCGTACATGTTGCGTATCGCCTCCTAACTGCACTTTGGCCGAGAGGGAGGGGATCAGGAAATATTCGAAAAAGGTATTTCCGTAAAACCTGAAGGTCTCACCTGTTGCATTTTCACCGTGGAGTATGGACAGGGGATTGTCTATAGTGATAAAATCAGAAAGGCGGTAAGAACCGTCCCCGTTATAAGGTTGTATGGTAGGGTCGTAATTTATGGCGGCATAAAGGGCGCCTCCGTTCTCATTGATCCCGGTCCCGGTAGATGCAAAATCATCCCCTATGAAAGAAGCATTCATATTGATCCCGTATTTGTATTTCTCAGAGGAGTTGGAATTCAGGTTCAGGCGGATATTATAGCGTTCGATCCCGGACCCCTTGACCAGGCCTTCCTGACTGAAATAATTGAGCGATGCGTAATAGTTCAGGTTTGGGGTGGCCCCGGAAAAGGACAGGTTGTGATTTTGAGTGGGGGCGGCCTGCAGTACCTGATCCATCCAGTCGGTTCCCCCGGCTTCGATCTCTTCGATCACTTGTCCCGGGTCTCCGCCTCCGTCATCGATGATCCCGTTGAGAACGGCCTGGTATTCCGCAGGACTTAACAGGTCGAGTGTCCGGGCAGCTTCCTGCATGCCGTAATAAAAATCGTAATTGACCCGGAGTTTTCCGGTTTTCCCCTTTTTTGTCGTGATCAAAACAACTCCGTTAGAGCCCCGGGACCCGTAGATCGCGGTACTTGAAGCATCTTTCAGGACTTCAATGGACTGGATATCTGCCGGGTTGAGGGTATTCAGGGGATTCCGGGGTGTGGAATTCGCTGTAAAACCCTGGCCTCCGGTTGCGGCAACAGCGCCGTTGTTTACAATAACCCCGTCGATCACGTACAAGGGGTCCGTACCCGCATTTATGGAACCGGCTCCACGGATGTTTACACTTAATCCACCGCCGGGTTCATTGCTTTTCTGACTGATCTGGACTCCTGCAACCCGTCCCTGGAGTGCCTGTTCTACCGATGCGTTGGCCCCGGGATTCAGATCTTCTGCTTTTACGGATGAAACAGCCCCGGTAAGGTCACTTTTTTTGACCGCGCCATAACCGATGACAACGACTTCGTCCAGCGCTTCCTGGCCCGGTTCGAGCACCATATTTATCGTGGAACGGCCATCAACAGGGATCTCCCGGGTTGTAAAACCCAGGTAGCTGAACTTCAGTGTTTCGTTACCGGATATGTTATCAATAGTATAATTTCCGTCAAAATCGGTTTGTACACCGTTATTAGTGCCTTTTACAAGAACATTTACACCGGGCAGGGGTTGTCCGTCTTCAGATGAAGTTACGGTTCCGGAAACGTTTTTATTCTGTCCGGTTACCGTAAAGCCCGTGATTAAGAAAACAATGACCGACAAACGGGAAAGGAGCACCTGCCTGTATTTATCTTTTGTCATAATATGTGTTTTAGATTGACTTATGGTTTATGGGTTTGTATCGCCCTGAACAGCGATAAAAGGCTCCGGCCAGGCATAGTTAAACTGATACCTGCCGGTTTGAGGATCGGGTTATGCAGTCCGGTTGACATTTAAAATTCTTTTTCATCCTTTATTTCTGCCGTATACAGGCCCAGGTCGAATGCGTGGTCTTTATTTTGGGGCCGAACCTGTATGGCAATGGTGTTTTTTCCTTTTTTCAGGTATTTCCGGGCGTTGGAAATAAGTTGATTCCTGTAATGTCTTTTTCGTCCTCCCTCGTGTTTTTCCGAGGTGACGAGTTGCCCGTTCAAATAGACCTTCATGCTGGCCTTGTCCAGATAATACCGCAATATGATCTCTTCGGGAATGCGGTCGAGGTCAAATGCTTTGAACAGGCTCAGGTCTTCCCGGGTTTTCCATGTGCTTCCACCCGGTAAAAAGTAGTTGTCATAAGAACTGAAAGGCGCTTTTTGTTTCTGCCATTCCCCGGTTTTTTCGGGATTACCGGTCCGGGCAGGATCAACATTGTAAGCTGCCATCCAGGTGTTCGGTTCGTTTTCGGAATCGGGGATGATGGTATGGAAATTGCCCGGTTTTTTGTACAGGGGTGCTATCAGGGGCCTGGTTTCTTCGGGACTTAATTTGGAAACCATCCGGTCATAGGTCATTAGTCCGTTTACCTCGCCTTCGACATCTGTGGTCTGGGTGTAGATGGCTGCAGAAAGCCCGAAACTCTTTAAGCCCGTAAGGTCGCGCATCATTGCGGTGAACCGTTCTTTATATTCTTCCTGATCCTGGAGTGTGAGATACCCCCAGTTTTTCTTGTTCCACCAGATATGATCGTCCACGGCCCAGCCTATGCCGCCGAATTCCCCGATAATGGCAGCCCTGTTCTCTTCGGGAAATTCCATTCCGGGGCCGGGGTACAGGTGCACATCGATAATATCGCCGACTCCGCGGTCTGTCCATCCGCTCGGAGAATCTGTCAAACGGCTGGGGTCGTAATTTTCGACCCATTCGGTCACTCTTTCGGTGTCGTATTGTCCCCAGCCTTCATTGAACGGCACCCAGACCACAATGGAGGGGAAAGTGTGAAGGTAGTCCATCATTTCCTTTAACTCCTTTTCAAACTGCTGTGCGGATTCCCGGGGCCTTTCAGCATCTTTTTCCTCCCAGGCCTGGATGCGGAGGTCCTGAAAATAGTTGCCGTTGGGCATATCCTGCCAGACCAGCATTCCTATCTTGTCGCATTCGTAGTAGAAAACCGCAGGCTCTACTTTTACGTGCTTACGGAGCATGTTAAAGCCCCATTTTTCTGTCATTTCAACATCGTACATCATGGCTTCTCTGGAAGGGGCGGTATACAACCCGTCCGGCCACCAGCCCTGATCCAGTAAACCGAACTGGAAAAGAGGCTTATTGTTTAACAGGATCCGGGTATAACCGTTTTCATCCTTTCCCATACCGATCTTTCTCATCCCGAAATAACTGTATACCTTATCGACGATCTTCCCGTTTTTAAGGAGCTGTATTTCCAGGTCGTACAAATGAGGGTTTTCCGGGCTCCAGAGCACCTGATCCGGGATATTTAATTGAAAACCGGCCTTTTCCTGCCCCTGTTTCAATTCGAGGTTCGAGGAGGCAATTTCTTTTCCGTTGCTGAATGCCGTAACTTTCAGGGTGCCGTCATGCGAAAGGTTGCTAAAAGCGATCTCTGATCTAAGCAGGGCATCATCTATAAAAGGAGTGTTTTTGACCGTTGTGATGTGATCTTCTGCCGTTTTTTCGAGCCATACAGTTTGCCAGATCCCGGTAACGGGTGTATACCATATTCCTTTGGGATCCGCCACCTGTTTCCCCCTGGGTTGTGTACCGGCATCCGTAGGGTCCCAGACTTTAACGGTCAGGGTCTGTCTGCCTCTTTTCAGATAGGGGGTGATATCCAGGCTGAACGGGGTGAATCCACCGCGGTGTTCGCCGACTTTCTCCCCGTTGAGGAAGACCGTCGCTTCCCAGTCGACAGCACCGAAATTCAAATGTATTTTTTCGTTTCTGGAATGTTCAGGAACCGTAAAGTTTGTCTGATACCAGAGATTGTTGTCCTTGCCTACCAGTTTTTTGACCCGGCTCAGTTCCGATTCAACAGCAAAGGGAACCAGTATATCTCCCTGGAACCGGGCCGGAAATTCTTCCGAAACAGGGAGGATGGCATATTTCCACAAGCCGTTGAGGTTTTTCCAGTTGTCCCTTTTCATCTGGGGACGTGGATATTCGTTCCAGACGTTTTCCGGGTTAACATCCTTGGCCCATGGAGTTTGAAGAGAGAATTTAAGTACATCTTCCGCTTTCTGTGCTATACATAGGAAAGGGAGGAGAATCAGCGCAAATACAATTTTTTTCATGTGTCTTTTAATTATTTCGGAGTTGGATAAACGTTGTGTTTTTTGACAAGGACATGCCATTGAGAATCCCCGGGAAAAGGAAGGATAATCCGGTGATAACTATTTTTATCGGCCTCCTGTTTACGGCGTGGATTTTTATAGAAGTATATGCTTTCATATGGAGAATCGTTAAAAATGTTTTAGTTTTATCTCGATAATTTTGTGTTTAATTCAGGATATTGTGTGATATTTTGATGATTTCATTTTGTAATGTTAAATGAATATTAAACCGTCGCTCTATATTTTTGTTTATACTCATAGCATTTTTGTTTATTTTTTTGAAATCCCTGTTCAAGTAGCGGTATTATGAAGACTTTCCCTCATTTTTTTAAACTGATGTTTGCTTTTTTAATGCATATTCTTCTTTTGTCGGTGTTCATATTTCCGGACAGGTCCGGCGGACAGGAGATAGAATTTGAAAAAATAACCGCAAAAGATGGTTTAACCCATAGTACGGTCTACGATATTACCCAGGACGATACCGGGATTATGTGGTTTGGGACCAGGGAGGGGCTCAATAGTTACAACGGAAGTAAGATCATAACCTATTATCACGATCCGGAAAATGACAACAGTATTAACAGCAATCAGATCAATGCCGTTGAAAACCTGGGGAGCGGGCTGTATATCGGTACCAATTCGGGACTGGATAAATTTGAACCCGGGACACATTTCTTTAAACATATACTGAAAGGGAACACAGGTGCTGTAAATACCATTTTCGAGTCCGGGGACAGTACTGTTTTTGCTGGAACTGGCAAAGGCCTTTTTACGATTGACCGGGAAGGGACCGTACATCATTATTTAAAAGGGCGTCTCGTTAAAGCTATTGCAGAATACAAAACAAATGTGTTCTGGGCGGCGCTCAACAAAAGGATCCTGCTGATCAATAACTTCGGAGAGATCATAAAGAAATACAGAATCCCCGACAGCCCGGATACATCAGACGGCAATATCTTTACGATTAACACCCTTTTTAAAGACAGGCAGGGGGCTGTTTGGGTGGGGACGTCACGCGGCCTGTTTTACTTTGATAAGGCCAGTGATTCTTTTCAGCACATGGCCATCGGGAATTCGAATAAAATAGAGGCCGAAGTCATCCGGAGTATAGACCAGGGTACCGGGAACAATCTCTGGCTGGGTACCGAGAGTGGCATATTTGTCTATGACAAAGCAACCGGGACTTTGGTTAATTACTACACACAGTCGTTCAGTGAACAACCCGAAACACTTTCGGATAAATCGGTTTACAGCATATTTATCAGTAAAGAACAAATTGTGTGGATCGGGACCTATTTCGGAGGCGTAAACTATACAAATCCCAAATCCGGGGGAGTCGTTAAATACTTTCCGGGCGATTATAAAAATTCCATTGGGGGGAAAGCCGTAAGCCAGATCGTTGAAATGGAAAACAACGAGGTCTGGATAGGTACCGAAGACGGGGGGATCAGTATTCTTGACAAGTCAAGTGAACGCTTTCGGTTCCTGAATACGGGAGACGGGTTGAGCAGCAATAATGTCCATTCCCTGGAAGAAGACAGCCGTGGCAATATCTGGATAGGGACCTTTCTGGGCGGACTGAGCAGGTATGAAAAAAAGACAGGGAAAATCTCGGTTTTTAAGTTTGATAAAAACGATAAAAACTCACTGTCCAATAATTGCGTATATGCTATCCGTGAGGATCACAGCGGAAGGCTTTGGGTGGGGACGCAATTCGGTCTGAATATTTACGACCGCGACTCGAAGAAATTCAGCCTTTACAAAGCCGAAGTTCTGGGCAATAAGTTTGTGTATGACATTCTGGAAGATTCTGAAAATAACCTCTGGTTCTGTACCCGTCGCTCGGGTGTATATATGCTCGATTCCAAAACGGGAAAACTTACCCGTCCCGAAATCGTTTCGGGAACCGGTTCCCGGAAAAATGGGCAAATCGTAAGCGCCTATGAAGATTCAAAAGGAAATATCTGGTTCGGAACCCTGAATCAGGGAATTATATTGCACAGGAAAAACGGGGAAAACCTCGAGTTTTTTGAACAGAATAAAAACCTGCCAAACAGCAATACATACGGAATACTGGAAGACGATTTCGGAAAAATATGGATCTCGACCAATAAAGGGTTAAGTGTTTATGACCCTAAAAATAACAGCCTCGGGCATTTGGGAATTGAAGACGGGCTCAGTACGAATCAGTTCAATTTCAAATCTGCTTTCAAGGACAGGAGAGGCATGCTTTATTTCGGATCGGTTTATGGGTTGAATGTCATAGACCCTGACGAATTCAATGAGTCTCCCGGGACACCGGACCTGGAATTTAACAGTTTTCAACTGTTCAACCGGGAAGTCCCCGTTACCGAAAAAGGGGTGCTGAAAAAGCATATCAATTATCAGGACAAGATAACGCTGAACCACAGGCAGGATGTTATTTCCATAGCATACGGGGCCATTAATTATCTCAACGAAGGAGCTGTGAAGTATGCCTATAAACTGGACGGTTTTGACGACGGCTGGAATGAGGTAGGCACCAAAACCACGGCCACCTACACCAACCTTTCGCCCGGCGACTATACATTCAGGGTAAGGACCCTGCCGCTTTCCCTGAACAACGAACGGAAAATAGCACTGACCGTCCTTCCGCCATTCTGGAAAACCGATATTGCCTATTTTATTTACGTATTGATCATCCTGTTGATGGTATATGCCTATTGGCGGTTTGTAAGGTTCATCCACAACCAGAAACTGGCTTTACAAATGGAAAGGTTCGAAAAAGAAAAGAACAATGAACTGAACCGGCACAAACTCAATTTCTTTACATTCATTTCGCACGAATTCAAGACCCCGTTAACGCTGATCATGGCTTCTGTCGAAAAATTTTTCAGGGAAAAAGTGAACAGGAGTGCCCCTCCGGAAGAATTGCTGTCGATCAAAAAAAACACGGATAAACTCAATCAACTCATACATCAATTGCTTGAATTTCGTAAAATTGAGACCGAACATGCAAAGCTCGAGCTTAAAAAGGGAGATATAGTGTTGTTCCTCAAAGATACTTTTGAAGCGTTTAACCCGCTGTTTGAGGCTAAAGGGATCGAACGTGATTTTTGTTCCGATATTCCGGAATATACCTGTTATTTTGATCCCTCCAAGGTAGAAATGATCACCACAAACCTCGTATCAAATGCTTTGAAGAACACACCTGAAGGCGGAACAATACGTCTGGGGATGCGGATAAGCAGCTTTCTCGACGAGAAAAAGAGGAGCAGGATCTTTCTCGAACTTACCGATACCGGTAAAGGAATGTCTGCCGGGGTGATAGCAAAGGTTACCGAGCCTTTTTACAAGCAGGAAGGACAGGGCGGGAATTCCAATTCGGGGCTCGGTCTGGCCCTGGTAAAAAGCCTTGCCGATTTCCTGGAGGGAAAACTGGATATCAGGTCAGAACAGGGGAGGGGAACTACGATACATGTAGACTTTCCGCTGATACTCAAAATAAAAAGTGAAAAGGAACTGCAAAAAATTAACGGTAATAAATCATTGAATGTGATGAACGATCTTATCATCGGCAGTATTGAGGCGGAGGAATTTACCGGGCTGCAAAAAAAGAACAACCTTAAAATACTGATCGCCGAAGACAATGTTGAGCTCATGAAATTTCTTCAGAGGCATTTTGCCGGCAGATTCCAGGTCATAACAGCCAGAGATGGCGAACAGGCCCTTGAAAAAATGGAACATACCCATCCCGATATCATTATTTCCGATGTTAAGATGCCCGGAGTTTCGGGAATACAATTTTGCAGAAAAGTAAAATCCGATCCCGATACCCGCCATATTCCGTTTCTATTGTTAACGGCCAGGAATAACGATAACTTCAGGATCGATGCGCTTGCTTCCGGAGCAAATGTCTACCTGACCAAGCCCTTTAATCTTAAAGAACTCGATCTGCTGGTGACCAACCTGCTGGAGACCAATAAAAACCTTGAAAAACGTTTTTCCGGAATAAATACGCCCGACCCGGAACATATTCCGGCAAATAATCATGAGCGCGAGTTCCTGAGAAAAATATCCTCCCTGGTAGAGCAACATCATCCCAATCCCGGATTTGGTGTTGAAAGCCTGGCGAATGAAGCAGGTATTAGTCGTTCCCTGCTTCATATAAAAATGAAGAAGATCACCGGGCTGAGTGCGTTAGACTATATCAAACGCATCCGCATGAAAAAAGCGACCCGGCTTATCCGGGAGGGAAAGAATATTTCAGAAGTAGCCTATAAGGTAGGGTACAGTGATCCGAATTATTTTAGTCGCGCATTCAAAAAGGAATTTAATATAACCCCTACTCAGTTTGCCGGGCAAAAATAGTTTCTAAGGTGTTAAGGCCAGAAAATTGATAAAACTCAACATTTTTGCTTTTAATTTGGACAAAAGTCCCCCTGATGCTGCATTCCTATTCCCTTATTTTACTGTTGAGGAGAGATTATTTATCCGAGCTTACACCATCGGGAGTTAACCCTTGACAACACCACTTATCAGTTGGCTCCGGATCTCAGTTGTCAACAGTATGGTCTTACTTAAAAATTAACCAAAAACACCAATGATGAAAACATCCCTTAAAGAAAGGGTTGGGGGGAAAGGTGTAGGGAAGCAATTTATGGAACAGATAAAAGAATATGCAACATCCGAAAATTGCACTATTATTCAATGGCAAACACCTAATTTCAATATAGAAGCAATCCACTTTTATCACAAATTAGGAGCAATACCCAAAAACAAAGAGCGATTTTTCTGGCATATATAAAATTGACCAGGAGAGAAAGTATATAACAATCTTTTGGAACCAAAGCCTCCGATCTGAAATTTCGGAGGCTTTTCTTATTTCTGTCTGTATACAACATCGGTATTAGGGCGGCATAAACCTCGCTACTATGCCTGTATTTCCTTTCGGGTTTCCCGCATGCCTTTTCCCGTGTATTTCTTCATCATACGATTGAGATGGCTACTATCCGTAAAACCGAGATCAAAGGCTATATTCCGGAAAGGGGTATCCGTAAATTTAGCTCTTGAAGCTGCAATCCGAAGTCTGGACCTTAAAACAAAATCCTGGAACGTCTCTCCTGCATTGCGTTTGAAATACTGGCTGAAGTATTTTTCGGAAATATGGAACTTATCAGAAAGATGGCTGACCGTTAATTTTTCAGGCTCCATGATCTGGGAATTGATATAGGTCACAAGATCCGCAAACCGCCGGTCCTTTAGATCCATGTGGTCAAAAACCTTGCGTTGTATATTCCGGCTGATAAGTGCCAGAGCAGAAGCGAGGGTGTTCCGTATAATGAAAGGGCTGCAGTCCTCCTTCTTCTCATATTCGTAGCGAATGACATCTAGCAAACGCTTTAGCTGAAACCTGTCATCGGGATCATTGATCAGTTCCCCGGAGTGATGGTCATGGTTAGCCAATATAAAATTCAATTTGTTGAACCAATTGCTGTAATCTACACTGTCCCTGATCCGGGAGGTAAAATAATGATTGGTAAAGCGGACGAACAGAAAAGTGGTTTCTTCTTCGAGAATATAAGAATGGCAACGTGCAGCAGGTAACAGAAAAATACCGTTCCGGTTATAAGGATGCCTGATATGATTTACCGAATGAAAGCCCGTCCCTTCCAGGACATATACCAATTCAAAAAAATTGTTTTTCCGGTTTCGTTCTTTCCATTGCTTGCATTGCAGCACCTCAATGGAAAAATCGTCATGTATATGCTCCATTCCACAAAAGTAGCTATTTCACATACGAAACGAATCATTATCTTATATGGATACTGTTTTTTCCCAGATCAATACACCTCTTTTTATGGCCGGGGAATGAACTTTGCAAACAGAAACAGATATCATATGGACTATAAGGAAATTTCAAAAAGAACCATCGGGCATCTTTACCAGGCACACAACAGTATCCGGAATTCCGGCATTGCCCCTCAGTACATCGTGTTGGCTGAATTGAGAGTATCGCAGTTAAACGGCTGTGCATACTGTTGCAGGTTTCACACCGGGGAGCTCCGCGAAATAGGAATGACACCGGAGTTTATTGATTCTATTCCGGGTTTCCGGCATTCATCAGCTTTTAGCAATAAGCAAAGGCTCGTACTGGAATTCGCAGAAGCCGTATCCGGATTAGAAGGTAATATTCCCGCAATCCGGGAGGCGCTTAGTGCCTGTTTTACCGAGAAGGAAATTACGGAACTAACGGCCAGTATAGCTCTTATGGGAGCATTGAACCGCTTGCGTATCGTTCTGGGAGCCCCGGATGAGTTTTAACAATAAAATCAACGATCGAAATGAAGGCCATAGTATTGAAAGGATTCGGGGGAGTCGAAAATTTAATCGTCGGGCAGATTGATGTACCTGCCATTACCGATGATGAAGTATTGATAAAAGTAAAAGCATTCAGTATTAACCCGGTCGATTACAAGGTTCGGGAAGGAGTGGGGTGGGCACATGACTTACTGAAATACAACCCCATTATTTTAGGATGGGATGTTTCGGGTATTGTTGAAGCCGTTGGAAAAAATGTGGCAAAGTTTAAAGCAGGTGACGAAGTATTCGGGATGATCAATTTTGTAGGGCATGGTAAGGCCTATGCAGAATACGTTGCGGCAAAAGCAGGCCAGCTGGCATTGAAACCCAAAAACATCTCCCATGCGGAAGCTGCCGCCAGTACGCTTGCTGCACTTACCGCCTGGCAGGCATTTCATCATTTTGGCAGGCTGAAGAAGGATGATAAGGTGCTCATCCATGCCGCATCGGGCGGCGTCGGACATTTTGCCGTACAAATCGCAAAATATATGGGAGCCTATGTCATAGGAACTTCATCGGCAGGAAATAAGGATTTTGTGCTCGGGCTTGGGGCTGACCGGCATATTGATTATAGAAGCGAAAACTTTGACGAAGTATTGAGTGACATCGATTTTTGCCTGGAAACGATAGGGCATGTAAATTTCAGGCGATCTGTACAGGTATTAAAACGTGGTGGAACGATCGTCAACCTCCCATCGGGCCTGACAACAGAAGATGAGCGGCTGGCTAACATAAAAGACCTGAAATCCTGCTTTTTTATGGCCGTGTATTCCAGTGGCCGGGATATGGGTATCATTAGCGACTTGCTTGGCAAGGGGCTTATCAAACCATTTATTTCCAGGACGTTCGTATTCGATGAGATCAGGGAAGCACATCGGCAAATCGAAAGCGGGCGGACCGTTGGGAAAGTCGTGGTTTGCCTTTGATATGTATGATATTACACCCGATGTCTTCGTGATTTAATTTCATTAAATGGGTCTAATTCCCCGATGCTCTGCATCGAAATGAGCCGAGGTTTGCTCGTTTGAATACCTCGTGGGCTTGCTCCGAGGTAGTTGATTATTAATGTTTCCATGTAATGACTTCGAATGTTCTCGCCTGTTTGCAAACACGATTTTTGTTTCATAATCATTTGCTTCTAAAAGGGACATCCATAAAATCATAAATTATAATAATTTTGCCCCGGCACATCCTGAGCAATTTTTGGAATCGATTCTCAAAAATAGTAAACTCATTGTGTTCTTTTTTAGAAAGCTCTTAATATAATGCCTGGAAGAAAGAAAAATAACGATACCGGTCCCTTACCTTTCGAAACCTTATTGAATAATTTTCGTAAGAAAAAGGATTATAGCGAACTCCCCGGCATAGATATTCCTATGTGGCCGGATGATGTCGTCTTTCAGGATGATCTTGGCGATGAGCGTTATTACAATGATATATTCATAGAGCAAAGACGAGACCAGCCTTCCGGGTTTCGCTTCTTTATAAAAATATTGTTTTTCATGCATAACTTATGCTTTTCCATAATTCTCTATGGTTTTATCTCCGGAAAAATTCACGGATTTGGAGACTTTTGGTTCTTTCTATTGGTCCCTGCTATGGCATGGATATTTCTTGGTTTTGAAGTTCTTGGAGCTAGGCTAGGAGCCGTACGTTTTAATCGAAAAACACAGATGGTCTATGTCGGAGATATTGGAGGGGTCGTTTCCTTACCCTGGAAGTTGGTTAAGCCCTTTTTTAATTTTGGTGTTCATGGTGGAGATTTGAGGTTCTTCTTTCCTCAACCAGAAACATTATTTAAAAATGATGGAACAGAAGTAAAGTATGAGTATTATAATGCCAAAGAGCCTTTTATGCTCAACGGCAATATAGATTGGCGTGATACCGGCATCGATGGAAGCCTCTTACGCCTGGAGTTCTATCGACGTTATATGGAACAAGGGCTAGATGCGGTACAACCAGATCCAGAGAAGGTCGATCCGAACACCGTTCGTCCACCCAGTCAGGCACAGCAAAGCCATCCTGACCAAGGGGTAATGCTCTACTATGTATTGGATCCGCTGGCCAGGCTGGGTGGTTTACTAGCGGGAGGTCCGTTGATCGATTGGTTTCTTCGCAGGCAGGCAGCAAAATTCAAATGGCCGGATGAAATAGAACGGCTATGTTCACCGGACGCTGATCTTTCCGGGATTGACACTACTCCGGTCAAACCGGGTAAAAATCTATTTTACCGGTGTTTTGGACTTGGAGGTATTGTACTGGTCAATGCCAAAGCTCAGAGAGTTGGTTGATTTATCCTATTTTATCTTCATATATTTCTGGATGATCATAATATAGAAATACCATAATATTTCCATAACATCTAACCTAAACAGGTAAAAGATCGGGGCAAGCCAAACCCAAAACTCCACCGGCAGAAGCGAAAAAGAATGGCAGCTTACTCTGGTCAAACCATTTATTTCCAGTACGTACGCCTTTGATAAGATCAGGGAAGCTCATTTGCATATCGAAAGCGGACGGACCGTAGGGAAAATAGTTGTTTGCCTCTAACGATATATATTCTTTTCCGTCTTACGGACGGGGAAAACAAAACAACCGATAACATAGAAGAAACCGGGAAATCCCGGTCTCTATAATCTATAAGCCTTCTTTGCACTTTCAACCTGTTCCGTTTCTGTGGTTTCCGGAAACAGGATATATTTCGGCGCAATTATGGGCTTAATCCGGTTGACAGTAATTTTTGTAATTGTTGCAAACGGAAAATTTCCATGGGTCATTTTGGTCAGTATTTTTTCCATTTCTACAAATTCCGAATCCGTTCTTTCAACTATTTCGGCATTCCCTTTAATTTGAAATCCTTTTTGCACCAAAACGTCTATAAAACTCACACAAACATTTTGGTTTTGTCTAATGTTTTTCACAGTTTGGGGGGAAGCTATATTCGCAACTATTATTTTGTCCGTTTTATAATAAGTGAATATTTCTTTCGGGGAAACATTTGGTATGCCTTTAGTTGAGACCGTTGCCAACCAACATAAAACACTTCGGTCAATATATTCTTTGATATCCGCTGTAAATTCCATTTTTTGCTTACGTTAATTTATTATTACAAATGCTTAACCCTGGATTCAAACCTTTTATAAAGGATGTGATTATCGGTTTCATCCACATTCTGACTTTGAAAAACCGGCACATCCATTCCTTTTGTACTGTTGATTTTTATAGCTTCCGTGGTTATAATGTTTACGATAAGGATGCCGAGAACAGAAGATGCAGGACCGATCAGTTTATTGTCGACCTCCATAATCCCATCGCCCGAAGGGACACAATTATCAATGACCAGGTCTGCGATCTGGTATAGTTTTTTCCCGCTGTGATGCCTCGATTCATATTTTTTGGACTGCTCCAATGAGGTGATGGCTATGACTTTCAGTCCTTCCTGCTTTGCTTTCATGGCCATTTCTATGGGCAGGGCATTCCGGCCGGAATTAGAGATCACAATGATTAGGTCGGACGTGTCGAAGGTGTATTTA
>NZ_JAHKRR010000015.1 GCF_018863395.1 Sinomicrobium weinanense
TCAACGGCTGATTTGCCGTTGTCAAACTCTTTTAAAATCCTGGCGATTTGCTGGGGTGAAAATTTACTCTTTTTCATTTTTTGAACTGAGGTTTAAAATTAATCATTTTTATAATTTTAAACAGTTCGGTTTTTAGGGAAGCTTACATTTTTAGGGAAGCCTACAAGACGACGCTCCCTAACCCGAGCTTTGTTGAAGTTATTGCATAAACTGTTAGCTTTTGTAAAACAACTGCAAAGGCCATATGGCTTTATGATGCCTGAACGATTTTATGATCGGCTAAGAACCATCCAAAAGGTGTATGCCAACAGTATACTTACTTTAACTTTAACAGTTAAACTCCTTAGATGTTTTTGCGGAATGAAAGGACAGAAAATAAGTTATAGTTTCTTTTTTTATTTTTCCGATTTCCGTTCTTGTTGGTCT
Source organism: Sinomicrobium weinanense (assembly GCF_018863395.1). GTDB lineage: Bacteria > Bacteroidota > Bacteroidia > Flavobacteriales > Flavobacteriaceae > Sinomicrobium > Sinomicrobium weinanense. Next base: position 427 of record NZ_JAHKRR010000015.1, read on the forward strand.
ATATGGTTAATAACGCGGGTATAGGCCGCCTCCATGTCATTTTCCAGAAGGGCTAGGTTAAGGTCATGATCTGCCAGTATGTGACCTTTTAGAATAGCCCAATTTTCTGGGATTTTTAACCAATTGTGAAATTGTGCCAACTCCTGTGTCTTACAATTTTCCATAAGTAGGTTTGCTTAAAGGTTTTACTATTTAAATCTATAATTGGTATCAAAACATGACATGTAAATTCTTTTAACCAGATAACTTCTGTAGATTTGGGAAAAGGTTACAGCTATTTAGTTCTTTCTCACGAAAAATTTAAAGTTTTGATGTCCTAATTGTCCTTCACTTCCCATCCCCTCAATGATTCCGATAAACTGTGTGTTGATGTCTGAGGTGTAAAAATGAATGGTAGCCTCCCCGTTTTCATCTGTTCTGATAGATGGAGCCCAAAGCAGGGTGTTGCGATAGTCGGGAAAGGGGTCTTCTAATGTTTTTTTGTCATAAATGGGGCTATAGAACACTTTTTTACCGTAGTAACCTTGCACCTTTGTCAAATTATGCTTTTTTAAAATTTCCTCTTCTGTAAATTCCGGATAGTGGTATTTGATTGCTCTCTTTCCCTTGATCGTATAGCCTGACCGATCTGTATTCCATTGGAATCCGATGTAGGATTCGTATGCTTCCCCTTCGACAGGTCTACGATTCCTTGAATCATTTTCGTGCACCGGACAATTTAAAATATTACTTATACAAACATAATCCGTATTGATGTCCAATTTGGCCAAGCTATCCAATTGCCCAAGATATTTATCTCTAAACACACTCTTTTTTTTAGCACTTACCCTAACCTCTTCCAAAGATATGATCCTCTGTTCCCGCTTGGCTATCATTAGAGAATCGAATGGTTGTGGTTTGTCTTTATTATCAAATACGGGATATGGCTTATTTTTCCCCGTCAGGGCGGTTTTTATCTTATCGAAAGTATTTATTAGATAGACTGCATATTTATCATCGTCCTTTGGAAAATGTTTTAGGTATAGTCTTCGACCTAATTTAAATGAGGATTCATCCAATTTAAATGTTCCATCATCATCCAATACCAGCATCTGCCTTGTATTGTTAGTAGGGTTAAACAGCATCATGGTGTGTTGGGGGGAATTATTCTTTTTGATTTTTATGGCTTGAAGCGTACCCGTTTCAACGGGGGGGATTATATTTTTTGTCGTGGCACGTTTTTGTAAAGATTCTTCATTCCACGTATATTTTCGCCATCCTTGGGTAAGCATCAACAGGTCCAGCGCTTTATTGCTGTTTTTATGAGAAGTATCAAAATAATACTCAGGGTTATAGATTTGGCCTTTTAATTGGGTTGATAGAAAATAATGTGTAAGGATGTTTTTCCGTTTGGAATATTGATATATATGATCGGATACACTAACAGATAACTGTGCTCGTACAGGATTGTTTTTGCTATCACTGGTTTTTATTTTGAGCTTTACTTTTTTTCTGGTTCCATAAAATTCTTCCAGCCCAGTAATCGAGAGGTTCAGTTTTTTTCCCATATTGATATAAACCAATCTTTCTGCCAAGGGTTTTAGATCACTATCGAATAAAGTTACCTCTGCCACGCCCTGGGGAATTTTCTGTAAGGGGATTTTGATACGCAAGCTGTCCTTTAACATACCACGTGCGATGAATTGGACGATCCCTCGGGTTTGTATCCTTAAATAAACCTTTTGTTCTGGATATATTGGTGTTTGGACGACTTTAAAGACAAGTTTTTCTTTGGTTTGTGATTCAAGGTGGAGTAGAGTCCCTTGCTTTTTTGGGACCGGCAAGGTATAAATTGTGTCGGTTTGTTTGTCTAATTGAATGGTATATCTCTTACTTCCATTAGGCACAAAATCAAATTTACCCATCCCATCGTGAAAGCTTTGAATGGGTAAAATCACTTTACCGTTTTCATAGAGTGCCCCTTTTATTTTAACAGGCTTTCCATCGGAAGAAACAGCTTTAAAAGCGACTGTATTATTCAACTCAGAAATCAAATGACCTCCTTCGGGGAACACATTAAACTGAATGTGCTTGTTAACTTGATTATTATTTTTATGTGAGGTCTTTATATTGATGTCTGCGATATTGGGAACAATATTGATTTTACGCCTGTCATAAAAAGGCATATCATTGTTGTAAACAGAATGTCCGGAATAGGAGGAAAGCCAATATTCTCCTTCCGGCCATGTGTCCTTAATATAAATGTGCCCGTTGGTAGTGCCGTTCTTAATTTGATATTTTTCTCTAAAAACAACGCTGTCATTAGATGCTTTGGACAAGGTTACATAGAGGGTTTTATCCAAGGGACTGAACAGGTGTGATTTACTATCAAGTACCCATGCCTTAAACCAAAAATCCTCATCATATACATAAATATCCTTGTTTGTTTGTAGATAAACAGAATTGGTCTCATTTTTAGCAGACGGCCTATTTACCGAAATGGCTAATTGGTCCATTGTGAAATCCGTTTGTTGCCCACGAGTATTCGTATAGACTAAAATAAACAAAATCAGTATGGCTACGGATCGACAGAACATTTTAATAACTCGGTTTGCAAATGAAACTCTGAGCAAGGAATGAATATCGATACGGAGTCAGTTTCGATTTAGAGGTCTTGTTATTTATGTAAAATACTATTGTCATCATCGGTCATTTTAATTTCTTCCCCATTGTTTAACCCCTTCGATTGCTATGGTTTCAAAATAAAAAGGAATATAACAAAATCATAATTTTTTTCTGGCCTCTTCTAAGTCTTCGATTGAATAGCACAGCTATAACTATGGTATCATTACAGTAGAAAAATAGTTCTTGTTTTTGGTGCGGACTTGATAAAGGTGTGTTGAACAACAGACATAATAAGACGAATTCTTACCAAAGTGCGATAACATGTGAAATGGGGTTGAAATGCTGTTAAAAATTATGTGTTTTCTTGAACAAAAGAACGGATGTTCTTTTTTATAATTGATTGTTTTCCAAACGACTTTTGATTTGTTCAAATGCTAGAGGATTATCCGGTGATGAAAACTCTATACTTTTTATTTTTTTGTTCTCTAGTCCAATTATACAAGAATAAATACTGTTGTCTGTTGGCACTACAAATTTGTCTTTTGTATCATAGTATACATTGGAATAATCCTTTAACCGTTTGTTTATCTTTTGTTGCAAGATCTTTAAAGATTCTATTTTGGTAAGGACAAAGAGTATTTCCTGATTATCCAGAAACTCTCCCATAAAAAACTCAGCCTCTTGGATACAGCCGGTACATCCCCAGACCAGGTAAAATGACTAACCAGTCAACAGGGAGGCATAATCAATATCAGTCAGAGCTTTAGTTAGTATTTCCTGTTCTATTTTGTTTTCTTTTTCTTGAAATGAAATTGTCAAGAAGAAAATTGTTGAAAAAAGAAAGGCCGTTCTTTTTGAAATTACTTTCATTTTAAAAGGCTTTAAGGAATTTGTTTTGGTTCAAATATCTTAAAAACCATATATACTTCATTGATATCACCCTCATCCAAATACTCAATATTTAACCCTTCTTTGGTAACAAAACAATTATCCCAATTCCATTCGTGACTATCACCAATTACGGTTTCTCCTAAATATTCAAAATTCTCATCCATAATAATAATTGCAATTGGCTTGTCTTTTAGTCCGTTATGTATCGTTGGGTTTGGTATGGCTTTACGAAGGAACCGGTAATAGACCTTTCTATATTTATCATATAGTAATGCCGAATATAAATCTTGTTCATTTATATGGTGTATTAATTCCTGCCTGGAAATGTTCTCGGGATTTTTTTTCGATGGCTTGATGGTGCCTGCAAAATTACTTCCACCATAAACTTCAGTATAGGTGTCATTGTCTAAACTTTTAATAAAAAGGTTATGCGATACGGGAAAGCTGTAAATCATTCTGTTTCTTTCTAAATCTATTTCCGGATACACTTTGGTGTAAAAAGGATCACTCCACGTAAAATTCGAACCATATAATTTAGAGGGATATGGACTATGATGTTCAATTTCACCTGTTTTGTATTCAATTTGGGCTATAAAATTGACTTTGTTACTTAAAGAATCTGGAATTATCCTCATATAAAATCCCGGAAGCATTAATGTGTTTTTTGTTTCAATGAAAGGAGTTGATGTTTCGGGAAAATATTGACAATTACTAATTAATAATTCAGGAGAACTCCTAAAATCTTTTTCTCCCATCAATGGCGTTTTTTTGATTACTTCAGATTTGTCATTGACCAATAATAATTCCATAGTTTGGTAGTCTGCAATATATATGGAGTCCATGTTTTTAATGTGATACCCCGTTGGATATGGGACTGCATTAGGACCCTGTTTTTCAAACTTTATTAGGTCTTCAAACACGGAACTACTATAATCATAAATATAAATTGAGTTATCAAAGCTGTTTAGAAACGTAAGTTTCCTTTTGCCTGTAGAGTCAATAAATATCTCCAAATATCTAGGTTTAGGTGCTGTATTTGAATCCAATGGAAACTTTTTAATATTGGTTTCCATCAGTTCCATAGTAGCTTTTAAACTCCCTTTTTTTAGGTTTTTTATTTCTGGCTGGTCAGTAGAGCAAGAAAAAAATGCTGAAAATATTACTATTAAATATATTGTTTTCACCTTTATCGATTATGGTTTTTAGCTTAGCAAGGCCAATTATAATTGGCCTTGCTAAGCTAAAGTTAATGGATGCATTACTATATGCTATAAATGGCATTCTCTTGCCGAGGTGTCATATAAACAATTGTTAGAAGCAGTACATTTAGCATTCGCCGAACTAGAATTTGATTCTGGACAGGCGGCTTCAGCAGGATTCAGACTTATCAATGAATTTAAGTTTAAATCACTGGAAACTTTAGCAGTGGTATTTGTGCTTAAGAACATACCAAGTGCTAAGGCAATAATTCCAAAAACTCCTATTATCTTTTTCATTTTGTTGGTTTTTTAATAATTAATAAAATCATATTTGTTATTTTTCTTGCAAAGGTCTTTAGGGAAACACTACCTTTGCCAAATGTCATGCTCATTTTATTTCTAATAAAACTTGGCATAGTTAAAAACTTCCCCTGGGGCGTTTCTGTATTACATAGGCATAGATTTTGTTGGTTTAACATTTATTTTACTTGATGTTATTTCATTAAATACCAGGGGATTTTGTACTCCTCAATGACAAAATACTCTATGAGAAATCTAGATCCAGGATTTAAAAATATTACCTCCAATTTATATCTTACGTTACCTTTTATAAAATATTAATATGTTGTAAAAACAACTATTTAAATTTTTAATTACCTGGTTATTAATTTACATTGGAATTTACAGGCAAAGGCTGGTATTTCAATTTCGAAGGAACCAGAATTTTACAGGACTTACGATAATTGAATTAAGCAAAAAAGATTGAACAATTTATGCTTAATTGTTGAGCGAAAACTTACAAATCTATTTACACATATTTCACCTTAGACAAGGCTACGATTCAACCTTGAGAGGGTAGACGCTTACTTTAACACCTGAAAATCCCTACTAATATAATTAAATTTTCTTCAAATTCAGAAAATTTTTACTACGTTTATAACTGAAACTTTTAGTAGTTGGCAATTTCAATCGGTGTAGTTTATTGTTTTGAACTTTGCTTTGGTCAATGAAAATGAAGATTTTCTTTCCCGGGATAGAATCCTTAAAATGTAGAACTTGTTTTTTTAATGTTGACTTTTAGGCCTTGAAATAAATTTAAAAGTATGGCAAAGGAGCATTCTGAAATTTGAGGGAAATATCTATTTTGGAAAGGGGATAAAGTGTTATTTACCCAGTATAATCTCTCATTTTAAGAAATATCTTTCGGTTAGATTGTGTATTTACTATATATTGGAGATAATTTTAGTTCATTTAATAGAATGTTTTGATGTCTGAATGCAAGTTTTGCTCTTCCTTTGTGAGTATGTAACAGGTTTAAAGGGAAGGGTCAGTCTTTTCTATTTCTTGTGTTCTCATTCCTATATATGAATTATGTGATTGTTTTATATCGAATTTTTGCAATTTTTTAATATTAAGTATAAAATGAAACAAACCTACTTATTATTTCTCCTCTTTCTAATAGTATTGAGTTCTTGCAAAAACAATAGTCAAAGGGAATTGGAGTGGGCATTGGGCTTAGCAGGAGAAAACAGAGATGAATTGGAGAAAGTATTAGAGCACTATTCGAAGGCAGAAGAAGATAGTTCAAAATATAAAGCTGCATGCTTTTTAATTACAAAAATAATGCCTTATGAGACTTATATGGATACTCCAAATTATCGTAAAATGAAGGTGTTAGGTGAGCAAATAAAAGACTTGATTAGAGATTATGGACAAACCATTGATAAGGACAGTTTAACGAGAAGAAATCAACTGGTAACCGAAATGATTAAGGAATATGAAAATAAAAATGGTAAAATAATAGATGCTAATGCACTTATGAGGAAGGACGTTGAAACCCTATCCTCTACATTTCTTATTGAAAATATTGAATATGCTTTTAAAGCATGGGATTTGCCTTGGGCCAGGACGTATAATTTTCAGGAATTTTGCGAATATATATTGCCTTACAGAAGTGGAAAGCAGAGGCCCGAGCCTTGGCGTAAATTTTTTTTTGAAGAATTGACTTCTTTTAGAGAAGGTTTAAAGGGAGAGACTGATCCCGTTGAGGTCTGTAACAAACTAAACACTTTTTTGACAAAAAGAAAATTTATGTGGTCACAAGCCTTAGATCATGCACCTCAATTCTTAAGTGGGCCTTTTATGTATGAATGCAAGGTTCATGGAAATTGTGAAAGTATGTCTAATCTTGTTGTGGAAGCGATGCGATCTATTGGAATATCGGTTACTGAAATAATTTATAATAAATATGGGCATGTGAGTCAAAGTCATCAAACAAATGCTGTTCTTGCATCAGACAGAAACTGGAAATTGTTCGATCCCTTAACAGAATCCCCTGCAGGTGAAAGTGCTCCTGGAGCTAGTGCGACTAAGATATATAGAAGAAGACTCATTAAAAGAGAGGATTTAAATAATGCTGCTCTTCAAAAATTACGACTTTTTGGATGGGATGACATTACAAGTGAAGTAACTAAGGCCTATGATATTCCTGTCCGTTTGACAAGCCCCATATCAAGCTCTAAAGAAATAGTGTATTTGTGTATTTTTAACCGGAACCATAGAAATGCTTGGGAGCCTATTGATTGGACGTTAGTCAAAAACGATTCAGTAACCTTTAAAGATATAGGAGGGAAGGGTGTAGTATACTTAGCCATGATTGAAGATTCTAATGGAGGATTAATTTCTGTGTCTAACCCTTTTATATTGCATGAGGATGGTCGTCAGACATATATTGTCCCTCAAAAAGAGAGAGATACCATGAGATTACTAAGAAAATATCATCCAAAAAATGATTTTTTGGGACAAACAATTGGAGGGGTGTTTCAGGCATCAAATGACAAAGAGTTTAGGGACAAGGTTGACTTATACCAAATTCAAGATACACTTAGATTGATAAACCATGAAATATCAATTAAAATGCCTACCAAGTATCAGTATATACGTTATTTATTCCCTAAAGAGAGTCCAGGAAATATAGCCAAAATAGAAATCAAAGGAGGTGGTGGAGAAAGACTAAGCGGGAAAATAATGACAGATAAAAAAAATGTAGAAACCCCATCTATGAAAAATGCTTTCGACGGTGATCCTTTGAGTTTTGTCTATACGGGATATCAGGAGGATGGACAATGGTTAGGGTTAGATTTAGGAGAGCAGAAAGAGATAAAGTCAATTGTATTTTGCCCCAGGACAGATAAAAATGATATATGGCCTGGATGTATTTATGAATTACTTTATTGGGATGGTCAATGGATCTCTCTTGGGAGAAAACAGGCGTTTGATGATTATCATATAACTTATAATGAGGTTCCCGAAGGAGCGCTTTTTTGGCTAAGAAACCATACTGAGGGTAGAGAAGAAAGGATTTTTACCTATGAAAATCAAAAACAGGTATGGTGGTGAATAAATAGGGATAAAGGAAGAAAATAGATAAATTAAAATATAGGAATCGCTTAAAGGAGGGAATATCGAAATAGACTTTGAAGATGCTATTTGTATAAGATGGATTGAATTTTATATACTTGACTTGAGTTTTTGATTATAGTTCTTCATCTGGGTTTTTAGAATTCCATACTAATCAATAAAGCTACGGCTGTAATATTGGAGTAGTATTGCGCTTTGAAAAATAATTGTATTTTTTATATTAAAATTTTTGGTTTTAGCTTTTTTAAACTTGATTTTTATAAATCCTATATGGATCTAAATCAGCTACTTGTGAAAATTCTGTTTTACCGAAAGGATGGAAGAATCTTTACTTATGAGAATGATATTCAGATCTGGTGGTAATAGGTGTTTTATAGGTAAATGTATTCTATGACAAATGTAAATTTAACATATTAACTAATGTTCCTAGTAAAAATATTTTTAAATTGGTGCATGTTTAAAATATATATTATGAATAAATAGATTACAACAATTCCCTCCCCTGAATACTTATGAAAACCCTACATGAACTATGGCAAGATGCAAAACTTTTATCGACGCTATATTATTAGGTGCCATTTGTCTGCTTTTGACCGTATTGGCTTCTATAAATATCCCATATTTAATAAATTCGACACAAACAGGAAAGTCTGTTTTTTTCTTGTATAGTGTCATTTTCATACTAACCCTATCCCTTGGAAAATTCTTGTTTTCCCCCTTGGCAATACGCATCAGGCTTATAGATGTGTGTTTGTTGATCTTGTTCTTCTATATATGGATTAATAGATATTGGGTTCAGTCTGTTTCTGTCTTTTCTTTAAAATATTATGAATTAATAGGATTATCTTTTTTATATATAGCTTTAAGGAATATCTCTTTCAAGGCAATCCCTTACTTTTTACTATCCGTATCCTTATTTGGTATACTACAAGCAGTCATTGGCTTTGCGCAATTATTGGAGAATATTCCTTCCAATCGTGCCGGTTTTAAAATGACAGGGAGTTTTTTTAATCCGGGACCTTTTGGCGGTTTTTTGGCCATAGTGCCTTATACAATGGAAATAATATAGAAAATGATCATGGGAAAGAAGTGTATGTTATTAATTTTCAGGGTGAAGTTGTGAGAAAATATGTTTTAGATCAGGAACTTGTAAAGTTTGATATATACAAAGACAAGTTTATATATGGGTTGAATATGAAAACGGAGCCTAAAATATTTAAATTCGAAATTATATGATTCATAATGAGAAAATTAGTTTTTATACTATTTTTAGTATTATTTGCTTGTGAACAAGAAAATAATACATCTGATGAACTCAACCAAAAATGGAGGGGGAAAAAGGTTTCTTTTACAGATGATCTTGAACCATTTGTGACTCAAGCTAACAGAAAATCTGATTCCGGAGTGAAAAATCGTACTGTAGTCGCCTATTATGACGGAAACTGTTCCTCTTGCTATAAGGAGTTATTGAAATGGATTCATGTAAAAGAAGATTTTATTGAAAAAGGATATCATGTAGATTTCAAGTTTATTTTATCCGGATATAATAAGGCTCTTGTTAAAGGATACTTGAAACAAGTTAAATTTCCCTTAGAAGATGTATTCTATGCTTCTAAAAATAGTTTTATAGAAAAGTATTCTTTTTTGACAGAGATAAACTATGAATACTCTTCCATGTTGCTAGATAGAAATAATAAAATATTATTAATAGGAAACCCTACAACATCAGAGAGGATATTGAAAATTTTCACTGAATTGGTCAGACAGGATTGATTTCATTAAAAAATGTGTGTAATTATATATGAAATAAATCGGAACTCAGACATGAAGGTGAATTTCAATATGTAAAAAAACTAAATATGAAAAATAGTGGTAAATTCAAAAAACTATTATTGCTGTTTATAACTTTAGCATCTTGTAAATCAAATTTTGTTGAAGTAAAGAATCCTGAAAAAATTAATTTAAAACAACAGTGTCCATTAATTAGTCTCAAAAAAACGGTAAATTACACTAATGAAGTAGATGCATTGAGCAATGAGTATAAAAATGAAGTCATTGAAATTGAATCCACGGAAGTAGACTCTTTAAAATATGATGTTATACTAGACCTTAAAGAATCTAGCCAGTATTTATGGTTACTTAAAAGTGATTTAGAAAGAAATACGGACTCCATTCTTATTCATTGTATAGACTCCACTAAAGGAGTAGAATCTGAATTTGATATTGATAATTGCCAAATAGAAATTATGGAAACCGAGTTTTATACCACTGGAGAGCCAAAAGTGTCAAAGTCCAAAACTATACAATTTTAAGAGATTGGGAAATAGTCAAATCCACAATGATATGGCAGGGTTAGGAATAAAAAGGTTTTTTATAAATAAAGGAAGTTCCTTTTGGAAAATTAGGTTTTCAATAATCTTCATTTGGTTATTTTCTTTTTGGGGTGTGATGACAAGTTGCTCCGATAAAAAGAATAAGGAAGAAGTCTCTGTTGATAAAAAGCAATATCTTCAGGAAAAGAATGATGTAGGGATAGTAATCCTGGAAAGACAATCTTTCGACAAGGAATTATTATCTAATGGAAAACTGACAGCTAATCAAAAAAATGTGCTTAAATTCAAAGTTGATGGGAATCTAAAAAAACTTCTCGTTAAAAATGGAGATGTGATAAGAAAAGGCCAACCTTTAGCCTATCTGGACGATTTCGAATACCAACAAGAACTGAACAGTTCAGAAATTTCTTTTAAAAAGGCCCGGTTGGAATTTGAAGATATGTTGGTAGGACGTGGGTATGATTTGCAGAACAAGGAGAATATTCCTGAAAATATTTATGAAATGGCTTCTATTCGCTCTGGTTACAGCGAAGCAGAAAATCAATTAGAAAATGCCAAATTCGATGTCAACTCTACGGTTTTACGTGCTCCCTTTAGTGGTAAAGTTGCTGATATAAAATTCAAGGAATTTGAACAAGTTAATGCGGGTGAAGAATTTATGAGTTTAATTGATGATTCTGTGTTTGATGTAGAATTCAATTTGATCGAATCCGAAGTGAATCAGATTAAAAAGGGGGAAGATGTCGAAATACAACCTTTTAATACTGGTAAAGGATACTTTGGGAAAATTATAAGTATCAACCCGATCGTTAAAGAAAATGGAATGGTAGATATAAAAGCCCGTGTACAAAACGATGGACCACTTATGGAAGGAATGAATGTAAAGGTGATCATTCAGAAAAATGTTCCTAATCAATTTGTTGTCCCTAAAGATGCTGTGCTTATTCGGGACAATCAGGAAATCCTGTTTAAATATCAAAAAGGAAAGGCTTACTGGACTTACATACAAACCATTTATGAAAATAGTACCTCTTATGCTATTATCGCCGATCCCAATAAAAATAGTGCTCATTTACGGGAAGGGGATTCGATTATTGTATCAGGAAACTTAAACCTAGCACATGATAGTGAAGTTACAGTTAAATCAACTTTTGAACCTTCTCTTGCTAAAGAAACCCAGACGAAATAATATTTATGGTTAAATTTCTTATCCATAAACCCATTGGCTCTTTAATGACTACCCTGGCAATTGTTATTTTGGGACTAATTGCCATAACCCATGTTCCAATATCTCTGATGCCCGACTTAGATATTCCCGAGATAACCGTGCAACTTAATGCGGATAACATGTCGGCCCGGGAATTGGAAGATGCTATTGTAACCCCCCTGCGTAACAGTCTGATGCAGGTTAGTCACCTTGAGGATATTCAAAGTGAGGCCTCTAATGGAAATGCTATTATACGTCTTCATTTTACCTATGGTACCAAAACGGACTATGCTTTTATTGAAGTTAATGAAAAGGTCGACAGAGCTATGGCTTCCTTACCACGGGAATTGGAACGCCCCAAGGTAATCAAGGCCAGTTCTTCTGATATCCCGGTTTTTTATTTAAATCTAACTTTAAAGCATGGGCAGGCTATAAAACCTAACGGAAAAGTATCCCGTGAATTTATAGATTTCAACCGTTTTGTCAGTCAGGTCGTGCGAAAACGTATCGAACAAGTACCTGAGGTAGCAATGGTTGATATTAATGGTTTGGTATATTCAGAAATTCTTGTCCTCCCGGACCATAATAAACTAAGAGCGTTGGGCTTTAGTCTGGACGATTTGGAAGCCGCTATTAAAAAACAGGATATTGAAGTAGGGAGTATTTTGGTCAAGGAAAGTCAGTATCAGTATAATCTGCGGTTAGGTACTAATCTGGGGAATGTCCGAGATATTGAAAATATCTATCTCCAAAAAGATGGTAGAGTTTTCCAAATTAGGGATTTAGCAGAAGTGAGGGAACAACCTCAAAAGCGTACCGGTTTAGTGCTTTCTGATGGTAAGGAAGCAATAAGTATGGCCTTGATCAAGCAGAGCGATACTCGAATGAAAGACTTGAAAGAATCCCTGAAAGTTCTTATGGTCCAAATGCAGGAAGACTATCCTGATATTGATTTTTCAATCACTAGAGATCAGACCAGACTATTGGACTATTCCATAAACAATTTGGCCCAAAGTTTGTTGTGGGGTATCCTTTTGGCTTTTGCCATTATGTTCCTATTCCTTAGGGACTTGAAATCCCCGGTTCTTATCGGGATCAGTGTACCTGTTTCCATGATTGTCTGTATCCTCTTTTTCCATCTCTTGGATATATCCATTAATATCATTTCGTTGTCAGGCCTTATTCTTGGTACTGGCTTAATGATAGATAATTCTATCATCGTTATTGACAATATTACTCAGTATCGAGAAAAGGGATATTCGCTTTCTGATGCATGTGTTTTAGCCACTAATGAAGTATTTAAGCCTTTATTAAGTTCTGCGCTTACGACTTGTGCAGTTTTTATTCCATTGATCTTTTTAAGCGGTATTGCCGGGGCTTTGTTTTATGATCAAGCCATGGCTATTACGATTGGGTTATTTGTTTCCCTAATAGTCTCTGTTACTGTTTTACCAGTTTTATACCGGTTGTTTTATTTAAAGAATAATACTAAAGATAGTAAAATTACCAGGTTAATTCGTAGATTAAATACCCTTGATTATAATCGATTTTATGAAAGAGGTTTCCGATGGACTATGCGAAAGCAAACTATGGCATTCGTTATTTTCACCATTTTGGCAGTATGTACTATCGTTTTATTTTCAATCCTTCCCAAAAATCGTATGCCGGAGCTTTCGACCCCGGAAACCCTCCTTGTTATAGACTGGAATGACCCTATTCATGTGGAAGAAAACAAACGAAGGCTATTGGAATTGATCGAATCATTACAAGAAAATTTAGAAACTTATCATTCGCATGTAGGACAGCAGCAGTTTTTATTGGACAAGAACAGCGAAGCAAAAAGTTCCGAAGCCACATTATATCTTCAGGCAGAAAGTGAAGAAAAACTTCAACGGCTTGAAAATGATATAATGCATTTTATAACGGAAAACTATCCACGTTCGATTGCCGAATATAAGGAGGTTGATAATGTCTTTAATATGATATTTTCAGATAACTCCGCTCCGCTTACTGCGAGGCTTAGACCTGTGGAAAACATTGTACAAAACGAAGAACTTCAAATATTATGGCAGGAACTGAAGAGAGAACTTCCGGATGTTGATTTGTCGCCCATAGCTTGGGAAGAATCCCTTACTTTCAGGGCTAATGGGGAAAAAATGATAGCCTATAATGTTTCAGAAGATAGACTTAGTAATACTCTCCAAAGTGCCTTTAATGAAAAGGAAGTACTTTCCATAATGAACAACCAGGAATTTGTTCCGGTTGTGTTAGGAGGTGAAGAAAACAACATCTCTAAGATCTTACAGGAAACAATGGTAGGAGCTGATGATAGTACATATTATCATGTCAATGAATTTTTAATTTCAAGCAGAGGTTTGGATTTAAAAACAGTAATAGCGGGAAAAGAAGGAGAATATTATCCTCTGGATTTAGAAGTAGAAAGTTCCAGTGCATCTCAAATTATAGAGAAAATAAAAAATGTTATAGATAAAAACTCGTTTTACGATGTATCTTTTAGCGGAAGCATTTTTAAAAATCAACAGCTTATTCAGGAGTTGCTTATCGTGCTGAGCATTACTCTGATCCTGTTATATTTTATTTTGGCTTCTCAGTTTGAATCGTTAACTCTACCTCTGATTATTCTTATCGAAATACCGGTTTCCATTTCAGGAACTTTGTTCTTGTTGATTTTATGTGGTATGGGACTTAATTTGATGTCTATGATTGGTATTGTGGTCATGTGTGGTATTGTTATTAATGATTCCATTCTAAAGATTGATACGGTCATCCAGTTACAAAAACAGGGATACGGTTTGTTAAGGAGTCTACTTATCGCAGGACAACGAAGGCTAAAACCCATACTAATGACCAGCTTGACTACTATTTTAGCTCTATTGCCTGTTTTGTTCACTGGCGGTCTTGGAGGAGAATTACAAACTCCCTTGGCAATAGCCCTTATTGGTGGGATGTTGTTGGGTACAGTAGTCAGTCTATACCTAATCCCACTTTGTTATTATCATCTTGTAAGGAAAAAGGCTTATGTTTATAAAAAAGGGGAAATATAGGATCTTACTCTATACGGTTTTTTTCTGTACTGTATCTGGGGTGTTGGCACAGGGTAATATAAATAATCCAACGAAAACACTGACCATGGAAGAAACTTTGGAAATGGCCTCTCAAGAGTCTTTGGATGCTTTTAAGGCCAAAAGACAGTACGGGGCGGATTATTGGAGATACCGTTCTTTTGAAGCTCGGTTGCTTCCCCATGTGGACTTTGAAATGGAACCTTTGACCTATAATCGATCCTTTATACAACGTTATGATCCCGACAATAACATTGATGTATATCGTCTGCAACAAAACCTCAATACTTTTGCTCAAATTTCAGTGAGTCAGAATATTATGGCAACAGGGGCTAAAATATATCTGAATTCCAGCTTTAATCGCTTAGTTAATTATAGTGAATCCAATATAGAAAATTACAGCACTACTCCGATACGCATAGGGCTCAATCAACCTATTATGGCTTTTAATGAATTAAAATGGCTTAATAAAACGGCTGAAATGGAGTATGAAAAAGCCAAAAAGGATTTTCTTTACGAACAACAACAAATCTATCTTAGAACCCTTTCCATGTTTTTTAGGTGGGCCCTTGCACATACTCAGGTGAAAATAGCTGTGGAAAATAAGGAAAATGCACACAGGCTATATAATATTGGGAAAAAAAGATATGATTTGGGTTCTATCGAAAAGGATGAGCTTTTAAACCTGGAGTTAGATGATTTTACATCCACCACAAATTTAAACCAAGTCCAACAACAACTACAAGAAGTAATCTCTGAACTCAATCTCTATCTCAACAGGGACGATCTTTCGGAGTATACTCCGGAACTTCCCGAAATGGTATCTCACCTTAAAATATCGGTAGAGGAAGCTAGGGAATACGCTAGTCAAAACAACCCGAATTTACTTAATATAAACATCCGGAAGATCAATGCTGAAAAAAATTTAGACCAGACTATTAAGGATAATCGGTTTGACTTGTCTATTAACGCAAGTTATGGGCTTAACCAACAAGCAAACACTTTTGCTGATGCTTACAGCCACTTTTTGGATCAACAGATTGTGGCTGTGCAGTTTAGCATGCCTCTACTCGATTGGGGAGAACGGAAAGGGAATATACGAGTAGCCAGGATGACTAAAGAGGTTCAAGATATAGAGATCTCTCAAGATGAAAACGACATTCATCGACAACTGGAACTCAAGGTTAGTAACTTTAACCTACAGGAAGAGCAGGTAATGGCTGCTTTAAGGGCTCGGGAAATTTCCCGAGAATCCTATAAAATTACTGAAAAGCGGTTTTTATCTGGAAAAGTAGATTTATTGCGATTGTCGTCAGCAAGGGAGGCTTGGCAAAATGCCTCAGAACAGTATATTGAGAGTTTACAGAATTATTGGAATTATTATTACGAGGTACAACAGCTTACATTATATGATTTTATTCATGATTCTGCTTTAAGTAAAAACTTTGATAAATTACTTGAAGAATAAATGAATAAGAAACCATGAAAGATAGTTTAAACCATATGCCAAAATATTTTTCTCAGTCATGGAGGTTTTGGCTACTCTTTCTGGGAGTGGTTTTCCCATTATTCTTTGGTCTTATTTGGCTAACATTATTGCAACTTTTATTGTTTGGGGTATACAAATGTATGCTGTACGTTACGGGGTGGATTAAAAATATGACTCTTAGAAAACTAATACGTGGTATTTTTCTTTTCTTGTGGTTGTTACTTATAAGTGTTTGTGCAAAAGTATTTTTGGTAGAGATTTATAAAATCCCGAGCAATTCTATGGAGAATACTCTGTTCTCTAATGATGTTATTTTAGTGAATAAACTTACGTATGGCCCCAAGTTACCCAGAAGTCCTTTTGAGATTTCTTGGGTGAACCTTTTGTTTTATCTGAATGACAATGCTCGGAATGCTATGGAAGAAAATTGGTGGTCTTACCGTAGATTGGACGGAATAAGAAATGTCAAGCAAGGGGATGTCCTAGTATTCCAAGAGTCCAGAACTTTGTTTGTGATTAAGCGATGTGTTGGAGTGGCAGGGGATACATTATCCATTATTGCTGGAAAAGTGTATACTAATAGTGAAAAATATTTTCCACCATCAACTGTAAAGAAAAAATATAATTTTAAAGTAACGAATAGGCGAAAGTTTTTTAAACGGAAGGATTCGATAATACCAAATGTATATTTCTCTGCAGGAGATGATGCTATTAATAGTTTTCAAGGAAACTTTACATATGATGAATGGGAACGAATTAGTAAGATTCCGGAAGTTTATGACTTGAAAAAAGAGCTAGATACTTATGATGCTCAAAAGGGATTATTCGCAATGCCACGGGGCTCTAAATGGACATTAGATAATATGGGACCCTTTCTCATTCCTAAAAAAGGGCTTGAAATAAAGCTGGATGCTTTTAATTTTCATATATACAAAAAAGCTTTAGAAAAGTATGAAAAAGTTGAAATACATGAGCGTAATGGAGGTTATTTTATAAACGGAGAAAAAGCAAAATCGTATAGGTTTAAACAGGATTACTTTTTTGTCATGGGAGATAACCGAGAGGGGTCTTTAGATTCCAGGTATATAGGTTTTATTCCGGAAGAACATATTGTAGGTAAGGTGCCATACATATTATTTTCTTATTATCGGAGGCAATTCCGATGGAATAGGTTTTTTAAAAAATTGCTATAAACAGGATATGAGCCAGAAAGTTTCTACATTCAGGGTCATTACGATTTTTATTTGCTTAGCAATAGTAGGGGGAGGCTTGATTCCCCTGCTCAGTATTCAACTAGTTCCTTCTCGTTCCTTGCCCGCAGTATATGTATCTTATTCATGGCCTGCTGCTTCAGCGAAAGTAATTGAACAGAAGGTGACTTCTAAGTTGGAAGGTCTCTTTAACAGTATGAGGGGAGTGAAAGAGATTAGTTCGACCTCTCGTAAAGGGAATGGAGATATTAGTATTCAATTTAAAAAAAACACGGATATGGATGCTGTCCGGTTTGAAATGGCAGCCCTTATTCGCCAAAGTTACCCTCAAATGCCCGAGGGGGTAAGCTACCCTTTTCTTTCTTTGAGTATTCCTTCTGAAAACAATTCATCTGTTTTGTCTTATAGTGTCAATGCTAATGAAAGTTCATACTATATTAAAAAATATGTCGATCATTATATTCTTCCCAGGCTATCTAATATTAAAGGGGTAAGTCAAGTTGGCTTATATGGTGTTTCTCCTTACGAATGGGTAGTAACATACAATGCTGATAAGTTGTCCAAACTTGGGTTGACTGTAGATCAGGTAACCCTTGCAATTAATACTTTTCTGAAAAAAGATGAAATCGGAAAGGGCACTGAGGTTTTGTCTCAAGGGAACTCTCCTCGGGAAATTAGAATACTTTATACACATCAATCTCAGGAAGAGTTCAACTGGAACAAAATCCCTGTAGCAAAAAGTGGGGGTCGTATCATTTACATGGAAGACATTGCTTCGGTACGTTTCAAGGAACGTCCACCAAGTGCTTATTACCGAATTAATGGTTCGAATACTGTGAATTTGGTTATATATCCGGAAAAAGGGGTCAATACTATTGAACTCTCCAAAAGGATAAAGCGTAGGGTAGAAGATATTAGAAATGAACTACCTGTTGAATATCATCTCAAACTTACACAGGATACAACAGCACATCTTATCGATGAACTGCTAAAAATACAATGGCGAACACTGTTTTCCTTAATTATTTTATTAGCACTGTCTATTGTAATATACCGTAATACCAGATATGTTTTCGTTTTATTTTCGAGCATCTTCATCAATTTTTTTGTGGCAGTAATATTCTATTATTTACTTCAAGTAGAGTTGCAGTTATATTCCTTTGCAGGTATTACTATTTCTTTCGGTATTATCATAGACAATACGATCATTATGATGGATCACTTTCGTCATAAAGGAAACAAAAAAGCTTTCCTGGCTATTTTGGCGGCTACACTAACTACTATAGGGGCAATTACGGTAATCTTTTTACTAGAGGAATCTCAACGGATCAACCTATGGGATTTTGCCCTGGTTATTGCAATCAATCTAGGGGTGTCTCTTTTAGTGGCGTTGTATTTAACTCCTGCTTTATTAGAGAAATTCAAAATAACACACAAAAAAAGACACTTTTCCAGAAAGCGAAAAAAACGTATTGTCTGGTTTACATCTCAGTACGAATACTTTATAATTTTTTTAAACAAACCAATGCCAAAGTGGGGACTCATTATAATAATGATTTTGGGGTTTGGTTTACCATTGCATCTAGCTCCGAAACAAATAGAATCGAAAGGATTGTTAGCAGATTTATATAATCAAACTATGGGAAATGGATGGTTTGAAGAGAACATTCGCCCTGCTATGGAAAAGATTGTTGGAGGATCTCTACGTCTTTTTACAGAAAATGTGTTTGAAAAATCTTATTACCAGGAACCACAGAAAACAACACTTAATGTTACCGGGACAATGCCGGAAGGCAGTACCATAGAACAATTAAATAAGGCGATACTGAAAATGGAAAATTATATCGCATCTTTCAAGGAAGTAGAACTTTTTGAAACTCAGATCAAAAGTTACAATGATTCCAGAATCACCATTCATTTTAAAGACGAGTATGAATCCGGTGCATTTCCATATGTTTTAAAAAGTCTTCTGGAAACTAAAGCAGTAAGCCTGGGGGGGCTGGATTGGAATATATATGGTGTAGGAAGGGGATTTTCCAATGCCTTGAACACAGGGTATCTCGCTGATCAGATTGTTTTGGAAGGGTATAATTATGATGAATTGTATCAATATAGTCAAAGATTACGGGATAGCCTTTTAGTCCAATCTAAAGGCAGGGTAAAGGAAATAGAAATCAACACAGGAGAGTGGTTCAGCAAAACTTTATATGAGTATCATTTGGAATTTGAACCACAAGGCATAGCTTTGGCTGGGATAACGGAATCGCAGGTTTATAATACTCTTAAAAATCAACTTCACTCGGCAAATCTGTCCCCTGTGATTAGAAATCACGAATTGCAGGAGGCAAAATTGGTCTCTGATCAACATGAACAATTTACGGTGTGGGATTTAAAGAACACTCCTGTAGATATCGATGAAAAACAATTCAAACTACATGAACTTACTACTATAGAAAAACGAAAGACGGGTAATGATATTAAAAAAGTAAACCAACAGTATCATTTGGTTGTTGCCTTTGAGTTTATCGGTCCAAGACTTTTGGCTGAGAAATTTAAAGAAGAAAGGATACAAGCAATTTCTAATGTTTTACCTGTTGGTTATAAGGTGTTTAAGCGTGATAATTATGGGTGGAATAAAGAAGAAAAAAAGCAATACTACTATATTTTTATTATTGTCGCGATAATTTTTTTTATATGTGCTATTCTCCTGGAATCCCTTCGGCAGCCATTGGTCATTTTGAGCATGATTCCTATTTCATTTATTGGGGTATTTCTTACTTTTTATTTTTTTGAGTTTAATTTTGATCAAGGAGGTTATGCCTCTTTTATCCTTTTGTGTGGTATTAGTGTAAATGCGGCTCTTTACATTGTAAATGATTTTAATAATTTAAAACGACACTACCCGGGACGGGATATTAGAAAATTATATTTTAAGGCTTATAATCATAAAATTCTCCCTGTATTTCTAACCATTATCTCTACCATAGCTGGTTTGTTGCCGTTTGTTTGGGGAGGTCAAAGGGAAGTTTTTTGGTTTTCATTTGCAGTAGGTTCTATTGGAGGATTAATTTTTTCCCTTTTGGCCATCTTATTATATTTACCTTTATTTCTAAATTTAAAGAACAAAGAAAGGAAAGTGAAAAACGATTAAGTTTATAATGTTAATGTTTTTTGTGGATTAAAGCCAACAAAAAAACTAAAAATAAAGCAGGTGTAGTGATGAGTTTAACCTTTTGACCTGTGTTTTTTTGGTAAAAATGTTTTTAAATTGTTGAATTTCTGGAAAAATAGTTTGTGCCTAAATAAACATTTGTAATTCCAACTCAGAGACCAAAAATATCCTCAAAAAAGAAAAAACTCAGGTCATCCATACTTAAATCGCCTGAGTTTGTTATTTATTTTTTTAGGGAAATTAACTTACTTCTGAAAGTGCCTAATAAAATGCTTTTTTAACGGTTTTGGCACATTTAGAAGTGAATAAATATTTGTAATTCAACTCTGAAAGTGCCTGTTTAACTCAGGATAAAGGGGAGAGGGGATTGTTTCTTTATTTAGATGTAAAAAGATGTTCTTAGTCGGCCGGATATCTAATACCATATCTGTTCCCCATTTTTATACTCAAAGATTCTTTCTTGGCGGCCTT
Source organism: Sinomicrobium weinanense (assembly GCF_018863395.1). Taxonomy (GTDB): domain Bacteria; phylum Bacteroidota; class Bacteroidia; order Flavobacteriales; family Flavobacteriaceae; genus Sinomicrobium; species Sinomicrobium weinanense. Next base: position 21,507 of record NZ_JAHKRR010000015.1, read on the forward strand.
CATCAAGGCATTTTAGATATAATAAACCATTTTTAGGAACATTTTTGTATTTCAATTCATAATCTTCTGCTTTTTGTTGGCCCAAGGAAACGAAAACTCCTTTATCCACATAAAACAGCTCATAGTTAAGCCCTTTTAATACATGATTTAGATTGTTTGGAGGGGCAAATGTGATTTTTGAAACATACTGTTTTTTTTTCAAATCAATACCTTTCCAAGTAGTTGAATCATTCTCCGTAGACGGACTACTTGTTATAAAATTTCCTTCTAATTGGATCTCCTTGTTTTCAGATTCCTGGTACGACAATTTGATTTCTTTGATTGTGATAACATTTCTGGATAGAATTCTAAAATACCTGTACTTTTTTTTAATGTTCAATGGAATCTCATATGGCCTTAATTCTGGCTCAAAATCGATTTGTTCAATAGTGACCGCATCTCTAAAATCCCGATTGTTTGATGCTTGTATTAATGATCCTTTTATGCGTTTTGCGTCCTTTTCCAGTCCTTTCTTGGCCGGGTACTTTCTTTTTATTACTACATCACTGGTCGAATTTCCAGGAATAAATTCCTTTTTATTTCCATTATGGTCAAGATGGAAAGGAGTGCCAAAAGGAATTGTTCTGCCATTTTTATAAAATATCGGTTGATATACGATGTCAGTTCCCATTTTATTAAAAATCACCATATTACCTTCTATTTTCCCCCATTGCACAGGAACCCATCTTTTATTTACCCCTAAGACACTTAGGTAAGCATAATAAGTATTTTTTGGTATTTTCTCTTTTGTGATTTCGTGGCTTAGGTTAATAGTATTGAAATAATCATTTGACACATCCTTTTGTTTTACATTTCTGAATAATTGAGGTATATTTTCAAGTTTTATTCTTTTATCTGAGATTGGGCCTTCCATATGTGTAGAAAAAGTATGCCTGTAAACTTTGGGGAGTCTTATTTTTCCACTCCAATCATCCTCAAACTTATTGTTGTTGATATCAGGATTATAAAACCAACTATGTCCCTTCTCCCAATATGATTCAAAATATAATGTTCTTCCCCCATATAAGAGGGCATTCCATTGATGATTATCCTCTTTATTGCCCCATGCAGGGACAAAATCAACAACCATAGGGATACCTTCAGTATTGACTATATAAGTATTAAACCAACTCTTTACAGTACATTTACCACTTTTAATTTTCATGAAATCCTTAAATTTCAAAATGGGTAGTCCCTCCGTCAATTCATAATTGAATTTGTACGTTTTATATTGCCCAAATAAAGAATCACAGGCTTTAGTAAATGGAATTGGATATAAATCCTTAAAATGATCTTCATTTTCACTTTTAAAGAAATCTCTCCAATTCTCGAGAGCCTTTCCCTGTATATGTCGATAGGGTAAAATATATTCACAAAAGTCTTCAAAAGATACACTGTCACGGGCGTACGGGTTATTCCTCCATGAGTTATAAGCATCATCAATGTTTTTAATTAGAAATTTGCTAGTCACAAACTTGATGTCTTCCTGTACAGGTTTGGAATAAATATAGGTGTGAGCTGGGGATATTATCTTGAGGCTATCCCATAATTTATTTAACTTATTAGGATCAATGCTGTCATCTTGTTCCCATTGTGATTTGGCCATAAGGGGGATAATTCTATATTTTTTTAGGTTGGTAGTGTCATAAGAATAATTATAGGGAAGATTAGAAATAAGAAATTTTGCGGCCTCCAATTTCATAGAATCCCCTTCTTTTTTATAGTACTCAAGAACTTTGATGAGTTCGCCTTTGTTTTTTCCACTCAGCTCTAAAGCATTTCTTATTTCGACATCATATTTATGGCAGGAAACTAACAATAGAATCCAAAAATATAGCATTGCCTTTTTATTATTCATAATTTCGTTTTTTCTTATTTTTATCATTATGCAAAAGCGAATATAGGATTGATTTGTTCCGCACCTTTTTTTAGACATATCCTCGTTATATAGGTCGTCTATAGGTTCAGCATTGTTTCCTTCTTTGCTGCAAGTAGGTTCGATTTAACCATCGATATATAGTTTATACCCGGTTATGTTTCTTCTTCTCCATCATTGATCTTGTGGTGACTTTGTAGTTTGCAAAAGGGTTTGAAATACGCTAGGGTTTGATAAATTTTGATCCATTTATAGATAAAATTCCTGGTGTTAGTATAAATGTGTCTGCTATGGTCTTTCTTGATGTTTAAAATCTTCCATGTATTCCACACAGTAACAATACCAAAACTCAGCTTTACGCATAGTACGTATCCCATCCTACTAATAAAAAATAAGATATCCTTATTTCACCAGGAAATGGCTAACGGCCCATTCAAACATGGAAGTGCCTATTGGAACTCTGCGGTAGGATGATCATTTTGCTCCAGGGAGGATAGGCACAGAGTAGGCCACTATGGGCCCACTCCTGATGCATATTTATAGCCCTGTCAGGGGGGGCATCCTCAATCTGTAATTTGGTAAGAAAAGACATAAGCAATTAGGTTTTGCAGATTATAAGATCTGATGGATAGTACGGAGTATAAATATAAAGATTTTCGCTTATATTACTCTTTACGTTTCTTTACAGGATATTTTTCAACACACACTTTCATCATTTCACCGGGTTCTTTTCCCACGGCTTTTTCGATAATCAGGAATTCATAAGGCTCAGGTGCACCGGTATTGAAATAGATATCGATTAATGGTTGTTTCTCTATTCCGGTCTTACTCTGGATCTCCTCAAAAGTGTTTTCCCCTTCGAAGTTTTCTCGCATAAATAGGCCGAAATTGGTTCGCTTTTCCAGTTTGTATTTTTTCTTTAGTTCCAAACTACGATGAGTGTAGACTGCATCCCGTACATTTTTAATCGTGTCACCTGTATTTACGGCGATATTATAGAAGGAATGGAGCGATACTCTTTTCTTCTTTTTGATGATTATCTTACTAACCTTCCCGTCTGAAACAAGCTCTATATCGATTCCAGGAAAAATAGTGTATTTGTGTATTTTCGATAGGAATTATAGAAATGGTTGAGTACCTATTGGTTGGATATTTGTCAAAAATGGTGATGTAACCTTTGAGGATATACAAGGGAAGGGAGTGATATATTTAGCCATGGTTTAAGATTCTAATGGTGGGTTAATTCCTGTGTCTGATCCTTTTACATGAGGATGGTCGTCAGGGCATATATAGCCCCTCAAAAGGAGAAAAATACCATGGAGTTACAAAGAAAATATCATATCAAAGATGATTTTTTAGAACAGACAGTTGAAGGGGTATTTCAGGCATCAAATGACAAAGAGTTCAGAGGTAAGGTCGATCTATACCAAATTCAAGATACCTTTAGGTTGATAAACCATGAAGTATCAGTGACAACTCTTGTTAGGTATCGGTATATCCGTTATTTATTCCCTAAGGGTAGACCGGGAAATATGGCCAAAATTGAAATCAAAGGAAGTGATGGAAAAAAACTAAGCGGGAAAATAATGACAGATAAAAAAATACGGAAACACCATCTATGAAAAATGCTTTTGACGATAATCCTTTGAGTTTTGTCTATACTGGTTATCAGGATAATGGACAATGGGTGGGAGTAGATTTAGAAGAGGAGAAACAGATAAAATCAATTGTATTTTGTCCTAAAACAGATAAAAATGATATATGACCGGGATTAAGATATGAAATACTTTATTGAGATGGACGATGGGTTTCTCTCGGGAGAAAACAGGCTTATGATGATTATCATATATCTTATAATGAGGTTCCTAAAGAGGCACTTTTTTGGTTAAGAAACCATACTGAGCGTATGGAAGAAAGGATTTTTACATATGAAAATGATACTCAGATTTGGTAGTGATTGAAATTCTATAAGTAAATGTGTTTTTAAGACAAACGTAAGTTTAACATTTCGGCTTGTGTTTTTTATAAAAATATGTTTAAATTGTTGCATGTTTAAAAAATAGCTTATGACCAAATAGCTAATAAGAGCCCCCCTCCCCCCGCCCTGAATAGAATGAAACCCTACATGAACTATGGCAAAATTTAAAATTTTTATCGATGCTATATTATCAGGTGCAATATGTTTGCTCTTGATCGTATTGGCATCAGTAAATGTTCCGGATTTAATAAATTCGACGCAAACGGGAAAGTCTATTTTTTTCTTTTATAGTGTTATTTTTATTGTCATACTAACCTTTGTAAAGCTCTTATTTTCTCCTTTGATCATCCGCATCAAATTATTAGATGGGTGTTTATTGATCTTGCTTTTTTATATAAGCATTAACAGGTATTGGATTCAGTCTGTTTCTGGTTTTTCTTTACGATATTATGAATTCATAGGATTATCTTTTTTATATCTGGCCTTGAGGAATACCTCTTTCAAGGCGCTTCCTTATTTTTTACTATCTGTATGCTTATCCGGGATATTGCAAGCCATACTAGGCTTTGGGCAATTATTGGGATATATTCCTTCGAATCATGCCGGTTTTAAAATGACAGGGAGTTTTTTTAATCCGGGGCCTTTTGGGGGATTTTTAGCCATAGTTTTTGTAATAAGTTTAGGGAGTTATCTTTTTAGAGAACAAATCATGTCCATAATAAGCTCTAAAGAAGATAAAGTATCAATTTTATGGGTCAGGATACAGTCTTTTTTGTTTCATTATGTGCCGCTTGTCAGTTTAATTTTAATATTGATCATTCTGCCTTCGACACGCTCCAGGGCAGCTTGGTTTGCTGTTCTGGTAGGTGGCGGTTTTGTGCTATTATACAAGTATAATAGAATATTGCTTCCCATGATACAGCGTTGGAGAAAAATGTTGTTATGGCAAAAGGCACTTTTGGGGGTTATAGCATTACTCCTTATGTGCTCGAGTATATTTGGGGTATATCATTTTAAGAAAAATTCTGCAGATGGTCGTATTTTAATATGGAAGGTATCGACTTCGGGTATCATCATGCATAATCCAGCTTTTGGAGTAGGCTTTGATCGTTTTAAGGCCAATTATATGAATGATCAGGCGGATTACTTTAAAGAAGTTGGAGAAGGGAAAGAAGCTGCGTTGGCAGATAATACCTATTATGCTTTTAATGAAGTATTACAATTTATTGCTGAAAATGGATTTATAGGTTTTGTTATACTCGGATTGACAGGGATTGTATGCTTAGGAATTAAGACGAGTAGGCAGGAACGATTTTTAAAGATAAAGTCATTAGGTGTTTTATTGTCGCTTTTAGCTTTTGGATTGTTTTCGTATCCGATGCAAATATTACCGATTAAGATGGAGATGATCTTGGCTTTGGCGTTACTTTCCAGATCAGATAGAAGAACTATTTACGGGATCTCATCAACTCCTTCTCGTATAAGGAATGTGTTGGTAATGAAAACTTGTATGATATGTGTATTGGGGTTAGTTGTATGGCAAAGTATACCTAAAATCACATCAATAAAGGATAATTTTCAGGTGTGGCGAAGGGCACTTGACATTTATAATTCCGGTTTATACAAGGAGAGTCTTTCAGAGTTTAAGTGGGCTTATTCTGGGATAGGAAGTGATGGAGATTTTCTGATGAATTATGGTAAGGCCCTGGTTATGGCGAATGAACATAGGCGGGCAAGGGAAGTTTTAGAACAGGCCAAAAAATATTTAAACACAACCATTATAGAAACAGCTTTGGGAGACACTTACAAAGGTTTGGGGTTGTATGAAGAAGCAGAAGAGGCATATCAGAGAGCGTCATATATGATTCCGGGGAGGTTCTACCCGGAATATTTATTGGCTAAACTTTATGTAGAGACAGGGCAACACATAAAGGCAAAAAACAAAGCAGAAGAGGTATTAGGTAAGAAGGTGAAAATTCCATCGATGGCTATAGAAGAAATAAAGGCCGAGATGAGAAGAATAATAAACGATATAGAGGTAGACCAAGGGGAGGAAGAAAATCCTCCGGGGTTTGAAAATAGTTAAAGAAGGTACAAATATGTTTAACTATAAAAAAACAGCCTATGAGATAGACTTTTATTACCCGGAGGAACTCTTTAAATATTTAAAGATGACAAAAACTTAAAGATATTAAGGGTTTTGTAATGTTTAGCAAAAGTAGCATTTCCTCGAAGACTTTTGTAAGTTTTAAAAATCATTTTAATGGCAATTGATGCCAGAAACCATTTAAAGTTTTAGTTATGAAACAAATAGTAGGAATTATGGCTGTAGCAGCTTTGGCGGTTGGAGTGTTTTTTGTAGACACTACTAAATCAAATTATGAAGTGAACTTGGCTTCATTAATTCAAGATGCCAATGCTGATTGTGAAATTTGGGCTTGGCCTCAGAAATGTAATTCTTTTGGTAGATGCTCTTCATTTGGCTCCGGCGGTGGTTGTGATGTGCGATAATTAATAAAGACGGATTCGTTATTTTGTAACGAATCCGTCTTTAAATAAAAGAAGCAAATTATGAAACATATTTTTTTTAATTACTGTTTTCTTCTGTTAGTGTTTGTCTCCTGCAATAATCAACAGGTTACATTACCAAATGATAGGAAAGGAGAAATGCACGCTTCCATGAAACTTGCTGAAGTAGGTTCTAAGTCATTTTTGCTAGATAATGAAACATCTACAAAACCCTTGTATATTCAAATGATTAAAGATTCATTAGGAAGTAGACAGTTAACCTTTTTAAACAATTATAACAATTCTATTTATTTCTATCAATACAATAACCCAAGATTTGTAAAAAAAATAACCTTTGATAAAGATGGGCCATCTGGTGTTCAGATGCCCGAAGGATATTACATCAAAGATCCGGACTCTATTTATATTTTCAGCAGATTGTTAAAGGTATTCCTTGCGAATAGTAATGCAGATGTGTTAAAAAAGATTTCTTTAAATGGAGGTAATGATATTACAAATCGCGATAGAAATTGGGCATATCGGTATCCGGAATTTTATGTAGAAACTGTTAGCCCGTTTATGGATAACTCTAATGAACTATTGCTGACGGGGATATTTGGAGGTACTATGCCTGATTCCATTGTGGACAAATTCAAGTACACTGCGCGTATAGATTATGATCTGTCCAACGTTAATTATGTTCATACTTACCCACGTTCTATATTTGGAGGCAATGTCAATTGGGGAGAAGGGTTGTTTGTACAAGTATTTCCCCAGCTACATCCTGATGGTAAAAAAATGATATATAGCTTACCAATGTCACACGATTTGTTTATAACAGATATAAATGCTAACTCGCATAAGAAGATTTATGCTGGTAGTAATTTTGCTGACACCAATAAATCTATTGACAAAAGCCCTAACAAAGCATCAGCCGAGTCAATTCTGTCATCATTTGTAAGACAAGATATGTATGCTGCTATTATTTATGATAAGTACCGAAAAGTATATTATCGGGTTTTAAGAAAGGCATTTCCCAATGCTCCGAAACAAACCTCATGGAAAGAAAAGAACATTGCGATTATTATTATGGACGATGATTTTAATTATCTTGGAGAGACTGTTTTGGGGACGGAAAGAGAATGGAATTGGCATAACTCATTTGTAACAAAAGAGGGGTTGAACATTGAATACCAAGATGAAAATAATATAGATGAAGTAAATCTGACATTTAAGATCTTTATTCCTAAAAAAATATAATTAATTGTATGAGAACTATAAACTTAATACTAACCTTTGTGATTATTGCCCTGTCAACTTCTTGCAAAAAGGGAGAGAAAGAAATTGAACGTGATCATATAGTGAAATTTTTGGACACTTTTTCAGTAAATGATTCTACAAAATGGGTAGTTATACTTCCGGGATTAGGTTGTCATGGTTGTATACAGGAGGGTGAAGTCTTCATGATGGATAATATAGACAATAAAGATATTTTCTTTGCCTTAACCAAAATAGAATCTCTTAAAATATTGCAACAAAAAATAGGTATAAAACTAAGAGGTCGTTCGAATGTTTATATTGACCCAAAAGAAAGTTTCAAAATACCAACTAATAGTATTTACCCCTGCGTGGTATACTTGGATGGTGGAAACGTAAAATATCATGAATTTCAATCACCTGGAAACAACGCTTTTGAAAAGCTTCGAACTGAGATTAAGGATACTGAATAAAACCTGTTAGATTCAAAGATTTTAATAGTCATTAGATATTCTCATATATTTTAGGTGTTTAATTTTTTTTGCAGGTTGATCCCTATTGGATGTGAAATAGTTTTTCATTCCCATTCTTTTATTGTTGAATATTGTAAACGGGATATGTGTAGGGAGAAAAGAATTTAGAATAGATGTAAGACTTTTATGGATGTTTGTTTTTTGAAACATATTGCGATCTTAATGGAAGTTAAAACACAAAATCAAAGAGGAATGATTCTCAGACTAATATGGTTAAGTTCAGTAAAGAGGCTTTTTTTATTTGTTCTTCTATTCCCTCTTTTCGTTTTTCCACAAAAGAATTATAATAGGTTACTCGATTTATCTATGGCAGAAAAGGTATATCTGCAACTTACCTCTCAGGTGTATGCTTTGGATCAACCTATATGGTTCAAAGCGATAGTTGCAGAAGCTAAATACCATAGGCCCGCGGCATATAACGGCGTACTCTATGTGGATTTGATTGGTCCCAATGAAGAAATAGTATCCCATAAACAGGTAAAGCTAAATAATGGAATAGGTAGGGGGGCCATAGAGTTAAGAGATGATTTTACGGAAGGCCGTTATTTGATAAGAGCCTATACACAATGGAATCGGAATTTCGGGAATGATTTTGTGTATAAAGCTTATGTGAATCTGGTTTCTGAATCGAGAAACATAGGGGAAAACCCGATTAATACCCTAAGATTGGTTGAAAAGGAACCGGGACGGTCTCTATTGCAAGGAGAGTTTCGTCCTGAAGTCATGGAGTCTGTTGATGAAAGACGGATTCCGGTATATATAGACTGGGGTCAAGGGCAGGATACAATAATGGTAAAAAGAAAAAAAAATACTTATTCGTTCGAATATGAAGTTCCTGATGATCTGGATTGGGTCACCCTTGCCTTGGAAAGTTCTGATGAGACATGGCATTCCGAAACCGTTGTGCTAAACGAAAGTGCTCCGGATGTACAATTCTTTCCCGAAAGTGGTCAGTTAGTTCACGGATTCCGGAACAAGATCGGTTTTAAATCCGTAGGTATAGATGGAAAGGGAAAAGTTGTACAGGGATCAATTTTCGATGACAAGGGCCAACATGTTGTTGATTTTAAAAGCAATTATTTGGGTATGGGAACCTTTTCGTTAGAAGCTGATAGCACCAGAACTTACTATGCCAAAGTTTTCCGGCCAGGTGATTCGGTTCATACAAATACGTATCCCTTGCCCCGGGTTATGTCAAAAGGTAGTATTCTATCTGTATCTGGGACCAATGAAAAAATCTGGATTCGGGTAGCATCGAATAAGGTGACTGATTATGTATACGTTAAAGTAGCTTGTAGAGGTGTGGATTATTTTTTAGTGGAAGGCCCTTTGCACAAAGGACATTTAACTAAGGATCTACCTTCTGAACAGTTGCCGGAGGGGATTCTTGTTTTTACCCTTATGGATAGGGAGAAGCGCTCCTTGGCTGAACGTTTATTTTTTAATAAATCAGATAGAGATCGGTTGGATATTTCATTAACAATGGATAAGAACACTTATGAGAAGAGGGAGGAAACCAAATTGGATATTCAGGTTAGAGGACAAGATGTCGATTCTGAAAGATTTAACATGTCTGTTATGGCAATTAATAAGAATCACTGGCATCGAGGGAAAACTATACGATCCTTTTTTTTGTTGGATTCTGAACTCCGGGGGGAGATCGAGGAACCGGATTATTATTTTAGGGAGGAAAACCCGGACCGCATGAATGATTTGGATGCTCTATTGCTTACCCAGGGCTGGCGTAATTATAAATATCCAATAAAGCGAAAGGGATCTACTTTCTTTTGGCCTCAAAAGGGGATTGAGATAAAAGGGAGGGTAACGGGCCATTTTAATAAAAGAAAGTCCCCTGGGGAAGTAAATATGACCTTGGCCACATTCGGTGAAGAAACCACCTTTTATACTAGTGCTGTGGATAGTTTGGGCGGCTTCTGTTTTTTGTTGGATGATGTATATGGCCAAAAGATACCAATATTGCTTAGTGCGACGGATGCATTAGGGAAGAAAACAAACTATAAAATAATGCTGGATACCTTGAAGTCTCTCAAAGTGACCTATGAACGAAAACCAGTTTTCCGTAAATTGGATACGGTAGTTAAGGCGATCATGAATGTTCAGAAAAAACGGGCCCGTGTTGAGTTTGCATTTGATTCTTTAGATGGAGTTACCCAGTTAGACGAAGTAGTGGTGTCGGATCGTCATTTGACTTCGGAACAATTGAAATTCTACAAAAAATATGGAGAACCGGATGTAGTTATCACAGGAGATGAAATCAGGGAGAAAGAAAAAAAATGGTCGTATGGTCTTTACAGTATATTGATGTTTAATTATGGAGATCAGGTTGAAGTAGAACAGTTTCCAGATGGGTTTATGCTGGCTCACATTCGTGCCGGAAGTAAAGAACCCACCTTGTTGATTGTAGATGGTCACCTCTTGAGAAAACATGAATATGAGTTTGTTCCTCACATGTCTCCGAAAATTGTGGAACGGGTGGAGTTGATTAAATATGCTAAGTTTTTTAAATCCCGTTATTTAACGGTTTTTCCGGAAACAAATCCATTAGATGCGCCACCCTTAGGTCACATTATTTCAATCACGACCAAGGGAGGTGGAGGCATTTATGCGTCTCACCGACCCGCCCCTGGTACGCTTAACGCTTCTATTACTCCATTTTCTCCAATAAAGGAATTCTATGCTCCGAAATATAGCCGTCCATTATCTGGGAACGAACAAAAACCCGATTTTAGATCTTTAATCTATTGGGACCCCGATATTAAGGGCAATCAATCAGAGAAGGAATCGATAAGTTTTTACAATGGAGATATTTCGGGAGAATATGTTGTCATTGTGGAGGCGATTTCAGAAGAGGGACATATAGGTTACCAAGAAAAAATGTATCATGTTGTTGAGGAGTAATCCTTGTAAAAAAAGTTATAGAACGTCCTATCTTACCACCATACCTGTTTTTCATTTTCATATGTAAAAATCCTTTCTTCAACTCCTTCATCAAGACATTTTAAAAGATATAGGCCATTTGAAAAGGGGGAATTAAAATCCAATGTATGGGTTGTAGCTATCTTTTTTTCAATAGATTTCCATCCAGAATTCCAATAGAATAATTCATATCTTAATCCAGGCCAGATATCATTCTTATCTGTTCTTGGGCAGAAAGTGATTTCAGATAGTTCTTTTTTCTCTCCAAAATCAAGTCCAACCCACTGGGGTTCTGCATCCTTTTTGATGTTTATGAAACTTAGAACATTATTGTCAAATCCGAAATCAAGGGTAGGATTATCCTTGATACTTTTTGAAGAAATGAGCTTGCCCTTTAATTTTTCACCTTTATTAGTGACAAACATCATTTCAGAAATATTTCCATTATTGTGAGGAGGTATAAGGAAGCGAACAAATCTATACTTTTGTCGAGGGTTAATTTTTTTGTTATAAATAATTATGCGGTCTAAATCTCCTATAGAATAAAGGTTTTCGAATTGACTAAAGTTAATATCATTTGAAGCCTGAAATGTACATTCAGATAAACTTGGCGTTAGATCCTTTTTAAACCAGTATTTTCTTTTGAGCTTCATGGAAATTGGTCGTTCTTGATATTTAATATGGGTGATTTCTCCCGTTGAATCTGTAAGGCTCCCTAAAAAACAAAGCGTTCTTAATTAGAAAAACGTTTAAATTTAGGGTAATGAAAAAAACACGACACACCGAAACACAGATCATCAAGATCTTAAAGTCTCAGGAAGCCGGACAGTCTGTTACAGA
>NZ_JAHKRR010000016.1 GCF_018863395.1 Sinomicrobium weinanense
TGCCCTTGGGTATGTGCCTCCGGTTGAGTACGCAAAGAAAAATCTCAGCAAGGCTAGCCTTGCTGAGATGAATCAAAAAGATGATAAAATTGTACTAACTAACAGTTCTAATTAGGGGAAGCTTACACAAAGATTTGTGTGGCCTAACATTATTGTAATTCCATAACCGTGTTTGTGTTTGGTCTCTGACATGGTTTAATTCAAAAAACAAATGCGCATCTAAAACCTCTTTTCTATAAGAGCCGTTAAACCGTTCTATCAAAGAGTTCTGAGTAGGTTTTCCTGGTTGTATGAAACATATCTTGATCTTATGCTTACGCGCCCAGGAGTCAAATACAGCTGAAGTAAACTTGTAGCCTTCCCTAAAAATGTAGCCTTACCCAATCTGTAGTCACCATTATTAACACATAAGCTATACTTTTTCTGTTTTCATTGGCATATTCAACAGTTCACTGACCTTCAATGTTTTATTATCTACAAGCGGTTTGGCATATACGGAGATAAAATAGATATACCCCAGGGTGATGTAAATAAAGAGAAAAGCTGTCCTTAGCCCGAGCCAGTCCCCCAGGGCCCCTATGATCAGGGGGATCAGTGCTCCCCCGAAAATCCCGGAGCACAATATTCCCGCAAAAGAACCGTGGTGTACGGCCATAGAATTTAATGCCAGTGAAAAAATAATGGAGAACATTACGGATATAAAGAAACCGGTAACGGGAAATGCGTATAAGGCCATTTCCCCGGGCCCGAAAACGGCCATACTGAAAACAACCAAAGTACAGATCACGGCCATCTTTAAAACTCTTTTGGAACCCCATAGTTTTAAAAGGAACAGCCCCAAAAGGCAACCGGCGGACATTAACCCCCAGAACCACCCTACGGCCCCGGCCCCTACGCTCTCCGGCTCAAACCCGTGATATGTATTTAAAAATTCGGACATCCAGTTGGCCAGTGCCTGTTCCGTACCCACATAGGCTACCATGGCCAGAAAAAACAGCAGGACCTGCTTTTTTTTGATCAGTATGATATAAGTCTCTACAGCCCCCGTCTTTTCGTCTTCTTTCAGTTTTACAACCGGTATTTTAAGTAAATATATGGTTGTGAACATGAAGATAAAGATCAGGGTAAAGATCCAGTATAGCGCTGTCCATTCAGGGTTATCCCCTACCAGTTTTGCAAGGGAAGCTGTTATGATATTAACCTCCGGATGTTCTGAAAGTGTTCGGACCAAATAAGAAAAGACAAAAGGGCTTAAAAAAGAGGCGAGCCCGAAAACAAGCTGCCCCATGACCGAAAAGAAGGCAAAGTTTTCTTCGCCCCCGGCTGTTCTCATCAAAGGGTTGATGATGACCTGTAACATGGCCATCCCGGCACCAATGGCAAATAACGATACCAAGGCTATTTCGTATGAAGGATAGAACGAAAAAAATACGGCCCCGGTAAAATTCAGGCCGAAGGCAATCAGCATGGACTTTTTCTCGCCGATCCTCTCTATCAGCATTCCCGAGGGTATGGACATAATACCATAGGCCAGGAAAAAGGAAAATGGCAAAAAAGCGGCCATCGTCAGACTCAGTTCATATGTTTTTATGATGATGGGCATTAAAGGCCCCAGGATATTGGTAACAAAAGATATTACAAACCATATTAAAAGGATCGCTCCTACGACCCGCTTGCTTCGTTTCATATCAAGATATTTATTTTTGCTTTAATGAAAAGACCCGCCCCGCACCCCCAAGGCATCCTGCCAGGTTTCCCAATTTCGCCGCCCGGACCAGGGTATTGGCCATAGCATCTTTCATGGCCAGCACGGAAACACGCGCTCTCAGTGCCTCAATATAGAAGTCCCCTGCTTCGGCAATACCGCCGCCGATGATCACTCGCTGCGGACTGAAAATATTGACAAGGCTCGCTATACCTGCAGACAGGTAATCAAAATGCCAGTTCATGGCATGTACTGCTTCCGGTTCGTTCTTCCTGTAATTTCTGACCAGTGTTTCCCCGTTAACCGTATTGTTCTTTATTCCTCTCACTTCGGCATATTTAGCAAGCAGAGCCCGGGTAGAGGCATAAGTCTCCAGGCAACCTTTCGCCCCGCATGAACAGGGAAGCCCGCCGCTTTCAACAATAATGTGTCCGAACTCGCCTCCCCTGTTCATATATCCTCCGTATATTTCGCCGTTAATGACCATAGTACCTCCGATCCCTGTTCCGATGGTCAGGAAAACCGCATCGGAGATACTTTCCGCACAGCCGTACATTATTTCTCCCCATCCCATCATATTGGCATCATTATCCACAATGATGGTCTTCAGCCCTGTTTGCTCGGAAAGAATCCGGGCAAGAGGTATATTGTTAAACCCACTGAGGTTATCCGCTCCCCCGAGGACCATCCCTTTTGATATAATACCGGGAAAACCGATACCGGCCCCGGTCAATCGTCCCTTACTATCCATAACATGCTTCTCACAGTCTTCGATGGCTTCCCGGATTAATGCGATAACACCCGGGGCCGATGTATGTTCTGCTACGGGGAGCCTGGAAGCGAAAAGTATTTTTCCCGATGAATCCGCACAGGCGTATTTGACGAATGTTCCGCCAACATCAATACCTGCGGCATAATTTGTTGTCATAGGTTTTATTGCTTTACATTTATGTTAATGAATACGGGGAAATTCCCTGAAAAATGACCTTATACCTGCTATCAGGGGAGCGGTTCTCCTTCCCGTTCCGAAGGGGATATTTCATTATTTTCGTCCCGGTTATTGTGCTGTAATTCCATATGTTTGGTAGGTATATACCCAAAATATTGCTTAAAACTGGTAGAGAAATAGGACGGGGAATTAAAACCGCTCATATAAGCTACCTGGGCTGTCGTATATTTTTGGGTCTCTATAAGTTTAACGGCTTTATTGAACCGTATACGTTTCATAAAATCAGTCGCGGATTCTCCGGTAATCGCTTTAAATTTCAGGTACAGGTTAGACCGGCTCATTCCTATTTTCTTACTAAATTCATCTACCGAAAAATCGGGTTCTGCAATGTTTTCTTCCACGATGCGCAAGGCTTCTTTGAGAAATTCTTCATCACGGGCATTGTGGGCCAGATTCTCGGGGACCACTTCCTTATTTTGGGCATAGTATGCCCTGAGCCGTTTTCTCGACCTTATAATATTTTCTATCTTGGCATGCAGCAACCGTATAGAAAAAGGTTTGGTCACATAATCATCGGCCCCGACTTCAAAACCTTCGATCTGCTGGTCCAGTTCCTTCCTGGCGGTAAGGAGAACTACCGGGATATGACTGGTTTTTATATTCTGCTTGACTTTTTTACAGAAAAGGAAGCCATCCATTCCGGGCATCATAATGTCGCACACTACAATATCCACGTAAACATGGTCAATAATATCCAGGGCTTCCCGGCCGTCGGATGCCGTAACTATGGCATAATACCTTAAAAAGTATTCTTCCAGGTAATTAACGATCTCAATATTGTCTTCAACGATAAGCAGTTTTTCCCTTTGGTCCCCCTCCTGTACCAGATCGTCCATGCCTGCATCATTCTTCTCATTCAGCAGTTTAATTTCTTCCTTCGGGGGTTTTCTGTTGTTTGCCGTATCTTTTACACCATCGGAATGATCCAGGGGAAGCATTACGATAAAAGACGATCCTTTTTGCGGACAGCTTTCCACTTCTATAAAACCGCGGTGCTCTTCCACCAGGTGCCTGGTAAGGGCCAGGCCGATACCGGAACCCAGTCCGGTCTCATTTCCGTTTACCTGGTAAAACCGGTCAAATATCCGTTCCCGGAGATTTTCCGCAATGCCGATACCGGAGTCTTTTACTTCTATCACAGCATACCCTTCTTCTGACCGGGATAATCGAAATTCCACGCTTCCGCCTTCCCCGGTAAACTTAAAGGCGTTGGACAGCAGGTTAAAACAGATTTTCCGGACACTGTCTTTATCAAATGTTGCGATGAGTTCGGCCTCTGTGGTACGATAGGTGTATTTAAGATTTTTTTTGTTGGAAAGCGGGGCAAAACTCGTATAGATATCGTGCGTAAAACCTACCAGGTCTGATGTAGTCATATTTAAACGGAATGATCCCAGTTCCACTTTTCTGAAATCCATCAGTTGGTCTACGAGAAACAACAGCCTTTTGGTATTCTGCATGATGAGCTGAAGCTGTTTTTTGACGGATTTATCTACGGAAGAATTATTCAGTATTTCTTCGACGGGAGCAAGGATCAGGGTCAAAGGGGTTCTGAACTCATGCGATACATTGGTAAAAAATTCCATTTTCATTTTATTGACAGCCTCGCTCTTCTCTCTTTCTATGCGTTCTATTTTTAACTGATGCAGTGTTTGCAAACGTTCGGTCACCACCTTATAGGAAATATAGACCCCGAGCACAAACACCACCGCCACTGTAATATAGAACCAGTTGGAATTCCACCAATAGGGCCGTATGTCGACTTCTATGGCCCGTACAGCACTCTGCCCTCCTTTTGGCCCTACCGCGCGAACCTGCAAATAATAGGTCCCTGCCGGCAGGTTGGCGTAGGAAGCTCTCGGTATTTCTTCCGTAGTCTGCCATTGTTGATCATATCCGTCCAGTTTGTACTGATATGTTACTTTATTCGGTGAGATATAATTGAAGGCATTAAAGTAGAAGGTAAACTGTTTCTGATCGGGCCCGAACACCACTTTTTTCACTTCGTTAATATGTCCGTTCAATATCGGGCTTTCATTTTCGGGGTTTACCCTGTCGTTGTATATATCCAGGCCGGTAAAAGTGATCGCCAGTTTTAGCGGTTCCTGCCTGATCGATTCCGGATAAAAGTACGAAAGCCCGTTGATCCCCCCGAAAAGCATCATACCGTCCGAGGCTTTGTAAAAGGCATATAAATTGAACTGATTGCTTTGTAATCCGTCTTTGTGATCAAAAAGCTGTACCTGCCCGGTGTCAGGGTTAAACCTAGCCAGCCCTTTGTTGGTGGATATCCACAAAAGGCCTTCATCATCTACGAGCAGACCGTAAATTACATTGTTCGGAAGTCCGTTTGAGGTATCATAGACGGTAAAACCATTTTTTTCGTCATAGCACTTCAATCCGTTACGCGTACCTATCCATATACGCCCTCTTCCGTCTTCGGCAATGCAGGTGATCACATCCTTGTTCAATATCCCTTCTCCTTCTGCACCGGACAGTGATTCAAAAAGCATCTTGTCCGGGTAAAAGATGTTGACTCCACGGGAAGTCCCTATCCATATCCTGTTCCGGGAATCCTCCATCATATAGGTGATCTGGTCAGAGGTCAGCCGGTTCCCCATCCTGTCCAGGTAAAAGTGGGTAAATGTGCCCCTGGAGGGGTCAAACAGGTCCAGTCCGCTCCTCGTTCCTACCCATATCTTATTTTTGTGATCTTTAAGAAGGGCATACACCATATTCCCGGAGATACTTTCCGGGTCACCGGATGAATGCTGATATTTGATATTCTTTCCTGTTATGGGGTTAAAATAATTCAGTCCTGCATTGTGGGTCCCTATCAGTAAATTTTCGTCATCGTCAAAAGCAATGGCTTTTATATTATTGGAACTCAGAGACCCCTGTACTTTTTCGTCATGTGAATAAAATTTCACCCTGTTTTTTTCCCGGTCCCAGTAGTTCAGCCCTTTATCATTAGACCCTATCCAGAAATTCCCTTTGCGGTCTTCTTTTATGACGTTTACCACCTGATCATTTAATGCCGCAGAACCGCTGTTAAAGTTCAGAAGGTTGAATTTTATATCATTCCGGTGATAATAATTCGCCCCTCCGTAATAAGTACCCAGCCACATCCCTCCCTGTTTATCCCTGTAAACGGAACGTACGGAGTTTTGACTGATGGTATAGGGAATAGTGGAAGAATGGTAGTAATTAACAAAGTTTTCCTCATCGACATCCAGGATCGATAACCCCCGGAAACTCCCTACCCACAAATAACCTTCATCGTCTTTTTCGATACTTCTTACGGTATTGTCGGCCAGGGAATCGGGGTCTCCCGTTTGATGCAGGTATTGTTTCACTGACTTATCCCGGAACCGGTAACACAGCAGCCCTCCTCCTTCAGTTGCTATCCATAGCCTGTCTTTTTCCGGTAGCAGGTCGTTGATCATATACTTATATCTTCCCAGGTCAATGGCCGTGAAAGTCCCCGTACCGAAATGATAACCGAACAGTCCTTCGTCTGCACCGATATACAACCGGTCGTCCATACAAAGCAGGGTATTGATACGGTGTATATTCAGGTTAACCTTGTCAAATTTTAATTCTGTAAAATCAGATGCTCCTTCTTCTAAATAAAATATCTGCCCGCTGTTCGATCCTGCCCACAAGACCCCGTTCTTATCTTCTGTTATTGATGAAATATACCACTCGCCGGATTTATACGGCAAGGGAAAATTGGTAAAATCATCCGAACTGTAATCATACCTGCTCACTCCCTTGTCCCCTCCTATCCACAACCTGTCACGGCTGTCTTTAAAAGCAGAACGGATATAGGCAGACCTGAGGCTTCGGGGGTCTCCGCTCACCGGCCTGTACGTAGTAACAGACCTTCCGTCATAGCGATTAAGCCCGTCCTGTGTACCCATCCATATAAACCCCAGTGCGCCCTGTACTATACTGAATACCGTACTCTGTGAAAGCCCGTCGTCTACGGAAACTCCCCTGAAATACCGCATTTCCAGGGTATCCCGTTTTCCTGCAGGCCAACTGTAGTTGCACCACAGCAGCAGCAGGATCGGTACAACCCTTAGATACCGGACACTTATTCGTATTTTCATAAACCGCACTATATTATATAAGCTCGTTTTGTTTTACACACCAAACCTGTTTTGCTTCCTGCCGATGACGCCGGGTATTCCGTTTGCCTGCCCATCCCGGGGCAATGTATTAAACAATATAATGATTCTTCCCTTATTCTTTCAGAATTTGCGCTATATCAAATTCATCACCGGTTTCCTCACACCACCGGGTCAGTTGTTTACGCAGCTCGGAAAGTATTTTTTTATGTTTTTCGGAGAATACCAGATTATTCATTTCCCCAGGGTCTCCGGCCAGATCGAACAATTGTTCTTTCAGTTCTCCCTTGTCGTAAACGATATATTTGTATTTGCCCGTAATTATGGCCCTACCCCTTATTCCCATCGATTTATCGTTCAGGGCAAATTCGGTTTCGGAGACGGTAAACGAACGGGATATTCCGGTGTTATCTCTCACGGCCCCGGGCCTCAGGCTTATTCCCCGTAGTCCGGCCGGGAGTTGTGCCCCCGTGAAATCACATACTGTCGGAAATATATCCAGGCCTGTATTGACCAGTAGATCTGCGGTTGTATTGCGACGCACTCCCGGGCCTGCAATGATAAACGGAACACGCACGGATTCTTCATAAAGTACCTGTTTCTGGTTCCATTGATGTGCTGCATTCCCATCTCCGTGATCGCTGGTAAAGATGATCACGGTATTGTCGAACAGCTTGTTTCTCCGCAGTGATTCGAGCACTCTTCCTATATAGTAGTCCACCTTTTCCACCAGGCGGTAATAGGCCCACCGATATTGCCGCCACCGGTCCTCCGGCCAACCGACCGTGGGATAGGTCTTAAAATCGACCTGCTGTGCCCGGATGATATCGGGTTCGTGGTCCGGAATAGCATAATTCGGAGGAAGGGGAGGGCATTCACCCGGGGCAGGGGCATTTTTTAACTCATCGGAACGAAGTTTTTCTCCCCTGGCCCATTCGCAGATATCATGCGGGTTTTCAAAGGAGGTAACAAGAAAGAAAGGCCGGTCCTTATTCGCCTTTAAAAAACGAGCTGCATACGATGGTATGGAGGCGTCTTTCCAGTCGCTCCGGGTGGTGTTCTCTATATAATCAAAGCCGTGGTGTTCTTTATTTGCTATATTCACCGGCATGTGCCACTTACCCACATATCCTGTCTTATAGCCCGCTTTCTGCACAATTTTGCCCAGCATCTCCCACCGTGCGGGTAATTCCTGCCCGGGGCCTGCATTTATGGTGACACCTGTTTTATGCGGCATCCTTCCCGTAAACATACTAACTCTTGAGGGTGTACACAACGGCTGGGGGCAATAGGCCCTGGAAAAACGGACACCGTGGTCTGCAAGCCAGTTCATATTAGGGGTTTTAAGATAGGAGTTTCCGGCAACTTCCATGGCTGCGGCGGTCTGTTGATCGGTCATAATAAACAGGATATTGGGCCTGTCCCCGTCCTGTTGAGCAAAACTGTCTGCCCATATTAAGAACAATATGACCAGGGGCATCATATTTTTTATAAAAATCTGTACGCTCATATCTAACCAATAATTAAACTTATTGAGTTATATTTTTAATTTCTATACAACACTCTGTGAACCTTTGTGGTAAAATAAAGCCCATGACACGGAAAACCACAAAAACCACAAAGTTTTTCACAATAGCCACAAAGTTAGGGGCCTTTTAAAATGCCTATCCATTTTACATAGCATTTTGGTATTTAACTATCTTATTATAAGTTTATTACAAATAGTATTTATGTGTGTAACTCAATAAACTTATTTTCTCAGGGTAATAGGGGGCATTCCGAAGGCCAGGAACAAAAACTTTTCTACCTCCCGGAGATCCCCCCTAAATCCCAACATCAAAACACAAAACTCAACACTAAAAAACGCTTTAAATCTTATTCTTGCAACACGCCTTCTGTCCTTTATACATTTTCTCCGTACCGTAAAAAGATTGAAGGGAGATTGATACGGCTACGCCGGAAGATTGAAATGTTTAAATCAATCTCATTCAATCCGTTTCAATCTCATTCAATCTGCCTATGGCGGTTTATAAACTTTTCTTACGGACTGTCTAAATTATTCCAGATAATTATACATGGTATCCAGGTCAAAGATACGTATGGCTTCTTCACTCGGTTTTGGGGTTTTATCAATCTCACTAAAATATTCGGTGTTGTCCCATATGATCTTCCCGCCTGTTTCACGGGGGTCCCCGGTTGCTTTTAAACGGGTTGCCATCCGAGATGACAGCGAATCTTTCAATGCTACATACTTCCGGTCGCCCGCAAGGTTGTGCAGCTGATAAGGGTCGTTTTTTATATCATACAATTCTTCCGCCGGCCTCTTGGCAAAGGCCAGGTCGAATGCCTTCCTCGCAGACGGGTTATCCTTATTTTTAAGGATATAGAATTTTGCCGGGCCGAGATAATTGAGCATATAGGGGTCTACATCTCCGTACAGGGGCGGGTCTCCAGCCGGCCAGCGTTCGGGTTCGTAATTACGTATGTAAAGAAAATCCCGGGTTCTTATGGCCCTTCCGGGATAACCCAGGCCGTGCTGCCGCACAAAGGCGTGCCGCTCTCTCCCGTATACCACAAAATCCCTTTTTGTGTACTCTTTGCCTTCAAGTGCCGGGACCAGGCTTTTCCCGGTCATATAGCCTGGAATCTCTACTCCGGCCAATTCCAGGAATGTAGGGGCCAGGTCTTTCAGGGTGACCAGGTCTTCAATCTCTCCTTTCTTCTTTAACTTTTCCGGCCAGTGCACGATGAGGGGGACCCGTGTTCCGAAATCGTATAAATTGGCAAGCCCCCTGGGCATCTGCCAGCCGTTGTCACTGCATATTATTACTATGGTATTGTCCAGTTCTCCACTGTTTTTGAGCTGTTCCATGATCGCTCCCACTTCCCGGTCAAAAAGCTGTATGGCGGCATAGTAATCTGCTATATCGAGGCGGACATCTTCGGTATCGGGGAGATAGGGCAGGACTTCAATTTCAGAGAGGTCGATCCCCGCTTTCCGGCCTGAGCCTACTTCGTAGGGGCGATGCGGATGTAGGCTGTTAAACCAGTAATGCCAGGGCTGCCCCTCTTTTTTGGACTTTAGGAATGCTGTAAAGTTATCGTACTTGTTGCCCCCCGGATTCCGGGGCCGCCCGCCGGCTTCATAGCTGCCGGGACCCCAGCCTTTACCGTCAAAACCTACCTGATAGCCCGAAGCTTCGAGTATATCCGGGTAGACCTCGAATTTTGCCGGTAGTATTCCCCACAGGTTGGCCCCCTCCTCTATGCTCCAGATGTCCTGCCCGGTCAGCATGGAAGCACGGGCCGGGGTACAGGAAGGTGAATTGCAAAAGGCATTGTTAAAACGGACGCCCTGCCGGCCGATCTCGTCGATATTGGGGGTTTTCACCACCTTATCGCCATATATTCCAAGGTGGTCCCAACTGTGGTTATCGGACATCAGCAATAAAATATTGGGGCGGGCCGGTGTTAGCCCTTCCTTCTTTTTTTTGCCGGGCGTGCACGAGGTCAGAAGTATCAGAACAGCGGTAATGACACTCAGTGAAATTGTCTTCATTTTTATGGTATTTAAATCTGTTTGGCCTGTTTTTCCGCAGGGTCGGTATCTTTATATTTGACCTGTAACTTTTTTAACTGCTCTTTTAATTGTTCCGCCACCTCCCGGTATTCGGGATCGTGATAGCGGTTATTCATTTCCTGCGGGTCTTTTTGCAGGTCGTAAAGCTCCCATTCATCGATATCGTTGTAAAAATGAATAAGTTTATAGCGGGCGGTCCGGATGCCGTAATGTCTTTTTACCATATGCCAGGACGGGTATTCGTAATAATGGTAATACGTGGCTTTACGCCAGTTGTCCGGGACCTTACCCGCGTTGTCCAGGATAGGCTTCATGGATTCTCCCTGCATATCTTCCGGGACCTCAACCCCGGCATAGTCCAGGAGGGTCGGGGCAAAATCGAGGTTCATGACCAGGGCGTCGGACACGGATCCTGCATCGACCTTAGGGGGGTAACGGATGAGTAAGGGAGTGCGCAAACTTTCTTCATACATAAAACGCTTGTCAAAATATCCGTGCTCCCCCAGGAAGAAGCCCTGGTCCGAAGTGTATACGATAATCGTATTATCGAGTTCTCCTGTATCTTCCAGGTAATCCAGCAGCCTTCCTACATTTTCATCGACAGCGGCCACACAGGCCAGGTAATCTTTCATATACTGCTGGTATTTCCACCGGGTAAGGTCGTCCCCTTTGAGGTTGAGTTTTTTGTATTCGGCCACCCTTTTATCGTAAACCTTGTTCCAGGCTGCTTTTTCTTCGTCTGTCATCCGGTTATAGACCTCCAGGAAACGTGCTTTGTCTGTTGATTTGTCATTAGCCTGTTCGAAATCACCTTCCTTGGTGTCCTTAAATTCAGGAGCGGGCGGGGCCTCATTAAGGGCATCCAATTCCTGTGAGGAAGCCAGTTTCAGATCCCAGGCCTCCATCATATCCACGGAAATGCGCATCAACTGTTCTCTGGAGGCCCTTCCCCTATGGCTAAAATCATCGAGCAGATTGGAAGGCTCGGGAAAAGTGGTATCATCAAACATCCCCAAATGACGTATGGCCGGCATCCAGTTGCGATGGGGCGCTTTTTGCTGATAGATCATCAAAAAGGGTTTATCCTTATCCCTGCCTTCAAGAAAGCCTATAGCCTTATCGGTCACCACATCGGTAACATAGCCTTTTTCGGTGATCCGTTTACCATTCTCGATAAAATTGGGTTGATAGTATTGCCCCTGGTTGGGCAGAATGCTGTAATAATCAAAGCCTATGGGTGTAGACCCCAGGTGCCATTTACCGATCATGGCGGTTTGATACCCGGCTTTTTTCAATAGCTGGGGGTAAATGACCCGGGTACTGTCAAACACCTT
Organism: Sinomicrobium weinanense; assembly: GCF_018863395.1. GTDB lineage: Bacteria > Bacteroidota > Bacteroidia > Flavobacteriales > Flavobacteriaceae > Sinomicrobium > Sinomicrobium weinanense. The sequence goes on from NZ_JAHKRR010000016.1 coordinate 11,762, forward strand.
TGAGTTATCGGTCAATCCGTTGATGTGGCTGTATTTTCCGGTCAGGATCACTGCCCTGGAAGGGCCGCATATGGAATTGGTGACAAAACAGTTCTTAAAGCGCATCCCTTCATCGGCGATCCGGTCGAGATTGGGGGTTGAAATATACCTTCTATCATAAGCGCTTAACGCCTGGGTAGTATGGTCGTCTGTCATGATAAAAATAATATTCGGCTTTTTCTCTTCTCCTGCTTTTTTGCCCGCCTCCTTGCACGCCGCTGTGAAAAGTAATAGCACTACAATGCCATAGCTCTTGAAAATCTTCATATTTATTGGCAGTTTTTAGTCCAGTCTCTCGGTAATGATTAGTTTTGGCGCAACCTGTTCTCCTGTTTCTTTTGAAGCGTAGAATATCCGTTGTCCGAGCGTGTTTACCGTAGTGAGCCTCACCGACAGTTTGCCGTCTGTCTCTGCCTGTAATCGCTCCGTAACATCAAAATCGTGTTCTATATTCGAATCGGAACTGCTGCTTATAAGATAGTTACTGGTAAAGGTAGCCAGGGGATCTGTTTCTGAGGCTGGTTTGGTATTGGCGGTTATCGTCATTTCTTCCCACGAATCATCACTTACGTAGTACAAGGACTGGGTAGTAGGTCCCCCGTAATTGGTTTCTGCCCCTTCCCAGTTGCTTTCCCTGATTGTAGTTAAAACTACCCGGGCATCGATGATCTTTTCGGGATCTGTTCCTTCCAGGTCGAATTTCAGATAAAATTCGCGAAAATCATTGTCCGAATTGCCATCACTGGCTACCAGGCTCGTTTTACTCCCGCCGTTATCGTCCGAATTGCCGGAACCATTCCTGCCCCGGGTCCATGCATCGGCTTCTACGGGAATTCCGGAGACTTTTGTCGGAAGGTCATCGTCTACGATCTCCAGTTCATATTTCATGATATTTCCGGGGAACAGGTTCTTTCCTATATCATCAATGCGCAATACCACTGTTTTATTCCCTGTTATTTCTTCGTTATCTACCGGTGTAATCCCAAATTCAATTTCGGTAGCCCCGGCCGTATAAGGTAGCTGCATATATCCGTTACTCACGGGAAATGCTGTTGTAAAGTCCGTGCCAGCTACGGCAGTGCCGCTGATCTTTATTCCCAATGTCCCTGACGTAGATGTAGCTTCCGACAGTGCCAGGGTGACTTTAGCCGGTTCTGGACTATCCTCCTGAACCTTTCCATTACCTTTAGCAAACTGAATAAAGGGCGGTATAGGTTCATTCTCCAGGACATCAATGGTGAGTTCGGCAAAAATCTGGTTATTATCATCTTTAGACCCCTTATTGGATTCTACCAGAAACGCGCCGTCTCCTTCCAGGTCCCTTAAAACGACCTTTACCTTCCTAATCCCATCCTTATTTCCATTATATTCCTTATCATCTTTGGGGATAAAAACAAAACTCATCATTTTCTGGTTCGATTCTATGGAAAAGAGGCTGTCTGCATGGCCTTCGGGACGCATAAACACATCTCCTTCCACATCCGAACTATCTGCCACAACTTCAAATGACACCCTGTTAAACAGTCTTTTGGAAACCCCGACATAGATCTCGGGCGACACTTCTCCTTCCTGTACAACGGCAGTGTCCTGTAAAAAACCTATAGCTGCCCCGGGCTCACGTTCCATTCCGTAACTGGGGTTGTCATCTGTTCCGCAGGAAGCAAGCAGTACTAACAAGAGTGCAAATACACATCCCGGCACGGGTTCCGGCAGGTTTTTATAATATTTGGATATGATCTTCATATTCACTGATTTTAATTTGCCTAACATTTATCTGTAACCATTATTGGTGGGATCGGTTTCCAGGATTTTCGGGTTCTGGCTGATCTCTGCCGAGAACGGGATGGGCAGTAGTACGTGCTTATCCTGGATATTATGGGCCGGGAAGTAATCTGTTTCCTTATCAAAACCCTGGGCCACCATTTTAGCTCCTGTCTGCTTCACCGTTTCTACCAGTATTCCCCACCGCACCAGGTCGGGTTTCCTGAGGTTTTCAAAAGCCAGTTCCCATTTTCTCTCATTCCTGATCTGCTGCCGGAACTGTTCGCCCGCACCACCGCTGAGATCCGTTTCGGGATCTGTGACATTGGGGTCCTGTGCCCTTGCATTCCGGCGTACCCGGTTGATGGCCTCATAGGCATTGCCCACGGTTACGCCCGGGGGCAATGTGCCTCCGTTCATTACGGTTTCATTGACGCTTTCAGCCAGCATTAAAAGTACGTCGGCATACCGGATCACCGGCCAGTTCATGATGTCATAGTTTTTATCGGGTGAAATGGAACCTATCAGGTACCTTCTGAATTTCCCTACGCCCCATTTTAATTGTTTTCGCTCTAACGGGACAAACTCATCGTTCTTATTGATCTCAAACTGTGCAATGGTCCAGTCCCTCCTCAGGCTGTCTTTTTCTTCGTAAGAGTCAAAAAACGTAGGCAGGGGGTACCTTCTGGGGGCTCCCCGGCCATAACTGGAATTATCGGCCTGGTGTACTCCATGCCATACCCCTACGGTACTGGCATCTCCGCGTGTGCTTCCCTGGAAGGAAAAATGGATTTCCCACATGCTCGACCTCAGGTCGTATACTTTTTCGGCCAGGTTGCGGAAAACCCGGGGAAAAGGCTGATCGAACTCTCCTCCCAGCCCTACGGGCTCTATAACAGAGTTCAATTGATGTTCCCCGCTGGACACCACGGCCCAGGCCTGCTCCGCTGCTTTTTCAAATTTTGATTTGTCCTGAACTGGATACCCTGCCCAATTGAGATAAATACGGGCAAGTATTCCCCGAGCAGCCCCCCTGTTGATCCTCCCGGGGGTAGCCACTGCCGAAGCGGGAGGAAGATATTCAATAGCCTGGAGTATGTCGCTCTCTATTTGCTGATATACCTCTTCTTTAGGGGCCCTACGCGACTGTAACTCATTGAACGATATCTCGGAACTCAACCTCAGGGGTACATCTCCCCAGTTCTTTACCAGCTGGAAGTACATAAATGCCCGAAGAAAATAGGCATCTCCCAGGATATTATTGTATGCATTCAGATCTGCTGTCTCTTTGGAGGAAGGGTCCGTTATCTCCGCCTGTTTATCGCGCAGTACGGTAACCCTGTCAATAACCAGGTTTGCCCTGTTGATCCCGTCATAGAATGCGGTCCACACCTGCCCGATCCATCCGTTGTTCTCCTGTATCTGGTAATTGGCGAGCAGGTCATCGTCCAATCCCCTGTTCTGGCGCCAGTACCGCTCCAGGTCTGTTCCCGAATGAAAGTACAGAAGGTAGCCCCTTCCGTACAGGTCTTCGCTTCCCAATACGTCGTATATTCCCATCAAGCCCAGTTCGGCCGAATTGACATCCGTAAAAAAATTATCTCCTGTAAAATCCGAATACACCTCTTCGTTCAGGTCTTTTTCGCAGCCGGTCATTGCAAAAAGCATTAGTACAGGGATCATAACCCGCAGTGCATTCTTTTTATTCAATATTGTTTTCATCTATACAAAAAATTGCAAGCCTTTGATTTGGCTTTGTTTATGTCGGTTGGTATTGTCCATTCTTGTTAAATGCCCATTATGGGCTTTCATACTCCAAGTTTTAAAAAATTGGGAATGGTTTAAAATGCTACGGAGATCCCTCCTACAAAGGTCCTGCTCCTCGGATAGGCTCCGAAATCCACTCCCGAAGTAAGGCCGTTGCCCCTTGTGCTTACTTCCGGGTCATAACCGGTATAACTAGTCCATGTCACTAGGTTTTGTGCGGTTACATAAATTCTCAGTCTTTGAACAAACATCCTGTCAAGCCACTTGTCGGGGAACCGGTACCCCAATGAAACCGTTTTTAACCGGAGATAAGAACCGTCTTCGATATACTGGCTGGTAAGTACCTGGGTGTTGTCGTCAATAGTCCGGAAGGTCGCTGCTTTATTTTGTTCTTCTGTATGGTCTGCCCGCCACCGGTTTACTATTTCGGGTATAAAATTCCGGACACTCTTCAGGTTGGATGTCCACAACATCCGGTTGGCGTTATAAACATCATTGCCATAAGACCACTGGAGGAATACGCTCAGGTCAAACCTCTTGTAGGAGAACGTGTTATTAAAGCCTCCGAAGAAGACAGGGTTCGGATTGCCGATAATCACCTTGTCCTCGTCATTTATCACCCCATCCCCGTTAATGTCCTCGTATTTTCTGTGCCCCGGTTTTGCTTCTCCGAAAGCCACATCCACGTACGGTACTCCGGTCTCATCAAAATCATCTGCCCTGTAGATACCATCGTCTATAAAGCCATACATTTGTCCGAAGGGTTTCCCCACTACGGTAATAAAATCGTTGGCATAGGGGTCCTGGCTTATATTGTTACTGTACCAGGAAGAGTTGCTGTACAATGTATCGTTCTCAACCAGCCCCAGGGTTTTACTTTTCGGAAATGAAATATTGAGGTCGGAGGTCCACCTCAGCTCTTTATCTATATTTACGGTGCTCAATGCCAATTCAAGACCTTCGTTCCTAATCTTCCCGATGTTCCTGTACACACTGCTTACACCTACTGTAGCGGGTGTCGGGGCCCTTAGCAACAAGTCTTTGGAATCTTTGCGATACAGGTCTGCCGTAAATAATACACGATTGTTGAACAAGCCGACATCGAGCCCGATATCGACCTGTTGCTGGGTTTCCCATTGTATATCCGGGTTGGCGAGGTTTGCAGGCCGTACTCCGGCGGCAATACCATTTTCCAGTCCATAGGTTGTGGAGCTCAAAAGTGCGGAAGACACGAATGCCGGAATACGGTTGTTCCCTACCTGCCCCCATTCTACCCTTAATTTCCCATCGCTTAGGAGGTTGGAATCTACCAGGAAGGACTCTTCCGAAAACCTCCAGGCCCCGGACAACGAGGGAAAGAGCCCGAACTTTTTGTTCTTTCCGAACCTGGAAGAACCATCCCTTCTTATGGTAGCCGTAAACAGGTATCTGTCGTCATACGTATAATTTACCCGTGAAAAGTAGGATATCAGTTTATTCGTGGGGCTTTTCGATGAAGCGGGGAAGCCTGCTTCGGTCGCAGCCCCCAGGTTATCCAGGCCCTTGTTAGGTTCAGGAAAAACGCTTCCGGAAGCTTCGGTATAATAATCTTCGGCATCTTGGTAATCGAATCCCAGAAGCCCTGAAAAACGGTGCTTCTTCCCTACTTTTTTCTTGTAAGACAGTGTTGTGGAGAGCAACAGGTTGGTAGCCTCCTGCTGTATGATCCTTCCCCTGGTAAAGCCATTCCTTCTTTCGAAAACGCTGTTTTTTTCATCAAAACTCCCCCGTTTCCTGAAAACCTTGCGCAATCCGCCCATAACCCGGAGATCCAGGTTCTTCAGTACACTGTATTCCAGATACCCGTTAAAGCTGAACGTATGCTTATCGTCTTCCCTGACCTGGGTACGGGAATTTACTATGGGGTTACTAATAGGGGCCCCTTCTTCGGTATCGGGGTCCTCCGGCATATTGATCAGGTCTTCATTAGTATAGAACAATCCCCCGGTAGGCCTTCCCTGAACGATATCTTTTAGCAGGTTGAAGCGTGCATTGCTGGACCCTCCTTCAACACTGGGGTCCAGGATATTTGTAGAGGTATGTGCCCCGGTTATCCCGGTCTTTGTATATGAAATATTGGCTCCTGCCTTTAAATTATGGTATACTTTCTGATCCAGTTTTAATTTCAGGTAGGTCCGTTCAAAACCGCTGTTCTCCAGAAGCCCTTCCCCCTTGTAATTGGAAAATGACAAATTGTATTTAGTCCCTTCATTTCCCCCGCTTACCATTGCCGAGTGACTTTGGACCTCCGTTTGGTTAAAAACTTCTTCCTGCCAGTCTATTCCTTTTATACTGGAACCATCCTCCTTTCGGTACAAGCCCAGTGGCCCGTATTTCCGGTCTGCGTTCTCGGCATTTATTTCATACTGCAGATCCACAAAATCATAAGGGCTAAGCACATCTACCCTTTTTGTAATATTCTCTATACCGTAGAACATATCGTAACTCACTTCGGTTTTTCCTGCAACTCCTCCCTTGGTGGTAATCATAACGACCCCGTTCCCTCCCCTGGAACCGTATATGGCAACCGCAGAGGGTCCTTTGAGGATTTCCATGGATTCTATATCGGACTGTGCTATGGTAGACGGGTCGAAGTTCTCCACGGGAAATCCGTCTATAACATATAGGGGCGAACTGGACTGTGTAAGAGATCCCGTGCCCCGTATTTTAATCGAAGTCCCCGACCCCGGCCTTCCCTGGCTCGAAGTAACCTGTACCCCGGCTACCCTTCCGGCCAGGGCATCGTCAAAAGAACCGACCGGCGCCTTGGCCACACTTTCTACATCCACAGACCCGGTGGCCCCCGTGAGGTCCCTTTTCTTAGCCTGGCCGTATCCTATAACAACAACTTCATTTAATCTGGAAACATCTTCTTTTAACGTAATATTTACCTGGCCCTTTCCCGATACCGGCACTTCCTGTTTAATGAACCCGAGGTGACTGAATACCAGAATGACGTCTGCCTTTTCCGGTAATATGGTGTATAGCCCGTCAAAATCGGTAACCGTGCCATTACTGGTGTTCTTAACCACTACTGTGACCCCGGGCATAGGGACTCCATCCTCGTCTATTACTTTTCCACGAATCGTTTTCCGGTCCTGCCCGTATGTCACCGAAGAAAAGAACAGCATCAGCACTAAGGAAAAAAGCGGTATGGCCCTGTCCCAAAACCAGTTTTTCAAATCAGGTATGTGTTTCATAAAATATAGTGTTTTGGTTAATTTTTGCCGAACAAACATAGCGTTAACCTCAAAAAAGAAGTTAAAATTTTGTTTAAAATCATTTTGATTTTGTTGAAAGACCTGTGCAATAAGCAGATAAGGGGGAGATTGAATGCCTATTGTTCTTCGCGATCAGTCCGGTAGGGTCAACGGGGGGTTTCTTTGTAACCGGCGAGGTTATACACCACGGGAACCGTACTGTTCCCTACCCGGTAGATACCGAATTTAAAGTAATAACCATCTTCGTCATTCCGTCCTATAAAGACCTCTTTATGATCTACAAGATGCCTGTGTATTCTCTTTTCCTTTCCGGTATATCTCATGGATATATCTATTTTTCCCGGCTTTATGATCGCACTTGTTTCTTTACCGTATACCGTCCAGTCCACATCGACATTAAAAGTGACCCATTTGTCTTTGGGAAAATCCGAAAAGGGTTCTTTATACAAGATCGTGGAGGCCTTGTACCTGGAAGTGACCGGTTGCATTACCGGTGTTTTGGAAGGGTCGGCATTGCACCTGTCGGTCTTGTCTGTGAGCCATTTCCTGTCTGAATTGGCCTTGATATAAAAATATCCTTTAGAGAACCCGAAAGCCAGGGGAGGATATCCGCCTTGTTCGATAAGCCAGCCATTGGGTTTTCCGGCCTTATAGGTCACTCTTCCGCCCTTGTTCTTTTTCGTTATTTTGTCATGGGCGATGTTCTTTTTAAAGATCATCCTGTCGTAGAGGGAAAGAAATTCGTCTACGCTAAGCATTTTTACTTGGCCCTCCGGGGTAGAGGCCAGCCTTCTTGAAGGCATCCCGTGCCATTGGGCAAAAATAGCAGATATATTTTCCGGCAGGGAAGAAGAGATAAAGACCGAGAAGGTATAGCGCATGGATGCCCCCTGCGGGGTTATTCCTTTTCCGTGATGGTAAACGGTTTTCATCTTCCTGGCATGCTCATAATCACTGCCGGGGAGGTCTTTGAAATTGTCACTTGTAGCGTAACAATAGGAAAGTTCTGCCCTGCCCTTGGTGCTTCCTTTTGCATATCCCTGTAATGCATTATCGCTTGTTTTCAACTCAAAACGATAGGAAGGCTTTCCCCGGAAAAGCAAGGAATAATCGTGCTGGATGGAATAGGGCCGGTTTATGCCTACGGCTACCCATTGTTGGTCTATGATGTCCTTTTTTCCGGCACTGTCTGCCTGTATATTTACCCTGGGCATTAAGGGAACTGTCTTTTGTTGCTGCCCCGCAGCAACGGTACACAAAAGGAAATGGGCTGCCGTAACGAATAAAAATGATTTTTTCATTGTGGTGAATTTAAAGGTTCGGGTTGGTTTCCGTGCAATAAAAACCCTGTACCGGGAATACTGCCTCCGGCACTTTAATGGGTTCCGTTTAATCGTTTTCTCTTTTTTTAAGTGGTATGTCTACACTCCTGCCGTCTTTACAGAAGACCTCAAGAACGGTATTTCCCCCTAAATGCCTGAGAGATTTCAGAGCGGGGGATGTTCCGGCCTCATACCACGTTCCTTTCAGTGTTATGGTCAGCAGGCTGCCTTCACCGGTCCCGTTGACTATCTCATCGGGCATACGCGACATATTGTGATTCCAGGGTTTTAATTTTATATCCGGGTCTGCTACGGTGAGTACCGCGTATTCTCCGGGTTCCCGGAACATCATAAGGGTGGGGGTATCAACAGCCATTACAGGTCCTTTCTTTAACCCGGATCGCGGAGTAAACACCGCATATGCCGTGATCCCTGACTTTTGGTGATAAATACTGTGTATTTCCCTGTTCTTTTCCAGGACCTTATAGCTTTTATGTGTTACAAACGGCTCCAGGGCTTTTTTTGAGGTGTTTAACACTATCTGGTATTCATACTCCCCGCCTGCCGGGGACATCCCGTGGTCCAGGTATACTTTTATAGAGGGGACCGTCACCTTTTTATAGATCTTACCATCACGTACGAGGGACTCCAGGGCGGTTTGTTCTATGTGTACATCTCCCCCGTTGCGGACAATGTAGTGGATGCCGTTCTGATCTGTAATATATCCGTCCGTTGCCGTTCTGTTTACGGGAAGGCCTGCGCCTAAAGATTCCCCGTTGTAATACGTAAGCTTCCGGGCATCCTGTTTGTATTGAAACAAGGTAGTAACGGTATGGTAACGCTCGTCCTTATTACAAATATCCGATCCCAGGCAAATGATCTCGTCCCCTATGAAAAAGTAGGATTTTCTGGCACGAAAGGTGTCGTCGAACAGTGTTTTTTCCTTATCGGGCCCTACATCGTCCCGGAACTCCATGGCAAACATACCGTTCTTACCTTCCTGGCTCAGACCATTGGCAAAAGCAGTACGGGAGAAACTCCTGTGATACCCTTCGATATATTTTTTCGTGGCCCTGTTCTGAAAAAACACTTTTTCCATGGGAAGCGCCTTGGTTGTGGCCCCGGGAAGAAATGCCCAGTGATAACCGCTGTTCATCGATATGCCTGCTCCTTCAAAACCTTTTTCTTCACGGCCCTGTACGGTTATCAGGTAACCAAAGCTCAGGTATCTCCCCAGGCTGTTCTCCCCTTTTGAGCTCCCGGTCTCAAAATCCCATATATACCTGTTATATCCTTTTACCGCAGCATAGGCACTGTCTTTCCTGTGAACGGACAAACCGGAATACGGCATGGTGTAATTGCCGTTACCCGGACTGTTTTCACGGTCTCCTGTTTTCCGATGCAGCCTGACCAGTAAATCCAAGGTCCCGAAAGTCCCTGAATAGGTCAGCGCAGGGATAAGAATACCGGTGATCTCCGCAGGGTCGGTGATCCTGTACAGGTAGTTGAACCTTTCGGCCAGTGCGGTATCGGTTGTTTCATCTCCCTGTAATGCCATAAAGGCATAGGCCGGCAGAAGAAACCTTCCTATGGCGCTGTTCTGATGCGGAAACCGTCCCGACACCCCGTAATGCAAATCTGTCCCAAAAGCAATCTGCGAATGTTTTACGAGTAGTTTCTTCAGTATGCTTACCGATCTGTCCGATAAGGCATAAGGCGTATCCCGGAGCAACCACCCTATCATGGCCATGGTATTTACGGCCTGTATGCCATATGAATTGAGATATGTTCCCCGGTGATGATAAACCGAATAATCGGGTTTTATCGTATCGCTGTAACCCGGGGCAAAACCTATGACATAATCCATGTATTCCTTAAAAGCATTCAGCAGGTACGACTTTGATGCATTATTTTCCATCAGCAATATCGTTATCAGCTTTACCAAAGCGCCTCCGCGCACTTTATCGGTATTTTCTCCCCTGGTATAGTCGATGTCCAGTATACTGCCCATACGGGTATGCCACAGCAGCATGTTTATACGGGAGTCCAGTTTATTTTCCGTTTTAAGTTCGTCCCGGATGAGAAAAATGGCGTTGGCTATCGCATTCAAACGGATCACATGGTCTACCGTCCCCATGGCGCTCCCCGGGGCAAACCCCTGGTCTTCGAAATAATCCAGAACGTCCACAAGTTTTTCTTCAGATGCTGCCTTTCCGTTCAACCTGTAATCCATGGCCAGGGGAAAAGTAGCTTTCTGGGCTACTTCCTGGAAAACAAGCCCGTTTTCGGCCGGATGCTCATCACGGGAAGCAAACATGGGGCGTCCGTTGACAAAGCCATGATCACGGCGCAAGTGTAATTTGTCGTAATACGATAAACCCAATTCAATCGCTGCCCCCATCTTTTTTCCTATCCCCGATCTTCTTTCTTTCCAATCCCCGGATGAATCCCCCAGGATCAGGAACTCGAGCCTTTCTGTAATAATTCCGGCATTTGTACCGACTATTTCAGGGTCAAATGCCTCCCCGTCAATACCGCTTTCACGATAGTCACGGTACGGTTTTAATATTTCATAGGAATCGGCCTGGCGAAATTCCCGTTTACGGTTGACAAACTGCAGGTCGGAATGCCTTTTATTGGAAATAAAGGTGAGCAGGGACAGGTGGTCTATAAAGAGTTCCCCTTTTTCTTTCGGGCCGCCGGACACATATGCCATGATACTTTTCACCGTGTCGCTCCCGGAGTATGAGGCTACCCTGGCGTCTTCCTCCAGGTTTACCCATACGGCCCTCCATCCCGTAAAATCCAGGTTTACCTGAAATTTATACCTGGGGGCTTTCCGGGCTGCTTCCGGGTCACTGCCTACCTGAAATACCAGTACCCCTTTTTGCGGTTTTTCCTGGTAGAGCCACATTTTAAGCCCGCCATATCTCCCTTCGGGATAAAAAGCAGGTTCATAAAACTCAGGGCTTCCTCCCGGATAAACCCCACCGGCTTCCTGCAATCCCCGGAGATGATCGGCCCGAAGCATTCCGCCTTTCTCCCATTTCCACAACATAGAGGCCTTTCCACCCTTATAATGCCGCGGGGAAATCTCGATGCTGCCTTTTTCAGTACTCCAGTCATTCAGTTCAGAAGGCGACTCAAACTGTAATTGCCTCACTAAAACAGCATCCGGAACGGTGTCCTTTAATAAACGGGTGCCTCCCTCCCGCGCAAAAACGGGTACATCTGCCAGGGCACAGTTAACCGTAGGCCATAAAGAACACAGGGTCACTAAAAAGCGAAATAAAATTTTCATAAACGAAAGCTTTGGTGATCGTTGTTAATTTCGCCCTAAATGTACCCATACAGGAATTTTTCACCTTTCAATAATCGACTGAAATATTTAAATTTTATTTAATTTAATCTTCAACGTACCGTATGAAAACCAAAAACACAAACAAATTAAACCAATCTGGACCTGAAGTCCGGAGGTTAGAAAGTGGCCGCGAAATTGTCATAGTTATTGGGTTACTTGGTTATTTAGTCAACACTCAATAACCTGTCTCTTAAAAGTCTACAGAAACTAAAGTAGCTGCAATGATCCCGATAACAATCGGGAACAGGGTTTTAACCTTTAACTTGATAATAAAAATTGGATCACTCCGGGCGTTTTAATCATTTTTTGAATAAAAAAAGTTTAAATCTAAACGGCCTCCCCGGGACGACTCATACTTTTATAACCCATAATCTATCTAAATTTATTTTGATCATGAAGAGAAAAGTTTCGGGTGTATGGTATGTGCTGGCCGGATTATTATTCCTTAACAGTTGTAAGACCTCCCAACGAACGGAAACAGCAACATGGCTGGAAAAGTCCGTAAAAACAGCTACCCATCAATTAACCAGGGCATCGGAGGAATATTCCCCGGGCATGAACCCGCGTTCCGTCGAACCGGACGGAAGCGTACGCCTTGCCCCGGCAAACGACTGGACTACCGGTTTTTTCCCCGGGAGCCTTTGGCTGGGATACGAAATAAGCGGTAAAAAGGTCCTGAAACAACAGGCCGAACGTTTTACCCTGGCCCTGGATACCATAAAGGATTTTAAATATACGCACGACCTGGGTTTTATGCTGTTCTGCTCCTACGGAAATGCTTACAGGATCACCCGGGACAAAAAATACCTCCCAGTGCTCCGTAACGGGGCGGCAAACCTTTACAGCCGTTACAATGAAAAAGTGGGGTCCATACGTTCGTGGGATTTTGGCGAATGGCAATACCCCGTGATCATAGATAATATGATGAACCTCGAACTGCTGTACTGGGCTTCGGACAAATTTAAAAAGCCGGTGTACGCCCGGGCAGCCGAAAGTCACGCCATGAACTCTCTAAGAGACCATTACCGTGAAGATCACAGTTCGTATCACGTGGTAAGCTACGATACCCTGTCCGGAAAACCGGTAATAAAAGAAACGCATCAGGGCTATGGCGATGAAACCGCCTGGGCAAGAGGACAAGCCTGGGGGCTTTACGGTTTTAGCATGAGCTATAAAAATACGGGAGAAAAGAAATTTATAGAACAGGCCGAACACATTGCCCGTTTTATTATGAACCACCCCCGGTTGCCCAAGGATAAAATTCCGTACTGGGATTATGACGCTCCCGATATTCCCGGTGCACCACGGGATGCCTCTGCCGCCGCGATCACCGCATCGGCCCTGCTGGAACTCAGTACACAGGTTAAGGACGGCAGCAAATATTTTGCTTTTGCAGAGGACATTTTGAAATCGCTTTCCTCCGATATCTACCTGGCAAGGCCGGACAGTGCACATTTTTTTATTTTAAATCACAGTGTCGGCGCCCTGCCCAATAATTCCGAAGTAGACACCCCCATTAACTATGCGGATTATTATTTTCTGGAGGCATTGGACCGCTATGCGCGCTTAAAAAACATAGACCTGAAGAAGATATGACCGCTTACAATATAAAATCTTAATATGCGATATCTCAAGTTATTTCTGCTCCTCATCATTCCCGTCTGGGGCATTGCAGCACTTCATAAACCTGTATTTAAACAGGACGACACGGTATTCGAAAAACTCGACCTCAATTACCCGGGCATGGAAAAGGTAAAAATCCTGGTACATCAACAGCAATACGAGCAGGCTGCGGAGGCCTTACTGGAATATTACCGGGGCCGGACACATATCAGGCATCCCGAATATAACAGGGAGGACCAGGCCGGATATTACGGAAAGAAATTACCGGCAGACGTACTGGAAAAAGCAGACAAAGGGTCAGATCATCGGTTTTTTGTCCACAAGGGCTATGGGTTCCTGGATTATGGAAAGGATATCAACTGGCAATACTGGCCCGTCCGTGACAATGAGATACGATGGCAGGTAAACCGTATGTATTGGTGGCCTCCCATGGGGCTGGCCTATTGGGCTACCGGGAATGAAACCTATGCCAAAGAATGGGTGTTTCAATACAGGGACTGGATCAAAAAGAACCCCCAGGGCCTGTCGGATGAAAATGACAGGTTTGCATGGCGGCCTTTGGAAACATCCCGCCGCCTCCAGGACCAGACCGCTTTGTTTAATATGTTTATCGGTTCTCCGAATTTTACAGCACAGTTCCTCATGGAATTTCTGGAGAATTATCACCATCATGCGCAACATGTGCTTCATCACTATTCGGAAAAAGGCAACCACCTGCTCTTTGAAGCACAACGCATGATCTATGCAGGGGCCTTCTTCCCGGAATTTAAAAAGGCGCAGGAATGGCGTAAGAGTGGTATTGACATCCTTAACCGGGAAATAAAAAAACAGGTATATGCCGACGGGTTGCAATACGAGTTATCCCCGAATTATCACGCAGGAACCATTAACATTTTTCTCAGGGCTTTGAGAATGGCCCAGCTTGCCAGGTTGGAGAAAGAATTTCCCGAAAGCTATAAAAAGACCGTGGAAAGCATGATCATGGCACTGGTAAATTTCTCGTTCCCGGATTATTCCTATCCCATGTTTTCCGATGCCAAACTGGAACAAAAATCCGGTATGATCAAAAAGTTCCGGAGCTGGGCCGAGGCCTTTCCCGAAAACCCGGTGATCCGCTATTTTGCCACGGACGGAAAGAAAGGAACACCCCCCTCTTATGAGTCGCACGCCTTAAAACAGGGTGGATTCTATACCTTCAGAAACAGCTGGAAAGACACGGCCACCGTCATGGTCCTAAAAGCCAGTCCGCCTGCTTTCTGGCACAGCCAGCCCGATAACGGGACATTCGACCTGTGGGTAAAAGGGCGGAATTTTATGCCGGATGCGGGAGCTTATGTTTACGGAGGGGACGAGGAGGTCATGAAACTGCGGAACTGGTACAGGCAGACCAGGATGCATAAAACCCTGACACTAAACAATGCCGATATGGATATTTGCGATGCCCGTCTACGCATCTGGAAAACTTCGGACTCCCTGGATATACTCTCATATACCAATCCCAGTTACCAGAACCTGGACCATACGAGAACCGTGCTTTTCATTGATAAAAAATACTTTATTATTTTCGATAAAGCCGAAGGGCCTGCCAGGGGTAAAGTTGCCGTTCACTTTCAACTGAAAGAGGGAAAGGCACTCATAAGCAAAAAAGGCCGCAGTGCACAAACAGCCTACAAGGACGGGAACAACCTTTTGATAAAAAACCTGAATCCGGACCGGACGGAGATCATTCGTGAAGAAGGTAAGGTTTCATATGCCTACAGAAGGGAGATAAAGAGGCCTGCATTTGCTTTCAACCAGGACAAAAAAGATCCCGGCGCCGTGAGGTTTATCACTGTCCTGTACCCGTTTGAAGGAAAAAAGGCACCCCGGGTAGACATAACGGAAAACGAAAACAATGACCCGGAGCACGGGGTTATAGATATTACCCTTAACATAAATGGCAAGATACATTGGGTGAAAAAGAATTTTAATTAAAAATAAATCAACCCGATTCAGGACCTCTTGATGATCTTTTCCTCATTCAATACTACAGTTTTTTAGGATATTTCATCCTGATGATCAGAGTAAGCTGCAGATTTTCGGGTACATAAAATTAAATATCGGGCTTTAATGGCTTCTGAGGATATAATTTTATCTTCCTCCAAAAGTTCTTTATGACATTCCAGTAGCCTGTTATATACTTCGTCCAGATAGGCATTTAACGTTCTTACGGATCAATCTCAAAAGTTGGGGAAGAATTGAAGTAAAAGTCGATCTTTGCAAAAAAAGATATTGCTTTGGATAATTACCTGGACTTTATAAAACTTGTATTGCCCCCATTCATCGTAGATCATTTTG
>NZ_JAHKRR010000017.1 GCF_018863395.1 Sinomicrobium weinanense
CAATCTCTGGGGAATAAATCTCCAAGAGAGTACAAACCCAGATTGGGGGAAGAATTCTTCCCCCAATCTAATGATATTAATGAAAATTTATTGAATTTAGAGGTGTCTTAGATTGGGTAAGCCTACACATTCTGTGGAGACTGAACTAAAAAGAATTGAAAAAAGTATTTCTGCATTATACATTGAAAATGAAAAGGCTAGAACAGTAAGAGATTTGAATTTAAGGAGAGGAAAAATAATCGGTCGAGTAAGCCTGTTTTTAGAGAGTATAGAGGTCGATAAAGAGGTTGAAAATGTTGATTCCAAAATTGAGAATTTAAAGTCAAAAATTGTTGAATTGGAAAAATTGGTTGATAGTGATAATGAAAAAGAATTATTACTCTCGATCCTAAATAAAATCAATCTTCAAATGAGTAAATGGGTTGAGGGATTGGATGTTGAATATGAGGATAACCCAATAAGATTTGATATCAACAAATTGACTATGTATATCGATTCTAATACCAAACCAATAGCTTTACCACAAATAGGTAGTGGAGCCAATTGGGTGGCGTATCACCTACTTATAGTGTTTGCTCTTCATAAACATTTTATACAAAATGATAGACCTGTTCCAAATTTCATAATAATTGACCAACCAACACAGGTTTATTATCCACCTGAAAAAACGGATAGTTTAGTTGAAGTCAGTGCGGATGAAATAGCAGTAAATAAAATGTTTGATTTTATGTTCAATGTCGTTGAATCATTATCGCCAGGGTTACAAGTGATTATTACTGACCATGCCTATCTAAAAAATGAGAGATTTGAGAATTCTGTGACAGAAATTTGGCGAGATGGTTTAAAATTAATACCTAATGACTGGAAACCACTGGAAGGAGAAAGCACAGTGCACAACAAAGATGTATAAAACAATCGCGGTTTAATCACTAAGACAAAATTAAGTTAATATACAAAAGGGTTGTGTGTAAAGTCTACTACTATTCTTATACTATACCGTTAGCCACATGCTGAAAAAAAACATAACGCACCCTAATGGAATCAATGTCCGAAATAAAAGAAAGATATATTAAAGCTCAACAAGAGAAACGAAAAAAACAACTTGAAAGTCATTCCAAAACGTATCCATCCGTGCAAGTACATCTATGATTTGTGGTATCCCGGGAGTAATTCTTCGAGTTTCTGGATGTTATGATCGGGGATTCTCCGGAGTGTATCGGTAAGCCACTCCCTGGGATTGATGTTCTGCATCTTACAGGTTCCAAAGAAGGAATACAGCATGGCGGCATGCTGTGCTGCCTGATGGCTTCCGCAAAAGAGGTAATTCTTCCTTCCCAGAGCCAGGGGACGGATAGCGTTCTCAATCAGGTTATTATCCAGCTCGATACGTCCATCACTAAAAATAGTCTCGAACTTGGGATATTGGTTTAAAAAGTAGGTCATCGTGTAAGCTACCCCTAGTTAGAACTGTTAGTTAGTACAATATTATTATTTTTTTGATTAATCTCAGCAAGGCTAGCCTTGCTGAGATTTTTCTTTGCGTACTCAACCGGAGGCACCTTACCAAGAGCGTTATGTGGCCTGTGATGGTTGTAATCATCCATCCATATCTGAGTTTGTTCCCTTACCTGGTCTAGGTTATCAAAAATATACTTGTTTAGTACACCTCTACGGTAGGTTCCATTAAAACGCTCGACATAAGCATTCTGTGTAGGTTTTCCCGGTTGTATGTATTTGAATTCAATTTGATGCATCTCTGCCCATTGTGCAGCTATCTTAGCTATAAATTCGGGACCATTATCCATACGGATTTTCTTGGGCTTTGTTCTCCGATTGATCAGGTGATTTAACACATATACCACGCGCTTACTGCAGAGCGAATAATCGATCTCTACTTGCAGGGCTTCTCGGTTAAAATCATCAACAATGGTAAAGGCCCTGAATTTACGTTTGTTCTCCAATACATCATGCACAAAATCCATGCTCCAGGTATGGTTGAGGGTCTCTGGTACTTCCAAAGGCTCTTTTACCCGGGCAGGTAGGCGTTTCTTCACCTTGCGCCTTATGGACAAACCAAGGCCCTTATATACCCGGTAAACACGTTTATGGTTCCATGGCTTTCCCTCTCGTCTAAGACGATGGTAGGCCATCCAAAAACCTTCTTCAGGATGTTGCTTTACCTTTTCCTGTAAAGCCTCCTCTATGGCTAAATCATTCTTTGGGAGCGGTTTGTAGTAAAACACGCTTTTGCTCATATCAAGCACACGGCACGCCCTGCTAATACCGTAATGAGCTAACTCCTGACTGATAGCACGTTTACGGCAGGGCTTTAAAGCTTTTTTTCGATGATCTCTTTGGCCATCTGGTGATCCAAGGCTAAAGTAGCGTACATCTGCTTGAGCTTATGGTTTTCCTCTTCTAATTCTTTAAGCCGTTTGAGTTCCTTCCCATTCATACCCGAATAACGCTCACGCCACTTGTAAAAAGCAGCAGTACTTATTCCATATTCACGACTGATCTCAACGGCTGACTTGCCATTGTCAAATTCTTTTAAAATCTTGGCGATTTGCTGGGGTGAAAATTTACTCTTCTTCATTTTTTGAACTCTGGTTTAAAATTAATCATTTTTATAATTTTAAACAGTTCGGTTTTAAGGGAAGCTTACATACGAAAAATCACTTATTGAAACAGTTGTTGAGAAACACGGTGAAATATCCGATTTGATTGAAGGGCATCTTCCATCTGACGAATTTGGAATAATTCCAAGTCCAGAGATACTAGAAGAGCACATAAAGGAATTTAAGGAACTTAAAATAAAATTAAAAGAACAGTAAACTCTGCCCATAACAAAGATGGTAACCGTCGCACAACCCATTAGTTTTATAAATACAAGATCCAAATAATAAGCCCTTTTAAGGACTTTTATTTTGTGATTTAGTTTCATTACAAGCTAAAATTGAGAGGCTTATAAAGAAGTAAAATTCGTCGTAGGAGCACTTTTAGTATAAAACAGACACCCTGTATATGAATTAGTCAATATTTAATCTGACAGTTACGAGTAAAAAAGTAATTTTAAAATCAGATTAAATATTGACTAATTCAGCTAAACAATGGTAAACATTGCATAAGCCATTAATTTTTATCGTTTATTTCAATAATTAATTGATTAAATTTTGAGTTATTGTTCTGTTGGAATTGAAGTAAATGCTTTAATGAACTTTCTTTAAGAGGAAAACATTTATTAGCCTTAAAATTATCATTAAATTCTTCTTGTTCAGTAACCATATTCCTTAATTCAACTTGATAGTTTTTTAAGATGTCTTTGTCTAAACCATATTTTTGATTAATTATTTCCATTACATCTTGAGTTTTAATATTCATTAATTTAAACCAAGGAAGAATTTGTTTAGGTCTTAACTTACCTTGATAAAGTTCATTCAAAAACTTTTTATATTCACTACGTAAATCTTTAATTTCTTGAATTAAATGGTCTTTTAAATATCTTTTATTTGTTAGATTATTCTGTAAAGTTTTAACAATCCAAATTGCAAGGATTGCATTTACAATAACACCAACAATAGCAATTATATCACTTGCTTCTAGAGGAATTGAACTAGGACAACACATATAATTAATAACTTTTAGTTGTTATTTCTCCCTCCTCTAATCTAAACCATTTTTGATGGTTTTTAGTTTTTTTAGGTTCGTCATTATTATTTCTTCTTTGTTCCCATTGAGGAAATGTTTCAGATATTATCATCTCTTTTAAATCCGGTTCTTGTTCAGAAACTATTTCTAAAAATTTTTGAACTGTTTCTATACCGAAATCATAAATTAAATTACCAAACGCTTCATCCAGAAAAGAAGGTGCATATCCTGCTGTAAAATCAATATTTATAACTAATTTTTGCTTCTTTTCATATGAGTTTTTAAATGCTTGATTAAGTATTGAATGATAATATTCCTCTCCAGAATCATCGCTTATTGAACAATGTCTTAAACCTGGATATTCCGTAAAATCTTTTATGTAAATAATATTTTCCATTAACTAGCTTTTAATATTGTATTTGCGGTAACTTCCCACCTGTATAAAGTACCACGAAATTCGTGTTTGTTTAAAACTTCTGATTTGAACTCTTTATCGTAATGTAAAATCACATTATTGGTAACAACTTTAAGATTTTGTATTATTCCAATATCGCTACCATTTTTGATAGAAGGTAAACCTTTATTTCTGTTTACTTTTCTTGAACTTGAGCCATATTTTTTTATGAATGCACCTTGTAAAATTTCATCATCTTGTTTCATTAAAAATGTGTCTCTTAGTTTGTGTTTAAATTTTTTGTTTAAGGTTTTTAAAATTCCTTTCCCCACGTCTGTAATGGTGAAAATTGCTTTGTCATCATCATATTTTACTCCAAACAGCCATTGTTTATTGTATGTTTCTGCCCATTCTATTGAGTTACCACATATTTCTAAAAGAATAGTTCTTAATTTAGGTAAATGGCTTTCATTTCCAGTAAGATGTTTGACTACATTGGTTACGGTTTTACTTATTCGAATATTGTCTTCTCTAGTTAACATTTTTGACCCTTTCTCGATAAATAATAAATCAGATTTTTCAGATTTTTTGAAAGGTTTGCCATTATTGTCAAACATAAAAGTTAGTATGCCAGATTCAATAATTTTGTTTTTACATTCAGTGTTTTCAGGATAGTTGCCTCTTAAATAAACACCTTTTGATTTTAAGTCTCTAATGATTGCAATTAAAACACAAATAGAACTATAGTCGAATTCTTCAACTTTGGAAATATCCATTTGAACGAAACAAGTTCTACCAATTTTAGAAATATTTCTTTCCCTTCTCAATTCATTGTAAAATTCTAATGACTTATGTGTTTCAGAAAGTAGACAAATATTTTTTGGTGCAATTACTGGTTCAGCTTTAATATATTCAATTCTTGCATTCTTGTAAATCGGTAATTTATTTGGGTCATAGGGTTTATTCCTTTTTGGTTTTTTCCCGATTTTTTGGCTCCTTTTATCGTGCCATTTTTTGTATTTAATTTTCTTGTAGTTCTTCTTCATTTAGTTGGTTAAGTAATTGCATACAACGGTTTAGTATGACGTTTCGTTGCGGAGAAATCGATTTGATTTGTCCTCCGAATTGTAAATATAGAAAATACACGTGATTTTCCACGAGAAAAATAGCGGCAATGAGCGGTATGCATTGTTAGCATTTGTAACAACCTATCCGAATAAACCCAAAAAGTAACTGTTCCGAGTTAAATCCATTCAAGATTTAGTTGGGTATCCACGTCAAAATTTATAAAAAAGTTTTACCTAAAATTACCGACAAAGGCTAACCCGAAAACCGCGGGTCTTGCACATAGCTTTCCTTTCTCATTTTTACTACTTCCAAAGAGAGGAACCCGAATTCCTCCACCACTTTGCCATAGATACGGTAAATTCCCTTTCCGCGAAACCTGTATTGTTTTGCCACCGGGGGAAACAAGACTGCATCGAACACTTCACCAGACTGATCCAAAAAGGTAGCAAAGAACATCTCTTCCCCGTAACGGGAGCTGGTGCGTTTGGTGGTCACCAGGTAGCCGTAGATGTCAATACAATGGTTCAGACAGTGGTTAAAATCCCTGGTCAGGCGATTGCTTTGCGGAGGCTCCAGCAGCAGGTCAAAAGGGCTACAGAGTGCAAACCCCAGCAATTCCAGTTGGTCAAAGGCTGCTTCCAAGTGTGTGGTTTTCAGCACCGGGATCTCATAGCTGTTTTGTTTTACTTTAAAAAGCTGGTATTGGGATTCAAAACGGCGGGTATGTCCCAGGGAAAAATGGGCCTGCCATAGCAGTTCGTATTTATCAATACCAGTAAAGCCAAAGGCTTCCATGCGGATCAAGATACTCAGCTGTTCAATGCTGATGTGTACCCTATCGATAAAATCTTCCAGGGAGGTGAAGATCCCGTTGGTTTCCCTTTCTTTGAGTATACGCTGTACGGCCCGGTCTTCCAGGTCTTTCAGGTAGCCAAAGCCCAGGAAAATGTCCTTACCCCTGATCCTGTTTTCCATATAGCTGCGGTTGATGCAGGGGCTGTGGATGGTTGCTCCCAGCATCCGGGCTTCATGGATATAGATCTCGGGGCGGTAAAACCCGCCACCGTTATTCAGTACGGCGGTCATAAATTCCAAAGGAAAATAGGCCCTTAAAAACATGCTCTGATAGCTTTCCACGGCATAGGAAGCCGAATGCCCCTTTGCAAATGCATACCCGGCAAAACTCTCGATTTGCTTCCAGACCTCAAGGGTTACGCTATCCTCATAGCCTTTTTGTCTACAATTGGATATAAATTTCTCTTCTACAGCCTTGAATTCATCCCGGGAGCGGTATTTGCCACTCATACCCCGGCGCAGTACATCCGCCTCGGCCAGGGTCAGCCCTGCAAAATGGTGGGCTACCTTGATCACATCTTCCTGGTACACCATGACCCCATAGGTATCGGGCATAATATCTAGAAGGACAGGATGTGCCTGCTTCATACGCTTGGGGTCATGATGCCTTAAAATATATTCACGCATCATTCCGCTTTGGGCCACTCCGGGGCGGATGATGGAACTGGCCGCGACCAGCCCCAGGTAATTGTCCACTTCCAGTTTTTTAAGCAGCATCCGCATGGCGGGGGATTCCACATAAAAGCATCCCATACATTGGGCACGTTTAAGCATCCCGTTGACTTTCCTGTCTTTTTTAAACCGTTGTACATCGTGGATATCCATACCGGTAACCTCCGGCCGGTTGTAGCGGATGATCTCCAGGGTTTCCTTGATCTTGGCCAGTCCCCGTTGTCCCAGGATATCGAACTTGTAAAGCCCCACATCCTCGGCGATGTGCATATCGAACTGCACCGTAGGGTACCCCTTGGGGGGCAGAAAAGTTGTGGTAAAATACTGTAAAGGTTTTTCACTGATAATGATACCACTGGAATGCACACTGATATAATTGGGCATTCCCGTTATCAGCGAACCATAGCGCAAGACCAGCCGGGAGACCTCATCGAGTTCGCTATGGTCAAACTGCCTTTCGCTCAAACGGTCAATATCTTCTTTGGGCAGGCCGAATACTTTTCCCAATTCCCTGACCACCCCTTTGTAATTAAAGGTCACATAAGTGCCCATAAGTGCCACATGGGGAAAACGCTCAAAGATATACCGGGTCATATCCTCACGGTCACGCCAGGAAAAGTCGATATCGAAATCCGGCGGGGTACTGCGGAACAAGTTCATAAACCGTTCAAAATACAGGTCGAGTTCCAGGGGGTCTACATCGGTAATGCCCAGCAGGTAGGCTACTATACTATTGGCACCACTACCCCGCCCTACATGGAAATACCCCTGGGCTTTGGCATACCTTACAATATCGTAATTGATCAGGAAGTAGGACACGAAGCTCATTTTCTTTATCAGTTCCAGTTCTTTCCACATCCGTTCCAGGGCTTGTTGTTGCCCGTCGGGATAACGGTAGCTTATCTGTTCCAAACACAATTTTTCCAAAAGCCGGTAATCGTCTTGTTCGCTTTTGGTGTAGGTCTGCTGGTTCTGGCTCTGCTTGCCTGTGGTAAAATCAAAGTCAATGCTACATTGAGGGAACAGCCTGTCCGTGTTTTCCAAAATAAACGGGTATTCCCGAAAGGCCTGATAGAGGTTTTCCACCGGATACATCTTTTCATCCTCACTGGCCACCTCTTCTGTGGATAATTTACTGAGCAGGATATTGTTCCCTATGGCCCGTAAAAGCCTATGGGCATTATAGTCCCTTTTACTTCTGAAGGTGACCGGCTGAAGTACTATCAGCTTGTCCTTATAGCCTATATATTTGGAAAAAGGGAGTTTCCTGAGGTCCTTTACCGAGATCCCGATATACTCATGTTCTTTAAAGGCCTCCATTCCGTGGAGCAGGACCTTTTCAAAAGGGTAAATAAAAACAGTACCGGGCAGATCGGGAGCTTGCTGCGGTATGGGTCTTTCAAGGTGCAAATGCTCAGAGAGCCATGTATTGAGCTGCCTAAAGCCTTCATTGTTTTTGGCGATCCCGACAAACTGCTGGTTTATGCCGTTCCTAAAGTCGATCCCGACTATGGGCTTTATGTTATATGTGCTTGCCTTTCGAATAAAATTCAGGCAGGCGGAAGTGTTATTGATATCCGTAAGGGCCAGTTGGGTTACATGGTTCTCACGGGCCAGTTCCAAAAGGTCCACTTCTGAAAAGGTGCCAAAACGAAGGCTGTAATATGAATGACAATTTAAATACATTACTGTTTTCTATGCGCTAATATTATTGGTGGTTGCCCGTTAAAGGGGTTGGTCATCCTCCCGATGGTGCGTGCCCCCATGGAAGCGGCACGGATCACGCTCCTTTCCCCATAGCGCAACCGGATCTTATCCAAAGCCTGGTAGAGATGGATGGCCTCCTGGGTATCTTCAAAGAGGTTGATCTGGTAATTACCATGAACCAGGTGACTGAATTTAACCCCTATGAGCCTGACCAGTAATCTTCGGTTATAAAGTTGATGAAACAGCTCCTGGATCTTGGGGATCAGGATATGGTCGGCACTTGTATAAGGGATCTTCAGTTGTTTGGAATAGGTCTGGAAATCGGAGTACCGGAGTTTGACACTGATACATGCGGTTAGCTTCTCCCCCCTGCGGAGCTGAAAGGCCAGGTTTTCGGTCATACCCGTCAGCAGCGACCTTAATTTGGCAACATCGATGGTATCCCGGTCGAAGGTACGTTCGGTGGAAATGGATTTGCGTTCGGAAAAAGGGATCACCGGGGTGGTATCTATGCCATTGGCCCGGTTCCAGATCGTAAGCCCGTTACGCCCCAGTACGGTATGGAGCATTTCTTTGGGCATATCCTGCAAGGTCTTTACCTGTTTAACCCCCAGGTTACGCAAGGTCAAATAGGTTTTATCGCCAATCATGGGAATCTTCCGAATGGGCAATGGTGCCAGGAAAGGTTTTTCAAAACCAAAATCGATCTTCAGTTGGTTGTTGGGCTTGGCCTGTCCAGTGGCCACTTTGGAGACCACTTTATTGACCGATAGTCCGAAAGAGATCGGAAGCCCGGTTTCCCGGATCACCTTTTGCCGGAGTTCGGAGGCATATTTATAAGAGCCGAAGAAACGGTCCATTCCGGAAAGATCGGCATAAAATTCATCAATGCTCGACTTTTCAAATACAGGGACATCTGCTTTGATAATATCCGTGACCAGGTCCGAGTGTTTGGTATACACCCCGGCATTGCCCTTGATCACGACGGCTTCGGGGCATAAATTCCGGGCCATTTTCATAGGCATTCCGCTATGCACGCCAAAGCTGCGGGTCTCATAACTACAGGCGGCTACCACTCCCCGGTCACTGATGCCTCCAACCAGGATAGGGCGGCCTTTCAAACGGCTGTCCAGCAGGCGTTCCACGGATACAAAAAAAGTATCCAGATCCAGATGCAGGATGGTACGGTTCATACACTTTCGGATTTTTTCCAAAATTATGGAATTTTTCCATTTATTAGGAAATAATCCAATTAAAAGTGGATTTATTCCATGAAAGGCCTATATTTGTCTTATGACCAAAGATTTAAGCACGGAAATAGTACGGTTTAAAACCATCCGCCTGGAGCAGCAGATGACCCAACAGGCTTTTGCCGAATCTCTGGGGATCAAGGGCAGTACTGCTGATATTGAGCGGGGCAAGACACGGATTCCCGGAGAGGTGGTGGCCTTGTTATTGGACAGGTTCCACATTAATCCATTATGGCTTTTTGGCAAAAGCGAGCAAAAATACCTTCAGGCACCTGGCCATGGTGTCCTTCCCAAAGTGGTGACTTTAAATTCTGCTCAGCAGGAAAACATTGTCCTGGTCCCGGTAAAGGCTTCGGCCGGTTATGCCCATAACCTGCAAGACCCCCAGTGGTATGATGCCCTGCCTGCTTTTGACCTGCCCCTGCCGGAGTTTCGCAATGCCACCTACCGCGGGTTCCAGGTAGAGGGCAACAGTATGTTCCCGGTGTTGCACAACAAGGAATGGGTTATCGCCAAGGCCGAAGAAAAACTTTCCGATATCAAGGAGGATAAGATGTACGTAGTTGTACTTTCAGATACGGTAGTGGTTAAAAAGGTTTTCATTTCAGGCGATACGGTACGACTGATTTCCATCAACACCGAATATCCGGTTATAGAAATAAAAACAGATGAAGTGCAGGAGCTCTGGCAGGTTACCGGTAAGATCACGCATCATTTGGAAGTACCTTCCCTACCTATGGAAACCTGGGCAAAAGAAATCACCTCGGAACTTAAAGAGATCAAGGCAAGTCTAAACAAATAAGGCCATTTCTGCCGAATGGGCCCTTACCATGTTTTTTCCAAAGGGGGCATACCCCCACCCTTTTACCCTTCTTCGACCGGATTGGTACTATGATACTTTTTTTTCAATCATCATCACGTTCAGGGTTAATCTATTAAGGATTTCCGGAAAATAATTTAACTTTAACTGTATACTTTTAGACAATGGGGGAAAATCCCCTTTGGGGTATTGCGAAGATTTTCTTTTATTTATACAATACAACCAATACCGATACTAATGCGGAAACCAACACCGTATATCAATACGAAGGTTAGGATATAACGAGTTGCCAGTAATTTGAAGAAACATTGAAACAAGTAGATAATTTATTACATATAACGAACGACTTATCTAAAGTTAAAAATATCATTACACAAGGATTTAAACCTTCGTATGCAGTTGAAAATTTAGGCGGTAGAAAAATTCTAATTCCAATGGTTTCTTTCAGCAATTTACTGTTTAGAGATATTGGAGAGGAAGAGGTTGTCGATTATGGTAGTTATGGAGTTGTCATTAATCGAGAATTTGCAGTACAAAATGGACTTAATCCAGTTATCTATATTTACGAAAATAGTATAGTAGATAAATCAATTACGAACTTACTGAATCTGTCACTTGTCCCACAAACAATTGACATTCTTAAGGACATAACAAAAGGAAAAGGATTTACTAAAATAACTGACTATATCAAGTTTAATCCATTACCAAGAGAAGTTAAAGAATTGATTAATTCCATAGACAAACACACAGATGACAATTTAATTTTAGCCATTAAAAAGTATGCAGAAGAAGCTCATCAAAATGTTTATTTTCAAATTCTTCTATCTAAACCTTATAAAGTCAAAAATAAAAATAATCAGACAAGAATTGCTTACAACGAAAGAGAATGGAGAAAAGGATTCCTTGATTTAGGTATCATCTTTGAAACAAAAATGAGTGGTGAAAAAAATCCAGAATTCGAAAAGTGGATTGGAACTGACAAGCCTCATTTTAACGAGCCGAAAAACATACTAAAAATTGACATTGAGAATATAACACATATAATAGTTGAAAAAGAAAGAGAAGTTTCAGAACTAACTAATTTTATTAAAGAAGAGTTTTCTGTTAAAAAAATAGATGATTTATTAGCGACTGGTTCATTAAAGATTGGAACTCTAGAAAAGTTTAAAAGGTTGGAATAAAAACTACTGGCAATAACGGCTATAATTCAGCGTAGTTTCTACCCTATTTCAAAATTTTATATCTTTAACAAACTTGATTTTTCAGCGGACAATTCTTGCGGAATTATCCACGCCGAAATCATAACCAAACCGTTACAAGCAAGCAAAAAACAATGAAGTATATTAACATAGCTATTGTAGGCTTACCCAATCTAAGACACCTCTAAATTCAATAAATTTTCATTAATATCATTAGATTGGGGGAAGAATTCTTCCCCCAATCTGGGTTTGTACTCTCTTGGAGATTTATTCCCCAGAGAT
>NZ_JAHKRR010000018.1 GCF_018863395.1 Sinomicrobium weinanense
CAAAATGATCTACGATGAATGGGGGCAATACAAGTTTTATAAAGTCCAGGTAATTATCCAAAGCAATATCTTTTTTTGCAAAGATCGACTTTTACTTCAATTCTTCCCCAACTTTTGAGATTGATCCATCCATACAGTTCAGGACTGCGATAAGTCAGGTAAACCCGTAGCGGTAGCACGCATAAAGGAACTTCGGGTGGTCATAGAGTCGGATAAAGACACTGACTTCTTTTATTGGGCCACCAGCAATGCACAGACCAAAGACGGCAAGATCACTTTCCACAAGCGGGACGCTTTGAGCCGTTTAAAGGAACTCACTTTTAAAAAGGCATACTGTACTGAGTACAAAGAAACCTTTAACAGCAAAGGTGAACATCCCATGATAACTACCCTGTATATTACGCCGAAGGAAACTTCCCTCGGTACGGTTAATGTTAAGAGAGATTGGGGAAATCTCGGCAGCATTTAAGTTGTAGTTTTAAAAGAATAAAGGTATGCAGGTATCTGGTTTAAATGGCGTAATCAATGATTTTCTTCAAAAGAAGGTCACTATACAAATAGAAGGCTTTGACGCTTCTGTGGTTTATTACGACCTGGAATTAAAGGAAGGCATGGCTTCCCATCAGGAGTTTCGTTTTACCTGGCAGGCAGATGGTAATTTTCTGGCCGGGCACGAACAGCAAATGGAAACCATTGCCGATTACAGGGGTAAAGAAATCCTTATTGGCTTTAGAAATACCGTAGGGCAGGAAACTCACCGTTTCATCGGGATTATCGAAGGGCTTTACCTTCAGGATGAGGATGGAGCGATCCCCGGCTATACCGTTATCGGCCGCAGCCGTTCTATTGTATTGGATGATATTCCCCAAAGCCGCACCTATATCCGGGAAGGTTTGCAGCATATGCTCCACACCGTGGCCTCACAGGCTCCCAGTGATTTAAAAATAGATCTTAGTCCAAAACATTCCGGGGCCATCCCTTATACCACGCAGTATAATGAAACCGATTTTGCCTTTATGCAACGTATGGCCAGACGCTACGGTGAATGGTTTTATTACGACGGCACAGGCTTACAATTCGGAAAAACCCATACTACCGATATTACCCTGGTTAACGGGGCTAACCTCCGGGTTTTTGTTCCGGGGGCCAGTATAGCTCCCGGCAAGGTCAATTTAACCGGGTATGATTACCAGCAGGCCGCAACCTTTTCAGAACAATGGCAGCGACCACAACAAAACAGCGATAATTTTTTATCTCGTAGAGCCTTAGATAGTGCGGCACAAACTTACGGTAGACAAAATCGGGATCATCAATATGTACCCCAGGCCAGGAACAGTATGGAGCTTCGGGAAATGCAACAACTGTTCCACCAGGCTAACGAGGCCAAAATGGCGACCTATGCCGGACATAGTGATACGCCCTTACCCATTGGCGGGAGGATCACCATACAAAAAGGCAAAGCCATAGGCGAATTTACCGTTATAGAAGTAAAACACCGCTCGGAACTCAAAGGGCATTATACTTGTGCCTTTACCGCCCTACCTGCGGATATACCCGTCCCTGTCCATACAGACCCTTTTATTATTCAAAAGGCCGAAAGCCAGCGAGCCTTAGTAGTAGCTAATAATGATCCGAAAAGCATGAAACGGGTCAAAGTACAATTCTATTGGGGATATGAAAGTGACTGGATACCCGTGATCACTCCTTACGGTGGTAATGGCAGAGGTATATATATACTTCCGGAGGTAGGCGATGAAGTGTCTGTGGATTTTGAAGGCGGTAACGTAGATCAACCTATTGTACGAGGAGCAGTATATAATGGATCACAAAAAAACAACTACGGTACAGCCAATAACGATCTGAAAGTATTGCATTTCAGAGAAAGTAAAATTATCATCGATGATGCTAAAGGCAGTATAAGAACTGAGGACAAAGCGGGAACCATCATAGAAACCGACGGTCAGGGTAATGCTACTGTAATGGCCTCTAAAAATATAAGCCTGCAAGCAGAAAATATACAATTAAAGGCCGGAAAAAAAGTAAATATACAAGCAGGCGATGAAATTAGAACCACAAGCGATTATCATAAGCAACGGGTAAACAAAAAGGCCACCCTCTTTGGCGATGAACTTTTGTTCCATACCCGGAGCAGACTTAGTATGGAGTCTAACGAAGTCAATCTGGCGGGTACTGAGAAATTAATGGCACATAGTGACGGGCAGGCTACCCTGAACAGTAAAGGAGACCTGTTTGTGCGTGGGGAAAAGGGTAATAAGATGTATAACCAGGCGGAGGAATATGAAAAATCCAATCCTGAGATAGATGCTAAGGTGATTGTACATTTTAGGCCGAAAAGTGGTTACCAGGGAGAATATGGGTTTGACTGGATACGAAATAAAGACACTAAAACTCCTGGGGATGTAGATTATAAGAAAAATGTAGGTAAGTATTATATAAAGGATCAAAAGACTAAAAAAGACAGGAAAGCAGGGGATGGAGAAATTACGGGAGGAAAAGCAACGTTCAAAGAAGAAGGATTTGACGGTCTTGCCAATTCCCATTATACCCCGAGCCTTATTCCGTGGAAAAAAGATAAGGACGGTAATACGGAAAAATATTATGTGCCCTGGCTTAGTTTGTATAAAGACCAAAGTGTAACCCTTAACTTAGTTATTGATGTTCAGGAAGAACCGGATAGTATGCTGTTTAAAGAAAATGAACATTTTGATATTAGTCCATCGACAATTACAAAGGGAACTAAAACAATAACTATAAAATGTAAAAAAGCATTTGATAAAGACCAGATCGTAGAGGTAGAAGCTATTACCAAAAATGAAGATGGCACAGAAGATAAAAAGACTGCCGGAAAACTGCAAGTTTTAGCTAATAAGACCACTTACAAAACTAAAGTAGTATTTGTAAATGTAAGAACTATGATTGATGGAATAAATGACAGGGACGGATTAGCTTCGCAATCAAATTCCAATACCGAGCAAACCTTTTTAGAAAAGTATTTAAAACAAGCTCTTGTCGAAACGGAAGCGCAAATCCCAGTTGTAAAATTAGACCTTACAGCGGATAAATCTTTTAACAAAGATTATGTGTTAAGTAGTCATAATGCGGTTAACTTATATCATTCATCGAGGAAGTCCGTAATACATTCTTATCTGGAAACTGAATTTAATGATCAAAATTCTATTTATAAAGATTATTATAAAGTGTTCTTTTTTGGGGATAATGGAGGATATATTGATAAAAAAGGTAATTACCAGGGACTTAATGGGGCTGCACAAGCTATTGGCTCAAATAACGTAGTTCTATTTGCAACCCATAATACGTCTACTACCACCCATGAATTGTTGCATGCAATGGGATTGTATCATAGTTTTAACAGTACAGGGGCTCCACATGCCTATAAATACAGACAAACCGAAAATATTATGGATTATTCCCATCAGGTGGGAGTTGACCGTATAAGTACATGGAAATGGCAGTGGGGCATATTACGGTCTAACACTAAAAAATTGGAAAAATTATCAACTCCTGAGGAGGCTTTAAATGATATTGCGACAAAACCGGTACAATCTTTGCCCCTAAATAAACCGAAAGGAAATAACTTAGACAAAGAAACTTCCGAAATACGATTGAGCCGATGAAACATTTAATTTTATTAGTATGCATGGTTGCTTTCACTGCTTGCAAGGCACAACAAAAAGATACTACTATGACTGTTGAGAAATTTGATATAGAAAATTATCATAAAAACGAAGATAAAAGTTTTGGTAACTATTACTTTCAATTACCAAATGGTGTAAAGGTTGTCCAAAGCAAAGTTGGAGACGAATATTCTCAAAGAGAAACACCTCCTTCTCCCGCCACTTTTGAAACATATAAAAGGTTTCACCCAAATGGGATATTAAAATTTCAAGGTGAAATGTATATTAATAATGGTGATTGGCAAAAGGGTGTGTGGAAATATTACGATGAAGAAGGAAAACTAATTAAAGAAGTAAACTATGACAAACCATATATTTTTGATTGGGATGATGTAATGTCTTATATTTCAAAGAATAATATAGGTTTACAAGATAAAAACACCCGAATTAGAAGGGATAATGACCCGGATCATCCAAAATGGTATATTGAGTGGCGAAAAGAATTTGGTAGAAGAGAAACTGTAACCCTGGACGGTAAAACAGGCAAGGTATTAGATACTGGCTGGTATCCACATGAAGATAATTAAGTCTAAGAATACAAATGTTTGTTTTAAAAACACAATTAACCGTTTTGTTGTTGATGTGCGTTTTGTTCTTGCAGGGACAATCGAATTTCAGGAAGTATCCTTCTAAAATAAAGGAAGTACCTCTAAAAAATATTAGGGCGGCATATCAATGGCATCCAAATGACCAGCGTTGGTTACAAGTTCTTCAGGGAAACAACGTTTTATGTGTTGACTTGAAAGGGAATGAAGTTAAGGAACCCAGCCCTAAAGACCCTGTGTTATGGTGTGGAACTCTTCCTGTGTTTAGATATTGTATCGACAAAGAAAATAATCAAATTATATACGAATCTGATCATGTTGATTTTGGACCCAATAGAAAAATACTAAATACTACACTGGACAATATAGATGCCGAACAGATTAAATTTTTGAATGGAGAAGATTTGTCACAGTATGAGATCGGTGATGGACTTGGTGAATTGTATCATGTGCCGAAATATTGGATACTTATAGTTAAAGGCGAAAAATATGGTTTAGCAGGAATAGATCATGGCCAAGACGATAAGATTAGTTTAAAAGCATTACTCCCTATGGTTTATGATAGCATTGTATTTAAAGATTATCTAACACCACTTAAACTTAAAAAAAATGGTCTTTACACCTGGTATCTTGGAGATGAAAAACCAAAATATAAAAGTCTGAGTTCTTTTGACCATCATTTCAGTCGTTTTGAATTACCAGACGGAAGGAAAGGTTGGATAGACTTAAATGGAAATGAATACATAGATCAATAGAAAAAAGTTACCATGCCACAAAAAGTCGTAGAAGGAGCTATATTACAATGCGATAAAGGGGCTGCGGTAAGCCAGTTAAAGGTCAGCAGCCAGGACTTTACCTATTTTGAGGATAAGTTGGTGGCCACGGAAGGCGATAAGGCTGCCAATGAAAACATCCTGCCTTTCGGTGCATGTGCTGTAACCCGCTCCACCTGTTCCCCTAAACCCATAAAGTGGGATAATGCGGCATCCAAAGACGAAATCAACGGATGTAAGGCATTATTAGAAAATTCACAGTGCAAATGTTCTGTTGGAGGCACTATTAAAATACAAAAGGTAGGTCACGAAGGACAGAGCGAAATAGAAGGATAATATTTTTGGCCAATCAAGGCCCCCTAAACCTATGTTTGACCAAAGGAACCCCTCTACGGAGGGGTTTCCCCATTTACGATTTCCAGTTTAGCTAAAAATTATTCATGGCTTGTCACAAAATGTAAAACATCAACTCCATGGGTGACTCACGGATATCCATAGAAGAATCCTCGAATCACAACCTCCTCCAAAAAAAATAGAGAAATACTTCCTGAATACTATGTGTATTGTCTACATTTCATTGTTTCTTAGGGATTAATTTTAACACACAAATCGAATTTTTATTTAAAAAAATTCTTATTTTTAGTCCAAGATAAAACATTTTCAGTCTTATTAAAACTCAGGCATGCAGGGTAGTCGTAAGGCCAAATGTTTTGTTTAAATTGATGTATAATTAAAAACTTTAAGATTATGAAATTAGAAAGTTTGAAATCTGAGAGGTTCAAAAAACTTCAAAAAGAAGAATTGGACAAAGTTATGGGAGGTTATGAAGCTCCTGCCTCTGATGTTACCGTCACTTGGACTAAAGCTGAAAATAAAACAGACGACGATTGTAGTGACTGTGATGATTAAATTACTAAGAGGTTGTATTCCCCCAACAACCTCTTCCTTTTATAGTAATTATTCTTAATGAAAAATTATTTCTTTTTTATCTTTTCGATTTTTGTCAATTTTTCTTTTCCTCAACAATTAAGTGACCTGGAGATTAGATATAGCTATACAGGTAGACCGCCTATTGTTGCTCTGAATAAAAGCAATGATTTTATCTATAAAAGTTCGGATAGTTCTTTAATTCGATTTGAGCAGACTAATCATAAATATTTCGAAAAGAAAACAGGTGAATATTTGTTCTCTGAGATTTATAATACTTCCCAAAAAGTATATCTTGATATTGATGTTTTTTTAACCGATAATTCTTTTAAAAAAAAATCGTTTTACAAAAAACATAATTTCAAGTCGTTCCCCATGGAAATCAAGGGAAACCTTTCTGATAATAATTACAAAGTTTCTTATAGCTTCAAAAAAAATAAAATAATTGAATATTTTATTGACTTATCTAATGGAAAATACATAAGGCTTGTTTTAAATACAAATCGGGATGGTTTTCCAAATATTTTGGATAAAAACAAGTTATTTGTGGGGTTTAAAGGATTTATAAATCAGCACAAAAAATATCCTAGTAAGATTTTAGAATTTCTTGAACGCTTTTTTCCGAAGGATTATGACGCTCAAATAGATTTAATTAATACATTAGACAATGAAGGATATACTACAAACTCCCCATATGGTTCTTTCTTAGTTGATTTGAATACTAATAATGGTACTTTTGATAATGTTAAGGACTTAATTACCTCAAGGAGGAGAATTAGTATTCAGAAGCAAAAATTACAAAATTTAAAATCTTTTATAGGTGAAGTTGCAGACTCTTGTGATATAATGATGTTTAATGAATTTCATAGTTACCCACACACGAGATTCAACTTTATGTATACATTACAGATTCTCAAAAGTAGAGGTTTTGAATATTTGGCATTGGAAACATTACCGCCTCCCCAACCAAATGATTCTTTGATTTTTCCTATTGACAGTATTTCGGGATATTATGTTGCAGAACCGACATGTTCTCTTATGATTAATTATGCCGCTAATCTTGGATATAAGCTGGTAGCCTATGAAGAAGCTGACCAGTGCGAAAGTTTGCACGGTTTAAATAGCAGTAATTGTAGAGATAGTATTCAAGCATTAAATATAACCAGAATTTTTAAGAAAGATCCCAATGCGAAAGTATTAGTTTTTGGAGGACATGCACATATTGAAAAAAAAGCGAGACACGATTGGAAATTTATGCGTGTTGATTTACAAGAACGATTCCCAGAGAAAAAAATATATTCGATAGGACAAACAAAATATATCCGGACCAATTTAGATTCGATTGACATTTCTAACCGTGAGCCTGTAATATATGTTGATAATGACGGGCAATTTGATGCCCATATGATAAGCCCATATTACAAAAGATATTACGAATGGTATTACCGACCTTCAGAGTTTATGAATAGGAAAATTTCTATCAATTTAGAAAAGGATTTTAATTGTATAGAAATTATACCCGTTATCAAAGGAAAGGAAATATACTATCCAATATTTAGGTCAAAAAAAGAAACACTTCAAGGTGATACTATCTATTTGCCTGAAAACATAAACTACGAGGTAATATATAAAGGAAAAAATAATGACAGATTATGATATTGTTATTAAGTATTGGATATGAAAGAAGCACGGATGAAGTAGTTGACCACTTTCTTTACAATAAAAGAAAGTTTTTAAGGATAAATTGCGATAATCTAAAGGACAGTGAATATTTTGATTTTCATTTAAATCTAAGCAACCAAAAAGCAAAGGTTGGTATAAACAATACTGAGCTTAGATTAGATGAAAAAAAAGTTATTTGGTATAGGAGAATTAGGAGAAGAAAGAATATTGACAGGTTTTTAGATAACAAGATAGATTTTCATAATTCGAGGTTATTTACTCAGCTCGTCTTTAAGGAGTGGGAACTTTTCTTAAAAATATTGATTAATTCATTATCCCTAAATTCACTATGGTTTGATTACCCCTATCTCAATAAGGACAAATTAGATATACTTATTATAGCCAAAAAGATTGGCTTCGAGATTCCTGAAACTTTTATTACAAATAACGTTCGTGATTATGCTGATGGTAATTTTATAACGAAATTACTTAGTGGTTCTATAAGTTTTATTCATGACACTAAAGTTTACACAACTTATACTTCAGTAGTTAAGAAAGTTAGACAAAAATTTTTACCCGCACTTATTCAGCAGAAAATTGAAAAGAGGTATGAAATTAGAACCTTCTATTTAGATGGGGAGTGTTATAGTATGGCTATTTTTTCTCAAAATGATAAACAAACAAAAGTTGATTTCAGAAATTATAATCGTATAAAACCAAATAGAACAATTCCTTATAAACTTCCTCAAGAAATCGAAGAGAAGATTAAAAAACTTATGGATGAATTGAATTTAAAAACGGGGTCCTTGGACATAATTAGAAGTACCAATGGAAAATATTATTTTTTAGAAGTAAATCCAGTAGGACAATTTGGCATGACTTCTAAACCCTGTAATTATAAGTTAGAACAAAAAATATTTGAAAAACTGGTTGATTATGAAGAAAATTTATAAGAAGATTATCCCTCCTTTATCATTACTTTTAACGAAAGGAAAAAAGTCCAGTGATCTAACCTCTACCATTGAAATAAATGTTTGTAAAGGTTCTAAAAAAGTAGGCAACACAGAAATGGCCGTTATTCCTCATTATAAACCAATTGTTAAACTATCTGTATGACATACAAATTGTTTTCTAATTGTGTGCCTGTTAAAGGTTTCAATAAAAGTATTATAGTTGATCTACAAAGGAATGATTACAAAAATATTCCTAATTCTCTTTATCAAATTTTATGTTCACATAAGATTCTGGATTTTGAAAAGCTCAAATGTATCTATGAAGACCAAAAAATAATAGAGGAATATAAAGCATTCTTAATTGAAAACGAATTCATATTTGAGTGTTCTGAACATGAAGTCAATAATTTCCCGGCTATTAGTACAGACTTTTATAAGCCTTTTCATATAACAAATGCTGTTATTGAGATTTCCAATAGTCTATCGGGTAAAATTCATGAATTAAAAAATAGTTTTGATGAATTGGGGGTTCAGGATTGCTTTTTATTGTTCTATGAGGAAAATATAGAATTCTTAAATGATTTCTTTACCGTATTTGACGATAGTCGTTTATTATCTGTACAATTATTATATCCTACAACAAAAAAAATTAATATTAAAAGAGTAGCTAAACAGTTTCCCAGGGTAACCAAAATAATTTTCTTTAATGCTAAATATGACAAAATAGTTGATAATACCCCGGCTGTAATTTATTCAACCAAATCAATAGATTCGTTTAAATTTTGCGGCGAAATAAATAACTATTTTGTAGCGAACACGGACACTTTTTTGGAATCTCTAAATCACAATTCTTGTCTGCATAAAAAGATTGCAATTGATAGAAACGGCAATATCAAAAATTGTCCTGCAATGCCACAGAGTTTTGGTAATATTAAAGATACCACCTTAGAAGAAGCCTTTAATCATTCAGAATTTAAAAAATACTGGAATGTTACCAAAGACATGATCCAAGTATGTAAGGATTGTGAGTTTCGCCATATTTGTACTGACTGTCGAGCTTATACTGAACGTACATATTTTGAAGGTGACATTGATCTTTCCAAGCCCTTAAAATGTGGATATAACCCTTATACAAACGAATGGGCAGAATGGAGTACCAGCCCCATAAAACAAAAAGCCATAGAGTTTTATGAAATGCGGGAGCTATTCAATATAACATGAGTTGAATTTTTCACTTTCAACATTATTATCTCATTTAATTTTGGAAAATCCTGCCCAAAGAATTTGCAGAATTATAAATCTCCGAGAGTTAGCATTAATAGGATATTTAATCTACAAGATCAAAAGAAAATTATGCTATTTTTTCCCCACCCAGCTTCTTCAAATCCTCCATAAACCGGTTCGAAAATCGTTCTGCCAAGCTCACTTTTTAGAATTCAAATTCTACATAAAACCACGTAATTCCTATGAATTTCGTGGTTTTCATGTTTTTAGGGGTTTATTTAATTTGATGGGATTTCACCAAAAAATGCCAGTGCATAGCATTATGCATAAGCAATAGGGGGAAATGCAAACCGAAAAGGTAAAGATTATTTGTCCTTAATTTTCTTCCGGTGTTTCAAACCAAAATCAAGTAGTACGTTAATTACAGGTATTGTTTCTTTAGCGTGTCGGGTAATCGCATAAGAAACCGTAACAGGCTTTGTATTGTTAACCGTTCTTGTAATCAATAGGTTTTGCTCCAGGTCATATAGTGCTTTCGACAGGACTTTCGGGGAAATCCCCACGACCGTTTCCTGCAAATCCTTAAACCGCATCGTGCCAAAAGAGAGGTTTCGCAGAATACAAATTTTCCATTTGCCTCCCAATAAATCAAGCGTATCTCGCAAAGCTGTAGCCTTCCCTAAAAATAAGACAGTTTAAAATTCGAAATTCTTAACTTTAAACCATTAAACTGTCCGATGAAAAAAAGTAGATTTACCGAAAGTCAGATCATCAAGATCTTAAAGGAAAACGAAC
>NZ_JAHKRR010000019.1 GCF_018863395.1 Sinomicrobium weinanense
TCCCTTCCTATCCTTCACTCTTCCTCTGCAAAGCGGGTGCAAATATAGAACCCTTTTTTCATTCCAGCCAACATTTATTTGCCCTTTTTTTAAAAAAATTTAAGCCCCGCTGAATATGAAGAAGTTATAAGAAATGATCATGGGGAAATATTTCGTGTTTTCTTATTTTCACGTATTCCGCAGCCCCCTGTTTATCTGAAAAAATTCCAGACAAGGCCGAAACGCACGATAAAATCCCGGTAAGGATTATTGGGTGCGGAATAGTAATCATACCCGGTAAACGAAGAATTAAAGTGTTCGGCTTTTAAATAGATCCGGGTTTGGCGCACACGGGCATTGATAAAAAAGTCCGCCAGCGGGAAGCCTCCTATCTTTTCGCGGGTCTGGGTGTAGAATTCTCCCAGCAGGGGATTGTAGCCATCCGCATAGTACTCGGTAAAATATTTAAAGGTGATCCCGACCTGCAGGAACATCGCTTTTTTAAACACATCATTGGAATAGTAGAGTGTATTCCTGGTTATAAATTCGGGAGTATTCATCACAAGGTCGTCCTGAGCGACATTCTGGTACATTATCGTATTGCGCAGGGCAAATTTTCCCAGCCGGAATTCATTTTCCCCTTTTACTTTCAGGTAACTGATCGTCCCTCCGTATTGCGCAGGCCTGGACAGGACCATGTTCGGTTGATCTTCCGCATCTGCGGTTTCATAAAAGTACGTATAGTCGTCTATCGTGGCATAGCTTGCGGTTATACTACCCCATTTTTTCGATCGCAATGTCCCTCCGAGCGTATATACTTTTTCGGTACCGAAATCGCCATCGTTCTGCCAGTTGTAATTTTTATAGTCGCTGAGATAGAGGAGAAAATTATAGTTGGGCATCCTGGCCGTTGAGGAAATGAAGCCCGAAAGCCTGAGATCGTCGCTAATATCGTAAGAAGCCGTGCCGTTAAAAGTATTACCACTAAGGTCTCCCATCATATTAACCTCGATATCCGCATTGAGGTTTACCCTTCCTATGGTTTTTGCCCATTCTCCCCCTATGGCTATTTCATCGCCATTGAGCTTATTGCCAATAACCCCGTCATCGCTATAAATGACGGTATTGAAGAAATAGTTGTAATTATAATGACTGGCCTTGAATTTCAGGTCGCCAAAAATCCTATCGCCATAATTAAGGCTCAACTGATTATACATGGTCTTAAGCCTCGCCCTGTCTTCCAGGTCGGAAGGCTGGTAGGCAGCACCGAAATAATCTTCATCGGCACTTTCCTGCAAAAATTTATAGAACTTGGTTTCGTACTGAAATTCGTGCCCGAAGGACAAACGGGAAAAGGCCTTTCCGGGACGTACCAGGAAATATTCATGATCCAGGAAATACCTTTTACCGATAAGGAGGTTTTCTGCATTCTCGAAGAACACATCCATCCTGGCCCGGTCGGAAAACTCGGGTTCTCCGGATTCGAACTGGTCCCTGTTGGATATCCCTCCGTTTTCCTGGTTGAGGATATCCTGAGCCGTAAAGTGTGCCCGCATCCGGTATTTATTGTCTTTTGTCGTGTAATTGGTCGTAACGCGGAAATTCCCGGTACTGGATAGTGTGTGCTGATATTTTCCCAGCGATCGCATCCCTTTATAGGCAATGGAGAAATTGAGCCGCCTTGACGTATTCATGGTGATGAACGCATCGAGTAACTGCCCCTGCTCCATAGTGGTCTTAAACAGAAGATCCGTAGTCGGGGTAGGCACACTATAATAATTGATATCTTCTGCCTCCATATAATTAAAGTGCTTGGAACGCGCTCCTAATTCCGGGTACAAACCGGTAGTCCGGAAATTCTTTGCCAGGGAATTATAGGTCTGCCCCATATTGGAAAAAGGCAGTAATTCGAAATTATCCCTTCTGAGATAGTTATACCTGTATTCCTTATCTATGGTCAATGAAGTGTCGAGATAAGTGGTATCCCGTTTGTAAGAGATGATCTTATAATCTTTTATATCGGCAACAGTATCATTTACAGACTTGCCCTTTCCGCCGGGTTTACGGGAACGAGACACAGTATCCCCTTTTTTTTCTGGAAAATTCTTTTCCTGTCCTTTTACAATTACCGTAAAAAACAACAGGGCACATAAGAAAAATATACGCTTCATTTAAACCGGGTTCCTTAGATATAGTGAAAACGCTCTACTCGGATCGTTCTTGTATTATGCCGTAAAACCATATATAACAGCATTAAAGGCAAAGGTATATTTTTTGGAAGAATAAGGGAGGGATTTGTTAAACTAAAAAAGCCCGGAGATCATACGCATTACACTCCGGGCTCTGAATATTTACAATTATATTATTTAATACCCTTGGTTTTGAACGATATTAGAATTAGCTCCTATTTCCGAAAAAGGAATTGGAAAAGCATAATTATAACTACCATAATCAGGTCCTCCGTGCGTCTGATCCAATCCGTCAACTAAGGGAATATCGCTTCCTGTCCGGGCCAGGTCATCAAATCGAAATCCTTCAAAAGCCAACTCTTTTCTACGTTCCAGCAAAATATTATCCTTAGTGGCTTCAGAATAAGGTGATGCATTCCTCTCGGCCGGAATCATATTGAGATAAGTCAAAGCCTCTCCTGAATTTCCGGTTTCCAGTAATGCTTCTGCGTATATAAGGATCATTTCCTCATACCTGATCACAAAAATATTATCATCATAAGGTGCTAATGAAGAATACTTTCCTACATTACGCAGATAATCCCCGGTCTTATTTATCATTTCGGGAGCAGCCCTAACATCATCCTCCTCATACATATCCAACAAGTCCTGAAGTACCACTACATCACCATAGTTCGTATTTTGATATATATTAGCCAGGCCATTAATCCCTTCATTATTAACGGCATTATAGCCTAATTCAAAAATTGAATTGGGAGTAGAATCCGTACTGAAAATATCCTTGTACTTATCTGCTTCAGTGATTTGAAACTTTCCGGAATCAATAACCGCCTTGGCAGCTGCTAAGGCCGTATTCCAATCTCCAAAGTACAATGCTATTCTAGCTCTGATGGCATTTACAGCATTGGTAGTTATTGTTTGTTTAGAGGTATCATCCAATTCTTCTGACATCAGGTCTAACGCAGCATCCAGGTCACTCATGGCCATATCTCTCACCTCCGCAACTGTGCTTCTGGATGGATATAAATTGTCTTCCTCCCTAAATGTAGTTACATACGGAACTCCTAATGCATCCAAACCTCCCTGTCCTTCAACATGTTGTTGACCGTACAACTTAACAAGATCGAAATGCACCAGTGCCCTTATAACAAATGCCTGTCCTTTAAAATGGTTAACTGCCTTCATATCCACCCCTTCTTCCAGTTCTTCAGGATCCTTATTGATAATCGTATTAACCGATGCAATTACCTGATACATTCTCTCCCAGGTATCTGAAGGATACGCATCTGTGGAAACCATATTCATTTCGGCCGCATTCACAAAACGATTAGAATTAGCATTTGAATACATATTATCGCTACGGACTTCTCCGTATACAATATAATCCCTGCCATAATACTGGGTTCTGGACATTCTGTCATAAGCCCCGTAAAGAAGTCCTTTCAGATCTTCTTCATTATTAATACTCAAATCAATATTTTTGTTCTGCGAAAGATTAGGTTCCAAATCACTGTCGGAACAAGATTGCAAACCGAAACCGACGCAAACCAATAATATATATAATATTTTTCTCATTTCTTTAGAATTTTACATTTACACCAAACACATACGATTTAACCGGAGGCGTACTTAGGTATGTATAACCACTGGCCCTTACCTCCGGATCCAGTTTCAACCCGCTATCCTTTACCCAAGTAGCCAGGTTAGACCCTCTTAGCGTAAAAGTAACTCCATCTACACCTAAGGCTTCCAGCGCTGTATCCGGCAAATTAAACCCGATGGTAACGTCCTTTAACCTAATATAATCTCCATCATACAAATGCCTGGATGATGTACGTCCAAAATTATCGTTTGTTGCATATTGCAACTTAGGTACATCTGTAATGTCCCCCGGTTGTTGCCATCGTTCTAACAATTCTTCAATTCCATTATTAGAGCCTAAAGTAAACCTATTAGTCTGAAAATAATGTTGCGCGTATTGCTCATAAATTTTATGCCCTCCTGCATAATACAAACTAGCATCCAGGAAGAACCATTTGTATTTGAACTGAGTTGACAGTCCTCCCGTATATTTAGGCAAGGGACTGGCCCCCTGATATACGCGTTCCGCCTGACTGTAATTAGAAGTTACTTCTCCGTCTACTCCATTTACATACCATTGCGGAGCACCTGTTTGAGGATCAACTCCAGCCCAGGTAGGCATATACCATGCCCCAACAGGCAGTCCGATTTCTGTGGTCTTATAAGAACTGCTGCCGTCCGGATTACGTGGGGTACCATTTTGATCCAATGCCAATTCGGTAACTTCATTTTTTACCGTAGCATAATTTGCGGAAACAGACCAATTAAAATCTTCACTTCTCAATATATCGAAATCCAATTGCAATTCAACTCCCTTGTTTACCATTTCACCTACATTAATAGTTTGATCGCTAAAACCAGTAGTTAAGGACAAAGGCACTTCCTGTAACAAATCGTAAGTTCTTCGACGAAAATAAGTTGCCGAACCGGTAAGTCTGTTATCTAACACTCCGAATTCCAAGCCTACGTCTGTAGTGGCAGCTTTTTCCCAGGATAAATAATCATTCCCGTATTGGCTCGGATATGGAGCTCCGTTCCCCGTATATGACCTATTAAAATCCATAAGAGGTTGGTATTGGTTGATCTTTTCTCCAGCATTTCCCGTAACACCATAAGATCCTCTTAAACGCAGTTTACTAAAGACCGTATCGTCCATAAAATCCTCGTCATCAATGTTCCAGGCTCCTCCAACAGACCAGAAATCACCAAATCTTCTCCCGGGGAAGAAACGGGATGAACCTTCACGTCTGTATGTAAAGTCTAAAACATACTTCCCTCTGTAATTATAGTTCAACATTCCCAAATAAGAAACATTCTTCCAGTTTGTATACTGCGAATCTGCATCATAATTAGCACTTGCCGAGTTTATATTTGTCAATCCGTCAGCAGGAAAATTTTCTCCGTACCCATAGACATACGACATCTCATTCTTCTGATATTCAAACAGGGCAGTAACATCAAAATTATGATCTCCGTTTATGGAAAATCTATAATTCAAGGAACTCTGAGATACCCAGTTATAATTTTTCCTTACAGAGGATTCTGCATAACCATTGGTCGCCTCTCCGTCACCATGATATCTGTTAGCATATCTTTTGTAATCATTAGATAAATAATCTATACTAAAACGTGTTTTAAAGGTGAGGTTATCTATTACTTCCCAATTCAATGCAGAATTAATCAACCCTCTTGTCAAATTATTCCTGTTGATATCGTTCGCCAACGTATACAAGGTATTGAACACAGATGAATTTATATCCGTATTATAACTCCCGTCTTCATTATATGGCTGTTCGTAAGGAGACATATAATAACGTGTCAAATACGGATTCCCATAATATGATCCCTGTTCTAAAAGTGCGTCCTGTACTGTATTTGAAACATTAATAGAGGTGGAAAAATCAAGTCTTTTTGTAAGTTTTTGATTCACGCTTAACAATCCTGTAATCCGCCTGAAATCATTAGAAACAACAGTGTTTTCAGTTTTGTTATACCCCAAAGAAGCATAAAAATTCGATTTTTCAGAACCTCCCCTTGCGGAAAGATTATACGTTTGAAGCATCGCATTTTTATTCTTTAGCGCATCATACCAATCGCCTTCTTTACCATTCCAATCCGCAGTTCCGCCAATATTATTTTCTATCATAAAATCATATGCCTCTTCTCTGGTGAAGTCGTTATCTTTACTATAAGAGTTATAAACAGCTTCTTCCGTCAACATAATCCTTTCTGCCCCTGTAAGCGGCCTTCTTTTATTATATGCATCGTTTCGAATACCAATGGCTGAAGAAAAATCAAATGATACTTTTCCTTCTTTTCCTTTTTTAGTTGTTATAACTATTACTCCATTGGTTCCTCGAGCTCCATACGCAGCTGTTGCCGAAGCATCTTTCAAAACAGTAATACTTTCAATATCTTTACTATTGATTGCAGCCAAAGGACTTATTGAACTACCTGTCCCGGCAGATCCGTCATCCTCTACACTACCCGATATGTTAGAATTCATAACAGGCACCCCGTCTATCACATATAACGGTTCATTATTAGCGGTAATAGAACTTACACCCCGAATCCTGATATTCTGAGCAGACCCCGGAGTCCCTGAAGTTTGAGAAATAGCCACCCCTGCTACCTTACCCTGTAAGGCCTGGTCAACAGTTACAACGGGAATATCCTCAACAATTCCGCCCTGTATCTGATCAGAACTACCCGTGACTTTACTCCTGTCCATTGTCCTATACCCCAACACTACTACTTCTTCCAGGGCCTGGGTATCATTTGCCATCACAACATCCACGGTATTCGAAGCTCCTACCGTTTTTTCGATGGCCGTCATGCCGATATAGGTAAATTGTAGTACCTGCCCCTCAGCGGCAGTAATACTGTAATTCCCGTCAAAATCGGTCTGGGTTCCCGTAGCTGTCCCCTTAATTACAATGTTGACCCCCGGTAACGGCACACCACCCTGGTCCGTCACATTACCTGTGATCGTTTTCTCCTGTGCAAAGGAGAACTGTACAATAAACGCCAACAAAAGCGTCAAAATCTGTGTAAAGTTTGATCTCATATTACATATATTTGATTTAGCTATGAAC
The DNA here is from genome assembly GCF_018863395.1 of Sinomicrobium weinanense. Taxonomy (GTDB): domain Bacteria; phylum Bacteroidota; class Bacteroidia; order Flavobacteriales; family Flavobacteriaceae; genus Sinomicrobium; species Sinomicrobium weinanense. Next base: position 6,845 of record NZ_JAHKRR010000019.1, read on the forward strand.
AAATATTGAAATTTTTCTCCGGGAATAACAAAAATTTAACACGAGGGAAATGTTAAACACATTTAGTTGTAAATGTTAATTTTTTGAAGCAAACAAAAGTTTATTTACCCCTAAACAACAAAAGGATTATTAAAGGAGAATAAAAACACAAAACACCGCAATAAATTAACGTACAAAAAAGTTTTGTTTTACCTTAATCCTTGCCTTTTTCTGATCGACAAGACATGTAAAAAATGAAGGGTTTTTCTTAAAATACACTTTCGCCATGACTCACTGCCATTTATTCCCGTTTATTGTTTTATTTTGTTAACAAAACAAAAACAATATGCTAAAACACCACCTGCACAAAATCCTGGAAGCGGGAACCGATGAAGCCGGAAGAGGATGCCTTGCCGGGCCGGTTACGGCGGCGGCGGTCATACTCCCCGAAGACTTTACCAATACCACCCTGAACGACTCCAAACAACTTTCGGAACAGCGCAGGAAATTATTGCGCCCGGTGGTAGAAGAGCAGGCCCTGTGCTATGGAGTGTGCCACGTCTTTGAAGCGGAAATAGACGAGATAAACATACTGAATGCTTCTATAACAGGGATGCACAGAGCCATTGACCAGCTATCTGTCATCCCCGAATTCATCCTGGTAGACGGTAACAGGTTCAGACCCTATAAAAATATTCCGCATGAGTGCATTATTAAAGGCGATGGTAAGTACATGAGCATCGCCGCGGCATCTGTACTGGCCAAGACCTATCGCGACGCCTATATGGAAAAGATCCATGAAGAATTCCCCATGTATAACTGGAAGAAAAATAAGGGCTACCCTACCAAAGAGCACCGGGAGGCCATCAGGAAATACGGGGCTAGCAAATATCACAGGAAGAGTTTCCGGTTGTTGCCGGAGCAGTTGAAGCTGGAGTTTTGAGAAAAAGCGAATCCTGAAAAGGCATCGCACTTTATTTTCCCGTCCAAAATCTCCCTAATATAAGTTCCTTAGAAAAGGAAAAGCTATGAATTAATCTATAATTTCTTTCACTAAAATAGTGTCTTTTTTAATTAAAACTTTATAATAATCTATCGAAGGGACTCCATTGCTATAATACCCAAAACCTTCCGTTTTGTATTTCCCTTTGGAAAATATTGTTATAGTATAGGAGCCATCACCACTCACTTTCTTGTCATTGCCGTTAAAATCTAAAAAAGAAGAAGTTATATCTTTATTTATATCATACATTTTTATCTTTGTGAAACCATTCGATATTTCAACAGAATCTATCACATTTCCACTTTCATTTTTAAGTTCAAACTCAACTCCATGATTATAGCATCCCGTTAAAAAAGAAAATAATATTATTATGAATACACTTTTTTTCATAAATCATTTAATTTATTGATTAGTTGGGGTTAATTTTGTTGTACTTATTATGCCATAATTGGGAGGTACTATAGTTGATAACGGGGATAAATATCTTAATTCCCCATCAAGTATTTTTTGATATATTGCATCTGCAAACCCTTGATTAGTCATATCTGGGTTAGATGCAGCAAACATAATACCTACTTCATTATTGTATAAATCCATTTTTTTCTCCAAATTAAGATTACTTGGCACTTCACTCTCATGTGCATCCGCAAACTGTCCTGTAAATGAGATTCCTACATCTCTAGTATTAATAGCTTGATAAAATGCATGTCTAAATGCGTCCGATTTATCATTTCTACCATTACGATTAAATTTATTTACTGTCATAAAAGTAGCTATTTCTCTATTTTTGAATATTTTGTAACCCTTAACTGGATTTGATTTCACTAAATCTCTTTCAGTCTGAGTCACATTATTCCATACATTATAAGGATCTTGTTGGGTAAACACGGGATGAGTTAAAATTAGATCATAATCTTGGTACATTTCGGCATGAAACCATAGTTCCGCGAATTCTTTAGCCTCCGGAGAAAATAGTTCTGGTTCCAGAAAATCAAATAGCTTTTGAGCAAACCACAGATTATTTCTTAACCAATTTTTTTCAAAGCTACTCAATCCTTCAAGAGCATCCAATATAATTTCACATTCAACATATACATTTTCATCATCGCCCAATATTAATATTGGAGTACTCCCCCCGGCTCCTCCATTACTACCTACCCCAGATACTATTTCTCCATCTATAGTTGTATATTCCCCCATACTAATGGTACTATTTGGGCCATCATTCACCTCATAATCAACTATGACGGTTACCTCCTGGATAAAACCAGGGGTGCAATTCGAACCAGCCAAATGCCATGTCCCATGAACATTACCTTCACTCCAATCACAAACTAATACAGTTATCTCTATAAAACTTGTTTTTTGAGCCAATAATCCAGAAACATCCATATCTACAGAAGTCACTTTTAACGAACCATTAAACGCATATGCAGAATGCCCTGGATGGCTAACAAAACCTTTATTTTCCGGGATATAACTCAGAATATAACTGTTAATAGAATTATTTTGGTCTATTGAAATAATAAGATTGTCTACGGTACCTGTTTGCGATTCTTCTCTTTTTGCCAAAATGCTGTATGTAGTACCCGAATTTCTTTTAACCCTTACAACTTTATTGGAATCAATCGTGAAATTCTGTTTCTTTTTTGATGCATTATTATTTTGTTTCGCTTTCTCAATGTTAGATGCTATTTTTTTTAATGATTCATGGAAATGTATATCCCCCTTAAAATTATCGATTGTGCCTTGCCGCATATCAATACCGGGGTCATCATATTTTATAGTCTCTTCGAGAGCGGGTTCGACACTTTCTTTTTGACACCCAAAGAAAAACAAGGAAACGGAAGTAAACAAAATCGCGGTGAAAATAAATTTTAGTAATTTTTCCATCATGCTAAATAATTTAAGAGTTTGTTAATAATAAAAGTAAAGAAAAAAGTATTCCATTGAAATAAGAGCTAACCTATAATCTATAAAACAAGAATTATAAGCCTGTAAGCTTCCCTAAAAACTGAACTGTTTAAAATTATAAAAATGATTAATTTTAAACCTCAGTTCAAAAAATGAAAAAGAGTAAATTTTCACCCCAGCAAATCGCCAGGATTTTAAAAGAGTTTGAC
>NZ_JAHKRR010000002.1:0-660187 GCF_018863395.1 Sinomicrobium weinanense
GGATTGGTCATGCGAAAGGTCCAGGGAACTAAACCGCCCTTAAAAGTGGAATACGCACTGACGGAATTTGGCAAGACCCTTATTCCCGTATTGGATGCCATTGCCAACTGGGGTTGGGAATTAGGGTGCGCTAAAGGTAAATTGGTTGACTTGGAATAGGCGGGAAAAGTCCGATCAAAATTTGTCCCCATATTGTTAAGCTATCATTAAATTTTCAACCTGTCAATTTTGACAGGTATTTCCCTTCAGGGATATTTTATTTAGGTTTACATCTATATAAAAGATCGTATTAAATCTAAGAAAATGAAACCAAAAATAGTTATGCAATCAGTTTATGTCATTGCAGCAATGCTATTCTTCCTTTCTCAAAAAGGCTTCTCACAATTAAAATCAGAAAATATGAACACAAATCACTCTTTAGAAGTTATTCGTTATACAATTCCAAAAAGCCAGCACAAAAATTTTGAACAAGCATATTCCGAAGCCGGGAAACACCTTCAATCGTCAGCCTATTGCCTCGGTTACAACATAGTGCACGGTGATGAAGATCCGGATAATTATATCGTGTTTATTCAGTGGACCTCTGCCGATGAGCACTTGAATGGATTTAGAAAAAGCCCTGAATTTACCCCCTTTCTTAATTTGGTAAGGCCCTTTTACAATAACATTCAAGAAATGAAGCATTACAACCCTACTACCATACAGTGGACAAAAGAATAGTACAATATGAAATGAGCCATAACAGCTAAGTTGATACCAACCAAGATGTTCAATATCACAAGCAATGGAATTATATTTGAAAATGAAGAAATTAGAGTAGATGGAATATATGGCCCTTGGGGAGCAACAACTAAGATTGACGCGACAAATTTTGAAGAGTTATTAATTAATTTAAAGTCACAAAATGTTGATTTTACCTTCAAGAATAAATTTTTAGAAATACTTACAAAAAGGCAAAAAGAACTGAATTGGGTAGATATTGAAGTTGAATATTATGAATTACTTAAAAAATCCTTTAATGACAAAGAGAAAGGAACATTAGATTATACTATTCGTAGCCTTTCCTAAATGCTCTCAACTTGGATGATTACCCTTAGGAGTTTAAAATTACGTTTTTTGCGTGTAGTCAATATTAAAATGTTAATTTGTTTTACACCTGAAATCAATCTATTTTTAATCTTTAATCGGTAGTTTAAAGACTGCCGTTATAGCCAATATAACAAAACGATAAATGAAACAAACCATTTTACTTTTATGTATTTTATTTTTCAGCTGTAAGACAGCAAATAAATCTCACGAATTAAAAAAGGAAAGCTTATCTGAACAAAAAAATAATAAAATAAAAGTTCTAAATTTTGGAACATTCCACTTTGGACATACGCCTGATGCCAACAAAACAGAATTTGATGAGCATAGCGAGGAAGCACAGAAAGAAATTAGAGAAATTTCTAAAATGCTAGCTGAATTTAAGCCAACGATAATATGTATTGAAAACTTACCGAAATTTAATGATGAGATTAATAGAGCCTATCAACAATTTTTGGATAACCCCTCTAAATTAAATACTAATTATGGCGAAAGTAGTATGATTGGGTTTGATGTAGGTAGGTTGAGCAATGTGAAAAAAATATATGGAATAGATAATCATATGGGATATAATTATAGTGTTGGGGATTATATTGAAAGAAGTCCAGAACTTGAAAACTCCATTGATCCAAAAACATATTTACAACTTACAAACGAGCCATTTAAAGATTATCCCGAAATTGCTAAACGTGAAGCGAACTATGAAAAATTGTCATTACTTGAAAAATTAAAATTAAGTAATGAACCCGTGCATCTTGATTATTCAATAAACACCAATGCAGATAAATTACTTTATGTAGGTATAGGTGACGGGTTTGAAGGAGCTGATAATGCAGCTATCTTTTACCATAGAAATATGAAAATATATTCTAATCTAAACAGAATTCCAATGACAAAAAACGACAGGGTATTTATAATTATGGGAACAGCCCATACTGCTTTTTTTGAGGGAGTTCATGAAAAGAAGTCCAAAGTTTGAAATGGTAAATACATTAGGTTACTTAAAATAAATATTGTCTACAATGGGTAGACAGCTCCGCTCCTGATTAAGAATGGAGTGCACCTCTGATACTTTTAGCTTTGGTTTTAGTATAATCTATATCCTCAATGGCCAAATAAAGTTGGAACTTGTGCTGTTCTTTTGACCCACTGTATTTAGTTTCTGTATAGCCTTACCCAATTCTCTTGACAAATGAATATAAAAAAATTAAAAATACAGCCGAATAATGGTCTTGACAGTTTTAAGATTGATATTTTAAAATCCCTTAACTTATATGATCGCAAAAAAAACTGTTTGCTAGATTTTGATTTAAGGCTTGAAAATTATTTTAATAGACATCAAAATTTAAAAGTGGTAATTGATATTGATGAAAAAAAATTATCCAAGAATATTTTTAAAAAGAAGTTTTGGAATCTAAGTGAATACAAACGGGAAATCCCAAAGGGGTACCCCTTTGGATCTTCGAATATGGAAACACAAGCACACTATGATCCAATTGTTTGTAATGAGAAATATTATAAAGATGTCGAAAGAATTAAATCCGAAACTAAAGAAGAATTAAACTTTCTGATTATAAATTTTGAAAAATTAAATATGACAGATCATTTGGAAATTAAAATACATGAATAACTATCACCAATAATGTTGTAGCCTAACCCTTTTTGATAAACTGAATTTGAATACCTTGTATACCCAATATAAAACAGATCAATGATATGAGCTTTTGGAAGAACATATTTGGATATAAAACCGGGAAAAATAACACGAAAACGGGTTCCCATTTTGATACCTACAGAAATGAACTCCATAAACTCAACTTAAAATCAATTTCAGATTTAGAAGCATTAGTAAAGCCCTTAATCCGGGAAACCACAAAAATTGAAGTTTTACCGGCTTCAAGGCCTCCTGAGAACTCTCAATTGAATTCTCATTTTGGAGGGCAGCCGTATTTTGAAAAAGGTGAACACTGGCCAACTACCAAAGACGGAAAAGCACTAGATTTCATATTTCAAGTATTCAATGCTCCAGATCTAGATTTACCAAAGCATATCGCGCTGATCCAATTCTATTACGACTGGGAGGTATCTCCCTGGGATTCTATAGATGATGGGTGGAAAGTAAAAATATACCCTAAAGTGAATCCGGAACATCTAAAATTCATTGAAAAACCTGAAACGTCATATACATCGAGCTATTGCGGGATTGCTTTTAAACCAACAAGGACGTTACCCGATTGGGAAGGGATTGATCTGCACTGTCCTGATGCCTCAAAATTATCTTGTGTGCTAAACGAAAATGAGCCCTGGGAACCTTATGACCAGGTAGTTACCAAACTCATTGGGGAACAGGATTATCAGAGCCAACTCGGGGGCTATCCCAAATGGGTTCAAGGAGAGGCTACCCCAAAAGATAACGAAGGTAAATCCATGAAACTTTTATTTCAAATAGATTCAGAGGACCATGCCGGATTGATGTGGGGAGATACCGGATTGATTTATGTTTTTTATGATCCAAAATCGGAACGCATCGAATTTACCCTGCAATGTTATTAATCAAAAAAACGCTACACAACGCCGGACCCTGGTGTGTAAAATTGTAATACAAATGAAATTCAGAACTGTCCTATTAGCACTAATTTCCGGTTTGATTTTTTCCTGCAAAAATGCAAACAACCCAACAAATCCTGTTCCTACCGATCAAGTTAATGATTCAACCCAGATCAAACTGTTCTTGAATGAAAAACCCAAAAGTTTCAAAGCAAAAACCATAAAGGGAAACGAGTTCAATTCTAAAAATAACGCCGGTAACTATTGGGTGATCTTTATTTATGACAAGGGATATTTAAAACCTAGCGAAAGTTATGATATGGCTTCGGAACTGAACTATACCTATAAAAAATTCAAGGGTAAAATTTCCTTTATCGGGATTATTGAAGGGTTGATTGAAAGTGAAAACGAACTGGATGCTTTACTCCATCAAAGTGACATTCAATTCAATCAAATTGACAACACAAGGTCCTGGTCTTTTGAAAAGGAAGAACAATTGAATTATAACATGTACTGTAGCCCGGCAAAAATAATCATAGATCCGGAAGGAAAAGTTATTTTCAGTATGTGCGGTGGACATACTGAAACCATAAATTACAAATTGGACAGTATCGTTCAAAAACTATGAATCTACGCCCCTGAATTTATTATATCCTGAATTCGGTCCACAGGGGATAGCGGTCTGAAATCATGCAGGACAAACTCCATTTTTACGGGAAACCATACTAAAACAAAAAAACAGGAGTTACATTAATATGATGATCACCAGGGTACAGAAATTAATTGTAAGGCAGATGGCCAAGGGGTATACCCAGCCGGAAGTATCGGCCTATTTAAAACGGCGGGGGATCACCCCCAATAGCCTAAGCACCATTGAAAAGGAACTTTTAAAGTTAAAAAAGGAGTTCAAGGCACAATCCATGGTGCACTTGTTTGTTATTTTGATCCGTAAGGGGCATTTAAAGGTATAACATGGGTTAAGCATCGGGAATTTCGGGCTCGACCAGTTTCTTTAGTTTTTCCAGTGATTCCTGCCAGCCCAGGTAGCACATCTCTAGGGGAATAGCATCAGGGATGCCCTCCTGTACGATATGTAGATCCGTTCCGCAGGAAATTTTTGCAAACCGGATCGTGGTTGTCATTTCCCCCGGCAGGTTCGCATCATCAAACCGATCGGTATGCCTGATCATTTCATTGGGTTTTATGTCGAGGAACTTACCTCCGAAGGAATGGCCGTTACCGGTGGAGAAATTGGTAAAGGACATTTTATAGGCACCTCCTGTTTTAAAATCCAGTTGGTGCACTTTTGCGGTAAAGCCATAGGGCGGCAGCCAGGCGGCATAGGCCTCTGCGGTTGAAAAGGCTTTAAATACTTTCTCAGGGGTAGCAGTCAGTACCCGGTGTAAGGTTACGGTGTTGTTTGCCATGATCTTTATTTTTTAGTTCAACTTGTTTTATACTTCAAAGTTAGGCCAGGTAAATGGGAATTAAAAGTCGTGATTACGACGGATCAAAGGGGTGATCACGCCATAGCGGACTTTGCGGCATTCTTTTTGGCCTGCAACAGCAAAAGAAACCAAATCTCTTTAAAAACCTGTCTATCTTTATAAAGGTATACATTTATCCTTAAGGCAATCCACGTACTAGGTTAATTTATATTACCCCCTCCTGACAATAAAAAAAGTTCATAAAAAAAAGGAAGAGGCCGGTTTCCCGGCCTCTTCCATAACTCCAATTACCCTAAGCTATCCTTTTAGGGCTTTAGCCTGTTTTTGGAGTACCTCGATGCGCTCCTTCACCCTTTTTTCCCGTTTGTCCCCGGCTTCGGCATACCGGGCTTCAATGGCTTCAATTTCCTTCTTATAGTATGCCTTCATGGCCGCATAGAAACTGATGTTGGTCCAGTCATTGGTATGGTTGCTTTCCCCGAAGTGCACCTGCCTGGTGAGCAGGTACCGGATGAGCTTGTTGAGGGTGGCCTCCTTAAAATCCTCTTTAAACCGGGCTACAATCTCTTCCCGGGTTCCTTCGATGACATTTCCGTAAAAATCCCTGAACTGGTCGGTCTGCCCATAATACCCGATATTGTTTTCGTACAGGGAGATCGCAAAGGCGGCCATTTCTCCCGTGGACAAGGGTTTATCCATATTGATGTATTCCGTATCACGGATCATGTATGCCACTTCCTCGAATAACCTGTTATTTTCAATCTGTTTTTTCCGGAATTCGCGTCCTTCGATCTTAACGATCTGTTCTTCGGGGGTACATTCCGCCATCTTGCGCTTATCCAGCGGAAGTGCCTGTGCTGTTTCTACCCGTTCGGGTATTTCCCTTAACTTTACCAGGATCGCTTCGGACTTATAGGAATCCGTATGGAGCAGGATACCTTTTGAGAAGCCATCACCGGTAGCGTTATCGTATTCCTTCCGCGCTTCGGCATAGGTTTCCAGGGCATGGTCCAGCCCCTCCTGTAGTTCCTCATCGCTGTAGTCGATATGCTGGTTTCGTTCCCTGATAATTTCCAGGGTGGGTTTCACCGGTTCTTTGAGGATGTCAAGCTCATCGGTAAGGTGCACGGCCAGTCCGTGTTCTTCCATCCGGGCCATGATGTATTGATTGCCTTCTTCTTCCGCCCAATAGCTGCTGATCTTGGGCACCAGCATCAATTTATCCTTTTTGGCCTTCCTGATCAGGTTCAGCAAGGTCTGCACCTTTTTGTTCTCAAAACAGGCAGTCCGGGTACAGATCATTTTACCTTCACCGAACAGGTTGCCCTGGTTGGCGGCGTTAAAGGGACACAGGGTACAGGCACCGGCTTTCGGAAGTAGTTTTTTATCCGAGAGATCAAAAGGGGCATTTTCGAGGTTAAAGGTTTCGTTCTCTATCAGCCTTTTGAGCTTGTTGGCATGAAATTCCCCGTTCAGGCTTTCCAGCATCATCTGTTGTTCTTCGGGGTCGAAGAGCGCCACAGCTATCCCGAGGGAAAGGGTCATCTCCCCGCTTCGTACATAGTGTTTGAACCCTTCGATCAGCCCAGCCAGTTTGAGGCGTTGCCTGACGAAGTTTTCAGTGCGGCCCAAACGTTTTGCTATCTCTGCCGGGCTATACCTGTAGACCAGGTAGGCCATGGCTTCAGCTTCTTCGGTGGGTTCCACATCCCGGCGTTGCAGGTTTTCGATGATCTGTACTTCCAGGACTTGATCATCGTCATAGTCCCTGACGATGGCGGGAATGGTTTTTTGCCCGGCCAGTTTACCAGCCCGGTACCGGCGTTCTCCCATCACAATGATGTAACCGGTCTTAGCTTTCCGGACCGTGATGGGTTGCAGGACCCCATGCTCGGCAATGCTTTGGGCCAGTAATTGGAGGCTCTCCTGGTCGAAGGTCTTTCGGGGTTGTTTCGGATCAGGCTTTATAACGGCCAGATCCAGCTCCCGGACCTGAAGGCTGGTTCCGTTCTTGTCGGCAACGGTCTTAACATTCTCTCTGGCGGGTTTCTTCCTGCCGGTTGTTTTCTGTGCTCTTTTTTGTTTTGTTTGTGTTTCCATGATTCCTGGATTTTAGTTAAACAATATTTGAGCACTTACCAAGCGGAAGACAAACTTTTGGAGTGGCCAGGAAACGGAATAAAAAGTGAGCCCTGAACGGCTTTATGCCGTCCCTGGTCCGACAAATAGTTTGCGAGCTTACCTTTCGGAAATATTGTAGGAACGTATACTTAAATTAATACAAGGGCTTTCGGAGCTACTACAAAAGTGGGCAGCCTTGATCTATTTCATTACAAAACAAAAAAGCCATCCCGGGGCGGGATGGCTTGCGTATGGGGTTATTTTTTAGAGGCTTCCACGGACGCCTTACGAAACTCTTTAAGGAGTTTTTCCAGGTTCAAGGATGCTTTCCTGGCCCGGGTCCCGGCAGCTTTGTTACCGCTTTCTACTTGTGCTGTTGCATCTGTGTTAAAGGTTTCGATTTCCGTTCGGATCTTGTTTAATAGGTCTTTCATTATTTTCTATTTTGAGATAATAACGTTTACTAACCAAATCTTATTGCCGACCGGTGTTTATTTAAACCACCTCTTTTTTTTTGCTTTCAATGTTGTATCAAAATATGATGGGTCACATCCATCTGGTCATATTGTACATTCATTAAGTACCTGCCACTGGGTAAATCCGAAACATTAAATCTAAACACCCTTTTTTCAGGACTATAATTTAATGTCCGTAATGGGTTTCCGGTATGGTCATATGAGGTAATGTTACCTTGGGCATTGGAGGTGTTGTAATTTTCAATAATGATTGGTTTTGGATTTAGGTGTTTGTTAGAATCTGATAGTACACTTTTCCGCACACACAGATATCACGCTTCCTATGAAAGGATCGTGGAGAGCACAATAAATATTTAACTGTTTTATTTTCGGGCTATGTCCGAAATTATTATTCTATCCGAAGCGGAACAATCCGAATCAGCCTGTTTTAATTCCCAATTGAGTTCTACTTCCATCGGCATATTATCTGCGGAAAGGTCTAAATTATTATCAGGAAGTTCATCTGGGTCAAATCGATAGGTTTCTTCTCCTATCTCAATAAAATAGCCTCCGCACTGGCAGACACAGTCCCTGAGATCCGCCCCGGTTATTTTACCCTCGGACTCAAATGTAGTGTTCCCGTCATCATCATCATCCGAACATGAAATTTGAAACCCAACCAATAGGGCAAGTATAATATATGGCAACCATCTATGCCTAATTAATTCTTTAACCATAACCACTAATTTGCAATAAAGAAATCATTATCATGAAAGCAACCAGCTATTTTTAATCAGCACATCAAAACACTAATTATAAGCGGATTACCTTTTAAAGGTACACAAAAAAATGAAATCCATAATGACTTATATCCCCTAAGATGAATAACTATAAGAAACTCTTTAACGTCCTTTCCGGATTACCAGGTGCGCCGTAGCCGGATTATGCAGTAAACGGTCGATTTCCGTTTCGATAATATCCTGGATATCCTCTTTAATCTCCCGGTAATTGCGTTGTATCATTTCAGAATCCAGTTGCCGTACCGGGGCTATAGGCTTATAGCCCTCCTCTTCCCTTTTGAGGGCTTCATGGTCGTTGATGATCTCTCCGTGGAAGGCTTTCAGGTCAATTTTATCGACAGGGTTATCGGCCACCATCCCCACAAACTTCCCGGAACTCAGGGAAGCGATAGTGGATGCCGGAACGGCCAGTTCCAGTTGTTTGTTCTTGCTTACCGAGGTATCCCCCGAATTGATCGAAATGCTCTGCCGGTCCTGCATGATCTTCCCAAAACGTTCACTTATGCTTCTGGCAGTATCTCCGGTAACCTGGCCACTGATCATATTCCCGATAATATTGATCAGTACATCGGCCTGTTCCCTGCCGTAATCTTTACGGAGCTGGCTGAAATCCTGTACTCCCAGGCAGGTCGCTACCTTATTGCTTCTCGCTGTTGCGATCAGGCTATCCATATTGTTCAGGTAAATGGTCGGGAACTCATCAAAAATAAGGGAGGATTTAAGTTTTCCTTTCTGGTTGACCTGTTTGACCAAACGGGTAATGTACAGGGACAGTACGGCTCCATAGGTCTGTATCTTTTGCGGGTTGTTCCCCATACAGACAATTTTGGGATCGTCCGGGTTATTGACATCCAGGGTAAAGTCGTTCCCGGACATCACATAGTACAGTGAGGGTGACGACAAGCGGGCCATGGCGATCTTAGCCGCGGCGATCTGTCCTTCGAGCTGTTCCATCACATCATTGATATAGGCATTGACAAAAGGGTTTATCAGTACTTCTATCTCCGGTTCCATCCGGAGCAGGGTAAAGAGGTCTTCATAGTCTACCTGCATCAGTTCGATCACATGGGGCAGGGTACAGAACTCGCCGTCCTGGTATTTGCGCAGATACCAGATAATGGCCGTAAGAAAATTGATGGGCGATTCCACAAAAAAGTCCCCTTGTTTTTTGATCCATTCCCGGTTGAGCCCCATCAGGATAGTGCGTGCCGATTCCGCCGCATCGGTAATGTCGATCATCGTAGAGGGTTCCAGCGGGTTGCAGCGGTGCATGATCTTATCAAAATCGATCACATAGAATTTGGGCACTTTTGTGTAACGGTGCTTATATTTTAAAAAGGCATTATACGCTATTATGGAAAGGTCATCGAACTTAAAATCATAGACGAACATGGAAAATCCTTTTTGGATATGCTGGGTAATCACATGCCGAATAACAAAATAGGATTTCCCGGAACCGGGTGTTCCCAGTACCATAAGCCCGCGAAAAGGGTTAATGATGTTGATCCAGCTATCCCGCATCTTATCCTTCAAGCGGTAGCGTGCCGGAAGGTTTACCGAATACTCGTTTTCGAGCAGGCGTTCTTCCTGTGGGAAGGTTTCATTTTCGCGGTTAAAGATATCCTGGTTGGATAATTTGGTTTTTATGATCCGCGAGAGCAGGGTCCCCCCGGAGAGTACCAGCAAAAACCCTGTACAGGTCAGGGCCATATACACCAGGGCCACTGTGGTCGCCTCCAGCGCTAAATACAGGGAAAAAGCACTTAAAAAGTAAATACCCAAGCCGGGAAGGATATAGGTAAAGGCTGTTTTATACCGTAGTTTGTCGTCTTTCCGTCCCTTGGCTCCCAGCAGGGAAATGGCCAGCACCCCTAATGCAAAGAGTTTGGAGGTACTGAAACCGGCAAAGAAACCGGTAGCTGCAATATTTGACAACAACCGGTCGCTAAAACTACTGACCAGCCCCCATTGCCGAAAGGCCGTATAACAGTAATAGTAAAAGTGCAGGCATAAAACGGTAACGGCTATCAGCCTGGTCATGTCCACAATCTTTCGTAGCGCCTGTTCATTTTCTCCTGTCTGCATAGCTACTTCTTTTAGGTTATCCTTTCTTCTTTTTCTTTCGTTTGCGGTATTTTTTAAGGTGGTATGGCAGGTAGTCGGAAACCTGTTCCGGTTGTACCAGGGTCTCTAAAAGGGATTCGGAAGATTTAGCAGTAATGGTTTGCTCGGTGTCCTGAATGACATCTTTGGTTTCGGCCACAGCAGGTGCTGACTGTGGCGGTAACCCCAATCCCGGCCTCGGAGCGGAATGACGAAGGAAATTCGGCTCCGGGGCCATCCCTTCCCCTAGCCTGTTTTGTATGGCTTTGGCTCCGTAGGCCTTGCCCAGTTCACTACCGTTAAACACGGTTTGTGTGCGATGGTCAATATAAGTCAGCCCATATAACCGTCCTTCCGCATTTTTTCGGATCACGGTATGGATGCCCTGTCCTTCCAGGTTTTTTACCAGGGCTTCCAAGGTGGTGCCCTTTTGCCGTTGCAGTACTTTGGTTATGGTGTTTTTAAGCCGGAGTTTATGCCTGTCCTTCTGTTTTTTCGCTTTGGAAAATCGTTTTTCCAGGTTTTTTAAGGTGGGCTTTTGATAAAACAGGCTGGCTTTAATAGGGGTGCCAACAGGGGTTCCATCGAGGTTCAATACCCGGAACTGCAATCCGCCATAGCGGTACATCCGGGAAGTTTCCTGTCCCCGGTCGGCACGCACGTTGTAGAGCTCCAGGATCGCATTAAGCTGAGGGAGGCTGGAATACCGGTAACGGTCCAACACATTGACCAAAACATTTTGAATGGCTTTTTTGGTCGCCAATTTCCCGTATTGCACCTTTCGGGCGTCTACGGCGTCTAAGGTATATTCCTGTTTTTTTTGCTGCCCGGCCACTACCAGCCCAAAGGCCATTTCGATAGCTTTGCGTGCGGGTTCGGACTTGCGTATGCCCAAATGGTGCAGGTCTATACGATTGCCGTCCGCTTCAATATTGGTGGTTACAATATGCAGGTGGGGGTGCCCGCTATCGTGGTGCTGGTAGACCAGATAGGGCTGTTTCCCAAAGCCAATCTTATCCATATAGGCAGTCGCAATACGCTTTAATTTTTCTTCCGACAGGCGTTCGGAAGGATCAAAATTCAGGGATATATGAACACTGTTCCGCTTCACATTAGGGTTTAACCCGGTACGTTTCAGCAGACGGTTGAGCTTCATATTAAGGCTCATCTTATCGGCATTTACGGGGTAGTTCCCCTGCCCTATGCATACGGCCACACCTTCTTTCACCTTATTCTCGTTGTAGTTAAAGCTGCGGTGTATGGAGCGCCCTGTATTGATCACTGCAACCATGATTCCGCGGCTTTTTGCAGGTGGTTCTCTATAGCTGCTATGGCTTCCAGCAGTGTTATTTTATCCGTCTGGTAGGCAGACAACCACGGTTTAAAATCCTCGATGCGTTTTAGGGCATGGAGTTTTTTCACCACCTGGTTGTAGTTGGTCCCGATACGGTTAAGTTCGCTGCGGAGCAGGCTAAACTCTTCTATAAAATCATCAAGGGAGGTATTGCGGTAGGTGGTTACCACGGGCCGCTCCAAGAGGCAATGCCTCAGGTAATGGCTTAGTTTCCGACAGGTAGTTTTCTGAAATTCCCGTTGTAATTTTTGGTATTCCCCCGGGGTTAAGCGGACATGGACCACCCGGGTACGGCTTGTTTTTTCCTTTTTCATCATCTTTTTCATTTTCGTGTATCCCAGGCTTAAAAACCTAAACAGCAACAGGGCGTCCGAGTTCCGAGGCCCAAGCCCAAAACCCGGTTGTGATACAACCGTTCATCTTGCCGTTTGCAAAAAGACCGGCAAACTCCACTAAAAATTCAAAAAGGAGATATTTAGATATGGAAGCGATCCATACCGGCGAAGGATACTACAAAGATAAAAAAGCTATCCCTCCTGTTTCTACCCTGCATACATATTGAACAGGCTCACAGTACCTATAATGCAACATTCTGTTAAAAAAAATAGCGCAAATTACATTTGTAACAGCACTTTTTCAAAAAACCCGAATTCTGGATAGTCAATCCCGGATTTTGGTTATGCTTTTTTAAATACAACCCTATAATTTAGCTCTTGTAATTACAGACAACCGACCCTCTTCAAGGAACCACCGGTTCCCGATGCCTTGTTTTATACCCGCACTTTACCATTAAAAGATACCCCATGAAATGGCTGAACAAATACCGTACCTCGGTCTTATATACGATTGCCCTATTGCTTTCCATGTTGTTTATGTACACGGGCCTTACCAAAATCTGGGAAGGTGACCTCTTTTACCATAATATCATCGATTCGCCCATATTCGGAGGGGAGACCAACGCGCTTGTGGCTTCCTGGGCATTCCCTTTCCTGGAGATCCTGACCGCAATGGCGCTGCTTTGGCCCAAAACCAGACGACTGGGCCTATTCATGGCCCTGGGCCTTTTTTTGGCCATTACCACTTATTTGACGGCCAATATATATTTCAGTGAATCCATACCCTGTACCTGTCGCACATTTTTCTCCATGTTGGATTGGCATGGACATTTATACCTGACCCTCGGGTGCCTGGTGATCACTGTTCTGGGCATAATATCGTACCCGACAAAAACCAAGAGAACTTCTACATATAAAACCCGTTTTGTTGCGCAGCAAAGCCAGGAATAAGCTGAAAACCTGTAATAGAGTAGGCACTTAATTATTAACTTAAAACAATTTGATATGAAAACTAAATTTTTATTGCCTGTACTGGCACTGATATTTGCCACAGGTATGTCGTTTGCGACCGCGAATCTGAATGCCGATCCGAATTTTGATTATATTCAAAGGAACGGTTGGGAAATGATTCCTGAAGTTACCACATGTACCCCCGATGCTCAACCTTGTTTAGGAGAATCACAATCGGATGGATTAATTTATCAGGTGTTTGATTCACCAAATGAATTAGATCCAAAAAGTGGAAATGGAGAAGTGGAGGCTGAATTACCTTGAAAATTCACTTCTTATAGGAGGTGCCCTAATCGAGGCACCTCCTTATCATCTTATCACTTACCCATTATGAATTCATAACGGTGGTTCTTGTTCAGATATTTTTTTGCCGTCTCCATTACATCTTCAATATCTAGTGATCTAAGGTAATTTTCCACTTCTGTTTTGTCTAACCACGTAGCATCATACTTATAATATTCATATAATCTCTCGTCAATTCTTGAATTATTAAAGAAGCCAGTGGAATATTTACCATCGATTTCTTTAAAGACCCGTTCAACCTCATTCTTATTAATTGTGCCATTCTTTATTTCTTCCAACAATTGGTGAATCGTCTCCTGCAACAATCGGAATTTTTTGTCTTTTTCCTTTTCAGTTCCCATGGCATTGAAATCTATCCTTAAACTAATTTCGTACCTGGCACACTCAAAATTATATCCCCCTGAAGCCGCAGGAGTGTACACTGAAAGATCATGATTTCGCAATACAGTAAGAAGACGATTTCTGATCATTGTAATTAAGGCATCCACTTTTATTCTCTCTTTCCAGCCAAAATTTGCAGTGACAATATATTTTTCTGCATATACCATACCTTCGTTCCCCTCGGCATAATCCGGTACAGGAATCCTATATAATATTGGTCCATTGTCCAGTTTTATCCTCTTTTGATAATCTGATTTACTTTCTTTTTTAGATGCTCTGTCTGGTAAATTGCCCAAATATTGCTGGACCATATTTATAACGACATCCTTATCATAGTCTCCGGTTATTGTAAAGGTAAAATCCCTGGTCCTACCGAAGAGATCTTTGTAGTGCTCGTAGCTTTTGTCTATAGTAACCTCGGGTAGTCCATCCACCATCGCTGTCGTATTGTTATAATTAATGTTATAATCCCCGGTCAATGATTTCATTGCGTTGGCCATATCATTGCGAGGCATATGCCATTTTACATAATTCTCAATGCTACTTTTCTTCCAATCAGAAAATGCATCAGGATCCTTCCGAGGTTCACGGATATATAAATATATTAGCTGAAACATTGCTTCCATATTTTCGGCCATAGCCTCACCATTTATACCCGTTTCAGCTACATCGATGTATGGACGTACTTTTACCTTGTTTTTTATTGATGATAAATACCGGTTGATCTCAAACTTGTTCTTGTCACTAATTCCTGCGTTAAGTACAATGTCTGCGGCGTGTATTGCTGAAAAATAATCTCTTCCTTCAAAACATTGGGCCCCATGTGGATTGAAACCGTGTATTTTGACTTTTCTAGAGTCTTCATTTAGTGGCAGTAGGACAACCTTAATTCCATTATCCAGAACCAATTCATGAGCACCGGTATCCTGGTTTATTCCTTTATCAGTAAAATTTCGTTTGGTCAACGACAATACTTTATTTTCCTGCATGATATTTTCAGGTATTTCCGGTGGTCGATATGCTTGTACCGGAGCATTCCAGGCATTTTTTATCCAGGAACGTATATCGTTTTCATTCAAGGATAAAACGCTGTTGCCCTCGTAGGCTGCAATACCTATGTCATCGGGCATAGCAGGGATCAAGGCTTTTATTTCCTCGTTTACCTGAGCTAAGGACAACCCTTGGAACCAGTCTTTTAAATATGTACTCTTATCTTCTGGCAGTGCTTCGCCATAAATAAAATGAGAGCTCATTTCTTTAATCCAAGAGGACCCACTTTTACTTTTGCCATTATCCATTTGCTGAAGCTCTTCTTTCTTCAGCATCTTCCATTCCTCTTCCAACAATCCGTATTGATAGAGCTGACGTAAAAGCCTGGTGGCATTTTCAGTTCCTTTTTTTGCACTATTGTTCTTGTTATCTATAAAAATAGTGAACATATTTCGTGCTTGGAATATGCCAAAAGCCTTGTTATAAGTCAGATACTTGTTGAATGTACTGAAATCCATATTATATTGTTCTTCTTCAAGGCGGGTACGAATCAGAAGGGCTTCGGATAAGATGTTCCAGAGCAATTCTCGTTTCAACCCTACTTCGGTATGGAGCTTAGCCTTGGTATAGGGATCCCTATACCCTAAATGAAGTATTACTTGTTGCTTGTCAATGTTATCCTGATTCTCCGGGGTGCAAGCTACCTTTGCAAACTGAGGTTCTTGATTAAAGTATATCGAATCCGTATTCTTCCATCTCCTTGGATTTCTTGGCGTGGGGATTTTTGAGAATCTTTTTTTCACCATAGCTTCCAAACCATCCACATCCTTTATATTACCCACTATCATTAGTGCACCCAGGTCCGGACGGTACCAGTCGTTATAGTAACGTCTTAAAATGTCTGGCTCAAAAGTTCTGTAATATTCCAAGTGATAATTCAAATCATTTTGCCAGTTTCTTGCCCCGGGATCTATTTTTGATTGCAGTTCAATTCTTGATATCTCCCTAAGGTCGGCGCCGTTGGAGTTCTTTCCAATTCGTTCCTGTATCAAGACTCCTCTTTCCGCATCAATCTCTTTGGTGGTAAGTTTAAGGCCTCCACCAACAATGTCTTTGAACCATAATATCCCTTTTTTAAGGGCATATAGATTCTTTTCAGAAATTTCAAAAACATATTGTGTATAATATTTTGAGGTAAAAGCAGTAATATCGCGAAACTCCATTTCTAGACTGTCCAATTGGTTTGGAGCCTTAATTCCCAATGGGAAATTCTCACTGGACTTGAAAGCCATATGTTCCATAAAATGGGCTATGTCAATCTGATCCATGTCCTGTATACTTGAGCCTCCTTTTAGAATCAAGCTCATGTTTATCTTATCGGACGGGGAGGAAGTAGGTTTAATATAATAGGTAAAACCATTAGGAAGTTTCCCATAACGGATGCTTTGATCTAGTGGTACGGTGTCATTATTTGGTTGTTTTTGGCATTGCATTGAAAATGCTGTACCTATCAATATTAGAATAAAATAAATATGATTGAATTTCATGAGTTGTTTGAATTTTTGAAACATTAAGTCATGGAAAAACTTCCCCAATCCAGAAAATGTTGGGGAAATTGATTGAATAATTTAATTAAAGGGCTTTCTCTTATTCCTAAGTTGTGTCAGTTAGTAGCCGTTGTTTTGCCCGAGATTGGTATTTTTCATGCGTTCCTGTTCCGGAATCGGATAGAGCACATCTGTATCTTGCCATAACGGATTGCCAGTTCCCAATATTTCAGAAGCCTTTTCAGTTCGTTTCAGGTCAAACCATCGGTGTCCCCATTCGGTAAACAATTCCTTTTTGCGTTCACCAAAGATTTCTTCAATCAAACTAGCCTGATCGATTTCCGGATTCGTCTCCGACAACAAATCCAAACCAGCTCTTTCTTTGATTTTATCTATATCTGAGATTCCACCTGATAGATTACCTTGTCGGGCACGTGCTTCTGCCCGGATCAGATACTGTTCGGCCAACCGGAGCACCATGGAGTATTCGGTGATATTGTTAAAACTTTGGCCATCTTTATATTTAAAGGGATAGTAGGCTTCTCTATCCTGGCTATATCCAATCCAGTAATTTTTCCTTTTGTCGATGTCTTCAAAAGAATTTGCATACTCATTAGTTAGAGCTAGTCTCGGAACTGGAGAAACAAATAGCCAACCATCATACGTATTAGTAAAAATATTGCCCCTTCCCGCTGGGGAAATTTGCCAGATGGACTCTCTACTATTCATCAGAAATACCTGGTCCAATTGCATTAATAGTTCATAATGTGCTGATTGATTAATCACATTTGAACTATGTATCTCCGCTAAAGACCATTCCTGCTGGAATAAATATACCCTTGCCAAAAGTGCCTCTGCCACAAATCGGTTTACATTCGTACGTTCGCTATCAAAATATTCATCGGTTAACAAACCAACAGCCTTTTCAAGATCGGATACTATCTGGGTATAAACCTCTTCAATAGCTGTCCTGCTCATCTGCGCATTGATCCTGTAATCTGTACTTAAAATTAAAGGGACTTCCCCATACAGATTGACCAATTGGAAATAGGTAAAGGCCCGAATAAACTTGGCTTCTCCTTCCAGTTGATCCCCGACCTCTTCTGATATTTGTTCCGATGCCAATACCCCTTCCAATAAAGAATTGCACATATAGATAACATTATAAGCACTGCTCCATAGAGAGAGGTTGGCCGTATTATTGGGCTGAATTTCATTTTCCTGATATTCCAGAGAAACCTGGTCTGAAGCTTCATTCAAAGTAAAAATTTCTTTGGCACTTAAGCCCGCTAAAGCGGTTACACTATTGTTTCCTCCGCAAAATGTAGCCGTTCGGAACAGTTCGTTATAGATGCCCTGCATGGCGCTTCGTGCTGTTTCATCATTGCCAAAAACACTTGTCACAGTCAGTTTATCGACTGGAGCATCCACTTCCACAAAGTCTTCACATGAGATAATTAGGAGCGTTATGAGGCTTAGTACAATTGTTGTTTTATGAATACTTTTTTTCATTATTAAATTTTTAGAAATTAAGTTGAAGCCCTGCGGTAATGGTGCGCAAGTTGCCAAAGCTCATTCCACTTAAAGCAAACTCCGGGTCTAGTCCTTCATAACCGGTAAGAGTAAATAGGTTTTGTCCATTGACAAATATTTTACATCCATTAATACCTATAGTTCGCAGGGTGCTTGGTGGCAAAGAGTAGCTTAGAGAGAGGGTTTTTAGTCGTATAAATGAGGCATCTGTATAAGCCAGGTCTGTGTTCTGAGCGTTCAAATATGCCTGAAAGGAACTTGAGGATTGAGAAATATTCTGAAAAGGACTTTCCTCTTCCAAGGCAGAAACCACAGCTGCCCTTTTAGCACCATATCGACCAGCATCAAATAAGGATAATTTACCCTCTTGCTTGACAAACTGCAAAAGAAATTGAAGAGAAAAATTTTTATAGGTTAAGGTATTGTTGATTCCTCCGAATAGTTGTCTGGTCTGGTCCTTGATAAGTACTCGATCTTGGTAATCATATCTACCATCATCATTGATGTCCGTAAAAGTATATAAACCAGATTCTGGGTCAACGCCTTCGTATTGATATAATAGGTTAATATTCAAGGGATGGCCCACCCGATATGTATTGGCATAGGATGAATCCTCCAATCCAGGGTAGCTTACCAATTTATTACTAGGAAGGCTCACATTGAAAGTGGTTTGCCAACTAAAATGTTTTCTCCGTAAATTGAATGAAGAAAACTCCACTTCCCATCCGGTATTCTGTACCGTAGCCGGAAGATTTGCTTGAACGGTATTAAATCCGGTTAACCCTGGCAAGGGATAACCTACCAATTGGTCAGATGAACGATTACGGTACCAACTTACCCCAATGTTAACCATATCTTTTAAAAAACCTAATTGAATCCCTGTTTCCAGTTTTTTATTCACTTCCCAGGAGTAATCCGGATTGGCCAAGCTAGTCGGGAATAGTCCACCAGGAGCCACTGTGGCCTCATAGGCATTCAAGTAACCATAATCCCCAATCTGGTCATTCCCAGTGGTACCATAACTACCGCGCAATTTTCCAAAACTTAAAAATTCCAGATGTTTTCGTACCCATTTTTCCTCGGAGAAAATCCAGGCTGCCCCGATGGCCCCAAAATTGGCCCATCGTTTTCCCGGGCCAAAACGGGAGGAACCATCCCTTCTTCCTGTAAGGTTCAGATAATACTTCTGGTTCCAGTTAAGCCCCAAACGCCCAAAAACAGCATGATACCGATAATCAGTAGTTTGATTGATTCCCTGGGTCAATGTCTCTGCCGCAGCCAAATTACCAATAATTGATTCCGAAACGTATCCGGATCCTGTAACCTGCATTTGGTTATTTTGGCTTTGTTGAAATGTGGTACCAACCAAAACATCGAAGTGAACACTTCCAATATTAGGGCTATATACCAATTGGGGTTCAATGATCCAAGAATCCCGCTTTCCTTCTAAATGCGTTGATCTGTGATCTCTGGTTTGCCAGGTTGCGGGATTGTAAGATCTTTTGGGAATTTTTACGATTTCTGTACTCTGGAAGCTAGTATAGCCAATGCTTGTCTTAAACGTTAGGTCGTTTATGATTCTATAATTGAAGTTTATATTAGATATGAGATTATTGGATTTTGTTTTGCTGGTATTGAAATATCCCTGAATAGGGTTATTTAAACTAGCTTCTGTCCATTCCTCCCAATGTAGGCTTCCATCTTCGTTAAATATTGGGGGTGCATTTGGGGAAAGGCCAGAAATTAGGTTGCCAGATACTCCCATCAAAAAATTAATGTCCACACCATAATTTAATCTTAACCCCAGAGAAAATTTTTGATCCTTGGAACTATGATCAAGGGAAAGACCAACCGTGGCTTTCTGATATTTGGAATCTCCGGGATAGACAGTGCCCTGTTCCTGATATCCACCGTTCATTTGGAACTGGGTATTAGCATTACCACCGGAAACTGATAGATTGGCGTTGGTCACCCAGGCATTGCCACCCCAAAATACGTCCTGCCAATCCGTTTCACGGTTTTGGTCCCATAAGAGTAAATCATATGCATTTCTTGTTGTTGGTTCTACGCCATCATTTTCAAATGCCCTATTGCGGATTTGTAAGTATTGCTTTGTATTGAGCAGATCCAGTCGGTTGGGAACCGTGGATACGCCACTGTAAATTCGTGCCTGAAATGCTGTTTTGCCCTCAAACCCTTTCTTAGTCGTAATCAAAATCACGCCATTTGCTCCCCTGGAACCATAAATAGCGGTGGCATCAGCATCCTTTAACACTTCGATGCTTTCAATATTAGAAAGGTTAAGGGTACTTAAAGGATCAATACCTTTTAATGTCAAATTACTATTGTTACTTTCTACGGGAGTGGCATTGATGGGCATGCCATCAATGATGTATAAAGGGTAGTTTCCCTCATCGCGTAAGCTGTTCTGCCCACGGATCCGGATCGTAGGTGCAGTTCCGGGCAAGTCACCGCCAGGAGTGACTTCCATTCCTGCTACACGTCCCTGAAGTGCCTGAAGTGGGCTGACCAAGGGTTGTAACTCGACCTCCTTTGATGTCACCTTGGATATATTCCCCGTGCGGACTTTTTCGGTAGTGGTGTAATACCCGGCATTCAATACCACCTCTCCCAAATCGGTCACCGCTTCTTTAAGGGTTATTGCAATCTCAGTACGTCCCCGTACGGAAACCTCTTTTGTTTCGTAACTCACATTGGTAACAACAAGCACATCGGTCGGGGTACATGCCAGTTCGAACACTCCATCCTCGTTGGTGTAGACACCGGTTTTTGAATTTTTAATGAGAACATTTACAAATGGAACGGGGACACCCTGGGTATCTATAACTTTACCCCGAACGCGATGTTGCTGTGCATTATGGTTTATCTTTTCTTTAGGTTGGGGTGAAGATGCTCTTTTGGTAAGGACAATATGTTTGTCCATGATCTTATAAGTGATGTCGGTATCCTTAAATACCATATCCAACACCTGTGAGATCTTTTCTTTTTTTACACGAACATCGAGCTTGCGGGTATTATCGAGTTCTTTATGACTGAATAGAAACTTAAAATCGGTCTTTGCCTCTATAGCCGCTATAATTTGCGGTACGGTTACCGATTTTAGTTGTAGTGTGATCTTTTCGTTTTGGGCATACCCCGGCTCTGCATTGATCTGAAATAGGGCGATAAAAAAGAGAGCCAGTGTGAGTTTCATTTTAAGATCAAAATTTAAAATAAGAGCATGCCAATGCCATACAGCATTAATGTATTTTTTCATACTTTTGAATTGATTTTAGTTAATTCGGTTTGACTTTAATCTAATCTTGGAAGGGTGTTACCGCACCCTTCTTTTTTCTTCGATCTGTTATTTCTCCATAAGCCGTTGGTGTTAAAGGTTTAAGTTAGTTATTAGGTGGTTTATTTATGGTTATGATATTGCCGTTTCTTTTATAGGTAAAAGGGGTATGTGCCTGGAACAATTTTAAAACCTTGTCTAAAGATTCATCGTTGGTAAAGGTGGCGGTAAAAGGTATTTCGTTCAATTCGTAATACCTGTTATCTATGCTTACATTATAGTGCCGTTCCAGTTCTTTCAGTACCAACTCAAAACGGTCTTTCATAAAAAACAGTTCGCCAGTGGTCCAGGCGGTGTATTTATGCACATTGACCTGTTCTACATCTATTTTCCCATTTTCAAATACGGCCCGTTGTCCGGGTTCTATTTTTACTACAAACCCTCTTTCCGTACTGTTGGGCTGGTAAACCCCTATACTACCCTCCAACAATACGGAGAAGGTATTTTTTTCGTTTTTATAGCTCGATACGTTAAAGGTTGTTCCGTATACCTCCGTATTCATATGGTCGGTTACTACCGTAAAGGTGCGGGTGGTATCTTTAGCTACCTGAAAGTAGGCTTCGCCATCGAGGAATACGTTTCTTGGACTTCCCTTTAAAAAGTTGACCGGGTACCGCAGTTTGGAACCTGAATTCAACATCACTTTGGAACCATCGGCCAACACTAACTCAAAGGTTTTTCCGTAAGGCACGGTTAGCTGATTATAAACCAATTCGCCATCTTCAGCAGTTGCGTTGTCCTGCCTATAAATTAAAGTTGTTTTTTCCTGTTTTACCACCTGCTTACCATTTACAGTGGTCACCATTCCGGACCCTTGTTCACTAAGTGTTTTAATGGTTCCATCTTGTAATTCCAAGGTTACACGCGGCTCCGTATTTAATTTCGCCTTTTTGTTAAATACCCCCGTTACGTATACCCCGTAAGACGACCCTATGATAACAACGATCATAGCTGCCGCACGCAACCATGGAAAAATTCGTTTTGGTGCTTCCTGTTTCTTATCGTCCTCTTCAAAAGGAAATAGATTTTCAGTATCCGGTTCTCTTCCTAAATCCTTTTGCCTTTCATAAGCAGCCCTGTCCTTATCTATCTTATCCCATATATCTTGTATATCTTGAATGGTAAATTTAGATTTTCGCTTATGCAGCGATTGCACCATACTAACAGCTTCCAATACTACTTCTTCCTTTTCGGGATGGCTCATTAACCACTTGGCCCAAAATGCATCGGTTTCTTTGTCTGAATGTAACACCCATTTCTGAAAGTGTTCATCGAGTACAAAGTCGTTTACATCGTATTTCTTGTATTTCATCTGTTACTATTTATCCTTTTCACCGGATTGCTCATGGGCAATTCTTAACCTATAATGAATTAACCTCCATTGAGAGCCTGTTTCACTTATATAAAGAGAAGTACTTAAAATTTACTTGGTGTAGTTTTGTTAATTTTTTGTTAAAACCTTAATTACATAAAGAATTCCAAAAGCCTGTCTTTAGATAAGAAATAGGTAAGCCAAAGTAAAGTTCCCCCGATCAGGATAAGGTCATCTACGTGTTTTCGGAGTTGGTTAATGGCCTGAAACATCAGGTTGTATACCGATTTGATATTCATGCCCATGATCTCCCCTATCTCATTATAGGACAAACCGCTGTAGTATTTAAGGTGAATGATTTCCTGTTGCTTTTCACTGAGCTTTGGCAGGGCCTTTTGTACGGCCAACTCTTTTTCGTTACGAAATTCAGCTTCTTCCTGAGTATCATCCGTTTCATGGTCTTTACCGGTTACTACCATAGTATCGGACAGGTTGATATTGCGACGTTGCTTTTTTGCCCTGGCAAACAGGTACCGCTTAAACGATTTTATAAGGTATGGATAAATTGGGCTTACTACGCTTAGCCGTTCTTTGGCTTTCCAGAGTTCCAGGTAAAAGTTATGTAGTGCATCCTCTACAAAACTTTTGTTGTGATATTGACATATTCCATACTCAAACAAAAGCTCTACATACCGAATATACAAGGTTTCGTAGGCTTGCTCATCCCCAGCTTGAAAGGCCAACCATAACTCTTTATCCGAGTTATATTTATCTGTATACTGCCTGTCCGAAGGAGAATTTTTACTCCCTTCCGAATCAGGATTATTCAGATGTAAGAACTTTTTAGTCAAACCTTTAAGTTTAGGGGATCTTTGTAAAATAGTGGTTATAAAAGTATTAAAATTATGACAAAAATCACAATTTGTGAATAAATAAACGTAACTATGACGTTTATAATTTACTGTTATACAAAGAATAAACCCTACAGCCTGCGGCACAATAATCCGCATATTCATACTATTTTCGGAGGCTCCACCGGTGCAAGGTTTGGTTTAAAAAATGTAGCTTTTTGATGAATTTTAAAAAGTCTTTTCCCTCTTATTTAAAAAAAGGGGAATTTTCCCTTTAGGCTACTTTACTTTTTTGTTCACTCGTTTCTGCAATAAGCCATAACCCCCTGTTTTACCATGTCTGTGCCGCTATAAACCAATAACCTCAATAATGACTTTACAGAGAAATTCTTCAAAACCCACCGTTCTATAGGGATTCGCTATACCATACATTATTACCTTAAACATATTTAACGTATTTTTAAATAGTATAACTACATGTTAAGTGAGAAACACTTCATGTTAAAAATATACAAGGCCCCAGCCACCCATTGAATACTAGCTTTTACTTATCCATTCCTTCTTTGAACTCATAAACTCAAAGTAAAGGGATGTTTAAGGCTATTTAAACCTGCTATAATGTGCCGTATAGAAAAAGAGCAATTCGACAATATATGTCGGGTTCTCCAGGAAATTTCCTTGGGGAACCTGGGTTATAGGTTGCGACATTCTAATGTACATGACTATTACGACATCCTGGTTACGCATATTAACCTCATTGGAGAAATACGTAAAAGTAATCACCTGGAATTTGCTCCACAGCACAAAAGAGTTAGTGCCAGGGAGGTATTGGAGTTTTATCTTACCCCAAACTATCGTATAAAAAAGGTTAATGATGCTACGGCTAAGATCCTGGAAAAAGATGCTGCTAAATTAATTGGCTTTCCATTTGACCAACTTCTTAATAAAGAAAGCCGGAAAAACTGGAAGCATTTAAAACGGGATTATCGCCATTACCAACCTTTTAGCTTTGGCACTCAGCTCTATTTTAAAATTAATAAATGGCTCCGTTTTACATGTTTTTGGTATGTAACACAATTACCGGATAAGACCATCCATATTTCTACCCTTGAAAACAAACCTGAGCCCCGTACTACCAAGGGCTATAACCTCCCTCTTTCCATAAATAGCGTTGTTTACCCTGAAGATAAACACCTAGGTACGGAAGAAAAACTCATTAACGATATTGCCACATTTATAGAAGAACACATGGATGAGCCCTTGATAAGTTCCAAGGCACTGACAAGATTTTTTGGCATTAGCGAGAAAAAGTTAATACATGGTTTTAAGCGTGTATATGGCAAAACACCTTATACCTATGCATTGGCTAAAAGATTACAAAGAGCTAGACAATTACTTCAAACCACCAATAAAAGTGTGGAAGAAGTAGCCCATAGTATCGGATATTTTGGCAAATCGGGTTTTTATACTGCTTTCAAAAAACAATTTGGAATAACTCCCGGGCAGGTAAAAAAGCAAAATTAAGAAAACCGAATTTCCCTAAAATTCCGAAAAAAAGTCGGTTTTGCGGTTATTTCGGAATAAAAGTATCCAAAATCCGATATTTCATCCAAAATTAGACCTAAAATTCGGAATAAATATTCCAGATAGAGGAACGAATCCAAAAAATAAATCCGCAACTTTATTCTATCGATTAAGCACAAAAGATTTCCCCGAACCTCAAACCTATCCACGCTTAATAATTTTAAAAACAATTTGTTATGGAAACAACATACCCTACCCCCACGAGTTTTTGGCATAAGAACAAGGATATTTTTATAGAGATTATTGCCTTCTTTTTTATTCTGCTTTTTGTGTATGCCGCATTTAACAAACTCCTGGATGGCCATAAGTTCTATGATAATATCAGGAATTCCCCAATAATGGGAGGAAGAACGGTAGCCTCACTGGCTTCCTGGTTTGTTCCCATGGCAGAGATCATTATCGCATTTTTTATAAGTTGGCGAAGAACCAGGATAAAAGGGTTTTACGCAGCCCTGGGGCTCCTGCTTTTATTTACCACTTATGTAGTTGGGATACTGTTTTTCAGTCCATACCTTCCTTGTTCTTGCGGAGGTGTAATTTCACAACTCACCTGGAACCAGCATTTGATCTTTAATATAGTATGTATTCTACTGGCCGTATGGGGCATTGTACTTTCTTACAGGCCCCGGAAACCAAATACCATACCCGAAGACACCGCTCCTTATGAGTATCAGTAAAACATAAAAATATTTTGTTGCAGCAGAAGCAGGTAAATTCAGCCGAAAACCTGAACCAAGGGAGGCACAAGTTATTAATTCTTAAAATATTAAAGTTATGAAACATTTAAAATTAGTATTACCGATGTTGGCCTTTGTATTGGCCATTGGACTGTCGTTTGCGTTTGTAAGCGAAGATGAAGCACTTGTAACAGGCTATTATGGGCCTTCAGGAAGTCGTTTGCCTATTCAGGTAGATTGTGATAGTGGAATTAATGAATGTGAGATACAGTTCGTAGATGAAAATGATCAACCAATTGGCTCACCACTATTAGTTTATCCTGATCAAACTAGTATGACTCCTTTACCATCGCCAAGTGAAGTACCATACAAAGTTCACTAAAAATCATTTTGATGACAAAGACAAAGCACCGGAAACAATATTTCACGGTGCTTTGTTTATATTTTGGAAATATATCAATATAAAAACAACTCCTCTTGAAAAAAGGATAGAACCAGACATCATTACATAAAAGATGTTACAGTTAATGTTAATGCCTATTGAGGAACCCCGTCTTTCATTACAAACTCCATCATATATTCATTTTTCAAATATTTTTTTGCGATTTCCTGAATGTCTTCCGATGTTAGGGATTTTATAAATCGTGCTTGTTCTTTTTTATCTACAAACAATTCATTATGCCTATAGTACATAAACACATCTTTAGGTTTTACTTGTTCGGAATTAGTTCTATAACGTAACATATCATTACGCCCTAGTGTAAAATCTTGAAGGTTTACACGGTTTTCCTTAATGTCTTCTATCAATCCTTTACTTTCTTTCCGTAACCATTCCAACTCCTGTTCTGTGCAATTTAAATAAATTATAAGATTATAGGTTTTTAAATATTTATTAAAATTTGAGTATCCATAAAAATTATACAATGCTGCTCCTTTTTCATAACGAAAGCTATTTAATTTACGTCCTATTAACCTCCCTAAAAATGATAGCTTGATGCGTTCTTTCCAGTCTTTAATATCCTTCGCTTTACTAACAAACCTAAGCATATAATAAACCCCACTATGCATACCGCTATAAGAAGTTTTCATTTGATTTACATGAAATTCTCTATATAATGGTGTTTTTGGTAAACTAACCTGTTCTTTATTTATAGTAATACAAGTTGTTCCTGTGGTATTTTCAGGAAGATTGCCAAGGTATTTTTGAATAAGCGGTAATACGGTTTCTTTTGAAAAATCTCCACTAATAATAAAAGTAAAGTCCGATGCATTGCCATAAAGATCACGATATATATTATAAGCTCTATCCCTATCAGCTTGCATAGCCCCTTTAAATCTTTTGGCTCCTCCAATATCTAAAACTGTTGATTTATCATTTAAAACTTCGGCTATAGCTTCATGAAAATCTATAGATCTCGGCTCTTTATACGGATGTAAATAGTATTTATGTTCTATCCCTTTCCAATCTTCAAAATCTTTCTTATCAGGATATTGTGGTTTAGTACAATGCAAATACACTAATTGCAACATACTTTCCATACGATCTAAAACACCGCGTATCTTAATACCGGTTTCAAAGGGATTTATATAAGTGTTTACATAAAAATTGTTTTTAGAAATAAAATTTTGAAGTTCCTTACCACTCATATTCCCTACTCCGGCAGTCTTTACTATTAAAGGAGCATTGATAGCAGAAAAATAATCAGTCTCAGGAAAACATAAAGCTCCTTTGGTACTAAAACCCGATATCCAAATCTTATTCTGATCAAGCCCGGAGAATTTATAATTATGTAATATTACCCGAACTCCATTATTCAATATAATTTCTTCAACCCCAATTTTATTAACCCCTTTAGATGTATATTCCACTTTTTTTAAGGCCGAAACTTCTTCGGAAGATAATAGAGGCTTATCCTCCGTTGTTGTAACATATGGAGCTACCGGAATTTCCCTTGACTCTTTTATCCATCCTCGTATTTCCGATTCAGTGTAAGACAAAGCCTTGTTCCCTGTTGGAGCTATAATACCAATATCATTGGTATCGTCTAATAAATATTGCCGAGCATACGTATTGATATCTTTTAACGAAAGATTTTTTAGCCAGTGCCTTAAATCCTTATATTTATTCTCAGGCAAGGCTTCCTGATACACAAAATGGCTTTGTATTTGCCCCTTCCAATATGCTGCGTTTATTTGTTGAGGCCGTAAAACTTCAGCCTGAGCGTGTTCCCATTCCTCCTGATTAAATCCATATTGTTTAATTTGCTGAATTAACTGTATCATTTTTTGAAGTTTCTGTTGCTCCATCTGATTATCATCAGAAACTAATATTTGATAAAATGGGAACCACGGTTTCGGAGCTACCAAAAAGGTGTCAAATAATTGCTTTTCCTGTAATCTCCTATCAATCATTGTTTTAATTACAGACCACATCAATTTTCTATAAAGTCCCTTTTTAGTGTTTCGAAAAGTCAATGTTTCTTTATCTCTATACAACAAGAATAAGTTTACTGATTGATCTTCTATACTTTTCCTTGCTTGTTTGCGTTCCAGAGCTACAAACCGGTCCGGGCTTCGCAGGTAACCCCACTGACAATCAGTATCAATGGGCGAATCCGATTTTGGTATTGGGATATCCGAAAAACGTTCTTTTATACGCTTTTCTATAGCCTCCATATTATTAATATCACCTGCTATTACCAAACCCATACGTTCCGGACGGTACCATGTTTTATAAAACTGAATAAGCGATTGAGGAGAAATATCCCTAAGGTGTTTTATATGACCGGAATAGGGATAAGGTTTACAAGGAAACAATCTGGCTAACAATTCCGTTCGCAGGGAAAACTCTTCTAAATTATCCCCATTTTTGAATAAAGCCTCTTGTTCAACAACTCCTTTCTCTATATTTACGGCATCTTTAGTTAACTCTAAATTGGCAATATCCCTAAACCACAAAAGTCCAACATCTAAGGTATCTGTATCCATAAGACTTGAAGGTATACTAAAGCTATAATAGGTACCTTTGTCGCCTGTACGCCCACCAATCCTAATCCCCAAAGGATTTAATCTTTTTCTTAAATTAACCGGAAAATGTTTGGCCGTAGTAAAAGCAAGGTGTTCAATAGTATGCGAAAATTCAAATTGATTATTCGCTTCATTATTGTATCCTACTTTTACAAGTAAATCTATAAGTACGTCTTGAGAATCAGGAATATGCTTAATGTAATAGGTAAAACCATTAGGTAAATGTCCATAGCGAATGCTTGGATCTAAAGGTACCGAATCCTGTAATGACATCATTGGATATGAAAATAGAACAGGTATGCATAACAGGTTGATGAGGGCTACCAGGATAGTCCGCTTTATAATGTAATTCATTTTACAAATTTTAAATGATTGCAATAATTTAAGAGCTATGGATTAATAGCCTTCGTTTTGAGTCAGGTTTGGGTTTTTGATACGTTCTTCTTCAGGTATGGGAAACCAGGTATCTGTACGCTGCCATAAAGGTTTTATAGAGGATAGCACTTCAGAGGCTTTTTCGGTACGCTTTAGGTCCAGCCAACGATGCCCCCATTCGGCAAACAATTCCTTTTTTCTTTCTTCCATAATCACTTTCAGCAATGCTTCCTGGCCTATCCCCGGATCTATATCAGATAATAAGGCAATCCCGGCCCTTTGGCGCAATTTATCTATATCGGCAATCGCTTCAGAAAATTTGTTCTGGCGGGCACGGGCTTCTGCCCGTATCAGGTATTGTTCAGCCAATCGTAACACCATAGAATATTCGGGAATGTCCAGGCCAGAAGGAACACGATATTTATACTTATTGGCATAATAATTAGCAACTTCTCCATTCCGATCTAATTCCTGGCCTATCCAATCCGTAAATCGTTTGTCTTCTGCATCTATCGTATTGATAAAACTATCTGCTAATTTTATGTCACCCAATATTATAATACCGGGTATAAAAGGAAACCGAATAAAAGCCATCGCTTCATTGGTTACTCGTTGCGCCTTTTCTCCTTCAGGAGATATTTGCCATATAGCTTCTTTATTATTGGCAAAAAAAACCCGGTTCAGATCTTCTAAAATCTCATAAGTACCTGTTTGCGCTATGACCCGGCTACTTAATTCTTCCGCTTTGGACCAATTGCCGCGATAAAGGTATACTCGTGCACGAAGGGCCAAAACAACATACAGGTTAATATGAGTACGTTCCCCTTCTTCATAATCTTTTACATTATCTAAAAGGACGATTGCTTCATCCAGATCAGTTGCTATTTGTTCCCATATTTCTTCTGAGGAATTTCGTGAAGCCAGGGCATTATTACTGTAATCCGTTGTTAACAATAAAGGGGCATCTTTATACAAGTTTGTTAAGTAGAAGTAACAAAATGCACGTATAAACAAAGCCTGTCCCATTAACTGATTTTTTATACTATCCGTAACACCTGTTGAACCAGACAATCCTTCTAATACACTATTTGCCAAATAAATGATATTATATGCACTACTCCATAATGACAAATTTGCACCGGCATCAGGAGAATCTATCGTGGAAATTTCATTTTGCCAAAAAGGGCCTAATGTTGTATGTGTGGAACGTATCGGTTCAATGATATCTGCGGACATCCCTCCTAACACCGTGACCGAATTTTGCCACCCATTTGAAAATTGAGCCTTCATTAGTTGATTATAAATTCCAGTTACAGCAGCGATTGCGGTTTCATCGTTCGCAAAAACATTTTCACTGACAATCTGAAAATTGGGCGTATTTATATCCACAAAATCCTCGCAGGATATCGTTGTTAAAAAAACAGTGATACTCACCATCCTTATAAAATATCTTTTCCAATACATAGTTAAAAATTTATAATTGAAGTTGTAGTCCTGCGGTTACAGTTTGTAATGCAGGTAATGACGAACCTCCGCTGATTAATTCTAAATTTAGCCCGGAGTAGGAAGTGATTGTAAAAAGATTTTGGGCAGCACAAAAGATTCTAAGTTTTTTTATACCAATTGTATTTAATACCTCCGAAGGAAGATCATATCCAAATGAAACGGTTTTTAATCGAAGGAAAGAGGCATCAACTATACCTCTTTCACTTAGTAAAGCAAGAGTATATGCCGTTTTGGTCGCAGGAGAATTTTCAATATATAAATCCCCACTTTTCCATGCTTTATAGTCCTCCAAAGGACGGTTATAGGGATTTCCAGGTGGTTGTGAAAAAATAAAAGGTTTTACGGCTGTTTGTTTGGCAAAATCCCATAGAAAACTTAATCGTACTCCTTTATAAGAAAAATTATTGGTGATCCCGCCATAATATTGCCTTCCTATATCTTTGATAACCACACGATCTTGGTAATCATAGCTGCCGTCCTCGTTAACATCCAATACCTGGTATAGTCCTGTTTCAGGGTCAATGCCATTATATTGATACCTTAACAGGATATTTAACGGATGCCCTACCCTATATCTATTAGCATAAGAAGTTTGGTCGATATTAGGGAAATTCACCAGTTTATTCTTTGGAAAACTGATGTTAAAAAATGTTTGCCATTTAAAATTTTTGGATTTGATATTCAGGGTAGACAATTCCAATTCCCAACCTGTGTTCTCCACCGTTGCAGGTAAATTAGCCTGTACCGAGGTAAACCCGGTAATAGCTGCTAGTGGATATCCCACCAGTTGATTGGAAGATCGATTTCGGTACCAGCTTACTCCAAGATTAATCCGGTCTTGTAGGAATCCAACTTCCATAGCGGCTTCCAGCTTTTTGTTTTCCTCCCAAGCAAAATCCGGGTTGAATAGCTGTGTAGGATATAAACCATTAGGACCGGGTGTTGCCTCATATGCATCTAAATACTGGTAATCCCCGATCTGGTCACTACCCGTAACACCATAACTCCCCCGGAATTTTCCAAAACTCAAAAAAGGAAGATTTTTTTTCACGAAGGGTTCCTCGCTAAATATCCATGCTGCTCCAACAGCCCAAAAATTGGCAAAACGGTTATTGGGGCCAAAACGGGAGGAACCGTCCCGCCGTCCTGTAAAGTTGATGAAGTATTTTTGCTGCCAATTATAGCCTAACCGGCCATAAAGTGCACTGTATTTGTAGTGTATATTACGACCATCTCCAAACGACCTGTATAATTCGGCCGCCGGTATATATCCTAACAATATTTCCGATACAAATCCTTCTCCCCATACTCCAAATCCATCACTTTCATTTTTCTGAAAAGTGGTTCCTACCAAAGCGTCTATGGCTCCCTTTCCAATAGTTGAATGATAGTTCAGTTGTGGTTCAATAATCCATGAGAGTCGCTTTTGATAGTTTTGCGTTGCTACATGTTCAATATCCTCCCGTTCCCAAGGTGCTGCTGTAGTATTGGGTATTTTCCCCTTACTTTCCCTGACGGTATAGGTATATCCCATATTGGTTTTAAAATTTAACCCTGAAAACAGTTCATAGGATAATCCGAGGTTTGCCACCAGGTTATTTACTTGTCCCACAGTAATACTATTTTGTTCCGCTAATGGGTTATCATCCACCCGGGAATATCCCCATTCCTCCCAATGCAAAGAACCATCTTCATTATACAAGCGAGGGGCGTTTGGAGGCAGTTGATATGCTCTACGTACTAAATCACGTACCCCTGAGGCTTCACTTTTATCCACGCCATAGTTAACGGAAAGATCAATTCTCAACTTTTTATTCTCTGAGGTATGATTAAGGTTTACCGCTGCTGTGACTTTATGGTAGTTATTGTCCAAAGGGAATATTGTCCCTTGTTTATGATAAGAACCGCCTAAACGAAAAGAAGTGGTAGCATTTCCTCCTGATGCTGCAAGATTTATGTCCGTCACAGAAGATGATCCTCCTAATAATTTTTCTGGCCAATCGGTATACCGATTGGTATCCCAAAGTAACAGATCCCATGCATCTTCCTGATTAGGTTCAAGTCCTGCATTAGCATACGCAGCTTTCCGCATACTAATATACTGTTCTGTATTGAGGATCTTCATCTTTCTACCTACCTGTGCAAAACCGTTATACCACCTGGCCTGAACTTCTGTTTTTCTATTGTACCCGGCTCCCTTTTTAGTGGTAATCAATACTACTCCGTTAGCTCCGCGTGAACCATATATGGCAGTAGCATCCGCATCTTTTAAGACCTCTATGCTTTCAATATTGGATAAATTCAACGTGCTTAGAGGGTCCCAATCATTTAAAAACAAATTTTCAGTATCAATGGGTGCGGAGTTTATAGGTACACCATCTATGATGTATAAAGGATAATTTCCTTCGTCCCTCAAACTGTTTCGACCTCTTATTCTTATAATAGGAGCATTCCCCGGTACGCCACTTTGCTGTTGGATTTCAACTCCTGCCATACGGCCTTGCAATGCTTCAATAGGGCTTACAATAGGTTGCAGTTCTATTTCTTCTGAAGTTACCTTAGCTATATTCCCTGTTCGCTCCCGCTCCTTTACGGTATAGTAACCGGCATTTACCTCTGCTCCTTTTAAGGTCATTACATCCTCTTCCATCTGCACTTCGACAGGTTCCCGGTTAAGAAGAGGTATCTCCACGGTCTTATACCCCAAATAAGAAAAGATGAGAACATCTTTGGGAGATACCTTTATACTGAAACTACCGTCTATATCGGCCAGGGTGCCACGCCGTGTGCTTTTTACAATAATATTGGCTCCGGCTAGGGGCTCACCATTGGTATCGGTTACCGTACCGGAAACCACAAAATATTGTTGACTATCCCCTGTAGATTTAGGAGCAGGTGGGGCATCCTGCTCCTTGGGGGCCTTAATTCTTGGTGTTAGAATAATGTTTTTATCTGCAATCTCATAAAACACCCCGGTGTCTTTAAACAAGGTGTCCAGGATCGTTTCTATACCCTTTCTACGTACCCTTATAGTTACTTTACGCGACAGGTCTACCGCGGTTTCCTTATAGTGAAACCGAAAATCCGTTGTCCGTTCCACCTCGTCTAAAACCTTTTGCAGAGTTGCCTCCTTCATATCGAGGGATATCTTGGTGTTTTGCGCATACCCGCTATGGGCATGGATCTGAAACAGGACGACCAGAAAAAAGAGTAATGAGAGTTTCATCTTCAGGTCTAATTTTGGGAAAAGGGCAAGCCACTTTCCCTGGTTGGAAATAATTTTCATAATTTAGTATTCGATTTAGTTACTTGACAGAATTAAATCACAGCTTTTATCGGAGGGTGCTCTAACACCCTCCGATGCTTTTTGCCCGGAGCCATTCCCACTTCAGGTACTAAATACCCGGGCAGCAATTCGTGGATTACTGCTTCATACAGCTATTTTTATGGTTAAACGCTTTTGCTCCCCCTTGACCGACAGGGTTAATTTGGGGGTGTAATGATTACGGTATTTCCGTCCATCCGGTAATTAAAGGGTTGCAACTTTTTAAGAATGTTTAATACAAGCTCCAATGGGGCTCCTTGGGTAAATGAAGAAGTTAAGTGTTCAGTATTGATCTTGGGGTAAGAGTTATCGATTGTTATATTATAGTGGCGTTCCAGTTTTTTTAGGATCAGGTCAAAGCGGTCATTTAAGAAATAGAGTTCTCCGGCAGTCCAGGCCGTATACTTACGAATATTCACTTTCTCTACATCAATCCTGCCGTTTTCAAAGGTTGCCTTTTGTCCTGGTACGATCTTCAATGGTTCATTTTGTACAATGGAATCTTCCGTTCCATACACTCCTACACTACCTTCTACCAGAACCGTATAGGTGTTCTGCTCATTTTTATAACTGGTTACATTAAACCGGGTGCCATATACCCGGGTATTCATTTTTTCTGTAACCACGGTAAAAGGCCTTTCTTTGTCCTTTTCCACCTCAAAAAAGGCCTCCCCATCCAGATAGACATCCCTGGGCTTTCCCGGAAGGAACTGCACGGGATAACGCAACTTAGAGCCGGCATTTAAAGTAATATGAGAACCATCGGCAAGTACTAATCCAAATTTTTTACCATAAGGTACAGTTAAAGTATTATAGACCGGCTCTGTTGCGTTTTGTTGTGTTTTGCTATAAACAAGTAAATCCTTATCCTGGTTTCCCAAGGCTTGGCCATTCCCTGTGGTGATCACCTTACTCGTAGTTTCATCGATGACCTGCTCAGTTCCATCTTGTAATTGCAGTGTGATTTGTGGCGGTTGGGATGCAGTCTCTTTATCCAACAGCCCCATGTTGTTTATAAAAAAGAGACTCATTCCCAAAATACAAACCGCCACTATAGTCGTTAAAACCCTTTTTCGTTCATGCCATTTTTTTAATGGTGTATTGCCGCTTCTGCCCGGACCTGACTGTATTTCATTTTGAACTTTTCCCCAGATCTCCTCAGGTAGCCTGCCAAAAGAACTTTTTTCAGACAGTTGCATCACTATACGCCTTGCAGCCTTGACATCTTCCCTTTTATGAGGAAAATTGGCCAGGAAGGTTTCCCAGAAACGGCAGTTCTCAGCATTTGGATGATATACCCATTGTATAAAGTACTCATCTGCTGCAAAATCCATCTTATTATAAGTGGTATACTTCATCATATAAAACCGTGTAATAATAAAGGCTTCTATAGTGTAGTGCAGAAAAAAGGGGTTCTTGTTTAAAAAAAATGGCTCTTTTTTTATACAACCATTCTAAAAAAAAGATTTACAGCGATATACAAGAAGAAAATACATTTCTTTTTTTCCCAAAACGGACCCCAAAACCTGCAATGCGGTACGGAGGCCATAGGTAACTTTAGTATAAGATAGTCCGGTAATTTTGGCAATTTCCTTATTG
The DNA here is from genome assembly GCF_018863395.1 of Sinomicrobium weinanense. GTDB lineage: Bacteria > Bacteroidota > Bacteroidia > Flavobacteriales > Flavobacteriaceae > Sinomicrobium > Sinomicrobium weinanense. The sequence continues at coordinate 35,626 of NZ_JAHKRR010000002.1, forward strand.
CTTAGCTGGACGTAATACCGGAGATGAATGAGTTCCTGGTGCCTTTTGGTGAGCTTTTGAATAGCTTTTTGAATTTCGTTGTTCCGGAGGAAGGTGTTTTCATTATCTATAAACTCATGCTCTGGTGAGGAAGTGGTGTCTCGCTCAAAATCGGAATCCACCAAAGTAAGCATCATCCCGCTTTCTTTAGCTTTTTTAAAAATTTTGCGGCGCATAATGGTCAGCAGGTAGGGGCCTACTTTTTCAACCTTTTTATTATAAGACTGCCTGTTTTCCCATAATTCAATAAAAAGATCCTGAATGATATCCTTTACCAGGTCTACATCACCCACCAACCGAATACCATAAGAAAGTAAATCATTAATATATTGCGAATAAAGCGTATGGAAAGCAGTAGTGTTTCCTTCTATAAACCGGTTCCATAATATGCTTTCCGGATCTTGGCTTTTATGGTCCAAATCTCCGAATACCTGATGGCCTAATGTGAATTCTGCTTTCATTGTAATTCTCCCTTGGTTGATATAGCACCATGAGTAGCAAAGAAATCCATGCTACGATATTAATTCAGATCTAAAATCTATTTTATTGGTGAAAGGTTATGTTCTCCAACTATAATCCTAATTCGGATCGTTGTTAACTTGGGGATAATATATTATTGTGGGACTGTCTAAACTGTGGAAAAAAAATGCTTTTTTAAGCTAAACCAAAGTTAATAATAAATTTAAATAAGTGACATTATTATATAGTTTTTAATCGGCACGCAAGAGAGGTAATCGCATATAAACCCACATAAAATCAACATAATAAATTCATTATCAACAAAATAAAACCAATACGATTTTCATCACAAAAAGGTATTTAAATTCAACATCTTTCGCGATTAGTGAATTAAAATGTTAAAATTCTTACGCAACATTATACCTTCTCAACTCTCAAAAGGGGGATTTCCGTACTACTGAAATTTATTCTTTTTTACTGAGATCATCAATAAAATATGATGGCGCTACTCCTGTGCGATGCTTAAATGCATTTACGAAACGTTGAGTTGTGGTAAAACCAGCATCTTTTGCCAAAGCTTTGACACTATATGCCCTATATATTTTTTCATTCTTCAATAAATACAACATGTACTCTATTCTCATAGTATTGATATATTCTCCAAAACGCTTATTCTTATAATGCCATATTACCTTTGAAAGATACCTGTCATTAGCATCAAAAGCCGCTGCCAATTTGACTAAGGTAATTTCTTGCTGGAGGAACCCTTTTTCTTTTTCAAACTTTTCAAGTTGCTTTACTATAGTCTTTACCACTTCAGGCTTAATACCAGCTAAACGAGAATTTGATCTTGGTTTCTTCTTCTTTATTTTTCCCGTCTGAAGTTCCTCTATTAATACTTTATACTTTTTTTTATTTCTGACATATCTATACATAACATATATACCTATGAGCAGCAATATTCCCGATAGAATGCCCCAACGCATTTCACTGTACTGCTTTTGAAGCGTGAGGTTTTCTATCTTTTTTTCTTGTTGTTTGAGTTTGCGAGTGTCGTATTCCTTATATATTTGTCCGGACAAATATCGGTATGTCTTATTTAAGACATCATCAACCTTTCTAAGTTGCTTGATATAGTATAATTGCGTTTTTAAATTTTCAGAAGATTCATAATACTTTATCAATAATTCATAACCTTCACGCAGATCAGGACGAATATATTCTTCCTGGTTAAAGATTTCATCCACTTTTTTAAAATACGTCAGTGCCTTCTCTGTTTTTCCCAAAGCCCAGTAGCTCCTGCCCAGGTAAAAATACCCTACTGACACGTTAGCAAAATCACCTTGGTCCATTATTTTTGGGATGGCCTTAGTTAATTTATTTATGGCAAGGTCATAGTCTTCGGTCTTATAGTCATTGATCCCTTCGGAATGATTAAAATACATATCCATCCGGTGATCATTAAAACGTTGGGCTTCGAGAAGCCCTAAGTTATTAGTCTCGGAGCACAACCCATAATTTCCCATTTGATTATGGCACAATCCCAAAGAGTGTAATGTATTTAAATAAGCTTTATGATTTTTTGTTTTAAAATAAGCCAGGCATTGATTAAACAGTTCAACAGCATCACTGTAATACCCTAAATAATACTTTACATGGCCTATCATATAAGTTACTTTATGCTTTTGATACTCATCATTACTGTCTTTGATATAATCATAGGCAATAATATACTGGTCCATAGCATCCTTTACCTCTTTTAGTCCATAATAAGTAATGCCCTTGGTTAAGTAGGCAGACCCTATAAGTGCAGAATTGCCAGATTTTCTGGCTGCGTATATCATACTATCTGCATAGGTGAGTTTTAAAGAAGCATCTGCACGATGTAAGTAGTTTTTATATCCCTGAACTATCTTTTCCCGGTTCATTTCTTTCCTGGCCTTGGTCAAATAAGCCGCCAGGTATACCTGTTGTTGATCGGGTCTTTTTTCGGCTTTTAACGTATTAAAAAGTTCAAGATAACTTTTAAGTAGAAGGCTATCGGGGAATTTATCCGTTGATTGCTGGGGATGCAACGGCGCTATAAAAAGCGTACATAATACCAAATAAATTCTTAAACACATAAATAAACATATAGGTTGACGGCATGTTTAGGGAAGGGGGAAGTCCTATATTTTGTTGTCCTGCAAATTGCTTTGAGAATAACACATTCAAGCAACATTAATCATCTTGAGCTATTATCAAATTTAAGACAATCCTAATGAAATCAACAGTTTTTAACATAAAAAAACAGTGCATGTGTTTTCCGAAAAACACATATTGATTTTACGAAAACACACGTAGTACCACTTGTTCGGGCTCAAACATGACCATAGCTTTGCTTGTGGATTCCACTAAGTATAGTTCTACTTAACCCGGGTGAAAATGAACTGATGAAAACAAAGTAATCAGAACATTAACACATCCTACATCATGAATCGTTCAACAATCTTATGTGCCGTATTGGCATGGATAGCCCTGTCTTGCAGTACGGATAATGACCCGTATATTGACTCAAGCGAAAGCGTTAGAGTACAACCAGAAAACAGTGCTAACGCGTATGACTATGCAGGCCGTATATACCAGGAATTTCTGGAATCTTATCCAGAGCATGACCTTACCTCCTGGGACATTGAGGATATTGACAAACAAGTCCGTTCCTTATGGAACAATTACGGCTATAAAACATCACAGTATGAACGGTTCTCCGAAATACCTACCGATACTCTCCCTGAAAAAAACCTTGAAAAAATTCTCTCCGAGGCAAATCTATCAGCTTCAGCAAAGGATAGTTTTCTTGATTTTCTTAATGAGATTCTGGCCCAATCCGGTAATGATTATAATACCTGGTACAATACCATATGTGCCTATGAAACTGAAGTAGCAGAGGCAGAATGGATCGATCGGGACAAGCAGGTGATTCTGACCACCACTTCCCTACTTCGTTATAGCGGATTTACCCTGTATAGTGCAGGAGAAGGAGAGGAAGAAGATGAGGATTGGGATGTAGCTGTGGGAAACGTGGTTTCCATGATTATCACAGCTATTGAGGATACACCAACTGCAATTTCCAATGCCTTATTGTATACGCTGCATCATTAAGAATTTTATATGAGCAAGAGCTGGTTCCTGGGACGATTGGTCATCATTATTTTAATAGTGATCCTATGTTTTGATCTTGTTAGCCTCTATTATGTATTGGATTTATATACCTATGATGAGCTTATAGATTATTTGCCTGATAATTCCTTAAAGAGCGCTTCTCCCAGGAACATCTCCATTATACTGTTTTTCAACATCTTAATAAACATATTACAATTATCCGTCTGTATGATTTACAGATATTTTGCACTCCATTGACCTTCCTATTACCAAAACCTAACTTAAGTATACCCCTATGAATTCTGAACTCCACAGACCGTTTACTGTTGAATACATTGGTAATAATAAACAAAAAGGAAAACTAGATCTGTTATTAAAAGAAAATGGCTTCAACATCCTCTTAGTTAATACGGGGTATTTGGGCATGGCCAGGAAAGGGACTGAAATTGAATTAGCCTCCCGGGACCTATGTCTTTTAACCAAATCTTACTACAATAAGGCCCATATTATAAATGATAGCTCTGAACTTTGGGTGTTATCGCTTAACCTCAACTACCTTTACCAAAGGAACTTGGTAAAAAATGCACCATCTTTTCTAATCTTTTTAATTTCTCTGGGATATTCCAAAATAACTTTAAGGTCCACTGATTTTATTATTCTCCTTCAATGGTTTAAATTATTGATCCTTAAATACGGGAAACATTATAGAAATCCGTTAGGAAAAAGATTTTTAGACCGAAAGGTTCTATTTCTTTTACGGGAGCTCCGGGAAATCTATTTTAGTTATGTCCCTGAAATGAAAACAGAATATCAATACAAGTATTTTCTTGTTTTTCGTTTTTTACAACTTGTAGAAACACATTTTAAGTCGGAACATATGGTAAAATTTTATGCCAATGCACTACATGTAAGTGCAGATCATCTCTCTAAAGTAGTTAAAGAAGTAACTCATAAACCGGCAAAAGAATGTATTGAAGAAAAACTAATCACAGTAGCCATGGAGTTGTTAGGTAAAAAAGAGCCCATTAACAGCATCAGTAATATCCTGGGGTTTAAAACTTCTTCACATTTTGCCTATGTTTTTAAAAAGCATACTTCTTTTTCTCCTTCAGATTTTAGAAGACAGGGATTTGTGATCCCCTGATTCCTGTATATGCTATGCGGGTATTTTCTTGATGGAAATACCATCCTATATTGTAAAAATCCCTTTTTAAAAGGGTTAAATAATATAAGCATGGCACAGGAATATCTATTAGCATGGCTGGATACATTAGTAAGTATAAAGTTGAACCCCGAGAAATCTCATATTTATGCTATATCAACAACGCAATTGGACGATCTTTTCCGGAGAATTCCTGAAGAAACCATAGCTGTACAATCCAAATTAAAGCATCAGGTTTTTTCTTTGACCCGGGAAAAACACATCCGTTTGATCATTGTTAATTACCATACTTCTTTACACATACTACTGGATAGTATTGTTCAATATGAATTCACTCAACCTTTTCAACAAAAAGAATTAAGGAAAATCCTCAATGCACTTAAACAGTGTTTCAAGGAACTTATAAATTTTATGGAAATAAGATTTGTTTACTACTTAAACCCTGGAAGGTTCTCTATAAAGAATAGGGAAACCATACCCGCCAAGCTAAAGGTCAAGGACAAAATATTGTGCGACCTATCTACAGACCAAATTGCATTGTTCCTCCGGGCTGCTGACGAACTCCGAATAATTAGGGCCAGATCGTTGCGCACTGTTTTCAAGCATATTGCTCCATATCTTTCTACACCTCATAAAAAAGAAATTTCTTTTGAAGCCATGCGGGTAAGTGCATATAAAGCAGAAGAATCCGATAAGGAGGTCGTTATTTCAGAATTGATCCGGCTTATTGAAAAAATTAAAGAGTACTAAGTGACTTGTTCCTGTCATCCCACTCAACAAAATACACTTTATTCAAAAAAAGTACATCTCTCTAAACCCCTTATTTTATTGAGGGCTACAAGGCTACAACTTGGGCTACAACAAAAAGTTGTAGTTGTCGTGCCTTCCTATTCGCAGTTCCTTTGTCCTGAAAATTAATGCACTACGAGTGCAACCATAGATGGATAAAATTGAACAGTTATGGAATGGCAACATTATTTTCTTGGTGTTTTTTTAATACTACTTCTCTATTATAGTGCCCTGGGCCTATGGTACTCTTTTCAGAAGTTCAAAACGCTTCCCAACACCTTTTCAAATACAAAAAATGAAACTACGGAAAGCCCTGTACTACCTTTTGAAGAAACATCCGATGAGATATTTGAGCAGATTGAACATTTGAGCAATACACTGAAACAAACTATTGCCGATGCATTTCAAAAACGATATAACCGAAGTGAGCTTTTGAATAGCCTGGCATCTGTACTTCGCCGCTATCCCACCCTGCAACACTTTCCTTATCAGGCAGCTATTCACGAGCTCATCGCTTCGGAATGTGAAAAATACGGTCCGGTCGGTCTTCGGAAAGATGAATTAAGAGATCTATGGCGCAGGGAGCCCGATCAGGCCTAAAGGAAAGGCCGTTACTGTCCGTTTCAAGGCGTAGGTAAAAAGAAAGGAGCATGAAGAGAAACGAGATGGTAACAGGCCTTTTCACTTTTTTAAAAACAATTTAACCCTTAATACAAAATGAAAAATGATAATGTGTAGAAGGAAATGGATGGGGCAAAAGCAGTTAGCCATATCGGCACTTTTATGGCTGACTCATGTTGCCGCCCGGGCCCAGGATGGGATTGCCGGGATCAACGAAGCTAATCAGAAAGTACGAAGTTACTTCGATGCAGGGACTAACCTGATGTACGCGGTCGGAGCCATCTTAGGGCTTATAGGCGCTGTTAAGGTCTATCAAAAATGGAATGCCGGTGATCCCGATACGGGTAAAGTAGCCGCTGCCTGGTTTGGAAGCTGTGTCTTTCTCGTGGTGGTCACTACGGTGATCAAATCTTTTTTCGGTGTATAAAAACAAAAGTCATGAAGGAAAAGCTCATTGAAAAACTCTGGGATTATATCATCGAGAACAATCCTGAACTGATGTTTTCCCTACAGGAAGACTACTCTGTAAGGAAATATCTGGATCATAAGATAGGTACTTTGAATGACCAGCTTGAACAATGGCAGGAACAAGGCCTGCCAAACGAAACCTTAGAAGAACTCGCACTACAAGAGTTGACCAAAGACCTGAAACCTTCCAGGTTTCACTATGTCCGAAGCATCCTGGAAGAAGAATTCAAACCCGGTTTTTTACGATTTAAAGAAGCAGGTACATTGACTTACCAGGTGGTTACCATTATCGATTCCTGTAAGGAGGCTTTTGAAGCTATAGGATTTTCTGAACAAAACAAAAACAGTAAAAGGCTACGGGATATCATTACAGGTATAATTACAAAACACCTGGAAAGCAAGTAAGTGAAATACAAAATGGTATGAACAAGGGAACCCTTTCCGGGACAGCATATAACAGGAAATGAGCAATAGTGTATATCAAAACCACAAGGGAATCAATCAGAGTATAGAGTTCCGTGGCCTCAAAGCGCAGTACATATGGTATTTGGGCGGTGTAGTTGTACTGCTCCTTATCCTATTTGCAACAATGTATATTATTGGTATACCGGCCCTGGTCTGTGTGGTTATCATACTTGGATTTGGGGCTTTCCTGATCCTGAAAATCTACAGGATGAGCAAGGTATATGGAGAACACGGGTTAATGAAAAAACTTGCGCAACGCCAGGTCCCTCATGTCATAAAATGCCATACACGAAAGACCTTTTACAAACCAGACAGGTAAAAGGTAAAAGTTCAAATACAAAACAGGGAAACCATTCCTAAACTTATAAAAGACAGGAAAATGAAGAACGAAAAGATGATGAAAGACCTGTTTCCGATAATGGATATACAACATGATGGCATCCTTTCCAAAAAAGGGGACATCACGGTAGCCTTTAAGGCAGAACTACCAGAGATCTTTACCCTGAGCAACCAGGAATACGAGGCATTTCATCAAGCCTGGATCAAGGCGCTCAAAATACTACCGCACCATACGGTCTTTCATAAACAAGACTGGTTTTTGGATGCCCGTCACAACCCGGATTTCACCAAAGAGGATATTACTTTCCTATCCCATAGCAGTGAACGTTTTTTTAACGAACGTCCTTACCTGGACCATTGCTGTTATATTTTTCTTACCAAAAAACCTAAAGGCAGGAAACTCACCACCTCACTTTTCTCCAACCTGATTCGCCCCACCTTGGTTCCGAAAGACACCCTGGATGAGCAAAAGTTTCAGGATTTTATGGATTCCGTCGGTCAGTTTACCCGAATATTGGAAGACAGTGGAATGGTTAATCTCACCCGGATCGCCGAAAAAGATATTTGGAGCAGCGATAAAACTTCAGGATTACTGGAACAATACTGCTTTTTGGAGCCAAAGACATCCGGGAACTTCATTAAAGACCTGGAGCTGACCGGGGACTACCTAAAAGTAGGAGATCAATATGCCCAGATATACAGCCTGGGTGATGCCACAAATCTTCCTGCATTGTGCGGAAGCCGTATCGATTACGATAAATACAGCACGGATAAAACACGGTTTTCGGTGAGTTTTGCCTCCCCCTTGGGACAGCTACTCCCCTGCAATCATATCTTCAACCAATACATTTTTATAGAAGATGCACAAAAGACGGTCAAGACTTTAGAAAGTAAGCGGCTCCGGTTGCAATCACTAGCGGCATACAGCCGTGAAAATACTATTGCAAGGGATGCGGTTAACCAATTTCTCAATGAGGCCATTAGTGAACAACGGCTACCGGTAAAGGCGCATTTTAATATAATGGTATGGACAGACCGAAAAGAAGAACTTCCGGAATTAAAAAATAAGGTTTCTTCCGCCCTGGCCCAAATGGATGCCGTTGCCAAGATAGAAACGGCCGGAGCTGCCCAGATCTATTGGGGAGGGATTCCGGGGAACCAGGCAGATTTTCCTATGAATGACAGCTTTGACACTTTTGTGGAACAAGCCAGTTGTTTTCTTAACCTGGAAACCGGGTATCGCACTTCCATAAGCCCCGTCGGGTTGCGTTTGGGTGACCGGTTAACCGGAAAGCCTGTTCATGTGGATATTTCTGATGAGCCTATGAAACAGGGGATTTGTACCAATCGCAATAAGTTTATCCTGGGGCCTTCCGGATCAGGAAAATCTTTCTTCACCAATCACATGGTACGCAGCTACTATGAGCAAGGTACCCATATTGTTTTGGTTGATGTAGGACACAGCTATAAAGGGCTTTGCGATATGGTTGATGGCTATTACTTTACGTATTCCGAAGCAAACCCTATTCGTTTTAACCCCTTTTATATCGGTGAAGGGGACAGCCTGGATACAGAGAAAAAAGAGAGTATCAAAACGCTACTGCTTGCCTTATGGAAAAAGGATAATGAAACTTTTAAACGGAGCGAATATGTAGCATTATCCAATGCGTTAACCGGGTATTACGAACATCTTGGACAGTCACCCAACGACTTTGCCTGTTTTGACAGCTTTTATGAATACCTGAAATACACCTTTATCCGGGATTTGGAAAAGGATAATGTCAAGGACAGGGATTTTGATGTCAATAATTTCCTGTACGTACTTCGTCCTTATTACAAGGGCGGGGAGTTTGACTACCTGCTCAATGCCCGGGAAAACCTGAACCTCTTACAACAACGGTTTATTGTTTTCGAACTGGACAATATCAAGGACCATCCTATTCTCTTCCCCGTGGTGACCATAATCATTATGGAAGTGTTCATTAACAAGATGCGCAAACTTCACGGGCTACGCAAAATGATCCTGATCGAAGAGGCCTGGAAAGCTATAGCCCGGGAAGGGATGGCCGAATATATAAAGTATTTATTCAAAACGGTACGGAAGTATTTCGGAGAGGCCATCGTGGTTACCCAGGAGGTGGAAGATATTATTTCCTCGCCCATTGTCAAACAGGCCATTATCAATAATTCCGATTGTAAGATCCTGCTGGACCAGCGCAAATACCAGAACAAGTTTGACCAGATCCAGGAACTCCTGGGGCTTACCGAAAAGGAAAAGGCCCTGGTACTTTCGGTCAATAAAGCCAACGATCCTACCAAAAAATACAAAGAAGTATTTATCAGTCTGGGTGGGATGGTTTCCAAAGTTTATCGTACCGAAGTCTCTGTGGAGGAATACCTGGCCTATACTACCGAACAAAGCGAAAAAGTAAAAGTCATGGAATATGCGGAGAAATTCGGAGGAAACATCCAAAAGGGCATTGCTGCCCTGGCGGCTGATATGAGAAGTCAAAATTAATCACGTTGCGGATTCACTCCTATTTGAGTAGACAACAATAGAAGTGTTTTCGGAACTATAAAACAAGCATGGAAATGAAACATTTATTAAAAAAGATTATGCTAGGCATGTTATGCATAACCCTTTGGAGTGCCTCCCCTGCTCCATCCGAGGCTCCCCCGGCTCCGATTGCTATCCTGGAAGTCATCAAGGCCGGGATCAAGAAGGTAATCAAAGCAGTTGATTTAAAAATCCAGCGGTTACAAAACAAAACGGTATGGCTCCAAAATGCACAAAAGACCCTGGAGAATACCCTTTCCAAACTCAAACTCACCGAGATCGCTGATTGGACAGAACGACAAAAAGAACTTTATCAGGGGTATTACCAGGAACTGGTTAAGGTCAAAGCGGTAATCACTTATTATCAACGCATCCGCGACATTACCGAAATGCAATCGGCCATGATTGCAGAATACCAACGGATATGGCACTTGCTTCGGAAAGATACCCGGTTTACTCCGGATGAAGTTGACTATATGGAAAAAGTTTATTCCACAATGCTGGATAACAGCCTGGAAAACCTGGATCAGATCTTTTTGATCATCGAGGCTTTTGCCACCCAGATGAGTGATGCAAAACGCCTTGAAATTATCAATAATGCTGCTGACCGGGTAGAACAGACCTATCTCGATCTGAAACGTTTCAATCGTCAAAATATCCTGCTCAGCTTACAAAGGGCTAAGGAACAGGGACAATTGGAAACGGTAAAGCAACTCTATGGAATCCCTCAATAAATCAAATATGAAAATAACAAGGACATGCTGGGTTTTACTGCTGGTAGGGTTATTATCTATAAACGCTGCCCAGGGCCAAACCTTTTCTGAGTGGTGGCGCCAAAAGAAAACCCAAAAGAAGTATTTGATTCAGCAAATCGTAGCGCTACAAATGTATATCGGTTATGCAAGGAAGGGGTACTCCATTGCCAAAGATGGCTTAAACTTTATTGGTGACCTTAAAAACGGAGAGGTCAATTTCCATTCGGATTACTTTCAATCCCTCGAAAAAGTCAATCCGAATATTAAGCAGTACGCCCAGGTCACCGAGATCATGGTCTTACAATACCAAATGACCAGGGAATATAGTCAATCCCTTAAACAACTCAATCAAAGTAAGGCTTTTAATGAAAAGGAATTAGAGTATCTCTGTGGAGTTTTCGAAAGAACCCTGGATTTTTCTTTGGACACCCTGAACGAGCTTATTGAAATCTGTACCAACGGTGATCTGGAAATGACCGATGATGCCCGGCTAGAACGTATCGATCTCCTCTATAACCAGATGTTGGAACACTATGGTTTTTACCAGGAATTCAGCAAGGAAAGTAAACAACTTGCCTTAGCACGATTACAGGAAAAAGGCGATACCCAAAAGATACGCCTGATGTACAATCTAAAATAAAACAACGATGACACGAAAAATGATATGTTCGGGAATTCTTCTATTGGGATTTCTGGCACCCTTGAAAACCACAGCGCAATCTCACGAGGTAGCCCAACTACTGCTTAATGTGGAAAAACTCACTCAGTTTAAGCAAATCCTGAGTGATATGAAAAAAGGGTATCAGATCTTGACCAAAGGATATAATACCATAAAAGATCTGTCCGAAGGGAATTTCACACTGCACCAGGTATTTCTCGATGGATTGATGCAAGTAAGCCCAACGGTTAGGAATTACAAACGGGTAGCCGATATTATCCGTTACCAGGGCTATTTGTTTAAGGAATACAAAGCAGCATATTCCAGGTTTCAAAAGGATGGCAATATCAATCCGGATGAACTGCTCTATTTAAAACAAGTCTATGACCGCCTTTTCAAAGAAAGCCTGCAAAACCTGGATGACCTGGCCACGGTATTGACCGCTAATAAACTCCGTATGTCGGATGATGAAAGGCTTCAGGCCATTGACCGCATCTTTATTGAAATGGAAGACAAACTGGAATTCCTGCGCTATTTCAATGATAGGACCACGGTTCTTGCTATTCAAAGAGCCCGTGAGAAACAGGATGTAAACACCCTGGAACTGATTTATGGAATTTCTCAAACCCCATAGTCCTATGAGAGCATCGCTTAAAACCATAAAGATATGGCTATTCTTAGCGCTTACACCTGTTACGGGTTTGGCCCAGGGAAGTGGAGAAATTAGTAGCCTGCATGGGGTATTACAACAGCTTTATGCAGAAATGTTACCGCTTTGTAGCCAGCTTATAGGAGTAGCTCAGGGAATTGCCGGTTTTGCCGCCCTTTGGTATATCGCATCAAGGGTATGGCGACACCTGGCCAATGCCGAGTCCATTGACTTTTATCCACTATTCAGACCTTTTGCCATTGGGATCTGCATTGCCGTTTTCCCCTCGGTCATAGGACTGATCAACGGCGTAATGCAGCCCACGGTAAGTGCTACTTCGGCCATGGTCCAAAATTCAGATAAGGCCATAGCCGTATTGCTGGAACGTAAAGAAGACGCCTTGAAAAAAACGGAGGCCTGGAAAATGTATGTAGGTGCTGATGGCATGGGAGATCCGGATCGTTGGTATCGTTATACCCATGATAATGCCGAACCATCAGATGCGGGCCTTTGGGAAAGTCTCGGAAACGAGTTTAAGTTTGGTATGGACATGGCTTCTTATAGGTTCCGGCATTCCGTCAAGGAATGGCTTAGCGAAGTTTTACGGGTGATTTTTGAATCGGCGACCCTTTGTATTGACACCCTGCGCACCTTCCAGCTTATTGTTCTGGCGATTCTCGGTCCCCTGGTTTTCGGAATTGCGGTCTTTGATGGCTTCCAGCATACCCTGGCAGTGTGGATTGCCCGTTACCTCAATGTCTTTCTCTGGCTCCCCATTGCCAATATCTTTGGCAGTTTGCTCGGGAAAATACAACAAAAAATGCTGGAACTGGACATCTCCCAGGTCGAAGGTTACGGGGATACCTTCTTCAGTAGTACGGACATTGCCTATATGATCTTTTTAATCATTGGCATCGTTGGATATTTTACCGTTCCTTCCATGGCCAATTATATCATCCATGCCGGAGGTGGCAGTGCCCTGACCCAAAAAGTAACCAATCTTTTAAAAAGCTCCTCCCGAAAGGTGGTTTCTTCTACGACAACCGGGGCCGGAATGGCTGTTGATGCTATGGGAGATGTTTTCAGTAGAATGTCGCAGAGTATGGCCGGGCACGGGGTCTCTTCCGATTACTTTGGCAGTAATTCAAATACTTCCAACAAATACATGAAAGATAAATTAAAAGGGAACACCTAAGCTCCATGAGTTGGTTTGAGCCTTCATGAAGACAGATAAATGATAAGAGAAGATGTTTCAGAAAGCAAAAAATATCGATACCGCCTTTAAACAGGTCAGGCTTACAGCCCTGGTGGTTATAATTGGAAGTATCCTGATCTGTGCTTATACCATATATCAGGGACATGCCCTTGTCGCCACCACACAACAACGGGTTTACGTGTTATCGGATGGGAAGGTGTTACAAGCCCGGGCATCCAGCAGAAGGGAAAATATCCCCGTGGAGGCCCGGGACCATGTCAAAACCTTTCACCATTGGTTCTTTACCCTGGCACCTGATGATAAGGTCATTCGCGAGCACATCTCCAAAGCCTTGTACCTGGCTGATGGCTCTGCTAAAAGACAATACGACAACCTGGAAGAAAAAGGGTACTATGCCCAAATGATATCCGGCAATGTCAGCCAGACCATTAAAGTTGATAGTGTTCAGGTAAACATAGAAAACCATCCTTATGCTTTTCGCTGTTATGCCACCCAAAAATTAGTGCGTACCACCAGTATAGTAACACGGAGACTGATCACAAACGGGGTACTCCGAAATGTTTCCCGGAGTGATAACAATCCCCATGGTTTTCTGATCGAGCGTTGGCAAATTCTTGAAAACCGGGATATCCAGGTAAAAAACCGCAGGTAACAGATAAGCCACATATCATGAAACAAAAACAAACAAAATCATCCCGGGATAAACTTGTGTTATGGGTCATTGACAGGATTCTGAACATACAATCCCGATGGGCTGCATGGATAGACCGCAAAACATCCCATATTTCCCCTAAAGCCTGGGTACTTCTGCTGGCCTGTTTTGTATTGGTATCAGTGGCATATAACACCTGGCTCATTTGGCATAGTCTGACCTTTAAAGAAAAACAGATCATACAAATACCCCCTGCCTCAAAGGAGTCCCGGGATCACGATGATAGCCTAAAGGCATTTGATAGCATTCTAAAAAATAAGCCAAAGGACAGCAGTCATATACCACATTAAAATGAGTAATTAAAAATCACGAAACTATGAAAAAGAAAAATCGAAAAATCCTATGGGTCCTTCCCCTATTGATCCTTCCGGTGGTTACCCTGTTATTCTGGATATTTAGTGATGGACCGGGGGAAAATTTCACCCAAAAGTCCACCTGGAAGTCGATAAATCCGGAACTGCCGGAAGTAAACACGGAAAAAGAATTTCCATCGGATAAAATGAGTTATTACCAGAAGGCCAAATCGGATTCGGTTAAATGGCAGGAACAAGCCAAAAATGACCCGTACTATCAGCATGTTCCTGATCAGGATGCGGACCACGGACAAGGGGACCTCTCCAAAAACCGAAAACTAGAAACTTCCATAGCATCTCCTTGGGACATGGGGTATCAAGACCCAAACGAGGAAAAAGTGTATCAGAAACTGGCGAAACTGGAAAAAATACTGGATCATCCCGATACCGCTCCCTCACCCCTTAGCTCCCATCCACAGACCATTCCTGACGGCAGGGTATCTCCGGACAACGAAGACATCGACCGATTGGAACTGATGATGCAGCAGATGACTTCTCCGGAACCCGAAGATCCTGAAATCCGGCAACTCAACCACATGCTGGAAACCATACTGGACATCCAACACCCACAGCGGATACAGGAAAAACTGGCACAGGCTTCCAGGGAAAACAAAGGAAAGGTATTCCCTGTTTCACAAATGCCTGAAGAAAATCCGGTTTCCCTGTTAGATGGCAGTGACAGCATATTACAGGGTCTGGATTCCGGTTTTTATGGCCTGGAATCCTTTGCATGGGAAGATACCTTACAAAACGCTATCGCAGCAGTGATCCACGAGACCCGGACCCTGGTTTCGGGGGCTATCGTAAAACTCCGCCTGACGCAGGATATCTATATTCAGGGCGTACGGATTCCTAAAGGTCATTTTGTATTCGGCACGGCCAATATCTCGGGGGAACGATTGCATATCACTATCGATGGTATCCGTTATCGGAACTCTTTATTCCCTGTGGAGCTGACCGTATACGGAATGGATGGCATCCAGGGTATGCACATCAAGGGAACCCTCTCCGGCAAGATTGCCAAGGAATCTGCCGGCCAAACGGTACAAGGCATAGGGCTCACCTCCTTTGACACTTCCCTGGAAGCCCAGATGGCCAGTGCAGGAATAGAAGCTACCCGTAGTTTTTTTAGCAAAAAGGCTAAACTTATTAAGGTCACTGTTAAAGCCGGTGATCCAGTTTTATTACAGGATAAAAAACAGAAAAACTAAAAATTCAATATATCATGAAAACATATTATCGCAATACTTTTACAGCATTAGTACTAATCTTTACTGCATTTTTAAGCTATGCGGAGTCCATAGGCATCATACACACTATAGAATCTTTTCCTATTGCCATCACTGATAACAAAACTACAAATCTCATCTTCCCATATGATATACGGAGTGTAGACCGGGGTAGTAAAGAGGTGTTGGTGCAAAAGGCCAAAGGAACAGAAAATATCTTACAGCTTAAAGCCGCACAGGAACATATGAAAGAAACTAATCTTACTGTCATCACATCCGACGGTAAATTATATTCTTTCCTGTTGCGATATACGGCTAATCCAAAAACCCTGAATTACTCTTTCGGTATACGGGATATATCGGAAGTAGCCTTTTCTCCGGGGACATCCAATGAAAGCATCCTGAAAAAATACGCGGAGATCACTGCCGGAAAAAAGAAAAAAATCAGGGGAGTTAAAGATAAAAATAATGGGGTGACATTTCGGCTAACCGGGCTTTTTGTTAAAGACAATGTTATGTATTATCGGTTTCATATTGAAAACGCTTCTAACCTAAAGTATACTATAGACCAGCTCCGTTTTTTTGTCCGGGATCGGAAAAAGGCCAAACGCACCACATATCAGGAGATGGAGATCCCCCCTTTATATATGTATAAAGACACTGATAAAGTTGAAGGGCAATCCGGACAAACCCTGGTAGTTGCTTTACAGAAACGTACCCTACCCAATAAAAAACAGCTATCCGTGCAGCTTATGGAAAACTACGGAGGCAGGCACCTGGAACTGAGTATAAAAAACCGAAAGCTCATGCGTGCCACGGTATTATAAACTATTGTTTAACTGAAAAATGAAATGTGATGAATCAAGAAAATTTAAGTTTCCTACAGGAACAGGTCATGTATGCCGGATTCGGAGATACGCTGGATAATACTTTAAAGGAAAAAATGGCACAAAAGCCCGCTACCTTTACCCTGGATTACAAAACGGCCTACGGAGATGACAAAGTAGATGCTAAACTCCACTTTAGCCAATCCAAAAGGGAGGACAGTGATATGTATTTCTTCAATTCCTATAAAGTGAACCTCAAAAGGGAGGGCAAGCCCGATATGGAGCAACAATTCTATATCAATCTAGGGAACAATATTACCCTTAAGGAAGCCTATAACCTCATGCAGGGAAGAGCCGTTAATAAAAACCTCAGAAATAAAGAAGGAGAAGCCTATAACACTTGGGTACAGCTGGATTTTAAGGAAACCAACGACAAGGGGAACTATCAGATGAAATACTATAACGAGAATTATGGGTATGACCTGGATACCGCTTTGCAAAAATATCCACTCCGCGAACTTGAAAAGGACAGTTACAAAAGTAACCTTATGGAATCCCTTAAAAAAGGAAATCCTGCCTCCGCAACCTTGATTCGTGAAGGTAAAGAAGACCAGAAAGTTTATATAGTGGCCAATCCGAAATTTAAGTCTGTTACCTTACTTGATAGTAATATGCAGCGCTTGGGCCGCAGGCAACGTGAAAAACAGGATTCGTCAAAAACCAAAAAACAAACGCAGACACCTGAAGGGGAAGACAACTCCCCTTCTGCCAAAAAGAAAAGGAGACGGAAAGCCAAAACGGTTTGACCCTAATCACGTTTTATCATGAAAAATACCACAATGGATAACAGGGTGGAAATCGAACTTTCCAGGTGGTTGTCCAGAGAGCAACGTTTTCAGAAACTTTTTTCCTTTTCATTGAATGCCAACCGGGATTTTATCAAGGAAAAATTGCGGTTTTATCGTAGGGTATCGTCCAAATATAAAGGGCAGTTGACACCCCAGGAAAGTTTAACCCTAAGGATGATGCGACAGGAAAGGCGGCACCTGGAAAAACAACTCTACCCCAATGTATGGGTTCGGCTGGCTTATAAAGCCATCTCCCGAATGGTCCGCGGTGCCCAAATTGCACGAGATCAACAAAGGCAAACCACTAATATCGAACAGTTAAAGGATTCCATTCGGAAAATGGGATTTCCGGAAGTTGCTCTACAGCGTGAACAATTGGCTAACAAGGAAAAAATTTCTATTCCGCTATCGTACCAGGTTGGAAAAAAAGAACAAATGCAATTTGACCTGGTCCTAAAACAAGGTAGTAAGGGATACGAGTTAGCCGGTTATACGGCCAGCTTACATCGCCAAGAAGGAAACCCATCCAGGATAAAACACTATTTCAAGGCAGCAGGAGAAAATACCGTAACTGCGGAACAGGCTCATAATCTACTCTCTGGCCGTTCTGTAATGAAAGGAAATGGGGACAACAGGCATTGGATGCAGCTCGATTTTAATGACAGGAATGCCCAGGGTAATTACAATATAAAACGGTTTTATCCCGGGTATGGTTTTGACCTGGAAAAAACACTCAGGAAATTACCACTAAAGGAGCTTGGAAATAAAGCGGAGACCAAAGAACTCGTGCGTGATTTAAAAAACGGAAAACGCAGGACCGTTACCTTAGTTCAAGGGAACAAACAGCACCACATAACCATTGAGGCAAACCCGAGGTTTAAATCGTTGAACCTGTACAATACCAAGGGACAGAAAATTGCTTTGGATAAGAATGGGAACAGGTTACTTGGACAGAAAAAAGGGCTTCAACGTAAGGTAAGATTACGAAAAGGCCTCGTCGGAAAGGATCGTATGCGAATCAAGCGAAACTAATAGGATCAAGTTGAATACCCTGATGTATTTTATGGAAGTAGCTGGCAAGGATTGCCGTATTCATGCCACGCACATTAGCCTGTTCCTGGTATTATGGTTAAAATTTCAAGAACAAGGTTATATCAACCCTGTCCGGGTGTTTAGTCATGAAGTGATGGAAGCAGCCAAAATTTCATCCAGGGCTACCTATTGCAAACGAATTCGGGAATTAGACTATTATGGTTATTTAAACTACGAGCATTCATTTGGAAATAACCGCAGGAGTGCTGTGTATCTTAAACAAATAAAGCGATAAAATGATCTATAAAAGCCTGATTAATCAGGCTTTTTGCTTATATATTAACGGAGGGAGAAAGCTTTTGTTTTGAACAAAAATGCAGCCGATAAGTGGCATCTAAGAGGCATTTTTCATATCTTTACTTATCGCTTTCTCTTTCTTCAAAAAGAGGATTGAACATGAAGAATGACAAGAAAAAGGCGAACACCTCTGAAATATCCCCTTCAAAAGAATTAGAAATCATTGATCAACAAAAAGAAGAAAAATTAATCTCCTTTTTTACCAATATTATTGTGGAATTAACCCTCGAACAACATGAAAAAAGCAATTCGATATCTTAGATTCAGCCGGATAAATCAAAGCCACAGTTCTATCGAACGACAGGAATTATATACGGATAACTGGATAGAATATCACAACGTAAAATTGATAGATACATTTAAGGACGAAGGAAAAAGCGCCCGGTCATTTGATCGTCCGGATTTTAAAAAATTGAAACTGTTTATTGAAAAGCATCACAGGCATGTCGATTATCTCATAGTTGATCAATTCGACAGGTTCAGTAGAGATGCCGGTGAGGCACTGGTCATGGTTAAAATGCTGCAAAGCAAATATAAAATTCAAATCGTATCTGTAACTGAAGGCATTACCTTTGATTACAATACTCCGGGAAGTTTTTTCAGGGCAGGATTACAGCTTTTACTGGCAGAGGAAGATAATATTAATCGAAGTATTAAAATAAACGGAGGTATTTATACTGCGAAAGCTAAAGAAGGCAGGTATATTTATGGTCACCCGCCTTTTGGGTACAAAAAAATAGGGGAAGGAAAGGACAGACACCTTATTATTCATGAAGAGGAAGCTAGTATCATATCCTATATCTATAATGCCTATTTAGCAGATATCCCACTATACATCATAAAACAAAAGGCAAAAAAAATGGGATTCACCCGGACCGGAAATACAGCAGTGGAATTGGTTCTTAAAAATCCCATATATGCCGGACTACAAAAAGTCAAGGCCTTTAAGGAATATCCCGGGGGATTGTTTCCTGCCCGCCACAAAGCTATTATTTCCAAAGCAATGTGGAATGACGTTCAGAATAAGCTAAAAAAGCCAATGACGAAAAGAACGATTATCGATGAGAATATTCCATTAAGGGGAATTCTAAAATGCCATTGTGAAAATCTATTATCCGGTGCAGCATCTACAGGCTCAGCAGGCAGACAGTATTATTATTATAAATGCAAACATTCCGGACATAATAATATTAGCGCCATAAAAGCACATAAACAATTACATGAGATCCTTGACCTGATGAGTCTTCCCGATAACTATATGAAGAAAATCAAACAGGAAAGTACCAAGACCATAGAGAAAATGATAATAGCGAACCAAAACAAAATAAAATCGCAAAAAATCAAACTGGATAAGTCAAAAGAAAAGTTACATTCTCTTCAGGATAAGTTTATCGACAATCAAATAGATCAGGAAACTTATGACAAGTTTTATGATACCTATACGACTGAAATATATACTTTGGAGGAAACCATTAAAGAATTAGGAAAAGATCGCACTACCGTCTATAAAAAGCTCTATAAGAACCTGGACTACCTCAAGGACCTAAGTAAGCTCTATGACTCCATTGATGTTTTAAAGAAAAGACAATTCATTTCCATCCTGTTCGATGACCAATTGTACTATGAAAATGGTAGCTATCGAACTAACCACATCCCACTAAACCTTGAAGATAACTTACTGAAAACCAAAAAGAAAGGATTAATAAAAATCCAAAAAAAAACGGGATTTCACGAAGAAATCCCGTCAAGTCGGGGTGGCAGGATTCGAACCTGCGACCTCCTGCTCCCAAAGCAGGCGCGATGACCGGGCTACGCTACACCCCGAAAAAATTCAGCAATCTAAAATTTAATGTTCCGGTTCCAAAACGTCTTGTTTCTATGAACCAAACTTGTTCTCAACGAAGCCAAAAGGCTATATCCTGAAATAAAAAAGCGGAGAGACTGGGATTCGAACCCAGGCAACACTTTCGCGTTGACAGCTTAGCAGGCTGCTGCATTACCACTCTGCCACCTCTCCGTTAATTTCTATATGAACGTCTCGCTCTTAAATTGCGGATGCAAATGTAGTGGTTCGCCTTATAGAACGCAACTATTTTGGATACTTTTTTGTTTCTTTTTCATAAAAATTCGTTACCCGTTTAAAAATCAAGTGTATACTATTCCGGGTACTCTACCCTTAGGTGATAGATGTTGGTCAGCTTCTGTTTCAGCACTTTTTTTACACTCTCTATTTCCTTAAAGGTGATATTGGCATTCAAAAACTGCCCCTCCTCTATCTGCTTGTTTACAATTTTTTCAACAAAGTCATTTATGATGCCGTAATTCGGGTTCTTCAGGCTTTTTGAAGCTGCCTCCACGGCATCGGACATCATCACTATCGCGGTTTCTTTGGAAAAAGGGATCGGGCCGGGGTATTTGTAATCTTCTACCGGGGTGTTTTCATCGTTTTCCAGTTGTTTTTTATAGAAATAATATACTGTCGACGTACCGTGATGGGTCCGTATAAAATCGATAACCCGGTCGGGCAGGTTGTTTTTACGGGCCAGTTCTATCCCGTCCAGGACATGCCGGATAATGATCTGCGCGCTTTCCGCAGGGTTTATTTCATCGTGAGGGTTGACACTGGTGGTCTGGTTTTCCGTAAAATATGTCGCATTGTTCATCTTCCCTATATCGTGATACAGGGCCCCTACCCTCACCAGCATGGCATTGGCCCCTACTTCATTCGCTGCCGCTTCTGCCAGGTTAGCTACCTGCAACGAGTGATGGAAGGTTCCCGGTGCCTTGTCCGACAGTTCCTTTAACAATCTGGAGTTGGTATCGGAGAGTTCCAGCAAAGATACGTCAGAGACCAGCCCGAAGAGTTTTTCGTAAATATAGATCAGCGGCTGGGCAAACAAGGTTGCCAGTCCGTTGAGGATGAACAGGCCGAAATTGAGCCAGATGATATTCTGCAGGTTGCCTTCGTGGATCACGGTAAAGGCAAAATACGTGATCATATACACCAGGGTGATCTGCCCTACGGACACAAACAGGTTGGCCCTGCGATACAGCTCCGAAACCGTAAGGATGGTAACAATACCTGCAATGACCTGCAGGAATACATACTCGAAACTGTTCGGTACAATAAAGCCGAGCAGCAGCACGGTCAGTACGTGAACGAACAGTCCCAGCCTGGCATCGAAGAAAGCCTTAAGGATGATGGGCAGGATACACAAAGGCACAACATATACGTAAGCCCCGTCATATTTTACCGCGATCGTGGTAATAAACACCATGGCAATGATGTTGACGAAAATAAAGGTTACCTTGGTATTGTCCTGCAGAATATGCGGCCTGTATTTCCGGAGAAAAAGGAGTAACATCACAAAGGCCAGAGCTACCAGAATAGTATATCCGAAAACGATCCAGTAATAATTGGTCCCCTTCCACAAATGTGATTCGTACTCTTTTTTCAGGGAAGTCAATATCTCGTATTTTTCACCCTCCACGACTTCCCCGTTAAGGATGATCCGTTTGCCCCTGTCTATTGTTCCTTTGGTCGTATAGATATTGTTCAGTTCGTCTTCCAGGGCCTTTTCAGAAAGTTCCTTGTTTGCTATGATGTTAGGTTTTACAATAGCTGTAAACAGGTCGTAAAAGTCGTCTTCATAATCAGAAAGCCTTTGTTGTGCCAGGAAGTCGGAAAGCAGCTGTCTTATTTTTCCAATCTGTACTAATTTGTCTTTGGCTACGGGTGTTACTTCATTACCTTTTACCACATTGACAAACCGGGTGTCCGGCAGGGTCTCTGTATCGGCCACTACCCCGTCGGCATATAGCATTTCGAGAAAATCCTGTCCTGCCTTTTTCGGGCCCCTTCGCTTAAAATAATTGGCGTATTCCGCCTCATAACGGTCCGTAACACCGGAAACCACACTCGTATCGTAAGCGTAATAAGGTATGAAGTTGGCCCGTACTTCTTCCTGCTCGTCCGCAATTTCTTTTTCCGTTTTCTGTATGGCGAAATCAAAAGGGGCATAGAGATTTTCATACTGCCATGCTTTTCCCTTCTGAAATTCGTATTTGAACTTTCCCGCCTTTGGAAAAAGATAGATCACCAATGCCGTAGCACAGAGAAAAAGAAAAGTCTTATAGATCAGTGACTGATTCCGGTATATATCGTGCAAGGCATCTTTCATTAATAAGGATATATTTAGTTCAAATTTACACAAAATTGTTTCACTTCAAATGTTCAGCGGTGAAAGGTTGCCAGTTGCCAGTTGCGGGTTGAAGGTTTTGTTATTGTTTTTTTTGACCATGCTCAGGCATATCCAGCCTGAGCACAGGTATTTGCCAAAGGTTCACCTTACAACAGTAAGGAACCAATGCTTTATAAATGCCAGATTTCCCTCTTCAGGGTATTCGAACCGGATTCAAACTGACAACCGGCACCCCGCTTCCCTCCTCCAAATCTTACAGGTTGTGTGTTCGTATTCATCCTAAAAATTCATACCTTTAAACTTCTATAATGAATTATACTAACTCAAAATAGATTATGAAAAGACTCTGCCTCTTTATGCTGTTGTGTGGCTGTTTCACGGGTGTTGCACAATCAGGACTTCAGAAAGACATTGAAAACATCGAACCGAAAATAATTGAATGGCGAAGGTATTTCCATCAGAACCCGGAATTGTCCAACCATGAGTTCAATACTGCCAAAAAGATCGCCAAACACCTGAAAGACCTCGGGATGGACGTACAGACCGAAGTGGCCAAAACCGGCGTGGTGGGTATCCTCGAGGGCAAAAAGCCGGGAAAGGTTATTGCGCTTCGTGCCGATATCGATGCCCTGCCCGTTACGGAACGTGTGGATGTACCGTTCAAATCTACCGTGCGGACGGAATACCTGGGCAAGGAAACAGGTGTTATGCATGCCTGCGGACATGATACCCATATTGCCATTATGATGGGAGTGGCCGAAGTCCTTGCAAAGAACAATGATTTTGCAGGCACTGTAAAATTTATTTTCCAGCCTGCCGAAGAAGGCCCGCCCCCTGGAGAGGAAGGAGGGGCAAGCCTCATGGTCAAAGAAGGCGTCTTGGAAAACCCGAAAGTAGAAGCTATCTTCGGCCTGCACATCAACTCACTCACCGATGTAGGCAAAATACTGTACAAACCCGGCGGAACTATGGCCGCCGCCCAGGAATTTGACATCCATGTCAAAGGAATACAGGCACACGGGTCCGCTCCATGGAGCGGAGTCGATCCTGTACTGGTGTCGGCCAAAATAGTGGATGGGCTGCAATCCATCATTAGCAGGGAAATGGAATTGACCAATGAAGCGGCTGTAATAACCATCGGGAAGATAAGCAGTGGTGTCCGCCATAACATCATTCCGGAAACCGCAGAGATGCTGGGCACAATACGAACCCTGGACTACGACATGCAAAAGCTGCTTAACCGCCGTATGAAAGAAATGGTTCCTGCTATTGCGAAGGCATATAAGGCTGAAGCTACCATCAACATTGCCAAAGGCCTGCCCATTACCTATAACGATCCCGAACTCACAGAAAAAGCACTCCCTTCCCTTAAAAAGGCTGCAGGAGAAAATAATGTAATGCTGACCAAGGCCGTCACCGGAGCTGAGGATTTTTCCTTTTACCAGGAAAAAATACCCGGCTTTTTTTTCTTTTTGGGAGGAAAACCTGTTGACAAAGGGCCTACCCAGCACCATACTCCCGATTTTTATATCGATGAAAGCGGTATGCTGCTCGGCGTAAAAACTTTTACGCAAATTGTTTTTGATTACCTGGGAAAATAAATATGTTTATCAGGTAATATATCAATCAGCAAATTGAAATTGATCGGTAAACTGAACATAAGACAACGCTTTAATGTGCCATTATCAAATTAACTGATTGACAAATTGGCTAATTAAATTATATACAATGAATATCATAGCTTTATTTCTCGGTGATATCCCATGGTGGGGATGGATCCTTATATTTCTCGCACTTGTAGCTGTCCGGGATATTTTTGTTCAGCGGGCACACACTATAAGCCATAATTTCCCTATTGTGGGGCATTTACGTTATCTCCTGGAAAGTATAGGTCCGGAACTCCGCCAGTACCTCGTGGCCAATAACCGGGAAGAACTGCCCTTTAACCGTATAGAAAGGGGCTGGATATACGCCTCGGCAAAAAAGGAGAACAATTATGAGGGTTTCGGTACGGACCGGGATATTTATTCTCACCAGTACCTTTTCGTAAACAATGCCATGATCCCCTATAAGATAAAAGAAGGGCATCCGAATTACACAGACAAGTATTTCCTTCCCTGTGCCAAAATTATGGGCGCATATCGCAACCGGCGAAAACCGTTCCGGCCGGGATCGGTGATCAACATCTCGGCCATGAGTTTCGGATCGCTCTCCGCCAAGGCAGTAGAGTCGATGAACCTCGGGGCTAAAAAAGCAGGCGCTTACCACAATACGGGCGAAGGCGGATTATCTCCCTACCATTCCAACGGTGCCGATGTGATATTCCAGATCGGAACGGGTTATTTCGGTGTACGGGACAAGGAAGGCAATTTTTCCATGAAAAAACTGAAGAAGCTGGTGGAAGAAAATCCATTTGTAAGGGGTATCGAGATTAAGTTGTCGCAGGGCGCCAAGCCCGGTAAGGGCGGAGTGCTCCCTGCCAAAAAGATCACTAAGGAAATTGCCGGGATCCGGCATGTTGATACGGGAAAAGATGTGCTCTCTCCGGTGAACCACAGTGCTTTTTCTTCCATACCGGAACTCATCGATTTCGTAGAGCGCATTGCCGAAGAGACCGGGCTCCCGGTGGGCATTAAAGCGGCTATTGGTAAACTGGACCAATGGCACGAACTGGCCATACTGATGAAAGAAACCGGAAAAGGCCCCGACTTCATTACCATAGACGGTGGTGAAGGGGGAACAGGAGCCGCTCCCCCCAGTTTTGCAGACCACGTTTCCCTGCCCTGGGTATACGCTTTCAGTGATGTCTACGGGATATTCAAGGAATACGATATTGCCGATCGTATGGTCTTCATTGCCAGCGGAAAACTCGGATTCCCTGCCAAGGCCGCAATGGCCTTTGCCATGGGAGCCGATTGTATCAATGTAGCCAGGGAAGCCATGATGAGCATAGGATGCATACAGGCGCAATCGTGCCATACCAATCGTTGCCCCAGCGGAGTGGCCACACAGAACAAATGGCTGCAAAGCGGTATAAACGTCCCCCTGAAATCGGACCGCCTGGAGCAGTATTTCAAAACCTTCCGCAAAGAATTCCTGGAAGTTACCCACGCCTGTGGTTACGAACATCCCTGTCAGTTTACCATGGACGACGTCGATGTAAGCGTCGGTGACCGCAACCTCACACAAACCCTTGCCGCCACCTACCAATACAACAAGGTAAAAGTGCCTTTTGAAAGTATGCAAAAAATAAAGGAATGCCCTTATCTGGGCGGGAAAGATCAGCATCACGCATAATTGGCCTCCAATCCCCTTCTGCATGCCTGAAGCGGGGGCCAGTTACCAGTTTTCCGGTTGGTGGTGGTTATGGGTAAAAGAGCAAATTCATGACAAATACTGATGCTTATGCTCGGAATATTAAGAATACATCCCAAAAAGTCCAACAAAAAACTGGTAACCGGCAACTGGCACCACCTCTATTAACCTCACGTTAAATTTTAATTTATCACAATATTTTTACAGTGAGATAGTTATATATTTATCAAAAAAACCCCATGACTCCTATAAAGAAAAGTTTACTTTTTGCTTTTTTCCTACTTTGCAGCATTTCCTTTGCCCAGGAAAAGTATACCATAAGCGGTATTGTTACCGAAGAAAAAAGTAATGAAAGCCTCATTGGTGTCAACATTATCGTGTCGGGACTACACCAGGGAGTATCTACCAACGAATATGGTTTTTATTCCTTCAGCCTCCCGGAGGGGAAGCATACCCTGAGTATCAGCTACCTCGGGTTTAATACCATTACCCGGGAGATCGACTTGCATTCGGATATACGGCTCAATTTGCAACTGTCCGAAAACTCCGAGCAGCTCGACGAAGTGGTCGTCACGGAATACATCAGTCCGGAAAATATCGGCTCTCCTCAGATGAGTGTCAACGAACTGTCGATAAACACCATCAAAAAGATGCCTGTTGTCCTGGGCGAGACCGATATCATCAAATCCATTCTCCTGCTTCCCGGTGTAACCAGTGCAGGCGAAGCGGCTTCGGGCTTCAACGTCAGGGGTGGTGCTGCAGACCAGAATCTTATTCTATTGGACGAAGCTACCATCTACAACTCCTCGCACCTCTATGGTTTTTTCTCTGTGTTTAATCCGGATGCCATCAAAGACATCAAACTATACAAAGGAGGGATCCCTTCGCGTTATGGCGGCAGGGTTTCTTCGGTCCTCGATATTTTCCAGAAGGATGGCAACAGCAGGAATTTTCATATGAACGGCGGAATAGGCGTCCTCTCCAGCCGACTGCTCGCCGAAGGGCCTATCGTAAAGGACAAGGGTTCTTTTCTCTTCGCAGGCAGGAGCTCTTATGCCCACCTGTTCCTGAAACTTACGGACAATGAGAACGCCGCGTATTTCTATGACCTGAACACCAAGATCAGCTATCGTTTTAACGACAACAACAGTATATTTATCTCCGGCTATTTTGGCCGGGATGTGGTAAGCATCCGCAACAGTTTTAAAAATACATATGGCAATTCCATCCTCAATTTCCGCTGGAACCACCTTTTTTCGGACAAGCTCTTCTCTAACCTTTCATTTATATACAGTGATTATTACTACGGATTACGCCTGAATTTTGTTCAGTTTAACTGGGATTCAGGTATTCAAAACTTCAACCTCAAGTACGACTTTAAACATTATGTCAACCAGGATCTGAAATTATACTACGGGGTCAACGGGGCTTATTACAAGTTCAATCCCGGGGAGGTTACCCCCACCGGTGAAAATTCCGGGGCAAATTACCGGAAACTGGATGATAAATATGCCCTGGAAAGCGCCGTCTATATCGATGTGGAACACTCCATTTCCGACAGGTTAAAACTCCAGTACGGCCTTCGGGCCAGCAGTTTCTTCAGGATGGGCCAAAAAAACCTCAATCTGTATAAAAACAATAATCCCGTGATCTTTAATGAAGATTTCGGCATTTACGAAAAGGCCGTCCCGACCGGTACGTTGACCAGGTCCAGGACCAAACGCCTCAAGACCTTCATCAACCTGGAGCCCCGTGCCTCCCTGGCCTACAAACTAAGTGAGAACACCTCGCTCAAGGTGAGCTATAACCGGATGGCCCAGTACCTGCACCTCATTTCCAACACCAGCTCACCTACCCCGCTGGATGTATGGGCACCCAGTGGCAGATACATCAAGCCTCAGTTGCTCGATCAGTATGCCCTGGGGTATTTCCACGATTTCAGGGACAACTCCTACACCCTGGAAGCCGAAGGATTTTACAAGAACATCAAGAACCGTATCGATTATATAGACGGCGCCGACCTCATTGCAAACAATGCCATAGAACAGGTTATACTCCCCGGCGAAGCTCGTGCCTACGGGCTGGAATTGCTGTTGAGAAAGAAAAAGGGGCGCCTTCAGGGCTGGCTGTCCTACACCCTGTCGCATTCAGAACAGAGAACCCCGCCAAGGACCATCCGGGAAACCGGTATAAATAATGGGGAATGGTATAACACCCCATATAATAAGACCCACGATATTTCCCTGACCGGCTCTTATGCCTTTAACAAAAAACTTACAATGGGCATGAATTTCATAGCGCAATCCGGGCAGCCGGTCACTTATCCGGACGGGTATTATCAATACCAGGGTGTAAACTTTCCCAGCTACACCGGTAGAAATGACGAAAACCTGCCGGCCTACCATCGCCTGGACCTCTCCCTCACCTACACTCCTAAACCGGAAAAGAAAAAGGGCTGGCAGAGCGAGTGGGTTTTCGGTATATACAACCTGTACAACCGCAAAAATGCAGCTTCCATTACTTTCAGACAGGACCGGGAAACCGCCAGGAACGAAGCGGTGAGATTATCTATTTTCGGTATTGTCCCCTCCATTTCCTATAACTTTAAATTCTGATGCCATGTCTATCACCATAAAACGCATACTGCCCTGCCTCATGTCCATCATCGCACTACTGGGCTGTGAAGACACCGTACATGTGGATGTACCCGAAGCCACTCCCCGTCTGGTCATAGACGCCTCCATAAACCTGCCCAAGGACGGGCTTCCGGAAGCACAACAGATAAAACTCACAACTTCCGCCCCCTACTACAATGACCAGGTGCCACCTGCAACAGGGGCTTCGGTTGAAATTACCGATAGCGAAGGTATTGTCTATACCTTCCTTGAGGACGGTAATTCCGGGATATACAAAAACACACAGCTCGTCCCGAAGTTCGGCAAGTCCTATACGTTAGACATTGTATATCAGAATGAACACTATACGGCCACTGAAACCATGAAATCCGTCACAGAGATCGAAGATATCCTTCAATCCAAAGGCGGTGGTTTCAGCGGAAACGATTATGACATCAAAGCCTATTATACCGACCCCCGGGATGAAGACAATTTCTACCTGTTCGAGTTTATTCCGAACATACAGCTTATTCCCAATTTACAGGTCTATGAAGACGAATACACACAAGGCAATCGCATATTTGCCTATTATACCGACGAAGACCTGGCTCAGGGCAACCAGATAACCATAAGGGTATACGGGGTTTCCGAACGGTTTTACAACTTTATGAACATCCTCCTGGAGCAGAGCTCCAGCCAGGGCAACCCGTTCCAGACCCAACCTGCAACTGTCAAGGGCAATTGTGTGAACCTTACGGATAAGAACAATTTTCCCTTTGGGTATTTCCGCCTTTCGGAAATGCATGAAGTGATATATACATTAGAATAAAAATTAACGGGTAAAAGATATCAATACGTTAGTATCGGGATCCGTTTTATCCATGAACATCGTTTTTTATCAGTACATTTTTACAGACCGAAACAAATACTTAAACCCATGTAAACCACTGAAGTCAAACCTCTAAAACCAAGCCCCCGCCATGTTAGCCACTAAAAATTGTATTGCGATCCTGTCGCTGATCGCATGGTTGCCTGGTTTTTCCCAGGCCGAGGATTCAACACACACAAAAGAAGGACGTTTCCGGACGTCAGTAAATGTTTTAAAAAACAGTATCTTAAGCATTCCGGGAGATTTTAAAGAGATGGGACATTCTATTTCCGGAAACTGGAAAAAAACTGCTGCCTACACCGGTGGAATTGCCGGACTGGTTATGGTGGACAAATACACTACCGAATTCTACCAGGACAACATTGAGGATAATATTAAATATTCCCTGCCCCGCATTTCATCCAGGAAAAGCAACTTTCCCCTGTTTCAGGGAAACGATGCCTACATTACCTACTCCCTGCTGGGAATTTACGGCGGGTCTATAATAGCCAACAATGAAAAGGGGCAGATCGCCGCGATAAATTCCTTTAAGGCCCTGGCATATTCTTATGTGATCTCCCATCTGGTATTGAAAACCCTTTTCGGCAGACAACGCCCGGACCCCGCTTTAAGTGATGGCATCCCTCCCGAAAGCCCTTTTACCTCCAACCCTCTTGATTTCGGTAATTTTCACGGTGTTTCTTTCGATGCCGACGCGGACGGTACAGCTTTTCCTTCATTGCACGCCACAGCCTATTTTGCCGTAGCAAAAGTGCTCGCCATGGAATTTAACAATTACTGGATACCCTATACCCTGGTCAGCGTTGTATTTTTTGCCGACATCAAGAATCACAGGCACTGGGTTGCAGACATGGTTGCCGGGGGGCTTATTGGAACATTGATAGGAAAAGCCATTGTAGTCAGTTCCCGGAAGCTGAAAGTTAAAGAAGACTCCGGTACACAGCAGGCCTCCTTGCGGAAAAGAGCCAGTTTTCAGTTGGTACCACAGATATCCGGCAGAATGGTCGGACTACATTGTGCGGTAACTTTTTAAACGTGATAGGGCAAAATAAAAAGCGGGATATTTTTTATCATATCCCGCTTATGCTATATTAAACCCCAGAAAGGGCAACAATAAATTACTTCAGTTCAAAACCTACATTTACCGTGGCTTCGATACTCATTTCACCAATAGCTATGGACTCCCTGCCACCTGAAGCATCGGCTTCCACTTTCATCGTGGCAAATCTCGGCATGGGGATGGGTTCGGACAGTCCGGTCTCAGACAGGTAAATGGGATCGCCTACACTTTTACCCAGTGCAGTAGCGTATTCTTCGGCTTTTTTTCTCGCATTTTCCACTGCCTTGATCCGTGCCTTGCTTTGCAGTTCTTCGATATTGGAAGCTCCGAAGGTCACTCCGTCTATCCTGTTGATCCCGGCATCCAGAAGGCCCTGGGTCAGGGCTTCATATTTAGATAAGTCTTTCAGGCGAATGGAAAGTGATTGATTGGCCACATACTTGTATTCCTTGGTCTGGTAGTCGTAGTTTTTGTTAAGGTTCAGGTACTCCGTCCGGACATCTTTGGAGTCTATCTTCATCTCCTTACAGAATTTCAGGACCTTGTCTATAAGCACATCGTTGAGTTTCTTTACCTCGCCAGCCGATTTTCCTTCGTTCTCTACCCTAACTTTCAGGGTTACGTTATCCGGAATCACTTTTACCGTACCTTCACCCGAAACAGATATCGTCCGGGACTGGTCTTTTACCAATACTGACGGATTTTGAGCTTGTAGTGCCATAGTGCTGCCTAATACTAAAGTTAAAATGATTTTTTTCATCGTATATATTGCTTTTTTGTTTATATCCTTGCCTGTAATCAACTCCCGTGCCAAACCAAAAACCACTTTTTGCTCTCTAAAAAATTTATATTTTTCTTAACGCTCCGGGAAAACCAGATATACCGTCTCAACGGCAATCGGGACAAAAGTCTGGCGAGACTTATCGAGACAAAGGTAGATTTTTCAACAGTAAAAACGTTACAGCTTCCCCATTTTTCCGAGCACATAGAGCAAAACGATCGGAATGGCTAGTAGAGTTACCATCAATGGATCAATGGCAATAAGCCCCGGATAGAAAACAAGCGTAAGGACATATCCGCCTATTGCCCCGCCAAAATGCGCCGTATGCCCGATGTTGCCTATTCTCTTTTTCATGCCGTAGATGGAATAGAGCAAATAGCCTATGCCAAATACATAAGCCGGGATCGGTATGGGGATAAAGAAGAAATACAGGCTCATGTTCGGGTTGAGCAGTATGGCAGAATAAATGACCCCTGTCACCGCTCCGCTGGCCCCCACTGCGCTGTAATGATCTTCATTCTTGTGGAACTGAAAGGAAAGCAGGTTCCCTGCTAGCAGGCTCGCCAGGTAAATGGCCAGGAATTTCGGATCGCCAAAACGCGATACTACGATCGGGGCAAAAAAATAGAACGTTATCATGTTAAACAACAGATGGGTCACATCCACATGCAAAAAGCCGGAAGTGACCATACGCAGCTTTTCCCCGTTCTTTATGCCCCTTATCTGGAATTTATAGCGTTCAAAAAAAGAAAGGTCGTTAAACCCTTTTATGGAGACTAATACATTAGCGGCGATAACCGCTATCATTACTATGTTCAAATTCATGGAATCACTTGTTTGTAACCTTGTATGTTCAAAAATACATTAATTTTTTTCATTGCAATTCTTTTATGATTTTCTTTAGTACATGACAAAATTCAAAAATCCATTGTTTTTTTGACTCAGGACTTCAAGATATGGGATATGAGATGTTAGACATAAGGCTTAGGGCTTTAAGATGTGCCTATGTCAACTAGCTCGGGGTAAGCCCTTTGATAAATACTATACTAAGTTACCTGTACTGATCATACCAAAGTGCTCAGTACAGATTCCATAAGGCATTCAAATGAAATGAACCATATATCTAAAATCTCATATCTGATATCTTCCTTCATGCCCATAATTTTTTGTCATATACCTAAATAATTTTCAATAAAAATTTAACGTGTTTCCTCCCGGATGGGACGAAGAGCGGAAATATGGCTATATTTGCCGGAAATACTACGCGATATAATGCAGCTTCTGGTCTTTATTCTGGCATATCCCCTGTTGTGGATCATCTCTCAACTACCGTTCCGTTTGCTTTATGTTATTTCTGATGTAGTGTACTTTATCCTGTACAAACTCATAGGGTATCGCAAAAAAACGGTCAGGACCAACCTTAAACTTGCTCTTCCCGAACGATCTGCCGAAGAAAGGCTCTGTATCGAGAAAAAGTTTTACAGACATTTCGGAGACGTGTTCCTGGAAATGATAAAATCCCTTTCGGTCTCAAAGGCCGAAATAAAGAAACGTTATACATTTACCAATATAGAGCTCATACAAAAGCTCGAAAAGGAAAAGAGTATTATTCTGCTGTTTCCGCATTATGCCAACTGGGAGTGGAGTTCTACAATAAACCTGTATGTCACTTCTTCCAAAGGGTATGCTGTATATCAACGTATTCAAAACAAATACTTTAACAATCTGGTTAAAAATATCCGGGAAAAGAACGGTACTACCCTGATCGAAACCAGGGAAACCATTAAGGTCATACGAAAGAACCAGATAAATAAGGTACCTGCTATTTACGGCTTTTTAAGCGATCAATCCCCGCAGTTGAGCAAGGCTGTATACTGGCAGGAATTTATGGGCATAAAGGTCCCTGTACACATAGGCCCGGAAGTACTTGCCAAGCGGGCAGACCTGACCGTACTATATATGCACACTGAAAAAATAAAAAGGGGATATTACCGCGCAACCCTTAAAACACTTACCACCTCTCCTGCAACAAACCCGAATTATCAAATAACCGATATGTATATCCGGGAAGTGGAAAAACAGATCAAAGAAGCTCCGGAATATTATTTCTGGACCCACAAACGTTGGAAACACAAAGGCAAGGCCCCGAAGGATTGACGATAGTCATTCTGAACCCCGATGTATCAGGGTTCAGAATGATGATTGGCTTCAGCTCCTCAACGGTCTTACATCATCATACCCCCGGAAACTTCGATACGCTGTCCGTTGATCCAACGGGCATTTTCAGAGCATAAAAAAGCAACTACCCCTCCGATATCTTCCGGCAGGCCTGCCCGGCCAAGGGCGGTAGCATCCGCTATGTGTTTGTTCATCTCCTTATTATCCCATACGCGACCGCCGCCAAAATCTGTTTCTATGGCTCCGGGCGCAACTACATTGGCAGCGATACCCCTCGCCCCAAGTTCTTTAGCCATATACCTGGTGAGCACTTCAACAGCACCTTTCATGGAACCGTAGGCCGAAGAGCCCGGAAAAGAGAAGCGCGCCAGTCCGGACGAAATATTGATGATGCGCCCCCCGTCATTGATGAAAGGTAAAGCCTTTTGCGTAAGGAAAAACACGCCTTTCAGATGAATATTGAACATCCCGTCAAACTGTTCTTCCGTAGTTTCCGCAAAGGGGGCGTAAAGCGCAGTCCCTGCATTGTTGATCAAAAAATCGAAACTTGCGTTGCCATTTTGCTCTTCCAGTCGCCCGGAGAGTTGCCGAAAGAAAGTATCGAATGTACTGACATTGCGCGTATTCAGTTGCAGGGCTATGGCCTTCCGGCCCAGGGACTGAATTTCTGTAACAACTTCTTCGGCCTTCTCTTTATTGCTGTTGTAGGTCAGTACTACATCCGTTCCGTTTTTGGCCAGGTTTATTGCCATATCCCTTCCCAGGCCACGGCTCCCACCTGTTACCAAAGCGGTTTTACTCTTTGTTGTTGTCATTGTTCTGCTATTTAAATTCACAATTTTTTTACAACACAAAGGTCCGCAGAGAAGCGGGATCGCAGTTTGTAAACAACAATCCAAGATTTGCAAAAATCAAATATATATTTTACGAACGAAATGCCAGGGGAGACAGGGAGGTCCGTTTTTTAAAAAAGTTAGAAAAGTGGGCTACTTCTTCAAAACCGAGACTGAAAGCTATCTCAGACACGTTCCAGCCTGTTTGTTTCAGCAATATCTTGGCTTCCTGGAGCAGCCGGCCGTTTATGATCTCGGTAGTGGTCTTTCCGGTGTTTTCTTTGAGCACTTTATTGAGATGGTTTACATGAATGGCAAGCCTTTCGGCATATTCTCCGGCGGTTCGCAGCTTTAGTTGCTGACCGGGGGAATCCAGGGGGAATTGCCGTTCCAGCAGTTCAACAAAAAGGGAAGTGATACGGGCCGAAGCGCTCTGGTCGTTATGCAAAACTGCGGCAGGCTGCAATTTTTGCCCGTAGTGAATAAGCTCCAGGACATAATTGCGGAGCAGGTCGTATTTGTATTCGTAGTCCGATGCTATTTCGCGCTGCATTTTTACGAACAACTGTCCTATTTCTTCCGCTTCTTCATCGGTAATCTCAAAAACAGGATAGCCACCCGCCCTGAAAATAGGGAGTTCATCCAGCACCACCCCACTTTTGTTCCTGATCAGAAATTCACCGGTAAACACACAAAAAGAGCCGGCCTGCTCTTCTTCCAGCGGAAACCAGTGATAAGGGACCTTTGGCGTGGCAAACAGCAGCGCATTCTTTTCCACATCGATCACTTTGTCGGCATATTCTGCCCTGTTCCTTCCCCTGATAAGGCTTATTTTGTAATAAGCCCTGCGATCATAAGGCATCACATTTTTTTGTTTTACCTGCCTGATGGTGTCCGATATATCGAATACATTAAAATGACCGATCTCCTTATGGATCCCCGGCGGTAAAAGGGTATTCAGGTCCTTCCCGGTAAAGTTTACGGCTTCTTCGTAAAATTGCTCAAGCGACCTGTTCCTTATATGTTTCACCTTGTGGTCGGTTTGTAAAATTCAAAGATAGTATACTGGGCTTTCTCTTAAAACGTGATCTCTTCCCAGGTATTGGCATACACAGGAGCCACCTTGTTCAGGGAATTTTTAAGGCTTATGATATCTACTTTGGGGCCATCGGAGAAAACCTTGAGTATCTCGTCTTTTTTGGCGTCGAAAAAGACCTGCAACAGGAATGAATTAGGCCTGGTGGAATTTACCCGTTCCAGGAATTTCATGGATCTGGCCATGGATTCTTTTCCGGAAGCTGCGTCTTCTGTCATCATGTCCAGTCCTTTCCGGTGATATTCGTACAGGGCTGTACGATAGCTTTTGAACGGATTGGACAGTAGGTTGTCGATCAAGCCCCAGCGGCTTTTGTTCCCGTCGGACTGTTTCCACCCGGAATAGTCACTGCTCTGTGCCAGGTTTACGATATTTCGTGCCTGTTCGTAGTAGGGCGTCCCTCCTTCGGGCGTAAAGGTGTCGGCATCCATCCCCAGGATGATGTATACATAATACGTCACCACCGATACGAGATTGGACTCAAAGGTATTGGGGTTAAAAAAAAGCGGTTGAAATTCCAGGTAGCGGAAATTGAACTGCCTGTCCTGGAAATTCAACACAGGCGATTCATATGCGGAATTGTACACCGGACGCGACGATTGCACCTGTATGGAAGCCGTAAAACGGTCAGATTCATAATTGTTGATCGTGATATACATGCTACTCTTTATCCGTTCCTGAGGTGCATATACGCGGTTGGTCCATTGGGTCTTGTTCACAAAATCGGTAAGGGATTTCTCCAGGCTTTCGAAGATCTGTTTATTGCTTTGCCCTACCTGTTCGGCATTCACGATCACCCGGCAGTTCAGCTCCTGTGCAGACAGGGAATACGACCATAGCAAAACGAAAAGTAAAAGTGTATTACTCCATACCGCCTTAAGACATCCGGCGGCATATTTCGGTAAAAATATCCTGGGCAACATCCGATTTAGGTTTTAGTTCAAACGGGATGGTATTCCCCTCCCTGTCTATAAAAGTAATCTTATTTGTGGACTTACCAAAACCGGCTCCTTCGTCATTGAGTGAATTGAGCACAATGGCATCGAGCTTCTTTTTGTGGAGTTTTCCCCGGGCATTTTCCAATTCGTCATGGGTTTCCAGGGCAAATCCTGCCAGGTATTGATGTTTTTTGATGGCCCCGAGGGAGGCCAGGATATCTTTTGTAGGTTCCAGTTCGATGGACAGGGAGACGTCTTTTTTCTTTATTTTTTTATCTACCGGTGCTGCCGGCCTGTAATCGGCCACGGCTGCTGCCAGAATGGCTATATCCACACCGGGGAACACCTCGTGTGCAGCCTCGTACATTTCTTTGGCACTTACCACCCGCACAGTCCTAATCTCCGGAATATCGGCAGAGAGGTACGTAGGGCCGGAAATCAAAGTTACTTCCGCCCCGAGCCGGGCGGCAGTTCTGGCCAGTTCATAGCCCATTCTTCCGGAAGAATGATTTCCTATAAAACGCACCGGGTCTATGGCCTCATAGGTCGGGCCCGCGGTAATAAGCACTTTTTTGCCATAGAGGGGCAGGTTACGGATGATATGGTTTTCCATGAATTCCACAATGGCCTCCGGTTCTGCCATACGGCCTTCGCCGGTAAGCCCGCTCGCAAGTTCACCATGGGTTGCGGGGATCACTATATTACCGTAAGTCTTTAATCTGTCCAGCGTTTCTTTTGTAGACGGGTGCCGGTACATATCCAGGTCCATCGCCGGGGCAATGTAGACCGGGCATTTGGCAGAAAGGTAAGTTGCAAGTAAAAAATTGTCCGATACACCATTGGCCATCTTTGCCATGCTATTGGCTGTGCCCGGGGCAATTACCATATAATCTGCCCATAAACCGAGCTCCACGTGGTTGTTCCATAGGGCATTTTCGTCGTCCTCACTGGTAAATGAGGACAATACGGGATTTTTGGACAGGGTAGACAGGGTGAGCGGTGTAACGAATTCCCTGGCGTTTTCGGTCATCACCACCCGGACACTCGCTCCGGACTTTATAAACAACCGTACCAGAAAAGCGGTCTTATAAGCGGCAATGCCCCCTGTAATGCCCAAAAGGATGTTCTTGCCGCTTAAAACAGACATTTATGCTTCTTTTTCGGTATTCCTGTAATATATTTTGTCGTTCAACCACTCTTCCACAGCAATAGCGTGGGGCTTGGGGAGTTTTTCATAGAACTTGGACACTTCGATCTGTTCCTTGTTCTCGAAGATCTCCTCCAGGCTGTCGGTATAGGTAGCGAACTCTTCCAGCTTTTCGATCAGTTCCTTTTTGATCTCTGAATTGATCTGGATAGCCCTCTTGGAAACAATGGATATCGCCTCGTAGATATTGTCGGTAGAGGCGTCTATCTTGTTTTTGTCGAGCGTTACGGTAGAAACCGGTGCTTCTGTTTTTCTCAGGTTACTCATCTCTCTCTTCTTATTTGCTAAATTGTTGTAATTCTTTTTCCACCACGGCTATCATCTTTTCCGTTTTATCTGCATATTTGGTC
Organism: Sinomicrobium weinanense; assembly: GCF_018863395.1. Taxonomy (GTDB): domain Bacteria; phylum Bacteroidota; class Bacteroidia; order Flavobacteriales; family Flavobacteriaceae; genus Sinomicrobium; species Sinomicrobium weinanense. The sequence continues at coordinate 73,766 of NZ_JAHKRR010000002.1, forward strand.
TCGGGGTAATATCTTTTCAATGTATTATAGGCATCTTTTGTATTGTTTAACCGCTCTTCCATCTTTGCATAAACACTGTTCACTGCAAGATTATAGGAAGCCTCCATTTTGTAATACATGGCATCTTCCCTGAAAACGGTTCCCGGATAATTGGACAAGAAATTATCAAATGACTTAATCGCTGCTTCATAATACCGTATCCGGTTGTATTGCTTGGCGATCTCCAAATCCTTCTTTTCCAGCTTTGTCCGCAATTCCTGCGTAAGTTTATTGGCTTCGTCTATGTACTCCGAATCGGGATAAGTGTTGATAAACAACTGTAATTTGTCCAGGCCCGTATTGGTCTCTGTCTGGTCTACACTAAACTTCGGAGAAAGCATATAGTAGCTCTTGGCCCCGAGGAAAGCCGCTTCTTCGGCCTTGTCACTTTTGGGATACGATTTTGAAAAACGTTCAAACTGGTAGGCCGCCAGATAGTATTCCTTGGTCTGATAATAGGAGTCCGCATGAAAATATACCACCCTCTCTCCTTGCGGTTTTCCCGCATACTGGGGCACGATCTGTTCAAAAAGGCGGTTCGCTTTCTTGTAATCCCCTTTGTTATACAGCTTTTCGGCCAAATCGTATTTTAACTTAACATCCTCGCTCTTCAGCGCCTTCTGAAATTCACTGCAGGAACTCAGCAGGGCAGCTGTGACAGCGATGTAAACAAATCTCTTCATGCTTTGACTCGTAAGTTTTAGTGGTTCTTTCCGTTAAAATTACGGAAATGGCACTTACCGCTAAAATTAACGGCAAAATTAGCCAATAATTAGATAATACAAAATTATTTATCGCCCGAAGATACAATTTACATTCTTCCCTGAAAACAGGAAGGAACGAATTTTAACCATATTTTAGAGTTTACTACGCTTCCTTCTCTGCTTTACCTTTTTACCGAAATCCAAAAATCACCCTTGTACAGTGATTTTTTTCCTGCTCTTTAATTCTATGTTTGTAGAATTGAAATTTTATTCTATATTTGTAGAGTTAATTCTAATTTTATAGAACATGAAGCTATCCAACTCCGAAGAAGAACTCATGAATTATCTATGGAAGCTCAAAAAGGCTTTTATGAAAGATCTGTTGCAGCAATATCCCGAACCCAAACCGGCCCCAACGACTTTGGCCACCTTATTAAAACGAATGAAGGATAAGCAGTTCATCGATTACAAAGTTTATGGAAAATCCAGAGAATACTTCCCGCTGGTGAAGAAGAAAGACTACTTTTCCAGGCACGTCAACAGGTTGATAAAAACCTTTTTTAATGACAACGCCAGCCAGTTCGCTTCGTTTTTTACGACGGAAACCAATCTTACCAAAGAAGAATTGGAAAAACTTAAAGAGTTAATAGATGATGAAATAAAAAAGAAATAACATGCTGTATTACATCTTAAAATCATCGGCCTGCCTGACGGTATTCATATTGTTTTACAAGTTGTTTCTGGAAAAGCAGGACATGCATGTTTTTAAACGGTTTTACCTGATCTTTGCGTTAATCGCCTCATTCTGCATTCCGCTGATCACTTTTAAAACCTATGTTGAACCGGCCCTGACACCACAACTTATAGCCCATACTGCAATTCCGGCCGAAAAACTGTTGGGCACAACAATCCGGGAAACAAATTACTTTCCTGTCGTTTTGTGGGGTATTTACGGGATGGGAGCAGCAGTTTTTGGCATTCTTTTTTTATCGAACCTGCTGAAACTCATTAAAAAAATAACGCTTAATGAAAAAAAGAGGTCCGGGAAATTCACCAATGTGCTACTCTTAACAGAGGTAGTTCCGCACACCTTCTTCCATTATATTTTTCTGGAAAAGAATAAATTTGAAGCCGGACAAATTCCCGAAGAAATTTTACTGCACGAACAATCGCATGCCCGACAAAAACACAGTCTGGACCTTGTTTTTATCGAGTTGCTTCAGGTTATATTCTGGTTTAATCCGCTTATTTATTTTATAAAAAAAGACATCAGGCTCAACCATGAATTTTTGGCAGACCAGGCTGTTCTGTCCCATGGTTATCACACAAGAAAATACCAGCAGATGCTATTGGCATATTCATTAAGAGTAGCTCATTATCCATTTGCTGCAGCCATCAATTATTCATTCATCAAAAAGCGATTTACAGTTATGAGAACACACACATCTAAAAAAGCCATTTGGTTGAGAAGCCTCATGCTCCTACCGTTGTTGACGGTACTGGTTTGCAGCTTCAGCCAGAAAAAGGAGATTGAAAAAAACAACTCCGAAATTCAATCTCTCTCTTCAAAAAAGACAGTCTCCATTTTGGAAAATACAGAGATCCTGGTCACGAAAGACCGGAAACTCTATGTCAACGGAAAACAAACAACCCTTAAAGCATTGCCAAACATTCTTGCTCAGTTAGGCCTAAAGCCGTCTTCCGACAAGCAGGATAAAACAGGGCCTGTTAAGATTAAAATTGAAAAGGGCGTAAAAATGGGCCTTGTCACCGACATCAAAGAACAATTAAGGCAACACGGTTATCCTGCGGTGAAAATAACGCCCCTTTCGCAACGAAAAGGCGCAACCCCCAAACAAATTGCCGAACACAACAAACTGACGAGCTTTTACAATTCACAGCCAGGCGGTAAGCGGATCATTAAATTTGACGACCTGGCCCGTATACAATATCTGTACACCCTTATGACCGGAGAGCAAAAGGCACAGGCTCAACCCCTTGCCACACTTCCTCCGCCCCCACCGGAGGCCCCTCAAAAGCCTGAACCCGTTTCAATCCAGGAAGATCAGTTCCAGCTCGTCATATTGATAAACAAGCACGACGAGCTGATGTTAATCGAAAACTCCAAAGACTTTATAGAAAAAGTCTCCATAAATGACCTGAAAGATCAATTGCTGAACATCCATAAAAACGAAATGAAGAGATCCGGTTCTATAAACACACTGATAAAAACTGACAGGGCTTCTAAAGGAATTATTGCCAGGGTCTCTTCCATTTTAGAAGAACTGAAACTATACAAGCCCATTAAGATGGGGGTTAGGACTCAATACCCATAATCACCCGAACCACAACCGGCTAGCCCTCATTAAGATCTGTAATCCGGTTAAGTGGCCTTACCCGCAAGTACTTTAATTTATTAAAATCAGTTCAACATAAATCACGAAGTCATTACGAGCCCTAACATTTTAGCAACCGCATAAATGGAAAATGACATCTCTGTCCCGTCAAGCGAAGTCGAGACGCCCTAGCCAGCCCGGAACCCCTCGACTCCGCTCGGGGTGACAGCTTCCTATATCATTGTAATTCATATTATTACAACCAAAAAAAAGTATCGAGAAATATCTGACCAGAAAAAATCCTCGGCCTGATGATAGGGATCATTCTTATGTCGGGATTCAGGTTATACCAAATTCACATTTTTTTCAACAAAACCCGATATTCTTGCTTCCAGTTCGCTGTCCACTTTTACCAGGGGCAGCCGCACCGCATCATCTGCCAGTTCAAGGGCATGTAATATGGATTTTATTCCGGCCGGGTTACCCTGTTCGAAAGCCATATCTATGACATCCATAAGTTTGTAATGTAAAGTATAAGCCTCCTTGGCATGCCCTTTCAACCCATACCTTACCATCTCCGAAAATTCCCTGGGAAATCCCTGCCCTATGACAGATATAACCCCGGATCCCCCGGCCAGTACCATGGGGAGAGTGATCATATCGTCACCGGAAATGACCAGGAAGCCTTCCGGTTTGTCCTTTACAAGCCGCATGGCCTGTACGATATCGCCTGCTGCCTCTTTTATCCCTATAATATTTTCCATGTCCCGGGCCAGCCTCAGTACGGTTGCAGGTAATATATTGGAAGCCGTTCTTCCCGGAACGTTATACAGGATAACGGGTATCGGTGACGCTTCTGCCACGGCTTTGAAATGCTGATATATACCTTCCTGTGTAGGCTTGTTATAATAAGGCGATACGGACAGGACGGCATCGAATGCAGACAGGTCTGCGTCCTGCAGCTCGCGGATCACTTCGGCCGTGTTGTTGCCACCGATACCGAGCACCAACGGAAGTTTGCCTGCATTTGCCTTTATAACGGTTTGTTTTACGATCTCTTTTTCTTCTTTGGTCAATGTCGCACTTTCTCCGGTGGTCCCCAAAACCACCAGATATTCCACTCCTCCTTCCGTGCAGTGGGTAACCACCCTTTCGAGTGCTGCCCGGTCCACACTGTTATCCCTGTTAAACGGGGTTACCAAAGCTACCCCGGTGCCTGTGAATTTTGACATTTTATATCTTGTTTAAAATAGTGAGGTATTTAATTAATTCTGTCCTGAACTCCGGAAACCTGTTCGGAGTAGTGTTTAATATAAAATCGTTCCCTTTCTCGTATTCGCCTGTCAGCCCCACCTTAAAGGCCGACCTGACCTGCAGGGTAGCCAGTCCCAGCAACAGTTGCGGCTGACTGTAATAGCTGAGCAACATATCGTAGGGCCTGTCCAGGATCTGCTTGTAACGATCGTTGCGGATCTCTCCTTTCCACCCCAGGTCTTCCTGGCGAAAGACCGGAATGCCATAATAGGCATTGGCATCTTTTCGCCCGGTATAACCTATGATCCGGAAATGCTCCTGCCGGACCTGTATATCCATGGCCAACTCCTTAAACGCCTCTACATCATCAAATTCGTCAAGGTTTACCACACAGGCCAGTGAAGACACTTTGTCATTCCCGGCATTTCGTTCGCCACTGTTGGACGACAGGCCTTTTTTAAGAATTTTATAGGCCGCTTTTTCCTTGTATTTCTTAAAAAACATATACCTTCGCTTTGTTTTGCAAATGTAATACATTACCATGCATAAAAACATACTCAAACCGGACCTTAAATACATAAAAATAACACATTTTGTTATTTTTACAACAATTATAGTGTTTTTTTCCTGTAAAAATGAAAGTAGTGATTTCAGCGGAAATATTTCACGGATAGAAGGCAGGGAGATCAACATTAATGACAGCATCGCCGCAGACCAGTCCATAGACGACTTTGTACGCCCTTACCGCGAACATATAGACAAGGATCTAAGCACTCCCCTTGCATATAATCCGGAGACCCTGAACAAAACAGACGGAGAGCTAAACACAGCCATAGGCAACCTGATGGCCGATATTGTCATGGAACAATCAGCTCCCGTGTTCCGGAGCAGAAAAGAGAGCGAAATAGATGCCGTACTCCTTAATTTCGGAGGTATCCGGGCTATGATGCCCAAAGGGGATGTTACTGCAAGGACCGCCTATGAGGTAATGCCATTTGAAAATGCTATTGTGGTCCTGGAACTTTCCGGCAAAAAGGTCAGGGAAATGATCGATTACCTGGTAAAAAGGAAAACCGCCCATCCCATAAGCGGCATCAAACTTTCCCTCAACAGCAACGGCGGCCTGAAAGAGGCACTTATCGGCGGAAAACAGATAGAGGATGGCAAAAATTATTTTATCGCCACATCTGACTACCTGATGAACGGGGGCGACAATATGAACTTTTTCCTCAACCCGGTGAGCGTAACTCCCCTCGACTACCGTATCCGGAATGCCATGATCGATTATTTTACCCGAACCGATACGATCCAGGCAGTCCGGGACGACCGTTTTGTGATGGAATAAACCGGTTATTCCTTTTATTCATAACAATTATTGCACGTTATACGTTATTATAAGGGTTTTCAGTTGCGAGTTGCCAGTTTTAATTCGTCTTACATGTATTAACAACAACTGGTAACCGGTAAAAAACACAAACCATGACCTCGACATTAGACTTACTCTTCTACTGCATTCCGGCCCTGATCACCGGGTTGATCGCTTATTATTTTTTCGTTCAATTTATCAAAAACGAGGATGCCCGCCGCCGTTTTCTCCTGCATAAGGACCACCAGAAGCACACTACGCCTATACGCCTGCAGGCCTACGAACGCATGGTACTCTTCCTGGAACGCATTGCTCCTTCCAAACTGCTTTTACGGGTGGCTCCCAACAGCACGGATAAAGAAAGCTATGAATCCATGCTTATCAAAAGTATAGAGGAGGAATACGACCACAATCTCTCTCAACAGATATATATGAGCGACAAATGCTGGAATGTGATCAAAACTGCTAAAAACACCACCATACAACTCATCCGGAAGACGGCCATGAGCGATAAGACCGATTCGGCCGACAAACTGCGGGAAACCATTCTCAACGAACTACTCGACAAAGCCCCGCCTTCCAGCACGGCCCTGGCGTATATTAAAAAAGAGGTCAATGACTTGTTGAATTGAAGGTGACAGGTTCCGGGTTTTGATCCCTGAGCAGAGCCGAAGGGCAGGTTCAAAGTTCCAGGTTTCAGGTTGAAGGTTTCAGGTTGTTTACGTTTTATAGTCCGGAGCTTATGTTTTTCTGTTTTTAGTGAACGTTCTTTTAACTTCGGTATACATTTTTGTATTTACTCTATACGTTGTCTAATAAGGGAATAATATACTTTTATCCACAGTTTACGTCCCATCAGTTACAATTTGTATTTTTTCCTTTTTGGTTTATATTCGGGCATTTACATTTAACATTTTTTAATCAGCAGTTTACATTCTCAGATCTGCAATCTACATTTTTCTTGCCATAATCTGCATTCTACCTCTGAACACCTACCTTTTACAGAACACTTTAAACTTCTAACCTGAAACCTGAAACTTTACCACCTTAGTTAGTTAAAATGTTCGTACTTTTACCCCGCAGGCCATCTTATCGCGCCCCGGTCTCTTTCCGGGGTGAGGAAAGTCCGGACACCACAGCGCAGCGTAGCGGGTAACACCCGCCCTTCGCCAAGGCGGAGAGGACCAGTGCAACAGAAAGGATGTACAGGTAATGCTGTAGTGAAATCAGGTAAACTCTACGCGGTGCAACGCCATGTAAACCGGCATTTGAGGGTTGCGCGCCCGACTCGCTCACAGCGGATGCCGGAGGGTAGGCGGTTAGAGATGCCGGGCAACCGGTATCCCAGATAAATGATAAGACTCGACAGAATCCGGCTTACAGGCCTGCTTTTTTTAGAAAGTGAGAGGGTGAGAAAGTGAGAGTAGGTCAAAATTCTCACCCTCTCACTTTCTCACTTTTACACCTCAAACAAGTCGGAAGACAGGTACCGGTCGCCACGGTCGCAGATAATGGCTACGATCACTCCTTTATCCAGAGTATCCGCCAGTTTCAGGGCGGCGCAGACAGCTCCTCCGCTGCTCATCCCGGCAAATATGCCTTCTTCCCGGGCCAGGCGCCTGGCCATGTCTGCAGCTTCGGCCTCACTCACTTCTATGATCTCATCTACCTTGGCGGGGTTGAATATTTTGGGAAGGTACTCCTCGGGCCATTTCCTTATCCCGGGAATACTGGAATCATCCGTTGGCTGCACTCCCACAATACGGACATCCGGGTTCTTTTCTTTCAGGTAGGTCGATGTCCCCATGATCGTCCCCGTGGTCCCCATGGCCGAAACAAAATGGGTGATCTTTCCTTCGGTGTCCCTCCATATTTCCGGTCCCGTAGTCTTGTAATGCGCTTTCCAGTTATCTTCGTTGCCAAACTGATTGAACATCACATAGCCTTCTTCCCGGACCTTTTTCTCCGCATAATCCCTTGCCCCTTCTATACCAATATCCGAGGGCGTGAGGGTTACTTTGGCTCCATAGGCCCGCATGGTCTGCACCCTTTCTTTTGTGGAATTTTCGGGCATGACCAGTTCGATGTTCAGCTTAAACAGCCCTGCTATCATGGCCAAGGCAATACCGGTGTTGCCACTTGTAGCCTCGATAAGCCTGGTTTCCGGGGATATCTCCTTTCGTTCCAGGGCACTTTTTATCATGTTATAGGCCGCCCGGTCCTTTACACTGCCTCCCGGATTATCGCCTTCCAGCTTCAGCAAAAGGGTGATGTTCTTGTTTTTTACCAGGGTGGTGGCTGCCACCAAAGGAGTGTTTCCTATATTGTCGAGTAAGGTTTTGTACATGTCTTTCGGGTTTGATCTGTTATTCCCTTCTTTTCCCATAGAGTATCTGGAAAAATAGGTTCGGAAATCCGCGAAACGGAATTTTTATCCAACAAAAGTACCATTATTTTCCTGAAAAAGTTTCGTAGTTTTTAGCTGGGCAATATTTATGGTAACTTATAATATCTCCCTATCCGCATCTCACCTTCTCACTTTCTCCCCCTCTCACATTCAAAAAGAGAGCTCCCTGTTACCATCCGGCTGTTCAGTAATATAAATATGCACTGCTTCTTCCGGCAGCAGGCCTTCGATCTTTTCGGGCCACTCCACAAAGATCCAGGTATCGGCATACAGGTAATCTTCAATACCGATGTCCAGCGCTTCAGTTTCATCTTTTATACGATAAAAATCAAAGTGATAAACGGCGCAGCCATTATCTCCTACATATTCATTGACCAGGCCAAAAGTGGGACTGCTGGTCATATCGCGCACTCCTAACTGCTGCGCCAGGGATTTGATGAGGGTGGTCTTTCCTGCACCCATCACACCGTGGAACAACAGGGTCTTGTCCGGCACCTCGTCCAGGAGCTGCCGGGCCACTGCATCGATCTCAGCCAGGGTATAGCTAATTTTCTTCATTCAGCATTAATTACTTGGGTTCCATCACTACAAAAGGTATAACCATCTCTTCGAGCGATATCCCTCCGTGCTGGTATGTATTCCGGTAATAGCTCACATAGTGGTTGTAATTGTTGGGATATGCAAAGAAGAGGTCTTCCTTGGCAAAAATAAAGGAACTGCTCATATTGATGGACGGCAGGTGTGCATCCTTCGGCTTTTTTACGGCAAAGACATCCTTGTTGTTATAAGAGAGGCTCCTCCCCGTCTTATAACGCAGGTTAAGGCTGGTCTCCTTGTCCCCTATCACTTTAGATGGGTTCTTAACATTTATCGTACCGTGGTCTGTGGTAAGGAGCAGTTTAAAGCCGAGCCGCTGCGACTGCTGTATGATCTCCAGCAGGGGCGAGTTCTTGAACCAGCTTTGGGTCAGGGAGCGATAGGCTTTGTCGTTCGAAGCCAGCTCCTTGATCACTTCCATTTCCGTCTTGGAATGAGAAAGGATATCCACAAAATTATACACCACCACCGTAAGGTCGTTGTCTTTTTGTGATTTGAAATTCTGCACCAGTTGCCTGCCTGCTTTTAAGCTGGATATCTTGTGATATTCCCACTTGATATTCAATCCCAGGCGGCGTATCTGCTCGTTCAGGAAATCGGCTTCGTGCAGGTTCTTACCGCCCTCGTCCGTGTCGTTCTTCCACAACTTCGGGTACAGCTTTTCCATTTCCGCAGGCATCAGTCCGGAAAAAATAGCATTCCGGGCATATTGTGTGGCCGTGGGAAGGATGCTGAAATAGGGTGTTTCGCTTTTTGTCTTGTAATGTACATTAGTAGCATCCTCTATGGCTTTCCATTGGTCGTATCTCAGGTTGTCTATGACCACGAGCAGCGTCGGAATATCTTTTTGCAGTTCGGGCACCACCAGTTCCCGGAATAAAGTATGTGACATCACAGGACCGGCATCGTCCGAAAACCAGTCCGGGTAATTTTTTTCGATAAATTTGCCAAACTGGGTATTGGCTTCCGTTTTCTGCGACTCCAGGATCTCCACCATCCCGATATCTTCAATATTCTCGAGTTCCAGCTCCCAATATATCAATCTCCTGTACAGGTCTGCCCAGTCTTCAAAAGAATTGACCATAGCCATGTCCATCGCTATTTTCCGGAATTCCTGCTGGTAATTGGCCGTAGTCTTTTCTGACACCAACCGCGAATGGTCCAGGTTTTTCTTCAGCGAAAGTAATATCTGGTTCGGGTTAACGGGTTTTATAAGGTAATCGGCGATCTTGGAGCCAATGGCCTCCTCCATGAGGTATTCCTCCTCGCTCTTGGTGATCATCACCACGGGAAGGTTGGGCCGCTTTGCTTTGATCTCTGTCAGGGTTTCCAGACCGGTGAGCCCGGGCATGTTTTCGTCCAGGAAAACAATGTCGTAATTGTTGCTGTCAATATCTTCCAGGGCGTCTGCCCCACTCTGGCAGGTCGATATAGCGTAATTCTTGTTTTCCAGAAAAAGAATGTGCGGTTTCAGCAAATCGATCTCATCGTCTACCCACAGTATTTTTATGTTGCTCATATCCGTATATTTGTATTTTGCATTAATTCATTCCTCAATTCATGTTAAGACGGGGAAATGATCTCTGGTTGCCGGGTCTTTCGCCGGACTCAGGACGGGCTAAGGCCGAAGCACGGGCCAAAAATAAACATATAAAAGCCCATAACGGGCATTTAACAGGCAAAGATAATTACTAACTGATATACAATCGTGCAAAACTCAAAGTTTACGAAATTCTATATAGATGAATCATACTAACAAGCTCAAAATATTTAACGATCCAATTTACGGATTTATTACCATACCCAACACCCTTGTCTTTGACCTTATCGAACACAAATATTTTCAACGACTGCGGAGAATTTCGCAAATGGGGCTTTCCTACCTGGTGTACCCGGGAGCGCACCACACCCGTTTTCACCACGCCCTGGGTTGTATGCACCTTATGCAAAAAGCAGTACAAACCCTTCGTTTTAAGAAGGTTGACATTTCTGAAGAGGAAGAAGAGGCCCTGCTCATTGCCATTTTATTGCACGACATAGGTCACGGTCCTTTCTCCCATGCCATGGAACACAGTATTGTGAGCGGGGTAAGCCACGAGCAGATATCCCTGCTTTTTATGGAAGAGCTGAACCGTACATTTAACGGAAGTTTAACGCTTGCTATCCAGATGTTCCGGGGCGAATATCATCGGAAATTCATGCACCAGCTCATTTCGAGCCAGTTCGATATTGACCGTACCGACTACCTGAAAAGAGACAGCTTTTATACCGGGGTAGCCGAAGGCAATATCAATTCTGAAAGGCTGATAACCATGCTCAACGTAGTAGACAACGAACTGGCCATAGAGGAAAAAGGCATCTATTCCGTAGAAAAATTCCTGGTAGCCCGGCGGCTGATGTACTGGCAGGCCTACCTCCACAAAACGGGACTTGCGGCAGAACAACTTCTCATACGGGTGCTGAAGCGGGCCAAGGAACTGGTATCGGAAGGCACTGACCTGAAAGCTAGCAGCGCACTGGAATACTTCCTGAAAAACAAAGTGGAAATACAGGATTTCAACGCTTCCGTACTCGATATTTTTTCAAGGCTGGACGACTACGACATCATATCGGCCATGAAGGAATGGCAGTTCCATGAGGACTTTGTACTCTCTAATCTGTGCGCCATGCTGCTGAACCGCGACCTGCTGAAGATAAAGTTCAGGAAAAAGCCTTTTTCGGACAAAAAATTAAAGAAACACACAGACCTTTTTATCGAAAAACACAGTGTTCCGGATGAAGTGGCCCGTTATTTCGTATTTACGGGCGAAGTGGAGAACCTCGCTTACAGCACAGACAAGGAAAACATCCATATCCTTATGAAAACAGGAAAGAAATCGGATGTGGTAAAGGCTTCGGACCTGCTTAATATAAAAGCGTTGTCTAAACTGGTAACCAAATATTATATCTGCTATCCGAAACAAAGTTAGAGGTTGGAGGTACGAGATACGAAGTACAAAGTACAAAGTATAAAGTACCTGGTTAGGGTTACAGGTGGGGTGTGATAAGAAGTACGAAGTTTGTTTATGGCAAAGCCCAGTTAAACGAACATTACTTATTAATTTACAGTATTTTACCTCAGAAAAACACTATCAATTCAAACCTGAAACCTGAAACTTGAAACCTGAAACCTGAAACCTGAAACCATAAACCACACACAATAAACCGAAATTTTATACTTTTGCAGGAATGAAATTTACAGCAAGTCAAATAGCGGGCATACTGGAAGGGGACATTATAGGAGACCCCGATGTGGAAGTCTCCAATCTGGCCAAGATAGAAGAAGGCGCTGAGGGCGACCTCACTTTCCTTGCCAACCCCAAGTACAAACCTTATATCTATACCACCAGGGCTTCCATTACTATTGTAAACAAAGATTTTGAAGCGGAATCTGACCTCTTCACCACACTTATAAAAGTAGAAGATGCCTATAAATCGTTTTCCAAATTACTGGAATACTACAACCAGGTAAAGATGAACAAAACGGGAATAGAACAACCTTCCTTTATTTCCGATTCCGCCAGTTATGGCGAAAACATCTACCTGGGCGCTTTTTCCTATATCGGGGAAAACGTTCGTATAGGCAACAATTGCAAAATTTACCCTAATGCCTACATCGGCGACAATGTTTCCATAGGAGACAATGTTGTGGTGTTTGCAGGGGCCAAGATCTATTCGGAGACCGTCATAGGCCATCACTGTATTATCCATGGTGGAGTTATTATAGGTGCAGATGGGTTTGGTTTTGCCCCGGAGGAGAACGGCACGTATTCCAAGGTGCCTCAAACCGGGAATGTTATCCTGGAAGACTATGTCGATGTAGGAGCAGGTACTACCATAGACAGGGCCACCCTGGGTTCTACCATTATAAGGAAGGGTGTTAAACTGGACAATCAGATCCAGATCGCCCACAATGTGGAAATAGGAGAAAATACCGTAATAGCCGCTCAGACCGGTATTGCAGGATCGACCAAAATTGGTAAGAACTGCATCATCGGGGGGCAGGTAGGCATAGTTGGGCACATCACCATAGGAAACCGGGTAAAAGTACAGGCTCAATCCGGAATAGGCCGGAATATTGAGGATGATGAAGTACTGCAGGGGTCTCCGGCTATAAGTTATGGAGATTTCAATAAATCATACGTACATTTTAAAAATCTGCCCAAATTAGTACAAACCATTCACCAATTAGATAAAAAACGGAACGACAATGAGTAGTGATAAAGTTGTTAAACAACGTACTATTGCAAAAGAAGTTACGCTACAGGGAGTTGGCCTGCACACAGGGCACGAAGTGACCATGACCTTTAAACCCGCTCCGGAAGACCACGGCTATGCCTTTAAGCGTATAGACCTGGAAGGAAGCCCTGTAATCGAAGCTGACGCCAACTATGTGATCAATACCCAAAGAGGTACCAACCTGGAGAAAAAAGGAGTTAGGATACACACTTCCGAACACGTCCTTGCAGCTCTTGTAGGACTGCAGATAGACAACGTACTGATAGAACTCAACGCCCCCGAACCTCCCATCATGGACGGTTCTTCCAAATATTTCGTAGAAGCCCTCGAAAGTGCGGGCATTGTGGAGCTGGATGCAGAAAGGGAAGAATATATCGTAAAGGATGTGATCTCTTATACCGACGAAGAGAGCGGAAGCGAGATCACGGTCATTCCGGCAAACGAGTACCAGGTGACCACCATGGTGGATTTCGGCACCAAAGTACTGGGCACGCAGAACGCTACGCTAAAACATCTTTCGGAATTTAAAAAGGAAATATCCGATGCCAGGACCTTCAGTTTTCTCCACGAGATCGAAACTCTCCTGGAACACGGGCTGATAAAGGGCGGAGACCTCAATAACGCTATCGTTTATGTAGACAAGGAACTCTCCCCGCAAACGATGGAAAAACTGAGAGTGGCCTTTAACAAAGATTCCATTTCCGTAAAGCCCAATGGCATCCTGGACAACCTTACCCTGCATCACCCCAATGAAGCGGCACGGCACAAGCTGCTCGATGTCATCGGGGACCTGGCCCTGGTAGGAACACGTATCCGAGGTAAGGTCATCGCTAATAAACCCGGACATTTCGTAAACACCCAGTTCGCCAAAAAGCTCTCCAAGATCATCAAGATCGAGAAACGGAACAAGGTCCCCCAGTTCGACCTGAACAAACCACCGTTGATGAATATCACGGATATCATGAAAAAATTACCGCACCGTCCGCCGTTTTTGCTGGTAGATAAAATACTCGAACTCTCGGATACTCATGTCGTAGGGGTTAAGAACATTACAATGAACGAGCCGTTCTTTGTGGGTCATTTCCCCGGAGCACCTGTAATGCCCGGAGTACTTCAGATAGAGGCTATGGCCCAGGCAGGTGGTATACTGGTATTGAGTACCGTACCCGACCCGGAGAACTACCTTACTTTCTTTATGAAGGTAGACAAGGTTAAATTCAAACAACAGGTAGGCCCGGGAGATACCCTGGTATTTAAACTGGAATTGATATCCCCCATACGAAGAGGCATCTGCCATATGCAGGGATATGCCTACGCCAACGGCAAACTGGCCACAGAAGCCGAAATGATGGCACAAATAGTAAAAGTTAAAAATGAATAAGTAAATGATAATGATGTGTCCCCCCGGTTCACATTTTAATTATCAACACAATCGACACACATGAATCAACCTTTAGCATACGTACATCCCGGAGCCAAGATAGCCAAGAACGTGGTTATCGAACCTTTTACTACGATCCATAACAATGTGGTCATAGGCGAAGGAACCTGGATAGGCTCTAATGTAACCATCATGGAAGGAGCCCGAATAGGTAAGAACTGTAATATTTTCCCCGGGTCGGTGATCGCTGCCACTCCACAGGACCTGAAATTCGAGGGCGAAGAGACCACTGCAGAAATAGGCGATAATACCACGATTCGCGAATGTGTGACCATCAACCGCGGTACGGTAGACAGGATGAAGACCAAAATCGGAAACAACTGTCTTATCATGGCATACAGCCATATTGCGCACGACTGTATTGTAGGAGATCATTGTATATTTTCCAACAACAGCACACTCGCCGGGCATATTAATGTGGGCGATTATGTTGTACTGGCTGGAATGACAGCCGTACACCAGTTCTGCTCCATCGGGAATCACGCTTTTGTTACCGGGGGCTCCCTGGTGCGAAAAGATGTTCCGCCTTATGTCAAGGGAGCACGCGAACCCCTGTCGTATGTAGGTATTAATTCCGTAGGACTGCGACGAAGGGGCTTCTCTTCCGAAAAGATCCGTGAAATACAGAACATATACCGGATACTCTATCAGAGAAATTACAACAATACCCAGGCCATCGAGATCATCGAGGCCGAAATGGAAGCCACACCGGAAAGGGATGAAATACTCCAGTTCATACGCGATTCGCAAAGAGGTATTATGAAAGGATATTTCAACGCCGGGTAAAGAGTTGACGAGTTTGGGAGTTGATGAGTTACATTCCTCCAAAACTAAAAGCTCCAAAAACTAAAAAACTAAAAATCAAAAGATATGGCATCAACGTCAGATATACGAAAGGGATTATGTATCAGGTACAATCACGATATATTTAAGGTCGTGGAATTTTTACATGTCAAGCCCGGTAAAGGGCCGGCATTTGTAAGGACAAAACTAAAAAGTGTTACTACCGGAAAGGTTATAGACAACACCTTTTCTGCCGGGCACAAGATCGAAGATGTCCGCGTGGAAACCCACGGTTTTCAATACCTGTATCCCGAAGGAGACACTTTCCATTTTATGCATACGGAAGACTTTAACCAGATCTCCCTGCAAAAAAGCATCCTGGACAGCCCGGAATTACTCAAGGAAGGCGAAGTGGTTAGTGTGCTTCTCAACACCGAGGACGGTTTACCGCTTTCAGTAGAGATGCCTTCTCACGTGATCCTGGAAGTTACCCACACCGAACCCGGCGTAAAGGGAAACACCGCTACTAATGCCACAAAACCGGCAACCATGGAGACCGGGGCTATTGTTAACGTTCCACTCTTTATCAACGAAGGTGACAAAATAAAGGTGGAGACCGAAAAAGGAACTTACGTAGAACGGGTAAAGGAATAACCACCGCTCACAAACGGAAAACAACATATGAAATTTCCACAGGCACACACGCTACGACAGATAGCGACCATTCTGGACTGTGACTTTGCAGGCCCGGAGGATTTTCCTGTGTATGGCATGAACGAGATCCATGTCGTGGAACCCGGGGATATTGTCTTTGTAGACCATCCCAAGTATTATGACAAGGCTCTGAACTCTGCCGCTACAGTGATCCTGATCAACAAACAGGTGGAATGCCCCGAAGGTAAAGGCCTGCTCATTTCGGACGACCCTTTCCGCGATTTTAACAAGCTTACCAATTATTTCCGCCCTTTCGAAAAAGCGGTGGCTACCATAGCCCCCTCCGCCACTATCGGAAAAAACACCATCATACAGCCCGATGTATTTATCGGGAACAATGTTGTTATAGGAGATCACTGCGTTATACATCCTCATGTCACCATCTACGACAATACCGTGATAGGCGACTATGTGACCATACATGCAGGTACCGTACTGGGAGCAGATGCTTTTTATTATAAAAACAGGCCCGAAGGGTTCGACAAGCTCATCTCGGGAGGCCGGGTGGTCATCGAAGACCATGTAGACCTCGGTGCACTTTGCACCATTGATAAGGGCGTTACAGGCAGCACTATTATAAAAAAAGGCGCCAAACTCGACAACCAGGTGCACGTAGGCCACGACACGGTGATCGGAAAGAAATGCCTCATTGCCTCCCAAACCGGGATCGCGGGCTGTGTAATCATTGAAGATGAAGTAACCATCTGGGGGCAGGTCGGTATGACCAGCGGTATAACCATAGGTTCCAAAGCCGTGATACTGGCACAATCGGGCATAAGCAAGTCCCTGGCAGGCCACACCACTTATTTCGGATATCCCGCCGAAGAGGCACGTAAAAAATATAAGGAACTGGCATCCATCCGTAAAATTCCGGATATCATAGAAAAACTAAACCCAAGGGAAGGTGATCAGTAATCTGTGGTCGGTGAAAGCTAACAAACTAACAGCCGGAAACCGGCAACAAAAAAAATAACCCCGGGCCGCAAACATAAACAGCAAACCGTAACGGATAATTCACATAAAACCCTATTTTTGCATAGCCTATTAAAAATTAAAGTATAATGAGTGTTTTAGTCAACAAGGATTCAAAGATAATTGTACAAGGTTTTACCGGTAGTGAAGGTACTTTTCACGCCGAACAGATGATCGAATACGGAACCAATGTGGTAGGCGGGGTAACTCCCGGAAAAGGAGGCCAGGAACACCTGGGCCGTCCTGTTTTTAACACAGTTAAAGATGCTGTTGAAAAAGCAGGTGCCGATACTTCTATCATTTTCGTACCGCCCGCTTTTGCCGCCGACGCTATCATGGAAGCTGCAGATGCCGGGATCAAAGTGATCATCACCATTACCGAAGGTATTCCGGTAGCCGATATGATCACGGCTTCCAACTATATAAAAGACAAGGATTGCAGGCTTATCGGCCCTAACTGCCCCGGAGTTATCACTCCCGGAGAAGCCAAGGTAGGCATTATGCCCGGATTCGTATTCAAAAAAGGAAACGTGGGCATTGTGTCCAAGTCCGGGACCCTTACTTATGAAGCTGCAGACCAGGTAGTCCGTCAGGGACTGGGTATCACCACAGCCATCGGTATTGGCGGCGATCCCATTATCGGGACCACTACTAAAGAAGCCGTGGAACTACTGATGAACGACCCCGAAACCGAATGTATCGTAATGATCGGTGAAATAGGCGGACAACTCGAAGCTGACGCCGCCAACTGGGTCAAAGAAAACGGCAATAAAAAACCCGTAGTAGGATTCATCGCCGGCGAAACTGCCCCCAAAGGAAGGACTATGGGGCATGCCGGAGCCATCGTAGGAGGTGCGGACGATACTGCCGAAGCTAAAAAACGCATCATGAGGGAATGCGGCATCCACGTCGTAGACTCTCCGGCGGAAATCGGCAAAAAAGTAGCTGAAGTCATCGGGTAATTATTGCTAAAACAGCAAACAATTATAAAATATTGTAAATCCACCAGTTATATGAGCTGGTGGATTTTTTTTGCGCCCAAACCCCGCTAAATTGATGGGGTTTCTTGTTTTGTCCTGTTTCTATTTGCTATATTTGGACTTTGCTTATCGGGCAAAGAACGAAGAGGTAGTTAAAAAGTGATCTTTACATCAGCCTGAACTTGCCTGTACTGAGTACAATCGAAGTGTTTTCAGGTTCTCATACTGATCGTCCGATCAGTGGAATGGGATGCTGAAACAAGTTCAGCATGACGTGGGATAGGACTTTTTAACTACCTCCTTAGTCCCACAAAAATAATATTAAGAAATAGAGGTAAGGCCTCCCGGCATATAACATAAGGCCATAACATCCGGTCAGCAATGCGTTATATGTCCTGAAGCCTTATATCAGCAACCGTTACAAATTGACAAACAGATGAAACTCTTAGAAGGAAAAACAGCTATCATTACCGGTGCAAGCAGGGGAATTGGAAAAGGTATTGCACAGGCTTTTGCCCGGGAGGGAGCCAATATTGCATTTACGTACAGCGCTTCGGCCGAAGCTGCCGCAGAACTGGAAAAAGAACTCACTGCCGAGGGAATTAAGGCCAAAGGCTACCAAAGCAATGCCGCCAGTTTTGACGATGCACAAAAACTGGCAGAAGAAGTGATCAAAGAATTTGGGAGTATCGATATCCTGATCAACAATGCCGGGATCACCAAAGACAACCTCCTGATGCGTATTTCCGAAGAAGATTTCGACAAGGTCATTGAAGTCAATCTCAAGTCTGTATTTAACATGACCAAGGCCGTACAGCGAACCATGCTCAAGCAACGCAACGGCTCTATCATTAACATGAGTTCGGTAGTGGGTGTCAAAGGTAATGCCGGGCAGACCAACTATGCAGCTTCCAAGGCCGGGATCATTGGTTTTACCAAATCCATTGCCCTGGAACTCGGATCGAGGAACATCCGTTGCAATGCCATAGCACCCGGATTCATAGAGACCGAAATGACAGCCAAACTGGACGAAAAGACCGTACAGGGATGGAGGAACGAAATACCACTCAAACGGGGCGGAACCCCCGAAGACGTAGCCAATGCCTGCCTCTTCCTGGCCTCTGACCTCAGTGCATACATCACAGGACAGGTGCTCCAGGTAGATGGTGGAATGCTCACGTAAAACGAGTATACTCGCCAACTAAACCTACAAAATGTCTGTTTTATATATCATTCTGGCAGGAATATTGGCCTTACTGGCAGCAATATTCCAATACGGAAAAGCAAAAGGCAAGTCAAAAGGAAACTTGCTTTTTGCTTTTTTGCGGTTCCTGTCTGTGTTTTCCATACTCCTGCTCCTTATCAACCCCAAATTCAAAAAAGTTACCGTATACCAGGAAAATCCAGCCCTGGCCATCCTTACAGACAATTCTTCTTCCATAGCCTTCCTGGAACAGCAGGAAAAAGTAAATGATATCCTTACCGCCCTGGAAAATGACCAGGAGCTAAAAGAACGGTTTTCCATAGACCACTACACTTTCGGGGAAACTCTGAAAAACGGACGTGCCCTCACCTTTGGGGAAGGCCGGACAGACCTGAGTGAATCCCTGTCCTCCCTTAAAGATATTTACAGGGGCAAAAACACCGCCACTATCGTCATCACTGATGGTAACCAAACCTATGGAGAGGATTACACTTACACTTCCCTGAACTACCCTACCCCCGTATTCCCGGTCGCCCTGGGAGACACGGCCACCTACGATGACCTGAAGATATCCAGGCTCAACGTCAACCGGTATGCCTATTTCAGGAATAAATTCCCGGTAGAAGTTATCCTTAATTATGACGGGGAAGCCCCGGTAAACAGCACTTTCCGTATCTTATCCGGCAATCGCACCCTGTTCCGTAAAGCAGTGCATTTTTCCCCGGAGCACAGATCGGAGATCATACAGACCCATCTCGACGCCGAAACCAGGGGCGTACTGACCTTCAGGGCTGAGGTGCTTCCCCTGGAAAACGAAAGGAATACCCGCAACAACCACAAGGCATTCGGTATCGAGGTCATAGATCAGAAGACGGAAGTGCTTATCATTTCCGATATGCCCCACCCCGACATCGGGGCCTTAAAACGAGGTATTGAATCCAATGAAGAACGTACCGTAACCCTTAGCAAACCCGATCTCAACATAAACAAGCTCAACGATTTTCAGCTTGTTATCCTCTATCAGCCCAATGCCTCCTTCGCCAATGTATTGCGTGAGCTTTCGAAGATCGGAAAGAACACTTTTACGATCACCGGCAGGAACACGGACTGGGATTTTCTCAACCGGGCACAGGATATTTTTTCCAAAAAGAAAAGCAATCTCACAGAAGAGGTACAGGGAAGTTACAACGAGAGCTATTCCATATTTGCTACGGACAACATCGGCTTCTCTCACTACCCTCCCCTTCAGGTAACTTTCGGGGATATAGACCTGAACGCCCCTTATGAAACGATCTTATATCAGAAAGTAAAAGGAGTCCCTACCGAAACCCCGTTGCTCTTTACCGTAGAAAAAGATCATAAAAGGGGTGCCGTGCTCCTGGGACAGGATATCTGGAAATGGAGAATGCAGGACTACCGGGAAAACAAGAATAATGAAAAGTTTGACAAGTTTCTCGGCAAACTCATCTTTTATCTCGCTTCCAACCAGAAAAGGGACCGGCTGGAAACCGATTACGAAACCTTTTACGACGGAAGTTCCCCGGTGACCGTCACTGCACAATATTTTGACAGGAACTACCTGTTTAACCCGGAGGCCTCGCTGCGCATAACAGTGAAAAAAGAAAGCGATACCTCCGGAAGGACCTACCCCATGCTCCTGCGCAATAATTATTACGAAGCCGATCTCAGCGACCTTGAAGCCGGGCAATATACCTTCACCGTCCGTGTGGAAGGCGAAAACATACAACGCTCGGGACAATTCCGCATACTGGAATTTGACATAGAGCAGCAATACGGAAGCGCAGCTATCGGCAAACTCCAAACACTGGCCCGAAACTCCGGCGGAAAGGTATTTTACCACACTGACATCGAAAACCTGAAAACCAGGCTGATGGAAGATGAACGTTTTAAACCTGTTCAGAAAAGTAAAGAAAATACCGTACCTTTAGTAGATTGGAAAATATTGCTGTTCCTCATTGCCCTGTTCCTTACTGCAGAATGGTTCCTCAGAAAGTACCGTGGACTCGTATAATTGAACAGCATCTATCCACAAGATAAACGATATAGCCGCAAATTCAGGCTTTAAAAACCAAACTAAATATAAACCGTTAAACTAAAAACATGGACAGATTGCCCAAATTAGGATTACCCGTGATCATTGGTGTTATACTTTTGATTATTCTTATTGTAAAATCAACAATTACCATAGCCCCGGGAAAAGCAGGAGTGTTGTACAGGACGTTCGGTGGTGGTGTCGTTACAGATAAACCTCCCATGAGCGAAGGTTTCCATTGGGTGCTCCCCTGGAACAAAGTATACGTATACAATGTAAGGCAACAGGAGCTTTCCGAAAAAATGCAGGTACTCTCCTCCAACGGATTACAGATAGGACTGGATGCCACGGCCTGGCATCAGCCCGTCAGGGAAAAACTGGGGCTGCTGCACCAGGAAAAAGGAGAACGCTATATTACCGATGTTATTCTCCCGGCCATCCGGTCGGCAGCCAGAAGTGTGGTAGGCAGATACACCCCGGAACAATTGTACTCTACCAAAAGAGATGCCATCCAGGAAGAGATATTTGATGAGACCAAGAAAATACTGGACAAACAATACGTACAATTAAACGAGGTCCTGGTTCGCGATATTACCCTGCCTCCTACGATCAAAACTGCAATAGAAACAAAATTAAGACAGGAGCAGGAGACCCTGGAATATGAGTTCCGGTTGGAAAAAGCCGAAAAGGAAGCTGAACGCCAACGCATAGAAGCCGAAGGTAAGGCCGCTGCCAACAGGATACTGAGCGCCTCCCTGACCGACAAAATACTCCAGGAAAAAGGCATTCAGGCCACCGTGGAACTTTCTAAGTCCCAGAATTCCAAAGTTATTGTCATAGGAGCCGGAAATGACGGTATGCCTATTATCCTTGGAAATCAGTAGTGGTTGGTTTGAGGTTACAGGTTGCAGGTTTTGATCCCTGAGCAGAACCAAAGGGCAGGTTTAAAGTTTGCTTTTGCATTCTGCAAAAAACGAACATTCGGAAGGAAAACGTAAAACAATATAATCCGAAGCAAAACATCAACCTGAAACTTGAAACCTCAAACCCTCCTTTTGTTAACAACTCCCTGCAAAATTCAATCGCAGCTGCCCGAAATATGATCGCAATTTTTATCTTTGTGTCGTAAAGTTTTTTCTATGGAGCAATTTGTGGTTTCGGCGCGTAAGTACCGCCCTCAGACATTCAGGGATGTTGTGGGGCAGCAGGCTATTACCAATACGTTACTAAACGCCATAGAAAACAATCACCTGGCACAGGCCCTTCTTTTTTGCGGACCCAGAGGTGTGGGAAAGACTACCTGTGCCCGTATCCTGGCCAAAAAGATCAACCAGGACGGCCAGGAAAGCCCGGAAGAAGACTTTGCATTCAATATTTTTGAACTCGATGCAGCTTCCAACAACTCCGTAGACGATATCCGGAACCTTATAGACCAGGTACGCATTCCTCCTCAAAGCGGAAAATACAAGGTATATATCATAGATGAGGTGCACATGCTCTCGCAAGCGGCCTTCAACGCTTTCCTGAAAACACTCGAAGAGCCTCCGAAGCACGCTATCTTTATCCTGGCTACCACGGAAAAACACAAGATCATCCCTACCATTCTTTCCCGTTGCCAGATATTCGACTTTAAACGCATTACCGTAAAGGATGCAGCCGAATACTTAAAATATATCGCGGAAAACCAGGGTATAGAGGCCGACGACGACGCACTGCACATCATTGCCCAGAAAGCAGACGGAGCCATGCGCGACGCCCTTTCGATTTTTGACAGGGTCGTGAGTTTTTCCGGGCAAAAACTCACCAGGCAGGCGGTTACCGAAAACCTGAACGTACTCGACTACGATACCTATTTCAAAGCCACCGACCTTATCCTCGAAAACAATATTCCCCAACTGCTGATCGATTTTAACGAAACGCTGGCGCGGGGATTTGACGGGCATCATTTTATCGCCGGGCTTGCCTCACATTTCCGGGACCTGCTGGTCTGTAAGAACGAAGCTACCATTCCGCTGCTCGAAGTGGGCAGTGACGCCAAACAGCGCTATCTCGAACA
Organism: Sinomicrobium weinanense; assembly: GCF_018863395.1. Taxonomy (GTDB): domain Bacteria; phylum Bacteroidota; class Bacteroidia; order Flavobacteriales; family Flavobacteriaceae; genus Sinomicrobium; species Sinomicrobium weinanense. The sequence goes on from NZ_JAHKRR010000002.1 coordinate 96,950, forward strand.
ATCGCGCAAAGCATCGGTCCCTTTTTTAATGAAAGGGATAGAGCTGGCCAACACCTGTGACCTGAACTACAAAACGAGCAAAAATCAACGGTTACTTACAGAACTCTGCCTTATGCAACTCGCCTCCATCACTTTCGATGGAGAAAAAAAAAATGACACTCCCTTCATAATCCCTCCCGCATTTTTCAGGGATAAAAGGGCCACAGAGCACAAGGACAAGACTTCGTCTTCCACAATTTCGCAGGCCGCAGAACCCGTGTCCACGTATGAGACAACTCCGGTTACTGCCTCGAAACCCCATACAGATACCCCTGCTAAAAAAACAGAAACCACCCCTCCCGCCGTAGAGGAAAAACGACAACCTACCTCCCCTATCGAAATCGGAAAAAAGCGCGTTTCCGGCCTGTCCCTGTCGAGTATAAAGGCCAAAAAGGAACTGGAAAAGAACAAAAAAGAGACCAGGATAGACGAATCCAGCCTGCCACGGGAACCCTTTACCGAAGAAGATATGCAAAAGGCCTGGGACAGTTATGTAAAGCAGATGAATGACAAAGGAAAAAAGATCATAGCTTCCAACCTGGCCACAGACAGGCCCAAACTAAAAAACAGCAATACCATCTGGATCGAGCTCCCCAACGACACCATGAAAAAGGAAGTAGAAAGGGAACAGTTTCCATTAATGGAATACCTCAAGGATCAGTTGCACAATCATTTTATAAGCCTTCAGGTCACGGTAAACGAAACTATAGAGCGAAAATATGCCTTTACCCCTCAGGAAAAGTATGCCAAACTCCGCGAAACCAACCCGATGATCGACATGCTACGCTCGGAATTTGATCTGGACATTTGAATATTATCGGTAAATCTGTATACGGGTATACCTGTATTCGAGTTGGTAAAAGACCACGAAAGAAATTGAATTATAAAACCTGAGATCACCCGAATACCGGGCACTCAAATACTCGAACACTGAAATAAAATGAATTTCGTAAAGACCACGGAACAGGACTCCAATTACCGGGATTTGGAAAAAATGACGGTAAATGAACTTTTACACAACATCAATAAGGAAGATAAAACCGTTCCCCTGGCCGTTGAAAAGGCCATTCCTCAAATAGAGGCCCTGGTAGAACAAATAGTGATAAGGCTGAAGAAAGGCGGCCGCCTTTTCTATATCGGTGCAGGCACGAGCGGAAGGCTGGGCATACTCGACGCCTCCGAATGCCCTCCGACTTATGGAGTGCCGGAACAATTGGTCATAGGCCTTATCGCAGGAGGGGACACTGCCATACGAAAAGCAGTGGAATTTGCCGAAGACAGCAAGGAACAGGCATGGAAAGACCTTAAAGCCTGTGATATATCTTCTGATGATGTGGTTATAGGCATAGCCGCATCAGGGACCACACCCTACGTTATAGGAGGCCTGGAACGGTGCAACAAGAACGGGATCTTAACAGGGTGTATCACCTGCAATGAGAACAGTCCCCTGGCCCTGACTGCAGAATATCCCGTAGTAGCTGTTGTTGGCCCCGAATTTGTCACCGGGAGCTCCCGTATGAAAGCCGGAACTGCCCAGAAACTCATTCTGAACATGATCTCTACGACCTCCATGATCCAATTGGGCCGGGTAAAAGGCAACAAGATGGTGGATATGCAACTCAGCAACATTAAGCTGGTGGACCGCGGTGTAAGAATGATCATGCAGGAGCTTCAGGTTTCCAGGGAAGAAGCTGAGGCCCTGTTACAAAAGCACAAAAACGTAAGGAATGCCATAAAAGCATATCAAGCTGAAAAATAACCGAAAATCACCAGATTTGAGAAGGACAGACCGGAAATTACTCTTAAAAAGCCTGAAATATTTTGCCTATACCGTGATCCTGATGTTTACGGCCCCCATAGTGATCTACCAGGCGTTCAAAAACCAGGAACACGCGTTTTACTGGCCTGTGCTCATCATAGGCCTTCTGGCCGGGATAGGAGCGATCGTTATGGCTTTTATAAGCCTGAAGATGATGATGCGATCCTTTTTCGGGGACTGAAAAAACACAACTCCGTTTCTCACCGGTGTGCAGGTCGTCAGACCGGATAAAAACGGAGCATAGTAAAGCATATAATTTACACCAGTTATTTCCTGACCCTCACCGGATAGGGGGGGCTCTCCATTTTTCGGGGAGGATTTGCCTTTAATTCCTTCATCACTTCTTCTATAGCCCTTTCGAGTTGCGGATCTTTGCCCTGAATAACCTGTTCAGGCCACTGTTCCACCTTTATATCCGGGGCTATTCCTTCATTTTCAATACGGAATCCTTCTTCATTATAGAAAGCCACATTTGGAGCCATGACCGATCCGCCGTCGATAAACTGCGGAAAGCCCAATATACCTACCAGGCCTCCCCAGGTCCTCTTACCTATAAGTTTGCCCAGCTTGAACTTGCGGAACATCCAAGGCAGAAAATCCCCACCGGACCCGGCCGTCTCGTCTATAAGCATTACCTTAGGCCCCTGTATGGAAGCGCTGGGTGATTTGAGGTCATTCCCATATCGGAAATTCCAGTAGGCCTGTTCAGGTCTTTTGAGAATATCTATATAATAATCGGCCAGAGAACCTCCTCCGTTAAATCTTTCATCAATAATAATCGCCTTTTTGTTAGCCTGCGGGAAGAAATACCGCTTAAAATACTTGTGTCCCGCTACCGAGGTATTGGGCACATAGACATAAGCCACTTGTCCGTCCGTAGCTTCGTGTACCTTCTTCATGTTCCCTTCTACCCAGTCCCTGTTCCTCAGGGCCCATTCCGAAGCTACAGGGGTCACTTTTACTTTTCGCGCATCCGATGTACTATTCGTAGTACTTACTGTAAGGGTAACGATCCTGTCTGCGGTATTCTCAAAGAAGCTGTACAGGTTATCTTCGGCCATAACTTCGTTACCATTAACCGCAAGGAGATAATCACCTGCATTCACATTAACGCCAGGTTCGGTGAGAGGAGATCTCAATTCAGGATTCCAGTTGAGTCCTCCGTATATTTTTTTAAAGCGGTAACGGTTCCCTGCCACTTCATAATCTGCACCCAGCAGGCCTCCCTTTATTTTTCCGGGATTGTGCATACGATCTCCCCTGCTCCCGAAACGGTGGTGCCCCACAGCCAACTCACTGAACATCCATTCCATAACACGGTACAAATCACTCCTGCAGGAGAGATCAGGGAGAAATGCCCCGTACTTTTCTTTCATCGCTTTCCAGTCTGCGCCGTGCATTCCGGGATCATAGAAATAGTCCCGGTTTACCCGCCAGGCCTCTTCGAATATATTGTTCCATTCGGCAACCGGGTCTATCTTCACCTGTATGGTACCGAGACCCAGCATTCCGTTATCCGGCTTTTTTCCCGTATCGGTTATCCCCCACTTGCCTTCATTTCGATACAGCATTTTTTCTCCCCTGGCTGCAATGACATAAGCATCCGCTGCCATAATCTCCTCGTCCTTACGCTCATTGAGATCGTATTTATGCAGCATGGCAGGGCTTCCGTTATGTGGGGCGGCAGCCAAGTAAAACAGCTCTCCCTCCTTTGCAATCCCCAGGTCGGAATACATACCCGCGGGTATAGGAATATCCACAATCCTGTGCTCTATATTATCCCAGTCTATGATCAATGGAGGTTCTTCTTTTTTGTTTTTGTCTTTGCCCTTTTCCGTGTCCTCATTTTCTTCCTCCTCTTCTGCCACTGCTTTTTCTTCATCATTTTCCTTTGCAAAAGGGGATCTTGTCTTTTTTTGAAGGGTCACGAGATAGATAGAACTACTCATCTCCATATCGAGGGTCGATTGATCAAACCAGTTCACAACAGGACCGGCATCTGTGGACGCCAGCATATACAGATATTTCCCTGACGGATCGAACACAGGGCTGGAAACATTGGACAAGCCGTCGGAAAGCGGGTAAGATTTGTCTTCTTTTACTGAATACAGATAGGCCCTTTCAAAATGGGTTTCTGTAATGACCGTATAGGCTATCCAGTTGGAATCAGGGGACCAGTCACCAAAGAGGTTCCGGAAAGCACCGGGAACATATTGTTTGTCCGAAGCGATCTTCTTTATTTTCCCGGTAACAATGTTGACCACATAAAAATTTCTGCCGTTATCCACAAAACTTACTTTCTTACTGTCTGGCGACCATCGGACATACGCATAGAAACCTGTCCCTCCCGGACTGATCACTTTTTCCTTGCCCTCGCCGTCTTTGTCCTTTATATGCAGGGCATATTCACCACCGGCATCTGAAAAATACGCTATGGATTTTCCGTCCGGTGACCATTCCGGCATATTTTCGTGCACTCCAGGAGTATTGGTCAGGTTAACAGGGTTTCCCTTTTCAGCAGGAGCAGTAACAATTTCTCCCCTGAAATCCACAACTACCCGTGCTCCCGAAGGTGAAATGGAAATGCTTCGCACATAGTTACTCCCCGATACAAAACGCGGCCGTAGCTCCAGTAGGTCCGTAGCGATACCTACTTCAATATGGTCAATGTTCCCACTGGCTGTTTCGTAAATATGCAGATAACCCGCCTGTTCAAAGACAACCTGCCCGTTGTGAACGGCGAGGTCCATTACCGGAAAGTCCTCATAGTGGGTCAGTTGTACAATTTCCTTTGTCTCCGTGTCATAGGAAAAGAGATTGAACTCCCCGTTCCTGTCACTTCGGAAATATATTCTGGAGTCCATCCATTCAGGATTGGAGTCATTGCATCCACCCGCAGGTTTCGGAATCTCGACTACAGAGTGATCTTCCGTATTATACAGCCATATCCGACTAATGGTTCCTCCACGATAGTGTTTCCATTGTTTAAAAGCATCAAAAAGAGGTGTGTAGGCAATATGTTTTCCGTCCGGTGCATAACTGGCCCAAAATGCATTGGGTATATCCAGCTGGGTTACTTTTCCGCCTTCCACGCTCATGGTAAACAGTTGGTCAAAGCGGTTGGTAAAGGTACTTCGCTGGGAAGCGAACAATACTCTTTTGCCATCGGGCGAAAATCCTCTGACAGTATCGTCATAGGGATGCCAGGTGAGACGACGGGGCACTCCCCCTGTTACCGGGACTATATATACATCGGTACTGCCGTCATATTCGGCATTGAAAGCTACCAGGGAGCCATCGGGTGAAAATACAGGGTTGGATTCAATACCTTCGTCTATGGTAAGCCTTCGCGGATTGGAACCGTCCTTGTTGGCTACCCAAAGGTCTTCTGCATAAATAAAAGCTATGTGAGTATCGCTAAGGGCAGGTTGCGACAACAAACGGGTATTTTCCGGGTCGGGAGCACTTTTTAGCAGGGCCAGGTTAAATAAAATAAGAATAAAGGCAAGAAATGTTCTGGTCTGGTTTTTCATGGTCGTTTTTTTTAGATTGTGATATGCAGAGCGCGCAGGGAAGGCATCGGGAACAATACCTGAAACCGGTAACCGTGGAAGGGTACCGGCTGCAGGTATAGCTGTCTTTAACTATTACTCGTTTTCTTTTAAAACGGTAAATTCAATGGCAGAAGAGTTGTATACCCTATGGGTCTGCTTTTGAAAGTCTTCTTCTTTGGCGTAGAAAATATTATCCACATAGGTTTGGGGATTACGGTCGATAAGCGGGAACCATGTACTTTGCACCTGCACCTGGATCTTGTGCCCCTTTTTAAAAGTGTGGAACACGTCCTGTAATTTTATATCCACATTGGTCTCTTCATTGGGCACAAAGGGTTCGGGCTTTTCAAAACTGTTCCTGAAACGGCCCCGCATCACCTCGCTGCGCACCATCATGTGATAGTTGCTCATCTTCAGGTACTCCTGGGTCTCTTCATAATCTTCGGCATCGGGAGGATAGACATCGATGACCTTTACGATCCAGTCGGCATCCGTTCCGGTGGTGGACACCCTGAGTTTGGCCAGGATATCACCGGCCAGGGTAATATCTTTATCCAGCACCCCTGTCTCAAAAACAAGTACATCGGGCCTTCGGGCGGCAAAACGCTGGTCGTCCGTCATATACTTCCTCGGGGTAAATACCATTTTTATATCTTCGGAATAAGGGACCGGTTTTTTAGGGTCACTGACAAACTCCTGATAAGAATATTCCATGGTCATCACCTGCGACAAGCTCTGGTTCTGTCCCATGCCATACACTTCCTTGGTTGTGTTTTCGGGAGGCCAGGTATCGAATTTTTTCCATTCCCGTCGTCCGGTATCAAACATATAGGCTTCGGGCAGGCCGGAATTTTTGTCTCCGCTGCCCTTGAGGAAATGATTAAAGAACCTGGTTTCTATCTCGTCCTGGAAAAACTCGGAAATACCATCTCCGAAATACACATTACCTATGGCCTGGCGCCCTTTTTTCCTGGCCCAGTCCCCATGGCTCCAGGGGCCTACAACTATGGTATTATAGTTGTCGCTTCTTTTTTCGATATTTTTATATGTGGCCAGTGGCCCGTAAAGGTCTTCGGCATCGAACCATCCGCCTACGACCATAACTGCCGGTTTTATCTTTTCCAGGTGCTGGATGATGCCCCTGGTTTTCCAGAAATCGTCATAATTGGGATGATCTTTTAATTGCTGCCAGAATACATTATCTTCCTTATAATATTTATCGAGCTTGGAGAGTGGGCCGGCATCCAGGAAAAACTGGTACTGGTCTTTCGTACCCAGTTCCGGAAATTCATACCATGCTTCTGTTGTGGGCTTGTCTTTCATATAACCAAAAAGCGCCGTAGCTCTCCAATAGCTCAACAGATAAGCACCGTTATGGTGAAAATCATCAAAAAAGAAATCCCCTATACAGGCCTGGGGTGAAACGGCTTTTAGTGCCGGGTGTGCATCCAGCAGGGAATAGGTAGAATAAAACCCGGGATAGGATATGCCCCATACGCCTACTTTTCCGTTATTGTTGGGAATGTTCTTTACCAGCCAGTCTATGGTGTCGTAAGTATCGGAGGCTTCGTCGGTCTGTTTCCGTTTTTTATTCGGAACGTAAGCCCTCATATTGTCATATGTCCCTTCACTGTTCCAACGTCCTCTTACATCTTCGTAAACGATGATATTGCCTTCTTCCATCATGGTTTCATTAGGGCCTATCTTGGAACGGTACTGCCCTTCTCCATAGGGAGCACAGCTATACGGCGTTCGTTGGAGCAATATCGGGTATTTCCGGGACTTGTCCTTAGGGCTATAGATCGTAGCATGCAGCTTTATACCATCTCGCATGGCAATAGTTACTTCCTGTTTGTCATAATGTTCCTTTACATCATATTCCTGTGCAAAACAGGAAATAAAGGCAAACATCACAAACAGCAATGCAGAAGTTTTTTTCATAATTCGGAGTTTTACTTATGGAAATGTATTATAAAAAGTAAATATATAACAAAAAAGTACGGCCACAACCGTACTTTCCTGTGTTTTATAAAAAGAGCGTAGTTATTTAACACTCTCCTTTCCGGCTTTAAGCCAGTTATAATACGTCTCCTCATCGGTGTATTTCTGCGGAGGGCCCAACAGTTCCAGATCCGGGGTCATGATAATATAGTAAGGCTGCGATGCCGTATGGAAATTGATCGCCTGGAAGGTCGCCCACTTCTCCCCTATCGTCCGGATCTGCTTTACCCGGCCAGACTCCAACCGGTAGTTGAACTGTTTGTCATCCGGAAGTTCCTTTCGGTCGTCTATGTACAGGGAGATCAGCACATAGTCATCTTTCAACAGCTCATAGACCCGGGGAACACTCCAGACATTCTCTTCCATCTTCCGGCAGTTGACACACGCCCAGCCTGTAAAATCCAATAGTATCGGCTTGTTGTTCGCCTTGGCATAGGCCAAACCTTCATCAAAGTCCTTGAAACAGTTGATCCCCAACGGACAGTCGCTCTCCTGTTGTTTGACACTGTAAAACATCGGCGGAGGGAAACCACTGAGCAATTTCAGGTTGGCACCCCATAGCCCCGGGACCAGGTAGATCACAAAGGCTGCTACCAGTACACCGGAGGCGATGCGGATAAAGCCCAGTTTCTTTAAAGGGCCGTCATGCGGGAACTTGATCTTGCCGAACAGGTAAATGGCCATCAAGCCGAAGATCACAATCCAGATGCCGATAAAGATCTCACGTTTTAAAATTCCCCAGTGTTGGACCAGGTCCGCATTGGACAGGAATTTAAAGGCCAGGGCCAACTCCAGAAAGCCCAGCACCACTTTCACCGTGGTCATCCACCCGCCCGATTTCGGCAGGGAGTTCAGCCAGTTCGGGAACAGGGCAAACAGTGCAAAGGGTAAAGCCAGGGCAAAACCAAAGCCAGTGATCCCTGCGGTAAGCTGGGTCGCTCCCCCTTCGGCCGTCAGCGAGCCTACCAATAAAGACCCTAGGATAGGACCGGTACATGAAAAGGACACGATGGCCAGGGTCAATGCCATAAAAAAGATACCGATGAGCCCTCCCGTTCCGGAGGCCGAGTCCATCTTATTCCCCCAGGAACTGGGTAAGGTCAGTTCGTAATACCCGAAAAACGAAAAGGCAAAGAACACAAAGATCACAAAGAAAATGACATTGAGCCAGACATTGGTCGAGATCGTATTCAGGATCTCGGGGTCGATACTGTCCAGAAAGTGGAACGGGATACTCAGCAGCATATAGATCACCACGATAAACACCCCGTAGAGTATTGCATTGGAGATCCCTTTTTTCCGGTTGCCCGACTGCTTGGTAAAGAAAGACACCGTCAGCGGGATCATCGGGAATACACAAGGGGTCAGCAGTGCCAAAAGCCCCCCCAAAAAGCCCAGCACAAAGATGCCCATAAGACCACCCCCGCCGCTTTGACCCTGGTCCCCGCCTTTTAACTGTTCCGGGTTTTGAAGCTCCAGTTTTAAGTTTTTAGACAAGAGCGCGCTCTTCTCATCCACTTCGAGCTGTTTGACCACCGCTTTACCACCATCCAGCGAAAAGGCCAGGTCGGCATCGGCAAAAATACAGCTCTGGTCGTCGCAGGCCTGGTATTCCACCAATCCCTGTATCACCTTGAGATCGGGCTTCAGCAGTTTGATCTTTTGCTTAAAAACGGCTTCCCCGTCAAAATAGGAAAGCTCCATGTCGAAGATATTGTCGTATTCCGTATGCGATTCGCTTTCTTCCAGGCCCCCCACCAGTTCGTAATCTTTCCCGGCACCTTCGAAAGTAAAGGACGTAGGGATAGGGCCGCCTTCCGGGATATTGGTAGTATACAGGTGCCAGTGTTCTATGATGGACGCCGTCATGACCAACTGGTATTCCGTGTCTGACAGCTTTTCCACGGAAGTGTCCCAGGTCACCTGGTCCCCGGGCTGGGCCGAGACCCCGGAGGAAAACAGTATTGAAAAAAGTCCGATCAGGATGGGAAGTATATGTTTCATTTTATTCGTGATATGTTAGTTTAGTGTGTCTTTATTAGATTTGAGATTTTAGCTATCAGATTTAGATATTCTACTTATTATTCGGAAGGGTTTAGCACCACACTCATTTTGTTCACAGTATCCAGAGTTATTTTATACCTGTTGTCCAGGCGGTGGCCTATCACCCACACGATATCGTCCCCGGAGCACAACAGCCAGATCTTTTGTTTGTCCAGTACTGATATTTTCTCGTCCTTGAAGAACTTGCTCAGTTTCTTTCTGTTGGACATTCCCAGGGGATAAAAATAGTCGCCTTTTTCCCATTTCCTGACAATCAGGGGGTACTTTAACTTATCTTTATCAATCAGGACTGTATTTTTCTGGTTTTCCCCTAATTCTTTTCCTTCAAAAAATTTTAAATGCAACGGTTCCGTGATTTCCTTAACATCTTCATCAACAGTATAACACCCCGTTTTTGAACCCTTTAACGGCTCTATGAGGAGGTTTTCCCTGTCCTTCACCATAATATATCCGCGGGAAGTTATACGCTTCCCCGACATGGCATGCAACAGTTTCCGGACTTCATCCACCGGAAAAGAAAAATCCTTGAACAGGTAGTACAGGTAAGACTCCAACGGGCTTAATCTGCCAAGCAGGGAAATATCGACGATCCATCGTTCTCCTTCTTTTTTTATTATCTTTTCCTTTATTTCTTCCACATGTTTTTTCAGGATGGTTTCGCATTCCGACAAATGATGCTGGGTTCTCCTGAATTGTTCCAGAAAATCAGGGGACAACATTTTTAACTGCGGAACAATGTCGTGCCTGATCTTGTTCCTCAGGTACCTGGTATCTACATTACTACTGTCCTCTCTCCACTGCCAGCCGTTTTTTTTCAGATAAGAAAAGATCTCCTCCCTGGAAAAGGGCAGCAAGGGGCGTATGACCTTCCCGTTAACAGGTGGAATACCGGAAAGTCCTTCGATACCCGTACCCCTGGAGAGGTTAATAAGAAAGGTTTCCAGGTTGTCATCGGCATGATGAGCGGTGAGCAGGTAGTCGAAATTCAGGGTATCCTGCAGTTGGGCAAACCAGTTATACCTCAGTTCGCGTGCGGCCAGTTGTATGGAAAGGCCGTGTTCACCGGCATAGGCTTTGGTGTTGAAATGTTCTGTATAGACACTTACTTCCAGTTGCTTGGAAAGTTCCCGGACAAATTTTTCGTCTTTGTCGCTTTCTTCTCCGCGCAAATGAAAGTTGCAGTGGGCCAGTGCCATATCCAGCCCCGAAAGGTGGCAGAGCCGGGCCAGGACTACGCTGTCAATCCCTCCGCTGATGGCCACCAGTAACTTTGCATCTTTCAAAAATGGAAAGTCTTGTGTTATATGCTCTTTGAACTGTTCTAACATCCGGCTAAAATAATGGTTCTTCTTTAAAGCCAAAAATCGGGGGTGATACCGTTTTCACATCACCGATCATTATAAGTTTTACCCCGCCAACAACCAAAGGTCCCAAGCTCCCGGATAAAACTTAGGAGTTGTTTTAGTATCGGGTTATTATTCCTCCAATACCCTCCGCATGGCCCGGGCCTTTATCAGGCACTCCTCATATTCCTTTTCCGGGACGGATTCCCCGGTGATGGCCCCGCCAACTGTGAAAGACACATACTTGTCTGCCGCATTATACAATATACTCCGGATAACCACATTAAAATCAAAATCTCCCGAGGGGGTAAAATATCCTACCGCACCGCTGTACAGCCCGCGTTTTGTCTCTTCCAGTTTTTCTATGATCTTCATGGCCGATATCTTGGGGGCTCCTGTCATGCTGCCCATGGGAAAGGTGGACCGGATAATATCCACAGAAGATATATCGTCCTCAACTTCAGACGTTACGGTAGATATAAGCTGATGCACCTGTTCAAAAGTATACACCTCGCACAATTCCTCCACCCGAACACTGCCTTTTTTTGCTGTTACGGAAAGGTCGTTGCGCACCAGGTCTACGATCATAATATTTTCTGAACGCTCCTTAGGCGTGTTTTCCAGGTCGTGTTTCAACTGCTGGTCTTCTTCCGGGTCTTCGGCACGTCTGGCCGTTCCTTTTATAGGTTGGGAAACCACCTTGTTTCCCGTTCTTTTCAGGTATCTTTCCGGTGACGCCGATATCAGGTATTTATCTTCCAGCTTCAGGTAAGCCGCAAAGGGTGGCCGGGAAATGGCATTGAGCCCGAAAAATGCCTTTAGCGGGGATATACCTGCCTCCTCTGTATAAAATTCCTGGCAGAAATTAGCTTCGTAAATATCGCCCCGGCGGATGTGTACCAGCATCTGTTCCACTTTTTGCAAGTAGGCTTCCCGAGGTATTCTTGCTTTTATGCCCTCACCCGGTATCGGGCGTAATTCCGGAGTGTCTTTCTCTTCCATATCCCGCACGGCATTAAAATCCTCCTCCACTTCGTCATCCACCATGGGGAGATAGTGAAATTTTGCGGTGTTCCCTTTTATAAAGATCATTTTTTTAGGCTGAAAAAAATACAGCTCCGGGAAATGCAAATGGTCCGTATTGGAAGAAGTCAGCTTCTCCACGTCATTTTTAAGGTCATAAGACAGGTAACCGAATATCCAGTCGGCCGTAGTGGCCTGATATTCCTTTAAGTCGTCAAAGGCATGGTGATGATCGGTTTTTATGGCGGTCAGGGCATCTACCGCCAGCACTGCGTCAAAAGACGGGTATAAATGTTGGTAATCATTGCTGTCCAGCCATATGACCTCTGTATATTGTTGTGCCCATAAAAGTAGTTTTTCCTTAAATCCGCCCCCGTCTTCCAGGGGAAATACAACTTCAGTTCTCCGCATCCTTCGGTTTTAGAAAATAAGAATGTTACAAATTTAACAAATCCTTTACGAAAGATACGCGACGAAAAGGAAAATATTTTGTAGTATTGCAATGTGAAAAACAAGCACTGAGGTTATTACGGATCATAAAAGAATCCACCTCTTTATTTTTACAAAATGGAAAATAGTCACAACATATTAACTTCTCTTCAACTGAGGCTTCCGGTTTCAGTTATTCGCCCTGTTGTGCGCCGTATCCGCCGTCGCCCGTAAGGGTGTACTTCTGTTTTGGAGCCCAGGTGAGTCCGGCTCCCCTCTCAAAGAAATCTGATATACTTTTTTCAACCAAGTACAAGCAACATGGATATTGTTATTGCTAACAAGTCGCATATTAAACATGCTACTGTTATCTGTGATACCATAGAAGAATCTGCCAAGGTAAGAGGTACCGGTATTGCCAAAAGGACACCGGAATACATCATCTCCAAGATAGAGAACGGTAACGCAGTAATAGCGGTAGACGGGGATAAATTCGCCGGGTTTTGTTATATTGAAGCCTGGGGACACGGAAAGTTCGTGGCCAATTCCGGACTCATCGTACATCCGGACTACCGAAAAATAGGACTGGCCAAAAAGATCAAGAAGACCACATTTGAGTATTCGCGGACAAAATACCCCGATGCCAAGATATTCGGCATAACCACCGGGTTGGCCGTGATGAAGATCAATTACGAACTGGGATACAAACCCGTAACCTTTTCCGAACTGACAGACGACCCCACCTTCTGGAAAGGCTGCCAGACCTGTAAGAACTACGATATCCTGCAACGGACCCAGCAAAAAATGTGTCTTTGCACCGGCATGATGTACGACCCGAAAGAAAAGGAGAATAAAAAACAAAAACACCCCTATAACAGCAAGGTACTTCAAAGGTTGAAAAACATAAAACAGGCCCTCCTGTTAAAAAAGAAAAAACCAGCCAAAAATTCTATAATCCCTTTGGAAGAAGGGTATATCAGCTTAAAGAAAGTCATGGCAAAATTTAAAGGGAAATAAGTTGGGGAGTTTTGGAGTTCTGGAGTCTTGGAGTTTTTTAGTTATCTATACTCCCGGACGTATCAACTCCAAAACTAAAAAACCATTAAAACGATAAATACGGTTTAGGAGCACGGAGATAAGACAATACCCAACTCATCAACTCCAAAACTAAAAAACTATTAAAAACGATAAATACGGTTTCGGAGCGCGGAGATAAGACAACACCCAACTCATCAACTCCAAAACTCCAAAACTAAAAAACTATTAAAACAATGAAAAAACTCGTTTTGGCTTACAGCGGAGGATTGGACACTTCATACTGCGCAAAATATCTATCCCGGGAAAAAGGTTATGAAGTCCATGCCGTAAGCGTAAACACCGGGGGTTTTACGCCCGAAGAACAAAAGGACATTGAAGGAAAAGCCCTGAAACTGGGCGTGGCCACATACAGCAATATCGATGCAGTTAACTCTTTCTATGACAAGGTAGTAAGACACCTTATCTATGGTAATGTTTTAAAGAACAACACCTACCCTCTTTCCGTAAGTGCCGAACGGATCGTTCAGGCCATAGAGATCATTAACTATGCAAAAAAGATCGGTGCCAAATACATTGCCCACGGAAGCACAGGGGCCGGGAACGACCAGGTCCGGTTTGACATGATCTTCCAGATCCTCGCCCCGGAAATAGAGATCATCACTCCTATCCGCGACGAGCAGCTTTCCCGGCAGCAAGAGATCGAGTACCTGAAAAAAAACGGGGTCGACATGTCCTGGGAAAAAGCCAAATATTCCATCAACAAGGGGCTTTGGGGCACCAGTGTAGGTGGCGACGAAACCCTGACCTCTCACCTTTCCCTCCCCGAGGAAGCCTGGCCCAGTCAACTGGAAAACGATGGTTCTCAAAAAATAAAACTCACCTTTAAAGAGGGCGAGCTCATAGCTATAAACGACAAAGAGGATAGCCCGGTAAGCAATATCCAGCTCCTGAATGATATTGCCTCCAAATACGCTATCGGAAGGGATATCCATATAGGCGATACCATTATCGGCATCAAGGGAAGAGTAGGTTTTGAAGCCGCTGCGCCGCTTATCATCATCAAGGCGCACCACACTCTGGAAAAACACGTACTTACCAAATGGCAGCAACACCACAAGGAATACCTGGCCAACTGGTACGGCATGCTTCTCCATGAAGGCCAATACCTGGATGAGGTGATGCGGAATATCGAAGCCTTCCTTTCCGACACGCAAAAGAACGTGACCGGCCATGTTTTCGTAACCCTTCATCCCTATCGGTTTGTGGTGGATGGCATCCAGTCTCCCCACGACCTGATGAACGCTTCGTTCGGAAGCTACGGTGAGATGAACAAGGGCTGGACGGCAGACGATGCCAAAGGATTTATCAAGATAAATTCCAATCAGAACAAGATCTATTATCACGTCAATAAAATGAGCTAACAGGTTTCCAAGCTATTCAGTAGAGACGCACGGCCGTGCGTCGCAACGTGATGGGCCTGTGCACCTCAAATGAGCAATAAATCTAAAATTTAAAAAATGATACAAGCAGGAATCATAGGCGGTGCCGGATATACGGCAGGAGAACTGATACGGCTCCTCCTCCGGCATCCCGCAGCAGAAATAAATTTCGTTTACAGCACTTCCAATGCCGGGAACCTGATAAGCGATGTTCATCAGGACCTGCTCGGGGAGACAGAACAGAAATTTACCAGTGAAATAAACACCGATGTCGATGTGCTTTTTCTTTGCCTTGGGCATGGAAACTCCAAATCCTTCCTCGAAAAACACAGTTTTTCCGCCCAAACGAAGATCATAGATCTCAGCAATGACTTCCGGTTGAGCCCGGATGCCGATTTTAACGGTATGCACTTCGTATACGGATTGCCCGAACTCAATAAGGCTGAGATTGAAAACGCACAGTATATCGCCAACCCGGGATGCTTTGCTACGGCCATACAACTGGCATTGCTTCCGTTGGCACAGCACGACTTGTTACAGCACGATGTACACGTCAACGCCGTTACCGGGGCCACCGGGGCAGGCACATCCCTGTCGCCCACCTCGCATTTCCCGTGGAGAGACAACAATTTTTCGTATTACAAGCCCTTTACCCATCAGCATTTGGGAGAAATAGGACAAAGTATCACTCAATTACAAAACAATTTCGACAGGGACATCCTTTTTATGCCCAACCGGGGGAATTTTTCCAGGGGGATCTTTGCCACGGCCTATACCGAATGTACCGAAGATCTTGAAAAGATAAAGGAATTATACAAGGCATTTTACAAAAATGCTGCTTTCACAACGGTTAGCGACAAAGAGCTGCACCTCAAACAGGTGGTCAACACCAACAAGTGCCTTATCCATTTGCATAAGCACAAAAACAAACTGCTGATCACCTCCATCATCGACAACCTGACCAAAGGTGCATCCGGACAGGCCATACACAATATGAACCTGATCTTCGGATTGGAGGAGAGCCTGGGATTGCAATTAAAGGCCGCTTATTTTTAAGTACGAAGTTAGAAATACGAAGTTAGAAGTATAAAACGACCGAACTAAAGGAAAAACAGCCTAAAACCTGCAACTTTAAACTTTGAACCTTGAACATTAAACCACAAACAACGATCAGCCGATGAAAATAGCCATCATAGGAACCGGAAACCTCGGCCTTTCCATAGCCAAGGGCCTCATCATCAACAACGCGGTGACCACGCTTTACCTGACAAAAAAAAACCCGGATTCCATTAAAAGCTGGGAAGAATACGGAAATGTCACAGTCACCTCCGACAACCGGCAGGCCGTACAGAATTCTGACATTCTCATCTTTGCCGTACAGCCCCGGCAATTTGAAGGTATCCTTCACGAAATAAAGGATTTGCTGAATGACAAGCACGTCCTTATCTCTACCATAACCGGATTTAAGATCAAAAAGATCGAAGCTATTGTCGGTGACGACAACTACATTATACGGAGCATGCCCAACACGGCTATCTCTGTCGGAAAGTCCATGACCTGTATATGTAGCAACGAAAAAGGGAAACAGCGGGTGGAACTCACCAGGGCTATTTTTAACAAACTGGGCACCTCCATAGAGATCCCCGAAGAACAGATGCGGGCAGCCACAGTGATCTGTGCCAGTGGTATTGCCTTCTGGATGCGCCTGGTCCGCGCCACCACACAGGGTGCCATACAACTCGGTTTCGATGCTAAAGAAGCCCGGGAACTAGCCATGCACACCTGTATGGGAGCCGCCAGCCTCCTCGTAGAATCGGGTAACCATCCCGAAGAAGAGATCGACAAGGTCACCACACCCCGGGGATGTACCATAGAAGGCCTTAACGAAATGGAACACAGCGGACTGAGCTCTTCCCTCATCAAAGGGATCGTAGCTTCATTTAACAAAATCAATCAAATTGCCGATTTGTAGAAAACGACGTAAGATTGCAGGACTTAAGACATAGGATCGTGAAGATAAGATCTGTCTTTTCGAACTTGTTATTAAGCATCGGTTTAAAAAATTATTTACCAAACATGAAATTTTGGAGTGCAAGGCATCAGACCACAAACCATCATACGTCATAAGTCTTACAGTCCTAAGTCAAAAAAAGATAAAAATGAAACTATTCGACGTTTACCCATTATATGATATTACTCCGGTACGGGGAAAGGACGTTTTTGTTTACGACGAAAATAACACATCTTACCTGGATCTTTACGGAGGTCATGCCGTGATCTCCATAGGGCATTCCCATCCCCGGTATGTATCGGGCATTTCCGGGCAGTTGCAAAGACTTGGCTTTTATTCCAATGCCATACAGAACCCGCTACAAGCCGAACTGGCCCAAAAACTCGGCGCCCTTTCCGGGTGTGACGATTACGAACTCTTTCTCTGCAACTCCGGGGCCGAAGCCAATGAAAACGCCTTAAAGCTCGCCTCCTTCCAGACAGGAAAGGCACGCGTTATTGCCTTTAAAAATGCCTTTCACGGAAGGACATCCGCCGCAGTAGCTGCCACAGACAACAAAAACATTGTTGCCCCGCTTAACGCACAACACCGGGTAACCTTTCTGGAAATGGGAGACACCACTTCCCTGGAAAGCGAACTTCAAAAAGGAGATGTCTGCGCCGTGATCGCAGAATTTATACAAGGTGTAGGCGGACTGGATGAAGCCCCCGCCGGTTTCTACGAAAAAACCGATAAACTCTGCAAACAATACGACAGCTTGTTCATCGCCGACGAAATACAGTGTGGATACGGCCGTACAGGTGATTTTTTCGCCTTTCAGAAGTATAACATAACACCAGATATCATCTCCATGGCCAAAGGTATGGGCAATGGTTTCCCCGTAGCAGGCATCCTTATACACCCATCCATAAAGGCCAGACACGGCATGCTGGGCACCACCTTCGGAGGCAATCACCTGGCCTGCGCCGCAGCCATAGCCGTACTGGATGTGCTGAAAGAAGAAAACCTTATGCAGAACGTCACCGAGATTTCCGCATATTTTACCGAAAAAGCCAAATCCATACCCCAAATAAAACAAATCAAAGGCCGGGGATTGATGCTGGGACTGGAATTCGATTTTAAAGTGGGTGAACTCCGCAAAAAACTCATCCATGACAAACATATCTTCACCGGCGGAAGCAGTAACAAGAAATTGTTGCGTATTTTACCTCCGCTCACCGTGAAAAAAGAACATATTGATACGTTTTTTGACGCACTTAAAACAATTCTTCCCTCGTAAGAGAAAGAAAAGCTCCCCTCTTGAGAGGGGCCCGGGTGTGTAAAGCAAAAAATTTGAAAAGAAGAAAAATCATTCCATATAACCCAAAACTAAAAGAGCTCGCCAGGCAGTCACGTAACAATAGCACCAAGGCCGAGATCATTCTCTGGACAAAACTGAGAAGAAAACAACTATACGGATATGATTTTCACCGGCAGAAACCCATAGATAATTATATTCTCGATTTTTTCTGTCATGAACTTATGTTGGGTATTGAAGTGGATGGATACTCACATGGTATCGTGGAAGTTTATAAAAAGGATGTACAAAAAGAACAAACAATGAGCAGATTAGGGATACAAGTCCTTCGGTTTACGGACGAACAGGTTCTGAAAGATACTGAAAATGTGTTGAGGGCTATTGAGGCTTATATACATGAATATGAAGTACACACCCCCAACCCCTCTCAAGAGGGGAGCTAAGTTTCGTTTTCCTGAAGGAAAACATCTGATAACCACGTAACCCAAGATATAATCAACTCCAAAACTCCCAAACTAAATAACTTATTAACTAAAGAACAAATGAAACATTACCTGACAACAGACGACATAGAAAACCTCCCGAAAACCATAGCAGACGCTATTGCCTTAAAACAGGCCCCTTATAAGTTTGAACAACTCGGTAAACACAAAACACTGGGGATGTTGTTCTTCAATTCCAGCCTGCGTACCCGCCTCAGCACACAAAAAGCGGCCATGCAACTCGGAATGCAGGTCATGGTGATGAATTTTTCGGGAGAAGCCTGGTCGCTGGAGTTTGAGGATGGTAGTGTTATGAACGGTTCCACCTCCGAACACATCAGGGAAGCTGCAGCGGTTATATCGCAATACTGTGATATCATAGCGGTCAGGGCCTTCCCTACCCTCACGGACAAGCAGAAGGACGAAAATGAATACGTGTTAAAGAGTTTCCAGAAATACGCCTCCGTCCCTATTATAAATATGGAAAGTGCCACCGGGCACCCACTTCAGGCGTTGACCGATGCTATTACCATTACCGAACAGAGAACAAGGGAAAAACCCAAAGTGGTCCTCTCCTGGGCTCCGCACCCCAAGGCATTGCCCCATGCCGTGGCCAATTCCTTTACCAGCATCATGCAAAAGATGGATGCAGACTTTGTCATCACCCATCCCGAAGGATATGAACTCAATCCGGAAGTCACTGGCGATACCCCGATCATCTACAATCAGGATGAAGCCCTGAAAGATGCTGATTTCGTTTATGTAAAAAGCTGGAGCTCGTACAGGGATTACGGTAAAGTGTTGCACACCGATCCCAACTGGAGGATCACAGCCGACAAAATGGCGCTGACCAACAACGGCAAATTTATGCACTGCCTGCCCGTAAGGAGAAACATCATTGTGGATGACGCTGTTCTTGACAGCCCGCAATCCATCGTCATACCACAGGCCAATAACCGTACCTTTGCAGCACAGGTAGTTTTAAAACAGATCCTTGAATCTATATAATGACGATGTAGAGACGAACGGTCGTTCGTCTCAAACGAGACCGGGATTTAACAGCCCATTAAAAATATAAAAATGAAACCCAAACTATCCATAGTCAAAATAGGTGGTAACATCATCGAAAACGAATCGGCATTAAGCGATTTCCTCCGGGACTTTGCCGTAATGGAAGGCCAAAAGATCCTTGTTCACGGCGGGGGGCGAACAGCCACCCGTATTGCCGAACAACTCGGAGTCCCTGCAAAAATGGTAGGCGGCCGGCGGATCACCACCCGCGAAACACTCGACGTCATTGTCATGGTCTACGGTGGGCTCGCCAATAAAAACATCGTCTCCCGCCTGCAAAGTTTCGATTGCAATGCCATAGGCTTATCGGGTGCCGACGGCAACATTATTATTTCCGACAAAAGGCCCGTTAAGGATATTGACTACGGTTTTGCCGGGGACATCAGGCAAGTAAACGCCACAACTATAAAGGCCTTGCTCGAAAGTGGGATGACCCCTGTATGCTGCGCCATAACCCACAACAAGAAAGGACAATTGCTCAATACCAATGCAGACACCATCACCTCTGAAGTAGCCATCGCCATGAGCGAACACTTTGAGACTTCGCTCTACTACTGTTTTGAGAAAAAAGGGGTATTGCGAAGCGTGGAAGACGACAATTCGGTCATAGAGCACATCAACACGGAAAAATACGAGCAATTACTCCAGGAAAATGTCATATCAGACGGCATGCTGCCCAAAATGCACAATTGCTTTAATGCCCTGCAACGCCACGTGCACAGGGTATATATAGGCCTGCCGGGGATGATCGCAGGAAAGGAAAAACTGTTTACAACGCTAACGTTATAATATAGATTGATCGTAAAGACGCGCGGCTGTGCGTCTCAAGCGAGATTATCTCCTTAAAAGATATAAAGTAAAATGATAGACCAACTCAAACCATCGGCCATAGCGCTTTTAGAGCAACTGATAAGCACCCCTTCCTTTTCATCCGAAGAGGACCGGACTGCGGCACATATCGAAAATTGGCTTCGATCAAACAGCATACCCTTTAAGCGTAAGGACAATAACGTATATGCTTTCAATAAACACTTTAAAGAAGGTAAACCCACCCTTTTGCTGAATTCGCACCACGATACCGTAAGGCCCAATACCGCCTACACCAAAGATCCCTTTGATGCACATATAGAAGATGGCAAGCTCTACGGATTGGGGAGCAACGATGCCGGAGGGTGCCTTGTATCCCTGCTGGCCACCTTCGTTTATTTCTACGATAAACCCGACCTGAATTACAATCTGGTCATAGTGGCTTCTGCCGAAGAAGAAAGTTCCGGCGATAAAGGGCTAAACAGTATGCTCCCCATACTACCCCACATCGACGTGGCCATAGTAGGCGAACCCACTCTGATGCAGCTTGCCATAGCCGAAAAAGGACTGGTGGTATTCGATGCCGTGGTCAGGGGCACACCCAGCCATGCTGCACATCCTAACGATAATAACTCCATATACAACACCATCAGGGTGCTGGAATGGTTCAGGGACTATCGCCTTGAAAAAGTATCTGAAGTCCTGGGGCCGGTAAAGCTGACCGTGACCCAGATCAACGCCGGAAAGCAGCACAATGTCGTCCCCGCCGACACCAACCTCGTTATCGACGTGCGGGTCAACGACAAATACACTAACCAGGAGATCGCAGACCTTCTGCGGGCAGAATCCCCCTGTGATGTTATTACCCCGCGTTCGTTAAGGCTTAATTCATCATCCATACCGAAGGATCATCCACTGGTACAGGCAGGAATAGCTTTAGGAAGAGAAACCTATGGTTCGCCAACGCTGTCTGACCAAGCTGTATTGACTTGTCCTTCCCTTAAACTGGGACCAGGAGACTCTACCCGCTCTCACTCTGCAAATGAGTATATTTACGTACGCGAAATTGAGGAAGGCATTGAGCTATACATCAAATTAATGGAAAAGGTTTTGTAACGCATCAAACCAAAAACCTTAAACAAGAAACCACAGAAACCACAAAACATGAAACTCTGGGACAAAGGCTTTAGCACAGACCAAAAAATAGACCATTTTACCGTAGGCAATGACAGGGAGCTGGACCTGCTCCTGGCCAGATATGACGTTATCGCCTCTACGGCACATGCCAGAATGCTGGGTAAGATAGGACTGCTTACCGAAGAAGAAACCGGGCAACTCGTCACGGAACTCGAACATATCCAAAAGGACATCGAAGCGGGGAAATTTACCATAGAGGACAGTTTCGAGGACATGCACTCCAAGATAGAGTACCTCCTGATCCAAAAACTGGGCGACACCGGAAAAAAGATACACACCGCCCGCTCCCGGAACGACCAGGTACTCGTGGCCATGCACCTGTACCTCAAAAACGAGTTGCAGGAGATCAGGCAGCAGACGGCTGACCTTTTTGGCCTTCTCCTGGAACTTGCAGAAAAACACAAAGACACACTCCTTCCGGGCTACACCCATTTACAGATCGCCATGCCCTCCTCTTTCGGGCTGTGGTTCTCCGCCTATGCCGAGAGCCTTATCGATGACCTCTACTTTATCGATGCCGCATACAAGGTCGCCGACCAGAATCCACTGGGAAGTGCCGCCGGGTATGGCAGCTCCTTCCCCATAGACCGAAGCTATACTACTAAGGAACTCGGTTTCGAGACCATGAAATACAATGTTGTAGCCGCGCAGATGGGCCGTGGCAAGGTAGAGAAAAGCACCGCCTTCGGATTGAGCAGCATTGCCGCTACCCTCTCCAAAATGGCTATGGATGTGTGCCTGTACATGAGCCAGAACTTCAATTTTATCTCCTTTCCAGACGAACTTACTACCGGGAGCAGTATCATGCCCCACAAAAAGAACCCCGATGTGTTTGAGCTTATCCGTGGCAAGTGCAACAAAATACAGGCCGTGCCCAACCAGCTCACCCTGATCACCAACAACCTCCCCAGCGGATACCACCGTGACCTCCAACTCGTCAAAGAAGTCATTGTCCCTGCCATTCAGGACCTCAAGGCCTGCCTGGAAATGGCCGCCTTCACCCTGAAGGATATCCGGGTAAACAAAGGTATCCTCGAAGATCCCAAATACGATTACCTCTTTAGTGTTGACACCCTAAACGAACTCGTACAGTCGGGCATGCCCTTCCGGGACGCCTATAAAAAAATGGGTATGGACATCGCTGAAGGCAACTTTAAACCTAAGCGGGACATACATCATACACATGAGGGCAGTCTGGGTAATCTCTGTCTGGATCAGATCCGGGAGAAAATGCAAAAAACACTGTAAAGAATACTTGTCATTATGGAAAAGTTAATTGTACATAAAGACGGATTCTGTATCTCAACAGATAAAACAAAATTAAACATCGGGATCATATATAAATTTTTATCAACCGAAGCATACTGGTGCCTGAACATCCCAAAAGATAAGGTATTGAATTCAATACAAAATTCATTATGCTTCGGAATTTATAAAGATGACGAACAAGTAGGTTTTGCAAGAGTAATTTCCGACTTTTCCACCATTGCCTATCTCGGCGATGTTTTTATACTGAATAATTACAGAGGCATCGGATTATCTAAATGGCTGGTAAAAACCATCATGGATCATCCCGACCTGCAAGGCTTGCGAAGGTGGATATTACTTACCGGTGATGCTCACGGATTATATAGACAATTCGGATGGACTGATATCGCCGATCCCACAAAATGGATGGAGCTTTATAACAAAAAAATATACTCAAAATAAGACCAAAATATATCAGCATTCACTGAAAACAATGATTACCAGATCATTATTCAGCATTAATATACTTAACATATACAAGCCATTCAAAGACCAAAACACGGCATTACGATAGTACAACACAAAATTTACGACAATATACGACAATTCAACAGGGCGTTAATCATAATACATTTACTCCCATATATTGTTACAATAATATAGCCCTGCCCGTCTTTATTTCCGGGTACGGCTTATTTCCTTACTCCGCTGCTGTACTTCCCGGACCAGCAAAGGAAGTGCAGGCTGCACCATATTATGCCCGTAACCCTCCAGTTCATACAGCTCTGTATCCTTATGCCCGGCAAGTTTCATCATCCGTAGAAAATAGGCGTTCTCCTCATACCTGCCCAGCATTTCTTTCTCCCGGTCACCGGTGATCAGTAACATGTGAGGGGCATCATCACGAACGTGGTAGAGCGGGGCATATTGGTCTATTAAAGGCTGTATATCCGAAAGCCCCATTTCCTTCCGGATATTAAAGTGGGTTATGGTATGCCCGCTAAAAGGGATGACCTCGGCTATTTTATCCGCATCAACATGATGGGGTTTGAGATAATCCTTGTCCAAGGCGGCCATCATGGCCAGGTATCCGCCTGCGGAATGCCCGGAAACGAAAATAAGGTCCGGATCACCGCCGTATTCCCCGATGTGTTTAAAGACCCAGGCAATGGCAGCGGCCGCATCCTTTATGCACTGCTCTGACTTCACTTTGGGAGAAAGCCGGTATCCTGCACCAACCACGGCAAAACCCTTGTTTTTCAACGCTTCGGGAATTTCCCTGCTTCCCCCGGTGAGCCCCCCACCGTGAAACCATATCACCGTAGGATAATTATCCAGGTTCACGGGATAATAGATATCTAACTTACATTTTTCATTTACATAAGAGTCTTTTTCACTCAGTGAATCAGAATAATAAAGAACATCCATCTCCGTCTTGTAGTTCTCCTGGGAAAATCCGGAGAACCCGGTAAAGAGCAACAAAATAATACAGCATTTTGTTTGTAGTGATCCGGGGAGTATGATATTAATCATAAGGTATTGATTTGAATATATGTGTTTTGTTTCAGTTGAAAGACCAATTTACTGTATTATCCCATAGGTAAGAAAACAAAAAGAGGTAATTCTGTTAAAGTATTTGACCTATCTCCCGGTTCGACTCATTCAATGGGATTCAACGCCCCAGGGAAGTTACCATCCAGAAGGCAAATACAGAAATGACAAACCAGAGCAGGCATCCCATGATAAAAAGCCTGCCTCCTACGGCAGCAACGGTCTTCCTGGTAAGCCCGCATCCGATGAGAAAAAGGGTAAGCGTAAGGGCCGATTTGGATATCTCAACAACATACGGACTGATATACCGAACGGAAGGAACATAAGTGTTCAGTAACATACCAAGGATAAACAACCCAATAAAATAAGGGATCTTTATCTTACTGCCCTTTGTTCTGAATATTACGGAAGAACACAGGGCCACGGGAATAATCCATAGCGCCCGGGCCAGTTTTACGGTTGTGGCTACCTCCAGGGCTTCGGATCCGTACTTTGCAGCCACACCTACCACCGAACTGGTGTCGTGAACTGCTACCGCACTCCAAAGCCCGAAAGTGTTCTGGGAAAGCCCCAGAAAATGCCCTATGGGAGGAAAAAGGAACAGTGCCAGGGAATTCAGGACAAACACCACCCCAAGGGCCACCGAGATTTGCTTTTCCTGGGCTTTTATCACGGGAGCTATGGCGGCAATGGCACTACCGCCACAAATGGCCGTACCTACCGATACCAGGAAAGCGGTCTTTTTTTCGATTTTCAGAACCTTGTGCAACACAAACCCCAGCACCAGTGTCCCTATGATGGAACCAACGGTGAGCATCAGGCCTTCCCTGCCCGCCTTTAATGCACTCTCTGCATGCATTCCAAATCCCAGCCCCACCACGGAAAATTGCAACAGAAGATGGGAAGCCCGGTGGTTGAGGTGCATATACGGATGCCCCATGACCTGCGCTGTCATCACTCCGAGAAGCAGGGCAACCGGCGGGGAAACGAAAGATGAAAGACAAAGGAGAACCAGGGCGATAAAGATAATTTCCCGAATGCTGACATGCTTATTGAAAATCTCTTTTACGACAAGCGTACGGAAGTCTATTCTGCTTTTTGATTTCCTGTTCATAGTTGCAAGTTTTACCCTGCAAAGTTCCCCTGCCCCGGTGAGTTATGGAAATCACTTATGGGAATGTAGTATTACCTGTAGTTATAACGAAGGGCAAAATCCATAAAAAGCCCTGTGAGTATATCGGCATGGCCCTGTAACCGGACAAAATAAAAGAGCCGTTCTATCTCCAGCCCTTCCACATCTATAATAGAACAGCTATTATTCTGAAGTTCGCTTTGTATGGTATAGACAGAAAGAAATGCCAGGCAACCGGAATGTTGCAGGTATAGTTTTATACCTTCACTACTGGTGAGTTGAAGCGCTATGTGCAGATCGGATATTTTTATATGCAATGCCTGAAGGGCATGGGTTATTACATCTAAAGTACCGGAACCAAATTCACGTATCAGTAAAGGTTGCTGTTTTAATTCCTCTGTATCTATGGTCCCTTTCAGGGCCGCCGGGTGATCAGCAGAACCGGTCAGGACGATTTCATCCCGGATAAAGGGCGTATACTTCAATCCCGGCGATTTGGACACGCCTTCGGTAACCCCGAGATCAATGTCCTTGTTTTCCAGCAATTTTTCTATCCATTCCGTATTCCCCACCAGGAGTTCGATATCCACATCAGAATATTTTTCCCGGAAAGCGGGCAATACTTTAGGCAATATATAATTGGCTATCGTGGTACTGGCCCCGATACGCAGCTTCCCTACCTGCTCTCCCGATAAGGCGTGCAGGTCTGTTTCCAGTTTCCGGTATATTTCAAATATCTTCTCCGTGCTTTGCAGCAGCAGCTCCCCTGCATAGGTGAGTTGTATTTTTGTTCCGTTACGTTCGAACAACTGTATCCCGTATTCCTGCTCCAAAGCCTTTACATGCTTGGTTACCGCGGGCTGGGAAATATACAGTTCACGGGCGGCACGGGTAAAATTAAGCCGTTTGGCCACGGTGTGAAAAACCTTTAAACGAAAATCGAGCATGGTGTAAAAGTATGAATTAAAATCTGTCTGTCTGCCCGGTCCTGCATTTTAACTTTTACACAAAACCTTCCAAAACAACTGATCCTTTTTCAACAGCCTCCTTTTTAACATTTCCCTTAATTTTATCCTAAACATCACGCTTATCTGCCCGGAAAGTTTAACTTTGCACAAATCCATTAAATTGAGTTTCGAATCACAACAGGTGATTTTCAATACAATCCCGCTTGTAGATCGTAGCTCTTAAATCGTGAATTATTAAAATAATAGATAAATGAAAAAGATCGGCTTATTGTTTTTTATGGTACTTGTTGCCGTTTCCTGCGGTAAAAAGGACGGCTATACGATCACTGTAAAATTGGACGGTGTGGAAGATGGCAAACAGGTATTCATGAAAAAAGTAGATGAAAACAATCAGCCTGTGGATGTGGATTCAACCGAAGTGAAAAACGGGGAATTTACTTTTGCGGGAAAAGCGGATATTCCGGAAATACATTATATTATTGTAGACCAGGTTGGAAATATTCCGGTGATCGTAGAGAATGGGGATATTGAAATAGAAGCCTATAAAGACAGCATTAACTTCTCTAAAATGGGAGGTACGCCGTCTAACGACGACTTTTATGCTTTTATCAACGGTACACGCAGTATCGGAGAAAAGATCAACGCCCTGCGCGAACAGATGATGAAGGCTTCACAAGAAAAAGACACGGTAACCATAGCTACTTTACAGGATACCTATGCCGATATCATGGATGAGGCCAAGGAATATGAAGTGCAATTTGTTACCGACAATCCGGATTCTTATATCTCTGCCATAGTGCTTGAAAAAATACTCCAGTCCAAGTCACAGTCTCCGGAAAAGGTAAAGGAGCTGTTCTCCACCCTGACCGAGGAGGTAAAGAAAACCAAGCCTGCACAACGAATAACTACGCAATTGGAGCAAGCATCCAAGTTGTCCATAGGTGCTGTGGCCCCCGATTTCTCCGGTCCTACTCCCGAAGGAGAAACCCTGACCTTAAAAGATATCAAAGGAAAAGTAACCATTATCGATTTCTGGGCGGCATGGTGCAAACCCTGCAGGGCCGAAAATCCACATGTGGTTTCGCTCTACAACAAATATAAAGACCAGGGATTGAGCATCATCGGTGTTTCCCTGGACCGAAAAAAGGAAGATTGGGAAAAAGCCATCGAAGAAGATCAACTTCCCTGGCATCATATTTCTAACCTGAAGTTCTGGCAGGACCCCATTGCACAGCTCTATAACATAAAGGCTATCCCCGCTACCTTTATCCTCGATGAAGAAGGCAAGATCGTGGCTAAAAACCTGCGCGGTGAAGATCTCGACGCCAAACTGGCCGAGCTTTTTGAAATGTAAAAATCCATTACCAGATATAAGAAAGGCTATCCGTGAGAGATAGCCTTTCTTATTTTCTGTTTTTCCTTTCCTCCTAATACAGTATCACAGCCAGCTCCTTAGCTCCCTGTGCTCCTTTTACCAGAGTTTGTTCTATATCTGCCGTCTTGGACGGGCCTGCCATAAACAGTCCGAAACCAAAGGTTTTCCCCTCCTCTATCCTGGCATAGGCCTCGTGCATGGTGGCCACTAAGTGGTTACGGGAAAGCAGTATTATCAGTTTTTCGGGAATAAAGGCGAGCAGGCGGGACGTCAGTTCCTCATCGGTGAACCAGAGGGCAGCGTTTTCCACCACTCCGAAAGAGGCCTCCGCGACAAACACTCCCGGGATATTGTCTTGATCAAAAGGCATATCTTCATCAAATACCAATGGATATTTTTCCCGCAGACGGGGAACGGACGATTGTATTTTTTGCCCCTCGCTCCACTGCGTTATGATCCCTGTGATGTTTTCTTCTTCCCCGAGAAACACCTCGGTCCCGGAAGCCTCTGCCGTACGTACATACTCTTCTACCAGGGCCGTTTTGTCATACAAAAGGTCTATCTCCGGCCTGGGAAGCGGGTCCCCGCACGCTTTTTTTAAACTATCGAGTATCTTTTCCTTACTGTTCATCGATCCTTAAACTTTGATATGTCTGAAGTAGGAGTTTATATTATTTTTGTCTTTTCTTATACCATTGCCGGAAGGTTTCCCCGGGCACTTCCGGGAACACCCTGGCCTTTTTGCCGTCTTCTCCTTTACTGTTCCAAGGGTTGAATTTTGACTGCAACAGGCTTTTCGGCACCCATCGGAACGCCGTAGTGACCATCCCGTATTTTTTATGGCTTTTCAATATGCTGCTTCCCACTTGCATACTCATTTTTTTGGATGTATCGGCAGAGGTTTCATCTGTAAGTTTTTGCCTCCATTTATACAATAGCCCGGCCAGGTCTATTTTTACCGGACATACATTATTGCACGAACCACAGAGTGTAGAAGCAAAAGGAAGGTCCTTGTTTTTTTCTTTGCCGTAGAACGGGGCCAGTACGCTCCCGATGGGTCCGGGGACCGTATGGTGATAGGAATGTCCGCCGGAACGCCTGTACACCGGGCAGGTGTTCATACATGCCCCACAACGGATGCAACGCATGGCCTGGCGGAATTCCGGATCGGTATAAATATCAGTACGCTTATTGTTCACTATGATGATGTGCTGTTTCACATCCGGTCGCGGCTTCCTGTAATGTGAGGTAAAAACGGTAACTGGCTGTCCGGTTGCCGAACGGGCGAGCAACCGGGTAAAGACCGCCAGTTCCTTATACCCCGGAACGAGTTTTTCCAGTCCCATACAGTGGATCACCGTTTTTTTACTGTGCACCCCCATATCCGCATTGCCTTCATTGGTGCAGACCACTACGGCGCCGCTTTCGGCAACCCCAAAGTTTACGCCGGTTATTGCCGCATCAGCTTTTATAAAGTCCTTTCGCAATGCTTCCCTGGCCGCAGCAGTGAGATAGCCCGGATCGGCATTGCCTTTTTCTGTTTGCATCTTTTCGTGAAAAGTGTCGCTGACTTCCTCTTTTTTCAGGTGAATAGCAGGGACAACAATATGACTGGGGTGTTCTTTCCTGAGCTGGACTATCCTTTCGCCAAGATCGGTATCCACCACGTCGAATCCCTCTTTTTCCAGATAAGGGTTCAACCCGCATTCTTCCGTAAGCATGGATTTGCTCTTCACTACGGACCGAGCATTATTTTCACGGAGTATGGAGGCGGTGATCTCGCGAAGTTCGGCATCGTCCCATGCCCAATGTACCTGCATTCCGTTTTGTAATGCATTTTCCTCGAAGGTTTGCAGGTAATCTGCCAGGCGGGACAGGGTATGGTCCTTGATCGCAGCAGCAGTGCTTCGCAGCTTCTCCCAATCCTCTATGGTATCGCGCTGTTTATCACGTTTGGCTCTTAAGAACCACAAGGCATCATTATGCCAGTCCGTTTTGTCGGAGGTGGTTATAAATTCTTTGCTCAGATTTGCATGTGTTCCTTTCATGATTCATCTGTTAGGTTTGGTATTCGGTGGTTGGTATTCAGTGGTTGGGTACTTGGTGATTAGCCTTCGGCTCAATCCTTTTCTGAGCATTTCGACAACCCCATATAAATTCCTTCAAAATGCCCAGAAGACCGGACGTAACCGAATACAGATTACTGATTACCACTTCCCCCTTCTTCCGAATTGAGCAGTTCTGCTATGTGCATTATTTTCATCGGGCTGTTCTCCGCCTGGAACACCCCTTCCAGGTGCATGAGGCACGACATATCGGTAGCAGTTACATATTCGACACCTGCCATAGACATACCCTTCATCTTATCGCTTCCCATCTTTACGGAAACTGCTGCTTCAGACACGGCAAAGCTCCCGCCAAAGCCGCAACATTCATCGGCTTTGGGCGGAACAACCAATTCGAGTCCGTCCACTGTGGAAAGTACTTCTTCTATTTTGGAATAGTGCGGTACTTTTAGTTCTGAAGGCGTCCCCAGGTTTAATCCCCTAAGGCCGTGACAGGACAGGTGTAATCCCACTTTATGAGGGAAAGATGCCTTTAGTTTTTCAAGGCCGGTAACGTCGTGAAGAAACTCGGTGAGCTCCCTTACCCTGGACAGTTCTTCTTTCCCAACCAACGGCTTCAGCAGATGATGGGTAAGATGGGATGAACAACTGGCCGACGGGGTTACCAGGTAATCTACCTCCTGCAGGGCTTTCAAAAATGGTTTTTCGTAACCACGGGTCATTTTTTCATATCCGCTGTTGGCCATAGGCTGGCCGCAACACAAGGGGTCTTGTAAAAAAACAACAGTGCATCCCACTTTTTCCAGCACTTCCAAAGTATCTTTCCCCACTTTCGGGTATAGCTGGTCTATATAACAGGGCACAAACAGTCCTACAAGCATTACAAGGCAGATTTAAAATCAAATATCCTGGTCATCAGTCGCCATTTTTCCCTGGGTTTGCTTCCCGGCATGGCCTGTTGGTATTTCCACATCAGCTTTTCCCATTCCTGAACTTTCGTGTTCGAGGCATCCATAAATTCTTTCTGCTTAAAGGAAAAATCGTCATCAGTTTCCATGATCATAAACAGGCGGTTCTGAATACGATATATTTCCATGTCTATAATACCACTTTCGCATATGCTTTTCAACACTTCGGGCCACACTTTCGCATGATGAGCTTCGTATTCGGCGATCAGCTCATCATCTTCTTTTAAATCCAAGGCTAAACAATACCGTTTCATTGCTTGTTCACAGTTTAAATGTTGCAGGTTGCAAGTTAGGAGGACCGGCTACGGATCAATATACTTTTTTGTGTACCCAGGTACCGTATATACTTATAT
The DNA here is from genome assembly GCF_018863395.1 of Sinomicrobium weinanense. Classification (GTDB taxonomy): domain Bacteria; phylum Bacteroidota; class Bacteroidia; order Flavobacteriales; family Flavobacteriaceae; genus Sinomicrobium; species Sinomicrobium weinanense. Next base: position 128,225 of record NZ_JAHKRR010000002.1, read on the forward strand.
AAACAAAGCAAACCAGTGGCAGGATAAACGAAAAATTCACTTCCGGAACCCCGGTAATTAATACATCGGATACACCAGACCCTCCGATATCTATGATAAGGGCCTGGAACTGGGGCATCAGGGCTCCTCCCACAATAGCCATTACCAATCCGGCCGCTCCTATTTTTGATTGTTCTTCAGAAAGGCCTTCGAGGGCTATACCATAAATCGTGGGGAACATCAGTGACATGGCAAAGGATATACCTACTATACTGTACAGCCCGAACATTCCATTGATCCAGATGGTACCGATACAGAATGCTATGCCGAGCAAGGCAAAGGCCATCAGTAGCCTTCCGGAACTCATAAAGCGAAGCATATACGTACCTATGGCACGTCCTACAAGGAAGAGTATAAAAGCGACAAACTGGTAATACGCCGCATCGTCACTGCTTACTCCCAGGCCTTCGGCATATTGGTATATGTAGGTCCAGCACATGATCTGTGCACCTACATAGAGGACCTGTGCCAGTACTCCAAGAATATATTTTTTGTTCCGGAAAAGCCCGGAGAATGTTTCTTTCAGGCCAGGAATACCTCCTTCATCTCTTACCTGCGGCATCTTGCTCACCACGATCAACACAAATACGGCAAGGATCACAAGCCCCAGAGCTACATAAGGGTCTCTTATCACCATGAGGTCTGAAGTACGGATCATGACTTTCGTGGCTTCATCCAGGGCGCTGAAGTCTTCCACATCTACGGATTGTAGTTTCCTAAGGACAAATTGCTGTGCTACCAGGAGCCCGAGAACCAGCCCGAGAGGGTTAAACGCCTGCGCCAGGTTGAGTCTTTGTGTTGCGGTTTTAGTGTCTCCCATGGCCAGGATATAAGGGTTGGCCGTAGTCTCTAAAAAGGCCAGGCCGAAAGTCAGGATATACAATCCGAGGCAGAAGAACCAGAATTTTTCAGTGATGGCCGCCGGGTAGAACAGTAGTGCCCCTCCGGCATACAGGGCGAGGCCTATGAGGACCCCTGTTTTATAGGAATATTTTCTGACGAACAGTGCTGCCGGAAGTGCCATACAAAAGTACCCGCCGTAAAATGCCATCTGCACCCAGGCTGCCTGTGAATTATTGAGTTCCAGTACTTTTTTAAAAGCCTGCACCATAGGATCGGTAACGGCGTTTGCGAAACCCCAGAGGGCAAAAAGGGAAGTCACAAGAATAAAGGGCAGCAGGTTCTTTTTCGGAACCACGGGTGATAATGTTTCTTTCTTCACTATTTTATGGGTTTTTATTGGGATTGATCGATCTCTGACCGTGCTTAATTCTTTATCGGGTTTTAATTTTTTCAGGTTAATGCCCTGTCCAGGTGTACGTATCCCCCGTCTACGTACAGCAACTGTCCGGTAGTATGACTCGACCTGTCAGACAAAAGGAAGGCCACTGTATTGGCTATTTCCTCAGCGGTGGTCATACGTTTTTCCAGGGGTATTCTTTCGGTAATTGTCTTTAATTTTTCTTCGGAATCGGGAAAGGTCTTTATCCATTTTGCATACTGCGGCGTATAGCATTCCGATACGATCACCGCATTGACACGGATGTTATACGGAAGCAGTTCCACCGCCCATTCCCGGGTAAGTGCATTCCGGCCACCATTGGCCGCTGCATACCCGGAGGTGCCACCCTGGCCGGTAAGCGAGGTTTTAGAACCGATATTGACTATGGCTCCCCGGTTTTTTTTCAATTCGGGCAGAACGAGATGAGCCATCAGGTAATAATGGGTAAGGCTTTTGTTGATGGAGGCCACAAACTGCTCATAAGAGCCATTTTCGAGGCTTACACCATCGTTTACCCCGGCATTGTTGACCAGGCCATCTATCCTTCCAAACTTCTTCAGCACCTCTGCAACCGCATTGGCACATGCTTCCGGATCGGTTAGTTCGCCTATTACGGCACCGGCCTTTCCTCCTTTTTCTTCTATCGCACGGATGGCTTTCTGGTTGTCACTCTCATTTCTTCCCACAATAACGGGGATCGCGCCTTCTCCGGCAAGCACTTCGCATATTCCATAACCGATGCCTTTTGCTCCCCCGGTCACTATGATCACTTTCTCGTCTAAATGTAAATTCATACCTGCATTTTCCTGTTTTTCGGCACAATTTAAGCGCTAAAAATAGCTTAAAAAAAATTTATATGGCCTAATATTAACGATTTAACATTTGTTATTCCTATTGTTTTATTCTTTTGGATATTAGGAACTGCCTGAGTTTTATTCCCTTCGACAGGCTCAGGACATCGCCCTTCGACAGGTGATGTACTGAACCCGCCGAAGTGCTCAAGGCAACGCCTTTCGACAGGGGTAAAGGATTGATAGGAGATTGATCCGGCTACGCCGGGAGATTGAATGGGATTGAAATGTTTAAGGTCAATCTCCCGATGGCGATCGGGATTCAATCTTCCTCCAATCTTCCATCAATGTCCTATCAATCTCCGTTATTTTTCAGATTGATCTGCATTTTGTTTCGGAGCAAGATCACTCCCCAGCCATATTTTTTGTCCGGCCGGAAGTTTTATCTCCTTTTCGGTACCGTTATAAAGCAACCTGCATGTTTTGGCTTTTTTGGAATACAGGCCGAGGCCGGTCAGTTTACCATCTTTCCATGTTATATCCACTTCTGTATTTCCTCTTGCTACCAGTCCTTCCACTTTTCCCGTTTTCCAGTTTTCCGGAAGGGCGGGAAGTATCCGGATAAATCCTTCATGCGACTGCATCAGCAATTCGGCTACACCGGCGGTAAACCCAAAATTCCCGTCGATCTGGAACGGCGGATGCATATCGAACATATTGTTTGCCATGGATATTTGCAGAAACTTCCGGATGTTCTCTTCCGCAGAAACCCTGTCCAGTAAACGGGCATTGAAGCTGATCATCCAGGCCCTGCTCCACCCGGTGCCCGCGCCTCCGTGTTCGAGGCGATAATCAATGGTCTTTTTGGCGGCAGCAAAGGCTTCCCCATCTTCCTGGGTGATCTTGCTCCCGGGATGCAGGGCATACAAATGCGACATATGACGATGCCCTTTCTCGGCTTCCTCAACGGGCTTGTTCCATTCGAGTATCCTTCCGTCCTCTCCGATAACCACTCCGGGATACAGGTTTTGCAGTTTGGCTCTTACTTCTTTGGTAAAATCGTCCTCTATGCCGAGCACCTGTGCCGCATTGAGCGTATTTTCAAACACTTCGCCTATGATCTGGTGCCCCATTGCAGCACCGGCGGAAACGGCTGCCGGTTTTCCGTCTCCGGCGATATACGAATTTTCGGGAGAGGTTTCGGGAACAGAGATCCAGTTTCCGTTTTCATCTTTTACCAGCCAATCGAGATAAAAAGAAGCAAAGGCCTTTAAAGCCGGATATGTTCTGTTTTTTAAAAACGTGGTATCCCCGGTATAGCGATAATGCTCCCAGTAGTGTTGCGCCAGCCATCCGCCGCCATGTATCCAGGAGCCCCAGTATGGCTGTTCTGCCCGCATCCATGCGGATGCCCACAGATCGGTAGCATGGTGTATTACGGTTCCGCGGTTGATGCCGTATTGTTCCTTTGCCGTGATCTTTCCGCGTTCTATCAGCCGGTCCGTAAAATCGAAAAGCGGCAGGTGGAATTCGCTCAGATGGGTTACTTCGGCTGGCCAGTAGTTCATTTGTAAATTGATATTGAGATGATAGTCGGCATTCCAGGGGGCTTCGATATGTTCGTTCCAGATCCCCTGGAGATTGGCCGGGTTGGTACCGGGCCTGGAAGAGGAAATAAGCAGATACCTTCCGTACTGGAAGAGTTTGGCCATAAGGTCCGGATCGTCCTTTCCATCTCTTATTCTTTTCAGTCTTGCCTCCGTAGGAATCGAATCCAGTTCTGCGCCACCGAGGTCGAGAGCCACTCTCTTATAATATTTCTGATGATCTGTTACGTGTGCCTGTAAAAGTTCATCGAAGGTCTTGTCTTTTACGGTTGTGAGTACCCGGGTGTTTTCTTTTTCGTAATCGTTGTTGTAAAACGAAGTACTTCCGGTCAGGATCAGGGTGGCCTTTTTTACATTTTCGAGCCGTAATTTACCGTTATCGGCTTTTACGGTGCCGGAATTGTGCCTGACCTGTAACCTGGTCTCGAAGTTCACTCCTTTATCTATCGGAAAAGGCTCAGACTTTACCACTCCCCCGTATTGTGTTACCGTACCTTTCATGCTTATCTCATCGGGAGCAGGATTGGAAACGGAGACCGTGGGATGCCCGTGATCTTCCGGGCGGTCCAGCCTTAGTGAAAAATCCATGCCCTCCCCGGCTGTCGTGGCCAGCTCTATAACGAGTACATTATCGGCTGCAGACGCAAATACTTTTTCGGTGTAAGTATTCCCATCCGCTGTATACCGTACAGAAGCCACCGCACTGTCGAGGTCCAGTGAACGGGTGTAGTTTTCTGTTGTTTTATCCTTGTCGAAGTCAATATACAGATCACCCATGGTCTGGTGCGATTTCAGCATGGTCTTATAGGAAAATCGTTTTACGATCTCCTGGTCTGCTTCGTGCACTTTTCCTTCTTTGACCAGTTTGCGAAGGTACTCCAGGTCTTCCGGCGTGCCTTTTGAATCGCCAAGGTCCGGACCTCCCGGCCACATGGAATCTTCATTTAGCTGTATACGTTCGTGCGCCGGGTCTCCGAAGATCATAGCGCCGAAACGTCCGTTCCCTACGGGAAGTGCTTCCATCCATTCGGCTGCCGGCCGGGTATACCAGAATTTATCGGTTTTGCCAGGTTCTTTTCCTGTTTTATCATTGCAGGAAAGCAGTGCAAAAACGGAAATAATGTATACCAATATACTTATACCCTTAATTCTTTTCATCTATTGTTCTGAAGATGTATTATTTTCCGCTACTTTGATCTTGAATGTCCACGCTTTGGTACTGCCGACAGCTCTCAGAGCTTTCCGGGGAACTGAAACCGTTACTCCTTCTCCTTCGGTATACTTCCATTCCAGGGGTTCGTCGTAACCCAGTAAAAGAACTTCCGATCCTTCTTCGGGCTTAAGGTGATCAAAACGGATCCTCTTACCTGGTTTTTCAAAACTTACAGCATAATAAATCGGTGTTCCTTTTTTCCGGGTAAACCGGATATTTTCACCCTGTTTATACCCCGTATCCGGGCTTTCCGTGCCGTATATCGCTTCACCGTTGACCTTGATCCATTCCCCGATGTCTTCCAGCCGTTCTACGCTGGCATCGGGTATATTCCCTAGGGCATCGGGCCCTACATTGAGCAGGTAATTCCCTCCCTTGGCGGCGACATCAACGAGATTACGGATGAGGGTTTCCGAGGATTTCCAGTTGTTGTCATCGGTTTTGTATCCCCAGGTATCGTTCATCGTCATACAGGATTCCCAGTCAAAATCGGAAGTACCGTCCAGTATTTCCTGTTCGGGAGTGCCGAAATCTCCAGCATAGTCACTGTCGTCGCGGTTCATGCCCTGCATGCCCTGTCGCCCTTTGTCTACCCGGTTGTTGATAATGATCTCCGGTTTAAGGCTGCGCACATATTCATACAGTGCAAGTCCCTGCTCATGGGTAAATTCTTTCTCCCATTCCCCGTCAAACCACAGGATGGTGGGATCATAGGCGTTAACCAGTTCTTTTAGCTGGGGTTTGAGATAGTTTTCCAGGTAATCGGCAAAACGCGCTTCATTATTTTCCGAGGGCTCCCCACCCGCATAAGTGTCGGCATGAGAATCGGGATGGTGCCAGTCCATAATGGAATGGTAGAGTCCGAATTTTATTCCCTGGGCCTTACAGGCGTCAGAAAGGGCCTTCAGCACATCTTTGCCATAAGGTGAAAAATCTACAATATCATAATCGGTGATTTTTGAATCCCAAAGGCAAAAACCATCGTGGTGTTTGGAGGTAATGACCAGGTACTTCATTCCGGCCTTTTTCATCAGGGAAACCCATGCTTCTGCATCGAATTCCGTGGGATTGAACTGCTTTGCATATTCTTCATAAACGTCCACGGGAATTTTTGCATTGTACATGATCCATTCTCCTATACCCTTTGCCTCTTTCCCTTCGTATCTCCCCGCAGGTACGGCATAAGCTCCCCAGTGGATAAACATACCAAAGCGGGCGTCGCGCCACCAGGCCATACGCTGGTCAAATGCCTCTTCGGACTCTTCCAGGTAATTCACGGTTTCTTTTTCGGCAGGCTGTTTTTCGGGCTTCTGCTCCTTTTGCTTCTCCTTGCAGGCTACGGCCAGAAAAGCCGTCAGTACTAAAACATGTAATGTCCTCATAATTTTTGGCGTTATGGTTGTTAAATAATTTATATCGTTCTTGACTGACTTCTACCAGCCCTGTCATTTTTATTCCGGTCCGGCAGGTATTCCGTAGAACTGTACGGCATTTTTGCCCATAATCTCCGGGAGTTCGTCCGGACTGAAATAATCCTTTACGATCTTCAGCACTTCTCCATAACCACAGGAAATCAGGCAAACGGGCCAGTCCGACCCGAACATGAGCCTGTTCGTTCCGAAGGCTTCCGTAACAGTATCAAGAAAGGGCGTAAAGTCCTCCTGTTTCCAGGTAAAATTATCGGTTTCCGTTACCATTCCGGATAGTTTACAATACACATTTTCACTTTCGGCCAGTCTGCGGATGTTTTTTGTCCATTCTTTATCGAGCCCCCCGGATATTTCCGGTTTGGCGATATGATCCAATACAAAACGCTGGCGGGGAAACCGGCGTACCAGATCCACGGCAGCCGGTAACTGACGGGCATAGACCAGAATATCATAAGTAAGCCCGAAGGCTCCCAGTGCACCGATGCCTTTCCGGAAATCTTCCCGTAACATAAAATCATCCGGTTCGGCCTGTACAATATGCCGTACACCACGGAAAAGAGGATTGCCGGAGAACCGGGCCAGGGATGTGCTTACATCCTCCGACAGAAGATCTACCCAGCCTACCACAGCTTTTACGAACGGGTTTTCCGCAGCACATTTCAGCAGAAACTCCGTTTCTTCTTCAGATTGGTCGGCCTGTACGGCTACACATCCGTCCATCCCGTTTTTTTCCAGGACAGGTTGCAGGTCCGAAGGCATAAAATCCCTCCGGATGACCTGCATGCTATCGTCTATCCATGCATCCCGTTCCGGGTTGTATTGCCAGAAATGCTGATGAGCATCGATTTTCATTGGCTATCTGTTTTATGGTGAGAAGGTGAGAAAGTGAGAAGGTGAGAACAGGTTTCCCCTCCTTTTTACGTTCTCACTCTCTCGCCTTCTCACTCTCTCACTTTCTCACTTTCTCACACTAACATATGCTTTTGCTTCCTGCTTTGCCGATCCGAGCCCTTCAATACCGAGTTCTACCACATCACCCGGTTTGAGGTATCTGGGCGGATCAAATCCCAGTCCTACACCCGCAGGAGTTCCTGTCGAAATAACGTCTCCGGGTAAAAGGGTCATAAATTCGCTCAGGTAGCTGATCACTGTGGGGATATCGAAAATAAAATCTGAGGTGTTAGAATTTTGCAGCGTTTCCCCGTTAACCTTTAACCATAAGTTCAGGTTATGGGGGTCCAGTTCTTCATCGGCAGTCACGAGGTATGGTCCCAACGGTGCAAAGGTATCGCAGCTCTTTCCTTTTACCCATTGTCCGCCGCGCTCCAGTTGGTAGGCGCGTTCGCTGTAATCGTTGTGTAGCGCATACCCCGCTACATAGTTCATGGCCTCTTCTTTGGTAACATAGGAAGTTTTTTTGCCAATGACTACCGCCAGTTCCACTTCCCAATCGGTCTTTTCGGAACCGCGGGGAATCACTACCGGGTCATTGGGGCCTACAATAGAAGATGTTGCCTTGAAAAACACCACGGGTTCCTTTGGCACATCCATTCCGCTTTCTGCGGCATGTTTTGCATAGTTCAGCCCGATGCAGATCAGTTTGGAAGGCCGTTTTACCACGGGGCCAAACCGAAATCCTTCCGTTACTTCCGGGCATTTGTCTTTATGATCCGCTAACCAGGCCTTTAAACGCCCTATACCATCTTCAGCAAAAAAATCTTCCGTATAGTCCTGCCCGAAATCGCTCACATCGAGTTGTTTGCCATCCGGCAGTTCTACTCCCGGTTTTTCCTTTCCTTCGGGGCCAAATCTGAATAGTTTCATTCGTTATGTGTTTGTTTTTATTTGTGGTTCTTTTTTAGCTGTTCAATTTAATAAACCCTCCGTCCAGCGGGTAATCTGTCCCGGTGGTAAAAGACGCTTCGTCAGAGCACAGGAAATAGGCCAGGTTGGCCACTTCTTCGGGTTTGGCCATACGCCCTATGGGCTGGGTTTTGGAGAGGGTGTCGTACATTTCCTTTTCCCTGCCGGGATAATTTTTGGCCAGGAAACCGTCTACGAAAGGCGTATGCACCCTGGCCGGGGAAATGCTGTTACAACGGATACCTTCAGATACATAGTCCTTGGCAACGGAATAGGTTATCGCCAGGACCGCACCTTTGGTCATGGAGTAGGCAAAACGGTCGGCAATACCTACATGGGAGGCTATGGATGCCATATTGAGGATCACACCTCCGCCGTTTTTCTTCATATGAGGTATTGCGGCATGAATGCAATTGTACACCCCTTTTACGTTTACGGCAAAAAGTTTGTCCATATCGGCCTCGGTAGTTGTTTCTACGGTGCCGATGTGGGATACTCCGGCATTATTGATGAGAATGTCAATAGTACCCGAGGCTGCAATGTCATCGATCACCCTGAGCACTTCTGCCTGGTCACTGACATCACAGGGGATGATCTGCAGGGTATCTCCATCATCTTCCGAAAAGGCTTCTCTGGCTCCTTCGACATTTCGTTCCAGCATAAAAACAGTGTGCCCCTTATCGAGGAACACACGTGTTATCGCAGCTCCTATACCGGAGCCTCCACCGGTTATAATTACATTTTTTGACATTTTATTGTGATTTCTAATTGTTCTAAGTTTAAAGTTGCGGGGGACCAGTTACCAGTTGCAGGTTGCCAGTTTTTATACTTCCTCTTTACTTCACTCCTTTTAACTTTTTTACTCCGTCATTATCACTAAAATACTTCATCCCTCTAACTTCACACTTCGTATTTTACAATGAAATTCCTCTTTTCCATGGAATAAAATCATCCTGTTGCAGTTTTTGGGCACAGGTTTGTTTTTCTCCGCTCGCCACTGCAATAATGAGTTCCATCAATTCGTCGGCCAGTTCCTTTTGCGATTTGCTTTCGGAAAAAAGCCTCCCGGCATCAAAGTCGATAATATCATTTATTTTTTCGGGGAGCATGGAATTGGACGATATTTTCACCACGGGGCAGACCGGATTTCCTGTCGGAGTTCCGAGGCCGGTGGAAAAAAGGATGATGTTGGCCCCTGCTCCGGCCAATCCGGTTGTCGATTCTACATCATTCCCAGGCGTACAAAGCAGGTTAAGGCCTTTTCGGGTAGCGTATTCCCCATAATCCAATACGTCCGATATGGGGCTTCTCCCCCCCTTTGTCGCCGCTCCGGCAGATTTTATGGCATCGGTAATCAATCCGTCCCTGATATTTCCGGGAGAGGGATTCATATCAAAACCGGAGCCGACCTCTTGTGCCCTGGTTTCGTAGTTTCGCATTAAGCGTACGAATTTTCCGGCGGTTTCCCTGGTAGTACAACGATCTATCAGATCCTGTTCCACACCACACAGTTCGGGGAACTCAGACAGAATACTCTTCCCTTTCAATGCGTTGATCCGGTCTGCGACCACACCGATCAGCGGGTTGGCGGAGATCCCGGAAAAACCATCAGAACCACCACATTCCAGCCCGAGGGTCAGTTTGGAAAGGGGGGCCGAGGTTCTCCGGCAATTGTTGGCTTTCCTGAGCCCTTCGAAAGTGTCGTGAATGATCTCGTTCAACATGGTGTGTTCGGAAGAATACTGTTGCTGCTCAAAGAAAAGCAGCGGTTTCCCCAGCTCCTCCCCGGTTTGCCCCAGGGCTTCTTCGAGCATGGCGATCTGTGCGTGCTGACATCCCAGGCTGAGCACGGTGGCCCCTGCTACATTGGGATGGCGTATATAACCTGCAAGCAGGTTTACCAGCAATTGGGTATCCTGGCGTGTTCCGCCACAGCCTCCTTCGTGAATGAGGAATTTTATGCCGTCTACATTCGGGAATACCTTATTTTTTTCCACAGTGTTTGTCCCTTCCTGTGTTCTGCCCTGAAATTTCCCGGCCAATTCCCTGACCTGTAATTTATAGGGGTTTTCTCTACGGAAGCCGAGTTCAGTCTCCAGGGCTTCCTGTAACACTTTCAGGTTTCTGTTCTGACAAAATACCAGGGGGATGAACAACCAGTAATTGGCCGTTCCCACCTGTCCGTCTTTCCTGTGGTAGCCCTGAAAAGTACGGTCGGTATAATTGTCTACCTCCGGCGGCTGATAGCGGTATTCCTGTTTTCCTATGTGATACGGAGCTGCCACATGTCTGGTATTTTCTACGGTAAGCATACTGCCCGCCGGGAGCCCGGTGGTCAGTTTCCCTACCGGCACACCATACATGCAGATGGTGTCTCCCTCATTCATAGCGTTCAGGGTAAATTTGTGTTTTACGGGTATATCCTGTACCAGTTGCACGTCATTCCCGTCTATTTCGAACCTGTCATTTTCGTTCAGATCCGTAAGGGCTACGGCTACGTTGTCTCCGGAGTGTATTTTTAGATATCGTTCCAATTATGCTGTATTGTATTTTTTTAACAATGGCGATGTTTGGTAATCGGTGAAGTTTATCAATCTCAGATATCTTACAAACCGAATACCGATTACTGACCACTGATCACCAGTTTTTCCGATCCCGGGAGAACAATCTTCCGGGAATTTCAAAAGTAAACAGTTTTTCTACGGAAAAGTTCTTATATCTTTGCTCTTATTTGTACAATATTTGCTCACATGCCGTTTCGTTAAAAAATGCCTTATGGATTTGCATTTCCTGCATAAAAACCTGGAGACAAATTTTAAAGCCTCACACCACCGGGAAAAGGAATTCCTGAAGTTGTGGCATTACCATCCGGAATATGAACTGGTCTATATTTCCAAAGGCCGGGGTACGATATATGTCGGTGACTATATTGGCCCCTATCAACCGGGAAGCGTATTTTTGATCGGCGCTCACCTTCCGCATATGTTTGAGACTTTGAGCAGTTCATTTCCGGAAGAAGAAGACATATCCGAAGCCTACGTTATACATTTTGGCGAGGAATTCATCGGGGGATTTTCCGGAAACTCTGTTGAGTTTGGTTATATCCCCAACCTGATCAACCACGCTGTTACCGGGCTGTTTTTCCCGTTTCCCGGGAAAAAAGCCTGCAAGACCTTTAAAAAAACGGTAAACGGCAATATCCAGGAAAACACCCTGCACTTTCTGCGAATATTGTACCTGCTTCAACAAAAGAAAAAAGAACATCTGGCCACCCCGGCATGGATAAAACAATTTAATTCCGGCGATAAAAAACTGAACAAGGTACTTCAGTATATCATGCAACATTTCCAGGAAGAACTCTCCCTGGAGGAGATCGCTTCTTATGCAGGAATGAACAAAACGGCTTTTTGCCGGTATTTTAAATTAAAAACAGGAAAATCCTTTATAGAATTCCTCAACGACCTGCGGATCGGTTTTGCCTGTAAATCTTTAATGGAAGAAAATGTTTCCAGATCCATTTCTGAGGTATGTTATGCCTCCGGATTTAACAGTCTTTCCTATTTTCACAGGATCTTTAAACGCAGCAAAGGCGTAGCGCCTTCGGAATATCGCGGAGGAACCGATTGAGATAGTTAAGGGCTATTTTTACAAAACCCTCAAAATGTTTTATTTGAACCGGAATACTCCTGCTTTTTCAAAGACCTCAAAAATATTGGCGATCACTTCCAGAGGGATTTCTATTTTATACTCGGCATATAATGCATCGCGAATATCTAAAACAGACTTCCGGCCATCGCTGTAACTGGCTATTACATCTTCAAACTGGTATATCCTCAACTCTCCTGCTTCGCGCTTTCGGAGTATATTCAATACTTTTTCTATTTCCTGTTCTATTTCCTCGTATTTACCGGAATATTCCTCACCGAGTATATCATAGGTAGAATAGAATGCATTGAGTTCTTTGCCTTTTATCCGTACAGGAACTATTTTCTCCGCCTCTTTCTCCTTTGACGAAGATGCCCGGGGCGCTATGTCTTCACCTCCATTCAGGTTCTTTGCCAGGGCTTGTATATCGTTTAATATCAACTTTTCTTCCTGGTCATACAACACTATCTTTTCTTCTATAATTTTTTTGGTACTCCTGTCCCCGGAAAACAACAAACAAGATCTAAGAGCCTCTTTTTCTCTTTTGTAGGCATACTGAATGATCTTTGAAGAAAACCCGAGGTCGTTTTGAATATCGGATGAACCCAACAACAATTTTCTGGCTTCAAACTCATCATTTTTAAGTCGTCTTTTCCCGTACATTTCCACCAGGTTCATAATATCTGATACATTTGAAGAATCTCCATAAGCTGTCATTATTACTGAGGCCAGCCCTATAAAGGCCACCCTGTGCAACTGTGTAGGATCTACTTTGTCCGGGGTGTCCTCGCTGGAGTGATAATAATTGTCCGGCCAGGTACTATACGCAACTCCCGGAATACCAAAATCATTAAATATCTGATGGTCAGAACCCCTGGTATAGGAGTGCATCGATGCATTGATCTGGTTTCTGCTCCCGTTTACTGAAATGATCTGAAAATCCTTTCTCACGGGATACCTGTTGTTATTGTATTTATTCAGAAAGTCCACGATCGATGAGGAAAAGGCATTGATATAAGACGCATTCCAATCCGGGGTGTAGCTGATATTAAAAAATGAATTGGTTTTCTTCAGGTCCGCACCGAGCATATCCAGGTTAAGGTTTAAAATTCGCTTTTTATTCTCTTTAAAATGCCTGGAGAACCACGCTTTTGTACCTGTAAATTCGGGAACCCACAAAAAGCGTATGGTCCTCAGCGGCCGGCTTATCTTTTTCTGACGAATAAGATTGTTCAGGGTTCTGGCCACTTCCAATGACACGGCACTTCCCGAAGCGTTGTCGTTTGCTCCCGGCTTATAGTGATCTATATGGGCCGTGATCACAATTTCTTCATCCGGATATTTCGAACCTTTTATAACCCCACTGACTACGCCAAAATCATCTGCCTGGGATTTCGTGTCTATATCGACATAAAGCGTCATCTCTCCGTACTTTTTCAGGGATTCCCGCAACTCTTCAGCCCTGCGTTCGGATATCATAAAGGCAAAGTATTCTTTGGCCTTATCTTCGACCCTGGGTATACCCGCCCATCCTACCTGATCGGCAAAATCGCCTTGCAGGCGGTTGGATTTATCCCAGTAGGGAACAGAATAATGTGATATGATACCAATAGCCCCTTTTTCCCAAACCGCTTTTTTTACAACACCGGAAGGATAATTAGAAGTAAGGACGATCTTTCCGGCAAGGTCTTTATCTTCATAATCTTTTTCTGTCCCGGCACCTATATCTATAAGTTTTGCCTTTGCCTTTTTAGAATAGCTGTTCCTTACCAGGGACATAGGCAGATCGGCATAGGATGTGATCTTGTAATTATAGGGTTTCAGTGACCAGAGCTCTCCTTTTTCTGCTATCCAGAACGATTGGGGGGTATCTCCAAAATAACTGGTTTTCCCGTCGGCAACATATTTTTCAACTTCCACATCTTCCAACCGGAATTCCTGTGCTTTTTGCTTTACCCAGTCAACGGCATCATTATATTTCCCCGTATTTTGCTGACGGTCCCACAATGAAATTTGTTGTACGTAATTATAAGCACGATCTCCGGAGCTGTGATGAATCAGTAATCTGGTTATGGAATCGTTCAATATCAGCCCGGTATCGGAACTTAGTTTATCTATTACACCACTTTTCTGGGCAAATAAGATACACCCGCTCAGTGTCAAAGCCACAAAGGAAATCAGTTTTTTCATGGGATTGGAATTTAGGGTTGGTCAGGAATTTCGCCAATACGGCTTCACCTCCTTGAGTTGTTGTTTTTCAGTTATATTTTTCTGTAATTTTATTCAATCCTGTTCTAAGAATTTAGACGATCTGCAATCAAAAGTGTTACAAAAATTAACAGCTCTTCCTTAATGAGTTATTTTTTCTGAAATTCCGCTTCTTCTATCAGATACAATCCGAACCGGATCTTCCAATAAGGTATTTCTCCTTTGAAGTATTCGAAATACGGGCGCAGGGCTTCCGGATTTTCGAGGGCTTCCCGGGCCTTCCCTACGGCCTTGATCTCTCCGGATGAAATAAACTGGTCTATTTCTATTTTTTCTCCTTCTTCGTGCTTTTTTAGCAGGTGACTCAGTATCGTATCTGTTTTCAATTCCCGTTTTTTCGCTATTTCTTCAACGGTCAGTCCTTCCCGGTAAAGCATAAAGGTACGGTCTTGTGTGGGCAGTTGTTTTAACAATTCCTCCCGGTGTTCTGCTATGACCTTCAGAAAATGGCCTGCATATTTTTTCTTTTTCACCTCTCCTACTCCACTGACCTGGTCAAATTCGTCCTCATTGGCCGGTAACCTGGCCTCCATATCCTTCAGGGTAGCGTCACTGAAAACGATATATGCGGGGACATTTTCTTCTTGTGCAATAGCAGAGCGGAGTTTGCGCAATTTTCCAAACAGGGCATCATCCGGAGCTTCTTTTTCCCTTGACCTAGCGGTTTCTTTAACAGGTTGTACCAGGGTTGCCAGCTGTACTTTTTTACCTTCAAACAAAATTGCTTTGGCCAGTGGGGTCAATGCCAGGCGGCCGTTTTCGTGAAAACGAACCTCGAGTATTCCCTGGTTGATCATCTGAATGATATATTGCTGCAGGTCCCTCCATGAGATATCCTTTACGGTCCCATAGGTCTTTACCCGGTTGTACCCTTTTTCAAAAACAGCGGCATTTTGTGCGCCCCGGAGAACATCTGCCACCATGCCCAGAGCTTCCTCTTCTTTTAGCCGCGCTACGGCAGAACACACTTTCTGGGTAAGTACAGTACCGTCAAAATATTGTGGCGGATTTTTGCAAATATCACAATTCCCGCAATTTTCAGACAGGTGTTCCCCGAAGTAATTGAGCAAGGCTATCCGGCGACAGCTCAGGGCCTCTGCAAATTGCTGCATACGTTCGAGTTTGGCCAGTTGAAATTCCCGTGTAGGCGAATCATCCATGAACTTTCGCAACTGTACCACATCAGCGAAGCTATAAAACAACAAAGTATGTGCCGGGAGTCCATCACGCCCGCTACGGCCTATCTCCTGGTAATATCCCTCTATGTTTTTGGGCATATTATAGTGAATGACCCAACGGACATTACTCTTGTCTATCCCCATACCAAAGGCGATGGTAGCCACCACTATGGAAACCCGGTCATGAATAAAATCTTCCTGAACACTTGTTCGCTTTTCAGGAGACATTCCGGCGTGATATGCCCTGGCTTCATAACCATTTTGCTGCAACTTTGTTGCCAGTTTTTCTGTTCCTTTACGACTGAGGCAATAGATAATGCCACTCTCTTCCTGACGGGCACGCAAAAAATCCAGTATTTGCCGGATACGATTATTTCCCGGCCGGACATCGAGATAAAGGTTTTTCCGGTCAAAGGAGGCAATGTGCTGCGAGGCTTCGGGGATGTTCAATTGGTGTAGTATGTCTTCTCTTGTAGCCTGGTCTGCCGTAGCTGTAAAGCCCACCACCGGGGTTTCCGGAAGTATTTCTTTCAGGTTTCCCAAACGGGTATATGCCGGACGGAAATCATGCCCCCAGGCAGATATGCAATGGGCTTCATCCACAGCTACCAGATTTATGGTAACACCAGTGAGCAGGGGAATTAACTGCGGAAGGCTCTCCGGGGCCACGTACAACAATTTCAATCGCTGCTCCCGGAGTCCGGACAGCACCAAAGACTGTTCATCGGGTGACTGGACACTGTTGTAATAAGCAGCTTCTATACCATTGGCCCGCAGGGCATCTACCTGGTCTTTCATCAGTGCTATAAGCGGTGATATAACCACAGCCATGCCTGGCATCATTAAAGCCGGTAACTGGAAACACAGGGATTTTCCTCCTCCCGTCGGCATTACGGCAAGTACATCTTTTCCTCCGAGTATTTCGGTAATGATACGTTCCTGATTGGGACGAAAACTGTCATATCCGAAATGTGTTTTCAGAACTTGTAAAATATTATTTGTATCGATCATAATGTGAGAAGATGAGAAGGTGAGAAAGTGAGAGGATTAGAATGTGAAAGGGTGGAATATGTTAATTCTATCCGAAGAATTTATAAAAGGACATTAAGGTGGTCATCACAACAAAAACGATACTAATAACCCAAAGCAAAGTCTTAAACTGGATGTCCAACTTTTTTTCTAAAAGATCCATTCTGCTTTCCAAACGGTTTTCTATATTTTCAATTTTGTGAAGCACCTTCTCCATGTCGCTGTCGGTTTTCATTTCGATCAGTGCTAAGATAGGATTTTTTAGCCTCCTTGGCAACTTTTCTGCCTGTTCGTTAAGGTCGGTGATCTTCATTTTTAAACACTTAAAAGTTCACACAGATACAAGAAACTGATTTAAACCCCAGATTCCAGAGTTTTCTGGAATCTGGGGCTCCTGATCTGACATTTCCTTATCATTTGCCCAACAACAACATTTCGTGACAGAGAATTTCCGTGATATAGCGCCTGTTCCCCTTTTCATCTTCCCAGGACCTTGTGGTCAGTTTACCTTCTACGGCAATTTCCTTTCCCTTCTCTACATAGTTTTCCACTACATTGATCAGGCTGCCACGGACCACTATGTTGTGCCAGTAGGTCCGCTCTACCTTTTCTCCGTTCTTGTTCTTATAATTATCGTTGGTGGCCAGGGAGAACCGGGCTATCTTGCTCCCGTCTTCAAAATTGATAAATTCGGGATCATGACCCAATCTTCCAATGAGTTGCACCTTGTTTCTAATGGCGTTCATAATACTAAAATTTTAAGGTTAAACAGTTATTACAATCGGACTTGAAAAATCCAACAGGGCAAACTTAAACCCCCAATAGCTGTTTATCCGGTTGTTAAACGATTACTTTCGTTTGTAAACGGTTGTAAATGATTGTAATTAATTAAAAACGAATATAATACTGATTACCATAAAATTACAAAACACCTCGCGAAACATTTTTTTTAGCTGTTTTTTTAAATTTTCCGGAATAACACCTTGCAGCCGATAAAATTTGTTCTTGTGCCGAAAAATTCAGCCACAAAGTTTGCCAGGGTTAGGTAAAGGAATTTAAAGTACCAGTAAACCTTATATTGTTCATCTGAATACCACAGATACAGATTTCTACCGGCTTATATCTTTTAAGGATGTTTTTCCATTTTTTCTTCCTGCAAAAAAGCAAAAAACGGGGATATACTATGGTGGAAATAATATCAGGTAAAAAATGCTGTCCGAAAGAAACTTTTTGTTCAAAATACACAGTAGGGGTACATCATTCAATACCGCTATTCTGTTCTGGCTTTCAATTCCATAGGCCGTAAACATTCATAGATCATTTCATTTACAGGGGTGGGAACACCGAGTTCTTTACCTTGTTTTACGATATAGCCGTTAAAATTTTCCAGTTCGGATGGTCTTCCGTCCATGATATCGCGCTGGGTCGAGGCCGTGGTCCCGGCAGGCTGGGTATTAATAATCTCAAACGCCTTTTGAACATGGCTTTCATCCAGCGGAATATTTTTGGCAAGGGCCACTGCTTTGATCTCCGCTGCGGTTTGCTGCATCACTCTGTATAAATAATCACTTTCGCGAATTTTGTCGATAGGGACCCTGGTCAATCCGCCAATTCCACTGATGGTTGCAATAAAGAGAAACTTTTTCCAGACCTCGAGCTGAATGTTTTCGGGGTTTGTATTCGTAATCTCCGCCCTGTTAAAAATGTCTGTCAAACGGTTTATCCGGTTGGTTTTTGAATTATCGGTCTCGCCAAAAGTGATACGCGGTTCAAAGGAAACATGTTTGATCTTCCCCGGTTTTTCCACAAAACTGATCAAATGACACAGCCCTGCCAGAACATTTTTTTTCGGAAGAATCTCGCATAGTTTTTCGGCATTGTCGGCACCGTTCTGTAAAGGCAACACCATGGTTTCCGGGCCCAAGACAGGTTTTAGCTGTTCCGCCACCTCAGGGATCTGCCAGGATTTTACGGCCAGGATCACCAGTTCGGGAGTAGAAACTTCCGTTAAGTCATCGGTAACAAGTTTAGGGCTAACCTTAAAGTTACCATTAATACTTTCTACTTCCAGACCATGTTGCCGAATCGCTTCGAGGTGTTTTCCACGGGCAATCATGGTTACGGGATAGCCTGCTTTTGCCAGGCGGCCACCGAAATAGCCGCCCACACCACCAATACCAAAAACCAGTATTTCCATTTCAATCGTTTATTGATTTCGTTTTGCGTAAAATTAAAAATTATCACTGGAAAATTCATGGATGTTGTCCGGATGTTGATATCCGGGATTTATTGATGCCTGTCAAGGCAAAGGCTCAATTTTCTTTTTATTGCATTGGTATAAAAACACTCATGTACAGGTTTCTCCCCATTACCGGAGAAAGCAATGACCTCTTTCACCCGGCCTTTTTGCCCTTCCCGTCCTTTTTCCGTATATTTAATTAGTTGTAAAACAGGTAAAATCATAGTCGATCATGAAAAAAGCTGCCACGGTTCTTTGGTGTAGCCTGCTCTTTTTTCTTCATTCTTATGCGCAGGACACTTATTCTGAAAAACGCAAACAAATGGTAGAAAGTCAACTCATAACCAGAGGGATCAAGGACAAAGCTACCCTGAATGCCATGCGCACCGTGGAACGCCACCAGTTGGTACCCGGAACGCAAACACGGTATGCATATGAAGACAGGCCCCTGCCTATCGGTTACGGGCAAACGATATCCCAGCCCTATATCGTAGCCTATATGACCGAAACCATCCGTCCCGAGGCGGGAATGAAAATCCTGGAGATCGGCACAGGCTCGGGCTATCAGGCAGCGATACTGGCAGAGATCGTAGACCGGGTATATACTGTAGAGATCGTAGACTCCCTGGGCAGGCGTGCCCAGAAAAAACTTCGCGATCTGGGGTATAAAAATATCCATGTAAAACTGGGGGACGGCTACTTCGGCTGGGAAGAACACGCGCCTTTCGATGCCATAATCGTAACCGCAGCAACAGAATACATTCCCCCTCCCCTCATGGAGCAACTGAAAGAGGACGGAAAAATGGTGATCCCGGTCGGCGCTCCTTTTACGGCACAGTACCTTATGCTGGTGAAAAAAAAGAATGGAAAAATAAAAACCCAAAAACTTCTCCCCGTAAGATTCGTCCCGTTTACAAGAAGCGACTAACCTGAAAAAGACACTCCCGGTATGTATCGAATACTGCTTTCCATAGGTCTTTTATCCCTGGCCATGATCGCTTACCAGATAAGCCTTATGCAGTATCTTTCCATAGTGCAATGGTATCACTACGCCTATATGGTCATTTCCATTGCCCTGCTCGGTTTCGGTGCTGCGGGAACCGTAATATCGCTTTTCAGAAAGTCACTCCTGCGCCATATGAACGCTCTGCTTCCTTTTCTCATCTTTTTTTCGGGACTGAGCATGCCCCTGGCTATCCGGGTCTCCGGAATGCCCTTTGCCCGGTTTGACACCTATCTCCTGTTTGTGGAACGGCGACAACTGTGGCAATTACTGCTGAACTACATTATCTTTTTTATTCCTTTCTTTTTCTGCGCCCTGGCCATAGGGCTGGTCTTTGTAAAATATGTCCGGGAGATAGGAAAGCTGTATTTTGCCAATCTCACCGGGTCCGGGTTAGGCGGACTGGTGGCTATCGTTCTGTTCTGGACGGTCTCTCCTGCCCGGATAGCATATATAACCGGTGGTATGGCCGTAATTGCCGCTATATTGGTAATCCCGGCAGCAACTGCTTTACCCAAGGAAAAAAGGGCCTTTTATTCCAGCCCCCGTTTTTTGTACACATTTTTCCCCCTCCTGCTCCCATTGTTATTTGCAGGATATTATTATCCTCCCGAAATTATTTCTTCCCAGTACAAAAGCCTGAACCGGACGCTGCTGCTTCCGGATGCGGAAATCTGTTGGGAGCGGAACAGTCCTCATGGCTGGGTACAATACGTTTCTTCACCGGCACTGCGTTATGCTCCAGGGCTCAGCCTTGCCTATCCGGGGGATATCCCCGTTGTGGACGCTCTTTTCAACAACGGAGAATGGTATGGGGCAATATTTCCGGAAACGGCAGAAAAAAACACCGATGTACTGGCCTATACCACTTCTGCCATAGCTTCTGAAATCATTTCCCCGGAAAAGGTATTGGTCCTGAACGCAGGGACGGGAATGCGGGTATCGCATTTTTTGAACCTGGGGATCCCTTCCATAGATGCTACGGAATCTCATCCTTTGATCACTTCTTTTGCCAAAAGAAATATGGGGTATTCCAGGCTGTTCCAGCAGGATCCCCGCTCTTTTCTCCGGAAACCGGGAAAACAATACGACCTGATCTGCCTTCCATACATCGGCGCTTTTGGCGGAACGGCTGGCCTGCAGGCCATGCAGGAGGAATACCTGCTCACCACAGAAGCCTTTTCCCTGATCTATGACCGTCTGAGCGACCACGGCATTATAGAAGTGACCTGTTGGACAGACAACCCATACCGCAACCCGTTGAAAACTGCAGCTAGCATCGCCGAGATGCTTTCTCAAAAAGGCATAGAAACCCCGCTACAACAAACCGTAGCTGTCCGGAGCTGGAACACCATAACATTCCTCGTTAAAAAAAGCCCTTTTACGGAAGCACAGCAACAATCGGTACGTGATTTCTGTGAACGGCTTTATTTCGATCCCTTGTTACTCCCCGGAATTACGGAGGAAGAAAGAACAACCTATAACGATCTTGAAGACAAAAGCCTGTTCTCCCTGACAGATTCCATTTTTAGCAGAAACCGGGAAGCCGTCTATAAAAATTATGATTTCCACATCCGGCCGGCTACTGACGATCAACCTTATTTTTCACAGTTTCTCCGGTGGAAGAGCTTTCCGCAATTGCAACGCCTGTACGGACAGCAGTCGGCATCGTTCCTGGAACTGGGGTACCTCATTGTCCTGGTTACCTTTGTTCAATCTGCAATGCTGGCCATTATCTTTATCGTACTGCCCCTTTTTCGCTTCAGGAAAAAAAGTGGTGGCAAACTTCAGACGCTTTTCTATTTCTCAGGATTAGGTATCGGGTATATGTTTGTGGAGATCGTCCTCATACAACAGTTCACCCTGTATCTGGGCCATCCGGTCTATGCCATTACCGCGGTTATCGGCACCATGCTGCTCCTGTCCGGTACCGGCAGCTATCTCTCTTCCCGTTTATCGCCGAAGCCGGCTGTTCTCCGGAAGGTCACTCTTCTCATAACCGTGCTGCTTCTCCTCTATGGATGGTTTTTGACAGCTATATTACAGGCGGGCACGGGCTTTCCCTTTTTCGTAAAAATTTTCCTGGCCGTAATTCTTATCGGAATTCCCGCCGTGATCATGGGAATGCCTTTTCCGCTCGGGTTACGGTACCTTTCACAACAGGAAAAAGCCAATATTCCCTGGGCGTGGGGGATAAACAGCTGTATGTCGGTAGTAAGTACAGCATTAGCGACCATTATAGCCCTGGAAAGCGGTTTTATCTTATTAATGATTTTTGCCGCCTTGGCTTATTTTATTACTTTTAGTAGCAGTTTTCTAAAACCAGATCAATCATGAACTTAAATCAGGTCACGGCTCCTTCATCAGATCTGTCAAAAGCCATCCCTTTTTATGAAAACCTGGGATTGAAACTGATTGTAAGATCACTTCCCCATTACGTACGATTTGAATGTCCGGATGGCAATTCCACCTTTTCACTTCACCTTGTGGATGAACTTCCGAAAGGGGAAGGAATACATGTCTATTTTGAATGTGAGAACCTCGACGAACACGTCCGGGCCCTTGCGGATAAAGGGATCGTTTTTGATGAACTTCCGAACGACAAAAGATGGTTGTGGAGAGAAGCGAGGTTAAAAGACCCGGACGGTAACCTGCTGGTATTATTCCATGCCGGCGAAAACAGGAAAAACCCGCCGTGGCGAATATAAAAGGATAGCGATCAATATCAGAAAATGTCACTTCTCAAAACCTATCTCCTATGAAAACCGTCTTATCCTTCATTTTCATATTCCTCTTAACAATCTCCTGCAAACCGGGGCAGGAAGAACCCCTGGTCCGGAAAGATCACACGGTAAAGAGCACGGACGGAGTAGAACTCCATGTACGGGAAGTCTTTTTTAAGAACGGTACATCCCAAAACACATCCCCGTTACTTATGGTACACGGCGGAGGGCCGGGCGCCATCGCCTCTTTCGACCTGGATGTTCCGGGTGGCTCCCTCGCTTCCGATATTGCAGAAAAAGGATTTAAAGTCTACCTGATGAATATCCGGGGCTGGGAGAGATCTACCCTTCCGGAATACGACCTTTCAGACTCTACCCTTGTAGCCGGCAACTACCGGGAAGCAGGCGAAGACATAAATGCCGTTATCGATTTTATCCGGGAACGGGACCATGTAAAGAAGGTCTCTTATTTCGGATGGGCAACAGGGGGGCATTGGGGAGGTTATTACGCTGCCCTGCACCCGCACAAACTGGCTCATTTTATTTCGCTCAACTCTCTGTACGGTGTAAATGCTCCATGGGAACTCAAACAGTTTTTTAGATCGGACCGGGATTCTTCTCTTTATAACAAGCAAGGGTTTTTCCGGAAATCGGCCAAAGGTTCACTGACCGGAAAGTGGACCTCTACCATCCCCACGGAAAACAAGGAAACATGGCGCGACCCCGGAATAGCAGAGGCTTATGATGAGATCGCTGTAAAACTTTCTTCACTCCCCGATACCATGATCGTACCCGGAGGGTACAGAGAAGAGAGTTTTTACATGTCTAACGGAAAAAAATACTGGGATGCAAAAAATATTTCCACACCCTCGCTCGTAATGCGAAGCGAACTGGATTTCTGGTCGAGGCCCGAAGATCTGGAAGCCATAAACAAAGACCTGAGGATCGAAAAGAAAAAGGTCATTACCATTCCCGGCACCCACTATCTGTTTCTGGACCGTCCGGAACGGGGGCGGGACAGGTTGATCCGGGAAATTGTAAATTTCCTGGAAGAGTATTAAAAACTGAAAAAGGGTGTCTTCTAAAAGCCTGTACTCGTTATGCTGACTTGTTTCAGCATCCCATCCCGATTGTCCGATCAGTGTTATGGGCCCCTGAAACACCCCTTCGACTGTGCTCAGGGTAAAAGTTCAGGGTGACGTAAAGACCACTTTTTAGAAAACACCCTCTTGTTTACGGTTCGGTGTTTATTTTAGAACAGTTGGCTTATGTACTGACTTGTTTACATTTTTTCGTACATCCCTCTCAGTTTCTGAGGGGTAATGACCTGTTTCCAATCCTTACCGAGTGCATTTTCCCAAAGCGGCACCATTCCCATGGAAACGCTTATCATTGTATCGAAATCATCATCAGTGAGGTTTGCACAAAGGCCTTTCGGAATTTCTACTTCATACTTGTCTACCATCTTCTTGAACTGCTTAACACCTTCCGGATAAAATTCTTCCAGGTGATCGAAGACAATACAATTTCCTACACCGTGCCGGGTTCCGAGCAGATAGGAAAGTCCGTAGCTCATGGCATGGGCTACACCTACCTGCGAATAGGCAATGCTCATGCCTCCGTGCCAGGATGCCATCA
This sequence comes from Sinomicrobium weinanense, assembly GCF_018863395.1. Taxonomy (GTDB): domain Bacteria; phylum Bacteroidota; class Bacteroidia; order Flavobacteriales; family Flavobacteriaceae; genus Sinomicrobium; species Sinomicrobium weinanense. Next base: position 152,173 of record NZ_JAHKRR010000002.1, read on the forward strand.
TCAGCTTGTCGCGCGATTCATCTTCGGACAGGGATCCATTGAAAAAGACCTCGTTGCAGAGGTCGAGTGATTTTTCTCCGTAGCTCTGGCTAAAAGCATTCAGGTAGGTCCCTGTCAACGATTCTATACAATGAATGTAGCAATCCATCCCGGTATAGAACCACTGGTTTAAGGGCACCCCGGTACAAAGGTCCGGATCCAGCACCACCTGGTCAAAAGGGGTATGGTCTGAATTAATGCCCAGTTTCTTTTCAGGCCCGGTGAGGACCGTAGTCCTCGAAACTTCCGCCCCGGTTCCACTGATTGTTGGGATACCCACGTGATACAGGGCAGGATTTTTTAACAGGTCCCATCCCTGGTAGTCTTCGGAAGACCCCGGATTGTTGAGCATAATGGCAACGGCCTTGGCCAGGTCCATCAAGGTTCCGCCTCCAATACCTATAACCCCGGAAGGAAGCGCATCAAATTCTTCTTTTATACTGTCGCGAAGCGCGTCTACCTGCGAGGTCTTGGGCTCTACGTCCGAGTTTATAAAAATAACCTTATCGTTGTGATAAAGCGGTATTCTCTTTTCAAGAGGGCTGCCCTTAAAAACATCATCCACAAGAAAGATAAACGGCGATGAGGTGCTCGTGCGTTTGGAAGTTATTATTTCTTCTAACTGGTCAAAACTACCGCGCCCAAAAACCACCCTGGGCACCATGGGGAAATTTTTAAAATTCATAATGTTGCTTTTTGCATTTTACTTACTCAATTCCAGTTGAAACTGCTGTGCAAACAGTCCCACTTGACACCCGTCCATCAGAGTGTGATGTACATATCCGGGCATCTGTTTTTTGCCATTTTCTTCGAATATCTTCCCGCAAGATATGTTCGGGGATGAATTCTTAAACCTAAAACTCCTGGCATGAGACAGCGCGGTAAACTGTACCCGGGGGATGGCCTAAAAGCGGATCATATTATCACCTCTTCCGGAAGGTATCAGTTAACTCGTATTACGAACCCTGTCTATTTCTAATTGTGCATTTTTACGGAATGCGGTAAAACCTTCTTTAAAATCTTTTAAAAAAATAAAAGTGTTCTTTCCGGTTTCGGTATTCTATGTTCAGTTTCCTGACCACTACAAAAACCTCAACACTTCCTTAATGTTGTTTACGGTTCTGTATCCACCGTTATTTTCATCTTCGCGTACTATTTCGTGTGCCCAGGTGGTATGAAAAGGCACATGAATAGCCTGTGCTCCTATATTTACTATTGGAAGAATATCGGATTTCAGGGAATTTCCTATCATGAGAAATTCTTCTTCCCTGATCTCCAGGTGTTCGAGCAGGTTCCGGTAATTCTCTTCTTTCTTTTCACTGAGCACCTCTATATGATGAAAATATTCGGAAAGCCCCGACCGTCCCATTTTCCGTTCCTGGTCCAGCAGGTCTCCTTTGGTCAGTAATACAAGCCGGTATTTTCCACTTAATTGCCGAAGCACTTCTTCTACCCCGTCCAATAGTTCCACGGGTTTAGAGATCATCTCTTTACCGAGATGCAGGATCTCGGAAATGGTTGCTACGGGAACCTTCCCATTCGAAAGGTCTATGGCACTCTCTATCATGGAAAGCATAAATCCCTTGATCCCGTAACCGTAAAGTTCGAGATTATCCATTTCCACCTTAAACAGTTCCTGGTCTATTTTGTTCTCGGTTTCGTATGCCGACAATAATCGGGCAAATTTTTGTTCGGCTTCCCTGAAGTAGGTTTCATTGACCCAAAGGGTATCGTCGGCATCAAAGCCTATGACCCTGGTGCTGTCGTAATTTATTTCCATATTTTTTTAGCTCTTTCGAGGTCTTCCGGGGTATCTATTTCTACGCCTTCGGTCCTGGTTTCCACCATTTTTATTTTTTTTCCGTATTCGAGATAGCGTATGGCCTCTATCTTTTCGGAAGCCTCCAGGGGCAGCATCGGCAAGTGATAAAAATCCATAATGGCATTTTTCCTGAACGCATATATCCCTTTGTGCTTAAAATATCTCGCTCCTACATCCTCTGCCCTGGGATATGGGATCGGAGAACGGGAAAAGTAAAGGGCAAAATCGCGGTTGTCCACAATGACCTTTACGATATTGGGATCGTTTATTTCGTCCCAGTCCCTGATCTCGGTCATCAGTGAAGCGAGGTCTATTTCCTTTTCACGGTCGTCCTTGAACACTTCGATAACCTTGCTGAGGCTTTCCGCATCGGTAAACGGTTCATCGCCCTGTACATTGACTACGATGTCGACATCCATATTTTCTACGGCCTCGGCTATCCTGTCACTTCCGCATTCGTGCTCTTTTTTGCTCATGACCGCCTTGCCGCCGTTCTTTACGATCTCACTGTAAATTATATCGCTGTCGGTAACTACCAAAACATCGTCAAAGAGCCCGGTACGAACTGTTACTTCATAGGTTCTGACTATAACAGGTTTTCCGTTGAGGTCCTGCATCAGTTTTCCCGGGAACCGGGTAGCCGCATATCTCGCGGGTATCATGGCTATGATCTTCATCTGTGTCTCTTTTACGAAAGACCAAAATTAATTATTTCCTGTCAGGCAAGAAAATTTAGAGCGGTGATAACGCGAGAAATATTATATACTCATATCTCACCTTCTCACTTTCTCACCTTCTCACTTCCCACGAGGCCGTATTTTCCGGTAAAAACGAAATACCATCACAAGGATAAGGATCACCAGAACGATGGCCAGGATAGGCAGAAATATGGAGACTACGGACAATATCACGGATACCACCGTCTCTATTGTAGAAACAATGGGATTTCCAAATCCTGCTGTCGAGACCGAAGAGGTTAAGCGTGTAGCGGCAGAGGCTCCCTTGATCGCGGCTGCCGTCCCTCCACCAGCGATCAGTGCTATGGCCCAGGTCATGGCTGGATCCAGCCCGGATGCGGTCGAAACCACGGCAAGAGTACCCGCTATACCTGCCAGCGGAAGGGCAATACTGTCGAGCAGGTTGTCTACCCACGGAATATAGTAAGCAAATATTTCCACAATTACGGCCACCCCGAGGATGATCAGAGCCGGGAGGCCTCCTACCCACTGCCAGCTCTCGTTGAGCTCCCACATGCCGAAATGAGAAGCAAGGCTCAGAATGAGCAATGGCAGAAAAATACGAAAGCCTACACTGGCTGCAAGCCCTATACCGAGAAATATGCTGATTATGGTTTCGGTAGTCATATCGATTGGTTTTTAGGTTAGAGTTTGTAAAGTTATAAAGTTTTTTATGTCTTACCTGTCCCCCCCTGCCCCTCAAACAGGGAGCTAGAGAGCTTTTAAAAAAATAAAGGCTCCCCCTTGAGGGGGGCGGGAGGGGGTGTTCCCCTCAGACAATTCCATCGATATCCGGTCATTCTTCAACAAAAAAATCATCCTTAAATCCTATAAGGTATAGTTTGGTCCTGGCACGCGTTACTGCGGTATAGAGCCATCGCAGGTAATCGCGGTTTATTCCGTCGGGAAGATAGGGCTGTTCCACGAATATGGTATCCCACTGTCCGCCCTGGCTCTTGTGGCAGGTTATGGCGTAGGAAAACTTGACCTGAAGAGCGTTAAAATATTTATTGTTCTTTACTTTCAGGAACTTTTTGTAATTAGCTCCCTCATCTTCGTAATCCTTCATCACTTCCTGGTACAGCCTGTTAGAATCTTCATAGGGAAGAGACGGGGTTTCGGCATGGATAGTGTCTAGCAGTAACACGGTTTCCAGGGGTTTCATATCGGGATAATCGATCATTCTCACCTTTACTTCGGCGAATTTAAACCCGTAGAGTTCTTTTATGGCAAATATTTCCAGGACCTCGATGATATCCCCATTGGCAATAAACCCGGCTTCGCTGCTGGCCTTTACCCAGAAATAATTGTTCTTTACCACCATAAGGTAATCTCCGGTAGCCAATTCGTTATCGTGAAAGAGTATCCTGCTCCTGATCTGTTGGTTGTAGAGATTGGCCCTTTTATTGGACCTTACGATGATCACCGTTTCCTCCCGGCCTTTATTTCCGTAGGCTTCGTCAATGGCATTTTGTATGTCATAACCATCGGTGAGCCGTACAATATCTTTAAAACCGTTCAGGTCGAATTTAAAATCAAAAACACTGCTTTCTCCCAGGCATTCCCTAATATTGGTGGCGTTGTACAAGATGCCGGAATTCAATTGCTGCCGCACTACTTCGTCCAGTTCCACCTTGTTCACATCCTTGTTATAGTGCAGGGACAAGGTATTTTCGTCCAGGGCCGGGCTTATATCCAGGTTTACCGGGGGTAGCTGTGCCGTATCGCCGATAAGCATCAGTTTGCAATTGTTCCCGGAATATACATAATACATCAGGTCGTCGAGCAGGGAACCGTTTTCGAACAGCTTGGAATCTCCGGGCAGATCGGGGATCATGGAGGCTTCGTCAACGATAAAAAGGGTGTCCTTGTGCTTGTTGGCCTGTAAGACAAATTTTATCCCGCCATTCTTCTGTTTCCTCGGAAAATATATCTTCTTGTGAATGGTAAAGGCCGCAGTCCCGGCATAAGAGGTTATGACCTTGGCCGCCCTGCCCGTAGGTGCCAGGAGCACCGTTTTTTTATAACTCCCCCGCATATTGGACACCAGTGTACCGATGATCGTCGTTTTTCCGGTTCCGGCAAAACCTTTAAGCAGAAACACGCGGTCTTCGTGTGTCGAAAAAACATATTCCGACAACTGTTGAAGGGCCATTTCCTGTTTTAAAGTAGGGCTATGGGGAAATTCCTTTACAATATTCCTGAAAAACGAAGGTGCATCCATAAAATCTGCTTCTTTCGTCAAAAATACGAAGGGATTTGGAAATTACGCCCCTTGACTTTAGTTTATACAGAGTTTACCGAAGGACTCGGGATGACAAAATAATTTATAACTCCGGTTCTTGGGCACTTCGGTAAACTCTGTATAAACTAAAGTCGAGAGGCATTTTTAGCGGGAAAAACTTTTCTGAATAAAAAAAAATTGTAGTTTTGCGTAAAACCTCTTTAAACTAAAATCAAAAGATTAAAATGAAAACAGCGATACAAATTGCTTTATGGCTCCTCAGTATTTTCTTTGCCTACAAGATTTACCGATCTGTCAATGACCCTATTAAATTTGACAAAGTAAAAAAAGAACGCTATGCCAAGGTAATTGACAAGCTCAAAGAAGTGAGGGATGCCCAGGAAGCATACCGGACCGTTACCGGTAAGTTCGCCAAAGATTTTAACAGCCTGATCAGGTTTATAGATACCGCAGAATTTGCCATTACCCAGCAACGCGATACCAGTTGGATGGAATACGATAAAGTATATCGGATCGACATGCAAAAAGAGGGTAAGATCATTGACACTTTAGGTTTTGTATCAGTGAAAGACTCATTGTTCAAAGGTACGGACAGCTATAAAACATTGATGGATGTGCCCAATGCCCCCAACAATGAAAAATTCAAAATGGATGCCGGCATCATAGATCGAAACGGATTTAAGGCTTCTGTGTTTGAAGCAAAAGTTGATAAAGGTGTTATCCTTCATGACCAGCCGAAAGACCTGTTGGCCAAAGAAAAACAAATCATTTCGATCAGTGAAGTGCCCGGACCTGAGATCATAGTCGGTTCGTTAGAAGAAGTGAGTACAACTGGTAACTGGCCTATAATCTATGACTCAAAAAAGGACGAATAGTACATATTCGACAACCAATTATAACGAATTGTCCATTCAGGTTAGCTTGAGTGGACTTTCTTTTTGCGTACTGGACGGACTGAGCAAAACCATCTTTGCCATAGAGCAACATCCTTTCGAAAACAGTGTCACCCCCCAGGCATTGCTTCAGAAGACGGAACAGCTTTTCAGTGAAAAGGAAATTCTGGAGCAGTCTTTCAAAAAAGTATATGTCATACACAGGAACAACCTTTCTACCATAGTCCCCAGGCCGCTTTTCAGCGATAAAAACCTTTCGGAATACCTGAAATTCAATGTTAAGATCTTCGATACCGATTTTGTTACCTACGACGATCTTGGCAGTACGGAACTCATCAATGTTTACATCCCTTTTGTCAATATCAACAATTATATTTTTGACCGTTTCGGGGAATTCGAATACCGGCATTTTTCGAGCGTCCTGGTAGAGACACTGCTCCGGAACCTCCCTGATGCCACCGGCCCCATGATGTATGTCCATGTACAAAAAGGACATTTTGAGATCGTGGTCATAAAGGATAAAAAACTGGCCCTGTACAACACTTTCGAATACACCAACAAGGAAGATTTTATCTATTATATATTATTCACAGCCGAACAGTTGCAACTGAACCCGGAAGAATTTCCGCTTTATTTACTCGGGGATGTACACGACGGGGACGAACTCCATCAAATGGTGTATACTTATGTGAGGCATGTGGATTTCGGCAATAACCACTGCCATTATCAGCTTGCCAGGGACCTGGAGGCTGTGGAACCTCACCGGGAATTCATTTCTGTAAATTCATTTTAAATGCGTATCATCTCCGGAAAATATAAGGGGAAACGGCTCATGGCCCCTAAAAAACTACCTGTACGCCCCACTACGGATTTTGCCAAGGAAGCGCTTTTCAATATCCTCGAAAACCATTTTTATCTCCAGGAGATCTCCGTACTCGACCTTTTTGCAGGTACGGGCAATATCAGTTATGAATTTGCCAGCCGGGGCTGTACAAACATAACTTCGGTAGATGCCCATCCGGCGTGTGTACAGTATATCCACAAAACAGCAAAGGAGCTGGATCTCCCCGTTCGAGTCATTAAAAGTGACGTATTCCGCTTTCTGGACAAGGTACGCACAAAAACAGATCTTATCTTTGCCGACCCTCCGTATGACCTCTCCCCGGCAGATTTTGCCCGTATAGCAGAACTGGTGTTTAAAAAAGAGCTGTTGGGAGAAGAAGGTTTTCTTATCATAGAGCATTCCAAGTTTACCAGCCTCGAAGACCTCCCCCATTTCAGTTTCCACAAAAGATACGGTAACTGTGTGTTCAGTTTCTTTGAATGGGAGGCAGAGGACAAATAGCATTATTTGATAACTCAAAACACAAAGACATAAAAAAACCGCGGAGACTTTCCGCGGTTTTATTTTTCAGATCATTTCTTTTAAAATTCCCTGGGCCAAACATTGTTGGAGCCATTAACATCGGGAAGTATTTTGTCGGGGTCTACTTCCACCTTTTTCACTTCCTTATCGGTTTCCAGCAAGTGGTTCCACTGCTCTCCCCGTTGCCATACTTCCACAGGAAGGGTTTTTCGTTCCCTGGAACCATCGGCATAGGTCACTTCATAAAGTACAGGCATAGGCATACTTCCCCTGTTACTGAAGCCGATCACGTAACTGCCTTCCAACGACTGTACGGCATCTACAGACAGATCTATGTTCTCATTGCCGTAGAACCAGCTTTTCCAGAACCAGTTGAGGTTTTCTCCAGCCACATTTTCCACAACATTGAAGAAATCTGCCGGTTGCGGGTGCTTGTAGGCCCAGGCTTTGATGTATGCCTTGAACGCATTGTCAAAACGCTCGTGCCCAAGGATGTATTCCCGGAGCATCAGCAGTCCCAATGCAGGCTTGTAATAGGCTACCATACCCAGGTTATGGCTTTGCACGATATCCGGATAGGTGGATATGCTTTCGCGGCCCTTATCGGTCAGCCATCCTACCTGTCCCCTGGACTGGTTTAATCTGGACGGGTATTCCCCGTTGTTAAAGTCCAGCGTGCTGTAATGATTGATAAAGGTATTGAAGCCTTCATCCATCCAGGCATATCGTCTTTCGTTAGATCCAACGATCATCGGGAACCAGATGTGCCCGAACTCGTGATCGGTTACACCCCATAATCCTCTGCCCTTGGCCTTATAACCACAAAAAACGATCCCGGGATATTCCATACCTCCTACGTTAGAAGCAACGTTAACCGCTGCCGGGTAAGGATATTCATGCCACTTTTCGGAATAGTATTCAATAGAAGCCTTGGTATATTCCGTAGAACGGCTCCAGGCCTGTTCTCCATCGCTTTCATCCGTATAGACCGACTGGGCCATTGCTTTCTTTCCGCTAGGCAGGTTTATACGTGCCGCATCCCAGATAAATGCCTTGGAAGAAGCAAAAGCGACATCCCTGGAGTTTTTGATCCTGAAGTGCCATGTGATCTTCCCATCCTGCTTTGGCCTTGTTTCGGAAGTATTCCCCACTTCCTCCGGAGTAATGATATACACGGTCTCGTCACTTCCGGATGCTTTAGCCATCCGGTTTTGTTGTTCTTTGGTCAACACCTGTTTTGCATTAACCAGCTCTCCGGAACCTACTACAATATGGTCGTAGGGTACGGTAATTTTATAGTCGAAATCGCCGTATTCCAGGTAGAACTCTCCTGCTCCCAGGTAAGGCTCTACGTTCCAGCCCTCAACATCGTCAAAAACGGCTACCCTGGGATACCATTGTGCCATGGAATACACCACTCCTTTTTTCATGTTCAGGCGGCCCATCCTGTCCATTCCTTTTTCGGGTATCTTATACTCGAAATTCATAGAAACAGTGGCTTCTCCTCCCTTTGCAGCGATCGGCTGGTTAAAGAATACCTGCATACGGGTATCGTTAATAATGTGTTTGGAAGATGCCTTGCCCCTTCTCCCGGTTTTGGCAGCTACGTTCGATATTTTATATCCGCCGTCCACATCTCCGGAATACCTGTTTCCTTCAATCGGAGTGGTCAGCGTTCCCCGCGAATCTTCGGTAAAACGGTTCTGGTCCAGCTGAAGCCAGATAAAATCCAGGGGCTCCGGGCTGTTGTTATGGTAGGTGATCGTGATCTTTCCCTTGAGTTGGTTGGTTTCATCGTCCAGTTCCGCTTCGATATTGTAGTCTGCTCCGTTCTGCCAGTATTCCGGACCGGGAACGCCGGAAGCCGAACGGTAGGTGTTGCCTCGGTTGTACATAAATTCGCCGAACAGATCCTGGTTGTTGTCTTCTGGCTGTTGTGCATGGGCACTTACCATAAACAAAGCAGCAACGACCAGCATCTTTTCCATTAGATGTCTCATCATTTCTTTTGTGGTTTAAGTGATTATTTAAGTTAGTGAACTCATTTAAAGCCAATCAGGGAGAGTTTAAATGAGTTCAGTCAGAATTAGATGTGCTAAAATACACAAACATTTGGAGTGCCCATAGAAGATTTAACAAAGGGTTAACTTTGTGTGTTCGTTTTAACTGCCATTCCCTGAAGTTAAGCCCTATTTTTCATTTTTTGTTTGTTCAGGGTTTTATGCCATTTTGAATGGAAAAATTTAATGTATTTTTGAACCTATGATAAGAGCCGCACTAGTAACCGTCATATCCCTGTTGTTCCTCTCGGCGTGTAAAAGAGAGAAAACGCAAAATCCTGCCGGGGAAAGGACGGAAATAGCAGTAAAATATGCCAAAGGGTTCCGGATCACCCGTTTCGATTCCTATACGAAAATCGAAGTATCCGCTCCCTGGCCGGACGCCAAGGAGCATTTCACCTATATCCTGACGAGTAAAGGTGAAACCATTCCCGACGGGGTTACTTATGACACATGGGTCAATGTCCCGGTAGAAAACGTAGTTGTTACTTCCACCACCCATATCCCGGCCCTGGAAGCTCTTGGAGTGGAAGACCGGCTTACGGGATTTCCGGACACCCGTTATATCTCTTCCGAAAAAACCCGGAAAAATGTAGATCTCGGCCGGGTAAAAGAACTGGGGAACAATGAAAGTATTAACACTGAAGTCCTTATCGACCTGCAACCTGATGTCGTAGTGGGATTTGCACTTAGCGGAAGTAATAAAACCTATGAAACCGTACAAAGATCGGGGATCCCTGTGGTCTTTAACGGCGACTGGGTAGAGGAATCCCCGCTCGGCAAAGCCGAATGGATCAAGTTCTTTGCCCCTTTCTTTGGCAGGGAAGCAAAGGCCGACAGCATTTTTAACCATATAGAGACCGAATATCTCAATGCCCGGAAACTGACGGAAAACATCACCGAAAAACCTACCGTGCTAAGCGGTGCCATGCACAAGGACGTATGGATACTTCCCGGGGGGAAAAGCTGGGCAGCACAATTCATACGCGATGCGGGTGGCGACTACCTGTGGAAAGACACAGACAATACCGGGAGCCTGTTCTTAAGTTTTGAAAGCGTACTGAACAGGGGCCAGGATTCAGATTTCTGGATATCGCCTACCATGTTCTCCGGTTATGAGGAATTAAAAACAGCAAACCCGCATTATAAAGAGTTTAAGCCGTTCCGGGCACAAAACATATACACGTACAGCAAGACCAAAGGAGCCGGGGGAGGCATGCTCTATTACGAACTGGGGCCCAACCGCCCGGATATTATCCTCAAGGACCTCATTCACATCTTCCACCCGGAAATACTGCCGGAGCACCAACCTTTTTTCTTTAAACCTCTGGATCAATAAACCCCTGAAACGATTTGAGACCGCTAAGATCATACAAACTCCCTTTCCTGTTGTTTACCCTGTTGCTCGTGTTCTGTTTTTTCGTAAACATCAGCCTGGGGTCGGTTTATATTCCGCTGAAACAGATCATATCGGTATTGTTCAACGGGGAAACGGAAAAACAGGCCTGGGATTATATTATTCTCAACTATCGCATACCCAAAGCGGTCACGGCCATACTCACGGGCTCCGGCCTGGCAGTAAGCGGGCTTCTGATGCAGACCCTTTTCCGGAATCCGCTGGCAGGGCCTTTTGTATTGGGAATAAGTTCGGGAGCCAGCCTGGGGGTTGCCCTCCTTATCATGGGAGCCTCCACACTGGGGATCACGGTTTTCCTCAGCAATGTATCCCTGGCCGTTGCAGCTACCGCCGGGAGCTTCCTGGTATTGCTCGCAGTGATCTCGGTCTCCATCAAAGTAAGGGATACCATGGCCATTCTTATCATCGGGCTGATGTTTGGCAGCATTACCTCGGCCGTGGTGAGCGTACTGTCTTATTTCAGCAGTGCCGAAAAATTGCAGCAATACATCTTCTGGTCTTTCGGCAGCCTGGGAAACCTGGGATGGAACGAACTCCTGTTCCTGTTTCTCCTCGTATTGTTCGGTATTGCGATGAGTATATTTTCCCTGAAAAGCCTCAATTCCCTGTTACTGGGTGAAAATTATGCCAGAAGCCTGGGCACCGATATCCGGAAAAGCAGGCTTATTATCATATTCGCTACCAGCATACTGGCCGGGGGCATCACTGCTTTTGCCGGACCGATAGCCTTTGTGGGGCTTGCCGTGCCCCATCTTACCCGGCAGGTTTTCAACACCACCAATCACAAGGTGTTACTTCCGGCCGTGATCCTGTATGGTGCCATTTTAATGCTGATATGTGACACCATTGCGCAATGGCCCGCAAGCGAATTTACCCTGCCCATTAACGCCATCACTTCCATTGTCGGTGCACCTGTGGTGATCTGGTTACTCGTACGTAAACGAAAAATGATATTTTAGGGGACAGGTAACGGGTGAAGGGTAACTAACGGATGGGGATTAATAGGACGGGATAACAACATAACTGATATTATGACAACGGACAAAAAAAATACGGTCCTCAAAGCAGAAAGGCTCGGTATCGGCTATAAAAACGGAAAGCATATTTCCGAAATAGCTTCGGATATTTCCTTTGCCATAAGCCGGGGGGAACTGAATGCCATCGTCGGGGCCAACGGTATCGGAAAGTCTACCTTGCTACGTACGCTTGCGGGAATACAACCATCATTGTCCGGAACAATCATTCTCAACGATAAACCCCTGCCGCGATACACCAACACAGAACTGGCCAGGGAGATCAGCCTGGTACTCACCGATCAGCTTCCTTCCAGGAACCTTACGGTTACAGAGACCATTGCCCTGGGCAGACAGCCTTATACCAACTGGATCGGGACCCTTACCGAGAACGATCTCCACAAAGTAAAGGAAGCCATAAACCTGTTGAATCTCGGGGAAATACAGCACAAAAAATGCTACACCCTAAGCGACGGACAATTACAAAAAGTAATGATCGCCCGGGCCATTGCCCAGGACACATCGATCGTAATCCTCGACGAGCCCACTACCCATCTCGACGTATATCACAAGACCTACATCCTTAAACTCCTTAAAGACCTGGCCCGCCAAACGCAAAAGAGTATTCTCTATTCATCTCACGAGATCGAACTTTCCATACAACTGTGCCACAAGATCCTGGTGATGAGCAGCAAGGGAACGTATTTCGGCTCGCCCTGCCAACTTATCGAAGAAGGAAGTTTTAACCACCTCTTCCCCGGAGACCTCATCACATTCGACCGGAATACGGGGACCTTCAAGGTGAAGTAAGCTACGTTTTTTGATTTGCGATCGACGAATTACGATTTAATACTGTGGTTCTTAAGAAGCGCCCGAAAAAGTTACCCGGGTAAAACCAAAAGACCGGTTCCTGAGTCCGTCGATTTCACTCAGGATAAACTGAAGCCGAAGGAAAAATTTCTATCTTTGACAAATTAAGTACCCTTTAAAAAACACCCTTATAAATGACCGAAAGTCTCCTTATCTTTATCGTAGCTGCCGTATCTGTTATTGCGGGTGTCTTTGCCGGGATCTATATCCAGGGATTGAAGTCCAAAAACCAGCAAAGCACCTGGACAGAGAGGGAAAACCAGTTGCAATCTACAGCGAACGGTTTGCGCGAAGACATCGAAAAACTGCATTCGGAAAAGGGAGACCTCCGGCGTGAAAAGGAGAACATAGGCCTTCAGCTCGCCCGGAAGGAAACAGAACTGGACAACCTCAGGGAGAAAAACCGGGAACAAAAAGAGGAGGTAGAAAAACTCCAGGAAAAATTTACCCGTGAATTTGAAAACCTGGCCAATAAGATCCTCGACGAAAAGAGCAACAAGTTTACCCAGCAAAACCGGGAAAACATCAAGAATATCCTCACTCCCCTGCAGGAAAAGATACAGTTGTTCGAAAAAAAGGTCGAAGAGAGCCAGAAGGAAAATATCAGCATTCACTCTGCCCTGAAAGAGCAATTGCTCAATCTGCAAAACCAGAACCTGAAGATCACCCGGGAAGCCGAAAACCTTACCCGTGCCCTGAAAGGAGACAGCAAAATGCAGGGAAACTGGGGCGAACTGGTCCTGGAACGGGTGCTGGAAAAAAGCGGGCTCGAAAAGGGCCGCGAATACGACATACAACAAAGTTTCACCCTGGAAGACGGCTCGCGCGTACTGCCGGACGTTATTATCCACCTGCCCGATGGTAAAAAAATGGTTATCGACTCCAAGGTATCCCTTACAGCCTATGAGCGCTATGTCAATGCAGAAGAAGATCAGAAAGAACTGTTTCTCAAGGAACATGTCAATTCCATAAAACGTCATATCGAACAGCTTTCCGGCAAAAAGTACGAGGACCTCTACGAGATGGAAAGTCCGGATTTCGTATTGATGTTCATTCCTATCGAGCCTGCATTTGCCATTGCAGTACACGAAGACAATTCTCTGTATAACAAGGCTTTTGACAAGAACATCGTTATTGTCACCCCTTCTACCCTGCTGGCCACATTAAGAACTATCGATACCATGTGGAACAACGAAAAGCAACAGCGAAATGCCATAGAAATAGCCAGGCAGGCCGGGGCCCTCTACGACAAATTCGAAGGATTGGTTACCGACCTGACTAAAGTGGGCAAAAAAATGGACGAGGCCAAAACCGAGTACAAAGGAGCTATGAACAAACTCTTCGAGGGCCGGGGAAATATTATCATCAGCATCGAAAAGCTGAAAAAAATGGGCGCTAAAGCCAAAAAATCACTTCCCGAAGCCATCGTAAAACGTGCCGGAGAGACCGAAGAAGAGTAGAGGGCGCAATGCATTGCGCCCTCTACTGTGCCTCACTTGTGCCACAACTGAATAAAAAAAGTCATTCTAACTTAAATTTATATACCAGTGAAAAAAGCCGCCATTATTATCCTGTTATCTGCCATAGCCATTTTCCTCATTTACTATGCTTTTATCTATTATGTACCGTATAGTGAAGGGGTACGATCGGGAGAACTCATCAAAGTTAGCCACAGGGGGGCCATGGTAAAAACCTGGGAAGGAGAGATCAGCCAGGGGATCTCAGGGGCACAGATCTTCCATTTTTCGGTCCTGCCCAAAGATAAACAGGTGATTGAGGACCTTAAAAAATTCCAGGGAAAATATGTTAAAGTGGACTATGTGGAGCGCTTTACCACTTTTTTCTGGCTGGGAGAAACCAAATATTTCGTAACGAATGTCGTGAAAGAACAGTCTCCTCATAAAATAAATTAGACATGGCCGTAAAATTCAAGACCATTTCTGCATCGCAAGTAACTATTTCGGAGCTGATGCTGCCGTCGCATACCAATTTCAGTGGCAAAATACACGGGGGGTATATCCTTTCCCTGCTCGACCAGATCGCTTTTGCCTGTGCCTCCAAACACTCCGGAGCCTATTGCGTAACGGCTTCGGTAGACACGGTAGATTTCCTGAAACCCATTGAGGTCGGGGAACTCGTTACCATGAAGGCTTCGATCAACTTCACAGGAAATTCTTCCATGATCGTCGGTATACGGGTGGATGCCGAAAATATTCAGACAGGGGCCATAAAACACTGTAATTCGTCTTATTTTACCATGGTAGCCAAGGACGACCACGGGAACAACGTGGATGTCCCCGGCATCATTATCCGTAGTGAAAAGGAATTACAGCGTTTTTACAAAAGCGTAAAACGGATAGAACTGAAAAAGGAAAGGAAGGCACACGCTTCTATGATCCACCTGAATACGGATACGGCAGACATTCCGGATAAATACAAGGTCCAAATAGATATTCCCTAAGCTATTGATGATTAGTTTCCATCCTAATATATCGTTTAAATAGACGATATTATGTATTATCGTGTTTTTAAACGATAACAAAACAAATCGTGTTTTAAGGCGATATTTGCAAATATCGCTTTTTTAATAGATATTTGTGATATGACCAGTGTTATTACCGGAGACATCATCAATTCCCGCGAAGCGGCTTCGCCCGTGCAATGGCTTTCTACATTAAAGGAAAGCCTGTCTCTCGTATCTGCTGCCCCGAAATATTGGGAAGTCTTCCGGGGCGACAGTTTCCAGGTGGAGGTACAGGACTATTACAATGCTTTCCAGGCTGCCGTATACATCAAGGCCTCTCTTAAAACGATCAAAGACCTCGATGTACGGATGGCCATAGGCATAGGTTCCAAGACACACGAAGCCTCTACCATTTCCGAATCGAACGGCGAGGCTTTTATTTTTTCGGGAGAATTGTTCGAAACACTGAAAAAGGAAAAGAAAAACCTGGCTATCAAGACCGGGGTTCACCGGATAGACGAAGAACTGAACCTCTATTTTAAACTCGGGCTCATAGCCATGGACAACTGGACGCCCAACTCTGCGGAGATCGTAAAACTGACCATCGAAAACCCAAAACTTTCTCAACAGGAAGTGGGCAAACTCATAAACATTAAGCAGAATACCGTAAGCGAACGCCAGAAAAGAGCCTACCTCGACGAGGTCATGGCTCTGGATCGTATGTACAGGCACAAAATAGACCATATAGAGCACGCCCCGGCAAGATAGTGCTTCGCCCCGGATTGTCAATATCAAAAAAATATCTGCCCTATGGTAATATTGCTAAAACTTTTACTCGCACACCTCATCGGCGACTTTATCCTGCAAACGGACCGCGGGGTTAAGGAAAAGGAAGAAAAAAAACTGGCGTCCGGAAAATTATACCTGCATATACTGATCCATATCCTCCTTGTTTTCCTCTTTCTCTGGGACTCCAGGCTATGGTATGCAGCTCTTATCATCGGGGGTACCCACTTTATTATAGATGCCGCCAAACTACTGCTGCAAACCCCGAAGACCAAAAGACTGTTCTTTTACATCGACCAGTTGTTGCATCTGCTGGTCATTGTTGCAGTATGGTGCCTTATACAAGGATATATCCCGGCATTTTCCCTGTCCGAAAAACAGTTGCTTCTTCTTACGGGAGGACTGTTCCTTACCTTTCCTACATCCATTATCATCAAAACCACCATCTCTGTTTACACCCCAAAAACGGATCTGGAAAAGGATGATTCCCTGGAAAATGCGGGAAGGTATATAGGCATTCTTGAGCGATTACTGGTCTTTATCTTTATCGCAACCGGCCATTGGGAAGGTGTTGGCTTTCTGATCGCTGCAAAATCCATTTTCCGTTTTAGCGACCTTACCCAGGCCAAAGACCGGAAACTTACCGAATACATTCTCATAGGCACCCTGCTGAGCTTCGGCACCGCCATTGTAGTAGCGATCGTATGTACTTCTTTCCTGCTCTGACAACGATTCAATGATGTTGCAGTTTTTTGTTATTTGCCGGGATTTATTGAGATTTGTTGAGGCAGGACTCCTGCCCCTGGAGATTAAAATATCCTGGTAAGGTTAAAACCGAAATAGATATCCCCGTCTCCCCAGTCACCGGCGGCCTGCCCGAGGAAACCGTTCTCAAACATCGGCTGGGCATTGGTAAAATGCATCTGAAAAATATGTCCGCCTGTTTCCAGGTCTATTCCAATAGACAAAGGGTTCTTAAAAGGCGAAGACCCGGCGCGGTTAAGATGCCAGCCATAATCTGCATTTATGCTCCATCTCGGGCTTAACTTGTATCTCCCCCCTACCCCCAATGCAAACTGTGAGTTGTCCTGTTCGTTGACCACCACGTAGTTTTCGTGCAGAAATGTAGGCATCAGTTCCAGGGACAGCTTATCTGTAAATTTTCTGGAGATCAGAAGTTGTGTTGTATAGGATAGCCTGTGCTTAAACTCCATTTCGGGCAGGTTGTCCTTACTCATCTCTGTATTCACGGCTACAAGATGATATCCTACCACTGTAAACGGAAAACCGTTTTCCTTCTGGCGTAAAAGCCTGTATTTTATCGTAGCTCCATAGTTTTTCTGGTAAGAGCTCCTGGAAATCCCTACCGTTATACCATCGCTAATACCGTACATGAACTGGAGCCGGGTAACAGCCTGGTCCAATCCGAAAAAATCGTCCAAGCCGTATTTTATACTCCCGAAGCGGTGAGACACAACAAAATAAAAATCATTTTTATAGAGCAGTTTCGTAGATTCAAAATTGACGATTTTGATTCCTTTAAAAGCTGCCTTTACATAGCCGTTTTCTTCTACTTCGGCATCCAGTTCGTCCAGTAGGTCGTCCTGGCTAAAGCAGCACAGGGGCAATACGAATAATAATAGGGTAAGAAGTTTCATATGATTAATGATTTAAGATATAGCACTCATCAAACCGGATCTCCTCCAGCAGTTCGTCATATCCCAGGAATCTGCCTTTAAAGGAAATGCGTTCTCCTGTCTTTATTCCCGGGGGTTCACCAAACTGGGCTATTATATAATTGTCCACTGCCACGTATTCTTTCTCCAGGCTTGTTACCTCACCATCAATGCGGATCACCTTGTTCACATACTTTTCTGCTGACGCCACGGCATCTTCCCGGAATTCACGGATAAATTCTTCTGAAGAAAAAGTATACGCGGCTTCTTCGTTCTTAATATCCCTGTGAGGCTGGTAGACATATCTGTATACCATAAAACCCACAACGAGAATCCCTATTACAACCCAAAGCCATTTTCTGCTCATGAAGAAAATAATTTGTACAATTAACACAAAATCATAATAAATTTACGTAAAATAATATTTTTAAGAAAAAATCATCAAACAAATAAAATAAAGATCATTTTTACGGAAGTATTTAGACAGTTTCTTATAGTATGCCCTGTTTTTGTATTTTTATATCTTGATCCGTAAACATTCTGAAGCATGGAGAAAGAAAAATACCGGGCCGCATTCAGGTCAGCATTCGAAAGTTATGTTCCTATAACGGATGAATCCTGGTCGTCCATAAATTCCATCACCCATTTTCAGACGCTTCAAAAAGGAGAAGTATTGCTCCGGGAAGGCCAGGTAGCCAGGTCCCTCTACTTTATATGCAAAGGGGCATTGCGAACCTACTTTACCGATGCTGACGGGAATGTGTATAATAAGAACCTTTTTATGGAAGGGAGTTATGCAGCTTCCAAGGTATCTTTATTGCAGGGAGCCCCTTCTTATTTTACCATTGAGGCGCTGGAAGATTCCATACTTATCACTATCAACTACAAGGGCTATCGCGAACTTATCCGGACGAACGAAGACATACGCAACTTCTATATCGCCTATATCGAAAAGAACTGGATCATTGAAAAAGAACAAAGGGAAATTTCCCTCGTTATGGAAAATGCCACCGACCGATACCTCAAACTCCTGGAAAAGCATCCGGATATCGACAGGCGAATTCCCAAACTCCACATTGCCTCCCACCTGGGTATTACTCCTACCCAACTAAGCCGGATACGAAAGAATTTAAAAATAAAAAACGAAAACAAACCTGCATAAAAGGAGCCATCCGGCAGGGCAAACGCATCTTGTACAGAAAAGATCGTGTTTCGACTGCACGGTTCTAAAGGTTAAGGAGGTGATCGGTAATCGGTATTTGGTTACTCTAAAAAACAATGATTACTGAATACCGATTTTACAGCTTCTCAACATATGTAAATGTTTTGCTGTTCCGGGTGAAATAACTTTGTCCTGAATATTTTAAACGAAAGTACGATGAGAAAACCGGTCATTCTTATGGCAGTTTTTTCATTTAAATCAATTTTTCAGGCAAGATGAACAATTTAAAAGGAGTATTGTTAGTTGCCTTTGGAGCTGCCAGTTATGGCATCCTGGCAACGATCGTCAAGCTGGCCAACAACGATGGCTTTGGCACGGCAGGGCTTACATTTTCTCAATATCTGTTTGGTGCGGTTATCCTGAGTATTGGTGCTGTGTTGGTTAAGCGTAGTGGTAAAACACATCAATCCGGCAGCCCTGTTTCAATTTACCCCAGGCTAAGGCTATTCCTGTTTGGCACTTCTCTTGGGTTGACGAGTAGTTTTTATTACCTGTCCATCCAGTATGTACCTGTATCTGTCGGTATCATCCTTTTGATGCAGACCATTTGGATGGGAGTCATATTAGAATTTTTTACCGCCAGGGAATTAGTGCGTAAAAGAAAAATTGCAGGAGCATTGGTTGCCATTCTGGGTACGCTCATGGCTGCAAGGGTCTTTGAAACCGATATCAATTTCAGTTTTAAAGGGATCCTATATGGCCTTTTAGCTGCCGTAAGCTATACAGTGGCTATTTATGCCGCAAACAGAGTATCTCTCCATTTACCCAATATGATAAGAAGCAAATACCTTGTATACGGAGGTTTTCTGGCCATTCTCATATTCTGGAATATCCGGATCATTGAGGAATTCAGTTGGGAGGCCCTTTTAAAATGGGGCATTGTTCTGGGCCTGTTCGGCACCATACTACCGCCTGTTTTGTTCAACAAAGGTATTCCGGAGATCGGTACCGGGCTGGCAAGCATTATTGCAGCCCTGGAAATCCCCGTGTCGGTCTTTAGCGCTTACCTGTTGCTTTCGGAGCACATAGGCATCTTACAGATTACAGGTATTGTGACCATTCTTATCGCTATGATATTGATCAACTATCGCAGGAGAAAGAAAGCGGATATTCCAATTCATTAAAACATTACAAACACAATAGCAACAAGTTATGAAAATAACTCTTTTATCATTAACGACCATCCTGCTTTTACTTATGGGATGTATTGATACGAACAAAGAGGACAACCATTTAAAACTGAAAAATATGAGTGCTATCGTACATAAAAACCCGGGGACTCTATTTGATCCTACGCCATATGGCTTTAGCCATTCCACCGGCACTACGGCAAAGGGCAGTTATGTATTTATTTCGGGCCAGAGCGGAGGTGAAGATCTGGAACACAGGCTTTCGGATGATTTCAGAACTCAGGTCCGTTACGCCCTGCTCAACTTAAAAAGTGTTTTAGCGGAATATGACCTGAATCCCGAAAATGTACTTAAAATTACGATATTGATTGTAGACCACGATCAGGACAAATTACAGGTCTGGACCGAAGAGATGCAGAACGTATGGAAAGACGGAAAATTCCCTGCGAGCACCTTAATTCCCGTACCCCGATTAGCTCTGGGCGGCATGCTTATCGAGGTTGACGCTTTAGCTTTTATGCCGGAATAATAATTTTTACTGAAGGTCATCCAGCCGGAACCTTCCGTTATAACCTGCTATCGTACTGATCGTAGCCATCTAAACTATTCAAAGAATTTCAATTGATAAACAATGAACCAGTTAACACTATCTGCATTAGCTTTTCTGGGCGGGATCTTCCTCGCGGCCCAGGGAAGTTATAATGCCCATCTGGGAGTTTTGCTGAAAAACCCCTTCCTGGCATCGGTCACAGCATTCTTTTTCAGTACGATCTTTGCCCTGATCGTCGCCGCTATCAGCCTTAAACAATTGCCGGACAGGGAAACGATACAGCATATCCCTTTTTACCTGTGGTTTATCGGGGGGCTTTTCTGCGTACTGGGCATCAGCCTGTATTATTATACCATTCCCAGGCTTGGAATTTCTACCATGATATCCCTGGGATTGTGCGGTCAGCTTATCTTTGCAGTGATAGCCGGTCATTTCGGATGGCTGAACCTGCCCACCGAGCCCATAACCCTGAAAAAAACCATAGGGGTCATCTCCATGATCGCCGGAATTTTACTCATTAACCTGAAATAAAAAAAAGTCAGAAGTAGGAGGTCAGAAGTCAGAAATAGCATTAATCCACATACAGAACCTCAAACTCCGGATTTTCAACCTAAAAATCAATCAATGAAAACACAAGAAAACATCAATATCACCAAAGCCAATATAGAAAACCTGACCTCGCTTTGGGCCACTGTGAGTTCTCCGTTTAAATCCTATCACACAAACGGGTTTTTCGATTATGCTACGGTACCGGACTCTGACTGGCCCAATCGTTTATGGTTTAACCGGGATATTACGGAACACACCGTAAAAGACATCTTAAACATCCTGAAATCGAGCCAGGTAAAACTGACGGTGCCTTACTGGGATATTTACGATAGCAGATCGTATGAATTACTGGAATCCGAAGGGTTTACCCAAATTTTTGAACAGGTAGGCATGTCCTTACCCCTTACCACTCATTTCCCGCAGGCGGACCGGTTGGACATACGGCCTGTTTCCAATCGTGATGAGGCCAGTGCATGGGCAACCCTGTATCCGAAGGCTTTCGGATACCGTATAGGCGAGAACATACTGCTGCACACCGGGAAAGAGGTTTCGTATTTCCTGGTCTGTTTTCAGGACCAGCCCATAGGAACTGCCATTATACACTATACAGGCAGGGTAGCCGGGATACACGGCGTAGGTGTTATTCCCGAAATGCGAAGAAAAGGATTTGCCGAAGAGATCATGCGATTTACACTGAACAAGGCAATAGACGCCGGAGCCCAATACGCCACTTTGCAAGCCTCCGCCATGGGGAAAGGCCTTTATGACAAGCTGGGATTTACCGAACAGTTTGTGATGAAAAACTATACGCTGGTTTAGAGCATGCCAGGCAAATACACGGTGCTGCCATAAAGGGCCACCGTGTATTTGTCTTTTTTCTGATCACTTTAGATTTTGGAAACAGGAAACTAATCCATATTTTCGAAGTAGCATTTCCCTAACCTAACATCCGGAAAAATGAAATCCATCCCCCTGCTCCTCGTTTCCCTGTTATTTATTGCCTGCACTCCCGAACATTCCAAAACCGAATTTATAGATGTTTCCGAAAGGGGCTATTCGAATAGTGCAGAGATAGACCTGGGCGGTTCTAAAATGGTTATTCTGTCCGGCCAGATCGCCGTCAATACAAAGGGTGAAATTGTAGGTATAAACGATTTTGAAAAACAGGCAGACCAGGTTTTCCGGAATATTAGCTCTCTCGTGGAAAAATCGGGAGGAAGCATGGACGACCTGGTAAAAATAGACTGCTATTTTACAGATATTTCCAAACTGGGAACATTCAGAAAAGTCCGGGACCGTTATATTAACCCGGAGGCACCACCTACCAGTACCGCAATGCAGATCGACCAACTGGTCCACAAAGACCTGATGATCGAAATTGCGGCGACGGCTGTGATCAAAAAATAATATTCCCTTTCATTTCAATCTGTTTCTGAAGTTCCGGGGCCGGCTCTCCCCTTTTCTCCTTAAACCTGAAACTTCTTATTGATCCAATGATATTTTTACAGCCCTTTGGCTTCGCCCAACCATGCGGAAGCGCATAAAAAAATACGCCTATATTTGCAGTATCATTAAAATTTCACTTTCCATATCAAAAACGGTGCTGCCATCATCGGGTCGGAAATTGGGGAAATATGGCATTTTTCAATCCATTTTTTTCCAACCGGGACTACCTTTGCCCATCTTATAACGTAATCAAATGTCAAAAAACAAGTTTTACACCTTAATTCCCCTTTTTGTTTTTATTGCGATTTTTCTCGGTACGGGAATTTATCTGGGAGATTTTTATCAGCTTCCCTCTCCCGTGGCGATTGCTTTGGGCATTATGGTTGCTTTTCTGATCTACCGGGCACCGGTTCCGAAAAAAGTGGATCATTTTATAGCGGGCTGCGGTGATCCGAAGATCATCACCATGTGTATTATTTATCTCCTGGCAGGGGCTTTTGCTACGGTGACCAAGGCCATTGGCGGGGTAGATATGATGGTTAATATCGGGCTTACTTATATTCCTGTACGCTATCTGGCAGCAGGTATTTTTATGATCTCATGTTTTTTATCGGTTTCCATCGGTACCTCCGTAGGCAGTATTGTGGCCCTAGGCCCCATCGTTGTGGGATTGGCAGAACAAAGCGGTATTTCTATGGCTTTGCTTTGCGGGGCACTTTTGGGTGGTTCTATGTTTGGAGATAACCTGTCGTTCATTTCAGATACGACCATTGCAGCCACACAAACACTGGGCTGTGAGATGAAAGATAAATTCAAGGCGAATTTCAAGCTGGTATTTCCGGCAGCTCTCATCACCCTGCTGATCCTTTTCTGGAGTGGCCGGAACGAAGTTTTACCGGAAGGACTGTCTATGGCTACGGTCCCTAACAATTATTGGCTAATGGTCCCTTATCTTTTGATCATTGTTCTGGCCATACTGGGCGTCCAGGTTTTTATAGCCTTACTGCTCGGGATCCTGGTGGCAGGTGCAATCGGGTTCGTTCAGGGGGATTTTACTGTGATCTCCTATACAAAAGAGATATACAGCGGTTTTACTTCCATGACCGAGATCTTCTTGCTTTCTATGCTCACCGGAGGATTGGCTTATATGGTAGAAAAACAAGGGGGGATCGATTGGATATTATCGCAAATGAAAAAGCGGATCCGCTCGGCTAAAAGTGCGCAATGGGGCATTGGGCTCCTTGTCGGTGCTGTCAATTTTGCCGTAGCCAACAACACGGTTTCCATCCTGGTCTCAGGCTCCCTGGCCAAGGATATTGCCACGGAATATCACCTCCCGAGGCCCCGGGTCGCTTCGATCCTGGACCTGTTTGCCTGTATTGTACAAGGTATATTGCCCTACGGGGCCCAGGTACTTATTCTATTGAGCTTTACCAATACCCAGCTGGGCTATATGGCATTATTCCAAAACTCTTATTACATATTTGCCGTACTGGCAGTGACCGTTCTGTATTTTCTCCTGCCGCAAAAAAACTATGGCCGGGATACAGGATATTGAATATAAAATAAGGGGGAAGTTTAAAACTCCCCCCTTAGCATTTGATTTGATCACTTACGATATTAAATCAAAAGGAATAATTACACCCATTCGTTCATGTGCTCCCCGCCACCGCTGGAAATCACACGACATGAAATGGTAAAGGTCTCCGTCAAGGGATTCCTTCCTGCAGCTTCGAAATTCTCCCTGTATTTTACAAGGTAACCTTCCGTAAAATGCACTTCCCTGAGTTTAGCGTCAGTATCGCGCTTAATATAAGTGATGGTTCCGTTCTTACGTTCAAAATTATTGGTCATCCACTCAAAAAAGAAAGAGTCCCCGGTAGATTCTACCGTCAGATAAATTCTTCCTCCACGGGTTACAGAAGAAGGACGCCCTGTGGCATCAACTTCCTGTGCCAGATCGTAATTGGCATTCAGAATATTTACTTTCTTCCCGCCTACATTTAACGTTGCTTTAAAAGCCATACTACTAAGTTTTTAAAAATTAAGGTTTACAAAAAAATATACCAAATCAAATATCGAATTACTAATACCCGCAATATATTAAAGATAAAACCGTCCCCCAAGACAAATACGGGTTATTTTCTACTTTTATATAAGAATTAACTTTTAGAAGCTGTTTTAAACAGGCCGGACCCGGTTCAAATGACAAAAACCTTTTTTTGCCTGTTCAAAATGTACAATCGGAAAAATCCTTATTTTTGGAAAGAAAGGGACACAATCCAAAAGCCCCGTCATTCTTTTTAAAAATACATTTCAATGCTAAAAAAAACGTTTTTACTCCTCGCCTGCACCGCGACCCTTCTGGCCTGCAAAGAAAAAAAGAACCGGACCACCCTGCCCGGGGAAAACAAGGCCCCAAAAAATACAGCAGCCCCTAAAGATGCTTCTTTTGCCTTTATCGGTACTTATACCAGGAAAGAAGGACATGTGGACGGCAAGGCAGAAGGCGTATACCTGTTGCAAAGGGAAGGAAACGATGGCCAACTCAAAATTGTAACCACAGCAGCAAAAATGACAAATCCATCTTTTCTGGCCATTTCTCCCGACAGACAAAACCTCTATGCAGTGAGTGAGGTTGCCAGAGAGAACGAAACAGGGGCCCTGCATGTATTTGCCCTGGACGATTTTAAAAAGCCGGTCTTTCTCCAGGAATTACCCACCGATGCCAAGGCCCCCTGCCACGTGAACCTGGACCACAAGGGAAAATATGTATTTGTGGCCAATTATGTAGGTGGCGTAGTAAAAATGTACAAAAGGGACAAAAAAGGTTTGTTGTCTCCGGCAGATACTGTACAATTAAACGGATCAGGCCCTGACACAGCGCGGCAGGGAGAATCGCACCCCCATTCGGTAGCCGTTTCACCCGATGACCGTTTTATATTTATTCCCGACCTCGGTAGTGACAAAATATGGATTTTCGGTATCGACGGGGAAAAAGACCGCCTGGTCCCCGCGCCAGGGGAATTTGCTGCCACATCGCCCGGGGCGGGCCCGAGGCATTTTATATTTCATCCGGAAGGGCATTATGCCTACGTGATCAATGAACTCAACAATACCATCCACGCCTATGCATACGATGCCGAAGAAGGAAAACTGACCGAGATACAAACCATCAACACGCTTCCCGAAGGGTTTGAAGGACAAAGCAATACAGCCGATATACACATACACCCCAACGGAAAATTCCTCTACGGTTCCAACCGTGGGCACAACAGCATCGCAGTATACGCCATAGACCCGGATAGCGGTAAATTATCGCTTGTGCAACACGAATCTACCCGGGGAGATTTTCCGAGGAACTTTGCCATCCACCCTTCCGGAAAGCAGTTGTATGCAGCCAATCAGAATTCGGGAAATATTGTACAGTTCGACATTGATCCCGAAACAGGAAGATTGTCTTACGAGGGGCAATTAGACGTAAAATCCCCGGTTTGTATCACATTCTATCCCTGAGTTCACCAATGATAAACTTACCCCGGATAATGTTATCTGAATTGTAAAAGATTGATACGAGATTGGTCCGGCTAAGCCGGAAGATTGAAAGAGATTGAAACTTTTTTTATCAATCTTCCAACAGCCATCAGGATTCAATCTTCCATCAATCTTTTACCTGAAAAACGAGTTTTGTCTCCGATTTCAGGAAATTTAACTATTTTTGCAGCTTTAATCTTATCAGTGGCAATGGTGTCTGCCGGAAACCGCCCTTTAACGAGGGATGATGGCGCCTGTTTGATCCGGGTAATTGTTTCAGATAACCTTTATCGGGCATTATATTAATGTATAACAGGCATCATTATGACAAAACAAGAGGTTTCCAGAAAACTGCGTTCCATAGAACAATTTCCCTCCCTTTTTTTCCTGGGCAAATGGATCTTGCTATCTGCACTGGTAGGTATCCTGGCCGGATCGGCCTCAGCCTTTTTTCTTATTGCACTCGATTGGGCCACGAATTACAGGGAAGCACATCAGTGGATCATCTGGCTGCTTCCTTTCGGCGGACTTATCATAGGGTTGAGCTATCACTATTGGGGCCAGGATGTGGTGAAAGGGAACAATCAGCTTCTCGAAGAATTTTACAGCCCCAGGCAGATCATTCCGCTGAAAATGGCGCCCCTGGTACTATTCGGCACCGTAGCCACCCACTTTTTCGGGGGATCGGCCGGCCGTGAAGGTACTGCGGTACAGATGGGCGGGGCTATTGCCGACCAGTTTACCAGGATATTCCGCCTGCGCCCGAGAGACCGGAAAATACTGCTTATCATCGGTATCAGTGCCGGATTTGCCTCGGTCTTCGGCACGCCTCTTGCCGGGGCGGTCTTTGCCCTGGAAGTGCTGGTTATAGGCCGAATGCGTTACGAAGCCCTCCTGCCCAGTGTCCTTACCGCGGTCATTGCCGATTATGCCTGCCGCTGGTGGCAGGTAGGCCATACCCACTATCATATTGCCACAGTACCCGACATGCAGTTACCGTTCCTGCTATGGGCTGTACTGGCCGGAATTTTATTCGGCCTGGCCGCCCTGGCCTTTTCGCGGTCGACACATTTTTTCGGCAAGCTGTTCGGCAGTAAAATAAAATACCCGCCGCTACGCCCGGTTCTGGGAGGAGCGGTTATTGCCGTAGTCGTATATCTTATGGGGACTACCAAATACATAGGCCTGGGGATCCCCACTATTGTAGATGCTTTTGAAACAGAACTCCCGCCTTATGACTTTGTCCTGAAGATCGTCTTTACCGCCTTTACCCTCGGTGCCGGCTTTAAGGGTGGCGAGGTGACCCCTTTGTTCTTTATCGGTGCCACCTTGGGCAATGCCCTGGCCCTTTTTATTCCCCTGCCTGTGGCATTACTCGCAGGAATGGGCTTTGTAGCCGTCTTTTCCGGGGCGACGAACACCCCCATTGCCTGTACCATTATGGGCATAGAGCTCTTCGGTATTCAAAGCGGTATGTTCATCGCCATTGCCTGTGTCACCGCCTACCTGTTCTCCGGGCATTCCGGGATTTATTCCGCCCAGGTCATCGGAAGCCCCAAACACCTGTTTTACGGCAGGGACCGCGGAAAGACCCTTACGGAAGTGGATAAAAGGCGTAAGGAAACATCTTAGTAAGCGATAAGAAGGCTATAAGGCGAACTATTAAGCTAAAAGATGAAACTCTAAGTGTGGACACAGGGGGTGTAACCCACAACACGAAACCAACAATCAGAAAGTTAAACCTGCCGCCTCTCCTTTGCCCCGTGCAAACAATACACTAACTTGCATCCTGCAAACCCTGCCTATGGAAAAAAAAGGAAACAACAACGGTTATCGTCAGACCATCGAAATACCCAAAAGCATACGATATACGGGAAAGTTCCTCCAATCGCTGTCCCCCGGCCTCGCTACAAAGTTTGCAGCGAAGCTGTTCACCTCCCCTTTTAAATATAAAATACCGAAACGGGAACAGCATATGGACGGGGAAAGCAGGCAAACCCGAAAGAATATCCCTTCCATTGATAAGGAGATCGTGGTATATGAATACGGGGACAGTCCTGAAAAAATACTGTTGGTACACGGATGGAGCGGCCGGGGCACCCAGTTGGTTAAGATTGCCGACGCCCTGTGCAAA
Organism: Sinomicrobium weinanense; assembly: GCF_018863395.1. Lineage (GTDB taxonomy): Bacteria > Bacteroidota > Bacteroidia > Flavobacteriales > Flavobacteriaceae > Sinomicrobium > Sinomicrobium weinanense. The sequence goes on from NZ_JAHKRR010000002.1 coordinate 180,126, forward strand.
GCAGGATATTCTACCGTGAGCTTCGATGCCCCGGCCCATGGCAGGGCAGACGGAAAGACCTCCAATATGGCAGAATTTATCGAAGCGGTAATGCTGCTCGAAAAGGAATACGGCCCGTTCAAAGCTGCCATCGGCCATTCCCTCGGAGGGATGACGCTGCTCAACGCTGTGAAAAAAGGGCTGGACATACAAAAACTGGTCACCATAGGTTCCGGCGACATGGTCTCGGATATTGCCCTGGACTTCGTGAGGACACTGGGATTAAAGGATGAAATAAGCCACCGCTTAAAAAAGTCCTTTGACCAGCAGATGGGCTTTGACATTAACACCCTCTCTGCCAGTACAGCCGCCCGGGACGTATACATCCCGGTGCTGATCATCCACGATACGGACGACCTGGATGTCCCGGAAAGCGCAGCCCGGAATATCCTTAAAAACCTAAGCCAGGGAGAACTGATGATCACCTCCGGGCTGGGACACAGAAAAATTCTCGGGGATGGACGGGTCATTCAGAAAATTATTACCTTTATCAAAAATTAAAACGAAAACGATGAAAAGAATTCTTGCATTATTAGTAGTGACCAGCCTGGCTTTTGTTTCTTGTGAAGGTGATCAGGGACCTCCCGGGGAAGACGGGTTAGATGGAGCAATTGGTACGACTTATGATTTTTTTGTAGACTTTAACGAAAGTAACGGCTATAGTCATACACTCCTTTTTGCCGATAAAGGTATAGAAGTCTTTGAATCCGATGGTGTTTTAGTTTACAGATCGAGCGAATATTATGAAGATCCGGAAGGAGAAATTGATATTTGGAAACCTCTCTCTCAAAGAGTTTATTTTACTAATGGAGATATTCTGGAATATGATTTCGAGCATACTTTTGGAGAAGTCAATATTTTCTTGGGTGGAAATATCGAAGACTTCGGAACCCTTAGTGACGAATATACTCAAAACCAATTATTCAGAATTATTGTTGCACCGTCTGATTTTATAAATAACGCAAATGTAAATTTAAATGATTATAATTCTGTAGTTAAAGAACTACAATCCTATAAATTGAATCGTCAATAGCCCCCTATTTAATCCAAACAAACTAAACCTACTTCTGCTATGAAACAAAATTACTTTTTGTTAGCTACGCTATTGCTAACAATTTCATTAGCCCATTCCCAATCCATTAAAATTAAGAATGTTAAATATTCCGGAGGTTCTTCTATAAGCAACGGAACCATAGAAATACCGGATGGAGGAAGTGTTAAAATTGATTTTACCGTGGAATATAATACTGGTGGAATTGATTATGGAGGGTCGGCTAATATTGGAATTATGTTCCCCAACTCCTCCATGATAACTTCTATTTTAGGCACCATGACCATTTCACCGAGATACTGGGATAGTCGAACTTTTTCTAATAAAACTTTGTCATCCTCAAATTATCCCGATGGTTCAACTCTTATTGCCGAAATGAATATTCCTAGTTATGGAATCACGAAAAGCAATAAAATTCCAATAAAAATAAAACCTAAACCGATAAAACCTATAGATCATAACGATATAAGAGATAATCAATCCGTTGGACAAGGCGTTACTCCTAAAAAATTGTTAGGCAGCACCCCGACGGGAGGAAATGGACAATATGAATATCAATGGCAACATTTCAACAGTGGCCGTTGGCAAAATATAACTATAAATTCAAAGGGGAAAGATTATCGACCTCCTGTTCTAACCAAAACTACAAAATACAGGAGAATTGTAAACTCAGGCGATGCTAAAAAAAGTATTAGTAATGAAGTTACCATCCGGTTTATCTCAATTAACAATACAATTTACGGAGATAAAACTGTATTTTATAGAGAACATTTTGAAATAACAGGAAATAATGCCTCTGGAGGAGATGGAGACCCAACTTATAAATGGCAAAGAAAAGAAGAGTCTCAATGGATTGATATATTTAATCGCGGTTCTTCCAATCCAATAAATCTTCACTTATACCCCAGAGCGACATATAAATATAGGCGTTTAGCAATTTTTGAAAATGTAACAGGCGCAAGTAATACGGTAACTATTACCGTTAAGCCTAAATATGTTATTGAAAACAATTATATATCAGGAGATCAAACCATAAATATCAATGAAAGACCAAGTGTAATAACCGGAAGTACTCCTCAAGGAGGTAGTGGTACCTATTCTTATCAGTGGAGAGAATTAAAAGGTAGAGGAGCCCGAGATATTGAAGGTGCAACATCTAAAAACTACCAGCCTCCGAGTTATTCTGAAGCCCAAACGATACAATACAAAAGATTTGTGTATTCTAAAAATTCGGATAGAAGTCAGAGCAATATCATTACAATAACAGTAGTTCCTAATTCTCAAAAGACAAATGTTGATCTTATTTCAAAACCCATTGCAGAAACAACAGACATAAACACTTCTTTCCAAGTTTACCCCAACCCATCCAACAACGGAAGAATTCAACTTCAATACACCGCAAATGATAATATAGTCTCAGATAATGCCAAAGTTATTATATACTCCGGGACTTCCGGAAAAAAGATGTTTGATAAAGATGTCAAAATAGTGAACTCTGAAGTACAAACAGAGATCAACATCCCTCAATATCGAAGTAATGATATTTATGTTATAAAACTTTTGGTTGATGATAAAACCCTGACCAAAAGAGTACTCGTTAAATAGAGTTATAATTCAGCGTTTCTAAAAACACCTGTTAATTTTTTTTCGATATTAACAGGTGTTTTTTATTTTACACAAAAAAGAGGTGATATAAATCTTCACAACCATGTCAGGCTACAGATCCAAATTCGAAACAGCACCTCATTCACAGTTACAGATTGTGTTTCATATTATGTATCAACGAAACCAGAACAAAGTACTGTGTGAACTCCGCCAGCCTAACGTGAAAACCGAAAAAATACACCCCCGCTTCGCATCTGTTTCAACCTTATTTCCAAAACACACTTACACCACTCATTAACAACTATTTAACCCTGATTTTCGCACCTGTTTTTCCGGAGAAAAAATTTCTTGATCAAATCCCCCTAAAACCTTTTCGTATTTATTACCTTTGGCCCTTGTTGTACACATAATATGTACCCTGAAAGAGATATCAGGGGCTTAAAAGGAAACACTAAACAATTAAATTCAATCTGAGAAATGGGAAAAGGTTTTTTTCATGTTCCGGTGGCAGTTAATGAACCTGTAAAGTCATATGCCCCTGGAAGCCCTGAAAGAGAAGAGGTACTAAACCAGTACAAAGCCTATTTTAACGGTTCGGTAGATATCCCCATCTATATAGGTGGTGAGGAGATCCGTACCGGGAACACCAGGTCTATTGCACCTCCGCATGACCATCAGCACATTGTAGGCCAGTACCACCTTGCTGAAAAATCGCATATAGAAAAGGCCATAGCTACGGCTCTGGAAGCCCGTAAAAAATGGGCTGCCCTGCCCTGGGAACAGCGTGCTGCCGTGTTCTTGCGTGCTGCTGATCTTATTGCAGGCCCTTACCGTGCCAAAATGAATGCAGCTACCATGCTGGGGCAATCCAAGAACATCTATCAGGCCGAAATTGATTCAGCATGTGAGATCGTAGACTTTCTGCGGTTTAACGTAGAATACATGGCTCAGATATACAACGACCAGCCCGAATCGTCCGAAGGTATCTGGAACCGGGTGGAATACAGGCCCCTGGAAGGTTTTGTATATGCCATTACCCCGTTCAATTTTACAGCTATTGCAGGAAACCTGCCTTCGAGTGCTGCCCTGATGGGTAACGTGGCCATTTGGAAACCCAGCGACAGCCAGATGTTCTCCGCCAAGGTGATCATGGACGTATTCAAGGAAGCAGGAGTACCCGACGGTGTTATCAACATGGTATCCGGCGATCCCGTGATGATCACCGACACCATCCTGGCCAGCCCGGATTTTGCGGGAATACACTTTACCGGGTCTACCAACGTATTCAAGAACATATGGTCCAAGATAGGAGCCAACATACACACCTACAAGACCTACCCGAGGATCGTAGGCGAAACCGGGGGAAAAGACTTTATCATCGCCCACCCCAGCTCGAAAGCAAAACAGGTGGCTACGGCTATTTCCCGCGGAGCTTTCGAATTCCAGGGACAAAAGTGCAGCGCCGCCTCGAGGGTATACCTGCCGAAATCGATGGCCGATGAAGTCCTGTCCTTTGTTAAGGCCGATGTGGAATCCTTTAAGATGGGATCGCCCGAAGATATGAGCAACTTTATCACGGCAGTGATCCACGAAGGTTCCTTTGACAAGCTGGCCAGCTATATCGACCAGGCCAAAGCAGATCAGGATGCGGAGATCGTTGTGGGTGGAGGTTATGACAAATCCAAAGGATATTTTATCGAACCCACCGTGATCCTCACCACAAACCCGCAATACAAGACCATGACCACCGAATTGTTCGGCCCGGTAGTTACTGTATATGTCTATGAAGACGAGAAGTGGGCAGAAACACTTCAGCTGGTAGACAGTACATCCGAATACGGCCTTACGGGAGCAGTCTTTTCCAATGACCGCTATGCCGTGGAAGAAGCTGCCAAAGCCCTGGAAAACAGTGCAGGTAACTTCTATATCAACGACAAACCCACGGGAGCCGTTGTAGGACAGCAGCCTTTTGGCGGTGCCAGGGCATCCGGGACCAATGACAAAGCCGGGTCTGCGCTCAATCTGCTGCGATGGGTCTCTACCCGCCTTATCAAGGAAACTTTTGTATCTCCCGAAGATTACCGCTACCCCTTCCTGGGATAAGCTTTCTTCCGGAACAACTATAAACCAAACTTCCCTGCCAGCCCGTGATCTTTTCGATCCCGGTCCGGGCAGGGATTTTTTTGTTTCCCTATTTGTTCCTTTTCCCTTCTCCCACGCCTGTTTACAGGGGTTAAGTGTTAAATTCCACATTTAACAAACATTTAACCATATCCCCTTAAACCTTGGCTTACATTTACGATCTAACTTAAAAATCCTAAAAAAAATAACTCACCTAAGTAATGAAAAAAACCTTATTATTACTGAGTATTTTCCTTTTACAATACTCTTTCGCCCAGCAGTCGGGATCCGATTCGGTAACTCTTACCGGAACAGTAGTAGACAGTGAAACCAATGATCCCCTGGAATTCGCCACCCTGGTGGTGCGAAGCCTCGATAACCCGGAAAAAGTTAGCGGGGGCCTGACCGATGCGGAAGGAAAATTCAATGTAACCATAAGTGCCGGAAACTATGATGTAAGCGTGGAATTCATGTCTTACAAATCCTATACTTTAAAAAATCAGTCCCTCACCGGTTCCAAAAACCTGGGGACCATCCCCCTTTCTCTAGACATCGCACAACTGGATGAAGTGGAAGTCGTGGGACAACGGACCACAGTAGAACTTCGTCTCGACAAAAAAATATATAATGTAGGACAGGACCTCACTACCAAGGGAGGTTCCGTTTCAGACGTCCTGGACAATGTACCTTCTGTTTCTGTCGACGTGGAAGGGAATGTAAGTTTAAGGGGAAATGACAACGTTCGTATCCTCATCAACGGAAGGCCTTCGGGCCTTGTCGGGCTGAACTCCGCAGACGCATTGCGGCAACTTCCGTCTGACGCCATCGAAAAAGTGGAGGTCATTACCAGCCCTTCCGCCCGCTATGACGCGGAAGGTACCGGGGGTATACTGAACATCATCCTCAAGAAGGGAAAAGCCGACGGCTTTAACGGCTCTGTAACCGTTAATACAGGAATTCCGGATAATCACGGGGTTTCTACAAACCTCAATTACAGAACAGGTAAATTCAACTTTTTTACCAATGGAGGTTACAGTTACAGGGACGCTCCCGGAAACTCATATAACTTCACCGAATACAAGGGCAATGTGGACAACAGATTCCTGGAAGAAACGCGTGACCGAAACCGAAAGTCCAATAATTTAAACGCCAATGTAGGGGCTGAATACAATATCAATGACAAGCACTCCATAGTAGGGTCTGTTCTTATTCGTGACCAGAACGGTGATAACACCACGAAAAACTATACGGATAAATTCGATGATAACCGCAACCTCACCAACCAGGTCTTCCGCTACACCGGAGAAGATGAAAAGGACAAGACCCTGGAATTCAACCTCAATTATTTAGGAAAGTTCAACGATGAGGGCCACGAACTTTCTGTTGCCCTGCAGCACAGTGACGACGAGGAAGATGAACGCTCCAACATTTACGATCAGCCGGTCTATCCGGATGAAGGACCGCGAACCTATGAAAAGCTAAGAACATTTGAAAAACAAAAGAATATCCTGGTGCAGGCCGATTATGTCCTCCCCCTGGGAGAAGAGTCCCAGTTCGAGGCCGGTTTTAAAAGCAACCTCAACGATATGTCCAATGACTATACCGTAGAGAACCAGGACGATGAAGGGAACTTCTACGTAAACGACAGCCTTACCAACCTGTTCAACTACGATGAACACATTCATGCCTTCTATGCACAGTATGGCACGAAATTCGACAAATTTTCCGTGCTCCTCGGGCTGCGTACCGAAATTACCAATATCGATATTTCCGTAGAAGGCTTTGACCTGGATGCCAAAAAGAATTACACCAAGGTATTCCCCACTGTAAACCTTGGGTACGAACTCCGGGAAAACGAAAGTATTACCCTCGGCTATAACCGCCGTATACGACGCCCCTGGTCACGATTCCTCAACCCTTTCCCTTCCAGGGAGAGCAAGACCAATGTATTCCAGGGAAATGCCGACCTCAACCCCAGCTATTCCGATGCATTCGACCTGGGATACCTGAGGCAGTGGACAAACCTAACCTTTAATGCTTCCGTATATTACCAATACGCCACCGACGTTTTTCAGTTTATTTCCGAACCTACGGGCAATGTTACAGACGAAGGGGATCCCATTATAAAACGCGGTCCCATAAACCTGGCTACGGACAGCCGTTTCGGTTTTGAACTGGCCCTGATGTACTCTCCCTTTCAGTGGTGGAGAATAAATACGGACTTTAACTTCTTCAGATCCTCATTAAGGGGAAGTTATAACGATGTCAGCTATGACGCCGACAATACCAGTTGGTTTACCCGTCTTAATTCCAAGGTAAACCTGCCCGGAAAAATTGATTTCCAGACCATCCTTTTTTACAGGGGGCCATACAGTAATTCCCAGAACGAATACAAGGGCATGCTGTCTACCAACCTAGCCTTCAGCAAAGACATTCTTAATGACAATGCTACCGTTTCCCTTAATGTCAGTGACCTCTTTAATTCCCGCAAACGGAAAATGGAGACCATTACGGATTCTTTCGAAACGGAAAGTGAATTCCAGTGGAGAGAACGTCAGTTTACCCTTTCTTTTACGTACAGGTTCAACCAGTCTAAAAGACAAAGGGACAGGCAGGAAAGAAACGGAGACGAAGATATGGGAGGTTTTGAAGGATAAAGCCCGTATTTTATCGGTCGGCCTCCTTTAAACAAGGCCTCTTTATTTTCGGTTTTAGAAATAGATAAGGGATGTCTAAAAAGTCCAGAATCCTGTCATGTTGAACTCGTTTCAACATCCCATTACGCTGATCAGACAATCGCTATGGGAACCTGAAACGAGTTCAGGTTGACGTGAAATTTTTTTTAAGGCATCCCTTTTGCGTTTTTTATATGGTTTTGTGCCTCGAAAGTCCGGCTCTGACCATAAGAATATCACAAATCCGGGGACCTGCAAAAACATCTATATTACACATAGCTTTCTACTTTCTGTTCCAGGAACTTCATGGTTGTTTCCAGCCTGTTCACCGCTTCTTTTATTTCGTCGGGGGTCAGTGAGGCGAAGCCCATACGCAGGCCGGGATAGGGTTGGTCTATGGTATCGTCTTCATCGCCGCAATACCCGCCCAGTTTCAGTTTGTTCTTCTTCGCCTCGGCCTTTATTTCTTCCCAGTCATAACCTTCCCGAAGGGTAACCCATATGGCCATTCCCCCTTCCGGTTTTCTGAATTCGAAATATTTTCCCAGTCTTTCCCGGAGCAGTGTGCAAAACAGGTCGCGCCGGGCATGATAGATCTTTAATGCTTTTTTGCTGTGCCTTTGTATTTCGCCATCGCGTATCATCCGGGCCAGGGTTAGTTCCAGGATCTGGTCGCCCTGCCGGTCTATGACCCTTCGCAGACGGGCGGCCTCATCTACAAAATCTTTCGGGGCTACCAGATACCCTACACGAATAGCCGGGGCCACGATCTTGCACAAGGCTCCTATATAAATCACATTTCCTCCGGAATCACCACTGGCCAGGGGTAATATCGGGGCATTACAATAGTGAAAATCATAGTCGTAATCGTCTTCAACGATGGCAAAATGGTACTTCTGGGAAAGTTCCAGAAGGTGCATACGCCGGGGTGCCGAAAGGGTTACTGTGGTAGGGTGATGGTGATGTGAGGTGACATAAACCGCCCTGATCTTCTTTTTTTTGCACAGGGCTTCCACATCGGATGTCACCATACCGTTTTCATCCACTCTTACCCTGTTCAGCCTGCCCCCTGTCTCTATAAATACTTTATTGGCCGACCGGTAATTGGTTTCGCCTACCACGATGTTTTCTCCTTGTGCAAGCAATAACCTGGCGGAAAGATAGATCCCCATCTGGCTGCCCCGGGTGATAAGGATGTTATCGGGGCTCGTACTCAATCCCCTGGTATCGTTCAAATAATCGGCCAGGGCTTCCCGGAGTTCCATATTACCGTAAATAGACCCGTAGGACAGATGCCTCCTGTTATAGGACTTCTTTACGATGTTGCGATATACCCGCGCTATCTCTTCTATCGGGGCAATACGGTTATCGGGGACACCGTCGTCCAGCCCCAGAATGCCTTTCCTGGGAAATTCGGTATCCCTGCTGTTCAAATGTTTTCTTTGGATAAAGCTAAAACCTGCCTTTTGCCGGGCTTTTTCCGCTAACCCGGTCCCGGAGATGGGCTGCTGTTCTACCAGGGGAAGCGATCCGTTTACAAATGTTCCTTTGGCAGGACGAACCTCTATCCAGTCCTGGGCCATGAGCTCGTCATAGGCAGCTATTACCGTTTTCCGATGGACCTGCAGCGTATCTGCCATCCATCTTGTTCCCGGAAGTTTGGTAGAAGGTGCCAATACACCACATTTTATAAGTTGTATAACCTGATTGCACAGTTGAATGTAAAGCGGGGTGCAGGCTTTTTTATCGAGCTTGATCACTGTCTTGTATGGAAGCATAACCGGACTACTTAATATATTAAAACTGGACCACTAAAACACTCCATAAAACTAATACTTTTGACATTATAAATCAACATAGACCGATGATTTTTCATATTTCCGGGCTTCGATTGATGCCTGGTCCGCCAAAATAATAAAAGTAGTTATGAACAAGACCCACAAATACGACCTTACGGTAAAATGGACAGGAAACAAGGGATCGGGAACCAGCAGCTACCGTGCCTACGACCGGGACCATTCCATTATTAAAGAGGGGAAAGCGGATATAGCGGGCTCGTCCGACCCTGCTTTCCGGGGCGACAGTACCAGGCACAACCCGGAAGAATTGCTGGTCGCTTCCGTATCATCCTGCCATATGCTGTGGTTTTTACACCTCTGTTCCCAAGCGGGGGTGCTGGTCACCGATTATGAAGACCATCCTGTCGGCCATATGGAAGAGACCAGGGAAGGCGGTGGCCGTTTTACAGAGATCGTACTGCACCCCAGGGTAACGGTTTCAGAAGAATCCATGACAGGCAAACTGGACGCGTTACATCACAGGGCCGGCGAGCTTTGTTTTATTGCCAATTCCTGTAATTTCCCCATACGCCACGAGCCTGTCTGTCTCGTAAAAAACAAACAGAACTGAAGTAAAGGATCAACTGAACACTTGTAAATAATCAAGGTTATGCCGAATTACGAAACCACGCCCCTGAATAAACTGGTCCGCGGACCGAAACGGGCTTCTTACGACCAGGAGCAGATATATCGCATACTGGACAAAAAATTCCTTTGCCACGTGGCTTATACCTGGAACGGAAAAGCCATTGTTATCCCCACGGCTTACGGCAGGAAAGGAGATCGCCTGTACATTCACGGTTCACTGAAGAACAGGATGATGTCCTGCCTGTCCGAAGCGGGGGAGGCTTGTATATCGGTGACCCACCTGGACGGGCTGGTCCTGGCGCGTTCGGCATTTCACCATTCTGCCAATTACCGTTCGGTCAATATCTTCGGGAAAGTGAGAAAACTGGAAGGGGATGAAGAAAAAATGCAGGCCCTTGAGTGTATACTGAATCACATGGTGCCGGGCCACTGGAAACACGTAAGGCAGCCCAACGACAAGGAGCTCCGTGCCACCCTGGTACTGGAAATAGCAATAGACAGCGCTTCTGCCAAGATAAGATCGGGAGGAGTTGCTGACGAAAAAGAAGACCTGGACCTGCCCATATGGGCGGGAGTAATCCCGATTACAGAAACCGTGGGGGAACCCGAATACGACCCGTTCCTGCCAGAACATATAAAAGCCCCGGCGTCTGTACTGAATTATGTAAAAAATCACCAACCCTAAAACAGAAAAAACTATGGCTGCATGCACACCGTGTCAATGCGACACATCAATCGGTAAAAGCGAAAACCACCTGACAACCGGGATTTATAATCTCCTGCCCTACGTTATGGAAAGGTTTGTTCAAAATCCGGGGAAGAAATATCTGGATATCGTTTCTTCACTGACCCCGGAATACTTGTCCAAATACAAATAATTCCGCTAAATCAATTATTTTTCCATAACAACAAGCCCGGATGTATGTTACAACCGGGCTTGTCCAACGAACAAAACTTAGCAAACAGGTCAGTAAACAGCGACTTCTGCCATAGCGGCAAACTGAAGGCCGTCGTGCGCTGATTTCATAATGAGTTTAAAATACCGGAACGACCTGCTTTCGGCCAGATCGATATTCTGTGGAGTTGCATTGTCCTCCAATACAAAATCTCCCAGGCTTTCCCAATCTTGATTGTCGTTACTTACCTGTATTTCCAGGTCCTTTACCTTTCTTTGCCCGTCGCGCTGGGTAAGTGTAAACCCGCCGACCGCGGCAGATTCTTTCATATCCACCGTTACGTAGTGCGGATATTCGGCGGCATTGTCGAACCAACGTGTATGCCAGTAGGTCGCCGGATCGCCATCAATGATGTTGGACGCCCTGCCGTTTTCGCCGGCGGTCTCCTGTGAACTGTAATCTGTCACCAGCCACCTGCTGTCCCAGTCGGGATCATCTGTAAGTGTGGTGAGGTCAATATCCGGTTGGGGCAGGTTCAGGGCAGCGATCTCGTCATATACCGATGCGCTTGCCTTAAGCCCCCACTTCCGGAAAAATTCAGCGAGGTCATTTCCCGAAATTTCACAGGCTTTCAGCATAAAATACCGCATTTTCTCTTCTCTGCTGCTTAGCGACGGCTGTTCTTCCCGGGTATGTTTATGCAATTCCTGGAAAAACTCATCGCCATAGGCCAGCCATAATTGCTGAAACATGGCCAGGCGTACGAACAGTCCTGCTGCATTGCTGTTAAAATCGCGTTCTTCATCGGACAGGGCCAGGTAATCGGCTACGGCATACCATACCCCATCCCGTACCAGCCGGGAAGGGCTCACTCCCATGGCCCTTTCTGCGGCAAGGGCATATATGTTTACGGTAACTTCGCCCAGGGTATCCCAGGTCCAGGCACTTTGCTGGTGCATATGCCCGAGTTCGTGCCAGGGGCCCCAGCCATTATTTCCGAGGCCTTCTACCGTGAGAATATGATTTGCGACATCGCGGTGATACCAGGTGCGGTACCAGGTCGCCGCCATAAAGGTATCGTCCTTATCGGTCTCTGTCATCAGTATACGGTGTACATTGCGCTGATGTTCGGGAGCAGAGCCGTCCAGCCCGCTTATATCGTCTTCCGTTTTCAGCACCTCATCTACCAGGGTGAGCAACTGGTTCTGGTCGTCATCCCGGTATTGGAGGGCCTTGTCCCTGGAGGCAACGATAATGGCCTTATCGCTCACAAGCTGTACGTCCGGGGCTTCTGTCCAGGTATCGAGCATAGTCTGCCACTGGCCGTTAGTAGTTTCTCCCAGGACAAAATACGGCAACGGTTCATGCCCGTTCATAAATTCAAGACGGACACGGCCCGAGGAGACATTATTGCTCTTGGCATTGTAGCGAACGTACAACAGGCCCCCATACTCATCTCCCTTAATGGTATTTATCCCTTTGTGGAGCTGTACCTCAGCAGGATTCCACTTGGCTTCGTACCTGGAATAGGAACCTATAAGCAACACCGGGGTGCCACTCCCCTGCTCCAGTTGTTCCATTTTTACCATCAGGTCCGTACCGGGCGGCAGGTAAAATCCTGAAGGTGTAAAATCCGAGGCCGGAAAAGACTGTCCGAGCCGTGCGGCCTCTTCCTGCCCCGAAGGGGTTTCGTTAAATTCCTGTATTTCATTGACAGCAATGCCGCTTCCGTCCGGGTTATCGGGGTCTCCCGGATCGGTTTCCGGGGGCACACCACAGGAAAATACAACTCCTGTCAATGCTACGAACAGGATAAAACGGTTAAGTTTCAGGTTCAGGTGTTTCATAAGTATTTGGATTTAAAGGTTAATATACAATGATCCGGGACTAAAAATGTTGTCGAACACATTTTAAAACGTAACATACTTCAGTTTTCCATTGTTCCCAACCCGACTTTTTATCGCAAATGAAGATTATTTATAAAATGGTATCGAACACATTACAGAATAAAGATAAAAATATTTTTAATATTTAACATATTTTTAGCTTTTAATTTTAGTTAACCCCTCATAAAAGTTAAAAAAATCGTAAATTCACCACAAAAGCGCCTCTATCGTCATGACTGCTACAACTTTTCTTTCAAATCATATAAAAAGCCGCTACTGCACTCGCATACAGCAACGGCTTTGACCAACTAACTAACTCAAACAAAGGTTAAAAGATTGATAGGAGATTGATAGGAGATTGATGAAGATTGATGGAAGATTGAATCCCGATCGCTATCGGGAGATCGATTTGAAGCATTTCAATCTCGTTCAATCTTCCCGCGTAGCGGGACCAATCTCCTATCAATCTCCTTTAAAAAACACCGTCTTAATACCCAGCGTTCTGTTTCAGGTTGGGGTTCACTTTCAGGCTGCTTTCGTGAAAAGGCCACAGGTAATTCCGCGGGGCGAAGGAACGGTTTTCGATCTTCAGGGATACTTTGCTTCCGTTTACCATTCTCGTATGTCCCAGGGCAGGTTTATTGAGCATATCTTCCGCGATCTTCCACCTTATGATATCGTCATAGCGCAATCCTTCCCCGGCAAATTCGATACGGCGTTCGTTCCTTATGAGGTCTATCCACTGCTGCTGCGAATAGGCACTGTAATCCGGCAGGGTAACATCGGCCACGGTCATATCCAGGCCTGCCCTTTCCCTGACCTGGTTAATGCAGCTTTTGGCCAGGTTATCGACATCGTTCATCATGATCTTCGCTTCGGCATAGGTGAGCAATACTTCGGCGTAACGGAGCAATCCGTAAGTAAGGTTGCCATTACGGAAAGCATCGGCCTCCGATACGAATTTCCGGAACCAGTAGCCGGAACGGCTGGCCCGCTGGTTTTCGTAAAACATCGGGTTGTTCGGATTGTAGATATCTATGGTCTCTCCGTAAAACTCATCGCCGGGCCCCATGATACTGGCCTCATAACGAGGGTCGCGATTGAGCTTGGGGTCGAGTTCGTATTCTTCTTTGGTGTGTAACGGGCATTCGTCAATAGGGCGTCCCTGAAGGGTCCAGTAGGTGTCTACGAGGGACTTCAGGGGAACACAATAGGACTCCCCGTTCCCGGTTCTGAAATGCGGCCCGAGGTCGCGAAACGAATAGGTGGTACTACCGCTGAAACTTTCGATATCCTGGTGCTGGATAAACTCGTTGTTCGTGGTGGCCCCTTCGTATTGGAAGAGGTCCCTGTAACTGGAGTGCAGGCTATAATTCCCACTGTCCATGATTTCCCTGGCCAGCCGTGCAGCGAGTTCATAACGTTCATTATAAAGGGCATACCGCATCACCAATGCCTTAAAGGAGTATTTGTTGAACATGTATTTATTGGTCGTATATTCATCCGGGGGAAGCCGGTCTGCTATATCTTCGGACATCTGGAACAGCTGGTTCAGTATTTCTTCTTTAGGAGTAGGTTCTACCGTTGCTTCTTCCACGGTGACCGGTTCCAGTAGAAAAGGGACATCTCCCCACCTTGCGGTCAATTCGAAATAATGCCAGACCCGGAGGCCTTCCAGTATGCTTTTATAACGGGCTCGGACAGCTTCGTCTTCCACATAGGGTACATCGATATTGGCAATATAAGTGTTTAGCCTTCCCACGTGTTTGAGGCGCAGGGTGTAGTAATATTCAAATGCCCGTGTATTGCTGTTGATCGTACCGTTGGCAATACGAAGGTGATGGTCGTCTTCCGAACGGGCATAGGCGTTATCGCTCCTTCCGTCTTTCATATACAGCAACGTTCTCCTGTTACTGTGATGGGTGAATACATCATAAAAACTACTGTAGGTCACCCGTCGCAGGTCGTCTTCATCGATAAAGAATTCCTGGAAGGTGGTGGCCTTGGGGTCTGTCTTGTCCAGGAAGGACTCGCACCCGGTCATTCCAAGGATCATAAAAATGTAAATAATAAATATTCTTTTCATGTGTATATTTTTTATTTGTTTTTCAACGGCCATGCTTCGACTAAGCTCGGCACAGGCATGGAACACCCATATTCATGCTTGTTTATGTTAAAGGAAACTTTATCGTGGGTGTTTCATTTTTGTTTTGCTTAAGCGGTTATAGTATGGTAAGTTTTAATCCCAGGCTATAGGTAGCCATTCTCGGGTAATTTCCATTCCCTCCGTCTCTTTCGGGGTCCAGGCCTTCCCAGTTGGTAAAGGTTATGGCATCCTGGGCATTTATGTAAATACGAAGGTTCCTGATACTCTTTCCTATTTCGGGGATGGTATATCCCAATTGCAGGGTTTTTATCCGGAAATAAGCCGCATTGCTCAGCCAGACATCACTGAGCACGGCATTGGCGCTGGCTCCTGTCCAGACTCTCGGGAAACGGCTGTTGGGATTATCGGGTGTCCACCGGTTGTCCATATAATATTGCCGGGGGGTCCCGAGATCGTTGTCCCTGCCGTCCATCAATACCGGGTAGCCCTCAAGGCCGTTAAGTCTGCCTGTCCGCTTGCCTACCCCCTGTCCCAGCATACTGAAATCCCAGCGCCTGTACTGAAGGTTCAGTGTCACGGAATAGTTCATATGGGGAAAAGGATCACCCAGGTTTATCTTGTCCAGCTCATTAATGATCCCGTCGCCATTCTGGTCTACATAACGGATGTCCCCCGGAAGGGTATTGGGCAGTTTGGCCGTGGTGGCGTCTACTTCCTCCTGGTCCTGAAAATAGCCGTTACTTTCGTAACCGTAAAAGTTATCTATGGCAATACCACGATACCATACTTTGTCGGGGTCTTCTTTAAATACAAGCGTATCAGACTTGGAATAGCCGGCTTTCAGTATTTTGTTCTTATTATCGAACAGCATGGCGCCGATACTATAAGACAACTCTCCTATCTGGTCGCTCCACCTTGCAGATATCTCCCAACCCTTATTCTCCACTTCTCCGATGTTTACCGAAGATTCCGGGATGTTGGCCCCTGTGAGTGGCGGTACGGTAAAACGGGAGTAAATAAGGTCGTACGAATGTTTCCTGTACAGTTCGGCAGTGAGGCTGAGCCTGTTGTTCAGTACAGTGAGGTCCAGCCCTGCATTGGCCTGTCTTTGCTTCTCCCAGGTAAAATCGGGATTGGGTACGCGAATGGTCCACCCCCAGTTGTTCACTATTTCCTGGTACAAATAGGGGGCTACATTCTCATTACCGATCAGCCCGTACGAAAAACGGAGTTTCAGGTTATTGACCGTCCCGTTATCCCTGAGGCCGGAGAGGAAGTTTTCGTTGTGAACGTTCCATGCCACGGCTGCGGAAGGAAAGAAGCCCCATCGGTGCCCCGGGGCAAATTTACTGCTACCGTCGGTACGGGCGGTCATTTCCAGGATATAGCGGTTGTCCAGGGAATAGTTCAGTTTTCCGAAAAAAGAGGCCTTACTGATCTCCCGGTAATCGGTATAGTTGTAATTCATGATCTCCGACCCGGCTATAAGGTAGAGTTTATCCTTGTTTTTCCGGAGTGGCTGTTCGTAATTGACATTAGCTCGGGCCGTTAACTGGCTGACACTGGTACCCTGCCTCGACTTTACATGATTGCCCCATGTATCTGCAGGTTTGCCGTCCCCGTCAAAAAATTTAAAAGTTTCGCGTTTAATCTTACTGGCCGACTTATTGATCATATAAGAGACATTGCCATCAATAGACAGGTTGTCGGTAATAAAATACCTGGGCCTGAGATTGATGGTACTTCTATCATACATATTATTCCTAAGCCCACCATGGCGAATGGCAGCCACAGGGTTTAAATTGTTGTGAAGGATATAATGCTCAGGCAGATCGGAATCATAAAATATTTTCTGGGTAGGATTCATTTTCCAGGCATCGCGATACAACCAGTGCGAACTGGGATCATCACTCGAATCATCAGACAGATCACTCAGTTGCAGCCGGTCTACCTGCAACCTATGCGCATAAAAATCGGCCATCAGGATAAACTTATCGTCTATATTGATATTGGTATTGAAACGGGCGCTGAATTTTTCGCTGCCTTCCTTGGCGTTCAATCCCTTGTCGGTAATATAACCTAGCATCAGGTTAAAGGTACCTACCCCCCCGCCTCCGGAAATACTCGCGGTGGCGTTATAGGAGTGTGACCTCTGTTTCATGACCTCGTCCAGCCAGTCCACATCGGGATAAAGTCCCTGATCGGCCAGGCTTATATCCTCTTCGGTAAACAAGGGGGTCTGGCCCTGCATGTTCCTCGCTTCATTATTGAGCCGCATATAATTTGCAGAATTCACAAAATCGGGCAGGTCTATGGGATCGCTTGCGGCCGCCCAGGTATGCAGGTCTACCTTGAACTGCCCGGTAGTTCCCCGTTTGGTCTCGATAATGATCACCCCGTTAGCCCCGCGCGAACCGTACAGGGATGCGGAGGCAGCGTCTTTCAGTACGCTAATGCTTTTTACCTGGTTGGGATCAATGTCGGTAAGGCTTTGCTCCATTCCATCCACGATAACAAGCGGGGTTTCATTTTGCAATGTACTTATCCCTCTTATGGAAATGGTTCCGGGTACTTCTCCCGGCATATTGCTTCCCTGCATCAGGGTAACACCGGGGAGGGTTCCGCTGAATGCCTCCTGTAATTTAAAGATAGGACGGTTCACGGCACGGTCTATATTCATTTCGGCCACGGACGAGGCCACGTGCTGTTTTTCTATGGTGCTGTAACCGGTGACCACGACCTCATCGAGTGCCGTACTGGCCTCCTTCAATACAACATCGATCTGCTCCTGGCCTTTAATATGTATTTCCTCATTCTTATAACCGATCATACTGAACATAAGAATGTTTCCTTCCCCGGCAGTAAGCTGGTAATATCCGTCTTCATTGGTGTTGGTCCCTACATTGGTCCCCTTTACCAGGACCGTGACTCCCAGTAATGGTCCTCCCTGTTCATCGGTCACCGTGCCGTATATCATATCTTGCTGATACCTGAGGTTATTGGTCTTCCCGTACCGGAATGCCCTGGCTTTTTTACGGGTAAGTACTATTTGTTCGTGTACAACTTTATAACTGATCTCCGAGCCCCTGAAGAGTTCGTCGAGCACATGGCCGAGTTGCTTCCGGTCGGCCCTGACGGAAACAGGCCTCCGGGTATCTACATCATTGAGGTTATAGAAGAATTTATATTCCGTCTGGGATTCTATGGCCTTAAAGACTTCTTCCAGGGGGCTGTTCTCCATTTTCAGGCTTACTTTTGTCTTTTGCCCATAGGAAGAAAAGGCCTGGAGTTGAAAAAGAGAAAAGACTGTAAACAATACAGCGAGTTTCATTTTGAGATCAAATTTTAAAGGACAAAGGGGAACTCCTTTAATCCGTAAGGGATTTTTCATACTTTTATGTTTTGGTGGTTCTACTTTATTTTTAATCACTAAAAATCCGGATCGGGGGATGTGGCGGCATTCCCCGGTCTTTTTTATACGCTCTGAAAAATGGAAATGTTTTTACAAATGCATAGCTACAATGTAGGTGGCCTGATGGAAAATGGTTTCATAGAGTTGGTTGTTTTTATGTTAGTTGATGCTTCTATTAAAAATTTACTAAATAACCACACTTATATTACACGGGTATTTTCCGTGTATTAATATATGGTTAAGTCCCCCTATTCTTCGGGTTTTTCAATAACAATAATATTATTTCGGATACGATAACTGAAAAGCCGGCTCTCGGTAAAGGTCCTTAATACCTGTTCTATGGTTTCGTCGTCGAAAATCGCTTTGAAACGTTCTTTATTCAGTTCGGGGTAATCGTTCTTAATGGTTACGTTGTATTTGCGTTCGAGTATTTTCAGTACATCCTTAAATGCCTTGTTATAAAAGATAACCTTGCCGTCCATCCAGGCGATATAATCTTCCACATCCACTTCCCGTAGGTCTATACGGGATGTGCCCCTGGCCAGTGCCCCCCTTTGTCCCGGTGACAGGGTTGCAGAGGTTCCGGTTTTGCCCGATCTCCCGGTACTGTGAATGGTTATGGCTCCTCCGGCCAGGACCACGGAGGTTTCGGGGTCGTCTTCATAGGCGGAAACATTGAACCTGGTCCCGGTAACCTCGATGTCCATATTTCCGGTCCGGACCAGAAACGGTCTGTCCTTATTTTCGCTTACGTCAAAAAACGCTTCTCCTTCGAGGAACACCTCCCTGGCCCTCCCGCTGAACTTCACCGGGTATCGCAATGAAGTCCCTGCATTGAGATGGGCCATGGTGCCGTCAGATAATTTTAGCTTAAAGGTCTTTCCGTATGGTACCCGGAGTATATTGAACAACAGACTGTTTTCCGGGAGCCCGGAACTGTAATAAAGCGTATCTCCCTGCCGGGTAGCTACCGCCTTGCCCTTCCCGGTAGTGATCTGTTGTGGCTCCCCGGGCGTAATGGTTCGTATACTACCGTCCTCCAGCTCTAGCGTGATCTTTTCATCGGAAATGACGAGCTGTTCTTTTGTGTTCGAAGACAAATGCGTATATAAAAAATAGCCGCATCCCAGTGCGATAACCAATACGGCTGCATATCGAAGGTAGGTCCGCCAGCAGAAATGCTTTTTTTCAGCTTTTTGCACGAGCCGGGAAGTTTGGCCATAGGCTTTTTCCCCGTCAAAGCTGTGCAAAGTGGCCCGGACGAGGTGGTGTAACTGTATTTCTTTTTTGAGGAATTGCCGGCCTCCCGGGGTTTCCAGCCACTCGCGGAGTTCTTTTTCCTCTTTCGGAGACAGTTTGTCCTGTAAAAATCTTTCTATCAGTTGATCCGGTCTGTCTTTCATCTTAACTTCAAACACATTTTTTTTAGTACACGACAACATTTGTTTTCTTAGGAACTGTTTGAATTTTTTCGCCCCTCTACAGGTGTTATACTGAGTTAATCGAAGTGCTCTGGGCAACTTTGTGTAATAGCTATTTCACAGAGATACACAGAGGTTTCACAGAGTTTCGCAAAGATCTAATCACGGGTTTTAACGTCATCACCGGCTACCGATCACCTAACACCTGTCGCTTAACGTAATTTCCATACGTTTCTATACAGTGTTACGCAGTTTTTGTCAAAATCCCCCACGCCTTTTTAACTTTTTTTTGGAAAAGTATTATTCTATCTTTAATTTACTATCCCAAAAAAAGATGATCCCCTAATTAAACATGGAATATTTTCCGGAGAACGAAACGAAATCGATTTCAGATATACGGGCAGGCAGCGAGGCTGCTTACCGGTCTGTATATCTGTATTATTACGACAGGTTGTGCGTATATGTTCTTAATTTTACTTCAGACCGGGAAGTTGCTGAAGATGTGGTACAGGAAGTGTTCCTGAAACTCTGGACCAGGCGAAAGGAGCTCAAACCGGAGGGATCGCTCAACGGCTATCTGTATACCCTGGCCTACCACGAATTTGTAAACGCCTTCCGTCAAAACAAACAACGTGATAAGGAACTGGAGGCTTTCAGACTGAAGAGTCTCTCCGAACTTCTGGAAGGCAACGAGGACGCCTTTCAACGTAAACTGGAGCAGGTAAAAAAGGCCATAGAAGAACTCCCTCCGCGCTGCAAAGAGATCTTTATCCTGAACAAACAGCACGGCATGCGCCACAAGGAAATCGCAGCACAACTGGACATTTCGGTAAAAACCGTAGAGAACCAGGTGGGCAAGGCCATGGCCCAATTGCGGAAGAAGGTCACTTCAGATTCACTGATGCTGCTTTTTTTATTGAAGAAGGCATTGACAACATAGTTTGGCTCCGATCTCCTCCGTAAAAAAAGCCGCCCCGTAATACATATTACAGTGACGGCTTTAACAACTAACTAACTCCATTAGCCGATCGTCTACGGCTAACTTATCATTACACTTACAAGCTCTCCCGGCCTTTTCGGAAATCCTGTTCCGGAATTACTGCAAGTGATCAGTACCCCGGGTTTTGTTCCAATATCCCTTCAGACAGGTCTATTTCCGATTGGGGTACAGGCATGAGGTAGAGCTTATCGTCCCAGATACGGCTCTGGGCTGTGGTATTTTTTATATTTTTGATATCTTTCATGACTTCAGGAGCTATTTCCCAGCGCCTGATATCCATATACCTGTGCCCTTCCAAAGCCAGTTCTACCCTTCTTTCGTTCCTGATCGCCTCCCGAAGTTTGCTCTGCGTATTGTAGAGATTCCTGTCAACCGGGGGCATCCCTGCCCTTTCCCTTATCCGGTCGAGGGCCTCATAAACAGACGTGTCCGGACCATTCAGCTCGTTTTTCGCTTCAGCATATGTAAGCAGGACTTCTGCGTAGCGTATCAATACCACATTGGCGTGGTTTCCGATATTCTGCTGGTATATTTCCGGATCAACCAGTTTTCTGAAATTATACCCGGTCTGTGACATATTGGAAGCACCTTGTATCCATTCGAATGCAAAATCGTTTTTGATGGCATTCCAGGGAGATCCGGGAAACATTACGGTAGCGTATAAACGCGGGTCCCGGTTGCGGAATTCTTCTTCGAAAGCCGGGTCTTCATTGTCATACCAGGTGGCACGCTGTTCCGGTGATGGCGGGGAAACGGGCTCACCTGTTTTATAACTGCCATAACTGTTGACCAATTCCTGTGTGGGGGTTACTGAACTCCATCCTCCTATGGACCCCGGGGGCAGATAGGTGTTCAGGAAGTTATCATCTACCTGCGGGATACGTTGCCGGTCGAGAATAACCTCTTCATTGCCTTCATACTTCTGATGAAAAAGAGCTTCATAGCTTCGCAGTCCCAGCCTGAATCTCGTTTTGTCGCTTTCGTCCTCGAAATCCACCCAATGGCTGTAATCATCCGCCAGGTTTTTTTCACTTTCAGTATCCAGTTTAAACAGGTCGTAAACCCCGAGGTCCATGACCTGGCTGGCAGCATCTGCGGCTTCCTGCCACTGGCCTTCATAGAGGTGTACCCTGGCTTTGAGTGCCAATGCGGCACCCCGGGTGATCCTACCCTTTTCGTTGGGGGCCCCTCCGGGATAACTGACCGGAAGTATTTCAGCAACTTCCTCAAGTTCTTTTACAATAAAGTCCAGGACTTCGGCTCTCGGGGTACGGGGAACATCAACCTCATCGATCTTCAAAGTAGTGGTAAGCAACGGAATATCTCCGAATTTACTCATCATCCTGAAATAAGAAAATGCCCGGACAAACCTCACTTCTGCTTTATATCTCGCCAACAGGCCGGGGTCTACATTTTCTACAATATCCGCATTTTCCAGAAAATAGTTACAGCGGCGCTTGTCAATATATCCCCAACCGGCATCAATAGCGGTGGTAACGCTTCCGGAGGACACTTCCGTTGCCGTGCTTTCCCAGGGATACTGGGCATGGGCATTATCTGACGCACCGTCGTCATATATAAAACCCTCAGCCGGCAACTGGTTGTATATGCCATTCACGGCCTTGTAAAGGTCTTCTTCGGTTTTCCAGAAGGTCTCTTCAGAAAGTTCATCGAGCGGGGGCCTTTCCAGGAAATCATCCGAACAGGATGTTATCACTGCCAGAACTCCGATGAGCATGTATATTAATTTCTTATTCATAATCTTATCATTTATACTGTTAGCAATGGACTAAAACCGGAAATTAAACCCGAGGGAAAAGGTTTTGATACCCGGATACCCTCCCCGTCCGGAACCGGACTCGGGATCGTAATCTGCCAGACGTTTGTCTGCCATAAAAGTGAAGGGATTGTTGGACGTAGCATAAACACGGAACATGGACATCCCCAGTCTTGAACTCACCTCTTCGGGAAATGTATACCCCAGGGTAATAGCCCTTATCCTGAAGTAAGAACCGTCAAACAACCAAAAGGAAGAGCGGTTACCCGAAGCATAGTTCTGAGTTCCGTCCTGCGACAGCAACAAACGTGGAAAATCCGCATCGGGATCCGGGTTGTCCTCGGTCCACCTGTTTTTCAGTTCTTCTTTTATTCCCGCACCGTTAAAGAAGGGAAAAGAAGCCTCATTATCCAGGTATGTCTTGACTTTGCCCACACCATAGGTGAGTACTTCAAGGCTAAGCCCTTTATATTCTGCACCGAGGTTAAAGCCATAGTTCAGCCAGGGAACGTCATTCCCTATGACCACGCGGTCCTCGGCATCGATCACCCCGTCGCCATTGATATCCCTGTACTTGATATCTCCGGGAGCGGTTGCCGCTGACTGGAAGGCGTGATTTTCTACATCGGCCTGGTCTGCGAACAGGCCGTCTGCCTGGTATCCGTAAAAATCTCCGACAGAACCGCCTACCCTTTCTATCCAGTAATCCCGGATCCGTTCTTCCCGGCCGCCTCCCAGGCTGAGTATCTCATTATCGATCGTAGAGAAGTTACCTTCTATGGTATAACGGAAGTCCTCCCCGATCTTATCGGAGTAGTTGACCGTAAGTTCAAAACCTTTATTCCTGGTCTTGGCGAGGTTCTCGTACGGAATACCGTTATTAATTCCGGAATCGGGAATTCCGTAGGTTTTTAATACGGGCCTTCGCGTAAGTATATCTCTGGTATCTTTGATATAATAATCGGCAGTAATGTTCAATCTGTTATTAAACAAAATAATGTCGAGCCCCACATCGGTCATATTCACTTTTTCCCAGGTAGCCAGTTTATTCACGCCTTTACCCTGCCATACACCGTCCTGCGGGCCGCCTTCAAAGTTATACTGGTAACCGATATCGAGCAGATCAAAATAATTCCCGATCCTCACTACATCCTGATTTCCCAGGGAGCCCCACGATCCGCGGAGTTTAAGGTGACTCAGCCAGTCGATATTTTCCATAAAGGACTCTCTCGAAATGATCCATCCGGCAGAAAAGGAAGGGAATACCGCCCTGCGCTGGTCCGGGTGGAAACGGGAGGAATAATCGATACGGGTATTGGCTTCCAGCAGGTACTTATCGGCAAAGGTATAGTTGAACCTTCCGAAAAGGGACCGCATAGCCCATTCTACCTGCCCGCTCCTGTTGGCCTGCCCGTCATCGTCCGAGCTTATATCCTCAGGGTTTCCTGAGCCGCTTCCGACAGTGGTCATATCGTCATTGGGAAAATTTTTCCGGCCTACGAAGGCCGTACGGTATATATTGCTTTCCTGGCTTGCTCCCAGGGTTATCTTTCCGAAGTGTTCGCCGAAACGGCGCTCATAATCTATAGTTCCCTGTATGAGGAACTCCTGTCTTTTTCTCCAGTATTCCTCCATTTCGTTCGGAGTTACCCAGGTAGGACTCATAGGCTCCCCGGTTAGAAAATCATTGACCGGGGCTATGGTACTGTCAAAAGACCAGGAATTGGAATTGGTGTACTTCAGGGAAGTAAGCCCGTTTATTGACAAGCCTTCCAGGGGGGTTAACGAAGCATTGGCGGCCATTTGCAGGTAGTTGTCCCTGTCCCAGCCACTTCCTCCTTCTCTCAGTTTACGAAGCTGGTTCCGTTTGGCGGTCTCCGCATTGATATCCCCGGCATCCATGGAACCCCATTCACCGTTGGACTGGCGTACTACGGAGGTGGGAAGGGAACGGTTGAGTTCCGTCCAGCTCATATTTCCCCCGCTCCGGTCAAAATCCTGTTTGATAAAAGAGAAGTTGGTCCCCACTTTTAAAATATCTTCGATAACCTTGCTCTCCGTGTTCAGTTTGGCTACGATCCTGTCCTGTTTTTTTCCGGGGATCAGGGATTTCTGGTCAAAATAAGACAAGCCCAGGTAATAATTGGTCACTTTCCCGGGGGCACTGATACTGAGGCTGGCCTCACTTTGTGGTGCGGCCGACCGCAACACTGTTTTGTACCAGTCTGTATTCGGATACAGGTCGGGTTCTGAGCCATCTGCAAATTTTTGTATTTCCTCTTCGGTGTATATGGGTGCCCGTCCTGCATTGCCCAGGGCTTCGTTATAGAGCCTGGCATAATCTGCCGAGTTTACATAATCCGGCAGTTTTGTAGCGGATTGCCACCCGTAACTGGTATTGAGTTCAATGGTCACCTTTTCTGCACTTCCGCGCTTGGTCGTTACCACGATAACCCCGTTTGCCGCACGTGAACCGTACAAGGCGGCAGAAGAAGCATCCTTGAGGACCGACATGTTTGCAATGTCATTCGGGTTGAGTGTGGCAAATTCCTGGGCCGTAGCCGGAATACCGTCAATAATGTACATAGGCCCCGGAGAGTCGAGGTTACTCCGGCCCCGTATGGTTATCCCTCCGGTATTACTGCTCGTTCCGTCTTTTGCACGACCAATATCCCCGGGCCGTTGCAATATGGTTACACCGGGTGCAATACCCTGCAGGGCATTCTGGGTAGATGTCACAGGACGGTTGGTCAGTTTATCACTACTTACAGATACTACTGCTCCCGTAAGGTTTTCTTTTTTCTGGGTACCGTAGGCCACTACGATAACCTCATCCAGTTCGGATACATCTTCCTTAAGCGTTACATTGATCCGGGCCTGATCATTTACCGGGACTTCTTTAGTGACAAATCCTATGTAACTGAATACCAGCACAGGTCCCTGTCCCGAAACTTCGATCTCATAATTGCCGTCAAAATCCGTGGATGTTCCCGTCTGTGTTCCCTTGACCAGTACCGTCACACCAGGTAACGGGCCGCCGTTTTCATCGGTCACAGTACCGTTTACCTGCAATTGCTGACTTTCCTCTGCCCTATCTTCTTTTGCAGATTCCTCCTTTGTTTTTGAGGTGAGAAATATTTGCCTGTTAAACATGCGAAAACCTGTTCGGGTATTGTCGAAAATGCGATGCAGGATAGAAGTTATCTCTTCTTCTTCCGCTTTTACGGAAACCCTGCGTTGCAGGTCAACATCCCTGGTCTTATAGACAAACCGGATGTCGCTTTTACTCTCAATAATGTCTATCAGCTGTGCTATTGAGGTGTTGTTTTCATCCAGGGAGATCCTTGTTTTCTGTGAATAAGAAGTATTGGCCTGTGCCGTTAAAAGCACTATGCACAAGAAAAGTGTGCTGAGCTTTATCTTTGTCTTAAATTTAATGTAAAGCCCTCCTCTTCTTCTTTCGTGAAGAAAATTTTTCATACTTTTAAAATGTTTAAGTGTGGTTAAATTTTGATTTAATCACTGTTTCCAAATCGGGAAATGCGTCACCATTTTCCGATTTTTTTATGGCCCCGGGGCCAAACAGCATTAACCCTTCGTGTTACTCTTGTCGATCAACTTGGTTTTTCCATACATATCTGAGTTTTAAGTTAGTTTAATCTATAATGATCCTGTCTTCTTCTACGATATAATGCATCCCGTAGGTGATCCTGAGATATTCCAGGACCTTTTCTATGGGTTCGGGGCCGAAACTGGCGTTAAACTCTTCTTTTGCCAGGGCCTTATTCCGGATCTCAATGGAGATATTGTAATGCCTTTCCAGTTTTTTGAGAATATTTTCAAAGGTCATATTCCGGAAAGACAGTTCCCCGCTTATCCAGGAGGTGTAAATTCCTGTTTTGACCGGGTTGACACCGATCGTTTTCTCCTCCCGGTCAAAACTTCCTTTATGCCCGGGAGTAAGTATAGCCTTTGCGGGAAGGGAAGCCATCTCCTGTGTGCCTTCGTACAGGCCTACGGACCCGTCTACCAGGACCACATCCGTAAAGCGGTCTTCCGGGTAAACGGAGACATTGAACCTGGTGCCGAACACTTTGACATGGAGCTCGCCGGTATGCACCACAAAAGGGTGATTTTTATCCTCCGTAACATCAAAAAAGGCTTCTCCCATGAGGAATACTTCCCTTTTTTTGCCCTGTATAAATTTTACGGGATACCTGAGGGAGGTCCCGGCATTGAGGTATACAGTGGTCCCGTCAGAAAGGACCACGTCAAAACGCTTTCCGTAAGGTACTTTCAGGGTATTATAGACCAGTTTTTCTTCTTTTCCGGAAGTCTCCTTGTAGGTAAGCCGGGCCTGATCCTGTTTTCCGAGAGTCTGGCCGGAAGCATCCGTAACTTCGCCCGAACTTTCCGGTTCTATAACCCTTATCTCACCGTTATCCAGCACCAGGGTAATGGAGGGTTCGGAAGGCAGTCCCGGCGGATCGTCTTTTTGAGAAAAAGGATCCTGAAAAAAGAACACTCCCGCCGATATCAAAATTGCGATCGTTGCAGCAGCCATAAGAAACCGGTTTTTACGGCACTTTTTTACCGGGGGAAGGGCCTCCTCTTTTTTTTGGCCTTTTTCCAGAATACGGGCGTAAATACGATCGGCCATACGTTCTTCCATCTGCGGCACTTCCCTGAGCTGTCCCAGTATGTCTTCTACGGATGGCATTTCTTCAGTAGGTGTCCGCTCTTTAAAGTAGGCGATGACCGCTTCGATCTCTTCCGGTGTGCAGCGCCCGAGCACAAACTTTTCAATAAGGTCTTGTATGTTCTTATGGTCTTTCATTAAAAAATGTTGTTCGTGCACATTTCTATATATAATACAGTTGAAAACTATCCGAGTACTATTCCAAGGGGATTTTTTTTTAGATTGAATGAGATTGAAGAAGATTGATGAAAGATTGAATCCGACAGTTCGGGAGATTGATCTTAAACATTTCAATCTCATTCAATCTTCCCGCGTAGCGGGTTCAATCTCCTATCAATCTTTTAACCTGGCCTACATCAGCACGGAAAAAGACACGTCGATGGTCCGGCAGCAAAAAGATCACAGCCACCCGAAGGCTATGAAAGTTATGATAAGGGTGAGATCGCTATGGGCAAACAAAAAATTGCGAATGGTTTCCAGGGCGGCGCTCATCTGATTTTTTACAGTGCTCACGGAGATACCGAGCTCTTTGCTGATCTCTTCATAACTCATTCCCCGGTTACGGGACAGTTCGAAGATCTGCCTGCGCCTTGGCGAAAGTATATCGATAGCCTGTTGTTTGATACGGTCGTAATAGGCGGCATCGATATTGTTCTCTGCCGGGTTATACGATTCCTGGCTTTTGTAGAATACTTCTTCCCGGAGCCTGGCATCGTTGGCTGCCTTGTGCAGAAAATTAATGGCCAGGTTTCGCGTTATGGCAAATATATACGATCTGAAGGAAAGCTCAGGGTCGAGTTTTTCCCGGTTCAGCCATATTTTCAAAAATACGTCCTGTACAATCTCCTCGGCATATTCGTCGTGTTTAAGAATGCTTTTCCCATAAGCATAGATATCGTGCCTGTACAGGTCGAACAGCTTCCGGAACGCCGCTTCGCGATGCTCCATAAGCGCTCTTACCAGTAGCTTCTCTTTATCTCTTTTTCTGTTGTACACGAACTATATATTATTCATACTGAAGACCCTACATTTCTTCATCGTTTTCCGGAAGAACCCGGATAAACCCACAAAAAGTGTACGAACACATATTTATAGCAACAAAATATGCAAATCCTGTTCATACTACCAAAAATCCATATAATTCTTAAAAAAAACCTAAAACTCTGGCTAATATATAACTTTATTCACATACACCGGGAAAAATATATTTTTTCTTACTATTGATTCGTTAAAATTTAAGTTGTTAAAATAATTCTGTATTGTTTTAACAAATTTCAAGAGCTCCCCTCTTCAGATGAGGAAGGGTGTCCCGCTTGCGGGACGGGAAGTATGGCCCGGCCCAAGCCTTGGGAATTTATCCTGAACAGCTATGTTTATCCGATGGTTTGGGCTTTCTAACTCCCGATATCTCGGGACAGGCTCTCCGCTCCCGATCAGAGATCGAGACCTCCTCCACTTCAACGGGCTCAGTACTGGCCTTGTGGCGAAGGCGTGGTACTGAGCCTGTCAAAGTGGAGGAGCCTTGTTTGCCTTAATCAAGGCATATGTGAAAACATAAAAAAGTAAAACCGTCCTTTATACTGATAAAAGACGGTTTTTTAATTTGTTGATGGTAGAACAGTCAGGGCTTATTTTTCGGCCTCTGTGAACCTGTTTTCCGTGCTTATTGCCAGGTTTTCTTCTGCATCCGGAGCTACGAGTTCGGGTAATTTTTCTTCGAACAATTCATAAAATTCCTGGCTGGAGAGGATATGTCCCTTTTTATGTGCACGCTGTGCCAGTTCATAGGCCCATTTTGCTGCGGCCATCCGTTGATTGGGCGTACCGTGGTGGCCGGAACTGGTAAATCCGCAATCACCTATATTATAAAAGACTTCCATAAACTTCTTTACCCTTTTCCAGTTCATGGTAGCTCCCCGTTTGTGGGTGAGGTAATACGCTGCATAGGCATCGGCCATCAGTTCGGTCCGCCTGGTGGCTTCGGGTTCGTCCTCGGGGTCTACATCTACGAAATACCCATTGTCGTACTGGATCTGGTGCCCGAACTCATGGGCCAGTATGGCCTGCGCGGCCACATCTCCGAAACCTATGGCATCCATGCCCTGCATAATACCGTCTCCCATTACTATTTTGTCGGGAATAAACCCTAGCGGTGATACTTCCTGTCCTTTAAAAGCAAAGGCATTAAAGGTAAAAATGGCTCCGTTTTCACGGTTAAGGGTTTCATACTCCTCTGTTATTTCCTTCAGAAATTCTGCCGTCTCCATATTTTCTTCTATGGTACCTCCGTAGAGCAGTTGAAGGGTTTTTGCAGATTTTTCCAGGTCG
Organism: Sinomicrobium weinanense; assembly: GCF_018863395.1. Lineage (GTDB taxonomy): Bacteria > Bacteroidota > Bacteroidia > Flavobacteriales > Flavobacteriaceae > Sinomicrobium > Sinomicrobium weinanense. The sequence goes on from NZ_JAHKRR010000002.1 coordinate 209,569, forward strand.
AGATAGGTGTCGAAATGCATCCCGGTCAGCTCCATGTCACCGGCGTTGATATCCCAAAAACGGGACAGGTCTTTGAACGTACGCTGCACCTGGTTGGTATATTCGCCATTGGGGCCGAAATAGGCCCTTTTGTTTACATCTTCATCCAGGAACAGGGCATAGTAAGTAGGGATATCCCCGTAGAATGTATAGACCAGGGCCTCAAACAGGCTCCAGCCTTCGGTAAGGTAGCCGGTATATTCGGTGAGGGGAAGATCGTCGGTACTGCATTCGTACTGATCGCCATCTATGGCAGCTTTTACCTGGTTTGTGAACTGACCGTCGATAAAACGGAACTGACCGGAAAAGTCACGCAGTTTTTCTTCGGCATTTTCCGGGAGGGTGGCCCTAAGTCTTTCGATAAGTTCAGATTGTTCTACAGTATCTATTTCGGTCACAGCATACTGAGGATTTAGTTCTTCTTCGTAAGGGTTCTCTTTACTACAACTTACGAACAATGAGGCAGACAGGGTGCAAACACCCAACAACATTTTAATTTTTCTCATTTTTAAAAAAATTTAGGTTGTTTGGTTAAAAAATTAACATTATACAAACTATAAGTTAAAAACCTCCTTCGTTTCTTACACGAAGGCCCTGTTTTTTTAAGAGAAAAATATCAGATATATGATTGTCAATAATTTATATCGGAAAGTAATTTATTCAGCCTGCGGATCCTCCATCCGTAGAACAGCCAGACCAGCAGCCAGAAAAGGAGGAAAAGTATGATCCCGAAAAGCAGTTCATTCCCTATGAAAAGGGCATATCGTTTTAAGGGATCTGCTATCTGCAACAGCTCCAGCGACCTTTTACCTGCCGCGTGGAAATCACTGCCGCGCACCAGTGTGCCGATAATGTAGTATATGACCACGCTGAAGGAATACAGCAAAGCCAGTAAAAGGTAGTAACGATAAAAACGTTTCATTAGCAGTAGTACCTTTTCCGTGTTTTCCCTTACGGAAAGGGTCCGGTTAAAAGGACTCCTGATCTTTTTGATGATCCGTAAAAAAATGACGATAAGCACAACAGAAATAAGAATGTTCACCCCTTCGAAACCTTTGGACCAGCTATCGTCGGTTTTTGATATTTCCATGATGGAGTCTATGATCTCCCATACGAAAATAAGGATCTCGATACGCATAAACAGCCTGAAATACCGCAGCACCGATCTGCGTTTCGACCGGATAACAGCAGCCATTTCTTCTCTGTCGGACGCTTCAAAAACCGGGGTATCCAGTTTTTTGCTCAGGCTTTCTTTAAATTCGTCTAAATCCATGGTCCACCTATCGAACGTTAATATTTACCCGCTTCCTTTTTCAGGAATTGTTTTATCCTGTTTATCTTCACCCCTACATTACTAACGGATATTCCCAGTATTTCTGACATTTCTTCATAGCTGTGGTTATCGATATACAACAACACGAGTGCTTTATCTACGGGAGAAAGTTTATTAATGATCCGGTACAAAATATCGATCTGCCGCTTCCGGGCCTCGTCTTCTTCGCTTATATACCTGTATCCGGTTTCGAACAACCTGGCATTGTTATTTTTCTTTCGCTTTTTTACATGTGTAATGGCTGTGTTCATGGCCACCCGGTACAGCCAGGTGGAAAACTTGGAATTGCCCTTAAAATTGGAGAATGAAGACCACGCCTGGTAAAGGATCTCCTGGAACAGGTCTTTTTTATCGGGTTCTTTCTCTACATAAAGGTTGACCACTTTATGTATGATCTTCTGATTTTGCCCGATCAGTTCCATAAATTTTTCCTCCATTACAGATCGTATCATTTATACACGTTCAGATAATGCCAGGGGGTAGTTGTATTATTGTTTTCTGGTCACAAACATACGATTTTTTCGTTAGGGTCTGTCCGGGAGTACCTGAAATTGATGGGAGATCGGTCCGGCTGTGCCAAAAGATTGAAGGAGACTGATCTCAATCTTTCAATCTCCTATCAATCTGTTTTTATCAGGTCTTGGCTTTCTGGTAATGTCCGTCCTCTATTTTCGCATCCGTGGTTTCCACGCCAATGACAAAAGGCCTGTCCGTGGCAGAAGCGGGCTTATAATGTATAAAATATTCATTGCGGTGAATTTCCTCCAGTTCGAGTGAAGCACCGGGATCGTTGAGCAGGTAGGCTTTATTGAGCTTTGTTTTACCCGGGACTTTCACCCTCAGGGCACCAGAAACGGGGATATTGAACACCGTCATGTATTTTTTACCGGTTTCCCTGTTTACGGTATAATAGCCCCAGTCCTGCTTTTCCCAGTCCAGATAACCGCATCCGTAAACAGCTTCGTTATTCTCTTTCATCCACTCCCCTATTTCGGCGGCCAGGCGGGTCTCTTCGGAGCGGATATTTCCCTGCCCGTCAGGGCCGAAATTGAGTACAAAATTACCATCCAGCGAAGCGGCTTTTACCAGCATTTCTATCAGTTCGTTAGTGGTTTTTACATGGCCTTTCCAGTCGGAATGATACCCCCACTGATTTTCGGGGACGGTCATGACACAGTCCCAGTCATTGCCGTTGGTGTCTTCGATGGTGTTGGGCATTTTGCGTTCCCAGCCCTGTTCGTAATCACCGATCAGGTCGCCGTTAGTATCGAAATGGCGGTTACCGTTGTCATCGGGACGGAAACGGCTGCCGATGATAAGGCCGGGGATCATCTCCCTCAGTTCCTTTCCCAGCGCATCGGCAAATTCAGCCTGTTCTGTCCATGCCTTATCCCAGGACCCGTCAAACCACAATCCTTTGGTGGATGGGTACAGGGTGAGCAATTCCACAAGCTGATTGCGGGTAAACTTTTTAAACTCCTCATATTCCTTTCTGTCCTGTTCGCTTTTAAGGGTACTCCTGTATCCCGGATGGTTCCAGTCTATGATGGAGAAATACAGGTAGACATCAATGCCCTCGGCATCGTAGGCTTCTACCAACTGGCCTATAATATCCTTTTTATAAGGGCTGTTCGCTACGGTATAATCGGTGTATTTGCTCGGCCAGAGGCAAAAACCGTCGTGGTGTTTTGTGGTGATGATCACGTATTTTGCCCCCATGTCCCCGGCCTGTTTGGCCCAGGCCTTGGCGTTGAATTTTTTGGGGTTGAACTGTTTGTAAAGGTTGTCATAGGCATCTTTGGGCATGCCCTTCCAGGAGCGTATCCATTCGGCTGCCCCGGGATAGTACTGGCCTTCCCAGTGTCCGCCGGGAATAGCATAGACCCCCCAGTGAATAAACTGCCCCAGGCCGTAGTTGCGCCAGGCCTGCATGGGTTTGTCCGTTCGCTTGCCGAGACGGTGCGCCCCGTGTTCGAGCTTTACCGAAATTCGCTTTTCGGGCTTTTGCGACTGGGCATTTAAACTCACGGCAACCGATAAAAATGCTGCCAGTAAACAGGTAAATGATGTTCTTTTCATGGGTTCTTTATTTCTTTTTTGTGTATACCGGTTCCGGCGTGGTTTCCGGTTTTAACGGATTGTAATAGTATATTTTTTCGCTTCGATAAAGTTCCAGGTGGTCTTCCAGCCTCTTCATAAAAAAGGGAAGATCATCGCGATCTGTGGTCCAGGCCGATTCTGACAGGGCGGCAATACGCGGGAAGAGAAGGTAATCGAGCCGTTTGATGCTGGTGACGGTCTCTGTCCAGAGATTGGCCTGTACGCCCAGTATTTTCCCGGTAGCTTTACCTTGTGTCCAGTCTCCGGCAGAAAAGTGATAGACGTCTTTTATGGGACTGAACTTTCCTCCCCATTTACGGCCCGAATTGTGGGTACTGTCCTGGACAAAATCGAAATAATAGGGCAGCCTGGGGCAAATAACCGTACGGTACCCACGCTCCAATGCCTTATGCAATTGTTCCGGCTTGTCGTGCCGCCACCAGAACAGTATGGTTTTGTCTGCAGGCAGGTCGGTATCTGCCAGTTCGTCCCATGCCAGCAGGTTGGCCCCCATGGCATAAACAGAATCGGCCATGCGTTTCATAAAATGGTATTCTACTTCCCTTACGTCTTTTAGCCCGTGCCGGCTCATTAATTCCTTTATTCCCCGGCTCTGTATCCATTTGTCATTGCCGAAGCTCACTTCGTCCCCGCCGAGATGAAGCATGCGCGAAGGGAAAAGGCCATTGACTTCTTTTAGTATCCCTGTGAGATAGGCGTAGGTATCTTCATTCTCGGGATCGAAGGTAAATTCCGGATGCTGTTCACTGCCTCCGCCGCTATATTGCGGATAGGCCCTGTTTGCGGCAGTGGCATGCCCGGGCATATCGATCTCGGGGATAACGGTGATGTTCCTCTTCCCTGCGTATTCCACAATTTCTGCAATGTCCTCCTGTGTAAAATATTGTGCGGGTTTATGGGGATCGTTTTGATCTCCCACTCCACCTACCGAAGCCAGCCTGGGATATTTTTTGATCTCGATACGCCAGCCGGGTTCGTCCGTGAGGTGTAAATGCAGGCGGTTCAGCTTGTAAAAGGCCATCCAGTCCAGCAGGGATACTATTTTTTCCTTCGGAATAAAATAACGGGACACATCCAGCATAAGCCCCCGCCAGGAGTATTGCGGGGCATCCCTGATCTGCCAGGCGGGAATTTTTACCTGCCCGCCACTTTTCCCGGTATTGGCGATAAGCTGCAATACACTCACGGTTCCGTTGAACACTCCCGGCACACCGGAAGCCCTGATCGTTATTCCACCGGAGTCGATATGAAGTTCGTAGGCTTCTTTGTCTCCCTTTTCTTCCGTAAGTTCCAGCCGGATGGCCGGGGTATCGTCGGATCCTTTTGCTTCGGAAAGGGAAATACCTGCAAACTTTATTACCTGTGAACGGAAATAATCTGCAGTGCTCCGAAGAACGTCGGAAGCAACTACAAGCGGCGTCTTTTCGCTGAGAAGAAAGGTATCGTTTCCTTTTACGGCTTCCTGCGGCAATGGAATCACCGGGCAGTTTTGCCAGGCTGCCACCGGTAAAGACACCGCAAGGCAAAGGATTGTTGTTATACAAAATCTTTTCATCAGTTGATGTTTTGGTTGTCTATGATTTTAAAGGAGCGCAGTCGAGACGCTTAGGTCAGCCAGAAACCCCTCGACTTTAGTTTATCCTGAGCTTGCCCGCACTGAGCACAGTCGAAGTGCCGAAGGACTCGGGGTTGCAGGCAGCGTCATTACTAATTTATGCGATTGCCAAAACGCTAGTTCTCGTTGTAACGCGTGTTACTTTAGTATCCACTCCATTTCATCTGCAAGCGTTTCTCCCCTGCTTTTACCGGTTGCTTTGACCTTGTTCACTCCCTTTTGGAGCTGCACTTCAAACACCCGATGTTTGTCGTTTACTCCCGGTTGGCCCGGCACCTCTTTTCCGTTTACAGTGAGGCTTATATCGGCCAGGTTGGTAAAGACCTGCACAGTGGTGTCCGGCTTTGTGCGTTTGTTATCCCTCCTGTTGGCGAGATAGAGCATGGGTTCGGGGTTCCAGTTGGCCTTGTACCAGTAAAAGGCATCTTTTTTCCGTTTGCGGTCGAAGGTGATGAGTCCTTTCAGGTTCCGGGCATTCACCCCTCCCCGGTTCCACATGGGTACGGAAAATTCGAACATGTTCCACAGGTAGGAAGCGACAATATAGGGATGTTTTTCGATTATGGCCCACTGTTGGATATGGGTTTCGGTCTGATAATTTTCAGGGAAGAACTTTCCACTCACGGGGTTGCGGTTTTCGGGCAGTTCTTCGGCGCTCTGGTCTATGTTGCCGTCGGCCCCGTATTCGGCAAGGATCACTTTATGTCCGGGATACTCCTCTTCCAATCCGCTTGCCCAGCCTTCCAGGTCGCCTATTTTTCCTTCGTACCAGCCGTAATAGCGGTTTATGCCCTGTACATCACCGCCGAGATTGGCAGGCCTGTCCATTTCGCCATAGCCACTTACGGCTCCCGTTAACCTGTCCGGGTCGTTGGTTTTGGCAATGTCGTTCAGTTCACGGGTCAGTACGGCTACGTATTCGTCCTGGTTTTTGGAATAGACCTCATTGTGCATGCCCCAGATATAAATGGAAGGGTGATTGAAATTCTGACGTACCAGTTCCGCCATCTGTTGTTTGGCATTGGCTGCTTCTTCTCCTGAAAAATTGTTTACAAAAGGAATCTCAGCCCAGATGAGAAAGCCCATCTTATCGGCCAGCGAATAAATATGATCGGATTGCTGGTAATGAGCCAGGCGAATGGTGGTGGCCCCTATTTCCCTGATAAACTGCATATCTTCCTCTTCCTGCTTTCCAGACAGTGCATTGCCATATTTCCAACGGTCCTGGTGACGGGTAACACCATACATCGGATATTTTTTTCCGTTCAGGTACATCCCTTCTCCGGCTTTGAGCTCAAAACGACGTATACCGAGTGGCTGGGTCACCGCATCTGTTTCCTTTCCGTTTTCGCTGACAGAGGTGGTCAGGGTATACAGGTAAGGGTCTTCCACACCCTGCCACAGGTGGGGAGACTTTAACCTGAGTTCCTGTGCTGCCACAGTGGTCCCCTGGGGGCTTACGGTTATTTCCTTTTCTTCACGTGCTACCTGTTTTCCATCGGCATTTTTTATCACGGTCCGCAGGGTGACTTTCCGGGCTTGCTTTTCCTTGTTTTCCAGTTTGGCCCTTACGGTGATGTCCGCTTTTTTGCGGGAAACGTTTTTTTGAGATATGTAAATGCCGGGAGAAGCATAGTCGGTTACACTGATATTCAGCTTGTTGGTAAGAATAAGGCTTACGGGCCTGTATATGCCCCCGTAGATCGGGAACAGAAAATGATTGATGGGCAGTACATCTTTTCTCGCCTCGTTATTGACCTTGACGAGAATGGTATTTTCCTTTCCGTAATCTACCGAATGGGTGATCTCAAAGGCAAAAGCGGAATAACTTCCCTTGTGTTCCCCGATAAAACGGCCGTTCACATAGAGCGATGCCACCGAGCCCACACCTTCGAACCGGAGAAAAAGCCTTTTGTCCTTCCATTCTTTTTTGACATGCAGTTCTTTTTGATAAAAGGCGTCCCCCGTGTAAAAATCACGGCCCAGTTGCATGTCTTCTTTATTATAGGAATGCGGAACGTCAACCTGTTCCCAGTCCCGGCTCACAAAACCGATGTTCCGGCCATAATCCTTTTCTCCCTTCTTGAACTTCCAGTCCTTATTGAGGTCAACGACTTCCCTGCCCTGGGCATGGGAGGACATGACCCAAGTAAAATTCACCGCCAGGAAAAGGGCAACTATCCCCGTAAATTTTCCCGGTCTCAATTTTCCTTTGCGGTTTGTTCCTGTTTTATTGTTCCCTGTTTTGTACTGCATTTTAGTTGTAATGATTGATAATAAACTCATTTAAACTTTTTCAATTGGCTAAAAAATGGCCCTTTTGTTGCCGGTGCGCCACCTGGCCCCTTCACTAAAAACAGCCGCTGGCTGTTTTCTTAACGTTCGGTCCTACCTTTTTTTCCTTCCCGTAGCTATGCTTCGGCTTTGTTCAGCAACCGTGGCTATGCAACTCAAAAAGGGCCGCAATTGGCCTAAATATGACTCATTTTCGCTTCAATCAAAAAAGTTTAAACGAGTTCATTGTTTATGCTTTGTTCTTTGCACAAGATATGAAGTTATTTCGATATGGGTTCGAGCACATTGTTAAAAATACGGCTTTTTGTGATAAAAAGGCTCCCCTTTCCGTATGGTGAAAAGGAGAGCCGGTAAAAACAAACCAACTAACTCCAGAATATTACATCGGTTGATCCCTCAGCAAGGTGAGGTCTTCATCCGGGGCCGGTAAATGGAGCCCGGCGATCTCATCGTAAACATCTGATGATACGGGAAGTCCCCATTTCTGAAAGAAATCCGTAAGATCATATCCCGATATGGTACAGGATTTCAGCATAAAATAGCGCATTTTGTCGTTGTCGTTCCCTGCATTTGGATTTTCTTCGCGGGTCTCTTTGTGCAGTTGGATGTAAAATTCATCCCCGTACGCCAGCCACAGTTGATGGAACATGGCCATCCTTACTCCCAGTGATGCAGCATTGGTATTGAAATTGCGTTCTTCATCCAGCAGGGAAAGATAGGTTTCCACCCTGGGCCATTCTCCGTTGGTCGTTACCCTCGAGGGTGACAGCCCGAATTCTCTCTCTGCGGCAAGGGAATAGATATTTACCGTAGCTTCTGTGACGGCAGACCATGTCCAGGCAGCCTGCTGGTGCACATGTCCCGCCTCATGCCAGGGGCCCCATCCCTGCATACCACCGATCTTTTCGGGCATTAACAGACGGTCAATGACCCCTTGTGTAAAATAAAGGGCTATACTGGCTGCCATATACCCGCCGGCAGCGGGGTCTCTTACGGTCAGCAGGAACCTGTGTTCCCGGTTTTCGTGTTCGGGAGCGGAGCCGTCCAGCCCGCTGATACGGCCTTCGGCTTCGAGGATCCTGTCGAGATATTCGCACATCAGGTCCTGGTCTTCGTCCTGGTAAGCGATGGCATCTTCCAGTCCCACGGTGAGCATGGCACGGTCGGTGACGAACATGACATCCCTGACATCGTTGAACAGGTCGAGCATTTGCAGCCATTCGGTTTTTGTAGTTTCTCCTTTTACATAGTAAGGCACTTTCTTAAAACCGTCCCGAAATTTGAGCTCTGCCGTGCTGCCCGGCTCATCGGTGGTCACGTAACGGACGTAAACCGTTCCCCCGTATTCGTCAGCTATAAAAGTATTGTCTCCTTCCTGCAGGCTGTAATAGGTCCTTATGGGACGTATATTGTCGCGAAAAGGTGTTCCTACCACTACCTGCGGCAGGCTGTTGCCGGTGAGCTGTGTTGCTTTTACTTTCAGCGTGTCAAAGGGGTCTACATGAAACCCGGTCGGCAACATATCGTTATGGTTTCCCCTTTGGGCAAGCCTGTTTTTTTCGGCTCCCTGGGTCGGTCCTTCTTCAAAGACCTGTTTGCGTTTGGCACCGAGTTCTTCCTTCAGATAAGTGTTTTTCTGACCTTCAGGAACAGCTTCCCTGCCGGGCTCTTCAAGTTCTACCGTGTCATTACAGGAAACGGCCAGGACGAATACGGCACTCCACAACAGGGCATACCGTATTTGTTTTGCATAAGTTTTCATGGTTATTGTTCTATTTCAGGTTAATTATTAAATTTTATACTATAAATCACCTCCCCCGGTATCCGAAGGAGGTTTTATTGTTATTCTTTACTTACGATAATAGAGGACGCCATATCGTTAAAAGAAGACAAAAAAGACACATTGCCTGCGGTCACTTCATAGGACTGCCCGGTAAAATTGTCTTCGGAATACAAAGTGACCCTGAGGCCAAGAGGAACTTTTACCGAACTGATATCGTTATCTATTCCGCCAAGGGCCACAAGCTGACCGGTGGTATACGAACCTACTTCCAGTTCCACTCCCCAACCGTTGTAGCTGGAATGTTGATACACGCCTACGTTGGTTTCGGGCGTATATTCTCCGTTTACAAATTCAAAAGAATAGCTATGGGTTTTAATGGTACCGTTTTCCATAAGAAGTTTAATCTTCAGTTCATAGGGCCAGTCGCCGTGATCCTGTACTTCATTGATTGGGATATCCACCTGGAACGCATCGTTGTTCCTGTCGGCCACCCAGGACACTGAATTGTAGTCCCTGTTGACCCCGGAGCCCTCACCGTTTACATTCGGATCGAGCCAGACAAGTACTTCGCTCACGGCTTTATCACTGGTAAAAGTACCCGACAGCCGAATGACATCATTGACCTCATCATAACTTAAAACCGGGTTCACCGTGGTGGTAGCTCCGCCATAGATATCGGAAACAGGGCTGGCCTGAAAAATCTGGTTCCGGTTGAGTATGGCACAATCCGCAGGTGGAATAAATGTAGGCTCCCTTCCCCAGGTATAATTTCCGGACCCCATAAGCGAAGTTCCCAAAGTCTGCTGGTCTGGTGCCGTGGCCTTATTGTGCGCCAGGTTTAAACCATGTCCCAGCTCGTGCAGCATCCCCGCTATTAAATTTGAAGATGTACCCGGGATCTCTTCCACACTGATATTCGGGTTGTCTACTGCAAAACAGTTTCTTCCCCAACCGTAAAATGGCTGGCTGCCTCCATCTGTTCTCTGGGGAAGGATGATCAATGTATGCTGACTGCTAAAATCTTCCGGATGATCCTGTTTGTAAGCATTAATTTCATTGATAATAGTGCTTCCGCTACCGTAATCGTAGGTTACCTGGTCGTGTTCTCCGTAAATAGTGACCAGCTTTACCCGGTTGTTCAGGGAATCGACAGGGAGGCCGAAGGTCGTTTCTCCAAATCCGTTCCGCCCCATTTCGGCTTTTATATAATCCTGGAAATAGATCAGTAATTCACTAAGCCGTTCTCCGTAACCTTCCACCTCCGGGTTGTCCGTCGGTACGAAATACACAATGTTCAGATTTTCCGGATGTGTAACAAAGTCCGGCCCGGAGTCTCCGGGCAACGATCCATCGTCACCTTCCTGCGGAACATCACAGGAAAAGGTAAACAACAAAACACTCCATAGCATCGCGGACAGTGTCCGCTTTAATAAAGTTCTCATAATAGTGGTTTTTGGTTAATAATTAAAAAAACTGGTTAAAATTCATTGTTGGTCTCAATTGGAGCCCCAGCCCGGGTTTTGTTCCAGGTTCGGGTTGAGCACCAGGTCTTCGACGGGGATGGGGAAGAGGTACTGACGGTCGTTCCACTTACGTCCGTTGGGCAGGACTTCGTAATAGGGCAATATATATCCTTCTCCGCTCAGGAATACGTCTGCTCCCACGACAACCCCGGGAAATTGCTCCTGTACGAATTTGATGCCTTCCACGGGTTTTTCGAGAAACCTTCCGGCTTTCCACCGCATAAGGTCGTCCCAGCGGAAATTCTCAAAGGCCAGTTCCACGCGTCTTTCCCTTCGTATTTCCCGGAGTACGGGTTCCGGAACGTAATCGCAGTAAGTTGCATAATCACTATCCATCATCGGGTCGGCAGGGATTGCACCTATGTTCAGCGGCGGCATATCCACCCTGGCCCTGATCTGGTTTACGGTCTGATCAATCACATCCTGGCTTATCTGCCCCAGTTCGTATTTGGCTTCGGCATAATTAAGCAGGATCTCGGCATAGCGGAATATAGGAGCGGCCTGCATGCCACGTGTGAGCCTGCCCCAATCGTCCGGTTCGTTAAAGAACCATTTGGCAACCCTGTACCCGGTGGGACATTTGTTTCCGCTAAGCCCGGGGATATTGGGCAATGGCGCATTATCTGCTCCCATCACTCCCTCTGCCAGGGCATACTCCCCGAAATTGCAGATGGTTTGCCGCAGCCGCGGATCGCGATTGAGCATTTCTTGCTGTATGGAATCTTTTCCCTCGAACAGAGGGCTTAACGCAATCGGTTGCCCGTCGGTACACAAATAAGTATCCACCAGAGCCCGGGTAGCTCCATGACGGTGACGTAAATTCTGGGCGTAGTACCGGCTGAAGGCTACTCCGAGGTTTTCATCGGCGCTGTATTCTTTCCATAAAATAATTTCCGGGTTATTACCATACGAATACTGGGAAAAAAGATTGTGATAATCTTCATTGATATCTCCGGTAGTATAGAGTGCATATCCGGCATTCATCAGTTTTTCGGAGGCCTCTATGCTGGCTTCGAGAAACCTGGCACCGTCCAAACCGAGTTCGGTATGATATTTACGGTAAGTTCCTTCAAAAAGCCCTATACGCGACTTCAGGTGCAGGGCCACATCTTTACTGATCCTCCCAGGTTTCTGTGATCCTTTTTCGGGAAGATTGGCAATGGCTTCGTCCAATACTTTCATCACGGAATCCATAACTTCCTCTCTCGGGGAACGGGGGGCATAAAGTTCTTCGGAATCGGTTTCCAGTACATGGGTATACCACGGTACATCTCCAAAAGTCTTTACCTTTTTAAAATAATCCCAGGCTTTAAAGAACAGAACTTCCCCCAGGTAAACATTCCTCACCTCAGGGGCTACATCCCCTCTTTGGTAGTTGTCGAGAAAGTAGTTGAGTTTTCTCATATCTCCCCAGCTCCAGCCTCCGCTGCCGCTACCTTCTGTCGTGTGACTGGTATATTCATTGGCTGCTACTTTGGAATAAGAGTTTGGCGCAGCATTATCGGTAATAACATCTCCATAGGGAATGGCAGCTTCATTATAACCATACGGACTAATAGTACCATCTCCCCATTCGTAACTGAACCCACGGATATAAACAGCATACAGTTCGTTACAATACAGTTCCAGGTCCTGTTCGGTCTGCCAGAAATTTTCGTCAGTGATCTGGTCCAGGGGATACCTTTCCATAAAATCGTCGTTACAGCTACTGACGAGAAGTCCGGCACATACTGTTATAAGTATATATAATCTCTTCATTTGGAAATAATTTAAATGTTGTTAAAAGGTTACCTGAAGGCCAAGTGCAAAAGATCGCATCATGGGATAATCAGCACTCATGAGTTCGGGGTCAAACAGATCCGGGACCTTGGTATACTCCCAGATATTATAGGCCGAAGCAGACAAACGCAATTTTTCTACCTTGATCTTTTGGCTGACTTCCTTTGGCAATGTATAACCCAGGGCCAGGTTTTTCAGGCGTATATAAGATGCATCCTGCAAATACCGGGTTTGTACCTGCCTGTTCGCGCCCTTGTTCTTGTAGGCCGGGAAGTAGGCATCCGTGCGTTCCGGGGTCCAGGTATTGTTATACACGTCCCAGGTCCCGGAAGAACCGGCCATACCGCCCCAGTACATATTATGCCCCAACCAGAAATCCCTTTTGCCCACGCCCTGGAAAAAGATATTCAGATCGAAGTTTTTCCAGAAAGCGTTCATGTTAAGACCGAATTGGTATCTCGGAGTGCTGTTCCCGATGATCTTCCGGTCCCCGGAATTTTCCAGGGTATTCTCCCCGGGGCCTATCTCCCCGTCACCATTCAGGTCCTTGTAACGGACATCTCCCGGGAACCATCTGGAATTGAGCAGTTCCTGGCTGGGCGCAGCCTCAATCTCCTCTTCACTTTGAAAGATCCCCGCAGTTTCGTAACCCCAGATATCTCCCAGTTTCGCGCCCTCATACAGGCCTCCACTCCGGTTTCCCGAATCTATGATCTTATTGGGATTTCCGTCAAATGACAATACCTCACTTTGATAGTCCCAAAGGTTCAGGCCTATATCATACCGGAAACCGTTGCTCAACTGATCTCTCCATTTTACTTCCAGTTCCCACCCGGTAGTCTGGATCTCTCCGGAATTCTTTGTCGGGGACGACGCTCCCAATACCGCCGGATACTTGTCACCATCGACCAGTATGTCTTTTACTTTCTTACGGTACCATCCAAAGGAAAGGTCCAGCTTACTGAAAAGGGTCATATCTACTCCCAGATCGAGTGTAGTGGCTGTTTCCCATGTCAGGTACGGGTCCACCAGTCCGGGGGGCGTTATCCCTATCGGGCGTGTTCCGTTAAACAAATGCTGTACCTGGGAAACTGTTCCATAAGACGGGATATAGATATAGTTAGACACGTTCTGGTTGCCCAGGCTCCCATAACCCGCCCGGAACTTCAGCTCGTCAAATGCAGGTTTCAGAAACCCGGCAAACGATTCTTCCGAAAACCTCCAGGCGCCGGAAATGGACGGGAAGAACTTGAACCTCCGGTCCGTCGGAAACCTGGAAGTACCGTCGTAACGCCCGTTAGATTCCAGCAAATAACGGTTGTCAAAATTATAAGTGATCCGGTAAAATGCTCCTCTTACCGCCCAGTGGCTTTCACCGTCATAGGCATATTCGTTTCCAGTAGTTTGATTGATCACGGGGATTCCGGGAGATAAAATTCCTTCTCCCCTTCCCCTGAGATGTTCATACTTCAACCATTCCTGATTAAATCCGGCCAGCAGGGTTATATTATGGCTTCCAAGTGTAGCCGCGTAATCGGAATAGATGTTCAGGGTGTACTGATCTGTACGATCGCTTGTCTTATCGATGTAAGACGGGCTGGTATGGGCATTTGTGAGATTGTCCCAATCCTTTTCCACACGCAACAACTCAGGCAGAACATCTTTTTTTCTGTAATTCCTCGACATATAAGAAAAATCCGCCTTCAGGTTCCAGTTGTTCAGCAGCCTTATGGAAGGAGCTATTTTCATAAGTAACCGCTCGTTCACGCTCTTTCTGTTTGCCCCGTAACTCATAAAGGAAAGGATGTTGTCCGTATACATTTCACCCACGGGAGAATCGGCAGGAGTTTTGATCGGCATATTGATATTCCTGTCGGGTTCCCGCCCCAGGGCATTCCACCAGTTGCCCTTTCCTCCCGGGCCTATGGGTTCCTCGTATACGGTATTGTTCCAGGAGACCTGATAATCCATTTTAAGCCAATCGGTCACTTCCGAACCGACATTGACCAGCACATTATACCTTTTGAACTTATCGGTATTGATCTTGTATATCCCTTCCTGGTCCTGGTAACCGAGAGACACCATATACGTATTCCTTTCCGATCCGCCGCGGAGGCTCAGGTTGTGTTTCATCATGGGAGCCGCATTGCGTACCGCTTCATCGTAAGGCCGGGTGTTGGCCACCCAGATAATGCTCCCGCCGGGACTCATAATGTAAGGCTGATTTTCTTCAGGGTTGTCCCTGTATGCCTTTATGGCGTCCAGCGTTTCATACATATCACCGGAAGGGGTACGGCCTTCCAGTTCTACTGCTTTTATTGCCGCTTCCTGTATGGTATAGGCGTCCAGAAGGCCGGGCCGGGCCGAAGGACGGCTGTACTGAAAGGAGGTATTATAAGTGATCCGGGGTTTTTGGGATCTCCTTCCCTTCTTTGTGGTTACCAATACCACACCATTAGCGGCACGGGCTCCGTAAATAGCGGCAGAAGCAGCGTCTTTCAGGATACTGATACTTTCTATATCTTCGGGGTTGAGCATGTTAATGTCCATCTGAACCCCATCTACAAGGATAAATGGACTGCCCGTCTGAAATTCGAATTTCTTGTTATTCGGATTATCATCATTCAACTGGAGGGAAGTACCTCCACGGATATTAAAGGTTGGAGTGGCATTCGGGTTTCCGTTGGGAATATTAATATTAAGATTAGGCAATACCCCCTGCAAAGCCTGCCCCATATTGGCCACCGGACGGTTCTCCAGGGCCTCCGATGTAACCTGGCTTACGGCTCCCGTAAGGTTAACCTTTTTCTGGGTACCATAGCCCACCACTACAACTTCTTCCAGGTTGGCCACATCCTCTTTTAAGGTTATGTTTATTTCAGATTGCCCGTTTACCGGGACTTCGGTGCTCACAAATCCCATATAGGAAATGGCCAGTATTGCATCCTGGTCAGAGACAGTTATGGAAAAATTCCCGTCAAAATCGGATTGAGTTCCGCTATCGGTCCCTTTTTCCACTATACTGGCCCCGGGAAGTGGTTGTCCTTCCGTATCGGTCACGGTCCCGGATACTTCCCAACCCTGCACGGCCTGCGGAGCTTCTGCATCATCCGGAATTTTTAACGGTTTTTTCCGGACCACAACCTGCCTGCCGTCGAGTTCATAAACCAGTCCGTTTGCCGGGAATACACGGTTCAGAATATCCTGAAGCGTGGCATTTGTGAGCTTTACAGATACTTTCCGATCACTGTCTATCGTACCGTCCTTGTAAAAGAATACATATTCACTTTTTTCCTGTATTTTTTTGAACAGGTTCTGTATGGTAATGTTCTCGACATTTATATCCATCCGGGTCTGTGCGGTGGAATGGCTTGCATAAACGGAGGACAAACCGATGCCGATAAATAGGAGGAAGATCTTCATCACGGTCCACAAGTACCTCCATAAGGGATCTATCTCCCTAAGGAAGTCAAGGTTAGTTTTTTTATTCATATTTTTGTTGTGTTTGTTGATTAATTTTACTGTTTCAGCACAGTAAGGTTAATTTCTTTCCAACAGGAGGTGTTGGCGCATCTCCTGTTTTCTGTATTGCTTTTTTATTTCACAGGCTTAATTCTTTTGGTTAATGATCCATTGGTTTTCTCCGCCTCTTGAATATTCAAAATCGGTGGTTTTTCCTATTGTACTTATAACTTGTTCTACACTGTTTTTCAGGTCGAGATAACCCGAGAAGGTCTGTCCGGCCAGGGTTTTGTTTTTTATCCTGATATCCACATTGTAATACCTTGACAGCTTTTTTACGATATCGTCCAGCCTGTCCCCCTCAAAAATAAATATGCCCTCTTTCCACGAAAAATAGTTTTCTACATCCACTTCCCTGGACGCCATCTGTTGAGAACCTTTGTCATATACAGTCATGGTTCCGGGAGATATTCTGATGGTTTTCTCTTTTTTCAGCAATCCATCCCCCTTGTAGGCTATTTCTACACTACCGCTTTTAAGTACGGTACTGACCGAACTGTCTTCAGGATAATTGCTCACGTTAAAGACCGTTCCCAATACTTTTATTTTATGGTCGTCTGCAAGGACCAGAAAAGGTTGGTCTTTATTGTGGGCCACATCAAAAATGCCTTCTCCTTCCAGATAGACTTCCCTGTTTTTTTGTGTAAAAGCCACAGGATATACCAATTTCGAACCCGAGTTGAGCCAGACCACTGTACCATCGGAAAGTGCTACCCTGGACCTTCGCCCATAGGGCACGATCAGGGTATTATAAGCCACTCCCTGCTGCTCTTTATCCTGGGTTATGGTCCTGGAAGCCCCTATCCTGACTTCCTTTCCCGTTTTGGAATAGGTTATGGCCGAGTCGCTCTCAGATACAACCACTCCCTGGCCGTCACTGAATATGAGTTCTACATCGCTGTTATTTTTGTCGGGATCCTCTGTCCCGGTCTTCGCGTATTTGTAGATGGCAGATGTTTGTTCACCGCCGTAATAATAAAATCCGGCCGACATGGCCAGCAGCATACAACCCAGGATCACCGTGCCCTGTTTTATGCGCTGCCTCCTTTTGTACCTCCCCACAGAGTGGAGTATCCGCTTCTTTAATGCCTTTTTATCGTCCTCGTGTATATTCACTTTTGTTTTTTTCCGGTTTTGGTACTTGGCCCAGGGGGATTTTACATGGGTTAGCCATAATTGTCCCCCTTGCCTCTACTTCGGCTATGCTCAGCACATCGTCTCCAGGGCAATGTCGTTTGGTTTGGCAAACTATATCACCCCTTCGGGGTTTGTTTATTGTTTTAATGTTTCGGGCTATAAATATGTCATCCCTTCGGGATTTATTATTGCCTGAATAGTCGATATCTTTATAGAAACAAAATCATCAAAGGCCACCATCCTTTCTCAATTTATAAAGCCTGAAAGGCTGACATATTTATAAGCTATAAATATGTTATCCCTTCGGGATTTATTATTACCTGAAAAGTCGATATCTTTATAGGCACTAAATCGTCAAAGGCCATCATCTTTTCTCAATTTATAAAGCCTGAAAGGCTGACATATTTATAGAAACACAATCGTTAATGATGCATTAAACCCCGAAGGGGTGACATATTATTCTCCATGGCCTTAATTAAATGACATTGCCTCACGGAGGGTATTTTTTCACACCCGACCGAAAGGCGGCATTGCCCTTTATTATATAAGAGGGCATTTTTTTGGTTTTATAGACAAAAAATTTGCGAAAATTTTACGGTAAGTTTACATTTCCTTCCGGAAAAACACATAAAGAGCAGTGACCAGGCATGGGAGAAAATGCTTCCTCAACATTTTTACCGCCCTATAAATCAATGTCCTGGAGGTTTCTACGGAAACATTCATGATCTCGGCTATTTCCTCATAGGGCTTTCCTTCGTTGAATTTCAGGGCCAGTGCCTGCCGCTGCCTGTCGGTAAGCTGGTCGAAAGAGGTCTTTAAACGCAATACTTTTTCGGTCTGGATCTCAGAAAAGATAAATTCTTCTTCGACAGACTGTACAGGGTCACTGGCAGGCACCATTCTACCGGAGGTTTCATCATTGAACAGGGGTTGTTCGCGGGTTTTGCGTTTCCGGTTTATATTTCGCTGCAGGGACCGCAACAGGTAAGACCGGACATTGACACCCGCAGAAAGTTTTTTCCGGTACTTGTACAGGTCCAGGAAAAGGTCGTGGATACAATCCATCACACACGCCCTGTCACCGCAGATACGCATGCCGTGGGCAAACAATATATCGGCATAGTGGTCATAGATATCTCCAAGTGCAACCGAACTGCCTTTTCGCAGTTCCTGCCACAGGTGTTCTATGTTCTCTTGCGGTTCCAAAAAACTTGAATCTGGTTATATACAACTAAAGCAATCCGTTCTCCTGTGTCCTGAACCAAAAACGCCTTTTTCCTTCCCTGTTGCCGGGATTGTTTATAAATTCCTACAACGAGGTTCTTATTTTATGTTATCGAACACATTAGCACAGGTAAAGTTAACACATTTTTTAGAAAAACAAATTAATATCCGCCAAAACGAAGCGTTATCTGTAAAGAACAGGGCATCCTGTTACATTTTTTCTTTTTGTTGTTGATAAAAAGTATATTTTATTCAAAAGCAATTTGTATATTATCCCGACAAAACCGGAAGGCGAAACTTAAACAGTTTCTTAAACATTTATTAATAACGGGCTCCCGTAAATTTTATACTATTGCCTTTGCTACTATGGAAGTTACAGACAACAGACTTTTTGACCTTATCCGGGAAAACAACGAACTCGCTTTTCATGAGGTCTACAACAGGTACTGGCAGAAACTGCTGGTAGTATCTTCTTCCATTTTGCAGGACAGGGAAGCCGCGCAAGACGTGGTTCAGGACGTTTTTATACGGATCTGGATTAAACGCCGCGAGCTGGAGATTGAAAACGTCAATGCCTATCTGTACCAGGCCGTAAAGCTCAGGTGTTTTGAATACCTCCGCAGGAACAAGATCAACCAGAAGCTGATGGACAGGATCAACCACATCCTCCATGTGAACGATGTTGAGGAAAGCCTGAACCTGAAAGAAACCCAGGGCATCCTTCAAAAAAGCATACAGTCCATTCCGGCCAAAAGCCTTGTTATCTTCCGGATGAGCAGGGACGATGCCATGTCGCACCGGGAGATCGCGGAAAAAATGCAGATCTCCAAAAAAGCCGTGGAATACCATATCACGGTCTCCCTTAAACACCTTCGCAAACTCCTTACGGAATCTACCATCCTTTTTTTGTTTTATTTTTTTTAAGGCCAGTTATTTTCGGACTTAAGACTTCAGGACATATGACGTGGGAGTAACGTTTAAAATTTAAAAACCCTACATCTTACATACTGATTCTTATGTGATTACTGATAATTTTTATATTTTTTTAGGGTTGTCCCCTTCCGGTGCATCTATAAGGTAGAAACACCTATTGATGGACGAAAAAGAACTACAACAGCTTTTCCGGAAATACCTGGACGGAAAATGCTCGGAAGACGAGAAAGAACTGCTGGACCGGCTTTTTGACAGCTACGCCGAAAACCAGGAGCGTTCCGGGCACCTCAACATACACCATTCCCGTATAAAAAAGGAAATGTTTTCCAATATCCGGAAAGGCATCCGAAAACAAGAAGACAATCATAAAAACCCCATATCCCGGCGCTGGCTGTCCATCGCCGCCTCTTTTCTTATCCTCGTCGGGCTGGGAACAGCGCTATGGCATTACCGCGATACAATTTTTGAAGAGCATATTACTTACGAAACCGTTACCACCCCCCCGGGACAACGGTATAATGTAGTCCTGGAGGACGGAACCAGGGTCAGGCTCAATGCAGGGAGTACCCTCAGCTTTCCCGACCGCTTCCGCAGCGATATCCGGAAAGTGGAGCTTACGGGCGAAGCGTTCTTCGAAGTAACTCCTGATCCGGAAAAACCATTTGTCATTCGTTCCCAGGGGCTCAATACCACTGTTCTGGGCACTTCTTTCAACATACAGGCCTATCCCGAAGACAAAGCGGTACGGGTTACCGTAGCCACCGGAAAAGTAAAAGTGGGTCCGGAAGAAGCCTCCTCCGGAGCAGGGAAAACATTCCTCACCCCAAACCAACAGGCCTTATTTGACAAGCAGACCCATACCGTATACACTAAAAAAGTGAATACAGCCCATTTCCTGGAATGGACCGATGGCATCATACGTTTTGACGATACTTCACTCGCAGAAGCCATTGCCATACTGGAGCGCTGGTATGGAGTAAAGATCATCCGGGAAGGCCATCTGGAACAATGCCATATCACCGCAAAATTTGAAAAAGCGGAACTCCCCGTGATACTGGAAAGTATCACTTTTGCCAAGGAAGGCCTGGAATATGAGTTTGTCTCGGACAAAACCGTTCTCCTAAAAGGCTCTTGTAGTGATTAACAGGGAAAACATGGTGGCAGATAAGCATGGAATTGCTGTAAGGGAACACCCCCTGTGTAACAGGCAAGATGAAAAAACTTCAACCCTATAACTTTAAATCTAAAATGATCAGCCTATGACATAAAACCCTCAGAAAACAAAAAAAGGCAGCCCGTAACACTTTGGCGAGCAGAACGGGCCGCCGGAAGCCTAACAGTATTGTAAAAACAACAACCATTAAACATTGTGTAAAAATATGAATTCATTAACTGGCAAACAATTACTAAGAGTGACATTCCATATATTTTGCTATCTGCTCATCTTTACCCTGCTCAACCCTATCCTCGCCGCAGAGATCAAGGGGCAGGATCTCAGGGACGTCACCGTAAGCCTTTCCGTCCGGGAGGCATCGGTCGCGGATATCCTGAAAGATGTGGAAGCACAGACCGACTTCCGTTTTGTCTATGACAGGAAGATAGATAATGTAGACCAAAGGTTCGATATCGACAGTAAAAAGATCTCCCTGCTCGAGATCCTCGACCTTATCACCGAAAATACCGGCTTATCTTACAGGCGTATCGACGAGTACATCTCGATCGGTATTACAGGTAAAGGAACAGAAAAAGAGATCCGGGCATTCCAGACCGTTACAGGTCAGGTGACAGACGAAAACGGGCAACCGCTTCCCGGTGCCACTGTCATTGAAAAAGGGACTTCCAGGGGTACTTCTACCGACTTTGACGGTAATTTTACCATAACACCGTCCACACCTGATGCCATTTTGCAAATATCCTATATGGGATACACCACCCGGGAAGAACCCCTTAACGGCCGTACTTCCCTGACCATTGCCCTGCAATCGAACAACGAACTGCTGGACGAAGTAGTGGTTATCGGTTACGGACAACAGGAAAGGCGGGAAGTGACCAGCGCCATATCTTCCTTTAAGCCTACCGAGGAAAACGCACGCCCCGTATTGGGGCCCGACCAGATCATGCAGGGCAGGATGCCCGGTGTACATATCGGCGCCGGAGCAGGAACGCCGGGGAGTAATGTAAGGGTAAGTATACGGGGCATCGGTTCCCTGAGCGGACAGAACGAGCCCCTCTATGTCATTGATGGTATCCCCCTGGTCAAACACAACGCCGCCATGTACGACATGGGCGAAGGTATGAACCCGCTGGCCGAACTCAACCCCAACGACATTGAGTCTATTGAAGTCCTTAAAGATGCAGCCTCCGCAGCCATCTACGGCTCAAGGGCCACCAACGGAGTAGTGATCATCACCACGAAATCGGGCAAGGCGGGGCAATCCAAACTGGATATCAGCATGCGTTCCGGTGTGCAGTACCTGCCTGAGCTGGACAAATTGAAAATGGCCGATTCGGACCTTTATCTCGAAGTACTGAACGAAGCCGTGAATAACTACAACCAACAATACGGCTATGTCCCCGGAGACAACAATTTTGTGCGGTATTACGAAAATCCTTATCCCGGCCTGCCCGATACCGACTGGCTGGACCTCGTATTGCGACATGCCTTCGTAACCGATCTCAACCTCTCTTTTTCCGGCGGTACCGAAAAGACCAGGATCTACCTTTCCGGCGGATACCTCAACCAGGAAGGCGTGGTAAAGACCAACAAGTTCCGGAAATATACGGCCAAGGTCAATGTTACCCACAAACCGCTGGACTGGCTGGAAGTAGGAACAAAGTCCACCATGAGCTATACCCGGAACAACAGGATCCCCAACGGGGAATTCGGTTCGGCCATTATGCTCCGGAGTGTAGGGCAAAGGCCTTTTGACCGTCCATACAAACCCAATGGCGACTATTATGTGGGGGGTACGGAAGAACTCCGGTATCACAACAACCTGCAGATCCTCAATGAACAGGACGCGCAGCTCGATAACTACCGCTACCTGGGAAATTTCTATGCCGATTTTAAATTCAGCCCCGCCTTTCACCTGAAAAGTTCAGCAGGGGCCGACATCATCCATACGGAGGATTTTCTCTACTACACAGAAACACATCCCTATGGAGCAGGAGAAGGAAGAATACTGGACCGGAGAAGGACCATTAAAAACCTCCTCGTGGAAAACACGCTCTATTTTGACAAGACTTTCGGAAAACTGAAGGTCAACGCGCTTGCCGGGCACTCCTTTCAGAAGGTGACCTCCAGTACCTCTTATATCGACGGCCGGGGGTTCCCCTCCCCTTCTTTTGATGTGATTTCGGTAGCAAGTGAAATAGCAGATGCTTCCACAGGCTACGGGGAAAGCGCACTGGAATCTTATTACAGCCGGGTTAACCTGTCGTGGGCAGACAAATACCTCCTTTCCATGTCTATCCGGGCCGACGGTTCTTCCAAATTCTCCGCCAAAAAACGCTACGGGGCTTTCCCGTCCGTATCCGCAGGGTGGAACGTATCTGAAGAATCGTTCTGGGCATCCGAACAAACAGATCTGAAACTGAGAACCAGTTTCGGGGCTACGGGGAACCAGGACGGTATAGGAAGTTATGCGTTCCAGGCACTCATGAGCGGGGGCAGGAATTATTCCAATAACAGTGGAATTGCCATTTCTTCCTATGGAAACCCCGACCTTACCTGGGAAACTGCCGAGCAGTTCAACGCAGGTGCAGACCTTTCCTTTTTCCGTGGAAAACTCAATTTTACGGCCGATTATTTTATCAAAAACACCAAAAACCTGCTCTACAGTATGCCCATTCATGCCACCAGCGGGTTTTCCAGTATTACCAGCAATATCGGCTCCATGCGTAACAACGGGCTGGAACTCTCGTTCAACCTTAACCATTCCCTGGGCCCTGTTGAATGGACAAGTGACTTCAACATTTCCTTTATCAGGAACAAACTCACCTCGCTCCTGGGCGATGAGGCCCTTCTTATCGGTGCCAACAGAACATTGCAGGTGGGCGAAGAAGTGGGGAGTTTTTATATGTACAAGATGCTCGGTATTTTCCAGTCGGATGACGAAGTGCCCGAACAGCTTTATGAACAGGGAGTCCGCGCAGGTGATGTACGCTACGAAGACGTCAATGATGACGGTATTATTAATGTAGATGACCGCCAGATCATCGGTTCTTCCAATCCGGATTATTTCGGAGGATGGTCCAATATGTTCCGTTACCGGGGATTTGACCTGAATGTCTTTTTCACTTATTCCTACGGCAACGATGTCTATGCCACCTGGAGAAAGACAACTGACAGGATTGGCTACGGTGACCAGGGATTCCGCGAAGAAGTGGCCCTGGAACGGTGGACCGGCCCCGGAACCAGCAATAAAGTGCCCCGGGCCATACACGGCAACAATCATAACCTCGACAACTCCAGCCGCTTTCTGGAAGACGGTTCCTTTATCCGTTTAAGATCGCTAACGCTGGGCTATTCCCTGCCCAAACCCCTGCTGGAAAAGCTGAACCTGTCCCGGTTAAGGCTCTACCTTCAGGGCGACAACCTCCACCTCTGGACCAATTATTCAGGGATAGACCCCGAGGTATCCAAGAACTACGACGCGAGATTCATGTCTGATGACAACATGAACCTTCCGCAGCCCCGTACGATCAGTTTCGGTATCAATGCCACATTTTAATCCAAAGCAAAAACGATCATGAAATGCCCATTAATCAAAACGACAAACGAGTCGATAACGACCCTAAGGCATTCCATCTGACCTATTAAAACAAATAAAAAACAACAGATGAAATCATACGCAAAGCTATTCTTTATACTGACCGTCTTTTTTTCCGTTTCGTGCAGTAATGAGCTCGACCTGCATTCCAGATCTGCCGTCTCCGCAGGTACGGAATTGACGGAAAAAGACGTGGAAACCTTTTTAATAGGAGTATATAATTCCGTCCAGAACGATCCGCGACGGGAATCTTACATTCTCGGGGACCTTCTCGGAGGCGACCTCAACAGTGGCGGGTCTACCAACGGCGGAGGGACCAATGCCTTTATCAGCAATATCCTCCGGCCCGAACATTCTGCGGTAAACAATACCTGGTCCGGCTATTTTGCAGCGCTCTACCAGGTTAACACCCTTCTTCAAAGCCTTGAACTCCTTCCCATGGACGAGCGCCTCGAAGAAGTAAAGGCTACGGCACACTATTTCCGCGGTTACCTGTATTACAATCTCGTCACCAAATACGGCGGGGTACCCATTCTCCCGGAAAATACCCTCGAAAAACCGTCCAGGAATTCCGAAGCAGAGGTATGGCAATTTGTCGAAGAGGAACTCGAAGCGGCCATAGCCGGGGCACCATCATTCGGGCAGGGGCTCGGAGGGGACTTTTATTTTGTCTCTTCTGAAGCGGCCACCGCTCTTATGGCCAGGGTTAAACTGGCACAGGGAAAAATGGATGAGGCCGCATCACTGGCGGAACAACTGATCACCTCACCGATCTTTAAGCTGGATGATTTTAACAAAATATTCCGCAAGCAGGACAACTCCGAAGTGATCTTCGCCTTTGAAAACCTTACCGAAGAGTCCAGTATCACACTTTCCACCCTGTTCTACACCTATGCCCATCCTCAAAGCGGGTCTTATGTCTATAAACCCAATCCCGCGGCCATGAACATGTTTGAAAGCGGGGACCTCAGGGCAGGTATTTCGGTTGACATCTACGAAGGGCTGAACGTAGTGAACAAATATTACAGCGGACAAACGGGGACAGACCCGGTGATTATCAGCAGGCTGGGCGAACTCTACCTCATCAGTGCCGAAGCACAGGGCCTGCAAGGCATAAACAGGCTCAACGAACTCCGGGAAGCAAGGGGGCTGGGCCCGGTAAACGCCTCGTCAGAAGATGAATATCTCAATCTCATCCTCGAAGAACGCAGAAGGGAACTGTTTGCAGAGGGCTTCCGCTGGTACGACCTTGTTCGCACCGGAAAAGCACAATCCGTGATCGGCATTATGGACAGGGAAACCCTGTTGCCTCTTCCGGAAACAGAACTCCTGCTCAATGAAAATCTCACTCAAAATCCCGGTTACTAATCCAACAAATAAAAAAATATAAGTCATGAATACCAATATAAAACATTACCTCTCCTTATTCCTGGCCCTTTTCCTGATGCTGTCCACAGCAAGCTGCCAGAACGATGACGATACTTCCACGATTGTCGCCAAAGAATATGCCCCGATCACCAGGGCCCTTACGGAAAATACCGAACTGGTAAGCCAGGTGTTTACAGACACCACTTTTATTGTGGCCCCCGGTGTGGAAGAGACCGACATTCATTACCTGTCCATGAAAGGGCTTACCATGCGCCTTTTTATCCTCAAAGCAGACCTGGAACACGAAGGGGTATCGCTTGCCCCCCTCACTCCCTACGGAAGCACCGGTTATGCCATGCAGACCGTCCCCGAGATGCTGAAATGGCCGGACGAACCGGGACAAAAAGCCGTAGCGGCCGTCAATGCCGATTTCTTTAATATGGAAACAGGAGAGCCACGGGGGATTGTTCATATTAACGGAGAAGCTATCCGCACCACTCCCCTGCCCGGCAGGTCCTTTTTCGGGACAACCACAGACGGTGAGATCATTATTGCGCATACGGACGATTACCCGGAAATGCAGGATAAACTCCGGAATGCCCTGGGCGGCGGTGACCTGTTGATCAAAGATCATACCCGTACGTCCATTACCAACAAAGACGTACATCCCCGGACCGCTGTGGGCATCACGGACGACAATGTATTGTATTTCATCGCTGTGGACGGAAGGCAATTCGACTATTCCAACGGCATGACATTATCTGAAGTTACCGATATATTTGAAGCACTCGGGGCCAAAGATGCTGCCAACCTTGACGGTGGTGGCTCCACTACTTTCGTTACGCTCCATTCACGGGCCGATGTATATCACATACGCAACAGGCCATCTGACGGAACACCCCGGCCTGTGGGTAACGGATGGGCTATTACGGTCACTGAACAATAGTCTGTTAATTCCAAAAACGAGAACATGAAAAACATATATATTTTTCTCCTGGTGCTCGCCGTTATATGCAGCGCCTGCAATTCTGACGATGACACTCCGGGAAGGGACCTGTCTCCAATGGTCATGTCTGTTTCTCCCGGTCAGGGAAAGGCAAATGACGTCATAACGATCTACGGCCGCAATTTCAGCACGGCAAGGGATCACAATAAAGTTACTTTTAACGAGGTCGAAGCCACGGTACTGGAAGCCACAAAAACCCGGCTGGAAGTTGTAGTGCCCGAAGGCGAGGGACAAGGTGAGATCGGTGTTGTTGTACAAGGCCAGCCAGCTACCGGCTCCTTACCGGCATTTAACTATATCGCCCCACAGGAAGTCTATATGGTAGCTACCCTGGCCGGAAGCCTTGAATACGGCTTGGTGGACGGGCAGGGAACATCCGCCCGGTTCCGGAACCCTGAAGGCGTGGCCATGGCCCCGGACGGAAACATTGTAGTGACGGACAGGTTTAACAACAGCATCCGCCTGCTCACTCCCGAAGGTATGGTGACCACCATCACCGGGAATGGCACCAAAGGACACACAGACGGCCCGGCAGATCAGGCCCTGCTCAACTATCCCTGGCGTTCCTGTGTGGACAGGGAAGGAAATATCTATGTCGCCGACCGCGATAATCACGCCATCCGGAAAATAAGTACCGATGGTATTGTCAGTACGGTGGCCGGGGGACCCCGGGGCTTTAAGGACGGCCCCGTACCGGAAGCACAGTTTAACCAGCCCATCGATGTGGATGTCGATGACCAGGGTAATCTCTACGTGGCGGACAACAATAACCACCGTATCCGAAAGATCTCACCAGACGGCATGGTAAGCACTGTAAGCGGTTCGGTTTCCGGGTTTAAGGACGGAAACGCATCCGAAGCCCTCTTTGCCAATCCTTCCGGTATCAGTCTCGATGTTGAAGGAAATATCTATGTAGCCGACCGTTTTAATCACCGGATACGAAAAATAAGTACGAATGGTGAAGTGACCTCCATAGCCGGACAGGGAGATGTCGGGGCCCTTGACGGTGATGCTTTGAGTGCCCAGTTCAATAACCCTTATGGCCTTGATGTGGCAGAAAATGGCGATATTGTGGTCGCAGACCTGTCCAACCACAAGATACGGTTGGTCTCCGAAGGTGCGGTGACCACTATCGCCGGTACTTCTTCAGGCTTTCTTGACGGAGCCGGCTTTACTGCAAGGTTTTACAACCCCACGGATGTTGCCATTGCAGGAGAAGTCATTTACGTGGCCGACCTGGGCAATCATTTGATACGGAAAATTACCAGAGAGTAATTTTTTTAAGTAGTTACATAGCTGTCACCCCGGGTCCTTTGACAAGCTCAGGACAGCCGAAGGGCTCTCAATGACGTATTTTTATAAAATATTTAATATCAAACACATGCAATAACTGTCACGTCGATCGTAATCGAGACGCCTTAGCCAGCCCGAAACCCTTCGACTTTAGCCTGTCCTGAGCTTGTCAAAGGGTTCGGGGTGACAGTTCGATTTTAAAGATCAACTTTTAATCCCATTTTTATGAAAGTTACTCTTTTACATTTCAAAAATATTTTCAGTATTGCTCTTTTGCTATTTATAACCCCGTATTCCATGACGGGACAGGAAGAACTGGTCAAATACGTTAACGGGAATGAACTGACTGTTTCCGGAATTTCAAAAGCCGGTGACCCCGCTTCCTTTTACCGGGTGGATTCCACGCTGCTCAACGGCCTCCCTGCCACTGTAAAAAAACTGGCCAAAAACCCTGCGGGGGCCGCTATCCTGTTTAAAACAGACTCGCGGTCCATCAAAGTGAAATGGGAACTGGAAAAATATAAAATATGGTGGAACATGAGCCCGCTGACGGTTAACGGAATGGACCTGTATGGCTGGAATGGCAGTTCCTGGCAATATGTGGCTTCGGCCAGGCCCTCGGGCACGGAAAACAAAGCTACGATCATTGACCACATGGACGGGCAGATGCGCCATTATATGATGTACCTCCCGCTGTATTCCACCCTGAGATCTGTAAGCATAGGCGTTGAAAAAGATGCCACCATCCGGAAGGCTGATCCGCAGTTCCTTCCGAAGCGCAGCATAGCCATCTACGGCTCGAGCATTACCCAGGGGGCTTCGGCCTCACGTCCGGGAATGGCTTATCCGTCTATAATAGGCAGGGCAATGCAGGCCGAGGTCTATAACTTCGGTTTCAGCGGGTCGGGAAAGATGGAATTGGGTGCAGCCGATTTTGTCAGGGAATCGGATGCGGATGTTTATATTCTGGATTGTGTTCCGAACCCTTCGCCCGAACAGATCGCATTCAGAACGGTCCCTTTTGTTAAAAGGCTTCGCAAATCACATCCGGATACTCCCGTGATCATGGTGGAAAGTTTATTCCGCGAACACGGCCACTGGGACTTGAAAACCGGAAAACGCGTAACAGCACAGTGCCGCGCATTCCGGGATGCTTACAAACAGCTTGTGGAAAGCGGAGAGAAAGACATCTTCTACATTTCCAACAGCAAATTGATCGGGGACGACCACGAAGCTACGAGCGACGGAACACATCTTTCGGACATAGGACATCATCGTATAGCCCAGCGTTTGATAAAAATATTGCGGGAGTCAATACAGCTACCGGACTGATATTTCTATCGCACCGTAAGCCATGTGTATCCTCCGGGTGGAATAGTTACCCTGATACGGATATTGCCCTTGTTATCCATGTCATAGGATGCGGTCTTACCCTCTTCCATACTTATTTCAGCACTTCCCTGTAAACCGGTATAGTAAAGCGGAAGTGTAATCTCCCGGGTTATTTCCTTATTCAACGGGTTATAGAGCATCGCCAATCCTTTGACCTCCCCGTCGGGATCTACATGTAATATCCCGTCCCAGTCCCTTCCGTCGGGGCGACGCAGGTGAATAATATCCGCATTCAGTATGCTGCGGTATTTCCTGTACCAGTCAATAACTTCTATGACCGTATTTTTAGTCTTTTCGGTATCGTACAGTCTCGGGCCTCTGTAACAAGCCTGTACACCAGCCCCGTAATACTGCATCATCAATTGTCTGTAATCGGACAAATGCTCATCAAGGGGTTCCAGCACAGCTTCGGGGCCACCTCCGTGATAGGCTGTTAACGGCACAAAACCCCAGCCCATCGACGGCGTTTTTTCCCAGGTACCGTCATATATATTCTGGCGGTTCAATAGCATCTGGCGCTCACGGGGAAGAGCAAAATTTACCTCGCGGTATCCCAGGCCTATTTTATGTGAGCCATCCAGAAAATACCAGTCGGGAGCATTGATATAGATCCCTCTTTTATTCATCCAGTGATACAGTTCTTTTTGCAACTCCATCTGCACCCATTGCGAGTCTTCCAGTCCCCTGTGCCCTTCATGTGAGGTTGAGGCACAGACATCCCCCGGGTAAGGGCCGTCATTCTCAAAAATGTCAAAGCCGGTCTGTTCAAAAAAATATTTGATCTTCTTCAGGTAATCAAGTCCCCATTCGCTGGCAAGGCAGGGGGCATTGTTAAAAAAAGCCCTTCCCGGTTTTTTCGTTTCCGGATCAATGACATCCGTTTCCGGGCCGATACTCCTGCTGGAAAACAGGGAATATCCACCCAACAGCACCTCTTTGCCATGCGCATAGTCTGCCAGTTCCTTAAACTTTTTGATATTTTCGGGGGAAGTGTCTTCCATATTCAGTCCGCTGCCAAAACTGAGGATCACACCTTCATAGCCGGTTTCGGCACACTGGTCGATGATCGTTCTTACCTGTTCGGGATCGGTACTCACCAGGTGCATAAAGATCGGGTTCTGCGTGGTCCAGGGGGCCAGGGTACGGTACATCTTTCGCCGGGCAAGCCCGTTCCGTTCCCGGTCATAGCTGTCCCGGGCCAGCTCGTAGGTACGTATGGACTTAAAATCCGTTCCCGGTTCCAGGACGATGCCGATACCACGGTCCGGATAGACCTCGAGAAGAACCGGAGTTTGCAGATCGTAATTTACCTGGGAGGTATAGGTGGAATCGGTTTTCCAGTGGGCCGTCTGGTCACTGAGTTCCGCTTTCATGGCATTGTTAAAAGCATAATTGCTCTCGAGATACAGATGATGGGGCTTTTTTATTTTATCAGGGCTTCCTACCACGGCAGATTCTTCTTCGGGCATAGCCAGGATCTCATGGACCACCTGGTCGATCTTAACGGGGTCATCACTTTTATTTTCGACCGTAAGGTATTTGCCTGTCAGGGGGATGTTGTCATACAGCTCGTAGTGGATATGTACCGTTAACCCTTCAATATCGGCATGTTCGAAATCAAGTACCAGTTGTTTTCCTTTGGGGAGTTCTTTATGCCCTGTCCACACTGATGATCTCCATAGAAAATGTGGTTCAATCTCTTTTATCTTATGTCCGGTATACTGAAAATCATCTGTTCCCGGGGTCATTTTATCCAGCCATTCCGGTTTAAAATACGCTTTTTCTTCCTGTCCGTAAAGCCCTCCTATCTTATATTCTTTTCCGTTAAGGCTGATCCTGGCCTCCGGCATTACGGCCCGGACAAGCTGTTCCCCGGTAACGAGGTTTACATAATCGTAACAAGCTACGTTGGGAGAAGTCACAAAACGCCTTTGTACCAAACCATTGGACAGGGTTATTTGTCCTCCTTCCTCTTCAATGACTTCTGCGGGACGGGATATGCCATCTATGAGCCAGTCTTCGGGTTGTTGAACTTTTTTATTAGTACATGCCGAAAAAATAACCGCTACCCATACGAATATCACACTTTTTATAGCCAACGGGAACGACCTGTACTGTCTTAATTTTGCCATTATACTTTTTCTGCGTTATGCAATTATACAAATATACTGCTTTGGTACCCCATACCAGATGAAGCACCGTGATGCAAGGACTACATACAGCAACATGATGCAGCCCTGGTAAAACAAGATCAAAGGACGGTTAACGATGCGCCAACCGTCCCTTAGTTCCGGTTAAGGCAAGGCAGGGTTACAACTGACTAACCCAAACCAAATGCTGTAAAAAGATCACCACCCCGGGTTCTGGGGTTCCAATGCCGGGTTCAGGGTTAATTCCTGTGTGGGAATAGGATATAAATACATTTTATCGTCCCATTCACGGTGATTTACACCGGGATATACCCGGATATAGCCGTTTTCGTCCAGCACGATCCCACTGATCTGGCCAGGGTCATATTGTGCTTTTACATCCGGATGAAGTTTCATGCCGAGTATGGACTCCGGATCATTGATCAATTCCCCTGCTTTCCAGCGCTGCAGATCATCGAACCGCATTCCTTCGGCGGCGAGTTCTATTCTTCGCTCTCTACGTATCTCATCTATAAGCACCGGAAGATCGGGAAAAGGGGATTCGGGATCTTTTCGCAGTTGCCCCATAACCATAGGGGGCATATCTACTCTTTGGCGTATCTTATTGATGGTATTGTCTAGTACCAATTGATCGGCCTCTCCCAATTCTGCCTTGGCTTCAGCATAATTCAGCAATACTTCGGCATAGCGGAAAATAAAACGGTCGAGTGTAGACCTGTTGGCGTTCCACTGGGCAATGTCGGGCGACCGTCCCTTGATGATCTGGTAACCTGTGGTAGTAACGCTGGTCCCTATCCTGGGTAGGCCTATCACATCGGGGGTACCATCTGTTCCTACCTGGAACACAAAGCCCGGGGTGGCAATAAGCTGTTTAAACCTGGGGTCCCTGTCGGCTATTTCGGCCTGAATGGAATCGTCTTCCTGGTAAAGCGGGCTTAGCGAGGCAGGCAGGCCATCGGTACAGAGAAAAGACCTGACAAAACTCTTGCTGAAACCGGTACCGCTTTCGCCGAGTTGCCTGGTGACATTGTGCATAAGTTCGTCCTGGATATATCTCTTGGCCATAATTGTTTCGGGATTGCCCTCGAGTTCTTCCTGGATAAAGAGTTCGTAATAGTCTTTTTCAGGGTTCCCGGTGGAATAGATATCATAATTCCCGGAATTCATGACCAACTCCGATGCTTCGGCAGCTTCGCGGAGAAACCCGGCCTCATCGCCCAGGCCGTGGTATTTTCTATAGGTACCTTCCCAAAGACATATCCTCGATTTTAGGGCTGCAGCAGCATCTCTATGCAGTCGCCCCCGGGCAGCTCCTCCGGCAAGAGGCAGATGATCTACGGAAAAGTTCAGGTCCGCTAAAACGGAGTCCATGACCTGCTTATGCGGTAATTTAGTGTCGTAAAGTTCTTCGGAAGTTTCATCGAGGTCTTTGCTCAACCAGGGAATATCTCCGTATTTTTTTACCATATTCCAGTAAAACAATGCCCTGAAAAACTTCGCTTCGGCGGCATATCGGGCTTTTATCTCATCACTTTCTTCCGCTCTTTGATAGCGTTGCAAAAAGTAATTGACCGCCCTGATATTTTCCCAGTTCCAGTCTTCGCCTCCCGAAGCCACGGGCACCACGTAGGTCCCTCCCAGGAAGGTATTGATATTAGACGGTACATGATTGTCCGATCGATTGTCATCGTTAGCAGGATGCGCCACGGGCAAAACCGTGTAAAAGCGGTTTACATACAATTTCAGGTCTGCTTCATTCTTAAAGAATGTCGGTTCGCTGAGATCACTTTCCGGGAGACGTTCCAGGAAGTCGTCTTTCATACAGGAGGTCATGGCCATCCCGATTAGTATATATAATACGGGTATTCTTATTCGTTTTCTCATTTTACGCAATTTAAAGATTTACAGCCCTACTTGTATTCCGAATGAAACGCCCCGGTTTAGGGGGTACTCCCTCGGCTCGAAGATCTCGGGGTCAAAGGCCTTGTGAAGCTGTGTGATTTCAAACAGATTCTGTCCGGTTACATAGAGCCTCAGCTTATACAACCCGATCTTATCGAGTACTTCTCCTGGTAAGCTGTATCCCAGGGTGATGCTCTTTAACCTTCCGTAAGCAGCATTCTGTATGTATTTGGTTTGTGCCTCAAAGTTCCCGCCGCCTCCAAATCTCAGTCTCGGATAATAGGCATCGGGGTTTTCCGGTGTCCAGTAATCCTTGTGATGTTGCATGGGCACATGCCATTCACTGAGGAATCCCCAGAAGGTATTGTCTCCTACTACCACATCTCTTTTCCCTACTCCCTGGAACAAGAAACCGAAATCGAAATTTTTATAGTTTGAAGAGAAGTTAAGGCCAAACTGGTATCTCGGAGTTCTATTCCCTATAACAGAACGGTCTCCGGGGTTGTCCAGGGTATTGTCGCCAAAATCGATTATGCCGTCACCGTTAAGGTCCTTATATTGTATATCTCCTGCCATCCAGGTCCCGCCCCATATCCGGCTTTGGTCGGCCTGCGCGGCCGCGTCGTCGGATTGAAAGAAACCTTCGGTGGTATAGCCCCAGATCTCTCCCCGTTTTTGCCCTTCATACCGATCGCTCAGGATACTCTCAGGGTTCAGGTCATATTTTGTAATGGTAGACATATAGTCGGACAAAGCCAGACCAACGTTATATGAAAAATCTTCACCTATACCACCGCTCCACGCCACGCTGAGTTCCCAACCCTTGGTCCTCATATCGGCAGCATTCCTCACGGGAGGAGGTGTACCGAGTATGGCGGGCAAGGGGAATGCACCTATAATCATATCGCGCGTATCGCGGATAAACCAGTCGAAATTAATGTGCATCCGATTTTTAAAGGCAGAGACATCCAATCCGAAATTATGTGTCGACACTTTTTCCCAGGTAAAGCCCGAGCTTACAAGGCCGGGAGGGTTTACAAATACCTCGCGCTGGTTGTCAAAGATATGCCCCCCTCTCGACGTCCCCATAACCGGTATGTACGGATAATTGCCGAAACTGTCCTCAATATCCTGGTTTCCCAGCATGCCGTAGGAATAACGTATTTTGAGTTCATTGACCTTTTCTTTCAAGGGTTCGAAAAAGGTTTCATTAGATATTCTCCACCCCGCCGAAACGGAGGGGAAGAATACAAAACGGTTGTCTTTGGGAAAGCGGGAACTCCCGTCATACCGGCCGCTGACCTGCAGTAAATAACGTTCGTCATAAACGTAATTCGCCCGGAAAAAGGCCCCGCTTATGGCCCATTCGCTCTGCCGGCCGCCAACACCGGGGCGATCGTCATTGTTGAGATTAATGGCCGGCTTTTCCTGGTCGATCAGGTTTCTTGCCGTGGCGCTGAACGACTTGACCTGTTTCAGCTCCTGGTTGTATCCTATCATCCCTTTTACATAGTGTTTGCCAAAGGTATTTTCATATTCCATAAAGCTGTTCAGCGCGGTGTAATAATCATTGCTGTTCTCCTCCCTTACGCTGCTTGGGGTTGTCCACGGAAATGTGCCAAGGAGGATCCCGTCCACGCCATACTCCGGGTATTCCTTGTAATGCCGCATATCATTGTAGTTGTAGTTGTTCCAGGTAAAATCGGTGGTCCACCTGAAATTTTTAAAAGGTTTAAGTACAAAACCTCCCGTAAGCCACAGGTCATTTTCAGTAGTTTCCCAGCGCCCATTCAATTTTGCCATGGCTACCATATTGGTAAAGCTCCCCTGCCCGGAATAATTTCCGTCGGGGTGATATACAGGCATGATGGGCCTCAGGTCACCGCTGATCCACCCGCTGGAGGTTCCGCCATGACTGGCCGTATTGGGACGGTTATTGTCTGTATAATTCAGGGACATACTGAAGTTCAGATCCAGCCAGTCCGTAGCTTCCGTGCTTACTTTCAGGCCGGCATTATAGCGTTCGAAGTTATCATCGGCCACTTTTAAGAGCCCTTTCTGGTTCATATACCCCAGGGAGGCTATATAAGACGTTTTTTCTGACCCTCCCGATACGGACAGCTTGTGTTCCTGCATGGGGGCCGTTCCGGGGTACATGACATCTATCCAGTCGGTATTTCCCACATACCTGTAGCGTGACGGGTTTGCAGGGTCTACGTATACCGGTGAATTATTTACGGGGTCGTTAAAATAAGCGGTGGCCAGTTCAAGGTCGCGTTCCGTGAACGGTGTGGAAGCGGTAGACCCCCCGGATATCTGCCCGTTCCTGTCGGCCTCCCTGTGCATTTTTATATAATCTACGGAGTTCAGGTAATCTGGCATACGGGTGGGGCGTGTTACCGTGTAAGAGGAAGAATAATTTATCTGTACCGGGGTATTCTTCTGCCCTCTTTTTGTGGTGATCAGTATCACTCCCGAAGCTGCCCTTGCCCCGTAAATAGAGGCTGAAGCCGCATCTTTCAGTACGGTTACGCTTTCTACATCAGAAGGGTTGATCAGGTTAGGATCCATCACCACACCGTCTACCAGTACCAATGGCGAACTGGCATTAATGGAGGTGTTTCCCCTAATGTTGAAGGTGGCCCCTTCTCCCGGGCGACCGTTCTGCAGATTGACATTAAGGTTAGGGATCAGCCCCTGAAGCCCCTGCCCGAGGTTAACCAAAGGCCTGCTCTCCAGTTTTTCACTGCTGATGGTGGAGACCGCCCCGGTAAGGTCGGCTTTTTTCTGGGTGCCGTAACCTACCATGACCACCCCTTCCAGGGCCTGGGCATCTTCCCGTAAAACAATGTTATAATGTGCAGCTTCCCCTATCGCAACCTCTATAGTTTTGTATCCTATGAAACTTACTCTTATTTTCGGATGATCTGCAGTTAATTTCAGGGTGAAATTTCCGTCAAAATCAGTTGCCGTACCTGCAGAAGTCCCTATTTCTACCACATTGGCGCCGGGAACGGGGATCCCTTCCGGATCGGTCACCACTCCGGTAATGGTCCGTTCCTGGAACTCATTCCCTGTGAGGCGCACATGGTTCAACCTGATAACATTGATCACATTGTTCACCTTCCTGAATTCCAGATGAGCTGTGTTTCCGATATAATCCAGGATTTCCTCAAGTCCCACCCTGTTAAAGTTCTTATTCAGCCTTATTTTTTTGTCCAGGTCGTTCCTGTCGTACGAAAACCTCAGATCCGTATGCTTTTCAATAAGACCAAAGGCTTCTTCAATCCCCCTGTCCTTTAATTGTAAGGTGATCCCACTTTTTCTTCCCCCTGTATCGCTCCCCTGCGTTCCCGGTCCTTTGGCATAGGAAGAGAAAACAAGGAAAAATACGGCACACTTAAGAAAATGCACTGCCCGAAGGCGGTAATTCTGCGAACGTATTCTCATAATTCATTTGGTTTTGGTTAATTTTCGGTTTTATTTTTAAAAGATGATCACGGTTGTTCCTTCCAGCCTGAAATGAAATTTTTTTACCATACCGATACTTTTTAAAACATTTTCAAGGGATTCATTGTGAAAACTCCCGGAATAACTCCATCCCGCCATTGTTTCCGGGGATTTTTCCACCTGTATCTCCACGCCATACCAGCTTTCCAGTTTTTCGAATATTTCCCTGCTCTCTTCGTGTTTAAAGAATAAAACCCCGATGGTCCAGGCCAGTACTTCATTACGATCGAAATTCCGTTTTTCGGCACTAAGGCCTTCTTCGGTATCTATGATCAATTGTTCTCCGGGATCCAATATTTCATTGTAATTGAATTCCTTCTGAGCCACAGACACTTTTCCCGTAACCAGCGAAACCTGTACTTCTTTTCCCTTTTGATCAATATTAAAAGAAGTACCCAGTGCCTGGGTCACCGTGCCGTTTGCATCGACCAGGAAAGGGCGCGAAGTATCTTTGGCGACCTCAAAAAATGCCTCCCCTGTTAGATGCACCATTCTCAGGGTATTATTGAATTTTTCCTCAAAAGTGATCTCGCTGTTACTATTGAGCATCACCTTGGTTCCATCACTGAGAAAAACGGTAAGTTTTTGTCCCTTATCGGTTTTTCTTACTACAAAATCTGAAGGGGCTTCGAGCTTGTCTTTTTCTGCAAAAAAATCCGTGAGAAGAGAGCCTACCACTATAAAAGTGGCAATCATCGACGCCACCAGCCAATACTGTTTTTTGGATTTGTTCCGAGCCGCCCCCGCTGTCCTTTTGCTCAGGGAAAACACCTTGCCCTTCCTTTCTTTTGCAGAAAATTCTTCGGTTTTAAAACGGATGCGCTTTTTTAAATCTTCTATCCGGCTTTCGTCATAAGACCGCTGCTCAAACTTCAAACCCGAGATCATATTTTTTGCTTCTTCGGAAAATGGGACCAGGTGGGGGTATTTATCCAACATTCCGGCCCAGTCCGTGGTTGAAGTATTCTTTTGTACCCAGGAGATAAAGGATTCATCGGTAAGGAAGTCTTCCGTTTTATAATCTTTATATGGTTTACCGGTTTTTTTCAAAATATTTACAGGTTGTCCTTTACCTGATAAATCCCGGAAAGTGGTATTTTACTCCCGTATTTTTGAAAAAATTTTAAAAATGTACCTGAAATCGGTTGTCAGGAGCTCGTTGAAGAAATATTTTTTCTAAGAGATAACATGGCCTTCGACAAGGCATTGTAAACCGCCTTTTTATCCAGTTGCATAACCTCACTGATCTCGTCAAAACTCAACTGGTTGTAGTATTTCAGGTAAATGATCTCTTTTTGCCGGGGACTGAGCTGGGCAAAACCTCCTTTGAGCCGGTTCAGGTCCCTGAGCCTGGTCTCTTCTTCTACCATTGCTGTTTCCAGGGAAACTTCAAAACCGGGCAGGGAAGAAGGCAATATCCAGGATCTCCAGAAATTCTTCTTTTGTTCTTTTTTAAGGGCTTTAAAGAGTTCTTTGCGAAAAGCAGCCATAAGATAAAAACGGATATTATCTGTATCCTTTAATGTATCCCGTCTGACCCATATTCTGCAAAACAGTTCCTGAGCGCAGTCTTCTAACAGGTCGAGATCGCCTGTAAAACTTCTGCCATAATTTAACAGATAGGCCATATGCTCATTAAAAACCCGATCAAAAGCCTCCTTGCTTCCCCGTTTCATATCCGACCATATTCTGCTGTCTTTTTCTTTGCGGTATGAGAGTCTTAAAATAGACATGGATCAGTAATTTAGGTCGATGAAGAATTAGCTATTCTTTGGGAATCTTGTATTAAATTTTATGTTATCGAACACATTTCTATGCCTGCATTTGGGGAATTTAGGTTCAGGTCCCTTATTGACCTGCTTCAACATGACCTGTTTTTATCAAAAACTGAAGGCTAATATATGATAATTTAACATACTTCAAAAAGAGTACACATAGCTTTTCCGCCCCACTAAATGCTTTTATAACAAAAATGTATTGATTTGAAATAAAAAGAAAGCTGTCTCAAAAGCAACATTCTGTCAACCTCAACCCCTATGTATCGGGACAGACTTTGTTTCAGATTCCCATAACGATTGTAAATCTGCGTGATGGGATGCTGAAACAAATCAGCATGATGGAATATTGCCTTTGAGACAGCCTCGTAAATTCCTGTAAACGCAGGTTAATATAAATTTTATTCTATGGACTTGATCACTGCTTTCGGAGCTTCTTTCCGGCTTCCGTCAAAACCATCCACACCACTTACGGTTGTGTATTTCATCACGTATTTTTTGCCGGGGTTGACGATCTGGAAAGCGCTCTGGCACATCAGGGTGGCTTCGTGAAACCCGCACAGGATGAGTTTCAGTTTTCCCGGGTAGGTATTCACATCGCCTATGGCGAAAATTCCGGGAATATTGGTCTGGTAATCCAGGGCATTGTTCACTTTTATAGCGTTCTTTTCGATCTCGAGCCCCCAGTTTGCCATGGGGCCGAGTTTCGGTGCGAGGCCGAAGAGCGGGATAAAATGGTCGGTTTCCAGCCTTTCTTCAATCCCGTTGCGGCTTACCGTAAGGGCTTCCAGCTTTTCATCACCATGCAGTTCGGTTACTTCGGCAGGTGTAATGAGGTTGATCTTTCCGAGTTTCCTGAGTTCCTGGGCCTTTTCTACGGAATCCAATGCGCCCCGGAATTCGTTCCTTCGGTGTATCAGGGTCACTTCTGAAGCCACATCGGCCAGGTATATGGTCCAGTCCAGGGCAGAGTCTCCTCCCCCGGCAATGACCACTTTTTTATCGCGATATATTTCCGGGTTCTTGATAAAATAAGCAATTCCTTTGTCCTCGTACAGGTCTATGTTGTTTAACGGGGGTTTTCTCGGTTCAAAGCTCCCCAGTCCGCCTGCAATGGCTATGACGGGGGCGTGGTGTTTGGTCCCTTTATTGGTGGTGACGATAAAACTGCCATCGTCCAGCTTTTCGATGGTTTCTGCCCGTTCGCCCAGGGTAAAACCGGGTTCAAAAGCCTTGATCTGGTTCATCAGGTTATCCACAAGGCCCCCGGCAAGAACTTCCGGGAATCCGGGAATATCGTATATGGGTTTCTTGGGATATATTTCCGACAACTGTCCGCCGGGTTGCGGCAGGGCATCGATAATATGGCATTTGAGTTTTAGCAGGCCCGCTTCGAAGACCGCGAACAATCCCGTAGGGCCGGCACCGATGATAAGTATATCTGTTTTGATCATTTTTTTGAATTATACGCTTAGATTCTATGCTTTAAGGGCTGTTTACTTTTATGGACGCGACGAATACACTAATTATTTTCAGCCTTGTAACGCACTCCCCAATGGTGTGAAAAACAATCGGAATTTACAGGCAATACAAATCCTTTCCCCCGGTTCGCAATGAACAGGGAGAGCATCGAAAGAGCCCTATAAGACCTTAACTCACACCAACAACCTGTTCTATCTGGGGAGCGTATTTCTTGATCGTGGTCTCCACCCCTGCCTTGAGTGTCATGTGATTTACATGGCAATCCGTGCAGGCACCTTCCAGACGTACCCTGACCAGCTTGCCGTCATCTATGGAAACTAAGGATATGTTACCGCCGTCACTTTCCAGGAACGGGCGGATCTCTTCCAAGGCTTTTTCTACGTTAATTTGCAATTCTTCTTTTGTCATTTTTTCTATTGGGTTATGCATCGGACATATGGGTTAAGCATTGGCAGTGACCGGATTTCAGCCCCTATAACACTTAACACGGCTCCCGACTACTTTCTTCATTTCTTTTTAACGGCCGAACAACCGGCCATAGTGGTTATTTTTATAGCTTCGGTAGGTGGCAGGTTTTCATTCCGGTCTACCACTTCCTGTACTATATTCCTGGTAAGTTCTTCAAAGGCCTCTTCCAGCGGAGTTGCGGTTTGCAATGCTGCGGGCCGGCCTACGTCACCGGCTTCCCGGATGCTCTGTATCAGCGGTATTTCTCCCAGGAAGGGCACATCGAGGTCTTCCGAAAGGTTTTTCGCGCCTTCCTTGCCAAAAATATAATATTTGTTTTCCGGCAATTCTTCGGGGGTAAAGTAAGCCATGTTTTCTATGATACCCAGTACGGGCACCCGGATGCTTTCCTGCTGGAACATGGCCACACCTTTCCGGGCATCGGCCAGGGCCACATTTTGCGGAGTACTTACCACCACTGCCCCGGTTACGGGCAGGGATTGCATAATACTCAGGTGTATATCCCCGGTTCCCGGAGGAAGGTCTACCAGCAGAAAATCGAGCTCACCCCAGGCGGCATCGAAGATCATCTGGTTCAATGCCTTGGAAGCCATAGGCCCCCTCCATATCACGGCCTGGTTGGGCTGCGTAAAGAAACCGATAGACAGTACCTTGACCCCATAGTTTTCCACGGGTTTCATTTTCGATTTGCCATCTACTTTCACGGCCAGTGGTCTTTCCCTTTCCACATCGAGCATTATCGGCGCCGACGGACCGTAAATATCGGCATCGAGCAGGCCTACATTAAATCCCATTTTGGCCAGTGTAACGGCCAGGTTTACCGTAATGGTAGACTTTCCTACACCCCCTTTTCCCGAAGCTACCGCGATGATATTCTTTATGCCGGGAATGGCCTTTCCCTTGATCTGAGGTTTTTTCTCCGGGGCATCTACATTGATATTCACCTTTATCTTTGCCTTTTCATACACTTCGTTGTGAATGGCTTTCAGGATCTCCACCTCGGTTTTCTTCCGGGCCTGCAGGCTGGGGTTCTTTATAGTGACGTCTACCACAACTTCGTCGCCAAAGGTCATTACATTGGTGACAGCCCCGCTCTCTACCATGTTTTTGCCTTCTCCGGGTACGGTTATGGTTTCCAGTGCCTTTAATATTTCCTTTTTATCTAACTTCATGTAGTATAGATTCGTTCTAAATTAAATTCATTCTAAATTACAAAGATAAGGTTTCGCTTCCATATTTTAAAACCCTTGGATAGAAATGCTCAATCACGGGATAGGGATTCCTTATTTTCTGAGATGATGTTTTTGGGAACGGTCCCCCTCTGCCTTCGGCATCTCCCCCGAAGAGGGGGAGAAAGTTATCTTTTAAATATTGTTATCTACTTTATTTATTCTCCATTGTGGTATAAAAGAATAAAACCTCTCCCCTTAGGGGAGATGCCAAAGGCAGAGGGGACTACAATTTTATCAATCCCAGAACTACAACGCTTTGGAAGGGTCCCAGAACAGCTTGTCAAAATCGAGAATACGGTTGTCTTTTACTTTTACCCCTTCGCTTTCCAGGAGCTGCTGCATGAGGTTGGTTCCGCTGAAGTGGTGTTTTCCGGTAAGTAGTCCCTGGCGGTTGACCACGCGGTGTGCGGGTACATCTTCGCGCCCGCCGCAGGCATTCATGGCCCAACCTACCATCCGTGCGGACCGTGCTGCGCCGAGATAACGGGCTATGGCTCCGTAGGAAGTAACTCTCCCGTAGGGTATTTCCCGGGCTACGGCGTATACTTTTTCAAAAAAATTCTGATTTTCGGGTTTTGGGTTCAAAGTTTAAGATTCAAGGTTTAAAGTTTAATGTTCAAGGTTGCAGGGTTTTGGTCCCTGAGCAGAGCCGAAGGGCAGGTTTCAGTTTTTTTTGGTTTATGAACTTTTCAGCTCCCCCTAAGAGGGAAATCCTTTTTTAATAACGTAACAGCTCCCCCCTTGAGGGGGGCAGGGGGGTGTCCCTTCAACACAATTCCATCAACCTCTCCCCAATTCGCTGTAAAAGATGCGAATCAGGGTGATGATCACCAGGACCAGCATTAATGCGCTGAGTATGTAATCGGAATACTTGGTAAACCTTTCCGTTTTGTCCTGCATTTTGTTAAAATACACCACATAGATATACAGTGTGGTAAAGGTGCCGAGCCCGGCAGCGAGGATAAAGATAAGGATATCGGTCAATTCGAACTTTATCCAGCCAGAAACATTCCAGGCGGCATTGATCCCGCAAAAATACGGTATGGGCAACATATTAAGTGCGGAGAGCAGCATTCCCTTGAAAAAACTCTTTCGCTTGCTCACATAGACCGAACGCATTTTCTTTTCTTTCCTTTTTCTGCCTGCCACAAAAAAATAAATAGCAAAAAAGGCAAAGACGATCACAGCGATCTTCAGTAAAATATCGATGATGTGGGTATTTCTGTACAGGTATTTGGATATCAGCACCCCTATATAGGCCTGTCCGATCACCACCAGGGAGGCCCCAATAGCAAACAATATACCGTTTGTTCTCCCTTTCTGGGCACTGGTCTTTGCGGCCGTCATATTCACCAATCCCGGGAGCAGAACGCCCATCGTGGCTGCCGAAAAGGTGGCAAAGAACAGTATCACTACATGTGTCATTTCCGGTTGGTTATACAGGCTTACGGCCTGAATTTTATATAGGTTATCGGTTTTTGTTGCTCAAGATACTGTTTTTCGTAGAAAGTCTGGATACCTGTCACTTCTTCCGGAGAATATTCATTGCCGTATACATCGTGATGGGCATAGAGCACTTCACAACCAAGTCCGTGCAGCAATCCCAGGGTATAACCGTGCATAAACTCACTGTCGGTCTTGAGATGAACCACACCGTCTTCTTTCAGTATCTTTTTATATTTGGTGAGAAAACCGGCATTGGTAAGCCGATGTTTGGTTCTCTTGTATTTGATCTGCGGGTCGGGAAAGGTGATCCATATTTCATCAACCTCATCTTTTTCGAAAAAGAGATCGATAAGTTCTATCTGGGTACGTAAAAAGGCCACATTGTCCAGATTTTCTTCCAGGGCGGTCTTGGCCCCTCTCCAGAAACGGGCGCCCTTGATGTCTACCCCGATAAAATTTTTGTCCGGATGTTTCCGGGCCAGGTTTACGGCATATTCGCCCTTGCCACATCCGAGTTCGAGTACAACGGGGTTATTGTTCTTAAAAAAATCCGTTCTCCACCTGCC
This sequence comes from Sinomicrobium weinanense, assembly GCF_018863395.1. Lineage (GTDB taxonomy): Bacteria > Bacteroidota > Bacteroidia > Flavobacteriales > Flavobacteriaceae > Sinomicrobium > Sinomicrobium weinanense. The sequence continues at coordinate 253,235 of NZ_JAHKRR010000002.1, forward strand.
CCTGAGAATGAACCCTCCCGAAATGACTTCGTCCCGTTCCGGTTGAATAACATTGGAAAAAGTTTCGTTCTCCCGAAACCGCTTTAGCTTGTTTTTGCTACCCACAACAATTATTTAATTTTTTGGCAAAATTAAGGAAATATTTATCTGTTAAAGAAATTCTTATTTTGCAAGCATGAATTACCGGATACTCGTCGCCCCCCTGAACTGGGGCTTGGGTCATGCCACCAGGTGTATTCCTGTGATACGGGCCCTTCAGGAAAACGGCTTTAGCCCTGTTATTGCCTCCGATGGTATTGCCTTGGAACTGCTGAAAAAGGAGTTTCCCGGGGTGGAAAGCATCTACCTGCCTTCTTACCAGATCGAATATGCCAGGGAAGGAAAGTATTTCAAACTGAAAATGATATGGGACTCCCCAAAAATGATCAAGGCCATCAGGCGCGAAAAAAGGCTGATCAAAAAGATCGTAAAGGAACGGCAGATCGACGGTATTATCTCTGATAACCGGCTGGGTGTATACCACAAGAAAATACCTTCGGTATTCATTACGCATCAACTCAATGTCCTTACCGGGAGTACTTCCTGGCTCAGTTCAAAGGTTCACCGGAAATTCATCCGGAAATTCGACCAGTGCTGGATCCCCGATGCCGAAGGAAAACCCAACCTGAGCGGAAAACTGGGACACCTGAAAAAGGAAAATATTCCGGTAAAATACATCGGGCCCCTGAGCCGTTTGCAAAAAAAGGAGTTGGAAATCGTCTACGACCTGGCCATCATCCTGTCGGGGCCGGAACCGCAACGGACCCTGTTGGAAAACAAGATCTTAAAGGAAATACAAAACTACCATGGCACTATCCTTTTTGTAAGAGGAGAGATCGAAAACACCCAGAATATTCAGAAAAAAGGCAATACCACCATCTATAACTTTATGCGTTCGGAAGAACTGGAAACCGCACTGAACCAAAGTGCCCTGGTATTGTCCAGGTCGGGCTATACGACCATTATGGACCTGGTCAACCTCCGGAAAAAGGCCTTTTTTATCCCTACACCGGGACAATACGAACAGGAATACCTGGCCAAACGCCTGAAGAAAAACGGCATGTTGCCCTATGTCCCTCAGAAGGATTTTCGTATTCAGATGCTGTCGGAGGTAGAAAACTATGAGGGGCTACCGGAAATTCCGGTCAACCGGTTTAATTTTGAGGAATTGTTTGAAGTGTTCCGGGCACCACAGGAAAGTCCGGAAGTTTTATAGAAACGATCCCCCTCTGCCTTCGGCATCTCCCCCGAGGGGGGAGAAAGTTATCTTTTAAACATTATTACATTTACACTCTCCCGGTGTAAAAAGATTAAAATTCTCCCCTTTGGGGAGATGCCGCAGGCAGAGGGGACTACCTTATGGCCTCACTATCTTCCACCTTTTCCAGGGTAAAGGAAAATTCAGATCCTATGCCGTAAACGCTTTCCACATATATCTTTTCGTTATGCGCTTCTATGATGTGCTTTACGATGGAGAGTCCCAGCCCGGAGCCTCCTTCTTTTCTGCTACCGCTCTTGTCTACCCGGAAAAAGCGTTCGAACAGGCGGGAAATATGTTGTTTTTCGATGCCTTCCCCATTGTCTGTAACCCTGACAATGACCTTGTTCTTTATCAGGTTTTCGATACTAACTTCCGTAGTACCGTCCAACTTGCCGTATTTTATCGAGTTGACCACAAGGTTGGTCACTACCTGCTGTATACGTTCTTTATCGGCCCGGACCATAATGGGGGCTTCATAGGCCATATCGAAAGTTAAAGTAATGTTCTTTTTCGCGGCTTTCATTTCCAGCAGGTCAAAAGAATTTTCGACGACTTCCACGATGTTGAACTCTTCGTGGTCCAGGTGAAGGTCCCCTACTTCCAGTTTGGTGATCATATCGAGGTCGCGGACAATATAGATCAGCCTTTCCACCCCTTTAGCCGCCCGTTGCAGGTATTTTTTTCGTACGGCCTTGTCCTTGATGGCGCCGTCCAGCAGTGTAAGGATATAACCCTGCACGGTAAACAACGGGGTTTTCAGTTCGTGCGATACGTTGCCCAAAAACTCCTTCCGGTAGGTTTCCCGTACTTTCAGGGTCTCGATCTCCAGTTTTTTATCCTGGGCAAATTTCTCTATTTCACGGGTAAGTGTCGCCATATCGGTAGTGATAGGGTGCTGGTGAAAGGAAGTGGATTCCAGCAGGGAAACATCGTCATAGATCTTTTTCACCCTTTTATAGATAAACCGCTCCACACGGAACTGGATGATAAAAAAACAGAGGGCAAAATTCACCACGGCAAAGACCGGCAATACCTTCCAGTATATCTCTATCGGTGCCAGAGCGGAAAACAAATACAATAACAGTATGACAAAAGTCCCGGAAATTATGGTGATATACAGCGAAGAACGCAGTGCGAACTTATAGGATTTTTTCAGTTTTGCAGGCATCTCAAAGAATTGTTCGTTTCTTCCCCGCAAAGAAACGGAAAAAATATGGTTTAAAGCCGGTTTCGAGGGGCCTGTTCTCGGTGGGGAAAGGGGATCTCTGTGTGATGTTCAAGTAATATAAAATGTTAGTGAGACTGCCCGGAAGGTCCCCTTCTGCCTTCGGCATCTCCCCCTAAGGGGGAGAAATTATTCGTTTTTTGACTTCGATCTTTAATGCATTATGGCATTAAAATTACAGGACAAACTTATACCCCACTCCTTTTACCGTATTGAAGTGGTCGTCACCGATCTTTTCGCGGAGTTTCCGGATGTGAACGTCTATGGTACGGCCGCCTACAATGACCTCGTTCCCCCAGACCTTGTCCAGTATCTCTTCGCGCTTAAAGACCTTTCCGGGCCTGGAAGCAAGCAGGGACAACAGTTCGAATTCCTTCCGGGGCAGTATGATCTCATTGCCTTTTTGCACGATCTTATACTCGTCCCGGTTTATGGTAATATCCCCCACTTTTACCACGGTTTCTTCGGGTTCCTGCTGGTCTTTCAACCTGCGAAGAAGGGCTTTGACCTTGCTGAGAAGTACCTTGGGCTTTATGGGCTTGGTTATATAGTCGTCCGCCCCCGCATCAAAACCTGCTACCTGTGAATAGTCTTCGCCCCGGGCAGTCAAAAAGGTAATGACGGTGTTGGAGAGTTCCGGCACCTTGCGAAGTTGCTCGCAGGCCTCTATGCCGTCCATTTCGGGCATCATTACGTCGAGGATCACCAGGTGCGGACGTTCCTTTTTGGCTTTGGCAATAGCCTCTATACCGTTGCCCGCTGTAGATACGTTATACCCTTCGGCAGAAAGGTTATAGCCAACGATTTCCAGAATATCCGGTTCATCGTCTACCAATAAAATCCGGATGTCTCGTTTTTTCATCTCAATGTTAATTTATGTGGTGTTATTCATGCCAAAAGTAAAGATAATATTAAAAAGTTAAAGCGGTTAACATTCTTTTAATGTGGTAACATAAAAGTAACATCAAGGTTACGTACATTTAATTTGTAAGTAACACCATCTTTACAATGCCCCCCTTTCTTTGCGGCAGAACAAATCAAAACACATACCGAAAACAATTGTTTCGAAAAGCGCAAAAAAATCAATTAAACTAAAATTAAGATGAAGAAAATCAATTTTTTACCAATTATTGCTTTGTTAGCAGTGTTTATCACGGCATGTTCTGGTGATGACAACAATAATGGACCAATAGATGATGATAATGGAGACGATGGAAACAGCGTTGAAAAAAGTGGTATTCTTACAGAAGATGAGCACTGGACTGCCGATAAGGTATACCTGCTGGAAGGTAAAGTGGTGGTAGATGAGGGTGTAACCCTTACCATAGACCCCGGTACCATTATAAAAGGTAAGCCCGGCCAGGAATCCCAGGCCTCTGCACTGGTCGTGGACCAGGGAGGAAAACTGATGGCCGAAGGTACTGCAAACGATCCTATTATCTTCACTGCCGAAGCCGACAACATCCAGCCCGGCGAATTGAGCGGCTCCAACCTGGATCAAAACGATATAGGGCTCTGGGGTGGTGTTATCGTCCTGGGGAAAGCGCCTATTTCTTTCTCCGGTGATTCCCAAACCGGTCAGATAGAAGGTATTCCGCCTTCCGAAACTTTCGGTAAGTACGGAGGTACTGATCCCGAAGATAATTCTGGTTCACTTAAGTATATCTCCATTCGTCATGGTGGTATTACTATCGGGCAGGACAACGAAATAAACGGTCTTACCCTCGGTGGCGTAGGTAGTGGCACCACAATAGAAAACATAGAAGTAGTGGCCAACCAGGACGATGGTATCGAATGGTTCGGAGGAACTGTAAATGTAACCAATGCCCTGGTCTGGGCCCAGGGAGATGACGGTTTTGATACCGACGAAGGCTGGAGCGGAACCCTGGACAACGGAGTAGTGATCATGGGCTCCGAATCCGGAACCGGACTTGAAATGGACGGACCTGCCGGAACAACCAAGCATCCGAACCCTGCCCAACAGCACACCCTCAAAAACATTACTCTGGTAGGTGCCGGCACATCCAGCAAGTATGCAGATCTAAGAGATGGCCTGCTGGTTAATCTCGAAAATGTATTTGCTTACGGTTTTGGAGAGAGCGCTACTGTTAAGATCAACGGTGAAGACTCCCGTGACGAATTGGCCAATGACAATATTATTTTCTCTAACTGGGAAATAGTATTGCCCGAAGGAGCGGCCATAGCAGATATTATTGTAGGTAAAAAACCAGATCCCAACGATCCTGATAAGGAAATCGATATGGAAATAACCGCAGAGAAATTCACTGACAACGCCAAGGGTGTTGAAACAGGAACTGTGGGAGCCAACACTTCTGTATTTGACTGGACATATGCTTCTGGTATGGGAGTTGAGTTCTAAAAAAACAAACCGAATACTGAAAATCTAAGTGTTCAGTACGGAATGTCCAAGGGGTATATATTCTCCCTTGGGCATTTTGTTTAATTAAAGAAAAACCATAATTACCTTTTGACACGATGTTAAAGAAATTTTTTTTAGTAGTTATTATTTCTGTTACAGGGCAATTTTTATTTGCCCAATCAGATACGGGTACGGTTACCGGAAAAATAATGGATGGTGAATTTAATGATGTGCTGCCTTTTGCCAATGTTGTATTAAAGGGTACCACTAATGGAGCTACTTCCGATTTTGACGGACTTTATTCCCTGGAGATCGAAGCAGGGACCCAGACTTTGGTATTTTCATTTTTAGGCTATGAAACCAAGGAAATTACCGGGATTGAGGTAACTCCAGGCCAAACTGTGGAACTGAACATTACCCTAAAACCATCTTCGACCAGCCTGGACGAGGTGGTAGTAACCACAACAACCCGGAAAAACACCGAGGCTTCGGTGCTCAATCTTCAGAAGAACTCCGTGACCCTTTTGGACGGACTTTCCTCGGAAGGGATCAAAAAAACCGGGGCCAGCGATATTGCATCGGCCGTAAAACGGGTTCCCGGTGTATCGGTACAGGATGGTAAGTATGTATATGTACGTGGTTTGGGCGACCGTTATACGAAATCCATCCTCAACGGAATGGATATCCCCGGGCTCGACCCGGACAAAAACACGGTACAAATGGACATTTTTCCTACCAATATCCTGGAAAACCTTATCGTGTTGAAATCGGCCTCTGCCGAACTTCCGGCCGACTTTACCGGAGGAGTGGTAAACATCGTTACCAAAGATTTTCCTTCGTCCAAACAAATGTCCTTTTCCGTATCGGGCGGTTTTAATCCCGATATGCATTTTAAGGACAATTACCTGAGCTACGAAGGTGGAGGAACAGATTTTTTGGGCTTTGACGATGGTACCCGGAAATTACCCATTTCATCAACGGCCAATGTGCCGTTACCTCCTTCCGATAACGGTACTCTGGAAGGCATTACCCGCTCCTTCGATCCCAATATGGCCGCACAGCGGAAAAATTCAATGCCTAATTTTAGTCTCAGTTTCAGCTACGGGAATCAGTTTGACGTAGGAAGTAACGGCAATAAATTAGGTCTTATCGCCTCATTGGATTATAAAAACACAACTTCTTTTTATGAAGGTTTTGACGAAGGCGTATATCAAAAATGGAGCGAGCCGGATAAGTATGAATTGCGATACGACCGCAGAAGAATAGGCGACCTGGGAATAAACAATGTATTGCTTTCCGGATTGGCCGGACTTTCCTATAAAACAGAAAAGTCTAAATACCGTTTTAACATCCTGCACCTTCAAAACGGTGAAAGCCAGGCCTCTTTCTATGATCAGAGCACACAGGTTTCTAACTCCATCAATGTGTTTAAGCATTATCTGGAATACAAGCAACGTTCAGTAACCAACTTGCTGTTTTCCGGTAAGCATTCAAATGAAGATGCATCGTTTATCACCGAATGGAGCGTGTCTCCCACCCGGGCCAACGTTCAGGACAAAGACGCAAGGCTTACCACTTTTATTGTCAATAACGACGATACTTACAGTATAAGTTCTGATGCGGGTTATCCGGTACGGCTTTGGAGGGACCTGGTGGAAACAAATATTGTGGGAAAAGTGGATTTCACGAAGAACTTTTCCCTGTTCGACAGGAAGTCCGTCTTAAAGTTCGGAGGGCTTTACAGCTACAAACAGCGCGAGTACAGTATTTACAGTTATGATATCGGATTCCGGGCCATCAACACAGTTGATTTTAACGGTGACCCCGATGCCATACTGGCTCCCGAAAACATCTGGACACCCGAAACCAATTCAGGTTCTTTTATCCGGGGGAACTTTCAGCCGGCCAACACTTTTGATGCCAATCAAAACACGGCAGCTTTTTATGTTTCGGGAGAGTTTAAGCCCTTTGAAAAGCTCAGGGCCGTTATTGGGCTAAGAGGGGAATATTTTACTCATTTTTTTACCGGGGAAAACAACAATGGCACAAGGAAACTGGATGATGAAAAAGTACTGGACGCTTTTGACCTGTTCCCTTCAGCCAACCTGGTTTATGAGTTAAAGGATAATATGAACCTGCGCGGATCATATTCCAGGACTATTGCTCGTCCAAGCTTTAAGGAAAAATCGCTCGTTGAGATCTCTGACCTCCTTACAGGGTTGGTGTTTATCGGAAATTTGGATTTAGCTCCTACTGAAATAGACAACATAGACCTGAGGTGGGAGTTGTTTGGCGACGACGCCCAGATGTTTGCTGTCAGCGGGTTTTACAAGTACTTTAAAAACCCCATAGAGATCGTGGCCTACGACAATACGGCACCGACCAATTTTACTCCCCGGAACTCACCTTCTGCCGAAGTATTCGGGGTGGAACTGGAAGCCCGTAAACACCTTGGATTTATTACTGAAGGATTGAAAAACCTGTCCGTAAACCTGAATGTTACTTTGATAGATTCAAAGATCGATATGGCCCCGCAGGAATACGAAGCCCGTAATAACTTCCTGAAAGAAGGCGAGACCATCGATGAAAAAAGAGAGCTACAGGGACAGTCGCCCTATTTGATCAACGCTGGACTTAATTATAAAAGTGAAGAAACAGGCCTGGAAACCGGTCTCTTTTACAACGTTCAGGGCAAAACCCTGGAAGTGGTAGGCTCAGCCGGGCTAAATCCCGATGTTTACACAATGCCGTTCAACAGCCTTAATTTTAATTTCTCTAAGACCTTAGGCGAAGAACAACGCTCTAAAATAAGCCTTAAGGTAAACAACCTGCTGGATGACGACAGGCAAAGCCAGTACGAATCTTTCCGGGCCCAAAACCAAAACTTCTCGTTCCGTGCACCGGGAAGGGAGTTTTCTATAGGATATAGCTATAGGTTTTAACAAACAGTTTTTTACATATGAATCCGGTTTGAGGCTGTCTTCAAAAAAGGCAGCCTCTTTCTATTTACATCGTTTTGGGTATTGTTCTGAAAAAACCGCCCGGATCATACTTTTCATCGCACCGACCAACACTAAATTCTGAAAATCACATCTTCTTTACTTTACTCCTTGCCAGGATCTTCTTTTTACATTATATGTGGCTAAAAAACAGATTGAAAGTAAAATAACCCCTTACAGATAAAACGTATGAGATGTTTACTTACGTAATTGATATTTACTAAAATCACCTGGAAATTTCGTTCAATATTTCTTTAAGTAAGATTAACCTCACCTTAACTTTAATAATATTCATTAACCCTACCTTGGTAAGATCAATTTTAAAACTTACCATGAAAACAAAATTCATTATATATCTTACCATTCTTCAAATATCCCTTGGATTTGTCGGATGTTCCAATGATGATGAACCAAATGAAATTGAAGCACCTGCTTCCAACAATGAGGCTATCTTATATAAATTTGACAATCAAACATTTACCCACAAACTGAATTTGCAATTATCTGTATCCGACAAGGCAGAGGATTCTCTTAATCTACTGGACAGGCTTACTTTAGTATATTTTAACTCTACCCTGGAAGAATCGGAAATATGGTATTTTGCTTCCGGTGAAGGATCGGATAATAAGTACAGAATAAACTGGTCTCTGGGACAGAACGAAGCTGATGTCAACACATATGACTTTGAAATAGTGACTCTAAAGATTGGTAGTGACGAACCTTACGAAACTTCTGTAAGTTACAGGCAAATTAAAGTTATATCTGTTGAATTCTCGGCCATCAGGAAGTTAACTCCACAGGATTTAAATATAAGGGATTATCACGAAGTCGTAAAATATTTTGGACTAAAGGACAACTAACGGCCTGCTACCCCAAATCTTCCAAATAAAGTGTTTTTAGAATTTTCTTAATTATCTCCTACTAAACCGTCATTACCGGCCCGGTAATGACGGTTTTTTTTCAAAGCCGTTTATTCTGGCACGAAAATCGATACTTAAATCTTGTAGAAATTCACAAATTGCATCATTTTTTTGTGAATAAAATCCTATGCCATTAACAAAATATTAGTAACAGAAACATATTTTTTTAATAACTTTGTACAAACATGCGGCCAATGAAAAAATTTTACCTCCTTATTCTAGCACTTGGTTTTATATCCCTGGGATACGCCCAGGAAAAAGATTCTTCTGCCCCGAGAAATCCGAATTACAGAGCATTGGTATCCAGGCCTTCACAAAAAGTAAAACACAAAAAAGATATCGAAGACTTCCGCCTGTTCCCCAACCCGGTCACCGATGGTATCGTGGCCATACATACCCGTAAAAACCTCCCCAAGGCCATTTCCATTTATGACGTATTGGGAAAAGAAGTGCTTCGCACCAAAATAACAGGAAAAACACTCAATGTCTCCATATTGAATTCCGGCATATATATTATCAAGGTCACAGAGACCGATAATACATCCACCAGAAAACTTGTGGTCAAGTAGCCCGGAGTTATTCCGTAGACTTTCCAACAGCCTGTGCCTCCTGTTCTCGTGTAAATTTTATACACCAGCGGCTTTTGCGTACATTTTACACACTTTTTTTCTCCTTTTCTCCGACCTGTATCTTACCGTGTCTTAAATCCCTCCCTTTGAAAATTGCCGCTTTCGCAAGGATCAATTCCTGATACCAGAAATATTTTCCCATCAAACCTTCCGCATGTTTCGTATTATTTTACTACCGGATATTTTTGTTATATTTACCCTATCCCCACACCATTTTTCAAAAAAGTAACCACCGAAAACTTTAACCACAGATGAAAACACTTTTACTTCTGCTCTTCGTTCCCATAACCTTTTTACATGCACAACAAACCCTGAAGTGGCAGGAAAACACCATTCCCTCTAAAGCCGCACTGGCCGATGTGAGCTGGATTTCCGGTCACTGGAAAGGAGAAGCCCTGGGAGGAATTGCAGAAGAAATATGGAGCTCCCCGCTCGGGGATTCCATGATGGGTTCCTTTAAACTCGTAGCGGACAACAAAGTAAAATTTTACGAACTGTGCACCATAAACCAGACAGGACCTACCCTCCTCTTACGCATAAAACATTTTGACAACGACATGAAAGGCTGGGAAGAAAAAGACCAGTCCGAGGATTTCCGGTTGATAAAAATCGAAAAGAACAAAGCATTTTTTGATGGAATTACCTTTGAAAAAGTAAGTGACAACGAACTTAGCATACACGTGCTTTTTCAGGAATCGGGAGAAGAAGCGACATTCAATTACAAACGTGTAAAGTAATGGCCAGGGCTTGTTTGGAATGCAGGCAAAAAATCTCCGGCCGGGCCGATAAGAAATACTGCAGCGACCATTGCCGGAATGCCTACAACAACCGGCTGAACAAAGACAGCAAAAACCTTGTCCGCAATATCAATAACAAACTGCGGAAAAACTATCGCATACTGGCCGAACTCAATCCCAAGGGAAAAACGAAGACCACAAAGATGCGGCTACTCGAAAAAGGTTTCGATTTTGAATATATCACCCACTTATACACCACCAGGAGCGGCACCATATATTATTTTCTCTATGACCTCGGTTACCTCCCACTCGAAAATGACTCTTATATGATCGTTAAAAGAGATTAGTGTGAGAGGGCGAGAAAGTGAGAAGGTGAGATAAAGTAGAAATATTGTATCCCCATCTCTCACCTTCTCACTTTCTCACCTTATCGCCAGTGATGCCCACTGATCTTCAGGGCAGCGAGCATTACATCCTTACGGCTTATTTGCCCTATTAAAAACCCGTTTTCCACTACCGGGAAACGGCGGTGCCTTGTTTTGTAAAATCGCGTTGCAGCATCGAAAATATTGGCATCTCCATTGATGGTCAACACATCGGTTGACATATATTTTCCGACCGTCATATTGCCAATAGGCATATTGAAATAACGCCCTTCGGAGATCTGTTTCATACAATCACTGTCTGATATGATCCCGATCAACCTGCCTTTCTCATCTACCACAGGCGCTCCGGTGATCTTGTTTTTCATAAAGGTCTCCATCACTTCCAGAAGGGTCTGTTCCGCAGTGAACGTAATCAGTTTCTTCGTCATGTGGTCTGCTACGGCTATGGGGTGGTCGTAGCTTCTTTTTATTTCTTCTCTCGCCCCTTGAAAACTTTTTATTCCCATGGTTGTCTCATTTTTGGTTCTTTCTAAATTTAGTGATTTATAATTAATTAACATAATTTTGAAGGTAATTTTATCAACAAAGCCTTAAAAATAACATTTCATCAACACAGCAATATTCTCGCCCGATCCGGGAATAAAGTGCTTATTTCTCCATATCCGCGGATATTCGTATTTTGTAGCTGGAAATTCTGTACAAACTAAACCGCCAAACCCGGACTTCGGGCCTAAAAAACAAATTGATGAAACGCTATACCGTTACCCTGTCCCTCCTCTTTATTATAGGTATCGTTTACTGGTCGTTCTACGACATTATGCCGCATACCTACACCAAGGAAAATGCCCCGGAAAACACCTTCTCGGCAGAAAGAGCACTGATCCTCGTCCGTGCCATGTCCCGACAACCGCATTATGTAGGCTCGCCGGCCCATAAGGAAGTGAGGGAATACCTCCTTTCGGAACTGAAAAAACTGGGACTGGAACCCGAAGTACAGGAAGGATATACCGCCGGTAACTGGGGTAACCTGAGCAAAGCCCGAAATATTCTCGCCCGGATAAAGGGAAGCGGGGACGGAAATGCCCTGATGTTGCTTTCTCATTACGACAGCAGCCCGCACTCTTCTTTCGGTGCCAGTGATGCCGCCAGTGGAGTGGCCACTATCCTGGAGGGAATACGCGCCTTTCTGCCTGAAAATAAAACCCCGGAAAACGACATCATCATCCTGTTTTCCGATGCGGAAGAACTGGGGCTCAACGGGGCAAGACTCTTTGTCAACCAGCATCCCTGGGCGAAGGATGTTAAACTCGTTCTGAACTTCGAGGCCAGGGGCAGTGGCGGGCCTGGTTTTATGCTGGTAGAGACCAATGGCGGAAATTCCGGGCTGATACGGGAATTCACCAGGGCACAACCCCGATACCCGGTAAGCAATTCATTTATGTATAGCGTATATAAAATGCTGCCCAACGACACAGACCTCACTGTTTTTCGCGAAGACGGCAATATAGACGGTTTCAATTTTGCCTTTATCGATGATCATTACGACTATCACACAGCGCTGGACACAGAGCAGAGACTGGACCGTAATACCCTGGAACACCAGGGCAGCTACCTTATGCCCCTGCTGCACTATTTCAGCAATGCTGATATTACCAACCTCAAAAGCGACGAGGATTACGTGTTTTTCGACGGCCCGTTCACCTCGTTCATCTCCTATCCTTTTTCATGGATATGGCCCATGATGGGCATAGCGGCTGCGCTCTTCATTCTCCTCATCTTCTATGGCATCAGGAAAAAGAGCATTGTTCCGAAAGAAGTGTTCATCGGTATCATCCCTTTTGTTGTTTCTCTGCTTCTGTGCGGACTTATCGGGTATTACAGTTGGCCGGTTTTAAAAAAGGCCTATCCGGATTATGCCGATATCCTGCACGGATTTACCTATAACGGGTATTATTATATCGCAGCATTCACAGCCCTGAGCATTGCCATTTGTTTTTTTCTGTATCACAAATTCCACCATATCCGGCCGGTAAACCTGCTGATTTTTCCGGTTTTTCTATGGATCGTTATCTGTGGTTTACTGGGCGTTTACCTGAAAGGGGCTTCCTTTTTCATCATCCCGGTATATGCGGCCCTGCTCTCGCTGCTGATACTTATCCGGCAGGAAAGGCCAAACCTGTTGCTCCAGGCCATACTGACCGTTCCCGCCATCTGGATATTCGCTCCTTTTATACAGATGTTTCCCATAGGACTCGGGCTAAAAATGATGATCGCCTCTACGCTCTTTACCGTGCTCCTGTTCGGGCTGTTACTCCCCGTGTTCGGGTTTTACAGACAACAACACAAACTGGCCCTGTTTGCCGGAGTACTCACCGTGGCATTACTGATAGCGGCCCATATCCAATCCGGATTTACCGAAAACAGCCCCAAACCAGACAGCCTGTTATACGTTCTCAACACGGACACAGGCAAAGCATCCTGGGCCACATACGACCAGGTACCGGACGAATGGACCTCTGCCTATATCGGGCAGGACCCGCAAAAACCGGAAGACCTTTCCGCAACGACCATAGCCAGCAAATACAACACCGGTTTTTCCTATACGGCCGGGGCCACGGTAAAGCATATCCCACCTCCCCGGGTAGATATAGTGCACGACACTCTCAGGGGCACAGAACGGGAACTGGAAGTATGTATTACCCCGCAACGAAATGTCACCCGCCTGGAAGTGTTCTCCGATACGGAAAATATCATTTCCTGTAAAGTAAACGGCGTAGCACTTTCTCAAGAATACCTCCGGAATCCCAAAAGAAAGGACCGGCTCTTTTCTCATTACATCACGGACAATGCCTATACCGAAATACTCCTTCGTATCCCGGCAGATGAAAATCCGGAACTCACACTTTTCGAAGCCTCCAACGACCTGCTGGAAAACCCGCTGTTTACCGTTCCGCCCAGACCCAAAGACCGTATTCCCATGCCTTTTGTCCTCAACGATGCCATTGTCGTGAAAAAAACCGTTACTTTTGGAGAGGGTGAAAATGTGAGAAGGTGAGAAGGTGAGAGATTGGTATACAGTATTTCTACTTTCTCTCACTTTCTCACCTTCTCACATTCTCACTTTCTAAAAAAAGTCTATTCAAATGAAAATAGCTATTCTGGGCTGTGGATGGCTGGGATTTCCCCTGGCCAAAGCGTTGATCAAACACGGATATCAGGTACACGGTTCCACCACTTCACCGGGTAAAACCGAAGAACTTGCCTCCGCAGGTATCCGGCCTTTCCTGGTCCGGCTCGGTGAGGGTGGCATTGAAGGTAATATGAAGTCCTTCCTCAAAAATATGGAAACCGTTATTGTAAATATTCCTCCGAAATTGAGGGGCACAACCCCGGAAAGTTTTGTAAAGAAAACAGAACACCTCATCCCTGTCCTGGAAAATTCCGGCATACGCCATGTGCTCTTTATCAGCAGCACCGCCATTTATCCGGATGATAATTCCACGATCACAGAAGAAACCCTGCCCAGGCCCGAAACAGAAAGCGGAAAACAGTTGCTCGCCTCCGAAACCCTTTTACAGTCCTGCCCCGCATTCAGGACCACTATACTCCGTTTTGGCGGACTTATAGGACCTGACAGACACCCCGTGCATCACCTGGCCGGAAAGAAAGGGTTGAAGAACCCGGATGCTCCTGTAAACCTCATCCACCTGGACGACTGCATACGCATTATCCCGGAGATCATACGGCAGCAGAAATGGGGAAAAGTATACAATGCCGTCTTCCCATCCCACCCCAAAAGAAAAGTATATTACACCGAAAAAGCAGGCGAACTGGGACTGGTTCCGCCTCAATTCGTTGCACTTTCCGGTTCGAAGGGAAAAATCATTTCCCCGGAAAAACTCAGGAAAGAACTGGGATATACGTTCAAAGGCTTTATTTAAGTCTGTCCCCGTATCCCCAAACACCCGAAAACCCGAATACCGGGATACCCGGAAACCGGTTCCATTATTTAAAGTTAATTATACCATTTCTAATCCTAATTTTTTTTAGTTTTGAAAACCTTAAAAAAATACGTTCGAATAAAATGAAGAAATTTTTAATTCTGGCCATCTTCTCATCGGTGTTAACGGTGAACGGGCAAAGCGACCTTAAAAAGCACTACGAAGCATTCTACAAGCAAATGAGAACCCAGGGCGATATAAACGGTGCCATCAATGCACTTACACACCTGTATGTTATAGAGCCTTCTGCAGCCCGGAAAGATACGCTGGCTTATTTATATGCCAATTCAGGGCAATATATCCAGGCTGTAAACCTGCTGGGAACGGAAAAAGATGCTTCCGCCTCGGATATGGCAGTAGACGTCAAGGCCATTTCACTCAAATCCCTCGATCAGCCGCAACTGGCCGTACAACAATATGAGATCCTGTTCGACAGAAAACCGGATGCCCACCTTGCCTATGAGCTGGCAAACCTCAACCTTCAGATAGGGAAACTGGATGAAGCCAAAAAAAACATAGCTTACGGGCTTGAAAACGCCACAGACGAAATGAAAGTGCCTTTTTACGAAAGTAAACCTCCCTATGAAGTACCCCTGAAGGCTGCACTGACCTACGAAAAAGGCCTGCTTACCTATAACGAGGACAAAAGCAGGATAGACGAGGCCATACAACTCATCGACCAGGCCATAGTACTGGCTCCGAATTTTAACCTGGCCAAACAGATCAAACAGGCGCTTAACAATCAAAAGAAAAAAGGCGGGGAGAAAAAAGAAGAAGAAAAATAAGGTCGTATTGCTCCCGTCTTTGCCTCTCCTGCTCCCGGGGCACAAAGGGAGAGGATCGTTTTAAGCTCTGAGAGTTTCTTCTCCCGGCAGGATCATCAACCGGATTGCATAATAGTTTTTGCCGGTTGTACGTTATTAAAAAGAACCTGAGGTAAAATGGAATGTATCCGAATGAGACCAAAAACCGTTTTTTTACTACTTTTCCTCGTATTGGTTAGTTGTACCACCCCGAAGAAAACAAATTCCGATCTCATTTCCCGTATCCCCGAAAACGCTTCGGTCATTGTTAAGATCCCCAACCCGCAGGCTTTTTTTAACGCATTAAAGAACAACACTTTCTTACAGGAGAACGCCCTGCTCCCTCCCGCACTGTCCCGGAAACTGGAAGCCCTGCGATTCCTGGACAAAAAAAGCGAAGCCCTGCTTTGTGTGATCCGCACTTCCGACAGCCTTTACGATTTTACATATATCTCCCGGGATGTGGAGAACTACACCACACTCGACTCTTTAAAAGATGGTGATACGAAAAACTCGTCGCTTAACAAAACTGCCATAAAACAGTTCTCTTCCGGAAAACACAAACTCTTTAACACAGTGGTAGACAGTATGTTCATATCCTCTTCCTCCGAACCGCTTATAGAAGAGAGCATCCTTGGAAAAAGCGAGGTAGGCAGGGAAAATTTCAGAAAAATATTTGCCCTGGCCGATAAAGACAAGCAGGCATCCGTATTTTTGCGCAACCATCCGTTCCATCCCGAAGACATTACCCGTACCGACAGTACTACGGCCCGAAAGCGGAATGCCGCTCAGCAGGACCACTGGACCATGTTCGACTTATCACTGTCTCCCGGCGAGTTGCTCCTTAGCGGTATAATACCAAACACGGATTCCCTGCCCGCAAACACTTCGGCACAAATCGCCGAGAGAAAAACGATCGGGATCACCCCGGTTAATGCCCGGGGGGTACTTTCCTTTACTCCTGCTGATTTCAGCCGGGGAGACTCGCTGTCCGTATCCCCTGTGGGAGACCTTCTCGCATCTACCGACGAAGTAGGGATCATCTTCGGGGAAAAATACGATGCCGTGGTGTTTCACACTTTTGATGCCGGTGTCGCGGAAAAGGCATTTTCTTCTTCTGCCGTGCTGAACACTACATTCAGGGACCACAACATTTACCAGATCGATCCCGTAGGCCCCTTTTCGCAAACCCTGCCTCCCTTTGGGGAAGGAAAAGAACTGATGTTCTACACCGCGATAGAAAACCATATTGTCCTGGCCCATACCGTCGATGCACTTACGGATCTTATCGTACAATACCAAAGCAAGTCTACCTTGAACAAGCGCACTTCATATACAAAGATCGCAGAGGAACTCCCGGATGTTTCTTCTTTACTGGCCGTAGGGATGACTCCCGGGTTTAAGGAATTATTCCTGAAAAAACTATTCTCCGGCTACGGCAAAGACCTTTCCTTTTCGGTTTCAGACAATTTTCCGTATATGATCGTTCAGGGAGTCGCAGACCGTAATTACACTCATACCAACATCCTGCTCCGGAAACCCGGCTCCCGGAGATCGGCTTCGGGCATTTCCCAGAAATTCAATATTGCCCTCGATGCCGATGTGGCGATCCCCCCGCAACTGGTTACCAATCACCAGAACAAACAAAAGGAAGTCGTTGTGCAGGATGTAGAGCACAACCTCTACCTGATCTCCCGCGATGGAAAAGTCCTCTGGAAAAAGAAGTTGAACGGTAGGATCATAGGCCGGATAGCCCAGGTAGACATTTTCAGGAACGGAAGGCTACAACTGGCCTTTACCCTTTCCGACGGCCTTTATATTGTGGACAGGAATGGAAAAGACGTATCTCCCTTTCCGGTGAAGGTAAAAAGCCCCATTACCAAAGGTCTGGCCGTGTTTGACTATGACAAGAACAAAAAGTACCGGTTTTTCATCACTCAAAACAACATTATAGTCCCGTTCAATGCCCAGGGAAAACGGGTTAAAGGATTTGACTTCAAGGGCACTCAAAGCCCCATTATCAACCCTCCCGAGCACATCAGGACAGGTTCCCGCGATTATATTGCCGTCCAGGAAGAGAACGGCAACCTGCACCTTTTGCACCGTACAGGGAAAAAGAGGGTCAATGTCAAAGGGAAGATTGACTTTTCCGGAAACAAACTGTTCTTTTACAATGGCAAATTCACCACCTCCAACAGCTCCGGCGACCTCGTTCAGGTAGACAAACAGGGCAGGCTCAACAAAAGACAACTCGGTCTCGCCAAAGACCATCACATCGACGCTACTTCCAGGACACTGGCCACACTCTCCGACAATATCCTCACCATAAAACAAAACAAATACGAACTCGATTACGGCATTTATACCCAGCCGGAGATCTTCTATATTCACGATAAGATCTATGTGTCGGTAACAGATATACAGACCAAAAAGGTATATCTTTTTGACAGCAACGCCCTCCTGCTGGGCCATTTTCCGGTATACGGGACCTCCGCCATAGACCTGGCGGACCTGGACGGCAGAAGAAACCTCGGATTTGTAACCCAGGGGGAAAAGGATAAAGTCGTATTGTATGAAATTAAATAGGGGTTGCCGGTTGCGAGTTCGCCAGTTCTTTTACTACTTAGCGACTTGTAACCTGCAACCTGTAACTTTAAAACCATGGAACAACTATACTCCAAAATACTCGGACAGGGAAAGCCCCTTATCATCCTTCACGGATTCCTCGGAATGTCAGACAACTGGAAAACCCTGGGGAACCAATACGCTCAAAACGGTTTTGAAGTACACCTCATCGATCAGCGAAACCACGGAAGGAGCTTTCATTCCGATGCGTTCTCTTATGAACTCATGGTAGAAGACCTGCACCGGTATTGCCGGGAACATCAATTAAACCAAATAGATCTTATCGGGCATTCCATGGGAGGAAAAACCGCCATGCTGTTTGCCACCACCTACCCGGAAATGGTAGAAAAACTTATTGTTGCCGATATTTCTCCGAAGTATTATCCCGTACACCACCAAACCATACTCAACGGCCTGCTTTCTATCGATTTTAATGTGACTAAAAGTCGTAAAGAAGCCGATGAACAACTCTCCAGATATATCCCCGAGCTCGGGATACGCCAGTTCCTGCTCAAAAATATTTACTGGAAAGACAAAGAAGAACTGGCCTTCCGCTTTAACCTTACGGCACTCAATGACAATATCGAAGAAGTAGGCAAAGCACTTCCCGAAGATGCTGTCTTTAATAAAGAAACACTTTTCGTAAAGGGCGGCAAATCCGAATACATCACTCCACAGGACGAACCGCTCATTAAAAAACACTTTCCCGAAGCCGCTGTATCTACCATAGACAATGCGGGCCATTGGGTACAGGCAGAAAGCCCAAAAATGTTCTTCGAAACCACACTTCAATTCCTGAAATGTTAAATTTTAAGTCAAAAATACTATGCATGCATAATTTTTTGCTTTAAAAATTGCATATTTCATATTTTATCATAATTTTTGCTTATATCCCGGAATGACTAAAGGCCTGTATATGCTTTTACCTCATTCCCTATGTAAAATACAGGTGATATTTACCAGGACCTTCGGATGCAGAACCGGTGGAAACACAACACAGGTATCTACGCGGCAACCGAAAGCGATCGGAAAACTCCCCTACCGATGGGTACCGGGCCTGTACAATTTTAATGATTTAACAAGTAATATCGCATAAACTCTTAAATATCCGGACAACAAAAACAAAAAACAGAAATAGACAATGATGAAAAAAACTTACATTTTAGCAGTTGCGGTACTCATAACCACCTTCTCCTATGCCGGTGGTTACCGTGTTGCCTTACAGGGGCAGAAACAGCTTGCCATGGGGCATGCGGGCGTAGCGGTCATCAACAGTGCGGAATCAGTGTTCTTCAATCCCGGCGGTATAGCATTCCTGGACAAAAAGATCACCATAAGTGTGGGGGTAAGCCCCGTTTTTGCCAATATCAGCTTTCAAAACAGCGAATTTGGATGGAGTACGGAAGCAGATAACCCGGTAGCTACACCGTTTAATGTATATGCCGCCTACAAGATCAACGACTGGATGAGTGCTGGTATCGGCGTTTACACCCCTTACGGTAGCGGCGTGGAATATCCCGGGGATTGGGAAGGGTCTCATCTCGTTAATAAAATAGAACTGTCATCCATATACATCCAGCCTACCTTCTCCTTTAAAATAAATGATAAACTGAGTATTGGAGGCGGTCCCATAATCGCTATCGGAAGTGTCAACTTCAACAGGAACATTAACCGGTCCATGAGCAATGCTGCCGGCGAAAGGGCCAATGTTACCATAGACGACAGCGGTGTTACTGCCTGGGGCTATTCCCTGGGAATGGCATTCCGCCCCACCGATAAACTCACTCTCGGGCTCACTTATAAATCCGAGATGAAAATGAAAGCCAAAAACGGGGAAGCCGAATTCCGGAACCTTCCGGGCACAGCACCCGGTAACTTTGACAATGTAACCTTCAATGCCACCCTGCCCCTTCCGGCCGAGCTCGCCGTGGGAGCCTCCTATATGATCAATGACAAATGGCTTGTGGCATTCGACTACAACAGGGTATACTGGGATGCTTATGAGTCCCTGGATGTTTACTTCAGTAATGGTCAGGCTTCGCACAATCCCCGGAATTACAAGAATTCTTCCGTATACCGGTTCGGGCTGCAGTACATCGCCAGCGGGCGCTTTACACTCCGTGGAGGATATTATTACGACGAATCCCCCGTACAGGCCGGGTATTTTGCCCCGGAAACCCCGCGTAACGACTCCAATAACTTTACGGGAGGGCTTACCTTCAATATATCGGAAAGGTTTGCCATAGATGCGGCCTTCCTCTTTGTTCATTTTGACGAAGTGGATGCCTCCTATGACCACTACCAGGAGAACGGGCAGAATGTTTCCTTTGGCGGGACCTATAAGAACAATGCCTTTGTCCCCAGCCTGGGAGTATCGTATGCCTTTTAATCCGATTTGCGAACCGTATACATGAAAAACAGATGCAAGACGATAAGATGAAAGACATAAGACACAGAAGCTACATCGGCCATCCTATGTCTTATACCCTGAAATCCTGAGTCTAACCATCACAAAATATAGCGTATCATGAAAAAAAATATAAGACTTTTAGCACTTTTGGCCCTGGGCCTGGCGGCTTGCCAGCCGGAATTTGACAAACCCGTTGACGAATCCGGGTTCTATTCCGCAGGTGATGCCGATTTTTCCAATTATGTTGCCGTAGGAAACTCCCTGACCGCCGGTTTTGCCGATAATGCCCTTTACATACAGGGACAGGAGAATTCCTACCCCAATATCATGGCACAACAGTTTGCCCATGTCGGTGGGAGGGATTTCATCCAGCCTCTTATGAACGATAACATCGGTGGCCTGCTTGCAGGTGGTACTCAGATTGCCGACACCCGGATGGTCCTTAATGCCACGGATACAACTTTCGTTAACCTGGACGAACAACCGACTACCGATATAGCCAACACGCTCCAAGGCCCGTTTAACAATATGGGCGTACCGGGAGCAAAGATCTACCACCTTGTAGCTGAAGGATACGGCGATATTTCCGGAGTAGGAAGTACGGCCAATCCGTACTTTGTTCGTTTTGCTTCTTCAGCAGGCACTTCGGTCATAGCCGATGCTGCTGCCCAAACGCCTACGTTCTTTACCCTCTGGATAGGGAACAATGACATTCTGAGCTATGCCACTTCAGGAGGGGTTGGTGTTGACCGGACCGGCGATACCAATCTTGCCAATTACAGGAGCAATGACATTACCGACCCCAATGTCTTTGCAGCCGTATACGATCAGTTGTTAACAGCCCTTGCCGGCAGTGGGGCCAAAGGAGCTGTGGCCAATATCCCGGATGTTACGTCCATTCCTTACTTTACTACAGTACCCTATGCCCCGGTACCTATGGATGCCGGAACTGCGGCTTACGTAAATTCCCAATACCAGGATTACAACAATGCCATGCTTCAGTATGCAGCTTTGGGATTGATCACCCAGGAAGAAGCCCAAAGACGGCAGATAAACTTCCAGGAAGGGCAAAATCCGGTAGTTATTACTGATGAATACTTAACGGCGCTACCCAATCCTCAGGGTGGAGAAATGCCAAAAATAAGGCAAACCACACCCGAAGACCTGATTGTATTAACAGCACAGACACATATAGGGCAAGACCCGGATGATCCCTCCATCATTCATGGGGTTTCCGTACCCCTGGAAGATCAATGGGTCCTTACCCCCGAAGAACAACTACTGGTAAGCAATGCCCAGACTCAGTACAATGCAACAATAAAAGCCCTTGCAGGGCAATATGAACTGGCCTTTGTAGATGCACGGGCCATGATGGCGCAAGCTGCCGAAACCGGCATTCCCTATGACGGAGGTGTCCTCACCTCTGCCTATGCCACCGGGGGTGCATTCTCCCTCGATGGGGTCCATCCCACAGCCAAAGGATATGCCCTGGTAGCCAATGCCTTTATAGAAGCTATAAACGAAACCTATAATTCCACCATCCCCGGAGTGAATCCGGGAGCTTATCCCGATGTGTTTGTAAAATAGGTATTGTAAAAAATAAAGGAATATAAAAGGAAATATCTAAAAAGTCTTATACTCCGTCATGCTGAACTTGTTTCAGCATCCCATCGCATTGATCGGACGATCGGTATGGGACCCTGAAACAACCCTTCGACTTTAGTTTATCCTGAGCTTGCTGAAGGGCTCAGGGTGACAGTTCAGGGTGACGCTAAGACTACTTTTTAGATATTCCCTTTTTTATACAGCTAAAGATCACTCACAATCCCACCGGAAATTAGCCACCTTTCCATTGGAAGCACTGGTAAGGTTGTAATGCCACCACTCGGTGCGAATGGACCAGAAACCGTGTTTTTCCATGGTTTCCTTTAACAGTTTCCTGTTTTTTAACACCTCATCCGGATGCCCGGTATAATCGTGATGGGCTTCCTTTCCGAAAAAGTCAAACCCGGTGCCCATCTCCAGCTCATTGCCATCCGTATCCACAAGGGTAATATCTACTGCACCTCCCTTGTTGTGAATGGACCCCTTTGCCGGGTCAGCCACATATTGCGGGTTGGGAACTATTTTCCACATTTTCTTTTGTACATCGTGCGGCCGGTAACAATCAAAGAACTTGATCCGGTAGCCCTGCCCCATCAGTTCCTCATTTGCTGCGATCAGAGCCTTTGCAGTTTTGGCTCGTACATAACATTCCGCACAGTCATAAACCTTGGTCTTTAAAAAATTGTCATCCGTGGCATATTTCATATCGTATACAAAATCCCTGTTGTAATCGCGGAGCCTTACAAAAGTAGTGTCCGCTACATCATCCAGGGAGAGCAGGGCGGGTTCTTCCTCCAGGGCTTTTGTGAGCGTATCCTTTGGGGTCTCTACGGTTTTCTCCTCGGGGAAGGAGACTTCCCTTTTTTCGTTTTTCTCTTTACAGGCTGTAAAAAGAACAACCATTAATGGTAAAATGATCTTTTTCATATCACAAAATAAAAGAAAAATCCCCTAAGTTCCGGCCTGTTTTTCATATCTTGATGTCCCTGTTGCATATTGAGGTGATTTATTCTTTACATATATTTAGAGCATAAGATCAAAAAAACAGCAACCAGGTGTTCCCTGTAAAGAACATTTGCAGCCGGTCCCTGACCCCTTCGGTAAATACTATACTGAGTTTCCCCGTACTGAGCTTGCCTGCACTGAGCTTGTCAAAGTGTCAAAGTGTCGAAGTACTCAGGATAAACTAAAGCCGAAAGAAGGGAATTTTTGTGAGGTCGTTAACGTTTTTGACTTGGTTTCGTTAAATTTGCCAAAAATCCACACTGTTAATGCTTATAATAGGAATCGCCGGGGGAACGGGTTGCGGCAAAACCACCGTTGTAAACCAGATCATTGACCAATTGCCGGAAAATGAAGTAGGGGTTATTTCCCAGGACTCTTACTACAAGGACACCTCTCACCTTTCTTATGACGATCGTACCAAAATAAATTTCGATCACCCCAGGGCCATCGATTTCGACCTCCTGGTCAGTCACCTCAAAACACTCCGGGAAGGAAAGCCCGTACACCAGCCGGTATATTCGTTTGTAAAGCACAACCGTACCAGCGATACCATCCTCACCAACCCCAGGAAAGTGATGATCGTGGAAGGCATTCTTATCTTAACCCATGCGGAGATCAGGGATATGTTCGACATCAAGATATTTGTACATGCCGATTCCGATGAACGCCTTATCCGAAGGCTTAAGAGAGACATCAATGAAAGGGGCCGGGACCTGGACGAGGTGCTGACACGATACCAGACAACCCTGAAACCCATGCATCAGCAATTTATAGAACCCACAAAAGAATATGCGGATATTATTATACCGAACAATAAATATAACACCGTGGCAGTTGATATAGTGAGAACAATTATCAACGAAAAACTGGCCTGAAAAAAGCCGGAGAGCACCTTACTACCCCATAATACAACAGCAATGTCCCACCCAGGATCACGGGATATTATAAGTATGCCTTGAAAACGGGCAAAAATTTGGTAAGCAGGAAAAAAATTATTTATTCATACGGCAAAATGGGCTTCATAAAAAAAATAAGGCAGAACAAATGGTTTTCCTTCTTTAGCAATATATACGTTATAGTGCTTACGGTATTTGCGGTATGGATGATCTTTTTCGATACCAATTCGCTGATGACTCATGTGGAACTCGAAAAGGAGATCGACAAACTGCAAAAACAGAAAGAGTATTTGCGGAAAGAAATTGAAAAAGACAAGGAAATGATCCGGAACCTGGAAAATGACAATAACGTAGAAAAATTTGCCCGGGAAGAATATTACTTCAAGAAAGACAATGAAGAAATATACATCATAGAACACCAGGACAGTATAGATCAAAGTAAAAAGAAGGAGGAAAAGGAATAGCGGAAAATGATGGGGAGACCGGGGTGACGGGGTGTCCGGGAGATAATAAGAATTCCAGAACTGTAGATTGATGAAAATTGATTGAACTATCTTAAAGGGAACCAAAAAACTTTGAACTTTGAACCTGTCACCCTGAGCTTGCCTGCACTGAGCATGGCCGAAGTGTCGAAGGGTTGAACATTAAACCTGAAACCCAAAAGGTATGAGCAAACGACTATTTGACGAATTCCCTGAAGTTTCTGCGAAAATGTGGAAACAAAAGATCCAGTTCGACCTTAAGGGCGGTGATTATAACGCCCTGATATGGAACACCCCCGAAGGTATCGACGTAAAACCCTTTTATCATACAGATGAAATTGTTGCTTCTCCATCCCTCAGCCCCGGGCCGGCGCATTGGAAAATAACCCAGGCCATCTTTGCCGCCCGTGAAGAAAAGACCAATCAAAAGGTCAAAGACGTTCTGAACTGCGGAGCAGAAAGCATATGGCTGACCATCCCTTCAGAAGAAACCGGCCTCTCCCCCCTACTCGAAGGAATTGACCTCTCTTCCACGCCTTTCTATTTCGACACACATTTTCTGTCGCCCGGTTTCGTTAAAAAACTCAACCATTCCATTCCTTCCCTGAAAAACAGGCAGGTTCATATCCATACAGATATTATCGGCCATCTCGCCCGCAGTGGCAACTGGTTTTACAACCTGGAAAAAGACCACAACCTATTGCGCGAAATATGCACCCTTTCCGGGGAATTCAGCACTGTAATTTCTGTGGACCTTTCCCTCTACCAGAATGCCGGGGCCACTATGGTACAGCAACTGGCCTATGCCCTGGCCCATGCCAACGAGTACCTGAATTTTACGGAACAGGAAAAGCTGTCAACGTTGAAGCAGCAAAAGATCGTGTTCAAAACCGCAGTCGGATCCAATTACTTCTTTGAAATCGCCAAACTCCGGGCCCTGCGCCTGCTGTGGAGCACCCTGGCCAGCGAATACGATGCACTCCCCGAATGCCATATCCTGGTTCAACCCTCGCGCCGTAACAAAACCCTTTATGACTATAATGTAAATATGCTGCGCACCACCACCGAAAGCATGAGCGCCATACTGGGCGGCGCCGATGCCGTTTGCAACCTTCCGTATGATGCCATATACCACAAAGACAACGAATTTGCAGAACGCATAGCCCGTAACCAGTTGCTCATCCTGAAGCACGAAAGTTATTTTGACAAAGCCGCCAACCCGGCAGACGGAGCATACTACATAGAGGACATCACCACCCGCCTGGCCGAAAAGGCCCTCGACATCTTCAGGCAAATAGAAGCCGGCGGAGGTTTCCTGAAACAATTGAAAGACCACACCATCCAGAAAAAAATAAAAGAAAGCGCCCGTGCCGAACAACAGGAATTCGACAAAGGACAGGAAGTTCTGATAGGCACCAACAAATACCCCAACCCCGAAGACCGGATGAAAGAGAACCTTGAACTGTATCCTTTTGTCAAGACCCACACCAGGAAAACCCTTATAGAGCCTATCATCGAAAGAAGGTTGTCCGAACAGATAGAACAAGACCGACTAAAACAGGAATCCCATTAGATATATGGCCAGAAAAAATATTCAGCATATAGCCCTTCAAAATATAAAAACCGGGATTGCAGATAAAAACCCGGGGAAATTCCGGACTGCCGAAGGTATAGAGATCAAACCCGTTTTTTCCAGGAAAGACACGGAAAAAGCCGAACACCTGAATTTTGCCGCGGGCATCCCCCCCTATCTTCGGGGACCGTACAGCACCATGTACGCAACCCGCCCCTGGACCATCCGCCAGTACGCAGGCTTTTCCACGGCAGAGGAAAGCAACGCTTTCTACCGCCGTAATCTGGCTGCAGGCCAAAAGGGACTTTCCGTAGCCTTTGACCTTGCCACACACCGGGGCTATGACAGCGACCACGAACGCGTTGTCGGCGACGTAGGCAAGGCCGGAGTGGCCATCGACTCTGTGGAAGACATGAAAATACTCTTCGACCAGATACCCCTCGATAAAATGTCGGTCTCCATGACCATGAACGGGGCTGTACTTCCCGTTATGGCTTTTTATATCGTAGCTGCCAAAGAACAGGGCGTTTCTCCCGAACAACTGTCGGGTACCATACAAAACGATATCCTCAAGGAATTTATGGTAAGGAACACTTATATCTACCCGCCTACCCCTTCCATGAAGATCATTGCCGATATTTTTGCATACACCAGCAAAAACATGCCCAAGTTCAACAGCATCAGTATTTCGGGCTATCATATGCAGGAAGCCGGGGCCACAGCCGATATTGAGCTGGCCTATACCCTGGCTGACGGACTGGAATACATCAAAACAGGACTCAAGGCGGGAATGGACCTTGATAAATTTGCCCCCCGCCTCTCCTTTTTCTGGGCCATCGGAATGAACCACTTTATGGAGATCGCCAAAATGCGGGCCGGGCGTATGCTCTGGGCAAAACTGGTCAAACAATTTGGCCCTAAGAACGAAAAATCCCTGTCATTGCGTACCCATTGCCAGACCAGCGGATGGAGCCTTACGGAACAAGACCCGTTCAACAACGTGGCCCGTACCTGTATAGAAGCCGCAGCAGCAGCCTTCGGAGGTACACAGTCTTTACACACCAATGCCCTGGACGAAGCCATTGCCCTTCCCACCGATTTCTCTGCAAGGATAGCGCGTAACACCCAACTGTTCTTACAGGAAGAAACCAAAATAACCAAAACCGTCGATCCCTGGGCTGGAAGCTATTACGTAGAATACCTCACCCATGAGATCGTACAAAAAGCCTGGAAGCTCATACAGGAAGTGGAGGAGCTCGGCGGTATGACCAAAGCCATAGAAGCCGGTATCCCAAAAATGCGTATCGAAGAAGCGGCAGCCCGGAAACAGGCCCGTATCGATAGCGGACAGGACATCATCGTTGGTGTCAACAAGTATAAACTCGAAAAAGAAGATCCCCTGCAGATCCTGGAAGTCGATAACCAAAGCGTAAGAAAACAACAGATCAGGCGCCTGGAGGAGATCAAATCCCGAAGGGATGCCCAAAAAGTGGAAGAGGCGCTCCAAAAACTGTCCGAATGTGCCCGTACGGGTGAAGGAAATTTATTAGCTTTATCCGTCGAAGCTGCACGGCACAGGGCCACACTGGGTGAAATAAGCGATGCCCTCGGTGCGGTTTTCGGAAGGCATAAAGCAAAAATCCAATCATTTACCGGCGTGTATTCCAAAGAGATCAAAAACGACAAAAGTTTTGAAAAAGCCAGGCAACTGGCCGACAAATTCGCCGAGCTGGAAGGCCGCAGGCCCAGGATCATGATTGCTAAAATGGGACAGGACGGCCATGACCGCGGGGCCAAAGTAGTAGCCACAGGTTATGCCGACGTAGGCTTTGATGTAGATATAGGCCCCTTGTTCCAAACCCCGGAAGAAGCCGCCAAACAGGCTGTGGAAAACGATGTGCACATCCTTGGCGTTTCATCCCTGGCCGCCGGGCACAAAACCCTCGTTCCCCGGGTTATCGAGGCCCTGAAGGAATACGGCAGGGAAGATATCCTCGTCATTGTAGGAGGTGTTATCCCTTCACAGGATTACGAATTTCTTTTTGACGCCGGAGCTGTTGCCGTTTTTGGCCCGGGTACCAAAATCAGTGATGCAGCGATACAGATACTCGAGGTTTTGCTGGAAATTAGCGAATAAAACACAGAACGGTATCTTCAAATAACAGGTTCAATACATCCGGAACAATAAGGATAATCTTTTAACAGGACACTTATTATGCCTGCATAATATTTTATATCTTTACCAAAACAAGCATCCTATGTATACCGACAAAATGCTCCGTGACGACGCTCTTAAAGACAAAAACATTGTAGTGACCGGAGGCGGTAGCGGCCTGGGCAAGGCCATGACCCGCTACTTCCTCGAACTCGGCGCCAAAGTGGCCATTACTTCCCGTAATCTCGAAAAACTGGAAGACACGGCCAAAGAACTCGAGGATGAAACTGGAGGAACCTGTTTCCCCGTACAATGCGATGTCCGTCATTACGACCAGGTAGAAGCCATGCTCGGACAAGTGATTGATGCCTTTGGCCAAGTAGATGTACTCCTTAACAATGCCGCCGGGAACTTCATATCCCCTACCGAAAGGCTATCGGCCAACGCTTTTGATACCATCATTGATATTGTTCTCAAAGGAAGTAAAAACTGTACCCTGGCCTTTGGAAAACACTGGATTGAGAAAAAACAGCAAAATACTACCGTTTTAAATATCGTCACCACCTATGCCTGGACAGGATCTGCCTATGTGGTACCCAGTGCCACGGCAAAAGCCGGCGTATTGGCCATGACCCGAAGCCTTGCAGTAGAATGGGCCAAATACGGCATCCGCTTTAATGCCATTGCCCCCGGCCCCTTCCCTACCAAGGGCGCATGGGACAGGCTGTTGCCGGGCGACCTGAAAGAAAAGTTCGACCTGGCCAAAAAAGTACCGCTGAAACGCGTAGGCGAGCACCAGGAACTGGCCAATCTCGCCGCTTATCTCGTTTCTGATTTTTCTGCTTATCTCAATGGTGAGGTCATTACCATAGACGGCGGTGAGTGGTTGAAAGGTGCCGGGCAGTTTAACCTCCTGGAACAAATACCGGAGCAGATGTGGGATATGCTGGAAGAAATGATACGCAGTAAAAAAGGAAAGTGACGCTGATAAGGTCACGAGTCCTGAGACTCGCCATAGCGAAGTGAACTGACAAAATCGCGGGTCCCGGGCTTGCGACAACACAGGGATTCGCGATAGCGATTTGATATATATAATCCTTTTAATTCCAGGATTCCAGGACTCCAAAACCAAGAAACCCGAATACTCGCAACCCGCGCACCCGCAGGCTCGTGGCACTGTTAACAAATTTCATTTTCAAAACCCGGAAATAGTTGTATTTTTACCTGTCTAAATCCAATTAAAATTCATGGGTAAAATTATAGCAATTGCGAATCAAAAAGGCGGTGTAGGTAAGACGACTACCTCCGTAAACCTGGCTGCCTCTCTCGGTGTTCTGGAGAAGAAAGTTCTCCTCATCGATGCCGACCCGCAAGCCAATGCCACTTCCGGACTGGGACTGGATGTAGAGGAAATAGAAGTAGGCGCCTACCAGATCCTGGAGCATACCATGAAGGCCAGGGATGCCATTATCGGCACTGATTCTCCCAATGTGGATCTTATCCCTGCACATATAGACCTGGTTGCCATAGAGATCGAACTCGTGGACAAAGACAAAAGAGAATATATGCTTAAGGAGGCCCTTAGCGATCTCCGGGACGAATACGATTATATATTGATAGACTGCGCACCTTCGCTCGGACTCCTCACCCTCAACGCATTGACTGCAGCAGACTCTGTGATCATTCCGATCCAGTGCGAATATTTTGCCCTGGAAGGCCTTGGGAAACTGCTGAATACCATTAAAAGTGTACAAAAAATCCACAACCATAACCTGGATATAGAGGGATTGTTACTCACCATGTACGATTCCAGGCTGCGCCTTTCCAACCAGGTAGTGGAAGAAGTACAGAAACACTTCAACGACATGGTATTCGAAACCATTATCCAGCGGAATGTACGCCTCAGCGAGGCCCCAAGTTACGGGGAAAGTATCATTAATTACGATGCAAGCAGCAAAGGAGCTACAAATTACTTAAATTTGGCGCACGAAATCATCAAAAAGAACAAGCAAACGGTTTAATGGCAAAAGCAACAAAAAAACAAGCATTAGGACGAGGATTATCGGCATTGTTGAAAGACCCGGAGAACGACATCAAAACGGCTTCGGACAAAAATGCCGATAAAGTAGTAGGGAATATTGTTGAACTGGATATAGAATCCATCGAGGTCAATCCGTTTCAGCCACGTACCAATTTCAACGAGGATACGTTGCAGGAACTGGCCACTTCCATTAAGGAACTGGGGGTCATCCAGCCCATCACCGTACGAAAAATAGAATTTAACAAATATCAGCTCGTTTCCGGAGAGCGCCGGTTCCGGGCTTCCAGGCTCGTAGGATTAAAAACTGTCCCCGCCTATATCCGTATAGCCAATGACCAGGAATCCCTGGAAATGGCACTGGTTGAAAATATTCAGCGGCAGGACCTCGACCCCATAGAGATCGCACTTTCCTACCAGCGGCTTATCGATGAAATACAGCTCACCCAGGAGCAGCTTAGTGACCGGGTAGGTAAAAAGCGTTCTACCATAGCCAACTACCTCCGGCTCCTGAAACTGGACCCCATCATCCAGACCGGAATGCGCGACGGCTTCGTGAGTATGGGGCACGGAAGGGCCCTGATCAACCTGGACGACAAGGAAATACAACTCGCCATTTACGAAAAGATCATTTCCAGTGGCCTCTCCGTGAGGGAAACGGAAAAACTCGTGAAAAATCTCCAGGAAAAAGACAAAAAGACCACTTCAGACACTTCCAAAAACAAATTACCTTCCTATATCGATGATAAAATGGAGAACATCACCGAATACTTTTCCACTAAAGTAGACGTTAAGGTATCCAGGAACGGTAAAGGGAAGCTCATTATCCCCTTTCATTCCAGGGAAGATTTTATTCGCCTGACCAAACTCTTTAAGTAATGGTAGTCCGACTACTCCCGGTTCTTTTCGCCTGTCTCTTTTCGCTGGGATGCGGTAGCGTTTTTGCTCAGGAAAAAGAAGAACAGGATGCCGCCAGCGATTCCGCAAATGTGGAAAACCGCGTGGTCATAGATTCCATCATTCCCGAAAAACATACCATAGACCCCCTGTCTCCCAGTAAGGCTGCTTTTTATTCGGCCATACTGCCCGGACTGGGACAGATATACAACAAGAGATACTGGAAAGTCCCACTGGTTTATGGGGCCATAGGAACAGGACTTTATTTCTATGTCACCAACAAAGATCAATACCACAGGTACAGAAATGCCTATAAGCGAAGACTTGCCGGTTTTAATGATGATGAGTTTTATAATATTGACGGAACCCCCAATGAAGATGGAAGTCCCGATGTGAGTATGGATGCTCTCCGCAGGGCCCAGGAATATTACCAGCGTTACAAAGACCTCTCCCTGCTCATCACCATAGGCCTTTATGCCCTGAACATCATAGACGCCAATGTAGACGCACACCTCAAACAACATAATATAGGCGAAGACCTCACCCTCCGTCCCATGATCATCCCGAACGACTTCAATGCAAAGACTACGGTAGGCCTGTCGCTGAGTTTTGATTTTTGACCTATCTTTAGAGATGTGAGATGTGAGATGTGAGATAAAAGTAAAAAAATTCGGAAGAAAAAATTAAAAGATAAATTAAATTTCTCCCCGGAGGGATAACTTGTCCCGATGACAATGGGAATGCCAAAGGCATAGGGGCCTGAAACCTGCCCTTCGGCTTGGCTCAGGGACCAAAACCTGAAACCTGAAACCTGAAACCTGAAACCTGAAACCTGAAACCTGAAACCTGAAACCTGAAACCTGAAACCTGAAACAAAAATAAACAACAAATGAACATAGCTTTACTGGGATACGGCAAAATGGGAAAAATGATAGAACAGATAGCCCTTTCCCGGAATCATACGATCACCGCGCGGATCGATAGTGAATTTAGTGTAGAAGACCTCAAAGATACTGACGTGGCCATAGATTTCAGCATTCCTTCTGCCGCTTTTAAGAATATAACCACCTGCCTGGAAAACGACATCCCCGTAATTTCCGGTACCACCGGATGGCTGGACCGTTACGACGAAGCCGTGGAGCTTTGCAACAGGCGCAAGGGCGCCCTTATTTATGCCTCTAATTTTAGCCTGGGTGTAAATATATTTTTCCAGTTGAACGAATACCTGGCTAAAATGATGGCCAACCTCGGGGAATATGACATAAGCCTCGAAGAGATCCATCATACCCAAAAACTGGATGCTCCCAGCGGAACGGCTATTACCCTGGCCGAAGGCATTATAAAAAATAGCTCCAGGACAGGATGGAAACTGGACAATGCCGGGGAAAACGAGATCCCCATAACGGCAAAACGTATAGAGAACGTGCCCGGTACCCACAGCATACGCTATTCCGGAAATGTAGACGATATCGAGATCACCCATACCGCACACAGCCGGGAAGGATTTGCCCTCGGAGCGGTTATCGCGGCAGAATGGATCGTTGGGAAGACCGGGGTTTTCAGTATGAAAGACGTGTTAAACCTTGGTTAGCATATGGCGTTATACCCATAAAAACAACCAACATATAACCACAAAGGTTGCACAGAGGTTCACAGAGCGTAGCAAAGGCATTAAAGCAAACGATACAGAACATACAATACAATTACTATGACACTAACAGAATGGTTTATATTTTTCCTCGTCCTGCAACTGGTTCATTTTGCCGGGACCTGGAAACTGTACCAAAAAGCCGGAAGAAAAGCATGGGAAGCCTTGGTCCCCGTTTATAACGCTGTGATACTGATGAAGATCATCAACAGGCCCTGGTGGTGGATCATCCTGTTGTTTATCCCCATAGTAAACCTCATTATGTTCCCGGTGGTCTGGGTAGAAACGGCCCGGAGTTTCGGTAAAAATTCAGCAACAGACACCTGGCTTACCGTACTCACTCTCGGCCTGTACATCTATTACATCAATTATGCCCTCGATGTTACATATATAGCGGACAGGAGCCTTAAGCCCAAAACAGTCACAGGAGAATGGGTGAGCTCCATCCTTTTTGCCATCGTGGCCGCAACACTGGTACATACATACATTATGCAGCCTTATGTCATTCCCACTTCATCACTGGAAAAATCACTGCTGGTGGGCGACTTCCTCTTTGTAAGCAAGTTCCACTACGGTGCCAGGCCCCCAATGACGGCAATAGCTGCCCCCATGGTACACGACACCATCCCCGGGCTTAAGGTCAAATCCTATCTGAACAAGCCCCAGCTACCCTATTTCCGGTTCCCTGCCCTCCAAAAGATAAAACGGAATGACATTGTGGTCTTTAACTGGCCTACGGATACCGTGCGCTATTTTGGCGACTACAAAAGCCGGGGCATAAGAAAACCCATAGACAAAAAATCCAACTACGTTAAAAGATGTGTCGGCACCCCCGGGGATTCCCTGGAGATCAGGGATGGTTATGTTTATATCAACGGCAAAAGGACACAGTTACCCGACCGGGCAAAAACACAGTATTCCTATATTGTAAAAACCAACGGCGGTGAACTCACCCCTGCATATATGTACCAAAGATTTGGTGTCACCGACCCCTTCGGCAGAGCACAGGACGGTTCTTACCGTTTTACTTCACTCACCGAAGAAAGTGCTTCCCGCCTGGCCAAAACCCCTAATGTAACAAGCGTAACACGGATCATAAACCCCGGAGGGCGGCCCCATCCCGACATTTTTCCGAATATCAGGGACAACACCTGGAGCAGGGACAATTTCGGGCCGATATACATCCCGGAAGAAGGAAAAACAGTAAGTCTGACTCCCGAAACCCTCCCCTTTTACAAGCAGATCATAAAAGAATACGAAAACAATACACTTGAAGTAAAAGGAAACCAGATCCTTATCAACGGTAAACAGGCCAACTCTTACACCTTTAAGCAAAATTACTACTGGATGATGGGCGACAACCGCCACAATTCGGAAGACAGTAGGTACTGGGGCTACGTTCCGCACGACCATATCGTCGGCAAACCCGTGTTTATATGGATGAGCTGGGACAGCAACAGCGGAAAACCCCGGTGGGACCGTATCTTCACCACGGTCGGAGGTCCGGGAAAGCCCGTTTCCTATCTGAAATACTTCCTTATTGTTATCGCTGCATGGATCATTTTTAGTTTTATACGGAAGAAAAAGAAAAAATAACTAAAATTAACTACCGAAATATCCATCAGGGGTACTAACCCTCTATATTTTAAAAAGACCGGGAGCAGTATGATGAAAATCCTGGCATCGCTTAGTTTCATGGAACAAAAAATACTCATACATCCCACCTATTTCCCATCCGTAATGCATTTTGTGGCTATGGTCAGCCACCCGGTCATTATGGAAGCGGAAGACAATTTCCAGAAACAGACCTATCGCAACCGCATGTATGTCTACGGGCCGGGAGGCAAACAATTGCTTACAATCCCTGTAAAACATACAAAAACAGAGGGGCATCAGAAATATAAGGACATCAGGATAGAACACAACTTTCACTGGCGTAAACAACACTGGAAAACCCTGCAAACAGCTTACAGGACTTCCCCTTTCTTTGAATTTTACGAAGACGACCTGGGCCCGCTCTACGAGAAAAAACACAATTTTTTGATGGATCTCAACCTGGATACCATACAATTTATATTCGATATTTTACAAATAAACCCGGAGTTCGGAAAAACCCGGGCTTACGAAAAAGAAGTATCGGAATTTGCAGACTGCAGGTTTATGGTCAACGCCAAAGAAGAACCGTATTTCGCCCTTGAACCCTACACCCAGGTCTTTGGCGACAAACACGGTTTTATCGCAAACCTGAGCATCCTGGACCTGCTCTTTAACGAAGGACCCAACACCCTAGGCTATCTCGAAAGACAGGAGTTTCCCCTATGACATCCTGAAAAACAAAAGGGGCTGCCCGCATCGGGGAGAGCTTTTTGTCATAAACAAACAGAAACTCGCATTTTGTTAAACATCCGTTAACTTGCCGGAAAGCGTAACACTTTTATGTATTTTAACACGGTTAAAACATAAAACGAACCTAGCATTCCGAAAAGTATGACTCTAACAGGCTGGTTTCTCTTTTTTCTCATATTACAACTGATCCATTTTGCCGGGACCTGGAAACTGTACCAAAAAGCCGGAAGAAAAGCATGGGAGGCCCTCGTCCCCGTCTATAATGCCCTGGTCCTGATGAAGATTATCAACAGGCCCTGGTGGTGGGCGGTCCTGTTGTTCATCCCTATCGTAAACCTTATGATGCTCCTGGTGATCTGGGTAGAGACTGCCCGGAGTTTCGGTAAAAATTCCACATCAGATACCTGGTTAACGGTGTTGACCCTGGGGTTCTATATCTATTATATCAATTATGCCCTGGACGTCAAATACATCGAAAACAGAAGTCTTCATCCCAAGACCGCTTCCGGAGGATGGGTCAACTCCCTTCTTTTTGCTATCATAGCCGCAACGCTGGTGCACACCTATTTTATGCAACCTTATATCATTCCCTCCTCTTCTCTGGAAAAATCACTGCTGGTAGGCGATTTTCTCTTTGTGAGCAAGTTCCATTACGGAGCCAGGGCACCCATGACCACAATTGCCGCTCCCATGGTACACGACAGCCTTCCCGGACTGGGAATCAAATCGTATGTATTCAATGATAATATATCGAAAAAACATACTTCGTGGTTAAACAAATTCCAGCTACCCTATTTTCGCTTACCGGGACTTCAGAAGATAAAACGCAACGAGATCGTTGTTTTCGGACAGCCTGCGGACACCTTGCGGGACATGAATGATTTTCACCCCGACAGGAATTACTATAAACCCGTAGACAAAAAGACCAACCTGGTAAAACGATGTGTAGGTATTCCCGGAGATTCCCTGGAGATCAGGGATGGTTATGTTTATATCAATGGTAAAAGGCCCCAGCTGCCGGACCGGGCGGAAATACAGTATTCCTATATCGTAAAGACCAACGGCAGTGAACTCAACCGTCCGTATATGTACCAGAGGTTTGATGTTACCGATCCTTTTGGCAGAATGCAGGACGGTTCTTACCATTTTACCGCACTTACCGAAGAAAATGCCGCCCGCCTGGCAAAAACTCCCAATGTAGTAAGCGTAGAGCGGATCATAGAACCGGCAGGCAGTCCCAACCCTCGCATTTTTCCAAACACCCGGAACAACACCTGGAGCGGGGATAATTTCGGTCCCATTTACATCCCGGAAAAAGGAAAAACGGTGCCCCTTACCCCGCAAACCCTGCCGCTCTACAAAAGGATCATAAGGGAATATGAAAACAATACCCTGGAAACAAAGGAAGGGCAGATACTGATCAACGGAAAACAGGCCGATTCCTACACTTTTAAACAGGATTATTACTGGATGATGGGCGATAACCGCGACAATTCGATAGACAGCAGGTATTGGGGCTACGTTCCGTACAACCATGTTGTGGGCAAACCCGTCCTTATCTGGATGAGTTGGGACAAAGAAAGCAAAAGAATACGCTGGGACCGGGTCTTAAGCACCGTTCACGGCACAGGAAAACGGGTTTCCTACTTTCCGCATTTTGCCATTGTGCTGGCCGGATGGTTTGTTTACAGCTATATACGTAAAAGAAAAAAGAAGAAATAAATGTTACGGTTTATCGTCCATTACGGGCTGCACTTTATATTTCCGGTACTTATAGCCTATTGGTTTTATCGCCCCCAATTTATAAAGGTAAGTCTTATACTGTTATCGGGAATACTCATAGACATCGACCACCTTCTGGCCGACACGATCTTCGATGTCAATCGCTGCAGCATAGGCTTTCACCTGCTGCACGGATATATCCCCATAGTGCTGTATGTTCTCCTGTTTACCTATAAGCCCACCAGGATCATAGGCCTGGCCTTGTTACTGCACATTCTGGCAGACACGGCGGACTGCCTGCTGATGTCATTTAACTGGTGATGAAAAAGGAGAAATATCCCATAGGACGGCAATACAATACCCCGTGGGGGGGCAATGCATTACGCCCCAACATTATGTATTATCAATATGCCCTAATCCCCGGTCGGGGTTTATTTGGTCGCGAAGCCATTGTTTCAGTTGCTTGATCTCCGGAAAGCCGCCGTATTTTTTCCTGTCAAACAAAAGCTGGCCATCGACATAAATACGGTAAACCCCTGCGATTTCCCCCGGTTTAAGGCTTACACTTTCCAATTCGTCCTCGAAGGTGGACAGGAATTCCTGGGCCATATAGGCCGCCCGCAATAACCAGCGGCATTTCGGACAATATTCTATGGTAACAGACGGTTTCATCATACAGTTTAATTACATTGTTACTCCTCCTCTCCCGATCCAGGCAGTTTTAATGTGGCCATAACGGGATAGTGGTCGGACAACCTGTCTTCATAGTTCTTATGTGCCAGTATTTCTATATCCGGGTCCGTCAGGATAAAATCGATACGGAGCGGAAAATAGTCAAAATCGTAGGACCTGCCAAAACCGCTTCCCTCTTCGATAAATGTATCTTTCATTTCCCCCCTTATCCGTTTATACACATAAGAATAGGCTGTATTATTAAAATCCCCGGTCACGATAATTTTGTATTTGCACGCTTTGCGGTGGGCGTCAAATATTTCCACCTGGTCGTGCTGTAAAGCGAAAGCCTTGCCCATTCGCTTATACAGCACCTCCGGATCTTCTACTATAATGTGTTCTTTAGAAGGGACAATGTGCAGGGATTCCAGGTGAAGATTGTATATCCGCACCGTATCTTTTCCTTTGACAATATCTGCATAAAGGGCGTTGTTCCCCGTCTTCGGGAACTCCAGCGAACCCCTTGCCACTATAGGGTACCTGGAAAAAATGGCTTGTCCGGTCCTGTTGTTTTTCGTGGTATATTTTATAAACTGGTAGGGATAGTTTTTATTAAAGGCATCTTCCTGTTCGTGATAAAATTCCTGAACACAGAGCACATCCGGCGATTCTTTCTCTACAAGCGAAATGATCTTTCCGGGCACATCTTCATCCTTTAACCAGTCATAGGCATTGAATATCCGTACATTATAGGTCATGAGTTTCAATATCCCTTCTTCATCGCTTTCCGATCTGCCGGACAACCTGTACATGGCTCCGACATACTTATACCCCACCAAAAGGATAAGGAAAGACAACAGGAACTGCCGTTTAAGCTGCAGCAACCAATAGAGTATAAATACGGCATTTACAATGATAAATACGGGCACGGTAAGGCTCAGCACCGAGATCAGGGGGAATTTTCTGGGAAAAACATAGGGCAGTATATAAGACAGCAGCAGCAATACCGCAAAAAAGGTATTGATAACAAAAACAATCTTATTTATAAAACTCAGTTTTTTCACCGTTCTGAATTACCTGTGGTTAGATATTTTTTAGTTTTGGAGTTGATGAGTTTTTAAACTTAAAAAGATCTCTTTTTCTCCCCTTGAGAGGAGATGCCGCAGGCAGAGGGGTGTAACTCCCTAACTCCAGGACTCCCATACTCCTAAACTCCCCGACTACTCCTTCCCCGCCTGGAACAGGAAATCCTTTTCTTCCTTGGTAAGGCTTTCGTAGCCGCTTTTACTGATCTTGTCCAGTATATCATCGATCTTCTGCTGGTGGTCGCTTTTATCCGTATTAGGTCTCTTTACAGAAGTTGTTGCTTTTCTGTTTCTGTGCACTGTTTTCAGGGGAGCCTGGGGTTTTCTTTTAAACAGGTTTACCACAGCCGATACCATCTTTTCAAAACCGGAGCCTATGTCCTTGCCTTCATACAGTTTTCTGGCATATACATATCCCAGCAGCGCACCGCCCAGGTGAGCCAGGTGGCCTCCTGCATTGTTTATGGGGATCTGCACCAGGTCTATAAGCACCACAAATACGCCGATATACCACAGTTTTATATTGAAGAGAAAGAACAACCGCACTTCCTGGTTGGGCATATACGTGCAGATAAAGATCAGGATGGCCATAACTGCTGCGGAAGCCCCTATAAGAGAGGTGTTGATCCCGAGGAATGCCGGGAAAAGATTATAGCTCAGCATAAAAATAAACCCTCCCGCAATAGCGCCCAGGAAATAAACATTAAGGAACCGTCTTCCGCCAAACAGGTTCAGGAATATCCTGCCCGAAAAATAGAGCAGTATCATATTCCAGAAAATATGCGAAAAGCTACCGTGAAAAAAAGCATAAGTAACAATAGACCACGGCTGTACAATAAAATGATCCAGGCTTTTCGGCAATTCGAACCATCGCATAAAAAAATCGGGCGATAACTGAAACAGGAATATCAGCAATATATTGAGAATATACACCAATACATTGATCACGATCAGCTTTTCGCCTACGTTGAGCGTGGTGTATTTGTATTTTATATCGTTGCTTATACCCATTGCCTGTTTCTGGTTTACAGTTTCTGATTTGGTTGCTGGTTGCCGGTTGTAAGTTTATTTGGTGTGCTGGTTGATGAGTAAGGAATCACCATGTCTCCCCATCACCCCGCCATCTAATTCCACCGGTCATTCCTAAACTGGTTTTTCTTCCAGTACCACATCATGATAAATCCGAACAACGCCCCTCCCACATGGGCAAAATGCGCTATTCCTCCACCGAAAAGAGAATATCCCGTAAGCCCGGAAAAAAGGTCCAGTCCAATCAACACCGGGATAAAATACTTCGCCTTGATGGGGATAGGAACAAAAATAAGAAACAATTCCGCATTAGGGAACATCATAGCAAACGCTACCAGTATACCGTATATTGCCCCGGAGGCCCCCACAGCAGGCTGAATATACGAACTTAAAAAATTATCAATAGTGCTTTTGGGAGCAATCTCATACCAATAATTATTGTATTTCCCTTCCCTGAGCAGGGCAAATATATCTTCTTCCTTTATACCTGCATGCATCAACGCCTTAAGCCCTTCATTGAACTGATAATACCCTACCCCGGTATGGATCAGTGCCGCTCCGAGACCTGCGGAAAAATAGAAAAATAAAAATTTATTCCTTCCCCACATCTGTTCCAGGGGCGATCCGAAAGCCCACAGGGCATACATATTAAAGAAAATATGCATAAACCCGCCATGCATGAACATGTGCGAGACGATCTGCCACAGCCTGAAATGCTCATTCTTGGGGAACCACAACGAAAACAATTCCAGCATTTGATCGTGAAACAACTGTGTTGCCACAAAAAACAACACATTAACAATAAGCAGGTGCTTAACAGCCTCGGTTATTCTATACATCTATAAAAATTTTTTTTCAAGGTCTTCTACGGTTATGGTAATATAAGTGGGCCGGTTAAAGGGTGATCTCGTGGGTTCCTTACAGGCAAACAGGTTATTTACCAGGACTTCCTGCGAAGCTACATTGAGCGGCTCCCCGGTACGCACCGCGAGTGTTTTGCTGAGCGATTTGGCGAGCCTGTCGCTTTGTGAAAAACTGCTGTCCGGGATCTCGTCTTTAAAATCGGCTATAAGCTGCTCCAGGATCATGCTTACCTCGCTTTCCGAAATACTTGCCGGGATACCGGTGATCTCTATTTCCTCGCCTTGCAGCTTTGCAATGGCAAAACCGATAAACTCCAGCGTTTCCCGCAACTCCTTCAGCAGGGCCGTATCAGAAGGGGAATAGTGCAGCACAATAGGAAACAGCAATTGCTGGCTTATGCTTTCCTTTACGGTCATCTGCCGCAGGAACTGTTCGTACAGTACCCTCTGGTGCGCCCTGTGCTGGTCTATGATCACCATGCCAGACTTTATCGTGGTCACGATATATTTCTTGTGCAGTTGGTATGTGTTAAAAGAAGGCTCCCCGCTTTCCCTGTCGTCGAACAATCTTTCCGTCGGTTTTCCTTCTGTTCCGGCCACTTCGTCAGACTCTATTTCCACGGAACTGAAGTTATCGGGGCTATCCGGTTTATCTCCCAGCCCTACGTACAGACTCTCCCAATCGGCCCGTTTTTCCTGCCTGCTACTTCCCTG
This sequence comes from Sinomicrobium weinanense, assembly GCF_018863395.1. GTDB lineage: Bacteria > Bacteroidota > Bacteroidia > Flavobacteriales > Flavobacteriaceae > Sinomicrobium > Sinomicrobium weinanense. The sequence continues at coordinate 294,380 of NZ_JAHKRR010000002.1, forward strand.
CCAGGAGGTTTTTCCTCCACGGTATGCTGTTTCTTTCTTTTCGGAACCGGAAATTTTCGTCTCTTCTTCGTCCCTGAAGGGATTGAAATCAGAATCCACCTCAATGGTCGGGACATGGATGGGCTTGTCTTTGTAGTCGTAAGGGGTTTCCAGTCCGGCATCCTTGTCGAAATCGAGGACCGGTGCTATATTGAACTGTCCCAGGCTGTGCTTTATGGCCGATCTCAATATGGCATAGAGCGTGTGCTCATCGTCGAACTTGATCTCGGTTTTAGTGGGATGGATATTGATATCTACCGTAGTAGGATCTACATCCAGATATAAAAAATACCCGGGATGGGTCTGTTCTTTGATCAGCCCTTCAAAAGCAGACAGCACGGCATGATGCAGGTAAGGGCTTTTGATAAAGCGGTTGTTCACGAAAAAGAATTGCTCTCCCCTGCTCTTCCTGGCATGCTGGGGCTTATAGACAAAACCGGACAGCTTCAGTACCTCCGTATTTTCCTCTACCGGAACCAGTTTTTCGTTGGTCTTGCTTCCGAATATGTTCACCACCCGTTGCCTGTAATTGGATGCCGGAAGCGAAAAGAGGTCATTGCCGTTGTGGTACATCTCGAACTGGATATCGGGGTGTGCCAGTGCCACGCGTTGGAACTCGTCGATCACATGACGGAGTTCCACCTGGTTAGACTTTAAAAAATTTCTTCTTGCGGGAATATTAAAAAACAGATTCTTAACAGCAATAGAGGTCCCTTCGGGGGTTACCGTCACTTCCTGGTCCACGATCTTTCCGCCTTCCATCCGTATACGGGTCCCCACTTCCTCTCCCTGTTGCCTTGTATTCATCTCCACATGGGCGATGGCGGCAATAGAAGCCAGGGCTTCCCCGCGGAATCCTTTGGTCCCCAGTCGAAAAAGGTCTTCGGCTGCGCGTATTTTGGAAGTGGCGTGGCGTTCAAAACTGAGACGGGCGTCCGTAGGGCTCATTCCTCCACCATTGTCTACTACCTGTATCAATGTTTTACCGGAATCCTTGGCGATGAGCTTTATTTCGGTCGCCCCCGCATCGACGGCGTTCTCGATCAATTCTTTCACCACAGAAGCCGGCCTTTGTACCACCTCTCCTGCCGCAATCTGGTTAGCAACATGATCCGGTAAAAGCTGTATGATATCTGCCATTATCTTTTAAAGGTGAATATACTTAGGTCAAAATCGATGATAAAAAGGAACAGGAGAAGTAAAATAATCACAATGACCAGTATAGTCCTGTTGGCGCGGCGGTCGGGGTTGGCTCTTAAATCGTCCATGGCGTTGGAAAATTTTTGCTTGATCCCCTTAGTATCCCCGCTGGCCTTACGGAATTTATCAAACCGCCTTTCCATTTGATAAGGACTACCTTCCTTGTCATTTTTGTAATAACGAGGGGTGTAATTATATCTCTTATTTTTACGTGTCTTAAATACTCCCATGATCCTTCACTCATCAAAATTACTGAAAATACTGCAAACATAGATGGAGACGGGGGGAAATTTTAATCTGGCGGGCGTTATCGGGTTATTGACAGATTGAAAGGATTGATTGAGATTGAGATCCCCTCTGCCTTTACTTCGGCTACGTTCAGCAACCGCGATATCTCCCCAAAGGGGAATTTTATCTTTTCTTTTTCTTTACCAGAATGAACTGTAAATAAGCCAAATAATAATGTTTAAAGGATAATTTTCTCCCCCTAAGGGGGAGATGCCAAAGGCAGAGGGGGACTGTCCATCAAAGTTCTATCCGACAACCAGCAGCTTGAACCTTCCCTTCAGCTCTGCTCAGGGACCAAAACCTTGAACTTTGAACATTAAACCTTACCTCCCCAGGGCTGTCATTTTTATCGCAGCTATGGCCGCTTCGGTCCCTTTATTACCGTGCTTGCCTCCACTTCGTTCTATGGCCTGCTGCATGTTGTTATCGGTAAGCACACAGAAGATCACCGGGCGGTCATATTTTACATTGAGGTCCTTAATCCCCTGTGCCGTGGCGCTGCATACAAAATCGAAGTGTTTGGTCTCTCCCTGGATAACGCTTCCTATGGCGATCACGGCATCCACCTTTTGCGTTTCCAGCATTTTTTTGCAGCCGAAAGTAAGTTCAAAACTGCCGGGTACATCCCAGCGAAGTATGTTTTCAGGGAGTGCTCCGCAATCGATCAAAGCCTCGCGGGCCCCGTTAAAAAGCCCTTCGGTGATCTCTTCGTTCCATTCAGAAACAACGATCCCAAACCGAAAGGATTTCGCATTTGGGATCGTTGTTTTATCGTAATGGGATAAATTCCTGTTTTCAGTAGCCATGCTTATTTAGAGCTTTCTATTTTCCCTATATAAATATCTATTGTCCTTCCTTCCTCAGAAGACGGGTATTCGTCCTTGATACGGTTAAAGTACTTCAGCGCCTTGTCTTTCTGGCTGAGTTCCTGGGCTGCGATCCCTGCTTTAAAGAGGAATTTGGGTGTTGTAAATTCGTTCTTGCCGAAAGCAAAGGCTTCTTCGTAATACCCCAGGGCCTCATCGGGCTGGTCGAGCTGCATAAAGGCATCGGCTATTCCCCCCTTGGCCAGGGCTCCCAGAATCGTATTTCCTGTGGAGAAATCCTGCAGGTATTTAACCGCCTCTTCGTATTTGTTCATATTCAGATAGGCCATCCCCGCACTGTAATTTGCCAGGTTGGCCGCGTCTGTCCCTTTATATTTTTCGATGATGTCCAGAAAACCGTATTTTCCTTCGGCTCCGTTGAGGGCCAGGGTATACAGTGAGTCCTTATTGGTACTGTTTACCGCTTCGTTAAAAAACTGTTGTGCAAAGAACGCCTCGTTTGAAGCCTCTATATTCTTTGGTTTTTTAACAAATTCCTGATACCCCAAAAAACCGAGCACTGCCACAACCACAACCCCGATACCCCCGAAGATGTATTTCTGGTTCTTCGCCACCCAGGCTTCTGTACGGGATGCACTCTCATCGAGCGTACCGAACACTTCGGCCGTGGTACTCTCCATTTCGTCCGCCTGCTTTTCTTCTTTCTTGTTTTTTGGTTTGTATCCTCGTTTCTTGTACGTTGCCATCTTAAGACTATGTTTGTGCCGCAAAAATAAAATTTTTATTGATATATGAAAGACTATTTATTCGATAAATTTCATTAGTTTAGGCATCTTTCAGGGTCAATCAGATCATTAAACAATGTGATTATTTGATAATTTAGCAATATTGTCATCGAATAATTTTTTATCCGTTGACCAATTTGACACATGGGCAAATTAACTCATTGGCACACTGGCGTATTGATCAATTGGCTAATTAACCAAAAAAAAGCATGTTTTTAAAAAAATTATCCTTAATAAACTATAAGAATTTCGGTTCGGGCGATTTTGAATTTGACGAGAAGATCAACTGTTTTGTAGGCCATAACGGTATTGGAAAGACCAACGTGCTGGATGCCATTTATCACCTTTCCTTCGGGAAGAGTTATTTTAACCCCATAGCGGTGCAAAACATAAAGCACGGCGAAGACTTTTTTGTGATTGACGGGGAATTTGAAAAGACAGGACATACGGAACACGTGATCTGCAGCCTGAAGAAAGGACAGAAAAAGGGGATAAAACGCAACGGCAAGACCTACGACAAGCTATCGGACCACATCGGGCTCCTGCCGCTGGTGATCATTTCACCGGCAGACCGTGACCTCATCATAGAAGGAAGTGAGACCCGGAGAAAATTTATAGACAGTGTCATTTCCCAGTCAGACAAGGAGTACCTTAACCACCTTATCCTCTACAACAGGGCACTGGTACAGCGCAATTCGCTGCTGAAATATTTTGCACTGAACTATACCTACGACCACGATACGCTTTCCATATACAACGACCAGTTGCACACACATGGCACGGAAGTGTTCAACGCGAGAAAGCAGTTCCTGGAAGAATTTATCCCCATCTTCCGCGAACGTTACCAGTCTATTGCCGCTAACGGGGAAAAGGTAGATATTACCTATAACAGCCAGCTCCTGGAGCAGCCGCTGGACGAACTGCTCAAGATAAGCGTCAACAAAGACAAGGCTGTGCAGCATACCAGTGCAGGGATACATAAGGACGACCTCAGTTTTGAGATCGAAGGGTTCCCGATCAAAAAATTCGGAAGCCAGGGACAGCAAAAATCCTTCCTCATCGCCCTGAAACTGGCACAGTTTGATTTTATCCGCCAGCAGGCCAAGGTACCGCCCATCCTTCTGCTGGATGATATTTTTGATAAGCTGGACGAAAACCGGGTGGCCCAGATCGTAAAGCTCATGGACGAAAATTTCGGGCAACTGTTCATCAGCGACACTCATCCAGACCGGACGGAAGCAGTAGTCCGGGATACACATCAATCGTATAAGATGTTTAAACTTTAGGATTTCAATGCTCAAAAATTTAGTATGAATTTATTCAGAATACGGCCTGTTTTCGCAATTTTATACCTTATCGTTTTTGCCACCTGGAGCTGTTCTACAAATCCTCCGGAGGAACAACTGCAGAATATCGCCGGCTATTGGGAGATCGAAAAAGTGGAACTACCGGACGGGCAGGTCAAAGAATATACCGTAAACACTACCGTAGACTATATAGAGGTCGGCCAGGACAGTACCGGCTTCCGGAAAAAACTGCACCCCAAACCGGACGGTAGTTTCTACGCCTCTGAAGACCAGGAAGACTTTAAGCTCTCGATACAGGGCAAACAACTTTCCCTTCAGTATCGCACTTCACTAAGCGAATGGGAGGAAAACGTAATCAAAGCGACAAAAGATCGTCTTATCCTCCGCAATACAGATAATTTAAAGTACTTTTACAAAAGATTTGAACCGGTGGATTTTGGTGATCGGTGAATGAAAACAAATCTGTTATCCTGTAATCGGGGGTTAACTAAGGTCGAAGGGTAGAAACAAAAATCACAATGGCAAAACGATACGGCGAACAGATGTCATTATCGGACGGATTAAAAGCCTTTATTGAGCAAAACAGACTACAATCCGGGATGGACAAGATCGATGTCCGGGAAGCCTGGAAACAGCTCATGGGCAACGGTATCAACACCTATACTTCAGATGTACAGTTAAAGGGCGATACTTTATATGTGAGCCTTACTTCATCTGTTCTCCGGGAAGAATTGAGTTACGGAAAACAGAAGATCATAAAAATGATCAATGACGAACTGGGGAAAGAACTGGTAAAAAACCTGATATTAAGATAACTACAATCCTGTCACATCGAGCCCTTCGATAAACTCAGGATAAACTAAAGTCGAAGGGCTCTGGGTGACAGTATAATTAGAATATCTCCCTTCCGGAAAAATGGAATGCGCTCTCTATTGCAGCATTTTCGTCGCTGTCCGAACCGTGTACGGCATTTTCTCCAATAGAAGTAGCATACAATTTACGGATAGTTCCTTCAGCTGCTTCCGCCGGATTCGTAGCTCCTATAAGTGCCCTGAAGTCGTCCACCGCATTTTCCTTTTCAAGAACGGCAGCCACGATCGGCCCCCTGGTCATAAATTCTACCAGCTCACCAAAGAAAGGGCGCTCCTTGTGAATGGCGTAAAACTCTTCAGCATCCCGCCTGCTCAGTTGCGTGTATTTCATAGCTACGATCTTAAAACCTGCGGCTGTGATCTTTTCTAAAATAGCCCCGATATGTCCGTTTTCCACTGCATCGGGTTTAATCATGGTAAATGTTCTGTTTGTTGCCATTTGCTTGTTTAAAATTTTGTGCAAATGTAGTTCTTTAGCCAGAAAGTACAAAGTTGGGGAGTTTTGGAGTTGGAGAGTCCCGGAGTCTTGGAGTTAAAAAGATTACTTCTCTCCCCTTGAGGGGAGATGCCGCAGGCAGAGGGGTGTAACTCCCCAACTCCAAAACTCCAGGGCTCCAAGACTTATTCAACCCATACTTCATCGCAGGCGATCATTGGTTTTTTCCGGTTATGATGGCGCCAGGCAGGCAGGCTTGCAGGAGGAACGGCCTTTATTTTGATAAACCGCACCGGCATTTCTTTTGGTAATGAAAAAGTGTGAGGCAGCATCCGGATGGAATAATTTTCTTCCGGACTCTCATTTTTCAATATTTTTATGTCCCGGTATGTCTTTCCGTCTTGGGAAACAGAAATTGTTACGGTCTCCGGCCGGAATATCCAGTGCCTGGGGTCTTCCAGGAAATTCATTTCCACGGAACGCACTTTTTTTGTCTTTTTTAAGTCTACAACAACCTCCATCGGCACACCGTAAAAGCACAGCCAGTTATAGCTGAAATCGTCATAGCCCGGCACTCCATCGGTCAATGTTCTCCTTTCTTTGGCGGGATATTCTTCCGCAGGCGGATATTTTATCTCCGTGATCTCTCCTCCCCTGGCCAGGTTGGGCCGTACTCCTTCTTTAAAAATAGCCGCCCACTCCTTTTTATATTCTCCAGGGCTCCGGCCTCCTTCCGAAAGCACTTCAACCCCTGCTTCTTCACAATCTTTCACAAAACGGCCTACCCGTTCCGGAAAACCGTCCCTCACTTTCCACCGGCCATTTTTATGTTCAAAAATCCCGTGCTTTTCCAGTCCGTACAAGCGGGCTTGTTGTAATACGGTATATTCATGGGTAAGGCGAAGCCTACGCACTCTTGCCTGGCGGGCGGAATCTCCTTCCACAGCCGCTTCCGCCCGGTTCATCAGGGTGCTGTAACGGTCTATTTTTTCGGGAGACAGATACGTATTATGGTCATTTACCGGGTTACCGTAAATACTCAGGTTTACCTTGTCTTTTACGATATCAGCCCGTATTTCCGCGAGGTATTTTTCTACAAGGGGGGCTGCCTGTCCGTAATAGCCTTTTAAAAAATCACGGGTCAGTTTGTCCACATCCGCCCCTGGGTTCCAGAGCAGTTTGGCCAGCAGGTAGCCCTTCAGTTCAGCCATATCGCTGTAAGTGCTTCCACTGCCTTGTGCAAAAACACCTTTTACTTCCTGATCTGAAAGGTATTGCACATTCGGCTCCAGTGTGGGAATATCAGGAAAAGGAGCCAGGTAATTGGTAAACTGGGTATAATAATCCCACACCATAATATGGCCCGTTTTCTGCTTCCAGCCCCTTAAATTATTCCGGAAACCTGCCGCTGATCTTTCAACGGAAAGGGCTTCTGTCCTGTATGCATCAATACTGCTCAACATGATATACACATTGTCTGCAGGAGCCGTATGCAGGGGTGGCCGGGCACTATAAGTATAGGCCAGCGTGGTGAATATTTTGTCGGGAAAACGCCTGGCCACCCTGTTCACAAACCGGATCAGAGAGCCCTGCGGCCCGCCCTCATGCTCATCCACGGCACGGCAACGGTCGCATTCGCAATAGCCTATGTCGTCATTCGGGCTTACGGACCAGTAAATGGCATACGGCTTTTGCTCCATGGTTTTCTTAAGCCTGTTCACGGTGATCTCCAGTACATCTTCATTGCTCAGGCAGAGTTGCACGGGTTTTCGTTCCCCGTTGACCAGGGCATAATATTCCGGGTGGTCCTTAAAATAGGCTGATGAAGGCACCAGCTTTTCGAAGGAATGCCCCCAGATCCCCCACAGGTCTGTAAAACGGTGCAGTTTATGCCATGCCAGGTATTCATCGTCCCATGAGCCCGGAAAGTACACTTCCCTGAACACAAAGGCCGGGGCTTCTTCTACCTCCGTATCTGCGGGGATTGTGAGTCTTTTTCTTTCAGGAACATACGGAGGTTCGCCTGCGTACCACTTCCGGCATCCCAGGAATTTTTCTACTAAGGTATAGACCCCGTACAGCAAGCCTTGCCCCGATCCGCCTTTTATGACAAGATCCCCGGCCTTTGCGGTAATACGAAAACTTTCCTGCCGGGGCTTTTTCAGTTCTGTTTCTCCTGCAAATCCGGTATTCCCGATGCTTATAACCCGGGACCTGCCCGTTTCTCTTTCCTTTTGTACGACAAGGCTGACCCCGGTGACCCTGTAAAAATAATCCTGAAGTACTTCGGCCGATCTCTTTTCCAGCTTTGAAGGATTTTCCGGGATAAGGATGGTATAAGCGGACCTTCCATTCTCTGCAAGGACCAAGTCTTGAGAGTATGTTTGCTGCACGGTCATAACACATAAAAGAAACAGGGGTATTCTGACTGGCGACGGATATATGAGAAGGAATTTCATAAGACAAATCCTTTGTTGCAGGCAGAGCTATTAAAAATTTCGGAACAGGGATATATACACATCATACTGGTTCAGGTAGCGGCTGTCCCCTATTTTCTGGTGATTCCAGACGGCATAGAGCGACAGGGTGGTCAGGTGCCCCAGGGTTTTCTGGTACCCCGCCCCTACGGATTGGGAAATAAAACTTCCCAGGGTATTGTACTGGAAGTTCCGGTTACGGTCGTCCGGTGAGGTCCCGGTCCCGAGGATCAGGGCTATATGGTCCTTTTTTTCATTGAGGTAATGCCGCCCTGTGAGGATATAGGCCTGATGCCAGTCATCGTCATCCTTTATGAGATACCCCCTTAAATTAAGCCAGTTATTCCCGAAATATTTTCCAACAGACCAGGTCCCGGAATAGGTGTTTATGCCTTCGGAACGCAGGTACCTCATTCCGAGTTCCCCTTCCCAGCCTTTGTTAAAGTTGCGATACAGGGAATATCCCAGCCTCCATTGCGGAAATACCTCACTGTCTGACCACCCGGCAAGGATGTAAGAATAATATTTTTTGCTGTGCATATAATAGGACTCCAGTTCGGCCTGGAACCCGTCACCGGACTGCCTGTTGGCATAGTTCAGGCGGCCCGTTAGGGTTGTTCCTCCCTGAAAATAACGCATGTATTGCAGCGAGGTGATGTTTGAGGTCCGTGTACCATTGTCGAAAAAAGACTGCAAATGGATCACTCCCAGCTGATTTTTCGATGCTTTTCTGCGAAGTGCTCCTGTATATTCCGCATACCTCTTTTCTTCCGGGTACAGGGCATCGTATTGTTTTGCACTGGCTATGGCTTCTTTGTAATGTTCCATTTTTTCCAGCGTTCCGGTCTTTTGCCTCAGGAACCAGGCATTTTCCGGGTATACATTCAGGGCTTTATCGGAGTATTTCAATACGGAGTCGTATTGTTCTTTTCTGTTATATCCGCCTACCAGCCCTTTAAGGGCCACGGTATCTCCGGGGGAGACTTCATAGACTTTCCCGTAGGTTGCCAGGGCCTCCGCCCACTGTTCTTCCTTTTCCTGTTCTTTAGCCTGGAGCAATCGCTGGTAGACATATACCTCCCTGTATTTTGCACTGTCCTTATAGGTGTCCATGAGTTGTTGGCTCAACGCCGCTGCTGCTGCATAATTACCTCCGGCTTCAAGCAGGCCTGATTTTTTAAAGAGATAGACCTGATTGTCCGGGTCCTGGTCCAGCAGTTTATCGTAAAAAGTTACAGCTTTTGAATATTCCTTTCGTTTCGTATAAATAGCAGCCAATCCTTTCAGGGCGTCCGTGTTTACCGGGGAAACGCTATTAACCTCCTTGTAGGTTTCCAGGGCCTCCGTCCATTGCCCTTCCTTTTCCTGTTCTTTAGCCTGAAGCAATCGCTGGTAGATATATACCTTCCTGTATTTTGCACTGTCCTTATAGGTGTCCATAAGCTGTTTGCTCAACGCTGCTGCTGCCGCATAATCACCTCCGGCTTCGAGCAGTCCCGATTTTTTAAAGCGGTATACCTGGTTGTCCGGGTCCTGATCCAACAGTTTATCGTAGAGGGCTATGGCCTTCGTATATTTTTCCTGGCCCGTATAGAGGGCAGCCAATCCTTTCAGAGCGGGAATATGACGGGGATCTTCAGCAAGTACGTAAGCAAACCGGTTTTCTGCTTCACCGGGCTTTCCGGTAAGCGTGTACAGCCTTCCGAGGAGCAAGTGAATGTCTATGTAGTCCGGGCTCAGCTCCAGGCCTTTCCGACAGAGTTCTATGGCTTTTTCGTAGTCCCGGTTTTCACGGGTTTCCTCCAGGGCCATCTGCAACAGTTGGTCCGAAGACAATCCACTTTTTTGCTGTGCTACGGCAACATGGAAACAAAGCAGGGTTATTACAACTATATATTTCACGTGTATATTTTTTATTTGCTTTTCAACGGTCACATGGAACACCCATATTTATGCTTATTTGTGTTAAAGGAAACTTCATCATAGGTGTTTCATCCGTTATCTACTATTTTTTCTTCTTCATTCGTTTTTCCGGGCTGGTATCGGGCCTTATCTATGCGGCCTGCCTTTTGAAGCCCCGGCGCTGCATATTGCCCCATTTATGTTTTCTTCCCAGCAAATGATTAAGGTATCCTTTTATGGAACTGAACAATATGAGGGGGTGGTACAAAAAGGGCTCGAAAAACGCCATACTGCACATCCCCAGTACTTCCTTCCAGCTCTTGTAGTGACGGAAAGTATACTGGTCCCACAAAACAGCTATGGAGGATATGAGTATGGAGTAGGTATACACAAAGATCAGGAGGATAATGGCAAAAGGCCAGTTTACCATCCCCATGACAATAAAGTAGATGTAGAGTAATATTCCCACAATTTCTACGACCGGGGCCAGCAGTTCAAAGAAAAAATTATAGGGGAATATCACCAGTCCCAGTTTTTTATATTTGGGATTGAACAATACATTGCGGTGTACGGCAAATAACTGCACAAGACCCCGCCCCCATCGAACCCGCTGGCGGGTAAACACTTTTAAGGTATGCGGGGCTTCGGTCCAGCACAGCGTCTGCGGGATATACCGAATGGCATAATCCTCTTTGGTTTCGCACATATATTTTCCCATTCGCACCAGGATGTCCATATCTTCGGCAAAGGACCTGGAATCGTATCCCCCGGCCTGAACGGCGATCTCTTTATCAAAAAGCCCTAAGCCGCCCGACACATTCGGAACCGCATTAATGGCCGACCACCCCATTTTTCCCATAATAAAGGAGCGCACATATTCCATTTCCTGGAACCGGGGCAATAATGCCCGGGGCGGCCTTACACGGGTAAGCATCCCTGCATCCACTTCGCAGGAATTGGCAATCCGCAAAGGGGCCCCCGCAGCGATAACCCGTTTTTCTTCATCCAAGAATGGCTGGATCAAAAACAACAGGGCATCATTGTCCAGGATACAATCCACATCTGTATTGAGAAAGTACGGAAAGGCTGCGGCATTGATCCCTGCATTCACGGCATCGGCCTTGGATTTTCCGTTTTCCTTATCTATAACCAGCAATTTCTTGTAGGCCTTATCGGTAGATTTGAAAAAGCGTTTCACGGGTTTTGACGGCAGGCGGGAATCATAAGCAAAATCGATCTCGGTGAGCCGGAACTCGGAAATGAGTTTTTTCAAAGTATCGTCCGTACTTCCGTCGTTTACTATGATCACCTCAAACCGGGGATAGTTCAGCGTCAACAGGGAACGGACATTGTCTATAATGGTAGCGGCCTCATTATAGGCCGGGGCTATTACCGATATTCCAGGAGTTAAAGGAGACTCTACCAGTATCTCCCTTTTCCTGAAGCTGTTTAAACGAATATTTTTACGGATGTTCCGGGCAGACAGTATCGTGAGCACGGCATACAGGGAAAATATGGTTATACAGTATATGAAAATAGCCCCTTCATAAAACCTTATCGTATAATACCAGATCGATTCTTCCATAATATCTTATTAATTTACAAGGCATTAAAGCCCTGTTCCTTTATTTTCCGGAGCCCCGGGATCATTCTCTTTCACTATCCTCATAGAGGAGTTTACCGGGAAACATACAGGGACATATATACCTTGCAGGTCTCCATCAGGTATTATGCTCCATGAGCACATCTTTGGTTGCGCTTCTTACGGAACCGGAACTAATATTTGATCAGGGGATTGGCCGCGTGTTGCAAAACGGTATGTTTGAGTCCGACGGCGCCTGCCTGCATTTCCCTTAACAGGTTTTCGGAAAGTGCACGGTGGTTTACAATAGATTTAGCAGCGTGTTTTACAAGAGGGATCTCCTGTTCTGTTTCGAACTTATCACGGAGAAAAACCAGCGAATTTCCGCTTCCTATTCTCCCCAATGCCTTCAGTATCTCCTGCTTACAGCTCCAGGGCTGATCGCAGTACATGGCAACGAGGCGGCTTTCGGCTTTTTCGACCATCAATTTTCCCAGGGCATTGATAAGCCTTGCCCGGAGTTTTTCGTTTTCTGTATCCAGCAGCTTCATCATGGCAGGTCCCGTTTCGAACTGCTGGTAATACACTGCCAGCTTTAGGCAGAAAGAAATAACAGAAGGATGGTATTCCGAAGAAATCCAGCGGGAAAAATCAGGTATTTCCACATCTTTTCTCTGGGTAATAATGCGGAACATTTCAATTTGTTCCCAATACAGCAATGGGGTGGATATTTTTTCAAGGAAAAAGAACGGCCGGTCTTCAGAAAGTTTTACGAAATAACACCTTGCTCCTTCTCTTACGTAGCGGTTTTCGTGGTCGAGCAGTGGCAACACTTTATCTTCGTTTACCGGTACTCCCATGGAGATCAACTCATTCAGGGCCGAAATGATCCCCTGAGTTCTTTTACAGGTAAGATTTTTTTCTGTAATGTGATGCAGGCCAAGGTCTGTGTACAAACGGGTTAGTAACTGTCTCGGTCTACCCGAAAAATTCCTCCTGTATTCCATGAGTTCTTCGACAAAAAACCGTCGGACATCTGCTTTACGGATACCCAGTTTCCGGAAGTCATCAAGAGGAAAGGTTACCGCTTCCAGGGGGACATCGCCTTTTGCCAGGATCACATGTTTTACAATAAGTTCGCGCATTTCGGGCAGCAACCTTGCTTTTTTCCTGTCGTTGATATATCCTTTCCTCCTCCATAACAATATAAAAAGGTATACCAATCCTCCTCCAATAACGGCTATTACCGAAACCGCAGCGGCTAATTTTATAAATACGGGCCATTGAAAATAGTCGTTGAAAATTTTGTCCATAAGCCCTCCCTATCCTAAATTTATCTTCATAATATCTGCTTTCCGGAACACTTACTTATTTATCGATAAGCCGGCTTACCCGCGACAGGAGCTCTCCCGGGGTAAAAGGCTTTTTGACATAATCATCCGCTCCGATTCCAAAACCATCCAGCACGGCTTCTTCATCATGTACGGCAGACAGAATGATCACCGGGATCTGACGTTGTTCGATATTTTCCTTGAGTTTGCCTATAATTTCGTAACCATTGGCATAAGGGAGCATCAGGTCCGTGAGTACCAGGTCGTAATGCTGTTCTTTCAGGGCCATAAGGGCCTCCTTCCCATTACGCGCCTCTACCACCTTGTAGCCTTGCTTATTAAGGATCAGGGTAAGGGTTCGCAACATCATAAGATTGTCTTCGATGACCAGTATTGTAGGTCGGGAGCCGTCAGGGCCTCCTTTTACACCTGAAAGAAGTGTGTTTTCATTGATCTCTGTCATTGCTTAAATGGTTTAGGTTATTGGATGTAGACGAGCACCGGCTCAGATCAAAATTATAACCTTATTTCCCTGTTAGTAGTATTGGGATTAAAACCTTACAAATTTTAGATCAATCGCAGATATTAACGGTAAAATGCATTTTTGTTAAAAGTACACTATATTCCGGAAGTTATTTTAATATATATTCAAATTAAAAAGATAATTTAAAAATATGATTTTTTATGTCGAACAAACGAAATAACAGGCTGGCATAATAGCTTATTCCTTGTTAACAATGATAAAAGCCGACCTCCTGTTGAGCTGGTGTTCTTCTTCGGTACAATCCACACCGTTAGCACAGTGGTTGAGCAGTTTTTTTTCACCGTAGCCGATAGCGCTTTCTATACGGTCTTTTGCAATACCCCTGGAATAGAGATAATCGCGGGTAGCTTTGGCCCTGTGATCCGAAAGTTTTTCGTTATAGGCATCATTTCCCCGTGAATCGGTATGCGATTCTATTTTGATAATCATTTCGGGATGAGCGTTCATGACGCTTACAATATGTTCCAGTTCGTATTCGGCATCGGAGCGGATATCCCACTTGTCGTAATCGAAATATATGGGTTTTATTACAATTTCATCTTCAATGATGAGTGGTGTAAGGGGCAGGTTTACTTTTGCTTCTTCTTTTCCTTTTACATCTACCTCTTTCTGATTTGAGCGGTAATCTTCCATTTCAGCCACCACGGTGTAGGAGGCATCCAGGCAATCTCCAGTAAGTTTGTACATGCCGTCTACATCCGTCAGCACATGGGCCACTACTCCGCCGCCCGGTTCTATAAGACGGACCGAAGCCTCTACCAGAGGCTCTTCCGTCCTGATGTCCGTAACTTTTCCGCTTATGATCACATTACAATCCCTGGCCGTAAAATGATAAATATCATCATCACCCTGGCCTCCCAGCCTGTTAGAGGACAGATAACCTTCGGTATTATCTTCATTTATCATAAAGGCAAAATCATCCAGGGCACTGTTGATCGGTACGCCGGGATTGGTCACATTGCCAAACTGCCCGTTTCGCAGTTCACTTTTTACAATATCCAGTCCGCCCAGGCCGGGATGGCCGTTGGACGAAAAGTAGAGTACCCCGTTCTTATCCATGAACGGAAACATCTCCCTTCCTCTTGTATTTATGGTATTTCCCAGGTTTTGCGGTGTTCCATAACTGCCATCGTCATAAATATCCACAACATAAATATCGGTCACACCATAACCTCCGGGCATATCGGACACAAAATACAGTTTTTTCTCATCCGGGCTCAGTGCCGGATGTCCAACGGAATAACTGACATCGTTAAAGGGAAGTGCCGTAATATTATCCCATTTCCCGGCATCATCAAGAGTGGCTTTATACAATTGCAAGTGGACCGTGCCCTCTTCATCTTCTTCGGATTTTTTCCCGTTGTCTGCATTATCCCGGGTAAAATACATGGTTTTACCATCTGAAGTAATGGCCAATGTGGCTTCGTGATATTTTGTGTTTACTTTTCCATCGAGTTTCTTTACCTCGTCTACCTCATTCCCTATCCTGTGCCCGGTATAAATATTCAAAAAAGGCTGTTTGTTCCAGTCATATATTTTATTCCTGCCGGCGGAAGGCCGGGTCGATGCAAAATAGAACCTGTCATCTAAAATAAATCCACCGAAATCAGAGTATTCCGTGTTTATGGCCAGGTTGTGCACATGGCCAAAAAGTTTAGCCCTGGGGTTGGTAAGCCGGGTATAATAGTCTCCTTCTTCCAGGAGTTTGAGTATTTCCGGGTCGCTTCCTCCCCTTTCGGCCGATACTTTCATCCATTTTACGGCCTCGTCATATTTCTGGTTTCCCTTTAATGCCTGCGCATAGCGAAAAAGATAATCGGGTTCTACTTCCTGTTCGTATTTGGATATCAATATACCATACCAGTTCTCAGCTTCCTTCATATCGGTATTGTAATAATAGGAATCGCCCAGACGGCTCAGTACATGCATAGAGGAATCGCCCTTCTTTACCATGTTCCTGTACAATGCTGCAGATTTCACATAGGCCAGTTTTTCAAAATACCTATCGGCAGTACTTCTTTGCTGACCATAAGCAATAGTTATTCCCAAAAAAGATAACAGTAGTAATAGTTTCCTCATAACTTCTCATTTTATCTTTCGGAATAAGACGGATAGCGGCAAATATTCTCCAAAAGACATATTTTACCCACTAATATACTACGAAAGTTTCAATTCGCGATTGATGTAAGAGGTTTTTTATAGTCGAAAAAGTCAAAACGAAAAGGGACGACAGAATAAACTACGGGGAATTAGAGTTTTAGAGGGTGGGAGGTTTAGTTGCAGGTTACAGGTTGCAGGTTGCGGGTTCCTAAGCCAAGCCGAAGGACAGGTTGCGGGTTGCCAGCTACAAATTAACTTGTAACTTTAAACCAAACAACTCCTCTTCAAAAAACAAAAGTTCAAACCAGTTTACTATTTTTGCAACCGCAATACAGAAATTTATGGATTTAGTTCAGGAGATCAGTAAAAGGAGGACTTTTGGTATCATATCGCACCCCGATGCGGGAAAAACCACGCTTACGGAAAAACTGCTGCTCTTCGGGGGGGCCATACAGGAAGCCGGCGCCGTAAAGAGCAACAAGATCAAGAAAGGGGCTACGAGCGACTTTATGGAGATCGAACGCCAGCGGGGGATATCGGTAGCCACTTCCGTACTGGCCTTTAACTATAAGGACAAAAAAATAAACATACTCGACACTCCGGGGCACAAGGACTTTGCGGAAGATACTTTCCGGACACTCACCGCGGTAGACAGCGTTATTGTGGTCATCGACGTAGCAAAAGGTGTGGAGGAACAGACGGAAAAACTGGTGGAAGTATGCCGTATGCGCAACATTCCCATGATCGTTTTTATCAACAAGCTCGACCGGGAAGGAAAAGATGCTTTTGACCTGCTGGACGAAGTGGAACAAAAACTCGGGCTGACCGTTACTCCGCTCAGCTTCCCTATCGGCATGGGATATGACTTTAAAGGCATTTACAACCTCTGGGAGAAAAACATCAATCTCTTTAGCGGGGACAGCAAAAAGAATATCGAGGAAACCATTGCTTTCGACAATATTGAGGACCCTGAACTGGATAATATCATCGGGAAGAAAGCTGCGGAAGACCTGCGGGAAAACCTGGAACTGGTACACGGTGTTTACCCGGGTTTTGACCGGGAGGCTTACCTCAGCGGAACACAGCAACCGGTCTTTTTCGGATCGGCCCTGAACAATTTCGGCGTACGCGAACTGCTGGACTGTTTTGTGGAGATAGCGCCCTTTCCCAGGCCGAAACAAAGTGAAGAACGCCTGGTCAAACCCGATGAAAGGACCTTTTCCGGTTTTGTTTTTAAGATCCACGCCAATATGGACCCAAAACACCGGGACCGCCTGGCTTTTATAAAAATAGTTTCCGGTACTTTTGAAAGAAATACGCCCTATCTGCACGTACGGAACAACAAAAAAATGAAATTCTCCAGTCCCAATGCGTTCTTTGCGGAGAAAAAGGAGATCGTGGACATTTCTTATGCCGGAGACATCGTTGGGCTTCACGATACGGGAAATTTTAAGATCGGGGACACACTTACCGAAGGAGAAATCCTCAACTTTAAAGGTATCCCCAGCTTTTCACCGGAGCATTTCCGCTATATCAACAACGCCGACCCCATGAAAGCCAAACAACTGCTCAAGGGGATCGACCAGTTGATGGACGAAGGTGTTGCCCAGTTGTTTACGCTGGAACTGAACGGCCGGAAGGTCATCGGTACGGTAGGCGCCCTGCAGTATGAAGTGATCCAGTATCGCCTGGAACACGAATACGGGGCCAAGTGCACCTATGAGAACTTCCCGGTACACAAGGCCTGCTGGGTTGAACCTGAAGACGAAAAAAGCGAGGAGTTTGCCGAATTTAAAAGGGTAAAGCAAAAGTTCTTCGCTACCGACAAACACGGCCAACTGGTATTTCTGGCAGATTCGGCCTTTTCCATACAAATGGCACAGCAGAAATACCCGTCGGTAAAACTGCATTTTTCTTCGGAATATTAGTAGCGGTGCAATGCATTGCACCGCTACTATATCATTCCGACCCGGAGCATCATGGGAAAAGTCACTTTTTTCTTTTCTCGGTTTCCCCAGCTTTCTTTTAACTCGTCACGGACAAGGTCTACAGGGTTTTCCCCGTTTTCCCGGATATAGTGGCGCATGGCAGACCAGGTTTCCAGATATCCTGTGAGTTGCTCCGACGTCCATTGGTATTCACTCTTAAAATCCGGGGCCTTTTCTTCCCGGAAAGGGAACGGAATGGTCTGGTACAATTCGTCGATATACCGTCTTTCTTTATCCCAATACCCGCCAAGAATATCTGAGTATAGCCTTTGGACAACACGATCCGTATCCGCATCTACTTTAAGCAAAGCATATCCCGTTACGGCAAATGCGCCATCTGCTTTTAATGTACGGTTCACTTCGCTGTAAAAAGCATCGAAATTAAACCAGTGAATAGCCTGTGCTACGGTAATTAAGTCAAACTGTCGATCGGAAAAACCAGATTTTTCGGCATTTTCTACTTTATAAATGACATTTTCTTTCTGCCGGGCATTCGCTATCTGATTTTTACTCAGATCCGTAGCATACACTTTTTGGAAATGCCCGGACAAAGCCACAGCGAGCTGACCGTTTCCCGTTCCGCAGTCCCACATACATTCGTGCCCGTTTGCGATAGAAGCCAGGTAAGTAATGAGTTCCGGGGGATAGCCCGGCCGGAATTGCGAATAGGCTTTGGAATGTTGAGAAAAGTTGTCTTTCATGGCAGGTTTTTAAAGTGTTTTGTTCTTAGTCTTGGAGTCCTGGAGTTTTGGAGTTCTTAGTGTTTGTTATTGCTTATTACGGCTAAAGGTCGGGAGGTATGCGGAACGGGGAGTTTAACCGGGCTCATGTCCTGGGATAATCCCTAAACTTTTGTGTTTTTCCTGTGGCTTGGGCTTTCAAACCCTCCGACCGGACTGAAGTCCGCCCACCTCCCTTCGTCTGAAGGGAGGAGTTTTTTTGGTTTCTTATGTTATAAGAACGTTGTGTTATATTTTGAATGATCCTCCAAACGATCTGTCTCCTTCCATAAAACAGAACACCCGTCTCCGGTCATCCGTCATCCATCCTCAACAACTAAACAACTCCGAACTCCAAAACTTCCTACCCCACAAAATTCTCCCTGTACCATTCCACCTGCTTCCGCAATCCTTCTTCAAAAGAAGTGGACGGATCGTATTCCAGCAATTTACGGGCCTTGTCGATAAGGGCAGTCGTACGGAGCTGGTCCCCTGGTCTGGGTGGGGTGACTTCTATTTGCGCCTTTTTCCCGATGATTTTTTCTATGAGTTCAATCCCTTCCTGTGTTGTGTATTCCTTATCCGATCCGATATTGATGATCTGGCCGTTAACGGCGTTTTCCCTGCCTATCACAGCAGAAACTCCTTTTATAATATCCCCGACATAGGTAAAACTCCGGGAATGTTTTTCACTTCCTTTGAAAAGCGGAAAAGCGGTTCCGTCAAAAATGGACTTGATCAGTTTTGTATAGAGTTTTTCAGGCCTTTCTCTGGGACCATACACCGAATACAACCGCAGGGAACAGGCGGGTAAGTTGTCTGAACGCTGCCTGCCCAGGACCAGTTGCTCGGCGGCCAGTTTTGTAGTGCCGTAAAAAGAGATCGGTTCCGGCGGGGCGGTTTCGGGTAATGTAGCTTCTTTTCCGTAAATGGAAGATGTAGCAATATTGACAAACAGTTTCAGCCCGCTGCTTTCCTGTTTCGCCCAGTCCAGGAGGTTTTGAGTGGCAAAAATGTTGTTTTGTACATATTCTTTGAGAGAGACATCCGGAGATATTCCGGGTTGGGCAGCATAGTGAAATATATAGTCCATATTCTCCGACAGCCTGCCCTGTAATCCGCCTGTCAGGTCAGCTTTCAGAAAAGTAACGCCTGCCGCTTCAATATCTTTTACATTTCTCTTTTTAAGGTCAATATCGTAATAATCCGAAAAATTGTCCACGCCATAAACTTCGTGGCCTGCTTTTGCAAAATATTCTGCGGTATGAGAACCGATAAATCCGGCTGCACCCGTGACAAGTATCCTATAATTCTCAGGCATTTTTTTCTCCTTTTACAATTCCATATGGTGTCCACGCACTTTTGCTATCTCTGGTATGTTGCCGGATCGCCTTGTTCTTGGCAATAGATTCGGGTGTCTTGTAGCCTCTGGCATGATCCAGGTGTACACAAATAGCGCTATATCGTATTTGTTTCCCTTTAATGCCATAGTTAAACAAACGTTCGCCGAGTTCCCGGTCCTGTCCGCCGTATTGCATACGTTCATCAAAACCGTTTACGGCGAGGATATCATCTTTCCATCCCGAGGAATTATGGCCGTTCCACGTAGCTCCCGTTGGTGTTACTGCATTCAGGAATTTCGCCTTTGCCCCCTTTGATGTCAGCTTATTATTCTTAAAGGAAGATTTCAGTCCGTGCTGTTTCAGCCATTTCAGGTCAAAGCAACGTCCGGATTTGATATCGTCTTTAGAGATCAGTTCAGAGATGGGCATGGAAAGTTTAAAATAACCGCCGGAAAGGAAATAGCCTTTTTCCTTATCCCTCTGATGCACTTCCAGGAAATCATTCCGGGGAATGCAATCGCCATCACTCATCACGATGTAATCTCCGGAACATTTTTCCAGTGCCTTGTTGAGTATTCTCGATTTCTGGAAACCGTCGTCCTCCTGCCATACGTGTACTATGGGATAAAAGACCTCTTTGCTCATACGGTCCAGGAGGTCCTTGGTATCCGATCCGGAGCCGTCATCGGCAATGACCATTTCAAAATCCTTAAAGGTCTGAGTATTATAGCCCCATAACACTTTTTCCAGCCAGGCTTCGGCATTGTACGTGCTTATTATTACAGAAAATGCAATTTTATCCATTCTGCTAATTTATCCAAATAAGGACAAAAGTATAAATACAGATATATATCTTTGCTTTTATTCTAAACTAAATTTTCCCGAAAGTGGCAAAACTTACCATTATCATACCCACACTCAACGAAGAAGAATTTATAGAACAAGCTATAAGATCGGCTTCTTTCGCCGATGAAATACTGATTATCGATTCTTATAGTGATGACCGGACCCTCGATATTGCAAAGGAACACCCGGTGACCATATACCAAAGACATTTCGACGATTTTTCCAGCCAGAAGAACTACGCCATAGACAAAGCCGTGAACGACTGGATCTTTATTCTCGATGCCGATGAAGTCATCTCCCCGGAGCTTCGTGAAGAGATCATAGGCGAACTGAAAAAAGACAACCCCTCCGAAGCCTATGAAGTAGGCATGACCCGTATGTTCATGGGGCAGCAAATGAAATACGGAACGGCGAGAAACGATTCCAAAACCCTGCTCTTTAACCGGAAACATTGCAGATTTGGCCAAAAACTGGTTCATGAAAACCTTGTGGTCAATGGTAAAACAGGAGTCTTGAAACACAAAGCTCTTCACTATACATACAGGGGTTTTGACCATTTTGCAGGCAAAAAGAACCACTATGCCTGGTTGCAGGCCAAAGAAAAGTTTGCCAAAGGGAAGAAACCCAACCTTTTTCATTTCCTGATAAAACCGTCATTTCGCTTCTTTAGCGAATACATTATAAAAAGAGGGTTTATGGACGGTTACCCGGGATTTTTTAATGCGTATATAAATTCCTATGGAGTAATGACCCGGTATATCAAATTGTGGTTGCTACACCATGACCAGAAATAACATGATCGAAGAAATAAACAACACCATCCCCATTCTCAAAGAAGGAGGCCTCCTCCTCTATCCTACCGATACGGTATGGGGCATAGGCTGCGACGCCACCAATGCCGATGCTGTGGCCAAAGTGTATCAATTAAAAAGGCGTCCGGATGCCAAAGCATTGATCTGCCTGGTATCTGACGTAGCCATGCTGGAAAGATATATCCCCGAAATCGCCGATGTAACTTACGATATCATAGACCTTGCCACCAAACCCACCACCATTGTTTATGACAACCCTGCCGGCATTGCCAAAAACCTGGTCGCCGAAGACAATACATTGGCCATAAGGGTAGCTTCCGATGAATTCTGCCGGAAACTCATCCGGAAATTCGGAAAACCCCTTGTTTCTACCTCTGCCAACATCAGCGGAATGCCCACTCCCCAATCTTATAAGGAAATAAGCGACGAAATTTTAAAAGGTGTAGACTATATAGTAAATTTGCACCGCGATAAAAAAGGCGGCCAGCCGTCTTCTATTATCAGGATAAGTAAAAATGGGGTTGTTAAGGTTATAAGGAAGTAATCTTGGTGATCAGTATTCAGTAAACAGTGATCGGAAGTGTTTTATCGATCAATAACAGGAAGATCAATCGAATACCGACCACTGATCACCGATTACCGATTACTGAATACCGATCACCGAATACCGAATACAGACCGCCGGAAACATCGAATACCAAAAAGCGTGGCAAAACAAAATTATAAAGAAGCATTACAACAGGATATATTCAGGATCATTTCGGAAGCTGCCAAAGAATTGGATGTCGACAGTTATGTCATAGGCGGCTTTGTCCGGGACTATCTCCTGCAACGCAATATACCAAAAGACATAGACATCGTAGCCGTAGGGAGCGGTATAGACCTTGCCCGAAAAGTGGCTGGAAAACTACCTAAAAAACCAAAGGTACAGATCTTTAAGAACTTCGGTACTGCCATGTTGCGATGGAATGATCTCGAAGTGGAATTTGTAGGCGCCCGCAAGGAAAGTTACCGCTCGGACAGCCGGAAACCCATCGTAGAGAACGGTACGCTCCAGGACGACCAGAACCGCCGTGACTTTACCATTAATGCGTTGGCCTTATCTCTCCGCCAGGAAAATTTTGGCGACCTGCTCGATCCTTTCGGCGGCGTGGACGATCTGAAACAAAAACTTATCCGCACTCCGTTGGACCCGGATATCACCTATTCAGACGACCCCTTGCGCATGCTCCGGGCCATCCGTTTTGCGGCACAGCTCAACTTTAAAATAGAACCCGCCTCCTTTGAAGCTATTTCGCGCAACAGTAACAGGATAAAGATCATTTCCAGGGAACGCACGGTCGATGAACTGCATAAAATACTGATGTGCGACAAGCCTTCGACAGGCTTCGGCCTCCTTTACAAAACAGGCTTACTGCATATTATCCTTCCGGAACTCACCAGGCTCCAGGGCATTGAGGAAAAGGAAGGGCAACGCCACAAGGACAACTTCTGGCACACCCTGGAGGTGGTAGATAATATTGCCGAAAATACCGACGACCTCTGGCTGCGTTGGGCTGCTCTCCTGCACGACATCGGGAAAGCCCCAACCAAGAGGTTCGACAAAAAAATAGGCTGGACCTTTCACGGGCACGAATTTGTAGGAAGCAAAATGGTATACAAGCTCTTTAAAAGACTGCGTATGCCCCTCAACGACAAGATGAAATTCGTACAGAAAATGGTGTTGATGAGTTCCCGCCCTATCGTCCTTGCCCAGGACATCGTTACCGACTCTGCCGTGCGCAGGCTTGTTTTCGATGCCGGGGACCATGTAGAAGACCTGATGACCCTCTGCGAGGCCGATATTACCACCAAAAATCCGAAAAAGTTTAAAAAATATCACAATAACTTTAAGGTCGTACGGCAAAAGATCGTGGAAGTCGAAGAACGCGACCACGTCCGGAATTTCCAGCCTCCCATTAGCGGTGAAGATATCATGAAAACCTTTAACCTGAAGCCTTCAAAGGAAATCGGTATCATCAAGGATGCGATAAAAGAAGCCATCCTCGAAGGAGAGATCCCGAACGAATATGAAGCTGCCCGTGAATTTATGCTGAAGAAGGGAAAAGAGCTGGGGTTGGAGTCCGGGGAGTGAGTTTTGGAGTTGAGGAGTTTTGGAGTTGAGGAGTTTGGGGGTTCGGAGTTATTGAGGGCGGGTGATGGAGGACCGGTGACGGATGTTTTCCTTATAATTGACCGAATGCAAGCAAATAAATAATTCAACCCCGAACCCAACGTTCTTATCAAACAAGAAATAAAAAAGCTCCTCCTGCTTCGACAAGCTCGGCACAGGCTTTGTGATGAAGGGAGGTGGTTCCGATCTCTGATCGGGAGCGGAGAGCCTGTCCCGAGATATCGGGAGTTAGAAAGCCCTGGCCACAGGGAAAATATAAATGTTCCGGGATTATCCCAGGACATGGGCCTGGTCAAACTCCCCGTCCCGCAAGCGGGACACCCCTACTTTGACAAGTGATATACTGAGCTTGCCGAAGTGCTCAGTACAGGCCTTCATCTGAAGAGGGGAGCCTTTAATACGGTCTGTGTAACACAAGGGAAGTTCCGGAGGAACAGCTTCAAAAAACATTAGTGTATTTGTGACTAACAAAAATTGGAACGTTTTAATCTTAAGAAGCAATAAGTTTCAATCGTTAAAACTCCAAAAACAATAAACTAAGAACTAAAAAAACCGTCATGCGTTCATGGCTTAAGAACAATTTCAGAACTATTACCAAAATAACATTGGTCCTTATCTATATGGTAATAGTAGCCGGTGCCCTCGTCCGGATGACAGGGAGCGGCATGGGCTGTCCGGACTGGCCCAAATGTTTCGGATATTACATCCCCCCTACCGAGGAATCACAGCTCCTCTGGCAGCCCGGCAGGTCATTTAAAAAAGGGCATATCATCATCCGGGAAGAAGCATTGCTGGTAGCTAAAGAAAATTTCACCACAACAGACAAATTCATCCCGGACCATTGGGAGCCCTACACCAGGCACGACTATGCCGTGTTCAATCCCTCCCACACCTGGACAGAATACATCAACCGCCTGTTCGGAGCGCTGGCCGGGTTTGCCACATTGTTTATGGCTATGGCCTCATTTACTTTCTGGAAAAAGAACAAGACTGTGACCCTGCTTTCCTGGCTGGCCGTGTTCGGCATGGGCTTCCAGGCATGGCTTGGGGCCACAGTGGTCTATTCTTTGCTAGCCCCTGTAAAGATCACTATTCACATGGTGATGGCATTGGCCATTGTGGCCCTGGTATTATACATTTTACATATCACAAGAAACAGGGAAAAAAGCTATAAGGTCAACACCCTGTTCACCAATCTCGTATGGCTGGCCCTTATCCTTACTGTGATACAAGTAGTACTGGGCACCCAGGTAAGACAGTTTGTCGACGACCAGGCCAAACTTCTGGGCGACACCGCACGTGCCATATGGCTCCATAATCCGGACCTCACATTTTACATCCACCGTTCGTTTTCCATATTGGTACTGGTCGTTAATGTATTTCTGTATATCCTCAACCGTAAAAGACAATTGCATTATTCGCGTTTAAACTGGGTGATGATCCTGATAGGAATTGAAATACTCAGCGGTATAGTCATGGCTTACTTTGATTTTCCGTTGGCTTCCCAGCCTGTTCACCTCGTTATTGCATCGGTGCTGTTCGGGGTACAGTTTTATCTGTTGCTCGATACCAGGCATGCCGCGAAATCTTTGTAACTTTACCCCCGGAAAAGGATGGGAAAAAGACACATCGCCACCCTGAACTTGTTTGGCTTCGCCGAATCTTCAATTTCAGGGCCTCATGGCGATTGTCCGATCACCGTAATGGGATGCTGAAACACTTCGATTGTACTCAGTACAGGCAAGTTCAGCATAACGTAAGGACTATTAAATACTATACAATACCAAGTAACACAATATGATTTATAAATTCCGAATAATACTGGATGCCGAGGAAGACGTCTTCAGGGATATCGAAATAGAAGCCGGGGACTCACTGGAGGAGTTTCACAATACCATCACGCAGGCCTTTGGTTTCGAAGGCTCCGAAATGGCTTCGTTCTACCTCAGTGATGACGAATGGAACCAGGGCGAAGAGATCTCTCTTTTCGACATGGGGGAAGGCCAGGACGATGCCGTACGCCTTATGAGCGAAACCACGCTCGAAGATGCCATAAACGAAGAAAGTACCAGGCTTATCTATATCTATGATTTTTTAAATATGTGGACTTTTTTCGTAGAACTGGCCGATATTGCCGAAAAAGAAGACGGCCGGGCCTATCCCAACCTGCTGTTCGCCCACGGACAGCTTCCGGAGTTCCCTCCCGAAAAGCAATTCGAAGCTGAAGAAGGTCTTTCCGAAGACTTTAATGACCTCGGAATGGACATCGACGACTACGACAATCTCGATTTTGACGAAAACTGGAATTGAGAGCGCAGTTAGTTTTGGAGTTGATGAGTTTGGGAGTTCGGAGTTATGGAGTTATTGGGGATGGATGACGGGAGACCGGGGACCGATGTTCTTTTAAATCGACTGAAATATAGTTCATAAAGATGTTTCGAAAGAACAACTCAAAACATTCGTGTATCTGTGGCAAAAGAAAACGACAAACCAACAACAAATAATTAAAAAACAACATACCACAAATACACCCACTCAAAAAACATTAGTGTATTCGTGGCCTAAAAACAGAACAAGATTTAAAACCATATGCTAAACCTTTATCCGTCACAAATAGAAAGCCTCTCTGTGCACCGTGTGGGCAACAAGAGCAGGAACGAAGACATTTTTTTATCGCGCGAGCCCTATCTCCTGAACGACGAGATCACGGCCATCCTTAAAGAATACTTCCTCAAACCCTTCCGGGAAAAGGAAGAAAACTATTTCCGCTTTGCCAACGAGGTCGATGTGGAGTTTCATCCGCTTTACGATATCATCTCAGACATGTTCACCAACCCGGCAAGCACCCATGAGAATTCTAAAAAAATCGCCACACATCTCTTCGACCAGTCCAACCATCCCCACATCAAGAGCGGAGAGGTCTACGTGACCTATTTCAGCGATATGGTCATGGACAATGAAAAGATCGATGCCATCGGTATCTTCAAAAGCGAGCTGAAGCACGATTTTCTCCAGTTCCGCGAAAGCGAGACCAACCTGGACATCGTTATCCAGCAAGGGGTGAACATTAACAAGCTGGACAAGGGTTGCCTCATCTTTAATGTACACAAAGAAGAAGGCTACAAAATACTCTCCGTAGACAGCAACCGTTACGATGCGAAATACTGGGTGGAAAACTTCCTCGGTGTGGATGCCCTTACCGATGAAAACTACTTCACCAAGAAATACCTCAAATTCTGCCAGGACTTTGCCAAGGACGTAGTGCTCCCGGCAGAAGACAAAAAACAGGAAGTGATGTTTATGAACCGCGCCGTAAACCACTTTGCCAAAAACGATGACTTCGAAGAGACCAATTTCCTCAACGAAGTAATGGACAATCCGGAACTGATCCCCGAGTTTAAGCACTACAAGGTAGAGAAAGGGCCAAAATATCATATCGAGGATGTTTCCAATTTCCCCATAGCCAACAAGGCCGTTTCCGAAGCACGGAAAAAGATCAAGAACGTCATCAACCTCGATACCAACATCCAGATCAAAATGGATTTTATAAATCCCGAATCTGCCGAGAAGTTTGTGGAAAAAGGCTGGGACGAGGAAAAACAGATGTACTATTACCTCGTATACTTCAATAAGGAAGAAAAGAGTTAGTCAGAGATGTGAGAGGGTGAGAAAGTGAGAGGGTGAGATTTTATTATTTTGATATTCCACCTCTCACCCTCTCACTTTCTCACCCCTAAGACCCGTTAAACAACCGCCTCGTACTGATATCTTCGTAATTCCGCTTTACAAAATCGAGGGCCGCTCCCAGGACCTCGCCCATGTTGCGGGCTTTTTTAAACTCTACATCCTGTACAAACTGTAAGATCTCCATCTTTAACTGCTCTACGTTTTCGGGTATGGAGATCGTATCGGTCCTGGCACAGTCCAGCAGTTCTTCCATACGTTCGTGACAACTGATCAGCCGTTTGGCCACGATAGACCGTTCCTCTACCTTGTACTGGTCTACCGAACTGCGCTGCAATTTATCGCGCACCAGGTTTACCATAATAATGTTTTCCTTAAAAAACTGCGGACGATACACTTTGAACTTTCCTTCATAACACTGCTGATCAAAATCTATGGCCCTGATCTTATAGACCACATGATCAAAATCGTGCGTAGGGACAATGACGTAGTTATACGACCGCATATCGCCCAACAGCCGTATCATACAGCGTTCGTTGAACTTTACAAACTCTTTGGCGATCTGTGATTTTTCCATTTCAGAACATATGGGCAACAATTCCTTCATAAAAACATCGCCGGGGATACCTGCTATATGTTCTTCGATCAGGGTATCCTTATAGACCAGGAAGTTCAGGTTATAGGGCGAAAGCATATGCTCCAGTTCCAGCCCGTAAATACGGGAGGCATCGGCTTTTTTGACGTAGAAATAGGTATAGTTGTCGTTTAACACGTTCCTCACCTTAATGCGGAAAGGCTTGGAATTGCCGAACGTACAGTAATCAATGGCATCTACATTGAGAAACTGCAAAATGGCATCGCTACCGTCCGAATGCAATATGGAATAGACCCTTTTCAGGCTCAGGTCTATCTCCTGGTCATCAAATTCGTTATAGTATACCCGTATCCAGAGTGTATCTTCATCATTTCTGTCATACACCACCGTAGAACCCGAAAAACGCAACAGATCATCATAAAAAATAGGGAACTTGATCGTTCGGTTATACTCTCTCAGGTACCCGTGCAGTTTTTTCGTCACCGGAAAGGCGGGTTTCTTTTTCGACATCAACTTTTCTTCTTCCATCTTCAGTGCAATAAAAGTGGTTTCTTTTTCAAACTTAAGCATTTTTTTACCGTAGCTATGAGCAGGCAGGCTAAAAATTACAACACCATACCTCGAATTCCCCTCTCCTTTGTGTATCTCTGTGAAAACTCCCGTGCACCTCTGTGGCATGACCAAAAACGCACTGTTATTAACCACAAAGGCCGCAAAGTTTTTCACAGAGGGCACAAAGCGGGCTTTCTTTAGAAGTAAATATGCGTATCACCATATACAAAAGCCTTCAGAGTTGAAAAACGAACCGCACCTCCGGGAATCGTTCAAAAAAATAATCGGCCAATTCGGCCAATAGTTTGTAACAAAATCGTATTTTTTTCGTCAGGTTATGTAAAATCGTTAAAAACGAATACTTTGGAAACCATTTTAAACATCCGGAACCTTACCAAGAAATTCGGTTACCTCACGGCAGTGAAAGACCTTTCCTTTTCCATCGAAAAAGGGAACGTTTACGGTATCCTGGGGCCTAACGGCAGCGGAAAATCCACCACACTCGGTATTGTGCTCAACGTAGTGAACAAAACCAAGGGCAGTTTTGAGTGGTTTGACGGGAAAGTCACGACCCATGACGCCCTGAAAAAAGTGGGGGCCATCATAGAACGGCCCAATTTCTACCCGTATATGTCCGCCGAAAAAAACCTGGACCTCGTATGCAAGATCAAGGGCGTACCCCGCGAAAAAATACAGGAAAAGCTGGAAGTGGTGGGCTTGTATGACCGTAAAGACAGTAAGTTCAAAAACTATTCCCTCGGAATGAAACAGCGCCTGGCCATTGCCTCTGCCCTGCTCAACGACCCCGAGATCCTGATCCTCGACGAACCCACCAACGGGCTCGACCCCCAGGGTATTCACCAGATCAGGGAGATCATCAAAAAGATCGCCTCCAACGGAACCACCATCCTCCTCGCCTCGCACCTGCTGGACGAAGTGGAGAAAGTATGCACCCATGTGGTGGTGCTCCGCAAAGGCGAAAAACTATATTCCGGAAGGGTAGACCAAATGGTGGCCAGCCACGGTTTCTTTGAACTCCGCTGCAAGGACCGCGATAAGGCCCTGTCACTGCTCCGGGAAAGCCATGCCTTTAAAGACCTCAAGGAGGAGAACAGCACCATCACCGCCTTCCTCAACGAACCCATGGAAGCGGAGGCCTTTAATAAACTGATGTTCGACAATGGCATTATACTCTCGCACCTCGTTAAGCGGAAGGAAAGCCTGGAAGAGCAGTTTTTGACGCTTACGGGGGATTGATAATGTGCCAGTTTGTTAATGAGATCATTTGATAATGAGAACACGGATCGTAGTTGAGGGAAGTCCCCTCTGCCTTCGGCATCTCCCCTTAGGGGAGAGTTTCGATCTTTTCTCTACCAAAGTGAACTAATTAACAAAGTTTAAAAGAAAACTTTCTCCCCCTCGGGGGGAGATGCCGAAGGCAGAGGGGGATCGTTCTCCAAAGCCCTATCCGGCAACCTTCGAATACAAACCTGAAACAATAAAAATATGCTTCGCTTATTACAGATAGAATCCATAAAACTGTGGAACAACCGGGCCAGTAAATTCCTTATTGTGGCCTATTTTGTACTGTTGTTGTCCATAGCGCTTATCGCCGCCGTTAGGTTCGATATCGGCCCTGTGAAATTTCACCTGGCCGAACAGGGTATTTTCAATTTTCCCTATATCTGGCACTTTAACACCTATGTCGCGGCTTTTTTTAAACTGTTCCTGGCCATAGTTATCGTATCCATGACGGCCAACGAATACAGCAACAAGACCATAAAGCAAAACCTCATCGACGGATTGAGCAAATGGGAGTTTATCTACTCCAAATTCCTTACCGTGCTCAGCTTTGCAGCCATTTCCACGGTATTTGTCTTTACGGTATCCCTGATCCTGGGGCTTTTCTATTCCGATTTTAACGAAATGTCCATTATCTTTTCGGACCTGCAATACCTCCTGGCCTTTTTTATAAAGCTGGTGAGCTTTTTCTCGTTCTGCCTGTTCCTGGGCATCCTGGTGAAACGGTCGGCCTTTGCGCTGGGCTTTCTCTTTTTGTGGCAGATCCTCGAAGGGCTGTTCTATATGGTCATCCGCTGGCAGTCAGACGGTGCTACTGCGGCAAGCATATCCCAGTTCTTCCCGCTCGATGCCATGAGCAACCTTATCAAAGAACCCTGGACACGGCTATCGGCCGTAAAGACCGTAGCAGGGCAAATAGGCGAAGACATCTCCCGCGATTATGCCGTGCATTGGTATTCCATAGCCATTGCACTCGCCTGGACCGCCCTGTTCATCTACTGGTCTTATGCGCTGCTGAAAAGGCGTGACCTGTAAAAAGAGAAGCATAAACATTACAACATACCGAAAAGGCACAAGGAAGGCTATGACCTGCGTTGTGCCTTTGTGCCTTTGTGTCTTCGTGCCCCCCTTACAAAAACAATCCGTGTTCAGGATAAAACAGGCCGTTCCCCGGTAAAAATAAGCCTCCTTCATTGTAAAATAGACGATCCCCGGTATCAAACAGGTATTCCCTGCGATAAAGCAGCCTTCCCGATACAAAGCTTTTTTCGAATATATCCGCAATATGGGCTACGACGGTAAACTATTCTATAAAAAACAGCCCCGGGGCCAAAGGCTATCCTTTACTTACCCGATGATTTACAGAATGTTGTATATTGTTGGGTGGAAATTTTTTAAACGGTCATTTATGGGCACACCTATTTAAAAACAATGATAAAAATGAAAAAACAAATATTATTTATACATGGAGGGGGCGAAGGCGGTTATAAAGCAGACACTAAATTAGCTGATTCCCTTAGAAAGGAATTGGGAGATGCCTATGAGGTATACAACCCTGAAATACATTTCAACGACACGCTTCCGGATTTCGGATGGCTTAAACAAATCGGGAAAGAGATTTCATTGACTGGTGAAAAGATCATTTTGGCGGGACACTCTTTCGGCGCTTCCATGCTTTTGAAATATTTGTCGGAAAACCGGGTACAGAAAAAAATTGACGGACTTTTTCTGGCCGCCCCACCCTATTGGAGTGGTGACGAAGATTGGAAACAAGGCATTAAGCTGCACAAGAATTTTGCAGATAGTATACCGAAGGATATTCCGATTTTTCTCTACCATTGCAAAGATGACGAAGAAGTACCGTTTACCCATCTCAAATTTTACACACAAAACCTGCCGCAGGCCACTGTTCGCAAAATAACCGGTGGAGGGCATCAATTTAATAACGACCTATCGTTTATGGCAAAAGATATGAAATCATTATAAAGATCAAAGCCCAGGCTGGCGCGAGCGGAGACATGAGAACAAAAAACAAACACTATGGACATACCGGTTTTAATAGCCAATATTCTGACTTTATTAGCCTTCTTCATTCATATGTTTACAGGTGATGGAGAACTGAAAATATTTGAGCCTGAAAATGACGAAAAGCATTTAAAACGAGAAAAATGGACCATGGTAAGATGTGGCTGGCATTGGGTTTCGTTTGACTTATTATTTGCCTCCATTGGACTTGGAATAATAAACTTTACTGACTTTTTAGAAAATGAAAAACTGCTGCTTCAAATATTAGCAATTTATTTTCTTGGTTATGGAATTGTGTTCTTAATAGTAATCACTATTTCCAGGAAATTTCCAAAGAACTATTTGAAATTGGGACAATGGATATTATTATGGCTAATAAGCGGATTACTTTATTGGGGATTAAACTAACATGAATAATGGATAAACTCTTTGAAATGAAGGCGCCTTAAACTGTAACCTTATTTGAATTTTTCTAAAAGGGTCCTCCCTTCAGACGAAGGGAGGTGGTCCCGATTGAGATCGGGATCGGAGAACCTGTCCCGAGATATCGGGAGTTTGAAAGCCCGGGCCATGGGAAAAATATAAAAATTCAGAGTTATACCTAACGTCTGGGCCCCGGTTGCTACCAGTTTCCAACTGAACGCCATCTCAAACCATTCCAAACACACAATACCTATTGTATAAACATGAAACTCCTCCTCACCTCCGCAGGCATAAGCAATACGAGCATCCAGAATGCACTTACTGACCTCCTGGGCAAACCGATTGCAGAGTCCAGTGCTCTTTTCATCCCCACCGCTATGTATGCCATAACCGATGGTGCTGACATTGCACGAAAGGTAATATGCGGAACGTTGGGCGACCCCTTTTGTAAATTGGGCTGGAAGTCGCTTGGAATATTGGAACTCACAACATTGCCCACTGTAAAGAAAGAACTTTGGGTGCCCATGCTTCAGGATACTGACGCCCTGCTGGTGGGAGGTGGCGACTGTCAATATCTGTGCTATTGGATGCAGCAGAGCGGACTGGCAAAGCTCTTTCCGTCACTGTTACACAAAACAGTCTACGTAGGCCTGAGTGCCGGGAGTATGATCATGACCCGCTATGGAACAACTTATGGCAATCATACACTCCCGGCAGAAACCGATAAATCACTGGGGTTGCTCGATTTTGCCCTGCATCCGCATCTCAATCATGAATGGTTTCCGGAAAACACTTTGGCAAACCTCGAAAAACTGGCTGCAACCCTCCCCGTGCCGTCATATGCCATTGACGACCAGACTGCCCTTAAAGTTACCGGCAATGCCATTGAAGTCGTATCAGAAGGTCAATGGAAGCTGTTTACTCCAGACAAAACAACGAATCACTAAACATTGTCACAGGATAATAACAGAAGAAAAACAATCGGATTTGGGTATAGCGAAAATTACTTGAATGAAATCCCAAAAAGACACTTCGAAATGAATAAAGAAATGTATTTAGAAAAGGGAATTGCTGAACCAAAATTATACCGAACGGAATAAACCCAGCGGGACTCGTTGCAAATAAGAGTTAGATGAGGCAGGATACTCCCGCCAACTTGGGCGTCTCTCATAAGTTTATAAAAAGTAGCTAATTTGGGACTTTGTTATTTATGAAGTGTATATAATTATAATACTAAAGGATACTAAATGAAAATACTTTTAGACACAAACATAATTATTCACAGAGAGACATCCAAAATAGTTGAATATGGTATAGGTCAACTATTTAATTTGGATAGACAATCTCCACTGGTGCTCGTTTGAGCAAAGCGGAAACGAGCACCCATCGTAAAAGCGTTTGTAACGCACTAAAAAAGACATTACAAATGTCAGAATACATTCTTATTCTTTGCAAACGAGCGCCAGATTGGAAATTTTTTATTGAAATAGATTCAATACTTCCGCACAAATGTTTTGGAACAACTTATTGGTATAATTTCTCTCCAAAAAAGTATCCGATTAATACTGAATTAAGAACAAAATGGGAATAATATAATTCCCGATCTCTACTAATCTTTTTTAAATTATGATCTAAGTACAAATCATTTAACACACCCCGCCATTAGGCGAGTGTTCCGGGATAGACAGGACATTGGAGGCGTAAGATGTCAATGGATTTTATCGATTTGGTTAAAGGGCTCCGGGGATTCGGGGCCTTTTTAGATGTTAGATATGAGGTTTTAGAGGTAGGACTGTTGATACTTTTTGAGGTTTGGGACTTATATTAAACGGAATAGGTAATTATGTATATTTATGTGTTGGCAACAAGCTGAAAAAAATCACGATAATGAACAAAATATTTGACACGTACCGACCAGAAGGATTTGGAACAGTAAGCGGATATTTATTTGTGGAAAACCCGAATGAACTGATTGATTTTCTTAAAAAAGCCTTCTATGCAGAAGAAATCAACCGATCAATGAATTCACAAAATGGTGATATTGCGAACGTAATTTTAAAAATAGGAAGTTCCTGCTTTATGATAAGTCAGGCAAGAGGACAATTTTTACATATGCGAACGGCATTTTACTTATATGTTGATGACGTTGACGAAATCCACAAAAGAGCGGCCGAATTCGGAGCCAAAGTTGAATTTGAACCAGCCGATATGGATTATCAAGACCGACAGTCAGGTATAATTGACCCGAGCGGAAATTATTGGTGGATTTCAAAACGACTTGTAGCAAAAGGTTATCATGAATAATATTGACAAAACGACAAAAATCATTTCAAGTCCCCCCATGCTGGTGCAAGCGGGAATGAATTATGATCTGATCGTAAATTTTCAGTAGCATTGTCGCGAGCATCCCGCTCCTTGCTTTAGTGGAACAGGCAGTTCTGGCCCGAAGCAAAAATACAATACGAACCACAGTACCCGCAATCAAACAATTTATAATCAGAAATCATATATTTCTCCTAATCCGGAAAACCGGTGAATAATCCGTATATTAAACCTTTTACTTTAATGACTGTTTAAAATGCTTTCCCTAAAAGATATACTGAAAAAACGGGGCAACGAAGACAGGAATACCATAGCTTTAACCCTTTAAACGGTCAAAGCCCTGATCGATTTTTTGAAGATCATATCTCAAATCATCCCTGTTATGCGGATGGATTCCGGTAAAATCAGTGATCCAGGTCACATTTTTTTATGAAACTATATGTCAAATACATGGTAAGTTTAAGATGTAAGCTCCTCGTTAAACAGGAGTTGGAAAAACTCGGGCTACATCATATCAGTATTGAGCTGGGCATGATAGAAATTAAAGAAGATATCACCGAAGCACAAAAACAGGAACTGAAATTAAACCTCGCTGCGTCGGGTCTGGAATTACTGGATGACAAAAAAAGTATTCTCGTCGATAAAATTAAGGGGGTCATTATAGAAATGATACACTATGCCGAAGAAATCCCCAAAGGGAACTATTCCGATTACATTAGTGAAAAGCTCGGCTATAATTACATCTACCTGTCCAATCTGTTTTCAGAGGTCAAAGGTATAACTATACAGCATTTTATCATTAAGCACAAAATAGAAAAAGCAAAAGAGCTTATACTTTACGACGAATTAAACCTTACCGAGATCTCGTACAGGTTACATTACAGCAGTGTGGCCCACCTGTCTAACCAATTCAAAAAAGTCACCGGGCATTCTCCTTCATTTTATAAAAGACTGGGCGAAAAAAGAAAGGATACCCTGGAAAACCTGTAACATGTGTAACCTTCCGTTTTAGTTGTGTAACATATTATATAGTATTAGTACTCACCTTTGTATCAGTACAATGAAGTACGCACAAAAACTACAATATCATGGAAAACAAGAATAAACAGGGAGAGCACAAAATGAGCGAACTTTTTAAGGTGCAGGGCGATTGGGCAAAACAATCCAATGCCTTAAAAGAAAAATACCCGAAACTTACCAGCGAAGATGTAAAGTTTGAAACCGGTAAAGAAACAGATTTATTTAAAAGAATCGAAACCCGGTTAGAAAAAAACCGCAACGAAGTGATTGACATTTTAAAAACAAACCACCAGGCTTGTTCTTAATACAGGCAAGATCAGTTAAAATCTAACTCAAATGAAAAGGACAGTCATTGAACAGGCTGTTCTTTTCTTGTTTTTCAGAACCTGTGATATATGTAAATTATAATATCAGTTCTGTAACAGAAGCCCCGCTATTTAACTTAACTTTCTCCAAAAGATCATTAACAGTTTAACAACGAAAATCATGTCAAAAGAGAGAAAAGGCAAACAAAAAGACAGTAAGACCCCGGCCTCGAAAACAGCAAAAGAAAAAAAGCAGGCCAAGGCAGAGAAAAAAAGAACTAAAAACTACGAATAAACTTCGTTCAACAAAAAGGTACAGGGGCCATGGAAAATCAAGAGTTTAAAAAATCAATTGCTTTCAGAATTACAGATAAGCTGAATTATGTATCAAACTCCATAGTCACAAAACATATTCTGAATGAAAAGACCGGGAATATCATGGCCCTGGCCATAGACTATGGCAAAGTTTATATTCCCAAGGCAACACCGTTTTCAACATTCATCCAGATCATTGAAGGAGAAGCCGAAGTCGTTATCAATGAACAATCCAAGTATTTACAAAATGGCGATTGTATGATCATTCCGGGGCACACCCCTCATAGCATAGAAGCCAATCAAAGGTTTAAAATGCTTTCCATCATTCTGAAAAGTGGTTATGATGAATTAGAGGTATAACCTAAAAACAAAAGCCATGAGCAACTTATTTAAAACAGGAGATATGGTCTGCGCCAAAGTAAACCCTACACGGCCCCTGGTCGTCAGGGTATTTGCAAGAGGAGTATACTATTGCGACGTAAAAAATCATCCTGAAGAAAAAGAACAGGTTTATTTTGAAAGGGAAATAATGACCTTCAACAAAACCGCTTAAAATTCATTGACTTGCCGCAGGCCCAAAGCCTGTCTTGTCACAGCTTATATTGAAGGGGTTAATTATGTATATTTGTATATCATCAGTAATGTGATTGATACAAAACCATGACCTTCTATCAAACAGAAATAAACCGGATCAGGGAAATTTGCTATTCCAATGACAAACAGGTTCAAACCGTCATCGCCACCAGGCGTTTTATTGACAATAATTTCGATAAAGAAGTGAACCTCGACCTGCTGTCTCACATCCGCTACACTTCAAAATTTCATCTGCTTCGGCTGTTTAAAAAATACTACGGGATCACGCCCAAGCAATACCTGACCTTCAGGCGTATTGAAGCATCAAAGCACTATTTAAAAAAGGGAATGAGCGTATCCGAAGCGTGCTACTGCGCAGGTTTTGAGACCCCCAGCTCATTCAGTACACTTTTTAAAAACAGGATAGGACTTCCCCCCGTTGAATATCAAAAAGAGCAATTTTTACAAAGTGAATTAAAAACCGATTCGGGAACTTGCACCCATTAATCTAAAAACATATAAAGATGAAAGTCAGAGTCATTAGCATTCCCGTTCTGGACCAGGACAAAGCACTGGCATTTTACACTGATAAACTGGGCTTCGTAAAAAAACACGATATCCCCCTGGGCGAAGGCGGCCGCTGGTTAACCGTAGTGGCCAAAGAAGAACAGGAAGGAACGGAGGTCTTACTGGAACCGTCCCCCCATGGTTTTGAACCGGCCAAAACCTATCAAAAAGCACTCTTCGATGCCGGAATTCCATACACACAATTCAATGTAGATGATGTCCGGGAAGAATATGAACGCCTGGTCAACCTCGGTGTAACGTTCAGTGTAAAGCCCACAGCAATGGGAACGGTGAAAATCGCCGTGTTCGATGATACCTGCGGAAATAATATTCAGATTGTAGAGCTGCTTTAAAGAACAGTTACCATAACCTTCTTCCCGGCAGTATTCCAGACTAAAACACAGAGCAACACCAATCCCATCCTGCACAGAACATCTCCTTTTTCATTAAATGGTTAATTATGTATTTTTGTGTATAAACTACAATACAAAACAGGATAGGAATGGAAAATATTGAAGTAAGAAAAGTAACCCTCCGCAATATCGAAGAATTGCAGAACATCGGAAAACAGACATTCGCTGAAACTTTTTCTTCAGGCAACAGTGAAGAAGACATGAAAGCCTATCTGGATAATTCATTTTCTATGGAAAAACTGCAAACAGAGCTATCCGACAAAAACTCCGAATTTTACTTTGCAGTGCTCGGCGATAACGTCATCGGGTATTTAAAGATCAATGTCGGGCAATCACAAACCGAAGTGAAGGACAAAAATGCCCTCGAGATTGAACGCATCTATGTGTTAAAGGAATTTCACGGAAAAAAGGTGGGGCAACTGCTTTATGAAAAGGCCATGGAGATCTCCAGACAAAAGGGCGTAGACTACGTATGGCTTGGTGTTTGGGAAGAAAACCCGAGAGCCATCCGGTTTTATAAGAAAAACGGTTTTGTAGAATTCGACAAGCATATTTTTAAACTGGGAGATGACGAACAAACGGACATCATGATGAAACTTCAGGTGAATTAAAAGAAAAAATTAAACCATGAACAACGAACTCATTGAACAAAAAAGCTGGTGGAAACGGAACCGGAAATGGTTTGTAACGATGTGCGGGATCATGGTAATTTTCATTGCCGCTTTCTTCTCATCCGGAATGGATGGAATGGCAACAGACCTGGTTCAGGCCTATGCCGATACCAAACTCTATGAAAATGCACTGGAAAAAGCAAAATCGGACGAACGGGTAACGGAATTACTTGGAGAGATCAAACCGATCGACAAAATGGCGATCATAGAAGGCCAGGTTAAATACAGCAATGATAACAGAACGGTTAACTCAACTATCCGGGTTAAAGGAACCAAAGGAAAAGCCAGAATGGATATCTCAGCCAACCGGATCAATAACACCTGGAACTACACCAGAATCAATATCCGAATTAAAAATCCGCCCGGGAAAAAACAGACCATTGAAATCGAAACAGGCATAAATTGACAGTAGCCCGTGAAACTGTAATTAAGAATTGTCCGTATCTTCATTGTTCCTTATCGATACTATCACAAACTCAAATAACTAAAAACCAGCAACCCTATAACCAATACCGTCAACAGCCATAACCATGTTTTTGATTGAAAAAACCCCGGCTGTTTTTTTGTGCTGCAAGTACCGGTACAACCCCTTGTATTTTTCGCGAAATAAGCCTTGTAATGACTATGACCTATCGATACTAAGGCCACGGTCATTAAATACGGTTTCATGGGCTGCAACCATGCCAGATAGCTCGCACTGCCAAACAGCGCGGCAATAGCCGGTGCCCAGCAACAAAGTTTCGTAGCCATCACGGCTAAGACAGAAGCACCGGCTGCCATACTGTTTTGGATGATCGACGGTTTCATCTTTGTGCTGTTTTTTTATTGACAACAGGATGATGCACCCCCGTTTTCATACTCGTCGTGGCGGCGCCAGCTTTCATTTTTGCGGCCTTGCGGAGCCATATCGAGCATCCGGAGCGTACTCATTATTTGTTCCACACCCCGGTCGTACGTAGAATAGGTATGATACACCATTCCGTCCTTAAGCGCAAAAGCGCTCATCCCCTCACGCTGTGGCTCAGGCTGCTCAACACGGCGGAAATTGTAATCCGCACCTTCCTTTTGCTGCTTCTCCGTGAAGGCGGCACCAAAATCGTACTTAAAGTCACTGCCCAGAGAGGAGATCCAGGGAAAATTCCAGCCCATTCGCCGTGCATAGGCGCGTAAAGGTTCGAGCGGAGCAATTGACTCGGCTACCAGGGTTATGTCGTGACCATTGAGGTGCTGAAGTGCCCCGTCGAAGTGATCAGCGACGAAAGAACAGCCCGTACATCCCGGATTGTCCTCATTGACCCGGAATCCGAAATCGAACATAAAGTGATAAACGAGGAGTTGTGATCGTCCGGCGAAAAGTTCTGCCAGGGTCTTTGGCCCCTTGTCGGTTTCGAAGGTATACTCTTTTTCGATACGTACCCACGGGAGTGCCAGCCTTTCCTCGGTAAGTTTGTCTCCCTGCCGCATGTGTTCTTTTTCCTTTTTGAGCAGTTGCAGTCGAGCCTTCAGCCACTCTTCCCGGGTTGCAATGTTGTGTGTACTCATAGTCTTTCTGTTTTGATTGTTAATAATTTACTCCCCAAAGATAACGTCTATACACCCCTTTTAAAAGGTGCAATTTAGACTTTATTGCGGGCTGATTTGGACAGGCATACCCTTATATACAGAATTTTCAAACAAGACGATGATATGTTTTTGTGATCTTTGGACTCAGATGACAGAAAGCTATCGTGAGATTTAAGGATTTTAAGTACTTTTAACAAGTCTTTATTGGGTTGGAAAAACATTCTCAGGAGAAAACTGATGGACATAAAACGAAACAAGACCACCAAACAAAAAAACAATCGAAAACTTTAAATCGATGAACAAAATAAAACTGTCCCTGATCTTTTTACTACTCCTTTCGCTGGAATGTTATAGTCAGCAAAACGGAGGTCCCGGCATAAAACAAACTATTACCAGGAATGGCATAGGACTCGGAAGCGCAATTGCCGTAGTTATTTCCTGGGATAGGAATAAATCGGTCCTGTATGCTGTCTTACACGGAATTTTTGGATGGCTTTACGTCATATACTTTGTAATCGTCCGGGAATATGAAAACAAAAACAAGTCCGAATGATACAGATCATAAAAGGAGATATCACCCAAATAAAAGCCGATGCCATAGTCAACGCCGCAAATAATTCACTCATGGGTGGCGGAGGCGTGGACGGAGCCATTCACAAGGCCGGGGGCCCGGCAATACTGGAAGATTGCAAAAAGATCTTAGCCAGGCAGGGAGGGTGCAGAACAGGCGAAGCCGTAATAACCACGGCCGGTAATTTACCCGCCGGATATGTAATCCATACCGTAGGGCCGGTCTGGAACGGGGGCAAAAACGGAGAACCGGAACTATTATATCATTGTTATCAGAATGCATTGAAACTGGCCCGCGACCATCAATGCAAGACCATAGCCTTTCCCAACATCAGCACGGGGGTTTACCGGTTTCCCAAACCATTGGCCGCAGAAACAGCACATAGGTCTATCCGGGATTTTCTCGAAAGTTCCGAACACCGGATCAGTGAAGTGATCATCGTTTGTTTTGACGATGAGAACTATCAGATCAACCGGGAAATAGTGTAAATCTATTCCAAATCCGGTACAATCCTACTGGTACTCGTTTGAGCAAAACGACAACGAGTAGCCATCGTAAAAAGCGTTTACTTCGATAAAGCTCAGTACAAGTGTAACGAACCCTGAAAAAACAACAATATCCTTGAAAAGGCCTAACGTTCCGGGAGAGAACAAGGAAATTAACGTTAATAAAATCAAAATGCTAATTTTCAAAACAATAGTCGGCATAAAATTTGGTTATCTTTAGTAGACGAAATCATCAGGATAATGCAATTAGCGTATTTGTGGTCTTTACGGTTAGGATTTTCTTCAAAACAAGCCGGGAAAATTAAAGAACAGGGCATTGAATCTTTTCTTCGAAGCGCTTACAATGCGCCATATCCCGATGTCGTCCCCGACTGCCTGTCCGATACCCCGAAAACACTTCCCGAACTACGGGAATTCCGAAAGCAACAAAGCGAAGCCTCTCCGGAAGAAAAACAGATGAACAGAAAAAAGGAGCGGAAAGTACATTTTCAACTCAAGGACTGGTGGATAGATCAAATGCGCCATAGCGATTTCCCCTTACGGGAAAAAATGACCTGTTTCTGGCACAATCACTTTGTTTCCACTTGGCAAAAAGTAAAGGACAACTATTGGGTCTATGAACACAGTATGATCTTGCGAAAAAATGCCTTTGGCAATTATAAAACATTGACAAAGCAGATCATCAGGTCCAATGCCATGCTCAAATACCTGGACAACAACAACAATAAAAACAAAAAGATCAACGAAAACCTGAGCCGTGAATTGCTGGAGCTGTTTGCCCTCGGCATCGGCCATTACAGTGAAGAGGATATTAAGAACGGGGCAAAGGCTTTGGCCGGGCTGAACTTCGGAGATCACGGAAAGGGAAGGTACCGAAAGAAAATTGAAAACAATGAGACGATCACCTTTTTAGGAAAAACGGGGAAATTTAAGGCCGATGACATCATTGACATCATTTTTGAACAGGAAAACACCCCCTATTTCATCACCGAAAAGATCCTGAAATGGTTTATCTATGATGAACCAGCCGATGAGCTTGTAAAATATTACGGTGATTATCTGAAAAGTGTAGATTTTGAAATAGAGCCCTTCTTTACCAAAATGGTGAAAGAGGAATACGATAAACCCAGCGCGGGAATGAAAATAAAAGACCCGCTGGTCTATATTTTACAACTCATAGAAGAACTGCATGCCGATGAAGTGAGCAATATCACTGTGGCCACGTTTATAAGCGGACAGGGCATGGACCTGTTTAACCAGCCCAATGTAAAGGGATGGGACGGCGGTAAGGCATGGCTGACCTCTCAATTATTTCTTTAGCGGAATAAAATAGCAGATGCCCTGTCTAACGGACGGTATCGTGAAGCGCATCCGATGTCCGGGAAAAAAACCGGGGTGCAAAACATTAAAGTACACCTGGACTGGAATAAGAACGATAACAACAAGCAGATCATCAAAGAGGTCACCGACCGAACGCTTTTTCAGGTCAGTGATACGCTGCAAAGTGACATGGAAAGTATTCTGACCTACGATTTTGACCCGCAGAACGCCAATGCAGAAAAGGCCGTGCTCCGCCTGTTCCGGTATATCGCAAAAACCCCGGAATATCAATTAATCTGAAAACAGGATATATCGAAAAAGGGTATATAAACTTTAAAAGTTCAAAAAAATGAATAGGCGAAATTTCTTAACGGTCACAGGAACATTAACGGGAGGCACATTACTCCTCCCCGACTTTCTCTTTTCCTACGGAGCTCAACCCCGTCTATCCATGGGAGAGCAATCCGTAGTTTTTATCCAGCTCAATGGAGGCAATGACGGCCTTAACACCTTTATTCCCATCGACGATCCCTTATACCACGAAGCAAGGCCTGCCATTGGCCTGCATAAGGATAAAGTCATCGGAAAGGACAAGGGCATGGCCTTTCATCCTGCATTAAAAGGTTTTGCCGATATCCAGCAGCAGGGAGACCTGACCGTGATCCAGAATGTAGGTTACCCACACCCCAACCGTTCACATTTCAGGAGCCGGGAGATCTGGCAAACGGCTACTCCCGAAGATCAGTATTTAAACGAAGGCTGGCTGGGCAGGTACCTGGAACTGCAATGTAAAGATCACAACCCCACAGCCGGGATTAATCTCGATAATACGGATAATCTGGCACTACTGGCCAATGAACCCAATTTTATTACCGTAAAGAACCCCAACCAGTTTAAGTATAAAAACACGAATGAACAGGCCGTAAAACTGTCCGACAACCCGCAACTGGATTTTGCCCGGAAAATCGCCAATTCGGTTACCGAAGGCTCGGAACAAATTCAGCAGGCTTTAAAAAAGGCAAAAAATTCCAATATGTACCCCAAAAGCGGGTTGGGCAGGAATTTACAGTGGATAGCCCGTTTAATAAAGGGAAACCTCAATACCAAAGTATATTATACCTCTCTCGGGGGGTTTGATACCCACAACAACCAATTGGGGCTGCACGCAAGACAACTTACCCAGCTCAACAATGTTGTGCATAGCTTTTATAAGGATCTTAAACAGGCAGGATTATTGCAAAACACCACAATAGTCATTTTTTCCGAATTCGGAAGAAGGGTGCGCGACAACGGCAAAGGCACCGACCACGGAACAGCCGCCCCGATGTTTATTATAGGAGGGAACAATAAGGGAACCGTAATAGGACAGAACCCCAACCTCGCCGACCTGGATCAGGGCGACCTGAAATACGAGACCGATTTTAGAAGTGTGTATGCCGCCCTGCTCAAAGAAAAGCTGGATTTTAACCATGCCGGTATTGGCATTAAAAACAAACCTCTGCAGGGCATCTTTTAAGATCTGTAAACCACTATCGTTCGTTGTTGCCCCACATGGGCCCGAGCGTCCGCACATAGTATAATATCCATTTGGTAAAGGTTCTGTCAGGAGCCTTTTTTCTTTTTAAGCACTTCCATACATGACACGATGATCAGATATAAGCTACGTACACACGCCATAAAATCTCATTTTAACGACCAGGAATGCCCGCATTACAATTATTTAACATATTTTTGAAGATATCAACACTCAAAATATTTATTTATGAAAAGAATATTACCATCCCTTATCCTATGTTTATGCTTTGCATACGGTTTTTCCCAGGACATCACTGTTTCCGGGAAAGTCACCGACGAATCCGGAGAACCTCTCGTAGGGGTCTCTATTACCGTTAAAGGGACCACTCAGGGAACCACAACAGATTTTGACGGAAACTATGCCATTGATGCCGCCATGGGCAATGTACTCCTGTTTTCCTATGTCGGATTTGAAAGCAAACAGGTCACCGTGAGCTCTGCCGGCCTGGATGTACAGCTCGAATCGGGTGTTGCCCTTGAGAACGTGGTAGTTGTCGGCTCCCGGAACCCGGCCAGGACCGCTACCGAAACAGCAGTGCCTGTTGACGTTATTGACATGAAGGAACTGACATCGCAGGGGCCTCAGGTCAACCTCAACCAGATACTCAATTACGTAGCCCCCTCCTTTTCTTCCAACACACAGACCATATCGGACGGAACGGACCACATAGACCCCGCTTCCCTCAGGGGACTGGGGCCGGACCAGGTACTGGTGCTCATCAACGGCAAGAGAAGGCATACTTCTTCCCTGATCAATGTCAACGGAACCTTCGGACGGGGTAACGTAGGCACCGACCTCAACGCCATTCCCGCTGCAGCCATCCAACGGATCGAAGTGCTTCGGGACGGAGCGGCCGCACAATACGGTTCTGATGCCATTGCAGGGGTAATAAAC
This sequence comes from Sinomicrobium weinanense, assembly GCF_018863395.1. Taxonomy (GTDB): domain Bacteria; phylum Bacteroidota; class Bacteroidia; order Flavobacteriales; family Flavobacteriaceae; genus Sinomicrobium; species Sinomicrobium weinanense. Next base: position 339,148 of record NZ_JAHKRR010000002.1, read on the forward strand.
ATTGTGCTCAACAAAAATGTCAATGAACTTACCGTAACCGCCACCACCGGCGCAAACTTCTCCAGAAATGCCGAAGAACAGACCGGGGGTATTGACGGTGCCACTACCAACATAAGCGCCAACTACGGGCTTGCCCTGGGAGATAAAGGTGGGTTTATAAACTTCACCGGGGACTTTGATTACCGCGACGATTATAACCGGATGAAAGAATGGGAAGGCGGTATTTTCAACGCCTATAACTCCATAGAATATGTAGCCAATGCCAACGGTTATGACATCAGTGACCTTTTTACCGATGTGGATGCCATTAAACAATACGGGGCGCAGGTTCCCTATTTTGATACGGATCTTAAAGCCCGGATCGCAGGAGCCAACAGCATAAACGATATGAGAAATGCTTTAAAAAACTACCAAAACCCCTATGATCCGGTAACAGAACAAAGCGATTACAACAGCTACTTCTATGATGTCACCGATGAAGAGCTGGCCGCCCGCGGTCTTCAAAGAACCGATTTTAACATGCGGGTGGGACAGTCCGCCCTGAGGGGAGGGCGCTTTATGGCCAATTTCTCCCTGCCGCTGGACGATAACGGCACCGAGCTCTACTCCTTTGCCGGGATCAGTTCCCGCGCCGGGAATTCTGCCGGGTTCTACCGCATGCCCGGTGAAGCAAGGACTTATACTCCGGCCTACATCAATGGCTTTTTGCCTGAGATCAACTCCAAGATCAAGGACCGCTCCCTTTCCGTGGGGATCAAGGGAAAAATAAACGAATGGAACGTAGATTTCAGCAATACTTACGGAAGGAACTCTTTTGATTATGAAATATCAAACACTTCCAACGCTTCCATGCTCAACGCTTCCCCCACCCGCTTCGATGCCGGAGGGTTCGCCTTTACGCAAAACACCACCAATCTGGACATCAACCGCTTTTACGAAGATGTTTTCGCCGGATTGAACATTGCATTCGGAGCGGAACATCGTTTTGAAAAATACGAGATCACCGAAGGCGAACAGGCTTCTTATGTTCAGTATGACGTAAACGGAATCCCCATCACCACGGATACCCAACAACCCCGGACAGATTTTTTCGGTAGCCCGAGACCGGGAGGTTCCCAGGTGTTTCCCGGTTTTTCCGAAACCAATGCCCTTGAACGCGACCGGACCAGTATAGCGGGATATTTTGACGTAGAAGCTGACTTAACCGAAAGATTCCTGGTCAGCCTGGCCTCCCGTTTCGAGAATTATTCCGATTTCGGGTCTACGATCAATTTTAAGGTAGCCACAAGAGTGAAGGCTACGGACAACCTTAACCTCCGGGCAGCACTCAATACAGGGTTCCGCGCCCCTTCCCTGCACCAGTTGTATTTCAATTCTACCTCTACTGTGTTTGACAATCAGGGCAATCCGCAGGAAGTAGGAACCTTCGCCAACGACAGTCGTGTAGCCAAATTGCTCGGCATTCCCGACCTGAAGGAAGAAACTTCAAAAAGTATAAGCGTAGGGTTTACGGCAAAACTCCCCGAGGCCAACATCACCTTTACTGTCGACGGTTACTTTGTGGCCATAGACGATCGCATTGTATATACCGGACAGTTTCAACCAGGTGATAACGAAGAACTGCAACTCCTGTTCAACCAGGCCAATGCCTCCAGGGCAGCCTTCTTCTCCAACGCTATTGATACCGAATCCAAAGGCCTGGACATGGTCATTACCCATAAAACCTACCTGAGCGATAATGTACAACTGAAAAACGACCTCTCCGCCACATTATCGCAAACCCGCAGGGTAGGCGATATCAAGGCTTCACAGGTACTGGAAGACGCCGGACTGGTAGAGACCTATTTCCCGGAAGAAAGCCGTATCTACCTCGAAGAAGCCGTGCCGAGAACAAAGGTTAACCTGACCAACAATCTGACCACGGACAGGTTTAACGTATTTCTCAGAAACGTGTTCTTCGGCAAAGTCACCGAGGCTACCAATGTTATAGAAAATCAACAGGAATTCGGTACCAAGATCGTAACCGACCTGTCGTTCGGCTATAAGGTTTCCGATGCCCTCACCCTGACCGTCGGGGCCAACAACCTGTTTGACATCTATCCCGACAGGGCATTTACAGGAGATTCTCAACCCGATGTTCCCGGTATTCAGAACAACAGGAGCAGCGGCCGTTTCGACTGGTCCAGAAGGGCACAGCAATTCGGAGTAGGCGGGCGCTTTCTCTTTGCCAGGCTGAGCTTTGTGTTAAAATAGTGAGAAGGTAAGAGTGTGAGAAAGTGAGAAGGTGAGAGAGAGAAAAAAAATCTTTCATTCACAAAATATCCATCAAAAAACTGCGTTACTCTTACATGATGCGCACAAAAAACAATGCGTATCTATTGATTTGTGTATTAAAGCAGGTTCTCATTTACTGAGATTATGTTTGATTTAGCCCCAAACTTCCACCCACTTCGGTGGGAGTTTGTTTTTTATGGCAACACATTATCAGTTCTCCGGTGATTATTACTAAAGAAAAATTCTGTTTTTTACTTCCGACTTCCGTCACCTGACTTCTAACTTTGTTTGCTATCTTTACATCATGAAATTCCAGGTAAAATCAGATTTTAAACCCACAGGAGACCAGCCCGAAGCCATACGGCAACTGGTTTCGGGGATCGTTAACGACGACAGGTATCAAACCCTTCTCGGGGTCACCGGCTCCGGAAAGACCTTTACCGTTGCCAATGTTATAGAGGAAGTGCAACGCCCCACTCTGGTGCTCGCCCATAACAAGACCCTGGCGGCACAGCTCTATTCGGAGTTTAAACAGTTTTTCCCCGACAATGCGGTAGAATACTTCGTATCCTATTACGATTACTACCAGCCCGAAGCCTATATCCCCGTAACGGGAACCTATATTGAAAAGGACCTCTCCATCAACGACGAAATAGAAAAACTCCGTCTCAGCACCACCTCTTCCCTGCTTTCGGGCCGGAGGGACGTGCTGGTAGTGGCTTCGGTATCCTGCCTCTACGGTATCGGGAACCCTTCGGAATTTCAAAAGAACGTCATCCCCATCGAGCGCGACCAGGTGATCTCCCGTACAAAATTCCTGCACAGGCTTGTACAGAGCCTCTATTCCCGGACCACAGGCGATTTTATTCGCGGAACCTTCCGGATTAAAGGCGATACTGTGGATGTGTTTCCCGGTTATGCCGATAACGCCTTCCGCATTCATTTCTTTGGTGATGAGATCGAAGATATCGAAGCCTTCGATCCGCAGACCAACCGTATCCAGGAAAAATATGAGAAACTGAACATCTATCCGGCCAATATATTCGTCACCTCTCCGGATGTCTTGCAAAATGCCATCAAACAGATCCAGGACGACCTGGTCAGGCAGGTAGACTTCTTCAAGGATGCAGGAAAGCACCTGGAAGCAAAACGCCTGGAGGAACGCACCAATTTTGACCTGGAGATGATCCGCGAGCTGGGGTACTGCTCCGGTATAGAAAACTATTCCCGCTACCTCGACGGCCGTGAGGCCGGAACAAGGCCTTTCTGCCTGCTCGACTACTTCCCGGACGACTATCTTATGGTCGTGGATGAAAGCCATGTGACCATCCCCCAGGTACACGCCATGTACGGTGGTGACCGCTCCCGGAAGGAAAACCTGGTGGAATACGGCTTCCGGCTCCCCGCAGCCATGGACAACCGTCCGCTGAAATTCGAGGAGTTCGAAGCCCTGCAAAACCAGGCGATCTACGTGAGCGCCACACCGGCAGACTACGAACTGCAAAAGAGCGACGGAATATACGTAGAACAGGTGATCCGCCCCACAGGCCTGCTCGATCCCGAGATCGAAGTACGCCCCAGCCAGAACCAGATCGATGACCTTGTAGAAGAAATACAGCTCCGGACAGATAAGGACGAACGCGTTCTGGTCACTACCCTGACCAAACGTATGGCCGAAGAACTGACCAAATACCTCAGCAGAATACAGATACGCTGCCGCTATATCCACAGTGATGTAGATACCCTGGAGCGGGTAGAGATCATGCAGGACCTTAGAAAAGGCCTGTTTGACGTACTTATCGGAGTAAACCTCCTCCGGGAAGGGCTGGACCTGCCGGAAGTATCGCTCGTGGCCATTCTCGATGCCGACAAGGAAGGCTTTCTGCGAAGTGCCCGGGCCCTCACACAAACCGTGGGAAGGGCAGCAAGGAACCTCAACGGAAAAGCCATTATGTATGCAGACAAGATCACGGACAGCATGCAGAAAACGATCGACGAGACCAATTACCGTCGGGAAAAGCAAATGGATTACAACAAGGCCAACAACATCACCCCGACGGCATTGAACAAAAAAATAGAGAGCAGCCTGGGCAAAAGCCCTATTGCCGAATATCCGTCCGGCAACGGCCTGGAAAACTATTTGAATGCCGCCGAACCGGAAATGGAATACCGCTCCAGGGATCAGGTAGAAAAAACCATCCGCGAAAAACGCAAAGCCATGGAAAAAGCTGCCAAAGACCTCGACTTTATGCAGGCTGCCAGGTTAAGGGATGAGATCAAAATGCTTCAGGAAAAGGTAAAGGAACTGTAACAGGTTCGCGCAAATCAGTCTCACACCGCCCTGATCTGAGCCCGAAGGCCCTTATTAGGATATCGAAGGATGGCCAATGATATCTTTACTTATGCAGGGCGCTCTTCTGCTTCCATAACTTTTCTGCCTTTAATGCTGAGTGCGATAAAAGCCCCGATGCCACACACCCCGCCTATAAGGACCATTGCCCATATAGGACCGGTTGTCTGTGATACGGAGCCATTCTCAACGATCAGCACCCGCAATACTTTCAGGTAATGTGTGAGGGGGATACAATTGGCTATAGCCTGTACCCATACGGGCATCTGGCTTAGGGGCCAGGTAAAACCGCTCAGGATAAAACTGGGGGTTGCCACCACCATCAACACCTCGGTAGCCTTGAGCTGACTGGGGATGAGTACACTGAACAATATACCGATAAAACTGACCGATGCGGTAAATATCCCGGTGATCAGCGTCAAGGATACCATATTCTCCTTCAACGGCATGCGAAACCACCATGCGAATAACATGTAAAGCCCCCATATACCGATACTCATCAGTAAATACGGCAGCACTTTCACCAGGATGAGTTTAAGCGTAGAAGGACATCTTTGGAGTAGTACCCGGAAGGTCCCGTTCTCATATTCCGCAGCAAATGACAGTGCCAAACCAAGCAGGAGCACCTGTTGCAATACCGTGGCCAACACCCCCGGCCATAAGAAGTACATATAATTGGTACTCCTGTTATATTTTTTAATGAATGTGGTCTGAAAAGGTTCGTACTGGGTCATGGCAATGCGTTCCGGGACTCCCTGTTTTTTTAAGGTTTCGATCTGGATCCCGGCCTTCATGGTCCCCAGGCAGAGCTGTATGGCCGTAGAAGCATAATTGGCCGTGAGTACGCTGGAAGTGTTGACTATGGTAGTAACTTCGGGGTGTTTTTTGGTAAACACCTTTTTTTCAAATCCCCTGGGAATGAGTACCACACAGGCTGCCTCATCTTCTATGGCATAAACTCCTATATTATTCTGGTCGAAGAGCAGTCGCGATACATTGAGAACCTCATTGTCTTCAAACATCTGTATGGCCTTACGGCTCAGATCGCTTTGGTCTTCGTCCACCACTATGACAGGCAGGTCGGTGACCTTTCCCTTGCTGTAGACATACCCGAGAAGCACCCCATAAAGTACGGGAGCCCCGATAAAGAGCAACCGCAACACCTTGTTCTTCCAGAACAGACGGAATTCCCGTTGCAAAAGTCCGAAAAAGTTTTTCATCTGCTTAAAAGGTTGTGGTTACGGTTGTCTGGGTAATAATATCCTCTGCTTCCTGTTCGCCAAGGGGCAATACCCTGATCTCATAGAGAGATTCCTGCATCTCATAATCGGGATAAGCAGTTGCGATATTCGCATAGCTTCCCAGTTTCTTAATTACAGAGACCTGCCCTTTTATTTCCTGTTTGTTGTAGGCCACCTGCAGCACCAGTTCCTGTCCCTTTTTCACATCGCTGAGCCTGCTTTCCGGCAATGTAAAGCGAAAATAAGTGCTTCGGGCCAGGTAACCGCTGAACAGGGCGTAACCGGGCAACGCCAGTTCCCCTTCGTTCAATGAGACCGTTTCGATACTCATATCCTGTGGCGCTATGATGTACCGCTCCTTATAGGCCGTATCCACTTCTTCGAGCGCCCCTTCCGCCCTTTCCTGCTGTCCCAATGCCATGGTCTGCTGTTCCTGTCGGGCGCCTGTTCTCGCTTCGTTCAGTTCGGCCTGAACCGCAATATACTGGGACCTTGCCCCCTGGTATTTGGTATAGGCTTCATCATAGGTCTGCTGGGGGACAAGAGAATCCTTTAGCATATTTCCGAGGCGGGTCACCGATTTTTCGGCAAATTCATATTGTTCCTTCAGAGCGTCGTGTTTGGCACGGAGTTGTTCCAGTTGTCCCCGGGTAGCTCCTTTTACGGCCATTTCGTATTGGGCCTTTGCCGAGGTCAGGGCACCCAGGGCCTGGTTTTTTTTGGCGTCTACTTCCGGGATGTCAAGAATGGCAAGAGTGTCTCCTTTTTTAACCATGTCTCCCTCGGCTACGAACACCTTAACGATCTTACCCGGGATCTTGGCCACTACGGCAAGGGATTCCCTTTCGGTCCTGCCCTGTATCACATTGTCGTATGGCCTTTTGCAGCCGGTCCATGCCAGTATGGCGCATAAAGCTATTATTCTCTTCATTGTCCTTGGTTTTATCTGGAAATAAAATGCATTAATTTTCCCGTTGCCAAAAGGGTTTCCAAAGTGGCCTGGCGCTGTTCGATGATAATGTTGACCCTGTTCATGGAAGACTTCAACAGGTCATTTTCCGACTCCAGCCTTTCCGAGATCCCGATCAGCCCTTGTTGGTACTGCTTTACCGAGATATTCACATTGTTCTGCGCTATTTTTTCCTGTTGGGAAGCGATCTCGATCTTCTCGTTCAGTACCCTGACATTGGCGTAGTTATTGTCCAGGAGCAATTGCAGTTTTTCCCTGGTGTCATCGATCTGGTCCTGCAGTTGCCGGACATTGATCTTAGCTTCCGATATCTTATGGTGCCGTTCAAACCCGCTGAAGATCTCCCACCTCAGTCCCAGGCCTATTAACCAGTTTGGTCCCAATGTTGCCTGGTTGAGCCCCAGGTTCAGGGAACGGTCCAGTAATGGAATGGTGGGCGTGGTAAAACTACCGTCAAACAAGCTCGAGTAGGTAAGCCCCCCGAATGCCCCTATGGTAGGGAAATAACTCCCTTTTTCCTTTTTAAGGAGGTACTCCTGGGCTTCCCTGAAAGATTCCAACGCCTTAATTTCCTGTTTCCCCGCTATGGAAAGTATTTTTTCGTCTGTGATCAGGTAGGGGGTTACCTTGTTTTGTACGTTTACGGCCTGTTCCCGGGAATAACCGGTCAGATAATGTATTTTTTGATAGAGCACGTCCCTTTTCCCCTTGAGTTCTGTCCTTCTCATTTTCAGTTCCAGTCTGGCCAGGCTTATTTTATCCCGGTCATACGGAATGGCGAGCCCCTGCTCTACAGCCCTTCCCACCCGGGAGGCCTCGGCAGCCAGCCGCTTTTCACTGCCATTGATAACCTTTTCCGCTTCATCCAGTAAGGTCAACTGATCGAAAGTATGGATGACTTCCCGGACGACCACATCCTTTCCGGCATCCAGCAGATGTTGCATTCCTTCCGTTTTGCGCTGTATGGCCTTAGCCCCGTTAACGATCTGAAAGCCACTGAAAATAACGGTTTTGGCCAGTATGCTCCCGTGAAAAATGTTCCCGTAGTTATCAAAACTCGTCTTTCCCTCAAAGAGCTGGATGTTTTCGGACGGTGTCGTCACTGTCGGGATATCCATGGTCAGCCTTCCGTCAAAATACGAGTATAACGCAGTCCCTTCCACTTTGGGCACATAGGTATTCCACACACTCTTTTCCTGAAGTTGAAGTTTTTCTATTTCCATCTGCCTGTGCCTGATCTCATTGCTCTTGTCCAGGGCGCTTTCGATAGCTTCGTACAATGAAGGCGAAATATCGATCTGGGCATACAGGAAGGGATAAACCGAAAATACCGCCCAGCATAAAAGTATTCTTTTTTTCACATATTTTGAGTTTTAGAACTCATCTTGAGTTCTTCATTAATATTTGAATCTTTTCCATGACCCCCAGGCAACCCCGAAAAAAATCCGCCCCTGCCTGATGGCTTTTATCACCGTCCGGATTGCCCCTTATAACCTTCCAGGTTATTAAAAATACGTTGAAATGTCTCCTTTAAATTACGGATTTTTTTTATATCCACCCTTTTAATGCAATCCCCATGGTTCCACCCAGTGTATTCATGACCTTGTCCTCCATGAACCTTCCCCGGCGGGTCAGGGTTCGGTTGAGTACCATAAAGCCCTCAACACCAAAATATTGTATAGGTCTTCCGTTTCTAATACAACGCGAGTTTCCATGACAATAGCAATTTATACAATTTCCAAATCATTTTGTTAAATAATGTTAATTCCTTATTTAAGTTGGAATAATTATATAATATTCGAAAAATTTCAATATTACCTTAATCAACTAAAACAAAATGTTTCGGAAACGAATATACGTCCCGCTCCTCATCACCGGGATTTCCATAGGGCTACTGGCCAGTATATCATGGACCTCCTACCCGCAAAAAGACAATTTTAAACCATATACTCAGAAAATATCCGGTACTTCCGTTACATTCGGTATGGCTCCCATCCCGGAAGGTACTTTTAAAATGGGAAGTGCAGCAAACAATTCCCCGCACCGGGAGGATGAAGTTCCACAACACAAAGTAAAAATAGCCCCTTTCTGGATGGGGACCCACGAAATTACATGGGATGTTTATGAAATGTTCCTGAACAAGGATTATGAGCAGTCGGTAAGTGACAGCCGGCTCACGGATGAAGTAGATGCCGTTTCACGCCCTACCACGCCCTACCTGGACATGACTTTCGGGATGGGTAAGGAAAACATGCCCGCCATCGGGATGACCCAATACAACGCTATACAATTCTGCAAATGGCTCTATGCAAAGACCGGGGTATTCTACCGCCTGCCCACCGAAGCAGAATGGGAATACGCCTGCCGTGCCGGAAGCACTTCTGACTATTTCTTCGGAAATTCCCCCGAAAAACTGGATCAATACGCGTGGTATGCCGCCAACAGCGAAGAAAAGACACATCAAACAGGGCAAAAGGAACCCAACCCCTGGGGGCTGTACGACATCCTCGGAAATGTCATGGAATGGACCATAGACCAGTACACCCCGGAAACCTACGGGCAACGCGGAAAGGTGACTGAGAACCCCGTAGTGAAAGCCACCGAGCTATACCCGAGGGCCATACGTGGCGGAAGCTATAAAAGTACCGCAGAAGACCTCCGCTCTGCCAGGCGTTTCGCCTCTACTCCGAACTGGAAAAAGATAGACCCGCAAATGCCGAAAAGCAACTGGTGGTTCCCCGAGGCCCCTTTCCTGGGAATACGGGTGGTACGCCCGCTGAACCCGCCTTCCGAAGAAGAGATCATAAGCTATTACAACCAGGAACCCATTGAAGATTATTAGAACCCGGAATACCAGATACCGGGGCCCGATACCAGGTTCCCTACTCAAAACACTAATATATAAACCTGATTTTCAACCGTTAACGTAAACATTATATAAAATATACTATTATGAAACCTTCCAATACCCGCAGAGATTTTATGAAAACAGCAAGCCTGGCGACAGCCGGTGCCACGATGTTAAGCCCTTTTTCCATTCCCGGAGCCTACGCAGCCGGGAGCGATATCATTAAAATTGCGCTTATCGGATGCGGTGGCCGGGGTACCGGGGCTACATTCCAGGCTTTTGGAACCGGGCACAACATTAAACTGGTGGCCATGGCCGATGCCTTTAAGGACCGCCTGGAAGACAGCTACTCCAAATTCCTCAAGAAGTTCGGGAAGGAAAAGGTGGATGTTCCCGAAGAACGGAAATTCACAGGGTTTGACGCTTACAAACACGCCATAAAGGAGGCTGATGTGGTGATCATCGCTACGCCCCCGGGATTCCGTCCGGATCATTTTGAAGAAGCCATCCGGCAGAACAAACAGGTATTTATGGAAAAACCCGTAGCTACGGACGCCACTGGTATCCGTAAGGTACTTGCCGTAGCCGAAAAAGCCAAGGCCAAAAAGCTGAATGTCGTTGTGGGCCTGCAAAGGAGGTATCAGGACAATTACCTGGAAACCGTAAAAAGGATACACGACGGCGCCATCGGGGATATCGTGGGCGGACAGGTTTTCTGGAACGGTGGCGGTGTATGGGTCAGGGAGCGCCAGCCCGGGCAGACGGAAATGGAATACCAGATGCGCAACTGGTATTACTTTAACTGGCTGTGTGGTGACCATATCGTAGAACAACATGTGCACAACATTGATGTAGCCAACTGGGTAAAAGGGAGCTACCCCGTAAAAGCCGAAGGCACCGGGGGGCGCATGGTAAGGACAGGAAAGGATCACGGGGAGATCTTTGACCATCACACGGTACTCTTTACCTATGATGACGGCACCGTGATACACAGCGAATGCCGGCATTTTCCCGGCTCCCACAACCGTGTTGATGAATCCTTCCAGGGCACTAAGGGGCGCTGTTTTATGCACGCCGGTAACCACGGCATGCTTTGGGACTCCAAAGGAAACGAACTTTATAAACACAACGGGGAAAACAATCCCAATCCCTACCAGAAAGAACACGATGAACTCTTTGGGGCTATCGTAAAGGGAGAATACAAATTTGCCGATGCAGAACACGCTGCCAAAAGCACCATGACAGCCATTATGGGCAGGTATGCCACCTATTCCGGGAAAGTCATTAACTGGGAAGAAGCGCTGAACTCCGAAGTAAACCTGAAGCCCGAACAGCTCAGCTGGGATGCCCAACCCAAGGTATTACCGGGTAAAGACGGATATTACCCTCATGCCGTTCCGGGAAAAACCAAGGTAATCTAACATCTCTGCGGAAATCTGCGTCATCTGCGGGAGAAGATTTTGCCCGCAGATGGTGCAGATCATCGCAGATTTAAAAACATTTAATGTAACGTGAGTTCGACGTAAGAATACGGGCACCTTAAATCAACCTACTTTTTTAGTGCAAGTTCATTCTGATAGACCTGCCTGCCCAGTTCTGCTAAAAAGGGATGTCCCGTTTCTTTATAATCGTAATTACCGTCGTTGAATATAGCGTTTTCATTGACGAGAACTGTCGCTGTCAGGATAAATTCCACCTTGTTTTCCTTGTCCTTAATATAGGCGCAATCGGTAAGGGTGCCATAGGCATATCCTACTTTATTATAGATCTCAATATGTTTCGGAATGGTAGTTGTTGTATCGCCATACATAAAAAAGCGGTCAAAACTGTCCGGGTATTCTTCCTGGTCATAACCCGCCTCGGCCGGAGTGGCTTTCATGGCGTAGAGCAAGAACTTCCGGTCCTCGTCCCTCAGGTTGAACTGCTGTTTTTTCGGGTATAATTCAGGAAAGATCAGCCTTTTCATCGTATTGTGCTGGGTTTTTACCGGGTAATAGTTTTTCAGTGAAAAATCCATAGGTCCTTCAACAAGAACACTATCCTTCATATACCCCTTACCCTTTAACACTTGTTTTATCTGAAGCGGCTGCGGTTCTTTGTTATAGCTGGAAAACAGTTGTACAAGGGTAGAGTCGTTCTTATAGGCCACTATGGGCCTGGTAGTGATATTGGCTGCATCGGTTGTAGAAAGCCGGTGCGAGAGCCTGAAAGGAACAAGCTCTTTCTCCTCCATTTTATTATTGATATAATCCGTTCCCAAAAATTCAAAAAGGCGGTTAAAGGCCACATTGTCGCTCACCGCAAATATCTTTTTTACTTCTTCGCCTACGGTGGTTACCACGGTATCTTCTTCGAAATAAAACCGGGTATTCCGGTCCATCCACTTTTTCTCCTTCAGCCGTTCCATTGCCAAAATGGCCACAGGGAACTTCACCGTACTGGCCGGATAAAAGTAAACACTGTCATTGGCATGATAATAAAAATCCTCTAAAACCGGTTCCCCCGATTCATTATAATTGACCCGGGAAAAAACAACCTGTACCCCGTGTTGGTCCGGGTGGTCCATAACCTTTCGTATTTTCGGGAGATCGGAAGAAAGTGCGGTCTCCAGGGGAGCTGTCCTGATTTTGGAAACATCCGGCCCCTGTTGCCCCTGTTTACAGGCCGTAATCAGAAAAACGAGAAAAATATACCGTATATTCTTAAACATTTCGATAAAAATTCTGTGTTTTAAGTAAAAATATAAAATATTTTAAACAGAACAGTATCTTTCAGGACAAGAATTAAAAATATCTGTCATTTCACTGAAAAAAGATACATTTTTGATAGGTAGAAATTGCCAGAATTTTATTTTTGGAAACCGAACTTGTGAGGTTCATGAACCCACCATAGCGAGTGAGAACGAAATGGTAATATTTACGCATCTTTTTCTATGCTGATAAAGGCAAGGCTAAAAAGATTGATAGAAGATTGAATCCGCTACGCGGGAAGATTGAACGAGATCGAAATGTTACTGTATTTTAACTTTTGATGTGATCCTAAGCCTCGGCGGACCTTACTTCGATCCGCCGTCATATTCTTCCCAGGGCGTGGTTTCGTAGATATTATCGCCAAAATATTTGGCCACCCGGAGGAATTTGTCCGGACCATGGTAGCCCGGTACGGGGGACAGTAACTGTTGTTTTTCGTTGAGGAAAACCCCTGTGGGATAACTGAACCTGTTTTGAAGCAAAGCCGCCGCCAACTCGTGGTATCCCCTTCTGCCTGCCGGAACGTATTTGAATGTGCGTCCGTTATACTCGATATTTTCCTTGCCTTCCCCATCCAGTTTCACCATGTAGAATTTGTTACGCATATAAGCGGCCACTTGCGGGTTGGCAAAGGTGTTCTTATCCATTTTTTTGCACCATCCGCACCAGTCCGTATAGACATCCACGAATATCTTTTTGGGAGTATCGTCATTTTGCACCTTTTCAATGGCTTCTTCCCAGCTCAGCCATGTCACCGCCTGGCCTTCTTCCTGGCCGAAGGCCATGAATATCCCCATGAGTATAAACAAAATAAAGGTCAGTATATATTTAACCCATCCCATTTTTTACGATTTTAGAGCATAAAGATAAGAAAAGTTAGTGGTCTCCTGAAATGTGTAGAGATGATTTTGGTCCCCCCGAAAGCACCCGGTCCCGGTTTTCCCTTATCATGTCCAGAGCTATGTCCATTTCCCGCAGATGGGTCCGGAAACTCACAACGGCACAACGTATCCATAATTTTTCCCCAATCGTGGTAGACGACAGGAACACCCGTCCGTCTTCGTGCAGGGCCTTTATAAACGCTTCGTTTTTACGGTTATCCGGGTCGTCCGGTATACGGAATATCGCTACGGACAGATCAGGTGTTTTTCCTGTTTCAAACCCCATCGTTCCGGCCTTTTTATGAAAATAGCGGCATAACATCAGTTTTTCTTCCAGATTTGCCCTGAACGGAGCCACTCCGTGGAGATGCAGCGGAAGCCACATCCGCAGTCCCCGGAAATGCCTGGACAGTTCCGGGCCGGAATCCGCAGGGTCGATCTCATCCAGGCCATAAGCGTCTTTCATATAGGCGGCTTTATAAGAATTGGAGGCTAGCAGTGCATTGCGGTCGCGTATCAGTACCACACCCGAGCCATAGGGCATAAACAGGGTTTTATGCGGGTCCATCACCACGGAATCGGAACGTTCCATTCCTTTAAACCTGGCTTTAGCTTCTTCGACAAGGACAAAAAATCCGCCATAGGCCGCGTCGAGATGAAACCACATCCCGTATTCATCACGGATATCGGCAATCTCATCCAGCGGGTCTATGGCCCCGGTATCGGTCGTACCTGCTGTCGCTATGATAAGAAAGGGATGCAGGCCTTCGCGTTTATCCTCTTCTATTTGCTTTCTGAGTGCTATTACATCCATCCGGTAGTTGCCGTCCACAGGGATAGACCTGAGCACCGCTTCATACAGTCCCGTGGTATGCAAAGCCTTATGTATGCAATGGTGCACCTGTTCTGTAAAATAGATGGCCATTTTTCGCACGTTCGAAGCATTGATTCCGTAACGGTCCCTCGCCGCTTTTATAGCGATAAGATTAGCTATGGACCCTCCTGAAGTAAGGTTCCCGTGGGTCTCTTCCGGATAACCGACCACCGAGGCCAGCCACCGGATCATCTGGTTCCCGATCTCCACTGCCCCGGGGCTGGAATAGGCGATCCCGGCATAGCGGTTGGCAGCAGCAGCCAGCATATCTGCCACGGCACTCGTCCAGAGTCCGCCACCCGGGATGTATCCCATATGCCGCCCGGAAGCGGAATTAATACCTGTGGCATCTACTTCATCCTTCAAAATATCGATAAGCTGCTCCAGGGATTTTCCCTCCTCGCCTATCTGAAGTGCCCTGAGTTTGTTAATTTCCCCGGTAGTGTATCCCGGAGCCCCGGGAAGGCTTTCCACGAAGTGCTCCACATAAGCATTGGCCTCTCTGACAATATCGTGCCTGGTCCCCGTATCGGGTTCGAGTTGCCGGGCTATATTTTCCAGTTCCTTTATTTTTTCCATGACAAGCATTTTTTGATCAGCGCAGCTTTTTCGCCACTGCTTCTTTCTTTATTCTGAATTCAGTTTCTAATTTACAATACTAATTTTTATTTAAACCGGAATCTACACTCCACCTGCCGGACGATGCCATACCGGCCAGCAGGAAAGCCGCAGCACTGTCCACAAAAACACTGTAATCCAACGGGTTCTTTACCCCAAACGAATAAGCCATTGTCAGCGCAAATACCAGGGTGAGTATGGCCGCCCCGTATGCTGCCAGCCTTGTTTTATAGCCGATGAGCAACAGCATACCCAAAGCCGTTTCCAGCACTGTGGCGGATATCGCCAGAAAAGGGATCATCCCGGCCGGGGCAAAGGAATTGACCTGAGCCGTATATTCCAGGAATCCATCCCATCCGGAAGATTGGCTCCCCCAAAGCCCCAGCCTGGAAAATACGGCCGAAAGGAATGTGGCAGCAAGGGCAAGCCGCAACAGGAAAATTGCAGTCGGTAATCGTCGATTTGAAGTTCCGGTGTTCTTTAAAGTTTCCATGACTTGTATCTTTTTATACAAAAATATATCTTTACTGGATGACATACTTAATCCAGAATCTATAATTAAACTCATCCAGTTATGGATTTTCTTCAGGAAATTACAACCATAGATCACAAGGCGGATACTCCCGTATACCTTCAGATCACCAATGCTTTTATTCACAACATCAGGTCCGGGCATTTCAGGAAAGGGGTCAAACTGCCGGGTTCGCGAAAAGTGGCGGCACTGTTAAAGGTCAACCGGATGACGGTGGTGGCAGCTTACGAGGAATTACAGGCCCAGGGCTGGATCGAAAAACGGCCTCAAAGCGGGACTTTTGTAAAAAATGAACTGCCTTTACTGTCCCCGGAGCGTATCGCAGAAAAAGAGGAACCCTATACGGTTCCGGAAAGCACCCATTTCAATTTTGATGAAAACCGTATTTTTCCCATCGTGTCTTCGGGGTTCCCTCCGGAAGGGAAACTGGTGTTCAATGATGGTTTTCCCGACCCCCGGCTCGCTCCCGTAGAAGCACTTCTGAGGAATATGAGAAGCCTGTCCCGCAGGGCTGTCCATAAGAAATACTTTATGTACGGCGGCTCACAAGGCACCCTGATTCTCCGTAAAACCTTGTCTGAACACCTGAGCGATACCCGTGGCCTGCCCGTAACTCCGGAAAATATCCTGATCACCAAAGGTTCGCAAATGGGCATATTTCTCGCTACATCCCTACTGATACAACCGGGGGAAGACATTATTATCGGCGAGCCCGGCTTTACCGGGGCAGAATTTGCTTTCCGGCAGTTAGAAGCCCGTATAAACCGCGTCCCGGTAGACGAGGATGGTATAGATGTAGAAGCCATTGAACGCCTTTGCCGGACAAAAACGATCCGCTTTGTATATGTTATTCCCCATCACCACAACCCTACTACGGTGACCCTCACTCCCGAAAGACGGATAAAACTGCTGGAACTGGCCCTGGCCTATAAATTCGCCATTCTGGAGGATGATTACGATTACGACTTCCACTACGCCAGTAAGCCCATGATGCCCATGGCCAGCCTGGACAGGTATGGAAGCGTTATCTATATCGGAACACTTACCAAAACCCTTGCCCCGGCGATCCGTATCGGGTTTATGGTTGCCCCGGAAAATTTTATCCGGTCGGCCACTCACCTGAGAAAATCGATCGACGTACAGGGGGACAGCCTTATGGAAAATGCCATTGCCGAACTGTACAGGGAAGGTGCCATCGCCCGGCATATCAAGAGATCCGTAAGACTTTACAGGGAGCGCAGAGACCACCTGTGCCGGCTTCTCCGGGAAGAACTCGGCAACAGTGTATCTTTTAAGATCCCCGACGGGGGAATGTCTGTCTGGACCACATTTCAGGGTGAAGATCTCACCACCATCTCCAAAAATGCCCGTGAAAAAGGCCTGATCCTCCCCGATGGCAAAGAACACGACACATCCTCTAAAAAATATAACGCTACACGGCTGGGGTTTGCTTCCCTGAATTTCGAGGAGCAGGAACAGGCTGTGGGGATATTGAAGGCTTTGATAAAAGTTTAATTACTTATTGAAAGTCCGCTTGGAAAAATTCACCCAAAGCGAGCATCCTAGGGCAAGGACGGTAAAAATAAGGGTTAGCGTATTTACCAATCCTTCATCCGGGATCCAGCCTGTAATATAGCTTATAAGAAAGCTAATGTAACTCTCCGGCAGTTTATCATAGCCCATTTGAAATAAGACCCGGTAATGCCAATCGGTTAAAAAACAATACCCGAAGCCTTTCCAGAATCCCAATATTACCCACGAAAAAAGTGTGATGAGCAGGCTGAAAAGATGCCATTTTCGCCACCTGGGCACCAGCCATCCAAAGAGGTTGAACAGGACAAGCGCCGTGTGAAAGACCAGAAAAAAATAATGGGCCGGGTATAGCATAGAAATGAGATCAAAGGTTTTCTTTATGCTTAACGGAAAATTATTACATTTACTTTTCTCAGCAGGGAAGTGTTTATCCTTTCCCTAAAGTAAATAAACAACCGTTATGAACTCAAAAACAATTGCGAACGGTATTTTAAGGGCCGTGGCCATACTGGTTGGCATTGCCATACTGCTTCTTTTCCTGTACAAGATACAATCAGTACTCGTCTACATTGCCTTTGCCGTGGTCATATCGCTTATCGGCCGGCCGATAGTCCGCTTTTTTAAATATAAGCTAAAATTTGGGAACACCATTTCAGTGGTCATTGCCATGACGCTCCTCGTGGGTATCCTGGCCGGGCTTATTGCCATGTTTATCCCGCTTCTCATTCAACAGGGGCATAACCTTTCGTTGCTCAATATAAGTGAGCTTCAAAAAAACCTGGAAAACCTATACGGACAGATCACTGACTATTTTGCCCTGAGGCAGATAGACATTTCGCAAACCATAAAGGACTCCGATATCATGTCCAGGTTCAACCTTTCCGCCATCCCGGATTTCCTCAATTCCCTGATAGGCACTTTGGGAAGTTTTAGTATAGGGCTGTTTTCCGTGATCTTCATCTCCTTCTTTTTCCTGAAAGACAGCCGGCTATTTGATGCTTCGGTGATCACCATCGTTCCCGACGGCAAGGAAGAAAGGGCCAAAAGGTCCATGGAAAAGATCAAGAATCTCCTTTCCAGATATTTTATCGGGCTGGTATTTCAGATCCTTATTCTTTTTATAATATACACGGTGGTTTTACTCATTTTCGGAATTCCGAATGCCATCGTCATTGCATTTCTCTGCGCCCTGTTGAACCTCATTCCATATATAGGTCCGCTTATCGGGGGGTTCCTGATGATCGTCCTTACCATGACCAGTAATCTGGGTGCCGATTTCAGCAGTGTAATACTCCCCAAAACCATTTATGTACTCATCGGTTTTATCATCGGTCAGCTTATCGATAATTTCTTTAGCCAGCCTTTTATTTTTTCCAACAGCGTTAAATCGCACCCCCTGGAAATCTTCCTGATCATTATCATCGGCGGGTTGCTTTTCGGGGTCACCGGAATGATCGTTGCCGTGCCCGCATACACGGCTATAAAGGTCATTTTAAAGGAATTTTTAGCAGAAAACAAGATTGTAAAGTCGCTTACCAAAAATTTATAGCATTACTTTGAATAAATTAATTTTAAATACTGGTGTACAAAATTTTATATTAAAAAATAAGAATACTGACATCGTGTCACTCCTGCTAAAAAAGAGCCCTTTTGAGGGGGTGAGCATGAAGGAGGTTGCCAATCAGGTTGAGGTCCGGAAAAAAGCCCTTAAAAAACTGCCTTTGTGGTACAACACCCCGAACATCTACTACCCTTCCAAACTGTCCATGGAGCAAACTTCTTCTGAAGTCACTGCAAAATACAAGGCGGGACTTACGGACGGAAAAAAGCTGATAGACCTCACCGGAGGTTTTGGTGTGGACTCCCTTTTTTTTGCCGAAAAGGTTGACCGTGTTTTTCATTGCGAAACCGACCCGGAACTGTCGGAGATCGCTTCCTATAATTACGAAATCTTCGGGGTAAAAAATATCACCACAATACCTGGTGACGGTGTCGATCACCTGAAAAGATCAGGCCAACAGTTCGACTGGATCTATGCCGACCCTTCCCGGAGAAATGACCGCAAGGGAAAAGTGTTTATGCTCCGGGACTGCCTGCCCGATATTCCCGCTCATCTGGACACGCTTTTCAGCCATTCGGAAAACATCCTTATCAAGACCTCCCCTATTCTCGATATTACGAGTGGCATTACCGAACTCCGGGATGTAAAAGAGGTTCATGTAGTCGCTGTAAAGAATGAAGTGAAGGAATTACTCTGGGTACTAAAAAAGGGATACCGGGGCGACATCCTCCTCCGGGCGGTAAACCTGGAAAAGGGAACAGAACAAACCTTCCGGTTTTACCGGGAAGAAGAAAACCGTGCAACCCCCGGACACATCCTGCCCCTGAAATACCTTTACGAACCGAATGCGGCCATTTTAAAAGCAGGAGGTTTTAAATCCCTTGCCGAAAAAACAGGACTGGGTAAATTACACCCTCATTCACACCTCTATACTTCGGAGGAACTTCTAGAGAACTTTCCCGGAAGGGCATTCCGCATTACGGCCGTCTATCCTTACACCAAAAAGGTTCTCAAACCTGTGTTAAACAAGGGTAAGGCCAATATCACCATCCGGAACTTTCCCGAAAGTGTAGCACAGGTACGCAAAAAATTCAGTGTGCAGGATGGCGGCGATCGCTATTTGTTTTTTACAACCGACAGGAATGATGAAAAAATCGTGATAGCATGTGATAAAAATATACTAATTTGATGATGAAGTGAAGATCAAAACGGCAATCAGCAACGGGTAACAAAAAAAACAACTATGAACATTGAATCTTAAACCTTGAACCTACCATGTTTAATTTCTTTAAAAAAAAGCAAGAGGACTACCCGGAATACTGGCAGGTCTACGAGCAAAGTTTCCGTGAAAAGGAAAAACAGGACATTGCAGACACCCGTTTTGTCGTTTTTGATACGGAAACCACCGGTTTCAATTATAAAACAGACCGGATATTGAGCATCGGTGCGGTCCCGGTAATACACAACACCATTTCTGTGCCGGATATCATGGAAATTTATATAAAACAGGATATGTTCAACCCGGAAACGGTGAAGATACATGGCTTGCTCAGGGAGGACGGGCGTGTGGAGGCGATTGACGAGGAGAAAGCCATTCAACAGTTCCTCGCCTACATCAGCAACGCCGTTCTCGTAGCCCATCACGTCCATTTCGACACCAGCATGATCAATGCCGCCCTTAAACGAATGGGACTCCCGAAATTAAAAAACAAAGTGCTCGACACTTCCGTACTCTACAACCGTACCCGGATAACATCCAACCTCATAGACCGTAACAAAAACCACTCTCTGGACGAGCTGGCAGACGCCCTTAACATCTCCAAAAGCGACCGCCATACCGCCACAGGAGATGCTTATATTACAGCCGTTGCTTTCCTTAAAATACTGAGCAGACTGGAGAAAAAGGGGATTTATAAGAGCAGCAAATTATTTTAAATTACAGATACCCTGACCTTTATCTTAAAAATCGTATTTTTACAATAAAAGAACACCGATAACAACAAAAGAAAGGCTGATAAATAAACCCCTAAAAACACTCTCCAGGCCCCCTGATGACAGGGTAAAGGAAGTGTATGATTTTGCGGGTTATATACTAAAAAAATATGAAGAAGGTATTTTGCAAAAAGGTATGGAGCAATTAATCGGTGACTCCAAGACTTTTGATTTCTTAAAGGAAGAGGAAGAGTTGTATTCCATCAAAGACCTTAAAGAAAGATTTAAATGAAAAAAGGAGACATTGCCCTTATCCCATTCCCCTTTACAGACTTAACCGGCAACAAAAACAGGCCTGCATTGGTATTGGTAAACAATGATATGGATATAACAGTGGCTTTATTTCTACCCAGACCAAGTGGAAAGCAGATACCGATATCCTATTATTCCCGTCAAAGGAAAACGGAATCAAAAAAGAATCTTTAGTCAGGTTGTCTAAATTTGCAACTATTGACAAAGATCTTGTTATTGGCCGGCTCGGAACCATCGAAGATAAAACTATACGTTTAGTCAATCAAAATCTCAAAAAAATCTTAAATATAGATGAATAGTTTTCTCCCCACCCCCCTTTTACATCTATTCAGACATAAACCCAACGCACCAAAGTCAACGCCACAATAACAAGAAAGACCACCGTAATTAAGTTCAGAAAAAAACCGGCCTTGACCATATCCGACATCTTAATATAACCGCTGGAAAACACAATGGCATTGGGCGGGGTAGATATAGGCATCATAAATGCACAGCTCGAAGCCAGCGCAACCGGGACTGCAAGGTACATAGGATTGATCTCAAGCGTCTTGGCAATTCCCAGTACAATAGGCATAAAAATAACTACCAGGGCCACATTGCTCATCAGTTCGGTGACATATAGCGTAAAGGCGGTAAGCAGGAAAATAAGCAACCATAAAGGCATGGTTCCGTCGCCTGCAATGGCGTTTCCTACAAACTCCACTATACCTGTACTTTCCAGCCCTTTGGCCAGGCATATCCCACCTCCGAAGAGCAGAAGTATGCCCCAGGGAAGTTTTTCGGTATGGCTCCAGCTCAGCACATATTCATGCCTGCGTATCTTTACCGGGAGGACAAACATTAAAAGTCCGCCGCCCATGGCTATAATGGTATCATTGAGATAATCCCCTCTCAGCAGGCCGTTGATCTGTGTTTTAAATACCCAGCAACAAGCCGTGATAAAAAACACGATGGCCACCAGTCTTTCGGCAAGGTTCATTTTGCCAAGTTCATTAAGTTTTCGCTGAACCAGTCCTCCTGACCCTTCCAGCTTTCCCAGTCCGTGGGCAAAAAGTACCCGGGTAATCATCAGGTATGTGATCAGTAACAGTATAAAACAGACCGGGATCCCGATAAGCAGCCAGCGCCCGAATTCCACTTCCTGCTGATAGAACTCTTTCATAAACCCCACAAAAACCACATTGGGCGGTGTACCGATAATGGTGGTCACTCCCCCGATATTGGCAGCATAAGCTATACTGAGCATAAGCCCCAGCTTAAACCTTCGGTATCCTTTTTCCTGCCCTTCCTGTTTTTCTTCTTCCAGGAGATCTACGATAGACAGGGCTATGGGCAACATCATTACGGCCGTAGCCGTATTGGATATCCACATGCTGAGAAAGGCCGTAGACAGCATAAACCCAAGAATAATACCGTTGGCATTGGTCCCGGTAATCTTCAATATATTCAGGGCGATACGACGATGCAGATTTTGCTTTTCCATGGCCAGGGCTATGAGAAACCCTCCCATAAAAAGAAAAACAATGGGACTGGCGTACGGGGCGGCAGCTTCTGCCATTGTGAAGATCCCGAATACCGGGTAGAGTACCAGGGGCAATAAAGCCGTTACAGGCAAAGGCACTGCATCCGTGATCCACCAGATCACCATCCAGGCGGCCAGTGCCACTACCTGCGGGGCCCCCGGTTCGAGGGTATCAAAACTCAGGGTAAGCAAGAGGATAATAAACAGTAACGGGCCGGAAATAAGCCCTATCACTTTTGCCATATGATCTTACGGGTGTGCGGGTGTACGAGTATACGGGTGTGTGCGAATTACGGGTTATTACTACCCGAATACCCACACACCCGTAAACCCGAATACCCGGTTAAACTGCATTTTCTATGATCTCAGAGACTACTTCAGGATTGAGCAGTGTAGAAGTATCGCCGAGATTACTTGTATCTTTTGAAGCGATCTTGCGGAGTATCCTCCTCATGATCTTACCGCTACGGGTCTTGGGCAGACCGCTTACAAACTGTAATTTTTCCAGTTTGGCAATGGGCCCGATGTGTTCTGAAATGTACTGGTTGATCTCCCGGGTAAGGTTTTCCCGGTTCCTGGCCTCCCCGGTTTCCTTGAGAATAATAAATCCGTATAGTGCATTCCCTTTGATCTCGTGCGGGAACCCGACTATGGCCGATTCCGCTACTGCCGGGTGCTCATTGATGGCATCTTCTATCGGGGCGGTACCGAGGTTATGGCCGGAAACGATGACCACATCGTCTACGCGCCCGGTTATACGATAATACCCTACTTCATCCCTCAGGGCGCCGTCGCCTGTAAAATATTTGCCCGGAAAAGCAGAGAAATACGTTTCTTTATACCTTCTGTGATCTCCCCAGATGGTCCTTGCCATGGCCGGCCACGGGAATTTGATGCACAGGCTTCCCACAACCTGGTTGCCTTCTATTTCGTTGCGCTTATCATCCATCAAAACGGGTTGTACCCCAGGTAGTGGCAGTGTGGCGTAAGTGGGTTTTGTAGGTGTGGAAAACGCTATGGGCGACAGCATTATTCCACCGGTTTCGGTTTGCCACCAGGTATCCACGATCGGGCATTTCTTGTTGCCTACGTGGTCGTTATACCAGTGCCACGCCTCTTCGTTGATGGGCTCCCCTACCGACCCAAGTACTTTGAGCGAAGAGAGGTCGTATTTCGTTACCCAGTCCGTGCTTTGTTTGGCCAGGGCGCGTATGGCGGTCGGAGCTGTATAGAATTGTGTTACCTTGTGCTTGTCCACCACTTCCCAGAACCTTCCATAATCCGGGTAGGAAGGTACGCCTTCGAACATTACAGTGGTAGCCCCGTTGGCCAGGGGTCCGTAGAGGATATAGGAATGCCCGGTGATCCAGCCTATATCTGCCGTACACCAGTACACATCTTTTTCTTCGTATTGGAATACATTTTTAAACGTATAGGCCGTATAAACCATATAACCTCCCGTGGTGTGCAACATCCCCTTTGGCCTTCCCGTAGACCCGGAAGTATATAAAATGAACAGGGGATCTTCGGCATCCATGACTTCCGCTACGGAAACATTGGAAACATTGTCCAGCAACGGTTGCAGCCACTGGTCCCTCCCTTCCTTCATCGATATCTCTGTATTGGTCCGTTTAGCTACCAAAACGCTCTGAATGGACGGACAATCCTCCAGTGCTTCATCCACAATCCCCTTCAGGTCGATGGTCTTGTTTCCACGATAACCACCGTCGGAAGTAATGACCATTTTACATTCGCTATCCTGTATCCTGGTTGAGAGTGCCTTTGAAGAAAAACCTGCAAAAACCACGGAATGGATGGCCCCGATCCGTGCACATGCCAGTACGGCCACGGCGAGCTCCGGGATCATGGGCAGGTAGATACACACCCTGTCTCCCTTTTCAATACCCTGCTCGCGGAGTACATTGGCCATTTTACAAACCCGTTCATACAGATCGTTATAGGTAATGTGCTGTGCAGGCTCTTCAGGGTTGTTGGGCTCAAAAATAATGGCTGTTTTATCCCCCCGTTTCGCCAGGTGACGGTCTATACAGTTCTTTGTGATGTTCAGTTTGGCATTTACAAACCATTTTACTTCAGCTTCTTCGAGCCTGTATTCCAATATCTGGTCCCATTTCTTATACCACACAAAATCCTCGGCTATTTTAGACCAGAACTTCCTTGGCTCCCTCACCGACCTCTTATATACTTTAAAATACTGCTCCAGACTTTTTACTTCATAAACGCCCATAGTTCGTTATTTTCTGTTTTTAGGTTACACCAAAACGATATGCGATAGGAATGGTCCCCTGAGCTTGCAGGGACATGCACAACCGGGGGCATTACCGGAAAATCCCTCCCGTCACTGACATCGTTTTACTGGTTTTATTTACTTTTTATCATTTTGCAGTGTAAATCTGCAAAAACGTATCAAATATATAATTAAAATATTCTTCAGACATATTTTTAACTATAATCTTCTCCACTATCCGAACAATTTGTTAACAGAAGATATTTCTCAATGCGAAGCCGCTTCTCCCGCACCGGAAGGTATCCGGATATGCTCTACAATTTCCTGGACATCTTCGGGAGGCGGGGCAGTAAACCTGCTAACCAGTAGGGATACTATAAAATTGACGATCATGGCCACCATGCCAAAGCCTTCCGGGGAAATACCGAACCACCAGTCGTCCTGAGTGCCGCCGCCGAACATGTCGAATTTGAATTTCATCATATAGAACAACATCAGCACTATGCCGACCACCATACCGGTAATGGCTCCCTCCTTGTTCATTCGTTTGTAAAAAATACCGAGGATAATCGCTGGAAAGAACGAGGCTGCTGCCAGGCCAAAAGCCAATGCCACCACAGCCGCCACAAACCCCGGGGGGTGAATACCGAAATATCCGGCCACGACCACGGCCCCCGTAGCCGATGCTCTTGCGATCCACAACTCGGTTTTGTCGGAAATGTCGGGGCGGATCTGTTTTTTTATAAGATCGTGTGCTACGGAAGTGGAAATAACCAAAAGCAATCCTGCTGCCGTGGAAAGTGCTGCTGCAAGCCCCCCGGCAGCGACCAGGGCAATAACCCAGTTAGGCAATTGTGCGATCTCGGGATTGGCCAGGACCATAATATCGTTATCTATCCGGAGTTCATTGGCTTTTTCATCGGCGAGATATTGTATACGGCCGTCGTTGTTCTTATCGGTAAATATGAGAAGGCCTGTGGTTTCCCAGTTCGTAAACCACTCGGGCATGGCTGTATACTCCTTGTCACTCACGGTTTCTATGAGATTGGTCCGGGCAAATACAGACACTGCAGGAGCAGTGGTATATAAAATAGCGATAAAGAGCAGCGCCAGTCCGGCCGATTTTCTCGCATCCTTAACCCTGGGCACCGTAAAGAACCGCACGATAACATGAGGTAATCCGGCAGTTCCTACCATAAGGGCAAGGGTTATGGCAAATACGTCTATCATACTCTTGGTGCCGTCGGTGTATTCGGCAAAGCCCAGTTCCCTGGACAATCCGTTCAGTTTGTCCAGCAGATAGGTTCCGGAACCGTCGGCCAGGGTATCTCCCATCCCCAGTTGCGGAACCGGATTGCCTGTCATCTGTATGGATATGAAGATGGCCGGGACCATAAAGGCAAAGATCAACACGCAATATTGTGCCACCTGGGTATAGGTAATCCCTTTCATTCCTCCCAGTACGGCATAAAAAAGTACGATAATCATCCCTATGATGACCCCGGTGTTGATATCCACTTCGAGAAAGCGCGAAAAGACTACGCCCACACCGCGCATTTGCCCGGCCACATAGGTAAAGGAAACGATCAGTGCACACAGCACGGCCACGGTACGGGCCGTCTTCGAATAATAACGGTCCCCAATAAAATCGGGAACGGTAAACTTGCCGAATTTCCGGAGGTATGGGGCCAGAAGCAATGCCAGGAGCACATAGCCCCCGGTCCACCCCATGAGGTATACCGCACCGTCGTATCCCATAAAGGATATGATCCCCGCCATGGATATGAAGGAAGCGGCCGACATCCAGTCTGCCGCAGTGGCCATACCGTTGGCCAGGGGAGAGACCCCGCCACCGGCCACATAAAACTCTTTGGTAGATCCTGCCCGGGACCAGATAGCTATTCCTATATATATGGCAAATGAAATGGCCACAATGACATACGTCCAGATCTGTACACTCATGGTTTTGGTTTGGTTGATTAACTTTTATTGAATTATACTCTTAACTCCTATATCGCTCTGTACTACTCTGTGCAAATCCTCTGTGCATCTCTGTGGTAAAATAAGTCCCGGGGCACCAAATGACAAGAAAACCACAAAAAGGCATAAAAAAACAGCATATCGCTGTGTCCATTTTGGCAATATCAGCAGGATTCACCGTTGTTCATTTCCTGCCCCGAAAAAATTTTTTTCCGAATACGGCTCCGGTTCATTCATTATACCCGTATTTCCTGTCCAGCTTGTTCATCAACCGGATATATACGAATACGAGGATCACAAAAACATATATAGCTCCCTGCTGAGCAAACCAGAATCCCAGCTCAAAACCGGCGATACGGATATTGTTCAGCACATCCTTTAACAATATTCCCGCTCCGTAAGAGACCAGGAACCAAATGCCGAGGAGAATAAAGAGGTATTTTATGTTCTCTTTCCAGTAAGCCGTTGCTTTTTGCCTTGGTGTCATCGGGTAAAACAGATTAGATTTCCCGATAAATATAATATTTTAACTTTGTTTTTTGTAAGCCATTATAGAAAATCAACAAAAAATAACATTATTTTAAGTTTTGTCATAAACAGAGATGATCAGGCATAAAAAAATCCTCCGCAATATCAATTACAGAGGATTAATTTTCTCAGGAATATTTTTCAGTCTACCTGCTCTCCATACCGGGAGGGTATTTTTCCAGGATACTCTTAACAAATTCATTGATTCGCTCTTCCTTTTTATCCATTCTGTGGGTCAGATAGCCTGTACCTTTACCCTGCCATACCAGTTCGTTTTTCCCGGCATCGATAAAGTCGATGAACAGGGAACCTTCGGTGGTAGTGGAAACATTCGGGTAGCTCATACCCCACCAATACGGGTTCCAGCCCCAGCCCCAGCCATAGTTATTGTAAACGTCCACCCGTTCTTTTTCGGTGGTGAAAATACTGACAAGCATATCGGGATTCTCAGATTTGGCTATCCCTTTGGCCACGAGTTCAGCTTCTATGGCACGTAATATCCTTTTCTTGTCGAGATCCGAGATCTCAGCCTTGTCTATACCGGGCTTAAAGAAGGCAAAGGACTTGTATTTGTTAAAATCGACCTGTTTGTCATAATCGGCAGCTACGCGGACCGAGGTACAAGCTCCCATAAAAAGCGCCAGTACAAATACCGGTAAAAGTTTTATTGCTTTCATCTGTTTATTTTTTATTTGTTTCTAATAGGTCATGCTTCGGCTTTATCACTTTTCCCTGATCTTCTTCCGGAACACCGGGAACGTATAGGGATCATATATAAAAGTACAAATTTTACCTCGGTCCGGCCCGAAATATTCAACGCCTTCCTGTTAAATATTTTCTAAAAGCGTATCATCTACCCGGTTAGAGAGTGTTACCTTTAGGCGTGGCTCTGCCTGCATGGCCCTGTTTACTGCAAAAACGGCCTCTTCATTTCTCGCCCAACTGCGCCTGGCTATACCGTTATTCACATCCCAGAACAACATGGATTTCAACCGGTTATCAGCTTCTTTTGAACCATCAAGAACCATGCCGAATCCTCCGTTTATCACTTCTCCCCAGCCGACTCCTCCGCCGTTGTGGATGCTTACCCAGGTAGCCCCCCGGAAACTGTCGCCGATGACATTGTGAATAGCCATATCGGCCGTAAACCGCGAACCGTCGTAAATATTAGAAGTTTCCCGGTAGGGCGAGTCTGTTCCGGACACATCGTGATGGTCCCTTCCGAGCACCACTTCGCCTATTTCTCCCCGGGCAATGGCATTGTTAAAGGCCTCGGCTATTTTCATTCGCCCTTCAGCATCGGCATACAATATCCTCGCCTGGGAGCCTACTACCAGCTTATTTTCCTGTGCCCCTTTGATCCAACGGATGTTATCGGCCATTTGCTGTTGTATTTCTTCCGGGGAGTTTTTCCGGATTTCCTCCAGGACCTCACAGGCTATGGCATCGGTACGGGCCAGGTCTTCCGGCTTACCACTGGTGCACACCCAACGGAATGGCCCGAAACCATAATCAAAACACATGGGCCCCATAATATCCTGTACATAGGACGGGTAACGGAACTCTCTTTCTTCCGGGCCTGCATTTTCACCACCGGGGCCAAACACATCGGCCCCTGCCCTGGAGGCTTCAAGCAAAAAGGCATTGCCGTAATCGAAGAAATAAGTACCTTGCTCCGTATGTTTATTTATGGCTACTGCCTGCCGTCTTAAACTTTCCTGTACACATTCCCTGAATTTTTCCGGATCGTCTGCCATCATTTTATTGGCTTCTTCAAAATCCAGTCCCGCCGGGTAGTACCCTCCGGCCCAGGGGTTGTGCAAGGAGGTCTGGTCCGATCCCAGGTCGATATGGATATTTTTGTTGTGGAAGTGTTCCCAGACATCAACCACGTTCCCCTGATAGGCTATGGATACGATTTCCTTGTTGGCTTTTGCGGTTTTTACCCGTTCCGCAAGGGTATCCGGATCATCGATCACTTCGTCTACCCAGCCCTGGGAATGACGGGTATGCACTGCTTTAGGGTTTACCTCGGCGCAGACCGTAACACAGCCTGCAATGTTCCCTGCCTTGGGCTGTGCTCCGCTCATCCCTCCGAGGCCGGAGGTCACGAACAGTGCCCCTGCCCCCTCATTCCCGGTAGAAGGGCTTTTGCCTATTTTGCGCAGGGCGTTCATTACGGTGATCGTAGTTCCGTGTACAATTCCCTGCGGGCCGATGTACATATAGCTTCCTGCTGTCATCTGGCCGTACTGGGTAACCCCAAGGGCATTGAATTTTTCCCAGTCATCCGGTTTGGAGTAGTTGGGGATCATCATACCATTAGTAACCACAACTCTTGGGGCTTCCTTATGTGAAGGGAATAATCCCAGGGGGTGCCCGGAATACATGACCAGGGTCTGTTCTTCGGTCATTTCGGCCAGATATTTCATTGTAAGCCGGTACTGTGCCCAGTTCTGAAAAACGGCTCCATTGCCTCCATACGTAATAAGTTCGTGCGGGTGCTGGGCCACAGCATGGTCCAGGTTATTCTGTATCATCAGCATAATGGCGGCTGCCTGCCTGCAACGGGCCGGATATTCGTCAATAGGACGGGCATACATCTCATAGTCCGGGCGAAAGCGGTACATATATATCCTGCCGTATTTTTCCAGCTCCCCGGCAAATTCAGGCAAAAGCGCAGCATGGTGCTTTTTGTCAAAATAACGAAGTGCATTCCGCAATGCCAGTTTTTTCTCTTTTGGCGTGAGTATTTCTTTTCGTTTCGGGGCGTGGTTTACATTGGTATTATATGGTTTTACCGGGGGTAACTCCTCCGGAATTCCCTCCAGTATCTGCTCTTGAAATGTCATAGTATTACGATTTACGGTTCGGGCCGGGTACGACAAAGCATACCTGCCAAACTCAAATTATTGTTAGAATTAAAATATGATGAATAATGTCTCTGTTCCGACAATACGAAGTCTGCTTCCCCACATCCGGGGATTTAAAGCACGAAGAAAAAGCTAGGGATACCTGATATCTACCCTGTGATGGGTATAAGCGACCTTTATTTTATATTGCATACTAACGCGATCCATCAGCGTCTTTTATTGGTTTTCCTGTCATAACCGTAAGGGCAATGCCTGCAACCACTTTCACAGCAATACCCTCTCTTCAGGTGGTATTGCCCGGTAAAAACCTTATAGCCCTCGGCCGACAGGTAATAATCTCCTTCTTCTATGGGAATGATCTTTTTTATCAAATTTATTCCTTCTTTCAAGTTTTGGTCCCTGAGCCAAGCCGAAGGGCGGTTTTTTGGTTCCTGGACGGTTCGTTACGTTAGACACCCCCTGTATCCTTCACCGATTACCAATCACCGAACACCAGCCACCAATCTCGTAATATTTTGTTAAGCCCACAAGACTTTGGTACATATCTTGTTACCTTTACAAAGGTAAATTTTTGATTTCATTCCTGAAAGCGACATATGATTTTAATTTCCAAGTACCTGTTTCCCAAACGCTACGTGGGACTGACCCTGTGGCCTGTCATATTCCTGAAAACACCAGAACTGAAAAACGACCCGGTCCTCCTCAACCACGAAAGGATACATCTCAGGCAGCAACTGGAACTTCTTATCCTTCCTTTTTATCTCATATACGGCGTGGAATGGCTCGTCGGACTGGTAAAGTACCGTAATGCCTATACCGCCTATAAGAACATCAGTTTTGAGCGGGAGGCCTACGCCAACGAAGACAATCACAACTACCTGAAAACAAGACCTCCATGGCGGTTTTTACGCTATATTTTTAACTGATATTAACACCGTAATGGCATTTTTTTTGCTGAGAAATACAGCAAAAAAACATGTAAAAATGAGACCATTTATTTTTTTATTTACAGTGCTGCTCGCCGTGATTTCCTGTAACGGGCAGGAAACCCGGGAAGACCAGGGTAAGGAACAGGCCAGGGCCGAAAGCCCGAAACCGAAAGAGAGCTGGAAAGTGGATAAAGAGGTAGACGAAAACGGTAATATCATCCGTATGGACTCTACCTATACCTGGTCGTTCTCTTCGGATGGCAAAGACATTTCACCAGAAACCATTGACAGCCTGATGGGGCATTTCCGGCAAAGATTCCGGTCCGGTTTTCCCGACATGTTTAACGAGGATCCCTTCGATCACTTTGCTTCGGATTCCGTTTTTTCTCATCCCTTTTTCAATGACAGTCTTTTTATAAAGCAATGGAAAGACCGTCATAAACAACTGGAAAACATGATGCGACAGGCAGATTCCCTTCACCGCAATTCCCTGGATGATTCCTCTAAAAAGACACACAAAATATAACCGGACAGAATAACAGTATAAGATTGTATATCAGTTATCACACAGAGGACCGCAAAGAACTTTGTGAACCTCTGTGTTTTCTTTGTGCATCTCTATGTAACAACTACGCCCCCCTTGAACACAAATATCCACACTTAAAAAACCTATACCTTTCTTCTCTATCCCCGCTTTTTTACCTTTGCACCCGTAAACAACATGTTTTGAACCAGGAAATCGTATTGAACATGCTCCGGGAGCAAGGAATAACGCTTCATGTAAAGCGCGAAGACCTCCTGCATCCTCATATTTCGGGTAACAAGTACCGAAAACTCAGGTACAACCTGGAGGAAGCTAAGGATAAACGACACAATACCCTGCTCACCTTCGGCGGGGCCTACTCCAATCATATTGCCGCCGTGGCAGCTGCCGGAAAGGAATACGGGTTCAGGACCATTGGTATTATCCGGGGCGAGGAACTCTCCGGAAAAGTGACTGAAAATCCCACCCTCCGATTCGCAGAAAAGCAGGGCATGCAGTTCAGGTTTATCTCCCGCCAGGATTTCCGCGGGAAAAATTCTCCCGAAATTACGGCCCGCTTACAGGCAGAATTCGGCTCGTTCTTCCTGCTTCCCGAAGGAGGCACGAATGCCCTGGCCGTTAAAGGCTGTGAAGAGATCCTGGGCCCGGACGATGCTGCATTCGACTATATCTGTTGCCCGGTAGGAACGGGAGGCACCATTGCCGGACTGATAAACAGTGCAAAAGATTGTCAACAAGTATTGGGTTTCCCGGCACTTAACGGCGATTTTTTAACAAATGATATTCGTAAATTTGCCAAAAAGGATAACTGGGCCTTACAAAACGGTTTCCATTTCGGGGGATATGCAAAGGTCAATACGGAACTGGTACATTTTATCAACGATTTTAAACAAAAGACCGGAATTCCCCTGGACCCCGTCTATACCGGGAAAATGATATATGGCATACTAAAACTCATAAAAGACGGTTATTTTAAAAACGGTTCAAAAATACTAGCCATTCACACCGGGGGCTTACAGGGCATTCCCGGAATGAATACCGTACTGAAAAAGAAAGGTCTGCCGTTGATACGCTGAAACAAAAGTTAATGAGTTAACAGGTTATTAAAGCCCCGATGCTGTTCTGTTTTATTCTGAAAGCAACTCCGATGATCTCGTAACTCAAACCTAATAACCAATTATTCAATGCGAAAGATATTATTTGCGCTTCTTGTTCTGGGATTGATAGCTTCTTCCTGCGGCTCCAAGAAAAAGGCGGCACGGAAAAGGGACGCTAAAAAACACAGGACAGTCAGGGTCGATCCCAAGCACGAAAGAAAACAGGACGAGAACACGGGGAAGCGGGACAACAAGGCCAAAAACGGGAGATTCAACCCCATGACGATCAGTTCTACCGAAGAGTATATAGAAATATTCGCCCCCATTGCCCAGGACGAAATGCGCGAATTTGGTATTCCGGCAAGTATTACCCTGGCCCAGGGCATCCTGGAAAGCGGTTCGGGAAGAGGCGGCCTTACGCTAAAAACCAATAATCATTTCGGGATAAAATGTCACAGAGGATGGACCGGAGGCACGGCCTATCACGATGATGACGAAAAAGGAGAATGCTTCAGGAAATACGACCATCCCATGACCTCCTATCGCGACCATTCCCTTTTCCTCACCTCCCGGAGCAGGTACGCTTCGTTGTTTGACCTTCGCGAAGACGATTACGAAGGATGGGCCAAAGGACTGCGAAAAGCAGGTTATGCCACGGACAGGAGATACCCACAAAAACTCATAGCCCTTATTGAAAGATATCACTTATACGAATACGACGAACAGGTTCTGAGTGCTTCGGGCAGAAAAAAACGACATCAGAATAAGCGGGAGAAAACACACATCGTCCGCCGCGGAGATACATTGTATTCCATTTCCAAAAGGTACAACACCACCGTGGAATCCCTGAAAAGGACTAACAGGTTGCGCAGCAATACCATTGCCGTAGGCCAGGAATTAAAAATCAGATAAATCAATTCCCCGATAGAGACGCACGGCCGTGCGTCTCAACGAGAAATCAGGAGGCCGTGCGCCTCAACGAGGAAAATAGAATCAAAAACATTTTTACATACGAATTATGATATACCAAAGAAGCAGCGCATTATTTGCAGAAGCGGAAAAATATATCCCCGGAGGGGTCAATTCACCGGTAAGGGCATTCAAGTCCGTAGGCGGCACACCGGTATTTATAGAAAAAGCCAAAGGTGCCTATTTGTATGACGAGGACGGCAACCGCCTGATCGATTATATCGCCTCCTGGGGCCCCATGATCCTGGGGCACGCCCATGACCCCGTAATTAATGCCGTTACGGAAAAAGCCAAAAAAGGGACTTCATTCGGTATGCCTACCGAAACAGAGACCGAGATAGCCAAACTGGCTGTTTCCATGGTTCCGAATATCGACAAGATACGGTTTGTAAACAGTGGTACCGAAGCCTGTATGAGTGCAGTACGGCTGGCCAGGGGATATACGGGGCGCGACAAGGTTATCAAGTTCGCCGGATGCTATCACGGCCATTCCGATGCTTTCCTGATACAGGCCGGGAGCGGCGCCATGACCTTTGGCACTCCCAACAGTCCCGGTGTTCCCCGGGGAACGGCCAAAGACACCCTCCTGGCAACATACAATGACCCGGAATCGGTAAAAACGCTGTTTGAAGCCAATAAAGACGACATTGCAGCCATTATCATAGAACCCATAGCCGGGAACATGGGGTGTATCCTGCCCGAAAAAGGATTCCTGGAAGGCTTGCGCTCCCTTTGTGACGAGTATGGTGCCCTCCTCATTTTCGACGAAGTGATGACAGGATTCCGCCTGGCCAAAGGCGGAGCACAGGAAGTCCTCGGTATCAGGGCAGACATTGTTACTTTCGGCAAGGTTATCGGCGGAGGTATGCCTGTGGGTGCTTTTGCCTCACGCAATGAGATCATGGACCACCTCGCCCCCCTCGGCCCGGTATACCAGGCCGGCACGCTGAGCGGTAACCCCCTGGCCATGAGCGCCGGGCTGGCCATGCTCACCGAACTCGATCAAAAACCGGAAACGTTTAAAAGCCTGGAAGAAAAAACACAATACCTGCACAAAGGCATAGCCAGAATATTGAACAAACACGGGGTCCCCCATCAGATCAACAGGATGGGCTCTATGATCTCTGTGCATTTTACCGAGGTGGAAGTCAGGGATTTCGACAGTTCGGCTACCGGGAATAACGACACTTTTAAAAAGTTCTTTCACGGCATGCTGAACGAAGGTATACACCTGCCACCAAGTGCGTTCGAAAGCTGGTTCCTCAACGATGCGCTCAGCTATGAGGACCTGGACTATACCATAAACGCCGTAGATAAGATAGCCCCTTCCCTGTAAATCATCAGGATAAAACCGCTGCGATAAGGACCAGTACCACGGTAAGTACCGAAACCACGGCGCGAACATGGTTCCAGCGCAGCCAGGGCTTTTCAAAAGCTATTCTGGCCCCGGAAACCTCTTCTTCGGAAGCCGTTTCCGGAGCCAGTTCAGCCAGTTTGTTATTCATCGGGACATTTTTGACTACCGTAACACCAAATACGCCTGCAAAATAGAGTACGGTAGCCGATAAAAGGAAAATAAACGGAAGGCCTCCCCCGTCACTATGCATAAAGGTAGCCAGCAGTAATAACAGTGGTGTACCGAAAAACCCCAGAAAGAACATGGGATTCAGAATTTTAGAGTTTATAGCCTGCATGGCAGAGACAAACGCCTTGTCGCCAAGCTGCTCCAGCGCCCGGTTGACCGCAATGCTAAAAGCGTAAAAAAGA
Source organism: Sinomicrobium weinanense (assembly GCF_018863395.1). Taxonomy (GTDB): domain Bacteria; phylum Bacteroidota; class Bacteroidia; order Flavobacteriales; family Flavobacteriaceae; genus Sinomicrobium; species Sinomicrobium weinanense. The sequence goes on from NZ_JAHKRR010000002.1 coordinate 374,281, forward strand.
CCGGCCATCAAGGCTGCCGCAGTCCCCGCTGCGATAGTGACAATGTCGGAGAATATCATGCTTATTTCCTGCTGTATTTTATTTCCATTGTTTTCATCTCCTGCCCCTGATGTTCTATATACATTTCCATCATACGGGTATTCTCATCGATACGGGTAAGCACTTCGCGGACTTTCATGTCTTCCCCCGTCATCGGGTCTACCATAGTGCCTTTCATTTCCATAGTATTGCTGTCTCCTTCGGGTGCAGGTCCGCGTGCTATCATCATCCCCGTCCCCATATCGTCTATCCAGGTACTGATAAATTCCTTTTTGGCGTTGTCATATCCCGTATAACCGAGCCCTTTAAAAGGTTGCCCCATAATCTCGCTGGTAAAGGATGTTTTCAGGTAACGCCCTCCCATCACCATTTTGCAGACCTCCGTACCCTTGGCTTTTTCCGGTGGCGCCGAAGGGTCCGCCCAGTGTGTTATTTCCGCATTCCATTCTCCCTCGTCCATAGCGAGCATTTTGTGCATCTCGCCGGGGGCCTTATAAGCATTCCAGGCCTCCATCATAGCAGCCTGCTGATCTTCGGAAACAGGAGTAGCTTCCTTTTCCTGGGCTACAATAACGGTCTGCATTCCCCAAACCATTAAAACAGCCAAAACGGGTGTTAAAATTTTTGTTTTCATTTTTAAAGTTGTGATTAGTGTGCAGTTAATTTACGATTTTTACAAGCAACTGACAATCAAACAGGTGACTTTTTTTAAAAGCTGATGAATCATCAAAGACTTATACAAGGACTTGGTTTGAAAGTCAGGAGTTTTGGGGTCTGAAAACACAAAACAACAACAGGCAAACCTGCAACCGGCAACCGGTTATAATTCCGTTTACCCTACCAATAAACATTCTTACTTCCCATTATTCATAAAAAAGCAATATCTTGACAAAAATTTCCCGCTAAATCCGAAAAAGAACCACTTTGAGAAAATTACCCAACTTAAAAGAATTTGTAAAAAGACCGGATCGTGAAGAGGTCCACAACCCCATATTCTCGCAGCTGGACAAAGATATTCCCGCGGGTGTTGTACTGTTCCTCGTAGCGCTTCCCCTGTGCCTGGGCATAGCACTGGCCAGCGGAGCACCTCTTATTTCCGGGCTGATATCCGGAGTTATAGGCGGGCTGCTCATCGGTGTGGTCAGTAAATCGGGGACCAGTGTCAGCGGGCCTGCCGCCAGCGTGTCTGCCGTAGTGTTCCTGGCTATCCAGGACCTGGGTGGCTTTGATATTTTCCTGACTGCCCTGGTTATTGCAGGATTGTTTCAATTGCTTTTCGGAATACTAAGAGCAGGACTTATTGCCGACTATATCCCCACCAGTATCATTAAAGGATTACTCGCGGCCATCGGTATTATACTTATCCTGTCACAGCTCAAATACGCCGTAGGGATGGAGCTGGACCACAGTCGTTTTTCCAGTTTTTCGGAAGATTACCTGGAAAACACCTGGAAAATGGTCACCTTGTTTTTCCAATCCTTTACCCCGGGTTCCATCATTCTCACCCTGCTTTCCCTTTTTACCCTGTTGTTCTGGGATAAGACCCCGTTGAAAAATTTTAAACTGTTTCCGCCGGCACTGGTCGTCGTTATTATGGGGGTTTTGTTGAATTTTCTTTTTAAATATTTCATTCCCGGCCTGTATCTGGACAGCCACCACCTGGTCAATATCCCCAAAGTAGAAAGCCTGTCCTCATTGATCACCACCCCGGATTTTGGGGTTATAGGCCATATGGAAATATGGACCACTGCCATCACGATCGCAGTTATCGCATCGTTATCGACCCTGCTCAACATAGAAGCCACCGATAATATAGACCCTCATAAACGCAAAACTCCTCCCAACAGGGAACTGATAGCCCAGGGAATCGGCAATACCTTATCTGGTTTGATAGGCGGTATTGCCATTACTTCTGTCGTAGTACGCAGCAGCGTAAATATCGAATCCGGCGGCCAGACCAAACTCGTAACCATACTCCACGGTATCCTGCTGCTTTTGAGCGTGCTTTTTATAAGTTCGGTAATAAACCTCATTCCCCTGGCCTCACTCTCGGCCATACTGCTCGTTGTGGGGTACAAACTGGCATCTGTTTCCCTGTTCCGGAAAATGTATGCCAAGGGATGGAGCCAGTTTATCCCTTTTGTCATTACTATTATTGCCATTCTGCTTACCGATGTACTTATAGGGGTACTTATAGGCTCGGCACTAAGTGTATTTTTCCTTCTTCGAAACAACTATTACAACCCTTTCTTTATAGAAAACACAAAATTAATACAGGGAGAAGCTATCAAACTGGAACTTTCCAATGAGGTTTCCTTCCTGAACAGGGCTTCCATAAAAAATACGCTCTGGAACGTTCCGGATCACAGCAAGGTTATCATAGATGCCACCTTTTCCCATTATATAGACCTGGATGTGGTGGAGATCCTCCGGGACTTTGAAAATACTTTTGCCAAAGAACACGATATTGATGTAAATATCATAGGCCTTAAGGAAAGTTATAATATCGGGGAAGAGATCGATTTTGTGGAGAACAGTATTCAGAAAGAAATTCAAAAATCATCCCCGCAGGAGATCCTGGATTACCTGAAGGAAGGCAATAAAAACTACGCAAAGGGCAACCTGGTCTCCCGGCGGCTGAGAAACAAGGAACTTACGGATTTTCTGAGTTCTTCACCCCTGGCAGTAGTAGTGAACTGTATAGACCTCAGGGAACCTCTCAACATGCTCCTCAATACCGGTATCGGTGAGCTCATTCCTATACGGGCTGCCGGAAATGCCGTGAGCAGGCACATTATACAAAGCATAGAAATAGCCTGCCGTAACCAGGGCGCGAGGCTCATTCTTCTTATGGGAAATTCAGGCAATTCTTTTGTCTCCGAAGCCATAGAAGCTCATACCACTAAAAATCCATCGCATTTAACTCCCCTGATCAAAGATGCCCTTGCTTCCGAAACATTTAAAAACTACCAGGAAAACAATAGCCCGGAGAACATCACCGACGCCATCACCAGGTTTAACCTGGAATTTTCCAAGGAAAAGATAATACGACAAAACACTTTTATACGGGAACAGGTCATCACCGGCAATATAGGCCTCGCCTCGGCATTTTATAACCGAAAGACCGCCTCGGTAGAGTTTTCCGAATTGTTTTCTGCGGAAACCATAATGAAAAAATGACATATACCCTTAAATACAAAAACTTATGACCAATAACGATATCTTAAAAAAATTACGGGTAGCATTAAAACTGACCAATGATGACATTGTAGAGATCATGAAACTGGTAAATTTTAACGTGTCCAGATCTGAGCTCGGGGCCCTGTTCCGAAAGGAAGATCACCCGAAATACATGGAATGCGGGGACCAGTTCCTGCGAAATTTTCTGAACGGACTGATCATACATATGCGCGGACCGGCCGAAGAAAAAAAATAGAGTAAAAGACGTAGGACTTAAAGACTTAGGACATAAATCAAAAGAGATAATGTACAAACCTATTCACTGGGGCATTATAGGGTGTGGCAATGTCACCGAGAAAAAAAGTGGCCCTGCTTATCAAAAAACCGGGGGATTTGAGCTCGCTGCCGTAATGCGCCGCAATGCCGGTAAGGTCCGGGATTACGCCGAAAGACATCATGTAAAAAAATATTATACCGATGCAGACGAGCTTATCAACGACACAGAAATCGATGCTGTTTACATCGCCACCCCTCCCGATACGCACAAGTATTACGGACTAAAAGTTGCCGAAGCCGGCAAGCCCTGTTGTATAGAAAAACCCCTCGCCCCCTCCTACCGGGACGGGCTGGCCATTCAGGTTGCGTTTGAAAAAGCAAAAGTTCCGTTGTTTGTTGCCTATTACCGCCGTTCCCTGCCAAGGTTCCGCCAGGTAAAGACCTGGCTGGACCACAATGAGATCGGTGAAGTAAGGCACCTCAGCTGGCACCTGAGCAAGCCGCCCAATGACCTGGACCTTTCCGGGGAATACAACTGGCGGACCGATCCCGAAATAGCTGCAGGAGGGTATTTCGACGACCTGGCCAGCCACGGCCTGGACCTGTTTACCTTTCTTCTGGGGAACGTCAGGCAGGTACAAGGCATAAGCCTCAACCAGCAGGGCCTCTACGGTGCAAAGGACGCGATTGTTTCATGCTGGCTGCACGAAAACGGGGTTACCGGAACCGGAAGCTGGAACTTCGGATGCCATACCCGGGAAGACCGTGTGGAAATTTTCGGAAGCAAAGGGAAACTTACTTTTTCCGTTTTTGACGAAACACCCCTGTTCCTGGACAACGGGCAGGCAAAACAGGAGCTCTTTATCGATAACCCGGAAAACATACAGTTATATCATGTTAAGAACATCAAAGAACACCTGGCCGGTAATAGCATACATCCTTCTACAGGAATAACGGCGGTACACACGGCATGGATCATGGACAGTATCCTCGGGAATATCTGATCAATAACGGTATCCGGCATTCGTAAAAATTGATATAAAATATTGTCAGTTTCATTATAATTCCATTACTTTGCCCCTCATTATGATTTTAATGTCTCTTCTGTATAGAGACTTTCCCGAATATATTCGGGGCAACAGGTTCAGAAAAATATAAATGTTATCAAGAAAGGCCGAGGGAATAGACCCTGTGAAGCCTTAGCAACCCTCCCCTGTGGAGAAGGTGCTACATTCTACCCCGGAAAGGGGAAAGATAACGCCGTGCTTTTCCCGCATGGTCGCAAGGTAATTACTTTCCGTAATACGCTTTTCTTGTAACATTTATCGAATTTAATAAGAATACTATTGGAGCGCCTGTTTTAAAGCTGGCCATTGACAGTTTACAATTGGTAAAGACCTGAATTGTAAATTGTCAGCTAAACAAATAAAAAGAGACTGTCTAAAAAGTAATCTTTACGTCACCCTGAACTTTTACCCTGAGCACAGTCGAAGGGTTGTTTCAGGGTCTCATAACGATTGTCCGATCAGTGTCATGGGATGCTGGAACAATGCCTGTCCCGAGACATCGGGATTCAGCATGACGGGTATATCCTTTTTAGACGGACTCATGAATAACTAAAGACCGTTACATTGAAAAGCAACTTAAATCAGCTTGAGATCACAGATTTTGTCACCGACCTCGGTGTAAAGATCTCCCGTATTCCGCTTTCATACCAGGTTTTCGGAAAACCCCTGGGAGAAGCGCCGGTAATACAGGTGAATCACGCACTTACGGGAAATTCTGACGTTGCCGGGGAAGCCGGCTGGTGGAAAGACCTTATCGGTGAAGGTAAAGGCATAGACACCTCCGTATATACCATACTGGCCTTTAACGTGCCCGGCAATGGCTACGACGGGTTTGTCATCGACAACTACAAGGATTTTGTGGCCCGCGATATGGCCCGGATATTTCTCCTGGGGCTGGAACAGTTGCAGATAGAAAAACTCTTTGCCCTCATCGGAGGCTCCCTCGGGGGCGGGATCGCCTGGGAAATGGCCGTACTCAACCCGGACATCACGGAACACCTCATCCCCATAGCTTCTGACTGGAAATCGACAGACTGGCTTATTGCCAACTGCCAGGTCCAGGAGCAGTTTCTCGTCAATTCCAAACAACCTGTGCACGATGCGCGTATGCACGCCATGCTGTGTTATCGCACACCGGCGTCTTTCAAGACACGGTTTAACAGAACCACCAATGAAGAGCTCCAGGTCTTCAACGTGGAGAGCTGGCTCCTGCACCACGGGAACAAATTACAGGAACGTTTTCAACTCGCGGCCTATAAGCTGATGAACCAGTTGCTGAAAACCATTGATGTAACCCGGGAACGCAAAGAGCATTTTAACGTACTGGAATCTATCAATGCCAACATCCATATTGTCGGGGTAGACTCCGACCTGTTCTTTACCGCAGAGGAGAACAGGGAAACCCACAAGCAACTGGCACTGGCCCACGACAGGGTCACCTACGGGGAAATACACTCCGTACACGGGCACGACGCCTTTTTAATCGAATTTGAACAACTGGAAAAACTCATAGCAGGAATATTTCAAAAAGGAAAAAACAGCAACAGGATGAAAGTACTGAAGTTTGGCGGCAAATCGCTGGCTAATGGAGAAGGTATACACCATGCCCTTACCATTATAGAAGATAAGATCAAACAGGGCGAAAACATTACCGTAGTGGTCTCCGCAAGAGGTAATGCCACCAACGAACTGGAAGAAATACTGGCAAAAGCCGCCCGGAACGAAGACTATTCGGCACAATTCGAAGCCTTCAAGACCTATCAACAGGCAGATTTCGATTTTGTCGATTTTTCTGAAGAATTCACCAAACTGGAAAAACTCTTTGAAGGCGTAAAACTCCTCGGTGATTTCAGCTCCAAGGTCAAGGACCAGATACTCTCCAAAGGTGAGGTCATTTCGGCAAAACTGATTACCGAAGTCCTGAGAAACAAGGGGATCAATGCCGTATTTACCGATACCAGGAAACTCATCAAGACCGATGAAAAATTCGGGAATGCCCAGCCCCTGGAAAAACTGTCCAAGGATAATGTGCTGGCCCATTTTGAAGAACACAATCACGATACAGTAAACATCGTTACCGGGTTTATCGGCTCCAATGTAAAGAACGAAACCACTACCCTGGGCAGGAACGGCAGCAATTATACCGCTTCCCTTATCGCCAATTTCCTCGATGCGGGAGAACTTCAAAGTTACACCCATGTAGATGGCATATTCACTGCCAATCCCGAACTGGTCCCCGATGCGCAACGTATAGAACAGCTGTCATATAATGAGGCCAACGAAATGGCCAACTTCGGAGCCACCATCCTGCACGCCAAGACCATTATACCCCTTATTGAAAAGAATATTCCGCTCCGGATACTCAATACCTTTAACAACGATAACCAGGGAACCCTGATCACTTCCAGCCCCAACAAAGAAGGTATCAAATCGCTTTCGGTCCTGGAAGATGTAGCCCTGCTGAACCTCGAAGGGCGCGGGCTGCTCGGAAAAGCCGGAGTAGACGCACGGATATTCAGGGCGCTGGGAGAAAGCGGCATCAGTGTCAGCATTATTTCCCAGGGATCGTCCGAAAGGGGGATCGGCCTGGTGGTCGATGCCGAAAATGCCGCCAGGGCCATCATAGAACTGGAAAAGGAATTTGAGAAAGATTTTTATTCCAAAGACGTCAACAAAATATCGGCCGTAGACGATGTTTCCGTGATCTCTATCGTGGGGCAGGACCTGAGCACTTTCCACAAGCCGTATAATGCGCTGATAAGAAACCAGGTTGTTCCCCTGTTGTTCAACAATACCGTGACCGGGAAAAACGTCAGCCTCGTCGTCCGGAAATCCGACCTTCACAAGGCCCTGAACGTTATTCACGGCGAAATATTCGGTATCTCCAAAAAGGTCAACATTGCCATATTCGGCCACGGATTGGTGGGAGGAACCCTGATCGAACAGATCCTTTCTTCGGCCGATGCTATCGAAAAGCGAAAAAATATCAGGCTGAATATCTTTGCCGTAGCCAATTCCCGCAAGCTGTTGCTCGATAAGAACGGCATCCGGGAAGACTGGGCAGCTTCCATAACTTCGAGTAAACAACATTCCGAGGTGAACGCCGTGATCGACTTTGCCAAAAAGCACCACCTGGAAAACCTCGTGGCCATAGACAACACGGCCAATGTTGATTTTGTGGAAAACTACATCGAACTCGTAAACAACGGTTTTGACCTTATTTCTTCCAACAAAATAGCCAATACGCTGAGTTATAATTTTTATAAAGAACTGAGGGAAACCCTCGAAAAAAATCAAAAGCAGTACCTTTACGAAACCAATGTCGGCGCCGGACTTCCGCTGATCGACACCATTAAGCTGCTGCACCTTTCGGGAGAAAATATCACAGGGATAAAAGGAGTATTCTCCGGATCGCTGAGCTACCTTTTCAATACGTTTTCCGTGGAAGACAGGCCTTTCAGTGAGATTTTGCAGGAAGCCGTAGACAACGGTTTTACGGAACCCGACCCCAGGGAAGACCTCTCTGGCAATGATGTGGGAAGAAAACTTCTCATCCTGGCCAGGGAACTGGACCTGAAAAACGAATTTGAGGACATCGACATCCAGAACCTCATTCCCGAAGCATCGGGGTTACGGGAGGGCGAAGCCTCCGGTTTCCTGTCCAGATTACAGGAACTCGACACCACCTATGCCGGGATCAAGGCCAAACAGGAACCCGGGCATGTACTCCGTTATATCGGCGAACTCTCGGGCGACCTGCAACAGGACAAAGGGATACTCGAGGTAAAACTCGTGTCTGTACCCGAACAAAGTGCTCTCGGGCAGGTCAAAGGTTCCGATTCCATCTTTGAGATATACACCGAGTCTTATGGCGACCGCCCCCTTGTTGTTCAGGGTGCCGGAGCAGGTGCTAAAGTTACTGCCAGAGGAGTGTTCGGGGATATCCTGAGACTGGCGGACAAAGGGGAGTGAGAGGCGTGAGAAAGTGAGAGGTGTGAGATGCTAGATTTAGATTAACACTTGCTTGGCTTAGCGATGGGTTTGAACCGGATTAAGGCTAAAGAATTTTAACCCCAATTAAATCATATACAGATGTACCACCATTTACAAAAGGAACTCAACGAACTGGATACCCTGCTGGACAAGGTAAGGAAGCAAGGTGTTCATTATCTCAAAAACCTGAGGCAAAGACCTGCTTCGACCACACATCAGGTGGGCGATGCTCCCGGATTGAACGAGGAAGGACTGGGGGCCGAAGGTACTTTGGAACTGTTCAATCAAAGGCTGGAACCCCTGATGGTGTCTTCTTCGGGCCCCAGGTATCTCGGTTTTGTTATCGGCGGTTCCACGCCGGCTTCCATTGCCGGCGACTGGCTGGCTTCGATATATGATCAGAATACACAGACCGTTGAGGGGCAGGGAGATATTTCTGCTGTCATTGAACTGGAGACCATAAAACTCCTCCTCGATCTCTTTGAACTGCCTCCGGACTTTTTCGGCGGTTTTGTTACCGGGGCTACCATGTCCAATTTTACCTGCCTGGCCGTGGCCAGGCAATGGTATGGCAGGGAACTGGGAAAAGACTATGCCAAAGACGGTATCCGTGATGATGTACATATCCTTACTACAACACCCCATTCGTCTTCCGTAAAGTCCCTGGCCATGCTCGGCCTGGGCAGCAGGAACATTACAAAGGTCAACACCCTTAAAGGAAACCGGGAGGCCATGGATATCGACGAACTGGAAAATAAGATCGAAGAACTGCAGGGCAGCCCCTTTATCCTTATATCCAGTGCCGGAACCGTAAACACCGTTGATTTCGACGATTTTAAAGCCATTGCAAAGCTCAGGCAAAAACACCGTTTCTGGTGGCATATCGACGCCGCTTTTGGCGGGTTTGCCATCTGCTCCCCTGCCTATAAACACCTGATGGACGGCTGGGAACAGGCCGACAGTATTACGGTGGACTGTCATAAATGGTTGAATGTGCCCTATGAGAGTGCATTCTTCCTGGTCCGGGAAGAACATAAACTGTTACAGGCAGAGACTTTTCAGAACTCCAACGCCCCCTATCTCGGCGACCCGATGGAAAATTTCAACTACCTCAATTTCCTGCCCGAAAATTCCAGGAGACTGAAGGCGCTCCCCGTTTGGTTCTCACTGACGGCATATGGCAAAAAAGGCTATCGGGACATTGTGGAAAATGCCATCGAAATGACACAACTGTTCGGGAATTTTATCGAACAAAACCCTTATTTTGAGCTACTGGCTCCGGTAAGGCTCAATACCGTTTGTTTTACATTGGCCGGAGCGGAAAACCAGGATAAGGTAAACGCTTTTCTAACGGCATTGAACGATACGGGAAAAGTTTTTATGACACCCACGGTGTATAACAGCAAAAAAGGTGTCCGGGCGGCTTTTGTGAACTGGATGACGGACACCAGGGATATAGATATTATTACAAAGGAAATGAATCTTGTAATAAAAAAAGTATAATCCCCAGGAATAAACAAAAAGCACTAAACGTGTAAAATGAAGTACCATACGTCAAAATCGGAAGATGAGATTTTACCCAATAAACTAAGGCTTACCGATCCGAAAATAATCGGAGAGGAAGAGTACAAAGGTTTTTTAAGAGCCGAAATTCGTTATGAAATGCAATTGAACGAATTAGAGATATTCTCATGGTCTTTTATTGCTAAAGTCCATAAAGCTGCTTTAGAACATCTTTATGATTTTGCAGGTACTTTACGACAGGTAAATATATCTAAAGGAGGCTTCCTGTTCCCTGCCGCAAAATTTTTACCCGACATTATCAAGGAATTTGAAAAGGATTTTCTACTTTCTCTACCAAAAAGATATGATAGTTATGAAAATTTAATTACACACATAGCTCCACTACATGCAGAATTTCTATTTATTCATCCTTTCAGGGAAGGAAACGGAAGAACTGCAAGATTGCTGGCCAACCTGATAGCCCTGAAGCATGGTTTTAGAAGATTTTCATTTAACAAAATTACCGATAAGAATATGAAAGCCTATATAGCAGCCGTACAAGCTGCTTCGCACAAAAAATATGAGCCTATGATAGCTTTTTTCAGGAATCTGGAGTAGCGATATCTTTTCGAAGGTCATTCACGACTTCCCTACGGATTTCCTGTGCTCTTTTCTTAGATATTTTAATTCCTTCAATACGAAAAGATGCTATTTGCGACTCCATTGCGTAGTGTGAAACCGATTCTATATTTTTATATTTTTTAGAAGAACACATAAATCAAAAGTACGAAAAATACTAAACTTAAACAACAGCATAAACCTTTTATAAACAATGAAAAAACAACATTTTGAAACCGACGCTGTCCGAACCCGTATCGAAAAAACGGAATTCCTGGAACACACCAGCCCTTTATATCTCACCTCCAGTTTTGTCTTTGAAGACGCCGAGGATATGAGAGCTTCCTTTGCGGAAGAAAAGGAACGGAATATATACAGCCGCTTTACCAACCCCAATACTTCGGAATTTGTAGAAAAGATCTGTAAAATGGAAGGTGCCGAAAGCGGTTATGCCTTTGCTACCGGAATGGCGGCGGTATTTTCTACCTTTGCAGCCCTGCTGAACAGCGGCGACCACATCGTTTCGGCCCGTTCGGTCTTTGGGTCCACACATACCTTATTCACCAAGTTTTTGCCGAAGTGGAACATCAGCACTTCCTATTTTAAGGTTAGTGAGACCGAAAGAATAGAGTCGCTCATACAGCCCAATACCAAAATACTGTTCGCGGAAACCCCTACCAACCCCGCCGTGGATATCCTTGACCTCGAATTGCTCGGAAATATTGCCAAAAAGCATAACCTTATCCTGGTGATCGACAATTGTTTTGCCACACCCTACCTGCAAAACCCGATAAAGTTCGGTGCCGATCTGGTCATCCATTCCGCCACCAAGCTGATCGACGGGCAGGGCCGTGTATTGGGAGGAATTACCGTAGGAAGTAAAGACCTCATCCGGGAGATCTATCTCTTTTCCCGAAATACGGGGCCATCACTTTCCCCCTTCAACGCATGGGTACTGTCCAAAAGTCTGGAAACTCTGGCTGTACGTGTAGACAGGCACTGTGAAAATGCGATGAAAGTTGCCGAATTTTTAGAAGACCATTCCAAAGTAAACTGGGTAAAATATCCTTTCCTGAAATCACATCCGCAGTATGAAGTGGCCAAAAAACAGATGAAGGCGGGAGGCTGCGTCGTGGCCTTTGAGGTCAAAGGAGGTGTTGAAGCCGGAAGAAAATTCCTCAATGCCATAAAACTGTGTTCACTTTCGGCCAACCTGGGAGATACACGGACCATTGTAACCCACCCCGCATCGACCACGCACAGCAAGCTCAACGAGGAGGACCGCCTCGAGGTAAGCATCACCGACGGATTGGTAAGAATATCGGTAGGACTGGAAAATGTAGAGGATATCATTGCCGACCTCGACCAGGCATTACTATCCTGACAGGAAACTCCTGCCGGTCATAAAAAAATCCAAAAGTCACTGCGGGCATATCATTAATTGAAAAGGATTTTCTAATTTTGAAACCTGTCAATACGCAACCCAATTATTTATATTATGAGACATTATATCAGCTTATTCATACTTGTCACTGCCATGACATTTGCACCGGAGATCCACGCCCAAAAATTCAGCGGGCCGGACAAAAGTCCGCATGACATTGCCTATTACCGTACCGGCCGGAAGGCCCCTCCTATTGTAAAAGTAATTTACGGAAGGCCGCAAAAGAAAGGCAGGCCCGTTGCCGGAACCCTGATCCCTTTTGATGCGGTATGGCGTACCGGGGCCAATGAAGCCACGGAGATCACCTTTTTTAAGGATGTGATATTCGGAGACAAGGAAGTAAAGGCCGGGACCTATTCCCTTTTTAGCCTTCCCGGCAGGAAAGAATGGGTGATCATCCTTAACAGCGATACCGATGTCTGGGGTGCTTTCGATTACAACGAAGCTCACGATGTGGCCCGTACTACGGTACCTGCAAGCTCGGACAGCAAGTCGCTGGAATCGTTTTCCATCACTTTTGAACCCGGAGATAACGGAGCGGATATGTACCTGGGATGGGACACGGTCAGGGTAAAGATCCCGATCCGCGAAAAATAGTTTTTTAATTGTACCCAGAGAATCCGGGAATTTTCCACTGTGGAAACTTTCCGGATTTTTTTTTGCCCGGATTTTAGAAACTGTCTAAGTTTTATCCCCTTCGGCAAGTAGTTTCCGGGTTTACCGAAGTGCTCAGGCAACGCCTTCGGTTATTTTAATACACCTTCTTCCCTCCTACAAATGTCCTTTCGACTTTCATTCCGGGAATTTCTTCGAGAGAAGCCTCCATGATGTCCTTATCCAAAACGATAAAATCGGCAAACTTTCCGGGGGCTATGCTTCCTTTTTCATCTTCTTCAAAATTGGAATATGCAGCCCAGATAGTCATTCCGCGTAATGCTTCTTCCCTGCTCAGGGCATCTTCGGGCTGAAATCCTTTGTCGGGGTAACCTTCCAGGTCTTTTCTGGCCACTGCGGCGTAGAAGGTATAAAAGGGGTTTACATGTTCTACCGGGAAATCGGTGCCCAATGCAATGACCCCTGCCTTGTTCAGCAAGGTTTTATAGGCATATCCCCCTTTCAGTCGTTGTTCTCCCAGCCTGTCCCCTGCCCAGTACATATCACTCGTAGCATGTGTAGGTTGTACGGAAGGAATAATACCCTGTTCAAAACAATCGAAATCTTCCGGGCTTATGATCTGGGCATGTTCTATTTTCCACCGCCTGTCTTTCTTACCATTCAATGCCCCGGCGTAGGCCCTGAGTACGGCAACATTGGCAGAATCTCCTATGGCATGGGTATTCATCTGGTAGTCGGAGGCCGCGATCTTTTTGGCCAGGGCTTCGATATTTTTCACAGGGGTGACCATGGCTCCGTAATGCCCGTCCTGATCTGAATACGGGGTTTTCAAAGCTGCTCCCCTGGACCCCAATGCCCCGTCTGCATATACTTTTATGGAACGGACATCCAGTTTGTCGGTCTTTTGTATTCCCCTGGATAAATAATAGTTTACATCCTTTTCGCTGTTACGCACCATGGCGTATATCCGGATATCCAGGGTATTCATACGTTGCAGGCTGTCTATGAGTTCTATGGTTTCCCTCGAAAGCCCCGCATCGTTCACCGTGGTAAGTCCGTAGCCAAAGCATATTTGCTGGGCATCTTTAAGGGCATTGATCTGCATTTCCTTATCGGGCGGAGGTAATATGGCATCTACCAGGCTCATGGGGCCATCCACCAGTACTCCAGTAGGTTTTCCGTCTTTCAATACCACCTCTCCGTCATCTGCTTCGGTTTCTCCGGTAATACCTGCCATGTCCAGCATTTTCTGGTTCACCAGGTAGGCATGGCCATCTATACGCTCCAGGACCACTGGGGTATCGGGGAACAATTTGTCCAGTTTTTCCTTGTCGGGGAATGTTTTTACTTCCCAGTCGTTCTGGTCCCATCCCCTTCCCAGGATAACGCTTTGCTCTTTTTCCTGTTGAAAGGCAAGGAGCTTTTCTACGATCTCATCAAAACTTTTGGTATCTCTCAGGTCAGCATACTGCTGATTCATCCCCAAACCGTAAAAATGACAGTGGGCATCGATAAACCCGGGAATGATCGTTTTCCCGTTCGCATCTATGATCTCTGTGGCAGAAAACCTCTCGCCGATCTCATCTGAAGTACCTATGGCTACAAATTTCCCGTCTTTCACCGCAAAGGCCTCCGCTTTTTCAAAAGCGTTGTTTACGGTATATACATTAGCATTGATGACTACAATATCAACGGGTTCTTTTTTCTTACAGGAATGGACGATGAGTGCCAGCACCAAAAGGGCAAATAGAGTTTTTTTCATGGGGGTGATTATTTGTTAAGGCTTATGTAAAAATAGGAAAATACAAGTAACTCCTGAAATTTATTTGTCCGGGCTGTTTTCTTTTAAAGAAAAGCTAATGCTATATGCTTACCGATATGCCGGATAAGATTATCCATTGATGTCTACCCGTCGGAACCATATCGCCGTTCCGGATACTTCAATCAACCGGAAAGATACACCGGAAAAATCTGTCTTATCCTCACCCCTCTATGTGCCTGGAATAATTCCGCCACTTTTCCACGCAGGAGGACATATCTTCCGGCAGGGGCGAATCGAAGCTGAGGGACTCTCCCGTTACCGGGTGCTCAAACCCCAGGGTCTTGGCATGCAGAGCCTGCCTGGGCAATATTTTGAAACAGTTTTCCACAAACTGTTTATACTTGGTAAAGGTTGTCCCTTTCAGTATCTTCTCGCCTCCATAACGTTCATCGTTGAACAAAGTGTGCCCTATGTGCTTCATGTGCACACGTATCTGATGGGTACGGCCGGTCTCCAGCCTGCACGACACCAGGGTTACATACCCCAGTCGTTCCAACACCCTGTAATGCGTCACGGCCTCTTTGCCGTGCGCCCCGTCTTCAAACACGGTCATCTGCAGACGGTTTTTAGGATGCCTTCCGATATGCCCTTCTATGGTTCCTTCGTCCTCTTCTACATTTCCCCATACCAGGGCCACGTATTCCCTTTCGCTGGTCTTTTCAAAAAACTGCCGGGCGAGATGTGTCATGGCCTTCTCGGTTTTGGCAATGACCAGCAGCCCGCTGGTATCCTTATCGATACGGTGCACCAGCCCGGGGCGCTCATTGCTGTTTTGGGGAAGATGGTCAAAGTGATACACCAATGCATTGATCAGGGTTCCGCTGTAATTGCCATGACCGGGATGTACCACCATACCGGCCGGCTTGTTCACCACGAGTAGTGAATCGTCTTCATACACGATGTCGAGTGGTATGTTTTCCGGGGTCAGCAGAAATTCATATGGCGGATGTTCGAACAACACCTTCACCTCATCCCCGGCCTTTACCCTGTAATTGGATTTTACCGCTGTTCCGTTCACCCAGATATTGCCGTTCTTCGCTGCCTGTTGTATCTTGTTGCGGGTGGCATTCTCTATGAAGTTCATCAGGTATTTGTCTACCCTGAGAGGTTCCTGCCCCTTACCCGCCGTAAAATTGTAGTGTTCGTATAATTCGTCGTCCTGCTCCTGCTCTTCAATATCGTTATGCTCCGCCATTATCCTCGCTGTTAGTTTGCTCTGTTTCTGCCCCTTCGTCCCCGGACTCTTCTTCTTTTTTCTCTTCTTTACCTCCATTACCACATACCAGGTCTATTTTGGTGGTTTTCGGAAACTGATCGCCCGGCGCTATCTTTTTGCCCTGGTACTGGATATAATAGACCATGTCTTTTCCGATCTCATCTATATATTCCACCCGGCCTACTTCCAGCCCTACGGCCCGCAGCATGGACTCGGCATTACGACGGGTTACCTGTATAATGTTCGGCACACTCACTTCCCGGTAACCGGACGGGTTTATCGTAAGGTATATCTTCCTGTTTTCCTTCACCTTACTTCCTCCCGTGGGCTCCTGCTCTATTACGGAATACCTGGGATAAGAAGGGTTGAAATTCGCTGAATCCAACACCTCGAACCTCAGATCGGCCTGGTCCAGGGTCTCTTTCACCTCGTTAAGGGTCTTTTTGGAAAGGTCGGGTACAGTGACAAATTCGCCGTGGTTCGTAGTGATCTTCAACCACTGTAAAGCCAGGATTATCAACGCAATGACAACCATCCCCGCTATGATGATCTGGGCCAGGAAACTTTTACTTGCCAGGAATCTAAAAATGCTCATGTCCTTTATTTAGTTGACAAAGATATAAAAACTGTGGACTTTGATGGCAGGTGACCGGTGACGGATGACGGGTGATCAGGTATCGTACCATCGGTCATCCGTCACCGGTCACCTGTCCCCTGATACTTCATTCCGAAATTTAATCCTGAAAGTTTTTTTATCTTTTGATTTATTAATGATACTTTTGATTAAACGAATTTAAGGAACTCTTTCGTGTAGCTCATGAAAAAAAATATTGCGATCCTTATGGGAGGGTATTCCAGCGAATACGAGATCTCCCTACAAAGCGGTAATGTGGTTTACCGCCATTTGAACCAAGAGGCCTACAACCTTTTCCGCATCCATATCTTCCGGGATAAATGGGTATATGTAAACGACAATGACGAAGAGTTTCCCGTGGACAGGCACGATTTCAGCATTTCGCCAAAGGGTGAAAAGATCAATTTCGACGGGGTGTTTATTGCCATACACGGTTCTCCCGGTGAGGATGGTTATATACAGGCCTACCTGGACCTGCTGAACATTCCGCATACGTCCTGTGATTTTTACCAGGCTGCCCTTACCTTTAACAAAAGGGACTGCCTGTCGGTGCTCAGGGCTTATGGCATTCCCTGTGCTACTTCGTATTACCTGAACGAAGGAGATATTATCCGGGCAAACGAAATTACAGACAAGGTAGGGCTCCCCTGTTTTGTCAAAGCCAACAAGGCGGGGTCGAGCTTCGGTATCTCCAAGGTAAGCAGGGAAGAAGACCTTTTGCCCGCCATAGAACACGCGTTCAAGGAAGACGATGAGATCATTATAGAGTCTTTTCTGGACGGAACGGAAGTTTCCGTAGGGGTTATTCAGTATAAAGGTGAAGTCACTGTGCTGCCCCTTACGGAGATTGTATCGGAAAACGACTTTTTCGACTATAATGCCAAGTACCTCGGCCAGTCGCAGGAGATTACCCCGGCAAGGCTTAGTGAAGACATGACGGCCAAAGTATCGGACATGGCCAAAAAGGTATACGAAACACTGAAGTTAAAAGGCTTTAGCCGCAGCGAATACATCATTGTAAACGATGTGCCCCACCTGCTGGAAGTAAACACCATTCCCGGGTTTACGGCAGAAAGCATACTGCCTCAACAGGCCCGGAAAGCGGGTATTTCGCTGGAAGAGCTCTTTAATAATGCAATAGAAGCCCTTCGACTTTAGTTTATCCTGAGTATTTCGATAAACTCAGTATAGTATTTAACCGAAGGATTCAGGGTCCGATTGAACCTTCCCTTCGACTCTGCTCAGGGACCGAGTAAAATTTTGAACTTTGAACCTTGAACCTTGAACCTTGAACCTTGAACAAAAATATGAAACGAGCAATTTTTCCGGGGTCGTTTGATCCCATCACTTTAGGACATTACGATATCATCATGCGAGGGCTTACCCTGTTTGACGAACTCGTCATTGCCATAGGGATCAATGCTGAGAAAAAATACATGTTCCCCATAGAAGAAAGAAAACGCTTTATCGAGGAAGCCTTCAGCGATGTCTCGAAAATAAAGGTCATGACCTATGAAGGGCTGACCGTGGACTTCTGTAAAAAAATCGATGCCCAGTTTATCCTGAGAGGCCTGCGCAACCCGGCCGATTTTGAGTTTGAAAAGGCCATTGCGCACACCAACCGGAAGCTTTCGGAGATCGAGACGGTCTTTCTGCTCACTTCATCGGGAAAATCGTATATCAGTTCTTCCATTGTCCGGGACGTGATCCGCAACGGGGGGGATTATACCGGACTGGTCCCGGAAACCGTCCGGGTAAAATAATCAAAAAAAGCATGGGGACAGTAGATGGATCATTCAGGTTTTAGGCGGTTTGGGGGATAAGGATGTCACAAGTCCGGAGACTTGTGACGGACTTCTTCATGTGATCGTTGCCACGATCAGACTGGCATCTTAGATCAGAACCGGTTATCCCCGCTCAGGATATCTCCGAGGCCACCGAGAACACTGCCTTCTCCCTTGTCTTTGCCTCCTCCCCGGGGTGCAGCGGCCCATACCCTTCCGGCCAGGCGGCTGAACGGCAGTGATTGTACATACACTATTCCCGGTCCCCGTAAAGTGGCAAAGAAAAGGCCTTCTCCACCAAAAACGGTGTTTTTAATGCCGCCTACAAATTCTATATCGTAATCCACGTCTTTGGTAAAGCCTACAATACACCCGGTATCTACTTTAAGCACTTCTCCAGGGCCCAGTTCCTTCCTCGCCATCGTTCCCCCGGCGTGGACAAAGGCCATGCCATCGCCTTCCAGCTTTTGCATGATAAAACCTTCGCCACCAAAGAAACCGCGGCCCAGGCGTTTAGAAAACTCAATTCCCACACTTACTCCTTTGGCGGCACAGAGAAAAGCATCTTTCTGGCAGACAAACTTTCCTCCAAATTCAGTAAGGTCAACAGGAACGATCTTCCCGGGATAGGGCGAGGCAAAACTCACCTTTTTCTTTCCGTGTTCCACATTCAGAAAGGCAGTCATAAAAAGGCTTTCACCGGTCAGTAATCGCTTTCCTGCAGAGAAGAGTTTACCCAAAACCCCTTTTTCCTGGTTGGAACCGTCACCGAAAATGGTATCCATTTTTATTCCGGTATCCATCATCATAAAACTGCCTGCCTCGGCGACTACTGCTTCCTCCGGATCGAGTTCGATCTCTACATATTGCATTTCTTCCCCGTAAATGTGGTAGTCTATTTCGTGTGCTGTCATTTTATTTTGTGTTTAGGATTGATGTACCGTATTAGTATAAAAAATGATGGGTTCGTTACAGGGAAATAGTGAAAAGGGGTACGATACTCGTTGCAAACGAGCACGAGTAGATGAGTTATAGTTTAATCCATTATATCCTTTAGCTCGGTTGTTTTCCACATATTGTTCTTTTCAATAAATTCTTTGATTGTGGCTACATGGCTTGCCCCCATAAGAAGCATTACCTTTTTATTATCCGGTGTAGTATTCTTTTGAACCAGGGACCAGATGTAAAGATTCCTTCTGTACCATTCCGATATCAGGTACGCTCCTGTAAAATTATCGGTATCACCGGCCAGCAGGGGGATTTCCGTATGAAATTTGTTGCTTATCTGTCTTAGCTGAGCGGTGTTCATAAAACAGGTCATTTCTAAAAGCGAAGCTCCTTGTTCTATTTTATTGTCAAAGTCGGTTGTGAATGATCGGATCGCCTTTTCAATTTCTTTTTGTAGGTCGGATTGCTTGTTTTCTTTAATTACGGTCATCAGACTGTCAAACGGAAACCGGGTATCGGTGTAATCTACGGCATAAACCCTTTTCAGATCGTTATCCTTTGCAACCCTGAATGCCAGTTGAAAGATTTCATTTTTTAAATAAAAATCAGAAAGGTTGCTATTTAAAAAATATTTGCCTTCCCGATATAACTGAAATAACGAATCTAATTCTGCCTGTTCTTCATGCGGCCATTCCACAAAAACCCTGTCCGGGCTATACTCCTTTATTGCTTTGGATATCTGGTTTAATTCCTTCTGTGATTCCTCACTCAAAACATCGAAGGATTTTGTCTTTGCTGCATCTTTCCCGGGATTGTTATAATGAAAAGTGCCTATTAACAAAACCTCTTTTTTTTCTTCGTTGCCTTGAGCGGTCCGGGCTTGCATTGAAAAACTCTCTTTGCAACCAAAGACGATACTCAAAAATACAAGGGCCTGAATGATGTTGATTTTATACATTACGTGGTTAAATTGTGGATGGCTATATACGGAGCTTTTATTTCGCTATCGAATAAACATCATTGAATATATTGATATCAAATTACCACCATCTCATTAATTTTTAAACAAATAGTTTTTCACATTCAGACAGGAAAGGCCTAAGTAGTAGCAGAGAAAAAAGCCCGTTAAAAGGGCCCGAAACGATCCGTTTTTTTACCAACAAATGGCTTGTGCAGCAACTATCGGTGTTACCAAACGTTTGCCTTTTTTAAAACTCCAATATTTCAGAAATCAATGTTTTATATTCCTGTACTTTCCTATCAGACCTCTTCTTTAGCTCAATCCATAATACAATTCCTATTGCTAATAGTATTCCCCCGGTAATGTACATGGCAACACTGTTACTTATCCCTGAGATTGTCATAATCAGAAAGCCCAAACCAAAAAGCATATTGGTAAATATTATCAATGTCATTAAAAAGTGTTGGGTAAAGGAAATTTCTACATTGGTCTCATTTTCAGTATCTGTTTTTGATATTTTTCCATTTACAATAATGTAATTAAGGTATATCATGTACCATGCATATAGAACCCGTTTACGCACTTTAAATGTCACTGAATCATTTTTATCATCATTCATATTAAAAACAAATCCGTTAACAGATCCAAGTGCGGATTCTAATTTCTTACTAATCTCTTTAGGATTGCTTTTTACTTTAAGGTTCCATGCTTTCATATTGTCGTTTTAAATGTTTGGTAACACACAAATATACACAATTCCCTGTTTTGGCCGTAAATAAGCAACAAGTCAACAAACTTCAATATTTATCAGGAGGCGCGATAGTAATACTCGTTGCAAACAAGCACAGGTAGAGAGCGTATTACAAATTTTTGCTTTCGTGGTCCAGCAGCCATTTTTTCCGGGCTATTCCGCCACCGTAACCGGTAAGCTGTCCGTTGGCGCCTATGACCCGGTGGCAGGGAATAATAATGGAGATCCTGTTAAGTCCGTTGGCTCTTGCTACTGCCCTTACCGCACTGGGCCTGTTCATGGTTACGGCCTGTTCTCCATAGGACCGGGTAGTACCATAAGGTATTTCGGTGAGTTTTTGCCATACGAGTTGCTGGAAATCCGTTCCGGGTGTTACCAGCGGAATATCGAATTTCATCCTCCTGCCTTCAAAATATTCGCCAATTTGTTTTTCGGTGGTTTTCAGATGTGTATTACTCCCGGAGATGATCACCGCCCTGAGCCGTCGCGACAGGTCCCTGAATTCGGATTCCAGCATTCTCCGGTCCGTAAATTCTAGGAGGCAAAGCCCCTGGTCCGTGGCACAGGCATACATCGGCCCGAGAGGTGTGGTAAAACGGTGAATGTAGATCACATTCCTGTCCCGGGCATCATCCGGGGCCACGCCAAAAACATTTTTAAAGGCAGCTCCGAAGCCACTCAGGGATTCGTAACCGGAGTCGAAAGCAGAATCTGTGACCCTGGTCCCGTTTTTCAGTTCCCGGAAAGCTATGTTAACCCGTATCATACGTTGATAGGCCTGAAAGGTAAGCCCGTGGTGCTTCTTAAACCACCTCCGAATGGTTTCCGGCGTATAGCCCATTTGCCGGATATCCCCGTCGGACAACTTTCTTTCCGGCTGTGCAGATACCATCCGCATCAGTGTTTTGATCTCTTCCGGTGGTTCGTCGACATTCTCGGTAGGGCGGCACACTTTACAAGGACGGTATCCATGCCTGAGCGCGTCTTTTGAGGTGGTACAGAAAACAACATTTTCGGGCTTGGGTTTCCTGGCCCGGCATGTCGATACACAAAATACCCCGGTAGTTTTTACACATACATAAAAAACGCCTACATACTGGCTGTCCCTCTCCAGCAGGGCTGTGTAAAAGCGTTTTATTTTATCCTTTTCCGTGACCAGCATTTTTAAACAAGGTTTTAAACGAGCCTTCGGCCCGTATGTTTTTTATGGTTTCCGTAAATATATCCATTAAACCGGAATGAATGAAATTCCCCATACTTATCCGCTTCACACCACATTCTGCCAGGCTCTCAAAAGAAGGCAATTCCGGCATACACATCACATTGACAGGCAATAAAGTACCGGAGATCACTGTTCTTATATCCTGCTCTTTCACTATGCAGGGTACAAATAACCCGTCTACCCCGGCCTGTTCATACAGTTTTGCCCTTTTCACCGTTTCTTCGGTTGCCGAAGGTATACCCAGTATAAAAGTATCTGTCCTGACATTGATAAACAAGTCCTTTCCCGCTTGTTTCAAATGGTTCTTCACTTCCCCTATTACCTCGCTGAAGTCTTCGGCAGAGAGGAGTTTTCTTTCGCCCCCTACCCTGGAATCTTCAATATTTATTCCGGCCACACCGAGGTGGTAAAGTTTTTCAATATTCGCGATAATTTCCGATACGCTTTCGCCATATCCGCCTTCGATATCGACAGAAAGTGGTACACTCGTCCCGGCGGCGATCCGCTTCACTATAAAAAACAATTCGTCAAAAGGCAGGTTTTCCCCGTCTTCATAGCCCAGCATATGCGAAATTGCAGCACTCGAAGTCCCCAGGGCCTTAAAGCCCTGCTGTTCCATGACCTCAGCGCTTTTTACATCCCAAACGTTACCTAGAACAAAAGGCGTGGACTGGTGATGCAGTTCTGAAAATTCTTTGTATTTGTTCATGATCCTTTTTTAAAGCAAAATGACAAAATCCGGTTTTGCTTTACAACCGAAAAATGGACAGGTATTTTTTGGAGGACAGTTGCAGGTTGCCAGTTACAGGTTACAGGTTAAAATGGCAACTGACAACCCGCAACCGGTAACCGGCGATCGGCACCCCCAATTTCCTTAATGACTAATAATTTCCTAAATTAGTAGGACAATCACTCCCGTTACAACACAGGTTTCCCTGAAAACATCTTATGTTCATGGCAGAAAACCACATGATCGACATAGAAAAACTGACCCGCTTCCGGAGATATCTCCACCGCTATCCGGAAGTATCGGGCCGGGAATACGAAACCACGAAAAAAATCAACGCCTTTTTACAGGATTACTCCCCCGACCGGCTTATCGAAGGCCTGGGCGGAACGGGTATTGCCGCTATATACAAAGGGAGAGAAGAAGGAAAAACGGTCCTTATCCGGTGTGAACTGGACGCCCTGCCCATACCGGAAACAAACACTTTCGATCATCGTTCTGAAAGTCCCGGGGTTTCCCATAAATGCGGCCACGACGGACATATGGCCATGGTAGCCGGACTGGCAGAACTGTTACATCAACAACGCCCGGGCAAAGGCAGGGTGGTCCTGCTTTTTCAACCTTCGGAAGAAGACGGCAGTGGTGCCGGAAAAGTGCTGTCCGATCCGGGTTTTGCGGAGATCACCCCCGATTATGTATTTGCCCTGCACAATGTTCCCTCCTTTCCTAAAGGACAGATCGTTATCAAGGAAGGGGTTTTTACGCCCGCGGTAAACAGTATTGTCATTGCGCTGAAAGGAAAGACTGCCCATGCGGGCGAACCGGAAAAAGGAATTAATCCCGCTTATGCCATTGCGGAGATCGTCCGGGAATTCCGCTCCCTGGCCCATCCGGATATCAATACTGATCATTTTTGTATCGTAACCCCCATACACATCAGGATGGGCGAGATCGCTTACGGGGTATCGGCAGGAGAAGGAGAAGTACATTTTACCATCCGTTGCAAGACCAACCAAAGGATGAAGGAGATCGGGGAAACAGCCGAAAAGATCGCCCGGGAAGCTGCATACAGGCACGGCTTAAAGGAGCATATTTCATGGACCCAAAAATTTTTTGCCAATGAGAACGATGCCCGGGCAGTACAATGGATACGGGACATCGCTTCGGAACAGGGCTTCGACCTGTTCGAAAAGGAAACTCCTTTTGGCTGGGGTGAGGATTTCGGGCTGTTTACCCGGAAATTCCCCGGAGCCATGTTCGGGCTGGGGGCCGGAGAGGATACTCCTGCCCTGCACAATCCGGATTATGATTTTCCCGATAAGATCATTCCGGTAGGGGTGCGGATGTTTTACGAACTTATTAAAAAGGTGACTTCCGGAAAGATTGAATGGGATTGATGCAGATTGAAGGAAAAAGATTGAGCTAAATTAATATGGGTTCGATATAAGGTAAGAGGGTCATTGCGAGAAGCCGACCCAAGGAGGCAACGCAGCAATCTCACGGAGGCAGCCAACTAACCTCCAAAGGTAAGCGCAAACCTGTGGGGAGACTGCCGCGCTCCGCTCGCGGTGACGTTTTTTAACATAGAATCTCAAGTTACATTAAGATCAGGGTTTTTAAGTATCAATCTCCGATCAATCTATAAAACATACAGACCATGCATACAAATTCCACCATAGAACTCAGCCTTTCCGCATTGAAAAAAAACCTGTCTTTCTTAAAAAGAACTTTTGGCCGTGAGGTAAGGATATCGTCGGTAGTCAAAGGGAATGCGTATGGTCACGGTATCAGGGAATTTGTGCGGATGGCCTCCCGGTGTGGTATTGACCATTTTTCTGTTTTTGATTCCAACGAAGCCAGAAAGGTCAGGGAGGTGGCCGGGAAAAATACGGAGATCATGATCATGGGCTTTGTCGAAAACGAATCGCTCGCCTGGGCAGTGGCCAATGATGTTTCTTTTTTTGTTTTCGAAAAAGACCGGCTGCAAAAAGCGGTAAGGGTAGCTAAAAAGCTCGGAAAAAAGGCCTGTATACATGTGGAGGTCGAAACCGGGATGAACCGTACGGGGTTCGACCTCAGGGAAATTCCGGGCGTGATCAGGTATATACAAAAGGAAAAAGACCACCTTCAGCTCAAAGGACTTTGCACGCACTATGCCGGGGCGGAAAGCGTGGCCAACTATTACCGGGTTACGGAACAGATCAAAGTTTTTAAGAAGGTACACAGCCTGTTCATCAAGGAGGGGCTGCGCCCGGAAATAAGGCATACCGCATGTTCCGCAGCGGCTATGGTATACCCGGAAACACGAATGGACATGGTGCGTATAGGGATCATGCAGTACGGCCTGTGGCCCAGCCCGGAGACTTTTGTGAGCCTGCTTAACAGACGAAAGGCCAAAACCGACCCCTTGCGAAGAGTTATAGCGTGGAAAAGCAAGGTGATGAGCATCAAAAAGATCAGGGCCGGGGATTTTATCGGCTATGGCACACATTTTATGGCCAAACAGAAAATGAAGATCGCTGTGGTCCCCATAGGCTATTCGCACGGGTACAGCCGTTCGCTGAGCAACCAGGGCCGGGTGCTGATACACGGCCACCGTTGTGTTGTAGTAGGTAGCGTAGGCATGAACATGATGATCGTTGATGTTTCCGTGATCACGGACTTAAAGAAGGGAGACGAAGTAGTGATGATCGGTGCCCAGGAGCAGGACGATATGACCGTGGCCTCCTTCAGCGATTACAGTGACCAGCTCAATTACGAGCTCCTGGCCAGGCTTTCCCGCGACATCCCCAGAAAAATAGTGGACTGATTGTGTATGACTTAGCTTTTTTTTGTAACTTTTGATGTTCTTTTCAATCCCGGGATCATGAAAGAAAGGATAACATCATACAGGGAATTTTACAAATTCTACCTTACCGAACACCGTAACAAGACCAGCCGTATACTGCATTTTACCGGTACATTCCTCGTTTTTGTACTTGCCGCGGCCTTTATAATCGGCAAAGGCGGATGGCGATGGCTGCTTGTACCCGTAGTGGGCTATGGTTTTGCCTGGATGGGCCATGCCTTCTTTGAAAAGAACAAGCCTGCCACTTTCAAATACCCGTTGTGGAGCCTGTTATCGGACTTTAAACTCTTTTTTGAAATTATCCTTGGAAAGCGTTCATTTGATAGTCGAAAAGACGGTTGAAAATTTAAGGTTACAGGTCGTTGGATAGCGCTTTGACGGTCCCCCTCTGCCTTCGGCATCTCCCCCGGAGGGGAAAAAATTATCCTTTAAACACTATAATTTTATTACACTTCCATTCCGGTATAAAAAAGGTAAAAACCGTCCCCTTAGGGGAGATGCCGAAGGCAGAGGGGACATCTATTTCATTCAATCTACATCAATCTCCTACCAATCTTTATAAACAACAGCACCCCACCAACTCCCCGGCTACTTAACTCTAACCGTCCATTCGAAATTAAAGGTGGAGACCACATCGCCATTGCGGTCCATGCCTACGGATTTCATCCAGAAGGTCTGCCCTTCTCCCGTTTCGATGGTTTTTTGTATAGCCTCGTCAATAAGATGTCCGTCATTACAGGTAAACGTAATTCTTCCCCGGGCTTTTTTGGAAAAACTGGCCTTGTTATTGGCCACCAGCATGGATATCCGTTTTCCGCTGGCCCTGATCCCGGATATGACCATGGCTCCGGTAGATAATTCTGCTGCCATGCCCTGTACGGCCCAGAACATGGAGTTAAACGGATTTTGATTGATCCACCGGTGTTTTACCGAAACCACACAACTCGTTCCGTCAATACTTTTTACCCGCACACCACACAACCAGGCAGACGGTATTTTTAACATGGTAAATGTGTTCAGTTTTTTTGGGCTTATCTTCATAGGTCTGATTTTACCCCCCTAAGATATAGAAAATATTGTTGCGAGTATTCAGGTGTACGAGTGTTCGGGTATTCGGTTTCGACACCCGTCTACCCGAACACCGGGAAACTTAAAATGTTAATGTTATGTTAATTTACAGTACTATGTTTTGCATAATACCTGTTTTTAGATATATATTTGCATAAGAAAATAATAGGTTATGGAATCAACTATCACACAAAATCACAAAAACGTAGCAGCGATCATACATGCTTCTACCTTTTCCAAGTACCTTATCCCCTTCGGGAATTTTTTACTTCCGCTGGTATTGTGGATGTCCAATAAAAAAGCATCGCCTTTCGTGGAGCATCACGGCAAGCAGGCCATTAATTTTCAGGTAAGCATTTTGTTGTACAGCATTTTTCTGGGAATCCTGGCCATACCTCTTGCTTTTTTTACGACCTGGGATTTTATAGGGTTGTCCGATCTCCACGAACTCAACACACATGTTATAAATTTCAGTTTCAGAAATTTTTTCAACCTGGGGGAGCACCTGGTATTCTGGAGCGTTTTCGGTATACTGGGCCTGTCTCTTTTTCTGCTGAACGTTATCTGTACCATCATGGCTGCAATGCGTGCCCACGAGGGCATGGAATACAGGTATCCCCTGACCATTTCATTTTTAAAATAAGTTCATCATCAATCATCACACATACATCAATCAAAAAACGAACAGTTAATTAAAAAGCATTATGAACTCATGAAGATCGAAAACACAAAAGCACAGATGCGCAAGGGAGTTCTGGAATATTGCATCCTGTCTATCCTCAGGGACCAGGACAAGTATGCATCGGAGATTCTGAAAACCCTCAAGGACGCAAAAATGCTCGTCGTGGAGGGCACGATCTACCCCCTGCTTACCAGATTAAAGAATGCGGGGCTGCTCAATTATCGCTGGGAAGAATCTACTTCCGGCCCTCCGAGAAAATACTATACCCTGACGGATACGGGAAAATTGTTTTTAAACGAACTCTCTTCCACGTGGGAAGAGTTACACAACGCAGTAACTATCGTAACAAGCCAAAACACCTCAAACAATGAATAAGACGACAAATATAAACCTGGGCGGACTGTTCTTCCATATCGACGAAGATGCCTATATAAAGCTCCGCGACTACCTCGATGCCATAAAACGGTCCTTTACCGACTCTCAGGGGCGTGATGAGATCATTGCTGATATCGAGGCCCGTATTGCCGAGCTTTTCTCTGAAAAAATACAGAACGAAAAACAGGTGATCGGCATAACTGAGGTAGAAGAGGTCATTTCCATCATGGGACAGCCCGAAGACTATCTCGTAGACGAAGAGATCTTTGACGACCAGCCCGAAAAGGAAACGACTTCTACACAACAGCCTCATCAAAGAATAAGCAAAAAACTCTTCCGCGACCCGGATGACAAGTATATTGGCGGAGTTTCCTCCGGACTGGGGCATTACTTTGGTGTAGACGCCCTATGGATACGTCTTTTATGGATATTGCTGGTCGTAGCCGGGATAGGAACGGGTATTGTTATATACATCCTCCTCTGGATACTGGTCCCTGAAGCTGCCACCACTTCACAAAAACTGGCCATGAAGGGCGAGCCCGCAAACATCAGTAATATCGAAAAGAAAGTACGGGAAGGTTTCGAGGAAGTCTCCGAAAAAGTAAAAAACGTGGACTACAAGAAAATGGGCAACAAGGTAAAATCCAGCTCCCGGACCTTTTTTGACTTTGTAGGAGACACCATCCTGGTATTACTCAAGGTATTTGCCAAGTTCATAGGCATTATCCTTATTATCTGTGCGGCCTTCACCATCATCGGACTGTTCGTAAGCCTGTTCATCTTTGGTTCCGCAGGCTTTATCGAAGGCCCATGGACACATTACATAGAAGTGGTCAACACTACGGGAGTGCCCGTATGGATCGTATCGCTATTGACCTTCCTGGCCATTGCCATTCCGTTTTTCTTCCTGTTCCTGCTGGGGCTGAAAATACTGGTTAACAATCTCAAATCCATAGGAAGTACGGCCAAGTATGTATTGCTGGCCCTCTGGATCATTGCTGTCATAGGACTCACCGTAATAGGCATACGACAGGCTACGGAAAAAGCCTTTACGGCCAGTTCTACGGAAACCAGACAGCTTCCTCTTCCGTTAACCGACACCCTGCTGATAAAAGCAGAAGACTACGGCTCCTGGGACGACCGGTTTTATAACGACGATTTCGATATTGTGATGAACAACGGCACTAAAAAGTTATATCTGGAGGATGTTAAAATAATCAATTTTAACACCTCGGTAGATTCTTCTGCCACGATAAAAACACATAAAAGCGCTGAAAGCAGTAGCTATGAAAAAGCCAGGGAAAAGGCCTCTGATATCGAATATGGTTTTTCCCTGACAGACAACACCCTTATATTCCAGAACTACCTGCTCACCGACTATAAAAACAAATACCGCGAACAGGAAGTAGAGATTACCCTATCCCTGCCGGAAGGTACCGTTATTTTCCTGGATCCTTCCCTGAGGAGGATCCTGGGATATACGTTTGCCAACAATATGGGATATTCCGGTTATGATATGCAGGGACATTACTGGAAAACCAGCAGGGACGAACTCATTTGCCTGGACTGCGAAGAAAAGACCATTTTGGATGAAGGCGACGAAGACAAGGATAACGAAAAAGTAAAAATAGATTCCAACGGTATCGATATTGACATCAATGATGAGAACGGCGAAAACTTTAAGCTAAAGATCGATGAAAAAGGCATAGAGATCAAGACCGGAAGTAAAAATGACACCCTGATATAACAGTTCATCAATAAAAAAATGCAACTCAGCAACAAAACTTATCATCACAATAAAAAGTATT
This sequence comes from Sinomicrobium weinanense, assembly GCF_018863395.1. Classification (GTDB taxonomy): domain Bacteria; phylum Bacteroidota; class Bacteroidia; order Flavobacteriales; family Flavobacteriaceae; genus Sinomicrobium; species Sinomicrobium weinanense. The sequence goes on from NZ_JAHKRR010000002.1 coordinate 403,862, forward strand.
AAAATTTTGTAATTGCAATACATTTTATCTCAATCATTCATTCAACACACATCTATCAACCAAAAAACGAAACGTTATGACCACAGTAGTAAAATTCCTCATCGCAGCAGCACTTGCCCTCTTTCTGTCTTCCTGCCAGATAGACCGTATCATGGGAGTTACCGGAAATGGCAATGTACAGACCGAAAACAGACACTCGGTTAAGAACTTCACCGCCATTAAGGCGAGTAGCGGCCTTAACGTATATATTACCCAGGACGCGAACTATACGGTTAAAGTAGAAGCCGATGAAAACCTGATCAACCTTATCCGTACCGAAGTAAGCGGTGGTGAATTGCGTATTTATCCCGAAAAAAATATCGGCAGAGCCAAATCCAAAAAGGTTTATGTGAGTTTGCCCGAGGTCACCGCCATCACTTCTTCCAGCGGATCTGATGTCTATGTGGAGAACATCCTGAAAGCTGATAACCTGGAACTGAAGTCCACCAGCGGCAGTGCACTTCGCCTCGAAACAGAGGCAGACAATATGACCTGCCGGGCCAGCAGCGGTGCCAACATAAGAATAAAAGGGACCGCCAATACACTAAAGGCCAGGGCCAGCAGCGGCAGTGTCATCAAGGCCGAAGACCTGCAGACAGCCCGCTGTGATGCGGAGGCCAGCAGTGGCGGTAACATCTCGGTTTTCGTTACAGAAGACCTCACGGCCAGTGCCAGCAGCGGCGGGGATATCCGGTATTCCGGTAACCCGGAGTCGGTATCCACCGGGAAGTCGGTATCCGGAAGCGTAAGGAAGGACTGAACAAAATAATCCGGCCCCATGTCATTCCGACGATAGGAGGAATCTCCAAGGCAGGAGATTCTTCGCTTCGCTCAGAATGACATGGGGCCGAATCCTTAGCCTATTCCTTTCACCTTCTTCCGCCCTATGGCATACAACAGGATCAATACAGCGACCATAATGGCAAGCCTTGCTATATAATCGCCATAGGTGGCGTAAAAGGTCTTTTTTTCGTTAAGGCTTATTTTTCCTTTAAGTGCTCCCTTGCTGCCGTATGGAAGGGTTTTCAACACTTTTCCCCTTTGGTCTATAAAGGCCGATATCCCGGTATTGGCACTTCGCGCTACGCTCCTCCTCGTTTCAATGGCACGGAGCCGGGCATAACTGAGGTGCTGCTTATGCCCCTGAGAGTCGCTCCACCAGCCGTCGTTGGTAATAATGGCCAGGAAATTCGCTCCCTTGTTTATATAGCCCGTAACAAATTCGCCGTATACCGATTCGTAACAGATAATGGGAGCGGCCTTGTACTTCCCGTTTTCCGATGTAAAGACCGAGCGCTCTTTTTGTATGCCTTTGGAAGCTATCGTTCCTCCCAGGTCTATCATGATATTCCCCAAAAGCGGCTCCAGTATCTCTTTAAAGGGAAAGTTCTCCACACCTACCACCAGTTTCGATTTGATATAAAACTGCAGGCTATCGGTATTGTCTACCTGAAGTGCTGCATTATAAGCATCATACCATCCGCCCCCATTGATCCTGTTAGCGGTGGGGGTCGGTTTTTCGCCCTGCCGGTAGCGCCTGTAAAAATCGGCTCCTGTAATAACATTCAGCCCCGGATATTCTGCCGGGAGTTGTTGCAATACCGCCCTGGCCCTTGACCGTTTGAAACCGTCTATGTTTACCCCTTCCGGAAGCGCTGTTTCGGGGGCGATCACATAATCCGTATCATCATCCATAGCTCCCCTTGCTATATCTACCAGGTCCCGGGCCATCGTCATATTATTATTACCCATCTGGTATTTTTCACTGTACGGATCTATATTGGGTTGCAACACCACAACCTCAGCTTTTGGGGAAGGGATTGTATAATTGTGATATATAAACAGGGAAATAACTACCGGAATGGCGATCATCAATACATTTTTGCCTACTCCCAGAGCCAATCGTTTTTTGTCTTTGGTCAGGATAAAATGTTCAACGGTCTTGAAGAGGCCTATATTTACGATCCATATCCAGAGGTCACCGCCGAAGGTCCCGGTATATTCGTACCACTGTATCCAGGAAGGATATTCGGAAAAACCGTTGCCGAGGTTGAGCCAGGGCCAGGAAAAATCCCAATTGAGGTGAAATTTCTCGAAGGCCATCCACAGGGCCGGGAGGAATACCAGGTGTATCTTGGGTGGCAGTTTGCGGGCCACCAGGTGGAATATCCAGAAAACCAGCGTCATGAGCAGGGAGTTGACCGCTATGGCAAAAAACATCCCGAAACCTGTGGAATACCATATCCACCAGGTGGTTATGGAGTTCCATACCGCAAAGGCCAGGTAGGCATGGGCAAAGAGCCTTAATCCCCTTCTTTTTTTACCGGAGGCCCTGATATTTTTTTCGGCGAGAAGCAGTGGTACAAAAGCAATAAAAAGCAGGATCGGAACCCCGTAAACAGGCCAGCCAGCAGCCAGCAGCAAGCCAGAAACCAGGGCGAGAAGTAAGTTGTTTTTTGTCATTTTTACTGTATTAGCCCCCCTCGGCTCCCTTCGACTTCGCTCAGGGACCACCGCTTGGGGACCGGATTTTAGACTGTGTTTCAGATAACAGGAGCTTCAAACAAAACCATCCCAGTTCCCGAGCGGGCAAGTTATTAAAAGTACATTAAATATTCATATTGAATTTTCATGTAATTTTCAATGCGGAAATTTAATGGTATTTTTACCCAAACTTTCAGCCGAATGAAAAAACATATCCCGAATACCCTAACGCTTCTCAATCTCCTGTGTGGTTCCATAGCAACTATTTATGCCGTAGAAGGATTGTTTGGGATCACGGCCTTCTTTGTTTTCCTCGGTATCTTTTTCGATTTTTTTGACGGCTTTGCCGCCAGGAAGCTCAGGGTGCAGAGCGAAATCGGGCTGCAACTGGACTCTCTCGCCGATATGGTCACAAGCGGGGTGGTTCCCGGTATTGTGATGTATCAATTATTGAAAATGAGCTTAAATACTACATGGGGAGAGGTCCCTGTCATCGACATTAATATACACGACACCTATTTCGTTATAGCTTATGAATCGTTTATCCCTTTTATAGGCCTGCTTATCCCCCTGGCTTCCGCCTACCGGCTGGCCAAATTTAATATCGATGACGACCAGCAGACTTCGTTTACGGGACTTCCCACACCGGCCAATGCGCTTTTTATCCTGTCACTTCCCCTGGTGCTTATCTATCAGGATAGCGACATGGCCTTTGCCATTATACGCAATACCTGGGTGCTCATAGCCATAACCCTGGCCAGTTGCTATATGCTGAATGCCAACATTAAACTGTTTGCCCTGAAATTCAAGAACTGGGGGCTCCGGGAAAATGCGGTGAAATATGTTTTCCTGATACTCTGTGCCCTTCTGCTGGCCATGCTCCGGTTTGCTGCTATCCCGTTGATCATTATTCTTTACGTCATTATCTCACTAATAACAAATAAAAGATCATCCCTTGTCAACTAAGATAAGTGGATCGGAGCATTAAGAACTTTTCCCTGTTGAAGTGTATTTTCGCTTCCGGATAAATGTAAAGATAAAACCGGACAAAGCCAGGAGAAGCAGGGGAAATCCGAGATTTATCGCCTTCCATTGTGCATGTTGTACTGTCACTTTTTCCTTGTCGAGAAAAGGGATGGCCACTTCCTTGCTTCGTATGTAGATCAATCCGTTATCGTCCAGGAGATAGTTAACGCAGTTCTTCAGGAATTCCTTGTTGCCATAGAAATTATTGGTCCATTTGTCATAGCCCAGTTCCAGCGGGCGGCCTTTGTTCAACTGATTCTTTATCAGGTCACCATCGGAAATAACGATCATCTTGGTGGCTGTCCCTTCTTCCAGGTTATCTTCCAGCTCAAGCGGCTTTACCCGGTTTTTGTACATGGAATTGAACTTTCCTTCCAATAGGATGGCCAGGGGCTGAAGGCCGTTGTTGTAGCTTTCCTTATCAGGTTTTTCAGTAATGATGTCCAGGTTGATCTCCACAGGGGTCCCTACGGTTTTGGACAAGGGCGAACTGGTGAGCAATACGGTTTTTTGCACATTGTTTTTCAGGGTATCCATGGCATTGGCAAACTCAAACCGCAGGGCCTCGATATTATTGTTCACCGGGTGATTGTTGGGCGAAAAGACCATGGGGGAATAATACCAGGGATAAGGATCGTAGCGCGAACTGTTTCCTTCTCCCGAAGCAAGGACGATCTGGGTAAAGTACAGGTCGTTGACCAGCACGGGGTTGATACGCACTCCGTAGGAAAAGAACATATCGCGAAGGTTCAGGTCTCTCGGCAGGGCAAAGGTCCTGCCCGATGCGTTGTACAAACTGTCCATTTCCGCGCTTACCTGATCTATAAGCCACAGGGATTTTCCACCGCGCATGGTATACTGGTCCAGCACCGCTTTTTCTTCATCCGAAAAGGCCTCTGTCGGTTTTGCTACGAGGAGCATGTCGTAATTCTTTAATTCGCGGAGGGTTTTCTGCGGGGAAGCCGCTACCGAATCGAGCGTAAAGGGGGCCAGGTTATAGTAATCCCTGAGCGTGGTGAGGAAATCGGCCATGTAGATATCGTCCAGTTCCCCGTTGCCTTTCAGTACGGCTATGTTTTGTTTGTTCTCTATGGTGAGTTTGGCAAAAGCATCGGCAAAAACGTATTCCAGTTGCTGTACTGAATTCCGTACGCGTTCTTCATCGGAAGCGCCCAGCTTGTTCTTGAGCAAGGGCACCCTTACGCTTTTGTCCCCGTAATTGGCCAATGCCCAGGGGAAAAGCATTTCCTGCGATATCTTCCCGCCTTTTTCTTCCGAAAAGTTCAGCGGGGTAAGCCCCATGGACTGTAATTCCCGGATAATGGCCTCTGAATTCTCTTCATCCTCCAGGGGGTCCACAAAGTTGAAACGGATGTTTTTGTTCCTTGCGGCAAATTCTTCGAGTATCTGTCTCGTTTCGTCGTGTAGCTTTCGGAATTCGGGCGGGAGGTCACCGTCCAGGAAAACATCGACAACAAGAGGGATCTCTACCTTTTTCAATGGTTGCAACGATGCTTCCGACAGGGTATAGCGTTTGTCATGGGTAAGGTCGAACCTGCCGTAGAATGTTGTAGAGAGGTAGTGCAGCACTACGAGCAGGGCCAGAATAATAGTGATATTCAGGATATTTTTTTTATTCATTCAGATATCGTGTTTTCTGTTGGGGTTACACCCCCTCTGCCTATCCTTCGACTCTGCTCAGGAACCACGGCATCTCCCCCTCAAGGGGGAGAAATTATTCATCTTTTTATCTCAATATTCACTTGAACTCATTAGCCCCCGTTTCGGTAATCTGTCACCGGTTGCGATTGCTTTTTAGTTTAATCACAGTGATGAACAAAAAAAAGAAAGCGACGGACAGGAAATAAATAATGTCACGGGTATCGAGGACGCCGCGGCTTATGCTATCGAAATGGGCTTTCATTCCCAGTGCCGAAAAACCTTCTCCCAGGTGATATACTGAGCTTGCCGAAGTGCCCAGGGCAGAAAGGCCTTCAAAACCGTAATAAAACAGGAAACAAACAAACACGGAGACCAGGAAAGCCACGATCTGGTTTTCTGACAGGGTGGAAGCAAAGATCCCGATAGCCGTATAGGACAGGACCAGAAAAAGCAGCCCGAAATAAGAGCCTGCCGTGCTTCCTGTGTCCAGGTTACCTTCCGGGTTTCCCAGTTTCCATACGGTAAGCACATAGAGCAATGTGGGGAGCAATGCTATGATGGTCAGGGCAAATGCCCCGCCGTATTTTCCCAAAACGATCTGCCAGGTATTCAGCGGCCTGGTGAACAACAATTCGAGCGTTCCCAGCTTTTTTTCGTCTGAAAAGCTCTTCATGGTCACCGCCGGGATCAGGAACAACAAGATCCAGGGCGAAAGCCTGAAAAAAGCGGTAAGGTCGGCAAAACCGGAATTGAGTATGTTGTATTCGCTGTCAAACACCCATAGGAACAATCCGTTCAGCACGAGGAATATCGCAATGACGAGATAGCCTACTGGGGAAGCGAAAAATGAGGTTATTTCTTTCTTTAATATTGCGAACATAGGTCGGTATTCGATATTCGGTGGTCGGTGGTCGGTGGTCGGTGGTCGGTGGTCGGTGGTCGGTATTCGGTGACACTGATCACTGTATACCGATCACCGATTACCGGCATATCAGGCTTTATAAAAACCGTATCGTTACCACATCCCGGTAGTTCAATCCGAGCAGGCTCGACGCGCCACCAACGGTTTCCAGGTTACTTCGGTAAATGGCCAGTTCTACATAACCGGCAGAATTAAACACGGCCAGTCGCCTTCCATCGTCATCGCGCCGGGGTTTTTCCACGGAAAAATTGACGATATCGCTGTATTTATTATGTATTTTTTCAAACTTATAATTCCGGGCATAAAGCTCAAAATCCCTTCCTTTTCTCACATTTTCAAACAGCTGCCGGGAAATATTGGTCACCACGTTTCCATAGTTATCCACATAGATCACATGCCCGGTAATGAGGTTCTGCTCCGTATTTATGATAGGCGTAAAGATCTTCAGCGATTTCAGCTCATTTACAGGCTTGCCTACAACTTCCAGCGTTCCTCCCCGGGCAATATGGCAGGCCACCTTTACAAAAACGTCCATACAGGGAAAAATGGTATCCAGATCGTTGTAAATATTTATCTCCACTATTTTGTCCGGGTTCATCTCACCGGCCACGAGTGACATTATCCCGTTATCAGCCCCCACGAAATAATGATCGTCCAGCAATACGGCTATATGCCTGTTGTCCGGGTTCCGTTCAGAATCTACTCCAAATACATGAACGCTTCCTTTTGGAAAACTTTTATAGGCATTCTTGAGAATGTAGGCTGCTTCCTGCACATTGAACGGGTTGACGGAGTGCGATATATCCACAATTCTCACGTCTTCCGTCTCACTGTAAATCGCTCCTTTGATGGCCCCTACAAAGTGGTCTTTCTCCCCGAAATCCGTAGTTAAACTTATTATAGCCATAAAATAGTACCGACGCTTTTTTTGTGTAATTTAGCAAGAAAATGATCCCTTAACCGCATTTATATATCCAAGGGGGTATGGAAAGCACAAACCTACTAAAAAAACAGGGGATAAACCATATAGCGCAACACACTTTTTTATAGTATCTTTAGGGAAGAATAACTGAAGATTTCACCCGGTGAAAATCCGGGTATTTAAAACCGGAAAAACCAAAAGTAAACCTGGTTTTATCATTTTCCGGTGATGGCATGATGACGAACATAACTAAAAAATAATCAAACCCAACAGCTTTTGAACGAAATAGTAGTAGAACTTACCGAGATCAGCCCGAGGGAATTCTTCGGCGAGCAAAACATCAACATTGAACTTCTCAAAAAGTACTTTCCAAAACTGAAGATCGTGGCCAGGGGAAACAAGATCAAGGCCTATGGCGACGAAGAGCTCCTGGAAGAATTTGACAAACGCCTGGACCTGCTGGTCATGTATTTCGGTAAATACAACAAACTGGACGAAAATACCATAGAACGTATCCTTACCAGTGATGAAAAAGAGGCTTATGAAGCCCCTCTGGAAAACAACCAGGTACTGCTTCACGGGGTCAATGGCAGGCTCATCAAAGCGCAAACCGTCAACCAACAGCGGCTGGTAGAGCAGATGAAAAAGAAAGACATGGTCTTTGCCATAGGTCCGGCAGGTACGGGAAAAACCTATACCGGGGTGGCCCTGGCCGTAAAGGCGCTGAAGGAAAAACAGGTGAAGCGCATCATCCTCACCCGCCCCGCAGTGGAAGCCGGTGAAAACCTGGGGTTCCTCCCAGGGGACCTGAAGGAAAAGCTTGATCCGTACATGCAGCCGCTCTATGATGCTTTGCGTGATATGATCCCGGCCGAAAAATTACAGAACTACCTGGAAACCGGTATCATTCAGATCGCCCCCATGGCGTTTATGCGGGGCCGGACGCTCGACAATGCTTTCGTTATTCTCGACGAAGCCCAGAACACCACACACGCCCAGATGAAAATGTTCCTTACCCGTATGGGCAAGAATGCCAAGTTCATGATCACCGGCGACCCCGGACAGATAGACCTTCCCAGAAGGATCATATCCGGGCTTAAAGAAGCCATATTGGTCCTCAAGGACATCAAAGGCATAGGCGTGGTTTATCTCGATGAAAAAGATGTCATTCGCCACAGGCTGGTGAAAAACATTATTGATGCTTATAAAAAGATTGAGCATAATAATACGTAGTTGTGGGAGAGTTTTTGAATTTGAGAAGATCCCCCTCCGCCTGCGGCACCTCCCCCCAAGGGGGAGGAAAATATTCGGTTAATTTTCTGATTCCTAAAATAGTGGCAATTAAAAAGATAATATTCTCCCCTTCGGGGAGATGCCGAAGGCAGAGGGGATTGAACTTTTAACTTATATTTGCGGAAAAATCAGTATAGTGTAACATGAGCAACAATACCATAACTTCCACCGCCTATAATTTTCCGGGACAAAAAGATGTTTACAAAGGTAAAGTCCGCGAAGTATACTCCGTGAATGACAACCTTCTGGTGATGATAGCCACCGATCGTTTATCTGCCTTCGATGTAGTGATGCCCCGGGGCATTCCTTACAAAGGACAGATCCTGAACCAGATCGCTACCAAGATGATGAAAGCTACCGAAGACATCGTACCCAACTGGCTTATCGCAACTCCCGACCCGAATGTGGCCGTAGGGCATAAATGCACCCCTTTTAAAGTGGAGATGGTGATCCGGGGTTATCTGTCCGGTCACGCTGCCAGGGAATACAAGGCCGGAAAGCGTCAACTCTGTGGCGTGTCCATGCCGGAGGGAATGAAGGAAAACGACAAGTTTCCCGAACCTGTCATTACCCCATCTACCAAGGCCGACGGAGGTGCCCATGACGAAGACATCTCGCGCGAGGACATCCTGAAACAAGGTATTGTCTCCGAAGAAGACTACATCCAACTCGAAGCCTATACCAAAGCCCTCTTTCAGCGGGGCACGGAAATAGCTGCACAACGCGGGCTTATCCTCGTGGATACCAAATACGAGTTCGGCAAAACAAAAGACGGCAAGATCGTACTGATAGACGAAATACATACCCCCGACTCATCCCGGTATTTCTACGCCGATGGCTACCAGGAACGCCAGGACAAAGGAGAAAAACAGAAGCAGCTATCCAAGGAGTTCGTTCGCCAATGGTTGATAGAAAACGGCTTCCAGGGCAAGGAAGGCCAACAGATACCGACCATGAATGACGAGTATATCACTTCAGTATCGGACCGTTATATAGAACTCTACGAACAGATCACGGGAGAGCCGTTTGAAAAGGCTGATATCAGTGACATTGAAAGCCGGATAGAGAAAAATGTGGTGGATTACCTGGGTAACTTATCCTAATCCTGATCATTAGTTAAACTTAAAAAAAATGTGTCATTCTTCATGAGGTTCTTCGCTTCGCTCAGAATGACACATTTTTTTAGTAGATCAGGATCATGCCTTTTGTTTTTCCGAAGGGAGGAAAACCGTAAGTAACCCCAGCAACGGCAGGAAAGAACACATCTTAAACACATAGCTGATACTCGTAGCATCGGCCACATCGCCCAGCACTGCCGAACCTATTCCGGCAATGCCGAAGGCAAAACCGAAGAACAAGCCGGAAACCATACCTACTTTACCGGGAATGAGTTCCTGTGCATAGACCAGTATGGCAGAAAAGGCCGAAGACAGTATCAGGCCGATAAGAACGGTAAGTGTCCCTGTCCAGAACAGGTTTACATAAGGCAATAAAAGCGTAAAAGGCGCTATTCCCAGTATACTGAACCAGATCACGTATTTACGGCCAAACCTGTCGCCCAGCGGTCCGCCGAAAAAAGTTCCGGCAGCTATGGCAAAGAGGAACACAAACAGGTATACCTGTGAGGCCTGCACGGACACATCAAACTTGTCCATCAGGTAGAATGTATAGTAGTTCGTAAGACTGGCCATATAGATATACTTGGAAAAAATAAGGAACAGCAGGACAACTATCGACCATATCACCTGTCTCCTGGACAAACGGTGTCCCAGCGCCACCTTATCGCGCTTTACCTTTTTGGTGGGGAGCCTGTACAAATTGTTCTTATACCACTTCCCTACCCGTGACAAAACGAGGATGGCTACCAAAGCAGCCAGGGAAAACCAGATCACAGAAAACTGTCCGAACGGCACAATGATCATTGCGGCCAGCAAAGGCCCCAGTGAGCTTCCGGCATTCCCTCCCACCTGGAACAGGGACTGTGCCATTCCGTGCCTTCCGCCGGATGCCATATGGGCTATACGCGATGCTTCCGGGTGAAACACTGAAGACCCCACACCTATAAGCCCTACACTCAGAAGTACCGTACCGAAGTTTGGCGCCATAGACAGCACCACCAGCCCTATAAGTGAAAATCCCATGCCGATGGCCAGGGAATACGGTTTGGGGTATTTGTCCGTATACAATCCTACCACAGGCTGCAACAAAGAAGCCGTAAGCTGAAACGTAAGGGTAATAAGCCCTATCTGGGCAAAACTCAGTTGAAAGGACTCCTTGACCAGCGGGTAAATAGAAGGGATTAACGATTGCAGGGTATCGTTCATCAAATGTGAAAAGCTCAATGCGAACAACACCGGAAAAACTGTTTTTTCAGCCATATTTTCCGATGTTGCATAAGTGGAAGTATTCTTATGCATAGCAATTTGGATTAAGGAAACAGCAAATTTACGGTAATTCCCCATAACGGATATGCAGGCCTGCACTTTTAACAACAAAATGGACTGTTAAAATTGCACCTCTCCCATTTGTCTAATTTTAAATACTTTTGCACCAAACAGAGAGCCATGCTGCCAAACGATACGATCATAGCCTTAGCAACACCCAGTGGTGCAGGTGCCATTGCCGTTCTCCGGGTTTCCGGAAAGGAGGCCATAAACATTGTGGACGGGAAATTCCGGTCGGTAAAAGGGAAAAAACTGTCCGAGCAAAAAAGCCACACCATTCACCTCGGACATATTACAGACGGCGCCAGGGTACTCGACGAAGTATTGGTCAGCATTTTCAAGGGGCCTCACTCCTACACCGGGGAAAATGTGGTGGAAATTTCCTGTCATGGCTCCCCGTATATTCAAAGGGAGATCATACAGCTTTTTCTGCGAAATGGCTGCCGTATGGCCAATGCCGGGGAGTTTACCCTCCGCGCATTCCTAAACGGCAAGCTCGACCTCAGTCAGGCCGAAGCTGTGGCCGACCTCATCGCTTCGGATAACGAGGCGTCCCACCAGGTAGCCATACAGCAAATGCGCGGCGGTTTTTCCGGCGAAATAGAAAAATTGCGCCGGGAACTCCTCGACTTCGCTTCCCTCATAGAACTGGAACTCGATTTTGCCGAAGAAGATGTGGAATTTGCAGACCGAAGCCGGTTTGAGGAACTGCTGCAACGTATAGAACTCGTATTGAAACGGCTCATCGATTCGTTTGCAGTGGGTAATGTGATCAAAAATGGTATCCCCGTAGCTATCGTGGGAGCTCCCAATGTAGGGAAATCCACCCTGCTCAATGCCCTGCTCAATGAAGAAAGGGCCATCGTAAGCGACATCGCCGGAACTACCCGCGACACTATTGAGGATGAAATGGTCATTAACGGCATAGGCTTTCGCTTTATAGACACAGCCGGTATCCGCGAAACCGAAGATGTGGTAGAAAGTATCGGCATTAAAAAGACTTTTGAGAAGATCACCCAGGCACAGGTGGTCATTTATCTTTTCGATGCCAGCCATTTCCGGGAAAACAGCGATACGATAGTTGTAGAGATCGAAAAAATAAAGAACAAATTTCCGCAAAAACCCCTCCTTATCCTGGCCAATAAAATAGACCTGGCCGATGCAGACCAAATAAAAAGTAACCTCAACTACGAAAACCTGCTGCTCATTTCAGCCCGGGAAAACATCGGTACCGAAAACCTGAAAGACAAACTGCTTGAATTTGTAAATACCGGGGCACTTCGCAATAACGAAACCATTGTTACCAACAGCCGTCATTACGATGCCCTGCTCAAGGCTTTAGAAGAAATTCAGAAGGTGCAGCACGGGCTACAATCCGGCCTGTCGGGGGACCTTCTAGCTATTGATATCCGGGAGGCGTTGTATCACTTCGGGGAGATCACGGGGCAGGTGACCAATGATGAGTTGCTGGGGAATATATTTGCTAATTTTTGTATCGGTAAATAAATCTACTTTCTTTTAGTTTTTATTACTACATTATTAATTGAATATCAATTAAATAACTCCATTTTTATTTTCATTTCTCAATACATTTTTCTATGTTTGTTACACCTATAGTACACCTCATCGCATAAAACCCACAACGAGGTGTACCAAATTACACCTCGAAATGAAAATAAGTTTAAAAAAGAAAAAACTCAATAGCGGGAAGATCAGCCTTTATATTGAATATTATAAAGGCTCGTATATTGATAATGACGGAAGAAAAAAACACCTACGGGAATTTGAATACCTGAAACAACATTTACACCAGGACCCAAAAACTGCTGAGGAAAAAAGAGAGAACAAAGAGGCCTTAGAATTAGCCGAACAGATACTAACCTTGCGCAAAGCAGATTATATCCAGGGAAAATACAATATCAAAAATGACAGAAAAGCCAAAACTAACTTTCTGGAATACTACGACAAATTAAAAGAAGAGCGGTATGAAAGCAAAGGCAACTACGATAATTGGGATGCAGCTTTAAAGCATATCGAAAAATACTGCCCGCCAGCTATCACCTTTGCGGATATAGATGAGAATTTCGTCAAGGGTTTTAAAAGGTACTTGAACACTAAAGCCAAAACAAAAGGCGGTACTCCCCTATCGCAGAATTCCAAATACACTTATTTCAATAAATTCAAAGCCTGCCTGCGTACCGCGTTTGAAGAAGATTATCTCGATAAAAACATTATCAAGAGCGTTAAAGGTTTTGAGCAGGGAGAATCTCAGAGGGAATACCTTACTTATTCCGAATTACAGGCTTTAACCGGGGCAAAATGTAAATACCCTGTTTTGAAATCAGCATTTATTTTTAGCTGCCTTACTGGGCTAAGGTGGAGTGACATCAATAAATTAACCTGGTCCGAAATCCGGGATGAAGATGACAGCTCCCGAATTGTCTTCAGGCAGAAAAAAACCGAAGGTTTGGAGTATCTTTATATTTCCGACCAGGCAAGAGACCTGCTCGGTAAACGTGGAAATGGAAGTGAACGGGTATTTACAGGGCTTAAATACGGTGCTCATTTTAATGCGGAAATATTACGCTGGTGTATGAGAGCCGGTATTACCAAACATATTACTTTCCACAGTGCCCGGCATACGTGTGCCGTACTACTCCTGGAACACGGTGCAGACATATACACCGTATCCAAAATTCTCGGTCACCGGGAATTGAGAACTACTGAAATCTACGCCAAGATTGTTGACACCAAAATGAAGGAGGCAGCGAATATTATACCTGAACTTAAAATTTAATAATGTGTTTAATTCCTTTTATGAAAAAATACACCGGATAGAGAAAAGGATTAATTCTGTTTCAAGCAAAAGTGCTGAAAAGTTCATACTTATTTGGATTATATCAACTCTGATTCTTTTAGGTTATAGCGTTTTTAACCTGGATTTTATGTCTGTTTGGTGGAGAACCATTGTGTTACTTGTTTTACTGCTTTTTCTCTTTAGCTATTTTATCATATTAGGCTATAAGCAATACAAAAGGAAACACGCTAAAGAAGCAGTAAACCTCCCCAATACCTCCGATACCACTTTGAATATAAACCAAACGGAAATCCTCATAAACTTCCTGAAAAAATGGTTTAGTTCACCAAAGGGTTCTGATACCCTGGAAAATGACCTGAAAAATCTTTTGGAATTAAACCTGGCAAACATAGAAGATGGTGGCCTGATCTCCGAGGCCAACAAGAAAATAGACATCGGGAGAATTCTTTTTCAAATTGCCCATATCGGGATTTGGGATGAAGAGGACGTAAAAAAGATTTATAGCAAGAGTATTATTTCCCATAACCGGAGCATCAATGCTTTTAAGGACAATACTTTCAACGATCATAAAAACAGCTTAAAAGAGAAGAAAAAGCTATATGTTAAAGATAGTATTGACATCCCTAAAATATTAGGTGTCGAAAGGCCTCCCCTTTGATCTAATTGTTTTTACTTGTTTATTTTGGTTTTTAATCCTCCCTGTTATTTCATGCTATAATTTTGTTTTCAGGAATTCTACAAAAAGAAAACAAAGGCCTTTGTTCATTAGTAATTTAAATCTTTACGATAATGAACAATCTCGAATTAGAAGAGCGCCTGGAACGAATTGAAAAACTTCTTGCGTTCAACAAACGTGTCCTGACTTTTGATGAAGCCTGTGACTATACAGGTATTTCAAAGAGCTATCTCTATAAGTTAACTTCAGAGAACAGGATTCCTTTTTCCAAACCCAACGGTAAAGTGATCTTCTTTGAAAGGGAAAAGCTCGAAAACTGGCTGTTGAGAAACCACAGGAGATCCCGACAGGAAACAAAGGATGAAGCACTGTCCTACGTCCTGAAGAACAAAAAAGTCTAAAATCCCCTACCCTCTTAGACTTTGTTATTCAATTTTTAGCCTGAACCAAAACTGTATTAGATATACGGTTTTTAAATCCACTGATATGGATAAGATACCCTATAGACGCATCGGCACTACCTATTGGAAGGATATTGAACGTCCCCTCATTTCAGGGGACTTCATATCCATCATGGTGCGGTGGAACAAGGAAACAATTATTGCAGATCACGGGAAAGCCTATCTATCGAAGGTTCCGAAGTTTGACGGGTTTTGCTGCATTCCTGAACACATTAACCATCGGCAGATCATTGGCAATTCATACAATACCTATCACGAATTACCGGTACAGCCCCAACAGGGAAAATGCCCGGTCTCGTTGAGTTTTATTGCACATATTTTCGGAGAACAGGCCGAACTGGGACTGGACTATCTAAAGATCATCTATGAGAAGCCTTCACAGATACTCCCGATCCTATGCCTGGTAAGCAAGGAACGAGGTACAGGGAAAAGTACTTTTATCAAATGGCTTAAAGCAATATTCGGTCAGAATATGACCTACATCAAGGGAGATAGTTTTTCATCCCAATTCAATGCCGATTGGGTCTCGAAAGTCATTGTAGCAGTTGACGAGGTTTTCTTTGATAAAAAGGAAATCACAGAACGATTAAAATATTTGAGTACAACCGATAAGGACAAAATAGAGGCCAAAGGCAAGGACCGCGAGGAAATTGAGTTTTTTGGCAAGTTTATCCTTTGCAGCAACAACGAAGACACCTTTATTCTCATTGATTCTGACGAAATACGCTTCTGGGTTCGGAAAGTACCGCCTTTTGAAACCGAAGACACCGAATATTTACACAAACTCATCAAAGAAATACCGGCTTTTTTGCAACACCTTATCGACCGGCCCTATGCTACTAAAAAGAAAACCCGGATGTGGTTTACCCCGGAACAGATCAAGACCAGGGCACTTCAAAAGCTGGTTTGGTTAAACAACAATGCGATAGAAAGGGAAATGGTGCTCCTACTCTATGAAATGTTTGAGGCCACCGGGACTGACGAACTGAAAATCACCCCCAGGGAGATCGTGTCAAACCTGAGTAAAGTCAGGCGTAAAAACTTTGAACCGAACGACATCAGGAAAATCCTGAAAAACAAATGGGAACTGACACCTTCGGATAACTCAAATTCCTACCCGGGATATGAGTTTACCAGTTACGGTGAGTTCGCCCAAATCAGTCGTGTGGGCAGATATTTTACTGTTGAAAGAAAAAAGATTTACGGAATTTTTGATGAAATGATGAATTAAGGACTTAACAAAATGAAAATCAAAAAAATAACTCTTCATCAAAGTTTCATCAAACGTTCATCAAAATGTAAACCCGATCAAAAATGATGAAGATTTAAAATTGAGCTTGATGAATGATGAAAAAATGATGAAGCCGGGAACACCTGTAAAATCAATAATTCCGAAAGGATTCTCATCATTTCATCAAAATTTTCACCATATAAAACCCGACACATGAAAAAGCAACAAATAACCTGTGAAAGCGCCCGGAATTTTTCCTGCCTGGAAGCCCTTCGTAATCTCGGGCACTTTCCCGTACGGAAAACGGAGAAAGAAGCCTGGTTTCTGAGTCCGCTCAGGTCAGAAACCCAGGCCTCTTTCAAAGTGTCCCTGACGTTAAACAGATGGTACGACCACGGTGCCGGTATTGGCGGTAACGTGATAGATCTCGTTTGCCTTATCAACCAATGTTCAGTCAAAGAAGCTCTGGCCATACTGGATCGGGAGAATATTTCTTTTTCTTTTCGGCAGCCGGCATTTCCAGGAAAAGATCACGGAATTGCAATTATCCAAACCAAACGTATTGACCATCCAGCTTTACATCAATATTTGAGATCAAGAGGTATTACGTACCAAACAGCTCACCATTATTGTGACGAAGTACATTACACTCTTAACGGAAAAAGGTATTTTGCTATCGGTCTTAAAAATATTTCTGGCGGTTATGAGCTGAGAAATAAGTTCTATAAAAACAGTTCTTCACCAAAAGACATCACCCTAATCAAGCACGATCAAACAAACCTGATAATTTGTGAAGGTTTGTTCGACATGCTCTCCCTGTTAAGTTACAATCCTTCGCTCCGGGAAAAAGCAGATGTCCTGGTCTTGAATTCTATTTCATTTGCCAGAAAGATTGAAAAACACCTACAATCCTACACCTGTATTGAACTCTATTTAGATCGTGATGCTACAGGTATAAAAACGACTGAATTTTTATTAAAACAAAATCCAAAGTGTATTGATATGTCCCTGTTGTATAAAGGATTTACTGATGTCAACGAATGGTGGGTGACTCAACAGCAACTATCCGGCTGAGTAGGAATTTCGAGATGTGTTTTTGTTGCCACAAAAACAATCTCGCTTTGCTCCCGAAGGTCGCAAAGAGGGTTTCTGCCTTCGACATTCCGTTTGTCGAAACGACATAAATCGTAATTTATTTCATTAGGTTTTCTGTTGCAAAGTGAAAAGAAAAAGCAAACATAACAAAAGCACCTATATCAAATTTCGCTGCTCACAGTTTGAAAAAAAGCTGTTGCGTATCAAAGCCAAAAGAGCCGGGTTAAGTATAAGTGCTTATTGTAGAATGGCTGTTATGGAAGATCGTATCGTAGAGCGATTAACCGAAGAACAACTGGATGCCTACAAAATGCTGGTACAATACCACAACAATTTTAAACGAATCAGCAATATGTTCCGAAAGCGAAATCCAAAACTGGCTGATGAAGTGGTGCAATTGGCCCAAGAGATAAAAACACACCTGTATAATTTTAAAAAGTAACCATGATAGGCAAAGGCAAATCCATAGCACATACACAGGCTTCCATGCAATACGGATGGAACCAGGAGAAAGATGCCGAAATAGTCTATACCCAAAACCTTTGCGGGGAGAATCCGAAAGAAGTGACCAAAGAATTTCAAATGATACAACAGATGAATATTCGATGCGAAAAGAACACCCTGAGTTTTGTGCTTAGTCCCACTATAGAAGATGGCCGAAGCCTTAGCCGGGAAAACCTGGAGGAACTTACCGATACCTTTATAAAGGAAATGGAATTGGGAGAACGGCAAGCTATTGCCTTTGTACACCGGGACAAGGCACACACCCATATTCATTTGTATGTGAACCGGATTGATTTTCAGGGCAAGGCTTATAAAGACAATTATATTGGCAAGCGTAGCCAGAAAGCTGCCGAAAGAACCGCACAGCGGTTACAGCTTACCACAGTCAGAGAAGTGCAGCAGATCAAAGATCAATCCCTAAAACAAATCCGAAGCGAGATTAAGCAGATACACGACAACATAATGCAGCAACACAAACCGAAAAGTTTTGATCAATATATTACGCTAATGAAGCAAAAACAGATTTCGGTAATTCCGACCATCAATAAACAAAACCAGTTACAGGGGTTCCGTTTTCAATACCAATCGCATAACCTGAAAGGTAGCGAGGTTCACCGGGAGATGTCCGGTGCGAAGTTAGGAGCAGCATTATCCCGTAACCAGCGGTTTGGCCAAAAGCTGATACAAAACAACCAGGTCAACCTGATGGGCAAAGTCGTGAAACTTAGCGGAAATATGGCCGCAAAAATCACCACAGAATTAGCCAGACAAGTAGCTAAAAGAGTAAGAGATACTGGCTTTGAAATAGGATATTAAACTATAAAGTTATGGCCAAGATAGAAGAAATCGCAGAACTGTTAACCGAAGAAATCCACGGATTTAATGAATCCATTGACCGACTGGAAGAGCTGTCGGAATATCTGGGGGATATAAAAGTTAAGGCAGATGCTACGGAAGTAGAACATCTATTAAAACAACACCTTAATGAGCACCGGGAAATACAATCTCGTCACAACGAGAATTTAACGGAGGTATATAAAGAGGTAAAGGGTACTTACCGGCTTCCCCGTTGGTTGATAATTTCTTTTATTGTAGTACACGCACTTACGTTAGCCTCTATAATTTATAGTGTACATCTTCATAACAAAAAAAAGTACTGGGAGGAAAAATACGAACGTATCAGAGGGCATTATCTTTATTTTATGGAAGACCATCCGAAAGTCAGAACACAATATGAAAAATGGCTCAATGAGGAAAAATAACCGCGCAACATAGTATTAGTTCGGTAAGGATTTGGGGGCTTTTGGGTATAGCCTCACCTATGACCTGGGCAAAAAAGCTATCTATGGGACATTCCCTTTGTTTTATCTGGAAATATTAGGTATCTAAAATAAGAGAGCCCACGCGTTGTATATACTGTTCGTATTTAGTGAGTATCATTGACCTCACCTTACGGGTGTACAAGCACCCTCGATAGACCTCTTAGTCTGTGATGAGTTCAATACCTGTTTTCTCGGCTTTGTACTTTATTTTTGTCATGAGTTCATAATAACTCCAGTTCCGTAATACAAATTCTTCCTCCTTAGCTATCCCGATTTTGTCCTCCTGATTTAATAAAATGAGCGTTCCTGCCTGATGTTTAATACAAAAGTCGATCAATCTCCTGCTGTATACGTGTATGCGATAGTGCACATAATTACTTTCTGCACTGCGGAGTTTGTTCACTGCCTTTAATTTTCTTTCTGTCCCTTTGCCCGATCTGGAATAGGTCGCCCCGATTTGTGCCCTTTTAAGGGCTGCCTGTATGGCCAATCTCCTGTACAGAAACTCTTCCTTGGTGCCAATGGTGAGCATGGCGTTAACAGTCTTCACTACAATGGGATATTCAAGAGACAAAGAAGCCTCCGCTATCACTTCCGGTCTTAGGCCATGTTTTTCTTTTTCAATTTCAAAAACAGCCAGCCAGAAAATCTTACCGCCTTTTAATTTGATATGGGAAGTACAAAGTTTGATCTCCCCTTTTATTACCTGCTCCAATAGTCTTTGTTTATCGGTATGATCTTTTCCAAGGTAAGTACGAAAGGGGATTTTGAACAAACGAAAGCAAAAGACCTGTTTCTCCGCATTAAGAGATAATTTGCTAAGGCACTCGGGGCCAAAGGGAAAAGCTATGTCCCTCCTGAAGTTCTTCAGCGAGCGTTCACCTTTCCAGTATTCGGACTTATTTTTGTTAAAGGAGGTGATCAAGGTCCTGTTCAGGTTGGACAATATATTTGTAGGGATCTCCCCTTTAAAGCGATCTGATACCATGCGAAAGGTCGTATTGATACGGGAGCGTTGCAAGATACCTTGCTCGTCTTTTTTTTCATCGACCAGTTTATACTTAATTCCTTCTGAGAGATAAAAGAAATCTTTAATCATTTCCTGTATGTACAAATGGGAAACAATAAGATTAGCCGCTCTAAAACAGCGGTTCTGCCACTGGTATAGTTTATCCAGTTTCTCCTTCCGTTCTTCTTTAGTAGGCAGATCAACCAATAACTGGATTTTCCGGGTGAGTTTGAGTGTTGATTTTTCCATACTAAGCGGATTCTAATTGTTTTTCCTCCATCAGCTTATACGCGGCCACAAATTCTTTGTGAACTTCCTTTTGGGATAAGTTCAGCACTTCGGCAATCAATGCAAAGGAATACTTCTTGTTACATCTGAGTTCCAATACCCTTTCCTGTTCCTGGGACATTACATTCGGAGTCTTTACAGCACTATCAGGGGATTTTTGCTCATACGCATGTGTACTTCCGTGATGGACAATGGTTTTAATGTCCTGAATTGCCCGTTTTACTTCGTTGCTGGTTTCGGAAATACTTGCTCCCATCACTTCGGCAATCGCTTTATACCGAAAGTCGTATTTTAAGCAGAGTTCAATTAAATGCCTTCTTTTTGCATTAAGCAGGGGCAATATGCTTTTGACCCGGTCGAAGGCCTTTTGCTCTGACTCCTGGTCTTCCAGGTTTTCAGATACACTTGCCGGATCGTACCCCGCCATATAGTCCTGGTAATTGTCGTAATCCTCTAAGGAATTGATTTTCCTGAAAAATTTATTTTTAGGTTTACTATAATATGAAATACACTCCCTTTTCATCACAAACTTTAAGAAATAGAGAATGTGCTCAGGTCTTTCTATCCTATCCCTGTGAACCCATAACTTTAAAAAAGTATCCTGAACCAAAGATTCTATGACGAAATGATCATTTAGCATTCGTTTACCAACCCAAAAGATGATACCACGATATTGAGCATGAATTTGTTCTAAAGCAGAAGGATTACCATTTTTTAATAGTTCAAAATTGCAATGAAGCATAGCAGACCTCGTTTAAATAGCTGGTGCGAGCTCTTATAATATATAATGAGAAGGTAGCTTTGAAAAAGGTTGAGAAGAAGCCTATATCTAAAAATTAAAAAGGCGTGGAACTCAACTTACCGAATCGAGGTACTGGCATACCTTACCACGAATAAGTGAGCCCACGCCCGGGTCGTGAGCTACTTCACTTATTGTCTCGTGGTAAAGAAAAGTGCCAGTTTTCGATTCGAAACTCCAAGCGAATAGCTTCTAATATTTTCTATAAGAAGAATCGCAAAATTATAAAATCAGAGCTAATATAATAAATTTTATTAAAACTGGACTATAGTCCTTAGTTTTTTATTCCCCTTTTAGTTCATTTTGTATGTATGCATGAATCACTTGACGAAATAGAACGCTATTTAATAGAGAAAGTTAGAGAAATCAGAAAGTTAAAAAAGATTAGCGGACCTGATTTATCTCTAGCTATTGGAAAAGGTAATACTTTTATATCTGATATAGAAGCCCCTTCTAAAAAGGCAAAATACAATACTGTTCATCTGAATCTAATTGCCAAAGCACTTGATTGTTCTCCTAAAGATTTTTGGCCGGATAACCCCATTCTTGAAGAAAAGTATAACTTTATAAAGGTAGCAAAACCTAGAAAGAACAAGTCTAAAAAGAAATGATGTTACTTGCCAATCCAATGAGATTGGCTATTTTGTTTTATATTTAGGTATTGAAAATAGGGACCATATGGTGTTTATACATCCATTGTCAGCAATTACAATACTGTAATGGTAATATAGAATAGCAAAAAGTAGCCCGATGAATAAACTTGCAGAAATGGTTTTTTTAAGCGAGATAGTATTGCAGTCAAAGATTGCACAACGAGCAGGTGATCATCTACGAGCTACTCGTGATCATTTTGATAAACTGGAAGTTTGGTCTTCAATTCAATTGATTTTAATGGCTGCCGCGAATGTTTCAAAGATACTTTGGCCATATAAGGAATTTGAAGCAAGAGGTGAAGTATTACGTAAACTGCTAAATGTTGATCAAAATAATCTTCTTTTTGATCGGAAATTCAGGAATCATTTCGAGCATTACGACGAGCGAATCGAAAAATGGTTCAAAGAACAACCTTCTGCGGTTTACAGGGACTTGGAAATTGATCCCTTCAAATCAATTTGGGGAATAAACGATTTTAACAAAAATCGCGCCTACGATCCGCTCAAGCAAACCATAACGTTTCGTGGGGAATCATTGGACTTGGCAGCGGTATTGGATGCACTCGAAGAGATTCAACTTAAATGTAGCCCCTATACACTAACGTAAACAATTACAATAAAATGAATTAGTCAAGATACTCCTCGCCGAGGGAGGAATTTTCAACCTAAAAACCCACCAATACGGATTCCCGTAAAACCTTTCTTACTTCTTTCACTATCTTCCACGCAAATTTCTAAAAAAAACGACTTTTTAATCCGAAATCATTAATTTAGGCAATCATTATGGAATAACCTTTACTCACCATAAATAATGGCCAAAAGAACTACAAAAAGCATACAAGAAACATTCTGGGACATAACTAATAGACCTCGAGATTCTGTAGTATTGTCTCGAAATACAAGCACATAGTATTGAGCCTGATATTCCTTTGGTATATTTCAGACGTTTTTAATGAACCGCCCGAAAAGATTTTCCCGGCACATAAAATTATATTCAAAAAATAGAAAATCCATAAATGAACAACTTTAAAGAAAAAGCTGACCTAATTTGGAAAGTGGCCGATTTACTAAGAGGTGATTACAAACAATCTGATTATGGAAAAGTTATTTTACCCTTAACTGTATTAAGACGATTGGATTGCATTCTGGAACCAACCAAGCAAAAAGTACTGGACTTCCTGCCCAAAGTGCAGAACTTAAAAGACAGCGCCATAGATGTTGCTCTTAACAAGGCAGCAGGATTCAATTTTCATAACAGGAGCAAATACAATTTCAACAAACTCATTGCTGACCCCAATAACATTGCTGTCAACCTGCGTAATTATATAAACGGTTACTCGTCAAGTGCACGCGAAATTATAGAATACTTCAATTTTGACGACCAGATAGACCGTATGGACGACCCCAAGGCGGATATTCTGTTTCGAGTGGTCAAGTCCTTTCAGGAAATAGACCTGACCGATATGGATTCCATGCAAATGGGATACATCTTCGAAGACCTTATCCGAAGATTTGCAGAGCAAAGCAACGAAACCGCCGGAGAGCATTTTACCCCACGGGAAGTTATCCGCCTAATGGTAAACGTACTGTTTATTGAAGATAAAGATATTTTGACCCAGGAGGGAATCGTAAAAACACTGTACGACCCGGCCTGCGGTACCGGTGGTATGCTTTCAGTAGGCGAGCAATATGTAAAGGAACTTAATCCCAAAGCTGAACTCAAGGTATTTGGACAAGAGATCAATCCGGAATCTTACGCCATTTGTAAATCGGATATGTTGATTAAAGGGCAAAACCCCAGTAACGTGAAATTTGGAAACAGTTTTACAGCAGATGGCCTGGAAAACGAAAAATTTGATTATATGCTATCCAATCCGCCTTTTGGTGTGGACTGGAAGAAAGCTAAAAATGCTATTAAAAAAGAAGCTGACGATTTAGGGATGAGCGGCCGTTTTGGTGCCGGACTGCCAAGGATTAACGACGGTTCTTTGCTGTTTTTGCAGCACATGATGTCTAAAATGAAAGCAAACGGTAGCCGTATTGCCATTGTGTTTAACGGTTCACCCCTGTTTACGGGATCAGCCGGAAGCGGTGAAAGTAACATTCGCCAGTGGATTATTGAAAACGACTGTTTGGAAGCCGTAATAGCCCTCCCTGACCAACTCTTTTACAATACCGGTATTAGTACTTATATCTGGATTGTCACCAACCATAAAAGCAAGGAACGTAAAGGCAAAGTACAACTTATTAATGCCACCGGCGCAAAGGATGAAGAATTATTGAAGGAAGGCCAACGCGACTTTAACCGCTTTTGGCAAAAAATGGATCGTAGCCTGGGTAATAAGCGGAAGAAAATAGCTGAAAACGGCAACACTAAGGGTATTGGTTTTATCACTCAATTGTATGGTAGCTTTGAAGAAAATGAGTTTTGCAAAATATTCCCCAACGAATTCTTTGGCTATTGGCGGGTAACCGTAGAGCAACCACAAAAAGAAAACGGTAAAACGTTGCGGAACAAAAATGGCGAGCCCAAGCCCGACACCTCACTACGGGATTACGAAAACATACCGTTTCTTAAAAAAGATACCCAAGGCAAGCTCGTGCCCCAAACCATAGAAGAATATTTTAAACGCGAAGTAAAACCCCACCTACCCGAAGCCTGGATTGACCACAGCAAAACCAAGATCGGCTACGAAATAAACTTTACCAAATATTTCTATGAGTTTAAGCCATTACGACCATTGGTCGACATAAAAGCAGATATTTTGGCTTTGGAAGAAAAAACATTGGAAATGGAGAAAACAGTATTGGAATGAAAGTAAAATTAGGACAAGCAGTAAAGATGTTTTTTGGCAACTCATCTTTAGAGATGGTATATTTTGAAGCGATTGCAAATTCATTGGATGCAAAAGCTACGGAAATCCATATCAAAATTTTTGCAGAAACGTTAAGTCAACCTGAAACATTGAAAGTTGAAATATCAGACAATGGAGAAGGATTTACCGATGAACGATATAAAAAATTTTCCAACCTATTTGATGTAGAAGAAAGTTCGCATAAGGGGTTAGGGCGCTTGGTCTATTTGTGTTACTTTGAAGATATAGCTGTAACCAGTTTTTTTGAAAGAATAAAAAAACGAGAGTTTGATTTTACAGAAGGCTTTGATGAAGAGAAATTTGAATTATCTGAAATACAAGAACGACCTTCAGGCACAATATTTAGGATGTCAAATTATGTCCTTCAAAAGATTGCAAAAAGCGAATACCTTCAACCTAAAAAAATAAAACAACGAATTTTAGAGGAATTTTATTCGAGGCTATTTCAGTTAAAGAATGATGGTGTTTCGATAAAAATCACTATTGAAGCTACTATTGAGGGAAAGAAAAATAACACTACCTTGGAAAGTGCCGATATACCGGAATTCACAAAACTCGAATTAGATAGTAAAATAAACCTAATAGACAAGTTCGACCTTTATTACTCAATCAAAGAAACTGACCCGACAGAATCATCTTTGATCGCTGCAATTTCTGTTGATAATAGAACAGTAAAAGTTGATTTGGTCGCACAAGAAAATATGCCAATTGGCTACGAAATGGTTTTTTTGCTTTATTCTGATTTCTTTAAAGGAAAAATAGATGCCGCAAGACAAAATCTCAATATTTCGACACACGAGTTAAAAGAGGTTCAAACTCTTTTCAGAAAAGAAGTTGTTTCCATTATTGAATCCAAAATACCAACAATTAGGGGAAGAAATCAAAAAACAAAAAAGAGCTTGGTGAATCGGTATCCTCATTTAAGTGGCTATTTTAATACTGAAAATATTGGTTACGTTTCTCGTAGTGAAATATTAAAAGAAGCCCAGAAAGAATTTTTTAAAGAGCAAAAAGACCTTTTAGATGCCACTTCTCTTACTGATGAACAGTTTGAAAAATCCATAGAAATATCTTCAAGAGCCTTAACCGAGTATATTTTATTTAGACAGTTTACAATTGACCAACTTAAAAAATCCACTAATAATAGTAGTGAGGCTGAAATACATAAGTTATTTGCGTCAATGAGAAAGGAAGGAAAGTTTGAAAAGGATAATGCATCTGATGATATATACAGAAATAATGCTTGGCTATTGGATGATAAGTATATGACGTATGAAACAGTTCTTAGCGATAGGGAAATGGGAGAGCTTGTTAAAGTTATTACTGATGAAGAAGAAGTTCCGGATGACAACCGTCCAGATATTGCATTAATTTTTTCCAATAATCCCGATAATAAAAAGCCATTTGATGTTGTGATTGTGGAACTTAAAAAAAGAGGGATTTCCCTTGAGGAAAATTTAAAAGTTGTAACCCAGCTTGAGAAAAGAGCCAGAAAATTGATGAAACATTACAACAACCAAATTCAACGTATCTGGTTTTATGGAATTATTGAGTTTAATGAGGATGTTGAAACTCATTTAGCCGGAGAATATACTGAACTATATTCTTGTGGTAAGATGTATTATAGAGAAACGAATGTAGCCATTTCTCTAAATCCTAAAATTATTCTTCCGATTGGAGTATTTATCTGGGATTTAGATGCCGTGATTAAGGATGCGGATGCAAGAAACTCCGCTTTCTTGAACTTAATCAAGAGTAAATTTTTAAATAGCTAAATGAACAAATACGACGCATACAAACCCTCTGGCATTGAATGGATAGGTGAAATTCCAAGTCATTGGGAAGTGAGAAGATTTGGACATCTTTTTTCTTTTTCAAGAGGGTTGGGAATAACAAAACAAGATTTAAAGGATGAGGGCATTCCATGTGTAAACTATGGTGAAATCCATTCAAAATATGGTGTTTTCGTAAATCCGGAAATTCATCCGCTTAGGTACGTTGAAGAATCATATTTAGAAATAGCAGATAAATCATTATTGAACAGAGGAGATTTTGTATTTGCCGACACATCAGAGGATTTAGAAGGTTCAGGAAACTTCACCGTTCTTGACAGTGATTTGCCAACCTTTGCTGGTTATCATACTGTAATCGCCCGACATGAAAATAGGTGCAACTATAAATACTTAGCATATTGTTTTGATTCATTAGAATTTAGAAACCAAATAAGGAGTGCGGTTTCAGGGATTAAAGTTTTCAGCATTACACAAGCAATCCTCAAAAGTACAAAAGTACAATTACCAACTTACACAGAACAAATCAAAATAGCTGAATACTTAGACCGCAAAACCGCCGAGATAGACCGACTCATAGCCGACAAAGAACGCTTGCTCGAACTCTACGAAGAAGAAAAAGCCACCCTCATTAACCAAGCCGTTACCAAAGGACTTGACCCCAATGCAAAAATGAAGGACAGCGGTATTGAGTGGCTCGGGAAAATACCGGAATATTGGGAGGTGAAGAAATTAAAATATGTGTCGTTTTTAAGAAGTGGAAACAATATAGTTTCTGAACAAATAAAAGACTCAGGTGATTTCCCCGTTTTTGGAGGGAATGGATTAAGAGGGTATTTTTCTGAATTCACACATGATGGAAATTATGTGTTAATTGGAAGACAGGGCGCTTATTGTGGTAATGTAAAATACGCTAAAGGTAGATTTTGGGCTTCCGAACATGCTGTAGTAGTAGCACCCTTAATAAAGTATGAAATGGTTTATTTGGGGGAATTGTTAAAGACAATGAACCTAAATCAGTATTCTGTTTCTGCTGCTCAACCTGGTTTAGCTGTTGAAACAATAAAGAATCTACAAATACCATTTCCTCCTCTCGAAGAACAACAATCCATAGTTCGCCATATCGAAACCGAGTGTGCGCGAGTCGATGCCAAAGTGGCCAGGACCGAAAAATTAATTAGCCTTCTCGAAGAATACCGCACCGCCTTGATCAGCGAGGTGGTTACGGGGAAAGTAAAAGTGATTGATTAAAATATTGAACAAATTATTATAATGAGTAAAAATACACTAACGAACCTTCCGGATATACAAAGCTTAGTAACACTAGTTATTAAAATTTGCAAGAAATTGGGCTTAAATGATATTAAAAGCATTAATGAATCAATACTCACCGCTACTGAAGATTCGGCCTTAGGGCACAGAGATTTAAAAATAATTTGCACTTTGAGTGAATTGGGAGGAAAAGTTGAATTAATTAAAACACAACTTAAAGATTGTATTAAGGAAAATGATGAAATAATTGTGGTTAGTTCACACGGAAAGAAAATATCTAAATATTTTCAAGATTGGCTAAAAAGTGAACTTAAAACAGATAAGATTCTTTTTTGGGAAGAATCTTATTTAATTGAATTGGTCGATAAGCACCTACCTGAATATTGGGGACATAATGATGTGTTTTTAAAAAGTTTTGAAGATGCTTTTATTGAGCGTTTAGAATCAAATGGTGAACTTCAAAAAGTTTTACAACTTGATGAAAAATTTGAAGAGTTATTAAATTTCTTCATTGAACCAAAAATATATCATATAAAAGAAGATGAAAAAACAGGAAGACAAGTACATTCAAGATTTAATAAAGACAAATATTTGGATGGGAACAATTATTTTATATCAGGCGACGCAGGGACAGGTAAAACCACATTATTAAAAGAGATTGGCAAGATAGCTATTCAGCATAACCAAAACTCCACATATAAAATCTTACCAATAAAAATTAAAACAACTTTAATTGCAAATTCTGGATACCTAATTGATAAAGCCATTAGATCTGAAATTATCAATCTTGTTGGAGAAGAAGGGGTAGATAAGGTCTTTAACGACTATAAAGTGTTATTGTTAATTGATTCTATAGACGAATTAGAAAGACCTAAACAAAGAGAAATTTTTGAAGATTTAAAGGAGCTTACCGGCAATAAAAAATTAAGCTTTATTTTAGCAACAAGAAACTATGAGAGTTTAACTAAAGGATGTGAAATATGTAACCACATTAACACCCTACTTTCTAACTTTGACTTAAATCAAGTTCAGCGATATTTAACTACTTTCTTTAAAAGAGATTTAAAAAAGTCAGAAGAGTTATGGCTTAACCTTCAAGAAAATAAAATCCTTGATAAAATACCTCCAACTCCATTAACAATCTCTTTAGTATCTATTCTGTTTGAAGAAAACGGATATGAGGTTCCTGCAACAATTACAGATGTTTACGATAATTTCAACACTTTTTTATTGGGGAGATTAAATGTGAATTCAAGCTTAGACTTTCTTAAAATAGATGTTAAGGAAAAAATCCTCCAGATGTATGCCCTTAAAATAATTAAATCACAAAATAGGGTTAGATTAAAGGAAGATGACTTTGTAAAGTACATCAAAGATTATTTTAGAGAACAAAGTATAACCATTGAAGAGGGTACAATTCCTGAATTGATAAAAGGGTTAACCGACGGAACAGGCGTATTATATCTTGACGACTTAAAGTACGTTACTTATCAACACGACCATTTCATGGAATACTATGCTTCCAGAGAAATATTTAATGATGAAAACAGGAATAAACTAGAAAATGAAATTGTTGAAAATTTTTGCAAATATAATTGGCAAAATACGGCTATATTTTATGCAGGAAGAACCAAAAACATGAAAATGTTTTTGAAAAAGTTGGCTTTGCGTACTGAACAATACACTTCTTTACCTAATATTCTTTTATCTATTTCAGGTCTGGGTTATATATTACAATCTTTATGGATGACCAATTCTGAAAACCGTAAAGAAGCAATTTTAACCGCGTTAAACCTATTGATACGTGCTGATGCAAAGGTTAAGGAATTAGCCGAAAAAGGCTATCCTTTTTTTAAAGGTATTGGTGATTTTGATATAGCAATCATTAATCTTTTTTGGTTTTACACTCATTATAATTCTTTAACACTTCGCGATCCACTGCAATTAGCATTTGATGAATTGCATGACTCATTAAAACAATTTGACAACACACAATTCGAAAAAGATAAAACCACAAGATTGTATCAACTTTTTTGTATTGCAGCTACGTTAAATACAGGTAGAGTAAAAGATAACTCAAAATTGGAAACTCTTTTTGATCAAGATAAGTTACTAACCAATTCATTATTTGTTTTTTTATTTAATGAAGCTATTGATTTACTTGAATTAGGTGATAAATCACAGTTGAGAAGAGAATATAAAATTGACACTAAAAAAAGAAAATATATTCATAGTATAAGGTTTTATTTAGATCACCCCTCTAAAACTTTAAATAATACAACATACGAGTTATTAAATCCAATAAAAGAAGTTGAAATATTTACAGAAGGTAAAACGGACGCTTCAATTATAAAACATTCCTTCAATGTATTAACCATGGGAAGGGAACCTTATTGGAGTATTACTGCCATTGAAGATGGAGAAGGAGCAAAAGCAGGGGGAGCACATCAATTGACAAAATATTTAACAAGGTTGGCTAATAACATTAAAACAGATTTTGATAAGAAAAAAACTATAATCGGGATATTTGATAATGATGAAAAAGGATATTCAGAGTTTAATGGTCTTCCCGATAATTTTAAAATGGTAAATGGAATACTCAAAAAAGTAGAAGGGCTTAATATTTATGCAATGTTATTGCCAATTCCGGATAGTCAAAATTATGAGCCATATCATCAAGAAAAGCAAGCCTTTAAGTTTTTTGAAATTGAACATTACTTTCCACTAAACTTTCTTCAAGATAATAATATGGTTAAAGAAACCTCAATTCCTTCTGTTTATGAAATTATCGGTGATAAATCAAACTTTAAGGATAAGGTAATAAAGTCAAATAAGCCTGAACTATTTACTGAATTAATTAGCTTATTCAATGAAATTGATAAAGTATGTGAAAAAGAAATCAACTATATAGATTCAAAATAGATTATGAGCCTAACCACCGAAAACACCTTTGAAATCGCTTTGGTACAATCGCTTGTCGAAAACGGCGGTTATATCCAGGGCAATGCAGAAGACTACAGCCCCGAGTTGGGTTTGTTTAAATACGAGGTCATTGCCTTTTTGCAACAATCGCAACCTAAAAAATGGGATAAAATAACCGCCATACACGGCGCCGATACCCACAATAGGGTCATCAATCGGCTCTGTAAGGAAATGGATTTACGCGGCAGCCTGGACGTATTGCGCAAAGGGTTTGTAGATTATGGCGTTCGGTTTCAAATGGCGTTTTTTAAGCCGGCTTCCGGCCTTAACCCCGATGCGGTGGATTTGTACAATAAAAACAGCCTAAAGGTTTACCGTCAAATCTATTACAGCAACAAAAACAAAAACTCGGTAGATGTGGTGTTGGCCTTAAACGGGATTCCGGTGGCCACCTTGGAACTTAAAAACCAGTTTACAGGACAGAACGTGGGCAATGCCCTAAAACAATACAGCACCACCAGAGACAACCGCGAGCTGTTGTTTGCCTTTAAAAAACGGGCTTTGGTGCATTTTGCCGTAGATCAGGACGAAGTGTTTATGTGTACCAAACTGGAAGGTCACAAGACCTTTTGGCTTCCTTTCAATAAAGGTGACAACAATGGTAGAGGTAATCCGAAAAATCCGAATGGTTACCGCACGGCTTACCTGTGGGAGGATATTTTTGTTAAAGACAGTTGGATGGAAATCCTGCAACGTTTTGTACACCTGCAAACAGAAGAAATAGAAACTAACGGCAAAACCTATAAAAAAGAAAAACTCATTTTTCCGCGTTACCACCAGTTGGATGTGGTCAGAAAAATCACTGGCGATGTTTACAGTGCTGGTGCCGGTAAAAACTATTTGGTACAGCATTCGGCCGGTTCGGGAAAAAGTAATTCCATTGCTTGGTTAGCTTACCGTTTGTCGGGCTTGCACAACCAAGAAAACAAACGGGTATTCGATTCTGTAATTGTAATAACAGACCGTCGGGTACTGGACAAACAATTACAAGACACCATTTATCAGTTTGAACACAAACAAGGTGTAGTTCAAAAAATAGATAAGGACAGTACACAGTTGGCTAACGCTCTAGGTCAAGGCACCAATATTATCATCACTACTTTACAAAAATTCCCGTTTGTAATTGATAAAGTAGGTGAACTTCCCGACAGGAAATATGCGGTGTTGATAGACGAAGCTCATAGTTCGCAAGGTGGTGAAGCTAGTAAAAAGATGAAAGAAGTCTTGACTACCAAAGACCTGGCCATGGCCGCCGAAGAAGAAGCCACCTATGGTGATGCCGATTATAGTGGCGAAGATATGGTACGCGAGCAAGTAGAAAAATCTGCTGCAGCAAGAGGACAACAAGACAATATTTCTTTTTTTGCCTTTACCGCCACTCCCAAATACAAAACCTTACAGGTGTTTGGTGTAAAAGGAAAAGACGGTAAGCCTAAGCCATTTCATTTGTATTCCATGCGTCAAGCCATTGAAGAAGGGTTTATTTTAGATGTATTACAAAACTACACTACTTATGAACTCTACTTTAAACTTACAAAGGCCATAGAAGACGATCCGGAACTCAATAAGAAAAAAGCATCCAAAGCCATTGGTAAATATGTATCACTACACCCGCACAACCTGGCACAGAAAACCGAAATTATCATTGAGCATTTCAGAAATATTGTTGCAAAGAAAATAGGAGGAAAAGCCAAGGCCATGGTAGTTTGCGGTTCACGCCTGCATGCCAAGCGTTATTTTGAAGAATTTGAAAAATACATCAAAGCCAAAGGCTACAACGAGGAGATAAAAATCCTGGTAGCTTTCTCTGGTAAAGTGATAGATGATAATTCCCCTGAAGGTGTTTCAGAACCGGAATTGACCGGATTCAGCGAAAAAGAATTGCCAACAGCGTTTGAAAAAGACGAATACAAAATTTTGATTGTAGCCAACAAATATCAAACAGGGTTCGATCAGCCCTTGCTTCATACTATGTACGTAGATAAAAAGCTATCAGGGGTATTGGCCGTACAAACCCTATCTAGGCTCAATAGAACCTGTCCGGGCAAAGAAGACACCTTTGTATTGGATTTTGCTAACGACAGACAAACCATTCTGGATTCTTTCCAGCCATACTACGAAATAACCACCGTATCAGATGAAGTGGATGTAAACCACTTATATGATTTAAAAGCCCGATTGGATGAATTTCAAGTATATTGGGAGCAGGAAATAGAATCTTTTGTACAGGTGTATTTTAATCCTAACACAAAATTGAACACCCCAAAACAGCAAAAATACCTGTACCAATTTACCGATCCCGCAGTTGATCGATTTAAAGGGTTGGAGGAAGAAAAACAAGATGAATTTAAAAAAGGTTTGAGAACGTGGACAAACCTTTATGCTTTTTTGGCTCAAATTATGCCTTTTGTAGATACCGATTTTGAACGATTTTTTGCTTATGCCAAGTTATTGCAAACCCGGTTACCTAAACGGGAACTTTCGGAATCATTGCATTTGGATGACGAAGTGGCATTAGAATATTACCGCTTACAAAAAATTAAAGATGGTGCCATCGGTCTACAAAAAGATGAAGATGGCGAGCTAAGCGGTACGTCTGAAGCAGGATTGAAAAAACCAAAAGAAGAAGACGCTCGTCTTTCAGAAATCATCAACGTCTTAAACGACCGCTTCGGTACTGAATTTGAAGAAGCCGACAAGCTATTTTTTGATCAGATAGAAGCTGAACTTATGGAAGACGAAACCTTACAGGCACAGGCTAAGGTTAACAAAATGGATACTTTTAAATTTGCCTTTAACGATAAGTTTATCGATAAACTTATAGGCCGTATGGATCAAAACCAGGAGATTTTTGAAAAAATCTTAGAAGACGAGAGTTTTGGAGATTTAGTAAAAGAATGGATGATGATGAAAATTTATAAAAGATTGAATGGTTAGGAATGTCAAGTTTCCGGCACAAAAACTTGACATTATACGTATTATCTGAAAAGGTTATTTTTACATCAAATCCCCGATAATGTCTGAAACAAACCGTTTAGAATACAAAGAAAAACCGGATTTGAAAGAAAGGCTACGGAGTATTGCCGGCATTCTATACCGAGAATTAAATAATCGTATTTAACAGCATTATATAGAAAATGACCAAAGACCAACTTATAGCAAAATTAGCCGATCTGGAATGGGAAGACTTTGAGGTAAAAGCCGCTAAAGGTGGATTGCCAAAAGACACATGGGAAACCGTTTCGGCTTTTTCCAATACCTCCGGGGGATGGCTGTTGTTTGGTATTAAACAAAATGGAAAACAATTTGAAATACAAGGCCTCAACAATCCTGAAAAAGTTGAACAGGATTTTTTAAATACCATTCGTTCGGGCAAGTTTAATGTATTTGTCCCCACCCAACAGGCTAAGCATAATATAGGTAGTAAAACAGTTTTGGCCTTTTATGTGCCGGTATCAAGAGACAAGCCGGTGTATTATAATAGTCTACAAAACACTTTTATTCGTAGGGGAAGTTCAGACCAACGAGCTACCAAAGAAGAAATTGATGCCATGTTCCGCGACCAAACCTTTGGAACCAAAACATCGGAATTGGCACCCAAAACCTCTAAAGCAGACTTGCATACCACATCACTAAAGCAGTACCGCGATTATATGGCACGCTTTAACCCCGATGTTAGCTATAACCGTTATGACGAAGATGAGTTTTTAACAAAGTTACGCATTGTTGATAATGAACAATTGACCTACGCCGGTTTGCTGTTTTTAGGAAAACGTGAAAGCATTGAAAAACATTTCCCTGATTTTAGGATCGATTTGCTCGAAATCCCGGGGACTACCATCACAGATGCTACAACCAATTACACTTTTCGGCTAGACGAATATGAAAACCTTTGGGACTATTATTTTGCCTGTTTCCAGCGTTTAAAACAAAAAGTGGATGTAGCATTCCAAATAACCAATCAGGGCTTTGGCCAAGAGCTTTCTCCAGGCTTAAAAGCCATTCGGGAAGCTTTGGTCAATATGCTAATGCACGCTGATTACTTTGCACCGGCGCACTCGCGTATCCGCATTTTCACCAACCATATCGAGTTTTACAATCCGGGTGGACTGCCTAAACCTTTAGAAGAGTTAAAGGCTAAAGACTTGTCATTGCCCCGCAACCCGCTTATTTCAAAATTATTCCGCATGGTACGCTTGGCCGAAAATGCCGGCTATGGCTTTGACAAAATCGAAACCAATTGGGAACAATACAACCATACAGCACCCGAGTATGATATTAGTTTTGATGCTACGATCTTAAAACTTTATACCCAAAAAGAGGGAGCTGGAGCCAAAACTTCGGAGAAACTTCGGGGAAACTTCGGAGAAACTTCGGAGAAACTTCAGGAAGAACTTAAAAACAAACCAGCTAACATTGATTTGATTATAAGGCTATTGACTGATAACTACGAAAATTTCAAGATCTATATCACTGAAAATTTCGGAGTCAGTTCGGGAACACTTCGGAAACACTTCGGAAACACTTCGGAAACGCTTCGGAAACATTTCGGAGACAAAGAAATGGTATTGTTATTACTTATTATATTCAATAAAGATATTACAGCTAAAGAGGCCGCTAAGGTTATAGGCGTTAGTGATAGAACCATAGAAACCTATTTTACCAAACTCAAATCAAAAGATATGATCGAACGTGTCGGCAGCGCCACCTTTGGCGGTTATTGGACCTTAAAAAAAGATTAAAGTATACGATAAAGATTGTTCTAAGTTTTCTGACAATTTTTTACGGATAACCTTCTCAAAATCTACAAGTGGTGCAATAAGGTAGTGCAATAGGTGGTGCAATAGAAAGTTTAACTGAAAGACAGGTAGAAATCTTAGAATTAATAAAAGAAAACAATAAAATAGCTTACCGGGAAGTAGCCCAACGATTAGAAATAAACAATTCCGCTGTGCAAGCACACTTCGACACTCTAAAAGAAAAGGACATCATCGAAAGAATTGGAGACACCAGAGGGTATTGGAAGATTTTAAAAAGATAAAATCCATTATAAAAACAAACAAAGTATTACACCTTACAGTGCTTTTGCCATAATTTCCGCAATCCATTGTGGTGCCAATGCAATATCTTGCTTTAAATCTTTAATATCCTCTTTTTTTAACAATTGTATGATTTTTTCTTGTTCTTCTGGAGACACCTTATCACTTCCTATATCCCGAAGCGCTTGCACCACAAGTTTTGACACCTTTCCGCTAAGGGCTAAGTTTTTAGGGGAAGTTCTTTTGAACTGTATGGTTCTATTACCAACTTTTATTGTTCTTGTCTTACCATCCGTATAATAAACCAATCTTAAAGGCACTTGTGTTGACAGGCCAAGGGCGTACTGCGCATAACTGCCCGAAGGCAATAATTTGGCCTTGTCCCTTTTTGCAATAGCCTTAGCTATTTCTTCTGCAGAAGGTAATATTTCCTGATTTAGTAACTCGCTTACTTTTGGTTTAGCATATATGCCATGAGCTACCCTTGACAAAACCTTCCTCTTCTCCAGCCGATGCAGAATAGTATGTATTGTGCTCTGATTTCCTAAGTCGATAAAATCGTCGGCAAAAAAAATAGTTCCTCCTTTTGCTTTATTTATCCTGGTTTCAATTTTATTATCTATGCTCATACGTATAGTAATTGAGCAATAAATGTACAAAACATGAAAGATATAGACATACTATTCCTTTCAAAAAAATTTAAAATATCTTACAAATCAAGGATGATATCCTCTGGCAAACATTTCGCTCTATAAGGCTACCCCGGCCCGTTCTGCAAATTCTTCCCGGGTAAGATGAACTTCCTTTCTTTTCCTTTTGACAAATTCAGTTAATTGCTCCATAATTATATTCCTTTACATATAAAATAACCTAAAATTATATGTAAAAACATATAATTTTATTATGGATTTCCATAGTACTCTTCCTTTTCTTTCTTTTCTTTGACTCGAAATATGTAGATGTAATTTAAAGAGGTTTTACCTATTCCAATATCCCGTATTGCTACTTTCTATTCAAAATGTAACAAATTCTACTTATAATCGTCTTCCTTTATAAAACTTGGCAATGGCAAAAAAATTTTACCTCATCACAATCGCATTTCTTGTACTCCTTCCTATTGCACGTAGAGAAAGGAAAAAATCGAGTATCCTTTTAAACCCTGTCTCGGAAAATATCACTTTTAAAAACTCAAAAGATAATATTACATTTTCCGGAACTTTAGCTTTACCCGGTAAAGAAGGCCGGTTCCCTGCTGTTATCCTGATAAGCGGAAACGGTAAAAACAATAGAAATTCAGAATTCGGAAACCATAAACCCTTTCTGGACATTTCAAACCATTTCATTAAAAACAACATTGCCGTATTAAGGTATGATAAAAGAGGGGTCGGGAAATCTGAAGGGAATTTCGATGCGGCCAATTCTTTTGACTTTGCGGAAGATGTAAAAGCTGCCTTAAACTATCTTTTAACCAGGCAGGACATTCAAAAAAATAATATAGGTTTGGTCGGACACAGTGAGGGAGGCCTAATTGCCCCTATTGTAGCCGCAACTTCCGAAAATGTAGCATATATTGTTTCATTGGCAGGCCCCAGTATCCCGGGAAACAGGATACTACTGTCCCAGCAAAAAGCACTGGCCGAAGTACGAGGCATCGGAAAGGACAAAATCAAACGATCCCAAAAAATAAACCGGGAAGCATTTGAAATCGTAAACCGATATACAAATGACAGTATTCTAAAAGTAAAAATGTTGGCTTATATACGAGATATTTCCCAAGGTGATCCGGATAAACCAAAAGATATAACCTTTGATGAATATGTGAATGCCCAGGTCAAAAATATTCTAAGGCCCTGGATGGTTAATTTTTTAAGATATAACCCACAAGAATATATAAAACAGGTAACATGCCCCGTACTTGCACTCAATGGTTCCAAAGACCTCCAGGTATTGGCAAAAGAAAATTTACCCCGATGGAAGGCGATTTTGGAAAAGTCAGGTAACAAAAACGTAACCATTAAGGAAATATCTAATCTGAATCATCAATTTCAGACTTGTAAAACAGGTTTGCCGGAAGAATATGAAAAATTGAATGAATCGTTTTCACCGATCGTCATGGAGGAAATGGTCAAATGGATAAAAAAGCATTTAAAATAAATGGATAACGAATTAATCGAACATAAAAGTTGGTGGAAACGAAACTGGAAATGGTCTATGCCGGTTTTCGGAATGCTCCTGATTGCAGTTTATATCTTTTTCTCGTCCGGGGCACCCGGGGTTACCTCTGATATAATACAAGCCTACAACGACACTGATCTTTATGAGAATGCGATTAAAAAAGCAGCTTCAGATCCCAGGGTAAAAGATCTGTTAGGGGAAATGGAACCCATTGATAAAATGGCTATCATAGAAGGACAAGTTCAATACAGCAATAACAACAATACAGTACATTCCACCATACGGATAAGCGGGTCCAAAGGTAAAGCTCGTATGGATATTTCGGCAAACAAGGTAAGGAATACGTGGAATTACTCTAAAATAAACATCCGCATTAAAAATCCCCCCGAAAAAAGACAAACTATTGAAATTAAAACAGCAGAATAAAACGCCATACTACAACACCGAAAATCTATACCCTTAGTAAAAATTCGAGAACATTGCTAAAATTTAGTACATTACTCGAAATTTTCCGGCCAATTACCACCAGTGACGAATTGCGTTCGATTGCGAACGATTATGAACGATTGCGAACGATTAAGCCAAGAAAAAAAGACGATTCTCTTGTATTTAATGGACCATCAAGAAATATCCCGAAAAAAAGCCTCTTCCCTGATTAATTCAAAGAATACCAAAACTTATGAAGTCCTTACCGAATTAGTCAACGAAAAATTTATCGACAAACAAGGTCAGGGTCGTGCCACATTCTATACCCTGAAAAGAAAGGAGGGTGAAAACAAGAAGTGGTGAATGGAAACTTATAGAGGGTAACAAAAAAATACAGCTTTTACTTCTCCCCAAATAAATCGTCAAAAAAGGCAATTAAAGTCTTACACCAAAATTACACCTCCCCCACTCCAACCCCTGTAAATATGAGGGATGAAAGATATTGTATCGGTAAATAAAAATGTCTTCATCCCGGTTTTTATCCCCTTTCATATAAAACCTATAACCAGGCATATAAAATCACAGCTACTGAACATAGTTATCTGCATGTTAGTTATAGCCGCTCCGGTGATAATTTTTATTTATTGATCTTTCCTTGTGTTTTTTGGTTTTCGATGTATCAGTTCCCTTTTTTTGACGGATTGATCCCTGAAGGCTGGCTTCTGAATATTGCCATAAGTAAATTGCTCAACACAAAGCATAAAAAACTATTTGCATAACTGGTTGGGGGCAGTATTTCTCTTCAAAATACCAAACCTTTACTTTTCCTTCCCCGGTGATCCGGAAGCGTTTCCGGTTATGGAAACTAGCGAAATTTTTATACCCGGACAAGCCCGAATAGTCCCATTTAAGGGAATGCGTATACACCGAACCGGTTTGGGTATGCAGCAAACCAAACCCCTTAAGCGGCATACCCATCCCCTTACGCTGCAAACGTAAACCGGTTAGCCGCTTAAGCAATTGCTTATGCGGCATAAGCAACCCGGTTAGCGGTCAACGTAACTGCGTATGCAGCAAACCAAACCCCTTACGCCGCATACCCATTCCTTTACGCTGCAAACGTAAACCGGTTAGCCGCTTAAGCAATTGCTTATGCGGCATAAGCAACCCGGTTAGCGGTCAACGTAACTGCGTATGCAGCAAACCAAACCCCTTACGCCGCATACCCATTCCTTTACGCTGCAAACGTAAACCGGTTAGCTGCTAAAGCAATTGCGTATGAATTCATAAGCAACCCGGTTAGCGGTCAACGTAACTGCGTATGCGGCAAATCGGATCCCTTAAGCCGCAAACGTAAACCAGTTAGCCGCTTAAGCAACCGGGGAAGCGGTAAAAGCAATCCCTTATGCGGCAAACCCAACCCGGTTAGCAGCTCAAGGGAACGGGTTAGCCGTATACCGGACCCCTTCCGGCGCAAAAGGGTTTGCGTTTATGGGTGTTTTTCGGGCTTTAAACAAAAAGAGTTGAAGGTACGGACACTGAAGATTATGCCGGGAACAGCATGGAGAAAATACAGGGGGAGGAAGGGAAAGGGTTATCTTTACCAGGCATTTTATAGCCGAGGAAAACACCTTGCCAGGGAACATATTGTCCGGGGATAGATGGTAATCCATGGATTTATGCCGCAAGGGAAAAAATAACTATGCCGGTTAAAGTTCCTGTTCTGTCCATGGCCCGGAGGTTATAAAATAAAAACAAGGGTTCTCTTACCCGTTTATTCCAATCAAAAGGCCATATTTAAAAGACATCGGTAGCATTATAGAAAAATACAGCATACAATATACATTATACCAAAAACAGTTAACATACTTATAATTAACTGGTTGTGATTTAAGATCACTGCGGTATTTCATTGGATTTACCGCTTTTTTTACACTGTACTACAGCCTATATAACGATTTTTTCTTCTATATAAATTGTTTCGAGAGTTTACAATACTTTTTTGAACCCAAGGAGATGTAAATCGGAATAATCAGGTAAAACCGGATGGTACCTTGTTCTTCGATCTCCCCAAAGTAACACAATGATTACCACAAAAACGCATACTTTATTTTTATCCCTGCCGCTATTGTTCTGGCATCTCCGGTATAGGAATGATTTTTAGTTTTGTTGGAAGATGTAAACACCGGATTATAGATAAAATCAACAGGGCTTTCCGTATTGTAGCCTACAAGGTTATTACTTCCGGTCTTATTGACTGTATTCAGTCCATATTCCATAAAGATCCCGAGGTAAAGGGCGTTTTTTTCGTTTATGAGGTGTTTTACTCCTATTTCCGCCATCAGGCTGTAAGCATTGTCCAGGTCGAGGCCCTGGCCGTTTATAGCCTGATCACCGAAATCCCCGAAGCCCATAAACAAAGGAGCTTCCAGATGGGCGTTCCACTGCGGGTAAAATCCGCTGGTTTGCATATGATTTGCTCTTATACTGTATTCCGTATGTAGTGGTAAACCGAGTACAAATCCTCCCGTAGCATAAAAACGCATGGCATCTCCCTTCGACTGGTAGGTTACCGTCAGGGGAATGTTCAGGTAATACACGTATTGCCGTTCTTCATACCGGTCGATACTGTAATTGAACTCAAATTCATCACCCTCAATATCTATCGCAGGATAACTGTCTTTCAGTCCATTGAAAACGGCCCTGGAGTTATAGGACTGTACTTCCCCGCCCAGTCCAAGGCTCCAGTGTTTGTTAAGCGCATAGGCATAACCTATTCCTCCGCCCACATTGTCCGAACGGGTACCCTGTCCCTGCTTCATATCGTAGTGAAGAGATGAAAATACACCGGTTACATAGGCGGATAATTCATGCCGTTGTTGTCCGTAGCCCTGTGGCAAGGTAAAAACGGTGAGCAGAAACAGGAAGACAACAGCGTAGTTATGTTTTAGAGCATGTTTAAAAAGGATTGATTGTAGCGAAAAGCCCTTGCGCCGGCTGGCTCGTTCGCTAAAATAACCCCCCGGGTTATTTTTATACGCTCCGCCCTGTTCCATATAAAGGCTTTTTTGAGCTGCATAGCCACGGTTGCTGAGCGAAGCCGAAGTATAGCTATGGGGCGAGAAAAGACAGGACCGAACGTTAAGAAAACAGCCGGTGGCTGTTTTTAGTGAAGGGGCCAGGTGGTGAGCCGACAACAAAAAGGGCATTTTTTTAGCCAATTGAATTCTTTTTAAACATGCTCTTATATGAGATAAAGCTATTTTCATGGGTATGGTGGCTTTTTATTTTACAATGATCTTAAATGACTTTTGCAGGCGGTCTGTTATACATTGGAGGATATACACCCCGGGGGGCATGCCTGAAACCTTCATCGTACTATCTTCCCTATCCGTAAAGAACTGCCTGACCTGCTGACCGGAGTGGTTATACACCCGCACCTGCATGGTCTCCAGTTCTTCCCTGGGAATACTGGCCTGGATGTTAATGGTATTTCCCGTAAGTACGGGATTCGGATACACGATAATCTCCCCGCTATGCTGCAATTCTATTTTCATAGGGCAGGTACGCAATATTTCTCCGTCTGTGGTGGTCATTTCCACCTCATAGGTGGCATCGGGGTCCAGGAGATCCGTGCTGTTGTCCCCGGCAGAATAGTATTGCCCGCCACCGATAAAGGTGCCGTTTTTGTACCATTTGTAGGCCATAAAGTTGTAACCACCATTGGTCTGCGGATTGTTATTGACCAGTAAGACATTATCGAACTTCCGGATCACTATATCTTCAAAATCAAATCGTCGTTCCACCACAACTTTATAGGTTTTGGTAGCACTGCCGTCTTCGGAGGTCACAGTTATTTCTTCCGTATAAATGCCCGGTCGGGACAATTCCATGGTAAAACGATGTGCCGGACTCACCATAGCATTCGCTTCGGTCTCTATTTCTACCATTACCGAGCCGGCCATATTATCGCAATCGACCACATAACCGGTCTCCGGTCCGGGATTCTCAAAGGTTTTTTCGGCTATGCGCAGGACACGGATAGAAGCATCATCACTACTGATCCGTAAGGTGCGGTTTACGGGGGTGGCAGGCAGGAAATTATGGTTTCCTTCCTGGCTGGCGGTGATCGTTATTTCTCCTGATGAAAGCAGGGTTACCTCTCCGTCGGGTGTCACTGTTGCCGGCGGTTCGGTGCCATCATAGGTATAGGTATATACTATCGGCAACCCGGAAGTTGCGTAGGCTTCCAATAAAAATCCGGAAGTGCTTCCGAGGTTTCGGGCAGGTATGGCGTCAAATACAATTTCCTGAGCGGCCTTGTGTACGGTCAGTATAGCCGTGAGTTCCATATCCTCGTAGTTTATGCCTCCGTCTATATTGGCCGTGACTTCCTGGGTTCCCGCATCGGTCCGGCCATTGTTTTCATAGGTCACTGTTACGCCTTCCGGTAACTCACCCGTAATGGTAAGTGTGTATTCTGTACCGTCGTAGGTGAACTCGCCATCGTTGAATGCAATGTTGTCATAACCTGCTGTTGTAATGGTCAGGATACCATTTTCAAAGGTCATGGCGTAGTTGTTTCCTGCCGAAAGTGTTCCCTGCGTAATAACATACTCTCCCACCGCTTCGCCCGATTCACGTTCCGGCATACCCGTAAACATATCATCGCCAATCAGTGTCGGGCTTACTGTATAGGTCAGTTCGGGGTCGGCTATGCCATAGGCTTTTTCCTGGTTGTCGGCTGTTACGGTAACAGACAACGGAGTAACAGTCAATTCAGCGGTCAGTTCCATATCCTCATAGTTCTCCCCGCCATCAATCCGGGCTGTTACGGTTTGGGTCCCTGCATCTGTCCTACCGTTGTTTTGATAAGCCACTGATGTCCCTTCCGGTAATTCGCCTGTGATGGACAGGGTATGCTCTGTGCCGTCATAAGTGTAATCCGCATTATTAAATGTGATGTTTTCATAATCTGCCGGAACAATGGTCAATATAGCTCCTTCATAGGTGATGGTATAATTATCCCCGGCAGTCAGTGTTCCCTGTGTAATGGCGTATTCTCCTACGGCTTCTCCCGATTCACGTTCCGGGATGCCCGTAAACATATCATCGCCAATCAGTGCCGGGCTTACTGTATAGGTCAGTTCTGGGTCCGCCATGCCATAGGCTTTTTCCTGGTTGTCGGCTGTTACGGTAACAGACATTGGAATAATAGTCAATTCAGCGGTCAGTTCCATATCCTCATAGTTCTCCCCGCCATCAATCCTGGCTGTTACGGTTTGGGTCCCTGCATC
This sequence comes from Sinomicrobium weinanense, assembly GCF_018863395.1. Taxonomy (GTDB): domain Bacteria; phylum Bacteroidota; class Bacteroidia; order Flavobacteriales; family Flavobacteriaceae; genus Sinomicrobium; species Sinomicrobium weinanense. Next base: position 447,367 of record NZ_JAHKRR010000002.1, read on the forward strand.
TGTCCTACCGTTGTTTTGGTAAGCCACTGATGTCCCTTCGGGTAATTCGCCTGTGATGGCAAGACTGTGTTCTGTGCCGTCATAGGTGAACTCCACATTGTTAAATGTAATGTTCCCGTAGTCCGCCGGGGTAATAGCGAAGGTCCCTTCTTCAAAGGTGATCGCATAATTATTGCCGGCCGTTAATGTTCCCTGTATAATCATATATTCACCTACGGCCTCACCGGCATCACGTTCCAGCATTCCCGTAAAGCTGTCGCCACCGATCAACATGTCCGCTGTGTAGGTCAGTTCGGGATCATCCGTGCCATAGGTTTTTTGTTGGTTATCTGCCGTTACCGTAATGGATCGTGGCGTTATTGTCAGGTCGGCGGTCAGTTCCATGTCTTCGTAGTTCTCCCCGCCATCGATCTCTGCCGTTACGGTTTGTGTTCCGGCATCTGTTCTGCCATTGTTTTGGTAAGTTACCGATGTACCTTCCGGTAATTCGCCTGTAATGACAAGTGTGTGTTCTGTACCATCATAGGTAAACTCCCCGGCGTTAAATGTAATATCCTCATAATCCGCAGCTGTTATCGTGAGAGTGCCTTCCTCAAAAGTAATGGCATAATTGTTCCCGGCGGTCAGTGTACCTTGTGTGATAGTATAGGTACCTACGGTTTCACCTGTTTCACGTTCCAGGGTACCCGTAAAGGCATCGTCACCAAGCAGTGGTGGGGTTATCATATAGGTCAGTTCGGGGTCGTCTGCCCCATAGACCCTGGACTTATCTTCCGCCGTTACGGTAATGGCATAGGGTGTGACCGCAAAGGCATTATTGTCTTCCTCAAAAGTGATATCGTAGTTGGCGGCCTTCTCACCTTCAAATGTCAGGATAATATCATATGCTCCTGCATCTTCGCCTTCCCCGCGCGAGCTACCGGAAATGATTTCTGTCAGGGCATCCCCTTCCTCCAATTCAGATCCTTCGGCCAGGGCATAACCGTATTCACCCGGATCGTCTTCTCCGTAAACCTTGGCCTGACCGGGTTCCGGTACAACGGTGATCGCCCCGGGAGCTACCGAAACCGTAAAACCCAGCGTGGCCGCTTCGAAGTTATCCGTTTCTGCCTGCTGTACGGTCAGCGTAGCGGTGCCGGCCTGTTGCGCAATTACCGTTTCCAGGTCATCCAGGTTCAGTACGGGATTATCGTTCTCTCCAAAACCGTAGGTGATTTCCGCGTTGGGATCACTACTGGCAAAAACCAGTGTTCCGCCATCGCCATAGCCCAGTGAAAGTCCTGCTGCGGGATCGATATCCGTACCATTCCACGAGGCTGACAATTCCGGTACGCCTTTGGCTACCGTTACCGTTATTTCGGCCCGTAATTCATCCGGATTGAGAAAGTAGGGGTCATCACCCGGTTCCGGTAACACCAGCGGCACTGTAAATACATAGGTCCCTGCGGTTTCCCCGTCATATGTTCCGCCTTCGGGTTCCTGCAGGGTCCAGTTACCGGTATTTCCATCCAGTGCCACGGGGGCTTCTGTACTGTCACTCAGGGTGGCTGTTACTTCCGCAGGGAGGCTTCAATGGCGTTTAGCGAAGTACCATAATCCACAGTTATGGTATCCGGGGTGGAAAGGCTTACAATAACAGGCGTCGGCTCTCCCTGGAATTCGTAGCCTCCCATATCAATGGTACCGCCCGCCACCCGGGGATTACCAGCCAGGTCCATATCGTTCTCCAAATCCCCGCCCGCATCGCTATATGCATTGTTGTTGCCCCCGTTTACTGCCGGGCTGGCCGCACCCAACTGCAAGTATCCTGCCTGTCCGGGGGTTGTGCTGATAAATTCCGGGTCCATGTCAACGTTGTTGCCCCCGTCTTCACCTATGCCGACATCCCAGTTATCACTCCCTCCCGAATTGGCGACCAGGCTGTTGGACACTGTGATGCCTCCTCCACGGCTATCAATGGATGCAGACGCCGAGGTGCTGCTGCCGTTGGCCTCGTTTCCCCAGATGAGGACATTGATCAACTCCAGCGTACCATTCCAGCCGGAAGTAATTGCGCCTCCTTCCGTAGCGGCAGTATTTCCGTTGAAGGTTACGTTAATTAACTTCGGCATGGAGGCCTGGCCGAAGAAACCAGCTCCCTGATCGCTTTGGTTTCCGGTGAATACAACGTTTCTCAGTACAGATGAAGATCCACTATTAAACATCCCGCCCCCATCCTGATCTGCCCGGTTATCCCTGAAAATAAGATTGGTAAGGGTCGATGAACCTCCAAAATTGTACATTCCTCCTCCATTTTTTTCCGAACTGCCGTTTGCATGTCCCCCGGTGATCGTAAATCCGTTAAGGACTGGGGTGGTATTGGTATTTGATCCGGTAACGACATGATAAGCATTGTTTTCAATCGTTCCATCCTGATCAATGTCCCCATCGAGGACAGCGACGTTGGCGGCCCAATCGCGTTGGTTCAGTGCTGTTTCCGTGCCGGAAAAGCCTCCATAAACTTCCACGCTGTTAACCAGTTGAAAGGTAGCATTGCGGTCGTTATCTGCCTGGTTTGCCCCTTCATCGGGATAGTATATGCCGTCAGCTACCCAGATCTGCAAGGAGCCATCGGCTTCGCCATCCCAGTGGTCTGCAGCCCAGCTTAGTGCATCCTGCAATCGGGGAACAGCATTGGCCCAGCTATCGCCCGTACCGGTGTAGCCGGCAGCTTCGGTATTGACGTTGATGTCTACGTAAAGGACGTTATTGGCGTCAGGATTGAGGTTTCCGCCGCAATCTGCAGTTTGCGTGTCGCCCAAGATAGTCCAGCTGTGATTGTCGATCAGCGACTGCCGCTCACTGGCAGAGGCACAGTATTCCAGGCCGTCTGCGCCGAGTGTTATACCGTTCTGCACCGCCTGTCCGGCCCAGCCGGTCAGGACGGCGTCGTAGTTTTCCGGGGAGAGCCCGGAATTACTTAACATTTCGAACATATCGGTCACGTTGGATACATCCCAGTTACCAATGTTCACATTAAAGGCAGGGGTATTAAAAAGCATTCTTTGCATAATCGTAACCTTTGATACGTTCCACCCGCTAAGGTCCTGACTGAACCCGACTGCGTTACGAAACATACTGTTCATGTTGGTCACATTCTGCACCTGCCAGCTACTAATATCCTGATTGAATGCATAGGCATTGACAAGCATACCGTCCATATTGGTCACATTCGAGACATTCCAGCTACCTATATCCTGATTAAAGCTGTTTGCGCCGGTAAACATTCCGGACATATTCGTTACGCCGGAAACATCCCAGCTACCGATGTCCCCGTTGAACACGCTGGCGCCCTGGAACATCCGGACCAGGCTGGTGACCCCGCTCAGATCCGGTGCGTCCGTTGCATTGCCCATGAGGTTAGAGGCGCCATCGAATGCATCTTCCATAGAGCTCCACGCAATATTTCCCCATTGCTCAATGGAAAGTATTTTCTGGCGGTCTCCGCCACCATCAAAGAAGATGCGGGGGAAGTCGCCGGTGATCTCAACGGTATAGGTCCCGGGCGCGGCGTAGGTGTGGGTGAGCTCCTCCGGGTCGTCTCCATCCTGCCAGGCGGCCTGGTTTCCATCTCCCCAGGCAATGGTGAAGTTATACCCGCCGTCCTGGTGAATGGGGATGGTGATCTGGTTGTCTTCCGAGTCGCCGGGATTGTCGGTTTTCCAGGTGGTGATAAAGTTGCCCGGATCGCCGGGAGTAATGATTGTTGCCGGGAGTACTGTTATCGTTGCCGTGCCAGCGACATTCAAATTCCCGCCATTACCGGTATTGCCATTATCATCAACAGAAACCGTTAGGGTCTGGTTGTTTGTATTTCCCGACGGATTGAGAAAAGTCACATTCGATCCCGAAAGGAAAGCATTGAGATTGATAAGTGTTCCGGCAATGGTCAGAGTCCCTGTTCCGCTCCCTGTAGTGGTCACTCCGCCTCCGGAAGTAGCAGTTAAAGTTCCGGCAGCTACACTAAATGTTGCAATCAGGGTTCCCGATTCGGCATCCACATCGGCAAAACTGATACCGGTCAGGGCCGAATCCGTGTTTTCTGTAACCTGGATAGTTGCCGGAAGTGACACTTCTGGAGCATCGTTTATGGGGGTGATGTCTACATTAACCGTTCCGATAAAGACATCGTTTCCACCCCCGGTGCCGGTATTTCCATTATCATTTATGAATACTTCCACCACAGCGGCATTATCACCGTAGAGGTTCTCATCGGGCCTGAACCAAATGTTACTGGGGATATCGATATAATGATTTAAATCAGCCAAATTCCCGGTGAGGGTCAGATGACTGCTAGCATGGCCTGTAATTGTAATACCAGTTCCTGCGGCTATATCAAAAATTCCCCCCGTTGCGTTCAATATCAACGTAAGTTCTCCCGATCCCGCATCACTGTCATTTATAGTAGCAGAGGAAATATCAAACACATTATCCTGGGAATCTTCTTCCACCGTAATATCCGAAGGTAGGCCTGAAATGGTCGGGTCGGTATTGGTTTGGGCCCTCCCTTCAGTAATCGTCCAAGGTAGTGTACACACCAAGAATAAAAAAGAAACGGAAATAAGGTAGTTTTTCTCCATAGCGTATAATCTTTCAAAAAAGAGCGTTTTTTACACTATGAACTTATACCAAACCCTATAACCACAAAAATAAAGGCAGTATTTTACAGAATTTTGGGAAATAAATATCACTTTTTGTGAAGTAATGTCTTTTTGTAGGTCAAATACACAGTGTTTATCTTTATATATTCTCGTTTTCAGAATTTTATAGCTATATTCTTAACCATAAAAATGACGGGGTTTGAAACAGTTCTTATATCTTATATGCTTTTTTTATACGGGCATACTTGCAGCACAGGGCGAACAATTGGTCCGGAAAGTAACGGGCCTCTATCCGGTTGAAAATGCAGAGCAATTTGTAGTTTTAGGATCTGCCGTTAAACAACTTTTAACCCCGGGGGGAGATGAAATAACCTGGCCTCCCCCTTTTCATAAAACATTGAAAAGTGCACAAGACTGGGCTTCCCGCCACGGAACCTTCAGGCAAAAGTTATTAGCCGATTATTATTTATTGATGTTTTACAACAACAACCTGGCAGATGGGAAAGCCATCCCGTTGGGAAAAAAGCTGCTCCAGGAACCGGAATTCCTGGAATTACCGGAAAGTGCCTTCGCCCTGGCCGCCATGAACTCGAGTTACAGGCGTAAAGGATATTATCAGCAACAACTGGCTGTCCTGGAGAAATTGATAGTGCTCAACAAAAAATTCGGATATATTATCTGGCCAGAAACTTATGCGTATTACAATGAGATGGGATTGATCTATTACCGGTTGGGACAATACGGACCTGCCCGTAGTAATTTCAGGAAGCAGGCCGAACTCTTCCGGGAAAACGGAGCACTCTTCCGCACCAGCAGCACGATCAACAATATAGGATTGACCTTTGAGCATCAGCAACAACCGGACAGTGCATTGGTTTATTATAAAAAGGCCCTGGAATTAATTGAAAACAAGAATATAAAGGATGATTATTATTCCGGGGAATACATAGCACATTTTCAGAATGTGATCCGGTCCAATATTGCAGAAAACCGTATGAACCGGGGGGTGTATGACCAGGCCGAAGCTATTTTTAAACAAGAGCTGGCCTCCAGCAAGTCTGTAAAGGAATTCAGTACTGCTGCATTCACCTATCAAAAACTGTCCCGTTTATATTACTTAACCGGCCGTTATCAACTGGCTGGTATTTATAATGACAGTACCCTGTATTTTGAAAAAAAATTCCGCAATCCTGCCAATCGTCAGAAAGCACTGCAATTAAAGGTTAAGATCCTCCTTAAAGAGCAGAAAAGCGACAGTGCTTTGATCTTTACAGAACTTGCCAATAAGCTGAGGGATTCCCTTATCCGTGATGAGAAACATAAAAATTATTCCGAAGCAGCGTCTAAATTCAACTTCATCCAGTCCGAAGAAGCCCTGAAGGTCAATCGGGAGTTGCTGGAACAAAAGGAAAAAAATTCCCGGTTGCAATGGTTTATAACGGGGATCATCATTTGTATCCTGGTTTTGATGATATGGCTCTTTTATAAGACCAAAAAGTCCAACAGGATCATCACTTCTCAAAAAAAGGCACTGACCAAGGGGCTCAAGGAAAAAGAGATCATGCTCGACGAGATCCAGCACCGTATCAAGAATAACCTGCAGGTAATCTCGGGTATCCTGGAATTTCAAAAGCACAAGACGGAAACCACCGAAGCCGAAGTGTTGCAGGAATCGCAGGAATATTTACAGAGCATGTTTATGATACACGAACTCCTGTATGAGCAGGAGAAAGGGCTGGATATGCTGGACATACAGGTGTACTTTGAAAAAATGGCCGATTTTATGATCAACAATTACCCCGGATTGAAAGTGAACTGGGACATCCATGCCAGGATATCCCTCAACGTAAAAACAGCTACGCCCCTGGGCCTGATGGTCTGCGAGCTGATGATGAACTCGTTGAAACACGCTTTTACAGAAACCGGGGAAATCGGTATCACCGTGACCCGCTTTGGCGAAAATTACCGCCTGTTGTATGCCGATAACGGCAAGGGATACGAGAAGAAAGCAGATTCCCTATCCTATGGTACGGGAATGAACCTTATCTTTATGCTGGCCGAAGACCTTTCCGGGGAGATCAATTTTCCGAATAGTGATGGTTTTTCACTACAGCTCGATTTTGAGGCTTCGTGAACATGTTTTTTACAGGGAGAGGCGACCGGTGACGGAAGACTGAGGGATTCATCTGTCACCGGGCATCGGCCACCCGTCCAAATAACGCATATGAAAAAATACAACATCTATATCGTTGAAGACATGGCAGTGACCCGGGCGGCTATTGCTTCTGTACTGAAACAAAAGGAATACACGATCTGCGGAAGTGCGGTCACGGCCGAAAAAGCCTGGGTAGAGATCCGGGAACTTCCGGTGGATCTGGTCCTCCTGGACCTCAACCTGAAAGGCAACAAAAACGGGTTGTGGCTGGCCCGCAGGATCAGGGAATCGGCCAACTGTGCCATTGTCTATCTCACCGCCTATGGAAGCGACGGTATCTTGTCCCAGATACACGAAACCGAACCGGACGGCTATATCATGAAACCTTTTAACAACCCTACACTGATCTCGACGGTTAAAGTGGCCTTGCGGAATTTTAACAGGCAACATGCCCTTCTCAAAAAATCCGATTCGGAAGTTCAATATGCTTTTGTGAGATGTAAAAAAGGCCTGGTGCAAATTAACAGTAATGACGTATTGTATTTAAAATCCGAAGGTAATTATGTCTCCATTTTTAATGAAAATAACACCTGTCATACCACGCGGGATAAACTGATTTCAGTTCTCGAGCACCTATCCTTCGACAACCTGTTCCGGGTACACCGGAGGTATGCGGTTAACGCCAAAAAGGTTGCCGCCATAAGAAAAGAGGCCATTGAAATGAAAGGTATGGAAATTCCTGTTTCCGGATCGTTTGAAGCCGATCTGCTGAGAGAACAGTTTCTCAAATAAACAACAGGCTATTCTTCCTTAAGTGCTGCGATGGTACCTTCATACCTTATGGGATTCCGCTGTGAACTATTTACCATAAGAACGGTTTTTTTGTTGCCGTAGACCTCTAAAACGACATTAAAAGATTCGCTGTCCTTACGGGCCTTAAATGTCATCCGGTACAATTCTTTCGCTTTTACATATTTTATATCCATATCGGTAGCCTCCTGATCAAACTGTATGGCTTCGCCATCAGTGTTATAACCACCACCCATCTGCCGTTCCCCGAAATACGGAAGATAGGCTTTCACCGAATCTCCTTTCATTTCAAAATAATTGGAATTTCCTATCAGATTAATTCGTTGCGCATTATGCTGCGGCCCTAAAAGACCAATTACATTCATCATAGCCGTGGTTACCATGGGATTGGCCCAGTCGTTTACCACCCTGAATTTCTTTTGCTGAATAAGCGTATCCAATGCCCCCATGTCCTGAGCACCTGAAACGGCATTTTTAGCCCCGCTACAACTGCAGAATACGGCAAGCAGGATCAAACCGGAAAAATAATGAAGATGTTTCATCTGTTAATATTTATTGTTTTTTAGTGGTCATGCTCCGACAAGTGATATACTGAGCTTGCCGAAGTGCTCAGCACAGGCACGGAATGCCCTATGATCATATCGGCCGGTGTCCGGAAATTTAGTCATGAGCATTTCATAATTCAACATTTTAAATGCTATACAATTTAAAAAATAATCCCCTACTAACCTATAAGAAATACTGCTATATTTAGGAACTGTCCATGTATGTTTCTAAAACAGCTGCGATTAAAATCAGAAAAACTGTAACTTTAGCAACATGAAAATATGCTCTACCTTCTTTATATTAGTGTCATTATTGTGGTACAGTCCTTCTTTAAAAGCACAGTCAAATAATAAGGAAACAGGCGATAGCCTTTCTTATTTTAACAAATTCCTGGTGCCTTCGGAAATGCAGGCAGACCTTAACCTCTTCCGCGAAATCCGTGAAAAAATGAATTCGGGCCTGTACCGGTACCGCACAAAAGAGCAGATAGACAGTATCTACCACCAGGCATCACAAAGCATCAAGGAACCACTACCTGTTACGGAGTTTTACAAGATCATACTGCGGCTTACTGACTTTGAAGGCAGTGTTCATAATTATACAGAACCCGGCACCGCGCTGATGGATTTTCTCAAACGGCAGAAAGCCTTTTTCCCTTATAAGCTGACTTACATAAACGGCCAGATCATCTTTGACGGCCAAACCGACCGGGTTCCTGCGGGATCAAGGATTATCAGCATCAATGGAATAAAGGATACGGTACTAATGCGGTCTTTTTATAAATACTTCCCGTCCGATGGCTATACCATTACGGAAAAGCTATCGGCCAGTGTCGATAAGGTATTTGACTGGCGTTATTTACTGGAATATGGCCTCACGGATAATTACACCCTGCAATATATCGCTCCCGGAGCTTCGATAACACAAAAAATAACCCTTCCGGCCGTGTCCCTGGACGAGCGTAAGAAAAACCTGAAGAACAGGTATAGTGCCGTGGTCACTGATTTAACCGACCCTAAAACACAACCGGCTTATGGCTTTAAAATGGTGAAGCCATCGACAGGTTTGCTGAGTCTCCGGTCTTTCGGAATGGCGACAGGAAAAGATGACCCCGCATTTGACACCTATGTTCGCTTCATAGATAGCGTTTTTACCGTACTGGACGAAAAGAATATTCCCAATCTTATTATCGATATCCGGAACAATCCGGGGGGTAGTGACCCTACATTTGAACAACCGATGATGTACCTGACCGATAAGCCGTTTAAAGAAAATATACATGCCCATATCATTTTTGACCCGGATTCGATCCCTTACGAAAAATATTTTTGGGGTACTTCCACATCAGAACGTATAGACAGTATGGCCCTGGAAAATGGCAGGAAATTCCTGAAGGACTATTTTTTTGAATTTAAGGAAGGAAAGAGCATGCAGGATACAAAACACAATCCGGTATATTACCCGAAATCACCGGCATTTAAAGGCAACCTGTATTTGTTGATCAATGAAAATGTAGCATCGGCGGCTTCCCATTTCGCATCATTGGTAAAGGCCTATGCCAGGAATGTAACGATAGTAGGAGTGGAAACAGTAGGAGGATATTATGTTCACAACGGGCATATCCCTTTGGTATATGAACTGCCGAACTCAAAAATAAAAACAAAATTTTCGATCGTATATGTGGTACAGGATGCACCAAAGAAACCTGATCAGCCGGATGGAAGGGGTATTATCCCGGATTATGAAGTCTGGCCTGAACTCGATGATTTTTTGAAGCACAGGGATACACAAATGGAGTTTGTGTTGAAATTAATCGAATAAGGACCAAAACACTATGGATTTAAAGTCCGTAGATGGTAGGGAAATTATTTTACGCTCCGAAATCCGGATTTTATACGAAGCTATTCAAAAAAGTGCAACAACCGGCTTCCCGCTAAAAGGAAATATCCCATTGCAGCCTGAACCGGACTTTGTCGTCGATCTGCGCATCTGTATCTACCAGTTCATAGTCGAAATGGCTGACTTCAAGGGTCAACTTGTTCTTGTGTCCCTTAAAAAACCAGTTAAAGGCCAGGGTCGCTTCTTCCTGGAAGTGGTCCCTGATATCATTATCCGGGGTAAACCTGGCATAGCGCCCGGCAATTTCCAGTTCTATCGGCCACCATTCGAATGTGGAATTGGCCAGGTATCCGGCCTGAAGATAAAATCCTTCCATGGTGGTGGATGCATCAGTTGCTGCAAGTTTATCGGTAATATTCTTATGATGCCATTCCGACTGCCAGCTAAAGCCATTGTAGACAAAAGCCGTTTCGAGGTTGTACTGGTTGACGCGGTACTGTCCGTCCAGGCCGTCCTCAAACCCGCTTAAATATCCGCCGCCCGACTGGGAAAACCGGGTATAAGGGCTACGGTTGCTTACCCCGGCAAGGGCGATAATAGCTTCGGGTTTGGAATGAAATTCAAGGTCACTGCTTTTAAAACCCAGATCCTCTCCCAGTACATTCCACTGCACTCTTCCGAAATACATGAGGTTGCCGTCGTCGTTGGTGGCACTGCCCCTTCCGGTACCGGTAAAGAGCCCCATCCAGTAACTGAAGTCCAGCATTCTGCCATTTTTGAGCCTTCCATAGAGCTCCACCCCCTGCTGCCTGTCTACCGTAAAAGGCCTGTTGATAATGGACCGGTCCATCATGCCCTGTTCACCACTACTAATACGGCGCTCCCTGGAATATTCCACTTTCCATTGCCCTACCTTGAGTTTCAGCCAGTCCCATTTTTCGACCATAACCCTGAAATCGAGCAGGTTTGATTTTCCCAGTTCATACTCCCAGTAATATTTGAGCCAGGGCTGATAGACATTCCCGCCCACTTTTAAACGGGAGCGGTTTACCTTGAACAGGCTGGAATGCTCCGTATCGTAATCGTCAAAAGTGATGGGGTCCTGATCGTCCGGGGTGGCAAAACGGAACTGTATACGTCCTTGTATCTGGAGCAGGTATCGATCGTCTGAAGATTTTAATTCGAAGCCACGTTTTCCGTAACCTATTTTAAATTCGGGAACTGTATCCTTTTCGATCTGCTGAGCGGAAACCTGATAAACGAAAAACAGGGAGAATACCCCAAAAAGACATACGCAAAAAAGATGACTGTTGACCATTCCTGAAACAAAATTTTAAGCAAGATTTATGTGTCCCTTCAATCGTATTTCCCATCACAGGCAAACCACAGGTAAAAATTTATTTTGTTCATTGTTAATCCCGTGTTTTACAATGAAATGAAAAAACAAAAATGACAGGATCACTGCGGGCAAAAATATGTGTTTTTTCACAAAAAGAAATGATTTCACCAAATAATCTGCTTGACGCCGTAACTTTACGGTAACAATTTGGTAATATTTACAAAAAGCGACGATACCTTTATTCCGGATGTCCGTAAGGCTAACGTTTAATATCTATTTCATAGGTAAAACTGTCGGCGCGATAATACCCCAGGTTGTACTCAATAGGCCGGTCTCCCGGGTCGCACACCAGCCTCTTCCGGAAGAGCAAGGGGCTCCCTGTTTTTACATTCAGTAGTTCTGCCAGGCTTTTGGTAGCCGGAATGGCATTGATCCGTTCTTTGGATACCGATGGTATGGTAGCGTAATCCCTTTCCAGTATTTCGTAGAGGTGCCGGGAAAAATCCTCTTTTCCCGTAAGGCCTATCCGCGGATGAAAATAGGAGATAAAATTGACGAACGGGCCTTTGTCCAGGCCCCGTAACCGCTCCATTTTCAATACCTCCCTGCCTTCTTCGACCTGCAGGGCGGCAGCTACTTCCCGGTCGGCCTTTACCCATTCCACATCGATGCGGTAATTGACAAACTCCACACCTTTACTGTGCATTTCTTCACTGAAACTGGCCCAGTTGCTCAACCGGGTACTCAGGGTTTGCCTCACTACACGTGTCCCTACCCCTTTTTTGCGTACCAGCAGCTTTTCATGCTCCAGCTTATTCGTGGCCTGCCGCACTGTATTACGGGATATTCCCAGTATTTTGGCCAGCTCCACTTCTTTGGGAAGCAGTTTTCCCTCCCTGTATTCAGGCCTCTCGATAATTGTTCTCAACAATTGCTCTACCTGCAGGTGCAAAGGCACTCCGCTGTGATGATCAACTTTAAATTCAATCGGTTTTTCTTCTTGCATTATTGCGCTTTTCCCCTCTGGATCTGTAAAAAGGCAAAGGTACTAATTTTACATATCCAAATGTTCTTACATAGACCGTTTTTACCCCTGTTTATACGCTTCGGTCAGAAGCGGGAGGCTTTACCCGTAAATACCTTCCCTTTTGTACTCAGCTCCCGATTATCACTTCGGAAAGGTTCCGCAGGAAGCCCGTTTTGATCTGTCAGGTCCAGAGGCCCGGGATTATCACTCCACGCATACCGCAATGCCGCCGGGTCTTTAAGGTCCGGATGGTAAACTACCACGGTATTTCCGCGGAGAAAGGCTTTCGCCCACCGGAATGGCCCGTTTTTCCCGGCAATCTGGAATCCTCTTATATACCCGTGTTTATCTGAGGTCTTCAAAGCGTCCGTGGCAAAGTGAAAACGGACAAGCAGGCTGTCCCCGCTTTTTTCCATCGCCTTAAACCGCGGGCCGGGAGCGGGCTGCTTTCCGCGATAACAAAGGTTCCCTGCGAGAGCACCGAGCCTCCGCCCTACTTCTTCCTTGTTTTTCGGGTGAATATCCCCGGCCTCCCCGATATCGATGGTCACTGCCATCCCGGTCTTCGGAAGTTTCAGGGCGAGGTCCTGTGCTTCCCGGAGTTCTGCCCAGGGGGAAGGGCCGGGCTGTCCGGGTTCCTCGCCGTAATTGGCGAGCTGTACCCACAAAAACGGCATATCCTGCCCGAATTTATCTCTCCAGTCCCGGATCAGGGCCGGGAAAAGGTCCCTGTATTCTGCCGCCCTCTCCGCATTGGATTCTCCCTGGTACCAGATCACTCCTTTGACCCGCAATGCGGTGAGCGGGGCTACATTGGCATTGTAGAGCACTCCCGGTGAAGAGAATGGAGAGACATTGACCAGTTCCTGTTCCGGGAATTTTTCCGGATCGATCTCCAGTCCTTTTTTGTAATACCAGTTTCCCCGGAGGATATCATTCCCCCAAAAGGCGGAGGTGGTGAACCCTCCCGGGCCTCCCGTATCAAAAACCCGTACTACCAGTATATTGTCCTTCTCTTTTAAAATTTCCGAAGGAACCTGATAATTCCTGTGGTTATGCCTTCCGAAAGTTTCGCCGATCCGATGGCCGTTTACCCATGTAATATCGTAATCGTCGATCTGCAACAATTGCAGGTGGAGGGAATCTCCTTTAAAACCTTCAGGCAGGTCAAAACTGGTCCGGAACCAGACCGCACCGTCGAAATCCCGGAGGTCTTTTTCGGATTCCCAGGTATTCCCGGCCACTTTTATACTGTCCCAGGTGGCCGTGTCCGTTTCCGGAAGGAACCATTGTTCTTCAATCCCCTTTCCGGTGTAATAATACTGTTCGTACCATTTGTCCTTACTTTTTTCAAAGGCTTTCTTCACCTCTGCAAAACTCCCGGTATGATCTATTTCTTTCCGGAACTGTGGAAATTTTCCCAGGGCCTCATTGCTCATCCAGGTCTCGATCGCCGTAGCCCCGAGATTGACACTGATAAGGCCTATCGGAACATCGCTTTGCCGTTGTATGAATTTGCCGAAATGATATCCTACTGCGGAAAAATGGGCTATATCTTCCAGGCCTGGTGTTATCCAGCCCCGGGAATTGACATCTTCCCGCGGGCGGTAATCCGTTTCCGGGTTTACTTTTAAAAACCGTAGCTGCCGTTTTTTCAGCCATACCGTATCGGTTTCCTTATAAGGGGTCTGTCTTACCGGCCATTCCATATTAGACTGGCCGCTGCAGATCCACACATCGCCCATCAATATATTGCTCAGTGTTTTCACTTCCGGGCCTGCACTGATCTTTATGGTATAAGGCCCTCCCGCAGGAAAGGCAGGCAACCGTATCTCCCATTTTCCGTTACGGCCCGTTTTTGTGCTTATACGATGCCTGGAAATCTCCACTTTTACGGACTGCCCCGGAGCACTCCAGCCCCAAAGCACAGTGGGAACATCCCGCTGGAGCACCATATGATCCGTAAAATACGCCGGTAACCGGAGTTCCTGTGCATGACCCGTAAAAAAGATCCCCAGGATAAATTGTAATGTCAATATTAGTTTCATCATCCTTTTTTGAAAATTTCCAATCATTAAACCGTTTCAGTTACCCTGAATAGCTATCGCAATTTATAGTGATCTGCCTGTTGTTTATAAAACTTTACCACATCCCCAAATCCCTCTTCACCCCATCTCCCTATCTCCCAGTCTCCTCGTCTCCCGGTCACCCAGTCTCCCCATCACCTCATCTCCCTGACAAATGCCTTCAGCGTAGCACATTTTTTCCCTGCCGACTCCCCGGCCGGCCGTATCGTATAGTCTCCCACGGCAGCGGGGACGATAAAGGTCTCTGCATAGTGCACTACAAAAGGGTCGAATTTCCCTTCCGGGCTTTCCACGATCGCTTCCCGGCCTTCGACCAGGTTGATCACATTCACACTTCCCCCGGTATGGTGTGTAACTTTCCCGGTAAACCAATGCCTGTGCGTTTCGATAAAGCCGGAAGGGTGCAGGCCTGTTTTTTCTTCGGTCCAGCCTTCTCCGCGAGCTGTTTCTTCTATCTGATTGACCAGGTTTTCCCGGGTCCATTGCTTCCTGCGGCTCCAGTCGATCACATGCTCGCCGTGTTCTATATGAATGGGGCGCGGTTTTCCGTCGAGCCCCAGGCGCCCCCAGTCCCAGAGTTTAAACGTAAAGATATAAGGTGTGGCGCTGATCTCCAGTACTACGCTGTTGGCCCCGGAGCAATGGATGGTTCCGGAAGGGATCAGGTAGTGGTCGTGTTTTTTTACAGGCCATTTATTGATATAAACGTCGGCATTAAAATTACCGCCATTGCTCCGGGCTTTCTTAAGATTATCGAGCATTTCTTCCGGAACGGTCTCGTCTTTTATTCCGAGATATACTTCCGCATCTTCACCCGCATCGAGTATATAGTAGCTTTCGTCCTGCGTATATGGCATTCCGAACTGTTCCCTGATGTATTCTTTGGTGGGGTGCACCTGCAGACTGAGATTTCCGCCTTTCATCGTATCGAGAAAATCGAAACGTATCGGGAACTCGGCCCCGAATTTTTCAAATACGCGTTGGCCGAGCAATGACAAAGGCCTGGTCAGTACCAGGTTGATGGCGGGAGTTTCAAAATTCACCCCTCCGAATTCGAAAAGCAGGCTGTTTTCTTCGGGTACACAGTCAAAGCCCCAGGCAAAATTAACCGCATTGCGGTCCAGGTCTATAACCTCCTTCAGCCACTGCCCCCCCCAGGGGCCGGGGTCAAAGAACGGCACTACGCGGAAAGGTTGCCGGCTGGCCACTTCGAGGGCGCGGTTGAGGCTTTCACCGGAAAGCATTTTCGGATTTGAAGCCTCGACAGTGTCGACAAAGAAATCGATCCTGTCAAAAAGGTTTAGTTTATGCCGGTCCAATACTCTCCAATCTACAAAAAAAGACTGTTTTACACGCAGGGCAAATTCTTCGTGTTTATTGTCTGTTCCGAGATTGCTCACTTCGTTTTTCCGCATCCTCAACTGCAATTCCCAGCGAGGCATATCCATATACACCAGCAGATCGGCATCGGGACAACAAAAAACAGCCCCGGGCCCCAGTATTATTTGTAGCCCGTTTGCTCCGGCGCCTACTTCTGCTTTCAGTTTCTTACAACTTTCCGGGTCAAAAAAATCCTTTAAACCGAGGTCTGTCATATATCCGAAGACCCTGTCGTCAGTAACATAGGGATATACCATTTTCTTTATTTCGCCTTCGGGTTTCAACGCGTCGGAGCTGTAATATATCCGGCCCGGGTTTAAGATCTTTTTAAAGGCTGTTCCGGCTTCTTTCATATCCACCCCCTGGTAGGTTTCCACGGCGATAAGCCTCCCGTTTTTTGCGGAGATTTTGTCTTTTATAGCCTTTGCGATAGCTTCCCAGCCCCGGATGCATTCTTCTTTGTTTTCGCTGACGTGTATTTTCGGATACTTGTCGTAATTAGATCTCATTCTTTATCCTTGCTTTATTTAATAAGTAATTTGTTCCTAATATGCCTGCTGTTTCTTTTCTGCTGGCAGCCACTACCGGCAGGCTGCCGGCGGGGATCCAGCTGTGTTTTTCGATCATTTTTTCTATTCCCGGCAGTATTTCGTCCTTACTTTTCATGATCCCTCCTCCGATAACTATTTTTTCGGGATCATAGGCGTGAATAAGGTTAATAATACCCGTTCCCCAGGCCCGGATGCTATTTTCCCTGAGTTCTTTTGCAACCGGATCTCCTTTCCGGGCATAGCGAAAAAGGCTTTCATAATCCGGGTCCTTATCGCGGTTCAGAGGACTTGCTGCGTATGCCCCGCTTTTTTTGAGGTCGGATTTCAGGACCCAGGTAGATGCCGTGCTTTCCACACAGCCTATATTTCCACAGTTGCACACCCTTCCTTTGTAATCTATACTCATATGGCCGCCCAGATTCCCGGCCAGGAAATTTTTACCGCGTAGCAGTTTTCCGTCGATCAGAACGGCTGTCCCTACCCCGGTCCCAAGAGTGATCATCACCAGGTTATCGCATCCCTTTCCGGCCCCGAACTGCCACTCCCCGATGAGTGCGGCCCTGGCGTCGTTTTCAAGGGCCAGCGGCACACCCCAGTTTTTCCCGGCCCATGCCTCAAAATCGGTTTTTCCGGCCCCGGGATATTTCACATAATCGGAAAGTACACGTTTATTTACAGGATCGACAATACCGGGAAAGGCGATCCCTATCCCTTTTACCTGCTCATTTCCGTTCAAAAGCTCATTTACAGGGGCGACCAGGTCTTCCAGCACCTGTGCCATGCCCAGACCCGACCGGGCTTTCAGGGATCTTGTTTCCAGTATATTTCCGGCTACATCGATCAGCCCCATTTTGATACGGGTACCTCCCATGTCGATGCCTATATTTACATTTTTCATGTGTAAATAATTTGATTTACATTCTTGACTAATTAGACTTAGGACTTCAGGACTTAAGACTTAGGACAAAAAACAAGATGTCCGGAATTGCAATACCTGCCTCTGAATCTTACGTCTTAGGTCTATTTTCATCTGTTTACTTTTTGGTCGGATGCTTCGACTTTGTTCGGCAACCAATGCAGATACATCTGTCACCGGTCTTCGGTCCTCCGTCATCGATCATCTGTCACTTTTATATATCAATCGTCCTCTGTTTTTGTCCAGCTTCTTTCTATCTGCTCCAGGCTACGTCCCCGTGTTTCCGGGACATACTTCAGGGTAAAGAGCAGGAGGATCACGGCATTGCACATAAAGATCCAAAAGGTAGAGGCTCCTCCCAGGACATCGAGCATCACCGGGGTGAGCTGTGTAATGAGGATAACCCCTATCCACAGGACCAGGGTACAGAACGACATGGCGATCCCCCGTATTTTTGTGGGGAATATCTCTGAGATCATCACCCAGGGAACCGGCCCCAGTGAAGAGGCAAAACAGGCGATAAAGCCGAGTACGAACAATATCAGCCAGGGGCCCGTGGTCATTTCAAAATAAAAACATATCCCTATGGCACAAAGGCATAGTATCATTCCCGAAACGCCCCAGACGAGCAGTTTTTTACGCCCTGCCCGGTCAATAAGCCAAAGGGCCACAAAGGTGAAAATGGTATTGATCACCCCGATAAAAATGGTCTGGTAAAAGGCCGATTCTACCCCGAAGCCTATACTTTTGAATATTTCCGGGGCAAAATAGATCACGGCATTGATCCCGGTGATCTGTGAAAACAGTGCCAGGACAATCCCCACTACAAATGCCAGGCGCAAGCCTTTGCCGAAGAGATCACCGGGTCTCCCGGACTCCAGCTTCAGGGTGTCCTGTATTTCCTGTTTTATGGCACCGGCCTTATCCCCGTTTATCTTTTGCAATATGTCTCCGGCTTTTTCGTCCCTGCCATTCTTCAGCAACCACCGCGGACTTTCCGGAACGCTGAAGAGCAGTACAAAAAATATGACGGCCGGGATTGCTTCAGACCCTATCATATAGCGCCAGCCATAATCCACATTCCACGAATTGCTTCCGGAGACGGAGATCAGGTAATTAACGATATAGATGATATTGATCCCGAAAACAATGGCCAGTTGGTAGATACTTACCAGCCGTCCCCGGTGTTTTGCAGGGGCGACTTCCGAAATATACAGCGGGGACAACATGGAAGCCGCCCCGACGCCTATCCCTCCTACAAGGCGGGCGATGACAAAACTGCTCAGGTCAACTGCTACGGCCGATCCGAGAGCCGATATCAAAAATAACACCCCTGTTGCGA
This sequence comes from Sinomicrobium weinanense, assembly GCF_018863395.1. GTDB lineage: Bacteria > Bacteroidota > Bacteroidia > Flavobacteriales > Flavobacteriaceae > Sinomicrobium > Sinomicrobium weinanense. The sequence continues at coordinate 465,999 of NZ_JAHKRR010000002.1, forward strand.
TGAGTATTTTTTTTCTTCCGAAACGGTCGCTGACATACCCTGCCATAGCTGCCCCGAGAATACATCCCCAAATGGCACTGCTGGCTGCCCAGCCCACCAGGACAGGGCTCAGGACAAACTTTTCCTGGAGATAGCCTATGGCTCCTGCTATAACGGCGGTATCGTAACCAAAGAGCAATCCCCCGAGCGCTGCTACTACCGTAATGCGGATAATGTAATTCCGGGGGGCAACTGTTTTGTTTTTTTGCTGATCCATGGGCTGTTCTTAATTTCCGGGTTGGAATTTTACCCGGATAAACCTGGGCCTGTACAGATTGGGCATGTCCCCGATGACATCGAAGAACTTAAAGCTGTTTACATTATAGCTTACCAGGAGCTCCCCTTCCTCCGAAATGGCAGGATGGGCCTTGGCATTATACGTAAACAGGTCGGGGTGGTTTATGTCTTTTGTGGTATCCCAGAGCTCTATCTTTTCTCCGAAAGGACCGTAAGGGGTAGCTCCTATCTTCATATAGATCTTGGGAAAAATGCCTCCATATTGATAAATAAGCGCATATTTTCCTCCGGGTATCCGGGATACACTGAGTTCGTTGGAAACACTGTCGGCCAGGCTTGCTATCTGTTCCCGCTCGCGGGTCCAACCATTCTCTTTGCGAAATTCCCAGGACCGGAAATTTTTAACCTCTCCGCGTGCTACCCTCGCACATACCAGGTTTTTACGCTGTCCGCGTACCCCGTATATATACACATAATTGTCTTCCTCCGGATCCGTATAGACCCCTACCCCAAAAGAGATTTTCCGGGAACCGTAGTCAGGTTGGAAAAAGGGAATGGGAAAGGCTTTCACATCTTTAAAGGGCGGCCGGTCTTTGTCGTTGATCATTAAAAGGTCATTTCCGGTTTCTTCGAACGGCAAAAGGTCGTCTGTGTCCGTATTGCGGATACGATAGGCAAAAATATAGAGTGCATTGTCTGCTCCTATGTTGACGAAACCATCTCCGAGCCAGTAATATTCTTCATTATTACTCCGGGGTGTTAACATGGTAGTCACCTCGCCTTTATCATCTTTAGCCAAAATAAACCTGGTACTTTCGGGGGAAGTGTTTTTATTGTAGAGCGCCATGGAATTGTTGACCATTTTCCAGCCGGGGACTAAAGAATCTCCTGTGATCTCTCCGACCATGGTATCGCTGAACAGAAAGATAATACTGTCTGCCTCCTGGCGGGTATCTTCTCCGGAATACGGGATCGCGAAAATGCCGTCCCCGCCAAACCAGCCCGAATCCCTTTTGAATACGCGGGTCCATTCGGGAGCCCTCTCCACACTGAATTTGACGGTTTCCGTTTGTTTTTCATCATCCGGGGAATCTTTGTCCTCCGCGTTATCTTTACAGGCGATGAGGAACAGGCCCGCAAACAGCGAGAGGGACATGAGGTATTTTATTTTTTTAACAGACATGATCTCAATGGTTTTGGTGAATTCGTTTGAATTAGTTGTCCCTGGGGGCGGCTTCGAACATGTAGAGGAATATCTCTTCTTCCCGGAGCCCGAGGTCCGAAAGGTCCACGGTCAGTTCCAGTGCCAGCTTGTCCACCGTAAGGGTCTCTATCCGGAAAGTATCGGCCACGATGACATCAGGGGTAAAGACATTGTGCTTTTCCATGATAAAGTGCTGTTCATCTTCCGTGATATACCACCGGGTAAATTCGTTAAGGCCGTCAAAAGCACAGGCCCCTGCCCCGGTATCGGTACCATAGTCCAGGTTCATACTGTCGTCCTGGTTAAACAGGTAGGCATTGTCCCTTTCGCAATCTTCTATGACCTCAGAATTGGGATTGTCTTCGTTGTTTACGTGCAGGATGGAGCTCCATTCCCATTTCCGGCGGGGCAGATTGTCCCGGGGACTGAGGCTGATACTTGCCGTAAGGTCGCTGGTGGTTTCCCTTCCACCGGCAGTAACAGCCTTAAAAGTGAAGCCCACCAACTGGTCTACATCATCAACAGAAGGGATATACGTAAAATCGTAATCAAACGCAGTGCCCGAAGCGTCTACCCGCAATACTCCGTCCTCTCCGAATGAGGTATCAACCTGTAAATTAACGGTTTTTATGACTTCCAGGCCTTCCAATGCTTCCGTAGACTCAATATTTACCCTCAGGGTCAGCGTATCGCCGGATTCCAGGCGACTGCGGTACTGCCCTTTTCCGGGGATCTTCTCCGCATTCATCGTAATGCGAAAATCTCCCTGGTCATAGTAGTCCCCGGGGCCTTGTTCGTCTTCGTCGCAGTTGGCCAGTACCAATCCCAGGATCACGGGAAGCAGCCAACGGTATGTTTTTGTTTTCATATGCTGTGTTTTTCAGTTAGAACATTTCAGAAGCCCGGGTTTTGCGGCAGATTTGGGTTGACATCCCTTTCGCGCTGGGGAATGGGGAATAAGCGATACTGGTCGCCCACAGTGATCCCCTTTACCTGCTGTACGGTTTGCTGCAATCTTCCGAGCCGGGTAAGGTCGAACCATCTTTGGCCCTCGGCTACAAACTCCCTTCCCCGCTCCTCTGCCAGGAGGTCGATAAAACCTTCGATAGTATCGGCCCGGGCTTCGTCGAGGCCTGCTCTTTTGCGTATCCTGTTCAGGTATTCATTGGCTTCGCCAAAATTCCCCAGCCCGGCCTGTGCTTCGGCATAGGTAAGCAATACATCGGCATAACGGATAACCGGAAAATCATTAAAGGAATCCCCGGCTGTCGGGTTTGCTTCCCGGTCCCAGTATTTATCAATGTATACATGGTCCAGGTTTACGGTAGAACTGTCCGAGGCTGTAAAACTGGTCATAAATGTATCTTCCCTGCGTTCGTCGGAAGTACCCAAGCCTTCGTACATCTGCGGATTGGCAACCTGCCATCCCTGGGTATTGGTAACTCCGTCCACTTCCCGGCTCAGTTCGGGCGGCAGCAGCCTTACATTGAACTGGCCCACTTCCCAGAAAGAGATGGCTCCGCCCCCATCTCCGAACCCCACGGAGAAAACCGCTTCCTTACCTCCCCGGTTTTCGATGCGAAAGGCGTCCTTAAACCTGTCCCATAATCCGTACAGACCGGAATCCATAACCTCGCGGGCTTTCCCGGATGCGAGTTGATATTCCCCTCTCCTGAGATATACTTTGGACAACAATGCTTTGGCAGCGCCGCGGGTGGCACGCCCTTCCTGTATATCTCCGTCGCGGGGAAGGGCTTCGGCCTGGCCCAGGTCTTCAATGATCTGGTTATAAACTTCGGCTTCCGGTGATGCTTCGGGATTTAACGGGGCGTCTTCGGAAATGATAAGAGGAATATCCCCGAACATCCGGACCAGGTTAAAATAAAGCAATCCCCGCAAAAACCTGGCTTCATTGACCAAACGGCTTCTGAGGGTTCCGTCCATATCGATCAGCGGAATACGCTCTATGGCAATATTGGAAAGATAAATGGCCTTGTAGTGTATTTGCCATATTTCCAGGAGTGCTGTGTTATCGGCATTGTGGGTAAATGTCCCCAATTGATCGAACTGGGGGGCCCCGAGCTGGTTATTGTCCATTTCGTCAGATGCCAGGCCCTGGGTTACCCAGAAGGTACTGTGATATATTCCTGCGGTGTTCCCCCTGGAGGCATCATAAGAACCGAGATAGGCATAAACGGAGTTCACTGCGGATATGGCATCCTGCTCTGTGGTATAGTAATTCCCCGTGCTGACCTGGTTCTTGGGATCTTCTTCCAGGAAGTCGCTGCAGGAAATAAACAGCAACACAAGCAGGATGCTGCTCAGTGTCTTTACCGGATCGTTATTTATTGGTGTCATCGTTTTTCTTTTTGCGTTAAAATCCAAGGTTAATTCCGAAAGTATAGGTCCTGGTCTGTGGATAGTTTCCATCGTCCACCCCCACGATATTGGTCGTTCCGCCATAGGCGTTGCCCTCGGGATCGTAACCGCTGTAATCGGTCCAGGTGAACAAATTGGTTGCCGAAGCGTAGATACGAAGATTGCTCATCCCGATACGATCCATAAGTTTCTGCGGCAGGTTATAGCCCAGTGTTATATTCTTTACCCGAACATAGGAAGCATCTTCGACAAAACGGGACGAAAAAACACTGCTAAAGGAATCGTCTGCCGCTGCCCTGGGATAGACATTTCCGGGATTTTCCGGGGTCCAGCGGTTACGGCCTGCTTTGGCCAGTACGTTTTGTTGTCCGTTCAGGTTTTCGAGGTTGACCAGGTTCATATTCACCATATCGTTCCCCTGGCTGCCCTGTATAAAAACATTCAGGGTAAAATTCTTATAGGAGAATTCGTTGTTGAGCCCCCAGGTAAAATCGGGTTCGGCAGTTCCTATGATGGTCCTGTCGTATTCATCGATAAATCCGTCGGGGGTGCCTTCGGGACCGCTGAGATCCTTGTATTTACGGTCACCGGCAACAGGTGTCTGGCCGCGGAGTGCCGGGCCGGAAGCGGCTTCCTCGTCCGATTGGTATATGCCGTCGAAAACATAGCCTTCAAAAGTGCCTATCGGGTGGCCTTCCCGGAGAATGCTCCCCGCCACCAGGAGATTAATGTCTTCATCCCTGGCCAGGTTGGTCACCTTGTTCCGGTTGACTGAAAAATTGCCCGAAGTGTTCCAGGAAAATGTTCCGGTGAGAATGTCCGCTCCCAGTTCCAGGCCGAAACCGCGGTTCTGAACATTCCCTACATTGAGCAATGTGGTCTGAAACCCGGTTGTAAAGGGGATCGGGGTTCCCAACAGCAGGTCTGAGGTCTTTTTGTCATAGACTTCTGCCGTAAGCCGTAATTTTCCGTTCAAGAATGCCATATCCAGCCCCAGGTTGGCCTGGCGCGTGGTTTCCCATTTCAGGTCACGGTTGGGAAAACTGCCCGGCTCCCGTCCGTAAAATACTTCCGGGGCTCCCGGTCCGTTGTTAAACACCCCTTCGCCAAAAGGAGCTATCAGGGCCAGGGAATTATAGGGGCCGATGGACTGATTTCCCAGCACCCCGTAGCTCAACCTCAGCTTCAGGTCGCTGAAAAGTTCTGAATCTTTCATAAAATCCTCATTGATAACCCTCCAGGCAAATGCCCCGGAAGGGAAAAAGCCGTATTGATTTCCTTTGGAAAATTTGGAAGAGCCATCTACCCTACCGGAAAGGGTGAACAGGTATTTATTGTCCAGGGCATAATTTACCCGGGCCAGATAAGAGACCAGTGCCCATCTCGATTCGTCATTGACCGGGGGCTGGGGGTTTTCTGCGGCAGCAAGGTTGTGATATCCTGTTCTGCCATCGGGAAAACCGAAAGCAATGGCAGACAGGGATTCGTTCTCAAATTCCTGCAGGGTAAACCCGAGAAGAGCGGTGAGATTATTCCCGTTTTCAAAGGTCTTGTTATAGGTCAGTGTATTTTCATTGAGCCAGGTCAGGGCATTCAATGTAGAGACCGAGGCTTCCCCACGGCTGTTCTCGGTTCGTTTCAGAAAATTGGGACCGAAAGTACTGCTTTTGGTATTGAGCAGGTCTATACCGAAACTGGTGCGAAAGTCCAGGTTTTCGGTCAGGGAATATTCGGCGAATACATTGCCCAGCAACCTCGATGTCACGGTCTTCGATTCGTATTCCCGGGCTTCGGCTACCGGGTTGGCCACGGCATCCTTGCGGTCGTGCTGAAACGTATACCCGCCGGGTTCATCGGGATTGTAAACGGTAAGTACGGGGTTGATCTGCAATGCATTGGCTATAACCCCCGGAACGATCTGACCGGGCCCGGTCAGGACCCCGTTGGAAATGATCCTGGCATAGGAAAGGTTGTTCCCTATTTTTAACCTGTCGCTTATTTTGCGTTCCAGGTTAGCCCGGAAAGAATACCTTTTGAAATCTGACCCGACAACAATTCCGTCCTGGGTAAACAATCCTCCGGAAAGGGAATAACTGGTCTTTGCATCCCCACCGCTGAAGCTGAGCTGGTAGTCGGCAATGGGGGCCGCCCTGAACAGTTCTTCCTGCCAGTCGGTCCCTTTTCCCAGGGATCCCGGATTTACATATACCGGGTTTCTCCCGGCATTGATCTCCGCATCATTGACCAGTTCGGCATATTCCCGGGCATTGAGAAGGTCGAGTTTACGGGATACTTCCTGCACGCCGTAATAGGCGTTGAAACTGATCGTTTCCCTTCCTTCCTTTCCCTTTTTGGTTGTTACCAGAACCACCCCGTTGGCTCCTCTTGAACCATATATCGCTGTTGCAGAAGCATCTTTCAGTATTTCAATGGACTCTATGTCATTGGGGTTAATCGTAGCCAGCGGCCCTATTCCGGGGCCCCTGCCGCCGATAGAAGTTTCATTGCCATCGCTGTTGACCAGCATTCCGTCGATGACATAAAGAGGTTCGCTGCTGGCGTTCACGGAGCTTGTTCCCCGTATACGGATATTGGTCCCACCACCGGGTACTCCGGATGTCTGGGTAACCTGTACCCCCGCAGCCCTGCCCTGCAAGGCCTGCTCAAAACTGGGTGCCGGTACGGCCCGGAGTTCTTCAGCACTTACGGAAGAGACCGAACCGGTCAGGTCCGATTTGCGCTGACTGCCGTAACCGATAACGACGACCTCAGAGAGACGGCCCAGGTCTGGCTCCAGCGCTACCTCCATTACGGTCTGCAATCCTACTGCGACCTCTTTTGGGGTAAATCCCACATAACTGAATACCAATATGGCATCCCGGTCGGGGACCTCGATCTCAAAGTTTCCGTCAAAATCGGCGATCGTACCGGTATTCGTTCCTTTGATCACAATATTACTTCCTGCAAGGACCTCTCCTTCGGTGGAGCGGACGGTTCCGGAAATCACTATGGGCTCCTGCCAGGGAAGTGCAAAAGCCTGAAGGGACAGTCCGAGGCAAAGCAGGGGCAGATACCGGACACGGGCCCTCAAAAATTGAAATATTTCCATGAGAAACAGATTTTTGGTTGATATTAAATTTTCGGTCTAATCCTTAATTCCCCATTGCATATTGGGTTCAGGTCCGAGATAGAGTTCGAGGCTTCCACCCTTTTGAAATGTTTTGTGACGGAACCAGAAGCGGGTATGGTCCTCCCCGTTCAGGAGGGCTTTTTGGATATACATATTTTCCGGGCTGTTGTTATGGGTGATGATCTTAAATTCCTTCCCGGCGTAATAATTCCGGTCCAGTTTTATGGCAATTTCATCAAAAACCGGACTGGTTATATCATATTTGGGGTTTTCAGAGACATTTCCGTCCAGGCTAAAAAGTCCTATGGCCATCAGGGCGCTTACTGCTCCCATCTGCCCCTGGTCTTCATCGTGACCGCCATATCCCAGATCCGGGGTGATACCCCCGTAGGCGCGTTCTTTGACCTTTCGTACCCAATACTGTGTAAGCCAGGGTTTCCCGGCATGGTTAAAAACATGGGCATTGGAACAGCCGGGCTGATTGGCATAACTGATATACCCCTCGTTGTAGGCAAAGACAAAGTCGTCCGGTGCTGCCATCTCAAAAGCGTAATTGAGTTTGTCGCAAAGCACTTCTTCCCCGCCCATTAATGCGGCCAGGCCGTCTATCTGGTGCGAAACGGACCAGGTGGCCTGCCAGGCATTGGCCTCGATCCAGCCTTCGCCGGAAAGCGGATCATTGTACAGAAAGTTCCCTTTACGGTCTTTGGGAAAGATCAACTTCTGTTCGGGGTTAAAAAGTGTTTTCCAACCGCCTGCGCGTTTGGAAAAGAAACGGTGATCTTCTTCCCGGCCCATGACTTTAGCCATCCGGGAAAGGGCATAATCCTGGAATGCCGCTTCGAGGGTGATCCCCGCATTGCCGGGCCAGTAACCGTTTTCGGTATAAAATTCGATGTCTTCCTTCGCTCCCAGCATACCGCCGGGCAACAGGTTCTGTTTTACTTTTTCATAGGCCAGGCCATGGTCTGCTTTGGTCAAAAGGCCTTTTTGAAAAGCGGAGGCAATGAGATTGGTAGCCGGGGATCCTGTCATGATATAGGAATAACCGCCGCCGCAAGGCCCTCTGGGAAGAAGGCCTCCGTTGACCGCATACTGCACCATGGAAGCCGACATTTCGTCCATGACTTCGGGCCACGCGAGCCCCCACAGTACATTGAGGTTCCATTGGGTCAGCCACCAGGCATCGGAATTGTACATGTTGAATTTCAACTTTCCGTTCTTGCCTTCGGGCAGTTTTTTTATTGTAAATTCTGCATCTGTAAACGTTCCTTCGCGATGTCCTGCGGTTCTGTCCGGGTAATCACCGGATATATCATTGATCTTTTGCCTGCCGAGAAGTACATGCCACAGGTCGGTGTAGAACTTTATCTTCTGCGCCCGGCTGCCGCCTTTGACTTCTATTTTCCCCAGCCAGTCGTTCCACGTATTCCTGGAATCCTTATGCACCTGGTCAAAATCCCAGTGCGGGCATTCCTCCCGGAGGTTATTCTTCGCATTTTCGATACTGGTATAAGAGATAGCGATCTTCATTTTCAGCATATCGCCTGCCTTGACATCATACATGGCCGCACTTCCGGTACTGTCGCCCGATATTTCACGTATATCCCTGTGCCGTTCCTTCCCTTTCCAGCCGTCGAGCCTTTTAAAGGGGCGATCGAATTCGGCAGCAAAAAAGACCTTAACGTCGCGGGGGCCTCCCCAGAAACGGCCGGTAGTACTGAAATAGCCTTCGATTGCGTTTTTCCCACTCCTGAGAATACGGGCGTTTTCCATATTGATATTGCTTACATATCCGCCTAGGTTAAGGAGTATCTGTGCCTCCATATCCCGCGTAAAGCGAAACCTGTAAAAACTAACCCGTTCGGTAGATGTAAGCTCTGCCCAGGTATGATGGTCCTTTAAATAAACCCGTTGATAGCCGGGTTGCACTATTTCGTCTTCGTGACTAAAGGCTGACTTCCATTCCTGTTGCCCTTTTGCCGGGTTTACGGTGGAAGTGGCCGGCATAATTTCCAGCCCTCCGAGCATCCAGCTATGAATCTGTTCGAACCCCAGGATGTATCCGTCATTATAATTATATCCGCCGCCGTTCTGGTTTTTGTTCCGGGTCAGCGGTGCTGCACCGACCATGCCGAAAGGACGGGAGCCGGTAATAAAGAACAGGTACCTGCCGCGGTTGGTCTCAATGTAGGGATCGACCCAGGAAACAAAATCATTGTTTTCTTCCGGTGCGGCAAAGACCTCTATTTCTGAAAAGCCGAGGTCGCTGCCATTGCCGTCCGTCACCCGGAATTCCACCCATTCAACGGTTTTGGCATCAAACTTTATCTCTTTTCCTTCTCCATTGTTCGGTATACGGTTTACCCAAATTATACTCCCGTCGCTGAATACCAGTTTTCCCCCGGCCGTAAATTCCTTTTCCGAAGGCCGGTCATACAACACCACCCTGTCTATGGTCCTTGGCTGTTCCCATTCCAGTTTTATCCACGGGAAACGAATGTATCCCCAATCGGTAGTCACCCCTTCACAGGCCCATTCCCCTATACCGGGGACACCGATCACCCCGTCCGCCACATGAGCGGGGCGGAATGTTTCGGACAGGGAAGTGGAAGCCGATATTTTAGCTTCACCTGCTATATTACCTGTTTGTGCATGTATAACGGCCAGCGGAAAAAAAAGACCTGTGATCCAAAGCCTGATCTTGTGTAACATTGGGTATTAGTTTTGGTTGGTTTTTATATGTTCATACATATGAACATTTAACAAATGTATATAAAAAAGAATACAATTATTACTAATCCGTCATATTTTTTGACATTTTATTATGGTATCATCTCTTTTATCCTCCTTTTGTTCCTCTCTGAAAAAACATTATTTTTATCGCCTTAAACTGTCTTTTATCAGATGATAAGGCAGTAAAATGCTATGAAAGGGAATGCTAACCCTAAAACAACAATGCATTTACAGACCATCCAGGACCGGATCTATGACATACGGGGACAAAAAGTAATGCTGGATTTTGACCTTGCCCGGCTTTATGAAACAGAGACCAGAACATTAAAACAAGCCGTACGGCGAAACATAGACCGTTTTCCGGACGATTTTATGTTTGAACTTACGCAAGAGGAGTATAATTCTTTAAGATCACAAGTTGTGACCTTAAAGAATACCGGGAGAGGAAAACACAGCAAATACTTACCTTTTGCCTTTACGGAGCAAGGTGTGGCTATGCTCTCCAGTGTATTGAGCAGCTCCAAGGCCATTGAAATCAATATCCAGATCGTAAGGGCTTTTGTGTTTCTCAGGCAATATGCGCTTTCTCATAAAGACATTACCGACAAACTGCAGGAGCTGGAAAGCAAATACGATCAGCAATTCAAAGATGTTTATGAGGCCATAAACTACCTCCTGGAAAAAGACCACAGGGAAACAACTCAAAAAGAGCGGCAACGCATAGGATATAAAAGAGCATAACTAAAACCATCATGTCGAAAAATAAAACACAATGGACACTTTTTCTTATCGGACTGGCCATTACTATCATAGGCCTTGTTACCCGTAAATTTCTGTTTATTTTTCTATTGCTGCCTCTGGGATTTCTCTTCAACAAAAAGGAAGACAAGGACAGGAAACCATAGGTCTCTCAGGTATCCCGGCCTAACGCCTTCTCCTGAACTCACTTAAAAGTACGGCCGTGGCAGTAGCCACATTAAGGCTTTCTGTCTGCTGCACCCTTCCGAAACGCGGAATCGAAATAAGGTGGTCTGCCAGTGACCTTATTTCCGCGGATATTCCATTGGCCTCATTACCCATCACCAGGATGCCCTTTTCGGGCAGCGAAGCGGTATATACATCGACTCCCTCCATATCTGCAACAAACGAGGGCAGTTCTGCATTTTTTATAAATTCCGGAAGGTCCCTGTACACCACATTTACCCGGGCCAGCGACCCCATGGTAGCCTGTACCACTTTGGCATTGTAGCAATCTACCGTTGTGGTACTGCACACCAGGTCTTCTATACCAAACCAGTCGCACAGCCGGATAATGGTTCCCAGGTTCCCGGGGTCGCGTACATCGTCGAGAGCAACGATAAGACCGGAATATCCCGTTTTCCGCTCTTCCGGAATGTCAAACAGGGCAAGTGCCTTGTTGGGAGTCTTCAATTGGCTCACCTTTTTCAGTATACTTTCCGATATTTCCCGTGACCGTTGTGCTGCAAAGGGAAACAATCCGCTATCGGTGGTGTACAGTTCCCGGAGTTCCATTCCCGCGTTGTGGAGCTCGGTGATGACCTTGACCCCTTCGGCAATAAACATTCCGTGCCGGTTCCGGTACTTTTTTTGGTGTAAACCCGTTATTAGTTTAATTTCGTTCCTGCTAACCATCCGTATCGTGTATTTTTTCCCTGTAAAATCTTAACATATTTTTCGAAATAAGATTGTAACCTCATTTTCAGGGAGGAATTCACACAAAATTTTTTCATCTTTGTTTTGCATAATTGTTGATAAGTAGTGGTTACAGGTCTCAGGTTACAGGTTAAAACACATCAGAATTAAATTTAAACTTGCAACCTGAAACCTATAACTTGCAACCTAAAACCTTAATAATTTAAAAACCTGTCTTTTTTCCATTGAAAACGCTGACCACAAAAATAGCGGTAATCTTTTTAATACTGTCTATGGCTTCCTGTAATACGGTAAAAAGGGTGAATGACGACAAGCTGCTTTTAACCAAAAACAACATTTATGTGAACGGGGAAAAAGAACAGAGAGAAACCGTGCGCAATCTCATATCCCAGCATCCCAACAGCTCCCTGCTTGGTTTTAACCTCAAACTCCATATCTACAACCTGGCAACTCCAAAGCCCGATTCTTCTTTCCAGGCCTGGCTGTACCGTAAGGAAAAAAGGGAACAACGCCTCAACCGTCTGCTGTCCAGGAAACAGGTTATCGAACTGGGCAAGTCCGTAGCGGGTTTTAACAAATGGCTGAAGGAAACGGGAGAGGCTCCTGTCGTTATCAATAAATCCAAGGCAGAAAAGTCCAGGGAACGCCTCAACCTGTACTACAACAGCAAGGGTTATTTTAACAACACGGTCACATATTCCGTAGATACCGTTCCGAAAAAGAAAAAACGCGGAGAAGTGAACTATGAGGTCACTACGGGAAAACCCTATTTCCTGGACAGTATCACCACAAAAATCGAATCTGAAGATATCGACTCCATCTATTCCCGTTACAATTCCCGCATGCTGATAAAGGAAGGTGAACAGTTCGACCTCTCCCATTTCGAAGGCGAAAGGGAGCGTATCAATTCCATTCTCATCAATTCCGGAATATATCAGTTTCAACCCAATTCCTCGATACGTTTCAACGTTTTAAGGGATACCCTGACTGCCAATGAAGATTACAAGATGCCGGTAGAAATAGAAATTGACAACCGTCATGAAAGGGTCGGCGATTCCTTACAGGAAATGCCCTATAAAATACACCGTATTAATAAGGTAAACATTTTTGCCGACTATACCTTTGGTTTGGACAAGGAAGCCCTCGACTCTGTGACCTACGATAATTTTACCATCTATTACAAAGACAAGCTGCGTTACAAACCCAAGGCGCTGACCGATGCCGTGGCCATTACCCCGGAAAACATCTATCGCGAAATAGACCGGACCCGGACCTATCGGCAGATCAGCAGCCTCAATACCTTTAAATACCCGAACATCGAATACCTCTATGCCAACGATAGTGACGACCGGCTCAATACCAACATATACCTTACGCACAGGCCAAAATTTTCCCTGGGGCTCAACACCGACATATCGCACTCCAATATCCAGGATATCGGTATTTCCTTCAGTACATCCCTGATAAGCAGAAACGTTTTCCGGGGGGCGGAGACCCTGGAAGTCTCGGTCCGGGGGACCGTAGGGTCGTCACGGGATGCCAGCAATCCGAAAGACAGATTTTTCAATATTTCAGAATTCGGGGGAGACATCAGGCTCAATTTTCCCCGTATATTCTTCTTTTTTGATACGCGTAAATACATCCCCAAATACATGCTGCCCGAGACACGGATGTCCGTGGGAAGCTCATTTCAGAAAAACATAGGCCTGGACAAGCAGAGTTTCAATACCATCCTGAGGTATAACTGGACACCTTCTTACCAGAAAAAGCATACCTTCGAACTGATGAACATTGAGTTTATCCGGAATTTGAACGTCGACAGATACTTCACGGTATACCAAAACAGCTACGGAAGATTAAACGATATAGCACAGGAATACGATGTGGACCCCTCCTATTTTAACGAGGACGGCAACCTGCTTATTCCGGAAGGCACAAATCAGTTTATCCGGGAAGCCCGGGAAGGGGGCATCAGCGGATTAACCCCCGGTACGGACGACTTCCGGACCGTATCGAGTATAGAAGAACGCCGTAGGAGGCTCAGTGCCAACAACCTTATTTTCGCTTCCAACTTTACCTTTACAAAAAACACCCGGCGGGGGGCCAGTGACAATACCTTTTCTCAATTCAAGGCTAAACTGGAAACCGCTGGTAATTTCCTGTCTGCCGTTTCCAATTTCATCGAGTTCGACAAAAATGAGGACGGTAAGAAAATGATCTTTGACGTGCAGTATTCCCAATATGTAAAAACCGAGCTCGACTTTATAAAACACTGGGCAGTATCGCGCCGGAACATTATTGCTTTCCGCAGCTTTTTCGGTTTTGCTATTCCGTATGGAAATGCTTCCAACATTCCCTTCTCCAGAAGTTATTTTGCCGGGGGAACCAATGACAACCGGGCCTGGCAGGCTTATTCCCTGGGCCCCGGAAGAACCGACGCCCGGAACGATTTTAACGAAGCCAACCTGAAGATAGCCCTGAACCTGGAATATCGCTTTAACATTATGGGTAGCCTCAACGGCGCGTTCTTTGCCGACGCCGGAAATATATGGAACGCCCTCGACGATGTTACGGACGAAGATGCTACTTTCACCGGTTTTTCGTCCCTGAAAGATATTGCACTGGGTACAGGCTTCGGGATACGTTACGATTTCGGGTTCTTTGTTATCCGGGTCGATACCGGCTTCAAGACCTATGATCCCGCCGAAAGGATGTCCAGACGCTGGTTTCATGACTATAATTTTAGTAACGCAGTATATAATATAGGTATCAACTATCCTTTTTAAAGGAGTTTGGGAGTTGAGGAGTTATTGAGGCGCCGGATAAGTTGAAGATATCGTGAGTCTCCAGACTTGCGGCAGCTAACACTCAAAACTTATATTTTTCAACTCCAGGACTCCAGAACTTCAGGACTCCAGGACTTCCCTACTCTAAGGACCACTAATTTACATCCATAATTTGGGAATTAGCCGTCTAATTTTATTACTTTTGCTCTTTACTAACTTTCAAATTCTGGAAAACTTAAAACTATGAGTCACAACATTAAGCCCGGGGTAGCCACCGGAGATGAAGTACAGGAGATCTTTGCATATGCAAAAAGCAAGGGGTTCGCCCTGCCAGCTGTAAATGTAATTGGTTCGGACAGTATTAATGGTGTATTGGAAACGGCAGCAGCATTGAATTCTCCGGTTATCCTTCAATTTTCGAACGGAGGTGCCCAGTTCAATGCCGGCAAGGGGCTTTCCAACGACGGACAGAAAGCCGCCATACTCGGCGCCGTTGCAGGGGCTAAACATGTTCATGAACTGGCAGAAGCATATGGCGCTACCGTGATCCTGCATACAGACCACTGTGCCAAAAAACTACTGCCGTGGATAGACGGGCTGCTGGATGCCAGCGAAAAGCACTATGCAGAAACCGGAAAACCACTGTTCAGCTCGCATATGATAGACCTCTCGGAAGAGCCGATAGAAGAAAATATAGAGATCAGCAAAAAATATCTCGCCCGTATGAGCAAAATGGGAATGACTCTCGAAATAGAACTGGGAGTTACCGGAGGTGAAGAAGACGGTGTGGACAATACCGATATAGATTCGTCCAAACTTTACACCCAACCCGAAGAAGTGGCCTATGCATATGAAGAGCTGATGAAGATCAGCCCTAAATTTACCATAGCTGCCGCTTTCGGTAACGTACATGGTGTTTACAAACCAGGAAACGTAAAGCTCACTCCCAAAATACTGAAAAATTCCCAGGAATACGTATCCGGCAAATACAATGTACCGGAGAACAGCATCGATTTTGTTTTCCACGGAGGGTCGGGTTCCACACTGGAAGAGATCAGGGAGGCCATAGGTTATGGTGTAATAAAAATGAATATAGACACCGACCTCCAATACGCTTTCCTCGAAGGAGTAAGGGATTATGTTCAGGGTAAAAAAGACTATCTCCAGGCACAGATCGGAAATCCCGAAGGCGCAGACCAGCCCAACAAAAAATATTACGACCCCAGGGTATGGCTTCGCGAAGGAGAAAAGACCTTTGGTGCCAGGCTGAAAAAAGCGTTTGAAGATCTGAATAACATCAACACTTTATAGCAAATTAAGTTATCAGGGTATTCAGTTATTGGCCCCCGTTGCGGGGAATGCTGTTATAAAGCAACGCAATAATCGAATACCCCGGTAACCTTGATGATCCAGTAACCAAAAAATAAAATATGGCTTGGTTTAAACGAAAAGAAAAAGGTATCCAAACCTCTACGGAAGAAAAGAAAGACACTCCCAAAGGACTTTGGTATAAGTCTCCCACAGGGAAAATTGTCGGGGCGGAAGAACTGGAAAAAAATTTTTACGTCAGTCCGGAAGACGACTACCACGTGAGGATAGGAAGCAAGGAATACTTCTCCATTCTTTTTGACGACAACAAGTTCGAAGAACTCAACCCCAACCTTACCTCCAAAGATCCGCTGAAGTTTGTAGATACCAAAAAATATACAGACCGTCTCAAGGAAGCCCAGGAAAAGACCAAACTCAAAGACGCCGTTCGTACGGCTGTCGGTAAGTCCATGGGAAAAGAACTGGTCATTGCTTCTATGGACTTTGCCTTTATCGGAGGATCCATGGGAAGCGTGGTAGGAGAAAAGATCGCCAGGGCCATTGATCATTCCATAAAAAAGAAGATCCCCTTCCTGATGATCTCCAAATCGGGAGGAGCCAGGATGATGGAAGCCGCCCTGTCCCTGATGCAACTGGCCAAGACCTCCGCCAAACTGGCGCAACTGGCCGAAGCGCGTATCCCCTATATTTCCCTGTGTACCGATCCCACCACGGGAGGTACTACCGCTTCTTATGCCATGCTCGGTGATATCAACATCGCCGAACCCGGTGCATTGATCGGATTTGCAGGGCCAAGGGTAGTTAAAGAAGCTACCGGACAGGACCTGCCCGAAGGATTTCAGACTTCCGAATTTTTGCAGGAACACGGGTTCCTGGATTTTATTTCCCACCGAAAAGACCTTAAAAAGAACATAAACCTCTACCTGGACCTGATCCAGAACCAGGAGGTGCGAAATTAGGCAGGCCCATAGGGGTGCCATGCATCGCACCCCTACCCTGTCCGAACCTTTTTTGCATAAAAAACAGATATTACAACTATTTACATTATATTTGCGCCCTGGTTGTAGGGTTACAATGCATTGCAACCCTACGGCAATACATAATAATCATTTAAACAATATTGGCATGTATTTAACAAAAGAAGTTAAAGAGGACATTTTTAAAAAACACGGAGGATCTGAGAAGAACACCGGTTCTGCCGAAGGCCAGATCGCATTGTTCACGCACAGAATCTCTCACCTGACCGAGCACCTGAAAAGGAACCGCAAGGATTTCAATACCGAGCGTTCCCTGGTGAAACTGGTTGGGAAAAGAAGAAGCCTGCTCGATTATCTGAAGAAAAAAGACATCGAAAGATATCGTGCAATTGTAAAAGAATTAGGACTTAGAAAATAATTCTGAAAGAGGCCTCTGTGCCTCTTTTTTTGTTTTATTTTGTCTGGTTTTGCACCGGACACATAATGTGGCAATAGACCAATTGGCACATTGTATAATCAGGGCGAAGTAATTTTCATTGGGTTAACTGCAACAACACAACAACCCCGTCAAAACAAGACGGAACCCTTTGTATAATTAATTAAAAAGAATTTATGATTCCTGAAGTAAAAAAAGAAGTTATTGATTTGGGTGATGGCAGGACCATCTCCATAGAAACAGGAAAGCTGGCAAAACAAGCCCACGGGTCTGTTGTTGTACAAATGGGCAATGCAATGTTACTTTGTACCGTTGTATCGTCTTATAATGAAAGTACAATGGACTTCTTTCCATTGACCGTAGACTACAGAGAAAAATTTGCTGCTGCCGGCCGTTACCCGGGCGGGTTCTTTAAAAGAGAAGCCAGGCCCAGTGACAGGGAGATCTTAACGATGCGGATCGTGGATCGTGTATTGCGGCCGCTATTCCCGTCCGATTATAAGACGGAAACCCAGGTAATGATCCAGTTGATGTCTCACGATGATGACGTTATGCCCGATGCCTTAGCCGGCCTGGCGGCATCAACAGCCATTCAATTATCTGATATCCCTTTCGAATGTGCCATTTCTGAGGTACGTGTAGGTAGAATAAACGGTGAGTTTGTCCTCAACCCCAGCCGCGAACAATTATCAGAGTCTGATATTGACATGATCATTGGTGCTTCTGCAGATTCTGTAATGATGGTAGAAGGTGAAATGAAAGAAATCTCCGAAGAAGAAATGGCAGATGCCATTCAGTTCGCTCACGAGGCCATCAAGGTTCAGTGTGAGGCCCAGTTACGACTGGCGGAGGCTTTCGGTAAAAAACCTACAAGGGAATACAACCCTGCAAAAACGGACGAGGCCATCGCTGATAAAGTACGCGAAGCGGCATACCAGAAAATATACGATATCGCAAAAAGCGGTTACAGCAAAAAGGAACGCGGCGAAGCATTTTCTGCAGTAAAAGACGAAGTATTGGCCCTCTTTAGTGAAGAAGAACTGGAAGAGAACGAAGGCCTTATCGTAGATTACTTCAAAAAGACCGAAAAAGAAGCCGTAAGAGAACTTACCCTTTCTGAAGGCATTCGTTTAGACGGAAGAAAGACCAATGAGATCCGTCCCATCTGGTGTGAAGTAAATTACCTGCCCTCTGTTCACGGTTCTGCGATCTTTACCAGGGGAGAAACACAGGCACTTGCAACGGTAACACTGGGAACTTCCAGAGAAGCCAATATTATCGACCTGCCGACACACCAGGGCGAAGAGAACTTCTACCTGCACTATAACTTCCCTCCTTTCTGTACCGGTGAAGCCTACCCGATAAGAGGTACTTCCCGTCGTGAGATCGGTCACGGAAACCTGGCACAACGTGCATTAAAAGGGATGATCCCCGAAGAAAATCCTTACACCGTCCGCGTAGTTTCGGAAGTACTGGAATCTAACGGTTCTTCTTCCATGGCCACAGTGTGTGCCGGAACTATGGCTCTTATGGATGCAGGTATCCAGATGAAAAAACCGGTATCCGGTATAGCCATGGGACTTATTTCCGACGGAGAACGCCATGCGGTATTGTCCGATATCCTGGGAGACGAAGACCACCTGGGAGACATGGACTTTAAAGTAACCGGAACTGCCGATGGAATTACGGCCTGCCAGATGGATATAAAAGTAAAAGGACTGCCTTATGATATATTGGTACAGGCCTTAAAACAAGCCCGTGAAGGCCGTTTGCATATCCTTGGAAAACTTACGGATGCCATTGCTCAGCCCAATGCAGAAGTAAAACCTCACGCTCCAAAAATTGTTACCAGAACAATTCCGGGAGAATTTATCGGCGCCCTGATCGGCCCTGGTGGAAAAGTGATCCAGGAATTACAGAAAGCTACGGACACGACCATTGTTATCAACGAAGTCGATGAAGAAGGTATTGTTGAAATCCTGGGAACCAATCAGGATGGTATCGATGCTGTTTTAGCAAAAATAGATGCTTTACTGTTCAAACCGGAAGTCGGTAAGGTATATGAAGTAAAAGTGATTAAAATGCTCGATTTCGGTGCTGTTGTAGAATTTACCGCGGCTCCAGGAAACGAGGTATTGCTGCATGTATCTGAACTGGCCTGGGAACGTACGGAAAACGTATCTGATGTAGTTAATATGGGAGATGTCTTTGAAGTAAAATACTTCGGACTCGACCCCAGAACAAAAAAACCAAAAGTTTCCAAAAAAGCTCTCCTTCCAAGGCCTCAAAGACCGGAGAAGAAAGAAGCAAGACACAGGTCCTAACTTAGTACCTGGATATTGGTATATAATTTACACCCCCGGTTACAAATCGGGGGTGTTTTTTTGTATATAATGACGTTATTTTGCCACAAAGCAGGTACAGAATTTCACAGAGCCTTGTTTAGAAATTAAAAGTATAACCCGATTTTTTTATTTCCTCCTACCGGGGGGAGTGTGATTGCTGTACAAGACATAAATAAACGTGAATAATGGATAAGCTCCAGGGAGCACAAACACTTCAAAATTACAACCTATGTTTGAGATTTTTAAAAAGCTCCTCCCTTGAGACAAAGGGAGGTGGTCCCGATTTCAATCGGGATCGGAGGGTTTGAAAGCCCAGGCCACTGGAAAAATACAAAAGTTGGGGGTATGCCCAAGGTTTGGGCTTGGTCAAACTCCCCGTCCCGCAAGCGGGACACCCCTCTTCGTCTGAAGAGGGGAGCCCTTATCCATTATTCACGTTAAATAACGTTAATTTCAATATTTGCTATTGCATTTATAAAAGTACTTTCATAAATTTATGAAACAACTTTTGTAAATACAATATTATGCCGGACATTTTAGAACAACTTGGTTATTTAGCAGGTGCTTCAAGATTTAGAAGGATCAGTGAAAAACTTCATATAGACGGGGATAAAATATATAAGGATGCAGGAATTGACTTTAAAGCCAGCTGGTTTTCCGTATATTATGTACTAGCCAAAAGCAATGAACCGAAAACGGTTATGGAAATAACTTCTCAAATTGCTTTTTCGCATATAACCGTAAAAAACATCGTCAGGGAACTGGACAAAAAGGGCCTTATTGAAATTGCGGCCAATTCCAATGACAAGCGATCCAAACTTATTTCATTGTCTGACAGAGGGATTCTTTTATTAAATACATTACAGCCCCTATGGTTATCTTTCTCCGGGGCACTAGAAAAGGTCATGACCTCAGGGCATCCCGATATCACCAATATTCTGAAAAGAATTGATACTGCGATCAACCTTACGCCGATCCACAAAATTGTATCCGATCCAAAATCACCATCTATAACTGTTATAGACTACAAACCCGGTCTTAAAGAATATTTTTACAAACTTGCCGGTCCCTGGCTGCTGGGGGTTTTAAATGGTCAACTGGAAGAAGAGGACGAATTTACGCTAAAGAACCCGGACCTTGCCTATCTCAGTAACGGGGGTTTCGTTTTCTATGCAAAATACGGCAATGAAATTGTGGGCTGTGTGGCATTAAAACGCCTTGACGACCATACTTTTGAATTTGCAAAACTTTATATAGACCCCAATTACAGGAAATCGGGGATCGCCACAAAATTGATCGAAAGATGTATAACGAGGTGTGTGGAAAATGAGGCCACACAACTTTGGCTTCAAACTACATTAAGCATGCCCCAGGCTCATAAACTCTATTACAAACTCGGATTCCTTGATAAAAAGGCCCCGGCACAGATGGCAGTGCTTAAACGGACAGAAAAGATCATGTGCCTTGACTTTTGAGGAATGTTATCCTGCAAAGCTTCAACCCGGTGGTTTGCCGAACCCGGCTTATATTACAGCTATTCCGCCACCAGCTCAAACGAATGGGTAAAAGGCATATCGGAATTCCCGGCAACAAATAGCTCAAATTCACCGGGTTCGTATTTCCATTCCAGATCAGGGCCATAAAACTTCAGGTCTTCCGCAGAAAGCTCAAATTTAACTGTCGCGGTCTCCCCTTTTCTGATAAATACCTTTTCAAACCCTTTCAACTGTTTTACCGGAGGGGTTATAGAGGCTACCTTGTCGTGCAGGTAAAGCTGAACCACTTCCTCCCCGTCCCTGTTGCCCGTGTTGGTCACTTTGGCCGTGACGGTCAGGGTATCCGCGGGAGTTATCCGTTCCTTATCTACGGCTACTTCATAAGAAAAATCGGTATAGCTCAATCCGTATCCGAACGGGAAAAGCGGGGTATTGGGTGTATTGAGATACCTGGACACGTATTTCTGATCCGGGTCGCCGGGGTTTACCGGCCTTCCTGTATTTTTATGATTATAGAACAGCGGCAACTGCCCTACTGTTCTCGGAAAACTCACCGTCAGCTTTCCGGAAGGGTTATAATCGCCATACAGCACATCGGTTACGGCATGCCCGCCCATGGTTCCCGGCCACCAGGCTTCGAGAATGGCATCGACGGTATTGTTTTCCCATTCCAGGGTAAGCGGCCGGCCGTTCATCAGTACCAGGACCACGGGTTTTCCCGTATTTTTTACGGCTTCGATCAGTGCTTTCTGCTTACCGGGTATATTAATGTCGGTCCGGCTGGCTGCTTCGCCCGTCATACCTTCCAGTTCTCCTACGACCATGACCACGACGTCGGCCTTTTTTGCTGTGGCAACAGCTTCTGCAAAACCCGAAATATCATCCCCGGTAAGTTTACATCCTTCGGCATACAGGAAATTGCCTTTTCCCACTCTTTCTTCAAAACCTTCAAAGACACTCACGGCAGTTCCGCCCCGGTCTCCGGCAGCAGCCCAGTTGCCTATAATATTCTTTTCATCCTTTACCAGAGGGCCTATCAGCGCCACTTTCCGGTCCGGGGAAAGCGGCAGTACTTTGTTTTTGTTCTTCAGCAATACCATGGACTTCCTCGCTGCATCCCGGGCGATCTCCAGGTGTTCATCGTTGAGTATGTCTTCCTTTTCCCTTTTCTCGTCCAGGTAACGATAGGGATCGTCAAAAAGGCCGAGGCGGAACTTCATCTCCAGTATCCTGCGGACGGCATCGTCCAGGTCGGCTTCACTTACTTTTCCCTCTTCTATCGATTTTTTCAGGTATTTCATATAGATCCCTCCCTGCATATCCATGTCCACTCCTGCGTTCATCGCTATTTCCCCGGCCTGTTTTTCATCTTTGGCATAACCGTGGGGGACCATTTCGTTCAAGGAAGTGTAATCGGTGACGACAAAGCCGTTAAATGCCCATTCTCCCTTGAGGATATCCCGCAAAAGAAATTCATTTCCCGTGGCGGGCACGCCGTTCAGGTCGTTAAAGGAATTCATAAAAGTGGCCACTCCGGCATCGAGTGCAGCTTTAAACGGTGGCAGATAGGTGGTGCGCAATTCGTTTTCCGACATGTCTACGGTATTGTAGTCCCTCCCCGCCATAGCAGCGCCATATGCCGCATAGTGTTTGGCACAGGCCAGTATGGTGTTGTTTGCCGAAAGGTCATCGCCCTGGAATCCTTTTACCCTTGCTCCGGCTATCAGTGACCCGAGGTAGGTATCTTCTCCCGCCCCCTCGGCTATTCTGCCCCACCGGGCGTCCCTTGCTACGTCGACCATCGGGGCGAAGGTCCAGTTAATACCTTCTGCCGATGCTTCGATTGCGGCTACCCGTGCTGTCTTTTCCATCAGTTCCAGGTCCCAGCTTGCCGATTCGCCAAGGGGAATGGGAAAAATGGTCCGGTGCCCGTGGATAACGTCATACCCAAACAGCAGGGGAATGCCCAGCCGGGTATCTTCTACCGCGATCTCTTGCAGTTCCCGGTTGTATTTTGTGGTAAAAGCATTGAAAACTGCTCCCAGACTACCCTTTTTTAAGTACTCCTTATAGTTATCATCCATAGAGGGGCCTGTGACATCCCAGCCACTGGTAAAGAGGACGGTCTGCCCTATTTTTTCTTCCAGGGTCATCAGGTTTAGAACGGAGTCAGCTTTTTGTGTGTAAGCACTGTCCTTTTCATTATTCTGCCCCACCGGTTTCTCCGAGCAGGAGATCAGGACTGACACAAGCACGGATAACGCGGAAATTCTTTTCATCGTTGTTTTCATAGTTCTTTTTTTGGGACCGAGGACGGATGACCGGTGCATACACCCGTCACCTGTCATCCGTCTTCGCTCCTCCGTCTCATAAATATTCTGTTAAAAAGCAATCACAAGGGATTCTTTTCACCTTTAATTTTTCAAGGTCTTGGAGAACAGCCAGGGCAAGAGATCGGGTTCTGCAAAGGCAGGGTCCCAGCTGTTGTGATTGGCATTTTCGTAGAGGGTAAACCTCGGGTTACCCCCTTCCTGAAGCAGCCTTTCTACCATATGCACCGAAAATACCGGGTTTACCACATTGTCTTTGGCCCCGTGAAATATCCACAGGGGCAAACGGGATGCGTATTTTTTTACGGACTTGGGTTTGCCTCCTCCACAAATGGGGATAGCAGCAGCAAACATTTCCGGTTTCCGGTACAGGAGCTCAAAAGTACCCATGCCTCCCATGGACAATCCCAGAACGTAAACCTGGTCTTGTTTTACATAAGGTTCTGCCGTTATACTATCCATCAGTTGTATCACCAGGCTAAGCGGTTTTGTAGGTTTGCGCCCGTAGCGGAATTTTATGGTGAGCGGCGTTTTGTTCCGCCTTACTTTTGCATTGGCCCAATAGTCTTCTTTGGGACATTGCGGAAAGATGACTATGGCCGGAAAATTCTCCCGGATGGAGTCTTGCAGGAACATCTTACTGCCGTGGACCAACTGCGCCTCATTGTCATTCCCCCGCTCCCCTGCCCCGTGAAGAAAGAGTATTACCGGGTATTTTTTATTCGGGGAAAAATCTTCCGGGTACAGGACCCGGTATAAAAGGGTATCGTTTTCGGAAACAAGTTCCTTTTTTTGATACAGACTGTCCGTTTGTGCAAAAGACAGTAGGGTATATAACATAAGGCATAAAACTGGAAAAACTGTTCGGTTGTTCATGGTTGTCTTTTTGCTTTCAAGGTAGTAAAACAAATCCTTACTGCTCCGCGGGCTCAAAAAACGCATTTTGTATCCGGAAATGATGTGCCGGGTCTTCCATATGCTTCCCGAGGTAAGGGGAATAAGTATTTACTTCTATACTATTTTCCCGGAGGTCCATATCTAAAATACGAAGCCAGCCATTCCCCCCTTTTTCCGCCCCTTTAACACCTTCCTGATAATTGGCCAGCATCTGGTAAACCGGGTATCCCCCGTCATTTATGCTAACCAGTGTCCCCACCCCGGAATGCAGGACATGCCCGGAAAAGACAAACCTTACATTAGGGTATCGTTTTATCAGTTTTTGCCAGATATCTTCTCCATCGTTCACTGCATCTTCTCCGGTATCCTTCCCTATGCCGTAGACTTGCGGGCGCCAGTCGTCCCCTTCACCCTGACGGGTGTTATCGGCGTACATATAGCTGTGTGTATTGACAATGACCAGATGGTCGGGGTGTTCTTCGATGATCTTTCCCGCCCAGGCCAGTACTTTGTTCCGGGGGCCGAATTCCAGGGAGAGTACCAGCCACTTTATTTTTCCGGTTTTGACGGTATACCAGGCATTGTCCATGGTATCCGGTTCAAAACTACCACCAAAGCCCGGAAGCCCGGACATTTCGGAGTAGGGAAAATAGCGGTTGAACAATGTGGTATTCCTGGTATCTGCAAATTTTCCCGGGGCACTGCCCATATCGTGATTGCCTACCGCAAGCACATAAGGGACTTTACCGTCCAGTTTACGGAATGCCTGCCGTACGGTTTCCCATTCTTCTTTACTGTTGTTCTGGGTGAGGTCTCCCTGCTGTATGACCAGGTCTGTTTCCCTGGCATTATCGGCGATCCACTGTATCTGTGTACGGAGTATTTCGGGATATTTTTCCGTATAGGTCTGGGTATCGGGCACTAATACAATACGCATATTATGGTCAACTGATTTACAAGATATTACCAGAATAACAAATGTACTAAAAACCCCATATTTCATCATCGTTTTCATTGTATATCCGGACTTGTAAATCCTAATTTTTTTAATCCGTTCTGTATATCTTCGTTCTGCATGAACAGTTCCCATATCAGGCCACTGCGATGGTTCTCTATCATAACGACCATCGGCCCCTGGTCTATGGCCAGATATTTATCGGCTACCCAGGGTTCACCATCCAGGCTAAAGGCATCGTAAAAACCGGCCGGCCCCCAGACCAGGTCGTTTAAATCCGTATAAAAATAGCGAATGGCCCGCAAGGATTCTTCTGGTGTGTACGGTATGGAACTCACTGCTGCGGTAGGAGAAACCACGCCTTTATCGTTATCGGGAGAATGAGCCGTATAGCCAATGCTGTTATCTTCATTTCTGGAATAACTGGCCGTTAATCCCCAGGATTTCGGGCCATATGTCTCAGACTGATTCGGATTTTCCACGCAATAATTATAATTGATCCTGGAGTGGTTTACATTCAGATCCCAGTAATCGGCATATTTATCCTGAAGGTTTTTCGGGTTTAACCCCAAATAAGAATAATGTGCCCAGAAAAGCGGCCCGCCTTTATCACCGACCGTGTTGTGTTTCAGGATAAGCGGTAAGTCATAAGCCGTTTTATCGGTAGTAATGTTTCCGCTTCTGGCCCAGCCCTTGTGATAAACTTCCGGATCAATGGCATGGTCCGGAGAAGAGGCGGCCATAATATAAGTGATCAAACATTCGTTGTAACCTTCGATTTTAAAATTTTTCTCAAACTCATATTCGGGAGACCAATGCCAAAAAATACCGCCCTTGCCATTGGTGTACCAATTCCAGTCGATCCCTTTCCAGAGCTGCTCATATTTCTGAGCTACTGCTTTTTCCTGTTCGTTTCCGTTTTTAAGGTATTCCCGGACCACGATAAAACCCTGTGCCAAAAAAGAGGTTTCTACAATGTCCCCACCGTTATCTTTATTGCTAAAAGATTGTGTTTCGCCGGTCTCACCATTGATCCAATGGGGCCAGGCCCCGTGATAGCGTTCTGTTTCTGCCAGGAACCCGGCAATTTTATGCAGGCGCTCTACCCCTTTATCACGCGGAATAAAACCTCTTTCAATACCGGCCACAATAGCCATGAGCCCAAAACCGGAACCTCCTGTGGTAACAATATGTGCGTCATTTTTAGGGTAATTCCCGTCAGGGTGATAGCGCTCACGGGCCATTCCGGAATTGGGCTCTGCGTAATCCCAGAAATATTTGAGGGTCTGCTCCTGGACAATATCCAGCAATTCCTCGTCACTTAATGGTTCATTATTATGCTCCTCTTCATTTTGTTGTGATGTATTATCTGAAGTGTTTTTTGTTGATTTCTGGTTGTTATTACAACCGATAAAGAAAAATATGCCCAGGGCAAAAATTAAAATTCGCATGTTTTACTGGCTTATATCCTGTTTATAATTTACTATACTCCGGTCCCTCAATCATATGTTATTTACCATCCCGGGTTTTGGGTCATTTCGGGGGTTTGATTGATCTGGTCGTTAGGAACGGGAAACAATTCGTGTTTTCCATCCTCGAACGGTTTTCCAAGGGTTCTCATTACGTTACCGGCCTGCCCGGTACGGATAAGGTCGAACCAGCGGTCGTGTTCAAAAGCCAGTTCCAGTCGTCGTTCTTTCCAGATTAACTGTCTCAGTTGTCCCTGATCTGTGGTTGTCACTTCCGGGAGATTTACCCTGCTCCTTACCTGGTTGAGGGAAGATAAGGCTGTACTGGCATTGCCCAGTTCATTAGCTGCTTCGGCATGGATCAATAAAACTTCTGCCAAACGGAGAATACGGACATTTTTATCGCCGTCACTATCTCCGAGATTTGCACTGGAATACGCTTTTTCATTATACATTGCGTTTTCTACACTTCCGGATACCTCCCTGCCATCCCACAGGGTTTCGCCCCTGAAGATGATCGTGGCATCTCTTCTTATGGTATCTCCTTCGGCATTAAAGGCATTTAACAGATCCTCGGAAGGGATATTAAAGCCCCAGCCCCAGCCACCTGTTCCCCGGGGAGCCTGGGTCTGGGAATATTGTTGCACCCCATGGGCTATTTGCTCTCCCCGGGCCTGTACTTCAAAAATAGATTCCACACCATTTTCACTGTATTTTCTCCAGATATCCTCATAATTGGGTTCCAAACTGTATTCTCCGGAAGTCATGACCATATTGGCATAATTTAAAGCATCTTCCCATTGTTCTTTATACAGATATACTTTAGCCAACAAGGCCTGTGCGGCTCCTTTTGTAGCCCGGCCTAGATCTCCCGAAGCATATTCGCTTTTATTGGGAAGCGCTGCTATGGCATCTGACAAATCCTGTTCTATAAAGTCATATACTTCTTCCTTAGGTGCCCTGTTCAACAGGTCTACATGTTGCAGAGGAACATCTCCAAACGCCCTGACCAGCCAGAAGTAATGCAAAGCCCTTAAGAATTTTGCTTCTGCGATGAGCCTGTTCTTATAATTTTCATCGGACAGACCGTACTCTTCTGTATACTCAATAGCATATGATGCCCTGCCTATACTTTTATACCAGTGTTCCCATACTGCACGGATAGACGGTGTTGTTGCAGTATGGGTCAATCCGTCTAAAAAATGTTTGTCTGTACCCGTACTCGTGGGCGTACTTCCTTTATCGGCATTGTCCGAAATGATCTCTGTAACTCCCAGATAGGAAAATGCGTAAGTCCAATCCGTTAACATTCCATAACTACTAATAATGAAATGATCGGGTTCGAATACTTCATCACTGTCCTCGGCCTCAATCCTTTCCCTGGACTCAACATCCAGGAAATCTTCGCTGCATCCGTAAAATAAGATAATCGGGAGTAAGAAAATGTATATTTTCTTTATTGTTAGTGATTTCATGATCTTTACGTTTATATTATTGTTTCTTATAACTCCAGGTTTATCCCAAAAATAAATGTCTTTGTATTCGGATATGCCGACAGTTCAACCCCTGCCGTTCTATAAGGATTCCCTCCCTCGCCACCTATAATTTCGGGAGTGAAACCGGAATAGTCGGTAAACATAAAAGGGTTTTGCGCTGTGAAATAGAACCGAAGTTTGGAAACATATCTTGAAAAATCGGGTAAGGTATACCCCAAAGTAATATTGTTTATTCTGAAAAATGCTCCGTTTTCCAGGTAATAATCAGAAGCCTCGATATCTCTGTCTGCTCCCGGATGAACATTCGTAGAACCTTCACCTGTCCATCGGGTATTATAGGTATCTGCGGTTATATTCTCATTATCTGTCCTGGTATTTTTAAGTCCGTTATACACCTTATTCCCCCCTACACCAAAACCATCTACACTAAAATCTATGTTTTTGTAGTTTAAGCCGAGGTGAACTCCGTAATTGTATTTCGGAATATAGGAACCGAAGAATTTTTTATCCCTGTCGTCTATAACTCCATCTTCATTCTGATCTTTATAACGCAAATGTCCCGGTGCAGCTCCTTCGATAGACGGATTGCTATCTATTTCACCCTGATTTTGCCAAACCCCTTCTGTTTCCCACATCCACCAGGCTCCGAGGGGTTGTCCTTCTTCCAGCCTTTTGGTGATCCTTCCATTGCTTAAACTTCCTCCCAGCATACCATCATAAGCCGGTTTTACATTTTCCACCATGTTTTTGTTGAATGAAAAATTACCTCCAATAGTATAAGACCAATCTTCAGATATATTGTCCTTCCACTCTAAAGTAAACTCCATCCCCTTATTGGAAACCTCCGCTCCGTGGTCATAGAAATCTTCGGCAAACTGAGAATCGAGAAGTGGTTGAACCAGGAGAATCATGTTCTTGGTCGTTTTATCATAATAATCAACGCTACCCGACAGGCGATAATCCAGGAGGTTAAAGTCCAGCCCAACGCCCCACTCTTCTACAATTTCCCAGGTCAGGTCTTTGACCGGGCTCGCTACCGATGCACCAAACATCAGCTCCTGATTGGGGCCTAAAACATAGTTTTGGCCAGCACTCCCGGTACTTGTGTGTATTTGATTTACATTTAACGGCACATTCTGATTACCAAGCCTACCCCAGCCCCCTCTTATTTTCAGGAAGTTGATGCTTTTGGAATCCTTCAAAAAGTCTTCGTTGGAAACGGTCCAGCCAAGGCCGAATGAAGGAAAGTTTTCCCAAAAGTTTTCTCCCGTTCTAAATACACTGGACCCGTCTCTTCTAATGGTAGCTGTGATATAGTATTTATTATCAAAATTGTATTGGGTACGGGCAAAGTAAGACATTAATGTCCGGGGGGTATAATATACGTTCTCGGATACATTGTCAAAAAGTCCGCTCGCGTGCTGAATACTCCAGTACTGTTCTTTCTCAGGGACTTCATACGCCTTTCCATACAGCCTTTTACCTACATTTGTCTTTTCCTTGGATCCACCAAGGACAACATTGAGATGATGTTTGTCAAAAGTTTTATCGAAAGTCAGAAAACCATCCCAGTTCCACCTAAAGGTTTCTTTATCTTCGATGTACAAAGAGTTATATGCCCAACTGGTAGGTATAACCCCCGTTTCTTCATTAGTGGCATTGCTTCGGCTCTCTTCAAATTCTTCGTAGGTCCTTGTAGGGTCACTGGCTATCCACCGTTCTCTGGTTGGATTGAAAACCCTTTTATCAAAAAAGTACTTGGTGGCCCCAAACCTGGAGGTTGCCTTTAAATAATCAGTAATGGAAAATTCTGCCGTAAAACCTCCCTGTAATGTTGTGGTGTGTATCTTTTCATTCTGAAAAAACACGTCGGCCATGGGATTTCCGTGGGAATACAACCTACCGACAGATTCTCCCGGCCCTGCCTGGTAGGTAACTATCCCGGTAGTCTGATTCACAAAGGCCTGCCCCCATCTTCCATTTTCATAACGTACGGGTACCAGCGGTGACTGGCGATACGCATTGTTAAAGGCTCCTAATGGTTTCGGGTTTTCATTAGTGAAAGAGATATTGAGATTTTGTGTAAGTTTAAGTTTGTCATCGAACAGTTTGTATACATTGTTGTTCTTTATAGTTCCCCTTCGGTACTTGTGGTCTTCTATGACCCCCTCTTCCTCATAATGGTTATAACTAAAATAATAATCTATATGGTCACTGCCGCCGGACACTGCGAAGGTATTGTTGTTAATACTTCCCACCTGCGCCAGTTCATTATACCAATCCGTATTATACAATTGCTGTTGTTGTAGTGTATAACCTCCAATGGCAGCAGCCCCTTCATTAAAATAATTGATATACTGGTCAGGGTTGGCCATTTTTACGGGATTAAGTATACTTTTGGCCCCGTAAAAAGAATCAAAACTAAACCTGGCCTTTCCTTTCTTTCCCTGTTTAGTCGTAACAATAACTACTCCGTTTGCAGCCCGTAAACCATAAATAGAGGCCGAAGACGCGTCTTTCAGGACATCCACTTTCAGAATATCAGAAGGGCTAATGGTTTTGATATTGTCCACGGGCATACCGTCTACGATATACAGCGGGTCCCTTCCGGAAAGTGCTGTACCAAGTCCCCGGATAATTACCGTCGGCGTGGCTCCCGGTTGGTCGCTGTTAATGATGTTGATTCCCGGAACTTTTCCCTGGATAGCCTGGGTTGCCGTCAGCGCAGGTTGCCTTACAATATCTTCAGCTTCTATACTGCTTATAGAGCCGGTCAGGTCAGCTTTTTTCTGGGTACCATATCCTACAACAACCACTTCGTCCAATTCTGAGGTGTCTTCCTGCAAGACAATATTCAGGGTGGTTTCGTCCCCCACCGTAACCTGCCGGTCCTTAAAACCTACATAAGTCACCTCGAGGACTTCCCCGGGGGAGGCTTCAATACTAAAGTTTCCGTCGAAATCAGTTACTGCATACCTGTTGGTCCCCTGTACTAAAATATTGGTACCGGGCAACGGCTGGTTATCCGCATCCGTCACTTTCCCCGTGATCGTATTTTGCGCATAAACGCCTGCGGGAAATATGGCAAGACAACATAGCAGCCAAAACAATTTTACCTTCATAACAAAAGATTTGAATTTAGTCGAAGATAAAATTAGAGACTCCCCGTGTTTTAAGATGTAGTAGTAGCACTACAAGAAAAGCGAAAAGCAAAAAAACATTCACAATTAATTAACAATCAACATATTAAAAAAACGAAAAAATTAAGCACTTCCTAAAATTTTAACATGTTGATGTAGGAATGATGAGTTGTTTTATCGCAAAACCCGAGACGTTTTTTTGTCGAAACATCAAATAACAGGTGTAAATTTTACCAGATATTGATGTTATATCCAAAATGATCCTGATCCCAGCCTTTTTTTATTAACATTTAACACCTCAATTCGCCCGGAAGGTTTTTGTTGTTCTCGGATTGACCGTAGCATTATCGTGATCATTATACTTCAGGAACTTTTGATGAAGCCGTGCAACCGTTTCTTTATATGCTTCCTCTCCGATCAGGTTGTTTTCCTGCCCCAGGTCTTTGGAAAGGTCGTACAGTTCGGTAGCCTTATTATCCCTGTCTACCACAAGCACCAGGCTCCCTTCGCGGATGGCCCCGTCGTAGGCAAAGCCTGCCTGGTATAGAATAAACTCGTGCAGGGGATCGTCTTCCGCCTGCTGCCCTGTAAAAACGGGGAGCAGCGATGCGCTGTCCATAGCCTGGTCTTCTTCCATTTGTTGTTGGGTGAGTTCGTACATGGTGGCCACCCAGTCGTGCCCTACGATCAACTGATCGGACACTGTACCCGGTGGGATCACCGAACCTGTTTCTGAACCGTCTCCCCATTTCGCGATAAAAGGGACCCTGTGCCCCCCTTCGTAAACAGAGGCCTTATAATCGCGTAACGGGCCGTTGTTATCGTGTTCAGGATCGCCATAGTGCGTTACATTAGGCCAGAGTGCCCCGTTGTCGCTTGTAAAGATGATCAGGGTATTATCTGCTATACCTTCTTCCTCGAGTTTATCCATGATCTTGCCGACCTGGAGGTCCAGTTCGTAAAGGACATCGGAAGTCATCGCCCCGGTAACTCCGTATACCTGTTCGTCAATAGTAGAAGGATCACCGTCAAAATCAAAGGGCGGCGAATGCGGCACGTGGATGGCCTGGGACGAGAAGTAGAGCATAAAAGGCTGATCTTTCCCCGTCTCCTCATTTTTCCGGAGATGTTTGTCTATAAAGCCTACGGCGCCTTCGGTAAGTATAATACCTGCCTGGCTGGAATCGTAATCGACATCGCCCCGGGCCGGGATCCTTCCTGCTTCCACGATCTCAGACAAGCCGTTGTCGCTGACCCGGTAAAATCCGTTATTGAGCAAACGGGTGCTGGAATTGTCGGCAGGATTACCGGGATTGACCGGGCGGAACTTTCCGTTCTCAAAATACGCATAAGGTTCGTGCTGAATACCGCTGAGAAGGCCGAGCCAGTAATCGAAACCATGATCATTGAGGTTATCGCCGACGCCACGGCTGTAATCCATGGTATTCAGTTTTGCCTTTTCCCGGATCACTTTGCCTTCTTTGTCATAAACGTCACCGCCCAAATGCATTTTTCCGAAAAATGCAGTCCGGTATCCCGCTTCTTGCATAACCTCACCCACGGTTATATGGCGACCGGCCTTTGTCCTGTCCCCATTATGACTAAAGCCTGAACTGTTGTTAACATCCCAGGACCCGCCGGGCCTGCCATTCCGGTAGGGATAACTCCCGGTTAACAGACTGAAACGCGAAGGGGCACACAGGGCTGCCGGCGCATGGGCATCGGTAAAGCGCATACCCTGCGCTGCAAGGCTATCGATATTTGGCGTGGGTACCTTTCCGCCATATACCCCGAGGTCTGCATATCCGACGTCATCGGCAAGGATAAATACCACATTCGGAAGCTGTTTGTCCCCGGCCCGGGTCTGAGCACTGATATTTGCACTTGTTATGGACAACAGCAATAACACCGCTTTTACTTTTATCAGACCGTATGAATTTCTGTAAGTTCCGGTCAATTTCCGTATATTTTTGTAGTTCATAAAAATTTTGATTAGTATGTTTTGAAATTAATTCTTTTAAAAAAATCGTCGGTCAGAGGTGATTTTGCGTCCGCCAGATTTTTCCGAAAGCTCCTTTGCCTATATTATTTTAGCATGCAATACCTGTGCTAAAACCTAAGTTCCGTAGAAGATAAAATTAAGGACTCCTTCGCTTTATGTGTTGGCCGTAATGTTATAAAGAAGTTTGAATATTACAATATACTAAAAACCAATCAATTACAAACAGGATATGTAATCAACTCTTCACGATTTTAACATAATGATGTAATAATGATGAGGCTGTTTTTACTGAAAATCCACTTTTATTTTTGACAGATATCTAAGAAACTGTTTAAATTTTATCCTCCGGTTCTTTTATTCGTCTTTTTCCGCCATGCTTCGGCTTCACTCAGCAACCGTACTTCAGCTATTTTTCGACACGTAGCTTAGGCTATGTGTCTCAAAATATCTTCGCCTGACGAAAAAATACACTATAAAATATTCCAAAAACAAATTTTAAACAGTTTCTAAATAACCATTAAAAATTTCACCAGATCCTGATCTTTGTCCAGCCCGAGCTTCTTGCGGAGGCGATACCGGTGTATTTCCACCCCTCTCAGTGTAATCCCCATAAGCGGGGCGATTTCTTTGGAAGTAAGGTTCATTTTCAGGTATCCGCACAGTTTCATGTCTTTGGTGGTCAGCTTCGGATAACGCTGGACGAGTCTTTTGAAGAAGTCGTCGTGAAGTTCGTTAAAATTGGTCTCGAAAACCTGCCAGTCCTCCTGGTTGTGTATGGCTTCCGTCGTCTTGCTTATCAGGCTCTTTACCCGGTATTCGTTGACATTGTTGTTCCTTATTCTGCGAAGTTCATTCTGTATTTCCAGGATCAGCTCGTTCTTTTTACTGATCATCAGGGTAGAGTTCATCAGCTCTTTCTGCTTCATCTTCACTTCTTTCTCCAGGTTTTCCCGTTCCAGGATCTCCAGCTTTCGCTGTTTTTCCTGGTACATACGCCGGGTGAGTTTTCTTTGATGGTCCCTGATCAGCTTCTTGTTCCACCAGAAGAGGAAGTAGACCCCGGCCAGGAAGATCAGAAGATATACGATTTTCATAGGAACAGACAAATACCAGGGGGGATGGATCCGGAAACTATAACGTAGGGCCGCCGGGCTTTCCGGGCCGAGGGAAACCGGCCAGACCTCAAGATCATACGTTCCATAGGTGAGGTTTTGCAGGAGAAGTGTTCCGTTCTCTACCCTGCCTTCCTGGGCCATGGAACCGGACAACCGGTAACTGAAATCCTGCCGGAAATGATTGGGGTAATACATGGAAAACCGGATACTACGGGCATTCTTAAAAGGTATGCCCGGGTTTTGCGAAAAAGCATAGGGCGTATAATTGGTCTCAACCCTGGTTATCTGTACGGTATCTGTAAGCGGCCTGTTCTGCCTTTTCCTGTATTTGTAGAGATTAAACTCGGCAAAACCGTCGTTCAGGGTAAAATAGTAGAGGGAATCGTTCTTTTTAACCACCTTTTCAAACAAAGGGGTCAGCCGCCGTACCAGTTCTTTCTGGGCAATGACCGTATCCCTGGCCAGATCTGTATAAATGATCCCGTTTTTCCCGGTATCCGTAAACCAATAGTGCCCCTGGTCCTGAAAAAGCAGTTTTTTTCCGGTATATTTTTCAAAGGGTATAAACTCTTCCAGGTGGTCCTTTACGGGATTATAGGTATACCAGTTCCCCGAATTGTACAGGGCTATGTCATTGCCCACACGGAACACCTGCGTCCTGAAATCCTTTAATTTACTGTTGCTGAACTCTCTTTCTACGGTGGCATTCCTGTAATCGTTACTCAGCTTTATACGGAAAAACCCCTTGTAGGGATGCGACGCCCATATGGAGTGGCGGTTCTCAAAAACTATATTGTCTATCGGGAAACCTATGCCCTTAACCGGGCTTACTTCCCATTTTCCACCCCGGTAAACGAACAGGGTCAGGCCTATATAGGTACACTGAATATAAGTGTTTTCCTTTCCGGGCACTTTACGGATACGATACCCTCCGGAAAAACTGGAGATCTTTTCAAAGGAATTGTTACTGATATCGTACGTCCCCGTGTTATGTCCGCAGAGCAGCCTTCCGCCCACCACCTCAAGGTCCCATACATGCCCCTGGGAATTTTCGAGGAATACCAGCTCATCTCCCCTGAAATAATACACCCCGGTATTACTCCCCATATAGATGGTGTTATTGTAAAAGGCAATATCATAAACCGTACCCAGCTCTCCACTGCCCTCCTTATAAAAGGAAAATTCCGAGTTTACTTTTATCGCATCCACTCCCATGTCCAGGGCCAGCCACAGGTTATCTCCGCGAATATCAAGGCCGAGTACCGTATTGTTCTGGAGCCCGAGATGCCTGTTGATATACTTCGTGGCACCCGTTTCTCTATGATATATGATAACCCCGTTCTTTATAGTGCCAAATACAACCCGGTTTTTCCCGAGGAGATGTATTTTATTCAGTTCATAGGCCTTGAGGGAACCGTTTATGGCATCGTCCCATTTTTTAAGACCCGGATACCGGAAATCATAACTGAAACACCCCTGTGACTTGGTTCCGATGATAAGTTCGTCCCCATTAACCACCAGATCTGCAATGGGGTCGTCAATTTCATCCGTACCTTCCAGGAGTGCGATATTGCCCTGTTCGGTATACCGGTAAACTTCCCCGTTATTTTTTCCGAGGATAAGTTCCTGTTGATAGGACGCGATCTTGGTAATGATGAATCCCGGGTTTAATACGGTTATTTTTTCCCCGTTATAAATATAGACCGTACTAAAGGAACGGAACACAATGTTTTTCCCCCACCTGATGATCTCCCAGAACTCCTCATTCTTAAACTTATGTGCGGGATCTATATGCGAGGTCAGGGACGTATATTCATAATCCCCGAAATCATTTTTTTCCCAGTACCCGAATTCTTCGTAAGACCCGGTATACACCCTGTTGCCATCACAAAATACCGACCTGATGATGGTCCTGTTCGGCAAAGTATAAAGTTTCCAGTGCTGTCCGTTGAACACCAGTAACCCCTGGTGATTGGCCACGAATGTCAACCCCTGGTCATTAGTGGCAATATCCCAGTTCTGGTTGGCTGCTTCGTAATCGTTTACGGAAAAATTGGTAACGGGAAGAACGGCCTGCTGCGAACAGACTTTTCCTATACCCAGGACAAGCCAGGCAAAAAATAAAAAATATGCTGTAACATGCTGCAACATTTCTGGTCTATATGGTTGGTGGCACCCGGCAAATACGGACCGGATCGTAAAGAGGCCGTGAATTTAAGGTGAAACCGGTAAAAAACAGCTCCCGGGGCTAAAATATTTCAAATTTGATTAAACTTTTTGTAACATTTAAGGTCAATAATACGTATAACCACTAGCATAAGCAATTATACACTTTAAAAAAATTCAAGGAGACGATTAGATGAGACAGCTGAAAATTACGAAGCAGGTAACCAACAGGGAAACTGCTTCCCTGGATAAGTACCTTCAGGAAATAGGGAAAGTTGACTTAATTACTGCAGATGAAGAGGTGGAATTGGCACAACGCATCAAGGCCGGGGACCAGAGAGCCCTGGAAAAACTGACAAAAGCCAATTTGCGTTTCGTTGTATCTGTTGCCAAGCAGTATCAAAATCAAGGGTTAACACTTCCCGACCTGATCAATGAAGGTAATCTGGGACTTATTAAAGCCGCGCAGCGTTTTGACGAAACCCGTGGTTTTAAATTCATTTCGTATGCGGTTTGGTGGATACGCCAGTCTATATTACAGGCACTGGCAGAGCAGTCGCGTATTGTGCGCCTGCCCTTGAACAAGATTGGTTCCATAAACAAGATCAATAAGACCTATGCATTCCTGGAGCAGGCCCATGAGCGTGTTCCCTCGGCCGAAGAAATAGCCAAGGAACTGGATATGACGGTAAACGACGTTAAAGAGTCCATGAAGAACTCCGGACGTCACGTTTCTATGGATGCCCCCCTGGTGGAAGGCGAAGATTCCAACCTGTATGACGTTTTGCGCAGTGGAGAATCGCCCAACCCGGACAAGGACCTCCTGCACGAATCCCTTCGTACGGAGATCGAAAGGGCCCTGGAAACCCTTACGCCGCGTGAAGCCGACGTGATCCGCCTGTATTTCGGCCTGGGCGACCAGCATCCGATGACACTGGAAGAAATAGGCGAAACCTTTGACCTGACCCGCGAACGCGTACGCCAGATCAAGGAAAAAGCTATCAGAAGGTTGAAACATACCTCACGTAGTAAAATATTAAAAACCTATCTGGGCTAACAACCCCGATAGAGACGCACGGCCGCGCGTCTCAACGAGAAAAGAACCGTTAGGTTAAATTTATATGATACCCGGATCCCCTCCCTTCGGGAAACACGGACGGGAACAGCAACAACAGTTTATCATAACTGTTCGTTTTTTGATTGATGGATGAACTCCGGTTGATTACCGGAGTTTTTCTTTCCCCCTATCCCATCCCCAAGTCAAAGATTTCCCCTATTTTTACCCCCGTAAAACAACACAACACTTCAACATGGACCAAAAACTGATAGCCCCTTCCGTACTGGCAGCCGATTTTGCCAACCTGCAACGCGATATCGAAATGGTAAACCAAAGTGAGGCCGACTGGTTTCACATCGACATCATGGACGGGGTTTTCGTTCCCAATATCTCTTTCGGTATGCCTGTGCTCGAAGCCATAAAAAGGCATGCTCAAAAAACCATAGATGTCCACCTCATGATCGTCGATCCCGATCGCTACATCAAGACTTTTGCTGCCCTGGGAGCCAATAACCTTACCGTACATTACGAGGCTTGTACCCACCTTCACAGAACCTTGCAGGCTATCAAGGCCGAAGGGATGAAAGCCGGTGTTGCGCTGAACCCGCATACCAACGTAGCGCTTCTCGAAGATGTTATCAATGATATTGACCTGGTCTGCGTAATGAGTGTCAACCCCGGGTTCGGCGGGCAGTCTTTTATCGAAAATACCTATAAAAAAGTATCACAACTCAAAGAACTGATCCTGAAAAACAATGCCAGGACCCTTATTGAGATCGATGGTGGAGTATCTTCAAAAAATGCCAGGCAACTGGTCGATGCAGGAGCCGATGTTCTTGTAGCGGGAAGTTTCGTCTTTAAAAGCGATGCGCCTCAGCAAACCATCAGGGACCTCAGCGCACTGGCCAATAGCTGATATTACTATTCTGTCGGATTTCCTTTTCCGATAATACCCTAATAATATATAATTCCACCGATAGAGACGCACGGCCGTGCGTCTCAACGAGGACAGCCCAAGAATCAGGACAAGGCCGTGGGTCTCAACGAGGACAGCCCCGAAAATATTGAGGTAGGCTGCACGTTTTAAACCTGAAAATGAAAAAAGCCCGTCCATCATTGATTTTTTGTTATTCAGTAGTAAAATTCTGTTATACGTAGAAAAATATTTACACGTATAATAAATTTTCCTACTTTTAAATGATTTACCAGACGTTTATTCGGTCCGTCCCGAAAGCGGACCTTTCTTATCACTCCTTTTTTGACGAAAAGGCCCTATGATCAAAGTCCGTCCCCCTTTTCCGGGAGACGGACTTTTCTTTGATCTTCTCCCAAAATGCAAAGAATACCCTCTTTATTTATCATTTTAGCCGCAAAAAAGCCCGGTTTTTATCAATAATATCATACATCATCACCACATCAATATGTTAAAACAAAGCGATATAAGACATGTAGCAAAAGCACATAACACACTTAAAAACAACCGATTAAATCAAATTGAATTCTAAAGATCATCTGTATTCCTCCTGCTCACTTCAAAGATATGGGCATTGATCTTTAATTTTATGCGAGATTAACCGGAACGTGTAATTATGAATATAAAAGCAACTACTTTCTTTCTGTGTTTTGTCCTTGTTTTGTCTTCCTGCAAGAACGGGAATCCCAATACGGAGGAAAAACCTACCGAAGTAAAACAACCGAACATTATTTTTATCATGGCCGACGACCATGCGCAACAAGCCATAAGTGCTTATGGGCATCCCATCGGCCAGATCGCACCTACACCAAACATAGACCGTATAGCCCGTAACGGGGCCATTTTTCGGAATAATTTCTGTACCAATTCCATTTGCGGCCCCAGTCGTGCAGTGATCCTTACGGGGAAACACAGCCATAAGAATGGTTTCCGTATGAACGGGGAAAAATTTGACGGCAGCCAGCCCACTTTGCCGAAATACCTGAAAAAAGAAGGCTACAAGACTGCCATGATCGGTAAATGGCACCTCAATGGAGCGCCAACCGGATTTGATTACTGGGATATTCTCAAGGACCAGGGCAATTATTACAATCCGGAATTCATACACGACGGAGATACAGTAGTTACTCCCGGTTATGCCACTGATCTCACCACAGAAAAGACTATTAAATGGCTCGAAGAAAACAGCAAGGGAGATCAGCCATTCTTTGTAATGATGCACCATAAAGCCCCGCATCGCAACTGGATGCCGGCCCTTCGCCATGCGGCGCTGTACGACTCTGTAAAATTTCCCCTTCCCGATAACTATTTTTCCAAACACGAGGGACAGCTCGCAGCACAGCAACAGCTCATGACCGTCTATAAAGATATGTATGAAGGCCACGACCTGAAAATGACCGTAGCAGAAGGCAGCACGGAACTGGCCAGCAACCCCTGGACCAATGATTTCGACCGTATGTCGCCCGAACAACGCAAAACCTGGGACAGCATTTATCAACCTAAAAATGATGCCATGCACCGGGCCCACCTTACGGGAAAGGCCATGGCCGAGTGGAAAGCGCAACGCTATCTGCAGGATTATATGGCCACTATTGCCTCCGTAGACGAAAGCGTAGGGCAGGTATTGGACTATCTCGAAGAAAAAGGCCTTGATGAGAACACCATTGTGGTCTATACCTCCGACCAGGGCTTCTATCTGGGCGAGCACGGCTGGTTCGACAAGCGTTTTATGTATGAAGAATCCCTGCGGATGCCCCTGCTTATCCAGTATCCCGGCCATATCAGGAAAAGGACACAGATAAACGCCCTGACCCAGAACCTCGACTTTGCCGCAACCTTCCTCGATTTTGCGGGAGCCGAAATTCCCGATGATTTCCAGGGCAAGTCTTTCAAGCCTCTCCTGGAACAGAAAGAAGGCCAGGAAGAGTTCAGGAATGCCATTTACTATCACTATTATGGCTATCCCGACTTTCACATGGTAAAAAGACATTACGGCGTACGTACCAAACGATACAAACTCATGCATTTCTACGACGATGTCGATAGCTGGGAAATGTACGACCTGGAAACCGATCCCGGAGAAAACAAAAACATCTACGGAGATCCCAAATACAGTGATATACAGCAACGGCTACTCGTTACCCTCGATTCCCTGCAAAAGGCTTATGGTATTACAGAAAAGGAATTTGAACATGCAGACAAGAAAAAAACAGAACGCGCATATGAGGTATTCCAAAGCATGAGAGGAGAGCCCATGGAATAGATGCCCTCTTCGTTAAAATAACAGGGTAATATTTTTAAGCAGACACTTTTTGGTATCTTTATTCTCTGAAAAAAGAGAATCCTATGTACGCCATTGTCGATGTGGAAACCACCGGTCTCGGGGGAGATGCCAACAGGATCACCGAAATAGCCATTGCGGTACACGATGGCAATGTGCTGCTGGAAGAATTTCACAGCCTTGTCAACCCCGGCACTCATATCTCCCCCTATGTTACAGGACTTACGGGGATAGATAACGACATGGTGATGGATGCCCCTGCATTCGAAGATATTGCCGATACCATTCAGAACCTTACCGAGGATAAGGTTTTTGTAGCCCATAGCGTCAATTTCGATTATAACGTTATCCGTAAGGAATTTCAAAGGATCGGACAGGATTTCAGGAGGAAAAAATTGTGTACGGTACGGCTTTCCCGGCAAATATTTCCCGGGTTGAGATCTTACAGCCTGGGGCGCTTGTGCAGGCATCTCGATATAGAAATACAGGACAGGCACCGGGCAAAGGGCGATACAGATGCCACCGTGATCTTGTTTGAAAAACTGTTGAAAAACGACGCCAAAGATGTTTTTGCCCGCCAGCTTCACCAACGATCACGGGAGTTCACCCTCCCTCCCCTGTTGTCCAAAGAGGTGTTTGACAAACTTCCCGCAACCCCGGGGGTTTATTATTTTCTCGATGAAAAAGGCAAGGTCATCTACGTGGGCAAAGCCATCAATATCAAAAAAAGGGTACTTGGTCACTTTTATGACAAAACCTCCAAAGAAATTGCACTGGCCCGGGAAACCGCACATATCGACTGCGAAGAAACCGGAAACGAACTACTGGCCCTGATCCGGGAATCTACGCAGATAAAGCACCTCTTTCCGAAGTATAACACAGCCCAGAAAAGACCGGTTAAAGGTTACGGCATTGTCTGTTATACCGATCGCCAGGGTATTCTTCATCTCGGTTATAACAGGCTCAGGCATACCCCCGACCCGCTAAAAATATATTACACGACTACCGAATGCATCTCTTTCCTGGAACAGGTCTGTGAAGCCTATGAACTATGCCCCAAATACACCCAGTTACAAACCAATGTTCTGCATTGTTCTCACTATAAACTGAAGAGTTGTAAAGGAATTTGCAGGGGAACGGAAGAAACGGGAACATACAACAAACGGGTGAAAGAAGCCATAAACCATATACAGGCTGTCCAGGACAATTTTATTATTGTAGAACGCGGAAGGACCCCCGAAGAAAACGCCCTTATACAAATAACCGGCGGAAACTACGCAGGCTATGGTTATATCTCCAAAGAGGAGACCATTGACAGCTACCGGGAGTTCCAGGATTTTATCTCCCCGCAAAAGCACAATCCGGACATCAAGCAGATCATCACTTCCTACCTGGCCAAAAGCCACAACCACCGGATCATAACCGAAGGCGATACTGCAATGTCATTACATAGGTAAATCTCTCTGCTAAAAACCCATACGGAAGCTGAAAATTGCATCAAAAAAATACTTATCTC
Source organism: Sinomicrobium weinanense (assembly GCF_018863395.1). Lineage (GTDB taxonomy): Bacteria > Bacteroidota > Bacteroidia > Flavobacteriales > Flavobacteriaceae > Sinomicrobium > Sinomicrobium weinanense. The sequence continues at coordinate 508,164 of NZ_JAHKRR010000002.1, forward strand.
AGGACCCGCTCCACCCCGTCAGATATTGCGGGCCCCTCGATAAGTATCACCAACTAACTATTCAAAACTGAACAGATAAACTATTTTAGTAACCCGGGTTATTGGGCTGCAGGTTGGGGTTCCTGGCCAGTTCATCTCCCGGAAGCGGGAACAGGTAATCCCGTCCGGGATCAAAATCAGCGTGTGGCTCCAAACCGTCCGGCCCAAAGGATTCTTCCCCGGTTTGCAATCTTTTGATATCGTACCACCTTTTAAATTCAAAGGCCAGCTCTATGCGTCGTTCCCGGATCACCATATCCCTGAACCCGCTTTGCGAAAGGCCGGCCGGAACGTCTTCCGGAAAAGCGGCCATTTCTCCTGCGCGGTTTCTCGCCCTTTGCCTCAACCGGTTAATGTATCCGGCCGCTTCGGCAGAACCCGGCGTTATTTCATTTAATGCTTCGGCCGCTATCAATAATACCTCGGCATAACGCATGGTTATATAATTATGGCTGGACTGCCTGCCATTGCTTCCGGCCAGGCCGGGATACCGGTAGTACTTGGCTATATGCGGGCGGTTTACCCCTCTGTCGGAATAATTGGCAAAATCCGTATAAGGCACCGTCTGCCCGTTAAATACGGCTATGGTATCAAAACTGACGGCCCTTCTGTAATCCCTTTCGTTCCATTCTTCAAACACCCGGATATGGGGTACGGCCACCGTCCATCCGCCGCCGTTTACCCTCCCGGTCTCGTCTTCGCGTATGCCTGTAACAGAAGGAAGATAGTCCGTTCCCAGGTTTCCGTCAGCAGACTGTCCTATAAAATCAATAGTAAAGAGAGGCTCTTTTAACCCGGCGGTTTTATCGGCATCGAACAGATCCTGGAAATCGGCTTCAAGGGACAGGCCGAATGTGCCTTCGTTGTCTATGACATATCTGGCTTCGGTATACGCTTTCTGATACTCGCCCAGGGTGAGGTATACCGATGCCAGATAGGCTGCCGCAGTAGCTTTTGACGGCAATGACCTTACGGGTTGCCGGTCTGGCAGCCACTGCTTTGCAAATTCGAGATCGGCAATGATACCCTCATAGACTTCGGCTTCCGGGGTTTTGGATATGTCGTTCACTTCTTCCGCATCAGATACGGCAAAGTCGATATACGGAATATCCCCGAACAACCGGACGAGGTGATAATAGGCAAAAGCCCGCGAAAAATAGGCCTGTGCAGCAATGGGGTTGACCTTTTCCGGACCGTCCTCCAGCAGCCCGGCCCCGGCAATGGCCTGGTTGGCCGCTCCTATAACGGCATAAGACCGGGGCCAGAAACTGGCCACCATACCATTGGCATCATTCATGTTAAAATCGTTCACTTCCACCCGCATGGCCGATGTGCCCCGGTCGCCGATATCGGCAAGGTCTCCCCGTAATAACAGGGCAAGTGTTAATTTTCTTCCCCAGTACTGCTCCGAAGCCATATAGGCAAAGCTGCCGTTTACCGCTGCCTGGAGGTCGTCCGTATTCCTGAAGAAGGTTTCCGGGGCCAGGATCCCTACCGGCTTTTCCTCCAGGTCGGAACATCCGAACGCCAGAAGAACCAGGCCGGTGTACAATGCTATCTTATGTATTTTTGTCCTCATGGTTGTATTCCTTTTAGTCCGTTAAAATTTTAAGTTCACTCCCATCGTCAACGACCGTACATTCGGATAGCTCCCGTAATCCAGGCCAAGGAACGTATTGCTCCTTTCGTCATTGTCGTTCCTGTAGTTCACTTCGGGGTCGGCACCGGGATAGTCCGTAAAGGTGAGCAGGTTCTGCCCGCTGATATAAAACCGGATCTTCTCGAAACCGAGTTTTTCGAGCACCTTTTCGGGCAGGGAATATCCGAGGGAAAGGTTTTTGAGGCGTACATAACTACCGTCATAGACAAACCTGGAAGTGATCCTCTTTTCCCTGACTGCCGCTGCCGGGACATCGGTGTCCGTATTTCCCGGAGTCCATGCATCGAGCACTTCGGTAGTGGCGTTGGAATCGCCCGAAGCGAGTTCCAGCAGGGTATAGTTGAGTATATCCCCGCCCACCGAAGCCAGGAAAAATACGTTAAGGTCAAAATCTTTATAGGCAAAGGTGTTGTTAAGGCTGGTGATGAAATCCGGGTTGGGGTCGCCGATAATGGTCTTGTCGTCCGAATTTATCATCCCATCCGGCATACCGGTGAGTTCGCCGTTGGCATCCCTTCCGTCAATATCGCGAAACAACTCGCCCCCGGGCTGGTCTTCAAACCCCTCGGGGACATTCTGCCCTTCCCGGATCACCCCGTCATAAACATATCCGTAGAACGCACCGACGGGCTCTCCTTCGCGAAGTATCTGGGAATTGGGCTGGAGGAAATGTCCCGGTGACGAATTGATAAAAATATCTTCTCCGTCCGGCAGTTTCTTTACCTTGTTCTTATTGGTGGAAAAGTTGAAGTCGGTATTCCACGTAAAATTCTCAGCTGAAATATTCCGGGAAGATATGGTGACTTCTACCCCTTTATTTTCCAGCACTCCTATATTTTGTATCTGAACGGGATTGGCCAGCCCTATATATTCGGGCAGGGGCCTTGCAAACAGAAGGTCGCGCGTTTCTATGTTGTAGTAGTCCACCGTCAGGTTCAGCCTGTTGTCAAAAAGGCCGATATCCACCCCGAAATTGGCCTGATAGGAGGACTCCCATTTCAGGTTGTCATTGGCCAGTACCGTGATAGCGACCCCATTGGTAAGAGCATCCCCTATTACGGAATAGATCTCCGAAAACCTTGCCAAAGTACCATAGGCCGGGATCGAGGGATTCCCCGTCACCCCGTAGCTGGCCCGCCATTTCCAGTTGGAGATCGTTCTGCTCTCTTTTAAAAATTCCTCATTCCCCATATTCCAGCCAATGGCACCGGAAGGGAAAAATGCGTATTTGTTATTTTTACTGAATGCGGAAGAACCATCGCGACGGCCGGTGAGGGTAAGCAGGTACCTGTCGTCATATTCAAAATTGATACGGCCGAAAACGGATATCAGTTCCCTCTCCGTAAGCGAAGATTCCGGGGGCAGGAAAACCGATCCCCCGTCCAGGTTCCTGTAAGATACGGAATTGGACACAAAGCCCCGGGCTCCGGCAAAAGTGCTTTCAGATTTGTTCTTTTGATAGGAATACCCCCCCATAACGGTCAGGGCACCTTTTCCGATATCCCTTTTGTAGGTCAGGTAGTTTTCTGATAGCAGATTAGTGGATTTCGAGGTTCTTATTGTGGCTTCTCCGCCTACCCCCGCCCCGGCGATCAGGGTGGTGGGACGGAATGTCCCCGTGGTATTATTGGAAGTACTGTACCCGAAAGTCGTCTTAAAGGACAAGCCTTCCAGGATGGTATAGTCTGCGTAGAAATTGGTACGGTACAGGTCGGAAACCCGTTCGTTTACATTTTCCCGGGCCGTGGCCACCGGGTTATCGATATCGTCGCCCAGGGAATTTATGGTATAATCCCCGTTTTGGTCATAGATGCCCAGGTCCGGGGCAAACCTGTATGCCGATGATACCACCCCGGCCGCACCGGCTCCTCCCGATCCTACCTGGCTGATGATCCCGTTGACCGAATTTCTTCTTCCGAACATGTTAAGGCCTACCTTCAGTTTTTCGGTAACGTCCAGGTCTATATTGCTCAGAAAGGAAAAACGTTCCATATCGGAATTGATGATCACCCCTTCCTGGTCGTAAAACGTCCCGGAAATATAGTAGCGGGCTGTTTCTCCCCCGCCGGAAAAGGAAAGCTGATGACTGGATATACTCCCCGTGTGATATATCCTGTCCTGCCAGTCGGTATTTGCAGGCCCTTGTGTATAATTTTCACTGTAAGAAGCCCGGTACGCCGCAAACTGACCGGCATCCAGGAGGTCCAGGCTGTTGTTCACCTCCTGTACGGAATAGGAAGAGTTCAGCTCTATGGTCGCTTTGCCGGGCCTTCCCTTTTTGGTAGTGACGAGAATGACCCCGTTAGAACCCCGGGAACCGTAAATAGCGGTGGCAGAGGCATCTTTCAGGATCTCCATGGAAGCGATATCTTCGGGAGGGGGCATGGATGCCCCCACAAATCCGTCCACGACGATAAGGGCATCACTGCTGGCGTTGATGGAAGTCCCGCCACGTATCCTGACCTTGATAGGTGCTCCGGGTTCTCCCCCGTTGTTGGACTGTACGGCTACCCCGGCAGCACGCCCCTGTAATGCCTGTTCCGCGCTAAGGGCCGGGTAGGCCGCCAACTCTTCCGATTTTACGGAAGATACGGATCCCGTAATATCACTCTTCTTCTGAGAGCCGTAGCCGATGACCACAACCTCATCCAGTTTGCTTACATCTTCTTCCAGGGCCACATTGACCTCCTGCTGGTCCCCAACAGTGATCTTTTTCGTTATAAACCCGATATAACTGAACTTAAGGACCGCATTCCCGTCGGGAACTGTAATTTCATAAAGGCCGTCCCAATCTGTGGTGACCCCGGTTGTAGTTCCGTCGATCACTACATTTACTCCGGGAAGCCCCAAACCATCCGAAGCCCCGGTCACTTTACCGGATACTTTCCGTTCCTGGGCATTTACAACTGTACATATAAGCACGAAAAATCCCAAAAGAAACTTTCGACAGGGTTTCTTCCTATTCTGTTTTATCATAATTTTGGTTTTGATCGGTTAAACCAGGCAACAGGATCATTATGGCAGTGCTCTTAAAAATTTAATAGCTCCAAACGACCTTGTCCCTTTAGTTTTCGGTTTTCACTCTTCAAAATTAGTCAGCAAAACAGATGTAAAAGTTCGAACATGGGTATACAAAAATTCAATATGATTGATTGTCACCGGATATTGTAGGGAAAAAATTACGGACAGCGACATATTTCTTTCACTGTCCATACGGCTTTTTATCGCCGGGTGTATTTTGTAAACGGAAATTAAGCTGGGCTTCAAAAAGAGAAACGGGACTTACCGTTTTTCCGGGAAGCTGATTGAGCCCTTCATCTTCTATGATGATCTTTCGATCGGCCCGGAACCCTACGAACACCGGCCTGGCAAAAGTGTGGTTTTTTCTTTTTTCCGTATTCCAGAACTTATAATGGAAGTCGAATGTGGAGCTATGCCTGAAATTCCAGAATACAAGGTATTTTCCGTGATGCGGGAACCCGGGGTGCGGCCCCCCGATATTTTTAAAAATACCTCCCTGTACATCGTCGAACAGGGTGGCATAGGGCTGCCCGGAATGACTGTCTATATTCTGATCGGTCTGCATGCTGCACTGTGTGACCACCGTCCCTACACCTCCGTACCCGGTACCGGGGCCGTGATGCGTGCCGGCATTGAAATTGCAGTGCTTTATCAACACCCCATACCCGCCGCGGGCATGTACCGTACTATGCCCCTTTTTACCGGAAAACGTAACATTCTGAACCGTTGTTTTATATGCGGCACGCATAAAAATACCTTCGTTTATATCCCTGAATATACAATTCCGTACCCAACTGTCTTCCACATATTCCATGGAAACGGCACACCATCCGCTATCGTGTATGCCATCCTTATGGTGTTTAAATTCCTCGGGATAAGAGTTCCAGTTACCGGAGAACAGGATATCTTCGATTCCGCATTGTTTTATACTGGTATGGGAATAAAGCTCAAAATCTGTCCCGGGTATGGTCTTCAGGTCAAAATGCAGAGGGTTTTTAAACCTCACCCGGTTGCCTTCTATTTTTTCAATGGTATGTATCTCTGCGATATTCATCCCCCCTTTTTCTCCAAACAACCTTGTCCATTCCGGGACCAGTTTCAGCGAATCGAAATACATCCGGGTAAACTGTTCACTTTGATGGCGTATAACGACATTCTGCCCTTTTTTTAGAACCGAAGCGTCCGCCACCTGCACCCAGAAGGTTTCCCGGGGTACATTTCCGGTAATAACGGTGAGTTTCGCTTCCTCCCGCAAATCCGGCCGGAAATGAAACTGCCTTTTACCGATACGCATACTGTCCTGGAAGATCTCCGTTCCTCCTGCTCCCACTCCGCTTCCCTTCAACACAATATTGCTTTTTGATATCCGTATGCCCTTGTTCCTGTCCCTGTCCGGTGCGATCTTGTACCTTCCGGGAGGAAAATAGACAACCCCGCCACCGTAATTGGCCTCCGCCGCATTGACGGCTTTTTGGATGGCCTCATCGTCATAGCCTTCATCGTCCGGGACCGCTCCGTAATCGGTCACATTAAAATGCTTCCACCCGGACACATCCGGTATCTCCTCTTCGGAAAAACGATAGCCTGCAAATGAAAAATCGGGCAGGTACGTTGTTTTTCCTTCTTGTTTGGCCTTTACGTAGTCTTCCCATAACGGGGCTACCGACTGACCGTATACTGGCAAGATACTTAACAGTAATAATGCATTCTTAAAAATGGTTTTCATATATCAAATTTTGGTATGGTCTAATCTACAGGCCGGAGGATAACTTTCCGCAACCAGAACAATTCCCTGCTCCCTTCCTTCACCGGTTTGACGGACAGGCGGCGTTTCCCTGTTTCGGAAACATGAATTACTCCAACAGCATGCCGGATAAACAACAACGGGCGGTGCGAATCATAACTCCCGGTTGGCAGGGACCGGAAAAACAATTCCTCTCCTTTACCTGTCCGGACCGTTCCTTCCCGGCCCTCGCTACCTGCTATACAAGCATAATCCAGTATCACCTTATAATCTCCTGTCTGCCTTATGTCCAGTTCAAATACCAGTTCGTCCTCCGGGGCATATATGTCGTAGGCGAGGTTCTCGTGTTTCCAGTCTCCGAAATGATGCGAAAATGTAAACAACTTGTTTTTTGTGTTGCCTTTGTATTCAGCTGTTATTGCCGGTATTTCTATCGAAGGGAAATCCCTGCTTATTGTCTGGACAAGTTTTGACGAAAGATCGGGCTGAGGCCCGTTATACTCCATCACCAGCACCGTATTACGACTATCCGGGATTTCGTGGGGCAGCTGAATATCGATCCCTCCGGGAACATCCTGCCATTTTAAGGTGGTGTTGTTTTCCAATATATATATACGCTTCACTTCAGCTTCTATTCCCGGCACGAAAATGGTATTTCGGGATGATGGCGGGTTTAGCACATGCAGGAATAATTTTCCCGGTCCGGATGTAGTTACTCCCCAGGGTTGTGCAGGTACCAGTCCGTGGGTGGTGCCGTAAATGCTCTCGCCATTCTTTTCAAGCCATTTTCCCACTTCCCTGAGATATTTTACGGAATAGGGAGGTAATTCTCCGTTGCCGTCGGGGCCGACGTTCAGCATAAGGTTTCCTCCTTTAGAAGCGATATTGGCCAGCAGGTGGATGATCTTCCTGGGGGATTTAAAGTTTTTATCATGGGCGATGTACCCCCAGGAATCGTTGTGTGTATAAATGGATTCCCAGGCCCCTTTTATGGGGACGGGCGGCACTTCAGAGTCGCCGAAATCGCGGTAATCCCCCAATCCGTGCCCTACCCTGCTGCTGAACAGGGTTTCCGGTTGCAATCCCCTGAGGTCATCGATCATCTGCCGGGTCTCTTCTTTAGTCAGTCCGCCGGGGGTATCAAACCAGATCATGCCAAGGGGTCCGTAATTGCGGAGGAGTTCTTTTAATTGCGGGATGGCCTTTTCGCGGTAGTATTTGCGGTAGTCCTTTTGTTCTTTATCAAAATCCCGGGTGTTTCCACCGCCGTCGGGTTCGTGCCAGTCCTGGAACTGAGAATAATAAAAACCGAATTTTATCCCTCTTTTCCGCGTGGCACGGGCAAGGGCCTTCATCGGGTCTTTTCCGTAGGGAGAAGCGTCCACAATATCAAAATCCGTCACTTTGGAATCGTACATGGCAAACCCTTCGTGATGCTTGGCCGTGATCACCATATACTTCATACCTGCATCTTTGGCCACCTGCGCCCATTCTTCGGCATTAAAGCCAACCGGATTGAATGTTGCGGCCAGCCCGGCATATTCGTCTGCCGATATCTTTGCCCGCTTCATGATCCATTCGCCGCTGCCGTAATAGGTACTGTCTTTCCAGGTCCCGGCAATTTTCGAATACAACCCCCAGTGGATGAACATCCCGAATTTGGCCTCCTTGAACCACTGTATATTCGGGTGTTCTTTTCCTCCTCCTGCTTCTTTTGTCCACATATTCTGCATTTCCTGGGAAAAGGACTGTACGCAACAGCATAGACACAGCAACATGATTAAAAATTTTGATCTGATTATTTTTCCCGGATCATATTTCATAATATCAATTATAGAAAACACTAATTAGCACTGACTATCAACGAAGAAACCTCATCATTAAAACCATCATCGATCAGGCAACTGTCGTCCGAGGTAAATACCCTGGAACCTCCCTGAAAATTATTGTCTTCATACAGGGTAACTTTTAATCCATCGGGAACCCTGATGGCGGAGGCATCGTCATTGATCCCTCCCATATTCTGAATGTCCTGCATGGTATATTGGCCTATACCGAATCCTACAGACCATCCGCCGTAATTACAGTTTTGATGCAATGTTACTTCATCTTCGACGGTTTCCCCGGGGCAGACCTCATCTCCTTTAGCCAGGCAGAAATCTGCAAAACGAACTTCTTCGTCCCTCAAATACGAGGCTTTGTCCAAACTCCGGTAAATGCCCCATTTAGGCCTGCAAAAGGTCATTCCCTCCCTCCATAAATAGACATCCGGGGAGGAATACGACAGTAATACTGCCCCGTCACTCACTCTTTTGATCAGTATTTCATAAGTTCCGTTATAATCGAATGTGGCTTTTTCATAAACTTCCACCCATTCTCCCTTGAAACCGGAAAGGTCTACTATTCTTGGTTTGGTAACGGAGCCGGATTCGTCATAAATGATCAGTTCCATCCTGTCCCCTGCGCTGTTGTATCTCGGGGTCAATTGTACCAGCAGAGGGGTGCCTGCAGTACCTCCTCCGGAAATGATCTGGTGGATATGCGTAAAACTGGGGGAAGGCTGAAACCCTTCGTCCAGTTTAAACTTCCATCGATAGGTCACCTCGTCTCCTTCAAATATCTTGAGGTTACTAGGAGACGGGCCGTAAGTCTTTATCTCGCAACGCTGCCTGCCGTCATTGGGGTCACAGAGGTTTCCGTCGTGATCTACGTGCATGTGGAACACAAAGACATTTTTGTTCAGTTCGTTGTCAAATTCTTCCGTAATATGCCGTCCGAATCCCGGATGTGCACAATCGGGGACTTCCGCAGCATTTCCCCCGAGTACGCTGTTGATCAGTTCGTAGGTATTTCCGGGGCCATCGGCAGACAAGGTCGTGCCTGTGGCCGCTATCGAGAATTCTTCTGACGGGGCTGCCATCGCATCCGTTTCACCGGAAAACTCTTCTTTTTCTTCGCAACTGTTGAATACCAACATGCAGGAAGCCAGCAGGGCCGGTGTCATGGTTTTTGTAAGTTTCATAATTTTGGGTTTTTAGTGATTGATTAAAATTTTCGTTGGGTGTTATTTATTTTTTTACGGGTATAAACTGTATTTCAAATAATTTCATCAATTCCTCACCTTCTATTTTCAATGGTTTCAGGGTGAGTTTGTGCTCCCCTTCGGGTATACTGACCGTTCCGATCTCCTTCGTAATTATTTCCCCATCTGACGGATCTACTTCTTTTTCGATACGGGTATCGCCCAGGGTCAGGGAATACCTTCCTCCTCCATCCGTAGTATATTTGACCTCTATCCTGTATTCCGCAGCCTGGTGGAGACGAAAATCCCAGCTCAGAGACTGGTTCTTATCCTGCCATCCGTATACGTAATAGCGGTGGGGCTTTCCGTCACCGAACTTAAATCCGTCGCCGTGCAATCCGGCATCGAAAGCCAGTAAACGGTTTGGTGCGGCGGCAGAAAGCAAACGGGGCACCTTTTTTATCGTTGTATTTTCTCCTGTTTCCAGGACAATGACCGTATTCACCTTATCCGGCATAGCGGCGGGGGTTTTTACGATCATGTCCGTAGCCCCGGATGTTTCGGTCGTCAGTTTTTTTGAGGGCGAAGCCAGCAGGCGTGCCTTCCGGATCTTTCCCCCCAGTCCTCCCACTACGAGTTTTCCGTCACGGGGCCAGCGGAATACGTGCAGGTATATCTTATCGCCTTTTTGTGTGGTCACTCCCCAGTTTTGCAGTGGTAAACCGGAAGGGGCGGCCCCGTAAATGCTCTCCCCGTTTTTGTGCATCCACTTTCCTATGCTGTCCAGGATGACTTTATCTCTTGGATCAAAAGCACCGTTGCCCATAGGGCCGATATTCATCAGTAAATTTCCTCCTTCGGACACGGCTTTGGCCAGTAAACGGATAAAAAAGCCTGCCGGTTTGTGGCTGGTGTCGTACTTAGAATAGCCATAGGATTCATTGGTGGTGGGAATGGCTTCCCAATCGCCTTCAACGGGGAAGAACTCCGCCGGCCGGTCTGCGGTGTTCTTATAGTCGCCGAAATTGGTTTGGGCACTCCTCACCAGGCGGCCGTTGACCACCACATCCGGATCGGTTTCCCGAATAGCCCGGAGTATCCTGATATTTTCGGACAGGGGCAGCTTATGCGGGGTGTCAAACCAGAGGATGTCCGGGTGATATTTTTTGATAAGCTCTTTGATCTGGGGGATCGCTTTTTCATTGACATATTTAACGGCTTTCGGCACCAGTTCCGGGTGTTCGTCATACCAGTAACGCCCGCCGTATAGGTTCTTGTCCCCCCCGGGGTTTTGATATTCCCAGTCATTGCCCGGGGCGTCGGGATGTTCCCAGTCAAAGGCATGGGAATAATAGAAACCGAACTTTATACCGTTTTTTTTACAGGCTGCCGCCAGCTCCGCAAGAGGATCGCGTTTAAAAGGGGTACGATCTGTAATATTAAAATCCGATACCTCCGAGCTGTACATGGCAAAACCGTCGTGATGCTTGGCGGTGATGACAAAATATTTCATTCCTGCACGCTTTGCGGTTTTTATCCAGGTTTCGGCATCGAACGCTACGGGATTAAAACGCCCTGCAAGCTCCTGGTATTCGGCCCTGGATATCTTTTCCTTTCGCATCAGGTGTTCGGCATAACCGCCTACTTTCTTTCCTTTCCATTCCCCGCCGGGAAGGGAATACACTCCCCAGTGAATAAACATTCCGAAACGGGCTTCGCGCCACCATTTTATACGGTCGTTCCGGGTTTCCATGGATTGGGCCCACCAGCCGTTTACAGCCCTATTTATGGCCGTCCGGTCTCGGATTTTAGGGTCGTTGTACATTTGACCGTCTTCATCTCCGGCCGTTCCCTGATCCTGTTGGGCCGATAACGGGCAAAGACAACCGAGCATTATAAAAATGACGAATGTGATATATGGGTTTTTCTTTTTTCTCATGCCTAAATTCTCTGATTACCCGTGCTTATTCATCCATATCAGCGGATGGCGTACAGGAAGGTTACGGATCACTTCTTCTACCTGCGGATCATGGTCCAGTTCCTTCCAGGTACCCAACCAATCCCGGTTATTGAATTCCATGGCCCCGAAAACCAGGAAAGGGTGCGCTACGGGCCATTCGTCCCAATACATGGCATCGGGCTTAAAATACCAGCGCGACTTATCGGCCACATAGGGGTACAGGTATTCTATCCCTTTTTTTATCGACCTGCCGTCCGGGGTCCTGTAATGCCAGAGATCCTCCCCGGGTTCTGACAATATGAGACATACCATGACCATGGCATCCAGGTTAAAGAGGGAATACCCGTAGGCCTTTGTCCTCCCTATTTCGCAGGGAAAACTCCCGTCTTCCGCCATCTGTTCGGGCAACAATACCTTTTTATACCGCTCCCTGCAGAAGTCCAGTATCTCTTTATTGCCGGTAAGCCTGGCAAAAGATGCAGCCTGCATGACCCAACAGGTCCCGTGGTTGTTCTCCTTGTTCATTTCCTCTTTGCCATAAGGATGGGTAGTAAGCCATTCGAGATAATCCGAAAACCATTTTTTCACCCCGGCCAGTGTTTCCTTATCCAGCGTTCCGGCACCTTCCATGCACCTGACCCCCTGGGCCACTTCCATCAACTGGATGGCATCGATAATGCCTATGCCCCGCCCGGTTACCCTTCCATGGATGGCCTGGGAACATTTCAGGTGCGGATTCATCCTGGTAGCGGGATCTGTAAACCATGCCTTAAGGTGTACAACGGCCTGCGCTACATATTTTTCGTTCCCCGTGATCTTGTAGGCCGAAGCCAGGGCACCTATGATCTTGCTAAAGCGGATCATCGCCTGCCTGTGGGCCACAAAATTGTCCGGATTGGTCATTCCGTCCTTTTGTATGTAGGGACCGTCCGGGTTTTCCGGGTCGGGCCACCAGTAATCCCCTTCCGAATAAAAATCGTGTTTGCTGCCTGCACTCCTGGGAGAAGTTTCGGCAGTTACCGTTACCGGTTCTTCTTCCATTGCCCATCGGGCTTCTTTCAGTACCTGTCCGTGTAACACCTCTTCGGCTTCCCTGTACCAGGAAGCCTGCTTTTCTTTCCGGGAACAGGCAAGGGTCATTATAATTGTTGCGATCAGTATTGTACTTTTTTTTATTTTCACCTTAATTCTGAGATTTATGCTCCAATGCCTGTCCTGAACCTGCCTGCGCTGAGTGCAGTCGAAGTGTCGAAAGGCTTGCATCGGAAATGCACTTATCATTTGTTTTATTTGAATACCTCATGTTCCGATAGTTATCGGTATGCCCTGAGGTCTTTAGCTATCAATTTTTATTTTTTGTTTCTCCCGTCATAAACCGCCAGCTTACTTTGCCTATGGTATTCGGTTTTCCTCTTTCGGGTCGGGAAATGCTTCCTTTCCATTTTCCATTGGTTTGTTTCCGGGTACGTATTTCCCGGAAGGTGTATGCTCCTTTTTCATAATCAAAGGTCTCCCCGTCATCGTCATACAGTAAATAATATCCCTGTTTTTCGCCGTAGTGGCGTATTTCGATATCGGTCTTTTCACCTGTGGCCGGGGCGTGTAGCCTGGCAGGCATCATCGGGATGATCCCGCCATCCTTCACATATACCGGGATCCTTTCCAGTCCCGGAGCCACCGTGATCACTTCTCCGTTCCCGGCATATTCACCGGTATAAAAGTCGTACCAGTTTCCCCGGGGCAGGATGATTTTCCTGGATGTTTGTCCCGTAAACATCGGGGCCACCAAAAGGTACTCACCGGCCATATATTGGTCTTTCACTTCCTTTTTTACAGCTTCGGCATAAGGGTTTTCTTCGAGGTCGACTTCACTATCGGACAAGGTCAGCGCTTTAGGTTGCTGCTGAAAACCTTCTTCAAGGTCCATGGCACGGAACGGCGGGGTCCCGTTAAAGTGATATTTGGCAAATTCTGTGTACCAATAGGGCATCATCCGCATTCTGAGCAAGGCCATTTGTTTTACCTCATCTGCGACCTCCGGAAAAGACCAGGGCTTGGTTCCGCTGGACCATGCATTGATCATGGCCATGGGCGAAAACACTACCGACTGTATCCTTCTTAACCATTCTTCGGCTGTTTTGGAAGCACGGGCCTCAGGGGTCCACAAAACACCACTGAAACCACTGTTTATCAAGGCGGTTATAAAATCTTCGTGATTGTAATAATCGTTGTAAATGACATAAGGGAATGAAGTCCCGCCTCCGTTGGAAGCTCTTACCAGGCCGTAGGTACGGGTATTCTTTTCGCGAAAAAGCGCTGCACTCTGTTTTTGTACCAGCAAACCATAGGTCTGACGCATCTGTTCTGCACTGTGCCCTGAAGGAAACCGGGTTACATCGGGCCAGAGGTAACGGTCATAGCCATCCACTTCATCTATTTTGTACCCGCTGACCCCGATATCCACATGCTTTTTCCGGAACTGTCCCCAAAAGACCTTCCCTGCTTCCGGGATACTGAGATCGGGGACTATCCCCGCCCATACGGTATGGGAGGCCGTATAGGGCAGAATATCTTTATAAACCGGGGATTCGGGAGATACATAAGGGTTTACCCATAAATTCACCTTTACGCCCTTGTCGCTCAATTCCCGGACAAATTTTTCCGGTTGCGGGAACCTTTCCCTATCCCATTCAAAAGTATTGGGATAGGCTTTGCTCTGCCAGCCCGGTTCCAGGCCTATAAAATCCAGCGGGAAACCTTTTTTTTCAAAGGCATTTGCTTCATCGGTCACCTGCCGGTCCGTATAGAGTTTGTGCACGCGCTGGGTAAACCCGAGTCCCCAGCGGGGAGGCAAAGGCCCTCCGCCGGTAAAGAGATTATACCTGCGTACTGCATCAAGGGGTGTAGGCCCGGCAAAGAGATAAACTTCCACTCCTGCGGAGGGGACCAGTATTTCCACCGCATCGGAGTACGGTCTGGAAGTCCAGTTTTCATCCGTATTCCTGTCTCTGGCCACAGGGGCATTCTTACTGTCCTTTCTGGCGGCCGACCCGGCATAGACCTCTATATACCTGGCGGAATTAACAAACACGCCATAGCCTTCGGAGGACACATAAAAAGGTACCGGGGCATGGGTCCTGCCGTCATCCCTGCCACCATAATGGTCCACGTGCAAACGAAGTATCTGTCCCCGTTGGTGTACCGTTTTGAACTGCAGGCCGAAACCGTATACCTGCTCTTCCTTTTCCAGCGGAAACCGCAAAGAAGTTTTTCCATCGGCGACATTGCCGTTTATTTCTTCCCTGTTCAGCGGAAAGACCGTTTTATCCATTTGTGACAAAGCCCCTTTCTTAGGAAGGCAACCGGCTGCTTTTAACAGGTCGTAATCTTCAGGGTTCCCCACGACAGTTTTCCATACCCCGGGGGCCACTTCCGTCCATTGCGGGGACTGTCCCTTTAACACGGCAGCGTGCCCGAAGAACAATACGGCAAGTACCCATATTTTCAAATGCTTTTTTCCGTTCATCAGTTTCGGTTGTTATTTGGCATTTCAGTCTCAGTCAACAGAGCCTGTTTTCATCTTTTTCTTTCCTCCCCGGTTGACATTCTCCACTTTTCCTTTCACCCTGACTTCGATCACCGAGGCAATGGCGTCCGGGGCCTGACGGGGTATTTCTACGATTAAGCCATTTTCCCCGTTCTTTGTTTTGAGCGGTTCCCCATCGGCCAGTAAGCTGGCGGAACCAACAGGGTTCTTTAATCCCGGTATCTCCAGTTTTCCCGTATCCGGCCAATCAAAGACCGTAGCATAAATCACGGTTTCCCCTTGATTCTCTTTAACCGTATAGCGCCCCCAGTCGACTGCAGGCAAGGGGCTGGCTTTTGTTGCGTAAACCGCTTCTCCGTTTGTGTCCATCCATTTTCCTATAGTCTTCAAACGTTCCACGCTTGCCACAGGAAAGGTACCATCGGGTTTGGGCCCGATGTTCAACAGGTAATTCCCTCCTTTGGAAGCGATATCTACCAGGTTACGGATCAAGGTCTCTGCAGATTTCCAATCCGTATCCGACGTCCTGTACCCCCAGGTGTGGTTCATGGTCATACAGGTTTCCCAGTCCCTGCCGTCCAGTTCTTCGGCACCGGGGATTTTTTGTTCCGGAGTTCCGGTATCTCCGGGGAAGTTTGGTCTTTTTAACCTGTCGTTGGTAATAATCTGTGGCTGGAGTTTCAGGAGTTCCTGTAATTTCAGTGCGGTTTCGTCGGTCATACCCACCGGGGTATCCCACCAGAGTACGGCTATGTCCCCGTAATTGGTAAGCAACTCCCTTACCTGTGGTATGGCAACCCTGTCTATGTATTGTTCAAAAGTGGCTTCTTCCTGTCTTGGGTCCCAATGCCCTTTATGGGCTTTTGTATAGGTGTCGATCCTGGTACTATCGGGATTAGGCCAGCCTTCCTTCATCTTTTTCCGGGCTACTGTACCTCCCGGATTGTTCCAGTCCTGTGCCTGGGAATAGTAGAACCCGAGTTTTATGCCATATTTCCGGCAGGCATCCGCGAGGGGTTTCAGCACATCTTTTCCATAAGTGGTCCAGTCTGCAATATTGAACGGGCTCGCTTCCGATTTGAACATGGCAAAACCGTCGTGGTGTTTGGCAGTAATGACAATATATTTCATCCCGGCATCCCTGGCCGTTCGCACCCATTCGTCCGCGTTGTAATTAACAGGGTTGAACCCTCTTGCCCTTTCCTGGTATTCCGCAACGGGAATTTTGCAGCGGTTCATGATCCATTCGGCCCCGCCCCTGGCCTGTTCATGTCCTTTATAGACCCCGCCCCACTGGGAATATACACCCCAGTGGATAAACATGCCGAAACGGGCTTCGCGCCACCATTGCATACGTTCGTCTTTCGGGATTTCCTGGGCAAAAAGGTTCGGAGCCATAAGTGCCATACATATCCCCAGAAGAATTTTTTGTTTTATTTTCATATGGTTTGTTTTTGAGGTCCGAAGTCCGGCGTCCGGTGTCCGAAGTATATTTACTTCTGACTTCGGGCTTCCGACTTCCGACTATTTCATCGTTTTCCGGTTTGCAAACTATCGATCTGTTCTTTTTTATTTGTTAGTTCGACAGGCTCACTATAAATTTTAATAGGTCAGCACTTGTCCCGATAACATCGGGATGCAATGCCCAAAGAACATTTTCGGTTGGTTTGAAAATTTTGTTAACGGGTATTTCATGTTCGGTTATTTTGTCGGTTAATTTACTCGTCTTTTATTGGTATTACAGTATATGTCTTTCCGGCCCGGGTCATAAAATCGATGGTATATCCTTCGGGCATTTCCATACTTGTCCGTTCCGTTTTTGAATTGTTTACAAATTCCGGGGGGCTATCCGTCTGAAGCAGGGGATTGGAATTGGGACCGGTGGCTTCCCAATATTCCGTTTCCTTTATTTTTACGGGAACAGCGGTGTGCAACCTGCAATTACCCCCCAGCCCCGAGCGGATCTTTGCTTCCCGGAGCATACCGTCCTGCCAGGCCATATCCACTTCAAAATTACCACGGGCCTTAATTCCCCTGATATATCCGGATTTCCACATACCGGGTAAGGCCGGCAACAAACTTATTTCTCCTTCATGGCTTTGCATCAGCATTTCGGTTATTCCGGAGGTCACCCCAAAATTACCGTCTATCTGAAACGGCGGATGTGCGTCAAATAAGTTGGGATATGAGCCACCACTGTTGTCTTCGACGCTAATTTCTTTTTCCCTCGTAAGGAACAACTGCTTATTCAACATGGTGCAGGCATGGTCCCCGTCCTTGAGGCGGGCCCACCAGTTGATCTTCCATGCCTTTGACCAGCCCGTACCCCCGTCGCCCCGCATGAGCAGGCTTTTTCTGGCCGCCGCCGCAAGTTCGGGTGTATGCCGGGGGGAAATAAGCGCGGCAGGATGTAGCGCATAGAGGTGGGACAGGTGCCTGTGGGCGTCATCCGGGTCGTCCCAGTCCTTATACCACTCCTGTAACTGGCCGTATTTTCCTATTTGAAAGGGATATAACTGCTGTAAAGCGGACTTTAATTCTCCGGCAAAGGCTTCGTCCCCGCGCAATACCTCTGCCGCACGTATGGTATTGTTGAACAGGTCACGGATAATTCCCATATCCATGGTAGATGCCACACTTACGGAACCTGTCCTTTCCCCGTTTACCCGGAAAGCGTTCTCCGGGGATGTGGAGGGATTGGTCACCAGCCGTCCCTGCGCATCTTTCACGAGCCAGTCCAGCATAAACCGTGCAGCACCTTTCATAAGGGGATATGCTTTTTCTTCCAGAAAGGCCTTATCACCGGTATACAGGTAATGTTCCCATAAATGACGGGAAAACCATCCACCGCTCATAGGCCATATGGCCCACCGGGGCTGGGCCCTGGGATCTCCCCAATCGGCACCGCCGGCAGGTGAGGAAATGGCCCATATGTCGGAATTGTGATGGGCTGTCCATCCTCCTGCCCCGTAATTGACCGCCGCCGTTTCCCTGCCATTTTCCGCAAGCTCTTCTATAAAATCGAACAAGGGGGAACCGCATTCGCCCAGATTGGCCGGTTCGGAAGGCCAGTAATTCATTTCCGTATTGATATTCACCGTGTAATTGGAGCCCCAGGGCGGTTGCATCTTGTCGTTCCATATGCCCTGCAGGTTAGCCGGAGGCCCTCCTTTTCTTGATGAGGCTATCAGCAGATAACGTCCGTACTGGTACAACAATGTGGTCAACTGGGGATCAATGTGCCCTCCTGTCTCCGTATATCGTTTTAACCTTACATCCGTAGGATCGTAAGCAAGGGAGTCCATCCCCAGGTACAGTTCTACCCTGTTAAAAAGGCCCTGATAATCTTTGAGGTGTTCCTGCAATAACTGTGCATATGTTTTTCCTTTGGCCAGTTCCAGGTGTTTTTCCGCTTCTGCTCCCGGCTCTTTTCCTTCCGTAACAGGGGATTTATGAGGTCCGTTAAAACTGGTCCCTACGGAAAGGAGCAATACTACTTCCGAAGCATCATGTATCCGGATACCCGTACTGTCCGATCTTACTTCCCCGTCCTCGGCCCTTGCCTGCAAATGGACCTCATAACTTATGGCTTCCTCCCCATCATCATATACTACCTGCTTTTCTTCATAAGGCCTATGGGCCACAAAAGAGGGACACCTGCCTTTAAGGACAATATGATTATCCTCTTTTGCAAAAATCGTATGCGGCATGGGGTTGTCAAAACGTGTGGAGAACGAAATACTTCCCGGTTTGTCGGCTTTTATCCGCATGACCAGTAATTGTCCCGGGTAGCTACTGAAAACCTCTCTTGTATACGTCACATCCCCCTGGGTGTACGTAGTTCTGGCAACAGCGGTATTCAGGTCCAGTTCGCGGCTGTAATCCGTAGTTTCCCCTACGGGCTTATTGTCCAGAAAAAGATTGCCCAGGGTAAGATAGCGGGCACTGTAAGGGCCCATCATTTTCCTGGCCAGTTCATCTCCTTTTACATAGTCTTCTTCAAAAAGCGCCTTTCGTATCTCCGGAAGGGTTTCTTTTGCCCCGGGGTTATTGGTGTCCCGGGGGCCACCGGACCAGAGTGTGGCTTCGTTGAGCTGTAATTGTACGGTGTCCGTACCGCCAAAGGCCATCGCCCCGATACGGCCGTTTCCTACCGGGAGTGCTTCTTCCCAGGCTTCTGCGGGATGATCGTACCACAGCCTTAGAGGAGGTGTTTCCATACCTTCTCCTTTTCTCTGGCAGGACAGGCAGAGGCACAAGATGATTCCTGTTATGTATATTCCAGTTGCTCTCATCATTCCGTATGTATACCTTTTAATATGTCTTTTTTATCTCCGAGGTAAAGGAAAGCCGAAGGTATTTTTTCCGACCGGACACCAATAACGCTCGATCCCCCATTGGTGCGGACCTTTATCATCGCTCTTCCGTTATATAACTGTACTTTACGCGAACCGGAAGATGTGCCCTGGTTATCCATCAACTCCCCGTCTCCCGTAAGGGAAAACCGTATAAACTCATCTGCATCCGGGCAGAACACCCCGTTTTTATCATATGCCCTGGCGCAAACGGTGACCACACCATTTTCTTCTTTTTCCTTTTGCAGTTCAAAATGGTCGGGGGCTCCCCATTTTTCGGTCTGATATTCAAAGGAGATATGGTCTGTCACCACTTCCTTTCCTTTTTTGGCAATTACCTTTACTTCGTTCTTCCCTGTCACGGGTTCGACCATCCATCTCAGGCCTGCAGCGGGAAAATCCCGGCTGTCCCTTTTTTTAACGCCGTAGCTCTTTCCGTTGAAGAACAGTTCGGCTTTATCGCAGTTGGAATAGACTTTAATCATTTTCCGCTCTCCTTCATCCCCCCATCTTACGGGCCAGGTATGCCCGTAAATATGTGCCATAGGCTTATCGGTCCAGTAGGACTGGAAAACGAAATAGGATTCTTTTTTCTCAAAATCGCGTTCCACCACACCTTTCTGGTTTACGTAAGGAACGGGATTATCCGGCCGGACCGGGGTGGAAAAATCTTTGAACGGCCAGTATGCCGTCCCTGTCAGCCAGGGCATGGTTTCCTGTTCTTTCAAATGCCAGTCTATGAGGTTGCAGATATAGCTTTCGCTCCAGTCACCGTCCTTCGACACCCGGGCAGCCCCGCCATACAGGGAAGCATCGCCCTCCCTTTCATCTGCTCCTTTGCCGGTGGGGATCTCACTCAACACCTTATCGGGGGTTTCGGAATGTCTTCGCGCATGGCTGTCCCCTCCCCACTCCACATGGAGAAAGTGATCTACTTTTTCAAATTCTTCACGCGATACTTTTTTGTATTCGGTATAAATGCCCCGGTACCACCCGGCCCAGATGGAAGGCGAATAAACATCGACAATATCCTTGCAGAAGTCACACCGGCGTATGGCCGTTTTTCGCGACGGGTCGAGCGTATGGGAAAGATCGTTAAGTTCTGTCATAAACGCCCTGATCTTTGCCTTGTCGAATTCCGGGAAATCCCCGGGCCAGTCGTTTTCATTACCCAACCCCCAGATAATTACGGAAGGGTGATTGTAATGCTGTTCTATCATATTGGTAAGCATTCGCCTGGCCTGTTGTTTATAAATTTCTCCTCCCAGGCCGCCCCGGCACCAGGGGATCTCTTCCCAGACCAGGATCCCGAGGCTGTCGCACAGGTTGAGAATGGTACGGGACTGCTGGTAATGCCCGAGGCGGATAAAATTAACGCCCATTTCTTTCATCAGCAGCATTTCTTCACGCATTTGTTCGTCGGTCATGGCATTGGCCACCCCGGCATGGTCTTCGTGGCGGTGTGTTCCCCGAAGCAGCAGTCTTTCCCCGTTTAATCTGAACGGCCCGTTTTTTACAAATTCAAAGTGGCGAAAACCTATTTTTTCGGTATGGCGTGAAGTTCCTCCCGGGGACTTTACCTCTATTTTTACCGTATACAGGGCGGGGGTTCCGGGCGACCACAATTCGGGCTTTTTTACCGCGGTTTCCCACAGCGGTGTTCTTTCATCCGAAGATCGCAGGTCCCCTTCATGGCTGCCTATCAATTTTCCTTGCGGGTCCAGCAGTTGTATATGAAATTTTGCACCCCCAATGGCCGACGGGTCATAGAACCTGGCCCGAATACTGAGTTTTCCTTCCCTTCCCTTTTCATCCACTCCGGCAGATGCAAAAACCCGGTCAACGGATATTCCGGGGACATATACCAGGTTCAGGTACCTGTATATTCCGCCGTAAAGGTTAAAGTCTGACAGGTCCGAAGGGATCAATTCCACGTCCCTGGAATTGTCGCACCGGATGATCAGGGGGATTTTTCCATCAAACCGCGTTCGGAATTCTTCTGTTTGCTTAAATGCTTCTACGGCTTCGGTGATATCTACCGTCCACTCATCATACCCTCCGACATGTTCCCCTACTTTGGTCATGTTTATATATACTTCGGTTTTCTGACCCGCTCCTTCAAAATGAAGCAATGTACGCCCTTTCTCAAACGGGTTGGCTATATCCAACGCTGTCCTGTACCAACCGGGGCCCTGGTAATAGTTTACGTCCGGGTCTACGGCATCTTCCGCATTAAAACTATGCGGTAACGAGACCGGCTCCCAAAAGGGAACTGTTTCGGGCCTTCCTTTTTCCGCAGGCCTCACAGCTTCCCATATACCGCCGAGGTCGGATCTCAGGAATTCCCATCCCTCATTTAACCTGACCTTATTATCCTGCTGGGCCATACCGGGGATACCGAAAAAAATAGTCACGATTACAAAAATGTACAATAAGCGGGTCATGAATCTAAATTTAAAGATTAAACATCTCAGGTTCCGTTTTTTCTGCAAAGGGTCTATGGTACAGGTTCAATGAAACCATTAAACACGTGTATTATACCGTTAGTGGATTGGATGTTACTGGTCCTGGCTTCAATAAACCGGGGGGTAAAAGGAATGTCGTTTACCCTGAGCTTGGAGTTCCTGGCATTCATGATCTTCATATATGCCTTATTATTCTCACTGTTCAGCAGGGTTGCGACCTCCGTATTTTCCGGTGTCAGGTTATCATAGGAATACGATCCTTCTATAATATGGTACAGAAAAAAATCCCTTACGTCCTCTACAGCGTAATCTTCCCATCCTGCCGCCGGTTCCCCGTTCACTTTATGGTATCCGAAATAACAGTCCTCGTTAACCGTGCCATCTACATTATACCGGAGAATGGCTTCGTTGGCCAGGAACAGGAAAGTCCTGTCCGGTTTACTGTATTCTTCCGTAAGCCCGGCATATTCTATACCTTGTTGCATAAGCTGAAACAGGGTGTCCTGCCTGGACAAATAGAGAAATTCCGAGGCGGTCATGTCTATTTCAGGGTCCAGGACATGATAATCATAAGGTTCGTCTTCCTGCAGGTCGAGGCCGGCCACTTCACAGCCGGTGAATATTGTAATACTTGCTATAACAAGTATTCCCTGGAGTATATACAGATATTTTTTCATCGTTCTAAATTTTATCTTGAATAGGGTGGATTCTGTTCCAAATTGGGATTTTCGTTCAGGGCATCCCTGCTAATGGGAAATAAAATGAAACCGGGATCTCCGAAACCGATCACATTTATCTGTCTGTCTTCCTGCCTTTGACGAAGCAGGGGGTCCATCACTTCCACAACTTTCCCGGTCCTCCTGAGATCGAACCATCTTTTTCCTTCGGCAAACAGCTCGAACTGTCTTTCCTTGAGAATAGCGTTTTCCAGTTCTTCTTTATTGGCAAACATATCTGCCGTTACCGGGTCCAGGCCTGCTCTTATCCGGATATCATTCAACAGGGAGACCGCTTCGGAAGTATTGTCCAACTGGTTAAAAGCCTCCGCGCGTAACAGCATCATATCCGAGAGCCTGTAAAGGGAGTTCCTCACTTCGGCCTGGTTAGCCGGAGGTAATGCAGAGGCCACCAGGCCGTCGGGGGCGGGGGGGTAATATTTCCAGATGTCCTGCACTGCCCCGGTAGACACTGCTTCCAGGGTGTCGTAGGTGAGATACCTCCTGAAATCGTTTTCCTGTTGCTGCCATTCACTGAGCAGGTTCAGGTCCAGAATAAAAGGGCTTGTATTGGTTGACGAACCAATCCTGGCTGCCAGGGCGTTAGACCCGTCTTCTTCAAAAGACCAATACATACTCCATATCGCCTCATCCGAATTGGCAGGGTCCGTAAAGACCATTTTCCACTCATCGGGCCCCTGGGCCAGGGAGTACCGGTCCAAAGCCAGTAACCGGTCCGAACTTTCCAGGGCTTCCTGATAGTTTTGCTGCCACATATAGGCCTCGGTAAGCATGCATAAAATACCACCGGTATTTATTTCGTATACATTGATATTGTTCGGGTCTACGAGTTCCAACGCGATGTTGAGGTCTTCAATTACACTTTGTAGCACTTCTTCCGCGGCGGTGCGTTGCGGCTTAAAGTCCCTGTCGGTGACCGGTTCTAACATGAGAGGTATTCCGCCCCATACCTTTGTTCCCAGAAAATGGCTGTAAGCCCTCATAGCATAGGCCTGTCCCAGAAAGTTGTTCTTTGCAGCCTCGCTAATCTCCCCCCCGGTAATAAGGGGCAGGTTCTTAATAGCCAGATTAGCCCTGTTGATGGTAGCATACAATTGATCCCAATTGACCTCTCCCATATCTGCCGTAAGGCCGTTCAGTGCAAAATTGATGGATGTAATACCGGTTCCGCCATTGGTAAAATTATCGGACCTGGCCTCTCCCCATTCTATATACCTGGAACTTATAACGCCCTGTATACCGTCGTACATACCTGCTATTCCGGCACGAATATCATCTTCTGTCTGCCAGAAATTGTCTGCGGAGAGTTCGG
The DNA here is from genome assembly GCF_018863395.1 of Sinomicrobium weinanense. GTDB lineage: Bacteria > Bacteroidota > Bacteroidia > Flavobacteriales > Flavobacteriaceae > Sinomicrobium > Sinomicrobium weinanense. Next base: position 532,026 of record NZ_JAHKRR010000002.1, read on the forward strand.
ATTCCGGCTGCTGGTCCAAAAAACTTTCACAGGATGCCGCAACTAAAGCTGCCGTACACACTAAAAACAGAAATATTTTTTTCATGTCTAAATGCTTTTAAAAGTTAATATTCAAACCTAACCCCATTTGCCTGCTCCTCGGATAACGTCCGTTATCTTCCCCCATAGAGAGAGGGCTTCCCATCGGGATCTCCGGATCGTACCACAGATAATTTGTCCAGGTCAGCAAATTATTTCCGTACAGATACACGCTCAATCCGTCCATTTTCAGTTTCTCGGCAATAACGGGATTGAGTTTATAGGTGAGCTTAACGTTTCTCAGCCTTATGAAAGACCCGTCTTCCAGGAAATAGCTGTTAAGCTCCTGCATATTCCCCATTCTGCTGGCATCAGGAACCTTCGGCACACGTGTAATATCCCCGGGATTCTCCCAGGCATCACGGATTATATATTTATCGGGGGTGAGGTTTGTGCCGTTAAATGTGCTCTGATTCCTTCTTCCCCGGTTGTAGATGGTGTTGCCCCATTGTACATAGACATTAAAAGAGAAGCTGAAACTTTTATAATCAAACTGATTATAAATGCCTGCAATAAATTTCGGTTGGGCATTGGCCAGCACTACCCTGTCCTTATCATCGATAATATCGTCTTCACCGTTCGTATTCTGCCAGATAACATCTCCTCCCCCCGATACTCCCCCGGGCGTTCTGAGCTGTTTTATTTCTCCGCCATAAGGCTGGCCGTCGAGCAGGTACTGCCCCGAAAATTCCCCGTTGTTAAAGACTGGTTCCAGCATCTGCCAGTCCGGGGTATAGGCATTGGATTCATCATACCGGTACACTCCCAGATTCTTCCATCCGTAGAAATCGCCTAATCTGCCTCCCTCTTCGAGATACCATCTGCCGTTGGGTGTCAAAGGGATGCCATCATAAAGTTTCAAGACCTTATCCTTATTGAATGACATATTATAGGAAAGGTTCCAGGTAAATTTCTCATTCCTTACGGGATACGTATTTATGGCAAATTCAAATCCTTCATTCTGAATGGAACCTATATTGACCCTTGTAGAGGTATAACCGACCTCTCCGGGCAATGGAGCGCTGTAAAGGAGATCTTCGGTGGTCTTTTTATAATAATCGGCCACAAAATTGATACGGTTCTTCAAAAAGGTCAGGTCAATCCCCACATTAAATTGCTTTGTGGTCTCCCAACTCAGTTCGCTGTTCCCTAAAGAACTGGAGGGTACGATACCCAATACGCCGTTGTAATAATTATTTCCGAAGGTATACCTGTCCAGGGCATCGTAATTGCCTATCCTCTCATTTCCCGTTTCCCCGTAACTGGCCCTTAATTTACCATCATCGAGTATATTGGAAAGCCCCTGCATAAAGGACTCGTCCGAAAACCTCCATCCTACGGATGCGGAGGGAAATGTTCCCCAGCGATTTTCCTTACCGAACCTGGAAGAACCGTCGCGCCGGATATTGGCGTTAAAAATATACTTGCCCTTGTAACTGTATCCCAGCCTCGCGAAAATCCCTACGAGGGTGTGGGTAGACCTGTCGTTGTATATATCGGAGAGTATCTTGTCCTGGATGGCATTGGTCGTTAAAATGGATTCCGAAACATAGGTATTCCCTTCTATCTGGGCCCCGTTATCCACCCATTTTTCGGCGCTCATTCCCAGTACGGCATTGATGGTGTGATCTTCATTTATGGTTTTGTCATAATTCAGGTAATTTTGCTGCATCCAGTAAATGTCGAAGCTATTGCTGTACCCTCCTGAGTTCTGCTGTAGGTCATTGCTCAGTAATTTAGGGGAAAAAAACGTATGTTCTCCATACTGTGCCCGGACATTAAAATCGGAAGTGATCTTCAGATCATCGGTAATATTAAAGGTGAGGTAATTATATACATTCGCTTCATAATATTTAAATTCATTGACATATAACAACGCCCAGGCAACAGGGTTCCTTCTCCCGCCGAGGGTCGGCGCCAGGCTTCCATCGGGAAAATAAACCTGGAAAGTAGGCGGGCGTTGCATGGCCTGCGACAGGGTCATACCTTCGTTGATCCTGTTTTCCGACTGAAAAGAGAAATTCATCCGGTTGCCGAAGGTAAGCCTGGGCGAGAGTTTAAAATCGAGATTGATCCTCGAGCGGGCACGCCTGGACCAACTGTTGATAATAATACCTTCATCACTCAAATACCCCAGGTTGGCATAATAGTTCATCTTATCGCTGGCGCCACTTACGGACAGGTCCAGCTGATGTCTCACCGCTGTACGGGTCAACATGGACTGCAGGTCGTTATCCGCATTAAAGGAAGGGTTTAAGGAGTCTGAATTCAACGATGGGATCTCTTCGCTACTGGTCCTTTTCCGATCGTATAGCCTTCTGTCGTCGGCAGTGGCCTGCGGTAATTTATGCGACAATTCACTAAACATCACATTATAGCGTACATCTATCCGTGGCTTCCCCTCCACGCCCTTTTTTGTGGTGATGATAACTACCCCGTTGGCCGAACGCGAGCCGTATATGGCTCCGGAAGCGGCGTCTTTCAGGATTTCCATAGATTGAATGTCGTTGGGATTGATCCCGTTAATATTGTCCATCGGCACTCCGTCCACCACATACAAAGGGTCCTGTCCGCCCTGGAGTGTTGCCGTACCCCTGATACGGATAGATGCTCCTCCTCCCGGCCGGGAATCCGTATTGATCTGCACTCCGGCAGCCTGTCCCTGCAGGGCATCGAATACATCTACCGGCTGGCGTTCCACTATCGATTCTTCACTGACCGAGGATATTGCCCCGGTGACATCACGTTTTTTCTGGGTACCGTAACCTATAACCACAACTTCATCCAGGTTCTGACTATCGGACTTCAGCACAACGTTTATCTCGGGCCTGTTATTTATCGGTATTTCCTGGGTTTCAAAACCCATAAAGGAAAAGACCAGCACCTCCGAACCATCCGGAACAGACAGAGCGTAATCGCCATCCGGTCCGGTCACGGTGCCTACTGCTTTTCCTTTTACTACGATATTGACCCCCATAAGAGGTATGCCGTCCTCTTCGGCGGTAATGATGCCTGAAATATTTTTCTGCTGGGCGGTCAGCGTGGTCCCGGACAGAAGGAACCAGGCCAGTACCGGAAACAGGAATAACCGCTTTAAATGGTTTCCTGTTATGCGCTCCCTCCAAACTCCCGGAGAGCGGGGTTGCATTTCGGTTGCATTTCTTCCAAACCCTATTTTCCTGGAAGAAACGGGCGATCTGTTAATCATAATGTTCTGGTTTTGGTTAAATAAGAATATTGTCCTGTATTACGAGGTATGATTTTCCTGAGGTCGAGAACCCGGTCCCTTGCCGTTCATTGGATTGTCAATAGCTGAAATATATGATCAGTAATCCCATAACGATGATCAGCGTTACCAGGAATATCTCTACCAGCCTGGTTTTTGGCTTTCTGTTTTTCATGCCTCAAATGTAGAGACAAGGGAGGTTGCAAAAGTTCGAAAATGGGTGTACAAACATCCGTTTTCACTGCTAAAGTGTAGTATCTCAGGGGAAAGAAAGGATTATTCGACGTAGTTTGCAGAAAATTTGTCGACGTACTCAGACGGGGTCAGCCCGTATTTTTTCCGGAAACACCTGGCAAAGTATTTCGGGTTGCGAAAACCAACCTTATAACTTACCTGGGATACATTGAGCTTATCCTGTTCCAGCAATTGGACAGCGCGTTTCATACGGATCTCGCGGATAAATTCGTTGGGGGTGAAATTGGTCCAGGCTTTTATCTTGGTAAAAAGCATGGTGCGGCTTACCCCGAGTTCGGTACAGAAAGCGGGGATATCGAACTGCTCGTCCGAAATGTTGTCTTCCACGATCTTCAGGGCTTTTTTTAACAGCTTTTCGTCCATGGAAGAAACAGTTATTTCCGACGGGGAAAGATGGTCTTCGCTGGAAAATTTACTTTTCAGGCGTTCCGTAGATTCGAGGAGGTTCCGTACCCGGAGGCAGAACTCCTTGACATTAAAAGGTTTGCTGATATAATCGTCGGCCCCGCTTTCCAGGCCTTCGAACTTATATACCAGTGAGGTCCGGGAGGTAAGCAATATTACAGGGATATGACTGGTCTTTAAATGGCCCTTGATGCTCGCACAGAGTTCTGTACCTACCATTTCCGGCATAATAACGTCGCTTATAACCAGGTCGGGAATGTATTTCAGGGCTTTTTTCATCGCTGTTTTTCCGTCACCGGCCTCCAGCACATTGTAATCTTTTTGCAACAGGTTTTTTATAAACAAACGCAACGGCCCATTGTCTTCCACGATCAATACGGTATTTTTATTCTCGTCAAAGACCAGGTCGTGCACTTCCTCTTCTACCATATGCCCTGTTTTTTCCAGTTGTGCAGTATAGAGAGAGACATCATCGCTAAACCGGAAGTCTTTCAGTATATCATCTTCGGTGAGGTGCTCCCTGCCAAGCGGCAGTTTTACCTTAAATGCGGCACCTCCGGATTTTCTGTTCCGGGCTTTTATGCTGCCCTGGTGCAATTCCACATTGCTCTTGGCCAGGAAAAGGCCTATCCCGGTGCCTTTGTGATGTACTTCCCGCGATTTGCTGCCACCACCTATTTCAAAAAAGCGGTCGAAGATCCTATCTATATGTTCTTCGGGTATCCCTACTCCGGAGTCCCGGACCTCGACAATAACATTTCTCTTGCCTTTCCGCACCTTTACAATCACCCCGCCCCCGTTGGGCGTATAGCGGAAAGCGTTTGAGATCAGGTTGTAAAAAACGTGTTCCAGCTTGTTCCGGTCGTAATACACGGGGATCTCTTCGGGGGTGGCATCAAAGGTATAGCTGTATTTTCCGGCTTTCGCAAATTCCGTAAAGGACAGGTATATCTCCCTGAGAAACTTCACCATATTGCCTTCCGCAGATTGAAGCCTGGACTGGCTGTTCTCCAGTTTCCTGAAATCCATCAGCCTGTTGATAAGTTGCAGCAGATGGTTGGCACTACTCTCTATGACCAGCAGCTTTTTATACATCTTATTACTGCCTTTGTAATTGGCAAGAAGCTGTTGTAACGGTCCGAGGATCAAGGTTAAAGGCGTTCTGAATTCGTGTGAAATATTGGTAAAGAACTGCAATTTGGCCTGGTTGACCTCTTTTACTCTTTTCCGTTCCAGGTGTTCCAGTTCCAGTTCGTGCTTCAGCCTGGCCTTGGACTTCATGATCCATATAAGCCCGTACAGGGCAAGGCCGATGAACATGGCATAAAGGGAAAACGCCCACCAGCTCCGCCAGGGCGCAGGCCTTACGGTAATCTCCAGCGTGGTGGGGGTATCGTTCCATACCCCGTCGTTGTTAGCGCCTTTTACTTCAAACCGGTAGGTCCCGGGGTTTTGAATGGTATATGTGGCTTCTGTACCGGAAGCGGTGTTCCACCGGTCGTCCAGGCCTATCAGGCGATAGGCATACTGGTTGTTCGCAGGATTCAGGTAACTGGGAATGGCAAAATTTATAGAGAAATTTGCCTTGTCGTAACTCAGGGTCACGGCCCTGGTATAGGTGATGCTGCTGTCCAGGATATTGCCCTCTTTTCTTACATCTACAGATTCGTCCCTGACTTTCAGATCGGTAAGGATCACCGGCGGGGCATAGGAATTGACAACGATGTTTTGCGGATCAAAAGAAGACACGCCCATGGGGCCGCCGAAACATATCCTGCCGGAATTTAATTTCAGGCAGGCGTTGTCGTTGAACTCATTGCTTATCAATCCATCCTTCTGACTGTAAAGCCGGGCCATACCTGTACCAGGATCGTACCTGACAATACCCTGGTTGGAACCGAGCCACAGATTGCCCCTGTTGTCTTCCACAATGGCATGTATGGCAGTTATAATATCATTATCGGGCCGGATCTCCATATTTCTGAAAGTATTTCCCTCCCTTAAAAACAACCCTCTTGATTTTGTACCTACCCATAGCTGCCCGTTACTATCTTCGAATACCGTTAGTATATCATCGCCGGAAAGGGTTTCCGGATCGTAGAAAAAGTGTTTTACCCGTACCTCATCAGGAGCTTTCCCATGAAAGATTATACGGCTCAAACCTCGTTGTGTCCCGGCCCATACGGCGTTTTTCGAATCGACCAGGACCGTCCTGATCTGGTCGCTGGACAAGGTATTCGGGTCTCCCGGATCATGTTTCAGCACGGTAAATGTATCGTCTTTATCGCTATATCTCACCAGTCCCCTGCCAAAGGTGCCCAACCAGAAAACCCCGGGTTCCTTTTCCGCTATGGCATAAATGCTGGTATGCTCTAGAAACTTCCTGAGGGAATCGGGTAGCTGCCTGTCCGAGAATTTGCCATCCCGTATATCATAGACCGCAATCCCTGCGTTGAACATACCTATCCAGAGTTTTTCGGCGGCAGTGAGGTGCATGGACTTGATATTATTACTTGGCAGCCCGTTACGGGTATTGATGTATCTTGACTGTCCTGTCTCCCGGTTGTGTACTGTGATCCCTCCTCCTTCGGTCCCGAAATACAGGTTTTTCCTGCGATCGGATGCCATAGAGCTGACCACGTCATAGCTCAGGGAATTATGGTCTGTGGAATGGCTGTAATTGGTAAAGTTCACATTGGCATTGTCCCATATGTTGATCCCCCCGTAGTAGGTACCGATCCACACAGATCCTTTTTTATCGGCAAACACTGACTTCACCGTATTTTTGCTCAGGCTGGAAGGCCTGTTCGGCCTGTTCAGTACTTTTCTCACTTTTCCGTCCGGGCTTATGGTGTTTATTCCGTGATAGGTGCCTACCCACAGTATTCCTTCCCCGTCTATGGCGAGGCTCCGTACATCTTTGTCTATCCCGGTATTTTTGTCCCTGTTCAGAAAAGGGTGGAGTTTACCACTATCCGTATCCAGTTTATAGAGCCCCCTGTTCTTGCTGCCCACCCACAGGTTGCCTTTGCCATCTTCTATGATGTCCTGGACAAAGAGTGGTGTTGCCGGCCGGGCCGAAACAGGATATGAGCGAAAACTAAACCTGCCTTCCTTTCTCTGCAAAAACCGGCATATTCCTCCGGATGTGCCTATCCAGACTTCACCTTTCCGGGTTTCCCGTATGGAGGAAATAAAATTGTCTGGCAGGCTATTAGCTTCTTCCCTCTTCCGGGTAACGGTGGTGAAGGTATCGCTCTCTCGGTCATAAACGGAAAGCCCGTTTGCCGTGCCTGCCCATATCTCCCCGTTTTGCAGTTGCCTGATACACAAAATCGTATTGTGGTTGAGAGCACCGGGAGCATTGGTATGAAAATATCTTTTAAATGTGTTTGTACGCGGATCGAAACGGTTCAACCCATTGTAGGTCCCTACCCAGATATAACCGTCGCTGTCCTCTTCAATGGCCAGGATGTCGCTGTTGCTGATGGAAAGGGAGTCGCCGGGGTCGTTCCGGTAAACGGTAAAACTGGTCCCGTCATATTTATTGAGCCCGTCCCTGGTACCGAACCACATCTGTCCCAGGTGGTCCTGCCGGATAGCGATCACGGAACTTTGCGAAAGCCCGTCTGCAGTAGACAACCTCCGGAACGTATAGGCCTCATTCTGGGCTATACCCATTACGGGTAAAAAAAACACCAGGAAAACAAACTGAAAAATACGACACATCATATCCATTCCCGTACAATATTCACTATCGTGAAATAAGAATCTGTCCTGTTGCGGACAGTGACATTCAAATTCAATATTACACAAAAAAGTTGTTAATTATCCGTGTTTTTTATACTTTTTGCACATATAATTTTCCATTTGACATTTAACGGAGCACGGATCCGGGTAAATATATCAATTCCCCGGGGTACTGAAGTCCGAAAAAGGGTGTATTATAGTACGGAACCGGCATGATATGCTAAGAGAAACAGCCATATCAGGAATTTAGCCGGGCAATTACCAAAAAATTCCTTTGCTTGTCCCGATTTTGTCCGTTTTCGGTTTTAGCTGTGTATTATTTTATCTCTATGCTATTGAAAAATAATAGCTATATTCGATATTGTTAACCCACAAAACAGGTCAATTATGAAAATCACCAACTACCACTCCCTGAACACCGATGTTGCCACCTTGCTGCTGAGGCTAATCTTCGGGGGACTGTTTGTCTATTACGGATATATGAAGTTAGTATCGTTTGACCAGATGTTATCCATGTTTCAGGATATTATCGGGATCGGGATAAAGCCATCGCTTATCCTGGTCATCTTTGCAGAGTTCTTTTGCGGTATCCTGGTAGCGATAGGGCTGTTTACACGGCTGGCGGTCATCCCTATCTTCATTACGATGTTTGTGGCTTATTTTATCGCCCACGCAAACGATGGCTTCGATGTCAAGGCCCTGGCCTTTGTATTCCTGCTACTGAGTATAGTGATCTTTATCCTGGGCGGCGGAAAGTATTCGGTAGACCGGTTATTGTCCCGTAAGGACTAACATAAACCGTCCCGATAGTATTTATTTTCCACATCTGTCACCCGGAGCACCGGCAGGAGGCCCCGAAAACAATGGCCATGTCATTTACAGGATGTCCCGGTCCGGAACAGCACCTTCGACTTTAGTTTATCTTGAGCAAAGCCGAAGGGCCCGGGCTGACAGATAAGTCATTACCAATTTATGCGGTTGCCAAAACGTTAGTTCCCGGGGTGACAGGTTTCAGAAATCAAATGTTGTCGGGTGCCTGGGATTATGGTTCCAGGTCGTACCGCTGTTCTACAAGATGCTTGCCAAAAGTTTCGGACGGTACTTCTTCCGTAAGCCGGAAGCCGTATCTCTCATACAGCCCTATGGCAGCTTCCTGCTCGCGGGTGGTCCAGAGGTAGGCTTTGAAGCACCCCGTTTCTTTCATAAAACCGATAAAGGATTGCATCAGTTCTTTGCCCAGCCCGAGCCCCCGGTAATCCGGAAGCAGGATAAAATAGCGAAGCTGTATAGCATCCCCGTGACGGGCTGCCAGGAGAAAACCAACCATCTCCGACCGGTCTTCGCATATCCACACCCGGTCTTTTGCCGGGTCGTAATCCCTTAAAAATTCTGCCAGCCCCTCCAGGACATAGCTTTCAAATCCCCGGCCGTAACCGCATTCCTGGTCGTAAATTTTTCCGTGCAGCCAGGCTACATATCCCAGGTCTCCCGGGCGTAATTCCGTTCTTATTTTTACATCAGTTGTTCTCATTCCTATTATTTTCAGGGGTTAAGATCCGTATGATATTCTGCATATGCCTGACCAGGGTCTCTTTTTTCTTTTCCGTGAGGGGGGCAAGCAAAGTGGTGACCTGTTCATTGGAAGCCTTGTTTAACCATTGAAATTCGGTATTCCCTTTTTCCGTAAGGGACAAGAGAAAAGCCCGGGCATCTTCCTCAGACCGTTCACGCAAAAGGAGGCCGTCCTTTTCGAGTTTTTTCAGGATACGGCTCAGGTAGCTCTTGTCTATATGCATAATCTCCATGATCTGTGACGCCCTGATCCCCTTGTGATGAAAGATCTCATAGACCACCCTTATTTCCGCCAGTGAGTAGGGGCTATCGAGAAAATTCCGGTTCAACAGGCCGATAATATCCGTATAGAAACGGTTAAATGCCCTTACTTCATCAATTAAACCTTGTTTCATGGTATCGTTTTTAAAGCCGGGACAAGATACTAAAAATAGTTGACTATATCAACTATTATTATACTATTAATATCCCTGAATGATACCGTGCACACCTTTCCCCATCCTGTAAATTTTCATATATTTACCATGTTCCCGGAGATAGCTGAAAAGATCATCCTTCTCCCTTCCAATTCAAATACCTGAAAAATTCATGAAAATCAAAACTACTGTCCTGTCAGCTTTATTTCTACTTATGTTCAGTATATCTTCCGCACAAGGGCCCGACAATGCTATATCGAGGAAAATTTTTGCATACGGAGGCCAGGTCAACAAGGAATTTATCAAATATACCGCACAGCTAACGGGCAAGAAGAAACCGAAAATCTGTTTTTTACCCACAGCAACGGGAGATAATGAATGGTATATAAACTATTGGTATGAGCTATGTCACGATCTGGAGGTTGAGCCTCATGTGTTAAAGGTTTGGATCAGTTCGTACACTCAAAAGGAATCTTTTGAGGAGATCCTCACCCGAATGGACGCCATAATTGTCGGAGGTGGGAACACCCTTAATATGCTGGCTATCTGGAAAGCCCAGAATATTGACCGGGCCCTGGAAAAAGCATATGAAAAGGGCATTATACTGGCTGGTGGCAGTGCAGGGTCGCTCTGCTGGTTTAACGGAGGCACTACCGATTCCAGGCCCGGGAAATTAAGCATTGTAAGGGGACTGGGATTATTGGATTACAGCCATTGTCCGCATTACAGTGCAGAAAAATCCAGAAGGCCACTCTATCACGACAATATTTCAAGTGATGAACTGGCGGACGGATATGCCTGTGATGACAAATCGGGCATATTGTTTGTCAATGGCAAAGCTGAAAAAGCGGTGTCCCTCGATAAAGACAATCACTCTTATTATGTTTATAAGAAAGATGGAAAAGTTGTCGAAGAGAAAATGCATTCTGAAATCCTTCCATAAAATTAAATGTTGACATAACTTATACCGCTTTTGCCCCGGACTGTGTTCAAAAGAGCGACCCGGCCATGAGATCCCTGAAGTCCACAGGTCCTGACAAGTGGTGAATTTCTCTCCGGATTATTGCATTGTTGTTTATGCGTATTGCCCAATAACCTAAACTAATCCCAAAACCCATCAAGTATGAGAATCTGGTCCCTGCACCCCAAATACCTCGACACCAGGGGGCTCGTTGCCCTGTGGCGCGAAACCCTTCTGGCCAAACACGTCCTGGAAGGCAAGACCCGGGGGTATAAAAATCATCCGCAACTGAACAGGTTCAGAAAAACGGAAGACCCGGTAAATGCCATAAACCAATATCTTGCAGAGGTATTCCGGGAAGCACTCCGCAGGAAATATAATTTCAACAGGGAAAAAATCCAATGGAACTTTACCCCGGTTATCATAAAAGTCACGTCCGGACAAATGGCCTATGAAACGGAACACCTGCTACGCAAGTTAAAACTACGGGACCTCGAAAAATTCCATATGCTCAAAAGATCAACTTCCCCGCCCGATCCCCATCCCATTTTTAAAATTACAGCAGGTGGCATAGAGGATTGGGAAATCCTCTGAATCCCCGGGAAACAGGACCTTTTTCCTTCGGTTTTCGATGAAACGGAGATTATTTTCACAAAAAATACGTATTTAGTATTTATAAATTAAGTATAAATACTTATATTTGGATTTTAAATACGTATTCTATGAAAAAGATTGTAGTTATCGGAAATGGTATGGTGGGGTACAAATTTTGTGAAAAACTGGCAGCACATCCCAGGAGACAAGAGTTTCACATCACCGTCTTCGGAGAAGAGCCCAAGCCGGCCTACGACCGTGTTCATCTCAGTGAATACTTTGCAGGAAAGACGGCGGACGACCTGCTCCTGGCCCCTACCGGGTGGTACGAAAAGAACGGGATAACACTCCGCACTTCCGAACTTATTTCCGCAATAGACAGGAAAAATAAAAAAGTAACTACGTATAAAGAAAAGACATATACGTATGATTATCTAATACTGGCCACAGGCTCCACACCTTTCGTCCCCCCGATCCCCGGTGTGGACAGGAAAGGCGTGTTTGTTTACCGCACCCTGGAAGACCTGGATGCCATTAAAGACTACGCTTCCGGAATAAAACAGCAAGGCAGAACAAGTGCTGCCGTGCTAGGCGGCGGGCTACTGGGGCTGGAAGCTGCCAAGGCCGTAAAAGACCTCGGGTTAAAAGCCCATGTGGTGGAATTTGCCCCCCGCCTGATGCCCCGGCAGCTGGACGATAAGGCGGCCGATATGTTGAAAACCGAAATGGAAGACCTCGGCATAAGTATCCACCTCAACAAAAGAACAGACAACATCCTCGGAGAAGACCGCATTACAGGTATGCAGTTTGCCGGCGAGGAGGTCCTCCACACCGATATGCTTATTATCTCAGCAGGTATCCGCCCCCGTGACGAACTTGCCCGGAATTGCGGACTGGAAACCGGAGAACGCGGGGGTATTACCGTAGACAACCGTATGCGTACCAGTGACCCTTTCATTTATGCTATCGGAGAAGCCACCCTTTACAACAACGGTATATACGGGTTAGTTGCCCCGGGCTATGATATGGCTACCGTAGCCGTGGAACAGATCACCGGGGGAGACAAAGTCATGGCAGAAAGTATCGACATGTCTACCAAGCTAAAACTTATAGGTGTGGAAGTAGCCAGCTTCGGCGATCCGTTCATAGAGAACGCTGAAGTGGTGGCCGTGACCTATGAGAATAAATTCAGCCGGATATACAAAAGGATAAACGTCACCAAAGACGGTACAAGGCTCCTGGGCGGCATCCTCGTAGGTGATGCCTCCGATTACAACAGCCTCTTTCAAATATACCTCAACGGACTGCCGCTACCCGAAAATCCCGAAGACCTTATCCTGGGAACCCGTGGTGAAGGCAATACTTCTGCACTCGGAAGTGCCCTGGATCTTCCGGACACTGCACAGATATGTTCCTGTGAAAGTATTTCCAAAGGCGATATCTGCCACGCTATCACGGAAAAAGGGTGTACTTCTGTGGGCGATGTCATAGGCTGTACAAGAGCAGCTACCGGTTGCGGAGGCTGTAAGCCCATGGTGGCCGACCTGGTGAAAGAAACCCTGAAATCGCAAGGAATAGAAGCCAAAGAAGTGATCTGCGAACACTTCGGCTATTCCCGGCAGGAACTTTACGACCTCATCCGGGTCAACAATATTACCACATATAACGAAGCCCTCTATACATTAGGGAAAGGCGATGGTTGTGAGGTATGCAAACCCGCCCTGGCTTCCCTTTTTGCCAGTATTTACAACGAAACTGCTAACAAGCAGGCCACCATCCAGGATTCTAACGACCGTTTCCTGGCCAATATACAACGTAACGGATCTTATTCCGTAGTGCCCCGTGTTCCCGGTGGAGAGATCACTGCCAAAAAACTCATTGCCCTGGGCAAAGTGGCCCGGAAATACGACCTCTACACCAAGATCACCGGAGGACAGCGTATAGACCTGTTCGGCGCACGTCTCGATGAACTCCCTCATATTTGGAAAGACCTTATCGACCACGGTTTCGAAAGCGGTCATGCTTACGGAAAAGCACTGCGAACGGTAAAAAGTTGTGTCGGTTCTACCTGGTGCCGGTACGGGATGCACGAAAGCGTCAGCTTTGCTATCCGGATAGAAGAAAGGTACAAAGGTATCCGTTCTCCCCACAAGCTGAAAGGCGGGGTCTCCGGCTGTATCCGGGAATGTGCCGAAGCGCGGAGCAAGGATTTCGGGATCATCGCCGTGGAAGGCGGCTGGAACCTCTACATATGCGGTAATGGCGGTGCCAATCCCAAACACGCCATCCTCTTTGCCGAACAACTGGACGACGAGACCTGTATAAAATACCTCGACAGGTTCCTGATGTTCTACATCAAAACAGCAGCCCCCCTTACCAGGACAGCAAAATGGCTGGACGAGCTCGAAGGCGGAATAGCATACCTGAAACAGGTGATCATTGAAGACAGCCTTGGAATAGCAGAAGACCTGGAAAAAGAAATGCAACAGCTCGTAGACACTTACGAATGCGAATGGAAACAAGCCATAAACAACCCGGAAATGCGAAAGCGCTTTTCCCATTTTATCAATTCCGACGACACGGACGATAATATGGCCTTTGTACCCATGCGCGACCAGAAAATGCCTAAACCATGGTTGTGAGAAAGTGAGAGGTGAGAAATTATTATGATAAAAGCTCAAAAAGCCATTATTTTAGACATACGACTAAAACGTGGTCAAATTTTACAATTTTTGAAATCACTCATTTAATTTTAATCCCCCCTCACTTTCTCACTTTCTCACCTCTATAAAACGAACAAAAATGCAACAAACATTAGAACAATACCAAACCATTACCCCCAAAGACGTTAAAACCTGGGTCAGGGTGGGCCGTGTACACGATTTTCCGGAAGACGGGGGTGTCTGTGTAAAACACGGTACGAAGCAGATCGCAGTATTTAATTTTGCCCGCCGGATGGCGTGGTATGCCTGCCAGAACCTTTGTCCGCACAAGCTCGAAATGGTGCTGTCCCGCGGATTAACGGGCGACCTCGACAACGAGCCCAAAGTGGCCTGCCCATTGCACAAAAAGACCTTTTCCCTTAAAAGCGGAAAAAATTTAAACGGTGACGATCTGAAAATTGCCACCTATCCTGTAAAAATTGAACGAGAAAATGTGTATATTGGTTTTTCAGATTGAATTCGTTTAAACGAGTTTATTAAATAACCCCGATTTTGAAAAACCAGAAAATGGAACGCGTGTCAAAATTTGAAATGGCCATAGCGCAGATCGATGCGGAAAATGCCGAAGACCCCAATGTAGAGACCATAAACGGTGTAGCATTTCCCAAGGAGTTACTCTACGCCAGGCGAATGACAGAAAAATTGCTCGACTTCTACCCCGAAGCCTCCCGCGAGCTGCAGATAGCTGTCAGGGCACAGCATATATGCCGATGGAAAATAGACCGGAAACAATACCCAATGGATCGGGTGGGCTACCTGAAATGGCGGGAAGCCCTGAAAAAATTCCATGCCGAAAAGACCTCCGGAATACTCGAAGACCTGGGATTTGAAAACAATTTCACGGCAAGAGTATCATTTCTTATCCGGAAAAAGCAACTCAAAAAAGATGATGAGACCCAAATACTGGAAGACGTGGTATGCCTGGTCTTTTTACAGTATTATTTTGACGACTTCGCCTCCAAGCACTCCGAAGAAAAAGTGATCGATATCATACAAAAGACCTGGGCCAAGATGTCCGAAGGAGGACAGGAAGCGGCGCTGGGGTTAAAGCTGTCTCCCACGGCATTTAACCTGATAAAAAAGGCATTGCAGGAACGATCTTAAAAAGATTGATAGAAGATTGAATCCCGATGATCATCGGGATTCAATCTTCTATCAATCTTTTTCAATCTCTTTAAAAACTCCATCCAAAATAAACCTTGTCTTGTATCAATCGAGTTTTACTAAATGAGCAAAACGAACCGCAAATATCCTTTAGACCAGCAGGCCTTTAAAAAACTGAGCAGGCTGTATCTCATAGCCCTTGCGGCCATTGCCCTGGCTGTGGTGATCAGTCAGGCGCTTATCCAAAAATACCTGCGTGGCCAGGAAAACGATTCCCGTATCGTGAATATTGCAGGAAGGCAGCGCATGCTCAGCCAGAAGCTGGCCAAGGAAGTACTTTCGTTCTCCCCGGAAAACAGCGATAAAGAAAACCGGGAGATCAATACCAGGCTCAAAAACACCGTACGGGAATGGAGTATCTTCCACCGGAGCCTTCAGGAAGGTAACGACAGTATAGGGCTCCCGGCAGGGAACAGCGAAAAGATAACCCTGCTTTTTCAACAACTCTCCCCTCATTTCGAAACTATCCGCGAAGCAGCACTACGGGCCGGTGCGCATATAGATTCCGGTTCCGCGGTTAACATGGAAAAACTGCAAAAGGAAACCGCCGTGATCCTCCGCAACGAACCGGAGTTCCTCTCTCTTATGGATACCATTGTATACCAATACGATAAAGAAGCCAGTGAAAAGGTAAAACAGCTCAGTAAAATAGAATACCTTATCCTTTTCATTACCCTCACCATTCTTTTGCTGGAATTCCTGTTTATCTTCCGCCCTGCGGCCGTATTTGTCAAAAAGACGATTGCCCGTTTGCTCATTGCCGAGAGAAATGCCCAAAAAATGGCCCGCAACGCCGACCAGTTGAGCGAGGCTAAGGAACGCACGGTAAAAGAACTGAAAATACTGAATTACGCCATAGATCAGACCCTGATGTTTGCCCGTATAACCGTTGACGGGAAGATCGTATATATGGGCGAAAAGTTTACCCGGCGCTTTATGCCATCGGGGGGCGATCCGGAACATATGAAGCTGTCCGGGATCCTGACTCCCGTACGACAGGAACAGGCCCTGGTAGACAATATCCTCTCCGAGCATTGGAAAAAGGGATGGCAGGGCGAAATAAAACTCACTTCGGAAGAAGACCGCCCCCTATGGCTGGAACTTTACCTGATCCCCATAGATATCCCTCAGGACAAATCGGAATTGCTCGTTATCTGTTTTGATATTACCAGGCAAAAAGAAGCCCTGGTTGAGATCGAACGGCTCAATGCCAGGCATCTATCCGAACAGATCGGCAGGCAGAAGATCATTTCCAGCAAGATCATAGAAAACCAGGAAAACGAACAAAAACGGATCGCGAAGGACATCCACGACGGTATCGGGCAAATGTTGACCGGGCTGAAATTCAACATAGAAAGTATTGACCCGAAAGACCCTGAAAAAGCTGCTATAAAAATTGAGCACCTCAAAAACCTCACCTCCGATATTATCAAAGGAGTACGCACTGCCACATTCAACCTCACCCCTCCCGAGCTTACCGATCACGGTATAATCCCGGCCATGACCAAGCTGGTACAGGAGCTGTCGCGCCTCACCGGGAAAGATATTCTGCTGATCAACAAGACCGGGTTCAACAGCCGTCTCCACTCGCTTGCGGAGATCAATATCTATCGCATCGTTCAGGAGGCCATCAATAACGCCATAAAATATGCAGATTCCTCTCATATCGTAGTGAGCCTCTCCCATAGCGAGGAAATGCTGAGCATTACCATAGATGATAACGGAAAAGGCTTTGATATGGATAAGCTCAGCAAGAAAAACAACGGCGCGTCCGGTATGGGTATGACTTTTATGAAAGAAAGAATGGAATATATTAACGGGCGCCTCTTTATCCATTCCGTTCCGGAAGAGGGGACGCGGGTTACGTTGAATATCCCTGTTTAGGGTCGGGCATGTTGAATGGTTATATCCCTCTCTATCTCATATCTAAAATCTCACATCTAAAGTCTACCCTTATTACTTCAAAATACGTATTTTTGTAGAAACATCATTTTGAAATGAGCGAACAAAAAATACGTATTATCCTCGCAGACGACCACGTACTGGTAAGGGATGGTATAAAAGCATTGCTCGAAGACCAGGAAGACCTCGAAGTTGTCAATGAGGCTTCCGATGGCCTGGAAGCCTTGAAAATACTGGAAAAGAAAGCCCCGGACCTTCTTATTGTAGACATCCGTATGCCCGAGATGAACGGTATAGAAGTGGTCAGGGCCATAAAAAAACAGGGGCTTGCCGTAAAAACCCTTGTCCTTTCCATGCACGACTCCGAAGAATACGTATTGCAGTCCGTAGAAGCGGGAGCAGACGGCTACCTGCTCAAGGGGTCCAGCAAAGATGAATTTCTAAAGGCCCTGCATACCGTATATTCCGGTGGAAAATACTTCAGCGGGGATGTATCCTCCATACTGGTGGAAAATTTTATCTCCAGGGCCAAATCGCCCGGGACGGTCGCCGAAGACAAGTTTTCACTGACCAAAAGGGAAAGACAGATCCTTTCTCACGTACTCAAAGGAAAAAGCAACAAGCAAATTGCCGAAGAGCTGAATATCAGCAAACGCACCGCCGAAGTGCATCGCTTTAACCTGATGAAAAAGCTCCAGGTAAAAAACCTTATCGAGCTGGCCAACAAGGCCAAGGAATATGGTTTGTCGTAACTTTTAGAAGCCACGGATACACGAATATTTCTTAAGAAAAGCCTCCGGCTTTTCCGGAGTATCGTTTGTTACTACAAAAATATTCGTGTATTAGTGGCTAAAAACTTCCCCCTGTTTAGCCCAGATCCTGTTTGACAATACCTTAAAAACAGCCTTCCCGTTTTGTTATAATTCCAATATTTTTATTTTTTATTGAGCTCGCCGTAATTCTTTCCGTATACGTAATTATTTTAAGTATAAATACTTATATTTACTACGTAAAACTTTCCAAAAAAAATTGTTATGAAAGAATTCATTTCACGAAAAGCCACAAAGATCCGCTTACTGGACTTTAAGAGCTTGCCCATGAGGACATTCCACATCACCTGGTTCTCTTTTTTTATCTGTTTTTTCGGATGGTTCGGCATTGCCCCGCTCATGGCAGTGGTCCGGGAAGAACTGCAGCTCACCAAAGAACAGATAGGAAGTACTATCATTGCATCGGTCGCCATCACGGTACTGGCCCGGCTGGCCATAGGATGGCTATGTGACAGGATAGGCCCACGTATTACTTATACTTATCTTCTTATCCTGGGAGCCATCCCCGTGATGTGCATAGGGCTCAGCAACAGCTTTGAGGCATTTCTGCTGTTTCGCCTGGTTATCGGGGTTACGGGGGCCTCTTTCGTTATCACCCAGTATCACGCTTCCGCGATGTTTGCTCCGAACGTGGTAGGAACAGCCAATGCCACTACGGCCGGGTGGGGGAATCTGGGCGGAGGGGTGACCCAGATGATCATGCCACTGCTGTTCTCCGGTTTTATCGCCCTCGGTTTTTCAGACAATCTTTCCTGGAGATATGCCATGATCCTGCCCGGGATCGTTATGATCGTTATGGGTATCATATATTACAGATATACCAAGGACACTCCGGAAGGTAATTTTAAAACCCTGAAAAAGGAAAAAGATATTGAAGCATCGGCTTCAAAAACATCCCACAAAAGGGAAAACACTTTCCTGTTGGCTGTAAAAGACATACGTGTTTGGGCCCTATTCCTTATTTACGGGGCCTGTTTCGGCATAGAGCTCACCATAAATAATATCGGAGCCATTTATTACAAGGACCTTTTTGACCTCGACCTGAAAACTGCCGGGCTTATAGCCGGCCTCTTCGGATTGATGAACCTCTTTGCCAGGAGCCTGGGAGGGTATTTCGGTGACAAATCCGGAATAAAATGGGGGCTGAAAGGACGCATCCTTTTTCTTTTTACTGTACTTCTTCTCGAAGGTATTACGCTTATGGCCTTTTCCCAAATACGTATGTTACCCATGGCCATAGTTGTTATGGTATTGTTCAGCCTCTGCGTACAGATGGCAGAAGGGGCCACTTTTTCCATCGTTCCCTTTATCCATAAAAAAGCAGTGGGCGCCGTGAGCGGTATTGTGGGGGCCGGGGGCAACGTAGGGGCCGTCCTGGCCGGGTTCCTTTTCAGATCCGAAGGGATCAGTTACTCCTATGCATTGCTGATACTTGGAATATGTGTGACCGTAATTTCATTATTTTCATTTTTGGTCCGTTTTTCTGAAAAAGAAGAAAAAATAGCCCGCAGGGAGATAAAAGCCTCCCTGGAAACCCTGCTCCCTGTAAAAAATTAAGTATTTTTACGTAAATTTAATATGAGCTTTGACTAAGCTAAAACGTCATTGCAAACCCTGCCGTAAGCAGCTCGAGCCCGGGCTGAGTCCTAGGGTGGCAATCTCATGAAGGCCGGCAGCATACTCTCAATGGCATGTGCATACCTGCCCGGAGATTGCCGCGCTTTAGCCTGTCCTGAGTTTGTCGAAGGGCTCACAATGACGTTCGAGCTTATATTATTACAGGAAACCGAAACAAAGCAAATACAACATGGCAGATGTGTTGAAAACAACCTGCTCCTACTGTGGCGTAGGTTGCGGAATAAAGGTAAAGAAAGATGCCAGGAACCGGGTTTATGTGGAAGGTGACCCGGACCATCCCGTAAACAGGGGAATGTTGTGCTCCAAGGGCATGAACCTTCACCACGTGGTCAACAATACCTCCGACCGTATCCTCTACCCCGAAATGCGATGGAGCCGTTCCCATCCCAGGGAGCGGACCGATTGGGATACCGCACTGGACAGGGCCGCTGCCGTCTTTAAGTCCATCATTAAAAGACACGGGCCGGACAGCGTAGGGTTTTATATTTCCGGGCAATGCCTTACCGAAGAATATTACATCGCCAATAAACTCACCAAAGGTTTTTTAAAGACCAATAACATAGATACCAACTCCCGGCTGTGTATGAGCTCGGCCGTAATCGGCTATAAAAAGACCTTCGGAGAAGACAGCGTTCCCGTGTCTTATGACGACATCGAACTGGCAGACTGTTTTCTCATTGCCGGGGCCAATCCCGCATGGTGC
Organism: Sinomicrobium weinanense; assembly: GCF_018863395.1. Taxonomy (GTDB): domain Bacteria; phylum Bacteroidota; class Bacteroidia; order Flavobacteriales; family Flavobacteriaceae; genus Sinomicrobium; species Sinomicrobium weinanense. Next base: position 552,243 of record NZ_JAHKRR010000002.1, read on the forward strand.
CATCCCATACTGTTCCGCAGGCTCGAAAAGCACAAGGAGAACAATCCCCACATCAAGATCATCGTCGTCGACCCCCGCAAAACCGATTCGGCCAATTTTGCCGACCTGCACCTCCAGATCATCCCCGGTACGGATGTAGTGCTCTACAACGCCATCGGAAGGAGGCTGCTAGACCGCAAACAGATAGATCACGACTTTATAAAAAAACATACCGAGGGCTTTGAAAAATATCGCGACCTCATCAAATCAACCTCCCTCAAAAACGCAGCTAAAATATGCGGCATTACGGTAGATGAGATCAAGGATGCCGCCGATATGATCGGTGCTTCCCAGGGATTTATCACCATGTGGGCCATGGGGCTCAACCAGAGCGTCATCGGTTCCAACAAAAATTTTTCGTTACTGAACCTCTCCCTGATCACCGGCCATGTAGGCAAACCCGGTTCGGGTCCTTTTTCTCTTACCGGGCAGCCCAATGCCATGGGAGGCCGGGAGGTAGGCGGTATGGCCAGCCTGCTCGCCGTGCACAAGGACCTGGGGAACCCCGAACACCGGAAAGAAGTGGCTGATTTCTGGGGGGTGGACGAAATTTCCCCGAAACCAGGGTATACAGCCACAGAAATGTTCGAAGCCCTGGAAAAAGGAAAACTGAAGGCCATCTGGATCGTCTGTACCAATCCGCTGGTGAGCATGCCCGATGTATGCCGCGCAGAAAAAGCCCTTCAACAGGCCAAATTCGTCGTAGTTCAGGATATTTCCCATAGATCTGACACCGTCAAACATGCCGACCTCTTGCTCCCGGCCGCGGGATGGCTGGAAAAAGAAGGGACCATGACCAATTCCGAACGGCGGATATCCTACCTGCCCAAAGGCATCAATGCCCCGGGTGAAGCGATTCCCGACGTGGAAATACTGTGCAGGTTTGCCCGGAAAATGGGGTTCCGGGGGTTCGATTATGCCACAACAGAAGATATTTACAGGGAATATAGCCAAATGACCAAAGGCACCAACATCGATATTTCCTACCTCGGCTACGACCGCCTGAAAAACGAAGGCAGCTTTCAATGGCCTATTCCCGATTACCGCCATCCCGGGACACCGAGGCTTTTTACCGACCGGAAGTTCCATACCCCGTCCCAAAAAGCCGTGTTCAACACCCCGTATAGTACGGAAAATGCCTCCATAAAACCGGATAGCAATTACCCGCTTATACTTACTACGGGACGTATACGCGACCAATGGCATACCATGACCCGCACCGGAAAAGTATCCCGCCTCAAAACCCACTATCCCGAACCCGTACTGGAAATAAACCCGGTAGATGCTTATATCTGCAAGATAAAGGACGGTGACGTAACAGAAATAAAAAGCAGGAACGGCACCGTAAGGGTTCGTGCCAGGGTAACCGACAGCATCCGGGAACAGGTGGTGTTCCTGCCCATGCACTGGGGCAAACAGCTGCAAAACGATCACAGCCGGGCCAACAACCTCACCAATAATATCGTAGACCCTCTTTCCAAGGAACCCGATTTTAAATACACCGCCGTATCGGTTTCCAGGTACCAAAAGCCCGTACAGAAAATATGTGTTATCGGAGCCGGGGCTGCAGCCTTCCGGTTTGTACAGAATTACAGGGAACACAACGAAGAAGACGAAATACATGTATTTTCCAGGGAACCGAACCCGTTTTATAACCGGGTGCTCCTTCCCGAATATATCACCGAGGAACTCACCTGGGAACAGCTTCAGAAAATAAAGAAGGACGAGCTGGACAAACTAGGGGTAACCCTCCATTCCGAAAAACAGGTCCGGCAAATAGACCGGGAGAAAAAACAGCTACGGGACAATACGGAGCAATGGCACAGTTATGACCTGCTCATCCTGGCTACGGGCAGCAGTCCCTTCGTTCCCGGTGACGTTCCCCTCCACCTCCCCGGGAGGTTTACCATACGGAGCAAGGAAGATGCCGACGGATTAAAAAAATATCTGAAAGATACGGGCATTCCGGCCGAAAAACAGCACGTAGTGATCGTGGGGGGAGGCCTCCTCGGACTGGAACTGGCCGCAGCATTAAAACACAACAATCTGCAGATCACCATCATACAGCGGGGTTCCCGCCTTATGGAAAGACAACTGGACACCATTTCCAGCAGGCTCCTCGCACAGGATGTACAGGAAAGAGGCGTACAAATATACTTCGACAACGAGGTAAGTACCGTATTTGAGGAAGAAGATACCCGGGAACTGAACATTACCCTGAAAAGCGGGAAAATAATTAATGCCAACGCCATTGTTTATGCCATAGGCACCACACCCAATATAAAAATAGCCAGGGAATGCGGCCTGCAATGCGGCAGGGGGGTCAAGGTAAGCCCATACCTGCAGACGTCTGATCCCGATATCTTTGCCATCGGTGAAATCGCTGAGTTCAGGAACAACCTCTACGGTATCACCTCTGCGGCAGAAGAACAAGCCGATGTACTGGCCAATTACCTGGCGGGCGATACAGGCAGCACTTATAAAGGCTCTGTACTGATGAATATCCTCAAGTTCCAGGACCTCGATCTGTGCAGCATAGGCACGATCCGCATACCGGAAAACGATGAAGATTACGAAGAGATCGTCTTTACGGATGTAAGCAAACGCTATTACAAAAAATGCATCGTAAAGAACGATCTGCTCATCGGGGCCATTCTGATGGGGGATAAAAACGAATTTGCCGAGTTCAAAGCCATGATAGAGAACAAAACAGAACTCCTGGACAAACGCGAAACTCTTTTACGAGGCTCTTCGGATGCCAAACCCGTGCTGGGTAAGCTGATATGCTCCTGCAGCCAGGTTGGCGAAGGGAACCTGGTCGCTGCCATTGAAAGCGGTTGCAGTGATTTTACCGAACTGTGCAAGCAGACCGGGGCCGGGCTCGGTTGCGGAAGTTGCAAGACCGAAGTCCGGGAAATCCTGAAAAAACAGGGAAGCCTGGTATCTTAACGGGTATACGAGTGTACGGGTTTTATGTAGAAGATTAAGAACATGAAGAAAAAACTATCGAGACTTACGGTTAAAGGAGGCGTACTCAGCCCCAGGGAACTGAAGACCATCATCGAAACCGCCGAAGAGGCCGGGCTCGACAGTATTTCCTTTGGTTCCCGGCAGGATATCCTTTTTCCGGAGATCGTAAACCCCGGTATGCTAAAGGCGCTCCGGGGTATGGAGGTGGTAACGTCTGTTTCCGACAAAAAGGAAAATATCGTTTCTTCCTATGTCTCGGCCGATATATTCCCAGGAACAGGCTGGCTTACAGGGGATCGCTACCTTTACATTCTCGAACAATTCAAACGAACCCCGAGCCTCAAAGTCAACATTACTGATCCCGCACAGCGGCTGGTCCCCCTGTTTACGGGCCACCTCAACTTTATTGCATCGGGCATTGAGGATTACTGGTACCTGCACATCCGTTTGCCGGACTGGGAAAAGAAAGCGGAATATCCTGCCCTGATCAATAGCTGGGACATCGAAAAGGTGGCATCGGCCATTGAGGATATCCTTCCGGAAGAACCGGAATCCGTAATGACGGTCTTTCACCTTCTCAATGACAGTATAGATACCAACAACCGTACGTTAGACTCCCCTCTGGAGGTCCCCTTCCATCCTTTTCCCTATTACGAAGGGATGAACAGGCTAGGGTCTGGGAAATACTGGCTCGGGCTTTACTGGCGCAATAACCTCTACGACATCCGGTTCCTGAAGACCATGTGCGACCTTTGTATGGAGTGCAAGATCGGAAAGGTATGCATCACTCCCTGGAAATCCTTTATCGTAAAGGGTATCCCCGTGGAATTCAAACTGGACTGGGAAAAGTTTCTGGGGATAAACGGCATCAATGTCCGTCATTCCATGCTGGAACTCAACTGGCACGTTCCTGTAGGGGAAGACTGGGCCAGGGAACTCAAAAAATACCTGGTCGGGGAATTTGACAAAAATGACATCAGCACCTACGGGCTTACATTCGGTATTACGGGATACCGGAAAAAAGTATATTATTTTACCTCGGTGGTCATTGAAAGGAATACTTTTCCCCGGGACATCGGGGGCATAAGCATCCCGGACACCTACAATCTGCTCTATGCCAGAGATTTTGACCCCAACACCCTCGAATATGTCGTATACGCCCAGGACATCGACCGCCGGGAACTGCCCGGCCTCCTTATGGAGCTCAGCAGGATGTATTTCAAAGAATTGGGTCACGTCAAAGAAGAAGTTAAGCCGAAAACGCGTAAAAAAGACAAAAAGACTTATACGGTCTACCAGTGCGGGGACTGTCTTACCGTTTACAACCCCGAATACGGGGACACCACACAAAACATCCTTCCCGGGACTGCCTTCGGGGACCTCCCGGAAGGCTACTGCTGTCCCTTGTGCGAAGCACCGAAAAGCAACTATGCCCAACGGGAATTCATAAAAGAGTAAGCCCTTTTTATTTAAATCATAAAACTTTGTGGCCTGGTGCCTTTGTGGCTATTTATCGGGGCCACGAAATCACAAAGGCACTAAGGGTTTTAGTCGTGCTGCCCTCCCTTTACTACTTTAAAAATATGCAATACGTGCGGAAATATGGCATCCATGGATTCGCGGGCCCCGTTGGTAGACCCCGGCAGGGCCAGTACCAGGCAATTACCCGTCATCCCCGCCACACTACGGGATAGTGCAGCATAAGGCATACGTTGCTGGCCATAGCTCCTGATCGCTTCTTCTATTCCCGGTATCTTCCGGTCGATGAGCGGGGCCAGGGCTTCGGGGGTGACATCCCGTTCCGAGAGCCCGGTACCCCCGGTAAAGACCAGCAGATGATTGTTTTGCGTATATTGAAGCGTCTTGTTCTTAATGACCTCCGCCTCATCGGGAATGATGTCGTAGGCCGTAACCTCTACATTGCACTGGTTCAGTTTGTCTATAATGGCTTTCCCGGCACGGTCTTCTTTCTTTCCTGCGGATATGGTATCGGAACAAACGATCACGGCAGCCTTAAGGGGAGATGGAAAGGTGTTTATAAAAGACGACTTCCCTCCTTTTTTGTGCAGTAGTTTAATGTTTTTTATTTCAATCTCCTTGTCTATCGGTTTCAACATGTCGTACATGGTCAGTGCCACGACCGAAGCTCCGTGCATGGCCTCTACCTCCACCCCGGTCTTGTATACCGTCTTTACCGTAAAGGTTATACAGACCTCCAGGCCTTCGATCTCGTAATCCACCGAAGTGTATTCTACCGGAAGCGGATGGCAGTCCGGGATAACCTGGTAAGTGTTCTTTACGGCAAAAAGCCCTGCGGTCTTTGCCATTTCCAGGACATTCCCCTTGGGCACAAGATCGTTCCGGATCGCTGTGATTGTTTCATTTTTTCCTACTTTCACCACAGCCTGAGCTGTGGCAACACGAAGGGTGGTTATCTTATGGGTGATATCGACCATGGTCTTGTTTTTTATTCTATTATCGAATCCATTCGCAATGGCCTTCAAAATACAAAAATAAAAAGGTTTCGAAGTAGCTGCCCGAACTTTTATATTAACGATTGCAACGGCCCATACCTGATGCTCGTTTGCAATAAGTACCGTCTTATCCCCTCTTCAAAAACGGCAAAAGATTCAGGTTCTGGAACAGAAATTCGTCTTCAAGAAATTCCTCTTCATAATATCCGGCAAGTGCGGAAGCATATTTTACCACTTCTCCTGTAACGATCACTGCGGGTGATGAAAGCCCTTCTTTCCGAACTACTTCTTCTATGGTATCAATGGTGCCATAACCGGCCCTTTCCGTCATGGTAGTTCCGTTCTGTATTACGGCTACGGGAAGGTCGTTTTTACCGCATTCCCGGTATACGGAAACGATTTCCCGCAATTTGCCCATCCCCATCAATATGATCACGGTAGCGGTCGATTGTGCGGCAAGCCTGATGTCACCGGACAATGCTCCCGCGGAGGTCGTTCCGGTAACCACCCAGAAACTTTCCGCCACCCTGCGGCGCGTCACCGGAATGCCCTGGCCGGCCGGAACGGCAATAGCCGATATGATCCCGGGAATAATACTGGTCATAACACCAAAATTCTCCGCATACTCCACTTCTTCCGCCCCCCTGCCAAAGACATTGGGGTCTCCCCCTTTTAACCGGACCACATGGCCATTGTTGAGCGCCTTGTCCACAATAAGCCGGTTGATCTCTTCCTGTGAGAACTGGTGTGCCCCTTTTCGTTTCCCTACAAAGACCTTTTCGGCCTGCGGTGCATGCGACAGCAATTCCGGATCTACCAGGGCATCGTACAGGACCACATCGGCCAGGGCCAGGGCCTTTACGGCTTTCAGGGTAATGAGTTCCGGATCTCCCGGGCCTGCTCCTATCAGGGTCAGTTTGGGCTGTTTTTTCATGGGTATGCTGTTTTTAATGTTTTTACCGGGGCCGAAAAAGGTTTGACCAAAAGATGGCAATGGTCGGCCCTTTTCAACCCCGGCCCCTATTGTAACATGAGATTCAAGAGTATGGACATCCATTAATATGTCAGTTGCTAAATTACGTAATGACCGCCAATTGTTGCGAAAAGTGAGCCATAAAATTTCCGGTACCCTCTTCACCTTACATCTTCTGAAAAGACCTCTCCCGCCCCCGGTATCCCGGGGACGATCGAGGAACACTTCATTGTTGACACAACATGGTCAGTAAAAAGCTAATACGGATCAAATATAAAAAAAACAAATAAAAATACGTATATAAAGTAAGTATTTTTACTTAGATTTGATTTCTAAAAAAGATATTGCTATGAAAATCAAATTCTTTTGGGTCCTGGTCATCCTGGCCTTCCCTTATTCGTATTCCCAGAATTTTAATGTCAGCACGGATATACGTCCCCGTTTCGAATACCGTCACGGTTTCGGCAATCTGTTCCCGGACGATGCCGAACCCGGGGCAGGTGTCATCCAGCGTTCCCGCCTGAACCTGGATTACGGTACCGAAAAACTGAAAATCACCCTGAAACTGCAGGATGTCAGTGTATGGGGCGATACACCCCAGCTATCGGCCACGGATGGGAATCATTCCTTTTCCATTTTCGAAGCCTGGGCCGAGTTGTTTTTTCACGAAAACTGGTCGGTAAAGGCCGGAAGACAGGCTATCGCCTATGACAACGAGCGCATCCTGGGCGAGGTAGACTGGGCCATGCAGGGGAGATCGCACGACGCAGCCCTGCTCCGTTATACCAAAAACCGTTGGAAAGCAGACTTCGGATTTGCCTTTAACCAGGAAAATCTCGCTGCCGAAGGTACCGCATATTCACCCACGGCCTTTTTCAGTTACAAAACCATGCAATACGCCTACCTCCACAGGGACTGGAACAAGCTCTCGGGCAGTTTCCTGTTTCTCAACAACGGCTTTCAGAAGTTTGATGAAAAAGAAAATCCGGACGGTGTGTTTTATCGCCACACCGCAGGGACCTACCTTCAACTTTCTTTCGGGAAAGCTAAAATAACCGGTAGCGCCTATTACCAGTTCGGCAAGGCCGATCCCACCCGGGACCTGAGCGCCTACCTGCTATCCCTGGAAGGTTTGTACAAGACGGGAAAGGTTTCCCTGGGACTCGGCCTTGAAATTCTGAGCGGTACCGGCCAGGACAGCGACGGGGACAACCGTTCTTTTTTTCCGCTCTACGGAACCAATCACAAATTTAACGGTTTTATGGACTATTTTTACGTAGGGAACCACGCCAACAGTACAGGATTAAACGATTATTTCGGCAAGGTGAATTTCGTCCTGGGCAAAAAATCCGTGTTGCAGCTCCAGGGACATTATTTCTCTTCCAATGCCGCCCTCTTCGACGATTCAGGCAATGAAGCAGATCGATACCTGGGCACGGAAATAGACCTGGTGTACTCAAAAAATCTCATAAAAAGCGTAAAGCTGGCCGCCGGATATTCCCATATGTTCGCCGCAGACGGCATGGGCTACCTAAAGGGGAGGACACCTGATAATACCAACCATTGGGCATGGGTAATGCTCATCGTAAAACCGGAATTGTTTTCACATACATTTTAACCGGAGCAGGGAACCGGACGACCTCAATTAAAAATGTGATTATTCAGGGTGTAACAATCTCCTGTCCGGCTATGTTTTTGCCTTTATACCGATTAATAATTTAAAATTTTGCGAATAAACATACTAAGATCATTCATTTTGCGTATATATTAGCGTATGCAAAAGATTAGATCGAAATGGCTGAGATGGGCCTTATGGGGCGCAGGTGGACTGGTAGTGGCTTTTATCCTGTTTTACTGGAGCGTATATTTTGGGTTATGGGGGCCTATTCCTTCCCGGGGAGAGCTGAAGGAAATCGTTCAGAACGAAGCCTCGGAAGTTTACGGGCTGGAAGATAAACTTATCGGCAAATACTATTTGTTCGACAGGCAATCTATTCCCTATGAAGACATTCCCCAAAACCTGATCGACGCCCTGGTCGCCACGGAAGACTTCCGGTATTACGACCATAACGGCATTGATTACAGGAGTTTTTTCAGGGTATTCTTTAAAAGTATCCTGCTTATGGACGACTCGTCCGGGGGCGGAAGCACCATTACCCAACAACTGGCCAAAAACCTCTACAAGCGGAAAAACTATGGCAGGCTGGGCATTGCTGTGAACAAATTGCGGGAAATGATCATTGCCAAACGTATAGAAAAGGTATATACTAAAGAAGAGATACTGACACTTTACCTCAACACGGTCCCCTTTAGCGACAACACCTTCGGCATAGAAAGCGCTTCCTATAAATTCTTTAACAAGAGAGCCAGGCGGCTTAAAACTGAAGAAGCTGCCACCCTGGTGGGAATGCTCAAAGCCAATTATTACTACAACCCCCGGTTGTTCCCGGAAAAAAGTACAAAACGGCGGAACACGGTGCTCCGTCAAATGGAAAAATACCACTACCTGGAAGAAGCACAATACGACAGCCTGAAAGCGCTGCCCACAGAACTTCGGTACACCGCTTATTCCCATGACGAGGGGATCGCCCCCTACTTCCGTGAACAGGTAAAAAAGGAAGTGGAAGCCTGGTGTGCCGCCAACCCGCGCGAAGATGGCGAGACCTACGACATCTATCGCGACGGGCTACGGATATACACTACACTCGATGCCAAAATGCAACAGCTTGCCGAAGAAGCCATGCGGGAACACCTTACCTCACTACAACAACAGTTCGAAAAAAGCTATGGAAAAAGGGCTCCCTGGATCACCAATACGAAAATGATCGAAGAGGCCGTAAAGAGCTCCGAGCCTTACCTTTCCCTGAAACAAAAGGGCTGGGAAGAGAAAAAGATCATGGACTCCCTGAACAAATCCCGTAAAATAGAACTGTTTGACTGGGAGGAAAACAAAATTGTCAACGCCAGTACCATAGACAGTATCCGGCACTACCTGAAGTTCCTCAACACGGGGATGGTCAGTATAGACCCGCATACCGGAGCTGTGCGCACCTGGATAGGAGGCATTAACTACAAGTATTTTAAATACGACCACGTCCGTCAGAGCAAAAGGCAGGTAGGGTCTACTTTTAAACCCATTGTATACACCACAGCCATTGAGAACGGGCTGTTTCCCTGTACTTATTTTTCACCGAGAAAGGTGGTTTATGAAGAATATGACGGGTGGAGCCCTTCCAATGCCACGGATAAGGAGGAAGAAGAGTTTGTAAACTATTCCCTGAAATACGCCCTGAGCCATTCCATCAACACCGTAGCAGTAAAAGTGCTAGATTTTGCCGGGATAGACAACACCATAGCCATGGCGAAGAAAATGGGGATCGTTTCTCCCCTTCCTAAAGTACCTTCACTGGCACTTGGCACAGCCGGGATCAGTGTGGAAGAGATGGCAGGGGCTTATGCCTCTTATGTAAACAACAGCCGGCCTGTAAAGCCGTTTTTCATTACCCGTATTGAAGACGATAAGGGAAATGTTCTGGCCGAATTCCAGCCCGAAAATAAGGCCAGGCCCGCTTTTTCCGAACATACCCGGCAGGTAATGCTGGAAATGATGAAAGCCACGGTAAACGAAGGTACGGCTGTCCGGCTACGGTATGCCTATAAGCTGAACAATGCCATTGCAGGCAAGACCGGGACCACACAGTCCAACAAAGACGGCTGGTTTGTAGGCATTACCCCCAATCTCGTCACCGTGACCTGGGTAGGCTCTGACGATCACCGGATAGGTTTCCGCAGTACCCGTATAGGGCAGGGAGCCAATTCCGCCCTCCCGGTCTTTGCCCGGTTTATACAAAAAATGAACAAGGACACCATTTATAACCGGTATACGGCTGCCCGATTTGCACCGGTCTCTCCCTTCGTTATGGAAGAACTGAACTGTGACCCTAAACGGGAAGATACCTTCCTGGAGCGTTTCTTCGGCAATCCGGACAAGGTTCGCAGAAAAGAGACCCGCGAAAAAAGGAAAATGGAAAGGATAGAGCGAAGGGAACAAAAAAAGAAGAAAAAAAAGAAAGGCTTCTTTAAACGGCTTTTCGGTAAGAAGGATAAAAATTAATAGTTTGTCCGCTTACAAATTTTATAGCGTGCTGTTCAGTACCGAGAGTTTCTGAAAAACTATAACTTCAACAATTTTCCATCAGCCACCGCATATACCGGCTTGCCGTCCCTGGCCAGGAAAAAATGGCCGTTGCGGCCAATGAAGAGTTCCGGAGAAATTTCTTCTTTGCCCTGAAGCAGCAATACCGGGAGATCTGCCGGCCTGTCTTCTCCCGGCAGGGAACTTACACGGACAGCGGCATATCCCTTTTTGAGTATTGAAATCGCTTCATCCGGATATACGTCTGCAGGAGAGGGATATATTTTTTCATAGACTTTCCCGGGCATCCAGGTATAACCCGTAGCATCAAATTCTTCATAACCATAAAAAACAGACAGGTCACCGAGATCGGAAACACGTGCAGGGCCATCTCCTTTTTTAAGGCTGATATCCGTCATATAAGTTTTTCCGGCTCTTTCTACCGTTATATTTTTGATGAGGAGGCCGGTCAGTTTGGAGTCATTATCAGGAATACTGAAATATTCTTCTGTATCGTATTTGGTGTAATTCCCAGAGGCTATTTCCGAAAGGGCATTGAGAATGGCCACAAAGTTCAGTTTGCGGATATACTGCTTTTCCGGGTCATCCCGGTAGCCTCCGGATTCGATGAGAATGGTGCTGGTACCCCATTTCTGAAAATTATCGCCAAAGGCACGGGGTTCAAAGGCATCGTTATATTTCCCCACACCCTGCGGTATATATTGTTGCAGCAAATGGTCCATCCCCACAATGACCTGCATGGCCCGCTTCCGCACATCGTTCACCTCCCGGGCTTCGTTAAACGCAGGAGCAAGTACAGAGATCGTTGCCGGATTGGAGGTCCCGGACACGTTATAGTAAATACTCTGGTCGTGAAGGTTAAAGCCAAAATCGGGGTTTTCCCTTTCCCGGGCCCCGCGAAGGATCCCGGATTCGGGAGCAGCCGTACGTACGGCATCCCGGTTCAGGTCAAAGTCATAACTGTTCCTCCGCCGGAACTTTTCTGCTCCGTCGGGATTGAGCATAGGGATAAAATACAGGCTTGTATTTTCCAGGATACGGTTTCTCAGATCGTCAAAACCATCATTTTGGCCTTCCAGGAAATTAAAAATATCGAACAGGGCCATCGTAGCGGTACTTTCGTCGCCGTGCATCTGCGACCACAACATCACCCTGGTCTTTCCTTTTCCGCAGGTCAGTTGATAGATACTGCGCCCTTCTACGGATGTGCCGAGTTCTTTTACAGAAAGCCCCCCTTTTGCCTTTCTTTTTCGTATGAGCGGTACAATGTCCTTGTGTTTGAATCTCCGGTCAGTGATCTGCTTTTCCCTGTACGTTTCAAAAGCCCGGTCGAGTATTTCCTTTTCCGGAACGGTTTTTCCGGTTGCATCTCCCTGCCCGGAACAATTCCATCCGGATATTATAAGGAAGAGCAGGATATAAAACAGCTTTTTCATGGTCCTGGGTTTTGAATAAATATAAAACAAGCCCTTCAGAGGTATGTTCCGTTACCGCATCCGGTAAATATCAGGCTATGGTAAACGCCTTCTGGTAAATTTCCTCATAGAGCGGAACGATCTTTTCGATATCGAATTTTTCTGCTTCTTCCCTGGCATTCTGTTTGAATTGTTTCAACATTTTCTCATCAGAAAGCAGTTTCAGGGCGTTTCGGGACATCTCTTCCACATCGCCTACCTTACTCAGAAATCCGGTTATTCCCTGTTTGTTCACTTCCGGTATTCCCCCCGTATCACTGGAGATCACCGGGGCACTATTGGCCATGGCTTCCAGCGCCACCAGGCCAAAACTCTCTGTTTCTGACGGGAGCAGGAAAAGGTCGGAAAAGCAGAGTATCCTGTCTATTTCATTACTGTTACCGAGATAGAGTACCTTTTCTGCTATTCCGAGTTCTTTACACAAAAGCTCAGCCCCTTCTTTCTCCGGCCCTTCCCCTATCATAAGCAGCTTGGCAGGGATCTTTTTCTGCACTTCGTTAAATATACGGATCACATCCTTTATGCGCTTTACTTTCCTGAAATTACTGATATGGGTGATGATCTTTTCATCTTCATCGGCCATCATGCTGCGCTGGCAATCGGTGAATTTCGATTTGTATTTGCTCATATCGATGAAGTTGGGCACCACATGAATATCATTCTTCACATCGAAAAGGCGCAGTGTATCCTCCTTCAGGCTTTGGGAAACCGAGGTCACCACATCCGATTTATTGATGCTGAAGGTCACTGCCGGCTTGTAAAACGGATGGCTCCCTACCAGGGTAATGTCCGTGCCGTGCAGGGTAGTGACCATCGGAATGGAGATCCCTTCTTCGGCCAGCATCTGTTTGGCCATATACCCGGCATAGGCATGGGGAATGGCATAGTGTACATGAAGCAATTCTATTTTATGCAGCTTCACCATGTCTACCAGCTTGCTGGACAAGGCCAGTTCATAGGGCTGATAGTGAAAAAGCGGATAGGTGGGCACGTGAACCTCGTGAAAGTGGATATTGCTGCTCAGCAAGGCCAGCCGAACGGGTTGCTTATAGGTAATAAAATGTACTTCATGCCCCCTGTTGCCCAAGGCAATACCGAGTTCGGTGGCTACTACACCACTCCCGCCAAAGGTGGGATAACATACGATTCCTATTTTCATGTGTGTTGTTTTTGAGTTGGGTGTCCGGAGTCCGACTTATTTTTTATCTTCGATCGCGTCGTAAATAACACGAAGCACCTCGGTCCTTGTTCCCTTGGTGATCAGTTTCCGGTTACTTGCCGTCGGATAGGTCCGGTTAGACAAAAATACGTATACTATTTCATTTTCCGGGTCTGCCCAGGCATATGTACCGGTAAAACCGGAATGGCAAAAACAACTGGAGGGAACCTTTTCATACATTTCTTTTCCGAGGCTTTCCGGGCGGGGTTTGTCAAAGCCCAGACCGCGCCTTACCTTCCGGTCGCAGTAGTAACAGGTATTAAACTTATCTAATGTTCCTTCTTTAAAGTAGCGTTTTCCTCCGTAATACCCTTTTTGCATGTACATCTGCATGATCTTGGCAATATCGCCGGCATTTGAGAACAGGCCCGCATGCCCGGAGACCCCTCCTTTCATTGCCGCCCCCATATCGTGTACATAACCGTGAATGACCTGGTGCCTGAAATAGTCATCAGCTTCCGAAGGCACTATCTTTTCCTTACTCACCCCTCTATCCAGGGGATTGAACATGGTCCTGTCCGCACCGAGGGAGGCATAAAAATACTTTTCGTCAAGAGAGTCCAGGGAACTGCCGTAAGAGCTCTCAATAAATTTTTGCAGCATATAGTAACCGAGGTCACTGTACCTGTATCCTTTTCTGGACAACAGATCGCTCTTCTTTATTTCTCCGAAAATGGAATCCCTGTAATCTTCGCGCATATACAGGTGTTCCGCCACTTTTACGGTAAAATTCCCCTGCGGGCTTTTCCGATAATACTTTTCCAGGGGTTTGCGGGTGTCCTTATCTACCGTATGACGATAAAAAGGTATCCACGGCTTTATTCTCCCGTAGTGAAGCAAAACGTCTTTAATGCTTATTTTTTCCTTGTTGGTACCTTTGAGCCCCGGTAGAATGTCTCCGAGGCCGGAATTCATGGTGATCTTTTCTTCATCGTTCATTTTCATGATCATGGGGAGTGTAGCCAGTATTTTGGTCAGGGATGCCACATCGTAGATATCGTCATTGTTCACTTCCCGGTTGCCAGTGTAGGTATGTCTTCCGAAGCTCTTGTTGTAGATCACTTTCCCTTTCCTGGCCACGAGTATTTGCGCGCCGGGCATAACGAGGGTCTTTATGGCTTCTTTTGCGATGGAATCTATTTTTTTGAGGGTTCCGGAGTTCATGCCCACACTTTCGGGAATGCCGTATTGCAGCCTCCCGAGGGGTTTCGTTTCTATCCCGGTATTGACCGGGAGTTCTTTATTGGCCGTCACAGGGAGCGCTCCCCTGGCCCCGATAGCCCCGAATATAACCTCGGCTGCCTTTCGTTGTGCTACCTGGGTGTTCTGGTATCCTACAACGATACTTTCTATGTTTTCGAGCGTACTTAATTTAAGAAGGTTATAGGGTTTAACAAAAGTGGTCAGTACCACCTTCTTCTCTTTTGCGATCTCATAAAGCCAGGTCAGTTCTTTAACCGTAAAATCGTGAGGTTTCCAGGCAGAACCATTAGACCTGTGATGACCTATGATCACGGTGTTATAAGAGGCCAGTCCTTTGAGAAGCTCATCCAGCTTATTTCCTTTTACTTCATCCACCCGGGCATAGTGGTTCAGGGCCTTCAGAAATTCATCACCCTTGTCGTCCCCAAAGTGTACATAGGCTATCTTTTTCTCTTCCAGTCGGGTAAGCGGCACCAGGCTGTCCTGGTTCCTGGCCACGGTAATGGCATTGGCATATATTTCTTCTTCCAACAGGCTGTCCCTTTGCGTATTCAGGTCCCGGTACAGGTTTTCGGTCTTTATGGGCGTGTACTTCGCCAGCCCCACCTTGAACTTGGCTTTTAGGATCTTTTTTACGGAATATTCGAGCCTTTCCTCGGCTATTTGTCCTTTTTCATAGGCTTCTGTAAGTTTTTGACTGGCTTTGGGCACATCGATAGACATAACCAGCATATCGTTACCGGCCTGGAAGGCGGCGAGGTCTATATCGCCCGGGGCGGTAAAATTGGATGCCCCTTTCATATTCAGGGCATCGGTGAATATCAAGCCTTTAAAGCCCAGTTCTTCTTTAAGCAGCCCGGTAATGATACTTCTGGAAATCGAGGAGGGATATCCGTCCCGGCTTTCCAGGGCGGGCACATTGAGGTGGCCTACCATAACGCTTTCGAGATTTTCGGAAATCAGGCGGTTATAGGGATATAGCTCCACATGGTTCAACCTGCTCCGGCTAAAGGAGATGGTGGGCAGGGTTTTGTGCGAATCGGTCTGTGTGTCTCCGTGCCCCGGAAAGTGTTTACCACTGGCCAGCACACGGGCATTACGCATACCCCGGGCAAAAGCAGCTCCTTTTTCGGCTACATTGTGCTTGTCCTCACCGAAAGACCGGTTGCCGATAATGGGGTTTTCGGGATTGGTATTGATATCGATATCCGGCGCAAAATTAATATGCACTCCCAGGCGGCGGGCATGTCTTCCTATCTGGTAGCCTACCTGCTCTATGAGTTTGTTGTTCTTTACGGCCCCCAGGGTCATGTTCCACGGGTAGGCGAAAGTGGAGTCGAGCCGCATGGCCAGCCCCCATTCGGCATCCATTCCAACGAGTAGCGGCACCTTGGACATCGCCTGGTATTTATTGGTAAGTACGGCCTGTTGATGGGGATTGCCCTTGAAGAAGATCACCCCTCCTACATGATATTCCCGGATGAGTTCTTCGGCGCGTTTTATTTTTTGTTCGCCCTGTTCGGGGAAGACATCGATCATAAAGAGCTGTCCGATCTTTTCTTTCAGGCTCATTTGCCCATAAATACTGTCCACCCATTTTTGCTGTAAATATTCGTTTCCGCTCAGTAGCGGATCGGTTTGCTGGGCCATGCCCCACACCGGAACCGCAAGCAGCAGTGCCAAAATCTTCTTCATAGAGTTCCTTACTTTTCAGAAAAACAGAGGCAAGATACGGTTATCCGGGGAAATTAAAAAGTCTAAGTTGCTGACAATATTATTAACAAGCGGGGATTGGTGTGTTCATGCACGGTTGCAGGTTGTAGGTTGTAGGTTGTAGGTTGTAGATTGTAGGTTGTAGGTTGTAGGTTGTAGGTTGTAGGTTGTAGGTTGTAGGTTGTAGGTTGTAGGTTGTAGGTAAAAATAGCAATGGGATTTTACAGGGGGCATGTATTATGTAAGGGCGCAAAGTATTGCACCCCCTGTGGGATTATGATTTTATAAATCGGGAATGCCAGCTTTCGGCGGCGGGGACTTCCCAGTGTTCTTCGTATTCCTGTTTGTTGGCCACGAGGTTATTGAAGACGATGGTCTTTCCGGAAACAGCCTTGTTTTTGGCCATTTCCCTGAATTCGGTCAGGGTTTTATAGGCTACGAATTCCCCTTGTTTATAGGACACGTTCATCTTGTCCAGCAGGTCTACTTCATAATTCTTTTCCAATTGCTGGATAAAGTGTACAGAGGCATCTATGGAGCATCCGGATGCTGCATTGGCTTCCTGGTTAAGGCCTATAATGATAAAACGTTTGTAGCGTATTTCAAAGCCGGCCTGAAGGGCTGCTCCGTGAACTGTCCACTCCTTTAAAAATGCTTCTGTTCTGGCCTTTATCTCCTCCAGCTCTTCTTCGGTAAAACTCCTGTTGGCCTGATATATCCATATTCTAGATGTATCAGGGAGCTCTTTGAACGGAATATACATGGTTAATTTTTGATTTACAATTTACGACTTAAGGACTTAGAACAACAGAAAAGGTCCTATGTCTTAGGTCCTATCGTTATAAGTCTCTCCCTTTATAATTCTTCTGCATTGGCTATAAGCTCTGCCACATCCATAACGGCTATTTCAGCCTCTTTTTCTTTGTTTTTCACACCATCTGTCATCATGGTATTGCAAAAGGGGCATCCGGCAGCTACAATATCAGGGCGGGTTTCCAGGGCCTGTTCGGTCCTTTCGATGTTGACGTCCTTATTCCCTTTTTCGGGTTCCTTGAACATCTGGGCACCTCCGGCCCCGCAGCAAAGTCCGGCTTTTTTGCATTTGCGCATTTCCACCAGTTCCACATCGAGTTTCCGGATAAGTTCCCGCGGGGCTTCGTAAACCCCGTTAGCCCTTCCGAGATAGCAGGGATCGTGATAGGTAACGCGCTTCCCCTTGAACTTGCCGCCTTCTATGGCGAGCCTGCCTTCTTCGAGCAGGGATTTCAGGAACTGGGTATGGTGCATTACCTTATAATCTCCTCCCAGGGAAGGATATTCGTTTTTCAGGGTATTAAAACAATGGGGGCATGCGGTAACGATCTTTTTTACCTCATAGCCGTTGAGTACCTCTATATTGGTCACCGCCTGCATCTGAAAGAGAAATTCATTCCCGGCCCTTTTGGCAGGGTCTCCGGTGCAACTCTCCTCCGTTCCCAGTACAGCAAATTCCACGTTGGCCTTGTTGAGCAACTTTACGAATGCTTTGGTGATCTTTTTGGCCCTGTCGTCAAAGCTCCCGGCACAGCCTACCCAGAACAATACTTCGGGTTGCCTGCCTTCGGCCATCATTTCGGCCATGGTAGGTACTTTCATAAAAATTACGATTTATGACTCAGGACTTACGATTTATGACTTACGACGTATGGCCCCTGATTTCTACCTGCAACAGGCAAAGTTAGCCCTATGTCTTATGTCCTGTAATCGTAAATCCCGATAGTTTAGTCGTGTTTTCCGTCGTCGAACACCTCGATGGTGACTTCCTTTTCTATAAGATCGGTAAACTTGCCATTGTATCTTGTGGCTCTTACCAGGTGATTGTCTACCCAGTGATAGTTACCTCCCCTGGGTTTTCCCATCAGGAGTCCATGGTATTTAAAGCCGTGCCTGTCCAGCCATTCTTCGGTCACCTCTCTGTGATCTTCCGTACGGGAGGTGAAAAAAGTAATGATATGCCCTTCTTCGTACCATTTGTTCAGTGTAGCCAGGGCATCGGGAAAAGGCTTGCATGTGGCCATCCGTTCCGGTTCTTCATTAGGGACGTCCTCTGTTACGGTACCGTCAATATCTATCAGGTAGTTCTTAATCCCTTCCGGCAATACAGGGCTTATGTGTTCTCCGGCCTCTACTTTGTCGTGTAACAGCTTTTCTACTTCTTCCTTTTTCATAGCTTCTGTGTCCTTTCACGGACATCATTTTGGATTGGTTATACTTGATTTTTGTTGTTTTTTGTCGGAGGACCGATGACCGGTGACAGATGTTTACTTCAGTCATCGGTCATCAGTCACCTGTCCCTGTTTATCCTTCGTTCTTCCAGTTCAACCTGTCCATCTGGTTATACGGCCACGGGGCGCCGTTGTTTTCAATATTGGTCATCATGTTATTCAACTCGGCAGGGGCTGCGGACTGTTCCATGACCAGGTAACGCCTCATGTCCAGTATAATAGACAGGGGATCAATACTCACCGGGCAGGCTTCCACACAGGCATTACACGAAGTGCAGGCCCAGAGTTCTTCCCGGGTGATATAATTGTCTAACAATGACTTGTTATCCTCTGCAAAAGTACCATTATTATCTATATTTTTCCCAACTTCTTCCAGGCGATCCCTGGTATCCATCATAATTTTTCTCGGGGATAGTTTTTTCCCGGTCTGGTTTGCCGGGCATTCACTGGTACAACGCCCACATTCGGTACAGGTATAGGCATTGAGCAGCTGCACCCAGTTCAGGTCGGTAACATCGGATGCACCGAATTTTTCGGGCGGGGCATCGTCCTCACCCTCCGGCGGAGCAGCGAACGGGTCGGCATTGGGGTCCATCATCAGTTTTACTTCATTGGTCACAGCTTCCAGATTATTGAACTGCCCTTTAGGGTTGAGGCTGGCAAAATAGGTGTTCGGAAATGCCAGCAGTATATGCAGGTGTTTGGAATAGTAGAGGTAATTGAGAAAGACCAGTATCCCGACTATGTGCAACCACCATGCACTCCGTTCGACAACATGCACTGTCGATGCCGGCAGTCCGTCAAACCACGGTGCGATGAACCGGCTTATTACATTTCCCGCCTGCATCTGCTGAAACGGGGCATCGGTGGCGTTCATAACGAGGAACAGGACCATCAGCACCATTTCGAAATAAAGGATCAGGTTTCCGTCGTTCCTTGGCCATCCTTTCATCTCGGGGTTCCAGAAGCGTTGGAGCCGGATGATATTTCTTCGTATCCAGAATACGGTCACGGCCACCAGCACCAGTATGGCGAGGATCTCAAACCCACCGATAAGCACGGTGTAGAAACCGCCCAGAAAGGAAAATATGCGGTGTGTACCTAAAAGTCCGTCTATAATGATCTCCAGGACCTCGATATTGATAATGAGAAACCCGAGGTATACAATAATATGCATAATACCCGCTACGGGGCGCACTACCATTTTTTGCTGTCCCAATGCAATACGGGCCATGTTCTTAAAGCGCTGTGACCTGTTGTCTGACCTGTCTGTTGATTTCCCAAGCCGGATATTGCGGGCCAGTTTCCGGACATTCCTTGCAAAGAAACCTATTCCTGCAATGAGGACAACGGCAAAAATTATATTTGGTATGATAGCCATGTTATCTCTTCTAGATTATAATCTCTAAACTATTCCTTCAATTATGAGTATGTTCTTTTGTGCCTGTTGACACCCCCCGGTGGTCTCCGGACTTTCAATCCAAAGTGGTTTATTTCTCTTTCTCTTCCCCGGGGGCCTCATATTGTTTAGCCCTTTTGCCGAACAGGGAAAAATGCACATATCTTTTGGGATTGAGCTTCATGTCCTGCAGCAACTCCTCCAGTTGAAGGGATGCCCCGGTGAGGTTATCGTACAATTCCTCGTCCTTGAGCAGCTTGCCGATAGAGCCTTCTCCCTGGTCTATTTTTGCAATGACATTGTTAAAACCGTTTATCGTTTGCTGCAATTCGGCCATGGTCTGTTCCAGGTCAGCCTCTGCCAGGGCGCCGGAAACGTCTTTAAGATTACCTGTAAGCCCTTCTATATTTTCGATAGAACTGTCGAGTTTTTCCTTGTTGTCCCGCAGCAGGGCGTTCAGGGTTACGGAGCTGCTCTTAAAATTGGTTGTGATGTCTTTGAGATTGGCTATACTGGCTTTAAGGTCTGTTCTGGACTGTTCGTCGAGTATGCTGTTTACTCCGGAAAGTACGGAATCGGCATGCTGGATCATACTTCCCAGCTGAGCCTGCAAAGGGGTGAGTTTTTGCGTTACCAGTTCCGTGAGTCCGGGCTTTATGGAAGACGGCAGGGTATCTCCCGAAACCGATCTTTCGCTCCCGTCAAAGACCGGAACGATCTGAATGGCCTTTCCGCCAATGATCCCGGTGTCGTAGAGCTCTGCCTTACTGCTCCTGGAGAACCCGAAATCGTTTTCCACGGAAAATGTTACCAGCAGCTTGCCTTTTTCATCCAGAAACCGGATGCCCAATATCTTCCCCACCGGGAAACCGTTAATGGTTACCGAAGTCCCTGTGGTCAATCCTCCGACGTGGTTGTACACTGCGTAATAGGTCCTGTAGGATTTAAAAAGAGGGTTGGATTTCAAATAGCTAAAACCCAGTATAAATAACAGTATACCGCCTAAAACTATGATAGCTGTCTTAAATTCTCTTGATATCTTCAAATGTTCCTGCTTTTTGGGTTGTGAACAAATTTAGAAATAATTTTCTTAAGACGCTTTTTAGATTTGAGATATTAGATGTTAGATTTGAGATTCAGATATTGAAGGTTACATATAGGAATATTGTAAGTCGTTAATTCTGCAACACTTTATCCACTGCAATGCGCTCTCCGTTCTTATACGCGACGATATAGGCGGAATCATACCCCTTGTCTTTGGCTTGCCTTTGCAGTTCCCGGGCATCGTCATAGCTGGGGGTTTCTCCATACATGTAACGATATGCGCTGCCAAATGTTTCCATCGATATGGGTTCAAGCCCGCGGAAATTATAGCGTTTGGGTTCGATTTTAGTATGCCCTGCCGCAATTTGCACCTTAAACACCACACCGGGTGATACATTTTCTTTTTCAGGAGTTACCGGGATATCGTCAACTGCAATATTGTCTGTAATGTTTTTTTTGTAGTGAATAACAGCTTCTGCAATATTTTCAGCCACTTCTGATTTTCCTTTTTTGGAAGCCAGGTAATTTTTCTCATTCCTATTGGTTATAAAACCTGTCTCTATGAGCACACTGGGCATAAAGGTCTGATGAAGCACTATAAACCCGGCCTGCTTCACTCCCCGGTTCTTTCGCTTTAGTTTTACCGTGAAATTATCCTGTAACAATTTTGCCAACTGAATGCTCTGGGTAAGAAATTCTTCCTGCATTATGGTAAGACCTATAATAGACTCGGGCGAATTAATATTGTAGCCTGCATAATTGGTCTCGTGATCTTCTTCCAGGTAGATCACTTCGTTCTCCGTCTTGGCCACCTCAAAATTCTGACGGTTTGCATGCAATCCCAACACATATGTCTCACTACCATGAGCATTAGAGTTATGAGCATTACAATGGACAGAAACGAAAAGATCGGCGTTAGCTTCGTTGGCTATTTTCCCTCTTACATAAAGGTTGATGAACTTGTCGGTCTTACGCGTGTAAACGACCTTGATGTCATCGTGCTTTTCCAGTTCCTTTCCTATTAAAAGCACAATATCCAGGGCTATATCCTTTTCCTTTACTCCATTAGCAACTTTCCCGGGGTCACGCCCCCCGTGTCCCGCATCGAGCACCACGGTAAAAACTTTTTTTGCTTCTTCTTTCTCTCCCCCTTCTCCGAAAGAACACAACCATAAAAAACCTGCCAGCAATACAGGCCACAACCAAACCTTTCTTATCATGTATCTTTATTTTACAGAGGCAATAAACCTGACACTAATTCACTCCTTATTATTAATTTAACGTCTTGTATTGAAAATATTGTTAAAAAGGAGCACGTTATTTATCTCAATCGCCATATTTTTACACCCGGAGGTTTCCGGGAAACTCGTCTCCGGTGTATCAAAAAAATATAAAATCAAAACCTGCAACGAGGAAATCGCATATTTTTTTCACATCTTTGCCTGTACGAAACTCAGGACAGGAAATTTATGCCCGGCCCGCAGGCGGAACACCGGGCCATATTTTTACAAAAATAGGATTTAAAGCATTGCAAGCAAAAATCACTTACATACTTTTAATGCTTATTTTGTTGTTTTGCCATCCCTTCCTTTTTGCACAGGAAACCCCGGTAAAACAACCATTAAACATTGAAGCCCGGAAAGATTCTTCGCAAGTCTCTATAAAAGAGGCCCTGCCTGAGCTGAAGATCAATGATTCTATCATAGCAAATGATATTCTGCTAGACACTACACAAATAAGCACGGTCCAGGACAGCATTAAAAAAGACAGTGTACCCCCGAAAAAACAATTTATTGACGACCAGATCAAGTACAAGGCCAAGGACTACCAGAAAACCGTACGCAGCGAAAACAAGATATACCTTTATAATGAAGCGGAAGTCTATTATCAGGACACGGAATTAAAATCTGGTGTCATTGTTATCGATTATGAAAAAAAGGAGGTTTATGCCGGGCGTATCAAGGATTCTACGGGAACCCTGACACAAGCGCCTTATTTTAAACAGGGCAACAATATTGTAGAGCCGGATTCCATACGATACAATTTCGACACCCAGAGGGCCCTGATATGGAATTCGAGATCTGAGCAGACCGTGGGAGGTGAGATGAACGTATTTGCCGAGGTCACCAAAAAGGAGAACGACTCGGTATACTTTCTTCACGAAGGAAAACTTACTACTTCGAAAAACCTGGACGACCCGGAATATTACATCCGGGTGCGAAAAGCAAAATTCGTCCCCAAGAAAAAGGTGATCGCCGGATTCAGCAATATGTACATTGCCGATGTCCCCACCCCCATCGCAGTACCGTTCGCCTATTTTCCCATGTCGGAAAAAAGCAGTGAATCGGGCCTGATATTCCCTTCTTTCGGCGAGGTGAACGACCGGGGGTATTTTTTACAGAACGGAGGGTATTATTTTGCCGTCAACGACCACCTGGACCTGGCCGTGCTGGGCGATTATTACACCAACGGAAGTTATGGGTTTCGCACCGAGACCAACTACGCCGTTCGTTACAAGTTTCGCGGGAATTTCAATTTCAGGTTTGAGAACCTCGTCAACAGCCAGAAGGGGTTTCCCGATTACAGCAGGCAAACCCAGTACAACATCCAATGGTCTCACAACCAGGATGCAAAGGCAAATCCCAATTCGCGTTTTTCAGCCAGCCTTAACCTCGGTAGCAGCCGGTATTACAAGGATTCCTACAACCAGGTCAATACAGGGAACCATATGCAGAACACCCTGACATCATCCATTTCCTATTCGAAATCCTTCCCCGGATACCCGGCAGTAAACCTGAGTCTTACTGCTACACACTCACAAAACACCAATACCGAGGTCATCAATATGACATTGCCTACGCTGCAGGCCAGTATGGAACGTATTTATCCCTTTGCCCCGAAATCGGGCATTAAGAAAGGTTTTTTCCAGAATATCAACTTTCAGTACAACCTGAGAGCGGAAAACAGGTTTCAGACCACGGATTCCCTGTTCTTTAAAAAGGAAATGTTCGAAGATGCCAAAACGGGATTCAGGCACAGCATTCCCCTCAGTACGAACTTTAAGATATTCAAATACCTGAGTACTTCGGTCAGTGTCAACTATGACGATGTATGGCAACTAAAAACCATCCGAAGGCACGATTACGACCCTGAACTGGAGGAAGCTCCTATTGACACCATAAACGGATTTGACCGTTTTGGCCAGTACAATTTCAGCGCCAGCCTGGGTACTACGCTCTACGGCATGTTCACTTTTAAAGAGGGCAAAAAGATACAGGCCATACGCCATACCATGCGGCCGTCCATAAGTTATGGTTACACTCCCGGGTTTGACCAGTACTACGATGAATACATTGCCAATGAAGAGGGCGAGACCAGGGAATACACCCGGTTCGAGGGTGGTATTTACGGCACGCCCAGCAGGGGAAATTCCAACAACATCGGGATCTCCATCAGCAACACCCTGGAGGCCAAAGTCACTGACAAGGACACCACAGCCACAGAGCCGAAAAAGATAACCCTGCTCAATAACCTCAACTTTTCTACCAGCTACAATATCGCTGCAGATTCCCTGCCGTGGAGCCCCTTGCGGGTTACAGGAGGTGTGCCGTTGTTTGACAACAAGATGACCATCAATTTCGGGGCAACGCTCGACCCCTATGCCATAGACAACAGCGGCCGCAGAATTGAAAAGTTCAATATCGACAACGGGGGAAGCCTGTTCCGGCTGACCAATGCCAATCTTACTACGAGCTATACCATATCGAGCAAGACTTTCAAAGACAGTAGCATTGACCGGAAAAACGACAATACGCGTAGCGGGGGAAGGGACGACGACCTGTTTGGTGTACAACAGGATTTCAGCGACGGCAGGATGTTCCCGGACGACGAAGATGAAGACGAAGAAGAGGAAGATACCAAGTTCTACGGAGCTACCCTACCCTGGGACCTGCGACTGGCCTATTCCATGACCTACTCCAACTCCAACAGGCAAAACGAAATAAGCAACAATTCGCTGATGTTCTCGGGAAATGTGGAACTGTCGCCCAAATGGCGTATGGGAATATCCTCGGGCTATGACTTTAAGAACAGGGGATTCACCTATACCCAGCTCCGTTTTGAAAGAGACCTGGAAAGCTGGCGTATGAACTTCAGCTGGACCCCATTCGGAAACCGTACTTCCTGGTATTTCTTTATCGGGATAAAGAGCTCCATGCTCAGCGACATCAAATGGGAAAAAAGACGGAACCCGGACAGGCAGTTGTAAGTTGTCGGTTGCCAGTTGCAGGTTTAAAGTTATTATAAGTGATGTGGCTGTGATGGAATATTTCAATTTTTAACTCGACTATAAAAACCGAAAAATATGAAAAAGATCATTAACACCGACCAGGCGCCTGCTCCGATAGGGCCATACAACCAAGCCGTGCTATCCGGGAACACGCTTTATATTTCCGGGCAGATATCCCTGGACCCGAAGACGGGGGAACTGGTGCAAAATTCCATTGAAGAGGAGACCACACAGGTGATGCAAAACCTGAAAGCCATTCTCAGTGCTGCCGGTATGGATTTTGGCCATGTGATAAAGTCGTCCATCTTTATCAGCGACATGAATAATTTCGGAAAGATCAATGAGGTCTACGGAACGTATTTCAGCGAAGACACTGCCCCTGCAAGGGAAACGGTAGAAGTGGCCAATTTGCCCAAATTTGTGAATGTGGAGATCTCTATGATCGCTGTAAATCCTGATCAGGAATAAAAATAATATAATGTAGAGACGCACGGTCGTGCGTCTCTACATTATATTTCCTTATTTATTAAACACGATAGCCTTGTGGTATTCCACGAGGTTGTCGATAGGGCGCCGCAATATATTTCCAACCTTAAGGTTGTTCTCCGCCATAACTTCGTTCAGTTCTTTCTGAAGATAGAAAGCTATGCTGCCTATGAAATGAACGGGTACAGACTCTGCCTGTTCGTACTGCCGGATAGCATTGTCTATAAACAACTGCATGCCTTCCTTAATGAGGTTCTGGCAGTATTCCTGTTCCCGGTTTTCAATAACAAACCTCGCAAAGGTGGCCAGGTAGGTATTCGGGTTAGGTTGCTTATAAAGATTGTTTTTTATGACATCGGCTTCGAGGTCATAAGTTCCGGAAAATTTATGAGCCAGGTTCTGGGGCATCCTGTGATAATAGTAATCGCGAAGCAACTGGCGGCCGAAATAGTT
Organism: Sinomicrobium weinanense; assembly: GCF_018863395.1. GTDB lineage: Bacteria > Bacteroidota > Bacteroidia > Flavobacteriales > Flavobacteriaceae > Sinomicrobium > Sinomicrobium weinanense. The sequence goes on from NZ_JAHKRR010000002.1 coordinate 578,399, forward strand.
ACCGCTGCAGTCATCCATGAGTATATATCCCAGCGATGTTACTTTCTGAAAAACCTCGCTGCCATCGTAATAACTGCAGTTCGATCCCGTTCCCAGGATACACACTATGGCGTGCTCTCCCGGTTGGGCAGTGGCGTGTATGGCCGCATAGGTATCTTCCTGGATAAATATCCTGGCATTGACGAAAAAGTTCTTGAAGATCTTCGTCAGGTAGTTCTTCATACGATCGGTGCCGCAACCGGCTCCGTAGAAATACAGCTGGGTAACTTTTGCTCTGTTATCGCTCAGTTCAAAATTGTTGGCCAGACGTTCATCAATGATCTCCCGGGTCAGTACTTCCGGACTCAGTCCGAGTGTCTTTGTTATAAACAGCTGGTTTCCTTCTTCATCCAGGGCTATCCAGTCAGATTTTGTAGCTCCACTATCAACAATTAATATCATATTCTCAATTTTATTACTAAAGAATGGACAAATGGAGGTTATTTGGGGTTGTTTCAGGTTGTAAGTTCCAGGTTGCAGGTTACAACAATTATTCAGGAACAATGAAAACCTGCAACCTGCAACCAAAAATACAAACTATTTCCTCTATTTATCCTCTTTTATACCATCTTATTACAATGAAGATACGTGAAGCGCCAGGTCTACGAGTTTACTTGAATAACCTGCTTCATTGTCGTACCATGCTATTATTTTAAAGAATTTGGAGTTGAGCTCTATACCGGCTCCGGCATCAAAGATACTGGTACGGGTATCTCCTACAAAGTCCTGTGATACTACCGGTTCTTCGGTATATCCCAGAATACCTTTCAGCTCTCCTTCTGAAGCCTCTTTTACAACTTTTTTGATGTCTTCATAAGAAGTTTCCTTTTCCAGCCTTACAGTGAGGTCTACTACGGATACATCTGGTGTAGGTACACGGAATGCCATTCCGGTAAGTTTACCTTCCAGTGCAGGGATCACTTTGGTCACGGCTTTGGCTGCCCCGGTAGATGCGGGTATAACGTTGGCCATGGCGCTTCTACCTCCGCGGTAATCTTTTTTAGACGGGCCATCAACGGTAAGTTGTGTTGCTGTGGTAGCGTGTACAGTGGTCATCAGGCCTTCTTCGATACCGAATTTGTCGTTCAGCACTTTGGAGATCGGTGCCAGACAGTTGGTCGTACAGGAAGCGTTAGACACGATGTTATCGGTAGATTTTACTTCTTTGTGGTTTACACCCATTACAAACATAGGAGCGTCTTTTGAAGGTGCAGAGATCACCACTTTTTTGGCTCCTGCCTCGATGTGCTGCTGCGCTGTATCGAGCGTGGTGAAAATTCCGGTACACTCGGCCACTACATCAGCTCCTACGGCATCCCACTTCAGGTTTTTCGGATCTCTTTCTGCAGTGATCCTTACTGTATTTCCGTTAACCACCAGGTTTCCGTCTTTTACTTCAACAGTACCGTTGAACGTACCGTGAACAGAATCGTATTTTAAAAGGTATGCCAGGTGCTCTACGTCTAACAGGTCATTTATTGCTACTACATCTACATTGTCCCTTTTTACGGTTTCTCTGAAAACTAACCTTCCTATTCTCCCGAAACCGTTAATACCAATTTTTAAGTTTGACATGATCTTAATTATTTATGTGATTTATTGTGATTTGCTGTTGTCGGTTACCGATTACCGGTTGCCAGTTTCCGGTTACCAGTTGCGGGGTGCTTTCTTAAGTGGTCATAATGTCTGACACTCTCAGGAGCTCCCTGTCTATTTCGGACTTTCCTTTTACGGCCTTGTCCAGCGGGGTGAGGCTTATCTTATCCTGAATAAACCCTACCATATAATTGGACTTTCCTTCCAGCAGGCTTTCCACAGCTTTTACCCCCATGCGGCTGGCGAGGACCCTGTCAAAACAGGTAGGCCTTCCGCCACGTTGTATATGCCCGAGAACAGTGACCCGTACATCATAATCGGGCAGGTTCTCCTCTACGTATTCCTTGAGCTCAAAAACACTCTTTCCTATCTTGTCGCCTTCGGCCACCAGTACAATACTGGAAGATTTCCCGGAAAGGCGGCTCCTTTCGAGAGATTCCAGCAAACGGTCCAGGCCGAGGTCTTCCTCCGGGATAAGTATTTCTTCGGCACCTGCTCCAACACCGGTGTTCAGAGCAATGTGCCCGGCATCTCTCCCCATGACTTCTACAAAGAACAGCCTGTTGTGGGAAATGGCCGTATCCCTTATTTTATCAATAGCCTCTACCACAGTGTTGAGCGCAGTATCGTAACCCAGTGTAAAACTCGTACCGTAGATATCATTGTCTATGGTTCCGGGAATACCCATTACTGGGAAATTAAATTCTTCACTGAATATCATCGCCCCGGTAAAGGAACCATCGCCTCCTATAACCACAAACGCTTCTATTCCCTCTGCCTTTAATTGCTCATAGGCTTTTTTTCTGCCTTCTTCTGTCCGGAATTCTTTCGACCTTGCAGATTTGAGGATCGTTCCTCCCCTGTTGATGATATTGTTCACACTCCGGGCATTCATATGCTTAAAGTCTCCTTCTATCATCCCCTCGTACCCTCGATAGATCCCTACACATTCTATATTGTAATAGGCACAGGTACGCACTACAGACCGGATAGCCGCATTCATCCCGGGAGCATCTCCCCCGGAGGTCAAAACAGCGATCTTTTTTATATTGTTTGACATGAGTTTTATTTTAAAAGCTACCAAAGATATTTAATAATTCTATTCCTGAAAATCTAATTGCGAATGTTTAAGTATTTCTAACGTTTTCGTTAAAAACTTTTAACTCCAAGCTGTTATAATTTAACACCAGGAACTCATTCTGACCTTATTTATGCTATTTCAGCATTTTATTTATTCTGCAGTGCCCGTATCCCTTTCCGGTTTTTTCCGGAAAAAACACTGTTTACGCTACTGCCCATAATTCAAAATCCGCCTGCTGAAACAGACAGGCGGATCCGAACGTAATGATTGATAGTTGCCAATTATCAGTTGCCGGTTACCGGTTTTCAGACCTGGCATCCGGACAATCCATAACTGGCAACCGGTAAAAACACTAAAAATGATATCTCTTAAATGCTTCGATAGCTTCGTAATCTGCTAGTCCCAGGGCATCATACAGTTTTGCAGTGGCTTTGTTCCGCTCTTCAGCCCGCATCCAAAACTCCCTGGAATCGTCTCCCTGGAACATTACCCGGTCTTTTTGTGACTGGTGGAACAGGATGGCATTCCGTTTCTGAACCACTTGTCCCGGGCTCATGGGTACCGCCATTTCTATTTCGTCCAGTCCCCATTCGTGCCATGCTCCGCGGTAAAGCCATACCCAGCAATCGTTCATATAAGGCTTGGTCTTTAACAGCTTCAGAGCCTCGAATATCCCGTCCAGGCACACTTTGTGCGTTCCGTGGGGGTCGGCCAGGTCGCCGGCAGCATATATCTGGTGTGGTTTTATCTGCTCTATGATATCCACAATGATCTGTATGTCTTCTTCTCCGAGAGGGTTTTTCTTTACCTCCCCGGTTTCATAGAAGGGCAGGTTAAGGAAATGCACGTTCTTGTCGTCCAAACCGATGTAGCGCGTAGCTCCATAGGATTCCCTTCTTCGTATAAGCCCTTTCAGCTTCCTTACATCTAAAGAATCGATCTGGTCTTCCCTCTTATTCGTCAGGAATTCGACCGCCTCTTCGAAAACCGAGGGGGTATCGGCGGTCATATCCTTGGCCACTTCGGCAAACTTAAGGGCCTCGGCGTCGGTTACCGCAATATTACCGGAGGTCTGATATACCACGTGCACCTCGTGCCCCTGGTCAATGAGGCGGCAGAATGTTCCACCCATGGAGATCACATCGTCATCGGGGTGCGGGCTGAATATGATAACCCTTTTCCTGGCGGGTTCCGCCCTTTCAGGCCTGTTGGTGTCATCGGCATTAGGCTTACCTCCCGGCCATCCGGTAATGGTGTGCTGCAATACGTTGAACATCTGAATATTCAGCTCGTAAGCCGAACCTTCCTGGGCGAGCAGCCCGGACATACCATTGTCGTTGTAATCCCTGTCGGTGAGCTTCAGTATGGGCTTATTAGCCTTGAGGCTGAGCCACACCATCGCTTTGCGTTTCAGCTCATCCGTCCACACACATTGCCCCACAAGCCAGGGGGTTTTGAACCTGGTGAGCTCCGAAGCGGCTTCGTAATCCAGTATAAAGGTGGTGTTCTTGTGTTGTTGCAGATAGGTTGCCGGTACATTGGAAGTGATCTCTCCTTCTACGGTATCTTTGATAATCTCTGCTTTCTTATGTCCCCAGCCCAGCAGCACAATCCGCTTTGCTTTGAGAATGGTGCCGATCCCCATGGTGATGGCCCTTTTGGGCACATTTTCTATACCGTTAAAATCAGATGCAGCATCGCTCCTCGTCAGGTGGTCGAGGGTAATGATCCGCGTTCCGGAGTTGTAGTGCGATCCCGGCTCGTTAAACCCTACGTGTCCCGTACGGCCTATACCCAGCAACTGGAAATCCAGTCCGCCGTGCTCCTTGATCTTCATCTCGTAATCTATACAATATTGATGCACTTCATCCAGGAGAACTTTACCGTCGGGTATATGCACATTTTCCGGCTTTATATCAATGTGGTCGAACAAATGCTGATGCATAAAGTAATGATAACTCTGATGATTATCCTTACTCATCGGGTAGTATTCATCCAAATTAAAGGTGATCACATTAGAAAAGCTCAGGCCTTCTTCCCTGTGCATACGAACCAGTTCTTCGTATACCTTAATGGGCGAAGAACCCGTAGCCAGCCCCAGCACGCAGTTCTCCCCTTTTTCCTGTTTATCCTTTATAAGCTGCGCTATCTCTTCGGCAACAAGGGCAGACGCCTGATAGGAGTTTTCAAAGACTTCGTTGTGAAGTTTTTCGTACCGGGTCTCTTCAAACTTCCCTACTTCCTTATGACTAATATCATTAGCCTGTACTAAATATCGATGCATAACTAACGGTGTGAAATGATTATTTTCTCGAAACTAAATTATTTAATATGGTCCAAATGTTAAAATTTTTTCGACCAGCGCACCCAACTACATCACGAATAGCACTATTTTACGGACATAAAGGTGTTGGTTTCACGTTTCAGGTTTTGGCTCCTGATCTAAGCCTAAGGGCAGATTTCAGGCTCGATCCTTAAGCGGAGTCGAAGGGCAAAAATTTAGAAATTAATACCCCACCGGTAAAAAAAATTAGCTAAACAGCACTAAAAAACTCATCAACTGCATTATTTTGCATATTAGTAAATATCAATATTTTACATGGATAAAAAATTGTTTTAAAATATTTTGTTATTAGTAAAAATACATCTATTTTTTGGCTCTTTTTGAGATGTTTTTATCAATTTTTCAATCACCTGGGCATAAATCAGGTAGCAGAATGGCGCCGGCTGAATATGGTGTTTTTTAAATCTGGGACAGATGAAAATTAAGTGTATCATTATAGATGACGAGCCTCTGGCCATAAGTGTACTGCAGTCTCACTCCAGGGAGTTTCAGAATCTTGAGATCATCGCCTGCCACAACAACCCCATAGAAGCCATGGCTACACTGGAAAACCGCGATGTCGACGTCATCTTCCTGGATATCAACATGCCCAAAATGAGCGGACTGGACTTTATCAAGAACATCAACCACGACGCATTCATCGTCATCACCACCGCATACCGGGAGTATGCTGTGGAAAGTTACGAGCTCGATGTCTTTGACTACCTGGTAAAACCCATCCCTTTTCACCGTTTTGCAAAAACTGTTAACAAACTCGCTAAGGACATCTCTATAAAACGTAGTGGGTTCGTAAACATAAAAGCACAGCAGGAACCGCACATGTTCCTAAAGGTAGATAAAAAAATGGTAAAAATCAACCTCAATGATATCCTTTTTATCGAAAGCCTGAAGGATTATATAAAAGTGGTGACAGCCATAGACGAATATATCGTGCACAAATCCCTGACCAATATAACCGAAGAGTTACCGGCTTCCCAGTTTATCAGGGTACACCGTTCTTATACTATTGCAATAGACAAGGTAAAGGCTGTTGAAGGCAATATTCTGGAAATAAACAATAAAAGAATACCCATAGGGCGAAATTATACTAAACAGGCCAAGGACAGCATTTTTAAAGACAACCAGGACCTTATATGATGTACATATTACATTTTATGAATTACCTTTTTGGGTATACTATCAAAGATTTTCGGTTCCCGGGCGGAGCCAAGGAATATGATTTATTAATTATTAATTTCGGTTCCCGAGCCCTTCGACTTAGCTCAGGGCAGGCTGGACCGAGGGACTAACCACAACATTTCATGAAACTATCATTATTAGATTACTCTATTATTTTCGGTTTTTTTGCCTTAACCTTAATTGTCGGTATTGTTGTTTCCAAGAGATCCGGAAAGAATACCACAGAATACTTTCTGTCGGGCCGAAGCATGCCCTGGTGGCTCCTTGGTTTTTCTATGGTTGCCACGACCTTCTCGACAGATACTCCCAACCTGGTCACAGATTTTGTCCGTTCCGATGGTGTGTCCAAAAACTGGGAATGGTGGGCATTCTTACTCACAGGCCTATCTACGGTATTCATCTACGCTAAATTATGGCGAAAATCCAACGTGCTCACCGATATGGAGTTTTACGAGCTGCGATACGGAGGCAAGCCCGCACGTTTTTTACGCGGGTTCCGGTCCCTTTATCTCGGACTCTTTTTTAACATCATTACCCTGGCCGCAGTGAACCTCGCAGCGATAAAAATAGGAGGCATTATGCTGGGGCTTTCTCCCTTACAAACGGTTCTTATAGGTGGGATCATTACGGTAATATTCAGTGCCATCGGCGGGTTCCGCGGTGTGGTATATACCGATTTTATCCTTTTCTTTACAGCCATTGTAGGGGCCGTAGGTGCAGCGTACTACCTGGTAAACCTGCCGGAAGTTGGAGGTATCTCAAAAATGATAACTCATGAAAATGTAGCTGGAAAGCTGTCTATTTTACCCGACTTCTCAGATACGGAAGCCCTGATCTCCATCCTTATCATACCGCTCGCGGTGCAGTGGTGGAGCTCCTGGTACCCGGGGTCAGAGCCCGGCGGAGGCGGATACATTGCCCAGCGTATGCTGGCTGCAAAAAATGAAAATCACGCCATAGCCTCTACGTTCTTTTTTAATATTCTGCACTACGGCCTGCGCCCCTGGCCCTGGATATTGGTAGCCCTCGCCTCATTGGTGGTCTTTCCGGATATTGCCAGCATACACGAAGCCTTCCCTAATATAGAGGAAAGCAAACTCGGGCACGACCTGGCCTACTCTGCCATGCTTACCAAATTACCCAGCGGACTCCTCGGCCTCGTACTGGCATCGCTAGGAGCGGCCTATATGAGCACCATTTCAACACAGCTCAACTGGGGCTCTTCTTATATTGTCAACGATTTTTACAAACAAACGATACGCAAGAACGCATCAGAAAAAGAATTGGTAAATATCGGCAGGCTCTCCACCGTATTGCTTATGGTAGCCAGTGCAATAATGGCCCTGCTGCTGACCAATGCTGCCCAATTATTTGGTATTCTCCTTATGTTCGGTGCGGGAACGGGACTGGTTTACATCCTGCGCTGGTTCTGGTGGCGCATCAACGCGTGGAGCGAAATATCCGTGATGTTCGCCGCAGCCATCAGCAGCCTTGTACTGACCCTTTCTCCCCTGGGCGATTATCTCTTTGGCTATACAGACACAAGCGGCACAGAGGTGGCTGGCGTATTCCCCGGATGGGCCAACCTCCCCTCCATTGTCCTGGTCACTACCATCGTATGGCTCGTGGTTACGTTTATGACCAAACCGGAGAAAAAGGAAGTTCTCTATGATTTCTATAAAAAGACACAACCCGGCGGACCAGGCTGGAAAAGTATTATTGACCAGGCAAGGGCCGAAAATGTGAATATTGTGGACGGCAAACAAAAGTGGTCCGTCCCCTCAGGCATACTGGCCATGATACTGGGATGTATCCTTGTCTATTGCTGCATGTTCGCCACAGGAAACTGGATATACGGCAATTATCCCCTGGCCATAGGGCTGACCATTGTTATGATTATTTCGGGAATTTTACTGGCCGTGGTCTGGAACCGTATGAAAGACGATATTTTATAAAGTTAGAAGTACGAAGTTAGAGGTACGAAGTTTTTAGCTTTTACTTCTAACTTCGTACTTCTAACTTTTTTTCTGGCCGAAATGTATTAAACCGCCTCCCATGGTATCTTCTCCTGTGGAGGCTTCTTTTTTGGCTTCTGTTTCGACATCAGGTTTTTCGGTATTTTTCTCCCTGGCCTTAAATATTTTTCTCAGCAGTTCCCGGAAGGTGTTAAAATCTACCTGGTAAGACAGACCGGCACCCTGGGTATAACCGATACGGTCGGCCAGCCATTGTTGTATTTCGTTTTCCCGGTTGAATATCCTTGCTCTCAGGGTCCCGTCTTCATTGAGCAGTATCTGTACCTCTACGTCACCGGCCACAGCGGTTTCGGCCACTCCTCCTATCGGCACCCCGATCTTTCCGTTAATAAGTATCCTTTCGCTGATCTGGGTAGATACCGTAACGCCAAACCTGTCCTGGGTCTCAAAATCCAGGTTGGGGTCTCTTGTGCCCAGTTCATAGGAAAGGCCTACATCGAACTTGCCGTCCCCGGAGTTGAGAATATCATTGAGCATACTGAAACCGGATTCGATAAAGTTCCCGGCCACTCCACCCCTGGTTATATTGATCTCATTATTGATAAACGCTCCCTGGGACAGCAGGGAGAGGGCCTGTAATTCCCTTTTGCTCTTATCATCCAGCTTGTACTGCAACTCGGAGTTGATCACAGCATTGGTCCCGGGAAACTGTATATCAAAGTCAATATCCGGTTTCAGGAGTTCGCCGTTAAGTTTTATGATCAGGTCGGTCGCTATCTTGCGGGTCACTGAATTATTGTCCAGCAATACGGCCGGGTTGGCGTTGAGGCTGTACACGGCTTCCAGGTCAACATTGGCCCTGTCGGGGTCACCGTTCCAACTCATAAAGCCCCCGGGTTTTACTTTGAATTTCTTTTCTATGATACCGCCGTATTTAAAATTGTAGTCCCCGCTATACGTGGTAAAGTCTCCCCACATCCGGAATTTTCCGTTGGTGTTGATCTCCATCAGGATGTTTCCTGCCCCCCTGCCCTTCAGCGAACTTCCGAGTTCCTTGTCGATCACGATCTCCACTTCGGCATCGGGGTTGATGTCCAGGTCAAATTCGAGTTCCAGTCCCTTGTAATCCGCCAGGCCCCTCTCATGGGCATCAAAAGAGGCCTCTGCATTCTTGTCTATAAAATTGATAAAAGACGTATCGCCCACCGTTACTTCATTGTCCAGGGGGATCTTCAGTGAGGTCCCTTTTCCCGTAGTGGCGAACATTTTAATGGTCAGTTCATCCGTAAGCCCGTAGATCTGTGCCTCTCCATTGATAAAGCCGGTACCGTAGAAGAGTTCTTCCTCGGTTTCGGGGGTGTTCAGGGCCAGAAAACGTTTTCCCTGTGTGTCCAGGGACATATCGAGATACCAATCTGAAAATCCGGTATGGGTTATTGTGCCGTTAAAGAGGGCCCGGGTCTTGTATTCCGTATCGGTAAGTGTTACATCTTTAAATTGAAATGTCTGCCCGAAAAGGTCTACCGTGGTTTCGGGGTTGAAATCCAGGTTTACATTAAGGTAGGGTATCCGTAGCCCGGCATCCTGCAGTGTAAGCTGCCCGTTAAGGTCCGGTTTGGCAAAGGTTCCGGTAAGTCTCGCCTCTCCGGATATCAGTCCCCGGATGTCGGATATCACGTCTTCACCGAGGAGACTAAAAGCGGCCATATTCAGCTCGTTCAGGGACATTCTCAAATCCAGGGAAGAAGCATCGTTCTCAAAGGCCACGTTCCCCACTATGTCCAGTACTTTTTTACTGTCTTTTTCTATAACAGCGTCGATCCCGTAGCTGGAAAAGTCCTGGCTCCCTACGATCCCCATGTCAAAATTACCGAGATTGGTCTCGTTGACGGTAAAATCATCTATACGCAGATTGGACGAGGGATAATAATTTTTCCTCCGCTGAAGCACATAAAATTCTCCGTTGATCACTCCTTTCAGGTCGAGGTTTTCGACACTCGGGGTCACCTTGTCCAGAGAAACATTCTTAAACTGGACCGAAAGGTCTTTATAAGTGGAGTCTATCAGCTTACCCTGAAGATTGATCTGTTCATCTTCGTAGTTCATCACTACTTCCTCTATGCTGATAGTGTCCAGGGTCTTGTTGAACACCACCCGGTTCTGGTGGTTGTTGTCCTTGTTCAACAGCCATTTATTTCCCTTGAAGCCCACTTCAGATCGCTTGAGGCCTACGACCGATTTGTTGTCCGGCGTTATGGTATGATAAAAATTCAGGTTGTATGCATCCTTAAAACCGTCCCCTCCCTTAAACTCTGTCCGGAAAAAGAGCGTGTCCTTGATCGTGGTATTGATAAGGTTAAAACCGGAAATATCATAGAATCCCGTATTTATTTCCCCGATTTCCACATAAGTATTGAACAGGGGGTTTTTATTGTCGATCTGAAGATCTATTCCTTTCAGGGCATTACCGAACGCGTCGATATCGGGCGACCGGAAATTGAACTTAAAGTCCCCCTCATCCGCAACCATCTCTCCTTTAACATATGTATTCTTACCTATCTTGACCTGGGGAAAGAATACTTCAATGATCTTGCTGTTGATAAAAAAATTGAATTCCACATACTGATCGGGCTGTATTTCGTACGGATTGTAGTTGGCGTAGATGCTCCCCACAGAATTCTGCACTATTTTACCCAGTTCGCGAAAGGAAAAATTACCTTTCATAAACCCGTTGATGATCTCCGGAGAATCGACTGTGATCACCCTTTCTGTAGTGTCTATGACCGATATGATCTTAAAGTCCTCGAAATAATAGTTATCGTTCTGGTTCTTGTAGCTGGTCCGGGCAAAGCTGACCTCCCCTTTAAGGTTATCTACATCATTCCCTGTGATATTCATATTAATATCACCGGAAAAAACAGAAATACTGTCCCTCGACACAAAATGAAGTGCATGAAGGTCGGCATGAGTAATGGATGCACGAAAATCGAACTGATTCTCTTCACGGGCAAAGTCGGCCAGGCCGTCGAAGCTCATCGTAAAATTCTCGTCGTTGGAAACCAGGGAGCCGTCGAACAATTGGTCTTTGACAATACCGGAAACGGTCACATCTTTATAATTGTATCCATTATATACTATGTTGTCTACTGTCCCTCTTATTTCGGTATTGAGCGTTTCTTCGGTGAAACCCTTACCGTCCACATCCAGGCGCAGGGAGGTTTTTCCGAAATTGTCGTCTTCGATAAACTGCCCCAGGTCAAACTCTGTCGTAGTGATAGTCCCGACATAGGAAGCATTGTCTATGTCATTGATTTCCGTGAGTTCCAGGTTGGACACACTGCTTCCCAGATCGGTTTCGAGCTCCAGGTCGGTCCTGATCGCAGTCTCAGTGAGCACCGCCTTTCCGCGTGCACGAAGCTGCCCAAGCCTGGCCAGGGACGACGGGAGCGAATTTCCGAGGATATTGGGCAACAACCCTCTCAACTGATGGTAGTTGGAGGAGAGATACCCGATATTGGCATCCATTTTAAAGGGTATATTCGAAGAGAACAAGCCCTTAAAATTAAAATTACCGCTTATACTGGTATTTTCGGTAGTTACCCTCAGGTTACCGGCATTCAGGTTGTTGAGCACACCGTCCACTTTCGAAGTGAACGTCACCCGTTTACCCCTTCCAAATTCATTATAAAAAGTGTTTATTTCATCAAAGGCAATAGTGGCGTCTTCAAACATACCCTGCACTTTTACCTTGTTCAGAAAATCTGAAAAGTCTTCCCGGTTATAAAAAAAGGACAGGTTGCCCTGTATATTCGATTCAGAGGTTTCAATAGAAAGATCGTCGAAATGCATGGCTTCCAGGCCATATGAAAAGTCTGTTTCCAGCTTTTCTACCTCAATGCCCCTTTCAGCGACAAAACCGAGTTGTCTTATTGCCGCAGTCACTTCGGGGCCTTCTATCTTAAAGTCATGCAGGCTTGCTTTTATCTGTTGGAAATCTAGAATTTCGGGAGTTTCTGTATTTTCGTCTATCAGTTTAAACCGGGCATCTTCCAGGTCGATCCGGGAAGTGGTGAGCAAAAAGGGTTCCGAGCTGGAAGTGGTGTCCGGGCTTTCGAGCTTTTCGACAAACACGTCGAGATTGGTATCTTCCTCGTCTTTGTATGTCTTTAAATTAAAAAGTACTCCTTCCAGGTCTATATCTCCGAAATTCAGTTTTCCGTCTACCATGCTCTTTACATTGCGAACGCTGAGCAGGGAGGTATTGAGCCGCTTTACGGAGATCAGGGTATCTCTGTGATGGTCCGCTATATAGATGCCGCGAAGGCTTACACTGCCAAAAAACGATATATACACCCTCTTAACCTGGATATTGGTACCGAAATCCTCGTTAAGGGCACGGGTTACACGATTGGCAATATTCGTCTGTACCGGGGGCAATGCCAGAAAAATGCTGACCATGACCAGTAACAAAACCAGGATCAAAAAGGTCCTGACCACTATTTTCCTGAGTTTTCTGATACGCCCTTTTTGGATTTACAGGTTATAACTTATCGGTTTGTAATCGGGTTGGTCGGTGGAAACAACAAAACAAATTGCCTACCTTTGCGGAGAACAATTTTTATTCCAAAAGTGTTGATGAAGGAGCAAAAAACATACACCCTCGCCATAGAATCTTCCTGTGATGACACTTCGGCCGCTGTTCTCCTTAACGGGAAAGTCCTGAGCAATGTTGTGGCTACCCAGAAAATCCACGAGGAATACGGCGGTGTTGTTCCGGAACTGGCTTCCAGGGCACACCAGCAAAATATCGTTCCGGTGGTACACATGGCCCTGGACAAAGCAAATATCGGTAAAAAAGAGTTATCTGCCATAGCTTTTACCAGTGGCCCCGGATTATTGGGGTCTCTGCTCGTAGGAACTTCTTTTGCCAAGTCGCTTGCACTGGGGCTGAACATTCCCCTGATCGAGGTCAATCATATGCAGGCACATATCCTGGCCCACTTTATCGAGGAAGAGGGCTATGACAAACCTTCGTTCCCGTTCCTGGCCATGACCATAAGCGGTGGCCATACCCAGATCATCCGGGTTGACCATTATTTTGACATGAGCGTTATAGGTGAGACTATCGACGATGCCGTGGGCGAGGCTTTTGACAAAAGCGCCAAGATACTGGGACTGCCCTACCCCGGCGGACCACTTATCGATAAATACGCCCGGGAAGGAGACCCCAAAGCCTTTAAATTCCCGAAACCCAGGGTAGACGGCCTGGATTTCAGCTTCAGCGGGCTCAAAACCTCCATTCTCTACTTTATACAAAAACACGCAGCCGAAAACCCGGAGTTTATCAAAGAAAACCTGAAAGACATCTGCGCTTCCATCCAATACACCATTGTCAATATCCTGATGGACAAGCTCCGTAAAGCCGTCAAGGAGACCGGAATAAAACAAATTGCCATAGGCGGCGGGGTCTCTGCCAATTCGGGGATACGCGAAGCCCTGAAAGCAGCCGAAAAAAAATATGGCTGGAAGACCTTTATCCCCAAATTTGAATATACGACCGACAATGCCGCCATGATAGGCATTACGGGTTACCTTAAGTACCTGGAAAAAGACTTTTCTGCCCATTCGGTTACGGCCAAGGCGAGGTTTAAGGTTTAAGGTTTGGTCCCTGAGCAAAGCCGAAGGGAAGGTTCAAGGTTCAAGGTTCAAGGTTCAAGGTTCAAGGTTCAAGGTTCAAGGTTTTGGTCCCTGAGAAAGCCGAAGGGAAGGTTTAACAAAATTATCTGGATTCACAATATGATATCTGTTCTCTATTTGTATTTCTTCACAAATTCCGAGGGCGTTAAACCGGTTTTCTGCTTGAACAGGCGGGAAAAATAAGCGTAGTCCTCATAGCCGAGTTGTCTTGCAATATCAGAAAAGGCATTTGGCGAATGTACCAGCAAGCGTTTGGCTTCCAGCATCACCCGCTCGATGATAAGGTCGGAAGTGGTTTTTTGAAGTGAAGTTTTGACCATGCGATTAAGGTGCTTGGGACTAACATGCATCATCTCCGCATAGGCCGAAGCTAATTTTTCTGTGGTATAATGCCTTTCGATCAACTTCTCCAGTTGCCTTATTTTTCGTGTATAGGCTACGGGAACGGCCGTTTTTTCCGCACCACTTTGAAGGTACAGACGGCTCAGATCTATATATAACAGGTCCAGCAGGCTTACTATTCGCTGCATCTTGCGCAGGTTCTCCTCCCGGTATTCGGACAAGATCTCTTCGAAATAACGGGTCATTTCAGAGGTTTCGGCAGTGTTCAGCAGCAGGTATGGCGGGTTCTGCGTCGAAAAATAGAAGGGAAAATTGTTTACGGGCCGGTTGATATAGTGCATTTCGTAAAATTCCTGGGTATGGAAGAGTACATAACCATCGGTATCTTCTGTAAATTGCCAGTGGTGGACCTGCCCCGGATACATCAAAAAAACACTGCCGGGTTTGATCTCATACGAATTAAAATCAATTTCATGGGTGCCCCTCCCCTGCGTAAAGAGCACGACGACAAAAAAGTTGTGTTTGTGAGGGATGGTAATGGTTTTGTGAAAATTGTCTGAATGCCTGCGAAAAGTGTCTATATAGAAATAGGGGTAGGACTTCTCCTGTTCGAATTCGCCGATATGTAATACCTGGATATTTTTCATCTCCTTTATCGTGTCTCAAAAGTACAAATTAAAGCGAGAAAAGTGTAATGGTGTTTTTTTATTTTCTTCTCAAATTTGTACCGTAAAAACATTGCAACTCATGACAGATCTCATCAACCTTATTCGGGGAAAATGTCCAAATTGTGAAAAGGGGAATATTTTTTCTTCCAGGGGAAACGTTTTTCTTTTCCGCATGCCCAGAATGCATCGCAAATGCGAAAACTGCGGGTATAATTTTGTGCAGGAACCCGGGTATTTTTTCGGTGCCATGTATGTGAGTTATGTGCTCACCATAGCCGAAATGATAGCTATCATGGTTATCGTTAAGTTTATGCTGGGACTGGGAAATCTTTATGTGTTCTTTATCGTTGCAGTAGTAGCCGTGGCACTCAGCACCTTTAATTTCCGCATGTCCCGTACGATCTGGATGTATATATTCCGGAAAAAGAAGGCCCCGGAACAGACCTAAGTCGAACCCTGTTAAAAAATTCATCAATATGCCTGTAACTGTAAAATATATTGTCCTGACCGAAGATCACGCCCACTGGATCATTGACAACACCAAGGCGCAATACCGAAGGCTGTTTGAAGATCATCCGGAATATGCAGCGATCAAGGCTCATATCGACAACACGTATGTACTGGAACCCCTTGTAAAAAGCCATAACGATTTCTCCAAACAGATGCTGATGGCCTTTGAGGATGCCACTCCCCTTGCTTCGGCAGAACTGCTTTCTTCCCTGCCTGACGAAAAAAAGCCGGAAGGAAGCTCAAAGCCGCTTCTCTTTCACAAGATCGTTCACAATTCCACGGAAAAAGGACTGCCTGAACTCCTGCATCGGGCAGAAGAGATCGCCAGGCAGCGGAAACACGATGCTTTGGTGGTAAAACTATGGGACATAGAGAAAAACCATCAAAAAACAATCCTCGATGCCGGGTTTGAAACACTCGGAACAGAAACCGTAACCATGGGAGGAGCCACCGTAGAACAGTTGTCATTCCAAAAGAAGGTCGGGTAGTTAAACAAAAGTAAAATTATTTATATTCCCCAAAAAACCAACACCAACTATTGCTTCTGAATTGTCAATGGCATGCTGGTTACTTGAAACAATTATTTATATATTCGCACAAACCAGCAGAGTTTGTGCCCATGAACCTATTTTACAGTCCGGACATCAGCGAGGAAGAATCCCGGTTTGTCTTTGACCGGGAAGAAAGCCGGCATATCGCAAAGGTATTGCGAAAAAAGGAAGGAGACCACATACACCTTACCAATGGCAAAGGGTGGATATTCGAGGCGGAGATCATCCTGGCCGACATCAAGCACTGTACTGCCCGTATCACCGGAAAAACACAACAGCCTCCACGAACATATGGCCTGCACCTTGCCGTGGCCCCTACCAAAATGAACGACCGTTACGAATGGTTCCTTGAAAAAGCCACGGAAATAGGTATTGACGAGATCACCCCGGTGATCTGTGACCATTCCGAAAGGACAAAAATAAAACCCGAAAGACTGGAAAGAATCATACAATCGGCCATGAAACAATCCCTCTCGGCCTATCTGCCCAAAGTGAACCCGGCCATGCCGCTGCACAAATTTCTGCAACGGCAAACAGAAGGCCAGGTTTTTATAGCGCATTGCGAAGAAGAAGAACGGTTTCTCCTCAAACAAAAGATAACCCCCGGGCAAAACATCACAGTTCTTATAGGCCCGGAAGGCGATTTTTCCGGAAAAGAGATCGCCCTGGCCAAAGACAAAGGATATATTCCCGTATCTTTGGGGAATACCCGGTTGAGGACAGAGACAGCGGCCATAGTTGCCTGCCATACGGTTGCGCTGATGAACCAGAAAATATAATCCCTGTAAAGATGCGCAGCCTGCCCCGATTTTTCGGGGGCCATGCGTTTCTATCGGGTATGGTGTTATATTACGAAAAACAAACAGCAGAATCATTCATCATATAATGCGTAAGATCATATTCATCCCTATTTTTTTCCTGAGCAGTTTCCTACACGCCCAGGAGGTCGCCCTATTGAAATATGGCGGCGGGGGCGACTGGTATGCCAATCCTACTGCCCTGCCCAACCTCATCGCGTTCTGCAATAGTGAACTGGGCACGGGTATCAGCAAAAACTTTCAAACGGTGGAAGCCGGCAGCATGGATATTTTCCAGTATCCCTTTCTCCACATGACCGGGCATGGCAACGTCTTTTTCACCCGGGAGGAGGCAGAAAACCTCCACACTTACCTTCTTTCCGGCGGTTTTCTGCATATCGACGACAATTACGGAATGAAGCCTTACCTGGAAAAAGAACTCCTCAAGATCTTCCCGGATAAAGAATGGGAGGAACTTCCTGCCAATCACCCTATATTCCACCAAAAATTCCGGTTTCCAAACGGACTCCCTAAAATACACGAGCACGACAACAAGCCCCCTCAGGCTTTCGGGTATTTCCACGAGGGAAGACTGATACTCCTCTTTACCCACGAAACCGACCTGGGCGACGGCTGGGAAGACCCCGAAGTACATAATGATCCCGAGGAAATCCGGCAAAAAGCCCTGAGAATGGGTGCCAATATTATCCAGTTTGTCTTTGAGAATTGATCTTCCGGTTGCCGGTTACGGGTTACGGGTTTAAAATTCAACTGGCAACTGGCAACCGGCACCTGTCATTTTAACAAAACCAGTGCCCCAAAAATACTACGATTGCTTACTTTTGCCCTGTGAAACACAGCTTTCTCATACTGGCCCTTGTGATCTGCTTCAGACCTGCATTTCCTTTCCTGGAATATGCAGCTAACTACGATTATATCAGCAAGGTGCTCTGTATAAACAAAGACAGGCCGGAAGTGCATTGTTACGGCAAATGTTACCTGATGAAAGCCGTAAAGAAAGAGAGCCAAAACGACCACGGAGACAAGCCCGCCACAAAATTCGAATACCAGTTACTCTATGTCCATGACAGGGAAGAGCCTACCCCGGTTCATTTCAGTTATGTCCATACGATCCACACGCCTTATCCTCCGGAAAATTACACTTCCCGCTTCGGGAAAAGCCCGCTTAAACCTCCGATCGTATTGCTTTAAATTACCGGTTTTCCTTGTTTCTCTTTCTGGCCTTCAGAAAGACTGCCTTATAATTATATTCAAAACCAAAAATAATTTTTGCAATGAAATTTTTCAATAGCCCTGTAATACTGATCGCAATATTTACCGTAACCACTGCGTGTACCACAAAACCATCTAAAGAAGCCCGGGAGTTCCAAACCCTGTTTGACGAGGTGATCGTTATCCATGACGAAGTTATGCCCCAAATGGGCAAACTGAACACGCTGGGACAACAACTGAAAAAAGAAGCAGACACTACAACCGCTGCTTATACCGAAGCCGCGGAAGGCCTCAAAAAATCTCACAAGGTCATGATGGACTGGATGAAAGACTTCAGCGAAAAATTCCCTTATGACGATGCGCCCCTGAAGGACAAGACCCCGGAGGAGATCACTCAAAAGATCGCCCTTCTAAAGTCTGAAAAAGAAGAAATGAGCGAACTCAGGGATCTCGTCAACCAGAGCATCGAAAAGGCCGAAAGGCTTCTGGAAAAGAAATAGCTTATAAAACCATAGTCACCAAAAACACACAAAGCACATAAGCAGGAACAATAGCTCTGTTCGTTTCTGCTTATGTGCTTTGCAATGCTGTTATTTCGGTATATTTCTATTATTTGTCTTTTATCATCACAGCCTCTTCCCCTACCTTATTGCTCTCCGGAAGCAGCACGTCTACCTCTACCTGATTCCTGACCAGGTCTTCAAAGGTTTCCCTTTTTCGTATGAGGTGAGCTTCGCCTTTATACCACAACACCTCGGCAGGCCTGAAGCGCGAATTATAATTGCTCGCCATGGTAAAGCAATAGGCCCCGGCATTCTTAAAGCACAGGATATCCCCTTCGGTGATCTGGGCGATCCGGCGGTTGTTGGCAAAGGTATCTGTCTCACAGATATATCCTACTACCGAATAAAAACGGTCCCTGCCACCGGGGTTGGAAATATTGACGATCTCGTGCTGTGCCCCGTAGAGCATAGGCCGGATCAAATGGTTGAATCCGGTATCCACTCCCGCAAAAACCGTGGAAGTGGTTTGTTTCACCACGTTGACCTCGGCCAGGAAATACCCCGCTTCACTGACCAGGAATTTACCGGGCTCGAAGGCAAGGGCCAGGTCTTTGCCATATTCCTTGCAGAAGTCGTTAAACCTTTTGGTGAGCTTTTTACCCAGTTCTTCAATATTGGTCTCGATATCCCCTTCTTTGTAGGGCACCTTGAACCCGCTTCCGAAATCGATAAAATCGAGGTCTTTAAACTGTTTTGCAGTTTCAAAGAGAATTTCCGAAGCGTAGAGGAACACCTCTATATCCAGAATATCGCTCCCGGTATGCATATGGATACCGTTAATGTGCATATTCGTGTTTTCGGCAATACGCAGAAGATGCGGTATCTGGTGTATACTTATCCCGAACTTGGAATCGATATGCCCTACGGAAATATTTGTATTCCCTCCGGCCATCACATGAGGATTGATACGGATACACACAGGAATATCGGGATGTTTGGTACCGAATTGTTCCAGTATGGAAAGATTGTCTATATTGATCTGCACGCCCAGTGCAGCCACCTCCTCGATCTCCTCGAGAGAAACCCCGTTGGGCGTAAAAATAATGTCTTCCGGCTTAAACCCGGCCTGCAATCCCAACTGTACTTCCTGCACGGAAACCGTATCCAGGCCGCTCCCAAGATTGTTCAGCAGCTTTAAAACGGAAATATTGGAAAGTGCCTTGGCTGCATAATTCACTCTCAGGTTTTTCACCTTGCCGAAAGCCCCGGTCAGTCTCTGGTATTGCGATATGATCTTTTCTGCATCATATACGTAGACCGGATTTCCAAACTCACGGGCTATATGCAATAAGTCTTGATTGTTCATATCTAAAAAATAGTGTTAGTGTCTTGTTTCGTCTGTTTAAGCCCACAAATATAAGGCATTAGACCTGTTCCCGGGAAAAAATAGCAATCAAAAACATAAAAAACGAACATTTTGTTAAAAAACAAACAACTCATTTTATAAGACCATCCTTTTAAAAACCCGTTTTTTACATCTGGAACATTCACTTCTGAAGATCAATATTTTATCTTCCGAAAGACAAAATACAGCAATTTTTGCGTCAATTCAAAAAAATACATTTAAGCTGGCGTAATTATACCAGGTTTCCTATTTTTGTCACTCGTTAAAAAGTTAGAAGTCGGAAGTCAGAAATCGGAAGTAGAATTGATCTGCCTACAAAACTTCGGACTCCGGACATCGGATTCAGACCCAAAAAACAAACATATTTGAAGTTATGAATTTACACGAATATCAGGGAAAAGAAATATTAGCCAGTTTCGGCGTCAGGGTACAACGGGGCATTGTGGCCCACAACCCGCAGGAAGCCGTTACTGCTGCCAAGCAGCTCACTCAGGAAACAGGAACCGGATGGCACGTTATCAAGGCCCAGGTACATGCAGGAGGCCGTGGTAAGGGTGGCGGTGTAAAACTGGCCAAGGACCTGAAACAGGTAGAAGAACTGGCAGAACAGATCATAGGGATGAACCTGGTCACCCCCCAGACGTCTGCCGAAGGAAAAAAAGTACATCAGGTATTGGTTGCAGAAGATGTGTACTACCCGGGAGACAGTGAAACTTCTGAGTTCTATATGTCAGTACTCCTCGACCGTGCCAAGGGAAAGAACATGATCATGTACTCTACCGAAGGAGGGATGGACATTGAGCAGGTGGCCGAAAAGACACCTCACCTCATCTTTACGGAAGAGGTCGACCCATCGGTAGGCATACTGCCTTTCCAGGCCAGAAGAGTAGCTTTTAACCTCGGACTTAGCGGAAACGCCTTTAAGGAAATGGTAAAATTCGTAAGCGCGCTCTATACTGCTTACACCAAATCCGATGCTTCCCTGTTTGAGATCAACCCGGTATTAAAGACCTCCGACGATAAGATCATGGCTGTCGATGCCAAGGTTACCCTGGACGACAACGCCCTGTTCCGTCATAAAAATTACGCGGAAATGCGCGACCTCCGCGAAGAAAACCCCATCGAAGTGGAAGCCAAGGCCGTAGGGCTGAACTACGTGGACCTGGACGGTAACGTAGGATGTATGGTAAACGGCGCCGGATTGGCCATGGCCACGATGGACCTGATCAAACAGGCCGGTGGGGAGCCTGCTAACTTCCTCGATGTTGGAGGTACTGCAGATGCCAAACGCGTGGAAACTGCTTTCCGTATTATCCTGAAAGACCCGAACGTAAAAGCCATCCTGATCAACATCTTCGGTGGTATTGTTCGTTGCGACCGTGTGGCCCAGGGTATCGTAGATGCCTATAAGAACATGGGAGATGCCATCCAGGTGCCGATCATCGTTCGCCTTCAGGGGACCAATGCAGAGATCGCCAAGGAACTTATCGACAATTCCGGACTGGCCGTACACTCTGCCGTACAGTTCCAGGAAGCTGCCGACAAGGTTAAAGAAGTATTGAACTAAGCCTCTTCAGGTCATAAAATAAATTCGGACTCCCGGGAAAATAATTTCCGGGAGTTTTTGTTTTACATATATAGATCATGTGCCAATTTAACTACATCAACCTAATCTCAAAAGAGAAAAATTTAAATCATTTTAAAACAACCTATCGCAATTCCAACCTTCCATGAACACCAAAAAAGAAAAACTGAGCCTGCTCGCGGATATGATCGCCCTGGCCAGGACCGATGGTGACATCAAAGACATCGAATACCGTTTTCTCCTTACCGTAGCCGAACAGTTGGGCATAGCAAAAAAGACCCTTGACAGCCTCTTCACCCAAAAAGTAGAACAGGTGCCCCTGAAACCCGAGTCCGAACGCATTTTACAGTTTCACCGGTTGGTTCTGCTCATGAATGTAGACCAGTCGTCCAGCCCAGGTGAGATTGACAAGATCAAGGACCTCGGCATCCATATGGGGCTTAATCCCCAGGCTACGGACAAAATACTGGAAATTATGCACCGGTACCCGAACAAGGTAGTCCCTCCGGATGTACTTATCCGGATCTTTAAAACACACTACAATTGATTCGAAACTGACATTATGACACTAAAATTTGATACATCTATGTCATAATGTCCTGAAATCAGGATTGGAACTGCATTTGCTATTTACCGGTTGAAACAACAAATAAAAAGTGTCGAACCTTAAAAAAACAATAGCATTATGAAACTGGTAAAAAGAAATAACGATGTTTGGTTCCCTTCTTTCTTCGACGAATTCCTCAAGCCTGACTGGCTAGGCGGAATACAAAATTTCAATTCACATGTTCCGGCCGTGAACATCAGGGAAACCGATAAAGATTTTGTCCTGGAATTAGTAGTTCCGGGCAAGAGCAAGGAAGATTTCAACATTGAAGTGGACGACAAGGTACTGACCGTTTCTTCCGAACACAAAGAAGAAAAGAAAGATGAAAATGACAAATACACCCGCAGGGAGTTCAGTCACTTCGCTTTTCAAAGGTCATTCAACCTGCCGGACAGTGTAAACGAAGAAGACATCAACGCTGCTTACGAGAACGGAATACTTAAACTCACCCTTCCGAAGCGCGACGAAGCATTGCCCAAACCCAAAAAAGTCATCGAGATTTCATAACTTTAATTGAGTTGGTTAGTTAATTGGTTTTTAGATCCCCTGCCGCTTATTTCCGGCAGGGGATTTTTTTATTAAGCTAAACTCATTATTAACGTGAATAATGCTTAAACTCTCTGGATCAAAAACATTTAAAAATTACAACCTTTATTTGAGATTTAAAAAAGGCTCCCCTCTTCAGATGAAGGGAGGTGGTCCCGATTTCAATCGGGATCGGAGGGTTTGAAGGCCCAAGCCATTGGATAAATACAAAAGTTGGGGATATACCCAGGATTTGGGCCTTCAAACTCCCCGTCCCGCAAGCGAGACACCCCTCTTCATCTGAAGAGGGGAGCCTTTTTTCTTATCCATTATTCACATTATTATCAACAAAATTCCAGTATTCGTTTATTTTCGTCCCGGAGGATATTTACCGAACACTTTTTGCACCACTTTACGGTACATCTGTTCCCTGGCTTCCGGGCTGGAATTGTTACCTATTTTGGCTTCATAGACGCCTTGCCAGAAAAGGTCGTCCTTTTGAGCGTCGATAAGATCGAAAGTGATTTCCTGGGTCGTAGAGTTTGAACGGATGGGAATACCTCCCGAAATACCAAAACCTCCACGCCTTCCACCACTTCCTATACCAATCCCTACGGAACTGTTATACGGGGTTTCGTATTGCCTGGTAAAAATATTGATATACATATCCGGATTGTCCGACCGTACAAAGCCCCTGCTTCTGAGCAATGCTTCGGTTTGGGCAATAATACGTTTTTCATCGAGCTGGTTCAGCCCGGAGTTCATTTCCGGATAAAAGCTAAACGTTTTATAAGCCGAAAAATCCGCGCCCCGGTCGTAATCGATCCTTGCCGTAGAACAAGCTACAAACAGAACAGACAAAAAGAAGATCTTAAGAAATCGCATAACACATCGCTTTTCTCAAAATTACGGAAAAATTGCCACTTTCACCTCCGGAAAATATAAGTTGCAGACTATCTACTCCGGAAGTTTCACTTTGTTAATGGTAAACTCCATATCGTCAATACTCCCTTCTACTTCATGTATCCTCGAATTGGTATAGTACAAATAGCCATCGTAAACACCAAAAGTGTCCGCCCATCGGACATCTTCTCCTTCCACCAGGGTCTCAATGGTTTTACGGTCCGGCGCCAGATATTGGATCTTATTGTTTTCAAGGTCGGCAAAATAGAGGTTCCCCCTTTTGTCTATGATCATTCCGTCGGGTGCAGCAGTCTTTATTTTAAAAGGTTTTACGGTCTTCAACTTTTCCGGATCCAGCAGGTCTTCGGTCTTTATCCCGTAAAGCGTATATCCCGTCAATGCATGGAAATAGAGTACATCATTTTTAGTGTCCAGTGCAATCCCATCCGAATGCACTTCAGCCTTCAAGGGTTTATCACCAAAAGTAAGATGGTCCGCTTCTGCCGTTGTAAACCGATGTCCGTCCAGCACCCTGGTAAAAGTACGGTTCCGTTTATCTACGATGATCAGCCCCGGCCTTTTGGAATCTGTTAGATATATCTTATCCTTTTTGACATCTACCCTCAGGTCATTTACATAGGAATCTTCTTTTACCACGCCGTCCGGCAGTACATAAGTATCTTTTAAGGTATCGTTCCCGAGATCATATACATAGATTTTTGGCGAAGTAATAATCCCGGAAAACATGGGATTGGCAGTTTCCAAAACATACAGCTCCTCCCCGCTGGCCACTACGGACTGTATACCAATAAATTTTTCACCTGCCGGATCGCCCACCTCCCAGGAATTTACAGTTTTATCCGGATAGGGTTTATAGTTTCCATCGGGAAAAACCTCTACAATTGAAAAGGGCACACCTTTCCTCCACCTGGGGAAATTAGCAAAAATCCTTCCGCTTTCGGTTACGGTAACGCCGGTTACCTGAACTCCTTTAAAGGAAGCCACTCCAATAACACTGCTTTGTGCTTTTAAAATAACAGGAAAAATAAGGACTAAAACGATAAATGATCTTTTCATTTTTTATACTATAAAAATTATAGTTGCAAAACTAAATACAGTTAAATAGCTTTGCAATAACTATCCAAAAGGATAGGTGGTAAAAAATGGGACTGATCTGCGAAACAGAGTTATATAAGATAGGAGACAAACTGTACCCGTGTGGCACCAGTATCACCATGGCATTTATAGGTGGAAAGTGGAAAACGGTGATCCTGTCTCACCTGAAACAAGGGACTATGCGGTATAGCGAGCTTCGGAAAAAACTCCCGGTCATCACGGAAAGGACACTCAGCATTCAGCTAAAACAGATGGAGGAGGACGGTATTGTAAACCGTAAAGTATACACCTCAAAACCCCCGTTAAAGGTAGAATATTCGCTTACGGATTTTGGCAGAACACTTATCCCCGTACTGGAAGTTATTGCAGGCTGGGGAGATCAATTTGCCGAAAAAAACGCCCGGATAGTGAAAAACGACAGGCTATAACCTGTGTTTTTTTCTTTTCTCGAACCCCAATATAACCCGCTCACACTTCCTCTTTATTCAGCATCTCCCACAGCTTGTCTTTCAGTTCCTGCATCCCCTGCTGGGCTACGGAAGAAATGAACATATAGGACACACCATCAAAAGCATCGGTGAGCTCCTTTTGGACCTCGGCTTTCAGCTCATCGTCGAGCATATCCGATTTGGAGATGGCAATAAAACGGTCCTTGTCGAGCATTTCGGGATTGTAACGGCGGAGTTCGTCCAGTAATATCCCGTATTCTTTTTTAATATCCTTACTGTCCGCCGGAATCAGGAACAACAGGGTTGAATTTCTTTCTATATGGCGCAGAAAATAATGCCCGAGGCCTTTCCCTTCGGCAGCACCTTCTATGATCCCGGGAATATCTGCCATGACAAAGGTCTGAAAATCCCGGTGCTGTACGATGCCCAGGTTGGGCTTTAGCGTAGTAAATTCGTAATCGGCGATCTTGGGCCTGGCTGCGGTCATTACAGAAAGGAGGGTTGATTTTCCCGCATTCGGAAAGCCTACAAGACCGACATCGGCCAGGACCTTCAGTTCCAGGGTTATATTCTTTTCTTCTCCTTCCAGTCCGGGTTGCGCATAGCGGGGAGTCTGGTTGGTAGCACTTTTGAAATGCCAGTTACCCAGTCCGCCCTTACCTCCCCGGGCTATCACTTTTTCTTCACCGTCCCCGGTAATTTCCAAAAGGGTCTTTCCCGTCTCGGTATCCTTGACCACCGTTCCCAGGGGAACATCCATATAGGTATCCTCTCCATCTGCCCCCGTACTGCGGTTTTTACTTCCGTCTCCCCCGTGGCCTGCCTTGAAGTGTTTCTTGAACTTAAAATTAAAAAGTGTCCAGAGGTTTTTATTTCCCCGGATAATAACGTGTCCGCCCCGCCCGCCGTCACCGCCATCGGGACCTCCCTTGGCTACGTACTTTTCCCGGTGCAAATGGGCAGACCCCTTGCCTCCTTTTCCGGAGGACACATATATTTTTACATAATCTACAAAATTCCCCTCCGTCATCTTCTTGCCGTGGCTTTTTTAAATAAAATTAATGCAAAGGTACAAAGTCCTGTACCCCTACCCTTTGACCACCTCCAGGTTTTCGATAACCCCGGAAAGACGTGTGGTGATCTCTTCTATGGAACCGATGCCGTTAACACTGAAAAACTTGCCCTGTTCCTTGTAATAATTCATCAAAGGCGCTGTTTTTTTGTTGTACTCTTCGAAACGGTTCCTTATTTTTTCTTCGTCCTGGTCGTCGCTTCTCCCGCTTATTTTTCCCCTTTCGAGCAGGCGGTTGATCAGCACCTCGTCATCAGCTTCCAGGGCTATGGTAGCATTGACCTCCATTCCTTCGGTGTGCAACAGGTTGTCCAGGGCTTCGGCCTGGGCGGTTGTTCTTGGAAAACCATCAAAAATAAACCCTCGGGCACCTATGTTTTTTTCCACTTCGGCCTGTAACATATTTATGGTCACCTCATCGGGCACCAATCCTCCCGCATCGATATAGGTCTTGGCCAGTTTGCCAAGCTCGGTTTCGTTCTTGATGTTGTAGCGAAACACCTCTCCGGTAGAAATGTGTACCAGATTATATTTTTCCTTTAAAAAAGCTGCCTGTGTTCCTTTTCCCGCTCCGGGTTTTCCAAAGAGCACTAAATTTATCATGTCTTTTTCTTTTAATTGATATATTTCGGGCAGGTTCCTTCCCAGGCCGTCGTAGTCCAGTCCGTAACCTACGATAAACCTGTTGGGAAGCTCCATCCCTATGTAATCTATTTTTAATTGCTGTTTATATGCTTCGGGTTTGTAAAACAATGTAGCTACTCTCAGGCCCTTGATCTTCATGCCCGAAAATATGCGGTGTATCTCCACCAGGGTGTTCCCTGTATCCACGATATCTTCCAGCACTACAACCGTCCTGCCTTCCAGGTTTTCACTCAGGCCTACGAGCTGTTGTACCCGCCCGGAAGAAGAGGTGCCGCTGTAAGAAGCTAATTTAACAAAAGATATTTCACAGTCTTCCGGATATTGTTTTAAAAAATCGGCCGCGAACATAAAAGCGCCGTTGAGGATGGCCACAAATACAGGTACCTCGCCCTTCAGGTCTGCGCAGACGTCTTGCGTCAGGCGTCCTATAGCCGCGTCGATCTCTGCGGAAGATATAAAAGGTTCAAAGTATTTGTCGTGAAGTTTTATAATTCCCATTCAAAAAATATCTTCAAAAAACCAGCTTGTTACGTTTATAAAGGGACAAATATACTATATTTTTCAGACGGAGGATGGGTGACCGGTGACCGAAGTTTTTATAACTGTGTTTTTTAAACAAACGAAAGCTGTCATGTGATCTTTGACAGGCTTTATTACATCAAAACAAATGCCTTACGGCTCCTTTTTGATGGAAAGCGCACCGGAAGGGCATTTTCCTACCTGCTCCACGATCTTATCCACAGGAGCGCCATCCATGTTCACCCACGGATGTTTTTTGGGATTGAACACCGAATACAGCCCGCGCCAGCACTTTTCCGAATGGATGCACAGATTGGGCTTCCAGACCACGGTAGTACCTTCTTTGGTATATTCCTTAACGATGCCTTCGTCCAGTTTATCCACTTTTTCCAGGGTCATTTCCACGTTTTGCTTCAGCATAAGGCTTACAGGGCATTTTTCACCGATCTCCATGAGGCGGTCTTCCTGCTCTTTCGGAAGCTCTTTTTCAAAGACCACTTCTTTCTTTATTTTCTGTCGTATCCCGTCATTACCCATCACGGACAACCGGGAGGCGTGCACCTTTATCTTCCCTACGTCCCATCCCTTGCGTTGGGCATACATTCGCATGGTTATCGCAGTACAGGAAGCCAAAGCCCCCAGCAAATAATCGGTAGGTGAAGGTTGTTTGTCCTTGCCGCCCGCACTCACAGGTTCGTCCACATAAAACACATGTTTACTGGTAATTACCTGTGTAAAATAATCATCCAGGCCGTTACTGGCCACCGCTTCGTTCTTTTTTGCCATGATTTTTTGTGTTTGATATTCTTTGGTTGCTGTATTTTACAAGATACGATAAAATTTGAAGGGAGGGGGAGAGTTTTGGAGTTGGGGAGTTTTTGGGTGCAATATAACAAGGGGAGCCCCCTCTGCCCTGGTATCCCTTACTTCGGCTTTAGTTTATCCTCAGCTCGCCTGCACTGAGCTTGTCGAAGTGCCGAAGGGCTCAGCACAGGTAAAGGGAGAATACGTATCTTTTAAACCTTATTTTTTTATTCCTGCATTACAATATTGGACACTCAGTCTCCATGTCACCCGGTCCCCTTGTCGCCAAGTCAATAAAATTGACGGACTTTACCTAAAAACAACTCCTAATTCCATAAGAATCCATATTTTTATATCGCCAAACACAGCACTGAAAAACACAACACATGGCACCCAAACCCTTAGTGGACAAAAAATACCTGCTGGAAAAATTTCCGGGTAAAGGCGGATGGACCTACGCAGCCCTCCCCGAGATTAACCAGCAAAGGGACAAATATTTCGGAATGCTCCGGGTATATGGCGAAATAGACGGGCATCCGCTTACCGGAAAGACCCTGATGCCCAAAGGAAACGGTATAATGTTCCTGCCCGTAAATGCATCTGTCCGTAAGGCCATCGGCAAAGGTGAAGGCGATCATGTACACCTGAAATTATATCCGGAAAAACCCTTTGCTGAGGAAAAGGCCGTAGATTTTTCTTCAGGCACCCCTCTTAAAATCCCGGAAGACATCATGGATTGTTTTAAAACAGAACCCCCTGAAGCCTATCGGAACTTTCAGCATTTGCCGGAAGATCAAAAACGACACTGGTTGCAATGGATATATGAGGTAAAGCAGGAAGACAGCCGTGCCGAAAGGATTGTAAAAATGATGGACAACCTTTTATACAGCACCAGATGAGCCGTAAACTGACTTATACTGCCGCCACACCGGAAGACCACGAACTCCTTACCCGGACCGCCAGGACCTCCAAGCAATACTGGGGCTATGCCGATCATCTGATGAAGTTATGGCAGGAAGAATTGACCATAAGCCCGGACTATATCACCCGAAATGATGTGATAAAAATAGAAGGGACACAGGGTTTTATCGGTTTTTATGCCCTGGTAGACAAAGAAAAGGGGCACTGGGAAGTAGACCATTTCTGGTTACTGCCCGATTACATCAGGAAAGGATATGGCACACGGATATTTGAGCATATCCTGAAACACATCAAGGAAAAGGGCGGCAGATCCGTATCACTGGCCTCCGACCCTCATGCCAAAGGGTTTTACGACAAAATGGGCGGCTCCGTCATTCAGCGCGAACCGAGTAAGGTTCCCGGTCGCTTCCTCGATGTTTACGAATTCCGGGTAAAAAAGAAGGACAGATCTTTCAAGGAATAGCACTAACGGCAAAAGGACACCAATAACAATATGGAACAACTGCTCAAAGATATCAGGAGCTGTCAGGTATGTGCCCCGCACCTGGAGCTGGGCCCCAACCCCGTACTGACCGCACATCCCGACAGCAAAATTGTGATCATCGGCCAGGCTCCCGGTGCCATCGTGCACAAAAGCGGCATTCCGTGGGATGACAAAAGCGGGGACAACCTCCGGCAATGGATGCAGATCGACAGGGACACTTTTTACAATGCCGAAGAAGTGGCGTTGATCCCCATGGGTTTCTGCTATCCGGGCAAAGGAAAATCGGGTGACCTTCCGCCCCGGAAGGAATGTGCCCCGCTGTGGCACCCTGCCCTCTGGAAGCAGATGAAACAGGTAAAACTCATCCTGCTTATCGGCGCCTATGCCCAGGGATACTATTTGCAGGACCTGAAAAAAAAGACCCTCACCGAAACCGTAAAGAACTTCGAGGAATACCTTCCGAAATACTTTGTACTGCCCCATCCCTCTCCGAGAAATAACATATGGAGGGCCAAAAATCCGTGGTTTGACAAAGAGGTAATCCCCCGGTTAAGAAGTAAAATCAAGGAATGCCTGTAAACAGTATGTGACACGTACTTTCCTGTTTTTATAAGATCGGCTTTTCCCCTCAACAAAATATCACCGGCAGACTAACTTTAAGGGATTGTTCCCGGTTCAGCCTTCAGCATTATTTTGCTCTGGTCATTATCGGCTCCTTTTTCGATCTTCCCCAGGCAATGAACACAGCTATAATACCAAAACAGATGTTTATGCCGATCTGAGAGGCCTCTCCCCTTAAAATATGAAAAACACCTGCTGCCATCATCAGGGCTACCACTCCATAGGCGGCAAAAACAGTGAGCCGGGGCCGGATGCGAAACAGTGCCGGAAAGACCAATCCCACCGCGGCCGATAGATCCAGTATTCCTGTCAGGATGACCAACCCGGAATTATCGGCCGTCCAGGGCCACATTTCAACTAATTTATCAGCAGGCTGAAATAGCTTCATCACTCCTGCCCAGATAAGCACAGCAGCTAAAATCACTTGTGCTATCCAAAGGATAATGTGCATTGTTCCCCATGTTTTTTGTTCATTTGTCATGGTCGTATATCTTTTAGATTTTATAAAAACAAAATTATCTATATTTGCTTTCCATCAGATAGTACTTTCCCCATGGATAGCACTATCCAATGAGAAAGTAATGTAATCCAAAACAGAAGTTATGCTGTCAAAAGGCGGTTGCCCGAAAACCATGCTTTCCATCAGGGATGCACTCGAAACACTGGAAGGAAAGTGGAAACTGCTTATCCTGTTTTCCCTGTCGGAAGGCCCGAAGCGGTTTAAACAGATATCCAGGGATGTCCCCGGAATAACAGACAAAACACTTTCCAAAGAGCTGAAAAGACTCGAAACCCACCAACTCATCCTAAGAGAAGTCTTCAACACTTTTCCCCCGACCGTTCAATATTCCATTACAGCACACGGAATGTCACTCGAAAAACTATTGGATGAATTGCATTACTGGGGACTGTTACATCGAAAAGAGATCATAGGAAAGTAACATTCTTTTCAAACGCAAAGCGATCTGCCTGCCCCCTCTAATAATGCACAAATGACCATTTGCTTCTATGGGTATAAAAAAATTTAACATTCCGTAAGGATTTCATTATCAATCGATCATAATACACTATTCGAATTTATTCTAAATAAAGTTTACTCTTCCGCGAATACACCCTATTTTTGCCAGCAATTTATAATGAGTCTAAGTAAGGATCTATGAAAAAAGCATTATTTATTGCGCTCTTATGTTGTTTGGGCACAACCTATGCACAGCAATCAGGAACCGTAAAGGGACAAGTAACCACGGCAGACAACGAGCCTATCCCTTATGCCAGTGTTTTTATTAATAAAATTCAGAAAGGTGTTTCGGCTGATGAGCAGGGGTATTTCAGCATTTATAATGTCCCCTATGGAAACTGGATTTTACAGGCCAGTGCCGTGGGCTTTGTAAGTGCCTCCACAACCATATCGGTCGATCGACAGGAGCTTTCGGGCGTTACGTTCAGCCTGGACTTAGACAACCATCTGAATGCGGTAGAAGTTTTCGGTAACCGCTACCAGCATCCCGATAAGATCGAAGCCCTGACCCGGCTACCGCTGGAACCTTACGAGCAAATACAAAGTATTTCGGTCATCGGTGAAAAACTGATTGAAGACCAGGGAGCCCTGACCATTTCCGAAGCCACCAAAAACGTACCGGGGGTATATACTTTTGCTACCTACGGCAACAAAAGAGAAAGTATGTCTTCCCGCGGATTCAGGGGTATTCCCATTCTGAAGAACGGGGTGCGTGTACACTCGGATTTCAGGGGCGTGGGTATCCTGACCGACATGCAGGGCGTGGACAATATCCAGGTCCTTAAGGGAGCAGCATCCATCACCCAGGGGGTGGCCACCGACCTGGGAAGCCCCGGGGGGATTATCAATATCGTTACCAAAACCCCTAAATATCGCTTTGGCGGACAGGCCTCCCTCCGGGTGGGCAGCTACGGACAGGTACGCCCTACCTTTGATGTTTACGGCCCGCTTAACGAGAAAAAGAACGTGGCCTTCAGGATCAACGGAGCACTGGAACGTGCAGACAGCTATCGCCGCGGCATTTCTTCCGAACGTTTTTACATCAATCCTTCATTGCAATGGCGTATTGACGACAAGACCAAGGTAACCCTGGAAATGGATTATTTTGACGACAGCCGGACCCCTGATATGGGAACAGTAAACCTGAACGAAAACGATGTCAATGCCATTTACGACCTGCCCCATAACCAGTTTTTAGGGTTTAAGAACGATAAATCCATTACCAAGAACAGTTCTTACAGTATCCGTTTCGACCGGGCCTTAAGCGACAAACTTACCTTAAAAGGAGCTTTTTATAAATCGCACCTCGACCTGAACGATAAGGGGGCCGGTTTCGGAAGAGGCTCCATTGAAGCAGGAGGGGAAACACAATACAATCTCAGGCAGAGAAGTTACTCCACATCAACCCGGAAAGACGACAACAGCGTATTGCAGTTCGACCTGATCGGCGATGATATTTATACCGGGAGCATTAAACACACCTTCCAGGTAGGCTTCGATTACAGGGCTTCGAAATACGCCACCCGCAGCCAGTCTTCCGGCACCATCGACACTATTGATGTATTTGCCCAAAATACCAACAGGCTTCCAGGCGGACTGGAGTTAGGAGAAGCAAGCACCAACGGAGGCGAAACAAAATCCATCGGTTTTGTAGCCCAGGACGTCATCACCTGGACCGACTGGTTTAAAACTTTCATAGGTTTACGTTACAGCTCTACCGAAACCATTGCCGAAGTAGAGAACACCACCAGCGAAGCCTTTAACCCGTTGGCAGGAGTTATCTTCTCACCCATTAAGAACATCAACATTTTTGCTTCATACACTAACAGTTCCTACCCCAGAACTGCCGCACGCCTCGGGAAAAACGGGGAAGAACTGGGCAACGAACGCTATGACCAGCTCGAAGCCGGGGTAAAGACCACCTGGCTGGACGACCGTTTACGTTTTAACCTCACCCTGTTTAAGATCAACAACAAAGACATTAACCTCGCGGTTTATGACGAAACCTGGACCAATATCCTTTACTACGAAAAAGGAGGAAATGACCAGCGACAGGGGATAGAAGCAGAACTTACCGGAAGGCCCCTGGAAAACCTGGAAGTCATTGCCGGATACTCCTATATCGATGCCCGGTATAAGGAACACAACGCCTATGTTTATGGTTCAGCCCCTCTAAACACTCCGAAACATACCGCCAATCTGTATGCCAACTATTTGTTCAAAGGAAACCTGGAAGGACTTTCTGTGGGCGCAGGAGCATATTATACCGGAAAAAGGCCCATTAACGACTGGAGTTCGGGAGCGGTGACTCACGAAGGTATCGTACCCAATCAAAAACCTTTCGATGTTAAAGAATATACCCTGGTTAACTTCCAGGCAGGATACAAGATCGACGACAACTGGGGGGTGCGCTTCCTCGTTAACAACCTGTTCAATGAAATAGGTTATAATGCATACAGGACAAGTTTCATCAACCAGACAGATCCGAGAACATTTGCCGGAGTGGTGACCTATACCTTTTAATATTATTTTTTGAATTTCTTATCCATAAGGTGTGGTATCATTTGGCCACACCTTATTCTGGTTTTATCGTATAACCGTTTGGCAACAACTAATCCATGGAACTATGAAGAAGAAAAAGAAAAAATACACCTTCAGGAAGTTTATCAATGATGTGCACTTATGGCTCGGCCTTATAAGCGGTATCATCCTGTTTTTAGTTTGCCTGAGCGGAACGATCTTAACTTTTGAAGAGGAGATCAAGGCGGCATTTACGGAAGAGATAACCGTAGCCCCCGACCAGGAACAAACCCTGCCCGTGGCCGTACTAAACGAAAAAGTAAAGGACAAAGGAACATTATTGAGTGTCAGTATTTCTCCCGAAAAAACGACTCCGTACGCGTTCAGAATAAAAACTTCCGAAAAAGACCGGCGGGGCACCACTTTTTATGTGGATCAATATACCGGAAAGGTCTATGACCAGCCCACTTCTTCCCTGGACGAATTTTTCTGGTCCATGTTCAGGCTTCACCGTTGGTTGTTGCTGGATTCGAGCATAGGAAGGCCCATTGTAGGGATTGCCACGCTTATCTTTGTTGTACTTTCCATCTCAGGTATTGTGCTTTGGTTTCCCAAAAGGCTCAGGTGGAAAAACATTAAACCGGGCTTTAAGATCAAATGGTCTGCCAACTGGAAACGCATCAACCACGACCTGCACAATACCCTGGGTTTTTATGCCTGTATTTTTATTGTTATCATGGCGCTTACCGGCCTGTGCTGGTCTTTTGCGTGGTACAGGGATGCAGGAAGCGCCGTGCTGGGAGCCAAAATATTTGGCGGCCGCGGTGGTGGCCCCAAAGTAGAATCGGTGGCCAAACCTGCTTCGGAGGAAAAAACTTTTGAAGATATTTATCGTATCACCGGTGAAGAGTTGCCTTTTGAAGGTGAGACCACAGTCTCTGTTCCCAATGGCCCGAAAGACACCTATGCCATAACGAAATATCACACTTCCGGTTTTACTCCCGTTGCTGCCGACAAGCTGGTTATCGACAGGGATGGCAGCATTCTGAAAAAGGAAATTTTTGCCGATAAACCCCTTAATGTACGAATTGTATCGTTGATCAGGCCCATACATATGGGAACAGTGTTCGGCACATTCTCCAAGATCATTTATTTTATCACCTGCCTCATTGCCACCAGCCTGCCCATTACCGGTACCATTATCTGGATCAATAAAATGAAGAAGAAAAAATAAGTAAAAACCACTCCAGAAAAAACGCTGAAACACTAAATACTTTCTTTACCTCTCAGCACCTATACAAGACACTGGCACGAGCCTCCGGACTCGTGCCCTATCCTTTCCAAAACTCCCTCCTATCTACTGTTAAAAACTGTTAAACCCATCTTTCTTTTGTAACACTTTCCTCCTTTCTTCGTCTTTTCATCACATGCCGGACAAGAAAACGGTATAACAATCATCATCAATCAAAAAACTAAAATCAACCCATGAGACACGTATTCACATGGTGTGCATTGCTCATTTCCTATGCACTCAGCGCACAAGCATCCGCAGAACCCACTTCTCTTTCAAGATCGGGGACCATTACGGGTAAGATCATTGACAAGGTCTTACAAGACCCCATCCCCTATGCATCGGTAGTGGCACGGTCTGCCAAAGACAACGAAATACTGACCGGGGGCATCACCCGGGACGACGGAACATTTCTGCTCAAAGGCCTGCCGGATGGGCCGATAGTCTTCGAAGTACAGTATATAGGCTACCAGACCTATCACCGCCAGCTAACCATTCCTTCCAACAGCCACAAGATAAACCTGGGCACCATAGCCCTGGAAGAGAACGTCGCCGAGCTGGAAGGCGTGGACGTAGTGGCCGAACGCTCCACCATAGAACAAAAGATCGACCGAAAGGTTATCAATGTAGGGAAAGACCTTACCACCACGGGCGCAACGGCTTCGGAGATCATGAATAACCTTCCGTCGGTAAATGTAGACCAGGACGGCAACCTCTCCCTCAGGGGCAATGAGAATGTCAGGGTTATGGTAGACGGCAAGCTCTCTAATGTTCCGGTAGCCCAGCTCTTAAAACAGATCCCGTCCACTTCTATCAAGAAGATCGAGCTTATTACCAACCCTTCGGCCAAGTACAATCCGGAAGGAATGAGCGGTATTATCAATATTGTATTGCACAAAAACGCCAATATCGGGTTTAACGGAAACGTCAACCTGGGGCTTACCAAGGCAAACAGGGCCAAATTCAACTCATCCGTAGACCTCAACTACCGTAACGGAAAATTTAATCTCTACGGTAGCTATGGCAACAACATCGGGAAGTACAAAAACAAGGGCAGGCTCTTCCGCAACGAGGAAAACCTGGAGCAGAAGTTCTCCTTTCTCAACAATCGCAAATCGCATCTCTATAAAGTGGGGTTGGATTTTTACCTGAACGACAAGAACACCATTTCTGTTTTTACCAACCAGAACACTTTTGACGGTAAGGGCGCCGGGGAAACGAACATCTTCTATCACGACAACGAAGCCAACAATCTTTTCCAATCCATGGATGAAGAAAACTCCAACCGCAGCCAGCAATACAATTTCGATTATAAACGGGACTTTGCCAAGGAAGGGCATAACATAGAACTGGAAGTGGACTATAACCGCTTTAAGGACGATCAAACCATGGACAACCGTTTCAGAGGCCCCTCACAGTTCCCGGATTATATAGACAATACAGATACAAAAAGAGAACAGACCACGGTAAATCTCGATTATGTAAACCCCTTGTCGGAAAAATCCAAACTGGAACTGGGTACGGAAGCCAGGTTATTTGAAACCAACCTGGGCTTTAACTCCAACGGAATGTCTTTCAATGCCGATGGTGAACTGATCCCCACCCCCAGCACGATTTTCGATTACAGCATGGACATTTATTCTGCTTATGCCACTTTCGGGCAGAATTTCGATAAATGGTCGTACCAGGTGGGTGCGCGTGTTGAAAATGTAGAGGTAAAAGCAGATACAAACACCGTCAGGGCCTTTACCGATAAATACACCCAGCTATATCCTTCGGCCTACGTAACCTATTCGCCGAGCGAAAAGAACCAGTACCAGGTGAGCTTTAGCCGCAGGGTGGACCGTCCCGGTATAGGCCAGGTAAACCCCATACGGAAATGGAGCACCCCGCTGATTTCCGAATTCGGTAACGAAAGCCTCAAACCCCAGTTTACCAATTCCATAGAAGCCAATTATACAAGGCGACTGAAAAACGGAAGTATCACCGGCGGGGTTTTCTACCGAAAAATCGAAGACGAAATAAACCACGCCCTGTACATAGACCCGCTGGACGAAAACAAGCTGATCGTCTCCTATGACAATTTTGACGACAATTCGTCCTATGGCCTGGAAATATCCGGGAACTACAAACCCGTAAAATGGTGGAACTTCAATACCAGTTTCGACCTGTTCTCCCAGACACAGAAAGGATATGTAGGCACGGAATATGTTGAAGTGGACAACACGGCCTACAACTTCCGTATGAACAACAATTTTACAGTGACCAAGAAACTGACCCTTTCCGTTTTCGGATTCTACCGGGGCAAGAACAAATCGCTCCAGTTCGACGCCAAATCCATGTATTTCGTAAATACCGGGGCACGATATAGCTTTGCCGATGGCAAGGGAACCTTAAGCCTCAACATCAACGATATCTTCAATACCATGCGGTTTGCCTTTGACAGTGAACGGCCTTTTGTACAGACCGGAAGATTCAACTGGGAAAGCAATTCGGCTTACCTCGGGCTGTCTTACCGCTTCGGAAGCGGCAAAAACAGGCAGGTTGAACGCAAGAACAGAGATGACAACACCAAGGACGACGGCGGAGGGCTTATGTAGTATTAAAATGGTGTGATAAAAAAAATGCCTGAAAAGTTTTGAACCCCGTCATGCTGGACTTGTTTCAGCATCCCATCCCGCTCATCGGACGATTGGGATGAGAACCTGAAACAACCCTTTGACCGTGCTCAGGGTAACAGTTCAGGTTGACGTATAGGCTACTTTTCAGGCATTCTTTTTTTATCCCTAATCAAAATAAGGCACATTATCTCCGGAAACCACTTTTTCGTACAGCATTTCGATCTGGTTTTTCAGTATACGGTCGCCCGAGAGTTCGGGGAGTTCATCTATTTTAAAGTAACCTACATCCAGGACATCAAAACTTTTCTTCAGCTCTCCCGACAGTATCTTACAATAGAATACGATCTTGTACACATAAAAAGGTTGCGGCGGATGCGGATGTTTCTTTTTGTCCATCACAGCCAGCAGCCTTTCCGTTTTCACATCAAGGCCTGTTTCTTCCTTAAATTCCTTCACCGCGGTTTCCGAAGCCGTATAGCCCACATCTGCCCAGCCGCCGGGCAATGACCATTTACCATCGGCACTCTCCTTTACCAGTAATATTTTATGGTCGGCAGAAAGCGCCAGTCCGCGTACATCCACCTTGGCGGTAGGATAATCCTTTGCCGGGGGAAACATCTGCTGCAGGTCTTCTTTCCCGTGACCTGTATACAGCTCTAATAGTTCCATATTAATATCCCTGAGTTCTTCATACCGTTCTATATCGTAGTTATCTTTGGCGTACAGTAGCCCCGTATCTGAAATAGCCTGTACCCTTTTTAATAGATTCAGAAATTTGTCCTGCATTATTTTATGATTTTGTTATTTTCTCAAATTACCCTATTTCTTACAAAACATCCAAGTAAATCTATCGTTAATCGAATGCCCCCCATGTCGGGCCGCTAAATTTTAAATTTATACCTAATAATAGTACTTTCGTAAAAAATATCGCCACATGCAAGACATTATAGACCGATTTATCAGCTATGTAACCATCGACACCCAATCCGATCCCGAATCCAGCACCACTCCGAGTACGGCCAAACAATGGATACTGGCCAACCGCCTTGTGGAAGAACTGAAAGGCATAGGCATGCAGGACGTTTCCGTGGATGAGAACGGTTATGTCATGGCCACACTACCCTCCAATGTAGACCACGAAGTCCCGGTGATCGGTTTTGTTTCGCATATGGACACCTCACCCGATTTTAACGGCACCAACGTAAAGCCAAGGGTCATCGAAAAATACAACGGTAAAGACATTGTTCTGAATGAAGAAGAAAATATTATCCTTTCTTCCCGTTATTTTGAAGACCTGCTACAATACAAAGGGCAAACACTGATCGTCACAGACGGCAAAACCCTTCTGGGAGCGGATGACAAGGCCGGGATCACCGAAATAGTCACGGCGATGGAATACCTTGTCCGGAATCCTGAAATAAAACACGGAAAAATACGTATTTGTTTTACGCCCGACGAGGAGATAGGCCGCGGAGCCAGTAAATTCAATGTGGAAAAATTCGGCGCGGAGTGGGCCTACACCATGGATGGCAGCCAGATCGGCGAACTGGAATACGAGAACTTCAATGCGGCTGGCGTGAAGATCACCATTAAAGGGAAAAGTGTACACCCCGGCTATGCCAAGGGAAAAATGGTCAATTCCCTGCTTATTGCCAATCAGTTTGCCAATATGCTCCCTCCCGCAGAGACTCCGCAACACACGGAAGGTACGGAAGGTTTTTTCCACTTTTACAGCATACGGGGCGATGTGGAGAACACGACATTGGAAGGCATTGTCCGCGACCATG
This sequence comes from Sinomicrobium weinanense, assembly GCF_018863395.1. GTDB lineage: Bacteria > Bacteroidota > Bacteroidia > Flavobacteriales > Flavobacteriaceae > Sinomicrobium > Sinomicrobium weinanense. The sequence continues at coordinate 617,808 of NZ_JAHKRR010000002.1, forward strand.
ATTTCGACAAGTTCGAGGCCCGGAAAGAATTGTTGCAAAAGATCACCAACGAGCTGAACTTTAAAAACGGCAATGCCATTACACTGGAGATCAAGGACCAGTATTACAATATGCGGGAAAAGATAGAGCCCGTTTTTCACATCGTAGAGATCGCAGAACAGGCTATGAAGGATGTGGGCATCTCACCCATCATCAAACCCATACGGGGCGGTACGGACGGCTCACAACTGTCTTATATGGGGCTCCCCTGTCCCAATATCTTTGCGGGCGGGCATAATTTTCACGGTAAATACGAATATGTCCCTGTGCAGAGTATGCAGAAAGCTGTGGAAGTCATCGTCAAAATTGCCGAACTCACTTCAAATAAATATCAGGAGTAGATGTAGCCACGAAGGCACTAAAAACCACCCTCCACCAACCAAAACACAAAAAAATGGAAAAGACAACATCTGCAGAAGCCTACCTGCAAAAGCACCAAAAGCGGTATAAGGAACTCGAAACACTAAGGAATATCCTTAAGAACTCCGAATTGCAGGAAACCATCAAATGGGGGTGCCCCACCTATACCATAAACGGGAAGAACGTTGTGGGTTTTGCTGCCTTTAAAGAACATATAGCCCTGTGGTTCTACAATGGTGCCCTCCTTAAAGACAAATACAAGGTCTTGATAAACGCCCAGGAAGGTAAAACCAAAGCCCTGCGCCAATGGCGGTTTACTGCCGGGGAGGAAATGGAAGAAGATAAAATAAGGCAATATGTAGAAGAAGCCATTGCCAATCAAAAACAGGGAAAGGAAATAAAACCGGAAAAAAAGGAGCTGACCATTCCCCCGGAACTCCTTCAAAAATTACAGGAAGACAAAAACTTTCACGAAAAATTTAACACCCTTACTCCCTACAAACAACGGGAATATGCCGAATACATACAGGAAGCCAAAAGAGAAGCCACCAGATACAGCCGCCTGGAAAAAATAATACCGCTTATCCTTGAAGGCAAAGGGTTACATGATAAATACAGATGATCCCTCTTCTAAAATGCAAAAAGCCACTTTCGAAAAAGTGGCTTTTAACCTTATAAAAGTCCTTAAAGATTACTTCTTATTGTCTTTCGCTGCCGGTTTGGTTTTGTCCGATGCCGGGGCATTTAATTTTGCACTCATTTCCATAGAAATGGCAGAACGTTCGAACTTGATCTTCCCGGCCAGGGTTTCTATGATACATGAATTGTCACTGTCATTCAGGTCTATGACCTTTCCGTGCATACCGCTTTTGGTGACCACTTTATCCCCTTTCTTCAGTTCAGCTGCAAATTTCTTTTCCTGTTTCTGACGTTTGATCTGTGGCCGGATCATAAAAAAATAGATCACCACAAACATCAGTAAAAAGGGGGCTAATGAATTAATTGATTCCATATAGTTGTTTAAAATTTTTCATTTGGAGGGCCTTACTTACCCGGTTCTTCTACAAAGGCCTTGATCTTCACCAGTTCACTTCCTTTTTCCGTGTTGGTAGTTACCGTAACGGTCTTGGAGACCTGGTTTATGCCGGAACCGTTATATTTTACCACTAATTCACCCGTCTCTCCCGGAGCGATCGGCTCGTCTTTGTGAAATTCCGGGACCGTACACCCGCAGCTACTGCTCGCATTAGTGATGATCAGGGGGGCATTACCGGTATTGGTGAATTTAAATACGGTTTCCACGGCAGTTCCCCGTTGGATGGTACCAAAATCGTGTTCCTTTTTTTCAAATTCTATCACGGGTAACTTCTTGGCGGCTTCGTCCCTTACAGCAGCCTGTGCTACATTTTCGGCTTTTATTTTGCTGGTGGCATCTTTTTTACAGGATGTAAAGACCGTTGCTACAAGTGCTATGGTCAACAAAACTCTTTTCATATCACTCTTTATTTTTCAGATTAACAGATTATTTTTTTGATTACGGGCATAAAAATAAGGATTATTACATTAATCCTCTCCCTACTTTGTTCAATTTATTCCGGGCTCCGAAATCTTTTACGATCTTGTCAAGTATACCGTTTATGAATATACTGCTCTTCGGGGTGGAGTATTCCTTGGCTATTTCCAGATATTCATTGATCGTTACCTTGACAGGAATGGACGGGAATTTCAGAAACTCACAGATGGCCATTTTCAGCAGAACCTCGTCTACCTCCGCGATCCTGTCGGTATCCCAGTTCGGGGTTTTGCCGGATAGTTCTTTTTGCAGCATTTCTTCGTTGAGCACGGTTTTCCTGAAAAGTTCCCTGGAATACTTCCGGTCTTCCTCATCCTTGTACAGGCGAGGTAGGAAATAGCCTTCGTTGTCCTTTGGCTTTACTTTCCGTAACAACTTCAGGATAAATGTATTGATCAGGGGGAGGTCGTCTACCCAGGTGAGGTTGTAATCCTCAATATAGTCGTACAGCTTTTCGTTGGGTGCGATGATCTCCTTGTACAGGTCCTGTAAAAACTCCTTGTCTTCCTGAAAGGAGGAATCCCTGGTAGACATGTATTTCTTATACAGGTCACTCTCTTCCATGGCCACACACAGCACCTTCACGTATTCCTCGTCCAGATACCAGTTATTGACTTTCCTCGACTCCAGTTCATCAGTCAGAAGGAGATTGTTGACCAGCAGGGCCATTACCTTATTATCCACAAATTTCCGGTTGGGATTTTTTTCTTCTTCCGTAGCGAGGTATTTTTTCTCAGAAGCGGTAAGTCTGTAAGCAGCCATTTTCTGCATCTCCACCATCAGGCTTATGAGCACCAGGTAGAGGTTGTACATATTCTCCATACTTGTGGAAAGGAATTTCTCCTCCTTGTCCAGATCCGTTTTTTCGGATTGAGTCAACGCGTAAATCGACTGCATTACTTTAACGCGAATATGTCGTCTTGTTAACATATCTAAAGAACCTACCATTAAAAAATTAAGGCGAAAGAGGTATTCTTCCGCCTTGCAAAAATAAGGGTTTCCATTTTCAAATTCCAAGTTTTTTCTGTTACTAAATTGAAATCTGACGTATTACTGTCAAATTCAGATACTGTCTAAGTTTTCTTTTTGGAATATTTTTACAGTATATTTTTCATCAGAACCTGTCCCGGAGTACCGAAACCAGGGTGTTTTTCGGTATCCTGGCAGGATGATCTGAGATTGATGAAAAATTAAATAAGATTGATCTTAAATCTTCCATCAATCCCCCTCAATCTTACGGTATAACCGGATCAATCTCCCATCAATCTGTTCCTTATGCTCCTTTTTCCTTCTTCCGGGCATCGATCCTGCCTTGTGCTACCTGTAAGGCAGACTCGTGTGTGGTGCATCCGTTTTTCTCGGAATGGGCAAAGATCTCCCCGGTCGTATTATAGATATTTTCGGTTTTTCGTATGATCTCTTCTTTACCATAGCCCTCGAGCTCGGCATAAACATTGATAATCCCTCCCGCATTGATCAGGAAATCCGGGGCATAGGCAATCCCCCTCTCTTTAAGGATGGCGCCGTGTTTGGTTTCATCCGCAAGCTGGTTATTGGCCGCTCCTGCTATAACCCTGGCATTTATTTTGTGTACGGTATTGTCATTTATGGTGGCCCCGAGTGCACAGGGGGCATAAATATCCACTTCGGCAGCATACAGGTCATCTCCTGCATATACCACAGCGCCGTATTTATCGCTCACTTCCTGCAAACGGGCTTCGTTGATATCGGAAATAAATACCCTGGCCCCCTCTTGTGTAAGGTGGTCTACAAGAGATTCGCCTACGTGGCCTATGCCCTGTACAAGTACTTTTTTACCTTCCAGTTTGTCCGTACCGAATTTGAAGCCAGCAGCGGCTTTCATTCCCATATACACTCCGTATGCCGTGATGGGCGAAGGGTTTCCGGCCCCTCCTTTGGATTCAGACACTCCGGTAACATAAGGTGTTACTTCTTTTACGATGTCCATATCGGCAGTTTCCATGCCCACATCTTCTGCCGTGATATATTTACCTCCAAGAGAATCTACGAATGCTCCGAATTTCCGCATCAGCCCGGGCGTTTTCTGGGTTTTGGCATCACCTATGATCACCGCTTTTCCGCCACCGAGGTTCAACCCGGTAACTGCAGATTTATAGGTCATTCCCCTGGACAGCCGAAGCACGTCGTTCAAGGCTTCCCATTCGTTGTTGTACCGCCACATCCTGGTTCCACCCAGTGCCGGACCTAATACTGTATTGTGAATACCAATAATTGCTTTTAATCCTGTATCTTTGTCGTTACAGAACACAATTTGCTCATGATCGTCAAAGGAAAGTTGACCAAAGACCGGGTCAACTTTTTTAAGTTCATCAGAACGTAACATATCTGTCGTCATTACTCTTTGGAATTAGATGATTTCGATTTTTGATAATTTGATAAAATTATCATACAAAAATACGAAAAAATTGATGATTTATAAAAAACAAAAGGGTTTGAGTGTCGATTTGTCAAAATAACCTTTCTTTTCGGATTTTTATGAAGGAATTAAAATACATTAACAAATACTTTAAAAAATATAAGGTAAAACTCCTTATCGGCGTAATAATCACCATCATAGCCCGGATCTTCTCATTGGTAATGCCTCCTTATGTCAGCAAATCCATCGCTGCGGTAGAAGATTTCCTCTCCACCCCGGGTGCGGACAAGGCCGCCCTGCAGTCCACCCTGCTGACCTATATTCTCATCATAGTAGGGTCTACCCTGTTATCGGCTTTCTTTACCTTTCTGATGAGACAGACCATTATCAATGTTTCCCGCTACATTGAATTTGACCTTAAAAACGAGATATTCCGGCATTACGAAAAGCTGTCGCTGAACTTTTACAAAAAGAACCGCACGGGTGACCTGATGAACCGGATCAGCGAGGATGTAAACCAGGTGCGTATGTATGCGGGGCCCGCCGTAATGTACAGTATACAAACCCTGACCCTGTTCGTATGTGTCGTACCCATTATGTTCTACAAGTCACCTTCCATGGCCTTTTACAGCCTTATTCCCCTGCCTTTTCTCTCCTATCTTATCTACCGGATTAGCAAGGTCATCCATAAAAGGAGTACGGTGGTACAGCAATACCTTTCCACCCTGTCTACCTTTTCTCAGGAGACCTTTTCGGGAATCTTTGTGATCAAGGCCTACAATATAGAACCCCGTATAAACAGGGAAACCGAGGTCATTGCCGAGGACGGGAGAAGGAAGAGCATGTCCCTGGCCCGCGTGGATGCCTGGTTTATGCCGTTAATGACCCTGCTCATAGGGATTAGCAGTACCATAGCCATTTATGTAGGAGGTAACCAGTATATCAAAGGAGAGATAGAAACCGTGGGGATCATCGCAGAATTCATTATCTATATTACCATGCTCACCTGGCCCGTGGTCATCGTGGGATGGCTGACCTCTACGGTGCAAAGGGCGGAAGCCTCTCAAAAACGGATCAATGAGTTTCTGAACACCGTGCCCCAGATTCAGAATCACAACCCGGAACCTACCCCGATCGGCGGAAAAATAGAATTCAGGAATGTTTCCTTTACTTATGAAGACACCAACATCACCGCCATCAACAAGCTGTCTTTCACACTCAACCGCGGGGAGACCCTGGCCATCATCGGTAAGACCGGGTCCGGGAAATCCACGGTACTCGACCTCATCGGCAGGCTGTATGATGTTTCGGAGGGAGAGATCCTCATTGACGATGTACCCCTGAAACAACTGAACCTGTACGATGTACGAAAAGCCCTGGGCACAGTTCCCCAAGAAGCCTTCCTGTTCTCTGACAGCATAAAGAACAACATCAGGTTCGGCAAGGCAGATGCCACAGACCAGGAAGTCATCGATGCAGCCAAACGGGCCGAAGTGCATAAAAACATTGTGAAGTTCACCAAAAAATACGATACGGTACTCGGAGAAAGGGGCATTACCCTCAGCGGTGGGCAAAAACAGCGGGTATCTATTGCCAGGGCCCTGCTCAAAGACCCGGAGATCTTCCTGTTTGACGACTGCCTCTCCGCGGTAGATACCGAAACCGAAGAAAAGATATTGAAACACCTCAACAAGGTATCGAAGGAGAAAACCACCATTATTGTGAGCCACAGGATCTCCTCGGCCCGGAATGCCGATAAGATCATCGTTCTGGAGGATGGTTCCATTGCCCAGCAAGGCACTCATAATCAACTTATAAATACAGAAGGGCAATACAAAGATCTGTACCTGACCCAGCTTTCGGAAAAAGAAATGTAAGTTTTTTGTTGCTTCATTTCATTTTTTTTCACATTTTTGGTTCTGTTTAACTATACAACTAATTTTTAAGATTAGAGGGATTATGAGTGAAAAAGGTTTACTAGAGAAAGATGAAATATTCTCGAAAGTACTACGAGCCGGACGGAGAACTTATTTCTTTGATGTAAGGGAGACCAAAGCTGGAGATTACTACCTCACCATTACTGAGAGTAAAAAATTCACACATGATGACGGTTCTTTCCATTACAAAAAGCACAAGATCTACCTATACAAAGAAGATTTTGATGCTTTTAAAGATATTTTAGTGGAAATGACTGATTATGTTATAGAAGAAAAAGGAGAAGAAGTAATTTCCGAACGTCATCAAAAAGACTTTAAGAAGGAACCCGTAGACTCCAACGGAGAATCCTCATCTGAAAATTTTACAGACCTTAGTTTTGACGACATATAAGCGTTAAAACTTTTCTAAAATGACCAACCGCTTCCTTAAAAAGAAGCGGTTTTTTTATATTTACTTTTCGCTAACTAACATAATCATGAAAAAATTACTACTTCTGCTTTTTACCGTAACGCAATGTGTGCGTGCACAGGCTCCTGAGGACCTCAGCTATTATTTACCTCAGAACATTTCATACAATACCGATATCCCCACCCCGAAAAGTGTTATAGGCCATGAAGTGGGCGAATGGCACGTCACCCACGACAAACTGGTGGAATACATGAAAACACTGGCAGAGGCCTCAGACCGGATCAGCATAGAAGACCGGGGTACTACCTACGAAGGCCGTCCGCTCCTTCTCCTGACCATCACCTCCCCGGAAAACCACCGCAATATCGAAAACATCCGCCGGGAACACCTAAAATTATCGGAACCGGGGAGCGGAAGCCTCAGCACGGGCGATATGCCCGTTGTTGTTTATCAGGGTTTTTCCATTCATGGCAATGAACCCAGCGGTTCCAATGCCGCACTGGTCGCAGCATACTACCTTGCAGCAGGCGAAAGCCCGGAGATCGACGAAATACTGGACCACACCGTGATCCTGTTCGACCCCTGTTTCAATCCCGACGGACTGCAACGTTTTGCATACTGGGCCAACACCAACAAGAGCAGGAACCTGAACCCGGACAAAAACGAAAGGGAATACCATGAAGTATGGCCCGGCGGGAGAACCAATCACTATTGGTTTGACATGAACCGCGACTGGCTGCCCGTACAACTTCCGGAAAGCAGGGCCAGGATAGCAACCTACCATCGCTGGCTGCCCAATATTCTTACCGATCATCACGAAATGGGCACCAATTCCACCTTCTTCTTTCAACCCGGAGAACCCAACAGGGTACACCCGCTTACTCCCCAAATGAACCAGGAACTCACCAAACAGATCGGCAAATTCCATATAAAAGCGCTGAACAACATCGGTTCGCTTTACTATTCCGAAGAAAACTACGATGACTTTTTCTATGGCAAGGGATCCACTTTTCCCGACATCAATGGAGGGATCGGCATACTGTTCGAACAAGGCAGCTCCAGGGGGCATATACAGGAAAGCGACAACGGCCTCCTCACCTTCCCCTTTACCATAAGAAATCAGTTCACTACTGCTCTTTCTACTTTAGAAGCCGCCAGCAATATGCGAAAACAATTGCTCGACTATCAGCGCAGCTTCTATACCGACACCCGTAGCCAGGCCTCCAAAGGCAAAGGAAAAGCCCTGGTGTTCGGCGATGAAAAAGACGCGGCAAAAGCCTATCACCTTGCAGAGATACTGAAACGGCAGCAGATAAAGGTCTATGACCTGGCCGGCGATTTTACCGAGAACAAAAAACACTATAAGGAAGGCTTCGCCTATATGGTACCTAAAAACCAGAAAAACATCAAACTCATCGAAGCCATGTTTGAGACCCGTACGGAGTTTACAGACAGCCTTTTTTACGACATTTCTTCCTGGACCTTCCCCCTGGCCTTTGACCTGGATTACGGAGAAACAGCCCTTTCTCATGCGGGTCAGGAAATCTCCGATCTCCGGTTAAGAGAGGGAAAAATAAACCGTCAAAGCAATTATGCCTACCTGTTGGAATGGCATGAATACTATACTCCAAAAGCACTCTACCAGATACTTCGCAAAGGGATCAGGGCTAAGGTCGGAAAAACCCCTTTTACGATCGAAGACAGGGAATATGATTACGGTACCATAATGATCCCCGTACAAAACCAGAAAATGGACAGCGGGGCACTCTATGTGTTTTTACAGAAAGTTGCGGAAGAAAGCCATCTGGAAATAGATGGTGTCTCCACCGGTCATGCCGTGGGAAGCGACCTGGGCAGCAACCAGTTCAAAACCCTCGAAATGCCCCAGGTGGCCATGCTTACGGGCAATGGGATCTCTCCGTATGATGCAGGAGAAATATGGCATCTTTTCGACCAGCGCTATGATATACCCATTACCAAGATCGACGAAAGTTATTTTAACCGGGTGAATCTCGACAAATACAATGTTTTAATCCTTACCAGCACCCGGGGAAGCCTCAATACCGATATCAAAGAAAAACTTCAGACCTGGGTAAAAAACGGCGGTGTATTAATCGGTTACAGACAGGCCGTTAACTGGTTAAAAAACAATGAATTTATAGATCCTGAACTGAGAAAAAAAGAGATCACGGCCAAAGATGTAACCTACGAACAGCAACAGGACTTCCGCGGTGCCCAGGTAACGGGAGGTGCCATTTTTGAAGCGGATGTCGACAGGTCGCATCCCATAAATTTCGGGTACAAAAACGATAAGATCGCCTTGTTCAGAAACACCAATATCTTTATGGAGCCGGATGAACAAAGCTATAACAACCCCATAATATATACCGACGATCCCCTGCTCAGCGGATACATCTCTGAAGAGAACCTGGAGCAACTCAAAGGCTCTGTCCCTTTTAAAGTCTTCAGGTCGGGAAAAGGCAAGGTAATCATCTTTACGGATAACACCAATTTCAGGGCATTCTGGTATGGCACCAACAAGCTCTTGATGAATGCCATTTTCTTCAATAAGCTGATGTAATTGTGAGTTTTTATATGGGCCGGGATCGCATCAGGCGATCCTGAGCCCGTTTTTTACCTTGAAATCCGGGGATAACAATACCACATCGCCTTCCTCGCCTACTGCTCCAACCACCAGGCATTCGCTCATAAAGTTGGCGATCTGTTTTTTAGGAAAGTTTACCACAGCGACTATCTGCCTGTTCAGCAGATTCTCTTTTTTATATCGTTGGGTGATCTGTGCCGAAGATTTTCTGATACCGATCTCATCACCAAAATCGATGACTATTTGATATGCAGGTTTCCGGGCTTTTGGGAAGTCGTTCACTTCCACGATAGTCCCCACCCGTATATCTACTTTTTCAAAATCGTTCCAGGATATTTCCATAGTAAGCAAGTTTTAGAAAAACATCAAACTTAGCATAAGAAATATCCAAATCCAAATAATTTAATCAGGAAAAAAAGGTATAGCGATAAGTATGGAACTTATTTCCTTTTATTGTTAAATTGTCCCGTCCTGTTGGTCTCAGGAAGATTTTTTATCCCCTCCCCAATCCTCCCCCAGGGGGAGGGAGTATATTTAGAAAAGAAAAACTATGTAAACAGAGATTTGGTTCCTCCCCTTAGGGGAGGTTAGGAGGAGATAAATCAGTGAATACGGAGCTTATCCATCATTTCCCGGGATATATTTCCCGAATATACGCCATAAGCATCCAGCAAAAGACCTTTTTCTCCTTTGGCCGTTTCGATGGCATAGAGTACCGAATTGTCATCCGGGTTGGTACTGCCTTCAAAGCGGTACATCATTAACACATTGAGGTCTTCGGCAGGGATATGACTGTCCTTCTGCCTGTTCTTTACTCCTTTGTCCTGGAGATTGTAGTCTTGTGTAAAGCCTTCTTTTTTGAGCTCGTCGATGGCTTCTGACAAAGTATCATAAGCATTTTTCATGGGTTCCGGATTTACAGATTATTCTGAATATCAGTCTCTTTAAAGTTACAAACAAAAAAGCTCAAAAGCCAGCCTTTTCATCCCTTTTTAAAAATATTGTCCATGACCCAGGCCGGGCCGATGAGCAAAAACTGTATATCCTTCAAAAAAGAAGGCTTTTTGCCTTCGATCTTATGTCCGTAAAACTGTCCTATCCAGGCCAGGGCAAAGATAAGTAGCGACACCAGCCACAAGGGAGCCACCCGGGCAATAAGGGTATTGAGCACAACGCAAAGCGAAGCAAAGACCAGTATTTTAAGCGCCATGGCAAAGGACAGCCGGGCATAAAAGACAAGCACAAAGACCAGTACTACCACAGCCCAGTTCTCTATATACGGATAAACTCCGGGCAGTATGTACTGCAAAGGCCCTGCCGGAATACTCATCAGCAGGCCTACAATAGAAAAGAAGATCGCCGGTACGCAAATGTAGTGTATCTTCTTATTGGTCCTGTTCTGGTGGCTCACAGCATAATCGTCGAACCATTGCTGAAGCGTTTTCATGAGAAAATGTTTTAAATATAGATTTCTACCTATACAATTTACGATTTTTTCAATAAACTCATTTAAACTTTTTGAATTACACACATAAATACCGGAAACCGGTAAAACCAAACAATTTTAAAATTCACCTATTCCACTCCCCCGCCCGGTCCGTTTGCTGCAAACCACACAAATTCGTACCTTAGTGCTTCTTTATTTTCCGCACTGTTATGGAATGACCGGTCCGGAAAAAGATAATACGATCAACACTTATAATAAGAAATGGCAAGAACACCCAGTAATATGCTCCCGTTGGGCACCAAGGCCCCGGATTTTGACCTGTCGGACACGGTTTCCGGAAAAAACGTATCCTTATCCGCTATTCAGGGCAAAACAGGTACCGTAATTATGTTTATCTGTAATCACTGTCCGTTTGTAAAACACGTCAACCCGGAGATCTCCAGGCTTGCCCGGGATTATGCTTCCAGGGGTATCGGCTTTGCTGCCATTTCCAGCAATGATGTGGAAAACTATCCGGACGATGCTCCTGAACTCATGACAAAAAATGCCGAAGAGCAAGGCTTTATCTTTCCTTACCTGTATGACGAATCCCAGGAAGTAGCCAGGGCCTATGACGCAGCCTGCACTCCTGATTTTTACCTTTTCGACCGTGACCTGAAACTCGTTTACCGCGGCCAACTGGACGACTCCAGGCCGGAAAACGGCATTCCTGTAACAGGCAAAGACCTCAGGGCAGCGCTCGATGCCCTTATTCTCGAAGAAAAGGTTTCCGAACACCAGAAACCGAGCATAGGATGTAATATCAAATGGAAAAACCAGATGAGCGGGAAGTGAATTCCGGGATAAAGGTTGTTCCGTGCACACCCGCAGATATCGATACCATAATACAAACGGGCCGCCTTTCTTATAAACAACATTATCTCCATATCTGGAAAGACAAAGGGTCGTTTTATATGAAAAAGAGCTTTTCCCGGAAGACGGTTGAAAGCGAGTTCGAAAACCCCAACTTCAGGTATTTTTTAATCCGGCGCCGGGGAAAGCCCGTTGGTATCCTCAAATTGGTCAGGGACAACGCCCTGGCAGGGTATTCCGCATCCGAGGCTCTGGAAGTAGAGAAAATATACATCATCCGCGAAGCTGCCGGCAAAGGTACAGGTACAAAAGTGATGGAGTTTGTGAAAGACTACGCCCGCATGTCCGGTAAAAAGGTGATCTGGCTCAATGTCATGGATACCAGCCCAGCCCAGGCATTTTATAAAAAGGCGGGATTCGAACCCGCTTTCTGCTACACCATAAATGTCCTGGATTTCCCTCCCATTAAGGAAGAATACCGTGCTATGACCCGAATGAAACTTCGGCTTTAGACCCAGTTGTTCCTTTTCAGCAGATTGCTGATATGGGCATAATGATGGTCGCAGTGCCATGCATATATGCCTATATTCTCTGCCAATGATACTTCTTTCTGTCCCGCGGGATGTATAAATACCCGTTGCAACTCTTCCCCGGACACCCCCTTCAGAAGGTACACCCATTTGGCATGCAATGCCTCCAGGGCCCGGAGAGACAACACTATGGGAGCGGCCATATCGGGAAGCTCCGCCCAGCGGTCTTCATAATATGCCTTTATCATTGGGGTGTCTTCCGTCAATGTCCATTTGAACCTTACATAGCTGTTAGTATGACTGTCATACAGGTGATGAACCACCTGTCGCACGGTCCATCCCCCTGGGCGGTAAGGTGTATCCAGTTGCTCCTCTGTAAGATCGGCAACCAATCTTTCCAGACGTAGGGGAAAAGTCTTTAAGGCCTCTGTCCAGTTTTCTATATGGTCCCTGGTCATGGTCTCCGGCGCAGTAAACTTCCCTATCGGGTATTGCAGTTCTTCTAGGGTGGGTGTATTCATATATCAAAAATAGAAAAGTTATTGTACTTGCCTGTCTTTCTTCCCCGGTATTTTTCTCCTTTTTTCCAGCATTTTCTTCCCGTTTTCGTGTTAACAAATATTTTACAGCTAAATATTTCTTTATTCCATTTTAGTCTAGTAATTTTATAGGCTAAATAGTTTAATAAAAAGAGAGAAAACATGAGTACAATACGACTGGGGGATACAGCCCCGAATTTTAAAGCACAGACTTCCGAAGGAGAGATCGATTTTCACGAATACCTGGGAGACGGATGGGGAATCTTATTTTCTCACCCGGCAGACTACACCCCCGTATGCACCACCGAGCTGGGCGCCGTGGCCAAATACAAAGATGAATTTGACAAGCGCAACGTAAAAGTACTGGCCCTCAGCGTTGACGGGCTGGAATCGCACAAAGGATGGATCAATGACATCAATGAAACGCAGAACACTACGGTAAACTTTCCGATCATTGCAGACGAGGACCGCAAGGTATCTACCCTGTACGACATGATCCACCCCAATGCAAATGCCACAGCTACCGTACGTTCCGTTTATGTCATAGGACCGGACAAGACCATAAAGCTCATCATCACCTACCCGGCATCGACAGGGAGGAACTTCGACGAGTTACTGCGTGTCATCGACTCCCTTCAGCTTACCCAATATCACAAGGTTGCCACACCTGCCAACTGGAAGCACGGAGAAGAAGTGGTGATCGTACCTGCGGTTTCCAGCGAAGAAGCCACCGGGATATTCACCAAAGGGTTCCGCGAAGTGAAACCCTACCTGAGAATGACACCACAGCCGAATCTTGATTAGATTGATAGGAGATTGATCCCGCTATGCGGGAAAGATTGAAGGAGATTGATTTAAAGGATGTTTCAATCTCCTTCAATCTTTATCAATCTCCTATCAATCTTTTTAATACTTACTTCACGTTTACCAACTCCACATCAAATACGAGAGTGGCATTGGGCGGGATCACTCCCCCGGCACCACGGCTTCCGTAAGCCAATTGCGGCGGGATGACCAGGCGAGCCTTGCCTCCGGTGTTCAGCAGCCCTATTCCTTCTTCCCATCCGGGAATTACCTGTCCTACACCGAGCTGAAAATCTATCGGTTGGTTTCTTTTATAAGAAGAGTCGAATACACTGCCATCCGTAAGCATACCTTCGTAGTGTACGGAAACGGTCTTGCCCTTTACGGCCTTGTCTCCCTGTCCCGGTTCCAGTATCTTGTACCACAGGCCACTTTCGGTCCGGTCAAAGCCTTCTGTAAGTGATTTAAGGGCATCTTCCTGTTTTTGTTTTTCTTCGGCGAGGCGTTCCTCTTTAGAAGCTTCGAATTTCCGGAAAGCCCCAACGGCATCCCAGTTTTCCGCTTCTTCACCTACCCGTACGATCTCGAGGCTTTCGATAACATCGCCCTGTGCTACCGCATCCACGACATCCTGGCCGTTTTCCACAAAACCGAATACGGTGTGTTTATTGTCCAGCCATGCAGTTTCTACATGAGTGATAAAGAATTGGCTGCCGTTGGTCCCGGGGCCGGCATTGGCCATAGAGAGCACCCCGGGGCCGGTGTGTTTCAGGTCCGGGTGGAACTCGTCATCGAACTGATAGCCGGGTCCGCCTACACCGGTTCCCTGGGGGCACCCTCCCTGTATCATAAAATCGGGGATAACACGGTGAAAAGTAAGTCCGTCATAATAAGGTTGTCCCTCGGGCTTTGCATCGTTCTTCAGTTTACCTTCTGCCAGGCCCACAAAGTTCCCCACAGTTCCCGGGGTTTTATCGTGGGTGAGCTTTACCAGGATCTCTCCCCTGGAAGTATTGAATTTTGCGTAAATACCGTTTTGCATGATCGTCTGTTTTTAATGCGGGCAAAGATACATATATTTTGATAGCTCTCCCGGTACCTGGAGGGGTTCAAAGTTCAAAGTTTAAAGTTCAAGGTTTAAGGTTGCAGGTTGATCGGTCAGGTTTATCTATCATCCTGAAAATTCCATATCATCATTATTTTTATGTAAATTCATCACAACTTTTTGACATCCAAATAAAAAACCATGAAAAACATCCTTTTCCTACTCTTGTTCCTGTCATTTGTTCCGGTCCTGTTTGCCCAGGAAACCATTATACGGAACATTAGCCTTATTGATGTTAATACCGGAAAGACCAGTAACCGTACGGTAGTGATCTCCGGGGATAAAATAGAACAGATTGCCAAACCCGGGAAAATAAAATATTCCGAAAAGGACAGTATCATAGACGGAACCGGAAAATACCTGATGCCTGGCCTTGTGGACAGTCACATCCATTTTTTCCAGTCTGGCGGGCTGTATACCCGTCCCGATGCCATAGATCTCCGGAACATGTTTTCATATGAAAAGGAAAGGGAACAAGGCCTGAAAAACACCAAAGACTACCTGAAACGCTATCTCCGGCTGGGCATCACTACTGTTGTGGATGTCGGTGGCCCCTTTTCCAATTTTGCCATACGGGATTCCGTAAGCAAGGAGCTCATTGCTCCCGACATACTGGTCACCGGGCCTTTGTTTTCCATCGTGGCCAGGCCCAAACTGGCACTGGATGATCCGCCCATCGTTAAAGTATCTTCTGCAAAAGACATCGATTCCCTTTTTACCAAAATGCTTCCTTACAAACCAGATTTTATCAAGGTCTGGTATATTGCCAACGACGAGTATCCTGCGAAAAAGTCTTTCCCCCTGGTGGAACACGTCGGCAAACTCGCTGCTGCGAACGGATTAAAACTCGCCGTGCACTCCACCCAGCTACAAACTGCCCGGCTTGCCGTACAGGCAGGAGCTTCGATCCTGGTGCACAGCGTAGATGACCATGTTATACCGGACGATTTTATTAAGGTCCTGAAAAAGAAAAACGTCACATATATCCCCACGCTTATCGTATCCCGGAACTACTACAAAGCCTTTTCAGGAACTCCCGGCGACCACCCCCAGGACCTGAAATGGGCCAATCCCCATGCCTACGGGTCCTTAAAGGACCTCGAAACCGTGGAACAGGAAAAATGGCCTTCTGTGGTCAAATGGTTAAAGGAAAACGGTATTCCTGAGGTGATCTCCCGAAACGACTCGATCATGGCGGTAAACCTCCGTAAACTCATTAAAACGGGGGTAAATATTGCCACGGGAACGGATGCAGGAAATATAGGTACCCAACACGCTTCTTCTTATATCCAGGAATTACGGGCCATGCAGGATGCAGGGCTCACCACTGCCGAGATCCTGAAGGCCTCCACTGTAAATCCCGCTTCGGCATTCGGATTGGAAAACAGCACGGGCATTGTGGAAGAAGGCAAACAAGCTGACCTCTTGTTGCTGAATAAAAATCCCCTGGAGTCGCTGGATAACCTGAATTCCATATACCGGGTCATAAAAAAAGGGCAAGTCATACAACCCGATTCGATTCTAACAGAAAGCCCTGAAATGGTAGTGCAACGACAGGTCAATGCCTACAATGCCCGGAATATGGATGCCTTCCTGGACACCTATTCCGGCAATGTGGAAATATTCGACGCCGACGGAAAACGGATCATGCAGGGAAAGGAAATGATGCGGGCCAATTACCAGAAACTTTTTGACCGTACCTCTAACCTGCATTGTGAGATTGAAAACCGCATTATAATAAATAATAAGGTGATCGACAAGGAAAAAGTGAGGGCCGGAGAGCGGACCTTTCATGCCGTAGCCATGTATAAAGTGGAAAACGGCAAGATAACCCAGGTTGATTTTATAAAATAGCGAGGTTCCCGTACCCTGTCTCCATATCACAGGATAAATGTGTCACAATCCCCCCGCTAAAACGTCACTTATCCCCCCTGAAACTGTAACTCTCTGATCGTATATTTGTTACACATACTTTTAACCGGTTACGGTTAATATTGTCCAAACCAAAAACAAAATAAAAATGGAGACGAACAGCACCCAAAAGATCATTCCGAACCTCTGGTTCGACATGGAGGCAGAAGAAGCTGCCCGGTTCTATACTTCCCTGTTCAAAAACTCAGGGATAGGCCTGATTACAAGATATGGCAAAGAAGGTTTTGAATTTCACCAAAAACCGGTCGGAACGGTGATGACCATGGAATTTGAGATCGAAGGCTATAAATTCGTAGCCCTGAACGGAGGGCCTCAATTCAAACTCAATCCTTCAGTGTCGTTTTTTGTTACCTGTGAGACCGAAGCGGAAACAGACAGGCTATGGAAAAGCCTCTCCGACAAGGGAGCTGTCCTGATGCCACTGGACAAATATCCGTGGAGTGGAAAATACGGTTTTGTACAGGACCGTTATGGCCTTACCTGGCAGATAAGCCTCGGAAAAATATCGGATGTAGGCCAGAAAATCACGCCCTGCCTGCTATTTGTCAACAAACACCTGGGACAGGCGGAAGCGGCATTACAACAATACACCAAAATTTTCGATTCTTCGGTCGTGGATGGTATTCTCAAATACGGCCCCGGAGAAGAGGCCTCTGAAGGTATGGTAAGACATGCGCAATTCAGCCTCCTGGGCGAAAAGTTCATGGTAATGGACGGTGCAGGAGAACATCCTTTTGTCTTTAACGAAGCCATTTCCTTTATCGTAAACTGTAAAGACCAGGAAGAAATAGATTATTACTGGGACAGACTTTCCGAAGGAGGTGACGAAAAAGCACAGGTATGCGGATGGCTCAAGGACAGGTTCGGGGTCTCCTGGCAGGTTATACCCGAAATACTTCCCCAAATGTTCGGAGGAGACGATCCGAAAAGGGTCAACCGGATGACACAGGCCCTCTTTCAAATGAAAAAGCTGGATATCCGGAAATTAAAGGAGGCATATGATTATGACGAAAGTCACGTATAAATAAACAAAGTTATGCCCGGGACAAATTTTAAAACAGTAGACGAATATCTCGATACCTTTCCGCAACGCACACGGAAAATCCTGGAAAAAGTACGGGAAGCCATCCGGGAAACCGCCCCCGAAGCAGAAGAGGTGATCAGCTACCAGATGCCCACGTATAAACTCGGCAAAAACCTGGTACATTTTGCAGGCTATGCAAACCATATCGGTTTTTACCCCACGCCCTCGGCCATTACAGCATTTGCAGATGAGCTAAAGGGATACAAGACCTCCAAGGGAGCCGTACAGTTTCCGCTGGACCATCCGCTGCCACTGGAACTCATAACCCGGATAGTACAGTTCAGGATAAAGGAAAACGCAAAAAAACAGTCTTAGCCGTTCTGAAAAATGTAGACTTCCGTAGCGCCCAAGCCATATTTCCTGAAATCTGCGGCGTAGAATTTTACATTGTCATATCGCCCGAACAAATATTCGAGTTCCGTCTTGAGCACACCTTCGCCCACCCCGTGGATAAAGACCACCTTTTGTATGCGCTTGCGGATAGCGAATTCTAGCTGCCTTCTCGCGGTATCGAGTTGAATGGTGAGCATATCGTGGCTGGTCATACCCCTGGTAGAGGGAACTAATTGATGAATATGCAGATCTACCTCCATCCTGGGGGCGTCCCGCTCCTTGGGTTTAAAGGTGGCCTTTCGCCTGCGTCGTCCCCCTTCCTTTTCGGGCAGGTGTTTGTCCACATCCAGAGGGGCCTTTTGCAGTAAGGAAGGATCGTTGATCTTAACGACCTCTCCCTGGGATAACTCCAGTTCAAACCCGTCATCCGTAAGGATATAGAGCACGCCCTCCCGTATGGCAGTCACTTTACCTGCCAGCGAATCGTCTATGGTCTCCACCCTGTCTCCAACCTTTATGCTCATGATCTTATGTTGTCTTGTCTTTTTCCCTGTCTTCCCCGTTGCTTTTCCATCTGTCATTTCCGGTTTCTTCTTCCCCGCCGGGATCATTGGAACTGTTTTCTTTAGGATTGTCCCTCACCCAACGGGTGGTTGCTTTGTACAGGCCGAACATAAGCAATACAAAACCGAGTATCAGCAAATACGGATCTTCCCTGTTTTCTTTACCCTGCTCTGTAAATACCAGTGCTCCACCGATGAGTATCAGGATAAAATACAATATGCGTTGATTTTTGGCGCTCATCCTTACTTTTTCTCAAAAATAATACTAATTTAGGTTTGTCAAAGCTAAATACCACACTGATTTTGGATGTTGAAAAATACATGCTCCCCTGCATAAACAAGCAATTGTTCGGTTTTGAGTGCCCCGGATGCGGACTGCAACGTGCTGCAGCCCTGCTCTTCAAAGGGGATTTTGCCGGGGCGTTTGAGATGTATCCTGCGATCTACCCCCTCTGCTTCCTCTTTGTATTCCTGTTTCTGGACGTTCTCTGGAAAAAAAGGAATTTTTCCGGGATTACCGCAGGCCTGGCCACTATTAGCACTGTATTTATTTTATGTAATTATATCCTTAAATTCTTATAACCATTAAATTATGGAAAAACAACAATTACCCAATGCTACGCTCATCCTTGTTTTAAGTATCGCTTCTATCCTGTGTTGTTGTGCATACGGAGCGGGTATTATCCCCGCAGTGATCTCCCTGGTACTGGCCAACAAATCGGTAAAACTATATAAGGCAGACCCTGAGCTCTACGATAATTTCAGCAATATAAAAACAGGAAGGATCATTGCCATTATTGGTATTGTACTCAATGCTGTCTACATCGTTTATTCAATAGCAATGATCGCCATATTCGGTATTGATGGCCTTATGGAGCGATACCAGCTCATTCAAGAACAATACCAGTAATAAGTATGAAGTTGGGAGTACGAAGTGGAATGCTAACAATCTCTTTCTAACTTCGTACTTCACACTATATTCTTAAATCCCCATAACCTGATTTTATGCAGGAGAAGCCTGCCGGGCATCGAGGAAAGCAAAGACATGGGCGCTGATCTCTATCGGTTCTGTTCTTGTGGCTTCAATACTCATGTTCATGCTGGCATTACTGTCGCATATAATACCATTATCCTTGAGCTGTACGCACCTGCTTAAAAAAACACTATTCCCCCAGCCCCTCGCGTATATTCCTTAGCAATTGCTCCAGGCCGTTAACTTTAATTTCGAGCATGGCCTGCAGTTGTTTGCCCAGGGTTCCGCGGGGAAAACCCTTTTGCCGGAACCAAACGAGATAGGGTTCGGGAAGGTCCGTGATATAAACGTCCTTGTATTTACCAAAGGGCATTCTGGTTGTGGCTAGTTTTACCAGGAACTCCCGGTTATATTGCATTTCCATAGTCATTGTATGATGGTAACCGCACAAAGTTAACTTTTTCCCTCCCGAAAATATATCCGCAGATACAGGGATATGAAATTTATCTTCATTTTTATACTTTTCATCCTGAGGTAAGAAAAATTTTTCAAATAATTAACATTATATCCTAAAAAAACATAAATTTGATATAACCTGGTTTACAGCTAAGTAAGTTCACATTTTATTTTTTTGCAATAATCGTAATACGCATGATTTTTCAGTAATGTCCGGAAAAGAGAGCGAGCTCCCGGGACAGTACAGGTCATGCCAAACACTATTTATCAACCAGGGTTGTTACCCGTAAAACACAATTTTATGAAAAAATTTTTAGCAGAGTTTATCGGAACTTTCTGGCTGGTGCTGGGAGGTTGTGGAAGTGCGGTCCTGGCCGCGGCATTCCCGGAACTGGGTATCGGGCTACTCGGTGTGGCCCTGGCCTTCGGGCTTACGGTACTGACCATGATCTATGGCCTGGGACATATTTCGGGAGGCCATTTTAATCCGGCAGTCTCTGTCGGTTTGTGGGTAGGCGGGCGTTTCAGTGCCAAAGAACTGCTTCCTTATATCGTGGCCCAGATACTCGGCGGACTGGTAGCTGCCGGAATACTCTATGTCATTGCTACGGGAAACGGCAGTGAAATAGGTAGTTTTGCCGCCAACGGTTATGGAGAGCATTCCCCTGGCGGATACAATATGAATGCAGCCCTGGTCTCTGAGATTGTAATGACCTGCATGTTTCTTATCGTCATTCTGGGCGCCACTGATAAAAGGGCCCCGGCGGGTTTTGCCGGTATCGCCATTGGCCTTGCCCTTACCCTAATACACCTCATCAGTATCCCGGTTACCAATACTTCGGTAAACCCTGCACGCAGTATAAGCCAGGCCATATTTGTGGGCGACTGGGCCCTGCAACAATTGTGGCTATTCATTATTGCCCCGATCGCCGGTGCCATACTTGCAGGAATAATATACCGTTTCTTCGCAGAAAAGAACAACGAATAAACAGATACAAAAAAAACCTGTCCCCGGGAGATGTCGGAAAACAAGTGGTCTCTCCGGGGACTCTTTCCTTTCTTACCGGGAAATAATCATTCAAAAAATATTATGATAAATCAAGAGATTGTCTAAGTTCGTTTTTTTTTTCGATCTTCAGAAGAATTACAATAGTGAAGCGATGATCTCTTCTACGGAAATGTTTTCGGCTTCAGCCTTGTAGTTTTTAATAACCCGATGTCTCAAAATACCATTGGCCACAGCCTTTATATTTTCTATATCGGGCGAGAACTTTCCGTTTACCGCTGCGTGTGCTTTGGCAGCAAGTACCAGGTTTTGCGAGGCCCGGGGGCCTGCACCCCAGTCTACATATTCGTCTACCATCTTTATGGACTTCCCGTTATTCGGCCTGGTTTTGCCCACCAGCCCTACCGCATATTCCACAACATTATCTGCTACGGGGATCCTCCGGACCAGGTGTTGAATATCCACAATTTCCTTCGCCGTAAAAAGAGGTGTTACCTTTACCTGTTTATCTACGGTTGTAGATTTCACCACATCTACTTCTTCCTCAAAAGAAGGATAGTTGAGTTCTATGGCAAACATAAACCTGTCCAGCTGTGCTTCCGGAAGGGGGTAGGTCCCCTCCTGCTCTATGGGATTCTGGGTGGCCAGGACAAAGTACGGCAGATCCAGTTTGTAGTTATACCCGGCAACGGTTATGGCCCTTTCCTGCATAGCCTCAAGCAGGGCCGCCTGTGTTTTGGGCGGTGTCCGGTTGATCTCATCGGCAAGGATGATATTGGCAAATACAGGGCCTTTTATAAATTTGAACTCCCTGTTGGCGTCCAGTATCTCACTTCCCAGAATATCGCTGGGCATAAGATCGGGAGTAAACTGTATACGTTTAAAGTCCAGTCCTAATGTATCTGCGATAGTATGGATCATCAGGGTCTTGGCAAGTCCCGGAACACCGATAAGCAGGGCGTGCCCCCCGGAATATATGGCGAGCAGTATTTCCTCTATCACCGCCTCCTGCCCGATAATGACTTTGGCAATTTCCTGTTTTAATACTCGATGTTTTTCTACCAGTTTTTTGAGAGCGGAAACGTCAGACATAAAATTTTGGATTTGAGGTGCTTTTGGAGATATTAGATTTTAGATGTGTTTTTAAGGCCCGGGCCCGGTATCAGCTACCGGGCCTATGTTTATTTTTTGACCCATTTATTGGAAAAGTCACAATCCCTGTAGTCGGAATTTACCATGATGTAGGTGTCCTCTATAGTTTTTTCCATCCACTCTCTTATGGCCTTTATCTGTTTTTCCTTGAGGGCAAGTTCTTTTATTTTCAGATAATCCTGTACATAATCGGCCTTATGTTCATCATACCTGTTGGTTACCCTCAGTATTTTATACATTACTCTTCCCGGTTGCCTCGGGTCTTCTTCTTTATACACCCTGGATATTTCGTCGGTTTTCAGATCTCTTACCTGGCTGTACAACGAAGGGTCGAGATTGGTGAGCTCAAAACGGGTATCCATATTCTCCGGGTTTCGCAACTGCCCGCCTTCGAACTTGGTTTCTTTTTCATCGGAATATTCCCTGGCGGCATCGCCAAAAGATACTTCTCCGTTTATTATTTTTTCCCGCACTTCCTCCAGTTCCTTTTTGGTTTTTTCCAGGGTTTTTTCCGGGATATCCGGTATGAGGATTATATGCCTTAAATCGAGTTCCTGCCCCTTGATCTTGTCTATTTTTATAATGTGCCATCCGAAGTTACTCTCAAAGGGTTCGGATATCTCCCCTTCCCTCAGGCTGTATGCCACATCCATAAACTCCTTGGCAAACCCGGTCTGCTTGGTTACATGATAAAAACCGCCCTTGGTACTGGATCCGGGGTCTTTGGAATACAAAATAGCCTTGGTGGCAAAACTGGCTCCGTTCTCTTCGATATCCCGTTTCATTTCTTTAAGCCTGTTCACCACTTTTTGCTTTTCTTCCTCCGGCACTTCCGGTGTCTTAACGATCTGGGCAACTTCGAGTTCTGCCCCGAAAACCGGACGTTCATCTTCCGGAATATCATTAAACCACTGGCGCACTTCTTCGGGGGTGACCTCTATTTCGTCTACCACTTTGCTTTGCATATTCTCAGCAAGGGAACGTATCTTATTGATCTGGAACAATTCTTCCCGGAAACTCTCTTCATCCGATTTTTTGTAATAGGCCAGGAGGTTTTCCATCGTACCTACCTGGCTCACCAGGTAATTGAGCTGCTGTTCGGTCTGTGCCGTAACCTGCTTGTCAGACACCTCCAGGCTGTCCTGTACGGCCTGATGTGCATAAAGTTTATCTTCCATAAGTTTGCCCAGCAACTGGCAACGGGGAATATCCTTGATCGGCATTCCCTGGTTTTGAAGATCTATATAACTTTTATCGATGTCCGATTCGAGGATAATATAATCGCCTACTACGGCTACAACACCGTCTACTTTGGTCCTTTCAACGGATGTGGTGACCTTTTCTGCAACATCTTCCTGAACCTCACTATCGGTTTCCTGCGCTACGGCTGTACTGTCTTGCTGTACGTCGATATTGGTTCTCTGCACCACGGTTGTGCTGTCTTGCTGTACTTCGGTACTCTCTGTTGCAGTAGTTTCAACCTTTGTATTTTCCGCACCTTCTTTTTCCTGTGCCCATCCCGTTTGCAGCATACAAATGGCTATGCCTACAACGAGCTTACTTATCCGACTCCTCATAAATTTCAAATTTCTTTGTTCTGACTGCTTCATCCATAATTTCTTTTTCCAGCTTCCGGATAAATTCCAGTTTTTTCCGGTTTAGCAATATTTGCTTTATGGTAGGTTTTACATATGACATCGGGGCGGTGTCGTTTCGATGCAAAATATCATTAATATACACCAAATATACCCCTAAAGAGTCTGTCAATTCAATAAAATGCGATTTTTTTATGTTTTTTTCGTTTTTTTCCAGGGCCAGGATGGGTAATTTCTGAAATATCTGGGAGGTACTCACCCAAATCGAGTCTTCCAGGGAGTAAGACCTGAACTGTATGGCCATTTCTTCCAGCCCGGCCCTGTCGGTTTCTTCATACTTTTTAAACTTCTCCCGGACTTCATCTACCTTATCAAAGTCCTTGCTCATTTCTATATACCGGAATCTCCACAATTCTTCATTGAGCTTGAAATTGTCTTCGGTATTGTTGTAAAACGACTTTATTTCGGCCTCTGAAACTGCCGTATCCATGGTGCTGTTTACCAGGGCTTCCTTGTATGTTGTGGTATAGAGGTCCGTTCTGTATTCTGCAATGAGCTTTTCGAACTCGGCGACCTGCTCTTCCGGGAGATTGATCCTGGCCTTTTCCATGAACAACTGTTTTGCAGCCCATGCATTTATAAAATTGGCCTGGACTACCATACTGTCCTCCCGGGACATATTCTCTCCGTAAATACCGGAAAGGTCCTTTTTATACAGGTAATTATCGCCGACCCTGGCTACAACATCTGCCGTTTCTTCCTTTTGGAAATAGGAGCAGGCTCCCAGGCTTAACAAGACGACAAAACCAATGATACTTTTTCTAAACATCTAACCTCTTTTTAATTTCCCGAAATCCTTTGCCAATAGGACAAAACGCATAAATCGGTCTTTCCGGGTCTTATTCGAGGGCTAACAAAAATAATAATTCGGTAAAATATCGCAAGTGAGAGATTTGACGTTTAACAAAGATTTATGTAGTTGGTGGTTATAAGTTACAGGTTGCAGGTTGTCCGTTGTTAAAAACCTGTAACCCGCAACCTGCAACTACGACTATCTCCTGCTGTAATTCGGTGCTTCCTTGGTAATGGCTACATCGTGGGGATGGCTCTCATTGATCCCGGACGCGGTAATTTTCACAAAACGACCGTTCTCTTTGAGTGTTTCAATATCTTTTGCTCCACAATACCCCATACCTGCGCGGAGTCCACCGATGAACTGATGCATGCTTTCCACGAGTTCGCCTTTATATGGCACGCGGCCCACAATACCTTCGGGCACCAGCTTCTTTATATCGTCTTCAACATCCTGGAAATAACGGTCCTTGCTTCCCTGTTTCATCGCTTCTACGGACCCCATTCCCCGGTAGCTCTTGAACTTCCGTCCTTCATAAATGATGGTCTCTCCGGGAGACTCTTTGGTCCCTGCCAGCAGGGAACCGAGCATTACACTATCTGCTCCTGCTGCGATGGCTTTGGGAATATCTCCCGTATAACGGACACCTCCGTCGGCTATTACGGGAATACCCGATCCTTTTATGGCTGCAGCTACTTCGAGTACGGCAGAAAATTGCGGAAATCCTACTCCTGCCACAACCCTGGTGGTACAGATAGATCCAGGGCCTATCCCTACTTTTACGGCATCTGCCCCGTTTTCAACCAGATATCTGGCTGCTTCGCCTGTTGCAATGTTCCCTACAATCACATCCAGTTCCGGAAATGCTTTCTTCACTTCTTTCAGGATACTCACCACACCCCGGGTATGGCCGTGAGCCGTATCTATGATGATGGCATCGATCCCGGCATTCACCAGGGCCTCGGCACGTTCTACCGCATCGCCTGTAACACCTATGGCCGCAGCTACCCTGAGCCTTCCGTACTTGTCTTTATTGGCAATGGGTTTTTGTGTGAGTTTGGTAATATCCCGGAAAGTAATAAGGCCTACCAGTTTGTTTTCGCCATTGACCACCGGTAATTTTTCTATCTTGTTTTCCTGCAAAATCTCTTCGGCATCCCCCAGGGATGTTCCTTCGCCGGCGGTAACGAGGTTTTCAGCCGTCATAACTTCAATGATGGGCCTGTTATTGTTCTTTTCGAAACGCAGGTCCCGGTTGGTTACAATTCCTTTGAGGAAGCCACCTTCATCCACAATAGGGATCCCTCCAATGCTGTGCTCGGCCATATTTTTCTTGGCATCGGCCACCCTGGCGGTGAGCGGCAGGGTTACAGGATCTATGATCATACCGCTTTCAGCACGTTTTACCCTACGCACTTCCAGGGCCTGATCCTTGATTGTCATATTCTTGTGCAGCACACCTATACCTCCTTCCCTGGCTATCGCAATAGCCATGGCCGATTCGGTAACGGTATCCATCGCCGCCGAGACAATGGGCACATTGATCGTTATGTTTCTGGTAAATTTGGTTTGAATATTGACCTCTCTGGGTAAGACTTCCGAATAGGCCGGAACGAGAAGGACATCATCATACGTCAACCCTTCTCCTACAATTTTTGAACTATGAGCTTTCATGGCGCAACTTATAAATTAGTTGCACGCAAATATACGTCAATTTTAGAGATTAGTGGTTATTTTTTACTATTTAGTTTATCTTCTCCCGGTCGCAGTACGATCATCTCTTAAAAATATGCCCCGAAGATCTTTGTCGCTTCGTTATAAGCACTTTCAAAACTCATAGCGGACAGCCCGGTATCTGCTTTTTCGGTGGTAAAATAAGAGATCATTTTTTCCGTAGGCATATTCCCGGTCAGTTCGTCCTTGGCCATGGGACAGCCGCCGAATCCTTGTATGGCACCATCAAACCTCCGGCATCCGGATGCATAGGCAGCATCTATCTTTTCATGCCAGGACGATGGTGTGGTATGCAGGTGTGCGCCGAACTCTATTTCCGGATAGGCAGGAATAAGGTGGCCAAACAAATAACGGATGACCTCCGGAGTGGAACTGCCTACGGTATCGGACAACGACAGTATTTTTACACCCATGGCCGAAAGTTTTTCCGTCCACTCCCCCACTATTTCCACATTCCACGGGTCGCCATACGGATTTCCGAAGCCCATAGACAGATAGGCTACCACTTCCTTACCCGTCTTGTCGGCTATATTCAGTATTTCCCGGAGGATCCCCGTAGATTCTGCAATGGTCTTGTGGGTGTTCCGCATCTGGAAATTTTCGGATATGGAAAAAGGATAGCCCAGATATTGAATTTCGGGGTGCACCGAAGCATCCTGTGCGCCTCTTACATTGGCCACAATGGCCAGCAATTTGCTTCTGGTTTCCGAAAGGTCCAGTCCGCTCAACACTTTTGCCGTATCTGCCATTTGGGGTATGGCCTTGGGAGAGACAAAGCTGCCAAAGTCTATGGTGTCGAACCCCACACGGAGCAAAGACTGAATATACGCTACTTTCTTTTCAGTAGGTATAAACGCCTTGATACCCTGCATGGCATCCCTGGGACATTCTATGAGTTTGATCTTATTCATTAAGGCAATAGAGCATATCTATTTTTTCGGTGGGGAGTTCGCCGAAATCACTTATAATGAGGTCGGCAGCAGACAGGTCCTGGTTACCGGAATTTGCGTTCCTGTATCCTATACATTGCATTCCGGCAGCTTTGGCAGCCTTAACTCCATTTCTGCTGTCTTCGATCACCACAAAATTATCGGGCGAAATAGTATACAGTTCAGATATTTTCAGAAAAATATCGGGAAAGGGTTTTCCGTTGGCCACATGTTCACTGCTGACCATATAATCGAAATATTTCCTGAGACTGACCTTTTCCATAAAGATATCGATGAGCTTCACCGGAGAAGACGATCCCAGGGAGAGATTATAGCCAGCATCTTTTAAGCGGCTGAGCAGGTCGGTAATACCATCGGTGAGCGGAATTTCCCTGTCGCCGATAACCCGGAAAAAATGGGCTTTATGAGCGTCGAGAAGGTCTGCGGGGTTTCCTTCCAGGCTAAAATCCTTTTTTAATTTGTCCCATATCATCAGGGCACCCATGCCCACCAGAGAAAAGTGGTATTCCCGGGTAAGGGTCACTCCCATTTTATTCAGCACTTCGCCCAGTATTTGCATATGAATAGGTTCGCTGTCCACCAGGACCCCATCCATATCAAAAATAACATGTTTTTGCATATATCTTTATTTTATTCAAATGTAAACATTTTGGACGGTATTATCATTGGCTCGGGAAGGGGTTGATTGGATGTAAGGTTCAAAGTTCAAGGTTTAAGGCGAAGATTATTTCGTACCGATACCGACCATCGAATACTGATCACCGATCAAGGAGCGCCTTGTTTATCCGTTTCACCAGCCCGGGGCCTTCGTATATGAATCCGGTATAAACCTGTACGAGACTGGCTCCGGCCTCCAGTTTTTCCAGGGCGTCTTCCGGGGAATGGACACCTCCGACCCCGATAATGGGAAAACTTCCCCCACTTTCCCTATGCAGGAACCGGATCACTTCAGTGGAGCGGTCTTTCAGCGGTTTTCCACTAAGGCCGCCTGTTTCTTTTTTTACCGGAGAGGCGAGCCCTTCCCTGGATATGGTAGTGTTGGTGGCTATGATCCCGGCTATCCCGGTGTCTTTTACGATCCGTACAATATCGCGTAGTTGCCCCTCGGTAAGGTCCGGCGCGATCTTCAACATTATGGGCTTGTGGTTTGCTGTCTGCAGTTTGTGGTTTTGCAGCCCGCTCAAAAGTTTTGTCAGGGGTTCTTTATCCTGGAGCGCTCTCAGGTTCGGAGTGTTGGGTGAACTGACATTCACTACAAAATAATCTACATGACTGTGGAGCGCTTCAAAACACTTCCTGTAATCGTCTGTTGCATTTTCATTAGGGGTTACCTTGTTTTTTCCGATATTGCCCCCTATCAGAATTCCCCTTGCCCTGAGCGAAGCCGAAGGTTTTTTTAAACGCTTTACAGCCTCTTCCACTCCGCCGTTATTAAACCCCATACGGTTTACAATGGCTGTGTCTTCCTTTAGCCGGAACAACCTCTTGCGCGGGTTTCCGGGCTGAGGTTTCGGAGTCAGTGTCCCTATCTCGATAAAGCCGAAACCAAAACCGGAAAGTTCATTAAACAACCTCGCATCTTTGTCAAACCCGGCTGCAAGGCCTACGGGGTTCTTAAATTTCAACCCGAGTACTTCGCGTTCCAGGCGGGGATCGTTAACGGTATACATACGCCTTATCAAAGCGGAGATACCCGGTATTTTGTTTGCGGCCTTGATGAAAGCAAAAGTAAAATGATGCACCTTTTCCGGATCGAACTGAAAAAGTATGGGACGGATGAGCGTTTTATACATAGAGCGTTATTCTTGTACTGCAAAAATATGGGAAAAGATGGAAAAAAAGGGCACTCGTTATAAACGAGCGCCAGTACCGGTCATTACAGGGAGGAATTCATAGAGGCACTCCTGATTTTTTTACCGCCGGTTCCCGGATGTAAGCAGCTTAACCTCAAGAATCAAGTATTAACCAAACATTCCTGACATCTTATGAACCCTGTAAACAGGCTTGGAATCATCTCATTTTATTTTAGATTTGCGTCCCTGAAAAAACAAGGAAAAGAAACGAAAAAATTAAAACCTGAAGATCAGTTATGGGAATGTTCGTCATCAGCAAGCGACCTAACGGAAGTTATCAATTTGTGTTTACATCCAGAAAAGGCAAACCTGTGCTTACCAGTATCAGTTGTAAACAAAAGTCGGATTGCGAACAGATCATAAACGCTATCAGAGATCATATTGAAGCATTTACGTTTACAAAGAAAAGTACGGCTTCAGGCAAGTTTTTTTTCAGATTATCAAAAGGCGGGCTGGTACTGGCCGCCAGCCGAAAATTTTCGACGCAACTGAGACTGGACAAAGGGATCGAAGACACTATAAAGTATATCCGGGAAGCGGAAACCCTGGATTTTTCCGAAAATGAGTCTGTATTTCCGGATACAGAAGCCATTTCGGCGGGGATATAAAGATTTTTTCGGATTGATCCGTTTTTTGCTGGTCAAAGGTAGGCACTCGTTATAAACGAGCACCAGGCCAGTTCCTCTATTTTAGTTTATCCCGAGTACAATTGAAAGGCTCAGGGTAAACTTCTCATCCCTCTGGGCTAAACCAGAGTAAAATTTGCTGAATAAAAAAACCCTCCATTCCTGGAGGGCTTGTCTTTTGAGCCGGCAGAGGGATTCGAACCCACGACCCCGAGATTACAAATCACGTGCTCTGGCCAACTGAGCTATGCCGGCCTCATCTACGCCTTAAAAGCGGCAGCAAATATAAAATGGATTTTATTTTCTGCCAATCTTTTTTTAAAAAAATTTAAGACAGCTTATTCACTTTTTCGATCAGCTGATTGGCTTTTTCTTCCAATTCCCTGTTAACTGTCTTTAAATGAGCCTTTCGGTTTTCCACACTTCGATCATTTATTTTGGCTACCAGATCGTCAAAAGTTTCTATAGCTTCATCAATGATCGCATTCCCTTCTTTGGAGTTGTTGTTTTCCGTTGCGGCTTCCCATATGTATACCGCCTCAATGATATCTCCCAGAACGGAATTGATCTCTTTCTTCAGTTCCTTAATACTTGCCATGATTTATTATTTTTTGCAAATTTAGATTTTTTAAAGCAATTTACCCGATATAAACCTCCAATAGTTTGGCTTTATCAGCTATTAGGTTAACAATGTCGGTCCCGGCAGGGATCAATATGGTCTCTCCTTTTTGTATTTTTTCCTTTCCTTCCCCGGTCGCTATTTCGGCTTCTCCGTCCACACACATGTATATACTGAAAGAATCCCTGGCAGCTATACGGTGTTCCAGGTGCCCTTCGACATCTATATAATTGGTAGTGAAATAAGGGCACTCTACCATGGTATTGGGTACATTTTTCTCCCGGGTATACTTTACCTTAAAGTCGTCTTTCTTTTCATAGTCTATGGCATCCAATGCCAGATCGGTATGAAGTTCCCGGGTATTGCCGTTCTTGTCCTTACGGTTAAAATCGTAGATCCTGTAAGTAATATCGGAGGTTTGCTGTATCTCTGCCAAAAGTATCCCTGCTCCGATGGCGTGCACTTTTCCGGTGTTGATAAAGAAGGTATCTCCTTCTTTTACTTTTTCATAATTAAGAATATCGGTCAGGGTATTTTTTTCGAGGTTCCCGGTATATTCTTCCTTGGTGACGTTCTTGTTAAAGCCAACAATAAGTTCTGAGCCTTCGTCCGCCTGCATGATATACCACATTTCTGTCTTCCCGAAAGAATTGTGCCTTTCCCTGGCCAGTTCGTCATTGGGGTGCAACTGGATGGAAAGGTCTTGTTTGGCATCGATAAACTTGATGAGAATAGGAAATTCCGTGCCAAAACGTTCTGCAACACTTTTACCGAGGAGCTCCGCTCCATAGGTATCTATAAGCTCCTGGAGGCCTTTTCCTTTGTATTCTCCGTTCGCTACAACAGATACATCGCCTTTTACGGCTGAAAGTTCCCAGCTTTCTCCGGTAATGTCATTATCTATATCCTTTTCGAGGACATCTTTTAACTTGGTACCTCCCCAAAGGCGTTCTTTAAGAATGGGGATAAATTTTATCGGATAGGACTTCATATTTGTTGCTTTTATGTTTTTTATTGTTTTTGCTTCGGGTATGTGCTTGCCGAACGATTCCCCCCCTGTCCCCCCTCAGGGGGCTTTCTCTTTTTCAATCTCCCTTGTAGGTCACAAAATTACGAGGGGTCTCGTAAAGAGTAACTTCGAGGTCGTGAGTGGGATTTATGTGCGATCGTAACTTATTCCATATGGTCACTGCGATGTTCTCTGCTGTGGGGTTAAGGTCTTTAAATTCGGGAACGTCTAGGTTGAGGTTCTTATGGTCAAAAGCGTTTTCTATTTCTTTTTCTATAAGCTCTTTCAGGTCCTTAATATCCATGACAAAGCCGGTTTCCGGATCAATTTTACCGGTAACACTCACGGTGAGCCCGTAATTGTGCCCATGATAGTTGGGGCTGTTACATTTGCCGTAGACCACCCTGTTCTTTTCTTCGCTCCATTCGGGGTTATGCAACCTGTGGGCGGCATTGAAGTGAGCTTTTCTGCTTACCGTGACCTTCATTATGATGCGTTTTGCATTAAGTGATCGTAAAATTTGTTGAAAATGATCTTAAACCACGCTGTGTATAACTCCGGGCTTTGTTCCATATCTTTTTTCACTTCTTCCGGATATACCCATTTCCAGTCTACTACTTCGTCGGGATTGGGTTGGGGCTCTTTATTGTACTTTCCTATAAGCACATGGTCGAATTCGTGTTCCGTGAGCCCGTTGTCAAAAGGTGCTTTATAAACAAAGGAGAAGATCTCTTCGAGATCGGTAGTAAATCCCATTTCTTCCATCAGCCTTCTTTTTCCGGCATTGACGGAGGACTCCCCTTCTCTTTGATGACTACAACAGGTATTGGTCCACAATCCCGGGGAATGGTATTTGCTCTTTGCCCTCTGCTGTATCATGGTCTGTCCCTTGTCGTTCATCACGAAGACAGAGAACGCACGGTGCAATAGTCCTTTTTCATGGGCTTCCATTTTGGGCATCAACCCTTGTGGCTCGTCTTTTTCGTTTACCAATATAACTCTTTCTTCCTGCATATGTTCCTTTTGTTCTGTTTCAACAAGGGTTCAAAAATACAAAACCCGTGCCAGCCGTCATAGTAAATCGGTTTTACTTTTTTGGCCCGGTTCGCCGAAAGAGCCTACACCCCGTATAAACATACAACTATCCCGAAGGCATGTACAAAGCAGACTTCAAGACATGAGATATTAGATTTATGATTTATGGTTGGTTTCACTTGAATGCCTCACGTCTCTGTCCGGTTTATTATACACGGGCACGGGGTTCTTCTGCCTTGTAACAACCTTGTTTCTCCATATAACAAGTTTATTCCTTAACGAAACCTTTTCAAAGTGCAACATTTGCTAACCCTTCTCTCCCATAATAATCTTGTTTCACTGCTACACAATTCTATTCCCTATCGAAACCATTTCAAAGTACGGCACTTGTTAACCCACCTCCCGCATAACAATAAAAGGGCACGGGGGGTCTGTTTCGCCCCTCTGTGCTTTGGTCTGCATCCTGCGTATCGGGAAACCCATCCCGCGTACTTTCAGCCTTAATCCACCCGGCTTCCGGGCTGCCTTACCTCATGATATACAACCACCCGGAGACCGGTTTACTCCCGTCTCCCAGATCCAGTACATAATAGTAGGTTCCTACGGGAAGCATCCCGTTACGGCTTATGGTGTTTTTTATATTGGAACTCCCTTTCCAGGAATTGTCGTATCCTTTTTGTTTAAACACGAGATTACCGTAACGGTTATACACCCGGAGCTGGTTCTCCGGATAGTTTTCTATACAATCGATACGGAAAGTATCATTATTACCGTCTTCATTAGGTGAGAATAGGTTGTACACGGTGAGACACCGGGGAGATGTAGCTGCTTCTGCACGGTTGTTGGTTTCATCGGTATCCCGGGGATCGGAAGTACTGAGCCGGGCTACATTTACATAATCCTCACGGAAAAGCACGGTTGCCCTGACCTGTAACTCCCCGGTCTCATCGCCGGGCAGAACCGGAATGACCCAGGTACCCGAGGAAGCATTATATGTTCCCTTATCCGACCAGTGCGAAATATAGGCATACCCGGACGGCAGCCGGTCGACAATAACAATATCCCGTATAGCAATGGGGGTTTTATTCGCCACCCTGACCGTAAAATTAACCGGCCGGTCTATCAGAGGCCTGGGATCGTCCACCTCCTTGGTAACGGCCAGGTCCGGACACACATCCGGGAATACGGTTACGGCCAGCCGTTCTCCACTTTCGTTCCCGCCTGCCTCCGGAGATTGCGAGGCATAATAGGTAACCCCTTCTTCCAGGGGGTGGTTCCCCGGGAGCACATGACCTTCCCGGGGAGCATCATACCAGGTGATATTAATCCCGGTAACCTTTATATCGGCAATAACAGGATGGTAGAGCATACAGAAATACTGATCGCTTTCCCCGTCGGGAGGAGGAGATGAATCATCCGAAAACCGGACTTCAACCTCATTGGAGATTTCAGAGCTACATCCGTCAACATTAAAAGAGACCACCGTATATATCCCTTCCAGGACTACAGCATAGGTGTCCCCGGTAGCATCATTCACGGCTTCCCCGTTCCGGAACCACTGGTAGTAGAAAGCTCCCCGGGAAGAAGCATGCAGGTTCACCGTACTCCCCGGCGGGATTACAATGATTTCATCGTTTCCCTGCGCACCGGCGTATTGCCAGAAACAGAGGAAAATAAAAAAGAGTTTCCTGATCCGCATCATATTGAACAAAGGAGATAACTCCCGTAAACGGGATGGTAACGGGCAACTGTACTGCCCGGTTTCCCCGTATAATTTTTGAAGAGATTGTCCGGATATACAATTAATCCGTTACAGTACCGATAGTAATTGTCGGTGCTCCCGGCGTCGGGGATACCACAATCTGAAGGTCAGCAGCACCATCCTGCACCGTAGTTGTATAGGTTACATAATCCCTGCTCCCTTTATCTTTTACAACATATTCCACTTCTACATAAAAAGTATAGGTTCCGGGATCGGTAAGGGTAACGGCATAAGTATCCGCAGAAGTAGCCAGGTCAATGGGATTGGCAGTATCAGCATCCTTTACGGC
The DNA here is from genome assembly GCF_018863395.1 of Sinomicrobium weinanense. GTDB lineage: Bacteria > Bacteroidota > Bacteroidia > Flavobacteriales > Flavobacteriaceae > Sinomicrobium > Sinomicrobium weinanense. The sequence goes on from NZ_JAHKRR010000002.1 coordinate 652,230, forward strand.
GAACCATGTATAGGTTACTTCAAAATCATTCCCGTCCGGGTTGGGATACCCGTTGGTATTGGCCGTATAATCCACATTCAGGGAGGTCACGGACAACTCTATCGGTGTTGCCGGCACATCTGTAGAACAGTATGCCAGCGGGTTACCGTTAGCATTAAAGGTGGTTTCCACGGTAAGCGGTGACAGTACAAAAAGAATAATATCCTCAAAATCTCCGGACTGACAGATTACACTGCCATCGTCCACAAGCCCGTAAACCCGGTATTTATGATATCCGGGGGTGAGTTGGGTCAGGGTCAGGTTCTGTGTGGCTTCCCCTGTGATAAGATTTTCCGTTTCGGTCGTACCATCAGTAGTGATGATGGTATGCCATTGATAGGCGGTAAAGGTATTTCCCAGGCCATCATCCAGACTGGCTGTCAGGGTAAGCGAAGGGCCGGAAGTTGCAGGGTTATAGAACAATACCGCATCGTTTATTGTAGTCACGGGTAAGGTATTGTTGGTAATACTACCCACGGTAAGATCCCCCGGGATACCGATGGGTGTGACAGGTGACGGCGCCACAATCTGGGCAAATGCCGGGACGGAGCAAACTAAGAACAGGGTAACAAGACCGTTTTTCAGGAGTTTTTCAAATCGTTTCATTTTAATTGGTTTTAGGTTGTTATTGGATATTAATTGGTCGTATTTTCTATGCTGATATCAGGATTACTGTAATACGGATGTACAACGACCTGTACAGGGGTGCGTCCGGATTCGTCCGTACACCCGGGCCTGGTTTCCGACACATAGAAATAATGGGTTCCGGAAACAGTAAAATCGGGCGTATACGAGATACCGGAAAAAACAGGAGATCCTCCCGTGGCGGTCGTATACCAGTAGTAAGTAGCATTTATTAAGGGCTGATCTACCTGCAGGGTGGCTTCTTCGCCAAAACAGGTATAGACCATATCATTTATCAGGTCCGGAGCTGTAGGTATTCTTTCCATTTCATATACATGGAGGCTGCTCAATGCATTTAAAAGCCCCTCTCCTACACTTACCTCTATACGGTTAAAGGCTACATCTACCGGGTAGGTCAACACCTGTAAATCACTGCTTCCGGGCAGGAGAGACAGGGACAACAGGTTCTCGTCCAGAGCCAGGACCCCGTTATCCATATCGTTATGGTATGTTCTTATGGTAAAGCTACTGGCCAGCAGGGAAGCGTCCAGAAGCCCTCCTCCCGGGTTCTTAAAAACTACCCGGACCGAATCTCCCGGCTGTGAGGATGTATTGTATAAGGTCTTGATAAAGGTCTTGTCTGTGACGCTGATATTTGAACGAAGGATACTATTTGTCGATACGTTACCGTCAATGGCATTCTGCGGATCTTCAATGGTATTCAGTCCTCCCACTAATCCGCTGGTAGAGCCATACAGAACCTCGACAGGCGAATTACAGACAATATCATTAACGAAATCCTGCAAATAGTAAGCATAATACACATCAAGATTCAGTCCCAGGCTCACTAATCCTGTCAAAGTGATCCTGACAGCGTCATAAGCCACAGGTACTCCGTTTTCGTCTGATGGCACAAATATTATCTCATTTACAAAAGCCCCGTTGAGCAGGGATAGCAAACCTCCCATACCCTTTTCCTCACCAACAACAACTCCGTTTCTGTATGCCTGAATGCTAACCCCGGAAGCTACATTTAAGAGCCCCATATTATTTCCGAATTTGATATGCACCGGTTTTCCGGTCGGGGGGACATCAAGGAAATTCATTCTTATCCATGCAGTTCCAGCAATGTTAACGCTAAGATTGGCCTTTGTTCCTATATTTCCGTCAACCGCATTACCGGCATCAGATACATTTCCGGTCAGGAAACTGCTTCCATGATCTTCCGTATCGGCATACACCCGTTCCTGTGCCTGCTGCGCCCGGAGGCTATCAAAGCCACACAGGAAAGCGAGGATTACAAGAACACACAGTACAACTACTGCTTTTTTTTCTAATTCCGGGTGCATAGGGGTAGTTTGGATTAATATAAAAAAGATGATGTATTGACCACAACACATCATCTTTTACAAACGTAGATTAGGAAAATTATTTATCGATTATGATATCACTTCTCTATGATAATAAAATCTGACCTCCGGTTTTCGGAGTGTTGTTCTTCGGTACACAGACTACAGGTTTCACACACAATTTTGGGACGGTCTTCTCCATAACCAACGGCGCTTTCTATCCGTGATGAATCGATCTTCCCGACATCCAGGATATATTTCTGCGTCGATTTGGCCCTTCTGTCGGTCAGTCCACGGTTGTATTTTGCATTTCCTCTGCAATCGGCATGCGATTCTATTTTTATTTTCACGTCGGAGAACTGGTTCATTACATAAATCACCTTATCGAGTTCTTCTGCGGCCTGGGGGGTTATATCTGCCTTATCGAACTCAAAGTAAATAGGGTTTACATCTATTTTTTCCTGGTTGTCCTCTTTTACGATCAGGTCGTCGAAATTGGTCAGTTCAAAGTTGATATCGGTTATTTTGTCTCCGTTTTCTTCTGTGGTGATCACTTCGCGTTCTTCGGTCGTATAATTCGGTTTTGAGGCTTGGAATTTATAGGTATTCTCACAGGGCACTTCTACTTCATACATCCCGTCTGCCCCGGTTGTGGTCTGGGTTACGAGATCACCGAATTCATCAAATACTTTGACCGTAGCTCCTTCCAGCGCCAGTTTGGTGTTCTTATTGGTCACCTTACCGGATACCAACTGGTCACAAGGTTCTTTTTCCTTCGTATAATAATAGATATCATCGTCTCCCATGCCTTCGAGCCTGTTAGAGGAGAAATAACCGTGGGTTTCCGTAGAATCTATAACAAAGGAGAAATCGTCTTTATTGCTGTTCACCGGATTGCCCAGGTTTTTCGGTTCTCCAAATTCGGGTTTACCTTCTTCCTTTTGTTCGCTTTTAAAAACATCCAACCGGCCCAGGCCGTAATGACCGTCGGAAGAGAAATACAATATTCCTTCCCTGAAGTAAGGGAACATTTCCTTGCCACCGGTATTGATAACGGGCCCTAGATTCTGTGGTTCGGACACTACACTGCCGTCTTCGGACATTTCCGCAACGTATATATCAGTATCGCCATATCCGCCAGGCATATCAGAAACAAAGAACAACCATTTTCCGTCCGGGCTCATACAGGGGTGTCCTACGGAATAATCCACACTGTTAAAAGGAAGGCTTTCTGTTTTTATGATCTTACCGTCCTCGATGGTTCCCTTGATAATATGAAAGTTATTGGTTCCGGAATCGTCCTTGACCAATTTATTCTTGTTCTTTAAGATATTGGTCGTATAGTATATGCTGGAAAGGTCGGGAGAAAAGGTAATAGTAGCATCATGATATTTTGAACGGATATTGGAAAGGAACAGATCTACATTAAACAATTCCCCGTCGGTGGCATTCCGTTCGCCCATATAAAGATCCAGGAAGGGTTGCTGGTTCCATACGTAGAGGGTGTAGCTCTTTTTTCTGGTTGAAGAAAACACAACTTTATCTCCATAGAAGGTAGCTCCGAAATCAGATCTGGGTGTATTGCTTTCCAAGTCGTATACTGTGAAAAGGGATTCTGTTTGTTCAAGGCTGTCCAGATAGCTTTTCTCCCGAGCATACCTGGATATTTCATTTTCATCCCCTTTTCGCTTCAGGTATGTTTTCATCAATTTATCGGCCCCCTCATAATCCCGTGTACCTCTCAATGCCTGGATATAGCGGTGGAAGTGTGTTTCGGACATGGCGTCCTTTTGCAATTCGTACACTTTTTTATAATACCTGACCGCACTTGAGTCATTACTGACAAAATAATAAGAATCGGCCACATTACCCAAAGTTTCCACAGAAGGCGAGCTTTCTCTTTCCAGGTAGGCTTCATACGCTTTAGCCGCTTCTATATAGGCCAAGTCGCGAAACAACCGGTCTGCTTTCTTCGGTTGCTGTGCAAAAACCACGGTGGCACAACATATAAAACCAAGGGTATATAATATCTTTCTTCTCATGATGAATCGTTTTAGAAAAATCTCGGGGATTTTATACGGCTGGATCTGAATGGCATCTGATACCTCAGGATAATCTCATGTGTTCCGTCATTATAACGGTTAAAGTCGGTAGTTGTATAATCGTATGCATATCCTATGAAAAAGCTTGGAGATATCTGAAAACCGGCCAGTGCACTTACAGAGTCGTCCCACCGGTAAGAGGCTCCCAGTGTAAATCTTTCCTGTATCATGAAATTGGCAGAAATGTCTACGGATACGGGGGCTCCTCTCACTATTTTCACCATGGTAGCCGGCTTGAACATCAATGTTGGTGAAAGTTCAAACACGTAACCACCGGTAATAAAATAGTGAAGCCTGTCTGACAGTACTCCTCCACTTTCCCTGTCGTCGTAATAGTCATAACGCAGGAAGCTGGGCACGGAAAAGCCTATATACCACTTATCGGTATAATAGAATGCGCCGGCACCGGCTATAAAATGGGTTTTGTTGACATTTTCAGCAAATACGGGGTCTTCATCCTTATGCCTTCCCTTGGTCCAATCTACATCAAGTATACTGACCCCGGCTTTGACCCCAAAGGCCAATTTGGAAAAATAGCCTGTTTGTATGGTATAGGAAAAATTTCCATCGAGGAATACTTCACGTGAAGGCCCCAGTTTGTCATGTGCGGCATTAAAACCCAACCCCACCTTTTCGTTTCTCAATGGAGAGTGCACACTAAAAGACTGGGTTTGCGGAGCTCCGTCCAGGCCGGTCCATTGCGAACGATGTAACAGGTTTGCTTCTAGGGTCCCTACTGATCCGGTATAGGCAGGGTTAAAGCTCATCATGTTATACATGTATTGTGTATATTCAGGATCCTGCTGTGCCTTCACCGTGATCATAGCAAGCATACATATAAACAAAATGCAATTGCTTTTTTTGACTGTTATACTTTTCATCTGCTTATATTTTATCTGTTTTATATGGGTTTAATGTAATTAAAGAGGGATGGGGCCATCCCTCTTTAATCTGCTTTATCTGGCGATGTAGAGCCATCCGCTTTTTCTTATTCCTGTTCCGGTATCCATCACATAGAAGTAAGTTCCTACCGGAAGTTTATCATTTTTCTTAATAGCGCCGCTCTTATTGGCAATACCCTCCCAATCGTTATTATATCCTGAAGTTTTGAACACCAGGTTTCCATAACGGTTGTATACTTGTATTGTATTGTTGGGATAGAGTTGTATGCCATCTATGACAAAGGTGTCATTAAACCCGTCTCCGTTCGGAGAGAACTCATTATACACAACCAGCAATAACGGTTCTACAGCGATCTGTGCAGTGTTATTATCCGGATTCACGTCAGCCGGAGATGATTCTGCAATGGTTACTACATTCAGGTAATCTGCTCCTGCCACGGCAACTACTTTGGCTATTATTGTCAGGGTTGCCGTTCCTTCTGCGTCTATGTGACCAATGGTCCATTTTTCTGTCAGGTCATCGTAATCCCCGTCTGGAGACTCTCCCCTGACAAACTCATATCCGGAAGGCAGGGCTTCATCTACAATAATATTGGAGAACACCTGGTCACCGTCGTTGGTTACCGTAATGGTAAACTCTACATTACTGTCTATAGCCGGTTGCAATTCGTCTACTGTGATACTTATGGCCAGGTCGGAATCTGTAGTTACATCTACAGTAACCGTAGCCACATTTGAAACCCTTCCTTCTTCATCCTTTACGGTGTACTGGAAACTGTCCTCCCCTATGAAGCCGGCATCCGGGATATAATCCACTGTTCCGTCATCATTTATTGCTATTCCCCCATTCTCCGGTCCTGTAACTTCTTCTACAGTAGCCGGATCGATCGGAGCACTGCCTTCTGCATCGTTATCCAATACAGCAATTGTCACAAAACTGTTGGGATTTACGTGAGCTGCATCGTCATTAGCGATCGGACCAGTTGGTTCCGGATCTATAGTAATAGTTACTGTAGCCACATTGGAAGTATATCCATCTTCATCATCGACTGTATAGGTGAAGGTATCTTCTCCTATAAATCCGGCATTAGGCACATACTCTACCACACCTGTATTATCGTATACATTTGCTGTACCATTTTCCGGAAGATCCACCAGGGCAACAGTGACCGGATCGATATCGGCATTACCTGCCTGGTCATTCGCAACTACATCTATATCCACCGGAGTATCTACAAGTGTAGTTACACTATCATCATTGGCCATCAGGCCTCCGTTATTTCCGCCTACGATTATGGTTACCGTGGCTTCATTGGTGGTATAACCATCGTCGTCTTTTACCGTGTAGGTAAAGGTATCCTCTCCTGTAAATCCGGCATCGGGCGTATACGTCGCAACTCCGCTTACGGGGTCTACTTCTGCCATACCGTCGCCGGCCTGGCTCATTATAGTCACCGTTGTCGGATCGATCGGTACATTTCCGGCTTCATCATTGGCAAGAATGTCTATGTCTACCGGAGTATCCAAAGGCGTTACCGCACTATCGTCATTCGCCATCAGGCCACCGTTGTTTCCGCCTACGGTTATGGTTACCGTGGCTTCATTGGTGGTATAGCCATCGTCGTCTTTTACCGTGTAGGTAAAGGTATCCTCTCCTGTAAATCCGGCATCGGGCGTATACGTCGCCACTCCACTTACGGGGTCTACTTCTGCCATACCGTCGCCGGCCTGGCTCATTATAGTTACCGTTGCAGGGTCGATAGCGGCGTTACCTGCCACATCATTGGCAAGAATGTCTATGTCTACCGGAGTATCCAAAGGCGTTACCGCACTATCGTCATTCGCCATCAGGCCACCGTTGTTTCCGCCTACGGTTATGGTTACCGTGGCTTCATTGGTGGTATAGCCATCGTCGTCTTTTACCGTGTAGGTAAAGGTATCCTCTCCTGTAAATCCGGTATCGGGCGTATACGTCGCAACTCCGCTTACGGGGTCTACTTCTGCCATACCGTCGCCGGGCTGGCTCATTATAGTTACCGTTGCAGGGTCGATAGCGGCGTTACCTGCCACATCATTGGCAAGAATGTCTATGTCTACCGGGGTATCCAAAGGCGTTACCGCACTATCGTCATTCGCCATCAGACCACCGTTATCTCCGCCTATGGTTATTGTTACCGTAGCCTCATTGGAGATATAGCCTTCGTCGTCTTTCACCGTATAAGTAAAGCTGTCTTCGCCCTCATAACCGGTATTTGGTGTATATTCTACCGTACCATCAGGATTCACAACTGGTGTACCATTTGCAGGTGCTGTACCTATAGTTACCGTTGCAGGATCGATCGGAGCGTTGCCCGCTACATCATTATCCAGCACAGGAATGGTTACCGGTATATCTACAGGCGTACTGGCTTCATCGTCATTCGCCATCAGGCCGCCGTTGTTTCCGCCTACGGTTATGGTTACCGTGGCTTCATTGGTGGTATAACCATCGTCGTCTTTTACCGTGTAGGTGAAACTGTCTTCGCCTTCGAATCCGGTATCGGGCGTATACGTCGCCACTCCGCTTACGGGGTCTACTTCTGCCATACCGTTGCCGGGCTGGCTCATTATAGTTACCGTTGCAGGGTCGATAGCGGCGTTACCTGCCACATCATTGGCAAGAATGTCTATGTCTACCGGAGTATCCAGAGGTGTTACCGCACTATCGTCATTGGCCATCAGGCCGCCGTTGTTCCCGCCAACTGTCACGGTTACCGTAGCTACATTGCTGGTGTAACCGTCTTCGTCTTTCATCGTATAGGTAAAGGTATCGTCGCCTTCGAAACCGGCATCCGGGGTATAGGTTACCATTCCGGTCGCCGGATCTACGTCTGCAGTTCCCTGCGTCGGCATATCCGCGAGCATTACCGCTGTCGGGTCGATAGCTGCATTACCAGGGGTAT
>NZ_JAHKRR010000002.1:660287-673795 GCF_018863395.1 Sinomicrobium weinanense
TCGTCTTTCATCGTATAGGTAAAGGTATCGTCTCCTTCGAAACCGGCATCCGGGGTATAGGTTACCATTCCGGTCGCCGGATCTACGTCTGCAGTTCCCTGCGTCGGCATATCCGCGAGCATTACCGTTGTCGGATCGATCGGTGCATTTCCGGCTTCATCATTCGCCAGCACGTCGATATCCACAGGCGTTTCCATCGGGGTTGCCGCACTATCATCTACTGCCAGCAGACCGCCATTGTCCCCGCCTACGGTTATGGTTACCGTGGCTACATTACTGGTGTAACCTTCTTCGTCATCCATTGTATAGGTGAAGGTCGCTTCGCCTTCAAATCCGGCAGCTGGTGTATAGGTTACCATACCTGTGGTCGCATCTGCATCGGCCGTACCTCCGTCCGAAGGCATATCCACGATCGTTACCGTTGCCGGGTCGATAGCTGCATTACCAGGAGTATCGTTGGCCAGCACATCGATATCCACAGCTACATCCATCGGGGTTGCCGCAGTATCATCATTGGCCATAAGGCCACCGTTATCTCCGCCTACGCTTACGGTTACCGTAGCTACATTGCTGGTGTAACCGTCTTCGTCTTTCATCGTATAGGTAAAGGTATCGTCGCCTTCGAAACCGGCATCCGGGGTATAGGTTACCACTCCGGTCGCCGGATCTACGTCTGCAGTTCCCTGCGTCGGCATATCCGCGAGCATTACTGTTGTCGGATCGATCGGTGCATTTCCGGCTTCATCATTCGCCAGCACATCGATATCGACAGGCGTTTCTATCGGGGTTGCCGCAGTATCGTCTACTGCCAGCAGACCGCCATTGTCCCCGCCTACGCTTATTGTGACCGTGGCTTCGTTAGTCGTGTAGCCTTCGGTATCTTTTACTGTATAAGTGAAAGTATCTGTGCCTTCAAATCCGGTGTCCGGTGTATACTCCACAGTACCGTCCGCATTTACCACAGTGCTTCCGCTTGCAGGCATGGTGCCCATAGCCACCGTTGATGGATCGATAGGTGCATTACCTGCCACATCGTTGTCGAGTACCGGGACCGTTACAGGCATATCAACAGGGGTGCTAGCCGTGTCATCATTAGCCATCAGACCGCTGTTGTTCCCGCCAACTGTTACGGTTACCGTAGCTTCATTGGAAGTAAAGCCTTCCGTATCCTGCATTGTATATGTGAATGTATCCACACCTTCAAAACCAGTATTGGGTGTATACATTACCGTTCCGTCCGTATTGACAGCTACGCTTCCACTTAAAGGATCAGTAACTATCGCTACAGTGCCTTCATTTATAGGTGCATCACCTGCTACATCATTGGCCAACACATCTATAGTTACCGGAACATCCAGTGGAGTTGCTGCATTGTCATCTACGGCCATTAAGCCGCCATTATCTCCTCCTACCGTTATTGTTACCGTGGCTTCATTAGTTGTAAAGCCGTCTGTATCCTCTACCGTATAGGTAAAGGTATCGGTGCCTTCAAATCCGGTGTCTGGTGTGTATTCTACAGTACCGTCGGCATTTACCGCAGTGCTTCCGCTACCGGGCATGGTTCCGATAGCCACTGTTGAAGGATCGATAGGTGCATTACCTGCCACATCGTTATCAAGTACCGGGATCGTTACGGGCGTATCGACAGGTGTATTCGCTTCGTCGTCAACGGCCATCAGGCCACCGTTGTCACCTACGAATACCGTTACCGTAGCTTCATTGGTCTTAAAGCCTTCTGTATCCTCTACGGTGTAGGTAAAGGTATCGGTGCCTTCGAATCCGGCGTCCGGTGTATATGTTACAGTGCCGGCGGCATTTACTGCTGTGTTTCCGCCGGTAGGCATTGTACCTATAGCCACCGTTGAAGGATCGATAGGTGCATTACCTGCCACATCGTTATCAAGTACCGGGATCGTTACAGGCGTATCGAGAGGTGTATCCGCTTCGTCGTCAACGGCCATCAGACCGCCGTTGTTGCCCACGAATACTGTTACCGTGGCTTCGTTTGATGTAAAGCCGTCCTCATCATCTACCGTATAGGTAAAGGTATCGGTGCCTTCGAATCCGGCGTCTGGTGTATATGCTACAGTACCATCGGCATTTACCGCAGTGCTTCCGCTACCGGGCATGGTTGCGATAGCCACTGTTGAAGGATCGATAGGTGAATCACCTGCCACGTCATTATCAAGTACCGGGATAGTCACCGGTGTATCGATAGGTGTATTGGCCGTATCGTCATTAGCCACGATAAACGAACAATCGTCTCTTGCAACGAATGTTGTTGTCTTACGTTGATCTTCTACAGTTTCACAATAACCGTCTCCGCTTACGCCTACACTATATGAATATGTTCCGGCAGTAAGACCATCTACTACTAACTCTCCGTTTTCGCCTCCGGCAACCGGGTCTCCGTTGCCGTCATACCAATGGAATACAGGATCGGTTATTGTACTGGCGGCCGTCAGACCTGCCGTGAGTGTAACACTACCGGAAGCATCCAGACAAACTTCTCCATCACCGTTCACATTGTCAATCACGATGTCTGCAATGTCATCTCCCGGTGCATTAGGTGTAATTTCTATCATTACATCCCTCAGGGCACCTGCAGGATTTTCACATCCGTTGGCTCCTTCTACACTTACATAATATGTATAAGGGCTGTTATCGCTATTCAAGCCATTTATAGTCAATACGCCGTTTGTATCTATGGCATAAGAAACATCACCGTCCACATCACCATCGTTTATAAGCTGCGTCCTGTCAGCATCCGCATACCAGCGGAATACTGTACCTTCAGCACTTGAAGGTGTCAATACCACATCTTCATCGGCACAAACGGGGTTTTCATTACCTGTTACGGTTATATCATCCGCACCGGGTGCATCCAGTACATTTACAGTAACCGGGATCCTATCGGAATCTTCACATCCGTTAAATACCACGGCTATATAATATGTTACTTCGCCTACGGTATCCAAAGCATCCGTAGTATAGGTATTCTCTTCGGAAAGCAGGGTTCCTCCCACTTCCGCATCATACCAGCGAATTGTAGTATTAGCAGCAGGAGTGGCTTCCAGAACAGCAGTGTCTCCGAGACATACTTCCGTATCTTCAGGTAATACGGTGGGCTGCTGGTATTTCACTTCAGCCTGATAAATCTGCCAGCTGCTGTTAAGCAGGCTTACAGCAGGAGCAAATTCCACACGAACGCGGTCAAAGTCTCCGCCGGCAACAAATGAAACTTCTGCACGCTCATCGCCAGGCAATATGGTAAGACTGATAAGTGTATCATCATTTATAGATGCTCCGTCTCCGTTTCCGTTTACATCTCCCTGGGTTCCTCCTGTACCGTTATAAGTCTGTACACTTAAGGTTCCGAGAACATCAAGGTCTAAGAGGGAGTTTTGGGTCCCAAGGTGTACGGTAACCGTATCTCCGGCCTGTCCTCCGTTAGGGAAGATCAGTTCCTGCCATACTGCTCCTGTTACTGCTGCCGGGGTGATCAGCCTTGAGAAGCTGTCTATATCCCCGTCAACTGCATTTTCAGGATTTTCCACACTACACAGCAAACACAGGATCCGTGTGCCGTTTGTCTGGGCATTGGCAACAGTACAGTCGTCCAGAGATCCGGGCGGTACTATATGAACAACCGGCGTAGTAGGTTCTGATACTACATCGGGATAGTTTACATCCCGGACTATTACATCATACGTATGGTCACCCAAAGGCAGGTTATCCGGAGTCGTATATACTTCTCCTACGAATATTTCATTCCCATCGCTGTCGAACCATACGATCTCAACATCTTCATGATCCGTACTTGCTGTTAACGTAGTAGTCTCTCCTTCCGTGATGGTCACATCCATTGGTACTACATCGGGAGGTGTAAGCGTCCTGATAACATTTACGGAAACAGTAGCTTCATTGGAAACCAGTCCGTTTATGTCTTCTACGGTATAGGTAAAGGTATCATCACCGAGGTAGCCGTCAGCCGGTGTATATTCTACCGTACCATCGGCATTGACTATTACCGTGCCATTGGCTGGCGATGTTACTATGGTTACCGTTGCCGGGTCTAAATCTGATGTTCCGGCGATGTCATTATCCAATATCGGGATGGTTACCGCAGTATTCCGTTCTGTTTCTGCTATATCATCATTGGCAGCAGGACCGTCATTGACAGTAATTGTAACGCCCGCTTCGTTAGATACCAATCCGTTGGTATCAGCTACCGTATACGCTATAGTGTCGTCACCGAGATAACCGCTGTTCGGCGTATATTCTATGGTTCCGTCAGGATTCACCACGGCCGTACCGTTGGTCGGATCCGTAACTATAGTAACTGTTGTGGGATCTAACGGAGCACTTCCTTCCTCATCATTATCCAGTACCGGAATAATTATAGGAGTATCCAGGGTGGTACTCACCATATCATCATTGGCCACAGGAGTATCGTTCATGGAAACAGTTACCGTGGCAGGGTCTGACATTGCCCCGTTCTCATCTTCCACCGTATAGGTAAACATATCCTCACCGGTAAGGAAATCCGGGTTTGGCGTATAGGTTACCGAACCGTCGGCATTTACTACAACCGTACCATTAGCCGGTGCAGTACCTACGGTTACCGAAGACGGCACCAATGGTGCTGCTCCTTCGGCGTCGTTAGCCAGTACATCAACGGTTACCGGGGTATCCGGATTGGTATTGGCCATATCGTCATTGGCTACCGGTGCCGTGGTTATGGTTATGGAAACCATTGCCGTATTGGACACCAGGCCGTTTTCATCTTCTACCGTATATTCGAAGCTGTCTGCTCCGTTAAAGCCTGCAGTAGGTGTATAATCTACCGAACCATCGGGATTTACAACCGTTGTACCGCTTGCCGCAGGAGTCACAATGGCTACTGTTGCAGGGTCTATCGGTGCTGTTCCCTGTTCGTCATTTATCAATACCGGGATATTTACCGTTACGTTAGGTATGCTAAAGATGGTATCGTCATTGGCCACAGGAGGCTCGTTAAGGCTCACCGTAACCATTGTACGGGCCTCACTGATACAGCCAGTGGCATCATTAATTGCTTCTACATACAATACGGTTTCGGCAGTTACCGCGGTAAGGGTTATGGTTGCTCCTGTATCGACAAGGCTTCCGTCTTCTGCGGCATCATACCAGTTATAAGTTACTCCGTCTACGGGATCTACCACATTAAGTGTAGCGTCCTCTCCGGGGTTCACCATTACATTTTCGGCTTCCACTACCGGGGTAGCTGGAGTTTCCTGAACATTTATGGTTACCGCGATACGACCGGATTCTTCACAGCCGTAACGAACGGGTTGTACGTAAACCATGTGTTCTCCGGCTTCCCAGTCTGCGGGAAGTTCAAATACGAGGTTTCCGTCTCCTATTATATTTCCGCCGAAGCGGGCATCATACCACAGATATGTTGTACAATCATCTGCAGGAGCATTCAGGGTTACTGTTCCACCTTCACAAGCTTCTAAGATGGTATCGCCGGGATCATTGCCTTCAAAGCTGATTCCGGGTACGCGTTCTATTTCAAATATATCGACTCCCGCCAGGGCATCGGCCAAGCCTCCCAATTGAACGGATACCCGGTCAAAAGGCTGATCGATCGTAGTGGCTACTTCATATTGATTACCACCACCGAGGAGTTTTATGCTTAAAAGCCCTTCCTGTACCTGTACGGAATCTACGGGTGTATTCCCTTTGTAGGCCACAATGGAAATACCGCTTGCCACACTAAGGTCTAATAAACCTGCATCCTGATCTGCCAGAGTTACCCGGATGGAATCACCGGGAACGGAAGGTGCGGAGTAAATAGTTGTAAGGTGTACATAACCCGCAACGCCGAGATTTTGCCTCAACAAGGCCGCTGTACCCAGGTCTCCGTCTACGGCATTTTCCCTTCCGGATACATCATTGACACCTCCGAGTACACCGGAAGTCGATCCTGCCAGAATATCTTCAACAGCATTACATTCGGCAAGGCTGGCAACACCCTGGTTCACATAGGCTTCGTGTACGTTAATATTTCCTCCGGAAACCAGTGCTCCCTGTACTTCAACCCTGACCGCATTAAAGTTTACGGAAGGATCAGGGCTTCCAACGGGAACAACGATATCAGATTCGTTATCTCCTGAAGCGAGGTTAAGCAATACTCCGCCGGTGAGTTCCGCAGGTTCTCCGACCGCGGTATCTCCGTTATATGCCTGCAATGTTATGGTCACACTTCCAAGTAGTGAAACATCCACTACAGTACTTAATCTTACGTGCAGTTCATCTCCGTTAGACGGGCTGTATGCCTGTGCGAATTGCAATGTTTGTGCATTCGTGGAGAAAAGTGACGGAATCGGCAATGTGCTGAATGTTTCCAGGTTTCCGTCAACTGCATTCTCCGGATTATTTACCGTACCGTCTTCAACAGTCTGGCTGGTTGCATATGTTCTTGCATAAGCCGGGAGACAATCTTCCGGTAACGGAAGTTCGGTTACATTGAGCGTTACCTGGGTTGGTGCAGACTCTTCTCCGGTATCCGGATCACGAACTACCGCATTATAGGTATAATTTCCAGGTGTAAGACCGGGTCCTGCGGTAAATTCTTCACCAGCGGCTATTTCATTTCCGCTTTCATCCGTCCAGATAATCTCTCCGTTAGGATAATCGGTGGATGCGGTATAAGTCACCGCTCCGCCTTGTTCTATAGTTGCCGTTTCAGGCACTACCGTAGGCGGCAACAATTCACCGGATGCCTGCTCTACAGTTACCGGCACTTCGGCCGGTGCGGATACGTCCCCGGTATTCGGGTCGGTAACCGTTACGGTATATATATGTTCTCCTACCGGAAGATCGGCAGGGGTGGTAAATTCTGGTGTAGTTGCCACTTCATTACCATCCGGGTCATTCCATGTATAGGTAACATCCGGGTTGTCGTGACTGGCTGTAAAGGTTTCCGTTTCTCCTTCGGGATAAGTCGCAGAAGGTGGTGTAACGGTTGGCGGCACCAATGTTCCTGTAGGCTCTACGGTTACCGGTACTTCGGTAGGTGCAGACTCTTCTCCTGTGTTGGGGTCAGTTGCAGTCACGGTATACACATACTCTCCCACCATAAGGTCGGCAGGTGTAGTGAATTCCGGTGTCGTAGCCACTACATTATTATCCGGGTCATACCAGGTAAAGGTGACATCCGGGTTGTCGTGGCTGGCCATAAAGGTTTCCGTATCTCCTTGGGTAATTATAGCCGAAGGAGGCGTTACGGTCGGCGAAGCTAAAGTACCTGCCGGTTCCACTGATACCGGAACCTCCGTAGGGTCAGACACCTCACCGGTATTCGGATCGGTTGCTGTTACGGTATATACATGGTCCCCTACCGGAAGGTCGGCCGGCGTAGTAAAATCGGGCGTGGTTGCCACTTCATTGCCATCCGGGTCATACCATGTGAAGGTGACATCCGGATTGTCATGGCTTGCCGTAAAGGTCTCTGTATCTCCTTCAGGAATTGTAGCCGAAGGCGGTGTTACTGTTGGCGATGCCAATCCGCTTGCGGGTTCTACCGTTACCGGTACTTCGGTCGGTATGGATTCCTCACCGGTATTCGGATCGGTTGCCGTAACTGTGTATGTGTGATCTCCTAACGGGAGGTCAGCAGGCGTAGTAAATCCAGGCGTTGTTGCCACCTCGTTACCATTCGGATCATACCATGTAAAGGTCACATCCGGGTTGTCATGGCTCGCTGTAAAGGTTTCCGTATCTCCTTCGGGATAAGTTGCAGAAGGAGGGGTTACAGCAGGCGGTAACAGGTCATCAGCACCAATTACGGTTACCGGTACTTCGGTCGGGTCGGACACTTCTCCGGTATCCGGATCAGTTGCCGTTACCGTATATGTATGTTCTCCTACGGGAAGGTCCGCAGGGGTAGTAAATTCAGGGGTCGTTGCCACTTCATTACCATCCGGATCGTACCAGGTAAAGGTCGCATCAGGATCGGGATGACTAGCTGTAAAGGTCTCTGTATCTCCCTCATTAATAACAGCAGATTCCGGTGTTACCGTTGGTGATTCCATACCACTTGCAGGCTCTACTGTTACAGGAACTTCAGTCGGTATGGACTCTTCCCCGGTGTTCGGGTCGGTCGCCGTAACTGTATACGTATGATCTCCTAACGGAAGGTCAGCAGGAGTGGTAAATTGCGGAGTGGTCCCCACTTCATTACCATCCGGGTCGTACCAGGTAAAGGTTACATCCGGGTTGTCATGGCTGGCCGTAAAGGTTTCCGTATCTCCTTCGGGATAAGTCGCAGAAGGAGGGGTTACAGTTGGTGGTAACAGGTCACCCGCGCCAATTACGGTTACAGGTACTTCAGTCGGGTCGGACACTTCTCCGGTATTCGGATCGGTTGCCGTTACCGTATATGTATGTTCTCCTACCGGAAGGTCCGCAGGGGTAGTAAATTCTGGTGTGGTGGCCACTTCATTACCATCTGGATCATACCAGGTAAAGGTCGCATCCGGGTTGTCATGGCCCGCAGTAAAGGTTTCCGTATCTCCCTCGTTAATCACGGCAGATTCCGGTGTTACCGTTGGCGGCGCCAGACCACTTGCAGGTTCTACCGTTACCGGTACACTTGCAGGGTCCGATACTTCCCCGGTATTCGGGTCAGTTGCAATCACGGTGTATACATAATCTCCTACGGGAAGATCGGCCGGAGTAGTGTACTCCGGTGTTACAGCCACTTCATTACCATCCGGATCATTCCAGGTAAAGGTTACATCCGGGTTGTCATGGCTGGCCGTAAAGGTTTCCGTACCTCCTTCGGGATAAGTGGCCGAAGCAGGGGTTACCGTCGGAGGCAACAATCCTCCTCCTACGGGTTGCACTGTTACGGGCACCTGGGTAGGATCGGACTCTATACCTGTAACCGGATCGGTCGCTGTCACTGTATATACATGGTCTCCCA
Organism: Sinomicrobium weinanense; assembly: GCF_018863395.1. Lineage (GTDB taxonomy): Bacteria > Bacteroidota > Bacteroidia > Flavobacteriales > Flavobacteriaceae > Sinomicrobium > Sinomicrobium weinanense. The sequence continues at coordinate 669,262 of NZ_JAHKRR010000002.1, forward strand.
GCGGTAGGTCGGCCGGTGTGGTAAATTCAGGTGTCGTGGCTACCTCGTTGCCATCCGGATCGTACCAGGTAAAGGTTACATCCGGGTTGTCATGGCTGGCCGTAAAGGTTTCGGTATCTCCTTCGTCAATCGTAGCAGAGGGAGGTGTAACCGTCGGTGCTTCGAGAACGAGCGGTTCTACGGTCACAGGAATTTCCACAGGTTCGGATTCGGCACCTGTTTCGGGATCCCTGGTGGTTGCCGTATAAACATAATCCCCGGGCACGAGAGTGTTCGGAATGGTATACTCGGGGCCTACACCCACTTCATTGCCATCCGGATCGTACCAGACCACTTCGGTTCCGTCGGGAGATAACCCGTTGAAAGTCACTGTTTCTCCCTGGGTAATTGTTGCCCCTATCGGATCAATGGTCGGGGGCAGCAATACCTGTACTGTAACTTCGGTACGGGCGGGGCTTATACAGCTTTCACCTGCAACGGCCTCTATATAATAAGAGGTGTCTGCCGTAACATCGGCTACTTCAAAAGTATCGCCGGTGTGCAGCAGTTCGCCGTCGGCAGCCGCGTCGTACCAGTTATAAGTTATATTTTCATCCGGATCGAGTACCTGTAAGGTAGCTGATCCTCCCGGAGCTGCCCATACATTGGCAGATACTGCCTGTGGTGCATCCGGGCTTTCCAGGACATCTATATTAACAGCCGCCCGTGCGGAAGCCTCACCTGTACATCCATTTCTGGTTACAGATACATAATATGTATTGGCTCCCAGGGCAAGATCATCGGCCGGAACGGTAAACGAAGTCCCTGTTCCAACCAGGTTGCCCCCGGTCTCGGCATCATACCAGTTATAGGTTGCATTTTCTGTCGGGAAGTCTACTTCTAAGGTCACATCTTCTCCCAGACAGGCCACAGCATCACCGCCCGCCACTACCGGGGATGGGGCTACGCGGCCTATTTCGTATACATTCAGGCTGGACAGTAAAAGGGCTAAACCTTCTCCAATGGATACTTCAATACGATTAAACGGTACATCTATAGGATAGGTAAGTACCTGGATATCTTCACTTCCTGCCAGAAGGTTTAATTCCAATAAACTTGCATCAAGGTCTAGGGCTCCGTTATCCTGATTGTCCAGATAAGTCCTTACGGTAAACGCACTGGAAAGTAATCCAACGTCTATTAAACCCTCATTTCTTTGGAATACAATGCGGATAGAATCACCAGGAACAGATACTGCTTGATATAGCGTAGTTACATGGGTTTTAGCATCTAACACTCCTGCAGTTACGTACAGTTGAGCAAAGGTGGTCTCATCTCCGTCAATAGCATTTTGAGGATCGTCTACTATATTTACGGCTCCTCCAATACCTCCTTGATTTCCCCAAAGTATATCAGATGCCGTATCACACGCTACATCATCTCCAGGTTTATTAAAATATGCTTCATAAAGATTTATACTACTTCCAAGATTCAACAGACCTCCAAAAGTTACTCGAACTCTATCATATTGCTCTCCAGGAGCAGGCATTACGATATCCGCCTGATCTGCTCCACTAAGAAGCCCTACTAAACTTCCTACTCCCAATTCCTCTCCTACAGGAGTATCTCCATTATAGAGTTGCAGAGTAAGCCCCGTAAGTAGATTAGCCAGACCTGTAGACGTTCCAAGTTTTACATGAAGAGGATCATTCGGAGCGGGCATTACATCAGTAAAAATAAGTTCTTGCCAAGCATTCCCTATTAAAGCTCCTATAGTAGAATGTGTATCTTTATCCCCATCAACGGCCAGTAAAGGTTCCTCCACGGCGGGAGAAAGTATTCCATTACTATTATCTTGTCCATCAGCATACTCCCTAATCATCGGAATTCCCGCTACTGGCGCATCCATAACGCTTACGGTCACCGGATAACGTTCTGGCTCTACAAAACCGTCACGGCTTACTTCTATATAGTAAGGTGTACTGGCATCTAATACAGGTGTCGTCAATTCGTTTCCTGTAGCTATGGGAGTTCCGCCTTCCTCTGCCGCATACCATGCAAGTTCGGTATCCGCAACAGGTTCGGCCACTACAGTAGTTGATGTTCCCGGGGTAGTTACAAGTCCGGAAATAATATTCGGTTTAACAAATTGTATCCTGGCCCCATATACTCTCAGGTTACTGAGAAGGTCAATCGCTGCCTGCGACCTTAATTGTACACGGTCGAAATCGCCTCCTGGGGTAAAGGTCAGTACAAACTGATCTGTAGACCCGGGCAATAACTCCAGGTTAATAAGGCTGGCATCATCGGCAAGGTCGTCATTCGACACATCGCCGTTAAAGCTTTCAAGGGTAAGGTCACCCAGTATACTGGCATCCAGCACTCCACTACCGGAGCCGATCACCAATTGTATTTTATCACCCTGAAGTCCCTGTAACGGGAAATCAAAAAGGTCCATTTGAATTCCTCCTAGTGCACCAAGGGTCTGGTTTAATTGTGCATAGGTCGTAGGATCACCATCCGCTGCATTTTCAGGGTCGGTCACACTGCAAACCAGGCATCCGCCGAAAATCTCCCAGTTCTGTGCCAATGCCCATGTATCATTAGTGGCATTTACGGTTACAGGGAAACGTTGAGGGTCTACAAAACCGTCACGGCTGATCTCTACATAATATGTAATACTTCCGTCGAGAGTTGGCGTGGTAAAGGAATTACCCGCTTCTATCGGGTCTCCCCCTTCAACATCGGCAAACCACTCCAGGGTTGTCCCTCCGTTAGGGGACAATTCCACTGTTGTGGAAGTTCCGGGCATGGTTATATTACCGGAAACAATATCCGGATCGGGAAGTTTTATTCTGGCCCCGTATAATCTAAGATTATTCAGAAGGTCTACCGTAGACCCCATTTTCACCTGAACACCATCAAAGGCTACTTCCGGTGAAAAATTCAGGGCATACCTGTTACCGTCTCCCGGAAGAAGGCTTATATTTAATAAGGAAGATGCCTCGATCGGTTCTCCTACAAGTTCATCACCATCCATAGCCTGAATAGTAATAGCTCCAAGCAAACTGGCATCAATAATACCACTTTCCGGGCTCAATACTACCTGTATGAAATCGTCGGCTGTTCCACGGAACGGGAAACCGGTAAGGTTCTGTGTTATGGAAGAACCTACTCCTGCAGGTATATTAAATTGGGCATAATTGGTTAAATCCGTATCTACGGCAAATTCCGGATTCTCCAGAGTACATAATATACAAAGCCCGTCAATATCAAAATCCTGTAGCGTAGCCCAAAGCCCCGTATCCGGGAATTCTCCTCCGGGTACATCCTGGGCACGGTCCAGTTCATAGACATACAGACCTTCAAAGGCACTGGCCAGACCAGCATCCAATGATACTTCGATCCGGTTGAACGGTACGTTCACAGGATAGATCAATTCATATACATCTGTCGTGCCCGGGAACAACGATAACTGGATCAACTCAGGATCCAGGGTCAATACACTGTTCTCATCATTATTATCAAAGGTCCGTATCCGGATGTTCTGCGATAACAACGAAGCATCAATTATTCCGCCTTCTTCTCTTTGAAGCAATACCCTTACACCATCGCCTTCTACGGACAAGGTCGGGTATAAGGCAGTGATATGTACACCTTCACTCAATACGGCCAGGTTGGCCCTTAAGTGGGCAAAAGTCGTATCGTCACCATCAAAGGCATTGTTTACATCCCGTACAAAATTGGCTGTACTGGCTATGTCCCCGCCGGTTCCCCAAAGCACGTCCACCGGTTGGTTGACATCCACAGGGCCGGTTGCCGGCTGATAGAAATACGCTTCATAGATATGTAAAGGCGTCTGGAAACTGTCTAAGGACAATTTGGTGATCTGTACGCCATCATACTCGATAGGAGTACCATTAATGGAAGGGGTAAACACCACTTCGATCTGTTCCGGTCCGTTCAATACAGAGACCAGGTTTACCAAGGGCACTACATCCCCTACCAGCACTCCATTGCGTACTGCCTGTATCCCTACAAAGCCAAGTACCTCTAGCAATCCGGATTCTGTGCCCAGTTTAATATGCATGGCATCTCCGGCTGCAGGTTTAACGGCACAATCCTCAAAACTCAAGCGTTGATAGAAGGCGCCTATTTTTAAGATCGTAAAGGTAGAATGGGTACTCGGGTCACCATCTACGGCCAGTTCCGGGTTTTCTACTCCCCCTATGGCCAGGTTGTCCTGGCTACAGGCATAGACCCGTTCCCTGGCTCCTTCTGTCGGAGGGAAGTTGATCCCCACGGTGATCGGGTAACGTACCGAATCGGTAAGCCCGTCCCGCGTGATCTCTATATAATATGTCGTATTTACGTTTAAGGCAGGCGTTGTGTAAGTCAGTCCTGTGGCTATAGCTGTTCCGCCTTCCACATTGGCAAACCATTCGATACTGTCGCCTGCGCCTATCGGGTTCAATTCTATCGTTGCCGTAGCCCCGGGCTCTATGATATTACCCGATACCGCCGGCATACCGTAACGAAGCCGTGCCCCGTAAAT
>NZ_JAHKRR010000002.1:673895-949958 GCF_018863395.1 Sinomicrobium weinanense
CACCGTTTAAACCGGCAAACGGGAAGATCAGGTCCTGCCATACTCCACCGGCAATACCGACCGTAGCATTAAGCTCGGCATAATTATCAGCGTCGGCATCTATGGAAAATTCAGGGTTGGCTATCTCACATAATAAGCACAATCCGTCTTTATCCCATTCCTGGCTGGTGGCATGGAACGGACTTACAGGATCGGGGAATTCTCCTCCGGGTACATCCTGTGCACGGTCCAGTTCATAAACATACAGGCCCTCAAAAGCACTGGCCAATCCCGCATCCAATGATACTTCGATCCGGTTGAACGGTACGTTCACCGGATAGATCAACTCGTAAATATCTTCACTACCCGGGAACAATGACAACTGGATCAGTTCCGGGTCTAAAACCAACTCACTGTTGGCATCATTATCATTATAGGTACGTATCCGTATATTTTGTGATAACAATGAAGCGTCTATTATACCGCCTTCCTGTTTCTGCAATAATACTCTTACACCGTCACCTTCTTTGGAAACAGTAGGATACAGCGCAGTGATACTGGCATAACCATCTACGATCGCAAGATTTGCACGCAGATGTGCAAACGTAGCGTCGTTGCCGTCAAAAGCGAGTGCTGCATCGTTTACAAAATTCGCGGTACTACCAATAGTTCCTGTACCTGTTAATACATCTACGGGATGGTTCACATCCACAGAACCGGTAGCGGGCTGGTAAAAATACGCTTCATATATATTAAGGTCAGTTGCAAAGCTGTCGAGCGATAATTTCGTAATCTGAACCCCGTCATAAGGCACTCCAGGATCGAATACGATCTCATATTCATTAGCTCCGTTCAGTGCGGATATAAGATTTATTAACGGAACAGTTTCTCCGACGAGCTTTCCATTACTCACGGCCTGAATACCCACAAATCCAAGAGCCTCCAACAGTCCGGGAGGCGTTCCTATCTTTACGTGAAGTTTATCCCCAAGTTGTGGTTTTACCGCACAATTCTCAAAACTCAAGCGTTGATAAAACGCTCCTACTTTCAGGATAGAGAATGTAGAGTATGTAGATGGATCACCATCTGCGGCAAGCTCCGGATTCTGAACCCCACCTATTACAAAATTATCCTGACTACAAGCATATACCCGTTCCCTCGGATCGGTATCTGCGATGGGAGGCCTCGGCACCCCCACCATGATCGGGTAACGTTCCGGCTGGGTAAGCCCGCTTCTTGTAATTTCTATAAAATAGGAAGCATTGGCCGTAAGGGCCGGAGTAGTATAACTGTTTCCGCTGGCAATAGCCGTTCCGCCACTGGCATCGGCAAACCATTCAATACTATCTCCGGGGCTTACCGGAGATAATCCAATGGTTGTAGAATTGCCGTATTCCGCAGTGGCTCCGGTAACTCCCGGCATGCCATACTTTATTTTCGCTCCGTAGACCCTTACATCTGCACCAATGGCAGCAAGGGCCTGGAATTTCACCCGAACCCTGTCAAAGGCGGCTTCCGCCGGAAAACTCACCATATAGCGGTCCGTGGTCCCCGGCAGCAGATATACACTTGCCAGGTTAGACAGGTTAACCCCGTCACCGTTGGCCGTTGCCCCGTTAAAACTTTCCAGGGTAACTCCCCCTAGCAAGTCCAGTTCAAACAAACCACTTCCTGAGCCGATCACCACCTGAACGCTGTCTCCGGCGACCCCTTGAAACGGGAACGCCAGATCCTGCCATACGGAACCGCCAACGGTATTGGCCTGTAGTTGCGTATAAGTATTAGGATCGGAATCTACCGCATTCTCAGGGTTGGTCACCGAACAAAGCAGACAAGCAATGTCTTTGTCCGAATCCTGACTATCAGCATGGAAAGGACTTTGTTGCGCAAATCCCAGGGTAGATTTTAACACTAACAAAGAGAAGGCCAGAAAAAAGAACGGTAAGTTAGCCTTACTCTTCAGAGTAATTTTCTTGTTCATAAGACAGGGTTTCAAGTTATACTTATATATCTTTCTCTATTCGAGAATATCAGATCATTCAAACAATAATTTTTCTTCTGTTGTCTTCGTATCTCCGGTTTTTTTCCGGAATGTGGCACTGCATACACATTCTTCCTTCGGGACAAAGCACAACACATATACCAAGTGTTCCCGATCTCCTCGCGACCGGCACCGTGGTTTATCATTATATTCGTAATAAACTGGAATATTTTTCGCAAATAAGAAATTGAAAAAGACAGGGTGAGACTCCTGGCTATCAATTTGCGAAAATTTGATTCGTTAACTATCCAAAAGCAATAGTCACAGAAGTAGTTTTTTCCCATAGTTTCTTTTTAGTTTCAATTATCTCTCGTAAAAGCAGGGGGGCAATGTTTCTGAAAAATATACTTTTGGTTGTCGGGTACTTCTTGTAATTCTCTTCTTACTAAACATTTACATAGCAGGAAATCGATTTTTTAATCGCTTTTACCGATTATTTTCTTTGATTTTCGCAATATGGAGTACTTTAGTATTCCATAACACAATATTTTCAGGCAAAAGCAGTTAATATAGAGTACATAAGGATTTTTAACCAACCCGACAGTATTGCCCTATATAGTAACTGACAACACCTCACCGCCGTAACCAACTACATCAACCAACCTGATATTTATTTTTTATAAACCCGCTCATTGAGAAGCACAGCATGCATCATTCTCAACATGAGCACAAAACTTTATAAATAAATGTTAAACATATCCAAATATAGAGAACATTACGCGAATACACAAGAAAAAAAATCTCTTAACGCGACTTTTGTTCTCGAAAAGCTAAAAAAATATTTACAGGTAAAGACCAATATCGAACTTGCAAGTATCCTGCAGGTTAAACCTAACACTATATCGACATGGAAAAAAAGAAACAGCCTTGACTATGAACTTATCGTCACGGTATGTGAAAAGTTCGATATAGACCTGAACGATCTTTTCTTTGATAGCTATAATGGCAATGATATGGAAGAGATAGACAGGGATAGAAATATACATTTAGTTACCAGAGAGTTACAGTATCAATATGTAAACCACTTGGGGGAAGAATCATTTCTGAACGACGTACCGAAGTACCATTTTCCTTTTATAAACAACGACAACATGAGAGCGTTCCAGGTCACAGGAAACATGATGTACCCTACCCTGGAGGACAACGCCATCGTTATCGGAAAGCACCTCCGCTCACCCCAGGAGATCACAAACAACAAAAATTATGTGATCGTAAGCAAATTGCGAGGCATCTTTATTAACAGGGTGCGAACATCATATAATTCCCCGGATGAACTCCTGCTTGTCAATGACAATAAAATGATCCCTCAGGAAATTAAAATACATACAGATGAAATTGCCGAGATCTGGGAAGTCAGGGCCAAACTCAGCTATTCTTTTATAGAAGAACCTGTGGCTTAGACAACTATACCTGTATATTCTTCCCAAGTGAGGCTTGTGGAAATTTTCCAGAGAAAAAAACAAAATAAAGTATAGTTATGAATAACATGAAACGTCATAAATTTATTTTATGTTTTAAAAATTCAAGCGTCATTTAAAGCAGATTTAAGCGCATTTTGCGAAATGCACAACCGGAAGTGTCACACGCAAAAAAACGTTCATCCTGCTTCGAATTAATCCCGAATTTGTCGAACCCGTTCTTACCGGCCCTCATTTAGTTCAGAAAGATATTCCCGAGAGAATTTCAAACATAACTAAACATTATAAAGCACATGGAAATTATAATTTTTTATTATTAACCCATAAAAACCGGCTTCAAGATACAGCGCCATACACGATTTCTTTTTAATACATACCCAACCCCCTCCCCTAATCTTTTCCTGTTCTTAGACCTACTTATTTTCCTTTTTCGGTCAAACAAAAATTTTTATACGGCCAGTCGTATTTCTTTTGTCTTTCCATTTTGCCCTTTCGCATATTTTTTTGCTAATTTTACACAAAAGCGAAAATGCCTTGAAGATATTTGATTTTCTCAATTTCACAATTATAGATATTATAGATATTGTACTGCTTGCCTTTTTGTTATATTACGTATACAAACTGGTAAAAGGGACTGTCGCCGTAAATATCTTTATCGGTTTTGGCATTATCTATCTTATCTGGCGAGTCACAGAAGTGCTCCAGATGCATATGATAAGCAGTATCTTCGGCAGTTTTATGAGTGTCGGTTTCTTTGCGCTGATCGTACTCTTTCAGCAGGAGATCCGAAAATTCCTGCTTACCATAGGCTCTACCAATCTGGCCAACCGGAAAAACCTGAAAAAATATTTCCGGTTCTTCAAGAACGATGGCTTTGATATCCAGACCAATGTAGATGCCCTGGTTGCTGCCTGCGAAAAACTGGGAAGCACCAAAACAGGAGCCCTGCTGGTCATTCAACGCAATACCCCGCTCGATTTTGTTAAGAATACAGGAGACAGTATGTCCATAAAAATCACTATCCCCATTATAGAAAGTATCTTTTACAAAAACAGTCCTCTGCACGACGGGGCGGTGGTCATAGAAGGCAACTACATCGTTGCCACCAGGGTGGTCCTCCCCGTATCTAACGAGAGGAGCATTCCGCTGAGATTTGGCCTTCGCCATCGTGCCGCCATAGGCATTACCGACAAAACGGATGCCCTGGTCCTCGTGGTCAGTGAAGAAACCGGGCAGATATCCTACATCAAAGACGGCCGCTTCTCTCTCTTCAGCGATACTGCTGAACTCATCGCCCACATCAAAGAAGATCTGAGCTAACCAACAATACTTCTCACCCTCTCACCCTCTCACCTTCTCACCCTCTCACCCTCTCACCCTCTCACCTTCTCACCTTCTCACCTTCTCACCTTCTCACCTTCTCACCTTCTCACCTTCTCACCTTCTCACCTTCTCACCTTCTCACCTTCTCACCTTCTCACCTTCTCACCTTCTCACCATAAATCCAGGAACTTCTTATCTTTGTACTTTTCAAAAGCATATTCCCTTTGCGATATTTTATAGAATTGTCATACCACGGAAAGAACTATCACGGCTGGCAAAAACAACCCAATGCCCCGTCGGTCCAGGAAACCATAGAAAAAGGGATGTCTCTGTTACTGAGAGAACCAGTTACCATTACCGGGGCCGGAAGAACCGATACAGGAGTACATGCCAGGCAGATGTTTGCCCATTTCAACACCGAGGTGAAGCTGAATGCGGAAGACCTGACCTACAAACTGAATTCACTCCTGGCCAGGGATATTGCCATAAGCCGTATCTTCCCGGTGCAGGATGACGCACATGCGCGTTTCGATGCCGTATCACGGACTTATGAATATTGGATCGTTCAAAAGAAAGACCCGTTCATGAACGATTTTGCATATAACCTCCACTACCCTATCGATATCGACAAAATGAACAGGGCAGCAGAAGCATTATTTGAACATTCTGATTTCCAGTGTTTTTCAAAATCAAAAACAGATGTTAAGACTTATCTCTGTAAAATAGAGCACGCCCGGTGGGAATTTGTTAAAGGCAAACTGGTCTTTACCATTACAGCAGACAGGTTTCTCCGCAACATGGTCCGTGCTATCGTGGGGACGCTCCTCGATGTGGGCCTGGGGAAAATGCCGGAAGAAAACGTTAAAAAAATCATAGAAAGCAAAAATAGGAGTAAAGCGGGTGTGTCAGTTCCGGCACATGGATTATATTTAACAAAAATTACATACCCCTATATCCGGGATCACGAACCGACTCCACCCCTAACCATAAAAAATAATGAGCACAAATAAAGGAACTGCTTTTGACTTTGGCCTGTTTAAAAGGCTCATGAAACACGCGCGTCCGTACAGGCTTACATTTTACAGTGTGGCCCTGACTGCTGTACTGGTATCCCTGTTTTCTGTAGCCAGGCCTTACCTGCTCAAGATCACCGTTGACGATTATATCCAGCATAAAGACTATGAGGGCATGCTATTCTATATCGCCCTTATGCTCATAATGCTCATTTGTGGCGTTATAAGCCAGCTCTCTTTTATCTATTATGCCAACTGGCTGGGCCAATCTGTTATCAAGGACATCCGCATAAAGCTTTTCAGGCATATGCTGGGGTTTAAGATGAAGTATTACGACAATTCTTCTATTGGCATCCTGGTAACCAGGGCCGTAAATGATATGCAGCGTATCGGGGAAATATTCAGTCAGGGACTCTTTATGATCGTAAGCGACCTGCTGCAAATGTTCGTCGTGGCAGGGGTGATGTTGTTTACCAGCTGGAAACTCTCCCTGATCGTATTTGCCATACTCCCCCTGATCCTTTACGCCACCCGCCTGTTCCAGAAAGCCATGAAAGTGGCCTTTACCGAAGTAAGGGCACAGGTCGCCAACCTCAATTCCTTCGTACAGGAACGGATCTCCGGAATGAAGATCGTACAACTCTATACCAGGGAGAAGATCGAATATGAAAAATTCGGGGAGATCAACGAAAAACACAAAACAGCCTGGCTCAAGACCGTCTGGTATAACTCCATATTCTTTCCGGTAGCAGAACTCGCTTCTTCCATCACCATCGGACTTGTGGTCTGGTATGGCGGATTGCGGACCATTGCAGGAGACGATATAGAACTGGGAAGCGTTTTTATGTTTATCGAAATGTCCCAGATGTTATTCCGCCCGCTACGACAGATCGCCGATAAATTCAACACCCTGCAAATGGGAATGGTAGCTGCCAACCGGGTGTTCGGCATACTGGACACCGAAAGCTCCATAGAAGACAAAGGAACTGTCATGGCCAACAACCTCCGGGGTGATATCCATTTCAAAGATGTACATTTCGGTTATCTTAAAGACGAAGAAGTACTGCACGGTATCTCTTTTGATGTAAAATCTGGACAGACCATTGCTATTGTTGGCGCCACAGGAGCGGGAAAATCTACCATTATTAACCTTCTCAACCGTTTCTACGAGATCAATTCCGGGGAAATAAAAATAGATCAGGTGAACATCAATGATTATACCCTTGCTTCATTACGAGGCCGTATTGCAGTGGTATTACAGGACGTATTCCTCTTTGCCGATACTATATTTCACAACATCAACCTTAAAAATCCCGAAATTACAGAAGAACAGGTACACGAAGCCGCAAAGGGGATCGGTATTCACGATTTTATCATGAGCCTGCCCGGCGGGTATAACTACAATGTCAAGGAAAGAGGCACCATGCTGTCCAGCGGCCAGCGCCAACTCATAGCCTTCCTTCGCGCTTACGTGAGCAACCCGGATATTCTGGTCCTGGATGAAGCCACGTCTTCCGTAGACTCGCACTCAGAACAACTCATACAGACCGCCACCGAAAAGATCACTGAAGGCCGGACTTCTATTGTCATTGCACACCGCCTGGCCACCATTAAAAAAGCCGATAAAATACTGGTAATGGACGCCGGGGAAGTGGTCGAATCCGGTACGCACCGTGAACTCCTTCAAAAAGAGGGAGGATATTACAAAAACCTCTACGAGGTGCAATTCATGGCGGAAGAAGAAACGATTTAAAGTACGAAGTTAGAAGTAGGGAGTGGGAAGTATGAAGTTAGAAGTTTAAACACCCGAAATGACAAAAATCTTACTGTTATCCGACACACACAGTCATATAGATAATGCCATTCTCAAATACGCCAAACAGGCAGATGAGATCTGGCATGCCGGGGATATCGGTGACCTTTCCGTGACGGACAACCTGAAAAACATAGCCCCGCTCAGGGCGGTTTACGGCAATATAGACAATGCAGAGGCCCGGAAGGAATTCCCGGAACACAACCGTTTTCTATGTGAGGATGTCGACGTATGGATAACCCACATAGGCGGATACCCGGGGAGATACGACAAAAGGGTACGGGAAGATATCCGGAAAAATCCACCCAAACTCTTTATCTGTGGGCACTCGCACATACTGAAGGCCATGTACGACAAAAAACTGAATTTATTACACATGAATCCCGGCGCCGCGGGAAAATACGGATTTCACCAGGTACGCACCATGCTCCGCTTCGCCATAGACAAAGACCAGATCAAAGACCTGGAAATTGTGGAATTGGGGAAGAGGTAGCTGACAGGGGGGAGACAAGGATGACGGGGAGACAAGGATGACGGGGAGACAAGGATGACGGGGAGACAAGGTGACGGGGTGAAGAGGTGACATAGTTAAAGACAAAAAAAGACAAAAAGGGGATTCTTCGCTTCGCTCAGAATCACACTCTTCATTTTGATGATCGTATATCCAATCCGGTTGCCGAGTTCTTCAACAGAGTCCGTCCTAAACTTGACGAGGGGTACTTCATAAAATCTGCGTATCCGTGCCCCCAAAAACCCCGACACACCCCCCAAAAAAACCAAGGGTTCCCGAACGAAGCGAGGAACAAAAAAACCCGCCTGCAAAGCAAACGGGTCTTAACGCACTAATACTACTAAGATTTCAGGTTTATCGCAACCGGTCTACAGATTTTACGAGATCTTCATCCTTTTTGATGGCCTTATTGGCCAAAACTAAAAAAACGATAGAAACTACAGGAAGGAACATCCCAACACCCTTCTCAGAAATGTTACTTTCTCCGGATAAATTTAGCGACCGATACGCAAATACTCCTAGTAAAATTAAGTTTAATATCATATTCAATCTGTTTAGCACAAATTGATTTTTTCTATTCTTAAATGCAAAAACAGATACCAGAGCCACTATTGCCGATGCAATGAGCAGCAATATCACCCATAATTCCGATACGGCATATACAGCATTCCCTTCTGCATCTTTCCACAAAGATAATACAAAAGGTAGTGCCCCACCAACCAAAACCACAATAATAAGATATATACTCTGTATTCTTTGTAACATCTTCGCGCCAGAAATATGGGCAAAAATAAGAGTTCTTTTTAGAAAATACGACCGGTTTATAAAAATAAATTTGTAATATTGCGGTATCTATTCGTAACCAACTCAAAACAAGGTTCGTTTGACTTCGATTTTTTTCACTTTGATGCTCATCCCAAAACCCACAAACCGGACTTAACAGAGCACTTCAAAAGAATTAATTAACTTATTTAACATTTCAATGTTCGACATTTCAGATTTAAAAGGAAAGAAATTAACTGAATTACAGGAAATTGCGAAGAATTTAAGTATCCCAAAATTCAGGACACTTAAAAAGATGGATCTCATATACCAGATCCTGGATGTACAGGCCGCAAACCCAAAAACTGTAACTGATCAGAAAACTTCCTCATCTTCTGCAGGCAGCGAAGAGACCGCGCCCAAAGAAAGAAAAACACGCAGAATCCGAATAAAAAAGGATCCCTCAGATACCTCTCCGGCCAAAAAGGCCACACAAGACAAAGCGGAAAACATGGAAAAACCCGTTCCGCAAATGTCCCAGAAAAATACACCCCAGAAAAACACAGTCCAGCCTGCTCCAAGAAAACAGAAGGACGAAAAGCAAAAACCAGAGGAAACAGACAACATCCCCTCAAAAGAAAAGAAAAAAGAATACACTCCTAAAGGACAACAACACCAGAAAAAAGGGAATAACGGCAGTCACCAACCCCATAACAAGGAGAGTTTCGACAAGGAAAAAAAGAGCCGTTACAAAGACCCCGCCGATAAGGACAATTTTGATAAGGAAAAGAAGAACCGTTACAAGGACCCCGATTTCGAGTTTGACGGTATCGTGGAAAGTGAAGGTGTCCTGGACATCATGCAGGACGGATACGGATTTCTCCGTTCTTCCGACTACAATTACCTCTCTTCTCCTGACGATATTTACGTTTCGCAGTCCCAGATAAGGCTGTTCGGTTTAAAGACCGGCGACACTGTGCTTGGCTCCGTACGCCCCCCGAAAGAAGGTGAGAAATATTTTCCGCTTATCCGGGTCACTAAGATCAACGGGCTCGCTCCCCAGGTAGTAAGGGACCGCGTGTCTTTTGAACACCTGACCCCGCTTTTCCCAGAAGAAAAATTTAAACTTGCAGAAAGACAGAGTACGGTTTCTACCCGTATCGTAGATCTTTTCTCTCCCATAGGGAAAGGACAAAGGGGAATGATCGTTTCCCAGCCCAAAACGGGTAAGACCATGCTGTTAAAAGACATTGCCAACGCCATTGCCGCCAACCATCCGGAAGTATACCTGCTGGTACTGCTCATCGACGAGCGCCCGGAAGAGGTGACCGACATGCAGCGAAGCGTACACGGCGAAGTTGTCGCATCTACTTTCGACGAGCCTGCAGACCGGCACGTAAAGGTAGCCAACATTGTCCTGGAAAAAGCAAAACGGCTTGTAGAATGCGGTCACGATGTAGTGATACTGCTCGACTCCATTACCCGTCTGGCCAGGGCATACAACACCGTACAACCTGCCAGCGGAAAAGTGCTGAGTGGTGGTGTGGATGCCAATGCACTGCACAAACCCAAGCGTTTCTTCGGAGCTGCGCGTAATATTGAAGGCGGAGGCTCCCTTTCTATCATAGCCACTGCACTTACTGAAACAGGGTCCAAAATGGACGAAGTGATCTTCGAAGAGTTCAAAGGAACCGGTAACATGGAACTCCAACTCGACAGGCGTATCGCCAACCGAAGGATCTTCCCGGCCATAGACCTTATTTCTTCCAGCACAAGGAGAGACGATCTCCTGCTCGACGAAAACACCATACAGCGTATGTGGATCATGCGAAAATACCTCGCTGACATGAACCCGGTAGAAGCCATGGAATTCATGGACAGCCGTATCAAAAAGACAGTGAACAACGAAGAATTCCTGATGACCATGAATCAGTAACAGACCTGATAGTGCTGTGCCGTTGCTTTTTAGCGGCACATGGTCTTATATTCAGATAAAATCTCAAAATCCCAAAGGGCAAAAACGATGTTTTTGCCCTTTGGGATTTTTAAATTCCGGTATCTTTATACCCGTAAAAAAAATTCACTTCCCATGATAGAATACGACCTGGCCCGGTCTGAAACAGACCTTAGAGGTATCCTTGAACTTCAAAAAAAAAATTCCCCCGGTGCCATTTCCCCTGAAGAAGCGGCAAGCCAGGGGTTCGTAACCGTACGTCACGATCTCGACATACTGGGCCGGATGAACCGGGAAGCCCCGAGTATCATAGCCAAGGATAAGGACAAGGTGATCGGATACTGCCTTGCCATGACCCGAAATTTTAAAAAAGACATCCCTGTGCTCATCCCCATGTTCAATACCATAGACAAACTATCCTTTAAGAACGAGCCTCTCCTGGACGCAAATTACATCGTTTCCGGCCAGGTATGCATAGACAAGGCTTACCGGGGAAAAGGTATTTTAGACGGGCTCTACAACCACTACCGGGAAGCCTATAAGGACATCTATAAATATATAATAACCGAAATAGTCACCACAAACCAAAGATCTGTAAAAGCACATCTAAGAGTCGGTTTTGAACACCTGCACAGTTATATCGCCCCCGACAACACCGACTGGGATATTGTGATCTGGGACTGGAACTCCTGACACTTACATATTGTAGATTATAGATTATAGGTTGCAGGTTTCGGGTTATATTCTATAAAAGCAGACTCATTTGGCCATCTTTTGGCCGGGACAAGCCATGGCCGTCAAAACACGATCATTTCACATCATGCCCCTCCTAATTTTCACAACGTCTAAACCCACACATTTTGCAACTCCAAAACTTTTTAAGAAGATTGAACCAAGGAAACGTTACCCAGGTAACTGAGATTCGCTCTATAAACAAAAAAAAGGCTGTCTTTTCCGGACAGCCTTTTTACTAACTATATTATGATTTCTTTAAGCCAAAGAAGCGATATGCTTTGCCAGTTTAGACTTCAGGTTAGCCGCTTTGTTATTGTGAATAACATTTTTCTTGGCCAACTTGTCGATCATAGACACTACCGAAGGATACAGTGCTTCAGCCTCTTTCTTGTTCTCAGTACCGCGCAGTTTTTTGATAGCGTTACGCGTAGTCTTGTGCTGGTACCTGTTTCTGAGCCGTACTGCTTCGTTCCTTCTGATTCTTTTTAATGCCGACTTATGATTTGCCATGTTTTGTTTCCTTAACTATTAAATCCAAAAAATAAATAATTAAAATACCTTTTACGGTATGGATGTTTACATCCTTGTTCTCTGATCAAAGACTTACAGGCCTGACCTGCTTGTCTTTTACGTTGTAGTCCGTAGGGGAATCGAACCCCTGTTACCAGGATGAAAACCTGGCGTCCTAACCCCTAGACGAACGGACCGGATCTATATGCAATGAATGACGATAAAATTACGCTTTTTCGTTATTCATTCCAAATTTTCAGTGAGCTTCAAAACCTGCAAATCTAAATTGCAGATCCTGTATTTCGTAGCCCGTAGGGGATTCGAACCCCTGTTACCAGGATGAAAACCTGGCGTCCTAACCCCTAGACGAACGGGCCATTATTTATCTCAAAATGCGGATGCAAAAATACAACTATTTTTATACGGTGCAATACCTAAGCAATTTTTTTTGGCCTAATTTTAAAAAAATTCCTTTTTGGGCTTTTTCCGGCCCCCTGAAAAAGTTTAAACACCTCCATTACAAAAATAATATCCCTGCAATACCGGAAAACACGATCAGGAAAACCGGGTTGATCTTTTTAACCTTGTATTGAATGAAACCGGCAACGATCCCTACCACAATGACTTTCCACCGGATAGAAGTAAAGTTATCCCCAAAAAACGTTTTTTCTGCAATCTGCAGGCCTGCAAACAAAATAAGGGCTATGGTTACGGGTTTAAGCCCTTTAAAGACCGCTTTCTTTACAGGATGGTCCCTGGCTTTCATAAGAAAGTTCGAGAGTACAAGCATAATAATGACGGAAGGGGCCGCCAAAGCCCCGGTTGCCAGAATACCTCCCGGCACTCCTGCCACACTGTTTCCCACATAAGTTGCAGAATTCATGGCAATGGCTCCCGGGGTCATCTGGGCCAGCGATAGTACATCCATAAACCGTTCGCCGGTCATCCAGCCGTGCTTTTCAAATTCCACAATAAACAAGGGCACCATGGCCAGCCCCCCCGCCAAAACTAAACAAGCCAATTTTAAAAAACACCCACACCAACAACAACAGATCTTTGATCATGAGCAATTGAATTTTATAATTTAAAAAGGGACATTTTCCATATTAAAAAGCCCAGGGCAGCACCTGCCACGATGATCAAAACAGGATGAACACCGCAGAACAGGCTGAGCAAAGCCAACAAGAAAAATATAATAGATACACTCCCCTTCATCCCGGACCTGATCAGTTTATACACAGACCTGCATATCATGGCCACCAGGCACGCCCGTATTCCCGTAAAAGCTTTTTGAACGATCTCACTTTCAAAATGGTCGCCTACCAGGTAATACAAAAGGGTAATAATCAGCAAAGAGGGAGTGACAACCCCCAACGAGGCAACAATACCGCCCCAGGCCTTTCCTTGGGTATTTCCGATATGTGTCGCCGCATTAATGGCAATAGTTCCCGGGGTCATCTGTGAAAAAGAGATGATATCCAGTAAATCGTCATTGGTGATCCATTTCTTTTTATCGATAAGCTCCCGTTCGAGCAGAGGGATCATCGCATATCCTCCCCCGAACATAAAAAAGCCTATTTTTAAAAAGGAAGTGAACAGCTCAACATAGAGCTCCCGGGAAACCTTTTGACGCTTTGCCGTATTAATTCGACGATACATTGACCCTGTATTATATCACTCTTTTTATAACTCTGTAATTTCCTCTCCCTGCTCCCTGCTCCCCGGTTTTTCCCTGTACGCAAAATAGAACACCTGCGGCAACACCGTAATGGAAAGGATCATACAAACAATCAGTCCGCCTACGATCATGATGGCCAGCGGTTTCTGTATTTCGGAGCCCATCCCCGTGGAAAGAGCCGCAGGCAACAGCCCCAGCGACCCCATCAGGGCGATCATCAATACCGGCCTGATACGGCTGTATACGGCCTGGGATATCGCCTCTTTCAACGGAATATGCCTTCTTATCCGCTGCCTGATGTTTCCTATGAGGACTATGCCGTCAATCGTTGCTACTCCGAAGAGGATGATAAACCCTATTCCCGCCGAGATCCCGAAGGTTGTACCCGTAACCAGCAGGGACAGGTACCCGCCTATAAATGCAAAGGGTACAACCGTAAACGAGACCAGCGTATCTTTCAGGTTCCCCTCGAAATTCATCCAGAGCAGGAACATGATAAGCAAAAGACAGACCGGAACGATCATATACAACTGCCTGGTGGCCCTTTCTTTGGACTCGAACTCCCCGGCCCATTCGGTTTTTATATGCCCGGGAAATTTTACGTTTTCTCCCACCACTTTTTCGGCCTCTGCAACGGTGCTTCCGAGGTCCCTGTCCTCAATACTGAACCCTACACCGATATAACGACTGCTCCCTTCCCTGTAAATAAAGGCAGGCCCGGTGTGGAAGTCTATGGTAGCGATCTCCTTCAGGGGGACCCGCTTTCCGTCTTTGGTCGGGATCAGGATCTCACCGATCTTTTCGTCCGTATCCCGGTAATCCCTGGCAAAACGCAAACGGACATCAAACATTCGTTCATCCTCGTAAAAGGTGGTTGCGGCCTGTCCGCCTATGGCCATAGCGATCACAGCCTGGGCATCGGAAATATCCACGGCATACCGGGACAATTTATGGTCGTGCAGCTGTATTCGCAGTTCGGGCAGCCCAATGTTCCTGTAAACATTGAGATCTTTTATACCTCTTACATTTTTTAAGGACGAGGCCACCTGGTCTGCGTAGTCTTCCAGCTCAAAAAGATCGTCCCCGAATATTTTTACCACCAGCGAGCTTTTGACCCCGGCCACATATTCCTCTACATTGTCCTGTATGGGCTGACTGAACCCGAACACGATCCCCGAATACGATTGAAGGGTTTGCCGCAACTCGTCTATGAGCTCTTCTTTATCAATGTTCCGCTTCCACTCTTTTTCCGGGAACAGTTCAATGTGAAATTCAATATTGAAAAATCCTGTTGGGTCTGTACCATCATTGGGCCTTCCGGTCTGGGTCAGCACAAACTTCACCTCGTCGAATTTCCTGATCTTGTCTTTCATCTCCTTCGTCAGCCGGACAGACTCTTCCAGGTTGATGCTGTTGGGCAGGGTGGCCCGTACATATACAGCTCCTTCATTGAGTTTGGGCAAAAATTCCGAACCGTGGTTATAGAAACCTGCAATACATGCCAACAATAACACGCAAAAAGAGGCAATGGTCGCTTTTTTATACTTTGCCGTCCATAAATACAGGTTGAACAGGCCGTTTCTGAAAGATCTTGTTACCACATTGTTCTTTTCCCTGATATTTTTGGTCAGGAGCACTTTACACATGGCCGGCACGTAGGTAAGGCTTAAGATCAGCGAACCGAGCAAAGCAAATCCCAGGGTATAGGCCAGGGGTGAGAACATTTTTCCCTCCACTTTCTGGAATGAAAAGATGGGCAGCAGTGCCACGATCAGGATAAACAGGGCAAAGAATATATAGGAAGCCACATTTTTGGCGCTGTTTTTAATAATACCCAGCTTCGACATCTTGTTAAAGCGCTCCATCCCCACCTGGCCGGCTTTTTGCTCAAGGCCGACAAAGACCCTTTCGGCAATGACCAGGGCCCCTTCCAGCAGCAGGCCGAAATCGAGCGCCCCCATGGAAATGAGATTGGCAGGCATTCCGATAATGCGCAACATGGTTATGGCAAACAGGAATGCGAGCGGGATCACCGAGGCCACAATAAGGGTCATCCGCCAGTTATACAGAAAGATAAAGACGATCAGGGAGACCAGAATAATCCCTTCCACCAGGTTTTTGGTCACGGTATGGACCGTAACATCCACCAGCTCTGTTCTGTCTATGAACGGCTCTATTTTTACATCGCCGGGCAATATCCTCTCGTTGAGCTCTTTTATTTTTTCCTTGAGGCTGGTGATCACCCCGCCCGGGTTTTCTCCGCGGAGCATGATCACGATTCCCTGTACAAGGTCGTCATCGTCCTGCAATCCTACCTGTCCCAGGCGTGGCTTGGCCGATATTTTCACTTCTGCTACATGCTTTACCATGACCGGGGTAGAGCCCTTTACCTCGATCAGTATATTTTCTATGTCCCGGACGCTTTCCAGCAGGCCTACTCCCCTCACCACGTAGGCCTGGTCTCCCTGCTCAATAATATCTCCGCCTACATTGATATTGCTTTTGGAAACGGCTTCATACACATCCAGGGGAGAAAGGCCGTAATTGCTGAGTTCCGTAGGGTGTATCTGTATTTCGTATATCTTTTCCTCACCGCCAAAACTCACGATATCCGCCACACCGGGAACAGCGACCAGTTCGCGTTCTATCACCCAATCGTGAATGGCGGTAATATCCTTGATCGGCCTGTCGCTTTTTACCACATAGCGGAAGATCTCCCCCGTTGCCCCGGAAGGCGGTTCTATTTCCGCCTCGGCCCCATCCGGAAGCTCTACGGACCGAAGGCGGTTAGAGGCGTATTGCTGTGCAAAAAAATCATCGGCACTGTCGTCGAAAATAACCGTTACCACAGAGAGCCCGAAAAGGGAAATGGAACGCACCTTTGTTTTCTTGGGTATGGTGTTCATCTCTTTCATCACCGGCAGGGTGACGAATTTCTCTACTTCTTCTGCACTACGGCCGGGCCACTGTGTTATAATACGGGCCCTTGTATTTGTAACATCGGGAAAAGCCTCAATAGGCGTGTGTATATAGCTTACAATACCCGCCACCAGGAGCAGGGCCGTGAGAAAAAAGACGATCACGGAATTCTTTAATGAAAATGCTACTATGCTTTGAACGAATTTGGTCATCTTTCGTAGTATTGTTGATTAGGCGATAAGACTGTTAGCGGAACCGGATCGTGCTGAACAGGGCAAAGACAGGCTTATCCCGCCTTCTGCAAACCACGGCACTGTATTTCTTTTAACTTCCCGATCCCTTGAGTTGTTCGTAGATAAGCAAGAGGTTTTTGACGACCACCTGTTCATTCTCTTCCAGCCCTCCGGAGGTATAGGCATTATGATTGTGCTTACCGAGCACTTCGATCTCCCGGACTTCCAGGTCACAATCGCCCCTGTACACTACGGCAAAATACCTGTTGTCATCAAAGATCAGCGCCCGGGTGGAAATGGTCACTGCCTGTGTTCCCCGGTCTTTCTTTGCTTTGATATCGGCGGACATTCCGGGCTTCAGTTTGTGGTCTTTGTTGGGAATGACCACCCTGGCTTTAAGCACCCGTTCCTCACTGTCGAACACCTGTGATATGTAGGTTATGGTCCCGCTGAATACCTCATCGGGATAGGAAAGGGTCTTTATATCCACTTCCTGTCCGGTATGCAGTTTGGTAACATTCCCTGCATAAATATTCAGCAACACCCATACTTCGCTCAGGTCGGCTACCGTAAATAGCGGTCCGCCATCTGCTGATATTCTCATCCCCGTAGCCACATTCTTCTCTGTAATGACCCCTGAAACCGGGGATTTCACCAAAAAACTGCCATTTTCCGAACTGCTGCCATACAAACCCAGGGTGGCCATTACATTTTCCAGGGCCGCCTGTTTTGTTTTCAATTCGCTTTCGGCGACCAGGAGGTCTTTTTGCGAGGCAATACCGTCTTCGTACATGGATCTTACAGATCGCAACTCCCGCTCGGCCACGGCAATCCCGGATTCCAGGCTTTTGCGTTCCGATTTCAGGTTGTTCAATTCCGAGCTTTGCACTTCGGCCAGTACCTGCCCCCTGTTCACCTCATCTCCCAAAGAAAAGTGAGTCCCGGATATCACTCCGTCCACCAGGCTTGAAAAAGGCACCACTTTATCGGGATTGCTTTCCACGATCCCCGTAAGTGTAATACCTTCTTCCACCGGCCGGATACGGGCCGTTTCCAATTGTATTTTCTCCCGGAAAGCTGTGTCCAGGCAATATCCGGAACTGTTTCCCGTACCAGTTGTTTCCCGGCTCTCATGACAGGCAGAGAACACTAATAGCATGGATGACATGGCAACCGTGGAAAAAAAGGCCAGAAAATTCCTTTTCCCATCAGCAGGTGTGTTATTGCGGTATATCCGTTTCATATATCTGTTTTTTGGCTGAAGGACCATCGGCCGTTACCGGTCATCGGTCACCAGTCACCGGCCCTCCCCTTAGTTTTATGTGTTATTCCCTTATTTGTGTTATATCCTTTCCTATCTCGTATTGGAGCTCTTCCAGTTTACCGTTTACCGTTTTTACCGACTCAAGCATAATATTGCGATTGTGGAGGTAGGTTTCGAGAAAATCCAGGTATTCCAGCATACTGATGTTCCGCTCCCGGAAATTCCGGGTATAACTGTCGAGTAGTTTTCCCAGTTCATTGCCGTAATCCGTGTCAATACTTTCCATAAAGGACAGGGCGGTCATCAGGTCGCGGTAGGCGAGCATCACATCGGCCTCCACCTCCAGCTCCTTTTGTTCGTACTGTAACCTGGCGCGCTCCTGCCCGATCCGGGCGGCCTTGATATTACCCTGGTTGCGATCAAAGACAGGCAGATCTACGGCAAGGCCAAACCCTATAAAATCGAGCATAAAATTCCCTCCCCGGTCATATCCCGCCTTAAAGGTGACATCGGGGACCTTCATTGCTTTTTCATAATTGTATGATCTGTCGGAGTAGGTTTTTTCCAGTTGTGCCAGTTTTAGCCCGGGATGGTTGTCCATGGCCGCTTCCAGAAGGTGATCCGGGAACAATCCCCTGATCTTTTCCTGCCCGGGGATAAAATCGTCTTCTTTCAGTACCAAAACCGTATCGGCCGGCAGCCTCATCAGCACTTTCAGTTCTTTCTGCACGGCATTGGCCTCTCTGGCAATACGGTTCAGCTCCCCGGATATTTCCAACTCCAAGGCTTTGAGCCGTATGTATTCGCCTTTACCCGTATTGCCCTGTTCCACCTGCTTTTGATAAGCCTGCACCAGTTGCCGTACGGAAGAGGCTTCCTGTTCATAGATTCTTTTATATTGCTGTAAATACTGAAGTTCAGTGAGGTCGTTCCTGAATTCCCGCTTCAGGTTTCGCAGCAGCTCCTCCAGGTATTGCCCCGCCATATCCACGGACACCTGTTCCAGGGCCATTAGTTTTTTCCGCTTCCCTGCGGTTTGCACCAGTTGTTCGAGTTCTACACTGATCTGCTGGTTCTTCCAGCTGTTTCCGGAAAGCGGAGGCAATCCATCTCCGAAATAGTTCAGGTTATTGGTCCCTTTCCCGGTGGTCCACAGGTTTACTTCGTCTATGGAAAGTTCGGGATTGGGCCACAATCCGGCCTGCAGGAGCCTGGCTTCGGCCTCGTCTATCTTTAGCCGCTGTGCCAGTAATTGCAGGTTGTTCTCCAACAGTATGGCCTCGCACTGCTTCCGGTTCAGTACCAGGGTATCCTGCGCCCCGGCTCTGAAAAGCCCTATGCACAGTACGGTTAAAACGTGTATTAAGCACCTCATTAAGCCTTTTGTTTTTTGAGGTGTAAAGAACCTTAGAACGAGCTTAAAAAAGGCTTAAAACGGATAAAATTTAGCTTAAAGAGAGATGCTCATAGTGTTATGCATCACGCTAAAGGAAATGTCGCGGTAAAGATATTGGTATCCCCGTTTCCGGAAGTATAAGTTATAGTTCCTTTGTGAAGTATCATTATTTTATAGATAAACACCAGCCCCAGGCCGAAACCGGGTTTTCCCCTGCTGTTATCACCCCGGAAGAAAGGCTGAAAGAGATATTGTTGTTCTTCCTCGGTTATGGTCTCCCCTTTATTGACTATCTCTACTTTCAGTTCACGGGCATAAGCAGCTATACCTATGTCCGTGCGGTTATCACTGCTGTAATGGATACTGTTAAGCATCAGGTTGGCAAAAGCAGACCTCAGGAGTTTTTCGTTCGCGGATACGGTGATCCTGCTTTCATCCTCTGGGATCCCGGTATATGCTATGGAAAATTTGTGAAGTGGGTACAGGGCCTTTAATTCGTCCGCCAGGTCAAAGATCAATTCATCGATACGGATATCTGACCGGCTTATCCTGTCGCCGGATTCGGTTTTTGCAATTTCCAGCAGTACGTTGATGATCTCTCCGAGGCTTCTGGTATCTTCTTTTTGTCGCTCAATCAGCATCCGGATCGCTTCGGGGTCTGTTTCCTTTTCCAGCTTTTCAAAATTGGATACCAACACAGCGATCGGGGTTTTCAATTCGTGTGAAATGTGGTGGATGGCGTTTTTCTGAAAGGCAAAGGCTTCCTGAATGCGCCGGATGAGCTGGTTAAAATGCCTGGTGAGCAATACGATCTCTTGTTCATTCCCGGACACTGTAATGGGCGAGCCTTCCTCTTCAGGATCGTAACGGGTGATCTTTCCGGTGATCTCGGTAATGGGTCGGGAAATACGCCCGGAAAGGTAATAGGACAAAAGCACCAGCACCAGGGAAATAAGCACAAAGATCAGTATAAGGGTATTCCGTAGAAAACGGAGTTTGGAATAGCCCACAGCGTCATAGGCCTTACTGATACCGTAGTAGGATTTCATGCCCGATTCAAAATATATCCCTACCACATCATAATCCCCGTCTTTGGTTTCTATCCACCGGGTATTGGGAGAAAGTTCATTCAATATTTCCTCTGCATAGGGCACAGGAGTATCGTCCAGGCTGGTGTAGATCCTTTGTTTGTAGTTGTTGTAAATAAGCAGCTTTTCATCGTACATGGAATCTATGGTCTTCCGGTCGTAGGACAAGAGTATTTCGTTGTCCACTTTCTGTACTTCTGCCAGGTACTGAAGGGTAACGGTGATCTTCTCTTTCTGGCTTTGCTGGAATTCCTCTTCCCGGTACTGGTAAAAAAGGGTGTAGATAAGGAACAGGGACAGTCCCAGGAGTGGAATTACTGCCGTAGTGAAATAGACCAGTATTTTTTTCCGGATGGTCAAGGGCTGTCAATCTTCAAAATAATAACCATATCCCACCTTTGTCTTGATGGAGTCCTTTCCGAAGGGCTTATCTACCTTGTTCCTGAGGAAGTTTATATACACTTCTATGGTATTGGTATTACCGTCGAACGAATTTCCCCATATTTCCTTTACAAGTTCTTTTTTAGACACCACTTCTCCACCGGACCCGACGAGTTTTGCCAGTACCTGGTATTCCCTCGGGGTGAGGCTGATCTCCCTGCCCTGCCGGGTTACTCTTTTTCGTCCCGGGTGGATTGTGATATCCCCGGCAGACACTACTTCTTTACGGCCCCGGGCCTTCTTGTCGTTTTCTCCCCTTTTTATCAGTGCATTGATCCTCAGGAGCAATTCGCGCATGTAAAAAGGCTTGGTGAGATAGTCGTCTGCTCCCCTGTCGAAGCCTTTGACCTTGTCTTCGAGCTCTCCGAAGGCCGTAAGCATCAACACCGGGGTCACGGTATTGTATTCCCTGAAGTTTTTACAGACTTCATAACCATTCTGCCCGGGAAGGTTGATATCCAGCACTACGCAGTCGAACTGTTTTTTCCGGAGTATCCTTTCGGCCAGCGTTCCGTCAAAGACAGTGTCTACTTCCATGCCTTCCGAGCTTATGGCTTCTTTTATATTGTTGTTCAGGGCCGGGTCGTCTTCTATGAGCAATATCTTTTTCAAAAGTACTTTTTTGATTTGCGGGGCAAACCCCTCTGCTAAAATATGAAATGTAACGGGAGTAGCCTGTATTATTCAAAGCAAACACATCATCATTGAGAAACTGTTTAAGGTTTGTTACCGGTTTGCCAGTTTTCCGGTTGTTGATCAGTTCGGAGTTGGTTAGTCCGGGAGTTAAAACGGAAAACCTTCCCTACAAGGCTCTAAGACTCCAGACCCCCAAAACTTAGCACCGAATATCTTCAATCTTTATCAATCACAACAAGCCACTCACCTGTTCTCTTTGCCTCCCCGTCTTCTCCCCGTCTCCTCGTCACTCTATCACCAATCTTCGGTCACCCGTCATCTGTCTCCCTGCAATATGATACGTTTGCCAAGCTGTATGAATAAGCTGAAAAAAACTATTCCAGAAAATGTTTGCTATACTGCATAACCCTGAAATCTATTGTGGTAAAACCCGGGTTTTTCCGCTTCATTTCCTTGTAAAGGGGAATACTGCCCACGGCCCTGTTGGCGGAGCCGGACGGTGCCGTCAGTGAAACGGTTTTAATGCTTCTGGGGGGCTTGCCGTTTGCAGCGTGTGGCAATGTAAACCGGTGTATACGCGGCACCTCATCGGAGAGCACTTCCAGTTTCATGTCGTGCATTTTGAGATGCCTCCTGAAAAAATATTCGGGCCCATTCTTACTGTTGCCCCCGGTAAACAGCAGTGTTTTTACCGTAGGATGCTTTTGCAGATACCCGAGGACATCCCTGTACTTTACGTTTTGCATTCCCAGGTCGGAAGCATCGATCTTCTGGCGTTCACAGCTTTCCACGATATCGCAGATACCGATCTTGTGCATCCTTAAAAACGCTTTGCGCTGCTCTACGGCCTCGGGGGTGGTCTCGAACTTCAGGTCAAGCCCGAAGATCTTATCGAGAACGGGCCAGAGTTGCCCGTCAATACTGCCGTAACAGAAATTTACATCGCCTTTCTTTAATTCGCCCATAGAGAACCTCGGCGGAGGCAATGTACCCACAATGAGCCTGGTGGCTCCTTCGAGAATAAATGGCGGGAACGGATGGTTGTGGATGAACATCTGATGTTTTTTTGACTTACGACGTTTGATTATTCCTGATGCGTTAAAATTTTCAGTTGTTGGAATAATTCTGTATTATTTTAACAAAAATAAAAAGCTCCCTTACTTCGACTTCGCTCAGCACAGGCCTTCAGATGAAGAAGGGTGTCCCGTTTTGCGGGACGGGGAGTTTACCCCGGTCCAGGCCTTGGGAGTTATCCCCGAACATTTATGTTTATCCTATGCTTTGGGCTTTCTAACCCTCCGCTCCCGATCAGAGATCGGGACCACCTCCCTTCGTCACAAGGGAGGAGCCAGGTCAGGCTATCAGGGTCAAATGGAAAAAGTCATTGTCATAAGTCCTATATCTTACAGTCTTACGTCTTTTTTTATCTTACAAAAACCAGTTCGTTCTTCTTCACCGAATGTTTTTCGCTAAAACTGTATCCCTCGTAGTCAAAACCTTTGAGGTCTTCCACGGTTTTCGCTCCGGTATCTAGGATATAACGCACCATAAGCCCCCTGGCCTTTTTGGCGAAGAAACTGATCATCTTTAGCTGGTCGTTCTTCCAGTCTTTGAACTGCGGGGTGATCACCGGGGTTTTCAACGCTTTGGCGTCTACCGCTTTGAAATATTCGTTACTGGCCAGGTTAATAAAAAGTTCGCCTTCTTCGAGTTCCTCATTCAGGGTTTGGGTCAAGGTCTTTTTCCAGAATTCATACAGGTTTTTCTTCACCCCTACCTTGAGGGAAGTCCCCATTTCCAGGCGATAGGGCTGTACGAGGTCCAACGGCCTCAACACCCCGTATAGTCCGGACAGGATACGCAGGGAGTCCTGCAACTTATCCAGTTTTTCTTCCGGTATTGTGTAAGCATCCAGGCCTTCGTAAACATCCCCGTTAAAGGCATACATGGCCGGACGGGCATTACCGGGAGAAAAAGGCAGGTTCCAGTCCTGGTTGCGTTGCCAGTTGAGCTGGGCCAGGTTATCGGAAATCCCCATCAACCTGGAAAGGCTTCGCGGAGATTTCTTTTTCAGTATTTTATTCAGTCGTTCGGCCTGTTTTAAAAACAGGGGATCGGAGTATTTTTTGGTCGGCAAGGCAGATTCATAATCCAGGGATTTTGCCGGTGATATAACGATCTTCATAGTGTTGTTTTTTGTTTCAGGTTACAGGTTTCAAGTTGCAAGTTTGGATAAAATTAACCTGTAACTTACAACCTGCAATCACTTTTTTACTTACTGGCAAAGAGTTCGACATCGCTTTTGCTGATCTCCTGGCCTCCGAGGATCATCAGTCGTTCTACTACGTTTCGGAGTTCACGGATGTTTCCGGTCCAGTCGTACTCCTGTAGTTGCTTTATGGCATCGTCGGAAAACTGCTTTTGTGTCATCCCCTGTTCCGTGGCCACTTTATTTGCAAAATGGTTTACGAGCAGCGGAATATCTTCTCTCCGGTCGTTCAGGGTCGGGACTTCTACAATAATTACGGCGAGCCTGTGATAGAGGTCTTCCCGGAATTTCCCTTTTTCTATTTCTTCCTTCAGATCCTTGTTGGTAGCGGCTATGACACGGACATCGACCTTAATGTCTTTATCGCTCCCCACCCGGGATATTTTGTTTTCCTGCAGGGCACGCAACACCTTGGCCTGGGCGGAAAGGCTCATATCTCCTATTTCATCCAGGAAAATGGTCCCTTTGTCGGCGGCTTCGAATTTCCCGGCCCGGTCCT
This sequence comes from Sinomicrobium weinanense, assembly GCF_018863395.1. Taxonomy (GTDB): domain Bacteria; phylum Bacteroidota; class Bacteroidia; order Flavobacteriales; family Flavobacteriaceae; genus Sinomicrobium; species Sinomicrobium weinanense. The sequence continues at coordinate 698,378 of NZ_JAHKRR010000002.1, forward strand.
TTACAGCAGAGGTAAAAGCCCCTTTTACATGGCCAAAAAGTTCGCTTTCTATGAGTTCGGAAGGAATGGCCGCACAGTTCACCTCTACCATAGGCGCTTTGGAACGCTCACTTTTCTCGTGAAGCCAGTGGGCCACCAGTTCCTTCCCTGTACCATTGGACCCCGTAATAAGGACCCGGGCATCGGTAGGCGCCACTTTTTCGATCATGTCCTTTATATTGGAGATCGCCTTGCTTTCTCCGATCATTTCATAATTTTTACTGACTTTCTTTTTGAGCTGTTTATTTTCCCTGACCAGCTCTTTTTTATCCAGTGCATTCCGCACCGTGTTGAGCAGGCGGTTCAGGTCCGGCGGTTTGGATATATAATCATAAGCGCCGAGTTTCATGGTATGCACAGCCGTATCCAGGTCGCCATGTCCGGAAATCATTACAAAAGGGATATCAGGCTTTATCTTCCCGGCCGCTTCCAGTACTTCCACACCGTCCATTTTCGGCATCTTTATATCGCAGAGCACGAGGTCGTAGTCTTCTTTCTTCAGCTTTTCCATTCCCGAGAGGCCGTCTTCCGCTTCCTCTGTCTTATATTCCTTATTCTCCTCCGTCAGTATCTTAACCAGCACTCTCCGGATGGCTACTTCATCTTCTATAACTAAAATCTTTGGCATTGTGTGTTTTTGGTTTTTAGTTTTGGAGTTGGGGAGTTGATGAGTAGTACATTCCTCAAAAACTAAAAAACTCCCCAACTCCAAAACTCATTTAACATTATCCGATTGGCACATTTGTCAATCCTGTGGAATAATATGTACATCCCTTTGCGGGAACGGTATGGATATATTGTTTTCCCTGAACTTCTTGTCTATTTCAAAACGCAGTTCGCTTTTTATCCGCGGTGAGGTAAACCCGTCGGGCAGGAAAAAATAGACCCCGAAATCGAGAGAAGAATCCCCGAAATTCTCAAAAAGCACAAAAGGCTCGGGAAATTCCAGCACTCCCGGGTGATGGGAAGCACATTTAAACAATAAATCCTTAACCAGTTCGATATCCGACCCGTAGGCTACTCCCACTTTTACATCCTCCCTGACCGTGTTTCCATTCTGTGTCCAGTTAAACAGCGGGTCGGACATGAATTTATGATTGGGCACAATGAGTACTTTTCCGCCGCGGGTCTCCATACGTGTTGTACGGAGGTGGATGCTGGTTACCCTTCCAACCTTATCGTCTACCTCTACAATATCACCTACGTGTAATGATTTGTCGGTAATGATAAGTATTCCCGACATAATATCCTGGAACAGTTGCTGCAGGGCAAAACCGAGACCTACGGCCAGTGCGGCGAATGGTGCAAGGAACACCGTGATATTAATTCCTGATGCATCCAGTGTAAATATCACCACCAGTACGTATGCAATATATTTTACGAAAAGGAATATGCTCGTGAATTTGTTCTTATCTGTATCTGCCAGTTTCCGGGTGACCAGCCTTCGCACGAGTTTCAGGATAAAATTAGTGACAACAATGGCAATAATAACGGCAATGAGCACACCCACCGTTATATCCACCGGACTGCCTTCCGGAGAATATATCTTATATCCGAGAAAATCCTTGATAATTTGTAATATTTCTTTCATGGTTTAAAAGTTTGGTCAGTTCATTCATTAACTATATTTCAACCATCTGTACATTTCCTTATAACTCGGTTTTTTACCATACATAAGTATGCCCACACGGTATATTTTGGCAGCCAGCCATACGATAAACAAGAAGGTGGCTATAAGCAGTACTATGGAGGTTACGAATTGCCATACAGGCACTCCCCCGGCGCCTATACCTCCCGGCAGGCGCATCAGCATTACAATGGGCGAAGTCAGTGGAAAAAGCGAAAAACCCACTGCGATCGGCCCGTGAGGATTATTGAACACCGAGAAAAAACCGACGTAGATAGCCAGCATCAGGGGCAATATCACGGGGAACATAAACTGCTGGGTATCTGTTTCGTTGTCTACCGCAGCGCCAATAGCGGCGTAAATGGAACTGTATATCAGGTATCCGAGCACAAAATAGATGACAAAGGAGACCAGCAATATTCCCCAGGATATTTTTAGCAGTTCGGCCAGATAAAGCTGTGCTTTCTCCTGCATTCCTCCGGATATACCACTCATGGCATCAGCAGCTTCGGGCGGAATACGGGAGCCTCCCAGCTCTCCGACACTGACCCCGAGAAATCCGGCCAGCAGGAACAGTAATATCGTACCGCAGATGATCCAGATGACAAACTGGGTGATCCCGGCCAGGGAATTGCCAATGATCTTGCCCAGCATTAGTTGAAAAGGTTTTACCGAAGATATGATCACCTCGATGATCCTGCTCGTCTTTTCTTCGATGACACTTCGCATCACAAAGGCACCGTAAATGATGATAAACATCATGATAAGATAGCCAAAGCCCCCACCTATAAAGGCTTTTATTTCGTTAATGCCCCGCAACTTTTTCTCCCCGGTAAAATTCTCCACACTGATCTCATAATTCTTTCCGAGCTCCCCCAGCACCTCATCGGGGACCCCGAAATTCCGGAGTTTTACCTCCCTTACATTGTTGCGTATTACATTTTCTACCGAAGACAGGGTTCCTAGCCCCGGGGATTCCTTACAGAAAAGCTCTATGCTGTTTGCTACTTTTTCAATATCACCGCCTTTGGGAATATAGAGCAAACCGTAGTATGCAGCATGCTGGGCCGAATCTTTTGCGGCTTCTACCGGCATTCCCCGGAAATCCACAAAAGACAGGGAAGTATCGTCCCTGAACTGGTCCTGAAAAAAATCACTCTCATTGAGTATGGCCATCACCTTTTTTTCTTCGTTGTTCGCCTTGGTGAGAAAGAATACCAGTGCTGCCATGCCCACAAAGAGCAGGGGGCTCAGTATGGTCATTACAATAAAAGAGCGGTTGCGCACTTTGGCCAGGTATTCCCTTTTTATGATCAATGGCAGTTTATGCATGGCTGTCACTATCTTTTACGGTTTGTATAAAAATATCATTAACGCTGGGGATCACTTCCACAAAATGATTCACGGTAGACCTGGACACCAGGTATTCCAGCAGGTCGTTGGGCGAATACCCGTTCTGGAGCTGTATCCGCAGCTTCAGTTCATCGGCCAGGGACTTAAAATGGGCCGGCGACACCGTAAACCGTTCCTGCAATTGTTGTTGTAATTCTTCCTTGCGTTCCGTATCGAGCCCTACTTCAAAGGTATTACTGCGATATTGTCTTTTAATATCCACCAGTTTCCCGTCGAGTATTTTTTTCGATTTGTTGATCAGCGCTATATCGTCGCAAAGTTCTTCTACCGATTCCATGCGGTGTGTGGAGAAAATAACGGTAGCGCCCTGATCTCTCAGGTGCAGGATCTCGTCTTTTATGATATTGGCGTTTATGGGGTCGAACCCGCTAAAGGGTTCGTCAAAAATAAGCAGTTTGGGCTGGTGCAGTACGGTGACGACAAATTGTATCTTCTGGGCCATCCCTTTGGAGAGTTCCTGGATCTTCTTGTTCCACCAGCCTCCTATCTCCAGCCTGTCGAACCAGTATTTGAGCTTTTCCCTGGCTTCTTTCTTCGATAACCCCTTCAACTGCGCCAGGTAGAGGGCCTGTTCTCCTACCTTCATACTTTTGTACAAGCCCCTTTCTTCGGGCAGATAGCCGATCTGAGTAATATGTCCGGGCTGGAGGGGGGTTCCGTTAAAAGTAACAGTACCCGTATCCGGGTAGGTGATCTGGTTGATAATACGTATAAGCGTGGTCTTTCCCGCACCATTTGGCCCCAACAGGCCGAAAATATTGCCTTCAGGGACTTTTAAGGAGACATTGTCCAATGCTGTGAACTGTCCGTATTTTTTGGAAACACTGTTTACCTCCAGCAAATTATTCATATCGCAAATATCAATTTTCGCATAGTAGCATCCAAAGATATTGAAATCACTAAAAAAGAGGAGAAAATAGGGGAAATTATTTAGATGCAAACCAATATGCAGAAAAAAAAGCCCTGGTTTTTATAATGCAAAACCCTCCGCATATCTCCCGGACTCCTTAAAAAACAATAATTTAATGTTCATATACCGGGAATATCATTTATATTTGCGCCCTTAAAATCAGACTCGGAGTCTCGGAGACTGAAAAACTAAACATAGCAACAAAAGTCAACATCATGTCGGACATCAGAAATATAGCGATCATAGCCCACGTAGACCACGGTAAGACCACTTTGGTAGACAAGATCATGTACCATTGCCAGTTATTCCGTGAGAACGAGAATACGGGCGATCTTATCCTGGACAACAACGACCTGGAGCGGGAAAGGGGAATTACCATCACTTCCAAAAACGTTTCGGTGATCTACAAGGGAACCAAGATCAACATTATCGACACTCCTGGTCACGCCGACTTCGGCGGTGAAGTAGAACGGGTGCTGAACATGGCCGACGGGGTACTGCTGCTCGTAGACGCTTTTGAAGGCCCCATGCCGCAAACGCGTTTTGTATTGCAAAAGGCCATAGACCTGAAGCTGAAACCCTGTGTGGTGATCAACAAGGTCGACAAGGAAAACTGTACCCCGGACGAAGTCCACGAAAAGGTATTCGACCTGATGTTCGAACTCGGAGCAGAAGAATGGCAGCTCGACTTCCCAACGGTTTACGGTTCGGCCAAGAACAACTGGATGTCTGAAGACTGGAAAAACGAAACTGACAATATCGAGCCGCTGCTGGACATGGTCATTGAACATATCCCCGCACCGAAAATTTCTGAGGGAACACCTCAAATGCTCATCACTTCTCTCGACTTTTCGAGCTTTACCGGGCGTATTGCCATCGGCAGGCTGCAACGGGGAACACTTACCGAAAATTTGCAGGTATCCCTGGTGAAGCGTGACGGAAGTATCGTAAAATCCAGAATAAAAGAATTGCATACCTTTGAAGGACTGGGCCGGAAAAAAGTATCTGAGGTCCATGCGGGAGACATTTGTGCGATCGTAGGCCTCGAAGGTTTTGAGATCGGTGACACTATTGCCGATCTGGAAAATCCGGAAGCCCTCGCCTCCATTGCCATAGACGAGCCTACCATGAGTATGCTCTTTACCATAAACGACTCTCCTTTCTTTGGCAAAGAAGGAAAATATGTGACTTCGCGCCATATCAAGGAAAGACTGGACAAGGAACTGGAAAAGAACCTGGCCCTGAGAGTGAAGGAGACGGACAGTGCCGATAAATTCATGGTATTCGGCCGTGGGGTATTGCACCTCTCCGTACTGATAGAGACCATGCGCCGGGAAGGTTATGAACTCCAGATCGGGCAGCCGCAGGTGATCATCAAAGAAATTGACGGGGTAAAATGTGAGCCTGTTGAAGAACTCACTATTGACCTCCCGGAAAACCTGTCGGGAAAAGCTGTGGAATTCGTAAGCCTTCGCAAGGGAGAAATGTTGAGTATGGAACCGAAGGGCGAACGTATGATCTGTGTATTCCACATTCCTTCGAGAGGGATCATCGGGCTGAGAAACCAATTGCTGACGGCTACGGCAGGAGAGGCCATTATGTCGCACCGGTTTGTCGAATATCAGCCGTATAAGGGTGATATCCCCGGAAGGAACAACGGCTCGCTCATATCGATGGAAAACGGTAAGGCCATTCCCTACTCTATCGACAAATTACAGGAAAGGGGCAAGTTCTTTATCGATCCCAACGAGGATATTTACGAAGGACAGGTCATCGGGGAAAATTCCCGAAGCGACGATATGACGGTAAACGTGACCAAGACCAAAAAACTCTCCAATGTCCGCTCTTCAGGAGCCGATGAAAAGGCGAAGATCGTCCCGGCCATAAAATTCTCGCTGGAGGAAGCGCTGGAATACATTCAGAAGGACGAATATGTGGAAGTGACTCCAAAGAGTCTGAGGCTTCGGAAAATCTTCCTCACGGAAAACGACAGGAAGCGAAATAAGATAGCTTAAAATACAAAACAAAAAAAAGGAAATGTCTGAAAAATAAATTTACGTCAACCTGAACTTGTTTCAGGTTCTCATTCCCGGCTGCTCCGAATCGGGATGGGATGCTGAAACAAGTTCAGCATGACGGATAGGGTTTTCAGACATTTCCTTTCCCCACTTAAAGAATGGAATTTCTGGGTATCTCCATAACAGAATGGATAGGCTACGCCGCTTCACTTGGGGTGTTGCTCTCCTTTCTTATGCGGGATATTATAAGACTGAGAACGGTCAATTCCATCGGTTGTTTCCTTTTTGTCATTTACGGTTTTATGCTTCCTTCTATTCCGGTAATTATTACCAATCTTGCCATTTTCGGAGTAAACGTATATTTTATCTTTTTCAGGAACAGGGACAAAAAACAATAAGGGGAACAGTCATGTTTCTCATATCATTCCCTGCCGAGCAGGTTATCCAGTGCCGGGCCCAGGTTGGGATATTTAAACGAAAACCCCATATCTGTCATTTTCCGGGAGCTCACCCTCTGCCCGCAGAAAAGCAGGTAGGACATTTTTCCCAGCAGGCATTTCATCACAAAACGGGGTATACGTGGCAGTATGAGCGGTTTTTGAAGTTTCCCGGCAATTTCGCAGGTCAGCTTTTCATTGGTTACCGGGTTGGGGGCTACACCGTTAAAGATCCCTGAAGTCTGTTTTTCCAGTACAAACAGGAATATCCGTGCGAGATCGGTAATATGGATCCAGGATTGCCATTGCTTCCCGCTGCCAAAGGCGGCACCGGCAAAATATTTAACGGGTTTGACGATCTGGGGCAACATCCCTCCTTCTTTCGACAGGACCAGGCCTATACGTACCTTGGCGACCTTAATCCCCAGTTCCTGCATCCGGTCGGCAGCAGCTTCCCATTCCTGGATCACCCTTCCGGGAAAGGAATCGTCCACCTCTTTTTCTTCTTCACCGTAATAATGGGTCAGGGAATCGGGGTAGATACCAATGGCCGAAGCGGAGATCAGCATTTTTACCCTGTGCCCTTCTTCAGATCCCAGGGTATTTTGCAATAATTCGAGCGATCGTACCCTGCTGCCCAGGATACGCTTCCTATGCTTTGCCGTCCACCGTTTGGCTATCGGTTCTCCCGCAAGGTTGATAATGGCCTCCACATCGTCCAGGCATTCCCGGTCTATTTCCCCCTTTCCGGGATTCCAGTAAAAGCCCCTGCACATATCCATGTTCTCTATTTTGGAACGGTCGGTCGTAAGATAGTTTACCGCTATCCCTTCCCGTGTATATAAACGGACGATCTCACGGCCTATCAATCCTGTCGCTCCTATAATTAAAACACGCATCACATCTTTTTTTCTCTGTTCTATTAAAGATACGGCATATTAAATGGCCCGCATAACAATTTAGAAAAGGTTTAACGTCCCTCGACTCCGGTTTACCCTGAGTCCGGTCGAAGGGCTCAGGGTAAACCGGAGCCAGGGGAAAGGTCGCAATACCAGAAGGAATTGTCCCAGTTTTGTTGTTTAGCATCATCCTGCGAAGCATAGTTTTTCAGGACCTTTTCTCCGGTTTCGAACGCTACCGGTTGCCGGAATATCGGGCCGTCATAAACGAAGGTGTGAAATTCCCCGTTCTCCCCGCAGACATCTACCTGTTCCGGCAGGTCACGGATAAAACACTCATCAACTTCCCGACCGCAAAATTCCTTGCCCAGGAGCCTTGCATTTACACATACCGTGATGGCCCTGAAACCGAGTCGCAGAAACTCTTCCATGAGCGTCCGGGTATCCTGTTTCCACAGGGGAAAGACGGTTTTTATCCCTACCTCAGCAAGTTTGCCCTCCCGGTATTTTTTGAGGTCTTCCAGGAAAATATCGCCAAAAGTAGCATAGCGATACCCTTCTCCGTAGAGTTTTGCGGTTTCTTCCTTCATCGTCCGGTTGTACGTTTCCATGTCCACCACCGAAGGGAAGTAGACTTTGCGCAATGGCAAACCGATGCTTTCTGCCTGCCGGTCCAACAGGTTTTCCGGAAGGCCGTGCATGGATACCCGGCCAAAATCCCTGTTGACTGTTGTTACCAGGCTTTCCACATGATAATCGCCCTGCTTCAGCATTTTGTACAGGGCCAGGGCAGAATCCTTGCCGCTGCTCCAGTTAAAATATGTTCGTTTTCCCGGATTTGTCATAAAAAATAAAATTTTACTGCTGTTATTTCATATATTTGTGTTCGAACACAATATCAACCTTCATGAAAGCATCCGTATTTACATTCCTATTTTTATGGGTTTCCATCACTGCCATATCCCAGACCTTAGACCCCGTTTGGGAAAACCCGGACGTTATCGAAATTAACAAGCTCCCTCCGAGGGCTTCGTTCTTTGCCTACGAAAATAGCACTCTTGCCGCACAGGGCAAAAAAGAGGACTCACAAAGATTCCTTTTATTGAACGGCACCTGGAAATTCCGCTGGTCCGATGACGTATCCGGCAGGCCGGAGGATTTTTATAAAAAAGATTACGACACTTCCGGATGGAACGATATTACGGTTCCCGGAAACTGGGAGTTACAGGGTTATGGTGTACCCATTTACGTCAACCATCCCTACGAATTTAAGGTAAAGAACCCCTCCCCGCCCGACATCCCGGACGGCCATAATCCTGTGGGATCCTATAAAAGGGCGTTTACCCTTCCGGCGGACTGGAAAGATCAAAAAGTATACATTCACCTCGGCGCGGTAAAATCGGCCTTCTACATTTGGGTGAACGGACAGAAGGTCGGTTACAGCCAGGGATCGAAACTCCCGGCTGAGTTTGACCTTACTTCCTATGTAAAGCCCGGCGACAACCAGGTGGCCCTGGAAGTTTATCGCTGGAGCGACGGAAGCTACCTGGAATGCCAGGATTTCTGGAGAATATCGGGTATAGAACGCGATGTTTACCTCTATGCCACCCCGCAAACCCATATCGGGGACATCGATATTCTCGCTTCTTTTAACGATACGTATACCGATGGTATATTTCAGCTCAAAGTAAATATCAACGGCCTTCCTGCCAAAAAACATAAATACACTGTTGATGTACGGCTTCTGGAAGGTGAGAACACCGTATATACCGCATCCCGGAAAGTCACCGACAGCACAACCACATTTTCACACCAGGTCCCCGGAGTAAAACAATGGTCTGCCGAATTTCCCAACCTGTACCGCCTGGAAATCGCCCTGAGTGAAAAAGGGAAGAAAACCGAAGTGGTGTCGCAACGCGTAGGGTTCCGGACCACCGAGATCAAAGGCAACCAGTATTTCCTCAACGGAAAGCCCATTCTCATCAAAGGGGTCAACCGCCACGAACACGATCCTGTAACCGGGCACGTAGTATCCCGGGAAATGATGGAAAAAGATATTGAGGTCCTGAAACAATACAACATCAACGCCGTAAGGATGGCGCACTACCCCAATGACCCCTATTTCTACGAACTTTGTGACATTTACGGTATCTATGTGGTGGATGAAGCCAATATCGAATCGCACGGCATGTATTACAACCTGGAACATACGCTGGGCAACAATCCCGAATGGCTCAAGGCCCATATGGAGCGTATAAAACGCATGGTGGAAAGGGACAAGAACCATCCCAGTATCATCACCTGGTCACTGGGGAACGAAGCCGGGAACGGCTGGAATTTCTACAATGCCTATAACTGGATCAAAGACCGTGATCCCTCCAGGCCGGTACAATATGAACGTGCCCAGCGGGAATGGAACACAGACCTTATCGTCCCGCAATACCCTTCGCCCGGATCGATGGAAAAATTTGCCCAAAAAGGATATAACCGTCCCATGATCATGAGTGAATATGCTCATGCCATGGGTAACAGTCTCGGTAATTTCAAGGAGTTCTGGGAGGTCATCGAAAAATACGACATTCTCCAGGGCGGGTTTATCTGGGATTATGTAGACCAGGGGATCAAAACCGTAAAGAACGGAAAAGATATCTATGCCTACGGTGGCGACTTTGGTCCGGAAGGCACGCCCAGTGATGGCAATTTCCTGCTCAACGGACTGGTGATGCCCGACCGTACGCCCAACCCGCATATGTTCGAAGTAAAAAGAGTACACCAGAACGTTAAATTTGCTGTAAAGGATACTGCAAACAAGACCTTTGCTGTAAAGAACTGGTATTTTTTCCGCGATCTCTCCAACTACCGGATAAGCTGGGAGCTACTCGAAAACGGTACCCCTGTGGAAAACGGAACACTGAAAGGCTTTAACCTGAAACCCCAGGAAGAAAAAGAGGTATCTGTTCCCCTCACCTACAATCTTGAAACCGGTAAGGAATACCTCCTGAATTTTTCGGTAACTCTTAAAGCGGAAGAACCTTTTATCCCCAAAGGCTACGAGATTGCCTATGACCAGTTTATCCTTCAAAAAGGAAATCCGGTGATGCCCGGAAAATCCGAAAAAAGCATTTCCATGGATCAAAAGAATGGTCATATCATTCTGACGGGTGACGCTTTTTCCGTGGATTTTGATGTTACCAAAGGTATTATCTCCAATTACACCCACAACGGCCAGGCCCTCCTGGAAGAAGGGGGCCAGGTAAACTTCTGGCGGGCCCCGGTGGACAACGACTACGGTGCCGGGACACAACGCAAGTATGCAGCATGGAAAAAGGCCGGGAGATCAGGAGAGAAAGTAACCTACAAGACAGCTATTCTTAAAAAGGACAATGCCGTTCAACTCACCTTTTCCAGGCCCTTACTGGAGGGTGATGCACAATTTGTACAACGCTATACGGTTTATGGCGACGGAAGAATACATATAGACAATAATTTCGAGGCGCAAAAAGGCGAACACCTGCCAATGTTTAAATTTGGCAATACTATGGTGCTTCCCGAAGGTTTTGAACAGGTAGCATGGTACGGACGCGGGCCGTTCGAATCGTATGCCGACCGTAAGACAGCCGCTCGTATAGGGTTGTATAAAGGTACGGTCTCCGGGCAATATCACCCTTATATCCGTCCGCAGGACAGCGGTAACAAGACCGACGTTCGCCATGCCACCCTGAGCAACGATAAAGGCGCGGCTTTTCAGATCGTAGCCGATACCCCTTTAAACTTTTCGGCATTGCATTACAGCACGGAGGACCTCGACGGAGGCCCGGAAAAAGCACAGATGCACTCGGGCGAACTCGTTCCGCAGAAAAAGACCTTTGTAAATGTAGATGGTATGCAATCCGGTGTGGCGGGGATTGACAGTTGGTACAGCCTGCCACTGGAAAAATATCAATTGCCGTATGCTTCGTATGCTTACGGGTACTGGATTGTTCCTTTGAAGTAAAGGTTTTGTTTTATATTTTGGGGCTCCCCTCTTCAGATGAAGAGGGGTGGGCCACCTGTGGTGGGTCGGGGAGTTTGACCTCGCCCAGGTCATGGACCTATTCCCAAAACGTTTGTTTCTTGCCTATGGCCCGGGATATCTAACCCTCCGCTCCCGATCAGAGATCGGGACCACCTCCCTTTATCAAAAGGGAGGAGCTATGTACTGGCTTCTCAACTTATAAAACTCTGTATAGCCAGCACATAACTCTGAAGCCCGAAGCCCAGTATAACTCCTTTGGCATTCGGGGAAATATAGGATTGATGACGGAACTCTTCCCGGCCGAAAGTATTGGATATATGTACTTCCACTACGGGTGTGGTAATACCTTTTACAGCATCGCCTATGCCGATGGAAGTATGGGTGTATGCCCCTGCATTGAGGATAATACCGTCATGGTCAAATCCGGTTTCGTGCAGTTTATCGATGATCTCCCCTTCTATGTTAGATTGGTAATATTCCAATTCCATATCCGGAAATCTGGAGCGCAGTTTAAACAAAAAATCTTCAAAGGTTTCGGCTCCGTAGATCTCAGGTTCCCGCTTTCCGAGGAGGTTCAGGTTGGGGCCGTTGATAATGATCAGCTTCATAGTTAAAAACTTTCCTGTAAATGTATCTATTTTCGGGGGGATAAAAAAGTTGTCGGTTGCCAGTTGCCGGTTAAAAAACTGGCAAACCCACAACCGGCAACCGGTAACTGGCAACTGGTAACCCGTTTACTCCCTAACCTGGCCGTTACCGTATACATAGTATTTATTGGTCACAAGCTGTTCTAGCCCCAGGGGGCCCCTGTGGTGGAGCTTGTCTGTACTGATGGCCAGTTCGGCACCTACGCCCATCTGTCCGCCGTCGGTAAAGCGGGTTGATGCGTTCTGGTATACGGCTGCGCTGTCTACCTGCTCCATAAAGGCCTGTGCAGTAGCTTCGTCTTCCGTAAGGATGCAGGCGGAATGCCCGCCGGAGTATTTATTGATCCGGTCGATGGCTTCTTCTACATTGCCTGCCGATCCGATCACAGCCTTCAGGGCCAGAAATTCTTCATACCAAACGGATTCATCTTCCACGGGCGATGTATCCGGGAGGATCTTCCTCACATCATCATCGGCCAGCAGTTCCACAGAATTTTGACGCAATTCTTTTTCCAGTTCCCTGACCTTGTCTTCATAACCCGGGATATTCCTGTCTACCAATATCTTGTCCAGGGCATTACAGGCCGATATTTTATGGGTCTTGGCATTGACGATCACCTGAAGTGCCTTATCCCAGTCGGCATCCTTGTTTACATACAGGAAATTATTGCCCCGCCCGCTGACCAGTACGGCACATTGGGCGTGGTCTTTAACAAAGCGGATCAGTCTTTCTCCGCCACGGGGTACGATAAGGTCCAGTTTTTCCGGCGGGTTCTTCAGAAATTCCTGGGTTTCCTGGCGGTTCATGTTCAGTAATTGTATCCAGGCTTCGGGTTCCAGGCCGTTTTCCGTCAGGGCTTTGTGCCAGCACTCTTCGAGTTTTTTATTGCTGTGCCCGGCTTCTTTCCCGCCTTTGAGCAAGATCTTGTTATTGGCTTTAAAGGCCAGGACAGCTGCTTCTATGGTGACATCCGGACGGGATTCATAAATGATCATTATAGTGCCGAAAGGCGCTGTTTTATTGAATATTTTCAGCCCGTTTTCCAGTTCCCGGGACGATTTTATCTTGCCTACGGGATCGTCCTGTGAGCGGACTTCCTTTACCGACTGGATCATACCGTCTATCTTGGCCTCATTCACCACCAACCTGTCATACATGGCACGGTCAGCACTGTCAAAGGCATCCAGGTCCTTTTTGTTGGCCGCTATAATAGCTTCGCGCTCTTCGTCCAGGATGCGTTCCATGGATTCGAGCACTTTGTTTTTTATATCTTTTGTCAATAATTTCATGTGTTTGCTTTTAGATGGGAGACCGATGACGGGTGACGGATGAATACACCTGTCTTCCGCCATCAGTCACCTGTCTCATTATTAATAAAAATCCATTTATTCAACGATCCGTGTTCCTACGTCCTTTCCCTCTACGATATCGAGAATAATCCGGTCTTTCTTACCATTGGCAATATAGGTGGGGATGTTCTTGGCCGCCGTATTCTTGGCGATCTTCAGTTTCGACGCCATTCCTCCCCGGCCGGATGTTTCTCCCTTGTCGGTTTCCTCGATATACTGCTCCACGTTTTGATCTACCTTAACTTCGGGCAGTAATTCGGAATCGTCATTGTCCGGGTGACCGGTGTAAAAACCGTCTATATCCGTAAGGATAATGAGCATATCGGCATGGATCAGCTCGGCGATAAGGCTGGCCAGCTCATCGTTGTCGGAAAACATGGAGTGGGTGACCGAAACGGCGTCGTCCTCATTGGCAATGGGGATCACTCCTTCCGACATCAACCCTTCATAACAGTTGATCATGTTCTTGCGGTGCTCTCCGGGGTTAAAGTCGCGCTTGGTGGCCAGCACCTGGGCACAGCGCATGCCGTAATCGTGGAAAATGCTGTAATAATAGCGCATCATCCGCGGTTGTCCGATGGCCGAATAGACCTGTCTTCGTATGGACTTGTTCTCTATTTCACTTTCGCCCAGGATCTCCAGCCCTGCATTGGCCGAACCGGAAGAGACCAGCACGGTCATAATATTCTGTTCATACAGTTCTGCGATCTGGTCTACCAGTCTTTTTAAGATAGGCTGTACAATGCGATTGTCTTTATTGATCATGACATTGGTCCCTACCTTAACCACTATTCTCTTCTCGTACATACTACTTGTTGTTTTCTTTACCCAACTGCACTGCCCTCTCGAAGGCAGCATGGGCTGCGTCCTTAATGAGCTCCTTTACGTTATTCTCTTCCATAGAATCGAGTGCGGCACGGGTGGTGCCTCCTTTAGAGGCCACTCTGTCCATCCATGCGTTGGGGTCCAGGTCAGAACTGTTAAACAGCTCTACGGCACCCTGGAAGGTCTGGGCCACCATAAGGCGGGCGTCTTTCTGGGAAAATCCCATTTTTACGGCAGCCTCCATCATGGACTGCATAAAATAGAATATATAAGCGGGACCGGAACCGGAGATCCCGGTAGATTTGTCGATTTCCATTTCACTGGCCAGTTTAATAGACCTCCCGGTGGTGTCTATCAGCTTTTCCACCGTGAGGAGTTCCAGCCTGGAAACATACTTGGAAGCCGTAAAGGAAGTAAACCCGTGCCCTACTTTTGCCGCGAGGTTGGGCATGGCACGCACTACTTTTTTGATGTCCATGGCTTCCTGCATGGTTTTGATGGTAACACCGGCCATGATAGAGATAAAGATCTGTCCGGGCCTTTTGTGCTCCTTGATCGCTTCGAAAAGTTCATCGCTGTGATAGGGTTTTACTGCGATAAACACAATATCTGCGTTGGGTAAACAATCCTCAATTTTTTCGTAGACGTCGAACTCATCGTTCTTTTTCAGTGCATCGGTCCTTTCCCGTGCACTGTCTAAAATCATTAAGTCTTTTTTCTTTAATAAGTCTGATTGGGCCATTCCCTGGGCATACGTTAGCCCCATGTTCCCGGCGCCAATTACTAGAACTTTCATTTGATAAAGTTTTATAGTTATATAATATGTTCGGCTTTATCCCCGCAAGGAACGTGCTGGAAATCCGGGAAATCCGGGGGATATGGCAAAAATAGCAATTTTAAAAACACGTAAACAATTGATTACAAATGTATTAATTGTGCTAGATTAAATATTTAACAATTTTAAAGAAATTTCTGTATTCCGGGAAACGGGTAAAAAAAGCCCGACATATGTGCATAAACCTGAAAAAACGGCAGGCTGTCAGTCATGTTTTTAACATAACGTTAACATAAAGAAAGGATGTCAGGTTGAGAAGAGGGCACTCGTTGCAAACGAGCGCCAGGTGTTATATTTATATGTAGGCCATATTAAATAAAAAACGGGAGTTTTTACGAACTCCCGTTTTTGTAAAAATATGATATTCGGTGTTTAAAACCTATATCCGAAACCTACCTGGAAATTTCTGGTTTTTACATCTATACCAGATATAACCATATTGCCAATATATATTTCATCAATCTCAGATATATCGGTCAACCCCAAACTATACCTGGCATCAAAAAAGAAGCCTCCGGGCAATTCGTATCCTGCGCCAAAACTCAAACTAAAATTAGTAGTTTTTAATCCGTCTGTCCCTCCATCCGCATCTACTAAAATTCCAAGTTGTGGCCCGGCCTGTATATTAAAACCTTCTGCTACATAAAACTTAGCCAATACCGGAATATTTATAAAAGAAATATTTCCGTCTTCTTTAGATCCATCATACTCTACTTTTGTGCCTTCGCTTGAATATAATACTTCCGGCTGAATATGAAATACTTCCGACACTCCGAAATCTGCAAGTCCACCAATATAAAATCCTGTCTTGGTATCGTTTGAGCCACTGGAAATATTAGTGTCGAATTTCAAGTTAGAAAAGTTCAACCCCGCCTTTACCCCAAAGGTAACATCCTGAGCGGTGGCGTTAAACCCAAAACCAAATGCCATAACGGCTACGAGTAAAAATTTTTTCATATAACCATATTTTTAAATTAATAGGACTAAGATAACAGATATTTTTATTCAGGGGTCAAAAATGAAAAAATCACTCGGCAATTAATATTATCGGGGGCTCGTTAACACTGTACGTAAAGAAGGGAGGCACTCGTTGCAAACGAGCGCCAGGTGAGGATTTATCGAAGTAGAGGAATTTTATATTATTGCGACAAAGTTTAAATCATTTCGATATTCAATGCAATGCAACACAAAAAAAGCGAAAGTCCGTATCACTTTCGCTTTTTATATTCTACTGTATTTATTTCTCTTCTTAGAAGAACAGATATCCTACGGATAGCTGGAATACGGAGTTTTTGGCCGATGTATTGTCTATGGCATCGGAAAACCCAAAATTATACCTGGCCTGGGCAAAGAGGTTGCCAAATTTATAGCCTACGCCTACGGCTCCGCCCATATCAAAACTCTTTACATCGTCCCAGTCATCATCCTGTACATTAACACCAAACTGAGGTCCGGCTTCAAGACTAAGGTTAGGTATCACATAATATTTGGCAAGAATCGGAACGTTTACATAATCCAGTTTCAGATCATCCAGTCCCTGGGCAGAATATAAAATTTCGGGCTGTATGGCAAACTGGGCAAAGCCTATCTCTGCCAGTAAACCGATATGATAGCCCGTTCTGGCATCGCCACTGACATCGCTTAAGTCTGCGAAATTCACCCCACCTTTGGCCCCGAAATGAATGGATTGGGCATTACCGTATAACGATACTCCAACAATAGCCATAATTACTAAAACAATCTTTTTCATCACTAAAAGTTTTTGTGTTCTGTAGTGTAAATATACTCATATTTTGCTCGAAACCGATAAATGATGTCTTATTTTTATTACATCTGGCTCCGAAAACACTATAAAAATTTGAATCTCACCGGAATATAGACACTGTGTTATAACATAAGCTATGAGTGTTTTTTGAAGGGCGCTACGTTCTATTGGCGTTCCCCTTCTATTTTGTATCTTTATATAAAACAGACCCAGCATTATGGCCGTGAACAACAGGATAAACATCGTTGAATTTCCCACTAATTTAGGATTAAAGGAACCTCAACCGGGTGTGGAACCGGGGGTAAAGAACCTCCCGGCATGGCTGCGCGGAAACGGGTTTTACCATATGCTGAAACCCAAAAACATCTATACCCTGGAGCCGCCCCCCTATTCCATGCAGATGGACCCGGAAGCGGGAGTGCGGAACAGTGAGGCCGTTATCCGCTATGCCAAACAGCAGGCCGAACTGATGGACAAGGTATTGCAGGAAGCTCCTTTTCCTGTAATTATCGGCGGAGATTGCAGTATTCTTATAGGTAATGCCATAGCCCTGAAGAAACGGGGAAATTATGGCCTGTTTTTCCTGGACGGGCATACGGACTTTATGCTTCCGGAACTTTCACAGACCGGAGGTATAGCCGGTATGGACCTGGCGGTGGTTACCGGGTATGGCCATCCCAAACTGACCGATATTTACGGGCTGAAACCCTATTTCGAAGAGGAAAATATATGGTGTGTGGGCAACCGGGAATACGACAGGGACTACGTGGCCCCCATCCTGAACTCGAAAATACATTATTACGACCTGGACAGCCTCCACGATACGGGTACGGAACAGTGTACCAATGATTTTCTGAATATGGTAACGGATAAAAAGCTGGATGGCTTTTTTATACACCTGGACGTGGATGTCCTGGACGATCACATAATGCCGGCAGTGGACAGTAGAACACCAGACGGGCTTACCTATGCGGAACTCAACCACATCCTGGAAAAGTTATTGCCCCACGAAAAAGCCTGCGGTATGGAGATCACCATCCTGGACCCGGACCGCGACCCTACGGCGGAGTATACCCGGGAGTTTATGGCTAATATGCAGAGGAATATCCTGAATTCGAGGAAGAAATGATATGAGTTGGTTAGTTTTGGAGTCTTGGAGTAAAATAAGTGTTATATTATAACAAAATAATAACTCCGAATTAACCAACTCCCAACTAATCAACTCCAAAACTAGGACTTATTGGCCAACTGCCCGCAGGCGGCATCTATATCTTTTCCGCGGGAACGGCGTATTGTTACGGTAATACCGTTTTTTTCCAGGATATCCCGGTACAGTTCCAGAGCTCCGGGGTTGGCCTGGGCAAAATGGTCGTCGCCAATGGGGTTGTATTCTATGATGTTTACTTTAGAAGGTGCAAAACGGCAGAAACGGGCCAGGGCTTCGGCATCTTTCCGTTTGTCGTTGATGCCCTGCCACACCACGTATTCGTAAGTGATCCTGCTTTTGGTTTGTTGATACCAGTATTCCAGGGCTTCCCTTAAATCTTTTAGCGGAAAATGCTCGTTAAACGGCATAATGGAAGTCCGTACCTCATCTATGGCCGAATGCAGGGAAACGGCCAGCTTAAACTTCACCTGGTCATCGGCCAGCTTTTTTATCATCTTCGGTACGCCGGATGTGGATACGGTGATCCTCCTGGGCGACATGCCGAGGCCTTCGGGCGAAGTGATCTTGTCGATCGCTTTTAGTACGTTATTGTAGTTCATCAGGGGTTCGCCCATCCCCATAAAAACAATATTGCTCAGCGGATGCCCGTAATAAAGGCGGCTTTCGTTGTCTATGGCTACCACCTGGTCGTAAATCTCATCCGGATTGAGATTGCGCATTCTCTTAAGCCGCGCAGTGGCACAGAACTTACAATCCAGGCTGCACCCTACCTGGCTGGACACGCAGGCGGTGGTACGGGTATCGGTCGGTATCAGTACCGATTCTACGATCAGCCCGTCGTGGAGGCGGACGGCATTTTTTATGGTACCGTCATTGCTGCGCTGCATACGGTCTACCTGAATGTGGTTGATAACAAAATGCTCTTCCAGCATTTGTCGGGTCTCTTTGGAAAGATTGGTCATCCCCTCAAAGGAATGCGCGCCCTTGCTCCAGAGCCATTCGTAAACCTGGTTGCCGCGGAAGGCCTTGTCTCCACGATCGGCAAAGAAATCACGGAGTTGTTCTTTGGTCAGTGCCCGTATGTCTTTTTTAGTTACTTGCATTGCGGTGCAAAGGTAAGTATGTTTTTTTGGTTTTAAATACTTTAGACTTCTATCATCTGTAAAATACAAATCCCAAATTCCGGGCATTTGCATCGTCCGGAATTCGGGATCTGTGGTTTGTTATACCGGGAAACGCTTACAATATAAGCATGGCGTCTCCGTAGGAATAAAACTTGTATTTTTCCTTAACAGCCTCTTCGTAGGCCTTTTTGATCAGGTCGTGGCCTGCAAAGGCGGAAACCATCATCAGTAAGGTAGATTTCGGAGTGTGGAAATTGGTTACCATACAATCTGCTATACTGAAATCATACGGAGGAAAGATAAATTTGTTGGTCCATCCTTCATATGCGTTCAGCAGTCTTTCGGAAGACACGGAACTTTCCAGGGCACGCATTACGGTGGTTCCTACTGCACAGACCTTCTTTTTATTCTTTTTGGCCTCGTTGACCACCTGGGTAGCGGTTTCCGGGATAAGCAGTTCTTCACTGTCCATCTTGTGTTTGGAAAGGTCTTCCACTTCTACCGGGTTAAAAGTACCGAGCCCCACGTGCAGGGTTACTTCGGCAAATCTGGCCCCTTTTATTTCCAGCCTTTTCAGTAGGTGTTTTGAAAAGTGAAGTCCAGCGGTAGGCGCTGCTACTGCCCCTTCGTACTTGGCATAGATGGTTTGGTAACGCTCTTCATCCTCGGGCTCTACGCCTCTTTTAATGTATTTGGGCAGCGGTGTTTCCCCGAGTTCCTTGAGCTTTTTCCTGAAATCTTCATACGATCCGTCATAGAGGAAACGAAGTGTACGGCCTCTTGAGGTGGTGTTATCAATAACCTCGGCTACCAGGCTTTCGTCATCGCCAAAATAGAGTTTGTTCCCTATCCTGATTTTCCTTGCAGGGTCTACCAATACATCCCACAGGCGCTGTTCTTCATTGAGCTCACGGAGCAGAAAGACTTCTATCCTGGCACCTGTCTTTTCCTTGTTACCGTACAAACGGGCCGGGAACACCTTGGTGTTGTTCAATACCATGACATCGCCTTCGCTGAAATAGTCGATAAGGTCTTTGAACATCTTGTGCTCGATGGTTCCGTCTTTGCGGTTCACTACCATTAACCTGGCTTCGTCCCTGTTTTCAGACGGGTATTCGGCGAGTAATTCTTTAGGTAGATCGAAATTAAAATGAGATAACTTCATGTGTTTTGTTTTTAGGTCCGAAGTCCGATGCCTGAAGTTTTATCGGGTTAAGATTACCCCCGACCCTTCGGCTTTAGTTTATCCTGAGTGCCATTGAAAGGCTCAGGGCAACGCTTCTGACTTTTTACCTGTCTTTTTTACGAAGCTGCAAATATACAACCCTGAAACAGGGGTTGTCAAGGAAATGGACAAAATATTTGGAATGTGTATGTTTCGGGGGGAGATTCCGGGTAGGTTCTCTTTTAAAGGACCTGTATCTTCATACACCGGACAAGGGAATATCATTGCCTTTTGCACGCCTGCTTGCAATGTCCGTAAGGTGATAGTGGTTCATTTCTTCTACGGCATCAAGAAAAAAACCGATCTGTTCGAAAACCTTCCTGAATTGTACAGATTTCCGGAAACCGTTCATATGATCTTCCACGGAACTCCATTCAATTCTAAGGATAAACCTTTCGGGATCTTCTTCGCACTGGGTCAGTTCGTGCCCCAGGCAAACTTCAGAATTATCCAGCTCTTCAGAAGCCTTTCTGTGCGCTGCAATAAATTTTTCAGCGTCTTCTTTCTCTATTTTATACCTGACGTATTGTATGACCATAACCTAAATGAAACTCTATATTTCAATATATAAAGATAAATTTTTCGGACATGCAGCTATAACAAAACATTAACATTAACATCCGGAATATTTACGCACAATACGCTCTACACTTTGCAGGTACCCGCTACCGAACAGGTTGAGGTGTACGAGCAGGTAGTACAGTTGCCAGACATCCAGACGTTCTTCCCACCCTTCGTTCAGGGCAAAGGTTTCGTTATATGCCCGCATCATGGCCGGGGGAAAGCCCCCGAAAAGGTGCATCATGGCTATATCTGTCTCACGATGAGCATAAGCCACAGCCGGATCGATAAGGCAGGGATTGCCGTCTTTACTTACGAGATAATTTCCGCTCCATAGATCGCCATGTACCAGGGCAGGCTGTTCTTCGGGGATCACGGTTTCCAGGTTTTTGTAAAGGGCTTCCGTATTGAAGCGATACCCCTTATCCTGCGCCATGCTGAACTGGGGTTGTAACCGCTGGGTTATATAAAACGCTGCGGCATTTGTGCAATGTGCATTATATTGTGGCAGGCTTCCTATGTAGTTGGAGTTTTTAAACCCGAAATAATCTGCCGTATTGTGGTGCAGGGCTGCGAGTTGTTTCCCGAAGGTCTCCCAAAAACCGGGACCGGGGATTCCCTGCTCCATATATTCGAGGATAAGATAGGCGGTTTTCCCTGCTTCTCCCTGTGCGATCACCGCCGGAACGTGAATGGCCCCGGTGTTCCCAAGTACTGCCAGGCCCTCGGCCTCTGCCGGGAACATCCCGGGATAACGGGAGGCACTATTGACTTTAACGACAAACTGCCCGGCAATGGTTTCCAGCAGATATACATCATTGATATCTCCGCCGGAAAGGGGGCTTACTTTCCGGATCTCCGCCCGGAGGACCTGCTCAAGGCTATGTTTGACGGTTTCTGTCATGAGGTGGATATACGTCCTTGTTGGGATACGGTCTGTGCTGAAACGGATGTCTCCAGGTGGGGTAGCAATGCATTGCGACCCTACGGGGATTATTGTTGTTATAATGATTCTATCCGGAAATCCAGTTTTTCCATATCCTTCCAGAAATCAGGATAGGATTTACTCACTACCTCGGCTTCTTCGATGATGATAGGTACTTTCAGCCCCAGCGGAGCAAAGGCCATGGCCATACGGTGGTCGTTATAGGTGGGAATGGCTATGTTTTTCCGTATGGTTGCCGAAGGTTCCAGAAATAATTCGGCGTCGGTGACCTTTATGGAAGCTCCCAGTTTTGACAATTCCGTTTTCAGGGCTTCGAGCCTGTCGGTCTCCTTGATCTTCAGGGTGTGGAGGCCCGTTAAATGGCATCCTCTTCCCAACCCGAAACAGGTAACGGCAATGGTCTGGGCAATATCGGGAGCATTGGACAGGTCGAAACTGATCTTTTCTGAGGGATCGGGGGTGTTTTCTTTTTTGAGGGTGATCGTTTTGGTATCAAAAACAGTTTCCACCCCGAAACTCCTGTACAATTCCGAGAGGGTACTATCGCCCTGAAGGCTGGATTTCCTGTAAGACGAAAGGGATATTTCTGTCCCCTCTTCGCACAATGCCGCTATACTGTAAAAATAAGAGGCCGAGCTCCAGTCCGATTCCACGGTCAGGGTCACGGGATCTATTTCCTCCAGGGGAGCTACTTTTATGACATGGCCTTCAAAAGCTGTTTCTACCCCTATTTCGTTCAGCAGGGCCAGGGTCATTTTTATATAGGGCACGGAAGTTATTTTCCCTTCGAGGGTAAGCTCCAGTCCGTTTTTCAGTCTGGGCGCTACCAGCAGCAGGGCAGAAATATACTGGCTGCTCACATTGGCCTGTAATGACACCTTGTTTTTTTCGAGTCGTTTTCCGCTTATCTTTAGGGGCGGGTATCCTTCTTCCTGCGTGTATTCGATCTCCGCACCCAGTTGTTCCAGGGCATCGACGAGTATTTTTATGGGTCTTTCCGTCATTCTTTTAGAGCCGGTAAGGACCACCTCCCGGCCTTCACGGGTAGCAAAAAATGCCGTTAAAAAGCGCATGGCCGTACCGGCATGGTGGATATCAACTACTTCACTGCCGGAGGTCAATGCATTCTGCATCAACACAGAATCATCAGAGTTAGATAGGTTCTCTATTTTGATCTGCGGATACAGGGCCTGTAACAACAATAAACGGTTAGACTCGCTTTTGGAGCCGGTGATGCGGATGTCATTGTTGATCCTGGTTCGGGAATTGGATATTTTGATGTTCATTGAACTTTGACTGTCTCGTTTGGGGCTGTCAAAAAAGTCTACACCCGTCACCCTGAATCCCGATGTATCGGGATTCAGGGTGACGCAATAATTACTTCTTAGATAGCCCCTACATTCATTAATTATTTATTTTAACTTTTCGTTGTTGTGATGGCGGTCGTGGTCGCGTTTCGCCTTTTTGTCCATCTTTTTGTCAAAGGCCGATTGCAGGTCTATACCGGTCTGGTTGGCCAGGCAAAGGACTACGAACACCACGTCTGCCAGCTCTTCTCCCAGGTCTTTTTCTTTATCGCTTTCCTTTTCGCTTTGTTCTCCATATCTCCTGGCAATGATACGGGCCACTTCGCCTACTTCTTCGGTGAGCTGGGCCATATTGGTCAGTTCGTTAAAGTAACGGACTCCGTGTTCTTTGATCCATGCATCTACTTCCTGCTGGGCGTTTTTTAGGTTCATAGTTTTCAGATGTTAGATATCAGATATTAGATTAGGTTTTTACTGCTTATCCCTGGTATCGATAATAATGGTGACCGGGCCGTCGTTGACCAGGGCCACTTTCATGTCGGCACCAAATTCCCCGGTTCCCACTTTTTTGCCGAGGTCCTCTTCTATTTGCTTTACAAAGGCTTCGTAAAGTGGTACGGATACTTCGGGTTTGGCCGCCCTGATATACGAGGGGCGGTTTCCTTTTTTGGTCGAGGCATGAAGGGTAAACTGGCTTACGACAATAATATCGCCGCCGGTGTCGGTGACCGACCTGTTCATCACACCATGCTCATCGTTAAAGATACGGATCTGGGTTATTTTTCGCGATAGCCAGCCTATGTCTTCTGCAGTATCGGCATCCTCTATACCGAGGAGGACCAGCAATCCCGATCTTATGGATGATCTTATGTTTCCTTCTATGGTTACACTTGCTTCGCTGACACGTTGTATTACTGCACGCATATGTTTTATCTACACGATTACACAATAGAGTCACACGGCCGTGTGACTCTACGGGGGTTCTTTTTCTGAATAATTTATTCTTCGCCGTAGATATCTGTACGGTAACTTTCTTCTTCGCCTTCCAGGATCTGTAAATAGCTCTTGTACCTGCTCCAGAGGATCTCGCCGTCTTCCAGGGCCTGCTTTACAGCACAATGGGGTTCGTCTACATGAAGGCAATTGTTAAACCTGCATTCGCTTTTAAGGGCAAAAAACTCGGGAAAATAATCGCCTATTTCCTCTTTTTCCATATCGATGATCCCAAATCCCTTGATACCGGGAGTATCGATGATCTTTGCGCCAAAATCGAGGTCGAACATCTCTGCAAAGGTGGTGGTATGCTGCCCCTGCTTGTGCTGCTCAGAAATTTTGGCTGTCCTGAGGTTCAGCTTCGGTGCTATGGCATTGACCAGGGTCGATTTCCCTACCCCGGAATGACCTGAGAACATGCTTACCTTTCCCTTCATCAACTCCTTTACCTGATCTACATTTTTACCGGTTACCGTAGAAACACCTATACATTCATAACCGATCTGGCGATACATGGCTGCAAGGTATTTTACTTCCAGCAGCTCTTCTTCATCGTATTGGTCTGCCTTGCTGAAAACCAGGACGGCCCTGATATCATAAGCCTCGGCCGTAATCAGGAAACGGTCTATAAAAGTAGTGAGGGTCAACGGGTTTTTCAGGGTGACCAGCAGAAAGGCCTGGTCGATGTTGGCCGCAATAATATGCTTCTGCTTGGACAGGTTTACCGACCGCCGGACAATGTAATTCATGCGGTCGTGAATATGGGTGATGACGCCCGTGCCAACACTGTTTTCAGACTCAGACTCAAAATCCACCACATCACCCACGGTTACAGGGCTGGTACTTTTTATGCCTTTGATGCGGAATTTTCCTTTTATCCTGCATTCGTAGACCTGCCCTTCGGCAGTTTTTACCGTGTACCAACTTCCGGTAGATTTGTAGACTGTTCCTGTCATAGGCTTTTTTCCTGGGAAATTGTCATCTTTTAACACACCTGTCACATCGAGCGCAGTCGAGATGTCTTCGGTAGAAGAAGCCCCTCGACTACGCTCGGGGTGACAGTATAGTATTTAATTCTTTACGACAACTTCAAAATATTAATTACGAAAATTTGTATAGTCTACAAATTTACGCTTTTAATATTTTCTCCTGGTGGTTGATTGATTCCTGGTGAATGGCCTTGAACATTTTCAGGACAAACTCCTCGCTCAACCCTTTTTCCTGGCCTTCGAGTATCATTCTTCCGAGGATCTCGTTCCAGCGTTTGCTCTGCAATACGGCTACGTTCTTCTGTTTTTTAAGCGCCCCTATCTCATCGGATATCTTCATACGCCTGCCAAGGGTTTCAACAAGGCCGTTATCTATGACGTCGATCTGGGCACGGAGGGTTCCCAGCTTGTTGTTGTATTCGGCTTCGGCATCGGTTTCCTTTCTTATTTTCAGGTCTTGCATGATCTGGATAAGCCTTGAAGGGGTAACCTGCTGTGCGGCATCGCTCCAGGCGTTGTCCGGGTCGTTGTGGGTTTCGATCATCAATCCGTCGAAATTCAGGTCTAGTGCGGTCTGCGCTACGTCAAAGATCATGTCGCGTTTACCGGTGATGTGAGACGGGTCGCAGATCAGCGGCAGGTCGGGGAACCTGTTTTGCAGTTCAATGGCCAGTTGCCATTCGGGGATATTCCTGTATTTGCTCTTTTCGTAGGTAGAAAAGCCTCTGTGGATCACTCCCAGCTTTTTAATATTGGCCGAATGCAGGCGTTCTATTCCTCCGAGCCACAGGGCCAGGTCGGGGTTTACCGGGTTTTTTACCAGTACCACCTTGTCTGTTCCGTTGAGGGCATCGGCTATTTCCTGTACGATAAACGGGCTCACGGTAGATCGTGCTCCGATCCAAAGCAGGTCTACGTCGTGCTCCAGGGCCAGTTTTACGTGGGCAGCGTTGGCCACTTCGGTAGCTGTAAGCATTCCGGTCTCTTCCTTGGCTTTTTGCAGCCATTTCAATCCCAGTGCTCCTACACCTTCAAAATTACCGGGGCGTGTACGGGGTTTCCAGATCCCTGCACGCAGATAACTTACATCGCTATCTTTAAGCTCATGCGCTATTTTTAATACCTGTTCTTCTGTTTCGGCACTGCATGGCCCGGCAATGACCAGAGGGTGGTCCAGTCCCAGATCGTCCAGCCATGTTCTCATCTCTTTCGAATTTTCCATGATCGTTTTTTAATTTGTAAATCGTCGTTTTTGGTTTTTATTTTTTTGTTATTCCCCGGAGGGGAGACGTACGGCCGTACGTCTCTACGGGGTATGCATATTCCGTGAGGTCACGGGGTTGGGACGTTAATTCCCTTTAATATTTCTTTTATCCTGTTGGTGTTTTCCATTTCGTTATAGATGGCTTCGAAATCACCTTTTTCCATCAATTCCCTGAATTGTTGCAAATTGCCGATATACTCATCCAGGGTCTCTATGACATTGGCCTTGTTCTGTTCAAAAATAGGGGCCCACATGGCAGGGGAACTCTTGGCCAGGCGTACGGTGCTTTCGAAACCACTTCCCGCCATGTCAAAAATATCGCGTTCATTCTTTTCTTTTTCAATAACCGTCTTTCCCAACATAAAAGAACTGATGTGTGACAAATGAGACACATAAGCAATATGCCGGTCGTGCGATGCCGGGTCCATGTACCGGATACGCATCCCGATGTCGGCAAACAGCTTCAGCACTTTTTCCTGTAACTTAAAGGCAGTCTTTTCTACCTCGCATATAATGTTCACCTTGTGTTTGTACAATCCTTTCAGGGCAGCCGACGGGCCGGAAAACTCCGTCCCGGCAATAGGGTGGGCCGCCAGGAAATTCCTCCGTTTGGGGTGATCGGCCACCGCTTCACAGATCAGGGACTTGGTAGACCCCACATCAAATACCACCGCATCGTCACGGACCAGGTCCAGTATTTCGGGAAGCAGTCCCAGGCTTGTGCTCACGGGAATGGCAACAATAACGATATCAGCCTTTTCAAGGTCTTCCATACCGGCCTTTTTATCGATAAGCCCCAGGTCCAGGGCCTCGTTCAGGTGGTCTTCGTTCGTGTCAATCCCGTGGATCTCCGCATGCCCGCGTACCGATTTGATATCGAGGGCAAAAGATCCGCCTATCAGTCCGAGGCCTATTACGAATACGTTTGTCATTTTACTGTTTGTTTATCTGTTGGAGAAAGGTCAGGCCTTTTTCCTTTGTTGTAACTTTTTATTGCCGTTATTTCTCCAGGGGAGACGTACAACCGTACGTCTCTACATTTAATTATATTCTGTTTATGGCTTCCTGTATTTTTTCCTTTGGAATGCAAAGGGAAAAACGGATATAGCCTTCGCCGTTTTTCCCGAAAATGGTTCCGGGGGTGATAAAAATGCTTTTATCATACAGTATTTTATCGATAAAGGTTTCTGCGGAGGCTACGCTTTCCGGGAGTTTGGCCCAAATAAACATGCCCACTGCGTTTTTATCGTATGTACATCCCAGTTTTTCTGCCAGACGGTACATCAGTTCCCTTCGTTCTCCATATACATTATTGATGCTCTCGTACCAGTCCTCCGAACATTTCAGGGCGGCTATGGCCCCTTTCTGAATGCCGTAGAACATACCGCTGTCCATATTGCTCTTTACCTTCAGTATGGCGTTGATGTTCTTTTCATTTCCCAATACCATGCCCACACGCCATCCGGCCATGTTGAACGTCTTGCTCAGGGAGTTGAGCTCCAGGGCTACGTCCTTTGCCCCTTCGGCCTGAAGAATACTCGACGGGGTATCGTTCAGCACAAAGCTATAAGGATTGTCATTGACCAGGAGTATTTTGTTTTTCCGGGCAAAGGCCACCAGTTTTGAATACAGTGCTTTGGTGGCATTGGTCCCGGTAGGCATATGCGGATAGTTGAGCCACATGAGCTTTACGCTGCTCAGGTCTTCTTTTTCCAATGCATCGAGGTCGGGCAGCCAGCCGTTGCTTTCTGTCAGGTTGTAATACCTGGGGGTTGCCCCTACAAGTTTGGTCACCGAAGTATAGGTCGGATACCCGGGGTCCGGGATCAGTACTTCATCGCCTTCGTTCAGAAAGGCCATGGAAATATGCATGATCCCTTCTTTAGACCCCATAAGCGGCAGGATCTCCGTATCTCTTTCCAGCGTCACTCCAAACCGCTCCCGGTAAAAACCCTTTATACTTTCGCGCAGTTCCGGTAAGCCCTGGTAGCTCTGGTACTGGTGGGCCAGGGTATCTGCCACGGAGTCCTGCAATGCCTTTATGACCTCAGGAGCAGGGTGCAGGTCGGGGCTTCCGATGCCCATGTTTATGATCGGTTTTCCATCGGAAATAAGCTGCCTTACCTCCCGGAGCTTCCGGGAAAAGTAGTATTCTTCTACCGTATATAATCGTTTGGCTACCTCTATCATAGTTTTGCGTTTTTGTATTCACCGAGTATCTTAAACTCTTCTGTCATGATCTGCAACAGGGATTTTGCCTTTTTAAAATCGTCATACCTTTCGAAAGTGACATCCACGAAAAAGGAATATTTCCAGGGGGTTTCAATCACGGGAAGGGATTGTATCTTGGTCATGTTCAACCGGCAATCGCTCATTACGTTGAGCACGGTGGCCAGGCTTCCGCGTTTGTGGTCGGTCATGAATTTTACCGACGCCTTGTTGATCTCTCCTTCAGGCAATACGGAATTTTGGGTCTGTATGATCACAAAGCGGGTAGAATTGTCTTTTATGGTCTGTATATCATCGGCCAGTATTTCCATACCGAACAGTTCTGCCGCTGTTTTACTGGCTATGGCCCCTATGCCCTCGAGCTTGTTTTCCCGGATCCTTCGGGCCGTTTCGGCCGTATCGGCATCCTCTACGAGTTTTATATGCGGAAACTGCTTAAAAAACCGTTTACACTGCAACAGGGCCATAGGATGTGAGTATACTTCCTTTATATCTTTAATCTCCTGGCCCGGCAAAGCCATCAGGTTATGGTGAATGTTTACATAGTGTTCTCCTATGATATGCAATTGATTACTGTCTATCAATGCATAATTGGGAATAATGGACCCGGCAATGGAATTTTCTATGGCCATAACGGCACTGCCCACTGCTTTGTCCAGGAGACTGTCGACCAGAATATCGAAAGAAAGGCATTCCAGGATATCAACATTATCCCTGAAGTATTCTCTTGCCACCTGGTGGTGAAAAGAACCTTTTATTCCCTGTATGGCTACTTTTTCGTTCATATTACTGAATTACCTGCATATTTTTAGGGTTACGGCCAGTTCAGGCCAAAAAAAAGTCCCGGAAAAACCGGGACTCGTCATAATATCTTTGTGTTCAAAACAACCTATAACCGTCCCGTTCTCCCTCTAAAAAAGTAAAAGAAGAAAAAATAGAAGTTCCAGTTATAAGAAGTCTTGATCATTGTTTACTCCATTTGACGCTGCTAAAGTAATTATAAATTTGAAATAGCCAACACCCGAAAAGGATTTTTTTTGAATTTTCTGAAAAAACCACAAAAAATGTCAAATCGGGAATATAATGTGGTTTTAATTAGCATATTAAGATTACCAAATAAAGAAGGAATCTCCCTCCCCTTCGGGACCTCCCCCCAAAGGGAGGAATTGTTCTATATTATGTGTTTGTTAAGCTGATAATTTTCTCCCCCTTGGGGGGAGATGCCGCAGGCAGAGGGGACACCTTCTTTTTAAGACACATTTTGCACTGGCCTTAATTTCCGTTTATGTATTTTTGAAGACGGAACCAATATTATCGTTGTCATGTCTATAGAAGTTACCCATATCTCTAAAGCCTACGGAAGTCAGAAGGCCCTTAACGATGTATCCTTTTCCCTGAAAAAGGGCGAGGTTGTCGGGTTTCTCGGTCCCAACGGCGCCGGAAAGTCTACCATGATGAAGATACTCACCACTTACATTGCTGCCAATGGCGGACAGGCCCGGGTGAACGGTTTTGACGTGGCCACTCAAAAAAAGGATGTACAGAAAAGCATAGGTTACCTGCCCGAACACAATCCTTTATATCTCGATATGTACGTAAAGGAATACCTGGGCTTCAGCGCTTCCATTTACGGATCAGCGGGAAAAAAGACCGGCAAGGAAAGGATCAAAGAGGTCATTGATCTTACGGGGCTCTCCCCTGAAGCACATAAAAAGATAGGGCAGCTTTCCAAGGGATACCGCCAGCGCACCGGACTGGCTGCGGCCATGCTTCATGACCCGGAAGTGCTTATCCTGGACGAGCCCACCACAGGCCTCGACCCCAACCAACTGATAGAAATAAGGAGTTTGATACGCGATATGGGACAGGAAAAGACCGTACTGCTCTCCACACATATCATGCAGGAAGTCGAAGCCATTTGCGACCGTGTTATAATCATTAACAAAGGGGAGATAGTGGCCGATAAAAAACTGGCTTCCCTCCGTGAAGGGACAGAACAGATCATCGAAGTGGAATTTGATTATCGCGTGGAACCGTTATTGCTGGAAAACCTTCCCCAGGTACAGTCGGTGAACAATATTTATGATTTTGTTTACGAGCTGCGGTTCAATACAACCAAAGACATGCGTCCGGCCGTGTTCGATTTTGCCCATGACAATGGGTTAAAAACCCTGAAGCTGAACAAGAAGAACAAAAACCTGGAAAGTTTGTTCCGGGAATTGACGGGGAACAAACCGTAGGGGCGCAATGCATTGCGCCTCAACCATTCATAACAAATCGCCTTTTTCCCAATTTCCTGGATTATCCGAAATATATTTTACAATCCGGTCATATTCCTGTTTGTCCCTGATAATACGATCGTAAAACCCCGATTGCCACGCAAAACTCGGGATAATCGGGCGGGCATTTCGGGTCACCCCAATTTTAAACCCACGAATAACAGATGCCAGGTTTTTGTATTGCGGCCCGAATTGGTTTTTCGCGGTATTACCATGTGTAGGGATACAATGCATTGTAGTAGGGGCGCAATGCATTGCGCCCCTACGGGCCGATTCGTCCCGCATATTATATTGATTTTCCCCGATAACGATAATCCCGTGAAAATGATTGGGCATCACCACAAATTCACCCAATTTTAAATTCATATCCAGCCGTAAAACAGGCCCTTTAATCCATTCTTCCTCTACAATTTTGCCAATATCCGACGGTACCATTTTTCTATGATCTATTTTCCCAAAACAGCACTCCCTGTTTTTGGTACAAATGGTAATAAAATATGCACCTTCTCTGGCATAATCATATCCGGGCAGTCGAATTGAACGCTTGTTGTGTTTTTCAGGATCGTATTTCATCATTTTATTTCCTACGGTTTATCAACAATATATAAACCCGGAATATTTGAAAATAAAATATCTCTCAGGTATTTTGCCTAATCACAGAATTTACATTCTAATATAGATACACTATCGCTGACAAAAAGTCCCAAAATTTGTCAACAACAAGCAGAAATACTGAGCAAGTGAAGCTACGATAACCTCCTCTCTACAACGATAATTTTTGCACTGATTACCCTGTAATCCTTTCGAGAAATCAAGCTATTCTTCAAACCGCAATTCTCCCTTGTAATGCTCCATCACTTCCACCATCGGAGGACGGTTTACGGAAATGACGTTTCCGGTACTGTATATATCTCCCCTAATAGCTTGTATAGGGTTGACGATAATATCGTTAGAACTGCGGTGATAAATTTCGACTTCATCGGCCTGAAAACCGGCGGCTTCGATACGGGAATTTCCGGCGGCGAGAAAGAGGTTCATTTTTTTGGTACTTCCTTCCAAGTAACAGTTGGACAGGTTGTTAAATACCAGCCGGAAACTATTGTTTTCAATGTTCAGGTAAAAATTCCCTACATTTTGATAATCACTCCCGTAATTTTCGGAAACGATCCTGATATCCGGATAGGTAAGCACTCCTTCCGAGCGGATATCCAGTTGGGTGGAGCTCCTTATTTCGGTAATGTTTGGCGCAGTTACATAGATCGTCGTACCATCGTAGTCCCGGAAAAAATTGCAGGTGGCATCATTGGAAAGGGTCAACTGCCCCTCCAGTACTTCTGCACGAATATCATTGAGTAGATTTTTTCCGCTTTCTATAACAACGCTGTACTCTTCGGCTTCTTTCAGCACCATTGCTACTCCTTCGTTCACTAAAATACGGGAAAAAACCTCTGTTTCGACTTTTTTCTGTACGGTACTTCCTGCTGTTTTAAGACAGTCTCCGGCATTTTCGCTGTCGCAGGCAAAAAGAAAAATAACCAGGATGATGTATATGTTTGTCTTCATTTGTTCGTAATATTCTGGTGAGGCCGCATGCTCCGACTCCGTTCAGCAACCGTAGATCTGTCTTTACATTTTTCTATTATCCGATATCTAAAATCTAAAATCTGATCCCCACCCCAAATTCTACTGCTTCTGCTTTGGCAGCATGTGTTTTCAGGGTCAATGCCCCGAATAATTTGGGGCTAATATAATATTTCAGGCCTATGCGCTGGTAAAAACGCCCTTCGAAATCTACCGGGTAATACAGGTAATACCCCAATTGTGTAACGAGAGACAGTTTGTTTACAAACAGTTCATGCCCTGCGAAAATCCCGGTCCTTTTGTAATCTTCCCTGCCGGAAATTCCGTCTTCGGGATAGGCTATGCTCTTAAATTTTATATATTCTTTCAGAAAATTGGAATAGAACACTTCGGTCCCTAACTGTACGGCGCTTTTCCGGCTCAACCGCTTATCGGCATAAAAGGAAAAGATATAAAAGGGATACTGCCCGCTATCTACAATATCGCTTTCATTTACTCCGGAACGGAAAACCATATTGTACCTCACAGGTTCCGTAAATTTTTCGCGGGCAGCGGCTCGTATAAATTCCGGTTGTTCTTCGTCCAGTTGATAATTGACCCCGACATTGAAGGTGATACTGTTGATACTGGTGTTGGGTGCCTTTACGTTGGCATTGGAATAGTGGATCAGGGAAAATCCGGCCTGCAGGCCCAACCGGTCGAGGATCCGCTCTTTTTTATAGTTGAGCATCAGGTAGGTACTGCTCATGATCTGCGACCCGAAAGCAATGTTCCGGTAATTTTCTTCTTTGTCGTACGGATCGGTAGTATAGGCCAGTCCCTGCCCCACCCTTAGCATCAGGTTACGGTTAAAGAAATAGAAATTGTAGTGGGCGTAAAGGCCGTAGTTTTTCCCCAGGTATTCGTTTTTCAGGTTTTGATAACTGAAGGAAAGCCCGTAATCGGGATAGTTGTATAGCTGTTCCCATGCTTTTTGCCCGAAAGTCTTCCGGCTCCAGCCCAGGATCATCCCTTCCGGATGAGCTGTGATAAGATGTTGTATATCGGTGTTATGAAGCGCTATATTCCCATAGAAATAACTGGCATCCACATAGGAAAAGTGTTTGTTCCCTTCCCTTTTTTCCTGGCCGGAGACAAACACCTGAAACAAAATAAAAAAGACAGTAAAAACTTTCTTCATGCCGTTGAGTTCAGCACAAAAGTATATTTTATTTTCTACATAACGCAGGAGAACCGACCTAAGACTACACGGCATAAGACATAGGACTTCAGAACACTCTCTTTTATATCTTATGTCTTACGTCTTTTTGTCCTACGTCTTATTAAAACACTTCCGAAGCAATGGCCTTGATGTTGTTTGATTTTCCCATGGAATAGTAGTGCAGCACGGGGACACCGGCCTCCTTGAGCTCCCTGGACTGTTGTATTCCCCATTCTATACCCACCTGGCGGACTTCCTTGTTGTTCTTACATTGCTCCACGGCACGGATAAGTTCTTCGGGAATATCGATCTTAAATACCTGTGGCAACAATTGCAGATGTCTTTTCACTGCTATGGGTTTAATCCCGGGGATGATGGGGACATTGATCCCTATTTCCCTTGCTTTTTCTACAAATTCAAAAAATTTACTGTTATCAAAAAACATCTGGGTCACTACATAATCCGCCCCGGCATTCACTTTTTCCTGGAGCTTCTTCAGGTCGTAATCCAGCGAAGGGGCTTCCAGGTGTTTTTCCGGATATCCGGCCACTCCTATGCAAAAATCAGGATTGTTGTTGGTCTCTACCACATCGTGCAGGTATTTTCCCCTGGTAACATCCTTTATCTGTTTTACCAGTTGGTCGGCATAGGCATGCCCACCTTTTGTGGGTTCAAAATAACGCTGGTGTTTCATCGCATCTCCGCGAAGGGCCATGACGTTTTCTATGCCCAGGTAGTGGCAATCTACCAGCATGTATTCGGTTTCTTCTTTGGTAAATCCGCCACAGAGCACATGGGGTATGGTGTCTACATTAAACTTGTGTTTTATGGACGCACAGATCCCCACTGTTCCGGGACGCATTCTTACGATCTTACGGTCCAGCAGGCCTTCCTTTTCTATATAAACATATTCCTCCCTGGAGGTGGTTACATCAATAAACGGCGGATCGAACTCCATTAAAGGGTCTATATTGTTGTATAATTCCTGTATGTTCGCTCCTTTTTGCGGGGGAACGATCTCAAACGAAAACAGGGTTTTTCCGTTGGCTCGTTCTATGTGTTCTGTTACCTTCACTCGTTTAGTTATTTTTTTGTGGTCACTTTACTTTTTGAGGACACTTACTGTGTAGCCGTTGCATGCAACGGCTTTACGGGTTAATCTGCTATGTTGGGGCTAAGCCATTTCTGGGCTTCTTCTAGGGGGATTCCCCTTCTTTTGGCATAATCGGCTACCTGGTCGCCCTTGATCTTTCCCAGTCCGAAATACTTGCTTTCGGGATGTCCGAAATAGTATCCGGAAACGGATGATGCGGGCCACATGGCCAGGCTTTCGGTAAGTGCTACCCCACTATTTTCCTCGGCATTCAGCAGCTTCCAGATGGTTCTTTTTTCCAGGTGATCCGGACAGGCAGGATAGCCTGGTGCAGGGCGAATGCCTTTATATGATTCCTTTATGAGTTCCTGATTGGTCAGGGATTCTTTGGCAGCATATCCCCAGAACTCCTTTCGCACTTTTTCGTGCAGGTATTCGGCAAAGGCCTCGGCAAGCCTGTCGGCCAGGGCTTTTACCATGATGGAGTTGTAATCGTCAAACTTTTTTTCAAATTCAGCAGCCTTTTCTTCTACCCCAAATCCGGCAGACACACAAAAGGCGCCGACATAATCCCGGATACCTGCGCTTTCGGGAGCTACGAAATCGGCCAGGGCTATATTCGAAACCCTTTTGTTCTTTTTGGACTGCTGCCTCAGGGTGAGGAAGGTATCTATTTGATTTCCGTCCTCGTCATAGATAGCGATATCATCGTCATTGACCTGGTTTGCCGGGAACAATCCGTAAACTCCCCTGGCCTTTAACCATTTTTCTCCAATGAGAACAGCCAGCATTTCCCGGGCATCTTCAAAGAGGGATGTAGCCTGCTCTCCTACTACCTTGTCGGTAAGGATATCCGGATATTTGCCGTGCAGGTCCCAGGTGCGGAAAAAAGGTGTCCAGTCTATATAATCCAGTAATTCTTCCAGATTGACTTCAATGCTGTGAACTCCCGGTTTTTTGGGCTTCATTGGTTTGTAACCGTCCCATTCCAGTTGCAGTTTATTTTCGCGGGCTTTTTCAATAGTAAGGTATTCTTTTACTTTTGACCTGCTCAGGAAACCTTCGCGCAACTTGTCGTATTCTTCCCGGACGGACCTGCAATACTCCTTTTTTGTCTTTTCGTTGAGCAGGTTACTGGCTACGGTTACCGCACGCGAGGCATCGTTGACATGTACTACCGTCTCCCGGTATGCGGGGGCTATTTTTACGGCTGTATGTGCTCTCGATGTCGTTGCTCCCCCGATGAGTACCGGTATATTAATTTCGAGTTTATCCAGTTCTTTGGCCAGGTAAACCATTTCGTCCAATGACGGGGTGATTAGTCCGCTGAGGCCTATAATGTCCACATTTTCGTCCATGGCAGTCTGAATGATCTTTTCGGGCGGTACCATGACACCAAGGTCCAGCACTTCATAATTATTACATCCGAGTACTACACTTACAATATTTTTACCGATATCGTGAACATCGCCTTTGACCGTGGCCATAAGTATTTTCCCGACGGCCTTTGTCTCGGTCCCTGCGGGAAGTTTTTTCTTTTCTTCTTCAATGAAAGGCAGAAGATAGGCCACCGCCCTTTTCATCACCCGGGCGGATTTTACCACCTGGGGCAGGAACATCTTTCCGCTTCCGAAGAGATCGCCTACGACGTTCATTCCGTTCATCAGGTAGGTTTCGATGACTTCTATGGGTTTATCTACCTGTTGCCGGGCCTCTTCCACATCGCCTTCTATAAATTCGTCTATTCCTTTTACCAGCGCATGGGTGACCCGTTCCTGAAGGTTTCCGGAACGCCATTCCTGCAGTTTTTTCTCTGAGGACTTTCCGTTGCCTTTCACTTTTTCAGCATAATCCAGGAGCCGCTCTGTGGCGTCGTCCCTCCGGTCGAGCAGTACGTCTTCTATATATTCCAGCAGTTCTTTTGGAATTTCATCGTATACCTCCAGCATTTCGGGGTTTACGATCCCCATGTTCATACCGTGTTGTATGGCATGGTACAGAAATGCAGCATTCATGGCTTCCCGCACCGCATTATTCCCCCTGAAGGAAAAAGAAACGTTACTCACCCCTCCGCTTACACTGGCATAAGGAAGGTTTTCCCGTATCCATTTGGCGGCCCTGAAAAAGTCTACCGCATTCTTACGGTGTTCCTCCATTCCGGTGCCTACCGGGAAGATATTGGGGTCGAATATGATGTCTTCCGGCGCAAACTTTACCTTATCTACCAGAATATCGTAGGAGCGTTTGCATATTTCTATCCTGCGCTCGTAATTATCGGCCTGGCCTACCTCGTCAAAAGCCATGACAATAACCGCAGCACCGTATCGCCTGATAGTTTTGGCATGACGGATAAAGGTCTCCTCTCCTTCTTTCAGGCTGATGGAATTTACGATACATTTTCCCTGTACGACCTTGAGCCCGGCCTCGATGATCTCCCATTTGGAACTGTCGATCATGATCGGTACACGGGCGATATCCGGTTCGGATGCGATCAGGTTGAGAAATGTGGTCATGATGCTCACACCGTCTATCATTCCTTCGTCCATGTTCACATCGATGATCTGGGCGCCGCCTTCTACCTGTGCCCGGGCTACTTCCAGGGCTTCGTTATATTTTTCCTCCTTGATGAGGCGCAGGAACCTTCGCGAACCGGTTACGTTGGTACGTTCACCGATGTTGATAAAATTGCTCTCAGGGGTTATGATCAAAGGTTCAAGACCGGACAGCCTTAACGGCCTAACCGTTCTCCGGGCACCTTCTCCTCCCCCATTTTCAAACTGATTTTCTTCTGTTATTTCCTTTTCCACCTCTCTCGACCGATATATTTTATTGGATGTAATGATATTACATTTCCATTATTATGGGTTGGGGCGTAAAATATTACGCCCTTACTGTTTGATTGGGACGTAAAATATCACGTCCTTACTGTGGTGGGGGCTTAATGCATTACGCCCCTACGGTTTCTGTGTTTTGTTTTCGGGGGCTGTACCGGGCCGCTGCTTCTGCTATGAGGCGGATGTGTTCCGGGGTGGTCCCGCAACATCCCCCGATAATGTTTATCAGGTTGTCGTCCAGGTATTCCCTGATCAGGGCCTGCATTTCTTCCGGTGTCTGGTCATATTCTCCAAAGGCATTGGGCAGGCCTGCGTTGGGGTGTGCCGAAATATTGAGATCGGTATTCTGCCCCAGGCGCTTCAGGTAGGGTTTCAGCTGGTCGGCTCCGAGCGCACAGTTGAAACCTACGCTCAACAGCGGAATATGGGTAATGGATATCAAAAAGGCCTCTACGGTCTGCCCGGAAAGGGTTCTCCCGGAAGCATCGGTAATAGTGCCGCTAACCATGACAGGGGTATCCAACCCCCGTTCTTCTTTCATTTCTTCTATGGCAAAAAGTGCAGCCTTGGCATTCAGGGTATCGAAAATGGTCTCTACGAGAAGAATGTCTACCCCGCCATCCACAAGCGCTTCCACCTGTTGTTTATATGCTGTTTTGAGTTCGTCGAAACTGACAGCTCTGTATCCCGGGTCGTTGACATCGGGCGACATGCTTGCCGTTTTGTTTGTGGGGCCAATGGCTCCGGCGACAAACCTGGGCTTTTCCGGGTTTTTAGCGGTAAACTCATCAGCCACTTCACGGGCGATCCTGGCCGACTCGTAATTCAGCTCATAAACCAGGTCTTCCATATAATAATCGGCCATGGCTATTGTAGTGCCCGAAAAAGTATTAGTCTCCACAATATCTGCCCCGACTTCGAAATAACTGGCATGGATCTCTGCAATCGCTTTTGGCTGGGTTAATGACAACAGGTCGTTATTCCCTTTCAACGGGTGCGGATAGTCTTTGAAACGCTCTCCCCGGAAGTCTTCTTCCGTAAACTGGTATCTCTGGAGCATGGTTCCCATGGCCCCGTCCAGCACCAGTATCCTTTTTTGCAGTTCTTCTCTTAACGCACTCATAAGATGATACGGTTAATGACCGTCTTAGCTATAAATATCGGGCTTATAACGATCGGTTAAATTATAGAAAGTTATCAGGAAACAGGGGAAAAATACGGGAAGTATTTTTGTCATCTGTCCCTGCCGATGCAGGGTAGAATTTAGCACCTTCTCCGCAGTGGAGGGTTGCTAAGGCTTCGCCGGGTCTAGTCCCTCTGCCTTTCTTGATAACTT
Organism: Sinomicrobium weinanense; assembly: GCF_018863395.1. GTDB lineage: Bacteria > Bacteroidota > Bacteroidia > Flavobacteriales > Flavobacteriaceae > Sinomicrobium > Sinomicrobium weinanense. The sequence continues at coordinate 737,288 of NZ_JAHKRR010000002.1, forward strand.
AATTCAATAAATTTGACTTATGACTTCATGACTTACGACATATGACTTTTTTACATATCTTATGCCTTGCATCTTGTAGTCTTTACGTCTGAGCAATAAATCAGATTGCAAAGAAATGTAATACCTTTTTCTTTTGCAAGCGAATTGTTGTTTTTTATTGATAAACAGCCCTCCCCGGATATCCGGCAGGGCTGTTGTGCAATATATGTTCTAAGCGGATCATCGGTGCAATGCATTGCACCCCTACGGGTTGTTTATACCTCGATGGCCTTGATAACCTCTTTCTTGGCTTCTTTTTTGGTGCCGTCGAAACCTTGTATTCCGCCTACGGTGGTGTATTTCATAACATACCGTTTGTCCGGGAATATACGTTGGTAGGCACTCTGGCACATGATAGCAGCCTCGTGGAAACCGGAGAGGATCAGCTTTAGTTTTCCTTTATAGGTGTTGACGTCCCCTATGGCATATATGCCCGGGACATTGGTGGAATAATCATACGAATTGTCTACCTTGATAGCATTCTTTTCGATTTCCAGTCCCCAGTTGGCAATAGGCCCCAGTTTGGGAGACAGTCCGAACAGAGGGATAAAATGGTCTGCTTCATGGATAAATTCTCCCTCGTCTTTATGTCGTATCACTACAGAATTTAACTCGTTTTCACCGAGTAGCCCTACCACTTCGGCCTGGGTTATGAGGTTGACCTTTCCGAGTTTGGCCAGTTCTCCCACTTTTTCCACGGAATCCAGGGCCCCGCGAAATTCGTTCCTGCGGTGCACCAGGGTTACTTCAGATGCTACATCGGCCAGGAAAATAGACCAGTCGAGTGCAGAATCTCCTCCCCCGGCGATCACTACCTTCTTGTCCCGGTAAACTTCCGGGTCTTTTATCATATAAGATACACCCTTGTCTTCGTAGTTCGCAATATTGTCTATAAGAGGCTTCTTGGGCTCGAAAGACCCCAATCCTCCGGCGATAGCGATGACCGGGGCATGGTGTTTCGTACCTTTATTGGTGGTAACGATAAACGTCCCATCTTCGAGCTTTTCAATGGTCTCGGCCCGTTCTCCCAGTGTAAATCCGGGGCTAAAGGGTTTTATCTGCTCCATCAGGTTATCCACCAGATCACCTGCTTTGATCTCAGGAAATCCGGGAATATCGTAAATGGGTTTTTTAGGATACAACTCCGAACATTGCCCTCCGGGTTGTGGAAGGGCATCTATTAAATGCGTCTTTAATTTTAACAACCCGGCCTCAAAAACCGTAAACAGACCTGTGGGTCCCGCTCCGATGATTAAAATATCCGTCTTTATCATTTTCTGTTTCTGTTATAATATTTAGTAGTGTTAATTTTTTCTTTTTCGTAGCAATTTTTTTTGGCGGAGGGAGGTTTATTTGGAGCCCCCCAAGAATAAATTCACTTAGCTTTTGTTAATGAATGACTTCGTTATATGATTCAGTTTTTCCACTTTATTTTCGAAATTTTCCCTGAGAGTGCTGCGGTATTGGTTCAGGTTTTCTACGAGTTCGTCAATATCGTCGGGGATGATCTCTTCGAAGAGCTGCCGCAATCTTTTGGCCATGGTGGGTGACTTTCCATTGGTGGATATAGCGATCTTTACATTACCCTTGGTAACAATTCCGCCGAGATAAAGATCGCACAGCTCCGGAGTATCGGCCACGTTGACCAGTATATTCCTTTCGCGGGCATCCTCACATATCTGTTTGTTTACCTCCGGATCGTTAGTAGCAGCTATGACCAGATGTTTTTTATGCAACACATTGGTGGTATACGGTCTATGCAACAGGGGTACGCCATGTTCTTCTGCCAGTACCCTAACTTCTTCACTAAACTCCTCAGCCACTACGATCACCCTGGCATTGGGACTGGATTTCAGCATAAAGGACAACTTTTCATAGCCTACATTCCCGGCCCCCACGATCAGCACATTGAGTTCGTGTAACTTCAGGAATACCGGGTATAGTTCGTTCTTTTTCATAGTATCTTTTCCCAGCGGGACATTATCGTTTAAACAGTTTCACATTTTTCCCCTCCGGGCCGAATACATGCGGAGCCAGGGTATTCACTTCTTCATACAGTCCCCGGAGTTTTACACTTTGCCTTACAACCTCCCCTATCACAATAATAGCGGGTGATCCCAGCTTTTTATCACGGACTACCTCATCTATGGTATCTACGGTCCCGCAACCGAAATACTCATTGGCCGTAGTGCCATTCTGGATAACCGCTACGGGAACTTCGCCTTTTCCGGCTTTCCGGAACAGTTGCATGATCTGGTTGATCTTGCTCATTCCCATCAGTATCACCACAGTGGCAGTAGACTGTGCGGCAAGCCGGACATCCCCGGACAGTTTCCCGGAAGATGTGGTGCCTGTTATCACCCAAAAACTCTCGGCCACATGTCTTTTGGTCAGGGAAATACCCTGGTATGCGGGGACAGCCACAGAAGAGGTTATTCCGGGTACTGTTTCGGTCTCCACTCCAAAGCTCTCGGCATAATCGATCTCTTCAGTACCACGTCCGAAAATAAAGGGATCGCCCCCCTTGAGCCTCACCACCGTTCCGGATTCAAAAGCATGCTGCACGATAAGCTTGTTGATCTCTTCCTGCGAACGGGCGTGATATCCTTTTCGTTTTCCGACAAATATCTTCTTCGCTCCAGAGGCATGCTCCAGGATATCCCTGTTGATCAGGGCATCATACAGCACTACATTTGCCGATTGCAATGCTTTTACCCCTTTCAGGGTAATAAGCTCTGCATCTCCCGGACCTGCTCCTACTAATATTAATTTTGGTCTTTTCATGTATATCTAAAAACAGCCTGTCTATATAGATGGCCTTACCGCCAATCTCAAATATTTCTTATCTTAACTAGCCACCAGTTCCTGCTCCCTGTAGCTCTTGATCTGGTTAAAGAAAGACCGGGAATCGGCCAGGTATTTTTTTGCAAAATCTCCAGACGGCTCGTTTTTGTTGATCTGGTATACCAGGTCTGCAAAGGTCTTTCCTGCTTTCTTGTCCAGTTCTATTTTTCCTTCGTCTACAAACACTTCCTGGAACTGCTTTACAATCCCGGCATGGGTATTGGTCTTCTTGTTTTCAGACAACAACAGGGCCTTAGCAGTATTTATCAGTGCGGAATAAGCATGGTAAATACTATCTGACCAGCGCTGCTCCTCAATGGATTTTATGGCATTGTCTATCTTTTCCTCGCTTTCGAACAGCAGGGTTGCTACCAGGTCTATGACCACACCGGCACATTCTCCCACACCAACTTCCTGTTTATAATCTTCGGTATGCCCCCAATCCTTGAAGTCATCTTCGGTGAGGTTGTCCGTATCCGAAAGCGGTTTAAGGATCTCGTAAAAATACGTTTTTCCCTGTCTGTCGTAATAATCCAGAAAAGTTTCTTTGCTTTCCGCATGATCCTTAAAGTCGTCCAGGATAGTTCTCAGGGCCTGGGGACCTCGTTTACTGGGTATTTTTATCACCTTATCAGCAAACCTTCCGTTCCCGTTACCCAGCACACCGCCTCCTAGCAATACCTGCAATGCGGGAGCCACCAGTTTTCCGGACCTTATGGACATGCCCTGGAAACCGATATGCGCCATCATGTGCTGCCCGCAGGCATTCATACAACCGCTTATTTTTATGGCTACATCCTTGTTATTCAGATATTCCGGGTATTCTTCCTTTAACACGCCTTCCAGCACTTCTGCTATCCCGGTACTGTTGGCGATTCCCAGGTTACAGGTATCGGTGCCGGGGCAGGCGGTAACATCTCCCGTGGTATTGTAGCCGGCATTGGTAAAGCCCAGTTTGCGCAGTTCTGTATAGAAGAATGGCAGCAGGTCTTCCCGGACATGACGTACCAGGATATTTTGCCTGAGGGAGAAACGCACTTCATTCCCTGCATAATCCCTAATCAGGTCGGCCAGCTTCCTGGCTTTGTCCGTATAAAAATCTCCCAGGAGTACTTTGATGCCGATAGCGACAAACCCTTCCTGCTTTTGCGGGATGACATTGGTCTTTTTCCATCCTTCATAGGCTTTCTTATCTTCTATATCTACTTCGGGCACCTTTATATTTTCCAGGGTTTTCAATGCGGTGGCATGACCGTCAAATCCATCAGTGTTGATAGGATATTTATCGAAAGGCAATGCCTTTTGCTCCTCCTCCACAAGACGCATAAACTCTTCTACCCCGACACTTTTTATCAGGAATTTCATCCGGGCTTTCATGCGCTTGGACCGTTCGCCGTAGCGGTCGAAAATACGGACCACACCTTCAATAAGCGGAATGAGGCGGTCTTCTTCCAGAAATTCATAGATCACATCGGCATGCCGGGGCTGTGATCCGAGCCCTCCTCCGAGCAATACCTTAAACCCCCGTTTTCCGTCTTTGATCCTGGGAATAAAACCCAGATCGTGCATATAACTCAATGCCGTGTCTTCATCAGAGGCAGAAAAAGATATTTTAAACTTACGCCCCATTTCCTGCCCTATGGGGTTCCTCAACATATACCGGAAAGTGGCATCGGCATACGGAGTAACATCAAAGGGTTCGTCAACATCAATTCCTGCGGTTTCACTTCCCGTAACATTACGTACAGTATTACCACAGGCCTCCCGGATGGTCACATCGTCTTTTGACAGTTCTGCCCACAATTCGGGGGTCCTGTCCAGGTTTACATAGTGGATCTGTATGTCCTGCCTGGTGGTTATGTGCAGGCGTCCGGTAGAATATTCGTCAGAAACATCAGCTATACGATGTAACTGTTCGCTCGTCACCTTTCCGTAAGGCAACTTTATACGTATCATCTGCACCCCCGGCTGCCGCTGACCATAGATCCCCCTGGCCAGGCGCAGGCTCTTGAAGCGCTCTTCATCCGTTTTCCCTTCGCGGAACAAACGTATTTTTCGTTCCAGTTCAATGATCTCTTTTTCAACAACGGGATTTTCTATTTCTGTTCTAAAGCTCTGCATCTCTATTAGTCTATTTAGTCGATAGGTTAATGGGTTTTAAATGCAAATGTATGATATAATTCTTTATAATCTATGGATTTACTAGATTTTTTTATTACACCCTCCGGAAAAATAGTTAATTGGCTCAGATTGATAGAGAGCAACAGAGGCAATAAATGAGGTTTGGCGATCGGGAGAAACCGAAATGCTAATGCACCAATTTAATCATAGCGCTCAATCCGCAGAGCTGAAAATAAAGTCGATTGTCCATACTTTTACCCAATCCCAGGGAAAAATTCCCTGACATTCCTGTACAGTATTGTCATTTTTTGATTATTTTTCGTCCATGAACATAATAATTTCCGCCCTGGCGCCAGTTGCCGCTGTTATTATTTATATCTACATCAAGGACAAGTACGAGAAAGAGCCGTTACGTCTGCTTTTTTTCAGTTTTGTCCTGGGGGCCGTAGCCAGTATTATTATTACCACCATTATTTCGATGGTATACCAGACCATGCTCCCCTTACCGGATAATTACAACATATGGCAACAATTCATAAAGGCCTTCCTGGTAGTTGGGCTTACCGAAGAATTCAGCAAATATGTCATTGTTCGTTATTTTGCCCAGCCCAATAAGGCTTTTAACGAACCTTTTGACGGGATTGTCTATGCGGTAATGGTATCTATGGGTTTTGCGGCAACCGAGAACATTTTCTATGTACTCGAAGGAGGTTATGAAGTGGCATTGCTAAGAGCTTTTACAGCAGTTCCCGCCCATGCCACTTTTGGTGTGCTCATGGGATATTTTATGGGAAAAGCCAAATTTTCCCGCAACAAGGCTGTGCTCAATTTATGCGGATTGTTTCTGGCCGCCATATTTCACGGAGCTTACGACTTTTTCCTGTTTATAAACTTTATTCCGGGAACATGGACCGGGGCCGTCATATCACTTGCTATCGGTCTCTTTTTGTCCCGAAAGGTCATAAAAAAACACCAGACCAATTCCCGGTTTAAGCTCTAATACAGAAGAATTTATCTGTTATTTTTTATTTGTTTTCAATAGGTCAGATAGAATGCCCTAAGAACATTATCGATCGATTTGACATTTGATAAATGGGCATTTCATATCTTTATACCAGCACTCAACATTTCCAGGCCACTCCTACCCCGCAATGTGTATGCTAATAATTGATTGTCTATGGACAAAACATATAAAGTAAAGGTTAACAATACCTTCGATTTTGTGATCGACACCCGTAACACGGCTCTTCCCGATATGATCAAAACCGGACAGGGTTCCTATCACATTCTGAAAAATCACCAGTCCCTCAACGCGGAAATACTGGAAACGGATTTTCTACGCAAAACCTATACGGTCAGCCTGGATGGTGAGATCTACACCGTAAAAATATCGGATGCCCTGGACCAGCTCATCGAAGACATGGGGTTTGCCCGGGGGGAAGCCGGGCATGTCTCCGAAATTACAGCCCCGATGCCAGGCCTTGTCCTGGACATACAGGCGGAAACGGGACAGCATGTTGAGGAAAACGATACCCTGATCGTACTGGAGGCCATGAAAATGGAAAATATCATCCTTTCGCCCCGCAGCGGCCTTATTAAATCCATAATGGTGGCCCGGGGAGATGCTGTGGACAAAGACCAGTTGCTGATAGCATTTGAAGAAGGATAACTATAAAACAACCCATATGAGCGTACGTCCTATCCTTCGTACCAGAACTACCAATACAACAAAAGATGTCATTGTTTAACCTAAACTTTTTGGGGTGAAAAAAATATTGATAGCTAACCGGGGAGAAATTGCTATCCGCGTGATGCGTACAGCACAAAAAATGGGCATTGCCACCGTTGCCGTTTATTCAGAAGCGGACAGGGACTCCCCTCACGTAAGATATGCAGATGAAGCGGTTTGCATCGGGGAAGCTGCCCCGGAAAAATCATACCTCGCCGCCGATACTATTATCCGGGTTGCCAGAGAACTGGGAGCAGATGCCATCCATCCGGGATATGGCTTTCTGAGTGAAAATGCTGGATTTGCGGAAAAAGCAGAGGCCAATAACATCACTTTTATAGGCCCGAAGTCCCGATCCATCAGGGTCATGGGCAGTAAACTGGCCGCCAAGGAAACTGTAAAAGCCTATAACATTCCTATGGTTCCGGGAACGGACAAAGCCATTACCGATATTGAGCACGCCAAACGTATTGCCGGGGACATCGGCTACCCGATACTGATCAAAGCATCGGCCGGGGGCGGTGGAAAGGGAATGCGCGTGGTGGAAACCGAAAAAGACCTGGAGTCGCAAATGAAACGGGCAGTGAGCGAAGCCACATCTTCCTTCGGGGACGGTGCTGTTTTTATCGAAAAATATATTGCCTCGCCCAGGCATGTGGAGATCCAGGTCATGGCAGATAACCACGGCAATATCATCCACCTTTTTGAACGCGAGTGTAGCATACAGCGCAGGCACCAGAAAGTGATCGAGGAAGCTCCTTCTGTTATCCTTACACCGGAACTTCGCTCTGCGATGGGTGAAGCTGCCGTAAAAGTGGCCAGGGCCTGTGATTATACAGGTGCCGGTACCGTGGAGTTCCTGCTGGACGAGAACCGGAACTTCTACTTCCTGGAAATGAACACCCGCCTCCAGGTGGAACACCCTGTAACGGAACTGATCACAGGCACCGACCTGGTAGAATTACAGATAAGGGTAGCCCGGAATGAGCCACTTCCCCTGAAACAGGATGACCTTCAAATCCGGGGACACGCCCTGGAGCTTCGGGTATATGCCGAAGACCCTCTGAACGATTTTCTCCCCAGCGTGGGAAACCTGGAACGTTATGATCTCCCTTCCGGCAAAGGAATTCGTGTAGACAACGGTTTTGAGGCCGGCATGGATATTCCCATATATTACGACCCCATGCTGGCCAAACTTATCTCTTATGGCCAAACCCGGGAGGAAGCCATACAGACTATGATAGCTGCGATTGACAGATATACGGTAAAAGGCGTGGAAACTACTCTGCCTTTCGGGAAATTCGTATGCCGGAGCGAGGCTTTCCGTTCCGGGAATTTTAACACCCATTTTGTCCGGGAACACTATGCCCCCGAAGCCTTGCTTGCGGAACGGGAAGCCACTGCCAGAACCGCTGCCTTGCTGGCTGTAAAACAATATACCGAAGACCTTAAAAAATTGCGCCTTCCGGGAATGAGAAAGTGAGAAAGTGAGAAAGCGAGAAAGCGAGAAAGTGAGAGGATGGGAGAGGTGAGATAACATAAAACCTAAACGTTTAAATTATGAGCTCCAGAATAAAAGACCTGAACGACAAACTGGCCCAGGCCTACCTCGGGGGTGGCCCTGAACGGATAGAAAAGCAACATCAAAAGAAAAAGCTGACTGCCAGGGAACGGGTAGCCTACCTCCTGGACAACGGTTCTTTTGAGGAGATCGGGGCGCTTGTCATCCACCGCACCAAGGATTTCGGGATGGAGAAACAACAGTATTACGGTGACGGGGTGGTTACCGGCTATGGCACCATCAACGGAAGGCCTGTCTATGTCTTTGCGCAGGATTTTACTGTGTTTGGCGGTGCATTGTCAGAGACCCATGCAGAGAAGATCTGTAAGATCATGGACCTGGCCGTAAAATCGGGCGTCCCTGTAATCGGGCTGAACGATTCCGGAGGTGCACGTATCCAGGAAGGGGTCCGTTCACTGGGGGGATATGCGGATATATTTCACAGGAATGTACAGGCCTCGGGGGTAATACCACAGATCTCGGCCATTATGGGGCCCTGTGCCGGTGGTGCCGTTTATTCGCCTGCCATTACAGATTTCACCATTATGGTAGAGGACACCAGTTATATGTTCGTTACCGGGCCCAATGTGGTAAAAACCGTGACCAACGAAAATGTAACTTCCGAAGAACTGGGAGGTGCCAGTGCCCATGCCTCCAAATCGGGAGTGGCCCATATCACCTCATCCAACGATGCCGAATGCCTGGACGATATCAAAAAACTCCTGGACTACCTCCCGCAAAACCACGGGGAAAAACCGTTGAAACTGCCTTTTGAGCCCGGGGACGAAATCAGGGACAGCCTGCTCTCCATTATTCCGGATCAGCCCAATAAGCCCTATGATATGCACGAGGTTATCTCCGGGATCATTGATAAAGATTCTTTTTATGAGATCCATAAAGACTATGCGAAAAATATCATCACGGGATTTGCCAGGCTGGGCGGGCGCAGCATTGGCATAGTGGCCAACCAGCCCATGTTCCTCGCCGGGGTGCTAGATGTAAACAGTTCTAAAAAAGCCGCCCGTTTTGTACGGTTTTGCGATAGCTTTAATATTCCGCTACTGGTATTGGTAGACGTACCGGGATTTTTGCCGGGAACGGACCAGGAATGGAACGGTATCATCTCCAACGGGGCCAAACTGCTCTATGCACTCAGTGAAGCCACCGTTCCGAAGATAACGGTCATTACCCGGAAAGCCTATGGCGGGGCCTATGATGTGATGAACTCCAAACACATTGGCGCGGATATGAACTTCGCCTGGCCCAGTGCCGAAATTGCCGTTATGGGCGCCAAGGGAGCGGCCGAGATCATCTTTAAAAAAGAGATCTCCGATGCCGAAGACCCGGATGCCAAACTTAAGGAAAAGGAAACCGAATATGCCGAACTCTTTGCCAATCCCTACATCGCCGCCAACCGCGGATTTATAGACGAAGTGATCCTCCCGCAATATACCAGGCGAAAACTCCTCAAGGTGTTTGCCATGTTGGAGAACAAGCAGATGCAAGGGCCTAAGCGGAAGCATGGGAATATTCCGTTGTAAAACTTCACACCTCCATCCTGGCATTATCCACTAAGCTGATCCCGTCGCCGATCAAATGAGCAATTCCGGGCGATGCTGCCTTGATCTTGTCCAGGTGCAGTAATATCTCCCGGGCAAGGGCATCGTCTCCCTGGTCTATTGCCAGTTCGTACAATTCTACCGACAGGAGCCAGTCTTTCGGATAGTTGGCCCTGACACTTTCGAAGATGCCCGGCAGGGCCGTGGCGATCTCCCGGCCTTCCCTGATATCCCGTACATTCTGATAAAGAGCCTCCAGGGCAAGCTGTTCTTTTGATTTTTTTATCTTGATGGTCCCTTCGGAAGGCACATGGGTGATCAGGTCAAAACTACCGGCATCGGCAGGGCCGGAAAAGGCGGATACCACGTTTTTACCTACGGCCATATCATATGTACCCCATTCCGGTTTAAAGAGTATTTTGTCTCCGTAAGTTACCGTACAGTTCTTAAAACTGATAAGGATGATCTTGCCCTGCAGGTTCCGGGTTCCGGTGATAATATCTCCCGTAACTTCTATACCGCCTTCAAATTCGAGGGTTGCCCTTTCTCCTTCGTAGATATTGTATGCTTTCAGGTCGCGCGGGCTCATATCCTCAATGGCAAGGTTGATCCCCTTTAACCTGCCTACCGGACTTCCGAATCCTTCGGCATGATAGTCCGTTCCGTGTCCTACCAGTTCTTTTTCGCGATAAGACAGGGCTGTTTTTCCCTTTGTCTGCAGGTAAATGGGGCTGCCTTCGTATTCTATCACCTCAGTAAACATCCCGGACACCTGGAGTCCTGTACTCAGTTCGGCCGTACCCAGCGCATCGGAAGCTATCAGTTTCTTAATGCCTCGCAATCCGCCCGTGCGAAGGGCCATGGTATTGGCAAATTCTTCGAGTACAAGGCTTAAGTGTGCAAAATCGGGGGTAACATACAGCTGGGGCTGTGGTTTGGTAATGTCAAATTCCTGGTAGGCTGCTTCTATGGTGTAAGGGAGTTTTTTTACGTGGTCTGTCATACACCAGGTACTTTCTCCTATGGAAGACAACAAGCCTGCCCCGTATATTTTGGGATGATCCACGCTGCCTATTAAACCGTATTCCACAGTCCACCAGTGCAGGTTTCGAATGAGTGCCATTTCACTGGGCTCTCCCATATTTTTTTGCAGTTCATCCACCTTTTTCTCCGCTTCCTCAATTTCTGTATCCGGCGTACCCGGAGCTTCCTTGATGATGGACAGGTGCCTGATAGCTTCGTACATTTCATAGTCCCTGGCACTGGAAATGGCCTTACAGCCTATTTCCCCGAACCTCCGGAGATATTCGGCATATTCCGGGTTGGCGATAATGGGGGCATGTCCGGCGCCTTCGTGGATGATGTCCGGTGCAGGGGTGTATTCGATATGTTCCAGCTGTCGTATGTCGGATGCGATGACCAGCACGTTATATGCCTGGAATTCCATGAAAGCGGCGGGGGGAATAAAACCATCCACAGCCACAGCAGCCCAGCCGATTTCTTCCAGGATACGGTTCATGCCGTACATATTGGGAATGCTATCTATGGAGATCCCGGTCTGCTTCAGCCCGTCCAGGTAGGAAGCATGGGCTACTTTACTGAGATAATCCACATTTTTGCGCATCACATAGCGCCAGACCGCCTGGTTTATTGCAGAGTAGCTTTCGTAGCTCTGGGGTTTTACGAACTGCTTTAAGTGCGCGGGCAGCTTGTCTAATATGGGATTGCTTTCGTACGCCGGTGTCATCGTGTTTTTTTATATTTTCCGTTATAAACAAATTTACGAAAAATAGCAGACACCTTCGGCTATACCCATCAGATAAATACGATCACCTCGCAGAGACGCACGGCCCCTTCACGTTGAGACGCACAGCCGTGCGTCTCAACAGGATATACCTATTTAAATGCCCTTAGCATTTAAATACATTGAATGCTTCGTGGCACGAAGCATTTCCCTTTTTCCGGGAGGGCCTGGCAGGCGTTCTACCGTAAACCCTACGGCCTGCATGGCCCTGCGTACGCTTCCCTTGGCAGAATATGTGACCAGCACTCCCCCATCCTTCAGGGCTGTATACATTTTGGAAAAAATTTCCTCAGTCCACAGTTCCGGTTGTACCCTGGGGCCGAAAGCATCGAAATAAACCAGGTTGAACTTTTCTTTATCTTCAATATCCGTAAAAGACTGTTTTCTCTTGGTAAGCACAAACTCCCCGGATATACGGTGTGTTTCTTCCCAGGAAACCGCATGCATTTTTTCAAAAAGGTGCGACTGCTGTCCAGCCTCCAATTCCTTTACATAATTGAGCTCTTGCAGCTCTTCGGCGGAGACCGGGTAAGCCTCCACTCCGGTATAATTTAGCTTCAGTTTGTGTTTTTCAGCTTCCAGAAGTGTAATAAAGGCATTAAGCCCCGTACCAAAACCGATTTCCAGCACAGAGATCCCTCCCCTGGGAAACACAGCCAGGCCGTTCTTAATAAATACATGATATGCTTCCTGTATGGCCCCGTGAACAGAATGATAGTGCTCATCCCATTCTTCAAGGTGAATGGTCGTGGAACCATCGGCCGTTTTTATGATCTTTCTTTTCAAGGGATTATCGGGTTATTTTACCTATTGTTTAATCAGTACCCCATGGGCTTCAACCGCATAAGTGATCTCAGGCTCGGTGATCTGTGCGATCTCTTCTTCAGATTTCCCGGCATCTTCGGCATAGTGTTTCAGGTCTTTCACAGGCATTTTTTCTACATAGGCCTTTCCTTCCATAACAACCTCTCCGGACGCATCGGTAGGCACAAAAAAGCCATAATCCTTAAACCGCACCATGGCTTGCCGGCCGTCGGTGAGCTCCACTTTCATCCAGCATCCTTTTTTGGGGCACACCTCTATGATCCTGGATGTAAATTTTACAGGGATAGTATCTCCTTTTTCCAGTTGCGCAAATCTGTTATCCATATCCCGGGTTTCCCATTTTCCGGACAAGGTTATAGAGTCTCCGAAAGACGCATAAGCCTCATTCTCCACCGGCTTTTTTACCTCCTGTTTACAGCCGGAGAGAACCATCACTGACAATATTGTTGAAAATTTCGCAATTAACAGCTTCATACTTTATTTTTTTAAGGATTTGAATAAAAAAATGCCTTTACACAGCTCTAAAATAAATGAATTTTATGTGATTTTTTAATTCCGAATACGTATTTATTTAATTACCTTAGCTATAAAATTTAATTTGACCATGAAGACAGAAGAAGTTACTCCTATCAAGATTGAAAAAACAACCAGTTCCAGGATCGGACAAGTGGATTTTGACAAGCTCGTTTTCGGAAGCGTGTTTACCGATCATATGTTCGTCTGCGACTATGTAGACGGCCGCTGGGAAACTCCTCAGATCATACCATATCAACCGCTGACACTCGATCCCTCCGCGAGGGTATTCCACTATGCCCAGGCTGTTTTTGAAGGGATGAAGGCCTACAGGGATGACAATGACGGGATATGGCTTTTTCGTCCTGATGAGAATTTCAAAAGGATCAACAGATCTTCTGAGCGTATGGCGATGCCCGTATTTCCGGAAGAATACTTTTTTGAAGGTGTAAAGACCCTGCTCAAACTGGATGAGGAATGGATCAGGAAAGGAGAAGGAAATTCGTTGTACATCCGTCCGTTCGTGATCGCTACGGAGCCCAGTGTTATGGCCTCCCCTTCCAATCAATACAAGTTTGTTATCATATGCTCGCCTGCCCAGTCTTATTACGGAGGTGAGGTACGTGTAAAAATAGCCGATCATTACAGCCGGGCCGCTTCAGGAGGAATCGGATATGCCAAGGCGGCAGCCAATTACGGTGCACAGTTCTACCCTACCAGCCTGGCCCAGAAGGAAGGATACCAGCAGGTGATCTGGACCGACGCCAATACACACGAATACCTGGAAGAAGCAGGCACAATGAACGTCTTTTTCCGTATAGGAGACACACTCCTCACAGCCCCTACCAACGACAGGATACTGGACGGGGTTACCCGTAAAAGTGTTATTGCCATAGCAGAGGCCAACGGTATAAAAGTAGAGGTAAGGCCGGTAAAAGTCAGTGAGATCATCGCCGCAGCCAAAGACGGAAGCCTCAAAGAGATATTCGGCAGCGGTACGGCAGCCGTGATCAACCCGGTAGCCGGGTTCGGATACGGGGACGAGAAGTTTGAACTTCCGAAAATGGACAAGCCTTATGCTTCCATGATCAAAAAACTCATTGTCGACATCCAGTATAACAAAGCGGAAGATCCGTACGGGTGGCGTTATAAAGTAGAATAGACCATTGTCCGTTAGCAGTCAGCAGCCGCTTGTCGAACCAAGTGGAAGCATTGCTGACTGCTAACGGCCCATTAACTGTTTTATTCTTCCAGCACTTTGGTAATATCCGGTTTAAAATAGTTTGGCCCTTTCATAACCTTGCCATCTTCCCGGTAAATAGGCTTGCCTTCCTCGCTCAGTTTACTCATATTGCTTCGTTGTATTTCCTCGAACACTTCTTCTATTTTGTGTTGCAATCCGTGTTCCAGTATAGTGCCACACAAAATATACAACATATCACCCAATGCATCGGCCACTTCCACAAGGTCGTTATTCTTTGCGGCTTCCAGGTATTCCTCATTTTCTTCCGCCATGAGGTTAAAACGCAGGTTTATTTTGTCTTCTCCCAGGTCTGTTGTAGGATCAGGAGCTATTCCCAATCCGAATGCCTGATGAAATTCGGCTACCGCCTCCAGTTTTCTCTTCATTGTTATTATCTGTTTTATTCGGTATTCAGTATTCGGTAATCGGTAGTCCGTAATTTAAAAACCGAACACCGAACACCGAATACTGAATACCGGTTACTGCCTACCGATAAATTGGTTATTTTTGCCTAAAATTAAATATATGTTCACAACAGGACAACTCATATTTGCCCTTTTTTTCTTCGTCGCTTTTGCCCTGGTGGTTTTCTTCAGTTACAGAAAGGACAAAAAGCTGCATGCCAGGCATTATACCGGGAGTATTAAGATCTTAATAGGTTTTATCCTCTTTCTCATTATCCTGCTCCTGCTAAAAGGTTGGATAAAGTCTTAATGATCATCTCAAAAACAGGAGCTATTTTAACATTCGGGCTATACACTCAGCCGTTTTTTGCGCCTTTGAACTGCCGTTTTTATAAAAAAAGTTATACATTAGCGTCGTGGTTTAAAAAAATAAAAGCAATGATTACATTTTTTGGTGTATTATCTTCGCTTCTTCTTATTAATGTCATCCTTTTGATATTTAGCATTAATAAGACAGAAAAGAAGACTAAAAAGCCTTTTCGGTTCTACCCCGAAAAGCCCGAAGAGAGCCTTACTTCTCATTTTAATATCAAAAACTACAAAGAAGCGGTATAGTAGTCGTTTCTCCCGTCAACGGGGAGTTTTGGTAATATTTAGTTACTCGTTTTTCAGTATTCGGAAAATGAGGAGGATTTCCTATGTGTAAATCTTTGTGTTATTATGTAAATTAGCATCATTGCAAACAAGAGAAATCATGAAAATCCTGAAATATCTTTTTTTCCTCATTCTTATATTGGTTATAGGCATTAGTATTTATATTGCCATACAACCTTCTTCCTATCGCGTTTCCCGGACACAGGTCGTAAAAGCACATTCTCCCGTAGTATACAACTATGTCCAGGACCTGAAAAACTGGAAAAACTGGATCCCCTGGCTGGAAAAGGATCCGGATATGGCTATTAAATACGGAGAGACTACCACAGGGATCGGTGCCAGTTACAGCTGGATAGGAGAAAAAATGAACGGAAAACTGGAAACCACAGCGGCTACCCCATTCACCAACCTGGATCAGGAACTCACCTATGAAAAACGCCCTCCCTCTGAAGTTTCCTGGACCTTCGAACCGGAAGAAAACGCTACCAAAGTAACATGGGAGATCAGTGGTGACCTTGACTTTATGTCCAAGGCCTATATCCTTTATAAGGGGAATATGGAACAAAATATCGGCCCTGAGCTGGAGAGAGGGCTCAAAAAACTGGACAGTGTGATCCTCGAAGATATCAAAAAATACAGCATAGAGATCGATGGTATTACGGAACACAGCGGGGGTTTTTACCTTTACACCACTACCTCCAGTAAAATTTCCGACAGCCGGAAAAAAATCCCGGAACGCATTCGCGTCATAGAAAAATACATTACAGCCCATAATATCACCAATGTTGGGACCCCGTTTACCTATTACCATTCGAGGGATGAAGAAAACAACGCCATGATATTTTCCAACGGGGTCTTAACCTCAGCCAGGATCATAACCGATCCGGAGAGCGACATACTCACCGGCCAAATAGCCCCTTTCCGCGCATTGAAACTAACCCTTACCGGAGACACAAAAAACCTGAAAGAAGCCTGGGACAGTGCTTTTGCCTACCTTGCCGAACGCCAGATAGCACAGGACTCCACAGGGCCATACCTGGAATTTTACCTGTCTGATGCATCCAAAACCCTCAACCCGGCCAAATGGGTTACCGAGATCTACGTACCCGTGTCCGAACTCAACATCCCTCCTATTGTAGAATAGCATACTACAGCTGATATCGATCAAATCCGGCATTTTTTTATACGAATAGTACATGAAGGTGTCTTCTATAAAATAGCATTTGCGTCAACCTGAACTTTTACCCTGAGCTTGCTTGCACTGAGCCCTTCGGTAGACTCAGGATAAACTTAAGCCGAAGTGTCGAAGGGTTGTTTCAGGTTCTCATCCCGGTCGTCTGATCAACAGGATGGGATGCTGAAACAAGCATGACGGGTTGTAAAACTTTTAGAAGATATTTTCTTTTATTCTCCCCCGACTCTTTTTTCCGGAACTTAAACATCTCTTCAGGGAGACTTTCAAAATTACCAAAAGCGATTGCTTTTGAGGTACACCTGTACTCTAAACTACCCGATAAGCCTTCCGAAACTTTCCGAAAACGTTTTCGATTTTCCCTTTCTGTTTCAAAAAACCCTGTTCTCAACCACAAAAAAATATAGAGTTGTCATTTTTTATATATTTTTTAGACATTACCCCCTATTTTAAATGGGGTATAAATGAAATATATTTAAAAATTAAAACATTTAGTATGTTTTAGTAAGGGGTGATTTGTATTTAATATAAATTTAACATTCTTAAAATTTAATCCTTATGAAAAAAATAGAAGCAATTATCAGAAAGTCAAAATTTGACGATGTAAAGGAAGCCCTGCACCAGGTTGGAGTGAATTTTTTCAGCTATTGGGATGTTACCGGACTGGGCAATGAAAAACAGGGCCATGTATACAGGGGAGTCACTTACAGTACTGCCGATATACAAAGAAGGTACCTGTCTATCGTGGTGTCTGATGAGTTTGCAGACAAAGCCGTAGAGGCCATTCTGGATGCTGCAGGTACAGGAAGTGTAGGCGACGGAAAAATATTCATATCGCCGGTAGAAGAAACCTATCGTATCCGTACACGCGAAAAAGGAAAAACCTCGCTCAATTAAATGAATGAACAAACAAAACTAACCGACAACGCAAACAATTTAAAGAAAACAAGTTATGGAAGAAATTTTATTGACAACCAATAATATATGGATGATGGTGTGTACCGGACTGGTATTCTTCATGCACTTAGGATTTTCCTTTCTGGAGATAGGGCTCACCCGGCAGAAAAACACCATAAACATTCTCTTCAAAAATGTATTTATTATATGTGCCGGCCTGTTGCTCTACTGCCTTATAGGTTTTAACCTGATGTATCCCGGAAGTTTCATAGGAGGAATCCTTCCCGATTATTTTATCAACCTCTTCGGGCTTTCACTCCCCGAAGACGGGTTAACTACGGCCTATGCAGACGGGGGGTACACCTACTGGACCGACTTCCTCTTTCAGGGCATGTTTGCTGCCACTGCCGCTACTATTGTATCCGGTGCAGTGGCCGAAAGGGTGAAAATAGGCAGTTTTATGCTTTTTTCCGTGATCTATGTCGGTATTGTATATCCTATTGCAGGTTCCTGGAAATGGGGCGGCGGGTTCCTCGAAGAGTGGGGGTTCTATGACTTTGCCGGTTCTACCCTGGTACACTCTGTCGGCGGATGGGCCGCCATAGTAGCTGTATATCTGCTCGGAGCCCGAATAGGCAAATTCGGAAAGGACGGAAAAGTCAATGCCCTGCCCGGCCATAACATTCCCATGGCCACAGCCGGAGTTCTTATTCTCTGGCTGGGATGGTTCGGCTTTAACGGCGGTTCAGTACTTTCTGCCGATCCGGGGGCAACCTCGCTCACTCTTGTAACCACCTGCCTTGCTGCAGCTGCCGGGGGTGTGTCGTCCTTTGTCTTCTCTTCCATTCGCTATAAAAACTACGACCTTACCATGTTCCTCAATGGTATCCTGGGCGGATTGGTAGGTATCACCGCAGGGGCAGACCAGATGTCTCCGACAGATGCCATTATTATCGGTATCGTGGCAGGGGTGATCATCGTTCTGGGTGTGGCCTTTATCGACAGGTTGAAACTGGACGATCCGGTGGGCGCCATAGCCGTTCACCTCCTATGCGGAATATGGGGGACCCTCGCCGTTGGTATCTTCGGTGCAATGGCCGGCTTTAATCAGTTCCTGATACAACTTGCAGGAGTAGCCATTATAGGTGCTTTCTGTATTATATCGGCCTTTATTATACTGACCATCATAAAGAAAACCATAGGGTTGCGTGTTACCAGGGATGAAGAACTCGAGGGGCTCGACCTTCACGAACACGGTGGTATGGAGGCTTATCCCGATTTCAGGATGAACCAGCACTAAACCAAAACCAGGACAATAACCGAAGGTTGAAAAGAGAAAGCGGAGCGTTCTGCCAAACGCTCCGCAAATAATCCTCATTCATTCAAAAGGTTCTCAGTGTTGCTCAACACACAAAAAATCAGTCAGAATTAAACAACTAATCCTTTTACTATGAAATCGATTACTATGACAAAGTTCGTAAAAAAAGTACTTTTTGCCCTGGTGGCGCTTATAAATTTAACTGTCCTTGCCCAGGAAGACAAGAAATTCCGGATAAGTGGCAGTGTAGATGGCTATTACCGCTATAATTTTTCAGACGAACAGCGACAGGCACCGGCTTCTTCCTTTGCCAACGATCCCGGGTTTGCCCTGGGTATGGCCAATATAATTGCTTCTTACGAGTCCGAAAAAGTAGGTTTTGTTGCCGACCTCGTGTTCGGGCCACGTGGGGAAGATGCCGTTTTCCTGTCCACCGGTTCCTCCAATATTGTCAACCAGTTGTATGTGTACTGGACCGTCAGCGATGCCGTTACCCTTACTTTTGGAAATTTCAACACCTTCCTGGGATATGAAGTGATCTCTCCTACCGGGAACTTCAACTACTCCACTTCCTATATGTTTTCTTACGGGCCATTTTCCCATACCGGACTTAAGGCAGATTTCAGCCTGTCCGACAACTGGTCTGCCATGCTGGCTGTTATGAATCCCACCGATTATACAGAATACAACCCGGCGGGGGTTTATACTTTTGGTGCACAGATCGGGTATGAAACCGAAAAGGGAGGCACGTGGTTTAACGCTATTTACGGAAAACAATATGATGGTGAAGCCATAAATGAAGAAGCTACCTTCCAGATAGACCTCACCACCGGGTATGACCTGACAGACATGTTCTATCTCGGACTTAACGCCACTTATAACGAAACCAAGGATGCCGGCGGATTCTACGGGATTGCCCTCTACCCCCAGATAAAGACAACCGAAAGTTTTGCCCTCGGGC
This sequence comes from Sinomicrobium weinanense, assembly GCF_018863395.1. Lineage (GTDB taxonomy): Bacteria > Bacteroidota > Bacteroidia > Flavobacteriales > Flavobacteriaceae > Sinomicrobium > Sinomicrobium weinanense. The sequence goes on from NZ_JAHKRR010000002.1 coordinate 756,952, forward strand.
TCAGAGCTGAATACTTCAAGGAGCTGGATGACGGCAGCCCTGTTTACGGACCGGATGTGGAAACCTTCGATTTTACCCTTACCGGAAGCTACACCGTGGGCAACCTTATCCTAAAGCCCGAACTCCGGCTGGACAGTGTTTCCGAAGATGTGTTCTTTGATAAGGACAGTTACAAAACAGGTATACCGTCTGAAGGCAGCCTCGGCTCATTTGTCCTGGCGGCCATCTACAAATTTTAAAATATTTTTAAGGTTATTGGTATCTGCGGAGGATGCCCCCAAAAGTAATACATACGTCATGCTGAACTGTCACCCTGAGCACAGCCGAAGGGTTGTTTCAGCATCCCATCACCCTGATCGGACAATCGCTGATGACATCCTGAAACCATACTGAAATAAATTCAGTACAGCGTTGTGTAAGTATTACTTTTGGAGGGGCACCTCCTTTTCCCTGGATCTGCCGTTAAAAAGGTATATTATTGTCCTTCAAAAGCCTTCACCCCGGCCCTTACAGGAACAGACAGGGTATTTTCTTTCGGTACTATGGGACAGGAGTATTTTTTGTTGTAGGCACAATAGGGATTATAGGCTTTATTGAAGTCCAGTACGATCTCATCGCCTTCGGGTATGCGGAGGTCCATATACCTGCCTCCCCCGTAAGTCTCCTCCCCGTTCGTAGCGTCTGAAAAAGGCAGAAACAGGTAGTCTTCAAACCCTTCCCGGGTTATCAGCTCCTGGCTTTGATAGACGTTGAGCCTGTATTCTTTACCGCCAATCCTGAAATACAGGATACCATACCGCACCTCTTCGGTTTCCCTGTCTGTCGTTGTAGGCATAAAAAAAGGGAGTTCTTCCGGGGTCCTCTCCAATTTTGCTTTTACTCTCAGGGTCGTATCGATCGGAAAAAATTCGAGCCCGCGGAAATGTTTACGGTCCCGGTCTTTTAAGGGCGATGTTTCCGGGTTCCTAAACTCTTCATTTAATTCCTGCTGAAACAGTTCTATACTCCCAACCGCACTTGTACTGTCTGCTGTTATAGTATGTTCCGTATCGCGATATCTTTTATCTCCTTTACAACCCGTTAAAAAAACGAGAAATGCCAATGTAACCAGCGTTGTTTTCATGTATTTGTTTTTAGGGCCCGAAGCCAGGGCAGAAACCCGAAATAGCATTGATTTGTATACTAAACTCCAAACCACCGATTTCGGACTTTTTCATAAGTTGTGGACTGTTTTTGTGTCCCTTGATATTTCCCGTTACAAAGCTATGATTTTATTTGCATTCCCGGGGCAAAAATAGCTTTTCCCTCACGCTGTGTTCCGCAAATATTGAGTAAGTTTGGCATTTCAATCTTACCTCATTATGCTTCGGTCACTCCTTAAAAAATATATCTCCTCCTTTGGGGGGTTTTCCAGGGAGATCTGGTTTCTTACCCTGATAACATTCATCAACCGGGCGGGGACCATGGTCTTGCCTTTCCTGTCCAAATATCTGAAGGAAGACCTTCACTTTTCCTACGGCCAGATCGGGTGGATCATGGTGTGTTTTGGTATAGGGTCTATGACCGGTTCCTGGCTGGGCGGTAAATTTTCGGATAAAATAGGGTTTTACAAGGTCATGGTCTTTAGCCTGTTTACCAGCGGGGTTCTCTTTTTTACCCTGCAATTCATCACCGGATTTTGGGGGCTCTGTGCGGCGATGTTCGTTATCATGACCATTTCCGATATGTTCCGCCCCGCTATGTTCGTTTCGCTCGGGGCTTACAGCAAACCCGGAAACAGGACCCGCGCCCTGACCCTGGTACGCCTGGCCATAAACCTCGGATTTGCTGCCGGTCCGGCCCTCGGTGGGCTTATTATCGTACAAATGGGATATGGCGGACTGTTCTGGATAGATGGCGCCACCTGTATTATAGCCATCCTGCTGTTCCGTGCCCTGGTGCCCGAAAAGAAAAAAAGTACCGAAGCCCCAGTGACCGACACAGTTGAAAAGGAGGGCAAACCGGTCTTTAAAGACAAACCCTACTGGGTATTCCTCTTTGTAACCTTTGTTCTTGGCATGCTGTTCTTCCAGATCTTCACCACCCTGCCCATTTATCACAAGGAAGTATATGGTCTTACAGAACTTCAGACCGGGCTGCTCATGTCCCTTAACGGGCTGCTTATATTCGTTTTCGAAATGCCCATGGTCAGCTATATCGAAAAACGGAAAACGGCCAAAACCAGGCTTATTTTCCTGAGTACGATACTCATGGCTACCAGCTTTTTTATACTGCTGTACCCCGGCTGGATCGGTGTACTGGTTATCAGCATGGTGATCATTACCCTGGGCGAAATGCTCGGTTTTCCCTATACCAATGCCTTTGCAATGAGCAGGGCCAGCAAAGGCCGGGAAGGACGTTACATGGCCCTCTATACCATGAGTTTTTCCCTGGCACACATATGGAGTGCTAAAACCGGTATGGAGATCATAGACCGTTGGGGATACAATGCCAACTGGTTTTTTATGGGGTCTCTGGGCCTGATCGCAGTGGCCTGTTCAATCCTGCTGCGGAACATGATAAACAAGGAGATACCACAGGGATAAAGCTATGCCCATCTGACGGTCGTACCTTAGGGAGTTTCCAGGCTTCCCATAATGACATTTTGACATTCTAACCGAAGGCCCGGCTGCCGGAATATCCTCCTGTAATGTTTGGCAACACTTTTGCGGTGTGAAAGCCGGTATAAATTATGTATACAAATGGCAAAAAAGAACAAAAAGGAAGAAACCAATAATAATGATATTATGGCAGAAGAGCAAACCGCACCTGTCACCGAGGAAAAGGCAGAAACTCAGGAAGTTTCAGCAGAAGAACAGCTAAAAGAAGAGCTTGCCAAAGAGAAAGACAAGTTCCTGCGCCTCTTTGCCGAATTTGAAAACTACAAAAAAAGGACTGCCAAAGAGCGTATAGAGCTGTTTAAAACAGCAGGACAAGATGTCGTGTCTGCCATGCTGCCTATACTCGACGATTTTGACAGGGCCCTGGCTGAAATACAGAAGTCCGGCAACGACAACAACGGTGTTACGGAAGGAAAGAATGAGCTCCTGAAAGGTGTGGAACTCATCAACAATAAATTCAGGGAAGCCCTGAAAGGCAAAGGCCTCACCGAGATAGAAACAACACAAGGCGATGCATTTGATGCAGAGCTTCACGAAGCCATAACCCAGATTCCCGCCCCGTCGGACGACCTGAAAGGAAAGATCATCGATGTGGTGGAAAAAGGGTATAAACTGGGAGAGAAGATCATAAGATATCCCAAGGTGGTTGTAGGACAATAATCCCCTTCGACTCCGCTCAGGGACCGGTTTCTTTCAAGTCCCCCTAAACCGATTCTATTCGGTTGCCGAGCGAAGCCGAGGCAAAAATGGAACACATGAAAGACGATTATTACGAAATACTGGGAGTAGATAAGGGTGCTTCGGCCGCGGAAATAAAAAAGGCCTACCGTAAAAAGGCCATACAGCATCACCCCGACAAAAACCCGGGAGATACTCATGCCGAAGAAATGTTTAAGAAATCGGCAGAAGCCTATGAAGTACTGAGCGACCCCGATAAACGTGCCCGCTATGACCAGTACGGTCACGCTGCTTTTGACGGCAATGGCGGATTTGGCGGGGGTGGCATGAACATGGATGACATCTTCAGCCAGTTTGGCGATATCTTCGGAAGTGCCTTTGGCGGTGGATTCAGCGGCTTTGGAGGTGGTTTTGGCGGCGGTCAGCGCCGTGTCAAGGGAAGTAACCTGAGGATCCATGTAAAGCTCTCCCTGGAAGAAATTGCCAGTGGGGTTGAAAAGAAAGTAAAAGTACGCAGAAAAGTACAGGCTTCCGGGGTTTCTTATAAAACCTGTCCTACCTGTCACGGTACCGGGCAGGTAACCCGTGTAACCAACACCATACTGGGAAGGATGCAGACTTCTGCCCCATGTAATGCCTGCGGTGGTTCCGGACAGGTCATTGACAAAAGACCCGCAGATGCCGATGCACAAGGCCTTAAAGTGGTTGAGGAAACCGTTTCTATCAGGATCCCTGCCGGGGTTGTAGACGGTATGCAACTGAAAGTCACCGGAAAAGGTAACGAAGCACCGGGCAACAACGGTATTCCGGGAGACCTGCTGGTAGCCATCGAGGAAATAGAACACAAAACCCTGAAACGAGAGGGAGACAATCTTCACTATGACCTGTATATCAGTGTTCCGGAGGCCGTACTCGGTTCCTCCAAGGAAATAGACGCTGTTACGGGCAAAGTAAGGATCAAGCTCGAAGCGGGAATTCAGTCAGGTAAGATATTGCGGCTAAGAGGCAAGGGTATACCGAGTATCAACGGTTACGGCAGTGGGGACCTGCTGGTCCACGTCAATGTATGGACCCCGAAAACGCTAAACAGGGAACAAAAAGAGTTCTTTGAACAAATGATTAACGACGAACATTTTACGCCCAAACCCGAGAAGAGTGACAAGTCTTTCTTTGAAAAAGTAAAGGACATGTTCTCCTAAAGAACAAAACTTCAAAAAATACAGCCGGAGCAAACAACTCCGGCTTTTTTATGGCCTGAAAACCTGAAATATACGGCTATGTAAAATATTTCACCCAAATTTTATTCAATTCTTAAAAATATCACAAAAAAAATGTATATTTGAAAACCCACTAAGAAATCTTAGTGTTAATTTTTTTCTTTTTCATAGCAATTTTTTCCCATCCTTGACGCCGATTAAGGATGGGTTTTGTTTTTCCCCTCCCGGTTATCGAGTGAAGCCGAGGTATATTTATCGCCCCAACGCTTTTGCATAAACTCCTTTATATTGTTTTCCCTGGCATTTTTTCCGGGAACATAAAACGAAGTCCCTTTAAGTTCATCCGGCAAAAATTCCTGGTCTACGAAATTCCCGGTATAATCGTGTGCATACTTATATTTTTCGCCATAGCCCAGTTCTTTCATCAGTTTGGTGGGTGCATTCCGCAGGTGTAGGGGCACGGAAAGGTCGCCGGTCTGCCTCACGGCCTCCTGTGCCTTGTTGATAGCCATATAAGCGGTGTTGCTCTTAGGTGATGTAGCCAGGTATATAGCACACTGGCTCAGTATAATGCGAGATTCCGGGTAGCCGATAGTGGTCACCGCCTGAAAAGTATTATTAGCGATCACCAGTGCCGTGGGATTGGCTATACCAATATCTTCAGCGGCATGGATAAGCATCCGCCTGGCTATGAATTTTACATCCTCTCCCCCTTCGATCATACGGGCCAGCCAGTATACCGCCCCATTGGGATCGCTTCCGCGTATCGACTTTATGAAGGCCGATACAATATCGTAATGTTGCTCACCGGTCTTGTCGTAACGTACCGTGTTTTTCTGTACCTTTTCCAGGACAAGATCATTGGTAACGGTCACCTCTTCCGTTCCTTCGGAATTGATGACCAGTTCAAAAATATTAAGCAATTTACGCCCGTCTCCCCCCGATAATCGCAACAGGGCTTCCGTTTCCTTTAAATTTATCTTCAGTTCCGACAGCACCGGGTCCTTTTCCATAGCCCGGTGCAGCAGGGCCTCCAGGTCTTCTTTATTAAAGGCATTGAGCACATAGACCTGGCAGCGCGAAAGCAGAGCGGGAATGACCTCAAAACTGGGATTTTCGGTAGTAGCCCCGATAAGGGTCACCCATCCTTTTTCTACTGCTCCGAGCAACGAATCCTGCTGGGATTTGCTGAAGCGATGTATCTCATCGATGAATAAAATAGGGTTTTTGGTCGTAAAAAGCCCTCCGCTCTTTTTCGCTTTTTCAATGACTTCCCTTACATCTTTTACTCCGCTGCTAATGGCGCTAAGGGTATAAAAGGGCCTGTCGCTTTCATTCGCAATAATATTGGCCAGGGTGGTCTTCCCCGTCCCGGGAGGGCCCCAAAAGATCAAAGAGGGGATCATACCCCTTTTTATCTGTTTGGTTAACGATCCTGTTTCTCCTACCAGATGCGACTGGCTAATGTAGTCTTCCAGGGTCCTTGGCCGTATTCGTTCTGCTAGTGGTTCATTCATGCCATAAAATTACTATATTTATTTTGATGACAATTTACCATGTTTCGGATTTTTGGCAACCTGTTTGCCAATTGACTAATAAAAAAACAACCCCATGCAAGACCACAAGGCTTTTCAGTTTTCACTGACCACTGTTCTGTATCCTTTTCTGTTCGTGGTACTGATCTGGACGGTATACTGGGTACAGATTAAATATGGCTATGACTTTACGGACTACGGAATACTTCCGCGCACCATCTCAGGCCTTAAAGGGATCGTATTCAGCCCTTTTCTTCACGGCTCAATAAAGCATCTCTATAACAACACTTTTCCCCTGCTTATCCTGGGAACTATACTCTTCTATTTTTACGTCCGGCAAAGTCCCCGGGTTATCCTTTACGGTATTCTCCTCAGCGGTTTTCTCACCTGGATCATAGGCCGGGAGGCTTATCATATTGGTGCCAGCGGGCTTATATACGTATTCAGCAGTTTTATATTTTTTAAGGGGATCTTTACAAAATATTATCGCCTTGTAGCACTTTCACTCCTGGTAGTATTTCTGTACGGGGGGTTGTTGTGGTATGTTTTTCCCATCGATGAGGAGATTTCCTGGGAAGGGCACCTTTCCGGCCTGATCACCGGGTTTATCCTGGCGGTGTTTATCCGGGGGAACCTTCCTAAACCAGTAAAATACGCCTGGGAAAGGGAAGATTACGACGAAGAGAACGACCCTTTTTTAAAGCATTTCGACGAAAACGGGAACTTTATAGAACATCCGGACCAGATCCCGGAAGAAGAAGATTAAATCGATAAAGGCCAGGCAAGGTCTTTTACCGGTCTAAAAGGTCCCGACTGCACTTGCAGATATATGTAGTAGTATCGGGCCAGTACAGTCGGGGAGGTCTCTTTAAAATTTGATCTTCAGCTCTTCTTCTATGCGCTCACCGCCTTCGTAATATTCGGCAATCCATTTTCCGTCTTTTTTGGTAAGCATACCATTCTTATCCCTTATAATATAAACATTGTCAGCACTGGTCTTTTGCAAAACAAAAATCACTTTCGGACTGCTGTCCACCAGTTGGTAACCATTTTCCACAGGTTGTGCATACAATACCCCGTCGTTTTTAATCCCAGCCTTTCGGGCCACAGGAACAGGGTTCTCTGTTTTTTCCACCACTTTTGGCTGCTCGGTAGTCTGTTGCCGGGAGGGAGCTACGGAAGATGCCTGTGCCGGGGGTGCAGTCGCCGTAGCGCGGCTTGAGGACACGATAGATATGGAGGGATCGTAATTGTAATTCAATTCTTCCACAGATTTAAAGGCTTTGCGAAGCGCATCGTGATAGGCTGTCTTAAAATCCTTCTCCTTGCTCTTTCCTTCTTCGGAAGTAAAAATCACTTCGCCCCTGCAATTGGTAAGTTCCACATTGAGCCTGGTAGTAAACATGTTCGAATTATCCTTGACATCGGCTTTCAGGGCCAGACAACTGTTTTCTTCAACCTCCGTAGTAAGATGGTTTGCGTAAACCGCCTTGAAATTGTATTTTTCAAAGAGAAACTTGGTCAGGGCATTGACCTGGTATTGGTTTTCCTTTTTGAGAAAATCGAACTTCTGGGGAACAATAACATATTTATAACCGTCAACACTGCTCTGAGCAGATCCCAACATTATACTGAACAAAGCGAAAACAAATATTATTCTTTTCATCGTTTTAATGAGTTTTTTAATTGAAAGAGTCCCAGGTTTCCGGGAACAGAGGTTTCGGTAAGAGAACTTTCAGCCCTCTCGCTCCTTCTATGTATCCTTCAGGCTTAACTATATTTTTGCTAAGTTCTGAAATTCTGTTCATATATCCATTAAAACCCGAAAAATTATATAGTTCAGGGACAAAAAAAGCCCCGGACTTTTAAAGTCCGGGGCTTATTGTTTTACGGTTTACGCTTCTCCCGTCGGGCCGAAGTTCATCGGTATGGGAGGCTGTTCGTAATCCTTGATCTCTCCATGAGCAGATTCAAAACGGCTGACATTGTCTGCAAGTGCCTTCAGAAAACGCTTGGCGTGCTGTGGGGTAAGTATAATACGGCTCTTTACTTTGGCTTTGGGAGCCCCGGGCATCATACTTATAAAATCCACAACGAATTCAGATACGGAATGGTTTATGATCGCCAGGTTAGAATATGTTCCTTCGGCAACACTTTCGTCCAATTCGATATCTATCTGCTGATCTCGTTTAGGTTTGTTCTGATCACTCATGATTTTATATTCAAAGTTTAAGGTTCAAAGTTCAAAGTTTATTAGTCAAACCTTGAACCTTGAACTTTGGCCCTTAAATTAATAAAGACTTGCTTCTTTCTTATTGCTCATTATTTCATCGTACTCTTCTTTAGAGCCTACGATGATGTTGTCATAGTCGCGCATACCTGTTCCTGCTGGGATCTTGTGACCAACGATCACGTTTTCCTTCAGGCCTTCCAGTGTATCTACTTTACCGTTCACTGCTGCTTCGTTCAGTACCTTGGTGGTTTCCTGGAATGAAGCGGCCGAGATGAACGACTTGGTTTGCAACGATGCTCTGGTAATACCCTGGAGTACCGGTGAAGCGGTAGCCGGGACCACATCCCTGGCCACAACCAGCTTCTTGTCTGCCCTTTTGAGGATAGAATTTTCATCCCTGAGCTGACGCAATGTAATGATCTGGCCGGGTTTGAGTGCGGTAGAGTCTCCTGCATCTTCAACAACTTTCTTACCGAACAGTTCGTCGTTCTCTTCGATAAAGTCGTCTTTATGAACGAGCTGTCCTTCGAGGAAGATGGTATCTCCGGGATCGTTGATCCTAACCTTACGCATCATCTGACGGACAACCACTTCAAAGTGTTTGTCATTGATCTTCACACCCTGTAGACGGTAGACTTCCTGTACTTCGTTAACCAGGTATTGCTGAACGGCAGACGGCCCTTTGATCTTGAGTATATCTTCGGGTGTCACAGAACCGTCAGACAGAGGCATTCCGGCCCTTACAAAGTCGTTTTCCTGTACTAGGATCTGGTTTGAAAGTTTTACGAGATACTTCTTCAATTCTCCCAGTTTGGACTCGACAATGATCTCGCGGTTACCACGTTTTATCTTACCGAACGACACTACACCGTCGATCTCGGAAACAACGGCAGGGTTTGAGGGGTTCCGTGCTTCGAAAAGCTCGGTAACCCTGGGCAGACCACCGGTAATATCCCCGGCCTTGGCCGATTTACGCGGTATCTTAACCAGAACCTTACCTTCTTTGATCTTTTCACCGTCGTCTACCATGATGTGGGCTCCTACGGGTAAGTTGTACGAACGCAGGGTCTCTCCTTTACTGCCTTTAATAAGCAGCGTAGGAATGAGTTTCTTGTTCCTGGATTCGGAGATCACTTTTTCCTGGAATCCGGTCTGTTCGTCGATCTCTACCTGATAGGTAATTCCCTGTTCTATATTTTCGTAAACGATGCTTCCGGAAAATTCGGAAATGATCACCCCATTATAGGGATCCCACTGGCAGATTACATCATCCTTGCTTATCTTTTGTCCATCCTTGATGAATATCTGTGATCCATAAGGAATGTTATTGGTACTCAATACGATACCGGTCTTTTTATCGGTGATCTTCACCTCCGAGGTTCGGGATATCACAACGTCGACTTTCTCTCCTTCCGAGTTCTCGCTCTTTACGATCTTGAGGTCTTCTATCGTAGCTACACCGTCGAATTTGGCCAGCAACTTGTTCTCTTCAGAAATGTTCCCGGCAATACCTCCTACGTGGAAGGTACGCAGTGTTAACTGTGTACCGGGCTCCCCGATAGACTGTGCTGCGATAACACCAACGGATTCTCCTCTTTGTACCATTTTCCCGGTGGCCAGGTTACGGCCGTAACATTTGGCACAGATACCTTGTTTGGCTTCACAGGTCAGGGCAGAGCGTACTTCCATACGTTCCAGCGGAGATGCGTCTATCTTTTTCACCATCTCTTCGGTGATCTCTTCGCCCGAACTTACGAGTAGTTCTTCGGTGAGCGGATCGTAAACATCGTTCAGCGATACACGTCCGAGTATCCTTTCCCCGAGCGACTCCACAACCTCCTCGTTCTTTTTGAGGGCTTCTACTTCCACACCTCTCAGGGTACCGCAATCCTCGGTATTGATAATGACATCCTGGGAAACATCCACCAGACGACGGGTCAGATAACCGGCATCGGCCGTTTTCAGGGCGGTATCGGCAAGACCTTTACGCGCACCGTGAGTGGAGATAAAGTATTCCAGGATGGAAAGTCCTTCTTTAAAGTTGGACAGGATGGGGTTTTCAATAATCTCCCCTCCTCCTGCCGTAGATTTCTTCGGCTTGGCCATCAAACCACGCATTCCGGTAAGCTGTCGGATCTGTTCTTTGGATCCCCTCGCTCCGGAGTCGAGCATCATGTACACGGAGTTAAAGCCTTGCTTGTCCTCACGGATACGCTTCATGGCAAGTTCGGTAAGCATGGCATTGGTTGATGTCCACACATCGATCACCTGGTTATAACGTTCGTTATTGGTGATCAGACCCATGTTGTAGTTCATCATAATGCCTTCTACCTGCTCATTGGCCTCACCGATCATCTGGTGTTTTTCTTTCGGGATAATAATATCTCCAAGGCTGAACGACAGTCCTCCCTGGAATGCCATCCTGTACCCGGTATTCTTTATTTTATCCAGAAAGTCCGCCGTAGCAGGCACATTGGTCACTTTCAGTACGTAACCGATAATGTCACGCAGTGACTTCTTGGTAAGTACCGTATTGATGTAGCCTGCCTCTTCAGGGACTACTTCATTGAACAGTATCCTCCCTACGGTGGTTTCTATGATCTGGTTGACCAGTTCCCTATCTTCATTAAAATCTTTTGTCCTTACCTTAACGATGGCATTGAGGTCCACTTTTTTCTCATTATAGGCAATGATCACCTCTTCCGGAGAGTAGAAGGTGAGCCCTTCTCCTTTTACGGGTTCTTCCGGAGTACTCCTTCGTTCCTTGGTCATATAGTACAGTCCGAGTACCATATCCTGTGAAGGTACGGTGATCGGCGAACCATTGGCAGGGTTCAGGATATTATGAGAAGCCAGCATCAGTAACTGTGCTTCGAGTATGGCCTCGGGGCCCAGCGGCAGGTGTACCGCCATCTGGTCACCATCAAAGTCGGCGTTGAATGCGGTACAGGCCAGCGGGTGCAGCTGAATGGCCTTTCCTTCTATCAGTTTGGGCTGGAAGGCCTGAATACCCAGCCTGTGCAGCGTAGGAGCCCGGTTGAGTAATACCGGGTGGCCTTTGATAACGTTGTCCAGGATATCCCAAACCACGGGTTCTTTTCTGTCTATGATCTTCTTGGCGGATTTTACGGTCTTTACAATACCCCTTTCGATCAGCTTACGGATTACGAAAGGCTTGTATATTTCCGCTGCCATGTCTTTCGGCAGACCGCACTCGTACATTCTCAATTCCGGACCTACAACGATCACAGAACGTGCAGAATAGTCCACACGTTTACCGAGGAGGTTCTGACGGAAACGTCCCTGCTTTCCTTTAAGGGAGTCGGACAGGGATTTCAGCGGCCTGTTTGACTCGGTCTTCACCGCAGAAGACTTACGGGTATTGTCGAACAGGGAGTCCACAGATTCCTGGAGCATCCTCTTTTCGTTACGGAGGATTACTTCGGGCGCTTTGATCTCCATCAGTCTTTTCAGACGGTTATTCCTTATGATTACCCTTCGGTACAGGTCATTCAGGTCGGATGTGGCAAAACGTCCTCCGTCCAGGGGTACCAGCGGCCGCAGTTCCGGCGGAATTACAGGGATTACTTTCAGGATCATCCATTCGGGTTTGTTCTCCCTGTTTTGCTGGGCCTCACGGAAGGCTTCCACGACCTGCAGCCTTTTGAGGGCTTCGGTCTTTCTTTGTTTTGAAGTTTCGTTATTGGCCTTATGGCGCAGGTCATAGGACAAAGCGTCCAGGTCTATCCTGTTCAGCAGTTCTATGATACACTCTGCCCCCATTTTGGCAATGAACTTGTTGGGGTCGGTGTCTTCCAGGTACTGGTTGTCCTGCGGAAGGCTGTCCAGTATGTTCAGATATTCTTCTTCGGTGAGGAAATCCATTGACTGTACGGGTTCCCCTTCCGCGTTCTTGGCATTCCCGGGCTGTATAACCACATAGCGCTCGTAATAGATGATCATATCGAGCTTCTTGGAAGGCAGTCCCAGCAGGTACCCTATCTTGTTGGGCAGGGACCTGAAATACCATATATGTGCAATAGGAACTACGAGGTTGATGTGCCCAACGCGGTCCCTTCGTACTTTTTTCTCGGTAACTTCAACACCACACCGGTCGCATACAATGCCTTTATACCTGATCCTCTTGTATTTTCCACAGGCACATTCATAATCCTTGACCGGACCGAAGATCCGTTCGCAAAACAACCCGTCACGTTCCGGTTTATGGGTCCGGTAGTTGATGGTTTCCGGCTTTAAAACCTCTCCGCGGGACTCCGCCAGGATAGACTCCGGTGATGCCAGGCCAATGGAGATCTTGTTAAATCTCGTTACTGTATTCTTATCTTTTCCTCTAGCCATGATGTATGGTGATAATGAATTAAGTGTAATTTGGTACGGGTTTCCGGCGGATGGTCTGTGAACCACCTGCCGGTCTCCGTGATATCAATTATTCCTCCAGCCTGATGTCGAGTCCCAGGCCTTTGAGTTCGTGCATCAATACATTGAAGGATTCGGGCAGTCCGGGTTCCGGCATGGCCTCTCCTTTTACGATAGATTCGTAAGTCTTGGCCCTTCCGATCACATCGTCAGACTTCACGGTGAGGATCTCCCTCAGTGTGCTGGATGCTCCGTAGGCTTCCAGAGCCCATACTTCCATCTCTCCGAAACGTTGTCCTCCAAACTGTGCTTTACCACCGAGCGGTTGCTGTGTGATCAGCGAGTAAGGTCCGATAGAACGGGCGTGCATCTTATCGTCGATCATGTGGCCGAGTTTTATCATGTAGATAACTCCTACGGTCGCAGCCTGGTCAAAACGTTCTCCTGTGCCTCCGTCATAGAGGTGGGTATGTCCGAATCTCGGCACCCCGGCTTCGTCAGTATATTTGTTGATCTCATCCAGCGAAGCTCCGTCGAAAATAGGCGTTGCAAACTTCTTACCGAGTTTTTTACCTGCCCATCCGAGTACGGTTTCGTAGATCTGGCCAATGTTCATACGCGAAGGTACCCCCAGTGGGTTGAGCACGATGTCTACCGGTGTACCGTCTTCGAGGAAAGGCATATCTTCCTGGCGAACGATACGGGCCACAATACCTTTGTTACCGTGGCGACCGGCCATCTTGTCTCCCACTTTCAGTTTACGTTTCTTAGCGATGTAGATCTTGGCCAGTTTCATAATACCGGCAGGAAGTTCATCTCCTACGGAAATGGTAAACTTGTCTCTTCGCAATGCTCCCTGAAGGTCATTCAGTTTGATCTTGTAATTGTGCAGCAGATCGGCGATCAGTGCATTGGTATGATCGTCTGTCGTCCAGGTTCCGCCTACGAGGTGAGCAAAATCGTCCACCCCGTTGAGCATTTTCAGGGTGTATTTCTTCCCTTTCGGCAATACTTCCTCGCCGAGGTCGTTCAATACCCCTTGTGATGTTTTTCCGTTTACGAGGGTAAACAGTTTTTCCACCAGTACACTCTTCAGGTCCTCGAACTTGGTGTTGTATTCCAACTCGAGTTTGGCGATATCCTCTTTATCTTTTGCTCTTTTGCGTTTATCTTTAAGCGCTCTGGCAAACAGTTTTTTGTCAATAACCACACCTCTCAGTGAAGGAGAAGCCTTGAGAGAAGCATCTTTTACGTCCCCGGCCTTATCTCCGAAGATAGCTCTTAACAGCTTTTCTTCCGGTGTCGGGTCTGATTCTCCCTTAGGTGTGATCTTACCGATAAGGATGTCACCGGGTTTTACTTCGGCACCGATCCTTATCATTCCCTGTTCATCGAGATCTTTTGTAGCTTCTTCGGAAACGTTCGGGATGTCGTTGGTAAGCTCTTCCGCTCCGAGTTTGGTATCCCTTACTTCGAGAGAGTACTCGTCGATATGGATAGAGGTAAAGATATCTTCCCTTACCACTTTTTCGGAGATCACTATCGCATCCTCAAAGTTATATCCTTTCCAGGGCATGAAGGCCACCTGCATGTTCCTTCCAAGGGCAAGTTCGCCCTGTTGGGTGGCGTATCCTTCACAAAGTACCTGCCCTTTGGCAACCCTGTCCCCCTTTTTAACGATAGGTTTCAGGTTTATGGAAGTCCCCTGGTTTGTTTTTCTGAACTTGATGAGTTCGTAAGTCTTGGAATCATTGTCAAAACTTACCAGTCTATCTTCTTCTGTTCTGTCGTATTTAATGGTGATCTTCTGGGCATCTACATATTCTACCTCACCATCGCCTTCGGCATTGATCAGCACCCTGGAATCAGAGGCTACTCTTCTTTCCAGTCCGGTACCTACCACCGGTGCTTCGGGCCTTAAAATAGGAACAGCCTGGCGCATCATGTTAGATCCCATGAGGGCACGGTTCGCATCATCGTGTTCCAGGAACGGGATTAGCGATGCGGATATAGACGCGATCTGATTGGGCGCTACGTCGGTGTAGTGCACCTGGGCCGGGTCTACTACCGGGAAATCGCCTTCTTCACGTGCAATAACCTTGTCTTTTAGTATAGTGCCATCCTCGTCCAGGGGGATATTCGCTTGTGCGATGAGTTTTTCTTCTTCTTCTTCCGCACTCAAATACCCGTATTCGGAAACATCTACTTTTCCGTTCTCTACTTTGCGGTAAGGGGTTTCAATGAAGCCCATGTTATTTACCTTCGCGAAAACGCTCAGCGAGGAGATCAGACCGATATTCGGCCCTTCGGGTGTTTCGATGGGGCAAAGGCGTCCGTAGTGTGTATAGTGAACATCACGAACCTCGAATCCTGCTCTCTCCCTGGAAAGTCCGCCCGGTCCGAGTGCAGACAAACGTCTTTTGTGTGTAATTTCGGCCAACGGGTTGGTCTGGTCCATAAACTGGGACAACTGATTGGTACCGAAGAAAGAATTGATCACTGAAGACAGGGTCTTGGCATTGATAAGGTCTATCGGGGTAAACACCTCGTTGTCCCTTACGTTCATCCGTTCGCGAATGGTCCTTGCCATACGGGCCAGACCTACGCCGAACTGTGCAGACAATTGTTCTCCAACTGTTCTCACACGCCTGTTAGACAGGTGATCGATATCATCCACCTCGGCCTTGGCGCTTATCAGCTCTATCAGGTATTTAATGATAGTGATGATATCTTCCTTGGTGAGGATCTGTTTCTCCATATCGATATTGAGACCCAGCTTCTTGTTCATCCTGTACCGTCCCACTTCACCGAGATTGTATCGCTGATCGGAGAAGAACAGTTTGTCTATGATACCACGTGCGGTCTCCTCATCGGGCGGTTCCGCGTTACGCAGTTGTCTGTATATATGCTCTACCGCCTCTTTTTCGGAGTTGGTAGGGTCTTTTTGCAGTGTATTGTGAATTATCGCGTAGTCTGCAGTCTGGCTGTCTTCCTTGTGCAGGAGGATGGTTTTTACATCTGCATCGATAATCTCTTCTATATGGTCTTTTTCGAGTACGGTGTCCCTGTCGAGCACGATCTCGTTACGCTCGATAGAAACTACTTCGCCGGTATCTTCATCTACGAAATCCTCGTGCCATGTGTTCAGCACCCTTGCGGCGAGCTTTCTGCCCAGTACTTTTTTGAGCCCGGTCTTAGACACTTTCACTTCCTCGGCCAGGTCGAATATTTCGAGGATATCTTTATCCCTTTCAAAACCTATGGCCCGGAACAGGGTAGTCACCGGTAATTTTTTCTTTCTGTCGATGTACGCGTACATCACGCTGTTGATATCGGTGGCAAATTCTATCCAGGACCCTTTGAACGGGATTACCCTGGCAGAATAAAGTTTGGTTCCGTTGGCGTGGAAAGATTGTCCAAAGAATACTCCGGGGGAACGGTGCAACTGCGAAACTACAACTCTTTCCGCTCCATTGATAACGAAGGTTCCACTCGGGGTCATATAAGGAATGGTGCCCAGGTAAACGTCCTGCACTATGGTCTCAAAGTCCTCGTGTTCCGGATCGGTACAATACAGTTTCAATCTGGCTTTCAAAGGAACACTATACGTTAACCCTCTTTCAATACATTCCTGAATGGTATACCTGGGAGGGTCCACAAAATAATCTAAAAACTCTAATACAAACTGATTGCGTGTATCAGTAATCGGGAAGTTTTCCATGAAGGTGTTGTACAACCCTTCACGTCCTCTTTCTTCAGATTTAGTTTCCAGCTGGAAGAAGTCCTGGAACGACTTGATCTGAATGTCCAAGAAATCCGGATAGTCCGGGGTGTTCTTGGCCGAGGCGAAACTTATTCTTTCAGTCTGATTTGTGAACATCAATGGACAAAATTTTGATTAAATAAAAGTAATATCAAGGCATATGGGATTCAAAGTTTCAGGTTGCAAGTTGCAGGTTTCGGTTATAGGTTGTTACTCAAATAAACCCGCAACCTGTAACTTAAAACCTGTAACCTTTAAAAACAGAATACACCTCATATGCAAAAGGGTTTAGGCCTAATTCGCGCAGGGCGAAAAGACCTAAACCAAGGCTTTAAAGCACGGCGAACTTATTTAAGCTCAACCTCTGCTCCGGCTTCTTCCAAAGAAGATTTGATTCCTTCTGCTTCGTCTTTAGCAATTCCTTCTTTAATCGCTTTAGGAGCGCTATCAACGATCTCTTTAGCTTCTTTAAGTCCGAGACCGGTAAGTTCTTTAACCAGCTTTACAACTGCCAGTTTAGATCCGCCTGCAGCTTTAAGGATTACGTCAAATTCAGACTTTTCTTCAGCAGCTTCTCCACCTCCGGCAGCAGCGCCACCAGCAACAGCTACTGCAGCAGCAGCAGGCTCAATGCCGTATTCTTCTTTCAGTATGTCAGCTAACTCGTTTACTTCTTTTACTGTTAAGTTAACCAATTGTTCTGCAAAATCTTTCAAATCTGCCATTTCTATCGTTTTTAGAATTTTAAAATATAATTGTTTTTAAGTGCGTACTTATTCCTTTTCTGATAAAGTCTTGAGGATACCTGCCAGTTTTCCGCCACCTGATTTAAGTCCGGAAATAACATTTTTAGCAGGCGATTGCAACAGTCCGATAATATCTCCGATAACTTCTTCTTTGGACTTGATGCTTACCAGCGCATCCAGTTGCTCATCTCCGATATAGATTGCCTCTTCGATAAATGCACCTTTCAGCAAGGGTTTTTCCGATTTTTTACGGAAATCCTTGATCAACTTGGCAGGCGCATTACCTGTTTCAGAAAACATCAGCGAAGTGTTGCCTTTTAAAGTAGAAGGCAATTCGCCAAAGTCTTTATCAGAAGCCTCCATTGCTTTGGCAAGCAATGTGTTTTTTACCACTGCAAGTTTTACATTAGCTTTAAAACACGCCCTACGCAAATTAGAGGTAGTTGCCGCATCCAAACCTGATATATCTGCGAGGTAGATATTGACATTATCCGCCAACTGTGCAGTTAAATCACTTATTACCGTTGCTTTTTCTTCTCTCGTCATGATTAAAAGAATTATTAACTACCAAATTAAACTGCCTTAGGGTCTACAGGTACACTGGGACTCATTGTGCTAGACAAATGAATACTCTTAATATAAGTACCTTTAGCTGCAGTTGGTTTTAATTTTATTAGAGTTTGAATCAGCTCATTCGCGTTTCCGGCGATCTTCTCCGGAGTGAATGAGGCCTTGGCTATCGCAGTATGTACGATTCCGGTCTTGTCTACCTTAAAGTCGATCTTACCGGCTTTTACTTCGCCTACGGCTTTAGCCACATCCATGGTTACCGTACCGGTCTTCGGGTTAGGCATCAGTCCGCGGGGTCCGAGAATACGTCCCAGGGGTCCGAGTTTACCCATAACGCTCGGCATGGTGATGATCACGTCAACGTCGGTCCAACCGTCTTTTATCTTTTGCAGATATTCGTCCAGGCCTACATAGTCCGCACCGGCTTCCTTGGCTTCGGCTTCCTTATCCGGAGTTACCAGCGCCAGAACCTTTACATCTTTACCTGTACCATGAGGAAGTGTTACCACGCCTCGTACCATTTGATTGGCTTTACGAGGGTCAACACCCAGCCTTACGGCGATATCAACCGATGCATCAAATTTTACATTGGTTATCTCCTTTATTAAAGCGGAAGCCTCATTTACCGAATACAGCTTATTCTTGTCTATTTTAGCTACAGCTTCTTTTTGCTTTTTCGTCAATTTTGCCATTTTCCTTGTCTTTTAAGATTTAAAAAGGCCTCTCACCTGTAACCGTTAATCCCATAGACCTCGCAGTACCAGCTACCATGCTCATGGCAGACTCTACGGTAAATGCATTGAGATCCTGCATCTTGTCTTCGGCAATAGCTTTTACCTGATCCCAGGTAATGCTTGCCACTTTTTTACGGTTAGGTTCTCCGGAACCACTTTTAATCTTAGCCGCTTCCTTCAATTGAACTGCCGCCGGCGGTGTCTTTACAATAAAGTCGAACGACTTATCTTTGTATACCGTGATAACAACAGGCAATACTTTGCCCGCTTTGTCCTGTGTACGCGCATTAAACTGCTTACAGAACTCCATGATGTTAACTCCGGCAGCACCTAAAGCGGGTCCAACCGGTGGCGACGGATTCGCAGCACCTCCCCTAACTTGTAGTTTAACTACTTTACTTACTTCTTTTGCCATTGTTCAGAATTTAATCTCGGAAGCGCCTCACTAAAGGAAGCAAAAGACACTCCTATTTATATATGTAACACTTTAAATCTTCTCTACCTGCATATAGCTGAGCTCGAGTGGAGTTTTACGACCGAATATCTTCACCATCACTTCCAGCTTACGCTTTTCTTCATTTACTTTTTCGACCGTACCGTTAAAGCCGTTAAAAGGACCATCTATTACTTTGACTGTCTCGCCCACGGAATAAGGTATAACCACATTGTCTGTCTTTACCGATAACTCGTCCACTTTTCCAAGCATACGGTTCACTTCAGACTTACGCAAAGGCACAGGATCTCCGCCCTTAACTTCACCGAGAAAGCCTATAACACCGGTAATCGACTTTATAATATGAGCTATTTCCCCTCCCAGGTTGGCCTTGACCATAACATATCCGGGAAAATAAACTCTTTCTTTATTTACTTTCTTTCCATTACGTATCTGGACTACCTTTTCGGTAGGCACGAGCACTTCATCCACATAATCGGAATATCCAAGGCGCGCTATCTCATTTTCAATATAAGATTTCACCTTGTTCTCCTGACCGCTCACCGCTCTTACCACATACCACTTTTTGACTAACGCTTCTGCCATTGCAATCTAGTTAACTAAAATTAGCGTAATACAGCTTAATAAGTTCACCGAAAACAGTATCTACTCCCCATATAGCCAAAGAAAACAACATAGAAAAAGTTGCCACCACAACCATCAGCCTTTGCCCTTCGGCCCAGCTTGGCCAGGTAACATTGTTTTTTAACTCTGTAAACGACTCTTTTATATAACCTATTATTGTCATCTTTTTTTCTCTTAGCACGGGTGGAGAGATTCGAACTCCCATCAACGGTTTTGGAGACCGCTATTCTACCCTTGAACTACACCCGTTGGTAAAGCCGGAAGGTCCTAAATCAAAAAAGGCATCTTCCGGCTTTGATTTTATAATTTTTCGACTGGAATATTAGTCGAGTATTTCAGTAACCTGACCGGCACCTACGGTTCTACCACCTTCACGGATAGCGAAACGCAGACCTACACTACAAGCTACAGGGTTGATCAGATCAACAGTGATCGTAAGGTTATCACCAGGCATCACCATCTCTACCCCTTCTGGCAGTGTAATAGTTCCTGTTACGTCAGTAGTTCTCAGGTAGAACTGAGGACGATAGTTGTTGTGGAACGGAGTGTGACGACCACCTTCTTCTTTTTTCAGAACGTATACCTCAGCCTTAAATTTAGTGTGAGGAGTCACAGAACCAGGCTTACAAATTACCATACCTCTTCTGATCTGAGTTTTTTCAATACCCCTCAGCAACAGACCTACGTTATCTCCGGCCTCACCTCTGTCGAGTATTTTACGGAACATCTCAACCCCAGTAATAGTAGAAGTCAATTTCTCCGCACCCATACCAATAATATCTACAGCATCTCCGGTCTTGGCAACTCCGGTCTCAATACGTCCGGTAGCCACAGTACCACGTCCTGTAATAGTAAACACATCTTCGATAGGCATAAGGAAGTCCTTATCCACATCCCTTTGAGGCAACTCGATCCAGCTATCTACAGCTTCCATAAGCTCTAAAACTGTATCTACCCACTTTTGCTCTCCATTAAGAGCCCCGAGAGCAGATCCCTGGATTACAGGCCCGTTATCTCCGTCGTACTCGTAAAAGCTCAACAGATCTCTAACTTCCATATCTACTAACTCCAACAACTCTTCATCATCTACCAAATCCACTTTGTTCAGGAACACTACAATTCTCGGCACACCTACCTGACGTCCAAGAAGGATGTGCTCACGAGTTTGCGGCATAGGACCATCCGTAGCAGCAACAACGAGGATAGCTCCATCCATCTGAGCAGCACCGGTAACCATGTTCTTTACATAGTCGGCGTGACCAGGACAGTCAACGTGCGCGTAGTGACGGTTAGCTGTTTGATATTCTACGTGAGATGTATTAATTGTAATACCTCTTTCTTTTTCTTCCGGAGCGTTATCAATCTGATCAAAGCTTCTTGCTTCAGAAAAACCGGCATCCGCCAAAACTTTAGTAATAGCAGCGGTTAAAGTTGTTTTACCGTGATCCACGTGTCCAATAGTACCAATATTCAAGTGCGGTTTGGAACGATCAAAAGTTTCCTTTGCCATGATGTAATAATTTAATCTTAGTTATATATTAGTGTTCAAATTTAAGTTCTCCGTGAGCCAACGACGGGATTTGAACCCGTGACCTCTTCCTTACCAAGGAAACGCTCTACCCCTGAGCTACGTCGGCATGATTTGATTCAATGCTCAAGGTTTAAAGTTCAAAGTTGGGCTTCAGAAGAAAACCCTGAACTTTAAATACCGAACACTTTTTGAGCGGGAGACGAGATTCCCTTCGGCTATACTCAGGGTAAATTTCTCACCTTGCTCTTTCCAAGCAAACAATTTACGAAACATAAACACGTTTACTTTCTTGAGCGGGAGACGAGGTTCGAACTCGCGACATTCAGCTTGGAAGGCTGACGCTCTACCAACTGAGCTACTCCCGCTTATTTAATTTTAGTTTCAAAATTCCATTTTTTTTCACAGAACAACAAATCACTTACAACCCGCAAGAACATCTCTTATACAGAACCCCAAACATCACTCTATGAAAGCCCTGAATTTTGATACCGGCTTTTTCAGGACACCAGGATTACCTCACTATCGCTCGGTGATCCGCAAGGGTGCCCCTTACTCAAAGTTTTCAAAACGCCGCCTTACAAAAACCTACCGGCTTTTTGATGTCAGCTTCTTCAGAACAACCAGGATTACCTCACTATCGCTCGGTGATCCGTAAGGGTGCCCCTTACTCAAAGTTTTCAAAACGCCGCCTTACAAAAACCTACCGGCTTTTGACGCCGGCTTATTTGAAAACTTTGTGGGGAGAGCAGGATTCGAACCTGCGAAGGTAAAAACCAACAGATTTACAGTCTGTCCTCGTTGGCCGCTTGAGTATCTCCCCGCTTTAACTGCCTTCCGGAGCCGGCCCACAAAGGCCTGAAAACAATAAAAAAAGCCCGTTATTTCTAACGGACTGCAAATGTATATATTTATTTTTTTATTCAAAACATTTTTTCTGAATTTTTTGTCTATATATACGCCCTGAGTTTCTCTTTCCGTTTTAACAACACCCTCTCTAACGAACCTGCCGCGGTATCTATCCCCTCTTCAAATGTCTTACACTGTTTTTTCACTATAAACTCATCACCTGGCACATGGACTTTTACTTCTACCATCTTGTTTTCTTTTGCACTGGTATTCTCCACTTTCAAATAAACATCGGAAGATACGATCCTGTCGTAATAATTGTCCAGCTTATCCATTCTTTTCTGAATGAAATCCACCAATTTTCCATCCGCATTAAAATTCACAGATTGCGTCTTAACTCTCATTGCATTAGGTATTAGATGAAACCACCCGTATTCCTATCCGTCCCTGCCGCCCTTACTGCTCCCCGATAGCTGACCTGTTCCGGACAAACTCACTTCGAAAAAAAACAGGGGACCGTATGAGCTTTGATCATCTGTACCGGATAAAATACAAGTGCTTTCTGGGTTAAACATTAATTCGTCCGGCTGCGGGAATTACTTCTTGTTCCTGGGGTGCGCTTCCCCATACACTTTCTTCAACTGCGCAATGCTGTTGTGCGTGTATACCTGTGTAGAAGCGAGACTGGAATGCCCTAATAGTTCCTTTACCGAATTCAGATCTGCGCCTTTATTAAGTATATGAGTCGCAAAGGTATGCCTTAAAATATGCGGACTCTTTTTCACCTTAAAAGACACCTCACTAAAATAACGATTTATTACCCGATAAACAAGTGTTTCGTAAATTTTATTCCCGTTTTTAACCAAAATTAAGATATCCCCGGATGCTATTGTAGCCACTTCCTTTCTTTTTTCCAGATAGGCCTTTATAACACCTCTTAAATGCCGAAGCAAAGGAACAACCCTCTCTTTATTGCGCTTTCCCAATATTTTAATGGTACCCGCAGAAAAATCGATATCCCCCACCTTCAGGTTCATAAGTTCACTCCTTCGCATCCCGGTAGCATAGAACAACTCTATAACACACTGATCCCGGAGCCCTTCAAAATCGTCTTTATAGGAAATGACACGGAGCACGGCCTGCATTTCTTCTTCAGAAAAAGGCACCTCTACTTTTTTTGGCGTTTTCAGGGACTTGTGTTTGGCAAGCGGGTTTACCTTGATATCTTTTATCCGGACAAGAAATTTGTAGTAAGCATTCAAAGAGGCTATCTTGCGGTTTACTGTGCGGTTCGAAAGCCCGTCATCCACCAGCTTCACTATCCAGTTCCGGATCAGGGGATAGGCAGCCTCACGAATACCCTCCACATCATACTCAGACAAGCAGAAATCTGTAAAAAACTCCAGGTCCCTCTTATAAGCTCTTACTGTATGCGCCGAATAGTTTTTCTCCAGGCGAAGATATTCCAGAAAAGCGGAAACAGACATAAACAAACCTTTAGACAAACAAAGTTACTAAACTTAAAATAAGGAATACAGAAAATGCCTTTCCCGACTTTTGACCGGGACAAGTACGATCCTTTTTTACTACGTTTAAATCCTACACGTTTTGCAACTCCGAACTCCAAAACTCCAAAACTTTTGGGGCCGAGCTTAGAAAAGTATAACACAAGAAAGGCTGTACCATAAAAAAACCTCCCGCATGTATAAATGCAGGAGGTTCTTATTTTATCCGAAACAGGAGAATACTAGATATCTTCCTGATCCCTCAAATGCTGAATGTATTGTGCTTTCTGGATTTGCGATCTTCTCTTCACAGAAGGTTTTGTGAATTGCTGACGGGAACGCAGTTGACGCATTGTCCCTGTACGATCGAACTTCCTTTTGAAACGCTTCAGCGCTCTGTCTATATTTTCGCCTTCTTTTATCGGTATTATTAACATGTCTTAACCACCCCCTTTCATTTAGGATTGCAAATGTACACCATTAATTTTAATATCTCCAAAATATTTTTATTTTTTACCAGGGGCATGCCTTACCCGAAACAAAGGCTCAACCCATAAAGACACACTATCGTGCACCTCAAACGTTTTGTTATTTCAGGATCTGCCTCGAAATAACCACTTTCTGTATCTCGGTTGTACCTTCTCCTATGGTACACAATTTGGAATCCCGGTAGAATTTTTCCACCGGAAAGTCCTTGATATAACCATACCCCCCGTGTATCTGTACAGCTTCGCTGGCTATCTTTACACAGGCCTCGGAAGCATACATCTTGGCCATAGCACTCACCTTGGTAATTTCACGGCCTGCATTCTTACCAAATGCCGCCTTGTGCAGTAACAGTTCCGACACCTCGATCTCGGTAGCCATATCCGCAAGTTTAAAGGATATTCCCTGGAACTCACAAATGGCTTTTCCGAATTGCTTTCTCTCTTTTGAATATTTCAATGCAGCTTCATAAGCTCCCTTGGCAGTTCCCAGAGACAGTGCCCCGATAGATATCCTTCCACCATCCAGGACTTTCATGGACTGTATAAACCCTTCTCCTACACTCCCCAGCCTGTTAGCATCGGGGATCCTGCAATTATCAAAAACCAGTTCGGCAGTTTCACTGGCACGCATCCCCAGCTTATCTTCTTTCTTACCACTGGAAAACCCGGGAGTCCCTCTCTCTACCGCAAAGGCCGTCATCCCACGGGAATCCCCCTTTTCCCCGGTCCTGACGATCACAACGGCAATATCTCCGCTCCTTCCATGGGTGATAAAGTTTTTAGCCCCATTAAGCACCCATTCACCTCCTTCTTTTACAGCTGTGGTATTCATACCTCCGGCATCAGACCCCGTATTGTGTTCGGTAAGCCCCCAGGCACCGATCCACTGTCCTGTGGCAAGTTTAGGCAGCCATTTCTGTTTTTGTTCTTCGTTAGCAAATTCGAGAATATGATTGGTGCAAAGCGAATTGTGCGCCGCTACGGAAAGACCTATGGAAGGGTCAACCCTCGATATTTCCTCAATGACCGCTATGTATTCGTGGTAGCCCAGCCCGGAACCTCCGTATTGCTCAGGAACCAAAACCCCCATAAACCCCAGTTCCCCGGCTTTTTTGAATAACTCTACGGGGAATGTCTGCTTTTCATCCCACTCCATGACGTGAGGCCTTATAAACTGTTCCGCAAATTCCCTCGCGGAGGCCTTGACCATTTTCTGGGTCTCAGAATAGTCAAAGTTCATAGTGGTGTTTATATCGATATCCATTTAACGTATTATTTAATTAAATATATGATAATCAAGTTTTAAAGAACAACAAAAATACGACGTTCAAATATATAAAACAAGCTGAAAACCCTAAAATAAAGATAAAAAAACAGGAGGCAGATTTCACAACCTCCTACACTTTTTTTCTATGGTATAACGACATAATCTGGCAGATATTTTCATACGGCCGGGTCATCCATTCCGAAAATCCGGATGGTCGTTACCGGCTTCCGTTTTTCTTTCCTTCATACGTATTTTACGCTATGCCATTATTCCGTGGTCAAATATAGTTTAATTCTACGAATTTTTCCCGGAGAGAAATTTTCAATTTTACGGAGTTCATCTAACGATTTTATCTTTCCCGCCCTACTCCGGTAGGCTATTATCTTCCTTGCCTCTTCGCGGTTCAGGTATGCCAGGGAGGCCAATTCTTTGAGTGAAATTGAATTGATGTCCAGTTTCTGTATCACGGGTGGTTCGATCACTTCGAAGCGCTGTAAAGCTCTTTTTACAACTGTTGAATCCAGGCCATACACTTCATAGAGTTGTTCGCTCAGCGAGTATCCGCCGAGCAGGTCCCGGTATTTTACAATACGGGCAGATAGCTTCTCCCCTATTCCCGGCACACTCCTGAAGTCAGCTTCGACCGCATGGTTCAGGTCCTCTTTTTTAACAGCACTCCCGGCTTCCCGCACATAATCATCTGTCCTTGCTCCTCCGGATTTTCCCGAAAAAACGGGAAACCGGAAATAAGGAGATATTTTGCGCAACAGCGAATCGGAAACACCGGTTACCTCACCAAATTCTGAGGTTGTATTTACAAATTTCCCCGCATTTCTGTACCGGTGCAACCTGTCAATTTCTTCTACGGTCATCCCCAGGACATATCCTTTATAGTCCGAAATATAATTGGGATTAAAGGGATATACGGTATCCTGACGACCACCTTCAACGGCTTTCAGTGAATCTATCTCTTTCTGAAACCCTTTCAGCACTTCATTTTTTCCGGTCTCCTCCGAAGGCCCTATAAAACCCAGGCCAAAATAAACGCCCTGCGCCAGTATAATGAGGAACAATAAAAAGAAAATCCCACTTCGCTCTCTTTTGTTGAAACGGAAGTGGGACAATATCTTCATCACGGAATATCTTTTAATGGCACGTACTATTCCCGGGCCTCTTCATCATTTTCCGAAAAGGAATCCGGCTCCTGTTTAGGCGGAGTGGTCAGTACCCTGTAAAGGAAATAGCCCGCAATACAGGCTACGATGCCCTGGGCCAGTATCATCATTATCAATGCTGTTGTGTTCATATGCTTGTTACCCTCCCTTCTCTAACTCTTTTCTTATAGGACAAATATATCAATCCCAGTATAAATACCAACAAGACCAGTAATAGCCCCCTGGCCATACTCACCCAGAACAGGGTATCCTGAAGCTGTTGGACCACTGCCGGGTCCGTAGCGGCAGCTATTTGTTCCTTGAGTCCGGCATTGCTGATCGTTTTTATAATGGACGAATTATCCAGCGTCCAGCCATTCCCGGAAAACAGGCTCTTGATATTGCCCGACCAGTCATTGTCTTTGGGTGCAAATACAGTGCCAAGAAAAACCACAATCAGTATTACGGGGGTTACGAATTTTATAATGTATTTATACACTTCCGGAATTTTAATATCCGACCCCATATTGATCTCCTTCCAGCCTTTTTTCAAACCGAACACCCAGGAGAACAATATGGTTTCCATCATGGCAAAGAGCACCAGGCTCACTGTCCCTGCCCAGTAATCATATTCGTTAAAAACCCCGTAATTGAACAGGAACACGGTAGGCAGTCCCATAATAAGGGTGACCAGGCCAAAGCCTATGGCCCCTTTTTTCCGGTTCCAGTTAAACTCGTCCTGCATAAAGCTCACACAGGGCGTTCCCATCGCAAGGGAACTGGTTATCCCTGAAAAGAACAGCAACCCGAACCACATGACTCCTGCAACGGCAGCAAACACAGTACCCCATTGCTGGAAAAGATAGGGCATGGTCTGAAAGGCCATTCCGAAACCTGCGTTTTCCCTGACCCAGTCCATCCCGAGGTATCCGGCAGCAATAGGTATAACAATAGAACTCCCTATCACGACTTCGATAAACTCGTTCATAAAACCTGCTGAAACTGCGTTAAGCGCAATATCATCCTTACTTTTTACATAGGCGGCATAGCAGTGTACGGTCCCCATCCCTACGGAAAGGGTAAAGAATATCTGCCCGGCAGCAGCCATCCACACTTTCAGGTCGAGTATGGATTCGTATTGCGGTGTCCACAGAAAATTCAGTCCGTCCCACGCATTGGCATCAGGGAATATTTCAGAAGCGCCGCTTGTTCCCAGGGTAATTCCTCTTATGGCCAGCACTATACCGAAAAGGATCAGCAAAGGCATTCCGATCTTGGCCACTTTTTCCACACCCTGAAGCCCCTTGGACAGTACATATACATTAATAGACAGGCAGAGAATATAGAAAACAACGGCTTCGAAAGGGATTCCCGTAGTACTGTGCAGTACATCGGTATAGGAAACGAAAAAGTTAGCCACTTCCGTCTGGTCCATCCCATTGAAGGTGCCTCGCAGGGAGTGGAGCACATATGACATGGTCCAGGATTCGATATAGGCGTAATATGCAGCTACGGCTATGTTGGTAAATATTCCGAATACACCTATATATTTGAGTATTCTCCCCTTGGTCATCGTATCGAGGATATAAGGAGTACTGTGGTTACCAAACCTTCCTCCATATCTTCCGGAAGACCATTCTATGAATAGCAGCGGAATTCCCATAAGAAGAAAACATACCAGGTATGGTATAATAAAAGCTCCTCCTCCGTTTTCCACTGCCTGTACCGGGAAGCGCAAAAAGTTCCCCAGTCCAACGGCATTTCCTGCCATGGCAAGAATAAGCCCAATCCTGGATCCCCAGGACTCTTTAGTCTTTGTCATGCTCAACAATAATGTTTAATCCTGCTGCTCACCAGCTCTAACTGTCGCTTTTACCTGTTTTGGCTTCTTAAAAAGCTCATTCGCCCGTAGCTTGCGTATGTATTCTTTCATATCCTTGCGGACTTCACCAGACATAATATACAATCCGATAATATTAGGCAAGGCCATGGCAAGAAGCATCATATCCGAAAATTCGAGTACGGCACCCAAACTGATCGAAGCCCCCAAAACTACGAACATTAAAAATAATATCTTATATACAAGCTCTACCTTTTTACTTTTTCCGAAAAGAAAAGTGGCAGCTCTCATTCCGTAATAAGACCATGAAATAGCTGTTGAGAAAGCAAAGAGGAATATTGCTATGGCCAGTACGTAAGGGAACCATGAAATAACACTTCCGAAGGCCTGGGAAGTCAGTTGCGCTCCGCCGAGCCCTTCTGATTCGTGATAAACCCCCGTAAAGATCAGTACCAAAGCGGTCAGGGTACACACTACTATGGTATCTATAAATGGTTCCAAAAGCCCCACAAACCCTTCAGATACCGGATTCCTGGTTTTCACCGTAGAGTGTGCTATGGCGGCAGACCCGACTCCGGCTTCATTAGAAAACGCCCCTCTTCTAAGGCCTTGTATCATAACACCGACAAGCCCGCCTTTCAGGGCATCGGCGTTGAAGGCACCGTTAAAAATCTCGGTAAAAGCCTCTCCGACATGACTGATATTCAAAAATATGATCAGCAAAGCGGATGCCACATAGATCGAAGCCATCACAGGCACCACCTTACTGGTTACCTTGGCTATACTTTTTATACCACCGATGATCACGGCACCGACCATGATGGCCATGATAACACCAAACCAGAAACCGTTACCTTCCAAAGCTGGGAACTGCCCCTGCATCTGGTCGAAGGCCTGGTTGGACTGGAACATGTTCCCGGCGCCAAAGGAAGCACCAATACACAACACTGCAAAGACTACGGCCAGGACTTTACCGAATTTTTCCATGCCACGGACCTTCAGTCCTTTTACCAGGTAGCTCATAGGCCCTCCAAAAACCCTTCCGTCTTCTGTTACCTCCCGGTACTTCACTCCAAGAGAACATTCCACGAATTTGGAAGACATGCCCACGAATCCTGCGAGCATCATCCAAAAGGTAGCTCCGGGGCCTCCCAGGGATATAGCTATGGCCACCCCCGCGATATTTCCCAATCCCACAGTACCGGAAACGGCCGTCGCCAACGCCTGGAAATGGGTTACCTGCCCGGGAGCATCGTGTTGGTCGTATTTTCCCCTGGCGAGCTGCAAGGAATGCCTGAAGCCTCTCAGGTTTATGAATCCCATACGAAATGTAAAGAATATTCCCCCGATAACAAGCCATATTACAATAAAAGGTACAGCTGCCGTCATAGGATCACCATTGGGGTGCAAAAGCATCTCACCATTGTCATCATAAATCACAGGATCGTATATACCCACCGCTGCAAAAGGGTCCCAAAACAAAACGGAACCAATTGCATCTACTATAGGTTGCGTGGTTCCGTTGAAAATTTCTGTGATGGACTTTGCCGGGATCTTGTATTCCTTAGTGACTGATAGTCCGGCAGCATCTGTGACCGTGACCTCGTATGGGATCCCTTCCGTAAGTCCGGAGGCCTTGTTCGACGCGAGGGGGGTGTCCTGGTCACTCCATTTATATGTATACGGTTCCTGCCCCCCTTCCACCTGTAATACGATCTGTCCGTCATTGATCACTTTTGATGGATTCTCCAGGGTTTCCCGTATTGCTAATTCCTGTGAAAATACTGTAAAAGAAGTTAGTGTTAGAAAAATAGAGAGAAATTTATTTCTCATAAAATTCATATGTTTTAAAGATTAGTTTAGATTTAGTTTTATTGTCCGGAGCCGCAACATACTTGCATCGGGCCCAAGGTCTCAGGTTTAACAAAAGAAGGGGGCAATATCCAAAAAAAAAGGGTCTAAATCAAATTTTGACCCTGATTTCGTTATTTAATCATCAAAAAAAGTTAAAAAAAATATTAAAAATGCTTTTTAAAAACATCGTAGAATAATGAAGTGACTTAAACGCTTTTCGTGGGCATTTCTAAAAAAACAGGCTCCTTAAAACAAAGGCCTATAATTATGTACTTATAGAGATTTATGGTAACTTATAGTGATTTTTTGTAGTAAGCTGCAAACCACCTTT
The DNA here is from genome assembly GCF_018863395.1 of Sinomicrobium weinanense. Classification (GTDB taxonomy): domain Bacteria; phylum Bacteroidota; class Bacteroidia; order Flavobacteriales; family Flavobacteriaceae; genus Sinomicrobium; species Sinomicrobium weinanense. Next base: position 787,359 of record NZ_JAHKRR010000002.1, read on the forward strand.
ATTTTATTTAAAGGTCAAAAACGGAAGTTCTCTTGGTATAGACCATGTCTTTCAGTTTAAGTACAAAAGCCAGGGTAAGATAAACGCCAAACCATACACCAAAAGTGGCAAAAGACACATATATAAAGAACAACCGTACGTTTTTGGCTTTCATCCCGAGCCTGTCGGCAAGACGGGAAGATACGGCAAAACCGTGCTTTTCAAAAAAATACCGGATGTTGTTCAATACTTTCACGGGGATAAAAATAAAGATAATGTGTCAATTGTCCTATGAGATCATTTGATAATTGATGCATTGGCTTCTTAACTCATTGGCACATTAATTTTTAAGAAGATGATGCCCTATAACGCATTCCAGGCATCTGTTTTTGGAACAATAGGTATTGTACAATTGCAGCAGGGCCTGGCTTTCTCCGGCATTTCGGGCTTTTATTCCCGTTGTGGCAAAACGGTCTGTTACCCTGTTCTTTTCCGGCTTCAGGCTTTCCATGATCTCTAGTATGGCGGCATTCGCATCCCGGCCGGTATGACGGGCATAGCAAAATTTCAGAGGGATCACCGTATTGATCATCAGCAGGTCTATAAAGTTCCCGCTAAGGTTTTTCGAACGTTTCTTTCCGGATACCTTACCAAAAACATAGTGGCGGTCCCAGTAAGCAGAAGCCGTACTGTCAAACAGGTCGTAAAATTCACGGATATGGCCTGCTTCCATCGCCGCAGCAAACAGCTTCCCCTGATTAACGTAAAGGTTGGCAAGCTGCGACAACCGCAAAGTAGGAAAGTTGGCCGGACGCAGCTTGTGGAACAAAGGACGGATCACACCCGCTCCGGACAATTGATACTTTTTCTTTAAATAGATATATTCGCTGTGCAATTCCCCGGTATACGAATCCGGGACTTCTGTATTTTCCAGCAACCCGGCCTGGCCAAACAACAGGGCTTCGAGCTGAAGCAGGTCGCTCCGTACTTTTCTTACCGTATTGTAACTTATGGAATCGGCTATGCTCCTGAAAGACTCCCCATTGACTTTTAACCCGAAATTTTTTGTCAGATTTTTAAAGAATACGGCTTCCCAATCGTTCCGGGAACTTTCCAGATCTTGAAGAACAGCCAGGGACTTTTGTTCCAGTCTTTCGAAAAACAACCGTTCGAGGTAATTATCCCGCAAAAACGGGTCTACCTTCCCGATCTCCTTCTCACAATTTATAAAATCATAACTCCCTTTCAGCAAGCTGGTATAATTGCGCCAAACCCCTTCAGGGACTACCGCTTTCAGTTCCAGTGCCGGAATAGCGGAATTGTCTTTCCGGAAAACGGGCATATCGTCTTCCCAAACCACATGAAGCACCACATTGTCATAGGCCATATCCTTTTCGTGATGATGTACATACCAGTCTGAAGACTTCAGATGGATCTCCACATTGCCCGCCCATAATTGTCCGCCTATCCGGAGTTTAGCGTTAAAGAAATCGGGACCGGAGCTGCCATTGTGCTGTCCCGTGGCTATCACCTCTACCTTCTCCCGTGAAGAGGTGTATAGCTCTTCCCTGTGGAATTTTTGAAATTTCCACAGGTAGTGCAAAAAGTCTTCCTTCATACCTTAAGTAAATACTGATTTATAAAGATCACGAACCAGGCAGCGTAGTTTAATTTGTTCGTAATCAGGTATAAATGTAAAGAATAAGGAAGGATTATACAAAAAATGGATTGACAGGAGATCGAATAAAGGTTAATGAAGATTGAATGCGGAATTTATTTTACCGCAAGTACATAAGGAGCAGCATAGGAATTAAAGGCATAGCCCATAACTCCAGGTGTTTTACGACCTACCCTATAAATCCGTAAAAAAAGTTGTGTATTAAGAATTAAAAATTAACTTTGTATTTCAAAGTACTTTAAAAATGGACTCGAAAAAATACCTGGAGGACCTCAGTGAAATAAAGGACCTGATGCAAAAGTCCTCCCGCTGTATATCCCTTAGTGGCCTGTCTGGTATACTCGCGGGGGTTTACGCCCTGATCGGGGCTGCAGTTGCCTATATACTGGTCACCAATTCCGGGAGCCCATACCTTATTCTCGACGGATATATTTTCCGGCTCGTACTCCTCGACCTGTTCCTTGTTGCGTTTCTCAGCATTGCTACCGCCATTTTTCTAAGCACCCGCAAAGCCCGGAAAAACGGAGAGAAAATCTGGGATACCTCCTCACGGCGACTCGTAATCAATTTTCTGATCCCGCTCGTGGCCGGGGGGCTTTATATTCTCATCATACTCGATCAGCAGAAATACGGGCAAACAGGGGCACTGATGCTTATATTTTACGGACTGGCCCTGGTCAATGCCTCCAAATACAGTTTAGGCGACATCCGGTACCTGGGCTATACGGAGATCCTGCTAGGGCTTATCGCTGCACTGTTTCCCGGTTACGGGTTCTGGTTATGGGTCATCGGGTTCGGTATTATGCACATCGTTTACGGGGCTTTCATGTATTTTAAATACGACAGGATATAGGTTTTGGGGATTATAAATAACATAAACAAGGCATTTGATCACCGTGTCCGACTGGGCATTATGTCTGTATTGATGGTCAATGAATATGCAGATTTCAAAATGCTGAAAGAACTGCTCGACATTACCGACGGCAACCTCGCCAGCCATGCCAAAGCCCTGGAGCAGGCCGGATATATTGTCGTCGAAAAAAGATTTATCGGCAAAAAGCCCAACACCCGCTACAAAGTCACCTCACCCGGAAGAAAAGCCTTTAAGGAACACCTCAGCGCCCTGGAACACCTCATAAACAGGAGCGAATAATTTTTTTATTCATTTACTTTGAAATTCAAAGTACTTTAAAAACAAAACAACATGGAAAATACTCAGAAAAACACCGGCAAAATCGGCCACTGGCTTAAAAACTCAATTACAGCAAGAATGTTTATGATCGCTTTTTTGATCCTCGTTCTGCTCATTCCGCTTTCCTATATCCAGGACCTGATAAGCGAACGTTCGAAACGCAAAGAAGGGGTTGTAAAAGAAATCAGCGAAAAATGGGGCGGAGAGGTGCTGTTTTACGGACCTGTCCTGAAAGTGCCATACAAAACATTCCAGGAGAAAACGGTAACAGACCAGAATACGAAAAAAGTCTATACCGAAATCACTGAAAGCATTAACTATGCATATTTCTTTCCGGAAAACCTCGCCATAGACACCAGGATAGACCCGGAAGAAAAATATTACGGCATCTATAAAACCTCTGTCTTTGAAAGTAAAATGGATATTTCGGGAGTCTTTACAAAGCCGGACTTCAGCGAGCAGGAGATCAGTGATGAGCATATACTGTGGGACAAGGCAAAAATCATCATCCGGACCTCGAACCTCAAAGGTGTTAATAACAAGCTACAAATAAACTTCAACGAAAACCATTACAATTTCGAGTCGAAGTACAGCGTAAAAGCAGGCCATGGCAACAGTTACACTCCCCTTCATACCGTGGAAAGCTCAGTGCTGCTGAAGGAAGACCTTCCGTTAAAATCCGGTACAGATTTCCACCTGTCCCTTCACATAAAGGGGAGCCAGCAGATAAGTTTCGTTCCCGTTGGAAAGGAAACCACGGCAAAGATCTCCTCTCACTGGAAAACCGCCAATTTCTTCGGGGAATTTCTGCCGTATAACGAAAATAAGATCCACAAGGACGGCTTTGATGCAAGGTGGAAGGTTCTGGATATTAACAGGCCATTTTCTCAACAACATTTTAACCAGCTACCTGATCTCAATGAATTTGCTTTCGGAGTAAACTTTATGATCCCTGTGGATGAGTATCAGAAAAGCGACCGTTCTGCAAAATACGGTTTCCTGGTGATCAGTCTCACTTTTCTTATCTTCTTTCTTATACAGACTATGAGCAAAATAGGCATCCACCCGTTCCAGTATCTTATGATCGGCCTTGCGCTGACCATGTTCTATACCCTGCTGCTATCGATATCCGAACACAGCAATTTCTTCAGGGCCTACCTGGTGGCCGGGAGCTCAGTGGTTGCACTGATTACGGTCTACTCTCACTCCATATTAAAGACCCGGAAATTTTCTGCCTTCATATTCCTTTCTCTAACCGTACTCTATTCCTTTATATATGTTATCATCCAACTGGAAAACTATGCGCTTTTGGTAGGAAGTATAGGCCTGTTCCTTATCCTGGCCACCGTGATGTTCATATCCAGAAAGGTGGATTGGGGCCACAGTTAAGCCTGTGGAAAGTGGTGGGTATTCAGTATTCGGTGACCTGAGGTCGGACCACGGCCCTGCCAATGACCGGCAAACCGGCAGGCAGTTTCGCTCAACAACACCGAATACTGATCACCGAATACCGGTTATTCCTCCACAGTCTCCCCTTCCCATTCCATAATACCTCCCAGCAGGTTATGTGCTTCTTCAAACCCAAGCTGGTTCATAATATTACAGGCCTGTGCACTTCTGGCACCGGAACGGCAATACACATAATAGGTTTTTGACTTGTCCAGCTTTTCCAGTTCGTCTATGAACCCCTGTCCCTGCCGGATGTCGATATTTATTGCGTTGGGAATATAGCCTTCTTCATACTCTTCTTCCGTACGGACATCCAGGATCACTGCATTGTTGTCGCTTTCCAGCTGTTCCGCCCATTCCTCTTGAATCAAATCTGCCATAATTTTATTTTGTTATGCTTGTATAAAAATACACAAACTATTAATACTCAAAAGTCTGTATAGACTTATTATCCTGTTTTAGTTATCAAATGCCCATTACGGACTTTCAAAATTACACAAAACTAAAAAATCCGGAGCCGTTAAGCCCGGATTATTTATTGAATTGTTACGTTTATATCGGTGTTTTTACGCCAAACTGTATTATACTTTTTCCGTTTTATATTTTAATCCTGCAACCTATGGCCTTGGTGGTATTGATTCTTATTTCCTTTCCACGGAGCATGGCATTCACCGCATCTTCCACATAACGGGTTTCCACAGAGGCTTCGTCCTGGTAATTATCGTCTATGGCCCCTATATATTTCACCTCATTGCCCGCTTTCGTTTTTTCCAGGAGAAAGACATGGGGTGTTCTGGCCGCCCCGTATTTCGGGAATATTTTTTGTCCGTCATCCAGCAGGTAAGGGAAAGTAAACCCTTTTTCCTCCGCACGCACTTTCATGGCCTCAAAACCGTCTTTAGGAGATTTTTCCGGATTGTTGGGGTTTATAGCTATTACCGGAACCCCTTGTTTCTTGTATTTCTGGTCCAGAGCTATGATCCTGTCTTCATAAGCCTGTGCATAAGGGCAGGTATTACAGGTAAATATTACAAGGTATCCCCTGGCCTCCTTATAATCTGACAGAGACACCATTCTGCCGTCTACATTCTTCAGACTGAAATCCGTAGCCAGATCTCCTATCTCATATCCGTCGTCATACCCCGGCTCCCGGTCTTTAGCCGAAAGTGAGCTCATTGTGGCAACAATGGCCAGGAGTAATAAGGTTTTCATTGTTTTCATCGGTTGTCATTTAAAGTATTCAGGTTGTTTTCCAGCTCTTCGTATGTCATGGACGACTCGTAAAAGGCCCGGTTTTCCTTGTTGTATATCAGGGTGGCCGGTATGGCGCCGGACCATTCTGTATTCACCTTGGGGATCCAGTCGTTCTGTTTGGGGTCGTTCAGTACCACGACCTTGGATCTCAGTTTCTTTTCCCGGAGAAAAGGAAGCAACTTCTTTTCCAGCATCCCGGGCATATCCAGGCTCACCAGTATCACCTCCACTCCTTTATCATTATATTCTTTTTGAAGTCTTTCAAAATAAGGCAATTCCGCAACACAAGGCCTGCACCAGGTGGCCCAGAAATTAATCACATAGGTCTTATTATCCTTTATATATAAAAAACGTTCAAAACCTGCAAAATCGTATACATCCACCTTTATACTGTCGTTAGACACTATGTACTTGGGAGGAAAATCCGCCAGGCTCGTTTCCCCCGCTGCGGCTTTATCCTTCCCCGGATCTGTCTTGCAGAATGTTAAAATTACAAAAAATACACTAGTAACCAGTAGTTTCATGTGCTTGTTTTTTAAGACATTAATCCCGTTCATACAGATAAAAATATAAACTCTTCCGTTCCATCCAGATCTTTTAACAAAAATTTATCAGATAAATATTTGGGCGGAATGAAAAACTTATTATACATTTGTATGTACAAATATTGTACAGACAGATATTGTATAGACAAATGAGAATCGAAGATATTATCAAAACGGAAAAAATGCACAGTCACTCCAGGACTATTATAAACCTGATGTATACCGCAAATGAAATAAGCAGCAAAACTTCCGAAGCGATAAAACCATACGATATTTCCCTGCCCCAGTTCAATGTATTGCGTATCCTGAAGGGACAGAAAGGGAACCCCGCAAACCTGCAGACCATACAGGAACGCATGGTCGCGAGGACGAGCAACACCACCCGGATCGTGGACAAGCTGATAGATAAAGGACTGGTAAAGCGGATCCAATGCCCTCAAAACAGGCGAAAAGTGGAAATATTCATCACGGAAAGCGGTCTGGAACTGGTAGACAAAGTCAGTGTGGCCGTAACCCGTATTGAAAAACAGATCATAAAAGACCTGAGTGAAAAAGAACTGGAAACATTCAATCACACCCTCGATACCCTGAGAAGTTAATAACAAATAAAAATAAACCTTAATAACTAAAACAAAAATGAGTACGATAATCGAATCCCTCAACTGGAGGTATGCAACCAAAAAGTTCGACCCCAGTAAGAAAGTATCTGCGGAAGACCTGGCCACACTAAAAGAAGCCATACGTTTATCTGCATCATCTTATGGCCTACAACCCTATGAAGTGCTGGTCATCGAAGACCCGGAGATCCGCAAACAGCTGAAGGAAGTCTCCTGGGGGCAGCCACAGATCACAGATGCCTCACACCTCATTGTCTTTGCCAATAAGACCAATGTTACTGCAAAAGACACCGAGACTTATATGAATAACATCAGCAAGACGAGAAATATCCCGGTGGAAAGCCTGTCCGGTTTCAACGACATGATAAACAATACGGTGGTCACCCTGCCAGAGGACGTAAAAAACACCTGGACTGCCAAACAGACCTACCTTGCACTGGGAAGCCTGCTGGCAACCGCGGCCGAACTCCGTATCGATGCCTGCCCAATGGAGGGTTTTGACGCCGAAGGTTACAATAAAATACTCGGATTGGACAAAAAAGGGCTCAACGCTGCGGTCATTGCCACGATCGGATACCGCTCCGAGGAGGATGATACCCAGCACTATGCCAAGGTAAGACGTACAGCCGAAGAATTATTTACCACTTTATAAAATAAAAAACAGCAGAGGTTGAACAGAAATCATCTATTTTTGAAGCTATTCAAACCTGTACAGATAACAAAAAAACATAAACATCAAATTTAACATTGAGAATAACATGAAAAACAAATTTGCAAAAGCAGTCCTGGCCCTGGTGGTCGCATTCAGCGCCACCGCATTTACTTCCGTAGAGAAGGAAGAGAAAGAAGTAGACGTTAAAACCAGCAAAGTCACCTGGAAAGGGTATAAAGTTACCGGATCTCATGAAGGTACTGTAAACCTCCAAAAAGGTACACTTACCTTCGAAGGCGATAAATTAGCAGGAGGTGAGTTTGTCGTAGACATGGCCTCCCTGACCAGCACCGACCTGGAAGGAGAATACCAGGGTAAACTGAACGGTCACCTGAAATCTGACGACTTTTTCGGTGTGGAGGCACATCCTACCTCCAAATTGGTATTTACCGAAGTAAAATCCACGGGAAAAAATGCCTATGAAGTTACCGGTGACCTTACCATAAAAGGAAAAACACATCCCGTTACTTTTGAACTTTCCGTTTATGGCAACAAAGCCACCGGAGCTGTTAAAGTGGACAGGACTAAATATGATATTAAATACAAATCCGGGAATTTCTTCGAAAACCTGGGAGATAATATCATCTACGACGAATTCGATCTCGTAGTAGATCTGAATTTCTAAGTAAGGATCGGGAAAAAATAGCTATAAGAAAGAAATGAGGCTCCTTTTGACAAAAAAGGGGCCTTTTTTAATGAAGGGCTAAAAAAATGTTATAAATTCCATTTACAGCTTGCAGGTTTCATTTTCCTTTCTATATTTGTATCTCGAAAATCAACGCGAAATGCAACTTATTTTAAATATTGCCTGGTGGTGGAATAACTTACGTCAAAAGTCGTGAGCTAGGGCACTATTAGGTTTTTTTAAAGTAAAAAAATATACAGGGCTTGTCATCACGACAAGCCTTTTTTTGTTTTTAAGACTTTTTAATTTTATGTATAATGATTCACCTGACCACAAACTACAAGCAGATCCTCGCGGATACCATAACCCCGGTAAGCGTATACCTCAAACTACGCGACAGGTATCCCAACAGCCTGTTACTGGAAGGTAGCGATTACCATGCCAGCGACAACAGTTTTTCTTATATATGCTGCAATCCCATAGCCAGCATTGAGATCAAAGACGAAACCATCACGGAGTCCTATCCCGACGGCAATACGAAAAAAACCGCGATCGACCGGGAAACCAACGTACCCGGGGCCATTCATCAGTTTGCTGGCACTTTCAAATCGAAAGACAACGGGTTCAAATTTATCAACAAGGGGTTATTCGGTTACATTGCCTACGACGGGGTTCGTTATTTCGAAGATATTGAGATCACCCCGAAAGAAGGCTCCCTGGATATCCCCGATATCTATTACGCGGTTTATCAGAATATCATCGCCATAAATCACTTTAAGAACGAAGCCTATATCTTCTGTCACAGTGTAGACGGCACCAACAACATTCCCGAAATAGAACAACTGCTGCAATCCAAAAACTTTGCCACTTACAACTTTACAAAAACAGGCGATCCGGTTTCCAACCTCACGGATGAAGAATACAAGCAAAACGTGGATTTTGCCAAGAAACATTGTCACAGGGGCGATGTGTTCCAGCTCGTATTGTCCAAAAGGTTCTCTCAGAAATTCAAGGGCGATGAATTTAATGTATACCGTGCCCTGAGGAGCATTAATCCCTCCCCTTACCTGTTCTTCTTTGACTATGGCAACTTTAAGATATTCGGTTCTTCGCCCGAAGCCCAACTGGTCATAAAAAACAGGAAAGCCGAGATCCATCCCATCGCAGGCACCTTCCGGCGTACAGGGAACGACGAGCAGGATACCATCCTGGCCAGGCAGCTTGCCGAAGACGCCAAAGAAAATGCCGAGCACGTGATGCTGGTAGATCTTGCCCGTAACGACCTCAGCCGCCACGGACATGAGGTAAAAGTAGAAACCTACCGGGAAGTGCAGTTCTTTTCGCATGTTATTCACCTGGTCTCCAAGGTCACGGGAAAACTGCACGACCACGCCTCTACCATGCAGGTTGTGGCCGACACCTTCCCTGCCGGAACCCTGAGCGGCGCCCCGAAACACATGGCCATGCAACTCATAGACAAATACGAGAACTGCAATCGCGATTTCTATGGCGGGGCTATTGGCTTTATGGATTTCGACGGAAATTACAATCACGCCATCATGATACGTACCTTTCTGAGCAAGAACCACCAACTGCATTATCAGGCCGGAGCGGGACTGGTATCCGAATCTAATCCGGAAAGTGAACTCCAGGAAGTGTACAACAAACTCGGGGCATTGAACAAAGCCCTAGACCTGGCTGAAAGTATATAAAGACAACACAAATCAGAAACCGGAATCGATGAAAACGAAAAAAATACTGGTCATAGACAATTACGATAGCTTTACGTACAACCTTGTACATTATCTGGAAGACCTCGGGTGTGAAGTCACCGTAAAGCGCAACGACCAACTCGAACTGGAAGAAGCAGCTCCTTTTGACAAGATACTGCTCTCCCCCGGCCCCGGCATCCCGGACGAAGCCGGACTTTTAAAAGCCATTATCAAAAAATATGCCCCCACCAAAAGCATACTGGGTGTTTGCCTGGGTCAGCAGGCCATAGGCGAAGTCTTCGGCGGCAGGATCACCAACCTGAACAAGGTATATCACGGGGTAGCCACCAAAGTAAAGATCACCGTAGATGACGAACCCCTTTTTAACGGATTGGACAAAGAGATCGAAGTAGGCCGGTACCACTCCTGGGTGGTCGACCCCGAACTACCCGAGGTCCTGGAAGCCACTTCATTCGATGAAACAGGCCAGGTCATGTCCCTTCGCCACAAAGAATATGACGTAAAAGGCGTACAATATCACCCGGAGTCAGTGCTTACTCCGGACGGAAAGAAGATATTAGAAAACTGGATCGATACCCCGTAAAGACGCACGGCTGTGCATCTCTATCCGGAAAGCCTTTAGAATAAAAAAGATTTAAAATACCACAAAATGAAAGCAATACTCAACAGGCTCATCAACCACGAAACCATCTCCAAGGAAGAGGCCAGGAACGTACTGGTCAATATTTCCCGGGGAGCATATAACACCAGTCAGATTGCTGCCTTCCTTACTGTTTATATGATGCGAAGCATCACGGTGGAAGAACTGGAAGGCTTCCGCGACGCCCTCCTGGAACTCTGTGTCGCCGTAGACCTCGACGGATATGAGGCCATAGACCTCTGCGGTACCGGGGGCGACGGCAAGGATACTTTCAATATTTCCACCCTGGCATCTTTTATAACTGCAGGGGCCGGAATTCCCGTGGCTAAACACGGAAATTACGGGGTTTCGTCTAAATGCGGTTCCAGCAATGTCATGGAATTTCTCGGCATTAAATTTTCTAACGATATGGATTTCATCAAACGCGCTATGGACGAAGCCCGTATCTGTGTTCTCCATGCCCCCCTGTTCCACCCTGCCATGAAAAACGTAGGGCCCATTCGTAAAGAGCTCGCCGTAAAGACCTTTTTCAACATGCTGGGGCCCATGGTAAACCCGGCATTTCCCAAAAACCAGATGGTAGGCGTTTTTAACCTGGAACTCGCCCGGATGTACGGGTACCTCTATCAGAACACCGATAAAAACTATACCATTCTCCATGCCCTGGACGGCTACGACGAACTGTCCCTCACCGGGCCCGCCAAGGCCATCCGAAACCAGGTAGAACAGATGCTGACACCAGCAGATTTTGGCCTTGAATCCTTAAAGTCACAAGACATCAAAGGCGGAGATACCATAGAGGATTCGGCAACCATATTTATGAATGTACTCCAGGGAAAAGGCACCGAAGCCCAGAACAACGTGGTCTGCGCCAATGCCGGAATGGCCATAGCCACCGTAAAAGACCTGCAACCGAAGGAAGGTTTTGAAATAGCGAAAGAAAGCCTGTTTTCGGGCAAGGCTCTGGAAACGTTGAAGAAATTGCAGGAGATCAGCAGATAGAGTAATCTTGAGACAGATGACCGGTGACGGATGACGGATGACAGATGACAGATGACAGATGACAGATGACAGATGACAGATGAAAATAAAACCAACACACTAAAAACTCAAAATTATGAAAGCAAAATTCAAATCAGCCATCCGTCATCCACCATCTGTCAACAATACAATCTAAATCTATACATCACCCTTTACCGGGCCAACAAACACATATCAACAAAAAATCTAACATCTAAAATCTAACATCTCATGTCTAACATATTAGACAAAATAATAACAGATAAACGCAGGGAAGTAGCGCTCAAAAAAAATATCATTCCCGTTTCACAACTGGAATCCTTCGCTTTGTTCAACCGGAAAACGGTTTCCCTGGCCAAAAACCTGAGCAACAGCCATACCGGAATCATCGCGGAACACAAAAGGCGCTCCCCTTCCCGCTCGGTCATTAACCAGGGTCTGAATGTGGCCGATATAGCACTGGGATATGAAAAAGCCGGGGTGTCCGGTATGTCGGTACTTACGGACGGGAAGTATTTCGGTGGTTCACTGGACGACCTGTTGCTCGCCAGGAGCGTTACCGGAATACCTCTCCTGCGCAAGGAGTTTATTATAGACGAATACCAGCTCCTGGAAGCCAGGGCCCACGGTGCAGACGTCATTCTGCTGATCGCGGCGGTCCTCTCGAGAGAAGAAATAAAATCCCTGTCAGAATTTGCCAAAAGCCTGTCCCTCGATGTACTTTTGGAGATCCATAACGAAGAAGAACTCCACAGATCGGTGATGCCGAGCCTGGACATGCTGGGGGTGAACAACCGCAACCTGAAAACCTTTGAAGTAAGCATCGATACCAGCAAACAACTGGCAGAGATCATCCCCGATGATTTTGTAAAAGTATCGGAAAGCGGTATCAGTAATACCGAAGTGATCAGGGACCTACGCCAATACGGGTACAAAGGCTTCCTGGTGGGCGAAAATTTTATGAAAACCGAAGACCCGGGCCAAAGCGCCTCGGCCTTCATCAAAAAACTGGAAGAATAAATGTCGGATAATCATCTCAATAGAAGCAGTATGAAACCTAAGCTGAAAGTCTGCGGTATGAAATACCCCGACAACATGCTTGCGGTTGCAGCCCTGCAGCCCGATTATATGGGATTTATCTTCTACGACAGGTCCCCGAGATACTTTGAAGGGGAAATGCCCAAATTACCCGGGATCAAAAAGACCGGCGTATTTGTAAAAGCCCCGGTCAATGACATCCTCGTCAAAGTCAGGCAACATCATTTGCAGGCCGTACAACTGCACGGAGGCGAGTCAGCGGAATTTTGCAGGGAACTCGCCCTTGCATTGTCCGGGGATACATTCCAGAGTAAAGTAGAGCTCATCAAGGTATTTTCTATGTTGGACACCTTTGATTTTGAGCAGCTAAAACCCTTTGAAGATACGGCAGACTATTTCCTTTTCGACACTAAAGGAAAACTGCCCGGCGGCAACGGTTACACTTTCGACTGGCGAGTATTGAAGAACTATCCTTCAAAAAAACCGTTCTTCCTCAGTGGCGGGATCGGCCCGGAAGAAGCAGACAAAGTCCTGGCATTCCTAGAAAACCAGCCAGACAACAGGGGAACGGATTATTGTTATGCCATCGATGTAAACAGCAGGTTTGAGATCGAACCAGGTCTGAAAAACACAGAAAAATTAAAAGAATTTAAATCAAAAATATCATGTCAACACCAGTAAAAATGGCTCCCATCGGGGCCATACCGGGGTCGGGGCCTTATCACGTTAGCGAAAAAGGCTATTACGGCGAATTTGGCGGGGCCTTTATCCCCGAAATGCTGTATCCCAACGTAGAGGAGCTGCGCCAAAAATACCTGGAAGTGATGAGCGATCCCTCGTTTAAAGAAGAATTTAACCAGCTGCTGAAAGATTATGTAGGCCGTCCGTCTCCGCTTTATTTTGCGAAACGGATGTCGGAAAAATACGGCCCCAGGATATACCTGAAACGCGAAGACCTCAACCACACCGGGGCACACAAGATCAACAATACCATAGGGCAGATACTCATGGCAAAACGCCTGGGCAAGACACGTATCATCGCAGAAACCGGTGCAGGTCAGCACGGGGTAGCCACCGCAACCGTTTGTGCCCTTATGGGAATGCAATGCATAGTGTATATGGGTGAGATAGATATAGCCCGCCAGGCACCCAATGTGGCCAGGATGAAAATGCTCGGTGCCGAAGTACGCCCGGCACTTTCCGGAAGCCGCACCCTGAAAGATGCCACCAACGAGGCCATTCGAGACTGGATCAACAATCCTGTGGATACCCACTATATCATAGGATCGGCCATAGGGCCACATCCCTATCCGGATATGGTGACCCGTTTTCAGAGCGTCATTTCCGAAGAGATCAAATACCAGCTGAAAGAAAAAGAAGGAAGGGAAAACCCCGATTATGTTGTGGCTTGTATAGGCGGAGGCAGCAATGCTGCGGGAACATTTTATCATTTTCTTCACAATGAAGATGTAGGCATCATTGCCGTAGAAGCCGCCGGGAAAGGGATCGATTCCGGGGAAAGCGCCGCTACTTCCGTATTGGGGCACAAAGGGATTATTCACGGCTGCAAGACCCTGCTCATGCAGACGGACGACGGACAGATCACCGAACCCTATTCCATTTCCGCCGGACTGGATTATCCCGGTGTAGGCCCCATGCATGCCTATCTACACACCTCCGGGAGAGCGGAATTCAAGGCCATCACCGACGACGAAGCCATGAAAGCCGGACTGGAACTGTGCAAGCTGGAAGGCATTATCCCCGCCATAGAAACCAGCCATGCCCTGGCCATTTTCGAAAACAACACTTTCAAACCGGATGATATCATTGTGGTAGCATTATCCGGAAGAGGCGACAAGGACCTGAACACATATATCGATCATTTCGGGCTTTAGCCCCGCAGTACGGACAGGCCCATGGGCCTGTCCCATACACCCCGCCCCATAATTATTTTCAATAGATGACCTATGAGCAAAAACTCAAAATACGATCTAAAAAAACCGGAATAACGATAAATCACACAAAATAACATGACAACAAACAGGATACATCAAAAATTACAGGAAGACAAAAAGATCCTGTCCATATATTTCACCGCCGGCTATCCCGATCTTGAAGACACTGTTCCAATCCTTGAGAAACTACAGGAAAGCGGAGTGGACATGGTAGAAATAGGCCTCCCTTTCAGCGACCCCCTGGCAGACGGCCCTACCATCCAGGAAAGCTCTACCAGGGCACTGAAAAACGGGATGACCACCACCAAACTTTTCGACCAGCTGAAAAATGTCCGGGATAAGATACACATTCCCCTTATCCTTATGGGATATTTCAACCCCATGATGCAATATGGCGTGGAGCGGTTTTGTGTCCAATGTGCGGAAACAGGTATAGACGGGCTTATTATCCCCGACCTTCCCGTAGATGTTTACGAAGAGGAATACAAAGATATGTTTGAAAGATACAGCCTGTTCAATATTTTCCTCATCACCCCGCAAACCCCGGACGAACGCATCCGTTTCATCGATTCGGTTTCTGACGGATTTATCTATATGGTAAGTTCGGCCAGCGTTACCGGGGCAAAAAACACTTTCGGTGATGTTCAAAAACAGTATTTTGAACGCATCCATGCGCTCCATCTGAAAAACCCGCAGGTTGTAGGTTTCGGGATCAGCAATGCCGAAACTTACAAAGCAGCAACAAAACTGGCCAGGGGAGCCATTATAGGTTCCGCTTTTATCAAAACGATTTCTGAAAAGGGCATTGAAGGTATTCCCGAATTTATAAAGGGCATTCGCTGATACCCAAGGTCGAAAGATTGACAGGAGATTGATACCGGCTACGCCGGAAGATTGAAGAAGATTCAAGACACCCTCAAAATCAATCTCTTTCAATCTCCTATCAATCTTTTTTCAATCTCTTACAATATCACTCCAATAATCCACAGTTCAAAACTATATTCCTGATAAATTTTATCTCGCACCAGGCCCTCCCACAATAATTTATTAACTTGTAGCGAAGTTTATGTTTAACCAAATGATTTAAAAACATGGGAAAAGGAGACAAAAAGACAAAAAGGGGAAAAATAATCATGGGGTCATACGGAAAACTACGCCCCAAACGCAGAAAATTCAGGGTTCGTCCTAAACATGTAAAAGGTGAAACCGCAAATACTGCAGATAAGTAACCCTATATAAGGACATCAGGACAGAGACGCACGGCCGTGCGTCTCTACAATCCGATGTATGTCAATACGCCTTAGCGAACAGAACCCTTTGCATCGAAGGTTTGCCGCTGTAAACACATTTTCCTTCTTCTTCTTTTGCATCCAGCGGAATGCATCGTATGGTAGCCTTGGTAAGTTCCTTGATGGTTTCTTCGGTTTCCGGGGTCCCGTCCCAGTGGGCGGAAACAAATCCTCCTTTGTTTTCCAGTACTTCCTTAAATTCGTCGAAAGAATCTACCGTTGTGATATGTGCTTCCCGGTAATCAAATGCTTTCTTGTAAATATGCTGCTGCATATCTTCCAGAAGATATTCTATCCTGGACACTACTTCATCCCCTTTTATCGTTTCTTTTTCCAGGGTATCCCTTCGTGCTACTTCATATGTACCGTTTTCCATATCGCGCCGGCCTATGGCCAGCCTCACGGGCACTCCTTTTAATTCGTATTCATTAAATTTCCAGCCCGGTTTATGGGTATCCCGGTTATCGAATTTTACAGAAATTCCCTTGCTACGCAACTCTTTTACCAGAGGATCTACCCTTTCCGAAATGGCGTTGAGCTCTTCTTCTCCCTTGTATATGGGGACAATAACCACCTGTATGGGGGCCAGTTTCGGAGGCAGTATCAGGCCATTGTCATCGCTGTGCGTCATGACAAGAGCTCCCATCAAACGGGTAGATACTCCCCAGGAAGTGGCCCATACGAGGTCTTGTTTTCCCTCCTTATTGGCAAACTTCACATCAAAGGCCTTCGCAAAGTTCTGCCCCAGGAAATGGGATGTTCCGGCCTGTAATGCCTTCCCGTCCTGCATCAGCGCCTCAATACAATAGGTTTCTTCGGCCCCGGCAAACCGCTCACTTTCTGACTTGGTACCCTTGATCACGGGCACCCCCATAAAGTTCTCGGCAAAATCGGCATACACCTCCATCATCTGTACTGCTTCGGCCACGGCTTCTTCCCGGGTAGCATGTGCCGTATGTCCTTCCTGCCACAAAAATTCGGCCGTCCTTAAAAACAATCGCGTACGCATTTCCCATCGCACCACATTGGCCCATTGATTGACCAGGATAGGCAGGTCGCGATAGGACTGTATCCACTTTCGATAGGTATCCCATATAATGGTCTCCGAAGTAGGGCGAACAATGAGCTCTTCTTCCAGTTTCGCTTCCGGATCCACAACTACCCCGCTACCATCTTCTGCATTTTTAAGGCGATAATGTGTAACAACTGCACACTCCTTGGCAAAACCTTCGACATGATCCGCTTCCCGGCTCAAATAGGACTTGGGGATAAAAAGCGGAAAATAGGCATTCTGATGTCCTGTTTCCTTGAACATCCGGTCGAGCTCCGCCTGCATTTTTTCCCAGATGGCATATCCATAAGGCTTGATCACCATACAACCTCTAACCCCCGAATTTTCAGCCAAATCGGCTTTTATAACCAGTTCATTATACCATTTCGAATAGTCTTCACTGCGTTTCGTTAAGTTCTTACCCATTATCTGTAGTTTGGCACAAATATTGCACTTTTGTTAAAGTAGAAAATAGTTTGGCAAAACTAACTATTTTTGTTATGTTCAACAATAAAATTTTGCAATGATGAGCACTATTAACCATATTAAAAAGTTCCGCAGAATACTGTACGGTTCAGTAGCAGGGATTTTCCTTGTTTCCTGTGGTTCTTATCAACAGGCTTCTTATTACGACGACGACGGCATTTACGGTAATGTCGCTAGCGATACTCCACAAAACACCAGGGAAAAACAGGCTTCTTCCTCTTCGAATTACGAAACTTATTTTGCACAGAAATCACAGGAGTTCGACCAGATGACCAGCAACGATTATATCTTTACGGACATTGACTCATACTCCAGCAGTGAAGTTAACGATTCCACAGATATCGTGGCAGATAATTATAATTACAACTATCAGGAAGGATATCCCGGATGGGGAGACAACCCACAGTCTACTTCCGTAAACATCTATAACAATTCCTGGGGATGGGGTGGCTGGTACAACCCTTACTGGAACTGGGGATATAGCGGATACAATCCCTACTGGGGATGGGGCTGGAACAACTGGTACTACGGTGGCGGGTACGGTCCCGGATGGGGCTGGAGCTACTGGGGTGGCTATCCCTACTGGGGATGGGGAGGTGGTTATTACCATCATTATTACTCCCGTCCGTACTATTATTATCACCCCAGAAGAACATATGCTTATTCCAATACCAGAAGGTCTTACAGAAACCGGACTGGCATAACCAGAAATTCCTCCTCTGCATACAGGAACAGTTCCAACAGGAGAGCATACCGCAACAGCTCTGATGTACGGGCAAACAGAAGTAGTACTAACAGAAGAACATACCGCAACAGCTCTGATGTGAGGGCAAACAGAAATAGTACTAACAGAAGAACCTATCGGAACAGTTCTAACGTAAACGCCGGAAGAAGCGGCACCAATAGCAGGACGTATCGAAGCAGCAGGCCCGTATATAACAGAGGAAATTCTTCAGGGACAAGGGTAAACCGTTCTTCTGCACCTGCACGCAGATCTTATAGCACGCCCACGCGTTCAAGCAGGCCCAGCAGTATTCGCAGTTCTTCTCCTTCGAGGTCTTCCGGAGGCGCAAGGCGTTCTTCTTCAGGAGGCCGGGGAAGAGGTTAAGAACAATAAATCCTGATTCATCATTGCAAAAAAGGTGAAAAATAATCGTGATACGTCAAAACTATCATGATTATTTTTTGCCGAAAAAATATGTTTTTCTCAAAAAACAAACTCTTATGAAAAAAATACTGGCAATATTTGTCGTTTTCGGGGCCATCATGCAGAGTGAGGCACAGACAATAAACGACGTCGTACGATATGGCACAGAAGACCTTCAGGGTACAGCGCGCTACCGGTCCATGAGCGGGGCCTTCGGTGCCCTTGGAGGCGACCTTTCTGCCCTGAACAACAATCCGGCAGGGTCTGCCGTCTTTAACAACGGTAGTTTTACCTTTTCCGGAACCAGTTATAACACCAAAAACAAAACAAATTATTTTGGCGGGAACACCTCCACCGACGTCTCCAACTTTGACCTGAATCAACTGGGGGGCGTCCTGGTCTTTAACAACACCGGTTCCCGTTCCGGGTGGAATAAATTTTCACTCGCATTTAACTTTGAAAAGGCAAACAATTTCGAAAACGAATTTGTGGCTGCCGGGAACAGTGACCGGTCCATAGACGAGTATTTTCTCTACTATGCACAGGGGATCCCCAAGGGAGACCTGCTTGTATTTGAAGGAGAAAACATAGAGGATGCCTACCTCGATATAGGTAGTGCATATGGATTTCAAACCCAACAGGCATTTCTGGGCTTTCAGGCCTATCTCATAGAACCAGTTGAAGATACGGACGACAATACTGAATATGTGCCTAATACGCGATATAACAATACAGTGAACCAGCAAATTTTCCAAAGTACTTCAGGGTATAACAACAAGTTTACCCTGAACATGGCCGGCCAGTTTCTCGACGACTTTTATGTGGGAGCGTCATTGAATTTTCACGATATCCAATACGAAAAATACACGGAACTCAAGGAAGATGGGTATAATTCCGAATCCGTTATTGGCCGGACCAAATTCGACAATCTTCAACTCACTTCCGGAACTGCATTTTCATTTTCCCTCGGGGGCATTGCCCGTGTAGGTGAAATGCTCCGGGTCGGGGCCACCTACCAGTCCCCTACCTGGTACAAACTCAACGACGAGCTCTCCCAGCGAATAAGTACGGACTACGCCCTGGATGTAACCCCGGATATCGAATTTATCAATTTTAGCCTGGTAAACATTTATCCGGACTATAAAATACAGATACCGGCCAAATATACCGGTAGCCTGGCCCTGATTTTCGGTCAGGAAGGGCTCCTGAGCTTTGATTACAGTTACCAGGACATGAGCAATGCAAAACTCAAACCCACATCCGATCCCGATTTTGCCGATGAGAACGATTATATCGGGAATACGCTCAAAGCCGTATCCACCTTCCGGTTGGGCGGAGAATACCGGATAGAAAGGTTTAGTCTAAGAGGCGGATACCGCTTCGAGGAAAGCCCGTACGACAGCGATATGATCGGCGACCTCAACGGTTATTCTCTCGGCCTGGGCTACGACTTCGGGATGGCCAGGATCGATGCAGCTTTCAGCCAGTACATGAGAGATTACCACTCTCAGTTCTACGACAGGGGCTTTACCAATACGGCAGCTATTGACAGCAAGAATACCAATGTAACACTGTCGCTCACATTAAACCTTTAAAAGTAGATTAAAGTTATAGGGGCATTGTCATTATCTATGCCCCGGAAAATCATTTATCCTGCATAAATACCTATCTTTGCTTTCCTGTTTGTACATCAAAAAGCATATATTTTTGCAAGACAACCTTTCTACCTGCCATACGAAAGCTGTCGAACTCAAAAATCCTTATATTTGCAACTTGGTAGCAAAACACAGACGAAATCAAAAAAGCACGATCACTTCGTCTGTTTCAGGGAAATAGTTATTTTTAATTAAACATATGTAAGGACAGATGACCGGTAACGGAGGACAGAATGATGCATCGGTCACCGGCCATCCACCCAAAAAATAAACAGATGAAAATAGATAACGCTTTGGAAGAACAATTTGAAGAAATTGGTGACAACCATGTTTCATCATCTGCAGACACCCCCTTGCGGGAAGATGCTTTCGACCTGTCCGACAGCGAAAAAATAGAACGCATAGAGCAGGACGTATACAACATTATGGAAACCCTGGGCCTCGACCTCACCGACGACAGTCTGCGGGGCACCCCGAGACGAGTGGCCAAGATGTTCGTAAAAGAGATCTTTGCCGGCCTGCATCCCGAGAGAAAACCCAAGGCTTCCACCTTTCAGAACAAGTATAAATATGGCGAAATGCTCGTAGAGAAGAATATCACCGTATATTCCACCTGCGAACACCACCTGTTACCTATTGTGGGAAGGGCTCACGTAGCGTATATCTCCAAAGGAAATGTCATCGGCCTTTCCAAAATGAACCGCATCGTGGACTATTATGCCAAGCGCCCCCAGGTACAGGAAAGGATGACCATGCAGATCGTACAGGAACTGCAAAAGGCCCTGGGCACCAAAGATGTGGCCTGCGTTATCGATGCCAAACACCTTTGTGTCAATTCCAGGGGAATACGCGATATAGAGAGTAGCACGGTAACGGCAGAATTCGGAGGCAAGTTCAAGGATCCGTCCGTGAGGAGAGAATTTCTGGATTATATTAAATTAGAAACCGAATTTTAAATTTGTCACCTCAAAATTCAAGTCACCGAGAATGCAACGCTACCTAAACCAAAAGCTGAAGATCTACAACTCACTTACAGGAAACAAGGAAATATTCGAACCCATAAACCAAGGCCATGTAGGCATGTATGTTTGTGGCCCCACGGTTTACAACTATGTACATCTCGGGAATTGCAGGACCTTCATTTCCTTTGACCTGGTCTTCCGCTACCTGAAACACCTCGGTTACAAAGTAAGATATGTCCGTAACATTACCGATGCAGGCCACCTGGAAAACGATGCCGATGAAGGCGAAGACCGCATCGCTAAAAAAGCCAGGCTGGAGCAGATAGAACCCATGGAAGTGGTGCAGCGATATACGGTAGATTTCCACAATACGCTGAACCGTTTCAACAACCTCCCTCCCAGCATCGAGCCCACAGCTACCGGGCACATCATAGAACAGATAGACATTATCGAAGGAATTCTGGAAAAGGGCCTGGCCTACGAAGTCAATGGTTCGGTTTATTTTGATGTGATCAAATTCAACCAGACCACCAAATACGGCAAGCTCAGCGGCCGTAATATTGAAGACCTCATCCATAATACACGCGAACTCGACGGCCAGAGCGACAAGAAAAATCCGCAGGACTTCGCCCTCTGGAAAAAGGCGGAACCTCAGCACATCATGCGCTGGCCTTCTCCATGGAGCGACGGTTTCCCCGGATGGCACCTCGAGTGTACTGCCATGAGCACCAAATACCTCGGCGAAAAATTCGACATCCACGGTGGTGGTATGGACCTGAAATTCCCGCATCACGAATGCGAGATCGCCCAGGCAGAGGCTTCTAACGGCCATGCTCCGGTAAATTACTGGATGCACGCCAATATGCTTACCCTCAACGGTAAGAAAATGGCGAAATCTACCGGGAACAACATACTCCCCAACGAGATTTTTACAGGCGATAACGATATATTAAGCAAACCCTTTGCCCCTGCCGTCGTGCGCTTCTTTATCCTCCAGGCTCATTACAGGAGTGTCCTGGATTTTAGTAACGACGCCCTGCTTGCTTCCGAAAAAGGGTTCAACAGGTTGATGGAGGCCGTTCACCTGCTCGATGAACTACCTGTTTCTCCCGAGACTTCCGGTTTTGATGTAGAACAGTGGAAACAAAAATGTTACGACGCGATGAACGACGACTTTAACAGCCCTGTACTCATCGCCAACCTCTTCGACGCTGTGAAGTTTATCAATCAGGCCAGGGAAAGAAAAGCAAAGATCAGTGCCGAAGACCGGAAATGCATGAATGAAACCATTCGCGCCTTTGTCTTCGATGTGCTCGGCCTCATAGACGTAACCGCTTCACAGGAAGACAGCACAGACAAACTGTCCGGCACAGTGGAACTCCTTATAAAATTACGGGCCGAAGCCCGTGCAAACAAGGATTTTGCCACTTCAGACAAAATAAGGGATGAGCTGGCCGCCATGGGCATACAGCTCAAGGACGGGAAAGAAGGGACCACCTTCTCCATTTCCTGATCGCAATAACCCGTAACTTACGGAAACAGATCTACAAGATGAGCCTTTTACTAAAAATACTCGCCTACCCGTTTATCTTTTTAGTAAGGGTTTACCAGTATCTCATTTCACCCCTCACCCCGGCTACGTGCAGATACACGCCTACCTGCTCACAATACACCATTGAAGCACTGAAAAAACACGGGCTGATAAAGGGCGGGAAGTTAGCGGTTAAAAGAATATTCAGTTGTCATCCGTGGGGTGGTTCGGGCTATGACCCGGTACCGGACAGGGACGACAACTGAATACTGCACTTTAATTTTCTGCACCTGCTTTCTCTCCTACTTTATATCGGCCTACCTGATATTCTCCAGGTTTGGTGCGGATCACCTGCTGCAAACGGTTCCAGGAATTGATCTGGGCAATGGCCAGGGTCAGGACTGCAATCTCCTGTTTGTTGAAAAACTGCCTCATTTTGTCAAACAGGGCATCATCTACATGATGGTTCGGCAGATCGGTAAGGGCTTCGGCAAATTCCAGGGCCGCCCGCTCCAGTTCGGAATAATAGGGACACTCTTTCCAGGCTGCTATGGAATACAATCGCAGTGGTTCTTCTCCATAGTGAAGCGCTTCCTTATAGTGCATATCCAGGCAAAAAGCGCAATGATTCATTTGTGATATGCGGTATTTGAGCAATTTCAATAATCGCATATCCAATCCGCTGTTGCGCACATAGCTTTCCACTTGTGCCATGACGTTGTACATACCTTCGGGTAATTCCCCGTAACTGATTCTTTCCATGATATTTGTTTTTATGGTTTGTTATAAAGACAAATACTCCGGAAGAAACGTGACGCCATTATCTGTTTTTTTGAAGATTTTTCAGTTTGTCCGGATTGCGTACAAAATAGATCTGATCTATCTTCTCCCCTTTTACACTAAATAACAGGCAATTGGTCACCGTGCCGCCCGAATAATACAAAAGCGCAGGCTGGTGATTGATTTGGGACGGAACGATCTTCAGATCCGGGACCTTCTCGTAAAACTTCCTGTACACTCCTACAAGGAATTTTACAACATGGTCTATACCCAATATGCTTTTCATCGCGGCAGAAACCTTGCCGCCGCCATCGGAAGTGATCGCTATATCCTCGTGAAGGAGGGCTTCCAGTTGTTCCATTTCCCGGTTCTGCATGGCCACAAACAACTGTTCCAGTTTCGGGTTATCCGGAATGCTTGTTTGCGCTCCGCCCTTGTCCAGCCGTCCTTTGGACCTCCGGAAAAGCTGCCTGGAATTTTCTTCGGAAATATCGAGGGTATCTGCAATTTCCCGGTGCGAATAATGATAGGCCTCTTTCAGGATAAACACGGCACGCTCACGGGCGGTCAGCTTTTCCATCAGCACCATAAGCGAGTAAGAGAGGATCTCCCGGTGTTCAAGTGAAGTATCTGCCTTTTCCGTAGCCACAGGTTCAGGTAACCAGGCCCCCGGGTATTCCTTCAGGAACTTTTTCTGTCTGTTCTTAACATTTATAGCATGGTTCACTACCGATTTTATCAGGTATCCCCGACGGTTTTCCACATGGTTCACCGGGTTTTCCAGTAATTTTAGCCATACATCCTGAACCACATCCCTGGCATCTTCGTAAGAACCGAGGATATTATAAGCATAGGTCTCCAGTAAAGGCTTTAATGTTTCCGTATCCATTTTTTACTACTTCATAAATTAAAAAGAGACAAATCAAAAAGCATAAATGTGACATTGTATCTGTTAAAATAACACATTTTATTGTTCTGACAGAATTTAATTTTTACTTCTGTTCTTTTCGGCGATGTTTCCCTATATTTACACCACATAACTAAATTTGACTGATGACTCCGTGACTTACGGACATATGATTTATGTGACAATCTTATGTCTTACGTCTTACAGTCCTACGTCCAACAAATAAAAAGCATGCATTTTTTAAGTATAAACTGGGATCCGAGCGAAGGTATTGACCTCGGTTTTTTTATGATACGTTATTACAGCCTGATGTTTGTAGTAGCCTTTGCCCTCGGCTGGTTCCTCATGAAAAAGATATACCTGCGCGAAGGGCTGACCGTAAAAGAACTGGATTCCCTTTTCATCTATACCGTACTGGCCACGCTTATTGGTGCCCGCCTCGGACATTTTTTGTTCTATGAACCCGAAATGTTCATCAAGGATCCGCTGTATATATTCCTCCCGGTGGAATTTAGCCCTAAATTCCGCATCGTCGGTTTCAGAGGATTGGCTAGTCATGGAGCGGCAATAGGCATTATTATCGCCATGTATTACTATTGTAAAAAAGTCATACACAAACCCCTTTTGTGGATACTGGACCGTGTTGTGATTCCGGTCTCTATCGGCGGAGTGTTTGTCCGCTTCGGAAACTTTATGAATTCCGAGATCATCGGACGGCCCACAAACAGCGATTTCGGAGTGGTTTTTCAACAACTGGGCGAAACATTTCCAAGGCACCCGTCACAACTGTACGAAGCGGCCGGGTATGTCCTCGTTTTCCTGATACTGTGGTACATTTACTGGAAAACCGACAAAAGGGAAAAACAGGGCTATATCTTCGGGCTTTTCCTCATTCTACTCTGGGCCGTAAGGTTTATCGTGGAGTTTTTCAAGGAAAACCAGGTAGCTTTCGAAGACAAAATTGCCCTGAACATGGGCCAATGGCTTAGCATTCCGTTTATTTTGATCGGCTTCTATCTCATATACCGAAGCACTAAAATCACAAAACCGGAACAAAAATCATGATCCCGATTTACAATTTTAAAATAACTCAACAGCATGATGTATAAAATACCGGTCTCCCTGTTCCTGCTTCTCAGCCTTACCCTTTTTGTTTCGTGCAAAAGCGACAAAAAACACAATACAGTGAAAACAGAGGAAATACATTTTACCAAAGACGGGGAACTGAAATTGTTCAGCTCAGACAGTACGCTCATTAAAAAACTCGACATTGAAATCGCCGATGACGAATACAAAAGACAAACCGGACTGATGTACCGTAGTTCCATGAAGGAAAACCAGGGGATGCTCTTTATTGCAGAAACGGAAAGGCCTCAGAATTTTTACATGAAAAATACACTTATCCCATTGGATATTATCTATATCAATTCCGACAAAAAAATAGTGAGCATAAAACCCAACGCAGAGCCGATGAGTGAAGCTACTATTCCCTCAGACCTTCCTGCCAAATACACGCTGGAGGTCAATGCCGGGCTTGCCGAACAATGGGGCCTCAAAACCGGCGATTACATGAGTTTCGACAGGCAATAGCAACATCTTTTACGCAGGATAACAGAATACATACCGGGAGTATCATCTACAACTACCGTATATACGAAAACCGTTTCATAGATATTCTTTAATTTCCAGGAGATCACTAATAGTAACGATACCTTCATATTTTTCCTGGTCCCGGGTGTTGTAATGAATGGCGTGCATCCCCGCATTTATAGCACCCAGGACGTCTGCTTCGAGATCATCACCTATCATCACCGCATTTCCGGCCTGTATCCCGGCTTTTTGAAGTGCGTATTCGAAAATAGCGGGATGCGGCTTTTTCACTCCCGCCATTTCGGAATTTACCACATGAACAAAATAAGAACCTATCCCGGCATTGGCCAGTTTTTTATCCTGTACTTCTTCAAAACCATTGGTGATAATGTGCAACCTGTATCCGGATTCCAGATAAGACAATATATCTTTCGCGTTGGCTAACAAATGATTATTTTCGGGCAGATAGTGGATATAATCTTCAGACAGTTTGTCCAGGAACCTGTCTTCTACCGGATACTCAAGGACGGAGAATGTACTTTGCAGCCTTCGGTGGCGCAATTCGTGCTGGTTTATTTTCCCTTCGCGATACTCCTTCCAGCAACGGTGGTTCACAGGCACATAGACCTTCAGGAAATCTTCCAGGGTAATCCCCATACTGTGCTCTTCCAGGATACGGCTGAAAGCAAGGGCCGAGTTTTTTTCAAAGTCCCACAGTGTATGGTCCAGGTCAAAAAAGACATCTGTTATTTCATTGTTATTTTTCCAGTGGCCGTTTTTTTGCATTACAATATGTTTGATTTTGCAAGTCTTCTGTTTTGCCGAAATGTTTTCAAACCTTGTTAGCTCCCCCAATCGTTGCAAGATTTTTTATCCACGACAAGTATATTTCCTTTAGGTTTAATTTCATTTCTTCTGTCCATCTTTCATTGGAAAATACCGTGATAAAATCGCCCCCCACTCCCTGTACGAAGCCGTAGAGTTCCTGTATTTTTTCCCGGGCTTCCTTTGCGTTATCAAACTTTAAAAGTGCGGAATCCTGTATACAGAACGAATTTACCTTTAGTGGAAGTTGAATCTCATAACTGATGTCATAGAAATGGAAAGGCGTACAGGTCCCTGCCCGGAATCCCATAAAATCGGAATATCCCATGGTATAATCTTCATTAAATTCGGCTTCTACGGCAGTCTTGTAGACCTCAGGGATCAACAGGCGGTTATATCGTGCCCTGGCCCTTTTTACAGGCCTGTTAATAATATTGATGAGGCGCCTTCGCTCCTTTTTCAGTTGTACGAGGTCGTTCACAGCATAATAAGACATCATAAGAGAAACGATGTGGTAATCGGCAACCGACTTGATCAGCGTCCGGAAAGAAGTCTTTCTATGAGGTATATTCTTGTCGAATGCAGAATAATCGCCCAGCAAAAAAAAGAAGACCGCATCAGTGTCATATGCTTTATGGGCTTCAATCAGCTCGTCGAAATGATCGTAAGGGTCTTTTTTAATTCCCAACAATACCATATACCTTTCGAAAACCTTGTGAAACCGAAGGCCTGTCAGGTCCAGGACCGTTCCGGCCAGGGTGCGGATAATTCCCTTTTTCCGGTAAGCGTAGGCCGCCGCAATATCGATAACTGAGACATAGTTTGTTTTTCGTTTGCCAAAATTCTCTTCCGGAAACCTCTTCCCCAGGGCCACGGCGAGCTTTCTCACCCAGAAGTCCACTACCGGGACCTCCAGAAAACCGTGTTCCCATGCCAGGCTTTCCTTTGCCGGGTATCTCCCATATTCGTCCTTGACATGGGGCAAATACTCTTCATACCGGCTCAAAAGGTAAAAACTCGCGGCAAAAATATCGAAAGGTATGCTACCCTTGTCGCCTATTGAAAAAAAACAGGGAATATCGTCCCACAGTTGCACGCTGATCTCTATATTGGTGATCCCCTGCTCAAACAAAAGGTCATGGCTCCTCACAAAAAACTCATTTTGCAGGGGGTTTTTGGTATAGGTGATCTTTGGGCCGGAATGCGCAATGAAATTTTCGACCTTTTCAGTGATCTGCACTTCGGTCTTAAGCATATTCGCAAAAATATGCTTCATAATATAATTGATCCGCGGGGTAATTTTATGTGTATAGACTAATAGCATTAAAAGGTTTTAAGTTTCAAGTTTAGGTCCCTGAGCGGAGCCGAAGGGCAAGTTTCAAGTTCAGGTCCCTGAGCCCTTCGATTAAACTCGGGATAAACTAAAGCCGGGGGAAGGATCACAATATCCCGTGGTCTGCAAAACTGAAATAGGTTTCCTGTGTAATGATCAGATGGTCGAGCACCCCGATATCCAGAGATTCGGAAGCGACCTTTAATTTCCTGGTCAGTTGCCTGTCTGCTTCACTTG
The DNA here is from genome assembly GCF_018863395.1 of Sinomicrobium weinanense. Classification (GTDB taxonomy): domain Bacteria; phylum Bacteroidota; class Bacteroidia; order Flavobacteriales; family Flavobacteriaceae; genus Sinomicrobium; species Sinomicrobium weinanense. The sequence goes on from NZ_JAHKRR010000002.1 coordinate 815,589, forward strand.
GCGACAGGGCCCCGGAGGGATGATTATGTACCAGGACAATGGCCGTGGCTCCGACTTCAAGCGCACATTTCATGGCGAGGCGTATGTCTACCAGGGTACCTGTTATTCCTCCCTTACTGAGCTGTGCGTATTGTATGACTTTATGGGAATTATTGAGATAAATGATCCAGAATTCTTCATGGGGCAGTTCTCCGATCACGGGCTGCATAAGCTCGAATACCGACCTGCTGTTGGCAACTTTAATACGTTCCAGGGCTTCTTCTACTCTCCGCCTTCTTCCCAACTCAAGAGCTGCAACGATCGTTACCGCCTTGGCTTCCCCCATTCCTTTGAATCCCGTAAGTTGTTTCAGGGAAAACTTCCCCAGTTCATTGAGATTGTTATGGGCTGCAGATAATATACGTTTAGACAGGCTTACAGCACTTTCTTCCTTACTGCCACTGCCGATAAGAATGGCGATCAGCTCGGCGTCGGTCAGTATCTCTTTACCTTTTTGCGAAAGTTTTTCTCTTGGCCTGTCATCTTCTTTCCAATCTTTAATGGAAAGGGAAACCGTTTTTTCCATACGATCGTATTTTGCATAAAGATAAAGTTTTTGACAGGATCTTTGCAAATTTACACTCCCTCTTATTTTTCTTCCGCTCTTACCCGGCAAACACGGCCAACGCCTCGTAAAAATCATCTTCGTCTATCCCCATATGCTGGCATATCCATTTGGCACCGGCCAGGTGGAACAGCATCTGTTTGTCGGAAATGTTCAACGGCATGGCTCCCTCAGGTGTTTCCAGAAGTATTTCTCCATTCGATTCTTCGTATTCGGGCAGGCGGTAAGGATGTTTCCGTATAGGATTTTCCGAGGCTTCCACGATCGCTTTTACCTCCCCGTCCTCTTCATTATACACGGCGATCCCTCCTTTGACAATAGAATCTACAAATACACGGTATTTTGCTAAACGCTCTTCTTCCGAAGGATCTTCAGTGGTATCGGTGGCAATTCCGCTCAACAGGGCTATATTGGGCAGGTAATTGTGGAATTTCGGGGAAGGTTCTGCTCCAGAAGACGGTGATTCATCTCCGGTGATCAGTATAAACTCATTGTCATTGGTAAGACAGACCCTGTTTTTCAGGTCTTCAGGCCCGGACTCTATGACATAGTCCAACCCCTTGTCGTGATAGTCCATTACCTGCATTATCACAGACGCAATACTGGTCCTCCCATAATTTCCCGCGATAACCACCCGGGTCTTGTACCTGGAATACTCATAAAGGAATCCGGAACAGGAATACACTTTTATCCCTTTTTCTTTGGCACTGAGCAACTCCGGGTTTTCAGGGCCAGTACCTGCTCCCAGGATCACGCCGTCCAGATCGGAGGTAATTCGTTCCGGGAACCAGCCGTCAGGACCGGCTTCCCAGCCTTGTTCCTCCATTTCGGTTCTCCGTATTTCCGGGATGTGTTCATCGCTGCCACTGATCTCATACCCGTTGTGATGCAGGGCCTGCGCCAGAGAAAAGAGTTCCTTATTTCCAATTCCTATACCATGTAAACGCATAAACTTTTATTTATGCGGTAAAGATAAAAAAGGAGCCGTACAAAAACACTAAAAAAAGCCAAAACCCCGGGCTTCTGACCAACCCGAAACCTTTGCTTCTGCCGGATTTCTCCTTATGGCTTGGGGACTTCCGTCTGGACCCGCCCCTGAAAACCAAACAACATACTGAATATCATCAAACTACAACACACCCCCTCATTTCCCATATACCCATGGCTATTTGTTCTTACCTGCCGTCGGGGTTTTGTCATCCGCCGCCAGCATTGCAAAATCGCTTTCATTGCCATTGCGGCCTACGGCAGTGACAGCTATATGCCCGATACCTTTTCTCTTTCCCGTATCTTCAGCATTCACGAAACGATCCAGTTCAAACATTCTTTTCTTTCCGGGTAGTATTTTATAGTTCCATTCGGTATCTTCATATTGATAACGGACCACCCACCGGAACACTTCCTTCTCATCGGGATGGCTCCATTTTATTTTTATTTTTCCGTTGCCGGAAGACCAGTTTACCACAGGCACATCGGGTCGTTTTTTCTTCAGCCACGGACTCTCAGGCACCAGCGCCTCTTTTTTGTACGGTCCCTTCAACAGCCCATCGGCAAGCTCGGGATACTTCAGCAACGGGGCTATGCTCCAATGCACTACGCCCTTGCTTTCCGGTAACATCCCCCTGGTGATCATGATCTGGTTGATAATTTCATCTGTATTCTGTTCCCCTCCACCGAGGTCTGCCCGGATACCGGGCCAGAGATGCCTGTTCTTTTTGTTCTCTCCTTTCCACCAGTTCAAAAGGACGGGAAAACTTTGTCCTTCCTTGTTGATCTTCCAGTAAAGCTGGGGCGTAAAATAGTCTACCCAGCCTTTGTTGAGCCACAAACGGGCATCTGCATACAGTATATCGTACTGGTCAAAGCCAGACACAGATGCGGGATGGCCCGGCCTCCAGATCCCAAACGGGCTGATCCCGAACTTTACCAGGGGTTTTTCTGATTTTACGGTACTGTATACTTCTTTTACAAAGGTGTTGACACTGCCCCTGCGCCAGTCTGCCCTGGAAAGCCTGCCTCCTCTTTGGGTATAGTTTTTCCAGCTTTCTTCATCCGGAAAATCTTCGTCATTGTTATAAGATGGATAAGGATAAAAATAATCATCAAAATGAATTCCGTCAATATCATACCGGGTCACCAGGTCCTTTACAACGGCAAGGGCGTGTTCGCGGGTTTCTTTACGGGAAGGATCGAACCACCAATAGCCCTGTTTCAGTTTCACCACCAGTTCGGGCATGGTCTTTACTACAGAGGCCCTACCAATTTCTCCGCCATTGACGTGGTGTGCCCTGTATGGGTTGAGCCAGGCGTGCAGCTCCAGCCCCCTTTCATGTGCCGCTTTTATCCAGAACCGGAGGGGGTCGTAATAGGGTTCGGGAGCCTGGCCCTGTTTTCCGGTAAGGAAATAGGACCAGGGCTCGATCTTGCTGTCGTAAAGGGCATCGGCCTGCGGCCTGACCTGAAAGATCACCGCATTAAAATGATGAGCCTCCAGGAAATCCAGCAATTCCAAAGCCTCTTTCTGCTGTTCTTTTACAGGAAGGCCCGGCTTGCTCGGCCAGTTTATATTAGCCACTGTGGCTACCCACGCCGCCCTGAACTCTCTTTCAGCTACCGGCGGATGGAGCTTTATACTGGCCCTGGCCCATCCCTGCCCGTCTGTACCGCTCCGGTGGGTTTTGCACGACCAGGCCAGTAAAACAGACAACAAACAGAGCAGGGGCAATTTATGTGACTTTCTCTTCATAACCCATATGTTATACAGCCGCCTGCCGAATGGCAATCCCGTTCATCACCAGCCTGGGTTTTGCTCCAGTTCCGCCCCGTTATCCCTGTAAAGCGTGAGCTGGTCCAGCGGAATAGGTTCCAGATAGACGCGGGGATCTGTAAATTCTCTCAGCGATTCCGCAGCCGAGGCCGGAATAATATATCCTTCTTCTCCATCGGTCAGGACCAGGCTTCCCAGGTCACTATCCGGATAATCCGATTTTTTTATCCAGGCGCCCCGGTTGATACCGGTATGTTGCACCATATCGGTATATTCCAGTTTTTTCCACCGTTTGAGGTCTTCCAGCCGGAAGCCTTCCATCATCAGTTCTATTCTACGTTCCCTCCGCACTTCCCAGATCATGGCAGGCACCTCCGGATCTCTTTGAGGATCGTTGTAAACCATTCCGTTAACTGCGGGGTCCCCCCCGGCCATTTCCAGATGAGGGATTCCTATTCCAGGCCTGTCCCGCAATACATTTACGGATTTGTCCAGGTCGGCCTGTGTAAAAGCAGGTCCGCCCACGGAAGCCAGCTCTGCGGCAGCTTCGGCATAGTTCACCAGCACTTCGCCGTAACGTATGATCGGCGCATCGGTAGGATTGAGGTTCGAGCTTCCCATCGGCTCGTCCGCGATAGCTTCATTCAAAAATTTATGTGTGGCATACCCCGTAGTGGAATAGTTGGAAGCCACACCATTGATACGCAATTCGTATGGAACAAGGGTTTCGTACATCCTCGGATCCCTGTTAGCCATAACATTTTCGATACCCTGGTCGCCCTGGTACAGTGGTGATTCTTCTATGGGGAGCCCGTCATTCATCAGATAGGATTCCACAGCATCCCTGGATACTCCGGTCTGGGGTTCCTTGTTGTTATAACTGTTGAGTGTATGGGTGAGTATCCCGGGCTCATATTCGCGATAGAGTATCACTTCCGGATTTCCCGAAAGGCTCAGGGAATTGAACACTTCCCGGTAATTGCCAAGGGAGAATTTTCCCGAATTTATAAGCTGTTCTGCCGCCCATTTGGCAGCTTCGAGGTATTCGGCCGCTTTTGAAGTATTGTTTTCATGGTATTTCTGCCAGGTCCCTTCAAACAGGAACACGCGCGACATATAGGCCAGTATAACACTCTTGTTCACTTCCTGCCCGTCGTTCCCTACACTTTCCCGGACATTTTCTGCCGCAAACCGGAAATCTTCCAGCATCTTGTCCATGACAAAGGCACGGTCATCCCTTTTTTTGTACAGTTCTTCGGTCTCTTCTTCCGAAAGTTCCCGGTCGTAATACGGCACATCGCCATACGCTTTTACCAGTTCATAATATTCCAGTGCACGGAAAAACCGGCCAACCCCTGTCCAGTGGTTTATCGCTTCTTCTTCCATGGGTACCTCCGGCACCCTGCTTATAAGAATATTAGCTTTGCGTACCCAGGTAAAGGTCCACCCTCTCCGGTCTTCTCTTGAAGGATCAGGAGCTTCCGTCGGCACCTGCAATGTAAAAGGAGGCGGGTTAGAGGGCGAGAAATCATCGTTGAGGGATTGTCCGGAGAAATATTTTCCCCATGCAAAGCTCGAACCATAACCTACAAAATGACGTTCATAAAACCCAAAGACAAAGGTCCTGACACTTTCTTCACTCGTCCAGTAAGATTCATCGATGAGCTGGTCTTCCGGGGGGACGTCCAGGAAGTCCTTGTCACAACCGGAGGTAAAGATCAATACCAGCATTATAACGAGTATTTTATTCAAAGTTTTCATGTTTCGGTTTTTAAAAGGTTAGTTGTACGCCAAAAGATAATGACCTTCTAAACGGGTAGACACGGGCAAAGGTGTTGCTATCGTTCTTCCCTGCTTTTGTGTAATCAATTTCCGGGTCGATCGGAACCCCTATATTTTCAAACTCAAACAGGTTCTCACCGCTAAAATAAATGCGGGCCGTGCTGATGCTCAACTTATCGGTAAGTCCGGGCGGGATCGTATAACCGAGGGTTATATTCTTCATCCGGAGGTAAGACAGGTCCAGAAGGTATTTGGTCTGGGGGAGAAAGTTCATCGCATTATTGGACTGCTGCTGATCGTTGGGCCTCGGGTAGCGTGCATTGGGATTTTCAGGAGTCCAGTAGTCGAGTTGGTGATCGTACCACCCTTCGCCATAACGATAACCGGGAATAACAACGGGGCCATTGGCCCAGAAATCGCGTTTACCCACGCCCTGCATAAACATATTCAGGTCAAATCCTTTCCAGTTGGCACCGAGCTGAATACCGTACTGGTATCGCGGGGTGGTATTCCCTATCACTTTCATATCCCCGGAATCGCCCACGGTTTTGGAACCGTAATCAACAACCCCGTCCCCATTCAGGTCTTTGTATTTGACATCCCCGGGGCCATAGTAAAACCATCCGTTGTCTTCAAATATTTCCTGGGAAGCAATTCCGGGCGACAGATTGCCATCGGCATCAAAATCGCCTTCTGTAAAGAACCGGTCAGTTTCGTACCCCCAAATCTCCCCGAGTGTTTTTCCTTCGTAGTTGGAATCGATCCCCTTTGTGGTATTGGCAAATTTGGTGATCTTCTCTTTAAAGTCAGACAAGGTAGCCATGGCGTTGATCCGGAGTCCGTTGGCAAAGGTGTGCCTGAAATCCACGGCCAGTTCCCAGCCCCGGGTCTGCAATTCGCCGTAATTCCGTATGGGCGATCCTGTACCAAAGGAAGATGGCAAAGTGATCCCGTCACTATGCATATCGCTTACCGTACGGTTATACCAATCGAAGGTCGCGCCCAGTTTGTCCTGGAAAAAACGCACATCTACTCCTACGTCGAAGGTGGTGACGGTTTCCCAGGTAAGGGATGCAGGCAAGGCACCGGGAGTCCTGGCGGTAACAATGTTCTGACCGTCGATCACCCAATCGGAACTATAGGTGGGCATTACCCTGTAAATATTATTCAGGCGCGCATCCTGGTTCCCCACTTCTCCATAAGATGCCCTTATCTTTAAAAAAGACAATGTGGGAGTGGCAAAATCCATGAAGTCCTCCTTGCTGATAACATATCCGACGGACATGGACGGGAAAAAGGCCCATTTTTCATCGCTTGACAGACGTGAAGCCCCGTCATAACGGCCGTTGAGCTCTAGTAAATATTTGTCTTTATACGAATAATTGATACGGGCAAAAGCTCCCAGGGTTGTCCATTTGTTCCTATCTCCGCCGACAAACATATCTCCGGTAGCCAGGGAAAGTTCGCCTTTTCCCGGATCCAGCAAATCCCTCTTTTGGGAATAATGCGACCAGTATTCATATTCTTCCAGATCGCCTCCGAGGATGAATTTAAGGGAGTGATCTCCGTAGTCCTTAACATAGGTAGCAAAGGCTTTGGCCGTATTTCTGCGGCTCCAGTCCGATTCGTACTGTACCCGGTTATACGAAGGGCTGCTGTAGGCTTCGTATTTCAGGTCCGGCCCTGTGGCCCAGAAGTTATACGCAGACAGCACTCCGCCGGTCTGGTGTTCATGCTGTTCGGTACGGTCGTGTGTATAATCGAAATTTACGGTAAGTCCTTCGAGCGGGCTGATCGTTCCCCCGAGGTTGATACGGGACAGGGAATATGTGGTTTCGTTCATCTCGGCCTGCTCCACTTCCGAGATATGGTTCCGGAACGGCTTTCCTTCAAAAGTCCCGTAAGGATACTGGGCCGGCCAGCGGGTAACATAATACCAGGGGTCGTAGGTAGCGCTGGTAAAATAGAAGGGCTTGGTAAGTTTGGTATTGGAATGCAGCACCTTACCCCTTACGCTCAGCCAGTCGTTTATTTTGGTATTGACACTTAAATTTACATTATACCTGTCGAATTGGTCCGGGTTAACTTTCAGGACACCTTCCTGGTTCAGGTATCCCAGGCCCAGGTAATAGTTCGTATTCTCACTTCCCCCGGAAACGGAGAGGTCGTGTTTCTGCTGCGGAGCCCAATCCCGCATAAACAGTTTCCTCGGATCCCACGAACGATAAAAGAACAGCCTTCCGTCCCTGCGTTCGAAATCCCGGCCTTCTACCATTTCCATACCTAGGTCCTGCCCTCCGTAAAGCTCTTCCCACTCCCGCATCTTTTCTATGGCCAGCTCGTCGACAGACATCCCCACGATACTAAAAACATCCAGGGAGGGAACCCTTCGGTGTACCGCAGCAAAGGCCATTTCCGCCCCTTCTGCGGCAGGGGCTATTTTCGGGGTTGTTGTGGGTGTGGCCCAGGAAAAGTTGTTGGAATACGATACAGTGGGTGCAGAATTTCGCCGCCCGTTTTTGGTAGTAATGAGTATTACCCCCCATGCGGCCCTTGCTCCGTATATAGAGGTTGAGGTAGCATCTTTCAGCACGGAAATATTTTCAATATCCTGGGGGTTTATGGATTGCAGGTCCGGCACCTCTACATTATCGACCAGGATAAGGGGTTGTGCTCCCCCGCCATCCGGGTTTCCCAGGGTACCAATATTTCCCCGGAGCTTTATCACAGGGCTTTCCCCTATCTGTCCGCTCGGGCTGGTAATGGTAAGGCCGGGGCTTACGCCCTGCAATCCCCTGGCTACATCGGTAATAGGCCTGGAATCCAGTATTTCGGGTTCTATGGTCGCAACAGCACCGGTAAGATTGCCCCGCTTCTGTGTACCATAGCCCACAACAACTACTTCATCCAGTTTCTCCAACTCTTCGCCCAGGACGACCTCAAAGACAGACCGGTCCCCTACGGGAACTTCTTTTTGTGTGTATCCCATGGAGGAAAAAACCAGTATCCCATCCGGGGCATCCGGTATTTGCAGGGTAAACTTCCCGTCAAAGTCGGTGGTAGTCCCTATGGAAGAATCTTTGAGAAAAACCGATACTCCTGGCAGGAGTTCCCCGTTTTCCCCGGTCACTTCCCCGGATATCTGCCGTTCCTGCGCCCACAAAGACAAACACGCAAAATACAGCAATACCGAAAACAGAAATTGTACTTTTTCTTTCATAATTTTAGTGTATTTGGTTAGTTAAACTTCTGAAAAACATATGAGCAAATTGTCTGTAAAGCACTTAACGCATTTGCTCTTTTCTTGTATTTCCGACCTGTAGTGGTGATCCTGGCCGTTCTATTGTCAAATCTCCGGCCTTTGAAAAGTAAAGGCATCATATAAAAGAATGTCAAAAAACAGCTTTAAAAAGCATTTTATTTCGACTTAAACTGCATATTAATGCATAAAAGAGCAACAATAATACAAAAAATACATACCATTTGCGAATATTTATGCCAAAACATACTGCTTTAACATTAAAATATCTATAAAACAACTTATTAATAATATGATGTATTGGAATTAATTTATTTCCTTTATATATATATTTATGCATTTTTATGCATCTTATATAAAAGAAATTAGGAGAAGTATTCCATGATACCTGTAACGGACATCTCTGGTTCTTTCTTAGTTCTTATAAATACTCGGGAGTGCGAGTTTAAATTTCACGGCCAGCAGCCTTATGGTAATGACAATAATAATGGAAAGTATAAAAACAGCATCCTCGGGGATGGGGAGAAGTTTCAGCAGAAAATAAACCCCGCCGCCGGCGACACAGGCCGTGGCATAAATTTCCTTGTGAAAAATCACCGGAATATCATTGCACAAAATATCTCTGATCACTCCTCCGAAACAGGCAGTGATCGTTCCCAGGGCAATACACATCACGGCACTCAAATCTGCCGCCACACCCTTTTCCACCCCTATCAGGGTATATAGCCCGATACCGATCGTATCGAACAGGAACAGGGATGTACGCAGGTATTTCAGTTTTTCCCTGAAGATCAGGGCCAGGATCACGGTAATTATAATAGTGTACATGTACACATTGTTCTGCAACCAGGTAACAGGGTTTATTCCGATGAGTATATCCCGGATAGTACCTCCTCCCACAGCCGTGACAAAGGCAATGATAAAAACACCAAAAATATCCAGCCTTTTATGCAGTGCAGCCAACACACCTGAAATGGCGAACGCAACGAGTCCTAAAAGGTCTATGATCAGATAAAACATAGGGGTTGTGGTTTCAGGTTTCAGGTTCAAGGTTTCAGGTTCAAGGTTCAAAGTTCCCGAGTGGCGGTCCCTGAGCCCTTCGGTTAAACTCAGGATAAACTAAAGTCGAAGGGAGCCGAGGGATTACATTTTTTGCGTAAAATAATTATAATCCTTTAATATACGGTCAATAAAGGCATTTACATCCGGTTCTTCGGCTTTTGACTGTATGACTTCTTCTATTTTTGATTTTAATTTATTCATAATTGCCTTGTCTCCCGACTTTTTGGCAGACAAAAAAGTTTCCTTGATAATACGGGCATCGTTGTCGGACAGGCGGATAACCGTGGGGTATATGGGCTGATAATCTTCCTGCAGGTTTTCGAGTATGGTATGATCTATCGTTACCTTGTTCTTTAAGCTGATCACCGAGGTGCCTGCGGTCATATCGCCGAGCCGCTGGCTTTTGTTACTCATAATAATACTTATCAGTGCTACGACCCCTCCCAGCATATTAATATCTACAATACGCAAAAACCACCGTACCAGGTAGTCCGGGAACGAAGCCTGATAACCGTCGATCTTCACCACTTTGATCCGCAACAGCCTTTTGCCCGGGGTTTGCCCCTCCAAAAGGGATTCGAACAGCAGGGTATAGAACATAAAAGGCAAGAAAAAGATCAGCATTACAGCGATCTCCGACCATCGGTCCATTCCGCTAAGAAACCGGTTAAATGCCAGGGCCCGGAACAATATCTGGTATACCACTACTACATAGGCGACCTTAATCAGCATATCTACAAAATAGGCCAGGATCCTTTCGCCTACCGAAGCTGCCGTAAAACTGATGTTTACGTTCTGGGTGGTATTGATCTGAAGTTCTGCCATATTTTTTTCGCTTTCCGCTTTATTTTCCGGGTATTGAGCTCTTATACTTCAACCGCTTTGCAAGCTATCCGTTTTTTCATTTTTTTTATATCCCGGATTTCCGGTAATTATTTCACAGACAGGATAAATTCACATTTTCCAGCTATAAAAGTATCAGTTTTATTTTAACTTTACACCTTCACCATCCTGTTCAAAGGATAATAATACATACACCAGGGAGTATGATCCGTGCCGTTGTATGGAATCCCATATCATGAGAGAAGTTGCATTCATAAAGCAAAATAAGGAAAAATGGCTCAACTTTGAAAAGGCTATTTTCAATCAACGATTCAAAAATCCGGATGAGCTGGCCACCTTGTATATTCATATTGTCAACGACCTGTCGTATGCCCAGACCTATTATCCGAAAAGCAAGGTCATCGCTTATCTGAACCAGCTGGCGGCAAGGGCATTTCAAAAGATATACAAGACCAGGAGGCAGGAGACCAATCGCTTTCTCTACTTCTTCCGGACCGAAATCCCCATGGTGGTATATCAATACAGAAGATATTTTGCCTATGCCTTTATCCTGTTTTTCGCTTTTGTGGCCATCGGTGCAGTCTCAGCGGCTTATGACGACACTTTTGTACGCCTTATCCTGGGAGACCACTATGTAAATATGACCCTGGAGAACATAGAGAACGGCGACCCGGTAGCCGTGTACAAAAGCGGGAGCAACTGGGGGAGCTTTGTCGGCATTACCATAAACAATATCTACGTGGGTATCCGTGCCTTTGTATATGGTATTTTCGGCGGATTGGGGACCGGGTGGATCCTGTTGCACAACGGTATTATGCTCGGCGCTTTCCAGTACATGTTCCAGGCCGAAGGGGTTTTGTGGGAGAGTGTCCGCGGTATATGGATACACGGCGCCATGGAAATATTTGCCATTGTGGTCACCGGTGCTGCGGGACTTATCCTCGGGGCGGGAATACTTTTTCCCGCCACATATTCCAGGAGCGTTTCCTTTAAAATGGCTTTTAAAGACGGGGTAAAGATTCTTATCAGTACGTTCCCGTTCTTTGTCTGTGCAGGATTCCTGGAAGGTTTTGTCACCCGGTATTCCGGGGCCATGCCCAACAGCCTGTCCGTAGCGATCATTCTGGTCACCCTCGGCATCATTACGTTCTATTATATCTTTTATCCCTATATCGTAAATAAAAAAATGACCTTGCACACATATGATTCAACTCTATAAAAAAAGGGAGTTCGGAGAACTGTTCTCTGACACCTTTGCCTTTCTAAGACAAACAGGCAAGCACTTTTACAAGAATTATTTTCTCATCAACGGGGCTTTTATCCTTGTACTCATGGTGCTGGCTTATTTTTTTATGAAGGTGTACACCTCCCTGCTGGCCACCTCCCAGGGGCCGATCAATCCGGACGCTACCATTGAAAATTACTTTAACGACAATGCCCTGCTGATTGTTATTTTCATGGCTGTTTTTGCCCTTGTAGCAGTTTTTGTCACCTTTATCACTTATATCTACACCCCGGTCTACATGCTGCTTTATGCCAAAAAAGGCGCTGCTGATTTTACAACGAAAGACATTGTAAACACGCTGAAAAAAAACACAGGAAAGCTTTTTATCTATTTTTTCGCTTCCATGCTTATTTCCCTTGCGGTCTTTTTGGGAGGCGGTATTGCCATACTTATCCTGTTTGTCACCGGTATCGGTATATTTCTCATTCCCCTGGTGGTGGCGGTCATTACCCTGTCTTATAACAATGCATTTATGGAATATCTGGATTCCGGCAAGGGTATCTTTAACTGTTTCGAATATGGTCTTCAGCTTACGTTCAAACGGTTCTGGGTCAGTGCGGGATGTGTGGCCCTGTTTTATTTTATGATACAGATCATTCAGGGCATAATGACATTGATCCCCTATCTGGTCGGTATTTTTTCCGTATTTACCTCGTCCTCTTCCCTGGGGTCAGACCCGGATGAAAGCATGGGAATACTGCTCACGATCATGCTCGTCTTTTACGTACTCTCCTTTCTCCTGGGCCTTGTGGGAAATACAGTGGTACAGATGAACCAGGGAATCGTATATTTCAGCCTCAAAGAAGAAAATGAAAACATAAACACCGCCTCGGTCATAGATCAGATCGGTACATCGGGAGATTAAAAAAACTTGTGTTGAAAAAGTATCTGTTATTTTATATCCTCTGTCTTTCTCTTTACCAGGTTTCATTTTCCCGGGAAACCGTGGACAGCCTGCGTATAGATACCACTCCTGTGGAGAAAAGGGAATTTTCTCCCGGGTTCAGTGAAAAATACAACGGTCCCGAATACCAGTACGAAACCAATCCGCCAAGCGGTTGGTTCACCCGGTTCAAGGAATGGCTTGCCCGGCTCCTGTCCGATCTTTTCCGGCTCGATTCGGCGCAAAAAGCTGCGGATATCACCGATATTTCCCTGAAAATATTCTACATATTGCTTATAATGGCCGTTATTTTCTTTATTGTCCGTGCCATTATGAACAGGGAAGGCCAATGGATCTTTCGTAAATCGTCCGACCGGAAGATCATCACAGCCAGGGATATTGAGAATAATATTCATATCACCGACTTTAACCAGCTGGTGAGCGATGCCGTTTCAGACAAAAACTACCGCGAGGCCATACGATATTATTATTTATGGCTGCTTAAGGAACTGTCCGGCAAAGAACTCATTGCCTACGATACAGAAAAAACCAATACAGATTACCTCCGTGAGTTGAAGAACCATACCCTTCAACCGGAATTCGGTTATGCTTCCTACCTGTACAATTACATCTGGTATGGCAAGTTCGATATAGACCAGGCACAATACAGCAATGCTGCCCGCACATTTTCTGACCTGATAAATTCCCTGGCCCGATGAACAACAGGATTAAATTATATACAGGCATCCTCATCCTCCTGGTCTCCGCTGTTGCTTTTTTTGAACTGTCACGGCCGGAACCTGTGGACTGGACTCCCACCTTTAACGAAACCCATACCAAGCCTTACGGGTTAAAGGTATTTTATACCGAGTTGAAATCTGCTTTTAAAGATAGTGTCAGGGACGTAAAAGTATCTCCCTACGAATTTCTCAGCACCCTGTACGACAAGGAAAACTCCAGCTATTTCTCCAATCGCAATTATATCTATATTCACAAGGAATACCGGCCCGATGAAGTTTCCACGCAAGAACTGCTCAGTTATGCAGCTTCGGGCAACACCGTATTTATTGCTTCGGAAAATATCTCCAACACATTGCAGGATTCCCTGGGATTCTCCATTACATACGATTTCAGCTTCAAGCAAAAAGGCCGTATCAGTCTGGCCAATTCCCGCGTAAAGCGGGATTCGATATCTGTAGACGATGGCGCACTGAGTTCTTATTTTTACAAACTGGATTCGTTGAACACTACGGTACTGGGGTATCAGGATTTCGGAAAAGAGCGGATCAATTTTGTAAAGATCAGGTATGGCAAAGGCTATTTTCTGTTGCATACATATCCTTATGTCTTTACCAATTATTACCTGCTCAGGGACGATAATTACAAATATGCCGAAGACGCCCTGGCCTATCTCGGGCAAAATGCGGTGTTCTTCGATTCGCGCGACCGGAAGCAGCTTGGAAATTCCCCGCTCCGTTTTATCCTGTCCCAACCACCACTGCGATGGGCATGGTTTATCGGACTGCTCACCCTGCTCACATTTATGATCTTCAATGCAAAACGCAAACAACGTATCGTACAGGTGATCCAGCCTTTACCGAATACCACGGTGGCCTTCATTAAAACCATCGGCAACCTCTATTACGAAACCAAAGACCATACCAATCTCGTAGACAAGAAGATCACCTATTTTCTGGAAAAAATAAGGCGCGACTATTATTTGGAAACCACCGATTTAAACGATAAATTCGTCCGTAACCTGGCCGCCAAGACCGGTCGGGACAGGGAGGTAATTAAGAAACTTGTAGACCTCATAATAAGGCTGCAGTCCAAACCGGAATGTACGGAAGAAGACCTCCTGCAACTAAACCGGGCCATAGAAAACTTTTACACCCATAATAACGAGAGAAAAGAAAAACAGATATGAACGAACAAAACCACATACCCGGAGAAAATACCGGGGATGGGATAAATCCACCGGATGATAAGGCCGGTATTCCCGGGGAGGAAAGTACCACAGATGGGAATCACGCTTCCGAAGAGTTAAAGTTCCGGTCGCGAATAGACCTTTCCGAATTACAATCAGCCGTGAAACAGGTAAGAGATGAACTCTCCAAGGTTATCGTAGGCCAGAAGCACATGATGGACATGCTCATCACGGCACTGCTCGCCGACGGCCATGTGCTTATAGAAGGCGTTCCCGGAGTGGCCAAGACCATTACGGCAAAGTTGCTGTCCAAAGCCCTTACTGTGGATTTCAGCAGGATACAGTTCACCCCGGACCTGATGCCCTCGGACATCCTGGGGACCTCGGTATTTGACCTTAAAAAATCGGAATTTGAATTCAAGAAGGGGCCTGTATTTGCCAATATGCTGTTGATCGACGAAATAAACCGTGCCCCTGCCAAGACCCAGGCCGCCCTGTTCGAGGTTATGGAAGAACGGCAGATCACTATGGACGGGCAACGCTATGTGCTGGACACTCCCTTTATGGTACTGGCCACCCAGAACCCGGTGGAACAGGAAGGCACTTATCGCCTGCCCGAAGCACAACTGGACCGTTTCCTCTTTAAAATAGAGGTGGAATACCCTTCGCTGGAAGAAGAAATAGAGATCATTACCCGCGAACACCAGCTCGGGGAGACCAAAAAGACGGAAAAGGTCACCGCCTTCCTTAGCAGGGAGCAGGTAGCTACCTACCAGAAACTGGTCAACGAAGTACTTGTGGAGCCTCATTTGCTGAAATACATTGCGGAGCTCATTACAAATACCCGCAGCAACCCGTTCCTGTACCTCGGGGCATCGCCCAGGGCCTCCATTGCCATACTGAAAGCCTCGAAAGCCTATGCAGCCATAAACGGGCGCGATTTTGTGACCCCCGAAGATATTAAACAGGTCGCCGTTCCCGTATTGCAGCACCGTATCATCATTACCCCGGAAAGGGAAATGGAAGGCGTCACCGGGAAACAGGTCATTCAACAGATCATCCAGGCCGTGGAAATACCCCGGTGATCGTTTATCAGTTCGGAGATCGGAAGATTGTGGACTGGTTTGTTTTAAAGGGGGAACACCCCCCTGTCCCCCTCAAGGGGGGGGAGTTTTATATCTTTTAAAGAGCATTATAGCTTCCCTCTTGAGAGGGGTTGGGGGTGTGTAAGAGGATGGGCAGGGATGTAAAACGTAACAAAATGCCCGGCACCCGAATAAAACCTGAAACCTGAAACAAAAAAACTTGAAATTCTTTAAACCACTATACCTGCAAAACCACTTTTTTTACGGCTGTATCGCCGTGATGATCCTCTTTATAGTGAGTTTCATCTTCGGCAAGTTGTTCTTTGTGGCCAAGTTGGGGCTGGTTATACTACTGGCTTTTACTTTCCTGGATATTCTGATCCTGTTCTATTCCAAAACCGGTATAAAAGCGGTCAGGATACCCCCGGAAAAATTTTCCAACGGAGATGAGAACCCGGTACAGGTTACGATAGACAATCACTACACCTTTCCGGTACAGGCCAGGATCATAGACGAGATCCCGGAGCAGTTCCAGGTCAGGGATTTCAGGGTGGAAAGAAAGCTGCCCGCTTCTTCATCACGTACGCTGGAATACATGTTGAGGCCCACTGAACGGGGAGAATATCATTTCGGAAGGCTCAACATATATATTTCCACCACCCTGGGGCTTATTGCCAAACGGTATATTTTCTGTGACGATGTTATGGTCCCCACCTATCCGGCCTTTCTCCAGCTCCGCAAATACGACCTCATGGCCTTTACCAACCGCCTGCATCAATACAGCATCAAAAAAATACGCAGGATCGGCCACACCATGGAATTCGAACAGATCAAGGAATACGTCCAGGGCGATGATATCCGTACCCTGAACTGGAAGGCGACAGCCAAGAAAAACCAGTTGATGGTAAACCAGTTCCAGGACGAAAAATCCCAGCCCGTATACTCGGTGATCGACAAGGGCAGGGTCATGAAAATGCCCTTTGAAGGCCTCAGCCTGCTCGATTACGCTATCAATGCCACCCTGGTGATCAGCAACGTAGTCCTGAAAAAGCAAGACAAGGCCGGGATGTTCACCTTTTCCAAGAAAGTGGAAAACATCGTCGTGGCAGAACGGCGAACTTCCCAGATGGGACTGATACTGGAAACCCTCTACAACATACAGACCGATTTTTTTGAGTCGGACTTCAGCAGGCTATACGGCGATATAAAACGCAACATCACCAACCGCAGCCTTATCCTCCTCTATACCAATTTCGAAACACTGGACGGGCTGCAACGCCAATTGCCATACCTGAAAGGCATTGCAAAAAACCATCTGCTCGTGGTTGTCTTCTTTAAAAACACCGAACTCAATGACCTCGTCAACAACAGGGCAGAAACCATTCAGCAGGTTTATGACAAGGTTATCGCAGAGAAATTTGCTTTTGAAAAACGGCTTATCGTCAACGAACTCCGGAAATACGGCATCTACTCCATACTCACAACCCCGGAAAACCTCACCATAGACACCATCAACAAATACCTGGAGATCAAAGCCCGGGGGTTATTATAGGGTGAACAGGGAAATATTTCCCGGCAAAAGTCTGCCCGTTATTTACAATTGATCCCCGTCATCTGACAGTTCAGCATTTATTTCTGGTATTATAGTATTTCACAGCAGATCTTTGGAGCATTATTAACGTAAAATACTGTTATTATGAAAACGTTTACTTTGCTTTTCTGCACTTTACTTTGTTCATTTGCACTACAGGCACAGGAGGACCAGGGACGGGATATTACCGTTTCTATCGTTAACCTGAGCAACAATGAAGGACAGGTGCTCATTGCCCTGCATGACGAAAACACCTTTATGAAAGGGCGTGGCGTCCGTGACACTGTAATCACATCCCTGGACAAGGCTCCACGTGCCACCTTTAAAAATGTTCCGGAAGGGGAATATGCCATTCTGGCCATGCATGACAAGAACAAAAATTACCGTATGGATTTCGACACCGGCGGCATGCCCCAGGAAGATTACGGCATGAGCGGTAATAATATGAGTTACGGCCCGCCGACTTTCGATATTGCCAGGTTTACGGTCAAAGATGAAGACCTGAATTTCGACATCCGGTTTTAAAAAATGAACATAACAACCATGAAAATCAACTATGACAACAAGGTTTTCCGTCCCGTAAGCAATACGGAGAACGGGGAAACTTCTTCCGAAACCATTTTCCGCTACAAACAGAAAGGCCGTGTCCTAACCTCGAAATACAAGGGTGGGCGGATAGCCACAGGCCACCTGCTTGGCATTGTTTCCCCGGACGGGATCATTGACATGTGCTACCACCAGGTCAATACCAACGGAGAGCTGATGACGGGAAAATGCAGGTCTGTCCCCGAGATCCTTCCCGACGGCAGGATCAGGTTGCACGAAACATGGCAGTGGACCTCAGGAGACCAGTCCAAAGGAAAATCTGTAATAGAAGAAATCCACAAAAAGTAAAGGGCGAAAAATTTTTCGCCCTTTACTTTTATTTATCAATATTTATATCGTTTCCCTCTGCGAAGTTTTTATATTTTTTCGTCCAGCCACGCTTTCATCATCCAGATGGTCTTTTCCTGTTCGGTGATAAAATCGCTCATCATGGAATTGGTCCCTTCGTCATTTGCGTCGGCAGACTCATCGAGGATAACGCGTTCAATTTTGAGCAGTTCTGTCAGGGAATCTACCACCAGGGTCACTGCTGCTTCGTCCTGATGAACATTTTTACCTACGGGTACCTTGCCGGCCTTGATGTAATCTTCGAAAGTATGCAGGGGTGTTCCACCGAGGGTGAGGACCCGCTCCGCGATCATATCTATTTTTTCCTGGGTGTCGTTGTACAATTCCTCGAATTTTTCATGCAGGTCAAAAAAACGTTTTCCACGGATATTCCAGTGTATCCCCCTCAAATTCTGATAATAAAGTTGAAAATTAGCCAGTAAATTGTTAAGGTCTCTTTTTAGGTCTTCAGTTTTATTTACATCCAACCCTAAACTATTCAATTGCATAATTGTATGATTTTAAGTTCCTTGTTAATATACTACAAATTTACCCATTATTTATCGTGGTCAACGTATAACATTTATCAATAGTTTTTATATTTTTATCGAATAAAACTATGTAAATACCGGGAGAGGATATTGTTTTACCACAGGTAGAAATCTTTCTCCAAAGATACAATATAACAATGACCATAACGCAACTACAATACGTACTCGCCGTAGCGGAATACCAGAATTTTACACTGGCGGCCCAAAAGAGTTTTGTAACACAGCCCACCCTGAGCATGCAGATACAAAAACTGGAGGACGAACTGGACATCCTGATCTTCGACCGCAGCAAAAAACCCATACAACTTACGGAGGTAGGCAAAAAGATCGTGGACCAGGCCAGGAATATTGTCAGTGAATCCGGGAGGATCAAGGACATCGTTCACCAGGAGAAGGGATATATCGGAGGAGAGTTTAAGCTGGGGGTCATTCCTACGGTAATGCCAACACTGCTGCCCATGTTCCTCAAGAATTTTATCAATAAATACCCGAAGGTAAACATTAAGATCGAAGAACAAAATACGGCAACACTCATCCAGAAACTTATGGACGGGCACCTTGATGCCGCCATTGCAGCCACCCCGCTCGAAAATGAGCACATCAAGGAAAGAGTGTTGTATTACGAACCTTTTGTAGCGTACGTCCCCGAAGATCACCGTTTGCATTCCAACATGAAGATTGACACCGCCGATCTTAAAATAGAAGATGTCCTCCTTCTTGAGGATGGCCACTGTTTCCGTGACGGGGTCATTAACCTCTGCAATGCCGAAAAGAATTTTAAGGACGACCGGTTTCAACTGGAAAGCGGTAGCTTCGAAACCATGATAAGGCTGGCAGACGAAGGTATGGGCATGACCCTCCTGCCCTATCTGCACACGCTTGGCCTCAATGAAAAAGAAAAGAAAAACCTGCACTTCTTTAACGATCCCAGTCCGGCCCGGGAAGTTAGCCTCATTTATCACAAAAGTGAATTGAAATTACACATCATCGACGCACTCAAGGAAGTTATTTCGGGGGTGATCCGCGGCGCCATAGCTTTTCAGAACGTACAGATCATCAGTCCTATCGGCAAAAAGTAAAAAAGTTGGAGAAATAAAGAAATCAGGAATTCATCTGGATAGCAGACTTAAGGTTTACCGGTCTCCCGGCAAAGCCGATAAAACAAAAAATCCCGCTTCTGCGGGATTTTGATTGTTATGGTTTTAAATAGATTAAACATTGTGATAGTTCAGGTTTCCCTGAGATAAACTGGTTTAGCCAGATCTTTAATTCTTCCAGTTCATAGGGTAGTAATCGGTGTACTGCCTTTTCCACTTCTTTACAGAAAAGAACAGAATCAAAGCTAACTTTCTGGAGTACGACTTGGGTATACTCATACATAGCTCTTGCCATAGTTATGAACGTTTTTTAGGGTTAGTCCCGACCTTAACACCCGGGAAATAATTACACCAAATATAACGATTTTTTTATACGCATTATTTTAGCTAATCGTTAAATATTTCCTAATTAACTGATTTGCACCGATGTGCGAATGTGTCTATCTGTCCCCTGTCAATCTTTCATTATCCGTTATTTTTCTAACCGGTCCTTTACATATTCTATCCGGGTCTTACCATGTGGCTTGGGCTTGCCGTCTTCTCCCAGGTTTACCATTACGATCCTTTCAATGGAAATGATCGTAGCCCTGGTCATTTTATTCCGCACCTCACAGCGCAGGGTGACCGAACTCTTGCCAAAGTTCACCACATCGATCCCTATCTCAATAATGTCACCTTCCCTTGCGGAGTCAACAAAATTGATATCTGACATAAACTTGGTGACTACTTTTTTATTTTCGAGCTGAATAATGGAATACAGTGCCGCTTCTTCGTCTATCCACTGTAAAAGGCGCCCCCCGAACAGCGTACCGTTGGGGTTCAGGTCTTCGGGCTTAACCCATTTCCTGGTGTGAAATCTCATAGTTTTTGCATTATGTTTGTTCCTTAAAATTATTTATTTTGCCTGAAATAACCTAACCTGAATTATGATTTACGAATACTGACCTTAGAAGTATCTATTTTTAGTTTTTAACCCGATTATCAGCTCCTAACCTGAAAATTATTATAAATATTGAAATTACAAACCACAAAATCCCTAACACGGACAGAACTCAGGGAATTTCTCGACATCAAGGTCGCGCAATACAACCGCCCCGATTTTATCGGTACGGACCCCATACAGATACCGCATTCATTTTCCCGGAAAGAGGATATAGAAATTGCAGGCTTTCTCGCCGCCACCATCGCCTGGGGCAACCGCAAAACCATCATAGCGAATGCCAAAAAAATGATGGACCTAATGGGCAATGCCCCCTATGACTTTGTGATGTCCCACAAAACGGCAGACCTGGAAAAACTGGATACTTTTGTCCACCGTACATTTAACGGGGAAGACCTTCACTGTTTTGTACAAGCCCTTTGTCATATTTATTCCGAACACGGGGGCATGGAAAGCATTTTTGCCCGGTATGCCGAAGAAGGTTCGCTTCAGAAAGCCATCCATAAATTTAAAAAGTGCTTTTTCGGGATCCCGCATTTACGGCGAACGGAAAAACATGTTTCCGACCCGCTAAAAGGCTCCTCGGCAAAACGTATCAACATGTATCTCAGATGGATGGTCCGCAATGACAATACCGGGGTGGATTTCGGCCTCTGGAAAAGCCTTTCGCCCTCCCTGCTCTCCTGCCCCCTGGATGTACATTCCGGCAACGTTGCCCGCAAACTGGGGCTTTTAGAGCGAAAACAAAACGACGCCAAAGCACTGGCCGAACTGGACAAAAATCTCAGGAAACTCGACCCGAAAGATCCGGTAAAATACGACTTTGCCCTCTTTGGCCTGGGCGCATTTGAAAAGTTTTAATTATTTGCTAAGTACATAACAAAAAAATGATCATCTATGACGTAAAACGGGAGGACATAAGACATAGGACTTTAAAAAATAAACAAGCCAATTGCCGGTTTTTAGTATAACTGTTTTACAAACGGGCAACCGGTAACCGGAATTCGTCCTACGTCATAAGTCCTGAAATCATAGATCAAAACAATAGCATATTTAAATTTCTGTCATGTACTAAGAATTATTTATAGTAATTTAGGTGCTGAACAAAGACCAGATAAAATTAATTAACCGGAAACTGGCAACCGCCAACCGGTTTTCACATCACATTAAACGATAGACCACCACATGAAACAAAAGATCACCCCGTTGCTCCTGTTGCTTATCACCACATTGGCGTATGCCCAGAACAGGACACTCCCTACGGACACCACCATTACCACCACTCACGAAGTAACAGTCAACAACAACCGTTTTTCCTATACCGCTACTACGGGCACACAACCCGTCTGGGGAGAAGATGATACCCCCGTAGCTTCACTTTTCTATACCTATTACGAAAGGAACGGTATCAAGGACAGGGCCAACCGTCCGCTGGTCATTTCCTTTAACGGGGGCCCCGGTTCCGCTTCCGTATGGATGCACCTCGCCTATACCGGGCCGCGTGTACTGAACATTGACGATGAAGGTTACCCCGTTCAACCTTACGGCTTTAAGGAAAATCCCCATTCCATCCTCGACGTTGCGGACATCGTTTATGTAAACCCTGTGAACACAGGTTACTCCCGGCTTATAGAGACCGAAGATAGAAAAGCTAAAAAAGAGGATTTTTTCGGGGTAAATGCCGACATCAAATACCTGGCCGACTGGATCAACACCTTTGTAAGCCGGATCGGCCGCTGGCGCTCCCCGAAATACCTCATCGGCGAAAGTTACGGGACTACGAGGGTTTCCGGCCTGGCACTGGAGTTACAGAACCGGCAGTGGATGTACCTCAACGGAGTGATACTCGTTTCCCCTACCGAACTCGGAATAGAAAGGGATGGCCCCGTGGAAATTGCCAACCGCCTCCCCTATTTTGCAGCCGCGGCGTGGTATCACAAAATGCTCCCTGCTGACCTGCAACAAAAGGACCTGGAAGAAGTGCTCCCCGAAGTGGAAAACTATGCTGTTAACGAACTCCTTCCTGCACTGGTAAAAGGCGGGTTCCTCGACGAGGCCCGAAAAAAATCCATAGCCTCCCGAATGGCCCGTTATTCCGGTTTGTCCGAGAAGGTGATACTGCAACATAACCTCGAGGTGCCGTTCCGGTATTTCTGGAAGGAGCTGCTTCGCGATAAAGAAGGGTATACCATAGGCCGGCTGGATTCGCGCTACCTCGGCATAGACCGCAAAGATGCCGGTGATTCGCCCGACTACAATGCCGAACTGACTTCGTGGCTGCACTCCTTTACTCCGGCCATCAACCATTACCTCCGGGAAGAACTCAAGTTCGAGACCGATGTAAAATACAATATGTTCGGCCCGGTACATCCCTGGGACCGTTCCGATAACCATACGGGGGATAACCTCAGACAGGCCATGGCCCAAAACCCTTCGCTGCATGTTATGATCCAATCGGGATATTTTGACGGAGCCACTACCTATTTCAATGCCAAATACACCATGTGGCAAATGGACCCTTCCGGTAAACTCAGGGACAGGTTGCGTTTCGAAGCCTATCGCAGCGGACATATGATGTACCTGCGCAGGGAAGACCTGAAAACGGCCAACGACCATATTCGGGAATTTATCCTCAGTTCTGTTCCCGGAAAGGACCAGTCGGTAAAATATGAATAACTTTAATTCCTGTGCATTTATGCTAAGGTCTCTGTTCTCCAGGAAAAAAACTACTGCCCCCTATCGCTACGGTATAGCTTTGGGAGGGGGCGGTGCCCGGGGATTTGCGCATCTCGGAGTCCTGAAGGCCCTCCAGGAAGCGGGAATAAAACCGGATATCCTTTCCGGGGTTAGTGCCGGGGCCATTGTAGGCGCCTTTATAGCCGGGGGATTTTCCCCGGACGAGGTCTTTGAGATCATGAAGGAAAACAGGTTGGGAAACTTTACCAGTATTCAACTGCCCAGGGACGGGCTTCTGAACTTCGACAAATTGCAGCACACCATCACCCGCTTTATCACAGCCAAAAACATCGAAGACCTTCCTATCCCCTTTTATATTGCAGCTTCCAACCTCAACGATGGGATCATTGAATATTTCGACAAAGGTGAACTGGGAAAAATCGTACAGGCCTCCGCTTCTATCCCGATTCTGTTCTCCCCGGTGAAGATCAACGGCAAAAAGTATGTCGACGGCGGGATCTTTGACAATGTTCCCATAGCTCCCCTACGGGGGAAATGCGAAACCATCATCGCTATAAACATAAGCCCCATGCAAAAAGCAGACAAGCTGAACAACCTCATAGACATCGCCACCAGGACCTTTCATCTGAGCGTGGAATCTACTTCTGTCCATAAAAAAGAGGAGTGTGATATTTATATCGAACCTCCCGAACTGTACAACTACCCCATCCTCGATGCCTCCAAAGCGGAGAAAATGTTCCGGATCGGGTATGAGTACACCAAAACGATGGATGCATTGTTACCTGAATGACTTCAGAAAACATTTCCAACAGAACAATGAAAAAGACCAAAGACTATTGAAAATTGCCCAAAAAAACAGTTCAGTTAAAAGTGACTTCGCTATACCTGGCCTCCAGTGTTATTTGTTTTTCGGGGTCATTCTTTTTATGATAGCCCTTCATTTGAGTATGGTTTCCTTCCTTGCTGGTAGAGACCTTTAACCGGTGCGGTAATACGATCTCGGAATTACTGCCGTTCAGATCCACCCCAAATGCCGATCCGGGAAGTTCGATCACTGCATTGGTATTGTCCAGGACCACATCGAGCCTGCTGAAATTGTCGCCTATTCGGTCTATTTGCAACTTACCGAAACTTCCCTGTATGTATCCTTTGTGCAAGAGGTTTTCTACCGTCACATCCGAAGAATTGGATATGAGTTCCAGGTTGCCCACATTTTCCAGCCTAACCTCCCTGACGTAATTGACCTGGAGCTTCCCCCCGTTCCAGTTTTGTACCAGAACAGGAGCATAGGAAGTTTCTATCGAGGTTTCCCTGCCGTCCACGCTTTTGGCCCGGAGGGTAGCATGCGAGAGGGTAGCCCGGACATTCTCGGAGTTTTCGGCCAGTTTTACTTCGCCATGACGTACATTTATTTTCAGTTTTGCCCCTTTGGGCATTTTTATCAGGATACGTTTTTTTACGTTGACCTCTGTCTCCTTGCCGTTGTCGTAGAAATAAAATACGGATTTCCCGTTTTTTATGGCTTTTTTCCTTGCTTCGGCAGCCTTCTCCCTGATCTTTTTGGTTGCCTCACGGGCTTTTCTGGTTTGCTCCTGCATCTTTTCCCGGTCGATCTTTATCTCTTTTGCCTCTTCCATTATCTTTTCCCTGTGTGATTCCATCTCTTCTTTCCAGGACTCCATTTGTTTTTTGAAATCTTCATCAAAAGCCTTTTGCCATTTCTCTTTCCAGGCTTCCATATATTTGTCCCCATCTTTCCGGTAGGCTTCATAATCAAAAGAGAGATTGGTCATGTCCAGTACCTTAGGAGGCATCGGAGGTACCGGAGGCACAGGTATATCCGACAGGGTCGGGATTTCGGGCATTTCCGGAATATCGGGAAGTTCCGGCAATACAAAACTGAGGTCCATACTGTCCATTTCCATACCGTAATGCATCCATACATTGCCTGGGCGAGTGATCACGGATACCTTGTTTTTATTGCCCGTAGCCTCGAACTTCCAGCCTTTAAAATATTTTTCGGCCTCTTCCCGGCTTATTCCGTCCGTGACAATCGTAGCCACTACTTCTACCGTGTTTTTATCCCAGGTTTCAAATTCCACATCGGTATGCCTAGTGTTTACTTCTACGGTGACATCCTTGTTTACATCGAAATTCTCCCGGAACGTTTTGGATTCTTTTTGTGCCTGTACCTGTATGGCAAAGAGCCATACAAACAATACACTACACCTGTAAATATGCTGTTTTTTCATTGTTCCTGCTTTTTAATTCCTGTAATTTATCTTTTAAGCGGTAGAGTAGCTGCAACCGCATCTTCAGGTTGTCTATCAGGGCTATGACCGTCTGTTCGTTGGGCCCGACGTCGTTCAATTCCCGGTTCAGCGTCTGGTATTCTTCGTTGAGCTCGGCGAGCCGCTGCATATAACCGTCAAAAAGCTGTCTGTTCGTTTCGTCTACCTCCATGCGTGACAACTCCCAGTTTATGGTGGTCACATAATAATTTTCCACCTTTTTCAGATCCGGCGAAAGATCGCCCAGCGAAATCTGCTCCGTTCTGTCTTCGGGATCGGATACATCTGTTATCGCAGGTTCGTCTTCCGTCACTGCCCTGTTTTTCCCTGTTTCGTAAAAGGCAATGGTAATCCCGACGATGATCAGAAGGGAAGCTGCAATCTTCCATCCCGGTCCTCCGGACCAAAACCTCTTTCCGGTCCTCTTTTCGGGCAGTTCCCGCTCCAGCCGGGCCAGAAAACGATCTTCGTGCCCTTCCGGCATCTTGTCCTGCTGGTCGTACGTTTCTTTTATTAATTTCCTGAGGTCCTTCATAAGCCTTTCTTTTAGTTATCCCGGTCTGCTTACAGACCGGGTAACTTTATCTTTCTTATACCTTTCTGTATGCTTTTAACAGCTCCCGGAGCTTCTTTTTCCCCCGGAAGAGCAATGTCCTGGAGTTTACTTCCGTTATACCCAGTATTTCCGATATTTCTTCATGGTCATAACCTTCCACCAGGAAAAGCATGGTCACATACCTGCTGCCTTCGGGCAATTGTTCCATAGCGCCGGCTATCATTTTCGGACTAAGGCTGTTTTCTACCATCCATCCCTCCGTTTCTTCCCCGGAGATCTCCGGGAATACATCTTCTACGGACAGCAGCCGTTCCTTTTCTCTTTTTATCCGGTCCAGGCAATTATTGATAACAATGCGTTTGAGCCATGCCCCGAAAGCGATTTCCTGCCTGTACTGGTGCAGTTTCCGGAAAGCCTTGATAAAGGCCTCCTGGACCACATCTTCTGCATCTTCCCTGTTATGCAGGTAGCGTCTGGCCACACAGAACATGGCGTCGCAATATTGCCTGTACAGCTTTAATTGCGCCCTGCGATCGTTATTCTTACATTTTTCAACAAGGTCTGTCTGGAGCATTCCGGCCGGTTTGTACTGTTATTTGAACTGATTAACTTTATAGATGCACTAAACATCCGTCATCAATCTTAAAAGCCCCGTAGCTTTCATCTTTATAGACGACACAAAATATTCTATGTTGCAATTTTTCGAAAATTTTATACTTTTACTCCAGAAAAGATATGTAAAAAACGGTAAAATTGTTCAAAATATCTTCACAACACACTCAAAAACAACATTTTAACACCAAATTATCTTTTCATCAAAAAACGGACTTCTCTTTCTTATGAAAAATTTAACAATAAGGATTTGCAATTTATAGACGACCGGTCATATATTTGCTCTGTCAAATTGAAGTAGCTTTGCCAATATCTGTAAAACATAAAGAAAAAACCACACTTCTTCTGGACAAGGGATTAGAATTACTTTGGTCCAGGGGATACAATGGTACCAGTGTTAACGATATTGTCAAGATAGCCGACGTTCCTAAAGGTTCTTTTTATTTTTATTTTGACTCCAAGGAAGATTTTGCCGTTAAGGCGCTCAACAGGTACTATACCCTGAAAAGGGAAGCCACAGCCGAAATGCTGGAAAACGAGTTGGTCTCCCCGGCCCAGAGGCTCTACGATTATTACGACAGGCGGGTTACCATAATGAAAGAGCAACTAAAGTGCACCCTGGGTTGTATGGCCTGTAATATTGGCAACGAAATGGCAGAGCACAGTGAAAAGATACGTCTTACGGTTGTAAACCATGAAAAAACAATAAGACGGCAGATCATCGATGTTGTGGTAGCCGCTCAAATAAATGAAGAAATAGACCATACCATCGACCCCGGTAAAATTGTGGCATTTATCGAAGACGCCTTTAAGGGCATGCTGACTTCCATGAAAGCAACCCAAAGTGCGGAACCCCTGGATAATTTTTTATTCTTTTTGAGAACCCTCATACTGAAATAAAATTTTTTTACACCTTTAGTAGACGACCGGTCATTTTTAAAAACAAACACCAAACTAAATCCAAAAGCGCTATGAAACATTCTGCATCAACTACCTGTAACGTTTTGTAATTCTGAAAAACACTTCATGGTGTCACGTTTCTTCCTGAGTATTTGTCTTTATAACAAATCGTAAAAACAAATATCGTGGAAAGGACCAGTACTGTATTAACACCTGTTGTGGTATTCACAGAACGAACAACATTCATCAAAAATCATCCGTAAACCAAAGAGAGGAAAGAAAGAGCGTTCCGGAAATTTTTATTCCGGTACTTTTTTTCAACAACAACGCTATGAAAAAACACAATTATTTCAGCGCAGGGATTCTTTTATCCCTATCCCTGCTGACCATTTCGACTATAGTATCGTGCAGCAACAGCAATGCAGCCGAGCAGGGGCCACAGGCCCTGACAGCCCCTTATATTGTGCCATCCACAGAAAAGATCACTGACTGGAGCGAATATATAGGCCGGTTTGAAGCCTCAGAACGTGTAGAAGTCCGTTCCCGTGTTAATGGTTACATCCAATCGGTCAATTTCCGTGACGGGGATATCGTGAAAAAGGGACAAACCCTTTTTGTCATCGATCAACGCCCGTTCTATACGGCACTAAAACAGGCCGAAGCTGACAAATTGCAAGCCCAAGCCGATCTTCACCGTACAGAGAGTGACTACGAGCGTATTGCTTCTGTCCAGGATTCCAGGGCCGTATCGGCCGAAGAGGTAGAGCAGCGCAAACAGATCGCCAAATCTGCGGAGGCACGGCTTATGGCCGCCAATGCCAGATTGGCCGAAGCTCAGCTCAATCTAAGCTATACAGAGGTTAAGGCGCCCATTACCGGGAAGATCAGTATAGATTTTGTAAACCCCGGAAACTACATTACCGGAGGTGCTGCAAATGCTACTTTACTGACCACTGTCCTGGCCGTAGATCCCATTCACTTCTATTTTGAAGGGAATGAAGATGACTTTCTGAAGTTTCACGCTTCGCCTTCTCCGGAGGGAAATACGACGGCCATGCAAAAACCCGTGGTAGTGAAACTCTCTTCTGAGGACAATTATTCCCGTAAAGGGTATATGGATTTCGTGGATAACGAGATCAGGCGGAATACCGGGACCATCCGCGGCCGTGCCGTTTTCAAGAACCCGGACATGCAGCTCGAAGCCGGGATGTTTGGCCGCCTTCGCCTGCTGGAAGAGACAAAGACCGATGCCATCCTCATTCCCGAAGACGCCATAAGCAGTAGCCAGTCGCAAAAGATCGTGTATACCATCGGTGCCGATAGCACCGTACAGGTAAAGCCCGTAAGGCTGGGAAAACTCTATCGTGAAAAATACAGGATCATTACCGGCGGCCTCACCACGGACGACCGGATCATTACAGGGAATCTCCTGAAGGTAAGGCCCGGAATGAAAGTCCTGCCCGAACAGCAATCCTTTGCTGTTGCCCCGCAGGACACCCTTTCCATAGCCTCGCGTTAGATAATGCCCTACATACTATTTTTCTGTCTCTCTCCCGGTAGTGAAAATACCGGGGGAAAGACATTTTATTACCTGGTTTCAAAACCGTCCATTACCAACAGATGGAAAGACCTCTGCAGCGCACAGGCCCTTTAAGTCTCTCCATTTCAAAAAGCAACAAAACACATGAAATTCAGTCACACTTTTATAAAAAGGCCGATCTTATCTATCGTCATCTCCATTATACTGATGATCATTGGAGGGCTGGCCTATTTTACGCTTCCCATATCGCAATACCCGGATGTAGCGCCTCCCACTGTAGTGATCAGGGCTACTTATCCCGGAGCGAGTGCGGAAACCATTTCCAAAACTGTTGCCACTCCCCTGGAACAGGAGATAAACGGAGTAGAAGGCATGATCTATATGTTTTCCCAGGCCACCAACGACGGTGCCCTTGAAGTCACTGTATCCTTTGAACAGGGAGTGGATGTAGATAACGCCCAGGTCCTCGTACAAAACCGGGTAGCCATCGCCGAGCCCCGCCTGCCCGAACAGGTACGGCGGCTCGGGGTCACCACGGAAAAGAGCTCTCCCGACCTGATGATGGTTGTTCACATGATATCACCTGACAATACCTATGACCAGACCTATCTGGCCAATTACGCCAACTTCCAGATCATAGACCGCCTGTCGCGTATAGACGGAATAGGTGCGGTAAGAATGTTCGGGGGCGATGAGTATTCGATGAGGATATGGCTCAATCCCGACCTGATCGCTACTATGGATATGACCCCGAATGAGATCCTCGCGGCCCTGCGTTCCCAGAACATTCAAATAGCAGGCGGAACGCTGAACCAGCAGCCGCTGACCACCCAGAATGCTTTTGAGATCAATGTACAGACCCAGGGAAGGCTCCAGACCATCGAAGAATTTGAGAATATCATAGTTCGAAATGGCGAGCAGGGAGAACTGGTACGGGTTAAAGACATAGGCCGGGTAGAGCTCGGTGCAGCCAGTTATGCCACTAAAGGATACCTCAGTGAATATCCCGCTGTGGCCCTCCCCATCTTTCAGCGGCCGGGAACCAATGCCCTGGAAACCGCCGACGCCATAAAAGCCACGATGAAAGAGGCCGCA
The DNA here is from genome assembly GCF_018863395.1 of Sinomicrobium weinanense. Taxonomy (GTDB): domain Bacteria; phylum Bacteroidota; class Bacteroidia; order Flavobacteriales; family Flavobacteriaceae; genus Sinomicrobium; species Sinomicrobium weinanense. Next base: position 845,889 of record NZ_JAHKRR010000002.1, read on the forward strand.
AAGGATTTTCCAAAAGGTATAGAATACCGTATTGCTTATAACCCCACCGAATTTATACAACAGTCCATTGACGAAGTGGGACACACCATATACGAGGCCGTATTCCTGGTCGTACTTGTTATTATCCTGTTCCTGCAAACCTGGCGTGCTGCCATTATACCCATCCTGGCTATCCCGGTATCGCTTATAGGAACATTTGCCGTAATGCAGGGGCTTGGATATTCCCTGAATTACCTGACCCTTTTCGGGCTGGTTCTCGCCATTGGTATCGTAGTGGATGATGCCATCGTCGTCGTGGAGAACATGGAACGGAACCTCCGGGAAGGCATGAGTGTAAAAAAGGCGGCAAGGAAAACCATGAACGAAGTAGGTGGAGCGCTTATAGCAATGGGGTTGGTCCTGGTGGCTGTATTTTTGCCTACCGCATTCCTCGAAGGGATCAGCGGGCAGTTCTACAGCCAGTTCGGGGTAACCATTGCCGTGGCTACCGTGATCTCCGTTTTTGTTTCCCTGAGCCTGAGCCCTGCCATTGCAGCCATCGTTATGAAAAAGCACAAGGAAGAAGAACACAAGCCATCGGCCACCACGGCAAAACTGGGCTTTGTCCCCAAATTCTTTGCCGGTTTTAACCGCCTTATGGATTGGCTGTCCCTGCGTTACGGACAATTAACCTCCAAATTTATCCATGCAAGGCGATGGGTGCTTGTCGTATACGCCGGACTTATCCTCCTCACCGTATTTGCATTCTACAGTGTGCCTACCGGATTTATTCCGGCACAGGACCAAGGGTATTTTATTTCGGTGATACAACTGCCGCCGGGTTCTTCCCTGGAAAGGACTGACAAAGTGGTAAAAAGAGCTATCGACAGCGTGCTGACCATAGACGGGATCAGCGATGCCGTGGCCTTTACCGGTTTTGATGCCGCTTCCTTTACCAACTCGTCCAATGCAGGCGTTATATTTCCGGTATTGGAAGATTTTCAGACCAGGAAATCCAAAGGTATTTCCTATGCCAATATCCAGGCCCAACTAAACAGCAAGCTCGGCGTTTTCAAAGATGCATTTGTAGTGAACATTACACCTCCGCCCGTAAGGGGTATCGGTAATGCCGGAGGGTTTAAACTGATGCTTCAGGACAAAAGTGACCTGGGAAGCCAGCAATTGTTGCAATCCGGCTATGAACTTATGGCCGCAGCCAATGCAGACCCCGTACTTTCTGACGTGTTCACATTTTTCAACACGAGTTCACCACAATTGTTCTTTGACCTCGACAAGGAACGTGCCCAAAAACTGGGAATACCGATAGAAGAGATCTCCAGTGCCATAGAAGTATACCTGGGATCTGCATTTGTCAATGATTTTAACCTGCTGGGAAAAACCTTCCGGGTGACTGCCCAGGCCGACGGGGATTACAGATATGGCCCCGAAGACCTTACCCGTATCCGCGTGAAGAACAAGAACAACGACATGATACCTCTCGGGGCCATAGGAGAGCTCAAGGATATTTCCGGACCGTCGCGGGTTCCCCGTTATAACCTCTACCCCGCCCTGGGGCTTACCGGGAACGCCTCACCGGGATACAGTTCCGGAGAAGCCCTGGAAGCCATGGAGCGCCTGGCAGAGCAAACCCTGCCCGATGGGATTGACTACGAGTGGACAGATATAGCCTATCAGCAGAAAAAATCCGGAAATACAGCGGGTATTGCCTTCGCCCTGGCCGTGTTGTTTGTCTTTTTACTGCTGGCCGCCCAATACGAAAGCTGGGTACTTCCCCTTGCGGTGATCCTTATCGTGCCCATGTGTCTGCTCTCCGCCATGCTCGGGGTAGGCATCGCCGGAATGGACAACAATATCCTCACCCAGATAGGGCTGGTAGTGCTGGTAGGACTTGCCAGTAAGAACGCCATCCTTATCGTGGAGTTTGCCAAACAGCTCGAAGACCAGGGGTATGCCCTTGAAGAAGCAGCCAAAGAAGCAGCAAGGCTCCGCCTTCGCCCCATACTGATGACGGCATTTGCCTTTATCCTCGGTGTAGTGCCACTGGTGCTCGCATCGGGTGCAGGGGCCGAAATGAGGCGATCATTAGGTACAGCAGTATTCAGCGGTATGCTGGGAGTGACCTTTTTCGGACTGCTCTTTACTCCCGTATTCTATGTACTGTGCAGAAAAATAGCTGTCAAAAAAACAAAAACTATCGACGTAAAAGCATAATATTAAGATGATCAATTTCTTGAAATACGCAACCCTCACCCTTGCCGGGTGGGTTACCCTGTCTGTACAAGCCCAGGATTCCCTGACAGGCTGGAAATGGCAGGATGTTCCCGGGGAAAACGTGGAATTATATATTGGAAACGATACCATTACGGAAAATGCTGTCCCGATAACAGATGTTTCCCCCTGGTGGGAGGCTTTCGGTTATCCTGCACTGGACAGCCTTGTCCGAAAGGCGATCTCCAATAACGTAGACCTTAAGATCGCCAGGGCCAGGGTAGAACAGGCCAGGGCAAACAAACGCATAGCCCTGGCAGAAATGTTCCCTTCCATACGTTTCGAACCTTCATTCGTACGGCAGGAATTCTCGGCAAACCGGCCGAATCCCTTCGGGGGACAACTCGGCAGGGCCACACTCAACACCTATGAGCTGCCTCTTACCCTGTCTTACGAACTGGATGTCTTTGGCAAAAACATCAACAATGTAGAAGCCAATACACTGATTTCCGAGGCCAGTGAAGAAGACCGAAAGAATACCCTGCTGAGTGTCACTGCTGAAATTGCCAGGAATTATTTCCTGCTGTTGCAACTCGATGCGGAAAACGACCTTCTGCAACATACGGAAAAGACTCGGAAGGACAACCTGGAGATCACCTCCACCCGCTACGAAGCCGGACTCGTAAGCCAGATCGACGTTTTGAGGGCCAAAACAGAACTCTCTTCCGTACAGGTACAGCTCAAAAACAACAGGCAACTCCGGACCGAGATTGAACTGACACTGGCCACACTGGCCGGGGAAGATGCAAGTACCTTTCACTTACCTCATGGCAAGGTCAGCTATCTTCCTCCTTCTGTGGCTTTCATGGAAAAGGATTCCCTGGCCCTGTCCAGGCCCGACCTCAAAGCAGCCAAACTTTTACTGGAATCGTCAGACAAAAAGGTAAGCAGCCAGTGGAAAGAACTCCTGCCCTCCTTCTATCTCAACGGTTCCTATGGCTACCTGTCCGGTAATACCGATAATCTTATTGAAGATAACGGCAGGACATGGCTCGCAGGCATATCCGCTTCCCTGCCTATTTTTGAAGGCGGGCGAAAACGTTCGGAAATTAAACTGAGGCGAAGCGAATTACAGGAAGCCAAAGAAAACTACAATCGCCTTACCCTGGAGTCTTATCGCCAGGTGGAAAATGCCTATGCCCGGCTGCAATGGGTCCACCGCCAGCTCCTGTCCCAGCAACAATTCGTAGTTGCGGCCAGGGATGCAGCTACCCTGACCAGTGAACGTTATCGCAAAGGACTGGTAAACTACATCGACGTGGTGGATGCAGAACGACAGGTCCTCGAAGCCGAGCGCCTCAGTGTACAGCTTTTTGGGCAGGAGCTCACCGGGCGCGTTACCCTGATTCAGTCCCTCGGATTGTTTCCTGATAAGCTGGAATAGAAAATCCTGATGAGACCCTAAACGGGTATTTATCCCAATCCTCTCTATATATTTCGTTTTATTTACAACACAGAAACCCTGCAAACGCGGGGTTTTTGTATTTTAGCTTTCCGATACATATTTTTAAAAAAGCATTTTCGTTGAAACATTCAATAAAGAACGCCCACATAGGCCTGAACACCTTCAATTACGGTGCAACCATTCAACAACTTCTCATAAAAGACAAAAACGGCAATGATGTCAATGTTGTTCTCGGTTTTGACAAAGAAGAAGACTATTACGATAATCCTTTTTATCTAGGCGCCTCCATAGGCCGCTATGCCGGGAGGATAAGCCAGGGAGGTTTTTCCCTGAACGGAGATCATTTTGCCCTTCACCAGGAAAATGGTGTACACCTGCACGGCGGCAAGAACGGATTGAACAAAAAACACTGGCAACTGGAAAGCATGGAACAAGACACCGATACTCCTTTTATTACCTATTCCGTAACCAGTCCGCACCTGGAAGAAGGTTACCCCGGAAACTTAAAAGTAAGCGTCACCTACCGGCTTGTCGGCAACCGCCTGGAAATAGCCTATGAAGCCACGACAGACAAGGCCACTGTGCTCAACCTTACCAATCATGCTTATTTTAACCTGGAAGGGAAAGACTCTGTTTTGAATCACGAATTAAAGCTGAGCAGTAAAACGTTTGTGGAGCTCGACAAAAAGCTGCTTCCCACGGGAGATTTCCTTTTTGTTAAAGATAGCGCCTATGACTTCCTCAACCCTGAGATCATTGGCAACAAACCGGGATTTTCCGGGATAGACGATGTATTTGTACTGAATGGAGAAGGCCTGGCAGCCATATTGTATTCACCTGAGACAGGTATTGAGATGAAGGTGGCCACCAATCAACGGGCCATGGTCATTTATACTCCTGAAGACCTTGGGGAGAGAAATTTTGTAAACGGGGCAAATTACGGGAATTTTTCTTCCATTTGTTTTGAAGCCCAGACTTTCCCCGATGCACCCAACCAGCCCAATTTCCCTTCGGCAGTATTACAACCCGGGGAAGTTTACAGCAATAAAACAATCCTTGAATTCGGGATAAGATAATACAGCAGGGCTTTAACCGGGGCAGGTACGTCTCTTACAAATTATTTCAGCACATTAGCCCCTGAATTATTACACAGAGAAGGCGCAAGGAATCACGGAGCATCTCTGTGATTTCTCCGGGTATCTCTGTGGAAAAAATAAATTCATTAAGTAACTTTCTACTACTACCCAATATTTGTTTCCCGAAGCAGACCAAAAGAAATCGTATTTTTGTTAAAAACCTTCTTTTTGAGTACAAAGCAAAAATCAATACCCGGAAGTGAAGGGAGTCCCCGAAAAGATACTCCCAAAAGCCCTGTTGCTGCTAAGCTGAAGAAAAAAAGAACACAGCCTTCCCCGGACGAACTGGCTTCCGGGATCATTTCCGGTGATGTGGTGGCCCTGAGCCGTGCTATCACCCTGGTGGAGAGTACCCAGCCAAGACATGCCGAACATGCACAATCTGTCATTGAAAAATGTTTGCCTTATGCCAACAGATCCGTGCGAATAGGCATTACCGGGGTTCCCGGTGCGGGCAAGAGCACTTTTATAGAAACTTTCGGAAAACACCTCACTTCTCTCGGTAAAAAGGTAGCCGTACTCGCCGTGGATCCCAGCAGTTCCATAAGCGGAGGCAGTATCCTGGGCGATAAGACCCGGATGGAAGAACTGGTAAAGGACAAAAACGCTTTTATCCGCCCTTCTCCTTCCGGAACTTCACTGGGCGGGGTGGCCCGGAAAACGCGCGAAACCATCCTGCTATGTGAAGCCTGCGGTTTTGACACCATTATCGTGGAAACCGTTGGTGTGGGACAGGGAGAAACCGCAGTACACGGCATGGTAGACTTTTTCCTGCTGCTGAAACTGGCCGGCGCAGGCGACGAACTCCAGGGCATTAAACGGGGGATTATGGAAATGGCCGATGCCGTCGTTATCAATAAGGCAGACGGCGACAATGAAAAAGCCGCCAAAAAGGCCAGAGCAGAGTTTGCCAGGGCACTTCACCTCTATCCACCCAAGGAAAACGGCTGGGTTCCCAAAGTACTTACTGCATCTGCCCTGAAAAACAGAGGTATTGCGGAGATTTGGGAACTCGTCGAAAAATATACCGGGAAAAACAGGAAAAACGGCTATTTTGATCGTAAAAGATCGGAACAAAACAAATATTGGCTCCTGCAAACCATTGAAGACCGGCTGAAAACAAGTTTTTACCAGGATAAAAACGTAAAAAAGACACTGACCGAAGAGCTCGCCGCCCTGGAAAAGAACGAAACCACACCCTTTGCCGCCGCCCGGAAATTGCTGGACCTGTGGAACCGGATTCAGTGATCGGTGGTCGGTACTCGGTATTCGGTGATCGGTATTCTGTGGTCAGTTTTTATACTGATTACCGACCACCGAATACTGAATACCGAATATTTAATGAGGAAATTACATATTTTTTTAACATATTTGCGCGTTGAAAGTGACTGAACCTGGCTCTGCCTGGTTTCAGAGATTATTGAAATATAATGAATTACGAGTTTACCATAATCGTTCCGATCTATAACGAACAAGACAATCTTGAACGTTTAGAGCAAGAACTCAGCAGGTATGTTTCCAGGACCCGCACAAAGGCAAAAGTACTCCTTATCAATGACGGTTCGAGCGACCGCAGCCAGGAGCTTATCGAGAATATCTGCACACGGAACGAGGCTTTTCACTTTCTTGAATTTGCAGAGAACAGGGGGTTGAGTGCCGCCATAAAGGCCGGGTTTGACCACGTAGACACCGAATTGCTGGGATATATGGACTCAGATCTGCAAACCTCCCCCGAGGATTTCGACCTTCTTCTGGAACATATCGGCGAATACGACCTGGTTACCGGGGTAAGGGCCGACCGCAAAGATTCTTTCGTAAAGAATATGTCCTCCGCCATTGCCAATAAGATAAGACGTACCTTTACCCATGACGGCATGGACGATACAGGCTGTCCCCTCAAGGTCATCAAGACCGAATATGCCCGGCGCATACCCATGTTCAAGGGTTTACATCGATTTTTGCCGGCCATGATATTATTGCAGAACGGCAAGATCATCCAGATCCCCGTACGCCACTTTCCCAGAACGGCAGGCCAGGCTAAATTCGGGCTTTGGAACAGGTTATTGGGGCCGCTTATAGATTGCTTCGCATACCTCTGGATGAAGAAGAAATACATCAACTATACCATAGCCAAGAAAGGATAAATGCAAGACTGGATCATCTATTCCATCGGTTTTTTTGCCCAAATACTGTTTTCCGCAAGGCTACTGCTGCAATGGATCCTTTCTGAAAAAAGTAAAACAGTGCTCACCCCCCGCTTCTTCTGGCAACTGAGCCTGCTCGCCTCTTTTTTATTATTTATTTACGGGTACCTGAGGCACGATTTTGCCATTATGCTGGGACAAACTCTAACGTATTTTATATACATACGCAATATCCAGATACAAGGGGAATGGAAGAAATTTCCGTGGGCCTTTCGTACTTTTTTATGGCTCTTTCCGTTCTTAATGGTGATCTATTATTACAACAATAACAAATTCGACCTTCAAAATCTTTTTCAGAATGACAATATTCCGCTATGGCTGTTATTGCTCGGAAGTGTCGCACAGGTTATCTTTACTTTTCGTTTTGTTTACCAGTGGATATATTCCGAAAAGAGAAAAGAATCGAGCCTGCCCAGGGGATTTTGGGTGCTTAGCCTTACAGGGGCCCTGCTCATCCTTTCCTATGCCATACTGAGGAAAGACCCTGTATTGCTGATAGGCCACCTGTTTGGAAGTGTGATTTACATACGAAACCTGATGATATTAAATAAGCAACATGACTAAGATCCTGGAAAGATACCCGGTTATTATACTTCTGCTGGTTTGCCTTGTTATCTTTTTTTGTAACCTCAATGAGCTTTATGTAAACATCATGGAGGCGAGGAATTTTGTCACCGCCCGGGAAATGCTTACCGAAAACAATTGGTTGCTCACCACGCTCAATGGCCTTCCGCGTTACGAAAAACCACCGCTGCCCACGTGGCTTACTGCACTTTCTGCAACTGTTTTCGGGATGAAAAGCCTTTTTGCCCTTCGTCTCCCCGCGGCACTGGCAGCAACTCTAATGGTATGGATGATGTACAGATTAAACCTGAAAGTGCATCAGAATAAAAGATCTGGTTTGTTTGCCGGGCTTATCCTGGCCACATCCTTTTATGTGATCTTTTCCGGCCGTAACGGGCAATGGGACATTTTCACCCATGCCTTTATGCTGACCTCCATCTATTTTCTCTACACCCTTTTCGAAGAGGAAAAACAAATGTGGAAAAATGCATTGCTAGCCGGTATTTTTGCAGGGGCCTCTTTTCTGAGCAAAGGCCCTGTTTCGCTCTATACGCTCTTTCTTCCGTTTCTCATCGCCTACGGTGTGGCCTACAAGTACAGAAATTTCACAAAAAAAATACTTCCTGCTATCCTTTTTATTGCGGTTATGATTGTTTCGGGCCTCTGGTGGTTTGTTTATGTAAGGATAGCCGACCCCGAGACATTTGTGGCCATTGCCTCGGAAGAAGCGACCAACTGGGGAAGCTATAACATAAGGCCGTTTTACTATTACTGGAGCTTCTTTACACAAAGCGGTATATGGACCATTCCGGCCTTTGTAGGTCTGCTCTACCCCTACCTGAAAAACCGCGTCAGCGACAAAAAAGCCTATCTCTTCTCTTTGTTGTGGACCATAAGCTCCGTGGTACTGCTTTCGGTGATCCCCGAAAAAAAATCGCGCTACCTGCTGCCGGTCCTTCTGCCGCTGGCCATGAACACCGCCTTTTATATAGAATATCTCGTACGTACGTTTGCAAGCCTGAAAAACAAAAAGGAAACCTTCCCCGTATATTTTAATTTCGGGCTGATAGCCCTTATCGGTGTTTCCTTCCCTGTTGCAGGATATATTTTCTTTAGAAAGGAATTACAGGGGCTCTGGCTACCGTTTATCCTCGCTTCGATATTCCTGTTCGGCATCGGTGTCCTGATGTTCAGGCACCTTGCTAAAAAGAACATACAACATGTATTTCTGCTTACGATAGCCTTTATAATGAGTATTATTCTCTTCGGGTTTCCGTTGGAAAACACGTTTAGCAATGACAATACCGCTTTTAACAATATAGACCGCCTTGCAGCCCAGGCTGCCCGGGAAAACATCAATATCTATTCTTTCGGTGAACAGGCTCCGGAAATGATCTGGGAATACAAGAAAATAGCCCCTCGCCTCGATGCAAAGAGCCCTGTAAGGGTTCCTGAGGAAAATAGCTTCGGAGTGCTGGTTACGCTGTCCGAAGAAACAGAATTTAAACGTATATTTGCTACGGATTTCAACATCCGGCTAAAAGAGACTTTCGATATTAACTACACTGCCGGCAAGGAAGAAAGGAATTACAGGGAAAGGTTGGTAAGCCGGTATTACATTTTGAACAAAAAACCCTAAAAAGTCGGAAGTTCGAAGTCCGGAGTCAGAAGTAGAATTAATTCATAAGCAAAACTTCGGATCTCAGATTTTCAACTCCCGGTTGCTGAGCAAAGTCGAAGCATCGGACCTAAAAAAACAGCATCCATGAAGAATTTAAGTAAAATAGAGACTCTCGGTTATATGTTCCTCATCATCACCTTTGTGAACAGCCTCTATTTTGGTTTTACCGATGTCCTGCTTTTTGACGAGCATTACGCCCAGGAAGACGGCCTCGTAGAAAATGAAACAGCACTAATGTTGCTGGGTATAAGCCTGCTTTGTCTGTATCATCTTTTCCGCCTCTGGAAATTCAAAAAACCCCTCTGGAAACTGGGGACCATAGTCTTTGCCATTCTCTTCTTCTTTGCCGCCGGGGAGGAAATATCCTGGGGCCAGCGCGTTTTCGGGGTAGAATCCGGAGAATTTTTTCTGGAAAACAATGCTCAGGGAGAGACCAACCTCCACAATCTTGTAGTGGGCGACACCAAATTGAATAAATTAATATTCAGCCAATTACTTATGGTTGTCATGGTACTGTATCTCGTGGTAACCCCTATCTTATACCGGAAAGTGCAATGGATCAAAAACCTGGCCGACACCTTTGCAGTCCCCATCGTGGAATGGCGGCATACCATCGCTTTTATTATCTGCACCATCCTGGTAAGCATTATTCCGGCCGACAGGAAATGGGAAGTATACGAACTGGCCTTCGGGGTTATTTTCTTTCTGATCTTCCTGAGCCCGTTCAACAATCATATTTTTCGGGGAAAAGACCAGGTGAAGGATTAATTTTTGTTGTTTTTTACGAGTTGAAACGGTCTTTTCTAAATATTTTTTTTGAAAGCAATCTCAACACTGCGTAAAACAGCCATCCGCCAAGTAGCCCGAAGACCATTCCCGTAACAATATCCAGGGGAAAATGTACACCGAGATAGATCCTGCTGTACGACACTACCAGTGCCCACACCAGTAATATCAGGGGTATGGAGCGGTAATGCTGTTTAAACAACAGGGAAAAGAACGTGGCCACAGCAAAAGTACTGGCGGCATGTGCAGAAAAGTACCCGAATTTCCCGCCGCATTTTACAATACGCATCCTGTCTTCCAGCGAAGGGGTATGACACGGGCGAAGACGCTCAAAACCGTATTTGAACACGTTGGCCAGCTGGTCCGTAAAAGCGATCATCAGGGCCGTAGCTACCAAAATAAGCACGGTAGGCTTCCAGCCAAATTTCCTGAAGCATAAATACAGCAAAACCAGATAAAGGGGAATAGAAGTGAATTTATCTGTTATAAAAAGCCAGAACCCGTCCCAGCTTTCCGTTCCGAGATTGTTGAGGAACAAAAAGAGTTCCTGGTCGTATTCTATGATCTTGTCGAGCATCTTGGTTCAATGTTCAAAGTTCAAGGTTTTGGTCCCTGAGCCCTTCGGTTAAACTCAGGGTAAACCAAAGTCGAAGGGAAGGTTTAGGGTTTTTATCGGCCCTGAGTGAAGCCAAAGCCCATCAACCAACTTCGTACTTCAGACTTCCGACTTCATTCATACCTGCCGACCTCCCGGTCGTAGAAATCGTTAGCCTCCTGTATCAGGTTCCCGGCTTCGGTCTCCAGTTCCTTCTCGTCCGCAGGATCGAAATCTTCCAGCCATTCCACTTCGTCATTGGCCAGGTTGATGATAAAACGGGGATAATCGGTATGAATAATAAAGATCGCATCGGGATGATCGGTGTTGTCCCCCAGTAAAAATTTCGGAAGTTCCATGTTTTTTATCGTATAAATTCGTTATTCCTCTTGGTTTCCCTGCCAGTTCCTTATACTCCGGCCGGGCTTTTGTCCTTACTTCTTATCAGGCGTTGTGTAAGGCGATTAAACCGGATATACAACAATACCGCCGAAACTGAAAGCCCCACCAGGAGCCCCATCCATATCCCGGTACTTCCCCATTCGGTATGCAATCCGAGATAATATGAAATGGGAAAACCAATGATCCAGTATGCGACAAAGGTAATAAAAGTGGGGATCTTAACATCCTGCAGGCCCCTCAATGCTCCGAGCACGGCCACCTGTACTCCATCTGATATCTGGAAAACAGCGGCCACCATGAGCAATTTGGCGGCTATGGCCATCACCTCGAAATTATCGGCCTGGTTGGATATATCGTGCTGGTCGAGGTACATGGTAGGTAGCCAGTCGCGGAATATCCAGAAGCAAAGGGCAAATATAACATCGAGAATGATCGTCAGGAAAAACACGGAAAAGGCAATCCTGCGCAGCTCATGAAAGTTCCGAAGCCCCTTCTGGTTTCCCACCCGGATCATGGCAGCCACACTGAGCCCGGTAGCCACCATAAAGGTCATGCTCGACAGGTTCAGTGCTATCTGATTGGCCGCCTGTGGGTTTTTGCCCAGCACCCCGCTCAACCAGATCGCGGCAGTGAAGATCGCTACTTCAAACAACATCTGTAAGGCGGACGGAAAACCGAGGTTGATGATCTTCGCAAACATCGCCTTGCTGTATTCCCTCAATTTTAACCCGGTTATATAACCGTGGAATTTTTTGTTCTGCCGGAACAGGAACCAGATAAAGATCACCATGATCACCCTGGATACCAGTGTCCCTATCGCCGCCCCGATAATACCCATTTTCGGGAAGCCCAGGTTACCGAAGATCAACAGGTAGTTCAGGCTTATATTTATGATATTGGCCAGTACTGTGGCATACATGGCATATTTGGTTTCGGAAAGCCCGTCAGAAAACTGTTTTAAGGCCTGGAACATGATCATCGGGATCAATGAAAAAGCCACGAGGTCCAGATAAGGCATGGCATATTCTACCACTTCGCCCGGCTGGTCCATGATATACATCAGGGGCTTGGCAAACAGCAGTATGGCAAACAGTAACAGCCCCAATCCCGTGCACAATATAAGCCCGTGTTTCAGGGCCGCCCTTCCCTTATTTACATCCCCTGCTCCGTCGGCTTCGGCTACCAGGGGCGTAATAGCGGTAGAAAAACCTATCCCCAGGGATATGGCAATAAACACAAAACTATTGCCCAGGGATACTGCAGCGAGTTCGGCCGTACCCAGTTGCCCTACCATGACATTATCGGCAAAGGCTACGAAAGTATGCCCGAGCATGCCCAGCATCACCGGAAATGACAATTTTAAATTATAGGAAAATTCCCTGGTATATTGTGCTAACATTTGCTATGAATTGAATGGGCAAAGATAAAAATTTGGACGCTGTAAATCTTGCCCTCCGGACAATTAACATCTTTTTTTAAAAGAAGCGTTTCACAAAGGAGCCTCATTCATTTTACCAGAAGGGCCGACACAGATATATCCGGAAGGAAAGGGGATATTTTTCTTTTCCTGCATTTTTGTAAGGGGTGAAAATCTTTCACCCGAACAGGCTGAAAAGCCTGTACAGATCTGAATATCTGAAATTTTTAAATTCCGGTTATTTAAAAAAGTCTTTTGATTTATTCCAGTGGACATCCATTTCATCCAGGGACATATCCTTGAGGTTTTTTTGAGAAGCCGCCGCCTTTTCCTCGAGGTACCGGAATCTTTTTATGAATTTCTTGTTGGTCCTTTCCAGGGCATTTTCGGGATTAATATTGAGGAAACGGGCATAGTTTATCATACTGAAAAGGACATCCCCAAACTCGGCTTCCATTTGGTCGGCATCATTTTTTTTCACTTCTTCCTGGAACTCTCCGAGTTCTTCCTGCAGTTTTTCCCATACCTGTGAGGGCTCTTCCCAATCAAAGCCCACTCCGGCCACCTTATCCTGTATCCTGTTGGCTTTGACCAGGGCGGGAAGGCTTTGCGGAACGCCTTCCAGCACACTTTTCTTGCCTTCCTTCAGTTTGAGGTTCTCCCAGTTCCTTTTCACATCTTCTTCCCCGTTGACTTTTACATCACCGTAAATATGCGGGTGACGGGCAATGAGTTTTTCGCAGATGGTATTGGCTACATCGCCGATGTCAAAATCCCTTGTTTCGCTTCCTATCTTTGCGTAAAAGACAATATGAAGCAATACGTCCCCAAGTTCTTTCTTTACCTCATCCAGGTCTTTGTCCAGGATGGCATCGCCCAGTTCGTAGACTTCTTCGATGGTAAGATGGCGAAGGCTTTGCATGGTCTGTTTTCTGTCCCACGGGCATTGCTCCCTGAGTTCATCCATAATGGTGAGTAAGCGGTCCAATGCCTTTAGTTGTTCTTCCCTGGAATTCATCTGCTTAGTATTTTAAGTTGGTTTCGGGTAGTATTTTGCTTTTGCGATATTAGATATATAAGCCGGATATTAAAAATATTCGGGCTAAAAAAGAAGAGGATGTTTTCTGAAAAGTCCTGTAAATCGTCATGGGACCCTGAAACAAGTTCAGGGTGACGCAACATAAAGACTGCTTTCAGAAGACATCCTCTTCCCCTATCCGACAGGCAATTTTATTCTTTGGTTATCGTACTTTCTTCTTTCCCCCCTTCTTCTCCGGTCTTTTCTTCTTCTCCGGAAGCTTCCGCTTCAAAATCGGTAATTCCCTTGGAATGCAGCAAATTGTACCACTGGATGATCTTTTTGATATCCCCCGGATACACCTTATCTTCATCGTAGTCCGGAAGCACTTCAAAAAAATATTCCTCCAGCTTCACCTTGTCTTCTTTATGGCTTACAGATGTCTGTCCGCCATCTTCTTTTTCCTTGATCTTACCAAACACTTCCCGAAGAGGAACTTCTTCCTTCAGGGTATAGATCGCTATTTCAGAGAGCAGGCTTACATTGCTTCGCAATCCCACCGTAATGCGTTTGCCATCGATCAGGGATTCTGCGACAAAGCCGCTCCTGGTCTGTGTTTTCAATTCATATAATCCGGGTTTTCCGGAAATGGCCAGTATCTTGTCTAAACTCATATATAAAAGTTTATAGTTTAATGGTTATAGTTCTAAGCTTTAGGGGACGAATCCCCCTCCCCCTTCGGGACCTCCCCCCAATGGGGGAGGAATTCTTCTTTTTATATTATTTGTTGACCCGATAATTTTTTCCCCTTTGGGGAGATGCCAAAGGCAGAGGGGATCAGCGGGCTTTTTTGGCTTCCGGGAAGCGCATTTTATAATCTACTTTGATCTTTCCTTTGGAAATATTGGCCAGTTTACCTTTGAGAAGCCGCTTTTTCAAGGGAGACAGCTTATCGGTGAACAATATGCCCTCAATGTGGTCGTATTCGTGCTGAATGACCCTGGCGATCAACCCGTCATATTCTTCTACGTGCTTAACGAATTTTTCGTCGTAATATTCTATTTTTATTTTTTCTTCCCTGGAAACGTCTTCACGGATATTGGGAATGCTGAGGCAACCTTCGTTAAACGCCCATTCTTCACCGGTTTCTTCCAGTATCCTGGCATTGATAAATGCTTTTTTGAAATCCTTTAGTTGCTCCTGCTCTTCCGTGTCCAGGTCTTCGTCCTCCGCAAAGGGGCTGGCATCGATGACGAAAAGCCGGATCGGCAATCCTACCTGGGGCGCTGCCAGTCCTACACCATAGGCATTGTACATGGTTTCGAACATACTGGCTACCAGTCCGCCCAGGTCGGGGTAGTTTTCGTCTATTTCCTCGGTCTTCTTTCTCAAAACGGGGTCGCCATAGGCAACTATAGGTAATATCATCTTAATACAATTTATTCAAATTAACTCAATGCACAACAAAATTCATCTTCAGGTCAAGTTCCGGTTGATCAAAAGATTGATACGAAATTGATCCCGCTACGCGGGAAGGTTGAAGGAGATTGAAACGCTTTTAAATCAATCTCCCGATAGCTATCGGGATTCAATCTTCCACCAATCTTCTATCATCTTTTATACGAAAACCAACACTCTCATAAATCCAACCTCTTTTAAAACAAATTTTGTCACACACCACAACAAATCACCCGCGAGACAGGTACGACTGCAATATAATGGTCGCACTTATCTCATCGATCAGGGCCTTGTTGCGGCGTTGCTTTTTTTTCAGGCCACTGTCTATCATGGTCTGGAAAGCCATTTTGGACGTAAACCGTTCGTCTACGCGTTCTACGGGGATGTCCGGCAGCTGTTTTTCCAGTGCTTTGAGGAAGACCTGGATATATTTTTCGCTTTCAGACGCTTCGTTGCTGTGCCGTTTCGGTTCTCCGACAACGATCCGCTCCACCTTCTCTTTCTGGGTATAATCCTTTAAAAAATCCATAAGTTCCGCAGTAGGCACAGTGGCAAGCCCGGACGCAATGATCTGCAATTCGTCCGTTACGGCTATTCCCGTACGCTTTGTTCCGTAATCTATGGCCAGTATTCTACCCATTTTATTTTTTGGCAAATTTAAGATTTAAATTGTTATAACTATAAAATTGCAAAGTATATTGAATTTAAGCCTTTATATTTGCTCTGTTTGGAGTCCTGGAGTTGAGGAGTTGGGGAGTTATTGACTAGCGGTGAATGGCGGCAGGGTGATACTCCAAAACTAAGAACTAAAAAACTCCAAAACTAAAGAGCAATAAAAATCACTATATAATTGACACTATGGAAAAGTTAAGAGAGATCATAGAGCATACCTGGGACAACAGGGAGCTGTTGAAGGAAGAGAGCACACAGCAAACCATACGGGAGGTCATCGGACTCCTGGACGAAGGCAAACTGAGGGTTGCCGAGCCTGTGAACAACGGCTGGCAGGTAAACGAATGGGTAAAAAAAGCCGTGGTGCTCTATTTCCCTATCCAGAAAATGGAAACTATTGAAGTAGGGCCGCTGGAATTTCACGATAAAATACCGTTAAAAAAGGATTATGCCGCCAAAGGCATCCGGGTAGTACCGCATGCTATTGCCCGTCACGGTGCCTATGTTTCCGGGGGGGTGATCATGATGCCGAGCTATGTGAATATAGGAGCCTATGTCGATGAAGGTACTATGGTGGACACCTGGGCCACAGTGGGCAGTTGTGCGCAAATCGGCAAGAACGTTCACCTCAGCGGTGGCGTGGGTATTGGCGGAGTACTGGAACCGCTGCAAGCCGCCCCGGTAATCATCGAAGACCATGCTTTCATCGGTTCGAGATGTATTGTTGTAGAAGGTGTACGCGTGGAAAAAGAGGCGGTTTTAGGAGCCAATGTTGTACTTACGGCTTCGACCAAGATCATTGATGTTACAGGAAGTGAACCTGTTGAAAACAAAGGAGTCGTTCCTGCCAGGTCGGTGGTCATTCCCGGAAGCTATACCAAGA
The DNA here is from genome assembly GCF_018863395.1 of Sinomicrobium weinanense. Lineage (GTDB taxonomy): Bacteria > Bacteroidota > Bacteroidia > Flavobacteriales > Flavobacteriaceae > Sinomicrobium > Sinomicrobium weinanense. Next base: position 862,378 of record NZ_JAHKRR010000002.1, read on the forward strand.
AATTTGCCGCAGGTGAATACCAGGTGCCCTGTGCCCTGATTATCGGTAAGCGAAAGGCTTCTACGGACCTGAAGACTTCACTCAACGATGCCCTGAGGGAATACGATGTAGCTGTTTAAATATTTGACTTAGGATATAAGACATATGTCTTATATCTTGCATCTTATAGTCATACGTCATAAAAGAAAACCCCACCTGGAAACAAGTGGGGTTTTTCAATGATATTATTTCGGGATGAAAGGGCTATCCCTCTACTTCCGCTTCTTCTTCTTTTTCTTTCTTTTTTAATATATCCGCTCCTTTGTTCTTCAGGGTATCGAACATAATTGGTGTAGCTATGAACACTGAAGAGTAAGTACCTACAATAACGCCTATAATCAGGGCAAACATAAAGCCACGGATGGATTCTCCGCCAAAAATAAAAATAGCCAGGAGTACCACCAATGTAGTCAGTGAGGTGTTCAGCGTTCGGCTCAGGGTGCTGTTTATGGCGAGGTTAATATTTTTTCCTGCCTCCCAGCCCCTTTCGGAAGTGATCTCCCGAATACGGTCGAACACGACCACCGTATCGTTCAGGGAATAACCGATCACCGTAAGTATGGCCGCAATAAAGGCCTGGTCGATCTCCATATTGAACGGCATAAACTTATAGGTTAGCGAGAACACCCCAAGCACAACAAGCACATCGTGGAACACAGCAGCTACGGCACCCGTAGAGAACTGCCACTTGCGGAAACGCAACAGGATATACAGGAACACTATAACCAGCGAACCGACAATAGCCCACAACGCATTTCGCTTGATATCATCGGCAATGGTAGGGCCTACTTTAATAGACTGCATAATGCCGTACTGTTTGGAGTCTCCTCCGGTGACAAATTCACTTTCCGTCAATCCTTCCGGCAGGTGTTTTTGCAGGGAAGTATAAAGGATATTCTGGATCTCCTCATCTACTTCGGTCCCTTCTTCATCTACTTTATATTTGGTAGTCACTTTTACCTGGTTGGCAGCACCGAAAGTTTTTACTTCCACACTTCCGAGAGCATCTTCGAGTTCAGAAGCCAGTTCGGTCGGGTTTACCGGGTGTTCGAAACGTATTTGATAAGAACGCCCGCCGACGAAGTCCACACCCTGGTTCAATCCCATAGTAAGCAGGGAACCCAGTGCAATGATGATCAGGATACCGGAAATAGTATAAGACATCTTTCGTTTGCTCAGGAAGTCTACATTGATATTACGGAACAGATTTTTGGTGATCGGGGTAGAGAACTGAAGGGATTTTTTCCTTCCGATATACCAGTCCACCAAAAGCCTGGTGATAAAAATCGCCGTAAACAGAGAGGTGGCTATACCTATCATCAGTGTAGTGGCAAATCCCTGTATCGGTCCGGTACCGAAAATAAACAGGATCAATGCCGTAAGGCCTGTGGTAATATTCGCATCGAGAATGGAAGACAGGGCATTTCCAAAACCGTCGGCAACTGCCTGTTTTTGTCCTTTTCCTTTTAAGAGTTCTTCTTTGACCCTTTCAAAGATCAATACGTTGGCATCGACCGACATACCAATGGTCAACACTATACCCGCAATTCCGGGGAGTGTTAACACAGCGCCCAGTCCTGCCAGCACACCGAAGATCAACACAATGTTAAAGGTCAGGGCTACATCGGAGAACCATCCTGCACGGCCGTAATAGAACAACATCCACAGCAATACCAGTATCATAGCAATGATAAAAGACATCATTCCGCTGTTGATGGCTTCCTGTCCCAGTGACGGTCCTACGACCTCACTTTGTATAATATCGGCAGAAGCCGGCAATTTACCTGCGCGGAGTACGTTGGCAAGGTCAATGGCTTCGTTAAGCGAAAACTGCCCTGTTATCTCGGAGCTCCCGCCAGAAATAGGTCCGCTGGTTACTCCGGGAGCAGAATATACGATATTGTCGAGGACGATGGCTATAAAGCTCCCCTGGCGATAAGCCTTTCCGGTAAGCTCTTCCCATATTTTGGCTCCTTTACCGTCCATCTGCATGGAAACGGCAGGATTTCCCCTCTGGTCATAGGTTTGCTGGGCATCTACTACAACCCCTCCACTCAACGGGGGCTGATTTTCCCTGTTGGATTTCAGGGCATAGAGGTCAATCACCTCTTCGTTTATTCCCGGTTTACTCCACGCAAACCGCACATTTTGCAATTCGGCAGGGAGCAATTGTTTTATCTCGTGCATTTTCAGGTAATCATTCACCTGGGCAGTATCCTTGGTAGCAAAGCTCATCAACACCGGCCCTCCCTGGCCACCAGGTGCCACAGCGAGATCGAACAGGGGATTGGCCTGGCTCACAGCTTCCAGGGAATCCTGCTCGGCATCGGCCAGGAGCGAATCGATCTCGGAAGCATCTTCCGGTTTCGCAGCTTCATCCTTCTTTTCCGAAGTCTTAACTATATCTTTTAACCTTTGGTTTACCTGGAACAGGTATTGCATAACCTCTTCGTTCTTGAAAGTCTCCCAGAATTCCAGTTGTGCCGTGCTCTGCAACAGTTTTTGCACCCTGCCTATATCTTTGGCCCCCGGAAGTTCCACAAGGATACGCCCGGTAGTCCCGAGCCGCTGGATGTTGGGCTGCGTAACGCCAAAACGGTCTATACGTTTACGAAGTACTTCAAAAGCAGATACGATAGATTCATCCACTTTTCTGCGGATAACGGGTTTAACCTCGTTATCGGACATCTGGAAATTGATCTCTTCGCTGAGTATTTTGTTAGCAAAGATATCGGGAGATGCCAACTTGGCATCTCCTTTTATCGCTTCAAATTCCTGAAAGAATAGATCTACATAGGGCTTATCACTGTTCTTTGACGCTTTGTCTGCGTTGGCCAGGGCCTTGTTAAATACAGGGTCCTTGGAATTGTTGGCCAGTCCTTTTATAATATCCTTTACAGATATTTCCAGGATAACGTTTATTCCTCCTTTGAGGTCCAGTCCTTTGTTCAGCTCTTTATCCTTGGCCTCATTATAGGTAAAACTCGTAACTCCGATATCAAAAACCGTCTCATTACCTATGGAATCTAAATACCTGGTTTCTTCTGTCTCTCTTTTCGCTACGTAATTTTCCGTGCCTTCGGGAATTTTGTTAATTGCAAATGTTTTGGCACTGTCTTCCACTTTATTCGTAACAAAAGTGAAGGACAACTGGTAAATACTTACAATTCCAAATAAAATAGCAAAAAGCTTGATAAGTCCCTTGTTTTGCATTCTTATTCTTATTAATTAATCATTTTTTAGAAACGAGCAAATATATAATTTACAATAGGATTAAACAATTTATTTACGCGTTTTATTCCCTTAGTGTTTCGGAAACAGCAACTTACGCATATCCTACTGTAAATCAGCATATATACTAACAATTTTTCGGATAAAAAAAGTAAAAAAGAAGCTGCGCAGAACATTCCTTTCTTCATGTTAAAGTTCTACGCAGCTTTTTGTCTTAATGTATAACTTCAGTGCCTACAACAGACCGTTGACCTTTTTAACACCTTCGGCGCTCTCTTTCAGTTTTGCCTTTTCAGCTTCGTCGAGCTCTATTTCTACGATCTTTTCTATACCGTTTTTACCGAGAATAACAGGTACTCCGATACAGATATCGTTCAGGCCGTATTCGCCTTCGAGCAGTGCAGAGCAGGGGAACATTTTTTTCTGGTCGCACGCTATGGCCTGCACCAATCCGGAAACTGCTGCTCCTGGGGCATACCACGCACTGGTTCCGAGTAGTTTAGTAAGAGTGGCCCCTCCCACCTTGGTATCTTCGGCCACCTGGTTCAAACGCTCTTCGCTGAGGAACTTGCTTACGGGTACACTGTTTCGCACAGCCAGCCTTGTTAACGGCACCATTCCGGTATCGCTGTGGCCGCCTATCACCATACCGTCCACATCAGAAGCAGGGCATTCGAGGGCTTCACTCAGCCTGTACTTAAACCGGGCACTATCTAACGCGCCTCCCATACCGATGATACGGTTCTTGGGGAGCCCGGTAGCCTTATGTGTAAGGTATGTCATGGTATCCATCGGGTTACTTACCACGATAACAATAACATTAGGAGAATGTTTAATGAGGCTGGACACTACGTCTTTCACGATCCCGGCATTGATTCCGATAAGTTCTTCCCTTGTCATTCCGGGTTTTCGCGGGATACCGCTGGTAACAACGGCTATATCACTGTCAGCAGTTTTGGAATAATCGCTGGTAGACCCGGTGATCTTCGTATCAAACCCATTCAATGATGCAGTTTGCATTAAATCCATGGCCTTTCCTTCGGCAACGCCTTCCTTGATATCCAGCAACACTACTTCTGAAGCAAAATTCTTAATAGCAATGTACTCTGCGCAACTGGCGCCAACGGCTCCGGCGCCAACTATTGTTACTTTCATGTATAATTTTATTTAAGTTAAAGCAATTATTTACGGTTCTTAAAAAGCCGGAAGTCCGATGCCGGAAGCCGGAAGCAATACCTCTTATGCGCATTACTCCGATCCTTCAACTTCCAGCCTTTTCTTTTCCGGTGTGACAAATTTAGTCATTTTAACCCGAAAAAAAAGGGTTAAAAAGTTATGTATTAGGGGTTATACGTTAAGCATGACGGATTGTATGCCAAAATTGTTATAAAAACAAAAGGCATCCTGACGGATGCCTTTTTAAAGGTGATATCATTTACGCGTCTATATTGGCATATACCGCGTTTTTCTCTATAAATTCTCTTCGTGGTGGCACCTCATCTCCCATAAGCATGGAGAATATACGGTCTGCCTCGCTGCCGTTATCTATGGTTACCTGCCTCAAGGTCCGGAATTCCGGGTTCATTGTAGTATCCCACAGCTGCTCGGCATTCATTTCCCCGAGACCTTTGTAACGCTGTACGCCTGCACCGGAGCCATACTCCTCCAGCAGTTCATCCCTTTCCTTGTCGGACCAGGCATAGCTCTTTTTACTCCCTTTCTTCACCAGGTACAGTGGTGGCGTGGCTATATAGACATGGCCGTTTTCTATGAGTTCTTTCATATACCGGAAGAAGAACGTGAGGATCAGGGTGGCGATGTGGCTTCCGTCGACATCGGCATCACACATGATCACTACCTTGTGATAACGCAGTTTTTCTATGTTCAATGCCTTGCTGTCTTCTTCAGTCCCTATGGTAACTCCCAGCGCGGTAAAAATATTTCGTATCTCCTCGTTTTCAAACACCTTGTGGTGCATGGCCTTCTCCACATTGAGTATTTTACCCCGCAACGGCAGTATAGCCTGGAAGTTCCTGTCCCTACCTTGCTTGGCGGTACCTCCCGCGGAATCTCCCTCCACCAGGAACACTTCGCATTTTTCCGGGTCCTGCTCGGAGCAGTCCGAAAGTTTTCCGGGCAGCCCGCTTCCTCCCATCGGAGTTTTTCGCTGCACCATTTCCCGGGCCTTTCTCGCCGCGTGGCGGGCCTGGGCGGCCAGGATGACTTTCTGCACTATGGTCTTGGCATCATTGGGATGCTCTTCCAGGTAATTTTCGAGCATTTCCGATACGGCCTGTGAAACCGCCGAAGTCACCTCCCTGTTGCCCAGTTTGGTTTTGGTCTGCCCTTCGAACTGGGGCTCGGAAACCTTTACAGATACAATAGCCGTAAGGCCCTCCCGGAAATCATCACCTGCAATCTCGAATTTCAGCTTGTCCAGCATTCCGGAAGCGTCGGCATATTTTTTCAGGGTGGTCGTCAGTCCGCGGCGGAAACCTGCAAGGTGCGTTCCTCCTTCGTGGGTATTAATATTGTTTACATAAGAGTGGAGGTTCTCATTAAAAGAAGTGTTATAGACCATGGCCACTTCCACGGGAATATCATTTTTTTCTCCCTCCATAGAAATAACATCGGCTATGATCGGCTCCCTGTTCCCGTCCAGGAAACGGATAAACTCCTTAAGCCCTTCTTCGGAGTGGAAAATTTCGTTCTCAAACTCGCCTTTTTCGTCTTTGTGCCTCCTGTCCGTCAGTGTTATGGTAATTCCCTTGTTAAGGAATGCCAGTTCACGCATCCTGCTGGCCAGGGTATCATAACTGTATTCGGTGGTTTGCTGAAAAATGGAAACATCCGGCTTGAATGTTACAATGGTTCCGGTTTTATCTGTTTCCCCGATTGCTTTTACAGGATACAGGGTCTTTCCCCTTTCGTATTCCTGCTCCCATATTTTACCATCCGTGTACACCGTAGCCTTCAAATTATCAGAAAGGGCGTTCACAACAGATACCCCCACACCGTGCAGTCCGCCAGATACTTTATAGGAGTCCTTGTCGAATTTACCTCCCGCACCGATCTTGGTCATAACCACTTCCAAGGCAGAAACACCTTCTTTTTTGTGTATGCCAACCGGTATTCCCCGGCCATTGTCTTCCACCGTAATGGAATCGTCTTCATTTATGATAACGGATATAGTATCGCAATGTCCGGCCAGCGCCTCATCGATGGAGTTGTCCACCACTTCGTAAACCAAGTGATGCAAACCTCTCACTCCTACATCTCCAATATACATGGAAGGGCGCTTACGCACATGCTCCATGCCTTCCAGTGCCTGAATGCTATCCGCAGAATATTGCTTCTTACTCGTTGCTTCGCTCATAGATCAAATCTGTTTTAGACATTCGTCCAACCCGCTCCCCCAAAGGTTTTAGCGCCTTTTTAAAGGGTATACGGAGACGAACGGACAAATATAGTAAAATACCAAGAGAATCAAAGCCTTCAACCCCTTCTTAAACCCTAAGTTATACACATTTTATCAACGTTAGCCGCAACGCTGTCACTTTATGCCTGAATGAAACGATATCACAATAAATTAAAACACTAAACCCTGCTATTTCCCGGCTACTTTTTTATCTTTCGCCAAAATCCGGGTGTACTTTACCCTTAAAAACGAAGATTCATGTTTTTATATTCGGTTGCAGGATGGCTCGGCGCCATTGTATTCGTTATCGCTTACTTCCTGTTGAGCATGAAACGCATATCGGCCAACAAGCCTTTATATCATCTGCTTAATGCTGCAGGAGGTATCTGCCTCATCATTAACGCCCTTCACCTGAGCGACCTCCCCAACGTGGTGGTCAACATCGTATGGACCTCTATCGCTTTCCTCGCGGTTTACCGTATGTACCGCAGCATTCCGGACTGATCTCATACCTGGTTATGCCGTAATGAAAAGTGACAACGTGTGCTTTATATAGAGGTTCACCTGTTTTTCATAGGCCTGTTCCCGGTCGGTAAACATACCGAGGTAGTAATAAGCGCCATCTATCAGCGCAAAGATGATCTCGGTAAGTTCTTCCAGGTTTTCATTGCAGATCACTCCGCCGGCCCTGGCCTCCTTCAACTTGTCATATAAAACCCTGTGCAGGGATTCCAGGTAGTTGCGGAAACTTTCGTTAAAATCTTTTTTCCGGTAAATAAGAGCATAACAACTGTAAAACACCCCATCATCAAAATAACGGTTCCATTTCCTGGAAAAAAGGTTTTTTATCAGGTTTTCGAGACTTTCCCAACTGTCTATAACACCATTTTCCCTGGAGGTGATAATATTGAGGTGGCGTTCCAGGATATATTCGTTAAGCCCGATGAGCAGGTCGTCCCTGGTCTTGAAATAGTGCATCACCAGCCCGTTACTTATTCCCATTTCGTCTGCAACCTTGGCTATGGAAGTGTTTTCCAGCCCGATCTTACGGGCCACCCTGTAAAAGGAGCGGATGATCTCTTTCTGACGCACATCGGTTAAGCTCTTTCTTCCCATAAAGTACATTTTTAACAAAAATAACATTTTGCGCCACATAAAAATGGGTCGTGGTACACATAACAAAAACAAAACATTAGAATAATCTTTTTTTAACTGAACATTCGTTCAATCTATGATCCACCCGTTTACCTTTGCTTCAGCACTTCCAATTAAAGCCATAACATACTGAAACAAAACACAAAAATAAGACAACCTATGCAATATTATTATTTTAAATTGAATGAACGTTCAATAAATTTATTTTTTTTGTTAAAACCTTCAACCAAAACAAAAATGAAATTGACCAAGTATCTGTCCGCCTTTCTGGCGGCCTTTTTCCTGTGCTTTACAGGAAAAGCCGAAAGCAAATCCATTACCGACCCTTCCCCTTCGCTGCAAAAGACAAGGAAAGTAGTTTTTATCATTGTCGACGGACTTTCTGCTGACATGATAGAGAACACCTCCACTCCCCATCTCGATGCCATTGCCAAACAAGGCGGCTATACCCGTGCCTATGTAGGTGGTGAAAAAGGCGGATATTCTGAAACCCCGACCATTTCGGCCGTGGGATACAACAGCCTGCTCACCGGCACATGGGCCAACAAACACAATGTATGGGGAAACAGCATTAAGGCCCCGAACTACAATTATCCCACTATTTTCAGCCTGCTGAAAAAGCAATACCCGGAAAAGAAAACCGCCATTTTTTCCACCTGGCTGGACAACCGCACCAAACTCGTGGGCGAAGGCCTGCCCGAAACCGGGAATATCCGGCTGGATTATGCCTACGACGGTTTTGAACTGGATACCGTGCAATTTCCTCACGACCCGCAAAGAAAGTATATCCGCAACATCGACGAAAAAGTGGCCACCGAGGCCGCCCGTTACATCAAAAAACAAGGTCCGGACCTCTCCTGGGTATACCTGGAATACACGGACGATATGGGACATAAATACGGCGACAGCCCTCAACTTACCAAAGCTATTGCCTTCGAGGACCGCCTGATCGGAATGATCTCCGGGGCCGTTAAACACAGGGAGAAAAACTACAATGAAGAGTGGCTCTTTATCATCACCACCGATCACGGAAGAACCAAAGAAACCGGGCATCATCACGGTGGACAATCCGAAAGGGAGCGGAGCACCTGGATCATCACCAACACCTCCCGCGTCAATGAGCATTTCCGGAAAGAAACACCGGCCATTGTAGACATACTCCCCACCATGACCAGCTTTCTCAACATAAATATTCCCACAGCACAGGCTTACGAACTCGACGGGGTATCACTTATTGACCAACTAAGCGCCGTAAAACTCCGGGCAGAAATCCAAAACGGCCAGATGATCCTCTCCTGGAAAAGCACCGGAAAACACGACAACCAGACCGCCACCATCCGGATTGCCGAAACCAACAACTACAAAAACGGCGGAAAAGACACCTATCGTACACTGGGAGAAGTCCCTGTAAAAGACGAAACTTTTAAATATGACCTGAAAAAGCCAGGTTCTTTCTATAAAATAGTCCTGGAAACTCCTTTAAACACCCTGAATACCCGGGTTGATATCTCCAAATAGATCCTACTCGTAGAGACATACGGCCGTATGTCTCTACGGGCATCACATAACCCTTGAACCAAAAACTAACTATTATGATGAAACACAGTTTAATTATCTTACTGTTGTCGATAACACCTCGACTTTTTGCTCAGCATGAAGTTTCAGGGAAAGTTACCGATACCGACGGCATACCGCTGGGAGGTGTCAATATCTCCGTTGCGGGCAGTATGCAGGGAACCGTCACTGACTTCGACGGCCTGTTTACCCTGGAGACCGGATCCTCGCAAGACAGTCTTGTATTTTCCTATATCGGCTTTAAAGCGCTCACGGTCCCCATTGCAGGCAAAAGCCAGCTTAACGTTGTCTTAAAAGAAGACACCGAAGAACTGAAGGAAGTGGTCGTCACCGCCCTTGGGATCAAAAAAGAGACCAAAGCCCTCGGATACGCCGTACAGGAGGTACAGGGCGATGCTCTCGAAAAAGCCAAGGAACCCAATTTTATCAGCGCTTTGAGCGGAAAGGTGGCCGGGCTTAACATCAAGAACTCCACCGACCTCTTTCAAAATCCGGAGATCAGCCTTCGCGGGGCCAAGCCGCTCCTGGTCATTGACGGGATCCCCGACCGTACAGCCGACCTGTGGAAGGTCAATGCCGACGACATCGAGAACATCAGTGTGCTCAAAGGGGCTACGGCTTCCGCACTCTACGGCTCCGTAGGGCTTAACGGGGCCATTATGATCACCACTAAAAAAGGAAAAGAAGGTAAACTCACTGTAACGTTCAACAACTCCACCATGTTCCAGCCTTCCTTCATCAAAGTACCCGACGTACAGACTACCTACGGCAATGGCGACAACGGCATTTATGCCTATGAGAACGGAAGCGGCGGCAATACCGAAGGCGGTGGATGGATATGGGGGCCAAAACTGGACCAACCCGACCCCTCTACCCCGAGCGGCTTTGCGGAAACCCCGCAATACAACAGCCCTGTTAATCCGGAGACCGGAGAACTCACCCCCCTGCCCTGGATATCGCGTGGTAAAGACAATATTTCCAATTTCTTCCGCACCGGGCTCGTCCAGTCCAACAACCTCAGCGTGGACTGGGGCAATGACAAGGCCAGCTACCGGATGTCCCTTTCCAATGTATATCAAAAAGGAATTGTACCGAATACCGGCCTCAATAATACTTCATTCAGCATAGGCGGCTCGTTGACCCCTTCCGAGAAGTTCAGGGTCACATCCGGTCTTACCTACAACAAACAATATACGGACAATTTCCCCCAGGTGGGGTACGGTCCAACGAACTACCTCTACAACCTCGTCCTGTGGACCGGTGTGGATGTGGACGTCAGGGACCTGAGAAATTACTGGAAAGAAGGACAGGAAGGCTACCAGCAAAGGCATTTCAATACCTCCTGGTACAACAATCCCTATTTCCAGGCCTATGAATACCTCCGCGGATATGACAAAGACAACCTTTTCGGTAACCTCGCCTTCGAATACAAGGCCACCCCGGAACTCACCGTGAAAGGCAGAAGTGGTGTCAATGTGTACAGCCTGGGCAGAACCTACAAAGAACCCAAAAGCTATCTCGGCTACAATGATAAATCGAGAGGGAATTTTTCTTTGGAGAATACTAATTATTTCGACATAACCACTGATATCGGCATCCGTTATGAAAAGGATTTTTCCGACAACTTTTCCGTTTCCGGGGAAGTGGCCTATTCCAACTTTTACAGAAAAGAAACCTACCAGTACAGCTCCACAGACGGGCTGAACATTCCCGGATTTTACAACCTCGATAACAACGCAGGCTCTACCCTCACCGGAACAAACCGTGAGGAAGAGGAGGCCATTCACAGTTTTTACGGTTTCGTAGACCTGGAGTTTTACAACGCTTTTTACATTACCTTCACGGGCCGGAACGACAAGGTATCCACGCTCTCCAAAGGCAACAATTCTTTCTTCTACCCCTCTATATCCAGTTCTGTGGTACTTTCCAGCCTGCTGGATATGCCGGAGTGGATCACTTTTGCCAAGCTCAGAGGGTCCTGGTCCAGGGTATCCGACGGAAAGATCGGGAATATCGCCGGCCTGAACGAAAACGACCCCTATAATTATATCCAGGCCTATGACAAAGGCACTTCCTGGAACAATACAAAGGGAGAACGCTTCCCTTCTGTAAGGTATAGCAACCTGCTGATCTATCACGCCCTTAAACCGAAAACCGTCGACACCTGGGAAATAGGGACCAACATACGGTTGTTCCGGAACCGGTTAGGCATCGATATTGCATATTACCAGACCAGGGATTACAACAACCTGGAAAACATCCCCCTTTCTGACGCCTCCGGATTTGGCACTTACCTGCTGAACGGCAATATCTACAAACGTAAAGGGGTAGAGTTTACCGTTAACGCCACCCCGGTGCAAAGCGATAATTTCCGCTGGGATGCCCAGATAAACCTCAGCCAATACCGCCGCTATCTCGAGGAAATCTACGGAAACAAGGAATATACGGAAGACCGCCTGCAAGTCGGTGACCGCACCGACAAACTCAATAATGCCTCTGTTTATCAGACCGACGGACAGGGGAACATTGTTTTCGAAAACGGCTTCCCCGTCAGTGACCCCTACGGCCGTTTTGTGGGTTATTCCGAACCGGACTGGACCTATGGCATTTCCAATACGCTTACCTATAAAAACCTGTCCCTCACCTTTCAGCTGGACGGGCGCCTGGGCGGGCTCATGTATTCCACCACCAATCAGAAAATGTGGTGGGGAGGTATTTCTCCCGGAACCGTCAACCAGTACCGCGACGATGCCAATAACGGAGAAAGCACCTATATCGGGGAAGGCGTACAGGTGGTCAGCGGCCAGGTAACTTATGACACCAACGGCAATATCGTTAGTGATACCCGCGAATATGCCCCCAACGACGTCCCCGTAAACTATATTTCCTTTATGAAGACCACCAGTAATGCGCATAACGAAAACTACCATTATTACAGCCAGACATTCATAAAACTGAGAGAGCTCACCCTGACCTATAATGTACCGGATAAATTCATCAGTAAGATGCCATTGGATGCCGTGAGTGTCTCCTTTGTAGGGAGAAACCTGTGGATGGCCTCCAAAGTACCCAATGTAGATCCCGACCCGGGAAAGGATGACCTCCAAGCTCCCTCAACACGGAGTATAGGGTTTAACCTCAATCTTAAATTTTAAATCGCAACCGGAAAAAAGAATATCATGAAAAACATAAGCAAACCTTTAATTCTTATCGCCCTGCTTTCAGGCTTCCTTAACAGTTGCAGTAAAATGGAAGAACTCCAGGACGACCCCAACCGCACTACCGATGCCACTCCCGAACTGATACTGACCCAACTGGAGATCCAGGCATTTAACAATATCGGAACTTCCGCAGCCCTGGCCAGCCGCCACCTTGTCAATACAGATGGTGTAAACTCTAACCAGTACTACAACTGGCAACGTTCGGATTTTGGAAATTACGATCTCCTGAAACAGGTACGCCAAATGGTTCTGGAAGCCGAAGAGGATGAGCTCTCCGTATACACCCCCCTGGCCCGTTTTTTCAACTCCTTCTTTATCGTAGGACTGACCCAGACTTTCGGCGATGTCCCTTATTCCGAAGCCATCCGGGCCGCGGAAGAGAATTTCACTCCAGTTTACGACCGGCAGGAAGACATTTACCTCATCGTACTGGATGATCTCAAAACCGCCTCGGATGAACTGGCGAAGAACGATGAGACCATCCTGGGCGATGTTATTTATAACGGGGACCACCTGAAGTGGAGAAAACTCATCAACTCTTTTTACCTGAGAGTATTGCTAAGCCTGTCTGCCAAAACGGGGAATCCCGGCCTCGATATCGCAGGCCGCTTTCGTGAAATTGCAGATGCCCCCTCTGCTTACCCCCTTCTCGCTTCAAATGAGGACAACGGTGCCCTGCCTTTTCACGACATCGAAGGCAACCGCTACCCCTTGTTTCAGAACAACGGCCTGCAAACCGCTTTCTATATGGAAAAAACTTTTGTAGATAAACTGAAAGCACTGCAAGACCCCAGGTTGTTCTCCTTTGCCGAGATCACTCCGGCTGCCGCAGACCAGGGATTAACTGCGAATGATTTCGAGGCCTACAACGGCCTTAAGGGAAGTGTCCCGCTGGATGAAAACGTTCAGATAGCGGTAAACGGAAACGCTTCCCGGATCAACAAACGCTACTACGACCAGGCGGGAAATGAACCCAGCTTATTGATGAGTTATTCCGAATTGCAGTTTATTCTCGCAGAAGCCGCTTCCCGGGGATGGATCGACGGGGATGCCGATGCATATTACCGTGAAGGTATCCGGGCATCCATGGAGTTTTACAATATTGCTGAAAGCGCCATCAATACCTATCTCGAAAACCCCGGTACACAACCCGATCCGGGAAATGAAATAGCAAGCATCCTTACCCAAAAACACATCGCCATGTTCATGAACACGGGCTGGCAGATATTTTACGAGCAACGACGCACCGGCTATCCCGAATTTGACGTGTCCGGTGGTGGTGTTCTCAACAACGGAAAGATCCCGAAACGATGGATGTATCCCTCCAAGGAAGAGACCCAGAACGGTAAAAACCTGGAAGCTGCCATAACACGCCAGTACCCGGAAGGGGATAATATCAATGCGGAAATGTGGCTGTTAAAGGAAGAATAAACCCGATATTTGCCTGAGCGAGGCCGGGGTACTATTTGAAGATGGACATCAAACGGGTGACAGCTAAACCTTTTATTCCAAACGTACCACGGGTTCAATAAAAATCAATCGTAGTGAACTCAATATAAGATATAAGCCATGAACATCATTGGCAGTGGGCTTTCCAAGTCGCTTTTGATGACCTGGAAAGCCCTCCGGAAAGGATAGGTTACTTACTTTATCTGCCCCTCTTTCTCCCGGTACATCACCCGGAAAGGCACCACATTAACCGCCCTGTTCCTCAACAGGAGCATCAGGTCATCGCTGAGAAAGCTCCACTCTTCTTCGGAATAATCCGTCGCTTCGTTCTTTTCCAGGAAAATATCAATGGTAGGCGTATAACCGATATGATCGTCCAGGCTGGTTTGTATCCCGTTCTTTACTTCTACGTTTACAATGGCATCCCCGAAGTGGTTTTTACACAGGATGATGATATCCTGCCGGGTCACCACCCGTTGATTGGAAACGATATTTTCGCGATAGGCATAGATCTTGTTCGAATTGGTCAGTTCATTGCGCCCGCCCTGTGTGGTGGACAGGAACATGATGGTGTCTTTTTCGAAATCGGCTCCCCGATGGGCCTGGAGCCTGGAAAACGTATTGATCTTATTGGCTTCCTCTCCGTTGGTCGTCCAGTATTTCACGAACAGGGTACCTTTGCTGTCCTCTCCTTTGGTATTGAGAATAAGGTAGGGGGTGTTCTTTTTATGCATCCCTGTCTGCGCCATTTTGTTGCGGAAGCGTGAAATGATCTGGTTGATCTCATGGAGGTTGGTTTCCATAAAATCCGTTTCGAGCCTCGAAAATGCCGCCGCTTCGTCCCGGATAAGGTCTACCATATAGTTGATCATCTCCGTAGCATTGCGCTCATCAAAACGGGCTACGCCGCCAAAACGGAGGTAGGCATAATCCTGGGCAAACTCTTCCTGGTTCTTGGCAATGACATCGAACTGGCGGCTTCGGTCATCCAGCACGGAATACAACTCCAGGAAAAACTCTTCCCCTATGCTCAGCGGGTAAATATTGAGGAGTTTCCTGATATTCCCCTGGGTCTCGTTCATTTTCTTGTTGATCACCGGGAAACAGTTGGTCGCACAAAATATTTCGGAGAGTACACTTTTTCCGATCACATTGGGAAATTCCACCTTAAGCCATAGCAGTTTTTCCTCTTCCAGTGCTGCAAGGGAATCGGCCGGTACGAACTCCCTGAGCTCTTCCGGCAGTGAATTTTCGGAACCTCCTATATTCAGGACATCCTTTATGGTGATAAAATTCTTTTCGTAATATTCGTTGACGTGTTCTTCCGCCCGTTGCAGGTGATGGAAGTCTTCATGCACCATGTTACGGTTGCCCTGAGCCGTCATTCCCTGGCTGTTATACCCCTGTGCTACCGTAAGTTTATGATCGTTAAAATACCATTTTGCCCGGGGCAGGAAATGAAAAAAAGTATTCCTGTCGTGCAGGTTCTTCAGGTAGAAATAGAACATCAGATGTTTAACGATACCATCTCCCTTATGTTCCAATCCCAGCCATATCGTCCGGTGAGGCATGGGCTTCAGGTAGTCTTCGCCATTGAGGTATTCCTGGAACTGCCCGGAAGAAGCATCCTGTATACCGTTGGGCAACACCACGTATTTGAGCCGGTTACGGGTTACCTTTACAGGTTTGGTTGGCCCGAAAAAAAACTCCTTCACAATTTTTTCCCCGGGATTATAGGGGTTGTACTGTCGTTTCTGAAAGAAGAACTGGTGATGATCGTTCAGTGTCACCTCTTCCTCGGCAGGGAATACCTGCATAATGGCCCTTGCGGGTGTGGCCTTGGAAGAAGTGGTCGGGGTAAGGATATCGACAAGCCTTTCGGTGATCCTCCTCCGGCTGGAGAAGATCTCGTTGGATATATTTTCCAGTTCCTTGGCACATACGTCAAAAAGAAGGTTTACAATGGGATCGAAAATATTTTCCAGTTCCACGTCGGAATACCCCCAATGCTTCGCCGCCCGCTTCAGGAGCCTGTCTTTGATCTGTGCTTTGGAAAGTTTTTTCATATGTTCTGTTTTTAGACCGATGACGGGTGACGGGTGACAGTGTACTTTGACTCCGGTCACCGGTCAGCCGTCCCCTGCCAGGCGCTGTTACTTAAAGGAAAACGGCGCCAGGTAGTACGAGCTTTTATAGTAATACGGTTCGTTCGTTTTTTTAATAATGCCATAGACCACAATATCCAGCCTCTTTTTAATACGTATGTTCGGATTGTACTCTATGGTGTCCTCTCCGATGGCCAGGCTTACATCTGTGACGGTCATACGTTTTTCGTATGTCCCGACCTTTTCGAAGACCGATTCCTTGATCTTGTCCTTTAACTGGTTGACATTGGAAAGCAGGTTGAAATCGGTATCCCATATGGCCGTTCCGAATTCCGTATCGTACCGGTATTCCCCGAAAATGGTGGTGATGACCAGTGATATGTATTGCGCCAGGGATTCTTCGAGCGTCACCTTGCGGAGGTCCTGTCCTTCGGTGATCCTCTTGTAATCTATCGGTATTTTATAGTAAAGGTCTTTCACGGGTTTTGCGGGTGTTCGGGTTTTATCTAATGGTATACCTGTCACCCCGAGCGTAGTCGAGGGGTCTTGACCGGCCAAAGCGTCTCGACTGCGCTCGACATGACAGGTATATAGTTATCTCCTTTTGCGTTTCTTTATCATTTGGTCTTTTTTACCGAAAACTTCACTTCTCCGTCCTTATTGACAGAAAGGGTCAGCACATCCCCTTCTGAGACATCTCCGGAGATGAGCTTACGGGCAAGCGGGCGCTTGAGCTTGTTCCGGATAACACCTTTTATGGGCCTGGCGCCATATTCCGGGGTAAAGCCCATCAGGGCTACCTTCTCTTTGGTCTTTTCGTTTATCTTCAATGTGATGTTCAGCTTCGAAAGCAGGTTGGTGAGTTCTTTTTTCAGGTGAATATCGAATATCTTCACCACACTCTCCCTGCTTATCGGGGCAAACGGAACGATTTCCGTAAGGCGGCCCAGAAATTCAGGTCTGAAATAACCGGACATGATCTCCAGCAGGTCGTTGGAAGGCGGTATCTTCCCTTCAGAAAAGGATTTCACCACATAGTCCGAACCTATATTGGAGGTAAACAGCACCACGGCATTCGAAAAATCCCCTTCCTTACCCAGGCGGTCGTGCAGCTTTCCTTCGTCGAGTATCTGTAAAAACACGTCAAATACGGAACGATGGGCCTTTTCGATCTCGTCGAACAAAACAATGGAATAAGGATTCTGGCGGATCTTATTGACGAGCAGTCCGCCTTCTTCGTATCCCACATATCCGGGAGGCGCCCCGTAGAGCAGGGCGGCGGAATGTTCTTCCTTAAATTCGGACATGTCCAGACGGATGATGGCGTTCTCATCGCCAAACAGAAAATCGGCCAGAGATTTGGCCAGTTCGGTCTTTCCCGTTCCCGTAGGCCCAAGGAAGAAAAAGGAGCCTATGGGCTGCCCCGGCTTGGTAAGCCCCGACCGGGACTCCAGGATGGCATCCGACACCACTTTTATGGCATGGTCCTGCCCCACTACCCTTTGTTTCAGTGTTCCTTCTATTTCGAGCAGGCGTTCCCGCTCTTCACTTTTTACTTTTCCGGCAGGGATCCCTGTAATACCAGATACTACGGCCGATAAATGATCCGGGGTCACTACGTTATCTGCACCGGTCAACTCCTCCAGTTTCTGAAGCAATTTATCCAGGTAGCCGGCTTTGTCGACCGGTTTTTTCAGCTTATAAAAGCCAGATGTTTCTTCTTCCTCATTGAGCAGTTCGCCCGATTTATCGAGTATATCCGTGTAAAGCCAATGCAATTCTTCTTCTTTGCCTTTTTTCCTGGATTTCTTGAGTTCTTCCAGTTTTTCCTTGAGTTCCGGGAGTTCTTCCACCACCATTTCCTTGGCTACCCGTAGCGAGGACATGGTACGGTCCAGGAGGTCCAGCGCCGAATCGGGCAGGGACTTTTCCTTGAGGTATCTTTTGGAGAGCCTGATGGCATCTTTCAGTCCGTCTTCATCGATCTTAAACTGATGGTGTTCTTCGTAATGGGGCGCTACATTCTTAATCATACGGAGGGCCAGGTCTTCGGTAGGCTCCATAACCTCCAGAGTTTCGAACCTCCTGTTCAGGGCATCGTCTTTCCCCAGTGACTTACGGTATTTTTCAGTACTGGTTGCTCCAATAAAAGTAATATCGCCCTTGGCCAGTTCAGACTTAACGATACTGGCTATACCGTTGCCCTGGTTGGCATCAAAAAGCTCGTGAATATCGTCTATGAACAGTATCGGTTTTTGCAACCCTTTCATTTCCCCGAATATCTTTTGCAACCGGTCTTCCACTTCGCCTTTGTAGGAAGCTCCGGCAAAGAGCACCCCTGTATTTATCTCCATAACAGAAGCGCCCTGCAAGGGGGCAATGATGTGATCTTCGGCGATCTTACCACAGAAGCCGTCTATAAGTGCAGTCTTGCCTACCCCGGCTTCTCCCGTAACTATGACATGGGGTTTTAGTTTCCTGTTCAGTATTTCGGTAATGGCTTTCAGTTCTTCGTCACGCCCTACCAGCGGAGTATCTTTCTTTTCGCGATAGGCCTTCACTTTATCTGTACAGTATTTCTCAAGGACACCCTGTCCAACGGGCATTCCTGCTTCACCCGTATAAGCCGCTGCCAGGGGAGACCCTCCCCCGCCGGATATTTTACTTTTTGCTTCCCCACCGTAACCGAGCTTTAAAGCGATCTCCGAGGGGGTGACAGGCATAGACTTGAGCTCGTCGTGCGAAAACCCTACCCCGGGGGTCACCAGGGCCATGAGCATCGGTATGAATCCCACTTCTTCGCGGCCGGCATTCTTTGCTATTTCTTCGGCTTCTCCAAATACAGTCTCTATGGCTTCATCCGGTGCCGGGTCTTCTCCGGGACGGCTCGTCTTGGGATATTCTTCCATACGGATGTCGGCCCACTCGTCGATGTAAAACACATCGATCCCGGCGGCATCCAGTTCCCGGATAAAAGAA
Source organism: Sinomicrobium weinanense (assembly GCF_018863395.1). GTDB lineage: Bacteria > Bacteroidota > Bacteroidia > Flavobacteriales > Flavobacteriaceae > Sinomicrobium > Sinomicrobium weinanense. The sequence continues at coordinate 881,550 of NZ_JAHKRR010000002.1, forward strand.
AACTCGCGGTTTAACATCGCTTTCAGAAAATGTGCCGGAGCATACCTCGGGTGATGATTTTCCCGGGCCAACTGTTTTGCAATATGAATGGCCTGCGTACCGTTTGCTGTAAACATCAAATTACGGGTTTAAAAAATTAATTCCTGTTGAGTCGGTTACTAAGCTCCAGCTGCTTTTTCAACTGGTTGATAATCTCTTCATAATCCTCTATTTGTTTCTCCAGCTCGTCTATTTGTTTTTCCGATTGCTGGAGCAATTGTAGTCTTCTCTTGCTTTTAACCAGGTCATTCAGGTTGAGGATCACGTTATTGTACAGCAGGGTGTTTTTATAGGTCTCTTTATCGGCAGGGATGCCTTCCTTGAGCTTTGCCAGCTCCAGGTTAATGGTCTGCTCCAGGAACTGAAAACCGTCACCGGCACGGTTCAGGGAATCGATACTGGCGGTGAGCTCATCTATTTTTGAAGAAAATTTTTCCTGATAGCGGAACTCATTCATGATCCTGTCGTTTTCCTGCTTTAATGCTTCGTTTTCCCTCCAGGGCAATTTGTAGTTAAAGAAAACGGCAAAGATCAGGACGCCTACCGTGATGACCAGCATGAGGAGAAATAATAAAAATGCAGAGACCCGCTCTTTCCTATTGAGTATTTCCATAGTTTTAAAATAAATTTGACTTACGACATATGACTATATATCCTATGTCTTACGTCCTATAAATACATTTATATCAGTCAGCCAGAAATGACGTGGAGCCCTCCTGACCGTTATCTTTATCCTGTTCCTTGTTTTCTTCCTGTTTAAAGAAAATACCGGATGTCTTTTCGGTTTTGACGATATTTTCATTTACAAAAATACCGGAATCTTTCTTCCTTCCTATATAATCGAGCTGATTGAGAATGGAGAACAGATGATCTGTTTTTTCTATAAATTCCATGACACCTTTTACACAGGGTTCCATATCGTAGCCCTTGTATTTGAGGTTAATGGTTTCGGAAAAGAGTTTTTCATAGTCGCCGCTGCCCAGTTCTGTGGTCCATTCGGCAAAATAGTTAAATACCATTTCCTTTCCGTCCCCGGAAAAGGAGTCGAAACTGTTTTTCATAACACGGGCAAGGCTCACCACTCTATCGAGGACTTCCATGGGCGGGGAGTAAAAACCGTTCCATCGGTTCTGATTGATGCTTTGACCTACATAGCCCAGTATTCTTTGCAGGGTTTCAAATACAATATCGGCGATAAGGTTTTCGTCTCCACTAAGCCTTCTGAACCTTATTTTCTGGGAGATCTGCACGGCATAGAACTCCATTTGCTTGAAGAAAGCGTCATAGGCCTCAAACAGTTTTACCAGGGCCGGATGGCTGTTCACCGTAATACAGGGCGGGATATAGGCTTCCACGGTTTCAAAAACGCTTCCCCTCGACATAAATTTGGCAATGGGGAACTGCAGGGGGCCGATATTGTTCTGGGTAACCTCGGTCTCCGCCACTGTTGTCAGGAAGTATTTGGGCATGGCAGAGGGAAACCGGGGCGGTATTTCTTCCATGTTCTGCGTACCGGTGGGCACCCTGTTGTAGGGATCCACGTTGAGCAGTAAAAAGCGGTTATTTTCTTTAAAATCGTAATTTTCCAGAGATATCTTTTCGGAAAACTCTCCTGTATAGTCTGTGATCTCTATACGCCCCCCTCCCGGAGTTATGGCCTTGAGGAATTTTATAGACACATTCAGTTCGTTGTGCTCATCAATGATCACCGAATATTCAAAAGGCGCCTTGAATCTGGTAGACAACAGTCCGTATTGCAACTGATTGACTCCCATATTCCTGGCATCACGTACCAGGTCCTCTACATTGTCCTGCAGGTCGATGAAATGATTTTTGTTGATCTTCATCCCGTCGATCCAGTTTACCGGGAAATATCGTATATCTTCTGCCATGATTATTGGTTGTTTACTGTTCGTTGTTTCTGGTTTCTTGTTGATGGTTGTAAGTTGCAGGTTCCTGGTTTTATTCATCCTGGATTTTGAACCTGCAACCTGCAACTTGCAACCTAAAATTTATATCCGTTGGCAAATTATGGTATCGCCATCTTTCATATCGTTTCTGTCTACAGATTCGTCCGGGTCTATATGATTGGCTGAACTGAACCATTTGGGTTTGCTGTGAAAATACCATCCGTAAGGTTCGTTCTTACTATCGGTAAAGTGGATCTGGCTATTGGGATGCTTATCGTTATAATCGTTGATAAAATAGTAGAACAGCCTCCCGAACTCCATGGCCCTCGGCGCTTTGACCTTAAAATTTATAATATGCCGGTCTGTCGGTTTTTTATGGAACACCAGGTTGAGCAGGATAACATTACGCATTTCGGTGATCTGAGGATTGGGGTATTTATTGTTCAACGGGTAAAACCACCGCTTGTACAAACGGGCGGGTATGGTAATGGCGGTCTCGAAAAGGATGAGTGCCAGGGTAGGCACCAGGAAGAGCAATAAGCTGCCAAACATATAATAAACAAACTGGAATTCGGCAAAATAAGCCACTACCATGATCATGAACACGGCAATATACATGGTTGTGATAAAGGCAAGAAAGATCTCCTGCCATATCTTTTTGGCCTCAAAACGCTTAAAGATCTTGTGAAAAAATATCAGATGCGTCACTCCGAGCAACAACATCAATCCCTGAAAGGAAATAAAACGGGCGTTGAGCGTAGTGGATTTCAAATTGTACAAAATGGCTCCGAAGGCAATAACAACCACCCCGAGTCCCAGGGCGTACAGGAAATAATGCCACTTTCTCTTCCGGAACTTCGGGGCCTTGGCACCGAAGAACATGCTGAGAATAAAGGCTACTGCAAGTATAATTAAAAGTACGGTCAGGACCTCACCGGTTACTATATAGTCTAAAATTTTTCTCATTTACCTTAATAAATTATATTTTACTAGGTCCGAAGTTTTACCTACAAATTAATTCTGCTTCCGACCTTTTATATCACTGTTGAAACTCCCAGCCTCGATTGATACACGGTTTCATTCAACCGGAAAAGCTGGTCCTCTTCTTTGAGCATTAACTGATATGAAAATTGCACCTGACAAGGTAAGAATAAATGAAAAAAGGCTTCCAAAAAACTTTCCATTTGTCCCTTATTGACATATTCAATAAGTTTTTTCGAGTCTTTCAGCGGGCCTATGACAAAATGATATTTTTTCAGGAATATTTCCTCCTTGCTCTCTAAGGTAGTATTGATGCCCAGCAACATATCTTCTGTTTTTTCATAAGGGTCGAAAACCTGTTCCAATTTAACATTTTTTGTAATAATCTTCACCTCCTCGCCGATAATGGTCTCCAGTCCTTTCCTGACATCTTCTATATTTCGGCTCACAAAGTTCTTTTGCCGCATCAGAAGAAAGAACATCTTCACCAGGAGTTCGTCGGGCACTTTTTCAGATACGCCCAGGATCATGCGTATTACATCGGCCAGTCCGTAGGCATTGATGTCCCGGAAAAAATCGGATTCGTATTTTTCGACCAGGTGCCTGAACCGGAAAAACTCGTTCTCAAGGGGATTAAAAAAACGCCGGGCTTCTTTTTCTTCCCTTTTCCGTTTTTTGTATTCTTCTACCGGGTCTTCGCTTCGGTTGCGCGACCGGTAGTTGTGGGTTATACCTTCCGGAAGGATATCGTAAACGCCGTCCCGGCTTATTTTAAAATGCCACATATCGGCCTGGTTCATATCCGGCTCGACCTTCATCACATCTTTGCTGAAATTCCGGTAAAAATTGCCCTGGGGCATCACGGCAATATCCCTTTCCTGAATTTTATGGCGCAACAACATTTCGAAAAGCAGTTCCGCTTTCAGATCGAACAAAGGCGTATGTTGCAGTTCTTTAAAAACGATATCTTCCTTACTCATCGGCGTTTCATGTTTTTCACTCTTCCCCTGCCTATGTATGCGCCCTTCCATAAACGGTCTTTCAAACTGGCTATTTCTACCCCGCCAGACGGTGTAACGGTTAAAAACCGCTTATTCTGAAGATATATCCCCACATGCGTATAGAGCCTCCTGCTCTTCGTGAGACGGAAGAAGAGCAGGTCTCCCTCTTTCATGTCTTTGGTATAATGTATTTTACCTTCGGTATAATTCCTGAGAATAGCCTTGGAAGCGGTTCGTGGAAAGTTAACATCATATACTTTTCCGTAGAGGTTTTGCATCAGGGTAAGATGATCGAGCCGGCCTTTCTGGAACTGGTCACCGAGCCGGTCTTTGATGTAAGAATACAACTGGGCGTCTTTGATCTCCAGCGGTTTCACTTTTAGCTGTTTGGCAAAGAAGATCTTATCTTCAATCGTAAGCGGCGAATAGCTTCGCACTTTTACCTCTTTTAACAGAGGGGCAGACTTTGCCCCATGGCTGCCCAGGAATGCCAGTTGCTCCGGCTCAATGGGAGCAAGCGGATATTGGGTAGGATGTACGATCCCCACAACTTCGACCTCCTCGAGCTCGATGGCCGTTTCTTCGTTTTCCAGCACCACCTGTCCGCCTTCCAGCAAAATTGCCGCGTTTATAGGTTCTTCTTCCGGCATGGCCACTGTTGTCGTGGTAGCGGGAGAGGTTCTCGGTGGCGGAGGCGTTGAAGCTGTATAGCCCGTACCACCCAATTCTTCCTGAACGTCTTCGTCCGTAATGGCTTCAATGGCCATGGTCTCCTCCTCTTCTTCTTCCGAAGGTTCCTTTTCTTCTTCCTCAAGGTCGCCCAATTCGCCAAATTCTATTTGCACCTGCTCATCGGTGATCGGAATGATCCCCAGCTGGGAGGACTTACAGGATACTCCCAGAACCACCAGCCATAAACCTACTAATACTCGTCTCGTCATGCTTGCTTTATTTGTAATGATACGACAGAACCTGTGACAGGTAAAACTCCGAAAATCAACTTTTTTCCGTTCGGGATCATCAGAATATCCCCTGTCCCGGGAGACACGGACAAATCTAAAAAAAACTTCCGTAACGCATACAGACCCCTCCATACATGCAGGACAACATAACTATTTGATAATACTTTTCCAATTCCACTTGCCATGTCCGTAAATCTTAATTTAAAGGCAAAAAGGCCCTGTGACACACTTTTTTTCAGGGTCACAAAGTACAATAATTGCACATTGTACGTTATAGCCGAAAACAGGGGTTTTTTACACTAATTTCCCAACGGAAATAAAAAAGGATAAAGCACAACTGTGTAAATTAGGGGGAGGAAAGTATATACACCGTTAATGCTTCTGTTACCCGGACAGGATCCTTAAAAAACCCATACCACAACAATCCGGACAGACAGGAAAATCGCCTTTGGGCCTGCTTTTTCTAACGCATGGCCCCCGGCATTAACCTTATTCTGCCACTTGCTTTATAAGTATTCCGCCAATAGGGGTCTTCCAGGCTGGTGATCCGTACTCCGCCGGATTCGGTAGCTGACAAGAACTTCATGTTCTTCAGGTATATCCCTACATGCGTCATGATCTTTTCGTTATTGGACCTGAAAAACACCAGGTCACCTTCTTTCAGGTATTTTACAGAACGGAACGGTGCCACATACTCATCGTTGAGCATGATCTCCGAAGCCGTACGCGGTAGTTCCACATCATACACCCTGTGGTACAGGTCCCGCATCAGGGCAGAACAATCTACACCTTTTTTGGTTTCGCCTCCATACAGATAGGGAACCCCTTCCCACTCCTTTATATAGGCGTATAATTTCTGATTGGTGATCTCCGAGGGTTTTACACCGAGCACCCTGGCAAAATAGGTCTTATCTTTCGGGGTGATCAGTTCCGTTTTTTTCTTTTCCTTTTCTTCTTCCTCGAACTTAATATCCATATCCCTGATAACCTTAATCTGTTCTACCCCCGGATTTCTGCCCAGTTCTGCGTTCACGTAGGGATCCGTGATCGTATAAGCCGTTTCTTTATGGCCTCCGCAACTAAAGACAAAAAACACCACAAAACTCAAGAGTATCCATTTATTCTTCATCCGTTAAGAATTTATTTTTCCATAAACAGTTTTTAATATGCTTTCTTGTTTCCGGGGGGCTTATTAAAGCGTACAAACAGAATCGTAAACCAGGGCCAAACATCATCTCCGGATTGAAACCGGCCACTCAAAAAAAACGCATTTTGCGCCAAATCATTCTTCACCGGTATTAACATCACTTTTTGTACGGCAAATTAAAACAGAAATATTCTCAAAAGTTAAGTTCATTTTAAAATTCCGTCAAAAATACGTTATTTTACGACTTAAAATATAATATAATATGTCGAAGGCTTAGGTATTTATTTATTTTTATTAGCTTGTACCCTCAATTTTCCGTACGAAAATACAATATTTTTGTTTTATTTAGAAATACTTATTTTCCGTGATTTTTTATAAATCTCAAATTGTGTACTTTTGAAAAATGCTGAAGAACAAACCATTTAACACTGGAAAATGTGGTTTTTCCATTGTTGTTTGATTCGTCCTTAAACTTAAAAAGCTCTGAAAATGAACAGGAATTCGCATATTAAAACACATTTCGATTCCAGGGTTATCCTGTCTTTCATCACTATCCTTTTAATATCCGGAGTCATACTGGCTTTCCGGGTCAATGAAGATGAACCCTGCAATGTGGAAAAATTCAAAATACAGGCCTCATCCTTTAAAGTCGGTGAGCTCATTACCTTTTCGGACTATACCGACAATGCACACGAATGGAAATGGGATTTTGGCGACGGTACCGAAATTTCATTCCGCTCCAAGGTAGCCCATGAATACAAGGAGCCGGGTAAATACCTGGTAAACCTCTGGGTAAACAAAGGTTGTAACATCGCCAAAATGGTGGAGATCAAACCCAAAACAGAGATCATAGACTCTACCCTTCTGCCAAAGTTCCATGCCCCCCAGGTCGCTTATGTGGGCGAGCAGGTCTCTTTTACAGACAGCACGTCCCACGCCAAATCCTGGGAATGGCGATTCGGTGAGGGGACCAAAATAGACGCCATAGACAAAAACCCCACATACACTTTTTCCAGCCCGGGACAAAAGACCATATCCCTTTTTGTCAACGACGATATAAAACACGTAAGTTTTAAAAAGATCACCGTATTCCCGGCCAGAAAGGAAAAAACGGCCATAACCATGGCAGATACATGGAAAGAAACCCAGCCCGATGTCGTGGACACCTACATCAACACATTGCCCGACAGACCGGAGGTGGCTTCGGCACTCGACCAGCAATCCATAGTACCCGTTAAAGAGACAGAAAAACCCGAAGAAAAAATAGAGGTCCTGCCACTGGATGAAGAAAAACTGGCAGGACTTATCATGGGCCTGGCAAAAAACAAACTCAGATACTCGAATTTCAAGAGGTATTTCTGTCAGGATTACCTCCCAAAAGTACAGCTCAAAGACGGCAGCGTAGTTTCTCTCTACTATTTGAACAATACCATACGAGGCAAAAAGATAGAACTCAAAAGCGTCTCTATGGTCCGGAACAAAAAGAACAACTGCGTTTCACTTATCATATTGGATTACAAGAAAAAAGGACTGTTTTAACAGCAAAAATATACTTGATCATTAATTTTTATTATATTTAACTTAAAAATAGCGTTATGGCAAATCTTTCAAACAGTTACGGAATAGGAGGTAATGAAGTGAAGCCGGAAGGCGAGGAAAGCATTGTTGATATTCCTCAGAACAAAACACTGATTGCTCAGAAACTAACTCCCAATACCCCGGTACGGCCGGAAGTGGTGACCGGTCTGAAGAACATGGATCAGGTTTTCGAACATTTCGCTCCTAAAATGAACGTCAATTTCGAGAATAGCGAAGGCATGACTGTACGGGAAGAACTGAAATTCAAAAGCGTTTCCGATTTTTCGGTAAAAGGGATCACCGCTCAAAGCGAGTTTCTTACCGATCTCGAAACCAAAAAAGAACAATACAGTAAAATGATAAAACAGCTAAAGACCAACAAAGTACTGAAGCTGGCCCTCCAGGACCCTGAGGCAAAGAAATCCATTATAGAAACCATTGAGACCCTGGTCCGGGAAATTGAAGAATCTGAAAAATAGTTCTACCTATGAAGAATCCAAAAGAAACAACCTCTTCTGCAGTAAAGGAGCAGGCAAAAGAAGGCAAAAAGGTAAGTCTGGAACAACAACTGGAATCCTTTATCCAGTACGGTGGTTTCGACTTGCTGGAAAGCGCGATAGAAGGTGTGCAGAACCTGAGCCCGGACAGAAAAGCAAGAAGAAATATATTCTTAAACGAAGCGGGCAAAAAGGCAGAAAGGCAAAATCTGAAGAGGGTATTAAAGTTATGGAGTGAAGCCCTGAAATCTTCGGACAACCTGGTAGACCTGGTAGACAACTGCCAGGAAAAAGCCGAAAGTGCCGAAGAAACACTGAAGAAAAACCTGGCCATCTCACTGGAAGAAACCAAGGAACTGGAAGAAGCCTATCGTACACTGTCCATGTTCTACAAGAATACCGAAGAAAGCAAGGTTAAGAACGTTGCTATTATCAATGCAGAACTCGACCAGCTCAAGGATCTGGACAACACCCGTTTTATTGACCACATCGAAGAAGAGCTGGTAAACAACTACGACCGCCTCGACCTCAGGAACAACTATGCCCTCCTGGTGATCCCCGGTTATCTCGGCTCCAACAAGGTCGTTGAAAAATGGGGCAAGATAGCCCACAACAACAAAGTGATGCTCGTCACCGACTTCCAGCACCTGGACGAACCGGACGACGTAATAGAAATGTTCGAACTTGCCAACCTTACCGGGGGCGATATATATCGTTCTAATGTTATTATGACATGTAACTGGCTGGTAGGACGTGGCAAAAATGATGAAGTAGGCGAAGAAGACCACCTCTACATCCCTCCTTCTACAGCGCTTGCCGGAAAAATATACAACACCCTGATGTCCCAGATCACCGCAGGTAAAAAATTCGGTGGTATCAACGAAGTGGACGGGGTGAAGTTCGACCTTAAGAAAAGTGAGATCGCCGACCTGGAACACCTCGGCCTCGTGCCCATGGTCAACGAGTACAACAAGGTCATGGCTTTCTCCGGAAAAACCCTGTTCAACGGGGACAACCTCGGGTTGCAAACCTATTCCGTAGTAAGGGTATTCGATTATGTGACCAAGGTGATGATGGACTTCCTCAACCGAAGGGCTTTCGAAAACTTCAATGCCAAGACCCGTAAACAGATACTCAACCAGGTAATCAAATTCCTGGACAGTGTTTCCGGACCGGACAAGCTGATCGAGGACTTTGATATCACCAAGTTTGAGCAGGATCCCAATCAAAAAGACCGTATTTTCCTGGATATCCGCCTGAAGCCGTATTTCCCGGCCAAGAACTTCCTCATTAAGATGGACGGGCAAAAAGGAGATGACGGTACCGAATGGGATACCGAGTATGCAGAGCAATAATATGCAAATATAACAGTATTCATTTTTTAAGAAAACCGCCGGCAAATGCCGGCGGTTTCTTTTTATGTTACCTAACCTTTAACCCAACATCAAAAAATCATTTTCTTTCCCACTCCTCTCCTTTCTTTACTTTGGCCAATAACCTCTTTTTCTTACTTTTAGATCGTGTTATTTATTATTAATAATTACTTTTTTATCCCTAAATCCCCGATGACTTATGAGTTTTTTGGCAAAATTTGAGATTGACGATATGTCGTATAACATCCTCGAATACGACATTTTCCTGGAACAGAAGACAGACATCAACGGCAAGCCCTCCAGCGGGCCGAAAGGAGGTGAAATACGTCTTGTCATTGAAACGGACATGAAAGACCATTTTTCGGACTGGATGGTGAGCAACACCCAAACCAAGGATGGCAAACTGGTCTTCTATAAAAGAGACGGTATGAGCCGCATGAAAAGTATTTCTTTCAGAAAAGGCTATTGTGTCCGTTATGGCGAAACTTTCCGTGCCACAGGCAATGACCCCATGATCACCGAGATCGGGATCTCCGCCAGGGAGATCAATATCGGCAACACTCTGTACAAAAAGAAATGGACCGAAGTACGCTGAGCTCCGTATCGGGGCTTCCTGTAAAACACAAACCCAAAAACGCACACCATGGCACTGCAAACCGACTTTATCATAAAAATAGGAGAGTTCCGGCTAAACACCTTCCTTCACCTGGAGCTTACCCAGAACATCGACGACCATCACGAGCTCACCCTGGAGTGCAGGGAAGACGAAGTATACCTGCAATATCCGGAACTATACGGCAATTATCAAAAACTCATCGGCGAAAAAATACGTATCACCATGAAAGGGACTAACGGCATGTTCTCGGCCCACACCGGGTATTTCAAAGGTGTAGTGACCCGGATAAAAGCCAGGAAGTCCGACGATCGCGAAGGTAAACGGCTACAGTTCCGGGCATACAGTCCCTCCATGCTCATGGACAACGGTCCCGAATCGCTATCCTTCCTCAAAAAAGATTTTATTCATATTGTACACAACACCACCCGGCTCTACAACAACGATATGCTGAAGATCAGCACAAACCCTTCTAAAAACCAGGTTTACCCTTATATTGTACAATATAACGAAAGCGATTACGACTTTCTCAAACGCATGTGCTCCAGGCAGGGGGAATGGTTTTATTACAACGGCGTAGAGCTCGTCATAGGACAGGAAGACGCCGGAGAGGACATTGAGCTGTATTACGGCTACAACCTCACCGAGTTCGACCTCGAAATGACCCTGCAACCCACACGGTTCAAATATCACGGCAACGACCTTTCCGAAGGTGCTTCTCATCACAGTTCCACCCGTCCGTTCGAAAACTCCATAAACGGAATTACCGGCGAACTCATCCGGTCTTCCGGAAAGGTGTTTGACAAAGAGACCATCGTACAGCACAATCTCCTGGTCAACGAGGGCAGTGGACAGACCGATATGGACCATTATGCTCACCTGAATTTCCAGAAGAAAGTGGCCAATATGCTTTTTGTTTACGGCAAAAGTGAAAGCCCCGCCCTTCGCCCCGGCACCCTGGTCCGGATCGTCGATGAAGACGGCAATGCCGCCGGGCGCTATAAGATCATTGCCACAACACACCACTGCACAGATACCGGCGATTATGAAAACACCTTCAAGGCCGTCCCGGCAACTGTGAATATATCGCCCTATTCCAGCCCCGGAAATTATCCGGAATGCGAAAGCCAGCCTGCCACAGTCATTGACAATAACGATCCCCGTGGGCTCGGCCGTATAAAAGTACAGATGGCCTGGCAAAAGGAAAACGCCCAGACCACAGACTGGATCCCCCTCTCCAGCCCTAACGGCGGCTCCGGGAAAGGCTTCCATTTTATCCCGGAAACAGGAGAAACCGTTATGGTGGATTTCCAGAGTGGAAATGCCGAAATGCCCTATGTCACCGGATGCGTCCAGCACGGAAATGCCAGTAGCGGCTACGCCGACCCCAGCAATAACCTGAAAGCCATACAAAGCCGGAACGGCAACAAGATCATCATGGACGACAATAGTGGTTCCATGTTTATCTCAGACAACGGAGGCTCCTCCTCGCTCTACGACGGTGCCGGTAATTTCCAGGTCAGCGCCAACTCCAACATCACCCTTAATGTGGGTAACAGCAGTGCCTTTGTTACGATGGACAGTTCGGGAAAGATCACCATAGAGGGAAACACTAACATAGAGCTCAAGGTAGGGAACAGCCTTATAGCGATCACGGAAAACGACATTACCATAGACAGCAAAACGATTGAAGTAAAAGGCAAGGATGAGATCAATATGACCAGTAAGAATAATACGATCACAGGAAACACAAAGACCACCATAGACGGCATGGAAGTCGCTATCAATCCCACTGGCGATGTAAACATCCAGCCAGACGGAGGCAATGTTGTGATCAAAGGAACGGAAGTGGACATCAATTAAAGAACGATCATGGCCGACAAATACAGTTTTTATACCGGCGACAGGGAATACCCGGAACCGGCAACAAAAAAGAAAACACCCGAAGTAAAACCAATTGCAGACAGTATTTCTGCAAAATACCGGTGCGAACAAGTAAACACCACCAAAATAGACGGGAAACTCACCAGTAATTCCCAGCAAAAATTTCAATTTAACGTACAGCTTTTTCCTGGCAAAAACACAGCCAGGGTAACGCTAGAAGACCACTACTACAATATGGACCCTCCCGTCCTGAACAAGGTTTTCGACTTCGTGACTCAAACCGAATTTATCCGGCACGATGTGGCCTTCACCTATGGAGCGGATGGCAGTATATCAGAGATATTAAACAAGGAAGAGCAGGCCGAAAAATGGAGGGCCTTCAAGAACTCCAAAGCATTCCGGACAGAATTTATAACGAGTATGCAGGACACCAACGAAAAAGGCCTGGAAGAGATCATCAAATCGGGAGACCGGCAGTTTTCCCTCTCTCATAATTCAGAAGAAGAATTGCGGAGAGAATTGTTTTACACTATTCTTTTCGACTGGCAGCTCACTTCTGACGACAATACCACGGTACAGCAAAAAGAATTCCTGTTCCGTTCCATCCTGCTACCGGGCACCATTGTTCCGATGAACTTCAGATGCGACATCCTCAAAGCAGAAACCGACCTGTTGAAACTGCGAAAGGTGGGCTCTGCAAAAGCCGATGACGAATTGATGGCAAACATCGTCAAAAAGTACGACCAGTACTATAAACCTCAGATAAAGTATAACTTTACGGAATACAAGCTCGAATTCCGGCAGACCTATGAAGTGAACCCGGCCACCCGCCTGGTCAACGAAGCCAAACTGATATGGAACGAAGCGATCAAAGACAATGCAGAGAGCCTCTGCGAATTTAAAATGCGTAAATTATAAGGTAAAATGAACGTATCCCCATCCCATACGGAAGGACATAAAAAGGAAGAACTCCCTGCCGGCTTTACCCTCAGCAATGTCATGACCATCCAGATAGGCAAATGGTACATGCTATGGGGGCTGGCAGTTATAATATCCTTTCTCGGCGCCAAAATACTCCTGGGAGATGCATTTCGCCTTATACGATCGCCCTATGCCATTATCCTGGTCATTGCCGTATTTTATGTAGGGATCCGGCTGATACAGAAAAGGTACTTAAAGAAAAATATCCGCCTTTCCATAGACCGGCACACCGTAAAAATAGCTTACGACAACACCGAAGAATATTCCGGTCCCGTAAGCGATTTCAAGGCTATCCGTACCCTGCACCCTTCCAACGGGAAAGGAGACGTACAGGCCGAACTGTTTTTCAGGGGCAAAAAAATAAGCCTTACATCTGCAGTGAACCAGGACGGAAAACAGCAGTTCGATACGTTTTGCAGCTATTGCCGGAACAAGCTGAGTTTCGAAGAAAAAGACCTCCCCTTCTCAATATGGACGCACAACTGGCAGGGCGTAAAATATGTAGAATACCAAAATCCGGACTACCGGGAGTGACCACTCTTCTGCCCTTTCCTTTTAACCTTTACACAACAATTCTTTATCATATTCCTAAACTTCAGGTAATATATACTTGTTAAATTTGGAACACCCCATATTCGTCAATACAACCATAACCTGAGTACTGAATCCTGTAAATTTTAGATTTACCATGAGCAGTTATTTACCGGAAAAAGTATACACCGTATGCACCTTCAATTCGGCCACCAATTATGGCAAATTACTGACCAACTCCGACCGCCGGTCAAAATTTACCGTGCGTTTCAAAGGCCAGGACAAGCCCTTATTGACCGAAGCAGACCGCAAACTGGACGGGCAGTTTTCCTGTAAAACGGGTTGGAGCAGCGGTTTCGGGAGCATCGCTTTTGGCGGGGGGATCATGGCCGGAATGCTTATGGCTGCAACTGTTGCCACCATACCGGTAGCGGGATGGATCGTAGGAGGAGCAATAGCTCTCGCCTGCGTAGGGATAGGTCTTTTCCAGTTGTTTCAACCCAAACCCACCTGCAGCGAAATGATAAGTTTTGATGAATCTTCCTGGATAAACCCCCATGCCTTTGTCACTTTTGACAGCCACGCCGCCGTGACCAAGCGATCTATGATCTCCTGCAAGGAAGGCGGTTTTCTTCTGCCCTTTATCAGCGAATCGGCTGCCGCAGAGGCTGCATCCGACATCGGATGGATGAACCGCGGGGAGATCGCTCTTTCTACGGTGACTTCCTTTATTGGCGGCATGGCGGTAGGCTTTACCGGAGGAACAGCCGGGGGAGCAGGTGCGGCAGCGTCTAAAATAACACAATCCGTCCTGTACGGAACCGGATTCTCACTCGTTGTTATGCAGCCACTCATTGCCCTGCAACAACACTCCATCCGGGAAGGATATGACAACAATAACAACCCTTATTACGACAATATGACCGGGGAGGTCAGTATATGGCCACCTACACTACCACTCCCAACACCACTGGGAACAGGAGTGGATGTAACGGACAACGCAACCCAAATGGCCGGGCAGATCGACACCTGGGATTCCATGGCAGGTTCCGTTCCCGGGCCGGCAGGGCCGGCAATAGGTATGTTTGATGACATTAATATGCCCGAAACAACATCTACATGGAACTTAAAAACACCTTTTGACCGGTTTGGCAAGATCCTGGACCACTCCATAAAGCAAAGAGAGAATCTTCTAAAGGTCAGTGGGTCTGCACAGGAAATCGCACGATTAAGCGCCCAGATCGCGGATATCGACAAAGCCCTGCAACGTGCCCGGGTCACCGGATCCTTTGCCGGTAAAAAAAACCCGTACGGGCGTAAGGTCTTAAAGGCCATACAACGGGGTGCATACGGACCTGAAGCCCAAAGGATCTTTTCTAACCGCTCCGAAGATGGCAAAAAGCAAAAAAGAGTAAAAGGAGCAAAAAGAGAAAAGCTATATCAAAATACCAGGGATGTCCTGCAACGAAATCAACAAAATCAGCGGAATGCCCTAAGGCAGCATCAATCCGCTTATAACAACAACCGGACTAATATCCGGACCCACAGCCGTATGGCGGGGATCAGCATTACTGGGCTGGCATTGCCGTTCGTCACCAACTACTTTAGCGAAAAGACCATGCAAATAGCCGCAGATGCTGCCATGGCCGATATGGGTCATGGTATCAGCATTGTAGCCAAACAGCATTGATCCCATGTTTATTTTAAGAATTTGTCCCTCTTACCTCTAAAAAGGGCAGGTGTATGTATCACATCCCTGCCCTTATATAATTTCTTTCCTTCCCGAATCCTTTTTCAACATTTTTTCCCCATGGCAGCCAAATGATTGCTACAAAAAAACTACTTTTGCAATCAAATTCGGTGATTTCGGTAATCAGTATTCAGTAATCAGTGATAAATACCGATTACTGCCCCTGAATACTGATTACCGAATACCGAAATCAAGAGCTAACAACACAACAAATATGAGTACCACAAAAAAAGCCACATCCGCTTTAGTATCTGTTTTCAGTAAAGAAGGCCTGGAGCCTGTTATCCAAAAAATGAACGAACTCGGTATTACCCTCTATTCGACAGGAGGTACCGAAAAATTTATACGCGACCTGGGTGTGGACGTCATTCCCGTAGAAGATGTCACCGGCTATCCTTCCATTCTCGGCGGAAGGGTAAAAACACTTCACCCCAAGGTTTTCGGCGGCATCCTCAACCGCCAGGACAATGAGAGCGACAATACAGAACTTTCTGAATACGACATTCCGCAGATCGATATTGTTATCGTAGACCTCTACCCTTTCGAAAAAACCGTGGCCGGCGGTGCCTCTGAGCAAGACATCATAGAAAAGATAGACATCGGCGGTATTTCCCTGATCAGGGCAGCAGCCAAGAACTTTAAAGACGTGCTCTGTGTGGCTTCCATGGAAGACTACGACGAGTTCCTGAATGTCATATCGGAAGGTAACGGGCAGACGACCCTTGAGGACCGCAAGCGCTTTGCCGCAAAAGCCTTTAATGTCTCCTCCCATTACGACACTGCCATCTTCAACTACTTTAACCAGGACGAACTGGTATACAAGGCCAGCGAAACCAAGGGGCAACAACTCCGTTACGGGGAAAACCCCCACCAGAAAGGCTATTTCTTTGGCGACCTGGAAGCTATGTTCGACAAACTACACGGTAAGGAACTCTCCTACAACAACCTGCTCGACGTGGATGCGGCCGTAAACCTTATGGAAGAATTCAGGGGAGATGATCCTACCTTCGCCATACTCAAACACAACAATGCCTGTGGCGTGGCCACCCGGAAAACCCTGAAAGAGGCTTATGTCGATGCCCTTGCGGGCGACCCTGTTTCCGCTTTTGGCGGTATCTTAATTGCCAACAGAGAAATAGATACGGACACTGCCAACGAAATAAGCAGCCTTTTCTGCGAAGTGGTCATTGCACCTTCTTACACTGACGAAGCCCTCGATATCCTGAAAAAGAAAAAGAACAGGATCATCCTGGTTCAAAAAGATGCCAAACTGGCAACAACACAGGTAAGGACCTGCCTCAACGGTCTTTTAGTACAGGAAAAAAATGACAAAACAGACACTCTTGACGATTTAACATACAAGACGGACAATAAACCTGCAAATAACGAGTTAGAAGATTTGCTTTTTGCTTCCAAAATATGCAAGCATACCAAATCCAACACCATAGTTCTTGCCA
The DNA here is from genome assembly GCF_018863395.1 of Sinomicrobium weinanense. Classification (GTDB taxonomy): domain Bacteria; phylum Bacteroidota; class Bacteroidia; order Flavobacteriales; family Flavobacteriaceae; genus Sinomicrobium; species Sinomicrobium weinanense. Next base: position 898,254 of record NZ_JAHKRR010000002.1, read on the forward strand.
GGAACCGGCAACTGTGTGCCAGCGGTACAGGCCAGACCAGCAGGGTGGACGCGTTGAAGCAGGCTATTGAAAAAGCAGCCTCTTTCGATTTCGACCTCAACGGTGCGGTCATGGCCAGCGACGCCTTCTTCCCGTTCCCCGACTGCGTGGAAATTGCGGACAAGGCAGGCATTAAGGCTGTTATACAACCCGGCGGGTCTATCAAGGACCAACTGAGCATAGATTATTGCAATGCACACAACATAGCTATGGTATTTACAGGAACACGACATTTTAAACACTAATTATACCGGGTTTTCCGTTATGAGAGGTAAACCCGGCACTTACAGTGTTTTGGCATCTGTTCGTATTCCTGTTCCCTATTATATTGCTTTAATAGGTTTTCGTGATATAAATGTAACAAACTATTATTACATTTGAAGAATGCCAACACCCTGGCAGGGTGATCGGAAGGCTGTAAACGGCAATCAGTATGATATTAACTGAATACCGATTACCAATAACCCGGTAAGTACCTGAAAAAACAAAACGAATAAACTGACTAATTTTACGCATACATGGGATTTTTTGACTTTCTAACAGAGGAGATCGCTATGGACCTCGGTACGGCAAATACGCTGATCATTCACAATGACAAGGTTGTTGTAGACAGTCCCTCTATTGTTGCCAGAGACCGCATATCGGGAAAAATCATCGCTGTCGGACAACAGGCCAACCTGATGCAGGGAAAGACCCATGAAAACATCAAGACCATACGCCCCCTCAAAGACGGGGTGATCGCGGACTTCGACGCTTCCGAAAAGATGATCAACATGTTCATCAAGAACATCCCCGCATTGCGGCGCAAACTGTTCCAACCTGCCCTCCGGATGGTGATTTGTATCCCTTCGGGCATTACCGAAGTGGAAATGCGTGCCGTAAAGGAATCCGCAGAACGGGTAAACGGCAAGGAAGTATACCTCATACACGAGCCCATGGCCGCTGCCATAGGTATCGGTATCGACATCATGGAGCCCAAGGGTAACATGATTGTGGACATAGGTGGCGGAACCACGGAGATCGCCGTGATAGCCCTTGGTGGTATTGTATGCGACAAATCGATAAAAATAGCAGGGGACGTATTTACGAACGACATCGTGTACTATATGCGCACCCAGCACAACCTGTACGTCGGTGAAGCCACGGCAGAAAACATCAAGATACAGATAGGATCGGCCACCGAAGATCTGGAGACTCCCCCGGAGGAAATGAGCGTACAGGGGCGGGACCTGCTTACCGGTAAACCCAAACAGGTGCAGGTATCGTACCGGGAGATCGCCAAGGCCCTGGACAAATCCATCCTCCGTATAGAAGACGCCGTGATGGAAACGCTTTCCCAGACCCCTCCGGAACTTGCCGCAGATATTTACAACACCGGGATATACCTTGCCGGAGGCGGTTCCATGCTCAGGGGACTGGACAAAAGGCTTTCACAAAAGACCGATCTTCCCGTATACATTGCCGAAGACCCCCTGAGGGCCGTAGTAAGAGGTACGGGAATAGCCCTGAAGAATATCGGAAGATTTAAAAGTATCCTGGTCAGATAGGTAAAACATTATGCAAAACATAATTAATTTTTTTTTAAAGAACAGGTATTTCTTTCTTTTCCTTGTTTTGCTCATATTATCTCTGTTTTTCACCATCAGGTCGCACAGTTATCACAAAAGTAAATTCATAAATTCTGCCAACTGGGTTACCGGCGGCCTGTATGAGACGGCAAACGGTATATCCGGTTATTTCGGCCTCAAAAAATACAATCGTCAGCTGGTTGAAGAAAACAGGAGGTTGCGAAACCTGCTCTTTAACAGGAAGCACTCTTATCCAGACTCCATTCCGGACGATTCCCTGTTGCTGCATCGTCCGGCAGTAAGCGATTCCACCTTGCTTTCCCAGGTAAACGACTCTATGGTTCCTCAAACAAGGAGCTATGTCATCCGGAATGCATCGGTTATAAAAAACAGCTACCATTCCCTTAAAAACTACCTCACCATCGACAAAGGGAAAAGTGACAGCATATCGCAAGACATGGGTGTCATTACTTCCAACGGTATTGTGGGGATCATAGACAATACTTCGGGCCATTACGCCACGGTACAATCGGTACTGAACACACTGACCAGGATCAATGCCCAGCTTAAAAAGACCAATCATTTCGGTACACTGAAATGGAACGGGGTGTCTGAGAACATCGTTCAGCTCATCGATATTTCACGGATAGCACCCATACAGGAAGGCGACACCATAATCACGGGCGGGATGTCCACTATTTTCCCGAAAGGCATCCCCATAGGCACCATAAAGAATTATGCCCTTGACAGTTCCGAAAATTATTATATTATTAATGTGGAACTCTTTAACGACATGACCAATCTGGGGCATGTATATATCATTGAGAACACCAACAAGGATGAGATCCTCGAACTAGAGCAATCGGTAAATGAATAACAACGCGTTTACAAACGGCATAAGATTTATCGTCCTGGTACTGGCCCAGGTGCTGATATGCAACCACATTCACTTTCTGGGGTTCATAAGCCCTTATATCTATGTGCTGTTTATCCTGCTCTACCCGCTAAAGAATGAAAACAGGGCGCTTTTCCTTTTCCTGTCGTTCCTCATGGGCCTCAGCGTGGATTTTTTCAGTGACAGCGGCGGGATCAACGCTGCCGCATCCCTGTGCATTGCCTATATACGCCCGGTAGTATTGCGTTTTTCCTTCGGAAGCGCCTACGAATACCAGACCCTGAAAATAAGTAACACCAACCTGGGACAACGTTTCACTTACCTGTCTATCATGATTTTAACACACCACCTTATACTTTTCTGGTTGGAGATATTTAGTTTTACACATATATTCACGACCTTGAAAAAAGCGTTATTATCCGGGGCCTTTACCCTGTTGCTCTGTTTTTTGTTCATCCCATTGTTCAGGACTAAAAATCAATGAGAAAGCTGTTATTGTCATCCATAATTGTCATTGTAACCCTAATTTACCTGGGGAGGCTTTCCTATTTACAATTAATTGACAACACGGGAAGCCCTCTTGATGACACAGCCATAAAACAGGTTTACGACTACCCGGAACGCGGGTATATTTATGACAGGAACGGAAAGCTCCTGGTAGCCAACCAGCCCTCCTATGACGTCATGGTCATTCCCCGGGACGTAAAACCGCTGGACACCCTGGAATTTTGTGAACTGCTGAACATCACCCGCGAAGATTTTATAAAAAAGTATGAAAAAGCCAGGATTTATTCTCCCAGGCTTCCTTCAGTATTCGTACCGCAGCTCTCCAAGGAAGAATATGCTGCCCTTCAGGAAAAAATGCGAAAATATGATGGGTTCTATATTCAAAAACGCTCCCTGCGTTATTATCAGACCAAACACGGGGCTAACATCCTTGGCTATATCCAGGAAGTCAGTGACTACGATCTGAAAAGAAACCCGGGTTACCGACCGGGAGAGCTCATAGGCAGGCAAGGCGTGGAAGAATATTACGAAGATATCCTCAGAGGGAGAAAAGGTGTGAAATTTATACAAAAGGACCGTTTTAACAGGGACATAGGATCATACAAAAACGGCCTGTACGATACCCTGCCTGTACCAGGGAAGGACATTGAGCTTACCATAGACAATGAATTGCAGACTTACGGTGAAGAACTCATGATACATAAGCGAGGCGGTATCATTGCCATAGAACCCAAAACAGGGGAAATACTGTCTCTGGTCACCGCTCCAAATTACGATCCTTCTCTCCTGGTGGGTCGAAAGCGTTCCAAGAACTACACCAAGCTCTATTACGATTCCATTGCCAATCCCCTCTATGACCGGGGCCTTCTTGCCATGTACCCCCCGGGTTCTCCGTTTAAGACACTGACAGGCCTCATAGGGCTTCAGGAAAACGTGATCACACCAGAGAGCAGGGTTACCTGCTACCACGGCTATTCCTATGGCAACCGGTTTATGCGTTGTCACTGTGCAAGCGGTACGGTTAATGACCTCCGGAGGGGAATAGCCAGATCCTGTAACGCCTATTTTGCCAGTACTTACAGGAAGATCATCGAAAAATATCCGACTTCTGCCGAAGGCCTTACCGCCTGGGAAAAGCATCTGCGGAGCTTTGGTCTCGGTGATTTTCTGGGATATGACCTTCCTATCGGTAAAGCCGGCAACATACCTGACAGTGATTATTACGACAAAGCATACGGTAAACGCCGATGGTATGCCACCACCAATATTTCGAATGCCATAGGACAGGGCGAAATACTCACCACACCGATCCAGCTTGCCAATGTTACCGCAATAATAGCCAACAGGGGTTATTTTTTTACCCCCCATATCCTCAGAAAAATAGATAATAAACCTATTAAGGACAAGAAATTCACCAAACCAAAATACACTACCGTAGACAGGAAACACTTTGAACCGGTAGCACAGGGCATGTTCGAGGCATACAATACGGGTACTGCAAGGGGCATAAGAGTGGAAGGGATCAATATAGGCGGGAAAACGGGGACCGCCGAGAATTTCACCAAGGTAGACGGGAAAAGAGTACAACTTACCGACCACTCCATATTTGTGGCCTTTGCCCCGGTAGAAGACCCCAAGATCGCCATTGCCGTATTTGTGGAGAACGGGTATTGGGGATCGCGCTATGCAGCCCCAATTGCTGCTCTGATGATCGAAAAATATCTCAAGGGTGAAGTGACCAGGAAAGACCTCGAAAAGCGTATGCTGGAAGCGAGCCTTGAAGAAGAATACGCAAAACCATATAGCGGAAAACCCTTTAGGATTAATGAATAATTCCTTTGTACGTAAAATAGACTGGCTTACGGTAATATTGTACTTTCTACTGGTATTCATAGGATGGGTGAACATCTATTCCAGCAGTATCACAGACAATACCGGCGCTTCTGTTTTTGATTTTTCCCAGTTTTACGGAAAACAGCTTACCTTTATAGGACTTAGCACCATATTCATTGTGCTTATCCTGGCCATAGATGCCAAGTTCTACCAACGGTTTTCTGGCATTATCTATTTAATATCCATCGCTTCCCTTGCAGGGATCTTTATCTTCGGAAAGACCATTGCCGGACAAACAGCCTGGTACGACTTTGGTTTTTTCAGCATCCAGCCGGGAGAATTCGCCAAAACCGCCACAGCCCTGGCCCTGGCGGAATACCTCAGCGATTCGCAGACCAACATAAAATACAGGAAATACCAACTCAAGGCCTTTTTGATCATAGGTGCCCCTATCTTTTTTATCCTGTTGCAGCCCGACCCGGGAAGTGCCATGGTTTTCCTGGCATTTATCTTCGTCATGTACAGGGAAGGGCTTCCTTCAACCTATCTGTGGGCGGGATTGGGACTTATCATTTTGTTTGTATCCACATTGATATTCGGGGCCTTATGGGTTTGTGTTGCGGTATTTTTGTTCATAACCCTGTATTACCTGTGGCGCAAAAGGAAGAAGAAGATGGTTTCCGTACTTCCGCTCATCACTTTGTTGATCATTACGGCCATCGTATCTTCCAGCGTGCGTTTTACTTTTGACAATGTTTTTAAACAACATCACCGAGACCGGATAAACCTATGGTTAAAACTGGAGCACGACCCCAACAGGCTCAGCGAGATCCGCAGGTCCATAGGTTATAATACCTATCAATCAGAATCTGCCATATCTTCCGGGGGATTTTCAGGTAAGGGCTTCCTTCAGGGCACACGCACCAAGGGCGGTTTTGTCCCTGAGCAACACACCGATTATATTTTCAGCACCGTGGGCGAAGAATGGGGTTTTGTGGGCAGTACCATTGTAATACTACTGTTTATCTTTCTGCTGTTGCGTTTGCTGTTCCTGTCCGAACGCCAGAAATCCAAATTCAGTCGCGTTTATGGGTATAGCGTGGCAGCCATATTGTTCTTCCATTTTACGATCAATATCGGTATGGTTATCGGCCTTTTGCCCACCGTGGGTATTCCGCTGCCATTCTTTAGCTACGGAGGGTCCGGGCTTTGGGCATTTACGCTCTTACTATTCGTTTTTATAAAGCTCGATGCCAACCAGATCAACGAATGGGAAGACCTGCACGAGTTCCATCATTAATTTAATCCGAACAAAAAACCCCGGAAAGCCAACTTCTTTTCCGGGGTTATGAATATCTTCCTAAATGTTAATGCCTAATCTCTGACCTTGGCCAGGCGTTTTTTATTGTCGGAAGTTGTCTGCAGGTCTGCAAGAATATTGAGCGCTTCCTCCATATAGACATCTTTGGAGAGGTTTTCGTGCCAACTTTTTCGTCTATCCCGGAGTACCGTATCTTTTTCCATCAGGGCTTCCTCATACGGCAGTGAACGGTAGGTCAGATCGGTCTTGTAATCAGACAACGCGTCAAAGCGTTTTGCCCTTTTCTCGTCCTGGTCTATCGCTTTCCTGTAACTTTCGTAATTCAGGGAATATTGGTTTTCGTCCTGTTTTTCCTTTACCCATTGCGCATTTTCATCGATCAGGGCCAGTTGTGGATTTCCAGCCATTCTTTCCTTGCTTTTGGCCACGGTATAATCGTAGTTCACATAACCGTCCCAGGCCTGGTAACTGGCCGGATCTATCTTATCCCATGGCAGTGGGTTTTCCTGATCTTTTTCTCCTATGTTTATATAGCTGTACCTGTCGGGGATCGGGATATCGCTTTTTACACCTTCCAACTGCGTGGAACCTCCGTTGATCCGGTAGAATTTCTGCGTGGTCAGTTTCAGGGCGCCTACATCGCCAAAATCGTTTTTCTGGCTGAGGAACTGGTTCAGGTCTATGACGTTCTGTACCGTTCCTTTTCCATAGGTCTGTTTACTTCCTATCACTACTGCCCGTTTGTAATCCTGCATAGCAGCGGCCAGTATTTCGGAAGCGGAAGCAGACAGTTCGTTGACCAGTATCACCAGCGGGCCGTCCCACTGCACGCGTTTATCGGTATCGGAAAGGACCTCTTTTCGCTTCCCGGACGATTTTACCTGTACGATAGGCCCGTCTTTAATAAAGAAACCGGCCATGTCCACAACGGTCTTGAGCGAACCTCCGCCGTTACCTCTCAGGTCGAGTACCAGGCCTTCCATTCCCTCTTTTTTCAGTCTCTCTATTTCTTGCTCTACATCCGATGCCGCGTTACGGTCATTGTAATTGTCGAAATCTATATAAAACTTGGGCAGGTTGATCACTCCAAATACCTTTGCACCCTTTTTCACTATGGACGACTTGGCATAAGATTCTTCCAGTTCCACCACATCACGGACAATGGAAATTACCTCGGTAGTACCATCTACCTTTTTCAGTGTAAGTTTCACCTCCGAACCTTTCGGGCCCTTGATGAGTTTTACGGCATCGTCGAGGCGCATGCCTATAATATCCACAGGTTCTTCATCGCCCTGGCCTACGCGGAGTATCTCATCTCCTACCTCAACTTCATTTCCCCGCCATGCAGGGCCTCCCGAAATGATCTCTACGATCTTTATCCTGTCGTTCTTTCTTTGTAACCTCGCCCCTATTCCTTCGAATTTTCCGGACATGCTGGTATCGAAGCGGTCTTTTTCTTCAGGAGCAAAATAATAAGTATGCGGGTCAAATTCCGATACTATGGCATTGAGGTACATTACAAACCAGTCTTTGCGCTCCAGGTCGTCTACCAGGTCGAAGAAGTCGTCCTGATTTTTAAGTGTAGACTCCCGGGCTTCCTTTTCTACTTCTTCGGGAGATTTCATGGTATAGCCGGCATCCTCTTCTTTCTTACCCTCTTCTTCCTCTATCCGGCTCACATAACTGGAGAGTGCGGAAAATTTGAGATATTTTCTCCACCTGTCCTTCAGCTCCTTTTTGGAAGAGACATAAGACAGGTTGTCATAATCCATGTCTATGTTTTCGTTTTTCGAAAAATCAAACGGTTTTTCGAGTATCTCCTTGTATACTTCCCGGCCTTCTCCCATTCGTTTCACAAAACGGGTATATACCAGCTCGAAAAAAGTAATATCCGACTCTTTGATCTGGTCGTCTATCTGATCGCGATAGACCTCGAACTCCTCCATATCCGATTGCAGGAAATAGCGTTTGGAAGGGTCCAGCATACGGATATATTGATCAAATACCTTTTCTGAAAAACTATCGTCCATTTCAGAAGGGTTAAAGTGCCCTTTTTCAAGCACATAAGAGATAAGCTGTATGAGCAGTTTGTCTTTATCCGGGTTATCAAATGTCTTGTTCGTAAAACTACAGGAGGCTGCCGATATGAGCAGCGCTGCCAGTAAATACACAAAATTCCTTTTCATCTGTTTAATTTTTTTGCTTTGGATCATGTGCCCCGTTTTTTACACATAAAAAACAAGGTTACACATTGGCGGAGTACTTCATTTCATAAAAACCACCCCTCATTTCTGAAACATGCCGGCAAGGATAAGTACATTTCCTTGTTCCGGCACATTTTCGAAACCTCTAAATTACTGAAAAAATTATGCCACTATGATACAATGATACTAAATTTTTTGTTAAACAAGTGCTTCGGCTTTAGTTTATCCTGAGCTTGTCTGTACTGAGCCCTTCGGTAAACTCAGGATAAACTAAAGTCGAAGTGTGACATGCTAAGCCTGTCGAAATATCGAAGGGCTCAGTAACCAAAACCAGCAATCTACAACTTGTAACATGCAACCTGAAACCTTGAACTTTGAACTTTGAACCTGAAACCTTGAACCAAAAATGTGTATTTTAGCAACACAATTTAAGCGAAAGACTTCTATGAAAAAGAAACCCCTTATACTGGTAACGAATGACGACGGCATCGCAGCGCCGGGCATACGGGCCCTGATCGAAGTAATGAAGACCCTGGGCGATGTGATCGTCGTGGCACCCGACAGTCCGCAATCGGGCAAAGGGCATGCCGTTACCATCGATGCCACCCTGTTCTGCAACAAGATAAATATCGACGATCAGGTCACCGAAGAGTATAGCTGCTCCGGTACCCCGGCAGACTGTGTAAAGCTCGCCGTGAACGAGATCCTGAAAAAGAAGCCGGATATTTGTGTGAGCGGCATTAATCACGGTTCCAATTCTTCTGTAAATGTCATTTACTCCGGGACCATGAGCGCCGCAGTAGAAGCTGGTATAGAAGGTATTCCCGCTATCGGCTTTTCTCTTTGCGATTTTTCGTGGGATGCCGATTTCGAAGCCATCAAGGCCTATGTAAAAAACATAACGGCCAATGCACTGAACAACGGGATACCCAAGGGGGTAGTACTCAATGTCAATTTCCCGAAGCTGGAAAAAGAAAACATCAAAGGCATTAAGATATGCCGCCAGGCCAATGCGAGGTGGGTGGAAGAATTTGACAAACGAACCAATCCGCAGGGCCGGGAATATTACTGGCTTACGGGTAAGTTCGTCAATCAGGACAAAGGAGAGGACACCGATGAGTGGGCACTGGCCAATGGATACATTTCCGTGGTCCCCGTACAGTTCGACCTCACCGCCCATCATGCCATACAAACTCTCAACACCTGGAACCTGAATGATTAAAAAAGAGATCGCCATAGGATTTGCCGTAGGGGTCATTGCCAATATTTTTGGCTCCCTGCTTTACATTCTGCTATTTTTCGGTCTCGGGATCGTGGAAACCCTGAAAGAAGCCCATAAAGCAGGTCATTTTGGCAGTATACTGGCGCTCGGTGCACTGCTCAACCTCTTTGCCTTTTTCGGTTTCCTGAAGATCAAACGCGACCACAGGGCCAAAGGGGTATTGCTGGCCACCATATGTACGGCGATTATTATTCTCATATACAAGGTATTTTTGGTATAAAAACTGACAGATAACAGGTGACGGATGAGAGGTGTATGCATCGGTCACCGGTCATCAGTCTTCCGTCTAAAAATAAATACATGAAATATTACATCATAGCAGGAGAGGCTTCCGGGGACCTTCATGCCTCCAATCTCATGAAAGCCCTGAAAGCGCAGGACAAAGAGGCCGTTTTCCGTTTTTGGGGAGGAGACCTCATGCAGGCCGTGGGCGGCACCCTGGTGAAACATTACAGGGACCTCGCTTTTATGGGATTTGCAGAAGTACTGATGAATATAAAGACCATCTTTAAAAACATTGCTTTCTGCAAAAAAGACATTACCTCTTTTGCACCCGATGTGATCATTTTTGTGGACTATCCCGGATTTAATATGCGTATTGCCAAATGGGCCAGGACCGAAGGGTACAGAACGCACTATTACATCTCCCCACAGTTGTGGGCCTGGAAGGAGAACAGGATAAAAGCCATCAAAAAGGATATTGACGAAATGTATGTCATCCTTCCTTTTGAAAAGGACTTTTACGAAAAAAAACACGATTTTCCTGTCCATTTTGTAGGGCACCCCCTGATCGATGCCATTGCGCAGTATCCCAGGGTAGACGAATCCCAGTTCCGGGAAACCCATAAGCTCGACCCTGAAAAGCCCATCATCGCCCTGCTCCCGGGAAGCCGGAAACAGGAAATACGAAAAATGCTCTCCGTAATGCTCGAAATGGCTCCGCTCTTCAAGGCCTACCAGTTTGTCATTGCCGGGGCACCGGGACAGGATGCTGAATTTTACCGGCCTTTTATCACCGATGCCAACATCGGTTTTGTAAACAACAGGACCTACGACCTCCTCAGCGTTTCTTTTGCTGCCCTGGTCACCAGTGGCACCGCCACTCTGGAAACCGCCCTGTTCAAGGTTCCGGAGATCGTTTGTTATCGCGGCAACTGGTTTTCTTATCAGATCGCCAAGCGGATCATTACCCTGAAATACATTTCCCTGGTCAACCTGGTCATGGACAAGGAAGTGGTGACCGAACTCATACAGGGCGACCTCAACCGGGACCGCCTCCGCGAAGAACTCAACAAGATCCTGGACGATAAAAAACGCAGGCAGATCTTCAGTGATTACCACGAACTGGAAAAGAAACTGGGCGGAAGGGGAGCAAGTGAGCAAACAGCCAGGCTTATTATCTCCGGGGCCGGTAATCGGTATTCGGTGAACGGGGGTCGGTAGATGTGTTGATCCCGGTTTAACACACCTCCTTTTAAAAAAACACGTAATTTTTATTACTTTAGCCCAAATTAGTTCTGCACATGCGGCGAATTTGTTTTATTTTATGTCTCCTCTTGTCTTTTGGTGCCTGTAAGTCCAGGAAAAAGGCGCTTTCGAAAAAACCGAGGATAGTGACTGTTGAGGGTAGCCCGGCAACGAAGGCCGTGCACGTAGAAGTCTGGCCGTCAGACAGGGCTGAAGAAGACAACAAATCCGCAAATAATACCCAGGTCAACCAGATCATAAAAACAGCTATTTCCTACAATGGTACGAAATACAGGTACGGAGGCACTACCCGGAAAGGAATGGACTGCTCCGGGCTGGTATATACATCCTTCAAGGAACACAATATAGCCCTTCAACGCGCTTCGTATATGATGGCCACCCAGGGAGAGAGAATAAAGTTGAAGAAGGTCCAAAAAGGAGACCTCCTCTTCTTTAAAACGGGAAGAAGAAACCGGATAAACCACGTAGGATTGGTCGTTGAAGTCAAAGGCAATAATATTCGTTTTATCCACTCCACCACCTCCCGAGGTGTTTTGGTCTCTTCTCTTCGGGAAGGTTACTGGAACCACGCATTTATCGAAGCCCGGAGGATTTTGTAGATACTCGGTGATCGGTGATCAGAGGTCGGTAAACGGTAATCGGTATCGTTTGACCACCGATTACTGAATACCGATCACCGAATACCGAATACCTCCCTTCGGAAGTTCCGTATATTTTCTTTAAATTTAGGCATGCTATCCGGGAATTTAAACATGCTTAAATTGCTTGTCTTTCTCGTCGCCGGGATCGTTTTCGGGTTTTATACCGATATTCCGAAGGCTGTTGTTATTACGGGGTTTTTGTCCCTGCTCCTGCTCCTTGGATTTTTGCATTTTTATATTTCCCGGACACTTTCGCAAGCCAATTATTATTTCGGCCTTACCGCATTCGCCCTTGTTTTTTGTATCGGTGTATTTGCTGTTAACATTAAAAAACCGGGATACAGTTCCCGTCATTACAGCCACTACATCCGGGGAGGGGACCATATTGTTTTTGTCCCGATAAAACAGCTAAAACCCGGAATATACCATCATCGTTATGAAGCTGAGATCAGGAAAGCCAACGGGCACAAGGCTTCCGGAAAGGTACTCGTACATATTGCCAGGGACAGCAGCTCAAAAACACCGGCCATCGGGTATGAATACCAGGCCCGGACCACATTACACAAGATCTCCCCGCCACGGAATCCGCATCAGTTCAATTACAAGGAATACCTTCGAAAACAGCACATCTACCATCAGCTATCCCTGAGGAGCAAAGACCTGTTCCTGCTTCCCGGAACGGGGCAAACCCCTTACACCTATGCGGCTTCCATAAGGCTACGCGTGCTTACGGCCCTGAAAGCACATGGCTTTGGCGGGGATACCCTGGCGGTTATCAACGCTCTTTTACTGGGACAGCGACAGGATATTTCAGAAAAGGTATACCAGGATTACGCGTCGGCCGGCGCCATACATATCCTTGCTATTTCCGGACTTCATGTAGGGATTTTGCTTCTTTTTCTCCATTTCCTGTTAAAACCACTGGAACAGCTACGGTATGGAAAAAACCTTAAGTTAGTCTTTATCCTGCTGATATTATGGAGCTTTGCATTTATCGCCGGATTGCCGGCTTCTGCGGTAAGGGCGGTAAGCATGTTCTCGTTCGTGGCCCTCGCACTTCGATCGGGGCGTACGGCAGATATTCGCAATGTATTACTGGTATCTATGTTCTTTCTACTCCTGGCAAGACCCGCTTTTTTATTCGACGCCGGTTTTCAGCTCAGTTACACTGCCGTATTTTCCATCGTCTGGTTTCAACCCGTATTTTATGGTTGCTGGAAACCGAAATGGAAGGCGGCCGATTGGTTCTGGAAGCTGACAACAGTCTCTATTGCAGCTCAGTTGGGCGTTTTACCATTAAGCCTGTATTATTTTCATCAGTTCCCGGGCCTGTTCTTCCTGTCCAACCTGGTTATTGTTCCCCTGCTGGGCATTATTCTGGGGGCAGGTATCCTGGTCATTGCACTGGCCTTATTACAGCTTCTCCCCTCTTTTCTGGCCGAAGGGTACGCCCTGGTTATCACTTCCATGAACCACCTGGTGTCCTGGATCGCCAAGCAGGAAAGTTTTATTTTCAGGGATATTCCTTTTGACTGGCGGTTGCTTGTGTCGTTTTACCTGCTCCTGCCCGCCCTGTTCTTCACACTTCAGAAAGTAACATTCCGGAGGGCCTCTATGCTTCTAATGGCCATTCTCTGTATACAAGTTGCTTTTGTTTACCATCGCTACGCAGCGTCAGTTACGGATAAATTTGTTATTTTTCACAGGAACAGAGATACCCGAATGGCCTGGCAACAGGGAGAACATCTTACGATATATACCCGGGAAAAGGACCTCGATCCGGACGATGCCGTGCTGCAAAACTATACGGTATCGGAAAGGATACAAAGTATACAAACAAAAATCCCGGGCAACCTATACGAATTTAACGGGCAACAGCTACTTTACATCGACAGCCTGGGCATATACGAGGTAAAAGGATTACAGGCCGACTACATCCTCCTGGGGGGTTCCCCGGAAATAAACCTGGAAAGAGTGTTATACCTCTACCACCCGAAAATGGTCATTGCGGATGGCAGCAATTATCCCTCTCTGATCAAACGGTGGAAAGCCAGTTGTAAAAAAGAAAAACTCCCTTTTCACAGTACTTATGAAAAGGGAGCTTTTATCCTTAATAAAAAGTAATTTTATATCAATCCCGGGCCACGGCGCCTTCTCCTTCTTCAGCTCCATGAGTAAGCCTTTTCAGGGGTTTTAACAGCAGGATCACCACCAGGCCTATGAGCGTCCAGATCACAGCAATCCCGGTAAATACTTCAAAATCTCCGAGGTCTTGCGCCAGTTTGCCGATTTCCCCGGCCACCTTGTTGCCGAGCCCTGTTGCCGCCCAGTACAGCCCCATGATCATGGATGCATATTTGAGGGGGGCCAGTTTGGTAATGAACGAAAGCGATACCGGCGAAGCACACAGCTCCCCGACCGTGTGAAAGAGATATGCCAGGATCAGCCAGTACATGGCGGAAGACCCGGTAGTTTCGTACTGCACGGAAGCCGCACTCATAAACCCGAAACCCAGGGCCATGACAATGATTCCTACGGCCATTTTAAAAAGCGAGGAAGCCTCCTTGCCCATATGTTTCCATTTTAACCAAAGCGTCCCCACAACCGTTGCCAGTGTAATAATAAAGAAGGAATTCACCGACTGGAACACGGAAGCAGGTATCTCTCCCAGACCGAAGAACATTCTGTTGGTTTTTTCCTTGGCATACAGGTTCATCAATCCGCCGGCCTGTTCAAAGGCTGCCCAGAAGAGTATAATGAGAACGAAAGACAACAGCAATACTTTTACCCTGTCCTTTTCTATACTGGTGAGGGGTTTTTCCAGTATTTTCCGGTCCTTTTCATTTTTGACGGATATGAGGTCACCTACATTTTTCAGGTACTTTTGCCCCCAAATGTAGACGATCTGCCCCAGGAACATCCCTATGGCCGCCAGCCCGAAACCGTAATGCCAGTTGATCTGTTCTCCGACATAACCACAAATGATAGGTGCGGCAAACCCTCCTATGTTTATCCCCATATAGAAAATATAGAACCCGAGGTCCCTTCTTTCGTCTTTCGGTTTATACAGTCCGCCCACCATGGAGGAGATATTGGGTTTGAGCCCTCCTACCCCGAGTATGATGAAGAAACATCCTATGTAGAAAGATATTTCTGAATTAAGGGCCAGGATCGAATGTCCTATACACAACAATACACCACCCACCATTACTGTTTTTTTCTGGCCCAGCACTCTGTCTGCCAGCCAGCCGCCGGGAATGGAGGCTACATACACCAGCATGGTATACCATCCGTAGAGCGAAAGCGCCTCTTCATTTGTCCAGCCAAAACCAGGGTTTTTGGAAGTGGTTTCCGAAACCAGAAACAGGGTAAACAGCGCCCGCATCCCGTAGTAACTGAAGCGCTCCCACATTTCCGTAAAAAATAAGATATACAATCCTGCCGGATGTCCGAACAGTTCCCTCTTGTGCGCTGGTTTCGATATGTTAGTCATGTAAATATATTTGTGTTCCTATAAATTTTTCTTGATGAAGTTTGTCATTTTGGTATAAAGGTGAAGTCGTGTATTACCACCGAAAATGCCGTGATTTTTATCGGGGTAAATGGCCCAGTCGAATTGTTTGTTGGCCTGTACCAGGGCTTCTACCATCCGCATGGTGTTCTGCACATGCACATTGTCATCTGCCGTGCCATGCACCAGGAGGTAGGCTCCTTTCAGCTTTTCGACATGGTTTATCGGGGAATTTTCGTCATAGCCCGAGGCATTTTCCTGCGGGGTCTGCATATACCTTTCGGTGTAGATGGTGTCGTAAAACCTCCAGTTGGTTACCGGGGCCACGGCAATGGCCATCTTAAAGACATCGTTACCCTTGAGAATACAGTTAGAAGACATAAAACCGCCATAGCTCCATCCCCAGATACCGATCCTGTCGGCATCGATATAAGGTCTTTTACCAAACTCGCGGGCTGCTTCTATCTGGTCTTCCACTTCGTATTTTCCGAGTTCCTTATAGGTCATCTTTTTAAAGGCAGCGCCTTTGAAACCGGTACCCCTTCCATCTACACAGGCCACGATATATCCCTGCTGGGCCAGCATTTGGTACCAGTAGTCATTCAATGATCCCCATCTGTTGGCCACCTGCTGCGAACCCGGGCCGCTGTATTGCCACATCAGTAAAGGGTATTTTTTATCAGGGTCAAAATCGGCCGGTTTTATCATCCACATGTTCAGGTCATAGCCATTGATATGTATAGTAGAAAATTCCTTTTCGGGTAACCCGTATGCTTTCACTTTTTGCACCAGCGCATCGTTGTTTACAATTTCCTTCAGCTCCTTGCCGTTTTTGGCATTGTTCAGGGTATACCTCGGAGGTGTATTGACATTGGAAAACGAATTGATAAAATAGCTAAAATCCGCACTGAAAGTAGCGCTGTTGGTCCCTTGCCGGGAAGACAGGCGCTGTTTTTTACGCCCGTTCAGCTTAATGGCATAGACATCCCTGTTTATGGAGCCGTTCTCTACGGACTGGTAGAATATTCTTCCGGTCCTGGCATCATAACCGTAGTAATTGGTCACTTCCCACGGCCCACTGGTGACCTGGCGGATGAGTTTGCCGTCTTTGGCATAGTGATAGATGTGGTTATATCCGTCTTTCTCGCTGGTCCAGATAAAGCTGTTGTCTTTCAGGAAGGTGAGATTGTCTGTAATATCGATATATGCATCGTCCGTTTCGTGGAGGACCACTTCGGAAGCCTTGTCCTTTACATTATAAAACACCAGGTCCAGAGCGTTCTGGTGACGGTTTATCACCTGTGCGCTCAATATGTCCTTGTCATTCGTCCATTTTATCCGGGGAATGTAATGGGCGTTGTTCAGCTCAACCTCTTCGGTCCCTTCATTCTCCAGGTCGTAAACAAAAAGTGAGACTTCGGCATTCTTTTCGCCTGCCTTGGGGTATTTGAATTCCTGTTCTGACGGATACAGCTCGGTGCCGTAAATATCCATGGTAAATTGCGGCACTTCACTTTCATCAAACTTAATATAGGCGATATGGGTCCCGGAAGCATTCCATTGAAATGCACGTACAAAGCTAAATTCTTCTTCGTATACCCAGTCTGCAATACCGTTGATGATCTTGTTCTTTTCACCGTCGTTAGTGATCTGGTCGGTCTTTCCGGTTTCCAGGTCCTTGATATAGATGTCGTTCTTATAAACAAAAGCCACTTTTTTACCATCCGGCGAAAAAGTGGGCTCCTGTATTTTGTGATCTGCTATTTTCTGCGTTTTCCCGCTTTTAATATCATACATATAATATATTCCCAGCCTCGAATGGCGGTATACAGGCTCTATATCGGTAGCCAGTAACATCCTGGATTCGTCGGCACTAAAGGTATAAGAGGTAAAATGGGAAATGCCGTCCAGATCTTCCGTAGAGACTATTGTTTCTACCTTCTCCAGGGTACTGTAGTCATATTTATCTACGGTTATGGTCTTCGACTCGCGGTCCATGTTGAGAATGGAATACTGCTTGCCGTTTTTCATGGAATGGAGAACGTCCATGCCTTTCGTACTGAAAGTTCCGTTCCAGATCTCTTCTAACGTGATTTGCTTGTCCTGTGCGGTAAGAGAAGTTGCCAGTCCTGTGAACAGTAAGGATAAGATGAAATATTTTCTCATTTAGGTTCGGGTTATTATCAATACACAAAAAAATATGCCAAGTATACTATTTTTTTTGCGAAAATATAAACTTTTTCAGTTAAACCGTGATATTTCGGATTTTTTCGTGCCAGAGGGGTAAATATTAACATACAACATACCCGAAATTCTTTAGTATCTTTGCCGGGACGAACTTCTGATTTACGAATTACGAGTGACGAATTTACGATTTATGGCATTCGTAAATCGTAAATCTAAAACCGTAATTCACCAAGATGAAGCAACCCGTAGAAGGATTTTCCAAACTCACCAAAGACCAGAAAATAGACTGGCTGTCCAAGGCCTATTTTGCCAACCCCGGAAAGGCGGTGACCATTTTCAAGAAGTATTGGAACGACGACGAAAAACTCCAGAAGCTGCACGATGAATTTATAGAGAATACTATTACCAACTACTACCTGCCACTGGGTATAGCCCCCAACTTCCTGATCAACGAAAAACTCTATACCATTCCGATGGCCATAGAGGAAAGTTCGGTAGTTGCTGCGGCAGGAAAAGCGGCCAAGTTCTGGTCTAAACGGGGCGGGTTCCGGGCAGAAGTGATCGCTACGGAAAAAATAGGACAGGTCCATTTTATATACAAGGGCCGTCCGGATACGCTCCGGGATTATTTTGAGCATATAAAACCCAAATTGCTCAGCGACACTGCTTCTCTCAGTGAAAACATGGAAAAGAGGGGCGGCGGTATTAACAAGATAGAATTACGGGACAAGACCGATGAACTGAAAGACTATTACCAACTCCACTGCACTTTCGAGACCCTGGACGCCATGGGAGCGAATTTTATCAATTCCTGCCTGGAACAGTTTGCCAAAACCTTTAAGGACGGAGCATTGGAGTATACGGCTTTCAGTGAGGAAGAAAAACAGATACAGGTAGTGATGAGCATTTTGTCTAACTACGTCCCCGATTGCCGTGTAAGGGCTGAAGTTTCCTGCAAGATAGTGGAGCTGAACGAAGACCATATGCCGCCACAGGAATTTGCCGATAAATTTGTCCGCGCCGTAGAAATTGCCAGGATAGAGCCCTACCGGGCGGTAACCCACAATAAAGGGGTAATGAACGGCATCGATGCCGTAGTCCTGGCTACGGGAAACGATTTCCGCGCCGTAGAAGCCGGTATACATGCTTATGCATCTAAAGACGGAAGGTACACCAGCCTCACCCGAGCTTCTATTGAAGGCGATACCTTCCGGCTCGAAATAGAGATCCCCCTGGCACTGGGCACGGTGGGCGGGCTCACCAGCCTGCACCCCCTGGTAAAACTCTCCCTCGAAATGCTGGGCAACCCTTCCGCGCCGGAGCTGATGCAAATTGTTGCGGTAGCAGGACTGGCCCAGAATTTTGCCGCCATCCGCTCGCTGGTCACTACGGGTATCCAAAAGGGGCACATGAAAATGCACCTGCTCAATATTCTCAACCAACTCCATGCTACTGAGGAAGAAAAAGAACATTTTGTTCACTATTTCAAAGACAAAACAGCAACACACCGTTCAGTCACGGAGGCATTTTACAAACTGCGGGAAAAAGCGTAGAAGAAAGTTAGAAGTCGGAGGTCCGAAGTCTGAAGTTGAGGGTCGGGAGACCGATGTATCTTTGGTCACTGATCAGCAATCATCCTTCATCGGACATCAATCATCCATCAAATATGAGAAAACACTTTTACAGCAACGGAAAATTACTGCTCACCGGGGAATACGCAGTCCTCGACGGTGCCTTGTGCCTTGCTGTTCCTACCTCCTACGGACAATCGCTCACCATAGAAGCGGGAGAAAAAGGGAAACTCTCCTGGACCAGTACCGATGAAAAAAGACATCCCTGGTTTGCACATACTTTTGATCTCCGGCAAGACCTCTTACATTCAGATCTATTAACAGAAAAGGACGCAACAGCCCAAAGGCTCAGGGAACTCTTCCGCGCTGCACAACAACTGAATCCCGACTTTCTGGTTGGCGCAGAAGGCTATGAGGCCACTGCCAAACTCGGCTTTCCCCGTAACTGGGGCCTGGGTTCCTCCTCCACCCTGGTCAGCAATATTGCGGAATGGGCAGGGGTTGATCCTTATGAATTACTGTGGCGTACTTTTTCGGGAAGCGGGTATGATATTGCCTGTGCCCGGCACAACACTCCGGTGCTCTACCGGGTCCTTGACCGGAAACCGGATGCCGAACCCGTAAATTTCAACCCTCCGTTCAGGGAACACTTGTTCTTTGTGCACCTCAACCAGAAACAGGACAGCCGGGAAGGCATAAAAAGATATAAAAGCATTGCTACGGATAAAAAAGAAGCCCTAAAAGAAATTTCCGGGATCACCGGGCAGATCACGGTGTGTTCCACATTGGAAGCATTCGAATCGCTCCTGGAACGCCACGAACAGATCATCTCTTCGCTTATACAACTTCCCACAGCCGGGGAAAAGCTGTTTCCGGATTATCCCGGACAAATAAAGAGCCTGGGCGCCTGGGGCGGCGATTTTGTCCTGGCCACGGCACGAAGCAACCCGGAAGCCTATTTTAAAAGTAAGGGATACACCACCGTAATACCCTACGGGAACATGGTCCTGGAAACTACTTAAGTTATTCCCGAAACCGGTTCAATCCAGGGCATTTTTAGTGACATAGGCCCGCCATCCTATGATGGCCAACTGCCATTTTTTGGCCTTTGCAATATCCAGTTGTCTTTTGCTGAAAGACGGGAGTATGACCTTGTTCAGCCGGGCTAAGAATTTGAAAAACTGCTTTTTCATATGTACAAGGTATTAAAAAAACTGCTTTGGTGTGTTTTTTTTAATATCTTATCCCTTCGGGAACCGGATTGTTATTCTTCTTTAATCGTGATCTCGACAACTCCGTCGGCACCATCTTCCCCATACTTCTCTATCGCTTCTTTATCCTTAAAAAGGGTAGTCTTCTCAGTCCTGGACAGATCAAGGGTATTAATGTCGAAACCCTTTTTCATCAGTTTGCCATTCACAGCTATCCGTGGTTGTTTACCATCTACGGATTGCACCCCTACCTTCACTTTCCAGGGACTTGAAGTTTTTATATCTGTTACCACATCATCACCTGAAGAACTTTTTATTTTGTCATATTTGACGGGGTATTGCTCTTCCGATTTCATGTATTCCATCTCAGGATTCTTTTTCAGGTATTCTTCCGTAAAAATCTCTATAACCCCGTTCTTTCCTTTTGCTCCATACTTTTCAACAGCCACCTTCTTATTTTCTATAACCCTCATCAAACGCCCCTTTATAGAATTTATATCAAAATCTTCCCCCGCGAACTTGCCATCAACTATTATTGGCAGTTTACCATCTTTAGACACATGAACGGTGTCAGTGACGGTAATAGTCTCCTCAACGGCACTTACTTTCCAGGGGGTTTTCTTTTCCTGCGCTTCTATTTTTGTATTTACAATAAGCAGGAATACAGTCAATACCGGGATCACGACCCCGTATTTCCACAATTGTTTTCGGCTTGAATTGTTCTTGTTTAACATCACTACTCGTTTTTTGATGGATGAATTAAAAAATGTGTTAGTTAAAGCTATATAATTTTTATACGCTTCCGTCTGGCCTAACAACAGGTACTGATAGTCCTTTTTATTTATGCCTTTCCGTACGGCATCACGGTCTGCCAGGTATTCCAGGTTTGCGGAGACCATTCTTTTATACAGCCATACCACAGGATTACACCACTGGAACACCATAAACAGCTGCAAAAGGATCATATCCAGGGAATGTTTTTGCCATGCATGGACTTTTTCATGTTCCAGGATGGCGTTCAGTTCTTTTTTATCGGTATACATGGACGGATTATATACGATAAGGTTAAAAAAGGAAAACGGCATGGTATTACGGGTGGTCTCGGCCAGTACAAAACCCTCCTGCCGGTCTTTTTCACATCCCGAAAGAAATCGTTTCAGGGACCATAATTGCAACAGGAGCCTGCCTGCAAAGAAAGCTGCTCCGGATATATAGATCCAGAAGATCACACTCCATATATCCGGCATGGCAGTGATATCCCGGACATCCGGGTTACCTGTTGGTCCTGCGGGGATATAGTTTACAGGAGCCCCTTCTACCATTCTTGTAATAGTTAAAAAGGGAAGCATTACGGACAGGGCCATTCCGGTGAGCAGGAAATAACGGTTGAGTTTGAAAAAGGTCTCCCGGTGCAGGAATATCCGGTAGCACAGGTAAAACAAGGTGATGAACCCGGCACTCTTAAACGTGTAAATAAGAAAATCTTCCATTATTTTTTGTTTTCGATCCGTCGAATGATCTCCCTGAGCTCTTCGGCACTTATTTTTTCTTCTTCGGCAAAAAAGGAAACCAGGCTTTTATAGGAGTTATTAAAATAATCGGTCATAGCACTGTGGATAAATTTTTTGCGGTACTCCTCTTTCTGCACTATGGGATGGTACTGATAGGTATTGCCATAAGCTACATGCCCCACATACCCCTTTTCCTCCAGGTTACGGATTATGGTAGAGAGCGTGTTATAGTGTGGCTTATTATCCCCGAATTCGGCCAGGATATCTTTTACAAAGGCCTTTTCGAGCTTCCAAAGCATTTTCATTACTTCTTCTTCTTTATTGGTCAGTTTCTGCATGACTTGTTCTTTAATTGGATTTTACAGGATGATCAAAGCACTATACAAACATATAACTATTTTTTTAGTTATACAACTATAAAAATAGTTAATAAACGATAAAAACAGGATTTTGTTCTTTACCAGGGCCCGTACGGAGTCTTTATCTGAACAACCAGTTGTTGTTTACAGGCTTTTTTCCATCACCACGGTGTCCTCGCCTTTATAAGGGACCCTGGCCAACGGTTTCCATCCGGACCCGGCATAGAGAGATTCAGCTGTAAAAGTATAGGTATAGATCGAGGAAAATCCTTCTTTTTTGGCGAGGCGTTCTATTTCATCCAACAGTATTTGCCCCATGCCCCTGTAGCTCTTTTCGGTATACAGCAGGGCCACCCACGGGCTATACGCCTTAAACCTTTCATGGACCTTCAGCAGGTTCACTTTACGGGCAAGCCCGCCCGTAGCGATCACCCTGCCTTTAATTTCCAGGACCAGCTGAAAAAGTACATCCTCTCCGGGTTTAGCAGTAAGCCTCCTTAAAGTTTTCTCTACCGGAGTACTCCACTCCGCCGCATACCAGTCTGCAATCCTGGATATCAATTGTTTTTCCGTAGCGTGCAGCTTCCTGACGGTGATATGCTGTTGTTCGGGACGATCATCCATTTTTAGCTTTATTTTCCCGGGCTTGTGGGACATCACTATAAAAATAGATGATTTTCTGTATTTTATCCAAATAAAAAAACCTTCCGCCATTGTTGACGGAAGGTTTTTATCATTTTATCTGTTTTTTTTCTAATAGAACATGGCCCTGTTGTCTTCTATATCGGCAGACTCCTTGAGCGCATTGAACACTCTGACATCTGCCGAACTTCTGTTCGTAGATTTCAGGGTATTCGCATAAGTGCCATAGTTATCCAGGGGAGATGCATTGGTCTTTTTAGTAACCCTGACCATATAGGCACCATCACGTCCTTCTATAACCCCGGAGGTAACTCCTTCTTCAAGGGCAAAAGCAGCTCCTACCACTTTCGGCTCCCTTCCTGCACCGCTGATAGACGGGCTCTTCATATTAACACCGGTTGCGGAGGCTACATTCACTTTGTTGGATTTGGCAAATTCCTCCAGGGATGAAGTATTGCTGTTTTCTTCGATCCACCTGGCCTTCTTTTGTTTCCGGATAATAGGGGTTACCACAGCAGATACGTCTTTTGCCTTGGCCACACCTTTTTTTCGTTTATTGGTAAGCTGTGCGATGATATATCCGGACGCCACATCAAAACGCTTGATATCTCCATCTTCGGTCTCATCTTTGAAGGCCCATTGTACCACCGATCTCTGATTTCCAATACCGATCAGTTGTTCATCCATGGCCTTGAGGTTCTTTACCGGGCGTATCTGCAAGCTCTTTTCCTTAGCCACTTCGGTAAAGTTGCCGTCCGTGGCTTCCATTTCGAACTTTGTCGCCTCGGTAAAGAGATCGTTCATCGTTTTTTCAGAAGGTTCTATCTCCCGGGCTATCGTAGCGATCTGTACCACATCTCTTTTATCCTCTACTTTTATTACATGAAAGCCAAAATCTGTCTCAACCATTCCTATTTTTCCTGTGGGATTGGCAAATACAAAATCGTTAAAGGGCTTTGCCATCTGGCCTGCGGTAAAGTATCCGAGGTCTCCTCCCCTGGGTCCTGTGGGGCCATCTGAGTTTTCCCTCGCCAGGGCGGCAAAATCGGCATCGCTTTTCTGCACCTCGGCTAAAACTTCTTTTGCTTTGGCTCCGGCTTCTTCTTTACTTCTGGTTACATCGGGATTGGCCCTTGCAGAACCCACATACTGTATTAGTATATGACTCGCTTTAGCACTTCCGTTGGCTTTTCTGTTCAGCATCCTTGACAATTTGTAGTAACCATTGTCTTTATACGGACCGTATACCTCACCTGCACCCAGGTTAAAAAGGGTATCGGCTACTGAAGCCGGCAGACTGGCCTTGGCCACATAAGTGGAATCGAACTTAATATCGGAATTGGCATTTACAAACCCTTCTACATCCGTAGTGGTCCGGAAGCCGGGAACGGTATCGTTCTTTTCTGTGGTATTGTTGTATTCTACCCTGTTATCGAGAAGGCCGGCAACGCCTTCCCTGATCTCAGTTTCGTCTTCTTCAGAGGGCTTTTCTGCGAAATACACATATTGAATATCCCGGGATGCCTCATCCTTGTATTCTTCCTTGTGCCCGTCTATATATTTTTGCACCTCACTTGTTGAAACTGTTACCAGGCTATCTGCGACAGTGCTGTATGGAACTTTTACATACTTTATGTCTACTTTGTCGTTTTCGAGTTTATAGGCGAGTTCTCCTTCTTTCTGCGTCGCTCCCACCCCGGCCTTGATAAGGTTGAGATAGGTTTGTTCCATAGCCGATTTTATAAGGGCATCTTCCTGGAGTTTCCATTGCTCATAGGCGGCAGGATTGTTCAGCCTGAGGTCAGCTATAAACTCTATGAACTTCTGATCGTCAAATACTCCGGCTTCGTTCTGAAAAGTAGTGTCCTGTGCAAAGGCCGGATTGCTTTTTACAACATTGATAATCTGGTCTTTTTCTATGTTTATCCCCAGTTCCTCACATTGCTGGTCGAGCAACTTGCTGCGTAGCTGTCTTTCCCATACCTGGTTTACCACCTGAACCGTAGAGGCCCTTTCTCCGTATTGGCGTGAAAAATATTCCACCTCATCCGCAAATTCCGCCCTGGGCAATGTTTCTCCATTTACCTCCCCAACCGAAGAAGTATTACTTCCGATACCTCCTCCATTCCGGAACAGGTCGGAAATAACAAAGGAAAATAATGCCAGGCCGATAACCAGGATAAGTATCAGCGAACGCTTTCTTATGTTTTCAAGAACTGCCATTTGTCGTTAAAGTTATAAAATTCAGTTCGCGAAAATACCATTTTTTTGCAATAATTAAAACCCGGTGTCCTTTTTTATCAGGGCAGATGCATCATTTTACAGAAAAGATCATACTACGACTGCATGGTTCTGCGGGGTAAGGGTAGTAATCGGTATTTGATAATCTGGGAAAGGACTGGTATGAGGCTATTCTTCTTCGACGATTTCCAGTTGTACGAGGTCTATTTTGGTATTGCCTACTTCCAGGATGGTAAAGTGGTAGTCTCCTATAACCACTTCCTCGCCTTTTCCGGGGATCTCCCCGATATAGTTAACGATAAGTCCTCCCAGTGTTTCGTAATTCTCGTTTTCGGGGAGTTCCAGCTTGTACTCTTCATTGATATAATCCACTTCGAGCCGGGCAGAAAACTTAAATTCCTTTTCGCCGATCTGTTCTTCATACAACGCCACGGTATCGTGTTCATCTTCGATCTCCCCGAACAGCTCTTCAACGATGTCCTCCACGGTGAGTATACCGGAAGTCCCCCCGTATTCATCCAGCACCACGGCTATACTTTTTCGCTTTTTGGTAAGACTGCCGAGTATATCGTTAATAAGCATGGTTTCCGGTACAAATTCCACGGGAAGCATCACATTTTTTATACTTCTCGGTTTTTTGAACAGCTCAAAGGAATGCACATATCCTATAATATTGTCTATGGTATCCTTGTATATCAGTATTTTGGAATATCCGGTTTCGGTAAACAATTTTACCAGGCTTTTCGGCGATTCGTGCAGTTCCACCGCTACAATCTCCGTCCGGGGGACCATCACTTCCCGGGCTTTTACATCGGAGAACTCGAGGGCATTCTGAAAAATCTGTATCTCGGAGTCGATCTCGTCTTCGTCTTCTACTGCCTCCATCTGTTCGGAAATGTAATCGCCCAGTTCCACTTTGCTGAAGGTAAGCTGTACTTCGTCGCCTTTGGTCTTAAAAAAGGCCTTCAGGATAAAGTCGGATATGCGGATCACCAGTTCGGAGATAAAAGAGAACAGCATATAAAAAATATATGCAGGAAAGGCAAATACCCGCAATAGTTTATTGGCATATACCTGGAAGAACACCTTGGGCAGAAATTCGCCGGTAATGAGAATGACAAATGTAGAGATCAGGGTCTGTACAAGGATGATCCGCAGCGGAAGTTCGCCCGCACCCATATAACCCGGGTATATTCTGCTTACAATAAGTTCGCCCATATAAAAACCATACACCACCAGGGCAATATTATTACCCACAAGCATGGTGGCGATGAACTTGGAGGGCTTTACCGTAAGTTTTGTGAGTACTTTGGCCAGCCAGCCTTCCTGCTTCTTTTCTATTTCTATATGTATTTTATTGGAAGATACGTAGGCGATCTCCATTCCGGAAAAAAAAGCGGAAAACAGCAGTGAAACGACGATGATTATGATGGTATAGTCCATAGTTAGCAAAAGCATTCTGTTCTCGGGCCGGTTCTTTTACCGGCGATCATCGTTATTTTTCCTTTGCTCGAACCTCTTTCGGTAGTACCTGCGAAAAAAATACATAAGAATGGATACCACGGCAAAAAAAAGAAAGAGGTAGGCCCTGCTCCTGTCCACATCCCACTTTCTGATCACTTCCACAACAGATAGTACGGCAACCACCAGGTAAACGATTTCGGTAATTCTAAATAACTTCATTCGATCCAAAATTTTCGTATTGCTAAAATGTATAAAAAATACACAGTTGTTACACAAAGATATACAAAGCGGTGGGAAATCGGTATTCGGTGATCGGTATTCAGTAATCAGTATTTGGTGGTCAGGGGTTAATATTCTGTGATCTATACCGATCATCGAATACCAACAGTCCCGGTTTTACCCTTCGTTCTCTCCGGAAGGCTCAATGTTTTCCAGACTATCTTCTTCAGACACTTCTATGTCCTTTACCCCGTCTACCTTATAGGCTCTTACCTGGCCCTTCCCTTCGTCAAAATCCTGACTGAACTCTATACCTTCTCCATTCATTATAGTCCCGTCTTCGGGATTGGTGTAGATAAACCTTTCTTTGGTAAACACCCATTTATTTTTCTGATCCCAGTAGAGTTGTGATGTTTCCAGTTTTTTTCCGTCATGGGTATGAAGTATTACATTACCGCGAAGGTCGGTCATATCGGTAGCCTGGTAAATGATACCGTAATCGGCGGTGACGGTGCTTTTGTTTTTGTCTTTGTCAAAAAAATCCACTTTAAGGCCTTCGGGAAATTCCTGGTACGGAAATTCCTGGTTGGAAAAGTCTTTACTCAGCGAACTGGTCAATGTGGCTTTGATACGGGCGGAATCGGTGTAGATTAGACGAAAGTTCTCTGCAACACCTACGGGGAAGCGTTGGGGTTCGTCTATTTTGCGGATATCCTCAAAACTGGAATTGCATGAAAAAAACATTGCCACAGCAAAAGCTGTGACAATGCGTTTTAAAATATGATTCAACCTTTGTTTCACTTTCCGGTTTACTAGATGCTGGGAACTTTTACACTTCCACCTATCCAGCAATTGAATTGAATTGTCTTACCGCTCATTCCTGAGCTAAAGATATCCTGTTTGCTGGGCGCTCTTCCTTCGTAGCTGGCTGCAGTCTGTGACGCATGCGATTTTACTGAAGGGTCTACCTGAGCGGCTTTCCTGGCCATTTGTGCTGCTTTCCAGTAAACTGCTCTTTTTTCGAAAGCAGTACTACCACATTGGTTGGCGCTGTTGGCATACAGGTTAGCGATCTGTAAATAGGCTTTTCCGTTGGAAGGCTGAACATCCAGTACTTGCTTAAAGTACTTGTAGGCTGTGGTACCTTTTCCTGCCTGTTTATATTTTACTCCGATCTTGAAAAGGATATCGGCTTTTTTGTAAGAATCTTTTTCCAGGCTTACGGCTTCGTTATAATATTTGATCGCGTCTGAAGAACTTCCTTTCTTATCATTGAGCACCCCGAGGTAATAAGCAGACTTGGAAGACGGCTCTATGGCGTGCAGTGCTTCTACGAGTTTGATAAACATAGGATCGTCTGAACACTCTTTGGCGTCCATCCTTCCGGCAGATCGCTTAAGCCATTGCGCATCGTTCTTCTTGGCTTCGAAATTCTTTTGCAACAGGGGGATCAGGTTTTCACAATCTGCCAGGCTACCCAGCTTGGAATCTATACTACCACCGATCTTGCCGTAAGATTCGGTATTGATCTTGGCATTATTAAACTTTTGCTTGTCTTTGGCGCCAAGCGTTTCTCCGGCTTCTTCTTTGGCCACATACTGGTCGAGTACTTTGGAAAGGCCTGCCAGCTCGCCGTCAATTCGTTCGTTCACTGCATCGTAAGTATCAAATACTTCCTGCAGGTCTTTATTCCCGGCCTCATACTCGTCTACAACGAGAGAAAAGTAGAGGTAAAGCGCTTTAGGATTGCTAAAGTTCTCACGATCGTTCTGGAAAGCATCGTCGAGCAGCCCCAGGATCTCTTTACTATTTCCTGTTTTTTCGTCGTACATCAATAAGGCTTTTTTGGCAAGCACATCGGCCTTGCTGTATCGTTTCGGGAAGTATTTCAACTCACCGTCGTAAACGGACATCAGCGTATTGATATATCCTTTTTGCTCCTCTCCGGAAGTCTTTTTTATCTTATCTTTTAAGATACGTTCTCCATATATATAAGTTGCCGGGTGTATCTCCGGGCAATTGTCAAACACCATTTTCCAAGGCTCATATGCTGCGTCGTAATTCTTCACCTTAGCGTGTTCTCCGAATACGGACAAGTTTGTCATACATTCCGGGTTTTGCGCCTGTGCGAAAGCAAAACCAACGCCCCCAACCAAACCAAATAAAAATAATGTACCCTTCTTTTTCATTTTTTTAGAATTTATTGTGGTTAATCATACTTTCTCTTTACAAACCATTTGTCATTGAGAGACAAACTGATGTTCACTTTTAAATAGTCTTCCTGTATCCTGCCATACGTGGTGGTCCCTCTTCGTCCGAGTTCGACACCTACGTTGATATTGGAAAACATTCCTGCATATTGTAATGAGTTCGTGGTAGGGATTGGGGCTCCTAACGGTAAACCCAGACCAAAAGATATGCCAAAGTCGTTCAGCGGTACATTTTTCACACGCAGACCGGTCTCTTCATAACGTACACCGAGCCTGTAAACAATTCGTTTCCAGTAGTTACTAAAGGAACTGTAATCCGGTATAAAAAAACCTCCGGCCGAAAACCTGGTGGCATCGTCATAGCTTACACCGTCTACCGAAATAAACGGGTTGTCAAATTTACTACTTTTTTTCCATTCGTACTCGGCACCTGCAAACCATTTCCTTTCCTGTCCTATTCCGACACCTACCGTAAATTTTTCAGGCATGTTGAGATCCACCTTCCTAAGGCCCAACGAATCCAGATTGACATTTTCGGTCCTCCCTATGATCCGTCCGTTATTCGGATTCACAGTCGTTACCGAAATGATCCGTGTATTCTCGGAAGTCAGCGTGGTTTCCGGCGCGTACATTACAGATGAACGCAGTGTCAGCTTATCATTGAGTCGGGTCTTGTAGTTCAGTGCCAAGTTGAAGTCGAACCCGCTCAGTTGCGAGGTATTGCTCTCTGTTGTAGGGCGCTGGATATCCTGCACTACCCGGTGATATTCGTTTGTGATCTTCCCGAAGTTATAATTGGCAGTGGCCCCCAGGCTGAAATTATTGGTGATCTTGTATCCTGCTGAGAGGAAGGCCCTGTTGGCCCCTCCTTCTCCTTTAAACTGGTCCAGTGTGGTCTCTGTTCTGTTTTCCAGGTTATACCCTACTGAGGTATAAGGCATTAAACCAAATCCTGCCCCGAGTTTCCCCCGGATCAAAGGAAATCCCAGCGCCAGGTAATCCAAATAGACCGTAGAAGCATTTTCCTTTTGCGTTTTACTTTTGAGGGTTTTGTTGGTATAGGCTCCCCCGACGGAATATACTGTGAGATGCAGGTCGCTGTATGCCGCGGGGTTATTGAGGTTGAGGTGAATACTATCGGAATAAATGCTTATGCCCCCCATGGCCTGGTTTTCTGCCGTCCCTTTGAATCTCTGGTCCCCGATACCGTAAAATGAGTAGGGTGAAGACGATCCTCTCTGCGCATAACCGCTGGTGGCAATACATGCAACTAAAACAATAAATATCTTTCTGATCATTGGTTCTTATTGAGTTCCATAATAAAATTCAACCCCTCCAGGAGGAAATTCGGATTGGCAAATATGCTACTTTTTAATTGTTTTGACAAAAAATCCAGGTCCCCGCCCGTTAAAATAACTGTTAAATGTTGAAATCGTTGCCGGTATTGTGCAATAATCCCATCTATTTCATTTACAACACCATTCAGCACTCCGGATGAGATACTTGTGGCCGTGGAATTGCCTATAACATCTCCCAGCCGGTCAGCATCTATTAACGGTAATTTAGCGGTAAACGTATGCAAGGCCTTATACCTCATCCGGATACCGGGAGAAATGGCCCCGCCGAGATATTCGTTCTTTTCGTTCAGAAAATCATAGGTTATACAGGTCCCGGAATCGATGACCAGAACATTCCTCCCCGGGTATGTCCTGGATGCGGCACTGACAAGTGCCACCCGGTCCGCTCCCAAAGTTTCCGGAGTGGCATACCTGTTACTGAAAGGGAGTACGGGCAAGTTTCCCAGGATATGTAAACGTACTTTTTTTGCCAGGGCCCGAAGGTCATTTTCGGCAATATCAGCTACGGAGGCGACGATCATATCGGTCACCGAAGGATATTTTTCCAGAATCTCCGAATTTTTTTTCAGGAAGTCTCCGGCAGGAAACTTTTCGGCATACAAAACGTCATCTGACTGAAAAACAGCAATTTTTACCAGGGTATTTCCGGCGTCTACAGCTAAGGTCATAATCAAAATTAAGGATGTAAATTTACAAAAGAGTTTTTTTTGCGTTTTTGTTTTGCAATATTTAATTTTGCCCCTATATTTGCAGCCGCAATTAACAGCCGGTACCTTAGCTCAGTTGGTAGAGCAATGGACTGAAAATCCATGTGTCCCTGGTTCGATTCCTGGAGGTACCACGTACCGGGAAAGACGCTCAAAATGAGCGTCTTTTTCTTTTTTACAACCTTTTAAGTTATTGTTTATCAAACACATAAGCTCAATCGCTTTATTGAGCCGGGCGGTTCGACAACCAGTTTCTGAAATCACTAGATTTTCAGGGTATATCGAACCAATAATTTTGCGTTTGACCTCTATATCCTCATTTTCATAGAGCTCGTCGAGGTTACAGAGACTATGTACTGCTTTATCTATAATTGTTTCCATGTCCTTTTCAGGCGCTGATCCCAAAGCAGATAACCGCTTTTCCATTTCATCGATTTTTCGATTGCTTTCTGTTTTAATTTCCTTGTAATCTTCTCCATCAATACTTCCTTTTATAAGAAGTTCTCTTGCCTTGCTTAACCTGTCAGTTTCTTTATTTATCCGATCTAATAGGTTCCTCCTATCTATTTTAATATGATCAGTTTGTGAATTATACAGGTTCTTTAATACCTTTTTAAATACCTCCACTCGTCCCGGCTTTGGTTTCATTTTTTTTAGTTCATTAAGGAAAAGCTGATTGGCATTATCGGCTTTAAAACGTGCACGACAAGGAGCCGCACAATGATAGTAATAGTAATATCCCGAACGCCCTTTAGAAGCACTTCCAGTTAATATTTTCCCACAATCCGGGCAGATCAAAAACCCTCGTAAAGGCAACCGATCATGAGACACTCTCTTGGTACAGGTTTTCCTTCCCCATCCCTTTAATCTATCCTGGACCTGCCAAAAAATGTGTTCAGAGATAATCGGTTGGTGTTGCCCTTCTGCCCATCTACTCTCCTCATCCTTATAGGCCGGGACAATGACTTTGCCACAATATACTGGATTACGAACCATTTCATGGAAACGTGATCGGGAAATCTTTAGTCCTTTTTCCTGGGCCATTCTCCATAATTCGTTGGTTACATACCTGCCTTTTACGATCATTTCAAATACCCATTCGATTATACTGGCATCAGGCTCCTTTAGATCAATATATTTTCGGGAACCTTCTTGACGGTTAATATACCCGGGTGGGGCTATTCCTGTCCATCGACCTTCTTTCTTAGCCCGACGAATACCGTGAAAAATATTTAATCCCCTACGGTCATTTTCTACCTCGGGTGTTGCAAGATAAATAGCCAACATCAATTTGTTTTCAGGAATAGAAGTATCCAAAGGTTGTTCAATGGCCTGTGGTTCCACTTCCATTCTCCTTAGCCAGTTTATCATCTGGTAAGCATCGCCTGTGTTCCTACTAAATCTATCCCACTTAGTAAACAATACCAGATCAGACCCCTTACCTCTATGCCTTCTAAGAAAATCCAGGTAATTCTGCCAAATGGGACGATTGAAGGTTTTTGCCGAATGATCTTCAAACATTATCTTTCCTACCTTGAAACCATTGATCTGACAGTACTTTTTCAGACGCTCTTCCTGGTCACGTTGCGAATACCCTTTGTCTGCTTGTTCATCTGTACTCACCCTAATATATAAATCTGCTGTTTTCATTGGTAATGTTCTTCGTTTTACACTTCATAACCATATTCCATAAATGTTAATACAAACAATACAACCCCAATAATGGGGTTAAAACAGTGTATAGATTCGATTTTCCCTAACAAATTAAAGGGCTGCGGAATAAATTACAATTTAGTGATTTCCAATTTTAAAAACAATGAATTTCCATTATATTTCTGGGAATTTTCATGAATAGATATATTGTAGATTATCATTAATTCCCTTGTGCTTCTTTCCTTTTGAACAAAGATTGTCTTAGGGCAATAGAGGCCAATTCGTATAAAAAATCTAACAATGTTTCCGCTTCCTCCAGGGTAATATCCTCTCCATAACTCGAAAGTATGCTTACAACTTTTTCCGGTGACATCCTCTTCATATATCGTTCTTTTATTGCTCACCTGTGATTTAAACATCAAAAGCCCAAATTCCGGGCTTTGTTTTAAATGTTTTACGCTTTGATTACTTTCTTCTAACCCGAATACGGTCTTTCCCAGGAAGTCCTTTTTGCAGCCGTTTCCCTTTTCTCAACCCTGTTTTTCTTGAAACCTTATCCTTTAGAGCCTGGGGCAGGGAAACCTTTTCTCCTTTTTGATTAAACAGGTTTAGCGATTTAAACCGGGGATTAACCTCCAGAACTATCCTTTGCTGTTTGTTCCCCTGGATAAAGGTTACTTCTTTCTGCTCTCCATTTTGCAGGGCTTTTATAAGTTTCCGGGTTTCTTCCGGAGTTCTGAGTTCTTTTAAAGGCAATTCTCGAAGCTTTTTTTCAAGATCAAAACCATATCCGGTATAAAATCGTCGTATACAATAATTAAAAGAAGAATCCCTGTCATTAATATCCAGCTGAACCCAGTGCCTGTTCTCTTTGGTTCCTGTCATTACAGGACGACCAGAAAGCAGGTTGTAGGCTTGTTTTGCAGTAATGATATTTTCTTTATTAATCTCAAAATGTTGCTTTACAGTAAGAGGAGTGTTTCCTTCTCGTTGCAAGTATGCCGTATACCCTACCAGGTGAAATTGACCTTTATCCCCCTTCTCCAAGTTTAGCTCGAAGGCCATTCTCTGGTTTTCCCCCACCTCATAGGCAACCGGAATCATCATTTTTTGATGGTCCCTCAATTTTTGCCTGTCCAGGGGAACTTCAGGGAATCCCAACTTCCGGAAGGATTCCTTTAAGTCCTGTATATGGGCTGCCTGTCTTTTTTGTTCCCGGTCGGCTGATGCTCCTTGTACGATACCGGATAACACTTTATATCCCAATCGTATCCATAGGTTAGGATACAGCTGCTTTTCAATGGCCCGTTGTTCCTCTCGCATCATACGCAGGGTCAACTGTTCCTTTGGTCCGGCCCTGGCCTTGTATTTAGCCTGGAGGGTACGGTAATACCGTAGCTTTTCCCTTAAAAACGCCCGGTTGCGATCCACGGAAAAAGAAAACAGTTTTTGAAACCGCTGTTCCCTGACCAGCCATTCGTTCAGCTCTTTTTCCACCCTATTTTCTATAACAGCGTTTTTCATACCTGCTTCTTCATGGATGAGTCAGGACAGTATTATACCGCCCTGGCCCTTTTCCAAGGTTTCTTTTTAGCCGATGAAGAGGATTCATCCCCCTCCACGGCCTGGTTTTGTTTTTGGTTCTGCTTCTTTGAAGCATCTAGTTTTTCCCTTCTCCTACGGCCCAAACGTTGCATATTGCTGTCATACAGGGTCACGGATTTAAACTTAGGGTTAGCCACCACATAGACCTTCTGATCTTCCATTCCCTCCTTGACCAGGGTAGCCGAAGCCGGGTTTCCCTTTTTAAGAGATTCTACCAGGTTGGCCTTATAGGTATCATTTTCCAGTTCTTTCAAGGGATATTTTTGCAAGGCGGCATCCAGATCATAGCCGTAATTTTCATTAAAGTATTTGAGCCCGTAGTTTCCTTTGTCATTGGTCTGCTTAAAATCCATCTGGAGCCAGGTATTATACAATTCCCCGGTCTTGTTCCATAGATTTTTATTGACGGACCGGCCACACATCAGGTTATAAGCTTCTTTCAGGGTAATGCTTCCCCCTTTATTGATATAGAACTGTTGTTCCATATCCGGCTGACCTTCCCGTTCCAACTTTACCTTATAGGAATTAAAAAAATACATATCCTTATATTCTTCCTTATTGGACTGGCTGAAATGAAGTTCCGCTTCTACCTTATCCTTACCGTACTCCGTTTGATACTCCAAAGCAAATGTTTCCGGTTGCTGTGCAATTTTTTCCTTTAAATCGTTGTCCAGGGTATCTCCGAACCCGGCATACATGACTTGTTCTTGTAAGAAACTTAAATTTTCCTCGTTCATCACTTTTCATTTTATAGTTCAACATTCATCATTTACTACAATACGGTGGCTCGTATGAGCTTGCTGTTTTTTATTTTGAGCTCTAAATGCCTGCCCCCGTTTTCTTCCATCAACTGTACCGCGAGATACTTTTGGTTAGGCATGGTTCGTTTGGGTAAGGCCACTACCAAGGTTTGTTCCGACTGTCCTTCGACCTTGTCCGTATCTTTATAAGTGTATAGCGGCTCGACTTCCAGTTCTTGATAAGTGGTACGTTTGGCCTTTTTCCGGTCCCGGACAAAAAATCGAAGTTGATCGATATCATAGCGGATATCGGAATTGTTTTCGATATGAAAACGGTAATACATGACATTGTCCTTGACATAAAGCCCACTTAATCTCAATTTAATCCCGTGGCCTTTATCCTTTATCCCTTTGAGCCTTTTCTTTTTCCCAAAAGCGATTTCCGAGTATTTTGTTAGGATGCTCTCGTTATTTTTTTCGGAGGAAAAAGCCACCTCGGAAATATCCCGTTTTCCAAAGGAGTAATTAAGCGCCACAGGGTTGGGGTTATAGTTGAGTAAAAAAGAATACAATTTGCCATCGGTGGTAATCACGGTGAGATTGGTTTCTTTCATGTCCTCTTTGGCAGCTTTGAGTTGTAAAATGTTTTCTACCCCTTTGGCCTTTTGCACCAACACCTCCCGGCTACCCCGGTCTACACTTTGTATTTCATAGGGGAAGATCAGGTTGGTGGTTTTGTTCGTGGTAATGGCTATGGGAAAGGCATCAATGGTATGAATGGTTCCTGTATGGGCAAAGCCCAATAATGAGGAAAGCACCAGGGCCATTCCTATGTATACATCTCGATAATTTGCTTTCATGATTTCTGATTTTAATAGTTCTTTTGTTTTTTATCCTTGAGTAGTACCCGGTCCCCGGCCTTGACGGTGACCTTAATAAGTTTCGCTTTATTACTGAGCAGGTTACGTGTCGCTTCGATCCCAACACTGGCGGCCTGAGCTTCCAGGGAAGTATCAAAAGAGGTCAGGCCAAAACCTTGAACCGCCTGCCCGGCGGATTCCTTGGCCACCTTGCGGGTGATAGCCCCGGGGATATGCAAGCCCTGTATACCATCCATGCTATACACGATCAACTCTACCGGGAATAAGGAGTTTTGATAGCGGATACCATCTACAGCAATATCCAGGCGTTCCCCGGAGATCTCGGCTGTTCCAAATACAAAATGCCCTTTGGGAATACGGACCCCTTCGATATAGATATCCTGGGTCAGGCGTAGTTTGACGGTGGACCCCGCCATCAAGGACTGGGTTTCATGGATCACAGCAGCCACGGCATTTTGCTGAACATCTTCTCGCGGAAAATCTTCCAGTCCGTAAAAGGAGGTACCACCTTCAAGGAGGGTATCCTGCTGATCCAAGAGGGATACAGGATTTTCTTCAGGCACAGAAGATACTGCAAAAACCTGTCCCTTGTTTTCCCGGGAAGCCTGTTCAAGTTTTTGTTGTACCCGCCCAGGGTGCTGGATGTCCAAAATGGTCTCCAGCATCTGATTGAGTTGTTGCAATTCCGGGTCTTCGGTTTCCGGGGTGGTCATTTGTTCCATCATCTGCTCCAATCGCTCTATATCCTTCACCCCCGCCGCCGGGGAAACCCCGGCCGGAGAGGCTCCGGTCCCTAGTATAACCAGGGGTTGTGCTTCTGCTGGGGTGGCCAATGAATCCGGCCTATCCAGGATTTGTTCCAGTTCGGCCAGCTTTTGATAGACCTTTTCTTCATTCGGATCGCGGTGGCTGGTCATCACAGCAGGTTTTAAACCTGTTTCTTTTTCCCATTCTTCGGGCAAAATGGGTTCACCTTTAGGCATGCTCTCATCGAGAACCTGCTTATAGTACGGATCGTTTTTGGCCTGCTCCTTCCATTTGGCAGAATCGGAAGCCGCCTGTTTGTAATAGCTCATTTTGTCCTTTGGATCGTCCTGGTCCCGACTCACTTCAGGCAGTTTCAGGTTTAACCCCTGCCATTTTTCCATGGGAGTGGGGCCTCCGCCACCGCCCATGGTCCAGAACAGCAGGGTGACAAACGGCAGGGCCAATAGTGGCAAAACCACCAGGAGTTTCTGTTTTTTCTTCAGTTTCATCATTTTCTATCATTTTGTCGTTCGTTATTATTGTTCCTCAAAAGACTATCCTTCACCAAACTGTCGAGGACCTCATTTCCCGGCCTGGTGATATATCCGGGTTTCTGTACAGGAGTCACGGAAATCTCTTGCCGATCCTTGCCTGAGATGCTATACCAGATCAACCAGGCATTAAATCCAACAGACACCATAACAAACCCAGTCAACAAAACGGCCCACATCTTAGGGGAAATGTTTTCCGTTTTCCGCTCCATCCAGTCTGCCCACCGGGATTGCAGGCGAAGTAATCCCCGGATGCCCCATAAGACCAGCCCGTCCCGACGTAGTCCTTTTTCCTTTCCTGTCCTTTTTCCTTTTGTCATTCTTTTCTTTTGAGGATTATCGACGGTTTTTTACTTTGATATCCCGGTTTTCGAGTATCCGCCAACGTTCAATCAAAAACCCGTGCGGGTTGTTATCACTCCGGGACACATTGCGTAAGACCCCTTCCGTGACCAGGCTCCGGGTGACAATGCTGGTCCTTCGGATAAGCTCCTGCGTGGCATAACAACGAAAGCCATAGGGATGGTTCCCGGTATCTACCCTAACACTGTCCACTTTAATGGTTTGGCTGACATTTCCGGCCATGATCTGGGCGTAATACCCCTTTTCTTCTAAGTTGTCGTATTGCCTTTTGGCTGAAGCGTCAGCCAGGTACAAGGCTTTGGTGATATTTTCCCGGATCAACTTATCGTCCGGGTCCAGGGTAAAGAACCAATAATGGAAAGTCTTCACATGATCCCTGGCTTCCACTGGGATATTCTCCTTCCGGCTGGAGGAAAAAGCTTCCAGGACCTTTTCACCGGAGAGGACATAGATTCGCTGTTGCATCCCGGATGCCAGGGCATAACTTTGGTATATCACAAAACCACAGATCAGTAGACAGCCTGTAATAACGACCATAGCGACCAATCGAACCTGCTTAAAGGCTGTATCAATATTTTTTGCTTTTTGAAACATTTTTCACTCATCATTTTCTATCTTCATTAGGTTTCAAATCATCTTAATACTAAATCCCTTGGGCGTCAGCTGTTACCTCGCAACTTATCTTTCATATATTTATCGGAAGCATTGGAATTATCCCCAAAATAGTTGGAAGATACCCCGTGCCCGGCCATACTCTGGGACATTTTGCCATAGGCATCTCCCATCACATCCACGACCATTCCGGCCCCGGATGTGGTAGAGGAAACCACTTTTCGTGAAGAAGCGTATAAGAGATTGGTCACCTTTTGGGTAAAGGCACTGCCACCCCCGGCATGGATGATGTAATTGGCCATGCTCGGCACAGTAAAGTAACCTACAATACCAATGATCAGGAATATCAAATACGCCACATCGTATTGGTTAAAAAAGGTGTTGCCGGTTTCCTGTATCCGGGTAAAGTCCAGCTCGATCATTTTCTCCTGGATTTTTCCCAAAAGGCTGCCAAAGATGTTGGCGATGGGAAGCCAGAGGAACACATTGAGATAGCGGGCAATCCATACGGCCAGGGTATGCTGGAACCCATCAAAGACTGCGATCCCAAAGACCAGGGGGCCGAGGATGGCCAAAACAATAAGCTGAAAGGTGCGAAGGGTATCGATACATAAGGCTGCCGCTTCAAAGACCACCTGGAGAATTTCGCTCATCCACTGTTTAGCAGAATGTTTGAGATGATAGAAATCCTTCATAAAGTCAAATTTGATATCATTACCGACACCTTCCCAAAACCCTTCTTCGGAAGGATCGGCATCGTCATGGGTATAGCGATACCACGCATCACGGTCGCCTTCTCCTGAAACACCTACATAGGCTTTCCAGGCATCGGTCTTTCGCATGGCCTCTTCTTTCTTTTCCAATAGCACGGCAATAGCCTGATCGGAATTCTGCACCATAGCAGAAGTAGCTGTCA
This sequence comes from Sinomicrobium weinanense, assembly GCF_018863395.1. Classification (GTDB taxonomy): domain Bacteria; phylum Bacteroidota; class Bacteroidia; order Flavobacteriales; family Flavobacteriaceae; genus Sinomicrobium; species Sinomicrobium weinanense. The sequence goes on from NZ_JAHKRR010000002.1 coordinate 937,291, forward strand.
CAGTAGGTTGCATCACCCCGTTGATCAGGCCAATCACCGAAGGAAAAACAGCAATACACAATCCTATGGCAAAGGGCCGGAACAAGGGATAAAAATCAATGGATTCGGCATTAGCCAAGTGCCGCCATACCCGGGAGGCGATATACCAAAGGGCCGCAAAACCGGCAATGCCTCTTCCTACGCCGATCAGCTGGCTGCACAAAGGCATCATCTCGGAATAAAGGTCCTGCAATACCCCGTGTAATCCACTGATCTTTCCACTGCCTTGGGCCACCACGCTAAATGTGGGCATAAACATGGCTACTACAGGTAATCCTGATATTCGAATCAATCTTTTCATAAGGGTTTTGTATTAAGGCCTAATGTCCAGGCTCTGGTAATCCATAGATAAGTTCCAGTGTCTTGGTGTCCTGGTATTCCCGGGCCCTTTGAATGGCCAGTACGGTGGTCTTGTTGTTAAAATATCGGAGGAATTCCAGTTTATCTTCCATATCAGCAAAGATGCCGTCAATGGCTTTCAATCGTTCATCATCCGACATCCGGAGCTTGTTAGCGGTGAGGACCGTGGCCAGGTCATCCAGGTTTTGCAGGCTTTCCTTAAAGAGCCGGTCATAAACCTTTTTTAAATAAGCCAATTTTTCCGGGTTAAAGTTGCCATCTTTTTGAAACCGGGAAAAAGCGGCTTTGTATTCCTTTACCAACAATCCCTGGTACCGGATAATATCGGCGACCCGTTTGTAATTCCGGACCGTCGGACTGACCTGTAGGAGTCCATCCAGGAACACCTGGTGTAGCGTAAAATTCCCTTGGGAGAGGTCGCGGATGGTGTTGTATCCTTTGCTGAGGATCTCATAGCCCTTTTTCATATCACTAAGGATCTGCTTAAACTGGGTGAGTTTTTCCACGTTAAGTAGTAGTTGCGCCACCTCGTTGGATTGGCCAGTGCTTTTTATCGGGGCCAAAAAGCTAAAAAATAGCAGCCCGGCACCTATCATCTTTCGTAGCATCATATCATTGTTTTAAGTTATACAACAGGCGGCTGGTCCGGGTATCCTCTTCTTCCCGGAGACGGGCCATAGCCAGCAGGGTACATTCCATTCGGAACACCCGAAAGAAGGTATAATGTTCCGTCATGCGCTTATACAGCAGATCAATTCGTTCCAGCCGGGCATCATCGGTCATTTCCAAATGGCCATCAGTACTGACTGCGATAAGTTCATCCAGGGTATCTGAAAAGAAGTCCAGGGTTTTGCCGAAGACCCGGACAAAATAATCCAGTTCATCCTTATTAAAAGCATCGCTTTGCCGGAGCTGTTTTAAGATTTGGCTATAATCCCCGGCCATTCGGTATTCCAAAGCGATGATATCGCCAATTTTGGCATACTCCCGGATATGGGGATTCACTTTCCCCAGGGAACGGAAATAATCCGCATGAAGATTCATTTCCCCGTTTTTAAGGTCACCGATAAAATTGAGTCCATCTTTGGCAATGGAATAGCCCTTACGGGCATAGCCGATATAAACCTGCAAAGCGGCGATTTGCTGAAGGAGGTATTTCTTTTGGGCTTTCTTTTGGCGCCACCATTCGGAAAAAGTCTGGGCCCGAGCAGTGTTTATTGCAAAGAAGCCTACAAGCAGGAATACCCATAGTGTTTTTGTCCTTTTCATAACTTGTCCTTTTCTATCATTCTTCAATACCATAAAGCTGCCTTACGGCTTCTGCCTCACTTTCACTTTTAGCCCTTTGCAGGCTTAGCAGGATATTCTGGCGATTAAATCGCTTTAAGTCAAAATAGGTCTGTTCTCCCCGGTCCGCAGCCTGATTTATAATTTCCAGACGTTTAGCATCGCTCATCCGGGTGGCAAAGGCTTCGATAATCAAAAAGATCTGGTCCAGGTTTTGCAGGCTGGCATCCAGCATCCCGGAATACACTTTTTCCATATAGTCCAGCTCTTCTGGGCTAAAGCGGTTATCCTGCTGAAGCAGGCGCCAAACCCGCCCATATTCGTCTACCATTGCAGCCTGCATGTTGGTGATGTCCCGGATACGCTGGTAATAAGAGATCACTGATTTAACCTTGACCAATTCCTCGTAATAGCCTTTATATAAATCTCGTTGACGTTCGGTCCATTCGGATATCTCGGTCAGCTTGAGCTTGGACAACGTATTTTCAATGGTCTTTTGGGCATTTTGCAGCCAGATGGTCTTGTTCTGTAAGCGTTGAATTTTCAGGTCAATCGCTTTAATCACCTTTTTGATCCCGGCCTTGATGACCTGTATGATGCCAATAGGAGCTGGTGGTTCTTCAGCCCGAGCCGGGGTTGTACTTAACAGGGTTATACATAGCATCCCTACGGTCATTTTTAGCAATAGTTGTTTCATCTCTTTTCTTTTTTTCTTGAGTCATGGATACACGAATATTTTTTGTCCTTTTAGTATTAGTGAACCTGCCTGCCGGCTTAGACAGGTTCGTGGCTCTGCTAATTCTTACCTCTTATATCCGCCGCAAGGGCAGCAATACCTTTTTGAATGTTTCCTCCAAATTTTTCAGCATATGCCATCACCTTGACTTTTTCACTTTGTTCGGTGGTGTAGGCCAGGTATTCTTCCAGGGAAACCTCAGTGCGATATACTTTCCCCGGGGGATAGATATAGACTTCTTTGTATTTTTTGGTAGGATCGTTAGCCTTATTTATAGAGAGGATTTGTGCCTTGTCCTTGTCAGTTAGTCCCAGGAGTTCCTGTATCTGATCAAACTTGTTCTGGTACTTAGACTGGTCCAACAGGATCTTACAGTCGCTGTTATTGATAATCGCCTGTTTGACAATGGGAGAGGAAATAATGTCCTCGACTTCCTGGGTTACGACAATAGCTTCCCCAAAGAATTTCCGGACCGTTTTAAAAAGGTATTTAATATATTCTGCCATCCCTTCCCGGGCAATGGCCTTCCATGCCTCTTCAATAAGGATCATCTTACGGATACCTTTCAGCTTCCGCATCTTATTGATAAACACCTCCATGATAATAATGGTGACTACCGGGAATAAAATGGGATGGTCTTTAATATTATCCAGCTCAAAGACAATAAATTGCTGCCCAAGCAGGTCAAGGTTTTCCCGGGCATTAAGCAGGTAGTCAAATTCCCCACCTTTATAGTAAGGGCGTAAGACATACAGGAAATTGTTGACATCAAAATCCCTGTCCTTCACATTGTCACCTTCTAGTTCCTTGACAAACGTATCTTTGAGATACTCATAAAAACTATCAAAACACGCAAAGTCGCCGGGCGACTGCCTAAGATGCTCATAATACCCGGTCAAGGCATTGGAAAGGGCCACATACTCACTCCGTTTAAAGGTTTCGTTATCCTTTTTCCAAAGGGCCAGCAGCAGGGTTTTGATACTCTCTTTTTTCTCGGTATCTAAACGGTCCCCTTCCCCGATGTAAAAAGGGTTAAAGCGGATGGGATTTTCTTCAGAATAGGTAAAATAATACCCCCCGACCATATCACATAGCCCTTTATAGCTATGTCCGACATCCACGAGGATAATATGAGTACCCTGTTCATAATAGCTACGAACCATATGATTGGTAAAGAAGGATTTTCCCGATCCACTGGGCCCCAGGATAAACTTGTTCCGGTTGGTACAAATCCCCTTTTGCATGGGTTCATCGGAGATATCCACATGGATGGGCTTTCCGGTAAGCCGGTCCCCCAGGCGAAGCCCTACGGGACTTAGGGAAGAACGATAGCCCGTTTCCAGGTTTAAAAAACAGGTGGCCTGTTCCACAAAAGTGTCAAAGGTGTCATTTATGGGAAAGTCGGCCCCGTTACCGGGAATCCCGGCCCAGAAAATCTGCCCGGCCCCGGCGGTCTCGATCTTGGCTACGGCATCCATCTGGGCCAGGGCGGAAAACACCTTGTTTTTGAGTTCCTGGAGTTCTTCCCTGCTGCTTCCCCAGGTGAGCAGGTTAAAATGGGCTTTGACCGGTAACCGTTGTTCGCTGATGGCTTCGTTTAAAAAATCGTTCACGGCATCCCGGGCAATAGCGTTTTCCCGACTGTAAGCTGCCAAAGATTGTAACCGGAGGCGTTTGCTTTCCAGCTTTTTAATGGTTTTCTGAGCATCCTCAACAAAAATATACTGGCTGAGGATATGGTTACAGGGCAAAAGTTGTCCCAGGGAAGAAACAAACCCTACGCTAAAGCGGGTTTTATCCGTACTGTATTTGTCATAGTCGATCCGGGAGCCGCACAGGGTGGGCAGGTCGGCGGCATCGCCCAAGGTATAAAGTTGGGCATAGGTATCACCGATACATAAGGTATCCCCAGCCAATTCCATGTCTTTTATTAAATGGGGCTTAGCCCCCTTAGCCATCTCGCCTTCAAGAAAACAATAGCGTTCTATAAAACCTGCTTGGTCCGGGCCACTGAGAAGTTCTTTTTCCTTTAACCGTTTGAGCTGTACAAAGCCGCTATCTTCCAGGATACGCTGGAATTGCCCGCAGCTATCCATAAAATCCTGGAATTTTTGAGCATCCAGGATATCGGAAGGAACCAGGGACGGACGGATCAGGTTGGAAAAAATGGAGGAGGAAACTTTCCTTCCCGAAGGTTTTTTGGTCAGCAGGATATAGCAGGAATGTTCTAAAAACGGTCGTTCGTTAAAAAACCGTTCACTGCTCCGGCTTAAAAAGCTAAGGCCCTCTTTGGTAAAATCCGGCCGATGCCCGCTTTCCAGGAACCAATCCTGCTTAGCAAAAACCGTATGGTTGAGCAATACCTTAATAGCCTTGACCCACGCTTGATGAAAGGCTTCGTATTCCCGGTTACTCAGTGTAAAGATCTCTGGGAGCTCCGCTTTAAACACTACGGTAATGTCCCCTTTTTTGGAAAGGATACTATCGTGTTCCACATCCATAATGGGAAACAGGTCCCCCAACATTTTTTCCGTCCTCATTTTCCTGTTTTTTAATCAATCTCTTTAGAGCTATTAGCCCTTTTGTCTTTTCTGCTTGTAAAAAATGCTCCGGCTATGGCTTTTGATGACTTTGGGAATTTGCCGTTGGGCCAGCTTCTTCATAAGGCCATATTCCCCATAGGCTTTACTCATTTTATAAACCTTGACTACAAGGAATACTCCCAGGGCAAGAATAATCCCGGCACAGATCAGGGGAGGTAGTCCGAGTATATACATCCCGGCAAAAAGGATCAGTAGTATGACTATGCCGCCTCCCAAATACCAGATGTACTGGGCTTTTAAACCGCGAAACTCTATGGTCTGATTGATCCCCTTATGGTTTTGATAAACGCTGTTAATCATAGGTTTATACTTTATCATTTACAGACCAGACCTGTACCTTTCCACCGAAGCGATCGTATCATGGATGGTCCCACCATGACTAAAAATCCCAATCTTTTCCACCACAAATGCCCTGTTCTTTCCCATCACCACACTGTGGTACCCAAAAGTGATCACTTTGCCTCCTATCTCCAAGTGACTGGGAATAGTATCTTTTAACCTCCGGAAAGGACTACATCGGATTCCTTTATACAGTTCCATGCTTTTCCGATAAGAATAGGGTGGGTCCAGCAGCATGGTGTTAAACTTTTCACCTGGCCAACTTCGCAGAAATTCCAAGGCATCCCTATGGTAATCGGCAGGGGCATCCGGATCAAGGTCATTACGGACTTCATCCACTTGGAGCAGGGTCTTCCCGGCAAAAAGGTTTAACACCCTGCCTTCGCACTGTTGCTCCACCCACTCCCTTAGGGCTTTGCCCCGGAAGGTATAGCGATGCAAAGGACATTTGATATGGGTAAATATTATAGGGCGCATTTTCTGGTCCTGGTTTTTCCTGATTACACCGGCCGGTTTACTCTTTCTTATGTTGTTCCAAGTATTCCGAGATGGTTCTTATAACCGCATACCTGAGCCTGCGGCTTTTCCTGTTTTCTTCGGAGAAACCGATAGCTTCAAAAATTTCTTTACAAGTCCCGATCAGGTTGACCACTTCGTGGGTAAGCACTCCCGCTTCCCGGAACCTTAAAAAGTCGGGAAGAAATTCCTTTTCCAAAATGTCTCGGATATAATGGAACCTGGAAGGCCTTAAATCGGCTGTTAGTTCTAACATAGCCTGTTCTTCGATGATATAAGGCGGGAGGCTATCCTTTTTCCATTGCCTAAGCCGGGGGCGCAAGGCTTCGATCTTTCGGTCCAGGTACTGCTGTACCGAGTAATCTTCCTGTAAATTGAACATCAGTTCAGGGTTGTTCTCAATGATATATGCCCACAGTTTTTCTTTTAAGGATTGTTCCATTTTTGTCAATGATTTACAAATAATTGATCGTAGTTGTTAAACCTACTTGGTAGGCAGGTGCCCATTATGATCCGGACTGGGTGACTATACACCGAAGAAGGATTTGATCACCGTGGCTACCACTACCAAAAAGACACAGCTGCCAAACCAGGCCGCGGCGACCTTCCCGGTATCTGGGTCGCCGGCATTCCATTTCTGGTAGACTTTTACAGCCCCTATGAGGCCGAGTAAAGCCCCTACGGCGTACATGAGGTTGGTTCCGGCATCGAAATAGCTTCGTACCTTTTGATTGGCTTCGTTGATCCCGGCAATTCCATCCTGGGCAAGAGTTACTAAATGAGTTAACCATATGATTCCTGTGATGGCCAACTGTCTACGGTTTTTCCTACTGCATGTTTTCATTCGACATTCTGCATTAAAAGTTGATTCTCTTTAGAAAAGTGAAAAAACCTGCTGCCGTCACTTTACCCGGTATTCCCATGTCTGTTTGCGGCTTTCCACCCCAAGAGGGCAGAACAGGAACAGGTCTTTTCACATTAAAACAATACCCCACTCAGGTTTTCGTTCCCCATAACAATTTCATTTCCCGATCACGCAAACCTACGGGGGCATGTTTATAACATTCTTGCTTAATAAATTCCTGGATTCCCTGTTGAAAAGGGGTACCGACAATCTCCGGATGCTTTTGTAATGTCCTCCCAAGACTATTCAAAAGCTGTTTGCGGTTATATTTTTTATTAAAAGCCTCCGCTATGACATCTTTTAGTGTTGTCATAATAGCTTCCGTCTGCTCAAAAGTTTCATTGGGAGTTTCCTCAAAAGAAGCTGGAGAAACTGTTTCTTTAATATAGTTTCCTCTTTGTGCTGTATGAGTAGCTAATTGTATTCCGGAAACAGGTGTTCTTAATTTCAAGATGTAAAACCACAAACCGAGAGCGGCATAATAAGCGGTTAAAACCAGTATTATCATAAGGGCATATTCACCCCAGGAAAATTCATTAAACATACCTCTTCATTTTATCATTCAACATCTGCTTATTACTTCCCAGGGGAATACACCCATAGGTAACAAATAACAGGACAAAGGAACAGTACAATACCATACACCACAAGTACAACTTTAAAGTTGTACCCCCGTTGTACCCATGTACCCCTGAGCAAAATCAAGCGTTCTTGAAAGGTGTTTTTTAGTGTTAACAAAGAAACTGTATACCGAAAAGCCTGATTCTGATCCGTAATGACCTTAGTCAACTACCCCGAACCCCAAGAAGCATAAGTCTCAAAACTTTGAAAAGACATTTCGACACAAGCGCCGAAATATTTTAAATTTCACTTAGTGAGCAAAATGAAAGAAATTAATATTCTTTGATCTTTTTGATCATTCGTTGTAGTTGGTTGATAGTCGCTTCTTTATCCTTTTCTTCTGGTGTATAAGCCTTTACACGAAGGGAATCATAGGACAGATCTTTTTTATGTGGTGTAGAAAGATAGGGAACGATGGTTCTAAATACATGACGCATGGATTTGGCCTTAAGAATCCGAAGTTCATCTGCTGCCCGAAGTACCAGAGCCGTTTGATCCGTAGATAGATTACACAGGATTTTTTCCTGGTCTTTAATTTGAGAGAAATAGGTTCTTTTTTTTATAACATTATCGGGTTTCAGGTAATGGGTAAACCAGGTTTCAAGAAAAGATATTAATTCCTGCAGGCTACATTGAAGGGTATCCATCACTTGTAATAAATCTTCCCTTTGAAAGATGTCATTTTTTTGTTGTTCTGAAACCTGGTCCAGTAAAATAAGAAGGGAAGTATGGTAATTTTCTACCACCAGGCGGATGTGTTTTTCCCGGGTCAGGGAAAACACCTGATGTTTGAGTTTGGATTTGACGGAGGCAGATTCCCTTCGTATATTCCTAACAATAAATTCTACCTGTTCTTCCGTGATTTTCTGAACAAGGGTCTTTTCCGGGTTCAGTGTCACACTGACCAGGATATCCAGCCATTCTAACAGATATTTTCGTCCCATGCTTTTCAACATTTACCCGGCAACATCCAGGACATTTTACTACTAACATGATAGAATTTATAAAACTTTATAAACTCCTTCCATAAGCATAAGAGGGGCTACAATATGGATTTATCATTCAGGCTTTCACGAAAGGCTGTTGGAGAGATCGTTGTATGTCTTTTGAAAAAATTGCTAAAATGTTGGACAGAATTAAACCCAAGAGCGTGACTGATGGCTTTAACGGATACAGGGTCATGTAACAACATTTTGGCTTCTTGTAAAAGAAAGTCTCTTAAGAATCTTTTGGCTGTTTTTCCCGAAACCTCTTTAACCGTTTTGGAAAGATACCGTGTACTTACGTGAAGCTTATCCGCGTAAAATTGTATCCGGTGTTGCTCTTTATAATGTATCTGTATGGTATCAAAAAAACGCATGAACCATATATGTTTCATGGTATAAAGAAAGGATTCATCCCGGTTGTAATGACGATAAAGGTTTCTTAATTCCCATAACAACATATAAAATCCAAGTTCCAGCACCTGATTATGAGGTTGCTGATATTTATGGCCTTTGCTTTTTATATCTAACAGGGTCATTAACAGGTATAAAAGGGAAACCTCATGAGTATTCAGTTGTAACCTGGAGAAACACCCAAGCGTTGGGAAAATAAGAAAGGTGGGGAATATTGTTTTCGTGATGGCGCCGAAAGCAAACCTCCGGGAAAAAAGGACTATCCCTATTAAGGTTTGGTCATGAATTGCAGTTATTGTAGAAGAGGTTTCTTCGGATAGGAATATCAATTCTCCAGGCTGCAATAACACCGTATCGCTCTTCATTTTTAAGTCTATTTTTCCTTTTCTTACAAGCAGCAGGGCAAAGCGGTTTTCCTGTAAAAACGGATTGACTTTCTTTACCTGCTTCTTGTTTTTCAGGAAGGATACCTGCAAGCCCGGAAAATAATCTTTATGATTATGGGGGTGTTTCAAAACAAATATTTTAATTCTTATCAGGGTTCATAAGCCTGGCCATGAGTACAACCACGACATAGAGCAGGTTGCACATTCCGTTAATAAACAGCAGCCAGGCTAACCCCTTTGGAGATTCCCTTTCTATGGAGCCATCAGCGGGATAATTCAGGATCTCGTCATAGCCCAACAACTGTATGACCAGGTAAATGCTCAACACATTAAAACCAATAAGCCCTATGGACAAGACAATGGTCCGCTTTTCTTCGTTATTAACACGCATACTAACTTATGGTTTACTGGCAAACTGATTCTTCTGTACAAAATGGTTCGCGGTGCTTATAGTTTCTTCCGGGTTTTCATCCAGGGCTACAAGAATAAAGTCGATCATGTTAGCCACCATATTATCCCAATCATCATCCGGCTCCTCTTCTTCTGTGTTGGTATCTACTGTAGAATATGAATAGAAACTATGCCTGACCAATGAAGTAAAGGTGAGTATGACCCGTTTGTCTTCTGCAGAAAAACGGGGATGGTCTGTCATCAGGGATTCATACCGTGTAATGGTTGTGTATAACACCTCATAAGGATCATGTGGTAAGGTCAGAATGGTTTCAATAAAATCCACCAGGCTGGTCTTTGCCGCAAGTGTTAAATGAGAATTGGTAATGATTTCTTTGAGGGCCAGTAAAGGATCATCGGTAATGGTATAGGGTTTATTCCCCAGGTCGGCAAGTCGAACGGTATGTTTGCCCGAAAGTTCGATATTGTTCATGTCAATGTACCTGTCAAGCGCTTCTCTATACCTCTCTCCTACACCATCGTAAGGATTGGTATTATTCCAGGGAATAACAGAGGTACGATGATGGATATCCTGGGTATTAAGGTCATGGTAAAGGGCATCATCCGTAGTGCAAGCACAAAACATCAGGATAACACTTGCGAGAGCATATTTAAAATTTTTCATCTTGTGAGTATTTGGTTAACTGAAGTTGTTTTATCAGTTCCTACTCACCCGGGTGATCAGAACTCGCTATCCGGAAAATACCGGCAGTTGTGATCGTTGAATTCACAGACAAAACTACGGGGGATTACAGCACTTTTGCAACCACATGTTCGGGGATTTCCGGAAATCTTCCGTTGTATTTCCGGAAATCCCCGTATTGCTCTAATGTTAAAAAATCATTAATAATAAATGGTTTGTGTTATATTTAAGTTAATTTTTATCTTCCAGGAATAAGTCTCCTAGAAAAGTGAGGAAAAAAGCATAAAACTGGTGCTTTAAGGACATATTGTACTTAAATATGTAGTATCATGATCTATAAACAAATACTTGTCATATCCTTTTTTGCTACCCATGTTGTTTTTCCACAAGTAACACCCCCCACCCGAATAACAAATGACTCACTTCGAAAAGAGGATTATCGTTCTCTTTACGATCATATCACAAGTTCAAAAAATGACAGTATCACTCAATCTCTCTACCTGAAAGCCTATCTCAATAAGGCACAAATGGAGAGTAACCGGGAGAAAATGATCCAGGGTTATAAACACTACCTGCATTATTCTCATGGAAATTTAAAGCTGATTTACGGGGATAGTATGATCCTTATGGCTAAAAAAACTGATGATCCTATCCTTTTGGGGTCGGCTTATCTTTCTGTAGGCGGGGAATACTATAACCTTAAAAGGTATAAAGAGGCTTTGGACCATTACCTGGAGTCCGATCGATACCTTGTAAAAACGGATGATAACTACCTGAAATACAAATTAAAATACAACATGGCCCTTGTCAAATATTACACCCGGTATTATGACGAAGCTATTTCCCTACTTACGGAATGTCTGGAATATTTTAAAACAGAGGCTCCGAGGGGCTATTTGAATACCTTACATTTTTTAAGCCGGTGCCACAGCAGCATGGAAAATTATGGTTCGAGTTCAAGGGTCAACCAGTTAGGGATTACAGAAGGCAGAAAGATTGGAAATACCAGTATGGAAGTATATTTTATCCAATCGGAAGGGATCAATGACTGCATAAGATCTGATTATCATCTTGCCATACATAAACTGGATAGTACCCTGAAAGTGATCCGGGAGGAGAAAGATGATTTTGCCAATGAGGTATTGGGGCTTTTTTACCTGGGAAAAAGTTATTGGGGACTGGATGAACGTAAAAAAGCTGTAGAATATTTTAAAGCGGTGGATACCTGTTTTAAAACCAGGGGGTATATGAAACGTGAATATCTCGAAGGATATAAGTTATTAGATGCCTATCATAAGTCAAGGGGAGAATTGAAACTTCAGCTTCACTATCTTGGAAGACAGCTTCAGGCGATGGAGTTTTTGGATACCCAGGAGAAATACCTGGACGATAAGGTCAAGAATGAATATGATGTAAAAAGGGTCAGGCGTGAAAAAGAAAAGGTTGAAGCACTTTTACAGACCAGGAACAAGCAGAAAACCTGGGGAATCATAGCAGGCATTTTTTTGTTTATCCTTATCTTATCCTTAGTCTATAGGAGCTACAGGATTAAAAAAATCTATAAGCAACGCTTTGAAGCCTTTATGAAAGGACATAGACCACAAAACCAGGCCACAAAAAAGAAAAGGCCTCCCTCCCAAAAACCGGATATTAGTCAGAAAGTAATTGATATGGTCCTAAAGAAGCTGGATACCTTTGAAAAAGGGAAAAAATTCCTGGATAAAAAGATGTCCGTGAGTAAATTTGCCGCTACCCTGGAGGTAAACAACAAATACCTTTCCCAGATTATTTCTCATTTTAAAAAGAAAGGAGTAACGGAATATCTCAATGATTTACGGATCGACTATATTGTAGACCGGATGTAGAAGGACCCAAAATTATTACATTATAATTACAATAGCCTTGCCGGAGATGCGGGATTTAACAGTGAAAGGACTTTTTCTGATGCCTTTCAGTCACGTACGGGTATAAAACCCACATTTTTCATACAAGAATTAAAAAAGAATGATCATTATAAATGAAAAGAGGTATCTTCATCCTTCAAACGGCTCAAAATTAAACTATATAGCCTTTCAAGTAAAATAGCTGAATGATTAATAATATTAACAAAGTTTAATTCAAACTTGATCAACTTTTTTAAGTCTTATTATGATTTAGGTTGGCCTATTCGACTATTTCATTTCTTCTAGTTAAATTGACATCTTTCCCTCAATATATTTGCGAGTAAACGATTTTTTTTGTAATATTATTACATATAACTTGTAGGCTTACCCAATCTAAGACACCTCTAAATTCAATAAATTTTCATTAATATCATTAGATTGGGGGAAGAATTCTTCCCCCAATCTGGGTTTGTACTCTCTTGGAGATTTATTCCCCAGAGATTG
>NZ_JAHKRR010000020.1 GCF_018863395.1 Sinomicrobium weinanense
AGCCTAACGCAATTCGTATCGTTAGCTGTTCTAATTTTGTCAAAAGAGTGATACTCTATTAAGTTGTGAGAAATCTGAATGTTTTTCAATTCCCAATTTTGGGATGTTCTTTTCTTTATGTTATCAACCTTGTTCATTTTTTGTTTTGCTTGCTTTTGGGGCTGTACTTTTTCAGCGTTTCCATAGATCGAATGTCTTGTTGTCGGTACAACTTGCCGATTTTATCACGTTCTCAAAATTAAATCCTTCATAGTTTGAAACAATGTCGTAAACTTTATTCCAACCCTCAGAACCCTGGGGAATCGAACACCCTTTTCCGTTACCCATTAAAATCAGCCAAACATCAGGTAAAAAGGGGCCTTCGTCCGTGTTTACAAGTTTTATTTCTTCTATTTCGTCCCAATTGATTTGTTCGTCATCCCTTTTCGGGTGGGTTACTTTTATATAGGTATTTGTGATTTCCGTCTGATATAGTTCTTCTGGTTGTTGTCGTTGGTTTACCCCGAAGAGCTTTTTCCATACTCCCATTAGCTTAATTGGTTTAGTTCGTTGATTATGTTTTCTTTGGCTTGATTTTCGTATTTGGCCTTGAAAAATTCAGTCTTGAAGATAGAGTCCAAGTTCAATAAGTTTTTCAGGACATTTTTTCTCCCTTTTCGGTACATGAAGTCCGGATATATTTTATACTCTTTTCTGATGTTCCGACAGTAAACTTGATATTCGGTTGTTGGTTTGCCTAAAATTGAAAGGTCAATATCCAGGAGAAAGTTTGTATCCCTATCTGAAGATAATTTATGCTCTTTAGTTGCCTTTATTTGTTGTACGCATTTTTCTATACTTTGAAAAGTTGTTTTGGATATTCTTTTGTCGAAAACAATGGCACTTTGTAATTCATTGTCTTTTTTGGTCGGTCTGTAAATCACATCGTGATAAAAGACCGAGAACAAAAAAGCGTCTAAATGTTCTATTTGAGGCTTTATTCCGTTTAATTCAGACAACATATTATGCAAATGTTCAAGTGTGTGGTAGTGTCGGGATTTGGATGAATAGTTTTGCTCTATTTCGTTCCAACATTCCAAATTGTAGTCTTCGTTGTCCGAATATTTTTTGATTAGATTTAGGAATGTTTCTTTTACCATTGTTTTTTGTATTGCCCCCAACATGTTTGTGAAAGAATGGTTGCATGTGCAAGCAATTATTTTTACACGTTGGTGTGCATGAATTTATATTTTATATCTATAGTGTCCAATAATTTTAAAATCGAAAAGACAATCTTCTAAAACTTGTCCGCTACCAATGTTATGGACTATTAAATTCCGTTTTCCGTCTCTGGATTTTTTGTCAACTACAATTCCAATATGTGTTATGGCCCCACCCAAATTCCAGCAAACAATATCTCCAGGTTTATAGTCGGTTGCTTTTGCTGATATAGGTTTTTCCGCACCTTTCCGTTTAAAAAATATCATCAGATTCGGAACCCTCCGATGATCTATATTTTTGTCCGTTGATTTAAGGCCCCAAATTTTCGGATACGCACTAAAGTTAACTTTCATATCCTCGTGGACTTCTTTTTGCAAGTCAATCCCGATTTTACGATAGGCACGGATCACAACGTCGGTACAAACACCCTTGTCGCTTGGAACGTCTCCATTTGGATAAGTAATCGAGAAGTAGCTTGGGTCATAGACTACCTTTTGTTTTGTCAATTCAAGGGCACAATCGGATAAATCGATTTTCTCAACAGTTGTTTGGGCAAAACAAAGTTTAAAACTTAAAAATAAGGTTATAAAAAGAACTTTTTTCATAAGTGTACCGGTTAGGCTATGAGTTGTGGTGCAAAGTTTTATACCCGATCTAAATTATAATCTGGAACTGAAATTTTTTTTATGAATATTAACCCATCATACATTTCAGAGAATCTCTTTTTAATTAAATGATAATTTTTCGGATTATAACCTGGTGCTCCTAAAATTAATTGTTTCTCTTTTTTATCGAAAAAATCTATAGAATCATCTTTTGCCTGATTTAAACTAATAAAATAAATGTCATTATCTGCTTCGAACAAAGTTGCGGAGTATGTTTTTTTGTATGGTTGTCTTAATGAATATACTTCCCAATGATTTGGTTTGTTCTTTTCTGCGACATAACCTCTTAAATTACCAATCCCGAAATCGAAACCTACGCTGTAGTATTTATCTTTATATTGTTTTTTTAGACGTGCTCCTAGATTAGTCCATCCGCTACCATAGGATAACATTTCAAGATTGTTGATATGTTCATTGTGCGCCCAAATAAAAGCCTTCCCATTGGTAGTTAAATTATCAATTATGTATTTGGCATTTTCAAACATCTTTAAATCCCGAATTTGGCTTTTATGATTTTGTACGTAGAATGTATAACCCATAAGATAGTCTAATGCTCTAAGAATATCCTTGGTTTCACTAGAAGAATCGGATTGGGAACCCCATATGATTTTTTTAACTTTTTCCAGTTCTGGAATATTTCGATCAGCCCAATCCGTGGATGCATTATAATCAACTTTTTTATCCACACATCTATCTACAGCAGAAAGTAAGTTTTCATTAATTTTTATCTTGTGTTTTTTTACAAAATCTCTGATTTTTTTGTTTATGCCTCCTACATACTGAATATCTATTCCATAGAATTGAATTTGTTCATTCTTTGATTTATTCAAATTATAACTTCTCATCCATTTTAGAAGGTTTACAACTTCTTTAGTACGCCAGGGAACAATACTGAAATTAGTAGCTATAGTTTCTGGATTGCCTTTCCCACCAGTTATCCATTCATTTATTCCGGATTCTGCGGGATAAGATTCTTCCATTAAAAAAGCTTTTACATTCATTTTTAAAACTAAATATTTAAAAAATTTGGTTTTTATAGTGAAGAATTCTTTGCCGTGATGAGTTGCTTCTCCAAATCCAAATATTTTAGCATTTTGAAATTTGTCAGGAATATTAGCAATGAAATTTTCTAGCGTAGAATCGGGGTTTGCATCTTCAATTTCTATCAGATGTTGGTTTATCCACTGCACTGTTTCTTTATTTTGAGAATTGATTTTAGATGTTATCAGAAGTAGGATTGTGATTGTAAAATATTTCATTTATAGTTCGGGTTTTCTTTAAAATTTTGCACAACCAGTTTTTAGTATTGATATACGGAATTGATTTCCGGATATCAGTACTTTTTGTTTTAGGTTATCGTTAACTTATGATAAATATAAAAGAAAATACTAACAATACCCCAAAGGGAATTTTTCACATTCTTCAAATAAAAACATAAAAAATTAAACGGTTTTACGGAAATTCTTAATGGATTAACCCCAAGAGTGATGTGAAAGAAAAACTGTCATAATACCAATCCGATCGAAGAAGGGTAAAAGAAAAGGATGGGGGATGCCCCTTGTAAACAGCGTGGTCAACCGTAGTATTCAAATGGACTGTTTTGTAGTACGGCCTGGCAAGTTCATTTTTCCTTGCGATCATTTAGCAATCCCTTTTTCCAACAGGATTTTCAACGTATCACGGCTGTTTGCCCGCGGTTTCCACCTGATGTCTACCGGTTGGTACCCTTCTTTTTCAATACGTATTTTCATTCGTGGCCCACCGGGAAAGCCATTGACGATCTGATACCCCTGGAACCACCCCAGGCTGTCTGTCTTGGGGGGTTGGTACCCCCCATAAGGGCCAACGGTGTCTTTCAGTTCCTTTTTCTTATTATACTGCCTGTAGGTCGCCCCGGTAACGGGCTTTCCTGTTTCGGCATCCACCACGTAGCCTTGTAAATTTTGCATACTGTCGCAGGAGGTCAGCCCGATCGATAGCCCGAATAGTACGATCAACGACCATTTCCCTCCTCGGGGGACTTTACTTTTTAAGCCAAAAATGTCCATGATATTATTTTTGAGGTTTTTCATTCAAATAGTCCTGATTCATTCGGTAAATGTGCTTTTCCAGTTGCTCAAAATAACGGATGGCATTGCGGTATTTCCCGGTATCGGCAATGGCCACTTCAAAGGTGTTGCTCTGGTAGCCATCATCCTTCTGGGTGTATAGCAATGGTACGGTTTTCCCGTTTTTTAGTTCCCTGATATCATAGTGATAGAAATCAAATACATTATCGCTCTCCGTATTGCCCGGACTTTGTTGCATAATGATACTGATACGCGCACAGTGGCCACGTGGATTATCGCTTTGGCGAAATTGCCAGCTGGCAGACCCCAGCCAAATGTCTTCGGCCTCATCGTTGTAATAATCACTGTGTTTTTCCCTGACCAGGGGGAGGGCGAGTATGTTGTCAATTTTTTCCCTGGTGACCGTTTCAGTAAACCGCTTTTTCCAGTATTCCATTTCGCTCCATTGATCCAACAGGTCTTCCCACAGGGGTTGGGTCATTTCCCCGAAGGGTCTGTGGGCGGGCAACTGGGGATCGTAATAATGCCAATCGGTCTCCTTTTGGTCTTTGAGCACCCGGCACAGCACTGCCAGTTTATATTGTGGTTTTTGGCCGGTGAACCTGCCTATTATATGCTGCTCCTGCTTTTCCCAGTGAATGAACAGGGCCCGGTCTGCTTTTTGAAAATAAACCCTTTCGGAGCAGGGTACATCCCTGGTGGCCATAACCCTTTTGAATATATCATCCTTCCAGTATGCGATCTCTTGCGTTCGCTCTTTTGCATCGGCCGGAATCCCATCCAGGAAGAGGGACGATTCCCGCAACCGGACGAGGTTACCGGTATTGAATTCATGGCTTTCAAAAACAAAGGGGATGGTTTCCCCGGAGTATCCGTATGCTTTTGGCTCTGCTAACAGCAGCGGTTCCCCGTTTTCCAACTTGTGGAGGATCTGGTAATCGTTCAACCAATCTTTGTAGCTGTAGGGCTCGTCGATCAGGTCTTCTTCTTCCAACAGGCAATCCGGCAGCAGCAATGTGGCCAGCCTCTCACGTACAAATTCATCCTCGCGTTCGTCCCAAAAGAAGTGTTGTATGCTAAGGGTTTCTTGACCTCCCCTGAACTCAAAACCGTAATCTGTACTTATAAATGCAGTGATCCCTGCGGCTCCCAACACCACAAGGTTCCCGTGGTTATAGTCGCCCCAATAGAGCCCGCTTACGTTCAGGTTACCGGTGATGTAAATTTCCTGTCCCCCGACAACAATATGTTCAGCCTCCAGGTCGCCCAGCACGATCAGGCCCGTGGCGCCATCGGTTTCCCGGTTGTAAATAGTACGGATGCGCAGGTTCCCTTGTACCAGGACCAGTATGGGGGTCTTCTCATCATCAATCCCTGGAAAATCAAGGTCCAGGCTTTCCAGTTGTTGGTTACCCGAGAGGAAAATGACCTTTTCATCGTTAAATTCACCCGTTGCATTATACTGCTCCATCATCCAGCAATCTTCGGGGAGCAGGGATTTGATGTCTTTGAATGGTACCGTAGTGAAATCGTTCATTGTTAATTGTATTGGAGACTGTTTTAATTTTATCCGGCATTGCCTTTGGAACTTTTACTGTGCTGCCTTCACATTAATTTAAAATATTCCGTGGTTCCGTACCCATATACCGGAATGCTTATTAAAAGAGTAATCGCTATGGCCAGGGACAGGGGATAACGGCTGCCCAGTACTTTAAAAAAAAGAAATAACCGTATAAACGAATGTATGATAAATAGAACTAGTGGGACCAGTTCTTCTCCCGGTTTATACTTGGCCAACATCATAAACACCCAAAAAATAAACAACAGAAAAAGGTATTCTCCGGCGATCACCAGCCCCCTCCATACCCGGTTCTCAGTAAAGAGTAACGGGATATACAGTAAGAAGCCGGAAAATATCCAGGCAAGGCTCCAATCCACATCAGCATGGATAAGAACCATAAGAAGGAGAGTTAGTGTCGAAGCTGTTATAATGATATAGATATAAGGGGTAAGTGTGTTTTGGTTTTGCATATGATAAGGTCTGTTTTACATCTTTTGCCTGTATTAGGAGATGGCTACATTTTCCCGGATTTATACTTGTCGTGTAATCCTAAACCGGACAATATCATGGGCACGCATTTTTCAATCCTCGATACTTTTGTTTTTGATTGTTTAGGTTGTGAAAAATAGAGGAGGTAACCCCGCTGCCTTCCAGGGGTTAATGCTTCAAAGGCAGTTTTCAAGACAGGGTCTTCTTCAAATTTCACTTCCAACTCGTAGGGAATAGGTTCCGGATTTTTTTTGAACGTAACATGTAAACCGGCCCTTTCTATTTCTATGGCTTCGAAAATATAAGCCTTCAGCTCACTTTCCATAGCTATGATCTCATCGGTGTCTGTGAATTTGAATAACCTGGCTGCTTGTGAATTAGGCCCGGGCTTCACTAAAAGGTTTTTCTGGTCGTTTAACAAGGACCCTTTAAAAAAACTGAGACAACAATAGTCTTTCAAAGCACTCACTATGAGCACATTTTTGTCCCGGAACGTATAACAGGGTACACCCCATTTTGATTCCTCGCTAAGGCCACAGTCAAGGACTATTTTTCTCAATAATTTAAGTGCAGGGGTCCAATGATGTACCTTACAGTCCGGTGTGCCTCCAAGTGGACAACGTCCACAGCCGTCAATAAAATATTGGTCAGCCGATGTATTCATTTTCATAATACGTGTCAACAGGTTTAGTTTGAGTTTCTGAACAATTTAATGCATTGCCCACGCAATTCAAAACTTCTTAGGGTCAAAAACTGAAAATTTAACACGTCAAACCTGCATTGATCAGTAGGTGGGTTAGAATGTAGCCTTCACTAAAAATTTGCTTTTAAGCAGCAAAACCGCTATTTTTTATGTACGTTGTGCTATAGCCTTACCCAATTTATGGGGCTTAAAAAAGGGAATACCATAGGCATTAAACAAGCGAACAAATGTATGCAGCTCTGACTGCCATTGCTTACAACCTTAAAAATATCTGAAATTTATAGAAAAACACACAATCCCGATAGCTATCGGGAGTGGAGCAACAAGTATGCAAGGTCAAGGTGTTTGTTTTATCTTAAAACACTCAGGCAACACATTTTACCGCTTTTTAAGCCTCTAAATTTTAGCTCACAACTAAATTAAGCCGCAAAATTGTAGCCTTTCCTACGTCTTTTTAACCTCTTTAATTTTAAGTTACAAGAATTTACAGCATAAAATAAAAGCCCTTAAAAGGGCTTATTTGTATGTTGTGGTTTTTAAATTAATGGGTTGTGCAACATCTACCATCTTTGTTGGGTGTAGTATTTTATCCACCATAAATTGCCGGATTTGTCAATATTCCTGCAATAATATTAGTCGCTACATCTGTTCCGAAACTTTTTACTTTGTCAAATATTCTTTTCTTTTTCGATTGAGGTTCATCATTATCGTTTATTATTTCTTCAATTTCTTTTAGTTGGCTACCTTTCAATTCGTCACGTATTGATTCCCAAATGACATTTACATTAACAGTTTGATTTTGGTTTTGGTGAAGAGATATATTTATTCCTCCACTTTTTTCAGTTTGTTTCGGTTCAGGAATATCAAAAGTTTCAAGGTCGTAAATAAAACTTTCTATTAATTCTTGAGCT
This sequence comes from Sinomicrobium weinanense, assembly GCF_018863395.1. Classification (GTDB taxonomy): domain Bacteria; phylum Bacteroidota; class Bacteroidia; order Flavobacteriales; family Flavobacteriaceae; genus Sinomicrobium; species Sinomicrobium weinanense. The sequence continues at coordinate 7,599 of NZ_JAHKRR010000020.1, forward strand.
TGCTTTTCACATTTTTTACCATTGTTTCCGCCACCAGAACGAGTAGAAGGTGTATTTCTTCCGCCAATAGTTCCAAAAGAAAGATAGCTTTGATATTTTATTTCTTTAATTTGTTCTTCTTGCTTACTGTCATCTCCATATATTCTACTAATAATATTTATAGCTTTAGCTTTCCAAGTCTGTAAGTCATAACTTGAATTTACAGTTGGGTTTTGAACAGATTTTAAGGCTTCAATAAATTTTTCTTTCATTTTGGATTTGAGTGAGTTATGTTATGCATAATAACGCTGTTACAAGCTGGTATTATTATCAAATAATTCTTTTAATTTCTTTTCTAGTTTTTCTCCTCTTATGAATCGGGCGATAATTATACCTTTTTCATCAATCAAAAAATTGTCGGGAATATCCCTGACCCCATAAATCGTCGCAGCTTGATTATTATTTCCTTTTAAATCACTTACATTTTCCCAAATCAACCCATCCTTTTCTATTGCTTTTTTCCATTTTTCTTTGTCGGTATCTAATGATACTCCGAAAATTTCAAATCCTTTGTCCTTGTATATTTTGTATTGTTCAACCAGTTCCGGATTGAAACTTCTACAAGGACCACACCAAGAAGCCCAAAATTCTACAAGAGTGTATTTTTTATGTATTTCCGAGAGTTTTACCATTTTCCCATTGATATTGGGCTGTTCAAAATCTACAAATTTGTACCCGATTTTTAAGTCTTTATAATTAGCAATGAACTCTGCTATTGCTTTTCCTTCTTCAGTAGACTTTAATTCCAAGTTTAAATGTGAGAAGACTTTGGCTGTTTTTTCACTTCCCATTCGTTCTTTTGACCAATTAAGACGAGTAAGGCTTTCATAAGAGTTGGGATATTCCTCAATAAATTGATTATTAATTTCAATTTCTACATCCTGCATTTTTTCATAAATCGCAAAAAGTGAGTCTCGATTTTTGTTCGTGACCAGCGCTTCAAGCCTTTCCATTTCTTTAAAAATAGAATCTTTTCTTTTTAAAAGCACTTCGGATTCTTTCTGTGTCTCAGAGCCATTTATTTTCCCGTTAGAAAAATCACCTTTCCTGCCTATGAAATCCATTTTTTGATTTTCTAACCAAAACGTTTTGTCATCTCTACTTTCGATAATTCTTAAATGTGCTAATCTCGGACGACTTACATTCCCATTAAATTGAAATTTCTCATTGACTACAAAAGTAGAATCTGCAATTACATCTATTTTTGGATAGAGGTATAATAAAATTTTGGCGCTGTCGGGTACATTTTCTGCGATTCCATTGATTGAATATCCTTGGTTTTTGGATTCGTTTTGACAAGATATTAATGTTGCCAGTAAAATTATAGTGTAGCCTTCCCTAAAAATAAGACAGTTTAAAATTCGAAATTCTTAACTTTAAACCATTAAACTGTCCGATGAAAAAAAGTAGATTTACCGAAAGTCAGATCATCAAGATCTTAAAGGAAAACGAAC
>NZ_JAHKRR010000021.1:2500-3577 GCF_018863395.1 Sinomicrobium weinanense
CTACGGCTCCATGTCTCAAACACTTAACCTCGCTGGCAACAGTAACTCGTAGGCTCATTATGCAAAAGGCACGCCGTCACCCTAAAAGGGCTCCGACCGCTTGTAAGCGTATGGTTTCAGGATCTGTTTCACTCCCTTATTCAGGGTTCTTTTCACCTTTCCCTCACGGTACTGGTTCACTATCGGTCTCTCAGGAGTATTTAGCCTTAGCGGATGGTCCCGCCAGATTCATACAGGGTTTCACGTGCCCCGCACTACTCAGGATACTGCTATGATTTATACCACCTTGCCTATACGGGACTATCACCCTCTTCGGTCCCTCTTTCCAAAGGATTCTAATTCAGCGTACAATCAATATCGCAGTCCTACTACCCCAATATGGCCGTAACCACATTGGTTTGGGCTGCTCCGCGTTCGCTCGCCACTACTTGCGGAATCACTCTTGTTTTCTTCTCCTACGGGTACTTAGATGTTTCAGTTCCCCGCGTTCGCTCCACGTAAACGTGGTGACTGGCCTTCAACCAGCCGGGTTGCCCCATTCGGATATCTACGGATCATTTCGTATGTGCCGATCCCCGTAGCTTTTCGCAGCTTATCACGTCCTTCTTCGCCTCTGAGAGCCTAGGCATCCCCCATACGCCCTTACATAACTTATGATACCTTTCATAAGATCGTGCACCCAGGCACGACCCTACGTCTAATTTGCTCTTTACTTTTTATATCACACTCCTCTCGGAGTGCGCTACTTCTATTTGCTTTATCTCAATATGTCAAAGACCGTCTGCCATTTCTGGCCTGGTGGAGAATATCGGAGTCCCTTCGACAAGCTCAGGGTAAACTCCTCCTTCCTCTTTCACCACTTTGTGGAGAATATCGGAGTCGAACCGATGACCTTCCCGACTCAAGTCGGGACGCTCCAGCCCCTTCCGGCTGATTTCCTTCAATATCCTTTTGAACTTCTTCTCTTTAGTGGAGAATATCGGAGTCGAACCGATGACCTCCTGCGTGCAAGGCAGGCGCTCTAGCCAGCTGAGCTAATTCCCCATGTTAAATCCCGAATGTTGAACTCAGAATCAC
>NZ_JAHKRR010000021.1:3677-5388 GCF_018863395.1 Sinomicrobium weinanense
TTACCCTAGGCAGCTCCTTGCGGTCACCGACTTCAGGTACCCCCGGCTTCCATGGCTTGACGGGCGGTGTGTACAAGGCCCGGGAACGTATTCACCGGATCATGGCTGATATCCGATTACTAGCGATTCCAGCTTCACGGAGTCGAGTTGCAGACTCCGATCCGAACTGTGATCGGTTTTATAGATTCGCTCCTACTCGCGTAGTGGCTGCTCTCTGTACCGACCATTGTAGCACGTGTGTAGCCCAAGACGTAAGGGCCGTGATGATTTGACGTCATCCCCACCTTCCTCACGGTTTGCACCGGCAGTCTGATTAGAGTCCCCATCTTTACATGCTGGTAACTAATCACAGGGGTTGCGCTCGTTATAGGACTTAACCTGACACCTCACGGCACGAGCTGACGACAACCATGCAGCACCTTGTAATCAGTCCGAAGAAATAACTGTTTCCAATTACGTCCGATTACATTTAAGCCTTGGTAAGGTTCCTCGCGTATCATCGAATTAAACCACATGCTCCACCGCTTGTGCGGGCCCCCGTCAATTCCTTTGAGTTTCATTCTTGCGAACGTACTCCCCAGGTGGGATACTTATCACTTTCGCTTAACCACTGAGCATTGCTACCCAACAGCTAGTATCCATCGTTTACGGCGTGGACTACCAGGGTATCTAATCCTGTTCGCTACCCACGCTTTCGTCCATCAGCGTCAATCATGTGTTAGTAACCTGCCTTCGCAATCGGTATTCTATGTAATATCTATGCATTTCACCGCTACACTACATATTCTAATTACTTCACACATATTCAAGTGCATCAGTATCAAAGGCAATTTTACCGTTAAGCGGCAAACTTTCACCCCTGACTTAATGCACCGCCTACGGACCCTTTAAACCCAATGATTCCGGATAACGCTTGCACCCTCCGTATTACCGCGGCTGCTGGCACGGAGTTAGCCGGTGCTTATTCCTACAATACCGTCATCAGAGTACACGTACTCCTTATTCTTCCTGTAGAAAAGCAGTTTACAACCCATAGGGCCGTCTTCCTGCACGCGGCATGGCTGGATCAGGCTCTCGCCCATTGTCCAATATTCCTCACTGCTGCCTCCCGTAGGAGTCTGGTCCGTGTCTCAGTACCAGTGTGGGGGATCTCCCTCTCAGGACCCCTACCCATCGTAGCCTTGGTATGCCGTTACCATACCAACTAGCTAATGGGACGCATGCTCATCTTTTGCCACCAAAGTTTTAATAACTCCAGGATGCCCTGGTGCTATACCATGGGGTATTAATCCAAATTTCTTCGGGCTATCCCCCTGCAAAAGGTAGATTGCATACGCGTTACGCACCCGTGCGCCGGTCTCAAGTTCAGCAAGCTGAACTCTACCCCTCGACTTGCATGTGTTAGGCCTGCCGCTAGCGTTCATCCTGAGCCAGGATCAAACTCTTCATCGTTTAATCTTATATACTTTAACTCAAAGTATATCCAGGATTTTCTTAAAATCCCCTACTCAAAATAACCTTGCTTAAATCTTCCTCTATATTCACTCTCTCAAATGAATAAAAGTGCTGTCAACAATATTTCAACGAACTTCTTATGCTTTTTCTCCTATAAAGACACACCTCCGCGCATCTCTACATGACCTATCCTCTCCGGATAAGCGGGTGCAAAAGTAAATACTCTTTTTGACTCTCACAACCCTTTTTGAAAAAA
>NZ_JAHKRR010000022.1 GCF_018863395.1 Sinomicrobium weinanense
TTGATGCCTGAATTCCAAATCGTCTGTCAGGATGTCAAAAGTCACCTTTGAAACATGGTCCACAAAAAATTTCACATCGTATAGGGTTTCTTTTTTCTCACCCGGCACCTGTTCTAAAACTTCTTGCGTAAAAGCTTCGTTATCGGTAATGATCCTTCCGTATTTATAATTGGGGATCCATTTTGGGGTTAATTCGTTCCCTTCCCGATCATAAAACCTAAAAGATTGGTAATCAATATTTATAAATTTTTTTAAGTCTATGACAACACTACTGTCGGAGATTTTAAAATTGTAATCGGAATTGTCGGTATCCGAGGTGTGGCTGATCGTTTTTCTTTTCGTGGGCGTAAATGTAGTCATGTCGATCTCGATTTTTGTGATGTCCAGTGGCTTCTGGTATAAATTGGTATAGTAGGGCCCTATAAATAAAGGAGTGTTGTATTTTACATTCCTGTCTCGTTTTAGTTCAAAAACAGGGAATCCGTCCCTGTCGTAAAAATAAATATGATTCACCTTGGAATACGCTCCAATCAAAAGGGAGTCCACAATCCCGATATTTTTGCCTGTATCTCCGAATCCGGAGAGGGAATACATGCTTTTAGCCCAGGAAATACTTGTTTTCAGGCTGTCCGTGCATTGTTTAACAAGTTGTTCCAGCTTATCCCTGCTGGTTATTAAAGGGCGTTTTTTATAACTGTATTCTACAGATTTGAATGCATTGGATTTCTTATAACTTTTAACCAATAAAGTGTTTTCAATAGGCATAAATTCCTCAAGGGCGCTCGGTGCCTGATAATCTTTGGCCTTGCTTATCAGTAAAACACATCTGTTATTATCTCCGTAGGTTATTAATTTGGTGTAAAGCGGTATTCCTGTTTCTTTGTCCAGCACATATTTAACCGCAATATTGGTTGTCTGCTGTTGTTCTTCCGCAATGCCTTTTCCATAGACGACCACCTCTTTATTATTGATATCCCTGACGGTATAATGAAAGGTTACAGACCCGTCCCCCAAGCCTGTGATCTTATCTGCCCCGGCACCGGTAACACTCCACGAATACCCTTTTTTCAGCACAATGTCCTTGTAAAATTCATTGTATTCCGGGTTGTAGTACTTTCCGAAAGTTTTTATAACCTCCCGGGGCTTATCAAAATACTTTATGTCCGTATGGCTTACCAGGTTCAGTTTTCCGTTTTCAGGCTTAAAAATAAAGGGTTCGGACATGATCGCTTTCATCCGGGCACTGTCTTTTTTTCCCTCCTTTTCAAGATTTCGGGTATCCAGTGCGTGCGATGATCCTTTTACCTGGGCCCTGTTCAGTTTTACGCTGATGCCCTTGTTTTTCTTTAAAAAAGTGATTTCCACATCGGTCTTAAGCGCCAGTTCGAATATAGCCTGTTCAAAAACAATAGCTTCGGTCTCAAATGCATAAGGGTGATTTTCTTCCGGATTAAATTTCAGTTTTTGGGCGAAGCCCAGGGCAGATGAAAACAAGAATATAAAAAAGATAAATTTTTGTATCATGAATGACGACGTATTTATAATAATGAACCTGGATATCCAGAAAAAAGAGGAAGCACAAGAAGTTTACTATTTTCCCAAAGCAAATTCCACAGCGCTTTCGGCATGTATCCTTGTTGTATCAAAAACCGGAACATTCACATCACTGCTCTGAATCAGTAATGGTATTTCCGTGCAGCCTAAAATAACTCCTTCCGCTCCATGATTGATGCCATTATTGATAATATCCTGAAATGCTTGTTTTGATCCAGGATTTATTTCTCCATGAACGAGTTCTTCATATATTATTTGATGTACTGTTTCCCTGCTCTTTTTGTCAGGTATTATGGTTTCAACATCAAAATCAGTACGGAGCAAATTCCTGAAGAAATCTTTTTCCATGGTAAATTTTGTTCCCAGTAATAAGACCTTTTTGATCTTCTGTTCTTTGATCTTTTTTCCCGTTGCTGAAGCGATATGCAGGAATGGGATATTAGTGTTTTTTACAATTTCCTCACTGCATAAATGCATGGTGTTAGTGCATATCACAATCATATCGGCCCCGGCATTTTCCAGTTTCCTTGCGCATTGGATCATGATTTTAGTTAAAGCCTCCCAGTCACTTTTATGTTGAAGGTCTTCGATTTCAGCGAAATCAACAGATTCCAAAATACACCTTGAAGAATGGAAACCACCTAAGATATCACGTGTTTTTTCATTGATGATCTTGTAATACACCAGGGACGACTCCCAGCTCATTCCGCCGATAAGTCCTATTTTTTTCATTCTGATCATTTTTTTCCGGTTTGTCACCAACGTATGGGATAAACGCAGTAATACCCTAGTTTTTATCCAAAATCCTTCTATGGTAATTTATTTGCCCTAAATGATAGTTTAAATGCGCGTGTAAACGTATTAAAGTAAATGCCATTCCTGCTTCTTTTCCGCCAATTAGCATCGGAAAATCCCCTTTTATTTGATCTTCTTTTAACTTACCTATTGCCTGACTTACGATCTCAATGGTTTCATCTATTTCTGCATACATTTTAGCTCTATCAACATCTTTAGCGGAAAATTCAAGATCCCTTTGTCTGACATATCCAATTTCGGCTAACCCATTCCCAATAAAGGTTTTCAGATTTCCGATGATGTGCAGGCATAAATTCCCCCCTGAATTTTTTATAGAATGTTCAGTTTTCCATAAGGCTGATTCGTTATTGTATAATTCAATCTCCTGTTTGAGCCGATTTAAATCCTGACGGAATAATTCTATTAATGCTTCTTTCATCTTTACTTTTCTAATTTTTCGATTCCTTTTTTGGAAGAAACCTTTTTTCGTTCCTATAAAATAACTTCCTTCTCTGAAATATCGCGACGTCTGTTCTGAGTTTATCGAAGGGCTTGCGCCGAGAGCCGAAATATGATATAAGGTATTCATCCAATCCCTTGTAAGCCTGTCTACCTACAAAGGCAGTTTGCTATTGTCGCCCTACAAAAATACAAATTGACCCTGTACAGTTACAGCTGTTAGCTGCTTTAGCATTACTTTAACTTGATCAGGAATTCCCTCCGATCCCAATTTTTCTTCATTATACCATCCGTCTATCCCACCACAGCGGACGGCTACAAAATTTATTGCCAATTTTTGTTTTTAAGTTTTCAAGTCTTTGAAGTTTTGTATTGTAATTATTTTGTTTTGCCGCTAAAACTTGGTTTTCAGGGTCTAAACTAAGAGGCCTTACATAGCTATCGAAATTGGCTTGAGGAGCACCATTCAAGATAAATATTTTGTGCTTTATTTTAACAAAATGCCCCACCCTTTAAAAATAGTTGATAAAGAACATTTCATCATCATCCATTTTATTGCTTTCCTTTAGGCTTTCAAAAAACTTTAAAAGAGGTAATAGAAGTTCACCTGGAGTCCTGCTACCCCGACTTTTCAACATCAAAAGCATTATTAATCTATTGATTTTCAGTGTTTTTTGTTTTTATTCATAGCATTTAATATCGTTTGTATTCACCTGAATTCACCCAATCTGGTGAACAAAGGATCATTCCTAAAAGTTGGGGACTACGCAAAAATTCTGGATAGTCTAAATAGGAAAAATTCAGTATTCTTCACACCTCTAAATTGTGCTCTAAAGGCTTTTATTTTGGCATTAAAGGACTCTGCTG
>NZ_JAHKRR010000023.1 GCF_018863395.1 Sinomicrobium weinanense
GTTCGTTTTCCTTTAAGATCTTGATGATCTGACTTTCGGTAAATCTACTTTTTTTCATCGGACAGTTTAATGGTTTAAAGTTAAGAATTTCGAATTTTAAACTGTCTTATTTTTAGGGAAGGCTACATTTTTAGGGAAGGCTACATGTCATTTTGTCTCTTTTTTGAACAACTTTTGTTCTATCAAATGACATTGGAACAAAATAAACCTGTTGAAACTCTTATAGATATTCAGATTGATGATAACGGATATATAGGATTCGGTGATTTTGAAAGCGTTCCTTTTAACAAAACATATTTGCATTTACTTGGTCATTTCAAAAGGGATCTTCGCACATGTAAAATGCTTGAAAGTTACGTGATAAGATATTTTCCCGAAAAGTTTAAACTTCTTATTGATCTTTTTGACAAAACGGGATATACATGGATTAAATTTCCAAAATTCTATTCATTTTCCTTGAAACAGAATAATGACATCATTGATAATTTTTTGGTTCAAATAAAAAAAGGAGACATAAATAGTTTGGAACTACCTCATTTCTTTCTTGCCCGGGATTTGCTATCCGTAGACCTCCCGAAAAGGTTTCATCAATATCTATTAAAGAAGGAAATATTTTCTATATATCTGTATCCAATATATGATGTACAACATAATTCAAACGGAAATACACTATTAAAGATTAAAAATTTAGAAGATGAAAATTTTATCTTGGAAGTTGATGAAATAGATTTAATTATAATGAAAACAATTAAAAAGCCAATACGATACGATAGTTTCATAAGTAATATGAAAAATTACGTAGAAGATCGTGACAATGAGATTGAAAATCAACTAATTGAGCTAATCAATAAGAGAATTATATTTTTAATAACATGTAAGCTAATCCTTATTTATAAGTAGTAATGACAACAAACCCCATGATTTTTGTTCACATCCCCAGAACAGCCGGGTCCTCTATCGGCTCTTTAACCAAACAACTTAATATTGTTGTCAAAGGGCATAATATACATAACAAAAAACATATATTTTACTATGAGACAAAGGAATGTAAATCTAAAATATACCCAAGCTTTTCTGTCATCAGAAACCCTTGGGAAAGAGCAGTGTCTTCTTTCTTTTATTTAAATAATGGAGGTCTAAATAAATATGATTTAAGGGATAAACAAAGGTATATCCAAAAATACAACGGGGACTTTAAAGCTTTTATTAAAAACGAATTTGTTTCAAATAAAGTCTACGAGCAATTACACTTTATACCTCAATACAAATGGATTACCGACTTAAATGGAAATATTGTAATAGGCAGTATCTTAAAATACGAATCTCTAAACAACGATTTCAATGATTTTCTACAGAAAAATAATAGGAGGCCCGTTACCATTCCCATAATCAATGGCTCCAAGCATGTTCATTACCCTCAATATTATGATAAGGAAACTATTGAAATTATCCGGAATGTTTATCAACAAGATATTATTTTATTTGATTACGAATTTGATTAATTATCATTAGATGGTTTCATCTAAAAAGGAAGCCTCAGGTTATCTATCTATTGTAATAATTTAAGATCGTTACTTATGAGAACTTTAATGCTATTTATTAATTTTCATTTAAAATATATAGGTATTTTATTGAAATTAACCCTTATAGCACTATTTTATTGTTCTTGTAATAATTATCCTTCAGAAGTTAAAAGAGTTCTTTCAGCGGCAGGAGAAAACCGTCAGGAACTCGAAAAAGTCTTTAACACCTATAAAAAAAATCCCGGCGATAGCCTGAAATTGAAAGCCGCTTTTTTTCTCGTATCTCATATGCCAGGGAAATATGGATATCGAAGCAGCCAATTACAGAGATATAAAGCTCTGTTTAAAGAAATTGAAAAAATTGAAGACTACAAAGGTTTGATGCCTCCACTGTTTATGGGGGATTCTTACCCTGAAGTTGACAGTCTATGGAATAATCTTTCGGAGTCACACAGATTGAGTCCGAATCAAGCTCTACCTATTGTCAACGACATACAATATATTGACTCCAAATACCTTATCGAAAATATAGAATATGCTTTTAAAGCATGGGAACTCCCATGGGCCAAACATCTAGATTTTGAAGAGTTTTGTAATTATATCCTTCCCTATCGTTTCAAGGACGAACCTCTCACAAGATGGAGACCTTATATTTGTGATTATTATTCAAAAAAAATAGACTCTCTAGCTAAACTTGGAATAAAAAACCCTGAAAAAATATGTAACTTCCTTAATCGGGATTTAAGTTCCTGGTGGAGGTACAGTAAAATAATTAGTAAATACCCCATTAGCATGGAAATTGAAGATCTATTTAGTGCGAAAATGGGATCTTGCACTCATCATACCCAACTGGGTTTATATGTGATGAGAACTTTTGGATTGCCTGTATCACATGAACAAATACCCCAATATGGTAACAGGAGTTTAGGACATGACTTTAATTCCCTATTGATATCTGAAAATAAGTTTTTGGATTTTGAAATAGGAAACTTGGAATTGGGTTCTGTAGTTGAAGCCAGGCATAAATGGAACTTCATGATTCCAAAAATATACAGACAAACTTGGTCTTATAATAAAAGTTCATTATTTAATCAAACTAAAAACAAAAATGATATTCCTCCCTACTTCAAAAATCCATTTATAAAAGATGTGACTCATAAGTTTATAAAAACAACTGATATAGAGTTGCAAATAGATAAACCTTATCAAATATATGAACATGTTTATTTATGTGTTTTTGATAACCATGACTGGTATGCAGTAGACTGGGCCGAGATTAACAAAAAGAAAAATATTGCTGTGTTTACCAATGTGGGGCTAAACATAATATATATGCCCATGGTATATACAGAACGAAAATATATTCCTGTTGGAGATCCAATTAAGGTTGATTTGTAAGGCTCCCCTAAACAGAAGCACTTTCAAATATAGTATTTTCCCTTAAGTGTTGGTCGATTATAAGGGAGGCAAACCGCGTTTTGCTTCGTTGTACTATAAAATCTACTGGTGTTTTATATCCC
>NZ_JAHKRR010000024.1 GCF_018863395.1 Sinomicrobium weinanense
TCAAACTCTTTTAAAATCCTGGCGATTTGCTGGGGTGAAAATTTACTCTTTTTCATTTTTTGAACTGAGGTTTAAAATTAATCATTTTTATAATTTTAAACAGTTCAGTTTTTAGGGAAGCTTACAGTATTCTACCATATTCTTTTTCGAAATTTTGAATATCATCAATTGTTAATTCTGCGTCTCTGTCTTTTGATGCTTTTGCTTCAATGTCAATAACCGCTACCGGCACGATCAAATCTTTCAATGCTATTTGGTCAAGCGATTTTTGTCCTTGAATAAAGTGATTTGGTGCGTCGGTATGTGTCCCTAAATGTTCATGGATTTTCCAAGAGTTTGCTTCCACACCATTGTCTTTTAAGGTTGCCATTGGAATAAGCTCAAATGGATATGTCAGTTCTTTGACTGGTATAAATGGAAATTCAGGTGTAAGTGTATGGGTCAAATCTACAATGTGGTCAAGGGGAATGACATTAGTGGTGTCATTGGTTGGTTCGTTCATACAACTGGTCAAATAGAACGGTATAAAAGCAAGAACGAAAATTTGAAGATGTCTCATTTTTAATTTCCGTTTGGATTATATGGTCCGCCGGTTTCGCCCCATCCCCATTTGGGCATAGGTTCATCAGGGGCCATATCTATAGTATCACTATTTGAGTTGATTACGGCTAAACGGGTTCCCCATTCCAGATAAGCAACAAAAGCGGAACGAAATTCAGGGTCATCAGGTAATTTCAACTCATTTGCGATTTCGAGCAAAAGGTTCATCCATCTTCTTCTCTGTTCTTCCGATATGTTTTTTTGAAAGTGCTTTTTTATCATTCCAAAATGGCTCCCGCCATTTTCGGTATATAATTTGGGGCCTCCCAATACTTCCGAGATAAAACGGGCCACGTTTATTTGATGTTCTTCAGACATATGAGTGAATAAATCCTTGAGTACATCATCGGTTACCACTTTGTCGTAAAATTTGGTGATCAATTCTTTGATGACTTCCAGACCACCTGCCCATTGATATAAAGTTGGGATATGTTTCATCTGTTAATAGTTATTTATCTTTCAAAGGTCAGACGGAAATCGAAGATTCACGAACTCCATTATAAAAATTAAAAACAGCGTGAGTAATGCCCGGATTATCATATCGGTTGGTGTCCGAAATTTTGGTTATGGACATTTCATATTGTGCTATTCTTTTGTCCACTGTATGGTAGTAGGGTTGTAATGCTTCATTTCTTGAATGTTGTTGTAAAAGGGCCTTACCAAATTAAGAAACGGTGTAAATTCAGGGCTTTTTCTAAATCCATTCAAGTGCTCATCGGCAGAGGTCCACTGAATAAACACGATATAATTATCCGGATCTTCATCACCGTGCACTATTTTGTAACCGAAGCAATAGGCCGACGATTGAAGGTGTTTCCCGGCTTCGGAATATGCTTGTTCAAAATTTTTGTGTTGGCTTTTTGGAATTGTATAACGAATAACTTCTAAGGAGTGGTTTGTGTCCATATTTTCTGGTTTTGATTGTGAGAAGCCTTTTTGAGAAAGGAAGAATAGCATTGCTGCAATGACGTAAACTAATTGCATAACTATTTTTGGTTTCATTTTCTTAGATTAATACTATCTTTTATATAGATGTAAACCTAAAAAAAATATCCCTGAAGGGAAATACCTGTCAAAATTGACAGGTTGAAAATTTAATAATAGCTTAACAATATGGGGACAAATTTTGATCGGACTTTTTCCACCTATTCCAAGTCAACCAATTTACCTTTAACGTACCCTAATTCCCAACCCCAGTTGGCAATGGCATCCAATACGGGAATAAGGGTCTTGCCAAATTCCGTCAGTGCGTATTCCACTTTTAAGGGCGGTTTAGTTCCCTGGACCTTTCGCATGACCAATCC
>NZ_JAHKRR010000025.1 GCF_018863395.1 Sinomicrobium weinanense
TTGATAACATAAAGAAAAGAACATCCCAAAATTGGGAATTGAAAAACATTCAGATTTCTCACAACTTAATAGAGTATCACTCTTTTGACAAAATTAGAACAGCTAACGATACGAATTGCGTTAGGCTTCATTTTGGCTTACAAGGGAGTTACGATTTCAGTTTTACCCAATTGAACAGTTCCTATTCACTTTCAGGCCACCACAATAATATTATGTACTCCGATGGATTCGAGATCGAAGTCCAAAATAAAAGCAAAAGAGTCGAAACATTTGGTATAAACTTTAATACTGATACATTTATTGAAATTGGTCAAAATGGCAATGAGCCATTAAAGCGGTTTACGGACAAAATAATGAGCCGGAAAAACGCTATCCTGTCCAATGAATGGAAAACGAACAACTTTAAAATTCAGCAAGTAATAAACGAGATTATCAATTGTAGCTACAAAGATCAATTGAAAGACTTGTTCCTGTTATCAAAAAGTATAGAATTGTTGGTGCTACAAGCCGAAACCTATGAACAGGCAGCTCAAAATCAATTTATCAAAACCAAAAAAGATAAAGAAAAATTAATTGAAGCCAAAGAACTATTAACCAACAGCATTGATAATCCGCCAACTATAGTAGAACTCTCTACACTAACCGGAATTAACGAATACAAACTCAAAAAAGGGTTCAAAGAGCTATTTGGAACAACTATTTTCGGGTACATCCACGGAATTAGGATGAGTATGGCAAAAAGGCTCTTACTAGGAACAGATAAGACTGCACAGGAAATTTCATATCAAACAGGCTACAGCTCGCCACAACATTTCTCAAAAGCCTTTAAAAATACGTTTGGGGTTTCTCCCAATAGTATTAGGAATAATCCAGATACTGCAATGAAAGACATTGATAATGCTGCATCTTTGGATTTTAACTAAAATCAGTTTAAGATGAACAAACCGATGATTATCAAAGAAGAAGTTTTTTCAAAGCAAATCCAAGCAAAGTCTGGGACTTATTGACCAACCCCGAAATGACCAGGCAATATATGTTTGGTTGCGAAGTACGGTCCGATTGGAAAATTGGAAATCCTATTTTGTGGAACGGCAAAACCGAAAATGGAGAAGAACTAACCTATGCCCAAGGGGAGGTTATTGAATATGAAGAGGAAAAAAAAGTGACATCGACAATGATTGACCCAAATATGGGAATACCTGACATTCCAAGGAATTATATCAGCCTTACCTATGAAGTAATTCCACAAGAAACAGGTTGTAAACTGGTTATTACACAAGGAGACTTTCAAAATGCCGATCATGCAGAAAAGAGATTTGAAGAATCAAAACAAGGCTGGAAATTGGTAATCCCGACAATGAAAAAGGTATTGAATGAATAAAAGCCGGCAGGAGACCGTTAGCGGGCATTGTTAAACGGAAAAATATGATAAAAAATGGAAAAAACATCGGCTTTTTGTTCAACGACAGGGTTTACCATTGCGGGGTAAGTATTACGGACGATTATATTGGCGGAAAATGGAAAGCTATTGTTTTGTGGTATCTTAAAGAAGAACCTTTACGTTATTCTGAACTGAGAAAGAGAATCCCGGACATTACCGAAAAAATGCTGAATATCCAGTTGCGAAAGCTTGAAGCCAGCGGATTGGTCATGCGAAAGGTCCAGGGAACTAAACCGCCCTTAAAAGTGGAATACGCACTGACGGAATTTGGCAAGACCCTTATTCCCGTATTGGATGCCATTGCCAACTGGGGTTGGGAATTAGGGT
>NZ_JAHKRR010000026.1 GCF_018863395.1 Sinomicrobium weinanense
GGATCAATCTCAAAAGTTGGGGAAGAATTGAAGTAAAAGTCGATCTTTGCAAAAAAAGATATTGCTTTGGATAATTACCTGGACTTTATAAAACTTGTATTGCCCCCATTCATCGTAGATCATTTTGATTTAGTAAGGAGTAAAAAAGCAGGGGAGGTTCTTCATCTCTATTTTGAAGAGCACAACCTGGCTCCTAAAGAGCAATCCTCCCGGGTTTTAATCTCCAAAGGCTTCCATACAGAGGTAACCATACAGGATTTTCCTTTGCGGGGAAGCCAAGTATATCTCCATGTAAAACGTCGAAGATGGACGGATAAAAATAATGGAGAGATCATTCAAAGAGATTGGAATTTGGTAGCCCAGGGGACTCGTATGACCAAGGAGTTCGCTGCTTTTTTAAAAGAAATTAGTCGATACTAAGGCTTCAGACTTCCATACCATTGGATTTTTCTATGGCGTAAACGGGAAGAAACTCCAACGTCAGTATAAGGATTACATGAGTGATTTTATGTCCTGGAATCAGAAGTCCCATGCCCGCACATGGCTTTTGTATCCGGAGAATATGGGGACCTATTTATCCATCGATGAGACTGCTCTTTCTCAGGGAGAGCTCTATACCATTATCACCAATAAGAAAGCCAAGGGTAAAAAGGGTGCCTTGGTAGGGATTTTTCAGGGAACCAAGGCCGAACCCATCATCAAACACCTGCTCAAACTTCCTTGCTCAGTCCGTAATAAGGTTCGGGAAATCACACTGGATATGGCGCATTCGATGAAGCATATTGTCAAGGTATGTTTTCCTAAAGCTACGCAGGTAACGGATCGTTTTCATGTTCAGAAATTAGCCATAGAAGCCCTTCAGGAACTTCGGATCAACTACCGATGGGAAGCTTTAGATCAGGAAAATGAAGCTATTAAACAGTGTAAAATAAACGATAAGGAATATAAGCCGGTCATCCTGCCTAATGGAGATACCGCAAAGCAGCTACTTGCCAGAAGCCGGTATCTGCTATATAAATCTCCGGAAAAATGGACTCCAAGTCAAAAGGAACGTGGAGAGGTCCTATTTAAGGTATATCCATTATTAAAGAAAGCGTATAAGCTGGTTCAAGGATTAAGAAATATATTTAATCAGGATACGGGTATAAAAATAGCCTATACCAAATTAGCCCACTGGTATAAAGAGGTGGAAGAATCCGGGTTTAAAAGCTTCCAAACAGTAGCAAATAGTATTCGCTTGAACTATCGATCAATTCTAAACTACTTTGTAAACAGAAGTACAAATGCCTCAGCAGAGTCCTT
>NZ_JAHKRR010000027.1 GCF_018863395.1 Sinomicrobium weinanense
TGTAGCCTTCCCTAAAAATAAGACAGTTTAAAATTCGAAATTCTTAACTTTAAACCATTAAACTGTCCGATGAAAAAAAGTAGATTTACCGAAAGTCAGATCATCAAGATCTTAAAGGAAAACGAACAAGGTCGAGCTGTTGGCGATATCGCCCGTGAATTGGGTATCGACAAGAGCACTATATATTATTGGCGTAAGAAATATGGAGGGATGGAGACTCGTGAGCTAAAACGCCTGAAAGAACTGGAGGAAGAAAACCGCAAGCTCAAGCAGATGTATGCTGATGCGAGTCTTGATAATCAAATGCTGAAAGACCTTTTGTCAAAAAAGTTCTAAGGCCTTCCGACAAGAAGCATAGAGCGGTTTATTTGATTAAGGAGTACCAGGTCTCCATAAAGCGAGCCTGTGATGTAGTAGGGCTGACCCGTTCCATGTGGTATTATCAGACCAAGCGTGATGACCGTGAGGTAATCGATAAACTCTCAGAGTTGGCCACTAAGTTACCAACCAGGGGTTTTGATGAGTATTATAAACGAATACGTCGCGAAGGCCACAAGTGGAACCGAAAACGGGTATTACGGGTATACCGGAAGATGAAACTTAAATTAAGGCGCAAACATAAAAAGCGCATCACAGACCGAGTAAAACATCCTTTAGAGGCGCCTGAAGCGTTGAACCAAGTCTGGAGCATGGACTTTATGTCTGATATTCTTTCTGACGGAAGAAAGGTACGGATATTAAACATTATGGATGATTGTAACCGGGAAGCATTAGCTGTAAATCCGGAACTGAATTATCCTGCCAAAAAAGTTGTGGAAACTTTAGAACAATTGGAGGAAGAGATAGGCCTTCCCGAAACGATCCGTTGTGATAACGGTCCTGAGTTTATCTCAAAAACCTTTAATGACTGGTGTAAGAGAAAGCGAATTGAAATCCGTTATATCCAACCTGGAAAGCCCATGCAAAATGGTTATATAGAACGATTGAACAGATTCTACAGAGAAGATATATTGGATGCTTATTGGTTTAACGATTTACATCAGTTACGATCATTAAGCAATACTTGGATGGAGGATTACAACAATAACCATCCACATCAATCTCTGGGGAATAAATCTCCAAGAGAGTACAAACCCAGATTGGGGGAAGAATTCTTCCCCCAATCTAATGATATTAATGAAAATTTATTGAATTTAGAGGTGTCTTAGATTGGGTAAGCCTACA
>NZ_JAHKRR010000028.1 GCF_018863395.1 Sinomicrobium weinanense
TGTAAGGCTCCCCTAAACAGAAGCACTTTCAAATATAGTATTTTCCCTTAAGTGTTGGTCGATTATAAGGGAGGCAAACCGCGTTTTGCTTCGTTGTACTATAAAATCTACTGGTGTTTTATATCCCAAAGATTTGTGTGGCCTAACATTATTGTAATTCCATAACCATGTTTGTGTTTGGTCTCTGACATGGTTTAATTCAAAAAACAAATGCGCATCTAAAACCTCTTTTCTATAAGAGCCGTTAAACCGTTCTATCAAAGAGTTCTGAGTAGGCTTTCCTGGTTGTATGAAACATATCTTGATCTTATGCTTACGCGCCCAGGAGTCAAATACAGCTGAAGTAAACTCAGGGCCATTATCCACCCTTACCACTTGAGGGGCACCTCTCCACTGAATGAGTTTATCCAGATCCCGTACAATACGTCGGGCACTCAAAGAAGTGTCAATCCCTATCATAAGAGCTTCCCTGTTATGATCGTCAATCACATTAAATGTTCTAAAACTCTTCCCACTTATCAAGGTATCCTGCATAAAATCCATACTCCAGGTAATATTACAGTTCACAGGTATGATATGAGGTACTTTGACACGGGCAGGGAGCCTTCTCTTGCGTTTTCGCCGAATGTTGAGGCGCATCATTACATAAACCCTATAAACCCGCTTATGGTTCCACAGATATCCTTTGGCCCGTAACAAGTAAAACATCTTTTTAAAACCATAAGTAGGATAAGCCTCGGCCAATTTCTCTAATTCATCTATGATCTGTCGATCTTCTGTCTTGGATCTAAAACGATAATAGTAAACCGATAGGCTTAGGTTGAGTGCTGTACAGGCCCGCCGGATACTTAAGTGTTCCTCTTTGACTAAATATCCAACTGCTGCTCGTTTATCGACAGGCCTTAGAGCTTTTTTTCGATCAGGTTTTTTAAGGCATTGTTTTCTAAAGCAAGATCGGCATACATCCGCTTGAATTGAGACAGTTCTGCCTCCATCTCTTTCATTTTCTTGAGTTGGCTGGCGTCCATACCTCCAAATTTACTCTTCCAGTTATAAAAAGTAGCCTGGCTGATGCCATGCTCCCGGCAGAGGTCTGTAACAGACTGTCCGGCTTCCTGAGACTTTAAGATCTTGATGATCTGTGTTTCGGTGTGTCGTGTTTTTTTCATTACCCTAAATTTAAACGTTTTTCTAATTAAGAACGCTTTGTTTTTTAGGG
>NZ_JAHKRR010000029.1 GCF_018863395.1 Sinomicrobium weinanense
GAACTGTTTAAAATTATAAAAATGATTAATTTTAAACCTCAGTTCAAAAAATGAAAAAGAGTAAATTTTCACCCCAGCAAATCGCCAGGATTTTAAAAGAGTTTGACAACGGCAAATCAGCCGTTGAGATCAGTCGTGAATATGGCGTAAGTACAGCTGCATTCTATAAGTGGCGGGAACGTTATTCCGGCATGAGTGGCAAAGAACTTAAACGACTCAAAGAATTAGAAGAAGAAAACCAGCGTCTTAAACAGATGTATGCTTCTTTGGCCTTAGATCATCAAATGGCCAAGGAGATCATCGAAAAAAAGCTTTAAAGCCCTGCCGTAAACGTGCTATCAGCCAGGAGTTAGCTCATTACGGTATCAGCAGGGCGTGCCGTGTCCTTAATATGAGCAAAAGTGTGTTTTACTACAAACCGCTTCCTAAGAATGATCAAGCCATAGAAGAAGCTTTGCAGCAAAACGTAGCGCGACATTCCGAAGAAGGTTTTTGGTTGAGCTATCACCGTCTTAGACGGGAAGGAAAACCATGGAACCACAAACGAGTATACCGGGTGTACAAGAATCTTGGGTTGCCTCTAAGGCGCAAGGTAAAGAAACGCCTGCCTGCACGGGTAAAAGAACCTTTGGAGGTACCACAGACCCTTAACCATACCTGGAGCATGGATTTTGTACATGATGTATTGGAGAACAAGCGTAAATCCAGGGCCTTTACCATTGTTGATGACTTTAACCGTGAAGCCCTGCATGTAGAGATTGATTATTCGCTTTCCAGTAAGCGGGTGGTGTACGTACTGAATCATTTGGTCAACCGCCGAGAAAAGCCTGAAAGGATCCGCATGGATAATGGTCCGGAATTTATTGCTAAAATAACAGCAGAATGGGCGGCGATGCATCAAATCGAGTTTAAGCATATACAACCGGGCAAACCCACTCAGAATGCCTATATCGAACGTTTCAATGGAACATATCGAAGGGGTGTCTTAAACAAATATATATTTGATAACCTCGACCAGGTAAGAGAACATACACACATCTGGATGGACGACTATAACCATCACAGACCACACCATGCCCTTGGGTATGTGCCTCCGGTTGAGTACGCAAAGAAAAATCTCAGCAAGGCTAGCCTTGCTGAGATGAATCAAAAAGATGATAAAATTGTACTAACTAACAGTTCTAATTAGGGGAAGCTTACA
>NZ_JAHKRR010000003.1 GCF_018863395.1 Sinomicrobium weinanense
TGCCCTTGGGTATGTGCCTCCGGTTGAGTACGCAAAGAAAAATCTCAGCAAGGCTAGCCTTGCTGAGATGAATCAAAAAGATGATAAAATTGTACTAACTAACAGTTCTAATTAGGGGAAGCTTACAAGCCTTATTCATTACTCAAAATTATATATGGGTTTTCCAAAAATAATAGAACACTTCCTTATCGTATTATGGGTTTCCGTAAGTAGTGGTAAAGAAGGCCTCGAAAATTGGCCAAACTGTCAAAAAGCAAGGCTTTCTTTTTCTAATTTACAAACTAATCGGTTGAATTAATTTTATTCAATTCCGAAAGTGCTTATCTAACTGACGAAAAAAGGCTCCCGAACGGAGAGCCTTTTTCAGTTAAAGCTCAACAAAATCAATGTTCATCTTCTAAAAAGCCACTTCTTTTAAACCCTGCTACCAAATAGGTATTTTCGTCATTCGCAAAAGTAACTTTAAATGCTACACTATCTACTACCGCTTTAGTATTTGAAGCCATTCCTCCATCTTTGAACACTTTCCCCTCGGAAACAGTTGCTGCACCCTCTTCGTCATATACATTTTCGGTGTTTTGACCTGAAAATGTAAGCTCATCGACATTTGCCGACACTATCGCTTTTAATGGAAAAACACTATTGTGATCATCAACCCACATTGAAGCGTTATCCTCAGCAGTATTGTAAGTCGAAAACAGAAAATAACCTGTTAAATTATCATTTCCACTTTCATCATAAACAGACACATACCAATCTCCGGACAACTCTTTGGTCTTCGACTCATATGGACTATAGTCTTCATAGCCTTCTTCACTACATCCGTAGAAGCCTAAGGCAGCTATTAAAAAGGCAGATATAATTGTTATATTTTTTTTCATCTGTTTATTTTTATTGTTTAGTCAACTCTATACCATCAAAAATTGGATACCCCGCTACTCTCAGGTCCCAACCAATGGTAACATCATCAATGATTAAACCGCCGGCATCCGGGTCGTTATATTTATCGGCGGAAACATCTCCATAGGGCGATGGCTGTACGGGTATGACCAAAACACTGTCATTGACCTGCCCAAAAATTGCAGAAATACCATTTGAAGGAAACACATCCGGACAGTTGTAAAATCCATCTGCAATTTTCGTGATTGTCTGTGTTCCATCATTATCATTTCCCGGCTCATATTTCCCGCTCAAATCATTATTCCTCACATTTTCTATTTGGTCGGTAACAATTACATACCGCAAAGCGGTACCGTCAAAGCCATCCGAATTGGTTGCGGAATAATTTAAGACATACAACCCCTCTACATTGGTATCCACACTTCCTGTCGTA
This sequence comes from Sinomicrobium weinanense, assembly GCF_018863395.1. Taxonomy (GTDB): domain Bacteria; phylum Bacteroidota; class Bacteroidia; order Flavobacteriales; family Flavobacteriaceae; genus Sinomicrobium; species Sinomicrobium weinanense. The sequence continues at coordinate 1,334 of NZ_JAHKRR010000003.1, forward strand.
ACTACCTCTATTTCCGTATCTCCTTCCATGGCGGTCACCACGTCTTCATAAGACGTGCCTTTTTCGACAAGCACATACGGCCCCCCGGCCAATTCAAATGTCGGGTAAAACGTTATATCCGACTCTATAGGCCTTTCTTCTGAACAAGAAACAGCAAGAAATCCCAGTACTACAATTACAAGTATATTTATTTTAAAAATCTTCATATCGAATTTATTTTAATTGTACCTAATCCCTTATTCCTGTTTCTGATCCCACCATATTTTATCTGTTATGGAAGATTTTTGCTCCATATTAGGATTTCTCGTAACCTCGGCATCCGGGTAGAATAACGAATTCGGAGTTTGTGTTCCGGGCAGGACCGAATTAATAGAAGATATCAGGTTTCCCATTTCATAATCCTCAGAACCTGAAGCCACTGTTTCCGGATATTTTGTCCTGTTCACTTCAAAAAAGGCTTCTATATTATTAATATAGGCCAGCGATGCCCATTTTTGTATCATGACCTGCCTGAGTGCAGTTTCTACATCCGCATCCGGAACATACTCATAATCCCCTCCGGGCGCAATAAAGGGTTGGGCTGCTGCAGATGTTAACCCATAAGTTAAAAACGAATTTTCAACACCGGCATTATATTTTGCCTCAGCCCCGTTACCGGAAGCATATCTGATCAGTGCTTCGGCCTGTAAAAAGTTACTCTCAGATACTGTCATAAGATAAACAGGAGTTGTAGGTGTAACGTTAGGACGGGAGAAACTTGGGGCCTGTTCGGAAGCAAAAGCTGCCCGATTACCCTGATCCAACCCCCTATAAATTTCGGCATTATTCAAACGATATACCATATCTATTCTCGGATCTGAATGCGCCTGGTAAAATTGTAATAGTGAATTACTCGCAACGTTATTTACATCTCCCAGTCTGTCTAACTGCACATCATAAAAAGGATTGCTCTTATCAATTTCACCGTCATATGCCGAAAATTTGGCATCGGCAGATATAAAGTTATCTTCATTAATCAAGGACATTACCTCCGAGGAGCTAACACTGGATGTATACGACATACGCAAATACAACTTAAGCATTAACGTATTGGCAAATTTCATCCAATTATCCATATCTGCATTATAAATAGCATCCTGCTTCCCAACCGAAGAAGGGGTTGGATTAGCCAAATATGCCGCTTTGGCATTTTTAATTTCAGCAATCAGGTTTTGATAAATTTCTTCTGATGGGTCCAAAGATGCAGTTATGTTATCGTTTCCCTGCAGGGCCTCTGAATACGGTATATCTCCAAACAGGTCTGTCAACACCTGAAAAGTATACGCTCTTAAAACCCTGGCGATAAACAAAGATCCTGCATCTCCGTCTTCATTGGATACACTTACCACATAATTCAAATCGTTTAAGCAGCCGGCATATAATTCCGTCCATAACCGATTTGCATAATCCGTATTAATATTATAGGTATCTATGTTCAGATATTGGCTGGCACTGGGAGCTTGCGTATGGTATTGCGCAAAAAAACCACCCAAATTGGTTAAATTTCCGCCCATTACCGTGACAAGTGATCCCTGTGCTGCGGTAAGGATATAACTTTTGTCCGGATTTGCAGGATTGTTTGGATCTGTATTAATATCCAAATCATTCTCACACGATACAATCAGGCAGAAAAGCATTAATATGTTGAATATTTTTTTCATCTTACTGTTTTTTGAGGTTTTTACTTAAAATTTCGCTTTCAATGTAAGCCCCAAGCTTCTAGTGCTCGGATTTGCACTAAATTCTCCAAACTGACTTCTCAAATCCGTACCAAAAGTAGATGACTCAGGGTCTATGTACTGGTTACTTTCCGGTGTAAATAAAAGTAAATTCCTACCTACAATACTTATGGAAAGATCATCAAAAGGAGTTTGTTCTATAATGCTCTTCGCAAACCTGTAACTCAAAGTTACCTCACGTAATTTCACGAAAGATTTGTCAATAACCGTTTCCCTGTCTAAAGCACTTGCACTGTGATAATCGTCCATATGTTCGGTATCTACGGCCGTAGTATTTTCCACATATGTGCCATCTTCCAGTTGTCTTACAGAATTAGGCACCACGAAGGGCTGCCTGTCATTTGTCATAGTCGTGATAGAATTTCCTGTAAACCTGGTTATGCTTGCCGTTCGCGAATACATCAATCCTCCCTGTCTGATATCAAGTGTAAAGCCCAAAGAGATTCCCTTATAAGAGAAATCATTTGAGATACCTAATGTATAATCATACTGTGTATCTCCGTATACTTCTTTTTCGGGGGATGCAATAGGCACTCCGTTATTATCTACCACAATACGTCCGTCGGGATCTCTTAAGGGCACAGTTCCTTCTATTAATGCAAGCGGTTCTCCTTCTCTTGCGACCAACGTTGTGGTACTGAGCCCTCCCAAATCTACCTGTTCAATTCTGTCATCAAGTTCCTCTAGAACCGCATCGTTTGTTCCAAAGTTCAGGGTAGATGTCCAGTTAAATCCATCCCTTTTCTTAAAGATGTCCAGCCTTAACAGAGCTTCTATACCTTTATTGGAAATGGTTCCTATATTAGCAGTCTGAGTAGTATACCCGGAAGAAGGAGAAAGCGGCAGGGCCAGTATCTGGTTTTCCACCTTGGCGTCGTAATACGTAAAGTCCAATCCTATCCTATTCTTAAAAAAGGACAATTCCGCTCCAATTTCAAATTCTTTTCTCCTTTCGGGCATCAAATCCGGGTTCTGCGCCCGGTTTCCTACTTCCCAGGCATTTAGCCCTCCAGTAGCAAATCGTAAAGACCTGAATCCCTGATTATCCACATTTCCACGAACAAAGGTCGATTGGACCTGATACGGGTCCGTATCTACCCCGGTTTCTCCGTACCCGGCTCTAAGCTTTCCATAACTTATAATACCGGAAAGCGATTCAAATGTCCTTGTAAAGACCCAGCTGGCATTTATACCACCATACAACACCGACCTGTTGGCCTTGGGAAGTGTAGAATACCAATCGTTCCGTATATTCCCGGTAAAGTACAGCATATCCTTATAGGATAAAGTAGTACTATTCAGCAAACCGACAAGCCTTCTCTTATTTACCGAAGATGCTACAGTAGGAGTACTTGCCGAATTCCCGAACGAATAATATCCAGGGATATCCTGTGTAGAAACACTCGCAGACGCCGCAGACGTATATCTTTCGTTATAGTTAAGCCCGAAATTAGACTGGATATTAACATCTTCACTCAGGTTTAAATCCAGATTATAAAAGATATCGTGATTCACCTGTTTTACAAATCTCATAAGTTCTCCATATGAACCGGGTTGTTCTGTACTCGATCCATCATTCGGACTACCCGGTTCGGCATCAACTATAGCCGCCCACTGTTTAAGGTAATCGCTATATTGGTCCAGGCCTAACCTGTAGGATACGTTAGACCAGTCATTTATTTTTGCGGTCAGGCTAACAGAACCATAGAACCTCTCTTTTTTATAAGAGTTACCATCCTCATTTAATGTAAAATACGGGTTAGTAACCCCATATGGTGTGTAGTAGTTTGACACATTATTAAAAGGATCGTTCTTATAATCCTTAAACTCCGTAATATCTATATCCGTAGGGATTTGCAAAAGGTTATTATAAACCGTCAAACCCTGCCCGGTAGCAACAGCACTCCCATCGGTATTAACATAGTTAAACGTTCCTCCGAACGTCAAAAAATCCAGTTCAGATTGAAAAGACAGTGCCAATGTATTCCTTTCATAAGAATCGGCTTTCGTAGGAAATATTCCATCGGTAGTCGTATTGGAATATGAAACTCTTCCCGAGGTACTCCCTTTACCACCTGAAACGGCAATATTATTTATAAAGGAATTTCCTATATCAAAAAAATTTCTCAACTGGTCCTTCTGAAATGCATATGGTTTAATTTTTTGGGCATTATCAACAACATTCCCCCATGGGATGACCCTATTGTCAAACCTTGGTCCCCAAGAACCATTCTCAATTAAATAGTGCTGGCCGTCCCAACCCTGTCCATATTTATCCTGATACTTAGGAACTCTTAATACATCAGAAAAGAAAACACTACTCGAATACTCTATGGATAGTTTTTCAGAACTCCCCTTTTTGGTAGTGATCAATATAACTCCATTTGCGGCTCTTGAACCATATAAAGAAGTTCCCGAGGCTCCCTTTAAAACAGTCAGAGATTCGATATCTTCGGGGTTAATATCTCCCGAACCTCTACCAAAGTCATATCCACCATTTAAATCATTATCAAAATTGGATTGATTGTTAATCGGCACCCCATCTACCACGTACAAGGGTTGATTTGAGCCTCCTAATGTGCTAAAGCCCCTGATTATCACACCCGAAGAAGAACCGGGATCCGTCGAAGCATTAGATATGACAACACCAGCCACTTTACCCTTAAGGGCATCAGATAAATTAGTTTGTGACCCCTTAACTATGTCATCAGACAATACCGTTGTGGTTGCAGACCCCACAGACGACCTTTCCCTTTGAATATTCATCGCGGTCACCACAACCTCTTCCAAAGCCTGTGCATCTTCTATCATCTGCACATCAATAGCCGAAGCAGTTGCAACGGTTCGTTCTTCGGTGGTCATACCTACATAGGTAAACACCAACACCTGCCCTTCACTGGCAGTAATACTGTAGTTCCCGTCAAAATCGGTCTGGGTACCCGTAGTGGTCCCTTTTATCACAATATTCACCCCCGGTAATGGCACACCCCCTGGGTCTGTGACATTACCCGTAATTGTCTTCTCCTGCGCAAAGGAGAACTGCATAATGAACGCTAACAAGAGCGTCAAAATCTGAGTAAACTTTGATCCCATATTACATATATTTGATTTAGCTATCAACAAATATCATAAAATTTATTCCAAAACAGCAAAATTTTAACATAACAAAAAGTTAATTCAATAACATAAATTTTACGTAAATCATACTAATATAACACACAATCAATCACAACTTATTTATTATAAACGAAATACATTAAATTAAAACATAACCAACAGGTGTTAAACAACACTAAAATATATGTTAATTTTATTTCCGTGAAGCATCAGAAAAAAGAGCTGAAAAAGTGAAAAAGTAGGAGAATACCCCGGCAAAGAACTATGGGATTGTAATGTGATCAGAGGAGTTTGATTTATGGCCCGAACGGGTCCATACAAAGCTTTAAAAATGACAAATCCCGGACCAGTTTTCGAACCGGGCCGGGATTTGATATGCTATCGGGAAATATATGGGTTTATCCCATGAAGGATTTTGAATAAAACTATGTATTCCCAGGGTAAATTCCCTTAAAACAAACGATGGGTCATAAGTGTACAGCTACCATATCTTCACCCGTTTTTCAGGCTCCAGGTACATGGCATCTCCTTCTTTGACATCAAACGTCTCATAGAAAGCATCGATATTGAGAAGTGGCTGCGTGGCCCTGTACTGCCCGGGGGAATGCGGGTCTGTTTTTATTTGGTTTTTAAGGGCTTCATCCCTTGTCTTGGTCCTCCACACGGTAGCCCAGGACATAAAGAATCGCTGTTCGGGGCTATAACCGTCTATCGGGCCGGGGTTTCCATGTTCTTTCAGATACATTTGAAGGCCGTCATAGGCTGCATTTACTCCGCCGAGGTCGCCTATGTTTTCTCCCAGGGTAAATTTACCGTTTATAAACACATCGGGCAGTACTTCGATACTGCTGTATTGTTCGGCCAGGTTACCTCCCAGTTTCTGAAACTGTTCGAAATCTTCGTCGGTCCACCATTTTTCCAGGTTTCCGTCCGCATCGTATTTGGCGCCCTGATCATCGAAGCTATGGGATATCTCATGGCCGATCACTGCCCCTATCCCTCCGTAATTCACTGCGGCATCTGCGGTAAAATTAAAGAAAGGAGGTTGCAGGATGGCAGCGGGGAACACGATCTCATTAAAAGAGGGATTAAAATAGGCGTTGACAATCTGGGGAGGCATATACCATTCGGTCTTGTCTACGGGCTTGCCCAGTTTTTCCACATCTTCCTTAAAGTTCCAGTTCGAAACGTTCAGCATATTTTCCATATAAGAACCTCCGTCTGCAGCAGTCCTGATCTCCAGTTCTGAATAGTCCTTCCATTTGTCGGGATACGCTATTTTTATGGTAACCTTATCCAGCTTTTCAATAGCCCTGGCCTTGGTTTCTTCATCCATCCAGGGTAATGCCTGTATACGGGCTTCGTAGGCCCGGATAACATTGGCTATCATTTCTTCGGCCTGGACCTTGGCCTCGGGCGGGAATTTTTTTTCTACATACAGCTTTCCGAGAGCCTCGCCCAGGGTCCAGTTGATCGTTTGCAAGGCCCTTTTGTCCCTCGATTCCTGTTCTTTGGTCCCTTTCAGGGTTTTACTGTAAAATTCCCAATCTGCGGTCTCTATTTCTTCCGACAACTGATCTGCTGCACGGTTCAGTGCTGTCCACCTCAGGTATGATTTCCAGTCATCCAGCTTTCCTTTGGCGAGGAACTCCGGCAATTGTTTAAAATATTTCACTTCGCCGATAACAACGGTATCTTCCTTTATACCGAGTGCTGAAAAATAATGGTCCCAGTTCACTCCCGGGGTTGTTTTTTTCAGATCTGCCACTGCTGTGGGATTATACCTCTTTTCCGGGTTTCGCCGCTCTACCTTGTCCAGCCTCGGGCTTGCCATTTTTGTTTCAAAGGCGAGTATGCGCTCTGCTTCTTTAGCCGCTGTTTCTTTATCATAATCGATAAATTGCAGCATACGGGCTATATGCGCCTTGTATTTTTCCCTTTTTTCCCTGGAATCTTCATCATCGGCAACATAATAATCCCTGTCGGGCAACCCGAGCCTCCCTGCGTTGAGATAAACCACATTTTTATTACTGTCCTTGGCATCTGCCCCAACACTGATCCCGAAAAATCCTGCTCCCCCGTAGGGTTCCATTTCGGTAAGGTAAGCCAGAAGGTCTTCCGGAGAGCCGATAGCATTGATCTTGTCGAGGTAAGGTTTTAACGGTTTTATCCCCTGGGCATTCCTCGACTCCATGTCCATGATCGTCTGATAGAGATTAGCGGCCCTGGCCTGATCGGAACCGGGGTCCAGCGAAGTATCATTGACGGCTTCTTTCAGGATGGCCAGGGCATCCGTATTTGTCTTTTCCCGGAGCTCGAGAAAACTTCCCCAGCTGGTCTTATCGTCGGGGATCTCGGTAGCATCGAGCCATCGTCCGTTCACAAACCGGAAAAAATCTTCCTGGGGTGCAACAGTGGTATCCATATATTCCAGGTTTATCCCGGGCACTTTTTCCACTTCCGCTTCCGCCACCTCTTTTTTCTTTTCCTGTTTACACGAAACAATCATACCGAGGGCCAAAGCCCCCATAAGTACAGGTTTGGTACACGTTATTTTCATCTGTTAATTTTTTGTTTATTTTTCAATGGTCAGATGTAACCTTTGATGACTAAAACAATCATTGCTTTATAGGTTAAAGATTATTTTAATCATGCCGGTTTCATTTATAACACTTTTTTGATTATCAGGAAGCAAGTTAGTAAAAAAACATTTCTCCTGTGGTTTTGTTACAGCATTAACACGGAAATGATTTAAACCTTTTTCAAGTTATACGTTTAATTCCTATACGATACTTTGTATAACCTCTATAAATCGCCTCAAAGAGAAGAACGGCTTTCTATTTCTTTTGCCGGAGCTTGTTTATCAATGCATCGTCTGTTTCTTCCTTAATCTTTATCAGTGCTTCAATGTCATCGTTCGGCACCGTAACAGACAGTACGTAGTGCTTTATTTTCCACCGGCCGTTTTTCTTTACCAAAACCCCGGACCCCCTGCATATCTTCATTTGAGTATCCAGAAGCTCATCGAACCAGGCCATATCGCTTTCCGGGTCCAGGTACACATTTCTTTCCAGAGATGTAAAGCTCCAGGCCTTTCCCTTGTCGAAATAAGGTTTGGCAAAGGCCTTAAATGCATCTCCCTTCCAGTTCTCGGTGGCATCCGTACCTATAAACACCGCATCGGAGGTCATATGACCGAAATAAGCCCCAAAATCGGCATTGGTCGCAGCCTGGTGCCAGGCATCAATAGTGGTATTGATCGCCTTTTCTGCTGTACTTTCCTGCCCTTTTATCCCGTAAGACAGGAAGATCATTATCAAAAGTGTGATTGTTCTTTTCATTTGTTTGTTTTTGGGACGGAAGACCGATGACCGGTGACGGATGAGTGTTTCCGTTGATTTTTTAGTATGTTTTTAAAAGCTGTCCTGCTTTCCGGTTTTATTTCCTTATCCCGATACTGTCTGCCGGAATACTGTCGGTTACCACCGAATCTCTTTCGGCCAGGGGTTTATTGGACAATTCGTCCAGGAATTCTTCTGTTACACTTCCCTGCATCATCACGTAGAGCTGCCGGTCCAGGGCATTGAAAGCATCGAGTATCTTCACTTTCTGTTTCATCAGGTAGCTTTCGGGCACCGGGTCCGGGGCTTCCAGCCTGGTTTGCATCAGGTAGGTCTTCAAAGCAGCCAGCCTGCTTTTTACGGAAGGATTGTCAAATTTTTCGGGAAAATCGGATGCTGCCAATTCCTTTTCCTTTTCCAGCAGGTTATCGAGCTGCAGGGGCACATCTCCCCCTTTTTCTTTCCTGAAATCGCGTATCGCCTTATGCAGTTCGGCATATGCCGCCCAGCGGTTCAGCTCTTCCTGTTTTTCCGCATCAAACTGACGGAGTTCCGGCAGGCTTATCTGAACGGCAGGTTCTTCTTTGACTTCCGGGGTATCGATCTCCTTCTTTTTTTCCTGGCATGCGACCACAAAAAGTATGGTCAGAGCCAAAAATACATTCTTTATCATTTTATATGGATATGCATACATTTTTACGAAGATACGGCATCCGGAAAATATATGGCAGGTGAAGCGGTTTAAACTTTTTTTCATTTTTTTAAAGTCTGGTGGTCCCGGGGAATCAGCGGAGATCTATATTTCTGATCTTGAGTTTTTTTTTGGCCATTGCCCGTCACTATCCTATCAATCTTTATCAATCTCATATCAACCTCCTACGGATCACCACGAGTCCTTATAAGACATAATCGCAAATCAGGTTTATGGTACATTTACCCCGGATTTATATTATTTTAAGCCGCAAAGTTTTTTGTTAAATATTATCTTTGCCGAAAATCAATTTTCACTTTATGACTCCAAAGATCCTGATCATAGGTGCATGCGGACAAATCGGTTCTGAACTGACCCTGGCCCTGAGAGAGATACACGGCGATAATCAAGTCATTGCCAGCGACATACGCGAAGGACATGAGGAACTGATGCAATCCGGTCCTTTTGAGATCTTAGACGTGACAGACCAAGCGGCGATAGCCTCGTGTGTTCGAAAACATAAAATTACCGATGTCTATCTCATGGCGGCCATGTTGTCGGCCACAGCCGAAAAATATCCGGACAAGGGTTGGGATCTGAATATGAACTCGCTTTTTCACATTCTGAACCTGGCCAGGGACAAGCAAATAGCCAAGATATTCTGGCCGAGTTCCATTGCCGTTTTCGGGCCTTCCACACCCAAGCAGAACACACCTCAGCAAACCGTAATGGAACCGTCTACGGTTTACGGCATCAGCAAACTTGCCGGGGAGCGCTGGTGTGAATACTATTTTAGGAATTACGGAGTGGATGTGAGAAGTATACGCTATCCCGGCCTCATCAGCTGGAAAACCAAGCCGGGGGGCGGCACTACCGATTATGCCATCGACATTTACCACAAGGCGCTGGAAAATGGTACTTACGAATGTTTCCTGAGCGGCGAAACTACCCTGCCCATGATGTATATGGACGATGCCATTACGGCTACCATCAATATCATGAAGGCCGATCCGCAATTGATAAAGATGCGGTCTTCCTATAATCTTGCAGGCATCAGTTTTAACCCGGAAGAAATGGCCAGCTCCATAAAAAAGCACCTCCCGGATTTTACAATTAGTTATGCGCCCGATTTCCGGCAGAAGATCGCAGACACCTGGCCACAAAGCATTGACGATTCCAGGGCAAGGAAAGACTGGGGCTGGGAAGCCCGGTATGACCTCGATACGATCACGGAAAAAATGTTGTCTAACCTGCAAAGCCTGGTGTAAAATCCCATATGCTCCCCGATATCACTTAACCTAAACCAAACGCAACATGATCGTCAAAGAAAAGAAAGAGGTCCGCCCGTTTATCGGAATTTTGCTCTTTGTCATTTCCATTGTATTGTTCATTACCACTTGTCCGATCGGGCTGTTATACGGCCTGCTCCATACGACTATACGGAAATCGGTGAAAGGATTGGGAGAATACACCCTGAAAATAGCTATTTCCATCGATCAGCTGGGCAATGTGGTGATGCAGCATATCCTCAACCTGCTGCTCATTAAAAAAGGCGGTTATAAATTCGGCAACCGGGACGAGACCATTTCCAGTGCCATAGGAAAGAACATTCAACTGGAAACACTGTCGGGCTTCGGTAAATTCATAGACAGGATGCTCAACTTTATCGACCCCGATCACTCCCTGAACTCCATAGACTATTTTATAGAACCTGTGGAAAAGGCGTATAAATAAAAAACGATCTCCGGAAAGCCAGGCCCTATTGTACTCGGGGTAAATACATCTTAAGTTTTCACTCCGCACGGTTTTAAGTTATTTCACAGAGCTTCACAAAGAAACACAGAGGTACACTGAGCAATATTCTTTGTGGTTCTCTGTGGATTTGTGTACTAATTAAGATGCGGTTGCCCTGCTATTGTGCATACTGTCCTCGGTTATGGAGCAGTTTGGAAAGTACCTTTAATTTCAGTTCCCTGTATTTCCTGAGATGTTCCATGCAGGAATTCCTGTTCTTTTCGTGGTTGTTCAGGTAAAAAGCATCGCACTGCATATCGTCGCATTCCAGGGCGTTTACCATACTGTTTTCATAGCGGCAAAGTGCGGCCATTTGCAGGGTATTTTCCCGGCGGATGTTATGAAGTTCACGGGATAGTGCGTCACTGCCCGGTATCCTGCTTTCCAGCCGTATCAAATATTCGATCTCCCGGGCTGTGAACTCCAGGTATTCCAGCCAGTTCCCGATCTCCGTTTTGTCCTTTTTCTTCATAATGACCCCGTCGTCTTCGTGGGTATGAAATGGTCTTGAATACATAGTTATATGTTAAAACCGTTACGCATTTTAGCTCCAACTGTTATCCGGAGAGATCTTCTCTTTTGCTCCCGGTCCGAAACCTGCCTGAGCCGGAAGGGAAGGGATATATGAGGATTTTCCATTTCACTCTCGGAGCAAAGCGGTGGCCCGCCCGGAAATATCAGTATCGGAAGGGATAGCCCTCCAAAATGCGCAACGGTGAATTAAATATTTCTTATTCTTGTTCTACTTCTACAATGGTCAGGGACCGGGAACCTGCGGGAAACTCCCAAACCAGGGTGTCCCCGGTGGCATACCCCATAACCGCCGCCCCCATTGGGGTGAGAATGGAAATTTTATTTTTCTTGATATCGCTGTCATTGGGCAATACCAGCTGAAAGCGTTTATTCCAACCCTCTCCGGATGTTATGGAAACAAAAGAATTGAACCGGATTACATCGTGCGGCATTTCTTCTTCATCACAGATACGTGCAGAGAGGAGTTCTTTATACAGATGCTTTATGGAATTCCGGAAAACATTATCCCCATAGTACCCCGAAAGCTGTATAAGCTGTTTTAAAAGCACGTATTCTTTCTTTTCAATGATCAGGTTTGTGTATTTCATCTGTTCTTTTTTATTTACCCTTTCAAAGGTCATGCTTCGATAAACTCAGTATAGTATTTACCGAAGTGTGATATACTGAGCTTGCCGAAGTGCTCAGCACAGGTATGTAATGCCATGAGAACGTTTTCGTCCCGAAAGCTTTTGGGAGGTTTGATATATCCGTTAACAGGCATTTCATGTCGAATTGTTACTCTTAAAAAAGCCTGTTTCCCCGGGCCAGGGCAAATGCATCCCAACCAGGTAATTTTGAAGCGTCAGGGTTTCGGGTTTCAAGGTTTACAACTTATAGGTTCCCGAACGGAAATCTCTTTCAATCTACTCCATTTCAACCCTTCTCACATTCTCACTCTCTCACATTCTCACTCTCTCACATTCTCACATTCTCACTCTCTCACATTCTCACTCTCTCACATTCTCACATTCTCACATTCTCACATTCTCCAGGACAGGTTTCCAGACCTTGTTTCTTTTTTCTCATGGGAATATCCCCCTTTGCCTATAGGCCTGCTCCAGCCTTTCCATAGCTATGATAAAGGCAGCGGTACGCATGTCCACTTCACGGTCTTCTGTGACCTTCATCACCCTGGTAAAGGATTCCCTAAGTTTTTTACGGAGTTTTTCCATGACCTCTTCCAGCTGCCAGATCTCTCCGTTGCGATTTTGAAGCCATTCAAAATAACTTCCGATCACTCCTCCGGAATTACAGAGAATATCGGGAATGATCGCCACGCCCCTGTCCAGCAGCATCTTTTCGGCCTGGACATCAGTGGGGCCATTAGCTCCTTCTGCAATGACCAGTGCTTTTATGTCCCCGGCGTTCTTTTCCGTGATCTGGTTTCCGAGGGCTGCGGGGATGCATATATCGCAATCCAGTGCAAAAAATTCGTCATTATTTATACGGTCCGCACCGGGAAATCCCGCAATCTTATGATCGTGCTGAGCCATATATTCGCTAAGCTCATCCACTACTATTCCGTCGGGATTGAAAATACTTCCCGAAGCATCCTGAACCGCGGTGAGCACAGCGCCTTCCATTTCCAGGAAAAGCGAGGCCCAGTAGCCCACATTGCCAAAGCCCTGGACAATGAATTTCCTGCCCTGCAGGTCTATATTGTTGTGTTCGGCCCAGAATTTTACACTCAGGTATACCCCATAACCCGTAGCCCGGTCCCGGCCTTCCGACCCTCCGGCACCAACAGGTTTCCCGGTAACGACATGCAGATTGGTAGAACGTTCGTTCGGGGATTTTGTAGACATATAAGTATCCAGTATCCAGGCCATGGTCTGGGCATTGGTATTGACGTCGGGCGCAGGGATATCGAGCTCCGGCCCTATATTATCGCCCAGGGCATAGGTAAACCTCCGGGTAATGCGCTCCAGTTCGCCAGTGGAATAACGCGAAGGGTCTATCTGTATACCTCCCTTGGCCCCTCCCAGCGGCAGGCCTGCCAGGGAAGTCTTCCAGGTCATCCACATGGCCAGCGCCCGGGCCGCGTCCAGGTCTACCGTAGGGTGATAGCGGAGCCCTCCTTTGTAAGGCCCAAGGGCATTATTGTGCTGCACTCGGTACCCCGTAAAGACTTCCACGCTACCGTTGTCCATCTTCACCGGAAAATGCACCACAAGCTCATTGTTGGTGATGCCCAGTATTTTTCTGATACTGGGATCCAGCCCGATCTTGTCGGATGCATTGTTGAACTGCCGCATTACGTTGTCCAGCATACCCTGTTTGGGCTTTTGTGTCTTTTCTTGTTTTTCCTCTTTGGTTATCATTTTTGTGTGTCTTGTGTGTTAGTGAATGTATTAAACAGGCCGCACAGATGTAGGCGCGGCATTGTGCTGCACCATTGTGTGGTCGTATTCGCTGCAGGAAATCACAGAAGATTTTTCTTCCGTAAGTATGCACGAGTACAGATAATTGCAGGTCGTGCAAATACTTTTGCCATACTTTTCCATAATTGTTTCGGATTAATGTTACCCATTCCGGGCAAGAGGTGTGCCGGAAAATACAGGAAAGGAGCCTCAACTCCGTAAAAAACTCATTTACAAATAGTTAATTTAGGATCTGAAAAAGGCCCAAAGGAAAGCACCGGGGGAATTTTTCCCGCAGAGGGGAATTTGTCCCCGGTATGGAAAAGGAGGCTACACGCCCCCGGAGAAGGACCTGGTGATCATTCTGTCTGGTGCTCGTTTGCAACGAGTTCCAATTTTAGCATTTGTAATACCTTTTTAAGCGCGTTATAAACGCTTCTTACGTAAGGTTCTCGTTTCCGCTTTGCTCAAACGAGCACCAGTGAGTCATTATTTACTACGGCATTTACGGCAGCTTACTGCGAAGTGTTTTCCGGTCTATGCCCAGGATCTCCGCTGCCCTGGTCTTATTATTGTTTACGGCGCGCAATACCTTCTGAACATATTGCTTTTCCATCTCGACCAGGGGAACAAAGGCATCTTCCGGGAAATCTATCTGGAATTTCAGGGTATCGGGCAGGTCCCTGAGCTCGATCTGTCCGTCGCACATAATCACGGCCCGCTGAATGACGTTCTCCAGTTCGCGGATATTCCCGGGCCAGTCGTACCTCAGCAAAACGTCCATGGCCTCGGGTACCAGCGACAACAGGCGGTCTTTGTATTCCACGCCGTATTTCCTGATATATTTTTCGACCAGCAGCGGAATATCCGTTTTTCTTTCGCGAAGCGAAGGTACATTGATCTCCACCACGGTGAGCCTGTAATAAAGATCTTCCCGGAATTTCTTCTGGCGGACCAGTTCCCGAAGGTCACTGTTCGTTGCTGCAATAACCCGGAGTTCTATTTTCTGCGGTTTCCGGGCCCCGACCCCGGTGACCTCCTTTTCCTGCAAGACCCGGAGCAACCCGTTTTGCACCTGCGGGGAGGCATTGCCGATCTCATCCAGGAAAATAGTTCCCTTATTTGCGGCCTGGAAAAAACCCATCCGGTTCTCAGAAGCCCCGGTAAAAGCCCCTTTTTCATAGCCAAAGAGTTCCGATTCCAGCAGGCTTTCCGGGATGGCACCACAATTCACAGCTACAAAAGGCTCCCTGGAAAACCTGCCGCTGTAATGGATGGCCCGGGCTATCAATTCCTTTCCCGTTCCGCTTTCTCCCTGTATGAGTACCGTAGCCCTGTTGTCCTTAACCCGGCCAATAATATCGTTGACCCTTTCAAACGCTTCCGACTTTCCGATCAGTTCGCCATAAGCAGCATTTCCCGTGTTTACGGTTGCCGGCCGTTTTCTCTTGTCCGTACTTTTGCCGGAGCTTTCGAGCGACTTGGTCACCGCACTCTGCAGTTCATCCCGGGTAAAGGGCTTGATCAGATAGTCTACCACCCCCGATTTCCCGATATTAAGGGCATTCTTCGTGGAAATATAGCCGGTAACGACCAGTACGGGCATATCCGGATAGTGCTCGGCGGTATATTGTATAAGCTGAAAACCATCCACTCCCGGCATTTTCAGGTCGGTGACCAGCAGGTCCACGGCAGAATCGCGGAGGATAGAGACTGCTTCCTTTACCGAAACCGCCTTATAGGTGTGGTAGTTCATGGATTGCAGGTGGCGTTGCACCAGCTCCAGAATGTGAACATCATCGTCTACGATCAGAATATTTTCCTTGCGATAACTCATTCGGTCGGCTTTTTTGGAAAGTTTATGACAAATACGGTCCCCCCCTCTTTACGCGGTCGGTGAAATATGTGCCCCCCGTGACCGGAAATAATGCCGTGCACCACGCTAAGCCCCAGCCCGGACCCTTCTCCTGTAGGTTTGGTGGTAAAAAAGGGTTCGAAGATCCGGTCTCCCACATTTTCGGGGATCCCTTTTCCCTGGTCGGCTATTTCTATGGTTATGGCATCTTCGCCTTCATTTACATCAATATCTATACTTCCGTGTTCGGGCGAATAATATACCGCATTCATGATCAGGTTGAACAATACCTGGGTGATCTGTATTTCATCGGCCTTTAATTCTGTTTTTTCATCACTGAAGTTTATATGATGTGTCAACTGACGGTTTTGGAATGTCGGTTTCAGCAATTGCAACACATTCTCCACGATGGGCTTCAGGGCCACGGGTTTCATCATTTGCGGTACCTCACAGGTAAAAAACATCAGTTTTTTCACCACTTCCCTGCAAAATATGGCGCTTTCCCTGATCTTGTGAAGGTCGTCCGTTTCTTCCCGGCCTGTCATTCTGCCCTCCAGTAATTCGGCAAATCCGAGGATATTGGTAAGCGGTGTATTGAGCTCATGTGCGATACCCGCGGTGATCTCCCCGAGGATACTGAGCCGGTCTGCCCGCTCCATTTGCCGTTTAATAGCAAGTTCGCTTTCCCTGATGCGCTTTCGTTCCAGGAGGTTGCCGACTTCCAGGCCAACATTGTCCAGCAGCCTTTTTTCTTCGTCCAGGAAATCGGACAGCGTGTATTTTTCTGCCGGGTATCCCACTTCTATGAATCCTTCCTCCTTGTTGAATACCCGGATGCCCGCCCTTATGGAGATACGTTCTCCCGGAGAAACAATTTCTGTAAATGTATAATCCCCGATCTTCATGACCACATTGGTGTCGTCCTCGAACTGCCATGCTTTTTTCAGGCAATGCCCGATAGCGTCCAGAGAGATCTCCGGCCGGTCGTAATCGCAGTTCACAATAATGGAAGTGACCTCGTACAGGCAGGTGAGTTCCTTGATGCGCTCCTTGAGTTTTTTTTCTGCAGTTTCCATAGGCATTTGCAATCCGTGTGTCCAAAAGTAAGAAACTGTTTTGATTTTATCGCCCGGTTCTTTTATATGTTGGTAAGGGCTGAAATTAAAAGATTGAAGAAGATTGATCCGGCTACGCCGGAAGATTGAATGAGATTGAATGATTTAAAATCAATCTCATTCAACCCGTGGAAGACTAAGCTGTGTTGAGCAGGAGCCTTTCCTGTTTTTTAAGCGTCCGCAACAGGAAAATGAGAAACAGCTCTTCGTCTTTAAATGCCTCCCGGATCTTTTGAAAGGCTATACGCATCTGCGATTCTACGGTCTTTACCGATATGCCCAGGATCTCGGAGATCTCACGGTATTTGAGCCCCTCGATCTTGTTCATTTCCAGGATCCTTTTACAACGGTCCGGCAATGTGTCTATGGTCATTTTTAGCCTTTGAATGCGTTTTTCTATGAGTTCTTCGCTTTCCTTTTCATTTTCCTCAATAGCCCTGGCCTTGAGCTGGTCGAGCAATGAATACCGGAGCTTTTTCCTCCTGAAATGATCTACATAAAGATGATAGGCAGTGGCGAACAGGTAACTTTTCGGGGAATCGTTTTCATCAATTTTTTTCCGGTTCAGCCAAAAATTGACAAAAGCCTGCTGGGTGATGTCCTCGGCCATGTCCCTGTCCATAACATAAGACAAGGTATAGGCAAAAAGCCTGTTGTAATATTCCGTAAAAAAGGTATAAAAGGCTTTTTCATCATCTTCCTTAATGGATTTGATTATGCTTTTATTCATTCTGAGTTGGTTAAAGAAACTGCTTTAATTTTATCCTTTGGCTCTTTTATGCGTCTTTTTCCGCCATATTTCAGCTATTTCTCGGTCCGTAGCTATGGCTATGCACCTCAAAATACCTTCATCTGACGAAAAAATACACTATAAAATATTCCAAAAACAAAATCAAAACAGTTTCTGGGTTTAGACTAAAAAAATTCCTTTAAAACATAAATATTATAAAAAAAATTAATTTATTGTTAAGGGTTTTATTGAAATTAACGTAATAGATTAAAAATAAGATTAACTTGGAAGCATTAATCGTTAAATTTTTATCTGATTCTTTGAAACCGGGAGAACTGATAAGGCTCCGGGAGTGGTTGACAATGCCCGGAAATCAAAAAATTTTTGAAAACTATGTTAAATCTAACCAGGACCTGTTACTCCTGTTCCACAATGGTAAGAAAGATGAAGCCTATTCAAAAATATGGAATAAAATCAATGAAAAGGAAAAACCCGTTAAAAAATTAAATACCAAAAAGTTAAGCTACACCATGGCCGCTGCCGTTTTGGTGTTTATTCTGGGATCCGTTTTTTTGATCCGTACCTATTTATCCCCGGAAAACAACACCGGCGATCTTGTTCCTTCCCGTAAATCGGTCGTCCTGAAGCTGAGTAACGGCGAGAGCCTTATCCTGGACCCGGACGATACCCTGGTAAACGTTACCAGTAATGGTATGGTAAAAAGCCGTCACCGGTCTAACCAGCTCAATTACCACAACCCGCAATTAAAAACTACGGGAGAGCCTGAACTCAATATTATCGAAGTCCCCAACGGAAACCGGTTTAAGCTGGTACTGGCCGATAGTACAGTAGTACATTTAAATGCAGGAGCCACCTTAAAATACCCGGTATATTTCCGCAAAACGGGAAACAGGGAAATAAGCCTCAACGGGGAAGCCTACTTTGAGGTTGCCAAAGATAAAGAACGGCCGTTCGTGGTAAGATCTGACGATCTGGAAATTGAAGTTTTAGGCACCAGGTTCAATTTTTCGAGCTATCAGGACAAGGAGCTATCGGAGGTGGTCCTGGTAGAAGGCTCGGTAAAGATGAAACCGAATCTTCCGGATCATCCTTCTGTCAGCGAAGTGGTATTAAAACCCGGGTTTAAGGGAGCGTTAAACAATGCATCAGAAACCATCGAGGTAGAAGAAGTCGACACCTATTTATACACGGCCTGGATCAATGGCAAGCTCATATTCCGAAACAAGACCTTTAATGAGATCCTCGAAACCCTGGAAAGGCATTACAATGTAAAGATCGTCAATGAAAACCAGGAACTGGGAAGATCGAAGTTCAACACCAGCTTCGGGGATGTAAAGTTAGAGCGGATCCTTTTTTACTTCGAAAAAATGTATGGGATCAGTTACGAGATCAAAGAAGATAAAATCGTCATAAAATAAAAAAATGCCTATGTAACAACTTAAACAGACACCATAACGCATCTCCATAAAAAAATCGGAAAATGTTAGCCCCATTTCCCGATTCGATACGATGCGATTAATCCTTAGTAATTAACCACTCATAAACATTACAAAAGTATGAAAAAACTTCTTAAGCGTAAAAGGAATTTTCAGCTATTAAAATTTGACCTTAAGATGAAGCTAAGTGCGCTCTTCCTCTTTACAGCACTTTTTGCCATGCATGCAAATAACTCTTATTCGCAGCGCAACAAGGTTACCTTGAACGTTAATCAGAAATCTGTCCACCAGGTTTTGGAACAGATAGAACGCAAAACAGATTACCAGTTTAGCTACAAACTGGAAGATGTGGACCTGAACAGAAAAGTAACATTAAAAGTATCTGACGAATTAGTGACCAGGGTACTTGATGTTATTTTTGATCACTCGGATACCGAATATACTATCATAGACAAACAGGTGTTTCTCTTAAAAAGAAAAAGGCCGGCTCCGGCCGATCCCCCCACTTCAGGCCTCCGGGCACAAGCACCCGTACAACTCCGGGTTACGGGTACCGTAGTTGACGATAAAAACATACCGCTACCTGCCGTGAACATTCTTGAAAAAGGCACAAACAACGGAACATCCACAGATTTTGACGGCAATTATTCCATAACGGTCGGGGAAGGAGCCGTACTCGTATTTTCCACCATCGGATTTGAAACCCGGGAAGTTAGCGTAGGCAGTGAAACCACCGTCAATGTCAGTTTAAAGCCCGCCACAGAACAACTGGGAGAAGTAGTAGTTACGGCACTCGGCATTAAAAAGGAAAAACGCGCGCTCACCTATGCAGTCACCGAAGTTGACGGAGAGCAGTTCACCCAGGCCAAAGAAACGAACCTGGCCAATGCCCTCTCGGGCAGAATAGCCGGTGTCAATGTGTCCAGCCTGGCAACCGGGGCCGGTGGTTCGAGCAGGGTTGTTATCCGCGGTAATACCTCCCTGTCCGGAAATAACCAGCCTTTGTATGTCATTAATGGCATGCCCATGGACAATACCACGATGGGAGGCAGTGCCACTACAAGCGGCGGCGGGTTTAATATCGATCACGGCGACGGGACCGGCGGTATTAATCCGGATGACATCGAGTCCATAAGTGTGCTGAAAGGAGCCACCGCGGCTGCTCTATACGGTTCAAGAGCATCGAACGGGGCCATCATCATTACCACAAAAAAGGGGGCGTTACAACAAGGGCTCGGCATAGAAATAAATTCCAGCTTTACCCTGGACTCCCCTATGGATTTTACCGACTGGCAATACGAATACGGCCAGGGCAACGGAGGAAAAAAGCCTGCCAATCAATCAGAAGCCGTTACCTGGGGCCGGAGGAACTGGGGGGCCAGGATAGACGGTTCTCCCTATATCGCTTTTGACGGGCAGGAACATCCTTATACGGGCAAGAAGAACAATATTAAAAATTTCTACGATACCGGGAGCACTTTTACCAATACCGTAGCGATCAGCGGTGGCGGGGAAACCACCAGTTACAGGTTTTCCGCATCAGACACGGACAACAAAGGTTTGGTGCCGAACAATACCTTTAACAGGCGGATCTTCAGTTTAAACTTCAATTCCAGGATCGGGGAAAAATTAACCCTGGAAGGCATGGTGCAGTTCAATAAGTCCAAAGCCTATAACAAATCGAGTGCAGGCGATGCCACCGGTAACCCCAACTGGGTAAATATGCTGGCCAATACGGTAGATGTCCGATGGCTCGATCCCGGCTATGACGAAAATGGCACCGAGGTGGAATGGAATGAAACCCCTTATGCCTCAAATCCGTATTTCGTGGCCAATAAATTCAAAAATAACGAGGTGAGGGAGCGCTTTATAGGCCAGTTCTCCTTAAACTATCAGTTAACGGACAACCTGTCTGTCAAAGGTTCGGTAAGTAAGGACTATACCGATTTCAATTTTACGGCCATACTGCCTACCGGAACACTTTACACCATCAATGCGGCAGGTGAATATCACGGTTTTGACCTCATGGTCAGTGAAACCAACAGCATGTTGAACATTAATTACAACAAAGACCTGTCTGAAGACATAAACCTCGGGGCCATGATCGGGGGAAATATCAGAAAGTACAAAAATGAACAAACCTCTTATGACGGCACCCAGTTCATTATCCCGGATTTTTACAGTTTCACCAACCTGGCCACAAGCACCACCGTGCCAACCAACAAGCACTTAACGACGAACTCTCTTTTTGCTTCGCTGGATTTGAGTTACAAAAACTTTCTCTACCTGAATGCTACGGCTAGGCAGGACTGGTTTTCAACCTTAACGGCTTCGGACGGCAGCAATAGCGATAACAGCATTTTTTACCCTTCTGTCGGTGCCGGATTTATATTTTCGCAGGTATTAAAATTACCCGAATGGATCAGTTACGGAAAACTCAGGGGTTCCTGGGCCCAGGTCGGCGGAGGCCTGCCCGATCCCTATACCTTAAGTGAGAGCTATACCATGACACCGAGTAGCGGAGAGCCGTTACAACAGGTCACCCAGGTTTCCGGGCAGCGTTTGCTGGCCAACTCAAACCTGCGGCCCTATACTTCCACGACCTACGAATTTGGCCTGGAAGCCAAAATGTTCAACAACCGGTTCGGTTTCGATATCGCCTACTACGATAAAACAACTACCGACGATATTGTAAATGCACAATTGCCGGTAACCACAGGTTATGAATACACCTATTTCAATGTAGGTAAGGTAGCCAACCAGGGTGTAGAATTAACGCTGGACGGAACTCCCGTGAGAAACGATAATTTTACCTGGAATGTCAACTACAACCTGGCTTACAACAAAAGCGAGGTACAGCAGCTGGCCGAAGGGCTAAACACCATCTCGGTAGCCAGCAGTGTAAATAACTGGGCAGAGATCCATCACGAGGTCGGGGAGCCTTTTGGTATTATTAAAGGCTATTCCATGCAGCGCGATGAAGCAGGGAACATCGTTTTTGATTCCTCATCCGGGTTTCCCGTAAAAAGTGAACTGAAGAAGATCGGAAATTCTGTTGCCCCTCTTTCTATGGGTTTTAACAACAGGTTTACCTACAAGAACTTTACGCTCGATGTATTGGTCGATGGCAAGTTCGGCAACGATGTTTTTTCCGTATTGAACATCTATGCCACGCGTTTCGGCCTCTCCAAAAGAACGCTGGAAGGGCGCGAAGACGGTTTAACACTGACAGGGGTTGACCAAAGCGGCAATCCTTATACCAACCATATCCCTTCAACAGATATCCGGTCGTATTATCAGAACCTGAGAAATTATTCCGACCAGTTTGTATACGACGGGAGTTTTGTAAAACTGAGGCAGGTGGTTTTCAGCTACAATATTCCCGTAGAGAAGTTAAAACTTTTCAAATTGCAATCGGCCTCCATATCGTTCATCGCCAGAAACCTGGCCCTGCTTTACAGCAAGACCGACAATTTTGATCCGGAATCGTCATACACCAACAGTAACGCACAGGGTTTCGAATCTTTTGCCCTGCCGAGAACAAGGAGTTACGGATTAAACCTGAAGCTAAAATTTTAACTGAAACACCTCGGAAGTCGGAAGCTCGAAGCTCGAAGTAAATATACTTCGGACACCGGACATCGGACTTCGGACCTCAAAAACAAACACTATGAAAACACTTTATACAAAACACCTTTTGGCCTTATTGGTATGTGCACCCTTGCTTATGGTGTCGTGCGACAAGAGCTTTGAAGAAGAAAACACCAATCCGGACGCTTCTACGAAGGTGGAACCGGAATACATGTTCAGCAAATCCCTTTACGATGCGCTCAATAACAGCACCAGTGCTGCATATGAGTTTTCCAGCGGCGGTTTTGTACAACACTTTGCCACCTATCTGGAAGTCCCGGGCCTGGGCGACAAATACGTCTATACCTCCGGCACATATCCCTATGCCTACTTTTCCGGAGCCTATGTTGACGGGATCAATGAAATACAAAAGACCATCCAGGCTCTGGAAGATGATGCAGACAAAGTGAATATGCGTGCCATAGCCAATATCTGGAAAGTATATATTTTTCACCGGATAACGGACCTGTACGGAATGGCCCCCTATACCGAAGCCGTTACCGCCTACGGGGAAGCCAATTACAGCCCGGCCTACGACACCCAGGAAGACATCTATACCCATATGCTTTCTACCCTGCAAACTTCAATTGATGAATTTGACAACAGTAAGGAAAGTTTTGGCAGCGGCGACCTCATCTATGGAGGGGATACCGGAAAATGGAAAAAATTCGCCTATTCCCTCATGTTCCGCCTGGCGATGCGCATGACCAAGGTAGATGCCGCCTCTGCGCAGACCTGGGCACAGGCCGCTATTGCCGGAGGGGTCATAGAGAACGCCGCAGACAATGCCATTATAGCATATGTAGGCGGACAGGAGATCAATTCAAACCCCATTTCCTACCAGTTGCGCAATAATAATTACAGCGAGGCCAACCAGGGAACGAGCAATACCGAAGGCGGAAAATTTTCAGAGACCTTTATCAGCCACCTCAAAGAAAACAACGACCCCCGTTTAACATCCATCGCCGCGGTCTGGGTCAATGGCATACAGGACACTACCGCCTCCATGCAACAAGGTATGCCCAATGGCCTGGTAAACAGGCCTGCCGATTTTGCCTCATTGTCCGAGCCCAATTTAGGGACGTTCCTCTCTCTTACCGCATCGTTGCTGGTTATAGGAAGCCCGGAAATGAACCTGTTGCTGGCCGAATGTGCCGCCAGGGGATGGGTTTCCGGAGACCCGTCTGCCTATTACGAAAAAGCAGTGACCGATGCCATGAATAATATGGGCGTGCTTTACGGCAGTGCAGCGGCCATTTCAAACGACAGGATCCGGAATTATATAGAAGATCACCCCCTGCCCTCGTCCTTCGAAGCACAAATGGAAGCCATTCATACCCAGTTCTGGGTATCCGTTTTCCCCGATGAGATAGAAGTCTATTCGAACTGGAGAAGAACGGGATATCCGAAATTGGCCCCGGTAAATGTCACCGGGAATCTGACTAACGGAACCATTCCGCGGAGATTAACTTATCCACCAAGCGAAATAAGCGTAAATTCAGAAAGCTACCGGGAAGCCATTGAACTCCAGGGAGCAGACAATTTTACGACAAGGGTTTGGTGGGATGTCGAATAATAAAAACACCAATACTTATGAAAACACATCGAAGAAGCGCTTTGCACAAGATTGCAACTTCAATTTTCGGTTTAAAAGTAAATGTATACCTCGCCGACCTGCACGATTATAAGGCCATGAATGAAGTATACCGGGGCAAATTCGGAAAAAACCCTCCCGTCCGGACCACAGTGGCCGTTTACGGAGGCGTTCCCGGAGATTCCCTCGTGGAAATGGATTGTATAGCGACCCTGAAATCATAAAGCCATGATAAGCAGACGCAGACTCATACAGCAATTATCGGCCCTCCCCCTCATGGGAGGCCTGATGTCTTTTGACCTGGCCGGGGCATCCCGGCTCATACAGCCCGGCGCAACCACACCTGCTACCCGTAATTATTTCCAGGAGTTGGGAATCCGGACATTTATCAACGCGGCAGGCACCTATACTTCCATGACAGGCTCCCTGATGACCGATGAGGTAAAACAGGCATACCTGGAGACCTCCGAAGATTTTGTCGATATCGATGAACTCCAGGACAAAGTCGGTGAACGCATAGCATCCCTGTTGGGGTGCGAAGCAGCTACGGTAACTTCGGGCGCGTCTTCGGCCATCACCTTAGGCACGGCCGGGGTGCTTACCGGGACAGACCCGGAAAAAGCGAAAAAGTTGCCCCACCTGCAAGGCACCGGTATGAAGACCGAAGTCATTATGCAGCGCAAGCATTATATAGATTACGCTCATGCCATGGAAAACTGCGGGGTAAAAATTGTATATGTAGACACCAAAGACGAACTGAAAAAGGCCATCAACAGGAATACGGCCATGTACTATTTCGTGAATTTCCTGAATTACGAAGGACAGATCCAGTGGGAGGATGTCCTCGAAGTTTGCCAGGCACACAAGATCCCGACAATGATAGACTGTGCAGCCGATGCACCTCCTGCAGAAAGCCTTTCGAAATACACCGACATGGGATTTGATATGGTCTGTTTTTCCGGGGGAAAAGGCCTTCGTGGCCCACAGAGTGCCGGGGTACTGTTAGGTAAAAAGAAGTATATCGAGGCTGCCAGGGTAAGCGCCCCGCCAAGGGCAAATACCGTTGGCAGGGGCATGAAGGTCAACAAGGAAGAGATCGTAGCCATGATGGTAGCCATTGAAAGCTATCTGAAGCGCGACCATAAAAAGGATTGGGCCCTATGGGAAAACCAGGTCAATCTCATAAAAAAAGGAGTTGACGATATCCCCGGGCTCAAGGCCAAAATAGATGTGCCTGTTCTGGCCAATGTGGTGCCTACCCTGAACCTTTCATGGAACACGAAACAGGTAAAGATCTCCGGAGATCAATTGAAAGAAGAAATGCGGAAGGGACATCCTTCCATAGAAATTGCAGGAGGCGGCAAAAACTCGGTCAGTATTACCACCTGGATGCTAAAACCCGGCCAGGAACGCATTGTCGCTTCCAGGCTATCCGAAATCCTACATCAAAAAAGTATGTAATGCAAAAAAGAAAAATAACCCTCAGCCTCATCATATGTATCTTATTTCCCCTATGCCATGCCATTGCCCAGAAATATGACCTCTTACTCCAGGGGGGCACAGTGATAGACCCGAAAAACAAGATACACGAAAAAGTAATGGATATAGCCATTGCCAATGATACCATTGTGGCCATATCTGACCACCTGGACCCGGGAGATGCCCGGAAAGTCATTTCCGTAAAAGGCCTGTATGTCACTCCCGGCCTTATAGACCTCCACAGCCACCATTTTTTTGGCACCGAAGAAGATCACTACCTCTGTAACGGTTTTTATGCCGTACAACCGGATGCCTTTACCTTCCGTTCGGGAGTCACTACGGTGGTCGATGCCGGAAGTCCGGGATGGAAGAGTTTTGAGAAATTCAAAAAACAGACCATCGACCATTCCAAAACAAGGGTCCTCGCCTTTTTGAATATTGTGGGCGAAGGTATGCGCGGCGGTGTGTGGGAACAGGACCTCCGGGACATGAATGCAAAAATGACCGCCATGACCATTGCACAGCATCCGGAATTGGTGGGCATAAAAGTAGCACATTATTCCGGGGCAGAGTGGGCCCCTATTGAACGTGCCGTAGCGGCCGGAAAACTAACCAATACTCCCGTAATGATAGATTTCGGAGGCCATGAACCACCGCTCTCCCTCACCAGGTTATTACTGGAAGAATTGCGCCCCGGCGATATTTTTACCCATATGTATGCCAACCTTGCCGATGTCCGTATGACCCTTATCAACCCCGAAACCGGGGAACTTTACGATTATGCCACCAAAGCAAGGGCCAGGGGCATTGTCTTTGACGTGGGCCACGGCGGGGGCAGCTTTGAATTTTCCCAGGCCGTGCCCGCTGTAAAAAAAGGGTTCTTTCCGGATGCCATCAGTACAGACCTGCATACGGAGAGTATGAACGCAGGGATGAAAGACCTGCTGAACGTCATGTCCAAATTCCTGAATCTCGGCATGCC
Source organism: Sinomicrobium weinanense (assembly GCF_018863395.1). Classification (GTDB taxonomy): domain Bacteria; phylum Bacteroidota; class Bacteroidia; order Flavobacteriales; family Flavobacteriaceae; genus Sinomicrobium; species Sinomicrobium weinanense. The sequence goes on from NZ_JAHKRR010000003.1 coordinate 27,830, forward strand.
CCTTCCCGATGTCATTAAGGCCTCAAGCTGGAAACCCGCCCAGGTGATCCACCGTGAAGAATTGGGAAGCCTCAGCAAAGGGAGCGCCGCAGATATTGCCGTTTTGTCCGTGTTAAAAGGGGACTTCGGTTTTGTAGATAGTGCAGGCAACAAGATGAAAGGCACTCAAAAACTGCAATGCGAAATGACCCTGAGGGCCGGGAAGGTGGTATATGACCTCAACGGGTTGTCCAGCCCGTTGTGGAATACAGCAGGCGCCCGCTAACCCCAAAAAAATCTTTTCGGATATTTGAAAAAGAGAACCTTATAATACACCACAACCAAAACCGAACTAAATGAAACGAAGAGACCTCATAAAAGGACTGCCATTATTCCCCCTGATGGGAAGTATAACAGGAGGACTACTCTCCCCGGGCCTGCTGTTTGCAGCCCAAAAAACTCCCCGGCCCGATACCCCCGACTATTTTGAAGAACTGGGCGTTACACGTGTCATTAACGCCGCAGCCACAATGACCTATTTATCCGGTTCTTTAATGTTGCCCGAAGTCCTGGAGGCCCTTACGGCCACCGCCCACGACTTTGCCAATATGCACGAATTGCAGGATAAGGCAGGAGCGAAAATTGCAGAGATGTTGCATTGTGAAGCTGCCATGGTAACTTCCGGTGCCGCCTGTGCACTCGTTTTGGGGACCGCTGCGGCCATAACCGGAACGGATGAAAACAAACGTAAGCAGATCCCCAATCTCCCCGGGCCCCGGCCGGAAGTGATCATGCAAAAAAAACACCGCTATGTTTTTGACCAGGCCATCACTACCACAGGGGCAAAGATCGTCGAAGTAGAAAATGCAGAAGAAATGGAAAAAGCGATCAATGAAAGAACGGTCATGACCCTCTTCTTTAATGCCGCAGTATCGTGGTATGGCGGAAAAGACAGTATTGGCCATGAAGAATTTATCGCTATTTCCAAACGCCATAACATCCCGTCATTTATCGATGCCGCTGCAGATGTGCCTCCCGTAGAAAACTTATTCAAGTATCAGAAAATGGGATTTGACCTCGTAACATTTTCCGGGGGTAAAATGATCCGGGGCCCGCAAAGCGCCGGACTGCTTTTCGGCAGAAAAGACCTTATCGAAGCCGCAAAATTAAACCACAGCCCCCACGAAGCTCCCATAGGAAGGCCCATGAAGGTCAACAAAGAAGAGATCTTTGGCATGTATGCCGCTTTAAAAGCATACCTGGAAAGAGACCATAAAAAAGAATGGCAGGACTGGCTCAACAGGATATCTTCCATCAGGAATATTATAGAAGATGTTCCCGGGCTCACCACACAGGTACATGTACCGGCCGGCCCTGCAAATGTATTGCCCGCACTGGATGTCTTCTGGGAAGAGGACAAGATAAAAATAAGCCCGAAAGAAATCTATGAAAAACTCAAAAGCGGACAACCGAGTATCATGACCAGCCTGGCCACCAGAAATGATAAAGAAATACTGAATGTCGGTGTGGCCCTGTTAAAACCGGAACAGGTAAATATAGTAGCTAACAGGATAAAAGAAATACTGCAGACCGCCTGACCGGTTATCCGGTATTCGGCCACCGGTCATCAGCCATTCGCCGGTCGATTTGAACCGTTTTTTAAAGTACATGACAAAACAATACCCATTTGATTTTCCATATGTTTAACGGGTATTTCCCGCAGATGGCGCAGATTTTCGCAGAGCGCACTGTCTGGCTGTAACCGGAAATATATGCGCCAATAGCTGCTGCCAAAACTCCGGAATGGAGATTATGAACATTTGAAACACGGTACCATCATAACAAAAGCACATCCCGGACTATCTGCCGGTTGCCGTACACTCCCGATCACTTTATTCATCCCTCAAACTATCCGCCGGATTGGCCACTGCCGCCCTGATGGCTTGCCAACTCACCGTTAAGATGGCTATCAACGCCGCCAGCCCTCCCGTCAGGGCAAATACCCACCATTCGATACCGATTCGGTACGAATAGCTGACTAACCACTTGTTCATAGCATACCAGGCGATAGGGGAAGCGATGACAAAAGATAACATTACCAGTTTCAGAAAATCCCTGGACAATAGCCGTGTAACGCTCCATACCGATGCGCCAAGCACCTTCCGTACCCCGATTTCTTTGGTGCGGCTCTCTGCCATGTAAGCCGCTAACCCGAACAGGCCCAGGCACGAGATTACAATGGTAAGTATGGCAAACAGTCCGGCCAGCTTTCCCGAACGCTCGGCATTCCTGAATTTCAGTGCATAATTTTCATCGGCAAACACATATTCAAACGGGTATTGCGGATTGTATACTTTGAAAATCCTTTCCATCCGGGCGAGGTTGTCGGTTGTGCTGTTATCCGGGTTCAGCTTTACGTGCAGGATGTTCGGCGAGTACCCGGCGGGCCCGTTTATCATCATCGGGCTGATGGTTCGCTCGAAAGGTGACTGCAGGATGAAATCCTTAATGACCCCAACCACATGGAAGTACTCGGTGGTCCCCACCCATTTCATACGCGTTCCGATGGGATCCTTAAGTCGCATGGCTTTCACAGCAGCCTCATTCAAGAGGATTGCCATACTGTCGGTGGGATATTTGTACACATCGATATCGCGGCCTTCAACCAATTCGATGCCGAAGGTCTCAGTGAAACCGGCATCCGTGCCCAACCGTACAAAGTCAATTTTCTCATCAGCTTTCGTGCTACCTTCCCAATGGAATCCCCAACTGTCGCTCCACTGCTGGGTAATGGGATTGGCCGAAAGGGAAACGGATGTTGTGGCATTGCTTGCTAGTAATTCGTTTTTAATGGAAGTATAATTCTTCTCCATATCCCCTTGAAAAAAGAGGTATACCAGGTTATTACGGTTGTACCCGGCATCCCGGTTCAGCCCGTATTGGATCTGTCGGTAAACGATGATGGTAGCGATAATGAGGATACTGGCAAAGGTAAACTGTATGGTGACCAATATTTTCCGCGGAGCGATCAGGGCATTTTCCTTCTTGAAGGTCCCTTTGAGTACACTTACCGGGTTGAATGAGGAGAGGTAAAAGGCCGGATAGCTGCCCGCAACCAGACCGGTGAGCAGGATAAACCCAAGAGCAGACAGCCAGAAAAGCGGGTTACCATATGGAACGAACAATTCTTTCCCGACCAACTGGTTGAAACCACCCAAACTCAATTGAACGATCAGCAGCGCTATAAAGAACGAAAAGATACTCAACAGGATGCTTTCGATAAGAAATTGGGTAATTAACAGGGTTTTGCTCACACCGACGACCTTCCGGATCCCCACTTCCTTCGCACGCCGTTCGCTCCGTGCGGTGCTCAGGTTCATGAAGTTGATACACGCGATCAGCAAAATGAATGCAGCAAGCACTATAAATAGCCTTACGGTGACCAGGTTTCCCGCTACCAATCTGCCGTCTTCCGACTTGTTGTACAGGTAATAGCGGCTCAGTGGCTGCGTAAACACCTCGGTTGTGGATGCGTTTGCCGTCTCTTTCGTATGGTCTATCGTGATGGTCCTTATTTTCCGGTCAAAAGCCGCCTGGCTTGCTCCCGGTTTCAGCAGCGTATACGTTTTGACCGAGTTGTTGCCCCAAAACGTATCGTTCCAGCCCAACCTGTCCATATGTTCCCAGGGGAGCAGGTAATCGAACGCCAATAACGTATTGTTCGGCAGGTCTTTCAGGATACCGGTTACCGTGACGTTTCGGTTGCCATCAATGCGGATGGTCTTGCCCATGGCATCGGTATTGCCAAAGAGGGTTTTAGCGAATTGCTCGGTCAGGACAATACCGTGCCCGTCTGCCAATGCTGCGGAGGCATTTCCTCGTATCAATGGAAAACTGAAGACGTTGAAAAAACCACTATCCGTAAAGGCACCTCTGGCATTCAGGTTTTTATCCCCAACCGTAAATAGGAACGTGATGTTGTTGAACCGAACGGCATCCTCCACCTCAGGATAGTCTGCTTTCAGGGTGGGGGCCAGTATTTTTGGGGTATTGTTCCATGCCCAGCGGTTGCCTTCGGAATCGGCATCGCGGTTGTACATGGCATAAATACGGTCTTCCTTTTCGTGAAACCGCTCCATGCCCAGCTCATTCCGGATCCAAAGGATAATCAACAAGGCAGCCGCCATGCCCACGGATAATCCAGTCACGTTGATCAACGAATAGGTCTTGCTTTTAGCAAAGTTCCGGAATAATGTACTTAAATAATTCCTGATCATATTTTTTAGTGTTCAATGGTCGAGTTCCGGTATTCCGCAAGTTGGTTCATGGGTTCTGCTTTGCTTCTGCCCATGGCCACACTCCGCCCTATTCCCATGGTCTTGCCCAAAATACTGAACATGAACTACGCCAAAGGTATAAATATCTGATTTTTTGCAACATATATTAAAAACACCGGGGCAAAAGTGTTCGGCACCGGACACTTTCTGTTCGTATTCGGACGGATTACAGCATGTTACCCCTGCAAATTCTGATGTTCAACATTAAAGTAGAATATGGCCCGATATCCGGAAGATAAGACAATCATCGCCCAACCGGGCTACCGGGGGACAACCTGTTATAATACGTTAAACCATCCGGCAGGTTTGGGATCCCGGGGAAACGGATATGCAACATAAGGTCAATGCATCATCGGGTAAGAAAGTAGATTTCGTCGATTTCCTCTTGTCCTCCACGCCCTGCAATACGTGCAATAACAGTCTATAGACTTTATCGAAATCCCGGAAAAACCGGAATCTGACGGAAAAAGTTATCGAACCACCCGAATGAATGTGGCTTCCTGCCATATCTTCAAGGCAGGCAATGGATTAGATGAAAATAAAAACAGGAAAAGCGACCATTTTAATCACTTTTCCTGTTACGTAGCCGACACCGAACAAATCTCGAAATATTTTGTTGAAGATTTGGAGCGATTGGCGGGGTTAAATCCGGAAGTCGAGGTTCTATAAATGCTTTACGATACACCTATAATCATTCCAAAAATTTTCCGCAATACCGCTTGGTGGATTATCTATATTATTAGAGTAGAGAGAACATTTCCCAACACAAGAGGAGAAAAAGCGCAGCAAAGGTAGTGCCCGCCGTCAACTCCGAGCGCATAATGACGGGTGTGCCACCCGTCACCCTCCGGGACTTATAGCTCTCCGTTTCCTTGCTGGGCACTTCTGCTTCGCTTTCTTTTTTTCCTCTTTTTTTCTTTTGGGAAATGTTTTTTAAGAGTGGCAGGGCGGGAAGAAAACAGGAGGCATCACTCAGTGGTTTGGGAGAAACGTGGGGGTTATATAGCCTTATCCAATTTGGCACAAATAGGTAGTTTCAGTTTTGCAAGATTTTATCTAATTGTCAAAAAAACAAAACCGCCTTAAAAGCGGTCATGAATAATAGTAGCTACTGGGTTTTATTTTAATATGTGCTTTCTCATTTTCATCCCCATTTTACTAATCACATAAACCAGCATGTTCTTATTATTATCGTCTATGATTACCGAGTCGCCATACATTGACTTTATATCCATGATAATTGGTGTCATAAGTCCAAGCGAACTAAGGTTTGCTTGGATTTCTTTCGGTAAATCATCGTTTTTCTCCATTTTGGAAAATAGCAATAAGTCATCGATAAATGCTTTTTCTATAATTGAGCAAAATTGTGTAAGCTCAGATTTTGAAATTTCCGTCTTCAAGTATGCAGCAAAAATATTCGCAATGAAATGGGTTTTATCGAGTTCATCTATTTTGTCAAGAATCATTATCAAAGTCTGCCCAATTTTGGTTTTTTCTTTTCTGTCTGAAGTGATTTTCTCAAGAAACTCTTCTTTGTCTTTTGGTTTTATTTGCTCAAACTCTTTGATGAACTTATAAACTTTCATCGCAAATAGAGCATCTCTTATACCCTGCACAGTTTTTATGCTTTTATAAAAGATGGAAAAGAATGGAATTTCTTTAAGAAGATCATTTTCAATGAATTGGTCAATCGTTAGTTCGGCTATATCGACACCCAAATTCAAAGATTTATCAGTTATTGTTTCGAAAAGAGAAATTTCAAGATTAGAATTTTTACTCATTTTAAGTTTTTTTGCCTTGCAGCTAACGATTCTCGACTATGAGTAGTTGCATGGGTTAGTATTAAACTTTGAAAGTATACTCCAAACTGAAAAATCAGCGAGGATTTTTAGAAGTAGGCCAGAACAAGCAATTACTTATAACCATTGTGCCTGCTGTTGCACAAGTTAGCAAAAAAATGATATAGGGTTGATATTATCCTTATCTAAGCAAGGTATCTTGGAGTATGCAAAGTAAAAAACAGTATCAGGAAAAGCTTTTCAATCAATTTCAGTTAAGTGATCGGGTACCCAAAGACAATTTCTACCGTCGGTTAAAAGAAGTATTGGATTTAAATTATTTATATCCACTTACCAAACAATATTATGGCAGCAGTGGACAAAAGAGCATCGATCCGGTAGTGTTCTTTAAACTCTGTCTGGTGGGCTATTTAGAAAACATTACCAGCGACCGTCAGCTTATAACGCATCGCAGTATGCGTTTGGACATTTTGTTCTTTTTGGACTATGATATCGATGGGGATCTTCCCTAGCACTCGACCATCAGCCGCACCCGACAATTGTTTCCTGAAGCCGTGTTTGAAGAAGTTTTCACCAAGGTATTTGAACTATGTGTATCAGCCGGGATGGTCAGCGGCCACACCCAAGCTATTGACAGTGCGCCTGTAAAAGCCAATGCTTCAATGGACAGCCTGGAACTGAAAGTACCTGAAGAAGAGTTAGAGTCGCATCTTCGAAAAGTGCGCCATATCAGTAAACACGACAAAGATAAACCATTACGTCAGGCCAAAGCGAACAAAGCAGATAGAGAGCAGCAAACTCTGTCGGCCAGTAAAAAAGAATTGTAGGATATTAACAGCAGAAATATCAAGTGGGCAAAGGAACAGGATGGGCGTCCCGGAGCTGGTAATAAAGGAGCGAGGTATACCAGTAACAAAACCCATTACAGTCCTACCGATCCCGATGCCCGTATTAGTGTCAAACCGGGCAAAGCCAGGAAATTAGTGGGTTGTGCAACAGTTACCGGTGTTGTGGTTAGGTTAGTACTTTATTTCAGTTCATTGGTTAATTTAAGTCTAATATTTTCGTCTTGTATTGCTAAAATACATTTCGCAACAATTGCTTTTAAGTCTTTGTAATATTTCTCAAGTTGTTCGTTTGAAAACGATTCGTAACCGTGAAGCATTTGATTTCGTATTTTTCTTAATCGATGTATTTGGTTTTTTTCTTTTTGAGTTAAATGAGAAACTTCTCCAACTATATCTAAATTTGGAATGAAATTTTTACGATTCTTGTTTCCATTTTCATGATTTAATTGAGCTATCACTTTTTCAAACACAATCCAAGTTTTTGTAAATAATTCAAATCCAGAAACCTTCTTTTTGTCAGTTGTTATTTGACTAAAATATTTTTTCAGATTATCATTTTTTTCGTTGAGTGCAATAATATTTTGAAAAAGTTGGTCGGAAAAGGTCTCGTTTATATTGAGATTAATTTTACTAATTGCTTCTTGTATTTGGTTAGTGTCAATTTTGTCAATCGCTTTTAAATAATTATTTAAGTATTCTGTATTACCGAAATTAATTTTCTTAAAATTGTTTTTATAATTAGAGAAAATCAAATTTGTTAAATCATACTTATCGGTTATTTCAGCTTGTTTTGTAGTTCTTTCAGTAATTGCTTTCTGTAGTCTTTCCAATGCAATTTCTCCAGTTAATACTAAACCATTTATTTCGTCTAATATTGACAGCTCTTCTTCGGTCAGATTTCCAGAAAACGGTTTGTAGACTAAATCATGTTCAACTTCAGACCAAGCGTGCATTAAAACACTTGCTACTTGTATTTCAAAAACGGTATTAGTGAATCTTTTCTCAACTTCGTCAGATTTTTTTAGTCTCACACGATAATGAGTTGCCCAATAACCTGAAAACCGCTTATTATGCTTTGGCTTATGTGGATTTTCAGGAAATGTTTTGGTTTCTTCAATATCAAATAACTCTTCGATAACTTGCCCAACAACTTCTCTGTCAGACGGGAAATATAGAGCCACTCTTATTCCAGCCAAATCAACTATATCTTTTTCAATTGCTCGTTTCGATTTGTAGTTTTTCTTTTGGTTACGCTGTACGACTTTTTCCTTAAGTCTGTCGATTCTTTTAGCTCGATTTGAAATGATGGCTTTTAAACCTCTATTTATAATTTCAGTTTCTAATACATCGTGTCCAAGACGTGCAAGTTGTCTATAGAAATCATATTCCTTTTCGTATTGTGTTATGAAATTATCAATTATACTCATTTAGTTTCTTCGGTATTAACCACAACACTCAAATATACACAATTCACGACTTCAGTTTACTTGAAAGTATTTAATCTTATAAAACATCAATATTCACATGGTTTTAGAAAACTTTGATATATTCATTATTTTATATATCGTTAATTATTTTGTATATCAAACTTTAAAACATCTCTTCCTCCGACCAATATATAGCCATTATCAAAATAAATTTTACGGCTTTCCGTAATATCAAAAAAATCCCGGCCTCCATAAAAAACAGAAGCCAGGAATCGGTCCGCAGAAAACCTGAAAAGGAGAAGATTAAATAAAGATCATGGCCAGGACAGCCATGACCAAAACACCTGCTATCATACCAAACAGGAAGCAGATATAAGGCAAGCGAAGCCAATCTGTTGCTTTAAGGTGTTCGGTGCTTGTATTAATATCATTATCGTAGTAATTTTTACACATAGTCAATAATCGTCTGAAACTCCTATGATATTCTTTCAAAATCTCTTCCAGACATTCCATTTATCGATAGTGCACGCCACACCTGATTGGCCGGGTGCATTTTTGAATTCGGGGCAAGCCACGAGTTGTTGTTCTTCCAAACCCGTGGCCTACACTTTAAAATTACCGAATCCCCGGGCGTGAGCTTTTGTAGTTATGGTTAATAGATCATTTATCTATCAGTCGGGCTATCTTCGATTCCGGGACGAACTCTTTTACCTTTTCCCGGAAAGCCATGCGCTCCCATACTGTATTGCCTTCCTCAGAGCATACTTTTTTGAAGTTATCCAGTCTGGAAACTAAAAAGGAAATCACATCATCGGGGACACGTACTTCTTTGATCTTGTTTCGCTTTCTATTCATTCGTAGTAGCAAATACCTGGAATTAGCATAGCTTTTCGAAAAGATGGCCCATTCAAAGTACCTCACGATAGCGATGGGTTCCTGGCTGTCTATCAAATTTTTGACCTCTGTACTCTTCATTGACGAGCGATTTTAAGATTAATGAAAAGGTGTAGAGGTAGTAGATGGATAAGTGGAGTATTTAAAAGAAAGGAAAAGGCGTCCCTCTTCCTTTCCTACTACCCCAAAATAACAGGACAAAACTGCCCCGTTATGCTTTAATGTGCGAAAACTCCAAAAGGTTTTTGTAGATAGCTTTTTGCTAAAGAGAAGTAGAGTAACAAAAAAATAGGCGTGGAACTCAACTTACCGGATGAAGGTACTGGTATACCTGTACACGAATAAGTGAGCCCACGCCCGGGTCGTGAGCTTTATCACTTATCATCTCGCGTACATAAAAAATTACCAGTTTTTCATCCGAGACTCTAAGCGAATAGCTTCTAATATTTTTCTATAAGAAGTGTCGCAAATATATGTAACGTTGAACAAATATATACAAAAACGTTTTGTCATCCAAATGGATTACAAAAATAAAATTATTATTTCCAAAATTGCAGTATGGCAGAACTTTCAAAAGAGGATATAATTTTAGCTAATAAAATAGCCAAGAGAATTAAACAACTCCGCATTCAAAGCACCGGAGTTAAACAAATAGATTTCGCCAATAAGTACAATATTGACCGACAAATAGTAAGCCGATGGGAAAGCCTGATAGTCGTTGATCCAAAAACGGGTAAACCAAAAGGACGGGGAGTTACTATTTATACAGTGGAGAAATTCTGTAAATTACTTGGCATTACTCTAAAAGATTTCTTCAATGATCCGATATTTCTCAAATAAAAACACTTAGGTCAGGACACTACCTTTTGTTTACATTATAAAAGACCACCAGGATAATCTATATTCAAATAGTACCTTGTCCCCTTCCGCTCACCTGTTCTTATAAAAGCCTCCAGCTCTACTAACTTTTGCAGATCACGTGTTGCGGTGGAAGCCGTAGTTTTAGTAATACGCCTGTAATTATCAGCACTTAATCCTCCCTGAAATCCATGAATCCCCTCTTTAAAGATCCGCGCCACTACTTTTTGCTGTCTTTCGTTTAACTTGGCCTCAAAACGCTGATAAAACCCTGCTTTTTCGATAAGAAAGTTTATCCTGCCCTGTGTATAGTTCTGGGCCTGAAGAACCATTTTACAGAAATACACCAACCATTCCGTAATATCCAGCCTGGTACTGTTTTGATGAAGCGCTTCATAATACTTCTTTTTGTCGTGTTCAATGGTATGGGAAATTGCAATAAGTGTAGGTCTTTGCAAACTTTGGGATAATGCTTTTTCCGAAACAGCACGGCCTATTCTCCCATTCCCATCCTCAAATGGGTGAATACTTTCAAAATAGAGATGGGCAATCCCCGCCCGGGTAAGTGGATCGAGGCTTTCGGTACTATTGAACCATGAAATGAAAAGGTCCATCTCTTTTTTCACCTGATGTGAAGGCGGAGCCTCATAATGGATTCTCGGACGATTCATAGGGCCGGATACAATTTGCATTGCATCGTCATGGGTCCTATAGCTTCCTATGTCCAGCAGATCACGACGCCCTTTGGCTAACATGGCATGCCATTGGCATAATTGCTCATGGGATAAAGGGGTATGATAATTTTTATACAGATCAATCATCATTTCAGAAATTCCTTGCTCAGCCGGTGAAATCCGACGTACATCCCCTTTTAGTCCAAAATGTTTTCGAATGGAAGATTGCAACGAATCCCTGTTGAGCAGCTCCCCTTCTATTTCAGAGGTTTTATATGCTTCATCACTAATCAGCATAACTTTCAATACATCCTGATCTTTACTACTTACGTGTTTAAGACTGCCGTACAACATTCCTGCATTATGCAAAAAATCTTTCTCATAAGCCGTTAAAAGGGTTGTATCATAGGTAAAATCCGGCCAGTTTTTATGTTGCCAATTCCATGCCATGGGCTATATTATTTATATTATAGCTCAATATACATATTAAACATGAGCTATAAAAATATTTTTATAGCTCACTAACTATTGCGTTATCCATATTTCAATCCAAACGCCCTCCTTACTAAGGTCACCCCCCTGTTTACCTTTTGCCCATATCAAAGGGAAAGCCCTGTCCCAAAAGCCCCATATCTTACCTGAACTAATACTATTTTGCATAGACAACATCTTTATATATCCATTCTATTACCGTAACTACGTAGCTACACATGCACAGCCGTGCATACCTAAATAAATTTAATCATCTATACATCGGCATGTAGATATCTATATACCGTTTTTTGCCAAGTTGTCCTGTTATGGCTTCCTGTAGCACTGTTTGGCCACGTCCAACAGTATAGTCCTTCCATCATCTGTCCTTTACTTTGTTTTAAGGATTTTTCGGGTTTTCAGGGGTAGGGGGTAGCTTCGGGCTAACCATCTTAGCTAAATTCTATCCGTACCGAAGGGCGGATTTTTGTGTTCACCGGAACGCAGCAAGTTGTGTTTTGAGCTGCTCGAATTGCATTCCGCAGCGCAAAACAACTTGCCCTTGCAAGGGGCTGAAAACCCCTCCGAAGTCGGGATTTTGTAGAACTTAAAAATGGGTACATCATGGACGAAAGAAACAACAATGAGAAAAGAAAACGATTATGGAAAGGCGGGCGAAAACCCAAAAATGACCCTGCGGTTTACCGCTATTCCATATCGCTCAACGCGGCGGACAACGCCCGTTTTCTATCACTTTTTGAAAAGTCGGGTATGAAAGTTAAAGCTCATTTTATTACGGCCTGTATCTTCCAAAAAACGGTAAAGACCGTGAAAATCGACAAGGCGGCCATGGATTATTACATGCGGCTCACCACTTTGTATGGCCAGTTCCGTGCCGTAGGCGTAAACTATAACCAGATCGTAAAATTACTTTATCGCAATTTTTCCGAGAAGAAAGCTGCCGCTTATCTATACAGACTGGAAAAACAGACCGCGCAGATGGCAGTGTTATGTCAAAGGATTATCAAGTTAACAGAAGAATTTGAAGCAAAATATTTAGGAAAAGACAGATAAGATAATGGCAATCGGCAAAGGATAGAACCTTTGGAGCACTTATATCTCCTTTCAATATGCTTCACAAGCTGGGTTAGATCAATCAAAACTTCATTATAATGGTTGTTGCAAGGTAAAGCAGATGTTTATGGTGTTCATAAAAACTGTTTTGCAACAAAAAACAAACTATATTTTGTCAATAAATAACGTTTAGTGTCAAAATATAGTTCACATAGTATATATCCTCTACCCAAAGGGGATTGAGATTGGGATTTGACTTCCCTTCCTTGTCAATAGTATCCATGGGTTATCTCCCATAATCGCCAACACACGACAAATAAGACCCCTCGATGCCATAATCCCAAGTCTCCCTATCTCTACATCTATTTTTAATGTAGCAGATACATCGCAGGGATGCACGGAAAAAAAGAAATAAAGAAAATGCCCATCGGGGAAGCCATGGAACTCCTCCGGAAGGAGGGTATTGTCGTAGACAGGGAAGAAGCAGAACTCATCATGGAGTTCCTGTACAACCTTACGATGATCGTTATCCGGGAATACTTTGATGCAGAATAGTTTATTTCGTATCTTAGCTACTATCTTCAGCAGTTTAGTGCACCCAACCACAATAAATTATCTATGAAAATAGCAGATTTATACATCCGTGTTTCCACTGATGAGCAGGCGGACAAAGGATATTCCCAAAGAGACCAGGAAGAGCGGTTAAGGCGTTTCTGTTCCGCAAACGGAATCACCATTGGACAGGTTATTCGTGAAGACTATTCCGCCAAGACCTTCAATCGTCCTGAATGGATAAAGCTGCTGGCCAATCTTAAAAAGAAAAGTTCGAAAACGAATCTCATCCTTTTTACAAAATGGGATCGCTTCAGCCGCAATGCGGGGGATGCCTACCAGATGATAAGCACATTGACAAAGCTGGGTGTGGAACCACAAGCCGTGGAGCAACCTCTTGACCTTACCATCCCGGAGAACAAAATGATGCTTGCTATTTATTTGGCTGCTCCTGAAGTGGAAAATGACCGCAGGGCGCTCAATACCTTCTATGGTATGCGCAGGGCAAAGAAAGAAGGGCGTCTGATGGGGAGAGCTCCATTTGGATATATCAATAGAAGCAAAGAAGATAGCCAAAAGTATGTCGCCGTAAAAGAACCCGAGGCATCAAGTTTGCGATGGGCATTCAATGAAATCGCCAAAGGGGTCTTGGCTGCTGACCAGGTTCGTAAAGAAATGAATAGACTTTGCTCAAAAAAACTAAGCAGAAGTGCTTTCCATGTAGCTGTCCGCAACCCGTTGTACTGCGGTAAGATATTCATCGAGAAATTTAAGGACGAGGAAGCTCATTTTGTACAGGCACAACACGAACCATTGATAACCGAAGTGCTTTTCAATAAAGTACAGCAGATGCTGGATGGTAACAAAAGAGCGGAGCGCCCGAACACCAAAGTCCTTTCCGATACCAATTTACCTTTACGGGGCTTTCTGACCTGCCCCAGATGTGGGCACAACCTGACTGGTAGTGCATCCAGGGGAAGTACCGGTCGTTGCTACTATTATTATCACTGCTCATCTACCTGTGGTTTCCGGCAAAAAGCCAAAGTAGCCAATGATGTTTTCGAGAAAGGTCTGTCTCAATTGAAGATCAACAATGGCATAAACAATATTCTTAAAAAACTGCTGCTTGACAACTACAAACAGTTTGTAAAAAATCCGATGGACGAACGGAAAAGGATTTCAGAAAAGATAGATATGCTGAATGCAAAACTTTCCGTTGCGAGGAACAAGCTGCTCGCCGAAACCCTGGATGATGAAGATTACCTTAAAATCAAAAAAGAGTGCAAAGCGCAGATCGAAAAACTGGAAGAACAATTAAGTAAAAAGGGGTTAGAAACTCAAGGCATCAACATCAACGAACTGTTAGACAAGGCATTAAAAGGTGCCGAAAACATCGCAAAACTGTATGGAGATGGGGGAATCAGAACCCGAAGGGATATCATTAGTTCGATATTCCCTGAAAAACTGGAATTTGACGGAACAAATTATCGAACTTTTCGGATGAACGTAATTGCACATCGTATCTTTCAGATAAACAATGAATTACCAGAAAATAAAAACAGGAAAAGCGACCATTTTAATCACTTTTCCTGTCAAGTAGCCCCGCCAAGAATCGAACTTGGATCTAAAGTTTAGGAAACTTCTATTCTATCCATTGAACTACGGGGCCTCCAAGAGTTGGATACAACTCTTACAAAACAGTACAGTAAGTTTAAAACTTAAAACAAAAAAGCAACCGTAAGTTGCTTTTTTTTCTTTGCTCCTCCTCTTGGGCTTCCTTCGGCTACGCTCAGGATAAACTTCTCACCCAAAAGTATTCGCTTTGCTCCTCCTCTTGGGCTCGAACCAAGGACCCTCTGATTAACAGTCAGATGCTCTAACCAACTGAGCTAAGGAGGAAAATATCTTCAATACTACACGTTATGAACGTTTTTTTGCTCCTCCTCTTGGGCTTCCTTCGGCGAAGTTTATACTGAGTTTACCTGTACTGAGCCTGTCGAAGTATCGAAGTGCTCAGGATAAACATTTCGGCTCTGCTCAATGCATCGCTTCTCACCCAAAAGTCATCGCTTTTGCTCCTCCTCTTGGGCTCGAACCAAGGACCCTCTGATTAACAGTCAGATGCTCTAACCAACTGAGCTAAGGAGGAAAATCACTGCCGTCTATATTCAAAAATAATGACAGTTAAACCTGTTTTTTCACTAGGCGGGTGCAAATATATATATTATTTTTATTTTTTGCACCAAATAAAAAGGATTTTTAGGCACAAATAATCACTTGAACAACCACCTGTAAATATCGTTTCCATTAGCAAACAATACCAGGGCCATCAGTACAAAGAATCCCGCGATCTGGGCGTATTCCAGGAACTTGTCGCTGGGTTTTCTTCCCGACACCATTTCGTAGAGCAGGAACATCACATGTCCGCCATCCAGCGCGGGTATGGGTAACAGGTTGAGCACTCCCAGCATAATGGACAACAGGGCGGTTATTTCCCAGAATGCCTGCCAGCTCCACGTTTGCGGAAAAAGGTCGAAGATCGCTTTGAATCCGCCTACACCTTTATATGCCCCGGTTTCGGGGTTAAAGATCATTTTCAGTTGTTTTCCGTAGCTCACCAATCGGTCCTTTCCTTTTTGAAGGCCCCTGGGGATCGATTCCATAAACGTATATTGTTTTCTGCTCACCTCGTACAGCCCCAGTCGCTCCAGGTTGGTAAGCCCCAGTCCGGGAGCATAGAATATCCCCATTTTCCCGGTATCGTCTACCGTCAGATCTACTTTTATTTCTTTATCGTCCCGTTTTACTACGGCGGGTACAGTCTGTCCTGTTAAACCTTCTACCCTGGCCAACGCCTCATCGGCATAAGTGATCTTTTCTCCGTTAAGGCTTACCAGTATGTCCCTGGTTTTTATCACCCCTGCATTCGGAGAATCTTCATCAGTCCCCATGATCACAAAAGGTATACGCACCCCCATAATAGGGCCAGCGCCTTCTTTTCCTTCCCTGCTTTTCATCAGCTGGTCGATAAAATCTACGGGCATCATTATTTTCTTTATATCCCCGTTCCTTTCCACCGTTACTTCTTTACTTAGCAGGAGCCTTTCGGTAGATCCCGAAAAATTCTCTATCGGCTTGCCATCAATGGACACCAGCTTATCACCGGTACGAAATCCGATATCTTCCATTGCGCTGTTGGTCACCCAGATCCCGTCTTTGACATTGTCATTTTGTATGTACCGTTCGCCATAGGCATAAGCGATGCCAATATAAATGATAAAAGCCAGGATAAAGTTTACCGTGACCCCTCCCAGCATAATAATAAGTCGCTGCCAGGCCGGTTTGGAACGGAATTCCCAGGGCTGGGGCGGTTGCTCCATCTGCTCCTTGTCCATACTCTCGTCGATCATCCCGGATATTTTTACATATCCTCCCAGGGGCAGCCAGCCTATGCCGTAAACCGTTTCTCCTATCTTCTTTTTGAACAGGGCAAACTTCACGTCAAAGAACAAAAAGAACTTTTCTACCCTCGTACCAAAAAGCCGGGCGGGAATAAAATGCCCGAACTCGTGCAGCACGATCAGCAAAGAAAGGCTCAACAAAAACTGACTTAGCTTAATAACTATATCCATGGTGTTTCGTTAATGATCTAAAACGCACAAAAGTAATCTTTTCGTATAACTTAATAAAACTTATCAGAAAGAACTCCCCGGGTTTTAAGAATGTTTTAGGTATTATCTTTCTCTTTCTGTGTTTTTTGCATCCTTTCCGCCTGTAAAAAGATTGATTGGAGATTGGAATGCTCAGGCAAAACCAGTTTCCCAGGCCAGCGGGATTCAATCTTCTATCAATCTCATTCAGTCTCCTGTCAATCTTTTATAAAAGAAAGCTGTTTAATACATGACAAAAAACACATCGACTTAGCAAAAATCGGGCTTACGAACACCTCTTTATCGTCAGCCCGGCTAAAAAGTCCTCCCCCGGCCTCCCGATATACATCGGGACAGGCTCTCCCATGCTTCGACTACACTCAGCACAAGCGGAGGGGAGCCCATAGCTCCTCCCCTTGGGGGAGGTTGGGAGGGGACAAACGCCAAAAAAAAATAAATTGATCATTTTTAGCAAGTTATAAAGTTTTATCATGTACTAAAAGAAAGTTGATAAACCATGAATAATTTTCGCCGGATATTTTCCGCCTGTGCCAACCTATTCCCTACTTTTACCCCTGAAATATTTCGTTTGACATGAAACAATACCATCAACTGCTAGAACATATCTTAGAACACGGAAACGACAAACAGGACCGTACCGGTACGGGAACCCGCAGTGTCTTTGGCTACCAGATGCGGTTTGATCTCAGTGAGGGCTTCCCCCTGGTCACCACCAAAAAGCTGCACCTCAAATCCATTATATACGAACTCCTCTGGTTTCTGAACGGCGATACCAATGTAAAATACCTGCAGGAAAACGGGGTACGTATATGGAACGAATGGGCCGATGGGAACGGCGATCTGGGCCCCGTATACGGCCATCAGTGGCGCAACTGGAACAGTAAAGACATCGACCAGATCTCCGAAGTGATACACACCCTGAAAAACAACCCCGACAGCCGCCGTATGCTGGTTACTGCCTGGAACCCCGAGGTTATGCCCGATACTTCGGTCTCTTTTGCGGAAAACGTGGCTAACAATAAGGCCGCACTACCGCCGTGCCATGCTTTTTTCCAGTTTTATGTGGCCCCTTCGACAGGCTCAGGGCAAGCTCGAAAACTTTCCTGTCAGCTCTACCAACGCAGCGCCGATGTCTTCCTCGGAGTGCCTTTTAACATTGCTTCTTACGCCTTGTTCACCATGATGATGGCACAGGTATGCGGGTACGAAGCCGGGGACTTTATCCATACCTTCGGCGATGTTCATATCTACAACAATCATACGGAACAGGTCAAACTCCAGCTGAGCCGGCAACCGAAACCGCTACCCAGAATGACGCTCAATCCCGAAGTAAAAGATATTTTCAGCTTTAAGTTCGGGGACTTCACCCTTACGGGGTACGATCCGCATCCGCATATCAAAGGTGCCGTTGCCGTGTAGCAGGCAAACGCATCTTGGCTATTACACAAAGTTTCACAGAGTTCCACAGAGAACCACAAAGAATATTGCTCTGTGTACCTCTGTGTTTCTTGGTGAAGCTCTGCGGAATAACCCAAACCCATGCAGAATGAAAACTTATGATACGCTTACCCTGATCACAGACGGCATTTTAGGATTTTTCAATCAAAAATTGTGTAAATTTGCTATATAAGCTATAATCTTATGTGGTTTAAAAGCAAAAAAACAAAGAAAGTTGACGAGGAACAGTACGAACTCCTCAAAAATGCGGAAGCCAGGATACGCCAGAAAAAAAGGTTGTACAATCATTTTGTAATCTTCCTTATCGGCAGTATTTTCCTCATTATCGCCAATAAGATCCTGAAGTACGGAGAGCAATACAACTGGTTTGTATGGGCCATTACGTTCTGGGCTTTCTTATTTGTCATCCACTTTTTTAATGTATTTGTCACCCATAGGTTTATGGGAAAGGAATGGGAAAAGGTCCAGCGCGAAAAACTCGTCGAAAAGCAAAAGGCAAAGATCGTTAAGATAGAAAAAGATGTGGAACAGGAATTCCTGGATTCCGACCTCAACAAAACAGAATAAAGCATGGTGACCATCATAGCCGCTGCTGCGGAGAACAATGCCCTGGGTAAAGACAATGACCTCGTATGGCACTTACCTGACGATTTTAAACGGTTTAAATCCCTCACCACGGGCCATCATATCATTATGGGAAGAAAAACCTTTGAGAGCTTTCCCAAACCCCTCCCTAACCGTACCCATATTGTGGTTACCCGTCAAAAAGATTATCAGGGAGAAGGGTGTATTACCGTACACTCCATAGAAGAGGCCCTGCAACTTGCCCGGGAAGACGACCAGCCCTTTATCATAGGCGGCGGAGAGATATATAAACTGGGAATGCCATACGCTGATAAAATTGAACTCTCCAGGGTCCACGCCGGTTTTGAAGCGGATACCTTCTTTCCTGAAATTGATCTGAATCAATGGGAATTAATAACTTCGGAATATCATCCTAAAGACGAAAAACATCAATACGACTTTACATACCTTACCTATATAAGGAAATCCCTGTCTTAGCCAAGAGTATCTTCCCCCAAAAAAAAGAATCTCCAAGAGCTCCTCCTACTTCGACAAGTGCTCAGCACAGGCTTTGTGACGAAGGGAGGTGGTCCCGATCTCTGATCGGGAGCGGAGAGCCTGTCCTGAGATATCGGGAGTTAGAAAGCCCAAGCCATAGGAAAACATAAGTGTTTAGCGATAATCCCCAAGCTTAGGCCGTGTCAAACTCCCCGACCCCCTAAAGTGGGCCACCCTGCTTCAGCAGACTCAGCACAGGTCTTCATCTGAAGCGGGGAGCTTCAAAAAAAAGGCCGTGCAATGCACAACCTTTCAGAGAACCTTAAATTTAAAACCTTTCGGCCCCTTAACTATATTTCTTCATAATCCGCTTCCACCAGGGTTTGGTCTCCTGGCCATAGCCATAGCCATAACCATAGCCATATCCTTTTTTGGCATCCGTATCATTGATCAGGATGGCCATATTGGGGAGGCGTTTTTCCTTGTAGAGATTTTCCGGGATCACTAGCAGACGTTTATCCAGGTAACCGGCACGGCATACATAGACAAAGACATCGGCATACTTACTGATAAGCAGCGTGTCTGTCACCAGGCTTACCGGGGCAGTATCCACTACGATATAATCATAGCGATCTTCCAGCTCGGCAAACAACCGCCCTACCTTGTCACTCATCAGCAACTCTGCCGGGTTGGGTGGTATAACCCCCGAAGTAAGCACATCCAGGTGGTCGAAGCCTTCCTTATTGAATTTAAAGATCATATCGTTCAAAGAAGTCTCTCCGTTGGTCAGGTAATTGGTGAGACCTCGAGAATGTGGGAATTCCACATATTCCGTAAGCTTGGGGTTACGGATATCCATCCCGACCACTAACACTTTCTTACCAGACAAAGCCAAAGTTCCTGCAAGGTTGATCGATACAAAGGTCTTTCCTTCTCCACCTACTGTTGAGGTGACAAATATTTTTTTCGCCTTGCCCTTGCCTGCATTGGCCAGCATAAAATCCAGGTTGGTCCGTAATATCCGGAAAGCTTCTGCCGTACTGCTACGGCTGTCCATGGAAATGATCTCTTCACTCGTTTGAGACTTAGGTACATCCCCCAGAAAAGGCACAGTAAGCCTACCTTCGATATCTTTACGTCCCTGTAGCTTGGTATCCAACAGGTCTTTTAAATATATTGTCCCGAAAGGAATTAAAAGCCCTAACATAAATGAAGCTAGCAATATAATCTTATTTTTAGGAGACACAGGCTTATCTGCACCATAAGCCGCATCAATGATCTTGGAATTAGGAGCCGTGACCTCCAGAGAAATAGCGGTCTCTTCCTTCTTTTGCAATAAATAAAGATACAATGTCTCCTTGATTTGTTGCTGACGCTCTATGCCTCGATAACGTCTTTCTTGCCCAGGCACATTGGATATTCTGGAACTCAGAAGGTTTTCCTGCTGTTTTAAATCATTCAGAGCAATGGTCTGAGATGTTTTCAAATTGTTCAGGGTTTGTCTTATGGTTTGTCGGAGCTTAGATATTTGACTATCCAGGTTTACAATCACCGGGTTGTTTTCAGTAGAGCCCTCCATCAACCGGCTCCTCTCCTGTACCAACTTGTTATATTCCATAATCAATGGACTTATACTGGTATTCTCTGTCCCTACATTGGCTGGTATGAGGCTACTGTTATCCTGAATATCCGCTAAGTAATCAATTAAAAAATTAGTCAATTGTAGCTGGGTTTCCACCTCTACAATACGCTTAGCATAATCACTGGCATTCCCTAGGGCTATCTCTGCCTCAGAAGTAATATCTGTCAGTTGATTGGTTTCCTTAAAGTTCTCCACATTTTCCTCCACTTCTCCCAATTCGGCCTCTATAAGCGCCAAACGTTTTTCGATAAACCTAGCCGTGTTCCCGGAAACCAGATTCTTATCTGCAACAACATCAATATTATACTGTTCTATTAAGGTATTAAGGATATCTTGGGCCTTTTGCCTAACCACATCTTCAAGTTTTAACTGAATGACACTGGTGTTCTGCCCTGTTGGAGCTATTTCTATTCTATCCCTATAAGCTAATGTAACCTTTGCCAGAGGTTTAATAACCACATCCACCTCTTTACTACTTAGTTCTTCAACTCTATCAAATCGCGGCAATATCATCATGTTTCCAACACCAGAATTCAGTTTTTCTCCAAACCCATATTTCCCCATGTTATTTCCATCTTCATCAAATAAAGTAAAACCCATCTCCGTGTTTATCTTCACTGTAAAAGTAGTATCTACTTCATACAACACGGAGTCTGGTACAGAAAAATTAATATGTATAGGAGTATTTTTATATGCCTCAGAAGTTCGTATATTTCCTTTAACAAAATAAGAGACATTTATACCCAGCTTTTTAATTACATTTTCCATTAAGGTCCTGGATTTTAGCACCTCTATTTCATTATCCACACTATTAGTCACATTACCAAATAAGCCAATATCCTGGAAAGCTGAAAGTTCAGAAGTTATCCCTCCTTTTTTATCATCTTTTATCATTATGGAAGCAGAAACACTATAATGTGGCGTAGTGTAACGGAGATAAAGCAAAGCAAAAGCTATACAAAAAACCACACTAAGGACAAACCATTTCCAATGGACAAGGTAAGCCTCTAACTGATCTCTCAAGCTTACTTCTTCATCTCCAGCCGGCCTTATAGGCTGCTGTATTTGTTGATCTGATTGCATTATAGAACTACTGATTATCGTGTTAAAATGGAAATTAACGAAATTATAATAGAAGCCACCGATACGATGACCGATGCATTCCTATTGTAGGCTGAAGCCTGCACTTGTGCTCCGTTAGGCTCTACGTATATCACATCGTTTTGTTGCAGATAGTAATATGGGGATTCAAGCATGTCCTTTTTTGTCAGATCTACTCTCGTATAAGTTTTTTGTCCATTTTTATCCCGTATAACCAAAATGTTATCCCTCTTACCATATACAGTA
This sequence comes from Sinomicrobium weinanense, assembly GCF_018863395.1. GTDB lineage: Bacteria > Bacteroidota > Bacteroidia > Flavobacteriales > Flavobacteriaceae > Sinomicrobium > Sinomicrobium weinanense. The sequence continues at coordinate 49,923 of NZ_JAHKRR010000003.1, forward strand.
AGATCACCTGCCAACCCTAGTGCCTCCGGTATGGTAATACGTTCGTTGGGAATGGTATAGGATCCAGGCCTGGCCACTTCCCCCAGTACCGTAACCTTGTAATTCATGATCCGTATATTTACAATAGGATCTTTAACATAATGAGATATTTTGCCTCTTAGTAAGTTAATTGCTTCCTTACGGGTAAGACCTCCTAACTGCACAGTACCTATTACAGGGAACTCTATATTTCCTTCATTGTCTACAAGGTAAGTTTGGTATTGAGTCCTTCCTGCAGCAACTCCATCCGCTCCCATAAAAGCTACCACTGGCAAATTAAATAACTCCACAGTTTCTCTATTAACTGCAGAAACAGTAATCGTCAATAAATCATCAGGCTGTAATACAGGATCATAGATAACTTTACTAGCCAGTTTATCAATATCTTCAATATCTTGAAAATATACGATATTCTTGCGTGAGGCACAGGAGGTCATTAAGACAACACTAAAGATCACTAATAAAAAAGAAGGGGCGTGGTAGGGCACTAAACATCTTATTCTCATTATCTCTCGTTTATATCACTTCACTCACTCTTTTAACGACTAAACAGGGCAAAGCGTATATTATTTGCTGCAAATATAACATTTGCGAATTAAAATTCTACTTTAAAAGTTAAAGGGATATTAATTCTGTTATCCGGAGAAGCCTATACGGTGTTTTCCCGTACCATACAGTTCCTTCCGCTCCTTTTCAGAAATCTCTGCGGGAAGAACTCCCTCAGACACTGTCTTTATACTACCATTGTCCAGGGATTCAAACAAAGAATTCATGCTTTTATACTCAGGAACGAGGTTTTTCATACGTTTTACCGTCTTGTCATTTTTATACCGCTTAGCCACCTCAAAAATGGAAAGTATAGCTTTGTTTACATACTCAAAATCGTCGATAGTTTCTGTGGCGATCATGATCTTTTCATGATGAGTAGGAAGTGTTTTCGCCTTGTCACTCAGCAATTCTTCATATAGCTTTTCTCCAGGTCTAAGTCCGGTCACTTTGATCTCTATATCTTCTTCGGGGATAAAACCAGCCAGGCGGATCATCTTAGTGGCCAGGTCCATGATCTTTACGGCTTCGCCCATATCAAAGATAAAGATCTCCCCGCCTTTCCCCATGGCCCCAGCCTCCAGTACCAGGCGGCAGGCTTCGGGAATGGTCATAAAATAGCGGATAATATCCGGATGAGTAATGGTTATTGGTCCGCCTTTGGCGATCTGCTCCTTGAACAGGGGAACTACCGAACCATTAGAACCCAGTACATTGCCAAAACGGGTAGTGATAAAGCGGGTTGTCTTTTTCTCTTTTTCCTTATTCGTAAAGTACAGGGATTGTACATACATCTCGGCAATCCGTTTGGAAGCGCCCATAACGTTGCTCGGGTTTACGGCCTTGTCCGTAGACACCATCACAAATTTTTCTGCCTTGTGTTCCACAGCCAGGTCGGCCATATTTTTGGTCCCCATGATATTGACAAACACCGCTTCGGAAGGATTTTCTTCCATAAGAGGCACGTGCTTATAGGCTGCAGCATGATAGACCACATGCGGGGAAAACGCTTCAAAGACACGGTTCATCCGTTCGTAATTCCGAACATCTCCCATCACTGCCTCATACCGAACCTCATCAGGCAAGTTGTTCAGTTCAAGCCGCAACTGATGGAGAGGGGTTTCGGCCTGGTCTACGATAATAAGAAGCTCGGGGTCGTATTTTAATACCTGGCGTACGATCTCGCTACCTATGGAGCCCGCTGCCCCGGTAACCAGCACTCTTTTCCCCTTGAGTTCTTTGGAAATACTTTTGTTATCAAGAACAATAGGTTTCCGCTCCAGCAGGTCCTCGATCTGTATGTTTTTGATCTGTCTCGAAAAATCCTGTTCGTTTTCCCAGTCAGACACCAATGGTGCTGTAAATACCTTATACCCGTTCTCGAGGCAATCGTCTACCAGTTCTATTTTTTCTGCCTTGGTAAGATGCCTGTCTGCCAGGATCACCCCTTGTGCTCCGCGGGCCCTCAGCAGTACGGATATACGCTTGTTCTTGCTAAGTATGGGAAGGTCCAGGATACGCTTGCTGGTATTATGGTTGCTTTTATCTACAAAACCCAGTATCTTAAACCGGGCCGGCTGTTCCGTACGGATCGCATTGGCCACCGATATAGCGTTGGAATCCGCCCCGAAAATAAGTACCTTGGTCTTTTCCGCCTTCCTGGTCTCACCGAAATACGTGTGAAACACCTGCTTGACCACAACCCGGAACAGGAACAGGAATGCAAAAGAAATGATAAAGTACATAAACAGCCCCGGCACGAGGAAAAGTTTTTCCCCGGTAATAAGATAACTCGCATAGCTGATACCTGCCAGGGTAACAAAAGAAGCAAAAGTGGAAAACAGCAGTTTTAAACCGTCGATATACGAAGAATACCGTATCAGGCCAGCATAGGTCCGGAACAGGAGAAAATACACCGTATTTACTCCAACCACCATAAGCAATTCTTCCATACGGGTCAGCCGGGTGTAAAAACTAAGGGTAAGCCCCTGCAGCAACAGGAAAGTCACCACAGCAGCACACACCAGTATGGAAATATCAATTCCCAAAATAATCCACCGGGGCAGGTAGCCTATGTTCTTCAGGTCCAGTTTTCTTCTCCCGGGTTCAAAGACCAGCTTTACTCCCTGCCTCAATTTATCCCAACTTACTTTTTTCATATACTACGAAAATTGCCCGATAAAACTCAAAAAACAAGTCCCTTTTGACCTTCAAGATCAATAAAGATATTAAAAAAATCCTTGTTTTGTTAAAATAAACCTAATTTTTAAGCATTCATACACATAAAAAGGGAAAAACACCCTTTTTAAATTGTCGTATTTTCTTTCGATAAAGAAATCTGTTTCCTGCGAATATAAGATTTTTTTTCTTTATTAACGTTTCGTTAAGATGAATTGGATGTTATGAAATCGCTTTCCACATATTTCTTCTCAACTGTTAAATCTTCAACCAAATATCAACACTTCTTCAGTATGAATCACCTTAATACCTTCCGTCCTTTCCCTATTTAGATCAGTCACCGGAAAATATCGTTGATCTTCTTACCGTTTTCGAAAACGGGAAAATACACCGGCTCAATTTCAGAAAGGTTTAAACGGTATATCCCGGATATAAAAACGTCATATGCCGAAAATATTGCATCATCACAAAAAAATACCCTACAAATACCGGTAACATAAATTTCTTCTCAGGTATTCAGGGTATTGCCATACAATCCGTAGTGCATTATGATCTAAAATACTGCAATATATCTCAGTTTTTATATTTATAATATCATATATCTTATAAGCTCCTCTACTTCGATAAACTCAGCACAGGCTCTTGTGACTAATATCATTACAGAGGTCTTCTAAAGAGAAGAGCTATCAGCTATTACGAATGATTTTCCCTTTTTAGCCGGAGATTAATCCTCAACGGATCAGAACTCAAAAGTGTTGTTAATTATAACCAGCCTGTAAACATCAATCGCTATAGATTTACTACAAATTCAGAAATTTCATTACTGCAGAACGAATACGATCCCTGTCTGTATCCGTGAGATTAGAACCGGAGGGAAGACATAGGCCCTTATCAAAAATATCTTCGGCTATCCCACCTCCGTAATAAGGAGCCTCCTTAAAAACCGGCTGTAGGTGCATGGGTTTCCATATGGGCCGGCTTTCTATGTTATCTTCTTCCATGGCCAGGCGCAAGGCTTCGCGTTGTTCAAAACTTTCGGTCAGGATCGCCGTCAGCCAGTGGTTACAAAAATAATCTTCATCCGGCTCCTTCAAAAGTGTAATTCCTTCCACATCGGAGAAGACCTCCGTATAAAAAGCATGCATGGCCCGGCGTTGTGCTACCCGTTCTTCAAGCACTTCCATCTGCCCACGTCCTATCCCGGCACAAATGTTGCTCATCCTGTAATTATACCCTATATGGCTGTGCTGGTAATGCGCCGCCTGGTCCCTGGCCTGCGTGGCAAGGAACACTGCTCTTTTCTTCAAACCTTCATCCGGGCACACCAAAGCACCACCACCGGAAGTAGTAATGATCTTATTTCCGTTAAATGACAAAATAGCCATTGGCCCGAAAGTACCACAATTTTGCCCCTTATAATGACTCCCCAGGGCTTCAGCTGCATCTTCTATTACAGGTATGCTATATTTACCTGCAACGGCATGTATCTCATCCACTTTATAAGGCATACCATAAAGATGTACTGCAATAATGGCCTTGGGTTTCTTCCCAAGAGCTATCCTGTCTTTTATGGCTTCTTCCAAAGCATCGGGGCATATATTCCAGGTATCGGGTTCACTGTCCACAAAAACAGGAGTCGCGCCCTGGTATACGATGGGGTTTGCCGAAGCCGAAAAGGTCAGACTCTGACAAATCACTTCATCACCGGCCTCAACCCCCGAAAGGATCAGGGCCAAATGCAGGGCTGCAGTACCGGCGCTTACTGCTGCTATCTTTTTTTCTTCTCTGAGAAAGCTTTCAAGGTCTGCCTCCAGACCATTGACATTAGGACCCAACGGGGCAACCCAATTATCGTCAAATGCTTCTTTTATATACTTTTGCTCTGTGCCTCCCATATGGGGGGAAGAGAGCCAGATTTTAGGATTATCCATATACTGATTATCTTTTTATCTCTTTTGAAATTTTACATTCGGCAGTTGGTCTCTTAAAAAGAATGACCTCCTTTAATCCTCCGATAACATCATGCCCTATATAAAGGAAAAAAGCCTGCTGCTTTTGTCACATCAACATTATTTTGTGCAACCAATTGATCATATTTTGCCTGGTCGACAATAAGGTTCCAAACCTGAAATTGAAAATTATTTTTCGAAAATCCCGATTTAAACCGGTATAAAGAGTCCTCATCACTTCCGCCTACGCCACCTCCCAAATGTAAGTACTCCAGTCCCAGTTCATTCCCCAGCAAGCGGGCCTCATCCAATATTAACTTCATCGGGGTATCGCGTATGTATGCATCCCTGGTCCCGGCCAAATGATACTGCATTATTTTATCTGTAAGAGTAAACACCGCCCCCGCTGCTATTTCTCCGTCTTTAACAGCTACCAGCAACCGGGAATTAAAGCAGGGATTGTCCAATAGCTTTTTAAAATAATCTTCATCGAAATAATAATATGCTTTAGCCTCCACCCGGTCCATGGTCTGATGGTAGATCTCCACAAACACTTTTAATTCTTCCGGGTGAATTTCCCGCACACTATATCCTTTCTTTTTTTTGAGCTGGTTTATTTCAGATTTGTTTGACTTTCTATAGTCCTTTCTTTGTTCCTCAAGGGGAAGTGTTAGATCGATTGCGATCGTTTTATTGAGATCTAATACTTGTCCGAAATCATTAAAAAACGGCATCGTTTCCATTAAAGGATGAAGACGCGAGAAAGCGCTTATAATATTCTCCTTTTTTAAATATGTCAATAGCTCCGCCTGAAATTGCCTTATAAATTCCGGAGAAAATTCATCAAAGCTCTTAGATGCTACAGGCCCGCAATAACCATATGCAGATGTGGCATCGTACCAATCCGTTTGGGGAATTTTCCGTATAAGCAAAGGCAAAGCTATTGTATTGCCTTCCTGTGTCCCTACAAATAATAAGGCTTTGTCCTCACTATTGGTTTCTAATGAATGATAACAGGAAGTATGATGGAAATCATATATTATACTCTTTGAAATTATTTGCTGCCATTCGTTGTCTTTTACACTTAGAACGGAAAAGTCCATTTTCTTTAATTTTACAGGTTTTCAAATTCAGGGAATAATTGTAGTACTCTATCTTTAGCTTTCAGGAATTTTGTCTTTTCGCCCTCAGAAACTTCAGCGATTCTTTTTTGAAAAGGCTGTACGTTTAAAATTTCCGGATTAAAAGAAGTGTCGTGGGTATTTAGCAATTCTCCTATTTCTCCGAGAAAACTAGCCGGGTCTTCACAAATATCCTCATGCCGAAAAAACAATTTATTTTTCTGCGGTACTTTATCTAGCTGATTGAAATATTCGTATTCCAGGGCCAGTATCTGGCCGGATATCTGGGCATACACATCCAATTCTTTTAAACGTTCATATTGAAGAGGTTTTATGGAGCCCCATGTATTGACATCCCCATTTAGTTTTTTCCGCAACTTCAGAATGGATAGTGCATTATCCAGAAAATTACGTTTTATATATATAAAGCAGGTCTTAGGCATTACCTGACAAACTTTTGCCGCATGGAACCCCAATAAGAAAGATTTAAAAACTGCCGGCCTGTCAAATCGGTAACATATGTTGTTTAGGATGATACTCAGATCTTCCCAATCAATTTCTTTCTCATGCTCCTTTTCCTGTTGTTGTAAACCCGGATATTTTAAATGATAATTCCAGAAATACCCAAACTCATGAGGTTCCCTGATCGCATCAGTACGCCCGAATGAGGACTTAAAATTGCTAACGTATTCCAGCCCCAATAATTTTTTTGATAGTTCTATGCCATATACCGGAGCTTTCCAATAGGTAGCTATAAAATTATTGATATACCCTACAGGTAAAAAAGACGAAATGAGTTGAGATGCCAAAGTAGTCCCGGATCGGGGCGCTCCCAAGATATGCAGTGTAGGATATATATGCCCGTGGTCTTCCAATAAAGCACCCTGTTCTTTGAACAGGGCCTCATTCATGGAAACAAGTACTTTTTCAAACCATTGATCCTTCAAAAATTCTCCGGACAGCTTCTGCTCCTCTCTTTTCATCCCTGCTGCTTATTTTTTATATATTCATCAAAAGGTATTTCAAAATTTCCTCCTTCCGGATTGGTATCTTTTCGCTTCAAAACATTTACTGCTGTTTGAAAAATAATTTTCATGTCCAGCAAAAAACTTTGATTTTCCACATACCAAACATCCATGTTTAACTTTTTGTCCCAACTAAGATTACTACGTCCATTGGCCTGGGCATATCCTGTAATTCCCGGAAGGACTTCATGCCGTTTGTTTTGCCCCTCTGTGAAATAAGGCAAGTAACGCATTCGTAATGGCCTTGGACCTACAATACTCATTTCTCCTTTCAATACGTTGAGCAAACTGGGCAACTCATCTAAACTGGTAGCCCTTAATTTTTTACCAAATGAAGGCAATCTTTGTTCATTGGGCAATAAATTACCCTCTACATCCTTTTCATTCGTCATAGAACGAAATTTATACAGGTAAAACGGGTTACCGTTTTTTCCGGGACGTTCTTGTTTAAATAGAATCGGATAATTTAATTTACATAGTATAACTACGACTATGACTATTAAGATTGGACTTAATAACATTAAACTTATAAAAGCTATAAAAAAGTCTATCACACGCTTAAAAAAAGCTCGGTACATACGCCTTATTTATTATTCTTCATATATCTTTTTAATCCCTTCCCATATAACATTTTGATCAAATCCCTTCGCCCAAATCTTACCATTTTCTCCATATATTCTTAACATTTCCACATTATCCATTAATGATAACATTTTGTTTTTCAACACCTCAGAATTCTTAATTTCTTTAATCAAAACACCATTATAAGAATCACTCACTGCGTCTTTACAACCAGTAACATCATTGCCTATTATTGGTATTCCCATTGCAGCAGCTTGTATAAATACATTTCCAAAACCTTCTGCCCATGTAGGTAATACGAAACAATCAAACAAAGACATATATATAGGCATTTGCTCAAACGGCTTTCTTCCAACCATAATTATGCCTGGGTGAGAATTATATTTATCTATAAGCTCCTTATCGGAAACTTGTGTTGCCTCAATCCCTCCAACCATCATTAAACGAACATCTGTCCTTTCTCCATAAAGTCCTTGAAACGCTTCATAAAGTTCATTAACCCCCTTCCGGTCATTAAACCTGCCAACAAAACCAAATGTAAAAAACCCATTTATAGCATATCGAGTTTTATATTCAGTTTTCAAATTTTCAGTTATTTTCTCCGGCATGAACAAGGAAAGATCGAGTCCATTACTACTACCATTCCCTATAACAATCGTTTTATTCTCTCTGAAAATACCATGCTCTTTTCCAAGTACCTCTATGGACTTGCTGATGCAAATAATCCGATGACTATATTTAGCTATAATCCTTTCAAAAAACATTAAGAGACGTTTAGTTTTCCCCGACTCACTTTCATATCTAAAACCCCGGCAAGTATATATTCGCTTTTTAACATTACACAATTTACCCGCAAGCATACCCAAAAGGCTAATTTTAGGGGTCCCTACATTTATGATATCAGGTTTTACCCTTATAAAATGGAGGATTATCACATATAATGCCTTAAAATCACTCCACAAACTAATCTCTCTTTTAATGTCCACCGGTAATAGTGTACACCCTTCTTCTAAACAGAATTGAATAGTTTTTTCAGTTTTTGGAGCAAGCAAAAACACGTTATATCCACGAACAATGAAATATTTAATTTGTCCTTTTAATAAACTAATGCTGTTTGGAGCAGTAATTCCGACTATTAATTTTTTCATCTTATACAATTAAGTCCATCTTCCATTATTTCTATAAGAAAATACATTATTTCCCGTCAATTACATTTATATATTTATCAACTATTTTTCCCCACTCAAAATCAAAAGATCTTTGATAAGCCATTTTACTGATTTTTTGGTACAAAGGTATTATTTGCTCTATTCGTTCGGCAAGTTCCTCTTGGGAAGTACTATCACATGAAAATCCAACTTCTCCCTCTTCAAAGAAACCGTCCATTCCTTCTCCTTTAGTGTAAATAATCGGGAGGCCACGACTAATAGCTTCAGTATACACTGCTCCAAATGTTTCTGATTTAGAAAGAAGTACAAAAATATCGTTATTATCATATACTGTTTTAAGTTCCTCTTTAGAATTTAATTTACCTAAATACACTACTTTATTATCTGGAGGTAGTTGTTTATTTATCTTTTTAAAGTCCATTTCAAGGGTGTTTTCCCCCACTATGGTAAGCGTATATCCTCGTTTGTGTTTTCTTTTCATAAATTCCAAAAGGATATCCAAGTTCTTCCGAGGAATAATTTGACCAACAAATAATAATCTTATATGTTCGTTTAACTTTTTTTCTTTTCGGTTACTCATTTCTTCCTCGATCCAATATGGAGCAAGGCCATTAGGTAAAAGATAAAATTTCTTGTTATCCAACTCTGGATAAATTTCTTCAATCTTAACCTTAAGTGAAGGTGAAATAAAAAAAACAGCCTTAGCTTTAGTGAGAATTATACGACCTATTGCTTTAAAAATAACACTACGCCTTATGAATAACGTTATATCTGTAATTCGTACAGAAACAACATACTCCTTTTTCTTTAATAAGCTTAAGATATAGGTTGGGATACCGTCACTCATAAGAGTATGTCCATGTAAATAACTAAAATCTTGATATTTCTTTTTATAAAACAATCGAATTACTTTCCATACTTTGGTCACAAAAATTGTCTTATCTATTCTACCAAAAACATAATCAATATCTATCCCCGGAATATCATCATCTCTAAAGTGTTTATATACAGGAATAAGAAATTGATCTTTACGTTTCTTTAAAAGTTCCTTATATAGGTTATAATGAATTTTATTACTTAAAAAATAGCTATTAATGTGCAAGGCAGTCTTTGAAAACATAAAAAGGATGTATTACAAAGTTATTATCTTTTGTCAAGTTCAGAATCTAATAATGCTGTGAAGCTTTTCGTTGTAGCTTTTTAAACTGTTTGTCTTTTGTAGGGTCTACGTTACCTTTCCTAATCCATTTTTTATTTCCTTTAGCGTATGGTAACAACCATTCATATGCCTTTTTAATGCTTTTTCCTTGAGGAGTTTTATAATTCCATAAATCTATATCTACTTTATCTGCCATATGTGCAATATTGAAAAGGAGATTAAGGTTTGCTACTGAATATCTCCAAGGTTCAGTCCTCCTTAATTCAAAAGGCTGTTGACCATTATCTGATATCTGAGTATCTATTCGGGGAATAACCTTTTCATTTACAATCATTTTCGCTATACTATCTTGTCCTGTAAATATTGCATAGGCAATCACTTGCATATCGTAAGAGGCTCCTATATTATTAGATTGGGTCATTCCTTGCATACCTATTTTACTGGTTAACATCCAGGTCAACAACTCTGAAAACCATTTTTTTATCTCCTCAGTATCTTTTTTTGACCAACTATCAGAACCTTCAATAAGCAATATACCATCTATAGCTTTAATTAAGTGCTGTGTATCGATAAAAACCATTGACCTTCCCTTGGCTTTTCTGCCAGGAACAATCTGTCCATACTTAAATCTTGGACGTAGGCTTTTATCCTTATCTATAAACCACAAACGTCCAAGTTGAGCAGCCTTCTTTGCATACCTTTCATCCTTGGTATGATAATATGCCAAACCTAGGGCACGTACATCAAAACAAAATTGACGCATATATATATCATCCTTTTTGGGATTTGATCTTTCAGGGTTGGTTTTCCCATCTTTATGAATATAAGGAAATCCATCCTTAGTATTTGGATTAGGCCAATAATAAGGAGCTACACTATAAAATTCTCTCTTGTCACCATTGGGAGGGACATCTTCTTTATCTGCCGGGGCATGGATTTTTCTTTTGAGGGCTTTGTCAGCATTTTTAAGAATACTTTTAATCTTTTCCTCTTTATTGAGAGAGCTAGATAAACGTGAAAACAAACCTTTGTTCTTAAGTCTAATAATGTCGGTCATTTCTTGATCCAACAGAAGAAATTTGTTCTCTTCTTGCGTATATGCTTTATTGACAAGCAATAAAAGCCATAGGATTATTAAACTATTTATCCACTTCTTTCTTTTTTTTAGTCTCATATACAAATTTCTTTATGGGTTTTCCTCAAAAATATAATCTAAATATTCTTGAGCTATTTTTTCCGTATAAAAATCTTTAGCCCTTTCTATCAATACATCGGGATTATGGGGAGTGCTTAAAGTGTCTATCATAGCATTTGCCATTTCTTGAAGGTTTCCAACCGAAACCAATTTACCGTATTTTCCATCTTCTAAAATTTCTGCTGGTCCGCTGGGGCAATTCGTAGATATAATAGGGGTCCCCACACCCATAGCTTCTACAATAACGTTACCAAAACCTTCCCATATAGAAGATAAGACAAAGGCTGATGCTCGTCGAATATAATATTGCGGATTATGCACAAAGCCCAAAAGAAAAACATCTTTTTCTAAGTTTAATTCAGTAATTAAATTTTCTAATTCTTTACGTAAAGGACCTTCACCCAAGATAATCAATGCAACATCCATTTTCTGTTTGACTATATGATAAGATTTAATTAAAGTAAAAAAATCTTTTGCTTTAGTAAGCCTCCCCACGCCAATAATATATTTTTTATCTTCGCGTAACAGTTGTTCATATGTCAGGGGTATTTGGACATCCCTAAGTTCGGTGTATGGTTTATAAACTGGGTTATAAATAACTTCTACCTCAGTGCGTTTTACATTTGCCCATTTTGCAAAATCATCAGCTACTCCTTTAGAAACAGCAATAAATTTATTTGGAACCTTATATAATAGTTTAGATAGTATCTCAATGAATATACTCTTTTTTCTTACACCTATCTGTTCCTTGTTTTCGGCACTCACATTGGTATGAATAGAAATTACAGGTTGAACTTTCCTATATGATATTAAGCACCCGATCACATTTAAAATATCTTGTCTTTGTCTCGATGAAATTGAAACCATAGGCTTTTCTTTGTTAAGATAAGAAATATACCTTACCATTCGCCCTAAATAAGACCCACCATGAACAAAAATACGAACCTCCTTCGGGATTTGATCCATATATTCCCCGTCGTCCTTATATAGGAAGAGATCAACCATTATTCCTTTTTTTACAAATTCTTCCACAAGGTGGAGAGTAAGTTTTCCAATACCCCCCAGCCCCATGTTTCCAACAAAAAAACAGATTCTTTTTTGCATTTATAAATGGATTATTAGTACTAAATTAAGATAATACTTTATTTTATTCTGTAATAAAACCCTAGGCTTTTGCATTTACAATATCTACTTCACCTTCCGAAAAAAATTACTTACCCAGTCGGTTTTAACATAAAATATATAACAGCTTTGGAACAAAGCACATAATTATCTTTAGAATTCGTTTAAAAAATATATAATTAACTTATTTAGAAACTATTTCTTTTTTATAGCATTTCCTTAGCCACTACATATAAAGCAAAAGCACCTAATTGAAAAAGAACTATGTTTTGTATAAGTGTTTTTCGCTTTTTTTTATCTAAATTATAATAAATATAAGCAGCAACTAGATATAAAATTGGATAAGCTCCCATCATCCTTCTATACTCATAAGAACCTGTACATACGGCTACAAGCAATAAAACAGCTATGGCAAGAGCATATTTCAATTGCTGAGGAATAATTGTTCTATATTTTTTATAAAAGAATCCATATATCAACACCCCCCATACCAATATCCAATACATTTGAGATATAACAAGGGGGAATAACAGGTATTGATTTTGACCGATAACACTTACATAAATAGCCCTATCTGGGGGATAAGGATAGGTTTGACTGATCACAATATTACCAAAAGGCTGAAGAACACCTGGAAGGCGGTTAACTAAAGCTGTAAAACCACTAGATTTTTCAAATTTTCTTTCATGATACTCCTGATAAAGTTCCACTTTTTCTACAGTGTCTTCGCCATATGCTTCAAAGTTAAAAACTATGGAGGCTACAAAACCCATTATAAAAACTATTCCTAAGAGAAAAGAAGCAATTTTATTTTTAAATTTTTTAATCCTAACAAAAAGATATGCAGAAATAAACGCTATAAAGAAGAGACCATGTTGCATCCTAAACTGTGCAACTAAAAACCCAACTAAAACAAGTAGAATTAAGTTACGAAATTTCCATTCACTCATAAAAATATAAAAGCCTATCACAAAAAATAAAAGTATGTGGGGATCTCTGGTATACGTTCCGGAAAAGGCAAAGATGTGAGTAAGAAGCCCAAAAGTAACCGCAATTATCCATGTTCGCTTATGGGGCAAATACAAACGACCTATATTGTAGAGAAAGATTATAGTCATCGCGCACGTAAATACTATTTGGGTTTTTTGTAAAACTATACTGTTTACCTCTCCCATCATATTCGCAATCCGGCCCAATAGCCATGACAAAAACGCAAAACCAGGATAATTTTTAATCCTATAAAACTCCCAATCAAACATTTCCAGGTTAACTTTTTGCCTTATTAAAGAATCTGTCACTGTATAAAAATCTAGGCTATCAAAATGAAAAAAGAAATCTGAATTTGGGTCTCTGACATACACATAATTAGTAATGATCATATACAGATAATAGATCGTAAAAAACAGTAGCCAAAGTCTGTAGGATTCATGTCTATTTACCCTTGGAAAAGAAATCTTTATCAACAGCACCCCCAACAAAAACCACAACCCCGTCACTATAAACACCGCAATATTATTCTCTATCAATAACACTATAGAAGTAATAAGCAATAAGAGAATTCCTGAAAATACGGGCCTTTTTCTTTTTGGTGGAATAATCATAATACTACTACTGCTACTCATATGCCTTATATTAATATCAAGTAAACAACAACCATATACAGGTATAACTGTCAATAAAATTCTACGGGATTATTACTTTTTTTGTCCAAATATTTTTAACCCGTGATATCAAAGATCTGTAAATATATTTTAACAGCTTTGGCAAAAAATTCTCTATAGGCATTCCAGTTTCTACTCTTCTCAAATTGTTATAATGAAAAGCCTTCTTGGGTTTACCCCTCACTATGCACCTACATATTTCATAGATATATAAATCATTCATTCTTTGATTAATCGCCAACACGACATCTTCTTTCTGCTTAAAAGTTAGCTTGAATATTTTATATAATTCAAATCTTGTCGCTCTCTTTATTCTTGCGGATTTCATGGAATGAATACCACTTCCCCATCTGTAAATTCCAGACACAAAATCCAGGTATTTGATCTTACCGTACTGTGCCATCATCACCGCTAAAACTCTATCTGCATTTAAAAAGTCTGTAAACTCACTCATTTTATCAACGGCCTCCGGAATATTCTTATACATCACCGTTAGCGTTTGTGACGAATGTTTACCAAATACAGATAACTTATCGAAGAACGGAGGATGATCTTCTTTAAGCTTCCTCGATTCTATAACTCTTCCATCCAGGTCACAAATATTATAATTGGTATACACTCCCACATAATCTTCCTCATTAACCGCTATAAAGTCTACTTGCTTTTGTAATTTTAAGGGATCAGTCCAATAATCATCTCCTTCGCAAATAGCTATGTATTTTCCCTTAGCATTGTAGAGGTTATATAAAAAATTAAAACGTCCGGAAGGCTTTCCGTCTATTTTAATATTATTCTCGCGATGATGCAGGAATAACCGAATTTTGTCGGCATGTTCTTTTGCATATTCCATACAAATCTCCCGGGTACCATCAGAAGAATTGTCTTCTCCCAGTAAAATCTCATATACAAAGTCTGTCTTTTGCATTAGTATTCCATCCAGGCATTGCCGAATATAGGCTGCATGCTCATAGGTTTGCACACAAACAGACACCAATGGTGTATTCTCGACTTTATTGGAATTTGTCGTTACTTCTTTATGTTGATATTTTTCTTTAAATTCCTGAAAATCCATATATTTATTTCTATACCCAATGATATCTGTTATTGAAATCAATAAAGTCTTGGTCTTTGGTGATTTCCTCTATAATAAATTTTGGCAAATGTTTTTTCCATCCATCATCCTTTATTTTTGCCTTAAATACCGAATAGGCATCCCTTTGATCCATGGATGAGGATTGATGAATAAAGTCCAAGGTTTGTTGTGATATATTTAAATCACAAAAAGAAAAAAGATCTTTAACAGTAGTAATCTTATTGTGTAAGATATCATCATAATTAAGCAGATAAAACCTTTCAGGATACTGTATCCGGAGATCTTCAAATAAAGTCATTACTTCCTTCCATTTTTCATATCCATTAAATTCTTCAGGCTTATTCAAATTCTTTTTAAGTGCATAACGCCATTCTTCTTCCTCTCTCCAACCTAATTCCTTTTTAAATTCTTTAGGAGCTCTTAGCCATGAATGAATAACAGCCAAAGGATTTCGTATCAATCCAATTACTTTTAAATCACCATCTTTTTCCAACATATTTTCAAGCAAATGATGATACCTTACCTCTTTATAACAGATATGAGTAATATCGTCTTTTTGAAATGTTGGGATTATTCCTTTTTGAACGCCTTCTTCCTGGTTGATAAAACCATCAGATGACTTCTTAATCTTCTGAAAGAAATTTAGTATTTCTTCTTTGGAAGAACCCGGACTTAAAGCATCTTTAAAAGCATACGAAAACAAAGGTTGATAACGAAACGCCACATTAGGATGGCTGTTAAAAATATTACCTAACCAGGTTGACCCACTTCGTGGTACACTGTGTATTGCTATTCTTTTACAACTCATAATACATAACCTACTTTAATCATTCTACCACCACTTCAATATATTGGGAATAATCAGACAATATGGCCTCCAGGCTGTCCTGGGACTCAAACTTTAACACCAAAGTACCTATGGCTTCATTTGCTGCAGTAAAAGCCTTTACAGCATCCCTTTTTTCAACCCACAAATCAACTTCAACAACATTTTTAACAATTTCATCAGCTATTTTAAGTTCCTTAAACGTTCCCGATTTATTGCTGTACAATATGATCTCTCCCCAATTTCCGTTATAGTTTGGTTGGGATAACTTGTCTATTTTTTCGCCTAAAGCAGCCTGTATACTACACGTAATCAGATCAACACCCGTTGCATAGTGTAGCATCTCCGAAAGTCTGTTTCCTCCTCCCCGGGGTGAAACTTCCATAATATAGGCCTTGTTGTTTATACCTTCCCTAACTTCAATATTATAGATTGAAGACCTCATATCCAACAGGCTGATTAACCGTTGTAATTCTGTTTTTAAATATTCCTGGTTTTCTTTTGAAATATTTGATGGCCAGCTATATGCCGAGGGCGTATAAGGATTAGGGGAATTGGGGTCAAACCGCTGGCTTGAAAATGAAACAAAAGAAAGCTCTCCGTCAATTGAAAAACAATCCGTGTCTGACGAAAACCCTTTACTTTCTATAAATTCTTCTATGATAAAGGTTTTTGTTGAAGAAAAACCAATAGCATATGTAATAGCAGCTTCCAGGTCCTGTTGCCGCGTAACCTTTGTAACCCCTTTACTTCCGGCCGCATCTACTGGCTTAACAATTACAGGCAGGTCATTAACATCAAAGTCACGCAATGCCAGTTCAACATTTGAATAACTATGCGACTTTGGCACATTGAAATTATGCATTTCCAGAAAATTCCTGAACAAAGCTTTGTTCTGAAGGATCTGAACCGATTGGTATGGTCCCGCACAGCTCAGTCCCATTTTGTCACTTACATAAGCTGCTGTGGTGACCCCAGGATCTACCGCAAAAGACATAACCCCATCAACCTGTAGCGATTGCGCTAATTTCAACATATTTTCCTTATCGGTAATACTCACATTATGATATTCATCTGAATATATATGAGCAATATTATCGGGTAAGTAATCACACGTAATGACATAATGCCCCATATTTTTTGCTGCTTTGATAACCGGAATAAGGTACCGAAGTCCACCAAACAATAATAACTTCTTCATTTATTTCTTATTAAACCAAGGTGTAATTGGTTAACAATTCTTTTACCTTTTCTTTATCATTAAACATCAATACATCTATAATGGACAAGCCGGGAACAAATTTTTCATTAGACTGATAATAAGGCTCAATGCCAGGCTTTAAAAAGTTTAGTTGCACTCCCTGGTTTTTAAAATATTTTTTATCATATAGTTCTTTCCCGCCAATGGCATTAATATAATGCTTAATATTCATTTTTTTAGCTATAGCAATTAGCCTATCAGCTTTTTCCAAGCCTTTTGTCTCATTGAACTCCTCAGAGGATTCGTAAAAACTCGTTTTGATTCCAATGTAATTCGCGAACAATTGAACGCTTTTAGTCGCAAGCCTAGCTATTGTATTAACTTCAGAATTTAAAACTTCTTCAATGAGAGGAAATACAGATAAAAAATGAGGTGCTTTTTTGTAGGATTGCTCAATTGTCATTTTCAATTTACCATATTGCTTTTCTTTTAAATTGACCGCAACTTCATTTATTAATTTATTTTGGCTTGCCTCTATACAAGGAAATGTAACCAGTTTTTCCTTCCCATTTAGCAATATTCTGTTCCTATTAATCCAACCCCTCTTTATAAAATTCACGTCATCATAGAACACAAAAATATCTACTGCTGCAATTAACTGAAAATACCCTATATAGGGAAATACGTAGGGTTGCATAATAGCAATTTTCATTATTCTTTTTTTTTTATTACATTTATTTCTGAGTTACAACTTTGCTCTTGTTACAAAATTTGCAACAATCAAAAGTGCTTTTTATTTTTCTCATCCAAAGCATTTTTAACATCCCCCCTATTTACATCCTTGATAACCAGAAAATTTAATAGTGACTACACTAAAACAACTTACTTTACATAAAACTATTTCTCTTTATCCTACACTTATTGTTATTAATTTATTAAACCAATAATTTTTTCAACTTCTCCTTCATCCAAATCATAATATAAAGGTAAGCATACTACTCTTTTTGCAATGGCATCTGCAACCTTAAAACTCTGTGTTCGTAAATAAGGGACACTATTAGCCAAGGAAGGGTAAAAATACCTTCTTGCTTGAATGTTGTTCTCCTTTAATTTTTTCAATGTCTTTAATAACATTTCCTCATTTTTGAGAATTATGGGGTAATATGCGTAATTTAAAGTAGCCTTGCTATGCCATTGGGGTTTATAAGCTGTAAAACCGGTTAAGCCTTTATCGTATGCTTCGGTTAATGCTTTGCGCTTTTGGTGTATTTTATCAACGTAGTTCAGATTTGTCAGGCCCATCGCAGCATGGAACTCCGAGTTTTTCCCGTTAATCCCCAGTTCATCAAAGGCTTCCGAGCCGGCAAAACCAAAATTCCGCATTGATTTTAATTTTTTAAAAATTGTTTCATCTTTAGCCATAATCAGTCCACCCTCAATAGAATGATATAATTTGGTAGCATGCAAACTACAGGTACTGATATCACCGTATTCAAAAATGGATCTTCCGTGAACTTTTACTCCAAAGGCATGAGCAGCATCATATATCACTTTTAGGTTATGCTTATCAGCTATTTGCTGTATTTTCTCTACATCACAAGGATTACCATATACGTGAGTAGCAAGAATCGCCTGCGTTTTCGAGGTGATGGCCGCTTCAATTTTATCGGCGTCGATGTTAAGGCTTTGCGCGTCAATATCTACAAAAACCGGGGTACAACCTTCCCAAACAATGCTGCTGGTAGTTGCAATAAAGGAAAACGGAGTGGTAATAACTTCCCCGGTAATATTCAGGGCCTTTAATGCCATCTGCAAGGCAATGGTACCGTTTGTCACAAACAGGGTATTGGAAACTGACAAGTGTTTCTGTAACTTTTCTTCCAACTCGTTCGCTAATGGCCCCATATTGGTCAGCCACTGGCGTTGCCATATACCATCCAAAAGGTCCTGGTATTCTTGCTGTGGGGGTAAAAAAGGTTTGGTTACTGGGATCATTGCTTTGATTTAATAGATGATGTTTTGTTTTCCCAAGGAAAATCAACTTGTTTACTTTCTACTCCAAGAAAATCACAAAATTTTTGATATGCACTATTTTCAGAAAGATTTATCACCAATAAGTCCTGGGGACGATCGCGAAAGTATTCTTTTACTGAATTATTATAATCTATATAGGTTTTTATTAACTTATCTTTATTATACAAATCATCTTCCGGGGTTTTATACATTATCCTATTACACTCCCACATCCAGCCTCTCCATACATATTCTGCATTGACAAGATCTTGTTTAACAGGTATTTTCCCATTGCCGAATCTTTTTGCGTGAAATTTGGTGACCGAATTATACCATTGTTCCGGAGTATCCCGAATTGACAGAATAAACTTTGATCCGGGATAGGCTTTGTCTAAACATTCGTAAGTTTTTGGGTATGAAAAAGGAAAATCCTGAAACACCTGTGCTGATTTACAATAATCTACTATGGCTTCAAAATTACCTGCTTTATATTCGCCAAGCAATTTTTCGGCTGTTCTTTGATTTCCAACAATAAACCCTAAATCCTCAAAAGCTGCTTTTAAAGAAGTTGTTCCTGTTTTGTTCCGGCCAATACAAAATATCTTTGTTTTGTTTTTAACTTGAACAGGATGAATAACTTTACGCTTTATATAGTTAAAATACTTTTTCATAGTTTACGCTTAATTTTGGTAAAAGCAGGTTTTATATGGCTTTTTACATAGAGCATTCCCTCGTTCTGTAAAACTATACTCCACAGCAAATAAGCCGTCACAAAAATAACCGAGTAGGTAATATTATTTAATATTTTATTTTCAAATAAAGTAACATTAAAGAATAGAAAAATAAATGGAAAAAAAACAATAACTCCCTCAAACACCTTCCTCAAATGCTTGCTTAACTCAATCTTTAAAATTCTTTTCATAAAAAGCATATTACAAAATGTCAAAAAGTAACTGCATGCAACCAGAGCATAAATAAAAGGCATCAATCCATAATAAAAACCTACTAAAAGCGGGAAAAGTCGAATAAATTTTCTAAATAAACCTACATAGAAATTCTCTTTTGCTTTGCCTTTTCCAAGAAATGCATTTACCATCATTGCATTAATTGGCCTGGCAAAAGCCATTAAGATCAATACCTGAAAAATAATTACAGAAGGTTGCCATTTCTCACCGAATAGAACAACAATTATTGTTTCTCCCCAAAAGACCATTAGACCACTCACCAGGAATGTAAAAAAGCAAATGATACTGATTACACGAAAATACACCCTTTTAAACCCTTCCTCATCATCCTGAAATTTACTTAAAACTGGGAAAAAGATCTTCGTAAAACTAGTAGAACTGTATTGAGACACCATATTGTTTAGCGATTGCGCCCGGGTATAATACCCAAGAGTTGCCGGACTAAAAACTTTCCCCACAAAAAAAACATCCAGTTGGTTCGATATTCGTGAAAGGATTTGATCCATAAACATAAAGGCGCTAAATCCGGTGAGTTTTTTCACTTCTCCCCAGGAAAATTCCATTTTCGGATACCAATCTGTCCAAACCCAAAGTAAAATTCCGTTTAATAGAACCCCTAATAGATTTTGAACAACCAAGGCATAAACTCCCCATCCCGAAAAAGCAAGTATTACGGCAATAATTCCGCTGGCAGTTTGTGAAATCACATCTGCCAGACTTATGGCTTTAAAATTGATCTCACGAGTTAATATTGATTTTTGAACAATGATGAAAGAGGAAAACACAAAATTCAGCGATAACCATTCGATCAGAGGAGTTAAGTCCTTATTATTAAAAAAATCAGCTACAAAAGGAGCTAATCCATAAAAAAGACCACTTAATAAAACCCCGGCAATTATATTGATAAAAAAAACCGAAGAATACGCCTGCGAGGTGTTTTTTTTATTCTGAATCAGAGCCGAACCAAAACCAAAATCAGCAAAAGCCTGTGATATTACTATAAAGACCAAAGCCATTCCTACCAATCCAAACTCTTCGGGTTCTAATAAACGTGCAAGAAAAATAGAAACCACAAATTTGATCCCATGACGAGAAAACATCCCGACTAAATCCCATATAAAACCTCTTAAAGCAGCTTTTTTTAGCGACATATTCTCCTTATATAACTAAAATAGTCCCCTTTTTTTCCTTTAATCTGTTCAGAAAGAAAAGCACTATTTATCCACCTCTTTCGCCATGCGATTTCCTCCAGACAAGATATTTTCAATCCCTGTCTTTTTTCAATAGCATGAACAAATTGTGTAGCTTCACTCAAAGCCTCATGTGTCCCCGTATCCAACCAGGCATAACCTCTTCCCAGAAGTTCTATAGCCAACTCTCCTTCTTTTAAGTAAACCTGATTTACACTGGTAATTTCCAGTTCACCCCGATCTGAAGGCTTCACCTTTTTTGCTACTTCCACGACATTATTGGGATAAAAATACAAGCCTACCACCGCATAATTAGATTTAGGATCAGCTGGTTTTTCCTCAATGGAAATAACATTTCTCTCCTTATCAAACTCTGCAACGCCATAACGTTCCGGGTCACTGACATAATATCCGAAAACAGTTGCTTTCCCCTCTGTTTTTACATTCGTTACTGCCTTTTCGAGTAATTGCGGAAAACCTTGTCCGTAAAAAAGGTTATCTCCCAACACCAAGCAAACATCATCTTCTCCAATAAACTCTTCTCCAATAATAAAGGCTTGGGCAAGACCGTCCGGAGACGGTTGCTCGGCATAGTTCAGTTTTATACCAAACTGCTCGCCATTACCCAACAATTTTTTAAACAAAGGCAGGTCCTGGGGTGTGGAAATAATCAATATATCCCGAATATCCGCCAACATCAAAGTTGACAAAGGATAATATATCATCGGTTTATCATGGACCGGCAACAATTGCTTGGAGATCACTTGTGTTAACGGGTGCAATCGTGTTCCTGAACCTCCTGCAAGTATTATTCCTTTCATCATTGTGGATTTTAACTGTATTGTTCTTTATAATATTCCTGATATGCTCCGGAGGTTACATTTTCCAGCCATCCTTTATTTTCCAGGTACCAATCAATAGTTTTAGACAAACCTTCTTCGAAGGTAACGCTCGGCTCCCAGCCCAATTCTTTATTGATTTTAGAGGCATCAATGGCATAACGCAAATCATGCCCGGGGCGATCTTTTACAAAGGTTATAAGATTTTCACTTGTCCCTGGCTCTCTTTTTAACTTTTCATCCATTTGCTTACACAGCAACTTTACCAGATCAATATTCTTCCACTCATTAAAGCCCCCAATATTATAACACTCCCTGTCCCTTCCTTCATGAAAAACCAGATCAATAGCCCGGGCATGATCTATAACATACAGCCAGTCCCTGGTATAATTTCCATCGCCATATACCGGCAATGGTTTTTCATGAATAATATTGTGGATCATCAGGGGAATTAACTTTTCCGGAAAATGATTAGGTCCGTAATTATTAGAACAATTGGTAAGCACAACAGGAAGCCCGTAAGTATCTGCATATGCTCTTACAAAATGATCTGAAGCAGCTTTGGAAGCAGAATAAGGAGAATGCGGATCATATTTATATTCTTCCGTAAACAAGCCTGTATCTCCTAATGATCCATATACTTCGTCCGTGGATACATGATGAAAACGCTTACCCTTGAAGTCTCCTTCCCAAGTTTTTTTTGCTGCGTTTAACAGGTTCACCGTTCCTAACACATTTGTCTTTACAAAATCTAAAGGCGAATTTATAGACCGATCGACATGAGATTCAGCGGCAAGATGAATCACCCCATCCGGACAGTATTTCTTAAAAATATCATTTATCTCCTGTTCATCTGTGATATCAGCCTTTACAAATGTATAATTAGGAAATCCTTCAAGATCTTTAAGGTTCTCCAGGTTTCCGGCATAAGTAAGTAAATCCAAATTGATAATATGATAACCAGGATATTTGGTCACAAATTCTCTAACCACATGCGATCCTATAAAACCGGCTCCTCCTGTAATTAATATTTTCATTTTGTTTTCCATTGTTACTTACTAATAAAAATTTTACTTTTCCAGAGTCTACAATCTCCCATCTACCAAAGACCTGTCCAAACAAGACTTAGTATCAAAGATCACCCCATCATTTTCTTTTATCGACTTATAATCCATAGCTAAAAACTCCTTATGTGCAACGGCCAGGACAACAGCCTGATATTTACTACCATTATTCAGTTCTGTCAAAATATCAATTCCATATTCCTCTTTGACCTCTTCCACATCTGCCCAAGGATCATAAATATCCACCTGCAATCCATACTGCAATAATTCCTTACATACATCAACTACTTTGGTATTTCGTATATCCGGACAATTTTCCTTAAAAGTAATCCCCAATATCAGCACCCTACCATTTTTGATAACGTGGCCCTTGCCAATCATCAGTTTCACCACTTTACCTGCCACAAATTGTGGCACAAAATCATTAACCCGTCTTCCGGAGAGAATAACCTGGGGATCATACCCCAGCTGAGTAGCTTTATGCATCAGGTAATAAGGGTCTACTGATATACAATGTCCACCTACCAGACCGGGTTTATATTTTAAAAAATTAAACTTGGTCCCAGCCGCTTCCAATACATCCGTGGTATCGATACCAACCCGATCAAAAATAAGCGCCAGTTCATTTACAAAGGATATATTTACATCGCGTTGTGCATTTTCTATGGCTTTTGAGGCTTCAGCCACTTTAATATTCGGAGCTTTATGGGTTCCGGCAACAATGATCTTTTTGTACATCTGGTCTATTTCCTCAGCAATTTCTGGTGTAGAACCTGAAGTCACCTTCATAATTGTCTTCAAGGTATTTACTTTATCCCCCGGCACAATCCGTTCAGGAGAATACCCTGCATAAAAATCTTCATTGAGTTTCAGTCCGGATTCTCTTTCCAATACCGGAACACAATCTTCTTCGGTACATCCCGGATATACCGTGGATTCATATATAACAATATCGCCCTTTTTAAGAATTTTCCCGATCATTTCCGAAGCCTTGATCAGGGGCCTTAAATCCGGAGCATTAAACTGGTCTATCGGGGTAGGCACAGTAACGACATAAACATTTGCCTCCTCTATTTCTTTCAGATCACAACTGGCTATATACCCTTTCTTAAAACCGGTATCCCTTGCCGCATTGATCACATTTTTAAGTAAGTCCATATCCGCTTCCAGGGTATGGTCTTCCCCCCGATTAAGCTCCTCTACCCGTTCTTTATCGATATCAAAACCTATAACTGGGTAATGTTGTGCAAACTCTAATGCCAAAGGCAGACCAACATATCCCTGCCCGATCACTGCTATTTTTTTTTGCTCCATTTTAATTTAATATATTGTTATTCTCAATCTCAAGTAAGACAAGAGATTATTGTTCTTCCCCCACACCAATAGTATACATCTCAAAACCTATTCCTTTGAGCTGTTCCTTATCCAGTAAGGCCCTACCATCAAACACAAACGAAGGTTTTAGCATTTCCCGATATATTTTTTGCCAGTCATAGGCCTTAAACTCATCCCATTCCGTCAATACAGCCACTGCGTGAGCCTCATTCACAGCTTCATAAGGATCATTCACCACAGTTACAAGATTCCTGTTTTCTTTTTCACTCCGTGTATTCAGGTAATCCAGGTCGGCATAAATCTGTTCTTCCGGCACTTTGGGATCATATACCACGATCTCCGCCTGTTCATTCAGCAAATGGTCCGCTACATAAATAGCCGCGGACTCTCTGGTATCATTGGTATCCTTTTTAAAGGCCCAACCCAGAAAAGCGATCTTTTTACCGGAAACTGTGTTGTAGAGTGTACTGACTATATTATCCGCAAAACGTCTTTTCTGATGGTCGTTCATCAAAATGACCTGTTCCCAGTAATCAGCAACCTCTGTTAAACCATAAGTTTTGGCAATATATACCAGGTTCAGAATATCTTTCTGGAAGCAAGACCCTCCAAAGCCGACTGAAGCCTTCAGAAACTTAGGTCCGATACGACTGTCCGTACCGATAGCCCGGGCCACTTCATTGACATCGGCCCCGGTCTTTTCGCACAACTCAGATAAGGCATTAATCGATGACACCCGCTGTGCGAGAAAGGCATTGGCTGTTAGTTTAGACAATTCGGAAGACCATACATTGGTGGTAAGTATATTTTCATTCGGCACCCAACAGGCATATACATCTACAAGTGCCTGTATGGCTTCCGGGGAATCTCCGCCTATAAGCACCCTGTCAGGCTTATAAAGGTCCTGTATAGCTGTACCTTCGGCAAGGAATTCCGGGTTGGATAAAATGTCAAAATTCACCCCGTTACCAGTATTGTGCAATATGCTTTTTAAAGCCTCTGCCGTACGTACAGGGAGGGTGGATTTTTCCACAACGATCTTATCGTTTTTCGCCACCCGGGCAATCTGGCGGGCGCAGAGTTCTATATATTTCAGATCGGCAGCCATCCCCTTGCCCTTTCCATAGGTCTTGGTCGGGGTATTGACCGAGATAAAGATCATCTCTGCCTCATCGATAGCCTTGTCGACCTCGGTAGAGAAAAAGAGGTTCTTTCCCCTGGCCTCAGCCACCACCTCGCTCAATCCCGGCTCATATACCGGTATTTTATTTACATCTTTATCATTCCATGCAGCGATTCGTTGTGCATTGATATCTACTACGGTAACTTCTATATCCGGACATTTCTGCGCTATGACCGCCATGGTAGGTCCGCCAACATAGCCTGCCCCTATACAACAGATCTTGCTTATTTTTTTACTCATTATTTATATGGATAAATATTTTTCCTTTAAGGATTTCACCCCGGTTAACCGGATTTTTCTTTAATTTCTTTAAGGTTATTTTTCCCGGGTCAAAAGTACTACTCTACAATTGCAAAAGCAATTAAAAAATGCACAGTACCTACAACGGCGTTTATAAAGATAAATTATATTCCGGACTACGCATTTTGAAAAAACATCACAAAACATCAAAACACATCCTCCATACTGCAATTTACATGTTGATAAAATGCGATGCGATAGTACTAAAAAAATACGTATTTACCTACTTTTTGCGTGAGATTTAATAAAGAAGTTACAATTTATTAAAAAGTGCGCCATCAGGTTTTACCGACAAATTCTCCAGATGATAAATAACTCCTGTTTTGAATGGTTTAATGATAACCATTCAGGTTTCAGTTAAATTATACCCGGTTATAATCTACCATAAACATACGCAAAGAGGAGTCTATAATATTCCCTTCCAATATCTTTATGCTTACTATCTGGTACCGGAAAATCCCCCTACAAAACAAGTGCGATTTATACTTTTTGATGTATCTTGGCGTTCCTGAAAAACGCCTTCTTTCGAAGTCACAACTTATTAGCAAAAAGTCATTATGTTTACAGAGAGAGACGATCAGCAACTCCTTGAAAAAGGGATCACCACAGCACAGGTATCGGAACAAATAGAAATTTTCAAAGAAGGAGTTCCCTTTATCAACCTGTTGAGATCTGCAACAGCAGGGTATGGCATTCTTTCTATTTCCGGGGAAGAAAAACAACGCCACATCTCGCTGTATGAAGAGCAAAAAGACAACCTGGACATCATGAAATTCGTCCCGGCCTCCGGGGCGGCCACCCGAATGTTTAAATCACTGTTTAAATTCCTTGACAGCTTCAACCCGGAAAAGGACACTTTTAACACCTATGTCAACCGGGAAAAGGCACAGGACATGCAAACCTTTTTTGTAGGGGTGGAAAAACTGCCCTTTTACGATGAGGTGATGCAACATCTTTTAAGCAAAGACCCGGATTTTGAACGTTTGCCGGATGACCGGCAGAAATACCTTTTTGTCCGGGAAATGCTGGCAGAAGACGGGTTTGATTACGGTGCTTTCCCTAAAGGGCTTCTCCCGTTCCACAAATACAAGACCCATAGCGCCACGGCCTTCGAAGAACACCTCTATGAGGCAGCTCTTTACAATGCTTCCAATGGTGTGGCCAATCTCCATTTTACCATTTCAGAAAAACACACCCGTAAATTCGATCTCGAATTCAATAAAATTAAGCACGCCGTGGAGGAAAAGACCGGGGCTTCGTTTGCCATTTCCTTTTCCTACCAGAAGAAATCTACAGATACCATAGCGGTCACCCCCGAAGATCAGCCTTTCCGCAATAATGACGGTTCCCTGTTGTTCCGCCCGGCGGGGCACGGGGCATTGATCGAAAACCTCAATGACCAGGATGCCGATGTGATCTTTGTAAAGAATATAGACAATGTAGTGGTCTATCGCTACAAACACGAAATGGCCGACTACAAGAAAATGCTGGCCGGCATCCTCCTGGAATACCGCGACCAGGCATTTGCCTATGCCCGGATGCTCGATGAAGAAAAAGTCACGGAAATACAGGTCAAAACGATCAAAACCTTCCTTCATGAAAAGCTCAACACCCTCACTGCCCCCAACTTTTACAAATATACCCGTCATTACCAGGTGGAACACCTGAAAGAAAAACTCAACAGGCCTTTACGAGTCTGTGGTATGGTGAAAAATGAAGGAGATCCCGGTGGAGGACCTTTCTGGGTAAAGGATGAAAACGGGCATATATCCCTCCAGATCGTCGAAACAGCACAAATAGACAAAAACAACAAAAAGCAGGTAAAGATCCTGAAAGAAGCTACACATTTTAACCCCGTAGATATTGTATGTGCCATAAAAAACTACAAAGGCGAAAAGTATGATCTGCTCAACTTCATAGACCCAAAACAGGCCTTTATTACGACAAAGACCAAAGAAGGAAAAGAATTAAAAGCTCTCGAACGCCCCGGTTTGTGGAATGGGAGTATGGCCTTCTGGAATACGATCTTTGTGGAAGTACCACTTATGACCTTTAATCCTGTAAAGACGGTAAATGACCTGTTGAAACCTGCACATCAGGTGAAATTAGAGGGGTAACAATCCCCATAAATCCATGTAAAGTAGTCATTAGCAAGAGACAATGTGACCATTTTATGTGGAGGCAAGTATCATAACACCAATGGCATGCGCAAACCTGCCAGGAGACTGCCACCCTTCGACAGGCTCAGGACAGGCTGCTTCGCTTCGCAGTGACGTGCTTGGTTGTTGGCCTGGACATTTACTTCCAAACTGTTTAAAGCCCGAAAAACCGCCATAAACACAACCCCGTATACATGGAAGGGAGACCGGTATGCGGCTCTCCCGTTTCTTTTGGCCGCTTACCGGATTGCTTTTGATTTCATGCCCGGCTGCTTTAGCTGCTAACAGGCTTATGTTTATATTCTCTCGGGAACAGTTGAACGGCCGGAGGGGTTCTGTTTGGCATATATGGTGTTCTGTGTACCGCTTACCGGGTTGCTGTTATTTTCATACCCATATGGGGGTACCACATACCGGGGCAGGTTCCCGGCATATTGCGTTGGGTTCATCACATACCGAATTATGTTTACGGCATATCGCCTTGGGTTGACTGCTAACCGGATTACTGTTGATGACATACCGGGCTATGTTTACCGCATACGGGATAGTTCCGGCAGCCGGGAGGGTTCCGTTTACGGCTCCGGAAGCGGGGTATGCAGGGCAATACCTCCCCTCAGTGGTAAAGGGAACAGGGAATGAATGCATAAGGGGGTGGGTTAGCGGTAAACCCGGTTGCCTGTGAATGTATACGCAACTACAAAAGCGGCGGACCTCATAAAGTCCGCCGCTTACCGGGTTGCCTTTGCAGCAAACCTAATCCGGTCCGGTGTATACGCATTCCCTTATATGGGGCTATTTAGGCTTGTCCGAGAATAAAAACCCCAGTAGTTTCCATAACCGGGGGCGCTTCCGGAGCACCCGGGCAAGGATCATAAGGGCAATGACCGCTATAACGATCAACCACCAGCGCCAGCCGGGGGTACCGGTATGCTCTACGGTCTTTGTACGGTAGCGCTGTGACTCCCTGGTATGGCTACTGTCGCGGAGCTTCTGTCTTTCTCGTAAGGTATACCTGTGGTGTTTGTTTTGCAAGGAATCGTAAATGGTGTTACGTTTACCAAAGATCACCACCTTTTCGGCCTCCCCGCTAAAGCCCGAACCGGGGTGGTAGCTAAACCGGCCCACAGGTACGATAGCCACCGCGTCCTGCTGTTGGTATACTTGGTGTACCTGTGCCACGGACAAGCTGTCGAGCTGTTCGACGGACATGGCGCGGAAGTCGAGTATACGTTCTTCCCTACGCTGGTTGACTTCGCTTTGCCGGTGGCGCTGGGTACTACAGGCCATAAAACAGCAGCCTACCCACAAGACGAAAAACTTTAGCAAGGTGCCCATGATCATTCTTTTACCATGGCGCGCATCGATGATACGGGGCTCCAGGCACTTACCCCATTCTTGTTGCGTGCCCGTACCCGGAAATAATACGTTACCCCGTCCTGTACAGGTGCATGGAAATTGCCGCGTGAGCTGGAACTATTGCCCGCAGACTGCCATAGGGGCTGCCCGTTTTGGTCCACCTCATCGGCGATCTGCTTCTCGTACTCGTAGGCTTCCCGTATGGCCGGGAAATCGAGCAATATCTCGGCCGGCCTCAGGGAAGCGCGAATACGTGTCCATTCGCAAGGCCTGGGGGCACGGATACTGCTGGGGCTGGCTACGGGATAGAAACCTGAGCTGAGCTGTACGGAAGCCAGGTCCGTAAAGTTGTTGATATACGTGCTTACCCGGCGCATCATTGTAATGAGGGCTGTGCGGGCTTCGTCCTTTTCCTTGGTTTCCCGGAGGTTGCCACCCGCGGCGGTAACAGCCTGTTTGTTCAGGTAATCCTGTGCTACGGGTTCGTATTCCGCAAACGGGGGGTCCAGGTCCGGAAAATTGGTGTTCTCCCCCAGGGCATCCAGGGTACGTGTGGCCAGTACGGCCAGTTCGCCATCACTCAGATGGCTATAGTTTGTGATTAATTTGGGTCGTCTCATTTTTTTAAGTTTTTTAATGTTATACATTTTGTTCTGTGGTCCTCTGTGCAACTTTGTGTCATAATTATTTCACAGAGATCCACAGAGGTTTCACAGAGGTTCACAAAGGTTTTATAGTAGGTCTAATCTGCCGTCCACCGGGCAATCACTGCGATGGTACGAACGGGGCGCCGTTTACGTACTACGGCATTGTCTACATTGCCTTCTACGGTATAAGCCCAGTTGCCCGCCCACCGGTCTATAAAACCGGCGTGGGCTATACGCCCCAGGTTCGCGTAGTAAAGGCCAAAGACATCACCGGCACGAGGGGTTTGCTGCCCAACTGGTTCTCGTTTGAGTGTAACGGAAACGAGGACCTCTTTTTTCGTCCGGATCACCTTGTTGCCCGGGAAGAGCGAAGGGCTCCAGGGCGTTCGGGGCTCGGCGTAGCCCGCCCTGCCGAAACAGAAGCTTACGAATGCGGCACACCAGTTATAGCCCTCGCCGAGGCCGGTATAGCGGAGGTATTCCCCTACCCGCCTGCCATCGTTGTGCCCGGTGGCTTCTTTGACGCCCACTTCGGCCGTGTATACCCGGCGCAGGGCGCTTACATCATTTGCGAAAGCCAGGTGGCCATACCCCAGAACAAGGATACATAACCCCCGAAATAAATACACAGGTGTTGCCATGAGTTCAGTTTTATGGAATGTGTGGTAAATGAGCTATCCAGCAGCCGTCTGAAGCTGCGGTAGAGTTGGGTGGTCAATACACAGGCCAGCAGGTGGCAGGCGGCTGCGCCCAGCAATACCAGCAACAACAGGCTCAGGGTGCCTGCATCTACCGTAGCCGCGGTGCTGTCTGCCAGCCGCAACAGCGGGCCGGCATAGAGGAAGGCCGATAACAGGACAAGGACCAGGGCAGCCTGTTTTGCCCATCTTCGCAGGTGCCGGGGCCGCGGCCCCTGGGCCTGGTGGTGCAGGAAGTCGACATAGTCGTCTTCCGGTTTTACTTTCCGCAGCCGGAACGATTCCGGACGCGGGGGTCTTCGGGTGTTGTTTTGTGTGTTCATCATCTTATATGTTTTAATGTTAATCGTTGTAATTATATGAGCCGGCATCATCAAGGTTGATTTGACTTTCCTGATGCAAAGCTGAAAAGACTCATAGAAAGTTTTTCCATAGTTGTACCTTACCCGGAAAAATTTATTTCCGGGAATTCAAGGGTCAAATCGTTTTAAAATGCTTTAAAAAGAATGAGATTTTTTGGCCTGAACCATACTTTAAGGAGATATCCCGTATAATTCCATAGTTTACCCGTACTTGGATTTTAGAGGTCCCCCTCCTCTATTTTTTTGAGGAGTTTTTCCGTTAACAAATTCAGGTACTTTGTACGGTCTATCTTGCGGGCGCGTATTTCAGAGAAGGTATTATAAAAATTTCCCAAATCGGTGTTCAGGCTCTTTTCGAAAAGGTGAACAACCTCTTTGAGTTGTGCATTTCCGTGATTAAAGGCTCCACTATAATGCAGGGCATAAAGAAGTTCCACCGCGGCGGTTTTTGGAAGCGTCCATCTCAGATTACTTTCCGGGGTGCTTTCAACCCTTTGGTCTCTTTGCAGGAGTTTTTGAGTTAAGGATTCATGTAGATAATCGATAAAACGATTCATCGCTTTGATCTTTGCCCATAAAAAATCGTGTGAAGTAGAAAAATCCGGATCCCGATAATAATTTTCTTTTTGCAACAAGGGAAAGTCATTGGCTACCTTTCGGGTAAAAAACCGGGAATCCCAATAGGTATGTTTTTGCTCCATGTAATGGATAAAATCCCGATGCTTTTGAAAGAAGCATTCCGTTTTGTGAAGTTGTTTTTTAAAAAATTGTTTCTGGAATTCAATATCCGACCGGGGCTTGCGTAGTTCACAGCCTCCCACTTCTACAAAGTAGATCAGCCAGCTCAAAGGTTCTGCCTTGATCTCTTTAAAGAAACGGATTTCTGCTTCTTCGGAATCCAGCCCTACTTCGCTTACTTTTTCTTTTAATTGAAATAAAGTGCTGCGGCACAAATGTATTCCTTCCCTAATTTTTTCTATGTTTTCAGGGTTTAAAGGTATTACAAATGGCAATTCTCGGTTAAACCTGGTAATAATTGGTTCAAATACCATATCCTCGGGGTGTGCATATCAAAAATATCAGGGGGAATATGGTCGTTAAGCTAATGAATCCAAGGTATTGTTCACCATGGTATTGGCTCACTTTTCCGGGGTAGTACAGGAACTCACAATTTCAAAATACAGTCCAAAAAATTAAGTCAGTTTATGTAATTAATAATTCCCGTTAATGAGGAAAAATCTCTTTAGATTAGTTTTTGCTAAAGTCACTTACAAAATGACATCACCTTTTTGCCGGTATTTTCTTTATAACTTTTATAGCTACAGAAACTTCCGTAGCAAGTTCTAAAAGTAACATATCATTCCGGGAATCCCGGTAGTGCAAATCCATACTTTTTTTATTTATTATACATATCGCACTGCTATATGTCTTCTCTATTTTTAAGATCAATAGGATAATTTTTGAGAAGCTATTTTGTCATAGAAGAAGATAGTAGTACTATTGAGATCATAGAACACGTCTTACAGGATTTCGGGCAATTTCATTTCCTGGGAAGTACATGCTGCCCGGAGACTGCCATGGAAATCATTTTAAAAGACAAACCGGATCTTGTATTTATCCGTATAGACCATATTCTGGAAGACCCTTTTAAATTTGTTTCGGAACTACAGTTTTATCTTCATCACCTCCCCCGTTTTATTGCTATTTCCAATTCCAAAGACCGGGCTTATACCGCTTTCAAGTACAATTTTCAGGACTACCTCCTTTCTCCCTTAACTGCACTGGAAGTCCGGAAAAGCATATTAAGACATGAAAAAAACAATCCGGTAGGCACTTCCCTCATTTGTATAAAATCTTATAAGGACTATCGATACCTGAATTCTGATAATATTCTCTTTTTAAAAGCCGATAACAACACCACAGATTTCCACCTCGAAGACGGCCGGGTAATAGGTGCTTTCAAGACCCTGAAAACCTATGAAAACCGATTGCCCGGGAATTTTCTACGGGTTCACAAAAGTTACATTATCAATGCCACACATGTGTCCAGGATCCATTACGGGAAAGCCATATGCACGCTCGGGCAGTATAAACAGCCTATTCCCTTTACCAGGACTTTCGAGGAAAACATTGCCAGGATACACTATATCCTGAACAGATCTTCGTATTAGCATTTTCCTCGCAAAAAACAGGGTTTCCCTATCAGAACCCGGCAGGTCACTAACAAGCCTTCTTCGCATGCTTCCACCCCTGGAAACTCCCTGTAAATTAGCCCCGTAAGAAACACGTTTCACGCATTGACCCACACCTTGGTCAATGCCTCCATTGTGCACAATCGGATGATCACCGCCCTCCCGGGGGGGCAGAAAAACTATTTGTTCAATCTAAAATTATGCACAATGAAAATCATACTAAAGATTACTGCATTATCCATGCTTATGATATTCTTTTCTGCCTGTACACAATCTGACGATTTTGTAGAAGAAACACAAAATACCCTGATGACCTCAACGGTTGACACTATCCCGGAGGTGGAGGAAGACAAAGACGAGGGAACGCAAGTTTCGCCCGGGACCTCAGCCACCGGTGATGACGCAAGTGTCTGGCCGGATAACGAAAGGGATTAGATCCTATTAATATAAAAACTGCTTTATTCAAAGCCTTTAACATTAATTGTTAAGGGCTTTTCTTAACTTTGGTATGCCCCAATTGCCAAATTTTGAGTACCAGCAGACTAAAATATCCATGTGCAATACTTCTTCTTACCCTGGTATGGGCCGTCCTTACCCGATGTGAGACAGTACAGCATTCGTCACCGTCAGAGAAAGAAAAAGACAGTGTCACTATCTGGTTGAAAAAAGCCAGAGCAGATACTATTGCCCGGCCTGTCCGTAAACAATTTCTGGTTCGGGCTTATGACGAGGCTATCCTGCAAAACGATTCCTCCAGGCAAAGGTCTCTCTGGAGTATTGCTTATGAAGCCATCCGACTCAGGGACTCCTCCATGTTCAGAAAAAGCAATAAAGAAGCCCTGCAACTGGCTCTTAAAATGCGCGATACTTTCGGTATTGCTGATATACACTGGAATTACGGTGCATTTTACCTGGATAGAAAACATTATGACAGCGCATACTATCACTATAGCACAGCACAAAAACTTTTTAAATCGGTCCCCCATTCCTATTATTCGGGGAAAATGCTGTACAATATGGCTTTCATTCGTGGACGTATAAAAGACTATACGGCATGCGAAGTCTTACTGTTCCAGGCCATAGCGGAGTTTAAACCCGAAAACAGGTATAAGCAGTTATACCAATGTTATAATCACCTAGGGGTAATTTTTGATGAGCTTAAAGAATTTGACAAGGCTGTTTCCTATCACAAAATAGCTTTGGAATATTTGGACCGGATAGAAGATACATCCGTGTTCCTGCAAAAAAGTCAGAACAATATCGGGCTTATCTACCAAAAACAAGGACTTCATGAACAAGCACTGACATATTTTAATAAGGCTCTGAATACTCCAAATTTAAAATCCAGAGATATAAGCCTATATGCCAGACTTATAGACAACATAGCTTATAGCAAGTTCCTTAATAACGATACTACACAGCTTCCCGGTGAATTTCACCGGGCCTTACACATAAGAGACAGTATGCATAACGGTTTGGGTGTTACTATCAGTAAACTACACATGGCTGAATATTATGCACAATATAAAGATACGGCCTTAGCTCTATCTCTTACCAAAGAAGCCTGCAAACTCGCTCAAAGTAAACAAAATAACAGGGATGTACTTTCGGCGCTGCTCTTACTTTCCAGGCTGGATAAGAAAAACGGACAGGATTATTTGCAAAAGTATATCGAGCTAAACAACGACATCCAGGAACGGGAACGCAAAACCCGAAATAAATTCACCCGTATACAATACGAAACCGACCAGTACATCGAAAAAACAAGGGTACTATCCACGCAAAAGGTATGGATACTCACCATCGGCATCGCGCTTGTACTCCTGCTGTCACTGTTGTATATCCTCAACCGGCAGTATGCCAGGAACAAGTTTCTGCACATGGAAAACCGGCAGCAAAGGGCCAACGAACAGATTTACCTGCTCAGCCTGAAACAGCAGGCCAAACTGCAGGAAGGCCGCAACCAGGAGAGGATACGAATATCCGAGGAACTACACGACAGCATTCTGGGCAACCTTTTTGCCATACGTATGGGCTGGGGATTCCTGAAACTGCAGGGCCACCCCGATGCCCTGCAAAAGCACCGTCATTACCTGGAAGAACTGCAACGCATAGAAAAAGAGATCCGGGACGCCTCGCACGAATTAAAGGACAAGCTGGTTGCTTACCCGATCAATTTTATCAATGTCGTGGAAAAACTGATCCAAAACCGGGGGAAAACGGGAGATTTCAAATACAAACTCATACACGACGACGCCATTCCCTGGGAGGATATCGACGAACAGGTCAAGGTAAACCTGTATCGCGTTATCGAGGAGGCGCTTCAGAATTGTGTAAAACACGCCGGGGCCGGACTGGTAGAGGTACGGTTCGAACTCAGTGAAGACAATCACCTCCGGCTTATTATACGGGACAACGGCGTGGGGTTCAACCTCCGTAAACGCCACAAAGGCATCGGGATACGGAACATGCAATCGCGCGTGCAAAAGATCAAGGGAGAATTTTGTATCAATTCGGAAAAAAACCGCGGAACTACAATCACGGTTTCAGTTCCTGTCTAAAACAAAATCGTCATGAAAAAACAACAATGCAACATTCTATTGGTAGACGACCACCCCCTGATTACCGACGCCTACAAAAACGCCTTCGAAGATGTCCGTAAAAAAGACGGTATCGACTTTGACATTGTCACTGCCCATTCCTGCGATGCCGCCCTACACATCCTGCACAGTTCTTCACCTCTGAACACTATTGATATCGTATTCCTGGATATCCAGCTTCCCCCTTCCAGCGAAGAAAACGGCGTTATTTCGGGAGAAGACCTGGGACTGAATATACGGAAAACCTCTCCCCAAACAAAAATCGTCGTCGCTACCACCTTTAACGATCACTACCGTATACACAGCATCTTCGAAAGCCTTAACCCTGATGGCTTCCTGATCAAAAACGATGTTACCCCCGGGGAGCTCGTCACCGCGATCAGCCGGTTGATGAACGATCCTCCCTACTACAGTAAAACCGTGATTCAATCGTTGCGCAAGTATGTGACCAATGATCTCTTATTGGACAAGATAGACCGGCAACTGCTCTACCAGCTTTCCCTTGGTACCCGAATGAAAACCATGTCTACCATCCTCCCCCTGTCGCGCGCCGCCATCGAAAAACGAAAACGCCACCTCAAGGAGATCTTCGACATCCGAAGCGGGGAAGACCGGGAACTGATCTTCAAAGCCCGGGAGAAAGGGTTTATTTGATGGTTTTCGGGTGTTCGGGTGTGCGGGTGTTCGGGTTTTCAGGTGTTCGGATTTTTGGGTATGTGGGTGTGGGGTTGTTTACCGGATCTCCCTCCTCAATATAACTATAACTATAAGGCCGCAGTTAAACACAACCTTATCTTTCTCTACACCAAATAACCACCGAATACCGGCCACCGATCACCGAATACCGACCACCGGTCACCGATCACCGAATACCGAATACCGAATACCGGCCACCGAATAATCCCTACCAAAAGTATCAAAAAGCCCTACCCTCTTCTTTTTATACTTCACTAATTTTACTCTCGTATTCCGGTAATACCAACAGCCATAAACCCGAATACCCCCAAAAAAGTAATGAAAATACTTAAGGCGCAAGCGAGGCGGTCCCGTTCTTCTAATCTATAAATAAAGGGGTAGATTAAGGTGGACGCTGGCTACCTGTTTTAATGGTAACAGCCTCCGACCGCCCCGCTTCGCCTTTTTCCCTTTAAGCCATCACCCTGCGTACTGTTAAGGGGTATAAAACGCAACAACTAAGAACTAAAATCTACCCAACAATGAAACACACAACCTATATAACACCCTGAACCCCTGCGGGAAACGAAATTTTTCATGGTTATTTGATGCTTTCCCTGCATATAACAGCCCGGGGGAACCCGGCTACCCAAAGCCCGGAGCGAAAGCGGGACGGCCTTCCTTACTGCCCGGAACATTGCCCGTTTAATTATTACTTAAATTCCGCCAATAACCCTGGCCGCTTCCGCTTTCTCCTGTGCTTACGACACAAGCAAAAAACAACACAAAAACCCAAACCATTAAACACTCTAAAAGAATATTAAACTACCCCGATTATGAAACGTATCATCTCCACATTAACCCATTTTGGGCAAAGAAACAGAGCCATTATCCTGGAAACTATCTGTTTTCTTTTTATCCTTCTGTTCGTTTATGCTGCCGTAAGTAAACTTATGGATGTGCAGAAGTTTACCGTACAAATAGGGCAGTCTCCCTTACTGACCAACATTGCCTGGTTTACGGCCTGGTTTATCCCTATTATAGAAATTGTAGTAGCCCTTATGCTCACCTGGCCAAAAATGCGACTTATTGGGTTATATGGTGCCTTTGCCTTGATGGTGATGTTTACTGCATATATTATTGCTATTCTCAGTTTTAGCGAAAATATCCCTTGCTCTTGTGGCGGAGTCCTTGAAAAGTTGGGTTGGACCGAGCACCTTGTTTTTAATATCGGTTTTATTATCCTGGCAGCTATTGGCATACTGCTGCAATCCCAGTCGAAAGACCGTCTACATGGTTCGGTAGAATATGGAGAAACTACTTCTGCATGAAAGCTCCGAAGGATTTGTGTTCTGATAATAAAACTAAAAAATTCCAGAACTCCCAACTCAAAAACTATAACATGAAATATACCACCACATTAATAGTAGTCACTTTATTCTTTGCTGTTTCTGTAGTCCTGGCATTGCATATTGCCGCGCCTAAAAAAGAAAACCACAAGCATGCCGGATTTGACCGGGTATTTGCGGCAAATGATATATTGCGGCCATTAGATACACTGGATTTAAGGTATCACTCATATTATATTGCCGGGGTGGACAACAGCCATCTATATTTGGGAAATTCCCAGGTTCCCTCTCACATAGTGGAAGCAAAATTGAACAACCTTAAGGACACAATACATCACAATATAAGTGTGGGCAATTTAAAATACAGATCTATACAGGTAAAGGTTGTCGCTCCTTATTTCTATTTAACGGATGGAGTGATCCCGTTTATTTACCGGGGGAATATTACCGACTGGACCGCAGCTCCATATAAAAACAATGCTTATTTCATGAATGCTGTTCCCATGGACAACGGGATGCTGGCATTAATAGGTCTGGACAATGATATGGGGAAAGTTTTTTTTAAAGTTACCAAAGGAAACCCAAAATTGGAGGTTTTCCCAGGTCTTTTGGAAGCCCAGGGAGGAGAGGTTATCTTTAGTACAGAAGGTAAATTACATTACGACAAAAAAACAAAGCAGTTAACTTATGTGTATTTATACCGCAACCAATTTCTCCTAATGGATGACGGTTTTAACCTGCTCTACAAAGGAAATACTATAGACACCATAAGCCGCGTAAAGATTAAAGTAGGAGAAATAAGTTCAGAAAGTACATTCACGATGGCAAAACCTCCTATAAGCGTTAATAAAAGGAGTACAGTATCGGGAAATTACCTGTATGTGAACTCCAATATACTGGCAGGAAATGAAGATCCGGACACTTTTGAAAATGCCTCTATAATAGATGTGTATCATTTAGAAAAAGGAGAATACGAATTTAGTTTTTATATCCCTACCTACAAAGAAGAAACACTAAAAGAATTTATGGTAATAGATAACGATACTGTAATAGTTAAATACAGACAATATATCGTTACCTATACCTTAAACACTACTTATTCAAACAGATCACTAACCATCTAAAAATATTGTTGCAACGATCAGGGGTAAAGACCGAAAACCTGTAATAGAGTAGGCGCATATTTGTCTAATTTAAATGTTTCAATCATGAAAAAATTAAAAGTAATTTTATCGTCTGTCGCATTTGTTTCTGCCATTACACTGGCTTTTGCATTTTCTTCTACTAATAATGTAGAAAAAGCATCTTTAGTTCAAGCTTTCGGAGAGTTCTCCATTGGTTGTGAACTTGGCACGTTATTGGATACAAATTGTTCTCCGATACATACAGGAGAGATTTGTAGGGTTCGAAAAGAAGTGAGTCCAGGGGTTTTTGAAGAAAGAGATGCCTTTGACCAGAAAATTAACGGCCAATGCGTGGATCAACTAAGACTTCCATAACAGCTCGATCTATTAATTATTGTATCAAGGTAGTTTGGGTAAATCCAAACTACCTTTTATATGAAGAACCATGACGTTCTCATATCTTTACATTTAGTATACTTCCATAAAATCAGGTCAGCAACTCTTAATCTGGTTAACTTTTCTTGAAGGTAACTTGAAAAATGTACTAAGTACTATTCAATCCTTTGAAATTCGTAAGTGATGAGCTAATTGTATAATAAATTCCATATTAATAGTACACTTATTACACTTTATCAAATCTATTCAAGTATACAACCGCATAACACAAGGCATGCAAGACATGTATCCAATATATCATCTAACGCTCTAAACTTAGTGTTGCAAAGATCAAGGTAAAGACTAAAAAACTGTAAAAGAGTAAACATTTAATTAAATTTTAATATCATGAAAAAGTTAAAAGTAATTTTATCCACCTTAGCATTTGCATCTGCCATTACATTGGCTTTTGCATTTTCTACTACTAATAATGCAGAAAAGGCTCCTTTAATTCTAGCATTTGGAGAGTTCTCTACTGGTTGTATGCTTGGTACATTATTGGACACAAATTGTTCTCCAGAGCATACAGGACCAGCATGTAGGGTTCGAAAAGAAGTAAGTCCTGGGGTTTTTGAAGAAAGAGATGCCTATAACGAAAAAGTTAATGGAATATGTGTAAACCTGTTAAGACGGCCCATAGAGCAGTAAGTTATTTATTTGTTATGTTAGAAAGGTTGTTGGGGATTCGCTCCAACAACCTTTCTAATATATGTCTTCGTCTTTACACTTTGTAAGAAGCTATAAAACAGACAAATAACTTAAAAGATAAATACTATCCTATTCATTAAAATTAAAAACATCTTTGTTATTTCATTTTATTTATCATTTTTTTGTTCAAAATATCTTTTCTTTAAACCACCCAGTCTCGCCAGAAATAATTTCCTGTATTCAGATCCGGGAGTAGTTAAGTTTATCGCTTTCGACATAAATTCCTCTCCTTTTTCCAAATCTCCTTCCATAAAAGAAAATTCAGATGCATCATTATATGAAAACGCAGCTAAAAGATCATCTTTTGAAAGTTCTGCCGATTTAAGACACATAGCTATCGCCAAATCATAATCTGGACGCTCTCCTTTAAAAAATTCCTTTCTAATTAGTGGAACCCAGCTCTTGGCAAGATCCCATGAATTATTCATTTCCTCCCACGGATAGCTGTCCAGCACTTCTCTTGCATATGCGTATGCGGTTTGTTTATCAATTGCGAGCAGGAGTCCAAACTTATACTTCTTATAAGTTATATCATCTGGAAACAGGTCTATCAATTCTTCCATATACTTTAGTGCATTTTCGAGTTCTTCCTGTTCTAAATGATCATAAGTATCACTCGTTATAAACCCATCAAGCTCATCATCATAATACTTGATAATATTTAAATATCCGTCATATAGTTCCTGTCGTTTTTGCTCCTTTCGTTTGTGTTTAGTAATAGCTTTTTTGTTCAAATTACCTAATAAACTATCCAGTTGATATTGAACATTGGTTTCCCCATCTCCAACATAGGAGATACTCCCTTTTTTATCAATAAAAAATATAGTTGGGTATCCCATATTTTTTCCAAGACCTTTTCCGGCAGCTTTGACCCATAAGCTATCTAATACCCAATTCTGCTGATTATCTCCGATAGATGCCAAGGTGTCCACAGCAACATTCAAGTTCATTCTGTTCCCCATTTTTTCAAGGTATTTTTTTACCCGGGGACCAGTACTTGTCATTACAACAACAAAAGTAGCTTCTTCCTTATATTTCTTCTGTAATTCTGATAGTTTGGGCCATCCTTCCATACAAGGTAAACAGCCAATAAAGCCAAAATCTACGATATAAATATGTCCTTTTCTAAATTCTCTAACCGGATCACCTTTTATCCATGTTGCAGCACTGAGCGATGGGGCGGGGTCGCCAATTTTTAAATTATTTCCTATCTGATCGGTTTGGCCATGGCATATATAAATTGTAAGCCATAACATGACCGAAAATACGCTTTTTACTGCTTTCATGATTTTTTGTAAGCTCTTCATGATTATTATATTTTGTTATATCTTTTTATTGAGTGGAGCCCGGTCATCTTCCGAATCTTGGATAACAAGTATATCTACCTCCCGTTCTTCTAACACAAAATGTATTTTGTATTTTTTATACAAATATTGGTCAAACTCCTTATGTTTTTTGTAATCGTCTGAAAGATCGGTTGGAAATTCAATATCGAGTAATCCTTTAAACCTCATTTCATCTATTAGGGGATAAGGACAGTAGAAATAAGCTTTTGAATTTAAATAGGCCAAGAAACGTGAAGGGCTATGATTCACAATCTTTTTAGTAGTCGCGTCCTTCCCCGTATACAAAACCTTTTCCTTCCCATTCTTAAAATCACTTATTAAAGTCGTGTCTTCAGCTTTAAGCACCAAGCATTTTCTTTTTCTTTTTTCCCAACGGATATTCACATTAAAATAGACCTGGATATCTTCCTGCATTTTTTTCTTTAATTGTTTAAATGTCTTGGGCTCCTGAGAAATCAACTGGTAAGTGTACAGGTTAGGCAAATATCTTCTTCCCTTAATAATTTTATTTAGATACCTGATGGAGTCTTTGGCAGCCAATATATAACGATTTTCAGGAAGTCGGGGATAAGCATTTAGTGGTGCTCCTGGACGTGGATCATGGAGTGAATACGCATACCGAATCATTTCCAGGATAGTAGTATGGGTTAAGAGAATACCAAGACCATATCCACCTGAGTCACTTATAGTGTCTGGAATAAACCATGTCACCCCATCTCTCACTTCTGGAGAATATGCTGAAACTGTAGAATACCATAGCATTTGGCGGGTATCTCCTCCATTACCATCTATGTATAGGGGCTTCGTTACATCAAATTTTTTAATTCTCTTTATATTTTCTCTTCCAACCATCTTCTTTATCTTACCATTTAAAAAGTATTGTATGTTTTTTTCATTTAACCCTCCTCCATTGGTAAAGGCCTTATAATTTCCCTCTTCGTTTATCCAAACTACACTGGGATAGCCCGAAGGGGGAAAGGCTTTATATAGAGTGGTATCCCCGGTAACCGAAGGCAGTGTAAACGGGCGTTCCTCGTTTTTGCTCCAATTGTCTATAAACTTCTGGACGGTAGTTTTATCTTGCATATGGTTTACCAGCACAATTTGAATTTTATCTCCAAATTTTTGTTGTAATTCCAACAACTTGGGCCAGGAGGCAATACAGGGCTTACAGCCGGTAAACCAATAATCCAGGATCAAGGTTTTCCCTTTAAAATCGGAAATGCTGGCCGTTTCTTCCGGGAAATTGATCAAATTAGCCAAAGGGTAGTTTGGTACTTTTTCGTCAAGGTCTAAAACCCGAATGTTCTTATCCGGACTGGTCTGCGCACAGGCTATACTCATTACAAACCAAAAGACAGTTACTATTTTTGAGGATGGAATTTTCATATACTCTTATTTGAATAAAACTTTTATTTGAATAAAACTTTAGTGTCTAATCAATACCCTTCATTTTGAGTAAGGTTTGGATTACTCTCTCTTTCCTTTTGAGGAATAGGGTATAACGCATTGGTGGGGTTCCAATCTGTTTTTATGGAACTCAGGACTTCATCTATCTTACCCGTACGTTTTAAGTCAAGCCAACGATGTCCTGCTTCGGCAAATAACTCCACCCTTCTTTCGTGCATTATGGCATCCAATACTTCTTCCTGGGTATTTACCATAATATCTTCTAATCCGGCACGGTTCCTTATCATATTGATATCTTCCAATGCCCCAGTGATATTGCCCTGCCCTGCCCGAGCTTCTGCCCGAATCAGGTATTGTTCTGCAAGACGGAGTACCATAGAATATTCGGTAGGAGGAGCTTGGACATCATGTACTTTATATTTAAAAGGATAATAAAGGGTAACTGTGCTCGGAGTGACTTCTCCTATCCAATCTATACGCCTGTTATCTCCCTCTTCAAATGCATTAAGCAGATGATCTGTCAGGGAGGCGGAAGGTTGGACAGTTTCACGTATAGGTACAAAATAGAGTGCTTCTTCAGTATTATTTAGTCTTACGGGTTTTAACTGCCAAATCGTCTCCTCACTATTGGCCAGAAATACTTCGTTTAAATCTGAAGATAAATGATATAATGGATTATTGATCACTGCAGTAGCCTGGGCTTCTGCGTTAACCCAATCTTCCATAAATAAATATACCCGTGCCAAAAGAGCTTCGGCAACCGCTCGGTTAGGTCTCACCCGTTCTTCGTTTGAAAAAGAATAATCTTCAGCCAATAATTCCCGGGAGTGCTGTAAATCTGTAATGATCTGCTGGTAAACCTGTTCTTTTGGAGTTCTCGCTGCAAGACGATTAACTTCAAAGTCAGTAGTAGTAACCATTGGGATATCACCAAACA
Source organism: Sinomicrobium weinanense (assembly GCF_018863395.1). Lineage (GTDB taxonomy): Bacteria > Bacteroidota > Bacteroidia > Flavobacteriales > Flavobacteriaceae > Sinomicrobium > Sinomicrobium weinanense. The sequence continues at coordinate 93,676 of NZ_JAHKRR010000003.1, forward strand.
AGTTTACCAGATAGAAATAACATAACGCACGTATAAATCTTGCTTCCCCTTCTAATTGTCGTTTTGTTTCTTCCGTTATACCAGTGGTTTCTTCTAAACCTTCCAATAATGAATTTGAAAAATAAATAAAGTTATACCCTGGTTGCCATAAAGAACTCAGGACAGTAACATTGTTTGCTAATATAGTGTTGGTGAAAAAATCGTTAAAGAAACGAGGTACAAGTTCATCTCCGGAAAACCCATTTAACACAGCAATGCTACCATCTCTGCCAACTATAAAATTACCTGACTTAGCCATCTCACTGTATATCCCTAGTACAGTAGAGGTTGCTGTAGCATCATCTGTAAAAGCTGTTTCCGTAATAACTTCATTCCTTGGCGGGTCTGCATCCAAAAAATCACTACAAGAAAACATCCCACCAAGAAGTAACATTGCTAAACTCCATATGATATAAATCATTTTATATTTCATGTGTATGTGTTTTTTATATTTTATCTGTACGTATTTAAAAACTTAACTGAATCCCAAGAGTAAGTACTCGAAGAGGTGGAAGCATACTTGAACTCTGGGTTTCCGGATCCAATCCTGGAAAATTGGTTATAGTAAACAAATTTTGTCCACGCAAATAGAGCTTACTATTACTTCCAAAACCCAATTTTTTCGGAAGATTCCAGGATAAGGACAGGTTAGTCAGGCGGATATATGATGCATCTATAATACCACCGTCACTTGATCGATACGCATCATATGCCTCAAGTGCTTCTAAATCATTAAAAAGGAATCGCTGTATATGGGTCATGTCCCCTGGTTGCTGCCACCGGTCCATTACCCTTACCGGTTGATTGAATGGTCCTCCAGGTGAGTTAAAACTTCCTATATAACTACCCGTTTGCTTAACAAATTGCAGAAAAACATCTAATTCAAAGTCTTTATAGTTTACGGTATTTTGAACTCCCCCTTCATATTTACGGGATATTTCCTTACGAAATTGCAAATCCAATGGCCATTCCGGATTGCTTGTGCTGTTTCCCTCTGTATTTTCAAAAGTATAAAGGCCAGTTTCCTCGTCTACCCCAAGAAAGTGAAAGCCAGGAAAAACGAACAGAGATTTCCCTACCTGATATTGATTAGCAAAAGGTGACGCTTCTATATTTTCATACTCCAATAGTTTGTTTTCTGGAAAGGATATATTAAAACCTGTATGCCAACTAAAATGATCTGTTCGAATATTGATGGTATTTAATGTAAACTCCCAACCTTTATTTTCTACCGTAGCGGGCAAATTAAATTGTATAGTGGGCTGTCCAGTAATAACGGGAAGGGGAAATCCTACTAACTGATTAGAAGATCGATTGCGATACCAACTACCGGAAAGAAAAATACGATCTTGGCTTAATCCTATTTCCAGGCCTACTTCTAGTTTTTTATTTGTCTCCCATTGGTAATCCGGATTAGCTAGGCGGGTAGGGATCAGACCGGGTTGCCCTAAATATGGATATTGAGTGGAAGTATAAGTGTCCAGATATCCGTAATCGCCTATAGCATCGCTGCCTGTAGTGCCATAACTCCCCCGGAGTTTGCCAAAGCTAATAAAACTATTCTCCAAGAACGGTTCCTTAGAAAATATCCATGCTGCTCCAACTGCTCCAAAATCAGCAAAGCGTTTTCCGGGGCCAAAACGGGTAGAACCATCCCTACGTCCGGTCAGATTTACAATATATTTTTTTTTCCAGTTGTAATTTATACGTCCAAAAAATGCATTATAACGGTACTGAGTGTAACTTGATTGTCCAATTCTAATATCAGATGCAGCCTGAATATTTTTTAATAAGGCATCATTGGTATATCCTGAACCCGAGATTCGTCGTACTTCATTTACGTTTTGTTGAAACGTGCCTCCTACTAAAAGATCAAGCACACCTTGTCCAATATGTCTTTTATATTGTACCTTGGGTTCTACAATCCAGGTTTTCCGGTAACTGTCCGAAAGAACAGAAAGTCCTGTACGACCTGCACGTAGAGCAGGATCAATCATGCTTAAAGGTCGAATCCTCATCTCTTTCACCTGTATATTGGTATAACCTAATTGTGAAGAAATATGTAACCCAGGAATTAATTGGTAATCAAGCGTCGCGTTGGCTATAAAATTATCAGTTATCCCATTGTATTCTGCTTCTAAAAAGGCTAAAGGGTTTTCCCAAGTAGAATTTTCCCAATTGAGACCTCCTTTATCAGTATACAGAAGGGGAGCATTGGGAGGTAGTGTCATCGCCCTTTGGGTAAGGTCCTCTGTAAACAAATTGATATCATCTGAAGTATAGGATGCGGTCAAAGAAACCTTAAACTTTTGGTTTGAAGTAGTATGTGATAAATTAAAATGACCCGATATCCGGGTATCATCTTGGTCACCCGGGTAAACCGTGGTTTGTCGGAAATAACTGCCTCCAATCAAATATTGGGTATTCTTATTTCCTCCGGAAAGAGAAATTTTTGCATTATTATAATAAGCCGTTCCCCCAATTAGTTCCTTTTGCCAATCAGTATATCTGTTTTGATCCCATATTTTTAGCTCTGGGAAAAACCTGTCAAAGTCCGGGTTTTCAAGAAATGATTCGACATCATCATTGGCAAACGCTTCATAGCGCATTTCTAAGAATTGCTTCGTATTTAGCAAATCCATCCTACCCGTTACCTTACCGGCTCCACTATATATATTAATATCTACACGTGACTTTCCAGGTATTCCTTTTTTTGTTGTAATTAATACTACCCCATTAGAACCCCTGGAGCCATAAATTGCTGTGGCGTCAGCATCTTTTAACACTTCTATGCTTGCTATATTGGATGGATCAATACTATTAAATGGACTAATAGAATTGGGGAGCATATTGGAATCCACTCCAAGTGGATTTAACGGTGAAGAAGGAAAAGGCACCCCATCAATAATATAAAGAGGGGCATTAACTCCAATGTTATCCCTAATACTATTCTGCCCGCGAATACGAACTCTGAATGTTGCTCCTGGAACTCCAGATTCTTGGATTACCTCTACTCCTGGCATTCTGCCTGCAAGTGCCTGTAAAGGATTTGCTACGGGCTGTCTTTCTATTTCTGCCGCAGTAATCCTGGAGATATTCCCTGTCCGTTCCCGGTCTTTTACAGTATAGTACCCCGCATTCACCTCTACCTCCTCTAAAGCGGTTACGGCTTCCTCCATTTGTATATTAATTGTGGTACGTTTATCAACAGGTATTTCAACAGTTTTATAGCCAATAAAAGAAAAGCTAAGTGTATCTGAAGATTTCACATCAATACCATAGTTGCCATCAAGATCAGACATAGTGCCTTGATTCATTCCTTTAAGAATAATATTAACCCCAGGCAAAGGTGTATGGTCAGGAGCAGTAACAGTTCCATTTACCCGGAATTGTTGGACTTGAGGTTTATCTATATCTTTCTGTTTTGGAAAAACTTTTGTAGCTGGGGAAACCTCTATATTACTAAGAATTATATCTCTATCATTAATTTCATAGGTTATCGAAGAATCTTTAAAAAGGTCCTGAAGTATCTTTCGAATATTTTTTTTCTTCATTTTAATACTGACCAGACGATTTACATCCAGGTCCTTCTTTTCGTAATGAAACTGGAATTCTGAGATCGCTTCTATTTTATCAATAACTTCCAGTACGGTTACAGCTTTCATGTCCAGGGAGAGTTTGGTCTTCTGGGCATACCCGCTGTCCGCATGTATCTGGAACAGTGTTACGAAGAACAACAACAAAGAGATCTTCATCTTCAGGTCAAATAGTGGAGGCGGGCTATGCCTAAACCCCCACGTGTTAATATTTTTCATAACTTTATATGATTTTAGTTGTACTAAGGCTAAAGTCACCTGTTTTATCGGAGGGTGTGGACGCACTCTCCGATTGTTTTTTACCCGTGCTCCTCCCGGTATTTTAGGGCAAAGAGCATCCGGGCAATAAAGTAATATTACTGCTTCATAGGCCTACTTATTTTAGTTGAACTCCCGTGTATATATTGTAGTTCCTGGTAAGTTATTCCGGGGTAGTTATGGTAATGGTGTTTCTTTCTTTTACATAATCGAAAGGAACGATCTTTTGAAATATATGTAATACGCGTTCCAGGTCGGGTTCATCTTTAAAAGTGGAGGTTAGGCGCCTTTTGTTCAAGGCCTCATACTTGTTTTCGATCTTTACATTGTAGTGCCGCTCTAATTCTTTTATGATCAGGTCGAACTTGTCGTCTACAAAGTACAACTGGCCCCTGGTCCAGGCGGTATATTTCTCTATTTTGACTTCCTCTACACCAATGCTTCCGTTTTCAAAAACAGCCCTTTGCCCGGGTTTAACAAGTAGCGGTTCTTCTTTCCCCTGGGTATCATCGGGCTTATAAACCCCTACACTCCCTTCTACCAGCACCGTATGGGTGTTGTTTTCATTTTTGTAACTGGTCACGTTGAATTTAGTACCTAATACTTTGGTATTCATCTCCCCGGTAACTACGGTAAAAGGGCGGGTTTCGTCTTTTTCTACCTCGAAAAAGGCTTCACCATCCAGGAAGACATCCCTGGGCCGTTCAGATAAGAACTTTACGGGGTATCGTAATTTGGACCCGGAATTCAAAAAAATATGAGAACCATCTGATAATACTAATTCAAATTTCTTCCCGTATGGCACAGTCAATTGATTATATACCAGGCCTTCTGTTTCTGTATTGGGATCGTTAGCATAAACCAATACATTTTTCTCCTGGCTGACCACCCGTTGCCCTTTTGCCGTAGTAATTATTTGGGATGTTGTTTCGTCTATAACCTCTATGGAACCATCCTGTAATTCCAGGGTAACCTGTGGAGAAGCAGTTTCCGAAAGTCTAGCTGCCTTCTCCAGTATTCCGGATTTATCAATACCGTAAAAAACACCGAAAACCACACAAAAACCGATGGCAACTTTAAGCCAGGGGTTCTTCTGCCGTTTTTTACCCTGGTTGCCAAACGGTGGTTGCTGAGCGGAGCCGGAATAAGCCGGGGTTCCTGGCTGGGTTTTCTTTGCTGTTCGCCAGTCTATGTCTTGCCAGGACATTTTAATAGCTGTCCCCGATAATCCCGGGTCCTGCCCCTGCCATCGATCCAGGATAGAAACCATTTCCCTGGCCTCCTCCACAATGTCTTTTTTCCCGGGATTTTCTGTTAGCCAGTTTTTCCAAAAATCATCGGTGACAGGGTCCGGGTCGAGAATCCATTGCTGGAAATACTCGTCGGCAATAAAATCTTCTGTTTTATAGTGCTTATATTTCATTTTTAATGAATGTCAGGTTATGGTTATTTGGGGGTATCCATTCTAATTCAGTTTCACATTAAATTCCACTTCCTGTGGCAGAAGACATTGTTGATCTGTACAGGCCATAAAGGTGACGCTTCCCTCCAGTGTTACGGGGCGATCTGATCCGTTTTCCAGTTGAACAACCTGGACAAAATCGACCATCCCTTCAAAATAGCGGGTATCTACCATAAAGACCTCTTCATATTTTTCAATAAGACTTCCTTCCTCCTTAGGGTCACCCTCAAACTTTACACCCGGGTTTCCTTTAAACGCAATTGTAGTAGGTACAGGCCCTCCGTCTTCAGTGTATTGCGAATAGATGTGCCAGGGATATTCCATCTCTGCCGAGATACGTACTTCATAAGTTTGGTTGTCCAGTTTTTTGGAGGTAAACCGCCATTCTACCGGGTCCAGGCCTTGTGATGAAGCAGTTATCGCAGCAAAAAGAAACACCGAGAGTATGTATAGTTGTGTTTTCATGTTTTCAAGAAATCAATTGTTTGGGGTTTTTGGCAACTGAAAAGATCAACCCCTCTATTAGTATAGACAGGAGAGGTGCTTATTTTTCAATGTAAATTGAAACTCTTTTTGAAAAAAATCATGAAATGCGGTATTTACGGGGGAATAATGGCTTTTTGCTTATGCAGTCAAAGCAAGGAACAAAGCCAAAGAAAACAAGTGGCCCAGATACCGGTTGAGCAATTCTATGGCGCGGGACATATGGTGATAAACATTTCTGACCTTCATGTCCATGACCTCTGCAATTTCGTCATAGCCTAAACCGCTATTGAACCTGAGGTGAATAAGCTGCTGATGTTTCCTGTTTAATTTTGCTAAGGCCTGATTTAATTTATGCTGTTCTTTTTCCAGTTCTTTTTCTCTTTCGGCAACATCATATTCAGGAGAAGAAGCTAACTTGCTTTTTTCGATATGCTTTTCCGTCTCCACCAGGGAAAGCAGCTTTCTTTTTTTACTTGCCCTGGCAATGATCTTTCGTTTAACCGATTTGTAGAGGTAAGGTTTAATACGTTTTACCTGGCCTAATCTCTCCCGCTTCTCCCACAGGCTTACGAAATAATCCTGAATGACATCCATAACCAGGTCTTTGTCCCTGACCAGCGTTAAACCGTAGCGATACAGATGGGAAACATTGTTTTTATAGATCATTTCAAAGGCCTTTTTATTTCCCGTTTGAAACGCCAGCCATAACCGTTCCTCAGAAATTCCCGCCATGTCCTCCTCTTGTCCCATAAGGTTCCCTGATATATTATCTTGTTCCTGTATTTCTTCCAAAGAAAAATGTGCATCCATAACATATCGTTTAAACAGGCTTCGACGAGGCTATTGGATGTTTATAATAGTATAACAAAAAAGGTGTGGGGTGGATTGTTTGGCAAGAAAAAGCCCTGAATGTATTTTAGTAAAAGGTATGCATCATATACCTTGCTAGCCAGGTTGCCTTTCTTTGTGCTATAAACGACAACAAAGAAAAAGTTATAACAGACAGGCCATGCTAACAGCTCTTTGACCTTGCACCCTTCATAAGCAGGTGCGTCAATACATACTATATGGGGAGTTTAACGGAGTAAATACGAAATTTACTTTTTATATGTTAAATATAAATTATTAAAGAACACAAATGACTATAAATGTCAATTATTTTTCAAAGTTATCAATAAATTATGAAAACACAATTGTTAAGATGTAAAAATAAGATGCCATTATTGAAGATTTATTAAACATTATTATAATGTGTTTTTGATACCTATTTCAAAACAAAATCAACACAACACTTGTGCTTTACGTACCTACCCCCTTTAATTCCGGAAGTTACCAAAACTCTCAAAATGGAAACCGGGAGATTTAATTCTCAAAACAGGTATAAACTATTCCCGGGTGTGAGCTTCGGTTAGGGCTGTATGCAAAAATCTGACGGCTTTTAAAAACCGGCCACCATACTTTAAGAAAGCAAATTTGCAGGTCATAAGAAAACAAATTACTTTTATAGGCATTGCGAGTACCCGATAGCTGTAACTGTCTTTTATCCCTGTGGCAAACCTTATTGTGTTTTCCGCGGGTACGGGGCCGGTGGTACCGGACAGCATGCATGGCCTAACGCCTTTGCTTTTTGCTGCCGGTTGTGCCCTCATTCGGGAGGGCGTTTGATTTTTTGGAATATAGATTGGGGTTGTAGCTGGCTGTTTTGGCACAGGGCAAAGCCTGTTGCTGGAGACGTACCACGAAAGTGCTCTGATGGGTTTGTTTTACTCGCCTTCATATACTCCTTTGGTTTATGATGAACGAGCTTAAAAAGCGAAAAGGCCGGAATTCTACCTCCTACCTTTGTCCAGGCGCTAGCAAGCCTACAACACGGTTTTCAGTAGAACCCAGCCTAAAGCATGCGTAAAGATACGCAATATCTTTAGACGTGGGTTTAATTCTACCGCCTCGTGTTGTGTCGAAATGCTAGCTTCGGACGCTGAGGCTCATTAAACTCACAATCTATTTGATAGATGTAGTAATCAAGTTAAACAGCACAACAAATACTTAGTTATGACTATGCAAATATAAAATGTTAGTCTGAACTAAGCAAATGTTTTAAACATTTTTTTTCTCTAATGGCAAAAGAAGTTACTCCCAAAACAAAAATAGAGTTGGAAATAGTCCAGCTTGTAAAGGATAGAAGAGCTGAATTAAATCGTACTCAGTCCCATATCTCTGACCTACTTGGGGTTACACGTGGTTACATTGGCCAAATTGAAATGGAAAGTTCTCCCAGCATGTATTCTTATGACCAATTGAATGAACTCGCTAAATATCTTGAATGTAGTATGAGGGATTTTGTGCCTGAACATCCACTATAAACAACTGATATAGACGCTTAAAGAAAAAAATTGAAAAACAACAAATTACAAACAGATTATTTTTTAGAATTTGTTCTAAAGATAATCTCAAAAGAATATTCTGGAAAGTCCAAACGGGAATTAGAAACTGTTGTTAGGGATATTCTTGGTATGAGAAATCTTGTTTTAGCAGAATCTTTTTACGGTGTACTGCAACTGCTAAATATGAATATTGATGTATTGTGTGATAAACTGTTTAAAGATCATAAGTTCACACGACTCCATTTAGTCTCTGAATCTGGTAACAAGTTAAAGGACTTTTTGTCGCCCTTTGTACAAGGCACAAAGGATGTTGCCTCTGCCGCAAATATTGAAAATACCAGATTGAGCAGGTTGTTAAAAGGTGAATTTATGCATCTATACCCTAATGAAGTATATGGCCTTTCCAAGTCTCTAGGTCTTAAACCAAGCCAACTATTTTACTATTTATATGGTGACGGAGAACGGCCGGTGGTAGGGGTGTAATTAGTAGTTAGACTACGGGAGTGATAAAAAGCGGGGCATTGAAACAACAGAAAATAATACTGAATAATAAAACATGCCAAGTTTAGAGTACATTCTTCAAGGACCTTTTGAGGGTTACCTGACCGCCAAAACAGAAAGTTTTGCGGGAAATGCGCTCCTAACCGGTCCTTGTTTGAGTAAAACAGGAGTCAGTGTCAAAAGAATAATTATAAAACAAAAATGAGCGATAGACCTATTATTCAGAGTACTTCCATCCATGACTCGGATGTGGATCAAATCAGAAAGATTTTTGGAGTAACGCACTACAAAAGAACATTACAAAACCAAACTTAAAAATAAATGCTTGTCACGAACGAACTATAGACTGGAGCACCAGACTATATCATCAACAATAAAATTTAATTAAATCCGTGAAAAAAATTCTATTAGCAGGTTTAATAGCAGTACTATTTATATCATGCTCCAATACAATAAGCAAGGCGGAAGCTGAAAAAATCATAAAGGATTGTATAGAGGAACATCCCAAACATGGAAAGATCTATGTATGGAAAGGGAGGAATACCTTTTATAAAGACAGCATTTTACATAATGAACGTTTAGACGTATTAAAAAAATTGGGAGAAGAGGGCTACCTGAAATTAGATTTAGAAGAACAAAGAGACACCTGCACCATTTATAACTTAACATTAAATAATAAGTCAAAAGAATATACTTTAAAAAGCTACGAAAAGACTGGCTGGAATATCGAAACAGATTACGAAGTATTAAAAACATATGATTATGAGTTTGTTAGCATAAAAGAAATTTGGAAAGTACCAAAAACCAAGGCTACTCTTGTAACGGTAGTTTATAAAAAAGTAAATAAGACTCCTTTTTTCGAACTCAGTGAGGATAAAACAGATTTTAAAACAGTAAAAGAGACCATTTGGGAATCCTCTTATGATTATTGGAAATCTTGTGATTAAAATAGTAAGGGTAGACCCTTTTCCCCCAACTGGTTCTCATTTGAGTCCAAGTCAGTTGTTTCAATGTTGTACCCGGTGAAATGATGAAGGCGTATGTTGAAAAATACCCTGTAAAGAAACGTAAGTAAAGGCCACAAGCCGTATTATTTTTGGCTTATAAAGAAAATAACGCCCCGTGTTTTAGTCGAGGCGAAAGAGAAAGTTGGTGAGGTGATGAAAGTGGAGCCGGTATAGAAATAGGTAGTGGGTAATTTTGTATTCACGACAAAGAATTGTATATATCTATAATTAGCTCTCATTTCGAAACACGTGTTGTATGTTAAGAAATTAACACGTATCTTTGTTAGAAAAGCATTATGAATACTAAATTGACATTGACCATAGAAAAAGAGGTAATTGAAATTGCCAAAGCGTACGCCAAAGAAAAAGGGCAAAGCCTGTCTGAAATGGTTGAAAATTACTTTAAACTGGTAACTGTAAGCCGAAGAAAAATTAAAGAAAAGCAACTTTCCCCTAAAGTCAGGAAGCTAAGAGGAATAATCAAGACTGACGGAAACATTGACTATAAACAAACTTTAACCGAAGAATTATCTAAAAAATATGGCGTTTAAACTGTTTATAGATTCAGATGTAGTCATTGACTTTTTTACGGATCGAGAGCCTCATGCAAATCCGGCAAGCGAACTTTTTGAACTGAACGAAAAGGGCCATGTTGTTTTGTATCTGTCTGCTGTAAGTATCAACAATATTTACTATATCGTCAGGAAGTTTTTAGGACCTAAGAAAACACTTGAAGTTGTAGAAACGCTAACAGAAATGACAGAAATTATCGGAACAACAAAGAAAGAAGTAATACAAGCTCTAAAAAATGACTTTAAAGACTTTGAGGACTCTATTCAATATTCTTCAGCATTGGCAATTAAAGGTTTAGATGCTATTATCACACGCAATATAAAAGATTACAGAAATTCGAAAATTGCAGTTATGACACCACTGAATTTCCTGAAAATGAAAGAAAAAAACGAAAGTTAATCGAGATATTCATTTTGAATGAACAATCCTGGACCGATGCCAGTGTTGTGAACAGGCTATCGGTGGATCTAAAATCGGAGTGCCCGGATATGGGGGTGTCGCCCCGTAACCTATGGGATATGAAACGATTCTATGAACGTTATCGCGATGCTTCCATGAGACTTTACCCACACCTATGGCCGAACAGGCCAGTGAACTTTTAAAAAATAAATATAACTTAGGGTTCCCCGGTTTAACCGAAACGGTAAAAGAAACGGAGTTGGAATGCAGGCTGATTAAAAAAATCAAGTACTTTATCCTGGAACAGGACCAAGCGTTAAAAAAACAGCCGGTGGCTGTTTTTAGCGAAGGGGCCAGGTGGCGCTCCGGCAACAAAAAGGGCATTTTTTAGCCCATTGAATTCTTTTTAAACAAGCTCTAAACAGTTACACCTCATGGGCCACCTTTGCAAACTTATTTCTGTACTCAATCGGGGTAAGTCCCGTGATCTTTTTAAATATATCCCTAAAAGCCTTCGTATCGGTGTAACCTACATCAAACATGATCTCCGTGACATTCTTTCTCGATGCTTCAAAGAACGTTTTGGCAGCTTCTATTCTTACCCGTTGTATATATTCGATGGCTGTATTGTTGGTAGCCTCCTTAAATCTTCTTTCAAATGTTCTGCGGCCCGAATTGATTAAATTGGCTAAAGTTTCTATTTTTATTTTATCGCCATAGTGTTTTTCGATATAATCCTGTACTTTTTGGATATCGTCATCACCGTGATTCCGCTGGCCTTTGAATATGGCAAACTGAGATTGGCTGTCTCTCCCGATATCCAATGCAAAATATTTTGAGATCATGACTGCTGTTTCCCTGTCGGAAAACTTTTCAACCAGATACAATATCAGATTCCATAAACTACTTGCCCCACCACTACTGTAAATATTATCGTGTTCGGTGATTATTGCACCATCTTCTACCTCCACCTCCGGGAATCTTTCTTTGAACTCACTGATATAAGCCCAGTGTGTAGAACATTTTTTGCCATTGAGCAAACCTGTTTCGGCTAAAAGGAAAGCGCCGAGGCATAAACTGGCAAGGCCGGAACCTTTTTCGTGTAATTTCTTAAAATAAGGTATCGCTTCTGCATTGGCCCGAATCCCTTTGCCCGTATCACCGAATGCAGGGGGTATAATAAGCAGGTCGGTTTCGGTTACATCTTTGAGCAACCTGTCGGTTTTTATCATGTATTCGCCATTGTTAGCGGGTACATACGCCCTTAGCCCCACATACTCGACCTCGAAAATGGGCTTTTTGCCAAATGTGGTTAAAAACTCATTAGCGGTATGGAAGGTTCTGAATGGCGGTGTAACGGCTTCAATAACGCCATACTCGGGTACAAAGACAGAAATCTGCATGGCAACTATTACGATTAAACCGCAAGATAAAAAATAGTTTTGTCATAATCCCCCCCTAAAACTGTCATTTTCACAACAGCCGTGATTTCATACCGCATTGTAACTTTGAATTATAAAATTTAACCATCAAATATTAATCGCAATGGAACAAGTAACAAAAATTACGGTAGAAGCAACAGCAAATGCTCCCGTAGCAAAAGTATGGAAGGTATGGAATACACCGGGCGACATCATGCAATGGAACACGCCCGACCCGAGCTGGCATACGCCAAGCAGCGAAAACGACCTGCGGGTTGGCGGTACGTTTAAGAATAGAATGGAAGCCAAAGACGGCAGCTTCGGTTTTGATTTTGAAGGCATTTATGATACGGTGGAACTGCATAAGGAAATCAGCTACACCATGAGCGATGGAAGAAAAGCCACCACCTTGTTTGCCGAGCAAAATGGCAAGACCAGCATAGCAACCACATTTGATCCTGAAACAGAAAATGATCCGGAGTTTCAGAAACAAGGATGGCAGGCTATCCTGAACAACTTTGTAGCATATGTTGAATCGGCTAACCCGTAAATGAATAAAGATGAAGAAGTACAAAATAATCTTTTGGGTGGCCACTGCCATCATTATACTCTGGGAAGGGGTAATGCCGCTCGGCACCATGCTGTTTGCGCCGGAGTATGTGAATGCGGGCACAGCACCTTTGGGCTACCCCGATTACTTTGCCTACGCGCTTATTAGCTGTAAAGTACTCGGCGTTTTTGCGATTGCTTACCCCAATATACCGGGCAGGCTAAAGGAATGGGCATATGCAGGGCTGACGTTTAGTTTAATCTTTGCATTCATCAGTCATGCCTGTGTAGATAAGAACGTTGGGTTTATGCTACTGCCACTGGTGGTGTTGGGTATTCTTGCCGTTTCCTACATGTATAACCATAAGATCCGTACTCATGGCTAAGGCGGAACGTATCTTGAAATAAAACCGAATGAATTTATTAAATATACCGACAGGTTTGACGATCCCGATTTGCCCGGAGAAATAACCACAACCATACAACTGAACAGGGTTTCGTGCGGCACTGAACTTCATGTGGCCCAGGAAGGGATCCCCGAGGCAATACCGGCAGAAATGTGTTATTTGGGCTGGCAGGAGTCGCTGGAGAAATTAATAAAACTTGTAGAGCCCGAAATACCTGATGCTTAATTTAATCTCATTATGACTGATGCTAATAACGGTAAATTTGTGAGTGCGGTTTTCATAACCTTTTCCGGGAACTGTAAAAAGGCGCTCACCTATTACCAGACCTGTTTTGGCGGTACCCTGCAATTCGAGACTTTTGGAAGGGAATTGCAAGGGTATGCCGAAATGCCTGTTGTCAGCGGATCGCTGGTTTCCGACAGGATAGTCATTCACGGTTCGGACCTGGTACACGACGAAGGAAGAACACTTGGAAATTATATGTCTATTTTTCTACACTGCAGAAATACATATGATAGAAAAGCGCTTATTGAAAAACTAAAATTTAATACACAGATTCCTTTTGTCAATGATGGCGATGACCAAAAACTGGTTGAGGTAACCGATGCTTTTGATGTGAGGTGGGTATTGAACGTTTAGGGACAGCTTAGGTACGACAGGCTTTGGGCAGGGATTTTTTTATTTTTTACGGGAATCCGCAAAATACGCTGTGGGGTATTTGTTTTCTTTGTAACTGTTAAATTCACTACCTCTATGAGGTGTCCCGACTGGTCCTCGTTTGAACCCCAATGAAATTTTGTTGGCTCTGAAATTATACTTTCGACAGGTTAATTAAGATTTTTATATATTTATAAGCGTATTACTGACTTTTTAGTGAAGTGGTGATACCTTCTTCCCCCTACTTTAATGCCTGAAATGAGGTTCGTTTTGGGTAAGCATCTTATGGCTTTATTGGATAAAATAGTTGGGGTTATGGCATTCCGTAGAATAATTTGCGGATCGTACTATAAAATCCAATGCTATTAAAAACAGGTAAAAAAGTGTTATTGCCCTGAAATTTTAGGGGTTATATCGCTGTTTTAGTGTTAATTATAACGAATTGGCAAAATTTAAACTACGAACTCAAATGAACAGAATACAATTACCCTTACTGCTTATTGGAATCACCCTGGTGGCGTGTTCACCAAAAATCAGAAGCAACCTGGCAAACACAACTTTTCCGCCACTGGAATCCAAGGATAAAATTATTATACTTGACGAAAGTGAAAAAGTTCCTGAAAATTCGGTGTTGGTTGGGGACTTGAAAATAGGGGATTCAGGATTTTCAACAGATTGCGGATATACTACTGTAATTGAAAACGCCAAAGAAACCGCCAAAAAGTCCGGAGCAAACATCATAAAACTGACCGAAGTTAAAAAACCGAATTTCGGTAGTAGCTGCTATCGAATAAAAGCAAAACTTTATAGGAACTCCGGCCGGGAGGCCATGGCAACTCTAACTTCTGAAAGAACCCTGAAAAACAAGTCAAGATTACCTGAAGATGCCGATTATGCCATCATTTATTTTTACCGGCCAAAAAGTTTTCAAGGAAGCGCCATTGGTTATAAAGTAAGACTTGATGACGAAACCGAAATCGGGAGGGTTCGGAATGGCGAAAAATTTGAATATAAAACCAAAGATTTTGGAAAACACAAATTTTGGGGCAAAACGGAATCTCAGGATTCAGTTGTTATTGACATTCAAAAAGGCCAAGAATATTTTGTGAGATGTGGAATGAAAATGGGAATAGGTGTTGGAAAGCCTGAAATGTATTTAATAGAAAATCACGTTGGAATTAAAGAATATGAGAAAATAGAATAAAGGCTTTTGCCAATGGTATGGCTACACAATAATAAAAAGCATTTAGCATCGCCCCAATGGTCCCCGTTTGAACACTGTGGAAACGGGGACCCGTCGTGTAATGTGTTTACTTCGATACTTCGATACTTCGGTACTTCGATACTTCGATAAACTCAGTACAAGTAAACTCAGTACAGGTAAACTCAGTACGAGTGTAACGCGTATGAAAGGGCATTACAAATGCCGGATAAAATGCCCCCCCGTTGCAAACGGGCGCCAGCGGGGTTAGCCACTTTGATTCCTATTTCGGATATGACAAAAATACCCGAAAAGAAAGAAGATAGACACCAAACTGAAAACGCCGTTGCAATTATGGCCTTTATCATAGTAGTATTCGCAATATCGGATTATTCATTATATACAGGATGGATATTTCTCCTGCTGGGAATAATCCAGTTTGTTGACTTATACAAAAACATGTATTTGAAATATAAAAGAATACGAAAGAACGGGGTAGAAACAACCGGCATTGTCACCGGGTATGCCGGAACCTTGCACCTGTACTATCCTATCATAAAATATCAGACCACGGACAATTCCTGGGTTACAGCAAAGTACGGGCACGGATTTAACTTTAAAACCTATAAACCGGGAAACAAGGTTCGTATTAGATATAATCCGGACAGACCACAGGATATTATTATCGTCCCGGACTTCCTTAGAAGTCTTACTCCCTGGATTACTCTTATTTTCTCTTTATCAGTTATCACTGCCGGAATCTACATTATAATCAAGCAAAGCGGTTAAAATCAAAAAAAGCTAATTGTGTATATTTGTATGTTGGGCAACAAGCTGAAATAAATTATTGCGGTTTGTTTTAAACTTTAAGATACAAGTAATTAATAAAATAATAGGATTATGATACTCTTTTTGATAATACTTACCGTTATATTTTGCGTCACTGCCTATTTTTTTCGGGGGCTCATTTTAAAACAGTACAGGGATCATATACCAAATAAAAGACTTAGGAAAATTGGTATAGGTGAAGGTGTTTTATGGATTGCTTTTGGCGCTGTTTGGTTAATACTTATCCTCGCGAAGTGGGCAGACCTTATACCTCAGATAAATTAATAAAACTGGTAAAAACAGCTGTTTACTTCCTGGCGCTCGTTTGAGCGCAACGGAAACGAGTGTCTATCGTAAAAAGCGTTTACTTCGATAAACTCAGTACGGGTGTAACGCACCATAAAAAATGCATTGCAAATGCCGGATAAAATAGACACCCGTTGCAAACGGGCGCCAGCAGAAAATTCACGATTTTAAAAGGCCTCTGATTAGCAAGGAACAATGAAAAAAATAATAATCGGCATTATAGTTTTAGTAATTACCGGGGTAATAGCTTTAATTTTTTATGTACTGACAGACAAAAATAGAGATGTAAGCGGAAAAAAGCCGTATCTGAATTATATCAATCGGGAATTGCGGGTTATTCATCCCACATATTTACGTTGGGACGAATATGATCGTATTTATTATTTGCCGGATCCGGATATTTCACCGGAGAGCACGGATTTAGAAATTCCCCGGGGAGCCATATTTCGATTTAAGAAAGTGATCCATCGGAACAAAGCAGTCAGTGGCGTATCATTGAGCTTATGGCATGGAAGTTTAACGATTGACAATAAAAGCCAGGACATCATATTGGCCTGGGGTGAAAAACATATAATCTGTCTTGAAGCACCTTGTGGCTACTGGACTTATCCGAAAGCCCCTTGGCAAAACAAGGCAGATCCGAACAAGTATTTTATCGATTAATAAAACCAGGTGTTCCAGTCGTATCAAACTGGCAGATTTTGTTGGCTGGACATTGTATATTAACTTTCAATTACATGTTAAATATTTAGTATGAAAAAAATTGGGGATTATTTTTGCTTTGGCCGGGATGTTTATGGAATGCTCCTGTAACCCTCCCCAAAAAGCGGACCGGTAGTAATTGGGCAAAAAGTTTAATTTTAACAGTCAGATCCTACGAAAAGGCCCGGTATTGGGTTTCCTGTCTTAGTCTTCTAAGTCTATTCAAAGAACCTTACCAGGTGCTCGTTTGAGTGCAACGGAAACGAGGCCCCCCTTTACCTTTAGACAAGGCAAAATGCTCTTACCCCTGAAAAATACCCCCAACTGGTCCTCGTTTGAGCGTCGCGGAGACGAGGACCCATCGTAGTAATGCGTTTATAACGCGCACAGGAGGGTATTACAAATGCCGGATAAAATGAACACCCGTTGCAAACGGGCGCCAGCTGGGTAACATATAAATACGGATGGCTAAAACAAATGAAAGTTTACGGAAAATGTAAAAATTGCAAAACTGAAATCGGATATTTTACAAGTACGCATACAAGAGTTGAATTTGCAATGCAAGACGGAGAAAAAAAAGCGCTGAATTGTAAAAATTGCGGAACAACAACGGAATTTCATGTTGATGAATTATTTACGAAAGAATCAAAAATTGCTCAAATAGGAGCAGGACTGATTTTTTTAATTGGAACCCCATTAATGTTCTTCTTCGTGAACCCGATATTTACAGGAAGCAGGAATCATTATGTGATTTATATTATTGGCGGATTTTTGCTCATACCCGTAATAGTTTATGGAATTATAAAAAAACAAGACCAAACGAGGGTGAATTCATTTAATAGAAGTAAACTGAAAGGAAGAATTCATAACCTCGGATAAAAAGCTACTGACCCCTTCTGCCCTCCGGTTCTCCGACTTTTTTGACACTATCCCAAAAAGTGTGTAAACCAACCTTTTTCATTACATCACTCCAACACCACGCCAACGCCTATCTTTTCCAGTAAATAAGGGTTATGATCTATCACTAAAAGATCATTGTGCACACTGAGTTGCTGCAATACCCCGTACAACAAATCGATATCGGCATAATGCAATCCTATGCTGGGTTCATCTAATATCAATAGTTGATCTTTCGTTTTGTTTTGCAACCAATTGAGCAACAACAAACGTTGTTTTTCTCCGGAAGAAAGTGATTTTACCGTTTGGTCGAGTCGCACATGAGAAAGACCTATATGGCTCAATGCCTGTAATTGTTGTACTGCCCTGGCTGTACCGGTATAAGCGGCTATCCAGGCCAGCAATTCTGTAACGTTCATTGCCAGGACATCTGCCATATGTTTTCCGCCTATGGTATATGCCAAAACAGCTTTTTGATAGCGTTTTCCCTCGCATACATCACAAATTTCAATATGCCTGGCAGCTACATCCAAACTCGTGGCTACAACACCACTTCCCTGACAATGCGAACATTGACTCGTTTTGGTCTTATACGAAAAGTCTTTGGCCTTACCCCCTGTTTCCTTTACAAATACCTTAGTGATCACTTTTAAGATATCCAAATAGGCTACCAGCAAAGTACTGTTATAGGCTTGTAGTTTCTTAGGTTCAAAATAATGTATGCCCTGGTATGGCTTCGGAAAATCGATACGCTTGCAATATACAGGTCGATGCTGCTGTAAACCTGGCATTACCACCTCTTTTACCAAAGTAGTCTTCCCGATACCCGACTTCCCTGTTATGGCTGTAATACCGCCTACCGGAATGTTTGTTTGTGCTCTTTTCAGACTGTGACGTTCTATGCCTTCTATATGAATATGCTCTTTTCCTTGCTGAAAGCGTACCACACTACTTTCTGTTTTTATATAAGGATGACATACTTCTGAAGACCGGTAAGCGGCTGCACTTCCCTGAAACGTAATTTCACCCCCCATGCTTCCTGCTTCCGGACCTATCTGCACCAAATGGTCGGCCGCCAACATAATGTCTTTGTGATGCTCAATGACAATGACCGTATTGCCTTTGGCTACAAGCGTTTTCAGCAAAGCGATCAGATCTGGTATATTGTTTTGGGATAAGCCCGCCGAAGGTTCATCCAGCAAATAGGTGACCCCTTGTAACGGACTATTTAATTGTTTGACGAGCGAAACCCGCTGTTGTTCGCCGCCACTCAAAGTACCCGACTTTCGGTTGAGCTGTAAATGGTCTATATGCAATTGACGCGCCCGCTCCAGGGTATGTTGCAGATGCGCATGTAATTTTGCTACCAATTCAGCATCAATAGCATCTTTTGGCCGAATATTTACCAACCATTCTTCAAACTCCTGTAAACTCATCGCTTTCAGGTCTCGCATAGTGTTGCCACCCAGGGTAACCGCCAAACGCTCGGGTTGTAACCCGCTGCCCTGGCAATGGCTACAAACTTCCGGTGCTAACAAAGCACGTAAATGTTGAATATTTTTGTTCTTACGGGTAAGAAAGTATTCGTCCGTTAAATAGGTAAACAAACCTTTCCACTCCATCTTTAGCTGTTGGGTTCCCGCTCGTGACCTTGTTTTGAAAGTCCAGGTAGTTTCCCAGGTTTTCTCCGGGATTCCATGAAAGATCACAGCCCGTTGCTCCCGGGTCAATGCCTTAAAAGGCGTTTGCAGATTAAAACCATACACCTTCCCTATTTCACTTACGATCGCCATATACTGTCCGCCTGCCTGCCCATAGTAATACAAGGCTTTGTTGTGCTCAAAGAGTCCGTCGGCAATGCTCAGGGCTGAATCCAGCACTATTTTAGACAGATCGGGAAGCAATTCTTGTCCCACACCGTCACAAACACCGCATTTCCCTAATTCGTGTGCATTCGAAAAATGACTGGCGGACCATTCCCTGCCTTCGTATTGTGCTTTACGCGAAAAGGCAAAACGCAAACTTTTATCGATATCGGTTTGCCTGGCTACATCTGAACGCTCAGAGAACTGCTGATCTTTCCGGGTAATACAAATGCTGGGCGTTAACCCGGTGATATGGTCTACTTCAAACTGATAATCAACTCCTACCCTGTTTTGTTGATAGCTTGAAAATTGTTTGCTCATTTCCTGTAATCCGTAGCCATGCAGGGTATCGATCACCAAAGAAGATTTTCCCGATCCCGAAATTCCCGTAACCACCGTGAGTTGTTGTTTAGGCAACGTAATATCAATGTCTTTCAGCGCATGGGTCCGTGCTCCCTTGATACGAATGGCGTCAGTGGCCGATTGTTCGGGAATACGTTCGCTTACCTCAGCTATACTTTCGGCATTATTTACCCATACATCACAGCCCGACTGAAACAAAGCGTGATTCTCAAAACATACGATCCCCGAAGTTTCGTGTTTCAACTGATGCAAAGCCTTTAGCAGTTGCACTACATTTTGCCGGTGCAGCCCGATACTCGGTTCTTCTAACAATAAGATGGTCTGTTTGGCAGCCTTCGCAAAGTGTTTGGTGAGTTTAATGCGCTGTGCTTCGCCTCCGCTTAATGTATTAGACGGTTGCCCGAGTTTGATATATCCTAAACCTAAACGCAGCATCAACGCCAGAATTTCGGATAATTTCTTTTCATGCCGAAAGAAATCATAGGCTTCTGCTATACTGAGATCATAAATTTCTGCGATGTTCTTAGTCTTCCAATATACCTGAAGTACTTCCGGCTTAAAACGTTTTCCGTTACACTCCGGGCAGGTTTGATTAATGGTTCCCATAACACTCATCGAAAGGGTAATAACACCTGCTCCTTCACAACGAGGACAACGCCCTGCTTTGTTATTAAAAGAAAAGGCACTTTTCTTTAATTGCAATGTCCCGGCTTCATCGGTTTTTGCCAACAGGTCCCGGATCTTATCGGCCATTCCCGTATACGTCGCCGGATTGCTGCGTGGCGTTTTTCCTATCGGCTGATCGGATACTGTGCGTAATTGCAGCGCTTGTTCTTTGCTATAAGCTTTAATCGAATCTAATACCGCAGCTGTTTTTCTGCTTACTACCGATAAACTTTGCGCTGCCGGGTGAAAGTCTGCCTCCGAAAGCTGTTGTCGTTCGCTGTTCAAATTTTGTGCGGGAGAACGCAATTCAGCCAATGTCGGGCTCGCTATACCTTCTGCCTGGAGAAAATCTGTCCGCTTACCGTTAAAGATCACCTCTCCGCCATGAATGCCGGCTTTTGGGCCTAATTCTACAATCCAGTCTGCTTTCTGAATCAGATTCAAATCGTGCTCTACGACCATTACGGTATTTCCACGGCTGATCAAACGTCGTAAAATGCTATACAAATGCTGCTGATAGGCCGGTGACAATCCAATAGAAGGTTCATCAAAAACATATAAGATCCCCTGTAAACTGCTGTTTACCTGTTTAATGAGTTTGATGCGTTGCCCGTCTCCACTGGAAATATCCATGCTCGGCGTACGCAAGCGGTAATGATCCATCCCCAACCGGATCAAATCGTATAATGGGGTGCACAATTTGTCTACCAACACCTGCTCTCCTGCCCGGTACTTCCCTGCCCGGAGTTTATTATACAATTCTTGTAAAGGTAACTCCATCCACTCCTGAAAATTCAATCCTTTCCATCGATACTTCAAATGTTCGGCCTTGATACGTGCGCCCTGGCAACCGGGGCAGGGTTTAGCACTTGTAAACCGGAGAATACTCGGATTTCGATCCAGTCGGAGAATATTGTTCATAATGGGCAAAATCCCCTTATAATAACCTATTTCACGAGGTTTCGCCTTAAAACCTTCCCAACGCAGGCGCGATTCCAAACTATGCTTTCCGTAGTACACCTGTATGCGTTCACTACCCTTCCAGATCACCTCTTGTTGTCCGGGAGTTAAGTCTTTCCACGGAATATCTACATGAAACCCATGTGCTTCACAAACCTTATTCAACTCCTCAACGGTAACCTGCGAATACACGATATAGCCGTTGGGCAACGTGGTTACAATGGCTCCTTCGCGTAAAGTTCTGGTTTCGTCTCCCACCAATTTAGCGGTATCGATATATTCGGCCTCACCGATTCCGCGACATTCTTCACAAGCGCCTTTGGGATGATTGAACGAAAACAGGGACTTACTCATGCTTTCTGCCGCGGAATACCGGGCGAACAAAATCCGGAAGACGGGCGTCAACTCAGATAAGGTGCCAAACGTAGCGTTGATGGACTGAAAACGCCTGGATTGCTCTACCTTGATCACCGGCGGAAGCCCGGCTATATCATCTACCGAAGCTGTTGGTATCGAAGCTGCATTTTGTTGATTGTAAGCCGGCAAACTCTCTAAAAAATACCGGTAGCCTTCATTCCCGATCACGCCCATGGCCAGGGAAGATTTCCCCGAACCAGAAAGTCCGGTAACCACAATCAACTGGTTTTCAGGGATGGTTAAAGCTATATTTTTAAGATTGTTTTGGTAGGCGTTTTGAATGCGCATGTAGAACTTTCTTTTGCTATGGAAGTGGCAAAGGTACTAAGATTTTGAGAGCTGAAAAGGATATTACACTTTCAGTTCCGCTACCCCTGAATAGTATTCAAATGCTGAATAAAAACATAAAAAAACCTGACTCAAAGTTTAAAAAACCTTATCCTGCTTCTCTTTCTGTCCATGACGAACACAACTTTAAGCAAGCAATAACTTGCGTATTAAATTAGCAAGTGTTAACTTGCGCAATATATTCAATCACTTATGAGAAGAGATGTATACCAGGCCATAGCCGACCCTACCAGGAGGCAAATATTAATGTCACTTACCAAAGAAAGAAAAAAAGTAAACGCATTGGCATCGCAATTTAACATGACAAGGCAGGCCGTATCCCTGCACGTTAAATTTCTTCAGGAATGTGGGGTCATAAGCATTGAACAAGAAGGGCGGGAACGCTATTGCAACCTGGAAGCACAAAAACTTTTGGAAGTGGCCGACTGGCTTGAGCCATTCAAAGCACTATGGAATAACCGACTCGACAGGTTGGACAATCTCTTAAATGAACTGCAAGGAAAAACAAAAAGAAAATAAATGGAAGACATCAGTAAAAGAACCATGGAAATAACCCGAACATTCGGGGCTCCTGCCGAACTGGTCTGGAAAGTCCTGACAACTCCCGAATATATCAAAGACTGGTGGGGACCGGAGGGGTTTACCAATACCATTCGAAAAATGGAGGTAAAAGAAGGTGGCACCTGGGATTTTACCATGCATGGCCCGGACGGGACGGACTTTGTTAATTTTTATCACTACCTGGAAGTAAAACCCCCGGAAAAGATAGTCATGGAGCACAGGCAACATCCGAAGTTTATCATTATCGTACAGCTCTTTTCAGAGGGTGACCATACCAAAGTCGTTTGGCAAAATGTTTTTGATTCTGTTCCTACCAAAGAAGAAGCGATAAGGGCATTCAAAGCAGATGTCGGTCTTGTGCAAAACATGGAACGGCTTTCGCAACATTTAAAACAGCATCGGGTTTGAGGCCCGGAACTCAAGACGAGTTCTCCATACATGGATCAATCCAAATCATTCTGCAATAATTAAAATAGAACTGTATGAGAAAAATAATTTCATTTATGCACATATCGCTGGACGGTTTTGTAGCAGGACCGAACGGAGAAATGGACTGGATTAAAATTGACCAGGAACTTTTTGAATATGTAGGTCAGCGAATAAATAAAGGCAACACTGCCCTATACGGACGGGTAACATACCGGATGATGGAAAATTACTGGCCCGCCGCAGGGGCTAGTCCGACGGCAACCAAACACGACATTGAACATTCCAGGTGGTATAGTAAAGTTCACAAGGTTGTTCTATCAAAAACAATAGAAAATACGGGGTTGCCCCATACAACAATCATCTGCGACCACCTTCCGGACAAAATTAATGAAATAAAGCAACAGCCAGGTGAGGACATCCTGCTTTTTGGCAGCCCCACAGCGACACATTCACTTATTCAACAGGACTTAATTGACGGCTATTGGCTATTTGTTAACCCGATCATTCTCGGACAAGGTATTCCATTGTTTACGGGCATCAAAGACAAGGTAAAACTAAAACTATTGCCCACTACCCGACAATTTACGAACGGGGTAACCGAACTGAATTACACCGTGGACAGACCATAACTACAAACCGTTAACAATTTCGGCGGCCATGGGTTATGGCTATTGCTGGCGGTAGGGCTTCCCTCTTTTTACCGGTTTATCCGGTTTAAACCACCCGTTCTTTCAGGGCCTGTTAACATTACACACTCAAAGGTGCTTTCCGGTGATGTTAACAGGCCTAGTTAAATGATTGCCTGAATTCCAGTGGCGACAAGTTTGTTTTTGATTTGAATAATTTACTGAACGATTGCGGATGCTCAAACCCTAATTCATACGCAATTTCACTAACCGACAGGGTTGTTGCGGATAATTTCTCCTTGGCTTTTTCTATCAGCTTATAATGGATATGCTGCTGTGCATTTTGTCCGGTTAGTGAGCGCAATATGTCACTTAAATAGCCCGGGGACACATTGACCTGATCAGCCAGGTATTGAACAGAGGGTAAACCTTCATTTAATGATATGGAGTTATTGAAATAATCGTCTAAAAGCTCCTCTACCCTGAACAACAAATCTTTGTAAACTGCTTTGTGGGTGATGAACTGCCGGTTGTAAAATCGATTGCAATAGTTCAGCAATAACTCTATTTGGGAGATCACTACATCATGGCTAAAGTGGTCTATTCTACCCTTTAATTCGTCATCGATGATTTTGAAAACGGACATGACGGTTTCTTTCTCATGGGCCGAGAGGTATAACGCTTCATTTGCAGCGTATGAAAAAAAACCATACTGTTTGATTTTTTTGGCTAAGGGGTAGGTCAATAAAAAATCGGGGTGGATAAAAAAGGCATATCCGGATGCAGCACTTTTAGGACTTTCGAACACCTGATTGGGAGCTGTAAAGATCAAACCGCCTTCGCCAAAGTCATAGTAGTTTTGACCGTATTTTGCCTGACCACAAAGCGTTGTTTTGTAAACGATTTTATAAAAACCCAAAATAAAGAAATCAAATGATGCCTCCTTTGAAATGGTAACCTCCTCAATATTTACCAGACTTATCAGGGGGTGAGAGGGCCTGGGCAGCCCAAATGCCCGGTGAAAGTCCGATAACGAATCAAATTTCCTGAGTACGTTTTCTTCTCTTTTCATTTTTTCAGTAATTGAGCAACGACAACCGATAAGATACCAAATATCGGCTGTCGTTGAAATTTAAACAAGATACGCCCTTTTTCCCCGTTCGTTTATGTGATTAACCCTGGGCTGCATCAGATACTTCTTTCCAGGCTTCCCATGTTGCCAGCCTTTCTTTGTAGGCTTTACGGACGGAAGGCAGTGTTTGATTGCCCAGAAAGAGTCGCAGTGGTGGCCGTTCTGCATCTACCACTTTGAAAAGCGCCTGTGGCGTAGCCTTTGGATTTCCTTTTTCCAAATTTCGCAAACTTTCTACAAATTGCCCCTTAAAATCTGAGTAGATGTCAAGCCCGTTAGCCCTCTTTAAGGACCCAGGGCTGCCAAAATCGGTCGCATAGGCCCCCGGCTCTATGAGTGTTACCTTAATGTCAAAAGACTTAACTTCTGCGGCAAGGCTTTCGTGAATTGCTTCGAAAGCCCATTTTGTGGAGCAATAATATGCGATGACCGGCCTGGACTCGTGACCCAAACTGCTTGAGACACCCAATATATGACCACCGCCCTGTTTACGCAGTAGTGGTAGTGCAGCCTTAATGACCGAGAGTGTACCGAATAAATTGGTTTCGTAAAGAGCCCGAACATCATCCAGGCTTGCTTCTTCCACGGTTCCAACCAATGAATAACCTGCATTGTTAAGGATGACATCCAGTCTGCCGAAATGATCGTAGGCTTGCTCTACTACAGTCTTTACCCGGTCAGCGTCTGTTACATCAAGCTCGAGTGTGAGCACCTGGTCTCCATACTGATCTCGAAGGTCGGACAGGCTTTCCAGTTTACGGGCAGTGGCTACTACCTTATCCCCACGCTCAAGCGCGGCTTCAGTCCAAATACGCCCGAATCCACGGGAAGAACCCGTGATGAACCAGACTTTGTTTCCTTTTTGATTTTCCATGATCCTGACTTTTGTTTTACGTTACAAAATTCAATCATCCGGTTGGCCTCCTTGTAGCCTAATTGAGGAAAGGTGTAGCCAAAATGAGGGCGTTATGAAAAGAACGTGAGTTTTTTTAAGCAGGCGGTTCCTCTCCCAACCAAGCCCAGCCTTTCCGTAAAAAACAACAAAACAAAAATGCGAAAAATAATATCCCTTGCCATTGCAGTTTCTGCATTGGTAAACTGCAAAAACCCAAACAACAGAACCGGGACACCTTCTGAACCTGATATTCTAAACAACATTGAAGCCATAGGGAAACAGGAAGAATATTTGAAAACCGAACTGCAAATTATAACAGATTTAGAAGTTGGCATGGAAAAGGCCAAAACTGAAAATAAGCCTATCCTGTTATGTTTTACCGGCTATGCGGTTATCAACAGCAGGAAAATGGAATCGGAAGTCGTCATGAAAAACAAAACGGTTTTTGAAACGAAGAAAAACGACTATATCAATATATGGCTGTATGTGGATGACAAGGATACCGGCAAAAAATGGAAAGATTATCAAAAAGAGAACTTCGACTCCGGGGTACAGCCCTATTTTGTAATTCCGGATACAGGCGGACATACCATTTCTGAAGGATTGGGGTACCGGGAGGCGAAAGTAAACCCGGAACGGGAATTGTTTCGCAATAAATTATAGACTGTCCCTTTAATCCTTTACAAACGGATTAAAATATAATCGAAGCCCAAGGCCTATAGCCCTTGTTCCTTGTTGACGTTCATTGAGCCCTTTTACATCCAGAGATTTAAACATTTCCCGAATGTTCCATCCGCTGTACTGAATTATAAATGCCAAGGAGAGTTTTTCTGTTTCAAAAATATGGCCTTCAAAACCAATTCCTATCGTAAAATAAGATTGTGTTTGCTGGCTGTCATCCCGTTCAACAAGATCATAATAACCTCCTGTGCTGTCACGCTTATAATAACTGGCATAGGCATTGGTACCGGCCAAAGTATATTTTGGCAGTATCAGGAATCGAAAATCTTCATCACCAAAAAACAACTTGGGCGTTAAACTAAAACTCCAACCATGAAAACCTCCGGAGGTGTAACCGGATATAGTGGCCGGACCATCATAACCCGGTGGTAAGGCATTCTGGCCTGCCTCCTCATTTTTGCCCAGTGTCCCGGTATAATACCCAACCTCAAGTTCGGGAGCTATAAACTTAAAGGAAAACAACTCAGAACCGGCCATAAAACCTATATAACCTTCTTCCTTAAAAAGGATATTGCGGTTAAACCCCTCAAACCCGGCATAAAACCGGGGAGGGGTTAGTCTTTGACCAAGGATAATGGTTGTCCCTAACCAAAAGAATACCAAGGATAAGATCAACTTATATTTAATCTTCATAAGCTATATGCTAAAAAGTATATCCAATCCTTAAATGAAGGTCTGCGGCAACTTCCTTTTCATCAGACTCATATCCCAGTTTTTTGGTAAAATAATGACGGTAACCAATTCCAATACCTGCTTCATAGGTCCAATGATCTCCTATACTTCTCTTAATTCCCCACTTGGGGATAAAAGAAATATTTTCAAGAACTTCCACATGGTCAACATTGGAAATGGTAAACCAATCCGGCAAATAATTAATTTTTAAAGCAAGGAAATTGGCACTGTTGTTTGTAGTATTCCTGCCTTCAGAAAATCTCTTTTTAAAGTTGTAGTAATACCGTGGTTCCAAAGTTAACGTAGGGGCCAAAACAAAGCCCGTCTCCGTAAACGAACCTTCAAAGATACCTGCATCCAAACCTATTTCACTTCTCAAAACCAACTCGGAGGCCAGGCGTGATTCATTGTGAACCCAAATACCCAAAACCCCTGTTTGAACTCCGAAAACAGATTTTTCTACGCTGGTTTCCTGAGCATTACTGCATATAACACCTGAAAGCATGGCTAATACAAACAAAAAATTTCTCATATATATTCTTATTATAAAATACTATTTCAGTGCTACGATGGTTACTTGCCATATCCCATTTGCTTCCCTCTATATTTGTTACCATCTCTCCGGGCTACACCGTAAAAGTCAATATTTACATTTTTATACGATTTGGCACCAAAGACTTTGGAACTCCAGGAATCGGTATACTCTGCTTCACCATTGTCATTTACAATTACCTTGTCTTTCCATTTAAAAGTCAAGAGAAAATTCTGGTCAAAAGTGGTCCTTATTTTTCCCCCGCTACTTTGTTTCACTTTGTTGATGATCACAAACCTGGCCTCATTCTTAAAGGGATCTACTATAGTTGCTTTTATTGATACTTTTTCGTCCTGGAAAGCCTTTTCCAATCCGTTAATCTTACTCTTTAATTGATCCATAATCAAATCCCGGATAGCCTTGTTCAATTCCGATCCTTTAATACCTTCAAATTTTTTATCAAACAGGTACAGTTCCAGATTAAGCGGATAGTTATCTTCACTTCTGAATGGCCAGTTAGGCGTACTTACAGGATAATCCTGTACTGTAGTCCCATCTGTCTTATAGGTTACTCCTTTGTATTTGGCAATAATACCAAAATCTTTCGTAGGATCATCCATGGGAACATTAAACGAATATGTGTATTCTGCATAATTGACCCCCATTTCTGTATAGTCTACGGCATCTGATTTTTGCCAACCCAACCAGTATTTTTTCTGAAATTTGGTCATTACACCTATGGAAGAGTATAATCCTGCATAGTTCTGGTTCCAGAATTTTACTTTTACCCGACGTTTGCTATCAAAATAATCGTGGCAGGTTTCGGCATCCCCAAAAATGTTTTGCCAGACACTTTCGGACCTTATCGTACAATATCCAAGGTTTTGTTTTATTTGATACGGAAGTTTGGCCGGCACCGGATCGGGACTGGTAACGGGAGGATAATACCCGCCGCCACCTCCACCACAAGCAGCATAGAGGCTTATGTCCTCAGAGATCCGGGTGACCATTTCACGGGATTCTGTTGAGCTTTCCCCTTTCAGATAGGCATCACAAGGCAGCTCTTTGGCAACCATTTTGTTTTTTAATGCCTTTCCCCTTTTTTTCAAATAGTCATAAAGTTTTTGTTCATGCTCTATTTTACAAAAATAAGCTCCCTCTGTGGTGAAAACATATAATTCATCTCCAACATAAATCGCCCGATCTTCATTTAGCAAAGCTGCAAAAGCCGGATCGGCAATAAGTTCATCATCTTCATCCAATTCCTCAGGGACACTCAATTCATCATCCGTGTTTTTAGAGGAATACAGCTGACCCTTTTCATGCAGGCGTTCCTGCTTCCGCATCAAAAATTTGTTGTAGGCTTCTGTCTCCGTTTCTTTAAAAACCGGAGTTAACGGACGAAATCCCCGGGATTGCAATTTCCTTACCTGGGCATTAAAATCCATTTCGTCAGTACGATCTATAAAATTTTTAATGCCCTCTTTGCTTTCAAAGTGGAGCTTGTCATTTTCAATGGTAAATCCGAGATTTTCTTCCTGCTTTACAGCATTCATGTCTTCCGTTCTTAAATCCGGTTCCTCGGAACAAGAATTCAAAGACAAAATCCCGGTAAATATGAAAAGCATGTTCAGTTTCTGAAACCGGGTTAAATATAAAAAAAGTATTTTCTTCATCATATAAAATTTAATACAAAAAGTTAAGATTAGACAAGTAGAAATAGTAGTCCTTTTATTATTTTTTAATCATTTAGATTAAACCACTTTACTGTTTTTTGCTACAAACTCACATGCAAATCCAAAAACCGGAATTTTAAATACATGAGAATATCACAATAAGCCTTAAACCCGGATAATGTGTCAAGACTTCACATCTATTAGCGCTAATAATTTCGAAATCAAAAATGAGAGGATAAATTCAGGAACACAAATAGTGGTCGTCTATATTCCGGAATTGTGGATCAAATTCCGGAATTTATGGTCCCCTTTCGTTAAACTGCGGCAGACAGGGAAGAAAAATCCCTCGCAAAAAGTAGTAGGACAGTATTTCTTTTAAAATAAAATCTTAATTTAGCTCCCCCCCTCTCCATAAAATGCAGTATAGCCCTTTCTCTAATTTTTACAAGCATGACAAACCTAAAGGCCTTCCTTCTTTTAATTTGGTGTTTTAACCTTATCGCCTTTTATGGCCAGGAACCTATGAGAGAAGCGGATCCTGATCCCCTGTTTCAAAAAAGTTACGAAGAACTTGAAGATAGCTTTTACCAATATCGATATGATACGCTAAAGGCCAGGGTATATGCAAGTGTATATCTGGAAAAGGGAAAATTGGATAAGGACAAGACTAAACAGGCAAACGGATATGGCTTTATGTCTGCAATCTCAAAAACCGAGATTTCCGAAAAATATGCGGACAGCCTTATTGCCATTGCTACCACTCTTAACGATAATGAACACCTCATAAGAGGGCTCTTTTTAAAAGCGAGGACACTCCGGGATATGGGAAAACATAAAATGGCTCTCGACGAATTATTGAAAATAGACCAGTTGGCCATTGCCAATAATGACCTTCATCAGCAACTCAATGTAAAATATTCGATCGGTCTGATTAAAAATGATATTGGAGAATATGAAGAGGCCTTACAGGTTTTTAAAGAATATGTTTCCCATAACGAAGAATTGTACAAAAAAGATAAAAGCTATATTAAGAATTATACTATCGGTCTAATGGCACTCGGGGATGCCTATATTCGAAATAAGGAATACGATTCTGCTATGGCTATCAATAAAAAAGGAATGGCTTTGGCCCAAAAGGATAAAAAAGCTCTTAACCCCATCTACTTTACCCAATCCGGTGGTATCACTGCCTACTACCAGAAAAAACATCTTACTGCAAAAGACAGTATTCAAAGAGCCATAGATACTTTATTGAAAATAGGAGATATTAATAATGCCACAGTGGGATACCTCTATTTGGGAAAAATATTCCAGGACCAGAATAAAAAGGAAATTGCCGCCCGGTATTTTGCCAAAGTAGATTCTATGGTACAACATCATAACACTGTTTTCCCGGAAGTAAGGGAAGCCTACGAATTTATGATAGATTACTTTAAAAGGGAAGAAGATGCAAAAAGCCGGTTACAATATATCGAAGGGCTTTTACATCTGGACAGTGTTCTTATCAGTAATTCCCAATACCTGACCAAACATATTATACAAAAGTATGATACACCCCGACTACTTTTAGAAAAAGACGAGCTCATCTACACATTACAGGACAGACAACAAACGTCCAGGATCCGGACGCTTATTTTGTTAGGAGTTGTGCTTTTCAGCAGTGTTTTTGCCTTTAATTACTATAGGAAACAACAAATTTATAAGAAAAAATTTGAGAACCTTTTAAAGAAGAATTCTACCAAAAGAAAAACCGGATTCAGGAAAGTTAAGACACAAAACATCGAAGGCTTGAATATTTCGGAAACAGCGTTAAATAATATAACGGAAAAACTGAAGCAATTTGTAGCGAAAAAACGGTTTTTAAATAATGATGTATCCCTGACCAACTTGGCCAAAGCAATAGATACCAACCCAAAATATTTAACTACGGTTATAAAATTCTATGAGCAAAAAAACTTTACTTCTTATATAAACGATTTAAGAATTGATTATGCCATTGAAAGACTAAAATCTGACTTGTCTTTTCGAAAATATTCCATCCAGGCCATTGCCCGGGAAGTCGGGTTTAATAGTACACAATCGTTCTCCAAGTTATTTTATAAAAAAACCGGGATTCATCCCTCCTATTTTATCCAACACCTGGAAAAAAGAGAGGTAAGATCAAGTAAAAGTGTATAACCAAATGCTTTATATAAAAAAAACATGGTACAAATTCCGGAATTTTGGCCATCAATTCCAGAATTTACACCATCACTTTAACTGAATAAACCCCTTTTCAGGGACATATTAACTAAATTTATCCCGGAACTTAATTGAACTTATAACATATACATTTTATGAAAGCACGTAGAAAACAAATTCAACCTCAAAAGAAATTGTCCTTTATCAAAACCCGTATTGCTTCATTGTCCAATGCAGAGCAAATCAAGGGAGGTGATGAGCCGGACCAAAACACCAACCGCACCATGTTTCCGACAATTGGGAATTAATCGTATTTTTGAAGAACTTTGAATGCTGAACGGCCGGTTTGGATTTAACCAAACCGGCCTTGTTTAGAAAAATCATCTGAACTTTATATTAATACTTTATGACAAAGCCCCTTGCCGCCATTTTTAATACGATTTTGTTTTTTTGTTTTTTTGTTTCCTCTGCCCAGCAAAAAAAAGCAGCCTTGGCCCCTGTAAAACTGGTCATTGACACATATCACGGTTTGGATATAGAAGATCCATACAGATATATGGAAGACCTCAAGGATACCGTAGTTCTGAATTGGTTGAAACAACAAGGAGCTTATACGTCCTCAGAACTTGAAAAAATACCTGGAAAGGAAAGCCTTATAGCTTTGCAAGAGGAAGTGGACCATATGCTGGCCGCAAAGATTACACAGTTAAAAATCACAGGGAACAATAAGCATTTTTACCTCAAAAGAGAGACAGATGATAATGTGTCCCGATTATATTACAGGAAAGGTTTCAATAAAAAAGAAGTACTGCTTTTTGATCCCGCGGAATTTGACCCGGATTCCAAAATAGAATATATTATCAATTACATTCAACCGGACTGGGACGGGAATCAAATTGTCGTCAGTCTTTCCAAAAAAGGCGAGGAAATCTCTCAAATGGTTATCCTTGATGTATCTACAGGGGAAAGAAAGGATTTGATTATAGATCATTGCTGGCCTGCCGAATTAGGCGGAATTAGCTGGTTACCGGATAACTCGGGTTTTTTATATGTACATCTTCCCGTAATCGACCCTAAATCCAAGGATTTTCTCATCAATACAAAGTCGGTTTTATATAAAATAGGCGACGACCCCAAAAACCTGAACGTATTATTTTCTTCAAAATTTTCTCCTGATTTTCATGCTAAAGCTGAAGATTTCCCTATCGTTTATATCAGAAACCGAAATGATAAATACATGCTTGGCTGGTTTGGCGGGGCCTCTTCGTATAGTGATACATATTATGCTCCCATTCCTTCAGGTAAAAATTCGTTTCAACCACAATGGTCTTTATTATACCAGGCAGATCGGCAAATAAAACTCCCGGTGATAAAAGGGGACTCCCTCATCTATCGGACATCAAAGAACGCCCCAAACTTCAGGATTTGTAAAACAACTCTCCCCAATCCGGATTTTGATCATCCCCGGATTCTTGTCCCGGAAAAAAAAATGGAAGTGATCACCGATTTCGAAGTCACTTCAAAAGGGATTTTTTACAGTACAACAAAAAACGGTATCGAAGCCTCCCTCTATAAATATAATAAAGGGGAAAATATTCCGATTGATCTACCAGAAGCCTCGGGGAGTTTAACCATTACTTCCAAAGGGACCTCATATCCCGATTTATGGATAACCACAAAAGGATGGACAAGTAATGGAAACAGGTATAAATATGATATTTCTCAGAATATTTTCACTAAAGCTGATCTTGTAAAAGGAGTTTCACTCCCGGGATTGAAGAATCTTGTGGTTGAGGAGTTAATTGTTCAATCCCATGATGGAGAAGAAGTTCCACTATCATTAATCTACAGGAAAGGGATAAAGAAAGACGGAAATAACCGGGTATTGTATTTCGGGTATGGCTCTTATGGCTTTTCCATGAATCCCGCCATATATAACAATTTATACCCTTGGGTAGCCAGGGGTGGTATTTTTGCTGTTCCTCATGTACGTGGGGGAGGTGAAAAAGGAGAAACCTGGCATAAAGGCGGATTTAAAACCACTAAACCTAATTCATGGAAAGATCTTATCGCCTGCACGGAATATATGATTAAGGAAGGATATACTGCCAAGGAACGTTCAGTCATATGGAGCGGAAGTGCCGGAGGAATACTTGTAGGTAGAGCCATGACGGAACGTCCCGACTTGTTCGGGGCCGTGATCATCCAGGTAGGGTCTATGAATATGATTCGTTCGGAAACTCAACCTAATGGCCCGAACAATGTAAAAGAGTTTGGTACGGTGAAAGACCCCGAAGAATTTAAGGCCCTTCTGGAAATGGATTCATATCATCATATCAAAGACGGTGAGCACTATCCGGCAACTATCATCACTGCCGGAATGAATGACCCCAGGGTTGTAGCCTGGGATCCGGCAAAATTTGCAGCGCGTTTGCAGGCAGCTAATGCCTCTGGCAATCCTATTCTTTTCGATATTGATTTTGAGTCGGGACATGGAGTCGGAGATTCTAAAGCCAAACAGTTTGCAACGATAGCAGATTTAATTGCTTTTGCCCTATGGCAAACAGGACATAAAGATTATAAATACAAGGAAAATTAAGCCTTCTTTAATCCGTCAATATCGCAGGTGAATTAAGGGCCGGAAACCGCAACCGGCTTTAAATGTTTGCAGCGTATAATTAATTTAAACCCTGCTCCACAAAATGCACACTGAGGGTGCTGCGGTGTTTACAATATCTCACATACAAAATAAAGCGTATACTGAAAACCATGGAATAACCTTTAGACATGGTAACTACATCGTACCCCCGTCTTTTAATCACCGAACGGAGGAATTGTGTATATTTATGTGTTGAGCATTATTAAAAAACCGAATAACCCGAATGAAATTAAACATTTTTGGACTTGCAATAATACTTCTAACAATTTCTTGCAAAGCGGTAAAAACACCAGAAAGTGAAAATATTAGTCCGATATCGTCAAAAATAGATTCGATAGCCGAAGTTAATAACTTCAATGGGGTAATTCTGTTGGCAAAAGATTCCGTCATACACTATGAAAAAGCATTCGGATATTCTGACTTAGAAAATAAAATCAAACTAAATATTACTGACCAATTTTATATTGGTTCCATAAGCAAGCAAATTACAGCCGTATTGGTTCTCCGGGAATACGAAAATGGTACTCTTCATTTAACAGATAAACTAAACAAATACTTGCCTGAAATAAATCAACCGTGGGCAGATGAAATAACTATACACCATTTATTAACCCATACACATGGTATTGTTGACCTTAATAAGGCATTGGAATTTGAGCCCGGAACACAGTTTCAATACTCTCAAATAGGATTTGGATTGCTGGCTCAAATACTTGAAAAAATAAAAGAAAAATCATTTGAAGAAATAGCAACAGTATTTTTTAAAGCATACAACCTGATTAATACCTGTTATCCGGTCAAGAAAAATTATTCAAATTTGGTAAAAGGATATGAAGAAAACGAAACAGGAAAGTTGCTGATTGCCGAAGGTAATCCCGTAAAGTACATAGCGGCAGGAGGATTTATATCAAATGTGGAGGATTTACTGAAATGGAATAAACTGTTGCACTCAGGAAAATTGGTAAAAACAAGCACCTTAGATTTAATGAAGACACCATATGCAACGAGGATCCACCCGATATTTGATAAAATAGAATATGGCTATGGGTTACTCTTTAAAACCGGAGAACAAAGTGTTCAAATAGGAGCATTTGGCTATGTACCAGGTTTTCCTTCTGCCAATTATTTTTATCCTCAAACTGAAATTCATTTAATTATTCTGGAAAACACAGGAGTAAACCTGGATGATTTTAAAGTTACTTTTAAAACGCATACAGATTTAATGGATTTAGTAAAAAACGAACGGCCAGTCGAGTAAACGGCACCCCAAACTGGTCCTCGTTTGAGCCCTGCGGAAACGGGCGTCAGCAGAGGCACCATAAATACAGACACTGCAAAATTGAAACATTAATGATTAAAAAATTCCTTTCACTTATTTTCATTTTCGGACTGATTGGCTGTACTGATAAAATGGACTCCATTGATTATTTTGGTCAAACTCCCCCGGGGTCTGTTCCTGTTATTTTTGCTCCCGGCACAATATCAATAGAAGGCAGATTAGAACATGGATTATCTTTTTCGCTTGATGGAAAAGAATTAGCATTTGGAATCCTGAACAAGGATGACAATAGTGGAGAAATATACTATTCCAAAAAGGTCAATACGAATTGGACAAGACCGATAGTCTTTGAACCCTTAAAAAATAAATGTGTATATCTTCCATATTTTTCACCGAATGGAAAATCCTTATTATATGCTCAAAGTAAACCCGATACGGACAATGGGTATACTGATATTTGGATGGTTGAAAAGGTAAATGATGATTGGAATTCATCAAAAATAATACAGGCTCCATTAAGTTCAACAAGTAGGGAAGCTAACGCTTGTATGACCTATGATGGTACAATTTATTTTTCATCTAATAGAAATTGTGAGGGAAAAGAAAATTGCTACACTGCTGATTTATTTTATTCAAAACCAATGGATAACGAACAACAAAATATTGAAGTGATTTCGGAACTTAATTCATCGAATGATGAAGAAAGTGTGTTTATTTCCCCAAAGGAAGAATACATCATTTTTTGTAGATATACAGACAATGAAACCTGGATGGATTTATATATTAGTTATCGTGATATTAATAATAGGTGGGTTGAACCTCAACTAATAGATCCGGCAATAAATTCAAAAGATTGGGACAGAAGACCATTTGTAAGTATTGACAATAAATTTTTATTTTTTACGCGACTGCAAATCGGCGAAAAAGGATTAACCGAATCAGATATATATTGGGTTAATACTTCAAAACTGTTTAAACCATTTGTTTATAATTCACTTTCTGATATAACAGTTCAGGTCGGAGAGAAATTCGAAATATCCGTTCCAAAAGATTACTTTAAAGACATCGATGATACATCATTGACTTACAGCGTTAACCAAAATCAGTTTGACTGGCTTAATTTTAATAGTGACCAAATGAAATTATCCGGAATGCCATCTGTGGAAGGAGATTTTGAACTGACTTTTACAGCAATTGATAAATCTTCGAATAGGGCAGATGATAAGATTATAATAACAGTAAAAAAATAATTACGGCATCCCTGGTGCTCGTTTGAGTGCAACGGAAACGAGTGCCCCCTTTACAGCCCCATCATACATGCCGCTCTTATCAGCTATTTTTTAATTATGACAATACAACGAAACAAAGTAATAAACCTGGGTTTGTTTTTCCTTTTAATACTTGTTGGCGCTTGCAAACAAAAAAGAATAGAAAGCATTCCTGCTTTTACATGGAAAACCGAATCACCCGAAAAACTCGGCCTTGATAAAAACGTATTAAACAAATTCATAGCAGATATCAAAGACTCTACACTATATGGAGTAGATGCATTAGTAGTAGTTAAGAATGGAAAAATAGCGTTCGAGGAGTATTTTAACGGGTCTACGGCAGATAGCCTGCACGATGTTACTTCCGTTGGAAAAAGCATAACTTCCGCCCTGGTAGGGATAGCCATCGAAAAAAGGTATATAACAGGCAAAAACGAACCGGTTACGGGGTACTTTAAGGACTATAAGATTAAAGAGCAAAGCCCTGAAAAGGAAAAAATCCGGATCCGTCACTTACTGACCATGACGGCAGGATGGGCTTGCGATGACTGGGACGCAGGATCACCGGGAAATACCATGCATTTCCCGGATGTCCCCGACGATTTTGCTTTTACTTTAAACCTACCCATGATCAGGGCCAACGGGGAGGTTTTTTCATACTGTTCGGGCGGGGCTAATCTTTTAGGAGAAATTATCCGGAGACGATCCGGAGTGAGTTTAAAAGGTTTTGCAGATAAATACCTGTTTCACAACATAGGAATAATGAAAAATGAATGGTTTGTAGTCCCCAAACCGCCGCATTACGAATTTGCAGGAGGTGGAAATGTACTAAGACCGAGAGACCTGGCCCGGTTTGGCCTCCTGTATCTCAATAAAGGGGAGTGGCAGGGAAAACAAATCATCCCGAAAGACTGGATACGGGAAAGCACATCCAAACAAATAGAAACAAACGAGGACGGAGACTATGGCTATTTGTGGTGGATAAAGGACTATCGTTACAAAAACAAAACAGTTAAAGGTTTCGAGGCCTCCGGGAACGGGGGAAATAAAATTGTTGTGATCCCGGAACTCGATATAGTAATGATCCTCACAGGCAGCGCTTACGGAAGTGAATATGTTGAAGGCGAGCAGGCCCGGAAAATAATAGAAGATTACGTAATTGCTTCAATAAAATAAGCAAAGAGCGTTTGTCCCCCCTGACGTTTTTGTTGTTTATAGAAACACACCTGCTAAAAAGGAAAAAATAATGGCATTTGAATTAAAAAACACGGTCCCCTGGGGACGAAATTTAGAAGAATATAAAGAAATGTTTAACCTGACTGAATCGGACCTGAATGGTAGAATTATCAGTTTTGGAGATGGCCCCGCAAGTTTTAACACTGAAATGACCGAACAAAATAAAAGTGTTGTTTCGGTTGACCCTATTTATCGGTTTTCAGAAAAAGACCTAAAGCAAAGAATTGAGGAAACCAAAGACATAATTATTCAACAGACTAAGGAGAACCTTGATAATTTCGTATGGACGAAAATCAAAAACATCCGGGAACTGGAACAGATCCGTATTTCTGCCATGACCGGGTTCCTTCAGGATTTTGAGCATGGAAAGAGGTCGGGCAGGTATATAAGTCACGAATTGCCAGACAAAACAGGTTTTGAAGATCTGTCTTTTGATTTGGGTTTAAGCTCACATTTCCTGATCTTATATGCTCAACTCGGATTTGATTTTCATGTTTCTTCCATTACAGAGATGCTGAGAGTAGCGAAAGAAATCAGGATATTCCCGGTACTGGACCTCGATGCGAAAAAAACAGAACTGTTAGATAAACTGATTGCGTATTTTAAAAGGGATTATATGGTAAACATAGAAAGCGTTCCGTATGAATTTCAGAAGAACGGGAATGAAATGTTAACGATAAAAAGAAAATAGCAATACCGTTGCCCCACATCTCGCAAAAACCATCATATTACCATGGCCCTACTTATTGCCGGTTGTAAGAAAAAAAACAAACCGCCAAAAACAGGAAAATACGGCGGTAACTGCAGGCTTCCCTAAAAATATACTTTACCGTTGCCGCCCGTTATGAAAATGTAACATTCAAGAGTTTTATTCGTCCTTAAAGAAAGAAATATTAAAAAATTATGAATACAAAAATTAAATTTCTCTCTTTATTCATCCTTTCTATATTATATACAAGTTGTAAAGCACAACAAAAACAAGAGGTTAAAAACTTATACAAACATTACAAAACTATTGATTCGCTTATATCAAATTGCCACAATATTGGAGTTTTCAATGGCAATGCAATAGTTTCAGTAAAAGACACAACTGTTTATAACAAATCCTTCGGCTATACAGATGGTTCGGGTTCCGAAAAAATAGATGACTCTTCTATTTATAGCATTGGCTCAATTGCAAAAGAATTCAATGCGATTTCTATAATGATTTTAGCCGAAAAGCAGCTTCTTGACATTAACGATTCAATTTATAAATTTAATCTTGGATTACCTGAATGGTCTAAACAACTAAAAATTAAGCATCTTTTGTCCTACTCGTCAGGATTGCCCGGAATCGATTATGAAAATTCACATCATAACGAGAATGTTTATAATCGTTTAAAATCACTACAAAAACTAGACTTTGAGCCAGGAACGGGCTACAATTATAATAACAACAGTATTTTTTTACAGCGACTAATAATAGAAAAAGTTTCAGGTCAAAAATTTGAGGATTTCGTAACTGAAAATATTATAAAACCGTTAGAACTTAAAAGTGCTGTTTTTGACCCGGATCCAAGCAACAAACATCTGGTTAAGGCATTTAATAATGAAAACCAAAATGATAAATCAGAAAGAAGTCCAATTACCGGCTGGATATACATCTCAAATAACGATTTGCATAAATATTTGATTTCCCTGCATCGTGGTAAAATAATATCGAAAGAATCACTTTTTGTTCTTGCCCATACTAATTTTCAAGGGAAGCAATCCTCATTAGGTCGTTGTGAATTAAAGGACAATCAAGTTATAACACATTACCATCAAGGGTCATCATACAATTATGAGGCGTTGATATATTCTAATTCAACATTGGGGCTATCCATAACAATGACAACTAATAACAAAAACTTTAAACTCGGAGAAATTGCCGGTGCCATTGAAAATATTATACAGGACAAACCATTTGAAATGCCTAAGAAGTCCGTTTATTTAACGATACGAGAAAAATGTTATGACAACGTGGATGAAGGAATCCGCTATTATTACGAATTAAAAAATCAATTTCCGGACGACTATAATTTTTCAAACCCCTCTGAATTAGCCAGAGTTGGATATAAATTGATTGAAAAAAACCAGATTAAAGACGCTATTAAGATTTTTAAACTTCTGGCAAAAGAATTTCCCAAAGAACCCTATGCCTATGATAGTTTAGGCGAGGCATATTTTAGAGACAAACAATTCGATTTGGCATTATCCAATTATAAAAAGGCCATAGCGCTAGGCGGTACCAAAGGGAATGCGAAAAAAATGGTAGGTAAAATCGAAAAAGTAAAGAATAAATAATTGGCTATAACCTTGTATAAGTGTAATGCGGGCTGAACCACTAAAATTGAGCGTTTTTGCTTAAACCTGGCGCTCGTTTGAGTGCAACGGAAACGAGTGCTCCCTTTACAGCCCCCATCATACATGCCGCTCTTATCAGCTATTTTTTAATTTATGACAATCAACGAAACAAAGTAATAAAGCCTGCTCTGCGAAGTTTGCAGCTCAGCCGGGCACCACATCCCCACCCTGATAACCCTTCTCTTAATGGTTAGGGGGTAAAAGTGATGGTCACTTTTCGTCTTCCCCATTTACGGGCGGCTTTTACGTCCTGCCCCATATAGATGTCTATTTTTTTCTTCCAGCGTTTGTTCATCTTGTCTTTCACTACATAAACGCCGGCCAGGCCTTCAATTTTAACTTTTGTATTGTGGCCAAGGCCCATCTTTATCAAATCGTGCGAAACAGCAATCGATTTCATCCCCGGCTTTAGCTTATCTCCCCAGGCGGTTAAGGTAGGGTCTCCTCTTTTGGTCTGGCTGTTAACAGAATTATAGGCCATGGCCGTAACCTCCAGGGTAATGCTTTGTCGGGGAGCCTTGTTGTTCGTGAAACCGGAAAGGACAACCACGGTGACCAGGGCGGTCAGGGTCCATAAAAATTTTAAGCCGTTTTTATAAAGAGGTTTTATCGTTGTACGCATGTATTTTTAACGGCTTCCTGTTTCATTTATTTTCCTTTTCCGTTAAGAATTGGATAAAGGTTTTCCCGGTACTTTACTGCGCGGCCAACTTCAACATCACCATAAACCTTAAGAAATCACCTCCCCGAAGGCTACTAAAACTGAAGGCTTTTGGGCTATTGGTCATGCAACTCAAAGCTATTCCGTCTATTTTAGATTTCAATAATTATCGTTTTATTTTAATTTATATATTTGTAACATTAATTTTCTAAATGGAATTAAAATGAGACGAACAAAAATCATAGCTAAAACACTCTACATTATCAGCCTGGTGCTGGCCATAGGATATTCAATCACCACCTTGTATGCAGCATTCTGCATTGTAACCGGGATCCGGACAAGCATATTTGATAAAAATTTGTTGCATATTTTCTATCCGTTTACCACAAAGCCATTCCTTATAGCAGAAAACAATACGCTGTATATCATATTTTCGCTTCTGCTTCCCCTGGGGTTGTACAGCATTTTCTTCTGGATGTCATCAAACGTATTCCGGGTTTTCCTTAAACCCGTATTGTTTACGGCCCGAAATGTAGTTCACTTAAAGCGATTTTTTGGGTTTAACCTTGTAGCACCTGCTTTGGCAACCGTAATCGGCAGTTTCTTTGTTCCTATTGAAGATTTTATCCTTGCGTTAGTTGTGGTGCATTTCTTCCTCGGGATATTCATCTATTTCCTTGCGGCGATTTTCAATCAGGGTATTGGGTTACAAAACGAACAGGACTTATTTATCTAATTATGGCGATAGTAATCAATTTAGACGTGATATTGGCCAAGCGCAAAATGCAAAGCAAGGAATTGGCAGAAAAAATCGGGATTACCACGGTGAACCTTTCCATTTTAAAAACCGGAAAGGCAAAAGGCGTCCGCTTTGAAACACTCGAAGCCATCTGCAAGGTTTTGGAGTGCCAACCCGGCGATATTCTGGAATATAAAGAAGACGAAAAATGAACATATTAAGCATTTCCAACCTAATTAAAACCTACCCGAACGGTGTGAAAGCCATTCATAATATCTCATTGGAAATCGGGAATGGAATGTTTGGGCTGTTGGGTCCGAATGGTGCAGGAAAATCATCGTTGATGAAAACCATTGCCGGTCTGCAAAAAGCCGATGACGGCGAAATATTGTTTAACGGCGAAGATGTCCTGAAAAATCCCTTATCCATAAAAAGACACCTGGGGTTTCTTCCGCAGGATTTCGGGGTATATCCTAAAGTTTCAGCCCGCGATCTGCTCAACCACTTGGCGATCTTAAAAGGTATCACCAGCAAAAACGAAAGGAAAGTGCAAATCAACGAATTACTGAATAGGGTCAACCTATATAATCAACGAAACCGGGAAGTCCATACTTTTTCGGGTGGGATGAAACAACGTTTCGGCGTTGCCCAGGCACTTCTGGGTAATCCAAAGATCATTATCGTGGACGAACCTACCGCGGGGCTCGACCCCGAAGAACGAAACCGCCTGAACCTGTTGCTAAGTGAAATTAGCATAAACAGGATCGTTATTCTTTCCACCCATTTGGTAGAGGATGTAAAAAACCTTTGCGCTCAAATGGCGATCATCAAAAACGGAATGTTACTCTGCATGGGTGCACCTTCGGAATTAATGAGAGGTATTGAAAATAAAGTTTGGCAAAAGGCCGTAACCCAGGCCGAATTTAAGGAGTATAAAGCCGGAGATCATTTTATCAATTATGAGTTTAGGCAGGGAGAGATCCGGGTAAACATTTTTTCCGAACAACAACCGGAAGGTTTTACCCGGGCCCCTGCAACATTGGAACACATTTATTTTCATCAACTTAATACAAATCCGGCACAATGATCCCGATCTTGCTTTTCGACATCAGGTCTTTCGGAAAACCTGTCTGTTATATTGTGCTGTTGCTGTTGACGGGAGCCGGTATTTTTGCGGGTTACCAATTTAATCTTACCGTTGGGGAAGGTGTTTTCCTGAACAGCGCCTACACTGCGGGATTTATGTTGGGTTTTTTAAGCCTGTCTCTCGTTTTTATAGCCACTATTCTCGCCGGACAATTACTGTTCAGGGAGAGGGATGCCCGTTTTGACCTGATGATCTTTTCTTTGCCTGTCAAAGAGAACTCATTTATTTCAGGGAGGTTCCTGTCATTTTTCACATTAACCTTTCTGTGTTTTTTGTGCATGGTTATTGGTTTTGTCATCGGACAAAATTTACGGACCGGCGCCGGGATAAACCCCGATTTTTATTTTTCTTATTACCTCTATCCGCTTATCGTTCTGGGCGTTATTAATTGCCTGATTGTCTGCAGCATCTTGTTCTTTTTGGGCATATTTACCCGAAATAAAATGGCGGTGATCATCGGTGGATTATTGCTGTACGTTTTGTATATGGTAATGTTGATCTATTCCGGATCGCCTTTTATGGTGGGGGCTTTGCCCCAATCGAATGCTGCCCAAAAAATCTCGGCGCTGACGGACCCCTTTGGCCTGTCGGCCTATTTTTTCCAGGCCAGGGATTTCACGGTTGCAGAACGCAATAGCTCTTTAGTGCCGCTTTCAGGCGTATTTCTGGCTAACAGGTTAATAGTCCTGTTTTTTTCATTGTTATTCCTGGCTCTTTCGGTAAGATCTTTTTCATTCCGTTTGAGAAATAAACGGCCCGGAAAAGGCAAAAAAATCCGGGTTTCACCGTATACGGATTTTAATTCCCTGACTG
Source organism: Sinomicrobium weinanense (assembly GCF_018863395.1). Taxonomy (GTDB): domain Bacteria; phylum Bacteroidota; class Bacteroidia; order Flavobacteriales; family Flavobacteriaceae; genus Sinomicrobium; species Sinomicrobium weinanense. The sequence continues at coordinate 137,600 of NZ_JAHKRR010000003.1, forward strand.
CAAGCCCCATAACCGTTTGTCAAAACCATCGGAAAATCAATAGAATAAAAAGTATCCTTTCGTTTGTAAAAATGGATTTGGTTTATGCTTTTAAAAGCATTGTTTTTTATGCTATCTGCCTGCTTTTGCTGTTTTATGTGGGAATGGAAATCTATGCCGCCATTGACCAGGGCATCCGCTTTCCCCAACATTATGCAAGTTCAGGGCTAATGGCACAAACCATCAACAAGAATTTTTATCTGCCCGGCGTGTTTCTGTCGGTTTACCTTATTAACGAACTTTACTGGCGTAGCCGTACTTCAAATTTTTCGCCGGTAGAAAATGCAACTTACTTTTTCTTTGTAAAAACCGTATCGCATTGGTTGAGCATTTCTGCTCTCCTGCTTGTTTTTTCACTATTGCTGATTTTGGAAGGTCTTATATTTCAATGGATATTCAACTATCCCCGTCTTGACGGAATGGCTTATGGGGGTGTATTGGTTTTTAACACCTTGCCACTGATACTCTTGTCGGGATTCCTTGTTTTGTTGAACGCATTGTTAAAGAAAAAATATACGGCACTGGCGGTTTCGGTTGTTTTTGCTGCAATATTCGCCACTCCGCTTTCCAAAACATTTATTGAATTTTCACTGCTCCGGTTTTTGTCAGGTTACCATGGTGCGTATAGCGATTTTTTGGGGTACGGGATTTATATGGGCAGCTTTATTTATCGTCTTTTGTTTGGTTTGGGTATGCTGATAATTTTCTGGTTGGTTTTTGATTATCTGAAAAGAAAACAGTTCAATCTTGGCAAAATTATATTGGGTTTAATTACCCTGGCACTTGTTTTCATTAGTGGCAATAGCTTCCAAAAAGGCTATTTGGCGAAAGGCGAAAACATCCAATTCCTGAAATCCGCTACCTATGAAAAAAAATACCGAAAGTATCAAGACTTTCCGCAGCCAACGATTATAGCGGTTAAAACCCGAATAGACCTATACCCTTCTGAAAATGCTTACACCCTTCATGGAACCTATTCCTTAAAAAACCTGACCGGGCGACCGGTTGAAAATATCCTTTTCAACTTTGAGGAAGCCCTTCAACTTGAAAAGGCGGTTTTTACGTTCCGGAACAAACCGACCGAATTGAAAAAGAAGGTGGAAGTTTTGAAGCTCTCCACTCCATTGGCTCCCGGCGATGAGGCTGCTTTAGGTTTTTCGTTACGTTACCAATGGCATCCGGTAAATGGTCACAACCCGGCGAATGTCATTGTCGAAAACGGCTCTTTTATGCGCATAAGCCGCTATTATCCGGCAATTGGATATCAGGCAGGAAATGAAATTACGGACGATAAAAAAGACAAAAGGGCCGAATTCGGACTGGGCAAGGCAACCGGAATTAAAAAACTGGAAGCCCCGAAAACCAATCCCCGGGATTTTATCGATTTGGATATGACCATTTCCACAACATCCGGGCAAACTGCCATTGGGACCGGGGAATTGATCAGGCAATGGAAAAAAGGCGACCGGCATTATTTTCAGTACAGTGCTGAAAATATTCCGTTCCGGTTTGCGGTGTCTTCAGCGAACTATGCCGTTAAAAAAACTATCCATAAAGGCCATGAAGTCAATGTGTTTTACCTTCCTTCTCATTTTGAAAACGTGAACCGGTTGATTGAAAATGCCAAACAATCGCTGGATTACTGTATTGAAAATTTCGGGAGCTACCCCTTCAGGTCGGTATCGTTTGCAGAGGTTTCGTCCTTTACGGCCGGATTTAGTGCAACAGCTTATCCATCGGCAATTTTTATGACCGAAAATATGGCCTTTCACACCAATGTTGATGCCGACAAAGGACAAGACGTTATCAATGAACTGGCCGCGCACGAGCTTTCCCATTTTTGGTGGGGCAACAACCGGATTTCGCCCGACGACCGGGAAGGTGCTACCATGCTCACGGAAACACTGGCTATGTATACCGAGATGATGATATGCAAAGAAAAATATGGCGAAAAGGAAATGAATAAACGGCTGAGAATCCACGAACAGATTTACCGATCAGAAAAAGGATTTTATGAAGAGCAGCCACTCTTTAAAGTAACGCCTGAAAACACTCATATCTCCTATTCCAAAGGCGCTATTGTGATGGTAAAACTTTCCCGGGAAATAGGCGAACAACGATTGAACAAAATTCTCAAAACCTTTCTTGAGGAACATAAATACCCTCAAAGGGCAACTGCGCTGGACTTTCTAGAAGAACTAAAACAGGAATTAAGCACTGACGAATACCGAAGAATGGAAGGTTTGTTTACGCAATAATAGAATTTTAGCACCGATAATTTCATCCTGCAAGCACATTCAGCTTTTCCCGGCGTACAACTTACAGTACTTAAAAGCGGGCTAAAAATTAACGCATCACTGCTATTTTTGAATAAAGGCCCCTGAAAATCCCTGAAAACAACGACTTCTTTCTCCTACATGAAATTTATATTTGTAGATCGGGAATGGCTTATAAAAGCCTTGTCCATATCGGAAAAACATAAAGCCCCGGGCAAAAAACACTAATATTGAAGACGAACTTCAGACGTATATCATCCATATCCGCATTGCTGAAAACAGCAGGCCGGGCAGGCTTGTGGCAGATACTACCGGGGTTGTTGTTCGGATTAATTTCCTGCGATAGTATGCAAAACCGGCAGGGTTATGTGGTAGATGCCGCAACAGGGCAGCCCGTTCCCGGGGCGGAATACAGGCGGTATAATAAAAAAAGGGACCTGAAGGTTAATGCTGGGCCTTACGGGCTTATCCGCCCGCCGCAAACAGATAGCCTGGGATGGTTTCAATCCTTCCAGATCGTTAACGGTTTCCCTACCGGGCCACGTATGAAAGTGCGTATTGAAAAAAAAGGATACAAACCGGTAGATATAAAATGGAAACCGCGGATGGATCTCCGTGACACCCTGGAGATCCCCCTCGAAAAGATATCGTTAAAACGATAAACGGTATCCTGAAAAGGCCCGCTCAAAATATGGCGGCCCTGAGACCTGGTTTTTATTCAGGAACAAACGTAATCTTATGAAAAACCAAAACGCACTCAACCCCTATTTCTATACTGTTATAGTGGCTTCAGCACTAACCGTCATCCTTTTAACCTCTACTAATGCCGATCTGGATTGGAGCCTTGCCTGGATATTTTCCGGCTTCCTGCTTTATATCCCGTTACTCTTTATTAAGAACCGTATATTGAGAGGTATAGTCATAGCCGCAGAATATCTTTTTCTGTTATTCATTTTCTGGTTGTTTATGATGCTGGCCAGGTATGAACCGGGGGAAGAATTGGCTTCATTAGCACTATTTATCGCACATTCGCTTATACGGCTGTTTCTTTTTCTTAAAGTTGCGGGAAGCCGTTATGCCCTGTTTCTGGCCATAGTCTTTACCCTTTTGATCAGTATTCCGGTATACTGGTATGGAACTACGGATTATCTTAAATTAATGTGAGGATGGTGCTGTAAATAGTTACATACCTTTTTCCGGGGTATAAAATTTAAAAAGATGACACCGGAAAGCGCTAAGAAGATCATCAAAAAACAGCTTGTAAAAAACGGGGCTGAACATATATCAAATACTAGCGGTAGTCCTTTTTTAGCTGTTCCTGGTTGTAACGGCCGGACCGATAAGGTATCGCAATCGACCATCAAAGCTCCTGATGAGTGCGGCCTTATATTGGTCTTCCGTTTTTTCCAACTTTAACCAGTCGAAAGTCCGGGAGTTGAAATACAGGTCCGTTTTTACAAACCGGGCCAGCTTTCTGCCCAACTTCAAATGCAGCTCGAGCTTGTTTTCCTTAATAAAGTTCATTGTTGAATCGTATAGGTATCGTTCAAACGGAAAATACGTTCTTCCAGTTGTTGAAAATAACGTATCGCTTTGCGGTATTTTTCAGTTTCGGCAGGGGGAACCCGGTAAGGCTCGCTGTCGTAACCATTGGCACCCTGTGTGCAAAGTATGACCGCCGTAACGCCGTTCTCCAGGGTTTTCAGATCGTAATGGAAAAATTCAAAAGCCGTTTTTTCGTCATAGCCTTCATCTCCTTCAAAATGTATTTGCCTTAGGATACTGATCCGCGGACAACGCCCCCAGGAATTGTCGGCCTGGCGAAACTGCCAGTTAGCGTTACCGAACCAAAGCTGATCGGCATCTTCGTTATAATAATCACTGTACTTTTCCCTTACCAATGGCAACGCCAGTATATCCTCCGCTTTTTCCAAAGTAACGGTTTCCCGGAATTTCAGGCACCAGTATTCCATTTCACTCCATTCGTTGAGCAGGTCTTCCCACATCGGTTGGGTTAGTGATTTGAATTTTTGGTGTTCGGGCAGTTCCGGATTGTAATCATACCATTGGGGCTTCTGTCCTCTTATTATGGTGCGGCACTGTATCGTAATCTGCAAAGCGGGGGAATTCCCGGCAAATCTCCTCAAAAAGCCCGGTTTTTGCTCCTCGTACGCTATAACAAGGGCTTGGTCTCCTTTTTGAAAATACACCACTTCGCTTCCGGGCCTGTCTTTTGTGACCAGTACCCGTTTAAAGTTATGATTACGCCAGTACTCTACGACCTGGGTACGGTCTTCGGCATCGGAGGGGATATGATCCAGGAAGAGGGGCGACTTGCGAAGACGTTGCAGGTTTCGGTCATTGAACTCCGGGCTTTCAAAGACAAAGGGGATGTCTTTTCCCTCCTTGTTATATTCCCGGGGATTTTTGAGCAGTACCTGTTCTCCGGAGTCGAGCCTCTCCAATATTTCCGTAGGGTTCAGCCAATCCTTAAAGCTGTAGGGGTCATCCACGAGTTCTCCTTCGTCCAACAGGCAATTAGGTTCAAACAGGGCAACGAGCCGATCCCGGTCAAATTCATCTTCCCGATCGTCCCAGAGAAAATGTGTAACATTCACACGATCCCCCTCCTGAAACCGCCGATGATCAAAATCATAGTCCGTGCTTAAAAAAACGTTTATACCTATGGTTCCTTGTACCACAAGGCTGCCGTGGTTATAATCACCCCAATACAAGCCACTTACATTGAGATTTCCTGTTACGTAAATTTCCTGTCCGCCCACAACTATATTTTCGGCAGCCAGATCGCCCAGTACGATGAGGCCCGCAGCACCATCCGTTTCCCGGTTATGGATATTCCGGATTTGCAGATTGCCTTCCACCAGTACTAGTACAGGTACATCCTCATCTTCACGTTCAAAAAAATCGAGGTCCAGGGTTTCCAGTTCCCGGTTACCGACCAGGTGAGCCACCTTATCCTCATTAAATTCACCTGTTGCCTCGTTACATTGGGCAAACCAGCAATCGGCAGGCAGCAGATGCCTGATATCTTTTAGCTTTTTGATGGGAAGATCGGACATAGTTCTTTTAAAAGTTCTTCAAATATAAAAAACGAAGTTAAAGTTAATGAGGTGTGACACATTTTGTTTACCGTTTATTTCATTAAATTTGAAGGATGTTTATTTCACTCCTTTAAATTTTTTCCAACCTGCCCGTTCCAACCAGGTGGGTGGGCTAAAAAATAGTAAATGAACCACCTGTATAAATTAGCAAACCCCCTCTTTATCCTTTCCCTGGCGTTGTTGATCCTCAACGATTGGGTGCTGAAATCCACTCTTGGCAATGCCTTTACGGGAAAACTGTCGGACGTGGCCGGGCTGTTTGCATTTGCCTATTTTTTTAGCGCCTTACACTCAAAATATAAAACACCGATACATTGGATTACGGCCATATTGTTCATTGTCTGGAAAACGCCTATAGTAGAACCGCTGATCGGTTTCCTCAACGGTTCGGGCATCCCTGTATCCCGTACTGTGGATTACAGCGATTATTTTACCCTGCCCGCCATTGTCCTCTCCTGGTATGTGTTTTCGTCAGAAAAACAGTACCACCTCAAAAAATGGGCGGTAAACGGGCTTCTTGTCCTGGCGCCACTGGCATTTGTATCTACTTCCCGGGCCCCGGTGACCAAGCGTACTTATACAATGGACAAGACATATTATTTCAACTATTCACGAAACGAGTTAATTGCCCGGATCAACGAATTGCAGATAAAGGAAATGAACCGTATAAAACCTTTTTTTTCCATCGATTTTAACAGCGAGACCAATGTCTTCCACTCCCGTGGAAAGACGGACACCCTGGCCCTGTTGTTAGACCCTGGGACTACGGGCCCACAGGACACCATTCATTACAGGAGTGCCTTTGCCTATATCCAAATCAGCGGGGACGATGCCCAAAGTACCTTGACCCTGGTTAAAACTCATCTTTACGACCCCAAACCAAAAGGGTTCCGAAAAAAACAATTTATCTATACACCACCCCATAAAAAACATACCCCGGAAGAAACCCTTAAAATCTTTGAAAAACGGGTTGTCAAAAAACTGAAAAAGAAAAATAAGCGAAAGGATAAAGCTAAAAGGCAAATGGACGATATGACCCAAAATAGCCAGTTTCCCGATCTGAATGCCATAAAGCAAGTGCTTCTTCGGGCTTTACAGGCACGAGAAAATGAAGCAGACTATCGCCAGCTTGCTTCGGAATTAATTCCATCAAACATATTTACGGACAGCAGCGGAACGCCACACATCGGGGCCTGGCGGTTGCAACGGGAAAACGGTAACTTGAAATTGCAGTTGCAGATGGTTTCCGGCGAACACAGGATTATCTACACCGCTTACCCTGTACAACAAAAGAACGAATGGATCATAAAGGACATCCGTCGAAGAATAATTCACCGTAAACATTAAAACAGTAAAGGTAGACCGGGTGAATAAAACGTACAGGCAATATCCAGGGCTCCGATTGCTTCTCGGCCTTTTTTGAGTGTAATGCCTCCACCAATACGGATAAGCCTTCCACTGGTATTTTCAATGCTGTATATGGGGGGCCGGGCCCGGCAGTTTCCTCCGCTCTGCAAAGTATATGCTGAAGGCACTCCGAATGCCTCTGACTTCACAGCCGTTTACACGTCAATGAAAGTCCACTACATCTAGTTCCTTTGTGAGTGGCATTCAACTATTATGTTCCGGAGCATTAGCCTCATTTTTTGTAACTTTCAAATTTACCACAGGTCTTTAAACTATGAAACATTGGGGATACTCCGGAGAGGGGCTTGAGCATGCTTTATTGCATTGAAAAGTCTTTAAGGCTGTGAAATTCGAAATAAAGAACAGTGATGATGATAAAACAAATTTTCTACAGAATATTCCATATTGTGCTCTATACAATTCTGCTATATGGTTGTTCTTTTAACGAAAATACAATAGTTAGGAATTATAAAAACACTCATATTTCAAAAGATTCCGTTGATCATTATATAAAAGATAATATGAAAGAACTAAAGGTTCCCGGCTTATCTTTTTCTATAATTAATAACGGAGAAGTTGTCTATCACAACTCTTATGGTTATGCGAATTTAGAAAAGAAATTACCTGTAAATTCAGAAACTATATTTGAAGCGGCCTCATTATCAAAGTCGATATTTGCCTTTTTTGTGATGAAATACGTCGAAGAGGGTAAATTAGATTTAGATAAACCTTTGTATAAATATCTACCCTACTCCGATATTGCATACGATGAAAGATACAAAAAAATAACAGCCAGAATGGTTTTGAGTCATCGGTCAGGATTTCCTAACTGGAGAGAAAATGAAAAGGATAAAAAACTGAAAATAAAATTTGAACCCGGGACACGTTTTGAATATTCAGGAGAAGGTTATCAATATTTAGCTATGGTTTTAAAAAAAATTGAAGGAGGTGATTGGAAATTACTGGAAAAATCATTTCAAAATAAAGTTGCAAAACCTTTGGGAATGAATAGCACTGTGTTCATTCAAAATAAAACTACCAGAAAATTAAAAGCAGAACCTTACGATAAAGATGGCCATTGGATTGATTGGGAAAATAATTATTGGTACAAAAAAGATGATGGAATTTTTGTAGCCCCTTCCTCTTTACATACTAATTCACTTGATTTTTCTAAATGGATGATAGCAATTATGAAAAATGAACATCTTTCCGAAAGTAGTTATAAAGAATTATTAGGTTATGAATCTAAAGCCTTTACTTCAGATTCGGGGACAGCGTATTACTATACCTTAGGGTTTATGACTGGAGATAAAGAATTTAAGAACGTCTATTTTCATAGCGGCAGTAATGATGGTTTTACCTGCTGGTATGTATTTGATAAAGCAAACAAATGGGGATATGTTCTATTTACAAATTCTGAGAAAGGTGTAGAACTCGGAGAGAAAATGTTTGGTTATCTGGGGGGAATGACGGTGTGGAAATAATTACAAATCCATCCATAAATAAAAGATGCCCATGCCAGGCACACACACCGTATAAAAATAATTGCTCAATTTTGGTACATTTGATTTTCCTGTGGAAAATCTAAAACGTGGAAGAAATTAAATTTATAAAAGACTTTTATCGTCCCATTCAACCGACAGTAAAGGTTGGTGCTAAAGAAATTGTTTATCAGGAAACCCGTCCGGTTAAAGCCATTGAAAATTTCGTGTACTGTTTTTGGCAGTTAAAAACCACAAATGCCTTAAAAGAACCTTTTGTTTACAGGGTCGTTTCGGACGGTTGTATTGATATATTTTTTGACCATAACCAACCGACGGAAAACTTCGTGATGGGGTTTTTCAGGAAATATACCGAGTTTGCCATCGGCAATGAGTTTAATTATATGGGCATTCGCTTTCTGCCTTCTGCATTTCCACTTTTGTTTGGAATAAACGCCCAAAGCCTGAGTAATCAATCTCAAGAACTAAGGCAGGTGCTGCCCGATTTTTCACAATGGATTGAGGACAATATCAACTCAAAACTGTCTTTTGAAAAAATTGTAACCCTGCTAAACGGGAAGTTGAGTGTCCACATCCGAAACCAACATTTTAATTTGGATACTCGCTTTCTCAATGCTTTGCGCCTTATTTTTCGGTGTAAGGGATTTTTAGATACCGAAACTGATTTAGCGACAGGATTAAGCCCGAGACAACTACGCAGAATTTTTAATTATTATATTGGCACCACTCCTAAAGCATTTAGCAATGTTGTACGGTTTCAGCATATACTAAACGCAATGCCATCCAGGTTAAGCCTTAAGGAAGACAAATTATATTTTGACCTTGGCTTCTTCGACCAGGCCCATTTCATCAAAAACTTCAAAACATTTTATGGGGTAACTCCGTCCGAGGCATTACGGTAAACTTTGTCCGATTTTTACAATTCAGGCGGTTGTTCTCATCTTAAGTTTGTACAAACAATAAACTTATTGGCAATGAGAACATTATTCATCCCCGCATTTTTGCTAATTGCAACATTGGCAAGTGCACAAATACCCGACAAAATGAAACTAAACGCAGGAATCATCACCGAAAAACTGGAAGAGACCAAAGAATTTTACACCAATGTATTGGGCTTTGGCGTGTCCTTTGAAAATGAATTTTATCTTTTGATGCACACGCCTGATAAATCGGCGGAAATCAGTTTTCTTCAACCCAATCACCCCAGTCAAAAACCTATTTTTCAATCACCATTTAATGGCAAAGGGGTTTATCTTACCATAGAGGTGGAAAATGTGGACGAAGTGTATAGGCAAATTAAAAACAAAGAGATTGCAATAGCGATTGAGATACGCGACGAACCCTGGGGAGACAGGCATTTTGCCATTGTTGACCCCAACGGAATCGGAATAGACATTGTTACTTTCACGGACCCGGAAAAGTAATTTTTTGAAAAAACATCAAAAAAGGTTTGCCCCCTACCTTAGGGCATAACATGGCTTTGCAAAATGAACGGTAAAGAGTATCAGGCAAACTACAAAACTACAAGGTAAAACAACTGTCCGGACTTGCAGGCGTAACGGTGCACACGCTACGCCTGCACGACAAGATCGGGTTGCTGAAACCATCCGTCCGTACCGAGAAAAGGTACAGGTTGTATGGCAAGGAGGAATTACTCAGGCTGCAGCAATTTTTTTTACGGAGAATTTGATTTTCCGTCCAAGGGTGTTGTCAATATTTTGAATGGTCCTGATTTCGATCTGGCCCAAACACCTGAAGGTCAGAAGACAGCGATGAAAGCTCGGAAGAAACGTGTAACCGGGATGCTTACCACCATTGATAAAACGATTCTTAAATTAAAAGGTAAGATTAAAATGGCTCACGAAGAATTATACGCCGGTGTACCAAAAGATAAAGCCGTAGCATGGTAGAAAATTGCAAAGCTACAAGGCCTGTCAGTGCATATCCAATGGCGAATGGTAGTCCCAGATTTTTCACAGATATACAACCACAACTTACTTCTCTTTCTCAAACTGCTCCTTAAACTCCTCTTTTGGCATTACATATTTTAAATGGCAGTAAATGCTGTTCTCATATTGTATTTTTGTAATATCATAGTTTTCATAAACAGTTTCACCGTCCTCCCCAGTATGCCATAAACGTACCGGTTTTTCATCTCCTACTACCCTGAAAACGGGAACAGGGTTTTCTTTAGTGCCCATCTTGGAGTTATTCATATCATCTTTATTGACAGTAATAATAAAACCGTTTTTCTCTATATGATTATAGAAAGCAGAATAAAAGTTATCCCCGATATTTACCATTCGAAATTGAAAGTGCTTATCGTATTCATTTGAATAGAATGTTTTTGTTCTAATATGAATAATTCCGTCACCTTTGGATAAATACGCAGTATATCTTTCATATGCCGAAACAATTTCCTGATCAGGGCTTATATGTACTTTTAAATTTTCCATATTCCCTAAATAATCCTGAATATACTTTTCAGCATCATTGCCTTGAAAAAACACCTTATTCACTAAAAGCAATAAAAGCGGTAAGACGACAAGTCCCGCCAATATATACCCAACGGCATATGGTATACCTAAGTTCTTCATAGATCAGTAGCTATTATTCCAACATTATTATCTGAATCAGACCTATCAGCATTATCTCGAACATCCAGCGATTGTACATGCATTCTATCCTCATAACTATTAGAAAATTCATCGATCCCAAAATTAACCGCTCCAGCGGCTAGCCCCCATCCAAGCCCTTTTAACATGCTTTTCCAAGGGGTTTGAAAAGAACGTGAAGCAATGTCCTGAGCAAGTCTTGCATTGGCAGCGCCCGCTACATCTCCTGCAGCCTCTCTTGCTACGGCCTGCTGACCGTACTCTATCATTTCGCTCTGCACCGACCGGTTAATTTTTGTTACCTCATTAACATTTTCTACAAATCCTCCGGGCAAGCCTATAGTGGTATTTCTCGCTTCATTTTTTGCAGCATCACCAGCCCGGGTCAGAAAAGGATCTCTTTCCTGCTGCTGAGCCCGTTGTTCTTGTTCTTTACTTTCGGCATCGTTATATGAGTAAATGGCCAAAGGGGAAGATACGGCTAAAGCGGCCGGTGAAGCTGAAACAGCCCCTGTGATAAGCCCCATTACAAACTGGCTGCTCAAGTGAGCGGAAACTTCATTTTCATTATTGTTAATGATCTGCTCTGCCGCACTTTTAGCTATAACCGGATCGACAATCAGGCTCACCTTCCCTCCTTTGACGCAACTGATAAAAGAACGGTTTAACACAGCCTGTTCTCCGTCTATATTAACAGTTTCGTGAAGAAGTTGCCACTGCGATTCTAAGGTAGCATCACAATCGTGAGCCGCTTTGTACAATCCGGTAACCCCGGCCCCCAAACTCACCAGGGCGGTTCCTGCCGCTGCTACAATAAAAACAGCTGCAGCTCCACCAGTCAGGACGGTGGCCGCAACAGCGGCTACTACTAGGGCACCTATGGCAATCCCTGCACATAACGTTGATAACCCGCCCCAGAATTTTGAAGCATTCTTGCACTGGAACGAATCGCTGATCTTTTTGTCCAGTTTATTGAGAAGCGGGGCATTCTCACTCTTGTGTACCACATAAGAAGTCCTGTTAATACCAATTTTGTTCGGTCCTTTTTGCATCATGGTACATATCACCTCGGTCCCTTCCGGTATATAAGATTGTGCCATTATGTTTCTATTTTTCTCAGTTTGTAATCTATTAAAACCTGGACATTGTTCTTCACTTCCTCAATCATGGTTACATTGGATTCTTCAATCCAGTGGTCTTCTGTGTTTATCGTACTCGTTTCCCTGACGCTAAAGTTATACTCAGAAAATTTATACTTAACCATAGGCTTAAATTTCGTATCATATTGCTTTTCCAAAAAAGCAATATCCAATTTCGTTTTATCAAGAGTACTTACCTTTCTTACTTTTACTTCTTTAGGGCTTTCCGCCAAAATATCCTGACTAAAGTCCAGACCAACACCATAGCCATCAAACAACTGTGAGTGGTAAGTCCTGATATAATCTCCGAAATTTTCATTACCCACTAAATACTTATCAAAAAATAAATCAAAAAATAACTTGGTATTCAGGTCATTTTTGATATTTTCAGGAGTTGATATCTGCTCATTATTCATCTCCAGAAACTTTTCAAACTCTTTTTTTGAGTTCTCATTTCTCATAAAGGCAAAATCATTCTCAAACTCTTCTTTCTTCTTTTTCCATTTCTCTACGATCTCTGTATGATTGAGTATTTTATCCATTTTACCCGAGTCATCAACAGAAACCAGTATATCGGATTTAATTTTGTCTATTTCACAGACTAATTTTATGGCAAGTTCCAATTGCTGCTGGTATGCCTCAACAATATTATCAACCATCTCAACCTTGATCGTAAATTCGGCATTTTTTGGCGATTTATGAACCATAAATTCTCTTTTAGTATCTGCGTGGCTGTGTATAATACCATTTAATTTCATCACCACAGACTGTTCACACCTATACCTTGCCGTTTGGCCAGAATCCGATTTGCTCTTAGTTTGCTTATCCGCAACAGCTTTTTCCCGGGCCTCCTGTTCTTTTGTATAAAAACTGTAGTCCATTTTTTTTCCCATTGTCCAAATACTTCGTTTCCCTTTCCGGTATTAATTGATATCTACCTGGGAGCCCTTGATTTTTGCTATCCCGTTAAACACAGCCTGTGCACTGTCAGTCCCTTTTATGGTAGCCTGGCTTTTTCCGTCAACTAAAATATCGTCACTTGTTACTTTTATCTGGGTACCGGTAATTTCTATTTTGCTTTCGCCTATAATAAATGTTATTTTGGTATTGGCCTTAATTTCAACATTCCCGTCGCTGTCCATAGACATGCTACTATTGGCCGGACCTCCTTCTTCCCCTCCTACATTAATAAGCTGTTTTGCAGCAGTGGTGATGGTTGTAGTCCCTGCCCCGTCCATTTCCATACTGGCGCTTCCTTTGTCTGTTATGGTAGTACTTCCGGCCTTATCGTCAAACACCATCTTGTTTCCGCTCCGGCTCCGAATGGCCTTTAGGTTATTATCGGGGTCGTGATAGCCGCTTTTGGCCTGGTTGTGATGCACACTTCCGGTGACATAAGGCAGTTCGGCATTGCCGCTCTGGAAGTCCACCATGACATTTTCACCGATCTCGGGGATAAAGTGAAAGCCTTTGCCACTGCCCCCGTGAGGAGAAGCCAGTGGTATCCAGTCTGTGGTCTGCGCATTTTCTTTTTGCCAGGCCATCTGTACCTTTATCCTTCCCAGTCCCTTGGGGTCGTTATTTTCCTTAACCACCGCAGGCTGGCTTTCGCACCTGGGATATTCGCCGGGCCTTGAGAAAGGAGATACTTCCACAGCTACCGGAACAGCCCTGAAATTGTTGTTGTAGTCTCCCGTGTCCGTACAATAGTGAGTTGCGGAGATCACCTTAAATATACCTTGTGAGCTTCCGTCTTCATCCAGTATGCGTACAACCGCCCCGGGGCGTATGGCCGGGTTTTCGCTGCTGCCGTTAACAAAGATCATGTTGGCTACCTTCTTCTGGAAATTGAGCTGGGCAAAATTATCCATGTCCACCTTGCCCGACCCTTCATTGACCAGTTGATTGTGCTGCGCAATGGTTTCCTTGGAGAATACCCTTCCCGAAGATTTTACCAGCTCCGCAGCTATACCATTGACCCCGTTCTCGTATTCTTTGGTCATACTCTGGTGTGATTCGCCTTCGGAAAGGTCATTACTGTGATATTTAAAACGGGTGGGCTGCAGGCTCATCTCAAAATCGTAATGACTAAGATTATAGCCGTAGTGCAACATAATTTCCTCTCCTGTGTTTTCCTGGCCTATAATAAGTTCTGTACCGTTGTAATAAAACCACTCCCCCTGCCGGGAACACATCCGCTGTATAAAGTGGTAGTCGCTTTCGTTATACTGCACCACATAAGGATAAACCGGCAGCTTCAGGGGGTCTTTCTTTATCTTTAACAGTTGTTGATCATAAAGCCTGGTCGTATCATGAACAATATCGACAAGGTCTTTCTTCAGAAAAGAAGAAGACTCCGGCCCGTTGTCCATAAGTATGGTGGGGCTATAGGCTTTAAACTGAAGGCGTTTGCCACTGCTGTCGTTGATATTCTGGGCCTTGACACCGGTTATTATGCCTTTAAAATACCCGCTATGGGTAGAAAACATCCGGTCTATTCCCTGCATACTCACCAGGATGGTCTCTCCTATAAGCTGGTGATAATTTCCCTTGAGCCCGGGGTTTTGTAAGGAGATCTCATCTTCCCGGCATTCCAGGATCAGGAAATGGTGTTCATCGATGTCCTGGGACAGCGAAAGGTTTTTGAATGTGTTGATCTTTAAGGCTCCGATCTTTATGTTTAATTCCGTTTGCAGTGCCATAAGCTATACTTTTAATTGTCTTTTGCAATAAAGGCAGATGTATTTTTATCGTATTGCAGGGTTATAGTTTTCCCGGTGGGGGCATAAAACCCTGTTTCTTCGTTTTTCCCGTATTCCGGGTAGGAAATGGTCTGTGTTTCCGGGTCATATCCGGGTACGGAGCGGACCGCCCGGGGTTTTATAAATACCAGGGCGTCCTTTCCGGCAAAACATTCACGGCAGTCCTTTGCATTGCCGTCGTTGAATATGAGGTTCCGCAAGGTATAGAAATCCTCTCCCCCGCACCTGGTGCCATAGCCAAGCAGGAGAAAGTTATTGTCGGTGATCTCGGATATTCCCGTGTAAGAAAGGTCGGCCGTATGGTCGTTGCCGGGTATGGAAGCGAGTTCTCCTGTTTCCATCCGGCCGTTGTTATCGTACTGGTATATGGCATGATAGATATGGTAGCATCCGTCCGGATAAGGTTGCCATGAAAAAATACGGAGCTTTCCGTTTCGGGAAGCCGCGATCTTCACTTTTCCGGATAAGGCTTTAAAGGGATAGGCTTTTGAATTTTCTTTTTTTAATGTCTTCTTCAATTCGGCTTTAAACCGGGCAAGGACACTGTCGCGCACCCGGGCATCTTTATCACGGTTAGCCTGAAAATGATCGTACATGGCAGCCAGCTCCTTATCCCTTTCGGGCATGGTTTGCTGGGAAGCACAGCTGTGCGAAATATAAAAACTCAATATAACAAGCAGGGGCCTGATCGTTTTCATATGTTTATTTTTTTGAACGGGTGACCGATGACCGGCGACCGATGTGCATATCTGTCATCCGTCTTCTATCCCTTTTTATATGATTCAGTTATAAAACAGTCATTGTTTTGTATACCTGAAGGTTAATTTAACCACATTGGTTTCATATACTCTATTCTTATTGTTTTTCCAGGGCCGCAACCTGTTCTGATAAATATCGGGATGTAACTTTAAATGGCCAAAATAGTTACCTCTATATGTCGAAAGATTATTGTGGCCCTACCGGTTTTATTCCGAAAATATCTTTTTGGTTTTCATATAGCGCCATGTGGCCAGTCTTTCCAGGGCTTTATAACGGATACCATCAGGTCCGCCTATTCGGGCAACATTAGATGGAGGCGCCGAGGTATAGTCCATGTCTCCGTTGTTTTCCAGGTATTTTCTCCCGGTACCTTCGCCCTGAAAATAGACATAGGTCCAGAAAGCGCTCTGATCTTCGGTGGGGATACCGTATTTAAATTCCCTCTTGTGTTCCAGGAAACGGTCTCGTCGGTGCAACAGTATTGCCCCGAACCCGTACAGGGCATTTTTAAGGCCGTCAAATGTGGCGGAATTAACCACGGTTTCCCCTCCCCATTCGTTACGGACAATCTGTTTTGATGTGTATTCATCGCCCTCGTTGTAATCTTCGGGCAGGTACTTTTTTACCCTGGGGAAATCGGAACTAAAGTCGTCCACTCCCAGGCTTTGATAGCCATCGATAGAAACATCCGTTTTTAAAACGTCGTCTTTATAATTGGCTAGGATATCTGCATAAGTAACTCCCAATCCCTCTCCTATGGCTATGGTATAAAGATAGGAAGGGGCAAAATTGAGTTCTTTGGCTACATGCTCAACAGCGTCGACCAGGGGTTTTTCTCTAGGCTCATCGGCATAACCGGCCCATTCATACACCTTGTCCACGCCATATTTTTCACGTAAACCTGCTTTTATTTCCTCTTTTGTTTTCTTCCCCATATTCCTGTATGCTTATACAGCCCCGGCACCTACACCCGGCCATTTCTTGGCAAAAGGCGTATTGCCGATATTTATTTCTTTTGCCGATATAACGATCTCCGTTCTCATGGGCTCGTCTCCTATGGCCCTGAACCTTTCACGATAGCGAATACAATATCCTTTTTTAAAACCGATCGATTTCATCCGGCTCATACCGTCGCGCTTGTAAAAGGTGAGTTTTCCGTCCTTGACCTGGGTAGGACTTATTGCCCAGTCCGAAAAATGATCTCTCATATCGGTCTCCACAACCAATCGTATCTCCCCACCACGGGCGTTCGTAGCAGGTTTACCATTATGGTCTGTCCCCTTTTCCACCAATATATCGTACTCCAAAATATTGTACGACATATCGTCAATCTCAAATTTGGCTAAGAAACTCATTGCTTTAGTGTGTTTGCTTTATATTTTTTACGAAATTACATTATTCTTCGCATATTGCCCTTCCCTGAAAACCGGGGTTTTGTATATTTTTTCACTTCCCGGTGGTCTTTTTTAAGCCATTTATGATATTTCCGAAGATCTTTACGGGAAAAAACAGGCATCTGCCTGAGTTTCTCTCCATACCGGGAATGTACTTTTCCTTTCGTAAATAAAGCACGAAAAAAACATCTCCTCTCCGGGATACCAGGGTAAAATTCAGGGGGCTGATTTAGTCTTTTAAAGGGGGGATAGGGTAAATAAAGGGGAAGGTTTATACCATCCCCTTTTTTAGTAATATTTGATTTGATCGCTTATTACAATAAATTAAGGAATGGCATTATACCCATTCGTTGATATGTTCTCCGCTTCCGCTATTGATCACACGGCAGGAGATGGTGAAAGTCTCTGTTAAAGGGTTGTCTCCTCTGTGGTCGAAGTTCTCTTTGTACTTCACCAGGTATCCTTCCGTGAAGTTCACTTCGCGAAGTTTGGCATCGGTATCACGCTTAATGTAGGTGATGGTTCCGTTCTTACGTTCAAAATTGTTGGTCATCCACTCAAAGAAAAAAGAATCTCCGGTAGATTCTACGGTAAGGTAAATTCGTCCGCCACGGGTTACCGATGAAGGTCTTCCGGTGGCATCTACTTCCTGTGCCAGGTCGTAGTTGGCGTTGAGAATGTTTACTTTTTTTCCGCCAACAGATAATGTTGCTTTAAATGACATAATACTAAAAATTTAAAGATTAAGGTTAATAAATAAAAAATACCAAATCAAATATCGAGTTATAAAACAGCCTGCAAGATATTACATACGAACATATTACGCAAATAAAGACTGAAAAATCCCTTTTTTCAGGGAGGAGGGAAGACTGTTCTTTTGAGGGTTTTTAATTTGCGAGCTGCAGCTCCTTTTTTGCTTCTTTGCTACTGCCTGTCCCGGTTAAAAGCCGGAGAATAACGAATGATTTTCAGTGTTCCATATGGAATTCTTTATCCGAGATACCTTCGGTACCTGGTGGTTCTAATAACCAGGCAACCTAAGCCACATACAACACCTTATATATAGCTGAGGCAAAGACTTAAAAACACCACATCCCGATAAACAGGTATTTTTTAAAAAAACTTGTTTCATATTCTTTAAATTATTTCCGGATTTTTTACATTGCCTCCGGAAATTCATACCTGTGACCATGCAGAAATTCTTTTTTATCGCGATCTTTATTTTGGGTAGCCTTAGCTGTAATGGGCAATTTCGCTATTCCGGGCAAAGTGCTGTCAGTTTATACGGAGGTGGTGTTTCTAAAGGTTTTTTTGTCAATGCCAGTTATCAACGCTTCCTGAACGAGAAAGGCAGCATGATCCGTGGAGATATCGATTATACCTCCCGAAAACAGCATATCCCTGCTTTAGATACTCCGTTTGATACCGGTATCGTTTCTCTGGGGGCCGCTTATGGTTATTCTTTTAACGAGATTTTCGGAGAATTCACGTTTGTTCATCTCTGGGCAGGTGCTTTCGGGGCTAAGGAAACTTACGATTTTAATGAAGCCTATAAACATATGATCGTGGGAAATACCGATGATCCCGTTACCTATGGCCTGTATGGAGGGATCGAAGCCGAACTTCACCTCACCACCAATATATCCCTTATGGCCACATATCTCCGCTGGCAGAACTTTAAAAGTGATTTTGCAAAGCATATGAACAAATTCGGGGGAGGAGTGAAATTTTATTTTAAATAACACCCTTCTCCCGAATTGTCCCACATAAAGCCGACATGTTTAAAAGGAATAATGCATACCGAATATCTGATAATGATTTTAAGAATCCATACTATACAATACTTTGGAATTCTACGGCTCCATATTCGATATTCGGCATTTACAAATTACAAAACCATATGAAAAAGCTATCTTTTTTATTATGTTTCGGAATACTGCTCCTGTCGTCCTGTGATGATGATAACATTGAGGTGAATCCCGATTATCCGTTTGAGGTTTTCGAGGATCTCGCCATTACCAGCGGATTTCCGAAAGAGCATCTGGCCATAGAAGTGAGTATTACCAATACTTTTCCCTACCCGGCGCCGGAAGACCTGGCGTTTTCTGCCCGTTTTGACAGTAACAGGAAAGGGCATGTTGAAATAGGCGGAAAGACCTACCGGGCCGGGGAAGCCTTTCCCCTTTCTTCTTCTACGGTGCGTTATGCCTATGTTCCGGAGGAGCCCGGAAATCACAGTATCAGTATCGACTACACGAACAACAGAGGAGACAGCTTTTCCGGAACACACGACCTGACCATTTATAACCCCGCTTTGTCATATACAGGCCCCTCGGGTAAGGATAGCGGTCATTGCAATGACCCCGAAAACCCCTGTGCCACGATATCCTATACCATAGACCGGGCAAGCGCCGGGGATACCATTCATATAGCGGAAGGCGTTTATACGGAAAACATAGTCATTGAAAAATCGCTATCCCTGCACGGCTCCGGCCGGGAAACTACCGTGATCCAGGCCGCCGAAAAACCTAACCAGTACAATGCCGGGAGAGTTATTGTCATTGAAGGAGACATAACAGTGAGAATGACAGGGCTTACGGTTCGCAACGGTTTCTCCCCCGAAGAGGATCTGAACCGCAGGGGAGGCGGTATTTATGTGTTCGGGGCATCTTTACGTCTACATAAGGTAGCCCTCAATGCCAATAGGGCTTATTACGGTGCTGGACTATTTAACCATACTGGAACAGTTTCGTTAAGCCGCGTTTTCTTTGCCGGGAACTCAGCCGACAAAAACGGGGGCGGTATGCTCAACTTAGGCGGCTCGGCAACACTGAATCATGTGGCCTTTAACAACAATAAAGCAGGAACCAGGGGCGGCGGTATGCTCAACAATCACGGCCCTGCCATATTACGCAATGTCTCCTTTAATAATAACAAAGCTGCAACCGGCGGTGGCATACACATCAGGCAGAGTAATCCGGAACTGTATAACGTTATGTTCAAGGGCAACTCGGCCGACACGGGTGGTGGAATATTCAGTGTCGGGGGCGCTCCCATCCTGGCCAATATCCTTCTCAGCGGAAACTTTTCGACATTAAACGGGGGAGGCATGGCCAACCTCAATAATTCCTCTCCCGAGATCATCAACGCAACTTTCAGCGGAAATGCGGCTACACAACAGGGCGGTGCCATATACAACCTTGACAGCTCGCCCGTTCTTAAGCATGTGATCATCTGGAAAAACCGGGCCAACGGTACGGCATCTTCCTTCTCTTCATCAGTGTTTAACGGGGAAAATGCCACTCCTGCCATTTCCTACAGCCTCATTGCCAATTCCGGCGGTAGTACTAACTGGGAAAGTAGTATAGGCATAAATAGCGGCCATAACCTGGATGCGCCTCCCCTGTTTTCCAACCCCATTGACCCAAGCAGTGCCCCCTCCACTTCGGGAAATTTCCGCCTGAGGCCGAACTCGCCCGCAGTAAACGCAGGCGACCCTGATATCGACCTGTCCGGATTCCCCGGGGGACCGGAAAACCCGAAAGACCTGGACAACAACCCGAGGATCCGGAACCGGATAATTGACCTTGGGGCCTATGAACAACAGGATTAAAAGCCAGCCGTTCCGGCAAGGTCACATTCAGGAGTCCTGCACAACTTAACCGAACTGTTAAAAAGCATATTGAGGCACTTTCAGAAGTAAGTGACTTAACGCGTAGAGCAGTAAAGTTTAAACCATAACCTCGGACAGACAGGAATCACATACCTTCCTAATAACCGTATCGCAATCTCATAACATATAACTGTATTGCCCGGAAGGCCACTCTCCGGTCCATCGTCTATTTTATAGATCTCCATACCTAAATTTTAAGAATGTATTCTTCCTCTGTATGAATATGGTGATGTATATTTGACAAACATACAGCTTTGTCGGATCGTCTTACCCGGTCCTTCAAAAAAGGTATATTATAGAGAAGATCATAAAACATCCATTTAAAATTCACACACAACATGTTTCGAAAATCACTATTTACCGGGTTGCTATTGGTTTCTGCAATGGCATTACAGGCCCAGGAACTATACCATCCGCGCGATGTAAAAAAAGCCTATAAAAACCAGACCCGTAGCAAGGACGGGAACCCCGGGGCCCGCTATTGGCAGAACAAAGGGGTATATACCATAGACCTGACGGTAAGTCCGCCGGATCGGAAAGTCACCGGGAAAGAAACCATTGTGTATACCAACCAGAGTCCCGATACCTTAAAAACCCTGAACTTTAAACTCTTCCTTAACCAGCATAAACCCGGAGCGGCACGTTTGGGGCAGGCATCGGAAGACTACCTGACCTCCGGCATGCATATCGATGCCTATACCGAAAACGGCGTAACGCGGGAATGGACCGACAAAAACGACGGCACCAACAAAATGATAGAGCTGGCGACCCCGCTGGCCCCGAATGCCAGCATCACTTTGGGCATTGACTGGCATTTTGACGTATCTGTGCAAAGCGGGAGAGAAGGGGCCATTGACGAGACCACCTTCTTCCTTGCCTATTTCTTTCCGAGGGTAGCCGTGTATGACGATTACCGCGGATGGGATACTATGAACTTTAACGGGGCACAGGAGTTCTACAATGATTTTAACGATTATACTTTTTCGGTAACCGTTCCCGCCAATTATATTGTATGGGCCACGGGAGACCTGCAAAACCCGGATGAGGTATTGCAACCGCATTACGCCAAGCTCCTGGAGCAATCCATGACCTCGGACGAGGTGGTACATATTGCCACCAAAGAAGACCTGGAAGGCCATAAGGTAACCCGGCAAAACCCGGCCAATACCTGGAGGTGGAAGGCAGATAATATTACGGATATCGCCATTGCCATCAGTGACCATTACCTGTGGGATGCCGGTAGTGTGATAGTAGACAAGACCACGGGGCGCCGCGCCAGTGTACAGGCAGCCTACGACGAACCTTCGGAAGACTTTAAGGAGATGGTGAACTATGGTAAGCACGCGATGGACTGGTTTTCCAACAACTACCCCGGCGTGCCCTACCCCTACTCCAAATCGACCATTGTTCGCGGTTTTGCCGATATGGAATACCCGATGATGGTCAACGACAGTTCGTTCCCTGAAGCGGAATTTGCCCGTTTTGTGGTAGAGCATGAGATAGCACACACCTATTTCCCGTTCTACATGGGCATTAACGAAACCCGTTTCGGCTTTATGGACGAAGGCTGGGCCACCACCCTGGAGTACCTGATCGGTATCCATGACCTGGGTAAAGAAAAAGCCACGGAAAACTTTAAGAAGTTCCGGGTAAGCAAATGGGCTGGCAATGCCGATATGGAATATGACCTGCCCGTCATTACCCCCCTCAATGCGCTGAACGGCGTAGCCATAAGAGCCAATGCCTATGGAAAAGCGGCCATCGGGTACCTGGCGATGAAGGAATACCTGGGCGATGCCGGATTCAGCAAAGCCCTGAAAGGCTATATGGCCCGCTGGAACGGAAAACATCCTATGCCCTGGGATTTCTTCTACTCGTTCAACGATATTACGGGCAAGAACCTCAACTGGTTCTGGAACAGGTGGTATTTCAGCAATAATCATATAGACATTGCTGTAACCGACGCCTCTTATCAAAAAAATACCCTGACCATAACCCTCGAAAACGTGGGTGGTATGCCGGCTCCCGTAACCATTATACTGACGGATAAAAACGGAAAAACGCAGGAATTCCACCAGACCCCGGCCATCTGGGAATCCAACCCGGACAAAGCGGTGGTTAAGCTGAAAAATGTAAAGAACATTACCAATGTCAGCCTGGATGGGGGTATTTTTATGGATGCCGATACCTCCAACGATGCGTTCGTTATAAAATAACCTGCAAAGCATAGCGCAGAATATCCGGCCGTATAAACGAGGGTGTCTTCTGAAAGTAATATTTATGTCACTCTGAACTTGTTTCAGGGTCCCATAATGATTGTCCGATCATCGGGATGGGATTGTGTATATTTGAATGTTATATGACCAAAATCCGTAAAGGCAGGATATTGAAAAAAAGACGCTGGATATATGTAATTGCCGGGTTACTCATTCTGGGTTATACCGGGCTGCGGATTTTTAAGAAGATCAACTTTAATACCCGGTTTACGGTAGGCCAGAAAATTGATAGCCTGAACAATGTTTTTGTTTTCCACAATGGCGGCGTTGATCACGTGGCGGGACGGAATACAACAACAGATGGTTATAACCTCGGACTGAAATACCAATGCGTGGAGTTTGTAAAAAGGTATTATTACGAACATTTAGACCATAGAATGCCCGACAGCTATGGGCATGCAAAAGATTTTTTTGACAAGACATTAACGGACGGACAGAAAAATCAAAAACGGAATTTAACGCAATACACCAATCCAAGTAAAACCAGGCCCCGTGTTGACGACCTCCTGGTGTTTAGCGGAACCCTGTTTAACAGATACGGCCATGTAGCCATAGTAGCTGCGGTAACCGACAATGAAGTGGAAATTATTCAGCAGAACCCCGGCCCTTCCGGTACATCGAGAGCATCATTCCGCCTCGACCGCAAAGAAGGAAAATGGAAAATAGAGAATACACGGATTTTAGGATGGCTGAGAAAAGAATAAAAGACACTGCGCATAGGTATTTCGGTCAGATTCACGTTTTATTCATAAATTAACCCGTACAAAGCAAACTCCGGGCAACATATAATGCACAGCGAAACCGATAAAATAGAATTACAATATCTGAAACCGGAAGACTACCCGGAGATCAAAGAGGCTATGGTATCGGCCTACCATTCCATGCCAGACGATTACTGGGCCGAGGACCAGATAAAAACCCTGCTGAACAAATTCCCGGAAGGCCAGGTGGTCATTAAGGTCAATGCCCAGATCGCGGGCTGTGCATTGGCAATCATTGTAAATTACAATAATTTCGAGGGCAATCATACCTTTAATGAGATCACAGGAAACAACACTTTTGATACACATGCAGACGATGGCGATATGCTTTACGGCATCGATGTGTTTATTAAGCCGGAATTCCGGGGACTCCGCCTGGGCAGAAGGCTGTATGATTACCGCAAGGAACTCTGTGAAAAACTGAACCTTAAAGGCATTGCGTTTGGTGGAAGAATTCCGAATTACCACAAATATTCGGATACCCTGAGCCCCAAGGAGTATATTGAAAAAGTAAGGAAAAAGGAAATTCACGACCCGGTCCTGAATTTTCAGATATCCAACGATTTTCACCCCACCCGTATCCTTAAAGGCTACCTGGATGGCGATAAGGCTTCTGAAGAGTTTGCCGTTTTACTGGAATGGGACAATATTTATTATGAAAAACCGACCCGAAAGGCCGCCACCCAGAAAAGTGTGGTCCGCCTGGGCTTAGTGCAATGGCAGATGCGGCCTTATAAGAATGTGGCTTCTTTACTTCAACAGGCCGAATATTTTATAGATACCCTGTCGGGCTACCGGGCAGATTTTGCACTTTTCCCGGAGTTTTTCAATGCCCCTTTAATGGCCGAGTACAACCATCTTTCAGAGCCCGAAGCCATTCGCGAACTGGCCAGGCATACCGACAACATTGTCCAGGAATTCTCTAAACTGTCCATCTCGCACAATATCAACATCGTGGCCGGCAGCATGCCCGAGATCAGGGACGACAACCTGTATAACGTGGGCTATCTGTGTAAAAGGGACGGCACCATAGAACGCTACGAAAAAATACACGTTACTCCCGATGAAGCAAAAGTATGGGGCATGCAGGGCGGAAACCAGCTCCGGGTTTTCGATACCGACTGCGGAAAGATCAGCATTCTGATATGCTATGATGCCGAATTCCCGGAACTCAGCCGTTTGCTGGCCGATGAGGGTATGGATATCCTCTTTGTACCATTTCTGACCGACACCCAGAACGGTTATTCCAGGGTAAGGCTATGCGCACAGGCCAGGGCTATAGAAAACGAATGTTATGTGGCCATTGCCGGCAGCGTGGGCAACCTGCCCAATGTGCATAATATGGACATACAGTTTGCGCAATCCATGGTTTTTACACCCTGTGATTTTGCCTTTCCCACCAATGGTATAAAAGCCGAAGCCACCCCCAATACCGAAATGATATTGCTGGCCGATGTAGACCTGGGCCTGTTACGGGAACTGCACGAGTTCGGCAGTGTAAAAAACCTGAAAGACAGAAGAACGGATATTTTTGAATTGCGAAAGAAAATTTAAACCGGTTTATCCTTCAGGTCGTAACATTAATCCCCCGTTTGAGTACAGCAAAACCGGATACTTATTGTATCTAATATTTGTATCGTACATCGAAGTAATAACATATTCTTTTTTTCGTTTAGCAGGACATCTTTTTAGACTGCAACATATTGATAATCAGGAATAAAATAATCTTAACAAATAAAAGAAAATATCCGGTTAAAATATCCGAATAACATTTTGAATCGTCCCTGAACCGGCCTATCTTAGCCCTTCCATGGACACTATCACTTTTTATATATTGAGCATTTTCTTTATTGCCACCCTGGTGCGTTCCACCTTTGGTTTTGGCGAATCCCTGGTGGCTGTGCCCCTGCTTATCCTGCTTATTCCCCTGGACATTGCGGTACCGCTTTCGGTACTGATATCCATAACCATAGCTTTGGTTATCGTGGTGCAGGACAGGAAGCAGATACACCTTGACAGCGCCAAATGGCTTATCGTTTTTGCCTTTCTGGGAATCCCCATAGGCCTGCTTCTGCTTATTTACGGCAATGAGACCTTTATAAAATGTGGCCTGGGGCTCTTTCTTATTCTATATGCCATATATTCCATGGTTTCCACCCGGAAATTCCGCCTGGCATCCGACAATAAGGTATGGCTCTTTGTCTGCGGTTTTTTATCGGGAGTGTTTGGCGGTGCCTATGGCATTAACGGACCACCTCTCGTAGTCTATGGCAATATGCGCAACTGGACGGCCAAACATTTCAGGGCCACATTGCAGGCGTATTTTCTGCCGGCTGGTGCTATGGGCATGCTGGGTTATTGGTACAAAGGGCTCTGGAGCCCCACTGTAACCCATTACTTTTTTATAGTGCTGCCCGTTGTGATCCCCGCCATTTTTATAGGAAGGTCCCTGAACCGAAAATTGAGCCAAGATACTTTTTTAAACTATATCTATACCGGCCTCATAGCTATTGGCCTGTTATTGTTGTACCAGTCTTTGTAATAAGCAGGTGGAGATATGGGTTTTGCAGGCAGAAGCCAATATAGTACTGGAGAGTTATCAAAAAAATCTGTATTTTTAAAAACCGTATCCGATCCATTTCGGAAATCGTACAGCCTTGCTTCCGGGACACTCCTCCTACCCGCAGAATACAGGCTAAGACCGCTTTTACCCAAAATTTGAAGCAAACAGGAATGTGGTTCAGATCTTATCGGGCCAAAACAATGATACAATCAGTGTAAGCCGATTTTTAAAATTTACTCAACAGCATTATAAAACATGAACAATATCATAACATACCAGCGCAGATTAATTGGTGTAGAAAAAAAACTGGGCTTTTTATATGTGCCGGCAAAAGCAAGGGATTTGTTGCCTCATGAAAACAGTTCGATAAAAGTATG
Source organism: Sinomicrobium weinanense (assembly GCF_018863395.1). Classification (GTDB taxonomy): domain Bacteria; phylum Bacteroidota; class Bacteroidia; order Flavobacteriales; family Flavobacteriaceae; genus Sinomicrobium; species Sinomicrobium weinanense. The sequence goes on from NZ_JAHKRR010000003.1 coordinate 164,265, forward strand.
GTTCCCCGGAGACACCAAGCCCAAACACAAGAATTATAACACAGACCACAATCGTATTTTTGGAATGACACCATTCTATAAAAAACACCATCTGAATGCGGGTGATGTGGTATCTGTAGAGGTGTCTGATCAGGGTATTAAAGTAAATATACAAGACATTGAGGTCATCGAAGATACAGATGAAAACGGAAAGGAAGATTTTATAGACACATCCGGTTTATCCGCACAATCAAAAGGTAATATAGGGGAAGACCGTATTAAAGAAATTATCTTGTTATATAGCCAGGGCTTACTCAATGTATATAAACCGGTCATAGACGAGCGTGGCATTGACTTGATCGTATTAAAGGAAAAAATCTATAATCCTGTCTATTTACAGGTAAAGACCCGCTTTAACGTATATAAGCGTAACAGAATGATACTAAACATCAATGGTAATACTTTTAAAGAGCATCATTCCTATTATATAATAGGGTTATCATTCAATCCGACTAAGATGGAAATAGATGAGGATATCCTATTTTTACCTTCAAAAGATGTGCTTAAACTGGCAAGCCGTTTGGCAAATGGCGATTACCGCATCACCATATCAATGGCGAACGGAAAAACCACAGGTAAATACAAAAAGTATTTTGTAAATAAAGAAGAACTGGTGAACAAACTCATAGAAAGGATAGACATCGTAAATGAGATCGTAAATTAAACAGGTACAAAACATCGATGCTGCATTCGGCCACAGGTACAAAAAGAACCGAAAATTGCCCCTAATTTTATACCTGTGCTTACCAATTATACCGCTTAAAGACCTGTTTCCCTAAAAAAAATCAATTAAATAAATTGAAAACCAAATAATTAATATACCTTTGCACTCAATAATTTTTATTAAAATGAATAAAGGAACAGTAAAATTTTTCAATGACGCCAAAGGTTTTGGTTTCATTACACCCGAAGATGGTGGAGACGATGTATTTGTACATGCATCAGGATTAACCGAGAACATCCGTGAGAACGACGAAGTTTCTTACGAAGTAGAACAAGGTAAAAAAGGCCTTAACGCAGTAAATGTTACAGTGATATAAATATATCCTTATCATATTATTGTCAGACCGCTCCTTTTCAGAGCGGTTTTTTTATGCGCATTCCACAACCCTGACAGGATATCACAGGCAAACAACCTATCTCAATAGACGGCATTATCCCTGTAACAGGCAGCCTTCGGGAGTGTTCCCGGGAAAAAGGCAAATAAACCCACTAAAATCATTGATAACCAAATAATTAAACTACCTTTGACCTTATAATTTATTTTAAAATGGATAAAGGAACAGTAAAATTTTTCAATGACGCCAGGGGTTATGGCTTCATTACTCCCGATGATGGCGGAAAAGATGTATTTGTACATACATCAGGACTGAACAGCCACATCCGTGACAACGACAAAGTTACGTATAGTGTGGAACAAGGTCAGAAGGGCCTTACAGCTATAAATGTTACGGCTGTATAACATACTCTTGTCATAGTATTATCTGGCCGCTCTATCCGGGGCGGTCTTTTTTGTTACGATCATTGCACCCGGGTATCGGAACAGACTTTATGAAAAACCTCCTTCACTGCATATTCAACAAACCTTTAGAGACTGTCTAAATTTTGTTTTTGGAATATTTTATAGTATGTGTTTTTGTCAAACGAAGGTATTTTGAGGGACATCGCCTTAGCTACGTGCCGAAAAATAGCTGAAGTACGGTTGCTGAGCGAAGCCGAAGCATGGTGGAAAAAGACCCGTAAAAAACCGAAGGCGATGCCCTGAGCCCTTCGATAAACTCAGGAACCACTTGCCGAAGGGATAAAACTTAGACAGTCTCTTAATATAACATATTCTTAGGGCTTTAAATTAGGAATAGCAAAATATTTGACTTATCTTGTACTATGATAAAATATAGTTCAGCAGGTCTTCATTTTTAGTGTTTTTTTGTTCTTTTATTGAATTCTTTTCTGTATTTTACATGGCAATAGTGCACTAAACATTTACAAGCTGAATTTAAAGGATATGCAGAGGGCAGGTGAAGTTTTCTTAATGTGACATAAGAATTCAGAATAAAGCAAGTATTTCTTTCTCTATTTTTCCCAACTTTCCATCTTTCTTTACAACAAGGCCAGGATATTTTGGTCTTGTCTCCCGGTAAATAGCTAAAAAGACCGCAGCTTAAAAAGACCATATTATGAGTACCCTTAAATTTTCAGCAAACAAGCATTCCGACTTCTCCAAGACATTGAGAAGCAGGGTAAATGCTTATTTTAAGACCCACAACATCAGCAAACATGCCAATAAGAGCATGGTAAGCAAAACGGCTGTTATGCTTTTTGCTTTCTTTGCTCCCCTGATTCTTATAAATACCGGTATCATTCATCATACCCTCCTGCTCTTTGTCCTGTACACGGTCAGTGGACTGGGGATGGCGGGGATAGGAATGGGCGTTATGCACGATGCCATTCACGGCTCTTATTCGAAGCACCGAAAAGTAAACAAGTACCTGGGCTATACCATGAACCTCATAGGCGCCAATGCCACAGTATGGAAAATACAGCACAATGTCTTGCACCATACCTATACCAACATTCAGCATGCGGACGATGACATCAATGTTCCGTTCTTTCTGAGGTTTTCGCCACATGCCAGAAGATACTGGCTGCACAGGTTTCAGCATGTCTACGTATGGTTCTTTTACAGTATTTCCACCCTGATGTGGATCACTGCCAAAGACTTTGTAAGGCTTACCCGGTATAAGAAAATGGGGTTGCTGAACCGGGAACAGGAATACAAAAGAGAACTCTTTAAACTGATAGGGTGGAAATTGCTCTATTACTCCTATGCACTGATCCTGCCGCTTATCATGGTTCCTCTGTCGCCCTGGATCGTTATACTGGCCTTTTTATGTATGCATGTGGTCACCGGTCTGTGGATAAGCAGTATTTTCCAGGTGGCTCATGTTATGCCCAGCACCGAATATCCCCTGGCCGACAGGGACGGGGTCATAGAGAACGACTGGTTTCTCCATCAATTGGAGACTACCAGTAATTTTTCTCCCCGGAGCCGTTTCTTCTCATGGCTTATTGGAGGACTGAACTACCAGGTAGAGCATCATTTACTACCTCATATATGTCATATTCACTACCGGAAGATCTCTCATATCGTCATAGAGACTGCACATGAATACGGTCTTCCGTACCATATGAAAAAAACTTTTGTCTCTGCGATTGCAGATCATGTAAGAATGCTGCGACAATTGGGAAAAACAGAAATGGCAACGGTCTCTTCCTGACAGTTTTGCCTGCACCCGGGCGACGAACACGTAAACGAAGAGAACTTGGTTTTGATCACATTCGCTTAACAGGTATTTCTATGTGAAGAATCAGGAAAGTTAATTCCGGAAAGGGAAACAATAATTGACACCCAGCTTATTTGTTATTGCTCCCATATTTCCTCACGTACCACTCCACCGTCTTCCTGATACCGCTCTCAAAATTCTCTTTAGCCCTCCAGCCCAATCTGTTCTCGATCTTAGCGGCATCAATGGCGTAACGCCTGTCATGTCCTGCCCGATCTTCTACATAAGTAACCTGTTCTTTGTAGGAGCCGGAATGTCCGGGGCATACCTCATCCAGGATATCGCAAATAGTACGTGCTATATAATTATTGTCTCTTTCGTTCTTTCCGCCAATGTTATATACTTCTCCCGCCTGCCCTTTATGAAATGCCAGGTCTATACCGGTACAGTGGTCTTTTACGTAAAGCCAGTCGCGGATATTGCTGCCATCGCCATAGATGGGAATAGGTTCTCCTCCCAAGGCTTTCCGGATCACCGTAGGGATCAGTTTTTCATCGTGCTGTTTGGGGCCGTAGTTGTTGGAACAGTTGGTGATCACCGTGTTCATACCATAGGTGTGGTGATAGCTTCGTACCACCATATCGGAGGAGGCTTTACTTGCGGCGTAGGGAGAGTTAGGGGCGTATGGTGTTTCTTCGGTAAAGTATCCCGTTTCGCCCAGGGTGCCATAGACTTCATCAGTAGAAATATGGTGAAAGCGGCAATCCTTGTATTCAGGCTTATAGACAAAAGGTGTTTCCATCCAGTATTTAAAAGCCTCATCAATAAGCGTAAAAGTACCATTTACATTGGTTTCTATAAACACCCCCGGATTACTGATGGAATTATCTACATGCGATTCGGCCGCAAAATGGATCACTCCCCTGATGTCGAACCGGTTGAATATGGTCTCGACCAGGCATCTGTCCCGAATGTCGCCTTTTATAAAAGTATAGTGCTGGTTGCTGCCTAATTCCGACAGGTTTTCTTCTTCTCCGGCATAGGTGACCAGGTCCAGGTTTATCACATGGTAATCCGGATATTTTTCCAGGAAATAAGGAATAAAGTTGGAACCTATGAATCCCAGGCCTCCTGTGACCAATATGTTCTTTTTTCCGGGCATTTTTCTGTTTTTTTACAACTTACTATCTATTTCCCGTAAACACTTTTTTAAACTATCTCTCCAATGCGGAATAGTCATCTTAAAATCCTTTTTAAAGGTTTGTTTACTCAACACCGAGTACGATGGCCGTTGTGCCGGAGTGGGGTATTCTGACGACGGAACCGGGGTCACCTTACATGGCAGGCCTTCGTATTCCATGATGGCTTTTGCAAAATCGAACCAGGTGCACACGCCTTCGTTTGTATAGTGATAGGTCTTTACGTTTTTATGGTTAAGACCGGGCAATATGTCCAGCACAGCCGCCGCCAGATCACCGGCATATGTGGGAGTGCCTACCTGGTCGTCGATTACACGGACCTCTTCCTTTTCTGCTCCCAGGCGTAGCATGGTCTTTACAAAATTATTACCCTGAGACGAATAAAGCCAGGATGTACGGATAATTACACTATTTCCGGGGTTGATTGACCTTATCGCTTCTTCGCCTTCCCATTTTGTCTTTCCATATACATTTACCGGGGCTGCCGGATCGTTTTCTTTGTAGGGCCGGTGATTTTTGCCATCAAAAACATAATCAGTAGAAAGATGCACCAGTTTCAGGTTGTGGCTCACGCATACTCCGGCCAGCATTTCCACAGCTTTACAATTGACCTGTTTTGCCATTTCGGGCTCGGACTCTGCTTTGTCCACTGCAGTATAGGCCGCGCTATTGATCACCGCTTCCACGGGATGTCTTCCGAGAAACTGTTTTACCTTATCTCCATCAGTAATATCCAGGGCAGCCCGGTCTGCAAAGAGAAAATCGCCCTTATACGATACGGACAACTTCTTTATCTCTGTTCCTAACTGCCCTGAGACTCCTGTAACCAATATCTTACCCATACAAGTCGGTATTAAAATCAAAAAACGCTGCTTCTTCGAACAACGGCTGTTTAAGGTCTTTGGCAGACAACTTCAGCTCGTTTTCCGGCAATTGCCAGTCGATAGCCAGGCCGGGGTCGTTAAAGGCAATGCCCCGTTCACTTTCCGGGTTATAGTATTGATCTGTTTTATACGAAAACAACGCTGTTTCGCTCAACACCACAAAACCGTGTGCAAAGCCCCGGGGTATGAACAATAGTCTTTTATTCTCGCCGGAAAGCTCTACTGCGATATGTTTCCCAAAGGTAGGTGATCCTTGTCGGATATCTACCGACACATCCAGTACCCTGCCTTCGATAACCCGTACCAGTTTGGTTTGGGCAAAAGGCGGTAACTGGTAATGCAATCCGCGAAGCACTCCCCGGGACGACCGGGATTCGTTGTCCTGGCAAAAATCGACGGATCTTCCCATAAAGGTTTCGAGCCGGTCCCGGCGAAAACTTTCCATAAAATACCCCCGGCTGTCCCCGTGAACTTCGGGTTCACAAATAATCACATCCGGTATTTCGGTCCTGATAAAGTTCATAGGTATTGTGCTGATTTAAACTTTTTAAGGTTTGGTCATTGAGTTACTTAGGTGGTTTTTCGGTGCAGATCCCCAGTTTTAATTTTCGATCCTCCTACTGCTCCTTGTCACCTGTTCTCTCCGCCCCCTGTCTTCCGAAAGACGCTGCTTTACGGAGCAGATATTGACCATATTCACTTTTACTCAAGGGTTCGGCAAGGATTTGCAATTGCTCCCGGTCTATATAGCCCCGGTCAAAGGCTATTTCTTCCAGGCAAGCTATTTTTAATCCCTGTCGCTTTTCTATGGTCTCGATAAAATTAGACGCCTCCATCATGGATTCATGTGTCCCTGTATCGAGCCAGGCATATCCCCGTCCCATAAGCTCTACTTTCAGTTCCTTGCGGCGCAGGTATTCCTGGTTTACCGAAGTGATCTCCAGTTCGCCCCGGGCGCTGGGTTTGATCTGCCCGGCAATATCCACCACGGAATTGGGATAAAAATAAAGCCCGGTCACTGCATAACTGCTCCGCGGGTTCCGGGGTTTCTCTTCGATACTCAGGGCATTCCCCATAGCATCGAACTCGATAACCCCATAACGCTCCGGGTCCTGGACGGCATAGCCAAATACCGTGGCCCTGTTTTCCGTTTCGGCATGCCGTACCGATTTTTTCAAAAGGTCCGTCAAACCGTGACCATAAAATATATTATCGCCCAGAACGAGACAAACACTGTCATCTCCTATAAAATCCCGGCCAATGATAAAAGACTGGGCCAGACCGTCCGGACTGGGTTGTTCTGCATAGCTCAGGCTGATCCCGAGTTCACTTCCGTCACCGAGCAGCTTTCTGAAATTCCCCAGATCGTCCGGGGTAGAGATTAGCAATATTTCTTTTATCCCCGCCAACATGAGGACCGATAGCGGGTAATAAACCATCGGTTTGTCGTAAATGGCCAGTAACTGCTTGGAAACTCCCCTGGTCACGGGATACAGACGAGTACCGGAGCCTCCTGCGAGAACAATCCCCTTCATAGTATTTCTTTTTATGGACGTTGCCACGGTTATATTATATATACTATATATATTATATATTTTCTATGCTAATGTAGCACTTTTGGGATAATTGACCTATTCGGAAGAGGGGGTTTAAAACCGGGCATAAATAAAACTGCTTAAAAGTATGTTTATCTGTCGGGGAGACCTTTCGCTTACGCTCAAGGTGACAGGTTTGGATACTTTTAAGCAGTCTTTATCGAAAGATAAGTAAATATTGGATTCAGAGCGTGAATATCAATTCACCAAAAACCAATTGTTCAACAGGTTCTCCCTGTTGTATTTCATTTCTTCTTTAGTGGTATAATCGATGACCTTAAAACCGGCATGCTCACAAATGGCTTGCCCGGCAGCGGTATCCCATTCCATGGTGGGGGCAAAACGGGGGTAGCAATCGGCCACACCTTCTGCCACCATACAAAGTTTCAGAGAACTGCCTTTGGATATGGTTTCTACCTGACCGTGTTTTTCTGTCAACGCATCGATAAAATCCTTCGTTTCGGGTGACAGGTGGGACCTGCTGGCCACTACTGTATATACTTCTCCGTCCCTTTTAAGAGGGAGCCTGGCAGATGCAGATTTCCATTCTTCCAACGTATCGTAACCGGATATCCCGGTACACTTGTACGCCCCGATCTCCACAGTTGAAAAATAGAGTTCCTGCAAAGCCGGCACATAGATCACCCCAAGCACAGGCGACTGGTCTTTGACCAGGGCAATGTTTACCGTAAATTCCCCGTTCTTTTTAATGAACTCTTTAGTCCCGTCTATCGGGTCTACGATCCAGAGGGTATCCCATTTTTTTCGCTCTTCGTACGAGAGTTCTTTTCCTTCTTCAGACAATACGGGAATCTCTGTTTCTTTAAGGAAACGCATAATTTCATTATGTGAAGCGATATCTGCCTTGGTCAACGGGGAATCGTCGGACTTATAGTCCACTCCGAAATCCCCGGTTTCGTATATATGCATTATTTTTTCACCCGCACTAAGACTTGCCTTTATGGCGGTTTCCAGAAGTCTGTTCAAATCCATAATCAAATTTTTACACGATCATCCCGGCAGCTACGGTTTCATTAGTATCTTCATCAATAAGAATAAGGCTTCCGGTAGTGCGGTTCTCCCTGTAAGAGTCGAACAGTAGCGGTTTGGTCGTACGAAGTTTCACCTTACATATATCGTTCATTTCCAGACCTTCTCCATCAGGACTGCGATCGAGGGTATTAATATCTATTTTATACAGTATCTCCTTAATCATGGCCTTTTGCTCATTGGAGGTATGCTTTACGCTATATTTTGCCCGTGGCTTCGCCGGACTGTTGTTCAACCAGCAGAGCATCACCTCGATATCCTGTGAGGCTTCAGGCTTGTTATTGGAACGCACGATCATATCTCCCCGGCTGATGTCTATATCATCTTCCAACGTAACGGAAACGGACATCGGGGCATAGGCTTCTTCCAAAGCACCTTCGAAAGCGTCTATGGTCTTTATCCTGGAAGTAAATCCGGATGGCAATACGGTTACTTCATCTCCCGGACGAAGCACTCCGCTGGCCACTCTCCCTGCATAGCCTCTATAATCCCTGTGCTCTTCATTTTGAGGGCGCAATACCGTCTGCACGGGAAAACGGGCGTCTACCTTATTGATATCGCTACTGATATGCATGGTTTCCAGGGTATGCAGCAAAGTAGATCCTTCATACCAGGGCATGTTTTCCGAACGGTTTACCACATTGTCTCCCAGCAGGGCACTGATCGGGCGGAAACGAATATCTTTGACAAGTAGTTTTGAAGAAAACTCTTCAAATTGTTTTACGATATCGTTAAACACTTCCTCCGAAAAATCCACAAGATCCATCTTGTTTACACATACAATGATATGTGGTATCTGTAACAGAGAAGCTATAAAGGCATGTCTCCGGGTCTGTTCGATCACCCCGTGGCGGGCATCTACAAGGATAATGGCTGCATTAGCCGTGGATGCCCCGGTAACCATATTTCGCGTATACTGAATATGCCCGGGAGTATCGGCAATGATAAATTTTCGCTTGGGGGTTGTGAAATAGCGGTATGCCACATCAATGGTGATCCCTTGTTCTCTTTCGTCCTTCAGGCCATCGGTAAACAGGGCGAGGTCTACCCCTTCATGTCCTTTTTTCTTACTGGTGGTTTCTACGGCCTCCAGCTGGTCTTCGAAAATGGATTTGGAATCGTATAATAAACGTCCGATCAAGGTACTTTTTCCATCGTCTACACTACCTGCCGTAGTGAATCGCAATAATTGACTGTTATCGAGTTCCATTGTCTGCTTTTCTTTTTCTTTAATCATTCAGTTATTTAGAAATATCCCTGGCGTTTCCTGTCTTCCATCGAGGTTTCCGAACGTTTATCATCTGTACGGTTTCCGCGTTCGGTCTGCCGCATGGTCGATACCTCATCAGCGATCTTCTCTACCGTATCGGCATCGGATTCAATCCCCCCGGTGATCGTAATATCTCCGAGTGTCCGGAAGCGTATCTTTTTAACGACCACTTCCTCGTTATCCTCGAGTTTCAGGAATTCGGAATTAGGTATCCAGGAATTATTGCGCCACACTACTTCTCTTTCGTGAGCAAAGTAAAGTGAAGGAATCTGTATGTTTTCCCTGTTTATATAGTTCCATACGTCCATTTCTGTCCAGTTACTTATAGGGAAAGCCCTGAAGTGTTCTCCTTCGAAATGTTTACCGTTAAAGATATTCCACAGTTCCGGACGTTGGTTTTTGGGATCCCACTGGCCAAAATCATCTCTGTGCGAGAAGAAGCGTTCCTTAGCCCTGGCTTTCTCTTCGTCACGGCGCCCGCCACCTATGGCACAATCTATCTTGTTGCCCTCGATAGCATCCAGCAGCGTAGTTATCTGAAGGGCGTTACGGGTAGCATTCTTCCCTTTTTCCTCCGCTACACGTCCCTGATTAATGGATTCCTGTACCGAGCCTACAATAAGCCGGGCTCCCAGTTCATTTATCAGATCATCGCGAAACTGTATGGTTTCCGGAAAATTGTGCCCGGTATCCACATGCATCAATGCAAAAGGTATCTTTGCAGGATAAAAGGCTTTCCGGGCCAAATGGGTCACCACAATGGAATCCTTTCCCCCCGAGAAAAGAATGACGGGGTTCTGAAACTGTGCCCATACCTCCCGCAATACATATATAGCCTCCGACTCGAGCTCATCCAGGTAATTCAAATAATACTTACTCATGATCTTTACTTAGCTTTCTAATTTGGTTTTAATCGCATTCAATATTTTTTCCACCGATTCAGGAATCGATTCTTCCTCTGTCTTTACCTCTACATCGGGATTTTCCGGTGCTTCATAAGGAGCAGAAACTCCGGTCATATTGCCTATTTTCCCTTCCCTCGCCTTTTTGTATAATCCTTTTACATCCCTTCGTTCACACTCTTCCAGGCTGGTACTCACGTAAATCTCTACAAAATTACTGGGTTTTACGGTGTTTGCAATAAATTCTCTATCTTTTTTATAGGGTGATACGAAAGCAGCCAGTACCACAAGGCCGGCGTCCACCATTAAGTTGGCTATTTCGGCAATTCTCCTAATGTTTTCCGAACGGTCTTCCGGGCTAAAGGACAGGTCACTGTTGATCCCTCTCCTTATATTATCTCCATCGAGCACGTAGGTCTTTATTCCTTCGTCATGCAACCGTTGCTCTACGGCATTGGCTATTGTGGATTTTCCGGAACCGGACAAACCAGTAAACCAAATCAGAAAGGAATTGTGATTATTACTCAAGTTTCTCTCCCTTTTTGAAACTTTGTAGTGTTGTTTTACGACATTTTTTTCCATCGTTTTAACCGTCTCCTTTTAGTTAAACCATAATCAATTTTATACCAGGCGCGTTCGTGAAAGTAGTACAATACCATCTTGGTCACTACTTCTGCAAGACCGATCTGCATTCCCGTTGTTGGATTTCCCGTGATAATCCATGCCAACACCATGGTGTCTATGGACCCTACAACCCTCCAGCTCACCGTTTTTAGCAGGTGCCGTCTTCTGCTGTCGGGTATATCAACTTTAAACCAGATTCTTTCGTGAAAGTAATAAAGCACCATTTTGGTCACCACTTCGGTAAGTCCGATCTTAAGGCCCGACATTGGATTACCGGAAATAACCCAGGAAAGTAGCATGGTATCTATCGTGCCTATAATACGCCAGGTAATTGCCTTGGCTACATGCCTCCTTTGTGAATTTTTCTCCATATACGCTTTCCCGGTAATTTCTATTTTTTTCGTCTTGCCTTTTTTACGGGTAGTTACTGCACGGAACAAAATTCACTTTGTCCTTTAAATTCACAGAACTTTCCTTTTACAAACATGATTTTTCCCGTGTGTACTTTTATCCTTGTTATTGTGTTGATAATCATCGGTTCGCTTGACCGCTGCAAAAATAACACGCTGCAATTGCAAAAACAATTAAAAAAGCATTAGTTCCTACAACGGCGTTTGTCAGGATAAATTATATATTGTCACTTTTTTTTCATAAACCCCGCATTGTATACACATTATCCTCTCAAGCGATCTATTGAAATTCAATCTATGTCACCTAAGAAGATGCGATACTACTAAAAAAATACGTATTTACCTACATTTGAGACACGATTTAATAAAAGAATGATGTTTTATTAAAAAAACAATCATAAGTTTTACATGCTCTTTATTGCGATATGTATCCCTCCTATGAAAAAATCGAAAAAAAACTGCAAATGTACTTTCTTACTCCAGGTAATGCGTATAATTCTCAGCAGTAATGATATCTATGGGCAGCAGTTTGTTGTCTGGTATCTTTTTGTCGAAGGCAAAATATTCGGAAAGATAACTCACCCCCAGGTAGGCCTGTTGTCTGGGGTTTTGATGAATGAGGAAGTCGATATGGCCGGAATCCAGGCATTCCAGGTTTTTTTCTATAAGGTCATAGCCCACCAATCGTATCCTGGTGTCTGTTTCAGGAAGGGCTTCGGCCAGGAGATAGGCCTTGGAAGTGGTGACAAAAACCCCGGAAACTTCAGGGTATGTTTCGAGAAAACCGCGTACGGACTTCCGGATCTTCCTGATATCCTTTTCGGGGATCTTATGTGTTATTATCTGATGTTTCTGTTCCAACCCGTCAAAGTAATCCCGGAATCCTTTTTCCTTCTCCTGCATGTGTATGGCATTCTGGTAAATTTCATCCATATGCACCACCGCCAGGTGTTTTTTACCGGGAAGCAGCATATGCAGCAGCCCGCCGGCCACCCTTCCGCTCTTGTGCAGGTCCTGGCCTATAAAGCTCCTGGCATTGTTTGAATTAATGGAACTGTTGAATGTAGCCAGGGTAATACTGTTTTTTTTACAATACTCAGTAAAAGTAAGGGACTCTTTATAAAAGAGGGGTACGAACACTACACCATCGGGTTTATTCTTCAGCACTTCCTTGCTCCTGGCGTTGAAACTCCGGGTACTAGAAGGGTCAAAAAGGAATGTTTCTATCATAACCCCAAAAGCCTGAAACTCTTGCGAAGCTGTATTTATCCCTTCCAGACAGGGCGCCCAGTAAGGATCTTTTTCCGGGTCCGGAATAAGTACCAACAGCCTGTAGGTCTTGTTCTTTTTGAGGTTACGCGCCACCAGATTGGGCTGATAATCAATCTCTTTCAGTATCTTGGTGATCTTTTCATGGGCCTTTTTAGACACCTTGCCTCTTTTGTGGATAACCCTGTCCACAGTACCTTTAGAGACCCCTGCCATGGTGGCTATATCTGCGATGGTGTACTTTTTTTTCAGCATTGCTTTGTTTTAACATTCAAATATAAAAAAATAATTAATTCTTTTTTATATATTTGTGTTCGAGCACACTTTTTTTATACATTTGCGCTTCATAGAAATGGATTTTATATTTTAGCCATATCATTATCCTCCCGACCTGTACGAACGTGCAGTTTTTTTGTGTTAATGAGATAACGTTTTAATAGATGAATGACTTAACAAAAAAAGAAAACATATTTTCCGTTGCCCCGGGCAGGGTATGTCTTTTCGGAGATCACCAGGACTATCTGGAGCTTCCGGTCATCGCATGTGCCATCGACCGGTTCATCACCTTAAAGGCCATCCCGAACGACCAGAAAATATTTAACCTGTTTTTACCGGACCTCGATGACAAAAGAAATATTGCCCTGGATGTTTCCTCCCATGAGCTTACATACAGGGATTATCTCGTTTCTTCCCTCAAGGTGTTGCACCGCTACGGATGTAAACCGGACAGGGGGTACGATATAGAGATCAGGGGAGATGTTCCCATGAATGCCGGAATATCCAGTTCTACCGCAGTGGTAGTGGCATGGATAAATTTCCTGGCCACAGCTTTTGGTACGGACGAAGAAATGACGCCTTCCCTGCTGTCACAGATCGCTTATGAGGCTGAAGTCCTGGAGCACGGAGAACCCGGCGGTAAAATGGACCAGTACAGTATAGGCGTGGGAAATGTTGTATATATAGAGACTGGTGATGATTTTTCATGCAGTATCATCGGAGATTCTCTCGAAGGCCTTATTGTTGCCGAATCAGGGATTCCGAAAGAGACCATTGGCACCCTCAGCAGGTTAAAGAACAATGCCCTGGAGGCAGTGGCCCTCATCAAGGACAAACGGAATGATTTTGTACTGGAAGATACCATCCCGGAAGACATCCCTCAATACCTGGACATATTGCCGGATGCGCTACATCCTTTCTTTGAGGCAGCCGTAAAAAACCTCGCCTGCACCCGGCAGGCTCTGGAGCTGCTCAAGGAAAAAAAGCCTGATATGAAACGTCTGGGTGCATTTATGAACGAGCACCACAATATTCTGCGCGACCTGCTGCACATTACCGTACCCCGTATAGACGATATGGTGGAAGCGGCACTGCAAGCGGGAGCTTTCGGAGCCAAAATAGTAGGATCCGGCGGAGGAGGCAGCATCGTGGTCATTGCCCCGGGGAAGGAGAAAGAAGTTATCGACGCCCTTAAAAAAGCCGGCGCCAGGGATGCTTATAAAGTATCCGTAGACCAGGGGGCCCGGATAGTGAACAGCGTCCTGAAACCAAGTAGCAAACTATAACCGGGACAACAGAAAACAATGTCCCGGAAACAAACACAACCAGAGACATGCACGACAATCTGATCATTTTAGCCGGAGGAGCTTCCTCCAGAATGAAAAAACCGAGTTCCTCTACTGCACTGACAGAAGAGGAGATCAACCAGGCCAATGAGCGCAGCAAAGGGCTCATCGGGGTAGGTCCTGAGGGAAGGCCTCTGCTGGATTATGTTCTCTACAATGCCAAAGAGGCAGGATACAGGAACATATATATCGTTATCAGCGAAAAAGGAGGGCTCTTTAAGGAGTTTTACGGAAATACGCCCAAAGACAACAACTTTCACGGCCTCAACATTTCCTTTGCCATACAATATATACCGGAAGGCCGGGTAAAGCCTTTGGGAACGGCAGATGCCCTTTTCCAGGCGGTAGAGCAATACCCGGAACTCAACAAACAGGCCTATTCGGTCTGTAACAGCGATAATCTGTACTCGGCCAAAGCATTGCTCGCCCTGAGAAAGGCGGAAACCCCTAATGCATTTATCGCCTATGACCGCGATGCACTGGATTTCCCCCACGAAAGAGTTTCCCGTTTTGCCGTTGCACACACCAATGCTGAGAACCTGTTGCTCGGTATTGTTGAAAAACCAGCCGTAGAAGATATCCCGAAATACAAGGACGACAACGGAAAAATAAGGGTCAGCATGAACGCTTTTAAGTTTGATGGAAATACCTTCTATCCTTATCTGAAAGACTGCCCCATCCACCCGGAAAGGAATGAAAAGGAACTGCCCACTGCCCTGCTGAACATGATCAGGGATTTCCCGGCGTCTGCAACCGGTATTCCCTTTTCAGAACACGTCCCGGACCTTACGGCCAAAGACGATATTGTGGAAGTTAAAAAATACCTGGAAAAACACTTTCCCGACGAACTACGCTGGGAATAACAATACATATCCCTCTATCTAAAAAGAAGGCAGGACCATCCGGAAACGGGATCCTGCCTTTTTTCTTTTTCACACTTTCATAACATGAGTTTTTCGGTACAGGCCATATTCCATAAACATCGTTACCCTTCCGAAGGCCCCCGATATGTTATTCCTGTGCCGCAGCTACCCGACTTGAGATCGATAGCTCAATAATATCCTTGTCTCTGCATTAAGTAAAAAGACCACCCGAAACGTGCCGGGCAGCCTTTCTACCAAATCAAAATAAACAAAAACAAAGTGTGTAGTTTAGTATCTTCCTGTTTTTACCAGTCTTTTTCAAAAACGGACAGATCCACGGAGGGTGGTATACCAGATGCCTCCCGGATGTGATAACTGTCTACCTGGGTATTCTCACTGAAAAAGCCACAGTTTTTCATAAAAAAGGCTTTTCCGTCTGTTCCTCCTGCATAATCCATACGGGCTTCCTTTCTCGCGGTAGCATCTGCCGTGAATTTTGCCCTGGTCAACTCGTGCCATTTCCCGGAAGCGGTTCGCACCCATTGGTTGGCATACCGTCCTTTCCGGCTTTTATAGCCTGTTTCCGTCCGGAAATTCTCGAGGAAGGAGTGCAGCCTGGTCAGGTAAGTGCTTGTATGTGGCCTCCTGAAACTGGCGATCAACTGCCATTCTCCGGTCTCCGGGGCATAGAACCACGCCGTAAAATCGGTAGAATTGTTTTCGGAGGGCTCTCCCTTCAGTAAAAACCTGTAAGTCGTGCCGGCCTCCCACATAAACTTCTTATAGCTTTGTCCGCCGGAACCTTCATTGCCAAATTCCCCGGCATGGACCCCCTCGCCTTTGTCCAGCAGCACGATCTTGTAATCGTCGGGAATACTCGAAGGATCGTCCGTTTCATAGGGGCTCCACACGGAAAACAATATTCTTCTTTCGGTTTCTGAATTGACCTGGATACCAAAATATCCCTGTCCGAAACCGTTGGCCATAAAATAGGAACCAAGTACATCTTCCCCCTCGGGTATGGTGACCTCATTGTAAAACCAAAGAATGTCTTCCGAGGCGGGCAGCTCGTAATTGAGATGTATAGAAGGGCCTCTTCTGCCCCAGTAAAAATCGTCCTGTACGTAATAGACCTTTTCTGCTGTGGCCGCTCCTCCGATAAGTACTTCGTTGACATCGGCAATATAAGCCGACGACTTTTCCTTTCCCTGTAATTCCACATAGTAATACCCGGGGGTATCCACATTGAATGTTCCTACGGATATGTCTTTATAGTCCGTGTTTACTAGGGTGATTTCCCTGGTCATATCTCCCAGTGCCACCTTTATAACGGACTCCCCTGTCGGGGCCTTCGCATTCAATCCCACATAGATCTCTCCGGGAGTTGTGACTTTAAACCACGTTCGAATCACGTGATCCGTGTTGGTCCAGTTGTGAATGCCCGAATCGGAGATCACATCTTTGTTCGCTCCCTCATCGTTGATCACCCAACTGTTCCCCCCGGGAGGGATGCGGATGGAAAATTCCGGTTCTTTACCTTCTCCCGGTTCCGGATTGTCCGGTATTACACTCCCGTTTACGCAGGAAACGACAAATCCGGTTAAAAACAGCAGGCAAAGATATTTTACATTACAATTCATACTTCAGATCTTTTTCCATTATTCCGGATCAGTGAGAATAGTGTATTTTCCCGGTTATCCTTAGATTGTACTTCACAATACAGGCTTGTCACAGCCAGGCACAAACCCGGATCAACTCCTGCTTATGCCCGTGTTACCTATAATCCTTCTTTTAATCACATGTTCGAATTGTGCACGTGCACAATATAAAGCAAAAAAGAAAAGGGCTAAAGCAATTTATGCTTTCTTTACAAAATCGGAGTTTAATCCGTTCTTTTCAAAAACAACTTTTAAGCCGGATGTGCCCGGCTTAAAAGTTGTTGTAACACTAATATGTATCCTTTATCCAGTTATAGGGCTTGCGCTTTATCCACATTCCCCTGGTAAAGTCAGGGAAATCCTGAGGTTCCCCGTTGTTCTCGATAGATGCTTCGGAAAGCGGTGTCACGGCACTCCAGGCCGCGGCATCGTAGGCATCCAGAGGCGGTGCTATATTTTGTTTGGCGGACTCCACGAATGCGTTGAGCACAAAAAAGTCCATACCGCCATGCCCGGCCCCGGTGGCGTGCTCCCCGAATTTCTGCCACAGCGGGTGGTCGTATTTTTCAAGCCATTCCTTGTCAGAGTCCCAGCGGTGCGGCTCGGACTTGCCTTCTATATATATCCGGTCACCATCATTTTCCCAGAGCCCGTTGGCTCCCTGTACACGGAAACCGAGGGAATATGGCCTTGGCAGGTTACAGTCGTGAGTCACTATAATGGTTTCTCCGTGGGCAGTTTCTATGGTTGTTGTAATAACATCGCCCTGTTTAAATTTTACTTTTGCATTGGGATGGTTTTCTCCTCCGTGCTTTACGATATAATTGTGCAACCCTATGGCTTTGGAAGCATTAGAGGTCAGGGACACAAAACGGTTACCCCGGTTTATATTATCCATCACTGCTATGGGCCCCACACCATGTGTAGGGTATGTATCTCCATTTCTGTGAACAGAATGCCATGTTCTCCATTTGGCTTCGGAAATGGCTTTGTCGCCAAATTCAACACCGCCCCCATAGGGTTTTTTCCCGTCGTTGAACTTTACTTCGCGGAGGTCGTGCTGATAACCGCAGCGGAAGTGCACCAGTTCGCCGAATACATTCTGTTTTACCATATTCAGTACGGCCATTACATCGCGGCGGTAATTCACGTTTTCGAGTATCATCAGGTGAGAGCCTGTCTCTTCGTGTGTATTTACCAGGTCCCAGCATTCTTCCAGCGTATTGGCTGCCGAAACTTCCAGCCCGGTATACTTCCCTGCTTTCATGGCGTCTACGGCCATTCTTGTATGCCACAACCAGGGAGTTGCAATAACCACTGCATCTACTTCTTTTAATTCCAGTAGGTTACGGTAGTCATAATCAGAATCTCCGAATACTTTAGGCTTTTTAAATCCTGCATCCTCTATCTTTTTCAACGCGATCTTGATCCGTTCGGGATCAACATCACAAATAGCAGTTATTTCAAGATCTTTTCGCTGCAATGCATTGTTCAGATGATTGGTCCCCCTGAGTCCCACACCGATAAATGCAAGCCTCAGTTTGGTATCGCCTTTTCCGTAAATATTCCCGAAAGACATATTAGGCATTACGGAAATACCCGCCCCGGCTATGGCCGTTTTTCTGATAAAATCCCTTCTTGAGCTCATTTCTGTCAGTATTATTGTTTGTAATATGCGATTTATCTTAATTCCTCTACGAAGAAATAAATTTTTTGTCAGAAAACAAATGTGTTCGATAACAATTTTATATATCCTACAAAATTTTAACAGAAGGTAAGCCTTGAATGTTGCTTTTTCCTGATTGTTTGTAGTAAAATAACGCCTGTTTTGAGCTTACGCAAAATACACTCCCAAAACCAGGTACAGCAATGTAGTTAAAATTCCGCCGATCAGGGCATATGGCAATTGGGTATTGACATGATCTATATGATCGCTTGCCGAGGCCATGGACGATATGATGGAAGTATCTGAAATAGGCGAACAATGATCCCCGAAAACCCCTCCTCCGAGGGTTGCAGCGACTACCAGGGTCAATTCGGCCTGGTGGATCTCAGCCATCGGGATGGCAATGGCCATCATAATGGCAAAAGTACCCCATGAGGTCCCGGTAGAAAAGGCTATAAATGCGCTTATAACGAAAATAATGGCCGGTAAAAATTCCGGGGAGAGCCAATTTCTCGAAAGATCGGCTACAAACTTCCCCGTTCCCAAATGGTTACAGGCATCCCCGATAGCAAAGGCAAGTAGCATTAACAGTGCCAATGGCATAAGTTCGCTGATCCCTTTTAAAGTGATGTCGACCATCTCTTTTGTTTTCATGATACCCTGGGCCCTGTACAGGATCATCGCCACCAAAATGGCCGCTAAAACAGCATACAACACAGCAGAAGAGCCGGACCCCTGCCCGATAGACCGGAAAAGATGTTCTGAAAATGAGTTGGCATCTTCTACATTTGCCCAGCCGGTATATGCCAGGTTAACCGGCATCATTACGACCATGACCGCCAAGGGAACGATCATATTAAAAGCTCTGGCCCTGATCCCTTTTTTAGATTCAAACGAAGTTACGTTGTTCGAAAGCATGGGTTTGGCGTTCTTATTCATCAGCTCTCCCGTTTTCCGCGTCCTTTGCTCCGCTTTTGCCATTGGGCCTATATCTTTTTTGAAAATGATCACTATAAAGACGATCAGGATGGCGATCAGGGGATAAAAGTTATAGGCGATGGATGACATCATCAATGAAAAAGGGGCCTCGATACCCTGGGTGAGCAAAAGCCCCATGACAAATGCTCCCCATGCATTGAACGGAATAAGAATGGATGAAGGGGCTGAGGTAGAGTCTGCTATATAAGCCAATTTTTCCCTGGGGATCTTAAGTTCATCAAAGACAGGGCGGTACAGGGTCCCTACGGTCAGGGAACTGATATTGGTCTCTACAAAGAGCAGGATGCCTGTCAGCATAGCCAGCAATTGTACTATGACCCTGCTATAACCCTTCTGTTTTTTCTCAAAATAGGCAATGAGCTTATTGAGTTTATGAATAAACCCCTCAACCCCTCTCGAGTATTGAATAAACAACAACAATGCCCCCACCAGGGCACTGAACATAATGGTACGGGTATTACCGGGCGATTTAAAAACATCAACAAGCCCTTCTATGGTGGCCAGCGTTCCCGTAAAGACATTCCAGTCACTCATGATCACCCACGAAAACCAGATCCCGAAAAGCAGGGCCAGATAAACCTGCTTTGTTCTTAGTGCCAGAATAATTGCCAGTACCGGAGGTAAAACGGAGAGAAAGCCATAGTCGTCCATAGAGGTAAGTGAAATTATAAGCTCATTGATTAAATTGATCACACCAGATGACAGATGTAGATCCGACAAAAACGCTAGTGCACATAAGAGCAGTAGACCAGCACAAAATAGGTGATTTTTATTTAAAAAACCAATCTCACAGTTTTCCGGCAGGTATTTCCATTTAATTTTCGTCTCTCGGCTCCGTTAAAATCCTAACCCCCAACACTTCCGGGGGATTCAGGAAATTATATATTAAAATATCCTTACATTTGTTTGGCAGAAGATAAAAACCTCGTATATTTGCAACCGCAAACACCGCGGGATAGAGCAGTAGGTAGCTCGTCGGGCTCATAACCCGAAGGTCGCTGGTTCGAGTCCAGCTCCCGCTACTACGAAGAGCCTCAGGAATTCCTGGGGCTTTTTTGGGTCATTAACTCAGTTGGTTTAGAGTGTCACCTTGACAGGGTGGAAGTCACTGGTTCGAATCCAGTATGACCCACGTTTTTAGACAATTACAATGAGAGCATCGAGAAATTGGTGCTCTTTTTTTGTACTGCGAAAACTGCACAATTCCGTTTTCACCTATGCCATCAAATTTTTTAAAACACTATGGGCCCCAATCTAAAAAAAGCTCTGTTTTTATTCTGGCACAGGTTTTGATAAGCCAGTAAAAAACAAAATAATCATGAAAGTAGTATACAAGCAAACCGGTTTATTCTTTATTGCATTTTTATGCCTAAACACCATAGCTATGGCACAATCATCCATATCTAAAATTGACCTGTCTATTTATCCCAATCCTGAAAAAGGGTATAAACAAATGGTCATTGAGGTTCCGTATTCCGATAATGATGCAGCTAAGAAAATAGAGTTTACAGTTGGTAAATGGATGGAGGTTGATCCATGTAATAAGCACGGCCTTCAAGGCAGCCTGGAACAGAAAGACCTGGAAGGATGGGGATATTCTTATTATGTGTTCAAGTCCGATGGAAATGTTATGTCCACTCAAATGGCTTGCCCGGATAACAATAAAGTAAACCAGTTTATTACTTCCCAGCCGGAAATGGTAAGGTATAATGGTAAATTACCTGTTGTTATCTATGTTCCCGAAGGATATGATGTGCAATTTAAAATATACAAGGCAGAAGCGGATGTATACCAGGCCAGTGAGGTGAAACATAAGTAAATTAGCTTATAACCCGGAGACCATAGATTCAAACCAGGTATAACACGCGCCTATATTGTTAAAAAAGAGGCTGTCTTCCAAAAAGTAGATTACCCGTTACCCTGAACCCCGATGTATCGGGACAGGCTTTGTTTCAGAGTGATGGGTTACAGAACTTTTAGACAGCCTCTTTTTGGGTTTTTATTGAAATCGTGAGGTTCCCACAATTCCGGCAAAATGCGATTACAATGATTAAATAAATCAAAAACAATCATCCCGGGATCTGTTTTTAACATAAGATGCAATCTCTTTTTTCATTTAAACCATTATATTCGTATATCATCCATTCCTGATTTTATAACATAACAGTATGAAAATTAAAGAGAGAATTGGCTGGTTTGCCAGCAAAAAAACAGTACATTTTGTTTTATTGATTTTAACCCTGGCTTTTGTTTTATTCCGAATAGGGTTCGAGTACGGAAGAGTAATGGCAGGTGGGGCATAGCCTGCATAAGGACATGTTATAACTTATTATCATTTACTTCTATCCAGTACCCGTCGGGATCTTCGATGTATATCTGCTTAATGCCATCGGGCCGGGTATTGGTGGTATTGGCTTTTCCGGGCCAATTTTCAAAATGTACTTTTTTAGACCGCAGGAACTCCATAAAACCTTCCAGATCATCCGTATTTATAGCAAGGTGCACTCCTTTATGCGGCTTAAAATCCTCATTGCTTTTAATAAGGTGGATCTGCACCTTGTCGTTTAGCTGAAACCACCTGAAGTTTTCACCGAGACCGGCGTTATATATTTCCTCCAGTCCAAATATTTCAGCATAAAACCCGGCACTTTTATCCAGGTCCTTTACCAATATTGCATCATGGTCTTTTTTAAAATTAAAATCCTGGGATAAACTTTTCGTTATACTCATCAGAAGAACAGTTATTATTAATATTTGTTTCATAGTTACGGTGAAACGGCGTTGAATGTAGCATTTTTTTTCAATTCACAGTATAAACCACAACAGAATTCTCCTAATTTCCTTCCGGAACGGAACTAAGTTTTTTGTTATAACTCCACAATTCTGATGTTACTTTCTTTATCATCTCCCCGTATCCTTCCTCTTTGTCTGCCGGGGGATATCGTTCTAACAAGCCGTCGCAGGACTTCAGGTCTTCTATTTTATCCAGTGCTACAAATAACAGGTAAGTATCCGGACTTCCTCCCGAAATGGTTTTCATCCATACAAACGGCCTGCCCTGCAGTCTTTTTTCCAGTAATGGCTTTATCCCGGCTAAAAAACGGGTAAATGTACGTTCCCGGCCATGGCGTACCTGTACATAATATACCTGTAAATATCGGTTCCGGTACCAATTTTTCCCGAATGTACTGAACTCTTCCAGGATTTCCCTGTACGAGCCCGAAGGATTAACAACATAAGACTGCCAGTGTATCTTGTTATAACGGGCATTCTCAGCAGCATCGACTTTCCAGTGATCAAAATCCTTCCAGGCATGTGCAGGGGTGGCATCGATAAAACGCCCCCTTCTGTTACCATTCATCACAAACCACCCTATCCACGACCAGTCATCTCCCTGCAACTGGTGCCATTCCAGGTCTTTGGCATAGCCATTTATAAACGGATCTTCCATTCCACTCCTGATATCGTACTCGAAAAAGGCGAACACATTGTTTTGACTATAAGTCCGGACGTAGCATAAAAGGATCATTCCAATAAGGATCACTGACTTTTTCATATGTTTTGTAATTGCGGTAAACGAGAATCTCCTCTCCTTAATAACACGTATAAGCTCCATCTGTTTATACACCTGTTTTATTGTCTTACCCTTCTTTTTTATAGAATATTTTGCCGACAATTTTCCATTCTCCTTCTATTTTCAAAAGGTTTATATAGTCTATATACGTAAAATCCGTATATTCCGCTTCGAGCCGGGCATTTGCCGTATTCCCGGAAATACTTACAGACACGATCCTGGTTATCCTGTCTTGCGGTGGCCCCGGCTTGACCTTTTCCTTAAAAATCTCAAGAGCGTTCCCCTCCTTATACCCTTCTGCGTTTACGGATTTCATCGTTGCATTGGCATGAAATGCTTTTTGCAGAACCTCGAAATCATTATTCGTCCCCCCTTCCAGATAGTAATTCAGGGTTTTACATACTTCGGGATATTCTTCGCTTGTAGATTGTGCAAAGGTCATAGCAAACGACCCCATCACGAACACGAGAAACGTTATCCCGGATAAACAATTGACTTTCATTTTTTTTTGAATTTAAAAGGTTATTCTATGAAACTGTTTTAATGTCCAGATCTTATTTTTCCATGACGGTCTTCTTTCTCTTCAAAGAAAAAGAAAAACAGCTGCAAAAAAAGGGGGAAACTTCCGAAGTGTATTATAGGCTTCCGTATGGTATCGCAAATCGCATCAGTGCCGGGACAGGAGTTCCAGTATTTCCTTTTTCCTGTTCCTGCTCAACGGAATGGTTTCGCCGGAACTGAGAACAAGCTCAAAGCTGTTGGGTTTGATTTTCCGTACCGACCGCACCTCTGCCATGTTGGCCACATATGATTTATGTACCCTGAAAAATACTTCCGGTAATATCTTAATCAGTTGGTTCAGGGGTTTATCATAGAGTTTCTTTGTTCCGTCAAAGAGATGCAATTCGGCATAGATACCTGCGGCCTGTATAAACTTTATATTTTCTATGGCCACGAATCCAAGGCCTTTTTTACCTTTTAAGGCCAGGCGCTTTACATTTCTTTCCTGAGGGGGTATTCCTTCCACGTAGCGGTTCAGGGCTTTGGCTATCCGTTCTTTTTTAAAGGGTTTACCTACAAAGTCCATCACCCCGTGTTCAAAAGCCTCTATGGCGCGGTCGGTATAGGCCGAGACCACAATGGTATGGAAAGACCCGGCCACAAAGCTCCTGAGAAGTTCATATCCGTCCCTGCCATGCAGGTTCAGGTCCAGGAAAAGCAGATCGGTGTTCCGGTTTTCCAGATAGGTTTGAGCTTCGCGGAAAGTATATACACGGTCTATATGCACGGGGGCTGCAACAACTTCCTTTATAAACCGCATCAAACGGTTGGAAATGAGTTCTTCGTCTTCACAGATCAGAATGCGTATCATAAAAATATCTTTATCACGGACAACCATCCACCGGTACAGGGAGAAGAAGAGAAATCATACTTCCGGCCATAGGATTCCTCCAGCCGGGAAAGGACATATTGGTGCCCCATTCCTTGATCGGTGCCGGGCCGGGTATTTTCCCCATCATTGAACACTTCATACCGGCAGCAGGACTTGCTTTCCTTTTTGGTTATCCTGAAATTTCCAGCCTTTCCATTTTCATACCCATGCGTTATGCCATTCTCTACCAGGGTTAAAAAGACCCCGGGTGGAATCCGGTCGGCCTCGTTCAGGTTTGCGGTTTCCAGGTTGAACTTTATACTTTTCCGGACAGCCATAATATCCAGATAATGCCTTATAAGTTCCAGTTCGTCCTTTACCGGGATAAGTTTCTCATGGCTAATCTTTGAAAACAATTCAAATTCTTTGGACAGGTTGTCCACAAAATTTCCGGCCTTTTCCGGATCCGTATCGATGAGTTCCTGCAGTGAGGTCAGTGAATTGAACAAAAAATGGGGCTGTATGCTTTTTTTGAGCAACTGGTTTTCCAGCCAGGACGACCTTAGCAGTGCCTGTTGATACCCCCGGTTCTGCCTGGCGAGCTCCAGCCCTACGGACAGGAACATACAAAAGATAAAGAAAATGATCCCTACAAAATAGCCATAAGGCATATACCCAAAGACCCTGAGCAATACACATGCAGAAAAACCGATAACCCCCAGGAGTATGATCCCGACATCCTTTTTATTTTTCCATGCCCACAGGGTTTGTAAAAGTGCAATACCAAGCCCTATAAAAATATAAGTATACTCGTCCAGCAGGAAAAAGGAAAGGATGGAAATACCGATCAATGACGGGATGATGTATTTTTTAAATGGCAGGGCAAAATGGTATAACAGGAATATCTGCAATGAGCTCATTCCCAGCAGGACCGAAAGATAAATATAATCGTAAGTGGTAAGCGGAAGCAGGGGGATGATCCTTTCTTCTGCGGGAAGGCCTTTCAGATAGACCTTAAAAATATGAAAGAGGCAGTAAAGGGCAAAAAAGAGATAGGCTGCCCTCTTGTGATAGCCAAAATACAGGGCCAGGTTAAAACAGATCGTAGTACCAAGAATGGATACTATGATCAAAAAACTTTCGTAAGGATCAAGAAACATCATGGTTTTGCAATTATCCGGCTATTTTAGAGACCGCTGGTCTTTCAAAGATAAGTGAAATATCAACTTGCAGCACACAAGGGGGGGGCAAACGGAACCTGGTTTCCTACACAGGCATAAAAGACAAAAGCCCCCCGAAATTTCCGGAAGGCCCTATCTGATTATGAAAAATATTTATCACTACTACTCAACCAGGGTAGTCATGCGAGGGTAAATGTAATGATTTCTTTTTCATTTCGAAAATTTTTAACAAAACATATTTTTTTGTACAAAAAATGACACTTTTCGCTGCTTATTTTACTATGTTCTATTTCAATCTGAAAGTAATGGGAAGACTAAAAGGAACGCGAACGGCCCTGTTTCCCTGTTTTCCAGGAGTCATTTTGGGCAACTTGTCTATGATACGTGCGGCTTCTTTCTCAAGGCTCTTATCGGGGCCGCGCATATTCACCCCTGTAATGTTACCGTCTTTATCTATAATGAAGGTTACATAGACCTTACCCTCCACTCCTCTTTCTCTGGCCCATTCGGGATAACTGAAATTTTTTTGCACGTGGCGGATCATACTTTCCTGAAAACATTTCAGTTTGTCCTCGGCATCCTCGCATCCGGGGAATACCGGCACGCTTTCTACCAGATTAATGGAAACAGGTTCGTCAGAAACAGTTTCCGTTTCAGGTATATCGTCCACATCTATGGGCTCATCAAAGAGGTCTTCCGTAGGAAAGATCCGGGATTCCTCCTTTTCCGTGTCGTTATCTTCAGGTTCAAAATCCGGAGGGATCACATCAGGAGATGGTGGTGGCGGTGGCGGTGGAGTGTTCAGATCAATAACAGGGACATTTATTTCATCGGGAATATCATCTGCCTCAGATCCCTGGGCAATGAATGATGTTTTATCGTACTTCTTCCATTCCAGGCCTTTCCAGGAAAGGAATAATACCAGGGCCAGGCCAAGGGCAAAAAACAGCCCGCTGTTCCGGACCAGGTCGGCTTTTGGATTCTTTTTTGGTATCATATACTAAAGTTTAAGGTTAATTACTACACAGATGAAGTGCCATTCTTCGTAGTGTATAACTCACCTGTTCAACAACCATACCAGGCCCCTCTTGTCGAATACTTTAACATATGACCGCAGTCCGTATCTCTCTCCGGGCTTCCTATAAACCGATAGAGAAAAGGACATAAAAAAACCTGTCCGGAAAGATCCGGACAGGTTTTTATGTATTTTGAGATTATTTTATTGCAATTTGAAGGTAATCGGAATACTAAACGGAACCCTTACCGGCCTACCCCTCTGTTTTCCAGGGGTCATTTTCGGCAGTTTACTAATAATCCGCTGCGCTTCTTTCTCCAGGTTTTTATCCGGTCCACGCATTCTTACATTGGTAATACTTCCGTCTTTATCAATGGTAAACATTACGCTTACTCTTCCCTGTATCCCCATTTCCTGGGCAACTTCAGGATATCGGAAGTTTTTACGGATGTGCTTCAGCATCATTTCCTGGAAGCACGCTCTTTTATCCTTGGCATTTTCACAACCCGGGAATACCGGTACATCTTCAATCACGGCAAAAGGAACGTCCACATCTACCGGCTCTTCCACCTCGACTACATCTTCTACCTCGATCACCTCATCCTGGCTTGTTTCGGTAGACTCTATAACGGTTTCTTCAACTTCCTCTTCGTCTTCCACTACTTCGATGATTTCCGGAGCTGCGGGGGGCGGCGGAGGCGGCGGAGGTGTCTTCAGCATTTCGGTTATCGGAATTTCTTCCTCCAGTTCTTCATCTACATCCATTTTATAATTGAATGCCTCGTCCTTCTCATAATTTTTCCACTCCAGACCCTGCCAGGCAAGAAACATGACTAAAGCCAACCCTATCGCAAAATAGAGGCCACTATTCCTGGTGAGATCGGCTTTTGGATTCTTTTTAGGTTCCATTGATTCAAATTTTATCGTTTGGTTTACTTATACTTGTCCGTCACACTTTAACATCTTTATCCGGATGTTTTAACAGCTGTGTGGGTATTCCCGATTCTTTTACCGGTCGCTAATTTAATTATTTATTTGAATTGAAAGCAACTAATTTGCCCTTTTTGTCGTTTTATTTATGGCTTTTATTAGAATAACCGTAAAAATGCCACATATTACTCCTGTCGTGTTAGCCAATGCATCCTTAACATCTCCTGCACGGCCGTAAGCCATCTTATATTGTAATACCTCAACAATCATACCATAAACGATTGCAAAAGTAAGAGACAGGACCATTGCTCTGTTATCAAGTGAAGACAGGGGGGGAGTCTCTTTACTCAAAGCATAGTAACACAATATAAAGAAAACATAGTAAAATACAAAGTGGACGATCTTATCCAGATGCGGAAAGCCTATTCCGGGCAGCCCGGACGGAGGCATGAGGCTCAGGACCGTAATGGTGATAATCCAACCTACGGTCAATACCAGCAATATGATCTTTCTGTTATGCGCCAACCAGCTCCTTATATGCTTCACTGCTCAATAACTCCTCTACTTCAGAAGGATTGCTTATTTTTATTTTTATCATCCAGCCATCGTTATAGGGATCAGTGTTCACCTTTTCCGGCTCTTCTTCCAGGGCAGAGTTGAACTCAATGACCTCTCCGGAAAGGGGCAAAAACAGGTCAGACACTGTTTTTACGGCCTCTACCGTACCAAAAACCTCTTCCTTTTCCAGGGTTTCGTCCAAAGTCTCTACTTCTACATAAACGATATCTCCCAGTTCGCCTTGTGCGAAATCGGTGATCCCTACGGTAGCAATATCACCTTCAATCCTGATCCATTCGTGGTCTTTGGTGTACTTTAATTCAGATGGTATGTTCATTTGGTTACGTATTATATATTATTTTGCGACAAATGTAACTTTTAAAGTATTTTAATCCAAAACTTAAATGCGTTAAAAGTTCAATGTTGCAGGTCGCAGGTTGAAGGTCAGGATTTCTACCTTCAACCTCTAACCCTTTCTAATTTCCGAAATTATAACGCAGTGTTACGCCAGATCGTATGGTGGTCTGCGGATATGCGGTAGAAACTGCATATTCCGAAAACGTATGATCGTAGAAGAACAGTGCCGTAAAGTTTTTGGTCAGAGCATAATCGGCCGTAAACCTTATGCTCCAGATAGTCTGTCCGGATGTCACCTGGTTGTTGTCCAGGTCGAGGTTCCTTATGATGGTAATATTGTCGCGCAGGGAGAGATCGGCCTTCAGGTTGATATCTCCTTTCAGGGTTTGGCGGGTTCCGCTGATGCCGGTGGTAAAGGGCACTTCCTTAAACCGATACCCCAGGCCCAGGATGTATTCCTTCCCGGTGGTCTCGGTAAGCAAATTGTTGTCGAAGCTGAGCGACAGTGCCCGGTCTTTCTTGATCTCGGCCTGGACATTGATGGAGTTTTTCATTTCAAAATCCACACGGACCAGGGGATTGAATTGCTCCACAAGGGTAACATTGGTATAAAGCAATTCGTTCATAAAATTGCCCGATTGGTCCGCCTTGCCCGGATTTTGCTTACTGTATTCCAGGTTGGTCCGGAAAGAGTTCACACTATAACTGGCCCTGTACCCATGCCCCAGGGAAAAGCGCCGGAACCTGTTCTTGAACCAGTCGATCCGCATCAGCCCGGTATACTTGAGCGTCCAGTTGGGAATAGGGATATCGCGGAATACCCCGGTACTGATCTTGTCTACACTTTTACCGCTATATGCCGCGAGGAAAGCGGGCAGTAACACGGCCTGATTGTTCTTTCCGTAGCCTTTGGGATAACCTTCTTCGTCCAGGTTCTCCGGATCGGTGATATCGATTCCCCGATTCAGGGCAAGGCGGTTGGCTACTGTACGCCGGTTTTCCCGGAACTCTTCAAAAGTCTTGGAATTGACCTCATCACTTTTACTGAAGGCTGTTTTTATCAGTACGGTCGATATGGAAAAGTCCCCGTATTTGTTCCCGAGCAGACTGTTGTACTCCAGGTCCTTCGTCACTTCAAAATTTTCGGTATAACTGTCGGCATACTGACGGTTGGCCACCAGATCTATGGTAAGGTCCGGTGTTGGTTCCAGGTTAGCGGTAATGTTCAGCTGGTTGCTGTTTCGCTCCATATATTGCTGGTTGAGTTCCGGGAACTGTGTAAGCCATCCTTTTCGCGCTGCTTCGTAACGTACGTCGGCCTGACTTCCGAAGACAAAGCCCCATGAGGGCCGCAACGTACCTATAAAACCTACGGATTCGGTATATCCGGGCAATACTTTACCCCTGTTGTTCGTATAGTTCACATCGATACGCTTTATCATAGTAAGCAGGTCTATGCCTGCATCGGTCAGGCCGGAACCTTTTTGTTCCGGTTCTTCTTCTGTATTCTCCCCATCGGGGCGCAGCTTTACTTCCCGTCTTCTTACTGGGCCCTGCTTTTCTTTCGTGAGCCCCAGGTAATTGTAAAAACGATCCATTCCCATAGAAGCCTGGAGCACATGGGTAGAAGCATTTTGAACGGTGTTAACATTGCCCCCTGCAATTTCGTTTATAACATCGTTTCCACGCTGCCAGTCAAAATCGCCGGTGTAGGTGTAGTTGGCTTCTATAAAATTGAGGAAAGGTATCTTGCTGAACGGCAGTTCGTAATTGATCTGTAACTGCTGGGTATGCCTGTTGGGGTCCCCGGTATTCCAGAAACCGTCCCATATGTTAAGGTCATCACGAATGATGTTATTATTATCTTCGTCCTTATCGTAATAATTCCTGACGATGTTGTAATTGGAAGCGGTAAAATTCATCCGCAGCGACTTGGTGAGGTTATAGTTGACAGTGTATTGCCAGTCGAAAAGGAAATTCCGTTGTTGCAAAGTGGGCAGGCCGAGCTGATTGTCGGAGTCCACTCCTTGTACATCCACGGCCCGAAACTGCTGCTGGTTAAAGCTCCTGCTGATATTGGAATTTACCGAAATACTGGTAGGAAGCGGGTTAAAATTAAAATCCTTGAGCCATTGCCAATACCTGCTGCGGAGTATGGAATCTGATTTTTTGAGGGGTTCTACCTGTATGGGCTTAAAATTATAGTTGTAGGTAAAACCGGTACGGATACTCTGATCGCGCCGGTTTTCAACTTCAAAATCCCTGTGGTTCGTCTCGTTATAGGAATAATTAAAGGTAAAGTTTTCGATATCATACACCCGCTGTTTTTGTTCTTCGCTCCTGTTCTTTCGCACTCCTATGAGGTTAATACCCCTTCTTTTGGTGTAGTCTTCGGCCCGTGTTCTTATCGCATTCTTTTCTGCCCGGGTACCTGCAGCATCTATCCTGTCCTGCAATTTGAGGTCTTCGTAGACCGGATCGAACTCGGGGGTGATGAGCTCCTCTGAAATGGTATAATTGAACGGTATCTGTACGCCCCATTTCTTTGGCAGGAGCTGCCCAACATTTACATTGGTGTTTACGCCGTATTGTATAACATCTTCCCTGCTTCTTTCGTTTGGTCGTTGGTCTATGGCGCCAAAACCGGAGGTGCTCATACTTCCGGTAGCGGAAATATTGGCAAAATCGGCCACATTGGCATCGACCTGGGCTATGGCTGCCCATCCGCCCTTATTGTCCAGTTCGGCCAGGCGAAGCTCATTGAACCACACTTCACCGCATACCCTGTTTCCGGAAACATTTTTCACCCCTACCATGATCGCCCGTACGCTTCCCAGTGAGGGGTTTCCTTTAATCCCAAGCCTGAGCTCACCGGATTCCCTGGGAGCGAACTCTTCTACCTGGTTACCTTCCTCATCGTAGAACACGAGTTCCGAAAGCGTGGAATTGGCAATTCCGGCCGATTTTATTTTGGAAAACAGGCTGAGTGGTACATCCAGGTTGTTAATATCGGGCCACACTTCCTCAGAAGTCGATGCTCCGGGCCTGGTAACGTCCAGGGGAATTTCTACCTGGTAGTAATTTCCCGAAAAATCGGTCCCCAACCTCAGGAATGCCACAAGTTCACCATCTCTCAACGGGTTGTTCTTATAGGCCTCGGCATGAAGGAACATTTTTATGCGCTTGTATTGCCGCATATCCATTTCCACGTTTTTGTAAACGCCTCTCGAGTCTTCAGATTCCAATCCACATACGGCAAAAGACAGGGACTGTTCGTTTTCTCGCACCACCATATTGTTATTGGTAAGCTGCTCGCGCACAACTCCCGGAGGAAGCCTGTACGGAATGGGCGTACGCTGTTCGTTCTCCTCTATGTTCACAGTATTCACCACTACGGTAGTATTGTCGTCATCGGGATTATTGTCGATATCTTCCTGCAACGTCCTGGTATAAGCCCTCCAGTCGCCCCTTACAAGGTCCAGGGTCCCGAAACGGAGGACCACATCATCCCTGAAACCGGTAAGGTACATCCGCATAAAGCTCATAGACCGGAAATCGGTGATACCTCCAACGGCATTATCGAATTCCTTTACGGGGATCTTAAACTGTATCCACCTGGCTTTCACCGTCCTGTTATTCGGCACTTTGCGCTCTACTTCCTTGATATCGGAAACATATTTGTCGGACCGCTGGATATTGGGCTTTATGGGGATC
This sequence comes from Sinomicrobium weinanense, assembly GCF_018863395.1. Taxonomy (GTDB): domain Bacteria; phylum Bacteroidota; class Bacteroidia; order Flavobacteriales; family Flavobacteriaceae; genus Sinomicrobium; species Sinomicrobium weinanense. Next base: position 196,300 of record NZ_JAHKRR010000003.1, read on the forward strand.
CTGTATTCGAAATAGCTGTTTATGGTATTCATGGTACCATCGCCGTTGACGTCTTCCACATCGGGTTCCGTGGTGGAGCCGCGGTTATTGTTACCCACATTGACGGGTGAATTACCCTGTGGATTGTTGTAATTGAGGTAGCGGTCCAGAATACTACCACTGGCACTGATGTAATATTCGTAATTGTCGAGCGCCGGGTCTGGTCCGGAGTTATTGGTAAAGACGGCTGCCTCGGCCGCATCGTCCAGGCCGTCGAAACCTATATCCTGCAGTTCCCGGTTTTGTGTTTCCGCATCAAAGGCATAGACCAGCGATTGTGCAGAAGGCACTTTTCCCCAGGATGTCTCGGACACCAGGTCGGAGCTTCCCACGCCGGGGAGGCCGTTCTCGTATTGCTTTTTACCGTCTTTCAGTATATCTTCGGAAATATTCCCCAGGTTGAATACCAGTTCTCCTTCCCCGGTTCCTTCCACGCCTTCCACATAGGGGTCCATGACCCAGAACTGTATGTATTCTACATTGCCCTGCTCGAAGTTGGTACTGGAGATGGACCGCATGATACCACTCCAGCGTTCTTCCGGAGGCAGGTTCTCAAAATCGGCAGCGGGACTGTTGTTATACGGCCCTTTTCTCGTAGGATAATAGGCCAGATCGAGGGTAGATTGTACTGTGGTCTCCCCTTGTGACAGGTCTACCTCGGGAAATATTTCATCGATATAGATCCTCCGGGTCTGGTTGGTAGAAACATCGTCATTGCTTATACCGGAAGGTTTCTGGGAGGTGTAAAATATGGGATCTATGGTATACCAGGCCATTTTGGATCGCCCGTACCCGTTCTTCAGGTTTTCCGGATCGTCCGGAGAACTTCCGTACAACTGTTCTCCCGGCACAAACTCCAGGGGTGTACTGGCCAGGGACCAGGCCAGCGGGGCACGCATATCGATAAGGGTTTGTGCTCCTTCGAAATCATCTACATATACGGTGGCCTCCCCGTCAAAATTATCGTTTTTGGGAGAACCGGGGAGCAAATAGGCCACTTCTCCCCTTACGGACAGGCTGGACGGGGCATCGGTATCTATGTTTGGCAGTTTATTTACCCAGCGGGTGAGGAAAGGGAGCTCGGTGGAAAAGTTTCCGTTAACACCGAATATGGTGTTGTTTACGGGCTCCAGTCCATAACTGGCTTTTTGGGTAAGCGGTTTTTCGCTCATGTTGAGCAATGTAGCCCCGAGCATAAAGTTCTTGCTGAACTGATGTTCAATGTTCACCCCTGCAAACCTCCGGGTCTGCCTTCCGAATATGGCGTTGTTTTCCACGGAGACCTCGATGGGAACATTGGACGCCTTGAGGCTTTCGTCCAGTATCTGTACGGTACCGGTCTGATAATTGACCGTAAAATCGATACCTTCCTGTAATCTTCGCCCTCCCGCGGTGACCTTTACAGACCCCTGGGGCACGTTAAAGGCCCCGATGGGAATACCATCCCCACCCTCGGATTTATACCTTCCTTTTAACTGAAACTTGTTCTTATCGCTGTCTTCCAGTGCAGCCGCCTTGGTGAGGTTATACATGTTCCGGAACACGTATTTCTTCTGGTTGGGGTTATAGGAATCGGGCTGGTTGTAATTACCGCCCCCCAGCACATTGTGCAGGAATTCCCCGAAAGGCTCCACTTTGGTAAAGATAATACGCCCGGTCTGCGGTGCTATGGTCACCCCCGGAAGGTAATCGAAAAAACCGTCACCGCCGCTTTGCGGGTCGTTATATGCATTGAGCCGGTCGAAATTAAAAACATCGAGCAGTATTCTGTCCTGTAACCCGGAAGGCCATGACGATTCTTCTACCGGTTTTATGTAGTTTATGGGCGAAGGATCGGTATACAGTATATTGAGCTTAAAATCTTCCTGGCTGAGCTGGTAGGCTCCGGTGGCGTAGATATTTTTCATCATCAGGTCCCATATCGGGTCGGAAACATTGGTGATGTTACTCTTCAGCAGTTTCACTATAAGGCTCTGGTTGTTTACGGCAATAACCTGGCCGTTGGGCCCGGTTTCGTATTCGGTAGCATTGACCCCGTCATTGGCAAATTCCCCGACCTGGTAGGCCTGTCCGCGATAGGTATACTGGTAGGCTACGGCGAGAACCTCATCATTGCTGAGCCGCTGGTTAAGGGAAATATATCCCAGTTGGGCATTCAGGGTAAAATCGGTTCCCTGCACCAGTTTCTGGGCATTTTCGAGAATGGCATAGTCATAACCCTGGTTAACAATATTGCTTACGGACCCGAAACCGGATTTTACGGTAGCCACATCGCGTATCTGCGGGGTAAGCACGGCTGTGCCTCCTATTTCCCTAGGATCATAATCGTTGGCCCCGTTCCTGGGCAGCAGCCCTCCGGTACCGGCATTGAAAAATCCCGTCGGGGCATTGGTATTGATCCTGGTGTTTTGCGGGTCGACCTCCCCGAGATCCTGTATCCCCACAATATTCCTGATATTTTCTGTACGCTGGCCCCGGTTGGTTACCCAGACCTCTATCCTGGTGATCTGTACCTGGCTGTTGATGAAGGGGTAATTTTTAAGGGCATCATCATACTGGTCCCTGAAAAAATGCGAGAGGAAAAAGTGGCGGTCTTCATCATAATCGAGGGCAAAAAGTTCAAAATCCTCTACGGTCCCTCCTCCTTGTGCCACTACGGACCTGGTCTCTGAACGTTGTTCGGAAAACACCCCGGTGACCCTGGTCTTCCCAAACTGCAATTCGGTCTTGACCCCAAACAGGCTTTGAGCCCCGGTGATCAGCGAACTGTTGAGGGGCATGCTTACGTTACCCACTTCGATCTTGCGGATGATATCGTCTTCGGTAGGGGTGTATTCGAGTTTTATGAGATTCTGAAAATCATAGGTGGCCTGGGTATCGTAATTGGCCGTAACAGACAGTTTTTCGCCAACTTTACCCAAAAGGCTCATGCTTATCCTCTGGTCGAAATCAAAGGTAATGGTACTTCTGTTCCTCGGAGAGAAGGAAGGGTTGTCATTTCTATTATACAGTATACCGAGGTCCACGGCTACGGATCCCTGGGGAATAATATCGATATTGGAACCGCCGAAAATGGATTCGAAAAAGCCGGAATTGACATAGAAATCGGGCAAAAGGTCTTTCTGTGCTTCTTCACTGCCTTCTTTTTGCCCGGAAATGGCATCCATTTTTTGCTTGAAGTAGCGCTTCATGCTCTCTTTCCGTTCGAGTTCCCTGAATTCTTCCGGGGTAAGGATAATAGGATGGTCTATATCGAACCCGTCTATGGATTGTGAGTAGACATACATATCCATGACCGGGTCGTAGGTGTATTTGGAAGAAATACTTTCCGGGTCTTTCAACCTTATTTCTCCCGGGACACTCCCGGCCTGTACAGAGTCCTGTGATTGGGTTCCTGTTTCTTCCTGTGCAAAAGCAGCCGTCGCACAGAGTAAGAAAAGGGGCCATAAAAAAACTCTTAACGGTGTATATGTTTTTTGTAGGTTGGTAATTGTTTTCAAAATTTACTATAGCATTTTAAGCGCGTTTTTGATGATGTCTTCTACACTTAAATCTTGTGATCCCTTGACAATTTTATCAACAACTTTCTCGGATTGTTTCCGGGCAAAGCCCAGGACTTCCAATGCCGATAATGCCTCTTCCCTGCCTGTACCACCCTGGCCTACTGAGGTTTCTTCCATTCCGTATATTTTCAGCACCTTGTCTTTAAGGTCCAGTATAACACGCTGTGCGGTCTTGGCCCCTATACCTTTAACACTCTGTATAGCTGCAACATCGTTGGCTGCTATGGCATCCCTGACCTGAACGGGGGTCAGGGAAGAGAGCATGGTACGGGCCGTACTGGTGCCGATCCCGGACACCGAGATCAGAAGCCGGAAGACATCGCGCTCCGCCTTATCGGCAAAGCCAAACAAGGTATGCCCATCCTCCCTGATATGGAGATGGGTATAGAGCTTTAATTGTTCCGTATCGGGTATCCTGGAATAGGTGTGCAGGGAAATATTCAAATAATAGCCCACTCCATTACAATCTATGACTACATCGGTAGGGTTCTTCTCTACTAATCTGCCTTGAATGTGTGTAATCATGTAAATTAGGTTAGTAGATCAAATGTAATAAAATATTTCTCAAAAGAGGTATTAAATACAGGGTCTGGTATGAATATATTTACAAATCCGGAGACACAGCATCTTTAAGCCCGGAACGATTCCCGGTGATTTGCAGTCATTTGTAGTAATTTATAGTGATTTGCGATAACTGGTAATGATTTGAGATGTTATATTCTCCCCGTAATCCGCGTCAATCTTCTATCAACATCTGCAAACCCCGATCCATCCGGGGGCATTTTTCACCCGGTATCAAGCCTATTCCCCGATTTGGCGATAACTTTTAATTCCACTCATTTTTTCGTACCTTTAATAGGCCAACTATAAATCTTCGCAACCATGAAACGTATTTTGGTCCCCACCGATTTTTCCGACGAAGCGGAATTCGCACTGGATGCAGCAGCCCAATTTGCCAGGAAATTCGGTTCGGAGATATACCTTTTGCATATACTGGACCTCCCCATTCCTATGGCCACCAGCGAAACGGGAGAGCTTCCGGAAGCCATATTCTTCATGAAACTGGCCCACCAGAAATTCGAATTCTTTATTGACAAACCTTACCTCAAGGGAATTACAGTGCATGAAACCGTTGAATCTGACAGCATACCATATGGCATATCACAGGCTGTGGAGACCAATGCCATAGATATGATCGTCATGGGATCGGGCGGAGCATCGGGGCTTAAGGAAATGTTTGTCGGGTCTAATACGGAAAAGGTGGTACGCACCGCCGAAGTTCCGGTATTCACCGTAAAGTCGCGGACAGACCTTACGGATATCGAAAGCATGGTCTTCGCTTCGGATTTCTCTCCGGAAACTGCAGAACCCTACAAAAAAGCCATAAGTTTTGCCGAAAAGTTCGGAGCTACCTTGCATCTGCTTTTTGTAAATACTCCCAATAACTTTGTCACCACACGCGAAGCCGAAAACAGGATGAACCTGTTCATAAAGAACGGAACGCCTCAAAAATACACGCTAAACATCTATAATGATCAGACCATTGAACACGGCATCATCCATTTTGCCAGGGCTGCGGGAGCCCGTATCATCAGTCTCAGCACTCACGGGCGTAAAGGGCTTGCCCACTTTTTTAACGGCAGTATCAGCGAGGACCTGGTAAATCATGCCATGAGGCCTGTAATTACGTTTAAAATTCCGGAAGAACCCCAGGAATAAAGCGGAACAGGCTTCAGAGATTTTCAGAAAAACAACTGAAGTCATTAACCTTGCAGCCTTACCTCAAAACGACATCCTAAAAAATCCTCACATCTATTTTGGATACAAGGACACAACTACGGCCCGATTTTACTTTAAAAAGCCCGACATCCTTGTTTAAGCCCGGTCTTTTCCTTTTCTAAATATTAAGATGTTGATTTATCAATATTTTTCCCGCTTCATATCATCTTATTTCAACTAAAAACCCCTGGTTATCCGGTCATTTACCATTTTGCAGATCATGTATTGCCCAATATTCATAAGTCGCCTTTAGGCTTGCCTCCTGAATATTTGAATAAATCAAGGGACTGTCTAAGAAGTAAAAGGTTTTCTTTAACTAGTTTAAGTTTTTTCTGCTAAACGCAAAATACCTTTGTTATGTATTACAAACCCAAAGGATATCTGTTGAAGTATTCGGATATCTCAAATAAAATGTATAACACTTTAAAACAAAAACCATGAAAAACTTTTTTCACACTATTCCGTTCTTAGTATTTTGTATCATCAGCTGCACAACTGTTTCGGCACAGCAGGATCAAATGGATAAAAATATGCCGATCATTAAAGTGGTATCTGCCATCGATATTGCAGAAAAAGTCGACGGAAAACTGATGAGGAGCTCTACGCTCGATGTTACTTACGGCCCCGGAGGAGGAGCTGTTCCCCACCGGCATCCCGGGGCAGTATATGGCTATGTCCTGGAAGGGGCGCTCGAATTTAAGGTAGAAGGCAAACCATTGCAAACGCTCAGGGCAGGAGATGCGTTCTATGAGCCCACCATGATCCTGCACGAAATAGGACGCAATCTGAGCGATACATCAAAAGTTCGTTTTATTGCTGTCATCGTCCATCCCCGTGATGCCAAACAACTGGTTATTCCGGAAAACACAGACAAGACTGAAGACTAATGCATCCAAACTACTGATCCACAAGCTGGTTTTAAACACTCATTAAGATCGTTCATATTTTTCCCTGATGGGGTAAGATCATACGGCCATATCAAAAGACTAAAATTTTGATATGCCCTCTTTTGTACTGAAAAAGGGCCTGCAATTAAACACCTTATACCCTTTTTTGATGTTTTTGGCCCTGTTACTTATCAATATAAATAAATGTAAAAATTAAACATCCTCAGGTCTGTGCTGATCAGTGTTATATTAATGTCATTTGTATGGATCGGATGTCCTTCTCTAAAACTAAAGCTCCCATTGCCGGGGCCACCGGGATGCGCAATACACCATCTTCGCAAGTCATCCATCTCATTCCTGCTCATTTGGTTGTCTGCAAAACTACAATTAAACTGAGGCCCCTTGATGGCACACTGAATGGTCACGTCTCCATTATCGGCAGTTTCACGAACTATATTTCCCGGAGTATTTATGATATATTGGTGATACGCCGCCGTTATGCATTCTATGACTGATCGCAAAGTTAAATGCACCATGTCCTTATTCTTTTAATTTCCTTGTGTGGAGGATCGTTGTTGATTTTTCAGATGGCATCATGAGTTCACAATTTGATTTGAAGCTCCATCAAAATGAACCCGCACAAAGTAATAATATGAAAATCAAGGATTTTAGAGTAGAAATTACCAAATTGTATTTTCCGTATTTATACGGAACCGAAGTGTTGAGCAGGGATATAGATCTCGTTAGCTATGGCATAGACCACAAGCCCAACCGTGTTTTTAGCGCCGATCTTTTCCAATATCCTCTGCCTGTGGCTTTCCACAGTACGCTTACTGATAAAGAGTTTATCGGCAATTTCCTGGTTTGTAAATTCCGAACAAATGAGCTTTATAACCTCTATTTCCCTATCGGACAGGCTATCGACAGGGCCGAGGCCAGGTTTTTTAGATTTGTTCCTCACATAATCTACAAGCATCTGATGATCTTTTGGAGTGAAGAAAACACCTGTCTTATAAACGGAATCTATAACTCTAAAAAGCTCTTCCCTGCTAGAATGTTTTGGTATAAAAGCAGAAACCCCCATCTTTATCATATGCCCGAACATGGTATTCTTATAGTGCGAAGAAAGAATTATAATTTTCAGATCGGGATATTCTTCTTTTAATTTTTCTACCAGCTCAAACCCGTTTATGGGTTTCATCTGAATATCAACGAGTACCACTTCCGGAAAATTCTCAGCAGAAGTATTGGACAATTGCATCAGGAATTCACTGCCGTCCTCTGCAGTTAAGACAACAGATATTTCCTTCAGGTTGGATAATAGCGCTGTTAATCCCTCCAGGAATAAAGATTCGTCGTCTATTAAAGCAATTTTGATCGGTATACTCATGATGGTTTAGGTATTACAATTATTAGCCGGCACCCGTTGTTTTTTCTGCTTTTCCATTTGTATGAGGCGTTCAGGGCCTTTATCCGCAATGCTATATTTCTGAGTCCCATCCCCCTTTCTGAAGAATCGATCTTAAAACCAATTCCGTTATCGGAAAGGATCACGCATAGCAGATCTGCCGAATCCCTGAGATGGATAAGCATTTCCGTGGTTTTGGAATGTTTTATGACATTGCTGGTGAATTCCTGGATTATCCGGTAGAGCTGTAATTCAAACACAATATCTTTTTGGGTGTATTCGTGCCTGAGGATCAATCGCACAGATAAGGACAATTCTATATTGGCTATTAATTCTTCTATGGTGAGTATAAGCCCAAAGCGTTCCAGGTTTACCGGATATAAAGAATGAGAAATATTTCTTGTGGTGTCTATCAATTCAGGGATCTGGCTACTAATGATCTTTTTTGTCCGTTCACTATCCCACGTATCAGGGTTATTTAGCCATACGGACAATATATTCAGCCTGTTACCAACATCGTCGTGTAGCAGAACAGCAATGCGTTCTCTTTCACTTTCCTGAACCTCGACCTGTTGCTTTAAAATATCTTTTTGATGTTTGATCTCCTGTTGGTATTGCAAATTCCTCTCTTTCATTATTTTCTTGACAAAGGCCCTGTAAGCAAGTAATGAAAAGGTTATGATCATTGTCAATGCAACGATCATGAGGACTATATAGGTGGTATTTAAGGTTATTTCTTTAATCGTAGAAAAATATAACACGATACTCCATAGAGAACAGATGATAATATATTATTCATCCCCCACACCACAGATGCGCTTTGTGGGTTTAGGTCCGTCAGTTGATGCAATAATAAAAAAAGGAACAAAGAACTCAGGTAATACAGGAACAGGCACCCGTAAATGGTCAAAAACCGGTTTTCTTTTTCAAAATGCCTTAACCCTCTGATCAAAGTGTAACCGGCAAAACACGCTATGGATAAATGCGAAAATACTTTTCCGTAACCTGCCGTTACATTTTGGTTGTTAAACCATAACGTAGCCGCTTCCACAAAGATAAAAATAGTTATTAATCCGATGGGGATATACCATTTATAGCTAAGCCTTTGTGCCACCACAAACATACTTATCAGCAGAAAAAATTCGCCCCCTGCATAAAACGGATATATAAAACCGGTGTTTTGGACATAAGCCAAGATCAGTATTTCTGTCAGTAACTCTACACCAACAATAAAGCCTAAATAACAGATATACCATTTGCCTTCTTTATGTAGCGCGGATAGTTTTGCACCCCCAAGTAAAAACGCAATGATCAATAAGCTATTGGAGAGGATCAGGGTGCCGTAATAAAAATACATTTTAATATGTTGGGTTAGCTAAAAAGATCTTCGTCTGGTGGTTCCCTGCAAAATGGCGGGCAGGGCCGCGACCAATCGTACGTATTGCTAACCGTTTCGGCGCCCCGGGCATTAATTGTTGACCTCATCATCTGACCTTGCATAGTGGTACTATTAACGGCAACAAAAATCAGAACAGGTATCAGCCTGTTATAAATGTCTGAATTTTTCAATGCAAAAAGGCATATAACCCCATGATCCTCGATACCCTCAATTAAATCGGCAAACGGAACGGTGAATGTATTGAAAATTCTTTTTCCTTTATAATCCGTACATTCATGATAAAACCAGTCCAGACACTGGTCTTTCCATTGTTCAACTTCACTCAGGGAAATACTTTCGGTAATGGCAGGTTCGTTATATACAGGTAATTCCACCTCTTCGCATACAGATTTAATTTTAAGATGTTTAGACAGCGTAATCTTTTTAACCGATACGGTTTCCTCTTTTTCTAATAAGATCAGGTCTTTATCCAGGGGGGTCAAAGGAATTGCCAGATAAGAAGAAAGGTCTTCCTCTTTTCCCTTTTTATCCAATGGCACAACAATTAAAACAAGTTGCGCGTCATGTACTCCGATATAAGTGTAAAAACGCTTATTTTTATTGTGTTTATTTACCCAGTCACAAGATTTACGATCAAAATGAAATACGGAGGTCGGACTAATTAAATTTTTAATTTCAGAATAATCGGCTTTGCTGAGTTTCCAGGCCTCAATAGCCTGTTTACATTCGTTTTTTGTTAAATTTTGGTTCATGGTTATGGTTTGTTGGGTTTGGAGTATTGTAATTCACATCTAATATAAGTTTTTTTAACGTATTCTTTAATAATAGAAAAAAAATTAACTTTTAATGTGTTGGTTTATAGTATTTTGCACTGGAAAGAACAGGCCGTTACCCACCATCAGACAAACGTTTAAATCCCAGCTTAAAATTAAATAAAAGGACCGGGCAGGCTTCCCTCCTTGTTAAAGTCATTCCAATAAAAAAATCCCGCCTTTCGAAAGAAACGGGATTTTGTTTTTTTGCAGTTGGCCTACAGGGTCTGCAATCGAACAATCCATTCCACTTTTACTGTTCTTAAACGACTTGAAAAAGGAAGAATCTCTAAAGAAAAAACCTCCTAAAAGAAAAACTGAAAACAAGATATAGAGAATCCCTTTAATCAATGAACTCGTTTAAACTTTTTCCAATTGGCTGCAAACTGGACAAATTATACAACTTTGGACTTGTCCAGTCGGGTGGACCCAACGATACAAATCTCGAACCAGTTTTTAGAGGATTTGCAGCTCTTGGCTGATTTGACTACTTGATCGCTCCTGTTTTGAGACTTGGAAAGAGTCGGATGGCCTAAATAAACTACGTATTCATCAAGGTGGCGTGCTGTTTTTTACGTTTTCTTCCCTAACCATAATGTGAATTCGATTTAAACCTCCCTTGGTTCATAAAATTCATAACACCCCCCATTTAGAAACATAAGGACCCTGCCCATGCATTTTTTTATCAGAGATTTGAAGCCTGAATATTTTGTTGAATCCCTTTCCGATACCAGATGAAAAACCCAAAGAAACTATTGAATTTATTGGTACCGTTGATCTTTGCTGCATGTGCCGAATCTCCTTATCAAAAGACTGATGACGGTGTAATTATCAATGTAAAACAACAACAGGAAACCGGGACCCGAAAGGTTCGTTTGCAGGTGTTGGGGGAAGAACTGATCCATGTTTCCGCTACCCCCGAAAAGGAATTTCCCCGGGATTCCAGCCTGATCATTGTCCCGGGGCTCCGGACAGTTCCTTTCACCATAGACGATACCGGTGATTCCATCACCCTGAGCACGGCAAAACTGAAAGCAGCAGTATCCAAATCGGATGGCGGTACACGGTTCAAAGATAAAGCCGGCAAGGTAATACTGGCCGAAAAGCAAGGTGGGGGCAGGTCATTTACGCCCATTGAAGCAGGCAATACAAAAGGCTACTCGATAAGGCAGCTGTTCGAATCTCCTGACGACGAAGCCTTTTACGGCCTGGGGCAGCACCAGTCCGATGAGTTCAATTATAAGGGCAAGAGCGAAGAGCTGTTCCAGTACAACACCAAGGTATCCGTACCTTTTGTGATTTCCAACAAAAACTACGGCCTCCTGTGGGACAGCTATTCCTTAAGCCGTTTTGGTGACAGCCGGGAGTACAGGCAATTGAATGAAACATTTACATTATATGATAAAGAAGGGCAACAGGGCGGGTTAACAGGCACCTACGTATCCCCTGCCCCGGAAAGACCGAGACTGGAACGCAAAGAAGAGTCTCTTTACTTTGAGGACATAAAGGGCATAAGGAATTTACCTGAAAATTTCCCCTTAAAAGATGCCGATGTAACCTACGAAGGTGCCATAGAGGCACCGCATAACGGTACCTACCGGTTTATCCTGTATTATGCCGGGTATGTCAAGGTCTATATGAACGACGAATTGGTGGTGCCCGAACGCTGGCGGACCGCCTGGAACCCGAACAGCTATAAATTTACGTTCGACCTGGAAGCCGGTAAAAAGGTACCGTTGCGCATCGAGTGGAAACCCGACGGGGGAAAATCGTACCTGGGCCTAAGGGTGCAGCCGCCCCTGGAAGAAGAAGAACAGAACAGCCAGGTGTGGTGGAGCGAAATGAATAAGAAATTGGATTACTACTTTGTGTATGGCGAATCCATGGACGAGATCATCGAGGGTTACCGGACACTGACCGGAAAATCCCGGATCATGCCCAAATGGGCCATGGGCTTCTGGCAAAGCCGGGAACGATATAAAACCCAGGACGAAATACTGGGTACACTCCAAGAATTCCGGGACCGCAAAATTCCGATCGACAATATTGTCCTCGACTGGAACCACTGGCCCGAAGATGCCTGGGGAAGCCATGAATTTGATAAAAACCGTTTCCCGGACCCGAAAGCCATGGTAGATTCCATCCATGCCATGCACGGAAAAATGATGATCTCCGTATGGCCCAAGTTCTATACAACAACAGAACACTACAAGGAGTTTGACAATAAAGGTTGGATGTACCGGCAGGCCGTGAAAGACAGCATCCGGGACTGGGTAGGCCCCGGGTACGTAGGCTCATTCTACGATGCCTATGCTCCCGGTGCCCGGAAGCTGTTCTGGAACCAGATATATGAACATTACTACCCATTGGGCATAGATGCGTGGTGGATGGATGCCAGCGAACCGAATATACTCGACTGTACGGATATGGAATACCGCAAAGCCCTTTCCGGCCCTACGGCCCTGGGCTCTTCCACGGAATATTTTAACGCTTATGCACTGATGAATGCAGAAGCGATTTATGAAGGACAACGCGGTGTCGACCCCGATAAACGTGTTTTCCTGTTGACCCGTTCAGGTTTTGCCGGGTTACAAAGATATTCCACAGCTACGTGGAGTGGTGATATTGCCACCCGCTGGGAAGATATGAAAGCCCAGATCTCTGCCGGCCTCAATTTTGCCATGAGCGGCATCCCCTACTGGACCATGGATATCGGGGGCTTTTGCGTGGAAAGCCGCTATGTCGATGCACAACTCGAATACGACAGAAGCGGAAAGGAAAATGCCGACCTGAAGGAATGGCGCGAACTCAATGCCCGGTGGTATCAGTTTGGCGCTTTTGCCCCCCTGTACCGGGCACACGGGCAGTTCCCGTATCGCGAGCCCTGGCATATCGCCCCGAAGGGGCACCCGGCATACGATGCCATTTTGTACTATACCCGTTTGCGCTACCGGTTGATGCCTTATATCTATACCCTGGCCGGAATGACCTATTTTGAAGACTATACCATAATGCGCCCATTGGTCATGGATTTCGGGCAGGACAAAAAGGTAGAAAATATAAGTGACCAGTTTATGTTTGGCCCTTCATTTATGGTATGTCCCGTTTATAAATACCAGGCCCGGAGCCGGGAAGTTTATTTTCCGGAAGGAACAAACTGGTACGATCTCTACACAGGGCAATCCATAGAAGGAGGACAGCGGTTAAAGGTGGATGCACCCTATGACCGTATTCCGTTATACATCCGCGAAGGGGCTATCATCCCGGTCGGTCCTGATATACAGTACAGCGATGAGAAACCGGCAGAAACCATTGTGCTGTATGTCTACCGGGGGCAAAACGGCAATTTTACACTGTATGAAGACGAAGGGGTAAACTACAATTACGAAAAAGGAGATTATTCAACCATCTCTTTTAATTATAATGACGCAGAGGGAACCCTCACCATCGGAGAGCGAAAAGGAACATTTGACGGAATGCTCAGGGACCGGAAATTCATCATTGTTCCGGTGAGCAGGGAAGACCCCAGGCCATTTCAATACACCAATCAGGGAAAACAGGTAGATTATGACGGGAAACAGCAAACCATAAAATTGTAATTGTTACATTTTTTATATCTTAGGCGGCCCCTGTTTTTTCAATGAGGCGAGGTGATGAGAGCATTTGTTAAAATATTCGGCATACTTGTTCTGAGTCTGATGGTTACCATTCAGGCAACAGCACAATCTCCCTACATATTCCATCACTTGACCACCGGGGACGGACTTTCCAACAGCCATGTCAACGCTATTCTAAAAGACAGCTACGGGTTTTTATGGGTGGGAACGGCATCGGGATTAAACCGCTATGATGGCTACGGATTTAAGACCTACACCGCAAGGCCCGATGAGCCCGGCACAATGTCCGCAAATAACATCTGGGAATTGCAGGAAGACGGCCTGGGTAATATCTGGGTCAGGAGTTACACCTATATGGTGTATAACCGCGACAAGGACAATTTCATTACGGATGTCCCCGGCTTTTTGAAGGATCTGGGTATTACCGTAAACCGCAATTACAAAGTTTACGTAGACAGGAAAAAGGACCTGTGGATATTGAGCGGACAAAAAGCATACTTGTACGATACCCGTAAAAAGGCCCTGAAGACCTTCAACATCAAAGTGCGGGTGGATGAAGTGGTAACCGCCGGGTTAAGTGATAACGGGAACACTTTGTATGGCATGCTGAAACCGGGATTTTTGTGGCAGATGGATAAACACACCGGTAACCAGGCGGTATTTGAATTAAAACATATCACAAAACCGGAATGGTACAACAAAATATATGCCGATAGCCGCGGCGGGTTATGGCTGCTGTCCGGCAGAACCGACCTGATCTACTACCGGAAAAGCCCGGATTCGGATTGGAAGGAATTGCTGTTGAGTTCCGTTAGCGGGTCCCGCCGCAATAGAGTATTAAATATGCTGGACGATGAGAACGGCCGCATCTGGATAGGTACCGACCACGACGGGTTGTTTGTATATGACCGGGCTACCGGAGCGCTGACCAATCTGTCGGAAGACCCGGCCATAAATTCTTCGGTCGCATCCAATAATATCGCGTGCCTGTATAAAGATGACAACGGAATTATATGGACGGGCCATAACAAGAAAGGCATTTCTTATTATCACCATAGCTTTCGCAATATCTTGAATGAAGAAGACCCGGATTGCCGGAATGTCAGCGTCATATTGGAAGACCGACAAGGCAATATCTGGCTGGGCACAGACGGAAAAGGGTTGTTTCTGAAAGAGAAAACCAAAGAAGATAAGATCAGGAAACTACCGCTGCAAAGCGGTGTTATCGTTTCTTTACTGGAAGACCGTAAAGGACGGATATGGATCGGAACCTATATGGACGGCCTTTTTTGCTATGAGAACGGAAAATTCAGTCACTTCACCAAGGATAACAGCGGGCTGGCAGGCGACAATATCTGGAGTTTGGTGGAAGACCGGTATGGAAATTTATGGATAGGCTCCCTGGGCGGAGGGATACAATGCCTGCGCCATGAGGAAGGGAACATGAATGCCCTCGCCACGGTGTGCGAAGAGACGAAACACCCGATGGATATGTATTACGACAACGGGGACAAACTGTACATCGGTACGGTCTACGGGCTCTATGTCGTCGATATCACCACCGGAAGCCATGTTATCCATACGGGAAACCACGGGGGGACGCAGCATTTCAATAAAATGCTGATATCCAATGTGTATAAAGATTCGAAAGACAATATCTGGCTGGGGCACCCGGAAGGACTGACATTATGGGATCTGAAGAAAGATACGCTCTATTTCCTGGGTAAAGACACCGGCCTTACCGATAACCTCGTCCAGGGTATTATTGAAGATAATCACCGGAATATTTGGGTAACCACGAGTAATGGCCTGTCCGTTCTTTCCACCGAACGCGATAGCCGGGGTGTTACGAAAGTCAGTTACAGGAATTTCTCTTCCAAAGACGGGTTCAAGGACAACCATTTTAATAATAACGCCATTTATAAACTCCGCAACGGAGATATTCTTTTGGGCGGAGTTGAAGGACTGACCGTTGTGAACCCGAACAAAATGGCCGAAAAAAACCAGCCTCCGGCCCGGGTGATCTTTACGGGGCTGAGCGTCGGGAACAGCAGCGTTAAGGTAGATTCGCTCTATAAAGGAAATAAGCTGCTGAAACACCCTATGGAGCAAACCGACTCGTTGACCTTCCGGCACAACGATAAACAGATCTCCATACAGTTCACTACCGGTGACCTGCTCCATGCCGACAAGGTAAAATATGCCTACAAGCTGGAAGGATTTGACACACAATGGCTCTACACAAAAGACCATAAAATTGTGTTTTCCTCCCTGGCACCCGGCAGTTACAGGCTCTTCGTCAAAGCCAGTAACAGTGATGGCGTGTGGAATAACGAGGCCTCGGTACTGAATATCACGGTTATCCCGCCCTTTTACCTGTCGGGATGGGCAATTGCTTTATATGCCGTATTGGCAATCGGTTTTATCTCGTTTATTGTTTACCGGACCAGGAAACATCACCGCAACAAATTCGAACAGCAAAGGATACAATTGAGACGTAAGCAGGAAGCCAGTCTCAACGAAATGAAGCTCAGGTTCTTTACGAACATAAGCCACGATCTTCGCACCCCGCTTACCCTTATCACCACCCCGTTACAGGCCATATTAAACCAGGAATTGGAAATGGGGTTACGCAAAAAACTGACCACGGTAAACAAAAATGCAGAACAATTGCTGTCGCTGATCAATTCTTTGCTCGATTTCCGTAAGCTCGACACAGATGCCGAATCCTTGCACTTGCGCCAAGGTAATTTCGTGGCTTTTATGGAAGAAGTATGTGCCCCCTTCCATGTTTATGCCGTTGATCGTCATATCAATTTTTCCTTTTCCGGGGAGCTAAAAAAACTTTCCATGCAGTTCGATCCGGATAAAGTGCAGAAGATAATGCTGAACCTGCTTTCCAACGCCTTCAAATTCACACAGGAAGGAGGTGAGATCGATGTCCGTGTATACTGGGAAGAAGACCATGTATGCGTCGATGTTTCGGACTCCGGCCCGGGTATTGGGGATAGCCATAAAGAACACATCTTTGAACGGTTTTACCAGGGGCTGCAATTGCAGGAAAGGACAGGCAGTGGTATCGGCCTTCATATCGTAAGCGAATATATCCGTATGCACGGCGGCACCATTACCGTAAAAGACAACATCCCGCAGGGCAGTACGTTCACCTTTACGCTCCCGGTAACCGAAACCGGGGAGACGGAAGAACTGAGCCCCGAAGAAGTTTCTGCCGATGACATTGCAGAACAGGTAGACATGCAAGACCGGCCCGAATGCCCGGTACTGCTGTTCGTTGACGACAATAAGGATCTATGCGGGTTCATGGCCGACAGCCTGTCGGACGACTATACCGTACTGCTTGCCACTAACGGCAGAGAAGCAATGACACAGCTGGAAAAACACGACGTTAATGTAGTGGTAAGCGATGTGATGATGCCTGTTATGGACGGTATTGCGCTTTGCAACCGCATCAAGACGAACATACGATGGTCCCATATTCCCGTGATCCTGCTCACCGCCCGTACAGCCGAAGAATATGAAATAAAGGGACTGGAAACGGGTGCCGATGATTACCTGACCAAACCGTTCAATTTTAACCTGCTGAAACTGCGTATCCGCAAGTTCCTGGAGTGGACGGAAAAATGCCATCTTTCATTCAGTCAGAAGATCGATATCTCTCCCGGTGAAATTACCATCACCTCCCTGGATCAGCAACTAATCGAAAAAGCCATAAAAGCGGTAGAAGAACATATCGCCGACCCGGAATTTTCCGTAGAGGAACTGGGCAGCGAGATCGGGCTCAGCAGAAGCCATTTATATAAAAAGCTGATGAGCATCACCGGAAAAGGACCGGCTGAGTTTATCCGCACCATTCGCCTGAAACGGGGCAGGCAGCTTCTGGAAAAAAGCCAGATGCAAATTGCCGAAGTGGCTTATAGTGTAGGCTTTAATTCACCAAAAAGGTTTACCATTAATTTCAGGAACGAATTCGGCATCTCACCTTCGGAATACCTGCGCAGCATAAAATAGAACGATTTCTTAGAAACTCCCCTAATTTTTTAACAATACATCATAAAATTGGCCGGATTTTTATGGAAATGCGGCAGGATAACACATTACTCTCCCTTATTAAAAACATAGCGGACCCTGCCCCGGCAACAGAAATAATACTTTCACAACTTTGAACGACCACTAAAAAGGTCACTATTAAAAACCAAACCAAAACTATTTATTGTATGAAGACGTGTACGCGTATTAAATGGCCAGGTAAGAGGCTGAGGCACTCTCTTGTCCCGTTGCTGATGAATCTGTGGATAATGCCTGTTCTGGGACAGGCCATCCCGGTATCCGGAGTAGTAACCTCAGGTGAGGATAAGGAACTGCTGCCGGGGGTTAATGTCGTTGTTAAAGGAACCAACAAGGGAACTGTTACCGACTTTGACGGGAACTATTCCATAGAAGTTCCCTCTCCCGAAGCTGTCCTGGTATTCAGTTCCATAGGCTTTGTCTCAAAAGAAGTTGTCGTCGGGCAGAAATCGGTGATCAATGTTGCCCTGAATACCGACATGACCGCCCTGGATGAAGTGGTAGTCATCGGGTACGGAACCACAAAACGAAAGGACATTACAGGCTCTATTTCGTCGATAACCGGTGAGGACCTCCGGAAAACCAGTCCTGTTACTATGGACCAGGCTCTGCAAGGGAAAGTTCCCGGGCTTGTGATACAACAGGTTTCGGGGCAGCCGGGCGGAGCGGTATCTGTCCAGGTCAGGGGCTTATCTTCGTTCGGGTCATCCGATCCCCTGTACGTCATAGACGGTGTTATTATAAGCAACACGGCCACTCTCGGTTCCGGTACCAATCCCCTGGCCGGGATAAACCCGTCCGAGATCGAGTCCATCGATGTTTTAAAAGATGCATCCGCTACGGCTATTTATGGTTCGCAGGCCACTAACGGAGTTATCGTGATCACTACAAAAAGAGGAAAAGATGCCCCGCCCAGTATTAATTATGAATTTTATACGGGCTTTCAGCAACTGCCCAACAGGCTGCCCCTTATGAATTTGCAGGAATATGCCACTTTCATCAATGAACGAAATACGGGACTGGGCTGGGGCTTCGATGAAAGACCGGAGTTTGTCAATCCCGAATATCTGGGTAAGGGAACAGACTGGCAGGATGAACTGTTCAGAAACGCGCCTGTCAGCAATCACACCATTACGGTCAAAGGAGGCGATAAAAGAACGCAATACCTGCTTTCCGGTTCCTATTTCGAGCAGGAGGGCATTGCCCTGGGATCTGATTTCAAAAGGATCTCGGTACGGCTTAACCTGGACAACCAGACAACCGATTGGTTAAAAATAGGAACAAGCCTTCAATTGGCAAACATCAAGGAAAATGTCAACTCCACCAGTTCAAATGTGATTCAAACGGCACTCAGCCAAACACCCGATATTCCCGTGAGAAATGCTGACGGTAGCTGGGGCGGCGCTTATAACCCGAACGGCTGGGTGAACAATACGGTAAACCCGTATGCCATAGCCCTTATCAATAAAGATCGCGCAAGGCGGAAACAAATTTTCGGCAATGCTTACGCTGAGATCACATTTACAAAAGGCCTGGTACTGAGAAATGAGATAACAGGGAGCTTTTCCATGGCTACGCGGGACAGTTTTTTTCCAAGCTACGAAATGGGGCTTGTGGAAAGGATCATCAATGAAGGGGCCTACAATTTTGTACAAAGCTATAATTCAACGATACGAAATTATCTCACCTTTTCCCGCCTGTTCGTCGACAGGTACAATATGAACATCATGGCAGGGCACGAAGCACAGTTGAACAAATCCGAGAACCTGGCTGCGGGGCGTACCAACTTCCCTTCCAATAACGTACAGGTCATCAGCGGCGGCGACCCTAATACAGCTACCAATTCAGGGGGCAAGACCCACAGCGCACTGGAATCGTATTTCGGGCGGATAAATTTCGGAATGGACGACAAATATTTGTTGACTAGCAACGTCCGGGTAGACGGTTCTTCAAAGTTCGCTTCGGGAAACCGGTGGGTAACTACCTATTCGTGGGCCCTGGCCTGGAAAATGAATAACGAGGCCTTCCTGAAAAATGTGGAGAAGATCAATGAATTAAAACTACGGGCCGGTTACGGGCTTACCAACAATCAGAATATAAGGGACTATGCCTATACCTCTACACTGGCTACGGTAACCACAGGCCTTTCCGGAATATCCCAGATTACCAGCAATATGGCAAACCCCTATGTAGAATGGGAAAAGACAAAGTACACCAATATAGGCCTTGACGGAACATTCTTTAACTGGCGCCTTAACTTCTCGGTAGATTTTTACAACAGGGACACCGATGGCCTTTTGATGCAAATTCCGTTGCCAATGTACTCCGGGACAGCTACCAGCTATTCCCCCGGTTCCATAGCTTCCCCTTATATAAACGTAGGTCAGATTAATAACAAGGGGTTTGACTTCAGGATAAGTTCTAAAAATTTTACCGGGGAAGATTTTTCATGGACAACAGACCTCACCGTATCCCATAATATCAATAAGATCAAAAAACTCAATACCGAAGGGGCTTCATTAGACGGGGAGTATAGCAAAACCACCGTAGGAAGGTCCATAGGTGAATTTTATGGCTACCAGGTAGAAGGCGTCTTTGCAAAGGCAGAAGATTTCGAAACCCATGCCATTCCTGTAAGAAACGGGGAGAAGCTCAATATCGGCCCGGAAGGAGGAAGTATCTGGTATGGCGATCTGATATTTAAGGATTTTAACGAAGACGGGATCATTGACGAACGCGATCAGACCTACCTGGGTTCGCCGATCCCCAAATACCAGGTGGGGCTTAATAATACATTTTCTTATAAGAACTTCGACCTGAATATATTTTTCAATGCCAATTACGGAAACAAGGTATTTAACCGGTTGCGTATCAACGGAGAATATCCCGGTACCAGTTTCGGTTACCTCAAAGCATTAAACAACTATGCTAAACTTGCGCTGATAGATCCGGACGGATCCGACAGCGACGTTAACAATGTTTATGTGACCAATCCCGATACCAGGATCGTGGGTATCAGAAATGATAATACCAACGATAATAACAGGACTTCGGACAAATTTATCGAAGACGGATCTTTTATCCGGTGCAAAAATATTTCCCTGGGATATACCTTTCCGAAAGAACTCACGCAAAAAATACATATCAATTCCCTTCGGGTTTATGCGAATGTTACCAATGCGTTTATCATTACCAAATACAAAGGAATGGACCCTGAGATCGGGTCCTGGGACCCGCTTAACGCCGGTGTGGACAATGGTTTCTATCCCCAGTCGCGTGTATTTTCGGTTGGTGCAAGCATTACTCTTAACAAATAAAAAACAGAAAACCATGAAATTCAAATATATCATAGTGTATTCCCTCATCGCGGCTACAGGGCTTTTGGTGTCCTGTGGTGAGGATTTTCTTGAGCGTGCTCCTTTGTCGGAGACCAGTGCTGAAAACTTCTATCAGACCTCCGAAGACCTGAGGTTGGCAACGGCAGCTTTATACGGTGGGGGTCCCTGGGCCGACTGGAATTACAATTGTTATTTGCCTGTTGGCGATGTGCTTAGTGGTAATATGGCCGTAGGTTATTGGGGTGATGCGGTTCAGCTGAATACATTCTCCGTAACCGGGCTGAATGAGATCATGATAGCTAACTGGAAGTCCATGTACAAGGTTATTGCCCATTGCAATATCACCATTAATGCCATACAGGAAAAAGCGCCGCCTTCCATTCCTGAAGAGGACAGGAATGCCGCCATTGCCGAAGCGAGGTTTATACGCGGGTTTGCCTATTACAACCTGGCCCTGTTATGGGGAGATGTTCCCATTATAGAGGACAACATCGGCCTTATCGGAAATCCCCTGGTTTACAGAAATAAAGTTAACGATGTATACCGGTTTGCGGTGAATGACCTCACTTTTGCCGAGAACCACCTCCCAGATTCCGACACGAAAGGGAGGCTGACCACCTGGTCTGCCCAGGGGATGTTAGCTAAAGTCTATTTGACATGGGCAGGACTGAATTCTGAAGGCTCCGGCCAGCGCGACCAGGCATTACTGGACAAGGCCAGATCTTATGCCGGCAATGTCTGTAAAAACAGCGGGCTGATGCTGCTGGACGATTATGCAAACCTCTTCAAAACCGGGTACAATGACAACCAGGAATCATTATTTGCCTTGCAATGGGCGCCGGGCCTCGGCTGGCTGGAGGGCAATATGCTACAGGTATATTCTCCCGGAGGCACTGAAATATCGGCCAACGGACAGGCGGGCTGGTTTAATATTGAGCCTACTATTGACATGTATGCTTTGTACACCGAACAGGATTCCATAAGGCGCAAGGCCACTTTTATGCTGAGAGGCGATTATTACCCGGAGTTAAATGCTGCGGGAGGTGGTTTTACATTTGATAGCCATACCGGTTTAAAGAAACATATTATCGGTACCAATGTGGATAACAATGCACCGACCATGACCCTGACCTCTTCTACGGAGCACAATTCTCTATTGAGGCTTGCCGATGTTTATTTACTGTATGCCGAAGCTATCCTAGGCAATAACGCCGCCACATCAGATGGCGATGCACTGTTTTACTTCAACGAAGTACGCATAAGGGCCGGACTCGATCCCGTGGCCTCCATCGATGCGGACATATTGCTGAAAGAACGAAGGGTTGAGCTCGCCGCCGAAGGCCAGTTCTGGAACGACCTCGTAAGGCTTTCCTACTACGATCCCCAAAAGGCCATCGATATTCTCAATAACGAGCAACGTGTGCCTTTTGACTATGAAGACGGGACGGCAACCCCCCGGGACCCGTACGGGGAAATAACCCCGGCCACGGTGAATACATTTAGGTTCCCGCTGCCGTCATCCGAGATAACAGCCAATCCTAAACTGTTGGAACCACCGGTATCTTATTCATTCTAATCGTATAAAGAAAGTATATCATGGAAAAGACTAAATATATGAATCGATTGCTGCTGGCTTGTGCGGCAGTAATCATGACCCTGATGTTTGCCTGTGAGCAGGAAGATACCATGCCGGCACCGCTTATTACGAGTATTAGAAATTATGAAGCGGCTCCCAACGACACATTGATCACTGAAATGGTTGCCGAGCAGTGGGTGGTAATACATGGAAAAAACTTAAGCCAGGTTGGCCAAGTGACTTTTGGTGGCATCCGGGCAAGCATCAACCAAACCCTTTTGACTGATGAAAATATAGTGGTTCAGATACCTTCTGTTCCGTTCCAGTCGGTGCCCCTGGATGAACTGAATAAAGTAACCGTTGTAAGCGCGGGAGGATCTTATACGTATCCGATTGACTTTGCCATTGACCCACCCGTGATCACACGGGTATCATACGAACTCCCGGGTGAGGGAGACCCGGTGTTCATTTATGGAAGCAATTTCTTTTACGTTGAAGAGGTGACTTTTGCCGGTGCGACGATTTCGGAATACGAATTATCGGATGATGGTACATCAATTGGGTTTATGGCCCCGGCACTCGATCAAAGTGGGCCGGTAACGGTAAAAACAGGGACAGGAGCCTATACTACTTCTTTCAATGTCAATGATACCACAACAGGTATGCTTTGTAACTTCGATGATGTAAATACATTCGACTGGGGGGCGGGTATAAGCAATAACAGCACCACCTTTCCGGGCAACAGGGGCAACTATGCAATTTTAAGCAATGAGGGCCTGAGCGCGGATAATTCCAGTTGGTGGGAAGGAGGAAGGAGTATTAATACCAAAGGAGTCCAGTGGGTCCCGGAGGATAAGCTGGACGATCCTGTTGGCGATTATGCTTTTAAATTTGAGATCAATGTACCCGGACAATGGAACGGAACGTCTATATTCATTTTAAAAGATTTCAATTTTGACTACGTGGCGCGCTATGAACCCTGGAAACTCGGGGATGATCAGGCCGCTCCCTTCACCACAAACGGCAATTGGGTCACAGTAACTATCCCTTTTTCACAATTCCGTAATAAACCCGATGGAGGAAAAGATGGCACAGGCGAATCAGCAGAAAGTTTAAAAGCCTTGCTGGGAGACTCTGGTAACGGAGGTATCAATATCTTCACCATCAATGATTCCAGTGAACCCGCAGCCGCTATGAATTTTGCAATTGATAATATCAGAGTAGTGAGAAGGTAACAGGTAAAAGAAGTTGTCTGAAAAAGTCCGTCATGCTGAACTTGTTTCAGCATCCCATCCCGATTGTCCGATCATGCGTAATGGGCCCCTGAAATCGAAGATTCGACGAAGTCAAACAAGTTCAGGGTGACGTAAAGCTACTTTTCAGACAACTTCTTCCCAAAATGTTTTTTGCAACCAAAGCCACCAAAAATTTACACCATTTAATTACCCCCTTAAACTTAAATTATGAAAAAACCCCATCATGACTATGGAGAAAACAGTTTCTGGCATAAAATACCTGCCTTTCTCTGTTTATTTGTCGCAATTCTTATGTGCCAGGGCCATAAGGTGAAGGCCCAGGCCACAGCAGATTACAACTGGAAAAATGTGGCTATCGGCGGTGGCGGATTTGTATCTGCCATTATACCGAGTAAGACCCAGCAAAACCTGGTTTATGCGCGGACCGATGTAGGAGGCGCCTACAGATGGAATGCTTCGACGAACAGCTGGATACCTCTGACGGACTGGGTATCGGAAGACCAGGTAGGGTTTCTGGGCGTTGAATCTCTGGCCATCGATCCCCAATCGCCCAACAGGGTTTATATGCTGGCAGGGATTTCATATTTCAACGGCGGGAAAACAGCCATCCTTCGCTCCAATGATTATGGCAACACGTTTACCGTAACAGATGTCACTGATCAATTTAAGGCTCACGGTAACGGTATGGGGCGACAAACCGGCGAGAAACTTGTAGTTGACCCCAACAACAGCAATATTCTGTACTGCGGTACGCGATGGAACGGATTGTTCAGGAGTACGGATGCCGGTGCAACATGGAGCAGGCTCAACGCGCTCAACGTCACCACGACTCCCAATGAAAACGGGATAAGCTTTGTGATTCTGGATGGCAGTAGTGTTTCGGGGGGAGTTACGCAACGGATCATTGTCGGGGTTTCGCGCAGCGGCAGTACAAACCTGTACCGAAGCGATAATGGCGGCCAGTCCTTTTCGGCAGTTTCAGGGGCTACCACCACCTATATGCCCCATCGGGCGGCTTTGGCAGGTAACGGAGACCTGTATATAACCTATGGCAATGGAGCCGGGCCTCACGGGCACTCGGCAGTACCCGAACCCATGGATAACGGACAGGTCTGGAAATACAATATTCCTTCAGGTGCATGGACCAACATCACACCTTCGGGTTTCAACAGGGCATTCGGAGGAATAAGTGTTGATCCGAATAATCCCGGCAGGATTGTAGCATCTACCATCAACACCTATATGAACCAGAATGGCGCCTGGGGCGACCGGATATTCCTGAGCACCAACGGCGGATCGAGCTGGGTTGATGTGGTAGACCGGGGATTTAACATGGACCCTGACGGTGTAACCTGGATCAACGGCCATTCCATCCATTGGGCGGGTTCCATAGAATTCGACCCTTTTAATACGCAAAAAGTCTGGGTCACTTCGGGTAACGGTATTTTCGTGAATGACAACATCAATAGCAGCGGTACCTGGCGGTTTACTGTCCGGGGGCTTGAAGAAACCGTGCCACTCAGTTTGGAAAGTATCCCCAATGGCCCTGTGATCTCAGTTATTGGCGACTATGACGGGTTCAGGCACACAAACATTGATCAATACGCCCCCATTCATAATCCGCAAATGGGAACCACCACGGGATTGGCAGTAGCGGCTCAGAATACAAGCAAAATGGTTCGGGTGGGAAATTCCATGTATTATTCCACCGATATGGGATCGACCTGGACCCAAAGCAATATGAACGGGACGCAGGGACAGGTGGCTTTATCCGCCAATGGCAATATCGTTTTGCATTCCCCCAGGCAATCTTCTGTTACATACCGGTCCACTAATAACGGGGCTTCCTGGTCCACGGTAAGCGGCTTAAATTTTAATGAAGCGCGGCCGGTTGGCGACCCGGTCAATTCCGATAAATTTTATGCATACAACCCTGAAAACGGAGCGGTAATGGTGAGCACCAACGGCGGGGCTTCATTTTCCCAGTCTGCTTCAGTTGCGAGCTGGGGCACAAAAGTCATCCGGCTGGCGCCCGGAAGGGAAGGCCATATCTGGATAGCATTGAATAACGGCGGCCTGGCACGTTCAACCGATTCCGGGCAATCATTTTCAACCATAAGCGGCATCGGCAATTGCGGAGCCGTTGGTTTCGGTGTAGCTGCCCCCGGGGCAAATTATCCTGCCATTTACATCTGGGGTACCATCAGCAATGTAAAAGGTGTTTATCGCTCCACAGACCAGGGGGCATCCTGGACCAGGATCAATACGGACGCGCAACAATACGGAGGTCCGGGAAACGGGCAATTTGTGCAGGGAGATATGAATGTCTTCGGAAGAGTATATATGAGTACGGCCGGTCGTGGTATCGTATACGGAGACCCTGCTGCCGGATCATTTGCTTCCGATGTGTCTGAAAGACCGGATGAACATGAGATTACCGAAGATGAAGTTGTTATTTACCCGAATCCTGCCCGGGCAGGGAAATTTTCAATAGTATTACCCGCCCCTTTACAAACCGCAATCATCAGTATTTATGATAACCGGGGCAGATGGTTGTACCAGGAAGTTACAGAAGGGGATGAAATACTGGAATTCGATCAGTCTTTGAAAAGAGGGATTTACCTGGTGAATATACGTTCCGGTAAACATAACATAACGAAGAAGTTAATTGTTAATTAATAGGGAAGCGTGAATGGTGGTATGTTGTTTTTTGGCATACCACCGCTCACCATTATAAACAAGGCAGGATAAAACATAAAACCCCTTATCAGACACATAGCATCCCTTGTCCGGATAAGGTTATAAATACTTTAGCCAAACTGAATGACGGATTTAGAGCCACAATCAAAATAAATTAACCTGAAAACAATGTTGAATATGAAAACAAGAATAGCGGGAAGTTTTTTCATATTGTTCCTCTTTTGCCAGGGGCTATGTTACGCCCAAATCACCATACCCAAAGTATTCGGGGATGATATGGTTTTACAAAGGGGCATAAAAATTCCGGTTTGGGGAAATTCGGACCCTGGAGCACACATAATAGCAGAATTGGGAACCGTGCGTGCAACTGCAAAAGCCGATACCGAAGGCAAGTGGATGGTCCGGTTTTCGAAGTTCAAGGCAGGCGGTCCCTATACCCTTAAAATTTATGAAAAGGGAAAGCCAACCGAAGGTTTGGAACTAAACGGTATCCTCATCGGGGATGTATGGGTGGCTTCCGGGCAATCCAATATGGAATGGCAGGTGCAGCAGTCCGCAGATGCAGAAAATGAAATTGCAAATGCCGATTTTTCCAATATACGTTTCCTTCCGGTAGCACATAACAAGAAATTAATCCCGCAAACGGATATTTCTTCCGGAAAATGGCAGGTATGCGACAGCGCCAATGTAAAGGAGTTTTCGGCTGTTGCCTATTTTTTTGCGAGAAAGATACACCGGGACCATAATGTCCCCGTAGGCATTGTCCAGAGTACCTGGGGAGGGACGCCCGTAGAATCCTGGACAAGCCGGGAAATGCTGCTTTCTTCCCCGATATCCAGGCGAGCCGTGCTGGCCAACGATACGCTCAGGGACCCCTATGACTTTGTACAGGACAGCCTGAATGTCTTACGCTTTTGGGATATCGTATTGAATCCTCAGGATAAGGCAGACAAGATAGTACCTTTGACGGAATACGACGACTCCGGCTGGACCGAAACAGAAATGCCCCGGTTGATCAAAGATTTCGGGATCGGGCCCTACGAAGGGGTGATGTGGCTGCGCAAAAAGGTATTATTGCCGGAGCGTTTTGAGGGCAAAGACCTGGTAGTGAATGTGGGACATCCGGAGTTTAACTATTCTTTGTACTTCAACGGTGAGGAGATCTGTAAGGCGGTCTGGAACTCAAATCCAACCCATCAGTATACCATTCCGGCGCATCTCGTTAAAGAAGGGGAGAACGTAGTTTCCATCCGCCTGGCCATGATCTGGAACGGCGGAGGCATCTATCCCCCGGCCGACAGCCTCTATATCACGGACGGTTCTTCAAAAATATCTTTAGCCGGAAAGTGGCTGTACAAAAAGGATATTGAACCTCCCCTTCCCAGGATCATGGACTATCATTACAGGCCCGCGGTATTGTTCAACGCCATGATCAACCCGGTCATCCCTTACGGCATCAAAGGATTTATATGGTACCAGGGAGAAGCAAATGCCCCGGAAGCCTATCACTACAGAAAGCTTTTCCCCATGCTGATTACTGACTGGCGGGAACGCTGGGGCCAGGGCAACCTCCCCTTTTTGTATGTACAACTGGCAAATTTCAAAAAAAGAAAAGATACCCCTTCGGAAAGTGACTGGGCTGAGCTCAGGGAAGCCCAGACGCTGACGTTGTCACAACCGAATACGGGAATGGCCTGTATCATCGACATAGGCGAAGCGGATAATATCCACCCCCCAAACAAGCAGGAAGTAGGCCGGCGACTGGCTCTGATCGCCGATAAAATGGTATATGGACGGAACGACCGTATCGCATCCGGTCCCGTGTACAAAAGCGCTAAAACAGAAGGAAACCGGGTCCGCATCAGCTTTACCGGTACCGGTTCGGGATTATCCGCAAAAGACGGCAGGGAAGTAACAGGTTTTGCCATTGCGGGAAATGACCGGAAATTCCATTGGGCCAAAGCTCTGATCGAGGGAAATGAGGTGGTCGTTTATTCCGATAAGGTGGTCAGTCCGGAAGCGGTACGCTATGCCTGGGCCGACAACCCCGAATGCAACCTGGTAAATTCCGAAGGATTGCCAGCAGTCCCTTTCAGGACAGATGATTGGAAAGGGATCACTCAGAAATAGAACCTATACAAAACATAAAAACGAATACTAACGTCGATTTAGTACATGACAAAAAATGCATCAGCTTAACAAGAATAGGGCTTATGAGTGCTTCTTCATGATCAGCCTGGCTAAAAAAGTCCTCCCCCAGCCCCTCCCAAGGAGGGGAGCTTATAACTCCTTCCCTTTGGGGAGGTTGGGAGGGGACAAATCTCAAAAAAAACCATTCGATTGATTTTTAATTAATTATGTGGTTTTGTCATGTGCTAAAAACATCGATAACAAAAACAACCCGAAATGAAAAAAATAAACCTGGCCGGGATTCTGGCTATACTTTTTGGAATAATATCACTTGCCTCTTGCAGTAGTAAAGAAGGAGAAATAGACCCTGTACTTGACGTTTCCGTGAATAAGGACGATTTTGAAGCGGAAGGTGAAGAGGCCGAACAGGGTTCGATGATCTACCCTTCTTATAATATTTCTCCGCTGCCGCCCGATGCCACAGGGATGAGTAGCAATGCCGCGGAGCTGGCGGCCAAAATGAAACTGGGCTGGAATATCGGCAATACCCTGGAAGCCACGGGCGGTGAAAATGCCTGGGGTAACCCGAATATCACAAAAGAATATGTCGAGGCTGTTAAAAAACTGGGATTCAACGCTATTCGTCTTCCCTGTGCCTGGGATCAGTATTCAGACCAGGCGACGGCAAAAATAGGACAAGAGTGGATGAACAGGGTCAAAGAAGTGGTAGGATACTGTGTAGACAATGAGATGTATGTGCTGCTCAATATCCACTGGGATGGTGGCTGGCTGGAAAAAAACTGCACCCCCGAAAAGAAAGATTCGGTAAATGCCAAGCAAAAGGCCTACTGGGAACAGATCGCCACGACGATGAGGGATTTTGATGAGCACCTGATGTTCGCAAGCGCCAACGAGCCGGAAGTCCATGATGCCGAAGAGATGGCGGTACTTCACTCCTATCACCAAACTTTTATCAATACTGTTCGTGCCACAGGTGGTAAGAACAGTTATAGGGTACTTGTGGTCCAGGGGCCCGGTACGAATATCGAAAGGAGTGCTGAGCTCATGGATATGCCCACAGATGAGATAGAGGGACGTTTAATGGCCGAGGTGCATTACTACACCCCTTCCCAATTCTGCATTTTGTCTAAAGATGAGAGTTGGGGTAATATGGCTTATTATTGGGGGGAAGGTTATCATTCGGAAATAGAGCCCGAGCGTAATGCCACCTATGGGGAAGAAGATGAAGTAGATGCATCTATGGCTTTGGCAAAAACGAAATTCGTCGACAAAGGAATCCCGGTAATCCTCGGCGAATATGGTGCCTATCGACGTCACGAAAGTGAACATATCCCCCAGGACCTGGAGACACACCACAATGCGGTAGATCATTGGGTGGAGTATGTAACAAGGAAGGCCCTGGCGAATGGTTTGATCCCTTTTTGGTGGGATACGGGAGTTGCGGTGGATAGAAACAACGGTTCCGTAAAAGACCAACGTACCATCGATAAACTTTTTGAGGCAATAGAATAATAAAAACCTGCCCGTATTTCAATTAAAAATAACTCATGATAAGTAAAAAAATTACATGGCTTGCCTGTTTACTGTTTTTACAGGTAAGCCTGCTCATAGGTCAAACCACCTATAAAAATCCGGTAATCCCCGGATTTCATCCCGATCCGAGTATCTGTAAAGCCGGCGATAGTTTTTATCTGGTAACCAGTACTTTCGAGTATTTCCCGGGAGTCCCGGTTTTTCACAGCAAAGACCTTGTCAATTGGGAAAAAATAGGACACTGTTTAACCCGGCCTTCACAAGTGAATTTGGAGAAATGTGGCGCTTCGGGAGGTATTTTTGCGCCCACCATCCGTTATCATGACGGGGTTTTTTACATGGTCACTACAAATGTAACCGGCGGGGGTAATTTCATTGTGCACACAACAGATCCGGCCGGCGAATGGTCAGACCCTGTATGGTTGAAGCAGGGGGGGATCGATCCTTCGCTCTATTTCGAGGGTGATAAGTGTTACCTCACCACCAATCCGGATAACCGTATCTACTTGAGCGAAATTAACCCATTGACGGGTGAACAACTTTCAGAGAGCAAAGCGATTTGGAACGGGACAGGGGGGCGCTACCCGGAAGCCCCGCACATTTACAAAAAGGACGGGTGGTATTATCTGTTGATTTCGGAAGGAGGCACAGAGTATGGGCACAAAGTGACCATTGCACGCAGTAAACATATTGACGGACCCTATGATTCCAATCCTGCCAATCCCATTTTAACGCACATGAACGCGAATACCCAATCACATCCGGTCCAGGGCACAGGACATGCTGACCTGGTTCAGGCCAACGACGGTTCCTGGTGGATGGTGTTCCTCGCTTTTCGGCCACAGTCCGGGTTGCACCACATGCTGGGCAGGGAAACCTTCCTGGCTCCCGTGAGATGGGACAGGAATGCGTGGCCGGTTGTTAATGGCAATGGTACGGTCGATTTAAACATGGATGTTCCTACTTTACCGTTGCAGCCGTTTCCCCGGGTATCGTACAGCTCCGATTTCAACGAAGATGAACTGGGGCTTGAATGGAGTTACTTGAGAAACCCCAAAAGCGAAAATTATTCGTTAAGTGCGAGAAAAGGCCACCTACGTTTAAAGGCAACGCCAGTATCGCTCGACGATCTTGATTCGCCCACTTTTGTCGGACGCAGGCAGGAGCATATCAACTTTACTGCCACTGCTGCCATAGAACTTTTTGATGCCCGAAAAGGAGACGAATCAGGGATCACCGTGTTTATGAATAACACATCGCACTATGACCTGTTTGTAACTCAGGATGAGTCGGGGAAACGCGTTTTGAGCCTGCGTTACCGCCTGGGAGCATTGTCCCATACTGCTCGTGAGGTTTCAGTGCCTGAAGGAAATATCCACCTGCAGGTCCGCGGCGATAAAGATTATTATTCATTTGCCTATTCGACTAACGGCAAGGATTTCGAGACTTTGGATAAAGTGGATGTACGCTATATCAGTTCCGAAACGGCAGGTGGATTTACAGGAATATACCTTGGTCTGTTTGCAAGTTCGGGCGGAGGATCTTCCAAAGCCTATGCCGACTTTGACAAATTTGTCTATACGCCGGGAGTTGTTGACTGAAATTATCGTGTTACAGTTGTAGAGTTTTAGAGTTTTGGAGTTGAAGGTATTATTTTTTTGTTACAGGTTACATATTGCAGGTTATATGTTTGGGTAATAGCTTAACAAACCTGCAACCTGCAACATGTAACTTGAAATTTGCCCTGGTGTTACCCGCTCCAATCAGAATAGCGTCATTTTTTTGTCATGTATTAAAAATCAATATATCAAATGAATAGAATTTTCTTATATGTAGTCTCTATCGTGTTTTTATCAACCGGTATTGGTATGGCGCAGGTCATCCATGTAAAGTCGCCCGACGGGAAGATCAACATGGCTTTGGAAAGCGGAGATAAAATTTTGTGGTCTGTCAAACATGAAAATACGGAAGTTATAGCTCCTTCCACAATTTCATTGACACTTGGCAGCGGAGAGGTTTTAGGAAACAATGTAAAAGTTATCAGCGTTAAAAATTCAAAAGTCAGCAACACCTTTGCCACACCTGTTTATAAAAAGGCAACGGTAATTGACGAGTACAACCAGGCCGTAGTAAAGTTTAAAGGTGGTTTCGGTTTGATTTTAAGAGCCTATAATGACGGGGTAGCCTACCGCTTTTTTATTAGTAAGAAGGGACAGGTCATTATTGAATCTGAAGAAGCCAATTTTAACTTTAACAAGGATTATAAGGCCTTTGTTCCCTACGTACGCGATCTGAGGGAAAACGATATGTATACATCAGCTTTTGAATGCAACTATGCAGAGATTGCCCTTTCCGAATTTGTGAAAGATTCACTGGCTATTTCCCCGCTCCTTGTTGATCTGGAAAATGGGAAAAAGGCGGCTATCATAGAGGCTGACCTTGAGGATTATCCCGGTATGTTCTTAACACGCAATGATCAAACGCAGCAAGGCTTGAAGGGGGTGTTTGCCCATTATCCGAAGGAAGAACGCCTGGGAGGCTTTAACAATATGAACTACATGGTGGTGAAGCGGGAACCTTATATGGCCAAAACAAACGGTAACCGCAATTTCCCATGGAGAGCAATAATAATAAGTGAAAGCGATAAAGACCTGTTGAATAATGACATGGTCCAAAAACTTTCAGCACCTTCACAAATTGCTGATGTAAGCTGGATAAAACCGGGTAAAGTAGCATGGGATTGGTGGAATGACTGGAGTATATCGAAGGTTGACTTTAAGGCAGGAATCAATACGGAAACCTATAAGTATTATATTGATTTTGCCGCTGAAAACCATATCGAGTATGTGGTGCTGGACGAAGGCTGGAGTGAAGAAAACGATATGCTGGAAATTTCACCGGGTATGGACATCGAAGAAATCATCAGCTATGCAAATCAGAAAAATGTCGGGATTATCTTATGGGCCACCTGGTATGCCATAAATCGGGATTTGGATAATACCTTTTCTCACTATTCAAAATTGGGGGTTAAGGGCTTTAAGATCGATTTTTTAGATCGTGATGATCAGAAAATGGTAAAATCTGTTTATGACATTTCCAAAAAGGCGGCCTCTTATAAACTCCTGATCGATTTCCACGGCATTTATAAACCTACCGGTATTCAGCGAACCTACCCTAATGTTGTCAATTTTGAAGGGGTCAAAGGTCTGGAGAACGTGAAATGGACGCCGAATGATGATATGCCGTATTATGCGACCTGTATTCCCTTCATCAGAATGCTGGCGGGGCCTATGGATTATACACCGGGAGCAATGCGCAATGCGACAAGAGCAGATTTTCGTCCAAGCAATTCCATGCCGATGAGTCAGGGGACCAGGTGTCACCAATTAGGGATGTATATTATTTATGAAGCACCGTTGCAAATGATGGCAGATAGCCCTACGGCCTATATGAAAGAACAGGAAAGCACTACCTTTATTTCCAGGATCCCTACCACTTTTGACGAAACAGTTGCTCTCGATGGAAAAGTTGGCGAATATGTTGCTCTGGCCAGGCGAAAGGATGAAAGATGGTTTGTAGGCGGTTTAACCAATTGGTCGGCAAGAGAAATATCGGTAGACCTGTCTTTCCTGGGAGAGGGAACCTATTCGGCAGAGATTTTTAAAGACGGGGTTAACGCAGATAAAGATCCCACAGACTATAAACGCGAGATAATTAAAGTAGTAAGTACCGATAAACCGGTAATAAATATGGCTAATGGTGGTGGCTTTGCAATCATAATCAGACCGGAAAAGTAATATGTGTTTGCACAGCTAATCTACCTTGCCAATACTCAGTCCCCGGTATATTACGTGGTGGGAGAAGGAAGTGTAAAGTTTAAGAATTTCGATTATAAGCCATTAAAATAAATAAATGATGAGAAATATAATATCGTCTGTCTGCATGCTGTGCTGTTATTTACTGATAGCCCAGGAATCATCCGTTCGAAACGGCAAAGAGCCTGTTGCTGAAGGAAAATTCGAACCCACGTGGGAATCCTTGTCTGATATCGAGAGAGAACCCGAATGGTTCAAAGACGCCAAATTCGGGATCTATTTTCATTGGGGGGTTTACAGTGTACCGGCTTATAGTTCCGAATGGTATCCCCGGTGGATGTATGTTCCCGGCAGGGAAGACTGGGGAGGTGACATTTTTGAACATCACCGGAAAACATACGGCCCGCTATCCGAATTCAATTATCACGATTTTATACCTATGTTCACCGCAGAGCACTTCGATGCGAAGGAATGGGCCGCGCTGTTTAAAAAAACCGGGGCCAGGTTTGCAGGTCCTGTCGCACAGCACCATGACGGATTTGCCATGTGGGACAGCAAGGTAAACCCCTGGAATGCCAAAGACATGGGGCCGAAAAAGGATATCCTCGGGGAGTTGTTTGCAGAACTCAAAAAGAATGACATGAAAACGATCGCTACCTTTCATCATGCCAGGCTTCTCCAGAGATATGCAAAGGATACTTCCAACTGGGCGGGTAATAGGCCGGACCCCGGCTGGAACAGCCACTACCCTTACCATCCGGATTATGTCACCTCCACTATCGATCCGAAGCTCAGGATGCTGTACGGGAACATTCCGGCAGACGAATTCCACGAGTACTGGTTGAACCAGGTAAATGAAGTAGTCGATGTGTATGCTCCCGACATCATCTGGTTTGATTCCTGGCTGGATAAGATACCGGAAAACTATCGTCAGAAAATGGTCGCCCACCACTTTAACACAGCCGTTTCAAGGGGACAGGCTCCCATCGTGGCTTATAAACAGGAGGACCTGCCGGCCAATGTGGGAATACTGGATATCGAACAGGGTGGGAAAACCGAAATTTCCGACGATTACTGGCTCACGGATATTACCCTGAGTAACGACAGTTGGTCTTATATCCATGGACAAACCTACAAACCGGCAGCCCTGGTCATCAGGAATATGGTCGACGTCTGGAGTAAAAAAGGTATCGTGTTACTGAATATTTCTCCTAAGGCCAATGGAACTATACCCGCAGAACAAAGGAGCGTCCTGGCCGCTATCGGAAAATGGATCGATAAGCACAAAGAGGCTGTTTACGGGACCAGGGCACATTCCACCTATGGCTACGGGGATGCCGAATTCGAAAAGGGGCATTTCGGGGGGCAGTCCGCAACGATTGCCTACTCTGAAAAGGATATCCGGTTTACGGTGTCAAAAGACAAAAAGTACCTGTATGTATTTTCATTAGGGCTTCCGGCACCTGGTTCGGATCTTGTAATTCGTACTCCAATCGAATCCGGGATTAAAAAAGTATCCGTACTGGGAAGCGGAAAGGAGTTGAGGTGGACGGTGACGGATAATTTGTTAACGCTTACAACACCCGGTCCTTCCGACATGAACGAGTTGGCGACGGTATTTAAAGTGGAACTGGAATAATAAAAGAAGTATATGAACCGGAAAAGTGTCATTTTTCAGCGAATTAAACAAATTTAAACAAGCTCAATATAAAGTGAAAAGAATTCGATTAATTTCATCATTGTTCCTTCTATTCGTGGTGCTTGCATCATGCAACAAAGAACAGCCCGATGATAATACCAAGATCCCTTTCGATTTCGACTGGAAATTTGCCCTGGAAGATCACCAGGGCGCAGAACAACCCGGGTTCGACGATTCCGGCTGGCGTATACTGGATGTACCGCACGATTTCAGTATCGAACATCCTTTTGACTCGACCTACGCCACTGGCGCAGGTGGTGGCTATACGTACAGTGGTATCGGCTGGTACAGAAAAGCCTTCAGGACAGCGCCCGGGTTTTCAAATAAAAAGATCGGGATACTGTTCGATGGCGTGTATCGCAACAGCGAGGTCTGGATCAACGGGCAGTACCTGGGGATCAGGCCTTATGGTTATTCATCTTTTTATTACGATCTGACCCCTCACCTGAATCCGGAGGGTGAGGAGAATGTCATTGCCGTAAAAGTAAATACCAGCGAACAGCCCAATTCAAGATGGTACACCGGTTCGGGTATCTACCGGCATGTCTGGCTTCTTGCCAGAAACAGGCTGCATATCGATCAATGGGGCGTCTTTGCCCGCACGGTCGATGCCAGTGAAGATGAAGCAAGTATCGATATTTCCATAGAACTGCGCAATGAGAACGACACCGACCGGCCCTGCACGGTCATCACCAGGCTTATAGATATTGAAGGAAAAGAAGCCGGAAAGGCCGGGTCGGAAATCGAAGTCAAAGCCGGTCAGCCGCTGAAAATCGACCAGAACATCCGGATCGTTAAGCCTTCATTATGGTCTGTTGAACAACCTGATTTATATCGTTTAGAGGTGGAAGTCCGGTCGGATGGCACCTTAACGGATAGCTACACGACCTCCTTCGGGATCAGGACCTTCGATTTCGATCCGGACAAAGGCTTTTCCCTTAATGGAAAACACTTAAAACTAAAAGGGGTGAACAATCATCACGATGGCGGACCGTTGGGCGCGGCCGTACTGGACCATACCCATAAGCGGCAGTTGGAGATTTTGAAGGAAATGGGTTGCAATGCCCTTAGGATGAGCCATAACCCTCCCGCGCCCGAATTGCTTGCCTATGCCGACAGCTTGGGGTTTGTGGTGATCAATGAGATATTCGACGAATGGATGGACGGGAAAACGCCTGCGGGATATGCACCACATTTTGAGGAATGGCATGAGAGGGATATAGAAAACTGGATTAAGCGTGATCGTAATCATCCGTCTGTTATTGCCTGGAGCATAGGCAATGAGCTTAGGGAGCAGTATAACAAGGACAATGCGCTGAAAATTATACCCATGCTGCTCGATGCGGGGCGCATACACGACAACACTCGTCCCTTCACCCTGGCCTGTAACGAAATCGTAAACTTCAATGACTTTGGAGCCCTGGAATTGCTGGACATCGTAGGTTACAACTACCAGGAAGCTTTTTACAAGGAAGACCATGAAAAATACCCCGACCGGGTGATTTATGGCTCCGAAACGGTGATGTACCCTTACCACGACCACAAGGCATGGCAAATGCGATCGTACCAACAATGGCTCGACGGCCAGTTGGAGGATTATGTGGCGGGCGAATTCCTTTGGACTGGTTTCGACTATATAGGCGAGGCGGGTATTGGCCATGTCGGTACCGGGTTCGAATTCTGGAAAACCTGGCCCGAATGGCCCTGGAGGGGAGCGGATTGCGGTGTGATCGATATGTGCGGCTTCCCCAAACCCGGGTATTGGTTCAGAAAAGCATTATGGAATGACGAACCCATGGTGTATATTGCGGTACAAACCGATGAATCGGCAAGGAACAGAGAAGTTAGTTCGTTCTGGAACTGGCCCAAAGTGGAGGCCCACTGGAACCACGACAAAACGGGCGATACACTGGCTGTCCATGTATATACCAATGTGCCCGGTGTGGAACTGAAACTGAACGGAAAGTCTTTGGGAAGCCGGAAATGGGACCTTAAGAACGAAGCCTTCCTGTTCTGGGAAGTACCTTATGAACCCGGCAAGCTGGAAGCCATCGGAAAAACGGAAGAAGGGAAGACCGTTTCCTTTGCCGTTCAGACCGCGGGAGAACCGGCAAAAATCGTGTTATCACCAGACCGGAAAACCATAAAAGCCGACAAACAGGATTTAAGCTACGTGACCGTGCAGGTAGTGGACGCTAATGATGTGCCGGTGCCTTTTGCCGGCAACATGATCGAATTTGAAGTGGAAGGCGCGGGTAAACTCGCGGCAGTAGGCAACGGGGATCAGCAAAGCCATACCCCGTTAAAAGGAGACAAGATGGAAGCTTACCTGGGGAAATGCCTGGCCATCATACAGTCAACAGATCAAAAGGGCGAAATAATCATCACCGCAAGGAGCGGAACGCTGCCTGCGGCTACGGCTACCTTAAAGGCTGAATAGACCGGTATTATATAACCAATGGTGTTATAGATAAAAATTCACCTGAATAGTACAACTCAAGAACAAACCTAAAAAAGCAATATCATGAGAACACATTATTTCTTACTGATCGGTTTTATTTTCGTTACCACAATTTCTTTTGGACAGTCCGAAGACGAAGCAGAGATCAGGCGATTGGAAAAACACTGGACTGAACTGTTGGATCAGGGCGATACCGCTTCACTGTTACAAATATGGTCTGAAAACTATGTGGTAAACAACCCCAATGGAAAAATTGTGACCCCGAAAGATATTATCGCACTGATGAAGGGCGGGCATAAATTTCCCGCTGTTGAGCGGATCATTGAGAAAGTAACTTTCAATGAGAACATTGCCATAGTCATGGGCAAGGAGTTACAGCAGCCGGCCGGCATGGTCGCTGATCGGGATCAATGGATACCGAGAAGGTTCACCAATGTATGGATAAAGTCAGAAAACGGGTGGCAGCTGGCCGCACGGCAGTCCTCAAGGCAAATTGTGGAATAATTGTCAAAATTGAAATTAAGAAAATGAATACATACGAAAAGGCGGCTATGGGGAAATGGATGTTGATAGCTTTATTCACTATGGTTTCCGTCGAATTGGTAACTGCCCAGACCGCCATGATAAACATACAGTCCAGGGACCGGACAAGCCTCAACGGCGAATGGAAAGCCCTAGTCGATCCGGCCGGGCGCGGCGAATACCTCCGGGTATGGCTGGAGAAAAAACCGCAGAAAAAAACCGACTTTTTCGAATATTCGTTTGAAGGCGCCCCCGTATTGAAAGTGCCGGGCGACTTCAACTCCCAAATGCCTGAACTCACCTATTACGAAGGCACGGTCTGGTACAAAAAACAGTTTACCTCTTCCCTTCAGCCGGGGAAAAGGCTGTTTGTTTATTTCGGGGCGGTGAATTACCTGGCGGATGTGTACCTCAACGGGGAGAAAATAGGAAGCCACGAAGGTGGTTTTACCCCTTTCCAGTTTGAGATTACCGGCAAAGTCAGGAAAGGGGAAAATTCCCTGATCGTTAAAGCAGACAACCGGCGCCTGAAAAACGGTTTGCCCGGTACAGGCTACGACTGGTTCAATTACGGCGGCATCACCCGGGATGTCGACCTGGTGGAAACCAGCAACACCTATATCGAAGACTATTTCATTCAGTTAAAAAAAAGCAGCCTGGACACCGTTCGGGGATGGGTGCGGCTAAACGGGCCGGAAACAATACAAAAGATCAACATACGGATTCCCGAACTCAACCTCGCCCATAGTACAAAAACCGACGGTAAAGGCATCGCCCGTGTTGAATTTTCTTCGGATTTTGACCTGTGGTCGCCCGAAAACCCCAAACGTTACGAAGTGATCGTTGAAAGCGAAACGGATACGGTTACAGGCCAGATCGGGTTCAGGAGTATCGAAGTACGTGGGGACGAAATTCTGCTCAACGGGCAGCCTGTATTCCTGAAAGCAGTGAATATCCATGAAGAAAACCCGTACGAGGGGAAGCGGACCTATTCCAAAGAGGATGCCCGGCAGCTACTTACTCCTGCAAAAGAACTGGGTTGCAACCTTGTACGGCTGGTGCATTATCCACACAGTGAGCACATGGTGAAAGAAGCCGAAAAGATGGGCCTGATGGTGTGGAATGAACTCCCCATATACCAGCATATCCAATTTTCCGATAGTCTTATGCCACAAAAAATGGAGAACATGCTCCACGAAATGGTGCGCCGGGACCGGAACCGCTGCGGGGTGGTCATCTGGGCCCTGTCCAACGAAACCTACCCCGGCACCCCCGGCCGGAACAAAGCCCTGGCAGAGCTGACCCGGAAATGCAGAGCAGCCGATCCCACCCGGCCGGTTACCCATGTAACGAACACCCAGAACTACGAAAACAACACCTTTGGGGTAAAGGATTCGCTTTACCTGCATTCCGATATTGTTTCGATCAATGAATATATCGGCTGGTATATCCCCTGGCAAGGCAGGCCGCCGGACACCCGGTGGAACATTGCGTTTCCTGATAAGCCCGTGTTTATTTCGGAATTCGGAGGAGAAGCCTTATACGGAAACAATGACGGCCCGGCTGACGAAGCCGCTTACTGGACGGAGGGGTACCAGGAAAAAATTTATACCGACCAGGTAAAGATGTTCGGTACCATACCCAACCTGTCCGGGGTGTGCCCCTGGCTATTGTTTGATTACAGGTCGCTCGGGCGGATGCACCCTGTCTATCAACAAGGCTATAACAGGAAAGGGTTGTTGTCCGAGAACGGCGATAAAAAGAAGGCCTGGTATATCATGAAAAAATATTTCAAAAGTAAATAACATATACGCTTTTAGCATTCAAACCGAATGACGACTTTAAATAAAAAAACATGAAATCAGGAATACTTTATATTATGGTATTATGGGCTATGCCAGTCATTGCACAGCATAAAATACCTGTTTACCTCGATGTTACAAAACCCATAGAAGAACGTGTGGAAAGTGCACTTTCACTGATGACCACCGAAGAGAAGGTAGCCCTGTGCCATGCCCAGTCCAAATTCAGTTCAAAAGGAGTGGCCAGGCTCGGAATACCGGAGGTCTGGTCTACCGATGGCCCGCACGGCATACGGGAGGAGGTTTTGTGGGACGAATGGAGCGGCGCACAATGGACCAACGATTCCTGTACCGCATTCCCTGCACTTACCTGCCTTGCAGCTACATTTAACACAGACCTGTCCCGGTTATACGGGGTATCTATCGGGGAAGAAGCCCGGTACCGCAATAAGACCATACTGTTAGGCCCGGGGGTAAATATATACCGGACGCCACTGAACGGCAGAAATTTTGAATATATGGGAGAAGACCCTTACCTGGCCTCCCGTATGGTTGTACCGTACATCCAGGGAGTACAATCTGCGGGAGTGGCCGCCTGCGTAAAACATTTTGCCCTGAACAACCAGGAGGTATGGCGGGGGCATATCAATGTCCATGTAAGCGACCGGGCCCTTCACGAGATCTATTTACCTGCTTTTAAGGCTGCTGTTCAGGAAGGAAATGTCTGGTCTGTCATGGGAGCTTACAATCAGTTCAGGGGAGAACATTGCTGTCACAACGACTTGCTTTTGAACAAGATCCTTAAACAGGACTGGGGATTTGACGGGTTGGTGATCAGTGACTGGGGAGGAGTTCACAATACCGACCAGGCTGTCAATAACGGGCTTGATATTGAAATGGGGACTTACACCAATGGATTGACAACAAGCGGCCACTTCCCCTATTCGTCCTATTATCTTGCCAACCCTTTCCTGAAAGGAATTGAGGAAGGCAAATACGATACGGATGTACTGGATGATAAAGCACGCCGCATTCTGCGTGTGATTTTCAGGACTACTATGAGGGCAGATCGTCCGTTTGGAAAGTTTGTTTCACCGGAACACAGTAAGGCGGCAAGAAAAATTGCACAGGAAGGTATCGTTTTGCTAAAGAACAAAGGGCAATTTTTCCCCGTACCTGTAGATAAATACAAAAAAATAGCCGTGATCGGTGAAAATGCTTCCCGGAGCCTGGTCATAGGAGGCGGATCGTCTTCGTTAAAAGCCGCCTATGAAGTTTCCCCTTTACAGGGGCTTAAAGACAAATACGGGGAGGAGCGTATAGTCCACAGCCTCGGCT
The DNA here is from genome assembly GCF_018863395.1 of Sinomicrobium weinanense. Taxonomy (GTDB): domain Bacteria; phylum Bacteroidota; class Bacteroidia; order Flavobacteriales; family Flavobacteriaceae; genus Sinomicrobium; species Sinomicrobium weinanense. The sequence continues at coordinate 238,081 of NZ_JAHKRR010000003.1, forward strand.
ATGCCTCCGGCCCTTCGCTTTACGGGCGCGAAGAGCCGTCAGGTTTGGATACGGATTCGTTGAGAACGGCCGCAGTAGAGGTTGCCAAAAGCGCGGATATTGTGCTGTTTATCGGAGGCCTTAATAAAAATCACTATCAGGACTGTGAGGGAGGGGACAGAAGGTCTATGGACCTTCCGTTTGAACAGGACAAACTGATCCGGGATGTATTGAAAGTCAACAAAAATACAGCCGTGATATTGCTCAGCGGAAATGCGGTAAGCATGCCCTGGGCAAACAAGGTTCCCGCGATCATGCAGGGCTGGTACCTGGGTTCGGAAGCCGGAAATGCATTAACGGATATTGTTTCCGGCGATGTAAACCCTTCGGGAAAACTGCCTTTTTCTTTTCCTGAAAAACTGGAAGATAACGGGGCACATTTTTACGGGGAACTTTCATATCCCGGCGACAGTACCGATCAATTTTATAAGGAAGATATTCTTGTTGGTTATCGTTGGTTCGATACCAAAAAGATCAAACCGCTCTTTCCCTTCGGTTACGGATTGAGCTATACCTCCTTTGCCTATGATAACCTTGCTACAGATAAAACTCAATATAGTGATAAAGAAACCGTAAAAGTATCGTTTACCCTGACCAATTCGGGAAGATCAGACGGAGCGGAAGTACCACAATTGTATGCCGGCAAATCAAAGTCGGAGGTGCCACGGGCGGCAAAAGAACTGAAAGCATTTAAAAAGGTCTACCTCAAAGCCGGTGAAAGGAAAGAGGTGGAACTGGAAGTACCCATCGGCAGCCTGGCATACTATGATGGGAATAGAAGCAATTGGGTTGTAGAACCCGGTACTTATACGCTTATGCTGGGCAGCTCGTCCGGTGATATAAAAGCTGAGGTGAATTTAAAAATTGAGTGAGGCTTTCGCTATCACTGTTAGTTCCCGGAGTTGGTTGCATAATACGCTAAAAACAATAAAAACACACATGAAATATATAGTATGCAAAGAACCCTATAAACTGGAAATAAAAGAAAAAGACCCGCCTTTGGCCGGTGCTGATGAGGCATTGCTCAAAGTTCACAAGGTAGGTGTCTGCGGAACCGATCTGCACGCTTATGTGGGAAACCAGGCATTTTTTCGGTATCCCAGGATACTCGGGCATGAACTAGCCGCGGAGGTCATCCATATCGGGGACAACAATAAGGGCATAAAACCGGGAGACCGGGTTGTTGTAATGCCTTATGTAAGTTGCGGCCATTGTATCGCCTGCCGGAAAGGTAAGACCAATTGCTGCACCAATATCCGGGTGCTGGGAGTGCATACGGATGGGGGCATGCAACAGGAAATTGCAGTGCGTAACGATCTGCTTATCCCTGTGAACAGACTTTCCTATAAAGAAATGGCGATTGTAGAACCCCTTGCCATCGGGGCACATGCCCTGAGAAGGGCCTCCCCGGAACCCGGGGAAACCGTTGTTGTGGTGGGCTGTGGTCCTATTGGCCTGGGACTGATAAAACTGGCAAAGATTTCCGGTGCCAGGGTTATTGCTATCGATACGGTGGAATCGCGTTTGCAATTTACCAAAGAGGTCATAGGGGCGGATTTTGTACTACACGCATTTCGGGACCCGGAAAAAACCGTGTCCGAAATTACGAATGGGGATATGGCCACAGTGGTCTTCGATGCTACGGGTAATAAAAAGGCCCTTGAAACAGGAATAAACTATATGGCACATGGCGGAAAATATGTTCTTGTAGGACTGTCTAAAGGAGATCTGGTCTATAACCACCCGGAAATACATGCCAGAGAAACAACCCTGATGTGCAGCAGAAATGCTACATTAGAAGATTTTCAGTTCGTGATTGACCATATCCGCGAATTCCCAACGGATGCTTTTGTCACCCATGAGGTTCCTTACCTGGACATGCCTACGCATTTTGATCAATGGACAGATCCCCGCTCCGGGACCATAAAAGCGATGGTGAGCTTTGAATAAACGCAGAAATCCGGGATCGTAATGGAAATTCAGCATGAAACACTCACTATCGGTCCGATTTTCGGTATCTTTCCTTTAATACTAATATTAAAATTTGACCAATTGTAGTTTACCTCAAGATACATATTCATGTACAACTCAATATTATTAAGTCAGAATCAATTGAAACAGTATTAGTAATATAGTTCATATTATGAAGTATAAAATAAAAATTCTTATCTTGAAACAAGATTTCCAAAACAAACTCTTCGTAAAAAACCTTACAGGACTCGAACCGGGAAACAAACTATATATCAGTGGTTTACAATAATTCATGTTTTTATTAAGAAAAAACACTAAAATTATCGAACCAAACAAGTTAACGAATCTTCAAAATATATCACTGAAAAACAGACAGATAAGATAACAAAAAAAGGGACAAATCCATGTTTTTCAGATTTGTCCCCTAGAGGTTGGCCTACAAGGACTCGAACCTTGAACGACTGAACCAAAATCAGCTGTGTTACCAATTACACCATAGGCCAGTGCTTTATTGCGGATGCAAATTTATAACAAACTTTTGTTTGCACAAATATTTTTTCGGGTTTTTTATCCGCCCCTATATCCAGGGCCATAACAGGTATGCCCGAAGGCTTTAATCCCTGTTTAAGAAAATACAACTTTATTATTATTTTCACTCTCCAAATATCAGAATTTCATGATATCCAACATCCTTAACGGCTGGAATATCGTCCCGAAACAGGGAAGGAACACGACAAAGAAGTACTTTTTCATTTATTTCTTATCTTAAGGCCCTCTTTTTGTGCCCCAGTGGTCCCGCTTTATAAGCCCCCGACCTTAAATAGCTTTTAAAGGATTAATGATAAAAAACGATTAAAAAATAAACAGATGAAATCAAGAATTCATTCCGTTTTGATTTTGTTTCCGTTACTTTTTCTGCAATATGGCTATGGTAGCCACCCGGAAAATTTTACAGGTTACGGTGATGTGGAGTATCATATACATGACAGAAATGATCAAAACCATAATAAAGAGGTGTTACTCGATACGCTCAGGAAGATTGAAAAGAGCCTGGAGGAGAGGCCGGAAAACCCGGACGAGTCCGGATTTTCCGACCTGGACACGGAAGAATGGAAAAGATACAAGCTGTTTAACCGTAAAATAGTTTCCGGATCGAAAGCAGAATACCTGGAAAAATCAAAATCGTATATAAAAGATTCCACTCAGATCCTCATCATCAAGTTAAAAGCGCTGGAGACTTTGGACCACAGCGGATTGTTAGAACAGGATATCCGTAAAAACCGGGATTATTACCTGGATCTTATAGAAGAATTCAGGAATAGTGATCTGGACCCTAAATATTACCTGTATTTTGAAAACAAGATCAGGAAAATCAACAATAAGACCATTTCAGCAAGATATCATACCAGCCTTTTCTTTAATATTGTCGGTTTTCTGTCATTAGGCGTTTTCGGTTTTACCGCATACCGAAGACAAAGAAAAAAAACAGGCCGTAAAATAGATTTTTTAAGTGCTCAGGAAAGAAAAGTTGTCCATCTGATCCTCCTCGGCAAATCCAACAAGGAAATTGCTTCAGAGCTATTTATCAGCCTCAGTACCGTTAAGACACATATAACAAATTCATATGGTAAACTGGAGGTATCAAACCGGAAAGAACTGGTCCGGAAATACTGCAATAAACAGGGACTAGCACCTATTTCAACCCCGTAAACATAGGGTACTCATAAGGAATTTCATTATTTCGGGCCCAAAACGTAAATAATGAAAAGTGCCTTTTTATTGAAGACCAATTTCATCACGACAGACATATTCAAACGATGGGACTCCATACTGGGATGGACTGTATTTGCAATAGCTTTACTGACCTACGGATTAACAGCAGAACCCACCGTAAGTTTTTGGGATTGCGGCGAATATATTGCTTCGTCCTCACAGCTTGAAGTAGGCCACCCGCCCGGGGCTCCGCTGTTCCAGATGCTGGGTGCCGTATTTGCCATGTTTGCTACCGGGCCGGAAGGTATTGCCCTCACGGTAAATTACATTTCTGTCCTTTCCAGTGCTTTTACTGTGCTCTTTATGTTCTGGGTCATTACCCGTCTGGTACGAAAAACCACGTACAAGAACGGGGAAATGCCCACTCCCTCTGCCATTGCTGTCCTTGGAAGCGGTGCCGTCGGGGCGCTGGCCTTTACTTTTTCCGACAGTTTCTGGTTCAATGCCGTGGAAGCCGAAGTCTATGCCATAGCAGCCCTGTTAATGTCCCTGTTACTATGGATGGGGCTCAAATGGACCGACGAAATGCACACCCCACAGGGCAACCGCTGGCTCCTGCTCATTGCCCTGGTCACCGGTATGGCTTTCGGCCTTCATTTTATGGGGTTCCTCGCCATCCCATCCATAGTGCTCCTGTACTACTTTAAAAAATACCGGAACATCACCATAAAAAACTTTGTCATAGCACAGGGGGCCGCTATTCTTTTACTCATCCTGGTCTACCGTTATTCGCTTACCTACACCCTGAAATTTTTCGGGTGGAGTGAACTTTTCTTCGTGAATACCTTCGGATTGCCTTTTCATTCCGGCACTGTCATTGCCGGCTTCGCTTTTGTTATATTATTTTACCTGGCCCATCGTTATACCAGGCGGAAAAACCTGTACGGAGCCAACACCGCCGTCCTGTGCCTGCTTTTTATGTTTATCGGTTTTTCTTCCTGGTTCATGCTCCCTATACGGGCCAATGCCCACACCCCCATCAATGAAAACGACCCCTCAGATGCCCGGCTGTTGCTGGCTTACTACAACAGGGAACAATACGGGGACGCAGGCGCCCCGCTGTACGGGGCCATGTATTCCGACAGGTTCGCAGGACAGGACTCCGACAATCCCTACAAAGACGACAAACCCAAATACGAACAGGATGAGGAAACGGGGAAATATATTATTGTAAACCCTTACAAAAATGCCATTCACAACTCCAACAGCAAGCACGTAGGTATCCTGCCCAGAATGTGGAGCAGCGAACACGCTGCCAATTACATGAAACTCTCCCGCCCCCTCGATTTCAGCATCAAACCCGAATACGCATCCAGTAAAGAACTAAAAGACGGCATTAACCGTTTCAAGATAGATTATGCAGCCGGTAAGATCGATGAAAAAGGTTATGTGAATTTCCTAGAACAATTCAGTTCCTACATCGATGTGGAACCACCCGGGCTGCTCGATAATATCCGGTTTATGTTCCAATACCAGTTCGGCTATATGTACTGGCGGTATTTCATGTGGAATTTTGCAGGCCGCCAGGACGACATCCAGGGTAAAATGAACAATAACGGCAACTGGCTCAGCGGTATAAAAGCCATAGATGAACACCACCTGGGCCCGCAGGACAACTTACCTTCGGATGCCCTGAACAACAGGGCCAGGAACACCTATTTCTTCCTGCCTCTGATCCTGGGGCTTATAGGATTTATCTTCCACCTGCGAAAAGACCCGAAACGGTTCTGGACCCTCCTGGTCTTCTTCCTCTTTACCGGTATAGCCATACAGTTCTACACCAACGTACGCCCGTTCGAACCCCGGGAAAGGGACTATTCGCTCATAGGCTCCTTCTACATTTTTGCCATCTGGATAGGCATAGGAGCATTTGCCCTGTATAGCGGGCTGCAAAAGTTACTGAGCCCAAAAATACTTGCTCCTGCCGTAAAAACAGCCTGTTTGCTCGCTGTCCCGACAGTCATGGCCTATCAGAACTGGGACGATCACGACCGCTCCGAACGCTATATTGCCAGGGCCATGGCAAGAAATACACTCGACTCCATCCGGAAAAATACAGATGCCATTGTCTTCACCATGGGCGAAAACGATATTTTCGGTATGTGGTATGCCCAGGAAGTAGAAAAGCACCGTACCGATGTACGCGTCGTCTACCCCGGCTACCTTGCCACCGACTGGTATATCGACCAGATAAAGCGAAAGGCCCATCAGAGCAGCCCTGTTCCCTCGCAGCTCTCTCACATACAATACACTTACGGAATACGGGATGTCGTCTATCACCAGCCTTTAACCGATGAAAGGTGGGATATTAAACGGTTCATGGAATGGATCGCCAACGACCGCCATACTGTGGAAGACCTTATCCGCAAGCAGGGCGGTGACCCCGGTCAATACCCGGAAAGATACCGCAAGGCCATTTTTTATCCCACGAACAGGATCCGTATCCCTGTGAACCGGAAAAACGTACTCCGGAGCGGACTGGTCATGGAAAAGGACAAAGCGCTTATCCGGGACCATATCGACATCGACCTTCCGGAAGGCGGTATCACCAAAAGCCAGATGATGATGCTCGACATCCTGGCCAACAACAACTGGGAACGCCCGCTCTATTTTACCGGGGGAAGTTTCAACCCGGCCGACTATCTCTGGCTCAGGGAATACATGCAACTGGACGGACTCGTCTACAAACTGGTCCCCATCAGGACCCCCATAGACAAGGACAACCCTTACGAAATGGGAAGAATAGACCCTGAACTGATGTATGACATTGTTATGAAATGGGACTGGGGCCATTCGGGTTCAGATAAGATATACTGCGATTCCATCATAAGAAGAAGGGCAATCTCATACAGGATAAACATGGCACGCCTGACAGAAACCCTGCTTGAGGAAAATAAAAAGGAAAAGGCAAAAAATGTCATGGACCTGGCCATGGAAAAGATGCCCCTGGAACACTACGGGTATTATGCTTTCCTGGAACCCTTTATAGACGGGTATTACCAGGCAGGAGAGTTCCGTAAAGCGAGAGACCTGTTTACCAGGACAAGCCGTAAATACCAGGAAAAACTGGACTATTATCTCTCATCTGGAAAACATCCGCTGATCACCGGAGAAGACATCCTGTACGACCTGCAACGCTACCGGGCATTGGTAGATATCGTAGCCAGGAATGACAACGAGGAATTCGGAAGAAAAGAAACCGAAGAATTTAACCGTTACCTCGATCAAACGGAACAACGCTACTTCAGTTTATAGTCGGGCTTGTAAGAAACCAGCGTGCCGGTATTCGGATCTATGAGTGGCCAACCTCTTTCTATCCACATATTCCCGAACACCCGAATACCGGCACACCCGCCCGACCTCAACTTTCTACATACGATGTACTTGCCCTGTTTAAATAGCGAAAAACCCGGATTATATAGCGAATTATTATTAAATTCGCCTTTTCAGAGAAAACCAAGTTCATGACGACAGACATATTTAAACGATGGGATACCATACTGGGATGGGCCGTATTTGCAATAGCTTTACTGACCTATGGACTAACCGTTGAACCCACCGTAAGTTTCTGGGATTGCGGAGAATACATAGCCACTTCGGCCAGGCTCGAAGTCGGACACCCTCCGGGAGCACCGCTCTTTCAGATGCTCGGCTCCTTTTTTGCCATGTTTGCCCCGGGCACGGAATATGTCGCTTTGATGGTCAATACCATGTCTGTTCTTGCCAGTGCTTTTACCATTCTCTTTATGTTCTGGACCATCACCAACCTGGTAAAAAAAATGGTGATCGGGGAAAAAGAAATATCCAGGCCCTCTGCCATTGCCATTTTGGGCAGCGGTGCAGTAGGTGCACTGGCCTTTACATTTTCTGACAGTTTCTGGTTCAGTGCCGTAGAAGCTGAAGTCTATGCCATGGGAAGCCTGCTTATGGCCCTGTTGCTTTGGCTTGGAATAAAATGGGTTGACGAACTGGACTCTCCAAGAGGCAACCGCTGGCTTGTTCTTATTGCACTGATCATAGGTATGGCTCCGGGGCTTCACTTTATGGGCTTCCTCGCTATCCCGTCCATAGGACTATTATACTATTTTAAAAGATATAAGACTACCACTGTAAAAAACTTCCTGGTAGCCAATGCCATTGTAGTAGGAATACTACTGCTCACCTATAAATTCTCCCTGACCTTCGTACTGGAGCTCTTCGGGTGGAGTGAGATCTTTTTCGTCAATACCATAGGGCTTCCGTTCAATTCAGGGACCATTATTATGGGGCTCATATTTATCCTGATATTTTACTTTGCCCTTCGCTACACCAGGCAGAAACAGTTGTACAAGGCCAATATTATTGTCCTTTGTTTTGTCTTTATGTTTATCGGGTTCTCTTCCTGGCTCATGCTCCCCTTACGAGCTAATGCACACACCCCGATCAACGAAAACGACCCGGCAGACGCCCGTGCCCTGCTGGCCTACTACAACAGGGAACAATATCCCGGGGTGGACAGTCCCGTTTACGGAGCCATGTATTCCGATATGTTTGCCGGGCAGAACGCCGATCCCGAAAAAGCGTATAAGGACGACAAGCCCAAATATGAGCAGGATAAAAAAAGCGGAAAGTATGTTATTGTAAACCACTACAAAAGTGCCATCCCTAATTCCAACAGCAAACATGTAGGACTACTGCCACGGATGTGGAGTACCGACCACGCCTCCAATTACATGAGGTTTACCCGCCCGCTCGACTTCCGGATACGATCGGAATACCTGTCTAACAATGACCTGAAGAATGCTATTAAACAGTTCAGGACCGATTATGCCAACGGCAGGATAGACGAAGATGGCTATGTAAACTTCCTGCGGCAGTTCGGGCAGTATATCGAGGTACAACCGCCTTCGCTTTCAGACAATATAGGATTTATGATCCGGTACCAGTTTGGCTATATGTACTGGCGGTATTTTATGTGGAATTTTGTAGGCCGGCAGGACGATATTCAGGGTAAGATGGACGATCACGGCAATTGGCTCAGCGGTATTAAGTTTATCGATGAATGGCATTTGGGCTCTCAGGACAACCTGCCGTCGGACGTACTGAACAATAAGGCCAGGAACACCTATTTTTTCCTTCCTTTGATCCTTGGGATCATCGGACTTATATTCCAGATACGGAGAAACCCGAAGCAATTCTGGATGTTGTTTGTGTTCTTTATGTTCACCGGCCTCGCCATACAGTTCTACACCAATGTACGCCCGTTCGAACCCCGTGAGAGGGATTATTCCCTGGTGGGATCGTTCTATATTTTTGCGATCTGGATCGGTATAGGTGTTTTTGCCCTGTATGAAGAATTCAAAAAACGGATAGCTCCAAAGGTACTGGCCCCTGCCGTAACTGCCTTATGCTTCCTTGCCATTCCTGTTGTTATGGCCAGCCAGAACTGGGACGACCACGACCGTTCTAACCGCTATACGGCCGAGGCCATTGCACGGAACTACCTGAACTCTGTCCAGGAAGATGCAGGAGCCATAATATTTTCTATTGGGGACAACGATACTTTCGGCCTGTGGTACATCCAGGAGATCGAAGGGCACCGCACCGATGTGAGGGTCATAAATTCCAGCCTTTTCGCCACCGACTGGTATATCGACCAGATGAAGCGAAAAGCCTATGAAAGCGACCCCATCCCCTCGCAACTCACCCACTCGCAGTACGCCTATGGTGTAAGGGATGCCATATATTACCAGCAACTCACGGACGAACGCTGGGACATCAAACGTTTTATGGACTGGGTGGCCAATGACGACAACACCATTGGAAACCTCATCAAAAGACAGGGAGGAGATATCCGGCAATACCCGGAGAACGCCAGGAACACCATTTTCTATCCGACAAACAAAATAAGGATCCCTGTTAACAAAGAGAATGTACTGAAAAGCGGATTGGTCAAAGATAAAGACAGTGCGCTTATTGTAGATTACATAGACATTGACCTGCCAAAAAGCGCCATTGGCAAAAACAGGATGATGATGCTCGATATCCTCGCCAATAACGACTGGACACGGCCCATCTATTTTACGGGAGGAAGTTTTGCCTCCGAAGAATACATCTGGATGAAGGATTACCTGCAACTGGACGGCATGGTCTATAAGCTGGTCCCGATAAAGAGCCCCGTGTCACAGGGCAGCTATGAAATGGGAAGGATAGACAGTGAATTGATGTACGATATCGTAAAGAAATGGAACTGGGGCAATTCCAATTCTCCGAACATCTATCACGATCCGGAAACCCGGAAAAACAGCATTTCGTACCGCAGCAACATGGCAAGGCTCGTGGAAACCCTCCTTGAGGAAGGCCAGAAAGAAAAAGCCCGGGAAGTCGTGAACCTGGCCATGGATCAGTTGCCTTTTGAATATTACGGATATTACGTTTTCCTCGAACCTTATGTCGATGGTTATTACAAAACCGGGCAAACCGAAAAGGCCAGGAAACTCTTCCTTGAAATAGCTCAAAAGTATCAGGAAAACCTGTCGTACTACCTCTCTTCCGGAAAAGCCTTCACCGAGCAGGATAAAATGTTATACGACATACAGAGATACCGCAGTCTCGTGGATATTGTAGTGGAAAACGACGAAGAGGACTTCGGCAAAAAACAAACGGAGACCTTTAACCAATATCTCGATCAGTTGGAGAAATCTTACGGAGGAGAAAGTGATTCCCTCGAAATCGTGGAATGATATAACACAAAAAGATTCGGAGTATTAACATTTTTTGAAAGAACATAAATTTTTTTTGTATTTTAGTCCATGTTATCGATCTATTTAATTTTTTATATACATTTTTTCTTAAAAAGATATGGGTTTCTTTAAGGATTTTAAATCGTTCCTGCTAAAGGGCGATATCGTCAACCTGGCTACGGCCGTTATCGTGGCCGGTGCTTTTGGAAAAATCGTTTCCTCATTTACCAATGACATTTTAATGCCTCCCATAGGCCTGCTTCTGGGAGATGTGGATTTTTCCGAACTGAAGTATGTACTCAAGGATGCTGTTACCGATGCGTCAGGAGAAATTACCACGGCAGCGGTTTCGATCAATTACGGTAACTTTATACAGTTTATTATCGATTTTATTATCATCGGTTTCTGTATCTTTATGATACTGAAAGCCTATGAAAAAAGCAAGAAAAAGGAAGAACCCGCACCCGCAGCACCTGCCGGCCCAACCCAGGAGGAACTGCTTGCAGAGATCAGGGATTTACTGAAAAAATAGACCGCATCACTACATATTCTAACCAAACCCTCCCTGCGGAGGGTCTTTTTTTAACAGCCAGGATGCTTTCGTGCTCCTAAATCCAACATTGAAATAATTCCTCGATCATAAGTCCCGAAACTTCCGGTGTTTTGTTATCAATGTGGTAGCCGAGACGTTTGTTACAAATAAAACATTTTGTTTCAAAAATATAATTCTTTTCTTTTTGCACTTGTCCCTATGCTTTTTATACCTACTTTTGCTAACTCAAAGTTGTTTAACAATTATATAGCTAATACAGACAAATGAAAGTTGCAGTTGTAGGAGCCACCGGAATGGTTGGCGAAGTTATGTTGCAGGTGCTTGCGGAGCGCCGTTTTCCCGTAACAGAATTATTACCCGTTGCTTCGGAGAGGTCCGTAGGGAAAGAGGTAATTTTTCAAGGCAAGCCTCACAAGGTTATCGGCCTGGCCGATGCCGTAGCGGCAAAACCGGCGATTGCCCTGTTCTCTGCGGGAGGCGCCATTTCCCTGGAATGGGCACCCAAATTTGCAGCGGCGGGCACTACGGTTATCGACAATTCCTCGGCATGGCGTATGGACCCCGACAAAAAACTGGTAGTCCCTGAGATCAATGCCAGCCAGATCACCCGGGAAGACAAGATCATTGCCAATCCCAACTGCTCTACCATACAGATGGTGATGGCCCTAGCCCCGTTACATAAAAAATATACCATAAACAGGGTCGTGGTTTCCACATATCAGTCCATTACAGGCACCGGGGTCAAAGCCGTACGCCAATTGGAAAACGAATATGCAGGCCAACAGGGAGAAATGGCATATCCCTATCCTATACACAGAAATGCATTGCCACACTGCGATGTTTTCGAGGAGAACGGCTACACCAAGGAAGAAATGAAACTTGTGAGGGAAACCCAGAAAATACTGGACGATAATACTATTGCAGTAACCTCCACAGCCATTCGCATACCTGTTGTAGGCGGCCACAGCGAATCGGTGAACCTGCAGTTTGAAAATGATTTTGACGTAAACGATATCCGGAAACTCCTGAACGAAACCCCCGGGGTTACCGTTCAGGACAATACAGACACCAACACCTATCCTATGCCCATCTATGCCCAGGGCAAAGATGACGTTTTCGTAGGCCGGATACGCCGCGACCATTCCCAACCCAACAGCCTCAACCTCTGGATTGTCGCCGATAACCTGAGAAAAGGAGCGGCTACCAATACGGTACAAATAGCCGAATACCTTGCGGCCAATCAACTGGCAGGCTAACACGTCCCGGCTTGAAAACTGATGTTTTCCGGGACGGTCCCCCTCTGCCTTAGGGGGAGATGCCGAAGGCAGAGGGGGACTATTAACACCATCTTCCCAATAATTTGTTAAACATTCCGTTTATTGTATTTTGTTTTTTATACTTTTGCTCCGCATGAAGGCATTTAGGGTACATATTGGCTTTTCCCTTATTTTTGCAGTATTATTTTCCATACTGTTCCAGGCCTTTCACATTATAGATCACGCTACGGACAACATCCCGCTGCCATCGGAAAAGCAAAGTATGGTCACCACATCGGCCTCCAAATGTCCCGTATGTGATTTTAAATTCTCGGTATTCCACACTCCCGGGATCCTCCATTTCACCCCGGTGGAAACCATTGAACCCGTAGTATACATTAACTTCTATACTCCGGCCTCCACCACTTTTCGCGATAAGTCCCTGGCACTCAGGGCACCCCCGTATAACGCATAACAGCCTCCCAAACCGGATCATCGTATACACTGCGAACAAGCACCTGTTTTGCAGTGTTTCACGTATTTGATCCTTATAATTTATCCGGAATATTTTCCTGATCCGTTTGTTTATCGCACAACGCCCCTTTCCGTTCGAAAAGGCAAAAAGAGGCTATAAGACCATCCTGCAGGGAGTAATACTACACTCCCCTCCTAATCAAAATCGTTAGAACGCATGAAACCAGCATTCCCCCTATTCCTGTTCATCTCCCTTTTGGGAAGCATAACAACTGCCACATCACAAAACTGTACGGCGGTGTTCAAAGGAGAAGTCACCGACTTTCACGACGGCAAACCTCTTATGAATGCCCTGATACAGCTCATCGGAACCGATAAGGCAACCGCTTCCGATATCGATGGCAGTTTTGTTATAAACGGTATATGTCCCGGCCGTTATGAAGTGGAAATATCTCATGAATCCTGCAACACCCGTATCATGTCCGTCGAGATTTCGGGAACCACTACACAACCCATCACCCTGGAACACCACCTCGAAGAACTCAAGGAAGTCGTTGTGGAAGGCAGCAGGGACCATCCTGTTACCAATTCCGCAACAGAACAAATACTGCACACCGATGTCATTGAAAAGTTCAGCAGTGCTTCCCTGGGCGATGCCTTAAAGGAAATAAGCGGGGTCTCTTCCCTGAATACGGGAAGTGCCATCGTAAAACCCGTAATCCAGGGATTGCACAGCAGCCGGATCATTACCATGAACAACGGTGTAAGACTTCAGGACCAGGAGTGGGGCATAGAGCACGCCCCTAATCTCGACCTGAACGCCGCCGGGAGCCTCACCGTGGTAAAAGGCGCAGCAGCATTGCAATACGGTGGAGATGCCATAGGCGGGGTGATCATAGCCGATCCGGAAAAGATCCCCGTAAAAGACACTATCTACGGAAAAACCCTGCTCTCCGGGGCCACCAACGGCCGCGGAGGGGCTTTGGTGTCCTCACTTACCAAAAGTTATAAAAGCGGGTGGTACTGGTCCGCACAGGGTACACTAAAACGCTTTGGCGATGGTAAAGCCCCGGACTATTCCCTCACCAATACCGGGTATTCCCAACAGGCCTTCAGCGCCTCTTTCGGGCTGAACAAGTTTACATACGGTTTTGATGTGTATTACAGCTTTTACCGGAATGAGATCGGAATACTAAGAGCTTCTCATATAGGCAGTGTCGAAGATATGTTCCACGCCATCAACAGCAGGCAGCCTTCAGTCATAGAACCTTTTTCCTACGACATTAACGCCCCGAAACAGGACATTACCCACCATCTCGCTAAAGTGAGGTTCTTCAAGCGTTTTCAAAACCTGGGAAAACTGAGCCTGCAATACGATTTTCAACAAAACAACCGCCTGGAATACGATATCCGCAAGGGAGACCTCAAAGGAATTCCCGCCATGGATATGGAACTGACCACTCATACCCTGTCTTCCGATTTTCAGTTTGATTCCCGTTCCGATTACAAGATAAATACAGGGGCAACATTCCAGTACCAGACCAACTTTCCCGATCCCCGGACCAGGGTAAGAAGGCTGATCCCCGATTACGACCGTTATACTTTCGGGATATACGGGGCCGGTTCCTATCACCTCACGGACGCCCTGACCTTAGACGCCGGTGCCAGGTATGACTTTACCCGGATGGACGCTAAAAAATTCTACTTTAACACCCGTTGGGAGCAAAAGGGCTACGACCGGGATTTTCAGGATATTATTATCGGTGAAGAAGGCAATCAATTGCTGACCAATCCCGTTTTCGATTTCCACAACATCTCTGCTACTGCCGGGATCAAATACAATATGGACACCTATGGAGAAGTCCTGTTCAACTACGCCCTGGCCGGCAGGGCACCGAACCCCTCCGAATTGTTCAGTGACGGCCTGCACCATTCTGCCGCAGCCATAGAGCTGGGAGATTTGAGAATGGACCAGGAAACCTCACACAAGTTTTCGGCCTCTTATGCCAGGAACACAGGGGAATTTCAGTTTACCGTAGCTCCCTATGCCAATTTTGTCCACAATTTTATCCTGCTGGAGCCTACCGGGTCTGAACAGACCATACGGGGGGCATTCCCTGTATGGGAATACAAACAGGTAAATGCGAGATTGCTCGGCATAGACCTGGATGCCAGCTACCGGTTTCTGGATCACTGGACCTTTACACACAAATTTTCTTATGTATACGGCAAAGACATTACGCGCAACAGGCCTTTGATAGACATCCCCCCGGCCAACACCTCCAACCGGATCACCTTTTCCAAACCCGAATGGAAGAATTTAAGGCTAACTCTCCGGAGCGACTATTTCTTCCGGCAGAATGAATTTCCGAATAACAATTTCCCCGTCCGCCTGCCCGAAAACGGGGAATATGTAGACCGGGAACTCGATATAAGCACCCCGCCCTCTGCATATCACCTGCTGGGTTTTGATGCCTCGGCCGGTTTTCACTTTATAAAACATTCCGAGATCACCGTAGGGCTTACCGTAGACAATATTCTGAACACCAATTACAGGGATTACCTGAACAGGCTCCGGTTCTTTGCGGACGACCTGGGCAGAAACTTTAAGTTACAGATAAAAATAAATTATTAACTCTAAAACCATTTATACAATGAAAACCATCAAATTATTAGCGCTGTTTATCACAGGCTCCGTGTTGTTGGCCTCCTGCTCCAGTGACGATGACAATCCAGAGGTGATCAACGAGGAAGAACTGATCACTACGATGACGGTAACCCTGATTGCAGATAATGCAAATGATGTAGTACTGGAGATTTTCGATGAAGACGGGCAGGACGGCCCCGCCGAACCCAATGTTAAAGTTTCCGGCAGCCTTAAGGCCAATACCACTTATGCCGGCACCGTACAACTCGAAAATGAAACCGAAGACCCGGCCGAAGACATTACCGAAGAAGTTAAAGAGGAAGCTGATGAGCACCAGTTTTTCTTCGCCGTTACCGGAAACCTGAATACTCCCGAGTATGACGATACCGAAAACGACTACCTGGGTAACGGAAGCGACAACTACGTAGGGATCAAGTTTTTACTAACCACGACCGAGCCTGGAGAAGGGACTTTTAAGGTGACCCTGATCCACGAACCCAAAAAACCGAATAACGGTATAAGCGATGCAGGCGGAGAAACCGATGCAACAGCAACATTCCCTGTTAATGTCGAATAACCGGTAAGAGGACTAAAAGTAAAAAAGCTGCCTTTACGGCGGCTTTTTTTATGCCAGTAACAATGCCTCCGTTAAAATATATACGATGAATTCCGCTACTACAACCAAAAGCATTGTTCTTTGTTTTTAAGATGAATGTTCCGTGTATTCGAATAAGAAGTAGAAAAGATAATCCAAAAAGGGGGCGCCGACTTATAATTGCAAGCCGAAACGCCACTCCTTTAAGGCCCCCTAAAACCTAATAAATTTTTTTACAAAATCACTATTTCCCAAAAACGGCAGTCAGTATTTCCATACATATCTCTCAGTCAGTATCCGCTTCCGGGCCTCAGGTAAAGACACCTGTTTTTTTCAGATCGTGGTGTAAAAGTATAGCACCCTTAATACCTATACAACAAGTTGTACTCTACATTTATAAATCAAGGGTAGTAATTTCCATATTTTTACTACATCAAAAATTAAATAAAAAACTGTAAATCAACTAAATAAAAACGAACATTATGTTAAAACGGAAGGGTATAAAGCAAAGGGAGCAAAAACCGGAAAACATACATATTTTACAGATTAGAAATAAAAAATAAGGAGAAATCACTTATTTATACAGATGTATTTTCCCTTTCTTTTTTTAATGGCCTGATAAAACAGGGAGAATAAACACCGGTTTCTTCATAAAAGTACGGCAAACGGCAGCAGTATTACATTCAGACCGTCCGATCTTTCGCGAGCTTTTCTTCTTTAAGATTCTTTACAAAATAAGAAGGATAGATCCCGGTATGCCGGTAAAACGAACTGGCAAAAGATTGTGCGGTATTATAGCCGGCTTCTTCGGCAATACCGCTTATACTGTAAGAATACAGGCGTTCTTCATTTTTAAGGCGGTATATGATATGATCTACCCGAAGGCTTTGCAGGTATTTGCTGAAATTCATTTTCCTGGAGGTATTGATCACCCGGGACAGGTAGGTAGAATTGGTGTTGAGTTCCTTGGCCAGGCTATGCAGGGTGATCTCAGGGTTGGTAAATCGTTTGGTGTTTTCAAATTGTAGCAGTGCTTTTTCGATATCCCGGAATATTTCTTCGGGCACTCCGGAGTCTTTTATAACGGCTATACTGACACGCGAACTATCTCCTATTTCTGAATGATTTCCATACATCAGTTTCCTGTACCGCAATTTATATATACGCTGCTTCTGATAATAATACACCAGCAGCACCCCCATCAATACCGTGGCCACCAGAAGAACCAGTTTATAAGCCCTGTTTTTCCAGTCTTTTTGCTCCAGTGCACTGATCAATTTCTCCTTTTGACGCAACAGGTGTGGTGTGTCGTAATTTCGCGTGATCTCGCCATCCATAGCCCGGTTTTCCATGAGCTCTTTATCGAGTTTCAACAGTTTATCTACATAAAACAGTTGGTCTTCCTTTTCCTGCTTCCGGCTGTGATAATCTATCATATATTCATAAACCTGCCTCAGCTCTCTGAATTTGTAGTTTAATGCTTCGGCCGCCGTGTCAACCTCCAAAAATGTAGAGAGCGCTTTTTCTTTTTGCCCTGACTTTTCATACGACTTCCCCATATAATATTTGGCCAGGACCACATTGCGCTCTTTGGTAAGATGCGGTAGGGCTTTATGTATACTGTCCAGGGCGGCCTGGTAATTGCCATCGTAATATTCGGCCTTACC
This sequence comes from Sinomicrobium weinanense, assembly GCF_018863395.1. Lineage (GTDB taxonomy): Bacteria > Bacteroidota > Bacteroidia > Flavobacteriales > Flavobacteriaceae > Sinomicrobium > Sinomicrobium weinanense. The sequence goes on from NZ_JAHKRR010000003.1 coordinate 255,778, forward strand.
TCCAACAGACACTCCCCAGTAATACCTCATCGTATCATCGTGCTTCAGACTCTCATCTATGCCTTTACGGGCATAAATTTTGGCAGAGTCTATTTCCCCCACATCGATATAACTCAAAGACAAGTTAAACATCGCATTCAGGTGATGTGATATATACCGATCTTCGCGCATCGTATCATCACAATAAATCCTTTTGTATTCCCGATCGTTTTCCAGGGCCGTCAAATGCTCCTTATTGATCTTCAATGCTCCCTGATAATCCCCGGTTTTTCCTTTTAATGCACCAATTGCGGGACGTATGCCCATCAATTGTTTAATGTTATTCCGTTCCACGGCATATTCATATCCGGTCAGATAATGATTCGTGGCTTGTCTGTAATTGGCCAAATGAAAATACCAGTACCCTTTTAACAGGTATCCGACCGCAGGATGCGTTTTATCTTTAGAATTTTTGGTCAGTGCAATGATCGTATCTGCATATTGCAGTCCCATCTCCGGGCCAAATGCCGAAGCATAGTAATAATGCCCTTTGGCCATACGCACCGAATCCTTTTCCGCACGGCCTTTTTCTATATATATGTCCGCGATCTTCTTTGCCGTCAGTGTATCTTTGGGAAGCCATTCATAGAACAGGGTATTCAGCTCTTTATAGGTCTTGCCGGACAGGGTATCCTTTGTCCGCTCCTGTCCCATCATCGTATTTACGCTTAAAAACAGGATACAAAGCAGCAACATGTAAAAATATCTCATATTCAAGGGGTTGTTTGGTATTCATGTTCAGACCGTCTGTTCTCCGGCAAACTTCTCCTCTTTGAGTTTCTTCACAAAATAGGAGGGGTTGATACCGGTATGCCGGAAAAATGAACTGGCAAAGGACTGAGCCGTATTATAACCGGCTTCCTGCGCAATTCCGCGAATGCTGTAAGACCGCAATCGTTCTTCCTGCTTTAGTCGTTGTATGATATGGTTTATCCGGAGACCGTGCAGGTATTTGCTGAAATTCATTTCCCGGGTGGTGTTGATGACCTTCGAAAGGTAAGTGGAATTGGTCTGCAACTCCTTGGCCAGGCTATGCAAGGTAACATCCGGATTGGCAAACCGTTTTTCCTCTTCGAACCGCACCAGTCCTTCTTCAATGCTCCGGAACGTTTCTGCAGGAACCCCCGAATCTGACATCGCACCTTCACCTGTTCGCGAACGATCCGGCATTTTTGCAGGATTCTCCTTCAACAACTCCCGGTAACGTTTTTTATACATCCGCTGCCGTTGATAGTAATAAACCAGGAACAGGCCAAACAGGGCTGCCATAATCACCATAAGCAGTTTATATATCCGGTTTTTATTGTTCTTTTCTTCCAGATGGCTTATCAGTTTCTCCTTTTGGCTCAACAGATAAGGCCTGTCGTATTTCCGGGCGATCTCACCGTCAATGGATTTGTTTTTCAGGAGCTCTTCGTCCAGTTTCAACAATTTATTGATATAAATCAGCTGGCTGTCCCTTTTCTGGCCTGCTTCATAGTAGTTTATCATATATTCATAGGCCGGGCGCAATTCCGGAAACCGGTAGTCCAGTTTCTCTACCAGGGAATCTGCCTTTTTCAGTGCCGACAAGGCATTCCTGTCCTTCCCCAGAACCTCGTAAGACCTGCCCTTGTAGAACTGGGCCATGGTATAGGTATACTTATTTTCTAAATGCGGTATGGCCCTGGTAAAACTGTCTATGGCCGACCTGTAATTCCCGGCGTAATATTCGGCTACTCCTCCCGTAGATACAAACCTGTAATATTGAAGGGTATCTCCATGCTCCAGGCTTTCCCCGATACCCCTGCGAATATATATTTTAGAAGAATCCACCTCCCGGACCTGCAAGTAAGACTGGCACAGGTTATATATAGCTATTATATGATCTTCTGCATATCCATCTTCACGGTTGGGGATATTGCTGTATAGCTCTTTGTATTCCGGATCGTTCTCCAGGGCATACAGATGCGCTTTTTCAATGGCCAGTGCTTCCCTGTGCTTTCCCGCCACATGCTTCAAAGCTGCCATTATAGGCCGTATCAGGAGCTGCTGTGAAACATTGTTCCGAGCTACGGCATATTTATTGGCTATAAGGTAGTTTTCAGTAGCCTTTACATATTTATCGGAATAATAAGACCAGTATCCTTTTAATATATACCCACGTGCCGGGTATTCTTTATCATATATATTCTTTGTCAGGTCAATAACAGAATCTGAATACATCAGCCCCGTCCCCGGCCCGAATTCGGCCGCATAGTAACGAAAACCCTGTGCCATGCGTATCGTATCTTTTTCCGCACGTGCCTTGGTGAGGTAAGCATCGGCAATATTCCTCGCCGTTAGTGTATCTTCCGGAAGATAGGTATAGAAAAGTTCGTTCAGCTCATCGTAATTCTTGCCAAACAAAGTATCGCGCAGGCCTTCCTGTCCCATTGTCGTGTAAAAACTCAGCAACAGAAAAACAGTAAAAAGGGTTGGTTGGGGGCGGCTCACGTCTGGAAAAAATTTTATACAATAATACGCATTTTGAAAACTTCATCATAGGGTTTATCCCAAGAGCCTGTTTAAACTGATTTCAATTGGCTAAAAAAATGCCCTTTTAGCCCCATATTTGTTTTTTCCTCGCCCCATAGCTATACTTCGGCTTCGCTCAGCAACCGTGGTTATGCGGCTCAAAAAAGCCTTCATATGGAACTAAAATCATCATTTTTCGCTTCAATCAAACCAGTTTAAACAAGCTCTAACATATTAACAAAAGAAATGCCACTCCGGCGTTCATTTTATATTATTTTTGAAATTCGTAATTCATCCTAATCCGCAATCAAGATGAAAAAAATAACCATACTTACCATTGCAATGCCCCTAATATGGTGTTCTTGCGATAAAACAAACAAAAAAGATATGGCCATAACATATCCCGAGATCAAAAAGACCGATACTACGGACGTATATTTCAACACCGAGATCAAAGACCCTTACAGATGGCTGGAAGACGACCGGTCGGAAGAAACCACCCAATGGGTAAAGGCAGAAAATAAAGTGACTTTTGACTACCTGGAACAGATACCCTTCCGGCAACAGCTCAAGAAGCGCCTGGAAAACCTGTGGAATTACGAAAAACTGTCTTCCCCCTTTAAAGAAGGCGATTATACCTATTATTTTAAGAATGACGGACTGCAGGACCAATCTGTTTTATACCGGAAGAACGACGAAGGAGAGGAAGAGATCTTCCTGGACCCGAACACTTTTTCCGAAGACGGGACCATCTCTCTCGGCGGAGTGCATTTTACCAGGGACGGAAGCCTGGCCGCTTATTCCATATCTGAAGGCGGAAGCGACTGGCGAAAGGTCATTGTCATGGATGCGGCCTCCAAAGAGATCATAGAAGACACCCTCACAGACATTAAGTTTAGCGGGGTATCCTGGAAAGGCAGGGAAGGCTTCTACTATTCCAGCTATGACAAACCCGAAGGCAGTGAACTCTCGGCCAAAACAGACCAGCACAAATTGTATTACCACAAACTCGGAACTCCGCAAAACGAAGACCTCCTGATCTTTGGCGGAACCCCGGAACAAAAACACCGCTACGTAGGTGGGGGCGTTACGGAAGACGAACGCTACCTCGTGATCAGTGCTGCAAACTCCACTTCCGGAAGCAAACTCTTTATACAGGACCTGCAAGCCCCGGAATCTGGGCTAATCCCGGTCGTAAACCATGAAGACAGCGATTCCTATATCCTGGACAACAAAGGTTCTACGCTCTATATTGCTACCAATCTGGATGCGCCCAACCAGAAAGTGGTTACCACAGATGCTTCCGATCCTACTCCGGAGAACTGGAAAGACCTCATCCCGGAAACCGAAAATGTTCTCAGTATTTCCACAGGCGGAGGGTTCCTCTTTACCAAATATATGATCGATGCCGTCTCTAAGGTATATCAATACGATTATGAAGGTAATAAAATACGTGAAATAGAACTCCCCGGCATAGGCACAGCCTCCGGGTTCGGCGGTAAGGAAGAACAAAAAACACTGTATTACTCCTTTACCAATTACAACACCCCGGCTCATATATACTCCTATGATGTAGACAGCGGTGATTCTAAATTATACTGGAAACCCGACATCGATTTTAACCCGGACGACTATATATCCGAGCAAGTCTTTTACAATTCCAAGGACGGCACACGGGTTCCCATGATCATCACTTATAAAAAGGGAACGGAACTCAACGGAAAGAACCCTACCATCTTGTATGGCTATGGCGGGTTTAACATCAGTTTGCAGCCTTCTTTCAGCACCACCAATGCCATCTGGCTCGAACAGGGTGGCATCTACGCAGTTCCTAACCTGCGCGGTGGCGGGGAATACGGTAAAAAGTGGCATATCGCCGGCACCAAGCTGCAAAAACAAAATGTATTTGACGATTTTATCGCAGCCGCTGAATACCTGATCGACAATAAATATACTTCGTCCGAATACCTGGCCATAAGAGGAGGTTCCAACGGCGGGCTGCTCGTCGGGGCCACGATGACACAGCGTCCGGACCTTATGCAGGTAGCCCTTCCTGCCGTAGGGGTACTGGACATGCTACGCTATCATAAATTTACTGCCGGTGCGGGATGGGCCTACGATTACGGCACATCCGAAGACAGTGAAGGGATGTTTAAATACCTCCTGGGCTACTCTCCCCTGCACAATGTAAAGGAGAACACGGAATATCCCGCCACACTCATCTCTACCGCAGACCACGACGACCGGGTAGTGCCGGCGCACAGCTTTAAATTTGCAGCCACTTTACAGGAAAAACAAACAGGAAACAACCCGGTTCTTATACGAATAGAGACCGATGCCGGGCACGGAGCAGGGACTCCGATCAGCAAGACCATTGAACAAACTGCAGATATCTTCGGTTTTACGCTATACCAAATGGGATACAAAGAACTTCCGAATCCGGAAGTAGAGAAAGAAGAAGTTACTCCATAGCAAAAAAATTCCTGTTCGGTGTTTCGACGCCGGACAGGACCGTTTTTATACATATTCCTGCAACAGGCCGATAAGGGTATTGGCATCCAGTTCCCCGCTCTGGCGCCATACCATTTCCCCTCCTTTATAGATCATAAGGGTTGGCAGCCCTTTTACCCGCAGGGCATTGGCTAACTCCTGGTTTTTGTCCACATCTATCTTTATCACTTTGGCCTTATCGCCCATGGCAGCGGCCACATCCCTCAGTACGGGGTGCATGGCTGTCGACGCTTCATTCCAGTCTGTATAAAAGTCCAGGAGTACTGGAATACTGAGATCTATTAATTCACCGAATTTTGACATTTTAACAAGGAATTAGTATTACAAATGTAGTATTTTCTGCGAATTATGCCGTTTTTCCGCTCTTTTTTAGTTCTATCACGGTGATCTCCGGCCAGATACCTACTCTCCCGGGATAACCTATAAAACCGAGCCCCCGGTTTACATTGATATACTGGTCCTTTTCCCTGTAAATACCTGCCCAGTATTTATAGCGCCATTTTATAGGACTCCACTTCACTATTCCCGGAATCTCGACGCCAAACTGCATACCATGTGTATGCCCGCTCAATGTAAGGTGATAATGATACGGATGGTCTATCACCTCTTTTTCCCAATGAGAGGGATCGTGGCTCATCAGTATCTTAAAAGCATCTTTGTCTACATGCTCAATGGCTGCGTCCAGGTCTCCGGCCTTTTTAAATCCGCCTGCTCCCCAGTTCTCTACACCGACAAGGGCAATCTTATCCCTTCCTTTTTCGAGATGCCTGCTTTCGTTAAGCAACAGGTCAAAGCCCAGTTCGTGCTGTATCTCCTTCAGCCGTTCGAGATTAGCTGTCTTGTCTTCCTCGCTGTCCCAGTCAGCATAATCGCCATAATCGTGATTACCCAGCACGGAATACTTGCCATCCCTGGCTTCCAGGCGGGAAAAACTCTCTATCCAGGGAAGCAGTTCATCGGCCTTATTGTTGACAATATCCCCGGTAAAAAGGAGTACGTCGCCCTCCTGTTGATTTATCAGATCTATGGCATAATCTACCTTCTCCTTATTATCGAAACTACCACTGTGAATGTCAGATATTTGTGTGATCTTATACCCGTTGAAGGCCTCGGGGAGGTCGTCGAACTCCAGGGTATATTTCAATACCCTGAAATCGTACTTTCCTTTAAACATCCCATATAGCAGGCTCGTAAAGGGTATTGCAGCCACTCCCAGGGCAAGGATACTTAAAAATTTCCTCCGGGAAGGGATGCCCGACTTTGCAGCGGAGCCATTTATTTTATGAAATGCACCGATACCGAGGCGCACCACGTCTTCCCCAAACAGGAAAACAACCACGATAAGCTGAAAAAGAATAAGAATAAACAGGTATGCCAGGGCATAGCTGGCGGCACCGCTCACCCCTCTTTCCGCACGCATAATACCGAAATGATATATAAAATTGGCTACGATGGCCAGGGAAAAAAGCAGGTAGGCATACAGGACAACAGGGCTTTTGGTAAGGACCCTGACTGCCTGAAAAGCATAAAATCCCAAAAGGCTGTAGAGCACAACAAAGATGATCCAGTTCCACATGTTCAAATACAGTTATTTTAGAGAATATAAAAATAACGGATTAAAACAACACCGGTTGTTATGGTAATGTTAAAGAAAAAGCGGGAATGCAAGAAGCATCCCCGCTTTAACAAAAAACAAAAATGAGTGGACAACTTTTACTGTGTCTCTCAGGGCAGTCTAAAAATTCGGTCCGCCGGTATCCCACCAGAGCCTGGTACCCCCGGTGTCTGGTCCGGACAGGTAATTTATGGCTTTTTCAACATTGGCATTATTGGTATTCTTTTCACTGTCTACAAAATTTATACGGCGTATCTGTACCTCGGTATCGATAGTTCCTCCACTGTTATTTATTACTACCGGAAACACCCGTGGATATCCCGTACGCCTGAATTCGCTCCACGCTTCCTGCCCATCGGGGTACATGGCGATCCACTTTTGGGTAATGATCTGCTCCAGCTGTTCTTCTTTGGAGCCCCCGGAATTATAGGCGATGGTTACATCTCCCGGATATTCGTAATTATTTTCGGGATTAATGGCATCTACAAAATCGGCCGGCGTACTGGTTGCATCCGCCAAATATTCATCGACCCCGGCAACACCGTGCTGTGCGAAAGAAGCCCTTACCCCATTTTCATAATTTTCCTTTGCATCTCCGGCACCGTCCCAGCCCCGCAGGGCAGCTTCTGCCTTTAAAAAATATACTTCCGCAGATGTCATCCAGACTTTGAATGCCTGGTTCTTTAAATATTCTCCCAAACTGGAGTGTTCCAGGTACTGCGATTTTGCTTCGATATCCACGCCCATCCGGACACCTTTATACATCCCTTCAATGCCTCCTCCTATGGCGGGTTTAAAATATTTTTCCACACGCCCGTCGTTAAACCCTTTTAAAACAGACTCCATTTCTGCCGACATTCGGATATCTCCCCAATCATTACTTATGGTCCATAACGGATGTACAAACCCCTGCATATCGATAAGCATGTCTTCATTTTCGAGCAGGCCCGCATCACTGGAAAGGGATTTTTCGCCTTCCGTTTTTGCCAGAGCGGGATCAACTTTGGAAACCCTTATGGCAAGGCGTAACCTCAAAGTATTGGCAAAGGTCCTCCACTTGGCAACATCTCCCCTGAAGAAAGACTGGTCGAATGCTTCAAACTGAGGTTCTCCTTCAAATTCCTTTAAACTGTCTATGGCCTTTTCCAGATCGGCAAAAAAGGCTTTATATGCCACTTCCTGGGAATCGTATTCGCCCGTAGTCCCGTAATCGTCAAACTTCGTATACCGTATGGGGCCGAATACGTCAGAAATGCGGTGCATGGCCATGACCTTTATAATATCGGACAAATAAGTGTACATGATTATATTTTTTCCCTCCGACAGTTCCACCTGCTCATGGACCCCCCTGGCATATGGCATAACTCCGCCTCCGTCATCCACATCATAGGCATCGGACCAGATAAACTGGTTCCAGCCGCTCACCAGGCTATAGGTCTGGTTATTTATATTTCCGGCAAAAGGGGTCGGTGATGCCATGTATCCGGAAAAAACATCGGCATTCAGGTTATGTTGTAACTGGAAGTTCGGTGCAGGTTCCGCACGGATGACATTGGAAAACATGGGGGCAAATTTAGTCCCGATATTGTTGAATTTTTGTTTTAAACTTTCATCGGAAATCCCGTGAGGATCTGTATTCTTATCTTCAAAATCTCCGGTGCAATTGGTTAAACCGATCGCTAAGACGGAAACAAGTATATATGTTATTGTATTTTTCATCTTCTCAGAAATTTACGTTTAAGTTTAATCCTATACTTCTTGTAGAAGGCTGGTTATAAATATCCACGCCCTGTAATCCCAGGCCTGTACTTGCGGCCACGTTAGGATCGAAAGGCGCATCTTTGTAGATAAAGAAAAGATTATTGGCTATCAGGGAGAAGTTGATCTTTTGTATAAAACTATCCTTTAATGTAAGGCCATAGCCTATGGAAAGTTCGCGCAGGCTTATATTGGTGGCATCGTAAACATATTCTCCCAGCATACCGGCCCTTCCCCCTATTGCCGTATAATATTCCTGGGCGGTGATCTGGGAAGCCTCGCCGTTCTCATTCACCACATTTATCATTCCGCCATTGGTATTTCTGGCTTTGGCACTTGCCCGGGAAACCCCGTAAAAATCATTTATTGCTTCCGTAACACTCAATACATCCCCTCCGAACTTACCGTCTATTAAAAGATTTACTGTAAAATCACCGATCTCCAGAGAGTTATTCCATCCTAAAGTAAAATCGGGTTGTGCATGGGCTACGGTTTCAAAATCGGTAAACAGCAATGTACCTGAGGGGCTGATCACAGGCATACCATTTTCATCCCTGATCAGGGAACGGGCTTTTATACTACCGAAATCTTCTCCTTCGATCAGTGCGTATTCATAACCGTTTACACCGCGTTCAGTAATAATGGCCTCGCCGTTTTGCAGGGAAGGGTGTACCGAGATCACTTCATTATCGTTCCGTGCAAAGTTCAGGGCTGTATTCCAGGTCACTTTATCATTGGCAATGGGCTTACCATTCAACACAATCTCAAAACCTTTATTGGAGATCTCCCCGGCATTTACAATATTCTGAGAGTACCCGCTCGGGTTCGGTTCGGCCTGGATAAAGAATATCTGGTCTGTTGTTCGGGTATCGTAATACGTAAAGTCTAAACCTAAACGACCCTGGAAGAAACGCCACTCCGTACCCAGTTCGAAAGATTTCTGTCTTTCCGGTTTTAAGGTCTCTCCTTCGATCGGGGCAAATACCGGAGAACCGACATTAGGCCCGGTATCCGATATACTGTTCAGGGGGATCGTTGCATAAGGAGGAATATCCTTTCCCACTTCGGCATAGGAGGCCCTTACTTTAGCAAAAGTAATTGCTTCGGGCATGGTAAACATTTCAGACAAAACACCCGTTAAGCCCACCGATGGATAAAAGAAAGAATAGCTGTTTGTCATGGCCAGTGTGGACGACCAGTCTGTCCGGCCCGTCACATCCAGGTACAGCATCCGTTTGTAAGCGAGGTTTGCAGACCCGAATACCGATTGTACTTCCCTGTTCTCCACAGTTTGTTTCATATTATTGGTGGTGGCAATGTTAGCCAGGGTAAACACATTAGGAAAGTTCAAACCGATACCATCCCGGCCGGAATCTATAAAAATCCGGTCCCCGATTTTATACTTGGTTAAGCTCGTACCCAACAGGGCAGTTAAGGAAAAATCTTCAGAAACATCTTTGGAAAAACTGGCAATAAAGTCTACATATTGTTGTGTGTTTTCCGTTTTCTCGAAAATATATCTTCCGTTTTCTGCCGAAAGCGCCAGGTCCGATCCGGCATATATCCTCTTATCGAAAGTGAAAAAAGACTTGTCGAAACTTCCCCTGGACTTTATGGAGAAAGCATCAGTGACCTGATATTTAACTGATACGTTGGCAAGTACACGTTGTGCAATATCCTTGCTCGGATTGCGGTGGATCAGCCAATACGGGTTTTGTTGAATATTCTCATCAAAAGAAGACGCATACTGGTCCATCATATTGATCTCCGGATTGAAATACTCGAACTTATTCTTGTAAATATTCCGGTCTATTCCTACGGGGTGCAGGTATACACCTGTTAAAGGATTGGAATACAAGCCGTTTGTGGGACGGTTCCATATGCGTTGGTCCGACAGGTTAACACTTGCGGAAACGTCTATTTTGTCGTCCAGGAATTTTGCTGTTTCCCGTAAGGTTAAATTATTTCTCGTCAAACGGTTTTCCGGAATAACACCTCCTGCAACAGTGGTCGCATAAGAGAAATATGTTTGCGCTTTCTTATTGCCCGCAGTTAATGACAGGGAATTGATGGAAGTATACCCGGTCTTAAAAAAATCTTTGGGGTCGTTACTCAGGCCATCGGCTTTTGCCCCCCAGGATTTGGGATTTGAAACACGGCCGTTCTCTCCTATCGGTTGCCCGGCAGAAGGAGACTGGTATTCGGATTGCAGTTTGGGCAGGGACATAACATTATCTACGGTAAAGCTCGTATTGAAGTTCACGGCCAGGGCTCCTTCCTTTCCTTTTTTCGTAGTGATCAGAATAACCCCGTTCGCCCCCTGGCTACCATATAGGGCAGAGGCGGAGGCTCCCTTGAGTACGGTCATGCTTTCAATATCATCAGGGTTGATCATGGACATGGCGTCACCACCATCCCTGTTTCCCGTTTGACCGCCGTAAATATCGGTACCCGGTTCCTCTCCGTTAGAACCATTACCGCTATTGAGCATAGGGACACCGTCAATAACATATAAAGGATCGTTATTCGAAGTTGATGAGTTTCCCCTCAATACTACCTTGGCCGCACCACCTAAACCGGAAGAACTCCTCGTTATGGTAACCCCGGCAGATTTACCGGACAGGCTGTTGATAGGGTTGGTCTGTTTTACTTTGGTCAGCTCATCGCCCTTAACTTCCTGGGCGGCATAAGTCAATGCCTTTTTTTCCCGGGAAATACCCAGGGCGGTAACCACAACTTCATCGAGCCGGGACGTATCTTCTTCCAGTTCTATATTTATCACAGACTCTGTCCCCACGGTAACCGTTCGGGTAACAAAGCCTATATAAGAAAACTGCAATTGCTGTCCTTCGGAGACTTGTATGGAATAGTTTCCGTCAAAATCGGTGACTGCTCCCACAGATCCCCCAACGATCAGAATATTAACCCCCGGCAGTGGTGCTTTATCCATGTTGGATGTCACTGTCCCGGTAACCATTCTTTCCTGTCCGTATCCATAGGCCGATACGAACAGCAGGCACAGGCTCATTACTAAAAATCTCTTCATTTGTTTTGTTTTTTTGATTTGACAAAGAACATTCTATTGGAAAATCCCACGATTGCACTGCTTTTTTAACAATAATCCCGAAGATTACCAGAAAAAATTCGTGTACATTTCACAATGAAAAATGGACATTAGTTGGTGAACCGAAGCTATTATTATTAAATTTTCGTTAAAAATTATTTATATAAATAACATATATTAAACAACAAACAACATGTATTTGTAGACCAATGATATTTTCAGGAAAAATGACTTCTTTAACATTAACATTTTAACTTTTCTTTTTTACCTTGAACACAAAAATTCACGACAGTTACGGCGGAATAAGCACTGACTGTCCACCCCATTACACCGACCGGTCTTTAAAAACCGTTAAACATGAAGAACACTTCCGGCCCGATCACATACAACTACGCCATTCCTCTTAAATATCACCTGGTCTTCTGGGTCCTCTATTACATTTTCAACACGATCCGATGGGGCGGTTATTTTGACGATTACTTTTATTCCGCCAAATCCAACCTGGTGAGTTTCTTTGTGAGCATTCTCTTTTGTTACTGGCACATCTATGTCCTTATTCCGAAATATATCGTCCGCAAGAAAATCATCCCGTATATCATATGGATGATCGTTTCTTCTGTTTTCTTTTATTTCCTCAAAACAGGAATGATGTATGTATTCATCGATAAGACCATCTGGCCCGAAGCTCCCGAAGGCCAGACAGCTCCGAGCCTTAACCACTTTATCACGGTAGTACTCGGGGAACTTTATGTCATCGCTTTTGTCTCTGCCATAAAACTGACCATAGACTGGATCTCGGTGAAGAACCAGCGCGATGAACTCCAGAAACTACAATTACAGACCGAAATAAAATACCTCCGGGCACAGATGCAGCCGCACTTTTTTTTTAACACCCTGAACAGCCTGTATGCGCTGACCCTGAAAAAATCTGACAATGCCCCGAGGGTGGTCGTAAAACTCTCGGAGATCATGCAGTATGTCCTATATGAAGTACAGGAGCCCCGTATCCACCTTACCAGGGAAATACGGTATATTAACAGCTATGTCAACCTGGAAGAATTGCGGTGTGGAAATATCGATCTTACACTCAACATTATAGGCAATATCGAAGAAGTAAAGACCCCGCCATTGTTGTTTTTGCCTTTTATAGAAAATTGTTTTAAACACGGAGGGCATACAGAAGAAAGGATGCAAATAGACCTGACCTTTAAGTCCCTCCCCGGAGACCAGAGCCTTCATTTTCTGGTAAAAAATACCATAAACCCGGAAGATGGTTCTATAAAACCCAAAGGAGGAATCGGGATAAAAAACGTAAAACGCCGGTTGTTCCTGCTATACCAGAATAATTTTGTACTGCAAACAGGGATAAAGAAAAATCATTTTGTTGCATACCTCAAGATTCCTGTGAAGGACAATTAGGAAGAAAGTTTCAGGTTTTTGTCTGGTTGCGAATATTTTCGCCCTCCATCAAGGGCAATGTCATTTAGTTAAGGTTATGGATAATAAATGTATCACCCTTTCAGGGTTTTGAACCTCTTTAATGCCTTTGTTTCTATAAAAATGTCAGCCTTTCAGGCTTTTTCAATCCCGAAGGGGTGATAATTTGCTGAACTAAATGACATTCCCGTGGCGGAGGCTAGTACCGTTTACAGATTACCAAAACTAATCAGGCTTCCCTTCTTATCCGGGATATGATGGTTTCTATCTTCTCCCCGTCCGAAACCGTAACATTGGTCTCGTCCAGGAACCTGGGACTGTTCATGGATATTTCCGGGGTTTGGTCCAATACGCGCTGTAAGGTTGTTGCGGAAAAATGGATCTCGGTGAACCCATTCCGTACAAAATCCAGGACATTGTCTGCATTGATGCCTCCCCCGGGCATAATAACGGGCCGGCCCCCGCAGTGTTCCATTAACCGTACCAGGGTGTCCATGCCTAGGGCAGCAGTGGCTTTTTGTCCGGAGGTCAGGATACGGTTTACTCCTATTTCCTTTAGCTTATCCGCAATTTCCAGCGGATCGCTTACCCAGTCTATGGCCCGGTGAAACGTAAAAATAAGCGGGCCGGCAAGTTCTTTGAGTTCTTTGGTGCGTTCCACATCCAGCTCGTTATCGGCAGTGAGCACCCCCGATACAATGCCTGAACAGCCTGCTTCCCTGCAAAAAACGATGTCTCTTTTCATAATGTCGAACTCATCCCTGTCATAGCAAAAACTTCCGCTTCTCGGCCGGATAAGTACATGGACCGGGATATCCAGTTCTTCCGTTACTTTCCTGATAAGCCCGTAAGACGGCGTAATACCGCCTACGCCCAGTTCGGTGCAAAGTTCAATACGGTCTGCTCCGGCCTGTTGGGCATTCCGGGCAGATAAAAACGAACTGGCACAAATTTCTACGATCATTTTAATTGGGTTTGATATTGAAAAACGAGATCTCAAAAAGTCATATAAGCCAAACGTCATTCTGAACTTGTTTCAGAATCCCATCTTTCCGGATCGGGATGGGATTCTGAAACAAGTTCAGGTTGACGTAGATATCATTAACTTTTGAGACCTCGTCGTCTTTAATTCTTCAGTTTATCTATACAAGGATCATATATCCCTGCTGCTTACTCCTGATCCTCTGTTTTCTTTGCGTCTTTTTCCTTCTTTATCCCCTCTTCTTTCTTATCTCCGTAATTCACGTCCAGGGCGTCCAGGCGTTTCAGCACGGGTTCCAGTCGATACAGGAAGTCATCATAGTCCTTGTTCTCTTTGGCGCTCCAGGCTACTTCGGCCATGGCTATGGCCCGGGGGTATTCCATGTATTCCACTTTTTCGGGAGTTTCTATATACTCTGTCCACAGGTTGACCTGGCTTCCCAATACGTATTTTTCTTCTTCGGGGGTCAGTTCTTCGGGAACGGGCTCAAAGCTGTATACTTTTTGCAGGGGCAGGTACCCGCCAATGGCCAGGGGCTCTTTCTTTTCCTGGTCTTCTTTATACTGGTAGTAATCGAGATAACAATGAGAGGTTGGCGTCAGGATCACATCGTGATGCTGTTTGGCTGCTTCCACTGCACCTTCGGTACCTCTCCACGACATTACGGTGGCGTTCGGTGCCAGTCCGCCTTCGAGGATCTCGTCCCATCCTATGATCTGTTTTCCTTTGCTGTTCAGGTATTTTTCCATACGGTGTATAAAATAGCTCTGCAACTCGTGTTCGTCGGCAAGGCCTTCGCTTCTTATGAGGGCCTGGCATACCTCGCACTGCTCCCAGTTGTCTTTCGGGGCTTCGTCACCGCCGATATGGATGTACTTGCTCGGAAAGAGTTCGATCACCTCATCCAGCACGCCTTCGAGGAATTTAAATGTTTCTTCCCTGGTACAGTAGATATTTTTGTGTATTCCCCAGGTTCCCTGCACCTGATATGGCCCGCCACCGGTGCAACCAAGTTCCGGGTAGGCCGCCAGTACTGCTTCGGAGTGTCCGGGCATTTCTATCTCGGGGATCACGGTAACATAGCGTTCCTGTGCATATTTCACTACTTCCTTTATTTCTTCCTGCGTATAAAATCCGCCATAGCGGGTCCTGTCCCATTTCTGCGGCTTATCGTTATAGTGGCCTATTAAGGTACTGTCGCGATAAGCGGAAACTTCGGTAAGTTCAGGATATTTTTTGATCTCGATACGCCAGCCCTGGTCTTCGGTAAGGTGCCAGTGAAAGGTATTGAACTTGAACATGGCCATCAGATCGATATACTTTTTTATAAATTCCACCGGGAAGAAATGCCTCCCTACATCGAGCATTTGTCCGCGGTATACAAAACGGGGTTCGTCATAAACTTCTACTGTGGGGATAGCGATCTCTTTTTCGCCGTCTTCCGTGTAATTCCCTTTTTCCAAATCCACAGGCATAAGCTGCCTCAGGCTCTGTATGGCGTAAAACGCACCCTTGGGGGAAGCGGCAGAAACGGTTATATTTTTCGGAGTTACACTGAGTTTATAGGCTTCCGGATTGGAAATGCTGCTGTCTTCCTTAAAAATAACAGTATTGCCCGATTCTTTTTCGGCCTGTCCCATTGTAATGGCAGCACCATTATTGACGTAATCTGAAAAAAATGTCGCTACCGGAGCAAAAGATTCCGGATACAGAACTTTGGTATCTTCATCCAGCACAAAGACATCGTTCTGAAACTCTATCTTTGAAGGTTGCGGGACTATTCCTACTTTTTCAACGTTTTTCTTCTCCTGCTTACAAGCCGTATAGAGAAAGATCACTGCCGTTAGTATACAAAAACGGGTCGTTTGTCTAAAAATACGCATAAAGGTTGTAGTTTTTTAATTAAGATGCTTTAAATCAAATATATAAAAATCCGATCAAAAACGTCAAAAAATATTTTTCTGAGGGGTGTTATCGATACCATTTACTGGTTACAGGTTCAGATGGTGTATAACCTGAAACCTGTAACTTGTAACCTCTACCCCTCCATCTGCTGTTTTTCTCTCTTCTCTTTTTCCTGCTTCTCTTTTTCCTGTGCGTCCACCACAGCCACGGCTGCCATATTCACTATTTCTTCCACGCTTGCACCCAATTGCAGGATATGCACAGGCTTTTGCATCCCCAGCAAAATAGGACCGATAGAATCGGCCTTGTTGAGTTCCTTCATTAACTTATAGGTGATGTTGGCCGCATCTAGGTTGGGAAATATGAGGGTGTTTACTTTTTTGCCCGCCAGCTTGGAGAAGGGAAATTTGTCCTGGAGCATGTCCCGGTTCAGTGCAAAATCTGATTGGAGTTCCCCGTCCACAATGATCTCCGGGTGATATTTGTGCAGGTAGGTTACCGCATCCCTGACCTTGGAAGCCTCCGGAAAGGCAGATGAACCAAAGTTACCATAAGAAAGCATGGCGATCACGGGTTCAAAGCCGAACATTTTTACGGTATGAGCCGCCATTTGCACTATTTTGGCCAGGTCTCTCCCCGTTGGATTGATATTGATGGAGGTATCGGAAAGGAACATGGGGCCCCTTTCGGTGATCATCAGGTTCATGGCAGCTACCTTGGTTGTTCCTTTGGCTTTTCCTATAAGTTCGAGCATGGGTTTTACCACGGAAGGATAACTCCTCGAATATCCCGTGACCAGGGCATCCGCATCGCCTTCATTGACCATCATCGCGGCAAAAAAGTTGCGTTCTCTCATCTTCTTTTCCGCTTCGTACAGTGTAATTCCGCTTCGTTGCCTGCTTTCCCAATAGCGTTTTGCATATTGGTTCTTTTTGTCGTTATGCTCATCGGTCTTGGGGTCGATAATGGGGACATCGATGTCGAACTCGATCTCTTTTTTAAGTTCCCGGATCATATCTTCCCGGCCCAGGAGTATGGGATGTCCTATACCTTCTTCGTAAACGATCTGGGCCGCCTTTAAGACATCGAGCTGGTCGGCTTCGGCAAATACAATGCGCTTGGGGTCGGTCTTGGCCCTGTTGTGGAGCAAACGTACGATCTTGTTATCGTTGCCCAGCCTTTGCATAAGTTCTTCTTCATATCTTTCCCAGTCGTCGATGGGTTCGGTAGCCACACCACTTTCCATAGCGGCTTTTGCCACTGCGGGAGGGACTTTGGCAATAAGCCTCGGGTCGAACGGCTTGGGAATGATATAATCCCTGCCGAAGTTGAGCTTGGTCTCCCCGTAAGCGATATTCACCTGCTCCGGGACGGTTTCCTTGGCCAGTTCGGCCAGAGCCACCACAGCAGCCATTTTCATTTCCTCGTTGATCTTGGTGGCCCGCACATCCAATGCGCCACGGAAGATAAACGGAAACCCGAGCACATTGTTCACCTGGTTGGGGTGGTCGGAACGCCCTGTAGCCATGATGATGTCTTTTCGCGTGGCCACAGCCAGGTCATAGGCAATCTCCGGGTTGGGATTGGCCATGGCAAAAACGATCGGGTCTTCGGCCATCGACAACAACATTTCAGGGCTTACGATATCGGCAATAGACAGGCCGATGAACACATCGGCATCTTTCAGGGCCTCTTCGAGCGTATCTATCTTCCTGTCCGTAGCAAACTCCAGCTTTTCGCCAGAGAGGTTCTCACGGTCTTTCCGGATAACTCCCTTACTGTCCAGCATCACAATATTTTCCGCTTTCGCACCGAAAGCCTTGTACAACCGGGTACAGGAAACTGCTGCCGCACCCGCGCCGCTTACCACGATCTTTATATCTTCTATTTTTTTGTCCGAGATCTCCAGGGCATTCAGCAAGGCCGCGGCCGATATGATGGCCGTACCATGCTGGTCGTCGTGCATCACGGGGATATCCAGCTCTTCTTTAAGCCTCCGCTCTATTTCAAATGCTTCCGGGGCTTTGATGTCCTCCAGGTTAATCCCCCCGAAGGTCGGGGCTATGTTCTTTACGGTCTCGATGAATTTGTCCACATCCTTAGTGTCCACTTCTATATCAAACACATCGATATCGGCAAATATCTTGAACAGCAGTCCTTTTCCTTCCATCACCGGTTTTCCTGCTACCGGGCCTATATCTCCCAGCCCGAGCACCGCTGTTCCGTTAGATATCACAGCGACCAGGTTTCCCTTGGAAGTATATTTATAGGCATTGCGGGGATCTTTCTCTATTTCCAGGCAGGGTTCCGCCACCCCGGGAGAATAAGCCAGCGCCAGGTCTCTTTGCGTGGTATAGCGTTTTGTAGGAACCACCTTGATCTTGCCCGGCTGAGGTTTAGCATGATACACCAAAGCCTCTCTTCTCAGCTTGTTATTCTTTTTAGTCATGTCCGGTTTTTTTATAGGAAATACAAAGGTAAAAGGAATAATTAACTGGAGCTACAAGAAATTTTAAAATTCAAAAATGCGGGGGGCGGTGTTCAGTATTTGGTGATCGGTGGTCGGTAACTGGTGATCGGTGATCGGGGGCTTGTTGATGGAGATTTACAGGGTTATAAGGATACATTACAACAAATGATAAATACAGTAAGTCTCTATAAATCTCCATCAACACCTACAAATCTCAACCAATTACACCGCATCCCGAACCGTAAAAACATCAGTGTACGGCCACTTTGATCTCTTCTTCTTCAGTAATTACATTAGAAAGGTTTATGGCCGTCTCTATCAGCGCCAGGTGTGAGTAGGCCTGCGGGAAGTTCCCCAGCAACCGCTTGGTCTTAAAGTCGATATCTTCGCTGAACAGCCCCAGGTGATTGCTGTACGACAGCAGCTTTTTGAACATTTTAATGGCTTTTTTGTGTTCTCCTATCTTATACAGGCTGTTGATAAACCAGAAGGTACAAATGGTAAAGGAAGAGGAGGGCAACCCGAAATCGTCCTTGTTTTTATAACGATACAGCAAACCTTCATGGCAAAGCTCTTTTTCAATGGCCTTGACGGTCCTTACATACCTGGGGTCGCCGGCTTCGATAAAACCGTAGGGTTCCATCAACAGTACGGAGGCATCGAGGTCGTCGCTGCCATAGGCCTGGGTAAAGGCCTGTTCTTTTTCGCTCCATGCCTTTTTCAGGATGTCCTCCCTGATCTCGCGCTCCAGGTCCATCCACTTGGTCACGTGATTGGCTTTACCGAGAATATGGGCCACTTTAATGGCCCGGTCTATGGCTACCCAGCAAAGCACTTTGGAAAAGGTAAAATGCCGTTGTTCGGTACGGAATTCCCAGATGCCCTTATCGGGTTCCTCCCAGTGCTCGCGTACCACCCACACGATGCCCTTGGTAATGGTCCACAGCTCTTCACAGTTGTCCAGCGAGGTCTCGAACTTTACGATCTGTTGGTGGATCACATCCATCAAAATACCGTAAATATCGTTCTGCCGCTGCTCGTAAGCGGCATTTCCTATACGCACCGGCCTGGAACCTGCATAGCCTTTAAGGTGGTCCAGGGTTTCTTCCTTCAGCGTCTTTTCCTTATTGATCCCGTACATGATCTGGAGCTTCTCGTCCTTGTCCGGTATAATGTCAATAATAAATTGCAGGTATTTTTTAGCCACATCAACATGTCCCAGGGCCGACACCACTTTGATCACCATAGAAGCATCGCGTATCCAGCAAAAGCGGTAGTCCCAGTTGCGCACCTCCCCGATGGTCTCGGGCAGGGAGGTTGTAGCGGCCGCCAGTACGGCCCCCGTACGGTTATGGCTGAGCATCTTCAGGGTCAGCGCACTTCTGATGATCTCCTTGTTGTATTTTTTATAGGAAGGCGTCCGTTCCGACCAGTTCAGCCAGTAGACCTTGGTCCGCTCCAGGTCGAGATAGGCCTGCTGCGTGGTTTGGCGGAATATTTTTTCGTTGTAACTGAGCAGAAAGAACTCATTCCGTTCCAGCTGTATCTCCTCTCCGCCGAGGACTTTCTTCTTGTCCAGGCTACTGTACAGGTAGAGGGAATCGTATTTCCCTTCCTGGGTAACGCTCACAATATATTCCGGTTTGATCTTGGTGGAGGTATCGGCAATGGCATATTCGAGCCTGGGATCGTACTTCACCCGGAATACCGGCTGCCCGGACACGTGTTCCATATACCTTATAATATCGGGCGGGGCATAATGCCTGTTACCTTCGTTGAGCTTGTACCTGGGCATAAAATCATAGACCTCGAAGATGTTACTCCCTTCCGCAAACCGGGTCACCAGAATATTGGTATTGGGAATGTAACGCTGGCTTATCGTATAACTGTCCGACACCAGAAAACCGAAGCTCCCGCCGATCTCATCATCCAGCAGTCGGGCAAAGACCGAAGAGGAGTCGAATTCGGGCAGGCAACACCAGTCCAGAGATCCTGTTTTGGAGATCAATGCCGCACTCTTGCAATTTCCTATGATTCCGTAGTCGAGATTGTCCATCAATTTAAGTATAGTTTAAAAAATTGGTTTTTATGATCCTTGTCAGTTTCGGGTTTCCGGGTTGAGGTGTTTTTTTGGTTTTGCTTTCTGATTCGTGATCTCATTGACACAAATTTTACGACTTTTTTCTTTTTGCACACGATGCATTTATCCCTGAATAATGCCTTTTCGAGCATTAAAATTCGAATAAAATTCTTAAATTAACGAAAAAATCAGCGGTTAATTTAACTTTTACGGAATAAATAAAATAAAGGGGAGGCAACTTATGGAATGAAAAAAAATACGTACGCAGAATATGAAAAAGAAAACAGTATAAAAACCGACTAACTGATGAACAAAACCATTATTGTCTCCAACAGGCTTCCTTTACAAATAACCATTAACGATAACAACCTGGCCATTACTCCCAGTGTAGGCGGACTGGCCACAGGGATGAAATCCGTGCACGAAGGCGGGGAAAGTCTCTGGATAGGATGGTCCGGGCTTACAGAAGAAGATCTGGACAACGATCTCGTGGAAAAAGTGAATAACGCCATCGCCAGAGAGGACTGCGCAGCTGTTTCCCTTACTCAAAAAGACCTCGACAATTTTTATTACGGTTTCAGCAACAATACCCTATGGCCCATGTTTCACTACTTTATGGAGTATACTGCTTTTGAGGGAGAATATTGGGAGTCGTATAAAGAGGTAAACCGGAAATTTGCCGATACGGTACTGCAGCACACGGATGATGGCGATACCATATGGGTGCACGACTACCAGTTGCTGCTGTTGCCGGGGCTTATCAAGAAAGAGCGCCCCAATACTTCCATCGGTTTTTTTCTTCATATTCCCTTTCCCTCCTACGAAGTATTCCGCACGCTCCCCTGGCGGGAAGAATTGCTGAACGGTATGCTGGGCGCTGATCTTCTCGGTTTTCACACCTATGACTACGAAAGGCATTTTCTGAGTTCAGTACGAAGGATACTGCGGCTGGACACCCACTTCAACGAGATCTCTTACCAGGGCAGGACCCTGCGGGTAGATTCCTTCCCCATGGGCATTGACTACGACAAATTTCGCAATGCTGCCATAGCACACAACAAACAGACCCCCGAACAAAAATCCGATCTGCAAAAACGGCTCGATGCCCATTTACAATCTGCCCCCGATGCCAAGATGATACTTTCCATAGACCGGCTGGACTACACCAAGGGCATCCCCAACCGCCTGAGGGCTTTTGAATATTTTCTGGACAACTACCCGCAGTTCAAGGAAAAAGTGCGATTCATCCTGCTGGCTGTGCCATCCCGCTCCAATGTGCCGCAATACCAATTATTAAAAAAGGAAACGGACGAACTCGTAGGCCGTATCAACGGGAAATTCGCCACAGTAAACTGGACTCCCATCTGGTATTTTTACCGTTCCATGCCTTTTGAAAACCTGATCGACCTTTATACTTCCTGCGAAGTAGCACTGATCACCCCCGTAAGGGACGGAATGAACCTCGTAGCCAAGGAATATATAGCCACAAGAACAGACAAGGACGGCGTGCTGGTCCTCAGTGAAATGGCCGGGGCCGCCAAGGAAATGAACGAGGCCCTGCTTATCAATCCGAATAATTTTGAGCAGGTCGCAGGCACCCTGAAAAAAGCCCTAGAAATGCCGGAAGAAGAACAGAAGGAAAGAAACATCTTTTTACAGCAACGGCTGGAACGTTACAGCGTGGAGAAATGGGCCGGGGAATTCATGAAAGCCCTGAAGGCCACCAAAACACTGCACCATGTCATCGTCTCCAAAAAGATCACCCCCGAGATTGAAAAACAATTGTTCAACTCCTATCAAAAAGCAGGAAAAAGACTGATCTTCCTCGACTACGACGGCACCCTGGTCAATTTTACCAATAAGCCCAAAGATGCCAAGCCGGACAGTGAACTCTATACACTCCTGGACAACCTTAACAGGCAGGAAAACACAGAACTGGTGATCATAAGCGGCAGGGACAGGGAAACTTTTGACGAATGGTTTGGCGACCAGGGCTATACCCTGATCGTGGAACACGGTGTTTGGTTAAAAGTAGGGAACAGGGAATGGCAGGCCCTGGAAAAGCTGAAAAGGGACTGGATGATAAACCTGAGGCCCATTATCGAGACTTTTGTAGACCGCACGCCCGGAACATTCATAGAGGAAAAGAACTTTTCACTGGCCTGGCATTTCCGCAAGGCCGACCCCGAGCTGGCCCAGAATCGCGCCACAGAACTGAAAACGGTGCTCACCAGCCTCATATCCAACTACGAACTGAGCGTACTGGAGGGCAATAAGGTCATCGAGATCAAAAGCAGCAATGTGAACAAAGGCAGGGCAGCATCACGCGTACTCGCAGAAAAAGACTACGACTTTATTTTTGCCATTGGCGACGACTGGACCGACGAATACATGTTCAAGGAACTCCCGGAAGAGGCCTTTACCGTAAAAGTGGGGCTGAAAAAGACCAGTGCCAGGTATTATGTGGAAAACACGGAAAGTGTACGCGAATTACTGAAAGGGTTTCTAAACGGAGTCAGAGAATAAGTTCTTCACTCATTTGCATTCCTTTTCTGCGCGGAACAATTTGTGTTAAATTTTAATTATATTTGAAATATGGTCACAAGGAATGAAATATTAGCCAAACTTACTGAATTAAAACCCCTTCTTCATAAAGACTATGCTGTAAAAGAGATCGGGTTATTCGGATCTTTCTCCGATAACACACAAACAGAAGACAGCGATATTGACCTCCTTGTAGAGTTGGAAAAACCTATCGGGTGGAAATTTTTCACTCTTCAATTATTCCTGGAAAATATCTTTCGCAGAAAGATCGACCTTGTGACTAAAAAAGCGCTTAAAAACCAGATCAAAGAGAATATCCTTAAACAGGTCTATTATATTTAGTGAAAAGAAAAGATCGTACATACCATATGTATCTCGAGGATATGAACTTGGCCATGGAAAGGATTGCCGAATATACCCGTAACATGACTTATATGGATTTCGAACAGGATTATAAAACCATAGATGCTGTAATCAGAAATTTCGAAATTATAGGGGAAGCGGCCAAAAACATTCCCGGGGAGATCAAAGAAAAATATCCGGATATCCCATGGAGTGAAATGTATCTGCTTCGCAACAAAGTCTCTCATGAATATTTCGGAATAGACCCCGAAATTATCTGGGATGTGTTACATAACTATCTTCCGGAGAACAAGAAACAAATTGAAAAATTATTAAATACCAAACAATAGATCTCCGGTCCGGTCATTCCCTATATCTATCTGACAACGAACTCGCTCAGCACAAAAAATATAACATATTTGGAATAACAGAACACTTATTTTATTGAATATCCATTTTTTATATCTAAAAAAATGTATTTCTTTTGTATGATGGCTCCTTATGCATGCCGAAGAGTTTTTGTGTAGAAAGCCTCTCTGTACTAAAGAGATACCTATGAGTCAAGTTACCTTAAAAGATATTGCTTCCATACTTGGGGTGTCGGTCACCACAGTGTCCAAGGCCCTGAAAGACTACCCGGATATAAGTAGCGAAACCAAGCACGCCGTAAAACTACTGGCAGAAAAGCTGAATTACAAGCCGAACATACACGCTGTAACGCTTCGCAGCAATCAATCCAAAACCATAGGGGTTATCCTCCCGAAAATAGACCACCAGTTTTTTGCCGAGACCATTACGGGTATCATATCCGAAGCCAATGTTCACGGTTACCAGGTGATCGTATTGTTTTCTGGTGAGTCTATGGCTACGGAAGAAAAACAGGTGGACCTGCTCCTGGAAAAGCGGGTAGACGGTATCCTGATCTCCCTGGCCAACGAGACCAACCGTTACGACCACCTCCACAAAGTGGTAAAAAACCATGTGCCCCTGGTGTTGTTTGATAAGATCACCCGGCAGGTCAACTGCTCCAAGGTGATCATAGACGATGAAAAGGCGGCCTATAAGGCAGTGGAGCACCTTATCGGATCCGGATGCCGGAAGATCGCGCTGTTCGGTGGCCCGAAGTTTCCCAGCAATTACAATTCCCGCCTGAAAGGGTATCAAAAAGCCCTTAAAGACCACGACATTGCCCCGGACGAATCGCTGGTGTATATCTGCGAGGACCTGAGTATTGCCGAAGGTAGGGAAAATGCGGAAAAACTACTAAAGGCCCATCCCGATACCGACGGTATTTTTTGTATTACAGACCACATTGCCCTTGGAGCCATTTCGTATCTGAACGATGCCAATATCTCCATACCGGACGAGGTATCCATTATAGGTTTCAGCAACTGGATTGTCACTCCCTACATAAAACCGCATCTGTCCACGGTAGATCAGCCCAGTATTCAGATCGGCAAGGAATCTGCCGCACTGCTTATCGACGAGATCGACCGGAAAAACAAGAAAGAACCGGTGGAATTTTACGAGATCAAGTTGCAGACCCATCTTGTGCTTCGGGAAACTACCAGGTGACCGGTGCTTCGACTTTAGTTTATCCTGAGTTTAATCGAAGGGCTCAGCAACCGGGAGGGATATTTGAATGATCCGTTTACTTATCACGCCTCCCTATATGGATTTGAAAACGTTTTTTCAGGGACATTACAATTAAGATCACAAACTACGAATTACCTGACTTTTCTTTCAAAAACTCGATGTTTCGTTTTAGGCCCTTGAATTTGGTTCGTTTTACAGCCGATTTCCTGAAAATTTCCCGGAAAACATCTTCTGTGATCTCTTCCCAGTCCTTTTTGCTCATGTTCAACAGGTCGGGATGCGGATCAAAGAGTGGTTCGTTATGCGGTTTGGAAAAGCGGTTCCAGGGGCATACGTCCTGGCATATATCGCAGCCGAACATCCAGTCGTCGAACTTCCCTTCAAATTCAGTCGGAATATTGTCTTTCAGCTCTATGGTAAAATAAGAAATACACCTGCTCCCGTCCACGACCATGGGCTCTACGATAGCCTGCGTAGGACAGGTATCGATACAGGCGGTACAACTGCCGCAGTGGTTGGTAGTGATGGGATCGTCGTATTCGAGGTCCAGGTCTACAACAAGCTCGGCGATAAAAAAGAACGAGCCTACTTTTTTGGAAATGAGGTTGCTGTTCTTGCCTATCCACCCCAGCCCGCTACGGGTAGCCCAGGCACGGTCCAGTACAGGGGCGGAATCTACAAAAGCCCGGCCGCCAACCTCTCCTATTTCTTCATGGATAAAGTGCAGCAGTTGTTTCAGCTTATCTTTAATGACAAAGTGATAATCCCTGCCATAAGCATATTTGGAAATCTTAGGGCTTCCCGTGTCCTTTTGCTCTTCGGCAGGAAAATAATTCAGCGTGAGGGATATGACACTTTTAGCCCCGTCCACGAGTAACCGGGGATCCAAACGTTTGTCGAAATGGTTCTCCATATAGCCCATTTCTCCGTGCATATTCTCCCGGAGCCATCGTTCCAGGCGCGGGGCTTCTTCTTCGAGAAATTCCGCTCTGGAAACCCCACAGGACATAAACCCGAGGCGTCTGGCCTCGGCCTTGATAAGCTGGGTATATTTTGGTCTCGGGTCCGTCATACACGCCTGGTCAATCTCAATTCTACATCTACGGGCTTCAGGGTGATCAGCGGGTTGATCTCAACCTCGGCCTTATTGGTCTCGATATCAAAGGTATTAATAATAGTATTGACCGCCAACATCATTTCATACATGGCAAAGTTATTGCCTATACACAAGCGCGGCCCGGCACCAAAGGGCATGTAAGCCTCATTCCTTTTGTTACCGTTCTCCGAGAACCGCCCCGGATTGAAAGTTTCGGGATCTTCCCAGTATTCCGGGTTCCGGTGCATTTCGTAAACGGAAATACCGAAGAGCGTTCCCTTTTTTACGGCATATTTCTCCACGGTATCGTCCTCCAGTGAAATACGGTCCATGACCCAGACCGGTGGGTATAACCGCATGCTCTCTTCGATACAGCACGTTATATGCTCCATCTTACCAAGTGCCTCCAGGGCTTCTTCACTGTTTTTCAACCGGAGGCTCTCGGCCCGGGCCCTCTCCAGTTCCTCAGGATGATTGGCCAGGAGGAACAGGGTGAATGTCAATGCGCTTGCCGTGGTTTCGTGTCCCGCTACAAAAAGGATCAGAATCTCATCGATGAGCTGATCGTTGGTCATTTTCGTACCGTCGTCATATTCAGAATGGAGAAACATATCCAGCAGGTCTCCGTGTTCTTTCCCGGAAACTTTCCTCGCTTCGATAATGGTATTGATGATCTCCCGGCCTTCCTCAGCCAGTTTCAGGTGCTCTTTAACTTCTCCCCTGATGTTAAACCAGAGACGTTTTAAGGGCTGTCTCATTTCCTTTACGGTAAATTTCTGAAGGTCCTCGATGATCACCTGAAGGCGTTTTAATATTTCTGGACTTGCAGCGTAGTTGAACAGGGATTTGGAGACCACTTCAAACGCCAGCCTGTTCATTAAGGGGTACAACTCCACAAAAGTTCCTGTCCGAAACGACCGGACCTGTTCGTCAATAGTCCTGTTAATGGTATCTACCAGCTCCCGGATCCTGTCTTTATGGAAACCTGGCTGTATCAGTCGCCGTTGTCGCAACCAGTAATCCCCGGTTGATGTCAGCAGTCCATGGCCTATATATCTCGAAAGAAACTCGGTCTGGAGTTTTGACTTCTTGTATGACCTGTGATTTTTCTGAAGGACATGCCGAACAACTGCCGGATCTCTTGTGAGTATGACCGGAGGAGTGTAAAATCTTCTTAAGGATATCGTATCGCCGTATTCCCGGAATATCTTCGTATGAAACGGGATCGGGTTCCTGGCAATATCGGATGCGTGAACTAAAAATTTTAAAAAAGGGACCTTATCCGGGTATTTGTAGTTTGCCATTGTTGTTTGTAATAAGGTTTCAAAAATCAGTCCCGCCGCCTACATCGCCGTTCCCACAGAAACGCTACAAAGATACTCACTTCACTCCAATTACGAACAAGGACCCCGAAGGGCCCTGTTAAAATAATTATGTCTGTAAACCGTATACCCGGATCAGAACCCGTACCGGATTCCGAGTTGTACCTGGTAGGGATTCCCGGACGGAGCGACCACCCCGGTATTGGGGTTGACATTGTAATTGTACGTATTGGCATCCGTATCGAATCCGCCGATGGAATAAATATTCTGTTTGCCCAGGTTTTTCCTTGCCCCCCATTTTTTATTCAGCATATTGGCCAGGTTAAAAACATCCGCCGACAATTCTACATACTGCGATTTAAAGGTATTGAACCTTTTTCTCAAACTTACGTCCCAGGTACCGAAGAAATCATTGATCCCCCCGTTCCTCCTGGCTACTTTTCCATAACTGTCACGGATGTACTCCTTCAGGTGGTCACTGGCGTCGGGATTGTCCAGTATCTGCTGTATGCCATTCCTGTATGCTTCGGGTGTTGCGGCATCATCGGGATCAAAAATATAGGCCAGGTCGTTGGAACTGACAAAGTCGCCGTTTACGTTCCCGTTAACGGCAAGGGAATAGCGTGTCCCCCCAAACCCGGAATAACGGAAAGAGAGACTAAAACCGTGAAAAGTGGGAAGGGAACCGTAGAGTACCAGCTTATGGCGAAAATGGCTGTTGGCGTATTCCATAGAGCCCAAGTTGCGGGGATCGTCGGGTGTCATGGTCACCAGGGTCGCCGTATTGGCCACATCTCCGTTAAAACTGGTATTATCTTTAGTATCATTCCAGGTATAACTGAAAGACACTATACCATCTTCAAAATATTTGTATGTACCATCCACCACAATAGCATAATTATTGACCTTACCTTCACTGTTCAGTTTCAGCACACGGCCTACCCTGTCCGTTTTCCGCCCTTCTGCCCAGTTGGCCGCGCCATTATCGGGATCGATGGTATTGGCGGGCACATACACCCCCCGGTTCCCTTCGTCTGCCAGCCTGAAATAGGGATCATCCACCATATTGGCATCTGTATACATATAATTGTTCCGGGCAAAGGAAGCGTAAAAACTCACGCCCATTTTAAAACGATCGGTGAAAAACCGGTTGTAAGACAGGTTGGCTTTGTAAAGCGTGGGGATCTTCACATCATCACCGTTCATGTTTATGGTATTTATCGGGGTAATACCGAGTTCTTCCAGCACCTCCGCTCCCGGGGCGGTAGAAGGATCGGCCCGGTACCCGGGAAAATCGGGTGTGGGGATGGTTACATCGTTGCGGTTAATGTCCACCGATGCTACCCGGGTACCGTCGAACACCATATTGTTGATCATTATATAATTGTTGATATCCGATCCGAATATCCCTCCTCCGAAACGCAGAATATCCTTCCCTCTTTCCCCGATATCCCATGTAGCCTGTATCCTGGGCTGGAGCTGGAATGTGGAAAGGCTGTTGTCCGTTCGAAGACCGAGGTCTTCATAAACGATCTCATTGAAATTGGGTTTATCCAGATAATTGGTATAATCTGCACGGATACCGGCCATCAGCTCAAATCCCGGGAACAGTGAGGCCTGCATCTGGGCATATGCCCCGAAGGCCATGATGTTCTGTGTTACCGCAGGGTCTTCCATTAAATTCACCTCCCTGACATACCGATACGGCTGCAGATTCTCAAAATCGTCCAGTCCGGTAAAATAAAACCTCCCGTTCATTTCACTTCCGTATACCGATTCCATATGCGTGTACATCAGGTCCGCGCCAAAGGTATAATCTATCTTGTCCGTACTGTAATACAGGTTATCTACCAGCTGAAATACGTTATTGTAAAAGGATTCGGGAATGTAACGCTGCCCGCCGAGCTGGATGGTGGTATAAACATCTTTGCCGTTCACCTCGGAATGTACACGTTCCACTATGGCCCGCGGGATATTTTGAGAGGGGATCTGCTCTCCCGGGAAAGCACTTTCCGATGTCCGCAGGTACTGGAATTTCAGTTCGTTGGTCATTTTGGGGTTCAGTTCGGAACGGAGCGAGGCCAGGAAGCTGTTGTCTGTAGTGCGGACATCGCTGTATACCTCGTACAGCTCAATACTGCTGTTATCTGAGATCGCCCGTCGGTGAAGGTCAAACACATAGTTATTCCTTAAGGTCAAAAGGTTTTTATCGTTCAATTGCCAGTCAATACGGGCAAATATGGCATCCGTGCCCCGCTTTCTGTTAAACGAGCCAAACTGGGGAGAATCGGCTACGCCGTATTTGTTCCGGGCAATATCCAGGTACCTGTCTAATGATTCCCGGGACACATTATATCTTCTTTCGTCTTCGGCCGTTTGCAGATCGGCTATCTGTAAGGGATTGGTATCTTCCTGGTGGTCCCAGGCCACAAAAAAATGCACTTTGTCCTTAACGATCGGGCCTCCCAGTGAAAAGCCGTATTGATATGAAGAGAAATCCTCATCCCGCCTGTTCCCGCGAATATCATACGGACTGGACAACCAGTCGGTACGGCCGAAAGTGAATATACTTCCCGAAAGGGTATTGGTCCCGGATTTGGTCACCGTATTTATAGATCCACCACCACTTCGTCCGTAAGTGACATCGTACTGGTTGGTAGACACCTTGAATTCCCGGATGGCTTCCATGGAAATGGCATACGAACCACCACGGCGGTTGGCAGTCCCTCCCGAGGTAGGGTTCCTGGCCGTCATTCCGTCTACAGTAAAATTGGTAGAAGACGGCAACTGGCCTGAAAGACTGTTTCCCGTGCTCAGCGGTGAAAGATCGATCAGGGAGGTGTAGTTCCGCCCGTTCACCGGAAGTTTCTCAAGATCCTGTGAAGTCACGGAGGTAGCAGCCCCGAAATTCTTCACCGCGCTTTTGAGCCCGGAAGCCGTGACCACGACCTCATCGAGGGCTTCGGCAGATTCCTCCATTTTAAAATCTATCCGGAGTTCGTCTCCCTGGTTGAGCTCATATCCCTTCCTGGTCTGGGTACCGTATCCCATATAGGAGACGGTTATGGTATAAGGTTTTCCCAGAGGAAGTTGTTTCAGTATATATTTACCGCTGATATCGGACACTGTTGCCGTTGAAAATCCGGTGGATTCGTTCTTTACCACAACAGATACTCCCATAAGGGGTTCTGATGTTTCATCAACGACCATCCCTTCGATCGAAGCATGTGTGTTTTGTGCTGTTATCGTAAACACGGAGCATACAAGCCACAATAGCAACAGCCAAGCATTAGTAAGTTTCATGGTATTAAGATTCAGGTTACGGGGAGCAAAAATAGAACCGGGGCTTTATGCGATTGTATTATTGCTATTAAATAAATGTAAATTCTGTATAAAAGGTAAGAAAAACTTATATGCGGGTCAAATAATTCAGAACAATCCGCCCTGTATACCTCCCCTGGCCTTTCCGAGATGTTTGTATGCAAGTTCGGTCACCTCCCTTCCACGGGGGGTCCTTACGATAAACCCCTGTTGTATCAGAAAAGGCTCATACACTTCTTCTATGGTTTCCGCACTTTCGGAAACGGCAGTGGCCAGCGTGGTGATCCCCACAGGGCCTCCCTTAAATTTATCGATAATGGTAGCGAGGATCTTGTTGTCCATCTCATCCAGGCCGTGGGCATCGACATGGAGTGCTTCCAGTCCGAAGCGGGCTATTTTTATATCGATCCTGCCATCGCCTTTTATCTGGGCAAAATCCCTTACCCTTCGCAGCAGGGCATTGGCTATCCGTGGTGTGCCCCGGCTTCTTCCTGCGATCTCTATGGCAGCTTCCATCGTAATGGGGACCTTGAGTATCTGGGCACTCCGTTCTACTATGGTAGACAACAATTCGGTGGTGTAGTACTGCAACCTGCTGGAAATGCCGAAACGGGCACGCATGGGCGATGTAAGCAGTCCGGAACGGGTGGTGGCCCCGATCAATGTAAACGGGTTCAGGGTGATCTGTACGGTCCTGGCATTAGGCCCGCTTTCTATCATAATATCGATCTTGTAATCTTCCATAGCGGAGTAGAGGTATTCTTCTACCACCGGGCTAAGGCGATGTATCTCATCGATAAAAAGCACGTCTCTTTCTTCCAGGTTGGTGAGCAGCCCCGCCAGGTCGCCGGGCTTGTCCAGCACCGGTCCGGAAGTGACCTTGATCCCTACACTGAGCTCATTGGCCAGTATGTGTGCCAGAGTGGTCTTGCCCAGGCCGGGAGGGCCGTGAAACAGCGTATGGTCCAGGGCCTCCTCGCGAAGGTTAGCCGCCTTTACAAAAACCTTGAGATTTTCCAATACCTGCTCCTGCCCCGTGAAATCATCAAAGGAAAGCGGCCGGAGCGTTTTTTCGATGTCGATCTCTTCCGGGGAGAATTGTTCGCCTGTAGGGTCCAGATATTCGTTCATATTTGGCAAAGATATGCAATCAAACTCTATCTACCGGATTACGACTCGTATGAAATACTCTAAAAATGACTACTTCATTGCCGTAAATCTTGTACAATATTACAAAAGGAAAGATTTTAACCGGTACCTGATAAAAACCTTTTTCCACCCTCCTGAATATCCGGGGATCAGAGATCAGGTAATTGTAAACATCTTCCAGGCAATCTAAAAATCTATTTGTCAGACCCTTGCTCTCTACCACATAATAATCATAAGACTCGGAAATGTCCAATAATGCTTCATGCTTAAAAACAATATGGTAACCTTTAATCATCCTCCCGGTCAGTGTCTGTCACATAATTTTTAACTTCATCCCAGGTATATGATCTGGAAATACCGGAAAGATGTCTTTTTTCCGCCTTTTCCAGCAATTTCATATGAGCAGGGGAAAGAGAAAAATCATTTCCCTCCTCTGACGAAACACGCTTACGGTATTTTAACAGGCTTTTGAATGCCTTTATTAACTCCACATCGGTTACGTTATTCAGTTCTTCCTGAATCCATCTTATTTCTGCCTGTAGGTCCATAGGAATTTACCTTTAAACAAATTTACTAAAAAACAATACAATAGGTAACAAGGATAGAATATTAAGAACACACATATCTGTAATAAAAATCGTAACTTCCCGGTAAATTACAAGATCACCTGTAACTTTATGGACACTAAAAAATATGCTCCGGGGATTGTGAAATACATTCCCTTTCTTTACGTAGTCTGGGCCGACAACCTGCTGTCCGCTTCGGAAATATCGGTTTTTAAAAAAGCCGTTGAAAACGACACATTGACCCAGGCGGAAAAAGACCGGGTAAACTCGTGGCTCCGACCGGGAAATCCTCCGGAAGATGAGGTCATCACTTCCTGGAAGCAACTTATAGATGCATCGGGCGTAAAGCTCCTGGAAAGCGACAATTACCCCCTGACCGCTTTCAGTCAAAGATTATTTTCAAACGAGAATGATGGAAGCGGACCGGACGAAAATCTGAAGTTCATAGAGATCAACCTGGGGATACAGCCCAATCACTATCGTCATTTATTCGATGTAAGGACTGACAAGGTCCCGACCACCGATTTTTATGATCCACTGCAGATAGACCTGGTCCTCAAAGGAGCGCACGCCCCTCATATAGACAAATTCCGGAAACTGCTCTCCGATCCTTTATTTCAATGGAACATACAACGGGACAAGGACGCTTTTCGCATCAGGACCCTGGAACAGGTGAAACTGCTCGCTTCGCACGGCTACGGGGCCATGGCCTATGACAAAGCCTACGGGGGTATCGGAAACATGCCGGCCTATGCGGGTATTTTTGAGAACCTGATGTATGTGGACGGTAGTCTTACTATTAAATTCGGAGTGCAGTTCGGCCTTTTCGGCGGAAGCATCCAGAACCTGGGCACCAAAAAACATCACGATCAATGGCTCAAAGCCACAGGAGAGGCCAAAATCCTTGGCTGTTTCGCTATGACCGAAACCGGGCACGGCTCTAATGTAAGAGGGATCAAAACGACAGCTACTTATGTCAGGGAAACCGGTACCATTGTTATTGACACCCCCGGAAAAAACGATAACAAGGAATATATAGGCAATGCCCTGCACGCACGTATGGCCACGGTATTTGCCCAACTCATCGTCAACGGTACCAATGAGGGTGTACACGCCATTCTCGTACCGGTCAGGGACGAAAACGGTGATCTTATGCCCGGGGTCCGGATAGAGGACAATGGGTACAAGCTGGGACTGAACGGCGTGGACAATGGTAAAATATGGTTCAGTAATGTAAGTGTACCCCGTGAAAACCTGCTGGACCGGTTTGGCCGTATAGACGGCAACGGCAACTATCAATCGGACATCAGCAATCCCAACAAACGGTTCTTTACGATGCTGGGCACTTTGGTAGGCGGCCGGATATGTGTGGCCAAAGGAGCCCTGAGCGGGGCTAAGATGGCCCTTGCCATTGCGGTAAAATATGCCTTGTACCGGAGACAGTTCAACAGCGGGGAAAAGGTACAGGAAGACCTGATCATGGATTATCCGTCGCATCAGCTACGGCTTATCGCTCCCATAGCGCTTACCTATGTGTACCACATTACCCTGGACCACATGATTCGTTCTTACGCTTCTTCTACCGAAGAGACAAGAAGGCAAACCGAAACCCAGGCAGCGGCTCTGAAAGCCCTCATTACCGATTTTTCCAATACAACAATCCAGGAATGTCGCGAGGCCTGCGGTGGAAAAGGCTACCTGCTGGAAAACAGGATCGGTGATCTCAAAAACGACGTGGATATCTTCACCACTTTTGAAGGAGACAATACCGTACTGCTGCAACTCGCCGCCAAAGGGGTGCTGACAGACTTCAAATCGGAATTTAACAGTGATCATTTCGGGGATATCCTGAAATTGCTCGGTACACAACTGAGCGACCGGTTAACCACATTCAATCCCCTGTTCACCAACAATACGGACAAGGACCACCTTTTCGACCCCGGATTTCACCTCGAGGCTTTACAATACCGTACACGCCGGCTTACTTTTACAGCGGCTTCCAGGATACGCAGCTACCTTAAAAAAGGCGTTCCTTCGCAACAGGTATCCCTGAACATACAAACCCACCTGATCACTCTGGGGAAAACCTATGGCGCTATGCTTTCTTATGAGATATTTTCCGGATTTGTGGAAAACATGGCAGACAAAAGGCTGCAATTCCTGTTCCGTAAACTCGGGGCATTATACGCCTTGATGTATATACGGGATAACGCTGCCTGGTATCTGGAGCACGGCTATATCAGCAGTAATAAATCCAAGGCTATCCGGCAAAGGGTGGAAAGGCTTTGCACGGAACTAAGACCGCATGTAGCATCGCTGGTTGACGGGTATGGTATTCCGGAGCATTGTCTGACGGCGCCTATTGGTAAAAAATAAAAAAGAGCCCGTTTAACGGGCCCTTTTTATGATTATAGAATATTTTTTTCTTTCTAATGGTTCAGTTCTTCCTCTCCTTCCTGTAAAGGTACGGTCTGGGGTGCATAGTCCTGTCCGGGGATCACATACTCTCCATCTTCGTTGGTCTTACTGTAATCGTAAGCCCATCGGTGTACTTCCGGAATTTCTCCGGGCCAGTTGCCGTGAATGTGTTCTACGGGCGTGGTCCACTCCAGTGTATTGGATTTCCACGGGTTTTGCTTCGCCTTTTCTCCGAAGAAGATGCTGTAGAAGAAGTTATACAGGAATACCACCTGGGCTGCACCGGCGATCAGGGCAAACACGGTCATCACCACATTGATGTCCATCAGGTCATCGAATATGGGGAAGTTGGTATTGGTATAGTAACGTCTCGGGAGACCGGCCAGTCCGACAAAGTGCATCGGGAAGAAAACACCGTAGGCACTCACCGCTGTTAACCAGAAGTGTACATATCCCAGGTTCTTGTTCATCATTCTTCCGAACATCTTGGGGAACCAGTGGTAAACCCCTGCGAGAAATCCATAGACTGCAGTAACCCCCATAACAAGGTGGAAGTGCGCCACTACGAAATAGGTATCGTGAACGTTAATATCCAGGGTACTGTCTCCGAGGATGATCCCGGTAAGACCTCCGGTGATAAAGGTAGACACCAGTCCTATGGAAAACAACATGGCCGGGTTCATCTGCAGATTCCCTTTCCATATTGTAGTTATATAGTTAAATGCTTTTACGGCCGAAGGTATGGCAATAAGCAGTGTTGTAAAGGTAAATACCGAACCGAGGAACGGATTCATTCCGGAAACGAACATATGGTGACCCCATACGATCGTGGAAAGGAACGCAATAGCCAGTATGGATGCAACCATAGCCCGGTACCCGAATATGGGTTTACGCGAGTTCGTGGCAATGATCTCCGAGGTGATCCCCAGTGCGGGTAATAATACGATATATACTTCGGGGTGCCCGAGGAACCAGAACAGGTGCTCGAACAATACCGGAGAACCTCCCTGGTGATGTAATACTTCGCCTTGTATGAATATGTCGGACAGGAAGAAGGATGTACCGAAACTCCTGTCGAAAATGAGTAACAGTGCGGCAGAAAGCAGTACGGGGAAGGAAACTACCCCGATAATAGCAGTAACAAACAGGGCCCATATGGTAAGCGGGAGCCTGGTCATGGACATTCCCCTGGTCCGCAGGTTCAATACGGTAACGATATAGTTCAGTGAGCCCAGCAAAGACGAGGCGATGAATATAGCCAGAGATACCAGCCACATCGTCATCCCTAATCCTGATCCTCCCTGTGCCTGAGGCAATGCGCTCAATGGCGGATAAATGGTCCATCCGGCAGCGGCGGGACCTGCTTCAACAAAAATAGAAGCTACCATGATCACGGAAGACAGGAAGAACAACCAGTACGACAGCATGTTCAAAAAGCCGGAGGCCATATCTCTTGCTCCGATCTGTAATGGAATGAGAAGGTTACTGAACGTACCACTCAATCCTGCGGTCAGCACGAAAAATACCATGATGGTACCGTGGATCGTTACCAATGCCAGGTAAATATTCGGGTCCATCACTCCATCGGGAGCCCATTTTCCGAGCAATACCTCAAATATGGAGAAGGACTCCTCGGGCCATGCCAGTTGCATACGGAACAATAAAGACATCACAATACCAATGATACCCATGAATATCCCCGTAATGAGATATTGCTTGGAGATCATCTTGTGATCAAAGCTGAAAATATACTTGGAAATAAATGTCTGTTTATGATGATGTCCGTGATCCTGCGCGTGATCGTCTGCGTGTGCTGCTGTTGCTGTTGCTGACATAATCTATATACTAATCGTTATCGTTACTGTTACTTTATATCTCATTATCCGGAAGAACACTTAGTTCTCGTTCCCGGCTACCATCTGTCCAAAAGTCTGTTGCTCTTTGATCCAGGTGTTAAATTCTTCTTCGCTCTCCACAATGATCTTCATCTGCATATTGAAATGCGAAGTTCCGCAAATTTTGTTACATAATAAAAGGTAATCGAACTCCCAGTTTTCCAGGTCCTCGCCTTTTTTCCTTCTCTCGGCCCTCAGTTCATTGATGTGTTTTACCTTTTCCTGTATTTCCGGTTTTTGCCGCATTTCTTCCGTAGTCACCGTAGGTGTAAAGGAAAATTGTGTGATCATTCCCGGAACACAGTTCATCTGCGCCCTGAAGTGCGGCATATAAGCCGAGTGCAGTACATCCTGCGAACGCATTTTAAATACAACTTTCCTGTTTACGGGAAGGTGTAGCTCGGTTGTTGATATAATATCGTCCATACCATTCGGATCGGAAGAATCAATACCCAATACGTTCTGCCCGTCAAAATCGCTCAGGAAACGGACATTGGCATCTCCGAGAACATTGTCATCACCTGCATATCTCGCTTTCCAGTTGAACTGTTGTGCGTATAATTCAATGACTATAGGATCGTCCTCCTCGTTAATATCCATGATGGTAGTCCAGGTATAAAGACCGTACAGGATAAGTCCCGCAAGGGTGATTACAGGAATGATCGTCCAGATAAATTCCAGTTTATCGTTATCGGCATAGAACAGTGCTTTCTTTCCTTTTTCTCCTTTGTATTTAAAAGCAAAATAGTGAAGTAAGGTCTGGGTAATGGCCTGTACAATAAAGATCAACACCATAGAAACCATCATCAGGGTATCATAGTCTTTCCCGTGGGCGGAAGACGCCTCCGGCAACAGCACTCTACCCCATTTTGCCAGACAATAGATAGTTAACAGATAGAGGAAGCCCAAAAAGGCAAACATCAAATATCCGTTCAGCTTGTTATCCTTGTCATTGGCTACCTGGGCATTTTCAACTCCTATCTGGGAAAACTCGAATATCTTCGTCATCTGCCATACGGCAATGGCAACGAGTATAAGTACAATTATAGTTAATAAAGCAGTCATGTTACTATTTCCTGTTTACTTTAGTTTCTATTGTTTTTAGTTTCTGGTTCTGGTTTCAATTGTTTCCAGTTTATTGCTACAAACCTGAAGCTTGAAACTTCAAAACCTGAAACCTTCATTTAATAATGAAAGTGTCTACTCTCTTCAATGTACGGGTTTCGTTTCGGTACGAGCGGAGCCTTGGTCAGAGCAGTGAACACTACATAGATAAACAGCCCCATAAAGAACAGCACACCTCCTATTTCGGCAATACCAATAAACCATTGATCTCCTACGGTTGCGGGCATGATCATATTATAAATATCTATATAGTGCCCTATTAATATGACAATACCGGTCATCACAACAAACCAGTTCAGACGCTTGTAATCACTGTTCATCAATACCAGTACCGGGAATACGAAATTCAGGACCACCATTCCGAAGAACGGCAACTTGTAGTCTTCAATCCTCGAAACAAAATAAGTCACCTCTTCCGGGATATTGGAATACCAGATAAGCATAAACTGGGAGAACCAAAGGTAAGTCCAGAAAATACTAATACCGAACATGAACTTGGCCAGGTCGTGAATATGGCTGTTGTTCACTTCTTCCAGATATCCGCGGGATTTCAGGTAGATGGTGATCAAAGCGATCACTGTAATACCAGACACAAACATGCTGGCAAACACATACCATCCAAACAGGGTACTGTACCAGTGCGGGTCTACACTCATAATCCAGTCCCAGGACATCATGGACTCGGATACCAGGAAGAAGACGAGGAATCCTGCAGATATTTTAAAGTTCTTTTTGAAATTGTTATTGTCACCGGCCGTATCCTGTGCCACAGAGAATTTCCTGGAGAAATGGCGGTATGCCGCCCATCCTCCGATATAGATAACGGCCCTGATCAGGAAAAACGGTACATTGAGATAGCCCGATTTTCCCTGTATAAGTTCGTCGTGAGCTACGGTTTCAGGATCCATCCAAACAAACAGGTGGTTCATATGAACACCAGACAATACCAGTATTACAAACACCAATACCGCACCGGGCAGCAAATAGGCAGTAATGCCTTCCATAACCCGGAACAGGAGCGGTGACCAGCCTGCCTGCGATACTCTTTGTATAGCGTAAAACGCCAGGGTTCCGAGGGCGATCATCATAAAGAAAAACGCGGCTACATAGAGCGCTGCCCAGGGCTTGTTCTGCAATTGGTGTAATAGGTGTTCATCGTGAGACGCATCATGAGTTGCGTGCTCCCCGTCGTGTGTTCCCTGTGCATCATGTGTAGCAGCCGCATCTTCATGGCCCCCGCCGTGATGTGCATCTGCTACCATGGCCTTTGCTTCTTCCACAGTGCCCGGGGCAGCCAGAAAACCATAACCCAGACCGAGGACACCGACGATCATTAGAACGAATGCAGACAGTCTTAACTTGTTTGAAAACGTGTACATATCCTGAAAAATTCTCTTTGTTGTATATTGTGTTTTATATATCGCGCAGATGCTCCCTATATCGCAATCTCTCCCATTTTCCGTACTGCACTATATACCTGCTACTCTTCTGTTTTTTCTTCTGAATTATTAGCGCCTACCCCCAGATCCTTTTTGAGCTGCTCTACATACATCACTACCTGCCAGCGCTCCTTTTCATCGAGCTGCACAGCATAGGACCCCATGGAATTAAGCCCGTAGTATATAACGTGGTAGATACTGCCTTCCGTGGTTTCCCTGTCGGCATAGCTGGGAATCCCCAGGAATTTTTCGCGCTGTGCAAGGATACCTTGTCCGTCTCCTTTATCTCCGTGGCAGACCGCACAATAGATACCATACAATTCTTTGCCCTTAGCCAGATTGTCTTCCACTGCAAGGCTATCGGCAGTCAGAGGGTTTTTCAGCTCCACAGTGGCCAGTGCTTTCCCTTCCTGGGTGTCTTCATAGTCATATGGCATCCAACCGCGGTTTATGGTATTTTCGGCAGGTAGCTGAGCCTCAACGCCATTTTTAAAGGCATCGGACTCCTGATAGGTCTTATACCCTACCTCTTCATACATATTAGGCATAAACTGGTAGTTTGGCTTCGACTTGTTAAAACACGAAGTCATTACGGCAGCCGTACCAAGTACCATTCCTATTTTTATAAAGCTCCTCATTTAAACAGTTATTTACGTTGTTAGGTTATGAAGTTGTGTTGTTATCCGGCAATGGGTTTATATCCTTAATAACCCAATGACCTGCCAACTCTATAACTCATCCCCTCTAATGCTTTTCCGATATTTTAACTTCTACCGCACCTGTTTCCTGCAAAAAGGAAGTCAGTTCCTCTTCGTTACCACTCAGGGACACCTCCATCAGGAAGTGGTCGTCTGTTGTTCTTACGTCCGGGTTCTCGGCTTTTTTAAAGGGCCACAATTTACTTCTCAGGTAAAAAGTGATCACCATTAAGTGGGCCGCAAAGAACACTGTAAGCTCAAACATGATCGGTACAAAAGCCGGCATATTGCTCAGGAAGCTAAAGCTGGGCTTTCCGCCAATATCCTGCGGCCAGTCTTCTATCATAATAAAATTCATCATCAGGATGGCTACCGTAAGCCCTACACATCCGTAAAGAAAGGATGCGATGGCAATCCTGGTGGGGGCCAGCCCCATGGCCTTATCGAGACCGTGAACCGGAAAAGGCGTGTATATTTCTTCTATATGATGGTGGGCAGCCTTCACTTTCTTTACAGCAGCCAGCAACACATCATCATCGGCATAAATAGCTTGTATTACTTTATTACTCATGATCGCCGTCTCTTAATTTTTTATAGTTTTCACCAGATGATTTCATAATCGTCTTCACTTCAGCCTGTGCTATTACCGGGAAAGTCCTCGCATATAACAAAAACAGCACAAAGAAGAATCCTATGGTTCCCACGAAGATCCCTATATCTATAAAAGTAGGGGAAAACATGGTCCATGAAGACGGGAGATAATCCCTGTGCAGTGAAGTAACAATGATCACAAAACGCTCGAACCACATTCCTATGTTCACCACGATTGAGATGATGAAGGAGAACATGATACTCGTTCTCAGTTTCTTAAACCACATGAACTGAGGAGAGAATACATTACATGTCATCATACACCAGTATGCCCAGGCGTAAGGCCCCGTAGCCCTGTTGAGGAAGGCATATTGCTCGTATTCCACTCCGGAATACCAGGCGATGAACAACTCGGTAATATAAGCACAACCCACGATAGACCCCGTGATCATGATCACGATGTTCATCAGCTCTATGTGCTGTACGGTAATATAGTTTTCGAGATTAACCACTTTCCGCATGATGATAAGCAAGGTGTTTACCATTGCAAATCCGGAGAACACGGCCCCTGCAACGAAGTAGGGCGGGAAGATAGTGGTGTGCCATCCGGGGATCACCGAAGTGGCGAAGTCAAAAGATACGATGGTGTGTACCGACAGTACCAGCGGTGTTGCCAGACCGGCGAGTACCAGCGACACTTCTTCAAAACGCTGCCAGTCCTTGGCCCTTCCGCTCCAGCCGAAACTGAGCAGGCTGTATATTTTTTTCTGGAAAGGCTTTACGGCCCTGTCCCTGATCATGGCAAAATCGGGAAGCAGACCTGTCCACCAGAAGACCAGCGATACGGACAGATAAGTAGATATCGCGAATACGTCCCACAACAGTGGCGAGTTGAAGTTTACCCACAGCGAACCGAACTGGTTGGGGATCGGCACTACCCAATATCCCAGCCAGGGGCGCCCCATGTGGATCAACGGGAACAATCCGGCCTGTACTACCGAAAATATGGTCATGGCTTCTGCCGACCGGTTGATCGCCATTCTCCACTTTTGACGAAACAGTAACAGTACGGCAGAGATCAGTGTTCCTGCGTGACCGATACCTACCCACCAAACGAAGTTGGTGATATCCCAGGCCCAGCCAACGGTTTTGTTAAGTCCCCAGGCCCCTATTCCTGTTGAAATGGTATAAATTATACACCCTATCCCCCAGAGAAATGCCACCAACGATATGGAAAATACAATCCACCATTGCTTATTCGCCTTGCCTTCTACCGGCCTGGCTATATCTACCGAAACATCGTGATAGCTCTTATCTCCGACTACCAGGGGTTTACGTATAGGTGCTTCGTAATGCGACGCCATTTTATAACTTTAATATTTATTATTCCTTTATTTATTCGTTTCCCTGCCCCGGGTTTTCTTCCGGGGTCCCGGGCTCGCCCGGCAGGAAATTCTTCGCTATACTTTCTCTGTGTTTCTCACTTTAACGTGATAGAATACATTGGGCTTTGTGCCTATGTGTTCCAACAGGTGATACATCCTGTCACTCTTTTTCAAAGCAAACACTTCATCTTCTTCGTTGTTCACATCCCCGAACACCATGGCTCCGCTGGAGCAGGCTGCAGAACAAGCGGTCTGGAATTCGTCCTTACGCACTTTCCTTCCGTCTCTCTTGGCATCCAGAATGGTTTTCTGGGTCATTTGTATACATAAAGAACATTTTTCCATCACCCCTCTGGAACGAACCACAACATCCGGGTTCAGCACCATTTTACCAAGGTCATCGTTCATGTGATAGTCAAACTCATCGTTATTGTTATAGAGGAACCAGTTAAAGCGACGTACTTTATAAGGACAGTTATTGGCACAGTAACGCGTTCCCACACATCGGTTATAAGCCATATGGTTTTGTCCCTGACGGCCGTGTGAAGTAGCCGCAACCGGACATACAGTCTCACAGGGAGCGTGGTTACAGTGCTGGCACATTACCGGCTGGAAGGCCACCTGAGGGTTTTCAGAAGCTCTTTCCATCTCCCCGAAAGTGGTCAGGGAATCGCCAAGTCCGGAAATGGCCTCTACCACTTCATTATCTCCCTCGAAGCTCTCTTCGGAAGAGTAATACCGGTCTATACGAAGCCAGTGCATATCCCTGGAACGCCTTACCTCGGATTTCCCTACCACCGGAACATTGTTTTCCGCATGACAGGCGATCACACAGGCACCACATCCGGTACAAGCGTTAAGATCGATAGAAAGGTTAAAGTGATGACCGATAGAATTATCGAACTCATCCCACAGGTCAACACCAGTGGCTTCCACTTCGTTGTGGTTCAGGGATACCTTCGGAGTTACATTCCACTCCTTCGCGTCCTTGGTATTGAATATTTCTAATGTAGTTTCTTTCAGAATATCGCCGCGCCCCATCAGGGTGTTGTGCAACTGCACGCAGGCAAATTCATGCTCTCCGGCTACTTTTTCGATGGTCACCGGCTGTGTAGCCTTAAACCCTTCGTAAAGTTTATAAGCATTTACCCCGGTCTGCATTTCGGGTTTCATCGCAGCTTTTTTACCGTAGCCGAATGAAAGCCCTATGGAGCCTTTGGCCTGTCCGGGCTGGATGATTACCGGCACCCTGTCCAGGCTTACCCCGTTAACGGTCACCTTTACATAGCTTCCGTTAAGGCCGCCGTTGGCCACATGCCTGTTGTTCAGGCCGAGTGCTTCGGCATCTGCCCTGGAAATGGTAACATAGTTATCCCAGGAAGCACGCGTTATTGGGTCCGGGAACTCCTGCAACCAAGGATTGTTGGCCTGCTGCCCGTCTCCCATTCCGGTCTTTGCATACAGGGTAAGCTCCAAACCGCTTGAAGAAGCTGAAGCCAGTTTTCTGGCCATTCCGGCAGCATCCCCCGCAGGAGCTGCTCCTTCTGTCCCTTCTTCATCAGCCCCTTCCGCTTCGGCACCTTCAGCAGCCTTTGCGCCTTCCCCTTCAGAAGACATAGCAGCTACCGATGGCGATGCTGTAAACACCCCGTCGTGCAGTGCCTTGTTCCAGGAGCTTCCGTTCAGCACAGATGCATCCCAGTTCTCCCGGATATATTCGTAATATGTTTTGTCATCGCCTATCCACTTCAGCAGGGCATCCTGGAACTGCCGCGTATCGAATAAGGGGCGGATGGCAGGCTGCATAAGGCTGAAATAGCCTTTTTTCATCTCCACATCTCCCCAGGATTCCAGGTAATGCGGTGCAGCAGCTATAAATTGTGAAGCCGTGGCTGTTTCATCCTCTTTCATAGAGAATGCCACAGACAGGCCTATACTTTTCAATCCTTCGAGAAATCCTTCGGAATCGGGCAGTGTGTACGCCGGGTTGACGCCACTCATGATAAGCGCTCCGACCTTTCCGGATTTCATATCCGCAATAAGTTTGTTCACCTTCCTTACATCTCCCTGGCGCAACAACCTTGGCGCTTTGGGATCGAAGGCGGCACTTTGCAGCATTTCGTTAATGGAAAGCACAAGTCCCTGGGCATTTTCATCATCTATCCCGGTAACCACAACGGCATTTTTCCCTGCTTTTCGAAGCTGGCCTGCCGCATT
This sequence comes from Sinomicrobium weinanense, assembly GCF_018863395.1. Taxonomy (GTDB): domain Bacteria; phylum Bacteroidota; class Bacteroidia; order Flavobacteriales; family Flavobacteriaceae; genus Sinomicrobium; species Sinomicrobium weinanense. The sequence continues at coordinate 299,839 of NZ_JAHKRR010000003.1, forward strand.
TTTAACAGCAGCATCCACATGCTCCGGAAGGTCGCCGGAAACAGAAGAACCACTCAGGTATGCATACAACTTGGCAAGCGCAACTTTTTGCTGCGAAGGCGTTACCGCCACCCTCTTGTCGGCATTAGCCCCGGTGAGGGACATGTTTGCCTCGAACTGTACATGGCGGGACATCTTTCCGTTTGAAGGAACGCGTTTTTTAGCATAGCCACTATCAAATCCGCCTCCGTGCCAGTCACCGAGAAAATCGGCTGCAAAGGAAACGACGACATCCGCTTTCGAAAAGTCGTAATCAGCAAGTGCCCTTTTGCCGTATTTTTTCTGGAAAGCATTCAATGCCGCATCCTCGGATATGGCATCATACTGTATATGTTCAACATTACCGAATTTCCCGGAAAACTCTGCAACCAGCTTCGCCGTTGACGGGCTGGCAAATGTCTGCGTAAGCAGCACTATGGATTTTCCGCTGGCTTTTGCAGCGTTCAGCTTAGCCATCACCTCGGTATCGAGCTCTTCCCAGGTCGCATATTTTCCGCTGGACTTTGGCCCCTGCACCCTCATACTGTCATACATAGACAGTACGGAAGCATTGACCCTGGCATTGGCTGAACCGTTTATTTTGGCATCGGCATTGTTTTCAATCTTTATAGGACGCCCCTCCCTGGTCTTTACCAGAACACTGGCAAAATCATATCCGTCTGCAATGGTAGAAGCGTAGTAATTGGCTACCCCTGGACGGATCTGTTCAGGCTGTACCACGTATGGAATGGCTTTCTTAACAGGCCCTTCACAAGCAGCCATGGTTGCAGCGGCCGTACTGAAGCCCACGTATTTGAGAAAGTCCCTCCGCGAAGTTGAAGAGGCCTCCAGATTTTCCTTATCCCCTAAAAATTCATCTACCGGAATTTCCTCAACAAACTCATTCTGTTTAAGTGTCTCCACAATGGAATTACTCGGATCCAACTCCTCGACACTTTTCCAGTATTTTTTGTTTGACGCCATGTTTTATATAAAATTAGCTCTTTTGACAATGGTCGGCGCACATTCCCACAAAAACCGGGACAAGCTGTACACCTTATACTTTACTATTAATAGTGGCACTTACCACACTCCAACGCTCCCATCTGTGCGGCAGTAAGTTTTTCCACTCCGTATTTTTTAGATAACTCTTCGTGTATTTTCTCGTAGTATTCGTTACCCTCCATTTTCACTTCGGTGGTCCTGTGACAGTTTACACACCAACCCATGGTAAGCGGAGAGAACTGTTCTACAATTTCCATTTCCTCGATCGGTCCGTGACATTTCTGACATTCCAGACCAGCAACGCTAACGTGCTGAGAGTGGTTGAAGTAAACAAAATCGGGCAGATTGTGGATCTTCACCCATTTTACCGGCTTGGTCTCTCCGGTGTAACGCTGGTTTTCCACATCCCAGCCCACTGCCTCATACAACTTCTGGATCTCTCCATCATAGAATTCCTTGGAATGCTCGGCTGTTCCGGTTTCGGGAGCCACTTCCATGATATTCTTATGACAGTTCATACACACATTGAGTGACGGAATACCGGAAGTCCTGGACACTCTTGCAGAAGAGTGACAGTACTTACAGTCTATTTCGTTATCCCCGGCGTGTATACGGTGAGAGAAATGTATGGGCTGTACCGGCGCATACCCCTGATCTACACCCACCTGCATCAGATATCCGTAAACAAAATAGGCAGACACCAGAAGCAGGAAGACCACAGATACCAGCACCAGAAATTGATTTTTCACAAAAGCCTTCCAGAGCGGAAGCCTCTTTTTCTGTTCTTCCGGAAGCTCAATACCTTTTGCCTCAGCAATTCGCATCAGCGTTTTGTTCACTAACACCAGCATAATAACCAGCATAGCAAACACCAACACCAAAGCCCCGAGGACCACTTCGTTGGAAATACCGGAAGACGTGTCCTGCGCCACAACCTGTCCGTCCGCTCCACCACCGGCAACCGGCGATGGCGGCGGCGCCGCAGTATACGCAAGAATATCGTCTATGTCCTGTTCAGACAGTTGCGGAAAAACATTCATCGCAGCTCCACCATACTCTTCATAAATAGCTATCGCATCCGGATCTCCCGATTTCCTGAGAGCTACATTATTCTTTATCCATTTGTGCAACCACTCCCTGCTCTGCTTTTCTGTAACACCAGCCAGGGGAGGCCCGGTCATCTTCTGGTTCAACTTATGACAGGCAGCACAATTTGCATTAAACAACTGTTTCCCTTTACCAGGGTCACCTTCTTGTCCAAAAAGAGTTGTGGAAAATGCTAGCAAAATTGCCAGACTAATACTTAGAATTCCTGAAATAGAATTACGGTGTATCACCTCTTTCATATTGATATTATCTGTTATCTCTCCTTAATTTGGCATGATTTTTTCGTCGGATAACAACAAAAAAAACACAGGTCCTTAAAATCCGTGCACAAAAATACGATATAGACTTCATTTGGGAAATGTTGGCTCAGTGTTAATAACCAATTTATAACAATTCTAAATAAAATTTAACGTTATGATTTCAAGCTAATAATTTACTTTTGCACAAAACAGTATTCATTATGAGATTTTTAGGCACACAAAGCGGTTTGGCCCTTTTATTTTTCATGTTTTTTGCCTTGAAAGGCACCTATGCGCAAGACGGGAGAATTAACATTCAGCAAGACTCAAAAGTAGAAAAACTGGTAGCTGCCAGGACCGAACTCAACAAAGACGACAGCACTTCCGAAAGATACCAGATACAGATATACAACGGCTCACTGGAAGGCGCCACCAAAGAGCAAGCCACTTTTAAGAATGACTTCGGATGGCATTGCGACATCGCTTTTAAAACCCCAACATACCGGGTATATGTAGGCAAGTTCAGAACCAGGCTCGAAGCAGACAAACGGTTGATAGAGGTCAAAAAGAAATACCCCAGTGCCTTTATCATAACACCCTAAGACTCCTCCCTCCCCTGTCAGGTATCTGCCCCACCTGACGACTAATTGGATTAGTATATAAAAAACTTTAACTTACAACCTTAAAGTTTTTTCTTATGCCTATGCTATTTTCCTCTGTTCAATCCAATCTCGATGATCTGACGGACCTGGCAGAACAACTCTCATCAGAAGAGTACAACGCCCCCTGCCCCGAGCTTGGCGGTGCTACCATAGGTCAGCACTTCCGGCATATTATAGAGATATTCCTATGCCTGATCAACAATTACGAGACCGGAAGCATCAACTACGACAAAAGAGAACGCAACCGGAAGATCGAAACCGATATCACCACTGCGGTCGAACACATAGATCATATAAAGGAAAACCTGGAAAAAGAAAACAAACCTTTATTCCTGGAGCAAACCCTCAATTGCACTAAACTCCGCATACAAAGCAGCTATTTTCGCGAAGTGCTCTACAACCTGGAGCACACCATCCACCACCAGGCCCTGATGAGGGTAGGCATCCGGAAATTTGACAGGCTCATCCTAAGTGAAAGTTTCGGCGTGGCTCCTTCAACGATCGAATACAGGAAAAAATGTGCACAGTAAGTTTTATAAAGACCGAAGACCGGGTGATCATTACCTCCAACCGGGACGAAAAAACAACGAGGCCCGTAGCATTGCCTCCAAAAATATACACCACAGACAACAAAAGAATTGTTTTCCCCAAGGATCCTTTATCGGGCGGAAGCTGGTTTACGGTGGATGAAAGCGGTAATACTGCCGTATTGCTCAACGGAGCCAGGCAAAAACACACTCCTCAAGGCCCGTACCGCAAAAGCAGGGGGCTCATCCTCCTGGAGATCATGGCGGCCCGCTCTGCACCAGAATACTGGAATGACATGAACCTTGACAACATAGAACCCTTCACCGTTCTGCTCTACCGGGAAGACCGGCTTTACCTCCTGCGCTGGGACGGGCTATACAAAGAGACGGCCTCACTGAAAACAAAAGACCCATACATCCTGTCTTCCTCCACCCTGTATACCGAAACCTTGCAAAAACAGCGGGAACAGTGGTTTTTTGATTTTATGGACCGGAACGAGGCGGTTTCGCCCGAAGCCCTGTTGTCCTTTCACCGTTATACCGAAGAAGAGGGCGGGGAAAACGGGCTGATCATCAACCGGAACAACCTGCTAAAAACCCTGAGCATCACCCAATGTGTTATACAAAAAGGGAAAACAGATATCCACTACCTGCAACTCTTCCCCAACGAGAAATTCTTTACCCTGCAATTATGAGCCTCCGATCGTTAAAATTATTTATTCATAAACTCACGCACTGGGAATACTGGCCCTACCAGGTCGTATATGCCCCCATAAGCCTGCTCTGGATCTATTATGCTATCCGGGCCAGGTCGCTCTTCTTTTTTAATGCTGCCAACCCTTCCATCCGGAACGGCGGCTTTGTCATGGAATCCAAACGGAACATATACAATCTTATTCCGCAACAATTTTACGCCCAAACAACCTATATTCTCCAAAATACTTCGTTTGCAGACCTCAAAGGCATCTTAAAGGATTCAGGGCTGCAATACCCGGTCATTGCAAAACCGGATATCGGGCTCCGCGGAAATGCCGTCAAAAAGATACACTCCGAAAGCGAATTGCACGAATACAATAAGCGTGCAGGTTTTGATTACCTTATCCAGGAATTTATAGATCTTCCAAAAGAGATCGGGGTTTTCTACGTAAGATATCCGGGAGAAGACAGGGGGAAAATAACCGGTATCGTATACAAGGAGTTCCTCACCGTTACCGGCAACGGGATCTCCAGCACGAGGGAACTGCTCAACCAAACACCCAGATTCCAGTTTCAACTCAAAGCCCTACAGCGGGAATATGGCGATCAACTGGACCGCGTGCTGGAAAAGGGAAAAAGACTTACCCTGGTCCCCTACGGCAGTCATGCCAGGGGAGCCAGGTTTACGGACTGTAGCCATATGGCCAACGATGCACTTACCGAAGTGATCAACAATATATGCACTCAGGTAAAAGGGTTTTATTACGGCAGACTGGACCTTATGTACAACACCGCAGAAGAACTGGAAAACGGAGAAAATTTCATGGTCGTGGAGATCAACGGTGCCATGAGCGAGCCCACACACATCTACGATCCCGGCCATTCGCTTTGGTTTGCCTGGAAAGAAGTGGCCCGGCACATCACTTATATGTACGAGATAAGCAGGGTAAACCATCACAATAAAGGCATTCCCTATCTGAATCATAAAAGCGGCTTTCGCGAACTGTATGCACATCACGTGCAAAACCGGAAAATTGCCGGGTTTTAAGCCCAAAAAAAAACACCCTGCTCTCTTTCGGGAACAGGGTGCTTTATTTAATTGATTGACGTGTAAATGCCCTCGCGCCAGCTGGCTCGGAAGTTTATCCTGAGCCAGTCGAAGGGCTAAAATAACCCACCGGGTTATTTTTAAACGCTCCGTCCTATTTCAATTTCTTTTTTACTTCGACTTCCTGGAAGGCTTCGACTATATCTCCTTCCCTGATGTCGTTGTAATTCTTGATCTGCATACCACAGTCATAACCTTTGGCCACTTCCTTCACATCGTCCTTGAATCGCTTCAGGGAGGTCAGTTCGCCGGTGAAGATCACCACACCGTCACGAATAAGGCGTATACCGGCGTTTCTGAATATCTTACCGTCTGTGACCATACATCCGGCGATGGTTCCCACTTTGGAGATCTTAAAGGTCTCCCTGATCTCGGCAGTACCTGTGATCTCTTCCTTCATTTCCGGAGAGAGCATGCCTTCCATCGCATCCTTGAGGTCGTTGATGGCATCGTAGATGATGGAGTAGGTACGGATATCGATCTCTTCCTTATCTGCAATCGTACGAGCATTCCCCATAGGCCTTACGTTAAACCCTATGATGATCGCATCGGACGCAGAGGCCAGCAGCACATCAGATTCCGTGATCGGGCCCACGGCCTTGTGGATAATATTAATTTGTATCTCATCCGTAGAGAGTTTCTGGAAGGAGTCGGTCAATGCTTCTACCGAACCGTCCACATCTCCTTTAAGGATGATATTGAGTTCCTTGAAGTCTCCCAGCGCTATACGACGGCCAATTTCATCGAGGGTAATGTGCCTTTGCGTACGCACGGATTGTTCCCGTTGTAACTGGGTACGTTTTGTAGCGATCTGCTTGGCTTCTTTTTCGTCTTCAAATACATAAAACTTGTCCCCTGCCTGCGGTGCACCGTCCAATCCGAGGATGGATATCGGTGTAGAAGGCCCTGCTTCTTTAATAGGGTTACCCCTTTCATCGTGCATGGCTTTCACTTTTCCGCTGTGTCTTCCCGCGAGCACATAATCTCCTACTCTCAGCGTACCTCCCTGTACAAGGATCGTAGCGATATAACCACGTCCTTTATCCAGGAATGCCTCTACAACGGTTCCGTTGGCAGGTTTGTCCGGATTGGCTTTCAGTTCCAGGATCTCGGCTTCGAGCAATACTTTTTCAAGCAGTTCATTGACACCAAGCCCTGTTTTGGCAGAAATATCCTGAGACTGTATCTTTCCTCCCCAATCTTCTACCAACAGGTTCATATTGGCCAGGCTTTCTTTTATCTTATCGGGATTCGCCGTAGGCTTATCCACCTTGTTGATCGCAAAGACAATGGGAACACCGGCAGCCTGAGCGTGACTGATAGCCTCCTTTGTCTGCGGCATCACATCATCATCTGCCGCAATAACAATAATCGCGAGGTCAGTGACCTGGGCTCCCCTGGCACGCATGGCAGTAAATGCTTCGTGACCCGGAGTATCCAGGAAGGCGATCTTTTGCCCGTCCGGGAGTGTTACTCCATAGGCCCCGATGTGCTGGGTGATCCCTCCGCTTTCTCCTGCAATAACATTTTCCTGGCGAATGTGGTCGAGTAATGAGGTTTTACCGTGATCCACGTGCCCCATAACCGTAACGATGGGCGCCCGGGGCTGGAGGTCTTCGGGTTTGTCCTCTTCCTCTACAATGGCTTCTTCTATGTCTGCGGTTACGAACTCCACTTCATACCCGAATTCCTCGGCTACGATAGAGAGGGTTTCCGCATCCAGCCGCTGGTTCATGGTTACCATGATACCGAGAGACATACAGGCCGAAATGATACGGGTCGTAGGAACGCTCATCATGGTTGCCACTTCTGCTACGGTAACAAATTCCGTAACTTTCAGCACCTTGCTGTCCAGCTCCTGCTGTGCCATGTCCTCCTCGGATTTCTGACGGTGGACATCCCGTTTTTCTCTTCGGTACTTGGCTCCTTTGGATTTGCTGGATTTTCCCTGCAATTTTTCCAGGGTCTCCCTGACCTGTTTTTGAACTTCTTCTTCGGTAGGCTCGACCTTGTTGACCACTGGCCTGGACTTTCCTCCTTTTTTCCTGAAATTACCACCGCCCTGTTTTCCCTGGCTGTAGTTACCGTTACTCTGACCTTCCTTGCTTATGCGCTTACGCTTGCGTTTGCGGTCTTTATTCCCCTGTTTATCGTCTCCCGACTGTGCTGCGGGTTTCTTCTTCTTGGGTTTTTCGAATTTGGAAAGGTCTATTTTTTCTCCGGTCATCTTGGGCCCGGATAGTTTCTGGTATTGTGTTTTCAGCTTTTCGCTCTCCACCTCTTCGTCCTGGACAATGACTTTTTCTGTCTCTTTCTTTTCTTCCGCCTTCGGTTTTTCCTTTTGAGCGTTTTCTACGGGTTTTGCTTCTTCTTTGACTTTGACTGGTTTTTCTTCAGGTGGAGCCTGTTCTTTTTTCGTTTCCCCGGCCTCCGGTGTTTCTTTTTTCTTCAGCTCTTCGGTCTTCTCTTTAGCTTCTGCTTCCTCTGCGGATGCTTTGGGCTTTTCTTCTGTTCCTTTATCTACGGCACTCTCGGCAGAAGGTGTCGCTGCTTTTGCTGGTGTTTGCTCTTCTTCGACAGGTTTTTCTTCTTCGGCCTTTCCGGGGTCCAGATCTATCTTACCTACGGTTTTTGGCCCGGACAGATTGGCTTTTGCCTTGATGATCTCCTGTCTTTCCTGGGCTTTACGTTTCAGTTCCTGTTCCCTTTCCAACTCCTGGCGAATAGCTTCCTTTTCTTTCCGTTTTTCCTCTCCTACCTCCTTGGATGCTACTTTTTTACTTTTATCTGTCTGAAACTCCTCCAAAAGAACCTGATACACCTCATTGGATATCTTGGTTGTAGGCCTGGCCTCCACTTCATATCCTTTTGAAGACAGGTGCTCCACAGCCCTGTCCAGTGAAATGTTCAGTTCCCTTAGCACTTTATTAAGCCTCAATGTTGCTTTTTCAGCCATAAATATTTTTTTAATCCTCTAAAATTTTATTCTGCCCCTTCGGCTTTAGTTTATCCTGAACCTGTCTGCACTAAGCACTTCGGTAACTTGCCGAAGTATCGAAAGACTCAGGAAATGGAAATTATCAGCTATACATATGCATTCGTCCAGCAACAGGTTTTCCGGCCTGTTAATCCTCGAACTCCTCTTTCAGGATCCGCTTGACCTCCAAAACGGTCTCTTCTTCGAGATCGGTCCTTTTTACAAGGTCTTCCACATCTTGGTCCAACACGCTTCTCGCCGTGTCCAATCCTATCTTTTTAAACTCTTCTATGATCCATCCTTCTATTTCGTCGGAGAATTCGGTGAGCTCTACATCTTCTTCCACACCTTCACGGAACACATCGATCTCGTACCCGGTAAGGAATCCGGCGAGCCTTATATTATATCCGCCTTTTCCTATCGCCTTGGAAACTTCTTCCGGTTTCAGGATTACCTCGGCGCGTTTGGCTTCTTCATCGATGACGATGGAAGTTACCCTGGCCGGGCTCAGCGCCCTGCCGATAAACAACTGCGGATTACTGGTGAAATTGATCACATCTATATTTTCATTTCCAAGTTCACGCACTATGCCGTGTATCCTGGAGCCTTTCATCCCCACACAAGCCCCCACAGGGTCGATCCTGTCATCATAGGAATCTACGGCCACTTTGGCCTTTTCTCCCGGGATCCTCACTACTTTCTTTATAGTGATCAGCCCGTCAAATACTTCGGGGATCTCCTGTTCAAACAGTTTTTCCAGGAAATCCGGTGATGTCCTGGACATAACGATAGTGGGTTTACTACCTTTGAGTTCCACACTTTCTATGATCCCTCTTACATTCTCTCCTTTACGGAAAAAGTCGGAAGGAATTTGTTTATCCTTGGGCAGAACAATCTCATTTCCCTCATCGTCCAGCAAAATAACAGCTTTATGTCGAATATGATGCACTTCTGCCGTATAAATTTCACCGATAAGGTCTTTAAATTGTTTATAAATGGTCGTATTGTCGTGTTCGTGTATCTTAGAAATAAGGTTTTGACGCAGCGCTAAAATAGCTCTTCTTCCCAAATCTACCAACTTTACTTCCTCAGAAACATCTTCTCCCACTTCAAAATCGGGTTCTATTTTCTGGGCATCAGACAGTGAAATTTCCTGGTTGGGATCTTCCACTTCGTCATCGGCCACCACTATTCTGTTCCTCCATATCTCCAGGTCGCCCTTGTCCGGGTTGATGATGATATCGAAATTGTCATCCGAACCGAACTTTTTCTTCAGTGCATTCCTGAAAACTTCCTCCAAAATCGCCATCAGCGTTACACGATCTATGAGTTTATCATCCTTAAACTCCGAAAACGACTCGATCAATGCAAGATTTTCCATGTCAAAAACTTATAATTTAGAATATTATCATCACTTTGGCCTCCGCGATATCCGTAAAGGGGATTTCTTTTTCCCTGGTCACTGTTACTTTTCCCTTGCCTACAGGTTTGGGTTCGCGTTGCTTCCACTGCAACTTTATACCTTCTTCTGTGACTTCGGTCAGTTTTCCTTCCACGGTTTCCCCGGAGGTGGTCTTAACTTTTAGCTTCCTGCCTGTATTCTTCCGGTATTGTCTCCGGTGTACGACAGGTTCGGTGGCTCCCGGAGAGGTCACCTCCAGGGAAAAGTCTGTCTCATCCCTGTCTAGCTGGTGCTCTACATGCCTGCTTACCAATATACAATCATCGAGTGAAACTCCTGCGTCACCATCTATGATCACTTTTATTTTGTTGTCGGGTGAAACAGAAAGATCAATCAGGAAAAGGGATTTATGTTCGGCAAACACCCCGGTAAGAAGCTCCTCAACTCTTTCCTTTAACATCAGTAATTTTTATAAAAAGAGGGGACTCAAGTCCCCTCCGAAATAATTTTTCTTCTTTCTTCGCCGCAAATATACGACTTTTGCAATACAAATAACAATTGAAAGCCAATAAATTACCATATTTCAAAAACGCAGGCAGCAATGAAGTTGTGCAATGCCACCCACAAAGCACTGTTGAGGCTCGCCATTTTTCTTTGCAAGCCGGTTTTCCCTACCTCAGCCCATAAGGGAATTGTAGTAAAAAACAGTCACAAAGACACGGAAGCACAAAGAAAAAAATATCCTGTCTTATTCTATTTTTTCCACTTCTTTTTCCCGGTCCTTTTGCAGATCGGCCCGGCGAAAACTTCTGTTATCGGGAAACTGCACGACAAAGCCCGAGGCCCTGTCAATTTCTACATACAGGCTATCGGCCACAAAATCCAGCACATGCCCGCCGGACCGGTTTTCTTCGGAAAGATAGTGAAAGTGAAAACCGGGGATATTCACCTTCCCCATATATTCCGGAAGGTAAAAGCCCACACCTGTTCCCCGGGTATGCTTTAGCCCGAATCCGTGCTGGTGCTCTTTCAGGTGTTCTGCCAGTGGCGGGTAAGGTTTCTCTGCCGGGGCGGGGGCCCTGGCCAGGACCTTCGGAAAGCTCCCGGAAATACGGATAGCGTAGAGCTCGTTTTGATCCAGGAATGATTGCAGCCGGGCCCTGAACCCTTCATAGTCCATCCCCTTTTGCACCAGGGTAAGGGTGGTATCGGGCTGAAAGTGCTTTACAAAGGCTATGGGTATCCTGTCCGCATCAGGTACTTTGTGCACACTTCCGTCATAACGTATTTTATAGACCTCCCCTTCGTTCATGTACAGCTCCCCGTCCAGGTGGTTAAACCCACCTACGCCCAGGCTCCCCTTCGTCCGGAGTTGCCCGACAGACAGGTCCCCGTCATACACCCCGGCCAGCAGGGCGTCGATAATGGAATACTGATACAGGTAATCCATATGCTTCAGATCATTATCCTTAGTGGTTATACTTTCGGATCCCGTCTTTTTCTCAGGCGTGGTGGTGCAGCATATACATCCCAGGCCTGCGAGGAGCAAAAGATATACTGTCCTGAAATACGGTTTGTTCACGATCTTGTTCTGAATTGTTGCCATGGGCGATCAAATGACCCATGTGATATAATTAAGACATTCCTCCACGGGTTGCTCCAACACTTCTTCAAACAGCGTAAAAAGTGCTTCGGTATAAGGCTGTTCGAAATGAGCGTCCAGGGCTTCGCGGCTTTCCCAGCGCTCGTAAAGCACAAAGGTATTGGAAGCATCTTTGACGGCATGCACATGAAAAGCGACACAACCGGGTTCGGAACGACTGTATTGTGCCGAGTCCTGAAATTGCCGTACAAACCTCTCCTGCTCTCCTTCCTTTACACTAAACACCACCACAAGATCCGTGGCTTTCCCTGCGTCTTTGGGTAATCGTTGATAATGCACCGGGGATATGGGGGTCAGATCGTTTAAGAACATTATGGCCATGGGAGCAGTCAATGCTTTGTTACACAGTTCCAGGACTGCTTTGGTATAAGGTTTTTCGAAATGAGCATCCAGGGCTCCCTGGTCTTTCCATCGTTCAAAAAGGAAACAGGTATAGGGGTTATCTTTTGCACGATACAACTGCATGTACAGGTTGCCTTCTTCTTTCCTCGCTTCCAGGACATCTTCCCGGAGCAGTTTTTCCAGCTCTTCCCGATATTCGGGTTTGGAATGAAACGTAACGAGCATGGCAAATTCCGTTCGCGAACCTGTGCTTCCGGGAATGCCCTGTATGGTTGTTGTGGATGATCTTATGTAAGTCATGGATTTTGTTTTTTGGGATTTTGTTATTCATACACCCGGATGATCTCTCCGGTGTTGTCCTTTTCTATGGTCTCTACATAGGCGTCGACGATCCTGCCCATGCCTACGGGTTTTAAATCCGGAAAAAAACGGCTAAAGTCCGCGGCAGAATCCTCTGCCATTCCTGGGCTCACCACATTTACCCGGAGGCCTCTCTCCAGCTCTACGGCTGCAGAAAGCACAAAACTGTGCAGGGCTCCGCTTATCATTCCTCCTCCGGTTACTCCTTTGGATGGTCTGTCGGCAAAAATTCCGGAGGTCAGAGTAAAACAGCCGTTATCATTAAGATAATGCTGCCCAATAAGCACAGTGTTTACCTGCCCGAGCAGTTTGCCTTTCATGTTGATAAGAAGGTCCAGTTCGGTCAGGCTCCGGAAATTGTCCATAGCACCGGATGCTGCAGTACACAAACACGCATCCAGCCCTTTTACCTGCTCAAACAGATCCTGAATGGATTTTTTGGAGGTAAGGTCTACACGCAGGTCTCCACTGTTTCTTCCTGCCGTGATGACCTCGTGTTTTCCGGAAAGTCTTTCGGTAATTCTTTTTCCTATAGTGCCGTGGGCTCCTATAATCAGTATTTTCATTAAAGCGCTTTGGTTTTTAAATAGTTATCGACTTGCAAGTCATTTCAGTTCGCTTGTCCCGTTTGTTGTCATGGGAAAATCTGTAAAATTTAATACAAAGGAAAAAATTGATCCTGTTCCGGATCAGAGTCCTGCCATCATTCCGCCGTCTACAAGCAGGGAAGTGCCAGTGATATAGGAGCAGTCGTCCGAAGCGAGGAACAGGGCTGCTTCTGCCATTTCCTCTGCTGTAGCTATGCGTTTCAGTCCGTCTACCAATACCCGGGCCTGTTCCACCTTTTCCTGTGAAGCCCCGGTAGACCTCCGGAACATGGGGGTATCGGTGATGCCGGGAGAAAGTACATTGACCCGGATACCTTCCTGCCCGTAATCCATCGCAGCAGTCTGCGCCAACCCCATCAGGCCTCGCTTACTGGAAGCATAGGCCGCACCCCCTGGACGGGAGGAAACGGTATGCATGGAAGCCGTGAGCACGATGTTCCCTTTTCCGTTTTTCAGCATATGGGGGATCTGGTATTTCATCGCCAGGAAAACACCCCGTATATTGGTCTGGTGTATCCATTCCCATTCTTCGAGAGTGATCTCGTGCAATTTGCCAAAGGTCACTTCGCCGGCATTGTTGAACGCTACATCCAGGCCGCCGTACTTTTCTGCAATGTCATTTACAAAAGATTCCACCTCTTCCGGTTTGGTCACATCCGCCCTGACATAGGTAGCTTCACCACCCTGTTCCCGGATGGTCGCTTCCACTTCTGCTCCCAGTTTTTCCCTTCTTCCGCAAAAACCTACCCGGGCGCCTTCTCGGGCAAAGGCCAGGGCTGCAGCTTTCCCTATTCCTGAAGTTGCCCCAGTGATGATGACCACCTTATCCCTAAAGCGCTCCCTCCGGGAGGCGTCATGGCCTGTCCCTTTATTTTTCTTTCCGGGGATTGCCGCTGCCATCCCGGCCGGAAAACCGGCCGCGACGGTTGCAGACAGGCTTTTTCCTATAAAACTCCTCCTGTCCATGCTATGTTGTTTATCGATTATTAATTATTGACCAGTTTCATGGCTCCTTCGGTATAGCGGCTGCCAAATACCTTTATGGTGTCTGAGAGTTGGGTCACTGCTTTCAGTTCTTCTTCTGAAAACACAACCTCTGTTGCGGCGGCATTTTCTTCCAGGTATTTCACCTTTTTGGTGCCGGGGATAGGGATGATGTCCTCCCCCCTGTGAAGCAACCATGCTATGGCCAGTTGTGCAGGGGTACACCCTTTTTGTTTTGCGATCTCTTCGAGTTTATCCACGAGTTTTTTATTGTGTGCAAAACTCTCTTCCTGGAAACGGGGCAGGTTTTTCCGGTAGTCGTCTTCTCCTTTGGGCGCTTCCTTCACCGCCCCGGTAAGCATCCCTCTTCCCAGCGGGCTGTAAGGGACCAGGCTAATGCCCAGTTCCCGGCATACAGAGAGGATGTCTTTTTCCAGGTCGCGGGTAAAAAGCGAGTATTCGCTTTGCAGGGTGGCTATGGGATGTTCGGCAGCGGCTTTTTTCAGCGAAGCCGCAGAAGCCTCAGACAGGCCCAGGTAACGCACCTTCCCCTCCCTGACCAGCTCCCCCATAGCACCGACGGTTTCTTCAACAGGTACATCGGGGTCTATACGGTGGCTGTAATAAAGGTCGATAGTATCTATCCCCAGGCGTTTTAAACTGGCTTCACAGGCCTGTTTTACATATTCCGGGCGCCCGTCGAAATAGGTTCCCGGTGTTCCGCTGAATCCCGCACTGTTCTCCTTCTGCCTGAAACCGAACTTTGTGGCTATAAAAACCTTGTCCCTGTTCGGCACAAGCACTTTGGAGATCAGCGATTCGTTATGACCGAAACCATACATGTCTGCCGTGTCCCAGAAATTTATCCCCAGGTCCAGGGCACGCTCCAGGGTAGTAACAGAGTGTTCATCATTCCTCGGGCCATAGGCAAAGCTCATCCCCATGCACCCCAATCCGATAGCAGAAAGTCTTTCTCCTGTTTTTCCAAGTGTTCTGTACTTCATGTTTTGTCCGTTTAGATTTGTGATATCAAAGATATTCCGGGAAAGCACAGAGGAGGTAGAGATATTCAAACCAAAAACTATAAAATTCAAACCATTCCCGAGGGAATGGTATTCGGTGGTCGGTGTTTCAGTTAATTACTGATTACCGATTACTGATCACCGAATACCGGGCACTTCCATCTTTGCATTTTAATATTTATCTTAGCGCAAACACTAACATCTTATGGAAAAAAAACGTTGTGGCTGGTGCGTAGGCGATCCGCTTTACGAAAAATATCACGATGAGGAATGGGGGCTCCCTGTTTATGATGACGACAGGCTGTTTGAGTTCCTGATCCTGGAAACCTTCCAGGCCGGGCTCAGCTGGATCACCATATTGCGAAAGCGGGAGAACTTCAGGAAAGCCTTCGACCATTTCGACTACCGGAAGATCGCAAACTACGGGGAGGATAAAATTGAGGTGCTGCTTCAGGACAAAGGGATCATCCGGAACAAATTAAAGGTCCGGGCCACAGTGGGCAATGCCCAGGCCTTCCTGAAGGTGCAGGAAGAATTCGGAAGTTTCAGTCAATATATCTGGGGGTTTGTAGACGGAAAACCCGTTCAAAACCACCTGTCGGATTACCGAAAGACACCCGCCAATACCCCGCTCTCGGACAAGATCAGCAAGGACATGAAAAAAAGAGGATTCAAATTTGTAGGCACCACGGTGATCTATGCCCATATGCAAGCTACCGGGATGGTGAATGACCACGAGGTGAATTGTTTCCGGTATGCAGAAGTACGAGGTTAGAAGTATGAAGTGTAACGGTAGGTTTAATAAAAAACTTCTAACTTCGTACTTCTAACCTCTAACTTTCTTTAAGTATCTTTATAAAGTCTTCCCGGGGAATTTCCCGGGCTCCGAGGCTGTCGAGGTGAGAAGTATATACCTGGCAATCCACGAGTTTGTATTTTTCCCTTTTCAGCTTTTCCACCAGGGTGATGAAACCTACCTTGGAAGCATTGCTCACCCGGGTAAACATACTTTCCCCGCAGAAAACGTGACCGAGGTCTATGCCATACACCCCTCCTGCAAGCGTATCGCCCTGCCAGACTTCTACGGAAATAGCGTGACCGAGTTCGTGCAATTTGCAATAGGACGCAATCATATCGTCTGTGATCCATGTTCCTTTCTGGCCTTTCCTCCCGGTTTCGGCACAGGCCTGTATCACAGCCCGGAAATTCCGGTTAAGGGTAACGGTGAACACTTCCTTGTTCATGATTTTTCGCATGCTCCTGGAAATTTTAAGCTCTTCGGGAAAAAGAACCATTCTCGGATCGGGGCTCCACCAGAGGATTGGGCTTCCTTTTTCAAACCACGGAAAAATACCACTTTTGTAAGCCAGCAGCAATCGCTCTACCGAAAGATCTCCGCCAACCGCAATAATTCCCACATCAGATGTTTTAGAAACAGGTGGAAAAACTATATTTTTATCAAGGATAAACATGGAAAAACGGGCCTAAAACAGATTTATTCGTTAAAAAAATAAATTCCCTTTTGATTTTACAAATTTTTTATTCATATTTGTCATGTCTTTGTGAGCATTTATTTTTCATCATTGCTTTTTGAGTTTGTCACAAAGGCAAAACCTAAAACCACAACATTAAGTCCCGGTTCAACCTGCCGGGGCTTTTTTATTTTTATCACCGGGCCGGTTTCGGGCCAACGGGTTGCAGGTTAGCAGGTCACCCGGGCTCAATCACTACAACTGTAAACATCGCATCCCCATCCTCTGTCATCCTTCCTCCGTCCTTACACATTTCGCGGAAACACTTCAACGACCTTATTTATAAAAACAATAGCCCGGCAACCAGTATCAGGGTCCCTGCCACCATAAGCAACAAGGTATACGGAAGGATATCCTTTGCCCGCAAACGGGTGATCCCGAGGAGCGGCAACGCCCAGAAAGGTTGTAGCATATTGGTAATCTGATCGCCATAGGCCAGTGACATCACAGCCTTCGGGAGGGGCACCCCGAGTTTCAGGGCAGCATCCAATACTACCGGGCCCTGTACAGCCCACTGCCCGCCGCCACTCGGCACAAAAATATTGACCAGCCCGCCGCTGAAAAAGATAAAAACGGGCAGGGTCTTAGCATTGGCTACGGATGCAAAGAAACCGGAAATATCTTCTACCATACCACTGTGGCTCATAATTCCCATAATACCGAAATACAACGGAAACTGAATGAGTATGCCGGACACCCCTTTTATCGCTTCTTCCAGAGCATTCAGAAAATTGCGAAAATTTCCGTGCAGCAAAACGGCAAGGCCCAGCATAAAGAGGTTGAGCATATTCGGGGTGATATTAAAGGCAGCCAGTTCAGATCCGTAGCGGATAAAAAAGGCGGCCAGTATCATCGCGGCAAAACCGAACGCGAGGATCCGGGAATGGTCCAGGCCTTCAGCTCCCGATATCTTGCTCCTCCCTGGGCTTTCAGGATTATACACCTTTAAATTGATCTCTGTGGGCTTTACCTTTTTGCCCAGCGCATACAACACCACGGGAATGATAACCAGCAACAGGCCAAAAAGCAGCAGGTTCCACCAACTAAAAATGGTGTGCTGCGTGGAGATAAATTCCGGGAAGGAAAAAGCGCTGGCTTCTGCCTTCGGCACATGCTGCATCAAATCGGCAATATGTCCCTTTTCTGCAGCTTTCAGGGGAGCGGAACCGCTCATTCCCCCATGCCAGACCATGAGCCCTGTATATCCTGCCGCCCCGATCAGCGGATAATTTAAAGGAAACCCTTCTTCCTGGGCCTTCTCCCCAACTTTCCTGGCCAGCACAGCACCGAAAATAAGGGCCAGCCCCCAGTTAAAAAAGGCGGCCAGCATCGTGGCAACACTCACCAGAACTGCGGCATTGGCCGTATTTGTGGCATGTCTTGTAAGCATGGCAATAAGCCTGTTCACCAACGGGCTCAGCACCAGTACGTGCCCCAGTACCAGTATAAGCATCATCTGGTAAGCAAAAACGAGCAGGCCGCTGTCCCAGACCCCTTTTTCCCAGTACAACAGTATGGTGCGCAGACGGCCTTCTTGCTCCATTCCGGAGAAAAAATAGGCCAATGCTACGGTAAACAGCGTGAGCAACACGGCAATGGTAAATTGCGAAGGAAGAAATTTTTTAAAGATACGCTCTACGAGGCGGGCAGGGTTCATGGATATTTTTTTCCTGAAATTAAGCAGATGAGGGCAAAAAACAAAACGAGGGTGTCTTTTGAAAGCAGGACTTCAGAAGACACCCTCTTATACTACTGTACCGGAACCGATCAGAAGGGCAGATCGTCATGTTCCTCTTCATTAAAATCATTGGCAGGCTCAAAAGCGTCCGTGGGTGGTACGGGAGGCATACCTTGCGAAGGTTGTTCGGCCTGCAGGTTTTCTATACGCCATCCCTGTATGGAATTGAAATACCTGGTCTCTCCCTGGGGGTTTACCCATTCTCTGCCGCGAAGGTTGATCCCTATTTTCACCGGTTGTCCTACCTGAAAATTATTGAGTAAATCGCATTTATCCTGTACAAACTCCACCAGGATGTGCTGGGGGTATTGCTCTTCCGTTGTCACGACGACCTCCCGCTTCCTGAACCCGTTGTTACCGTAGGTCTTGGTCTCATCGATCATCTTGATTTTTCCTTGAACTTCCATAATTAACTCTCTTTTATCGTTGTTTATCTGTGTTTACTATATAAATTTTGCTCTTCGGTTTTCTATGCGTCTTTTTCCATTATACCCGATCGGCAAAGATTAAAAGATTGATGGGAGATTGACCCGGCTACGCCGGAGGATTGAAAGAGATTGAAACACTTAAAATCAATCTACTTCAATCTTTTTCAATTTCAATCTTTTTTCAATCAACCGACTGGCCGGGAATTTCGAATTTTTCGGCAAGCAGTATTTTCCAGGCCGTATACACCTCGTCCTTTCTCAGGTAATCCTGTGCTTTTCTGTGTATCCTGTCATTATCGTCCGAACTCAGTATCCCCCTGATCTCCACGGAATCCTGGACAAAGGCTTCTATTTCTTCCTCAGAGGGCAGTTTTTCCACATTGCCCAGCATTCCCAGGTCGTTCCCGGTAAGCACCTTGCTCCGGCGGATATGTTCCGGGATCTGGTCTACACCTATTCCCAAAGTGGTCGTTGGTTTCGGTATCTCAAAAAAACCGTCCCTGGCCCGGGAATAGAAATTTCCGCCTGCTCTTGCCACGAGGTCTATCTTGTAGTGATCGATACGCCCTTCATCGTCCAGGACATCCTCATTGATGTGCATCTTCAACACTTCGCATATGATAAGGTTCCCGGAGCCTCCTTCGGTCCCCAGCTCTATGATCTCTTTTATTTTGCATTCAAACTGTACGGGCGACTCGGCCACCCGGAATGGTTTTACGATATCGGAAGGCAGCATGGTGAGCCCGGCCTTTATAAATTCGTTGACCCCTTCGGGATACTCCGTACTGGATAACGAAGCCTGTTGTACAATATCGTAATTCACCACATTGATCACCACCTCTTTTGTAATTCTGGCATTTTCCAGGGTATGCTTGCTCGTGTTGTCTCTTACCCTCCTGTTTGGCGAAAAGATCATCACCGGCGGGTTAGAACTGAACGTATTAAAAAAGCTGAAGGGCGATAAGTTGGGTTTCCCCTCTGCATCTACGGTACTGGCAAAAGCAATAGGCCTCGGAGCCACTGCTCCCAGTAACAGTCCATGAAATTTTGCCGTGGGAATATCTTTGGGCTCTATGGAATACATAACATGTTTTATAGAAACAAAAGTAAATAAACCGGAAGAGATATAAAATCTTTGAACGCTATAAACAATAATTTTGCAGGTTTTACTTTATATTTATGACTTATCCGGATAACCCATGACACCTGTTAAACAAAAAAGCATAGCCAAATGGATCCTAATAGGCATGTCCGTATTGGTCGTTTCCCTTATTTTGTGGAACACTTATGCTTTTTTTCAGCGTTTTAAGGAAGAAGAACGTATAAAAATGAAGATATGGGCCGCTGCACAGGCCGAGATCTTACAAACCTCCGACCTGGAAAGGGACCTGGGTGCCCTGCCATTGGAGGTGCTTACCAACAACACCAGCACTCCCATGATACTGGTCAATGTAAACGGTATCAGCACCCCCAGCAATATGAGCGAAAAAATCGTTAAGGACCCGGAAAAGATACAGCAGAAGATCAAGGAATTTGCCCGGGAAAACGAACCTATTGAGATCAACTTTAAGAACGAAAAGCTGGCCACGTTATACTACGGCAATTCTGAGGTACTTACCAAGCTGAAGTACTATCCCATAGCCCTGATCCTCATTATCCTGCTTTTTATCGCTGTAATATTATTGTTCTACAGGACTTCCAAAATTTCGGACCAGAACAAACTGTGGGCCGGTATGGCCAAGGAAACAGCACACCAGATCGGCACTCCCCTGTCTTCACTGGTAGGATGGGCAGAGATCCTGAAATCGCAAAACACCGATCCGGCCATTATTACGGAAATCGAAAAGGACATTTTCAGGTTGCAGACCATTACGGACCGTTTTTCCAAAATAGGTTCGGTACCGGTGCTCACAACACTCAACATCATCGGGGAAACCAAAAATGCCTATGACTACCTGAAAGAACGCAGTTCCAAACTCATTACTTTTGATTTTATTGCACCAGACTACCCGATCATGGCCAAAATAAACCCGCAACTCTTTAGCTGGACCATAGAAAACCTCGTTAAGAATGCCATCGATGCCATGAAAGGGAAAGGAGACTTACGGATCGAGATCAGGGATGGCGGCAGGCACGTCAACCTGCTGGTCACAGATACGGGCAAGGGGATCCCGAAAAATCACTACAAGACCATCTTCAACCCCGGGTTCACCACCAAAAGACGAGGCTGGGGGCTGGGATTATCACTGGTGCAGCGTATCATAGAGGATTATCACGAAGGAAAAGTAAAGGTACTGCATTCGGATATCGGGAAAGGAACGACCATGCAGATCACGCTAAAAGTTACATCTTAACGTTTAAATAAGGGTAAACTCTGTTAAAAAAACACCGAAAAACCATGGCTTTAAACGAAAAACTTGTCGCCATCAAGGAAGCATCACTGACAAACAACTGCCCGGAATGTTATGCCGACACGGGCCTTATCCTAACTTTTTATCAAAAACACATCAAAAGCCGGTGGTATAAAAAAGTTACCGGAGAGGTTTCCAATATCCTTCGTTGTAATAAATGCGATACCACGATCTATCCGGTCAAATGGACAGACGACATAGAGCGGGTACTGGACTATTATTCCAAAACCGTCACTCCAGGGAAAACCTCATTTCGGCTTACCAGGCTGTCCTATATCCTCATTCTGCTTCTCATCGCTATCATAGCCGGTGGAATAGTTGCATATCGCTACCTGGAGAAACCGATACTATAATTGTTCCCGGATCTTTCGGGCCACAGTTTCAAACTCTTCCTCTGCCATCGATATTTTGTGCTGAAAGGTCATATCTTTCATCACATTCAGCGGAATAAGATGAACGTGTACATGGGGCACTTCCAGTCCTACCACTGCAACCCCGACACGATTACACGGAACGGCCTTTTCAATTGCCAGGGCTACTTTCCTGGAAAATGCCATAAGGCCGTTGTAGGTTTCCTCGTCCAGATCGAATAGTTTGTCTACCTCCTTCTTGGGAACGCAAAGGGTATGCCCTTTTGCATTGGGATTGATATCCAGAAAAGCAAAATAGTTATCGTCTTCGGCCACCTTGTAGCAGGGGATCTCCCCTTTGATGATCTTTGTAAAGATACTTGCCATATTAAACGGGTTTGTGGTTTCAAGTTTCAAGTTGCAGGTTACAGGTTTTGGTTCCTGAGTCCTTCGGTTAAACTCAGGATAAACTAAAGCCGAAGGGCTGGTTGCAACACGTTATATATAAAAATAAAAAATCCTTTTCTGAATGCATTCAAAAAAGGACTTGTTTTTTCTACGGGAAAAAGTTATTCCCTGGTGATCTCCAGCACCTCGAACTTCAGCACGCCGTTAGGCACCTGGATTTCGGCCACATCACCTACTTCTTTACCCAGCAGGCCTTTCCCGATGGGGGAGCTCACGGATATTTTTCCCGTCTTGAGGTCTGCTTCGCTCTCGGCCACCAGAGTGTACTTCATTTCCATGCCGTTATTCTGGTTTTTGATCTTTACGGTGGACAATACCAACACCTTCGAGGTATCGAGCTGAGATTCATCTATAAGCCTGGCATTGGCCACGAGTTCTTCCATTTTTGAGATTTTCATTTCCAGCAATCCCTGGGCCTCTTTTGCAGCATCGTATTCTGCATTCTCAGACAGGTCGCCTTTGTCTCTCGCTTCTGCTATGGCCTGTGATGCCCGGGGCCGTTCCACGCTTTTGAGGTGGTCCAGCTCTTCTCGCAGCTTTTTCAATCCTTCCGCTGTGTAATAAGATACGTTACTCATAACTTCATCATTTAAATACAAAAAATCCCCTTCGGGAGAGGATTCAAGCAAATATACAAAATTTTGGACAATTTTGTCGCAAGAGAACATAATACTATGATGGCAGGAATGTTTTATTGTTATAAACTTCTTACCTTTACGTTTTGTATAGCACAAAAATACAAACAACTATTTACCAGCATATTACAATACAAACATTGGCCCTTTAAAATCTGTTCCGCGTGAAAAAAACAATATACACTGCTATTGCGATCACGGTATTCTTCCTCTCTTCATGTAGTGATGACAAAGGAGAACGAAACCCCTATCTGCTGGAAGCCCAGTTCAGTTTTGACATTAATCTCAACCTGCCTAAATACAATGGCCTCACGATCCCGGGAAATGCTGTTTATATCGATGATCCTACTGTTGGTATACGGGGGATCTTAGTCATCAATGCAGGCGGAAGTTTCTACGCATGGGAAGCCAGTTGCCCCAATCACGCCCCTAACGATTGTTCTACCATGGAGATCGAAGGAGGTACTAACTGTAGATGTAACTGTGAGGACTACGAATACAGTCTCTTCAACGGGCAGATGCTGAACAGGCCGGACACCGAGGAAAGGACGTACGACCTGCTGTTTTATCAAACCCAGAAAAGTGGGAGCACCTTAAGGGTGTATAACAATTGAGAAAAACATAGCAATACCCCTGCTAAAACCTCAGTGTAGCGCCTACAAGAAAATTGATCCCGGCCTGCGGATAGTAGCCGGCATTTTCTACCGTAGTTATGCTCCCGGGATTGATCTTGTCATTGTCTTCGGTGTAAAAAAAGCCGTTGGACTCGTATTTTACATCAAAAATATTGTTCACCAGACCGTTCAGCACAATAGACTTAAAGATGGTGTTGGTCTTTATCTCATATTGCACGTTAAAGTCATTTATAAAATAGTCGTCCAGTCTGGAGCTTTTTGCATCAATATTACCCATATACTGCTCCCCGACGTATTTAGACAGTACTGAAAGTTGCAGGTTGTGTACCGGTGCGAAAGACAACATGTTCCCTGCTATTATTTTAGGAGAAAAAGCAATATTGGTATTTCCCAGGTCCTGTAATTCCCCATCACGGCGGAAAACGAAGTCTACGTTCCTGTTATCGCTCAGTGCTATATTGGGCCTCAGGACCCACTGGTCTGACAAAAAGATCGCGGCATCGGCTTCCAGCCCCAGGCGATAGCTGTCCCCACTGTTTTCCCGTATCGGTGCCCCTACATCATTGAGTTCTCCTGTGAGTACCAACTGGTCTTTATAACGCATGTAATAAGCATTGACATTGAGCCTCACCTTGCCAGACAGGTACCGCCAGCCAAGCTCAATATCATTGAGGTATTCAGGCCTGGGGTTGCCCTCTTCGTAGTCATTCCTGTTGGGCTCCCGGCCGGCCCGGGCATACGACAGGTAAAAGCTGTGATCCGGATTCAGTTTGTATGTTACCCCTACCTTGGGATTAAAGAAATTAAAGGTGTCGTTGACAAAATCTGCCTGTACCCCGGTGGCCTTGTAACGGATGGCCCTGTATTGCACATCGCCGAAAAGGCTCCAGTGGCCGTCGAGCTGGTAGTTTAGTTTGGCAAAAACATTAAAATCCGTCTTTACGGAAAAATCGTCGTAGTACCTGTCGCGTATCTTGCTTTGGGAAGCATAACGCGCCCAGATGATCTCCCCGAAATGATCGCCCTCATACTTGTTCCAGGCCCCGCCGACTATAAGGTCGGTCCCGTCCTTTTTGTAATGTGTGGAAAAGGTGGTTCCGTAAAAATCATTATCCAGCCACTTTCTGCGAATAAGATCTGTACTGGCTATGGTATCGTTACCTGCATGGATAGGCTTCAGACCATATTCCGAAAAGGGGGCGTCCTCGCGGTATTGTTCGAAATATCCCCTTCCGTAAGTGTAATGAAATGCCAGATTGGTGCTCCAGTTCTCCGAGATCTTCTGGTTCCAGTGCAGTTGGGCATGGTCTTGCTTATAATCGTCTATTTCATTGTCGTAAAACCTGGTGTTCCCCTGCTCGTCCTTATACATCCCGGCCGAGTTGAACGTCCTGTTGTTTTTGAGCGTTTCTGCATCCACGCCGTTCCAGGCCTGGTAGGTTGTTTCGTGCCCGCCAAAGACCAGGGCCTTGATCAGGGTGTTCTCGCCTACATAAGCCCCTTGCAGGAAGTAGGATTTAAGGTCGGAAGAAGCCCTGTCGATATAACCGTCCGACCGGACCACAGACAAACGCCCGGCCATTTCAAAATGGTCATTGAGTTTCCCTGTACTGAATTTCACCGTGTGTTTCCTCGTATTAAAACTCCCGTAAGAATTGGATATCTCCCCGCTGGCCTCCTCGGAAACTGCATCGGTGAGCAGGTTGAGGCTGGCCCCGAAAGCCCCGGCACCATTGGTAGATGTCCCCACGCCGCGCTGTAACTGTAAATTCTCAACAGACGACACAAAATCGGGCATGTTTACCCAGAATGTCCCATGCGATTCAGAGTCGTTATAAGGAATACCGTTGATGGTAACGTTTACTCTCGTAGCGTCACTTCCCCTCACGCGTATTCCTGTATACCCCACACCTGCACCTGCATCGCTGGTGGTCACTACCGAAGGGAGGTAATTCATAAGTACGGGGATATCCTGCCCCAGGTTTCTCGAGGCCATGTCTTTTTTATCCAGGTTACTAAAGGTCACCGGGCTTTGTGCCGTAACCCTTACGGCAGATACCAGCACTTCGTCCAGCGACACCAGTTCAGACACTACAGTATCCTTTTCCTGTTCTTCCTGGGCCATGGCATAGCTGCATATCCACACCAGGGTCATTGCGGTTAAAAAACTTCTTTTGCAGAATAGCTTACCGTTGTTAAACGATCTGTACAACAAATTCATCCGTAACAATTTTGTACGAATAAAAGGGGTTATTATTCCTTGATTTAAAATGGGTTATTCCGGGCCTTCAGAATCCAGGCTTTTCCGAGCGGTTATTATCCCGCGCGCCGCCTGGTTTCTTCACTACAAATGTCCCCCGGACATTTTCTTAACGCTCGGCCCTCCCTAAACAGCATTACCTGTTCCAGGTTCCATGGGTATGATCTCAGCTTGCTTTCGACAGCTCTTTTGCTCTGCCTAAGTTTAAGCACCCCTTATGAGATGTTTTTGAACACTGCAAAATTAAGGAGTAAAAATGCAATTTCCGCATTGTTTTGAAATTATTTGCTTGCGGATCGGATTTTTAGTTCTGGAGTTGATGAGTTGTTAGTTGGTGAGTTTCGGGAATTTGTTGTACCTTATAATTCTTTTAAAAAACTCCAAAACTCCAAAACTCCAAAACTCCAAAACTCCAAAACTCCAAAACTCCAAAACTCCAAAACTCCAAAACTCCAAAACTCCAAAACTCCAAAACTCCAAAACTCCAAAACTCCAAAACTCCATAAATAATACACATGCCGTATCCCGTTTGGCAGGAACTTTGTATTTTGGTAATGAAATTCACACCAGTATGTATACTTTTGCCCTATGAGCACAAAAAAAAGCACGATCACTTATAAGGTTCTTCTGAGCTATATAGCACTGGCACTCCTTATGATAGCCGTGGGGTGGTTTGTATATGCTGAATTTCAGATATTTACAAAAAACCAGAACACTAATACCGCCGAAAGCCAAAAACTGCTTATCACCAGTTCCCTTATTGCCCATTTATATGAAACAGAAAGCCTGGCCAGGATCACACTGCAATCTTCTTCCACAAAGGATTTTAACACCTTTATGGACGAAACTGCCCAGCTGTATACCGAAATAGACGAGCTGAAACCCCTGATAGACCGGGAGGACCAGGTGGGTCTGCTGCATTTGCTGGACAGCGTTAAGCTATTGCTGGACAAAAAGGTAAACAACATCAAGGAGCTTCGTACCCTGAAGAGAAGGGACGAAACGGATGTTTCTCTGGAAAAGGCCATTGAAGAAATAACCCAGATAGAATCTTCTGTGGGAGAATTGACCCTGGAACAGAGTTTTACCAACCCGGAACAGTTCGGGGAGGAAGAAAGGGAAAAAGCTCAGGAATGGGTTAATTTCATAAATAAAACCATAAAAGACAATACCTCACCGGCCGACAGAGAAAAAATGGCAGACTCTGTACTCACGGCCTCTAAAGAACTTCTAAAAGACCTGAAACTAAAATCCCTGAAGATAAAACGGTCCCTGACCGCTAAAGAAGACGAACTGTTGCGAAACGACATCATCATTTCCCAGCAGCTCCGGGAGATCCTGTCTTCTTTTGAAAGTGAGATCATCAATACCACCAATATACTGAACAGGCAAAGGGATGTTGCCCTGAAAAACACCGTCCGGGTTATAACCATTGCAGCCGTTATAGGGCTTTTGCTCGCCATTTTCTTTTCTTACCTGATCCTGAACGATTTCTGGAAAAGCCAGTCGTACCGGAAACAGCTGGAAAAAGCCAAGAATACTACCGAACAACTCTTAAAGACCCGCGAACAGCTTATCTACACGGTAGGGCACGACCTCAGGACCCCGCTGAGCACCATCATCGGGTATACCGACCTTTTGCACAACACCGAAATAAACCCCAAACAGGGACAGTATGTAACACGGGTAAAAAATGCTTCGGAATACGTCAGTAACCTGGTGGACGACCTGTTGGACTACAACAAGCTGGAGGCCGGAAAGATCAAGATAGAGCACACCCTGTTCTCCCTGGAAAACATCATCACGGATACGGCAGAAAGCACCAGGGAGCTGTATCATGCCAAACCTGTTGAACTGATCATAGACATCGACGAGCGATTAAAACAGCACCTCACCGGCGATCCTTTCCGCATTAAACAGATACTCACCAACCTTATTGGCAACGCCTACAAGTTTACGGAAAAAGGGCATATAAAAATAAAGGCCGGGGTCCTGGAAAAATACGGGACTACCTACCGGGTGCGGATCGATGTGGAAGACACGGGCATCGGGATACAAAAAGACAAACAGGAGATCATTTTTAACGAATTTACCCAGGCAGAAAGCGCCATTGAGAAAAAATATGGCGGAACAGGGCTCGGGCTTACCATATCCAAAAAACTGGCTTCGCTCCTCAACGG
Organism: Sinomicrobium weinanense; assembly: GCF_018863395.1. Taxonomy (GTDB): domain Bacteria; phylum Bacteroidota; class Bacteroidia; order Flavobacteriales; family Flavobacteriaceae; genus Sinomicrobium; species Sinomicrobium weinanense. Next base: position 327,196 of record NZ_JAHKRR010000003.1, read on the forward strand.
CACCCTTGAGTTAAAGAGCAGGGAAGGCAAAGGCAGTACTTTTACCCTGAAGATCCCTTTACAGATACCGGCAGAAGACACCAAAAAAGAAATAGCGCCGCAGGTCGAAACTGTGCTGCAAAAACCTCGGAAGATCGTGAACGCAGTGCTTATAGATGATGATGAATCAGTGCTCAGCCTCACTTCTGAAGTTTTAAGGCAGCAATCTTTTCGGGTAAACGCTTTTGCCAGGGCATCAGAAGCCCTGGAGCACATCCGGAACAACGATTTCGACATTATTCTCACAGACATCCAGATGCCGGAAATGGACGGCTTCCGGCTCCTCGAAGCCATTGCCGACCGGAATGAAAAACCCGTGATCGCCATTACGGGGAGAGCAGATTTGAATACCGAAGAATACATCAGGGCAGGATTTGCTGCCGTTATACAAAAACCCTTTGCACCGGGAGCCCTGGTGGAATTGATCGTACAAGTACTGTCCAGCGATACTTCCCCGAATGCAGAGAATCTGAAAAACACAATGACTATGCCTTCTGAAAACTCCACCAATGACAGCCTTTACAACCTGGACACCCTGAAAGAACTGTTACAGAACGATGAGGATGCCCTAAAAGAGATCCTTCAGACTTTCGTTGAAAGTACCGGAAAGAATATGGAAGACCTTAACCTGCAATTTGAGAACAGGGATATAGAGGGCGTAAAACATACGGCGCACAAAATGCTCTCCATGTTCAAGCAGATCAAGGCCTGGAATATCGTGGAATTACTGGAATGGCTGGAACATTATGAACCGGACACCTCCGAAACCCCGGAAGCTCATGCAGAAAAACTCCGGAAAAGAGTACCTTTGGTGCTAAAAGCCCTGGAAGAGGAAATGGGCGTATCCTAAACTCCTTGCACATCACACTGTCAGTTAACAAGCATTATTTCTGTACGATCAATCTTTTGTTCGAAAGGTCAATAGTGATTTTCTTTCCAATCCAATTTATCCCCATAATTCCCTCATAGATCAAACCGTCGATAAATGTAGCGCCGAAATCTTTTATGGCTACATTTTTATTAACATCGGTCATTTTAGATAATTCCGTATAGTAATACCTGTTGCCCTCTTCCGGCTTAAAGTAACTTGGTTTAAATTCGTTTCTCACTTTGTCAGGGTCGACGTTCAGTTTTTTCATATATACCGAACTGAACCGGTAAACCCCGAATCCCGCACCACTGTCCAGCCTTACATTTAAAGTCAATTTATCATCAAGTTGAACTTTTGTTGCTATCTCTATTGCGATTTCCCTGTCGTTGGAAACCTGTACAGGCATTTCAAAATCTTTCCGGCGGATAAGTTCCTTTAAAGATTTGCCGGATTCTATGCTCAATACTTTATGTTCAAAATCAATCGTGACCGGATAATCTTTGAAGGGTGTCAATGAAATAAGCCCATCAAGAGGGAGATCAATGTCATAAACAGAAAATATCTCGTTTTTTACCGTGAAGCTCCCAACGTCAAGCGCCCTGGAATTCCATAGATCTATGTGTAACTCTTCTCCGGTCGCCCGATGCCCTGTGTAGAAATGGTGGGTTTTTTCGAGGTTTTTGACCTTATCTGCAAATTTCTTCGTAAGGAGGTTCAATCCTGCACCTGTGTCGAAAATAAATTTTCCCTCAACTCCATTGACCTTCGCTGCTATGATGATGTGTCCGTCAGAAGTTTGTGTAAACGGGACCTTTACCGGTTCAGTTATTTTTCCCTGCGCATAAGTTAATGTCGCCAACAGGATCATTAGAGGTGTAATAACTTTCTTCATCATTAGTCTTTTGAATTTTGGCATCATAATCAAGACGAATTACTTTCAGTTTAGTTACATCTCCGGGAGAATTATAAAATCAACCTCTACTTTTTACCAAAGATTAAACCCACTTATCCTGTATCTTTTAATCTGTTAACTATTTATCTGCGTCAAACAAAAGATCACAGGTCTATTTTATAAAGTTTCAGTTTATTATACAGGGTTTTACGGTTCATTTTCAGGAGTTCGGCAGCCTTGCTCTTATTGTTATTCGTTTCCCGGAGGGCATTGAGTATCAATTCTTTTTCATTTTCAGTCTTGAAGAAACTGTAATCCATCCTCTGGTTTTCGGCTTTGAATATCTCCTGGGGGAGTGCATCTTTCTGAATGTGTTCTGAGGTAGTGAGCAGGGTGGCCCGTTTGATCACATTTTGCAGTTCCCGGATATTTCCGGGCCAGCTATAATTCTCAAAGGCTTCTGAAACTTCGGAAGAAAAGCCCAGAACGTGCTTGCCCAGCTGGCTATTGGCCAGGTCGAGGAAGTGGTCGGCAAAAAGCATCAGGTCGTCCTTCCTTTCGGAAAGGCTGGGTACATTGATGGAAAATTCATTGAGCCTGTGGTACAGGTCTTCCCGGAAATCCCCCTTTCGCACAGCTGCCTGAAGGTCTTCATTCGTGGCTGTAATAAGCCTGATGTCTACCTTTATTTCCTTGCTGCTGCCTATGCGTTTTATCTTTCTTTCCTGCAAGGCTCTCAGGAGCTGGATCTGGTTTTCGTAAGACAGGTTCCCCACTTCATCCAGGAAGATGGTTCCGCCGTTAGCCGCTTCGAAATGCCCCATCTTGTCGTTTACGGCTCCTGTAAACGACCCCTTGACATGCCCGAAAAACTCACTGGCCGCTATTTCCCGGGGAATGGCACCGCAATCGACAGCGATAAAATTCTGATCCTTTCTCGTGCTTTTATTATGAATGGCCTTGGCCACTACCTCTTTTCCGGTCCCACTGTCCCCGATGATCAGCACCGACATATCCGTAGGCCCTACCAGGTCTATGTACTGGTTCAGTTTCCGGGAAGCAACGCTGGCTCCCGCAACAAATCTCTCTCCGGTATCTGATATTTGTTGCCGGGCCGCAGCAGGGACAGCTTCCTTCTTCGAGGGCTTCTCCCTGGCTTCCTTGAGAGCCTTATTGATGATCAGCAATACCTCATCGGGATTAAAAGGCTTGGAAATATAGTCAAAGGCACCTTTCTTCATGGCCTTTACAGCCGTATTTATTTCGGCATAGCCCGTCATCAGCACAACCGGGATTGCGGGAAAATCCTGTTTTATTTCACTCAACAGATCCAGCCCGTCATAATTGGGCAGGCGAAGGTCTGTAATGATCAGGTCAAAAGTATTTTCTGCTATTTTAGTTTTGGCCTCTGTGGCGGAGAAACTGGTAGAAACCTCGTGTCCGTTCTTCATCAAAAACTTTTCCAGCACCTTGCAAAAGGCCACATCATCTTCTATGATAAGGATATTGGGCATTCAATGATTTGTGTTAAATGATCTATATATAAAGATACCGGCTTAAAATACATTTTATATACGCACAGATGAAGCCGGCGGATGTTCAGGCAGCGTTAATATCGGTTATTTCCCGCTATTTTACAAATGTAAATACTTAATACTATTTCCAACGTTAAAAAAACAAAAAAAAGAGACCGCCTGAGCGGTCTCTCTTACTAACCAACCTAATCTTGGACACAAAATTACTTCTGTATCCACTCACCGTTATCTTAAATACATCGTACCCGTTGTTTTTTCAGGTAGCGATATACCGTTTATCTTTTGTTCTCTTTTTATATAGAAATTATAGTGCCATTTTATCTCCTTTCCGGAGAATAATCACAAAATACTATACAACAACACCTTAACATTATAAGCACCAACAGCGGCTACCGTATAGTGTGTAAATTTTCTGTATAAAGGGAAGGGCGTTGTGTAAAATTTATACATTAACGGTACTTCCCCATACTTGCAGCAGCTGTCTTCCGGTTTTAATTTATGCCGATCCCGGTCCCCTGGACCAGGATGTCTTTGCCCCGGAAGCCAGGGCATTCCCGCAACAAAAAAGGCCACCCGGAGGCAGCCTTTTTTACGCTAAATCAAATATATTGAATTTGAGAAGGGGATTTCCTTACTTTTGAATCCACTCACCATCTTCACTGGCATACAACACAGAAGCAGTTCCGTCTATGGTCACTTCCAGTTTGTATTCTTTATTCTCGTTTACAGACACTTTATCCAAAGTGGCATTCGGAAAATCTGCAGCCAATGCGTCTTTTACGGCCTGGGGCAGTTCGTCAGCGGAAATTTCAGTAAATTCCTCCTGAAGCACTACATCCATGATACCGTCATGAACCACGGGAGTAGTAGCTGAAATTGCGGTAAGACTTCCCAAGGCTAATACTGATGCAAAAACTATCTTTTTCATAATGCTGTGTTTTAAGATTAAACTCATTTTCAAAATCCTGTTTAGTATTATGAAATTATAATGCCTTTTGTCATGCGTTTCCAGAATATTTTTCAACTATATAACTATCAGTAGTTTACAATCGCCTCTAAAAACCCGAAAACCTATCGTGCATGTGGATTTGTGAAAAATGCCACACAAAAGTGTGTAACGTTTATACAGAAATTATCACGGGCTCCACTGAAAACAAATTTCTTATAAACAGAAAAAGGCCATTAAGGCCTAAAATAACGCTTCTTGTCCCCAAGGCTGTTTCCGGCCCGGGCACCCTGTTAAAAAGAAGATCTGTTACCCCATTTTTTTCACCTGGTGTGCAGGCTTCAACAGATCGTTCACTGTTTTCACGGGATTAAAGGTTGCGAGGGGCACTTCCACGAAGATGGTATTCCAAAAGGCCATTCCCCCGTTCCACAAACCGGGACGTTCCAATGCTTTCAGCTCTTTTCCTTCTCTGGTCTTCTCTGTAATAAAGGCCTGTTTCGGATCTACGAAATCGAGGAGGTTATATTTTTCGCCTTTGTAATTTTTAACACCGCATACAATATCTACCGGATTAAAATGTGTAGCTCCTTTTAAAATTTTCACCTGCTTTTTGTTGTTATGGTCCACCTGTGCCGCTTCAATGACCTGGAGCGAAATATTACCGTCTTCATCTTTCACCCAGAAAGGCCCTCCGCCGGGATCTCCCTCATTTTTTACCATACCGCATACCCGTATGGGCCTGTTCAGTTTTTCTTTCAGGTGTTCTATCTGGTATTTCCGGGTATACTTGTAAAAATCAGGAGCAGTGAGGGTATTGAGTTCATCGTGCAGGAATGTTTTTATCTCCGCGATCTGTTCTTCTGTTATTTCTTCTTCATCCAGCATTTTTGCATAGGCAAATATCTTATCCCTGTATTCCATCAGTATCCCGCCCAGCATTTTCTTATAGCCGGCCATTTCGTGCTTGTAGCGATAGACCACCACATTATCTATGTTCTTTACAAAAATAATATCCGCATCCTGGTCATTGAGGTTTTCTATCAGTGCACCGTGTCCGGCCGGCCGGAACAACAGGGAGCCGTCGTTGGTTCGAAAGGGCTTGTCTTCGGGGGTAACAGCGATGGTATCCGTGGATTTTTTCTGATAAGAAAAAGAAATTGTAAAGGAAGTACTGGTCTTTTCTCCTACATAATTCTCTATTTTGTTGAACTCGGCATCGAATTTATGGGAATGCTTTTCCGAAATGGTAAAGTGCAATTGTGCCACTCCATTAGAAACATCATAGAGGGCAGCCTCATACAAATGTTCTTCAAAAGCCGTGGCACTATGCGTCTTATATTTATGGAACGGAAGCAGCCCTTTGGGGAAAGCCCCGTAATTGAGCCCGTCTTCCGCCAGCATTTCCCGGACAAAAAGATATTTCTGCCGATCGTCGGGAAAGCTGTCAAAACCAGGCTCTTTATGTTTGAGGCTCTGAATTACTTCGTCATAAAAAGGCAGTTTTTCAACACCCACGAAAAATATCTGCATATCATGCGCCTTTTCCCTGTTTACATAGGTATTGAATGTTTCCCTTTCGGGATTAAATTTATCGAGGAATTTAAACAGTGACCGGAACATCCGTGTTGCTGCCCCGGAAGCCGGAATAAATTTCATCACTTCCACACCATCTTTTTCACTGTCATACAATGATATATAACGTTGCTTTACTTCTTCGGAAACAGAAACAATACCATTTTTTACGGTAGCGGATCTTAACAGGTTGACAAAGGGGACTCCTTCTTTGAAAATATCGATCTGTTCCAATACCTGCGCTACGGTTATTCCTTTTTCGCGGAGCTGCTGATGGTCTTTCTCTGTAAACATGGTTGTTTTTTGTTATTTAACGAGGTTATTTTTTCTGAATAAGGTGTTCTATATATTTTATGGCTTGCTGTAAACGTTCTTCCTCATTTCCTTTCAGGACTACATAAGGGCGACGGTATTTTTCCAGGGTGTTTTTAAAATACCCGAACATTTCTTTTCGTTCTCCCGGTTTGTCCCTGAGGTCGTCCTTTTCCCAGGGAACATCAATATACGTTAAAAAATACAGATCATATTTGTTCTGCAAAGCAAACTTTTCTATCTCAGGATCGCACTGCCCGTAGTATACTTCAGAATATACTTTTAGTTCCAGCAGGTCCGTATCGCAAAACAACAACTTTTTTGCTACGGCCGCTTTTTCATTTTCCACCTGCATTTGTCCTTCGGCTATGGGCAACATATCTTCCGGCTCGCAGATCTTATGCTCCCTGTTCCACTTTTGCTGCAGATATTCCCGCATATACTCCGGGACCCAGGTGGTACCGTAATGCGCTGCCAGCTGCCGGGAAAGCGTGGTCTTCCCGGTAGATTCCGGGCCGAACAATACTATTTTAACAAGACTTCCGGGCTTTTGTTCAAGTTTTTTTTCCATGCTAAATATCCGAATATGGCAATTACGGTAAAGGCGGCATACTGGAGAGAGGTAAAGACAAGCCCCTTATACATATATAAAGGTACGGAAATCAGGTCTCCGATGATCCAGTAGGTCCAGTTTTCCAGTTTTTTCCGGGCCATAAGCCACATCCCCACAAAGAACACGGCTGTGGTCAGGGTATCCACATAGGCTGTCCAGCTGTTCCATTTATCAAAGAATTTATAAACTCCGAAGACAAATCCTATCGTTAGCACAAACAGTACAACAGACCACCATTTTTCTCTTTGAGTTGTCCGGGTGATGGGAATAAAATGCGTAGCATCTACTTTCCGTGTCCAGAAATACCACCCGTAAATACTCATGGAAAAATAATAGGCATTGATAAGCATATCGCCCAAAAGGCCATAAACCAACAGGATATATACAAATATCGCTGTACTGATGATCCCAGTGGGATATACCAGTATATTTTCTCTTTTGGAATAAAGTACGCTCAGGAACCCAAAGAAAACAGCGATCATTTCCAGCACCACCAGGTGCACCGGGACATCGTCGTACTGGGCAAAGACCCAATCAAAAATGTGGTTCATAATCGCTGCGATCCGATTTTACGATCTTCATGTACAACAGTCCCCTTTCTACCAGCTCAAAGGCTTCTTTAATTTCAGAGGTCAGCAGAGACATCACCTTGTCATAATCACCATAGACCTGGGTGCTCAAAGGGTTTTCCAATACCGTAAGCCCCGATGCCCTCAGTTTTTTAATAAAGTGTATAATGGCTTCTTCAAATTCATCCTGCAGGGGTGTTAACGTAAGTTCTACTGATATTTTCATTGGAATATATTTCAATTGTTTCGATTATTCGATTTTTTATAGACTGTCTAAATTACTTTTGCCAGGAGCCCCCCTCTATGTCTCCCACTTCGGCTTCGCTCAGTGCACCGCCTCAAGGGGGAGAAGTTTTCTTTTTAACTTTAGACTAGCTTTTACTTCGTACTCCTCACTTCATACTTCACATTTTTGAATGGCATAGGCACAACTAAACCCTTCGAACTCCAGGAAAGGGATGCGGTATTTCCGGACTTCTCCTTTAAAGTGTATCCAGGCGGTGGTCTCATTTTCGCCAAGGTCGAAAGGAATGACCCTGGTATGTTCCTTAAAGCTCATTCCGGGAGCGGCAAACACCTTGTACATACTTTCCTTGGCACACCATATGACCGTAAGTTTCCGCACCAGTTCGCTTTCATTCAGGTAGCTGAACTCGTAGTCTACAAACTTATCGGCAATGATCGTGATCTTTTCGCGTTGTTTTTCAACATCAATACCTACGGGAAAATCGCTGACAATAATGGCCGAAAACTGGAAGGAGTGGGAAATGGAAATGTGTTTTCCATCCCTGAGGTGCGGTTTTCCGTTCGCATCATAAAAAAGGGCTTCGGCTTCGTAACCGGCGATCTTCAGTAATTGACGTACACTGAGAAACCCCCTGCGGTGAATATCGGATTTCATGGAACCCACCCGTTGAAGGCACTTTTCCGTGGGGATTATACCCCGGAGGAGTTCTTCATAGCTTTCTTCTATTTTCCATATCCATATGGTGGTATTTGCGTTTACCGCTATCGTTTTGTACAGAGGCATACAGGTTCCCGTTCTCAAAGCCCGTGCGGGCATTCAACAATAAAAAGGCATAAGCCGGATGGTATTGGTTTAAGTTCCAGGACACCCCACCAATATCCAGTCTCTTACGGCTTTACATTTTATTTAGATAAAGTTATTCCGTAACTTTGTCCTCCCTTTCTGTTTTTACGGGAAAGGGGACTAAATCACTCAAAAAACAAATATACGATTATGAATACAAAAACGGCTCCCTACACAGCATATAAAGTGAAAGATATTTCACTGGCAGAATGGGGAAGAAAGGAAATAGAACTGGCCGAGGCCGAGATGCCGGGCCTGATGTCTCTCCGCGAAGAATACGGTGAGGAACAGCCGCTCAAGGGTGCACGTATTGCCGGTTGTCTGCACATGACGGTGCAAACCGCCGTGCTCATAGAAACACTGGTGGCCCTGGGTGCTGAAGTTACCTGGAGCTCCTGTAATATCTTTTCCACACAAGACCACGCTGCTGCTGCCATTGCTGCAGCCGGCATCCCTGTATATGCGTGGAAAGGAATGACCGAAGAAGAGTTTGACTGGTGTATAGAACAAACCCTGTTCTTCGGGGAAGACCGCAAACCGCTGAACCTGATACTGGACGACGGGGGCGACCTCACCAATATGGTACTGGACCGTTACCCGAATCTGGTTTCCGGAGTAAAAGGCCTATCGGAAGAAACCACCACCGGAGTGCACCGCCTGTACGACAGGATGAAAAACGGAACCCTGCCCATCCCTGCCATTAATGTGAACGACTCGGTAACCAAGTCTAAATTCGACAACAAATACGGCTGCCGGGAAAGTGCAGTAGATGCCATACGAAGGGCTACCGACCTTATGCTTGCAGGGAAACGCGTAGTGGTCTGCGGCTATGGTGATGTAGGGAAAGGTACCTCCGCTTCATTCCGTGGTGCGGGTGCCATCGTAACGGTAACTGAAATAGACCCCATTTGTGCCCTTCAGGCAGCGATGGATGGCTATGAAGTGAAAAGGCTGGATACCGTGATAGGCAAAGCCGATATCGTGATCACCACTACCGGAAATAAAGACATCGTAACCGGTCGTCATTTCGAAAAGATGAAAGACAAGACCATCGTCTGTAATATCGGCCATTTTGACAATGAGATCGACGTAGCCTGGCTTAACGATAACCACGGGGGGTCTAAAGTGAACATCAAGCCGCAAGTGGACAAGTATACCATAAACGGCAACGACATTATCCTGCTGGCAGAAGGCCGCCTGGTCAACCTCGGATGTGCCACCGGACACCCCAGCTTTGTGATGAGCAACTCTTTTACCAACCAGACCCTGGCACAAATAGAGCTGTGGAACCATCGCGATAAATACGAAAACAAGGTATATATGCTGCCCAAGCACCTCGATGAAAAAGTGGCCCGGCTGCACCTTCAGAAAATAGGTGTGGAACTGGAAACGCTGAACGAAGAGCAGGCCAAATATATCGGTGTTGAAGTAGAAGGACCGTTTAAGCCGGATTATTATAGGTATTAGAAGGTTATAGGTTGCAAGTTACAAGTTGAAGAGACCTGTAACCTGCAACTTTCGAACTTTGAACTTTCAAATTACAAGGCTGTTTCAAAACCATTTGAAGCAGCCTTAAAATTTTAGAACCATTTTAACGGAGAAAACGCTTGTATTCTTTAATTTAGCACAAAACAATTCCATGAAGGTCCATAATGGACCTTTAACAATAAAGGCACTGCCAACCGAAATATAAAAGGCATTGCCAATGGCTTTTGAAATTTTAAACAGATGAAGATCATATCCTATAATGTAAACGGCATACGCGCAGCGATCAACAAAGGCCTTCTGGACTGGCTGCAAAGTGCCGGTCCTGATGTATTTTGCATACAGGAGACCAAGGCCCAGAAAGAACAACTCGACCTTTCCCTCTTTGAAAAGGCCGGGTATCCTTATCATTACTGGTTCAGTGCAGAGAAAAAAGGTTACAGCGGTGTAGCCATCCTGTCCAGGATAAAGCCGGACCATGTGGAATACGGAACGGGCATAGATTATATGGATACCGAAGGGCGAAACCTCCGTGCCGATTTTAACGGGGTTTCCGTTATGAGCCTTTACCTCCCCTCCGGGACCAACATTGCCCGGCTGGAACACAAACTGCAATATATGGCCGATTTCCAGGGCTATGTAGACCAACTGAAACAGGAAAAACCCAATCTGGTGATCTGTGGCGATTATAACATCTGTCACCGGGCCATAGACATTCACGACCCGGTGAGAAATGCCAAGGTATCCGGCTTTCTCCCGGTAGAAAGGGAATGGATAGACAATTTTATAAACCGCGGTTTTATTGATAGCTTCCGCTATTTTAACCAGGAACCACACCAGTATTCGTGGTGGAGTTACCGCGCTAATGCCCGTAATAACAACAAGGGGTGGCGTATCGATTATAACATGGTGAGCGAACCCCTGCAAGAAAAGCTGAAAAGGGCCGTTATATTACCGGAGGCAAAACACAGCGATCATTGCCCCATTATGGTAGAACTGGATGTATAAAAAACCTTGTATCATGTTTAAAAAAGTCATTCTCGGTATAAGTTGTATGGCCCTTGTATCTTCCTGTGTTTCCTCAAAGGTGTACAAAGACCTGGAGGAACGATATGCTGCCCTGAAACAGGAAAGGAGCGAGCTGGCCCATAAGAACCAGGAACTGGAAACGGCGAACAATGGTCTCGAAAATGACCTCAATGCCCTGCAAAAGGCTCATGACGAAGCCGTTGCCGAAAGGGACAGACTGCAACAGGAATACACTGCGGCCAAAAACAACCTGGCCAATCTGCAGGAATCATACGATGCCCTGGAAAAGAACAGCAGTGTAGCCATAGCCGAAAACTCTAAGAAAAACCGCGAACTCCTGGCCGAACTCGAAGCCAAGGAAAATACCCTGGCACAGGAAAGCGCCCGGCTCGAAGAGCTGAAAAAACAACTGGAGGCCAGGTCCAGAAGAGTGGATGAACTGGAAGGCCTTATTGCCTCCAAAGATACCGCCATGAGAAGCCTCAAGGATGCCATCTCCAAAGCCCTGCTCGATTTTGAAGGCAACGGGCTTACCGTAGAGCACCGGAACGGAAAGGTCTATGTCTCCATGGAAAACAAACTGTTGTTCCAGAGCGGAAGCTGGGCCGTTGGCGCCGAAGGAAGAAGGGCTGTGGTTGAACTGGGTAAGGTCCTCGCACAAAATCCCGATATTTCCGTTCTTATCGAAGGCCATACGGACAATGTTCCCTACCGGGGCAACGGGCAGATCAAAGACAACTGGGACCTCTCTACCAAAAGAGCAACGGCCATCGTACATATACTCCGGGAAAACCCGAACATCTCTCCCCAAAACCTGACTGCTGCAGGAAGGAGTGAGTACGCCCCGGTAGCCACCAACACCTCAACCGACGGCAAAGCCAAAAACAGGAGAATAGAGGTTATCCTCACCCCCAAACTGGACGAGGTCACCAAATTATTAAACGAAATATAATTTTTAACTGAAATACCATAACGCCCGGAAAGTTACCAAACCTTTCCGGGTTTATTTTTAATACTACAAGATTGCTATGAAGTACACTACTTTACCCGGCACCGACCTTAAAGTAAGTAAAATATGCCTCGGCACCATGACCTGGGGCGAACAGAATACCGAAGCAGAAGGTCATGAACAAATGGACTATGCCCTGGAACAGGGGGTCAACTTCTTTGACACCGCTGAACTTTACTCGGTCCCCGCCCGGAAAGAAACCTACGGGTCCACGGAAAAGATCATCGGTAGCTGGTTTAAAAAAACCGGGAACAGGGACAAAATAATCCTGGCTTCGAAAATAGCCGGCCCCGGCTACTCCAACAAACATATCCGGCAGACAGGTTTCAGTAAAGATGCCATACACGAAGCTGTGGACGGGAGCCTGGAACGCCTGCAAACCGATTATATAGATCTCTACCAGCTCCACTGGCCGGAAAGGAATGCCAATTTCTTTGGGCAAAAAGGTTATGAACACGATGAGAACGAACAATGGCAAGACAATTTTGCTGAAATCCTGGAAACCCTGAACGATCTGATAAGACAGGGAAAGATACGCCATATAGGAGTCTCCAATGAAACGCCATACGGAGTAATGCGCTTCCTGGAAGAGAGTAGGAAAAACAGCCTGCCGAAAATGGTCACCGTGCAAAACCCGTATTCCCTGCTAAACCGCCTTTATGAAACAGGCCTGGCAGAGATCTCCATGCGGGAGAATGTAGGCCTGCTTCCTTACTCCCCCCTGGCCTTCGGTGTATTGAGCGGAAAGTACCTCTCCGGCAAACCGGAAAATGCCAGGATAACACTTTTTCCGAACTTTTCGAGATACAGCGGCAAACAGGCCTCCGAAGCTACCCGAAAATACTATGACCTGGCCGGGAAAAACGGTCTGTCCCTCGCACAAATGGCCCTTGCTTTTGTAAATCAACAACCTTTTGTAACGAGCAATATCATAGGAGCCACTACGATGGAACAATTAAAGGAAAACATAGACAGTATTGACGTAGAGCTCAGCGGCGAGGTGCTTAAGGAAATAAACAACATTCACAAGCAAATCCCCAACCCGGCGCCTTAGCTCAATGTGTCAATGAGATAAGGTGTTAATTTGATAGTGGGGTGGCCCCCCTCTGCCTTCGGTATCTCCTCTTAAAAGGAGAGCGTTTTGATCTTTTCCGATCTACAAATGAAACTGGTAACCGGAAACGGACAACCCGTAACCGGAATTTAACTCCCGGTTTCCCGACCGGCAAATCCTTTTTTAGTATTTTTGGACCGGGATACGGCTTCGGGCGCATTCCCAACTTCAAATTTGAACCTATGAGTGAAATAAGACACAACTGGACCAAAGAAGAAATACTGGAAATATACAACAAGCCCCTGATGGAGCTGCTATATGAAGCTGCGACGGTACATCGTAAATATCACGATCCGAATACCGTCCAGGTCTCCACCCTGCTCTCCATAAAAACGGGAGGGTGCCCGGAAGACTGCGGCTATTGTCCGCAGGCTGCACGCTATCACACCGATATTGAAGGCAACGACCTGATGAGTGTTCAACAGGTAAAAGCACAGGCACTCCGGGCCAAAGCGGCAGGAAGTTCCAGGGTTTGCATGGGGGCAGCCTGGAGAAATGTAAAGGACGGGGCGGAATTTGACGAAGTGCTGGAAATGGTCCGTACCATTAACAAGCTGGATATGGAGGTATGCTGCACCCTCGGCATGATTACGGAAAACCAGGCTAAGCGACTGGCTGAAGCCGGACTGTATGCCTATAACCACAATCTCGATACTTCCGAAGAATATTATAAAGAGGTCATCTCTACCAGAGGTTACGAAGACCGTCTGCAAACCATAGACAACGTACGTAAAACCAATGTTACCGTATGCAGTGGGGGCATTATAGGTATGGGTGAAAAAGCAGAAGACAGAGCCGGCATGCTGGTGGCATTGTCCACCCTGGATCCACAACCGGAATCCGTACCTATAAACGCTCTTGTAGCCGTTGAAGGAACCCCAATGGAAGACGAGAAGCCTGTTGAGATATGGGAAATGGTCCGTATGGTAGCTACCAGCCGGATCGTAATGCCCGAAACCCAGGTACGCCTCTCTGCCGGAAGGACCGGCATGAGCCGGGAAGGACAGGCCATGTGTTTCTTCGCCGGGGCCAACTCCATTTTTGCGGGAGACAAGCTGCTGACCACCCCCAACCCGGATGTCAATGAAGATATGGAAATGTTCAGGACATTGGGACTCAATCCGCAAAAACCCTTTGTCAAAAAAGAGCAACCCAAAACCGTTGAAGCCGAAGAATCCCAATTTTCTCCCCTGGGAGAAAAACCCAAGTGGAGCAGGCCGGGGCACACTATTCCGCGCAATGAGCTGGCCAAACAAAAAAGCGAATAATTATAAGAAACTAAATAAAAAATTATTAGATTTGCACCCCAATTAATGCCTCGGTGGCGGAATTGGTAGACGCGCTGGATTCAAAATCCAGTTCTTTCGGGAGTGTGGGTTCGATTCCCACCCGAGGTACGGAAAAACCCTGTGAAACAGATGTTTCACAGGGTTTTTTATTTTTTGGGTGGCAAAATAGGTGGCAAATAAAATAAACACACTATCATACCTGCTTGCTGCATAGCCTAATATATTTCATCAAATTTGAAGCGTGATTAACGAAAAATTATCTTTTGCCTCATTCATTAAACGTTTTTCGATTCGGTTAAACGCCTCTTCATAGGAATCAGAAGTGTTCAGTATTTGCTGCAAGTGAATGCCATTATATAAATCGTGTACACCATCAGAACAGATTAGGAATAAATCTGAATCATCAATCTTCTCTTGGGTAAACACATCGATTTGAGACAGATAAACATCTCCCTGAACTGACCGTGTTACAACGTGTTTATACTTATTTATTTGCTTTAGATCCTTGATTGTACCATTGCTAATAACTTCATCAATAAGCGTATGAGAGGTTGATTCTCGCACAAGTTTATTGTTTTTGTAATAAAAGATTTTCACATCCCCAACCCAAAAACAAGTAGCTTGATTTGATTGTAAAATCACTCCGCCAACTGTTGCTCCAACTTTTGTATTGTTCTTTTTCCTTAGTTGTCTTATTGAAAGATTTGCTTTATTTATTGCCTTTTGTATTTGTGCTTCATCAATAATTTCAACTGTCGATAAGTATGTCAAGATACTCTCAGCAACTATTTTAGCAGCTATTTCTCCATGCTCATAGCCTCCCATACCATCAACAATAAGATGAAGATAGGTTTCAGGATTTATGTTCCGAACCAAAACAAAATCCTGATTGACCTCTCTTTTTCCTCTATGTGAAAAAACTATTGATTTCATTTACCTCCATTAGCTTGAATTGTTCCACCACCATGCTTAGTTACTCTTGGTCTCGTAAATACTTTCACGGGCTTTGTTGTTATACTCTTTTCAGTAGCCTTAGTAGCCCATAAAAACCCTTCCCCAGGAACCAATGCACCCATATCTACTGCTCCTAGCATTGATAATTGGGTGATGGATTTTTGAATATGCTTTAACCATTGAGGGCTATTAAACTTATGCAGTAATACCACTGAGCTCAATTCTATTATCTCGTTTGGCAAACTCGGAGGATCTTGACTGGCAATCATTATACTTACTCCCTTATGTCTCATTTCACGAATGGCAGTTACAATATTCCCAGTTAGGTCTTTATTGTCCATATATTTATGTGCTTCATCAAATACAATAAACTTATTGAAGTGTGCTCCGTTCACATTTTTGACGGCTGAGAATATATTAAGCATTATTACAAATAATCCTAAAGCTTCATCTTTGACAATAAACTCATCTCTTAAATCCACGATAATTAATCTTCCTGGCTTAAGGGCATCTCTCAACATGAAGTTGTCATCTATATATTCTCTTGCGAAGCTTAATTTTTGTCGTGCGAGTGCTTTTTGTGAATTTGATAAGAGTTCAGAAGTTTCAACACTTTGGGTAACCCCATCAATAGTTATATTTCTTCTGTGCTCTTTCATTATGGCTTTTAATTGTTTAATGTATGCTGAATCATTTCCTATTGCACCAAGTATGAATAGCCAATCCTGAACATTAAGTTCTTTTGAATTGAATGCAATCGGTAAAACTTCAATTGATGGATATTCAACCTGTCTTTCTTCAATTTTGTCCTTTGGCGTAAGGATAATTACATCCTCAATATTATCAGGGTTAGCACCGTATCTTTCTTTCAGTTTATTGAGTTCAGCTTCCTTGTCATTTGGGTAAATCATAGAAGTGAATTCAGGCTCATAATCCATGCTTTCGCTATAATGGAATATTACACCTGCAAGTGGAGCTGGTAGCTCATTTACCTTGCTAAATTGCTTTAATACCATTTCAGAAATAGTCCCGATAGTATAACTTTTACCACCACCTTGAACACCAAACAAACTAATTGTATTTGTTTCACTCAAATCAATAGCAATCTTTTTTCCATGGAGACTTTCTCCTAAAATTCCGAACTGACTACTTGGTGAGCTCCTACCTATAAGAATATCATATTCAGGAGTTATATGTTCTACATCAGTTGATATATCAGTAGAAATAGGTGTATCTATATGGTCAACCATTTCAGGCTCTTCAAACTCCTCCTCAGCCTTTAATTCTGTTTCCTTTATTTTTACTAATTCCTCACCAACTTCTTTCACCTCTTCAATTGGTTGTTCAGGATCTTTCGATTTGAATTTCTGAATGAATGGTTTCAATGTCGTATTCGTTCTTATAACCGAACTTAACTCAGCATCTAACTCATTATCTTCAAGTTTTCTTGTGTTAAGGTCTGAATCCGGATCAAGTATTTCTTCAATTAATCTTCCTCCAAATGTGAAGAAAGCTAAATCGTGATCTAGAATTTCTTTATGATGCTTTCTTTGAGCTGTGAAGTTAAATATTAAACCCAGTTGATTGAATTTAAGTTTAAATCCTGCATCTAGGTATTGTAAAAACGCTAAATAGCTTTCGTATGCGTTTTCATTCAAATATTCGTAACGATACGCCCTTTCGATATAAAAGCTTAGTAAAGACTTTAATTCCTTATTCTTAATCTCTCTATCAAGCCTGTCCATAGACAAGTGATATTCCGGATCAAAATGCATCCTTAACGCCTCAATAGTATTCTCAATCTGCTCTCTCATTTTAACTTTCAACTCATTGCTTTCAGTTTCTCCAAGAGATTTTCTGCATTTTATTTCGATAACGGAAATGGATATTTCTCTTTTATCCGGGTTGATTGACACCAATAAATTATCTGCTCTACTTTTGCTTTCAGAAGGATCGAAAAGGTTTTGATGCAAGTCAATTGGAATCAAAAAGGCTTCCTCCAATAATCCTTTCTTTTCTAAAACTCTTTTGGTAAATGCAGAACCAATGACCTCAAAAGCTTTATTTTTTGATGAGTTTAGCTGTAGTACCAAAGAACTACTTACTGCTCTGAGGTCTTCAAGAAGTATTTTTATTTTCTTCTCGTCTTCTGCATTATAAATATCTAGGTTGAACTCTTCAAAATGTGGTCCAAGCAATCCTAATACTTCTGAAGTTGGTCTGGTAGTCAAATAAGATGAAATTCCGAACAATTCCTCTCCAGGGACGTAATCAAGTAGGAATGGAATTTTACCGTCTTTTGATGGTTGATCAAATATTTGTGGCCCAAGGTTTTTATCAAACGTAATTACCCAATCGGAATAATCATGTAAATGAGTTAACAGAACTTTATCCCTATCATTAAGCCTTAACTGGGTAGAAGGAATGGATTCTGTGTGTTTTGATGCCAATGCGCCTGCAACGAATGACTGAATGTTGTCAAATAAATCTATACCTAATTTTCCACTGCCTTGATAACCAATGGAAAGTCTATTCCCTCGAATGAACCTATTCCACTTTATTTGGTTGCCATTCTCATCAACGGTTACAGTTGATTCAGTTAATAATCCGTTCAGATAGAAATTTCTATCATTTTTATATGGTTTGATGAGTTCGACTGTAATGGGAAATGGGTCTACCAAGAAACTTAAATGTGCGGTAAACTTTGAAGGTACTTTTAAGTAATCAGAAGTGCTATTGATAGAGAAACGCAGCTTAGGGAACAACCTGTTTTTTGAAGGCTGCGAAAACACTTCCGCCTCTTCTGATACATTGAACTCCGGATTGATTAAATTTCTTAAAGCTTCACCATGCTCAATTATCCTATCGTCACCTTTAAATATTCTGACTTCGTATTTAATAGCTTTAAACGCTTTATCTTTTTCTAGTTCTACAAATGCATCTGCAAATACGGAAGCATCTCCTGAATTGATTAGATTGATAATTAGTTTGTCGGTATAAGGGTGTTGAGCCAGGTAGTTTTTTATGTGCCTAATCACTAGCTTTTGACTAATGTCTGTTTCTACATAATTATCCTTAGTTACATTGAATAATTGACGGAAATAGTGTTTCATTTGTCTTGAAACCGAAGTCATTCCGTTTTTTGATTCGTCTGCCAAAACATTCAGGTACAATCCCCATCCATAGGCAAGCTCGCCTGAATAATGATAATTTTTAAACGAAGTTGGTTCAACTAAAACAAGAGGGTTGTTTTCAGGAGATAATTGGCCTTCAAAGAAGAATTCTAAATTCTTGGCCCAAGATTCTTTATGCCCAGGATAATCTTTGGTCTTTTGCTCCCAATTGTTAAACAACTCCATTAATTCAATGATCCATGCTAGTCTCAAAGGATGTAATGGAGAAAGCAATAAAGCTTCTGTGTGTTGGCCATCAGGTAGCTTAGTTCTAATTCTTGCAACATCAAGTATTTGAAGTTCAGTTAGAAAATATTGAATCTTACTTTTTTCCTCCTCATTTAATTCATCGCTAGACACCTGGTTTTTCAAAGATGTTGTCCATTCTGTCAGTTTCTGAACATAGTCTTTGATTATTTGATAGTGATTAAATAAATCTGCCGTTTCAAAAACACCGTCTCCATTCTCATTGGATTTCTGAATTGCAGTAAAAATTTCCTTACGCAATTTCAAAACAGGGTTAGGAATGATACTTGTTAAATCGCTTTCAACAAACTTTATGGATTCAAAACCAACCGCCGCGGAATTACTTTTCAGAGATCCCTTCACATAACCAAAGGAAGTGCAATTCTCTAAAAACTTGTTTTCTATACTTCTTAACTTTGAAGAAAGATTGATTTGATAATTATGTCGTTCCGAGTAATTGATATAGAAAGTTGATGTATGCTTAGTAATATCATTAAGCCAAACATTTGAGTTTTCCGAAGCTTCCGGGATATCAGCTTCATCTCCCAATTTTATCTTTTCGATTCGGTATTTGAAATACGCTTGAAGAACATTGTTAAGCTTGTCTTTACGTTGGTTTTCATCTCTTTCAGTCATCTCTTCAACCACGAAGTCAAAATCGTCTGAATCACAAGTTAACTTGTATGGAAAAGCACTTTTGGACATATTTTCATCTGCCTTCACAGCTTCTTCCCATGCTTTCTGAATTTTCAGATCTTTAAAGTCGTCATTTGCATTCAAAACGTTCCCATGCTCATCTTCGGCTAATACTTTGAAGAAATAAGAACCTTCCTCAATCATGTTTGAATTCAAATCTACCGTTGCTTCACGGTATGGTCGCTTTGAGGCAGTATTCTTTAATTTTCGTAATACAAAAACTTCTTCTCCAGTTCCTCCATCCACTACCATTAAAATCACCTTAAAATATTTCAGATCGGAAATATCTTTAGGGTTGGGATTAGTACTGAATCGAATACGAACTTTTGTAGTCTTGTTTTCTTCAACATGCAATACTTTTCTGCCTTCTTCTACTTTGAAATTGTTAGACTTAATTTCTTCTATAAGCAACTTAATATGTGAGAAATCAAGATCCGGAATTTTCCAATTGGCAAAATTTAGATGCTGATAACTTTTAAATACCAATCGACATATTTCATCCGCATTTCGAGCTTCATTTTCCTGTTTAATGAAGTTCACAATCTCTTTTTGCAACGTATTTGGCTCCAATGGTAACTCAGCAACCCTATCGTACAAAGGCTTACTAAATGAACTTAATAGTTCGGTACTTTCAAGGTTGAAATTCAATCTTGAACGAACCTTTTCAGGTTCCTCAATTAGTTTTTCATCAGGCAGGAGATTGAGTATGTATATATTATTTCCAACCGCTTCATTAGAATATCCTCCTTCTTCAAGCGCGAGTAAATACTTGATAATACTAACAGTACTTATTGTCGTTGAATTAAGGTATTGAAGTATTTCACTTTCTATTAAGTGAGCATAGTCATCCGGAATTTTAGCAATTAATTCCTCTTTTAGTTTATGTTCTATACCTTCCAAGGAAATCTCCTTAAAGGTGGCATTACCATAAGAATCTTCTGCTGCTGTTCTGCTGTTTGAAGGAATCAACACTAATAAAGGAGCTTCTTGTTTGTTTCTAAGCTCTACAAGCTTTGTAGCAGAAATAAATTTATCACTTCCATTACTTTCTTCCGAAACAATAAACGTATCAATAGCAGGGTATTCATCATGAATAATATCCCACAAAAATTCTAATTCATTTAATCCAAGACCTGTAATTTTCATACAATGTCCTGGTATTGCATTGCCAAAATCTGCCTTGTGTAGTTCAAGGACCAGGTCAATGATTCTTTTGTAATACGTGTTTATAGTCCTTACCATTTCCATTTCACTGAACATTTAATTCGTAACGTGGTCTAATTCTTTGAAGGATATAAGCATCACTCAAATCGTTATAAAAACCTATCTGACGAAGCTTCATTTTAAACGCCTCCATATTTTCCTTAAAAGCTAAATGAGTTTGTAAATCTGCATCTGCAAATCGCTCTTCATTTAGACCATTTATAACCAAACCATATCGTTCTCTAATATTTGACACCAATTCTTCAATAGATAAACTTCTAGTCTGGAATTGGTTATTCCTTGACTCAAGCACCAATATTTGAACAAGGGTTTCAAGCAATCTAGTCCCTAAAACGAATCGCCTTGGATGCTTTCTGCTTCTTCCTTGCGCCATAAAACCTCTCTCATTGTTCTTTTGAGATAAGTTATCAATGAGCTGAATATGAAACCTGTACTGGTAAGTACCTCTTGCTTTTAAAATAAGCTCAATATACCTGTCAAAATAAGTGTCCTCATATTTCACCATGTCCTCAATTAAGAGTTTATCCTCCTCCTCTAATGAGTTGTATAGGTTATCCCATTGCGTTTCAAAATAGATTTCAAAATCCGTAGGCTTCTTCTGTAAAATCTTTAAAGCTTTCGTAAGATTTTCAGAATTGGTCTTATCCAATTTCAACCTACGCAAAGCAGCATTCACTTGAAATGTCGATTTTACATAATCATAAATCTTATTCGTCAAACTTTCAGCATCAGCGGCAGCTAATCGGGAAACTTTACTTGCGTAATTATCAGTTGCATCCAATACTATGTTCCAATCATCAATTATTTCAATATTTCCTGACTCGACCATCTTTGGCAAAAAATGAACCAGTTTTTGGATGTATAGCGATAAGTGGAAAGAAATAATTGTTTTTAAGTAATCAATCAATACGTTTCTAGGGATCAACCTTTTGTACACCAACAACCTTCTTACATCATCGCAAAACAGCTCTGCCTGCTTTTGCAGAATCGGGTGGATTTGATTCAACGTAGAATTGCTTTCCAAAAAGCCAGGTTTCACTTTTTTGATGATATGAAGTAATCCCAAGCTATCTACATCCAATCCGTTACCATTATTGATCTTGCTGGTAGTTTGATCCCATCCTTCCATTAAGAAGTTTTTCAAATCTTCCTTAACCGTAGGATTAGCCCCTAACATTAAATAAACTTGGTCCGCAGTGTTATAGTCCCTGGTATTAGCAGCATTTCTTACACGGTAACTTTCAAGATGGATAGGTCTTAATGAGGATATTTTCTCTTTATCTACATTACCTCTGAATACCATGTTTACCAGATTACTACGCATCCACAATTCCGCAGCATCAGGATTATCCTTAAACCCTTTAAGAGAGCCTTCTTCTTCAAGTTTTGAAAAGACTTTTTTAAGGGTGTCTAATTCGATAAATGTACTGCCACTGGAACGAGCTCTTTGCTTTGGTCTAATACCGTTGTACTTTAATAGCATGAATAAATTCACCAAAGTATTATCTATGTTTACCGCCTTTGCATCTGCGGTAAAAATTAGTTCATTTCTGAACAAACTCTCTTCTTTATTTAATTTTATGGCCATAGTTATATCTCCATTGGTTGAATTTCAAGACGGCTTTGTTCGTTTTTACTGATTTTAAAAAACTCCATGTTATCCTTCGTTACAACCACCTCTTTATAGTTCAAATTCTCCAAAAGATTCTTGAAGATGATGAGTTCTACAAATCTCCCTCTCAGGTCATTTAAAGAAGGACTAAAACCTTGCTGAATGAAGTATAGCATTTCATAGAGGTCTAAGGATATGATAAGCTTTATATGTTTTTGTTCTTTGTGTCTAAAGGTTAAACTGTCCGGTTCGTATTCCAGGTATTTCACCAAATGGTCAGTTCTATTCACAAACAACTCAAAATCATTCAAGTTGAATAATCTGAACGACTTACTGAATGGATCTCTTATTTCAGTTGAGGATAACACCAAATAGCTCTGGTCGATTCCCGGATTGTCACAACCTTCATTTAAAGAAATTGCTCTTGAAATACTTGCTTTGGTATGATTGTCGGTATCTCCTTCTTCCAACACTTTTACAAATTTAAAAACCGAGTGATACGGCAATCGTAGCAGATAAGAAGGAAGCTTTAAAGTTTCTTCTTCTCCGTTATCTTTCACATGACCATTCTGAATACTTAAAAGTCCTGCTTTGCCTTCAAAATACTGATGACGAACAAAGTTCTTTTGAATGATTTTTATGCGAGCAATCTCATTATCATCTTGCTCATAAGTCGGCTTTATTCTTTCAATTGAGTTGAACGTATCTAAAAGTGTAACGTTACGTTCGGCAAATTCTAAGTAATGTTTGGATTGAAGTTTTCCGAAGAACAAATCTCTATCCAAATC
Organism: Sinomicrobium weinanense; assembly: GCF_018863395.1. GTDB lineage: Bacteria > Bacteroidota > Bacteroidia > Flavobacteriales > Flavobacteriaceae > Sinomicrobium > Sinomicrobium weinanense. The sequence goes on from NZ_JAHKRR010000003.1 coordinate 350,257, forward strand.
CGGAATAGCCACTTCACCAATATCAGTTTCTCTTAACAGTTTTATTAGCCTATCTTGATTACCCGAATCGCCTACTAAAGGATTGGTAATGTTAAAATAATAATACTGCCAGTAATGCTCCGGAGTATTTTGATTTTGTTGGAATAATCCCTCAATATCTTTACAATCATGATCACGAGTAAGGGTATAAGCTATAAATGAGCGTAAATCTCTCATAGTGATATGCAATTCTCTTTTAAGACTTGCAGTTCTCATAAGCCACTCCATTCTTGTAATTACTTCCTCACCAGTTGCTGTGTCATTGAACGAATCCACATTGTATTTTATGAAACACTGATTTACCAAGGAACAGCCTTCACATTTGCTCCAAAATTTCTTCTGGGTAAGTGCTTTTACTTGTTGTCTGAATAAACTAGGCTCGTTATCTGTTTGTGCTGTAACAGAACGTAAGTTTAGGTTGATAATCATTAACCCTCCCGGTAATTCATGATGTCCTTCGTTGTAAAAGTAATTTTCAATATGGTCGTGCAGCGTTTTGTGTTTTTCTGTGATTTTTAGAAACTCTACCAAACGACCTTCATTTATTGCTATAATTCTACCTTCCTTAGCATTGTTATAGTTCTCAATATCTTCAAAAGGTTGAAAGAAACTCTCCAAGACTTCATTATTTGCTCTTTCATTTTCATCCTGTGAACCATCATAATTACTCTCGAAGGCAACTCCATTTATCTTGAAACGAGCTCCGTTTTTATGTCCAAAACGCTCTAATTGGCTAATGTTTTTATCTTCCTCAATTTTTCGGATAAAGGCGGTTTTACCATCACCGGCATTTCCGGTAATTATTAATAATTTGAACTGCCCATCCAGGATTGCAGGGATCAAATGGTTGTCCAATTTAGTCGGAGTATAGGTTAATTCATTGTAAACATTGGTATCGAAGTTTGCTCTCGTTCCTGAATTACCATGTTTAGACTGACTGTAAAGCGAATTGATGTATTTAACAAAATCGTCTTGTTTTTCAATTTCAACAGTTGGTTCTGCCTTTTCTTTCTTACTCTCTAAAATTCCTTCTTCTCCAATTTTCAGAAGAGCATCCAACATTTCTAGAGCATTTTTAAAACGGTTAACTCCTCTCGGATCGATGGCTTTTAACAAAAATGCTTCAAATGAAGCAGAAAGTCGGTCTTCTATGCTTTTAGGAGCAACTGGGGCTTTGCTAATTAATGGCAATTTACCAGGAGCCCAAGGATATTGCTTACAAATAAGCTCATAAAGGGTAATGCCCAAAGCAAAGGTGTCTGCTGATTTATCCCAATTTACTTTATAATTACCTGTGATTAAATCAGGAGCTAAATAAGGATTGGTTCCTACAAAATCCTTATTGTCCTCGGCAAATGAAGCCACATTAAAGTCAATCAAAACAAAGCGTTCTTGGTTGTCCCAAATAATATTTTGAGGTTTAATATCTCTATGCAAAATTGGTTTTGGCATGTTTTGCATAGAAACCAATGCTTCCAAAATATCTTTCGCTACTTGATATATGCGGTAAATAGGAAGACGAGCATCAGTACGAGTATACATACTTAAGTTTTCACCATCTAGGTATTCCATTACCGTAAAAAATTGACCGGTAGAGGCAATATCATTCCAGACAAATTTTACAATATTTTGATGATTGAGGTCTTTTAAAGCACTGTACTCATCAATAACAGATTGTGCGTTTACGCTTTCATGGAAAAGTTTCATGGTAAAGTATCTATCTTGCAAGCTGTGTTTTACCTTAAATACTTTAGAATAACCTCCTTTACCAAGAATTTCATGTATTACATATGCTCCAACACGGTCGCCTTCATCTAAATCATGTGCTTCCTTTTGTTGTGGAGCTTTTGAAGTGGTTGTTTTTGTCGGTTGTGGTTCGGTTTGTGACTCCTTTATTGCTTCATTGATGAAATTTTCCAGCTCCTCAATGTTGTCGATTCGCTTTAATTCATCTGTTAATACTGTTTTTAGACAAAGTTGATCTAACCATTTTGGTAATGCTTTATTGATATGACTCGGGAGTATATCCTCCGGAATTTGTCCTCCCAGTTTGTCTAATTCGAAAGGTGTTTTAAACGGTTCTTCCCCGGTAAAAAGCCAATATATCAATACCCCAAGCGAATATATATCAGACGAACGAGAAGCATCACCTACGGTTAATTCTAAGGGATGGTAGGCAGAGGCATTCATCTCGTTAATAGTTGCCATTACCGTATAGCCCTGCTCATTGTGGTCGGTAAAATAAGATTTCCCGAAATTCCCTAAATACGCATATCCGCTGCTCATGTAGATATTGTCGGGATTGATGTCTCTATGATATATATTCTCTTTATGAGCCTCTTTTAGGGCAGCCATTACATTTCGAAGGATACCTATCTTCTCCTGAAAAGTGTAGGTTTTGGAGCGAGCTTCCGCACGTAGCGAGTTTTCATCTAAAAAATCTGAAATCTCATAAAACAGATGGTTTTCTTCATCTATTTTAAACTCTACATTTAGAATGAATGGTTTGGCCTTGATTTTATGCAGCGCCTTGTATTGGTTTTTGATGGCCTCTTCTCGTTTGCGAAGTTCTTCAGGTGATAAACCTGATACCTGTAATGAAAATTCTTTTACCCTTTTACGAATGGAAGAGGTAACGCCTTTTGGTTTTACCAGGTATTCTGTGAAATTAGGTTCTTGTAATAATACTTCGATAATTTCAAAGCCTTCTATTTCGCGTTTTTCATCCGGAGCCTTTTTACCTTGATTCCCGATCAAAAATTCCACAATATCATGTTGAATGTCGGCAATGTCATTATTTAGTTTTCCTATCTGGTTCGGATCTGTAAGATACTCAATAAGTTTTTTGTTGAGTTGAAAAGTGAGTTTACCTGCTTCCTGCCAAAACAGAGGTTCAAAGGAATTTGCATAGGAGAGAGTAACCATATTTTGAATCCATGCTTTGCCCCATGAATATTCTTTTTCTTTGAGTTTGGAAGCAAGAATGGCTGTTTTTTGGCGACCTGTTTTTAAAGGGTTGGGTTTTTGGCGATCATTTAAGTACCAGTAATTATCATCTCCTTCAATACGTCCTTTCCAATCTTTGTTTTCTATATTGTAAATGGCATGCGGAGCCACCACAATAAGGTCGTATTCCCAGTATTGGGTACGGTTGTTACGTGGGTTGGTAGAAGCAATTTCTACATTGGGCACTAAGTAATAACTATCCGGAAGGTTTACCTCTAAATAATCTAGCAAACGCTTTTCTCCGACATTCACGACCGATTCAAAATAGGGTGGTTTAATTATTTTTGCCATGATTCAATCTCTTTTTCTACCAGGTCGATTGCTTTGAGTTCTTTTCGATGACTTTCAGAGGATTTTTCGATATAACCTTCTATTTTTTCAAATACCCAGTCTAATTTATCATTTGGTTTAGGAAACTTAACTTGTAAAAGTCTGTCAGGAGTAATAAAGGGTATCATAGAACCAGTTGCCATTTTTTGTAACAATTTTATACCTGATGAACTTTTTAGAAATGCAAACAGCCAGTATGAGATTCTTAAATCATCAGTTGAAATTCTAATCACATGGTCAGATAAACATGCTCCATGTAAAATGTCATCAGCAATGAATACATTACCCAAAATACCTCCATCTGTCGTTCCTGATTTATATAGAAGTAATGTTCCTTTTTCCACCTTATAATCATTGATATTCTTAACTCCTCTAGGAGAAAGCCAACGATAATATTTCTTAATAAACTTAGTGAGTTCAGCTCCAGTTAAAAATGGATGCCCATTGTTTTTTGAAAGATATATGTGCTTAAATAATGGAGGAGCAAAACATTTTGTTGCTACACTACCAATAGTCATTTGTTCTTGGAAACTACTTTCAATTTTATCACATTCCAAGTTATTATTGTATGATGCCCAGCTAAAACTTAAATCAGATACTTTTTTGGAGAATACTTTAGTAAAACCTTCAACCTTATATTCTTTCTCAAAATAACTTGTAGCCTCCCTCAACAACTTATTCGCTTCCACACGAAGATTTGAAGCCTCTACAATAAGGTTGTGTATTTCTTGTTGTTTAGATTCGGGGAGAATGGGGATTGGTAAGTTTTCAATGTGATGTGGTTCGATGTGTTGAATTACGGCCCCATAAGTACCTTGTGTTAGTAATGCATATCCATACTTTGAGGACAAGTAAGAATAAATATAGCCAGAAGGTAATTGTCCGTTTGGCACAACTCTTAAAATATGTTGTGAAGCTGTTTTGTTTACAAAGTCTGCGTTAGCATAAACAGTATTTCCAATTGTTCCAGAACATGAAATTAATGTCCATCCTTCCTTAATCCATAACGATTCAACATTTTTGGATAGTTTCTTGGAAATATACTTAAGACCATCGAAACTAGACTTTAGCATATCAGAACTCCCCATAAAAGGTATCCCCAATTCTTCATTGCTTACATAGTATCTTTTAAACCTAATCCCATTAAACAATTCAGATGTTACTTGATTTAAACTTTTATATCCTAAAGGAGCGTTTTTAATCAATTTATTGTATACTCGCCCCTCACTCATGTGGAACGAGGAGTCTAACCTACATCCACCTTCGATAAGCCAGCTATATTTTGCATTTCCTACTTTCATAGCTTTTCACCCTTTACAAACTGAAAATAAGCTTTTGTGATTTTTGGAAGGTCATCATCCAATTGCTTTAACTTTTCTCTTCTTGTTTTCACCTCTTTTGAACCATCCTTTTTGTAGTTGATATATTTTGTTTCAACATCAAAAAGTAATTCCGCACCGTCTTCATCACGCAAGTAAATCGGGTTTCCTCTTCGGTCTTTACCAAGTTTTTCAGCAATAGCCATAAATACATCGTAATCTTCGGTACTGTCTTGGGCTAGTTGGTGTTCTTCTTCGGTTTTCTTCTGTAAAAACAACAGAGAGGCTTGTACACCTACTTGTGGCAAGAAGGCTTCCACGGCTAAGTCTACCGAAGCAAGTATTTTAAACTTGTCTAAAATCCATTCTCTTACAGGGAGGGTATTGGGATTGCCAAGTATTCCATCGGGCAATACTATCGCCATTTTACCTCCGGGCTTTAAAAAATTGTAACATGCTTCAATAAACAGTACCTCGGGTGCATCGCTATATTCTCCCAGTTTGTAGCGCAAAGTTCCATCTGAGTGATAAATAATTTCTTTGTCTACTTTTACTTTAGCTCCGAAAGGGGGATTGGTAAATACTATGTCAAACTTCCCAATGACGTTACTGGTATAAGTATTTTCTAAGTCTTTCATCTCTCGCAGACTTTTATTAATGGAAGCATTGATTTTTTCAATTTCTTCCAGATGCTCCCATTTAGGATAGGCCAAAGAATTTACATGAAATATGTTGGCATGTCCATCTCCTGCCATTACCATGTTCATACGGGCAGCTTTTTTAAGATCGGGATCAAAGTCAAAACCAAAGATACTTCGTTCAGCATAGTGCCTTACTCGTTCATTAACTTCAAAAGAGTTGAACTTTTCTGCCAAAAGCGGTCCGTCTAAATCAGGATAAAGTTTCTGTGCTATTTGCTTACGCACATGGTCTAACACCATTACCAAGAAACCTCCCGAACCGCAAGCCGGGTCCAGCACCCGGTAATTTTCGTTTGGGTTAAGCATTTCTACCATAGCTTTTATGATATTTCTTGGTGTGAAAAACTGTCCGGCTTCTTGCTTGAGGGTATTACTTACAATGGTTTCATAGGCCATTCCCTTCACGTCCACGGAGGCATCAAGGAATGAGTATTTGGCTAATTCACCTGCAATAAAGGCTAATCCTTTATCAGTAAGGCCAATGGCTTCATTACCGTCAAAAACCTCAGAAAAAACTGAATCTGATTTTAGCTCTTCAAACAAACCTTTAATTCTGTCTGCAACAGCTTTTCTTCCATCTTCGGTGTTTTGCTCTTTTACACCCACCCAAAACTTTCTACGATAGCTTTCTCCTTTTTCAGCACATATAAATCTTCGCTTTTCATCGTAGAGCTTACAGAAGATAAGATTGAGCAACTGCCAAAAGGCATCTTTTTTTCGACCTTCATTCCCATAGATATAATCATGCGAACGCTTAAATACTTTGATTAATGAATCATTGGCAGGTTTTCTACTGCTAGAACGGTCCGCACGATCAAGATCGTCCAAAGTTTCACCTTCGCCGGGAAAATCGGATAAGTCCACAAATTCGTAATCATAACCCAGTGCGTCTTCTTCTTTTTGAAGAAAATGATAGCTAGAGCCGTTTGCCCATAATCCAAACTCACAACTCTCTACAGCTCCCATGGCATTTTCAAGGGTGGCCGCCAGTCCTTTCTTCTTGTCGGTTTCTTTTATTTTATCGTCCTGAACAATACAGATACGGATGATGTGTTTCTGTTCGTGAGGTTTACCTTTCTCGAAAACAGCTAACTCTATTTTTTGTTTTTTAGTTCTACTGGTATCAGGATCCGTATATTCAATTTTGAAATCCCTTTCCATATCGTCCAAGTCAAAACCATATTCTTCATTGAGCATAATGATTACGGACTGAAGGTTGGATTCCTGGGCTTTTATCTTTTTTACTTCACCTGTAAGGGTACATATTAGTTGGTTGTCTTCTAAAACTATTTCGTTCAGGTTTTTTGTTTGAGTTAGCATTTTGTTACGTGGTTAGTTGAACGGTTATATTTTTTAAGCTTTTTAAAACCTCATCGTAGTTCATAAGCTTATGAGTTTCTAATATTTGGTTTACAAGGATGCTTTCCTCCTTTTTATCTATTTGATCTATTAGGATTTGATTAATACATGTTTTGGTCTCCGTATGATTTTTCAATATCTGATTCAAATCAATCCCCAGTAATGTGGCTCCTCCCTTTAGTATGGTATGATCTTCGGTATATATTTCTTCAAAATATTCTAAGGATCTGTCTCTGTATATTTCCAGATAGTTATTAAGTATAAAACCAATATCGTCTGCGTCTTTGTTAGTTTTATGGTACCGGTCTTTCCAGGCAACAATTTTTAACAGAAAAACACCCGACAAGGATGCTACTTGTATATCTATTTCATTATCTATCCCCACTTTTAAAGATGTTTCATCTACGGCAGAAAATCCTAAAACAGACATAGCAAATTCCTCATCAGGCGGCCAAAATATTTTACTGTCTTCTTTCATTATCTCTCCAAATGGAACAATATCTACCTGAAAAGAATCGAGATAGAAAAAACGTTGCTTTTGATTAGGATCTTTAGAAAAATTTGGAAGTTTTTCTATTTCTTTTTCTACAAAGTCATACCGACTCCATTCGTTTATGGTTATAGCAATATCCAGATCATGAGTTAAACGACCAGAACTTTCATTATGAATTTCCATAACTATGTCTCTTGCAGTTGCACCAATTACAAAGAAGCGTATTCCTTTATCACTAAAAAATCTTGTTAATTCTTTGAGAATAGGTTTAAGTAATGGATGATTAAAATTGTCACTTGATATTTTGTAGCTCATTATCAAATATCTGATTAGCTATTTCTATGTTTCTGCCATATCCACTATTAATCAAATCTGTATAAATTAATAATACTGGCACAATATTTTCCTCACTATTACTGTTCTTCCAGAATTTATTCAACACTTCTACATTTCCATTTTTATCAGGCACTAGTTTTAGTGATTTTGCTATCTCCGGAAGTTCATTATTACTATAAATTGTATAATTTTCAGGTCTTAGGTTTTTACTAAGTATGGCTCCTCCTGGTTCGCCACCCCATAAAATTTCTCCATTAAATTGGGTTAAGTCTATGTTTTTCCAATTTTTTGAAGATTCATTATCAATAAATTTCATTTTATTTCTCAAAATACGTGGTCTTAATACAGTAGAATACTCAACTAACCACCTTTCAAGAAGATCTTTTTTATTTTTTAGAACTCTTTTTTCTTTTGTTCTAAGCAAATAGTTAAGCTCCTCAAGCTCAGACATCACATTGCTAACAGAACCAATAGAAACATCAACACAATATGCTATTTCTCTATAAGAATGTTGTAAGTTAATCGGGTTACTCAACAGATGAAATATGATCTTTATTCCTGCTTCCTGAAATGCTCGTGATTGGTTGGTTTTATGTCTTACTCTTCTTTTTTGCCCCTCAATATAAATTATCAAATCATTATTTTTAATAAATGTGTTCCCTGCCACATCTATATAATTAAATGCTCTATTTTTCAATTCATTAGCAGCATTTTTAGATATATAATCTGAAATTAAAACTATTGGCCTATTACTGCTTTTTTTTAATTCTTCCAATTGAGACAACACCAACCCTTGATTCGAAGTTCGCATAGAAGCCTTTGCTTCAACAATAAATTGTATATCTCCAATACTTAATATTGCGTCATATCTACCTCTGGAACTTTCAATATCAATAGGAATATTGATTAATTTTTCCAGGTTAGACACTGCTTCATATATAAAATCATTATTTCGATACATTATTTTTTTGTTCATTTTTTTTATTTGTTCAGTGACAATGAACATTCAAATTTATTGAACAAAAATTTGATAAACAAATTTACCGAGTTAAATTTCTCAACTTTATGAACATATTCATTATTTCCTGTAACAGTTCATTATTTTGTATCTCAAACTTTGCTCCACCAATGTAAATTCATTCTCAAAATAAATTTTACGGCTTTCCGTAATGCCAAAAAAAACCCGGCCTCCGTAAAAAACAGAAGCCGGGAAGCGGTCCACAGAAAACCTAAAAAGAGAAGATCAACAAATAAAGATGATAACCAGGACGGTCACCACTAAAGCACCTGCTATCATACCAAACAAGAAGCAGGTAAAAGGCAATCGAAGCCAATCCGTTGCCTTTAGGTTTTTGAGATTGTCGTTATGGTCAGGAGAGATCGGCATCACTATTTTTATCTCCGTTTTTTCTTTTTTGCTCCGCTTTTTCTTTCATATAGATAAAAGCGCAGTGAGTTTCATTTAAAAACATACTTTCGGAAACGGGCAACATCCGAAGTGTTAACCGGAGTATATTGTTGATACTGTTATTCATATCGTCCTCCATAAGTTCTCCGGAAGTAGCTTCTTTCTCTGTGGCAATAATGCAAAGGTTAAGCAGGTCGGCAATTGTACACGTCAGATCGACATACCCGGACAAATAAATTTTCATTTCGAAATCATCTGTTTCAGCATTATACTTTAACGTGTTAAAATGTTTATAAGCTCTCTCTTGCAGCTTGTCGAATACTTTGGTTTTCCATTCCATAATATTTATCTATGTTTAGTGATTATTCCTTTTCTGATTGACCAGGTGTATTTTTGAATTCGGGGCAAACCACGAGTTGTTTTTCTTCCAAACTCGTGGCTTACACTTTAATATTACCGAATCCCCGGGCGTGAGCTTTTGGGGTTATAGTTAAGGATCATTTATTTATCAGTCGGGCTACCTTCGATTCCGGGACAAACGCTTTTACCTTTTCCCGGAATGCCATACGCTCCCATACCGTACAACCATCTTGGGAGCATACTTTTTCAAAATCGTCGAGACGAGATATTATAAATGAAGTTATATCATCGGGGACATTTACTGCTTTGATCTTATTACGCCTTCTATTCATCCTTAGTAGCAAATACTTAGCATTAGCATAGTCTTTGGAGAAAATAGCCCATTCGAAGTATCTTATAATGGCGATAGGTTCCTGGCTATCTATTAGTTTTTTGATCTCTATACTCTTCATTGGCAAGTATTTTAGGTTAATGAAAAGGTGTAGAGGTAGTAGATGAATAAGGGAAGTATTTAAAAGAAAGGAAAAGGCGTCCCTCTTCCTTTCCATACTACCCCACATAACAGGACACATGGCCCCGTTATTCTGTAATTGGCGAAAACTCCAAAAGATTTTTTATAGATAGCTTTACTTTAGAGAAGAAGAGTTACAAAAAATAGGCGTGGAACTCAACTTACCACATCAGGGGTACTGGCATACCCGTACACGAATAAGTGAGCCCACGCCCGGGTCGTAGGCCATTTCACTTATGATCTCGTGTACTTGAAAAGTGCCAGTTTTCTGATATGAGACTCTAAGCGAATAGCTTCTAATATTTTTCTATAAGAAGTGTCGCAAATATATGTTAATCTGAAACGAATATATAAAAATATTTTAAAATAACACATATATGTGTTGAAGTTTTTTTGAAATAATGACAACTTTTATGGAATGAAAAACGATGACTTAGACAGCTTACTTGTAAATATTGGCAAAATAGTTAAGCATCTCCGGACAGAAGAAGGCATTTCCCAGCTTGCTTTAGGCAATCATGTGGGACTATCTGCTAATCAGGTTGGTCGTATAGAGAGAGCAGAAGGAAACCCTACTGTTAAAACCCTTTTTGGTATTGCCAAACATTATAATATAGATATAAAGGAATTTTTCAATGAGCCGATTACTAAAAAGTAGCTTATAATGTATGGATATTATAACGGTAATAGGTAAAAGTGCTTTGTTGATGGCTGTTTAGCCCATGCCATAGGGGAAGGCTATACCCTCAAAGCCCCATATTCTTACCGAACTAATACTATTTTGCGCGGTTATTTTTCTTCGTTGAGCCAGTTTTCATACAAGGCTTTAGCCTCCGGATTTTCTTCCATGAATACCTTGTAATACCTAATGACACGTTCATATTTTTCTTCCCAGGATTTCCGTTTCTCACGAAGGTGTACCGTATAAATTAATGAAACTAAAGTGAGTGCATATACCACAATAAAAGAAATCACCAACCAACGGGGAAGCCAGTAAGTACCCTTTACCTCTTTATATACCTCCGTTAAATTCTCGTTGTGACGGGATTGTATTTCCCGGTACTCATTAAGGTGTTGTTTTAATAGATGTTCTACTTCCGTAGCATCTGCCTTAATTTTTATATCCCCCAAGTGTTCCGACAGCTTTTGCAGTCTTTCAATGGAGATATTAAACCCGTGGATTTCCTCGGTTAACAGTTCTGCAATTTCTTCTACCTTAGCCATGATGTTTGTGTTTAATATCCTATTTCAAAACCTGTATCTATAACCCTTTTAGCCGCTTGTTTGGCTAACTCTGTGGTGATTTTTGCGGCCATATTTCCGCTAAGTTCTACGGCTTTACCCATTAGATTGACCTGGTTATCTTGTATCAGCTTTTGGCCAAACCGTTGGTTACGGGATAATACTGCTCCTAACTTCGCCCCGGACATCTCCCGGTGAACTTCACTACCTTTCAGGTTATGATTCTTGTATTGAAACCGAAAACCTTGCAACTGGTTCTGTTTGTTTATAGTGGGGATTACCGAAACTCGTTGCCGCTTCATCAGGGAAATGTACTCATCAAAACTTTTCGGTTTGTATTCCTGTATGATCCTGTCATGTATCTGTTTGATCTCGTTTCGGACGTGTTTCAGGGATTGATCTCTGTGTTGCTGTACTTCTCTGACTGTGGTAAGCTGTAATCGTTGCGCCGTTCTTTCGGCAGCCTTCTGGCTACGTTTGCCAATATAGCTATCCTTATAAGCCTTACCCTGAAAATCAATTCTATTGACGTATAAATGAATATGGGTATGGGCTTTATCCCGATGCACAAAAGCAATGGCCTGCCGTTCTCCCAATTCCATTTCTTTCATAAAGGTATCGGTAAGTTCTTCCAGGTCTTCCCGGCTTAGGGTTCGGCCATCCTCGATAGTCGGGCTAAGTACAAAACTCAACGTATTCTTTTCGCAACGGACATTCATCTGCTGTATCATCTGAAATTCTTTGGTCACTTCTTTGGGGTTGTCTCCGCAAAGGTTTTGGGTATAGACGATCTCGGCATTTTTTTCCTGATTCCATCCGTATTGCATGGAAGCCCGGGTATGCGCTATGGATTTACCTTTACCGATCATTTTTTAAAATTATACAGGTGTGTTTTTATTTCCTGAACTAACTGGGCTACTTCATCGGCAAGTTTTGGATTTCGTTTGTGGAACATATTCCTGATCCGTTGAAAGTTGTTGTGGTACTGTACCAACATTTTATAAGCGTCCAGTTGTTCTTCGGTGATCCGCTCCACAATCCGGTCTTCCATAACGGCCCTCCGGCAATAAGCGCTCATACTCAAACTGGCCCTTTTGGCTTTGATGCGCAGCAGCTTCTTTTCGTACTGTGTGCAGCGAAATTTGATATACGTACTTTTGTTATGTTTGCTTTTTCGTACCAACGGAGCGTATGAAATAAATAGATTCGGCTTGTCTTCTTGTACTATCTAAAATTTTTCTTTTGCGACCTCCGGGAGCAAAAGCGAGATTGTTTTTGTGGTAACAAAAACACATCTCGAAATTCTTACTCAGCCGGATAGTTGCTGCTGAGTTTCCTTCTATTGGTTGACATTCCAATATACCCGACCAATGCGAAGAATGGAATAATATGACAACTCTTCTCTTGGCATGGTATTATTTCCTGCTGGGTTTGATCAAACCGGGATTTTTACGGGCCGCTTCTAAAAATTCTGTTTTCGAAAAGAAAACAGGCCGGCCTACTTGAAAATAAGATATTAATCCCTTCTTCTTCCAGCTAATCAAAGTCGTTACCGATATACCCAAAAATTTGGCAGCTTCTTTTTGGGTTAGCCGGTCCTCTTCCGGACTGATAGGAGTATTAGAAATCATTTCTGTCTTTCGGATCTCTTCCACAACCATCCGTATCACCCTCTTCAGATCTTCCTTATTGTGGGTATAAAACAATACATTGCTCATCATCGAACTGTTTTAAGGTTAAACTTCCGTTTCAACAGTTCAAAGTTGGCTTAAAAAGGAGAAGGCTCGTTAAATATTCGCCTAATCGGAAATACAAGGAATTGAAAATAAGACAAGTGTACTCAACAATAAAGCGTTTTTATCTTTATCGCTTTCTTTTAATCCGGTTAAGGAAGGTCCGGATATTGGGAGTATTTTTATAGTGCTCTGAAAATTTATTCTCACTGGGAATTTTTTCTATGGAATTTCCCAACCAGGGATAAATGGTATTGAGAAAGGCGGAAACATCCGAAAATGAATTGGTGATAATTTCCTCTTTACACAAAACCCAAAACAATTCAATAAAGTTGGTTTTATCATCTATGGGAGGGGCTTCAAAAGGACCTTTTATTTTCCGAAGGCGTTGATGCTTTTTTTCGGTTTCAAAGTGCATGTAAACGAAATACCGGATTTCGTTCTCGTATTGATGATTATAATAGTCATTTAAATAGTTGACCATGTCTTTCTGCCCTACTCCTTCCTTTCCGTGGTGCCCCTGTGGCCTTAGTTTTAATTTTATGGACGTGTGCAGTGGAGCTGTGATAAAAATAGAAGGTTCCGGTGTGTTTTTGGTTTCCGGGGTCATTTCTTTATCGGTTATTTCCTCAAAATTTATCACCTCCCAATTACCATTAACATTTTTTATCCGTTTTCGTTTGAAGAAAAAGTATAATGCCGTAGTAGCCACCACTAAAAAAATAAAATACAAAACAGTTGCAATAATCCGGTCAGTGGTATCGTAGGCATCATCTAACAGGTATGTTACTTCTACAAAAGTAAATGCACAGAATAAAACGATAAAAAACATGGCAAATAGATTGGTTCTGAAAAAATGGCGTATTGTCCGGACCAAACCATTAAAGGCATTATCCGCCTTTATCATCAATACCCCTATATTTTTAAAAATCCGGTTCATACTTTGTTCCAGGTACTGTCCATTTCCCTCTGCTTAAAATCATCCGCTATTTTCACATAACGTTTAAAAGAACTTTCTTTTTTATGCCCTGTTATATCCCGGACAATCATTTCTTTCATTCCCAAAATAAGGCTATTGGTAACAAAAGTCTTTCGTGCAGTATGGCTTGTAATCAACTCGTGCTTCGGAAAGGTTTTATCAATACGTTTTTGGCCGATATACCGGGTAATGGTTGTGGGAGTGTTTATTTCTACTTCTTCACAACATTCTTTTATGTATTTATTGAACTTTTGTCCGGAAATTACCGGAAGAGGTTCATAAACGGTGTCCCTGTATTTATCTAATATGGCTTTGGAGTACACATTTAGCGGTATTTTATGATCTATGGTTCTCGTCTTTTGCACATTAATACGGATGTGATTGTCAAATATATTGGATGTCCTTAGTTGTTTTATATCGCTGTATCGCAATCCGGTAAAACAACCAAAGCAATATACATCCCTTACATGCTCCAAACGTTTGGATTCAAAGTCATGGTTATACAATGTCATTAATTCATCCATTGTTAAATAAATGACTTCCGTTTCATCTTCCTGCCGTTTAAATCTCTGATAAGCCAGGTTCTCGTGATAACCCCTTTCATAGGCCCAGTTCATAAAAGTTTTGAGCACCGATATAATCTTGAAAAAATAGTTATTCCTCGCTTCTCTTTCTTCAAAGGCATAATCCCTTAGTTTCTCATAAAACTCCCTGTCGATACTTTCAAAATGCAGCTTATCACCTGTAAACGCTTCAAAAGCGGTTAAAAAGTTCTTGTTTGTCACATAGCCTTTTATGGTTCTTTCGGATTTTGTAGTCTTATTAATGTCAATGAACTCCTGAAAAGAAGTAAAAAAATCATGAGAAAAATTTACGTTGGCCCATCCATCATTTTCGATCTTCTCCATGATAAATTCTTTGGAAGGGCTTAAACCATTCAAATGAATATACCGGTATAAGTCGGCAAATTTCGTTTTGATCTCTTCTATTTTCTTGTTGTATTCCAAATGGAAATTATACGCTTCAGATTTATAAGGTGCTTTGATCTTTTCCTCTTTATCTTTCCAGTGAGAAGGAAGACATTTTACCCCTTTAACCTGCTTTCTTATTCTTTGTCCATTCAAGGTTATGGTGTAATAAACGGGAACAAATCCCTTTTTATCTATCTTGTTCTTAACGATATGAAATGAAACTTGCATAATAATTCCAATTGATTTAACTGCACAAAAGAGGTGGCAAAAAAGGTGGCAAAATTTGGAAAAAACTTAAAAAAAGTAGATTCAAGTAAATTTCACCCATCTCAAATATAATGATTTACAGCAAGTTATGAGAGTTTGAAAACAGAAAAAATTTACGGTATTCCCACCCGAGGTACAAAAAAACCTGTAAAATGTTGATTTTACAGGTTTTTTGTTTTTAGAAAATTCTATCTGACGCCTGATCATAGTTATTCATATTGAATACGTGCCATCAAACATCTTTCTTAAGGAGTAATTAGCTTGAAAAATCTGATATGCGTTTTCAACTAATTCCTGTTTCATAGTACCATCCCCAACAATTAAGAGTACAGCTGTTTGATTGACTATAAATTCTTTTCATAACAAAAATTAAAATCCATCGGGCATTACTATCAAAGTGAAAGTCAAACCTTTGCTCGGTTTACGGCAGATATTATTAATTATTTTTTTTCTGTAAATATTGAATAGCAAAATCCAGGAATTCATCTTTATTTTCTTTTAAACCATGAATCGTTTCTTCCCGTTCAATATCCGGGAGTATGCCTCTTGCAAAGACTTTTTCGCCATTTGGTTGTACCAGATATAAACCCGTCCATACAAATTTCAATCCCCCCAATAGAGAGCTCACATTAAAATTTCCATTGGCTCCGGCAGTAGGCTGGCCGATAATTGTACCCAATTTATAACTTTTGACATAACCCAATAAACTTTCGGAATAGCTAATGGCTTTACCATTAGTTAAAAAAACAATATTTTTTTGACCCAAATAAGGCTTTTTGGGTTCAAGGCGCCGACCTGCTTTTATATAACCGGCAACATTATCCTGATCTGGATAGATATATTTGGGCAGCCTCATCCACGAAGATGCAGTATCTTTTTCCTTGATTAAATACGAAATAACATCCCAGGTGAGATCCGGATATGGATATCCTCTCAGGTCAAATATCAGATTTTTGGCCTTAATAAATTTCGGAATTAAATTATTAAAAGTCTTGATATCGTTCATTGTAAGGTTTATATATTTTGTGTCATTTGAAATATTCCTATATGCAGGCCTGTACCAATTTTTTCGCTTCCCATCATTATGAATTGTATCGGTATATGAAAGAGGAACCGCTTTATCATTTACCTTGACAGTGATCTCTTCACCCGGCTTTCCAATAACCGATTCTTTCCTTAGCCTAACATTGAGCCAGCCTTTTGTTCCCGCAGATATTTTTGACCGGAACTTGTCTAAAAAAACATCGGGATCTTCTCCATTGATCCTAACCACAACATCACCTACATTCACAGGCAATTTTTTATCCAAAACATTTGTAATCACCAGTTTGCCCTCCAAAATATCCCAGGCAACAGGGAGTCTTCCTTTTTCCTTATCATACCCTTCAATTCTGGCATGTCCGTCCTGCAGCCTGGATATCATCTTTTCAAGAGTTTCCACATGCTCGGCAAAAGTCTGGTCTTTATAGGATTTTGAAATAGCTTTTCTAAGCTCTTTTTCCCAATCTATATTTAATTCTTTTAAATAAGGGTGAAAATGCTCAACAATATTGTACACCTTTATGACATTGGCTATTCTGAAATCCAATCCGCTTGTATCAATTTTAGTTTTGTTAAGTTTTTCCTTGAATTGAGCAATGCCACTATTCGGAACTAACGGAAGGGTTTTTCCATGCTCCAGACAAAGGGTTACGGGAAGCCTGCAATAAGTTGCATCGCCAATTTTTTTGGTAAGTACCTCATTTGGTTTCGGAGTTTCTTCAAATAATTTACCTTCAACTTTTTCAGTAACAGAATCTGTAAATTTTAAGGCTATGGCTGTATTTTCTTTGCCGGTTTGCTTCTTTTCAGGCAAGAATGCATATCCGCTTCCCTCGCGTTCCCAATCCGTAGTTAAGTCCATTGGGCTACCTTTACTGAGGATAGGTTTTTCAGAATTTGTATTTGGTTTTCCCTGTGAAATAGAATAGCTATCTATAAACAGTGTTCCTTTATCCTTAAGGGAAAAACCAAAAGCAATTTTATTTGCCGAAGAATCTACCTTTGCCCTGATCGTATATTCCGCCCATTCATTATTTTTTATAGGCTTCCTGGACATGGCATTGTAAAATGAGGTCCCTCCGTCTTTATCCGTAATCTTCAATATCAAATGCCCGGTTCCCCTCGAATAGTCTTTTAGCCGGACTCTCCCCCTAAACACTATTTCACGGCCAAGGTAGTCTTTAGCATCAAAATTTTTCAGAATTTTACCCAGATGAGAGGCTTCACTTTTTTTGGTAACAGCATTGACCCTGACGCTATAGTATATTTCACTGAGATCGTTCGCATCCATTCCAAGCCCCTGATGCTGCCAATACGCCCATTTGCCACAAGAATCGGTAGTACTGATATTCTCAATCGGTTGTTTTTTATTACCAAACAAGACCGTTGGGGCAATGGCACTATACATATTTTTTAATACGGAATTGATAGCGTATTTGCCGGTATTCTCGCGTACTTGTTTTGTGCCGTATACCGAAAACAGGCCCCAATCGATATTTGCAGCGTTGTCACTGGGATGAAAATATTTTACCAGTCCATATGATTTTGCAAATATCACCAGGTTATTAATTTCCTTTTCGTGTTCAGAATTATTGGAATCAGTGCCATTCGCGCAGCTTATAATAAATACTGAGACAATAACCGAAGTAATAAAAATCCCAAATGTTTTATTTATTACCATTATACTTTTTTCTCATCAATCCAAAACGCTACTTACGGTATAGTTTTTAGAGACTGTTTAAATTTAGACATAAAATTGAGCAAAAAAGACAGCAAATCACTGACATCCCATAAAATAAACTGAAAAATAAAAGCAATCAGATGACTTTAGTCATAACCAATGCCCGACAAATTAAACATTTTATAAGAAAATAAAACATTTGATAAATGAAATTTTTGACTGAATGCACGCTTTTCGAAAAGATCAAATTAAGTACAAAAACCGGTTTGAAGCCCCGGGTCATTTTTTAAATCCTTCTCTCAGCTTTTTCATGGCGATACACATTTGTGCCTCAACGGTCTTTACAGAAATGTTCAAGCGTTCTGCTATTTCTCTGTATTTCAACCTCTCCTGTTTGCTCAACAATAATATTTCCCTGCATCTGGGCGGTAATTCCCCGATCAGGGATTGCATTTTTTCTATGTTGTCGTCAATATTTTCAAAAGCACCCTGATCATCTTCCTCATCTTCTGACCGGACATACCAGTACTCCCGGTATGAGTTTTGCTCCTTTACTTTTTTATGATAATCGTCAACAAAAGAATTATAAGCCATACTGAACAAATATTTTTTGATCGACGTATGGATCTTAAGCGTTTTCCGTTTGGACCATAAATCAACAAAACAACTCTGGGCTATATCTTCGGACAGGGTTAAATTATTGCTTAGCTTTACCAAATAGGCCAGTACTATTTTGTAGTATATACGAAATATCTCGCAGAGCGCTTTCTTATTTCCTCTTTTAAGCTCCGATAAAAGGTAATCATCTTCCATTTATCCCTGATCTGTCTTAATTCTTTGCGATTATAATACAAATTTTAAAAAAAAGTAAAATAATGCTTAGGGGATTTTAAATATTTTACCGTCCCGGAATTAAACCGATCAGACAATCGCATTGGAAAATTTAATTGTAAAATATCTCAACAACGAAATTTCACCGGAAGAACTGGCCGAGCTGAAAGAAAAACTAAAGGACCCCGGTTTTAAGCAATTATTCGAAGAATACAGGAAGGTCAACAGTCTTGCTGAACTCAGTATCGGAAATATCAAAACGGATGAAAAGTTAAAAGCACTGGAAAAAGCTATCGGGGACCGCCCGAACAGGGTAGTTCGGTTTTCCCGTCAATACTTCAGATACGCTGCTGTTTTTATATTGGCCATTGCCGTGGTTTCGGTATTATCGCTGATCTTTAAGAAAGGAGGTTTACCCGATGGAGACCGCAATCCAGCCATTACCCTAAAGCTGGAAGATGGTACGGTAAAAAAAATAACAGATGACAAACCCGTAATTACGGTCGATACCTATACCCGGACAAAGGATATCAATCCGGAAACAACAAAGACCAATAAGACCACTACGCCCCTTAATGAGCTTTCCGTACCCTATGGAAAAAGGGTGCGGGTGAAATTACCGGACGGTTCTGAAGTATCCCTGAATGCAGGCAGTAAGCTGAAATACCCTTCTACTTTTAAAGAAAAAGGCCAGCGAAATGTATACCTCGAAGGGGAAGGATATTTTTCGGTAATCAGAAACGAAAAGGTTCCCTTTGTAGTCCATACTCCGAAAATGGACATAGAGGTTCTGGGGACTAAATTCAATGTTTCGTCCTTTTCAAATGATGACCGGACAACCGCGGTGCTGGTAGAAGGAAGTGTTGCCGTTCGCGAAACAGTTACCCGAAAATCGGTGGTCATAAAGCCCGGTCAGGCTGCAATCGCAGAAGATAACGGTATCTCAGTGAAAAAAGTGGAAGTCAGCAAATATGTTGCCTGGACCAGGGGTGAATTACTGTTTATCGATGACACCTTTGAAGACATCCTGAAAAAACTGGAACGTCATTATAACGTATCCATTACCAATAAAGCCCCTTCCTTAAACCAGGTACGTTACAGTGGCAGGTTTGATACCGAAAGTATTGATCAGGTACTGGAAGCCTTTAAGATCAATACCGATTTTGAATACTATATCGAAAAAAATCGCATAATCATAAAAAACTAAAGGTCCTATGATGTAAAACCATTCCATAAAAAAGGGAAACGCGCCAACGTTTCCCCCGCTATCTTAAACAGATTTAAAATAGACTTAAACCATTCCAAAATTATGAAAAAAACACCAATCCCGGGATTCGTGCGCCCGGGAATTACCAAAACCGGCCTGAAGATGAAACTTTCTTTACTGCTGTGTACCATATGCCTGCTCCAGGTCCAGGCCCGCTCCTATTCACAAAAATCAAAAATTTCACTACGTGTGGAGCAGGTAGAGATCAGGGAAGTTTTCCGGGAAATTGAAAAGCAGTCAGACTTCAAAATACTCTACAAAACCAAAGATGTACAAGGCCTGGACGCTGTAACACTGAAGGTGAGCAATGCATCGGCAGAGACCATATTGCAACTCGTACTGGAAAAAACATCACTGGCTTACCGGTTGGTCGACAAACAAATTGTCATTTACCGGAAGACGCAAAGCTCCTCCGAAAAACCAGCGCCGAAGCCGGTTGTCCAGGATAAAACAGACATTTCCGGAGTGGTGACCGATCCCAACGGAATGCCGCTTCCCGGGGCAACGGTCATCGTCAGGGAAACCGGGGAGGGTACCACTACAAACACCGACGGCCTCTATTCTATCAAGGTCCGGGACGACCACACCCTGGTTTTCAGCTTTGTCGGAATGGAGACCCGGGAGGTCAGTATAAACGGCAGGCATGAAATAGATATTACACTGAAAGAAGACACACAATCCCTTGAAGAAATCGTATTGGTGGGATACGGCACCCAAAAAAGAAAAGACATCACCGGTTCTGTTTCCAAAATTAATGCCTCGGATATTCAGAAACTGGCACCGGCCAATTTTGACAACGCCCTGGTAGGGCGTGCCCCGGGAGTGTATGTCGTGCCCTCATCGGGAGCACCGGGAGCCGCGGCCTCCATCCGGATCAGGGGGATCACTTCTGTACTTGGAAATAACGAACCGCTGTATGTTATAGACGGGGTCCCCATTGAAATAAGCCAGGGACAGGGCAATGCCTTTTATTCGGAGAGCTTCTCCAATTCCATATCTCCCCTGGCCTCCATAAACCCGCAGGACATCGAGAGTATCGATATTCTTAAAGATGCCTCGGCAACAGCGATCTACGGGTCCAGAGGGGCCAACGGGGTCGTTATTGTCAACACCAAACAGGGGAGTTATTCCTCGGTACCCAGTATCAGCTTTAACACCATTACCAGCATTTCGGAGTTTACCAACAAATACTCCATGCTCGACAGCCGGGGGTTTCACCGTGTCATAGAAACAGCCTATAAAAATGCGGAGCAGGAACTGCCCGATGAAAACGAGCTTTTTCCCTACGGCCGCGACATTAATACAGACTGGCAAAACGAGACGGACCAGGCTGCCGTCAACACCAATTATTACCTCAATATCAACGGGGGCTCCATGAATGGAGGGACCCTTTATTCGGTTTCCGCAGGGATCACAGACCAGAAAGGGGCCATTTACAACACCTCGTTCAGGCGTAATAACATCAGGGGCAAATTAGAGACCAAGGCTTCCGAGAAACTGAGGGTGGGGGTTAATTTTAATTACAGCGACTCCAAAAACAAGGGGAGTAACTCCACTTTTTATTACCAGACCATACGTTACAGGCCGGACATCCCCATATTTGACGGAAATGGAAATTATGCCGTAGCCACCGATAGCGTGCAGTCCAATCCCTATGCCAAAGTGCGCTATCCTTCCTATGTAGACACCAAAAACCTGTTGGTCTCCCTGTTCGGGGAATACCAGCTTGCCAATGGCCTGGTCTTTAAATCCATGTATTCCTACACCAAGGGAGACAACAAGAGTTTCAGGTACACGCCCAGCTACGATATTTTTGAGATCAGGAACAATCGCAAAGGGACCTTAAACCAGACAGATTCTGATTTTTCCTCCAGGATCTTCGACAATACCTTAACGTACAACAGGCGCCTGGACCAACACAGTATAAATGCCGTTGTCGGGGCTTCTTACACACAAAACAAGAGTAATTCCCAAACGATCAGAGCTACTGATTTCCCGGACGATTTTGTCATGGTAACACCAGGATCTGCTTCCAGTCAGACCCTTGAAAGCGGGGGGACCATAAGCGGGCTTTCTTCCTATTTTGTCAGGGCCAATTATAATTTCGACGATATTTATTACCTGACCTTTACCGGCCGGGCCGATAAATCGACCAAGTTCGGCCCGGAGAACAGATGGGGCTATTTTCCTTCGGGAGCCATAGCCTGGCGAATATCGAGGATGCCCTTTATAGAAAACGCCGGTTCCGTAGACGATATTAAACTGAGGGCTTCCTACGGAAAGACCGGTTCGGCCAACTTCTCCGATTTTCAGTACGACACTTTCTTCAAGTCCGGAAGTTTTTACGATAATCACAATGGGGTGGTATCCAATACCATTCCCAACCCGGACATCAAATGGGAAACCACCAACCAGTTAGACATAGCGGTAGACTATTCCCTGTTTGACAGAAGGGTCAACGGCAGCTTAGGTTATTTTAACAAAAAGACATCAGACCAGATCCTGTCCAGGGATGTTACCCTCGAAACTGGCGGAAGCAGCCAGTTTGCCAACATAGGTGACTTTCAGAATAAGGGCTTCGAGTTTCAGCTCAGTGTGGATATATTCCGGGAAAGCAGGTTTCAGTGGACCTCGGAAATTAACCTGTCCAGCATAAGCAGTAAAGTGTTAAAACTGAACGGAGGCTACTACCGCAACCTAACGGAAGGAGAATCCGTAAGCTACTTTTCGGGATACCGGGTAGAAGGTATTTTCCGGACACAGGATGAAATAGACCGCCTGAACACGGCCTCTCCCACAGACGTATATCAATCCGGGCAGACCGCGCCGGGCGATTTTAAATACAGCGACGTTAACGGGGACGGATTTATAGGTACGGATGATATTGATGTTATCGGCAATGCAGAACCCGATTTCTTCGGTGGATGGAATAACATTATAAGGTTCGGTAACCTGGAATTATCCACGCTGTTCAATTTTAGTGTGGGGAATTACCTGTTCAACGCCAATAAAAGGGATTTGTTGATCTTCAATAACTACGGATACAATTATTCCGACGACATCGTAAATGCCTGGAACGCAGACAATGCAAACAGCAGTGTTCCGAGATTAGTGGCCGGAGACCCCAATAACAACAGGCGGGACTCGGATTTCTTTATCGAGAACGCCTCTTTCTTTAAGTTAAAGAACATTCACCTGACCTATAAATTCGATCCGGGAGTACTGAAAAAGCTCTTTATACAAAAAGCCAGTATTTCCCTGTCTGCCAGTAATGTTTTTGTGATCACTTCTTACAGCGGCCTGGACCCCGAGGTAAATTACAATGCTGCGAATAATTTCAGCCAGGGATATGACAGTGCTGCCTACCCGATAGTAAGGACATTTACATTAGGGCTCAACTTAAACTTATAATTACTATGAGAACAATTAAAAACACCATATACCGCCTATCCGCAGCCGCTACCCTATCACTGCTCTTTGCTTCATGTGAAATCACCGATGTTACGGATGTAGAACCGGTATACCAGGTTTCCGAAGACAAGGTGATCACCAATATAGAACAGGCACAAACGGCCCTGTACGGAGTTTATGGCACCCTGGTTTCAGGCGCGGAATACATCAGTTATATGCCTGCCCTGACCTCCATGATGGGAACCACGATGCAGCCCGGGAGCTTTGGTGGCGGCGCGGAAAATGCATTTTTTATAAATGAGGTCACCCCGGACAATTATTATCTGGAATTTATATATACCAAAATGTATTTTCTCATCAACAATGCAAACCATGTGATCTCCAAGACAGAAATGCTGAATACGAACGATCCGCGAAAAAAGGAGATCATTGCAGAAGCCAGGTTTTTAAGGGCGCAGTCTCATTTTTATCTCTTGCGCTTATGGGGCGAATTTTTTGATGAAAGTTCAGCATACGGTATTGTTATCAAAAAAGAACCCATAAGCAATGCGGCCCCCCAGGCCCGTGCCACCGTAGCAGAATCGTATGCGTCTATCATAGAAGACCTCGACTATACCATAGCCAATGCACCGGCCTTTACAAATACTTTTTACGCCTCGAACCTGGCGGCCAGGGCGCTAAAGAGTAAAGTACTGTTATATAAAAAGGATTATGCAGCAGCAGCCGCACTTGCCTCCGAGGTCATTCAGTCCGGTGAAAGGCAACTGGAAGAACATTTCGGGGATATTTTTACCAAAAAGATCGAGGACCCCTATGAAGTGATCTTTCAAACACCTTTTGACGACCTGAACAACAGGAACAACAAGGCTTTTATGTTCAGGAGCTATTTCGGCCTGTCTGACGATTATGTTTCCCTGATGGAAACGGATGCCCGTTACGAAGCAGCTGTCGCTTTTACGGAATCGGGAAGTGCACGCAACAACAAATTCAACAATTCGGTCTATAACGGGACCCCACTTACGGCAGACACCGAATATTTTATAAGGCTCGATGAAATTTACCTGATCTATGCCGAGGCCGTTCTCCGGGGCAATGATAATCTCAATGAAGCAAAAGAAGCCCTGAACGTTATCCGGGAACGCAGCAAAAACCCATTGAACACCATTACGGAAAAAAACGAACTCCTGGAAGCCATCCGGGCCGAAAAGGTCCTGGAACTGGGAGCGGAAAGCGGTGAAGAATGGTTTGACCTGGTTCGGTATCACAAGGAGGGCGACATCGATATCAACAGTTTCAAAGAACTCTCTTCCGAAACCAGGTTAATCCTTCCCTTCCCTGTACAGACCGTAGAATTATCGGAAGGGATCATAAAACAAAACCAAGGATATTAATACCATGAACATGAAAAAAATATATGTATATCTCTGCCTGAGCCTCTTTATACTATCCTGTAAGGAAGAAAAAAAGAAAGACCATACCGAAATCCACTTTACCGAAGGCTCATTTGAAGATATTCTCGCCCGGGGAAAACAGGAAGAAAAGCTCATATTCATAGATTGTTATACCTCCTGGTGCGCTCCCTGTAAATGGATGGAGAAGAATGTCTTTGTCAAAAAGTCCGTATATGATTTTTACAACGAATCCTTTATCAATTACAAGATCGATATGGAAAAAGGCGAAGGTCCGGAACTGGCCAGGCGGTATCAGGTAAATTCATTCCCTACCTACCTGTTCCTGAACGGCGATGGCGAACTTGTGCACCTCGCAAAATCCAAAATGGAAGCCGATAAGTTTATAAACGAAGGAAAAAAGGCTATGGACCCGGAACAGGCCTTCGGAACCCTTACCCGGAAATACCTCGACAATGAAATGAACAATGAACAAATGGCCCGTTATGCCATTCAGCTCAACAAATTAAGGGATCCCAGGGCCGGGGATGTACGTGATAAGCTGCTGAAAAAAGTGGACAGCGCATGGCTGAAGTCTGAATACGGCTGGAAACTGACCGAAAGTTTTGTTTACGACGACCAATCCGAATTGTTCCATTTTATGGATTCGCACAAAGAATACTTTATGGACCGTTTCGGAAAAGATGCCGTATATGAGGTCTACCAACGTGCCCTGCAAAGAAAACTGTACCAATCCTCAAAAGAGAACAATGCAGAACAATTCTTTGAACAACTCGATTCGTTAAAAACACTCACCTCCAACCCCAGGGACATTGCAATCCTCCATTGCCAGTTCTACCTGAACAATGTTGATGAAGAGAAATTTATAAGCACTTCTGACGATTACCTGAAAAACCATTTACAGGACGACGAGGAAACCATTGCCTTCATAGCCCGGTCGGCTTATAACTACCGGAAGGAAAACCCGAAAATACTGAACCAGGCTGCGCATCTTATAGAAATAGCCTATGAAATGGCACCTGACAATTACGGTATTGTAAGCACCTATGCCCAGATCCTGGGACATGCCGGACAAAAGGAAAAGGCCCTGGCCGCCGCCCGGAAGGCCGTTAAAATAGCTGATACCATCAGCAGCAAGATCAAAAAACTGGCCGAAAAAAACTTAAAGGAAATCCAGGAATCAAACTGACCTTTAACCGCATCCCCGGAAACTTTTAATTGGTAAGCCACCTCCCTTAACCCCAATGTCATTTAGTTAAGGACACGGATAATAAATGTATCAACCCTTCGGGGTTTAGAATCTCTTTAATGCCTTTGGTTCTATAAAAATGCAGCCTTTCAGGCTTTTTTAATCCTGAAGGGATGACAGAATTATAGAATCAGGAACGGTAAGACAATATATAAACCCCGAAGGGGTGGTATAATTTGCTAAACCAAATAACATTGCCCTTAACCCGGAGGTAGTATACCTCAAAACACTTTATCATCATGAAAAAAAGCATATTCATATATGCCGCCGTAATCCTTCTGGCAGGCGCTTGCAAACAAAACGAAACGAGAAACTATACTGTGCTTTCGGGTAAAATCGAAAATCCCGTATCGAATCAACTTTTAATTTCGGGGCAGGATTTCTTCAGGGATACTATTGCTGTCCGTGATGACGGAACGTTCAGGGATACCCTGTACCTTTCGCCCGGTTCCTTCTTATTGTCGCACGGTAAAATATTCTGGAGGTCGTACCTCGAAAGCGGTTACGATTTAGCAATGGCATTCAACACTTCCGATCTTAACGGCACCCTTTCCTATACCGGGACCGGAAGCGGAGAAAACGCCTATATTTTTTCAAAATTTAAAATGCTACGTTCCATTATGGACAAAAAGCAACAGGCATTTAAAGCAGATGAAAGCACTTTTAAAACCATAACGAACAGGCAAAAGGAAGCCCTGGAACACCATCTCAACACTTTTGGGGGGATCTCTGAGGGATTCAAGTCTAAAGAGACCCGGAACATCGCCTACGGGTACCTGGCCGACCTGACCCGGTATGAGACCATGCACCGACGGTTAACGGACAATGAAGGATTCAGCATTTCGGCTGACTTTCTGGACGAGCTGGACCAGGTTATCTACAACAGTGGTATAGATTTTCTGTTTTCCGGAAATTACAGGAGGTTGACAGAGCGGCATTTCGAAAAAACGGCGCGTGAGATTGCGCAGAATGAAGGTGTGGAAGAGGACATTGCCTATTTAAAAAGCATATCCGGGATAGAAAACGATACGATAAGGAACAGCCTGGCCTACGAACATGCCAGGTTCGGGATTACCTATACCAACGACCTGGATACGTATTACGAACTGTTTTCAACGATCTCCAATGATACGGAACACAGGAAAGAGGTAAACCGTAGTTATGAAGTATTGGCTAAAGTAGCCAAAGGCCGGCCGTCGCCACGATTTGAAGAATATCTGAATTTTGACGGCTCCAACACCTCATTAGAGGACCTGAAAGGCGCCTATCTCTATATCGATGTATGGGCCACCTGGTGCGGACCGTGCAGGAAGGAGATCCCCTATTTAAAACAACTGGAAAAGAAATATCACGGCAGGAATGTCAAATTTGTCAGCATATCCATCGATAAACAATCAGACAAGGATAAGTGGAAAGAAATGATCCTGGAAAAAGAACTGGGAGGAACACAGTTACTGGCCGACAAGGACTGGGAATCCGATTTTGTAAAAAACTACATGATAAAAGGGATCCCCAGGTTTATTTTACTGGATCCGGAGGGAAATATTTTAGATCCCAATGCGCCTGTTCCTTCTTCTGGAAAGCTGGAAGCTATCTTTAATAACCTGGATATATAGGTAAAACGGAAGACCTCCTTATAAGGCCTTTATTCTGATGTTGAAAAACGTGAAAAAAATATGATCCTTGTTTAAGATTTTAAAAAGGCTCCCCTCTTGAGATGAAGGCCTGTACCGAGCTTGTCGAAGTAGGAGGAGCCCTTTTTTCTTATCCGCTATTCACGTTCATTGGGAAGGGATGTTGATACATCGATTCCCGCCTTCCGGATAGCCCCGAACCCTCCGGAAACATCCGCAAAGTTATGGATGCCCCGGCTCTTTAATATGGAGGCTGCAATCATTGACCTGTAACCTCCTGCACAATGGAGGTAGAATTTTTCGGTTTCCGGGAACTCATCCAGATGATCGTTTATAAAATCGAGCGGAGTCAGGTGTGCTCCGTGTACGTGCCCTGTTTCGAACTCTGTTTCTTTTCGTACATCAAAAACAGGGGCAGTTGTTGTTTTGAGCTGTTCTTTCAATGCTTCGGCAGAAACGGAATTTACCGTATCGTATTCCCAGCCTTCTTCTTTCCACGATTCGAAACCGCCTTTCAGGTATCCCAGGGTGTTATCAAAACCGACCCGGGAAAGCCTTGTCACCGTTTCTTCTTCCCTTCCCTCGGGGGTGACCAGCAGGATTGACTGGGCCGTATCCATGATAAGCGCACCTACCCAGGGGGCAAAGCTGCCCTCAATACCGATAAATATGGAACGGGGAATGTGTCCTTTTTCAAACTCGGACTGATGGCGTACGTCCAGCACCACAGCTCCCGTTTTATTGGCCAGCGTTTCAAATTCTGACGGGGACAGTGGCCTGGCCCCGCGTTCCAGCACCTCATCGATATCGTCATAGCCTTCCCTGTTCATTTTTACATTATGCGGAAAATACTGTGGCGGCGGCAGAAGGCCTTCGGTAACTTCTTTGATAAATTCTTCCCGGGTCATGTCGGTTCGGAGTGCATAGTTCATCTTTTTCTGGTTTCCCAGGGTATCCACGGTCTCTTTCATCATGTTCTTGCCACATGCCGAACCTGCCCCGTGACCGGGATATACGATGACATTGTCTTCCAGCGGCATTATTTTTTTACGGAGACTGTCAAATAGCTTTCCGGCAAGCTCTTCCTGAGTGAGATGTGTTGCTTTCTGTGCCAGATCGGGCCGGCCTACATCACCGAGGAACAGGGTGTCACCGCTGAATATGGCATGGTCTTTCCCATCTTTGTCCCGAAGGAGGTAGGTGGTGCTTTCCATGGTATGCCCTGGTGTATGCAATGCCACAATAGAGGCCTCTCCGAGTGGAAATTCCTGTCCGTCTTCGGCAATCACAACATCAAAACCCGGATTGGCCGTCGGCCCGTAAATGATCGGGGCTCCTGTTTCTTTGGAAAGGGTGAGATGCCCACTCACAAAATCGGCATGGAAATGGGTTTCAAAGATATATTTGATCTCAGCGCCGTCCTTTTTTGCCTTTTCCACATAGGGTAGCACCTCCCTCAGCGGATCTATGATCGCTACCTCGCCATTGCTCTCTATGTAGTAAGCACCCTGGGCAAGGCATCCGGTATATATCTGTTCTACTTTCATCACTATAAAATTTAATGCTTATTAAAATAATACACGAACCGGGCCAAAATACGGCCTTAGCATGTTGAATCGGGTTAAATTTTCCGATTTCGGTTTACCGCTGTCACCTTGTCACTTGCCTACATATTCATAAATTCCCTGACCAGGATATAGACTCCCATCAGCAGTACAAACCATCCAAAACCTCTTTTTAGTTTTTTACCATCGGCCTTGTTGGAAAGGTAGCTGCCTGCAAAGATCCCGAGAACAGCTATTCCTGAGAACGACAGCAATAACTTCCAGTCTATGTCCAGCACCTCTACGTCTCCGGCAAATCCGATAAGGGAATTGATCGATATGATAAGCAGGGAGGTAGCCACTGCTTTTTTCATAGGAAGCCGGGCAAAAAGCACCAGGGCGGGAATGATGAGAAAACCGCCACCCGCTCCTACAAAACCGGCCACGACCCCAACCAGTATTCCTTCCAGAAACAGGATGTGATAGTGATACTCGGAAACATTGGTTATAACATTTTTTTTCTTGTTCCGCAGCATGGATATCGAGGTAACGAGCATGACCACGGCAAAAAAGACCATGATAACGTGATCTTTGGTGATATTGATATTCCCTGCCGAAAACAGATCTTCCGGAATAGCGGGCACAATAAACCTCCGCATTACATAAACCACTACAAAAGCAGGAAAAGCAAACACAAAAGCTGTTTTTACCTGTACCAGCTTTTTACGCATATTGACAAAAGCCCCTACCAGTGAGGATATCCCCACGACAAACAGGGAATACCCGGTAGCCGTAACGGGGTTAATTCCCAGCAGGTATACCAGTACAGGAACTGTAAGGATAGAGCCCCCTCCTCCTATAAGCCCCAGTACTATACCTATAACAAACGCTCCGATAAAACCCGATACCTGGAGTATATCCATATACTGCACTTACAATTCGGTACAAAAGTAGGGGATTCCGGGTAAGTAATAGGTAACAAAGGTTACATGCTTCGGCTCCCTTCGACCCAGCTCAGGGACCGCCGCTCAGCAACCCGGCAATTGATAAAATGGCATATCGATTACTGGTTATCGATTGCTACATGTACTGTATTGGCCAGGGTTTAAAGCACTATGACTTTTATACTGTTCCTGTGAAGTTGTATTTTCCCCTGGTTTTCGAGTTTTTTTAACAGCCTGGAGACTACGACCCTTGAAGTATTCAGGTCTTGTGCAATCTCCTGATGTGTGGTTTGGATCACATCGTCATGGGTTATCATGGCCTTGTCCCGGAGGTGCCTGAGCAGGCGTTCGTCCATTTTCAGGAAGGCAATGGAATCGATAGTGTCCAGCATTTCCATCAATCTGTCGTGATAGCTTTGCAGGATGAATTGTCGCCAGCTTTTATAGGCAGCCATCCAGCTTTCCATTTTTTCAACGGGGATCATCACCAGTGTGGTATCGGTCTCGGCTACGGCCCGTATTTCGCTTTTGGCACGACCTACGCAACAGGAGAGCGTCATGGCACAGGTATCTCCCCTCTCTATAAAATAGAGGAGCAATTCGTTCCCTTTTTCATCTTCACGGAGAATTTTAATGGCTCCATCCAGGATAAGTGGCATTCCTTTTATCGGCTCACCAATGTCCATAAGCTGGAAGCCTTCGGGTACTTTTTTCAGCGTACCTATCCTACTTATTTCTTCCAACAAGCTGTCTTCGAAGAGGTATCCGTAATTTTGCTTTAACGCATCTGTCATGCCCCTAAGATAATAAGAGCATGTTTAAACTGGATTGATTGAAGCAAAAAATGATGGTTTTTGTTCCATATGAAGACTTTTTTGAGCCGCATAGCCGTAGTTATGGGGCGAGAAAAAGACGAGTATGGGGCAAAAAGGACATTTTTTTAGCCAATTAAATTCAGTTTAAACAAGCTCTAAAGTTAATTGTCGGAAGACTAGGTTTAAAGCGTAAAATTGAGGGCTTATTTGGTTGCCGGTTGCGGGTTGCCGGTTTTCCAGTTAGTAATCAGTAATCGGTGGTCAGTGACTGAAACCAAAAACACCCAACTGGTCAACTCGCGCATCAGCTCAGTTCGATTAAGCCAGTCAAACCGGTAACTGGTAACGGGCAACTATTTAAAAGCACTGAACCCGGTGACGTCCATTCCGGTAATAAGCAGATGTATATCGTGTGTACCTTCATAGGTGATCACGCTTTCCAGGTTCATCATATGGCGCATAATGCTGTATTCTCCCGTAATTCCCATACCGCCGAGCACCTGCCGGGCTTCGCGGGCTATTTTTATGGCCATCTCCACATTGTTCCGCTTGGCCATGGATATCTGGGCTGTGGTAGCTTTACCTTCGTTTCGCAACACTCCGAGCCTCCAGGCCAGTAATTGTGCCTTGGTGATCTCGGTGATCATCTCTGCCAGTTTCTTTTGCTGTAATTGTGTGGCCGCTATGGGTTTGTCGAACTGGATACGTTCCTTGGCATAGCGCAGGGCCGTATCATAGCAGTCCATCGCCGCCCCGATAGCTCCCCAGGCAATCCCGTAACGCGCGGAATCGAGGCAACCGAGTGGTGCACCGAGCCCGCTTTTTCCGGTCAACAGGTTTTCTTTGGGCACTTTTACATTGTCAAATATGAGCTCTCCTGTTGCAGACGCCCGCAAGGACCATTTGTTATGGGTTTCCGGAGTGGAAAAACCTTCCATGCCGCGCTCCACGATAAGCCCGTGTATCCTCCCCTCCTCGTTCTTTGCCCATACGATGGCTATATCGGCAAAAGGGGCATTGGAGATCCACAGTTTGGCCCCGTTCAACAGCAAATGGTCGCCTTTGTCCTTAAAATTAGTGACCATCCCCCCGGGATTGGAGCCAAAATCCGGTTCGGTAAGCCCGAAGCAGCCCATAAATTCGCCGGAAGCCAGTTTGGGCAGGTATTTTTTGCGTTGTTCCTCTGTTCCGTATTTCCATATGGGATACATTACCAGCGAGGACTGAACGGAGGCGGTAGAACGTATACCACTGTCTCCCCTTTCTATCTCCTGCATAATAAGCCCGTAGCTGATCTGGTCCAGTCCGGCCCCTCCATATTCTTCAGGGATATACGGCCCGAAGGCTCCGACTTCGGCAAGACCACCAATGATCTGTTTCGGAAATTCCGCACGCTGGGCGTATTCTTCTATAATGGGGGATACTTCCCGCTTTACCCAATCCCTGGAGGCGGAACGCACGAGTTTGTGCTCTTCCGACAAAAGATCATCTAACTGGTAATAGTCCGGGGCTTCAAAGAGGTCTGGTTTCATGTAAATACTATTAAATTATCCTTCAAATATATCTAATGAAATATAACAGTACAAAGTTTATTTGTTATATTTTTTCGTTATTATAAAAATTCATCCTACTATACAGACAGAAACGAAAAAGACACTCCTTGCCCAATGCAAATAAGAGTGTCTTTTTATTTTTCACAAAGCAACCGTTTAGTTATACAGTTCTTTATTCGGTTTATCTGTCATATAAAAGGTAAGATTGCCTCCTTTCAGAATATCACTGTGTTTGATAAAGGGGCTCGCCAGAAGTTCTCCGTTGAGTTCCACTTTTTCCACAAATACATTTTTATCGGACTGATTTTCCGCACTAACTTCAAAAACATTACCGTTTTCGAGCCGTATGGATGCATGTTTTACCGAAGGGCTTCCTAGGGCGTAGTCCTCAGAACCCGGGGCAACGGGATAAAACCCGAGCGTACTGAAGATATACCAGGCGCTCATCTGCCCGAAATCGTCATTACCGCCAAGGCCATCTGCTCCTGTCTGGTACATCCTCTTTAATATCATCCGTATTTTATCCTGGGATTTCCACGGGGTATCCGTCCAGTTGTACAAATACACTACGTGATGTGAGGGTTCATTGCCATGTACATAGTTACCGATGATCCCTTCCCTGGATATATCCTCGGTCTTTGCAAAATATTTGTCCGGGAGCTCCATGGTGAAAAGCGAATCGAGCCGTTCTGTAAAACGTTGCTTTCCACCCATCATTCCGATCATTGTTGAAGGATCATGGGGGACATACAGGCTGTAATTCCACGAATTTCCTTCGATAAAGCCCTGCCCGTGGGTATCGAGGGGGTCAAATTCCCTTTTAAAGCTGCCATCACTTAGTTTGGGGCGCATAAAGCCGCTTGCTTTATCAAAGACATTCTTATAGTTTTCGGACCTCTTTGTAAATTCGCGATAGACCTCTTCTTTTCCCAACTTTTTTGCCGCCTGTGCAATAGCCCAGTCATCATAGGCATATTCGAGGGTTTTGGACACGGAAGCACCGTTTTTATCCTCAGGCACATAGCCCATGTCCATATAATATTTCAGTCCATCATAATACCCTATTTTTGCGGTTTGAACGCTGGCTTGCAGGGCGTGTTCTGCATCAAAACCCGTGTTGTCTTTTACAATGGCATCGGCAATGACCGAAGCACTGTGGTACCCGATCATACACCAGTTCTCATTGGCGTAGTGCGACCACACGGGAAGCATGGGATGCACACTCTGATCGTAATGGGCCAGCATGGATTGCACCATATCTGAATTACGTGAAGGCTGAAGAAGATTGAACAGCGGGTGCAGCGCCCTGTATGTATCCCAGAGGGAAAAACTGGTATAATTGGTAAAACCGTCTGCCTGGTGGATGTTCATGTCCAGTCCCCGGTATTTCCCGTCCACATCCATATATTCCGTAGGCCCCAGGAAAGCGTGGTACATGGCGGTATAAAAATTCACCTTGTCTTCTTCCGAGACTGTTTCCACAACGGCCTTGTTCAGTTCTTTGTTCCAGAGCTCCCGCCCTTTTTGTTTTACCTGGTCAAAGTCCCAGTGCGGGATCTCAGCTTTCATATTGGCCAGGGCCCCTTCGGTGCTTACAGGGGAAATGGCAAATTTTATCTTGACCTTTTCGCCTTCCCCGGTCTTGAAACCGAAATATGTCCTCAGTTTTTCACCGGCCATTTCGGGGAAGTTCTCCGACTGGTCGAACTTCCGCCAAAAGCCTTTGTATACATGGTTATCTTCATTGACCTGCCCGTATTTTACAAAGGGCTTACTGAACGACATGGCAAAATATACTTTCCTGGTTCGCGCCCAGCCGTTGGTCTGCCGGAAACCGGTGACCAGGGTGTCGTTCTCCACCCGTACAAAAATCCACACATTCTTTTCATCGTAATTGTAAATACCCGACATCAGGTCGAGTATAATATGCGCCTTATCCGACTTAGGGAAGGTATATTGATGCATTCCCACCCTGGTGGTAGCAGTGAGTTCTGCTTTGATATCGTAGTCGTCCAGAAGTACACTGTAATAGGCCGGTTCGGCCTTTTCGTTATCGTGCGAAAAAGTAGAGCGGTAACCTGTATCCGGTTTGTCTGCCGTGCCGGGGTTGAGCTTCAATTCCCCAACGGTAGGCATGATGAGAAAATCCCCGAGATCGGAATGCCCGGTGCCGCTGAAATGGGTATGGCTGAAGCCAACAATAGTCTTATCGCTGTACTGATACCCGGCGCAGTATTTGTATACATCGGGGTTGTACTGCCCGTCTACGGCATAGGGAATGGTATCGGTATCGGGGCTTAACTGCACGCTCCCGAAAGGCACTGTGGCCCCGGGATAGGTATGCCCCATTTTGGCGGTGCCTATCATGGGGTCTACATAGCGGGCGAGGTCTTGGTAAGCAGA
Organism: Sinomicrobium weinanense; assembly: GCF_018863395.1. GTDB lineage: Bacteria > Bacteroidota > Bacteroidia > Flavobacteriales > Flavobacteriaceae > Sinomicrobium > Sinomicrobium weinanense. Next base: position 385,093 of record NZ_JAHKRR010000003.1, read on the forward strand.
GGTTTTCTCTCTTTCGTCAGGAATAACAATATCTCTTTTATCTATATTGTTACACCCAGTAAAAAAAATCAAGGGTACCGCCACAAATCCCATAACCATTTGTAGCCTGGTATACTGTTTTATGATTTGTATACTTTTTTTTATCATCTTCTGAATTTTATGGATGGTTTACCTGCTTCTATACTTGATCGAACAGGGAAAAACAAAGAAAACCAACTCCGAATAATGGAGTTGGTTTATCTGTAAATGAATATTATTTACCAGGCTTCCTTTGTGGGTTCCGATATGTATTAAAAACGGAATAAACTACAACAGTATCTGCTAACACTTCATAAATTATTACGAACGGAAAACTCCTGATATATGCTTCGCGATAAGGTTTTCTCCTGATTTGATAATGCTCCGGATTTTGTTGTATTTCCTTTACATATTTTTCTACCTGGTCTATAAATTTTTGTCCCAGGCCAGGACTTTTGGATTCATACCACGAAATAGCTTCTGCCATATCGTACTCCGCCCTGGGTTTTATCAATAGTTTACAGGCCATACTTTTGTTGCAGCCTTGCCTTTACTTCTTCCCATTCATAAGAAGGGGTTTCTTCATTCAAATGTCGGATCCTGTCTTTGTCCAATTCATCGTACAGGGTATCCGGAATTTCCTGATTTTCCTGAAAAATATCCTTTATCTTTTTTAAAACAGATTTATTTTTTGTGTGCAACAAAAGATCTATGAGTTCTAATTTTAACAGTTGTACATCCATTTTCTGTCTGTTTTACACAAAGTTACTCAATTTTCAATTACCTGACTTATTGATTAGACAGGGAATAAGGGAAATCTGCTTTTTCCACTCCTCTGGCCTTGTTCGGCGCATCGGACATTTCCACATCGATGACCGCTCCTTTCATCAGGGCTTTATGGCTCAGCCAGTTTTTGGTGTATTCTTTGCCATCGACCGTCATTTTCCGGATATACCTGTTGGTATCGCTATTGGCCGGAGCTTTTATCTCTACTTTGTTCCCGTTTTGCAGTTCAAGAGTCACTTTTTTAAACAGGGGTGCACCGAGTATGTATTCGTCCGTTGCCGGGCATACGGGGTAGAATCCCATGGCGGAGAACACATACCAGGCCGAGGTCTGGCCGTTGTCTTCATCTCCGCAATAACCGTCGGGAGTGGGCCTGTACATCCGGTTCATGGTTTCGCGTGCCCAGTATTGGGCCTTCCAGGGTTCGCCGGCATAGTTATACAGGTAGATCATATGCTGGATAGGTTGGTTACCGTGTGCGTACTGCCCCATGTTGGCGATCTGCATTTCCCGTATTTCATGGATCACTCCGCCATAATAGCTTTCGTCAAATACAGGTGGGAGATTGAACACCTTGTCGAGCTGTCCCGTAAACCCTTTCTTTCCTCCCATCAGATCTATGAGCCCCTGTACATCGTGGAATACGGACCAGGTATAGTGCCAGCTGTTCCCTTCGGTAAAGGCGTCTCCCCATTTAAAGGGGCTGAAGGGCGCCATGAACTTGCCGTCCTTGTTCTTTCCGCGCATCAGTCTGGTTTCGGGGTCGAAGAGGTTTTTATAATTGAGACTTCGTTTTTTGTAGACTTCAATCTCTTTCTTCGGTTTACCCAAAGCCTTACCCAATTGATATATGGTAAAGTCGTTGTAGGCATATTCCAGGGTCCTGGCGGCATTTTCATTAATTCCCACATCATAGGGGACATAGCCGAGCTTATTGTAATAATCCACTCCGGCACGGCCTACGGCAGTAAGGGGGCCTGCATTATTGGCACCGTGTACGAGGGCTTCCCAGAGGGTTTCTATGTTGTATTTATGTTTCCCGTCGATCTTCAGGTAGGCATCGGCCACTACGGAGGCGGAGTTGTTCCCGATCATGACATTACGAAGTCCGGGGCTTGCCCATTCGGGCAGCCATCCGCTTTCTTTATAGGCATTGGCCAGTCCTTCCTGCATTTGTGCGTTCAGTTCGGGATACATCAGGTTAAGGAAAGGGAAGAGAGAACGGAAGGTATCCCAGAAACCGGTGTCGGTAAACATATATCCCGGCAATACTTTTCCGTTGTATGGGCTGTAGTGTATAACATCCCCGTTCTCGTCATATTCAAAGAATTTCCTGGGGAACAGCAGTGAACGGTAAAGGCAGGAATAGAACGTCTGCATCTGCTCTACGGTACCGCCTTCTGCTTTTATACGGCCGAGTTCTTTGTTCCAGATATTCCTTCCTTTTTTCTTTACGGTATCGAAATTGTCATTACCTATTTCATTCAGGTTGCGTTCGGCCTGTTCAAAGCTGATAAAGGAAGAAGCCACCCTTGCATTGACCTTTTCGCCTTTTCCGGTCTTAAACCCGATAACCGCCCCGGCGTGGTCTGCCTCCATTTCGAGGGCATCGTTGAGCTTGTTCCCGTTAAAGGTAGAGGTTGTTTCAAAGGCTTTGTCAAATATGATGACAAAGTAGTTTTTAAAATTGTCGGGCACACCACCACTATTTTTGGTGGTATAGCCAATGATCTTGTTTTCTCCGGGGATTATTTTTACATAAGACCCTTTGTCCAGGGCATCAATGACCATGTGAGCGCTGTCTGTTTCGGGGAAGGTAAAGCGAAAACGGGCTGCTCTTTCGGTAGGTGCGATCTCTGTCGTAACATCGTGGTCTGCCAGGTAAACACTGTAATAGTAGGGAGTGACGATTTCTGCCTTATGGGAGAACCAGCTGGCACGGTCGTCTTCGTTGAAGCGCAATTTACCCGTTACTGGCATGATGGCAAACTGACCGTAATCGTTCATCCAGGGGGAAGGCTGGTGCGTTTGTTTAAAACCCCTTATTTTATCGGCTGTGTACATATAGGCCCATCCGTCTCCCATTTTCCCGGTCTGCGGGGTCCAGAAGTTCATGCCCCAGGGAAGGGCAATGGCGGGATATACGTTGCCGTTGGAAAGGCTGTGTTTGGAATCGGTTCCCATAAGCGGGTTTACCCAATCTATGGGGTCATCTACCCGGTCTACCATCACGGTTTGGGCTTGTACCCAGGATAGTTGCAACAGGGCTATAATAGCCATGAGGATCGTTAAAGATTTCTTTTTCATAGGTGGTTATCATTATAGTGTTAATGCATGACCAAAGTAGTAAAAATATGGAGAGGGACGAACCATCCCTCTCCACAAGTCACTTTATATTTTAATATCCCGGATTCTGTTCCAAATTGGGGTTATTGGCAAGTTGATTCGACGGAATAGGGTATATCTCTTTATTGGGATCGTTTGTCGGTTGATGATCCCACCATGTTCCGGAAACATACTTATCGAACCGGATAAGGTCTGTACGGCGTTTTCCTTCAAAGATAAACTCTCTTCCCCGTTCAGCCAACAGTTCGTCCATGGTCAATGTAGCCGCAGTATATTGTTCATCGGCCCAGTCTTCTGCTGAAAAGGCCCGCTGTCTGCTGGCATTGACAAGGTCTACGGCTTCCTGGGTGGCGGTTCCCCCGTTTTTACGCATCAGGGCTTCTGCCTTGTTAAAGTATATTTCGGTAAGGCGATAGAGGATATAGTGATTTTCACGGTAATTCTCATCACCAACCATTCCCGATTTATATTTGTTAAAGCGTGCACCGCTGTTTTCTTCGCCTTCGGCCATACTTCCTTCACTGGTCATATCTCCTTCACTCTCTCTTCGAATACTGTTTACGTAGACCAATGGCTGGCCATTCCATTCTTCCGTACCTAATACCGGTTCTTCCGTACCGTATTTATACTGGGGGCCGAATAAAAACCAGTCTTTTTTCCTCAGATCATTTTCGTCATAAGCATCGTAAGCAGTCGGAACAACCACAAAAGCGTTCCATCCGCTATAATCTATATTCAATACTTCTTGCATATTGGTATATCCGAGGAAAAATCCGGCCCAGTCAAAAGTGAAACCGGCTTTATGGCTATATGCTATTTGATAAAGGCTTTCGGGCGCAGACTTATTGGTATTGGCAAAGGTTTCCTCCAGGTCATCCGCCAGTTTTGGCGTTCCGTTGATCCCCCCTGCTTCTCCGCTGATAATTTTATCACAGGCTGCAATACATTCGTCCCACATGGGGGTTCCCACCCATTTCTCTGCATTTAAATAAAGTTCCGAAAGCATGGCATATCCTGCAGTCTGGGTGGTCCGTCCTACCAGGTCTGCCGAATACTTGGGCAATTGAGGTACATAGGTTTCCAGTTCCGTTTTTACATATTCAAAAACTTCTTCACGGGATTGTGTAGACGGGTTGGTGGGTGCTCCCTGCGCTATTTCCGTTACAACAGGCACATTGCCCCACAGTTCCATGATCTTCATGTAATGAAATGCCCTGAGGACGTAAAGCTCTGCCAAAATGGATTCGATCTCTTCCTGTGTCATTTCCAGAGCAGCCGGGTCTTCTATGGCCGAAATATCCTCGATCGCCGCATTTACATATCCTACCCCGCCCCACATCGTTGTCCAGGCCGACCTCATCCTTCCTTCATTACTGGTCCAGGTATGATAGTGCTGCCTGAAATGGTCGCCTCCGTCATATCCGTGACGTCCTTTTTGCGGCCATGCCAGCTGGTCGGAAGACAACTCGGAATGATAATAATAACCGTTCCCCCCGGTGGGAGCAAGCCAGGCCTGCATATGGGTCATGGGACGTAATGCCGCCTGTAATACTTCCAGCTTACTGCTGTAGAAACTGTCCTTGGTGATCTCACTATACAGATCCTCATCGAGGTCTGTACAACCATGGATGCCGAAAAGACCTATGGTCAATATGAATATTGTTCTTTTAATATATTTTTTCATTGCGCTGTTTTTTTAGAATCCAACATTTAAACCTATGGTCCAGGATTTAGTCCTGGGATAAAAGCCCCTGCTGTCGATCCCGGGTTCAAAACCGGTATCTTCCAACTCGGGATCTATACCGCTATATCCCGTAAATGTAGCTATGTTCCTACCGGTAATATAAACACGCATATTACGGATATACTTTGTTTTAAGGTCAAAATTGTATCCCAGGGTAATATTGTCCAGTTTCACAAAATCTCCTTTCTCTATATAGTAATCCGAATATTGTGGATCATCATCCAGCTGATCGTGTGTGGTAACAGCACTTTTCAACAGGTTGTTGGGAAGCCATTTCTTGTTACCGAAATACATGTCTTTTGTATTGAGGATATCAAAATCGAATTTTCCCCTGAAAAAGATGGTCAGGTCAAAATTCTTGTAGGTCAGAGTGTTATTCAGGGATGCCTGATACTTGGGAACCCCATTTCCTATAACGGTAAGGTCGTTTTCATTCATTTCCGAAGCTAAACCGGTAGACCCGTCCGCTTTATAGAACAGCCATTTTCCGTCATCAGTGAACCCGGCAAACCGTTTTCCATAGAAATTACCGACTGCTCCTCCTTCTTCAAGACGGATAGCGGGCCCGAGATTTCCGGGGGAGGGGAGGCCTGCAAATTCCAGCCAGTTGGCATTGAAAACGTCATTAGACAGTTGTTCCAGTTCATTGATCTGGGAATTCGCGGCAAAATCCACATTCCAGCTAAAATCATCTTTTTGAATCGGAGTCGCGGAAATAACGATCTCCACCCCTTTGTTGCGCAACGACCCCACATTGGTGTAGATCCTGTCGTGTACAAATGATGGTTGTTGTGCAAAATAGTCGTATAACAGGTCTGTCGTTAAACGGTTATATACATCCAGGGATCCGCTTATACGGTTGTCCAGCACTCCGAAATCCAGACCAAAGTTCCATTCTTTTTTCTCCTCCCATCGAAGGTCCGGGTTGGGGTTACGCCTGGCACCATAAGTCTGATAGAATGTTCCGTACTGCGGGTATACCCCTCCTGTACTGAGGCTTACCAGCGACTGATAGTTCGGGATCCCCTGGTTACCGGTTACCCCATATCCTATCCTTAACTTTAAATTGCTTATTTCCGGGATATTGCTCATAAAGTCCTCTTCGCTTATGGCCCATCCGACGGAAGCAGCCGGGAAATTACCCCATTTGTGATTCGCCCCGAAACGGGAAGAACCTTCCCGGCGCAGGATGACCTGGGCAAAGTATTTATCCATGAATGAATAATTGACCCGGCCAAAGAATGCAATAAGCCTATTGTCTTCCTTAAAACTTCCCATTCCCGGATTGGGCCGCTGATCGTTATAAAGTGCATCCCCGGATCCCAGGTCCCAGTCCATGAAACCATCGTTGGTGAACCCATTGTTATAAGCATTGAAGGTTTCCGTTGTTGAATACTGGTAACTGTAACCGGCAAGGGCCGCAATGGTGTGGTCCCCGAAGGTCTTATTGTAGTTAATTGTGGTCTCAAATGTTTTTGACCAGTTCAAATAGTTGAATTTCGAGGCATAGCCCGTGCCCTGGTAATTCCGTATCTGGTCCCAGTCTTTTGTAGACCGGTAATGACGGGTGTTATAAGTGTTACGTACATACGAACCGAATGCGGAAGCTGACAGTCCGTCGATAATGTCCAGAGTCAGCCGGGCATCGCCGGAAAAGGTTTGCTGATCGCGTTCCAGTTTACGATGTGCCAATCGTGACAGGGGGTTATAATTGTTATAGCCCTCTGTTTCATAAAAACTCCCGTCTTCGTTATAAACAGGAGCCGTAGGATTTCGCTGTATGGCCTGCTCAAAATCGCTTCCGGTGGTTTTATCCCAATCTCCTCTATCTGTTAATTCATATCCTCCTCCGAGCAAATTGGCTTTGTTGAAATTGGCTGCCATATTAACCTGTAAATGCAAACGGTCCTGCAATCCCCTTTGATTAAAGTTCACACGGCCTCCGAACTGTTCCCGTCCGTTTTCTTTGGCTATACCATTGGCATCATTGTAATAAAGCGAAGCCCGGTAATTACTTTTTTCACTTCCCCCTGAAGCTGAGAAGTTATGGTACTGGCTAAGGTTTTGCTTGTCGATCAGTTCGTCATACAGATCCACATTATAGCCGAAGTCCTGATCTTCCGAGATCACTCCCTGGGAAATAAGGTCCCGGAATTCGGAAGCGCTCAGGTAATCCGGTTTTTCATCTACAAATTCCCTCTGGAAATAGGTGTTATATTCAAAACGGGGGTCTCCTGCTTTGCCTTTTTTGGTAGTGATCAAAATAACCCCGGCATTTCCCCGGGTACCATAGATCGCCGCGGCAGATCCGTCTTTCAGCACATCGATGGACTCTATATCGTCCTGTTGCAGCAGGTCCAGGTTGCCTCCGGGTATTCCGTCAATCACCACAAGAGGAGACCGGGTCCCTTTGAGGGAGGTAACCCCCCGTAACTGGATCGATGCTCCCGAGTTGGGGTTGTTCCCCTGAGTACGGGTTATATTCAATCCGGCCACTTTACCCTGGACAAGGTCCATGGGAGACCGCGCCCCGCCCTGGTTAAAATCCTTGGCCTTTACCGAAGCTACAGCCGAAGTGATCTCTTTCTTTTTCAGGGTCCCATACCCTACTACTACGACCTCATCGAGTGCCTGGGTATCTTCCTGGAGAGTTACATCGATCGTGCTTTGTCCGTTTACCGGGATCTCCTGGTTTTTAAACCCGATATAGCTAAAGACCAGAACAGCATCTTCAGCCACGCCCGATAGGGTATAGTTCCCGTCAAAATCGGTCTGGGCACCATTGTTCGTACCCTTTACTACGATATTTGCTCCGGGTAAAGGTCCGGCTGCATCAGACACGGTTCCGGAAACCGTGATCTGGGCCTGTGCTATCCCTATACAAAACAGGGCCGTAAAGAACACAAGCTCTTTCCTCAGAATAGTTTTCATGAATGATAGTTTAGATTTAAAGTTAATTTTAAGGTTTGGATGGCTAAAAAATAAGCCAGGTCATTACTAAAACGTTTCAGCAAATAATCCAAAAAAATCAGGGAGTTATACCTGTCAGGCAGGGGGCCAGAAAATACTTCTGATTATCCCAGCTTCCTGAATGTTTTACATATTATTTTTACTAAAACGTTTTAGCATTAAAATAAAACATTTAGCGTCTATTTAAGTCCGCCATTCGGGTATAAACGCCAGCACAAAAATTAACACTTTATTAGCACGGTGCTAGTTTACGAAAAAAAATCTATCTCGCAAAAAAAGAGTTATTTATTTAAGACTTTCGTAAAATTAGGTGACTGACCTCATAACTTTTCATACTGTTCTGCCTCTTATAGGTTATTTTATCTTTTCGAAGGAGGAAGCATGACCTTAACGTCAGTTTAATATAAGTCTCAAAAGAGCCTACTTTGCGGGTTCCGATACTCTTTTAGTTTATCCTGAGTTTGCCTGCACCAAGCACTTCGATAAAACCCAGTATACTTGTCGAAGTACCGGGGGGCTCAGGACAACGCATTGCTCCTTCGTCGAGGTACCCGGTCTGACGGGAAAGGATTATTTTCTGAAAAAGCATTGTAAACCGGCCGCAGATGAAATACCTGCGGCAGAGCTTAACAAAACAATCTAAAACATGAAAAAGTTCTTTTTTTGAAGTTTCGGAAAAGGGGCTTATACTTCATAATTATCCCAGTTTGCGATCTCTCCCCGCTCTTCCGGTTTTATGCATTGCTGCAGGGTCTTTTCGTCATAGGCCAGTCCGTGTTTATCCAGTACATCCTGGGGAACGCCGTTCCATTCATTGGGGGTGTTCCCTACATAACCCAGGTCCTTAATGCCCATTTTACTGGTATAGAAACCTGTGGCCACAAGATTCCTGAGCCTGGAAAAGAATATGGCTCCCGGCTTAAGTTCCGGTTTTACCTCTTCCGGGTAGGCGATATCTTCGACTATCGTTTTTCGTTCTTCTTCAGAACAGGAAAGGAACTGCTTGTTATACCTCAAACCGCTCTCACGATCGATCCACATCAATCCTCCCCTCAGAGGGATCTGGTGCTCCGGGATGTCTTTGACAATAAATTCTATAAATTCCGGAACTTCGGCATCTGTGGCCGAACCGGAAGTTTCATCGGCCGGGATGATCATATCTGCCAGAACAGCTATCGTTCCCATCTCGTGTTCGGTAAAGAAGGTTTTGCTATTGAGTTCTGCATCCCGGGCAGCTTCCTCGGGTGTACGCCCGTAATCCTCTCCACTGTCAGTGTTTTCCGGAGCGGCCGCCTGTTCCTTTTTTTCTTCACCCGGCACACAGCCATGGAGCATGAGTCCGGAGGCCACACCACCTATGACCAGGGTCTTTATGGTTTCTCTTCTGTCCATTTGTTAGTTTTTATAGTTTTTTAGTTGAAGAGTCCCGGAGTTTGGGGGTCCTGGAGTTTTTTTGTATTTTGTTGTTTAATATTACTATCAACTCATCAACTCTTTTAAATATTCATTTTTTTCATTTCTTCCTTCAGGTAATCCGATGCCCTCCATGCCAGTGCCAATATGGTCCAGGTAGGGTTTTTGTCGGCCTGGGACACGAAGGGGCCTCCGTCTACGACGAACAGGTTGGGAACATCGTGTGCCTGGTTGAATTTGTTCAGCACTGAGGTCTTCGGATCGTTCCCCATACGGGTGGTTCCTACCTCATGTATGATCCTTCCGGGGTTTTCCAGGCCATGATCGCTCTCCTCGCCGGGCTTTTCTCCAAGGGCAATACCGCCCATGGCATGGATGACCTCTTCAAAGGTATCGTTCATATGCCTGGCCTGTTTGCGTTCTTCATCTGACCATTTGTAGTGGAATTTCAGTACGGGAATACCGTATTTGTCCACTACATTCGGATCAATTTCACAGCGATTCTCTTTTCTCGGGATACTTTCACCCCGGCCGGCCATACCGAATGTGGCTCCGTAAAATCTGCGCAGGTCGTTCTTGAAGTCCAGGCCATAACCTCCTGCTTTTTTCATCTTGCCGTCCTTACCGGGAACCTGGCCGTTCATGGCCTCCATATTAAAACCGAAGCCGTAGGCGGGCATGCCCATTCCTCCCCAATATTCTATGTGATATCCTCTTGTAAATCCGAGGTTTTTGCTGTCGTTGAGCCACCAGGGCGTATAGAGATGCATTCCTCCCACGCCGTCTTCGTTATATCGCTTGCGGTCCAGCAGGCTGGGGATAAGCCCCATTCGCGAAGACCCGGTAGAATCGTGAAGATATTTCCCCATGACATCGCTGGAATTAGCCAGCCCGTTAGGGTGTGCGGAAGATTTGGAATTGAGCAATATCCTGGCGGAGCTACAAGCGCTGGCAGCCATGATCACCACTTTTGCTTTTACGGTATATTCCTGCAGGTCTTCTTTATTGACATAGGAAACACCAGTGGCTTTTCCTTCCTGGTCGGTGAGCACTTCGCGTACCATGGCGTTTACATAAAGGTCTACATTCCCGGTTTCCATCGCAGGATTGACCAGTACGGAAGAGGACGAGAAATCGCCATACACGCTGCACGCTCTGGAACACTGGCTGCAAAAGAAGCACGCCCCCCTCTTGTTGTTCACTCTTTTGGTAAGGATCGAAAGCCTGGAAGGAATCATGGGTACTCCTGCTTTTTGAGCACCGTTTTTGATGTAAAGTTCGTGCAGCCTTGGTTTGGGAGGTGGCAGGAAGTAACCGTCGGGCTCGTTGGGGATATTTTCCCTTGTTCCGAACACTCCGATAAGTTTGTCTACCTTGTCGTAATACGGTTTTACATCCTCGTAGCCGATCGGCCAGTTATCTCCTTTGCCGTCATAGTCTTTTCGCTTAAAATCGAGCGGACCGAAACGGAGGGATATCCTGCCCCAGTGATTGGTACGCCCACCGAGCATCCGGGAACGGAACCAATCGAACTCAGTACCTTCTTCCTTGGTATAGGGTTCCCCGTTGATTTCCCATCCGCCATAGGCCATGTCAAAATCACCGAAAGGCCTCACAGTACTGGCACCACGCCTGGGGGATTCCCAGGGCCAGCGCAACTGGGTGCGCTGTTCTGGATTTTTGGGATCGAAATGAGGGCCCGCTTCCATCAGCGCTATTTTGAATCCGGCTTCGGCAAGGACATGTGCGGCCATCCCGCCTCCGGCACCGGAGCCTACGATACAGATATCATAGGTCTTGGATTGTTCTTTGATCTGAAACGACATTATTTAATTTTTACGGATATTGAATAAGTTGATTACCTAGTTTCTCAGAAACTGTCTAAATTTAATTGTTTTTCCCGGATTCTTCCGTACCGGATCCCAAAGGCGCGCTTTTTACGCCTTCATTGGTGATCTTCACGGGCAGGATATGGCCTTCTTCGTCAAAATGCATTTCATCAATACAGGTTATCCTGGAATTCTTGTCGGTCTCATCGAGCGGCCTCCTGTGATACACAATATACCATTTGTCTTTTCCGGGTACCCTGATCACGGAATGGTGTCCGGCCCCGGTAGCGATCTCCAGGTCCTGCTGCAATATCTTCCCGATACGTTTAAAAGGGCCCAGCGGGGAGTCGGCAATAGCATAGGCCACACTATAGTCCGGACCTGTCCAGCCGCCTTCAGACCACATAAAATAATATTTGCCATTCCGGATAAACATAAAAGGGCCTTCTACATAATTTTCCGGTGTGACCTCCCTGAAGGTTTCCCCGTTCTCAAAAGGGATAAATCCGGTAAAATCGTCATTGAGCCGGGCTATGTTGCAATGCTGCCACCCTCCATAAATAAGATAATGCTTACCATCTGTATCCCTGAACACAAACTGGTCTATGGGTTGTGCCCCGTTGTGAAATTTATCGATCAGGGGTTTGCCCAGATGGTCCCGGAAAGGGCCTTCCGGACGGGAGGCCACTGCCACTCCTATCCCGCCGTATTCTTTATCACTCTGTATGTCATTGGCCCCGAAGAACAGGAAATAACGATTGTCTTTTTCAATAATGGACGGGGCCCACACGGCCCGTTTTGCCCATTTTATTGCTGAGGTGTCCAGTATACGGCTGTGTTTTGTCCACTCCACCAGGTCAGGGGAAGAAAAGGCATCGAAAAACACCTGCTTGTCATACGGAGCTGAATAGGTAGGATAGATCCAGTATTTTCCTTCGAAGATCACACCTTCGGGATCGGCGTACCAGCCTTCAAATACCGGATTGTTGTTCCCGGGGGTATTCGCAGTGTTCTGAGCATACAGCAGCACCCCCGAAACCAGGAAAAAGAAAAACGGAATTATAGATTTCACAGCATATTTTTTTTCGGTTCATTATCAAAGACCCGGAATATTTCCGGGATTAAAGCCGGTATTATTCGGAAGCATTTCGCATTAGTCCATTTTTTAGCTAAAACGTTTTAGCAATGTTTTGAAAAGTTTAGGAGCTTTCCCGGTCTTTCCAGTTTTCTTCCGAAAAACACATCGAACTCTTCCAACAGCATTCTGAACAATTTTTGTGCTATTTTACGAAAAAAAATCTATCCGGCAAAGCACGGGTCTTTTTTTTGCACAAACCTTAATTATTCCTTCGTAAAACTAAAGATTTGACAAGTGTGGTTTTTTAGAAGAAAACAGAGACTCCGGAAGGAAATACGAAGTTGGAGGTACGAAGTTAGAAGTGTAACCTTGGTTTTGCCCATAGTTTACCCTCTGTACAGAAGATCGTTTTACCGGGAAGGTTGCCAAATTGTGGTAACAAGACTGCCTTTCGTTTTATTTTTTTCTTGCAGTAGATTCGCGTACCACCAGCTTTGCGGGGAGTTTTATTTTGTCTTTGCGAATGTCATCCGAGCTTTCTTCATGCCTGAGCTGATTAAGGACACTTTCTACCAGTTTATGGGAAATTTCCTCGACAGGTTGTGTAACTGTTGTGATCGTTGGTGTGTGCATACGGAACACCTCGCTGTCGTCGAAGGCAATAACCCCAATATCGTCGGGGATGGATAAGTTTTTCTTCTTCAGGGCCTTTAGACCACTAATACCCAGATAATTGGAAGAAAAGAACAGGCTGTCTATCTCCCGGTTTTCAGCAAGAAAATTGATGATGGCATCAATAATGGAGGTTTCTGTACTACCATAGGGTATGCGAAGGACAAACCTGGGCAGCCCGGAAGCCTCCAGGGCCCGTATGTAGCCTTTATACCTGCCCGACATCTGGGTCTGGTCGGAATCGAGCGTTACAAAACCTATCTGCCTGTACCCCTGCTCTATGAAGTGCTGAATGGCCGTGCAGGTACTTTGCTCGTTGTCTATGACCACATATCCCGTGGAAAGGTCTGTGAAATAACGATCAAACAGCATTAACGGTATGCGGTTGGTCACCAGTGTTTCTATGTCTTTTTCTATGCCTTCGGTAGGGGTAATAATATAGGCATCCACCCTCCTGTCCTTAAAGGTCCTGATGAGCTCCCTGGTTTTCTCGGTGTTGTTCTCCGTACTGCAATAGACGATCTTATAACCACTGTTATTGGCGCTGTCTTCTATAAGCCTTGCCACACTGGAAAAAAAGGGGTTGGAGATATCCTCGGCCATAAAAGCTATAATCTTGGACTTGCCGTTCCTGAGGCTTCGGGCAAAATGGTTGGGACGGTAATCTACTTCCTTGACAAACTTCAGGACGCGGTCTATGACCTCCTGGCTGATCCTGTTTTGTCTGGCTTTGCCGTTTAGCACGAGAGAAACGGTGGTGATGGACAACTGCAATTCATTTGCTATATCCCGGATGGTACGTTTGGCTTTCATTCTTTTTGTTTATGGCTTGTAAAAAATACCTCACTCCCTGCGTATGAGCAACATTACTTTATCATTAATGTCACAAATATATAAAAAGGAAAAGAGCTAAAATAAGAACCGGAGTTATGGCGGGCGGAAACAGACCGGTTACATTTTAAGGTAAAAATCACGGGTGAGGTTTACATACTTTTCAGTGTATTGATGCCTGCCTTTTTCGATGGTCAACTCATCGACAAATGTTTCTTTTTGTTTGAAAGAGAATGCAAGCAGTGATCTTTTGATCTCAGCTCCATCCCCTTCTTCAGCCCCCCTTACCCTGGTGATCCTGTACGGGAACAGGCGATATTGCTCCGCCAGTTTCCCGAAACCTTCTTCCTCGCGATACGGGATAATGACATTGAAACTGCCTTCTTCCGAAAGCAGGGAAGACACACACTCCAGCAATTCCCTGAAAGGAAGCGATGCGGCAGACCGGGCCATATCGCGTTGTTTGTCGCCGGTAGATATATTTTCGGTATAAAAAGGAGGATTGGAGACAATAAGATCGTAGGTATCATCGATCTCACCAGCAAACTCAACAATGGAAGCATGATAACAAAACAAACGGTCGTTCCAGGGAGAGTCTTCAAAATTACCGACACATTGTTCATAGGCTGCGTCCTCTATTTCCACGGCATCCACAACACCGGCATCGCTGCGTTGTGCCAGCATAAGTGCTATAAGCCCTGTTCCTGCCCCTATGTCCAGCACTGAAAAGGGATTACCGGACACATCTGCCCAAGCACCGAGCAATACACCGTCCGTCCCTACTTTCATGGCACACCGGTCCTGGTTTACGGTAAATTTCTTGAAGTGAAAAGGCTTATCTGACATAGGATAAAATTTATATTCCGGGATTACCGGGGCATGGCAAACATAAGTATCGGGAAGATCGCCGGAAAGGGCCAGGCCGGAAATTTACAGATACAGGTCAATGAGCCCTTCGGGGGTGCTCATCAGAATGGTTTTGTTATTACGGTCGACCTTTTTGATAAATTCATCATTCATAGGGATGAGTATTTCCCTGCCGTCACGGTCAATCCGAAACAGGGGCTGGGCCGTAGTATCGTTCACTCCCGCAATGAGCCCGACCTGCCCGAAACGCTCGTCCTCTACGGTAAACCCTATGACCTCGTGAAAGTAGAATTTATTGCCCGAAAGTTCGGGAAGGGCAGATAACGGGAGGTAGAGTTCACATCTCAGCAGTGCATCCGCATCTTCATCGGTGCTGACATCTTCCAACCGGAGGCGAAGCAGGTTGGATTTGTGGAGCGAAGACGCTTCAATAAAAAAAGGAACCAGGTCATTGCCTAAAGCAATGAACACTGATTCCAGTTTTTCGTACAATTCGGGTTCATCGGTATCCAGTTTTACCAGCACCTCCCCCTTAAAGCTGTATTTTTTGACAATTTTTCCGAGATAGAAGCAATCTTCTTTCTTCATCCCTTCCAAATTATTACTCTGCAGCTTCTTTCTTTTCGTCAGATGCTTCTTCACCTGCTTCAGCTTCAGGAGCAGCTTGTTCTGCCTCTGCTTCAGGAGCGGCTTGTTTTACCTCTTCTTCTGCTTCGGGGGCGGCTTCTTCGCTTACTTCAGCTTCAGGAGCAGCTTCTGCTTCTGGTGCAGCTTCTTCAACTTCGGCCGGAGCGGCTTCTGCTTTTCGCTTCTCGCTAATTTCCCTTTCTGCTTCCAGCGCCTTGGCCTTAGCTTCTTCTTTGGCTTTTGTCAGCCCTTCTTCTTTGGCCGTTACCTTACCGGTTTTTTCTTCCAGCCAGGCTTCGAATTTGGCATTGGCTTCTTCTTCGGTCAACGCGCCTTTAGCCACACCTCCAAGCAGGTGCTTTTTCAGCAGCACACCCTTGTAAGAGAGTATCCTTTTGGCTGTGTCTGAAGGCTGAGCACCGTTTTGCAACCACTTTACAGAGTTATCCACATTGAGGTCGATCTGTGCAGGATTGGTGTTCGGGTTGTATGTTCCCAGTTTTTCCAGGAATTTACCATCCCTTTTTGAGCGTGAATCCGCGGCTACGATCCAGTAAAAAGGCTTACCTTTTCTACCGTGTCTTTGCAATCTTATTCTTACAGGCATAATACATTAATTAAATGGGGTTCCCGACCCCGATTATTAATTTAAAAACTCCTTGCGAAAAGGAGGGTGCAAATATAAGGATTTTTTACGTTATTACATTCCTATAATTTATTTTCTTTTAGGACTTTACTTTTTCATCCAAAAACTTCTAATTTTGGTCTGTCTTATTTAAAAACCATAAGCACACTACATTGAAAAAAGTAAAGATACTCCATCTGGACAGCAACCATCCCCTGTTATGGGAACAATTGGAACAATCGGGTTTTGAAAACCACGAAGACCATACTTCATCCAAGGAAGAAGTGGAAGATAAAATACACCTCTATCAGGGCATTGTTATACGCAGTCGTTTTAAGATAGACCGGCAATTCCTTGACAGGGCCACGGCTTTGCAGTTTATCGCAAGAGTAGGTGCCGGCCTGGAAAATATAAACTGTGAATACGCAGCAGAAAAGGGGATTCATCTCATCGCAGCTCCGGAAGGGAACCGCAATGCCGTAGGGGAACATGCCCTGGGCATGCTGCTTTCTCTTTTTAACAATTTCAACAAGTCCCATCGGGAGATCGGTACGGGCCAATGGCTCCGGGAAGCCAACCGCGGGCACGAACTGGACGGAAAAACAGTGGGCATCATCGGGTATGGCAATATGGGAAAAGCCTTTGCTAAAAAACTCAGGGGCTTTGATACACGAATCATTTGCCACGACATCCTTCCTGGCATGAGCGATGAAAATGCCACCCAGGTTTCCCTGGGAGAATTGCAGGAACAAGCCGATGTGGTAAGCCTTCATACACCTCAGACCCCGCTCACGGAAAAAATGGTGGACCGCGACTTTATCAACGCTTTTGCCAAACCTTTCTGGCTGGTCAATACCGCCCGCGGAAAGAGCGTGGTAACACAAGATCTCGTGGATGCCCTGAAGGCCAAAAAAGTCCTGGGCGCTGCACTGGATGTGCTGGAATACGAAAAAACCTCCTTTGAGTCCCTTTTTTCAGAAGGCCGGGTACCCGGGGCTTTTCAATACCTTATGCAGGCAGATAACGTATTACTGACCCCCCATGTGGCGGGATGGACCTTTGAAAGCCATATAAAACTGGCACAGACGATCGTAGATAAAATAAGGGCATTCTACAACCTCTGATCAGGCAAAAGATAAAAAAATAAGGTGCAACGCAGGGGAATAACAAAATTTTCATATTTTTAACATTATAATCAATTCGAAATCAATCCAGTTATGAGTGAAGAAAACAAAAACGAAGAAAACAAAGAAGAAAAAGACTTCTCTGAAAAGGCCAAGGATACTGCAAAGGAAATAGGCGATGAGGCCAAAGAAACGGCCAAAGAATTCAGCAATGCTGTAAAAGAAACCGTGAGCAGCCAGGACAATAAAAAAATCCTTGCCGGGGTACTGGCCATTGTAGTAGGAGGTTTGGGTATCCATAAATTTATCCTCGGATACAATAAAGAAGGGATTATCCAGATCCTGCTGTCTTTTCTCTGTGGTATTGGTGGAATTATAGGTATAATAGAAGGCATCATCTACCTTACCAAATCAGACGAGGAGTTTTACAACACCTACCAGGCAGGTAAAAAGCCATGGTTCTAGGGAGCTCTATACTTCTTCCATGTAACCGTTTATTCCCGGGACCGGGGGAAAGCAAAAATTAATGGCCTGCCATATTTCAAACAACGACCTGGTCTCCAGCCTGATGTGCATTTCGGATCATTAAGAGCCCCGGTAATAAGAATACAAAAAAGGGATATTTCCAATACGGATATCCCTTTTTTAATTTTAGTATGTATCCGTCAATGTATTAATAAATGCAATAACATCTTCCTTTTCCTTATCGGTAAGGCCCAGGGAATCCGGGGGCAAAGTCTGGTTTTCCAGCGTTATACCTATCCCGGCCCCTCCTCCTTTGTCGTAAAACTCCATGACCTCCTCTAAAGTGGTATATACCCCGTTGTGCATATAAGGTGCAGTTTTGGCTGCATTTCTTACCGTGGGGGTCTTAAAAGCATATTTCTTTAACGCGGCTCCATACACCTGATACCTTCCCGTATCCTCGTCTATTTTTGCATTTTTCCATTTTACGGCAGCGGGCACTCCCAATACTTCCAGTTCGCTCTTGGCAAAATAGGGAGGCACCGTTCCGTTAAAAACGGGGGCGAAATGGCAGGTAGCACATTTTGCCTTTCCCATAAAAAGGTTAAACCCGTTGACCTCATTTGCTGTAAGGTTGTTTTCCACACCCGAAATATTCCTGTCGAACCTGGAATTAAAAGGTGAAAGGCTGCGTACGTAAGATGCCAGGGCATTCCGTACTGTCTTGTGGTTTATACCTCCTTTGTACACTGCTTTAAACTGCTGTTTGTATGTTTCATTGGTTTCTACATAGTCCAGGAGGTTTTTCAAGTCGGAATGAAATTCATCTTCGTTGGTCACCACATCGGTGATCTGCCCTTCGAGATTGGCCACCCTGGCGTCGTAAAACTGGGCAGCCTGCAAGCCTGAGTACAGCAGGGTGGGAGCATTACGTTGTACCGGTTTGCCTTTATTTCCCATGGATCTCATCAGCCCGTCGGTAAACGCTTTTTCCGGCTGATGGCAGGTGGCACAGTTCATCCTGTTGTCTTTAGAAAGACTTTTATCGTAAAACAAAGCCTCCCCCAGCCGGATCATATCTTCGGTGATCTCTTTTCCGTATACCGGGCCGAATTGCACCACGTTGAATGTTTCTGCCGAAAAAAGGGTGTTGGCGTTATTATTCAGTTTGGTAGACATCGGGAACGTCACACCCCAGTCCCGGACCGTCTCTTTCCAAAGCCTTATTGCAGAGTGAATGTGTTCCCGGATAAAAGTATAGCGATCAAAATCGTCAAAACTATGCGCATTTTCAAGCATTTGCGCCGAAGCTGTTAGCTGTTTTTCCCATTCTTCGTAGATCCCGGGATCGGAAAACCTGTTTTTATAAATGTGTAAATACTCCTTTAAACCATACAGGACCGCTGCGTTTTCGGGCATGGAATTACCGATAACAGGCGAGTCGAAACCGGTGATCCCCAGGGAGGCCACCCGGATCAGTGCTTCTCTGAACATCCAAAGAAAATGATGATCTTTGATGTTCTGCAAAGCTGTATTGTTTTTTTCCAGCACCAGGGTATTTACCATATTATCGGCCTGCCGGTACACCTCCCCGAGATCGGGATGTTCCTGAAAAAGTACCTCTTCTATGACCTGGAACCCCATCGGGGGGATGGCTTTACTTGCATTGTCTCCTTCTTCAACCTCAGGTAAATTGGGCTGATTGAGAGCGGAATAGGTGGTTTTCTTCAGGAAAGAAACCAGGGGCTCTATACTTTTAAAAGCATAGCGGGCCTGTTTGAACGACGCTCGTAACTGCTCCGTGTCAGAGGTGTCTCTGAGCATTTTCACGGCTTCTATCGTCTTGTCTATGCCTTGGGCATATTGCTTTTTCAGCTCGGTTTCATAATCCGTAACTGCTGTACCGGCCTCCTTTTTACACCCTCCGGATAAAAAGAGAAAGAGGCTTAGGAAATAAGCCCCTTTGATCCATTTGCAAAATAATTGATCCATTTATCTCTTTAACCCTTTCAGAACCAACATAATGCTTCCTTCATTGCTGCTGTCTTCGGGCGAACCTGCACCATCCGGGTTCAGGAAGGCATCGTTATGCCAGGAGTGCCCCTGTTGAATAAGGATAAAAGTACCATCTACACCGATGACATCCGATATATCTATCATTCCGGTAAGCTCCCATTTTCCGTAACGGTCGTCCGCAGAAGCATAACCGTTGTTTACGGCCTCGGGCAGCCTGTGACCGCTTTCCAGCACCACTTTCAGCTTTCCGGAACGCAAATTGTACTGGTAGAGATATGCGTCGTGCTCCTTGTGTATATTATCGGCATATCCGTTGGGATCTTCCTGGATATAGGCATAATTTTCAGTAACCAGGATATTGTCCGGGCTGTGGAACGTTTTTGCCGGGCCTTCCAGGTCGTCCCCGTTCAGGGCCACAGAGAGCTTTCCTTTCAGGGGATTGTCTTCGTCGAGTATCAACTTATAAGTCCTTCCGTATTTAGACCGGATATCTTCATACGCTGTCCTCCCGGTGGCATTGAAGTATATTTCCCGGTTATTTTCCGGAGAGCCTTTTCTGTAATCGATGTCCTCCACACGGTTAAACCCGGTGATCCCCTTGCTTATACATTCCGCTTCCAGGGCATCGTAGGTCCTTTCTTCCATTTCTTCAAAGGTTACGGAAAATTCCCCGCCTTCGGCCACATCGTTCGGATATATGGTATTGCCATCCATATCATCGATCTTCAGTGCATACAGTTTGCCGTTTTCCAGGTCTCCGGTCGTTTCTGAAACATACATGGCCAGTTGCCCTCCGGCATCACCTGCACTGTCGTCGCCTATAAGGACAACGGTTTTTCCGGGATAGGCATCTTTATGCAAAGGCACGGCATTCTCTACGGTCCATTGCCCCATTGCCGGTAATACGGTTCCTGCATCTGCCATAGCTGCCGGTCTTTCCGGGTCTGTGGCAAAAACATTGGTAGAAGAGCCTCCCCATTCGCCACCGCTCAGGTACAGCGGGCCAAATCCGTGTTCCTCCGGCATAACCAGGGTTCCGGAGCACTGGGCGGTGTTTGCAGTGGCTACCGAATTCAATATATATTCTCCTTTAACCGGTTTGAAAGTAGAATCGAGCGTAATACGCATTACGGAATAATCGGCTTCTGCATTGTTTATCAGGGTATAGGTACCGTCTGCATTCTTATACACTCCGGCTCCGTCGGCCATACTTCCGTAAACAAAACCGGGAGATTGTTCAAGAGTGTCTTCGGAACTCAGCAAACTGTATACTTCCAGATTGTTAAAGCCGGGTTTTTTTACCACAAGATTCGGGGTCATGGAATGGTTTTTCAGTTCTATGGCACTTCCTTTGGGAGGATTTTCTCCCCCGTCTCCGGGAACATCATCCGATATACAGGAGGACAGTATTGCCGCACAGGCCAGCAGGCTAAGTTCTTTTGGTAGCTTCATTTTTCTTCAGTTTTTTAGGATTTTAGTTGCGATTCAAAAATACGGAGCCTGTTTTAACAATTATTTAAGAGAATGTTTTGAAAAGAACAAGAATGTGTTAAGATGTGGCGGCATTGAATCAGATCTTACCGGCCAGGAGAACACCCCCCTGTCCCCTCAAGGGGGGAACTTTAGTTCTTTTCAAAGGGTGTTGTTGCTCCGGAAGGGAGTAATGGAACTCTCATGGATCAAAACTTGAAACCTGAAACTTGAAACTTTTAACAAAGCGACTATCTTTGTCTAAAATCAGGAAAAGAACATGCTAGAAGTTCAAGATATTTCCTTTCGTTTTACGGAAAACCCTGTGCTTGATGCTGTGAGTTTCAAGGCAGAACCGGGGCAGATCATATCCGTGATCGGGGAAAGCGGTTCGGGAAAAAGCACCCTGCTCCGCGCTGTATATGGCCTCCATGACCTGGAACAGGGAGAAATACGCTGGAAAGGCAAGAAAATACTGGGGCCTGCTTATAACCTCGTCCCGGGCGAATCTTACATAAAATACCTCGCCCAGGATTTTGACCTGATGCCATATACCACGGTAAGTGAAAATGTGGGGAAATTCCTGTCTAATTTCTACCCGGAAGAAAAAAAGCGACGGATAGACGAGCTGTTGGAGATGGTAGAACTTACGGAATACGCCAACTCCAGGCCCGGCAACCTCAGCGGCGGACAACAGCAGCGGGTGGCCCTGGCCCGGGCCATGGCACTGAAACCGGAACTATTATTGCTGGACGAACCATTCAGTCACATAGACAGTTTCCGGAAAAGCAAGTTGCGCAGGGACCTTTTTGCCTTCCTCCGAAAGAAACAGATCACCTGTATTATCGCTACTCACGACAGCGTGGACGCCCTGGCCCATGCCGATAAGACCCTGGTGATAAAGGACGGCAGGATCGTTCGGGAAGATTCGCCGCAACGCCTTTATCAAAACCCGGGAAGTAGCTACACCGCCTCCCTGTTCGGGGAAGTCAATGAAATTCGGCCCGATCTGCTCCTCCCCCCCGGAAATAACGGACAACCCGGCGATAAAGTCCTTGTCTATACTCATGAGCTGCACGTAGCAGAACAGTCGCACCTGAAAGTCAGGGTAAAAGAATCTTACTTCGAAGGCGGCCACTATCTCATACGGGGGTTATATCACGGGCAGGTATTGTTCTTCGATCATCCGGTGCCTCTTCCCCCGGAAAAGATCATTTATCTCAAAGCGGACGAAAAGATCGTTAAAGAAAGGCTAAATCATAAAAATAAAACCGGCTAATCTATTCAGTAAGTTATATTTGCGCGGCCAGTCCTCCGGGGAGGCCCTATTTTGTTAAACCCTTAGTATGAAAAAATTGCTGTCTTATCCCCTAACTGCCTTGTACTACCTGTGTTTCGGGATTTCACTGGTCGTATTCCACCCCATACAGTGGATCTGCCTGAACCTGTTCGGATACAGTGCACACAAAAAGAGTGTTTCCATCCTCAACCTCTTCCTGGTCCGCTGTACCAATATTCTCGGCACCACCTGTACATTCGAAAACCTGCACCTCGTTCCCGAAGGCGTACCTCTTATTATCGTTTCCAACCACCAGAGCATGTATGACATTCCGCCGATCATCTGGTATATGCGCAAGTTCCATCCCAAATTCATCAGCAAGAAGGAACTCGGCAAGGGGATACCAAGTGTCTCGTACAACCTGAGGCACGGAGGTTCTGTGCTGATAGACCGCAAAGATCCCAAACAGGCCCTTCCGGCGATAAAAAAAATGGCAGAATACATCGAAAAGCACAACCGGTCTGCTGTGATCTTCCCCGAAGGGACACGCAGTAAGAACGGTGTTCCCAGGAAATTTTCAGAAAACGGACTAAAAATACTCTGCAAATATGCAACATCCGCATACATTGTACCGTTAACCATAAATAACTCGTGGAAAATTGTTAAAAACGGTAATTTTCCCCTAACTTTGTGTAACCAAATGACCTTCACCATACAACAACCATTTGCCATCCAGAATGTTCCTTTCAAAGAAATTATGGAGAGAACGGAAAACGCTGTAAAACAAGGAATAATAATATAAAGTCATTATGTCTATTAAGAATGTTCGACTGGAAGTAATGCAGCTTCTGGAAAAAGATATTGATACCTATGTGGATAAGTTTTTGATCCCGGTCGATACGATCTGGCAACCCAGCGATTTTTTGCCCGATTCCGAAAATGAAAGTTTTATGGAAGAGGTCAGGGAATTGCGCGAACTCGCCAAGGAAATGCCCTATGATTTCTGGGTAGTGCTCGTCGGGGATACCATCACCGAAGAAGCCCTGCCCACTTACGAATCCTGGCTGATGGATGTGGAAGGCATAGACCAGATAGGACGGAACGGCTGGTCCAAATGGGTACGGCACTGGACAGGAGAAGAAAACCGCCATGGTGACGTGCTCAATAAATATCTTTACCTCTCCGGAAGGGTAAACATGAAGGAAGTGGAGCGCACCACCCACCACCTCATCAATGACGGATTTGACATCGGTACCGATACCGATCCCTACAAAAATTTTGTATACACGAGTTTTCAGGAACTGGCTACTTATATTTCGCACAACAGGGTGGCCAAACTGGCCAAAAAGTACGGCAACCTGAGGCTTTCCAAGATGTGCAAGATCATCTCCGGTGATGAAATGCGCCACCACCACGCCTACAGCGAATTTGTAAAGCGTATTTTCGAGGTAGACCCGAGCCAGATGATGCTGGCTTTCCAGTACATGATGAAACAGAAGATCACCATGCCCGCCCACTTTTTACGGGAGTCCGGACACAAGATAGGTGCGGCCTGGGAACAGTTTTCCGATTCGGCCCAGCGCGTCGGGGTATATACCGCCAACGACTATGTGGACATCATTCAAAAGCTGATCGACAAGTGGCAGATCGACAAGATGACTGACCTTACCGACGAAGCCGAAAAAGCCCGGGATTACCTGATGAAACTGCCTGCACGGATGCTCAGGGTATCCGAAAGGCTGGTCATCCCCCAGGAATCGCATATATTCAAATGGGTGGAGCCTGCAATAGCCAAGTAATATCCCCTTGTAAAACATTAAAAAACTTCTTAAAAATCCTTTCATTAACCTGGAAGGATTTTTTAATTTCACCCCATGAACAATCCCGATATCATTCCAAACACCATTGCTTTTGTAAAACAGCAATTAAAGGATGCAGAAGGCGGCCATGACTGGTTTCACATCCTAAGAGTCTACAACAATACCATGCTCATTGCCAGGAGCGAGAAAGCCGATATGCTCGTCGTGCAGTTGGGTGCCCTGCTTCACGACATCGCCGACAGTAAATTCCACAACGGTGACGAAAGTGTAGGCCCGAAAATGGCCCGGACCTTTCTCGAAAACGAAAATGCCGACCGGGAAACCATTGATCATGTAGTGAAGATCATCGAAAACATTTCCTTCAAAGGCAGTTATGGCAAATTGGCCTTCCGCTCCAGGGAACTCGATATCGTTCAGGATGCCGACAGGCTGGATGCGATAGGCGCCATCGGCATTGCCCGGGCATTCAATTACGGAGGATTCAAAAACAGGGAACTCCACAACCCGGACATTCCACCCCAACAATACAAGACCAAAGCAGCATACAAAAACAACAAGGCCCCGACGATCAACCATTTCTACGAAAAACTCCTCCTCCTGAAAGACCGGATGAACACCGAAACCGGGCGGAAAATAGCTGAAGAACGGCACCGCTTTATGGAAGATTTCCTGGAACAATTTTACGGGGAATGGGAGGGAACAAGGTAATTTTTCATTACTTTTAATGGAACTTAACTCAATTCCGAACAGATGAAAAAGCTACTTATCCCGACTTTGGCCGCCATGTCCTTCCTCCTGGCCTGCAAGAATAACACGAAAGAAAAAGAACAAAACGAGGAAAGTGTTCAGACCGAAAGCCAGGCACCGGCACCTCCTGCTACGACAAACCTGTGTTTTTTAACTACCGGAAAAGACATCGAAAGAGGCGACAGGGTGATCAGGGATTCCACGATATTGACATTGCAGCTCAAGGGCGAAAAGGTTTCCGGGATATTCAACTGGTTCCCGGCAGAAAAAGACGGAAGAAGTGGAACCATAGACGGTATCCTGAAAGACGATATGATCAGTGGAAAATATACCTTTACCCAGGAAGGGATGACAGAAACCCAGGATATCCGTATAGAAATAACAGAACAGGAAGCCAGAATAACCACCAATCCCGGCAAGCAGGGAGAATTCCTTCTTACGGCCGAAAAAACAGTCTGTAAAGATTAAAACAACTTTAACTGTCCGTCCTTGTAGCTTTCATGCAGTGAGGTATTGAGATGCGGATAGCATTTATCTGCAAAATATTTTAACCGGGCTATCCTGAACATGGAATGTATCTGCGCGGCGATCTTTCCTTCTCCGGTCATTCGCTTACCATAACGGCTGTCATTGAGATTTCCGCCGTGGCAATCCTCGATCTGGTGCAGTACCTTCTCCGCCCGGTCCGGCATGGTTTTTTGTATCCAGTCGGTAAATATCTGGCCAATGGCACCGTTGAGCCTCACGATGGTATGCCCGATGGAAACCGCTCCGTGATCTGAAGCTGCTTTAGCCAGGGGCAATACCTCATGACTGTTTATCGAAGGAATCACAGGAGCTATCATCACATTTACGGGAATGCCGTTTTCGGATAGTTTTTTTACGGTACTGAGCCGCTTTTTGATACTTGCTGTCCTGGGCTCCAATACTCTTCTGGTCTTTTCAGAAAGCGAAGTCACTGAAATACTGGCTGCGACCAGGTTGTCTTTGGCCAGTTCGGTCAGGATATCAAGGTCACGGGTGATCAGGGCATTCTTGGTGATGATCCCTACCGGATGTTTGTACTTCAAAAATACTTTCAGGCATTCGCGGGTAATTAAAAATTGTTGTTCCGCAGGCTGGTAACAATCGGTATTACCGGACAACATTATGGCATGCGCCTTCCAGTTTTTGCTTTTCAGCTTTTCTTCCAGCAGTTTCGGAGCATTTTCCTTGATAAGAATACGCCGTTCAAAGTCCAGCCCTGGGCTGTAACCCCAATATTCATGGCTGTTCCTGGCATAGCAGTAAATACAGCCGTGCTCACAGCCCTGGTAGGGATTCATCGAGTAGCCCATGCCTACATCGGGACTGTCTACCTTATTGACTATGGTTTTAGGGAATACCCGGATATATTGCGTCTTGTTGTCATCGGCCTCATCGCCTTCCAGCCGGCAGTATTCCAGAAAATCGTCCCGCATTTCATGAGACATTTCCAGAAACCTGTTCCGCACATTCTGCTGCGCACCCCTACCTTTTATGTAAGCATCCTTTTCCACTCTTTAAAATTACGAAATCGGGCTGTGGAAAAATGTTAAAATACGGAAGGGTTATCAACAGGAGTACAAAGTATCAAGTACAAAGTAAAAACACTTCTAACTTCGTACTGATCAAATGCTGTTCATTGCCATTTGGTCCATGCGCATCAGCCAGGTCCGCATATCGGTCTCTTTGAGGACAATTCCCCTTAATTCTTCGATCGCTACGCGTTGCTGTTCCATCGTGTCGCGGTGGCGCATGGTTACCGTATGGTCTTCCAGGGTCTGGTGGTCTACGGTAATGCAAAAAGGTGTTCCGGCGGCGTCTTGCCTTCTGTATCTTCGGCCCACGGCATCCTTGTCGTCATATTTCACCATAAAATCCCACTTCAGGTCATCTACGATCTTGCGGGCAATTTCCGGCAGGCCGTCCTTTTTCACCAGGGGCAGTACTGCCGCTTTATATGGCGCGAGTACCGCAGGTATTTTGAGTACGATCCTGCTAGTACCGTTTTCCAGTTCTTCATCCTGAAGCGAATTGGAAAATACGGCGAGGAACATACGGTCCAGGCCAATGGAAGTTTCTACCACATAAGGCACATAGCTTTCGTTGAGTTCGGGATCGAAATACTGCAATTTCTTTCCGGAGAATTCTTCGTGCTTGCTCAGGTCAAAATCTGTGCGGGAGTGAATCCCTTCGAGTTCCTTGAACCCGAACGGGAACTTAAATTCTATATCAGTGGCCGCATCGGCATAGTGGGCCAGCTTTTCGTGATCGTGAAAACGGTAATTTTCTTCTCCCATACCGAGAGAAAGATGCCATTTCATACGGTTTTCTTTCCAGGAGTCATACCATTTTTTCTGCTCTCCGGGACGCACAAAGAATTGCATTTCCATCTGTTCGAACTCCCGTTGGCGGAAGATGAACTGACGTGCCACGATCTCGTTGCGGAACGCTTTCCCGGTCTGTGCTATTCCAAATGGTATTTTCATTCTTCCCGTTTTCTGTACATTGAGAAAGTTTACAAAAATACCCTGTGCCGTTTCCGGGCGAAGGTAGAGGTCCATCGCACTGTCTGCAGATGCTCCCAGTTTAGTGCCGAACATCAGGTTGAACTGCTTTACATCCGTCCAGTTTTTAGAACCGGTTTCGGGATCTGCAATGCCCAGTTCCTCGATCAGGGCCTTTACATCGGCCAGGTCTTCTTTTTCCAGTGATCTTCCGAGACGCTTGAGGATGGTATCGGCTTTTTCCTGATAATCCTTCACCCTTCCATTGGTAGCCAGAAACTGTTCCTTGTCAAAGGTCTCTCCAAAACGTTTTTCGGCCTTGGCGACTTCTTTGTCTATCTTGGCCTCTATTTTGGCCGCATAATCTTCCACCAGCACATCGGCCCTGTAACGTTTCTTGGAATCCTTGTTGTCTATGAGCGGATCATTAAAGGCATCCACGTGCCCGGAGGCCTTCCACGTAGTGGGGTGCATAAATATCGCAGCGTCTATACCCACAATATTTTCGTGCATCTGCACCATGGCTTTCCACCAGTATTCGCGGATGTTCTTTTTAAGCTCTGCCCCGTTCTGTGCATAGTCGTACACTGCACTGAGGCCGTCGTATATTTCGCTTGAGGGGAATATATAACCGTATTCCTTTGCGTGTGATATTACCTTCTTGAAATGTTCGTCTTGATTTGCCATGTCGCAAAAATAGAATTTTTAGCTGCAAAAAATACAGTATTCCAGGTGAAAAAAGACGGTTTCGGCATTATTTTTTGTTACAGGGTACGAGTGTCCGGGTATTCGGGTGTACGGGTATATGTAAATCAGAGGAATACCACTCGCAGAACCGAACACTCATAAACCCGAACACCTCATTACTAAACTTTCCTTTATATTCCCTACATTTGAAATATAAAACCCTGAATGTGATCTCTCCTGCCCGCATCTTCGGCGATATTTACAATCTGCTGTTTCCCGAAACATGCCCGGGCTGTTCTGCCTGTTTATCCCCGAATGAAAGTATTCTCTGCACTACATGCAGGCATCAGCTCCCCGTAACGGACCATCACCTTCTTCGCGGCAATCCGGTAGAAAAGATATTCTACGGCAGGGTAAAGGTAGAATTTGCCTCTGCTTTTCTCCCCTTCCGGAAAAAAGGGATCGCCAGGCAGCTTATTCATCACCTCAAATACAAAGGCCGCGAGGACATCGGCGAATTCCTGGGAAAATGGTATGGTTCCTGCCTGAGTGAAAGCCCGCTTGCAGGAGATGTGGATATGGTGATTCCCGTTCCGTTACATCCCAAAAAGCAACGAAAAAGAGGATATAACCAGGTTTCCTCCTTTGCCAAATCTATTGCAGATGCCCTGCAGGTGACCTACCGGGAAGACATTTTGGTAAAAACCGTCAACACCAGCACACAGACTTTTAAAGGAAAGCTGGCCCGCTGGAAAGAGAACAACAGCATTTTCGACACCCGCCAGAACATTCAGTTGCAGCCCTGTCATATCCTCCTTACAGACGACGTGATAACCACAGGCTCTACCCTGGAACACTGCGTTCGCGCATTACAAAAACACGGGAATGTTAAAGTGAGCATCATCACTATGGCCGTCACTGTATAGTTTTTAAAAATAATCGTTACTTTGTCAGGCGATAAACAAGTATTTCTGCATGAGAGAAAAGGCTATAAATACAGGATTGTTTTTATTTCTCTTCCTGACCCTGTTGAACTGTGCCAAAAGAGGGACGCCAACAGGTGGCGAAAAGGACATAACCCCTCCCAAAATGATATCTGCCGAGCCGGATACATCGAGCATTAATTTCAAGGGAAAAAGAATACGTATCTATTTTGATGAGTACATAAAGCTCAAGGATATCCAGAAACAGCTCATCATTTCCCCGCCTATGAAAACCACTCCCCAGATCATGCCACAGGGGACCGCCGGTAAATATGTTGATATAAAGATCGTCGATACACTAAAAGAAAACACCACCTACGTATTTAACTTCGGACAGAGTATTGTAGACAATAATGAAGAAAACCCGTATTCGTTCTTCAAATATGTCTTCTCTACCGGCGATTATGTAGACTCCCTCACCGTTAACGGATATGTAACGGATGCCATCCAGAAAAAGCCCGACGATTTTGTGTCTGTGCTCCTCTATGAAATAGATTCTACCTACAACGATTCCATTGTCTATAAAAAGCTGCCCACCTACATCACCAATACACTCGATAGCACCAGTACTTTCCAGATATCCAATATAAAAGCGGGCAAATACATGCTTATCGGGTTAAAAGACAACTCGGGAACAAACACCTATGCCCCCAAGACAGACAAAATAGCATTTATCAGTGATTTTATAGAAGTCCCGACCGATTCGGTCTACCGGCTCAACCTTTTTCAGAGCAATTCGTATTACCGTTCGGCAAGACCTGTACTTGCAGCCAAGAACAGGATTATTTTCGGGTATGAAGGCAATGGCGACAGCATAAATATCGATATGCTTTACCCCACACCTCCACCGGATTACAAATACAGGATTCTAAAGGACAAGGAAAAAGACACCCTGCACTATTGGTTTACAGGGGTAGAGGCCGATTCCCTGATCTTTCAGATCACAAATCCGCCGGTTATGGTAAGGGACACCTTTACCGTTAAGATAAAAGAACTGTATAATGATACGCTGGCCCTCTCGGCTGCCCAGAAAGGGGACCTGTCTTTCAAAAAACCGTTTGCCATTAGCTCCACTACACCTATTACTGCGGTCACCAAGGAGCGGATTACAATACTGAACAAGGATTCGGTACCCGTAGACTTCAATCCGGAGATCGATGAAAAGGAAAACCTGCTTCATTTAAAGTGGGAGGTACTTCCGAATGAAAACTACCTGGTTACCCTGCTCCCCGAAGCCATAGAAGATATGTTCGGGGAACACAACGACACAGTCAGTTATGCACTGCGTACCAAGAGTTTTGCCGACTACGGTAATCTGAGGATAACCCTCCCGAATGCGGATTCTTTTCCTTTGATCATACAACTTACCACAGAAAAGGGAGAGGTGAAGGATGAAATTTATGCCACTGAAGCACGGGAATATTACGAATTCGACAACCTCAATCCGGGGAAATATCTCTTACGCGTTATTTTTGACGAAAACAAAAACAGAAAATGGGATACCGGGAACTACCTGGACCACCTGCAACCGGAGAGGGTAAGCCATCTTCCGGATGTCCTGAACATTAAGGCCAACTGGGATATGGAACAGGAGTTCATCCTGCTCGATCCTGCTCCGCCCGTTCCTGAAGTACCGGAAAAAGACAGTATTCCAACCGGTGGGGAATAGATTATCCTTTTACGAAATCGTAAACCTGTCCCTGTCTTCCAGAAACCGGAGTTTATTGCGATAGTGCGTTATCTTTTCACGTTCCAGCGTAGCGTAAATGATCTCTTCCCGGTCAGAAAATGCGATCTCTTCGCCCAGGACTCCGTAAACAGCTGAATGACCAGGGTATTTGTGTCCGTTCTGGTCCTGGCCTACCCGGTTTACACCCAGGCAATAGCACAGGTTTTCCACAGCTCTTGCCCGCAACAGCGTGTCCCAGGCACTTATTCTCGGCAAAGGCCAGTTGGCAACGAAAAGCAGGGCATCATAGGCTTCCGTATTCCTTGCCCACACCGGAAAACGCAGGTCGTAACAGATCATCGGGCAGAGTTTCCATCCTTTGTATTCCACGATAAGGCGTTTTTTTCCGGTATCATACACCTTGTCTTCTCCGGCCAGCGTAAAGGTATGCCTCTTGTCGTAATATTCCACTTTCCCGTCCGGATGTGCAAACAACAAGCGGTTGTAACATTTCCCGTTTTCTGTTATAACCACACTTCCGGTAATTGCCACATCACTGGCCATTGCCACTTCCCTGATCCAAGTCAGGGTTTTTCCTTCCATGTTTTCGGCCACCCGTTCGGGATGCATGGTAAAACCGGAGGTAAACATTTCGGGCAATACAGCCAGGTTGGTATCTTCCTCCAGCTCTTCTATTTTTTTCTGCAGTACTTTCCTGTTCGCTTCAGGGTCTTCCCAGGTCAAGGGAGTTTGTATAAGTGCTGTTTTGATATGCGCATTCATAAATAAAACTGTTCTTCATAATACAACCCCAAGTTACAACAATCTTTCATCTCAATGAATGATAGTTTTCCGTATTTTCGATACCGAAACATCATCATTCCCCTTTTTTTAATATCGAAATAATTCCAACTCCTTTATTTTCTATTAGTTTTGAAGCCGACCCGGGGACGGGGTACGGGGTTTTCCTTCTTCTCTATGAGTTCGTCCAAATAACTAAACACCAGTTCTATATTCTTGCTATGGCTGGACAGCTTTTTCTTGATCTCCTCGATCTCCAGTTTTAGATTTACAGTATCGGTCAAAGCCTGCCGGAGTTTGGTAAAAACCCGGATAATCCGGATATTCACTTTAATGGCCGTAGGACTGTTCAATACGCTCGATAGCATAGCTACTCCCTGTTCGGTAAAACAAAACGGGACATAGCGCAAGCCCATCTTATCAGAAGAATTGGAGGTACCAAATTGGCACCTCCAATTTTCGAACTCTTCCTTTGTCATTTCGAACATAAAATCCTCAGGAAAGCGGTCCATATTCCTTCTTACCTGTCGCTTCAATTGCTTGGTATCTATATCGTAAAGCCCGGACAGATCCCTGTCCAGCATTACTTTTTGCCCCCTAATAAAATAGATCTTGCTAATTACTACTTCCTCCAAAATGCTTAGTTCTTGTTTTTTACTCATATCACTTTTCTTTATCTTGCCCCTAACCTGCTTATTATTTATGGATATGCAAGATGTTTTGATGACTAATCCCTACCGGCTTTGAAACCAACCCGGGGACGGAAGGTGGCATTTTCTTTTTTCTCCATGAGTTCGTCCAGGTAGCTAAAGACCAACCCTATGTTCTTGCTTTGGTTGGATAACTTTTTCTTGATCTCTTCGATCTCCAGTTTTAGGCTTAAGGTGTCGGTCAAATTCTGCCGGAGTTTTGTAAAAACCCGAATAATTCTGATATTCACAGCTATGGCACGGTCACTGTTCAATATACAGGATAGCATTGTCACCCCTTGTTCGGTAAAACAAAAAGGTGCATAACGCAAGCCTTTCTGGTCAGCTTTGGAGGTCACAAATTGTGACCTCCAACTTTCAAACTCTGCTTTGGTCATTTTAAACATAAAATCCTCCGGGAAACGTTTCATATTTCTTTTCACAGCTTGTTTTAACACTCTGGTCTCCACTCCATAAAGTGCAGCCAGATCCCGGTCCAACATTACTTTCTGATCTCTTATGAAGTAGATCTTGCCGATTACTACTTCATCCGGAATGCTTAATTCTTGCTCTTTGCTCATACCATTTTTCTCTATCTTATGCCTAACCCGCTAATATTGTCCTGAGGGTATTCTTCCCATTCATTTTCATTATACGAAATGTTGGGTACAGAAATATCCGTTTTCCTGCGGAGTGTTTTATCCACCCCCCAATTCTCCCCTCCCGGAATGCCCATGTGATCAATGATGTTGTTGTTTTTCATTAATACGACCTGGTCGTTTCCATTAAATCCAAGGGCGCTACCATGTGTATCCGTAATTTCTCCCTGAAATATTTCTGCCCTTGAATGCGCATATACTGCAATTTCACCGGGAGCAATGTTCCCCGAGAGGTTTAAAGTGTATTCGTAATTTCCGTCCCCGTCATAATCCCTGCCCAGGACATAGCCACTCATATCGATATTTACATCGGCAGCATTATAGATCTCTATGTATTTGTTATAACCTGAACCTTCCGCATATTCCGTGATCATCAGGTTGGTTCCGCCCAGGCAATCTTCATAGTCTTCTGTAAAATAAATATCATCCGGATTCCTTATTCGCAAATGATATTCATTCTTGTTTTTGGATATGATCCCCGTAATGCTTCCCTTTTTGCTACTTACCGTATCCCCGGCAAAGACCGCTTCTTCCCGGGTAAACATTTTTAATTCATCTGTACAGTCGGTAAGTGTCTGAATACCGGAATAAGTGACACCCGGGGTTTCGAACTGTATATTCCCTATCGTCACCAGCCTGCTCTCATAGACATTAAGGCTATCGGACAGGGATATACTTTCCGGTTCCGGCAGTGTTCCAGGTACTGCGGATATTATATTTTCAGGGGGAATGTTCTTTATGTAGAGGAGGTCATTTATTTCTTCCAAAGTAGTATTTAAAAGTGTGAGCTCCACCTCATCTCCAAGATCGAGCGCGTGTTCTGAAGTAAATTCACAGACGATTCCCGAAGTTTTGTCCTGTATGACGGCGGTGAGACTGTCTGTATTTTTAAAATTCCGGTCCGATATCACCGTGGCCCTGACCTTTATATTTTCAGAAATATTCACAGCTTTTCCCTGGTACATCGCCCTGACATAACCCAATGTAGCATTTGCACCGGGTGGATTGCAGGAATAAACCACTCCGCCACAACGCCCATCATTCAGTTTTATATCGTTCGTGTCGCGGATGATTAACTGGTATTTGTTATTGTATTTACCCAATACCGCTGTGACCGTTCCGTTTCCCCGCGGTAGTATTTCCGGCTGAAAATCGGCATATCCACTGTTACGAAGAATGATTTCCTGTTCATTGCAATCCCTTAGTACCCTGTCTGTACCATTTTCTCCGGCTACGGCATAGGGTTGACACATATCTTCGGGGGATATTTCCATATTATTGAGTTGAATCAGGGTATTTATCATTTCATCATTCAAGGCTTCTATGGTGGTCATTTCCGGGACAATTTCTCCCGGCTCGTCACAGGACACAAAAATATGTTCGTTCACCTGCGAAGCCGGGAGCCTGCCTACGGAAAGGGTGCCTCCTGCATTGGTAAACACTCCGCCCGCCTTAAACACTCCCCGGCTTTTTCCGAGGTACATTCCCTTTAACCGGATAAGCACTTTTTTCCCTACGGGATAAAGAAGGTGGTAATCTCTCACATCAATATCAACCTGAAAACCTTCCTTCGGGTGTTCCGGTTGATCCTGGAGGTGCAGCGTACCGTAGAAGTTGCCTGTTTTATCATTGGAAATGACATATCCTTCAATGATAAGGTCTTCTGTGATCCGGATCACTTCGT
This sequence comes from Sinomicrobium weinanense, assembly GCF_018863395.1. GTDB lineage: Bacteria > Bacteroidota > Bacteroidia > Flavobacteriales > Flavobacteriaceae > Sinomicrobium > Sinomicrobium weinanense. The sequence continues at coordinate 419,520 of NZ_JAHKRR010000003.1, forward strand.
CTTTGTACAATTCCCTGATCCCGGCAAAAGTAGTATTGGCCTTTAAACTGTCTTCCTCACAGGAGGTTGCCGGGGCTTTGTAAGTATTATCTATACATCCCGATATTAAAATAGTAGCGATCACTGATAATTTTATCCAGGCCCGACATAAATAAGCCCTTCCGGATGACATGTGCCCAGGGCAAATGAACATAATATATTCGCTTAACTTTTTCATTTTAAAAACTAACTGCGATATTCAAAAAGTAAGTCCTTCCGAAACCATACCAGTATTTCGGACCAAAAGAAGGCATTCCCCGGGCCATGTCTGAAGATAATTGTCCGAAATTGCCGTTACGGCTTTGTTCGTAGCCCCCGGTCCGGTATACCTGGTCGAACACATTGTTTACGCTGATAAAAACGCCTATATACTTGCCGTCGATCAGCCATGATTTTCCCCCGGTGAGGTTCAGCAGGTAAAAATTGTCGAGTTTTTCCTGTTTTAGTAAAGCGGCCACGGCATCTTCTGTTGCTCCTGGAAAAGGTTCGCCCGTATCGGGATCTGTATAAAAACTGTCGGTACGGGTAATGATGGATATATCCGCATAATTCTCCGCGAGATGGTTTGCGGTCATCCCCACCCACCAATAGCCGGGATCCCTGTATTCTATTCCGAAGGAATAAGCCTGTTGCGGTCCAGTGGCCAAATTGTAATCCTTTATGGAAGTCTCTCCGAGATTGAGGAACCCTTCAGGGTTTATAAGGTCTTCTTCCCTTCCTGCCGTATCGAAGTTGATAGCAACGTCTGCATTGCCAGTATAAGTGAATTCCCCATAGGCCGCTACGGCGCTGAGCTTCACTTCCGGAGAGGCCTGATATGATATTCCCAGTTCCCCGCCCAGGTGTCGTTTTTCAATGCCTGTCACTGTTTCCTGCACAAAATCGCTCCCCACTCCTGCATCTACATAAAAGAAGTTCACATCGGTCACATCCCCGAACCGGGTGTAATAGCCGTTCAGTTTTACCTTCAGTTCAGGAAATCGCAAGAGATAAGAGACTTCTCCGGAGGCCATAGTTTCGGAAGTGATCCCTTTTACGGCCTCATTGTTTTCCCTTGGGTTTACAAAAGCGTTTTGAAGAGTGGGCGCCCGTGAGATATAGCCCCCATTGACATGAACGATATGCCTTCCGGTTATGTAATAACCTATTCCTCCTTTCACTGCGTAATCGGAAAACCGGAGCTCCTTACTTTTTCCCAGTGAATTCTCTCCAAAGCGTTCATTCAGAAAATGCCCCTCTCTTTGATAACGGGTCAATCCCAGGCTCCCTGCCAGGAAGGCTTTCCATTTTTTACGCCCGGCCTTTAACTGCACAAAACCTTGTGCGTGTCCGGCATTTATGGTGTAGTCATAATTGAATTTATCTCCTTTGTGCTTTGCGGGATCACCGTTCAGGTCGTTCGCCGTATCGGTAAACGGGTCTTTATCTTCGTGATATTCACCGCCGAGCAGGTCCCTGATATATGCGTAGTTTTCCGAAGTGAGTGTCCTGTAAGTGGCTCCGGCATCTACAGTTACCGAACTGCTTAAACGTATATTGGCCGTGGTATTGAGTGTAAGCTGCGTATCACGGGCAGTATCGTCATACAGGATATAGGCACTTTTGCCTTCCTGAAAAGGATTTGTATTGGCAAGGTAGAGCGTATTCCAGTCTATTTGCGGATTTTCCCTAAAACCTTCCCGGGCCAGGTTGGCGCTTTCAAAGTTGGCACCTGACGGACTGTTGATGTAAAACCCCGGTAAATAACGATAATACACCGGGTCGGGATTGGGAGCATTATAATAGCCCAGCCTGCCCCTGCTGTATTTTCCCGATTGCCACGCCGCTCCTGCGGATAAGCGGAAATTGCTCCCTTCGTAAAAGTAAGACAACACTGCCATGGGTTCTTCTATACGTCGTTCCCTGGAATTCCTGATCTTCCCGTCCTGCTTTCCCCAATAGGGGTTGTACGTTCTCCCTGCCAGTTCAAACACTTCTTCGGTGACCGCAGCCGAACTGCCCCGTCGGTTCGGAGCAAAGATGCCCATAAGTTGGATGCTGTTTTTGTCGTTAAACTTGTATTCCACCGCACCAAAAAGGGACCAGGCGTCATACAGGGTCCCGTCCATATAGGCTTCCTCTGCCCATCGGCGGGAAGCCGAAACACTATAAGCCAGCCCGTTTTTACCCAGCCCTGAGCTATATGTAGCCATAAACCGGCCATTGTAGAACCGGTTGGATGCCGAGGCTGATACCCGGAGGCCCGGCCTGTATTCCGAGGCTCTCATACTGATATTGGTACTTCCCATCACTCCGCCAAAATGATAGGGAGAGGCAGATAGTCCGAAAGAGAGTTCCTGGTTTCTCGTCACATCATTCAATCCTCCCCAGTTATTCCATTGTGGCCTGCCGTTGAATATTTTGTTCATGGGGATGCCGTTTATCATCACGATCCCTTCCCTGGAATCATATCCTCTTACCTTAAAAAAGGCCTGACTCAGATCAAAGGCGGCCCTTTGCAGGTAAACATCCCTGGCGGCCTGCAATATCCCGGAAGCCACATCCGCTCCACTTTCATCATCGGCCAGATCGTTTTCGGTTATGATTATGGGGTTTTCCGAAAGGCCCCGGGCCATGTCCGGTTCCATGAAGATATCCCCCAGGTATACATTTGCGCTGTCTGTGATCGCCACCGGAAGTGTTTTGGAAAGGTATCCGTCGGCGCTTATATGTAAATAAATATGTCCCGGAGACAACCCGCTGAGGGCAAATTTACCGGTGGTTCCGCTACGCTGCCTTAGTGCGGTTCCTTCGATCCGGATATTGACGCCCTTCAGCGGGGCCCGGGTATGCAGATCCATAACCCTGCCTGTGATCTTCGGAAGGGTTTGAGCGAAACTATAATGTATGTAGGGTAAAAGAAAAAACAGAAGTAATTTTTGTTTCATATATACCGGTTTAAGAAGGGATCAGTATTTAAAATATCTATTATATAGTTTTACACCCCGAAATAAAAAGGGTCCCAATTTTCCGGAATAAAATTTTTCTATAATTGTGGGAACCCCTGAAAATAGTACCCTCGGTACGTTTTAAAATTTTTATACCCTTTTCTTATGGCAAATACTTCGTTATATTTCTCCTGATTTCAGCCAATAACTTTCCCCGATGATAAAATATATCCTTCTCTGCTTTCTGATGTATATCATCCCCCGTTCCATCCCGGCACAAAAGAGGTATTCCGTAAAGACCATTGCTTTCTACAATGTGGAAAATCTTTTCGATACCATTCACAGTTCCGACAGTGATAAAGAAAGAACCCCTTCAGGCTCCTACAAATGGACCTCAGAACGTTATATGGACAAAACAACGAAACTGGCCCGGGTTATTTCCCGAATAGGGATGGAGACTACGGGTACTGCACCGGACATCGTGGGCCTGGCCGAGATAGAGAACGGTATCATACTCCGCGACCTGATCAATGACAAAGCTCTGAGAGCATACAACTACGGTATTGTCCATTTCGATTCCCCGGATCACAGGGGGATTGACGTAGCCTTTTTGTACAAGAGAAGTACTTTTACCCCTATTCACTTTAAAAACATTCCGCTGAAAATACATAATGAAGAAGGGTACAGGATATATACCAGGGACCAGCTATTGGTAACGGGCATTCTCGACGGAGAACCATTCCATTTTATCGTAAACCACTGGCCTTCCCGCTACGGCGGTGAGAAAAGAAGCAGGCCAAACCGGCTGGCAGCGGCAGAACTCAACAAACAGCTCATCGATTCCCTGCAATTGCACAATCCGGGAGCAAAGATCGTAAGCATGGGAGACCTGAACGACGACCCTTCGGATGCAAGCCTGAAAAAGACCCTGAAAGCCCGGGGAAAGAAATCCGAAACAGGTCCGGGAGAGCTTTTTAACCCCATGGAAGAAATGGCCTCAAAAGGGCTGGGCACCCTGGCACACAGGGATCGATGGCATTTGTTTGACCAGATCTTCTTTACCGCAGAACTCCTGGATGAAAATAAGTCGTCATACCGGTACTGGAAAGCCGGTATTTTCAACAAACACTACCTCATTACGCCTTCCGGCCCGTATAAGGGCTACCCGTTAAGAAGTTATACCAACGGACGGTATTCCGGCGGGTACAGCGATCATTTCCCGGTCTACATCTACCTTGTAAAGCAGGTAAATCCGTAGCAAAGGAAGCCGAAAAGCTCCTTTTTGTATTGGTGGATCAATGTGAATGTTCTGTTTCCCCTTTTTTCATTTCGGCCAGTAGATAATAAGCTCCTTCGGTAACGACCCCGACATTTTCAGGCAGGGAATCCAATGATTTCACTTCTATCCAACCATCCGTAATTGACCCGGTTATCACTTCAGTCCTGGTAAAAACCCAGGGGTGTTCTCCGGTATCTTTTGTGTTTTCGCGTTTGATAAAAACATACGTCTTTCCTTCGTCCTCTACAACAGCCTGTTCGGGCAGGGCGGTGGTTTTTACATTTTTCACGGCTATAACGCCCTCCACGAACATTCCGGGGACAAAGGGCTCCTTGTCTCCATCCAACCCGGCGTGCATACGGACTGCGCGGATAGTATTTTCATAATTCTTGCCGATCTCCGTGATGGTCCCTTCCACGGGGTTATCCCTGTTATTGGCAATATAGAGGGTCACTTTCTGGCCTTCTTTTACTTTCCCCAGGTCCTTTTCATACACCAGGAGATCGGCATGAATATTCTCCTTGTTGATGATACGAAAAAGCTGGCTCCCGGTGGTTATTCGCTGCCCGATGGTTCCTCCTATCTCACGGACATAACCGTTTATGGGCGAAATGATGGGGAGGGCATTATAGGTTTTCCCGTTTATAATAGCCTCAGGATTCACTTTGAGTAAACGCAGCTTGGCTTTTATGCTTTCCAGTCTCGCTTTAACCACATTGTATTCTGAAGTTGTCTTTTGATAGCTTTTTCCGGATGCCACCTCGTTTTCATACAGCTTTTGTTGCCGTTCAAATTCCTGTTTCAAATACTGAAACTCACTGTACAACTGCTTTAGCTCCGCCTGCAGATCTATAAACGAAGGATCTTCGATATAAGCCAGCAACTGTCCTTTCTTTACTTTTTCTCCCGGCTTAACGAACAAGCGGCTTATATTCCCGTCCATAAAGGTACCCACGGTCGCTTCGTCCTGCGGGTAGAGCTCCAGTTCCCCGGTTACTTTCAGGGTGCCGTCCAGGTTCACTTTTTCAAGATCTCCCAGTTTTATATTTATAGCATCCCATTGCTGCTGGGTAAGGGTTACTGTATTTTCTTCAGAATGATCTTTTTCATTCTTCTCTTCGGAGGTCACAGCCTTCTGTTTCCCGGATTTTTTTTCAGTTCCGGTATTACCGCAACCCGTAATATATATCGCTATTGCGATCAGGGTTGTTATTCGGATTATTTTTTCCATTTGTCTGATGTTTTATTTCGTTTTTCTTTTGAGGGGTGCACGACCCCCAAATCTATTTCCACGTTTGAGACGCACGGCCGTGCGTCCCTACTAGCAGGTTTATTTTATATGATTGACGATCGAATCGGGTTCCAGCAGGTATTTTAATTGTATGACCGTTGCGTTGTATTTCTGCAACCGTTCCAGATAGGCATTTTGAATGTCTTTTGCATTGTCCAGGTTCTGGATAAAGGACACATAATCAATCTCTCCTTCCCGGTAACTCAGGTTGGCTGCTTCGACCTGCTCCAGGGCCAGCGGCAACAATTGTTCCCGGTACAGGCGTACGGTAGCGCTTAGCTTATCGTAATCGTTCTGCAGTGTATTTATCATTGTTTGCAGGCTTATTTGCTGTTGGCGCACATTTTCCCCGGCCATTTCCGTCCGTATCTTCGCCGCTTTGGCCTTTGCTCCCTGGTTCCAGAAAAACAGCGGGACGGACAGGCCGAGATTCCAGGAATAAAAACCGTTTTGCCCGGCGATCTCCTGCCATCCGTAACTGGCGTTGAATTTGGGGAGAAAACCTGCTTTTTCTGCACGCCAGGCAGATTTCCGGGTTGCTGTTTCCTTACGTGCAACCTCCAGTAACGGGTGGTTCTCTATCCTGGACCTATCCGGATCCCATACCTGCTGTTCCGGTATCAGGACCTCAACGTCTTCCACTTCAAAAGGCCCATCGGCAAGGATCCATTGACCAAGTTCGTTAAGCCTCTTTTTATAATCGTTCGCCGCCTCGATCTTCCTGGCCACAATGGTTCCGTACTGCCCTTCGGCAGCGAGGAATTCCAGTTTGGTGGTGGCTTCGGTCTCGTAACGGAGTTTCGCCGCCTGTAAAAAATTGTTGTAAATACTGTCCAGTTGCACTGCAAGCCTTAGCTTTTCCCTTGCGTTAACGGTATTGTAATACGCATTATACACCCGGAAGGCCAGGTCGAGCCTGGTAAGCTCAAGACGTTCGGTCTCTTCGGCCACACGAGCCTTATTGAGTGATGATCTGGCAACGGTACCGAAAATATCGATATTACTCTGGCCGAGGGTTAGTGTATTCCTCACCCTGTCCGGGCCGCCGTATTCCTCTCCCCCGGTACTGATATTGGTCATGCCGGGGTCAAATGCAGTGGATTTCAGTGCTTTTTGTTCGTCCACAGCCAGTTCCGCCTGCTTTATTCCGGGATATTTTTCCAGGGCTATGGAAACGGCAGTATCCAGCGAAATGACTTTTGGTGATTGCTGGGCCTGTATGTTTCCCGAAAGGAAAAACAAAAGCATTATTCCAAGCCCTGGTATTATATTCCTGGTTTTCATTGTTATTTGTTGTTTTTTCGATTTTCGAACTTCCATGATGTAGTACAGCACAGGAACCACAATGAGTGTGAGCAATGTGGCGGTTACAAGCCCACCTATGACCACAGTAGCCAGGGGCCGCTGTACTTCTGCCCCGGCAGATGAAGAAACTGCCATCGGCAAAAAACCGAGCACATCGGTCAGGGCGGTGAGGATAATGGGGCGCAACCGCTCGCGCGTACCTCTTATGATACGTTCCCTGATATCAGTAACGCCTTCTTCCTCCAAACTGTTAAAACGGCTGACGAGCACCAGCCCGTTGAGCACGGCCACCCCGAAAAGCACAATAAAGCCCACTCCTGCAGATATACTGAAAGGCATCCCCCGCATCCATAAGGACAATATCCCTCCAATGGCAGCCAGAGGTACGGCCATATAGATCATTACGGTTTGTGGCAGGGACTTCAGGGCAAAATAGAGCAGGATAAATATCATGGCCAGGGCAATGGGCACCACAACCTGCAACCGGCCCCGGGCACGTTGCAGATTTTCAAAAGCCCCGCCGTATTTGATATAATATCCCGGCGGCAGGTTCAGCTCCGCATCCAGTTTTTCCTGTATATCCTCAACCAGCGACTGTACATCCCTGCCCCTTACGTTGACCCCGACCGAGACCCTTCGCGAAGTATTGTCGCGGCTTATCTGCATCGGGCCGGGTTTATAATCGATCCGGGCAACTTCCTCTATGGGGATCTGCCCCCCCGAAGGCAGGTCTACAAACAGGTTCCTGAGGTTGTTGATATCTTTCCGGAATTTTTCGTCAAACCGGACTACGAGGTCAAAACGTTTTTCACCTTCAAAAACCACTCCTGCGGAACGGCCGGCAAAGGCCGTACTGACATAGGTGTTCAGTTTTTCCACGGTAAGCCCGTACTTGGCCATTTTCTGCCGGTTGTAGGTTACGGTCATCTGTGGCAGGCCGGAAGTGGCTTCCGGACGCACATCGCCCACACCGTCTATGCCCCGGATGATCCCTGCCATTTGTTCTGCCTTTTCGGCCAGGACCCCGAGATCTTCTCCATACAGTTTTACCGCAATATCTTCCCTTACCCCGGTGAGCAGTTCATTAAACCGCAATTCCACCGGCTGCGTAAAGACCGTGTTGATCCCCGGAATGGTCTCTATGGCTTCTTTGATCTTTTCGATTAGTTCTTCCTTGGTATCTGCCGAGGTCCAGCGCAACTTATCCTTTTCCAGGGTAATGATACAATCGGCTATATCCATCGGCATGGGGTCGGTGGGAATATCAGCCACCCCAATACGGGATACCATTGTCTTTACCTCGGGGAAAGAGGTCACTATTTTTTCCACCTTTGTCGTTGTGGCTATACTTTCGGAAAGCGAGCTTCCGGGGCGAAGCAGTACCTGTACAGCCATGTCTCCTTCGTCCAGCTTAGGGAGGAACTCACCGCCCATCCGGCTGAAAACGAAAAGGGAAATGCCGAGAAGCCCAACGGCCGAGATGACCACTGCATATTTGAATTTCAGTGCTTTTTTTAATATCGGTTGATATATATTTTGACACCATACGATAATACGATCTCCCAGATTTTTTATTCCTTTTTCAAACCTCCCAAAGTTTCTCCTGAGCCAGGCAAAAGAACCTGTGTTTCCCTTCGATGGTTTTAAAAGCAACGCCGACATGGCCGGCACATAGGTAAGGCAAAGTACAATGGCCCCGATCATGGCAAAACCAAAGGTATAGGCCATGGGTTGGAACATCTTTCCTTCCACGCCGGTGAGGAACAAAATGGGAGTGAATACGATAAGGATAATCAACTGGCCGAAAAAGGCAGAGTTCATCATTTTGCTGCCGGAAGTATAGGCGATCTCGTCCATTTCCTGCCGGGTGAAGGACTGTTTTTTGACACCGAGCCTCTTTTCTACAAAATGAACAGTCCCCTCGACGATGATCACCGCTCCGTCCACAATGATCCCGAAATCTATGGCACCGAGTGACATGAGGTTGGCCCATACACCAGAGACCTTCATCAGGATAAGAGCGACAAAGAGCGACAACGGGATGACCGAGGCTACCAGGAGCCCCCCGCGGAAACTCCCCAGTAGCAGGACCAGCACAAAAATGACAATAAGGGCACCTTCTACCAGGTTTTTTGTCACGGTATCTGTCGTTCGCTTTATAAGGTCGCTCCGGTCTATAAAAGGTTCGATCACGAGCCCTTCGGGGAGGGATTTTTCTATTTCCTCAACTCTTTCCTTTACATTTTGAATGACCTTATTGGAGTTTTCGCCTTTTAACAACAGTACCATTCCCCCCACAGCTTCACCTTCGCCGTCCCGGGTAACGGCCCCGTAGCGTACCTGGCTGCCGAAACGGACATCTTCCGCCACCGATCCGATAAGTACAGGCTGCCCACCCACGGTCTTAATGACAATATTCCTGATATCATCCAGTGACTTTACCAATCCTTCGCCCCTGATAAAGTTGGCCATGTGGTTCTTTTCGATATAGGCTCCCCCAGTATTGGCATTGTTCTGTTCCAGGGCATCGAAAACCTCGTGTATGGATACTCCCGCACTGTTTAGCCGTGCAGGGTTTAGGGTCACTTCATATTGCCTGATATTTCCGCCAAAGGAGTTTACCTCCACCACTCCGGGCAACAGGGCCATCTGCCTTTTTACGATCCAGTCCTGAACGGTGCGCAGTTCAACCGGGGAATATTGATCTTCATAACCCTCCAGGGGTTTCACGGTATATTGATATATTTCCCCCAGGCCTGTGGTGATCGGTCCCATAACGGGCTCACCGAAACCAGCGGGTATGTCTTCCCTGATCTCAGACAATTTTTCACTTACCAGCTGCCTGGGCAGGTAAGTGCCCATATCGTCGGCAAACACCACGGTCACCACAGAAAGGCCGAAACGCGACACCGATCGTATCTCTTCCACTTCCGGAAGGTTAGAGACCGCAAGCTCTACGGTATAGGTTACGAATTGTTCAATATCTTCCGTGCCCAGATTAGGGGCTACGGTAATGATCTGTACCTGGTTATTGGTAATGTCCGGTACAGAGTCGAGGTTAATGGTCTTTACGGCATACCATCCACCACCAACAATGGCTATGACCATTAAAAACACTATGATCTTGTTTTTAATGGAAAAGCCGATGATCTTATCAATCATACGGTTATAATTTGGTTTAACATCAATGAAATACCTATCCCGCATCGACCAGCGGAATACGGCGAATAAAAAATGTTAAACCAATTGTGGTGGCTCTAAAAAGGAATGGTGATATCTTCTCGGAGAAGAATTGTGAAGGGGAAAATTGTCGGCAAAATTCTCCCTTATTTCAAAAGAAGTATAAACCGGTATATCGTCTACGGAAATAACGACCCCGCAACAGGTACAGGTGCAAAAAGGAGTGCATTCCATATGCGAAACAGGATGATCCATATCGGCATGCGATTCCGTAAAGGCCATATCATGAGGATCTGTACGGGCCGTATCTGCACACGGAGTTACGGCCAGTCCCAGCACATAAACGCTCAACAATATGGTCAATATTCTTCGCACAGTATACGGTTTTCAGAACAAAAGTACATTTTTATACGCTGAAACTTATAAAAGGTTTCTTAAAATAAATGTTAAGACAAGCAGGAATGTTTGAATCCGGTGTACCCGACTGGCAAAATTTTTGTTTATCTTTGTGTAAAACAGACCTATGAAAATCTTATTAGATATAAAAGACAATAAGGCTCTGCATTTATTGGAAGTGCTGAAAGGCTTGTCCTATGTAAAAACTAAACAACTCACGGATAGCAAAGCACAACTAATGAGTGAAGTGAGGGAGGCTGTTGAAGAGATGAAACTTATCCGGGAGGGAAAAAAGAAAGCTCGTGATGCCGAAGAATTTCTCAATGAGTTATAGTGTCAAATCCATACAAATATTTGAAAAGCAAGCCAAAAGGCTCATTAAAAAATATCCTTCTCTAAAACTCGAATTACTTACACTTATTCACCAATTAAAAGAAAGTCCGGAACAGGGCACCCCCATTGGAAGAAGTTGTTATAAAATCCGTTTGGCTATTAAATCAAAAGGAAAGGGAAAATCAGGCGGCGCAAGAATAATCACTAATGTAATTGTTCATGAAGATACTGTTTATTTACTCTCCATTTATGATAAATCAGCTAAAGATAACCTGACCGATAAAGAGCTTGATGAACTATTGCAATCCCTTCCCGGGTGAGTAATAATCAATTCTCTACGTATTCCTGATTTTACAAAATCATAAATTTTAAACTCCGCAAATATTTTCCGATATTTGTATATTATGAACTCAATATGGCAAGGTTTATTGACATATTTGCAATACCTCATTAAACGGAGTCCGGAATGAGGCAGGTTGACTTTTGTGTTTTAAAAAAAGTTTAACCTAAAAACAATATCATGCCATTCTACCACAAACTGGGAAAAATACCTCCCAAGCGACATACCATCTTCCGGAAACCGGACGGTAGCCTGTATTACGAGCAGCTGTTCGGCACTGTGGGTTTTGACGGGATGTCTTCTAACAGCTATCACGAACACCGCCCTACACAAGTAAGGGAGATCAGGGGATCTGTGGATGTCAGCCCGAAAATAGCGGTGGAGAACAACATCAAATCTTATCGTTTTCACGGGTTTAAGACCCGGCCCGAAGACGATTATCTGAAAAGCAGGAAAACCGTGCTTACCAACAGCGATTGCAGCATTATCCTTGCCGCACCGAAACAGTCTACAAAAGACTATTTCTACAAAAACGCCGATGCAGACGAACTCATCTTTATCCACAAAGGCAGCGGAAAACTGAGGACACACCTGGGCAATCTCGATTTTAAATACGGGGATTACCTATTGATCCCGAGGGGAACCATTTATAAAATAGATTTCAGTTCGGAAGACAACCGCCTGTTTATCGTGGAATCGCACCGGCCCATTTACACGCCCAAAAAATATCGTAACTGGTTCGGGCAGCTCCTCGAGCATTCGCCCTTTTGCGAACGCGACATACGTCAGCCGCAGGAGCTGGAAACCCACAACGAAAAAGGTGATTTCCTGATAAAGATCAAGAAGAAAAATGAGATTTTCGACATGGTCTATGCCACACATCCTTTTGATGTAGTAGGCTATGACGGGTTTAATTACCCCTATGCGTTCTCCATCCACGATTTCGAGCCGATAACGGGGCGTATCCATCAACCGCCGCCCGTTCACCAGACGTTCGAAACCGATGCTTTTGTAGTGTGCAGCTTTGTCCCGAGATTATACGATTATCACCCGGATAGTATCCCGGCGCCATACAATCACAGCAATATAGACAGCGACGAGGTACTCTATTATGTGGACGGCGATTTTATGAGCCGGAATGACATAGCCGCAGGACATATTTCCCTGCATCCCTCAGGAATTCCCCATGGCCCGCACCCCGGAGCGGTAGAACGCAGTATCGGCAAGGAAAAGACCGATGAACTGGCCGTTATGGTAGATACTTTTAAGCCGCTGATGCTCACAAAAGACGCCATGGAGATCGCGGATGAGTCTTACCATAAATCGTGGCTGAAATAATTTGATAATTACTGACTATTCACTGATTCATTCATTGAATAGCGAGCCGCACGACCTTGCGACTCTACCGTGTTTTTCAACACATTATCAAATTATCTTCATGAACTAAAATAATTCTCAAATTAAAAAGAAAATGAAAACTGACAATACATCCTTACATTTGGAAAAAACAGTTCCCCAGGCCGAAGATTTCTTACCGATACTCGGAACGGATTATGTAGAACTCTATGTGGGCAATGCCAAACAGGCTGCACACTATTATCAGACTGCCTGGGGCTTTCAGCCCGTAGCCTATGCCGGACTGGAAACCGGGATCAGGGACCGGGTATCTTATGTGCTGCAACAGGATAAAATACGCCTGGTGCTTACCTCCCCCTTACAATCCGGGGGAGATATCAACCGCCACATCGATGCCCATGGCGATGGCGTAAAAGTAGTTGCCCTCTGGGTAGACGACGCTACTAAAAGCTACGAAGAAACCACCAAACGCGGAGCTCAAAGCTATATGGAACCGAAAAAAGTAGAAGACGAGCATGGTGAAGTAGTGCTTTCCGGCATTCATACCTATGGCGAAACCGTACATATCTTTGTAGAGCGCAAAAACTATAACGGGGTCTTTATGCCCGGGTTCAAACCCTGGAACACCACCTATAAACCGGAACCTACGGGCCTGAAATATATAGACCACATGGTGGGCAACGTAGGCTGGAACGAAATGAACAAATGGTGTGAATTCTACGCTAAGGTCATGGGCTTTGCACAACTGGTCTCCTTTGACGACAAAGACATATCTACGGAATACACCGCCCTGATGAGCAAGGTGATGAGCAATGGTAACGGCCGGATCAAATTTCCCATCAACGAACCAGCGGAAGGACGGAAAAAGTCACAGATTGAAGAATATATCGATTTTTACAACGGGGCAGGCGTCCAGCATATCGCCGTAGCCACCGACAATATCATTGAAACCGTAGCGCAACTGAGAGACCGGGGCGTGGAGTTCCTTCACGTACCGGAAACCTATTACGAAACTGTGCTCGACCGGGTCGGTGAAATAGATGAAGACCTCGAACCTCTCAAGGAGCTCGGCGTTCTGATAGACCGAGACGATGAAGGCTACCTCCTCCAGATATTTACCAAACCCGTGCTGGACAGGCCCACGATGTTCTTTGAGATCATTCAGCGAAAAGGGGCACAGTCCTTCGGAAAAGGGAATTTCAAAGCCCTGTTTGAAGCTATTGAAAGAGAGCAGGAATCACGTGGGACTTTATAAATCCCGCCTTAAAGCATGATAAAACCCACAAAAAAGCCCCTGAATCTAACATCCAGGGGCTTTTATTTATTATTTGACAAAGGGTCAGTCCGCCAGGACGATCACCTTGTTTCCTTTCATTTCGATAGTACCGGAACTGATAGACAGTAAAGTTTCGTTCTTTTCTCCTTTGGAAAATTTGTCCTGAAACTCTTCCTCTATCTCCACATCGCCGTATATCTTTACATTCCCTTTTCCGAGAAGCGACACTATGGGCGCGTGATCCTTTAACATCTGAAACTCTCCGTTCACTCCCGGAACAGCGACCGATGTCACTTCTCCGCTAAACAAGGTGGCTTCAGGGGATACTATTTCTAAATACATTACTTTGATTTCTTAGTTTCTTCGGTTCCTGAGCGGAGTCGAAGGATCAGTTTATGATTTATAGTTTGTCATCGCAGCATTGCACTGCAAAAGCACAAACAACAAACATCTTAGGCTTCTGCCAGCATTTTTTCTCCGGCTTCGATAGCTTCTTCTATGGTCCCTTTCAGGTTAAAGGCAGCTTCGGGAAGGTGATCGAGCTCACCGTCCATGATCATATTAAAGCCTTTGATGGTGTCTTTGATATCTACCAATACTCCGGGGATACCGGTAAACTGTTCTGCCACGTGGAACGGTTGCGAAAGGAATCGCTGTACTCTCCTTGCACGGCCTACCGCCAGTTTATCCTCTTCAGAAAGTTCTTCCATACCGAGGATGGCAATAATATCCTGGAGTTCTTTATAGCGTTGCAACAGCTCTTTGACACGCTGTGCACAGCCGTAATGCTCTTTTCCGAGAATTTCCGGGGTAAGGATCCTCGAAGTGGAATCCAGCGGATCCACTGCCGGGTAAATACCCAGCTCGGCGATCTTACGAGACAATACGGTTGTAGCATCGAGGTGAGCAAAGGTTGTAGCCGGCGCGGGGTCGGTCAGGTCATCCGCAGGTACGTAAACCGCCTGTACAGATGTAATCGATCCTTTTTTGGTAGAGGTAATACGCTCCTGCATGGCTCCCATTTCCGTTGCCAGTGTAGGTTGGTATCCCACCGCCGAAGGCATACGTCCAAGAAGTGCAGACACCTCAGAACCTGCCTGGGTAAACCGGAAGATGTTATCTACGAAGAAAAGTACGTCTTTTCCCTGTGCGTCTCCTGCTCCGTCACGGAAGTACTCCGCAATGGTCAGACCGGACAAAGCTACCCTGGCACGTGCCCCGGGAGGCTCGTTCATCTGTCCGAATACGAAAGTGGCTTTGGATTCTTTCATAGTGGCTTTATCCACCTTATTGAGATCCCATCCGCCTTCTTCCATAGAATGGAGGAAATCGTCTCCGTATTTAATAATACCGGATTCCAGCATTTCCCGAAGAAGGTCATTCCCTTCACGGGTCCTTTCACCAACCCCGGCAAATACAGACAGTCCTCCGTGCCCTTTGGCAATATTGTTTATCAGTTCCTGGATCAATACCGTTTTTCCTACACCTGCACCACCGAACAGACCGATTTTTCCACCTTTGGCATAAGGTTCGATCAGGTCAATTACCTTGATCCCGGTAAACAGGACTTCGGTAGATGTAGACAGGTCTTCGAATTTCGGTGCTTCCCTGTGAATGGGCAGCCCCTTGTCTCCTGCTTTCGGCAAGTTCCCCAAACCGTCGATAGCATCACCTATTACATTGAAGAGACGGCCGTAAACCTCCTCTCCGATAGGCATTTGTATCGGGGCTCCGGTAGCCACTACTTCAACTCCCCGGCTCAGACCGTCTGTAGAGTCCATAGAGATTGTCCTTACGGTATCTTCTCCGATATGCGACTGAACTTCCAGAACGAGTATGGAACCATTTTCCCGGGTAATTTCCAGGGAATCGTAAATTTTCGGGAGCTCGGCATCCGCAGCAAACGCCACATCCACTACCGGACCAATGATTTGTGCAACTTTACCTGTAACTTTCGACATTACTTAAATCTTTAATGTATAGCTTTTTATAGACTCAAAAATAACCTTGCCGGCTTCTCGGCCACAACGGGTACCTTCCTGCTTTAACAAGATTTTTTTTCGCGGTGCAAAGATATATTTTTTGTATAGATATGGAAATAGTTTTTGTATGTTTTTTTGTGAAAAATTTAACTCCGGTAAATTTTTACCTCCCGGATTTACACCACATTACATTTTATCGTACTTCATCGTTGTTACTTCCCGGTATACAGAACCTCCTTCGGCATCTACTTCATCCTCCACCGTGGTCAATGTCCCACCGGAAATGGTATAAGCCACCCTGACCACATCTTCCGAATCGCTATCTCCCTTATACACCAGGATGATCTCACCTCCGTCCAGCGAATAGGTCCCCGTATAAGTCCCCTCTTCTGTCCCGTTACCTTCCCTGAAGTAGTGCACGAAGGTACCGTCTTCACGAAACCTCATCTCTACCACATTATTTTCATCGTAAACGGTTTTAACTTCACTCACCGTTTCCCCGTCCCGGTAACGGATAAAATGATAGCTTTTTGCATCCCACACACCTGCTACGGCTTCTTCCGGAGATGCCGAATCGTCATCGCTGCTGCACGCTGTAAAGGCAAAACCTGTAATAAACAAAACCAACAATAATGATATTTTTTTCATAGTGATATTTTATTTTTCACAAAAATAGCCAAAATCACAGAGGGCTTTCCTTCATTCTGATAACTTTAACAAGAGGGGCTATCCGGTATTCGGTGGTCAGTAATCAGTATAGAACACAAATACCGATTACCGAACACCACCCCACCCGGAACATTCCTTTTTTCCTGATTAAAATCGTACTTTTGAGGGCTACAAACTCTTAAAAAAACAGATTATGACCAATCACGTCACAACTAAATGGCTGGGCAACATGGCTTTTGAATCCGACAACCCTTCGGGCACTACCCTGCGGATAGACGCTAGCCCGGAAGACGGGGGAGAAGGCAATGGCCTGCGCCCCAAAGCACTTATGCTTTCGTCCGTAGCCGGATGTTCAGGACTGGATGTTGCCTCCCTGATAAAAAAGATGAAACTCGAAGTCGATGATTTTGTCATAGAGATCGACGCCGAACTGACGGAAGAACACCCGAAATACTATCACACCGTGACCATAGAATATCACTTTCACGGCAAAAACCTGGACGAGAAAAAACTGCAAAGGGTGGTAGACCTGTCCGTAGAGAAATACTGCGGGGTCATGGAAATGTTCCGTCACTTTGCCAAAACAGACATTAAAACGTTCTTTCACAACAACTAGGACTTTACCTATCTATGAAGCACCTCCTGTTTATCGCCCTTTTTTGCGCAGGGCTTGGCGGAAAGTTGTTCGCACAACAAAAACAACACGTTATATCACATCACAAGGAAACCGTGGTCACAGACCCTTCCAAAGGCGCCAACAGCTATGAACGATGGGCGGTTTTTCCCGGCAAGGACGAGGATATCCGTTCTGTCCTGCTCCGCCTCACTTTCGAATGCCCTGACGGTATGCGTTGTGCTGACTGGGACTACCTGGACCACGTCATCGTCAAAAAAACGGGAGGACAGCAGGGCGACACCCTGAATTACGAAATAGCCCGTATGCTTACGCCCTATGGGGGAAGGTTCCAAAACGACTGGAAGTTCGAATGGAAGGTAGATGTCTCTGATTTCAGCAGCATCCTCCGGGACAGTGTCCTCGTAGACTACGTACATACGGGATATGAAGACAACAAGACCCGGGGCTGGAAAGTAACGGTCGATTTTGAGATCACCCGCGGTACTCCCGTGTCAGACCCGGTAGCTATTCACAAGGTCTATGACGGCATCTACGATTACGGAAACGCGGACAACCCGATAGAAGAGCATCTCAAGCCCGTTACACTGAAGGCCCATGCACAAACGGCCTTTGCCAGGGTTAAGCTGCACCACACCGGGCATGGCATGGACAAGAACGGATGTGGCGAATTTTGCGATAAATACCGGGATATTAAATGGAACGGCAAGCTTATAAACAGGAAGAACATATGGATGCAATGCGGGGAAAACCCCTTGTATCCGCAGGCAGGGACCTGGATCTTCGATCGCGCCAACTGGTGCCCTGGCTACCTCCTGCAACCCGACGAATACCTGGTATCTCTTAATGGCCGGGCAGATTACACCCTGGATGTGGACATGGAGCCCTACACCACGGATAACCCAAGCGCCGAAGAACACATTACGGCCTATGTCATCGAATACGGAAAAATACGCGCTAAAAACGATGTTGCCCTCACAGATATCATCGCCCCTTCGGACAACCCCGTACACGGGCGGAAGAACCCCACAGGCCGCCTGGCCGTGATCCGGGTGAAAAACAACGGGGAAAACCCGCTAAAAAAGATGACCATTAAATACCATATCGAGGACGAAAAACCCAAAACCTTCAAGTGGCAGGGAAGTATCCCGTTTGGGGAAACAGCCGTGATATCCCTTCCGGAAGTGGTTTTCAGCGTTAAAGAATCGGCCGTTTTTCACGTAGAACTCAAAAGGCCCAACGGAAAGAAAGACGCCTTTGCCGGAGACAATAAAAAGAGCTCCCGCTACCGAAGGCCAGACATACTTCCGCAGAATGTTGTGGTCTATTTCAAAACCAATAATAAACCAGGACAAAATACCTATAATATAACAGACAGTTTTGGCAAGGTACTCTTTCAAAGGGACAGCACCTCCCTTAAACCCAATACCATTTACCGGGACACCGTGGCGCTGAGCGAAGGCAGTTATACTTTTAATGTGGAAGACAATGCCGGCAACGGATTGGAATTCTGGTATCACACCAAAGACGGCCGGGGCGAAGTAAAACTGCTGGACACCCTGGGACAGGCCATTAAACAGTTCAAATCGGATTTCGGAAGCAGTATAATCTATAATTTTGCGGTAAAGAAAGGAATACCATACCACACAGACCCGGCCCCATCCATTACCGTCTTCCCCGCACGGACCGACGGCCCGGTTACACTCGATTACTTTGCCAACGAGGCGGAAGAAGTAAAAGTGATCATTACAGAACAGGAAAACGAAGATCATATCCTCGAAGAACACCATTATACCGGGTTGCGCAGGGGAAGTTTTACATACGACCTTTCTTACCTGCCAAAGATGCGGTGCTATATCAAGGTATTTGTAAAAGGCAGGGAAATTTTTAAAAACAGGATAAGGCTAAAGGAATAACCGTATGCGCTGGACCATTAAACCACATCCGGACCCGGAAAGAACAAAGCAACTGGCCTCTGAGCTGGGAGTGGACGAAATCATCGGCTCCCTCCTTCTGCAACGGGGTATTGAGACTTTCGAAGATGCAAAATATTTTTTCCGCCCGTCACTCGATCACCTTCACGACCCCTTCCTGATGAAGGATATGGACAAGGCAGTGCATCGAATAGAAGAAGCCATCAGCCGGAACGAGAACATCCTGGTCTACGGCGACTATGATGTGGATGGTACTACGGCCGTAGCACTTCTGTCTTCCTACCTCCGGGACCTTTATCCGAATGTAGCTACTTATATACCAGACCGCTACGAAGAAGGTTACGGCGTCTCTTTTCAGGGTATTGATTTTGCTTCCGACAATGACATCAGCCTTATTATTGCACTGGACTGTGGTATCAAGGCCATAGACAAAATAAAATACGCCCGGGAGAAAGAAATAGAATTCATTGTCTGTGACCACCACCGTCCGGGGAACTCCCTTCCGGACGCCGTGGCCGTATTGGACCCTAAGCGGGAAGATTGCAACTATCCGTATGATGAGCTCTGCGGATGTGGTGTAGGGTTCAAACTCATCCAGGCATTGGCCTCCCGCCGCGGACAAACCATAAAAGACCTCATCCCTTATCTCGATCTCGTAGCCACTGCCATCGGCGCAGACATTGTTCCCATCACGGGCGAAAACCGGGTACTGGCCCACTACGGGCTCAGACAGATCAATTCCGAACCAAGGGCGGGTATACGGGCTATAACACACACGCTTCAAAAACAACAGCTTAGTATTACGGACGTGGTGTTTATCATCGCTCCCCGTATCAACGCAGCCGGACGTATGAAACACGGCCTGCATGCGGTCAACCTCCTTACCGAAACCGATTTTGACACTGCAGTGAAATTTGCCAGTGAGATTGAGACGTTTAATTCGGACAGGAAAATGCTCGATCAGCAGATCACCGAAGAAGCCCTGCAACAGATCACGGAACAAAAAGAACAGGAAAATTTTACCACCGTGGTATATAACGAAACCTGGCATAAGGGAGTCATAGGCATTGTGGCCTCCAGGCTTACGGAAACCTACTACCGCCCAACGCTGGTCTTTACCCGTACCGGGAACAAGCTGGCCGCTTCTGCACGTTCTGTCAGGGGTTTTGACGTTTATAATGCCCTGGAGAACTGCTCGCATTGTATTGAACAGTTTGGCGGGCACAAGTATGCTGCCGGACTGACCCTACACCCGGAACAGTACGATGAGTTCAAGCAAAAATTCGAAGAAGTGGTTTCCTCTACCATAGACAAAAAACTGCTCACCCCGGAGATCACCGTAGATACTGAAATAGACTTCGATCAGATCACATCGAAGTTCTACCGCATATTAAAACAGTTTGCCCCTTTCGGCCCGGGTAACCCGGCTCCTGTCTTTCTCTCCCGAAACCTCAGGGATACCGGTTATGGCCGGGGTGTGGGCGAAGGAGAAAAACACCTCAAAGTAGCGGTTACACAAAACAACTCCCGGGCATTCGGAGGCATCGGCTTTGGCCTGGGGGACAAAAAGGAGGTTATCCGGGATAAAAAACCCTTCAGTGCAGTCTACTCCATAGAAGAAAACCACTGGAACGGCAACGTGAGTTTACAATTAAGGCTTCGGGATATAAAACCCGGCGACCTCGTGTAATTAACGATCAAATTGTAGCCTGAAAATACCTTTATTACTATATGAACAATATTGCTCAATTGAATTAAACAATTTTATCTGTTTGTTATTGATGATTCGTTAAAATTTTTGTTATTGGAAATAAACCAATGTTTTAACAAATTTCAAAAGCTCCCCTCTTCATCTGAAGAGGGGTGGACCACCTCTGGTGGGTCGGGGAGTTTGACCCAGCCCAAGCCTCGGGATTTAAACTCTAACATTTGTGTTTCATCAATGGTTTGGGCTTTCTAACCTTCCACTCCCGATCTCTGATCGGGACCACCTCCCTTCATCACAAGAGAGGAGTCCTGTTAGTCTTAACCAAGGTCAAATGTAAAAACAAAAAACTTCCTGCAATAACCCACTCCCGGATTTTTATCACTGCATGAATGTTGCTAGTAAATAAATTATATCTTATTTAGATTAAATAAAAATAATTGTATATTTGTAGGTGAAGGCCATCCCTTTACGCCGGCCGGAAGAATCAGAAAAGAAATGAAAACCTACAATTATGAACGAAATATATTGTATTTACCGCAACGATATAGGTATCGCTTTTCAATGGAAAACGGATCTTGCAAAGAACAACTCCAAGAAATTACAGATCGTCTTCCGGGACATGGGGTTTTACCTTTTGCCTGAAGAGGTCTCGGATTTTTACAATTGCGTATGCAGTGCCAGGGAATTTGAACGCTGTGCAGGTTGTTCCCACAACAAGGAATACCGCTCCATTCTGTTGCGCACTCCTGCAAACCAGGTAGACCTGGCCGTAAATACCTATGAACTTCAGCAAATAGAAGACCTTATTGAAGGAACACTGTTCCAGTTACGGCTGGACAGCTACCTGAACCAATTGTGCGGGAACTAAGTACGAAATACGAAGTTAGAGGTACCAAGTTAGAAGTATAAACCCTGAATTCTGAATGTATGTCTTAAATCTTTTTGCCGTACTCTTTGAGATGTAATGTTTCCCCGTCAAAAATGCCGTAGGTATAATAGTTTATCCAATCGCCCAGGTTAATATAGGTCGAATTGTCATTCAGCCGGAAATCTATGGGCAGGTGGCGGTGCCCGAAGACAAAATAGTCGTAGTGCCTTGTTTCCAGCTTTCGCCGGGCATACTGTATGAGCCATTCGTTATCTTCGCCCAGGAATTTTACATCCTCATCGCCCGAGATCGCCTTGTTTTTTACAGACAGGTATTGTGCCAGTTTTACACCGAGGTCGGGATGCAGCCATCGAAAAAACCATTTGCCCACCGGGTTGGTAAACACTTTTTTCATGCGCTTATACCCTTTGTCCCCGGGCCCCAGGCCATCCCCGTGCCCTATAAAAAAGCGCTTCCCGTTCAGGCTAAACTCCCTGGGTTTATGAAAGACCGGGATATTCAGCTCTTCTTCGAAGTAACCGTTCATCCACAGGTCGTGGTTCCCTACAAAATAGTATACCGGGATACCGTTGTCCGTGATTTCCGCCAGTTTTCCGAGGGTTCGGCTAAATCCTTTCGGAATAACGGTTTTGTATTCAAACCAGAAATCAAAAAGGTCGCCCAGCAGAAATATGGCGGCCGCATCCTCCTTTACCTCATCGAGCCATTGTACGAATTTCTTTTCCCGGGGCAGGCTTTCCTCGCTGGTAGGCGCTCCGAGGTGATTGTCGGAGGCGAAGTATATTTTTTTTCCTTTGGGTAAATCTATGTCTGTGGAATCAATGTTCAAGATTCAAGGTTTAAGGTTACAGGTTATAGTTTCAACTTCCCGGTTCCTGAGCACTTCGACTGTGCTCAGTATAAACTAAAGTCGAAGGGAGCCGAGGACAATTTCAGCCAATCTACTCCAATTCTCTCCTTCTCCCAATCTCCTTGCCTCCCAGTCTACCCATTATCCCCTGCATACCACTCAGCAAAGGATGTCTCGGTTTCCTGGAGTTTAAGAGAATGCAATGCTATTCCCTCTGGCAATCTGGCCTTTATCTTTTCGGAGAAATCGAGTACCATATTTTCACTGGTGGGCTGATAATCCACCAGCAGGACATTGTGTCCCCGTTTTTTCAGTTCTTCCGCAAGCTCCACATGGGGGGTGTTCCTGTTAAATACGGTAGCATGGTCAAACTTGTCTACGATCTCTTCCTTTACGATCTTTTTCAGGTCGCCAAAATCTATGACCATTCCCAGCTTTACATGCGAACTGTCGGTAATAGGTTTCCCGATTACGGTAACCGCAAGTTTGTAGCTGTGCCCGTGTACATTCCGGCATTTACCGTCATAACCGTAAAGGGCATGACCGGTTTCAAAATTAAACAGTTTTGTCAGGCGAATATTGCTCATTACTACTACGGATAACTTATACTTTATTCCCTGCAAAGATAACTAAATTCGGTGACCGATATCCGGTATTCGGTAAATGGTGGCCGAGGGTGTTACTCATCACCGAACACCGATCATCTTTTTTCACCTGTTGTATTGTAAATTTGTATAAATTTGCCCGCTTTTTATTTATATATTGATAGCAGTGAACGAACTGTTTGAGCAACTGGATTTTACAGAAGATCCGTGCTACGAAAAAATAATTGCTGACCTCCTGGAACGGCAATACAGTATTGTGGAGGACTTCTTTCCCGCCGGGGATGTCATAGCATTGCGCCATGCCCTGTTGGACAAATACGAAGAGGACCGGTTTAAAAAAGCGGCCATAGGGAACCGCGTCAATGAAGTTATTGAAAAAACGGTCCGTGGCGATTTTATCCTGTGGCTTAACGAAGCCTGTGCCAATACTGCCGAAGAACTCTTTTTCAGCAAGATCAATCACTTTGTATCTTATCTCAACAAGACCTGCTTTTTGGGAATATTACACAAGGAGTTCCACTATGCAATATATCCGAAGGGCACATTCTACAAAAGACATCTGGACACTTTTCAAAACGACGACCGCCGTAAGCTATCCATGGTCTTCTACCTGAACGAGGAAAACTGGCAACCCGAATACGGCGGCGAACTGGTACTGTACAAGGAAGAGCACGGAAAAGAATGCCCTGTGACCATTTATCCCTATCCCGGCAGAATGGTCATTTTTGAAAGCCAGGTCCTTGAGCACGAAGTAAGGCCTGTTGAAAGGGAACGCCTGAGCATTACCGGCTGGTTAAAGACCAGCTAGGCTATAACATCTGCCCTTTTAGTGTATCGGCCTGCAGGAGGTAATCCAGATATTTCCGGTAATACCCGGCCTCTGCCCTTTCTCCGGAAATATAATACTGTATTTCTTTTCCATCCGGGGAATTACAGATCTCTATTTTGGTCATCAGGTTATTTACAGTTCCCTCGTTACCGTCCAGGATGCACACCCGGTCCGGCACAAGTTTTCGTATCTGTTCCCTGAAAAAGATAAAATGGGTACATCCCAGGACTATGGAATCGTAATTATTCCAGTCGGGTTGCGATAACTTTTCTTTGAGATAGGCAGACACTTCCTGCCCGTTGAGTTTAAAATGCTCTGCGAACATCACCAGTTCCTGGAGGGACAGGTAATCTACCTTGTCGCCTGCATTGAGGTCACGCACCAGATTGTTGAGCTTTTCTTCTTTCAGGGTCAGGTCCGTAGCACATACCAGCACCTTGTGTTCCCTGCTGTTCTCCACAGCAGGTTTTACGGCCGGCTCCATACCTATGATGGGAAAATCGTATTTTTCCCTGAGTTCCGTTACGGCTGCACTGGTAGCTGTATTGCACGCCAGGACCAGGGCCTTTACCCCCTTTCCGGCCAGGAACTCTACGGCATCAAAAACCAGGTTCCTGATCTCTTTTTTTGTCCTGGTTCCGTAGGGCGCATTCCGGGCATCTCCGAAATAGATAAAACGCTCGCCGGGCATTTTCTTCATAGCCTCGTGCAATACGGTCAGCCCTCCTACTCCGGAATCGAAAAAAGCTATATGCATACTAAATATTCTTTTTGCCTTCCGGATATCATCCGGATCGCCTGTATTCACAAAGGTAACAAAATGCGCTTACCTTTTCCGAACCCCTCTATACCCCCGTATTGAATTGATGCATTTGACTTAACTTTTAATAAATATTCAAATAATCCCCTAATTTTAATATATTAGCAAAGCCATTGTGAAGACTTAACCCAAATTTTTATCATTATGGAAAAATACAGCCCCCAACTGATCGATGCACTGGCCAAAGAATTCAAGACCACCCCTCAAAGCATAGTGTATTGCCTGAACAACCAGGATATTTTTCCTTTTTTTGCCAGTGAATTAAGGCTGGAATGCAATTATTTGCAGCGAAAATGGAAGATCTGAATTAAAATCCGAGAATCAATTTGGCGATCAGAAAATAGATAAAAACGCCAAGGATGTCATTACTGGTCGTGATAAATGGTCCGGTGGAAACCGCCGGGTCCATACCTCTTTTATCCAGAAAAATAGGAATAAAAGTACCGATAAGTGCTGCATTGATGATCACGGTGATCAACGCAACACAAATAGTTACGGATATCAAATAGGGTGTATGGAAACCAAAATGGCTTATAAGAAAAACAATAGAAGAAATTCCGATGGCATTGATCAGGCCCAGTACAAATTCCTTAAGCAGCCGATGAAATATCTTTCCTTTAATAGTACCGTTGGCCAATCCTTGAACCACAATTGCAGATGATTGAATACCGACATTCCCGGCGGTGGATTGTATGAGCGGCACAAAAATAAGCAAAACCACATACTTTTCCATCGCAGTCTCAAACCCTTCGATGATACTCGCTGCCCCGAGTCCGCCAAACATTCCTATCAAAAGCCATGGCAGACGTGCTTTAGTAAGTTTCCAGACATTGTCATCGGCTTCCACATCCTGGGTAATACCTGCGGCCAGCTGATAGTCTTTTTCAGCCTCTTCCCGGATCACATCCACAATATCGTCTATGGTAATACGCCCTACCAGCCTTCCGGACTCGTCTACCACGGGAATGGCCTCAAGGTCGTACTTGGACATTACCCTGGCCACATCTTCGGCCTTGTCATTTACGATCACATAATCCACCTTGGGAATGTACACGTCCCGGATATGGGTCTTGGTAGACGTGGTAAGCAGGTCTTTGAGTGAGAGCCTTCCCTTTAGTTTCTCGTCATCATCCACCACATAGATGGAGTGTACCCGTGTTACGTGTTCTGCCTGCAGGCGCATTTCCTTGACACAGGTAAGTACATTCCAGTTTTCGTTCACCTTTACCAGCTCCTTGGCCATAAGCCCCCCGGCAGAATTCTCATCGTACCGGAGCAGTTCTACGATGTCTTTGGCGTGCTCCTTATCTTCGATATGAGATATAACCTCTTTCTTCCTTTCTTCAGAAAGCTCGGCTATGATGTCGGCCGCGTCGTCAGTGTCCAGCTCCAGCAGCTCATCGGCAATTTCCTGGGCAGAGAGGTTCTTCAGTATCCGTTCCCGGACATCATCGTCCAGTTCGGTGAGGGTATCGGAAGTTTTTTCGCTGTCCAGCAGCTTTATAAGGTAGGTGGCCTCTTCCAGGTTAAGCTCATTGATGATCTCGGCAATATCGGCATAGTGCAATTCATTGAGGATCTGCAACAGGGTGCTGTTGTTCCTTTCCTCAATGAGCTGTTCTATCTGCTCTAAGAGTTCATCGCTGAGTTTAAACGGAGTCATGCTCTATTTTTTGTGTTAACCGGATAAAATCCTGGACACTTAGCTGTTCCGGACGCTGGCCAAAGATAGTATCTTCTTTTAAAATATCGGACAATCCCAATGTTTTTAAACTGTTACGAAGGGTTTTCCTCCGCTGGCCAAATGCTGTTTTTACGACGTTAAAGAACAGCTTTTCATTACAGGGCAACCTGAAATCTTCTTTTCTTCGCAACCGCAACACCCCCGATTTTACTTTCGGCGGCGGGGTAAACACCTGTTCTGACACGGTAAACAGGTATTCGGCCTCATAAAATGCCTGTACCAGTACCGAAAGGATGCCGTATGCCTTGCTACCTTCCTTCTCACATACGCGTTCTGCTACTTCCTTCTGGAACATCCCGGAAAGTTCGGGTACCTGCTCCCGCATATCCAGCATTTTGAACAATATCTGGGAAGAGATATTGTACGGAAAATTGCCTATGATCGCAAAAGGCCCCTCCCTGAGTACCTGCCGGACATCGTATTTTAAAAAATCCTCGCTGATTATACGGCCGGACAGCCCGGGGTAGTGCTCTTCCAGGTAGGCTACGGATTCCGTATCGATCTCTACCACATAGGTCTGCACTTCCTTTTTCAACAGGTATTTGGTAAGCACTCCCATTCCGGGGCCTATTTCCAATATACTATCATATCCCTGTAAAGTGAGGCTATCGGCTATTTTCCCTGCGATGTTCTCATCATTCAGGAAATGCTGCCCCAGGTGTTTCTTGGGCCTTACTTTCTGTCCCCTCCCCGGCCCTCCCCCAAGGGGAGGAGGCATCTTTTCGGAATACAACGGTATGATCTTATTTGATTTCTTTTTATTCATCATTTTCTATCTAATCCACATGAATAAGCATATACACTCCCTCTCCTTGGGGGAGGGCCGGAGAGGGGACTAATGTTCACTGATTATTTCGAGTTCCGTACGGAAGGCCACAAATTTATAGGCAAACCGTTCAAGACTTTCCTCCCTGATACGGGAAGCGTCTTCATCGTAATATTTCTGTAAAGTGGCTTTGCTGTCGGTAATATACTGCACCGAATAGGTAATGCCTCCCATCTCTTCCTCGACGAGCACTTTCAGCATCCGGGCATTACTGAATTTCCCCGTAGCCATCATGTTCGGGATATGGGTTTCGTGCATCCATTGCAACCATTCGTCGTGAACGGTTTCGTCTATATTTATGGTAACATTGTAAATGTACATTGCTGTGGCTTATATGTAATTGATTTCAAAAAACGGCCTAAGCACCATCGCCACGTAATTTGCGATAGGCTTTTCTCGCTTCGACAAAATAAATACTGTCCTGATGTTCAAAAATGATCTTTTCGTAATACGGCAGTGCTTTTTCCGGTTCGTCCAGGCGATATTCATAGAGACGGGCCAGGGCAAAAAGCGCATCGTCCATCAATATATCATACGGGTAAAATTCTATGATCTTTAAATAATTATACTCCGCTTTTTCATAGTGCTGCTGCTTTTCAAAAAGCCCGGCCTGCCGGAAGAGTGCTTCATCTTCTATGCTTTCTCCTTTGTGGCTGGTGAGTATGGTATCGAGAAGGGCCACGGCCTTTTCATTTTTGTTCTGATAGGCGTAAAGATCGGCCCTGGCATAGGTTTTCAGGGCTGCTTGTATGGAATCTTCCAGCATATTGTCAGAGATGAGCAGGCTCAATTGCATGGCATCGTTGGCAATGAGCTGCGAAGCCGATTCGCGCAGTACTTTTAACTGGGTCAGGGCCCAGTCAAAATCGCCCTTGTAAAAGCTGGTCTGTGCCACTTTGAAGCGGGCTTGCTGCGCTATGACATCGTTCTTGACCATTTTCTGCACCTGGGAGTAATAGATCAGCGCCTGGTTGAATTTTTCCGAATAGACCAGCACATCCGCATAGGCCATTTTTACCCGGGCTTCCCCGAGAGGGTCCAATGAAAGGTCCAGGCTTTGTTTCAGAATGGCCCGGGCCCTGTCCGTGTCTTCCTTTTGAAAGGCCTGGAACCTGGCATAAGCGATCTGTACGTTCAGAGTATTGGTGTTCGTACCGTATTCTTCGAGCAGGGTGCGGAACTTATTATCTATTTGCTTATGGGCGCCTGCGTCCCCTTTTTCTGTCTGTATCTGCAAAATATTGAGATGGGCCTGCAGCAATACGGAAACCGTTCCCGTATTTTCAATGACAAACTCAAAAACGGCAGTGGCGGTTTCATCGTCCCCGTCATTCATAGCGAGAACACCCAGGTCTATAACGGGTTGAAGGGTCACTACCTCAGCCCTTTTAAAAATGGCCTTTTCCTGGGTAAAGGCCGAAGCGTACTGCCGTTGCCGGATAAACAGCCAGCTTAGCAGTTCGTTCCACAATACGTCGGGAGTAGACTGCGCTCTCTTCAGAACAAGTTTTCTCAGCAATACGTTATTGGGGTGGGAGGCATCGTCCGTAATGAACCGGGCAATGATCTGCTGTACATTGCTCAGATTGAAGTTCTTTCTGGAGGCGATAAGGTCCAGGAGGCTGTTGTACATCTTCTCCATGTCTCCCTTTTCGCCGTATAGCTGTGCCACCTGATAGTCTACCATAAGCCTGGGATCCAGCTCTTTTCCTTTTTCATAAGCAGCGATAGCCTCGTCCAGCAGGTTCTTATCCTGGAAGCTGCGCCCTACGGAATAGGTATATGCCGTACGGTCTTCTATGGCTTTCAGCGCCTTGTCATAATATTCCCTGGATTTTCCTTTTTTACCCTGCAAGGCATAATTGTATCCCAGTTCCACAAAATACACGGGAGAAGAAACCCGCCCGTTTATCTTTTTGAGCAAAACGGCCTCGGCTTCCCCGTATCTTTCCAGTTGCTGATAGCACTCCACAAGGAGTCCCAGGTAGTTGGTACGGGGAGACTCTTCATACAGTTTCTCATAAATCGCAAGGGCCTTCTCAAATTCTCCCTCGTCAAAATATTGCTTTGCCAATATATCTTTCTGGGCGAAAACCTGAAAACCAAACAAAAGGCATAAGAGAAGACCGATTACTTTCATGTGTTTGTATTTTAGGCCGGAAGTCCGGGGTCGGAAGTCAGAAGTAGCATTGGGATGTATAAAAACTTCCGACTTCCGACCCCGGACTTCCGTCATACTTCGTCTTTCTAATTTACGAAATTCTGTCGAACCCGGTGTAAGGTATCAATACTTCGGGGACCTTTATTCCGTCTTTATCCTGATAGTTTTCCAGAATCCCTGCAAGCACCCGGGGTATGGCCAGAGAACTACCGTTAAGGGCATGGCAAAGGGTCATTTTACCTTCCTTGTTCTTATAGCGCAGTTTTAGCCTGTTGCTTTGATAATCTTCACAGTTCGATACCGAGCTGATCTCCAGCCAGCGGTCCTGGGCGGTGGAAAACACTTCGAAATCGTAGGTAATGGCCGATGTAAAGCCCAGATCACCCCCGCACAGTTGCAGGATGCGATAGGGAAGGTCCAGTTCTTTTAAGATCCCCTTTACATGTTCGATCATTTCCTCCAGAGCCTGGTAAGATGCTTCGGGCCTGGTGACCTGTATAATCTCTACTTTTTCGAACTGGTGCAAACGGTTCAGCCCTCTTACGTGTGCTCCGTAAGAACCTGCTTCCCTTCGGAAACACGGTGTATGGGTCGTGGCCTTTATCGGCAATTCGTCTTCCTGTACTATGGTGTCGCGGAAGCAGTTTATCATGGGGACTTCCCCGGTAGGGATCACATACAGGTCGTCCTTTTCTATATAATACATCTGTCCTTCCTTGTCCGGCAACTGTCCTGTTCCGTAACCGGAGGCTTCATTGATAAAATAGGGCAGGAAATATTCGAAATACCCCGCTTCCCGGTTTTTATCCAGGAAATAGCTGATAAGTGCCCTTTGCAGCCTGGCCCCTTTGCCTTTGTATACGGGGAATCCGGCACCGGTGATCTTGCTTCCTAGATCAAAATCGATGAGATCGTATTTTTTGGCCAGCTCCCAGTGTGGCAGGGCCCCTTCTTCCAGTTCCGGTATTTCCCCGAGGCGAAAGACCTCCACATTGTCCTCGTCCGAATTTCCCGGGGGAACGGAATCGTGAGGAACATTGGGTATTTTATAAAGCACTTCGGTAAGCGCAGCGGCTTTATCGTTCAGCTTTTCATTCAACTCCTTGGATTCTGTCTTGAGCCTTGCAGTCTTTTCCTTCAGTTCGTTAGCTTTTTCATGCTCTCCGCTCTTGAACAGGTTCCCTATTTCCTTGGACAATTTATTAGATTCTGCCAGGGTACTGTCCAGCGAAGCCTGAACTCCTCTTCGTTCTTCATCCAACCGGAGCGCTTCATTCACCAGGCTGGCAGCTTCCGTTCCCAGGTTCCGCTTTTCCAGTCCGCGGATCACCTGGTCTTTGTTCTCTCTAATAAATTGTAATTGCAGCATTGCTAAATATGTTAAAAAAGTGGTTTCTGGTTTTTTGGTTTCACGTTACAAGTTAAAACAATGTTTTAACCCAAAAATCGGTTCGCGGGTCTTTCGACAGGCTCAAATCAAGGGACAAATTTAAAAAGATTTCATTCAGAAACTGTCTAAGTTTTATCCTTTGGCTCTTTTATGCGTCTTTTTCCACCATCCTTCAGCTATTTTTCGACACGTAGCTTAGGCTATGTGTCAAAAAATACCTTCGTCTGATGAAAAAATACACTATAAAAATATTCCAAAAACAAAATTTAGACAGTTTCTCAATATTATCAGGTGGTTCCGGTTATTCGTTATAGAAGTCGGGTAAATATAAGGGGGATTTATGGAGATTTCTTGAGATTTGTAATAATTTGTTGTTTACGACCTTTCCAACAGGTCAATGACTAATCCTCTGGCAATATCCAGCTACTATGCCGGAAAGGATCCCATTTTTCCGAAGCGAGATCTACTTTGGGATCAATAAAAGTACGCGGGCGTTTACGATTTACACTCACCCTACCGATAGCGTAGACAGCCACATCTTTTCCTTTGGCGGCATATTCTTTCTTTAATCGTTGTGCAAACTGCCAGATAACATCGGGTTTGGTGGCCACGATCCTTTGTTGTTTCAGGGAAAGGCGGTCTTTCGGATAGATCATTTCTTTTTTGCCGCTGGCCTTATCGACCACCTTAAAACGCATATACCCGCTCTTGCTCCGCAACATCATACGCCAGCTCATACGGTGGGCCTCTTCGGTCCACAACACATCACCTTCAATAAACCAATGCCTCAGCGGAAGGCCGGTCTGAACTATAAAATAGATCATCCCTGCCAGGAGAATGATATTTTTGTTTGCGGGGACCACTACTTCATTGCCCGTGTACAGTGGTTTTCTTTTGAGAAAAATATTCCGGATCACCCGGGGTTCGAAGAAAAACAGGGTAAAAGCAAGAGACATATACGGAAATATCCCGATCTGAAAAACAAAGGAATTAAAAAGGTGAAAGACAACAGAAGCGGCAAAAGCGATCTTCCTGGTGGGTTTCCAAAGCAGGAGAGGAACCACAAGGCCGTCAAAAAGTATCCCCGCCCAGGTAATAAACACATGAACCCCGTGTTTTTGAAACAATTCCCCGACAACGGGATAGTTCTTCCTTCCGAGCATCAGGTTTTCCACTACGGTATAGTTGAGCCAGTCGGGATAGAGCTTGGCTATGGCTGCGTAGGTATACACAATGCCCACCTGTAAAATAATGATCACAGAACACCACCGTGGCATGGAAATATCTCTCATCCCTTTATTCCTGAGCGCATCGACAGACAGGTAACGGTTGGCCGGCAGTACGAGCATAAGCAGGCAAATGAGTATGAGCAGATAGTAGTGATTGTTATACGACGCTTTCTGCATCAGGTAGGTAGCCGTCCACATCAGGGTAAAAGCCGCCATGCTCCACCGGTATTTAAACCCGATCATCACAAACAGCCCGAAGATCCCCATCACTGCATAGTATACATACATCCAGTGGCCCGGAAGCGGTTGTAACCAGTCAAGGCCAATAAAGTTAAAGGTAAATTCCGGCCTGATAAGGGTGATCTTTATCCACCCGGTAAAGATGGCCCCCACGGATTCCAGGAAAATAAGCAGCCCGAAGATGATCCGGAAAACAATCAGCGGGGCGTTGTCGATTCTTTTAAAAAGGAAGCTGGTCAGCATGTTTGGTGTTCGGCCCTTCTGCTTCGCTCAGGGACCTGTGTTATTCAATTATAAAATTTAACGGTCCCCGAGCGGTGGTTCCTGAGTGGAGCCGAAGGGAGCCGAGGGGCGATTACCTATATACATCAGGGCTTTCTCTCTGTCTTTGTCTAATTGGGCGGCGAGTTCTTCCACGGAATCGAAACGCACCTCATCGCGCAGCCTTTTCAGCATGTCTACCTGTATCTTTTGCCCGTAAAGGTCCCGGTCAAAATCAAAAAAGTGGATCTCTATGGATTTTTTTGTACCGTTCACGGTGGGGTTAAAACCAATATTCATCATTCCGTAAACGGTTTGTCCGTTCAGTTCGCTTTTCACTACATAGACTCCGTTACCGGGTATCAGCTTGTATTTTTCCGCAATTTGCAGGTTGGCCGTCGGGAAATTGAGCTGTCGTCCCAGTCCTTTGCCTTTTACTATTTCTCCCGTAAGCATAAAATCATAGCCCAGGTAAAGGTTGGCGGTTTCCATATCTCCTTCGCTGAGGGCCCTGCGTATCTTGGTGGAACTCACAGAAACTTCGTCCACTTCTTCCACACCGATCTCCTCCACTTCAAAGTCGTAGGTTTCCCCGAACTTTTTCAGGTCATCGATCGTAGCGGTACGGTTGCGGCCAAAACGATGGTCGTATCCTATGATCACTTTTTTGGCCCTGAGCTTATTCACAATAACATCCCTTACAAATTCCAGGGCTGTGAGCCTGGAAAATTCGCGGGTAAACGGATATATGATAAGCTGATCCAGGCCACTTTGTTTCAGTATGCCAATTTTTTCATCCAGCGTATTGATCAACTTTATGTCTGCATCCTGCTGCAAAACCATCCGCGGATGCGGAAAGAAGGTGAAAATAGTCGATTTCAGATTATTGGCCCTGGCGGTTGAAATAAGCCTGTTGAGAATTTTTTTGTGCCCTACGTGTACCCCGTCAAAAGTACCTATTGTTACAACAGAAAAGCCGGTTTCACTATCGTCTGAAAGTGTCTTCTTGATAATCACGAATAAAGATTTTTATTCAACAGTACAAAGTAACAAATTTTAATTTTCTAAATCTCATATTCAGGGGTATAAAAAGACAGGAAATACGGGACAAACGTATCACAAATCGCTATCCTCCTCCATTTCTATCCCAAAAATATTCTTTACATTTACGAGTATATATCCCTGAATATGGAAAAACCTTTACTCTCTTTTATTCTTCTCTTTTTTCTGACGGTCTCGGCATATGCGCAAAAAACACCCTGGGAAAAAGCAACCCTCACCCATAAACCTGCTTCATACCTACGGGCAGGCACCAGGGCAGAAGGGTTCCGGCTGGACCTTCAGTCCCTGAAGCAGGAACTGGGAAGCACATCTTCGGCCCGAACAGCAATGCGTAGCAGTGCCAGAAAAGTGATCTCTTTTCCGGCCAGGGACGGCCGGATGGAAGATTTTGAAGTCCGGGAAGTCTCTACGCTTTCGAACGGACTGGCCAGGAAATACCCGGGCATTCGTTCCTATTCGGGAGCTTCGGTAAAGGATCCTGGCACCCGGATACGATTTAGCGTGGACAAGTTGGGTTTCCATGCCGCTATTTATGGCAAAACAGACACTTATTACATAAATCCCGGCGAACAGGACAAGGACATTTACTTTATGGCCTCCCGGAAGTCTTTTTCTCCATACGACCGGGCTTTCGAATGCCTGGTCCGGGAGAGTGCAGAAGCAAATGCAATGGGGAGGAAGCTCTCTTCTTCCAAAAAAGGACCGGACGATGGAAAGATAAGGACCTTTCGCCTCGCCCTGGCATGTACGGGGGAATTCGCCCAATATCACATCAATGCAGCTGAAGCTAATGACAGTACAGAAGCCGTGAAAAAGGCCGTTGTACTCTCTGCCATGAACACCATAATGACCCGTGTGAACGGTATCTATGAAAGAGACATGTCACTGACCATGCAATTGATCGACAACAACGACGAACTCATTTTCCTCGATCCGGATACCGACCGGATGACCAATGACGACGGGAACACTTTAATCGATGAAATACAGGCTATTATAGACAGTATTACGGGAAGCAGCAATTATGATATAGGCCATGTTTTCAGTACGGGCGGTGGCGGTATAGCCTCTTTAAACTCACCGTGTACCCCATCCAAAGCCAGGGGAGTAACAGGAAAACCCACCCCGGTAGGCGATCCTTTTGCCATCGATTTTGTAGCTCATGAGATGGGGCACCAGTTTGGTGCTACCCATACTTTTAACAACTATTGCAATAACAACCGGACCAACGCCACGGCCGTTGAACCGGGTAGCGGCTCCACCATTATGGCCTATGCCGGGATATGCCCGCCCAATATACAGAATAACAGCGATGCCTATTTTCACGCTGTAAGCATTGCCCAGATGTGGGAAAACATCACTGCGGGGAACAGCACCTGTGCCACCCTCGAGAATACAGGTAACAATGCGCCTTCGGCAGATGCCGGGGCCAATTACACCATTCCTGCGGGGACTCCCTTTGTACTTACCGGAACCGCTACGGACCCGGACGGTGACATGCTGACCTATACCTGGGAACAGATCGATAACCAGATCCATGGAGACTATCCGACCCCTGGTTTAGAAGGCGGGCCCGTATTCCGTTCCTACGCCCCGAAAAGCGAACCGAAAAGATACTTTCCCCGCTTAAGCGATATTCTTGCAGGTCATCTTTTCACAACCTGGGAAGTGCTCCCTGAAGTAAACAGGGAACTGAATTTTTCTTTCCTGGCCCGGGATAATCACCCGAACGGAGGCCAGACTGCCAGGGATGATATGCGCATTGCCGTAAGCAGTGATGCCGGGCCCTTTGTGGTGACCTCACAAAATACCGAAGATACGCTTACAGCGGGCGATACCGAAACCGTGACCTGGGATGTTGCCGGAACCAATACAGGGAGTATTGCCGCAGAAACAGTGGACATCCTGCTTTTTACGGATGAAAATTTCTCCGGTTCCACTATTCTGGCCTCGGCTGTTCCGAACAACGGTTCTGCCAGGGTCATCATTCCCGGAGGGATTGCCACCGATAAGGCCAGGATCATGGTTAAGCCTGTTAACGGTATCTTCTTTGCCATAAATACGGCCGACCTCACCATAGTGGAAAGTGATTTTGTACTGGATTTCCAAACCCTATCCCAAAAAGCATGTACTACGGATGAGGCCGGTTATTCTTTTGTTTACCAAACATTTTCCGGGTTTGGTGAAGAGACCGGATTTTCAGTAACAGATGCCCCGGCCGGCCTGGATATTACTTTTTCCCCGGCTTCGGCCACCGTAGACGGCACGGAGGTTAATGTAAGTATTACGAATATATCCGATATCCCTTCCGGGGAATACGATTTTACAGTAACAGGCACCGCAGGCAATCAGACCCGGGAAGTTCCGTTGCACTTACAGGTTTACGAAACGAACACCAACCCTGTGATCCTTACCTCTCCGGCAGACGGCGCCGAAGAACTACGCCCCGCGCTCGGCATTGTACTGAACTGGGAAGAAACCCCCAATGCCGATTCCTACGAGATACAGCTCTCCACAGAAAGTGATTTTACTTCGATCCTCGAAACCGCTTCGGTTGCATTTCCCACCTATCAACCCGAAAACCTGGAGAACGACCAGATCTATTACTGGAGGGTAAAACCCGAAAATCCATGTGGTGACGGTACATATAGTGACCCTTTTTCTTTCAGCACCCTGACCACCGGGTGCAGTACCTATACCAGCAATGAAACCGTAGTTATCCCCAAAGCCGGAGCATCTACGGTAACTTCCTCTATTACCATTACAGACGACGATATCATTACAGGCGGAATTTCCCTCTCCCTCAACATCTCACATACCTATGTATCTGACCTCACCATAAACCTGACCTCTCCCGAAGGGACCACTGTCCTCATCCTGTCGGAAATATGTGGTGAAGCGCAAAATATATCAGCCGTTTTCAGTGATACGGGAGTGCCCATTGATTGCAATAATAATCCGGCGATAGGAGGGACAGTCAGACCCATGGAAGCCCTTACCGGTTTCAGGGGAGAATCCCTCAAGGGAACGTGGACCCTTTCGGTGACCGACAAACATGACCAGGACGGGGGAAGCATCAACTCCTTCAGCATAAGCAGATGCCCCACACCTGCCAACGACAATTTCCGGATAAAGGTTACAGACGAGTCCTGCAAAGGCACCAATGACGGAAAAATAGAGCTGCAAGCCGAAACCGCAATGCACTATCAAATAGCCTTCAATGGCAACGGGACAAATATCTCCGAAGGCTTCACCGATACCTGGCAGGCCGGAAACCTGCAACCGGGAACCTATTCCATGTGCATCACCATAGCAGACAACACTACATACAAACAGTGCTTTGACGTCACTGTGGCCGAATCGGGCGACCTCTCGGTGTATTCCCTGGTCAACAACAGAACCAACACTGTTGAACTGCAGCTCAATGGAAGTTCCCTGTATACCATAGCACTGAACGGAACAACGACGCAAACCACAGACAATACCGTATCCCTGGACCTGGCTTCCGGCAAAAACACACTTATGGTAAAGACCGATAAACCGTGCCAGGGTATTTACAAGGAAGACATATACATCGCCCCCGATGATGTTGTTATCTATCCGAATCCTTTTACAGACAGTGCCCGTGTCTATATAGGCAGTAATATTACAGGAGATCTGCACATATCGGTATACACCCTTTCGGGCAGACTGATATGTGCTAAAAAACACTGGG
This sequence comes from Sinomicrobium weinanense, assembly GCF_018863395.1. Lineage (GTDB taxonomy): Bacteria > Bacteroidota > Bacteroidia > Flavobacteriales > Flavobacteriaceae > Sinomicrobium > Sinomicrobium weinanense. The sequence continues at coordinate 456,790 of NZ_JAHKRR010000003.1, forward strand.
ACGTTTCCGAAGATATAGACCTGAGATTATCCTTCCTTTCCCCCGGGATATATTTGGTGAAGGTCCAAGGAAAGGATATTCGAAAGGTTCATAAAATCATAAAACAGTAAAGAATCCCCCTCCCAATCATTCTCGATTTGAGATTAAAAAAGATTTTACGCATTTTAAACATCTCATTTAGAGAAAAATCACTATATTAGTCTCACCCTAAATCCTAATCCTTCAACCTATCAAATGAAACCTTTAAACATTTCTATTGTTATAGTTTTCATCTACCTAATAAGGCAAATAATTCCACAAATTTATTTACCCCCTTAGTTTTGTTGTGACAAAATGCCCCCAACTACTTACCGAAGAGCCCACCTGTTAAACTCTCTCTCCCTCCCCCTATTATTAATTTAGCAGTTGAAAATATTTTCTCTTCACAATTATGAATTTTCCATAATCTTAATACATCTATGCTAAAATACTCATATTATGAAAAAAAAAGCAAGTATTTTTTCTACAACCTTTATTGTTTTTGTTTTGTGCATTTTAGTTCTTACTTTATCCAGTAAGGACCCATCGGATGACATTTTCGGACCGAGTACTCCTTGTGGTGAATTAGCTGGAGATGAAGTATATATACAATTAAATTTTGCACAACCGCAAGCATTTAATCAATATAGACAATCATCCTACCAAGGATTTATTCCAACACCTGACGTAAGAACTTCAGGAGGACCAGCAGGCTCTTTAAATGACAATGATAAATATTACTGTAAAGTAACCGTGACTACCCCACAATGCACTGATTGGCTTTGGGAAAGAATTTTGAGTAATGACAATCATTATGGATCGGGAAAAATGAAAATTACGATCCCACCAGACGGATATGATGCTAATATAGAAGTTTCTTATTATGAAACTTTTGACGACCCCTACAACTCTCATGATTTTAATAAAGGTAGTTCTTACGGTACAAGATTAGTTTATAAATTTGAACAGCTATATCTGAATGGATGGTCGGGAAATATTCCTCAACCAGTAGAATTATATCCTACCCATCTTGATAAGACGATAAACGACCCGACAAGTAAATATCCCACTTTGCGAGATTACAATACTGTAAATGATATCATTGATGAATATAGAAATTAAAAATCACCCTAAAAAAGGAAATCATGTTTAAAAAGAAATTTATTTATACATTCTTTATTCTTATTTCAATCCTAACTTCATGCCAAAATGATCTAAATGTAGAAGATGATACTACTTCTATTTCCGAAAATGGACATGAAACAATGTCTATTGTAGATTATTATACCAATGGATTTAAAAATGCTCCGGGAAGTATTTTATTACAATCTCAAGAATACCTAACTAGTTCAAAATCTCATAACCCTAATTTAATTTCTATCTCGGAAAGTAAAAACAGAAAAAAAAATCAGCATAAATCAAAAAATTTCTCAAAAATTGAATTGTCAGACGGTGATAAAAACACACTGAATAAGGCTTCTTCTCAAAAAGAAATGTCGAAGTTATTTGGAAATAATCTCAATTATAAAATAAGAGAGAATTATTCCACCAAAGAAGATATAAACACCTCTGAAAAAGAAGCTATATATGTTCCTGAAAAATTAAAAGTTACTTTTTCTTCAGATAAAATCCTAAGTCCTCAGACTTCCTTTTCTTGGAACGTAGACCCTAAGAACGAAGAAATTGTTGTATATATAGTATATGACCCATTAGTCCAATCTGATGTTAATTTTGCTTGGGATAACAAAGGGAGAGTTGTTAAAATGTTTTTAGTCCAAGACGAAAATGGCAGTTATTCATTTTCATATAATGATTTATACCGTCTTCCTAATGAAGGCACTGTGACTGTTCACATTGCCAGAGGTAATTACAAAACAATAGATTCCAAGGGCGATGAAAACCTCTCAATACTTGCTTTCACAAAGATAAGCAAAGATCTATTAGTCCAAATACAAGAAAGATAAAATATACGCTTACAAATGGGATAATTAAATATCTCCAAAATGAATAGCAGCCTATTACTTATTAAATCTAACAACTGGAATACCCCGAGAGGATTATTCCAGTTGTTATCTATATTTTGCTTCCTGACATTAATCTCTTTTTTTGCTTGGAATTATTTTGGTTTACTTTTTATAATTTTCCTGATCCTCATATTTTTTCATATACACCACTGTGAAAAATTAAGACTTAAAACCTTCTTTATCAGGACAATACTGCTAATTTTAGCTTGGCAATTTGGAGCTTTATTTTGGATGCTAAATATCGATAAAGGCATATTAGGTTTAATAGCAAATATTATAATGTATGTATCCATTTTTGTTATTTTCTTCTACATAAAAAAGCACATAAAACCAAGTACTTTTAGTTTTATTCCTTTTTGGCTCTCATTTGAATTATTTTTAAACATGTACCATTTTTCTTTTCCATGGTTAACATTGGGAAATTTATTTTCTTCACAAATATATCTAATCCAATGGTATGATATATCAGGAGTTCTTGGAGGTAGTCTATGGATTTTGTCTATTGCCTACTTTCTTTTTACAGGACTCTTAAATAGGAGCAAAAAAGGCTACATTATTTTTATATTAGTATTAATTATTCCTCCTCTATATTCTTTTACACAATTAAACCGATATAACAACAAATCCCATAATAAAACAGAAAAAATAGTAACTTATAATAATCAATATGATCTTCCTCATCGTAGCAATGATGGATTAGCAATAAATATTTTAAAAAAAGTAGACCCTTCCTCATCTTATAAAAGTATCATAATCCCAGAACAAACTTTTAGAGGATTCCTCCATAAAGATTACCAAAAAACATTAGCATATCAATTTTTTCAGGATTATCTAAATAAAGGGGTTTTTGAAAATATAGTTCTAGGGGCTACAGGAAGAATAAAAAAAGGAATTCTCGTTAACTCAGCATTGATTATGACAAAGGATACCAGTTACTACAAAAACAAAAAAATCCTAGTTCCGTATACTGAATATATATTTCCAATTTTACATCCTTTCTTCAAAAAAAAGTTTTATAGAGCAGATACAGAAGATTCGGAAACACAAATTATTAACCAATTAAGAATAGCTCCTATAATTTGTTATGAATCTATATATCCTTTTTATGTTGCAAATAAGTCTAAAAATGTTACTTACATTTATGTTCTATCGAGTGAAAAATTTATGAATGATAATCAATACGGGAAAACCCAATATGATCGTATAATAGCTCTTAGGGCCATTGAGAATGGAAGGCCAATCATTAAAGCATCTAATAATGGTAATTCTATGGCAATCCAAACAAATGGGAATATAATTCAAAAAAGTAGCAAGGAATTAAACTACATAAGCGTACCCAAAACCAATTCAGGTAATACTTTTTGGAATAAATATGCTTATAAAATTACCATCATCATCATCGTTCTATTATCTATTCTATGCTTTTTTCCAAAACTCGAAAAAATTTTAAAAACAAAAAACATTGCTAATATGATTTATCGCAAATAATTGGTAGCTTTATTTTTAAATTTCAAAAAATGAAATTACCAATTAATAAATTTATTCTTTTTGAGAAGCTGAACAGGTTAACATTAACCCTTGTTTTTTTAACTTTGTCCTTTACCATATGTTGTAATGACGACGACGGGCCAAGCACACCCGGAGCAGCTACACTTGTATTCCCGGAAAATAATTCGGAATGCACTACCGGGATAGAGGTAGACAGTGTAACCAGCAGGGTGACTTTTGAATGGGAACCTTCCGAAAGGACTGATATATACCGCCTCAACGTACAGGACTTGAACAGTGGCACAACAGAAGAGTATACCACAGAAGCGGCTTCCCTCGGGGTGGTTTTACAAAAGGGACACCCTTATTCCTGGACAGTAACTTCTATAAGCAACGACATCCCGGAAACGACCCGGAGCGAATCCTGGAAATTTTACAATGCCGGAGACGGTACGGAATCATATGCTCCTTTTCCTGCAACGGTTATTTCCCCGGAACAGGACGAAACCATTCCCGTAGGAGAAGGTTCTATTGCTCTTCAATGGGAAGGAAATGACATCGACGGGGATATCACGGCATATGATGTATATTTCGGCAATGTCAATCCCCCGGAAACTGCAATCGCCGAAGACCTGGATGTTAGCATACTGGACGGTGTAAGTGTCAGCCCGAAAACGGTTTATTACTGGAGGGTGGTCACCAAAGATTCCCAGGGCAACCGGTCAGAATCGGAGGTCTTTATCTTTAAAGTAAATTAAACGACCAGACTACAGCAGGCAAAGACGGTTTTGACCGCAGGTGGCCATACTTTATTTGCCGTTAAAGGTGTTCATCGTAAGCTGCACCCCTGCCAGGGCAAACGACCTTATAAGTTCACAGGCCTTTTTCAGGCGTTCGGGAAGGGCGTTGTTCTCTTCTTCGTCCCATTCGCCCAGAACGTAATCTATTTGTTTTCCCTTTGAAAACTCCGCGCCGACCCCGAAACGGAACCTGTTGTATTTTGTAGTATTCAGGCAGGCCTGTACGTCTTTCAATCCGTTGTGTCCGCCATCGCTCCCCTTGGTCTTTAACCGGATTGTACCGAAAGGAAGATTGATATCATCGGTAACGACCAGCACATTTTCCAGGGGTATTTTCTCTTTGTCCATCCAGTATTTCACGGCCTTTCCACTCAGGTTCATGTAAGTACTGGGTTTTAACAGTATAAGGTTCCTCCCTTTTACCTTGCACACACATTTATCCCCGAGTTTTACGGTTTCAAAGCTCTGGGACTCTTCTTTTGCAAGGCTGTCCAGCACCCGGAAACCGATATTGTGACGGGTATTTTCATATGCTGCCCCGATATTGCCCAAACCTACTATTAAAAATTTTTTCATCGTGTCCTGTTCGTTTAGTACAGATGGCTTTCGTTTAAATAATGTTTTGACAAAAGAGATCATTTTTACCGTAAATACTATAACTCAAAATGAGTTCAGTGGGTAAAAATAAAAAACATCCCGACAAAGGCCGGGATGTTTTTCTGAAAAATATGAAATATCATTATCTGTCTGCAGGAGCTTTTTCCTCTTTTTCTGCTTTTGCCGCATCCTGGGCAGCTTTCATAGCCGCACGCGAAACCCTTACCTGGCAAACCACGGTATTGTCCGGGTGTACTATTTTATAATCTTCATTGCCAAGGGCTGTTACATAGAGCTTGTTCCCTATTTCCAGACCGGAAACATTTGCTACGATATAATCCGGCAGGTTAGCAGGCAGTGCTTTTACTTTCAGCTTGCGCTTGGTAAGGCGAAGTACCCCACCTTTGATAACACCGGGAGCACTTCCTTCGATTTTTACAGGGATCTCCAGTGTTACTTCCCTATCGTCATACAACTGATAGAAATCGATGTGAAGGATTTCATCAGTAACCGGGTGAAACTGGATATCCTGCAGGGTAGCATTGAATTTCTCCCCGTTTTCCAGGTCAATCACTACGGTGTGTACATCCGGAGTGTAAACCAGTTTGCTGAATGCAAGTTCATCTGCTGAAAAGTGTAATGGCTTATCTCCTCCGTATAGTACGCAAGGAACCTTTCCAGCATTACGTAAGGCCCTGGTCGCTGCCTTGCCCACGCTTTCTCTTTGAGATCCTTTGATTGTAATTGACTTCATTATATATAACTATTAAAATATTTCCGTTTAATCCCCTAAACCTTGTTTCCCTGTTCCTACATGAGGAACTTGGAACTGATAGAGGTGTTGTGGTGTACTCTGTGCATCACATCGGCGAACAGGTCGGCACAGGTCAGCACTTTTATTTTGGGGCTTTCTTTCCTCAGCGGAATGGAATCGGTAACGATCAGTTCTTCCAGCCTGGAATTTTCTATTCTTTCGTATGCATTACCCGAAAGCAGAGCGTGGGTGGTAATAGCCCTTACGCTTATAGCACCCCTTTCTATCATAAGGTCTGCCGCCTTGGTCAGCGTACCTGCTGTATCTACCATATCATCTACCAGGACCACATTTTTGCCTTCCACATCGCCTATGAGCTCCATATGGTCAATGATATTGGCTTTTTTTCGTTGTTTATAGCAGATCACTACCTCGCTTTCAAGGAACTTGGAATAGGCATAAGCTCTTTTGGAGCCTCCCATATCGGGAGAAGCTATCGTCAGTTTATCCAGTTTAAGCGATTCCAGATAGGGCAAAAATATAGTGGACGCAAACAAATGGTCAACCGGTTTTTCAAAAAAGCCCTGTATCTGATCGGCATGCAGGTCCATCGTTATGATCCTTGTGGCCCCTGCGGTCTCCAACAATTTGGCTACCAGTTTTGCCCCTATGGGCACCCTGGGTTTGTCTTTGCGGTCCTGCCTGGCCCATCCGAAGTATGGCAATACTGCGGTGATGTGCCTTGCCGAAGCCCTTTTTGCAGCATCTAGCATCAACAGCATCTCCATGAGGTTTTCCGTACCTGGGTTCGTGGAACCTATGATGAATATCCTCGATCCTCTTATGGACTCTTCAAAAGACGGTTGAAATTCTCCGTCGCTGTATTTAGAGAACGTTACACTTCCTAATTTTGCCCCGAAAGATTTTGCAATTTTTTTCGCAAGCCCCATGCTTTGCTCACATGCAAAAATCTTGGGTTCAGGCATTGTATAAGACATTATTATGGTGTTGTTTTTAGTAGTTTATGTCCTGTTTCCAAATGAGGTGCAAATTTAGAAATTATTTTGACATGCGCACTTTTTATTTGCCTTTTTATTGATTTACACGGGTATACGGGTGCGCGGGTATTCGAGTAAGAATAACCCGTACACTCATACACCCGAACACCCGTTTATCAGCCCAGCATTGCTTTGGCTTTTTTCACAGCAGCCACAAGGGCATCGATCTCTTCCTTAGTGTTGTAGAATGCAAAACTGGCTCTTACAGTACCCGGGATCTTGTAATAATCCATAATGGGTTGTGCACAATGATGGCCTGTACGCACTGCAATTCCCAGTTTGTCGACTATGGTACCTATATCGTACGGATGGATCCCTTCCAGATTAAAGGAAATCACCGAGGTTTTGTGTTTTGAGGTCCCGTAGATCTTCAGCCCTTCAACCTTCAGGAGTTCCTTTGTAGCGTAGGCCAGCAGTTCGTGTTCGTATTCCTCGATATTTTCGAAGCCTATACCGTTGAGATAATCTACGGCCACACCAAAAACAATACCACCGCAAATATTTGGAGTTCCGGCTTCAAATTTGTGAGGCAAACCGGCATAGGTGGTTTTCTCGAAGGTCACTTCGGCGATCATTTCACCGCCTCCCTGATAGGGCGGGAGTTCGTTCAGCCACTTTTCCTTGCCGTAGAGCACCCCGATCCCGGTAGGACCACACATCTTATGGGCCGAAGCCACATAAAAATCTACATCCAGTGCCTGTACGTCGGGTTTTATATGCGGACAGGCCTGCGCTCCGTCCACCAGGACGGCAGCACCGGCACGATGCGCCTTTTCTATAATCTCTTCGATCGGGTTTATGGTCCCCAGGGCATTGGAAATATGGTTACAGAACACCAGCCTGGTCTTTTCGGAGAGCAGTTCTTCATAGGCATCCATCAACAACTCTCCTTCGGTGTTCATGGGAATTACCCTGAGTATGGCCCCGGTCTTCTCGCACAGCATCTGCCACGGAACTATATTGGAATGATGCTCCATAGCAGATACAATAACTTCATCGCCCTTTTTCAGGAAAGAAGCAAAACCGTTGGCCACCAGGTTAATACCATGTGTGGTCCCGGAGGTAAAGATCATTTCGTGCGCTTTGGCCGCGTTGAAGTGTTTTTGCAGCTTTATCCGTGATTTTTCATAGGCATCGGTAGCTTCCTGCGACAGGGTATGCACTCCCCGATGGATATTGGCATTGTACCGGGAATAATAATCCACAATAGCATCGATGACCACTTTCGGCGTCTGGGAGGTCGCCGCATTGTCAAAATATACCAAAGGGTTTCCGTTTACCTGTCGCTGCAGGATGGGAAAATCTTTTCGTATTTTCTCTACGTCAAAAGGTGTGGTATGTGTTGATGTTGTGGTCATGTTACTAGGTGTTCGGGTATTCGGGTACACGGGTGTGCGGGTATTCGTTTCATCACATACCCGCACACCCGTGTACCCGAATACTCGTTTATTACAATTCAAAACCGAGATTAACCCCGAGTTTTTTAGCTATGAGTTTATTGATACGCGCTTTTACTTCCGGTATTTTTACGCTTTCCAGCACGTTGTTGGCAAAGGCATACATGAGCAATGCCTTGGCTTCTTTCGCAGGGATCCCCCTGGAGCGCAGGTAAAAGAGAGCATCTTCATCCAGCTGCCCTACGGTACAACCGTGCGAACACTTTACATCATCGGCAAAGATCTCGAGCTGGGGCTTGGTGTTTATCGTAGCCTTGTCGTCCAGCAAAATGTTATTGTTTTGCTGGAAAGCATTGGTTTTCTGTGCTTCTTTCTCCACAATGACTTTACCGTTGAACACGCCTGTACTTCTGTCGCCGAAGATCCCTTTGTAATCCTGGTGGCTCTCACAATTGGGATACGCATGGTTTACCAGGGTATGATGGTCTACGTGCTGTTTATCCCCTATGATGGTTATTCCTTTTAATGTTGAGTCCAGGTGTTCGTCCTTGTGGTAAAAATTGAGATTGTTACGTGTAAGATTCCCCCCAAGTGAAAAGGTATGCACGAAAGCATGACTGTTCCTCTTCTGGGAGATATAGGTATTGTCTATAAGTGACGCAGACTGTTTGTCGTTCTGTATCTTGTAATAATCCACTATTGCCTGTTTATTGGCAAATATCTCAGTCACGGAATTGGTAAGTACCGGGTTGTCCGTGAGACTTTGGTGGCGTTCGATGATCTGTACGTGTGCATTTTCACCAACAACGATCAGGTTCCTCGGTTGAAGCATGAGCGCGGGCTCTTTCCCCGTAGAAAAATGAAGGATCTGAATAGGTTTATCCACCACTTTCCCCTTGGGAATATTGATAAAGGCACCTTCTTTAAGGAATGCCGTATTCAGTGCGGTAAGGCTGTCTTCTGTATTGGCCACCTTATTGAAATAGTTCTCTATGATGATCCTGTATTTGGGCTTGCTCAGGGCAGAACTCATCAGGCATACATCCAGTCCGTCATGCGACGTGGCAGACAGGTTAGAGCTGTACCTTCCGTCTACAAAAGCGATCTTGTACGAATCGATCTCGTGAATGAAATACCTCATTACGTCCTTGAACTCCAAGCCTGTATCTCCCTTGGGGTACAGATTGTAATTCTGCTTCAGGACAGCATTTAGCGAAGTGTATTTCCATGCTTCTTCTTTCTTTGTGGGAAATCCCTTTTTGTCGAACTTCTTAATGGCATCCGAGCAAATATCGTGTATGGGCGAATGTACATCCAGCCCGTTGCCTTCATACGCGAAGAAAGAAGAAACCAATTTATCTTTTAATTCCATTATTCTTTGTTTCTGTTGTTTCTGGTTTTTACCAACCTGAAACTCTTTTTTGTTTCTGTTGTTTCTTGTTTCTGTGGTTTCTGGTTTATTGTCTTGCTAACCTGAAACTTGAAACTAGAGAAACCTGAAACTAATTACTAACTTTTTCCTGTTTTATCCAGTCATATCCTTTCTCTTCCAGTTCATGGGCCAGTTCGGCACCTCCGGATTTTACGATCTTTCCGTCCAGTAATACGTGTACGAAATCCGGAATGATGTAGTCCAGCAACCTTTGATAGTGCGTGATCAATACTACGGCATTGTCTTTGGACCGTAAACGGTTTACCCCGTTGGCTACAATGCGGAGGGCATCTATATCCAGTCCGGAGTCGGTTTCGTCAAGGATGGCCAGTCTGGGTTCGAGCATGGCCATCTGGAAGATCTCATTCCGTTTCTTTTCTCCTCCGGAAAAGCCTTCGTTGAGAGAGCGGGACAGGAACTTCCGGTCTATTTCCAGCAGCTCAGACTTTTCCCTGATCTTTTTCAGCATTTCACTGGCGGGCATCTCTTCCAGGCCCTGGGCCTTACGGGTTTCGTTGATAGCGGTTTTCATAAAGTTGGTCACCGATACGCCCGGGATCTCCACAGGATACTGGAACGACAGGAAAATCCCCTTATGCGCCCTTTCCTCGGGCGAAAGTTCGTCAAGGTCCTCTCCTTCGAAAACAATATTGCCTTCGGTAACCTCAAATTCCTCTTTTCCGGCTATAACGGATGACAACGTACTCTTACCGGACCCATTAGGCCCCATAATAGCGTGTATCTCCCCGGCATTGACCTCTATACCTATACCTTTTAATATCTCCTTGCCTTCTACTCCGGCATGTAAGTTGTTTATTTTTAGCATTTCTAATTAAAATTTAAAATCGGACACCTGTATCCCGTATCGCCGTACCGGAGCCGGGATATCCGGTTATCAGACTTTTGCATTACTACTCATCGGCTGTATTCCAAAAAAATATATGGTGATTTTTTTAAGACTGTTATCCTACGGACCCTTCCAGGGATATTTCCAGCAGTTTCTGTGCTTCCACCGCAAATTCCATCGGCAGTTTATTGAGCACTTCCTTACTGAAGCCGTTTACGATCAGTGCTATGGCTTTTTCGGTGTCTATACCCCGCTGGTTACAATAAAATATCTGGTCTTCCCCGATCTTGGAAGTGGTTGCTTCGTGTTCTATCTGGGCTGTCTTGTTTTTGGCTTCTATGTACGGGAAGGTATGCGCCCCGCAATTGTTGCCCATCAGCAGGGAATCGCACTGCGAAAAGTTTCTTGCATTTTCCGCCCTGCTGTTTACCTGCACCAGTCCGCGATAACTGTTCTGTGACTTCCCGGCAGAAATACCTTTAGAGATGATCGTACTTTTGGTATTTTTCCCGAGATGTATCATTTTGGTCCCGGTATCGGCCTGCTGATAATTATTGGTTACGGCAATGGAATAGAATTCTCCCACCGAATTGTCTCCTTTCAGCACACAACTGGGATATTTCCAGGTTATGGCACTACCGGTCTCTACTTGTGTCCAGGATATCTTGGCATTGGTTTCGCAAAGCCCCCTTTTGGTCACGAAGTTGTACACCCCGCCTTTGCCGTCTTTTCCACCAGGGAACCAGTTCTGTACGGTAGAGTATTTGATCTCGGCATCATCGAGGGCAATCAGTTCCACTACGGCTGCGTGGAGCTGGTTTTCGTCACGCATCGGAGCGGTACATCCTTCCAGGTAGCTCACATAGCTGCCTTTATCGGCAATGACCAGGGTCCGTTCGAACTGCCCGGTTCCGGCTTCGTTGATCCGGAAATATGTAGACAACTCCATGGGACATCTCACCCCTTTGGGGATATAGCAAAACGATCCGTCGGAGAACACTGCCGAATTCAGCGCCGCATAAAAATTATCTTTCTGAGGCACCACAGAGCCGATATATTTCTTTACCAGTTCCGGATGTTCTTTGATGGCTTCACTGATGGAACAGAAAATAATGCCTTTTTCGGCCAGGGTTTTCTTAAATGTGGTAGCTACCGAAACGGAGTCCATAACCACATCAATGGCCACTCCTGCCAGCTTTTTCTGTTCGTCCAGGGATATCCCCAATTTATTGAAGGTCTCGAGCAATTCCGGGTCTACTTCATCCAGGCTGTTGTATTTGTCCTTTTTCTTGGGTGCGGAGTAATAGCTGATATTCTGGAAATCGGGTTTTTTATAGGTGACATTCGCCCATTCCGGCTCAATCATCTGCTCCCAGGCCCGGAAGGCTTCCACCCTCCATTCAGTCATCCATTCGGGTTCTTCCTTCTTTCTGGAAATAGCCCTTACGATGTCTTCATTCAACCCCACGGGAAATGTATCCGACTCTATGTCAGTATAGAAACCATACTCGTATTCTTTGGTTTCGAGTTCTTTTTTTAATTCTTCTTCAGTATATCCCATCCTTTAAATTTCATACGATTAACATTCGTCCTGCCATATGCAACAAAGAACTCTCTATAACGAGAAACTCTCCCCGCATCCGCAGGTTCGCTGTGCATTCGGGTTGTTAAACACAAATCCTTTTCCATTCAGCCCCCCCGAATATTCCAATATAGTCCCTACCAGGTACAAAAAACTCTTTTTATCTACCAGGATACGCACTGTATTATCTTCAAACACCTTATCATTTTCATTCTGAAGTTTATCGAACTTCAACTCATAAGATAAACCGCTGCATCCGCCGCTTTTAACGCCGACGCGTACAAAGTCGTTTGAAGCGTCATAACCTTCTTCGGTCATGAGCTCCACAACCTTTCGTCTCGCTGTATCTGAAACTTTTATCATGGTCTTATTATGGTTTGATCCTAAATTACAATGCAAAGATAGGAACTATAATAGACTTAATAAACTATTTATGCAGCAATTACGTTAATAGCGGTATAAGGGAAATTTATTGCATAACCACTTAAAAAAGTGGTAAATCCACGTACCGGGATCATTTTTTACCGATCCCCGGTATCAGACTACTATTACCCTTTAACAATATCTCTCAAAAACCGCTACCTTTGCAACATGATAGAAGATAAAAACCCGCAACGGACCTCCCTGTCCGAACTCGGTGAGTTCGGGCTTATAGAGCACCTTACCAAAGATTTTAGGATCACGCAAAAATCTACTGTAAAAGGCGTAGGAGACGATGCTGCTGTCCTCGATTTCAAAAACAAAAAGGTAGTCGTTTCCAACGACCTCCTGGTTGAAGGCGTACATTTTGACCTGGCCTACATGCCGCTAAAGCATTTGGGGTACAAGGCTGTTATGGTAAATTTATCGGATATCTATGCCATGAATGCCACGGCTACGCAAATTACCGTTTCCATCGCTGTTTCTAACCGCTTTCCCCTGGAAGCCATGGAAGAGCTCTATGCCGGGATTGCCCTGGCGTGTAAACTCTACAATGTAGATATGGTGGGGGGTGACACCACCTCTTCCAACAAAGGATTGCTTATTTCTGTCACTGCCATAGGCGAAGCCAAAGAAGAAGACCTGGTGTACCGCAACGGGGCGCAACCCAACGATCTCCTCGTAGTCACCGGCGATATCGGCGGGGCTTATATGGGACTGCAGGTACTGGAACGTGAAAAAGAGGTATTCAAGGTCAACCCGAATAACCAGCCCGATCTTTCGATGTACACTTATATCGTAGAAAGACAATTAAAGCCCGAAGCCCGGAAAGACATTCCGGAACTCCTCAGGGAACTCGGAGTAAAACCCACTTCCATGATCGACATTTCTGACGGCCTTTCTTCGGAAGCCATCCATCTGTGCAAGGAATCGGGAGTAGGGTGTAACCTGTATGAAGACAAGATTCCACTCGATCCGCAGGTGATCTCTACCTGTGAGGAATTCGAGCTCAACAGCACCATGGTTGCCCTCAGTGGCGGAGAGGACTACGAATTGCTCCTCACCATCTCACAGGACGATTATCCGAAGGTCAAGGCCAATCCCCATCTGAGCATTATAGGCCACATCACCCCCGAAAGCGAAGGCATGCACCTTATTACGCGGGCAAACACAAAAATTCCCCTGAAGGCACGAGGGTGGAATGCCCTGAAAGAAGAAGAATAGCCCGTCAGGCCGCAGAACTGGAATGTTGCTTTTTCTGGTGTAACTCGGCCAGTGTTTCATTGATCTCCTTAAGCTGGGAGGTCAACGAAGTAAGGCGGCCCTCATCATTCACAGTGACTTCGGCCCTGCAACAGCTGCATTGATATTCTTTGATATGAGAGGTAACTTCTTTGGTTACTTTAAATCGATGTCCGAAGATAAAGCAGAGCATTCGGGCCATAGAAAAAACGGATTTATTAGACTTTATACGCATAGGTTTGGGTAGTTTTGGTTTAACGACCCCGAAGATACTATTTTATAAATCAAATATCAAAAAAATTGACCCTATTTATTTAAAAACCAACATATTGCACGCAAAACTTCATTTTTATTCTCAATATGCCCCATGTGTCCGTCCGGAATTTCAAATATCGTAATATCTGCTCCCCGGGCCTGGTCCATTAAGGTATCAAAATCCAGAACTGGATCTTTTTTTCCCGCGATCATCATCTTCCTGTAAGGCGAAAAGTGCAGCAACACCTCCCTGTCGTCTCGTATTTTCATTCCTTCCAGGGCAGCAACAATACCCTGTAAAGGTGTTTTGAGAGCCTCAGTTTTGATCTCTTTAATCTCTTTACGGAATATGCTGCGGTTTTTAGGCCGGAAAATATTGGTAATGGCCATCCGGATAAAGCTCTTGTGATCTTTTTTCACAGCGGCGATAGCCCGATCCCGGTTTTTCCTGCGCATTTCATCATCAGCCCTGGCGGTAGAATTAAGCAATATCAATCCTTTTACGGTATCCGGATGTTCTTCTGCAAAGGCCAGGGCCACATACCCTCCCATGGAATGCCCTATAAAAACCGCCCTGCGTACTTTCAGGTACTTTAACACCTCTTCCACCGCCCCGGCCATCATTTCCATGGTATGCACATAGCCCAGGCAGCCTGTCTGCCCGTGACCGAGAAGGTCTATGGCGATCACCCTGTTTTTCCGGGACAATTCAGGAACAAGGCCGTTCCACACCCTGGAGCTTTCCAGAAGGCCATGTAAAAGCACTACGGCCGGGCCTCTGCCTCTTTCTTCATAAAAAACAGGGATACCTTTGTGGTCAATTGTCATTTGCTGTACATTCTGATTATGAATTTACAATCTCTTCTCGGGGCAAAATAACAAATTAGATACTACGCGTGCAAAAGCCTTTTTACTGAAAATACAGAAGACCATTCTTTTTTTTATTTTTGAAAGAAAACAGAAACCAATTCTCGCTCAAAAAGACCAATCCATTCGTAAATGTTCAAAAAAATAAAACAACAACTATTGAATCAAAATAAGATTAAAAACTATTTGGGTTATGCCGTCGGAGAAATCTTATTGATCGTGATCGGTATACTGATAGCCGTCTCCATAAGCAATCACAACGAAAAAAAACGACAGGAAAAAGTGACCCATGGCATTTTTAATATTATTGTTGAGGATATAAAACAAGACACCACTGAGGCCAACGCAATACTGGATTTTTACAATGAAAGAAAAGCGACATTTCTTGAAATCACCGACGGTATCCTGACAAAAGATGAAATTACGACATGTGACCCCTGTTGTTATTTAATTACCAACAGAAGGTTATTCAACATAAACAAGAGGGGATTTTATCAGTTAAACAATTATAAGGATCTCGCCCTTAATGACAAAGACCCGCTTATTTTTGAACTTATGAATTTCTATACTGATTTTATTCATGAGATTGAGCCTACGACAGACAGAATATCAAAGGATATTCATGAAAATCTCACTTTTTGGCGGGACACCTATCCCTGGTTTGCTGCTTATATACAAGTACAATTAAAAAAAGAGGACAGGACATATTTTGTAAGCCAGGAATACAGAAATAAAGTAGCTTATCACCGCACTTTAATTTACAACATATATATACCGTCTATGGAAACATTTAAAAAGGAGTCTGAAATTATTTTAAAAAAACTAAATGACAGGCTGAAAAATCAATAAGAGTATAAAAATCATAGGGAAGACCACCGAAAAGAAATGTTTTCCCGGCACTTCCCTATTCTATTCGCAAAGATGCTATGCTTTTGCACGAACAGCTTTTTCCATCCCCGCTACGGGTTGACCACCCATGAAACATAATACTGACTTCCAACCAACCCCGTTCCTACGGCCGTAAAATACTCACTGCCCCCAATATTGGCAGCCCCGATCTTAAAAGTGGATTTTAACGATGGCACGCGGTAATTGAATTGCGCATCAAACACCGAAAAAGCGGGTACATCACCATCGGCAAAGCTGGCCTGCCAGAAAAAGGCATCGCTCCACCGCCAGTTGACCTGAAAGCCAAAATTTTCGAACAGGTCCGTATTGCCGAAGGAGGCCTTGACCTTGTGTTTGGGCGTATTGAAACCGGGGCGGAAATCCGGGTCCTTGTCCTCATCAAAATCAAAATCGGCATAGGTATAGTTTATCCCGAAGTCGTAATTTCCGAAAACCCTGGCATCCACCCCTACCGTAGCTCCATAAGAATTGATGTCCACGGATGAATTGGTATAGGTCTGATAGGCCTGAAAATCGCCCTGGCTCAAAGCTATCAGCGCCATAGGCACAGGCCCTGTTCCCGGGTCTACGGGGTCTGAAAGGTCCAGAGCACCATAAAACGGGACCACTACGGTCTCATTGGCAATAAAGTCTTTATACTGATTGTAATACACACTGGCGTCTATGGTAATATTTTCTAACTGCCCGCGGTACCCTACCTCAAAAGCAGTGATCTTTTCGGGCTTTACTTTTTCCACATCGGCAACGGCCAATAGTGAAGGATCGGGTGCCCCTGCCTCTGCCGAGGCGGTGAAAGCCTGTACGGACCGGGCGGAAAAAGCCCGCTCATAAGCCTGCCTCCCTGAAACCTCCATAGTAGGGCTGCCTGTTAACGCCGCCCCGGTATCGCTTAAGTCATATGTGCGCACATAACGGTCCAGGTTTTCTTCTGCTGAACCCACCAATATTGCTCTCCCGACATCCAGGCCGATAAAGAGGTCCTGCGTGGTGGGATTCCGGAAACCGGTCTGGAAAGAGGCCCTGAAATTATGATTCCTGTCCTGTCCTGCGGTATACCCCAGGGAAAACCTCGGCGACACAAAACCGTCAAACAGTTGGGATTTATCATAACGAAGCGACCCTGTAAACTTAAAGCGTTCATCCATAAACTTTTTCTGTACCTGGGTATAGGCCCCATATTCCGAATAGCTTATAGGTCCTTCATAGTCGGTAAAGATGGTCCCGGAAGAGTTGAGCACATATTCCCGGAACGACCCGCCTACCTGGATATCGGCAAAACTTCCGGTCAGGTGACTGAAATTGTAGTTGACATCTATATGACGTAACTTGGTATTGTCCTGGAATTTAGATCCATTGGCCAGGTCCGGGCTTCCTGTCACCTGGCGAAAAGCGTTTTTAAATTCCGGGGTGCCGGGCTCCAGCCTACCCATATCAGCTACCTGCCTGGCAAAGGCATGGGAAGCCGTTTCATCACCGGGAGCGAAGCCGGCCCCACCCTGGAGGGCTGTAAGATATGCCCCGACATATTCCCCGTACCACTGTTCGTCGGGTTTCCACAACCGGTTCATATTGATCCCGGTAAACCTCATATCATAGGAATCTCCCGCTTTTTCGGCAGTGATATATCCCCGGACAAAAAAATTGTCGTTCCTGAACTCCAGCTTATGCTGCTGGATAAAAAAGTCGCGAAGGGCATAGCGATTGGCCCCCTGATAGACCGTAGACCCACGGCCCAGCCTACCATTATAGATAATTTCGAAATCATCGGCAAAAGGGCGGTAGTGCAATGCAAAATCGGCCTTGACACTCTCGGCCTTGTAATCCGTAAGGTTCCTTTCTGCATATCCGGTACGGCTTACTATCTGGTCGGGCACCAGGTTCTGGGCACCGTCGGGTAACAGGCCCTGCGCCACCATGGAATTGGCTACACCTTTGATATTGGTACTTACCTCGTCTCCATAGATATTCATCCCGTCATAATCGGGGTCTGCCCTCGTAGCGCCGGGGTTCAATACATCTTCCTCACTCACGGCATACCAGTCAGTACCGCGCAGGTAGGAGAAGTTGGCCTTGCCGGCGAATTTATCACTGAAGGCATGTGCCATTCTAATCCCAAAATCGTAAAAAGTATGGTCCCCGGCCGCTTCCTGCGAGGTGATACCGCTCTTGGCATAAGCACTTATTCCCTGATCATCGAAAGGGCTTTTGCTGGTCATGAACAGAATACCGTTAAAAGCGTTGGCCCCGTACAATGCGGAGGATGCCCCCGGGAGCAGCTCCACACTATGGACGTCGAGTTCTGACATCCCCACCAGGTTTCCGAGCACAAAATTCAGTGCCGGAGAGGTATTGTCCATACCATCTACCAACTGCACGAAACGCGTATTGGCAAAAGTGGCAAAGCCGCGGGTATTTACAGACTTAAAGGTTAATGAACTGGTATTGATATCCACTCCTTTCAGGTTTTCCAGTCCGTCGTAGAAGGTAGCGGAAGAAGTATTCCGGATCTCCCGTATACCGAAACGCTCTACCGTAACGGGCGATTCGAAAATACGTTCCGGGGTTCGGGATGCGGAGATCACAATCTCGTTCAGCAGAGTTTCCTGTTCCTGAAGCCGAACATTCACCTCCTGACCGGAAGAGGTAACGGTCACGGAAACGGGAGCATATCCAATACTGGAAACCTTTAGTGTAAAAGGCAGATTTTCCGAAGTTTCGAGGACAAACATGCCCCCGGTATCCGTCACGGTGCCTATGGTTTTACCGGCGATAACCACGTTAGCGTCGGAAACAGGCATTCCGTTTTCATCGGTCACCTTCCCGGAGACCGTAGTCTGTGCGTAGGAAAAAAATCCCCAGAGAAGGCAAAGTGTAAAAATGGAAATCCTCATAATATGTGTGTTGTTGATTTAGCAACAACAAGATACTAATTTTTACAACACACTAATAATCAGGAGATATAATTAATTAACGTGAATAATGGATAAGCCACAGGGAGCACAAATATCTCAAAATTACAACCTCTGTTTGAGATTTTTAAAAAGCTCCTCCCTTAAGACAAAGGCGTGGTACTGAGCCTGTCGAAGTGGAGGTGGTCCCGATTTCAATCGGGATCGGAGGGTTTGAAAGCCCAAGCCATTGGATAAATACAAAAGTTGGGGGTATGCCCAAGGTTTGGGCATGGTTAAACTCCCCGTCCCGCAAGCGGGACACCCCTCTTCGTCTCAAGAGGGAATCCCTTTTTCTTATCCATTATTCACGTTAATTATCAATATTGAACCCGTTAAAAACAAGAAAACTCAATAAATAAGAGACCCCATCCGGGAGGAAAACATTTTCACACTCCGAACGGGGCCTTTTTTAATATTCTATTGCCGTTTATTCCACCGTCACCGACTTGGCCAGGTTTCTTGGCTGGTCTACATTACATCCGCGCATCACAGCGATGTGATAGCTCAGCAACTGTAACGGGATCGTTGTAATGAGGGGGCTCAGGACTTCGGTAGTTTCCGGTATTTCTATAACGTGGTCTGCCAGTTCCCTTACCGTGGTATCTCCTTCCATAACGATGGCAATGATCTTTCCTTTCCTGGATTTTATTTCCTGGATATTGCTCACCACTTTATCGTAGTGTCCGTTCTTTGTAGCTATGATCACTACGGGCATCTGCTCGTCTATCAGTGCAATAGGCCCGTGCTTCATCTCAGCAGCAGGGTACCCTTCTGCATGGATATATGATATTTCTTTCAGTTTCAGTGCGCCTTCCAAAGCTACGGGGAAATTATACCCCCTGCCCAGGTAAAGGCAGTTCGGTGCATCCTGGTACAAGGCTGCGATATTCCTAACGCGATCGTTATTCACCAGGCATTCCTCCACTTTGGCCGGTATGGCTTCCATTTCAGTCAGATAGCGTTGGAGTTCCGGCCTGGAAATAGTTCCCTGGGCCGAAGCCAGTTTCAGGGCCATCAGGGTCAGGACTGTGATCTGAGTGGTAAATGCCTTGGTAGAGGCTACCCCGATCTCGGGCCCGGCATGCGTATAAGCTCCGGCATGAGCTTCCCGGGCAATGGAAGAACCTACTACGTTACAAACTCCGAAAACAAAGGCTCCTTTTTCCTTGGCCAGCTTTATCGCGGCAAGCGTATCGGCCGTTTCACCGGACTGGGAAATAACGATCAGTACATCCTTCTCCGTGATTATGGGGTTGCGATACCGGAATTCCGATGCATATTCTACCTCCACCGGTATCCGGGCAAGGTTCTCAAAGATATATTCGGCGACAAGGCCGGCATGCCAGGAAGTACCACAGGCGGCAATAAGTATCCTTTCAGCCTGAAGAAACTTCTCCAGGTTGTCTTCCATACCCGCCATTTTTATGATGCCTTCATCTACCCGTAAACGCCCGCGATAGGTGTCACGGATAGCTTCCGGTTGTTCGTAGATCTCCTTGAGCATAAAATGGTCGTATCCGCCTTTTTCTATCTGCTCCAGGTTGAGCTGCAATTCCTGCACATAAGGATCTACCTGTGAATCGTCCTTGATCTTCCTTACCTTGATCCCTTTTCCCCGCCTTAAAATGGCCATTTCCTCGTCTTCCAGGTAAATGGCATTGTTGGTATATTCAATAAAGGGAGAAGCATCAGACGCTACGAAAAATTCGTCCTCCCCGATGCCGATCGCCAGCGGACTTCCGAGCTTGGCCGCCACTATTTCATTGGGCTTGGTCCTGTCAAATACTACAATGGCATAGGCGCCGTGTACCTGGTTCAGGGCTATCTGCACTGCCTTGCCCAACTTCAGATCGTGATTCTTCTTTACATCTTCGATCAGGTTCACCAATACTTCGGTATCGGTCTCCGAGGTAAAGGTATATCCTCTTTGTTGCAGCTCCCGCCGCAGGGGTTCATAATTCTCGATAATCCCGTTGTGAATGATCACGAGGTTTCCTGAATTTGAATAATGCGGGTGCGAATTAATATCATTGGGTTCTCCATGGGTAGCCCAACGGGTATGCCCTACGCCAAGAGTGCCCTGCAACGCAATTTCCCCTTTTGCTTTCTTATCCAGGTCTGCCACCTTTCCTTTGGTTTTGGACAACTGAATGTCAGTACCGTCATACAACGCAATACCAGCACTGTCATAGCCCCGGTATTCCAGCCGTTGAAGGCCTTTTACGATAACAGGGTAGGCTTCCCTGTAACCAATGTAACCTACAATTCCACACATTTTGTTTTTGTTTTGTTTATTTTGATCTGGGTTTAATCCACCTTTGTATAGAATATCTCCAGCTTCAGCCGCTTATCTTCATTTCCGGTTTCCATATCTCCACCTCCGTAGAGTATTGTTCCCAGCGGATTTATAACTGAAGCCTCGGGAACGTGCAACTCCGTATCGCCGTTTTCCCCGGCTCCGGCAGAGACATTATTGGTGTAATTGATGTTGGCTGTAACGGCAAGACCTAGTTTTACATTGGCCGCATCTTCATTCAATATCTGGTTTATGTGTTCTGTGATCCTAATTTTATAGCGCACTCCTTTATCGTCTTCCTTTTCCAGGATTCCTCCGAAGATCTGCTTGGCCAGATTATTGTCCTGGCTGGTGGTATAATCCAGTTCCACATCTGCAAGTACTTTGTTATCTTCCAGGTTATAGACATATATCCTGGGCGGTTCTGTAAGGCCCTGAAGGGCATCCAGTTTTTCCCGGTCGATATAGAACGTAAGGTTGGCATCATTGATGATCCACCCTTGCCCTTTTACTTTTTTCAGCTCCGTACTATCTCCGGGCGGATCGAACAGGCGGAGTTCCGGCAGGGTTCCTGCACCGCCCTTCACATAGATCCGGGAGGCATTGGTCTCCGTATCCATTTCTCCTTCGATCTCCGAGGGATAAGGATCATTCGTCAGTATATTCACTACATTATTTTGCTTACTCCGTCCTCCCGTATTAGAATTTATCGTAAAAGCAGCCAGACTCAATGAAAAAGAAGAATTATTCTTAACGATTTCGTTGTTATTGGAAGTATTGACCCTGTCGTATTGATATTCTACCTGGATATTCGCGTTGTTCCAATCGAGGAGCATCAGGACGTCATTCGAAAAATTATAAGCGGAAAAACGCAAGCCTTTGATAAACTCCTTGAAGTTGTTACTGCTCAGCAGTTCATCCGAACCTTCTTTATCGAGTATCTGCTGAAAGAACTCATTTTTTAGCGGCACCCGTATCCTCGGGGTTAACCTTTGGCTCACTTCATCCCCTTCATTGACATCATCGGTATCGGGATCATCTTCTTTATAGATCAATATTTCCTTGTTGTCGATCTTTGCCACACTGTCATACAGTATCATCCCGATATGCCCGGAAAAATCCCTGTCCGAAAAATACTCCTGCTGCTCCACAAAGCCGCTGGAAGGATCCAGGTCCCTGAGGTAATAGGTAAGCTCTTCTACTTTTAACTGGAATTCTGCACTTTTATCTCCAAAGATAGAGTCCAGGTCATATTTTCTCGCCACAGGATTTCCATCCTCGTTGTTTTCCGTTTCGCCGTCGGCCACCCTGCTAAAAAACGGGATATTCAGGTATACTTTGGTTACCTTTTCGTTCTCGGGGGTTGTGCTCGCCTTACCGTCGTTTGCGTATTCCTCTTCTTTTGGCTGGGAAACTACTCCGAAGGTACTGGTTGCCAAATACAATTGCGACACAATACCGGCTTCTGTTTTTCCGTAGATCGGGTCGTTAAAAACCCCCAACTGATACAACGGCATTCCATTGGTCTGGACAGCGCTCAATTTGTGGTTATAGGCGTATACATCAAATTCAACCCGTTCCGTTTCAAAATTACCGCCCCCTATGATATCGGTGCCGAGCGTATTGACCTCATTATCGCAAGAAGCAAAAAAAGCAATGCCGCCCAAGAGCAGTATTGCTTTGTATAATCGAAAATTCACTTTCTTCATTCTGTCTTTTATTTTTTCGGACTGATGCCCCGACTTCGGTTTATCCTGAGCTCGCCTGCATTGAGCACTTCGATAAACTCAGTATATCACTTGTCGAAATGTCGAAGGACTCGGCAACCGTAGACATTTCCTTTTTGTCCCGATCTGTATTTTAAACCCGGCCCTAAAAAGGCGGGAGAGCTTCGTCACATCATTTTATCAACCCTGATTTAACCTAAAACCTTTGTTTCGTAAAATTGTTCGTAAGCATCTTCAAACTCGTAAATGGAGACATAGGGCAACACAGGCTTGTCTACATTTTTCAGATATTCTTCCAGGTCTCCGGGTATTTTTTCCGAAGCTACCACAACTGCATCGGAATTGTCGATAGCCACCCTGAGGATATTGGAATAATCCGGATTTTCCAACGCACCGACATCGTCTCCGGAAATACCGTCGAACTTCACCTTTTCTATCATTTGCTTATCTAACGTGCCATCGAAATCTTTGTTGTATACAGAAGTAACTATTTTACTGTCTGCAAATAACGGCTCATCGGCATAATATTTTTTCAGGTAGAGCGGTAACATGCTGGCCATCCAGCCGTGAACGTGAATAATATCGGGAGACCAGTTCAGTTTTTTAACGGTTTCTACAACTCCCTTGGCAAAAAATATAGCCCTTTCATCATTGTCCGGAAAGAGATTTCCGTCTTCGTCGGAAAAAGTGGCTTTGCGCTTAAAGTACTCCTCGTTATCTATGAAATATACCTGTATCCGTTCTTTGGGAATAGATGCCACCTTGATGATCAGGGGCATGTCCATATCGTTAATTACCAGATTCAGTCCGGAGAGGCGTATGACTTCGTGAAGCTGGTGCCTTCTCTCATTGATATTCCCAAACCTGGGCATAAAAATTCGTATTTGCCCGCCTCTGTCATTTACCATTCTCGGATTTTCATAAGCCAGTGAAGACACTTCGTTCTCCGGCAAATAGGGTATCATTTCGGAGGCAACAAATAACACTTTTTTATCAGTCATAAATTCGTTTTGTTTACAATAAAACTTTTGTCCAAGAAGCTGTTCGTTTTTTTCAAAAAACTCTCAAAGCACGCAAAAATACAAAAAATATGCCTAACGAACTCATTTCTACTTCCTCTATTCCCGGCAAAATCATCATTTTGAGGCGACTTTTTAATTTCCCGGTATGGAGCTTCCCGATTTTTGGAAGAAATCCCTTCCAAAAGTTAAAAAAGGCCACATAAAGGCCTGTTCTCAATGATTTTACCCGAATATCTGAACACAAATATGTTCAATTCCATTAAAATACATAGTTTTGCCCTTCCCTTCGGCTTTAGTTTATGCTGAGCACAGTCGAAGTGCTCTGGGACCGATGATGTTTTATTAATACAAATTTGACCATGGCTGTTTTCCATAAAAAAGAATTGCTCCGGGCAGAACTTCTCGGGCTGAAAAAGGAAGGAAAAAGCATAGGGCTTGTCCCGACCATGGGTGCCCTGCACCAGGGCCACCTTTCTCTGGTAAAAGAGGCCGCCGCCAAAAACGACGTGGTGGTGGTAAGCATTTTCGTAAACCCTACCCAGTTTGACAATAAGGACGACCTGAGCAAATATCCCCGCGACCTGAATACCGATGTGCAACTCCTCTCCCCGATAAGCCCGGACATCATCGTCTTTGCCCCAACCGTAGAAGAGATGTACACCGACAACGTATCTTCGGCCTCCTTTGATTTCGACGGGCTGGAGCTGCCGATGGAAGGCCGGTACAGGAAAGGGCATTTTGACGGAGTAGGCACTATCGTAAAACGCCTTTTTGAGGCCGTGGAACCACACCATGCATATTTTGGCGAAAAAGACTACCAGCAGTTACTTATTATAAAAACGCTTGTAAAAAAACACCGGCTTCCCGTACAGGTACACGGATGCCCCATTGAAAGGGAAGAGAACGGCCTGGCTATGAGCTCCCGCAACGAACGCCTGACAAAAGAGCAGCGAGAGGAAGCAGGTTTCATCTACCGCACCCTGCAAACTGCCAAAGAAAAATTTGGCACGGATAGTGTAACAGAGATCAGGGAATGGGCAACGGAGCAATTTCAAAAACACCCTATGTTTAACCTGGAATATCTGGAAATCGCGGATGCCAATACCCTGAAACCGGCAGATCATAAGGTAAAAGACAAGAAATACAGGGCTTTTATCGCAGTCTATGCGGATGATGTACGTTTAATAGACAACATTGCCCTGAATTAGTTTTGGAGTCGTGGAGTTTTGGAGTTGAGTAGTTTTTGAACCGACACCTAACAAACTACACGACTCACCAACTCCAAAACTAAACAACTCAACTTAACACAAATATAATTACCTTTGCACCATGCAAATACAAGTAGTAAAATCGAAGATACACAGGGTTACGGTCACCGGGGCCGAACTCAATTACATAGGCAGCATCACCATAGACGAAGCACTGATGGAGGCTGCTAACATCATTGAAGGAGAAAAAGTACAGATCGTAAACATCAACAACGGGGAACGCCTGGAAACTTACGTTATTAAGGGGAACAGGGGCAGTGGAGATATTACGTTGAACGGTCCTGCTGCCAGGAAAGTGCAAAAAGGCGATATTGTCATTATCATTTCTTACGGCATTATGGATTTTGAAGAAGCCAGGTCCTTTAAGCCCTCTCTGGTTTTCCCCAACGAAAAGGACAATTCCCTCAGGTAAGAAAGCCCGGCAACTTTTCAAACCCGATCTGATCCGAAAACAACATGGCTCCGGCCTCCTGATATGGAAACGGGGATCGCGAAACGGCAAACCGAATAGTGAAAAAGAAATTATCCAAGACCATTCAGATAGTGCTCCCCCTTGCCCTGGGTGTTTTTTTGATCTGGTATACTTATACCAAGTTCACTCCCGAGCAACTGAAGCAACTGAAAGAAAACTTTCTCAAAGCAGACTATCTCTATATCTGGATTTCCATGATCTTCGGTATGCTGAGTCATTTCTCCAGGGCTTATCGCTGGAATTATCTACTGGAACCCCTGGGGCACAGGGCCCGGGTTCCCAACAGTTTTATGGCGGTCAGTATCGGTTACCTTCTCAATTTTGCCATTCCGCGTTCGGGAGAGGTATCCCGGGCAGTGGTGATCAACAAATACGACAAGGTTCCCTTTGAAAAGGCTTTCGGCACCATTGTGGCAGAAAGGATAGCAGACCTTTTTATATCGGTATGCATTCTTTTCCTGGCTCTTTTTCTGCAATTCGATACCTTGTGGGGATTGCTCAACACCCACAATATCAATGCCGGCAAACTGCTCATCATCGGAGCAGCCGGGATCTTGTTCGCCTCCCTTTTCTGGATCTACCTCCGCCGCACCCGTTCTGCCCTGGGCCAAAAGATCAAAAATTTTGTCAAAGGGTTGAAGGAAGGTATGTTGAGCATCCTTTCCATGAAAAAAAAGTGGCTTTTTATTGCACATACCCTGTTTATCTGGATCATGTATGTGCTGATGTTCCATATTTGCATCTATGCCTTTCCCGAAACACAGTCTATCACCTTCTCACAATCGCTGTCACTTTTTGTAGTAGGGTCTTTTACCATCGCTTTTACTAATGGAGGTTTCGGCACTTACCCTTTTCTCATCGCCGAAGCGATCCTCCTGTATGGTATCGATTATACCGTCGGCACCTCTTTCGGATGGATCGTGTGGTTGTCCCAGACCGCCGTTATTGTGTTCCTGGGTGTGATTTCCTTTCTTTTCCTCCCGGTTTACAATAAAAATAACTGAGTGTTTACCCCAGGGTAAATGCATCTTATACAAAAAAGATTGTGCTTCTATCGCACGGTTCTTAAGGTAGGGTGGTGGTCGGTATTCAGTAATCGATATTCGGTGATCAGTATTTAGTTATTCAAAAAAACTGATCACTGTTTACCGAATACCGATTACCCCCCTTCCTCTTTAGCCTACCCTGGTCTTCACGTTGTCTTTTCGTTAAAAAATCTTTCGCAATTTGAGATTGGAGCAATATTTAGTATCTTGCCATATCATCCAAACTGCCTATACACGAGTACAATAAGATATTGAACGGGAATATCGAAGACAGCATTTCCTTTGTTAATAAGTCCGAAGCTACGGTTCCGGCCGGGCATCCGGAAATTTTGTGTTTGTTGTTCCCGAATACATAAATACCCCAGATTAACCATACGCCAAACCTTATGATGTCTGTTTATATATGAAATCTTTATGCTATATCCTGTTGGGATTCCTTACCGTAACGACTATGTATCCCCAAACCCGGTCGGTCCCTTTCGATTCTGAACACCTTGAGGAAACAAGGAACATACAGCTTTATGTACCGGAAAACTATTCGGAAGACCATCCTCACCCCCTGATCCTGGTACTGGATGCCGATCGCCTTTTCGATCTCGTGGTAGCCAATACCAAATTCTACGCGGCCAATGGCCAGATGCCGGAAAGTATCATCGTGGGGATAGACCAGAAAGGAAAGGCCTCCCAGGATTGCAGCTATGATGCCCAAAGCGGGTTCCCCGCCGGAAAAGGGGCTGGTTTTTTCGAGTTTATAGGCATGGAACTACTGCCTTCGATATCCGAGAAATACAACCTGGCCAACTTTAAAATGATCATCGGGCATCTTTTTACAGGCAATTTTATTAATTACTACCTCTTTAAGGACGACCCCCTGTTCGATGCTTATATCGACATACACCCGGACTTTGCCCCTAATATTGAAAAGCTCCTCCAAAAGCGGTTATCCGGCATAAACTCGGTGAAATTCTATTACCTTGCCGCCGGGGAAGACGGGGATAAAAAACAGGTAGAGCGCATTCAGGACCTCAACACCTCATTAAAGACCATAAACAATGATAAGCTGTTCTACTTTTTTGACAGTTTCGAAAACACCGACGATTTTTCTGCCGCTTCCTGCGCCATCCCCAAAGCGCTTAACCAGATATTCTCCATTTACCGGCCTATTACCCCTAATGAATATAAAAATAACATACTCACTTCCGAAGCCCCGGTTTTCGAATACCTGGAAAAAAAATACCAAAGGGCCGAAGAGCTTTTTGGTTTTCACAAACAGGTAAGCCTCAACGACATGATGGCCATCTATGCCGGATGCCTTAAAAAAGAGGATTATTCTTCGCTGGAACAACTCAGTAAACTGGCCAAAAAGGAATTTCCCGGGACTATGATGGGATATTTTTTCGAAGCGGAATACCTGGAAAAAACAGGAGATCCGAAAAAAGCGACCCGAACCTACAAAAAGGCTTTCGGCATGGAGGAGATAGACTTCATCCACAAAGACCTTATTATGGAAAGGATTGAGGCGCTCAATTATTAGCAGGACCGGGATATTTGGTGATCGGTGTCTGGTGTGTTGCCAGTTGCAAATTTAAAACTCAAACTTTCATTCTGAAAACTTTAAATGTCCAACCATCCAACCCTGGTGTATTTTTGGATTTCTCCCTGTTGAATCCAAAAAATAATACCTACTTTAGACCGGGAAAACACCTTATCCGAACCCGATAAACATGGCTAAAGTCAAGACCTCTTATTTTTGTCAGAACTGCGGTGCCCAGTATGCCAAATGGCAGGGGCAGTGTACCTCGTGCAGGGAGTGGAACACCATTGTAGAAGAGGTGATCCAGAAAGAAGAAAAGCATACCTGGAAACAAGGGCCGACCAGGAGCAAAAGGGCTGTAAAACCGCTTAAAGTCAATGAGATCGTCCGTTCTGAGGAAAACCGGATGTCATCGGGCGACAATGAATTTAACCGTGTCCTGGGCGGAGGTATCGTACAGGGGTCGGTGATCCTGCTGGGAGGTGAGCCGGGTATAGGAAAAAGCACCCTGCTGCTCCAGATCGCATTGCAACTCCCTCACAAAACCCTCTATGTCTCGGGAGAGGAAAGCCAGGCCCAGATAAAAATGCGCGCGGAACGCATAAACCCCAGCAGCGAAAACTGCTATATCCTTACCGAGACCAAAACACAGAATATTTTTAAGCAGATAGAAAGCATAACGCCCGATATACTCATTATCGACTCCATTCAAACCTTACATTCCGACTATATCGAATCGTCGGCGGGGAGTATTTCACAAATCCGGGAATGCACGGCCGAATTTATAAAGTTCGCCAAGGAAACAGACACCCCGGTCATCCTTATCGGGCATATCACCAAGGACGGGAACATCGCCGGACCGAAGATCCTGGAACACATGGTAGACACTGTGCTGCAGTTTGAAGGCGACAGGAATTACGTATACCGCATCCTGAGGGCCTTGAAAAACAGGTTCGGCTCAACAGCAGAACTGGGCATATACGAAATGTTGGGCAATGGCCTTCGGGAAGTGACCAATCCGTCGGAAATACTTATTTCCCGGAATGAAGAATCCCTCAGCGGAACGGCCATCGCCGCTACTGTGGAAGGTATCCGCCCCCTGATGATAGAAATACAGGCACTGGTGAGTACGGCCGTCTACGGCACACCGCAACGCAGTACCACGGGCTACAATGCAAAACGGTTGAATATGCTCCTGGCCGTCCTGGAAAAAAGGGCCGGTTTCCGGTTGGGCACCAAGGATGTCTTTCTGAACATCACCGGCGGGATCTCCGTGGACGACCCCGCCATAGACCTGGCTGTCATTGCCGCCATATTGTCCAGTAACGAAGATATAGCCATTGAAAAAGATATTTGCTTTGCGGCCGAGATAGGCCTCGCCGGAGAGATCCGCCCCGTACAACGGGTGGACCAGCGTATCCTGGAAGCGGAAAAGTTAGGGTTTTCTACGATTTTCGTATCAAAACAGAATAAAATCACCATAAAAAAACCGGGGATACGGGTGGCCTTAGTCTCCAAAATAGAAGACGTTATCAGCGATCTATTCGGATAAGACCGTGAATAATTCATCAATAGAGACGCACGGCCTTTTTGCATGTTTGAGACGCACGGCCGTGCGTCTCTACCGGAAAGGCAAAGACCGGGTGTTACAGCCCTACGGTAATTATTTTATAATTGCATTTCGGGAATATCACCTTCTACGATCAGCCTGCCTTCGGTAGCCCCTTTTATTTCTTCCACGGATACTCCCGGCGCACGTTCGAGCAGTTTGAATCCCTGGCCGGTAACCTCCAGCACGGCCAGATTGGTCACTATTTTCTTTACACAGTTCACTCCGGTCAGCGGCAAAGTGCATTTTTTCAGTAATTTAGACTGGCCTGCCTTGTTGGTGTGCATCATCGCCACTATAATATTGTCTGCAGAAGCCACCAGGTCCATCGCTCCGCCCATGCCTTTGACCATTTTTCCGGGGATCTTCCAGTTGGCTATATCGCCGTTGTCCGCCACTTCCATAGCGCCGAGTATCGTCAGGTGTACATGTTGCCCGCGGATCATCCCGAAACTTGTTGCCGAATCAAAAAAGGAGGCGCCGGGTAAGGTGGTCACTGTCTGTTTTCCTGCATTGATCAGATCGGCATCTTCTTCTCCTTCATACGGAAAAGGACCCATGCCCAGAACACCGTTTTCGCTTTGGAACTCTACATCTACCCCTTCCGGAACAAAGTTGGCCACCAGGGTAGGGATCCCTATACCGAGATTTACATAATATCCGTTCTTTACTTCCCTGGCTATTCGTTTTGCTATACCGTTTTTGTCTAACATAATAAGTGGATCATTGAAAGTTTAAGGGATGACTACCTTTTCCTCACGGTTCGTTGCTCTATTCTTTTCTCATAGCGCTTTCCCTGGAATATTCGCTGCACGTAGATCCCCGGTATATGCACCTGGTTAGGATCCAGTTCGCCCGCAGGTACCAGTTCTTCCACTTCCGCCACCGTGATCTTCGCGGCACCGCACATACAGGGGTTAAAATTCCTTGCCGTTCCTTTGAAGATAAGGTTCCCGGCTTCGTCTCCTTTCCACGCTTTTACTATGGAGAAATCGGCCCGGAAGGCTTCTTCCATGACATACATTTTACCGTTGAACTCCCTGGTTTCTTTTCCTTCCGCTACTTCGGTACCGTAACCGGCAGGGGTAAAAAAAGCGGGGATCCCCGCCTGTGCCGCCCTGCACTTCTCGGCCAGGGTACCCTGGGGGGTGAGCTCTACCTCGAGTTCGCCACTGAGCATCTGGCGTTCGAACTCGTCGTTTTCCCCCACATAGGACGATATCATCTTTTTGATC
This sequence comes from Sinomicrobium weinanense, assembly GCF_018863395.1. Classification (GTDB taxonomy): domain Bacteria; phylum Bacteroidota; class Bacteroidia; order Flavobacteriales; family Flavobacteriaceae; genus Sinomicrobium; species Sinomicrobium weinanense. The sequence goes on from NZ_JAHKRR010000003.1 coordinate 487,640, forward strand.
TGATGCTTTTGAAGTAAAAGGCCAAGGCCAAAATCATCCACCCCGGCATTGTTGGAAATACAGGTTAGGTCCCTGATGCCAAGACGCACCAGTTCTGCTATACTATTTTCGGGAATTCCACACAAACCGAAGCCTCCCAGCATAAAGGTCATCCCGTCCCGGGCACCTTGCAGGGCTTCGGCAACTGAAGCCACCCTTTTGTTTATCATTCCGTAAATTTTTAGGGGAAAAATACGAATAATTTAACAAAAAAGACGGTTTTGGCAGCCTGTATTTTCAAATACCTAAAAAATAGCCCCTAAAAATCAATTTCCTCAAAATCCCCTTCTTCCGGTTCCCCGGATATCGGTACTTTGGAGCAGTCCAATTCTATGGAAAGATCTTCGGGTTCCCTGAAGTCTTCTTTGGAAATGCCCAACTCTTTATCTGCGTAGCATTTTTTCATATACACCGCCCAGATGGGTAGCGCCATACTGGCTCCCTGCCCGTACTTGATACCCCTGAAATGGATAGCCCTGTCCTCTCCGCCTACCCATACCCCGGTAACCAGATTGGGCACCATTCCCATAAACCAGCCATCGCTCTGGTTTTGTGTGGTCCCTGTTTTTCCGGCTATGGGATTGGTAAACTCATAGGGATATCCTGTGACGATCTCTTTGTAAAAGGTATTATTCACCGCCCAATTACCACGCAGCCTTGCTCCGGAACCGGACTGTGTAACTCCCTCCATGAGCTTTACGGTGGTATAGGCCACTTCATCACTCATGACATCCCTGGTTTCCGGCACGGATTCGAACAGTACGGTACCATTCTTATCTTCGATACGGGTAACCATTACGGGTTTTACATACACTCCCTGATTGGCAAAAGTACCGTAAGCCCCGACCATTTCATATACGGTAAAATCGGGGGTCCCCAGTGCGATAGAAGGTACCGGGGAAATATCGGACTCTACCCCGAGGTTTTTTACCAACTGTGATACCGGCACCGGCCCCACCTTGTCTATAAGGGTAGCCGTAATACTATTTACAGATTTAGCCAGTGCTTCCTTAAGCGTCAGCATTCTACCCGTATACTTGCCGCCAGCATTCTTTGGGCACCAGGGCTTGGCATTCCCATATTTATTGGCCTCTACACAATGCTGTACATCCGGAAGCCGGTCGCAGGGCGACATACGCAGTTGGTCTATCGCAGTGGCATAGACAAAGGGCTTGAATGTGGAGCCCGATTGCCTGGCACCCTGTTTTACCTGGTCGTACTGAAAATGCTTATAGTTTATTCCGCCGACCCAAGCCCTTACATGGCCCGTCTGCGGCTCCATGGACATCATCCCGGTACGCAGAAAGAACTTGTAATAGCGGATGGAGTCCATCGGGGTCATAATGGTATCTTTTTCCCCGTCCCAGCTAAAGACGGTCATCTCGGTCTTCTTTTTAAAGGACTCCCGTATTTCATTTTCAGACTTATCCAGGTCGTCCCTCATTTTGCGCCAGCGTTCCGATCGTTTCATGGAACTTTCCATGGTAGCATCGACCTCTTCCTGGGTCAGCCCTAAGAATGGTGCTGTTTTATTCCGGTCGGGCGTATTCTGATGAAAAAATTCTGCCTGGAGTTTTTTCATATGCTCGGAAACCGCCTCCTCGGCATATTTTTGCATACGGTAATCTATCGTAGTGTAGACTTTAAGCCCGTCCAGGAAGATATTGTATTTATCACCGTTGGGTTTACGATTTTCAGGGTCGCTGGTCCAGTCTTTCAGGAAGCCCTGAAGATACATTCTGAAGTAGGTAGCCAGGCCTTCCCGATGGGATTCCCTGTTGAAATTGAGTTTTATGGGAAGGTTTTGTAACGAATCCTTTTCTTGTTCGGTTATGAAGTCGTTTTTCTCCATCTGGCGCAATACCACGTTTCGGCGGCGCTGTGTCAATTCCGGACGCCTCACAGGGCTGTAATAGGATGAATTTTGCAACATTCCCGCAAACATGGCAGATTCCTCTATTTTCAGGTCCCCGGGTTCTTTTCCGAAATATATCCTGGAAGCTGACCGTATCCCGTCGGCCATATTATCGAAATCGTAGATATTGAGATACATCGTTATGATCTCTTCTTTGGTATATTGTCTTTCCAGGCGGACCGCAATGATCCATTCTTTCATTTTCTGGATTACCCTTGCCACTATATTATTAGAGACCTTCTCTGTAAAAAGTTGCTTGGCCAACTGCTGTGTAAGCGTACTGGCCCCTCCCTTTTTCCCCAGGAAAACAATAGCCCTTAATGTTCCTCTTGCATCTATCCCGGAATGTTTAAAATACCGTTCATCCTCCACGGCAACCACCGCTTTGACCAGATGATCCGGTAATTCATCATACGAAACCGGGGTTCTGTTATCGTTCAAGTAAAATTTACCCAAGGTTTTCCCATCGGCCGAAATGATCTCCGTAGCCAGGTTGGTCTGCGGGTTTTCCAGGACCTCAAATGTAGGCATGGTGCCGAACAACCCCCACGATGCCAATAAGAAGAACAACCCCGCCAGGGCAATCCCTCCGAAAAAAAGTCCCCAGAACCATTTTATATACTTGCCAAAACCTCGTTTTTTATCTTTTTTAGCAGGCTTTTTTTCCATTACTCTAAGTTATTTGGTTATGGGGCTACCAGGTTATTGGGCTATGGGAGGGGGACTTAATAACTCAACAACCAAGTAACCAACTTTATTTTTTATCCGGTTTATCTATCTCTATTCCCACATCGGTGATCCCTTCCAGCTCTCCTACGCCTTCTACTTCCCCTACTTTCCTCATCGCGTGTTTAATGGCTACGGTATAGTTGCCCGAAGCAGGGAAAACCACATTTTCCTTATACCACAACTTACTCTCCTTCAACTCGGTAAACCCCTGTCCCAGCCATTCCCCGTCGGGCCTTGCCATTTTGTATTCGAGGGTATCCGCAATGACCTTGCCATCGGGAAAATTCAGGTTAACAATAAGAAACAAGTTACTGAATTTATAGTTTTCATCGTTCCGCAAATGGATAAACATATTGTAGGGCTGTACGGTATCGGGGGGCCGGAAGGTAAAATCCACACTTTCGTCCTTGTCCCAGGCATTGTGAAGAGCCTGGTAATCGGAATACACATTGTTGGAATTACAGGATAACAAAAACATACATCCTGTCCAAAAAAATGATCTGATGATCTTATCCATCCGGATTTTAGATTTACGGTTTACGATCTCAGATTTACGGTCTCAGGTTTGTTCTACTGTAAAATCCCAACGCGGAAATCTAAAATCGCAAATCATTAATTATGTTCATCCTCTTTTCTTTGTGGCCCTTTTGTGGTTTCTCTTTTTCCTGGTCTTGTTCTTCCGTTTCTTTTTGGGCTGGTCGAACCTGGTGAGGCTATCCTGTCCTACAACGTTTTCAAACTCCCGTTTAGTATCTTCCTCGGCAATTTCCGAAGCGTATTCTTCCAGGCTTTCCACCTTGACATTGTCCTGATTCTTGCCAATGATCTCCTGTACCTGGTCCAGCATCAGTTTGTGCCAGTTGGCACTGTTTTCTTCATAGGCATACCACAGAAAACCTTTGAATATATCTATTTTCTGGCAAATGGCCTTTCCTTTCCTGGTCTGCAACTTTACATCGGTCTTGGGAAATTCCTGGAGGGCATCGAGATAGGCATCCAGTTCGTAGTTAAGGCAGCACTTCAGTTTGCCGCACTGCCCTGCCAGTTTTTGCGGGTTGAGAGACAATTGCTGGTACCTGGCCGAAGAGGTATTGACCGACCGGAAGTCGGTAAGCCAGGTAGAACAACACAATTCCCTTCCGCAGGACCCCACACCTCCAAGGCGTGATGCTTCCTGGCGAAAACCTATCTGCCGCATCTCTATGCGTACATTAAAGGCCCGGGCCATATCTTTAATGAGTTGCCTGAAGTCTACCCGTTCATCAGCCGTATAGTAAAATGTGGCTTTAGAACCATCTCCCTGGTACTCAATATCGGAAATTTTCATCTGAAGGCCCAGGGCAATAGCCAGTTCGCGCGATTTTTTCTTTACTTCTTCTTCCTTGTTCCTCACGGCGGTCCATACATCGACATCCCTTTGAGAGGCCTTGCGGTATATTTTAGGAAGGGAAGGGTCTTCCCAATCGGTCTTTTTCTTTTTCATCTGTACCTTTACCAGCTCGCCGGTAAGGGTAACGATCCCTACATCATGGCCCGAAGCGGCTTCGGTAGCTACGACATCTCCCATGGAAAGCGGTAGCTTTTCACTATTTCTGAAAAATTCCTTTCTGCTGTTTTTAAAGCGGACCTCCACACAGTCAAAAGATTGCTGGCCCGACGGAAGTGCCATATTGGAAAGCCAATCAAATACAGTAAGTTTATTGCAACCATCAGTCCCGCATGTTCCATTATTCTTACATCCTCGTGGCTGTCCTCCCTTACCGGTTGAACAACTGCTACATCCCATATTTCATATATATTGTACCCGTATATCCCCGTATTTTTCACGGAAATATGCAGTAAAAGGTTCATAAATAATTCTCTCCGCGTAAGGCACCTCTGCACCTTACAAAATGTAAAGATACGGCTTTTTTTAGTTTACGGGTATTCGGGTATACCGGTATTCGGGTTGCGGGTTTTTGGTTTCATATTCATACACTGGAATACCCGAATCCTCGCCTACCCTTTAAATTTGAGTACCTCCGAACGTCCCTTCTTAAAAATGTTGTTGCTCTTATATTTTCCTTTGCGCAGGGCTTTTTGTTCTTCATACGGAAGGGCTACGACCTCCATACAGGCTTCCGAGCAACATCTGTTCATCTTTTCGGCGCATTCTTCGCATTGGATAAACAGCAAATGACAGGCTTCATTGGCACAATTCACATGAGTGTCGCAGGGTTTACCGCATTGGTGACAATGGGCTATGATATCTTCCGATATACGCTCGGCCCTGCGTTCATCGAAGACAAAGTTCTTCCCTATAAACTTATTTTCCAGATCTTTGCCTTTCACCTGCCGGGTATATTCAATAATACCACCCTCCAGCTGGTACACATCCTTAAAACCTTTGTGCTTAAAGTATGCACTTGCCTTCTCACAGCGGATGCCTCCGGTGCAGTACATCACCAGTTTTTTGTCTTCCTTGTGCTCCTTGAGGTCTTCCTCTATGATGGGCAGGGAATCCCGGAACGTATCTACATCGGGGGTGATAGCATTTTTAAAATGTCCTATCTCGCTTTCATAGTGGTTACGCATATCCACCAGAATGGTATCCGGGTCTTCGATAAGTTCGTTGAATTTTTCGGCATCTACATGCACCCCTTTATCGGTGACATCAAAAGTATCGTCGTTCAGTCCGTCTGCGACAATCTTGTTCCTTACTTTTACCTTCAGTTTCAGAAAGGACTTGTCATCGTGCTCTATGGCGATATTGAGCCTTACATCCTTCAGGAAAGTAATGCTGTCCAGGTGTTCCTTGAACGCCCTGAAATTATCTGCCGGGACGGAAAGCTGCCCGTTTATTCCCTCTCTGGCAATATATATCCTGCCGAGCACATCCATTTCGTCCCAGGTAACAAAAAGGTGATTCCGGAAGATCTGCGGATTTTTAATGTGATGGTACTTGTAGAAAGAGAGTGTAAGGCGGTCCTTACCCGCTTTTTCGATAAGCTCTGCTCTTTCCTTAGCACTTAAAGTATTGTACAGTTGCATGCTATACGAATTTTTAAGATTAAAGAAATCGAATAAGAAACTATCTAAGTTTTATCCCTTCGGCAAGCTCAGGGCATCGCCTTTGGTTCTTTTACGCGTCTTTTTCCGCCATGCTTCGGCTGCGCTCAGCAACCGTACTTCAGCTATTTTTCGCCACGTAGCTTTAAAATACCTTCGCCTGACGAAAAAATACACTATAAAATATTCCAAAAACAAAACATAGACAGCTTCTAATTTTTTTTGCAAAAGTAACTTTTTTTAACAGCACTGCAAAGTCCGCGTATTTTACGGAACACAGGCCATTTTTTCGCAGAGGGCATACGAAAGGGATAAACAACACCTTTCAACCCGTTGTTACTCTGAAAAAGAAACACTAATTTAGCACGAATTATTTTTTAGAAAAAACGCAGTAATGAGTTCAGAGAAAGACGCAAAACTAAAAGCCCTGAAGCTAACGCTGGATAAACTAGACAAGACCTACGGAAAAGGGGCGGTGATGAAAATGGGAGACCATGTGGTGGAAGACATGGAAGTCGTGCCCTCAGGGTCCATAGGCCTCGATATCGCCCTGGGAGTAGGCGGTTATCCAAAAGGCAGGGTCATAGAGATATACGGACCGGAATCATCGGGTAAGACCACCCTTACACTTCACGCCATGGCTGAGGCACAGAAAGCCGGCGGGATCGCGGCCTTTGTCGATGCGGAACACGCCTTTGACCGTTTTTATGCCCAAAAGCTCGGTGTGGATGTGGACAACCTCATCATTTCCCAGCCCGACCACGGGGAACAGGCCCTGGAGATCGCCGACAACCTTATCCGTTCGGGAGCCATTGACATCGTTATTATCGATTCTGTTGCGGCACTGACCCCGAAAAGCGAGATCGAGGGCGAAATGGGAGATTCCAAAATGGGACTGCACGCCCGGCTTATGTCTCAGGCCCTGCGAAAACTCACGGCCAGCATAAGCAGGACCAAGTGTACCGTAATATTCATCAACCAGCTCCGGGAAAAGATCGGGGTTATGTTTGGCAATCCGGAGACCACTACCGGAGGTAACGCCCTTAAATTCTATGCCTCCGTACGGCTCGATATCCGGCGGTCTACCCAGATCAAGGACAGCAACGGTGAGGTAGCAGGTAACAAGACCAAGGTAAAAGTGGTGAAAAATAAGGTGGCCCCTCCCTTCAAGGCTACGGAATTCGACATTATGTATGGCGAAGGTATTTCCCGCGTAGGTGAAATACTGGACCTGGGCGTGGAATACGAGATCATTAAAAAGAGTGGTTCCTGGTTTAGTTATGGCGACACCAAACTGGGACAGGGGAGAGATGCCGTAAAACTCCTCCTGGAAGACAACCCGGAACTCCTGGAAGAACTGGAAAGCAAGATCAAGGAAGCCCTGAAAGCCATAAAAAGCTAAGAGACCGTCTAATAACTGCATTTTATATTCGAAATCCTGCTCCCCTGACACAGAGAGCAGGATTTTTTTTGTTTTCTGCGCAACCATATTATTCCATCAGCATCTTCTAAGCAGAAAATCGTCGTTAATTGCGTTTGTGCGATAAAAACCACAAATGTAATTTTACACCCGAGAAGAAAATAAAAATACGTTTATAAAATAATAAAACCTCCTAAAATTAAAAAGAAATAACATGAAAAAAGTAAGTATTGCAGCAGCATTTTTAACTCTGGTATTAGCTTTATCCGGATGCCTGAATGATGATGGTGTGAATTTTTATAACGAACCCATCCCGATAACGGAAATAACCGATCTTCCCGACACCCTGGAGCCCGGAGAAACCTACACCATTGATTTTACATATAAAATCCCTACCGACTGCCACTCATACATTGGCTATCAAGGATTTATAGACAAGGAAAAATCTAACGATTCCGTACGTGTAGTTACGTTTGCAGCACTTGCCCAGGTTCAGACGAGCAAGGATTCGTGCCGGACATTAAACAGCGAAAAAAGCAGTACCATAGACGATTTCAAAATATCCGATGCCTCTCCAATCCCTTCTAAATATACAGTTCAATTCTGGACGGGAGTAGATGCTGACGGAGAAAGTGAATATATAATTTATGACATCCCGGTAAAAAAAGAAGAAGACGAAACTAATTAACCCCGATCCCTGTAACCATTACAACAGTCCTACAGGGCCACCAAAACTAACGTAAAACTATAAGTGAGTTTAGAAGAACTCATAAACCGGTGCAAGGACCGGGACAGAAAGGCACAAGAGCAGTTATACCGTTTATTCAATGGTAAATTATACAGCATTTGTCTCAAATATTCCCGGAACCAGACAGAGGCGGAAGACAATCTGCAGGATAGCTTTATGGCCATATTCAACAAGATCGGCCAGTACCGGTTCAAGGGTTCTTTTGAAGGCTGGGTGCGGAGAGTAACCGTAAATACCGTACTCCAGAAATACCGCAAGGAAAAGGTCTTTAACATCGTTTCGGAGGAAATCGAAGATGAAGTAGAAGTAGAAATTGAAGACGAGGACATCAGCCTGGATTACCTGCTGAGCATTATACAGAAATTGCCGGACAAGTACAGGCTGACCTTCAATCTCTATGTCATGGACGGCTATTCCCATAAAGAAATTTCCGAAATGCTCGGGGTAACGGAAGGGACCTCCAAATCCAATCTCTCCAGGGCCAGAACGATCTTAAAAACATATATCGAAGAAGACCATCGTAAAAAAAAAGTGACATCACTATAAGGTAATGGGCAATAAAAAGAACATAGACAGATTGTTCCAGGAAAAGTTCAAGGACTTTGAGGTTTTTCCCGATCGCGACCTATGGGCTGATATTGGAGCAAAGCTGGACGGCATTCCTTTGGGAGCAAGCAGTGTACCCGAAAGGCAGAAAAAAGCCACTCCCGCATTCTGGTGGCGCCTTGGAGGGATCGCCGCTGCCATCGCCCTGTTACTCTCTCTCGGGTTGAACTTCCTGTCTACAGAACCTGCAGACATCCCCGATGACGTCCTGGAGAAAGTCGTGAATGGCCCTGATAAACCCGCCGAAGGAAAAGAAATTTCCCGGGAAGGAGACCTTGAAGATAACGATCCACTGGTATCGACAGGTAATGCTGCAAAACCCGGAAAGGATGGAGGTAAAACCACCGATCCTTCCCAATCCGTAAAGACGCAAGGCCCCCGAAATACCGGGACAGGCAGTGCGTCTCCGCAGGAAAGCAACTCCCAAGGGGGTACCGGAATTGCTCAACAGGGAAATGATCCTAAAAACGCCAATACAGACCAACAGTCTGCAAATACCGAAATTGCCGTGACGGATCCGCCATCTGCCAAAAACAAAGGGGAGATCAATAAAGGAAATCAAATCGAGAACCCCCGCATTGCAGACGTTTCAGACAAGGAGCAAAACAAAGCTGAAGGCACCGGGGCTACTGAAAAAAACACTGCCCAGGCCACCACGGACAAGGAAAAAACAGGTATTAGAGACAAAGAAGAAAAACCGAAGAAATCCCTGCTGGAAGCCATTGCCGAGATGGAAAATGAATCGGAACGGGAGAAGGAACTGGCCTCAAAACAAGGAAAAGGCACCGGAAAATGGAGTATAAACCCCAATGTAGCCCCTGTGTATTACAATTCGATCAGTGGCGGATCGCCCATTGCTTCCGAATTCAAAGAGAGTCCCAAATCGGGGAAGGTCAATCTAAGCTACGGTATCAATGTGGCTTACAAGGTGAGCAAAAGAGTCAGTGTGCGTTCGGGAGTAAACAGGGTAAACTATGGCTATAATACAAACGATGTCGCTATTACCCCCAGCCTCCTGGCCCAATCACTGGACAATATCAATTATTCACGCCCCACCGAAAGAGCGTCCGCACCATATGTTTCCAATGCCAAAGACAAAATCGACCCTCCACTGGCTGCCAACCAGGAGATAGCTTCCAGTTTTGCTTCGCAGGAAGGACACATGCAACAGGAATTTGGTTATATCGAAGTCCCCATGGAAGTCAAGTACAGGGTTGTAGATCAAAGGTTGGGGCTCAACCTCATCGGAGGAGTCAGCTCCCTTTTCCTCACCGACAATGCCCTGCTGGTAAAATCGGGATCATCGTCTACAAAACTGGGAGAGAGCAACAACTTAAACGACGTTAATTTCAGTACCAATGTGGGCCTGGGTGTGGATTATCTGCTATCAGACCAACTCCAGCTCCAGATAGAGCCCATGTTCAAATATCAATGGAATGCATTCTCCAATGACAGCGGCGGTTTCAGGCCGTATTCATTTGGTGTATATACAGGTTTTAGTTTTAGGTTTTAGTTAGTTAGGTTAGTTTTATTACTCAAAAAGCGCGTTAAATGCTGTAAAAAGGTTGTCTAATTTATTGGCAACCTTTTTTCATTTTTAACACTCCGGTCAACGCGGCTCCAGGAGATCCCAGAGATTGCCGTATAGGTCCTCAAAAACAGCTACGGTTCCGTATTTCTCTTCTTTAGGAGGACGTACAAAATGCACTCCCCTTGCCTTCATCTTTAAATAATCTCTTTGGAAATTGTCCGTATACAAAAACAGGAAAACCCGTCCCCCAGCCTGACTGCCTATATATCTTTCCTGTTCTTTTCCATCCGCCCTGGCCAATAACAGGCAACACCCATCTTTTCCCGGCGGCCGGACCAGCACCCATCTTTTCGTGGCACTCAGCCGGGTATCTTCAACAAGGGTAAAGTCCAGTTTTTTGGTATAGAAATGTATGGCTTCGTCATAATCGGCCACAAGCAGGGCCAGGTGTGCTATAAATTGTTCCATGTCCGTATTTTGCCACGCCGGTCAGAACGGTCCGGGCGATCTGTTATTTTTTGAATTTTTCCAGCGCCTTACGGGTAAATCCGGAAAGGACCAGCCTTCCGGTGATCTCAGCCCTGGAGCCCAGCAGTTCATCCCAGTGCGAAGTTCCTTCCCACAATACCTTTTTCATTTCCGAAAGGGCATCCGGATTGTACGAAGCCAGTTTTTCGGCAAAGAGCATCACTTCCCTGTCCAGTTCGCTTATACGGTCAAAAACGCGGGCATACAGGCCTTTTTCTTTGGCCCAGTAGGCATTTTTCCACTGGTCGGGTGCCAGGGTAAGCTCTGCCAGGGCTGCTTTTCCCATTTTACGTTCTACGGCCGGGGCAATGACAAAGGGGCCTATGCCCACGGTAAGTTCAGATAGTTTAATGGCAGCCGCTTCAGCAGCCAGCACATAGTCACAGGCAGCTGCAAGCCCTACCCCTCCGCCTACGGTCTTTCCCTGTATCCTTCCAATGATAAGTTTCCGGCACTTACGCATGGCATTGATAACTCCTGCAAAGCCACTAAAAAAAACCTTTCCTTCTTCCGCAGTAGAGACCGCTACCAGTTCATTAAAGGAGGCTCCCGCACAAAAGGCTTTGTCCCCCTCGCTTTTCAGTACAATAACCTGGATATCGTCTCTTTCGGAAAGATCGTAAAATTCCTTTTTTAACCGTTCCAGTAATTCCAGGGGAAATGAATTGCTTGCGGGATGGCCAAATTCCACAATAGCCACCCGGCCTTCGGTCCTGGTGTATAAGCTGCCGTTGGGACGTGTTGTAGACATAAAATAAAATGTTTAGTAAAATGAAATTATACAGACGAAAATACAAATATTAATTGACAGCTTCTTTATGGTTTCAGGTTTAAAGCTTCAGGTCCCGGGTTAAAAAATTGATGGGTAAATAATCGTAAATCTAAAATCCCGACTCTTTACCCGTCTCTTCCTTTCTGCATTTACGCTGCATCTGTCTTGCCTGCAGCCCTGAGATACTTGTTCCGGAATTTAATGACCAGAGCACTTGCCCGGATAAGCATCCACACCATAAAAGCCATCCATATCCCGTACAGCTTCAAATTAAAATGGTCCGCGATGAGCAGGGTAGGGGTAAATCCGAGAAATGTAGCCGCGAGCAGTACATTTCTCAGGTATACAGCTTCCCCCAATCCTTTAAAGATACCGTCGAACATAAAGGCCACCGCATTTACGGGCTGCATTAGCAATACGATCCAAAAAACCGATGTGAAAAACGCCAGTACCATCGGGTCTTTGTTAAAGATCTCTCCTATGGAGTTGTAGAATGTACCACAGACTACCATCAGGATCACAGCTATGCTTATTGCATACTTACTGATATCGACACTCAAATACCACAACCGCCTGTAATTCCGCTCACCCAGCAATCTCCCGGAAATGGCATTGCCGGCATTGGCATAACCATCGATAAAAAAAGAAAAGAACAGCCAGATATTCATCAGCATACTTTGGGCCGCAATGTAGTTTTTGCCGTAACCCGTAGCATAAGCATTGGCCAGGTAAATGGCAAAATTAAGTGCAGCCGTACGGATAAAGAGGTTAAAGCTCATAAAAAGCAGGTCTCTGATCTTCGGGTTGATCCTGAGGTGCAGCTTCAGGGAAAACGGGGTTCTGGTAAAGAAAAAATACAGGGCAATCAGGAGCATGATCAACTGAGAGGCCAGACTGGCAAAAGCAGCGCCTTTTAAGTGTAACGGAGGTATAAAGCCCTCTATTCCATAAACCAGCATATAATCCAGGACCACATTGAGCACTGCCCCGGTGAGACTGGCTTTCATGGCCCACAGGGTATTCTGCAGGCCCCGGAAAACCCCGAAAAGAGCAAAGGTCACCAGGGTAAGAGGATAACCGATAGCCCTGATCTGGTAATATTCCACACTATAACGCAAGATCAACCCTTCTGCATTGTAAGCTCCAAAGATGGAACGGGCAAAAAAGGCGGTGATCCCGTAAATAACCATGCTCAACAAAAAATTCAAGGCAATGGCCTGGGGCACCAGGGTCTTCACGGCATGTAGTCTTTTGGCCCCGAAATGCTGGGATATAATGGCAGAAATGGCAGTTTTCGTTTGCGCCACGATCCAGATGATCGCTGAGAGAAAAGAACCCACAATACCCGCCGCTGCAAGGGCTTCTACCGGGTTTTTATCCACATTGCCGATAACAGCAATATCCGTCAGGGAGATCAGAGGTTCGGCAATACCTGCAATGATGGCCGGGATTGCCAGCTTATTGATCGCCCGGAAGGAAACCTTGTCCTTTGCAACTGTGTCTTTAATTCCAAACAAAATACTGCTTTTTGGTGCACAAAAATAGCACGAATAAAACGTTATGCTCGTCCTAGCAAATTTCTTTTTTAAAATTAATGTAGTCGACTACATTTTTTATATATTTGTGTAGTCAACTACATAATTATGGAAAACGATTTTGTCAAGGAGCTGGGATATTTCGGATTTACCATGCGGTTAAAACGCATTAACGATATGCTTATCCAGGAAGGCCGCAAGCTCTACAAAGAACTGGGGGTGGATATAGAACCGAACTGGTATGTTATATTCGAACTGTTAAAAGTGCACCAACGGCTTTCCATTACGGAAATTGCCAACAGGCTATTACTCGCCCATCCTTCAGTGATCACTATTACCAATAAGATGATAAAGGCCGGTTACCTGGAGTCCGGCACCGATAAAAATGACAACCGGGTCCGGGTGCTGAAGCTTACGGAAAAGGCCCGTAAAAAACTCCCGGCCTACGAAAAGATCTGGAAATCGGGCGAAAAAGGTATCGCCAGGGCTTTTGAAGATAAAGACGCCCTTGGCTTCCTGGATCTTATGGAAAAAACCTTTGGCCAAAACGGCTTTGTAAAACTCACCCTTGACGAATATCGCAAGGATCAAAATTAAAACGGACAATCATGAATAAGCACACTTCCCCATCTCAATTTATTGAGATCACCGAGTTTCAACCGGAGTACGCCACTGATTTCGCCCGGCTCAACTACGAATGGCTCGCCAAGTATTTTACAGCAGAATCGCACGACAGCGAAATGCTGGAGGACCCTTACGGCACCATCATTGAACCAGGCGGACAAATACTGATTGCACTGGACGGAGACAAAGCCGTGGGCACAGCTGCACTCATCACCGACGGCCCGGATACCTACGAACTGGCCAAAATGGCTGTCTCAGAAGGCTACAAAGGACAAAAGATCGGCAAACGGCTTATGCTGCGAGCCATAGACTATGCCATTAAAACGGGCAAGAAACGGCTTGTGCTCGAATCCAATACCAGCCTGACCCCGGCCATAAACCTGTATATCAAATCCGGCTTTAAAGTGGTTCCCTTAAACCCGGACTCTCCTTATGAGCGGGCCAATATTAAAATGGAGCTCATTCTCTGAAAAAGGATTTGCAGTTCATTAATATCCATTCCTTCGGGTCGGATACCACGGGACAGAGCATTTTAAATCTCACTTAGGGAATAAATAATTTTCTCCGGTAAAAAATATTTGCGTTCCGGCCTGCGTTGTAGGATTAACAAACACGAAACACAGATGAAGCGGATGAAGATAGCTGCGGGGCATCAGCAGGTTATGCCCTACCTGCTTGTAGAACAAGCCGATGCCCTGGTAGATTTTATCAAAAGGATCTTTCAAGGCCAGGAAATGATGCGTATCCTGAGTGCCGACAGAAAGATACAGCACTCCGAAATAAAGATCGGCGACAGTACTGTACTGCTTGCGGAAGCATCCGGAAAGCAGATCATACCAGGCAGCATGTACGTATATGTAAGGGATACCGACAAAACCTATTACGATGCGCTCGATGCGGGAGCCAAGCCTCTTATGTCCCCTATCGATGAAGACGATAATATGAGAAGCGCGGGTTTCAGGGACCCGTTCGGGAATATCTGGTGGATAGCCACATTGGCTTAGGAGGGCGTGTTCGGTGATCGGTATTCAGTATCTCAAACTGGCTACCGAATCCCGGCTACCACAACAACGATTTCTCCCTTCGGAGGTTTTTTCTCAAAGTGGTCCAGTATCTCTCTGGCAGTACCGCGAACGGTTTCTTCATATAACTTAGTGAGTTCCCTGGACACGGAAACCGGGCGATCGGCCCCGAAAAAGGTTATAAAATCATTCAGGGTCTTTATCAACTTATAGGGAGATTCATAAAACACCATGGTACGGGTTTCCTCTACCAGGGCTTTAAGACGGGTCTGTCTTCCCTTCTTTACGGGCAGGAAACCTTCAAATACAAACCTGTCATTCGGCAGGCCGCTGTTCACCAGGGCCGGGACAAATGCCGTAGCTCCCGGCAGGCATTCCACCTCAAGCCCTTGTTCGAGGCATGCCCGGGTAAGCAGAAAACCGGGATCGGAAATGGCCGGTGTACCCGCATCAGAGATCAGGGCAATAGTTTCACCACCTGCTATACGGCGCACTATGCCATCTACTGTTTTGTGTTCGTTGTGCATATGATGGCTTTGCAGCGGGGTATTGATATCGAAATGTTTAAACAGCTTGCTGCTGGTACGCGTATCTTCTGCAAGAACGGTATCTGCCTGTTTCAGGACTTCGACCGCCCTGAAGGTCATATCATCGAGGTTACCTATGGGCGTGGGTACTATATAGAGTCTGGCCATGCTGTATATTGCTTACCTATACCGCACAAACCGCCTTTCCGGACAAGCGTCCGGGATATAAACGGGTACGGATTTAACGATGTATTGAGATCAGGCGAATTTCTGTTCGAGGATCATCATAAAGCGCTCTTCGTACTTTTCTTTTCCTTCCCAGTTGTTATAGTCCGGTTTTATCATGTGCTGAATAAAGCTCCTGGCTTCTTCTTCGCTTCCTATGGTATTTATCTGGGAGATCACCCTGTTGTAGTCTTCCGTACTGTCGTTAAAGAGGTGCTTTATAAAGGCCAGTTTATCGTTGAGCCCTATGATTATCCCGTCTTTTAGCCTATCGTTGAGTGATTTCTTTTTCACCTCGGTTTTTTCCATGACCGGGGCAATATCTTCCGCCTGTCTTTTTTCGAATACCGGATCGGGCATAATATCGGCAAGGATATCCTCGAGGGTCTCCCTTTCCGGCATTTCTGCCACCATATCCTTTATGGTGTCTATTCCCGGAATGATGATGTCCTCGGAATGCGGGTTGCTCTCGGGCACCCCGGTATTCTCTTCCATAACCGCTCCTGCAAGCTGTTCGAACTTCATAAGGGCTTCACTCTTTCCGCCGGAGGGCTGTACCTCGCCCAGGTGCTCTTCTACGAATTTCAACACGGTCAGCTTCTCATAAACCTTTTGCGCCCGGATCTGGAGGGCCGCCACATCTTCCGTCCCTTTCAACTTGAGGATATCGTGGGCTATGCTGACCAATTCGGATTCCAATTTCTTTTTCATTGCTTTTACTTTATTAGGTTTATTTCTTTATCTGTTTAGGGGGAAATTCCTCTGACTCTTCTTTTTATATTGAAGATCGTCTGCCGGAAGGTTATTTGTATTACAGTCATAATATAGCCTTTTCCCCGAACAGATACAAATATATTAGTATTATTCTAACATTTATCCATTTAAAAAAGGCCCGGGCTTCATAAAAACCCGTCCCGTTTTTTTGCTTAGCTTTGCATAGATTTTAATGAAAAAAGATTTACTTTAGTCTATGCAAGTTCCATACCAAAAGGGTATGGCATTTGTTTTAACAGGGTGATTTTTTTACAGGCTTTAATATCACAACAATAATTTACTCATATTGCGGATCACGAGCACAAAATTCGGCTTTTCCCTGGTAACAACGAGCCGGTTGGCATTACAAAAATTGCCTGTGCCTTTTCCGAGCTGAAAAATACAAAATGTTTCTCGAAAATACGGTTAATCATAAAGAACAATTTGGCTGGATAGAGGTGATTTGCGGTTCCATGTTCTCCGGAAAAACGGAAGAGCTTATCCGCAGGCTCCGACGGGCACAGATCGCCAGGCAGAAAGTAGAAATATTCAAGCCCTCCATAGACACCAGGCACAGCGATGAAATGGTGGTATCTCACGATGCCAACGAGATCCGTTCCACCCCGGTCCCGGCTGCTGCAAACATCCGGATACTGGCCGACGGCTGTGATGTTATAGGCATAGACGAGGCCCAGTTTTTTGACGATGAGATTGTGACCGTATGCAACGACCTGGCCAACAAAGGGGTCCGTGTTATCGTTGCCGGCCTTGACATGGATTTCAAGGGAAACCCTTTCGGCCCGATGCCTGCCCTTATGGCCACCGCAGAGTATGTTACCAAGGTACATGCCATCTGTACGAGAACGGGAAACCTGGCTCATTACAGTTTCCGGAAATCCAATGACGACAAGCTGGTATTACTGGGAGAGACCGAAGAATACGAACCGTTGAGCAGGGCTGCATTCTACAAGGCCATGCTGAGGGAAAAAGTAAATAAAATGGACGTAAAAGATCCCGAAGACCTGTCTGAAAAGAAAGAAGGCAACTCCCCCGGAACATCTGTCCCGCCCCGACTATAACACACCACCCCGACACACCACAAGGAATACACATTAAAAGCTGAACATCATCATGTCAAAAGTTGCAGAGACTGTGCTTGAAATCGATCTCGGGGCACTACGTCACAATTACGAATACCTGAAATCTACCCTTCATCCGGGAACAAAGTTCGTTGCCGTGGTCAAGGCGTTCGCCTATGGTCACGACGCTACGAAAATCGCCCCCTTCCTGGAAAAACTCGGAGTGGACTATTTTGCCGTGGCCTATACGAGTGAAGGGATAGAGCTTCGCGAGGCAGGCATTCAAACACCTGTCCTGGTATTACACCCGCAAAGCGTACATTTTGACAGTCTTATAGACCATTCTCTGGAGCCCTGCATATACTCCGATCATATTATGAGCCGTTTCCTGGAAATCACAAATGCGCGCGGGCTCAGGGATTACCCCATCCACCTGAAATTCAATACCGGACTGAACAGGCTCGGTTTCGGGGAAGATGAGGCCGAAAAGGTATTTACGGTGATCTCCGGCAAACATTCAGTGAAGGTTGCCTCGATCTTCTCCCACCTGGCCGCCCCGGAAGACCCGGACGAAGACCGCTTTACCCGGAGTCAGATCAATGCATTCCGGCGAATGACGGAGATGTTCGAAAATATAGCAGGGTACAGGCCTTTGCTTCACCAATCCAACACTTCCGGTATACTTTGCCACCCCGAAGCACAGTTCGACATGGTCAGGAGCGGCATAGGGCTTTACGGCTATGGCAATGACGAAACAAAAAACAGACATCTCCGCCCGATAGGAACCCTCAAAACGGTGATCTCTCAGATACACCGGCTGGAAAAAGGGGATAGCCTGGGCTATAACAGGGCTTTTATTGCCGAAAAACCCACGCTCACTGCCACACTTCCCCTGGGGCATGCCGATGGCATCGGAAGACCGTACGGAAACGGCAAAGGCTATGTACGAATCAATGGTAAGTACGCTCCTATAATCGGCAATGTATGTATGGACATGATTATGGTGGATATAACGGATATAGACTGCCGGGAAGGGGATGAAGTGGTGGTGTATGGCAAAAACCCCAGTGCAGAGGAATTCGCCGCCACGGCAGGCACCATTTCCTATGAACTCATCACTGCCATTTCCCGCAGGGTAAAGCGGGTATATATCGGGGGCTAAAGACTATACCATAAAATTCCCCGGCGATAACAGAAGATGGGCGAGTTACCGGTTTAAAGAGCTTCCTGCTATTTTAACAGCGACTCATATTTTGCCCTGTCTTTCAACAAACCGGAGGCGGCCACGATGGCTTCGTCGTGAGACAAGTAGTAACTATACAGCCCTTCCCGGTAGAAATACCTTTTAATGATCTCATCTTCTATTTCCTTGGAAAGCTCTTTTTTATAGTTGTCCAGAGCCGTGATCTTGCTTTTTTCTATGTCTTTGAGCAATTTCTGATAGTCTTGCTGCACCTGAGTACCCAACAGTTCCATTTCTTTGTTCCCGGCAGCTTTCTTCAGCAACATCTCCACTTCGGTCTCATAATTGAAGCCGCTTTGCACTACAAACTTTTTAAAATCCTCATAATCATTATCCGTAAAAGAAAAACTTTGCAGGTCGTCCACTTTCCGGGTATAATAGTAATTGGTGGCATAGTCGAAGATTACATGGTTTGTGAGCAACTCCCTTATAATCTTGTTTTGTTTCAGGGTCTTTACTTCCAGATCGGGTGTGATCCCCCCACCGTCATATACGGTCCTGCCTTTCCGGGTTTTAAAGGCATTGTATTGGGAAGCATCCGTCCGGACGGCATGGCCGTTTTCATCCCTGTGTGCGTAATCCAGGGCCTGGATACACCTTCCGCTGGGAGTGTAGTAGCGGGAGATCGTAACTTTCAGCTGAGTTCCGTAGGTAAGTTTAAGCGGCCTTTGCACCAGGCCCTTTCCGAAGCTCCTCGCCCCCACGACCACAGCCCTGTCCAGGTCTTGCAGGGCTCCGGAGACGATCTCACTCGCAGAGGCACTCCTGCCGTTGATCAAAACCACGAGCGGTATTTCGGTATCTACCGGTTTTTTCCTGGTCCGGAATTCCTGGTTAAATTTTTTCACCTTGGATTTTGTGGTGACAATAGCCTCTCCCTTGGGCACAAAGAGGTTGGTGACATCAATGGCTTCGGTGAGCAATCCGCCAGGGTTTCCCCGGAGATCGAGAACGAGCTGTTTAATTCCCTGTGATTCCAGGTCTTCCAACGCTTCCCGGGTCTGGCCGGAAGCCTTGCGGTTAAAGCGGGAGAGTACGATATACCCGGTATCGTCGTTTATCTTTCCGTAAAAAGGTACGGCATCCACATCTATTTCCTTCCGGGTAAGGGTGGTTTGATGTGTTTTGCCCTGTCTTTTGTATGTAATGTCTACCGAGCTGTTTACCGCTCCCTGCAACAACTCTCCGGCATTATCTTTAAAGTCGGCTATGCGGACGTCACCGATCTTCAGTATTTCGTCGCCTGCCTTTAACCCGGCTTCATCGGCAGGATAGCCCTTGTAGGGTTCCACAATGAGTAGTTTATCGCGATAACTCCGAACCACGGCCCCGATGCCGGAATACTCACCGGTGTTCTTCATTTTGTATTCTTCCACATCCTGTTCGTTCATATACACGGTATAGGGATCCAGGTTACTCAACATTTCCTTGATGGCCCCGTCCATTAATTCTGCAGGATTGGTCTCATCGACATAGTTCATGTTCAGCTCCTTGAACAGGGTGGTAAATATCTCTATCTGCTTGGCGATCTCGAAAAAATCGTTCTTAAACGAGGTCGCCGTAAAAAAAAGACATACGGCTATAACCGGAAAAACGATTCGCCTGTTGAGAAATTTTTTCATGAGTCGTGGGTTTTACGTTGGTCTTCCATCATACCTGGGCCCGGTTAAGAGCCCTGGCTTCATATCACAATTCGTCAGTTGTTATCAAATGTACTCCAATTTGCTGTAAATCGGAAATCGCTTTTTCGTAAGTATCCCGGCTTATACACCTGGTAGCATCGGTAAGATAGTAGGTTTCAAAGCCGGAATTCCGGGCGTCCTTTGCCGTGTAGTACACACAATAATCGGCTGCGAGGCCGCACACATACACTTCTGTGACCTTCATTTCCCGAAGGTAGGAGGCAAGCCCCGTGACATATTTTTTTCCATTGTCAAAAAAACCGCTGTAACTATCTACTTCCGGGTGCATGCCTTTCCTGAAGATCGCTGCTATCCTGTTCTTTTCGAGTGCAGAAGCAAAATCAGCTCCCTGACTACCCTGTACGCAATGGTCCGGCCAGAGCACCTGTTCCAGCCCGTGAAGATCGACGACCTCAAAAGGATCTTTACCGGGATGTGCAGAAGCAAAACTCTGGTGCCCCTGCGGATGCCAGTCCTGGGTGGCCACAACGAGGTCAAAACGGGGTTGCAGGGCATTGATTTCCGGAATTACTTCATCTCCCTGAGGTACGGCCAGGTTTCCTCCTGGTAAAAAGTCATTTTGTACATCGACTATTAGCAATGCTTTCATCGGTTTAAGGTTCAAAGTTTTCCGGTAGCCGGGCTAAATTATTTGATCATTTTCAGTTTTTCGGCTTTGAGGTTGTTCCGCAGTTCTTCAATCTGCCTGCTCAGCCCCACTTTGTACACGTGCGGAAAATCGAAACGTTTGTGTTCAACAGGCAGGTGTTTCAGGTTTTCTGTCGCCGCTGCGGCTATTTCTCTTACTCCACGAGCCCCGGTAAGCCGTTTGCCATCCTTCATTACAGGATGCAGGAGCGGTTTGGCCCTGGCGGGGTCCAGCGGCATTCTCTTGTGGGGTTCGAAAGGATGTGCCATACCTTCGGGAGCTTCCAGGCTGGCAAAGGTTATGGCATCTGCCATATATTCCTGTTTGCCGTTGTAATAGCGATAGACCTGTTTTTCTCCGGGGAAGTTCATCTTTTTCAGGTTTTCGGATATTTTTATACGGGGCTCCCCTTCAAAATTACACAATTTATAAACCCCGTCCAGCGCGGCATTCTCGTGCCCTACCACCAGGTTGGTACCTACACCGTAAATATCTATGGCCGTCTGTTGTTCTTTAAGGCTGCGGATCACATGCTCGTCGAGCTGGTTGGAGGCGGCGATCTTTACATAGGACAAACCTGCGTCATCCAGCATTTTTCTGGCCATTTTAGACAGGTAGGCAAGATCTCCGCTGTCGAGCCTTATCCCTATCAGCCTTTTGCCTTTTTGTTCCAGTTCATGAGCTATGGTAATGGCATTAGGGATACCGCTTTCCAACGTATTGTAAGTATCTACCAGCAACACACAGTTATCCGGATGGGTCTCGGCAAAGTCCCTGAAGGCAGTCAGCTCATCGTCATAGCTTTGCACATAGGCATGGGCCATGGTCCCTGTTACCGGGATGCCGAAGGTCTTTCCGGCAAGCACATTGGACGTGGCGTCAAAACCTCCTATAAAAGCGGCACGGGAAGCCTGCAGCCCTGCATATCCCTGCGCACGGCGCAACCCGAACTCGGCTAGCGTCCTGTCTTTACCCGAGATATAGCGGATGCGGCTGGCCTTAGTGGCTATCAGCGACTGAAAATTGAGGGTGTTCAGTAAAAAGGTCTCCACGATCTGGCATTCTACCACGGGCCCGGTAACCGTCATTATCGGGGCAAAGGGAAAGACCACCTCTCCTTCGGCCACACTTTGCACAGTGCCCGTAAACCTGAAATTGCGCAGATAATCCACAAAACCGGGGTTAAACCCTTCCTGCAGGAGATAATCCAGGTCTTCCTCTGAAAAAGAAACCTGCTCCAGCCACTCCAGGGCGTCTTCCAGTCCGCAAAAAAGTACATAACCTCCGTCAAAGGGGGCTTTTCTGTAAAAATAATCGAAAGAAGCCTCTACCTGGTGTTTTCCTTTGAGGTAATAGGCCTGCCCCATGGCAAGCTGATAGAGATCGGTATAGAGTGCAGTGTTAAAAGTCATTGTCTTCCTTTTTACAGTGGGCAAATGAAGCCGAAAAATCAGAACAAAACGTCATGCCGGACTTATTTATATTTTCTTACCGGTTTCCTTCTCCAGGAAGAGGGCCAGTAATTGTTTCATTTTATGGTCTATTTTCTCATATTCCGGTATCTCCCGGCCGAGATACAGGATCATAAAGGCATAGGAAGCATCGGTCTCCTCTGTTATCCTGTACTTGTTAAGGCGATAGGCTTCCCTGAGCAGCCGCTTTATCCGGTTGCGGTCTACGGCTTTCTTAAAGTTTCGCTTGCTGGCGGAAACGGCGGCCTGTATTCTTGTTTCTTCCGGCAAACCGGTCTTTAAATATACTAACCGGAGCGGAAATTTAGAAATACTCTTTCCTTCGGCAAAAAGCCGTTCGATATGCTTTTTGCTCTTTAATTTTTCCGCTTTCGGGAAACTCTGGTTCATCCGGATATCTTTTTGTAAAAATAGAAAAAACCTCCCGAAAGCGAGAGGTTTTCATATATAATAAGGGAAGTTTTTCCACTATTCATAGGTTATTCCGTTATTGCTCTTATCCACATCGGCCATAAGCTCGGACGGGTCGATAACGATAGCTTTTATATCGCTCTTAGGTCTGTCTATGGTAAATTCATAGGTAGGATAGGCCCATGCCCAGTCTGGCAGAACGGTTCTCTTCAGGTTGGGATACGGGTTTTCCTTTTCGCCATACATCATGCGCAGGGGAGCATAAAAGCTCTCGTAAGATTCGTCCTTGTACACCACCAGCACATCGACAGGCATAGGCATCAGCCCGATACGTTCGAGGGTTACCTTCGTCTTGTTCCCTTCTTCGGCAACCTCTTTAATACCGTAGTCTATGGTATTGGTAGTCATGGTCCAGTCAGTCAGGTACCAGTCCAGGTTAAACCCGGACACCTTTTCGGCCACGCGTTTAAAATCGTTGGGCGTAGGGTGCTTGAATTTAAAATCCTCATAATATTGATGCAGGGTTTCCATCAACTTGTCCTGCCCGATAATATATCCCAACTGAGCCAAAAAGATCTCTCCCTTGCTGTATGCGGCAAAAGAATACGGCATGTTTTCCGCATAGCGGTCGCCATGTGTGGTCTGGGGTTGTTCCTTACCGGATTGCACCAGCATAAAGTAGCTTCGATATGCATTTTCGAAAGGATTGGGTTTGTTCCTTTCCATGACCTCATTTTCGGCCAGGGCAGAAATAAACGAGGTAAAACCTTCATCCATCCAGGGGTGCTTGGACTCGTTGGTGGCCAGCAGGTGCTGGAACCAGGCATGTGCCATTTCGTGGGCCGTCACCCCAACCAGGCTTCCGAAACTGCGCTCACCGGTGATCAGGGTACACATGGCATATTCCATACCACCGTCACCTCCCTGGATTACGGAGTATTGCTTCCACGGATAAGGGCCTATGTTCTTGTTGTAAAAGTCGAGCAACTGAGCTGTTTTGGGTTGTAATTTTTTCCAGTTCTCAACGATATCCGGGTTGTTCTTGTAAAGAAAATGCAAGGTTGTTCCACCTGGTGTTTTCAGTGTATCGTGAAGAAATTCCGGATCAGCCGCCCATGCAAAATCGTGTACGTCGGGGGCTATGAAATGCCAGGTGAGTTTCTTTCCTTTATGGCGTTTTACTTTTGTCCCTTCTTTCTCATAACCATATCCTATTTCATCTCCGTTCTGAAGGTAGCCTGTTCCGCCGAGGACATAGTCTTTATCAATAGTGATCTTTACATCAAAATTGCCCCATACTCCGTGAAATTCCCGGCCAATGTAGGGATCGGCATGCCAGCCTTCAAAATCGTATTCGGCCATTTTAGGGAACCACTGTGTCATGGAAAGGGCTACACCTTCCTCACTGTTACGGCCCGACCTGCGGATCTGCAGGGGCACCTGTCCTTCAAAGCTCATGACAAATTTGGAAGATGCACCGGGTTCAATGGGTTTGGCCAGTTTTACCTCCAATACAGTTCCTTTTACTTCATAGGTAACGGGCTGTCCGTCCTGTGCAAGGGAATGTACTTTTATATAGCCTGTTTCATCTGGTTTAAGTACCCCGATACGGCTTTCGTAATCTGGTTCTTCTTTAGTGCCTTTATTGGTGACCATCCGCCGGTCCGGATCGGCAATGGTCTTTAAACGCACATCCATTTCACTTCCCGGCTGGAAGGCGTTAAAATACAGGTGATAGAACACTTTATCCAGAACCTCGGGAGAATTATTGGTATACACGAGTTCCTGTTTTCCATCATAACGGAAGTTCTCCACGTTCATGTCCACCTCCATCTTGTAGTCGACGTGTTGCTGCCAGTAATAGGGGTTGTGTTCCTGTTTTGCCTGGGCATTTGCTTTAAACACGATCAGGAGAACAGAACATGCCAGAAATATCTTTTTCATTTGTTTGTCTTTGAGGTCCGAAGTCCGGAGTCCGAAGTAGAATTGCTCCGTATGCAAGACTTCGGACTCCGGACTCCGGACTTTTTCACTTGTTCGTTTTTACATTTATAAATAGTGGGCAGGCAAGTTAAGTTTTTTTCCGGGAACACCGGTTATCTGTAAGATTTTTATGGTTTTTACAGGTCCAGTTTCTTTCTCGAGACCTTATCGGCCATAATGATGGCATTATAGGCATTTACCATCCTTCCGGACCTGGAGATCTCGGTAAAAGGCTTCTTTTTTTCCGGGTTGCCTTCCAGGATGACATTGGTCCTGGCGGCAAGGCCGGAATGCATGATGATCTTTTTGACCTGGGATGCACTAAGGTCGGGATAATACGAACGTATCAGTGCAGCTACCCCAGCCACCTCGGGTGAAGCCATGGACGTACCCTGTTCAAATTTGTATTTATTGTCTGGAATAGTAGACCAGATCTTTGTACCGGGGGCAAAGACATCCACATTGTTTTTCCCGTAATTGGAAAATTTGGCGATCATTTCCGGGCCATAGGTATAATCTAACGCTCCTACGGTAAGGAAATTATCGGATATTTCCTTGCCGTTATCCACGGCATCATTGGGATATACATTGGTCTTGTCCAGATCTTTGGATTCATTTCCGGCGGCATTGACGATAAGTACGTCATTTTCGGCGGCATATTTTATGGCGTCCCTTACCCATTCGGGGTGAGGAGAATAGTATTTACCAAAACTCGTATTGATTACCTTCGCTCCATTGTCTACGGCATAACGTATGGCCAGGGCGATATCTTTGTCGTACTCATCTCCGTCGGGCACTGCCCTTACGGCCATGATCTCCACATTGTTGGCCACACCGTTCATTCCTTTTCCGTTATTCCGGCTTGCAGCAATGATCCCGGAAACATGGGTACCGTGCTTTGCTTCTTCCTTATCGGGCCCCGTAACATTATTGTTACCGTAATCAGTGTCATTGATATCATCGGGGTCATCGCCAACGAGTCCCCTGCCGTCAAAATCGAGGTTCAGGTTGTAGTTGAGCTGATCGGAAAAATACTCGACCCCTTCTTTGAGTTCTTCTTTTACTTCTGCAACAGTGCTCAGCGAAGGGTCTATGGAAAGGACATTGGTCAGGACGCCCCGGGC
The DNA here is from genome assembly GCF_018863395.1 of Sinomicrobium weinanense. Classification (GTDB taxonomy): domain Bacteria; phylum Bacteroidota; class Bacteroidia; order Flavobacteriales; family Flavobacteriaceae; genus Sinomicrobium; species Sinomicrobium weinanense. Next base: position 513,305 of record NZ_JAHKRR010000003.1, read on the forward strand.
CTGAAGTAGTTTCAGGTCGGAGGAAGGGAGCCCTTCAAGGTCTTCACGGGTGTAATCTTCCTTTCCGAGTTCTTCCTGTACGGTAGCATCGGCATTCTTTACCATTTGCAGTATTTGTTCGTACTGGGTCTTGTTCAGTTGGGCTTCCTGATATTCTTTTTCGTATTCGGCCTTAGCCTTTTTGTAGGTTTCGGAACCATCATCACCTTTTTTGAGTACCCTTACGTATTCCAGGTTCTCGTGAAGAGCATCACCCAGGAAGTTCCAGCCATGCACATCGTCTACATAACCGTTGCCATCATCGTCTATACCATTATCGGGGATCTCCTTTTCATTGGTCCAGAGTACATCCTTGAGGTCTTCGTGCTCTATGTCTACTCCTGAGTCTACCACTCCCACGACCACTTTTACACCTTTCCGCCCTTTCAGCAACTCTTCGTAGGCCTTGTTTACACTCATCCCGGGGATGGTGTCTGCAATGAGGTCGGCGTGAGGCCAGGCCTTGAATTCATCATTATTCAGGTCGGCAACCTTTAAAGGCACCGCGTCTATATTCTCTATGGGCGTGGATACGATAGCCGTAGTTCCGCAACCTGCAAGCAACAACGCTGCCGAAACCGGAAATAGAAATGATCTTGATAGGTTCATATTATCTGTATACTTTATTACTTTGGTTTTTATTTTTTGTTCTTTGTACTATGTTCTTTATACTTTGTACTTTTTTGTCTTAGCAGGGGGAACACCCCCCTTACCCCTACTTCGACTTCGTTCAGCACACCGCCTCAAGGGGGGGAGCTATATAAGGTTAAAAGAAATTTTTAATTAAAGACCTCATCAAACTTAAATGTTTCTTTGAGGCGGACTCCTTTTTCGGTATGTTTCAGGGTACAGATCTGATTATGGGCATCGTGTTCCAGGAAGAGGAAAAACTCTTCGGACGCCGCTTTGCCCAGGAACTTTGCTTTTTCATCGAGGGTAAGCAACGGACGGGTATCATAGCCCATGACATAAGGCAGGGGGATATGCCCTACGGTAGGCAAAAGGTCTGCTGTGAACACCAGGGTTTTGCCTTTGTATTTAAGGTGAGGGATCATCTGTTTGTCGGTATGCCCGTCTACATACAGGATATCGAAGCCCAGCTCCGAATTTTCGAGGTAACCGGAATTTTCGGAAGGCAAAGGCATAAAGCACAACTGTCCGCTTTCTTCCAGGGGCAGGATATTTTCTTTGAGAAAAGAGGCCTTTTCCCTGGCATTGGGCGTTACGGCCCATTTCCAGTGCGCTTCGTTGCTCCAGAACCTGGCATTTTTGAACGCGGGTTCATATCCCGTTCTGTCTTTATTCCATTGTATACTACCTCCGCAGTGGTCAAAATGGAGATGGGTCATAAATACATCGGTGATATCGTCGCGGTGAAAACCGTGTTTGGCAAGAGAGCTGTCGATGCTGTCATCTCCCCAGAGGTAATAATATCCGAAGAATTTATCGGACTGCTTGTTTCCCATCCCCGTGTCGATAAGGATAAGCCGGTCTCCGTCTTCGATGAGCAGTGACCTTGCAGCCATATCGATCATATTGTTCTCATCTGCAGGGTTGGTCCTGCTCCACAGGGACTTGGGTACTACACCGAACATGGCCCCGCCATCCAGCTTGAAATTTCCTGTTTCTATCGGATATAATTGCATGCTATTGAGTTCAAGGTTTCAGGTTCAAAGTTCAAGGTTCATTCAGTTTACTTTGCGCATCTCTGTGTGTTCTCTGCGGTTCTGTGTACCAATTCCTGTACTCCATATGTTATTACTCAGAGGGACACAAAGATTGCACAGAGGGTCACAGAGAATTGTGTAGAAATTATAAAGTATAACTCAAAACATCTTGATTTTTGTTCAACATTTAAATACTGAACAGAGGCTACCAACCCCGAAGGGATGGCACATTTATAGCCCGCAAATTAAGAAAACCGCAGTAGATAATGCCAAAAACCCATATTTTATTGGGTGTTTTTTAACATTTTTATATTTTGGCGGATATTTAAAAAGTAAATGTATGGCTATTATAAAATATTGATTTATTTTTAAAGCTGAAGCGGGGTCCGGGAATGTTTTTGCTCCCGGAGCGGTTTTCGGACCCTGGCAGGGCCACCTTCTCTTTAAAAACACCACCGAACCCTTAATTTCAGAACCATGAAAAAAATGCTCCCGTTCCGAAAAATGCAACTTCTGAGATTTGGTCGTGATTTTCACCGGGATGAAGAGATCATACTCAGGGATCATTTGTCCGTAGAACGAACCCGGTTATCCAACGAAAGGACTTTACTATCCTATATCCGGACATTCCTATACCTGGTATTAGGGGGGATTACCTTCATTCAGCTGGATGATTTTTACAATCTTAAATATTTAGGAATATTATCTTTGATCCTCAGTGTTATATTCCTCATTATAGGCATATACAGGTTTTTATTACTGAAAAAGAGCTTAAAACAATTTTATTACAAACCCGACGGGGATACGGAAGAATAATCTGTCCGGATATATCTGGAGGTTTATATTATAACTATAATATATGGAGTTAGAACTGCTTAATCTGTTTTTAGTCCTCGTGGTAGCATGGATAGGAGGTTCTGTTGCTACCCGTGTAGGCTATCCTTCAATCCTGGGAGAACTCATAGCCGGGATTATTTTCGGCCCGGCACTATTACAGGTACTGGCTCCAACAGAGACCACTACGGTACTGGCAGAAATAGGTGTGCTCCTGATGATGCTCTACATAGGCATGGAAATAGATTTCCGGGAACTGGGCAAGGCGTCCTGGGCCGGTTTACTGGCTGCCATAGGGGGGTTTATCGTTCCCTTTGCATTAGGATATTATGCCGTACTGGGATTCGGTGGTTCCAACCTGGGCGCCTTATTCGTGGCCATTGCCGTCGGAGTTACTTCCCTTGCTACAAAATCGCGCATACTGGTAGACCTGAAACTGCTCAATACCCGTATTGCCCATGTGCTCATGGCAGGAGCATTAATATCGGACACCCTGGCCCTGATCATCTTTGCAGGCATTATCAGTTTTACTGATGCGGGCAGTATCGAATTCCTGGAAATACTGGTAGTCACCGGTAAGGCCGTATTGTTCTTTGCAGTAACAGGACTGCTGGGAATCTACGTCCTTCCATATCTCGGAAAGCAACTGGAAAAAGCGGGTTTTACCAACCGCACACTGTTTTTTACCATTATGCTTATCATTGCTATCGGGTTTGCAGAACTTGCAGAGCTTGCCGGCCTGCATTCTATTCTGGGGGCATTCATTGCAGGATTGTTTTTACGCGAAAGTATTTTTAACCGAAAACTTTCCAAAGAGCTAAACAAAGTGTTTTACGATATTTCTATTGGCTTTCTGGCCCCTATCTTCTTTGTTACTGCGGGTTATCATGTGACTTTCGATGTTTTCCAAAACAATCTCACCTTACTGATAGTCATTCTGATTGTAGCCGTAGTAGGCAAGATATTCGGCACTGCCCTTTTCTATCTGCCCAGCGGCAACGGATGGAGAGAAGGGATTACAGTGGGCACCGGGATGAACGGCCGCGGAGCCGTGGAAATTGTTATAGCAGGTATCGGGCTGAGTTTGGGTTTTATAGACAATGAGATCTTCTCCATCCTGGTTTTCATGGCCATTTTTACAACAGCCACGGTCCCGGTATTCCTTACCTGGACCACCACATGGCTGCGAAAGCGTGGAGAACTGGTACTTTCTTCTTCCGAAAAAAAAGGTATCCTTTTTCTGGGAGCCGGACCCCTGTCGCTCTATATCGCAAAAAAGCTAAACAACAAGGCCCCCTTATCACTGATTGACTCTAATATCGACAATTGTGTCCGGGCCAATAATCTCGGATTGAAATGTATCCAGGGCAACGCACTTAAAGAAGAGACCTTGATGGAAGCCGGCGGAAATGAGGCAGGCACTTTTGTAAGCCTCACCAATAACAGTGAAATTAACGTACTGGCAGCACAGTTGGCCAGTGAGACTATGGGCATCCCCAACATATATGTTTCCCTGACACCTTCTACGGAAGGAGCCAATGTAGAACTGCTGGACCCCATAGGCGCTTCTACCATTTTTGCCAAGAAAACAGATCCCTACAAATGGGATTACAAACTGGAAAACAAGGCCTTCGAGGAAATCCTTACGGAAATAACAGAACATATCTCTTCCAGAGACTTCTTGAAGCAAATATCCCAGAAGGAAGGCGATATCCTTCCTATTTTCTACGAGAATGGTGAAGGAGAGTTGAACATCTATCATTACGGAATTGAATTGGAGCCCGGGTATAAGGTACATTATCTCAAATAACCCCGGTTCGGAATTTTCCGGACAATGTTAAAAAGTATAAGATCCCGCCATTTAGCTTATATTAGCATATATTTATGGATAGTTTTTTAGAACATTTGCTACACGAATTCACACTTCCCCTGGAAAATCCGGTACTCGCTTTTACCCTGGTGTTGCTTATTATTCTTTTGTCCCCCATATTGCTCAAAAGGTTAAATATCCCTGGGATTATAATATTAATTCTTTCCGGGGTACTGATCGGCCCTTACGGATTAAACCTGTTAGCCAAAAACTCGGCAGTGGACTTATTTTCCACAATAGGCTTGCTATACATTATGTTTATCGCGGGCCTGGAGCTCGACATGAATGAATTTAAAGCCAACAGGAACAAAAGTATTCTATTCGGCTTTTTCACATTTGTTATCCCTTTAGGCACGGCTTTTCCCGTTTGTTATTACTATCTGGGACTTGACTTTAACTCCAGCTTTCTGACTGCCAGTATGCTTGCTACACATACCCTTGTCACATATCCGGTGGTAAGCAAGCTCGGTGTATCAAAAAACCAAGCTGTGGCTATCACGGTCGGCGGCACCGTTCTGGCCGATACTGCTGCCCTGATCATTCTGGCCATTATACTTGCCGAAAGTCAGGGTTCATTAAACCAATCTTTCTGGATCCAGCTGGGGGTTTCATTAGTCATTTTTTCCGCCATCATGTTCCTGGTTATCCCAAGAATTGCAAAATGGTTTTTTCGCAAGATGGAGAACGAAAAACATTCGCACTATATTTTTGTTTTATCGGTCGTTTTCTTTGCTGCTTTTCTGGCCGAGGTGGCAGGGGTAGAATCCATTGTGGGAGCGTTTATCGCCGGACTGGCCCTTAACCGGCTTATCCCGCATTCCTCTGCTTTGATGAACAGGATCGAGTTTATCGGTAATTCGTTATTTATTCCTTTTTTCCTGATCAGTGTAGGAATGCTGGTCGATGTAAGTGTTATTCTAAAAGGACCGGCAGCCCTGGTAGTAGCCGGGGTATTAACTACCGTAGCCCTTTTCGGGAAATGGCTTACCGCCTGGTTCACACAACTCGTTTTCAAATACTCAAAGGCAGAACGGCGACTTATTTTCGGACTGAGCAGCTCACGCGCAGCTGCGACCCTTGCCATTGTATTAGTCGGTTATAAAGCCAAAATCCTGGATGAGAATATCTTAAACGGAACCATCATTTTAATATTAATAACATGTATTATAGCCTCCTTTGTCACGGAAAAAGCTGCCAAGCAAATGGTCATTGCTTCGGATGAAGAGTTTAAGATACCAAACGATTCCATAATATATGACGAACACATTCTCTTGCCCATTGCCAATACATTAAATATGGACAAGGCCCTGGAATTTGCCATTCTCATCAAAGACAAAAAATCCAATTACCCTTTATTTATACTCACTGTTGTTCCTAATAACCTGGAGGCTGAAAAAAATGTGACCAAAGCAAAGAATAAGCTGGAAAGTTTTACCAAAGATGCAGCCGCCTCTGAAACAAAGACAGAAGTCATTGCCACCATAGATTACAACGCATCCAGCGGAATTGCCAGGACCGCAAGAGAGGTCATGGCCAATATCATTTTACTGGGCTGGCCGCAGCGAAAAGGTTTTATACATAAACTCATCGGAGAAAAAATGGAGCATGTTCTGACCTACACAGACAAAATGCTCTTTATATGCGACCTTAAAAAACCGCTGGTCAACCACAAAAGGATATTTGTTGCCGCCCCCCCATTGACCGAACTGGAAAAAGGCTTCGGATTATGGATTAACAAGGTTTCAAAACTTGCGCAGGAACTGAGTATTCCAATCGTATACAGCTGTAATGAAGACACGGAAAAGGCTATTGACAAGCACACAAAACTCAACACTCAAAATTCCAACAACAAGTTCAACAATTTTAAAAACAAGGAAGATTTTTTCAGTTTTTCCAAACAATTGGCTCCTGAAGACCTGTTTGTACTGATCTCAGCCCGAAAGGGATCTGTTTCTTACATCAATACCCTGGACAACCTTCCTGCAAAACTCGAAAAACACTTCTATAATAACACTAAGGTTATCATTTACCCGTAATTACAAAATTTATGGACTTTAACCTTATCATTACCCTCTGTATCATTGCCATAGGTATATTCCTTTTCGTTAAGGACTATTTTTCCATAGACACCACCTCCATACTGATCATGGCTCTGTTCATTGTGGCAGGGGTTTTAAGTCCTGAGGAAGGATTTTCCGGCTTTAACCACCCGGCAACCCTAACCCTAGGCTGTATGTTTGTGGTTAGCGCCGGAGTATTTCATTCCGGCTTACTGGACGGCTTAAGCACAAAACTGGTGAGGCTAGCCCGGATCAATTACTTTTTTGCCCTGGTCATTTTTTGTCTTACCGCTGCGGTATTTTCGGCATTTGTAAACGACTCGGCTGTTGTAGCCCTGTTACTCCCCATAGCCCTCAAGGTGTGCCGGGAGAGTGAGATCAGCCCTTCCAGACTGCTCATCCCCATTGCCTTTGCAGCGCTTTTCGGGGGTACCTGTACGCTGATAGGGACTTCAACCAATATCCTGGTAAGCAGCTATGCCCAGAAATACGGGCTGGAGGGCTTTGGCATGTTTGAGTTCAGCCTGGCGGCGCTATGCCTTGCTGCAGTAGGTTTTGCCTATATCCTTTTTATTGGCCCGCTACTATTGCCAAAACGCAGGGAAGCCTCCCCCGGACTTAGCGAGGAGGCAGAAAAATATGTCACGGAGATCATGATAGGCCAGGACTGCCCCGACCTGGAAAAGTCCATACACAAAACCCGGCTGGTCAATCAATTCAACATACAGGTCCTGAGTATTCGAAGGGGAGATAAAAACCTTTTTACCATACAACAGGATACCATGCTCCGGGAAGGAGATATCCTGAAAGTGATCGTTCTCCCCGAAACCCTGAATGCTTTACGGAATGCAAAAGGCTATAAGATCAAGGGAGATTATTCGGAATACGGTTTTAAAAACGACAAAGACGAACGCAATCTCTACGAAGTCATTATCCCGTTCGGCTCTTCGCTTGCAGGAAATTCTCTCCGCTCCATCAATTTCCGGAGAAAATACAAATCGTCCGTACTCGCCATCCGGCACCGGGGAGAGATCGTCCTCGAAAAGCTATCGGAGATCAAACTCCTCGAAGGCGACATGCTGCTCATCCTCGGGTCACAGGAAGAACTGGACACCCTGTCTGCCCAAAGACTGGCCATAACGCTTTCCGAACACAAAACCACCGGGGTAAACCTGAGAAAGGCCATTCCCGCTGTTATCATTGCCCTGGGTGTGGTGCTGACCGCAGCCCTGGACCTTACCTCAATACTCATCAGCAGTATGGTGGGGTCTTTGCTGCTGATCACCACTGCCACCCTGAAACCGCAGGAGGCTTACAAAGCCGTGGAGTGGAAAGTGATCTTTATGATGGCCGGGGTACTCTCCATGGGAACGGCCCTCGAAAAGACGGGAGGAGCTGAAAAAATAGCGCTTCTGGTACAGGAGAGCCTGGGGCAGTACGACCCGCGCATCACCCTGAGCCTTCTCTATCTCATTACCTTCCTTTCTACAAACGTACTTTCCAGCAAGGCCGCTGCTGCCCTGATGACCCCTATCGTTATAAGCCTGGCTTCTGCAATGGGCGTTAGTGAAAGGCCCTTTCTTATCGCGGTGATGTTTGCCTGTTCCCTTACTTTTATGACCCCCGTAAGTTACCCTACCAATACCATGGTATATGCTCCCGGAAACTATCGGTTTAATGATTTTCTACGTATCGGCACACCGCTCAATCTTATCACCTGGGTCACAGCTTCGTTCGTTATTCCGCATTTCTTCCCGTTTTAACAGCATATTATCGATATAGATTTGTTTTATATTTCAAAAAATATACTTTTGTAAGCAACCAGGGCACAGCTATTAGCCGCAGATCTTTTTCTTTTGCTCTTTGCCCATCATATATAACAGCCCCTTCCCCGAAGTGATATACTACCCCGTAGCTTCGCAGGTGCCTGGAACTCCATTGCACCGGGATATTCTATTGTTCCAAACAACCATTGACCCACTAATGAGGTCCCGTATTTCTTTTTATACGGGCAGTGACAACTATTATAGCAACAACCGAATTATGATTGACAAACACAGGAACGAACTGGAAAAACTCCCGGATGAAATAAAGCACGAAATAAACAAGTGCATGGAAATATACGAAGAACTGGAAAGCTATGACCAAGGCGATCTGGACATCAATACCCTTCAAAAAAGGCTGGAGGACATCCTGGATAAATACGAGATATAACCCCTGCATCTCACTTTGTTTTTACGGTCAACACTTCCCGAGGTGATGCTTTTAGCTTATGCCGAGGAATTCATGCTAAAAAACAAAACCCGGAGCACACCAGGTGTCCGGGCCTTATAGCCTTCTTTTATGTATTATAAAAACATTTTAGTTTCTATATTTACTCTTCCTCCACAGGTTTCATTTCGAAATCTTCCATAAATTTGGTGGTATAGTTCCCTGCGATATAATCGGGATGATCCATCAACTGCCTGTGAAAGGGTATCGTGGTCTTTACGCCTTCTATGACAAATTCGTCCAGGGCCCGTTTCATTTTATTTATGGCCTCGTCCCTGGTCTGTGCCGTAGTGATGAGCTTGGCGATCATAGAATCGTAATTCGGCGGAATAACATACCCGCTGTATACGTGGGTATCCAGTCGCACACCATGTCCTCCCGGCGCGTGTAATGTGGTGATCCTTCCGGGTGAAGGACGAAAATCGTTGTAGGGGTCTTCTGCATTTATCCTGCATTCGATGGAATGCAGTTTGGGTGTGTAGTTCTTACCGGAGATCGGCACTCCTGCCGCTACCAGTATCTGTTCGCGTATCAGGTCGTAATCTATGACCTGTTCGGTGATAGGGTGTTCTACCTGAATACGGGTATTCATTTCCATGAAGTAGAAGTTGCGGTGTTTGTCTACGAGAAATTCTACGGTGCCCGCACCTTCATATTTTATATATTCTGCCGCCTTGACGGCTGCTTCTCCCATTTTGTCCCGGAGTTCATCGGTCATAAAGGGCGAAGGGGTTTCTTCTGTAAGTTTCTGATGGCGCCTTTGTACGGAGCAATCCCTTTCAGAAAGGTGGCAGGCTTTGCCATAGGCATCGCCGACGACCTGGATCTCTATATGCCTGGGCTCTTCGATGAGCTTTTCCATATACATCCCGTCATTGCCAAATGCAGCGGCGGCTTCCTGCTGAGCGCTCTCCAGGGCCTTTTTGAGGTCTTCTTCCTTCCAGACGGCACGCATTCCTTTTCCTCCGCCTCCTGCGGTAGCCTTAAGCATTACGGGATAGCCCATATCTCCGGCCAGTTTATTCGCTTCTTCGTAAGATTCCAGGATGCCCTCAGAACCGGGCACCGTAGGCACTCCCGCTTCTTTCATGGTAGCTTTGGCCGAGGCTTTGTCTCCCATTCTTTCGATCATCTCGGCAGAGGCTCCTATGAATTTTATGTCGTGTTCTGCACAAATCTTGGAAAACTTGGCATTCTCGGAAAGAAATCCATACCCGGGGTGTATGGCGTCTGCATTGGTAATCTCGGCAGCCGCTATGATGTTGGACATCTTCAGGTAGGACAAATTGCTCGGGGGAGGGCCTATGCAAACCGCTTCGTCGGCAAAACGCACGTGCAGGCTGTCGGCATCTGCCGTAGAATAGACAGCTACCGTTTTTATCCCCATTTCTTTACAGGTACGAATAACACGAAGCGCAATCTCCCCTCGGTTCGCTATTAGTATTTTTTTAAACATCTGCTGAAACTTTTATTTTGAATTCAAAAGTCATCCTGAGCTTGCCTGCACTGAACGCAGTTGAAGTGTCGAAGGATAAAATTTCTTATGATGGGTCAACTAAAAACAGAGGCTGATCGAATTCCACCGGAGAAGAGTCGTCTACTAACACTTTTACGATCTTACCGGAAACTTCAGACTCTATTTCATTGAACAGTTTCATCGCCTCTATAACACATAACACATCGCCCTGGCTCACCGTGCTTCCTACTTCTACAAAAGACGGTTTATCCGGAGATGGTTTTCGGTAAAAGGTTCCTATGATGGGAGACTTTATAGTGATGTATTTATCGTTATCGCTTTCTGCCGGGGCCTCTTCGCCCGGTTTGGCAGGAACTGCAGGCTCCTGGGCTTGCTGCTGTCCAGGTTGTTGGGGTACGGCAGCTGTAGGAGCAACCGGCACCTGCTGTATAAACGCGGTTTCTGACGAACTGCCTTCCGTGCCTGTCTTGATGGTGATCTTTATATCATCCATCTCCAGCTTCACCTCACTGGCACCCGATTTGGCTACAAATTTGATCAGATTTTGAATTTCTTTTAAATTCATGATTATTTGTTTTGTTAGTTTTTAGTCTCTTTTTCCCACTTCCCGGGGTCCGGTGTTCAGTAATCGGTGTTCGGTTAATACACTGATTACTGTTTACCGATTACCTCCTTACCTCAATCGGTCATTACCGGGGGTTATATGCCCATTTCAGATATACGGAGCCCCAGGTAAACCCTCCTCCGAAAGCAGCAAAAATAAGGTTATCTCCTTTTTTCAGTTGTTTTTCGTAATCAGCCAGCAAGAGAGGAAGTGTTGCCGAGGTGGTATTTCCGTATTTCTGAATGTTTATCATGACCTTTTCTGCTTCGAGCTTCATTCTTCCGGCGGTAGCATCGATGATCCGTTTGTTGGCCTGGTGAGGTACGAGCCATTGCACATCTTCCCGGGTCAGGTTGTTCTTTGTCATGATCTTCTCTGCAACGTCGGCCATATTGGAAACGGCGAACTTAAAGACGGTTTTCCCGTCCTGGTGAACAAAGTGCTGCTTGTTCTTCACGGTCTCTTCGGAAGCGGGCAACAGGGACCCTCCGGCCTCCATATTCAGGTATGCCCTTCCCTGTCCGTCAGACCTCAGGTATTCATCCTGCAGCCCCAGCCCTTCTTCATTGGGTTCAAAGAGGACTGCCCCGGCGCCGTCACCGAATATGATACAGGTGGTGCGATCGGTATAGTCTATAATAGACGACATCTTGTCCGCACCGATAAGCAATACTTTTTTATACCTTCCGGATTCGATATAGCTGGCCGCAGTGGACATGCCAAATAAAAAGCTGGAACATGCCGCCTGCAAATCGTAGGAAAATGCATTCACGGCTCCGATCTCAGTGGCCACATAGGCTCCTGTGGAAGCCACCAGCAGGTCGGGCGTAGCAGTTGCCATGATCACCAGATCTATGTCTTCAGGATTTATTTTTGCCTTGTCGATAAGGTCTTTTGCAGCTTTTATGGCAAGATATGAAGTTCCTTTACCTTCTCCTTTGAGTATACGCCTTTCTTTTATACCTGTTCTTGTCGTTATCCATTCGTCATTGGTCTCCACCATGGTTTCCAAGATCTGATTAGATAACACAAAATCCGGAACGTATGCTCCTACAGCGGTGATTGCTGCTGTTTTTCTACCCATAGTTTAATTTCATTTATACCAAAACCACGAAACCGAAGAAAAATCAATGTAAAAATCATACCCCCTTCAATGTCTCTTTTCTCCGTTTCGGATATGAAGATCATTCAGTCCCGGTATTTTCTATGTTAATTTTTGCTTTCAAACCAAAATTCAATCAAACCGTCTTTCTTTAAACCTCTTCTTCATTTATTCACAGACGAAGAGGCTTAAACTGTGTGAAATTATTAATTTTCTTTGAATTCTGGTGCAAAATAGTTGGTTTTTACTATTTAGAAAAATATTTCCTCATAAAAAAAACCCTCACATCGTGAGAGTTTTACCTTTTTTCAGACCGTTATTACTATGCTACCTCTTCGGCAGTATTATCGATCAACACTTTGCCTCTGTAGTACAACTTACCTTCGTGCCAGTGAGCTCTGTGATACAGGTGAGCTTCTCCGGTAGTGGAATCTACGGCAATTTGAGGAGCAGTCGCCTTGTAGTGCGTTCTTCTTTTATCTCTTCTCGTACTAGACTGTCTTCTTTTAGGATGTGCCATTTTTGTTTATTTTAAAAAATTTTGTTTTCTTATTTATCCGTTAACAGTTTTTTTAATTCATCCCATCTGGGATCTGTTTCTTCTTTCTTCGCTTTTGCTTCACCGGGTTCCAGCTCTTTCAGTTTCCGAACAATATCGGAATCCAGGCTACCGTCTTCTATTCCAGGGTGCACTTTTTTGGCCGGAACGGAAAGCACGACCATTTCATAGATATACTGTGCTACATTGACCTGGTGTTCACCATGGGGCAGGATAAGTACTTCTTCGCTCTCATCGTTATATTCTTCTCCAAACTTTACGATAAGATCCAGATCTCCTTTTATTTCCAGGTCAAAAGGTTCGTTAGAAAGGTCGCAGTTTACATTTACCGTTCCTTTTGTATTGAACCCAAACTCCAGCATATTGCTTTTTTTGTGCAAGACTACACCTACCTTCAGCGATGCATCGTTAAAGTCGGTATAGTCAAAACCTTCAAAGAACAAATTATCGACATGATAATCAAACCGGTGCTCTCCCTGCTTTAACCCAGCAAAAGGAATATCGAACTCCTTGAACTTCTTCATTTTAAACATCAGTTTGCCTTTGCATCTCATTCCAAAAGCCTTAGGCGCCGGGAACGGGTGTGCAAAGATATAAATTTTTATTAATGACCAACTTACTATCCGGATTTTTTGCCTCCATTTTTATTTTCCCGGAGATCTCCCGCGAAAAAAACCAAGGTTAAACCAGATATTTTAAAGTTTTATGCCGGTCGTCCGGCTTTGTTATAGTCAAATTTACATAAAGAAAACTGAAAATCGTCGTAAAACCTGCGGATTAACAATTTCATTAACTTTCTATGTATCCTGTATTTCAGCCCCCCCTGTTTATTTGGTGTTCACCGACGATTTTTTAAGCGGATTGGCACTTATCTTCTTGTATTCTTCGCGATTCCTATAAATGTGCAAGGCCGTAAAAACCGCTTCCTTGAACGACTGGAAGTCTGCTGTGCCCTTGCCTGCGATCTCGTAGGCCGTACCGTGGTCGGGAGAGGTCCTTACCCTGTCGAGCCCGGCAGTATAGTTTACTCCTTTACCGAAAGAAAGGGTCTTGAAAGGGATCAGCCCCTGGTCGTGATAAGCTGCCAGGATGGCATCGAACTTTTTGTAGTTCTCCGAACCGAAAAAGCTGTCGGCCGAATACGGGCCGAAAACCATCATGCCCATTTCAAAGAGTTCTTTGATCACCGGTTTCAGCACAGTGTCGTCCTCTTTTCCTATAACCCCGTTGTCACCACTGTGCGGATTGATGCCCAATACAGCGATCCTGGGTTTGCGGATACGGAAGTCACGTACCAGCGAATCGTGTATTTTACCTGTTTTTTTGAGGATAAGGTCTCTCGTTATGTTCTCGCTCACATCTTTTACGGCGATATGGTCGGTCATCAATCCCACTTTCAGGTCTTCAGTGACCATGAACATCAGGGCTTCGCCACCGAGTTCTTCGGCCAGGTAATCGGTATGCCCGGGGAAGTGAAATTCCTCAGACTGTATGTTGTGTTTGTTTATCGGTGCAGTGACCAGCACATCTACCTCATCAGCTTTCAGTGCTTCAACAGCCGCTTTCAGGGACAGTAGTGCATATTTTCCGGCCTCGGGTGTTTCTTTTCCGAACTCTATTTTCGGGGCGTTTTTTGAGATATTGACAATATTGACTTTACCGTCCACGACCTGGGAGGCTTCCTGCACCCCGTTGTAATTGATCTCCAGCCCGAAATGCTTCTTCTGGAAAGCGATAACCTTGTTGGAGGCAAAGATCACCGGAGTACAAAACTCCAGCATACGACTGTCTTCAAAGGTTTTGAGCACTATTTCACCGCCTATCCCGTTAATATCTCCGATAGAAATGCCGACACGTATATTGTTTTTCACTTTCATACTTCTGTATTTTTTGGGCAGAAGACCGATATCTGATGACCGATGCATGCACCCGTCAACCGTCTCCGGCCTTCGATCTCATTAAATCATTTATTAAAGACCCGATTATATTTATCAAAATTTTATAAAAGTAACGGTATAGGGTAGTTTTATTATTCCTTACTTTTACATAGCAAAATTAACCAATAAATACGAAAGAATGTTCACAGGGATCGTTGAAGAATTCGGAACGGTGACAAATCTCGCACCGGAAAAGGACAATTTGCACATTTCCATTAAAAGTAATATCGCATCTGAACTAAAAATAGACCAGAGTGTTTCGCATAATGGCGTTTGCCTTACGGTAGTGTCTGTAAACGGTGATGAATATACCGTAACAGCCATCCGGGAAACCCTGGAAAGGTCGTGCCTGGGGCAGTTGAAAAAAGGGGACACCGTAAACCTCGAACGCGCCATGAAGCTGGGCGACAGGCTGGACGGGCATATCGTCCAGGGGCATGTAGACCAAACCGCAATGTGTTCTGACATCAAGAACGTCAACGGTAGCTGGCTGTTCACTTTTACCTATGACGCTTCTTCCAATAATATCACCATAGAAAAAGGGTCCATCACCATAGACGGCACAAGCCTCACCGTGGTCGATTCAGGCCCTGACAGCTTTAGCGTGGCCATTATCCCCTATACGTATGAACACACCAATTTCAGGAATTATAAAATCGGCACCGAAGTGAACCTGGAGTTTGACGTGGTGGGGAAATACGTGGCGAGGTTGCTGGAGTTACATAAATAATATTACCGGAAACAACAAGCCTGTCATCCGCAGCCAATCTTTGTGCCTGAACTGTCAGTTTTTATTTTCTAAAAACAAGGACGGGGACCGGCCTGTCCATTTTTTGAAAGCCCTGACAAATCCGCTTACTTCTGCATATCCCAATATATTAGAGATTTCTTTTACAGATGCAATATCACTTCTTAAATATTGAATTGCCAATGTTTTTCTGACTTCTTCGACAATCTGGATATAAGAGGCCCCTTCGTCCTTTAACCTGCGTTGCAATGTTCGAACGCTTATATTAAAATTGGTAGCTACGGATTCTGCTGATAATGAATACAGATACGAGTTGCTGATCAGGTAATTGAAAATGGCCGTAGAGAAAGACCCTTTATCCGCAAACGTATTTTTTAATTCCGCTACCTGATTTAATAATAGCTGCTGCAATTCATAATTTCCCGTAATTATTTTTGTTTTCAGATATGCCTTGTCAAAATCCAAAGCATAGTACTCTTTTTTACGGACAGGACAATCCAGGATTTCCAAATAATCGTTTTGCCATTTTTCTTTGAACGAAGGCATTGTTACTCTTAAAGGCTTTGGTTGCTGTAATAGCAAGCCTTTTAATTCGTGAACCGTTAATGCAACAAGAAAGTCTCCCATCTGGCCAAAGGAGGTCGCAAAGTTTTTATACTTATTATTTTTCCTGAAAACGATTGAAAACGTTTTTTCCTTTTCCTCTATTTTCATGGTATAGAAATCGGTAAAGAGGTGAATAAGCGAACTTGCATTCAATAAGGCTTGCTTAACCGTATTACTGGTTTGAATGATCTGCCCGACAATATTTAACGCAGCTAACTGCATGGCTGCTCCAAAACGAAAACCGATCAGTTCATCCCTGGAAATCTGTATGGCATTCCCCCATAAGGTTTCCATTTGTTGATTGCTCAACGTAAAATCCGGTTTTGAATTCAGATCCCGGATTGAAAATCCCGAAAGCTCCGCTAACTTTTGTATGTCGATATTTCGTTCTTCACAAAATATCATAAATGCCTGAAGAAATGTTCTTTTATAATTCATACGGCAAATATACCAACAGGTTTGGAGAGATTACAATAGCTTGTCGCAAAATGATAACACCTTGTCGTGAAATGGTAATGAATAACCCTCGTTTCAAAAGTAGTTTTGTAAAAAAGATATTTGATATGAAATGAGCCATGACAAAATTAAGTTGACACTAACCGAAAATGTTCTATGGCGAATTCCATCCCGACATTGGTCGGGGCAGGTACTGACTAATTTAAACCAATAAAAAAAGAACAGATGAAACTAAAAACAATTTTGCTCGTTAATGCGATCAGCTCAGGAATTACAGGATTAATATTATCCGTAGTTCCAACCGTATTTGCTACCATTTTCCAGGTATCCGAAACACTGCCATTTACAGAGGTCGGGATATTCCTGATATTGTTTTCGGCATTTACAGGCTTCACCGCTTTGGGGAACCCGATAAGGATAAACCGTGTAAAAACCATCATAGGGCTGGATATCACCTGGGTGGTTGCCAGCTTCATTTGCGTAGCGATCCTATTTTCAAAAATAAGCGGCTGGGGCTCATTCATGATGATCGGAGTTGCCGCCTGGGTTGGATTAATGGCATTTCTGCAAGCAACAGCAGTGAAAAGATCCGGAACGTAAATTCACTTATTGCGTGTTTTAGAGCGTGGGAGTCAAAAAACGACGACTTATGACACAGTCAACACGGCAAATCTCACGAATATCTATGCGTCACTATCGATCAAACCAAAATCCTGGTGACCCTTTAAACATAAAAGTTTAAATCAATTTTACCCGTATATTATGAATGCTACAAAAACGGTTGTTGAGAATTTTCTCGAATTTTTAAGCAAAAGAGCGTTAGATCAGTTAATAAACTTATTTTCCGACAAGGTAGATTGGTACATTCCGGGAGATACATCAAAAGCAAAATGGCTGGGTAAACGAAACAACAGGCAGGAACTTAAAGACCTTTTTACGTTGTTATGGTCAAATACCGAGCCTCAGATGGCGAATATCTCTAAGATCTTCATTGACCGGTCAGAAGCCGTAATTGCAGGAGAATTTATTACCAAAATGGTACCAACAGGTAAAATAGTCGAATCAATTTTCTTCATTCATTTGGTTGTGGAAAATAACAAGATTGTTAAGTACAGGCTATTGGAAGACAGTTTTGCCGTTTCAAAGTCTCTGGAGTAGGTATGTTTTCCAGGTATAAAGTCCTGGTATATCCTGTAAAAACGAGGGTGCCCAAAAAGTCCTATGCCATGTCATTCTGAACCCTCCTATACCGGTCAGGTTGACGTAAATGCTACTTTTCAGGCACCCTCAATATTATTCTCCCTTAGAGTTATTACAACACGGTCGTTACTTTCCGGGAAATACGGCCTTCCTTTTTTCCAGAAAAGCGGTAGTCCCTTCTTTAAAATCTTCAGTACCAAAACAGTTTCCGAAGGCCTTTATTTCTGCACGATAACCATCCACTCCGTCTTTATACCCGGCATTGACCGCCCGTATTGCAGCAGCTATGGCCACTCCGGAATTTTTGCTGATCTTCAGGGCTATATTCTCGCAAAAATCCAATAGTTCTTCCTGTGAGACCACATGGTTTACTAGGCCGTAATCTTTTGCTTCTTCTGCATTTATCATTCCGGCAGTCATAATCATTTCCAGGGCCTTTCCCTTGCCTACAAGCTGAGGTAGCCGCTGTGTACCGCCATATCCGGGGATCACGCCGAGGGATACTTCCGGAAGCCCCATCCTGGCGTTTTGCGAGGCTATGCGAAAATGACAGGCCATAGCCAGTTCCAGCCCGCCTCCGAGTGCAAAGCCGTTTACCGCGGCAATTACGGGGGTAGACAGGTTCTCTACCAGGTCAAAAAGCATTTCCTGGCCTTTTGCGGCAAGAGCTTCTCCTTCTTTGACCGAAAAATGAGCAAATTCGGAGATATCGGCTCCGGCAACGAAGGCTTTTTCTCCGTTTCCGGTAATAATAATGGCCCTGATATCGGGGTCTTCGTCATTTTCCTTAAAGGCATCGTGCAGTTCTTCGATCGTGGCCCTGTTCAGCGCGTTGAGTTTTGCAGGGCGGTCTATGGTAATAAACGCTATGCCGTTGTCTTCCTCTACGTAAATATTTTTGTATTCTTCCATATCGTTCAAAATATTGCTTTGTTTTTTTGGTCTGTTTCGGTAGAGACGCACGGCCTCTTTTCTTGTTGAGACCCACGGCCGTGCGTCTCTACTCCTTAGGGAAAACGATGGTAAATACGGTGCCTTTACCGGGCAGGGAGGTAAAGTTAATGCTTCCTTTATAGTTTTCTACAATATTCTTTACCATCCCAAGGCCGAGGCCCATACCACTGGTCTTTGTAGTAAACTTGGGCTCGAATATCTTGTCGCGGTTTTCGTCGGCTATACCGCAGCCATTGTCTGCCACGGTGATCTTAACCTTCTGCCCTTCCGAAAATACGGAAACCACTACTTTGGGTTCCTTGCCTTCCGGGATGGACTGTATGGCGTTTTTTACCAGGTTGGTGATAACCCGGATAAGTTGTGTGCGGTCCAGCCTGGCAATGATCTTGTCTTCGTGGGTAATAAACGAAATATAATCTTCCGTAAAAATGTCCAGGGCCAGCCTTACGATCTTTACCACATTCAGGGTCTCGTTCTGCTGGGCAGGCATGCTGGCAAAATTGGAAAAGGCAGAAGCTATACTGCTCATGGTATCGATCTGCTGGATGAGGGTCCTGGAAAATTCGTTGAGTTTTTTCTCCATGTCCGGATCGGAAGGATCGAATTTTTTCTGGAAACTCTGAACACTTAGACGCATGGGCGTTAACGGGTTCTTGATCTCATGGGCCACCTGCCGGGCCATTTCGCGCCAGGCCTGTTCTCTTTCGCTCCGGGCCAGTTTTATGGCACTTTCTTCCAGGGCATCCACCATGCCGTTATAGGCATTGACCAGGTTGTATATCTCCTCACTGGCATGTTCCAGCACTATCCTCTTGTTGGCCGCCCCGGAACTAAACTTGGTCTTCTGCATTTTGTTGCTGACAGTTTTCAGGGACCGGGTGATGTATTTGGAAATGATATAGGCCAGGAAAATGGCCACAATAAGGATAAATACATACACTCCTCCCAACCGCAACAAAAAGGAGCGGAGTTCACGGTTGTTAAAAGAGTCGTTTTCAAAATACGGTATATTGAGTATCCCGATAGGCTTAAACCGCATATCGGTAATATAGGAATAGGAAGCACGGAAACGGTCGCCTGCAACAATATGTTTCTCCACATACCGCTTGTACGGGCTCATGGCGATCGCATTGAGAATGGTGTCGTTCAGCTGAAGGGCCGTGGAGTCCTCTTCGATATAGGGTTTGGAGCTTTTGATAAGATTGCCGTCCAGGTCATAAATATTGAAGGGGACGTTCTGTATGTCAGATATTCTGTAAATCTCATCCCTGAAGATATATTGCAGGTTATCGGTCGTGGGCGGCCAGGTCGTGTTTTCCAGGGTGTAGTTTATACTGGCAATCACCTGGTCTTCTTTGTGCTGCAACCGGTCGTTGTGGTATTCTTCGGCCTGCTGTTTGTATTGCAGTATCGTAACCCCGGCAATAAGTATAAAGGCCACCACCACCAGCAATATCATGGTGATGAAAATACGCAGCCTTAATGACATTCTTTTATCCACCTGGTTAAGATTTAAGGTTTAAAGTTCCAAATTTCGAACCAAACTTTGCCCTTCGGCTTCGCTCAGGGACCGAGTAAGGCATTGAACGTTGAACCTCCGACTATGCATCGGGATTCTTATCTCTTATACGTTTGTAGAGCTTAATACCCAGCATAAGCAATATACCCAGCACCAAAATGCCCAACACCCCGAAAATCCAGTTGATGCTGTTTTTCAGGATTACGAGAAAAACTATGGCAAAAAGCAGGATGGTAGCCCCTTCGTTCCAGATACGCATAAAACCGGAAGAATATTTTACCTCATCTCTTTGCAACTGTTTAAATATCTGATGGGTCTTTACATGATACCCGATAAGGAGCAATACAAAGAAGAGCTTTACGTACATCCAGCCCGCTTGCAGCCATGAAGGGAAAAGAAAGAGCAACCATACGGCAAAGATCACGGCAAGTATGGCGGATGGCCAGGTAATGATAAACCACAACCGTTTGGCCATGAGCTTTAGCTGTTTTCCCAGGATCTCCTTTTCGGGGGACGGTTTCTGAAAGGCCTCCACCTGATACACGAACAGCCGCGGAATGTAGAACAATCCTGCAAACCAGGTGATCACAAAGATAAGGTGCAGTGCTTTTATATAATTATAGTATTCTGTCATCTTTCCCTTATTTACTCGGTTAAATTTAGGAATAATATCCGTATTGGTCAGCGCACCATGAACCGGTTCGATACTTTTTTAGCAATCAGAGATCTTCCGAAATACTCGGCCTTAATTTTGACCTTATTTCCCTGTTCAGATAAAACCCGGTGACCAGGGTAGACAATATATCCGCGATGGGAAAAGATATCCACACCCCCCGTTCACCCAAAAATTCCGGCAATATGAGAATGAGCGGGATAAAAAAGAAGCCCTGCCGTGTAAGGGTTAGCAGAAGTGCGGGCACCGCTTTTCCCACCGCCTGGAAATAGGCAGCCCCGATGAGCTGTATGGCTACGATCGGAACAGCAGCAAAAACCCAGCGCATAGCCGAAGGGGCCTGGCTCACAACATCGGCATCGGTAGTAAACACCCGTACGATGGCATCGGGAAACAGCATAATAAAGGCAAACACCAGCAAAGCCAGTAAAGCGGCATATTTTATAGCTATGTTGATACTCTCTATGACCCGCTGATACATCTGCGCCCCGTAGTTGAACCCTGCTATGGGCAGGAAACCCTGGGTAACGCCGAGCACAGGGAACAACGCAAACATCAGCATCCTTCCGATAATGGCATAGACCGTCACCGACGACTCGCCACCGATGTGATACAATATATTATTCATAAAGAGGTAGGTAATACTCACCACCGCCTGCCTGGCCAGGGTAACAAAACCCAGTGCCCCTATCTCTTTTACAATATCTCCCTTCAGGGCAAGGTGTTTCCAGTTTATTTTCAGTTCGGAGTTCCCGGAGCGAAAAAACCACACAATGTAGGCAAAACACAGCACATAAGAGCCTGTGGTCGCCCAGGCTGCACCATACATGCCGTAATCCAGCACGTTGATCAATATATAATCGAAAAGCAGGTTCCCGACGGAAGGGATCATCATGGCCACCATACCAAACTTGGGTTTGCCTTCGGCCCTGATGACATTGTTGCCCATCATGCAAAGTGCCAGAACGGGTACTCCATACAATACGATCATATAATAGACCTTGGCGGGGTCGAATATATTCCCCTTGCCTCCAAACCCCAGGACTATACTATCCACAAAAGTCAGTCCGGCTACCACAAAAGCGAGCGTCACGATAAGGGTCAGGGTGATCTGGTTTCCAAAAGTACGCAGGGCCTTTTCCGGGTTATTTGCCCCCAGGGCCCTGGAAATAATGGAAGCCCCACCGATACCAATGGCCATCCCCAATGCGGCGATAAAGAACGAGACCGGCAACACCACGTTAATGGCAGCTATGGCAGTAGAACCTATCCAGTTGCCCACGAAAATGGTATCGACAAGGATATTCAACGACATCACCAATATACCGATAGATGCCGGAACAGCTTGTTTTACGAGTAATTTGCCAATGGGTTCGTCTCCCAGATCTTTGGATGAAATCTTTGCCATATCATGTTTTTGTTGAGCGACAAATTTCCGAATCCCCGGCACATAACCTGTGATTTCGCAATTTTTCCCGAAAAACTCCCGGAAACAACATACAAAAACAGAGCAGATACACGAGACCCGTGATCCGGAGAAATAATCTTTTGTCCCTCTAATACAGTCGGAACAGAATGAAAAATATTTTAATCGTGGCTCTTTTCCCTGCTTCGGTCAGA
This sequence comes from Sinomicrobium weinanense, assembly GCF_018863395.1. Lineage (GTDB taxonomy): Bacteria > Bacteroidota > Bacteroidia > Flavobacteriales > Flavobacteriaceae > Sinomicrobium > Sinomicrobium weinanense. The sequence continues at coordinate 535,501 of NZ_JAHKRR010000003.1, forward strand.
TTTTATTGATCTGCCCATTCGTCCATCCACCGGGCCAATACTTTTACCCAGTCTTCCCGGTCGTTTAAACAGGGGATCACATAAAATTCCTCCCCGCCTTTTTCCAGGAAATCCTCTTTGGCCTCCATTCCTATTTCTTCCAGGGTTTCCAGGCAGTCAGAAACAAAGGCAGGAGTGACGATCGCCATTTTTTTGGTCCCTTTTTCCGCAAAGCCGGCCACGGTCTGGTCGGTATACGGTTGCAACCAGGGATCCTTACCCAGGCGCGACTGGAACGAGGTAGAATATGTCCCTTCCTTTAGCCCCAGGTATGATGCCACCTGTTTTGTGGTCTCATAACACTGGTGGCGGTAGCAGAAACGATGTGCCGGCGAGGGGTTGTTACAGCAACTCCCGTCGATCTTACAGTGGGATTTGGTGATATCTGACTTTTTGATATGCCTTTCGGGCACCCCGTGATAGGAAAACAGCAGGTGATCCCATTCCCTGTTCTGTAATTCTTCCTGTACGGAGGCAGAAAGCACCCGGACATAATCGGGGTGATTATAGAAGGCGGGCATGGTGGTAAAACTCATTTCGGGAAAGTGTTTTTTCCGGAGTTTCTCGGCCAGCACCAAAATGGTTTCCGTAGTGGCCATGGCAAACTGCGGATAGAGCGGTACGAGTAGCACTTCTGTCACCCCCTTTTGCCTTAACTCCTTCAGGCCGGATTCGAGGGAAGGATTGCCATAACGCATGGCCAGGGCAACAGGTACGGACACGAGTTCCTGTACTTTTTCCTGCAACCTCTCCGACAGCACAATAAGCGGAGAGCCTTCTTCCCACCAGATCCTTTTATAGGCTTCGGCCGAATTTTTGGGGCGGGTCCTCAGGATTATTCCCCTTACGATAAATGCCCGCAGGAGCCAGGGGACATCGATCACCCTTTCGTCCATTAAGAACTCGTCGAGATATTTCTTTACATCCTTTACTTCAGTACTATCCGGCGAACCCAGATTTACCAATAAAACGCCCTTCATCCTGTTGTTTAAATTTTCGGATAAAAATAGGCATTATTTGAGGTTTAAAACGGAAGGGGCTTTATTTTTTTATCGATAGCATTATAGTCAGTGTTTATCCAGATGCAAACCTTCCGCTACTTTTCTCCAGTCTATCACTTTAAAATTCTGGTTCAGCGTATCCTTACCTTGTGTATTGGCACCGTCCTGGGCGATAAAAAATCCCTGCGGATACTTTTCGTTAAAATAACGGCTTGTGGCATCTATTCCATCCGTGTCGTAGGTGCCGTCCACAGTTTCGCCAGCTACCAGGGCAAAGCTGCCCAGATAGGTGTTTTCTTCCCGGTCGAATACCGCATAGGAATTATTGCCCTGTGACGACAGGATCACATAGCCTTTTCCACCATCCTGCGGATAAATCGTAACGCCTTCAAAATCACTTTTCATATTGCGATCGGTCACCGAGGCCACTTTTTCCCTTTCCGTTCCGTCACCGGGTTCGGCGCCGTACTTCCAGAGGGCTACATTTTCTTCACCGATATATACTTTGGCATGATGGTCATCGGCTACCACCCCTTCGGTCTGGGAGCCCACCTGAAACTTTCGCACTATTTTACCGTCTACCTTATCGCCTTTTGCAAACATTTCCCATTGCTCTACCTCACCTTCCTTTCCGGTGATAAATCCGTAGAACTTTCCGGTTTCCGGGCTTCGGTACATTCCGAAACCGTATACTTCGGGCATTTCGGAAACCAGCTTGCGTGCTGCCACATTTTGCAATGAACCATCCGCCTTGTTGACTTTAAAGACCGAAATGGTATTGTCACTACGGTTGGTAGCAGCGACCAGGGCTACCGTATCCCTGCCCAGAGCAAAACCATCGCGGATATCCACATTATTCACCCGCCCCACCGGGTATTGGAAAAGCTGTTTTCCTTTCAGGTCATACACCACCAGGCCCTGTTTTTTGTTTGTTCCGATAATCGTAGAACCTTCGGGGGTTGCTGTGTTATACCAGATACAGGCATCATCGGCGGCATCATCACCTGTGGCCACGGGTTCGGTTTCCATATCGGCGATGAGGTTTATGATCTCCGGTTGGTCCTTTTTCAGGCTAATACTATCGTTGCCGGTTTGAGACGCACTGCCGTGCGTCTCTACGGGTTGTCGTTTGCAGGATGTTAATATTGCAGCAGATACGGTTAATATTAAGATCGTTTTTTTCATCTGTTTGTTTTTTTAGACAGGGGACCGATGACGGGTGACCGAAACATACACCTGTCATCGGTCTTCCGTCATCGGTCCCTTTAATATTCAGTTAAAAATCAAATTTCACGCCTATGTTCCAGTTAAAATCGTAGTATTCTACCTGTTGGGTTCGGTTTTTTACGCCCTGATAGTATCGCAGGGGCTGATTGGTGATGTTTTTTACCTCGGCAAATATCCGCCATTTGGGGCTTATGGCGTAAGAAGCGTTAAAGTCGAGGAACAACTGGCTGTCGTAATAGCTGTCTTCGAAGGTATCACTGCCATATTCATCGATATAATCGTCGGCCAGGTTGAGGGACATCCGCAGTGAAACTCTATCAGTTTCGTAAGACAGGGAACTGTTGAGCATATGCTCTACGGCACCTGCCAGGTCTGTTTTCTCATCACGCCCTTCCACGCTGTTGGTTTCGGAACCGGTATAGGTATAGTTGGCATAGAGGTTCAGGTTTCTTAAAAATCCGGGCAGGAAATTGAGGCGGCGCTGAAAGGCCACTTCAAAACCGTACACTTTGGCATCCCTGCCATTACGGGGTTGTGAAAATTCGAAGACCCCATCATATCCCGGTATGGTATAGCCCAGTTCGCGATAAGTATAGATATAATCTTTCAGGTTCTTGTAGAACACGCCACCGGAAACAATGCCTACGGACGAAAAATAGTGCTCCCCGAAGATATCAAAATTATAGGATTTTGTAGCCTCCAGGTCCGGGTTCCCGACAGCGATCTCCGCATCGTCCGAATTGATGGCCTGGTAAGGGACCAGGTCGTAATAATTGGGGCGCGCCATGGTCTGGGTAAATGCCGCGCGAAGGATGGTATTTTCGGCAACTTTATATTTTAATTGCAGGTTGGGCAGGAAATTCCCGTACGATTTGCTTTCTTCAATAGCTTTCACATCCTCAAGGGTCTCTCCGGTCTCTTCATCGAAAGTGTAACCTGTATAGTCTATCCCTGTATGTTCAAAACGGAAACCGGCGAGAAATGAGAACTGTTTGCCCAGGTCCTGCTCTATAAAGGCATAGGCCGCGTGAATACTTTCTTCGGCACGGTAGTTTTCGGTAATATACTCATCCAAAACGGGTTCTTTTTCAAACAAATTACCATTGTTCAGGTCCAGATTACTCAGAAAGCCCCTGTCTACAAGATTTCCGGATACATAACGTCCGCCGGGTTTAAAACCGCTTACGGTATGATCGCCATAAGAAACCCGGCTCATGTTTTCCAGGTCGCCGCTCAGGGAGGTATATTCAAAGAAGTCATTATCCCTGTCCTTTTTCTTTTTGTTGTATTTATAGCCGAACTTTATATAACTGGCATAATCGCCTTCCCGGATCAGGGCTGTTTTAAAATTGACCCTGGCCGTGTAATTGTCTTCTTTGGTATCCTGGTTCTCTTCGGTCAGCTCCTTTAACCCGAACAGGGCGGGATCGTTGTAATCCCCGTTTTCCGGAACCATTACAGGGAATTTATTCCGGGAGAAATCCTGGATAAGCTCTATGCCTTCCTGTTCGTATTCGATATAACGTTCGTTGGGCCTTTTTTCGCTTGCCCGTGCCCAGCTTACGTTCCAGTCGGCCTCAAGGGCGTCAAACAGGATATGGTCACCGCCAAGGGAAAGCCTGTACATTTTCTGGTTTTCCAGGCGGGCGTTTTTATTGTCGTGACTCCCTCCTTTGGTCTGCCTTCTCACTTCGGCAGTGTATATGCCGTCGCCATCCTCGTCTTCCATACTCTTGAAGGTAAGGCGGTATCTGTTCTCATAATCGTTGCGGTGGTTAAAGAGGGTTTTGAAATGGAGCTTGTGATCGGCACTGAGGTCATAATCCAGGCTTGCGGAAATACTTTTACGTATACGGGTCACATCATATATCCGGATATCGTGCTCATTGACAAACGGATTATCGCTATCGTCTTTTTTCCATTCGAATTCCACATTGTCCGAGCCGTATTTGTTATAATTATAGGAAGTGCTGAGCACCACACCGAGCTTGTCATTAAAGAAACGGTTGGCGATAATGCCCGAAAAGTTATATACGGGGGTATTATCCCGGATAGGATTGGTCCCTGCCCCGAGTGTTGCGGAAGCCCTGAACCCGGAAGGGGCAGAACGGGTAACCAGGTTTACGGACCCTCCTATGGCATCGCCTTCCATATCGGGCGTTACGGCCTTGTTCACTTCTATGGTCTGTATCATATCGGCCGGGATAAGGTCCATCTGCACCCGCCTGTTATCGCCTTCGGCCGATGGGATACGGTCGCCGTTGAGAGTTACGGAATTCAGCTCCGGGGCCATTCCCCGCACAATGATATCCCGGGCTTCGCCCTGATCATTCTGCATAGCTATACCGGGGATCCGTTTAAGGGCATCGCCTATATTGGCGTCGGGAAATTTCCCTACCTGGTCGGCCGCGACCACATTGGTGATATTCATGTTGTTCTTCTGCTTGTTCAGGGCCTTGGCCTGTCCTTTGAGGTATATTCCGGAAAGCACCACCTCATCCAGGGTATTGGTAAGCATTTTCATTTTAAAATCCAGCCTTATGGTTTGCCCCTCTTTTATGGTTACGGTCTGGGTCTGGGTGTTGTATCCCAGGTAAGACACCGAAACTTCGTAGGTTCCTTCATCGAGGCCGGTCATGGTATAAAAACCGTCCACGTCTGTAACTGCTCCCTTGGTTATGGATGTAATGAGTACGGAAGCTCCCGGAAGCGGAAGATCGTCTTCATCGAGTACACGTCCTTTCAGGACCCCGCTTACCTCGGCATAGGAATAGGCAGAGACAAGCAGTGCTATACTGCACGTCAACAATAGTTTTTTCATAGTTTTGGCTATTAACGGGCACAAAACTACTGTAGCTCTCTTGCAATGGAGTTAGCTAAAGTTTACACTATTATTAACATAATGTGTAAAATCGATACAGATGTTATAAAATGTTTAAGAGATGGTCCGGGCATTTAGCGGTAAAGGCAATATTTGATCCCTTCGAGCAGATGTTTTACAAAAGCGTCCTCACTGTAAGATTCTTCAGTATGTCCTCCTGCGGTATAGAAAGAACGCCCCCCGGCAAATTCCTGATACCACGCAACAGGATGGGACTTGCCGTTGGTACCTCCTTCATAAGACGATTCGTCCAGGTTGAGCAATACCTTGATATTAGGATTGATATTTTTGAAGTTATACCATTCATCAGTCCTTGTCCAGGTTTCCCCGAGATGAGAACAGGTAGAATGTGTGGGCATCTTTACCTGGACAACAGCTTCCTGCACCTTGGGGTGATCCTCGAAATACGCACCGACCAGCATGCCGTACCAGGGCCAGTCGAATTCGGTATCCGTAGCGGCGTGGACCCCTACAAACCCTCCTCCTTTTTCCATAAAAAGCTCAAAGGCCCTTTGTTGTTCCTCGTTCAGTATATCACCGGTGGTATTGAGAAATATTACAGCATTGTAGCGTGACAGGGTATCCTTATTGAAAAGGGTGGAGTCTTCGGAATGAACCACATCGAAATGATTTTCCTGCCCGAGTTTTTCTATCAGTGTCACACCCGTTTCAATGGATTTGTGGCGGAATCCTTCGGTTTTGGTAAAAACCAGTACACTTTGCTGCTTTTGTGCATAGAGACCAAATGACATGGCAGTAAGCAGTACGACCAATAGGGTTGGGGTTAGTTTCATTCCGATATAATCTGGTTAAATATCTTGTTTATATTTCTTAAATGGATAGGAATTTCAAATTTAGCAATTAGTTATGGATTATGCAGTTTGCCCGGCAGTTTTAACGCATTACTGATATAAAATGGTGTTTAGCCTCTTCATTTATCCCGCAAGGGACATCAGGTATTTTTTAGGTGTAGTTCCATACTTCTTTTTAAAGGCCGCAATAAAATGACTTGCAGTACTGTAACCTATCTTAAGCCCTACTTCATTGACATTATGCGCCCCTCCTTCGAGCATTTTTCGGGCATATTCCATCTTGTAGTCGAAGAGAAAGCTGTATACCGAATCCCCGTAGATCTGCTTGAACCCGGTTTTCAGCTTTTTGAGGTTCAGCCCCACTTCATTGGCCAGGATTTCCAATCCGGGCGGCTCGGCCATATTGGCGATAATGATGTCTTTGGCTTTTTTGATACGGGCCACATTTTCTTCATCTACCAAGAAAGGGCACTGCTCTACATCGGCATCCTCGGGTTTGTTGAAATACAGCCCCATCAGTTCATAGGCCTTTCCCTTCAGGTACAGCCTTTTTACCGAATCATGGAGGTTGTAGTGTATCATCTGGTTGAGCACCACCGTCATGGCCGGGGTGATCTCCGCATCATTATAATACTTTTTGTCCTTGTTCTCTTCGCTCAGAAAGTGGATATAGTCTGCTTCGTGCGAAAAAAGCGAGTGGAATTCCTTGATGGAGATCAGTACGGAGACAAGCTGTGATTTCGGCGCCATTTCCAGGTCGATGGGCAAGTCGCGCTGCGGGTTGTACAACAACAGCGACTGCTCTTCGCCTACCTCGAGATGGTATCGCCCCCCGTTGAAATTGAATTTTGAACTTCCCCGGAGGCAAAAGTGAAACTGGATAAAGCTGCAATCGATCTCCCTGATAAGGTGCTGATCGGTATTTTCTTCATTCTGAAGCCTTAAGATAGAAAACCCTTCTTCGAGCTGTATCTCATCAGCAGAACTTATAGCGATATTTTTATCTTCTATAACCATGACAAAATTCACTTATTTATTTAGAACAATTCTAAACTGAAATGTTTAAAACCGCTGATATTACTACAAATTTAACGCATTTCGGCAATAAAAGGGTTCAAAAAGGGAAAAATTTCCTGAAGCGTCATAAAAAGTTCTTTGAGCGTTATTTTTTTATCCGGCTGAATTTTACTTTTGTTGCGATTTTAGATGTTACCTAATGGAAAATTATAACCTTAACCGGGGAAAATATTTTTACGTTGTAGGACTGAGCTACAAAAAGGCAGATGAAGAGATCAGAGGTAAATTCAGCCTGGACGAGGACAAAAAGGCCCATCTGCTCCGGCAGGCCAGGGAAGAAGGTATTGACGAAATACTGGTTATTTCTACCTGCAACCGCACGGAAATATACGGTTTTGCACAGCATCCCTTTCAACTTATAAAATTACTCTGCGATAACTCCAACGGCAATCTCGAAGAATTCCAGGAAGTGGCCTATGTTTATAAAAGCAGTGAGGCCATTACCCACATGTATCGTGTAGGGACGGGCCTGGACAGCCAGATCCTCGGCGATTTCGAGATCATTGCCCAGATCAAAAAGAGTTTTATCCTTTCCAGGGAACAGGGTATGGCCCAGGCCTTCCTGGAACGCCTGTGCAATTCGGTCATACAGGCCAGCAAGCGCATTAAAAACGAAACCGAGCTGTCTTCCGGTGCAACTTCGGTTTCCTTTGCATCCGTGCAATACATCCTCAACCATGTAAAGGAGGTTTCGAAAAAAAATATCCTGCTCTTCGGAACCGGGAAAATAGGCCGGAATACTTGCGAAAACCTCATAAAACATACAGGTAACGATCATATCACCCTGATAAACAGAACCAAGGGCAAGGCCGAAAAGATCGCGGGGAAATTCAACCTCACGGTCAAAGACTACGCAGACCTCCATACTGAAATTGAAAAATGCGACGTTCTTATCGTCGCTACCGGGGCACAGTCGCCTACGGTGTCCGCAGACCTTATCCCAAAAGACAAGGAATTGCTTATTCTTGACCTTTCCGTCCCTAAAAATGCAGACCATAGTATTGTGGCTATGGACAAGGTAACGCTGGTACACCTGGACCACCTCTCCCAAATGACGGACCAGACCCTGGAACGCAGAAAGACATTTATTCCACAGGCCGAAGCCATTATAGACGAAATAAAGACCGAATTTACCGAATGGCTCGGTACCAGGAAATTTGCTCCTACCATAAAGGCATTGAAAAAGAAACTGAAATCCCTCAAGGATGCCGAGGTGGATTTTCAGCGTAAAAAAATAGAAGATTTCAACGACAGCCAGGCAGAGATCATCGGCAACCGCATTATACAGAAGATCACTACACATTTTGCCAACCATCTCAAAGAAAACAATGGCTCAGCCGATGAAAGCCTGGAACTTATCCAGAAGGTTTTTCAACTGGACAAGCCCAACGGCCCGGCATCCGGGAACAAAAATACCAAAGCCTCCTCACAGCACGACAAAGCATAAGTGGCAGTCCGGCAGGGATACAAACCATCCTTTTTCCGACCACCCAATGGCTAAAACCGAACATATGGAAAAAATCATAAAAATAGGGACCCGGGACAGTGAACTTGCACTATGGCAGGCCAACAAGGTCAGGGATGGCCTTGAAAAACTCGGTTGCCGTACGGAGATCGTGCCCGTAAAATCGGATGGCGATATTATCCTGGACAAGCCCTTGTACGAGCTCGGTATCACGGGCATCTTTACCAAAACCCTGGACGTGGCCATGATACAGGGTAAAATAGACGTAGCTGTACACAGCATGAAAGACGTTCCCACGGCCCTGCCCAAAGGTATTGTACAGGCTGCTGTACTGCAACGGGCAGATACGGCAGACATTCTGGTTCACAAGGGAGACCTCTCTTTTCTGGAGCATTCAGGGACCATTGCCACAGGCAGCCTTCGCCGCAAAGCACAATGGCTGCACCGCTATCCCGGCCACACCGTGGAAAACCTGAGGGGCAATATAAATACCCGGATGCGCAAGTTACAGGACAACGACTGGCAGGGCGCCATTTTTGCCGCTGCCGGGCTGGAACGGATCTCTCCCTTCGCAGGAACAGACCTCAACCCGGAACACCGCACCCCACTGGAATGGATGGTCCCCGCCCCGGCACAGGGTGCCATGGTAGCCGTGGCCCTGGAAAAAGACACATACAGCCAGTCGTGCCTCTCCAAGCTGAATCACCGGGAAACTGAAATATGCACATATATTGAGCGCCAGTTCCTCCGCGTGCTCGAAGGCGGGTGTACCGCCCCCATAGGAGCCCTGGCCACCATTGCCGGAGACACGGTTAGCCTGACCGGAATACTGCTTTCTCCCGACGGACGCCAAAAACTTTCCGTAAAAAAAGAAAAATCGTTAAACAATTATCACGACCTTGGCAGCATATGCGCTCTCGAAATACTGGATCGGGGCGGAAAGGAGATCATGAAACACATAAAATCGCACCAGCCCGGCCCGGGACCGAATGGCAAAGCCCCGGCGAAAACATAACGAGATAAGCGATTTTTTTTAAAAACCTCCCTAAGATTTTAGTTTATTACAATTTATTATGAAATTTGCACAGCGTTTGTTTGCCGCTCATATCCCGGCACTTATATTCAGCACGGGACAAGCGGAAAATATTTTTCGGATAAAGAATGCCTAAGAAAAAACTAAAAAATTACAAAAGCCCGCTTTCCAAGATCTACGGTTTTACGGATATCATCCTCATTGTATTCCTGATCTTCGACTTCGGGTACGAGGCAGATTACCACCCGGTTGTTTATAACAAATCGCTGGTGCTATTGGGTATAGCTTTTGCCCTGATAGCCCTGAATTTTGCAAGGCTCCACATTTCCAAAGACCTTGCTATCAATCGCATGTATAAGGCCAATCTGATTGTGCTGATAAGTACGGTCGTCATTACCCTCGCTGTTTTCTGGCTGGGCAGTTATGACAGCATTCACAAGATCAGGGAAGTATCTTACCTTATCGATATCGGATTGATCCTGTACTTTCTGCTAAGGCTCACGCATCTGCTCCGGAAACTGTATACCGTTTATCACAACCCTCTTATCCTCTTTATAGGAAGTTTTATTGTTATTGCACTCATCGGGTCTTTTCTCCTGATGCTTCCCAATGCCACGACCAACGGTATTCAATACATAGATGCGCTTTTCACTTCTACCAGCGCCGTTTGTGTCACCGGGCTTATTGTCATGGACACGGCCACGGACTTTACATTTTTAGGACAGACCATTATACTGACCATTATTCAACTCGGAGGGATAGGCATGCTTACATTTACTTCCTTTTTTGCCTTTTTCTTCAAGGGCGGGACTTCTTTCCAGGAGGGCCTTAATGTCAAGGATTTTATGGGCACCGAACGCCTGAACGATGTATTGAAAATGGCTGTGGAGGTTGTTATATTTACTTTTGGGCTGGAACTGGCAGGCGCTGCCTTTATTTATTATACCATCCATGATGTCCCCGATATACAGAACAAACTGTTCTTTTCCATATTCCACTCCATATCTGCCTTCTGTAATGCCGGATTTTCCATACTGTCTGACGGGTTTTATGACAAGAACCTCAGTCACGCTTATGGTTTCCAGTGGGTGATCATCTACCTCATTATCTTCGGCGGACTGGGATACAATATTGTTAAAAACTTTATAAAATACATCAAGACATTATTGTTAAACCTCATCATCTACCGCAAATTTATACAGCCGGTAAGGGTGCTTACGCTCAATTCGAAGATCGTCTTCGTCACCACCTCCATCCTGCTGTTTTTCGGTACCGTATTTATATATATCGGGGAAACCGGGAATATACTGAAAGACCACGACACCCTCCTGGGAAAAATAACAACAGCCAGCTTTACATCGGTCACCACCCGTACTGCAGGCTTTAACACCCTGGATTTTGCCGACCTCACTACGCCCGTCATCCTGTTCGTGATCCTGCTGATGTGGATAGGGGCTTCGCCGGCTTCTACCGGGGGAGGTATAAAAACGAGTACCTTTGCACTGGCAACCCTGAACATATTTTCACTTGCAAGAGGAAAGGAACACATAGAAATAGGTACGCGAAAGGTTAATAACCAATCCGTAAAAAGAGCATTTGCCATAATCTGCATCTCCCTTATCGTTATCGGGAATGCTATATTATTGTTATTGATATTCGAAAAAGATTTCTCGCTTATACAAATTGCATTTGAGATCTTTTCGGCATATAGTACCGTGGGATTGTCCCTCGGCATTACCGGGGAACTCAGCGACCCGAGTAAATATGTGATCATTTTTGTAATGTTCTTCGGGAGGATAGGATTACTCAACTTGCTAATAGGCATGCTGCGGCAAATTCAGCACAATTTCCACCAGTATCCCGAAGAGAATATTTTGATAAACTAATGCTTCGGCTCCGCTCAGCAACCGGGTACGCAATATAACCAGAGGTTGATGTTTTTCGGTTCCTGAGCGAAGCCGGAGGAAAAGCAATACAGATGAAAATTGTAATTGTCGGACTGGGAAATTTTGGGTCATCCCTTGCCGTTTACCTTACTGATATGGGAAATGAGGTTATCGGTGTGGATAATAAAATGGAGAAGGTAGACCGTCTGAAGGATACGATCTCCCATACGGTATGTATGGATGCTACCAATGAGATGGCCTATGAAGCCGTTCCCGTAAAAAATGCGGATCTTGCCGTCATTGCCATAGGGGAAAACGAAGGCGCCACCATTATCGCCACGGCCATCATCAAAAAATTGACCGATGCGAAGATTATAAGCCGGTCCCTGTCGCCCATTCACGATACCGTACTCCACGCCATGGGCATAGAGACCATCGTCCATCCCGAGCAGGAGTTTGCCGAGGCACTGGCCAAAAAGATCAACCTGAAGAGCATGATCAACAATTTTGAACTGGACCCTAACCACTCAATTTCCGAGATCAAGGCTCTGCCCGAATTTGAAGGCAAAACACTTCAGGAGATCGATTTCCGCAACGAATACAACCTCAATATTATCACTATTATCCGGAAAGAAAGGAAAACCACCCTATTCGGAACACGGCAGTCCATCGGAAAAGTCCTGGGAGCCGTAAACAAGGACAGTGTGGTCCAGGCCAATGACATTCTCGTGGTTTTCGGTGCCAATAAGGATATTGCCAAATTCTGTTCTATCGAATAATGCAGGACACCCTCCGCATATTATCTACAAAAAAACTGCTCCCGTGCCAAAAAGACCTTTTGCTCCACGCCGGCTTCCAGATGGTGGAAGCCGATTTTATAAAGGTCGAGTACAGGGATGTGGACCTCAGCCAGGTCAGGGACCATCTTATCTTTACCAGCCGAAATGCTGTGAAAAGCGTCCTTCAACATAAAGGCTGCGGGGCATTAAAACAAAAAAACTGTTTTTGCGTAGGCAAAAAAACCAGGGCACTGCTGGAACAAAATGGCTTTAATGTCATAACCTATACGGATTATGCAGCAGCACTGGCGGCAGAGATCCTTCAAAAGTATGCCCATCTCAGTTTTACGTTCTTCAGCGGCAACCTCAGGAGAGGCGACCTGCCCGACACCCTGACCCGCCACAATATCGATTTTAACGAGATAGAATCCTATACGACAAGGCTTACCCCACATGAAATAAAAACACCCGTGTCGGGCATCCTTTTTTTCAGCCCGTCCGGTATAAGGAGCTACCTGGAGAAAAACACTATAAACGACGAAGTTTGTTTCTGCATCGGTACCACAACCGCGGGAGCTTTGGAAAAAATAACGAAGAATATTGTCATCGCCAATACTCCCGATGTAGAAAGCACCATAGCGAGCACCGCCAAATATTTTAAAAAGATATAAAACAGGACGATATCATATATTTCCACCCTAATATCTGATATCTAAAATCTAACATCTACACATGATAAAGAACGACTTATTCCTGAGAGCTCTGAACGGAGAAACCATAGAACGCCCTCCGGTATGGATGATGCGCCAGGCGGGAAGGTATTTACCCGAATTCCGTGCCCTCCGGGACAAATACGATTTTTTTACCCGTTGCCGCACTCCCGAACTGGCAGCAGAGATCACCGTACAGCCCATACGGGTCGTAAAGCCCGATGCGGCCATTCTTTTTTCGGATATCCTCGTAGTTCCTCAGGCCATGGGTATCGAGGTGGAAATGAAACCCGAAATAGGCCCCTGGCTGCCCAACCCGGTGCGCTCCCTGGCCGATGTGGAAAAAGTGCGGGTCCCTGACATTCAGGAAAGCCTGGGCTATGTCATGGATGCCATAAAGCTCACCAAACAGGAATTGAACGATGAGGTGCCGCTTATCGGTTTTGCAGGCTCTCCCTGGACGATCTTTTGCTATGCCGTGGAAGGAAAAGGTTCCAAAACCTTCGACACGGCCAAGGGATTCTGTTTCTCCCAGCCCGAAGCCGCCCATGTATTACTGCAAAAGATCACTGACACTACCATAGCCTACCTCCTGGAAAAAGTAAAAACAGGCTGTGATGCCATACAGATATTCGACAGCTGGGGAGGTATGCTCTCTCCGGATGATTACCGGGAATTTTCCTGGAAATACATCAACCAGATCGTAGAAGCCCTGGCCCCTCATACCAGGGTCATCGTCTTCGGAAAAGGATGCTGGTTTGCCCTGAACGAAATGGCACAGAGCAAAGCAAGTGCACTGGGCGTGGACTGGACCTGTTCGGCCCGGAATGCACGCTATCTGAGCGGAGGAAATATCACCCTTCAGGGAAATTTCGATCCAGCCAGGCTGCTGTCACCGCCGGCAACCATTAAAAAAATGGTACACCAGATGATCGATGAATTCGGAAAGGACCGGTATATTGTCAACCTCGGGCATGGTATACTGCCTCATATTCCCGTAGACCATGCGCGGGCATTTATCGATGCCGTAAAGGAATACAACAGCTAGCCGTACGAACTTTTGTGTACGTCCCGGCTGTTAAAGAAATAAAGGGATGTCACTGTGGAAACTGATAAAAAGCCTGAAATTCCGGCAAATAACCAGCCTCCTGGTTTTATTTGCACGGCATCCGCTTATGCCGGTCCCCACAGCGAGGGCTACCACAAAGAGTCTGGACATATGCCGTCACCTCTTTCCAAAAAGACATCGGGCTAACGGCAGGGCCAATGCTTTTCGCCACGCACTTTGGAATGTGCTGCTGGCCAGGGAAGCCATGAAATGGAACAAAAACCCGGAAAGATCCCTGGCCTGGGCCAAACAAATTACGGACTGGCACGAACAATTTGCACCAAATCCCGAACCCGCCAGGGCTATGGACCTGCACAACAATGCCGTGGGACGGGATTTGTTTGTCAAATGGCTGAGGTCCAAAACAGAACTTACGGATGCTGAGATCATTACAAAACTAAAAGAAGTCATGGCTGCAAGCAAAAAAATAACCGGGGTGTCCGACATCCGGATGCATCCCGGGGAACTGGTTCACATAGAGGATGACCCGAATTAAACAAGTTAGATTTTTTAAATATGAAATGCCCGTTAACAAAACTTTCAAACCAACCGAAAAGGCTCTTAGGGCATTACTTGTACAGTTATTATTTTGTAATTGGAACTCATGAATCTTCGATTTCCATCTGACCTATTAAAAAATAAAAAAGAACAGATGAAACAAAAATTTTTCCAGTACATACAGGAACTCCAGGATACCATCACTTCCCGGCTCGAACAGGCAGACGGAGCAGCAAAGTTCCGGGAAGACCTTTGGGAGCGCCCGGGGGGCGGAGGCGGACGTACCCGTGTCATAGAAAACGGCGGGGTTTTCGAAAAGGGAGGGGTAAACATCTCCAGGGTCTTTGGCGAACTTCCCGAACTCATGCAAAAAAATTTCGGTGTTGAAGACGGTGACTTCTTTGCCTGCGGGCTCAGCCTCGTCCTGCACCCCAAAAACCCTTTTGTCCCCACCGTACATGCCAACTGGCGTTATTTTGAAATGTACGACAAGGACGGGAACATAACCGACCGCTGGTTCGGCGGCGGGCAGGACCTTACCCCATACTACCTCTTCAACGAGGACGCCATACACTTTCATCAGGTGTGCAAATCGGCCTGTGACAAACACAACCCTTCTTTTTATACGGACTTTAAAAAGAAATGCGACCATTATTTCTGGAATACCCATAGAAACGAGGCCCGGGGTATAGGCGGACTGTTTTTTGATCACTGCAAACCCTCCGAAAAAATGACGATAGAGCACTGGTATGATTTTGTGACCGAAGTGGGCGACAGTTTTCTTGAGGCCTACCTGCCTATCGTAGAGCGTAGAAAGGACCTGCTCTATTCTGAAGAGAACCGCAACTGGCAGGAGATCCGCCGGGGCAGGTATGTGGAGTTCAACCTCGTACACGACAAGGGCACCCTCTTCGGCCTCAAAACCAACGGACGCATAGAAAGTATCCTGATGAGCCTGCCGCCTCATGTACAATGGGTATATGACCATCATCCGGAAAAGGGAAGCGAAGAAGAAAAACTGCTCCAAATCTTACAAACCCCGAAGGACTGGGCATAAAACAACAATACAGATCATATTTATAACAGGTATAACTTTTATTAAAAAACGACATATTATGTACCCACTGAGAAGAAACCGCAGACTGCGAAAGAACCAGGCCATACGAAGCCTCGTCAGGGAAACCGTTATAAGCCCGGATGATTTCCTGGTGCCGCTTTTTGTAACCGAGGGCAATAACCTCAGGGAAGAGATCGCTTCCATGCCAGGTTACTATCGTTACAGCCTGGACCAGCTAAAACAGGAGGTCAAAGAACTTTGGAAACTGGGACTAAAATCGGTATTGCTCTTTGTAAAGGTCCCGGAAAACCTCAAAGACAACAAAGGCACGGAAGCCATCAACCCCGACGGCCTTATGCAACGCGCCATAAAAACGGTAAAGGACACTGTTCCGGAAATGCTCGTCATGACCGATGTGGCCCTGGACCCCTATTCGTCTTACGGCCATGATGGTATTGTGGAAAACGGACGCATATTAAACGACGAATCGGTCGACGCCCTTACCGAAATGAGCCTTTCCCACGCCAGGGCCGGGGCTGATATTGTAGCTCCCAGCGACATGATGGACGGGCGTATCCTCTCCATCCGCGAAGCCCTGGAAGACGAAGGATTTATCGATACCGGGATTATGAGCTACAGCGCCAAATATGCCTCCGCCTTTTACGGGCCTTTCCGGGACGCACTGGACTCTGCTCCTGTTGATCAAAAAGATGTCCCCAAAGACAAAAAAACATATCAGATGGATTACGGCAACCGTATAGAAGCCCTGCGTGAAACCGAAATGGACATCGACGAAGGAGCGGACATCGTCATGGTAAAACCCGGCCTGTGCTACCTCGATATTGTCCGGGACATCAAAAATGAATTTGATGTCCCGGTAGCAGTCTACCAGGTCAGCGGGGAATATGCCATGATAAAGGCCGCAGCCGAAAAAGGCTGGCTCGATTACGACGCGGTGGTACTGGAGCAACTCACCGCTATAAAACGTGCCGGGGCCGATATCACGGCCTCCTACTTTGCCAAAGATGCGGTTAAACTCTTAAACGGATAACCGGCTCATCCGTCCTTACAGGAATTTAAGGGAGAAATAAAGTTCATAAACCAGGGCTATCCAAAAGACCAGGAAATACATAAAACCGAGCACATTGAACTTTATCACGGTCTTCAACCATCCCTGCCCGTAAACCCTGAGCAGCGACACAAAAGTATAGACGGATACCACTAAAAATGAAATTGTGCCTATCCATTCCATACTTCCCAGTTTAAAATGGATCAGGACAATGCCTATGCCGTATATGAGATAGGCAAAGCTATGCAGGTGCAGGCCGTGTATGAGATGCTCTACATAATACCACGGCCTGCGTATGTAAAGGAGTTTCAGGATCAGGGCAAAAAAAGGAAGCAGGAAAAACATCATTATGGGCAGGTTCCTGGCAAATCCTACCATAAACAGATTGGAGTTGGCCACAAAGTTCCGCTGGCTTTTAAGGCTCATAAAATCAAAAAGGCTCCGGTCACTGTTTTCCAGGGCTCTTGCAAAAGAACTGTCAGAGACCAGCGGGTCCTGTGCCAGGAGTTTTAGTTCTTTCCAGCCCAGTCTGTGGTTCGTAGAATCGAACGCTTGTTCTTCCGGGCTTTCCGGACCGTTCATTACGTAAAGTTGATTCTCCCTTGCCTGTTGCAACAGGCTGTCCATTTCCGCTCTTTCCTGCGGATCGAGAGCGTCCCTTATTTCAGGTTTATCCATAAATCCTTTCCCTACAAGGTCTATCCCGAATAAATTTCCGGCCATGACCTGGTCAAAAAAGTTTCGGGGAATGATCAGGCTGACCATAAAGAAATAGAACAGCGACATGATCAGGTAAAGACGGATAGGGTTGAGATATGTCCTCCTCTTTCCGTCGTTATAGATATTGGTCAGTTTTCCCGGTTTGTACAAAAAGACCGGAACAGTCCGGAAAAAAGTAGAATCAAAACTGAGATAATTGGAAAAGAAATCGGCTATAAATATCCTTACGGGGACTTTCCGGTCCAGGTTTTCCTGCCCGCATACCGGGCAATAATTGTCCTTTTCACCCAGTTCGGTCTCACAGTCCAGGCAAAAAGGGAGGTGTCTTGTTGTTTTCATAAAAATGGTCAGTGAGGTATTTGCTAAAAATAGTAAAAACACTTTATCAAAAGCAATTAAGAGCATTCAAAACAGCAAAAAAATATCTAAACACGGATCTTACGTACAGATCCCTTAAAATTTTAACTTCAAATTAGCTTTTACCTTCCACATTCCACGTAATTTTGCATGATGGAAAAACAGTGGCGTAAAACATATATTTCCCTGGCCTTCGTCTTGTTATGGCTGTGCGCCCTCTCAGGGACAGCATCCAGCATTTCGACCCCTTCAGGCAAAGCCGGAAATTATACTTACTCTGCCATCACCAAAGCCACTGCCCCTACTGGTCTGCTCGGAGAAGAAGAGTTGTCCCGTACGTTCTTTAGCGGCGATATAAAACTCCTGCCTTCCGGATTGCCCGCACCTGAGTTTGCAGGGATCGGCATACCCAGCCTTCATTTGACTACCGGGGAGGTCTTATCTCATAACGATACCTCAGACCTCAGGCATCAAATAGAACAACTGATATTTCCGTTTCACTTTTTTTATTGATCTTCCCTGTCATTCCCGTATTGGCCATAACCCGGATGCACACTGACATTACCGGGAATATGGCCGTATCATCATATTCATCAAAAAAAATAAAGAAATGGATTTAATCTCTCTTGAAATGGGGGTGGTATTCCTGTTGATATTCATGGCTCCTGTTATTTATATTCTGACCAAGGAAAGCAGGAAAAAGAAAAAGCTAAATGCCGATATCGACAAAATATGCGCGGACAACCATATAAAAAACACCGGTAAGGAATATATCGGACACCAGGTTTTCGTATTGGACCCCAACGGTAAAAAATTGTTGAACTATCACAGGAAACAGGGCAATTTCAGCGTCGTGGACCTGAAAGAATACGACTCCTGCTCCCTGCAAAGGTCCGGGGAGAGGAATGAGCATTACAAAAACATTCTGCGGAGTATTTCTATAAGCTTCAATAAAAAGGAACAAGGAAAGCCTCTTTATATTACAGTATTCGACGATTCATATGAAAACCCGCTGGAAGCCGAAGCCATTTTGCATGAAACCGAACGCTTCGTGAGGCTTCTCAATACGCAGGCATAATATTTAACACAAGAGGCTGTATAAAAAGTAGTCTTTACGTCACCCTGAACTTGTTTCAGCATGACGGGGATGGAACTTTTTGGGCAGCCTCTTCCATTTCCATGTCCGGGAATAACCGGGCCACTTTCTCTCAAACCGGTTTAATTTCCTAAATTAGCATTCATCAAACCGAAAAGAATAATGGCCTTACTGATCACCTTCGCTACCATTTCCATATTTTTCTCCTTTCTGTGCTCTGTCCTGGAAGCTGTTTTGCTGAGTATTACCCCTACTTTCATAAACCTCAAAAAACAGGAAGGAAAAGGCTATGCGAAAAACCTGGAAGCCCTGAAGAACGATGTTGACAGACCCCTGATAGCCATCCTTACCCTGAATACCGTGGCACATACTGTTGGGGCCATACTGGTGGGCGTACAGGCCGAAAAAACATTTGGCAGCGGTAACAATGCAGTAGGTATCGTTTCGGCCATAATGACCATTCTTATCCTTGTCGTGTCCGAGATCATCCCCAAAACCATAGGTGCTACATTCTGGAAACAACTCGCAGGTTTTACTTCCACGGGGCTGAATATTATCATATTTCCGCTGCACTATACCGGTATTCTCTGGACCCTCCGGCTTACCACCAGGCTTATTGGCGGCGGACATGCCCACGAATCGGTTTTCAGCCGCGAAGATTTTACCGCAATGACAGACATTGCCGAACAGGAAGGTGTCTTTGACAAAAGCGAAAGCAAGGTCATTAAAAACCTGTTGCAATTTGACGAAGTACTGGCCAGGGATATTATGACCCCGAGAACCGTAATGAAAACAGCTTCCGAAGATCTGATCATAGAAGATTTCTTTAAGAAGAATCCCAAACTCCGTTTTTCCAGGATACCCGTTTATAAAGACAACCCTGACCACATTACGGGTTTTATCCTCAAAGACGTGGTCATGGAAGAGATCATCAACGGCAATGGCAACATGAAGCTGGCCGATATCCGGCGTAATATCCTGATCGTACAGCGGAGCCTGCCCATTCCGAAACTTTTTGAGGATTTTATAGTACAAAGAGAACACATTGCCCTGGTTGTGGATGAATACGGTTCTGTAAGCGGACTGGTAACCATGGAGGACGTCATAGAAACCCTCCTGGGCCTGGAAATCGTGGATGAAAGCGACAATGTGGAAGACCTCCAGGTCCTGGCCAGGAAAAACTGGAAGCTCCGGGCAAAACGCTTAGGTATTCTCGATGAAAAAAATGAGGAATCATGATCACAATACACATCAAAACACCTCTCGGCCCTACCCGTATCCGGGGAGATGAGAACGGTATCGCTTCTATCTCCGCCCTTAACACGGAAGATATTACTTATGACGAGGTTATCCCCGAAGAGCTGGAAGACTGTGTCTATCAGCTACGGGAATACTTCGAAGGTAAGCGCAGGGAATTTCACCTGAAACTGAACCCCGACGGATCGGATTTCCAGAAACGCGTATGGGAAGAACTCTTAAAGATCCCTTATGGAAGGACCATGTCTTATCTCGAACTCTCCAAAAAACTGGGTGATGTAAAAGCTATCCGGGCCGTAGCCGCCGCCAACGGAAAAAACCCGTTGTGGATCATTGTACCTTGCCATCGTGTCATTGGCAGTGATGGCTCACTAACCGGCTATGCAGGAGGCCTGTGGCGAAAAAAATGGCTGCTGGAACACGAAAGCCCGTATAAACAACAGTCCTTGTTTTGATCCGTATTTTTACATTATATTTATAACAAAGAAAAAATCCCGAAGGGATGACATTATTATAAATAAAACAATAAACACATTAAAAAAACCCTGAAAGGGTGAAACAATTATAATGCCCGGAACATTCTCACAGATATACATTCAGGTTGTTTTCGCGGTAAAAGGCAGGCAAAACCTCATTGCCCAATCGTGGAAGGACAACCTCTATAAATATATTTCAGGGATTATCAAGGGCAAAGGGCAAAAATCCATTATTGTGAACGGAATGCCCGATCACATTCATGTATTTATCGGGTTAAAACCTTCCATGGCTATCTCCGATCTGGTTAGGGATATTAAAAATAATTCTTCCAAATTCATCAATGAAAACAAATTTGTTAAAGGAAATTTTTCATGGCAGGAAGGTTATGGCGCTTTTTCGTATTCCCAATCTCATATTGATAATGTATATCATTATATATTGAACCAGGAAAAACACCATAAAAAAAGGACGTTCAGAGAAGAATATATAGATTTCCTGAAGAAATTTGAAATCGAGCATGATGAGAAATATTTATTTGAATGGGTGGACGGATAGTGTCACCCCTTCGGGGTTAATTGATTTGCCTTCAATACATGTTCTATAATAATGTCATCCCTTCGGGATTAAATGCAACACAAAATCCCGAAGGGATGACATTATTACAACCCAAACAATATCGCATTCATTAATAAAACCCTGAAAGGGTGAAACATATATCATATGAAATTCCTGAAAGCATTTTTCAAATGGCTGTTGATCCTCGTTATCCTCCTGATTGCATTTCTTTATATCTTCAACTACGACTACCTACTCAAGGCGGTGATCAACATTTACGGCAGGGGCCATACCACGGCCTACCTCGACGATTATACCGTTTTTGACAACCGGATCGTCGAAAAAGGCGACCCCCAGCCCTGGCCCTTACATCGGGATTACAACAAGGCAACGGCAACGGAAAAACTGGAAAGCACCCACAACGAACTTGGGACCGTGGCTTTTCTCATCATTAAAAACGACAGCATCTGGTATGAGAAATATTATGAAGATTACGACAAGGATTCCAAAAGCAATTCTTTCTCTATGGCCAAAAGCATGGTTTCGGCTATGCTGGGCAAGGCCATTATGGAAGGTAAAATAAAGGGCCTGGAGCAACCGGTAAGCGATTTCTTTCCTGAATTTTCCGAAGGCATGGCTGCCCGTTTAACCGTGGGCGACCTCTCTTCCATGGCCAGCGGGCTCAATTGGGACGAATCGTATTACAGTCCTTTCTCTATCACCACCAGGGCCTATTTTGACGACAACCTCCGCGATGTTATCCTGGGACTGAAAGTCGTGGAAGAACGCGGGCAATATTACAAATACCTCAGCGGCAATACGGAACTGCTGGCTATGGTGCTGGAGAAAGCTACCGGAAAAACCCTGTCTGCCTACCTTTCCGACAAGTTCTGGAAACCCCTGGGCGCTGAAAACGATGCGTTATGGCAACTGGACAGCGAAAAGGACGGCCTGGAAAAAGCCTATTGCTGTGTGGCCAGCAACGCCAGGGATTTTGCCCGCTTCGGAAAGTTATACAAGGACCATGGCCAATGGAACGGGAAGCAGTTACTGGATTCTTCCTTTATAGCCAGATCCGTGACACCCCGGTTTCCGGACTCCCCGCAATACGGTTACGGTTTCTGGCTCAGCAATCACAGGAACAAGGAGATCTTTTATATGCGAGGGCATTTGGGGCAATATGTCATTGCAATCCCGGAAGACGATCTTATCATCGTAAGACTGGGACACCGGAAAGCAATCCAAACCGAAGGCGATCCACACAGCAGTGATTTTTACACTTATATTGATGAAACTTATAAAATACTCAAAAAAAACCCTTAATCATTTGTTATTTAACAAATATTTAGATTGTATGTGATGTTTTTTGCTCTTCCTTTAATGGAAGAAAAACCCACGCCATTATGAAAAATCATTACATTTTTATTCTATTCTTCGCACATTATTGTATTTACGGACAATCCCAGGATTTCAATTTCAGCTTTGAAGACATTGAAGGGGAAACACCCATGGGCTGGAAGCTCTTTGGAAATGAGAATTATGATGCCTTTGTAGATAGTACCATTTCGGAGCATGGTAAGAATGCGGCTGTTATAGAATACCATGGAGATCATCCCGAATTTAAAGCGTGGGCCTATGATATTCCCGCAAAATACAAGGGTAAAAAAATAAAGCTCTCCGGTTATATAAAAACGGAAAATGTCACAGACGGCTATGCAGGTCTATGGATGCGCATAGACCCCAGGGTTTCATTCGACAATATGCAAAACAGGGGGATCACGGGAACAACGGACTGGAAAAAATACGAGATCACCCTTGATCTCAAGCCCGATGAAGCCCGGGAAATAGTCTTCGGGGGCCTTTTGGTGGGAAAAGGAAAAATGTGGATAGACGACCTCCAAGTTTCCATAAATGGAAAACTGATCGAAAAAGCTCCTCTAAAAAAACTTTCCCCTGCAGAAAAGGATCGTGAATTTGATCAGGGTTCCCGCATAAAATTCCCGGAACTCAACGATAAAATGATCAGCAATCTCGATCTGCTCGGAAAGATATGGGGCTTTTTAAAATATTATCATCCAGAGATCGGTGCGAGAAACTACAACTGGGATTACGAATTGTTCCGGATACTGCCCGAATACCTACGTGCTTCCACCGATAAGGAAAGAGATGATACCCTATACGCCTGGATAGAAAAATACGGTTCTGTCGAAATCTGCAACACCTGCCAGGCGACTTCAGAAGATGCATTTTTGAAACCGGACCTGGCCTGGATCGATCACAGCGGCTTGTCTCCAAGACTAAAAGACAAACTACATTACATACAACAAAACCGGCATCAGGGAAAGCACTACTACATAAGCAGTGCCCCCGGGTCAGGGAACCCGGAATTTAGGCATGAAAATCTCTACTCCCAAATGTTTTACCCGGATGAAGGCTTCAGGTTACTGGCATTATACCGGTATTGGAATATGATCCAGTACTACTTCCCTTATAAACATTTGATAAGTAAAGACTGGAATAAGACCCTAAAGACATATATCCCAAAATTTATCCATGCCAAAAATGAACTGGAATATGAACTGGCCACCCTGCGAATCATTGGGGACATACAAGACACTCATGCTAATTTATACGGTCAGAATAATGCCATTCGGGAGTGGAAGGGAGCGCTTCGTGCTCCGGTAGTGACCCGGTTCATCGAAAACAAGCTGACAGTCATTGACTACTATAACCCTAAATTCAAAGACCGGACAGGATTGGAAAAAGGCGATGTAATTACCAAAATAAACGGCAAGCCCGTAACTACGCTGATTGAAGAAAAGCTACCTTATTACCCGGCTTCCAACTATACTTCACAATTACTCGGTATGTCCCGGGACCTTTTACGCTCAAATAAAAGCACCATACAGATAAATTATATAAGAGATCGGGAAGAACTGTCTAAAACCCTGAAACTATACCACAGCGATTCGCTTAATATAACATCCTGGTACAGACGCGGTGAAGCAGATAAAAGTTATAAGTTTTTAGATGGAAATATAGGTTATATCACTTTGAAAAGCATTAAACAAAAAGACATTAAAAAGATAAAAAAAGAATTTATGAACGCCAGGGGGATTATTGTAGATATACGAAATTATCCGAAAACTTTTGTTCCGTTTACCCTGGGGTCTTTCTTTACCTCCCGTCTTTCTCCATTTGTAAAGATCACCGCAGCTAATTACAACAACCCGGGAGAGTTTACCTTTACCAGAACCAATAAAATTCCACCTAAAAAGAAAACCTTTAAGGGAAAAGTAGTGGTCCTCGTCAATGAAAATTCCCTGAGCCAGTCAGAATACACAGCCATGGCATTCAGGGCAGGGGACAATGTTACTATCGTAGGGAGTACCACGGCCGGAGCTGATGGCAATGTATCTTCCATTAACCTGCCCGGCGGTTTACGATCTGCTATCTCCGGTATAGGCATATACTATCCGGACGGCACGGAGACTCAACAGGCAGGTATTGTTCCGGATGTAGAGGTTTTACCTACCATTCAGGGAATAAAAGAAGGGAGGGACGAAGTCCTGGAAAAAGCAATTGAGATCATCAATAACGATTGACCGGAAGCGGGAAAAGCATATAAAATTACCCGGTTTCCAGAGGGCGGAATAAAAGATAATTTGTATTTTGCAGTCAGTCAAATCATTACGAGATCATCACGGTTATTTCCTGAAACTAAATTATGCTGCAAAAATTACCCATAGAAAATATCCTTTTCCTGGACATTGAGACTGTTCCCCTGAAGGAAGATTTCGGCTTGCTGACGGAGGAACAACAGGAACTCTGGGCACAAAAAACAGCCTACCAGAGAAAAGACGAGTTCTCCCCGGAAGAATTTTACGACCGGGCAGGTATCTGGGCCGAGTTCGGAAAGATCATATGTATCTCTGTGGGCTACTTTACCAACAGGGGGAATGAACAACAATTCCGCACTACCTCTTTTTACGGGGAAGAGAAAAAGCTCCTTACCGAATTCAAGAACCTGCTGGAAGGGCATTTCAGCCAGCCGCATCATCTTTTATGTGCACACAACGGCAAGGAATTCGATTTTCCTTACATTGCCCGCCGCATGGTTATCCACGGCATACAGATCCCTTATAAATTAAACCTCTTCGGCAAAAAACCCTGGGAAGTGCCTCACTTAGACACTATGGAACTGTGGAAGTTCGGGGATTACAAACACTATACTTCCCTGAAACTCCTCACCAACATCCTCGGCGTCCCTTCTCCCAAGGATGACATTGACGGCAGCCAGGTCAGGGATGTATTTTATGAAAACAAGGACATCGATAAGATCGTTACGTATTGTGAAAAGGATGTGGTGGCTACGGCACAGGTATTTCTGCGGTTCCGGGGAGAGGACATCCTTCCGGAAGATGCTGTCTTACACGTTTAATTTTAACTGTATGTACACCGGAAAGTGATCGCTATACCCACCAAAGTACCTCCGCCCTGCATAGGTGCGAAAAGGGGTTCCCTTAAACCTGCCGCTCCATTCCTTTAAAAAGCGCTTGTCAAAAACATCGGCATGGGCAAAGCTGTGAGTACCCTTTTTTTCTTCAAAAAAGTCGCGGGAAAACAATATCTGGTCAAACAGGTTCCATTTAAAATTGTAGTTGGCACTCCCCCTGTCGTGAGTATGTAATTTTTCCATAGGGTTGTACAGGTCCGGAGACAACAGGTGTTCTTTGATACTTTTGGAAAACGGATTATCGTTAAAATCTCCCATGATGATAAATGTGGGCGCTTCTTCTTCCTGCCTTACCCTATCCATGATCTCATGTACCAATCCGGCCGCTGCAATACGTTTATATGCCGTGTCTTCTTCCCCGTCCCTCCGGGAAGGCCAGTGGTTGACCAGCAGGTGAATGCGCTGATCGTTAAGCAGTCCGGTAACGTGGAGTATATCGCGGGTATAATCGCGCTGGCCGTTTGTATTATCAATCAGCAGCGGTACGGCTTCGGAAGAGACCACCTTAAAATGGCGGGGCTGGTAGATCAGGGCGGTATCTATCCCTCTTTCATCGGGAGAGTCGTAATGCACCAGGTCGTATCCCTTGTTTTTCAGGTGACGCGACTCCAGCAGTGCTTCCACAACCTGCTTGTTCTCCACTTCGGCAAGACCTATCAGTACGGGTGCTCTCTGACTCGTTTTGTAGCCAATACCGGATATTGCTTTTCCCAGTTTGTACAACTTTTTCCGGTATCTTTTTTTGGTCCAGTGCAAAGCGCCTTCCGGTGTAAAATCGTCATCCAGGGTATCCGGATCGTTGCGGAGGTCGAACAGGTTTTCGATATTGTAAAAGCCAACGGTATAAAGGTTGGTAGCAGATTTTTTCTTAAAAAACATAAGGTACGGATATGTTCATAAGGAGTAAAAGTAACAATAATAAGCCAGGAATTTAAAACGAATGATTTACAACGCCTTTTTATTTACAAAAACACCCGGCCGGGTAATGGCCAGGTGTCTATACTGTGCTGCCATTTAATCATTAGCCTACCGCTAAAATAAATTGACCATTTCGGGTAGTTTTTATCCGGATCTTCTTTATCTGCCGGTATTCTTCCGAATGATAGCAGGCCAAAGCCTGTTCCCTAGAAGGAAAGACCACAATGGCATTTACATCTTTGGCCTCTCCTTCAATTGGTGTTGCATTTAAATCAGACACCAGAACTTCTGCTCCATATTTTGGAAGCAGGTTTACTACGGCTTCCACATATTCGGGATATCCTTCACCATCCAAAATATCGTAACTAATAATATAGTATGCTTTCATATATAAAATACCGGATTAGAAAGTGTATTCGGGAGGCACAATATTTTGGCATCTCAAAAAAATGACTGCCTGCCCCCTGTGATGTGTAATGTGGTCAATCGTAGCAAAAAATCCATGGACACTATCATCATTAAGCGAAACGCTTTTTATGGATTCTTCCACATAGGTATACGCCTCTTTGAGATAGTTCATAAGGTCTGCCTTGTTTCTTTTGTCTTCCGGCTGGTCCCATTCGGTCGGCCTGGACAGGATAAAATTGTCTGTCCACCAGTACATGCCGTAGCCTATATGGGCAAGTAGTTCGGCAAAATTCCACCCTGCACCTTCGGGTTTAAAGGAATACCCGCTATCGGGCATTGTCCCGGCTACCTTTAAGGTGTATTTTCCGGAAGTTTCCAGTGTTTTTAAAATTTGTTCTTTCATGATGTGTTTTTTTAGTATTGAACAAAACTAGGCCACCTTAAAAGAGAAGGCTTTAGGATTCTTGCTCTTTTATTTTCCGTGTTTTTTAAACGTACTGTTCGCGGAATCTGCCCGGGGAAAGGCTGTATCTGGCCGTAAAAGAAGCCGTAAAA
Source organism: Sinomicrobium weinanense (assembly GCF_018863395.1). Taxonomy (GTDB): domain Bacteria; phylum Bacteroidota; class Bacteroidia; order Flavobacteriales; family Flavobacteriaceae; genus Sinomicrobium; species Sinomicrobium weinanense. Next base: position 563,002 of record NZ_JAHKRR010000003.1, read on the forward strand.
TGTTCAACGCTGTTAAAACCAGATACGTAGGCCACATCTGCAATGGGGCTGGCTGATGTTTTTAACAGCATTTCTGCATTTTTAAGCCTTACGGAAAGCAGGAACTGATACGGTGAACAGGAAGTAAAGGTTTTAAATATCCTGCTGAAATGAAAGGGACTTATACAACATTCGTCCGCAATATCAATTAAAGAAATATCATTGTCAAATTCTTCTATAATAAATGCTTTGGCCTGTTCGATAGTAATTAAATGGTTCTTTTTTAACCTCGCACTGATCTTTTTTTCATTTCGGGGTTCTGCAATGGCTCCCAATGTCTTTTCTATGATATCGAGCACTATACCGTCGAGCTGCAGTTTGCCATAGTTCCTGGAAAATAAAAGGCGCATAAGCTGAAAATGAAGAAATTCGGTTTCGGGGGTTGTACTTATTTGTAATGAATGCAAGTCGTTATCTGCAAAAAAGGCATGGCTGTAATGTTTCTTGATACTTTTATAGAAATCTGCTTTAAATTCAATGATCGTACATTCGTCAGGGATATGATGTATGTGGGCTACCGTATGTTCATATCCTGGTTTTGTCAATAAAATACATCCTGTATGGGAATCATAACTGTGCCGGAAAACATTAAAAAGAAAATTTCCCTTTCTGACAAAACTTATTGAAAAGGCATCGGTATACTCAGGCTTTGAAGTTTTACAGTCAGTACACCTGCATTTAAAATCCAATACCTGGTAGAAATCCGAGCTAAACAGCGTAAAAACATCCGCTTCCATAATTTTTATACAAAATAATAAGATGCTTAAGACAACTGTATGTCAGGAGTATTCTTAAAATCGTATCCTATTGATTAAAAGCAATCTAAATATAAAAAAGTTTTCCCAAACTAAGCAGGCAGGAAATGACTCCGTTATTTACTTTATAAAACGGAATATTGCAGTTCACCGCTAATGGGAAACCACCTTCCGCTTTGAACACAAACCATAAAACCGACCAGACATTAATCAATTTCCGGAATTATAAATGAAATCAACAAGCCCCTGGAAAAGGCGGAATTGTGTACCTTTGTAATACATTAATCCCCACATATACATTTTGTTACTTTCGGTTTGTGGTCACGGGGAATATTCATCAGGAAAGTTACACCATAACAATGGTTTATTGTAGATTATAATTTTATGCTTGAAAAAAAGACACTGGATTATGAAAAAGTAGTGCTCATTGGTGTAATAAACCAGGAGCAGGATGAGAAGAAGTCTAACGAATACCTGGATGAGCTGGAATTTCTTTCTTATACAGCGGGAGGAGAAGTGATGAAGCGTTTTACGCAAAAGATAGACACTCCTAACCCGAAGACCTTTATCGGCCGGGGAAAGATGGACGAAGTTGCAGCCTATGTAAAAGAACACGAAATAGGCACGGTAGTCTTTGACGACGAGCTTTCGCCCGCCCAGCAAAAGAATATCGAGAAAATACTTCGCTGCAAGATCCTGGATCGGACGAGTCTTATCCTGGATATTTTTGCCCAACGGGCCCAGACGTCCTATGCCCGTACGCAAGTGGAACTGGCACAATACGAATACCTGTTGCCCCGCCTGGCCGGATTGTGGACGCACCTGGAAAGGCAGCGTGGTGGTATCGGTATGAGGGGCCCCGGGGAGACTGAGATCGAGACTGACCGCCGTATTGTCCGCGACCGCATTGCCCTGCTGAAAAAGAAGCTGGAAACCATAGACAAGCAAATGGCCACCCAGCGCGGAAACCGTGGCGCACTGGTCAGGGTTGCACTGGTGGGCTATACCAATGTGGGGAAATCAACGTTGATGAATGTGATCAGTAAAAGCGATGTATTTGCCGAAAACAAGCTCTTTGCAACGCTGGACACCACGGTGCGGAAGGTCGTTATCGGCAACCTCCCGTTCCTCCTGAGCGATACGGTTGGTTTTATACGAAAATTGCCCACTCAACTGGTGGAATCGTTCAAGAGTACGCTGGACGAGGTAAGGGAAGCCGATCTGCTGCTTCACGTGGTGGATATTTCACATCCCAATTTTGAGGAACATATTGCTTCCGTAAAAAAAATACTCTCGGAAATAGATACGGCCGACAAGCCGACACTGATGATATTTAACAAGATCGATCAATATACTTATGAGACCATAGCCCCGGATGACCTGGCCACCGAAAGGTCGGAAAAACACTTTACTATTGACGATTGGAAACACACCTGGATGAACCGGATGAACGGGCAGGCCTTGTTTATCTCTGCCCTGAACAGGGAAAACCTCTCGGAGTTCCGCAAAAAGGTCTACGAAGAGGTGCGAAAGATCCATGTGACCCGCTTTCCCTACAACAATTTCCTGTACCCGGAATATGTAGATGAATTATAGTCCAGTTGCCGGTTGCGGGTTGGCCGGTTGCCAGTTTTGAAACCGGCAACTGGCAACCGACAACTGTTTTTTCTCTTAAAATCCGAAATTCACTCCAAGGCCGAATACCTCCCTGATCTGGAATCCCTGGTAGGCATTGTCGTCATATATGGTCTGGAAGGTAAGATTGGTAGAAAGGTAGTCGTTGATCTTCATCACAAGATTCAGCGTATAGTCCAGGTCTACATTCTGCGGGTCTTCCAGGTAGTTGGAATACAGGCTCAGGATATTCTCAGCCGATACATTCTCCATGATGTTGAATTTGTAATACCCTGCGGCGTAGAAACCGAGTTCATAACGGAAGCTCTCCCCGGGATCAATTCCGAAGGTCTCTATGTCATCACTTGAAACAAAGGTTTCGGTATCCTTGTCATAGGTAAAGACTTCGCCGGTGAGGAATGTCATTTTAGACGTAACCGGTGCGAGGTTGAACTTCAGGTTATCGTTCTTTTTCCACAACATACCTGGGCCGAAGGTCACATATGCCGGTTTAAAGAATCCCGAAGTGGCAAAATCTTCGTTCATATCATTTGCGTAGTCATATCCGTCCGTAAACTGTGTCCGGAAATTGGCAAAGAAAGAGTAGCTCCAGTAGCCTGTGGCTTTTTTACCTACGAGAGAGTTAAATTCCAGCCTGTCGTCCGTTTTCCTGGTATTTTCGTCCTTGATCTTGGTAAGGCCGTAACTGGCAATGATCTTGTTGTCCCAGGTCCAGTCTCCTTTGGTATAATTAAAATCGTAATTCAAACTCAGGTTTCCTGCAACGTTGTTCTCTCCCCCGGCAAGCCAGTTAGAAAATGCCGACTGGTTCAATAAAAAGGTAACGGTTCCGCCACGGACCCAGCCTTCCTGTCTTGTAGTGTCCTGTGCCTTGTTAAATGAATCTTCATCCATTACCTGGGCATTCACTGCCACTGCACAAAGCGCAAAGGCCAGTGCGAATACAATTTTTCTCATCTCCTTATTTTTAATTTTTAAAGCCCGCAAACGTAATTCGGACGCTTTGTTCTGACAAAAATAAGAAGTTTTTTAACACAAAACAGGGATAAAGTGTATGATTTTATCGTTTAAATAACGGAACGGAAGAGCATGCCTCTCCATACATCACGCTTTTCGCCACTTTTTGAAGGTGTTCTACCAGCATGATATATGCGTTTCGGGGCACGGGTTTATCGGCACAGCCTTTTACAATGACGGGGAGGTCTTTAAAAGATGAGAAGTCTACTTTCAGCAGGGCATCCCGGTAAACAGCGGTTTCGAGACTTTCCATATCGCCTGCCACCACTTTTTTGCTCACGGGTGTTAAATAGGTGGTTACCAGCATAAATGCCCAGGCGGGAATAATAGCATCGGAAGAGCAGGTGAGTGCCACATAAGCATCCTGGTAGCGGCTCCAGTCATGGTTCTTCAGGGACTGCCGGAAATCCTTTTCCCTGAGGATGAAGCCTTCGTACAGCCATTCTTTTATATCCAGTAAAATCCTTTTCCCTTCGGGATAGTAGTCCCCGGGATCTATGGTTACCAGTTTGCTTTGCGCTATACGATTTACGATCTCTTCGGCCATTTTACTTGGGAGTTTGGGAGTCTTGGAGTTTTTGGTTGATCTCGGTTTTCTGCCCGGGCCGGGCATAAGGTCCGGCTCACGTTTTTACAATAGCCCGAGTTCCAGCTTGGCTTCTTCGCTCATCAGGTCCTGGCTCCAGGGTGGATCGAAGGTGATCTCTACTTCCACATCTTTTATAGAGTCAATGGATTTCACCTTTTCTTCGACTTCCACCGGCAGGGTTTCTGCCACGGGACAATTGGGTGTGGTGAGGGTCATCAGTATTTTCACGTCATAGTCTTCGTTGACGAAAACGTCATAGATAAGCCCCAGTTCGTATACATCCACCGGGATCTCGGGATCGTAGATCGTTTTCAAAACTTTGACGATCTTTTCTCCGAGTTCGGTAGTATCTATGGTTGTTTCTGTACTCATTTTCAAAAATTTTATTTTTAGGTTTTGTTGCCACGAAGGCACAAGGGCACAAAGAATTGCATATCCGTGTTTCTTTTCACTTCATGCCTTAGCGCCCTTTTTTATCCTCTCAGTTTAACTGCGTTTGATATGCTATGGCATACATCTTCAGTTGCTTTATCATATTCACCAATCCGTTGGCACGGGTAGGCGAAAGGTGTTCTTTCAATCCTATTTCATCGATAAAGCCCGTATCGGCATCGATAATATCTTTCGGGGCCTGGTTGGAAAAAGTCCTGACCAGGATGGCAATGATACCCTTGGTTATTATGGCATCACTATCTGCGGTAAAACACAATTTGTCTTCCTGCAATTCGGCATGCACCCACACCTTGCTCTGGCATCCTTTGATGAGATTATCGTCTGTCTTGTATTTTTCATCGATCAGGGGAAGAGTCTTACCGAGCTCTATCATATATTCATAGCGCTGCATCCAATCGTCAAACATGGAAAACTCTGCAATTATTTCTTCCTGGATCTTGTTAATGGTCATATTGCAATTTTTATGCAAAAATACGACAAGTATTATTGCTTTTCAACAGTTTCTGCCAATGCCAGTATAGTTTTAACCAATGGTTCGACCTCTTCCGGGGGATAGCCGTGATCAAAACCGGAAGTCCTGTACGCTTTACCTTCCCTGGTGATGATCAGTTCGGCATGGGCCGCCCCGTCGTAAAGCCTCTTGTCCGTAGGAGCCTTGAGCTCCCTGATTTGGGTAACATCTATTTTATCCAGCACTGCCAGCAGGTCCTGCCAGTCTTTATCGTCCATCTTTGCTAGGGTTTTAGCTGCTTTGTCCCTGCTTTTCTGAACGCTTATGGTTTCCGGGCTTATGACCACCTCGTAAAAAGATCCCCTGGACAGGGCCTTGTATTGAAAACTAATGTTTTCTTTTTGCCCCGTATTTTGCAGGGCAGCACGGTTCTCGCATTCCCTGCCCGCCACGGCAAACAGGAGTATGGCAAACAATATTTTCATATGTGTATTTTGGACGGAAGACTGATGACAGGTGACGGATGCATACATCCCTCATTCGTATTCGGCCTCCTGTCTGATTGATATTCAGTTAAAAGTTGATCATTCCTCTATATGTTCGAAGATCAATCACCGGGAATTTTTGATAATTTTATATAAAGGTATACAAAAAAGGCACCAAAAATGGTGCCTTTAGGAATATTTTAAAATTTTCTATTGCACAAAACTATCCCGTGCACCACCCGAAGCAAAAATAGCCCGCATCCTGGCTTTCTGGCCTTCGGAGAACATCTGCATACACGCATCGTCTACATAGTCCATAAAGTTCATAGTCATATCATTAGAGCGGCAGTGCGCGGTAGGGTAAGAAGGACACCCGTAGTTGGGACGGTCCGAAGTCGGGGTATCGGCCACAAAATCGTCCCGGTTGCACCTGCCGTCACCCCATATGTGGCGAAGGTTAAGCCAGTGACCTACCTCGTGGGTAGCAGTTCTTCCTTTGTTAAATGGAGCCTGTACATATCCCTGTGAACCGAAGTACTGGGGAGATATTACCACACCGTCTGTATCCGGGCTTCCTCCCGGGAACTGGGCATATCCCAGAATGCCGCCACCAATATTACACACCCAGATATTCAGGTATGTCGAAGGGTCAATGGCATCCGAACCTCCCTCTGAAGAATGCTTCATGTCGTTATTGGTGCCCCACGAAGTCCTGGTAGAAGATTTTCGGATGACATCCGCCAGGGTAAACTGAATATCGGAATTTGCAATTACACCTTCAAATTCAGCAGGTACCTGGTTAATATCGCTATTAGACGCGTTAAAATCATTGTTAAGCACCTGTATCTGGGAATTGATCTGGGCATCACTGATATTTTCATCTGAGCTATTGTAGATCACATGCACCACCACAGGTATGGTTATAGTGCCCAGCCCGTCATCAACCGGATCGTCGCCACCGTCATTTCCACCTCCGCCATTACCGTTTCCGTTACCGTTGCCATTACCTGTACCGTCGGGCTTTTTGGATGCGATAAAGGTCCTCAGGTTCTTTTCAACATCATACATTCGCTGGTAGAGTCCGGGGTCTTTGTCCAGTTGCTTTTTCAGCATCTCCATGGAATAACAGCTCTTACCACCCGCTTCCGGCCGGGCAGCAAGATCGTCCTCTTCGGCATAAACATAAAAGTCGCTCATATCAACTTCCTGTTCGGCGTTGACAGCTTCTTGTGGTGTAACTTCCGCATCCGGATCCCGGTCGCAGGACAGCATCATCAGGCCAAAAACGGCCATGGCAAAACTTACTTTTCTCATAAAAATTTGCTTTAGTTAGTAATAAAGATTCCCAAATATATAATTTTTTAACAAAAATTAAAGGTTTTGTTAATATTTTTTTAGGAAGAATTATCCCTACATTACAATGTTATTACCTTACTAAGCATGTGTCTTTTCTTAAAACAACTGCCGTACCCCTGAACGCAACGGGAAAAAAGTGGGGGTTTTATTCTGCTTTCGATATAGCCATTCACTATCAGAATTTTTACAGTTATTTCATACAAAACAAATTTGCGAAAAGTCATGGTTTCTTACATCCGGCATGCAAGACCTGCCACTTAAATGAAATTTTAAGAAACAATTTTGAAACAATTCTTTAACTTTGCCCGGTTAAAAATCAATGTACTTTATCTATGCAACTGCAGGAGATCCCTCGTGTAAAGAATATCACTAAAGAGGACTTTTTAGCCCGGTTTGTAAAGCTCCAAAAGCCTGTGGTTATCCAAGAACTCACCAGGGACTGGGGAGCTTATGACAAATGGCACCTCAGTTATATCGACAAAATTGCAGGAGACCGGATCGTTCCGTTGTATGACAACCGGCCTGTGAGCCATGAGGACGGTTTTAACGAACCGCATGCCAAAATGAAGATGAGTGAATATATCAAACTCCTGGAAACAGAGCCTACCAATTACAGGATATTTCTCTACAACCTGATGAAGGAGGTGCCTTCCCTGCAGGAGGATTTCAAATGGCCTGAGATCGGATTAAAGCTGGTAAAACAGCTTCCCATGCTCTTTTTCGGTGGGGAGAACAGTAAGGTTTTCATGCATTTCGACATTGATTATTCCAACATACTGCACTTTCACTTTCACGGAAAAAAGCAGTGTATTATCCTTCCGCCGGACCAGTCGAAATACCTGTATAAAATTCCGCATTCACTGATATCGCGCGAAGACATCGATTTTGATCACCCTGATTACGAAAAATGGCCTGCCCTGAAGCACGCCAAAGGCTATATTGCCAACCTGGAACACGGTGAAATGCTCTATATGCCGGAAGGTTACTGGCATTATATGAAATATCTCACTCCCGGTTTTTCCATGAGCCTGCGGGCATTTCCGAGACACCCGATGAACCTTGCCAAAGCGGCATACAATGTGCTGATCATGCGCCACTTTGATAATTTTATGCGCAAACGCAAAGGACAGGCCTGGATAGACTACAAGAACGAACAGGCGGTAACAAGGACCCACAGGGAACTCGGTATCACAGTTTAGGTTATATTGTTACCGGAGGCATTCAAAAAAGGGTTAACCCAGTACAAGAACATTCGTTCGGGTGTTTTTGCGGAGCAAAACATAAGAGCTAACGGGTCAGTTCGTTTACTTTTTCATAGACCAGATGACTTTCCCACCCTCTGTACAGCAGGTAATCGGCCAGTTTTTTTCTGCCCCGGGAAAGGGTTCCGGTACTTTTTTTTCCGGAAGGAAGGCCGTCGCTGATCTGCAGCCATCGTTTTTCTGCGATCTCGTGGAAGGTATCGAGATAATCGTTTTCGTCGATCTCCTTCAGCGCCGCCCGGATGTTTGGCGTTGTAATATCCCTGGCTTCCAGTTCTCTTACAATGCGTTGTTTACCCCATTTTTTCTGGCGGAATTTTCCCCTGGCAAAGCTCCTGGCAAAGCGCTCTTCGTTTAAAAAGTCATGTTCAATTAGGTGTACAACCACCGCATCCACAGCCAGGGGGATCATACGCATTTCGCGGAGTTTTGCCACCACTTCTTTATGGCAACGCTCCCGGTAAGCGCAGAAATGCTCCAGTTTTCGCTTGGCCTGGTCGAGGGTATAGGTTTGTTTGTTCATCGATGTGAAAAAACTAAATGCAGATCAAAAATAAAAACATCTTTGTTATAAAGATTATCTTCGGCTTGTTTTATTTATAACATGAGCCCATAAAAAAACACCTTGCCTCTATCCGGTTGAGGACAGGAACAAGGTGTTCATTTTTTAATGATTAAGATAAAATAGTTCCCTTTTTATCTTTAAATCGGTATTCCAAATACGTGTAAGCGTCTCTTGGTAATATCTTTACCCATTTCTGATGTTCTAAGAACCACTTAGAACGGATGGATGGAAATCCTTTGGTTAAATAGGCCGCAATGAACGGGTGTACGTTAAGCACTATTCCGTTCTTGTAGCTTTTACTTTGTATAACTTTTTCAAGATCGGCAGAGATCTTATCTATTATAACTATGGGGGCCTCTATTTCCCCGTTACCGTTGGGGTTCTCTTCCCTTGTTTTGATATTCATTTCCGGTCTCACTCTCTGCCTCGTGATTTGTATAAGGCCAAATTTACTGGGGGGTAAGATTTTGTGCTTGGCCCTGTCTTCTTTCATTTCCTCTCTGAAATGATCATAGAGTTTTCTGCGGTTTTCCTGTTTTGTCATGTCTATAAAGTCCACAACAATAATTCCGCCCATATCCCGCAACCTCAGTTGCCTTGCTATTTCACTGGCTGCTATGAGGTTTACCTCCAGCGCCGTATCTTCCTGGGATTTGGCTTTGTTAGACCGGTTACCACTATTCACGTCTATCACATGCAGGGCCTCGGTATGTTCTATAACCAGATAGGCGCCCTTGCTCATGGAAACGGTTTTTCCGAAAGAAGTCTTAATTTGTCTTTCAATCCCGTATTTTTCAAATAGGGGAACACGGGATTCATACAATTTCACGATAGATTCTTTTTCTGGTGCAATTTCATGCACGTAATCTTTAATTTGATAGTAAAGCGTTTCATCGTCCACGTAAATTCCGGTAAATGAATCGTTAAATACGTCTCTTAAAATAGACGCTGCGCGATTCATTTCACTCAATACTTTGGACGGGTGTCCCGCTTTGTGGATTTTTTTACACATCGCTATCCATCTAAGGTATAGGTTGTGTAAATCTTTATCCAGTTCTGCGACTTTTTTGCCTTCAGCAACGGTACGAACTATAACACCAAAGCCCTTGGGCCTGATGCTTTGCACGAGTCTTTTCAAACGGTCCTTTTCTTCTTTGCTCTCGATTTTCTGTGAAACCGAAATACGATCGGAAAAGGGGACCAGCACCAGGTATCTTCCTGCTATGGAAAGCTCGGAACTGATCCTGGGGCCTTTGGTGGAAATAGGCTCCTTTACAATTTGTACCAATATAGACTGATTGGATTTAAGCACATTGACTATGCTTCCATTCTTGTCTATATCCTGCTCAAATGGGAAGTCTTTTAATGAAAAGTCTTTTAATTTACCTGTGCTTACACGTTTTATGAATTTCAACAAAGAAGGTAACTTGGGGCCAAGATCGTGATAATGCAAAAAAGCATCCTTCTCATACCCTACGTTTACAAAAGCGGCATTAAGCCCGGAAACAGGCTTTCTGATCTTGGCCAGCATAATATCGCCAACAGCAAAATCACTGCTATCTTCTTCTTTATGTAATTCTATAAGTTTTCCATCCTTTAACAAGGCAAAATCAACGTCAGAGGAACCAGATCTTACGATTAACTCCTTATTCACTCTGAATGATTTTATGTCCATCTCCCATACCATAAAGGCAGGCAGATGAAAGGATTAAACAATAATTTTCACAGGTTTTCCTGCCTTTTACGACAGGCTAATAAACCCGGCGAAACTTTATCTGTCTCGGATAAAGTCTCTATTTCAATGAACGTTGTTAGTTTTTTAAAGCAAAACGACGGAGACACACGACCCCCGAAAATATCGGGGCGAGTTGTGTGTCTCTATCTTATTTTTTCTTTTTATGTCGGTTAGCCCTAGCCCTTTTTTTGCGTTTATGCGTAGCTACCTTATGTCTTTTTCTTTTTTTACCACTCGGCATAGTCTGTAAAATTAGATTAATATGTTATTTAACTTCCACGTTGGTTTTCACTCCCTCAACAAAAACTTTTGCAGGCTTGAACGCGGGAATATTGTGGGCCGGGATCTTTATGGTAGTGTTCTTAGAAATGTTTCTACCTGTTTTTTCAGCTCTGGTTTTAATTATAAAGCTGCCAAAACCCCGCAAATAAACATTATCTCCACTTTCCAATGAAGTTTTTACCTCGTCCATGAAAGATTCTACTGTGGCCTGTACATCTCCTTTTTCCATGCCAAGTTTTTCTGAAATCTTAGCTACGATGTCTGCTTTCGTCATTTTTATTATGTTTTATTAACTATATTAATTTTAGGGGTTGCAAATATATAAATTAATTACTCAAAATTTAAACCCTAATTAATTAAAATTTAACCATATAAACTTTATACTTTTGATTTTTATTCGAAAACATGACTTTTTCAGAGATAATTACAGATTGGTATCATCAAAACAAACGCGAACTACCGTGGCGCAAGACCACAGACCCATACAGAATATGGCTGTCAGAGATCATGTTGCAGCAAACCCGGGTAGATCAGGGTTTGCCTTATTACCTGAAATTCGAAAAAGCCTATCCCACAGTCTTTGACCTGGCCCATGCGCCGGAAGAGGAGATATTGAAGTTATGGCAGGGGCTGGGCTATTATTCCAGGGCCAGGAATCTCCACTACACAGCCAAAGAGATCGCCTTTGAACGCAACGGACAATTTCCATCTACATACAAGGAGCTCCTTAAGTTAAAAGGTGTCGGCGACTATACGGCCAGCGCCATAGCTTCCATCTCCTTCAACGAGGCTGCACCGGTAGTCGACGGCAATGTGTACAGGGTCCTGGCGCGTTTTTTCGGTGTGGACACGCCTATTAACTCCACAAAAGGCATTAAGTATTTCAAGCAACTGGCCGGCGAGCTTATAGACAGGGACAAACCCGCAGCATTTAACCAGGGCATCATGGAATTCGGCTCGATACAGTGCAGGCCAAAATCGCCAAAATGTTCCGAATGCCCGCTGAACTCAAGCTGTGTGGCCTTAAGAGACCAGCTCGTGGACCAATTGCCGGTAAAGATAAAAAACACCAGGCTGAAACATCGGTATTTTAACTACCTCATTGTCCAGAACGAACAGGAAACCCTGCTCTTTCAAAGAAAGAAAAAGGACATATGGCAACACCTGTATGAGTTTCCCCTGATCGAATCAGACAAGATCCTGGAAGAAAAAGATATTATACAGCATCCGGAATTCCGGAAACTGGTCGGAAAAAACCCTTTTGAACTTTCGCGCTACAACAAAGAAGCCGTGATCCACAAACTGTCTCACCAGCACATACATACCACCTTCTGGACCGTGACCCTCGAAGACCATATAAAAGGAGGCATTCCCAAGGCGGAGGTCAAAGCATATCCCGTGCCCGTTTTAATTGCTAACTTTGTACGGGAATATGAATTTTGACCCTTTTGCAGGAGAAAACAGCTAATTTTTAGTATTTTTGGGTAATAAACTGCGATCGTTTTAATGAAAAACACGGGGGTTTTCCAAAAAGCGTGAAACTTCCTGGTTGCGTATGAATAAATTGCCCCTAAGCAAAAACAACAGGACATTTTCAGCGCAGCGGAAAACCATATCATCAATACGATTAAACGAACAACAAAGACCAATAACAGAATATAATCATGAGCGGAACACTGAACAAAGTAATGCTGATCGGGCATTTGGGAGATGATGTAAAAATGCATTATTTTGAAGGAGGAAATTCCCTGGGGCGGTTCCCCCTGGCCACCAATGAGACCTATGTAAACAGGCAAACCGGTGAACGGGTAACCAATACCGAATGGCACAATATAGTGGTCCGGAACAAAGCCGCCGAAATTTGCGAAAAATACCTGAGCAAAGGAGATAAAATATATGTTGAAGGACGCATAAAAACAAGACAGTGGCAGGGAGAAGACGGCAATACCAGATATTCTACCGAGATCCAGGTCACGGATTTCACCTTCCTGTCCGAGAAAAGGGAAAATAGTGACAGCAACTATTCCCAGGCTGCTCCTTCCCCATCTCCGGAAAGCGGAGCTCCCAAGAACGATCCCGCCCCTCCGCAGGATACAGGAGAGGATGACGATCTACCGTTTTAAGTAAGTTTAACCAAATTCACAGCGATTGGACCCTGAACCCTCGAGTTTTTTAATATTTCTTTCCGACATAGGAGGTATAAGTATTTTTAAATTTGTTATGCTTATACTATTGCTCATCTGCTCGGCACTGATCTCGGGAGCGGAAGTAGCCTTCTTTTCCCTGACACAGACCGATATCAACGAGGAAGAAGCCTCCAAAACCACGAGGGGCAACCTTATTGTAAGACTTATTCAAAAACCCAAAAAGCTGTTGGCCACCATACTGGTTGCCAATAATTTTATCAACATTGCCATCGTGTTGTTGTTCAGTTCCCTGGGCAATACCTTTTTTGGCACTATACACCAAAAGATCTTCGGCTTTATAGACCTGAGGTTTCTTATTGAAGTTGTGGCCGCCACGGCCCTGATCCTTCTTTTCGGCGAGATCCTTCCCAAAATATACGCCAGCCGTAACCGGATAAAGTTCGTTCATTTTATGGCCTACCCCCTAGCTGTCCTGGACAAGGTACTCTCCCCGCTGAGTATCCCCATGAAAGCATCGACCTCTTACCTTCAGGACAAGTTGGGAAGGCAAAAGACCAATCTCTCGGTAGACCAGCTGTCTCACGCCCTGGAACTCACCTCCGAAGAGGACACCACCAGGGAAGAACAAAAGATCCTGGAAGGCATCGTGTCTTTTGGCAATACCGACACGAAACAGGTGATGTGCCCCCGCATCGATATCTTTGCGCTCAGCGAAGACCTGAAATTCTCTGACGTGATCAGGGAGATCGTCAAAAACGGATATTCCCGAATACCGGTGTTCAAAGAGAATGTAGACCATGTTACAGGAGTACTCTATGTAAAAGACCTCCTGCCCCATATCGACAAAAAGACCCTTAACTGGGCCAAGCTGAAAAGAGAAGCCTATTTTGTTCCCGAAAACAAGAAACTCGACGACCTCCTCAGGGAATTCCAGGACATGAAAATGCACCTGGCCATTGTGGTAGACGAATACGGAGGAACCTCCGGCCTGGTTACACTCGAAGATATCATCGAAGAAATTGTCGGCGATATCAGCGATGAGTTTGACGACGAAGACCTTATTTTCTCCAAACTGGACGAAAACAACTACGTTTTCGAAGGCAAAACCGCCCTGAAGGATTTTTACCGGGTGCTGCGGCTCGAAAACGAGGACATATTCGAAGAAAAAAAGGGGGAGTCAGAGACCATCGCAGGATTTGTACTGGAAATCGCCGGTAAATTTCCCCGGGTACGGGAAAAAATAAACTTCCACAATTTTACGTTTGTCATAGAAGCCCTGGATGAAAAACGTATCAAGCAGATCAAGGTCACCGTTAACAATACCGTAAACAATTAGACCTCACGTTTACACGTTTAAAGGAATTACCTGCCACCTGGTCCGGCGGGAAAAAAGAACCCGAGAGTGAAGAAAAACATCCGTATTATATATGCCGTTGTAATAACATTGTTGCTCACTGCCTGCGGCAGGGACCCTATGCCCAAGCCCCAGGCCGTACTCCGGCTCGAATACCCCGAAGCCCGTTACAGCCCCGTAAAAACGGACTGTCCTTTTCAGTTCGAAAAAAACACCCTCGCCCTGGTGAAACATACGGGCAATTGCCGGTTCAATATCGAATACCCGGAGATAAAGGCCACGATATTCCTCACCTATATGCCCGTGCAGAACAATCTCAAATCCCTGGTTCGCGATGCGGAAAAACTCACTTTCGACCACGTGATCAAAGCCGATGAAATAGGCGTGGGCGGACAATTCGAAAACGAAGGGGAACACGTATATGGCAGGCTGTATGAAGTGGCAGGAAACGCAGCATCCCAGGCCCAGTTCTATGTCACGGACAGCACCTCCCATTTCCTCACCGGATCGCTCTACTTCAACACAAAACCCAATTACGACTCCATTCTCCCCGCGGCAGATTACCTCAGTAAGGATATCCGCAAACTCATGGAATCCCTTCAATGGAAATAAAAAAACAATACAATCGATTGTTTTTTGATGAAAATGTATATATTTGTTGTGTTCGACAACATGTAATGCATTTATATGCTGACCTATAAAACTAACCAAAACACGGTATTATTATGAAGTATAAGCTCGCCCTGCTACTCTTTACAGCCCTGGCCTGGACCGGCTGTTCCGAAAAGCCTTCCCAAAAAAAGGCACCATCCATCCTGGAACTCTCACAGGTCCATTATGATTCGCTCTATAAAACTATCACTCCCCTGAAGAACAGTGAAAAAATGATGCCCCGGACCACCCGCAACGGAAAACTGGTCACCGTAGGCATCTATGACTGGACCAGTGGTTTCTTCCCGGCTTCCCTGTGGAACCTTTACGGGCTTACCAAAGACAAAAAATGGAAAGACCGTGCTGTGGAATACACCGAAAAGCTCGATTCTATACAGTACTGGGAAGGAAATCACGATGTGGGCTTTATCATGGAGTGTACATATGGTAACGCCTTGAAATATATGGATTCCCCGGCGTATGATTCTGTCGTGGTACAGACCGCAAGATCACTTTCTGCCAGGTTCCGGCCCAATGCAGGTGTGATCCAGTCCTGGGAATGGTCTAAAAAATGGGACTGCCCCGTGATCATAGACAATATGATGAACCTGGAGCTTCTGTTCCACGCCACAAGGATCACCGGCGATTCTACTTACTACAATATTGCGGTTTCACATGCCGATAAGACCATAGAAAACCACTACCGGGAAGACAACAGCTCCTTTCACGTAGTAGATTATGATACCGAAACAGGAGAAATCATTAAAAAGAACACCCACCAGGGGCTTAGCGATGATTCTGCCTGGGCCAGAGGACAGGCATGGGGCCTTTATGGCTTCACCATGTCCTATCGGGAGACCGGGGATCCTAAATACCTGGAGCAGGCACAAAAAATA
The DNA here is from genome assembly GCF_018863395.1 of Sinomicrobium weinanense. GTDB lineage: Bacteria > Bacteroidota > Bacteroidia > Flavobacteriales > Flavobacteriaceae > Sinomicrobium > Sinomicrobium weinanense. Next base: position 578,674 of record NZ_JAHKRR010000003.1, read on the forward strand.
GCCGATTTTATTCAAAACCACCCCAATCTTCCGGAAGATAAAGTCCCCTACTGGGATTACAATGCCCCCGCTTCCAAAGACACTCCGAGGGATGCTTCTGCCGCTGCAATAGCCGCGTCTGCCCTTTACGAATTAAGCACTTTTGCAGACAACAAAAACGCACAAACTCATCAGGATTTTGCCAACCTTATCATGGAAAGCCTTCGTTCTCCCGCCTATTTTGCCAAAGTGGGGACCAATGCAGATTTCCTCCTCATGCATTCCGTAGGAAGCAAGCCCCACGATGTGGAGGTCGACGTTCCCCTGAACTATGCAGACTATTATTTTCTGGAGGCCTTGCTCAGAAAAAAGGACATAGACGGAGAAAACAAGTCCTGATCCGGTATATACTTCTATTGAGTTATACACATAGATACTATTCGTACTAAATATTCACAAGCAAATGATGAAACATCTGCAAACTCGTAAAATGAATGAGCATTTCAAAAGAGCTTGACTTTGTGACCTTTGTGCCTGCTTTGTGGCTCTTTGTGGTTTTCCCCTGTCATGGGCCTCATTTTACCACAGAGACTCACAAAGTAGACACAGAGTATTGTTTAGAAATTAAATGTATAACTCAATACTTCTATCTATGACAACAATTTACAGACAATTCTCTTTTTCAATCGGCAGATGGTAGTAAATTTACACCTCCCATCAGACAGTACACGATCATGAAAAAAGGGAATCCGACCATACACGAAATAGCCAGGGCTCTGAATATCAACAGCTCTACGGTGTCCAGGGCTCTGAACGACAGCAGCAGGGTAACCCAGAAGACCAAAGAAAAAGTCCTGGCCAAGGCCAAGGAACTTGGTTATCAGCGCAATCTCCTGGCCTCCAACCTGCGCCGGAGCCGCAGTAATACCATAGGAGTGGTTGTCCCAAGGATCTCGCGCCATTTCTTCTCCTCCACCATTGCAGGAATAGAAGAAGCCGCCTTTTCTGCGGGTTTCAATGTTATTATCTGCCAGTCTCTCGAAGCACTCGACCGGGAGCAACGCATCGTAAAAAACCTGATAGCAAACCGAGTAGACGGCATCCTCATTTCTGTCTCCATGGAGACCACGAACAGCAAACATCTCGAATACTTTCGCGATAACGGGATCCCCCTGGTTTTTTTCGACCGTCATTGTGCCGACATGCCCGATGCCAGCAAAGTTCTCATAGACGACCGCCAGGCCGCTTATGATGCCGTGACACATCTTATCGGCAAAGGCTGCCGGAAAATAGCTCATTTTTCAGGGCCCCAGGAACTGCGGATCTACAAAAACCGGCTAAAGGGATACAAAGAGGCACTCAGGGATAATCAGATAACCTACAACCCCAAACTCGTTCTCACCTCCAAGCTCATGGAAGCAGACGGATATGCATCTGCACAAAAGCTCCTGGAAAGCTCGAAAGATGTTGACGGTATCTTTGCAGCCAACGACGTATCGGCCATCGGCGCCATCAAATACCTGAAAAAACAGGGAAAACAGATCCCCGAGGACATGGCCATTGTAGGATTCAGCAACGAACCCATCTCAGAAGCCATCGAACCCTCGCTCACTACGATAGACCAGTCCGGATTTGAGATCGGAAAGATTGCCTGCGATCTGCTGGTCGACAATATCCGCAGCCGGGAAAGTACCGGAATACACAACAAAACCATCTTCATAGATACCACCCTCATAGAAAGAGGCTCTACCCAAAAGAACGGGTAAAAGATCTCCCGTGCCTTATCTCAAATTGTGACCAAACTGTACATAATTTACACACGTTGTATAATTATTGTATATCCCGTAAACGGTCAATCCGCCCCAAAACGTACAAAAATGAGATAAAAAGCTGTTTTGACCGTAAATCTTCACCTTTTAAAGTTAAAAATAACTTAAATAAAAAGCTACTGCACGCTAATTGCTAATCAATCCCAAAACTTAAGATGTTTTATTTAAACAAAGCCTGATGAAGATTATCATACTTATCATAGGTGGGTTCTTAATTTTTGCCCTGAGCACATTAAGTGGTGGTGGAGCGAGTTTATTGTTAATGCCACTCATCATCTTTGTGGTAGGGGCAAAATCCGTAGCACCTATAATGACCCTGGGAATTGCGATGAGCAGTAGTTCCCGTGTGTTTTTGTTCTTTAAGAATATTGACTGGAACCTGTTTAAATGGCTGTTGCCCTCTACCATTGTAGGTTCGGTTCTGGGAGCACGGCTTTTTGCTTCTTTGTCTTCGGACTGGATACAACTGATCATTGGTGTATTTCTCGTATTTACCGTGGTCCAGTTTTTTCAGAAACCCAAAGACGTTAAGAAGAGACACATTAAAACCTGGCATTTTGTACCCATTGGGTTTGGTATTTCGTTCTTGTCCGGGCTCATCGGTGGTGTCGGCCCTTTAATGAATTCGGCCTACATGAATTACGGAATGACCAAGGAAGAACTGATCGGCACCCGCTCTGCCAATGCCGTGGTACTTCACATCTCAAAATTAGCGAGCTATGCTTATTTCGGTTATATGACCGGAGATGTTTTGAAGTTCGGCATTATTCTGGGTATTACTGCCATTGTGGGCAATTATTTCGGAAAGAAACTTCTGAAAATGATCTCGGAACTGTTCTTTAGAAAAATTGTTATCACAACAATGGTCATAAGCGGTGTGTTAATGATTTACAAGCATAAGGATTTTATTCTGAACATTATTCATTCTATTTAATACAATCTGAAAATAACAGATATGAAATGTCCATAAGCAAAGCAAACATCCTACTGATCGATATGATTATTCTGATGAGCATTTCATATAACCTGATATAAACAAACAAAAAAACAGACAGATGAAACTGAGTATAACAGATCACGTACATTTGGTCGAGCCTGGTGATTTCGAACCCTCGGAGCACTGGTACCCCAGGGTTCTCAATTCAAATATTCATCCGCTGGTGAGTCATTTCCTGCATCTCACCACCGAACAGTACATAGAAAGATATTGCCGTTTAAATCCTCAAGCCAATCCCGGGGCATTGAAAGAGATATTGAACTATCAACCCCGGTATTTTAAGTGGTCGGGAACGGATATGATGCATATTACCAACAACATCGGAGCAAAAAAACTGACGGTCATAGAGACCAACTCCTGTCCCTCCGGGCAAAAATCCATGCCGCTTCTGGACCTGAATGTCGAACAAGGCGGTTATAAGCGATTGATCGAAGACACTTTTTTGCCTCAGGTTGAAAAACACGATGAAGAAGGGGCATTAGCCGTGATCTACGACAAGAACCCCATGGAAAATGTGGGGTATGCCTCTACACTGGCAGATGCATTCGGGGAAGATGTATATTTGGCAAAATTCGATAAGAACGACCCCGATCCACCCGCAAAATTCGAGGACAAAAAACTGTACATAAGATCGGAAAACGACCAGTGGATCCCTATCCGGGCCGCATTCAGGTATGTGACCCAGGAACCCTGGAACCGGATCCCTGTCGGTTCAAAGACCTTACTGCTCAACCCTATTGAAGCGTGCCTGGCCGGCGGCCGGAATAAATCTGAAGCCTTCCTGGCCTATTCAGACTTCAATGAAAAGTTCAAAGCAGACGGAATCGGTATCAACACCCCGGAAACTTTTCTGGACGTTGAACTGAATGACATCCCGGAATATTTCGAAGCCCTGGGTAAGAGCATGGTTATCAAAGTGCCCGACAGCAATGCAGGACAGGGGGTTTACACCATTACCTCAGAAAAGGAACTGGAGCAGGCCATGAAAGCGCTAAAGCAAAACCCGCCTGAGGATAAATATTTGATCCAGCAGCTCATTTACAGTAACTATATTGACGGAGCCGACAAGGAAAAGGCCTGGTATCACGTAGGAACGATCCCGGACAAGAAAAACCGCAGCTACGCTTTCGACCTGCGTTTAATGATGCATTACACATCATCCGGCATCCGCCCCCTGGCCATCTATTCGAGAAGGGCAAAATTGCCGCTTAACCAACCCATGCCCGAAGGTGCCGACTCCTGGGACCTTTACGGGACCAATCTCTCGGTAAAACAGACCGAAGGATGGTCTTACGACGATGAAAGGCTGATGTTGTATGATATTCGTAACTTTGCCAATCTCGGTCTGGGAATAGATGAACTGATCTCCGGTTTTATACAGTCGGCCATGGCAACTTATGCCATCGACCAGCACGCCATTAAAAAATTTGACCACGTAAATTATGAATTTGAAAGTATTAATAGTTGAGGACGATATTGTATTTTGTAAGCTGCTTACAAAATACCTGAATAACAATTCCGTAAACACCAACGACGCACAGTCTGCCGAAGCTGCAAAAAAACTTCTGGCAGCCGAAACGTTCGACTTTGTGGTGATCGATTACAAGCTCCCCGATGAGGACGGCCTGGCCGTACTGCAATGGATGGACCAGGAACATATAGAAGCCCGCAAGATTTTAATGAGCCGGTTTGAAGACGAAACCGTGATCCGGAAAGCTACCGACCTGGGGGTAAAGAAATTCATCAAAAAACCCATTAAGCCCAATGAGCTTCTGGAGCTTATCAGGGAGTTAAAATAATAGCATGTTTCGGCTGAAAGGAAAAGCGCTTTGGCTTTTTGCCATCATCGTTGTCGGGTTTGCCAGCGTAGGGGTTTACTTTTACATAAGCCTTCAGTCGTTAAATAAACAGGTAGAAGCCAGTGTTTACCCTCAGAGAAGGTCCGACTACCTCAAAAAGACCGCTCTGGATGTCAACAGGCTGAATAACCTCTATCTGGTCGATTCCATTAAATTTTCGCCGGAAAAGGTCGATTCCATCATCGATGCGATCGAACTGAACCTGGACTCCATAAAAACCGACTCTTACGACTCGGATATTCTGGACGGTAAAAAGCTCGATACCATTCCGAAATTGCTGAGGAGTGTTCAGAAAGAATATCTCGAGTTGGAGCGGATAAAGCAGGAGAGTGCATCGAAATTCATTAACGACCTCGAAAGCCTGCTCAGGAAAGAGCTTGCCGAACTGAAACTCAACAGCAAGGACTCGGTAGCTATTATCAGGCAAATTACGTCTAAGATATACGACCGTGCCATCGATGAGAACGACAACTTTACAGATGCAGACATCAGGAGCGAAAGGGGCAAGGGCTTTTTACGGCGGTTATTCGGATCTGACAACAAGGACGGAAAAAACGAAAAACGAGACGATCCTCCGGCCAGGGAGATCCCAAAAAGCCGTCAGGACACCCTCGTATCGACTTCCGTGGACACCTTATTGACGGCCCCTGTTTTTCAGGACTCATCCGAAATTAAGATCATTTCTGTTTTCGAACGTGTCCAGAAAAGGCAAATAAGCATACAGGAACAATTAAATGACAGGGAAAAACAGATCTTTCAGAAAAACCTCCAGGTCAGCAACTATATCGAAAACATCCTGAAAGAGCTTTTGTTTGAAGAAGTGAAAGCCTTTAACAGGTCTATCGACGACTTTTCCGAAAAGTCAAAAACACATCTCTGGAAATCCGGTATCATCATTCTCGTATTCCTGCTTATCGGCCTAATTTCCACTTTCGTGACCATCAAAGACATCAACAACAGCATTTATTATCAGAAAAAGCTCGAAGCCAGCGAAAAAAGAGCCCTGAGAGAGGCCGAAGAAAAACAAAAGTTCCTCTCTACCATGAGCCACGAATTGCGGACCCCGCTTACCTCCATCATCGGATATGTAGATATGCTGAACCAGAATGACGAAAATGTAAAGGCTATAAAGACCGCTTCGAACTATCTGTATCAAATGACCAACGAGATACTCGATATGGCAAAGATCAAAGCGGGAATTATTGACATCAAAAACGAGGCTTTCAACCTCAACGAAGTGTTTGAGATGATCCGGGACAACTTTGAACCCCTCATAAAAAATCAGGGATTAAAACCTGTCTTCAAATTCCCGGGAACACCTGTTTATGTCTTTTCAGATCAATACAGGATATTGCAGATCGTCTACAACCTGGTTCACAATGCACTTAAATACACAGAGAAGGGATCCATAGAAGTCCGTTGTGAACACCAGGTCATTGAAAACGGTTTTACCGAACTGAACATCGTGATCGAAGACTCGGGGATCGGGATGGATGAAGAAGAACAAACAACAATTTTCAAGGACTATCAGCAGGCAGGGACCCATAAAAATAAAATGAAAGGCACCGGGCTCGGTATGGGGATCGTAAAGAAGCTGGTCAAAGAAATGGGGGGACAATTAAAATTAAAAAGCGAACTGAGCCGGGGAACCCGGTTCGATATCCTTTTTACCTTTAAAAGTGCAAAGGCTTCAGATGTTCAGCTGCCGGAGAAAATACGGGAACTTCCCGCAGATGTCCTTCAGGGGAAGCGTATTTTTGCAGTAGATGACGATCCGTTGATCACCCGCCTCTATGAAAATATCTTTACAGGTTTTGGCGCTGAGATCACTACCGTTAACCAGGCCAAAAAAGCCAAAGATCACCTGCTTCAAAATTCGTACGACCTGGTTATTTTTGATATGAAAATGCCCCAGATGACAGGAAGCGAGGTCATGGATGCGCTGATCGAAGCCGGTGTAAAACTGCAAAGAAGCGTGATCTGTACGGCCAATGTGCTGCTTTCCGAAGAGGACAAAAAGAATTTTGACAAATTTGATCATCAACTTTTTAAGCCCCTGAAAAAACAGGATATCATCAGGTTGATCCTAAAAGCATTCGATATCCAAGATTCCCATAGCAGCGAAGAAGATAGTGCCAAAGCACCCGAAACCGGCCCCGGATGCCTATACAGCCTGGAAGACCTCAGGGCATACACCGGTGATGATGAGGAGGCACTCCTGGAAATGCTTCACCTATTGCTTTCCGAAAACAAAAAAGAACTGGAAAAACTCGAACAAACCATTGAGGCCTCAGATCTTGAAGAATGCGCAAACATCATTCACAAACTCTCATCGAGATTTGCCCAGCTGAACATAGAACCTCCCGTTGATCCCAAACAAACCGAACTCGATCTAAGGGATCAAAAAGACCAAAGTATTCAGCAGGTAAGGACCCTGTTTGAATTCTGGAATAAATGCAATGTGTTTCTGACGGGAAAATATAAAAAGTGATTTGAATTTTTTCGTATGATCTAAGGTTTAAATACTTAAGGCTCCCCTCTTCGTCTCAAGAGGGGAGCCTTATACTTTTCTAAAAAACTTAAATCACTTTACAATGACAAAACACAAAACCGCATTTCAGAAAACATAAAAACCCTACGCCGGCCCGGCTCGTCTCAGTCCACTTTTTACTTTCAGAAATTTCCGTTATATCCACAACGTAAAGCCTCTTTTATGTCCGGGGCAACACCTTTAAAACAACATCTGTTCCCGTTTTGGGGCACAGTATAAAAACAATCGATTGTATTTTGTTTGCCATTTTCTTGCATTTTATGTTTCATTATTATACATTAGCCACTCTTTTAAGACCAAAACTGTATAATCCAGAATTTTAAGTACCCTGATCAGCAAATAATCTGATTGGAAAAACAAAATGTGTTCGAACCTTAAGGATGTGGAAAGACATATGTGTGCAAACGATTGTATTTGTTTTGCCCCGTCCCTCATATGATCTTAATCCATAAGGCCCGGTACATTTTCCGGTACAAAGCCGCTTTATAGCGTGTTCGTTAACATGTGTCCTTGTGATACTTTTTTAAAACCAAACTAATTCATTCAAAACTGATCAAAACATGAAACACTTTTGCAGGAAATGGCACCACAAGCTGTGCCTCTTCATTTTGCTGTGCAGCTTTTCAGCGACCTATGCACAGACCACGGTAAAAGGTACCGTCACCTCCGAAGGTGACGGACAGCCACTGCCCGGGGTGACCATTATGGTAAAAAACACTTCTACCGGTGCAGCCACGGATTTTGACGGGAATTACGAGATCTCAGTCCCTGATAATAATACCATATTAGTATTCAGTTACATAGGATTCATTACCAAAGAGGTCCCGGTCAACGGGCAATCCACTTTAAATGTTCCCCTCGAGGAAGATGTTTCTGAGCTGGAAGAAGTTGTAGTAGTGGGTTATGGAACACAGAAAAAAGTAAACCTTACCGGTGCGGTCTCCACGGTAAGTTCGGAAGCCATAGAAGACCGGCCGGTTACTTCACTGGCCACCGCCCTCCAGGGCACAACTCCCGGTATGAACATCACACGAAATACAGGACAACCGGGAAACGAGGATCTAAACATTCAGATCAGGGGCGCGTCTTCCGTTAACGGTAATGTAGATCCCCTGCTCATCGTAGACGGGGTCACTGCCCCTCTGTTTACCCTGCAAACCATGAATCCCAATGACATTGAAAATATTTCGATATTAAAAGACGGTGCAGCTGCAGCCATTTACGGGTCGCGGGCCGCCGGAGGGGTGATCCTGGTCACCACAAAAACGGGAAAACCCGGAAAAACCGTCTTCGATTATACCAGTCAGTTATCCGTTTCCTGGGCGCTTAACGTTCCGGACAGGATGTCGCTCCTGGACGAAGCGCAATATTCCAACCTGGCCAGGACCAATGCCGGAGTAGGACTGGAATACAGTGACTTCGACCTGGACAACATCCGCAATGGCGTAGAATATGTAGTATCGCCAACCGATCCCACAAGTTATATTTTTTACAACCAGAAGAGTATTGCCGACCAGGTATTGCGAAAGCGGTCGTTAATGCAAACCCATAATTTCAGTGCAAAAGGAGGTACTGAAAAAGTAAATTACCTCTTTTCTGTAGGTTACCTCGACCAACAGGGAGTGTTCAAGGTTGGTCCCGATCATTTTAAACGATACAACATACGTTTAAATATGGGAGCCGAACTCACCAGGCATCTCTCTTTTAATTCTAAAATATCTTATGCCGTACACAACAGAGACATGCCTTCCAGAGGAGCGAGTGGCTACGGTTTATTGCAACAGGTCTACCAGGCCAGGCAGCGATTCCCCATTTTCACCCCCGAAGGCCGGTTGAACGGGGGAGCCGGATCATCCGGTAACAATACCTATGCGTACCTAACACAGGGAGGATATGAATACCGGGACATTGACGATGTAGACGGAATATTTACCTTCACCGCCAAGGATTTTGTAAAAGGCCTGCAGGTCAGAGCCATTTACGGGCGGAAATTTCAGTCACAGGATTATGAAAAATTCCAGAGAAAGGTCGATCTGTGGGGACGTTTTGAGCCTGTGTACTTTCTGAACAATCCCAACTCTTATGAAATGAAGAGGGCCATTGCCAAACAGGAAAATTTCCAGTTTCTGGTAGATTATGACCTCACCCTTGCCGAAGATCACAACTTCCATGTCCTTGCCGGATACCAGTGGGAAGACTTCCGGTTTGACAGGGTCATCTCTTCCGCCAACAACCTCGCAAGTAACGACCTGCCTTCACTCAGCCTCGGCGGAGACGATTCAGAATACAGAAACTCACAAGTGATCACTACACGGGCCATGCAGTCGTTCTTTGGCCGTTTTAATTACAACTACAAAGACAAATATCTGCTCGAGGCCACCATCCGGGGCGATCAAAGCTCTACCCTGGCGCCGGGACTCAGGGAAAGCTGGTTCCCTTCTCTATCGGCAGGCTGGAATATGCACAAAGAAGAATGGTTTGCCAATGCGCTTCCCTTCATTTCAGAATTCAAGCCCAGGGTTTCCTGGGGACAACTGGGCAATGCGCTCGTAAATGCCGACGATGAAGATATCGATGGATTCTACGACTTCGCCAATATGCTCGAAAGAGGTGACGGACTGGTCCTTGGCAATGCAGAAAACCGGGCTACCTACTTCTATCAGAAAACCGTGCCTTCGTCTACACTGGCCTGGGAAACCATAGAAACCTTTAATTATGGTTTATCCATGGGGCTGCTGAAAAACAAGCTACACATAGATTTCGACTATTATATAAAGCGCAACAAAAACATGCTGGTGGGCATTAAACTTCCCGCTACCTTCGGTGTTGAGCCCCCTCAAACCAACGACGGTGAATTAAAGTCCTGGGGATGGGAACTGGGCCTTAGCTACAAAGACAAGATAGGGGATGATTTTAACTACAACATAGGCTTTAACCTTTCCGATAACGACAATGAGCTGACCCGATACCGTGGCATTACCGTTGTCAATGACGGACTGAACGAAAAGGTCGAAGGATATCCCATAAACAGTATTTGGGGCTACAAGACAAGACCGGGCTACATAGAATCCCAGCAACAACTGGATGCAGCACCCTTTTACAACAGCCTCACAGGGATAGGAGATATAGAATACATAGACCGCAATGGCGACGGACTTGTCAATGCTGGCGACGGAACGGTAGAAGATCACGGAGACCTGGTGATGCTGGGTAGCACACAGCAACGTTATCTCTTCGGTATCAACGCTAACGCCCAATGGAAAGGTATTGACTTCAGCATGTTCTGGCAAGGTGTCGGCAAGAGGAATATAATACCTTCCACCTATGTATCCCAGGCTCTTGTTTATACCTGGATACAGCCCAGGGCCTATCATTCGGATTACTGGACCCCCGACAATCCTGATGCCGCCTTTCCAAGGCCGTATCTGGGAGGTAATCATAATTTCGTGAATTCTGACCGGTGGACACTCAATGCCGCTTACATCCGTTTGAAGAACGTACAACTCGGATATTCCATTCCCCAGGAACATCTGGACAAAATCGGCCTGACCAGGGCGAGGTTTTTCTTCTCCGGAGAGAACCTTTTAACCATGTCCAAACTGGGAGTGTTCAAAGGAACTCTCGATCCAGAGCAGAAAAACGACGTGAATTCCGATTATCCGTTTTTCGGCACTGTTTCCTTTGGAGTTAACCTTTCGTTCTAATCACAAAAAACTCACACTATGAAATTAAACAATAAAATAATAAGGATACTATTGCTCGTATCCGTATTAAGCCTTTCCGCCTGTGATGTAGACCGCATGCCGGAAACCCAGCTCAGCGATGACTCCTTCTGGGCCAGTGAAAATGACCTCAAGGCGGCATCAAACTATTTATACACTTTTCTTCCGAAGCTACCCGTAACCACAGATGTATGGTCTGACGATGCCATCGGTACAACCCCGAATAATATCAGTGACGGATCCCGGATCACCCCGGCTACATATGAAGACTATCCTATAAATGACTATAACGATTATAATGATCCGTATAAGTTAATAAGAGCCGCTAACAATATCATAGAAAAGGCTCCGAGAGTCGTGAAAGCAGGTGTGGATCAGCAAATCATTGACTGGTATATTGCCGAGGCCCGGTTTTTCAGGGCATGGGGATATTTTTCCCTGGTACAACGTTTCGGAGGAGTTCCTCTTATCCTGAAAACTCTTGCTGAAGATGCTCCCGAATTGCAAGAGGGTAAGGCATCCAGGGAAGAAGTACTAAACGTTATTTACGAAGACCTCGACTTCGCAGCTGAAAACCTGAGAGGTCCCGACGACCTGGAACCGGACACCGATTACGGCAGGATAACCAATACGGCCGCGCTGGCCTTCAAATCCAGGGTAGCCCTTTTTGAAGGTACCCGCGCCAAATATCACAGTTACGGGGATCCTGAAAGACACCTGACCCTGGCCAGAGAAGCAGCTAAAGCAGTTATAGAATCAAACAAACACGATCTGTTCGCCTCCTATTTCGACCTATATCAATACGAAAGCGAAGGCAGGCAAAACAAAGAAAATATCCTGGTCAGAAAGTACGGGCAAAGCCTGGGGAACAGCATTGTCTATCACAATGCACAGCGTAACCTCGAAACCGGGGCGGCCAATCCCACAAAATTCCTGGCAGATTCTTATTTGATGACCGACGGCCTGCCCATAAGCAAATCCCCGATGTACGAAGAGCCCACCAATACGGAAGAGGTGTTTAAGAACCGTGACCCCCGCATGGATGCCACCTTCTTTAAAAAAGGTGACCCGTATATTCAAACCATCCCGGTTTTCAATGTCCCTGTCCTTAGTTTTCACAAAACTGGTTATGCCAACAGGCGATACGCTAATATGGAAGACTGGAACAATTCCCGTTCCTATATAGACTATGCCATTATCCGCTATGCAGAAATCCTTCTAAATTATGCCGAAGCTGTATACGAACTGGACGGGGCTATAAGCGACAGTGATCTGGACATATCCATCAACAGGATAAGATCCCGTGCCTCCATGCCCGATCTCACCAATACCTTTGTCTCCACCAACGGGCTCGACATGCTTCAGGAAATCCGGCGGGAGAGAAGGGTAGAACTCGCCCTGGAAGGTTTTCGCTATTGGGACATTATCCGATGGAAAATCGCCGAAGATGTTTTGCCTCAGGACATCCTGGGAAATGTCTTTTTCGATGAATTCGGAACGGAGGTCATTCCGGAAGTCAATGAAGATAATATCATAGTTGTTCAGAAAAAATCGACCAGAACCTTCGACCCTTCCCGGGATTATTTGTGGCCTTTTCCAACGGACGAACTGGCTTTAAACCCCAACCTGGAACAAAACCCCGGATGGTAAAAACACCTAAACCATGCTGACCGGCCGGTTAGCATGGTTTATTCTTATTAATAACCAACAAAACCCAAAATCAATGAAAATCATGAAAAAAAAGTTCATCATGCTGTCTTTTGTGGCAGCAGCTATTGCAGGCTGTTCCAAAGACCATTTCAATGCTGCCGAAGTCGGGCCCGGTGCCGATAACCTTACCGCTAACCAGCCGACATTCAACAACGAGTTCAGTACACAACCCTACAAGCTAAACGTCATTTATTTTCTGCCACAGGACGTAGAGCCTTTTGCAGATTTTAAACGCCGTATCAGCACTATACTTTTGCAAACCCAGGGCTTTTTCGCCGAAAACCTGGAAAGGGAAGGCTTTGGAAGGACTTCCTTCGGCCTGGACCTCCTGGCAGAAAACCTGCTGAACATAGACACCGTGAGGGGAGAATATGCCCAGGATTATTATTCGTACTCCGGAGGCGGTTCTAAAATAATCCCCGAAATAGAACAATTCTTTGCCGAAAATAAACACCGTAAAAAAAGTGAACACACCCTTGTCATCGTCCCCTCGCGTTCCGGCGACCCTTTAAATCCCGGCGGAGTTCCGTTCTACGGGCTCGGCAAATATTGCTTTGCCCTGGATTATCCGTATATGGATGTCCAGTACCTCGGGCAGGATGATGTATACGGAAACCTGGCTACCAAATGGATCGGGGGACTGATACACGAACTCGGCCACGGCCTCAACGCTCCGCATAATAAAGAAAGAAAAAGTGAGCAACCCACCCTTGGAACAGCATTGATGGGTAGTGGAAACCACACTTATGGCAAAAACCCGACATTTATCACTGCCGCCTCTGCCGCTACCTTTGCCAATTCCCAGACCTTTAGCAAGGTAGAAAGGACTGATTGGTACGATAAAGTAACCCACAACCTCAGTAAACTAAACGCGAAGTTCGAAAACGGCAGTATCATTATCGATGGTCAGTTTAGTAGCGATCACACCGTCACCGATATTAATTTCTATCACGATCCGGCACCATCAGGAGGGAACAAGGACTACGATACACCCACCTGGACGGTTAAACCCGACGGGGATACTTTTCATGTCGTATCTCCTCTTTCCGACTTTTATACGCTGGACGGCCTTTACCAGTTAAGGATCCGTTTTTATCACGAAAACGGAAGCTCGAAGACCTATTCTTTTCAATATGAATTCATAAACGGAATTCCACAACTGGATGACGTTGTTATTAAAGAATTACTAAGCAGGGACGGCTGGAGCATTCTTGAAGCGGACAGCGAAGAAGATACCGGCGCCGCCGCCAAGATGTTAGACGGCGACCAGGGCTCCGTATGGCATACCGAATGGAAACAGACCCTCCCCAATCACCCTCATCATTTTGTGCTGGATATGGGAGCGGAAACCACCGTGGACGGATTTGCCTTTTTAAACCGGTCCAACCTCAACGGCGCCATTAAGGATTGCGAAGTGTTTACCAGTAACGACAATATAAACTGGACCAGCCAGGGCACCTACACATTAAAGGAACAAACCAGCTGGCAATACATTAAACTGCCATCAACAGCGTCCGCCAGGTATATGAAACTGGTTACCGCAAATTGTTACGGAGGTTTCAGCTACACCCACCTGGCAGAAATCGGAGCTTACTCAGATTAATATAAAAAACATGAAAATGTTTTGAGTTAGTTGTTTTTTACCATGCAGTAGGTGCTTTATTTTAAAGCGCCTGCTGTTTTTGCATTTCAATAATGAACCAAAAAACACACAGAAGAATGATTTCTTTTTAGCTTTATACTTATAAGGACTGATGACAGGTGACGGAAGACCGAAGTAACCATCCGCCACCTGCCACCCGTCTTCCAACCCAAAAATACACCACATGAAAAAAAACTACACTTTTATTATTTTAATCCTGCTCTCCTTCTCATTTATCGCATCTGCCCAAACGGACTTCGAGCAGATCATGCAGCAAATACGGGCGGAGAACAGTAAAAAGATCACCGATATTGCCGCCCTGGACAATACCGTTACCGGCCTCCTTTCCGACCTTAACGGAGACGGCTCCTGGCCGGACATCGACTACACCTCGACCTCCTTTACCGACTGGAAACCGGTGATACACTTAGACAGGGTTATTCATATGGCCAATGCATATACCACTTCCGGGAGTAGTTATTATCAGGATGCCAACCTTCATTCATCCATTCAGTCTGCCCTTAGCTTTTGGGACAACAGCGATCCCCAAAGTGGCAACTGGTGGTACAATCAGATTGCCTGTCCCCAGCGGTTAGGGCTTATGCTCATTGTCCTCAGGAGCGGGGCCATCCCTGTTGACAGTACGCTTGAAAATAACCTCATCACTCAAATGAACCGTGGCGACCCTGCCAAACAAGCCGGGGCCAACAAGCTCGACATCGCCCTGCACTACATCTACCGGGGCTGCCTTTCGGCAGACAGCGGGGTGCTTCAGACCGGTATCGACGAATCCTTTTACCCGCTGAGCCTCACCACCGCAGAAGGCGTTCAGCACGATTATTCCTATCAGCAACACGGACCGCAACTCTACATTGCGGGATACGGGACCGTTTTTGTAAATACCACGGTAAAAGTAGCGACCTATCTTGCGGGCACCTCTTATGCCCTTTCGGGATCAAAACTGGATATTTTAACAAATTTTATACGCAACACCTATACCCAGGTCATTCGCGGACAGTATATGGATTTCAGCGTCAACGGCAGGTCGATCGCCAGGAAAAACAACCTGCTTTCTTCGGGATTTGCCGGTACGCTCACAAAACTCAAGGACATTGACCCGGCACATATTGCGGAATACGACGACATTATCGCCCGCCTGAACGGCACTCAGGCTGCGGGCTACCAGGTCAATGAATTACAAACACAATACTGGCGGTCCGATTATGCCCTGTATAACAGCCCGGGCTATTCGTTTTCCGTACGAACGGCCTCTGCCCGGACCTCGAAAACAGAAAACGGTAACGGGGAAAACCTCAAAGGTTATTTCCTCTCCGACGGCGCCACCAATATAAGGGTTGACGGCGACGAATACTACAATATTTTCCCCGTATGGGAATGGAATAAGATCCCGGGGGTCACCGCGCCCGAACTGGCATCCATCCCCTTAAGAAGGCAATGGCAGGTACCGGGAACTTCAGGCTTTACCGGCGGGGTTTCCGATAGCATCCACGGCATCAAGGTATTTGCCCTCGACGAATACGGATTACAGGCCAAAAAGGGCTGGTTCTTTTTCGGGGAAGAAGTGGTCTGTCTCGGTGCCGGTATCCATGCCACGGCCGCAGAACCTATACTCACAACTGTCAACCAGGCACTGCTCGACGGAAACATCACCATCGGCCAAAACGGAAGCGCAACTCAGCCCGGTCCGGGAACACATACCTACGACAACACAGCAGACTGGGTGCTTCACGACAAGGTGGCCTATTTTTTCCCCGAAAAAGGAAAACTGACCGTCAGGAACCAAACACAGACCGGAAGCTGGGGCAGTATCAGTAATTCCTACACCTCCGACCCCGTTTCCGAAGATGTTTTTACCATGTGGATGGACCACGGAACCCAGCCTTCCGGTGCCTCCTATGCTTATATTGTTGTACCGGACAAAGAAACACAGGCCGAAGTCGAAGCCTATGACCCCAGCCAGATCAACATCATCGAGAATAACGAAAATATCCAGGCCGTACGGCACGAAACACTCGGCATACTTCAGATAGCCTTTTACTCCGCAGGGACTTATGAACGCGACTCCGTAAAAATAACTGTGGACAAACCCTGTACACTGATCGTTAAAGACACGGAATCTCCCGAAGTAACAATACATATCGCCGATCCCGGCCAAAGGCAATCCCTTATCAATGTATATACCGATTTCCCTGCGATAGAGAAAACCCGCCACTTAGCATGCGAAATGCCCACCGGGGAATACGCCGGATCGGGCAAGGCATTCACCGTTAACAGCGAAACTCCCGTATATGTCCCCAAACCGGGTACAGAGGTCGGGATTGCGCCTACGGACGATGCCTATGTGCGCGACGGCACCTATGCCGATGTCAATTACGGTACAGACAATGTTTTGATCGTAAAAAATGACGGGACCTCGTATGCCCGTGAAACATTTTTAAAATTCGACCTGGGACACATCGACGGAAAAATCATTGATGCCACCCTAAAATTGTATATTTCCAGTGCCAATACCAACGTAACATCCACACAATGGGAACTGAAATATGTAGGAGATGATACCTGGAACGAAAACAGCATCCTTTGGAACAACAAACCGGCAGCAAGCGAGGTCATAGCCAGTACTCCCGGACAATCCTGGGGAACTGCTGAATGGAATGTATCCCAAAAAGTGATCGAAGAATTTGAAAAAGACAGCATTTTATCCCTCCAGGTTTCCTCAACCGTGGCAGGGCCCACAACAGATGTGGTCTTTTATTCCAAAGAAACTTCTACACCCGACGTCGTCCCTGTCCTGGTACTGACCGTTGACAACAGCACCATCTCCAATGAAATGGAACCTGTGGACGACACTTATGTGAGAGGCGGTACTTATTCGGGTGAAAACTACGGAGCATCCACCGGTTTGGTCGTAAAAAACGACTCCGAATCTTACACCAGGGAAACCTACCTGAAATTCGACCTGTCGCAGATCGAAGGCGATATTGTAGATGCCCAACTGTCGATGTCCCTGATCGGGGCCAATACCGATGTCAACCTCACCTCATGGGACGTCAAGGCTATCGGGGATGACAGCTGGGACGAATCTACCCTGACGTGGAACGGAAAACCGGCCCTCGGAGCACTGCTGACCAGTGAACAGGGGATTTCCGGCGGTACTATGACATGGAATGTAACACAACAGACCATCCAGGAACACCAGGACGACAAAAGCCTGTCGCTTCATCTCAGCTCTACCTATCCGGGTGCCAAAACCGATGCTACTTTTTATTCCAAAGAAGCATCCGATCCAGGGTTAAGGCCAAAACTTACAATAAGAGTGGACAAGTGCTCCGTAAACCCTGTAACCGTAACCATCACCGGGGACAATAAAGTATATACCGGCTATAAAGACGCCAATTGTACCACCTTATCCGCAACAGCATCCGGGGGAACGGAAAACTACACTTACCTGTGGAATACCGGGGAAACCAGCAGCAACATACAACCCTGCCCCGACGAAACCACCACCTACACGGTTACCGTAACCGACACATCGGGCTGCTCGGCAACACAAAACTTTACCGTATACACCGAAAATGTAGCCGAGGAAAGCAGCGAAAAAGGAATGGACAGAATTGTGATTTGCTATAAAGGGCAAACCATATACGTGGCCCGGAATAAAGCGGATGATATGTTGCGCAAGGGTGCTACATTAGGAAAATGCGACGAAGAAAAAACTTCAAACACCGAAGCGGTCGTCTCAGCATCCGCATCGCCCAATCCCACAACCGGCCCGGTAGACATCCATATAGAGAATGAAAATAATGATATCGAAACCCAAATACTGGTTTTCAACAGCAACGGGCAATGCGTTTTAAAAAAGAGTACCCGTTTAAACAAGGGTTTCAATGATTTTTCTATCAATTTAAGCCATAAAAGACCAGGTATTTATTTCATTAAGATCCCCGGTGTATATCACGAAAATAATGCTTTGAAAGTTATTAAGCTATAAGAAACAAATCATGAGCAAATTTTTTAATTTCAGAAGTATAAAAGATCCAAAGACATTCCTTACTGTCTTTTTCCTGGTCAGTACCCTGTCTTTTCAGGCCCAGGAGAAAAGGGACCTCCTGAGTTCCATGCTGAACGGAAAGGAGAATCCCGTAGCTGCAACTTCATTTGCTCCTTTCGAAAGAGAAGAAATAAAAACATATCTGGAAAAACTTCCCGAAGAAAGTCAAAAGAAGATCATTTCCGATGCAGAGGAAGCTCTAAACTACAACTGGCCTGCTATCCCTGCCACGGCATACCTGGCCTTTAAACGTACGGGGGACAGGGAGGTCATGCAACAATACAGCCGTAAAAGGAGCTCTTCCCTGAAAAAACTTGTCCTGGGCGAGCTCCTGGAGCACAAAGGCCGCTTTCTCGATGCCATCGTCAATGGTTCCTGGGCCATCTGCGAACAGTCTACCTGGGTGCTTTCCGCCCATCTGCCCTCCCAGAAAGGAGGCGCGGGGATCCCCAATATAAAGGAGCCTATCATAGACCTGGGTGCTGGTGAAATTGCCAACCTGCTGGGATGGACCTATTATTTTTTCAAAGATGAATTTACCGGGATCTCCCCTTTCCTGAAAAAACGGATCCCTGATGAGATCAAAGATCGCATCATTATCCCCTATCTCGAAAGGGACGATTTCTGGTGGCAGGGATTTAAAAAAGAGAGCTTTGTAAACAACTGGAATCCCTGGTGCAACTACAATGTTATGGCAAGCGCCCTGCTTCTCGGAAGTTCTCTCGACAATGATACCCGCAACGAAGTTATCGTCAAAAGCATGCGCTCCGTAGATAAGTTCATCAACTATTACAAGGACGACGGCGCTTGTGAAGAAGGTCCCGCCTACTGGGACCATGCCGGGGGCAAAATGCTCGAATACCTCGAATTGCTGAAAAATATTTCAGGCGGAAAAATAACACTTCAGGACCATCCGCTCATTCAAAATATGGGCACTTATATTCTCAATGCCCACATTACAGACGATTACTTCGTGAATTTTGCTGATTCCCCCACAAGATTACAGGCCGATCCCGGGATCATCTATCGCTACGGAGAATACATTCAAAACACCCCCATGAAGCAATTCGCTTCCCTGATGGCCCGCCAGACCGGTTTTTTCACCAATCCCGCTAACAAAAGCCTGGACAGGACGCTGCACAACCTGTGCAATTATCAAAAGATAAAGGACACTCCGTCAGATAAAGAAAATACCCTGGCCTTTTGGTTTCCCCAGACAGAAATTGCAGGAGGGAGAACCCACAAAGCCCCCGGAAAAGGTTTTTTCTTTGCCGCCAAGGGAGGTTATAACGACGAAAGCCACAATCACAACGATGCGGGCAGCTTTATACTCTATCACGAAGGCAAACCACTACTGGTAGACATAGGTGTGGAAACCTATACCAAAAAGACCTTTAGCTCCGAAAGGTATGAGATCTGGACCATGCAGTCCGGCTATCACAACCTGCCGGAAATAAATGGTGCCTCCCAGGCCTACGGAAAAAATTTCAAGGCCTCGGAAACCACCTTCCGGAACAGCAATTCCGAACTCCGCTTTGCCCTGGATATCGCTTCGGCCTATCCCGATGAAGCCGCGTGCAATTCCTGGAAACGGACCTACACCCTGAAACGTTCTTCTTCTCCGGAACTCCTTATACGGGATAAGTTTGAACTGCGTGAATCCCGGAAGGGCAATGTACTCCACTTTATCTCCGCCCTGGCCCCAACGGTCGAAAGCGGCGGAAAAATAACACTGAAAGAAACAAAGGATAAAAAAGTTGCACTTTACTTTCCGGAAAGTATCTTTGAGGCCGCCGTAGAAGAACTGCCTCTCGAAGATCAGAGATTGCTGAAGGCCTGGCAACAGGACAAACTGTACCGCATTGTACTGAAAGCCAAAACTCAAGAACTGAACAATACCTGGGAATACAAGATCAGGGAAGAAAAACAATAATCGTATGAACAAGCTCTACACTACACTGCTACTCTGTATTTTTTTCGGACTCGTCAAGGCCTCCGCCGGCCCGGGAGATGATATTTTTAAAAAGCTGAACCCGGACAACCCTTCCCTGAAACCGGTAAAGGCATACTACGATCAGGGAGAGCTGCAACATGCCCGAAAAGCATTGCTGAACATTTTCCGTCAGAAAGAAAACCTCTATATCCGGGTTTCCCCGGCAGACCGGTCTTACATCCGGGACCATTATAAAGAAGAAGTCCGGACTTCCATAAAAACCGCAGATGAAGTACGAGACAAATACTTCCTGTTCCGCTACGAATGGGATATGGAAAAGACTACGGAGCCCTATCAATTTAAAAAAGAGATCGACTGGTATGCCGAACCTTTCGGGGACGAAGAGTGGACCTTTATGCTCAACCGGCACCGTTACTGGACCGATCTCGGCAGGGCGTATTTTATTACCGGAAAGGAAAAATACGTCAAAACCTTTGTAGAACAGGTCACCCACTGGATAGACCAAAATCCCATACTGGAAAGCAATCAGTGGAAATCATGGCGACGCATAGAGGCCGGTATCCGCGCCGAAAACTGGATCAAAACCTTCGAACTGGTCAAGAACTCAAAACATATCACCCCCGAATTTCTCGAAAAATTCCTGAACGCCCTCTATATCCACGCCGAATTTATTGACCAGGGCTACAGCCGTCACTCACAAATGAGCAACTGGGGGGTGTTGGAATTTCACGGACTTTTTAACCTAGCTGCCTTCTTATCGGAATTCAGGGATGCGGAAAAGTGGCAGCAGAGTGCCATTGCCAGGCTCAACACCTGTATCCAAAA
The DNA here is from genome assembly GCF_018863395.1 of Sinomicrobium weinanense. Lineage (GTDB taxonomy): Bacteria > Bacteroidota > Bacteroidia > Flavobacteriales > Flavobacteriaceae > Sinomicrobium > Sinomicrobium weinanense. The sequence goes on from NZ_JAHKRR010000003.1 coordinate 599,814, forward strand.
CCAGATCCTGGAAGACGGCACGCAGTGGGAACAATCCCCCATGTACCACAACGAAGTGTTTCACTGCTACCTGAACACCATACTGCTCTCGCAACGAAAAAACATTGCACTTCCCGAAACCACACTGCAAAAAACAAGGGACATGGCCTATGCCGATATCGAATGGCAAAAACCAAATTATCACGAGCCCCTGCTGGGCGACAGCGACGACAATGACCTGCGTGCCCTGTTGACCACGGCAGCCATTGTTTTCAAGGACAAGACCATAAAGTCCCGGGCGCATAAGGAGCTGGATTACGAGAACTTCTTTGTTTTCGGGACAAAAATGCAGAAAGAATACCGGGACATGGTCATACAGGAACCGGATTTTCTGTCGGCCTACCAGCAGAGTTCCGGAGACCTTTATTCGCGTTCTTCCTGGAAAGAAGACGCCTATTACAGCAGCTTTCACATAAAACGCCTGGGGGGAGGGCATTCTCACGACAACCTGTTGCATTTCACCCTTTTTGCCAAGGGCAGGGATTACCTCATCGACGGGGGCCGCTACACCTATGTCAACAATAAATGGCGAAAGTATTTTAAAGACAACAGTGCCCACAATACCCTCGGGGTGGACGGCCTGCCCAATAGTGAATATGGGAGTTCCTGGGGCAATTCGTACGAAGCCCGGTCAGAAGGGGCCTTTACCCGGATCACCGAAAATTACGACTATGCCGAGGCCATCAATACTGCTTACCTGCGACTGAAAGACCCGGTATGGATGAAAAGGCAAATGCTCTATCTCAAACCCGATGTATGGCTACTGGTCGATAGCTTTCACGGAAAAGAAGAACACACCTATTCCAGCTATTTTAACTTCCCGGACAAACAGGTAGAGGTCCGGGATGGCGGATTATCCACCACACTTGCGGACCACAACCTGCGTATACAGCCGCTAAACGAGCTTTCCGTACGGCTGGAAGACGCCTGGTGGTCTCCGGAATACAACTTCAAAACCCCTGTTAAACGTGCCGAACTTTCCAAAAAGGAAAAGGGCTTTGCCTCCTTTATCACCTTGTTGTACTTCCCGGAAAAGGACAAACTGAAGTATGAAAAAGTCCCGGTTTATAACAGACAGGACAAAATTGTTCCCGACAATGAAGCCGAAGCCGTGAAAATAACCCTGCCCGGAAAGGAGTACACCCTGGTCGTGGCACACCGGGCATCGAAAGGCCTGAACACCTTTTTACTTGTGGATGACCAGGTACTCTCGGGCGAAGTGATCCTGATGGAACAGGAAGGAGATACCCGGAAAATTCATGTCATTAAATAAAGAATAGAACTAAAAAACCCTTTACGTCAACCTGGATTTATTTCAGGTTCTCATCCCCGACTGCCCCAAATGGGAATGGGATGCTGAAATAAACTCAGTACAAGGTTGACGCAAAGGCCTTTCATTTTTTTATCAACATATCGATATATTTCGATATATAATTATATATTTGCGTCATGGATCTGGATATTGTAGAAATAAGCAAAGTATTGTCTAACCAGGCCCGGGTGGATATCCTCACCTGGCTGAAGGATCCGGAGAAGCATTTTCCGCCTCACCGGGAGCTCGGCCATTTTAACGACGGTGTTTGCGTAGATCACATCCGGAGAAAGGCGGGACTGTCGCAGTCCACCATATCGCACTATCTCAACATGATGTATAAGGCGGGGCTGATCGCTCCTACCCGGTACGGCAAATGGACCTATTTTAAAAGAAACGAGGAAACCATACAGCAATACCGGGAAGAAATAAATAACATCTAAATTTTTTTGCCAAATACATCGAAATATCTCGATTTATAGATTAGTTAAATGTAGTACAAACAATAATATTCATTGAAAAAGAGCAAGAAAGCAGATTAAAATCAAATAAAAACTGCGCACTTTTGCATAACAAACCTCATAAACTTGCATCATGAACTCAGGTAAGAACAACAAGTGGCTGCTCCTTTCCCTCCTTGCCCTGATATGGGGAAGTTCATTTATTCTCATCAAACTTGGGCTTAAGGGATTGACTCCCATAGAACTGGGATCGTTCCGGATACTGTTTGCGGCTTTATTTCTAATGGCCGCAGGTTTTAAAAGCCTGAAACACATAAAAAGGCATCAGTGGAAATACATTGTTATCACGGCTATTCTGGCCACTTTTATCCCGGCCTATTCTTTCGCCATTGCACAAACGGAGATAGACAGTTCCGTAACAGCCATACTGAATTCCCTCGTTCCGTTGAACGCCCTCCTTTTAGGTATTCTTTTCTTTAAGGCGGGATTTCAGAAGATGCAGGTCATCGGCGTTTTTATAGGCCTTCTCGGAAGTGTTCTGCTCATTTACAACGGCGCCATGATGCATCCGGACCAAAATTACTTTTTTGCAGGTTTCATCATTCTCGCCACCATATGTTATGCCCTAAATGCAAACATTTTAAAACGACACCTGGAGGACCTGAGCTCATTGAGCATTGTTACCGGAAATTTCCTGGTACTATCTGTTCCCGCCCTGGCCATACTCCTCTTTTCCGGTATACTGGGCCATATTAACACCCCGGAGACGCTGACTTCCATAGGGTTTATTTTTGTACTGGGGATTATAGGCACCGGGATAGCCAATATCCTGTTTTTCCGTTTAATACAGATCTCTTCCCCGGTGTTTGCCACCTCGGTGACTTACCTTATCCCCGTAGTAGCCTTCATCTGGGGTTTCCTCGACCACGAAAAAATGAATGCCCAGCAATTGCTGGGGGCAGCTATTGTTCTGGTAGGGGTTTACCTCTCCGGAAGAAAGGTTGCCAGTAAAAAGGCTAAAGCCGTTTTCGGGAAGAAGTTTTCCTGAGCAGATCTTCTGTTAAACACTTCTCGATATGGATTTCCAAGTCACCAAAAGTGGCTTGGAAATCCTACCAATGACGTCTTTTTCGTAACAATATGAATTGCAACAACATAAACAACTGTCACGTCGAGCCCTTCAGCTTTAAATGATGGTCACCTTGTTGGCGTTAACCATTATTCAAAATCTGCATCGGTAACGCCTTCGTTGATCTTCACTTCCGTTGTGATGAGTTCCAGCTCCATACCCATTCCCGTATCCATTATGGTTTTAAATGGAATTTTTATGCCTTCCACATCGCGGTAATCTTCGAATGTCAATGTCTGGGTCATTGATTTCCCACCACCTGCTTCCACAGTTATGACCTGGGACACTTTAAGGCCCGAATCCACATCGAAATACAGGATGGCTTTATCGTTTTTAACCACGTAGGCATCCTTGCCATTCACCTCTTCTATTCCTTTTATCTCAAGACCTTCCTGGTTGCGCAGCATCAATTCGGGGAAGGGGTATGCGTTTTCTTTGGTCTGCTCCAGTCGCTCTCCTTCCAGTTCTTTTCGCTGCCCCTGCATTACTATATAACCACTCTCACCGTTAAACACCTGTTTGCTCACGGTAGTTCCCATCATAGAGGTTTCTGCAAGGATTTTTCCGTCTGAGGTATTCTTGGCTACGATCTCCAGGGCCATTCCCTGCATGGTCCCCGAGGCTTTGGAAAACATGCTCTTTACCGACTTCAGCTTTTCCTCACCTCCGATAGCCTGGATATACTTGTTCAGTACAGACTTTACGGTAACACCCGGATCTACGGTTTTTCCTTTTGGTTTTTCCGCAGGATTGGCGTATTTGTCAAAATAAAATATGGGGATCTTCTTTCCTTTATACTGTATTTTTTCGAGATTCTCCGCAATCTGGCTTGCTTTACCGGTGACCACTATCCTGGCATTTTTTCCTTTAAAATATTTTTTCGCCGCCGCAAGTACCTGGTCTTCGGTTACCGCATTTATTTTTTTGATATAGGTCTGGAAAAAATCCTTCGGAAGCTGCTGGGTCTTTGTCTGCAGGGCATATCTTGCAATAATTTCGGGCTTTTCCAGGTTCATTACAAAATTGCCTACATAATCGGCCTTAGCCACGACCAGCTCCTGCCGGGATACTTTTGCGGTGGTGATCCTGTCTATTTCTTCGAGAAAGGCTACTACGGCACTGTCGGTAACCTCATTCCTGACACTGGCCCATGCCCGGAACCTGGAAGTTGTCTGGCGGTCGGCACTAATACCGGAATACGCACCATAGGTATATCCTTTATCCTCACGAAGGTTGAGGAACAACCGCGCCTCAGCTCCGCCTCCCAGTATCTTGTTGGCCAGGAGGACCGGGAAATAATCCGGATCGGACATTTTAAGTGCTGCCAGATTTTCCACAGCGATCTCAGATTGTACGGCATTGGGCATATCCACCAGGTTGATCTGGGTATATTGCGCATCTGCCGGTTTCGGAAATTCCACTACCGGAGGAGCGGTCTTTGCCCATCCGTTGAAATATTTTTCTACCTGCTTGCGGATATCGGCAACCTTTACATCGCCCACAATAACCAGGTAGGCATTTTTTGGCACAAAATAATTGCTGTAAAAGCTCTTTACATCCTGAAGGGATACGTTGTTTACGGTTTCCCGGGTGGCAAATTCCCCCTGAGGGCTGTTCCTGCCATACGCCAGGGCAGCCTCTACTCTTCGTGCCGCAGAGGTTACACTTTTTTCATTGGCCTTGAGGTTTTCGAGCAGCAGATCCTTTTCCTTGCCAAACTCTTCTTCCTTAAAGTCGGGATGCAGGGCAGCATCGGCCATGAGTTCCAGTATTCGCCCGGAATACTTGGACAATCCCCTGGCAAACGCACTGGTAGGGCCGAAATTCATACTCGCCCCCATATAGTCTACCTCATCGTTAAATGCATCCTTGTCTATGTCCACAGACCCTTTACCCAGCATATTCCCCGTAAGGGCTGAGACACCTGCTTTTTCCCCTTCGGTAAAGGGAGGATTGTCTATCGTAAGGGTATAGGAGATCCTCGGCAGCTTATGATTTTCCATAACAATGACCTTCAGGCCGTTGTCCAGCTCAAAAGTAGACGGCACCCCCAGGTTGATCTCGGGCGCTGGCCCGGGCTTGGGTTGCTTGCTCCTGTCTATTTGTGCCTGTAAGGCAACTGTACTTATGAATAATATGGTAAATAGTAATCGTTTCATCTGTTTAATTTTTTTGGGGTCGATCGTCAGGTCTCCGAAATATGTTTCCTCATCTTCTGATTTCCGACCCTTCGGTTATGCTCAGGGCATCACTTCTGACTTCGTACTTAGTTTTCTCCTCCTTCTTTGGGTACATAATCCAAAAGCAGCCTCTGATCGGGTTTGAGGTATTTTTTGGCTACTTCCCTGATCTCTTCCCTCGTGATGGAACGATAGATCTCTATTTCTTCGTTTATGAGTTTGGTGTTCCCGTACAGCAGGTAGTATCTGGCCAGGGAATGAGCTATACCTTCAACACCCGAATTGGCATTGACAAAACTGTTCTCGAACTGGTTCTGCAATTTTTCGTAATCCCTTTCCGAAATAAGTTCCGTTTGTAATTTTACGATCTCCTCATCGATCTCGGCCACAAGGTCGTCCAGAGAAGTTCCTCCGAGCGGGAGCGCATAAATGATATAGGCCCCGTAATCTTCCAGGGAATAATTAAAAGCACCTACCTCCATGGCTTTTTTCTCCGTATCGACGAGCTTCTTGTACAACCTCGATGATTTTCCGTCACTCAATACAGACGATATCATATCCAGCACATAGGCGTCTCGCTCTTTCATGGAAGGTGTCCTGTAAGCGGTCAGGATCGCAGGCACCTGTATGTTGGGATCTTCAAAACGGGCTCTTTTTGTTTGGGTAATGGGGTCTTCTTTATAATGGGTTCTGGAAATATCTTTCCCTCTCGGAATGGGCCCGAAATAATCGGCGATCATCTTTTTGGTCTTTTCCTTATCTATATCACCCGCAACGACCAGGACCGCGTTGTTGGGTACATAGAATTTTTTGTTAAAGGCCAGGAATTCATCCAGCGTAGCGGCATCCAGGTGCTCCATGGATCCGATGACAGGCCATCGGTAGGGATGCTTGCTGAACAAATTTCCGAACAGGGCCGAGGCAAACTGTCCATAAGGTTGATTATCCATCCTCAACCGTTTTTCTTCCTTGACCACTTCGTTCTGCGTATCCACTCCTATCTGGTTGATCACCGGGTGCAACATCCTTTCAGACTCCATCCACAGGCTCAGTTCGAGGTTATTGGTTGGAAAAACCTCGTAGTAATATGTTCTGTCCTGAGTGGTATTGGCGTTGTTCTTACCCCCGTTGGCCGTAACGATCTTAAACCACTGTCCTTTTTTTATATTGTCCGTTCCCTCGAACAGCAGATGTTCGAAAAAATGGGCAAAACCGGTCCGTTCCGGGTTTTCGTCCTTGGACCCCACATGATACATCACTGAGGTAGTCACCAACGGGGCTGTATTGTCCTGCTGCAGGATAACGTGAAGGCCGTTATCCAGGTCGTATTCCTCAAAATCCACTTCCTGGGCTGTCACCGAAAAAAGTGAGGCCGCCAGCAAAGCCATGGGTAGAAGTCTTTTCTTCATAGATGTTGTGTTTAAGTTTTATGGTTGCTTCCGCAATACATTTATATTTTATTGTAAATGAAGGCCGGGGGCATCTCATATACAAGATACATGCTGTATCTTGGTATTGGTATAAAAACGGCTTAAAATGTTACAGATTTTTCCTGTTTCCCTTGCTTTAAAGCATAAAAATAACAAACATTTTACCTTAATCCCGTATTTTTTTGTAACTTAATACCTCAAATCCAATAATTTATAAGGTTATGGGCTCAAAACACATCCCCCTCAGGTATGGCATAGTGACGGCTATTGTTTTAATTGCCTATTTTCTGATCGTTAAATTATTTAACCTCCACGAAAATATATGGCTCCGCTTGCTCAACGGGGCTATCGTAGCCTATGGCATCTACGCTTCCATCCGCTATAAACGCCTCGTGAAGCGGGAGAAGTTCGACTATTATGCCGGAGCAACCACCGGGGTACTCACCGGTTTTATTGCCACGCTTATCTTTGTTTTGTTCATGGGCGTATACATGTTTCACCTGGACCCTGCTTTTCCGGAAAAAATAATGAACACCTGGATACAAGGCTATAACCAGGGGCCGGGAATACTGCTCTTCATTATCGCGGTCGAAGGATTTGCCTCTACCGTGGTGCTCACCCTTGCTTTTATGCAAAAGTTCAAGCCCAGCTGGAACCTTTCCAGGAAGATCCCCGAAAAGGCATAAAAAATTATCGTTACCCATTTGCTGTTTAATGAATTAGGCTTATATTTGCACCCGCCTTTGCGTATGCATGGGCTTTAACGATAATTCAATTTTAATATCAAGAACGCTATGTATGCAATTGTAGAGATAGCAGGGCAGCAATTCAAAGTTGCGAAAGACCAGAAGGTTTTCGTACACCGCCTGGCAGAAGATGAAGGAGCGAAAGTTTCTTTTGACAATGTTCTTCTGCTGGACAATGAAGGTGACGTAACCATCGGCGCCCCGGCTATAAACGGCGCTTCTGTAGAAGCCAAAGTAGTGAAGCACCTCAAAGGTGACAAGGTAATCGTTTTCAAAAAGAAAAGGCGTAAAGGCTACAAGGTTAAGAATGGCCACAGACAGGCCCTGACCGAGATCGTTGTTGAAAACATCCTCGCTTCCGGTGCAAAGAAATCGGCTCCTAAAAAAGCCAAAGAGGAAAAGGTAGAAAAACCTGCAACCAAAAAGGCCCCGGCTAAAAAAGCCGCTGCTAAGGCAGACGACCTCAAGAAAATAGAAGGTGCCGGCCCAAAAGCTGCAGAAGCATTGGTTGACGCAGGGATAGACACTTTTGCTAAAGTGGCCAAAGAAAGCCCGGAAAGACTTCACGAAATCCTTAGTGAAGCGAGCTCAAGATTGGCGCATATCGTCACCGATACATGGCCGCAACAAGCGCAGCTCGCTGCGGACGGCAAATGGGACGAATTGAAAGAATTACAGGATAAACTGGACGGAGGTATTGAAAAATAACCCCGCATAAACAAAAGTATAACCCACCCCTTGTTTTTATCAACAGATAAAACAAGGTTAAAAACCGAACAAAAATGGCTCACAAGAAAGGTGTAGGTAGTTCCAAGAACGGTAGGGAATCAGAATCCAAACGTCTTGGTGTAAAGATATACGGAGGGCAGGCTGCAATTGCCGGAAATATCATCGTTCGTCAACGTGGTACAGCCCACAATCCGGGTGAAAACGTGTACATGGGTAAAGATCACACCCTGCACGCAAAAATTGACGGTATTGTAAAATTCGAAAAGAAAAGAGGCAATAAGTCTTTCGTTTCCGTGCTCCCATTCGAAGCATAAGAAGATTTCTTTTCGCAAAAGATCAACCCTTCTGTCATAACATCGGCAGAAGGGTTTTTTTATTTGTTTCCTCTTCTTCAGTCTCCTTCCATTAAAAATCCGCTCGTGCTTTCTTCTGCTATGAAGTTCTCTTTCCCGAAAAGACAGAAAAAGTATACTTCGCAGAATTAAAACTCTTGGATACAAATATTTACATCATATAAATTATACGTGAAAAAGTTTTGTTCTTAATCTTCCCTTAAATACTTTTGTGCTGTTTAAAATAAATCTAAATAAAAACAGCGTTGATGAAAAGACTATTCCTTTTTATAGCCATTCTGGGATTTTCCGTAACGGCCCTGGCACAAACAGGAACTGTGAGAGGTACTGTTACTTTTGCCAATAACACTCCCATTGAATATGTTACCATCACTATCGGCCAGAACGGCACCGCCAAAGGTGCACTGACCAACAACCGTGGCGCTTATGAGATCACCGGGGTACAACCCGGGGCTTATCTGCTCAAGGCATCTTCCGTAGGCCTGAAAACACGGGAAATACGGATCGTGGTAAGAGACAATGAAACGACAACCGTCCCCAATATTGTACTTACAGAACAGCAGGAAATGCTCGACGAGGTGGTCGTAGAAGGCCATAAGGCCAATAAATATGCCAAGAAAGAAAGTGTTTATGTATCCAAACTGCCTTTAAAGGACCTCGAAAACCCGCAGGTATTCAACAGTATTGGAAGTGAACTCCTCGAAGACCAGGTGGTGACCGATTTTAACGATGCCCTGAAAAATGCCCCAGGAATCAGCCTGTTGTGGGAACCCACCGGCAGGGGTAACGACGGGGCCGGATATTTTTCCATCCGCGGATTCGCTGTACAGCCTACCATGGTCAACGGCCTGCCCGCCCTGACCAACGGGAGTCCTGATCTGGCCAATACCGATCGTATAGAAGTCATCAAAGGCCCATCGGGCACACTTTACGGGAGCAGCCTTATTTCATACGGCGGGCTTATCAATATCGTCACCAAAAAGCCCTTCGATACTTTCAGGGGAAATATTTCATATACCGCCGGAAGTTATGGCCAGAACCGGGTTACCGTAGACGTGAATACCCCGTTAAACAGGGAAAAGGATATTTTTCTCCGGGTAAACAGTGCCTACCACACACAGAACAGCTATCAGGACGCCGGGTTCCGAAGGTCGTTCTATATAGCTCCCTCTCTTTCCTACCAGGTCAACGACAGGCTGTCCTTCAACATCAATACCGAAATATACAACGGCAGGGCCACAAACCAGACCATGCTTTTCCTCGACCGGGGAAATCCGCTGAAGGTTCACAATATCGATGAATTGAATTACGACCACAAGCGGTCCTATACCAGCAATGACCTGTATATCGATAACCCTACCTTCAGTTTACAGGCACAAATGAACTATAAGATCAATGACCAGTGGACTTCACAAACCTCATTTTCTTCGTCTTCCACCAAATCAAGCGGGTATTATTCTTATCTGTACGAAAGTACAACAAGAGCCGAAGACGATGCATCTACAACGCTGGATGACGGTATTGTCCTGACAAGATACCTGAGCAAACAAAATTCGGAAACCGTAGGCACCGATATTCAGCAAAATTTTATCGGGGACTTTAAGATCGGTTCCCTGCGCAACAGACTTGTTGTAGGACTGGACTATCTGAAAACCGATGTATCCGACAACAGCAGTCCGTACACTACAAACGGATTGGTCTATATAGGTACCGACATCGAAACTTTTAACAGGGATATCCTGGGTATTGACGACCCGGAAAATTTCACTGATGACACCGGGGTACTCACCCAGGCCGGAACGGATGCCCTGCTTGCCAATTCCCAGATAAACCCTTCCAGAACAGTACAGGAAGTGTTCAGTGCCTATGCTTCTGATGTGATAAACATCCTGCCCGAGCTTTCTGCCATGGCAAGTCTTCGTGTAGACCGTTTCTGGAACGACACCTTTAACCAGACCACATTTTCTCCCAAGTTCGGGCTGGTCTACCAACCTGTTCTCGACAAGGTCTCCGTATTTGCCAATTATATGGACGGCTTTACCAACCTGGCACCCCAAACCGAAGTGACGAACGGCAACAGGACCATGAGGTCTTTCAAGCCCGAGCACGCCAATCAGTTTGAAGTGGGGACCAAATTAAACCTGTTCAACGACAAGTTCACGGCAAGCCTTAGCTATTACGACATCAAAGTGACCGATAAAACACTCCGCAACGACATCGATGGCATTAATTATTACTATACCCAGGACGGAGAGCAAAGAAGCAAAGGTTTTGAAACCACGATCAACGCCAATCCGGTACCCGGGTTAAACCTTATAGCCGGTTATAGCTATAACGACAGCAAATTAGAAGAAGGTGCAGTCGATTTTAAAGGCAGAAGGCCAGAAGAAGCAGGCCCTGTAAACATGGCCAATTTCTGGGCCGGTTATCAGTTTACCGGGGGTAAACTGGAAGGTTTCGGTGTAGGTTTCGGCGGAAATTACTCCGGCGAGAACAAGATCATGAACAGGAACCTCTCCGGAACATTTACGCTTCCGGAATACACTATTCTCAATGCTTCCGTATATTACGGCATTAAGGATTTCCGTATCACCCTGAAGATAAACAACATTACAGACGAGGAATACTATAAGGGATGGTCTACCCTTAACCCACAGTGGACAAGGACGGTATCGGCCAACTTTTCCTATACGTTCTAAAAAGGTTCCATCCCCTGAAAAAATAAAACCCTGCCGGTATTTTCCTTCTGGAAAAACGGCAGGGTTTTTCACACCAACTAACTCAGCTTTACACTATTTTTTCTGAAAATACCTGCTAAAAATCAAAAACAATACGCCGCAACAAACCCATGTGGGCAGGGTGACGAAAGACAGGAATACATCGAATTTGAGGGAAATAAAATAAAACACTGCAAAACTGATGATCCACGCCATAAAAACGGCTGTATTGAACCGCACCTTTTCCTTTTCGGCATAGAATCTCCGTACCCCGAAGCGGTCGGCAAAAAAGTGTTCAAAGACAATGATAGCTCCAAAAGGCGCGAGGATAAACCCGTAGAGCGCCACAAAATCCAGCAGTTTCATCGCTATGGCCGGGAAAAGTCCGGCAAAGGTGGCTATTCCGCCGGCCAGCAGGGTTACCTTAAATGTAGATACCCTGGGCATGACCGCCTGGAATGCAAGCCCTGCACGATAAATGGTCGGGTTGGCCGTAGTCCACCCGGCAAGGATCACCGCTATAATGCCGAATATCCCTATCGTATTGTAGGCCAGTGGCCCGGGAGCCACGGCAGGGGCTTCTCCTGCTGCCAGGATAGCCTGTACTTCCGGGGAACGGAGATAGACCGCATAGATCAGCGCTGCCGCGATCCACGCCATATAATGGCCTACATACATCCCGGCGGCCGAAGTCCATCCTACCGATGCTTTTTTAGCATAGCGGAACACACTCAGGTCCGACATGCCTATATGCATGGCCGCATTGGCAAACCATGACCACAGCACCACATGCCAGAACGTATATTTTACCTGTCCCGGAAAAGGTTCTGAACCTTCTCCCCATATATTCCAGAAGTCGGAAAAGCTCGAAATCCCTAACTGGCCCAGTGCCACAACACCACAAAGAAGAAAGGCCAGTACGATCACCGGTGACATCCAATTCGCTGCCTTCGAGACCGTATCGTATCCCCTGGCGGCAATTACAGAGATAACCAATCCTATGGCAATCACGATCACGATCCACGTAATTCCGTTAGGCATGGTATCCGTCAGCCTCGGCATTTCCATATTAAAAGGTATGCCCACCGCCGTAGCCGATATGGTGATCATAGACCCGGCGAGAAAACAGAACAGAACACCGTTGGCCAGGTTATACCCGGTAACCAGGTTTTTTCCGCAAATCTTTTCCAGTTGATAGTATAGGGTCCACCTGTATTTTACGGCGATCTCTGCGGTCAGGAACCGCCAGCTCAGCACCGCCAGGAGGTTGCCTATTAACAATCCTATGATAAGGTCAAAAGCACTTACACCGGTGGTCAGGAACAAAGGGCCAATAACAAATTCGGTCCCTGCCGCATGCTCGCCGGCATACATCCCCAGGAAACTCTTCCAGCCTTTCCAGCGCGATTCGGGAACCGCTTCCCTTTCGTATTCCCCTCCGGTGGAGGAAGCCAGTTCCAGTACTTGTTCTTCTGCATGCGTTTGTTCCATCGGTGTAATTATTAGTTGTTATTGTTTTGGTTGCAGGTTGCAGGTTGCAGGTTGCAAGTTGCAGGTTAAAATGACAGACATATTAAAACTGGTAACCGGCAACCCGCAACCGGCACACACCCTTATACCGCATCTCTTTCGGGAGAAAGCAGCAGGGGAGCCAGTTTTTCCATCTTATAGGTTTTCTTTAAAAATTTGGGACCCGGTTTTTCTTCGGAAATGACCATGGCCGCCCCCAGGGCAGATCCCAGCGAATTTTTGGTGGTTCTGACCTTAAAATCCTGGAAATGATAGGCCATGAGCTTTACAAAAACATCGTTGTCGGTAAAGCCGCCGTCGATAAAGATCTTGTTTATGGTACTGTTTCCGATAGCCCTTCGCGATGTTTCCACCTGCAGTTCCATCAATTCTATCATCAACTGGTGGAACGCTTCCTCGAATGTAGAGAACGGGGCGAGGTCGGTCTTGTTCAGTTTTTTGCGCCGGAGACGTATTCCTTCGAACTTAAAATGCATAGAAGAATTGGAAATGAGCCTCTGGTATAACCGTTTGTTGAATTTCACTTCCCGGTGATAACCATATGCTTTCCCGTAGTATTCTCCCAGCTTTTTTACCTGTATTTTATATTCGTTTCCCATAAAAAATCGGGTGGCCTTTACTCTTTTACCGTCGGTGCGCATGTAGTTAAGGCAATTGTTCTCTACATCTTCTACGGACAAAGGTTCCTGATTGAACGGGTTAAGGGAGATACTCCACGTCCCGGTAGACACTAGCAGAAAAGGCTTTTTTTCACTCAAAATATAAGGAAGAAGCGCAGCCGAGCTGTCGTGAATGCCCACTCCTATTTTTATCTTCCTGCGTTTATAGGTCATGCTGAGACTGGTTTCAGAAGGAACTATGGGAGGCAGCTTCCGGTCTATTTCTTCCTTGTAAACCCAGGAGTGATAATCGTTGGTTTTGTAATTCCAAAGCCCCGTATGACATCCAATGCTGGTATAATCGCTCAGCGGGATCCCGGTAAACAGGTAGGACAGGTATTGCGGGAAATGGAGCGAATATTTTATTTTTTTGAATATTTCGGGTTTGGTTTTCTTTATCCAGTACAGCTGCATCCCGGAATTGAGCATCCCGGCCTGCGGTGAAGCTGTTTCGGTGGCAAATGACAGGGTATCACCGTAGGTATCGTAAAATTCTTTGGCAACCTCTTCAGGGACAGGCTTGGTATAATTATAGAGCGGTGTCAGGACATTCCCTTTTTCATCTACATGGACAAAACTGGCCCCATAACTGGAAAAATTGATGGCCGTCACCTTATATTCCTCGGCGTGAAGAATACGGTCCAGCATTCCTTTCAGCCATTGCTGTAACTGCTGCAGGTTTTCGGCGGGATAGCCGTCTTCATCCACCATTTCGTCCAGCAGGGTATATTCCCTGTACACTTCCTTGAAATTCTTGTCGAACAGGAAAAATTTCTTGTTGGTCTTCCCGATATCAAAAACGGCAGTTACTTCGGTTCTTTTATACGTCTTTTCCATACTAAAGATTGATGGGAGATTGATCCCGCTGCGCGGGAAGATTGAATGAGATTGGAATGTTTAAGATCAATCTTCTTCAATCTTACAGATCCATAAACGAGATCAGTTCCTTAAAGTCCCGTGGCCCTGACTTTCATTCCTCTTTCTTCGATCAGTTGCTTTCGCACCTGCAGGGATCGATAGGCTTCCAGCGGGTGTACAGCCGCTCCCGACCTCATGCGGGCTTCTTTCAACAGGGGCCTTACATCCGTACGGTAGGCTTCCTGCAGTATCTCCTGGCACCCGGCCACATCTCTGGTCTGCTGGGCCTCACGAAGCGCTTCACGGTCTACCAGCAGGGCCTGGGCATAGGCAACAAGAATAGCGTCGAGCGACTGGATAAGGTCCTCCAGCGGGTCCTTGATATTGTGACTGGCATCGATCATCCAGGCCAGTGGTGGGTTTTGCGGATTGTTTTCCATACCGTAGACCAGTTCGTTAAAGATAAGGAACAGGGTATACGGTTTTATGGCCCCGACCGTCAGGTCATCGTCGCCATACTTGCTGTCGTTAAAATGAAACCCTCCCAGTTTTCCCTTCATCATCAGGGTGGCTACGATCTGCTCTATATTGGTATTGGGCAGGTGATGGCCCAGGTCTACCAGGGTAAACGCCTTTTCCCCGCAGGCATTGGCCAGCATGAATGAAGTGCCCCAGTCCTGGATCACGGTACTGTAAAAATTGGGTTCGTAGGGTTTGTACTCGATCAGCAGTTTCCAGTCTTCGGGCAGATGCCCGTAAATGGCTTTAAGGCTGTCTTCGGTATGCTGAAGTACGGTCTGGAAGTTGTATTGTCCCGGGAAATTAGCCCCGTCGGCCAGCCATACGGTAAGGCTTTTGGACCCCAGTTGTTCTCCTATGCGGATCACTTCTATATTATGTGCTATCGCCTGCTCCCTGGCTGCCTTGTCAACACTGCTCAGGGAACCGTGCCTGTAACTTTTCCCGGCCCCTTCCTGGTCCTGGAATGTATTGGAATTCATCGCGTCGAAGACTATCCCCAGGGAGTTTGCCAGTTGTTTTACAGCGTGTATATCTTCGGGAATGTCCCAGGGAATATGCAGGGATACGGCCCCGGCGGTTTTGGTCAGCTGGTGCACCAGGCCGATATCTTCGATCTTCTGTTCGAGGGAGCCGGGTTCTCCTCCATAGGAAAACCGCCCGAAACGGGTTCCCCCGGCACCCAGTGCCCAGCTCGGCAATGCTACCTGGAAGTCTATGAGTTTGTTTATGACCTTTTCAGTCAACGATCCGGAAAAAACAGCCATAAGATTTTCCAGCTGGCGCTTGTGTAAATCGCTGTGCTTTTGGTTCAGGTCGGCTATTTGTTGTTGGTCAATTTTCATGTTTTACGGGTGTTCGGGTTGCGAGTGTTTGGGTTTGTTTTCGGGTTTTAAGTAAATATCCCCCTCCCCCCTTCGGGACCTCCCCCCGAGGGGGATTTATCTTTTAACCCAATTATCTAATTTATCTCATTGCCAAATTAACACATTTATCTCACAAAAGCATTGGCCATTCCTCCATCTACATTGAGGGTATTCCCGGTGCTTTTATCCAGCAGTCCCAGCAGGGCATAAACGGCATTGGCAATATCTTCGGGGCGGATGATCTCATTCAACAGGTTCCGTTTGGCGTAATGTGCAGGCAATTCCTCTACGGATATGCCATATGCTCTGGCCCGGCCTTCGGCCCATTCGCCTTCCCATATTTTGCTTCCGACGATAACGCCGTCTGGATTTACGGTGTTTACCCTTATTTTATCAGTGCCCAGTTCGGCAGCAAGCAGACGCGACATGTGTTGTTGTGCTGCCTTTGCCGTACCGTAACCTACATTGTTGGGCCCGGCTACCAGTCCGTTTTTGCTGGCTATATTGACAATATCCCCGCCAAATCCCTGTTTTTTCATAATACTAACACCTTCTTTTGCCATGAGAAACTGTCCTTTGACCAGCACATCCTGTAACAAATCCCAGTCTTTCTCAGTGGTATCGGCCAGTGATTTGGAAATGGCCAGCCCGGCAGAATGCACTACGATATCTACGCCGCCAAAATCGACAGAGGCCTTCCGGAATGCTGCTTTTATAGATTCTCCTTTGGTCACATCACATACAGAAGTGGAGACTTCGTCCTTTTTATAGGTCTCCTCTGCTTCCTCTAATAGTTTTTTATCCAGGTCCGTAAGCACCACATTGGCACCTTCGGACACGAGCTTGTCTGCTATGGCCTTCCCTATACCTCCTGTTGCCCCGGTAACGATAGCTACTTTCCTGGACAGTGGCTTTTCTGCTGGCATACGTTGCAGCTTGGCTTCTTCCAGCAGCCAGTACTCTATGTCAAAGGCTTCCTGGCGGGGCAGAGAGGTGTATTCGCTGATGGCCTCGGCACCGCGCATCACGTTTATGGCATTGATGTAAAACTCCGATGCCACCCGGGCGGTCTGCTTGTTTTTAGCAAAAGTAAACATTCCCACACCCGGCCACAGGATCACCACGGGATTTGCATCGCGTATGGCAGGGCTGTTATCCCGCTTGCAGGTTTCGTAATATGCTTTGTATTCTTCGCGATACTTTTTAAAAGCAGGTTTTAATTTTTCAAGGATCTCCTCCGGATCGGGCAGTTCTGTTCCCGCATCCAGTGGCAATATCAACGGTTGTATCTTGGTACGGAGAAAATGGTCCGGGCAGGATGTTCCCATCGGGGCCAGCTTATCCAGATCGTGGCTGTTTACAAATTGCAAAACTCTTTCGTTATCGGTAAAATGGCCTATCATCCTCTTTTCGGAAGAGCACAGGCCGCGAAGGAGTGGTGCTATGGCTGCCGCCTGGTCTTTTCGTTTTTCCGGCTCCAGGCTTTTTGTCCTTTCGCCTCCAAAAACTTTTCCCCTGGCCTCGACTTTATTTTCTATATAGGACGAAGCCATTTCTATAACTTCTAGGCTGTTTATATAACAATCATAAGAGGTGTCTCCCCAGGTAAACAGTCCGTGGCTTTCGAGAACGATACCGCGTATCCCGGGATTATCGGCAAGGCATTTCTCTATTTGCAGCCCCAGGTCGAACCCGGGACGCTGCCATGGCACCCAGCCCATACTGTCCCCCCATATTTCACGGGTAACTTCCCGGCTGTCCTTCGCCGCTGCCACGGCGATCAGGGCATCGGGATGCAGGTGATCGATATGCTTAAACGGCAACAGACCGTGCAATGGAGTGTCTATGGATGGTGCCTTACTGTCCAGGTCGTATATACAATGATTAAAAAGCGCCACCATTTCGTCTTCATATTCCAGGCCCCGGTATACTTTTTTCAGGGCGTGTAATTTATCTACATACAGCCCTGCCAGTCCGCTATGGGTGAGGCTTCCAATATCTCCCCCGGAACCCTTGATCCACATGATCTCGGTTTCCTCTCCGGTGAGCGGGTCTTTTTCCCGGGTCCGGCAACTGGTGTTCCCTCCTCCGTAATTGGTGATCCTGAGGTCTGCACCGAGAAGGTTGGACCGGTATAACAACAGGTCCACTTCGTTCCCTTCCATGGCAGTGGCCTTTTTCTCATCCCACAGGTAGTTGACATATTTAAAATCCTTCTTTTCCAATATTTTCATCGGTTTTCATTTTTTATTTCCCAAAGCACAACCAAATGACCTTAGATCTTTTTACAGTCATCCCGGAATGGCTTGTTCAATGGGTTAAGATTTACTATTCAAGATATGGACGAAAATATATCTTATGTGCAAAACAACCATCCTGTGCTGTGCTGCTCAAAAACATAAATATAAAATTCCTGCGGGATTTTTTTTGAGGTATGCAATAATATAACAAAGCGGGAGGATCCGGGTGTCTCACACACGAACAGATGGCATATCTGATATTAATGACAGTTTGTTATAACGATTGCTAAATGATTGATTTGGAACAGAAATCTTATATTTATAACCAAAAACATAACAGCTCAAAACATTTACAAACAAAATATGGGTTCCGGAACCTATTCCCAATTATATATACAGGTGGTCTTTGCCGTCAGCCTGATCTCTCCTTCCCGGGAAAAGAGGTTTACAAAATTTGAATGGCAGGAGGGATATGGTGCATTTTCCTATTCACATTCGGCTTTGGACCATGTGATCGCATATATCAAAACCAGAAAGAACATCATAAACGAAGATCATTTAAAGAAGAATACATACGTTTTCCCGAAAAATATCAGGTAGAATACCGGGATGAATACCTGTTTAAATGGATAGAATGACATCCCCGGAAAAATATAGCCTTAAACGTTTTACAAATGACATCCCAAAAAAATGTAACATCCCTTATCATTGCCCTACTGGCCTGTATTCCAATATTCGCACAGGATTTGCGTTTTGAGGAAAAAAACGGCACATTAACCTTATACGAAGACCATTTGCCCCGCTTTTCCTATCAAAAGGAAACCCGATCTGAAAGCGGACAATACCCGAGGGCAAACTACATCCATCCACTCTATGGAATGAACGGGGAAAACCTTACGGAAGATTTTCCCGAAGACCATCCGCATCACCGGGGTATCTTCTGGACCTGGCATCAGCTTTTTGCAAAGGGTAAAAGAGTGGCAGACCCCTGGTTATGCGAAGGGATCCGCTGGAAAGTGGATAGCGCCCTTACCGAAATCCGCGATAATTCCGCAACTTTAAAGACCGTCGTCTATTGGCTGACCGGTGAAGGCCCGGACGAAGCAGTTATCAAAGAAGAGGGCCTGATCTCCTATGTCCGCAGGGAAGATCATTATGAAATCGACTTTGATATTACCCTGACCGCTCTTGTAGATGGTGTACAATTGGGAGGGTCTGAAGACGAAAAAGGGTATGGGGGATTTTCCGCCCGCATCAAAACCCCGGATGTCTTTACATTTTTTTCGGAAAAAGGTAAAGTAATTCCTGAGAACACACCTGTAAAAGCAGGCGGATGGATAGAGATTATCCCCGATCATGACCCGGATCAAAAAGAACAAACCGGTATCGTCCTAATGTGTCATCCGGCTAAGCTGCCCTCTTTCCGGGGGTGGATACTGAGAAAGCACCAAAGCATGCAAAATGCTGCTTTTCCCGGCAGAGAGCCGATCGCTATCCCCAAAGAAAAGCCCCTGAGATTCCGGAACAGATTGGTAGTACATCAGGGGACTTTGGACAAAGATGATATAAAGCAGATTTACCGCGACTTTGTGAGATCACGGTAGAATGATCTTTTTATATATGGAATTACAACAATTTATTCATTTTCAGCCAGCGTTCCAGGGCTTCCGGCCAGGAAGATTCCGTATTGTCGGACCTCCCCATACCATAACCGTGGCCTCCCTGGCGGTAAATATGCATTTCTGCAGGGACCTGATGGTCTTTTAATGCCAGGTAATAGCGTATACTGTTCTCCACCTGAACGACATTGTCATCTGTGGAATGGACAAGGAATGCGGGAGGGGTATCTTCTTTTACCTGAAGTTCATTGGAGAAGCGTTTAACAAGGTTCGGTGAAGGATGTTCCCCGATCAGGTTGGTCCTTGAGCCTTTATGGGCTATTTCCTGGTCCATTGAGATCACGGGATAAACAAGCATGGAAAAGTCGGGCCTGGCGCTTACTGCATCCCCCGGTTCGTACACTTCTTCAGAAAAATGTGTGGACACTGTGGAAGCCAAATGTCCTCCTGCGGAAAATCCTATGATCCCGACCCTGTCTGTCTTTATATTCCATTTCGCGGCATTCCTACGGATGATACGGATGGCTTCCTGCCCGTCCTGTAACGGCCCTATGCTTTTATCTTTCATTATGGCATCGCTGGGCAGGCGGTATTGCAATACAAATGCAGCGATACCCAGTTTATTGAACCATGCGGCAATGTCTCTTCCTTCGTGGTCAATGGCAAGGGCAGAATAGCCTCCTCCCGGACAGATCAGTATGGCGGTACCATTAGCCTTGTCCTTTGCGGGAAGGAAGATTTCCAGGGTCGGGTCCGTTACTTTTTTTATACGGGGAGATTTTCCGTTATTGGCATATGCGGTCTCTTTTTTGTAGTCCGGGTTGCCCATTGCTCCCGGAATGGTTTCCGGCCATACTTTTATGGTGGTATTCTGGCCGTGCGATATTGTTGTGGACAATAATGTAAAAACAGAAAGTATCAAGCAAATTTTCATGGTTTAGGTTTTTCCGTATAAATATACATTAAACCATAGAATCCCAGTTAATTTTTCAATGAACTCATTTAAACTTTTTCCAATTGGCTGTAAAATGATCTTCGTGTCCATTATGAAAAACCACAAAACGATGTCCTGAGTTTGCCTGCACTGAGCGTGGTACACTGAGCCTGCCGAAGTGACAGAGTTTTGAATAGTATAGCTCAAAAAAGTATTCCGGCGCTCCTCTGAACTGTTTTTTCAGGGTGTTAATAACAGGGGCTTATGCCCGGTCCCGGAACAATTCTTTATTTCTCTCTATCTGTTCTACGATGGTGCGTACGGACCCGGCTGAAGTAAACCGGTCTGTGGGTGTATTTTTCACATAATCCAGTAATTGGTCTATGTGCGAAGTCACCACATGGCAGCGCGTATCGGAAGAAGCGTAGTAGATGAACACCCGTCCGTCTTCTTCCATGATCCAGCCATTGCTGAACAGTACGTTAGATACATCTCCGGTGATCTCCCGCTCGTTTGGAGCCATAAAATAACCTCCCGGCTGGTAGATGACCCTGGAGATATCGTTGAGATCGGTCATGAACATATAAAGGGTATACCGAAGCCCGGCTGCTGTGTTCCGAACGCCGTGGGCAAGGTGGAGCCAGCCTTCTTTTGTCTTCAGCGGTGCGGGGCCCAGGCCGTTCTTTAGTTCATATACGGTGTGGTATACTTTTTCCTGTATGATCTTTTCGTCTTCCACAACAGGATTGGTGATGTCTTTTATATAACCCAGGCCTATCCCTCCACCATTACCGACCTGGATAAAGCCGTCCTGGGGACGGGTATACATAGCGTACCTGCCATTGACAAACTCCGGGTGGAGCACTACGTTGCGTTGCTGTCCCGAATCGGATATCAGGTCTGGCAGGCGCTCCCAGTTTTTCAGATCTTTGGTCCTTGCAATTCCGGCATTGGCCACAGCAGCTCCGGTATCAGACCCGGGAGCGTCGGGGTCTTTCCGTTCCGTACAGAACACACCATATATCCAGCCGTCTTCATGTGCCGTGAGCCGCATATCGTAGACATTAACATCGGGATCGGCTGTTTCGGGAAGTTCTACCGGGTATTCCCAGAACTCAAAATTATCGATGCCATTGGGGCTTTCTGCAATTGCGATAAACGATTTTCTGTCTGCTCCTTCTACCCGTACGGCCAGCAGGTATTTGCCATTCCATTTTATGGCACCCGGATTAAAGGCGGAATTGATCATCACCCTTTCCATACCGTAGGGATTGGTCACGGCATTAAGGTCGTACCGCCACGAAACAGGTACGTGAGCCGCGGTTACGACGGGATCCCTGTATCGTTGAAAGATACTGTTACTGCTTTCCAAAGGGACGTTGGATCTTTCTATAAGTTTCCGGTGATCTTCCATCAGGGCATCGTAGTTGTTTATCTTCCTGCTTTCCCCGGCCTGGTTTGTATGGTTCATATTTTTATCTTTTATTTCCTGATCTTGTTTTTTTATCGGGGCGGGATATCATCCGTTCTTCCCTACCTTATCCCACCAGTTTCGCTTAAGGATCATAAGACAGGCGGCAAGAAGGCCGAGTGAAATAAAAAGAGGGATTTCTTCCCGCATGATGAGGTATAACGGAACGACCACCAGCAGGGTTTGTGCTACGATACCGATCGCTACGTTAAACATGTCCCTTTTAAAATTCCTGTTCTTCTCAAATTCCGGGTCTTCGGCTATCACCTTTTGGTAAACGGGCTTCCAGAATCCCCAGGGATTGACCTGCTTATAAAAGTTTTTCAGGGTTTCTTCGTCAGTCGGCGGGGCGGAGTAGGTGCCTATAATACTGCCCAGAAGCGAGATGACCAGGATCACGGGAAAATAATACAGGTCGAGCATATCGGTCACCATCGGGAATATGAGCGCGGGGATGATCCCGGAGAGCATCCCCCAGAAATATCCTTCGCCGTTAAACCGCCACCAATGCCATTTCAGCACGTTGGATATCACGTAGCTCCCGTACAGGGCAGAGACGATCCATTGCAGTATGGAATTTACGTCCTGTACAAAAAAACCGAGGATCACACTTACGGTAACCACGAGTATCCCTGTAAGATAATTGATCCGTCTGATCTGGCGGGCACCAGCGTGTTTGTTAAAGTATTTCAGGTAAATATCGTTGACCAGGTAGGCCTGTGCGGCATTGAGCGTCCCGGCGAAGGTGGACATAAATGCCGCAAGAAGACCGGCCAGCAGTAAGCCCAGAAGGCCTGTCGGGACAAACTGGCTTATGGCCGAGGGCAGTATCCTCTCAAAATCGATCACCCCGGCCGACTCCAGTTGCAGCTGATCGTAAAAGAGAATGGCGAGCACGGCAAATCCGCCGATCATCAGGTAGCGGGCCGGCAGCAGGGCCACATTGACAAAAGCACTCATCTTGGCCGCTTCTCTCGGGGATTTTGTTGAAAGTATTTTTTGCATATCATAGTTGGGCGCCGGCCCGGCAAGACTGGCCAGTATGCCCTTAAAGGCCATGAGCATAAAGAATATGCCAAAAAGGGAATAACCGTCAGATGCGATCTTCCCATTCATCTCGGTGATGATCCCGGACCAGTCCAGGTCCAGCTTCCAGCCAAAAAAGGGATCGAGCCAGCCTTCCGGCGTCTCCAGGGTATGGCTCCCCAGGGCATTCCAGGCAATATAACCTATGGCTATGGCAGAAACGGTCATGATGGTATATTGCAGCAGATCGGTCCACACTATACCGGACATTCCCCCCATAATGGTATAGAAAACAGTAAAAAGCGTAAAAATGATCCCGTAAAAATGTGGAATATAGGCCTCGGGAAGATCAAACGGGAGGTACGGGCTTACCCATTCCCAGGGAATGAAGATCTCAACAAATTTTCCCAGGCCGATAAAACCATAGGCCAGGAACCCGAGGCAACTGAGAATCGCAAACACTACAATAATAGTGTGCGACCATTTCCCTCCCTTTCCATCGTGAAACCGGAACAGTATCCACTCCGCCCCCGTAGTAACATTGGACCTCCGCAGCCAGGCCGAGAGGTATACCATAAGGAAAACCTGGTTAAATACAGGCCACAACCAGGGGATCCAGATGCTTTTCATCCCGTAGACCACGGTAAGGGCCACCAGCCACATGGTCCCGGAAATATCGAACATCCCTGAGGCGTTGGACAGTCCCAGCATATACCAGGGCAGTGATTTTCCACCCAGCAGGTAGTCGTCCTTACTCTGTTGTGCGCGTTTGCGCAAAAGAAGCCCGATGATCACGGTTCCGGCAAGGTAGGCGACAATGATCCATATATCTGTTGCTTGTATCATAATGGTTCTGGAGTTCCGGGGCCCCGAGGCCCCGACACAGACAAGCACCAAAAGTAGCGCGGTTTTTTATTTTTGATACATAGGATTTTGTCATTTTGTGATAAAATCTTACCACCCGGACCGGGCACCGCGTACATTTTATATTGACAAAGCGACCCCACCGGGGGATCATTGCAGGAGAAATCTATAAATGAGGGTCAACTCACATCTAACCGTACTATATCATTTTATCTTTACACAGGAAATATCTTCGGACCTTATAAGAATCTCTATTGCAGTTTTTTAATAAAAAGCCACCTGTATTTACACTTTACCGTATTAATCCGCTTTTTATCGAAATAATTATCCGGGCATAAAAATTCGGTATACTTTAGAGTCACCATAGCATAAGTAGGTTAAGTTCATGGTAAGATTTGGGGCAAAAAAGGTGGAGTTTTACTCCGCCTTTTTTATTTGGTGAAATTTTGATTTGCTTATATCTTCTTCGAGGCAAACAGGTTCAGATATTCATCAAAAACATATAATCTTCTAACCCTGCCATTTCCTTCCTGGAAAGGGTGTATAAAAGATTGACAGGAGGTTGATCCGGCTACGCCGGAAGATTGAACGAGATTGAAATATTAACCTCAATCTCCTGATATTCCGGGGATCATTTTACAGTCAATTAAGGAAAGTTTAAACGGGTTTACTATAAAAATTCAGAGAGTTTCTCTATTATTACCTTATTATACAAAATGATACAAAAGGTAAAATAGCAATACTTCTTGTTTTACTTAAAAAACAAAAATCTACAATAAATTTGCTCGTTTATGTTATGTGATATACAAAAAAGCCCAAACAATATTTCTATCGTTTGGGCCTATAATACAGAATATCTGGCTGAAAATGAATTAATGTATTATTTCCATTCAGATTGTGATGCAGTTAAAAATTACCTCCTTCGACATCCCACCATAACCGGGTTCCCCCGTTGTCAGGGCCTTTGAGGAAGCTCAGGGCCTTTTCGAGTTCAGACGCATTGTTTTGCCGCTCGCTCTGGGGGAAGGGAAGCCTTCGTATAAAGGTTTCCGAAGCGATGTTTCCTCCGCTGTTATTGATAACCACCGGGAAAAGTTTCGGATACCCGGTCCTTCGGAATTCACTCCAGGCTTCTGCCCCGTTGGGATAGATAGCGAGCCATTTTTGCGTGATTATCTTTTCCAGTTTTTCTTCATTTGTGGCCGCACCTTCCCATTGAATGGTTGCATTGCTTAAATAAGGAGAGCCTTCTTCTACATTGTTCTCATCATTTTTCGGATCGACATAAGGTTGTGGCCGGCTCTCCGCATTGGCTACATAATCTTCGCTTCCGCCAAGTCCGTATTGCTCGAATGAGCTTTTTATACCGCTTTCATAAAAAGACCTGGCATCTCCTCCCATATTCCAGCCCCTCAATGCGCCTTCTGCACGCAGGAAATACACTTCGGCGGCATTCATCCATTGTATTTCGGGTTTTTCGATCAGGTCTCCTATGGCGGAAAAATCCTGATACGTTCCTTTGGAGTCGATCGCTATCCCGCTACGGATCCCCTTGTATTCTCCCTCGTATTCCTTAGAAGGTTTGAAGTATACTCCAATTCGGGGATCGTCATATCCTTTTAAGAAGGATTCCATCGGGGCTCCCATACGGGTGTCGAGCCACTCGGTAGATATGATCTGCAACGGATGTGCCCGGAAACTTCCTTCGGAAACAATCAGTAAATTATCGCTGTTATCTTGTATAACACCATATTTCTGGTTGACGGCCGATTCTGCCTCGGTCCTTGCCCTGTCCGGATCTACCTTGACGATCCGCATGGCCAGACGAAGGCGGAGGGAATTGGCAAACCTTATCCACGCTTCATATCCGCTCTTTTTATAGGTAGAAATGTCGAAACGCTCAAATTTCCCGGTATCATCGCCCTGTGCGGCCGATTCCGTCAGTATGCCCACAGCTTTATCCAGATCCATGAAAAACGCATCATACACCTGCTCCTGGGAATCGTATGGTATGATATTGTCGGACTCTCCTTTACCATACTGCGAATATACCATGGGGCCATAAAAATCTGCTACCCGGTGCATGGCGGCTACCCGGAGAATAAGTGCCCAGGCATAAAATTCCGGGAATTTCTCTTCGCCCCCGAACTGTTCTACTTTGAGTACCCGGGCCATGACCTCCCGGTATCCCTTGTTCCAGGTCTCCTCATTCCAGCTCGGGATCAGGGCGTAATTCGTGTTATTCTGGTTTCCGTTAAAGGGGTTCGGGGACATCATGTACCCGGAAAACACATCGGCACTGAGGTTGGTCCCTACCTGATATGAATTTTCCTGTGCGGGTATCCCCCATTGCAAAAGAGCGCCGCAGAGCGTCCCCATCAGGTTGTTGTCCTGCTCGAATTCTTCATTTGTAAATCCGTCCGGATCCTTATTGAGATCGTCGAAATCACCGGTACATCCCGTAACCAGTAAAACAATACTCATCGATATGACATATAGTGACTTTTTCATGTGTATATTTTTTATTTGTTTTTCAACGGTCACATGGAACACCCATATTCATGCTTGTTTGTGTTAAAGGAAATTTTGTCATGGGTGTTTCATCTGGTAGCCTTTTTAGAATGTTATATTAAAGTTAACCCCCATACTCCTGGTGTTGGGAACGGAAAATAATTCCACACCCTGAAACTTGTTTCCGGTATTTAGTGTAATGTTAGGATCGAAGGGGGCATCCTTGTAGAAGAAAAATAAATTTCTCCCTATGACAGAAACTTTCAGGGACTTGATAAAATGATCTTCCGGCATCTCAAAAGTATATCCCAGGCCGATCTCCCGCATTAACACATTGGTAGCATCATATACATATTCGGAACCTACACCGTTACGGCCGCCTATGGTATTGTAATAGGTCTGGGCATCGATCTGACTCACCGGGGTCCCGTCTTCCATAACGGCATTAACATCGACTCCTCCATAATCCCTGGCCTGTGCACTTCGCTGTGACACTCCGTACTGGTCCAGGTAAGCCTCGGTTAAACTCATTACTTCGCCACCTACCCTGGCATCGATCAAAAAGTTCAGGGTAAAATTCTTGTAGTTGAACTGGTTATTCCAGCCCAATGTCCAGTCCGGATTGACGTTTCCTACCTCTGAATAATCCTCACTGATCCTGGGGCTACCGTCCGGGTTCAGGATCATACGTCCCTGATCGTCCTTTACAAAAGTCTTGCTTTCTATTACACCAAACGGACGTCCTTCTACAATGGCATACCTGTAAGTGTCGGAAGTACTGATATTTGCCCTGCCGTTAAGTTTGGGGTGTATATTCTTTACAATATTTTCGTTGGTGGCAAAATTGAACTGGGTGTTCCAGTTAAAGGTTTCCCCGGCTATCGGCTCTCCGGAAAGGGAAATTTCATAACCGGTATTCTGTATATCCCCGGCATTGACCGCAAAGAAGCTAAAGCCATTGGGATTGGTAGAAGGTGCTTCTATTTCAAAATATTGATTTACGGTATTAGACCTGTAATAGGTGAAGTCCAGGCTCAACCTACTGTCAAAGAACCTCGCTTCCAGGCCGAGTTCATGCGATTTTTGCCTTTCCGGTTTCAGGGGCTGCCCGTCGAGCAATCCTACGGTCGGGAACGAAGGTACGCCAGCCGTGATGGTTTGTACAGGAGTGGTTATAAAAGCGGGGATATCGTTCCCCACCTCGGAATATGAGGCCCTGACCTTTAGGAAATTCATAAATTCTGGCAGGGTAACCATTTCACTGATCAACCCTGTAAAACCGACAGAAGGGTAGAAATAGGAAATATTCCCTCCGGAATTTACCAGGGTGGAAGACCAGTCGTTCCGGGCCGTGAAATCGAGATACAACATGCTCTTATAGCCCAGGTTGATACTGGAAAACACGGATTGGATCTCCTTCCTGGAATCTGTTTGTTTATGAGAAGTCCCGGAAGGGTTTAAAAAATTATCTACATTGAACAGGTTGGCATACCTTAAAAGCCCGTCAAAGGACACTCCTCTTCCGAAAGTATAGCGGGTGACACTGGACCCTAAAGTGGCACTGACATCAAAATCGCCCATCGTACGGGATATCACGGCGAGTATATCGGCATACGTCTGGGTATTGGTGTTTTCGCTGTACATATACCTTCCGAACTCTCCGCCCAGCACTCCCAGGGTACCGGCATATATCCTGCGGTCGAATGTATTGAACAGCCTGTCATAGCTAAGCCTCGATTTGAATGTCAACCAGTCGGTCGCTTTATAATCGAGTTTTACGGACCCTACCAAACGTTGATTGTCTTCTTCCGAACGGTTTTTATTGAGTATCCAGTATGGGTTTTGCTGTTCGTTTTCCAGCTGCGTCCAGTTTTGCGTATACAGGTTTCTGCTCTGATCAAAAACTGCGTAATTATTTTTGTAATCGTTATAATCCAACCCTCTGGGGAATAAATAAGCCCCGTTTATGGGATTAAAATAAAATCCTGATACCGGGCGGTTGGTCACACCCTGGTCAGACAGGGTAATATTGGCATCTACTTTTAAGGCCCCGTCAAAGAAATCGGCTGTTTCCCTGAAATTAAAGGTGTGCTTCGTAAGGGAGTTGGTAGGTACTACTCCCTGTACATCCGTATAGGAATAGGAAAAATAAGTCTGTGCCTTTTCATTACCGGCAGACATGGTTACGGAATTTATAGAGGTTACTCCCGTATTAAAAAAATCTTTCATATGATTGGGAGACGCTCCTTTTACTCCCCACGATTGATAGCCGGCATTGCCGTTCTCATCCAATGCAGTATAGGAATACTGGGTCTTGGGCAGGTTTATCACTTTATCGAAAGTCGTATTGGAAGAAACGGTAACGGTTGTTTTTCCGGCCTTTCCGGATTTGGTGGTGATCAGGATCACCCCGTTTGCTCCCTGGCTACCGTAAAGTGCAGATGCGGAAGCCCCGCGCAAAATGGACATGCTTTCTATATCGTCCGGGTTTATGAGGGACAAGGCATCACCGGTATCGCCACCCCCGAATACGCTTTCTGCTCCTCTTCCTCCATCTGGTGTGTTGAGCATGGGTACTCCATCTATAACATACAGCGGCTGATTGCTCCGGGTCGATGAGTTTCCCCGCAACACCACCTTTACCGAACCTCCGGCCCCTGCCGAACTCCGGTTGATCACAACTCCGGCAGATTTACCGGCAAGGCTGTTTATGGGGTTCACTTCCTTGACCCGGGTCAATTCGTCCGAGCCTATTTCCTGGGAGGCATAGGTCAACGCCTTTTCATCCCGTTTAATCCCGAGAGCCGTCACTACAACCCCTTCTAACTGTTGTGTATCCGATCCGAGAGAAGCATTTACAGTCGTTTCTCCCTGCACCGGGATTTCCAGGCTTTTATAGCCCAATGCCGAAAATTGAAGTATGGCACCCTCCGGAACCTGCAGGGTATAATTTCCGTCAAAATCCGTCGCTGTTCCGGTCGTAGTGCCTTTTACCACAACATTTACTCCGGGAAGCGGCGCTCCGTCCTGCTTGTCTGTTACGGTACCAGATACTGTTTTGTCCTGTGCCCATAGTATGTTAAGATAACATACACAACACAGCCACAAGAAAAGTACTCGTCTTTTTTTCATAATGATCGCTTTTTAGCAAATTGCAATTGATTTAATACGGCCATAAGAAGTCCTTTCTCCCTTTTATCGGCAACCTGATGTCGGCCCATAGAAGAGAGCTTCCGGACAATGGCTTATTTACTTCATCAAAATAAACGGAGATAGGTTGGTGAAATAGTGATTCGGTTGAATTCACTTATAAATATTTTCAATATAATTTTTAAACGAAAAATATTTTAGACAGATAACAATAATGCGAAGATGAATAACAAGCCGAAATCGATGATATATTCCGGGTTTTACCAAACCTTAACATAAATATAAATTTTTAGAAACTTCAAGAAAAAACGCAACCACTTATCAAGAAGTCATTGCGTTTAAAACCAGAGTTGACCACTTCCGGGCTTCTTCAGATTATGAGAATTCTGCTGTTTTGATCTGTGATATCGGACAGCTATCCCGGTCAACGGGAAAACCCAAAGTCATGCCGAATACAGTGCAATGGTTTTACAGGTTGCGCCTGACGCGGTTACCAAAGGTAACTGACATTATTTTGTTAGCTGATCATTTCTTACACGACTCAGGGTTTCCCTGCTTATATGCAGATATTTCGCCAGGTCGGTTAACGATATGTTCTGCAACCAATATTTGCGGTTTTCCAGAACATACATATACCGGTCTAAAGGAGATTTAAGCGTTAATATCTCATAGTGTTCCCGTTTTTTCCTGATCATTTCCTGTGATAAATCGATACAGAGCTGCAACAAATCGGGCTCATTTTTAAAAGTATCAACCATTTTCTGTAACGGATATTTAATTACTGTTGCGGCAGTCAGGGCACTAATTGAATAGGGTAAAGGAGATTGTTGATGTATGTCATTCCAATTATCTATATATTCATTTTTAGTACAAAAACCCGATATTCTTTCATTCCCCTTCTCATCTATATAAAACAGTTTAAGCCAGCCATCAGCTACAAATACCCCATAATCCAGGGGTGTTTCGCTATGAAATAACTTTTCATTTTTTTGAAGGCTTTGCACTATTGAAATCCTTTCAAGTTTTTCCCAGTTTTCACTTTTAACATAGGGGAATTTTAAAGAAATACTTTGATGAAAATCATGAATAAGTTCACTGCTGCTCATAATGATATTGATGATAACTATAAAATAAAGATAAGGGTTTTAGCCGGCAGATCCATGTTTTTTAAGTGTTGAGCCCGCTTAAACTTTTTCCGATTATTGTTTAAGTTTTCAAAATAAACCAGGATAATCCCGATGTAAAAAAACTGAACAAATTTATTATTATGTGATTCTGATCACAGATCATGGTCCCTTAAGGCCATAACTTTGTCTTAAAAGTATCATATCCCGGGATTTGAAAAATCAGACTATGAAAGCAAAACAATTTAGCCTTCTTATATCGTCCTTCTTTTTAATTTTTTTAAATGCAGGTTCTACCGCTTCCTTTAATAAAAGCGGGAAAAACGATTTTAACAACAATAAAATTTTAGAAATGAAAAACGAAAAAATGATCCATAATGTATTTAAAACGTATGTCGATTTATGGAACAAGCACGATATGCCGGGTTGGGGAAAATTATTTACTGCTGATACTGACTTTATCACATGGTCGGGTGTGCGGTTTAAATCTAACCGGGAAAATATCGATAATCATCAGAAAGCCCATGAAATTTTAAAGGAACAGGGCCAAAATATGACTTACAAACTAACCCTTTACGATATTGGTTATATCGGCAATGATGTTGCATTAGTACATGCTGGTTGGGAATGGTCCGATTTTAAAACTGATAAAGGGAATGAAAACCGCACGGGTATATTAACAATGCTGATGATAAAGGAACATGAGTCCTGGTTAATCCGGGCAACCCAAAACACCAGAACCGATAAGATCCCAAAATAAATTGTAAAGATTTTCATTTCACTGCTATTGTGCAAATTAAATGGTGAAACTTAAAAAGACAGCCCGCAGATATCGCAGATAGGCGCTGATTTTATTGCTTTCTGCGGAAATCTGCGTCATCTGCGGGAAAAATACTTGTCCATACGTTCCCCAAAATACCCGGACCCGGGGCCTATGCCATATGACGTGATTTTTATACTTCCTCTGCCCGGTCTGTTGCTTTTGCAGGGGCTAAAGAAAAATTTGACAGTATATTTCTCAGATCGGGGGTCATTTCTATATCTAAAGAGCTTATTGCGGATCTCAACTGGTCTACATTCCGGGCTCCGACGATAGGAGATGTGATGGTATTATGATGTTTTACCCAGGCAATGGATAAAGCGGCCGGATCATAGTCATTTTCTTTGGCAAATTTTAAATACTTTTTAATTGCCCGGTCATTCGTTTCATCCATATAGCGTTTCTGATACATTTCAGTCATTTCCCCTCCAATGGTATACCTGCCTTGTACCTCTTTATTGTTCAGGTATTTCCCGGTCAATAAACCCCCGGCTAATGGACTATAAGTAACTACGCCCAATCCCTCATGCTGTGCCATGGGTAAAATTTCGGACTCGCACTGCCGCTTTAGTAAATTATACATCGGTTGAATGCAGGCCACCGGAGCCAGATTGTACAACCTGTTTATGGAAATAGCCTTCATAACCTGCCAGGCTGCAAAATTACTCAGCCCTATATATAAAACCTTTCCCTGCCTGATAAAATCATTAAGTGTGGACAGACTTTCCTCTAACGGGGTTTCCGTATCAAAACTGTGCAGGTAGTATACATCTATATAATCCGTATTTAGTCTTTTAAGGCTTTTTTCAAGTTCTTTGGTCAGATGGCGCCGGCTTAATCCCTTATCGTTAATATTGTTTCCTGTAGGATAGTATGCTTTTGTAGCCAGGACCACTTCGTCCCTATGCCCGTGAATCAGCTTTCCCAGAATTCTTTCCGATTCGCCTTTGGCATAGACATTGGCACAGTCAAAAAAATTAATTCCTTTGTCCCTGGACAATGTGTATAATTTATGGCACATGGTTTCATCTGCCCCGTCACCAAAGGTCATGGTACCCAGGCATAATGATGAAACTTTTAATCCTGTATTTCCCAGATTTTTATATTCCATTTTTGGAGTGTTTTAATTGAAGCCCTTTTAAACTTCATTGATTAATTTTAAGATGGACACCTTAAAAGCGTTGATAAATGCCTCTTTTTTATCCGCATTCAAGGCATTTAATGACAGATATGGGTTTAGGTCTTCCAATTCTACCAATTGTAGTTCCCCGTTTGGTAGCCTGCAACCGTCAACACGCTGAATACCGTGGGTGATCGTATTCCATTCAATAAATTTCTTTGAAAATTCTAAATCTTCCGCGATGGGGATATATTCTTTCAATTCCCATCTTTTGGATTTGTCCGGGGCATATAAAGCATACTGAAAGGTTTTATCTATATAATAAAAAGACACTTCGTATTTAAAATCTATAAAGGGCTGGATAACAAAGTTATTCAGGTTCGATTTTTGTAATTCCCCGTAAGTGACTAACTTCATACCAATGGAATCCGCACCGTTTTTCAGCTTCAGGATATATTTTTGTGTTGTCGGTAGCCTATCCATATCCAGGAGTTTTTCAATGGTTGGTATCACTGGATAACCGGCTAGGGTCAGATCAATCAGGTGTTGTTTTCCTTTCATATCCCCATGGCCGGTCAACGAATTATATACAGGTGTACCGGACAAATTCATCCTTTTGACAAAATCGTCATACTCCTTTTTGTAATACATAACAGAACCGGTATTTCTGAAAATAACCGCATCGGTTAATTGTTCATGTTTTTTGGACTGGGTTGGGTGGCAAATAAGGATTTCGAAATCGTCTTTTAACCGGGAGGTTATATAAATATCTTCTTCATAGTAATTTCGCCCTTTTGCCTCATAGTAAAGATCCGTTAAGTACAACAAAGAATGTTTATCATTTTTCATTTTAATTCCTGTTCTTCAAATTCAATTTTTACAACTTTGTGTTTAAATCTTCCCTGTGGTCTATATCGAGGTATTTCATTTTTATGTTGCACCTGGGAGAGGTTATTTTACCGTCCACCACATAAAAACCCAATGAACGGTACATGGATAAAGCAGTAGTCATCTTACTGGATGTTTCAATAACGATCTGACCGGCTTTTTTCGCTCTGGCTATTTGTAATAACTTATTCACGATTTGTTTTCCAAATCCATTGCCTCTATACGCTTTTGCTACATAGATCTTTCTTAATTTAAAGCAGCTTCCGGTAACTTTCAGTAATCCCCCGGTAGCTATAATTTCATTTTCTTCATTAACTCCTATTAAAAAAATCCCGTTATTGGCATTGTACACTTTATCGATATTCTCCAGATCGACTTCGGAAGTTTGTGGCAGGTATTCATAACCGTATTCTTTCAAACAGGTGGTGACCAACTTTTTAATGAGAGGTGTATCTTTATTATTCGCTGCCCTTATTTTCACTCTTCCTTCGTTTATTAAACTGATTTACTTTATACCTGTTGCCACAATCTTCCATAACACACCATCTTCGGCTATTATTACGACTAACATCTTCATAAAGCCAATGGCAGGAAAAACATTTTTTAATTCTTTTCAACTTTACCTGTGTCAGGACCTCTACTGCTGACAGCACTATCTTATCCGTTAATCTCTGGGAGAGATCTACTTTTTCTGAAATTTCCAAATGGAATTTTAATTTGTTTTCTACGATCATGTTTTTTGTATAGGCATTTGAAACGTGCTGGTTAAAGATTTTCAAATCCTTTTCAGAGGGGCTTTTAGCATCAATTATTGCTACGAATATTCTGTTTAGTAATTCTCTTAATTCAATAAGGTCTGTAAGGTATTTTTCCTCGCCGTTCGGCATATTTAAGATCTCCGTTTTCAATTTTTTTACCTGATCTTCATCAAAAACCTTAACCAACTGTGTCCAGATCAACAAATTGTCGAGACTGTCTAACCACTCATGCGGTAAATCCGTATCTCTCCAACTGATCGTATTTACAAAATCAAAACAGAGATTTCCGCCAATAACTTTATATGTACCACCATAGTTCCCGGGGTTCAGATTTTTTTCTTTCTTTTTCATATTGAAGTATTATCATTTTTATAAATATCTGAATAATATTTATAAAAGTACAGAACGGTTTCAATGCCCCTGGTGAAATTATAAAGGCTAAAACTCTCATTGGGTGAATGCAATGCATCTTCATCCAGACCGAATCCCATTAATATCGGATCAATATTCAATTCGTTCTGAAAAAGTGTGACAATGGAAATCCCACCACCACCACGTGTATGAATAGGTTTTTTACCCCATGCTTTTTCAAACGCCTTACTGGCAGAAAGAGAGGCATCTGAATCGGCAGGCATTAGTGCAAATTCACTTCCCTGCAATTTCTTAACCTTAATTTGCAGGTGTTCCGGAGTAATCCGCTTTAAATGTGATATTATTAATTTTGATATTTCTTCGCTCGATTGGTTAGGTACCAGCCTGGCAGATATTTTAGCAAAGGCTTTTGCCGGAATAACTGTCTTTTTGCCTTCGCCTGTATATCCGGCCCAAATGCCATTTACATCTAAAGTTGGCCGGTAGCCGATACGTTCAATGGTTGTATATCCGTTTTCTCCTTTAATTTTTTTTAAGCCCAGATCGGACTTATAAGTTTCTGCATTAAAAGGAATTCGTTGTAACTCTTTTTTTTGTTCTTCACTCAATTCCAAAACCTGGTTATAAAACCCGGAGATATTTATTTTTCCATCCTCATCATGTAAAGAAGCTATGATACGGCAAAGTTCATTTATAGGATTAGGCACTGCGCCACCATAAATTCCGGAGTGCAGGTCACGATTAGCCCCGGTTAATTCGACCTCCAAATAAGACATCCCTCTTAAACCTACGGTTATTGAAGGCGTATCACTATCTATCATTGCGGTATCCGAAACGATGATCGTATCACAGGCCAGCTTTTCTTTATTATTCCTTACAAATGGTCTTAAATTAATGGAGCCGATCTCCTCTTCTCCTTCGATCAAAAATTTCACATTACATTTTAAACTATTTGTACGCATTAAAATTTCAAATGCTTTAATATGTATATACAACTGACCTTTATCATCGCTCGCTCCCCGTGCATGAATTTTTCCGTTTCTTATTTCTGGTTCAAACGGCGGGGATTCCCAAAGTTCTACAGGATCTGGAGGTTGAACATCATAATGACCATATACAAGAACGGTAGGCATGGAAGGATCATTGATCTTCTCTGCATAGACTATGGGGTGTCCATTTGTTTGAATCACCTCAGCAAAATCCACTCCTGCAATCTTTAATTTATTTTTTAAATAATCAGCAGCACGGGTTATCTCACTTTTATAGCTTACATCTGTACTGATCGATTTAATTCTTAAGAGTTCCATTAGTTCATTGATAAACTGATGTTTATCTTTCTTTAATAACTGAAGTGCGTCCATATTTAATCAAAATTAGGGTGCTAAAGTAATTCAAAGTTAACCATTAAAAAAGTTTTTAGTGGTTAATTTAAATTATACATGGCTTAAATGTAGCATTGAAAGCCGCTTTCTTTGGACCGGGATGCCCTAAGCCAACCGAGCTAAGAGTCTGTTTTGGAATAAATAGTTCAATATTTGATTCATGCGATCTGTCAAAACTGAGAGAATTTCGAGATATAATTTATATGACTTAAAATATCTTTCCGGATAGATAACAAACCAATCAGTTTGTTTTATACATATTCGCATGCATGAAGCAGGAACTAAAATCGGATTTGAAGCCACCAGTATAGACAGGATCTTAAATACCGCCCAACTTTCCAAAGGTGCGTTTTATCATCATTTTAAGAATAAAAAGGAACTCGGGCTTGCCGTGATCAGTAAGAAGATACAAAAAAGGATATATGACGGGATGATAAAACCGCTGACTGAAAAATATGAAAATGAAACTGTTGACCTGCTTAAAGGTGTATTCGTAAAACGTATAAACAGGACTTCTGGAATTTTTTGATGAACGGTTAACTGTTGAAAGTATCGGGAAATTCAAACCCCATGCGGATACCTATGATTGGGCTGCCAGAAAAATGAGACTGAAACCCGAAGAATGTATGCTCATTGCTGCCCATGGATGGGATATCGCCAGAGCATTATAGACCGGCTG
Organism: Sinomicrobium weinanense; assembly: GCF_018863395.1. Lineage (GTDB taxonomy): Bacteria > Bacteroidota > Bacteroidia > Flavobacteriales > Flavobacteriaceae > Sinomicrobium > Sinomicrobium weinanense. Next base: position 636,300 of record NZ_JAHKRR010000003.1, read on the forward strand.
GCGAGGTGCTTTTATACGCAGGCCGGGCCAGCAACAATATCCCCTGGCACCAAACCCGGAAATTTCACTCCCTGACTTACAACTAATTTCAGAACAACTGATTGCCATGGAAAAATAATATCAGATCATTATTTTTTATCTCAACAAAAAGTTATCCGTGTAATTTTTTAGCGGTCACAAACCGTTCTGCCACATTATCCCAGTTGATGATCCCAAGCAGCGTATCTACAAAATCGGCCCTTTTGTTTTTGTATTTCAGGTAGTAGGCGTGTTCCCATACATCAATCACCAGGAGTGGGATAACGCCCCATTGGGTGAGTTTTTGATGGTTTTCGCATTGCAATAAGGTCAACGACCGGGAATAGGGCTGGTATCCTAAAATTCCCCAACCGCTACCTTCCACGGATTTGGATATTTTAGCAATATAGGCCTTGAGTCGGTCAAATGACCCGAAATCCTTTTCAATCTGACGAAGCAGTTCTGCCTTGGGTTCTGTTTTCTTATTGGTCAGGTTAGTCCAGAAAATGGTGTGCAGGACATGGCTGGAAAAATGGAAGGCCAGTTTTCTCGTCCACAGGTCCGACATGTCCATATCCCCGGTCTGGAGATGCTTTTTGATGTTTTTCAGATCCTTATTGGCCCCTTTTACTGCTCCGCCGTGGTGGAACTCATAGTGGAGATGCAGTGTTTCTTCATCCATATAAGGTTCCAGGAAGTTTTTGTTGTACGGAAGGGATTGTAAAACAAAATTCCCTTCGTTGTCTACCAGTTTGTCGATACCGTTTTCGGTAAGGTTCTGTGAAAAAACACTGTTGCCGGGCAGGATGGTTGCACCGCCTAAAATGGCCGAGTTTCTCAGAAATTCTTTTCGATTCATCGTTTGGGCTTTTGATAATAATGGTAAAGCTAAAGCCCAATTCTGTAGAAATTTTGGAAAACAAAGTGCCTTTCGTTATTTGAACACTACTTCAAAAACGTAGAGTTCATGGGTTTCCTCATAGTGCAGGGACCAACCACTTACCTCTGTTATTTTGTGAACAATGGCCAGTCCCAGCCCCCAGGTGTCGGGGTTGCCGGATTGTTTATAAAAACGGCGAAACAGTTTTTCTTTGTCCAGGGCTCTTTGATTTCCTGTATTAGCAATGGAAAGCCTGTTTTCCATTATTGAAATAATGACCTTCCCATTGCGGATATTGTGCAAAAAGGCATTTTTAAGCAGGTTCTGGACCAGTATTTCGGTAAGCATAGTGTTTCCCTGAACGATCAGTTCGCCCTCTTTTTTTATGATGACCTCAATGTGCTGTGTAACTTTCTGTTCTTCATAATAGGCCAGGGACCTGTCGATGATCCCGTTTACAGAAATTTCCTCGGTAAGGAGAAATTGCCGGTTTTCAATTTTGGACAACAGTAAGAGGGTCTTATTTAACTTTTTTAACCGCTGTGTCGATCCGATGATACTTTCAATGATGGCCGCCTGATCAAATGTAAGTTCTTCCTGGCTGATAAGGGCTTCCAAACGTGACTGGATAACGGACAGCGGTGTTTGCATTTCATGGGAAGCATTTTCAATAAATTGTTTTTGACTGTCAAACACTTCCTTGTTTTTTTGCATCAGTTCCGTAATCGTATCCCGTAGTGTCCGGAATTCATCGATCCGGGAATGTGATAATACCGGAATTTGTTGATCCAGGCGATAATGCCGCAACTTTTCCAGCATTTCATAGAAAGGGTTCCATATTTTCCTGGATATAAAACGTTGCGACAGGTAATAACACAAGGTCATTCCCAGGAACAACCCTCCCAGGGTAATGGCAATGGTACCGACAATTTCCGTTACTTCCAGGTGAGGCTTTACAATCTCCAGCCTGTAATAGTTTCCATGTAACTCCACATAGGTGGTGAGTTTGCGATATTCGTCCAGTTCATCGTCCACCGGTTCGTAAACCAGGGTATCTGCATAGATCTCCCTTCCTTTTTGAAAGATCCTTTGATCTACGGGATAAAAGGTAAAATCGTCCAATGGATTGTCTTCCGTAAAGGGTGCCTGAGGGTTTTCTTTGAGATAAGCCAGAAGGTTTATTTTCCGATTATACAATACCTCATCAACATTTTGCAATACATTCCAACTCAATACCAGATAGAACAATATGGAAAACCCTCCAAAGAGCATCAGGAAAAAGAATAATTGAATACGGGAAGTATAGGTAAGGAGCTTCATATCGATTTAATTTGGTATCCCACCCCGTAGATATTATGGATCTCTACCTGAGCCCCTGCCTTTTTCAGTTTCTGTTTAAGGTTCCGGATCTGCGAAAACAAAAAATCAAAGCTCTGGGCTTCGTCAACATAATCACCCCAGATATATTCGGCTAAGGCAACTTTGGTGATAACCCGCTTATGGTTGTTAATCAGATGAGTAAGAATAGCATATTCCTTTTTGGTCAGGGTCATTGGATGTTGAAGATCATTTACACCTACCAGATATTGGTCCGGGTCAATGAACAGGTTACCAAATTGCACCCATTTGTTGGTCTTGAATTGTTTTCTGCGGATAATGGCCTTGATCCGGGCATGGAGTTCGGAAAAGTAAAAAGGCTTTGTGAGATAATCGTCCGCCCCCAGGTCCAGGCCTTTTAGTTTGTCATCCAGGGAATGACGGGCAGAAAGGATGATAACTCCGCTGGTTTTGTCCTTTTGGTGAAGCACTTCCAACAGGTCAAACCCACTGCCATCAGGAAGGTTAATGTCTAGAATAATACAATCGTAATCATAGAGGGATATACGCTCCAGGGCCGACGCATAATCTGCTTCCGCATCATGGATAAATCCTTCCTGAGAGGCATATTCTTTCAGGCTGTGGAGCAATTCCGGTTCGTCTTCTACGATTAAAAGTTTCATGATAAGGACAAAATAAGCAATTAATTTTGTAGAAATACTGCCTGACTATATCTATATCCAAATCTTTTGGTTCAAATTCCCGGGGAGCCTCCAGATGAAAACATCGAATTCTTCTCATAGAACTCAGGCGTAAATCTTATAAATCAAACCCAAAATAGTATAACATCTCCAACTCCCTTTGTTCTCAACTTTGTATCGTAATTAAAATGTATGATCATGGCAACGAATAATAAGCAGACCATATTCCTTCCTTTAGAAAACGTAGAGAGTGAACACTGTGCATTGATCGTGGATAAAGGACTGGCCCAGGTGCAGGGCATAGGAAGCCACAAGGTGGAGCTGAATAACCGCCGCGCGGCCATTACGGTAAACAATACCGAAACGGTAACGGAAGCGGTCAAAACCATTAAAGAACTGGGGTATGGTGTTACCACCATAAAACAATCCTTCCCGGTACTGAATATGACCTGTGCTTCCTGTGCTGCAAGTGCCGAAAGTATCGTCAAATTTGTGGAAGGGGTTGTAAATGCTTCCGTCAATTTTGCCACCGCAACGCTATCGGTAGAATACCTGCCCGATACGACCAATCCTCTGGCATTGCAGAAAGCCGTGCAATCTGTAGGCTATGACCTGCTCATCGAAGATGAAACCACACAACAGGAAACGCTCGAAGCGATACACGAAAAGAAATTCCGGAGGTTAAAGAAGAAAACCACCTGGGCGGTGGTATTATCACTTCCGGTCGTGGCAATCGGAATGTTCTTTATGGATATGCCCTATGCCAATGAAATTATGTGGCTGTTCGCTACGCCTGTGGTGTTGTGGCTGGGCAAGGATTTTTATGTCAATGCATGGAAACAGGCCAAACATCGTTCCGCCAATATGGATACTTTGGTAGCCCTGAGCACCGGGATCGCTTATATTTTCAGTGTATTCAATATGCTTTTCCCCGATTTTTGGCACGCAAGGGATATGCACGCCCATGTGTATTTTGAAGCCGCTGCGGTCATCATCGCATTTATCCTTTTGGGCAAGCTATTGGAAGAGAACGCCAAAGGCAATACTTCATCGGCCATAAAAAAACTGATGGGCTTACAGCCTAAAACGGTGACCGTAGTGCTTCCTGGCGGTGAGGAAAAACAAATGCCCATAGAAGAGGTCAATGCAGGAGATATCATCCTGGTAAAACCCGGTGAAAAAATTGCTGTGGATGGGATGGTCGTTTCCGGCAGTTCTTATGTAGATGAAAGTATGTTGAGCGGCGAACCCGTACCCGTGCTGAAAACGGAAAAGGAAAAAGTATTTGCGGGTACCATTAACCAAAAAGGCAGCTTTCAATTTAAGGCGATAAAGGTGGGGAGAGAAACCATGCTTGCCCAAATCATCAGAATGGTGCAGGAGGCACAGGGCAGCAAAGCACCGGTTCAAAAACTGGTGGATAAAATAGCGGGCATATTTGTTCCGGTGGTGATGGGGATTGCTACAGTCACTTTTATTTTATGGTTGATATTGGGTGGTGACAATAGTGTGGTACAAGGGCTTCTCGCCGCCGTTACTGTATTGGTCATTGCCTGCCCCTGCGCCCTGGGCCTGGCTACCCCAACGGCGATCATGGTGGGTGTAGGTAAAGGTGCCGAAAACGGAATTCTGATCAAAGATGCCGACAGCCTTGAACTGGCCAAAAAAGTAAATGCCATTGTATTGGACAAAACAGGGACCATTACCGAAGGGAAACCACAGGTTATGGGTATAAGGTGGCTGAACAGCGGCGATACCACAAAACAGGTCTTGTTCAGCATAGAAAAGCAGTCCGAACACCCGTTGGCGGAAGCGGTGGTAAAACATTTGGAAGGATCACAGGCCCTTGCATTATCCTCCTTTGAAAGCATTACGGGGAAAGGTGCCAAAGGGACTTATGAAGGGCAGACATACTATGTAGGTAATAAAAAACTTTTAGCGGAAAACAATATTTCCATTGCTGCCGAATTACAACAACAGGCCGGCGAATGGGGCAAACAGTCAAAAACGGTGATATGGTTTGCAGACAGTTCCAAAGCCTTATCGGTATTGGCCATTTCGGACAAGATCAAAGAAACCTCCGTGGCTGCCATCCGGCAATTGCAGGAAATGGGCATAGAACTCCATATGCTCACCGGCGATAACGAAGCCACTGCCAAAGCCATTGCAAAACAAACGGGCATACAGCATTATAAGGCAGAAGTATTGCCGCAGCACAAAGCCGATTTCGTGAAAGAACTGCAACAGCAGGGCAAAACCGTAGCCATGGTAGGCGACGGTATCAACGACAGTACCGCACTCGCAACAGCGGATGTAAGCATTGCGATGGGCAAAGGCAGCGATATCGCCATGGATGTGGCCAAAATGACCATCATATCATCCGACCTCACCAAGATACCGCAGGCCATACGACTGTCCAAACAGACCGTGGCCACCATTAAGCAAAACCTGTTCTGGGCATTTATTTACAACCTCATCGGTATCCCGATTGCCGCGGGTATTCTCTACCCCATTAATGGATTCCTGCTGAACCCGATGATCGCCGGAGGTGCAATGGCATTGAGCAGCGTGAGTGTGGTAAGCAACAGTCTGCGGCTGAAATGGAAGAAGTAAACCTTTGGTATTCGGGTATCCGAGTGTTCGAGTATTCGGGTATATGAATGGAGGTTGATAACTCGTAATACGCGTAAGTAAATCTTATAAATCAAACCCAAAATAACATAACAGAACAGTATCCGGAATTATCCAAATTTGTATTATTCATTAACAATAAAAGTTCAGACAAAATGGAAACCAATAATCAAAATTTAAAGTTCAGGACCAACATTAATTGCGGCGGATGTGTATCGTCCGTAAAACCCCATCTGGACAATGCAGAAGGCATTTGTCATTGGGAAGTGGATACCGATGATAAAGACAAGATCCTGACCGTAGCGTCCAAGGGTATTACCGAACAGCAAGTGATCGAAACGGTAGAAAAGGCAGGTTTTAAGATCGAACGTGCCTAGGGATAACTAAATACCTCTTGTGGCCTTCCCAAATCTGTAGCAATAAATGTTATATCGTGTTGTACGTAGACCTATTTAAAAAAATGAAGTACATGCCGAATGGCATGTACTTCATTAAATTGTTACACTTGTGTGCCTCTCCGTCAGCAAGCATTGCGTTCAAACACGACTAAGGTTGAATGTAATGCCGGTCATTTTTTCGCTTAATTCCCACAGACGTTTTGCATTGGCCTCCTCTAATGAATAAGGTTTTACACCTGCTGATATCTCCTGGCCTAAAGCTAATCCGGCTATATCTCCATCTTCACAATACACACCTCCGATGTTGTTTAGTAATGGGCTTGTAGCGGACCAGATGGTTGTTGCCGCACCTTGCGGAATTGTTTTCATTGAAGCGGCAAATTCCGGCAACAGATCGCCTTTGTCATCACTTAAGCCAAGCTGATGGAATATTTCCACCGATGCTTCCCTTGCCAGTTCCGTTCCCATAATATTACCGGGATGCAGTGCGTATGCTCTTACATTGAATGCTCTGGCACGATGGTCTAATTCAAGTGAAAACAAATTCACGGCTGTTTTGGATTGCCCGTAACCCGATAAAGTTTCGTACGTACGGTTTTCAAAATTCGGATCTTCAAAATTGAACGGTGCAAACTGGTGCCCCTGAGAAGATACATTAACTACTCTTGCCCCATTGGCTTTTTTCAGCGCATCCCATAATCTAGCCGTAAGTTGAAATGGTGCTAAATGGTTCGTTACCAATTGAGATTCTATTCCACGGCTATCTCTACGCAACGGAACAAACATGATCCCTGCATTATTGATAAGAAGATGCAACGGTCTGCCCGAAGCCAAAAATTTTTCTGCAAACCGATCTATGGAGGTGTGGTTCATCAGGTCCATTTCTTCTATCGCCACGTTTTCAATCCCTGCCAGATTTTTCTTTGCTTTTTCAATACTTCTTGCAGGCACAATGACTGTTGCTCCTGCTGCTGCAAGTGTTTTGGTGGTTTCTAAACCAATGCCTGTGTAACCGCCAGTTACGATAGCCATTTTTCCTGTAAGGTCAATACCTTTAATTACATCGCTTGTAGTTGATGCTGCATTAAGCCCTGAACCGATGGGTTTCTGTAATGCCCCTTCATAATTATTCTGTATCATCTTTTCTATTTATTTGATATTTGAACTACAAAGCTAGTACAGACAGGTTTACTTTAGTAACTTTGTATCAAAAAGTAACAGTAACCTCGAAGTAACAAAGTAACATTATGGAGTGCAGGGAATTTCAAACACAAGAACACAAAAAAGAAATGAGGGCTGTCCAGGATTCCATGGACGTGCTGAATGGGAAATGGAAAATACCTGTCATCTCATCTATTTGCTATTACAACAAAAGAAGATTTTCCGACATTTTGAATGATGTAGTCGGTATTTCTAACAAAATGTTGAGCAAGGAATTAAAAGAGCTGGAAATAAACAAACTGATTAAACGCACCGTTTTAGACACACAACCCGTAACTGTTCAGTATGAGCTTACGGAACACGGCAAAACATTACAGACCATAATCAGCAATCTGACAGATTGGGGAATTAAACACCGAAAGGAAATTATCGGGAAATAGTTTTCCATGGTCATCAGATGCTACCATAATGCAGGCTTAAAGGAGATTGCAAAACTATGCCAAATCCAGGAAAAATTAACTCCATATGTCTCCCGTCATAGCTTTGCTACTCATGCACTACTCAAGCAAGTTCATTCCCAATATACACTATCATCCCAACACACTGCTCAGTTTAAACATCGGAAGGTACATGGCGATAAGAATTACTCCTACTATGATACCTACGAAGAGAATAATAAAAGGTTCCATCATCGTGGAGAGCATTTTGGATTTTTGCTGTACTTCTACATTATACTGGTGGTTGAGACGTTCGAATATGAATTCGGTCTGATTGGTCTCTTCCGCCACTTTGACCAGGGCTACCATTCTATGGTCAAAAATCTTCGTCTTCTTCAGGCTTTCACTCAGACTGTGTCCCTGCAGTATCCCGGATTCCACATCTTCAAGGGCGTGTTGAAGGGGATAAAAACGGATCATTTTTTTGACCAGTTGTATGCTGTTGACCACAGGTACTTTTGAGGCGGTCAACAGTGATACGGCCTGGGTAAACTGGGCCAGGTATACATTTTTTATAAACGGCCCTATAAAAGGCATTTTCAGCAAGAAGTGATCTTTGAGTTTTTTGTACCATATCTTTTTGGCCAATGCCTTACGCCCCACCAGAAAGCCGAGAATAAGTACTACCAATATCCATCCTTTACCCTGGCTAAAACCGGAAAGAGTAATAATGAACTTTGTAATTCCGGGAAGTTCCACATTGTTCTGGGTAAAGATATCCTGGAACATAGGCACAACATATCTCAGCATAAATGCCACTACCAATATGGCCGTAACAAGGATAATAACAGGATAGATCAGGGCGCTGATCAGGTTTCTCCGCTGTTCGTTCTTCCGGGCGAAAAAACTGCCCAGTTCTTCCGTTACTTTCTCGAGAGTCCCTGTTTCTTCCCCGATCTTCAGGGAATGGTATTCGTATTCGGTAAACTCCTTCTTATCCTGAATTGCATCTGAAAAATTTTTCCCTGAAACGATCTCCCCGATCAGGCCTTCCAGAAATTGCTGCTGGCTTTTCTTTTTCTGGTTTTCTTCGATCAGGCTAAGAGCTTCCTTCAGGGTAATCCCTGCTTTTAACAAAACACTTATTTCCGTATAAAAATCTTCTTTCTTCCTGTTGGAAAACGTTTTCCCGAAAACAGTGATCTCTTTTTGCAGGAACTCCGATATGCCACCGGGGCCTTTTTCAAGGGATCCCTTACCGGTATTCCATGACATCACCATGTCATGAGATTTTCCCTCCCGGGATGGTATCTTTTCTGTTGACCTATTATCCAGTTTAAACGCCATTACCTAGTTTTTGCTTCAGTTCATATACCGGGCAGCATCATTTTCTTTAAAGATAAACAGTTTTCTGTTCCCTACGGTATCCAGGGAAGTTTCCAGCTGTATGGCATCTATAATCCCTCCTGTAACTTCTTTGCCATCCAGGTAGAATGTCTTTACGGGAAACCGGATATTAAAAGTATCGGGATATTTGATGACCTTGTCTTCCCGAAGTTGATAATACACGGAATCCAATGCTGTTTTAAACCGTATTTCATCTGTCGAAGGATCAAAAGAAATCATTTGATACCGGTTAAAATCCAGCCACAATGCCTGCTCCAGCAATTCCAGTTTTGTTTCCTCTGTTAAATTTCTTTCCATACCTTTCATCTGCCGTTGTACCAGGCCCAAAACAGCATAAGCCATAGCCACCACCACAGCAGTTATGGCAATGACCACGATCATTTCGCTTAGTGTAAAGGCTGGTATTTTACCGTGTTTTGTCATCCTCTTTACAAATCACTTTCCGGTCTATGTTTTGATCACTGTTCTCGCGTTTTGCTTTTAGAATAACATCCTTATACCCGTTGCCTGTTGCCGGCACTTCCCGGTACGGACCCTGTCCTTCTGCGGCAACAGAAATATTCCATGTTCCAAAGGTTTCGGAATGCGGAAGTTTTAACAGGTTATTTTTCACCCTGTATTCCAGTTCATCAAGCCGGGTTTCGATCTCCCGGGTATTTCCTTTTACGGTACCGGCGAAAAGATTATTCAATATAAGACTGGTTACCATAAAGATCACTACAATAAGTACTGTGGCCACAAGGGTCTCCATCAACGTTGAGGCTTTTACCCGTTTGTGTATCGTTTTTAATAAAGCCATAATGCTACGCCCTTCTTTTTGGTGTCGAGTAATAGCCCTGCATATTCTCCGGGGAGCTCTTCTTCTACGATCCTGGCATTATATAAATGGTTCTGGTAAATGGAACCGGCCTGGTTGGTTATAAAATTTCCCGTAAATACCGATCCTACCACACTGCCTTTCAGTTCGGTATTCTGGTTACAATAGATCTCACCATACAATTCCGATCCTTCCTCTACAATAACCTGGGGGACATAATTATTTTCTTTCTCCCTGCCAAGGTACAACACAAAACCCCGGACCTCGGTGCTTTTTCCTATGTGTATATGGTTTTCATTTTTGGCACCTAATGTCCCGGAAGTCATATTGTCATTTTCCGAAGCCAAATCGTATTCTCCTTCCTGTACCACCAGGGCCGAAGGATAACCGAGCCTGCACCCGTTTCCTATGGTGATCTTTTCGGTGGCTATCCCCTGGAAATGCCCCTCTGTCCTGTCTTCAACCTCAATTTCAGGGGAAACAAGTACCACATCCTTCAGTGCTGCGGTGTTATCTACAATAATCCTGGTTCCGCTGTATATTATTATATTTCCTGTAAGTGTTACGCCCTGTAACCGTATTTCTTCCGGGCTATAGACATACCGGGTATGTTCTTTAAATGAATTTTCGTAGGTTTTCCCTCCTTCCGGAAAGAAAACCCGGTCCTCTTCTATTTCAAAAGCTCCTTTGATTATAGTCGTTATATGTTCAGTTAACGAAGCATAAAGCTGAGGCAATCGGGGCTGACTCCTCTGAGTTTTACCATAGATAAGAGAAGTGCCATAATAGGAATTTCCCGAGATATTCCCCGGTTTTATACCGGGTTCCGGTAAAAAGGCAGTACCCTGTATTCTTGTATTTCCCACAACCACCAGGGGGCGGTTATTATCCTTTAAATAAAGTGCAGGTCTTTCAGCAGTCGAAAAATATCCTCCTATGAGGGCCAGACGGGTAAATTTCCTGGTCTTTATCCGGGAAACTGCAGTGATCTTTTCCATCACGCCCCAATAGCTTTTATGGATATTCAGGGTTTTAAAGTCTTGCTCAAAAAGATTAACAGCCATAGTATCCCCGTGAGGAAGGGTGTTCTGCAATGCATAGTTGATACCGAAACTGGCATTTTTAATCGTCTCCACAGTAAAACCGGCCTGTTTACTGAAAAGCGACCGGATATGGATAAGGGAGACAAACGAAGCCAGCAAAATTGCGATGACCACCCCCATAAAAACAACAAACTGTAACGCACCGGATGGCATTTTTTTATACCACAAATCCATATTTCTTTTATGCTTTCTGTTTCCGTTCACTTTTATATGGATAATATTGTTCGAGCCGGGGAAATCCATATACCACACGGGCCGCAACTACACCTTACATCTCTAATTGATCGGTATGGTCTTGCGTTTACCGTTATACACAATGGTGATCTCCTGTTCATTTCCGCGGACCAGCTTCACCCCTTTTATTTCGTCGTTAACATGCATGAGCTGTTGTATGCCGTCTATCTGCACAAAAAAAATTCTTTCCCGGGACCTGTCGTCTTTGACCATTCCTGCATAATAGACCGGCACTTCCATTTGGGGGGGAGTCTTTGGCTGTAAGAGGGGCTTGGAAGCTGTTTTCTTTTTCGGCTTTGTGATTGTTCCGAGAAAAGGATCCCGTTCGTGGACGGATACCATAAATGTTTCCTGTTTTTTGAGTTCCCGGGGTTGAAAAGAAATACTTTTGTCCGCAACGGAAGATAATTCCTGTTTAGGATTCAGGGTTCTTATGATACGGTACCCGATAAGTCCCCATATCCCAAGTACTGCGGCCAGCAATATATATGTATTGCGTTTTTTGTTCATTCCCTAATTTATGGTAAAGCTAAAGGCTGAAGAAAGTTCTCCTTCATTTCCGGCCCGGTCAAAACTTTTGACATTCCAGTAATACGTACCTTCTTCAAGCGTGGCAGTAAAGGTTTTGTTATTGACCTCTTCTTCCGTGACAAGGGTTTCCAGGCTTTCGTCACTGTAAACAGATATTTTATCGTATTCTGCACTTCCGCTTATGTTTTCCCGGCTCCAGGTAAAGGTAATTTCCGTTTCGGAAGTGGTACTTTCATCGACAGGAGCTGTCAACTCCGGGGTGTTAGGAACAGTGAGGTCTATGAGCAGTTCCCGGGAAGTGTACAGGGTGCTTTCCGCATCCTTTTCCGCTCTTACCTGCCAGGTAAAGCCGCCTTCCTCAAAGGTGATATCCAGGGAGGGTTCTGTGACCTCTTCCTCCTGTACCACGCTCTCGCCTGCATCCAGTATTTGTACACGATAGCCCGTAGCTTCTTCTATAACTCCCCAGGAAAGGGCTATCTCTGCCTCATTGGTCACCAGGTTATTTTCCGGAGAATTCAGTACAACGGTATTATCCGAAAAAGCGTCCCCTTCTGTTAAGATAAAAGCATTGGTGGAAAACGGGGTCTCATAACCGCTGTTCACCGCTTTTACCCGCCACTCATAAGCACGGGGCAACATTTCTTTGCTGTAAGATGTTGCCAGGACGTTATCGGAAGTATCCCTTTCGATCGTATGGTCAATGACCACCTGTGATGCATTGGGAAAATCGGGGGTGGCCACCTGTAATATGTAAGATTCCGCATCCTCCACGGGCTGCCAGGTAAAGGTAACGGCATTGCCTTTTACCGTAGCCTCGTCCGTAGGGGCAATGAGCACGACTTCTTTATCGGATATATCGGGGACTTCGGCAATATCGTCACAGCCGGTAAAGGCGATCCCCAGCAATACGGCCTGCATACCTGTTGTTATATATTTTCTTATATGTTGGTCTGTTCTTGTCATAACTACAGCTTAAAATAGTTGACTTTCTTTTTTACTTTGGAGGCTCTTTTACGGGTATCTTCCGGGCAGGGGTGGTTTTCCTCTATGATGTTCCTGATCACGACCCGGTGTCTTTTGTTTTCTCCCCAGCAAAAGAAAGACAGGCCATAGGCAAACACCTCCATGTCTTCCATACGTATTCTGGAGGTTGTCCTATCCCTGTTATTAATTTCCAGAGCATATTTTTTAAGGTCCTTGTCGTACACCAGGAAAACACTTTCCGCCATGGTTACGGATTGCAACTGCATGCCCTGCAACACAGCAGCAACGGAAGTGACCATATAGGCATCAGTCTGGGATTTCAGGTAATCCACCAGGTTTTTGTCTTTATTGAGCTCCTCCACATGGGTTACATTGTCTATCAACTGCAGGGATATGTATTCCGGTTTGTCAGGCAGGGAATCGATATATTGCAATTGCATCCGGTTTTCGGGGGAAGCCTTCAGGTAAGCATTGAACTTCTTTTTGTTAAAAGTGTTTTTTATGGCTTTGACCCGAATTTTGTGCTGCAGTTCCGGAACAGTGGTGGTAGAAAAACGGTCATTCGGATAGTAATCTTCATGCAGGCCTATTACCCCAAGCTCTAAGGGCTCTGTGGTTGTCCTTTGAAACTGGTTGTTAACGGAAACGCTTTTACAGCCTGTTAATAATACAATAAGGAAAAGAGAGTAGAATATTCTATGCATACACCTGTATTTTGTTGAACCTAAAACCTGTGAAGTAAAAATAGGGAATTTCAGTGAGCTTTCCATGGTCAAAAGGCCTATAAAACCTTCTTTATATTGGTTCCCAAAAACAACGTAAATATAATCATTTTGTTGGTTCCAAAATTAGTCAGGAGAGAGCTAACGGGTGTTACAAACGCTCAGAAAACAGGCACTCGTTATCGCTTTGCTCAAACGAGCGCCAGCGGGGATACTCAGTGAAAATGGAATTTGTTTAGCCAATAACTTTAGGAAAATAGTTATACTTTGCCCTCCTATAAATAGATTGGCTAACTTCAACCCATACTTTCTTCTCTTCTTTATTTTCAGTCTTACATATTACTAACCAATAAAAATTTCTTTCTCCAGCACCAAAAAAGCCTGGCAGAACAAATTTAACTCCATTCCTGAAAGGATTATCCTTTTTTTCAGATTTATGCGGCTCCTTCATTGAAATAATCTCATAACCATTTTCAATAAAAGATTGTTTTATATGTATCCGAAACTTTTCCTTTTGTTTCTCCTTTTTTAAATACCAGTTAATTTCTATAAAAGAGTAATAAAGAAGTACCGACCCTAACACAAGTAAAAAGATCACTGTTACTATTGTTTTCATTAGTTTTCATATATTTTGAAAGAATTAAGCATCACTTCAAAAATAGGTTCATATTTTCTATAACTCTCATACTTTGAATTAATAGTAATTATAAAAACTTTATTTAAACTTTTCTTACCATAGAATGTTTGGAAGATTAATTCTTCATTTTGATTCTGTTCAACTTTGAACTTTCTTTGAAAACTTTCATCAATATCACTAATCTTTAATTTCTTAATATCAATTTCTTTTATATGAGGATTTAACTTTAAAGTATCTGTATGGTCATTTATATATTCCGATACTTTCATGTCATAATCAGAGACAATAACGTTGAAGTTGGCCATTTCCGGATTATTTAAGTTCATACTAATGAATAGGGAAAAATTTGGTCTATCATTTTCTAAAAACCAAGATGAAGGGACTGAAACCTCAAAACCATTTTCTTTGACCGTAATCGATTTCCATATGATTTCTTCATTATATTTAAACTTCCCACTTTAGAAAAAACACCATAAAAATATATTGAAAAATATTATTGTTCAGATAAATCCATCAAATAAGAAAAATGTAAATTATTATCGAGCCTATTGCATAAAGGAAAACAAAAAAACCTTTAAGTATCCAAGAAAATTTACTTTCCTTAACTAAGGAAAACTTGTTCTCTATATCAAGATATTTATCGTTTTTCTCGAATAGAAAATAATGTATTAGAAAAAGTATGCCTATAAAACCAATCGATAAATAAAGATATTCAAAAGGCGATGGTAGAAATATATTGAAAAGTCTTTCTGCAAAAATTTTTGCAGAAAAAATTATAGCCATTGAACTAAAAGTAACTGCTAAAGTACTATTAAAAGCGGCCATTTCTTTATTTTTCCATAAATATTTATTCCACATATATACTCTAAAGTAGATATATTCATAGATATTTACAATTTTACTATAATTCACTTTTTCTATTTTAATTTATATATCTATTATGAACTAAAATACCATTGGCAAAAAAGGTGTTGTTCTTCTTTACATATTTGATGTTATACATCAAGGCTTCTTTTTTTTGGTCTTCCAATTTTATGATTTTTGTTTCTTTCAAGACACCATTGTCATAATAATACACTGTGTCTCCTAATTCAATCTGTTTAATATCAAAAGTTAAATCCTTCTTAGCAAGCTCAACATCATACACAGACCAGCCTTTTCCTTTTACATAAAATGGATGGTGAGCAGAAGCAATATTGGTGTAACCATTATCATATTCCATATATATTTTATTGTACTTCTCATCTTTTTCGGGAACAATTAAAACTCGGTCAGGTTCTATTTCCATTGTATTCATATTTACACTTAATATTTCATCTCCAACCTTAATATCTTCAATGTTTTTGGAAATACCATCTTTTAAAAGTATTTTAGTTCCTGCAACAAAACAAGTTTTAGTCCAATCAGGTTTGTGTACAGCAGGCTCCATAGTTGGATTAAGAATTAGAGATAGGTGTGCACCACCTCCAACTCCCCAACCAATAGGACCTCCATACAACATAAGGATATTTCCTACAGTCTCCATTTTAGCTTTTTCTTGACCTAATTGGTTGTTGTTTTTTATAGCTTCATTATACTGGTATGCATTGATTCCAAGACCAACAACACCCAAACCACGTCCCAACCATTTAGCATTTGATATTTGAGATTTAGATAAAGTCTCACCCCAAATATTTGTACCTCCTTTTATTACTTCTCCCATTGTAGTTGTAATTGGACTGGTATATGTCAAAAATTGATTCATTCCTTCGACTCCATCAAATTCATTTGTTGACAAATTCGATTCTTGTACCGTTTCAGAAGTTACAACGAATGATTCATTAGTATCTATAGAAGGTGAATCCGAATCTAAAGTAACAACATTACCAACTTCAACAGCAGACATTAGCATTTCATCTGATTCTCTGACATAATTTGCACCAAGTTGATTTTCAACTATATTATTTGCTTCTTCTACAGAGATCCCTACATCTTGCGCCAATGTATAGGCGCTATCACCTGCTTCTGCCGTCCAGGTGCCATCCCATCAGGATCTATAAAAGATATTGGATTATCAAAAGCATAGTTATAAGGACTATGTTTTCTCATATCTTCCGCTAAAGGATCAATATTCATCCATCTACCAAGTTCAGGATTATAGTTCCTCGCTCCAAAATCATACGTCCCCAATCCTAAACTCTCATCCAGTTCCTTCCCTCCAAATTTCCATCTTTGAGCTACACTGTTTCCAAGAGGTGACGTTTGAGGATTATATCCTCTATGTTTTAATCCGAAAGGATAATAGTTGCTTTCCTCAATGACTTCCAGTTGCGGAGCACTGGTAGTACCTATGTTGGCATAGGATAGTCGAATGTTTCCCAAGTGGTCTTTATACTGGTACACATATTTGAACGTATTGTTATCCTTGGTCACATACCCCTCCGGATGACTAAAAAATGCCAATGAGTCATTTTCGTAAATGTAACTATTAGTATACTCCGTATTTGTCACAGAACTTCCTTTGGTGACCGCTTTCTTTAATTGTATGGCACGAATATACTATCATATTTTACCGTAACTCTATCGTTAATGAAATTAACAAAAGTAAAGCTGCACGTTTTGTTGAGAACATCCATTTTTTGAGAATTATTTATTCTAATCGCTAATTCGATAATTGTTGATAGTTTGCCAAGTTCAACATCTTCAGCAAAACCGAGGGATTGATCTGTAAGCTTCCCCTAATTAGAACTGTTAGTTAGTACAATTTTATCATCTTTTTGATTCATCTCAGCAAGGCTAGCCTTGCTGAGATTTTTCTTTGCGTACTCAACCGGAGGCACATACCCAAGGGCA
>NZ_JAHKRR010000030.1 GCF_018863395.1 Sinomicrobium weinanense
ATTTACGGGGCACGGCTTCGTTACGGTATGCCGGCGGTATCGGGTAATATCATAGAGCCCGGGGCTACGGCAACGATAGAATTGAACCCGATAGGCGCAGGCGACAGTATCGAATGGTTTGCCAATGCAGAAGGTGGAACGGCTATCGGTAGTGGATTGAGCTTTACGACGCCTGCCTTAAACGTAAATACGACATATTATATAGAGATCACGCGGGAGGGACTTACCGATTCGGTACGTTACCCGATCACCGTGGGGATCAACTTCCCTCCGACAGAAGGAGCCAGGGAACGGGTCTATGCCTGTAGCCAGGACAACCTGGCCATCGGGGGAGTAGAAAACCCGGAACTAGCCGTAGATGGCGATCCGAGTACCCATTCTACCTTTACGATCTTAAAAATAGGCGCTTTTTATCAACGCTTGAGTTATGAGAACTGTGCCGTTAAACCTGCAGCCGGAGATGCCATGCATATCAAACTGGGCACAGAATCCGGATTGCTTGAGGTACTTGGTTTTGTAGGGATACAGGCAGTACGCAATGGAGTGCTGGTAGGGGATGTAGTGCCTTTGGTGAACCTGGTCTCTGTATTGAACGGACCGGAACAGATCGAAGTGGTGTTTACCCCTTCCATTAATGGTACTCCTATCGAGTATGATGGTGTACAGATCACCAAATTGTCCTTAGATAGTTTCCAGACGCCATTACATATCTATGAAGCATATTTCTATCAGCCTGCAACCGGCCCTGTGGATGTGAACCAACCGATAGATGTGCTTTGGGGAACCGGTGGAGACATCGCCAGTACAGCCAACTTTGTACGGGACGTGAATCTGGCCTTTGATGGCGACGCTACGACTTTTGCCCACTTAAGGGCCAACCTGGCCGTATTGAGTGAAGGTGTTCATATCACTGCCTTATATCCGACTTTATCTGTAGAAGGCGATGGTGTACACCTGATCTTCCAGAGACAGGAAGGTGGATTGATAGATGCTTCGTTGTTATCGCAGAACATCCGGATACGGACCTTTGATAATAATGATGAGAACAGTGTATTGACCCTGGATCCTGAGTTGATCCAGTTATCGTTGTTCCCGGGCACGACAGATGTATATG
>NZ_JAHKRR010000004.1 GCF_018863395.1 Sinomicrobium weinanense
TCAACGGCTGATTTGCCGTTGTCAAACTCTTTTAAAATCCTGGCGATTTGCTGGGGTGAAAATTTACTCTTTTTCATTTTTTGAACTGAGGTTTAAAATTAATCATTTTTATAATTTTAAACAGTTCAGTTTTTAGGGAAGCTTACAATGCGGGCTGTTCGGATCGGAAACTTATCGAACAACTCAACAGTAATATCGATTACCAATTCTTTTGTGATATTCATTTGGGATTACAGCGGATCACCAACTACAAGATCGTCAGCCAAATCCGCTGTGAGCTGTCCAGGGTATTGGAGATCGATGCGTTGGAAAAGGTATTTTATACCCATTGAAAGCCCTATATTGACGAAGCTGAAAAGCTGTTGTGGATGCCACCTGCTATGAGAGTGAAGTCCGTTACCCCACCAATCAGAAGCTGCTCTGGGAAGCTGTGGAGTGGCTTTACGAAGCTCTCAGGCGACTGCCGGGCCCTAAAGGTGAAGTTGCCCCGTAGCAAATACCTCAAATGGAAGAAGCGCTATATCGGCTACAGCAAGAGGCGCAAGAAAACGGTCAAGAAACGTCGCTCCCTGACCCGGGCACTGCTGCGACTGTTGGATAAGTTCCTGAGTTTTGAAAAGCAGTTGCTCAAGGGACAAATCACCAAAGAACGGGCTTCCAGGCTGGAAGGG
This sequence comes from Sinomicrobium weinanense, assembly GCF_018863395.1. Taxonomy (GTDB): domain Bacteria; phylum Bacteroidota; class Bacteroidia; order Flavobacteriales; family Flavobacteriaceae; genus Sinomicrobium; species Sinomicrobium weinanense. Next base: position 672 of record NZ_JAHKRR010000004.1, read on the forward strand.
AGTTTTGGTAAAGAGAAAGAACATTATCACCTGAAAAAAGTAAAAGCCAAAACCAGGGATACCGAAATCCCGTGGATCTTCTTCGGCATCCACACGGCCAACTGCCTGGAAATCGGCAGGCGTATGGCAGGACAACTCCACCGGCAAGCAGCCTGATAGGTTTTTAAAATAAACGCAAAAATACAGGGAGACCTATGTCCTTTGGGGACATCAATCCAACTCAAAGACCAAAAGTATCCTCAAAAAAGAAAAAAACCAGGCAATCTATGCTAAAATCACCTGAGTTCGTTGTTTATTTTTTGGGAAATTAACTTACTTCTGAAAGTGCCTTCCTAGTCAAGTAAATAAAATTTGTGTATACAATGCTAAAATTTTAGCATAACCGGATTAAAAAATCGTGAAATTTACTTTTTCGAAGCCTGAAAATTAAAATATTTATATATTTAGACTCCCTAAAAGAATTCATCTCCCTAAAACAGACGATGTATCCGACACTGTCGGAAAATGATTTTGTATACTCTTTTTTAAGGGTACAAATTCATTGTCCTATAATCGTGGCAAAGGAATAAATGGGCCATATAATTTTAAAAGATGAAAAATTTAATCATATTGAGCATTATAATACTATTTTTTTCGGCATGTGCTTCAAAAGCGGACAAGAACTTTACGGATTTAAAAAAAAATCGGAAAGGGATGTCAAATACTCAGGTAGATTTAATAATGACTAATAGCCCCAAATTAATTAAAGAGGCTTTTTGGGATAAAAATCTGTATGTTAATTACTATGATTCCGGATTCGGTACTTCTGATGATTTCAAAATTATCTTTTCTAAAAAAGACAGCCTGGTTGTTAGTATCGAATATGGCGATTGATAAAGGTATCTTTAACCAATTTCTTTAGATTATATAGGTGCTACAGGAAATATACTGCGAAATGGCAAACTTAGCAGAGCAGTAATTTTGATTCGGGTTGGGCTATATAAAAAGAGAATTATGAATAATGAAAAAAGGGAGAGACTATTAAAGAAAAACATGAAAAGGAGAAGAAAGACAAAGGGAAAGGTTTTTTTCGAATTTTTGAATTCATTGTTGCGCTTCTTTTTAAGTGGAAGCTGATGTTAAAACTTTAATAGTTATTTTAGATAACACCTGCTCTACGAAGTATGCCCCAGCTTTGCGAATGTTTTTGACTTCGCAGTTTTCCCAACCGGCACCCGTTTAAGCAAGGCAAAAACGAGTGCCCATCGTACAAAGCGTTTGCAACGCGAAAAAGATCAGAATATCCAAAAAAATATAAAACTTAAACACACAATAAAATGAAAACCCTGAATCGCAGAAATTTCATCAAACAGTCCTCCCTCTTCACCGTAGGAGCAGGCAGCATGTTCACCCTCGCCGGGGCTGCCCCGGTATATCCCGGCCCTGCCGTAACTGCAAAAAATGACCTCAACATCATCGGCCCCAAAGAAGGCTTTTCCCCGCAGATTGGCACCCTGGTATCCATGCTGAACTGGATGCGCGATACCATCCTCTATCCCGTAAAGGGAATGAGCGTGGAGGACCTGGATTATATACATGATGGGAATTCCAACAGCATCGGTGCCATGTTGCTGCACCTGGCGGCTACCGAGAGGTTTTACCAGCTGCATACTTTTGAAGGAAGAAAATGGGGCGACTGGCCGAAGGAAGATGTGAAAAAGTGGAGTGTGGCTTCGGGGTTAGGCGATAAGGCCCGGAAAAATATTAAGGGCCATGATCTCGACTTTTATCTGGATGCATTGAAGGAAGTCCGTGAACATTCCCTGGCCGAATTTGCCAAAAGGGATGACGAATGGCTGATGAAAGTGGATGAGGACTGGCCGTGGGGCCCTACTAACAATTACTGCAAGTGGTTCCACGTATGCGAACACGAGTCCAACCACAACGGACAGGTCAAATGGCTGCGAAGCAGGCTACCCTCTTAAAAAAATAGAGGTCACAAAACTATAGCCGGACTCTGGTTGCTCGTTTTCAACGAGTACCACCAATCCTCTCAAAAGAGATAGTACAAAAGAGACACCGTTATAAACCCTGTAAAGGCAAGGATGGTGGTCATCACCGTCCACGACCGGAATGTCTGTTTTTCCGTAAGCCCCAGGAACTGGTTAACCATCCAGAACCCGCTGTCATTGACGTGCGACATGATGGACCCTCCCGAAGCAATGGCGATGACAATACAGGCCAGTTCAAAGCCCGAAAGTGCTGTTCCTTCGAGCAGCGGGGCTACCAGCCCGGCGGCGGTGATCATGGCAACGGTCGATGACCCTTGTATGATACGGACGGCAGCACTGATCAGGAAGGCGAACAGCAATACCGGAAATCCTATTCCTGCCAGGGATTGGGCGATCATGTCTCCCGATCCCGTCTCGATAAGCACCTGTTTAAAAGCGCCCCCGGCCCCGGTGATAAGGATAATGCTTCCCGCAGGGGTCATGGATTTTGCCGAGATGTCCAGCAGTTGTTTCCGGGTAAAGCCTTTTCCTATTCCCAGGAAGTACCAGGCCAGCAGGTTGGCAATGATAAGTGCTGCAAAGGGATGCCCGACAATGCTCACTGTCTGCCTGATCCAGTGGGCTCCAACCGGGATAAGCCCACCTTTTACAGAGGTGTTTATCAGGATGAGGCATATGGGAACGGCGATGATGGCAAAAACAGTGCCTACACCGGGAAACCCGTCGTCTTCTGCCTGTGTTGTTTCCGGTTGCGGAGGGGCAGGGACAAAAATACGCTTGCCGATATATTTTCCGAAGAGTAATCCGCTGATGATGGCGGTAGGTATACCTACGACAAAACCGATACCGATAACCCACCCGAGATCGGCCCCGATGATATCGGCCACAGCAATAGGTCCCGGTGTAGGGGGGATAAAGGCATGAGTGACCGCCAGGCCGGAAAGTAGAGGTATGGCAAACAGCAGCAGGGATTTTCCCGTGCGTTTTTGCAGGGCATAGATCAGGGGGATAAGCAAAATAAAAGCCACATCAAAAAAAACAGGGATGGCTACGATAAACCCGGACAGCACCATGGCTACCGGGGCCTTTTCCACCCCGAATTTTTTCATGAGAAATCCCGCGATCCTCCGGGCACCCCCGGAATGTTCAAGGATGGCCCCGAACATGGCTCCCAGCCCGACCACAGTGGCCACAAAGCCCAGGGTGCTGCCCATGCCGTTCTGCACGGTCTGCATGATGGCGGCAGCATCGAGGCCTGCGGCTATGCCAACTGTTATGGCCGCAATAAGGAGGGACAGGAAGGCGTGGAGCTTTACTTTCAGGATCAGGAACAGTAATACGAAAATGCCGAGGGCAATGGCAGCCAGTAAACGATATTCGATCATGATCCCTTGGTTTTTTTCCAGTTCGTGTGATGGATCTTTTCTCCCCCGTCGTCATTTCGCCGGTAGGTATGGGCGCCGAAGTAGTCGCGTTGGGCCTGTATGAGATTGGCAGGCAGATGGGCCGACGAAAAACCGTTGAAAAAATTTATGGCTTCGCTGAATACCGGGACAGGGACCGCACTTTCCACGCAGGCAGATACGAGCTTCGATAAGGAAGGCTTCCACGCTTTCAGGGATGTGACGGTTTCCGGATGCAGGAGCATATGGTCCCCGGACCTTAAAATGGCAGGTAGTTTTTCCATGAGGGAAGAACGTATAATACAGCCGTTGGTCCATATACGGGCCAGTTCGCTGAGGTTGAGGTCCCATCCGTGAATGGCTGAGGCCTCCCTGAGCAACCGGAACCCCTGGTAATGATTAACAAGCCTTGCAGCGCGATAGGCTTCAAACACTGTTTTTTTGTCGATATGTGAGGTTTCGGATGCTTGTCCGTAAGTTGCTTCCATGATCTCCCGATCGTCCTTAAAAGCCGAGATATACCGGGCGAAAAGCGATGAAGCGATCATGGTGGCCGGGATCCCCAGTTCGGCGGCTGCGATGGTGGTCCAGTTGCCTGTACCTTTGTTCCCCGCCTTGTCGAGTATCCTGTCGATAAGCCAGTGGTCGTCTTCGCGGGTGCGGAGGATATCTACGGTGATCTCCAGCAGGAAGCTGTTCTCTTCTGCTTTCCAGGATCCGAGGATGTCGGCGGTCTGGTCGGGGGATCTTCCGGTTTTTGCAAAAATGTGATAGACTTCGGCCAGGAGCTGCATTTCTGCATATTCTATTCCGTTGTGTACCATTTTTACAAAATGCCCGCTCCCTTCCGGGCCGATGTAAGCGCAGCAGGGTTCCCTGTTTCCGTCCTTTGCTGCGATGGCCTCGAGGAAAGGGCGGACGATACGGTAAGCGGACTTTTCTCCGCCGGGCATCAGGGAAGGGCCGTTCAAAGCGCCTTCTTCTCCACCGGATACACCGCAGCCCACAAATAAAATACCGTGAACGGAAAGCAGTTCCCCGCGCTTCCGGGTATCCGTATAGTGTGAGTTACCCCCTTCTATGACCACATCGTTTTCCGAAAGCAGGGGTAGCAGTTCCTCCAGGAGAAGGTCGGTGGGCTTTCCGGCGGGAACCATAAGCATGATCTTACGGGGTGCTTGCAATGAATTTACAAAGGCTTGCAGGTCATCAAAAGGAAGGGCTTCCCGCAATTCGGGAAATTCGTTTTTAAAGTCCGTGGCTATATGTTCTTCCTGCCCTGGGGCATGCCGGTTGTACATGGAGATCCGGAAGCCGTGATGGGCCAGGTTACGGCACAGGCTTTTGCCCATAACCCCCAGGCCGATAAGCCCGAACTCCGTTTTTTTTGATAGTGTTTCCATAATTTCCGATACGATCTGTTCCGGTTTTTTTGTGATGTCTGCGATTATGGCATCTTCCGGGGGTTCCAGTGTGTCGAACTGGGAGGTGAGGAGGGAAGCGGGCATAAAGTGCCCTTCGCGGGCTTCCATTCTCGCCAGGACCTGTTCGTAACTGCCCCGTAAAAAGACAAATTTTATTTGAGAGGCCATGCCTTTCTGAAGGAGGACCCGGTAGGTTTCCTTAAGGGCAGAACAGGCAATGATACACGAACCGGAGCCCAGCTGTTTGCGGGCCAGTTCGTTAAGGGCCAGAAGCCACCCCTTGCGGTCGTCGTCGTTCAGTGGCTGGCCCGTAGCCATTTTCTGCCGGTTTGCTTCGGGATGAAAGTCGTCGCCGTCAAAAAAGGGAAACTGTGTCTTTTGGGACAGGAGTTTGCCAATTGTGGATTTTCCCGATCCGGAAACTCCCATAATAAAAATTGCGAGTGGTCTTTTCAAGTGAAAATTTTTTAATTGCATTCAAATCAGGTCACCTGAGTTCTTCCAGTATAGGCTGCATTACAGGGGCATCGGCATCATTGTCCCTGTATTCTTCCCGGAGCTTTTTCATTTCGTTTTTCATTTTTGCAATAACAGCCGCATACTGTGGGTCGTTTATGGCATTGTGGAGTTCCCGGGGGTCTTTTTCCAGGTCGTAAAACTCCCATTGCGGAGGGGTGCTTTCTTCGGAAGAACCGTATTTGTCCAGGCCCTGTCCGTAGAAAAAGGCCAGCTTGTATCTCTCGTTCCTGATACCGAAATGGGCCGGCCTGTCCGGGTGATGCAGCCAATACCTGTAATACATGGCGTCCCTCCAGTCTTCCGGAGTGTTGCCCTTGAGGTTCTCACGGAAGCTCCTGCCCTGGATAAAGTCCGGTTTTTTCATTCCGGCATAATCGGCCAGCAGGGCTGCGAAATCGATGTTCAGGATCATATCGTCTATGCGTGCACCTCCTTTAATTTCTTTGGGATACCGTATCACAAAAGGCATCCGCAGGGATTCTTCATAGATGAGGCGTTTGTCAAAAAAGCCGTGTTCCCCTAAAAAGTAGCCCTGGTCGGCTGTGTAGATGACTATGGTGTTGTCTGCAAGGCCTTCAGCTTCAAGGTAATTCAATAGTTTCCCGATATTGTCGTCGATGGCGGCACCGCTGCGCATAAAGTCCTTTACGAATTTCTGGTAGATCTTCTTTCGGAGTTGAATACTGTCCAGCCCATCCAACGGATAAGGCAGGCCCGGATAGTCGGTCCAGAAGTTTTCCGGGTCCCTGGTGGCTTCTTCCCAGCGGGCAGCGAGGTTTTCCAGTTTTTGTCCCTTAAAGGTCCGTCCTCCTTCTCCTTTGCCAAAATCGAACAATGAAGCAGGCTCGGGAATTTCAACATCTTCGTACAGTGAGTTATATCGTTCCGGGTAGTCAAAAGGCTCGTGAGTGGCTTTAAAGCTGCACAGCATAAAGAAAGGTTTTGTGGTGTCCCTTTCCTGAAGGTGTTCTATGGTGAGGTCGGCAATGATGTCGGTAGAAAAACCTTTGTATATCTTTCCTTTGGAACCGTCTGCGCCATCGGTCCAGGTGTCTTTGGTTTTAAATATGGGGTCCCAGTAGCGGCCCTGTCCGGGGAGTACGTTAAAATAACCGAATCCTTCGGGTTGCCTGTCCAGGTGCCATTTACCTATAATGGCTGTCTGATAACCGTTTGCGGTGAGCTCCTTTGCGATATTGGGATGGCCTTTGGGGAGTGGTTCCCTTAAGGTATACACCTGGTTGATATGGCTGTACTGGCCGGTGAGAATACTGGCACGGCTCGGGGAGCAGATGGAATTGGTGCAGAACGCATTGTCCAGGACCGCACCTTCCCCGGCCAGTCTTTTTATATTGTCGTTTTTTACGTAGTCCCGGAGCAGGCCGCCATAAATGCCCCAGGCCTGTGAGGTGTGGTCGTCCGAAAGGATAAACAGGATGTTGGGTTTGGTACTTTGATCTTCCAGGGACTGTTTTTCTGCTGTTTTTGTCTTTTTACAGGAGAGGCATGATAATCCTGCGAGAATAAGGAGTAATACAGCTTTGATCATTGTTTTCATCGATGGGGAAAGCACGGGCGTTATTGTTTTATATGTAGTAAATATAAAGAAATTCGACGAGTGGCTGCGATGCCGGGGAGAGCGTTTCTTCAGCCGGTCGTAGTTTTTGAACATTTTTGGGACAGGTTGTGAGGAATGATACAGGTTGTTCTGATGGGAATAAATACGTGGTGTTCAGATCTTTTGTATCACGGGGTTAAAGGCCTTGGAGGCCACGGCCACCTTATCGCCCGGCTGTAAGTGGCTTACTTCCGATTGGTCGGCGATCACTTTAACGGCATCGTTCCCGATACGTATGGTCACCACATATACTACGTCTTCCTTTTGTATGCGGATCACCTCACCTGTAAACCGGAACTTAGCACTGGTTTTCCCGAGGCCGAACATATCGGGAGGGGCACCCTGGCGGACGATTTTGCCGTTCTGCATTTCATATACCTTGTCCGACAATTTTATGATCTCCCCGATATCGTGACTGATCAGAATAGTGGTCAGTCCGTATTTTTTATGGGCTTCCAGGATATATTGCTGTAATTTTTGCCGCATGGCACTGTCCAGGGCGGAGAGGGGTTCGTCCAGCAATAGCACACCGGGTTGGCGTACCAGGGCACGGGCCAGTGCCACCCGCTGTTTTTGTCCGCCGGAAAGCGTGCCGGGTTTCCGGTGCCGGAGTTGTTGTAATTCCATGGTGGCGATCAGGTCTTCCACCACGGTTTTGTCCTGTTTCCTGTCTAGTGCAAATTCCAGGTTCTGGCTTACAGTCATGTTGGGGAATAGCGCGTAGTCCTGGAACACATAGCCGATATTCCTGTGCCGGGGGTTGAGGTTGGTTTTTCGTTCCCTGTCAAACCATACGGTTCCGTTTACCGTAATGCTGCCTTTATCGGGGGGCATTAAACCGCTCAGCATCCGGAGGGTAGAGGTTTTTCCTGCCCCGGATTCCCCGTAGAGGGTGATAAACTGTCCTTTTTCCACAGTGAGTTCTACATGCAGCTCCATGCTGCCCTGTGCGGATTGCAGTGTTTTATGGACGTTGAGCTCTATCATACGGTAAAACGCTTTAGATACCCGCCGTTTATGAGGTAGACCACAAGCAGGGTTATAAAGGAAAGTGCGAGCAATATCAGGGAATAACCATTGGCCGCCCCGTAATTCAGGGCTTCCACTTCGTCATAAATGGCAATCGAAGCTACCCTGGTCTTCCCCGGGATATTGCCGCCGATCATCAGGACCACCCCGAATTCGCCCATGGTATGGGCAAACGAAAGGACAATACCTGTAAGGAGTGAAGGCCGGATATTGGGAAGCAGGACCTTCCGGAGGGTTGTCCATTTCGATTTTCCCAGGGTGTAAGAGGCCTCGGACAAGGTGTTGGGGAGGGAGGAGAGGCCGGATTGTATAGGGTGCACCATAAAGGGCAGGCTGTATAGCACGGAGGCCAGTACCAGCCCGGCAAAGGAAAAGACAAGTTGTATTCCCAGCCACTTGTCGAGCCAGTCTCCGAAGGCGTTTTGGGGACTGAAGGCCAGCAGCATATAAAATCCCAGGACCGTAGGGGGCAGTACCAGGGGCATGCTCACCAAGGCCTCCACTACGGGTTTTATACGCGATGTGGTCCGGGAAAGCCAGTAGGCCAGGGGAACGGCCAGGACAAAAAGGATCGCGGTAGTAGCCGCGGCGAGCTTCAGGGTCAGTATGATCGGGCCCCATTCCATTAGGGCGCGAGGATGATTTCGTTTAACTTTATCATGGCGGTTACGTTTGTGCTTTCCTTTAGATCCAGTTCATCGGCCGAAGCGGTACTTATGACCGAAACGATCTCACCTGCGGAGGTATGTATGGCCACTCTGGTGAGCAACGGGCCTTTCTCCAGGGCAGAAATGGTTCCCTTTAGCTTGTTTTGCAGGCTTACGGCCAGGGCCTCACCCGTGCCGATCACCACTTCGGTCTCCTTGAACAATACGTTAACAGGGTGGTCCTTAGTCAGGTATGAAGCAGTTTCCGGGCTGTCTATGACAATGGCTTTGAACGAGACGGATGCATTGATGTTAACTGTAACAACAGACAGGGCATCGCTGGTGCGGATATCGGCAATATGTCCGGAAAAACTATTCATCAACCAAATATCCGAAATCTTTCAGAACCTTCCCGGCTTCCGGTGAAAAAAGGTAGTCATAAAACCGCTGTGCATTTCGGGTATCGGTATTTTTGCGGCGGATGACAACTGCACCCTGGGCAATAGGGGTATAGGTCTTTGGGCCGGGTTCCGTCCACTTTCCTTTTCCTTTCATTTCAGGGGATAGAACAACGGACATAGCCGTAAAACCCACTTCTGCTGCCCCGGAAGTGATAAAGTGATTGGTTTGCGCAATGCTTTCGCCATAAACGAGCTTGTCTTTGACCTTCTCCCATATCCCGTAATGCCGCAATACTTCGATGGCGGCTGTTCCGTAAGGGGCATTTTTAGGGTTGGCCAGGGCAATGTGTTCCGTGCCCGGGGCCGTGAGCAGGTCTATGGTAGGCCGGGTATTTCCGGCGGCGGACCACAATACCAGTTCCCCGTAGGCATAGATGTCCGGTGAGGACAAGGTAAGGCTGTCATTATAAAGGGTATTGGGATATTTCATATTGGCAGCCACAAAAACGTCATAGGGAGCACCTTCGCGGATCTGTGCCGTGAGTTTGCCGGATGAACTGACAACCAGCTCACATGCGATTCCTGTTTTTTCGGAAAAATCGGTTGCCAGCGCTTTCATGGCGAATTGCATGTTTGCCGCAGTAGCCACGGTAATTCTGGACTTGGTGGCCGGCTGGCATGCGGTGAACAGCAATGTTGTGAAAAGATATATAAAAAAGACTTTTTTTATCTTCATTTGCAAAGGGCCTTCTACCCGGTTTTAATGGTTTTGTTATTCCGCGACCATTCGCTCCAGGAGCCGGTATAAAGTTTCGGTACCGGTAATCCGGCGTATGCCATGGCCAGGATTGTATGGCAGGCTGTGACCCCGGAACCGCAGTGCACGATAATATGGTCCGGAGAGGTATTTCCGGAAATATTTTCGTAATAGGTTTTCAGTTCGGAAGGAGGTTTAAACCTGCCTTCTTCGTCGAGATTGTTGTGGAAAGGTACATTAATGGCCCCGGGAATATGTCCTGCTATGAGGTCGATCGGCTCTCTTATGCCCAGGTATCGGTCATTGTCACGGACGTCTATGATAAGCTGTTCCCCGTTCTGCGATGCTCTCTCTACCTCGTCCAGGTCTGCCAGGGGCCATTGCCATTGTTCAATGTTACAGGGATTGTTCTTTGTTGCGGTTTCCTGTTGTGAACTCATGGGAAATCCTGCCTTTTCTGCAGCCTGAAATCCGCCGTTCAGCACCTGTACTTTTTCATGTCCTGCAGACCGCATCATCCACCAGAAGCGGGCTGCTGCATTTGCCCCGTTTTTGTCGTCATAGATCACTACATGGCTTTCTGGAGAAATACCCAGGGTGGTGAGCGTCCGGGAAAACTTTTCGGGAACAGGCAAGGGATGCCGCCCTCCATTGGATGCATCTTCCTTAATGTCGGAAAGTTGTGTGTTGAGATCGGCAAAAATAGCGCCTTTCAGGTGCTTTTTGTCATAGCTGTTTTTGGCATCTTTGCCATTACCGGCATTTACGATAACCATATCTTTTGTACCCCGTAGCTCCAGAAGCTCCTCGGGTTGTATTATCGGAGAAATATTTGTGTTCATTTGGAATACGGTTTCCGGATCCTGACTTTGGGGACATTTATCTTCAAAGATAATTCTTTATTTACGAACTTTATCAATCACAACAAATCACCAATTCCCCCTGTCTCCCTATCTCCCCGTCATATGCTTTGCCGTATATGAGATGCGTTCGCCCTGTCTATTCCGTGGCATAATTCCCTTTTGACCATTGTATTGCCGGCCCCATCCACACTTTCAGGGGCTTGAATAAAAAACCGTGCCTCATGCCGGTATTCAGTTCTATTTCTTTAAAATGCGGAATTTTACAGCTCGAAGCCTCTTTTCGTTTTACAGCGGAAACTCCGAACGGATCGGTTTTTTCGTAAATGGTCAGGATATTGCCGCAAAAGTTGATATCGGGAATATTTTGCATATCGCTGTCCGTAAAACAGGCTATAAAAACAAAGTTGAGGTCCGGATTTTGCATAAAGGTGGAAACATACTGGGCAATATACCCGCCTTTGGAAGTTCCGATAATCGATATATTTCCCGGTTTTACGCCTTTTTCCAGCAGGCTGTCGATTTGCCGGGTTATCCCGAGGGCGTAATCTCTGGCATTAACGTTTCCCTGTCTTATTTCGCTGATCACGGTGAAACCGTTGTTCTTAAATTCCCTGATGATCGCATCATACTCTGTCCGCCCGTATTCCGGATGTGCTTCATTGAGGTTGTGTTCTTCAGGGAATCTGTTGTGCAGGAAGAAAATAAAATGGTCTTCGGCCGTATTTTGAAATGCAAACGGGGAGAAGCAAAAAATTCCGGCGAATAATATCATCAGGATTTTCTTCATGGAGGGTCCTTTAAATTACCAGAGTGGCAACTCTGTCAAATATAGCTTTTTATTTTTTGTGTGATACGTTGGGAAAATAGGTGTTTAAACTTTTTAAAAAGTCGTATTTTTTTTGTAATTTTATGTTATACAGCTTGTTATGTTTGAAAATACAACTTGATCGTCACGTTGATCTCCTTTCTGAAGAAGGAGAAAAATGATTCACCGGATTGTCTAATAGATGAAAGAGAGATAAAATGAGTTCCGATTTAGAAAAGATCCGCAAGGTATTAAGGGAGGTAGGCCCTGAGTTGAGGAAAAAACAAAACGTTGTGGCTACGGGCATCGGATATAAGACCGTAGCAGGCCGGACTACTTCCGATCTTTCCATTATATGTTCCGTAGAAGTAAAAAAACCTAGTTCTAGGTTAAGAGAAAGAGACCTGGTCCCCTCTTATGTACAGGGTATTCCCACTGATGTAAGGCCCGTCGGTGTTTTACGGGCATTTCAAAACCCCACCGAACGGTTCAGGCCTGCACCGGGGGGAGTGAGTATCGGCCATTACCGGATAACCGCCGGTACCCTTGGATGTCTGGTCGTCAGGGACGGTCAGCGGTATATCCTCTCTAACAACCATGTCCTGGCCAATAGTAATGAAGCACAGACAGGAGACCCCGTATTGCAGCCGGGCCCTCACGATGGAGGAACGGAATCCCGGGACCGGATCGCCGAATTAAGTGAATTTGTTCCCATACATTTTGAAGGCGATGACGGAGGCGGCCTGCCTTGTCGTACAGCGCGTTTTGTCGCTGCGGCCCTGAATGCCCTGGCCCCGCTGGTGGGAAGCAGGAGCAGGCTAAGGCCATATCGGGTGCAGCAGGGATCCAACACGGTAGACTGCGCCATAGCCAGGCCTTTAGACCCGTTGGATGTAGAAGAAAAGATACTGCAAATCGGAACAATAACAGGCATAGGAGAAGGAGGACTGGGAATGCAGGTACAAAAAAGCGGAAGAACCACCGGGCTTACCAATGGGGTAATAGAACAGGTAGATGTAAGTGCCCGGGTGAGTTACGGAACCAATAAGATCGCTCTTTTCGAAGACCAGCTTATGGCGGGAGCGATGAGCCAGGGCGGAGACAGCGGTTCAGTGGTGCTGGACGAGAACAATAATCTTGTAGGCCTGCTCTTTGCAGGGAGTGAAACGACAACGCTCATCAACCGGATAGGGAATGTGTTTGATGCTCTTAGTCTCTCTCTGCCCTGAAAAGATGCCTGGCTAACATTCATATACCGATCATGCCCGACGACTCCCTTAAAAAAGCAATGGAAATAAAACGGCGGTATGAACGCCATTGGCTTGACATTTCCGGTGTCACCGCTGTTGGTGTTGGACAGGTAGAGCAGGGCCGTACAGGGATCATTGTTTCCGTTACGGACGATGGAAATCACATCCGGGAACAAATTCCCTCTGAAGTGGAAGGAGTTACAGTTGAAATACAGGTGAGTGGAATATTAAGGAGCTTTTGATTATTTTCTACGAAACATATATAACTTTGATCCGGTCAATGATCCATTGGTCTTTTACTTTCCGGATAAAGATCCATAGGCCTTCACCGCATAATTCTCCGCAATAAAGATCACTTCGGAATACCCCATAAGACCCGGTGGTATCGAACTGTATCCCGGAAAACTCGATGATCCCCATCAGATCGAAATTATATGCCCCTTTCAGTGCGTTGTATTTTGGGAATTCGGAACGGTACCTAAAACGGATTTTTTTATTGTTCTTTAATTTCTTGGGATCCACCTTGTATGCGGCATAGATATCGGTAGTATCCGGACTCAGGTTTAAGGATGCGAAATGTGCTACAAGTTCATTTTTACTCCCTGGCTCCGGGGGATATATGGAATCCATGATAGCAATTACCAATTCTTTGGAACCGGGTTTTAGTCCGGCAATGATCTTTTCATATTCGGCAAGTGCTTCGGCTATTTCCGAGGAATCCGCATGAATTGATACAGGGGGTGGTGGAGGTGGAGGCGGTGTAATTTCGTATAAGCCTTTGCATACAGAATCCATCAAAGCCGGGAACACTTCATACATGATTTGCTGCCCATATTCCGGGGCGGTTTGTTTTCTGTGACAACCGGATAAAATCAGGGCCAGGATTATAAAAGGAAACAAGTGTTTCATTTGATGCTGAAATTGTCTTTAATACTTCAGGATATTTTTATAAGGACTATTAAAAGTTTTCCACGGTGTGGTTTTTCCCGGTAGCCCGTTTGCGTTCACCGGAGTAAACCGAACCTGGTATTTTTGGGCTGGTTTAAAGGCAAATGGCCCTCCGCACATACTGTGTCCTACATATAGTTTGCTTTCTCTTTCCAGGAGGTAATAGTCTGTTTTTTTCCTGGTTGACAGTTCGGTCACTTCTGTTCTGTACCAGGTTTCCCCGTCGTTTGCCGGGGAAACTTCAAAAATGGCATGGGCATCGGGACCACACCCGTATTCGGCATATTCGTTTTTCAGATAGCTGATCTTTGTATCCTTATCCCGGAGGGGTGAAACATGAGTAACGGAAGTTTTCCAATATATTTTTTCGTTTTCTCCGGTTTCCGGGTTCCATCGTTTTAGTTTGTTGTATTCCCGTTCACTTTGACAGTCATATTTCAGGGAGTAAACGGTATTGGGTTTTAAAGGCCTGACAGGTTTAAGAACGGCCTGGGTAACCTGCATTTGGCCCTTCAGTATTTCGCAGAGTTCCAGTACAACGGTTTCTCCCTTATCACTTTCGAGGTAAATTGTACGTTTTCTGAAACTTTCAATTGTTTTTTGGTAATAATCAGAGCCTTCTATGATAAACATGGGATTAAGCCCAATCTTTTTTGAAGCAGGAAAAAACAGAATGCTACTTACACATTCGGCGAAAGCGGTATTTGGACCTATAAACAATAAAGAAAAGAAAAGGTAAATCGTTTTCATAAGAGATGCGGTTTTTTGACACACCTCAATATCCGTTCCAGGTTAGTTACAAGGGCAGATTTTTATACCGTAAGACCGGATAGTAAAGACAGTAGCATACATAAAAAGCTGCCCCGGTAATGAAGCAGCCTGTACAATAAGCGTGGATGATATCATTTTTGCTTGAATGTATCCGGACCTTTTACGCAGTACGCGAAGCAAAGATCTCGTCCAGTCCTTCCATAGCAGAGGTAAACCCTTCCTTAAAGCCCATTTCGACGATCTTTTCCAGGTCGGAAAGACTTTGGTGTTTTATGGTTATATCCACTACGGTAGTTCCGTTTTGCACTGTAAAATCCACATTCCAGTCCGAACGTGAAAAATCGGTATTTATATTCCCTTCGCTATCGCAGAAGGCGTCGAGGAATTTAAAGTTGGTTTTGGGAGAGATCGAAGTGTAGTCTGCCAATGCCCAGTGCTCTTCGCCTTCCGGTCCAACCATGGCATACAACCTTTGGCCGTCGGCCTTGAACTCCATTTTTTTGGTCTTTGCTTTCCAGGGCCTCGGTGCCCACCATTGGTCGAGGATCTCCGGTTCGGTCCAGGCTGCCCAGACATCGTCTTTCGGGGCGGCAAACTCTCTTTTTACCCTTACGGTACTGTTTTCCCGGTCTACGGAAAAATTCATTGCTAAATTGTTTTTCATTTTGATTTGTTTTTAATGTTAGACAATACTTCATCGAGTTGACTGAAACGATCTTCCCAGATGCGGCGGAACTGTTCCAGCCAGGTGTCGATTTCTTTCATTTTATCAATTTTGAGTTGATAATAAATTTCCCGGCCCGCTTTTTTCTGTTGCAACATTTCGCATTCGTTAAGAATTTTAATGTGTTTCGAAATGGCCTGCCGGGTAGTATCAAAATGTGCGGCCAGGATGTTGGGGGTCATGGCCTGTGTGGCGATCAGTGTTAAAATAGCCCGTCTTGTAGGATCGGAAATCGCCTGGAATACATCTCGTTTCATCTGTTATTTTTTATTTGTTAGTTCGACAAGTTCACTATAAATTTTCTTCGGTCATGCTTCGACAAGTAATATACTGAGTACTTCGATAAACTCAGTATGGTATTTACCGAAGTGTGATATACTGAGCTTGCCGAAGTACTCAGTACAGGCATGTAATGCCTAAAGTAATCATGTCGGTTGGTTTGCCGTTTTGTTAATGGGCATTTCATAACCTTTAGGGATTAAATTAAGCAACCATTCAGTTGCAAATATAGGCAACCTTTTGGTTTCTCAAAATTTTTTTTCGATTTTTTTTCACAAGCTCTTAGTACACAGCAAAATTTACATTTTTCTGATACTATGTGAATTATAGGTTAAAAAAGGAACAATCCCATGATCTAACCTACAAAGCAGCCCGCAGATACCGCGGATGAACGCAGATTTTCAAGGTCCTCTGAGAAAATCTGTGTCATCTGCGGGAAATATCCGAATGAAATACTTAATGCGTGAACGGGATCGGGCGGACGGATGACGGGTCCGGGCATACAATTTTTTTCTTTGTATTTTGTTATAAGAGAGAAGTATAACCTTAATGTGGAGGAATTGCGATGGCAAAATATACAGAAGAAAACCTGAGAAAGGCCAAAGCCAGTCTCAGCCACTTTTTCGGGGCACAGTTGAAAGAGTGGGAGCAGCAGGGATTTATACCGGACATATACCTGGAAGGCAAATCCCGGGAATATATTTCGGAAAAAGAAGCCCGGGCCCTTCGGGAGATACTGCTTCTCAAGACGGTTAAGTACAGTACCCTGGGAAATAAAGAAGAGATCGGATATAACACACTGATGGATTTCAGAAGCGGGAAAAAGAAGAAATTATACCGGTGGCAATACAACCATGTCCGGGATACATTAAATACCCTTGCCGAACGTATAGCGCATGTGGTACAGAAACCGGTAGAACCTACCCTGGCATATCTGGAGGAGGTTTGTGAATTGCTGGAGGACCGCCGCCTGGTAAAAACATCTATTTACAGGGCTGTGGAAGGGTGTCCGAGGCCCACAATAACCTGGTTTTATTCGGGAATACAGGGCAAATACGGAGAAAGCATTGAAAAGCGGATGGATAAATACCGGTCTTTTTTCGAGGGCCTGCGAAAATATCTTGCTGAGTTAAAAGAGAAGATCAGTATGGTATAGAAGTGAATTCTTTTAATCCCTCTTTTAATAAAAGATTCTTTCATTTTTGGTCCCCTCCTAACCTCCCCCAAGGGGAGGAACACACAACTCCCCTCCGCTTGTGCTGAGTGTAGTCGAAGCATGGGAGGGGCCGGGGGAGGACTTTTTACAAGAGATTAAACTTCCTGAAAAAGTAAATTTAGACAGTCTCTTAATAGATCGTAAAATGACCCTTTTGTCTCCAATTTCCCGATGTTTTTAAAATGATGGCTATCCGGGAACTAAAATTCTTTAATTTTATAGCACGGTATTTAGTACATGACAAAAAATATCATTTATGGCGTAAGACGATAGGAGACAAGACATGGGACTTTAAAATATCTAAATAAGTGATTTTAAAATTTAACCACGCTTTAGTCTTATGTCGTAGGTCTTGAAGTCTTAAGTCTAAGAAAGAAAGAATTTTTGTCATGTACTTAGAGCACGGTGTAAACATCTGTCAAAAAAAGGTCAGGTTAAAAGACCGAAGAAAAGCTAAGGTGAGAACAAATGAATGACCTCGAATATATATCTATTGAAAACCAGGCATCTGCTTTTCCGGAGCACTATCACGAGACCTTCTGTATCTCTTTGATCCATAGCGGTGTGGAGGCCATTAAAATGGAAGAAAAAACCATCTATGGAGAAGCGGGCAGCATCACTATAACCAACCCGTATGAAGTGCACTCCAATCCCCTGGTCGATCCGGGAGTAAAATTGAGGTTCGATACCCTTTATATTACCGGAGGATTGATGAAATATCTGTTTGACGGAGAAAACATAACCTTTCTGCAAAGAAAGATCAGGGACCAAAAAGCAGAAGAACAGTTTGTGGCTCTCCGTAACAGCTTTGCTACCGGGGATACCGGGAATTCGCGGGCAGCACTTGTGGCGTTTGCCAGGACCCTTCGTCCTTATTCCAGGCAGAAGAACGGAGATTATTCGGAATTAACTCCCGGGGGGCTCCGTGAGACTATGGATTTTATTCATCACAATATTACCACGAATCTCAGCCTGGAAAAAATAGCAAAAGTGGCTCATTGCAACAAATACGGTTTCGCCAAGAAGTTCAGGGCTTCCACGGGTATGTCCCCGATGAATTACGTATTGATGAAAAAGGTCTTTACAGGAAAAAAACAGATCACTGCAAACTCCGAACTTACGCAGATCGCTTATGATTACGGCTTTACTGACCTGGCTCATTTTTCAAAAGCCTTTAAACGTTTCGTAGGAATATCCCCGGCGGCTTACCGCAAAAATATACAGCAGGGCAGATAAGATTGCCAAGATTTTACAAGTCCGTATATAGTATCCCAGGTATTTTTGATGGCATAAATACCATACAGATGAAATATTTGCTTGTATTATTGTGGTTGGTCATGGCCTGTCCCGTATTTTCACAGTCGGTTGACGATCATTTCCCGAGATCAAAAATGCGTAAAGACCTGGAGCTTTTTAAAAAGATCAGGATAAGTGCCAATTCCGGATTGTATAAGTATCGTTCCGAAGAAGAAACAGATAGCATATATGCCTGGGCAGAAGACGAGATAGAAAGATCGGAGAGTTTCCGCGACTTTTTCAATGTCATCGTAAAACTGACCGATTTCGAAGGCAGCCTGCACAATGGGACCTCCCTGCCCAAAAAGTACGGTAAAGCCCTGAAAGCAGAACAATCGGGGTATTTTCCCTATCCTGTAAAGCTCGTTGAGGATAAATGGATACTGAATATAAAGGATGCAGAGATCCCTCTCGGTGCAGAGATCATATCTGTTAATGACAGGCCTGTGAAAGAGATCATGCCCCACCTGTACAAGTACTACACCACAGACGGCATAAACATCACCGGAAAATCCATAGGCATAAATTACAGCTTCAGTAAATACTACCGCCTGAATTATGGCAGAAAAAATACATTTAAAGTATGCTTTATACCGCACGGCGCTGATAGTATTAGCTGTAAAACATTAAAAAGCACAAGTTATAAAGCCTACTATAAGAATATAAAGAACAGGTACTCACGGTCTTATGACGAAGGAGACTACAAAGACTGGGAAGAAGAGGAATCCTATGCTTTTAAAAACATAGACAGGGAAACAGCCATACTAACGGTACATTCATTTTCGCTCGGAGACAAAACATCTCCCGGACATCTCAGGTATGCCCGGTTCCTGGACAGTGTTTTTACTGTGCTGAAAGAACGGAAAACAAAAAACCTGATCCTGGACGTAAGGCATAACGGAGGCGGGACCGACCCGAACGATCTTGTAACCTATTCATACCTGACGGACAGGAACTTCGTGGAGAACAGGCAGGCATGGATAAGTTTTAATAAAGTTCCCTACCTGAGATATGTGTACAGTAAAATTCCGGCTTTTCTCAGGCCGTTCGGGGCGGGCAAATACAAAAAGATGCTCCGGGAAGAATTTCCGCTGGAGAAAGACGGGAAATTTTACGAAACAGAGACAAGTGAAGACCATAAGGTCAGGACACCAAAAGAAAACGCCTTTACCGGAAAGGTTTATTTACTGATCAGCCCGAGGGTGGCCTCGGCCGGGAGCCTGTTTGCAGCCATGGTGGCCGGGAACCGCAATACCGTAACGGTAGGGGAAGAGGCCATGGGGGGCTATTACGGACACAATGGGCATACTTCCATGACGTATATCCTGCCAAAATCCAAACTGGAAATATCTTTTTCCATAGTTAATCTTGAGCAGGATGTCCCCGAAAAGAAAAACCAGGTATACAACAGGGGTATAATCCCGGACTATACGGTAAAACAAACCTTCGAAGATTACCTGGAGCACAAGGATACCCAGATGGAGTTTGTATTAGAACTTATTGCCGGAGCTAAGTAAAAGAAAGCTTTATTACGGCTCCCGATCAGCCTCCTTTTCGGGTATATCGTAAAACAATGCCATCAATGCCTGCCGGATACGCATGCTGTACAAGGCCCTGTTGTTTCTTGTGGGGTAGACCCGGTTAGAAAGAAACACAAAGACGAGCTCGTTATCCGGGTCCGCCCAGACATAGGTGCCCGTAAATCCGCCATGGCCAAAGCTGTTCATACTTGCCTGCGGAGCGGGAAGGGCCTCGCTGAGGTCCAGTTCCCGGTTGTTTAGCAGGGGTTTATCAAAACCGAGCCCTCTTTTGTTATCGTTTTCAGGGTATTGTACTTTGCTGAACTCCTTCATCGTAGCCTTACTGATATAACGTTTGCCGTTGTATACTCCCATATTCATGTACATCTGCATGAGCCTGGCCATATCCCGGGCCGTCCCAAACAGTCCCGCATTGCCCGAAACACCACCCATAAGGCTTGCATTTTCGTCGTGGACCCAGCCGTGAACAAAACGTTTGCGATAGAGCGTGTCTTCTTCGGTAGGCACGATCCTGTTTGCAGGAAAACCGTGCCGTTTGGGGGTAAACATCAGGGTGCTTGCCCCCAGGGGTGTATAAAAATGCTTTGTTACGTAATCTTCGAACTTTTCGCCGGTGAGGTTTTCCACGATCTTCGGATACAGCAGGAAGGTGAGTCCCGAGTAGTTGTATTTCTTTACGTCAGACACTTCCGAACGGTTTATTTTGCGGTACATCTTCCGGATAAAACGACGGTTTACATACAGGCTGTCATAAGCAGGCAGGGCAAATCTTCCGGACGGTTTGTGCCGGACAAAACGACGTTTGAACCTGCCGTTCTTTTTCAGTATGTCGTTTACAAATATGATGTAGGGTTCCAGTCCGGCCTGGTGGGCCAGGATTTCCCGAACTGTAAGGTCCCTTTTGTCTTTTCGATGTCTCCAGGGCTTCCAGTAAGTGCTGAATTTCTCGTCCAGGCGTATCTTCCCTTCGTCTACCAGCTTCATCACCGCCGGGAGGGCAGCGGAGATCTTGGTCACCGAAGCCAGGTCGTACAGGTCCCCTTTCCTGTTTTTGATCAGGCTGTCATAAGTGTGATAACCGTAGGATTGATGAAAGATTACCCTGCCCGACCTGGCTACGAGCAGCTCGGCCCCGGGAAAAGCATGTGCCCGGATCGCGGAGGTCATAACAGAATCGACCTTTCGGTTGACTTCTTCCGGAACACGGGCTTCAGTATTCAGGGAATCAGGGGTTTCCTGGAAGGAAAGGGCGGTGATCCATTGTACGGATAGCAGGGCAAGGCAGAAAAAAGATCTGGATAACATATTGATACAGGCTAGTGTTGAAATCCCGAAGTTACAAAAAAACAAAAACCAAAAGCCAGAAACTTGAAACCGGAAACCAAAAACATTAAACCAAAAATACTATCTTTAGACCCTCGGAAA
Source organism: Sinomicrobium weinanense (assembly GCF_018863395.1). Lineage (GTDB taxonomy): Bacteria > Bacteroidota > Bacteroidia > Flavobacteriales > Flavobacteriaceae > Sinomicrobium > Sinomicrobium weinanense. The sequence continues at coordinate 21,579 of NZ_JAHKRR010000004.1, forward strand.
AACAGGATTTGCACGTATTATTTTTTTATGTGTATGTGTTCCGGAGAATATAAAAACCATGAAAAGAATACTCATTACAGGGGCAGCCGGATTTATAGGTTCGCATCTGTGCGACCGTTTTGTGAAGGAAGAGTTTCACGTGATCGGCATGGACAACCTCATTACCGGGGACCTCAGAAATATAGAGCACCTGTTCCCGCTGGAAAATTTCGAATTTCATCATCACGATGTCACCGAATTCGTCCATATTTCCGGGAAACTCGATTATATCCTGCATTTTGCATCCCCGGCAAGCCCCATAGATTATCTTAAGATCCCTATTCATACCCTGAAAGTGAGTTCACTGGGTACGCACAATCTTCTCGGCCTGGCCAAGGACAAAGAGGCACGGATATTGATCGCTTCCACTTCTGAAGTATATGGCGATCCGCTGGTGCATCCGCAGTCTGAAGATTATTACGGTAATGTGAGTACCATAAGCCCGAGGGGGGTCTATGACGAGGCCAAACGGTTCCAGGAGTCCATGACCATGGCCTATCACCGTTTTCACGGGCTGGAAACCCGGATAGCACGGATATTCAACACCTACGGGCCACGTATGCGCCTCAACGATGGCAGGGTGATCCCCGCGTTCATCGGACAAGCCCTCCGGGGAGAAGATCTCACTGTATTTGGCAATGGCACACAGACCCGGTCGTTCTGTTACATCTCCGACCAGGTAGAAGGGATATACCGGCTGTTGTTCAGTGATTATGTCGAACCCGTGAACATCGGTAACCCGGAAGAAATTACCATTAGAGAATTTGCAGAGGAAGTGATGAAGCTCACTGCTACCGGGCAAAAGATCGTATACAGGCCGTTGCCCCAGGACGACCCCATGCAGCGCCAGCCAGATATCACCAGGGCGAATGAAATACTGCACTGGGAACCGAAGGTATCCCGTGCCGAAGGAATGCAGAAAACCTATGATTACTTTAAATCCCTTTCGCCCGAAGAACTGAACAAAAAGGAACATAAGGATTTCACTTCGCATATCAAACGATAAATACCGACCGGCCCGCAACGGATAGCCCGAAGATGTATCTAACAGTTGAGAAAACCCCTGAACCCCGGAAATAAAAACCTTTTGACCGAACTAACAGGTATATATGGGAAATGACCGTATCCGGTTACTGTTTTCCCGTTCAAAAAACCAATGAATGAAACACTCATGCTAAAGATTTCTTTTACACAAACAAACATGAATATGGGTGTTCCGTGTTACCTTTGAAAAACAAATAAAAAATATACATGAAACACAAGGCAGGAAGATACTCCAAGTATATAAAACCCATCAATTATGCTGTGGACTTGTTTGTGATCAATGCTTTTGCCTTGTTGCTGCCCATCAATTTTTTTTATCCCCATCTGTTCCTGGCCTATATCTCCCTGGCCTGGGTGGTCATTTCACTGAAAACCGAGTTCTATGAAGTACAGCGGTATGCCAAATTTACCCGGGTATTGTCCCTGATATTCCAGCAGTTCGTGTTCTTTTTCCTGGTGCTCTATGCCTTTATCGGGTTTTTTAAGCAGCCCAATATGAGCCGGCTGACCCTGGCTGAATATTTTGCCCTGACCTTTGTCACTATTTCCCTCCTTAAGATCATTACCTACATCCTCTTATTGCGGTACCGTGCCTTTTTCAAAGGGAATATCCGCAAAGTCGTGGTGTTAGGCAATAATAAAAAGACCCAGCAGCTTATTGATGTCTTTAACTCCAGGCTGGAATTCGGGTATGAATTCAAGAAACAGTTTTCCCCTCTCGGGGGTGATGACCTGTTGAGGTGTTTCGAATATGTCGTAGAAAATGATGTTGATGAAATATATTGTTCCATCGCCGAACTGAAAGATAAGGAACTGTCAGAGCTCATAGATTTTGCCGACAACAACCTGAAAATGTTGAAATTCATTCCTGATAACAAAAATATTTTCGCTAAAAAACTAAAGTTCGAATATTACGATTACATTCCTATACTGTCCCTGCGCGATATTCCCCTGGACGATACCCTGAATGCCTTTGTAAAACGCCTTTTCGACCTGGCATTTTCGTTCTTTGTGATCCTTTTTCTGCTGTCCTGGCTCACTCCTCTGCTGGCATTGATCATAAAGATCGAATCCAGGGGCCCCGTATTTTTCCGGCAACGGAGGCACGGTATCAATTCAAAGGAGTTTTACTGTTACAAGTTCCGTTCCATGGCCATGAGTGAAGATGCAGATAAAAAACAGGCTACCAAACACGATATGCGGATCACCCGTGTAGGAAGGTTTATCCGGCGTACCAGTATAGACGAACTTCCCCAGTTTTACAACGTTTTCCTCGGTCAGATGTCCGTAGTGGGGCCGAGGCCGCATATGGTAAAACACACCAACCTTTACGGACAGCAGATCGATAAGTACATGGTACGCCATTTCGTAAAACCGGGCATTACCGGGCTGGCACAGACCAGGGGCTACCGGGGAGAGATCGAGACCGAAACCGATATTATAAACCGCGTAAAATTCGATATTTTCTATATTGAAAACTGGTCACTGGCCCTGGATTTAAAGATCATGGCCCAGACCATATTAAATGCTATTAAAGGAGAAGAAAAGGCATATTAATCCTGTGTACCGTATCTTTGTCCCTCGGCTTTAGTTTATCCTGAGCTTTCCTGCACTGAGCACTTCGATAAACTCAGTATATCACTTGCCGAAGTGCCGAAGGACAGCCACCGTTTCTTTGTAACTTTGAACTCAAAACTATAAATCAATAAATAAAAATAGAATGTTCAGTACCTTAGCATATACCGTTTTTGAAGAGAGCATAAAAAAGTATCACGAAAAAGACGATGTGTACCAGTCCTTTGAAAACCCCTATCCCGATGATAAGATAGAACACCTGTTATACAGGAAGAACTGGATAGACACTGTGCAATGGCACTACGAGGATATCATCCGTGACCCGGATATCGATCCTGTGAGCGCCCTGGACCTGAAGCGGAAAATAGACGCCTCCAACCAGGACCGTACAGATACTGTGGAATATATAGATAGCTATTTCCTGAACAAATACAAGGACGTAAAACCTAAACCGGAGGCCACCATCAATTCCGAAAGCCCGGCCTGGGCCATAGACCGCCTTTCCATCCTGGCACTGAAAATATACCATATGGAAGAAGAAGTAAACCGGGAAGGGGCTTCCGAAGAACACAAGGAAAAATGCCAGGCAAAGTTGGAGGTGCTCCTGGAGCAGAAAAAAGACCTTTCGACGGCCATAGACCAGTTGCTGGCAGATATCGGGGCCGGGGACAAGTACATGAAAGTCTATAAGCAGATGAAGATGTATAATGATGAAGAGTTGAACCCCGTACTTTATCAGAATAAAAAATAAGTCTCTGTTGAAAACGATGCCTGTATTTTAATGGGAAAGGAAAAAAACGATATTCATTTACTGGTCATCCGGCTTTCCGCGATGGGAGATGTGGCCATGACTGTCCCCGTACTGCATGCGCTCGTACAACAACATCCGGAAGTACGTGTAACGGTGTTATCCAGGGCTTTTTTTAAGCCCCTGTTCGAAGATATCCCCCGCATATCCTTTTACCAGGCCGATATCAGGGGCAGGCATAAGGGCGTTCGCGGCCTTTACAAATTGTATCGTGAACTAAAGGCCTTGAAGATCAATGCTGTGGCCGATCTCCACAATGTGTTGCGAAGCAATGTCCTGAAAACCTTTTTTCGCGCCGGCCGGTTTCCCGTAGTACAGATAGACAAGGGGAGGAGCGAAAAAAGAGCGCTTACCCGCAGCCGGGAAAAAAAATTCAGGCAGCTGACATCCACCCATCAGCGGTATGCCGATGTCTTTGCCCGGCTCGGATATGCTGTGGATCTGTCCCGCCCTGTATTTTCACCGAAGCTGGAACTTTCACCCGAGATCTGGAACAACCTGGGCAGGGAAAACCGGGCGGAAAGAGGAGAGCAATGGATAGGTATTGCCCCCTTTGCCGCTTTCGAAGGAAAAATGTACCCTCTGGACCTTATGGAAAAGGTATTGGAAAAGCTGGACAGGAAAGGGAAATACACGCTCTTGTTGTTTGGAGGGGGAAAGAAAGAAGAACAGGTGTTGCAGGCATTGCAGTCGAAATATGAAAATGCGGTAAGTATAGCCGGAAAACTATCCTTTAAGCAGGAACTCCGCCTTATCTCCAACCTGGACCTTATGGTGGCCATGGACAGCGGCAATGCCCATCTCGCCGCCATGTATGGCGTAAAGACCATTACGCTCTGGGGCGTAACACATCCCTATGCAGGGTTTTATCCTTTCGGCCAGGACAGGGATTATGCCTTGCTAGCAGACAGGAAAAAATTCCCCCTGATTCCCACCTCCGTCTACGGTAAAAAACTTCCTGAAGGATATGAGAACGCCATGAGGACCATTTCCCCGGAAAAAGTAGAGGAAAAAATATTACAGGTTTTAACGGCCAGGTAGTCTCGATACCTTTCGGCTGCACTCGGGGCAGCGCACTGCTCCTGCGCCACAGCACCCGACCTGACGGAATGAATTACAACACAACGATCCGTCACTTCGAGTAGCCTTTTTAAGTCGCTTTTGGCGACTTAAAAAGGCGTATCGAGAAGCTAAACGTCGTCGTAATCAATAGTAAGTTTCGGTGTCACCGGATGCGACTGGCAGGTGAGTACCAGGCCTTCCGCAACCTCGCTGTCCGTGAGAATCTGGTTCTTTACCATTTTTACCTGCCCTTCCGTGACCCGGGCCAGGCAACTGCTGCATATCCCGCCCTGGCAGGAGTAGGGAGCGTCTATATCGTTGTCCAGGGCAGCGTCGAGCACCCGTTCCGATTGTGGCATGGTAAATTCAAACTCTTCGTCGTCTACAATGACCTTTACTTTGGTCTGCCCCTCGAGGTTTTCGTCCAGCTCTGCTTCTTCGGATGTTGTGAAGAGTTCGAAGTAGATCTTTTTCTCATCGACCCCGTTTTCGCGCAGGGTGTCCGATACCGTATGTATCATATCTTCGGGCCCGCAAAGGTAAAAAGCGTCAAAAATAGTGTCTTTGTGCTTGTTTTTCATCACGTAGTTCACCGTAGAATGCTCAATACGGCCAAACAGGGCGTTGTCCTCTTCCGAACGGGAATAGGTGAAATATACTGTGAACCGTTCCGGGTACCGGGCCGCGAGGTCGTTGATCTCCTCGAAGAACATGGTCTCTGTGGTACTCCTGTTACCGTATATGAGAACAAATTTGCTTTGCGGCTCTTCTTCAAGCAGGGCCTTGAGGATGCTCAGTACCGGGGTAATACCACTTCCCGCAGCAAAAGCGGCTACGGTCCTGGACTGTGAAGCATCCGGAGAAAATGTAAAATGGCCTTCCGGAGGGTGTACTTCGAGCGTATCTCCTTCCCGGAGAGACTGGTTGGCATAACCGGAAAAAACACCTTCCGGGATCTCTTTGATACCTACGGATAGTTTGCCTTCTCCGGGAGAGGTGCAGATCGAATAGGACCGGCGTATCTCTTCCCCGTCAAATTCCTTTTTTATGGTGATATGCTGACCTGCCTCATGCCTGTACTCTTCGCGCAGGTCTTCGGGAATATCGAATGTTATCGTTACCGATTTCGGCGTGTTTCTTTCTATACGGCTAACACGTAGGGAGTGAAAGTGTAACATAACGCAATTTTTGGGCAAATGTACATAAAATAGTTACATTGTATTTAATTTTTGGACAGATGATCGACGACGGATGACCGGTGACGGATACATCCATCTGTCATCGGTCACCGGTCATCATAAACACTCAGTTCCCGGTAAAATGCTAACTTTGATGTAACAAAACCCCGGTCCCTGCTACCTATGGACTGTAAAACCGGCTAAAAGATGATGAAACGTTTTATCTCCCTGCAGTGGAGATCCTTTTTCCGTTCGGCGAGTCTTGGAAAAGATATTGCCATCCGGATTCTTATGGGGTTCCTGGCAGTCTATTTTATACTCTCCTTTTTATTGCTCGGCATTGGGCTGTATCCTCTGCTCGCAGAACTCTACCCGGGGATAGAGCCGCTTGCCTCGGTCAATCGCCTGGTGGTCTATTGGTTAGGGGCAGATCTGCTTGCCCGTTTTTTTATACAGGCCCTTCCCGTAATAGGCATCAAGTCGTTGCTGATTTTGCCTGTCCCGAAAAGAAAAGTGGTCCATTACCTGTTGCTCAGGAGCTTGTTTTCCTTTTTTAACCTGTTTCCTTTGCTGGTCATTGTTCCTTTTGGTATTTATGGTGTGATGCATGGAGGGTATAACCCTGTCCGGATACTGGCGTGGGGCGTTTGTATGATGAGTTTGGTGGTAGGTGTTAATTATTTCAATCTTCTTGTAAAAAAGAGATTTGCCGGGAAAATAAGAACATTCCTCCCTTTTATCGTCGTCGGGGTTGTTCTGGTTGTCCTGGAGTACCTGGGGATATTACAGCTCGGTATATGGACAGGCGCATTGCTCGACAGTCTTGTTGCGCATCCCTATCTGGCGGTGGTGTCTCTGTGCATTCCCGTATTCCTGTATTGGTGGAATTACAGGGAGTTGCATCATCATTTTTACCTGGATGCCTCCCTCGAAAGCAGTAAAGAACAGACCAGGACATCCGAAATGGGGTGGGTACGCAGGTTTGGCGATATAGCCCCTTTCCTCCAGCTCGACCTCAAACTGATATGGAGGAATAAACGTCCCCGGAGTACGGTGTGGCTTGCACTGTTGTTTGTGGCTTACGGGCTTATGATCTATCCTAACCCTTCAAACCAGGATATGCCGGGTTGGTATGTGTTTGTGGGGGTGTTTATCTCCGGGGTGTTTATGATGAATTTCGGACAATTTGTCCCCGCCTGGGACAGCTCGTATTACAGTATGATGATGGCACAGAACATTCCCCTGAAAAAATACCTGTCTTCCAAGGCCGCGTTAATGACTTTCAGTGTCGTTGTCCTGTACCTGCTCAGTTTGCCCTATGTTTATTTCGGGTGGGACATCCTGGTGCTGAATACGGCCTGTGCGCTGTATAATATAGGCATCAACATTCCCGTACTGCTCTATACGGGTGGCTATAATAAGAAACGTATAGAGCTGGACAAAAGCCCTTTTCTTAATTACCAGGGTACCGGGGCAGTACAGTTTATTATGATTTTGCCGCTTCTTATACTTCCCGTGCTGATATGGTATCTTTGCTATAAATTTATTTCTTTCGATGCGGCTTCGTCCGTTCTCGCCCTTATCGGGATTGCAGGGATCATGGCAAGGGATGGCCTTATGGCCCGGATCGTTAGCCTGTACAGGAAGAAAAAGTATGTTGCCATTAATGGATTTAAGGAAAGGAATGATTGAGAGGGAGAGCTGTTAATATGCCGATGTAATGATAGCGCGGTCCCCCCCCAAAGCCCTCAAACTCAAAAACAGAAACAATAAAATCTCAAATGATAGTAGTAAACGACCTCACAAAAACCTATAACGGAACAGCAGTACTGAACATCGAAGAACTTCAGATCCCCTCCGGACAGAGTTTTGGCCTGGTGGGCAATAACGGGGCCGGGAAAACCACTTTTTTCAGCCTGCTGCTCGACCTCGTACGGCCTACCTCCGGGTACATTGTCAACAACGAAGTGATGGTGAACAAAAGTGAGGAGTGGAAACCCTTTACTTCTGCTTTTATCGACGAGAGTTTCCTCATTGGCTATCTAACACCCGAAGAGTATTTCTATCTTGTAGGAGAACTGCGCGGATGGAACCGGGCCGATGTAGATACTTTCCTGAAAAAATACGAGCTGTTTTTTAACGGTGAGATACTGAAAAAGCAAAAGTACCTGCGCGACCTCTCCAAGGGAAACCAGAAAAAAGCAGGTATTGTAGCCGCACTGATTGGCGATCCGGAAGTGGTGATACTCGATGAACCCTTTGCCAACCTCGATCCCACCACCCAGATACGCCTCAAGGAGATCATCAGGGAACTGGCTGGGGCCAACGGGGTTACGGTGCTTATTTCCAGCCATGATCTTATACATGTTACCGAGGTGTGCAAACGCATAGTAGTGCTCGACAAGGGAGAAATAACAAGAGACATCCAAACGGCTCCGGAGACCCTCAAAGAACTGGAGAGTTTTTTTGCGGGATAAGTTTTTTAATAACCATTTGATTTTGTTGTTTATCTGTAAAAGAAACGTATTTTTGTTTGGATAAGCCCTATATTAGTCTAATCATTAGCTTGTTTTGAAGCCCGTATTCAACATATCCTGCTTTATTTTCGCGGTGGCGATAATTTCTTTTTTCGCCCTTGCCGGGTGTTCCACCGAAAAGGATGCCTTCCTGAACCGCAATTTTCACGCACTTACAGCCAAAGACAATATCCTCTATAATGGAAAGAATGCCCTGCGCAACGGCAGCGAAGGCCTTATCACTTCCTACACGGACGATTTCTGGGAGGTGCTCCCGGTAGAACGTATGGAGGTGGTTGAAGAAAAAGCGCTTTCGGGAGGAGCGGGGAATTCCGATTTCGAAAGGGCCGAAGAAAAAGCCGTCAAGGCCATACAGAAGCACGGGATGAACATCCGTGGGCGGGAACGCAATCCGCAGATGGACGAGGCTTATATGCTGCTGGGGAAGAGCAGGTATTACAACCAGCGTTTTATCCCTGCTATGGAAGCATTTAATTACGTGCTCAACAAATACCCGGACAGCGACAAATATATCCAGGCCAGGGTATGGCGCGAAAAGACCAATATCCGTATGGAAAGCGAGGAACTGGCCCTGGAAAACCTGAAAAACCTCCTCCGCAGCGTGGAGTTCAAAGACCAGGAATATGCCGATGCCTGTGCTATAATGGCCCAGGCCTACATAAACATGCAACACAGGGACAGTGCCATACAAAGGCTGAAGATCGCAGCAAACCTGACTAAAAAAAACGAAGAGAGGGGGAGGTATTACTACATCATCGGACAGCTCTATAACGATCTGGAAGTCAGGGATAGTGCCAATATGGCCTTTAACAAGGTGATTGCCCTGAAACGAAAATCACCCCGGACCTACATGATCAACGCAGAGCTGCAAAAAATGCGAAATACAGAGGTCGCCGACGGGGAAGAAAGAGAAGAAAGAGAAGAAAGGCTGGCCTTCCTTGGCAAAATGGAGAGAAACCGGGAAAACCGCCCTTTCCTGGACAAGATATACCACTATATTTCCGAATTTCACCTGCAATCCGATTCCCTGCGGCTGGCAGAAGAATACCTGAACAAATCGCTTCGGGCCAATGAAGGGGACGGCAAGCTGAAAGCCATGTGTTACGAACAACTGGCCGAGATGAACTTTGACCGCAACGAATATAAAAATGCGGGAGCCTATTACGACAGTACCCTGACTCAGCTCAAGGATGACAGGCGAAAAATAAGGGCCATACAGAAAAAACGGGACAATCTCGAAGACGTGATCCGCTATGAAGACATTGTGCAGGTAAACGACAGTATCCTTCACCTGGCCGCATTGCCGGAAAGTGAACGCAAGGCCTATTTTGAGGATTATATTAAAAAACTGAAGGAAGAGGATGAGAAGCAGAGGGAAGCTGAAGAAAGAGCCGCAGAAAACGGAACTTTCGACCCCTTTGAAACCCCTGGCAGTACAGGACAACAGAACAATGAGGGCGGAAAATTCTATTTCTATAACCAGGTGACCCTGGGCCATGGGAAAACGACTTTCCGGAAGATCTGGGGAGACAGGGAACTGAAAGACAACTGGAGGCTTGCCGATAAAAGTGTGGTCTCCAGGCAGGAAACCGCCGAAAAGCCCGAAGATGTCGTTGCCGTAGCACCCGATCAGCGATACGATGTCAATTTCTACCTGGATCGCCTGCCGACCGATGAAGTAGTGCTGGACAGTCTCAAAACGGAAAGGGATTTTGCCAATTACCAACTGGGGCTTATTTACAAAGAAAAATTCAAGGAGTACCCTCTGGCTATCGACAAACTGGAAACCGTACTGGCAAGCGAACCCGAGGAAAAACTGGTCCTCCCGTCCAAATATCACCTTTTTCGCCTGTATGAGCAGGTGGGGTCTGATAAAATGGCGGAGGCCAAAAACGATATCATCAAAAACCATCCGGGCTCGCGCTATGCGGAAATACTCGAAAACCCCGAAGCCATTCTTGCCGGGGAAGCCGATGATCCTGAAACTTATTTTAACTCGCTTTACAAGAAATTCGAAACTCAGGAATACGAAGCAGTGCTGCAGGAAACAGAACGCTATATAAAAACCCACAGCGGGGAAGAGATCATCCCGAGAATGGAAATGCTCAGAGCTACCAGCCTGGGCAGACTGTACGGATTGGAACCTTATAAAGAAGCCCTGAACAATATTGCCCTCAATTACCCCAACGACGATGTGGGCAAGAAGGCACAAAAAAAACTCGAGGAAACCGCTTCCTTGGAAAGTGATACATTTGATACCGAAGAAGCAGGGCGGTGGAAACTGGTATTTCCCTTGCCGAAAAGCAATATTGTTGAGGTCAGGGAGCTGATGGAGAATGTGGCGTTCTTCTCGCTCAAATATCCTTACTACAAAAACCTGAAAGTGTCTCGTGACGTATATGATACCGATACGGTTTTTGTTGTGGTACACGGATTGAAGAATGGGAAAGAAGCCAAAGCCTACCGGGAACTGGTCAATACCGATGAAGAATGTGTCATAGACACCGAAAATCACCTTATTTTGAGCCCTGATTACCGAACGGTACAGGTACATAAGAATTTTGATGCCTACAAAAACAAGAAAACAACCCGAGAACCATAATCTTTAGTGCATGACAAAAATTTATCAGGTAAGATGTAAGACTATAGGACACAGGACTTTAAAATGTAAGTAAAAATGAGTCAAACCACTTTATGCAGACCGTTTACCGCTATTGGTCCTGCGTCTTAAGTCTTGAGGTCCTGAGTCAAAAATAGCATATTTGAATTTTTGTAATGTAATAAAACCATAAACATAAATCATAATCGTAAAACTAACCCCAAAATGTTTTCAGAATCAAAAAAAGGAAAAGTGCTCACGGAAACTTTTCCACAGGCAAATCGTATTGAAAGTAACACCAGGATTACAGGTGATATTGTTTCCGATGCCGATATCCGTATTGACGGAAAGGTAGAGGGAAATGTAAAATCTTCCGGAAGGATAGTGATAGGAAAAGACGGTTTTATCAACGGAAAGATAGAGTGTGCCAATGCGGACATTGAAGGAAAATTTACTGGCGAACTGCTGGTGGCCGAACAATTGTCGCTGAAATCTTCTGCCGTTATTCAGGGCGAAGTGACGGTGTCTAAACTGGCCGTGGAACCTGGTGCCGCATTCAATGCCAGCTGTACCATGAAAGGAGCCGAAATAAAACCCCTTAACAAGCCTCAAGAGCAGGAAAGGGAAAAGGCAGGGAGGACCGCTTAGAAACAGGCAAAAGAAAGGCAGAGGGGTGTCTGAAAATTAATTTTCAGACACCCCTCCATTAAATCAGGCGTTGCGGCAGGGTCCCGACAAATTAAAACAGTTTCTATATTTGCAGGCCGGAACCCAAACGCGAAAATCCCTTATGAAAAAACATATATTTGCTTTTTTAAGGCTTCTTGTACCCCTGACGCTGTTGTTATGTGCCCTGCAATATGCACTGGTGACTTATGCGATCTCCTGGTATGATTTTCGGCTTACCACCGTAGCTATATACGCCTTTCATGTCGTGGTGACTTTCCTGATCTATCTTTTTTTGTTATACGTCAACAAAACTTTTTCCGATAAGACCGGCTTTGCCTTTATGGCGTGTAGTTTGTTAAAAATGATGGCCTCCGTAGTGTTTTTATGGCCGCTGATGGAACAGGGGGGCAGTTTTGTCGGGGATGTTATGGCCTTCTTTATCCCTTATTTTATTTATTTAACGATTGAAGTCCTTTATGTGGTAAAATTCATGCAGGGAGGAAAGGGGTAAAAAAACGCAAAAAATCTTTATTTATAAACAAGGAATTGTTAATTAAATTTCTACCTTTGCGCCAAAATTTTGAGACCAGGTATTTTTTAGAGATCAAAGATATGTCGATAGCACGAAAAACTGTCAAAACTTTAGCTTTTTTAACACTGTTGTTTGTTTCCCCCGTATTTTCCCAGGAACATCATAACGACCAATCCGGGGATTCGGGAGAGGAAGCATTTGATCCCACCGAGGTCATTATGCACCACATCAGTGATTCCCATGAATTCCATATTTTTGGTGATGTGTCCCTGCCACTGCCGGTGATCCTCTGGACCAATAACGGGCTGGTAACCTTTATGTCCAGTGAATTTCATCACGATGAGACCGGGGAAGTGATCGTAGAAAAGAATGGGATGAAATTTGTGCGCTATCACGACGAAATATACTATGCCGGAGCAGATGGTAAACTGTCTTTTGACGGAGAACATCATCCGCTCAACGACAGGCCGCTCAACTTTTCCATCACCAAGAACGTGTTTACACTGTTTCTTTCTGCAGCTTTGATGCTGTTGATCTTTATTCCGGTGGCTCAGTCATATAAGAAAAACCAGGGAGCGCCCAAAGGACTGGCCGGCTTTATGGAGCCGCTGATCCTCTTTGTGCGAAATGATATTGCCATTCCCAATATAGGGAAAAAGAAACATGAAAAATACATGCCTTACCTGCTGACGGTATTTTTCCTGATATGGTTGGGGAACCTGTTCGGGCTGATCCCTTTCTTCCCCTTTACGGGAACACTTACCAATGACATTGTATTTACAGGAGTGTTGGCCGTATTTACCTTTTTGATCACCACTTTCAGCGGAAATAAGCATTATTGGGGGCATATATTCGCCACACCGGGAGTGCCGAAACCCCTGTTGCTCATCATGATCCCAGTGGAGGTACTGGGAATGTTTACCAAACCTTTCGCCCTGATGGTGCGTCTGTTTGCTAACATTACCGCAGGGCACATCGTTATCCTGAGCCTTTTTTCATTGATATTTATATTTAAAACAGCGGCGGTTTCGCCCGTATCCATAGCATTTGCCCTGTTCATGTTTGTGCTGGAATTGCTGGTGGCAGCATTGCAGGCCTATGTGTTTACCCTGTTGTCTGCCCTGTTTATAGGCCAGGCGGTGGACGACCATCATTAAGATGTGTTTTGAAGTAGAGTTTAATTTAGTAACTATATAAATTTTTAACTATGATTTTAGCTGGAATAGGAGCCGGATTGGCTGCGATTGGTGCCGGAATAGGTATCGGTAAGATTGGTGGTTCTGCAATGGACGCTATTGCACGTCAACCCGAAGCGGCTTCAAAAATTCAGACAGCTATGATTATCGCGGCAGCACTTATTGAAGGTGTTGCACTGTTCGCGGTGGTTGTTGCACTGATGAAAGGTTAATCTGTAAAAACACACTCCGCAACGGTTGGTTGCGGGGTGGTTTTTTGTTTGTAGAAAAGAAAGGACTTAAACTATTATACAATGAATATTACGCATCCTGAAAGTTTGTTATTTTGGACGGTACTGGTATTTATCATTCTGTTGTTTTTGCTTCGCAAATTCGCGTGGAAACCGATACTGAGCGCAGTAAAAACCAGAGAAAACTCCATTAACGATGCTTTGGCAGCTGCTGAAGAGGCCCGTAAGGAGATGCAAAACCTCAAGGCAGATAATGAACGTATCATCAAGGAAGCCCGTGCTGAAAGAGATACCCTGCTCAAAGAAGCCCGTGAGATGAAAGAAAAGATCATTGCCGATGCTAAAGAAGAAGCTCAGCAACAAGGAAGCAAGATCATTGCACAGGCCAAGGCAGCAATCGAAGGCGAAAAGAAAGCGGCTCTTGCCGAACTGAAAAGCCAGGTAGCCGGATTGTCTGTGGAAATCGCAGAAAAAGTGGTGAAACAGGAGTTCTCCGATAAAGACAAGCAACTGGAGCTGGTGGAGAACATGATCGGAGAAGTAGGGACCTTAAACTAAACGGACAATGGCAGGAACAAGAGCAGCTATACGTTACGCAAAAGCCGTTCTGGCATTAGCCGGGGAACAGGATGCTACAACAGCAGTGTATGAAGATATGCAGCTGATAAAGAATACTGTGGCCGCCAGCAGGGAACTGCAGCTTATGCTTAAAAGCCCGGTCGTAAAACCGGAAGTAAAAAGATCAGCACTTAAGGAAATATTTGCTTCTATACACAAAATATCCGCCGATCTCATCAATATCCTGGCAGGGAACAACAGGATAGGCCTGTTAAAAGAAGTTGCCGGACAGTATGTTGCAGTATATGATGAGGCACATGGTAGGCAGGTAGCCATAGTAACTACGGCGGTACCCCTTACCGACAGGCTCAAGGCCGGAATGTTACAGAAGGTTAAAGAACTGACCGGGAAAGAAGCCACCCTGAAGAATATTATAGACGAAAGTATTATAGGTGGTTTTATCCTGCGTGTGGGAGACCTGCAATACAATGCCAGTGTGGCCAACAGGTTCAACAGTTTGAGGAGGACATTTTCTTTGAATTAAATATAGTTATTAGTACAATTAAAAAATATGAGGTCAGATCTTAGTATCTAATGTTTGATCTCTAAATATCAAATAAAGATGGCAGAAGTTAATCCTGCTGAAGTATCAGCAATATTAAAGAAACAATTATCGGGATTTGAAGCGGGAGCTTCCCTGGATGAAGTAGGGACTGTCCTGCAGGTAGGGGATGGGATAGCCCGGGTTTACGGACTTTCCAATGCCCAGTACGGGGAATTGGTGGAATTCGAATCCGGCCTGGAAGGTATGGTACTCAACCTGGAGGAAGATCATGTTGGTGTAGTATTGTTGGGTCCATCCAAAGAAATAAAAGAAGGAGCTACCGCCAAACGTACACAGCGTATCGCCTCTATTAACGTAGGTGAAGGCATTGTAGGACGTGTAGTGGATACCCTCGGAACCCCCATAGACGGAAAAGGAGATATCGAAGGGGAACTGTATGAAATGCCCCTGGAACGAAAAGCCCCCGGGGTGATCTTCCGTCAACCGGTAGACGAGCCGTTACAGACCGGGATAAAGTCGGTAGATGCCATGATCCCGGTAGGACGTGGACAGCGGGAACTCGTTATTGGTGACCGTCAGACCGGTAAGACCACGGTGTGTATCGATACCATCCTGAACCAAAAAGAATTTTACGATGCAGGAGAACCTGTATACTGTATATATGTAGCCGTAGGACAGAAAGCCTCTACGGTGGCAGGAATTGCCAAGGTACTCGAAGAAAAAGGAGCACTGGCCTATACGACAATAGTAGCCGCTAACGCTTCAGACCCTGCCCCGATGCAGGTGTATGCGCCGTTTGCAGGAGCCGCGATAGGAGAGTATTTCCGGGATACCGGAAGACCTGCCCTGATCATTTATGATGATCTGTCTAAACAAGCGGTAGCTTATCGTGAGGTATCACTCTTGCTTCGACGTCCGCCCGGACGTGAGGCTTATCCCGGGGACGTTTTCTTCCTGCACTCCAGGCTGCTGGAACGCGCTGCGAAAGTTATTGCCGATGACGATATCGCCAAAGGTATGAACGACCTTCCCGAAGTGTTGAAACCTATGGTAAAAGGAGGCGGGTCACTGACAGCCCTTCCGATCATCGAAACCCAGGCGGGAGACGTATCGGCTTATATCCCGACAAACGTGATCTCCATTACGGACGGACAAATATTCCTCGAGTCTGACCTGTTCAACTCCGGGGTTCGGCCAGCGATCAACGTTGGTATATCCGTATCGCGTGTGGGAGGTTCGGCACAGATCAAATCCATGAAGAAAGTGGCCGGTACATTGAAACTCGACCAGGCACAGTTCCGCGAACTCGAAGCCTTTGCCAAGTTCGGGTCTGACCTCGATGCTGCTACCCTGAATGTTATTGAAAAAGGAAAGCGAAATGTTGAGATCCTGAAGCAGGCACAAAATGATCCGTATACTGTTGAAGATCAGGTAGCCATTATCTACGCCGGTTCCAAAAACCTGCTGAGAAATGTACCTGTTGAGAAAGTAAAAGAATTCGAAAGAGATTATCTGGAATACCTGAATGCCAAGCACAGGAATATCCTGGACGTAATAAAACAAGGAAAGCTGACCGATGAGGTTATCGATACACTGACCTCGGTTGCTAAAGAGCTTTCAGGAAAATATAATTAATATGCCAGTGAACCCATGTGGATAATCCGGTAATGCATTAAGTCTTTAATGGGTTAATTATCACATGAGCACATTGTCAAATTAAAAAATATGGCGAACTTAAAAGAAATACGCGGAAGAATAGCATCGGTATCCTCTACCATGCAGATCACCAGCGCCATGAAAATGGTGTCTGCTGCAAAGTTGAAAAAGGCTCAGGATGCCATCACAGCCATGCGGCCCTATGCAGAAAAGCTCACCGAGCTGTTGCAAGGCCTCAGTGCCACCCTGGAAGGGGATTCCGGCAGCGTATATGCCGGGCAACGTGATGTGAAGAAGGTACTGACAGTGGTCATTACTTCCAACAGGGGACTCTGCGGTGCTTTTAACAGTAATGTGATCAAAGAAGCCAAGCAGGTCGCCGAAGGATATAAAGGGAATCAGGTCGATTTTATGACCGTCGGTAAAAAAGGCGGGGATGTACTCGCAAAATCGTTTACCGTAGTGGAAAGCCACAATGAGGTCTTTGATGACCTTACCTTTGACAATGTATCGGAAATAGCAGAGCGGTTAATGGCCATGTATGTAGATGGTTCTTACGATAAGATCGTGTTGCTGTATAACCACTTTAAGAATGCCGGTACCCAGATCGTGAGAAACGAACAGTTTTTGCCCATTATACCGATAGCAGAGGGCGATGAACTGGCTTCCGATTATATTTTTGAGCCTACCAAAGAAGAGATCATCGAAACATTGATCCCTAAGTCGCTCAAAACACAATTGTACAAGGCAATCCGCGATTCCTTCGCCTCAGAGCACGGAGCGCGAATGACTGCAATGCACAAGGCAACTGATAATGCCAAGGAACTGAGAGACCAGTTGAAATTGACATACAACAAAGCCCGTCAGGCCGCTATTACCAATGAAATATTGGAAATCGTCGGTGGTGCGGAAGCGTTGAATAACTAGGCAAAGCGCAGTGCTGAGCAATTAGAATAAAATATATTGATATACCAGGCCTGTAAAGCAACTAACGTTTTACAGGCCTTTTTATTTGCAAACCAGGGAGATCCTCCTTCCCGGTTATCGGGCCCAGGATAAACTAAAGTCGAGGTAGGCATGAAATTTGAAAACAGTATATTTACTAAAACAAATTCGAAAATGAGAACAGCGATAAATATCCTTGTTGGAATTATGATGATGTCTGCCTTTTCACAGTGTGCCAATTCCAGGAAAGCCATATCTCAAAAGCCAGATGGTCTGGAACTGGGCGAAGTGGTTTCCGAAGCCTGGACTATGGAAAGCAGCCCCGAATCCGGGACCAACCTGTTCATTCCCGTCACTTCCGCGAACGGGATATTTCTGGATAGTGTATTTTACAAGGGAAGAAGAACAGCTCTGGAAAAAGTACAACGCGGCAGTTACCTGGTCTATATTGGGAGGTTTATGGACTCCTCCAAGCCAGACATCGTGATGCATGCCGACCCCAGGAAAGAAGCCGGAAACAGGCCCCCGGAAATAAGAAAACCCATCCCTTTTGAACTTGCAGAGGACGAGGCTGTGGTCAGCTTTAAGGAAGGGGATGTCGTAAAATATTTCAAAATACCACATGTAAAAGAAGGAAAACCAGTAGTAAACCCCCGGAAGGAATAAGCCCGAAGAGGTTTTCTATACACAGAGCTACAGGTATGGTGTTCGATTCGGTTTCCCGGTTGCCGAGCGAAGCCAATTCCCGGTTGCTGAGCGAAGCCGAAGCATTAGGCTTTTTCACTACTTTTCCATACTTTTATCCCCCACAAATCCGATGAACTGTTGGGTGCACTTCAAAAACTTTTCAAGCATACATTTATTTACGGGCTGGCGACAGTGCTGCCGAGGATGCTTACCTTTCTCCTGGTTCCGCTGTATACCGACATTCTCCCGAAGGAGGAGTATGGGGAGGTCAGCATCCTTTATAGCTGGATCGCCATTTTCAACGTAGTGCTGGCCTATGGGATGGAAACCGCCTTTTTCCGGTTCTATAACCTGGAAGCGGATAAGCAAAAAGTGGTAAACACCTCTTCGCTCTCTTTGGTCGTTACGACCCTGTTGTTCCTGTTCCTTTTCCTTCCGTTCCGGGAGCCGTTGGCTGTACTGAGCAATGTGGACACAAAGTTTATTGTCTATACAGTATGGATTCTTGCGCTGGATGCCCTGGCCATTATTCCTTTTGCCAGGCTCAGGGCTACCGAAAGGCCGTTGGCCTATACGTATATCAAGATGGGCAATGTGGCCGTAAACTTCGGGCTGAATTTCTTTTTTCTCATTTTCCTGCCCCGGCTTGCCGATGGAGCCACAGGCAATGTATGGAACCTTCTTTATATAGACGATTTTGAGATTGCCTATATCTTTATTTCTAACCTGGTGGCCAGTGCCCTTACCTTCCTGGTGGTATTGCCCATGTACCGAAAAGTAAAATGGCGTTTCGACCGGGAATTGTGGGTGAAAATGATGCGGTATGCATGGCCCGTACTGATTGCAGGCCTGGCCTATACGGTCAACGAAGTTTTTGACCGCCTGCTGTTGGATTATCTTCTTCCCAAAGATATTGCCAAAGGCGAAGTAGGGGCTTATTCTGCCTGTCGCAAGATAGCCACATTTATGATGCTTTATGCCACAGCATTCCGGCTGGGAGTCGAGCCCTTTTTCTTTAGCTATGCAAAAAACAAGAACGCTCCGGAAACCTATGCCCTGGTAACGCAGTATTTTGTGATCTTCGGTTCGTGTATTTTGCTCGGGGTGATGGCGTTTATAACCCCCCTGAAATCCCTGATCATCCGGGATGAATCTTACTGGGAAGCCCTGGGGGTTGTGCCCATGATCATCCTGGGTAACTTATGCCTGGGCATCTATCACAACCTCTCCGTATGGTACAAGGTCACGGATAAGAC
Source organism: Sinomicrobium weinanense (assembly GCF_018863395.1). Lineage (GTDB taxonomy): Bacteria > Bacteroidota > Bacteroidia > Flavobacteriales > Flavobacteriaceae > Sinomicrobium > Sinomicrobium weinanense. Next base: position 40,715 of record NZ_JAHKRR010000004.1, read on the forward strand.
CCGATACGGTGCCTATATTTCCGTTTTCGGCGCCCTGGTGACCCTGGTGCTGAATTTTGCCCTCATCCCGCTTATAAGCTACAAAGGTTCGGCAATAGCCGTCCTTGCTGCATATGGCAGCATGATGTTAATATCCTACATACTGGGCCAAAAACACTACCCCGTTCCATACAACCTGAAGAAAATCGGGGCCTACCTGTCTGTTTCTGTTTTATTCTCCCTGCTTTCCTTTTACGTATTTAAAAGCGATATTGTTGTAGGAAGTGGGCTACTTTTAGTATTTTTGACCCTGGTGTTTTACCTGGAAAGGAAAGAGTTAAAAAGAATTTTCCTAGACAGGTACAGGCCCGGCAGGTAAAACGGGGACAGGAAAGGAATATATTGTAAAAATCTACCGGAAACAGGCAGATAATGGCTGGTTTTACCGTTGTGAATGCCATACCCGGTTAAAAAATGATAAAAAAATGACTGTAAAAATAATGAACAGGTCCAAACATGCGTTACCTAACTATGAAACTGAAGCGTCTGCCGGAATGGACCTCCGTGCCGATCTCGATAAACCCGTTACCCTGAAACCCCTGCAAAGGGCCATAGTAGGAACAGGTCTTTACATAGAGCTACCCGTAGGATATGAGGCCCAGGTACGTCCCAGGAGTGGGCTGGCTGCAAAGAAAGGGGTCACGGTTCTCAATGCACCGGGCACCATAGATGCCGATTACCGGGGCGAGATAGGTGTGATCCTTGTGAACCTTTCCGACACGGATTTTGTGGTCGAAGACGGAGAACGCATAGCGCAACTGATCATTGCCAGGCACGAAAGGGCTGAATGGAAAGAAGCAGAAGAGCTGTCCGACACCCTCCGGGGAAAAGGAGGCTTCGGAAGTACCGGGGTTAAGTAACCGGAAATAAAGAAAATATAAAAACACACGAGTGATATAATAATAGCCGGGCTTTGGTATGGCCTCCGGCGAAAAACACAACACACACATGAAAATAATAGTACCTATGGCAGGTCGGGGGTCCCGTCTGCGTCCGCACACGTTGACCGTCCCGAAACCATTGATCCCCATTGCGGGAAAACCCATTGTACAACGCCTGGTGGAAGACATAGCAGGTGTCCTGAAACAGGATATCGAAGAAGTGGCCTTTATCATCAAGGACGACTTTGGCCAGGAAATAGAGAACACGCTGTTGTCCATAGCCGAAAAACTCGGGGCAAAGGGGACCATCTATTACCAGGATAAGCCCCTGGGAACAGGCCACGCCATTATGTGTGCGGCCGATTCGCTTTCCGGGCCCTGTGTCATTGCCTATGCAGACACCCTGTTCAAGGCCGATTTTACCCTGGATGAAAGCGCAGACAGCGTGATCTGGGTAAAACAGGTCGAAAATCCCGAAGCCTACGGGGTTGTACAGCTCAACGACGAAAAAGAGATCTCCGGGCTGGTGGAAAAACCCACAGTGTTTATCTCTGACCTTGCAGTTATAGGGATATACTATTTTAAAGACGCCGGAGTGCTCAAGACCGAACTCCAGGGCGTTCTGGACAACAATATTATCAACGGCGGGGAATACCAGATCAATGACGGCATAAAGGCCATGATGGAAAAGGGGATGAAGTTCGTGCCCGGTAAGGTAGATGAATGGATGGACTGCGGCAATAAGAACGTTACCGTGGAAACCAACACCAGGATGCTCGGTTTTCTGCAAACAGATAGTGAGAAGCTGGTGTCTGATACCGTGGACCTGGAAAATTCCGAGATCATTCCGCCTTGTTATATCGGAGAGAATGTAGTCTTGAAAAACGCGAAGATAGGACCGTATGTCTCGCTGGGGGACGGATGTTTTGTAGAGAATGCCGAGATCAGGAACAGCCTGGTACAAACTCGTGTCATTCTCAAAAATGCAAAACTGGATAACGCCATGATCGGAAATCACGCGAGGTTCGACGGTGAGTTTACCAGTGTAAGCATAGGAGATTATTCGGTACTGGAATAATGTCCGGTTACCGGTTGCCAGTCACGAGTTGTCCGGTTGCCAGTTTTCAACCTGCTAACCGGTTCCCGGTCCGAAAATAAAGAAATAATCGTTCGGGGGCTGGTACAGTTCTTGAGAATCCATAAATTTGAAAAGTGGGAACAAAGACGTTCATAGCAGTGTTTTTCGGACTGTACTCCCTGTGTGGGAGCTACGGCCAGGAACCTGACTTGACGGCAGAAAGCGCCGAAATATCCACTGAATCCAATTCCGATGCGTTCCAGGAGCACTTTTTCGAAGCCCTGAAGCAAAAGGGAATAGAAAATTACGAAAAGGCCATAGACGAACTGCTGGAATGCAAGAAACTGGAACCGGAGAACGATGTGGTAGACTATGAACTGGGCCGCAATCACCTGATGTTAAGGCAATACGATCAGGCAGAGACTTATCTGCTCGCAGCGGTGGAAAAGAACCCGGAAATATGGTATCTCGACGCCCTGTTCAGTGTATACGAAAAGCAAAACAATACGGATAAGGCCATAGAAGTAGGGCACAGGCTGGCAAAAGCCAACGGCAAATACAAGGAAAACCTGGTCCGCATTTATATCAACACCGAAAAATATGAGCAGGCCCTGGCCCTGATCGAGGAGCTGGATGGAGAGCGGGGAAAGTCGGAACAACGGGAAAGACAAAAAGTGTGGATACAAACACGAATGCGGTTACAACAGGAGCCCGGACCAACAGAAGTGGCCGAAAACGAAAATACCGGAGAGAAAAACGAACTGGAGGAGATATACAACAAAATAGAAAGTTATAAAAAGCTCTTTAACCACGATGAAGTGCTTAAGATTACCGAAGGTGCCCTGGAGATCTACCCGTCGCAACCTGGTTTGTATTATAACAAAGCCCATGCCCTTAACCGCCTGAAAAAACACAAGCAAGCCATAAGTGCCCTGCAAACAGCCCTGGATTACCTGATTGACAATACCGAACTGGAGAACAACATATACCGGGAATTTGTCATCGCCTATAATTCCCTGGGAAATAACAAAAAGGCAGATGAATATGCCCAAAAAATAAAACCGTAAGGGCACGATGCATTGTGCCCCCACAACAAAGGCAGAAAATAGCAACGGATAAAATGAGATATATACACAGGATGCCATTTGTGCTGTTGATGTTAATAGCCATGGTATGGATGCAGTCGTGTAAGAGCACCAGGGCCGTAGCCGAAGGAGAGGCCGTCCGCGACCTCCCCGCAAGGCAGATCATCAAAAGGCATTACAAGAACGAGCTGGATTTTAAAACTGTTGTCGGAAGAATGCATGTGAATTACGATAATGGCTCTTCCTCCCAGGGTGTTAACCTGAGTTTCCGGATGGAAAAGGACAAGGCCATATGGCTCAGTGCTACCATGAACCTGGCAAAAGTGTACATTACTCCCGAAAGGGTGAGCTTTTACAACAAGCTAGACAATAGCTATTTCGACGGCGACTTTACCTATCTGAGCCATCTTCTGGGCACCGAGTTGGATTTCGAAAAAGTGCAGAACATGTTGCTGGGCCAGGCTATGTTCAATCTCAGGGACGATTCTTATAATTCCCTGGTTGTGAACAATAACTACCAGTTAAAGCCCGTTAAGGATATGGATTTCCTCAAAGTATTGTTTCAGGTGGAGCCCGCCAATTTCAAAATAGGGCGGCAGTTGTTATCCGAACCGGAGGCCGGAAGGCAACTGGATATCGAATATAAGACCTATCAGCAGGTGGCAGAGCAGATATTTCCTGAAGAGATCGGGATCAGCGCGCGCGAGAACGGTAAGGAAACCAGGATCGATATAAAATACAGGAACATAGAGTTTAACCGTAAAGTAAGATTTCCTTACAGCATCCCAAAGGGATACAAGGAAATAAACCTGAAAGGAGAACTGTAAAATAACCCGGATTTGGATATATATTAAATGATGATCTGCATGACGAGAGAACGCATTTTTTTACTGTTGATGACCCTTCTGTTCTGCAGTTTTGCAAATGCGCAGAACAGGGAGCAAAAAGAACTGGAGGCCAAAAGAGCCCGTTTGCAGGAAGAAATAAGGCAGATCAACACCCTTTTGTCTCAGCAGAAAAAGGAACGGCAGAATGTGGTTACCGAGGTGGAAGACCTCAACCAGAAGATCAGGGTACGACAGGAACTCATACAAGTGACCAACCGCCAGGCCAATCTTCTCAACCGCCAGGTCAACAACAATATGAAAAAGATAGCCGATCTGAGAAAAGAGCTCGGCACCTTAAAGGAAGATTATGCCGGGACCATACGCCGCAGCTATAAGGGCAAGTCCAGGCAAAACAGGTTGATGTTCCTGCTCTCTTCCGAGAGTTTTTTCCAGGCTTATAAGCGTTTGCAATACATGAAGCAATACGCCGATTACCGGAAAGAACAAGGGCGTTCCATAGAAGCTAAGACCATAGAGCTCCAGGAGCTCAATAAAGGCCTTATAGCCCAGCGCAAGGAAAAAGAAGTGCTGATCGGTGAGAACAAGAAGGAACAGCAGGCCCTGGAAAAAGAAAGGCAGGAACAACAGGCGCTCATTGCCAGTATCCGGAAAAAGGAATCGAAATACAATTCCCAGATCACCAAAAAACGCAGGGAGACAAAAGCCATAGACCGGCAGATAGAAAAACTGATCCGGGAAGCCATTGCCGAATCTAACAAAAAAGCAGGGAAAAGCAGCAGTAATGCCACCTTTGCACTGACCCCGGAAGCCAAGGTCATCGCCAATAATTTTTCTGCCAACAAGGGCAAGCTGATATGGCCGGTAGAAAAGGGAGTGAAGAGCAAAGGGTATGGAGAGTATTCCGATCCGGTCTATCCCGCGGTAAAAAACTTTAACAACGGGGTGATCATTTCCACCCAGAGAGGAGAAAAGGCCCGGGCTGTCTTTGACGGGGAAGTGTCGGCCATTATCGCCGTTCCCGGGGCTAACAAGGCCGTACAGCTACGACATGGAAATTACATCACAACCTATTACAACCTCGGTAAGATCTATGTGAAAAAAGGACAGAAAGTGTCTGCAAAAACACAGCTCGGAGAAATATTTACCAGCCCTTCTACCGGGAAGACCGAACTCAAGTTTTTCCTGTACAGGGATACCAATCGCCTGAATCCGGAACAATGGATTTACAGGATGTGATACAAACAACCTGAAAAAAAGATATCATGTTACCAACCGACACCCTTTTGCTATTTGCTCTCGCTGCCCTGATCATGGTAATGAGCCCGGGGCCCAACATGGTCTATCTCATATCCCGCTCCCTTTCACAGGGAAAAGAAGCCGGGGTCATTTCCCTTTTCGGAGTGATATGTGGTTTCCTGTTTCATATCGTTATGGTGTCTTTTGGCCTTACGGCCATATTTTTTGCCATTCCCTATGCTTATTTGACTGTAAAGGTGCTCGGGATAGGATATTTGTTGTTCCTGGCCTATAAGGCCGTAAAATCTGGGAAAAACGATCTTTTTAGTGCAGACCGTACGCTAAAAAACGATTCAAAGATCAGATTGTTCCATGTCGGTTTCCTCACCAATGTATTGAATCCAAAGATGGCAGTTTTCTATCTGTCTCTTTTCCCGCAGTTCATAAAACCGGAATACGGTTCAGTCCTCACACAGAGTTTCCAGTTAGGCGTTGTACAGGTGTTGATCAGCTTTTCAGTAAACTTTCTGATTGTCATCTTTGCCGCCCGGATGTCGGTATGGTTTTCAAGGAATCCCTCCTGGGCAAAGTTTCAGCGCTGGTTTATGGCTAGTGTGCTTACCGGACTTGCCGTAAAAATGGCATTTACAAAAGCCAGGTAAAACACCTCTTTTCCGCCAAAAAGGAATAAAATCTTCACCCATCTGCGCAACAAAGAAGATCGAACAAAATCAGGTTTTTGTAGCCGGCTATATTATTTGGCCAGTATGCCTTGTTGTTCCATAACAGGTAGGTCGGTCAGGGCGCTTTCCCGGATCGTGTTTTTGGAGAACAGGTATTTCTTTTCATACAGCTTGCCCTCCGAGAAGAAAGTGACGTAAAACTCGTTGTGAAGCCCGAAAACCTCTTCCTGGACCAGCTCTATCTTGGCAAAATCCCTTGCACCCACTACCCCTATGCCGTGCCGCATTACAGAAGTCCTGGTGTCCCCGTCATAACCCCTGGAAACCACCAATACCATTTCTATGGGAGTTTTCTGGTTGTTAATGATATAGGCATTCCAGTCTTTGGAGAGGAATTCTTCATTCCATTCCCTGACCACGGCAACATATACATCCTTGACAACGGGGATTTCTATGTCTTTCTTCATAACGGGAAAATGTTTATCCTGGATAAAAAGTCTTCGGACAATCGCGCCCTTAAAGAACGGATTTGAACTGCCCCAGAAAGCGTACATCATTCTCACTGAGCATGCGGATGTCCGGTATCTGGTGCAACAGCATCGCTATACGGTCTATTCCTATACCAAAAGCAAAACCAGAGTATTCAGTGGAATCTATATTGCAATTTTTCAATACGTTAGGGTCAACCATACCGCATCCCATGATCTCCAGCCAGCCGGTGCCCTTGGTGATCTTATAGTCCGATTCCGTTTCTAGGCCCCAGTATACATCCACTTCGGCACTGGGTTCCGTAAACGGGAAATAGGAAGGCCGCAGGCGTATTTTCGATTTTCCGAACATTTCCTTGGTGAAATACTGCAGGGTCTGTTTCAGGTCGGCAAAAGAAACGCCTTTGTCGATGTAAAGTCCTTCCACCTGGTGAAAAAAGCAGTGCGAACGCGCCGAAATGGCCTCATTACGGTATACCCGGCCAGGAGAAATAGTTCGTATTGGCGGTTTGTGTTCCTCCATATAGCGCACCTGTACTGACGAGGTGTGTGTCCGCAACAGGATATCCGGATCGGTCTGGATAAAGAAAGTATCCTGCATATCCCTTGCAGGGTGGTATTCCGGGAGGTTCAGGGCGGTAAAGTTGTGCCAGTCGTCCTCTATTTCAGGCCCTTCGGAAACATTAAAACCGATACGCGAAAAAATATCGATGATCTGGTTTTTAACGATAGAGATCGGATGGCGTGCCCCCAGGGGAATCGGCTCCGCAGGGCGTGTCAGGTCACCGTAAATACTTTTCTGGTCTGCCTGGCTTTCCAGGGCTTCCTTTAAAGCGTTTACCTTTTCCTGAGCAGCGTTTTTAAGGTGGTTCACAGCCTGGCCAAATTCCTTTTTCTCTCCGTTGGGAACACTTTTAAAAGCAGCAAAGAAATCGTTGAGCACCCCTTTTTTGCCGAGATACCTGATCCGGAATGCTTCTATTTCTTCTTTATCCGAAGAGGTAAATTGCTCTACCTCGGTAATGTATTCCTTAATCTTGTCTATCATGGAGCAACTTTTTTTATGAATATGGCAATTTTTACTGGTTTCTCCCCTTCGGGACCAGCAAAAAACGAAGGACAGCCCCCCCTTTTCCTCTGAAGCGGGGACAACCGCCGATTTCATTGGAATACGAAAAGTTGCCATCCCGCCTTAACAGAGAGCAAATTTACTTTTTTTTACTTATTTTATAAATTCTTTCTCCATAAAATACTGTACGATGGCCTCTTTCATCAAAACCGATTGCTCTCCTGCTTTTAAATGAGGGAGTTGCTCCTTGGTGTTGTAATGGGGCCAGCCGTCCTTGTCGATATAGTCAAATTCATAATAGCCATAAGGTTCCAGAAGCCTGCATATGGCAATGTGCATCAGGTTGATCTTGTCGTCCTTTTTGAATTTCCGGCCCAGTTGCCCCAGTTCCTGTACGCCGATAAGATATATAATAGAGTCCAGGTCCAGGGTATCGCCATCGGCAAACTTTCCGGACAGCTTTTTTACCAGGATATCCCAGCGCTCTTTCAGTTTTTCGTCTCTAGTCATGTTTTGAAATTCAGTATTGCAAATGTACAAAGTGATGCAGCAAATCGTAAATCAAAAATCGTAATTCGTAAATCATTTATATATCTTTGATATCACGATCAAGATAAAACAGCATGAATTATATAGACATAGCGATCGGGGTACTTATCGTTTTCGGCTTTGTACGCGGGCTTTTCAAGGGGCTTTTTGTGGAAATAGCTTCGCTGGCAGCCCTGATCCTGGGAATTTATTTTGCCATACACTTTTCGTATATAGCCGGGGATTACCTGGAAAACTATGTAGACTGGGATGAGAAATACCTCAACCTCGCCGCTTTTATCCTTGTGTTTTGTGTGGTGATCATAGTGGTATCTCTCGCCGGAAAACTCCTGACAAAAATTGCTGATTTTGCAGCATTGGGCCTGCTCAACAAAGTCCTGGGCGGTCTCTTCGGCGGATTGAAAGTAGTGGTGGTCATAGGGGCCCTCCTGGTCTTTTTTGATGCTACCGACAATGTAATGAGCTTTGTGGATGCAGAAAAGAAGAGGACCTCTGTGTTGTATACACCCGTTAAAGAGATTGGGGAGGCCGTGTTCCACCTGGTGCTTGAAAATAAGGATGAAAATCTCGGTCTCGGTTGGGAGCTATCGGACCCTGATCCTTAAAGTCCGTTAATATGCGTACATCCCTGTACGACAGGAATGTCTTCTCAATAACGCACCGTAAAAAAGGGATATGAGATGTGCCTTTCTCATTGTCTGGTATGTTAATAAATGTTAATTTTGAAAAACCAATCAATACCAGGCAACTTATATGTACCTCTTGTTTAGAACTCCATGTATTTTTATATGGATATTATTTTTTTCCGTTCACATCGGTTACGCCGCACCTATACAGGAGGCCTCTTCCAAAGCTCCGCAAACAGATGTAATAAACCTGTTGGATAGCCTGTATATAACCGGGAGCAGGTTCTTGCAGAAAAGGGATTTTTCCCCGGCGCAACAGCACTTTGAAGAAGGTTTGTCCATAGCTAAAAAACAGGGTGACTCTCTCTATACAGGTCGTCTTTACAATGGATTGGGGGCCGTAGCTCTTTATCAGAATCAGAACGGGCGGGCGCTGGAATACTTTCATACCAGCCTGGCTTATATAAACAAGGACCGATATCCTGACGATGTGGCCAAAGTATTTTCCAATATGTCAGCGCTCTATGCAAGGCTTAAGGAATTTGAAAAGGCAAAAGACCTGTTGGAAGAAGCTCTTGAATTTGTCGGAGAAAAGACTTTGATACGGCTTAACCTGTTGGCCAATCTAGCTTCATTGTGTATGGACCTTGAGGATTTTGATCGTGCGGAAGCTCTTGTCAATGAAACTCTTATGCTGGCTGATGAGCTTGGCCAGCCCATGATGAAAGCTGTTATGCTGGGTAATCTGGTAAAAAGATACACGGACCAGGGGCGATGGCAGGAAGGGATAAAAGCGGGGGAGGAAAGCCTGAAAATAAGAGATAGCCTGGGGTTGGGCAGCCCGATGATTACATTGAATAACCTGGGATATGCCTGGCAAAAATCAGGGCGGACAGACAAAGCAGAAGAATACTATCGTCGGGCTCTTGAAGAAGCTGAAGGCGAATACCGGCTACAACTATTGCTCAACCTTGCAAACCTTGCCCGGGAAACCGGAGACCTGCGGGGTTCCCTCCGTTGGTTTGATGCCTATAACGAACTGAAAGATTCCCTGGCCGCACTTGACTACCGGGCAAAAGTGGCCGAACTCACCGAAAAATATGAATCGGATAAAAAGCAATTTCAGATAGATAATTTGCAGGCAGAAAAGGAATTACAGGCCGAACTCATCAACCGGCAAAAGATCCTGGTGGTTGCTTCCCTGGCATTATTACTGTTGTTTGCGGGATTGATATACGTGTGGATAAAACAGAACAAAACCCGGCAGGCCCTGGAAAAATCCAGGATACAACAGCGCTTTCTGCTTACACAGCTCAACCCGCATTTTATTTTTAACGCCCTGCAAAGCGTACAGAATTTTATCTTTAAGAATGAAAAGGAAACCTCGGTAGAATATCTGGGCAGCTTTGGCAAACTTATAAGGTCCGTACTGGAAAGCTCAGACAGGGAAACCATTTCACTGGAGAAAGAGATGGAAATGATACACAATTTTCTTCATCTTCAACAATTGAATTCAGACCACAGTTTTATGTTCGAGATCACGGAAGAGCTGCCGGAAGAAACAGATGCGTATTATATTCCGGTAATGCTGGTACAACCCTTTGTAGAGAATGCCGTGATCCACGGAGTGAAAGGTGTTCCGGAAGGAAAAATACAGGTAGGCATAAAAAACGGAGAAGCAGGGCATATGTTACAGGTTGAGATATGCGATAATGGAAGAGGGATAGATCCCGAACGAAAACAAAATGCAGATGCCCTTCACCGTTCCATGGGAATGGAGATCGTAAATAAGAGAATACGCGAATTCAATAAGGGAAGTGAAAGGAAGATACACGTGGAGATAACACCTTTCCGGGAAGATACCGATTTTCCCGGAACCAGGGTGCTTATAGACCTGCCGATACTCTGGGAATGATCTGTACAAAGAAAACGAGGACATTCTTTCAGGCCGGATTTTATCGCAAAAGAGCAAAATGTGCATGAAAAGTTCAATAAAACATACGGGGACCACTTGTCTGATTGTAGAGGACGACGATCGGTCGGGAGAATTCATCGCTTCCGTCCTGACTGAAAAATTTAAGGGATTGCATATATACAAAGCAGAAAACCTGGAAGAAGCGGAAGAGGTGTTTTATACCATACAGCCGCAACTCCTCTTTCTGGATATCAATCTCCCGGATGGTAATTCTTTTGAACTGCTGGAAAAAATTTACGGTAAAAGAGAACACGATTTTAAGGTGATCTTTATTACCGCCTATGCCGATTATGCCGTAGAGGCCTTCCGGTACAGCGCCCTGGATTTTTTGCTCAAACCCGTTACTCCCAAAGAAATAGAGACTGCGGTGAAAAGAGTGATCGAAACATTGCAACAGGAAACTTACTATCTGCAATTGGAGGCCTTTTTTCAAAATTACAGGAAAGAAAGAAGCCCGGAAAAAAAGATTGTTCTGAAAACCTCCGACCGGATTCATGTCATAAAAACAAAGGATATTTGTTATGCACAGGCAGACAATAATTATACGGTTTTTTCTCTGGAGCCGGATAAAAAGATAGTGGTTTCACAGCCATTAAAAGTTTTTGAAGAAAAACTGTCTCCACTTGGTTTTATGCGTGTACATCAATCTTATCTGGTCAATTTTGCTCATGTAGTTATGTACCGCAAAAAAGAAGAGCATCTTGTTTTAAATAATGGATCCCATATCCCTGTTTCCAAAAGTAAAAAGGCAGGAGTCCTTTTGTTTTTTGACTCTTTGTAAAAATTGAATGCTCGGAAATTCCTTGTAATTACTCATCAGGGCATTTCAAATACTAAAACAATTGGAGGTGCTGTGTTTTTATGGGATATATCGGCTAATTTTACGAGACAGAACCCAAAGATTTACACGATGAACAGTTCGTTTAGGATGATATTTGTTGTGATGGCTTGTTGTTTATTATCCCTGAACGGCCAGGCTCAAATATTGAAAAAAGTAATGAAAAAGGTCCGGAAAATAACCGCCAAAGTGGACCCTCATGCATGGAAACCCGGTTCTGCTATAACCACGTCCATAAACGATACTTTGTATGGATTCAATTGGTTTGATGAGGATTTTTTTGATCCGGAAATGGCCAACACTATAACCAGCTTCAAGTTAAAACCTGGTTATTACAAGGCTACTGTAAGATCATACTGCCTGAAGGCAGGAGTATACGGGCCTACTCAGGGAGATGGTTATCAGATAGCTAAACTTAAAGGACTAAAAGCCGGGATTATAAATTCTATTTTAAAAAGATCTGTTGATTTTCCCGACATACCCCAGTCGGATGTACAGACCCTTATTTGGGGGATAGAAGCAGGAGCGAAATTTTCTGATTATCCCCTGGATTTTCAGTCCCGGGTAAAACCCTTATTGACCGCCAGGGAAATATTGACCTTGCAGGTAAATGTAAAGGAGATCGCCGGTAAGCACCTTCCCGAAGAGATAAAGTCTCTTACAAATACATATATGTCGCTGCGGGACAGGATGCAATCGGCACAGATGCAATACAGTGAACTGGAAGCCATTGCCGTAAAGACCGGTGTGGCTCCCATGGGTTCCGGCAGTAAAATTATTGATAAGGGAATTTGGTCTTATATAGGTCGGGGCTTTTATCTACGGAGCAATTCCAGGGGGTATAGTGAGACAGACATAAAACTATACCGGCCTGCCCAATTGGATATTGTTAAAGATGAAAAAGGAAGGGTGACCACGATTTCCTATGAGGGAAATTCTATACAAATTCAATATAATGATAGCGTTGGCGAAACCGTATTTCCATATGGCCAGATAAATGTGCCGGTATGGAAAATAGAGGGCATTACTTTCGTAGGGCAGGACCCCGGACAGCGTAAGGTCATAGAAAATGGTGCATGGATATTCCGCGGATCTTTTGGAGAATTGGCCGAAGTCATGGAAAAGACACCTAATCCCGGAGAAAGGGAACAACCGGGTTTTGAAGGACATGGACCATACATGCCGGACATTACCCCTGATTTTTCCATACAGCAAGCTCAAAAACCCACCTGGGAACAGATCAAGGGAAGGTATCAGGAGCTGAAAAAATGGGTGGATCAATATAAAGAATATAAAGGATATTTGGATGAGGCAGGAGAGTTCACGGATGTTAAGCCCACGGAAGAATACCTGAATGAAGCGGATATAAATAAAAGAATTTACGATGGTATCAAGGTGGCTATGAATCCAACAGATATTAAGGGGAGATCTAACTGGATGAGAAATCACTTTAAGATGATTATGGATATGTGGATAAACTCTATTTGTGCCTTAAGAGGGGGATGTGGTGATGGTGATAATGATGCCAAGTCACCGGATCTTCCTTCCTATGTTGCGCAGCCGGGCAATACCAATAAGCAAAGAATTGGTCTGAGTGAGTACAAGGAATAATAAAATTATAGATTGCTGCAAATTTTAATTCAAAAACCAGAACAATGATAAAAAGATCCGTTTTATTCAGTTTCGTTGCTGTTATTGGCCTCAATTCTTGTTTAAACAAAGAACAGAAAGAGGGATTAAAGGCAATAAAAGAAATGAGCAAAGAAATTGAAGAACATGAAGAGGTTGCCAAAAGCACAGAAGAAAATGGCTCCTTTAGTATAGAAATTGATGGAAAGCAATATGATAGTTCCGGATTCAATGCCACGCTGATGGCAAGTGAGGACACAAAGCGCATTTTAATGTTAGAGGCTTCTTCAGAAGAGGGGGATATGCATATTCAGATTCACTTTAAAGTGGCCACTCTCAAGGAAGGGACCTATGAGGCGGGTAATTATATGAAACGGGCAGCAGCAGGCGAAGAGATTGAGAAGAAAGAAGTGTTATGTACAGCACTGTTTGACGATGCGATGGCGGAAGAAGGTTCCGTTACAATCTCTGACCTCGATCTTAAAGGAAACCCCAATACCATTTCGGGAAAATATGAATTTTCCGTACAGGAATCCAATGGAAAAATAAAAGTACTTAAGGGCGAGTTTAAGGAAATTGGTATTTATAAGGCAATGGGAGCTACGATGGAGTGAACCTCTGCTGACCAACTACCTACTGTTTACCGATCACCGATTACCACCTTGTCATAGGAACCGTGCAGTCGAAGCACAATCTTTTCTGTATACGATGCGTTTACCCTGAATACATTATGGGTTTATGCTGATTTTTCTATCTTTAGACAGCAATTTTCAGAGGACCTTAAATTTGCCTGTCAATGAAAGATCATAAGCGTACAAGAGCATTTTATTTATGTCTTTTGTTATTTTTTTCGAGCCTGGTGAGCTGTTCATCATCAAAAAAAATAGCGACCCTGAAGCCCGAGCCCGGTAAAGCAGCTCCTTTGGTTTATGAAAATACATACTCGTTTATAAACCTTCCTGTCACCATAAAACTAAAAGATGTAGAACGGATAACGAACAATTCGTTCGGGGGGCTTATCTATGAAGATAAGAACTTTGAAGACGACGACCTTAAAATGAAGGTCTGGAAAGAGCAGGCCATTTCCATAACCAGCGAAAACGGAAAGCTAAAAACCGTATTACCATTAAAAGCATTGATAAATTATCGGTTCAGCGCCAATAAATTCGGATTGCCCCTGGAAGATATCAGGAATATTTCTTTAAGCGGCACCATTACCTTTATTAGTGATGTCGGGCTCTTTAATTGGCAGTTAAGGACGAATACGAGGTTAAAATCCCTGGTGTGGAATGAAAAGCCAAGCATGAATGTCATGGGGCAAAAGGTCCCGATTACCAGCCTGGTTAACCCGGCAGTTTCTTTGTTAAAGCCTGCTGTTGAAGAAAGTATAGACCATGCCATCAGGGAATCGCTGGACTTTAAACCCAATGTACTGGATGCCCTGGAAAAAATATGTACCCCGTTTCAGATGAGCGAGACCTATGAGAGTTGGTTGCGGATTATCCCGGAAGAATTATACACTACGGATGCTGTTTTAAAGGATGGGGCTATCACCTTTAAAATGGGTATGAAGTGTGCCATGGAGACCATTATCGGAAAAGAGCCCCAACCGAAATTCAACAGGGAAAAGATCGTTCTGAAACCCGTGGGCAGAATCCCCGAATCCGTTACGGCCAGTATAGCCGCCATATCGACGTATAAGGATGCCTCACGGATCCTGACCAGGAATTTTAAAGGCTATGAGTTTGGAGAAGGGAGAAAGAAAGTTGTGGTCAGAGGTGTTGATATCTGGCAAAAGGACGGTAAAATAATTATTGCTTTGGATGTGACTGGAAGTGTTAACGGTATTATTTATTTAACAGGCTATCCGCAATACAACGAGATCACCAAAGAAGTCTACTTTGATAAACTGGATTATGTACTCGATACAAAAAATGCCCTGTTAAGATCGGCGCAATGGCTGGCCGGCAATCGCGTATTACTTCAATTACAGGAAAAATGCAGGTATTCCATAGAACCCAATTTAATGGAGGGCAAAGAGAACGTAGAGCATTACCTTGAGAATTACTCCCCTATGAAAGGTGTTTTTGTTAACGGGTCTGTTCAGGAAATAATATTGGACAAGATCCAGTTGTCAGACACTGCCATGGTGGCCTTTATAAAACTTAAAGGAAAGGTCTCTGTTACTGTTGATGGTTTGGAATAACATCCCGTCGAGCTGGTTTCAGCATCCTATCCCGATGGCCCGATCAGTCCGGTAGGGCCCTGAAACCAAAGATTTGGCGAAGCCGGACAACGCCTGTTCCTATATACCGGGAATCGGGGAGGCGTACTACTTTTTTTGAAACCAGCCTTTTTAATTCAGTTTAGACAGGCTTTCTCTTTCCGGAAAATACCTGAAAACCAGTAGAGAGAAATACTTTTTTTTAGGGATTGCCTCTTTGTCAAACTCCTCATATTTTTGAATTCAGTTAAAATTGAGACAGTCTCTGAAATCTTGGTAAAGACCTTTAAATTATGATATGATGAATACCAAACACTTATTATCGGGCCATGAAAAAGCCCGTTTATTTATCGTTCTGCTGGCTGTGGCAATAGGGCTCGTCGGTTGTAATAATGATGATGACCATGCATCGGGTAGCGAAAAAGATATTAGCGGAATTCTCCTTGCCCCGGAAAGCACTTCGGAAGCCGGGGCCCGGCTGAATGAGGTTAGTGCGCGTCGCGGGCCTTTAACGAAGCAGGTGGCCCACAGGGACGATTGTCCCGGAGATGTGCCGGCCGGGTATGTACGCCTTTCAGGGGTTGTGATTGAGTTGTTTGACGAAGACGGCAATAAACTTTCTGAAACACTTACAACCGACGGTTGCGGGATGTTCGAAGGAGCTGTTCCGGAAAAAGCTGTCTTGGCGAGAGCAGAACCCGATGGCCTCCGGCCTGTTGAAATAGAGATACAGGCCTTTGCAGGCAGTGAAGAACCCACCGTAGTGAGTACCATAAAGAGCTCAGCTGAATACCAGATACGTTCGCTGTTCCGGCAATCAGACGGCCGTTTCGGTTTTGTAGTGACTGACGATGTATCCGGTCGGCCAGTGATTGGTATTCCGGCATCTAAATTCAGTCTTGCCACAGGAGACAATGACATCCCGTTAGAATCGGTTACAGTGGCTGCCCAAACCCGGGAAGCTGCTACCGTGGTACTGGCAATAGATGTTAGCGGTTCTATGGAAACCGGTGTATACCAGGACGGGAATGGCGATAACTATACGCGCTATCACCTGGCCCGCGATGGCGCCCATCTGTTCCTGGATGAAAAAGGGGATGACGATGAAACAGCTATTATTTATTTCGACGGTACCGTACGGCCGGTAAATGACGAATATCTCGCATCAAATTTTACTTTTGAGGACAGTAGCGGCTCAGAGGTGAATTACACTTTTTCCGAAAGCGGCTTTACAAGTAAAGCAGAAGACCTGCGCCTGGTAGTAGATGCTTTAAGTCCCTATAACCTCATCTATCAAAACCCGTATGACGGCTATGGGGGAATTCAGCGTCCGCCCCATTCCGACACTCCTGCTCTCACTATATCTTCTGATCATCTGTGGCCTTCCGCCACAGCCGTTTGGGATGCTGTTTCTTATAGCCTGGATGCCGTTTCAGAACGCAGTCTTGTGCGTAAGGCTGTGGTTACCCTGGGAGATGGTGAGGATAATGCCTCCTCGACTGCCCTCCAGGAAGCCATAGACAAGGCGAACAACCTGGGCATTCCGGTATACACCATTGCCCTGGGCTTAGGGAACTCCCAGGCTGAAGAGAATCTTCAGCGCCTCGGTGAAGAGACCGGCGGAGGTTTAGTATCTGTTGATGATGAAGGAGCGGAAGTAGAATTGCTAAAAGTGTTTGAATCTATACAAACCGGTATCGTTTTCCAGTATATCGCCACTCTGAAAAACAGTGGTGATGTACAATCGGGAAATACGGTAACCTTGAAACTTGAATACAACGGGCTGCTAACCGAACGGAACTTTACTGTACAGTAGCGCTCATAAAAACCGTCGGGCAGAGTCAGGGGGGCTTGCCTGACGGTTTTTTAAGCACTACAATTTGTATTTAGACCGGTATCATTGATCTGAATCCGAATAAATCTGCCGGTTAATCGTGCAGAACTTCCTTGATAAACTCCACTTCCCCGGAGTCTACATTGTAATAAGCCCCCGCAATACCGATCTCTCCGGCATCGAACATTTCTTTCAGTACAGAGCTTCGTTTCAGGATCTCATCCATGGTATGGATCACGTTGTGATGGGCTACGGCTTCTACAAATTCGGGAGAAGAAGCGTCTGCATTCGGTTTCTCCCTGTTCACTTCTCCTATCGAATCCTGCATTTTACTCAACAGGGCTGTGATATTACCCATTTTTGCACCTTTGCAGGCACTGGTAACCGCACCGCATTTACTATGTCCCAGGACAACGATCAGTTTGGACCCTGCTACCTTGCACGAATATTCCATGCTGCCGAGGATATCCTCATTGATAACATTTCCGGCTACACGGGCGCTGAAAATGTCGCCCAGGCCCTGATCGAAGATCAGTTCTGCCGAAGTACGGCTGTCTATACAGCTGAGAATTACGGCAAAAGGGAACTGCCCGTCCTTGGTGGCATTGACCTGTTCGAGCAGGTCCCGGTTGGCTCTCAGGTTTTTTATAAAACGTTGATTGCCTTCTTTTAAAAATTCAAGGGCTTTTGCCGGAGTTACTGTGGCCTGTGTTTCTGCAGTATGTGCTTTCATATATTTGCTTTTGGACGGGGGACGGACAACCGGTGACGGATGCACAACTGTTACCTGTCCTCCGGTACCCTTCCCCCACATGTTATATTTATTTATCATTGATCAGCTCGGAAATGACTTCTTTATGCGATATACTGTTGTTCCCACGGTGTGCCACCAGTTCTTCGTGTTCCACAGATACATGATTGGCGGCTTCATCGTCATTATCCATTCGGTAGGCATCCTTAAAACCTGTCAGGATCACTTGTATGTCCTTTTCCGGGGCGGTAATGGTCTTGAATTCATGGATGAGGTCCAGGATGTCGTGTGCAATATAAACCGTGTCTGAGGCATTGATCATCACTTTGGAATTTTCCGGCAGGTGGCTCAGTGTAAGTTTAATGGCTGCCTTGTTCAGGAAAGATACTTCCTGTGCCAGGTCCATGTGTATAATGTCACCGTCTTTATATTCCTTCTTGCGGAAGAAGTATGCCCTTTTGATGTTTCCTTTCAGGATAAATATGACACTGATGATCATTCCCAGGGCCACTCCTTTCAGTAGGTCTGTAAAGACAACAGCACCGAAAGTGGCTATAAAGGGGATGAACTGGTATTTACCCTTCAGCCAGAAATGCTTAAAGGTAGCGGGCTTGGCCAGCTTATATCCGATAATGAGCAGCACTGCCGCCAAAGTAGCCAGGGGTATCCTGTTGAGCAGGAACGGGATGGCCAGTACACAGACCAATAAAAGGATACCGTGCAGTATGGCAGAAGTCTTGCTTTTACCACCGGCATTGATATTGGTTGATGTCCTTACGATCACGGTGGTAAGGGGTAGGCCTCCTATAAATCCGCATACCATATTCCCTATACCCTGGGCCTTAAGTTCACGATTGGCACTGGCATAACGCTTAAGCGGGTCGAGCCGTACCGAAGCCTCCAGGTTGAGCAGTGACTCAATAGAAGCCACTATGGCTATGGTTATGGCAGCTACCCAGACATCCGGATTGGTTACGGCAGCGAGGCTGGGAAGCGAGATCATTCCTTTGAATTCTTCTGCCGAAGTGGGGATCGGCAGGTTTACAAGATAGTTTCCCGAAACCGCCAGAGAACTTCCGGACATGATAAATACTTCGTTAATAAGTGTACCCGCAATTACGGCTACCAGGGCTCCGGGCAGGAGTTTTATTTTCTTTAGGAAACTTACTTTGTCCCAGGCAATTAATATGGCCAGGGATATAAGGGTAACCACAATGACCCCGGGTTTTATATCCCCGAAAGACGCGATAAGATCGGTGAATATGGCCAGGCCTGAACCTATCTCTACATCCGAACCGAGTGCCTTGGGCACCTGTTTCAGAAATATGATAGCCCCGATACCGGCCAGCATCCCTTCAATAACATTGGTAGGGAAGTAGTTCGATATGGTACCTGCCTTGATAAAACCGAGTACGAGTTGTATAAGGCCGGCGATGACTACCGCGGTCAGGAAGACCTCAAAGGCGCCCAGGTCCGTTAGCGCTACGAGCACGATGGCGGTCAATCCTGCGGCAGGACCGGAAACACTGACATGCGACTGGCTGAGGTACCCTACCACAATACCCCCTACTATACCGGATATGATCCCGGAAAACAATGGTGCGCCAGAGGCCATGGCTATTCCGAGACACAGGGGCAGTGCCACTAAGAAGACCACAAGTCCCGCCGCAAAATCCGATTTAAGATTTGCAAATAATGACGTTTTCTCTTTCATAAAATCAGTTTTTAAAAGATGGAGTATTTATATTATGTTTTATCAAAAAAATCATGAGAACAGGACACCAATGACAAGTAACAGGAGTATACCCGACTTATTGGTCATAGGTCTGTGTTTCAGAAAATAAACAGATCAAAGGCTGTGCTTGTAAGAGTTTCCTAAAAGCATTTGATGATAATCCCCGGGCCCGTTGTGTGAAAACACAGAGGGTATAATGGATTAAAGGCATGGCTATGGATAGCAAGGACCGGTCATATAGACGGTTTGTTACCTGACCACAAAAAAGGATCTGTTAAATAAGAAGTGATTAAGACAATTCAGGAGGTGGGCAAAATTGGTCTGCCTGGTATGAAGTATACAGATCTTCCACATATTCCATTGGAGCCCTTTCGTATAAGGGAGAAGACAGTACAAACGAAGAGTCGTATATACTGTTTATGATCCGGTCGTCTACAACTTTTGTACACCCGTGATTTTCCTCTTCGGCCGCGGAATAGAAGATGGAGACATCGGCACTTTTTTCTATAATGGTCACGATGGCGGGAGTGATCAGAAATATCCCGAACAGTACCAAAAAAGAAGCGGCAATACTTTTGTATGTCGATTTGTTAAGTACCAAAGATTTCCGTTTTTTAAAATCGTATTCAATGGCAAAAATAACAGGATTTTTTGAAATGAATGTTAAGGAACATTTAAAACAATGATTTTTAAAGGGTTTTTAATGGATTAATAATAATTTGTGATGATATCCACGATGTTGATAATTAGTGTTTTGTGTTCCGTTATCGTGCTGATTTTATGATTTTGGAGGAATTTTGAATAAGGAGTTTTTCTGTTTTGCCCTTTGCAGGGAAGGGTAAAGAAGGTCCTGTAAAAGGTATAATGAGGGATGACGGGCCTTATTTCATTGCTGAAAATGCTTGTGGGAAAAGGAAATGAAAATCGCCTTGTTTTTACGAGATGTTATAAATTTGTTCAAAATAAGATAAATGACCAGGGAAGAGACAGCAGTAAAAACCATTTATTTCAGTATACTGAGCAATGCTGTCCTTGCTGTTGTAAAAGGGGTTACCGGTATTTTTGGAAACTCATATGCCCTTATCGCCGATGCCATAGAGTCTACAACCGATGTGTTTTCTTCGCTTTTGGTATTACTGGGACTGAAATATGCCAATCGGCCCGCAGACCATAACCACCCTTATGGGCACGGAAAGGTCGAACCACTGCTCACTTTCGTGATCGTAGGTTTCCTGGTGATCTCTGCTACCATCATTGCCTATGAGAGTATACAAAATATAGACACGCCACACGGCCTGCCGGAACCTTATACGCTTATTGTACTGGGAGTTATTATTTTGTGGAAGGAGATCTCGTTTCGCCGGGTCATTAAAAGGAGCAAAGAGACCGGGAGCTCTTCCCTGAAGGCAGATGCCTGGCATCACCGGAGTGATGCGATAACTTCTGTGGCTGCTTTTATCGGAATATCTGCAGCGCTTGTGCTCGGGGAAGGATACGAATCTGCCGACGACTGGGCTGCACTTTTTGCATCGGGCATTATCGTATATAACAGTTATCTCATTTTCCGGCCGGCCTTGGGGGAGGTCATGGACGAACAGCTGTATGAAGACCGTATAAAGCAGGTCCGTGAGATCGCCGGGAAGGTAAACGGTATCATGGCCACCGAAAAGTGCTATGTGCGAAAGACAGGGATGAAATACAATATAGACTTGCATGCTATTGTAAATGCCGAGATCACGGTAAGGGAAGGGCATAAGCTGGCCCATGACCTCAAAGACGCCATTAGGGAAGCAATGCCCGATACCGAGCATATACTTATCCATGTAGAACCTTATGAAGAGAACCTTAATTCAGTATAAATCCTTTAACAGAGTCCGGGATCGTCAGTTCAGGCGTATCGGGAACAGTTTTTTTCGATTATCTCCGTACCGTAACTCAGTTACTACCTCCTGGCAAAAACCAGCCCTCCGCCATGTTAAAGCGCTTTCATATCGCCTTGCCGTAACCAGCCTGTTTTTCCGTCGGCGAGTTTTATGTGTTTCCAGTCGTCCAATGTTTCCAAGACCTGTACTTTGGTGCCGCTATGGAGCAGGAAAGCCTCTTCACTCCTGGAGTTTGGTTCCGATTTTACCCGGGCTTCTTCTGCAAAAATGATGGCAAAATTCGTGTTCACACTTTCCTGATACCTGTCATAGGCCACGTAAACACAAAACAAAAGGCAGATTACTGAAAGGATACTGCTTGCGAAAAAGATCCGTTTTTTGACGGACGAACTGAGGTAATAGTAGAAGAGGAACAACAGGGCCGACAGGAAGGCAAAGAAGACAGCGATCCCGGCCCAGGTGTTGTAATGAAAATTCCCGGCAAAATTTTCCCAGAACTTCGACATTCCCGTCTGTGGTACCTGTTCTATCGCATCTATGGTCATGTTCCGGGCGAAGGCCAGGTTATTCCTGATGTCCTTGTCATTGGGAGACAGTTGGAGGGCCTTTTCGTAATAATAGATACTTTCGGGAATACGCTTCAGTTTGTAATAGGAATTTCCCAGGTTGTAATATACCGCAGAAGAATGCTCCCCCTGGTCCAGAATGGCCCGGTAGTTCTCAGCGGCTTCTTCATACTTTCCGTCGTTGTACAGGGAAGTTGCTTCCTCGAAGAGCTTTTCGGAAGAAACTTCCGTGTTGCCCTGTGAGAATCCGGAAAAACCCAGGAGAAATATGAGGATGATATTGATAAAAAACTGTTTCATAATATATTCTCGTTTGGGACGCACGGCCGTGCGTCTTTACAGGGCGTAAGACCCTGTTTAAAAGGCCTTGCCTAAATTTGTTTGTCTATCCTGGAGATCACGGAGACCGCTTTCTCATAATCCTGCTGCATGGCCACTTCCGATGCCGGGGTGTACCGGGCCAGTTCACAACTTTGCAGCAGGCCTATAAACCCTTCCACATTCTGGCCGTCCACTTCTTTTTCTTCCAATATGGAAGTGATCTTTTCCTTGCTGAATTCCGAAGTCTCTATGTGGATTTTTGCTTTCAGGTAATTGTGCAGGGCCCTTTCGAGTGCAACGTAAAATTCTTCTTTTTTGCCCAGTGCCTTCCTGGCTTCGGACAAATATTTCTTGGCCAGCCTGTTGGCCTTGCGTATCCTGTTGCCTTGTACGTCTGCCGACACCTCCTGTTTCTTTTTAATGGCAAACACCGCAAGGGGAATAAGCAGGAATGGGGCCAGGAGCAGTGTGTAGAACATACCGGACCCGAAAAAGTCCTCTTTTTCCATGGAGCGGAGGGAAGGAGAGAGTTTTATGAATTTGAACTGACTTCCCGTTGCAACAACACTTTGTTTGGTATTCCCGGGAGCTGCCGTAGAGGAAGCGGTTGGTTGAGGGCCCTCGAGTACATCTATGACTGCCTGTTCGGAATGTATGGTTTTATACGATCCGGTTGACGGGTCGAAATACGAAAACGAGGTGCTGGGAATGGGGTATTGGCCTTTAAACTGCGGAACCACGGTGTAATTGTCAGAGACCGAACCGGACATTCCGGACAGGGAAGTGGATATGTTCTCCTTGAACTCCGGGTTGTATACTTCCATGGAGCTGGGCAGGTCTATCTTGGGCAGGGAGAATAGTTTAAAATTACCTTTTCCCTGTACTTCTACTTTCAACTGAAGGGATTCGGAAGCCTTTAAGTCCTTCTTGGAAGAGGTTACCTTAAAGTTGAATTTGCCCACGGCACCGGTAAAATCCGCAGGTTTTCCCTTTTGCGGAAGAGATTTGACGTTAATCGTACGGTTCCCGGCAGAAACGGTCTTATGTGTCTGTGTATAGAGGCGGCTCCCGAAAAAGTCCCTGCGATTGGTGGGGACATCTACCGTGACATCGAGAGAAAGTGGTTCCAGGGTGAGTTTTCCTTCTTTTTGAGGATACAATACCACCTGTTTGAGAATGACATAACGGTAGGGTTTACCCTTGTACGTACCGTTCTTGACTTCGAGCCGTTTAATCTCAATATCCTGATTCCAGAAATTGTTGTATGTCGGGTTGTCCAGGGGACGGAAGTCAGACACATTGGTGTCCGGGCTTACATAGAGTTTGTAAACCACGGTTATGGCTTCGTTGAGGTAAGGGCTGGAGTTGGATACCTCTGCAACCAGGTGCAGGTCGGCTTCGTAGCTTCCCTGTTCTGCATTATTATCGCTATTGGCTACGGCGGCAGTGACCTCCACAGTTACGGGAAGGGTTTTATAGATATTGCCGTCTATTTCGATAGTGGCCTGTTTTATGGAGAATTTTCCCCGGCCCACGGGTGCCAGTACATAAGAATATGTTTTGGAAAAACTGCGTTTACCGTTGATCCAGGAATGGCTTACAGACTGGTTGGGTCCCATGACCACCGTAAAACCATTAAAATCGGGAGGCGTAAAATTGTCCCCGTCCTTGTTCATGGTAAAATCAATACGCAACCGCTCGTTTACCCCCAGCTTTTCCTTGCTTACCTTGGCTTCGAACTGAACGCCTTTCTCCTGGGAAAAACAGAGGGAAGAGAACAACAGCAGTACAGATAATATGAATATGTTTTTTTGAATTCCCATAGTTTTTTAAATCACTTTGAATAGCGTACGGCAATGTCCGCAAACCGGTCTACCAGTCTTTTTCGGAAGAGACCTTGACCCCTTTGGCCTTTTTGGCATTGACCTTGTCCTGTACCCGTTTTTCTTCCTTGCTCATGGCATCGAGCAAAGCCTGTATCTGTTGAGGAGATAGCTGGCGCTGCCCGGCACGGGGTTGTCCTTCGCCTTCTTCGGGTTGTCCTTCCTGGTTCTGGTCTTCCTCATTTTGACCCTTTTCATCATCTCCCTGGTCCTTATTGTTTTCGGGCTGTTGATCGCCTTTGTCTCCCTGGTCTTTCTGGTCC
Organism: Sinomicrobium weinanense; assembly: GCF_018863395.1. GTDB lineage: Bacteria > Bacteroidota > Bacteroidia > Flavobacteriales > Flavobacteriaceae > Sinomicrobium > Sinomicrobium weinanense. The sequence continues at coordinate 65,199 of NZ_JAHKRR010000004.1, forward strand.
TGGTCTTTTTCTTTTTTGTCTTTCCCGCCCTGATCCTGGTTTTGCTGATCCTGGTCCTGTTTGTCCTGATCCTTGTCCTTGTTCTTGTCTTTGTTGTCCTTATCGTTCTTGTTGTCTTCGGGAGGGTTTTTCTCCAGCATTTCCTTGGCAAGTGCCAGGTTATACCGGGTTTCTTCGTCCGTAGGGCCGTTTCGCAGGGCTTCTTTATAGGCTTCTACCGCCTTCTGGTATTCCTTGTTTTTCATAAACACATTGCCGAGGTTGTGATAAGCCCTATGTTTTTCTTCCTTGCTCCGGCCTGTTTCCCCGGCCTGTTTATACCGGGTAAAGGCCTCTCCGAGCTCTTCTCTACGGTAGTAGGCATTTCCCAGGTTGTACTTCGCAGTGGCGTTTTCGGCATCTTTTGCGATGGATTTCCTGTAATTGACCTCAGCATCTTCAAAATTGTCCCTGGCCAGTTCTTCATTGGCTTCATACAGGAATTTTTCGGATACCTGTGCTGCCTTTTCGGCTTCCTGGTCCTTTTCTTTTTCCTGACCGTAGGAAAGGAAGACAGACAGGAGCAGCGCCACAGGTATCCAGTTTCCCGGGTTTAAAGCTCTCTTATATTTTATAAAAATGGTCATCTTTCTGTACTTTCGTGGATTGACAGGTTCTCGGGGCGTTATTTTTCGTTCTTTTCATTAAACAGGTTCAGTTTCCGCACCCAGCTGGTCTTTCTCTCGAGAAAGAGGAGGTCTAAAATTAGAAATAAAATAGCTGCCCCCAAAAACCATTGGAACTGACTTTTATAGTCGGCAAATTGTTTGGTCTCAAATTCTTTTTTATCCAGTTGCCCCAGGAAGTCCTTCATAAAAGAAATAACTTCCGATGTGCTTGACCCGTTGATATAGGCACCGTTGCTTTCTTCGGCAATGTCTTTCAGGGTGGTTTCATCCAGTTTGGTTATCACTGTTTCGCCCTGCCGGTCTTTTTTATAGGTTTCGGTGATGCCGTTCCGCTTGATGGGAATAGGGCCTCCTTTGGCTGTCCCTACACCTATGGTAACTATGCGGATACCTTTTTCTATGGCCTCTTCTATGGGTTGGTTTATACTCTTTTGGTGATCTTCGCCGTCAGAAACGATAACGAGGATCTTATTGGTCTGTTCTTCGTCGTTAAAATAGTCCTTGGCCATGTCTATGGCATCTCCGATAGCTGTGCCCTGGGAAGATAACATATCGGTATTCATGCCCTGGAGGAACATTTTTGCAGCGGCATAGTCGGTGGTGATAGGCAGCTGGGGAAAGGCCTCGCCGGCATAGGCAATAATACCTATACGGTCGCCTGCCAGCTGGTTGATGGTCTCCGAAATGAGCCGCTTGGCCTTTTCGAGCCGGTTGGGTGTGATGTCTTCGGCCAGCATACTTTTAGACACATCTACGGCAAACACAATGTCCACTCCTTCTCTTTTTACCGTTTCGAGTTTTGTACCCAGTTTCGGGTTTACCAGCGCAAAGGACAGGCAGGTAAATGCCAGCAACAAGGTGATGAGTTTCAACAGGGGCTTGAACGTAGAAGCCTCGGGGCTGAGCCTTTTCATCAGGGGGGCGTCTGCAAATTTTTTCTGTGTCCTTTTTTTCCACAGTTGCAGAAAGGTAAAAAGCAGTATCACCACCGGGATAATGGCGAGCAGATAAAAATATATTTTTTCTTCCAGTACGTACATCTGGTTTGTTTATAGTTTGTTGTTCCCCTGTTTACAGTTTACGGAATAATTCTGGGTTTGGATGACAAGCCTGTTCAGATTAATTATTTTTTAACTTTTTAATACTTTATCCTATTAGCATTATCTCATGACCAAATTCTATACAAAACTTCGAAAAACGGTATACCGCAACAGCAATTCCAGCAACAGGAGGGCACCTGCAAGCAGGGCCAGCGGCCGGAATTTCTCTTCGTAATTGTAATATTTGAATTCTTCTATTTCAGTGGTTTCCATTTGGTTGATCTCGTCATAGATCTCTTCGAGTTTCTCGTTGTTCGTGGCCCTGAAATACTTCCCTCCGGTTTCCTTGGCGATGTCCTTGAGTAGTTTTTCGTCGATCTCCACTTTTTGCATGCCATACCGGAACGATCCGTCGGGGTTATAGGCTACGGGTGTCATGGCCATACCGTTGGTGCCCAGGCCTATGGTGTAGGTCTTTATGTTGTATTCCTTGGCCAGTTCCGTAGCCGTAAGGGGTTCGATAACCCCGGTATTGTTCACCCCGTCGGTGAGGAGAATGATAACCTTGCTCTCGGCTTTACTGTCTTTAAGGCGGTTTACAGCGGTAGCCAGTCCCATACCAATGGCCGTACCGTCTTTGAGCATTTCAAAATCCATCTCGTCGAGGGTGCTCAATACCAGCGCTTTGTCGCTGGTAACGGGGATGGGGGTATAACTTTCGCCGGCATAGGCCACAAGGCCTATCCTGTCATTGGGCCTGTTCTTTATAAATTCTGCCACCACTTCCTTAAGGGCAATAAGGCGGTTGGGCTTCAGGTCCCTGGCCAGCATACTGGAGGAAAAATCGAGCGCCATAACGATGTCTATCCCTCTCGTAGTCTTGGTACGGGAAGAAATATCCAGGGTTTGAGGCCTGGCCATCGCTGTGATCAGTGCTGCCAGTGCCAGCATCCGCAGGAAAAAAAGTCCCGGTTTTAATTTGGGCAGGATGGAAGCACCCGCTTTGAACCCCTTTACGGAGGAGATCCTCAGGGAGGCCATTTCCTTTTTCCGGTTGAACAGATACCATACGAGTGCCAGAGGAAGCAACAATAGCAACCAGAAGAATTGTGGATTGGCAAATTGAATATTCTCCAGCATTTTATTGGGTTTTAAAATCGATGGAATTTACGATCCTGTTCTCAATATCTTTAGCATACCGGTCGTCTTGTTTATGGACGATGATCACCTGTTGGAATGCTCCTTTTTCGGTGAAATTCAGCATGATGTACTCTCCTTTTATCGTTTCTCCATCGGGGGTGGTAATGTCCAGGTTTCCGTAAACCTTACTGCCTTTTTTCCCGGACGGAGTGGTGAACTCATCCTGTTTTACTATGATGTTTTTTGCCCCCTGCTGTTCCATCGTGGCTATGGCGCCCTGTACGGCATCCTCGACACGGAATTCCACACCTTCCCGAAGGGTGGTTACGCTGGCCGAAACATGGAAATTTCCGGTAAAGTTTCCATAAACAAAGGTCTGATTAGTGCTTATGACCTTTTTCATGGCATTCGAAAGTTTCACTTCGGCTCTCCGGAGTACTTTGGGGGTTTCCAGGGTAATGATCGGGTAGCCGTATTCACTGGTGATCCACTCGCCGTGGAGAAGTTCCCTGGTGGGATGTCCGAAAACAGTGTCTTTAACCTGGTAGAACCCGTAATAGGCTACGGCTCCCCCGGTAGTGATCAGTAGCAGGCATGCCGCAGTTATGCCGATGAGGACCCGTTTTTTCTTACGGCGCTTGCGTTCCAGTTTGGCCTGGTATTCTTCTTGTTGGAGCAACTCTTCTTCCGTAGGCTCGGGAATGGCTTCCCGGGTCTTTACCACTACATTTTCGATGACCTTACGGTCTTCCTCGGCCGCACGGGTTTCGGGCCTTGAGCGCGCAAATTTTACCAGGTCGGCTTTCTTCAGCACGTTTTTGAAGTTGTCTATCGTAGGTTTTTCCAGGTTGAGCTTGCCGCTCTGCTGCAACAGCTCCAGTCGGGCCACCAGTTCTTCGGTGGTGCTTTCCATGGCAGAGATATGGATTTCTTCTTCCAGGTAGGCCCGGACGATATTGGTGAGTTCTGAATAGTATTCTTTGTACTGGGATTGTATGAGGTATCTCGATTCCTCCAGTTTCTTAAGTCCCAGCAGAGCACGGTCAAAAGGAGGTAAGAGGGCTTCTTTTTCGGCGTCGCTGAGCGGTTTTTTACGAATAAAGAACCAATATACCAGGGCACCGGCCACGAGCAGGCCTATTAGTGCCCATAGCAGTATTTTTCCCCATCCGGAGTAGTTGTTGCTGACTTCTGCGAGCGGTTTTATGTCATACATCTTTTGCGATGTGGTATCTACCGGGATGTCACTGACGGTAACCTGAAGGGAATCGGTGTAGAATTCCTTGTTGTTGATGATAATCTTTTGCCGCGGAAGGGTATAGTGACCGGAGTCGAACTGGGTCAGGGCGTATTTCCGGGTGAGATTAAACCTGTCTTTGTTTCTGAAGGTATCAATGTCGGTGGCCTCCACCATTTCGAGCGGGGTAAAGGTCTGTCCTTCCGGAAAGACCACAAGGGCAGTGCTATCGGCCTCTATTTCGATCTGGTACCGGAGCTGTTCCCCGATCCTCATTTGAGTGGAATCTATCCGGGAAGAAACCCGGGGGGTGTTTTGGGCAATACCCCGGAAAGGGACAGATAGGAGCGCAGCAGCAAAAAGTATTTTTACCCCCACGGCAGTGAGGGAAAAATATTTGGTTCCTATGACGAAAAGGTCTTTAATCATGCATCATTCAAAATTATGGGCCTTGCTTTGCATTGGCCTTGTTCCCGCTTATCGGTTACGCTCTTCGCTTAAAATATCCCAGAAGTTTTTTTACATAACTTTCGTCTATCCTGTTGTTCAGCACTCCGGCGCCGTTCCTGGTAAAGGAGTTTTGAAAATAATCGACGCGTTCCCTGTGATAGGCTGCGTAGTTGTTGCGTACCTTCCTGGATCGGGTGTTCACAGTTACCAGTTCTCCGGTTTCTTCGTCCTCGGCCATAATAAGCCCGAGGTTAGGCAGGTTTTCTTCGTGCTTGTCATACACCCGGATGCCGGTAATGTCGTGCTTTTTACCTACGATCTTCAGGGTGTGGTCATAGTCTTCGTCCATAAAGTCGGAAAGGACAAAGACAATAGCCTTTTTTTTCATGACGTTGGACAGGAACTTCAGGGCTTCTGCAATATCCGTTTTTTTGCTTTCGGATTCAAACTCCAGCAATTCGCGGATAATGCGGAGCACATGCGATTTTCCCTTTTTGGGCGGAATGTAGAGCTCTATCTTGTCTGAAAACAGGATAAGCCCTATTTTATCGTTATTCTGAAGGGCGGAGAAAGCCAGGGTGGCGGCTATTTCCGTGATGATCTCGTTTTTGAACTGGGCGGTAGTACCGAAAAACTGGCTGCCGCTGATGTCTGCAACGAGCATCATGGTGAGTTCCCGCTCTTCTTCGAATACCTTTACAAAGGGTTCGTTATACCGTGCAGTGACATTCCAGTCAATATTTCTCACGTCATCGCCAAACTGGTACTGGCGGACCTCGCTGAAAGTCATTCCCCTGCCTTTGAAGGTGGAATGGTATTCGCCCCCAAAGATGTGATCGGACAACCTGCGTGTCTTGATCTCTATTTTCCTGACTTTTTTAAGTAGTTCTTTGGTATCCATACTTACCCTTCCTGATCCCTCCGGGGAGGAGGGTTTTCTAGTGTCTAACGGCTTACTTGTTAGATATGTTAAACTATTGCTCCATCTCTATTCCCTTTGAATGCTTTAACTCGCTTCCTAAGGAACTTCTACTTCATTTACAATTTTATTGATAATATCTACAGAAGTAATGTTTTCGGCTTCCGCCTCATAGGTAATGCCTATTCTGTGGCGGAGAACGTCGTGGACTATGGCCCTGACATCTTCAGGGACCACATAGCCCCGCCGTTTTATAAAGGCGTAGCATTTGGCTGCGCTGGCCAGGTTAATACTTCCCCTCGGGGATGCCCCGAAGTTGATCAGGGGCTTTATGTCGGATAGCTTGTATTTTTCAGGGTATCGGGTAGCGAAGATGAGGTCGAGAATGTATTTTTCTATTTTTTCATCCATATACACTTCCCGGACAGCTTGCTGGGCTGATAGTATCTGCTCCAGGGTTACTACCGGATTTACTTCTTCGAAGGCCCCCTTGAGGTTGGCCCTGATGATAAGTTGTTCTTCATCGAGTTTCGGGTAGTCGATGACGGTTTTAAGCATAAAACGGTCTACCTGTGCTTCGGGAAGCGGGTAGGTACCTTCCTGCTCTACGGGGTTCTGGGTGGCCATAACGAGGAACGGCTTGTCCAGCTTAAAGGTCTCATCTCCGATAGTGACCTGTTTTTCCTGCATGGCCTCGAGCAGTGCCGATTGCACCTTGGCAGGTGCCCGGTTGATCTCGTCTGCCAGTACGAAATTGGCAAAAATGGGCCCTTTTTTAATAGAAAAATCATTTTGCTTAATGTTGTATATCATGGTCCCTATCACATCAGCAGGGAGCAGGTCGGGTGTAAATTGTATCCTGCTGAAGCTGCCGTGCACCGCTTTGGAAAGTGTGTTGATGGCCAGGGTCTTTGCCAGTCCGGGAACCCCTTCCAGCAGAATGTGCCCCTGAGCCAGAAGTCCTATCAGGAGCCGCTCTACCATGTGCTTTTGTCCTACTATGACCTTATTCATCTCTAAGGTGAGCAGATCGACAAAAGCACTTTCTTTCTCTATTTTTTCGTTGATCAGACCAATGTCTGAGGTTCTGCTATCTTCCATCGATTTTAATTTTTCCGCCGTGAATATACTAAACCTTATTATTACGATGCAAATTGAAAGATTAATTTAGAATGCGATAGTTAATTTATAGTTAAAAAATAAAAGAGTACTCTATTAATAACGTACTCTTTATAAAATTTTATGATAAATTAACTGATATGATCAATAAGGGAAGAGAAAAAGGGAATAATAAAAGGGGATCCGTAACGAGAAAAATATACCCCAAAGCCTGATAAACTGCAAATTACTGGTCGCGACAGGCTTCCCGTTACGGATTCCCCTGATATCATCCGGAGCAGGTTTTTTCCTGCTGCCGGTTTTCTTGTTACAAAATATTATTCAGAACCACTTTCTTCCGTTTCCGGCTCCGTATCTATGTTTATGGTACCGATGTCGGAAATTTCGCCATTGACAACAATAACATTGTCTACGGTAATAGGAGAAAGGCCTAAGGTATCCTGGGGTGTAAGGGTTACGGGATAGGTTCCTTCGGGAACGCCGTAAAGCATAAACACGCCGTTTTCGTTAGTGTAGGCCGATATGGTATCCATTTCGCCTACCGGTACGGAAGCGAGTACCTGGAAGCCCAGTTCTGCCGGGGTGGGAGCAACCGCTCCGGTGATGATCCCTGAAGATACTTCGGTGCTTACACGGATCACAGGCTTTAAAATATACTTACCGGAAGCTCCGGCTTTCACAATAGACTTGTCCACGTCAAAATCTAGTGTAAAGTCATAAGTAAAACCAGCTTCAAGGTCCGCATGAACGTTGAGTTTTAAGCCCGATTGTTGTGCGCTGGGAGTGGTAAGCGGAATTTCTTCTCCGTCTATTACTACACTATTCTGGTCTCCTAAAACGAGGCGCACCTGTTCCAGCCTTCCGGCCGGAATATCCCCCTCTACCAGAAGGGTTGTTGTTCCACCGGTAAGTTCCAGCAAATCGTATATTCCTGTTTCTACGAAGCCTATGCTTTCCCAGCCGCCTTCTGTACTGTCACTGGCATCCCGGTTTACCAGTACGTCCTGTACATCGATATAGACCGCTTCATAATCACCCGGGGCGTCTGTCAGCCTTACGGAGATTTTTGCGGTCTGTTCACTGTTGTTGTTGTCATCGCTACTGCACGAGCTTAGTAGTCCGATGCCCAGAAATAAAACGGACATCACTACGGATAAGAATTTAAAACGTTTCATTTTTGTCAGTTTTTGCATTCATTAATTAAAACAGTTTTAAGACGTAAAACCCTACCATGCAGCAGGTTTATTTTTTAATATTTTGTTCACGGACATCTCCGAAATAAAGTGTTACTTTTATACACAGAGAATAGAAACTGTTTAAATTTTTTATGAAAAAAAGAAATACGGAGTTTTCGAGGATCATCGCAGGGAGCATGACCTGGGGGAAGTGGGGAAAGAAGTTCTCCGCAAAAGAAATGGAAGAACGCATGCACCACTGCCTGGAAAACGGGATCACCACTTTTGACCATGCCGATATTTACGGCGGGTATACCACCGAAGAAGAATTCGGGCGTGCTTTTGCCGACAGCGGCATACGGAGAGATGACATCGAGCTGATCTCCAAGTGTGGCATTCAGTATGTCTGTGAAAAAAGGGATAATAAGATAAAGCATTATAACTATTCGGGAAACTACATTGTTTGGTCGGTAGAGCAATCGCTTAAAAACCTCCGGACGGATTACCTGGACCTGTTGCTGCTTCACAGGCCGAGTCCTTTGATGGACCCCTCGGAAATAGCCGGGGCTGTGGAAAAACTGCGATCTTCCGGAAAGGTCAGGGAGTTCGGGCTGTCTAATTTTTCCCCTTCGCAGGTAGACCTGGTAAAGTCTGCGGTGGAGGTGAGTGCCAATCAGATCGAATTTTCCATCACGGAGTTCAGTGCCATGCACAACGGCAGCCTGGACCAGATGATAGTAGAAGATATAACTCCCATGGCGTGGAGCCCGCTCGGAAAAACGTTCCGGGAAAAAACGCCGCAAACCGAACGGGTACAGCAATTGCTGATGGACCTCGTAGTGAAATACCGCGTATCGGCCGATCAGCTTTTACTGGCCTGGATATTGAAACACCCCGCAGCAATACACCCGGTGATCGGAACCACCTCACCGGAAAGGATAACCAATGCGGTCAAAGCCCTAGATATAGAAATGGAGCTCGAAGACTGGTTTGCACTGCTGGTAGCCAGCCAGGGACATAAAGTACCGTAGGAGCGGGGGTTGTAATCGGTATTCAGTAATCGGCAATTGAATACCCCTACCGACCACCGAATACTGACCACCGATACCGAATTAAGCGCTATGAATAACGAAGAAAACAACACTATGAACAACAAGACAACCGCATTTATCACCGGGGCTACCAGTGGCATAGGGAGGGCCACCGCCCGGGCTTTTGCCGGAAAGGGGATAAACCTTGTGCTGTGCGGCAGAAGGCAGGAACGCCTGGACAACCTTAAGATAGAACTGTCTGCCTTTACTGAGGTGCATACCCTGCAGTTCGATGTAAGTGACAAGGAAGGGGTTTTCAAGGCTGTGGAAAGCCTGCCCGGAAAATTTTCGGATATCGATATACTGGTGAATAACGCAGGAAATGCCCACGGACTGGACCCCGTACAATCCGGAAATACGGACGACTGGGATGCTATGATGGATATTAATGTAAAAGGGCTTTTATATGTGTCAAAGGCAATTATCCCGAATATGGTGAAACGGCAAAAGGGACATATTATCAACATCGGCTCCCTTGCGGCGAAGGAAGTGTATCCCAACGGAAATGTGTATTGTGCCAGCAAACATGCGGTAGATGCTATAACCGAGGGTATGCGTATAGATTTAAACGCAAGTGGCATCAGGGTCGGGGCAGTACATCCCGGACTGGTGGAGACCGAATTCAGCAAAGTGAGGTTTAAGGAAGATACCGGAAGGGCTGAAACCGTATATCAGGGATATAAGGCCCTGCAGGCCGAAGATATAGCAGATATTATCTGCTTTGTAGTCACAAGGCCGTATCACGTCAACATTGCTGATCTGCTGGTGTTGCCCACTGCGCAGGCTTCGAGCACCCTGGTGAATAAAAAATTGTGAAAAGAAAAAAGCGCCGGGAAAAATGGATTCCAATGGCTTATGGCCAGTATTCAACATAGATAAATAGTTTCCGGCGGATCGAATTAATCATGATCAACAAGCGCCTTTTAGTAAAGAATCTTTTAGCACATAATGATGAAAACAGCTTTTACGACAAAAAGCGTTTCATCAATATTGGCGAGAAGGAAGGAAAGGGCAAGTTTTTAAAACACGTCTGTGCGCTGGCCAATTCCAATCCTAAGAACAACTCTTTTATCGTGGTTGGGGTGGAAGATGAGGACAACGCTATTGTAGGAACTGATTTTTTCGACGACAGCAAGATACAGAACCTCGTCAATGCCTACCTGGGCAACCCTCCTCTTATCTCTTACGAAAATATCCCGTTCCCGCACCTGCCCGACGGCAAGGTGGTAGGGCTGGTGACCATACGCTCCACGGGAAAATTGTGCTCCCTGCGCAGGAATATCTGGAAATACTACGGCGGATCGGTCTTTTTCCGGGATGGAAGCATGAGTATGCCCAAGGTGTTCGATATTGAGATCAAAGACACCAATTCTGCAGTGGTAGCAGAGATAGAACAGCATGCGAGCAATAATATAGAGCTTACGCTCAACGGGGTTGTAGACTTTGTGTATAACAAGCATAAAGACCTGGAGGCGCATTATAAGGTGTTTAAAGAGCAATTTGTAGTGTGCTGGGCAGGGATCACCAAAAAGGTGGAGGGGAGTACCTATTATTCCCGGGTAGATATAGAACTGATCAACGAGCAGGTCCGCCTTTTCTATTCGGCCCTGGATGAAGTGGAGATCACGACCGATGAAAATTCCTTTTCCACCACAGAATATATACAGCTCGGCCTCAACGGGCAGCAGAAATATTATCCCCTTGAAACTGTGACGATCACGTTTAATGACAACGGGTCTTACAAGATAGACAGCACCCTTATTTTTGAACCACCGCAATACGATAAAAAAGCATTGTATCATGTGTATAACACCAACAATGTGCTGCTGGAAAAGATCAGGAAAGGGCTGTCGTTGACAGCCCATGAGAAAAAAGATGTGGTAAACCTGCCCGCCACCTACCTGCTGTGTGCGCTGAACGGGTTTGACGATGCGAAGGAAAAACTGGAAAAATACCGCCTGGAGATCAAGGAATACGACCGTACGATATATGAGTCCCTCAAGGAATCTCTCCGGGTACTACGGAAAGTGAAATACAGTTAGCCGGTTTCATTTACTTCCCTTACGGATACACGGTCCGGATCGGAAAGGAGCATGGTTATAAATATACTTAACTGAAAGAACAGAATGAACAAGACATTCGTTATTGGTGATATTCACGGTGCTCTGAAAGCACTGGAACAGGTCCTGGAAAGGGCGGAAATTTCAAAAGATGATACACTCATATTTCTGGGGGATTACGTGGACGGATGGAGCCAGTCTCCGCAGGTTCTGGACTTTCTCATGGAGTTGAAGGAGCACCGTTCGTGTATATTTATACAGGGCAATCACGACGATTTTTGTAATAAGTGGCTCAAAACCGGGGAAAGTAATGAGCAATGGCTCTATCACGGTGGGCAGGCCACTATCGACGCATACCACGGAATAGGGGCAGCTACCCGGGAACGGCATTTGGAGTTTTTGGGGCAGCTTCGCAACTACTACCTGGATGATGATAACCGGTTGTTCCTTCACGCCGGTTTTACCAGCCTCCACGGAGTGGAACACGAATATTTTCCTGAGATGTTATATTGGGACAGAACGCTTTGGGAAACGGCACTTTCACTGGATACTTCCATCAGCGAGGATGAATACAGGTACCCGGCCAGGTTGACACATTATCGCGAAATTTTTATCGGGCATACACCGGTGACCAGGATCGGAAAGCTGACCCCCGTTAATGCTGCAAATGTGTGGAACGTGGATACCGGAGCTGCTTTTAAAGGACCTCTGACCATTATGGATGTGAGCACTAAAATGTTCTGGCAGAGTGAACCCGTGTGGGAGCTCTATCCCCGGGAGAACGGCAGGAATTAGGATTTCCGTTCTTTGAACTGTTGCTGCAGGAGTTTGTAGTCTATTTTTCCGCCTGTCATTTTCAGGTGGTCGACAATAATGATCGATTTGAGTATTTTTTTCTGCCCGTCCTTTATTTTGTGGACCATATAGAGCAGCGTCCGCTTTTTGCCCGGTGTCAGTGCCTCGAAATACTTTTCACCTTCGGGATCGGAGTCCAGTACTGCCCTGAATTCGTCGTCCAGAGGCATTCCGTAGTCGGAATGGTCCGGTGCCAGGGAAATGTGTATTTCTTCGTTCAGGGATATTCCGAGCTGTTTTAGTTCCTGTTTATTGATGAGGATGTAATAAGAGCCGTCACCTCTCGGCATCAGGGCGCAGTGTTTTTTTAGCTTGTCATTCAGGGTGCAGATCACCCTTTTGTCTGTGGTTTTTTCGATCAGGTTTTCCGCGATGGGCTGAGGTACAGGGGCAATGGATGTCCATACCGGAGAGTCGATCCTGATCACTGGTGAGGTGAAAGTTTCCATAATGATAGTTGTGCATTGGTATTTTTAAAACTTCATTTTTGCCTCAAATATCGTTAAGGCTTTTCCCTTGATCTCAACCCTGCCGTTATTCAGTCTGACTTTTAATTTACCTGTTCTTTTTGATAACTGTACAGAATCCAATTCGGTCTTCTCCAGTTTCTCTGACCACAACGGGGTAAGTGCGCAATGTGCAGAACCCGTAACAGGGTCTTCATTTATTCCTAATGAGGGTGCGAAACATCGAACGACAAAATCTGCCTGGTGTGATTCGCTTTTCGAAGTTATCATGATGTGCCCCAATCCATTTTTTTTCATGAATTCAAAATCCGGCCTGGAACTGGAAATTTCGGCTTCATTTTCAGCAACCGCTATGACCCAGTCGTAAATGCTCGAATATGTTTCAACAGGTTCGAAGCCTAATGAACGTTTAAAATCTTTAGGGGTATTGATCTTCTGTACCGGGTATTTCGGGAAGTCCATAACAATCCAGTCATTGTCTTTTTTTATGGTCAGATCGTTATCTTCGGCTGTAAATTCAATGGTTTCGTGTTTTTTCTTCAGACCGAGTTCATAGATGATATGAGAACCGGCTAAGGTTGCGTGCCCGCAAAGCGGAACTTCATTTGTCGGTGTAAAATAGCGGATATTGAATCCGGTTTCATTCGGGGTGATAAAAGCGGTTTCGGATAAATTCATCTCCAATGCGATATTCTGCATCTGGTCAGGGGTCAATGGATTGTCTGTTATCATCACGCCCGCCGGGTTACCCTTAAAAGGTTCGTCGGTGAAAGCATCAACCTGATATATCGTTGTGTTATTTATCATTTTATAGCTGTTTATTGTTTGAGGGATTCCTGCTTGCGTATGACAAAATAACCAAAGTATTATCAACTACGGGCTATTCAAAAAGCGCCTTCAGTTCCGTGGCCTCGTTGGGCTTCATCTTCCCGGCCAGTACAAGGCTGAGTTGTTTTCTCCGTAATGCAGCAGCAAAACGGGATTTTTCCAGGTCGGTTTCCGGTTTTACCGGAGGGACTGCTATGGGCCTTCCGGTTTCGTCTACGGCAACAAAAGTATAGATGGCTTCATTGGCCTTGGTCCTGGAACCACTTTCCCGGTCTTCTATCCAGACATCGATAAACACCTCCATAGAGCTTTTAAAGGCCCTGGATACAGCAGCTTCTACGGTGACTACACTTCCCAGCGGTACAGCCCTGTTAAAGGCTACGTGGTTTACGGAAGCCGTAACGACGATCCTTCTGGAGTGCCTTCGCGCTGCTATACTTGCCGCCCTGTCCATCCGGGCCAGTAACTCGCCTCCGAAGAGATTGTTGAGAGGGTTGGTTTCACTGGGTAAGACCAGGTCGGTCATGGTAGTCCTGGATTCTCCGGGAGTCTTTGCTTGCATGTGTGTATGAATTTTTGCAAAGATATGGAAATGGCGGGAGGTATTTGGTGGTCAGTAATCGGTATTCGGTGATCGGTGTGTGAAAAATTTACTTTTAAGTTTCTTTGGTTCCTGAGCCCTTCGGGTTTAATGTTGCATGTTGGTTTCAGTTACCCGGTGGTTGATTGGAGGCGAAGCCCAGGATATAAATTAAAGGCGAAGGATAAAATAATAGTCCCGGCTTTTTGCCGGGACTTAAAAATATAATGTTCTTAAAAAAGGTGTCCGATCAGTTTTTAGAGATCAGCAGCCAGGCTTCGGGTGCTTCCGGTTTTACCTTGTTCAGGAAGTTTATGGCATCCCTGGAGTTGGTGTAGCTTCCGAATGCTACCTGGTGCAGGCCGTATTGCGTAGCGATCCTTTCGGGTTTATAACCTTTGGCTGCCAGCTCTTCCATTTTCTTTTCGGCGTTCTCTTCTATGCGGAATGCCCCTGCTACCACATAATACAACGGTTTTTTGGTAGCTTTGAGTGTAATGGAAGGGAGGTCTACGGGAGTGGTGTCAAAAAATGTGGCCTGCTGTATGGTTTTCTGCAATTGCTGCTGTGCTTCCTGTTCGGCTATCTGTAATTGCTGCTTTTGTTGTTCCATCCTTAAAGACTGGTATCCCACAGCTCCTATGGAAAGGGATAGCAGTAATATGGCGGCATATTTCAGGTAAGACCTCTTGCGTGCACGCCTTTCCGGGGTAAACAGCAGTGGCGTTCTTTCTTCCAGCATCACAACCTCTTCTTTCATAATCTCCCTGGTGATCTCCGGGGAGTTGAAAGAGCCCATTCCAAAGGAATCGGTCAGATAGTTCTTTTCGCTGAAGGGCTGGAACTGTATGCTGCCTTCCTTGTTCAGCCAGAGGAGGCCTATGTTTTTTAGTGTGAGTTTCTCATCCTGTTGCAAGGTGTCTTTCCAGGAAAGAACCGCCTTTTTTACACGGATAAGTGTCTTTTCATAAGATGTGTCTTCCGTTTCTGCAATATGTCTTATCAACAGGCCGTCATTGGAGACCAGTTGTGCATTGAAAGAAACTGCCTTTGAAGGCGGGAAAAACGCATGATCCCGTATTTGTGCCGACCTGTACTGGGTCAGAAACGAACCGAATTCCGGAACGGTAACACATGAATACCTGTACAATAACTCGCTGATGTAGTGTTCTAACTGCATAAAACAAATATGGCGATTTTTTTCGTGCCATAAAAGGAACCTCGCAAAAAAATATTAACAGGTTTATCCCCAGGCATGTAGTTCGGAGTTTTGGAGTCCCGGAGTTTTTTAGTCGGTTAATTTGTAAAGGCCCTAAAAACTCCAGAACTCCAAAACTGTTTTACAATTAGCCGAATATTCCTATTTTTACCGGAAATACTTTCCGCTGCCTTTCGTAAAATTCGGGAAAATGCCCGGAATTAACGAATATATGTATGGTAACAACATCCGAATTGCTGTATGTCCTGGCGCTTCAGAATGCCCCGAAAATAGGGGATATTACGGCCAAGAAACTCATAGCTCATTGTGGAAGCGCAAAGGCTGTCTTTGATGAAAGGCCGGGCAGTTTACAGAAGATCAACGGTATAGGCCGGCTGGTGGCGCAAAGTGTCCGGAACCGGGAAAACCTGCTCGCCGCCGAACGGGAACTGAAGTTTATCGAAGACAATAATATATGCTGTTCATATTTTGAGGATGCCGATTATCCGTACCGCCTGAAACACTGTGTGGACGGCCCGGTACTATTGTTCAGTATGGGAAATGTGGATTTCGGAGGTAAAAAGATCATCAGTGTAGTGGGGACCAGGCGGGTGACTTCCTACGGGAAGCGTTTTTGTGAGCGCCTTATCGAAGAACTGTCGCCTTTCGACCCCATCATTGTAAGCGGGTTTGCCTATGGAGTGGACATAACCGCACAAAAAGCGGCATTAAAGAACGGCCTGCAAACTGTCGGTTGCCTGGCGCACGGACTAAACCAGGTATACCCAAAGGCTCATAAACGATATGTGAACGAAGTGGAGGCCAATGGCGGTTTTGTAACTGATTTCTGGAGTACCAGCAGCCCGGAAAGGGAGAATTTTCTGAAGCGGAACCGTATCATTGCAGGCCTGTCTGAGGCCACAGTTGTCATAGAGTCTGCCGAAAAAGGAGGAGGGCTTGTTACGGCAGACATAGCCCATTCATACAACAGGGAGGTCTTTGCCGTGCCAGGCAGAACCGAAGACAGGTATAGCAGCGGGTGTAATAACCTTATCAAGAGCCAGAAAGCTCATATACTGACCTCTGCGGCAGATATAGCGTATGTGCTGGGATGGCATCGGGAATTAGAGGGTGTAAACAGGCCCCGGGAGAAAAGTTCCGGAAAACAGAAGGGTGTTCAGGTACAGCTTTTCGCGGATCTGGACGAAACCGAAAAAAGGATTTACGATTTCCTTCATCAAAACGGCAGGGAGCTGCTGGATATCATTGCGCTGGAATGCGAATTGCCTGTATACAAAGTTTCTTCAACGCTGTTAAACATGGAAATGAAAGGCGCAATCCGCCCCCTTCCCGGAAAATTGTTTGAAGCTGTAAACTGATTTTGAAGAGGAAGGGCAGCTTTTATGTTGATTATGCCGGTTTTGTCGGGGTGGAGGCGCAATATATTGCGCCCCTACGATCTTTGTCTTTCCAACTTTGTACTTCTCACTTCGTATTTCGTACTTTGTTTAGTATCCGATCTTGTGCCTGACCCTTTTCAGCACTTTCCGCGCCACTTTCCGCGCTTTTTCCGCGCCAATGGCCAGGGCATTGTCTACTTCGTCCAGGTGGTTCATGTAATAGTGATAACGTTCCCGCTCTGTGGCGAATTTTTCCGTTATGAGCTCATACAGGGCCTGCTTGGCATGGCCATAGCCGTAACCGCCTCCGAGGTAGTTGTTGCGCATGGTTTCTACCTGTTCCGGTTCGCCCAGTAATTTGTAGAGGGCAAATACGTTGCACGTATCCGGATTTTTTGGCTCTTCCATCGGGGTGCTGTCGGTTTCTATGCTCATAACGCGTTTGCGCAGTTGCTTGTCGGGCAGGAAAAGATTTATGGTATTTCCGCGCGACTTGCTCATTTTACCGCCATCCGTACCGGGAATATACTGGGCGTTTTCCTGCACCCTGCCTTCGGGGATGACAAAAGTTTCTCCCATCCTGGAGTGAAACCTGTTGGCTACATCCCTGGTGATCTCCAGGTGTTGCATCTGGTCTTTTCCCACGGGAACGATCTCCGCATCATACAACAGGATATCGGCGGCCATTAGCATGGGGTAGCTGAAGAGCCCTGCGTTTACATCTTCCAGCCGGTCTGCCTTGTCCTTGAAAGAATGGGCAAGCGTAAGCCGCTGAAACGGGAAAAAACAGCTCAGGTACCAGGCCAGTTCCGCAGTTTCCGTTACATCGCTCTGGCGGTAGAAAACCACCTTGTCTATGTCCAGCCCGAAAGCCAGCCATGTGGCTGCGACATTATAGGTGTTTTGCCGCAATTCCTCTCCGTTCTTTATCTGGGTGAGGGAATGCATGTCTGCGATGAACAAAAAAGAGTCGTTCTCCGGCTGTTCGGACATTTTGATGGCCGGGAGAATGGCCCCCAGAATGTTGCCCAAATGAGGGGTTCCTGTGCTTTGGATACCTGTAAGTATTCTTGCCATGTTTTCAGATATATTCTCTTGTAGGTCCCCGGTACCGGGATCCTTTATTTTTTTGTGTCGTTAAAAAAAATCACAGGTGCGAATTCACGGATGTTTTATACCTTTCGCCGGGATTTGTGCAGTAGAAATCATCTGGTGAAAAGCCGTAAGGTAAATTCGCGGATTTTCAGTCCTGCAAAATAAAGACAAATAAAAAACATATGCTGCAGAAAGAGGAAGAAATTTGCTTTTGCGGAGCGGAAATGTAAGAAACCGCTTTTGCTGTTCGGTAAAAGCGGTGAAAATATAGGTGGTAAGAGGGCAATGCTATTTTTTGAACAGCCCCACGACAAAGAGAACAACAACGGCGCCTATGATACCGGTAATGAGGTCTCCAATCCAGCCAGAACCAATGCTGATGTTCAGAACCCCGAAGAGCCAGTTACCGACAAACCCGCCGATAATACCGAGAAGGATGTTGATTAATACGCCAAACCCTCCGCCTTTCATGATTTTACCGGCCAGCCATCCGGCTATGGCTCCAATGATTATTGCATATAACATAACAGGAAAAATTTAAAAGTTTTCATCTAAATATATGAATTTTTTTTAAAAGTTTAACTTTGAATTATGATGAAATTACTTAAATACCCGTTTTTAATTCTCTGGCGTATTTGGTTTTATGTGCTTATGGCGGGTACTATTATACCACTGTCTCCTGCGTTTTTAATACTTACATCCTCCGATAAGTACTATCATCAGTTTTTCTGGCTGGTACGAAATGTGTGGGCCAACATCATACTCTACGGCATGGGGTTTTATCCCAGAATTCAAAGGGAGCAGAATATAGAAAAGGGGAAAAGTTATGTGCTTATAGCCAACCATACCAGTATGGCAGACATCATGCTGATGCTTAAAGTGTCCCGTAACCCATTTGTGTTTGTGGGAAAAAAAGAGCTGACCAAAATACCCATCTTCGGTTTTTTCTATAAACGGGTGTGTATTATAGTAGACCGCAATAGTATAAAAAGCCGTACCGAGGTCTACGACCGGGCGAGAAAACGCCTGGAGGATGGTCTCAGTATCTGTATTTTCCCCGAAGGGGGGGTGCCGGAAGAAGAAGTGTTTCTGGATGAATTCAAGGACGGTGCTTTCCGGCTGGCTATTGCCTACCAGATCCCCCTGGTGCCCATGACCTTTGCAGACAATAAGAAGCGGTTCCCTTATGTCTTTTTTAAAGGAAGTCCAGGTATAATGCGTGTCAAAGTCCATCCTTTTATAGAAACAAAAGGTTTTGGCCTTGCCGATCGCGGCGAGGTAAAAGCACAGGCGCGGGAAGTTATTTACAGGCAATTGTGCGAATACAGGAAGGAAAAAGAAAAATGAGTCGATTGATGTCGCCCGGGCAAGGTGGATTTTTCCGTTGATAACTACTCCGGGAGGGGCTTTCCCCGATATCGAATTATCCGTAATTTTACCCCGTCCCTTGAGGACTGTCTGATTATTGATGGAATTGTCTTAAAAAGAGATGCACCTCCCTGGCCCCCCTCAAGGAGGGCTATAAATCTCTTTAAAAAGAAATGAGGCTCCCCCCTTGAGGGGGCAGGGGGTGTAAAGCAGCAAAGCACTTACGAACCGATAAACCACAAACCCGCATGTACCTTATTTTTGATACCGAAACCACCGGATTGCCAAAACGCTGGGATGCTCCCCTGACCGATACGGACAACTGGCCGCGCTGTATACAGATAGCCTGGCAGTTGCACGACGAGATGGGAAGGCTCGTGGAGCACGGGGATTATCTCGTAAAACCCGAAGGTTTTAATATTCCCTTTGATGCCGAACGTGTACACGGTATTTCCACTGAACTCGTAGAAGAAGACGGGGTGAAGTTAAGGGAAATGCTGGAAAAGTTCAATGTGGCCCTGAGCAAGACGAAATTTATCGTAGGTCAGAACGTGGGGTTTGATGTGAATATCATGGGTTGTGAGTTTTACCGGGAAGGTATGGAGTCGCCGTTGGCTTCCCTGCCGGTTCTGGACACCTGTACGGAAACAACGGCCCAGTTCTGCCAGATACCCGGTGGTCGGGGAGGGAAATTCAAGCTGCCCACCCTTACCGAACTGCACGAAAAACTGTTTGGCGAGCCCTTTGCCGAGGCTCACAACGCCACTGCCGACGTTGAGGCCACCACCCGCTGTTTCTTTGAGCTGATACGGATAGGGCAAGGGTTTACCGAGGAAGAACTCGATGTCCTCCCCGGATATTTTGAGGATTTCAGGGAGAACAACCCGCAGGAAATACAGCTTGTCGGCCTGAAGCACATCAACCTGAAGGCGGCTTCAGATGCCATACGAAAAAGAATACAGAAAGCACAGGGCGACGATATTTCACGACAGGAGCTCGAAGAGAACAAACAGGAGCTCGAAAAGATGGACTTTGCCCATCTGCACAACCATACCCAGTTCTCGGTATTGCAGGCCACATCGAGCCTGCCCGACCTCGTGGCGGCCGCAGCCAGGGAAAAGATGCCGGCAGTAGCCATTACCGATCACGGTAATATGATGGGCGCCTTTCACTT
Organism: Sinomicrobium weinanense; assembly: GCF_018863395.1. GTDB lineage: Bacteria > Bacteroidota > Bacteroidia > Flavobacteriales > Flavobacteriaceae > Sinomicrobium > Sinomicrobium weinanense. The sequence goes on from NZ_JAHKRR010000004.1 coordinate 85,063, forward strand.
TGTTAAGGAAATAGGAAACCACAACAAAGCGGCAAGGGCAAAGAACGAAGAAGCTGCCGAAAAGGGGGAAGAACCTGCCGAAGTAGAGATCAAACCCATTGTAGGCTGTGAGTTTTATGTCTGTGAAAACCATCTGGACAAAAGCCGGAAAGACAATGGCTACCAGGTCGTTATGTTGGCCAGGAACAAGAAAGGCTACCACAACCTGGCCAAGATGTCTTCCGTGGCTTATACCGAAGGGTTTTACTATGTGCCGCGTATAGACAAAGAGGTCGTTAAAAAATATAAAGAAGACATTATTGTCCTTACCGGTAACCTATACGGAGAAGTGCCGGGCAAGATACTGAATGTGGGAGAGAACCAGGCCGAGGAAGCCCTCTTGTGGTGGAAAGAACAATTCGGGGATGATCTCTATATCGAACTGATGCGTCACAATCAGGAAGACGAGGACAGGGTCAATGAGGTGCTTATCCGTTTGGCCAGAAAGCACCGTATAAAAATGGTAGCCACCAACAATACATTCTACGTAACCAAGGAAGACGCCAATGCCCACGATATCCTCCTTTGTGTAAAAGACGGGGAAAAACAGGCCACTCCCATAGGCCGCGGCCGCGGATACCGTTACGGCCTGCCCAACCAGGAATACTATTTTAAATCGGCTGAGGAAATGAAGGCCCTTTTTGCCGACCTGCCGGAAGCCATTTCCAATATTCAGGAAGTCGTAGACAAGATAGAACCCTACGAACTGGCCAGGGATGTGCTTCTGCCCAAGTTCGACATCCCTGAGAAGTTTCAGCACGAAGAAGATGAGCAGGATGGCGGTAAACGGGGAGAGAATGCCTATTTGCGCCATATCACCTATGAAGGGGCCAAAGGGAGATACCCGGAAATTACCGACGAGATCAGGGAGCGCCTCGATTTTGAATTGAGCGTTATTGAGCGTACCGGCTACCCGGGATACTTTCTTATTGTGCATGACTTTATTGCTGCCGCCCGTGAAATGGGAGTGTCGGTAGGGCCGGGCCGTGGATCGGCTGCAGGGTCGGCCGTGGCTTATTGCCTGGGGATCACCAATCTCGACCCGATAGCATACGACCTCCTTTTTGAGCGTTTCCTCAACCCCGACCGGGTGTCTATGCCCGATATCGATATCGACTTTGACGACGAGGGGCGCAGCAGGGTTATGGATTACGTGATCGACAAGTACGGGGCCAATCAGGTGGCGCAGATCATTACCTATGGTACCATGGCCGCCAAGTCCTCTATCCGTGATACCGCACGTGTGCTGGACCTGCCGCTCGGAGATGCCGACAGGATAGCCAAGCTCATCCCCAACATGAAGCTGGCCAAGATATTTTCATTGGACGATAACAAGCTGAAGGGGAGCCTTCGCGCCGACGAACTGCTGAAGGTGAATGAACTGAAGAACCTTGCAGAAGGTGCGGACCTGGAAGCACAAACCATACAACAGGCGCAAATACTGGAAGGTTCCGTAAGGAACACGGGTATTCATGCCTGCGGGGTTATTATCACCCCGGACGACATTACAAACTTTGTCCCCGTATCCATTGCCAAAGATTCCGACCTGTACGTCACCCAGTTCGACAACTCGGTGGTTGAGAGTGCCGGCTTGCTTAAAATGGACTTCCTGGGGCTAAAGACACTGACCCTCATCAAGGATACTGTAAAACTGGTCAGGTACAAGCATGATATAGAACTGGACCCCGATGAATTTCCGCTGGACGACGAGAAGACCTATGAGCTCTTTCAGCGCGGGGAAACCGTTGGGATATTCCAGTACGAATCGCCCGGGATGCAGAAATACATGAAAGAGCTGAAGCCGACGGTCTTTGCCGACCTCATTGCCATGAACGCCCTGTACCGTCCGGGACCGTTGGAATACATCCCCAGCTTTATCAACCGGAAACACGGTAAGGAAGAGATCACTTACGATCTCCCTGCCATGGAAGAATACCTCCAGGAAACCTACGGGATCACCGTATACCAGGAGCAGGTGATGCTCCTGTCGCAGAAGCTGGCCGGGTTTACCAAGGGTGAGGCCGATGTACTCCGGAAAGCGATGGGGAAAAAGATCTTTGCCCTGCTGGAACAGTTAAAACCCAAATTCCTCGACGGCGGAGAAAAGAACGGCCACGACCGGGGGGTCCTCGAAAAAGTATGGAAAGACTGGGAGGCCTTTGCAAGTTATGCCTTTAACAAGAGCCACTCTACCTGCTATGCATGGATCGGGTACCAGACGGCCTACCTGAAAGCCAACTATCCTGCGGAATACATGGCGGCGGTGCTCTCCAACAACATGAACGATATAAAATCGGTTTCCTTCTTCCTGGAAGAGTGTAAACGTATGGGGCTGGATGTTCTCGGTCCGGATGTAAACGAATCCTTTTATAAGTTTACCGTAAATAAAGACAATGCCATACGTTTCGGTATGGGAGCCATAAAAGGAGTTGGCCGGGGTGCTGTGGAGACCATCGTGGCCAACAGGGAATCCGGTTCTTACAAATCTGTTTTTGACCTGGCCAAGCGCATCGACCTGCGGGCAGCAAATAAGAAAGCCTTTGAGAACCTGGCCCTTGCCGGAGGTTTCGACTCCTTTTCCGATACGCACCGGGCACAGTACTTCCACGATGACGGCGACGGTATAGTGTTCCTCGAAAAAGTGATGAAATATGCCGCCAAATACCAGGAAAATGAAAATTCGGCCCAGGTGAGCCTTTTCGGGGAAGCCAGCGAAGTACAGATCCCCGAGCCGGTGGTGCCGCCTTGTGAAGAATGGGGCACCATGGAAAAACTCCGCAGGGAAAGAGAAGTGGTCGGGATCTATATTTCCGGGCATCCGCTGGATGATTTTAAAGCAGAAATGCAATATTTCTGCAACGGAAGCCTCGGCCTGCTCAATGAGATGGAAAACTACACCAACAGGGAACTCTCCCTGGCCGGGGTCATTACCGATGTACAGCACCGCACTTCCAAGAATGGAAAGGGATGGGCCACCTTTATGGTGGAAGACTATACCGACTCGTACGAATTTAAGATCTTCGGTGAAGAGTACCTCAAGTTCAGGCATTTCCTGATGGTCAGCTCCTTTATCTATATAAAGGTGTTTATCCGTGAGGGCTGGGTAAACCGGGACACCGGTAAAAAGGGAGATCCGCGTTTGCAGTTCAACAATATGCAGTTGCTTCAGGATGTCATGGAAACCTACGCCAGAAAGCTCACCATTCAGTTGAATATCGAGGATATCGCAGATGATAAGATAGAGGTGCTGAAAGACATCATCAAGGAACACAAAGGAGACCATCCCCTTAGCTTTACCGTATATAAAATGGACGAAAAGCTGAAACTGTATATGCCGAGCCGTAAAAAGAAAGTAAAGATATCCAGCGAACTCCTTACCGAACTGCGTAAAAGGGACCTGGTGTATAAGCTGAATTAAGCTCCGGAGGAAAATGGAGATCATAAAAACAGGGTTTCGGGTATGAGCCGTGGAAAAAAAGTTTCTTCGGAGCTGTCGCAAAAGCAGAAAGATGCTGATGTGGTCATTGTAGGGGGAGGTGCTGCCGGTTTTTTTGCCGCAGCCCATATCGCGGAAGCGGCCCCCGGTTTGCGTATTGCCATACTAGAACGCGGCGGGGAGGTGCTTTCCAAGGTAAAAGTGTCCGGTGGCGGGCGTTGTAACGTTACCCATGCCGAATTTGTGCCCCGCGAGCTGGCCGGGAATTATCCCAGGGGGCAGAAGGAGCTCCTCGGCCCTTTTCACTCGTTTTGCAGCGGGGATACGGTAGAATTCTTCGAAAGCAGGGGCGTACGGCTCAAAATTGAAGAGGATGGCAGGATGTTTCCGATAACCGACTCCTCTCAAACCATTATCGATTGCCTGGTAAGGGAAACTTCCGGCCGGGGAGTGGAAGTGTATACGGGCCATGCCGTAAAACAGGTCAATAAGGGTAAGGACGGATGGGAATTGGTGACCAGTAAAGGTAATTTCAATTGTTGCAAACTTCTCATAGCCACAGGAGGCAGTCCGAAAATGTGGGACATTGCAGGGCAGTTGGGCCATACCATAGTGCCCCCGGTGCCTTCGTTGTTTACTTTTCATATTAAAGACCCCCGGATTTCCGGTTTAATGGGGATATCTGCCATGGTGACGGTCCGATTGTCGGATGGAGGTGGCAAAATGATGTTTGAGGGCCCCTTACTGATCACCCACTGGGGAATGAGCGGCCCGGCTGTTTTGAAACTCTCGGCCTGGGCGGCTCGCGAACTGCATCGCTGCAATTATAGGTTTAAGGTGGAGGTAAACTGGTTACGCACCGTTTCTTTTTCTGATGCCCTGGAAATTTTAAGGGGATACAACCGGAAGAGCGGAAAAAAATATGTCCATGCCTCAAGGCCTTTTGATATTCCAAAAAGGTTGTGGACAAGGCTGGCAGAAGCATCCGGTATCCGGGAAAGCCAACGCTGGGCGGAAATTTCCAAAAACGGGCTGGAGCAACTGGCAGAACAGCTTACCAAAGGTATTTTTAAGGTGAACGGAAAAAGCACCTTTAAAGAAGAGTTCGTAACAGCCGGGGGCGTGGACCTGAAAGAGATCGATTTCAAAACGTTTGAAAGCAAGATCCATAAAAACCTGTTCTTCGCCGGAGAGGTGCTGAATATCGATGCAGTGACCGGAGGGTTCAATTTTCAGAACGCCTGGACCGGAGGGTTTCTGGCGGCCAGGGGCATCGTTGAAAAAAGCGGATCATAAAAAAGCTGTCTAAAAAGTAAACTTTACGTCACCCTGAATTTATTTCAGGGCCTCATGATGATTGTCCGATCAGTATGATGGGTTACAAGGCTTTTTAGACAGCTTCCTCAAATTATAATTTTACTGCTGCTGTTTTGCCAGCAATGCCTGTAAACGCTTTTGTAAATCGGTATCCGTTTGCAATGCCATGGCCACTTCCTGGTAACGGTCGAGGGAGATACCGGTTTTGGTGATGGTTTCTTCCATCTGTTTCTGGAAGCCTGTTTGCATTTTCTGCATTTCGTTCATCACCACGCCAAATTTTTCCTTTTCTTCCGCGCTGGCATCCACATTCTTTTCGGGTGAGCGTGACGCTTCATACAGTTCATTGAACCGGTCCATTTCAAACCCTTTGTCTACCACAGTTTTCATCATTTTTTGCTGGGCTTGCACATTGATCTGCTGTACACCCTGGAGCGCAGTGGCAATTTTACCCAGTTCATCATCCGATACTTCAACTTTTTTCTGTTCTGCCGTTTGCGCGAAGGCGGTAATACCGACCATCAAAAAACAGACAAGAGAAGATTTTAATTTGTCCGTAAATCTCATTTTTGTAAGAATTTTAATTATTTTTTATTGGTCGAAACTACAATAATAAATAAGGAATACCAAAATTATTACTGGTTTAACGGGAACTTAACGGCTTTTATAAGGTTTTTTAAGGCGTATTTCTTTGGAGAACATAAAACCCGGAAAGCATTATCTTTGCACAAATTCTTTTATTCATGACTGAAAAGGACTTTATGCCTTCCAGATATCCCGATGCGATAGAAGCGGGAGCTTTTACGTGGAGATCGCCGAGCAATATTGCACTGGTGAAATACTGGGGGAAGCGTGGAGAACAACTGCCTGCCAACCCTTCTGTAAGTTTTACGCTCGATACCTGTGCCACGACAACCACCCTTCGTTTTGCAAGGCGGGAAGGACCGGCTTCCGGTTTTAGTTTCGAGTTGCTTTTTGAAGGACGGTCACGGGAAGATTTCAAGCCTAAGATCAATAGGTTTTTTGAACGTATCGAAAAATATCTTCCTTTTCTGCGAGATTACCATTTTACCATCGAAACTTCCAATTCCTTTCCGCACAGCAGTGGAATAGCGTCTTCTGCAAGTGGTATGAGTGCCCTGGCCCTGTGCCTGATGAGCATGGAAAGGAAAATGAATCCCGGCATTACGGAGCGTGATTTCTACCGAAAAGCCTCGTTTCTGGCCCGGCTGGGCTCCGGAAGTGCGTGCAGGAGCGTGGAGGGTGGGCTCGTGGTCTGGGGGAGTCATCCCGAAATCGAAGGAAGTACAGACCTTTATGGTACCCGGTATCCGGATGAGGTACATCCTGTCTTCAGCACATATCAGGATACCGTTTTGCTGGTAGACAAAGGCAAAAAACAGGTAAGCAGTACCGCCGGGCACGGTCTTATGCACGGGCATCCCTTTGCGGAACGGCGTTTTCAACAGGCCGGAGAGCACCTGTCTGAATTGAAGCATATACTCAGGGAAGGCGATGTAAAAGGATTTATAGAGATCGTGGAGAGCGAAGCATTGACGCTGCACGCCATAATGATGACGGGCCGCCCTTACTACCTGCTGATGAGCCCCGGAACCTTACAGGTAATCCGCAAAATATGGGATTTCAGGAAAGAAACCGGCAGCAATGTATGCTTTACCCTCGATGCGGGTGCCAACGTACATGTATTGTATCCGGAAGAGGAAAAAGACAGAATATTGGAATTTGTTAATAGTGAGCTGGTTGCATATTGTGAAAACGAACACTATATTTGCGACCGCATTGGAGCAGGTGCCAGGCCGTTATAGAAAATGATAAACAAAAGGTAACATATCACAACATTTTTTTAAGGAATAATAGTACTAAATTGCAATAAAAATTGTTCCCGACGTTTAATTTGTGTATCTTTATAAGGGTTTGGCCGTAATTTTAGAAAGAATGAAAGGACCATTATTCTATTCAAAAATATTACTCTTCGGAGAATATGGTATCATCAGGGATTCCAAGGGGTTGTCTATTCCGTATAATTTTTATAACGGAGCGCTTAAAATGGAAAAAGAGCTTTCGGAAGAAACATCCAGGTCAAACCTTAGCCTCAAGCGCTTTGCCATTTACCTGGAAAACCTGCAGACCGAAAGGCCTGAACTGGCAACCTTTGATATCGAAAAGTTGAAGAAGGACGTATCGGAAGGCATGTATTTCGATAGCAGCATTCCCCAGGGGTATGGCGTGGGAAGCAGCGGGGCCCTGGTTGCGGCCATTTACGACAAATATGCCAATAACAAGATCACGATACTGGAAAACCTCACGCGTGACAAGTTGTTGAAACTAAAGGCTATATTCGCGGAAATGGAGTCTTTCTTCCATGGAAAGTCCTCCGGGCTCGATCCTCTCAATAGTTACCTGAGTATCCCTATCCTCATCAATTCCAAAGACAATATAGAACCTACCGGGATCCCTTCACAGAAAAAAGGAGGTAAAGGAGCGGTATTCCTGCTGGATAGCGGTATGGTAGGTGAAACGGCGCCCATGATCCAGATATTTATGGAAAATATGAAGCAGGAAGGGTTCCGCAATATGCTCAAGGACCAGTTTATCAGGCATACCGATGCCTGTGTGGAAGACTTCCTCAAGGGCGATGTAAAATCGCTGTTTAAAAATATCAAACAGTTGTCTCATGTGGTGCTCGATAATTTCAAGCCCATGATCCCGGCACAATTCCACAAACTATGGAAACGCGGTATAGAGACCAACGAATACTACCTGAAACTCTGTGGTTCCGGGGGTGGCGGATATATTCTGGGCTTTACACAGGATATAGAAAAAGCCAGAAAGGCCCTGAAAGACTATAACCTGGAGGTCGTCTATAACTTCTGAATGAAAAAATAATGAGGCATTGCAGAAGCATGCCTGTGAAAAGAAAATTGCTTTCCTTATATTAGCAGTGCTGAGTGAAATTCCGGGAGCGGACCACGATTTTGGTTTCCGGATTTTTTCTTTGTTGTCGGATCATAAAAACCAAACATGTGCAGCTATCCAGGAAGAACAGGCTGGTATTGCTTAAGCTTCTGAGCATTTTTTCAGTAGTTCGGGGGTATAATGTGCTGGTCATTGCCGTGGCCCAGTATCTTACTTCCATTTATATCCTTGCCCCCGAAAAACCATTGATGGACGTGGTCCTGGACGGAAATCTGTTTGCCATTGTAGTGGCATCGGCCCTCGCCATTGCCTCCGGGTATATTATCAATAATTTTTACGATGCGGAAAAAGACCTGATCAACCGGCCCAGGAAAACCATGCTCGACCGCCTGATCAGCCAGCGTACTAAACTGACCGCCTATTTTATACTGAATTTTATATCGGTGATCTTTGCCAGTTACGTATCGTTCCGGGCAGTGGCCTTTTTTTCGGTCTATATCTTTGCCATATGGTTTTATTCCCACAAACTGAAACGCATTCCGCTCCTGGGGAATATTATTGCTTCCATACTGGCCATTACCCCCTTTTTCGCCGTATTTGTGTATTACAAGAACTTCGCGATGGTCATTTTTGTACATGCCGTATTCCTGTTCCTTATTATCCTTATCCGTGACATGGTCAAGGACCTGGAAAATATCAAGGGAGATATGGCCCAGGGTTACAGGACCGTACCGATCATTTACGGCGAAAAGGCCTCCAAAAGGATCATTACCCTGCTGGCATTCTTTACCTGGGTACCTACTTACCTGTTGATCACTACTTTTGAGATCGGGCATATGGATGTCTTTTTCTACGGATGTTTTGTGCTACTCCTGATGTTTTTGTTCTTTATGTGGAAGGCTTCTTCGAAAAAAGACTACCTGGTGCTCCACAATATCCTGAAGTTTATCATTGTAGCCGGGGTCTTTAGCATACTCCTGATCGATGTGGACCTGGTGCTGAACAGGATTTTGTGATGCGGTGAAATAAAGGTGATTTTGAAAAAATACGTATAACTGAGTTAAGTATTAAATACCCTATCTTTGCAAAAAATAAGGAGAACATGAGCAGAACAGACAAAAACAGGAAAGGAAAGATATCCGGGAGGCAGGGAGGAAAACGCAAGGAGAGCTATGCCAGAGGTAATGCGCCCATCCGGAAAAAACCTTTGCTGAAAAACCCGGAAGAGATACGTCTCAATAAATACATTGCAAACTCCGGGATCTGTTCGCGCAGGGATGCGGATATTTATATCGTGGCCGGCAGTGTGTCTGTTAACGGAGAACCTGTTACTGAACTGGGTTACAAGGTAAAGCTGACAGATGAGGTACGCTTTGACGGAAAGATTATCAATCCCGAGCCAAAGGAATATGTACTTCTGAACAAACCCAAAGACTTTATTACGACTACAAAAGATGAAAGAGGCAGGAAAACCGTCATGGAACTGGTGTCAAATGCATCCAAAGCCAAACTGCTGCCCGTAGGGCGCCTGGATCGCAATACCACCGGATTACTGTTGTTTACCAACGATGGCGACCTGGCCAAAAAACTCACCCATCCCAAACACGGGGTTCGTAAGATATACCACGTAGGGCTGGACCAGAACCTCAAACAGTCCGATCTGTTGAAAATACAGAAAGGGCTGACCCTGGAGGACGGCCCGATCGAGGTAGACGATGTAAGCTATATTGAAAATGCACCCAAACGCGAAGTGGGCATAAAGATACACAGCGGCCGCAACCGTATTGTCCGGAGGATTTTTGAACACCTGGGGTATAAGGTGATAAAACTGGACCGGGTCATTTTTGCCGGGCTCACCAAAAAAGACCTGCCCAGAGGGCACTGGCGGCACCTGAGCCAACAAGAGGTCATTAACCTGCGGATGCTTTAAGGCTAAATTAGAAGTTAGAGGTACGAAGTGTTTTTATACTTCTAACTTCTAACTTCGTACTTCATACTTTTTAAAAATACTTCCCAAAGGAAAAAACCGTAAACAGTGAGGTACTCGATACCGAGCAGCCAGGGATTTTCTCCGAACCCGTCCGCTCCGTAAGCTGAATAACTCAGCATGATCACCGCGCTCCAGACCAGGGGGAAACGATATCGCGTAAAAACGGACAGCACAACCAGTGTACCAATATACCAGGGGTGTATAGTGGTGGAGAGGAAAAAATAAAAACTCAGGGCCAGCAGCATTCCGGTTATGAGTGGAATGGTTTCCCTGTTCCTCCGGAAAAAGGCCAGGAGCAGGATAAACCCTGTGATGATAAAAGGCGTGACCTTTCCTACGGAATGAATAATATTATAGCCCTTTACCCGAAATCCGATCTCCCGGATGAGGTAGTAAATACTGCCGTTAAACTCAAAATTCACAAACCACAGCCTGGTGGTCTGCATATAGTGATCGACGAGCTCTCCGGAGATAAAAGGGAGGAAAAGAACAAGTACCACTGCGCAAACCGCTATTCCATACAATATCGCTTTTTTCCATCCCAGTTTTTGCAGGACAAGGGGCACGAGCATTAACGGAATGAGCTTAACGGAGACGGACAGGGCCATGATCACGGCAGACGCGGCCCATTTTCCCGAATGTAGCAGATATAAGCTCCATATAAGAAAAAACAGCATCATGCCTTCAAAATGCAGGTTTCCCGTAAATTCTATAATAATAAGCGGGTTGAGGAGGTAGTAAAAGATATAATGTTCGGGGAGTTTTAATGCGGTAAGCAACTTTCTTCCAAAATACCATGTCCCCGCATCGGCGAGCACAATGAGAAGCCGCATCGCTATCACCGGGCCGAGGACGCCATTTCCGCCCAAAGCAGAAGCGATCAGAAAGCAGAGCTGATTTACCGGCGGGTAATTGGTGTAATGCCGTGCGCTGAGGTTGCCCATGCCCTCGTGCAGTTCCCGGGCATTGGCGATCGGCAATGCAGGGTCTGTGACCAGGTCGTCAGGCAGGTGGAGATAGGGGTTAAGCCCGTTTAATGATAACTGCCCGTCCCAGATAAAGCGATAAAAATCCTGGGAAAGATTGGGGATGGACAGTATAAAAACAACCCGGAACACCAGCGCCAGGGCCGAAAGAAAGCCCATGTTCCCTTTCTCGAGAGCAATGACCTTTGTATAAAGAAAAAATAACGCCCCGTAGAGCGTTATCAGTTTTATAAAATCGGTGCGTACCAGCTGGTAGGCAAAACTTGCATAAAGTACAATACAACCAAGGGCAATTAAAACAGGAAATTTGTGATATTTCCAGTAGTTTGCGATCAAGCCTTGGAGGTTAATGATTTAAAGAATACAAATCCGAAACCGAGGAACAGCATTAAGTGAAACGGAAACAGCCCGTAATCGTTCAACGGAATGGCACTGTACATTCCGAAGAGGAAATAAAAAGCCAATAAGGCTTCCAGCAGGGTATTGGGGGACAGTTTTTCGCGCAGGTATTTATTTCCTTTCCAACTGTCCGCAAGGTTTTTGATATTGAATTTCGGGGTCCGTACAAATTCGCTCCTTTTGCCCATATGTCCCTCCAGTACTGCTACGGAATTGTGCAGGGAAAAGCCCATGGCCACGGAGAAAAAAGTAAAGAACATTTTAATGTAGTCTATAAAATTGTCAAGCCCGCTGCCCTGTATGTTCTTGTAGGTAAACCAGTAGCAAATGAAAAGTATGATGGTGCTGACAATAAAGAAGCTGGTCACTTCGAAGATCCAGTCCATATGGCCGAAAGTATTTTTGATGTACAGCATGGGAATACTGAGCAGGGCTACGATAAATACGCACAGGAACATGGAACTGTTAAGCAGGTGGAGCACGCCGTGCAGTTTGGTCTTGAAGGGAATATTCTTGGCGGTCAGGACACTGGTCACTGTCTTCCTGAAGTTTTCAGCCCCTCCTTTGTTCCAGCGGAATTGTTGCGAACGGGCCGCGCTGATGACCACCGGGAGTTCCGCAGGGGTCTCCACATCTTCCAGGTACTTGAATTTCCAGTTTTTGAGCTGTGCCCGGTAGCTGAGGTCCAGGTCTTCGGTAAGGGTGTCTCCTTCCCAGTTCCCGGCATCGATAATACATTCTTTCCGCCAGATACCGGCTGTGCCATTAAAATTAATAAAGTGTCCTTTGCTGTTCCGGCCCACCTGCTCCAGGGTAAAGTGGGCATCGAGGGCAAAGGCCTGTATTTTGGTGAGAAGTGAATAATCGCGGTTGAGGTGGCCCCAGCGGGTTTGTACCACTCCGATCTCGGGATCCTTGAAATAAATGACAGTCTTCTTCAGCCAGTCGCTTGCCGGGAGAAAATCGGCATCGAAAATGGCGATGAACTCTCCTTTGGCTATTTTCAGGCCTTCTTTCAGTGCCCCGGCCTTAAATCCCTGGCGGTTTTCCCTTCGGATATGCTGAATGTCCAGCCCTTTTGCCCGGAGTTCTGCGATCTGTTTGGCAGTTTCAGTCACCGATTCGTCTGTGGAGTCATCGAGGACCTGTATCTCCAGTTTGTTTTTCGGGTATTCTATCCCCGAAATATTGTCTAAAAGCCGTTCTACTACATACTCTTCGTTGTAGATTGGCAACTGTATGGTGACATATGGGATCTCCCTGGGATCCAGTAAATTAAATTTCGGGGCTTCATTATCCTTGCGTTTGTGGCTGAGGTAGTTGACAAGCAGGTTCAACTGTGCCAGGCTATAAAAGAAAATAAGTAACAAAGCTATAGTGTATATAGCGATGAGAATATAAGAAATTGCTAAAACCATCTAATTTATTTTAAACTGTATTTAAAGATCCAACCCAAAATTTTTACGGCGGCAAATATAGTACCTTTTACGGTTCCCGAAACTTTTGAGACGCCAATTCTCTTTCTGTAACGGACTGGAACTTCAGTGTATACAAGTTTCCTTTTTATGGTCTTCAGTTGCATTTCCACTGTCCACCCATAGGTTTTGTCCGTCATTCCCAGCATTTTGAGCTTGTCGTACTTCATAGCCCGGAACGGTCCCAGGTCCGTAAAAGTAGCATTGAAAAAAAGCCGCATCAAAAACGTGGCCAGCCAGTTACCGAAGATCTGTTGCGGGGTCATGGAATGTTTTTCCCTGAGGTGTTTTGCCCTTGCTCCTATGACCAGGTCAACGTCATCTTCAATAATTGGTGCTACTATTTTTGTCAATTCCCCGGGGTAGTCAGAGTAATCGCCGTCAATAAATACGATGATATCGGGTGGTTTGGATGTTTTGTCTATGTAATTTATACCTTTAAGGCATGCATAGCCATATCCTTTGCGGTGTTCTGTGAGTACGGTGGCGCCCGCTTTACCGGCTTCTGCTTCGGTATTGTCCGTGGAATTATTATTTACCACAATGATCTCGTCCACTATGGGTGGGATTTCTTCAACGACCCTTGCGATGGACTTTTCCTCGTTGAATGCGGGAATAATGACCTTAATGGTTTTGCAGATAGGTAACACTAGAGGTTAAGCTGTTTTATTAACCTTTTAAATAAAAGGATCATGTTGGGTTCTGCCCTGGCGGCCGTGGCAATGATATCTGCCACATTCACCGGGGCCAGGTTGTCCGGGTCGCATTCGTCCGTGAGTACGGATACGGCAACCACGGGGAGTTTCAGGTGATTGGCCACGATCACTTCCGGTACGGTGCTCATGCCAACCGCATCGGCGCCGATGATCTTCAGGTAGCGATATTCTGCTTTGGTCTCCAGTTGAGGGCCTGCTACCGAAGCATATACACCTTTTCTCAGGACGATGTTGTTTTTCGCTGCAATATCCTCCAGCATTTTTCTCATGGAAACATCATAAGGCTCGCTCATGTCAACAAAGCGCTCACCGAATTCCGCCACATTCTTAAAGGCAAGGGGAGAACCGCCCTGGAGGTTGATGTGGTCTTCGATAAGCATGATCTCCCCCTTTTTGAATTGCAGGTTAATGGCACCGCCCGCATTGGAGATCAGCAACCGCTTTATACCGAGTTCGTGCATTACCCTGACAGGATAGGTAACACCCGTAAGGCCATATCCTTCATACAGGTGAAACCGTCCCTGCATGACCACTACTTTCCGGCCTTCTATTTCTCCGTAAATAAGTTTGCCGGAATGAAATTCCACAGTGGCCAGGGGAAAGAAAGGGATATGATTGTAATAGGCCGTTACGGGATTTTGAATTTCGCCTGCCAGTTTTCCCAGTCCCGTGCCGAGAACAATGCCTATTTCAGGTTTAAGGAAACCCTTTTCCTGCAGGTAAGCTACGGATTCGTTAAGGTCTTTTTGGGTCATATTTTTTGTTTGGGTAAAATTGTTTTTTTGTCTTTTTAATCTTAATGGGGTATAACCGTAGAGACGTACGACCGTACGTCTCTACTCCTTTCGGCCCCCTGATTTATGACTTTTTATCAAATTATCAAATACCGGGTTGTTTTTAATATCTTCATAGGTGTCTATATCGTTTAACGTTTCCAGCAGATGGATATTTTTGCCCTTCAGGTCATCCAGGGTGTCTTTCAGTACCGTATCTGTGCTCCATCTTTTGTTCCGGAAGAGTTCGGGGTTCATGGTTCTGAGGCCTATAAGATAGTATCCGCCATCTTCCGCAGGGCCTATTACCGCATCGTGGGAACCGAGGGCTTCGAGAGCTTCTTCGAGATGTTTTTGGCTGAGTTCGTAAATATCGCTTCCGATAAGGGTTACTTTTTTATACCCTTCCTCAAATGCAGTCAGAAAGGCATTTTCCATCCGTTGCCCCAGGTCGGTGCCGTGTTGCAGTCTTTTGGCATACCGGTCTGTCGGCCATAGGTCGTCTTTGGCAATGGTGTCGGAATAATATACGGTTTTGTCCGTTTGCAGGTTTTGCGTAATGTCCCTGGTGTGGTTCAGCAAGAAGGTGTAAACATCGAGTGCGGCCGATTCCCCGACGGTCTTTGCCAGGCGGGTCTTTACTTTTCCCGGCTCCGGATTTCGGGTAAAAATGATCAGTAAATGGTCTTTCATAGAATGGTTGTCGCTGTTTTCTCGTTTGATGTGGGGCCTGTCTTTATATTCGGGGTAATTAACAGGAAAGTTACAAAAAATAAAAAACCCGCCTTTCGTTATCCGGGCGGGTTTTTGTGCTAAAATCGGGATTGTTTGTATTCCGACGCAGGATTTTGCGTCTCTACTTCAAATTTCGTACTTCAGCCTTCGTGCTTTTATTGCTCTGCTTTTTCTTTGGTCTCATCAACCGTTTTCTTTACGGCATCGTCTACAGCTTTGTCAACGTCTTCAGCCGTTTCTTTGGCTTTGGCCTTAACGCTGTCTATGACCTCTTCGCCTTTTTCCTTTAACGTGTCCGCTGCTTCCTTGGTTTCGTCCCAGGCGTCTTCAGCTTTTTCTCCGGCTGTATCCAATGCATCTTCAGCCTTGTTTCCGGCTTCGTCCAGGGTTTCTTCTATCTGCTCTCCGGCCTCATCGGTTTTTTTCTTGGTGTCCCTGCACGAAGTGAGGGTAATGGCGAACGCAGCTAATAAAACCGTGCTTAAAAATACTTTTTTCATAATCTGAGTTTTTACGTGTTAATAATGGAAAAGTGAGACAAAATGTTTTTTCTGCAACTTTTCTTTCATTACATGTTATAATAATGTACGTATAAACTCCAGTATTTGGATGACAGCCCCCTTGTTTTTTTTGATATACCCGGCATTGATCTGCCCTGTTTCTTTTCTAAAGGGCTCATTTTTAGTGAGCTTAAGAAATGCGTCGTAAAGTTGTTCTTTGCCGGATACCGATAGAGTTCCACCCAGGGCAACCAGTTCATTCGCTTCCTTAAACCTGGAATAATGCTTCCCGATGATCACAGGGATACCGAACACAGCCGGTTCCAGAATATTGTGAAGCCCGGTAGAGCCCATGCCTCCGCCTACATAGGCCATGTCGGCATAGCTGTATATCCTGGTGAGGATACCGATGGTATCTGCGATAAGGACGTCATATTCGCTTAGGTTTTTCCCTTCTCTTTCCGAATAGAGAGCAACCTTTTTCCGGATAGATCTTTTGAGCTCCTCGTTGTGTGACGGTTTTATGTGGTGTGGTGCGAGAACGAATTTAGTGTCCGTGTTATTTTGGTTTATAAGGTGAGTGAGGAGCTCCTCGTCCTCGGGCCAGGTGCTTCCTGCAACGAAGCAGGGCCTGTTGTCCCTGAATGCTTCCATAAAATCCAGGGAATTGTCCCTGAGGAGTATTTCCGATACCCGGTCCAGCCTGGTGTCCCCGCTTACGGTAACCTGTTCAATGCCCGCATTGTTCAGTAGGGTCTTTGACTGCTCATCCTGCACAAAGAAACGGGTGAATGTCCGTAACGATCGCCGCATAAACCCGCCGTAGGGTTTGAAGAACAACTGGTTTTTACGGAATATGGCCGAGATAAGTATGGTGTTTATCCCTCTTTTCTTCAATGCATGGAGGTAATTGGGCCAGAATTCATATTTCACAAAAACGGCCAGTTCCGGTTGTACGATATCCAGGAACTTCTTTACCTTGCTTTTGGTGTCGAGCGGCAGATAGGTGATGATATCTGCTGTTTTGCTGTTTTTTTTGACTTCGTAGCCGGAAGGGGAAAAAAAGGTGACCAGTATTTTATGTTCCGGGAACCCGGCTTTTACCTTTTCTATAACGGGCAGGCCCTGTTCAAATTCGCCCAGTGAGGCCGTATGGAACCAGATGACCCTGTCTCCCGGGGCGATCTGTTGTTTCAGGGCGGTAAAGACCATTTTTCTTCCGTTGACAAAAAGCCCTGTTTTTTTGTGGAACAGGGCAATGACCTTCAGGAGCAGGCCGGCCAGGGACACCAGGATGTTGTATATAAAAAGCATCATTTGATCACCGGAATTGGATGAACGGTATTTTGTGCCGTTCATTTGCCGCTAAAATACATTTCTTTCCGCAAATGCACCCGCTAAAACCGAATTTTTGACCGCAGAGAAAATCATTCCCGTTTCATTGGCAGTCGTCCCTTTATTTTGTATTATTGTTTGGTTTTTTAATTCATGTTTTTTCAGCCTTAAATACACCTGAATCTGATGATTAACAGGGAACGGGAGAGGTAAAATTGCCTTTATGCTCCGGCAGGTGTATGGACGGCTTGTAATTTAAATACAGAACATAGTGAAAAAGATACAGATGGTTGACCTCAAGGGTCAGTACGAATCGATCAAGGATACCGTTAACCGGTCCATGGCAGAGGTTATAGGCTCTACGGCCTTTATCAATGGTCCGGAAGTACATGCATTTCAGAAGGAACTGGAAGAATATCTGGGCGTAAAGCATGTCATTCCGTGTGCCAACGGTACGGATGCGCTTCAGATAGCCATGATGGGACTGGGGCTGGAACCCGGGGATGAAGTGATCACAGCCGACTTTACTTTTGCAGCAACTGCCGAGGTCATAGCCCTTTTAAAGCTAAGCCCGGTGCTTGTAGATGTAGAACCCGATACTTTTAATATCGACCCCGAAGCCCTGCGAAAAGCCATTACCCCGAGGACCAAAGCCATTGTTCCCGTGCACTTGTTCGGGCAGTGCGCCAATATGGACGCCATCATGCAAATTGCCCGGGAGCACGGCCTCTATGTCATAGAAGACAATGCACAGGGTATCGGGGCTACCTATACCTTTAAGGATGGTACCAAAGTAAAGACAGGTGCCATAGGCGATGTGTCCGCTACATCGTTCTTCCCGTCCAAAAACCTGGGTTGTTATGGCGATGGCGGGGCAATATTTACCAATAACGACGATCTGGCACACATCATAAGGGGTGTCGTAAACCACGGGATGTATAAACGCTATCACCACGACGTGGTAGGGGTGAATTCCCGCCTGGACTCCATACAGGCCGCCGTGCTCAGGGCCAAACTTCCTTTGCTGGATACCTATAATCAAAAGCGAAAAGAAGCCGCTGCAAAATATACAAAAGCATTTGAAGGAGAAGAAAAGATAGTTACCCCCGTTCTGGTCGGGGAAGAAGACTCTCATGTATATCACCAGTATACTTTAAAGGTAAAGGATACGGACAGGGACGCACTGGGGCGTTTTTTAAATGAAAATGAAATACCCTGCGGAATATATTATCCCATCCCCTTGCACAGGCAGAAGGCATATGTCGATGAGCGGTACAAGGATGAAGAATTCGGAGTGACCAATCAACTGTGCGAAGAAGTCATATCGCTTCCCATGCACACGGAGCTCGATGACGAACAGATTGAATACATTACATCCAAAGTAAAAGAATTTATAAACCAATAAATATGTCAATGTGCCAATTTGATAATGCGATGCACTGAAAACAGTATAATTAGCTCGTTATTAAATGGACTCATTGGCTGATTGAAAACATGAAAAAGAAAATTTTAGTAACAGGAGGTCTGGGGTTCATAGGGTCTCATACCGTGGTAGAGCTTCAGAATGAAGGATTTGAAGTGGTGATCATCGACAATTTATCCAATTCCTCTCTGGATGTGCTCGAAGGTATAACCCGTATCACCGGGAAAACCCCGCAATTTGAAAAAATGGACCTGCGCGACAAGCCAAAGGTAAAGGAATTTTTTGCAAAGCATTCCGATGTGGAAGGTGTGATCCACTTTGCCGCCTCCAAGGCCGTAGGAGAAAGCGTAGAAAAACCCCTGTTGTATTACGAAAACAACATCAATACCCTGGTATATATCCTGCAGGAGCTCAGTGAAAGGGGAGAAGCCAGTTTTATATTCAGTTCTTCCTGTACTGTTTACGGACAGGCGGACGAACTGCCGATCACCGAGGACGCCCCGGTAAAAACGGCAGAGTCTCCCTATGGGAACACCAAGCAGATAGGAGAGGAGATCATTGCCGATACCTGTAAGGTGCACGAAAGGTTAAAAGCCATTTCGCTCAGGTATTTTAACCCCATTGGAGCACATCCTTCGGTAGAGATAGGAGAGCTGCCCCTTGGTGTACCGCAGAACCTGGTGCCCTTCATTACCCAGACCGGCGCAGGAGTACGCGAACAACTCTCTGTTTTCGGAGGAGATTATCCCACACCGGACGGCACAGGAATACGCGACTACATCCATGTGGTAGACCTGGCCAGGGCCCATGTTGTGGCGTTAAAGCGCCTGCTTAAAGGAGATAACAAATCTAACTACGAGGTGTTCAATGTGGGTACAGGAAAAGGAAGTTCCGTGCTGGAGGTGATAAACAGCTTCGAAAAAGTATCCGGCGAAAAACTCAATTACAAGATCGTGGACCGGCGACCGGGTGATATTACCGCAGCCTTTGCCGATACCACCAGGGCCAACACCGAACTGGGGTGGAAAGCACAGTCCACACTCGATGAAGCCATGCGTTCCGCCTGGGCATGGGAAAAGAAGATAAGAAGCTGATGTTGCTGACCAGTGATCGGTGTTCGGTAATTAGTGTGTCAGTTGACATTTGTCACCGATTACCGAATACCGATTACCAGCCACCGATACTGACCAAAATAATTATAACAATGAGAAAACTACTATTTTACGCCACATTTTTCGGTGTGGTATCACTCCAGGCACAACAAACCTATTTGCACTGCGGAAAAATTATCGATACGGATAAAGGAAAGGTCCTTACAGAAAAGACCCTGGTGATTTCCGACGGTAAAATACAGCAGGTGAACAACGGCTATACAAGTCCCGGGAATGGAGAAGACACCGTGATCGATCTGAAAGACAAAACCGTACTGCCCGGGTTTGTGGACATGCATGTTCATTTAGAAAGTGAAACCAATCCCAAACGCTATATGGCCAGGTATACCGACAATGAGGCCGATGTGGCTTTTCAGTCTGTCGTGTATGCCAAAAAGACTTTAATGGCGGGTTTCACTACGGTACGTGATCTCGGGGGAAGTGGGGTAAACACAGCTTTGAGAAATGCCATCAATAAAGGATATGTCGTAGGCCCCAGGATATTTTCGGCAGGAAAGTCCATTGCTACAACCGGGGGGCATGCCGATCCCACCAACGGCAGCCGTAAAGCACTTATGGGAGATCCGGGCCCGAAAGAAGGAGTTGTAAATTCTCCCGAAGAAGCCCGTAAAGCCGTAAGGCAACGCTATAAGAACGGAGCCGATGTCATAAAAATAACCGCTACCGGCGGAGTGCTGAGCGTAGCCAAAAGCGGCCGGAATCCCCAGTTTTTTCTGGATGAGATCAAAGCCATTACCGAGACAGCAGCCGATTATGGCATGCTGGTAGCTGCCCACGCACATGGCGATCGCGGAATGCAACGCGCCATTCTAGGAGGGGTGAAGACCATAGAGCATGGTACCTTTATGAGTGAAGAGACCATGGAGCTCATGAAAAAGCACAACGCCTATTACGTACCTACTATTACAGCCGGGAAGGAAGTGGCCGAAAAAGCGGAAGTCGAAGGGTATTACCCGGAACTGGTGGTGCCCAAGGCAAAAGAAGTAGGGCCTCAGATCCAGGGCACTTTTGCAAAGGCTTATAAAAAGGGTGTAAATATTGTTTTCGGTACGGATGCCGGGGTGTTCAAACACGGTGAAAATGCCCGGGAATTCCAGTATATGGTTGAAGCCGGAATGCCCGAAATGGAAGCCATACGTTCCGCTACCGTAACCCCTGCAATATTGCTGGACATGCAGCATAAGACCGGTCAGCTCAAAGAAGGTTTCCTGGCAGACATTATTGCCGTGAACGAAGATCCGACCCAAAACATAAAAACACTTCAAAACGTAGTGTTCGTGATGAAGGGAGGGGTAGTCCATAAAAACGAAGATACAGCGCCGTAAAAGGAAGATATAACAATTGTCATCCAGCCGCGTTATATGGTTCCGGGCTATTGGTGTTCGACATTACAGGTTGCAAGTTAGAAGTTGAATTAAACCCTGAACCTGCAACCTGTAACCTGCAACATCAAATGCTAGGTCTCAACGCTCTGTTTAAGATACGTTCGCCCTGGTTGTATCCCGTACAAACTATAAATTGCATACATAATTATTGTTGTGGTTCCTCAGGTAAAAAATATTTCGTCCTTGCTGGCACGTGCCAGTGAGGAACATTTGTTGGAGAAGTTGGTGTTGCAGCTCTGTAAAGATTTTCAGGCAGCCAATATTTTCGTGGACATAGAACCCGACATTTCGCCGGGACAACTCAAAAGGACCCTGCACGAAACGGTCTTCTTTCTCATGCGCGACAGATTTAACGATTACCTTAGCCTGTTGTATATCATTGATGTTTCCGAAGAAGAGGTAAAACGTATACAGACCGTAGACACGGTAGAGATCTCCGAAGAAGTCACCTTCCTGATCCTGAAAAGGGAATGGCAGAAAGTCTGGTTCAAGAACAAGGTTTAAAGGTCGAAAACGGGAGTAATGTAACGAGTTGGCAGCTTTTAACCTTTCCGGTATCGGAACCATTACTAAATATCAGGCACACTGACACACCGAATACCAAACACCAATCGCAAGGAATCCCACAAAAAGGAAGGATATAGTTAGTACGGCTGTGTTTTTGTTCGTGCTTGTTAAAATCTTGCCAATGGCATATATAAATGTAGAGAAACTTTAATATCATGTATTTGAAATATTGTACTTTTGAAAAAAATTTGTCATAACGAGACTGTTGAAAAAGATAATATGGACAAGTATTCGTTTTTGAATGCTGCGCATACAGCATTTTTTGCTGACCTGTACGATCAGTATTTACAGAATCCCGACAGCGTGGAACCCAGCTGGAGGGCTTTTTTTCAAGGATTCGATTTTGGAATGGAAAGTGCCGGTCCCGGTGATTTTCCTTCTCAAAATGGTAGTCCTGTTGCCGTTTCTGCTGCAAATGGCGCAACCGGCACGTCACAGGGAGAGGTAGAAATTCCCGAGATTGTCGTTAAAGAATTCCGGGTAGTAAAGCTCATTGATGCTTACAGGAGCCGCGGACACCTGTTTACACGGACCAACCCGGTGCGTGAACGCAGGCAATACAGGCCTACGCTCGAGAAGGAAAATTTCGGCCTCACCGATGCCGATCTCGATATCAAATTCAAGGCCGGGGAGATTCTCGGCATTGGTTCCCAGACCCTGCGGGAGATCATCCGGCACCTCAAAAATATTTATTGCGCTTCCATTGGAGTGGAATATATGTATATCCGGCAGCCGGAAGAAGTAGATTGGATACAGAGCAGGCTTAATGTCAATGACAACCATCCTTCGTTTAGCGCTGATGAGAAAAAACACATTCTTCGGAAGCTGAACGATGCCATTTCTTTCGAAGGCTTTTTGCATACCAAGTATGTGGGACAAAAACGATTTTCCCTGGAAGGGGGAGAATCCCTGATCCCTGCCCTGGATGCCATTGTCGATAAAGCCGCAGATGCCGGGGTAAAACAGTTTGTCATGGGAATGGCACACCGTGGAAGGCTGAACGTACTTACCAATATCTTCGGAAAATCCGCAAAAGATATTTTTAGTGAATTCGACGGAAAAGATTACGAGATCCCGGCTTTTGACGGGGACGTAAAATATCACCTGGGATGGACCTCTGAACGGAAGACCAAGTCGGGCAAGGAGATTAATATGAACATCGTGCCCAACCCCTCACACCTGGAAACCGTGGGAGCTGTGGTCGAAGGGATTACCAGGTCCAAACAAGACAAACATTATGCAGACGACTTCTCCAGGGTACTACCCATTGTAGTACACGGAGACGCTGCAATTGCAGGACAGGGAATTGCCTATGAAGTGGTGCAGATGGCCAGGCTGGACGGCTACGGTACAGGAGGAACCATACATATAGTGGTGAACAACCAGATAGGCTTTACCACCAATTATCTCGATGCGCGTTCGTCCATCTATTGTACGGATGTCGGCAAGGTAACCCTGTCGCCCGTACTCCATGTAAATGCCGACGATGTAGAGGCAGTGGTGCATGCATCCATGTTTGCCCTCGATTTCAGAATGACCTTTAAGCGGGATGTTTTTATCGACTTGCTGGGGTACAGGAAGTATGGTCATAATGAGGGAGATGAGCCCAAGTTTACCCAGCCCAAACTGTACAAGGCCATAGCCAAGCATAAAAATGCAAGGGATATCTATGCCGAAAAACTGATAGCCGAAGGCATAATAGATAAGGATTATATAAGCAAGCTCGAAGCGGGTTACAAATCCCAGCTCGAAGAAGAACTCGAAGATTCCCGCAAAGAAAATACAACGAGGATAACCCCCTTTATGCAGGACGAATGGAAAGGGTTTGACCTTGTGAGGGAAGATGAGATGCTAAAACCGGTAGACACTAAATATTCCGAAGAGAAACTTACCGAGATCGCAAAGGTCATCACGAAATTGCCAGAGAGCAAAAAATTCCTGAGGAAGATAGAAAGGCTTATAGGAGACCGGCACAAAATGTTTTTCGAAACCGATACGCTCGATTGGGCCATGGGCGAACTACTCGCCTACGGAACCCTGCTCGATGAAGGTTTTGACGTGAGAATGAGCGGACAGGATGTGGAAAGGGGAACCTTCTCGCACCGCCATGCCGTGCTGAAAGTGGAAGACAGCGAAGAAGAAGTGGTGTTGCTGAACCATCTGAACGACCAGCAGGGGAAATTCTATATTTACAATTCCCTGCTCTCCGAATACGGGGTTGTTGGGTTCGATTACGGCTATGCTATGGCCAATCCGAATACCCTTACCATCTGGGAAGCCCAGTTTGGAGACTTCAGCAACGGAGCACAGATCATGATAGACCAGTACATCTCTGCTGCCGAAGACAAATGGAAAATACAGAACGGATTGGTAATGCTGTTACCACACGGTTACGAAGGGCAGGGCGCAGAACATTCCTCCGCACGTATGGAGCGGTACCTTCAGCTATGTGCCAAAGACAATATGTTTGTAGCAGATTGTACTACCCCGGCGAACTTTTACCACCTGCTGCGCAGACAGATGAAAGTCAATTACAGGAAGCCGCTTATTGTGTTTACCCCCAAGAGCCTCCTGCGCCATCCCAAGGCGGTGTCTAAAATAAGCGACCTTGCCGACGGAGGTTTCCAGCCGGTAATAGACGACGGGGCAGTGAAAGCCAAAGAAGTGAAATCTGTGGTGTTCTGTACCGGTAAGTTCTATTACGACCTGCTGGATGCCAGGGAGAAAAAAGGTAAGGAAAAAGAAGTGGCCCTGGTAAGGCTGGAACAACTCTTCCCGCTACCGGCCGATGAGATAAATAAAGTGATAAAGAAGTATAAAGATGCTGAAGAAGTGGTCTGGGCACAGGAAGAACCCCGAAACATGGGAGCCTGGAGCCATTTGCTGATGCACCTGGATGGAGCCAGGGAATTCCGGGTATGTTCCAGAAGATTCTATTCGTCTCCGGCAGCGGGAAGTGCCGTGAGGTCCAGAAAGCGACATGAAGAGGTGATAGAATACGTTTTTGATAAAACCAAGGATAACAATATCATGGATTACCGTACCAAGAATGGCGGTTACGGACATTAAAAATAACGTCTCAAACGTGTAACAGGATTGATAGATATAAAATTTAAGAATACGACCAAATAAAATTATAGCACAATGATTTTAGAAATGAAAGTTCCTTCGCCGGGGGAATCTATTACAGAAGTAGAAATAGCCGAATGGCTGGTTTCTGACGGGGATTATGTAGAGAAAGACCAGGCCATTGCGGAAGTGGATTCAGATAAAGCAACCCTGGAGCTTCCTGCCGAAGCCAGTGGTGTCATTACCCTGAAGGCAGAAGAAGGCGATGCGGTTGCCGTAGGCGAAGTGGTTTGCCTTATAGATACCGGTGCAGCCAAGCCAGAAGGAGCTGCGGCAGAAGAAAAGCCGGAAGAAAAGAAAGAAGAGGCTCCGAAAGAAGAACCCAGGCCCGCTACACAAACTGCACAACCGGAGAAGAAAGAAACCTATGCCACAGGTACGGCATCTCCTGCAGCTAAGAAAATACTGGACGAAAAAGGGGTTTCAGCAAGCGAGGTCAAAGGAACCGGAAAAGATGGCCGTATTACTAAAGACGATGCTGTTAAAGCAGTACCTTCAATGGGGACACCCGGCCCCGGAAGCAGGGGACAGGAACGCAAGAAACTTTCCATGCTTCGAAGAAAAGTGGCAGAGCGCCTCGTTTCTGCAAAGAACGAAACAGCCATGCTCACCACGTTCAACGAAGTGAATATGACCCCCGTATTTAAGCTCAGAAGCCAATACAAGGAAGAATTCAAAACCAGGCACGGAGTAAGCCTCGGGTTTATGAGCTTCTTTACTAAAGCTGTGGTAAGAGCATTGCAAATGTATCCCGACGTAAATTCTATGATCGATGGCGATTACAAGATAAGCTATGATTTCTGTGATATTTCCGTAGCGGTATCCGGCCCGAAAGGACTTATGGTGCCCGTTGTTCGAAATGCGGAAAATCTCAGTTTCAGAGGGATAGAATCCGAAATAAAACGCCTGGCCATCCGTGCGCGTGACGGACAGATCACCGTGGACGAAATGACCGGAGGTACCTTTACCATTTCCAATGGGGGAGTTTTCGGAAGTATGCTGTCCACCCCGATCATCAATCCGCCGCAATCAGGCATCCTGGGCATGCACAATATTATTGAACGTCCCATAGCTGTTGACGGGAAAGTGGAGATACATCCCATGATGTACGTGGCACTGTCCTATGACCACAGGATTATAGATGGAAAAGAATCCGTAGGTTTCCTCGTGGCTATAAAAGAAGCCCTGGAGAGCCCGGAAGAGCTGCTTATGGACGGAAATGCCAAAAAGGCATTGGAATTGTAAAAAATATCCTCCTGGTAGAGACGCACGGCCGTGCGTCTCTACCAGGATTTTATAAAATTATAATGCAGCAACTGCCTTCGCGGCAGCCTCAACGGTTTTCTTGCTGTTCCCTGCAAATACTTCCCCGTTAACCAGGATCACCGGCCGTTTCAGGAAGGTGTAATGTTCCAGTATCAATTGTTTATAATCGTCTTCCGTAAGGTTCTCGGAGGCGAGATTTCTCTCCTTATACAATTTTGCCCTCCTGCTGAAAAGGCTTTCGTAAGAACCGGACAGGGCCTTCATTTCCCCCAGTTGTTTCACCGTGATGGGCTCCGATTTTATATCCTGGAGCACAAAAGTGCCCGGTAGTTGAAGCTGTTTGATGATACGTTTACAGGTATCGCAGGTACTCAGGTGATATACTTTGTTCATAAGCATTGATTTTTAGAAGGTGACCCATAAAATTTTGATCGCGCAGAAATTTACCTTGTGTTTTGCACAAAAGTAACCATAACTTTATAATAAAACCAGGAGGCGAAAATACTTTGAAATAGTTAGCTTTGGAGAAAAATAAGCTATGAGCGACAAACAGTTTGATATTTTAGAAAGTACCAGAAACCTGGTCATTAATGCCATAGAGGGCCTGTCTCTGGAACAGATAAACAAGATCCCCGAAGGGTTTAACAATAATATAGCCTGGAATTTTGCCCACCTGGTGGTGTCCCAGCAGATCTTGTGCTATAAACTCTCAGGCCTGCCCTGCAATGTTGACCAGGGGACCATGGACCGGTTTAAAAAAGGCACGGCCCCGGACCCGGAAAGACCGATGACCATAGAAGAACTGAATGGCTTCAGGGAAAAATTTCTCGGCAATGTTGTAAAATTCAGGGAAGACTACGAAAAAGGCCTTTTTAAGGAGTTCCATACCTATACTACAAGCATGAACGTCACCCTAGCGGACATACACAGTGCCATAGCCTACAACAATATGCACGAAGGCCTGCACCTGGGGTACATCCTGGCACTTAAGCGGGCTATAGGATAGCCAGGTATTGTTTAACTTCCTCCAGGGGGATTTCCAGCGTTTTTCCGCCTTCGGCATACGAACTGATGTCGTAGGCGTTGTAGTGCAGGATAACATTGTCTCTGGTAAAACCTATGTTTTCCGGAAGTTCGTAGGTATCGTCCTCAAACCAGAAACCCGTGCTGTTTATATTGGTATTCTGCGGGATCTTTTCTTGTAGCCTGAACCGTTGCTCCGCAATTTTCTTAAAGCCATTGAGATCGGTGAACAGGTCGGTGTTGAGGTATTCCTTTCCCGTTTCCGGGTTGAAGTTGAGATAGGTTAAACTGGAATAGCCGTGAGCCCCACCGGTGTACATAAAGGCAGAAAACGCTATGCTGTGCAGTTTTTCACCTTTGAAGAGCACTTCGCCCTGGATGTCCGCTTCATATCCGAAGGCAAAGTCCGGTTGCATTTCCTTGTCTTTGAGATATTCATTCTTAAAGTTTTCTACGGCTTTTTCTATGGTTTTTTCCTTTTTGGCATCCGGGTCTATAATAAAATAGCTGATCACCTTGTCATCGATCATGCTATTGATCTTCTGTGCTGCATCGGTAGAGGCCGTTGCGGTAGGGAAATTCACTTTGACCTTGGCGCATGGGCTGTTTTCGCAATCTCCGGAATCGGTGACGATCTTGTGAGGGGTATATGACAATTCATCGGTGTTGACACAACCTGCCAGGAAGAGCACTGTGATCAGGGAGAGAAATCGCATGGTGGAATTAAAATTTTTCACGTTCATTTTATCCGGTTGAATAATTAGAAACTTTTTCGTTGGATTATCGGTTTGTATTCAGTGTTTTCAGGTGTTTTAAGCATTTTTTTGCTACAAGAACCGTAAATACGGAATAATCAGCTAAAGATACTTCTTTATTGCGAATAGGAAAAAGTAAATGGCTATTTTTGTGTAACGCATCAGGACCAGATGCCGGAGATTTGTTTTAGCTGTCATCTCCTGTTTTGAGGAGTGGAGAACCCTCAACGGTTTTGGCATAAACATTAGTATATATGAAATTCAATACCAAAACAATTCACGGAGGGCAGGAATACGACAAGGCCTATGGAGCCGTAATGCCCCCCATATACCAAACCTCTACATACGCACAAACCACTCCCGGGGGGCACAAAGGGTATGAATATTCCAGGACGCACAATCCTACCAGGACCGCACTGGAAAATTCCCTGGCCAGTATAGAAAACGGAAAATACGGCCTGGCATTCGGAAGCGGCCTGGCGGCCATAGATGCTATTCTCAAACTCCTGAAACCGGGGGATGAGGTGCTTTCTACCAATGATCTTTATGGGGGAACATACCGGCTTTTTACGAAAGTTTATGAAGATTTCGGTATAAAGTTCAGGTTTGTAGGCATGGAGAATGCTGATAATCTGGAAGAACATATATCGTCTGCAACAAAACTCATCTGGGTAGAAACCCCGACCAATCCCATGATGAACATTGTAGATATCGAAAAGGTTTCGGCCATAGCGAAAAAGAACGATCTCCTGCTGGCTGTGGATAATACTTTTGCCACTCCGTATTTACAACAGCCGCTGGACCTCGGTGCCGATATTGTAATGCATTCGGCCACCAAGTATCTCGGCGGGCACAGTGACGTGGTGATGGGTGCCCTGGTGGTCAATGACAGGGAGCTGGCAGATAAACTCTATTTTATTCAGAATGCCAGCGGAGCCATTTGCGGCCCTATGGACAGTTTTCTCGTGTTAAGGGGCATTAAAACACTGCATATAAGAATGCAGAGGCATTGTGAAAATGGCAGGAAGGTAGCCCTTTTCCTCACTGAACATCCCCGGGTGGAAAAAGTATACTGGCCGGGACTGGAGGACCACCCCAATCACGATATTGCCAAAAAGCAGATGCGCGATTTCGGCGGAATGGTCTCTTTTGTAACCAGGGGAAATGATTTTGACAAGGCTATTCGCATGGTGGAAAACCTCAAGGTGTTTACATTGGCCGAATCCCTCGGCGGTGTAGAATCCCTGGCAGGGCACCCGGCGAGCATGACCCATGCCAGCATACCGAAAGAAGAAAGGGAGCGGTCAGGGGTCGTTGATTCACTGATCCGCCTTAGTGTGGGGATCGAGGATATAGAAGACCTCATCGAAGACCTGCGCCGGGCACTCGATTAAGACTTGTTATTAATTTAAAAAAATAAAGGTGATTTTTTGCCTATATCGTATATTTGCGCCATTATTTTGAGGATTTTCCAATTTACTCTATTTTTTGATACAGCACACTTATGAAACAAACAGTCGATGAATTTTTAGCACTTGTGGAGCAGCGAAATGCCCACGAACCGGAGTTTATGCAGGCCGTCAGGGAAGTTGCCGAAACCGTAATTCCCTATATCATGGAGCACGATATATACCACGGGAAAAATATATTACTGCGCATGGCCGAGCCGGAAAGAGTTATCATGTTCCGGGTACCCTGGGTTGATGATAAAGGGGAAATACGGGTAAACCGGGGGTTCCGGGTGGAGATGAACTCTGCCATAGGGCCCTATAAGGGAGGACTTCGTTTCCACTCTTCGGTAAACCTGAGTATCCTTAAGTTCCTCGCTTTCGAACAGGTTTTTAAAAACAGTCTTACCACCCTGCCCATGGGTGGAGGTAAGGGAGGTTCCGATTTCGATCCGAAAGGAAAGTCAGACAACGAGATTATGCGTTTTTGCCATGCCTTTATGGCAGAATTATTTAGGCACATAGGGCCCAATACCGATATTCCCGCCGGGGATATAGGCGTAGGTGCCAGGGAAATAGGTTTTATGTTCGGGCAGTATAAAAAGCTGAAAAACGAATTTACGGGTGTGCTTACCGGGAAAGGCCTTTCCTGGGGAGGTTCACTGATCCGTCCCGAGGCAACCGGCTATGGCACGGTGTATTTTGCCGATAGCATGCTAAAGACCAAAGGCGAAAGTTTTGAAGGAAAACGGGTAGTGATCTCCGGCTCGGGGAACGTGGCGCAGTACGCTGCGGAAAAAGCCATTGTCCTCGGGGCTAAAGTACTTACCCTTTCTGATTCTTCCGGCTATATTTATGACGAAGACGGTATAGACGAAGAAAAACTCGCCTATGTTATGGAACTGAAAAACGTAAAAAGGGGAAGGATCAAGGAGTACCTGGAAAAATATCCCAAGGCCAGATATGTAGCCGGAAAAACCCCGTGGGGAGAACAGTGCGATATCGCTCTGCCCTGCGCTACGCAAAACGAACTGAATGACAAGGATGCGCAGACCCTGGTGAAGAACGGATGTGCCTGTGTAGCAGAGGGAGCCAATATGCCTTCTACTCCCGGTGCAGTAGAAGTATTCCACAACGCCAGGATATTGTTCGCCCCGGGAAAGGCTTCCAATGCAGGAGGTGTAGCCACTTCCGGGCTTGAAATGTCACAGAACTCCCTGAGGGTGGGCTGGACCCGGGAAGAAGTGGACGAAAGGCTGAAAAAGATCATGCTCGACATCCATAATTCATGCATCCAGTATGGCAAGCAGGAAGACGGATATACCGACTATGTAAAAGGAGCCAATATCGCCGGTTTTGTAAAAGTGGCAGACGCCATGCTCGCACAGGGAGTTGTATAGTATCTTCTATATCACGCTATGTAAATCATATAAAGAGGAATGTTTTATTGCATTCCTCTTTTTTATTTCTGTATCCCTGCAAACAGGGAATACTACATTTGGTTATGATATGATTCTCCTTTAAGCGCGATCTATATTTCTGTTTTACAGGTTTTTTCTTATCTGTAAATTCACGTTTCGCGATATATTTACGGTAATTTATCATTAAAATAGGGCGTTTTATCGATAATTTGTCTATTTTTATACGACAAAATCTCAATGTGCTTATGGAAATCTTCCCCAAGGAAATAATTGACAGTACGGTGGAGGCCCATCATTTCAAGCTCCGGAATCGCAGCAAAATTATCTACACACTGGTGTTGTTGAGTGTTTTTGGGGCCTTGCTTTCCCTTCCTTTTATCTATGTGGATGTGTATACTACATCCCGGGGTATTATAAAGCCGGAAAGTGAACGTACAATGCTTACCCTCATCAATTCCGGAAAAGTGGCCTATAAGAATATGGTCGATAACCAGAAGGTCAAGGCCGGGGATACCCTGCTTATTCTTAACAACGAACAGATAAGCGACAAACTCTCCCTGTACCGTCAGCAAATAGGGGAGAACAGGAGTTTTGTACGCGACCTCTCCCTGTTAACAAGTGGCCGGTCCGTAGCGGCGTCCCAGCTTTCTTCCCCGAAATACAGAGCGAGTTATACGGAATACAATCAAAAGATCAAAGAACTGAAAACCCGCCTGGAAACCACCCGGAAGGATTATGAAAGGCACGAGAAACTCCACGCCCGTAAGGTGATCTCCAATTCCGAATACGAAGCCAAAAAACTGGAATACGACATGGCGGTGAGCGACCTTCAGAACTACAGAACACAGCAACACTATCAATGGGAGTCCGAACAAACATCCCTGAGCAATACCCTCAAGGAGTTGGGGTCGGATTATAACCAATACAATACAAATAATGAGAACCAGGTGCTGGTGGCCCCCGTTTCCGGGACCCTCATGAATGTGGCCGGGATCGATGTTGGCGGGTATGTTAATTCCGGGGCGAGCATTGCCGAGATCTCTCCTGATACGGAATTGCTCATAGAGTGCTATGTAACCCCTTCGGATATCGGACTGGTCCGGGAAGCACAGTCCATCACCTACCAGATAGACGCTTTTAACTACAACCAGTGGGGGTTTGCTTCCGGAGAAATAATGAGCATTGGCAACGATATAGAAACCATAGACGAAGAATCTGCGGCCTTTAGGGTGAAGTGCAGTATCAACGAAAATTACCTGAAATTGAAAAACGGCTTTAAAGGAAACCTGAAAAAAGGAATGACCCTTACTGCGAATTTCAAACTTACCGAAAGATCGCTGTTCGACCTGCTATATGACAAGGTAGATGATTGGCTGAACCCGTCGAGAATACAGCAAAACTGAAAAATCACTCAC
Source organism: Sinomicrobium weinanense (assembly GCF_018863395.1). GTDB lineage: Bacteria > Bacteroidota > Bacteroidia > Flavobacteriales > Flavobacteriaceae > Sinomicrobium > Sinomicrobium weinanense. The sequence goes on from NZ_JAHKRR010000004.1 coordinate 116,705, forward strand.
TTTTTATAAGTTCCGTGAAATTAATCCATCTAAATCCCTTTTAGATAATGAATAATTTAAAAAATCTGGAAAGACTACAGCAACTACATCAGCTTATCGTAAAAGAAGCTACGGGTTCACCGCCACAACTGGCCAGGTTGATGCAGGTCAGTGAGCGAAAGGTGTATCAGCTCATTGAACAGCTTAAAGATATAGAAGCCCCTGTTTCCTATAGCAGGGTACACAAAACCTATTTCTATGAGGATGATTTTGACCTTAAAGTGACGGTTTCCGTTACAGTGCTGAAAGACAATGAACTCACCGAAATTTTTGGAGGAAGTTACTTTTTAACAAATAAAATACAAACTGCAAGGTTTATGCAGGGGGCAATACTATCTTAGTAGTGCAAAACAGATGTGCCAAAAACTTTGTTTTGAAGTGATATTCTTCAATATTGCGCCTCAAAATCATGTATAACTTAACTTATTTGACGTTATGAAAAAATTAGAAAATTTCGGGGTTCAGGAACTGAACGCCACAGAATTACAGGAAATCAACGGAGGAGTAGACCTCGGAGGAGTTATTGAACTGGTAACCGGAGTTCTCGGTACTGTTACAGGTGTGGTAGGTGGAATTGTTTCCGTAGTCGGAAGCATTGTAGAACTTGCCCTGGGACTTGTTACCGGAGTAGTTGACCTGTAAGCACAGGCTGCGAAACATATCGGATAGCCGTATTAAAAAGAAGTTCGGTCATTGTCGGGGGATAAAAACCCGGAAAGACCCACGAGTTCCTTTTTAATACGGCTTTTCATTTGGAAGGAAAGAAAAGGATTAAACTGCAAGGATTGTGCAGTGAACGAAGCTACCTTAGCAGAACAAAACAATAGGTGCACAACTGAATGTTTTGAAGGCGTTATCCGCTTCGGAAATATTTCCGGAAGGATAGTGCGATTTAGTAACCTAATTTAATTAAATCAAAAATTATGAAAAATTTAGACAACTACGGAGTTCAGGAATTAAACGCAAAAGAATTAAACGAAACCAATGGTGGGCTGCTCGGAGGCCTGGATGGTATCACTAACTTAATAGGTGGTGTTGTCAATACTGTAGTGGGTGTTGTTGGAACCGTGCTGAATACCGTAACCGGACTTTTAGGAGGTCTGCTTGGAGGACTGTAAATAAACCAACCCAAAAGATAAGAAAGCCGGATATCCTGGAAAGATGTCCGGTTTTTATTGGCCTTTTTAGGAAAAATGTGCCAAACTGCAAGGATTGTGCAGTGAATACGATTAACTTAGCTGTATCGCGAAAGAATATATCCGGTCTTTTTTAGCCCCACCCCGTATACCGGACAGGTATAAAATTATTTATACATAAAAACTTAATCTTACTGTTATGGAAAATCTGGAAAACTACGGCGTTCGGGAATTATATCAGGACGAATTGGTTGATGTCAACGGAGGTATCAACCTCGGTGACGCTATAACACTCCTCAACGGCATACTCAATATCGTTATGGGTTTTATGGAAGCTGCGGTTCAGGCCGTGGAAGACTATGTGAACAGCATCCTGGAAGGGGGGCTGGCATAAGCGTCAATCTGTTGTAGCATTACGTTTCCTGTAAGGAAGTGAACCAAACAGAACGAGTATTTCCCCGCAATGCAAAATGTACAATACAATACATCTAAAATCTTTGTATAACTTAATCTATATTACATTATGAAAAATTTAGACAACTACGGCGTTCAGGAATTGAACACAAAAGAAATGCACGAAGTTAACGGAGGCCTGTTAGGAGACCTGGGTGGGCTTGTTGACCTGGTAACAGGAGTTATAGGAACCGTTACCGGTGTTGTAGGAACAGTTGTAAACCTGGTGAGCGGTCTTTTGGGAGGCCTTCTCGGAGGGATATAGTTATCTGTATTTATGAGTTAAAACAAAAGAGGGCTACTCAACTGAGTGGCCCTCTTTTTTATAATTTTCTTATGCCAAAAATGTCCGAAACTGCAAGGTTTATACAGAGAATACGCTTAATTTAGCAGGGCAAGACATCTTCTGGCACATCCTGTTTTGTACTCTAACTCATTTAAATGTCATGCAATGATGTTCGCATTGAAAAAATCCGAATTGTAAAACTTAACTTTATCAAACCATGAAAAACTTGGAAAATTACGGGGTTCAGGAGCTGAATGCTACCGAACTGAACGAAATTAACGGAGGTGTAAGTGTAAGTTTAAGCCTGGGCCAGGCTATTAACTTCACCCTGGGTATTGTAAACATCGTTGTAGATGCCGTACAGGCTGCTGCTGTTGCCGTAGCAGACTTTGTATCAGGTTTTATAAACGGTGGTGTAGAAGTAGAGGTGTAAAACCCCTTCTCAAAACATTTAAAAAGGCTATGCTCTTCCGGGGGTTTAGCCTTTTTTGTATTAAAAAAAATACCTCCGGATCTTAGACAATTTCTAAGATCAATCTCCCGATAGCGGTCGGGATTTAATCTTTCGTCAATCTTATAGATTTACGCTATAAAATATTCCAAAATAAAATACAGGCAGCTTTTAAAACTGCAAGGATTGTGCAGTGAATGCGATTATCTTAGCCAACGCAAAACAAGATTTTGTGCACCTTACTATTGTTTTGCTGCAATATTCTTATGGTTTTGCTCATCTTAAAACTAACCAAAACTATTACTGATATTGTGCTTTTGTAATATTTATTAACTAAACTTGATTCAATTATGAAAAATCTGGAAAACTACGGTGTTCAGGAACTGAATGCTACAGAAATGAATAAAACAAACGGAGGATTAACCATTACCATTGGTACCGGAGGAATAGGCAATCTGGTTGGTGGTGTAGTGAGCAGTGTTGCCGGTATAGTAGGTGGTGTTGTGTCTTTGGTTGCCCAGCTTCTCGGAGGTATTTCGATCTCAGGGTCGGTAGATATAGATGCATAAACCTGCTAAAGGTTTAAATAAAAGCTGTTCTCAGTAGAGGGCAGCTTTTTTTGTTGATGATAATTCTGTAAAAGTGTTAAAACTGCAAGGATTGTGCATTGACAAATGTTAAATTAGTGCCTGTAAAACAATAATGGGTGCACCACAATCTTTGTTTTGCCCGCAATATCGTAATACCCCCCTAAAAGGTGTTTGTGAAATTGCGTTTGTAATTATATTCATAAACTTAAAACCTAAAATTATGAAGAATTTAGTAAATTTTGATATTCAGGAACTGAACGCAGCAGAACTGAATGAAATTAACGGAGGATCAACCTTAACAGTAGAGGCTGATCTATCTCTTAGTGGAGATGCATCTGTATCCATATGCGATTATGAAGCAGAGGCGAGTGTCGAGGTCGATGCCGATGCCGAACTTACTGTTAGTGCATAAGAAATATTCACTAAATACAATAAGAAAGCTATTCTCTTTTGGAGGATAGCTTTTTTTGTGGATGATGATGCTACTGCTGGAATTAAAACATTCCCTGCATGTTTTTTGCAGTCTACAATGTTACTTTGCCGCCCCAAAACCCTAATTCTACTATGGCAAAGAAAAAAACCATCGTAAAACAACACGATATTACCGACTGCGGAGCTGCCTGTCTGGCCTCCGTGTCAGCTCATTATAACCTCCAGATACCCATTGCCCGTATACGCCAGTATGCCAGTACCGATAAAAAGGGGACCAATGTACTGGGGCTTATCGAGGCTGCCCAGAAACTGGGATTTGAAGCCAAGGGGGTCCGCGGTGATATCAATAGCCTCTTTAAAATTCCCAAGCCGGCCATAGCTCACGTGGTTGTGAGGAAGGTACTTCATCACTACGTGGTGATCTATGAAGTAACTAAAAAACATGTACTTGTCATGGATCCCGGCGACGGGAAGATGCATAAAAAGACTCACGAAGAATTTCAGCAGGAATGGACGGGTGTCCTGGCCCTTCTTCTCCCCGATGAGAGTTTTTCCGAAGGCAATGAAAAGGTGTCTTCCATGAAACGGTTCTGGTTTTTGTTAAAGCCACATAAATTTGTCCTTTTGCAGGCATTTTTCGGGGCGCTTATCGTTACCCTTCTCGGGTTTTCCACCTCCATTTATCTCGGTAAGATCACCGATTATGTGCTTACCGGAGGTAATACCAGGTTGTTGAACCTGCTGAGTATAGCAATGCTCATTCTTTTAGCCCTGCAGGTTGTCGTCGGGATATTCAAGGATACATTCCTCATCAAGACCGGGCAACAGATCGATGCACGCCTCATTCTGGGATATTACAAACACCTGCTGAAACTCCCGCAGCAATTTTTCGATACCATGCGGGTAGGAGAGATCATCTCCCGGATAAACGACGCTGTTAAAATACGAACCTTTATAAACGGGGTAGCGCTAAGCATCACTGTAAATGTACTTATCCTTATTTTCTCTTTTGCCCTGATGTTTTTTTACTACTGGAAACTGGCCCTGATCATGCTGGCCATTATCCCGTTGTATGTTGGGATCTATATCGTTACCAACAGGCTCAATAAAAAGGCAGAACGAAAGGTCATGGAACGTTCGGCCGATCTGGAAAGCCAGCTGGTCGAATCACTCAATGCCGTGGGCACCATAAAGCGTTTCGGGCTGGAATATTTTGCTAACATCAAAACCGAGGCCCGGTTTATCAACCTGTTGAACATCGGTTATAAGTCTGCCCTGAACACTATTTTTTCTGGGACCTCCTCTTCCTTTATCTCTCAGCTTTTTACCATTATCCTGCTGTGGAGCGGTTCTTATTTTGTTATAGACCGGGAGATCACCCCCGGTGAATTGCTGTCCTTTTATGCTATTATCGGATATTTTACCGGTCCGGTGGCCAAACTCGTCGATGCCAACAAACAGATCCAGAATGCCTGGATAGCTGCCGACCGTTTGTTTGAGATCATGGATCTGGAACGTGAGGAACAGGACGACAAAATAAAACTTACCCGCGAAAATATTGGCGATATCGCCTTAAAAAATGTGTATTTTCGTTATGGTACCCGCGTCGAAGTTTTTAAGGATTTTTCACTTGATATTTCCAAAGGCAAGATCACTGCGGTGATCGGAGAAAGCGGCTCCGGAAAATCCACGCTGATCTCCCTGCTTCAGAATATCTATCCCATTCAAAAGGGAAAGATCAGTATAGGTGAATACGATCTGAAATATATAGAAAACACCAGCCTCCGGGACCTGGTAGGTGTTGTGCCGCAAAAAATAGACCTCTTTGGCGGAAATGTGGTAGAAAACATTGCCGTGGGAGAATTTCAGCCCGATATGGAGAGGATCATCGATATTTGCAAGAGTATTGGTATTCTGACTTTTGTAGAAAACCTACCCAACGGTTTTGCCACCTATCTCGGGGAAAACGGGGCCACACTCTCCGGGGGGCAAAAGCAACGTATAGCCATTGCCCGGGCCCTGTACAAACAGCCCGAGATCCTGGTGCTGGACGAGGCCACATCTTCACTGGATAGCACTTCCGAAAGTTTTGTGCAGAAAACCATTGCCAACCTGAGGGAAAAGGACAAGACCATTATTGTCATCGCCCACCGGCTGAGCACCGTGGTCAATGCCGATAAGATCGTAGTGCTGGACAAAGGAGAGGTTATCGAAGAAGGAAGCCACTCCCAGCTCTATCACAGCCAGGGCCATTACTACAAATTGTGGCAGCAGCAAATGCCGCAGTTCTCAGTGTAAACGAGTGCCCGCATACCCGAAAATTTCCTTAGGTTTGCAATAATCCGAAGGAAATAATTTTATCTCTGTATATGGTAATAACCACCAAGGCCATAGTGCTGTCTTCCATAAAGTACAGTGATGCCAGCCTCATCGTAAAATGCTTTACCGAATGCTGCGGGGTAAAGTCCTACCTTTTGAGGGGCGTACTGTCATCCCGGAAAGGAAAGCTCAAAAAAGCCCATTTCTTTCCGCTTACACAACTGGAGATCACAGCCGGGCATAAGAATAGGGGAGGCCTGGAACACATCCGGGAAGCCCGGGTTTATTATCCGTATCGAACCGTGTATTCCGATATGGCCAAGAACGCCGTGGTCCTGTTCCTGGCCGAAGTGTTGAACAGTTGCATCCAGGAAGAAGAAGAGAACACTGTTCTCTATCGTTACATAGAAGATGCCCTGACCTGGCTCGATACCAGGGAAACCCCCGTTAATTTCCATATATTGTTCCTCCTCAGGCTCACCCGGTACCTGGGCTTTTATCCGGATGCCTCCCGGAGCCACCTGTCTTATTTCGACCTTCTCGAAGGCAGTTTTGCAGACCATGCCGGTTATGGTCCGGTCATTTATGGGGAAGCGCTGGAACATTTCAGAAAATTTCTGGAGACGGATTTTGATGGATCGGGACAGATAAAACTCACAAAAGAAATCAGGAAGAACATTTTAAACGCCCTGATCACCTATTTCGAACTGCACCTGATCGGCTTTAAAAAACCCAGGTCGCTGGCCGTCCTGCACGAAGTCTTTGATTAAAACCGTAAACTCATCCCCATGTTTCCCGGAGCTCTCACCGGGCGCAAATCATTCAAAATAACGGGTTGAAATATTTGTTTAACTTTAGGACGTTGGTATATGATAAAATTTAACCTGATAGAATGATAAGCGACCCGTTCAGTCGCATTCAATCATCCATGAGCCTTCCGGGTGGTCCGGGTAAAAAGGAACGAACCTGTGATCTAACTAGAAAAACAGCCTGCAGATGACACAGATAGGCACAGATTTTTATGGCCTTCTGCGAGGATCTTCGTCATTTGCGGGAAACCCCCGGGTAAAACAGATGTTATTTTTAGTCATTTACCGAACTCTTAGATGCATTACAACTAACTCAAAAGAAATGGATAAGGACGAATTGTTAAAATTATTCCGGGACAACGAAGGGCATTTTGTCCCCGGGATTTACAATTACTGTGACCGTTGGTGCGAGCGTTGCAGCTTTAGGTCGAAATGCCGGGTGTTTAGCATGGAAGAAGGCAGGACAGATGAAGAAAAGGATGCCGGTAATGAAAAATTCTGGAAAAAAGTAGGTGAAAACCTGAAGCTGGCCATGGAAATGCTTGCGCATATGGCTGAAAAAAAAGGCATAGACCTTCAGGAAATGGAAGAGTACGCCCCGGAAGAAGAAGCCAAACTGGAAAAAAGAGCTTCAAAACACTATTTGTCGGTGATCAGTAAGAAATATGCCGGTAAAAATGAGCATTGGCTCCGGAAAAATGAAAAACTGCTCCATAAAACAGGAGAAGAATTCCGGGAAAATACCCTGATGGGACTCTCGGAAGATAAAGCAAGGGAGTCGGTGATGGAAGTCCGTGATGCCGTAGAAGTGATCCATTGGTACAGCTTTCAGATCCACGTAAAGATTATGAGGGCCCTGCAACACGGAAAGCTGAACCCGGAATGGGAAGATCCCGTTCAGAACGACGTCAACGGATCGGCAAAAGTAGCCCTGATCGGTACCCGCCGTTCCATGGCGGCCTGGAGTGTCCTGCTCTCCCGGTTTGGGACACACGAGGACGAAATACTCGAAATACTGGTATTGCTGGAGAACATCAAAAAAGGGATTCTCGAAGAATTTCCGGATGTAGAGAAATTTCATCGCCCCGGTTTTGACGACTGATAAAAAAGAGCGAGGGGGCAGCATGGTTCTCAACTAAAAATAATTGGTGTATCCGTGACTCCTTGAAAACAGAGGATTTGAAGGAGGTAACTCAAAATAATCCCCCGGATCAGCATAAAATATCAGTTGTAATTCCGGCCGGATGTTGTATACGGTTTTTCCTGTTGCGCTCTTAACATCTTTTCCGTTCTTTCCCCCTTTACAATTCATTGAAAATGATTAATTTCGCAGTCTTAAAAGCATAAGGAGAATATACACATGAAATTTACCGAGTATAAAGGACTTGAGCTGCCCAAAGTGGCGGAAGAAACCCTCAACTATTGGGAAGAGAATACCATATTCGAAAAAAGTGTATCCACGCGCGAAGGCCGTGAACCTTACGTGTTCTACGAAGGCCCGCCCTCTGCGAACGGATTGCCGGGAATACACCACGTGATGGCCCGTGCCATTAAGGATATTTTTTGCCGGTATAAAACGCAGAAAGGATACCAGGTGAAACGTAAGGCCGGATGGGACACCCATGGGCTCCCCGTAGAACTCGGTGTAGAGAAAGAACTCGGTATCACCAAAGAAGACATCGGAAAGAAAATATCGGTAGAAGAGTACAACCGCGCCTGTAAAGAAGCCGTTATGCGCTATACCGACATCTGGAACGACCTTACCCGTAAAATGGGCTATTGGGTAGATATGGATAACCCCTACATCACCTATAAGTCCAAATATATGGAAAGTGTATGGTGGTTGCTAAAACAAATATACAACAAGGGGCTGATATACAAAGGTTATACTATACAACCCTATTCTCCCAAGGCCGGGACAGGCTTGAGTTCGCACGAGCTCAACCAGCCGGGGTGCTACCGTGACGTTACGGATACGACGATTATCGCCCAGTTCAGGGCTAAAACGGAAACCCTTCCGGAAATGCTTCGCGGACATGGAGATATTCACCTGCTGGCCTGGACCACCACACCGTGGACATTACCGTCCAACACCGCCCTGACCGTAGGCCCGAAGATCGAATATGTACTGGTAAAGACATTCAATCAATATACCTTTGAGCCCATCCATGTGATGCTGGCCAAAAACCTGGTGGGCAATCTCTTTGCCGGCAAGTATTATCAGGCGGAAGGAGAAGAGGATTTTGAACAGTACACACCCGACAAGAAAAAAATACCTTACCAGGTGCTGACAGAATGCAGGGGAACAGACCTGGTAGGCATAGTGTACGAACAGCTGTTGCCCTATGCGCTTCCGTATCAACATCCCGAAAACGCCTTCAGGGTGATCTCAGGAGATTTTGTGACTACCGAAGACGGTACGGGAATAGTACACACCGCCCCTACCTTTGGTGCGGACGATGCCAGGGTGGCCAAAGAAGCTACCCCGGAAGTACCACCTATGCTGATACTGGACGAAAACAACAATCCCGTGCCCCTCGTGGACCTGCAGGGACGTTTTCGCAAAGAATTGTCCGAAATAGGCGGTAAATATGTAAAGAACGAATACTATGACGACGGCGAAGCCCCGGAAAAATCGGTAGATGTAGAGATCGCTATAAAGCTGAAGGAAGAGAACAAGGCTTTTAAGGTAGAAAAATACGTGCACAGTTATCCGCACTGTTGGAGGACAGATAAGCCCGTATTGTACTACCCGCTCGATTCGTGGTTCATAAAGATCACCGAAGTAAAGGAAAGGATGTTCGACCTGAACACCACCATTAACTGGAAACCGAAAGCCACTGGCGAAGGGCGTTTCGGCAACTGGCTGCAGAACGCCAACGACTGGAACCTGTCGCGTTCCCGTTTCTGGGGAATACCCCTGCCCATATGGCGTACCGAAGATGGCAAAGAAGAGATCATCATCGGTTCTGTCGAAGAGTTGAAAATTGAAATGGCAAAGGCCGTAGCCACCGGGGTGATGGAGAAAGATATCTTTGCCGATTTTGTGGTTGACGATATGAGCGAGGAAAATTACGATAAGATCGACCTGCATAAGAATGTGGTAGATGGTATTGTCCTCGTATCACCTTCAGGTAAGCCCATGAAGCGCGAGGCCGATCTCATAGACGTTTGGTTCGACAGTGGTTCCATGCCGTACGCCCAATGGCACTACCCGTTTGAGAACAAAGAAAAAATAGACGGGGGAGAAGCCTTCCCCGCAGACTATATCGCAGAAGGAGTAGACCAGACCAGGGGGTGGTTCTATACCCTGCACGCTATCGGAACTACGGTTTTCGATTCCGTGGCCTATAAGAACGTCGTGTCTAACGGACTGGTACTGGACAAGAACGGCCAGAAGATGTCCAAACGACTGGGGAACGCGGTAGACCCGTTCACCACGCTGAAGGAATACGGGCCTGATGCCACCCGGTGGTATATGATCAGCAATGCCAACCCGTGGGACAACCTGAAATTCGATATAGAAGGCATAGCTGAGGTGCGCCGTAAGTTTTTCGGTACGCTCTACAATACCTATTCGTTTTTTAGCCTCTATGCCAATATCGATAATTTTACCTATGCCGAGGCCGATATACCACTGGAAGAACGGCCGGAAATAGACCGTTGGATCCTTTCGGAACTGCATACCCTGATCCGCAAGGTGGATAATTTTTATGCCGATTACGAGCCAACCAGGGCTGCCAGGGCTATTTCCAACTTTGTACAGGAATACCTGAGCAACTGGTTCGTACGCCTGAGCAGAAGGCGTTTCTGGAAAGGAGATTACGGCAAGGACAAGATTTCCGCGTATCAGACGTTATACACTTGCCTGGAAGTCGTTTCCTGTCTCGGGGCGCCCATAGCGCCTTTCTATATGGACAGGCTATACAGGGACCTGACCGCGGTAACCGGCAAAAGCGATGCAGAGAGCGTACACCTGGCAGATTTCCCGGTGTATGACGGGAACTATGTGGATAAGATGCTGGAACACAAGATGGAAAATGCACAGACCATATCTTCCCTGGTGTTGTCACTGCGGAAAAAAGAAGGAATACGGGTGCGCCAGCCATTGCAAAAGATAATGATTCCGGTGCTGGACGACCAGGCCAAAGAAGAAATAGAGGCTGTGGCCGGCCTTATCAAGTCGGAAGTGAACGTGAAGGAAGTGGAACTCCTGGATGATGCCTCCGGAGTGCTGGTGAAGCAGATAAAGCCGAATTTCAAGAAATTAGGGCCCCGTTTTGGTAAGGATATGAGGTTGGTTTCCAGTAAGATAAATGATTTTACACAGGAGGATATCAAAAAAATAGAGCAAAATGGCGCTATTGAAGTGGAAATTAACGGAAAAAACATTACTTTAGTTAGCGACGAAGTGGAGATCTCTTCACAAGACATTGAAGGATGGTTGGTAGCTGTTTCGGAAGGATTGACCGTAGCCCTGGATGTTACCATTACCGAAGACCTCCGAAGGGAAGGTGTGGCAAGAGAGCTGGTGAACAGGATCCAGAACCTTCGAAAGGACTCCGGTTTTGATGTAACAGACAAGATAGATGTGAAACTTCAGAAGGACGGTTTTGTAGAACAAGCTGTAACGAGTAACCTGGATTACATCAAGACAGAAACCCTCACGGCAAAGCTCGATTTTGAAGAACACGTGGAAAACGGTACGGAAGTTGCTTTTGATGATGTGAATACCAAATTGTTTATTCAAAAACATTAATGCTATGAATACAGATGTAAAAGTAAGATATTCCGATAAAGAACTCGAAGAGTTCAGGGTGCTTATCGAAGCAAAGATAGATAAAGCACAAAAAGACCTCGACCTGATAAAAAGTGCGTATATGAATGACGGCAATAATGGTACGGACGATACCTCGCCGACATTCAAGGCCTTTGAAGAAGGTTCCGAGACCATGAGCAAAGAGGCTAATACGCAGCTCGCCATCAGGCAGGAAAAGTTTATCAGGGACCTGAAAAATGCCCTGGTACGCATAGAAAACAAAACCTATGGTGTTTGCCGGGTTACCGGTAAGCTCATCAGTAAGGAGCGGTTAAAACTCGTTCCCCATGCCACCCTGAGCATTGAAGCCAAGAACATGCAAAAAAGCTGATATATCATTCGGCTGATGCGGAATATGTACTTGAGCCCGGACCTTTTCCGGGGCACTGTATGGCAAGATAAAATACAGAGACCTGCCGGTATTTCCGTATGCCCGGCGGGTTTTTCTTTGACTATTAAAATCCGCTGTGTGCGGATATATTCGTAAAAAGGATCATGTCTTTAAAAAAAGCATCATTAATCATCTTCCTGGTAGTCCTGATAGACCAGATAAGCAAAATTTATATAAAGACCCATTTTGTCCTGGGCGAGTCGGTGACTGTGTTTAACTGGTTTAAAATATTGTTCATTGAGAATGAAGGGGCGGCCTGGGGCACCAAGCTGAGCGATATTATTCCTTTTATTTCCGATGAGACAGGGAAGATAACCCTGACGATCTTCCGGCTTTTTGCCATTTGCGGTATCGGGTACTGGCTCTATGATGCGGTGAAGAAGAACAGTCCCCGCGTGCTTATTGTATCTATTGCCCTTATCTTTGCCGGTGCATTCGGGAATATCGTGGATTCCGTTTTTTACGGGCTTATCTTTACCGACAGCTATAACCAGGTAGCCATGATGTTCCCGGAAGAGGCCTACGGAAGCCTTTTTCACGGTAAAGTGGTAGACATGCTGTATTTTCCACTTATAGACACTACCTGGCCCGAATGGGTACCGGGACTGGGCGGCAGGAGTTTTCGTTTCTTCGAGCCTGTGTTTAACCTGGCAGACTCGGCCATAAGCATCGGGGTGGCTATCCTGTTGCTGTTTCACAAAAAAGCATTCCCCAAGCAGGAGAAAGAGACTCAGGAGAAAGAATAGACCTCAGCCGGGGTAATGCAATAATCCAGTTTTATATCGCTTTCCAGCAGCCTTTCTATATGTTCTTCGGCTTCAAAGAAGGATAAGCCTATCTTTATCACATCTTTTCGGCATAGTGCCAGAAAACGATCGTAAAAACCCTTGCCGTAGCCCACGCGGTTACCCTGCCGGTCAAAAGCCAGGAGAGGGACAAAAACAACATCGATTTTCTCCTCGGGAACTTCCAGTCCGCCGACGGGTTCGGGAATGTTGTAGATATTTTTCCGGATCACCGTATTGTCGGTAAGGAGATAGTGGGCGAGGGAACCGTCTTTAAAATTACTTTTAGACAGTACTACCTCTTTGTCTTTCCCCTGGAGAATGCTCAATAGAAAAGTAGTGTCGATTTCTCTCTGCTCTGCAATGGACAGGAAAAGGTGATAATATTGCCCGTTCCAGACAGGCAGGGTGAGCGCCTTGTTGGCTATGGCAAGGCTTTTTTCTTCTATATCTTCCTGCGATAGCTCATTTCGAAGGGCTTTGTATTTTTTTCGGAGTTCCTTTTTGTCCATGGTCTGGTAATGAGGTTATTCTACAAAAAAAAGGCCTGGCCGAAAGGGGTAGTGATACCCGTTTCGGCCGACCTGTAAGATTGAAAAAGATTGATTTTAAATATTTCAATCTCCTGTCAATCTTTTAACCTTTGTCTTTGTCAGTACGAAAAAGACGAAGGATAAAGCTCAGGAAGTTTGTTAATATCCGCGTTTTTTTCGTTGTCCCGGAGCGTGATGTTTGGCACTTTTTTCACCGGTTATCTTTTTCATCTGCCCCGGAGGGATCTCTCCTTTGCCATTGGTATGTACCCTGTGTCCCCTGTGCACCACACCGCACGATGTAACAAAGGCAGCCATCAGGAACATAACGAAAATAAACTTTAAATTTCTCATAATCAAATTTTTAAATGTGTATAGTCTCAGTAAAATCGCTCTCAAGCTGTTTTATCGATGTTTTTTATATTTTTAGTTTTTTGGGGTCTTGTCGGTTTGAGAAAAAAGACAAAATTTCAACTCCACTTTAATTTTCACGATAATAAAGAGTGTTGAATTTTTTGACTACAACTTTTCTTATCCTTGCTTGTTTGGAGAGAGAGAATAACTTTGGATTATTGGCTATTAAGTTTAGGGTGCGTTCAATTTCAGTGGATAACAGCCGTAGTTCTTTTTCGGTAAAGTTTTTTTCTAAATATTCATAAGTGGCCGATAACTCGTCTAAGGCATGGTCTGTCCATAGAATCCTATAACCACTTCCCATAGATCTTTTTTGCCTCAGCCTGTGGTTTTAGATTTCCTTTATCAGCATCGGCAATTCCCGATTCAATTGATTTTTTCTCTGCATCCGAAACTTCATCCCACCAATCGTTGGGCTCCCTGTTCCGCAAATCCATAATCTTTTGGATCAAAGAACGATCTTCCAATGTTGTCAACCATTGAATTAATTCGATCTTGGCATTTTGAATATTTATTTCCATAATTCAAAGTTAATACATTCATCCTTAGTTTTCAAATACAGTCTAACTGCATAAGATACAGTAAAAACCGTGCCATACTCCCTCGGCTTCGCTCGGGAACCGGGGCAAAAGCATCTATATTCAACTTTAAAGTTTAATCACTCTTCGGTTCCCGAGCCCTTCAACTGCACTCAGGATAAACTAAAGTCGAGGGAAAAATTAGTAATTTCGCTACATGAGCACTACTTCTGTGGAAATACTACTTCAAACCCTGCCCGATAGCCCCGGTGTCTATCAGTTTTACGACAAAGAAGGTAAAATATTGTATGTAGGTAAGGCAAAAAACCTGAAAAAAAGAGTCTCTTCTTATTTTCACAAGCATCACGAGTACGGGAAAACACGCGTGCTGGTTAAAAAAATCGTTGATATAAAGCACATTGTGGTGCCAACGGAGACGGATGCACTGCTGCTGGAAAACAATCTGATCAAGAAATATCAACCCCGGTATAATGTGTTGCTCAAAGACGACAAGTCCTACCCGTGGATCTGTATAAAGAACGAGCGCTTTCCCCGGATCTTTTCTACGCGAAGGGTGATCAAAGACGGTTCGGAATACTTTGGCCCGTATACAAGCATGAAGACCATTCGCACCCTGCTCGAGCTTATCAAAGGGCTTTATCCCCTCCGGACATGTAATTACGACCTTTCCGCTGAGAAGATAAATGCAGGGAAATACAAAGTGTGCCTGGAGTATCACCTGGGGAACTGTAAGGGACCCTGCGAAGGCTTGCAACCGATAGGAGAATATGAAGCCCAGGTCAGGGCTATACGGGAGATCATTAAAGGGAATTTTAAAGACTCCCTCCAACACTTTAAGGCCCAGATGAAGGTGTATGCCGATGAAATGAAGTTCGAAGAGGCCCAGAAAATCAAGGAAAAGATCGAAGTGCTGGAAAACTATCAGGCTAAATCTACCATAGTAAACCCGAAGATCAGTAATGTGGATGTTTTTTCTGTGGTTTCTGACGAGGCTTACGGCTATGTCAATTTTTTACAGTTATCATATGGCTCCATCATCCGTGCCCATACGATAGAAATGAAAAAGAAATTACAGGAAACCGACGAAGAACTGCTGGAGCTGGCCATTACAGAACTCCGCCAGCGTTTTCATTCGCAATCCCGGGAGATCTATGTTCCGTTTCCCGTGGAAGTTTCGGGAGATGTTAAGGTTACGATACCCAAACTGGGCGATAAACGGCGATTGGTGGAATTGTCTGAACGAAATGCCAGATTCTATCGCCAGGAGCGCTTTAAGCAGGTGAAGATCACCGATCCGGACAGGCATGTAAAGCGGATCATGACACAAATGAAACAAGACCTGAGGCTCAAAGAAGAACCCCGCCATATTGAGTGTTTTGACAACTCCAACATACAAGGCACCAATCCCGTTGCAGCCTGTGTGGTTTTTAAGGACGGAAAGCCCAGTAAAAAAGATTATCGTCATTTCAATATAAAAACTGTCGAAGGTCCGGATGATTTTGCGTCGATGGAAGAAGTGGTGTTCCGGAGATATAAGAGACTTGTGGAAGAAGGGCAATCCCTGCCGCAACTTATCGTTATAGATGGAGGGAAAGGGCAGTTGTCCTCGGCACTAAAAAGCCTGGACGTATTGGGTTTGAGGGGAAAGATCGCCATCGTTGGTATTGCCAAGCGCCTCGAAGAAATATACTATCCCGGGGATTCTGTTCCGCTATACCTGGACAAGAAATCCGAGACGCTGAAGATCATTCAGCATTTGAGGAACGAAGCCCACCGTTTCGGGATCACTTTTCACAGGAACAAGCGTAGTAATGCTGCCATAGACAGCGAGCTCACCAATATCGAAGGTGTAGGACAAAAGACGGCAGAAGAGCTCTTAAAGGAATTCCGTTCGGTAAAACGTATCCGGGAAGCCGGCCTGGAAGATATATCGAAAGTAATAGGAGATGCAAAGGCCAGGAAAGTTTATGATTATTTTCACTGATGAATGTCAGTGACTGGGTTTTTTGCGTATATTATAAAGTGAATGAGGAAGGTGGTGATCGGTATTCGGTGACCGGTAAACAGTAATCGGTGTTGAATACCGATCACCGAATACTGATTACCGAAAAAAAGGTTTAGGTTTAAAAATTTATAAAAATGAAAAAGCATGTACTCCTCTTCCTGCTGTGTATGACTGCCATATGGGGAAATGCACAGGAAAACAGTCCGGAAGACGTTAAGGTTGGACTGGTATTAAGCGGTGGCGGTGCCAAAGGCCTGGCCCATATCGGGGCGCTTAAGGTTATCGAGGAAGCCGGAGTGCGTATAGATTATGTAGGGGGAACCAGTATGGGAGCGATCATCGGGGCGCTGTATGCCTCGGGATATACGGCAAACCAGCTCGATTCCATTTTTCGCGTAGTGGACTTTAGCGAACTCATCCAGGACAATGTTCCTCGGTCCGCCCGGACCTTTTACGAAAAGAAAAATTCCGAACGTTATGCACTTACACTGCCGTTTGACAGGTTTAAGATATCCTTTCCGCGGGCCTTGTCAAAAGGGCAGAATATCTATAACCTGCTGGTAAAATTGTTGTATCATGTTAATGATGTAAATGATTTTAACCAATTGCCCACCCCGTTTTTTTGTATTGCTACTAATGTAGAAACCGGAGAACCGGTCATGCTAGATAAGGGATATCTGCCCGAAGCCATTCTGGCCAGCGGTTCATTTCCGTCCTTGTTCAACCCGGTTGAGATAGGGGGCGAGGTGCTTATAGACGGAGGGGTGGTGAACAATTATCCCATCGATGAACTCAAGGCTCTCGGGGCACAGGTAGTGGTGGGTGTTGATGTACAGGATGCCCTGGCCGACAGGGATGAATTAAATTCTGCTGCCGATATTCTGTTGCAGATCAGTAACTATCGTACGGTGAATGACATGAAGAAAAAATCCAGACAGACGGATATTTATATAAAACCCGATATCAAGGATTTTTCGGTGGTGTCCTTTGATAAAGGAACACAGATCATTACCAATGGGGAAAAAGCCGCGAAGAAGCATGTGGAAGAACTCAGGGAACTTGCTTCCCGACAGAGCGCTGCACCGCCTCCTGTACACATTCCCCCACAGGATAGTGTGGATATCCGCGGGCTTACCCTGGAAGGGAATGACAAATATTCCAGGGCCTATATCAAGGGAAAACTGCGATTTACTACATCGGGAAAGGTGTCCTTTACAAAACTGGACCAGGGGATGGCCAATTTATCGGCTACAAACAACTTTGAAAGCATCAGGTACAGGTTTGTGGAGAACAAAGAAGGTGAAGGGAATGATATGTTTATGAAACTCCAGGAGAACAAAAGGACCATGCTGCTCCGCTTCGGGTTGCATTATGATGCCCTGTACAAAAGTGCCGCACTGATAAATATTACCAAAAAACAGTTCCTGTTCGACGATGATGTATTGTCCCTCGACCTTATACTGGGAGATAATCTGAGGTATAACCTGGATTATTTCCTGGACAAAGGATTTTACTGGAGTTTTGGTCTGCGGTCCTCATACAACAGGTTTACCACGGATGTCGATGTGGGATTTCTGGAAGAAACAGGGCAGCCACCGGTGGACGGCCTTAATTCCATAGGGGCCAAAGTGTCTGACCTGACCAACCAGGCCTATCTGCAAACCGTGTTTAAAGAAGAGTTTTCCGTTGGTGCAGGACTGGAACACAAACGCCTGAAGATAGAATCCGAGACCATATCCCAGGGCGACAACAGAAGGGCCGTATTTGAAAACAGTGATTTTTACAGTGCATACGGTTTTATGAAGCTGGATACTTACGATAACCGTTATTTCCCCCGTAAAGGGCTTTATTTCGACGGGGATTTTCACTTCTATTATGCTTCTTCCGATTATAACAATAATTTCAGTGAATTCTCCATCGCCAAGGCAAAAATGGGTTTTGCGGCCCCCCTGTTCAGAAAGGTTGCTTTTAATCTTACGACAGAAGGAGGATTTAAAATGGGAAACAGTGATGTGGAGACCCTGGGCTTTTTGCTGGGAGGGTATGGCAATGACCTGATCAATAATTTTACGCCCTTTCTCGGATATGATTTTGTCAGTTTCGGGGGGGACAGTTATGTAAAGGCCACCGCCACGGTAGATTATGAGTTTATGCGGAAGAACCACCTGAATTTCACGGCCAATGTGGCCAATGCCGGGAATGGTATTTTCAAAGACGGCGAGTGGGTTACGGCGCCAACCTATACGGGCTATGCCGTGGGCTACGGGCTGGAGACCTTTATCGGCCCTATTGAGCTGAAGTATTCCTGGTCGCCCGAAAGGGGAAAAGGCCTTTGGTTCTTTAACCTCGGTTTCTGGTTTTAGCCCGAAACATTCGGAATGTCAGAGGTTGATATTTAACAGCCCGTATAATTTCGATTGTCCTTCGGAAGTGATAATGACTTCCCTCGACCCTTGTTTTTTTCTCAGCCATTGCCGTGCCGCCATACTATCGAGAAGGGCAGCGCCAAGGGCCCCGGCAAGATGGTGTTTTCTTTCGCTCCAGTCCAGGCAGGGCCTTGCAAACGATCGTTTTTTTCTGCGAAGTACTTCTACATCGATATCCAGCCCGGAAAACCATTGTTTCCCCACTTCAGAAACGGCAAAAACCTCATTTTCAGGGATCAGTATTTCTTTTTTTACCAGGGCCTCCGTTAGCAGTACCCCCGCTTTTCCCGCCAGGTGGTCATAACAGGTCCTGGCATATTTATGTCCGGTAACCGGAAGCTGCTCTTTCCGGCTTTTTTTCTCTTCCGGAGGGATGAGGTTGGCAATGGATTCCACTACGTAGGCCACTTCGGGCGAAGCGAGGCGATAATAACGATGCCTTCCCTGCTTTTCCACGACCAGGAGTTCGGCAGACAAGAGTTTCTGAAGGTGATTGCTTGCCGATTGCGGTGTGGTATCGGCACAAATGGCCAGTTCGCCTGCGGTATAGGCCCTTCCATCCAGCAGGTGCCAGAGCATCATGGCGCGGACAGGCTCTCCCAGCAAGGCAGCTATTTTTTTATAACGATTTTCGAAGGTCATGTTCTTTTTTATGCAAAGCTATGGCAGTAGTATATTTTATATTTCATTCCAGGATGAACTATTATATATTATAAAGGGTTAATCTTGCACGGTAATCATCTCAAAGCTAAGAAAAATATGAACACTGTTTTTTCGCCCTCGGAAATAACCGATCCTTTCCGGGTATATGCCGCGATGCGGGAAGAATGCCCCATATACCGCGATACGGAAAACAACATATGGGCTGTATACGGTTACCGGGATTGTGAATTTTTCCTGAAGAACGAACTGGCTGAGATACCGGGAACGCATGCAGAACCGGAAGTCCCGCTAAATAAATACACCCGGATCATTAGGGAAAACCTGGTCCGCAGGAGCAACCCGCCGGAACAAAGGGAGTTAAAAGAATCTGCCATGCAGCTTGTAAGAATGATGCAACCGGTAAAAGTATCCGGGATCCTGGACGAATTGCTAAAGGAAGCCGGAATAAAAAGGCTTGATTGGACGGAGACGGTTGCTAAAGTCCTGCCGGTAACCGTGTTGTTAAAAAGCCTGCTGTTCCGGGAAGATGATATTGCCTTTATCCTGTTGCACATACCCCTTATTAAGATGTATATGGGCAACCCTCAGGGGCAAGAAGAGGTTAAGCGGCTCAATGCTTTTTCCGAAAAAGTATACCCATTGGTAAAAGCTCATTTTCGGCGTGTTTTTCCCGCTATGTTTTTCGGGGAAGCCCATGTTTCCAACCTTATTGGCCTGTGTATCCAGAGTTACGATGCTATGCGGGGGCTTTTGGGCAATTCGCTGTTGCAGTACCTGTACAGAAAGAATGCTATACAGGAAAAACAAGGCGACTATTTCCGGAAACTGGTGATAGAAACGTTGCGGTTCGACCCGGTTTTTCACAATACCCGCAGAATACTAACGGAAGATGTGGAGCGGGGAGGACGTTGTTTGAAAAAGGGAGAAGAACTTTTGCTGGTCCTGGCCTCGGCCAACAGGGATGCTTCGGTTTTTGACCGTGCGGATACATTCGATATCAACCGGGAAAATAACGGGGAATACCTGTCTTTCAGCTCCGGGATGCATCGTTGTCCTGCGGATCACTTCTCCATAAACCTTGCTAAAGATACCCTGGAATATATAGCCTCGAGATATAAGAATATAAAATTGTTGAAGCAAAGGATAACCTATGCTTCTATGACCAATGCGAAGATACCCGAAAATATCATCCTGAAATTATCTGAATAATCCTTTTACACCGAAATATTATGATAGCTGTAATTTTTGAAGTGGAACTACATCCCGAAAATAAACAAGACTACCTGGATATCGCAGCCTACCTGAAAGGGGAGCTGGAAAAAACAGAAGGGTTTATCTCTGTTGAGCGGTTCCAGAGTCTTACACAGCCCGAAAAACTGCTTTCCCTTTCTTTCTGGAAAGACGAAGAAGCAGTAAAATCCTGGCGTACGCTACAAATACACAGGGAGGCGCAAACAAAGGGGCGGGCCTATGTATTTAAAGACTATCGGCTCCGGGTAGCCGACGTAAACCGGGATTACGGCATGTCTTCGCGCCAGCAGGCCCCCGAAGACAGTAAAAAAGTGCATTAACGTTTATATGCCAGCAATCTCAGGGCGTTGAAGACCACGATAAGCGTAGACCCTTCGTGAATGGCCACGGTGGGGCCTATTCCGGTAAATCCGATGATAGCCGAAGGAATGAGGAACAAAACAATGCCGAGGCTGATCCAGAGGTTCTGGCGGATGATGTTCCTGGATCTCCGGCTGAGCCCGATGACGAAGGGCAGTTTTTCCAGCTTGTCATCCATAAGGGCAATATCTGCGGTTTCGAGGGCCACATCCGAGCCGGCTGCGCCCATGGCAATACCAACGGTACTGTTGGCCATGGCAGGGGCATCGTTAACCCCATCCCCGACCATGGCGATCTGTTTTTCCTGTTGCCTGAGCTTGCGGATGGCATTGACCTTGTCTTCGGGCAGCAGGTCGCCGTAGGCATCGGTGAGGCCTGTTTGCCGGGCAATGGAATCGGCCACTTTCTGATGGTCTCCCGTAAGCATCACCATTTTCCGGATACCTGTGTTCCGCAACGCTTCCAGGGTAGATCTTGCCGCTTCCCTGGGAGTGTCCATCAAGGTAAGTATGCCCAGGAAGATATCTCCTTTTTTGACGAGCATGGTTGTATGCCCTTCTTCCTGAAACCCTGATATTGTATTGCGGATGGAGTCGGGCAGAGAGTCCCCGAGGTCTTCTTCAAAGAGTGCCGGGTTTCCGATATACACGGTTTCTTCTGAGTATCTCGCTTTAACACCTTTTCCCTGGAGGGCCTCGAGATCCGTGGCTTCCGGAGTGCCGTTAGGAGGAGTGTTCCCGGGCATTTTCAGAATATCTTTGGTTATGGCTTTGGCCAGCGGGTGGTCACTGAGGCGTTCTACGGCCAGTACACAGTCGAGAAATTCTTCTTTAGAGGTTCCGTTAAGCGGCACAATATTGGTGAGCCTGGGTTCGCCTTTGGTCAGTGTCCCGGTTTTGTCAAAAGCAATGGCAGAGAGAGACCCGAGGTTCTCCAGGGCCTTACCCCCTTTGATCAGCACCCCGGCCTGTGCAGCCCGGGCTACACCACTCAATACGGCACTTGGTGTGGAAATGGCCAGGGCACAGGGGCTGGCAGCGACCAGTACGGTCATGGCACGGTAGAAACTGACAGAGAAAGGTTCATCGATAATAAGGTAGGCAAAGCAAAGGGCAATGACCAGGACGATTACAGCCGGGACAAAGATCCTTTCGAACTTTTTGGTGAACTGTTGGGTGGGCGATTGTTTTGCTTCTGCCTGGCTTACCAGTGCTACAAGCCTGGAAAGGGTGGAATCTTCAGACAGTTTAAGCACTTTGACTTCCAGGCTGCTGTTGCCGTTTATCGTACCCGTAAAGGCCTTGTGTTCGTCCGGTACAGAGGCAAAATCTGTTATTTCATTGGCTTCTGCTGCTGCGTGTTTGTCTACGGGAATGCTTTCCCCGGTAATGGGAGCCTGGTTGATACTGCTCTGCCCCCGGACGATGATCCCATCCGCTGCAATCTTGCTACCGGGTTTTATGAGAATAATATCACCGAGTTGTAAATTTTCCACCGGGATATCTTCAGTGGTTCCGTTTCGTTTTATCAATGCGGTTTTGGGGCTGAGGTTGCCCAGGGCCTTAATGGAGTTGCGGGCCTTGTTCATAGCGTAGTGTTCCAGGGCATGCCCGAGGCTGAACAGCAAAAGTAACAAAGCGCCTTCCGTCCATTTGCCCAGAACAGCAGCCCCTATGGCAGCTACTATCATGAGAAAATCGATCTCAAACCCGCCTTCCCGGATCTTTTCCCAGGCTTCTTTGGTGGCAAAATACCCACCGAAGAAATAGGCGGTAATATAAAGATAGAGCGGGAAATTGTTCCCTTCGTAGAGCTTATCCGTAAGGAAGCCCGTGAGCAGAAATACTCCGCAAAGCAGCGAAAATATAAGTTCCGTGTTTTTTCCGAAAATGCCCCCGTGGTCGTGGTTGCATCCCGTATCGTGGGTATGTGGTTTCATACGATTTGTTTTACAGGATAAAATTAGACCTTAAGTTGTGTAACCCGGTTGCAAAGTTGGTATTCGGTAATCGGAAGTCAGTAATCGGCGATCGGTATGGTCGGCAGGTGTGATTATTGCGGCTTTTCTGGATATTGATAGCTACAGGTTACTGCAAATCACAATAAGTTACCGGCAGCTGCTATTGATCTATGCCACCGATTACCGACCACCGGTTTTACAGGAAGGGCAAAGCCCCTTAACGATCACGGCGATGTTGTCTATGGAATGGTCGGACGGAAGGTTGTCCAGGGATACCCTGGTTTTGTCCAGGCAATGGGTGATACCACATTTTTCACAGACAAAATGCGGATGGGTATGCCGGTGTTCTTCTGCGCGGCAAAGCGGGCTGCACAAAGCGTATTTCACGGCATCCCCGTCGGTGTCTATGGCGTGGAGGATGCCGTGTTTTTCAAAAGTTTTCAGGGTGCGGTATATGGTGGCCTTGTCTACGGTGTCCAGTAATATTTGTAGTTCGACCAGGCTTTTGGCATTGGCATCCTTATAAAATTGTTCCAGGGTGAGTATCCTCACCGGGGTGGCTCTTACACCCTTGTCTTCTATAAAGGATATCAATGTGTTCAGCATATGGTTTCCGGGTATGCGAGTTGCAGCTTACATCCACTGCCCCCAGGGAATACGGCTGAGCAACAAAATAAGTCCCAGCGTATAGAAAAAGGCGATCTTTCCGAATTTTCCCTTGGCACTTTCCACTTTTTTGTGTTTGGACCAGCCGATGGTAATGAGTATAATGGCCAGTATATTGGTAATCGGGTGTTCTACGAGCAGTAACCGTACCATGTCGCTTTTCATAACGCCTCCCACGCCCAGTTCTCCCCAGAGGGAAAAGCGCTCGGATACGAAATAGAGAATAATACCCAAAAGCAGCTGTATGTGCGTAAAAATAAGGGCAAACAGGCTGATACGAAGGTCTTTGCCTATAATAAAGGGTTTGCTGCTAAAATAGCCGATAATGGCATTGATCACAGCGATAATCAGCATGAGCAGGGTTAAATAGGCCCAGTACGAGTGTAAGGTTTGAATGATCCCCATGTTTTAGTTTTTAAGTTTTACCAAAAGTACATAAAATTATTTCATTGAAAATTACACAAAAGTTCGATGAAATAATTTTATGTACTTTCCCGAAGTGAAACAAAAATTTGTATTTTCTGTTACAAATTTTTGTTTTTTACAGAGAAAAAGTAGTGAATTTTGGGGATAATGGAGCAGTTTGGTACCTGTGAAGCGGGGGCTTTTAACAGGAATTAAGAAATTGAGGAGAAAGGGAATTGATATATTTGCTTTTTGTAATAATAACGGGCAATTGAAAAACTCCCTTGCTTTTAACATCATTTCGACAAGCTCAATGCATCGCATGTTTTATTTAATTTTTATAAAATGTTGCCCTGACATATGGGAATCATTATTTTTGAGTATAGAATCCGGATTGAGTTGTGGTATCTGGGTGAAAAATCATCATTCTGTTGGTGACAGCATAACTCAATCCGCGTTCTGTATCCAAAATAACTACTGTAAATTATGAAGCGACGCCATTTTGTGAAAAAAGGGACTCTTATTTCCCTTTCTGCCTTATTGGGTACAGACATTGTATTCGGTACTACCTTACCCGAAGGATATGAACTTCTGGGGCTGCAAGACCCTGACCCTTTTAAGATGTTTGAAAAGGACAGGGAAATGGAAGTACTGAACGATAAACCCTGGAACATAGAATCGAAAGCGCACTTAATTGACGATGCTGTTACGCCTAATAAGTATATGTTTGTCCGTAACAATGGGATTATCCCGGAAAATATCGATGAAGAGACGTGGTCGGTTAGTTTTGACGGGGAGTCCGTAGTGAACGCAAAAACCTATACGCTCCGGGAATTAAAATCAAAGTTCAGGCATTATACCTACCAGTTAGTACTGGAATGCGGAGGAAACGGCCGTAATGAATTTGACCCTCCGGCCAAAGGAAATCAATGGAAGGTAGGCGCAGTATCGTGCGCAAGGTGGACAGGCGTCCGTATGAAAGACATCCTTGAAGATGTAGGTGTTAAAGACAATGCCGTTTATATCGGCTATCATTCGGCAGACACCCATTTAAGCGGGGATCCGGACAAAGAACCCATTTCCCGCGGAATGCCCATACAAAAGGCTTACCAGGAAGAAACCCTGCTGGCCTTTAAAATGAACGGAGAAGATATTCCCCTGGTACATGGTTTTCCGTTACGGCTGATAGCAGGGGGGTGGCCCGCTTCCGTTTCGGGAAAATGGATCCGGAGGATAAGTATCCGCGACAAGGTACACGACGGGGCAAAAATGACGGGGGATGCCTACCGGGTACCCTGCAGGCCTGTGGAGCCTGGAGCTAAAGTAAGGGAGGAAGATATGTGTATCATAGAATCCATGCCGGTGAAGTCATTGATCACTTACCCGAGATCGGGAGCCATCCTGGAACAGGGAAGGCCATTACAGATCCGGGGACATGCCTGGGCCGGGGAACTTGAGGTCGTTGACATGGAATATTCCATTGATTTCGGGGCCACATGGAAAAAGGCAAAGCTCCAAAAACCCGTCAATCGTTTGGCATGGCAACAGTTTTCTGCAAGTATTGATTTTCCCAAAACCGGATATTACGAAGTGTGGGCAAAAGCTACGGATGCTCTCGGGCAGAGCCAGCCTATGGTCGTACCGGGGTGGAACCCAAAAGGATACCTGAACAATGCCTGTCATCGCATCGCTGTAAAAATTGTCTGATGAAATGCCTATTAACAAAATTTTCAAACCAATCGAAAAATGCTCTTCGGATATTCCATCCCGACATTGGTCGGACAGGGGTACTGACCTATGAAAAATGAATAAAAAGAACAGATGAATAAGCAGGATAAGTTCAGAGAAGAGGTAAAGAAGGTCAGAAGGCTCGTATGCATTGTGTTTGTCAGTATGATGAGTGTGGCCGGTGTTTTGGTTTATGTTATGATAGATCCGGAACTTTCCTTTTTCAGGGTATTCATACCCCGGGAAAAGGTTTATGAGACGAATGCTACTGTTCAGGAAGATGATTACGATAAGATAGAAAACGGTATTCATGTGCGTACCGGCCTTGTCGAGGCTGAGGGCCTTATGACGGTGGTTAATAACTGTACCAACTGCCATTCCGCCAAACTGATCACTCAAAACAGGATGACCAAAGAACGATGGGTTACAACCATTCGATGGATGCAGGAAACCCAAAACCTTTGGGATCTCGGGGCGAATGAAGACATCATAATAGATTACCTGGTTCAAAACTACCCGCCCCGGAAAAAGGGGCGTCGCCAGGGGCTTGGCAATATTAATTGGTATAAGCTCAAATAAGAGGAAGCCCGGCGATAGGATGAGATACTGAGACCGTTTCTTATTTATAATTCCGGCCAGGTCAAATGGTTGTGAAGCCGGGTGCCGTTTTTTATTTCAATAATATCATTACCCATACCCATAAGCCGGAACACATAGGTTTGTTTGCCCAATGTTTTATCTTTATGACGGAAACAAGCAAAATCTCCACGGTTAAAATTCACCAGGTTGGAGACTGCGATTATCGAATTTACTCTTAGATTGGGTTCGTTTCCCGTTGTGGGGATCGTATAAATTCTTAAAATACCTGTTTGCCCGATGAAGTAACCGGTTAAAAAAACGATTCCCGCAAATAGTAGTATGATGAGTATTACTTTTTTCAAACTAGGCTGTTCATTTGTAGTTTATTGGCTCTGGATCCGAATAATACCGTCGTCTGTGGATCGGTCAGTTTTTACCAGAAACAAAGGGGTCTATTTTAAAACCGTTTCGATCTCTTCCAGTTCGGCAGCTGTAAAATCCAGGTTGTCCAGTGCCGCAACATTGTCTCTCAATTGTGTTGCTTTGCTTACACCGATCAACACGCTGGTTACACGCTTATCTTTCAATAACCAGGCAATGGCCATCTGTGCCAGGGACTGGTCCCGGCGTTGCGCCATGGCATTCAGTTTTGTCACCCTGGCTATGACCTCATCTGTAATCTGGCCGGCCTGTAAATACCTGCCGTCTTTTTTTGCCCGGGAATCTTCCGGAATACCCTTTAGATATTTATCCGTTAAAATCCCCTGCCCCAAAGGAGAAAAAACAATAGACCCTACACCTGCTGTTTCCAGGGTATCTAACAGCCCGTCCTTTTCCACCCACCGGTCGAGCATATTGTACCTTGGCTGATGGATCAGGAAAGGGGTACCCAGCTCCTTCAGTATCGCGGCGGCCCTGGCCGTATCTTCCGCATTGTATTGGGAAACCCCTACATACAGTGCTTTCCCCTGGCGCACCAGTTGGTCCAAAGCACCCATGGTTTCTTCCAGGGGCGTTTCGGGATCGGGACGGTGGTGGTAGAAAATATCCACATAATCCAGTCCCATTCGCTTTAAACTCTGGTCACAGCTTGCTATGAGGTATTTCCTGGAACCGAAATTGCCATAAGGCCCCGGCCACATATCCCAGCCTGCTTTACTGGAGATTAAAAGTTCATCCCTGTAAGGCGCAAAATCCTTTTTAAAAATGCGCCCGAAGTTCGTTTCGGCAGCGCCATAGGGCGGGCCATAATTGTTGGCCAGGTCGAAATGGCAAATCCCCAGGTCGAAAGCTGTTCTTAAAATGGTCCGGGCTTTCGTAAGATCGTTGACATCGCCGAAGTTATGCCATAGCCCCAGGGAAAGCAACGGCAACCGAATACCACTTTGCCCGCATCGGCGGTATTGCATCGTATCGTAACGTTTTTCACTGGCAGTATAAAGAGGTAAAGATTGGGTGTCGTTTATATGCATCGTGTATATTTTTATCAAAAATTAATGTTTTTTCATTAGACAGGATTTTCAAACATATGCTTTTCAGGAGGGCTCTTATTTTATATGATTGGACTTCCATTGTTTGATTTCGCTTATTTGTATTATCGGCTGAATATTTGTGTATTTCGGTATATCGTTGCGAACGGTATCAATATTTTGGGCAATCACTCTATTGTATTCATCAACATCGTTGATGTAAAAATAACCCATAGCTACAAAACTCACTTTATCACTATCTGTCCTGCCTGCTATCCCCTTGTCAATTTCATAAAACTTTAAATTATCACCTAAAAGTCCGGCCATCATAGGCATATGCTTCTTTTCGTAATAATTCATGTCAAATGTTTTGTTCTCTCCGTTTGGATATAGAATGGCTACTTTATATGTTCCGATTTCCGGGTTGGCCGAATGTTTGACTTCATTCGTTCCACAGCCTATTAAAACCGTAAAAGATAAGATGAGCAGGAGGAATTTAATTTTTGTTTTCATAATGAATCTGGTTTTGATTGTTGGTGTATGAATATATATAATTAACGAGAGTTATAAAAAAAGTGGCTGCTCATTACTTCATCCGGTTAAGAGCATTTTTCCACAACAGCTTGTTGTTTTTCAACGATTCGGGCAATGAGCCAGATAAATGGCTCTACCTGACCGTTTAACACGCAAGTACCCTTGCTGATGCAATGAAGCAACTCCTGAACGTTTGATGTAAGCAAAGCAGAGGCCGCCCGGTTATTTTTAAGAAACAGGGTACACATGGGAAGATCAGGTATCTCTTCTGTACCTGGTGTAACATCCCGTTCATTGATTACTATGGTCATCGGCTTTTCACGATCGGGAATACGGATGGCGACGACAAGGTTCGGAGTCTGGTGAGGGGCTTTTTCAGCTATCGGTCCTTTCAGGTAATCAGTGAAGTCATTCATCCACTTCTCCATGTTAGACTGCATAATAGCCAGCTCTCTTGAGTCATCGGTTTGAGAACCTGCTAAATGCTCACCCCCATCGACTTCACGTTCTGCTGCGATAAGAGCATCGAGCGTCCTGTCGACATCTTCCTGCGTATGAGCAGATGAGCATATAAGCCTGAGACGACCTCTTCCGCTTTCCACAATAGGATAGGTAACCGCTGATGTTTGAACACCGCGTTTGTACATGCCCTGCACTATGGCATATAACTTATCCTTATCACTAAAATGCGGCGTAATGATAGGACCGTCCCCCGTACCCAGGTCATAACCTGCTTCGATGAATCGCCGGCGCATGTATCGGGTTGTATCCCAAAGTCGCTCCCGCAGCTTGTCGTCTGAACGTAACCGGCGCAAAGCGGTAAGTGCTGCAGCCATATCTGCAGGACTAACGGAAGCCTGAAAAATATAGGCTCTTGAAGATGATTTCAAAAGATCTATATGCTCCTCCCGGGCAGCAACCACACCTCCAAGACTACCAAGCGCTTTACTGAGTGTGGTCATTAAGAAATCGACCTCTTCAGTGATACCCTGAGCAGCGCAAATACCTGCTCCACGTTCCCCGTAAAAACCGAATGAATGGGCCTCGTCTACCAGCACAAGCGCATCATATGCTTTTGCGGTGCGCACAATTTCCGCCACCGGTGCGGCGCCCTCCCCCATACTGTAAACACCTTCAAGAACGACCAGTACAGTACGGTAAGGGGATACTTCCGACTCAAGAACTGCTTCCAGGTCGGAAGAGCTGTTGTGTTGAAATGTTCTGATCCTAGCCCCGCACAGACGGGCACCGTCAACGATGGATGCGTGGCAGAGCTGG
This sequence comes from Sinomicrobium weinanense, assembly GCF_018863395.1. Lineage (GTDB taxonomy): Bacteria > Bacteroidota > Bacteroidia > Flavobacteriales > Flavobacteriaceae > Sinomicrobium > Sinomicrobium weinanense. The sequence continues at coordinate 146,025 of NZ_JAHKRR010000004.1, forward strand.
TCAATAACGACTACATCATTTTTACCCAGAAGTCCCGCCACAGCGCCAACATTGGCAGTATAGCCCGTAGGGAATAGGCAGGCGCCGGGCTTTCCTACCAGCTCGGCAAACTCTTTTTCGAACTGTAAATGGAGATCTGTCATCCCGGAAGCAGCTGCGGATGTCCCCATTCCGCTCCCGAATTGTTGCAGGGCTTTAGAGGCTTCTTCGATCACTTCTTTATCCCGGTTCAAACCAAGGTACAGGTTGGTCGTCCATATAATGGCTTCCTGTTCTTCATCATGGTACGCATCGGTTACAGTACCTTTGGTAGCGCTTCCTGTACGGAGTACCTTACTGTACGGATTTCTATCGAGGCTGTTCACCATACGCAGCACTTCCTGAACAAGTTTACTCTTGTCATCAGCGGACCAGGAAGATGCTTTTGCAGCCTGAAACGTGGGGTGGCTGGACCGGATACGTTCCTGAAAAGTCCTAAGCGTGTCCGAGGCTACTGTACATGTATGCCCCCCTGGTGCATTACCTGTGCCACTGTCCGTCAGTTCCAGAATATGATGGGTAAGGGCTATAGGGCTGGAATACTCCATGGCAACGGTTCCGGAAAGCCTTAGCCCAAATATTTTTGAAAGCCGGACACTTAATTCCAGGCTGGACAGTGAGTCAAGCCCCAGGCTATCGAATGAATCGTCCGGCAGTATTTGTATGGAATCATTAAGATTCAGAAGAGCGAAAACCTCTTTCTGAATTACCGACAGTATGGCTGCCGGCCGGCCGGTGCCGTGACCTTCCAGGTTTTGTGCCTGTCCGTTCGTATGGAGTTCGGGCCCGGGGTTTACATCAGTCGCCTGTTGCTCCTGTTCGGACTGACCGGGCCCTTTCAGGTACTTTAGCTTATTACGGTCGAGCTTTCCGTTGGGTAAAAGAGGCAGTTCCTTAAGGGGAATTACGACTTGAGGAACCATATACTTTGGCAATCTTTGCGCTAAATATGCCTTTGCGTTCTCACCTGTTACAGATTCATGCGGACTCACTACATATGCTACAAGCATTTTCTGTCCTATACCACCATCTACGGCTGCTGCCGCTGCGGTGGTTATCCCTGGCATGGATTCCAGTGCAGCTTCAATCTCTTCTAATTCGATCCGGAAGCCCCTGACCTTGACCTGTTGGTCTACGCGTCCTAAAAATTCGATTTCTCCGTTTTCATTCCTTCGGCAAAGATCACCTGTTCTGTACAGCCGCACCTCAGGGATCGCGCTGGTAGGTTTCATCTTTATAAATCGCTCTGTGGTACGCACTTCGTCATACAAGTACCCACGCGCGAGCTTATTTCCCGCCAAAAACAGTTCGCCCTCAATACCATCGGAAACCGGGTTCATATCATCGTCAAGTATATAGGAACGGGAGTTTGCCACAGATTTTCCGATAGTAATGTTTTGCGTGTCGTTAAAGATCTCGACCGCCGTCGAGAAGACAGTATCTTCGGTAGGGCCATATGCGTTGACCACCCGGGTCCCTGTTTCCAGAGCAAAAAGTTTTTCTACCAGCGGTTGCTTAAGCGCTTCACTACCAAAAACGATACAGCGGATGCCATGAGGTACCCATCCCGAAGACAGTAATGCCTGTATCGCAGATGGAACTACAACGCAACTCTTTACAAGATTCGCTGAAGATAAGGTTGGTAAGTCGAGCATGTTTTTTGCCAGGATTACTGTTCCTCCCAGTGATAAAGTTCCCAGGATTTCCATGACTGAGGGGTCAAAACAGACCGAGGTCGCGGCCAACATTCCCTCCAGGTCTTTATCATCCAGTAAATGGCTCATAGCCTGAGTCATCGCAACCACATTTCGATGCTCGATAGCGACCCCTTTTGGTAGTCCTGTGGAGCCGGAGGTATAGATAACATAAGCGAGATCGTTCGCAGACGGCCCGGCTAATTTGTCTGCTGTTTGTTGCTTCACCTTATTAAGCCATATCAGCTCGCGTACTCCTTTACAAAGTTCCGCACAGTTCTCATCGTCCACAATGGCAGCTATCGCCCTGGAATGCTCCAGCATGTAGCGTACCCGTTCCTGTGGATAAGCGGGATCGAGTGGTACATAGGCACAGCCTGCCCGTAATACACCCAGCAAAGTCGCAACCAGTTCCCAGCTGCGGCTCATACACACGCCGACCAGGGATCCCTGTGGGACGCCACGGGTCACAAGCTCTCCCGCGACTGCATTCGCCCGGTCCATCAGATGCCTGAAGTTTATCGTAATCTTTCCATCAATAATCGCCGCCCGCTCCGGATGCACCTGCGCTTTCTGTGCGATCAGCCCGCAGATTGTTTCCGTTGGGGTATAGTGCTGTTGTTCGCTTGGCAATCCTTCCGTCCGCATTTGCGTTTGTGTATTTTGTCGATCGCTGCTGCCGGTATTTTCATTACATTTTTTTTCCATCAGTAGGTATAAGTCTTTAAAAAACGGGGTTAACTTACTTTATATATTTTTCCTTTTGTGTCGTAAATGCAAGGTAGTTAATTTTTTCTACCCTGTGCTAAAAGGTTGTTCTGGGCTCGTTTATATTTTCCGGTACAAACTTTTCCACCAGGCTGATGAGGTATTTTCAATCAGCAAGTATTCAAAAAATTATCGGTGGGATGAAAAAAACAAAACCCCACTTGTAAAGGTGAGGTTTTGTATTGTTGTTTATAGACGGGATATCTAGAAATTATACCGTACTGATAAATTCCAGGTTCTGCCAAATCCGAAATATGCCTGATTACTTACAGCAATGCCTTCATAAGTCTCTTCGCCCGGTTCGGCAAAGTTTGCTGTTCTTAACTCGGAGAGATACATTTTATGGAGAACGTTATTTATATTGAGCCTAAAATTCAGTGATTGATTTTTTTGCGTGCCCAAGGGCAGGCTATAAGAAACACCTGCATCCATGATACCAAAGTCCGGAAGTTCCACATTCTCTTTCACTGCACCGGCGTTAGCATAGAGTTTGTCATAATATCGGTAATCAGCATCTACTGATAATCCTTCTATAATATCATAAACAAATCCGAGGCCGGCAGTTAATTGAGCTGCATTACCAACTTTACCACCGTCTACGTCTTCTACTTCAAAACTTAATTCATTCCGGTCTTCATCCCTGACCGTAGTTCTGGAATCACCTACGTATTCCCAATCACCTATGGAAAGGTATCCTTTAAGTCTGAGCTGGTCTGTGGGATAAGCCATAAAATCCAATTCTATACCCTGGTGGCGTTGTTCAACGCCTTCATTGGTTGTGTAGATCAGCCGATCGGTTTCTTCATCAGTATAGGAGGATGTAGTAACTCGGTCTTTCCAGGTAGTCCTGTAAAGGTTAAGATTGGCTGAGAATCCGTTGGTCTTAAAGGAATATCCTGCTTCTAAGCCGAATATCTTTTCGTTCTCGGTTAACGGATTCACTTCATTTCTAAAATTCAGGTATATATTATCATGGTAAGGTTGACGGGAATAATACCCCGCATTTACATAAACTGAATTTTGGTCATTGATATTAAAGCTACCACCACCTTTGACGTTAAAACCAAAATTGGTTACTTTATTGGCTTTTTCATTTTCCTCGGTGTATTGATACCTGTCCCATCGAACGTGTGACTGATCTGAGACAGAACCCTGAACGAATACGGAAAATTGCTCCGTAGCGTACTCCAATTGGGTGAAGAAACCACCGTAGTTTATTCTTTCGTCATAATCCCAGGCATATCTTTCTTTTTCATCAGCATAATCAAAAAGAGCTTTCCAGGGATTATTGGGGTACGTAGCGTATATTTTATTGTCAGGATATCTTACATTATCAGTATCGAGATAGTAATCGGCACCTAGTAAATTGTAAATCTGCCTGAAGTGATTTCCTTTATACGTCCTGAGGTCAAAACCGGCATTCCAGTTCAGGTTTTCTGTGATCTTATAATTGAAGTTGGTCACGAGCCCATACCAGGCATGATTGTTTACAGAATTTCTCAAGGCATATGTAGATGAACCGTCTGCACTGTTAATGTTGTTTTGATAAATTGCATCCCAGTCAATCATTCCGTCTTCTGTTCTTTCCCTGCTTCCCACAGAGCCTCTGGAACCTCCACGTCCCCAGGAAGCATATAATACTGTAGACAACTGTTTGGACTCGTCGATATTCCAGTCCCAGTTGAGGTTAGCCACGGGTTTGTGGTAATAATTCCCTACTTCGGACTTATATTCTCCGTTAAAATAACCATAGTTGTTGTTGTATTTTTTTCCGTGTTCCAGGTAAGAAGAGATCGGCTTTGCAAAATTTTGATCATGCCACTGCGGAGCACCGGTAATCAGGAAATTGAAATTGTGATTTTCGTTGAGTTTGTATCCGAGTGAAATAAAGTAATTTTGTCCTGCTCCATAGGTGCCGTCCATATATGTTTTCCCCTGCCAGTGGCTCAACATTACACTAGCTCCGAATCCTTTTTCTCCTATTCCGGTATTGTAGGCTACTGTTCCTTTGTAATAGCTGTCATTTGCCATTGCGCCGGAAACAAAACCTCCCTGCTTCTGTTCGGTGGCTTTGGTGATAAAGTTTACAGTACCTCCCACCGAAGAGATAGCCAGTTTGGAAGAACCCAAACCTCTCTGGATCTGGATACCATTGGCGATATCAGCCATACCGGACCAATTGGACCAATACATATTACCATCTTCCATGCCATTGATAGGCTGACCATTCAGAAGGAAAGCAGTATTGTCCTGTTCAAAACCACGTACGGAGATTTGTGTATCTCCGAAACCACTGGACTGGCTTCTTACGTATACAGAAGGAGTGTTTACCATGGTCATGGTGATATCCTGGGTTCCTACTTTCTGCTGAATTTCCTTGGCAGGAATAGTGGAAACGGCTATTGGTGTTTGTCTGTCGCGGGCCAGGTCAATAATCCCTGTCCCTATAACAACAACCCCCTCCAACTCCTCAGCATCGGCCTGAAGGGTGATGTTCCCGATATCCCCGGCAGAAGAAAACCGGACTTCTTTCTTCACAAACCCGATATAAGAAATAACAAGCGTACCGCTGTTTTCCGGTACTTCAATCTGAAATTTTCCGTCAAAATCTGTGGATACCCCTGTGGTAGTACCTTTGACCACTACATTGGCTCCCGGTAGCGGTTGGTTCATTTCAGCATCTATTACGGTTCCCGTAACAGTACCCTGTGCAAAAGCGGCGGTTGCCATGAGGGCAAAGACCACCGTTAAAAACCCATTGTAAATTGTCTTCATCTGTGTTTATTAAATTTGATTTAGCTATGCAAAATTGACACTTCTGAAACTATCCAACATTAAGCTAATGTTAAATGTTTTAACACGGGGGAGCTTTAACGTTTTAAAACAAAAATAGCCATAAAACCTGTCGTATTGGTTTACAGCTGTTTAATTTTTAAACGGATTTATTAACAGTATTTTAGGAAATTAAAGGATGTTAAGAAATAAAATACCGGATTTCCGGGAGGCAGGAGCTTTAAGAAAATGTCCGTTGGACATTTTTAGCGACTGGCCAGCCTGCCGCGAGGGCAACGATTTTACAGGTCATAGGAGAACTCAGGGCGAGTTCAATAATCCGGTTTCCGGTGCCTTGAAACTCTTGCTGTCAATGACATGCTTATGCTGTGGTTCTCTGTGGGGCCTCCGTGCAACTTTGTGTAATAGCAATTTCACAGAGATACACGGAGGTCCCGCAGAGTTTCACAAAGATTTTATAAATGTCATTGCTGGTTTATACGGTTGCTGAGATGACATTTTTGTTGTTCTGGCCTTCGGTTTAAGAATTTTTTCTGAAATGCTCGAGCAGCGCCGTTGTAGAACTGTCGTGCCCGGCGACCTCGGTCTTTTCCATATCTTTGAGTATGGTGCTGGCCAGTTGCTTGCCGAGTTCCACGCCCCATTGGTCATAGCTGAAGATATTCCAGATCACCCCTTGTACAAAGATCTTGTGTTCGTACATGGCGATCAAGGCCCCGAGGCTTTCGGGGGTCAGTTTGTCCACGAGGATGGTATTGGTGGGCTTGTTCCCTTCGAATATTTTAAAGGGGAGTAATTTGTTTATTTCTTCTTCGGAAAGGTTTTTTGTCCGGAGTTCTGTGATAACTTCTTCTTCTGTTTTGCCATTGAGCAGGGCTTCGGTCTGGGCAAAGAAATTGGCCATGAGTTTGTTGTGATGGTCCTTATCGCCGTGCAGCGATTGGGTAAAGCCTATAAAATCTGCCGGGATGAGTTTGGTGCCCTGGTGGATCAGCTGGAAGAAGGCGTGCTGCGAATTGGTGCCCGGTTCCCCCCAGATGATGGTGCCTGTCTGGTGATCTACACGGTGGCCCGCGCGGTTCACGCTCTTGCCGTTACTTTCCATAATGCCCTGTTGCAGGTAGGCGGAAAAACGACTCAGGTATTGTGTATAAGGTATAATAGCTTCGCTTTCGGCATTGAAAAAGTTGTTGTACCAGGTGCCGAGCAGGGCCAGGACAACCGGGATATTGTTTTTGAAACCGGCTGTTTTAAAGTGATGGTCCATTTCGCGGGCTCCTTTCAGCAGCTTTTCGAAATTGTCGTGGCCTACGGCAAGGGCTATGGAGAGGCCCACGGCGCTCCAGAGGGAGAAACGGCCGCCTACCCAGTCCCACATGGGGAAAACATTTTCATCGGCAATACCGAACTCTGCAATTTTGGGCAGGTTGGTGGATACGGCCACAAAATGTTTGGCCACATCTTCCTGTGAGGCGTGCTTCAGGAACCAGTTTTTTATGGTGGTGGCATTGCTCAGGGTTTCCTGGGTGGTAAAGGTTTTGGATACCACAACAAACAGGGTGGTTTCCGGGTCCAGGTTTTTGAGTGTTTCGTGAACGTGGTCGCCGTCAACATTGCTTACAAAATGCACATGGAGGCGGTTCTGGTAAAATTTCAGTGCTTCGGTGACCATGGCCGGGCCCAGGTCAGATCCTCCGATACCTATATTGACCACATCGGTAAAGGCTTTGCCGGTATACCCTTTTTTTTCACCGGAGATCACGGCTTCTGAAAACTGTTTTATCTTTTCCTTTACCGCAAAGACCTCCGGGATAACATTCTCCCCGTTTACGGTGACTTCTGTATCTTTTCCGGCACGCAGCGCAGTGTGAAGCACGGCCCTTTGTTCGGTTTCGTTGATAAGGTCGCCGGAAAAGTATTTTTCAATGGCATCTTTCAGTTGCATTTCTTCGGCCAGGGCCAGCAAGTGGTCCAGGGTCTCCTCCGTAATCCGGTTTTTGGAATAATCTACATAGAAATCATTCCACCTTATGGTAAATTTTGCAGCCCTTTCGGGATCGGAATCAAAAAGGTCCTTCATTTCCCTGCCCCGGGTTTTTTGAAAGTGGTCTGCCAGTGTTTTCCAGGCCTGGGTTTGGGTTGGGTTTGTTTTTTGTAGTGGCATTATATTTTGTGTTTATTTATTTTGTCAAAAGGGTTCTATTGGAGTGCGGTTTACATCTCCCCTGGCCCCTCTTCAAAGAGGGGGACTTTTTTCCCTCCCCTCCAGGGGAGGGCTAGGGAGGGGTGTCATCCGGTGAAGTCGCTTCTTCTACAAATTTTCTTATGGAATTTATAACAGAACTTATATCGGTAAAAACGTCTTTATTAGAAAATCGTAAAAATTGCACTCCCTGCGCTTCCAGTCTTTTTTGCCTCCACCTGTCTTTTTTAGGACGATAATCATGTATAGGTCCATCAATCTCTATGGCCAGGAATATTTCGTGACAATAGAAATCTACAATATAATCCAATAACGGAACCTGTCGGTGAAACTCTACCCCAAGGGACTTTTTTCTGATCTTATCCCAAATTTCTTTTTCTGCCGGGGTCTGATTTTTTCGAAGCTCCCGGGCTTTTTCTTTCAGATCTCTGCGACATGGGATAAGTTTATTGGACATAGTAAGGAAGTCATTACTCCCCCACAGCAGTAATAAACTCCTCCTGTTCATCGTCAAACAGGATATTGTCCAGCCGTAGCTTTAGAGGCTGTATGTAGGCCAGGTAGCCTTCTTTTAATTCTTCTTCGATCGGTTCTGCCGATGGGAGGTCTTGTTTGTAAGGGTCTACCTGTTTGCCGTTTTTCCAGAAGCGGTAGCATACGTGCGGGCCTGTGGCCAGTCCGGTGCTTCCCACATAGCCTATAACGTCGCCCTGGTTTACGTGTTGTCCTACCCGGGCTGCGCGTTTGGACATGTGGAGATACTGGGTTTCATAAGTGCTGTTGTGGCGTATTTTAACGTAATTCCCGTTCCCGGAAGTGTAGCTCGACTTGATCACCGTACCGTTTGCCGTGGCTTTGATGGGGGTACCGTGTGGTGCAGCGTAATCTGTACCGAGATGGGCTTTCCATCGTTTTTGTACGGGGTGAAAACGCCTCTTGGTATAGCGCGAAGATATTCTGCTGTATTCCAGGGGGGCTTTCAGGAAGGCCCGGCGAAGGGTGCTGGCCTCTTCGTCGTAGTAATCGCTTATCTGGTTTAGCGAATCGGTCTGGAATTTAAAAGAGTAGAAAGGTTTTTTATTGTGTTCGAAATAAGCTGCCTTTATATTGCCTATACCGGCATAGATGGTATCGTCTATATATTTTTCCTCGTAGATGACCTTAAAGCGGTCTCCCTGTTGCAGGCGGAAGAAATCCACGGTCCAGGCATAGATATTGGAGAGATCATAGGCCACCTGGTAATCCATTTCTTTTTCCATAATAGCCTCGGACAGGGAACTGGTAATGATCCCGGAGGCTTCGCGCTCCACGATGGTCACCGGTTTTTTCTCTTTATAGGCCTCAATGGAATCGGCAAACCGTATTACGACATAATCCACACTGTTTGGCTGATAAATAAAGCACTCGGGGGTTTGCAGGGAATCCTTGCTGCACAGCAGGGTATAGGGTTTTCCTACCCTAAGTCCCCTGACAATGTCGAAAGTATCTTTGGCAGCCTCCGTTATTTTATAGACCTTGGCGTAGTCGATATTGTTCTTGGCCAGGATCTCCCCGAAACTGTCGCCCGACTTTACGGTGTCCCTGCGCACGACGTAGTTATTGAGGTTAAAGCCGAATTCCTTGATCTCGATAGGCTTCAGTACTTCTCTTTTTGCAGTCTCTGCAGTTTCTTCTTTCTTTTCTTTTTTGCAGGCCACGGCAGCTATGGCCAATACACATAAGAGTACTTTCTTTAACATTAATTTTCAGTGTTTTCCGGATTAAACATATGTTCTACCCATTCTTTTCCCCAGTTGTTTTTTTTCTCTTCGTCCCAAATTTCAGGAAAAAAGATGACTTTTTGAAAACTTGGAGGCAAATAATCTCTCCAATTGGTTCCGCCCGAGGCATCTATGGTGCTGTTTTCTCTTTTCAGATAGCGGTAAGCAGAACCCAGGTGCATCAATGGCCAGTTGACATTGGCATTGGTGTCCAGGGCTTTCATGGCCTGTATAAGGATGGGGTTTTTTCTTTCACTGTCTGGCAGTTGCAGGTATTTGTGATAGATGGTAGAGTTTCTGACCTGCTTGGCTATACGCATAAACCTTGGCGTATATCTGTATTCGAACTGTTTCAGGGTCAGGGTCTTTTCGCCCGTAGTGGTGTCGGTGGCCCCTTTTTTCCAGTAGATGTTCTCGTAGAGTTCGTCCAGGGGGGTCTCGGAAGAGCACTCATCCCGTACTGTGTGGTGTACGAGGTTTTCCATCGGGGTGGCATAAAGCTCTATCATTCTGTATTGCGCCGACTGGAAACCGCTGGCTGGCAGGAGCGACATGCGGAATTGCAGGAACTGTTCGCGTTCCATACCGTGGATCATCACTTCGAAGGAGTTGATGAGTGCCTTAAAATAGCGGTTGATGCGGTCTATTTTTTGTATGAAGAAGGCTGCGGTCTGCAGTTTGTCGTCGATGAGCTGTTTTTGTTCGTGGATGATGAGTTTGAAATACAGCTCGGTTATCTGGTGATACATGATAAAGACCTCTTCATCCGGGAAGTGGGTGCGGGGTATCTGAAGACTCAGCAGGGTGTCCAGGTGGATATAATCCCAATAAGTGAGATATCGCTGATGCAGGAGGCCGTCGAGATAATCTCCCAGATCCTGGCCGGAATTTCTGTACTTGTCTTCTAGCTGATTGATCCTATCAGCAATTTCCGGTTTTATGTCCATGTTCTATTTTACTACTACTTTGAACTCGTGTTTGAGCCCTTTGAAGGCTTCCAGGTCAGCTTTTATGGAACCTACCCGGAGGTCTGCCTTTATCCGGATGGGAAGTTTGTTTTCGTCGTCCGAAACCCAGAGGGTCAAACTGCCTTTTTCCTTAAAAACCCGGCCGGCCTGTACATAAGGGCGGAATTTGATACAGGAAATTTTGCCAAATTTAGTCTTTAAAACCTCTTTACCCAAGAACTTAAGTTTAAATTTAAAGGTTTTGTCGTCGTCGAACAACAAATCGAGCTCGGTCTCGTCTCCAACATTCAGGTTTTCCGTTTTATAATGGTTCCGGAGATGATACACTGCAGACAGCAGGTCCTGTATGTCCTTATGTATGGGTATGGTGGTGGTCTTTTTGTGCTTTTTGTTGTTGACTACTGCCTGGTTTGTGGCATAATCAAAATTGATCTCCATGTCTTTGGTGTATCCGCCTTCGTCGATCTGCCGGATAAATTTATACGGCCTGCCATCGTGTTTGTCAAAATAGGTTTCATAATTGTCGTCTACTTTGAAGAACAACCGGGCAAGGCCTGTGGTCTTGCCCAGGCCGACCACATGAAATACGGGCTTCCCGTTCAGGGAAGTTTCCCTGACTTCCATGGTGGCGTAACTGGCGTTAAATATACCGTAATGTACACGAAACTGAAGCCATTCGCCGGGAGCAAAAGCATTTTCGGTAGTCGAACCGTTCTGGGCATAAAGCATGCCGAAAAGGCAAAAAAATATGGTGGTTAAGACAATTTTTCTCATCACTGCTTAAAATATACCGTAAAAATAATAAATTGTGATTAGACTGCCGGCAGTTAGTAGTTATTAAACAGTTACCGTGCCAAAAATATTGTGAAGGAGTAAAAAAACAAGAGGCCCGGAAATTTCCGGGCCTCTTAATTAACCAACCAAAACTTTAAATTATGAAAACTTTACTTAAAGTTACAAAAGGGCACCACCCCTTTTGCTGATACAAAGATATGGCAGAAATCCGCATTTGAGAATGCTTTTAAGAAACTTTAACGCAAAGTGGGGGAAAACAATATTTTTTGTTAAGGAACTTTGTCTACTTCGCAATGAAAATCAATACGCGTTAAAGGGTTGATAACCCTTGTGAACGCTTGTATTCCAGGAGTTGAGACTACGAAAACGTTGTAGTGTGTTCCCGGATGTTCATTTTTTGTGTACGTACTCATTTTTGAGGTGAGGACTGCTCCACAAAAATAAGATAAATGCGGAAAAGTCTATCGGGTTATACTTTTATTTCTATATAATTTTCTGTGTCTCTTTGTCCCTGTTTTGCGGTTCTCTGTGGTAAATAAAGCCCATGCCACGGAAAAATACAAAGTGCAATGCTATACAGGTTTTTTTTACCTTTGGTCTCTATGGATTTTCCGGAAAAATTAGAAGCCAGACTGCGCGACAGGGAAGATAAGAATGCATTGCGGCAACTGCCCGGCAAGGTAATGTATACCGATTTTTCTTCGAATGACTATCTGGGGCTGGCAAGGTCTGCAAAAGTATATCGTCAAACGGAGCGTATTTTGAAGGAAGGGGGCATCGTGCAGAACGGAGCCACAGGCTCGCGGTTGCTGACAGGAGATCATTCCCTTTATTCAGGGGCAGAAGAGATGCTGGCCCGGTTTCACAAGGCAGGAGCGGCACTGGTGTTCAACTCGGGCTATGATGCGAATACCGGTTTCTTTTCGAGTGTTCCGCAACGGGGAGATATAGTGCTGTATGACGAACTGATACACGCCAGTATCCGGGATGGGATACAAACGGGAAATGCCTCAGCTTACAAATTCAGGCACAATGACCCGGAAGACCTGGAGAAAAAACTTTTAAGAGGGTATGAGAAAGTCAAAGGAAAATATGGGGGAGAGTTCTATGTCGTTACGGAATCTGTTTTTTCCATGGATGGCGATTCTCCCGATCTTGAGACGATCGTTGTGCTGGCTGAAAAATATAAGGCCCGCCTGGTGGTAGACGAGGCTCATGCTGTTGGTGTTTTTGGCCGGGCAGGAGAGGGCCTGGTGCAGGAACTGGGACTGCAGGACAGGATGTTTGCGAGGGTCATTACCTTCGGCAAAGCCATGGGATGTCACGGAGCGGCCGTACTAGGGCCGCAAAGGCTTAAGGATTATCTGGTGAACTTTGCCCGAAGCCTTATCTACACTACCGCTCTTCCTCCGCATTCGCTGGCCACGATGCTGGCGGCCTACCGGGAACTTTCGGGTATGTCTTTCAGGAGCGCTCTTCAGGAAAATATCGCCTTTTTCAAATCCGAACTGAAAACACAGCGCCTGGATTCCTGTTTTGTGGAAAGCGGTTCTGCCATACACTGCTGCATCATTCCGGGTAATGAAAACGTCAGAGGAATAGCGGGGAAACTCCGGGACAACGGTTTTGATGTAAAGGCTATACTGTCTCCCACAGTCCCCCGCGGACAGGAGCGGTTGCGTTTTTGCCTGCACAGCTATAATACAAAGAAAGAGATCTCGGAGGTTTTGAAGCTGTTGGCTACATTTGTGGAGTGATTTGGAAGTTTGAACTTGCCCGGGAGTTTCAGGATCCCATCCCGATAGGCCCGATCCTGCTATAATGATCTTTAAAGAGAATTTTATCAATACCATGAAAAAGAAATTTTTTATCACCGGCATTTCCACCGAAGTGGGTAAGACCATAGCTTCTGCCATAGTTACGGAGGCCCTGCAGGCCGATTACTGGAAACCGATACAATCGGGAGACCTGGACAATTCGGATTCTCATAAGATAAAACGCCTGCTTTCCAGTACAAAAACGAAGATACATGCCAATAGCTATGCATTGAAAACCCCGATGAGCCCCCATGCCGCAGCGGCTATTGACGGTGTGAAGATAGAAGCGGACAAAGCGGTGGAGCCCGAAACCCCCAATCACCTGGTCATTGAAGGAGCGGGAGGGGTACTGGTGCCCCTGAATGCCCGGGAGACCATTGCAGACCTGATAAAACCGGACCACAGGGTGTTGATCGTATCACGGCATTATCTGGGGAGCATTAACCATACCCTCCTCACCATAGAAGCATTGAAGCGCAGAAACCTGAATATTGCCGGGATCATTGTCAGTGGAGACGAAAATCCGGCGACAGAAAGCGTAATAGAGCAGATGGGCGGGGTGCCCATAATAGGGAGAATAGCCGAAGAAAAAATGTTCGACCGGGAGGTCGTAAAAAGATATGCGGAGATATTTGCCCCGATATTGCAGAGGCTCTAGGGGGGGATCCTGATAGTCTGTTCATCAACCTGAACTTGTTTCAGGGCCCCATCCCGACCGTCTGATCAATATGATGGGATGCTGAAACAAGTTCAGCATGACGTAAAGACGGCCTCTAGTAAATCCGGCTGTATATCTCGGCTTCTCCTATTCTTTTGATAAAACGATATTGCGTGGCCAGTATGTTCTTAAAGTATATATTGTCCGGAGAGTCGTCTTTCATAAAAGGTATTTTCCCCTTTTCCGTAACAATGATCTGCGGATTGATCACGGAACAGATATACCGTATTTCTTCCACACTGTTTTTCCGGGGATTGTCATAAAAGGGGTAGAGTTGTTCCCGGTCCAGGTTGGAAGGATGGGTTACCGACTTTGTGGGCGGATCTTCGTTAGTAAGCCAGTATCCGATGTGGTTTTCCAGGAAAAAGACCGATTGCACATTGCCAAAGTGTGTGTTGATATATTTAGGAACCTCGATACCTTCGCCATTGTAGAGGGATTTTCCATCCAAAGCCCGGTCACCGAGAAAACAGTATTCTCTTATGGGTTCGAACTGAATGAGTAACAACACCACGGCGACAAAAGGGGTATAGGCTACTTTCAGGGGCCATTTTATATGGCTTACAATGATGGCCAGCGGCAATATCAGGTAGGGGTAAAGCTGAATGAGGTAATGGCTGTTCATCTCACCCGATTGTATAAAAGAAAACATGGTTCCTGCAAGTGCAAGTAAAATATAGGTGTAGTTCCTGCACCGTTTCGGGAAACACCTTTTTCTGCTGTTGAGAAAGATCAGGACAGCAGCGATGCCGATAAAGGGCAGCAGATCCACAAAGGCATCGATATTATTGGCCGGGTCCGGAGTGTCGTAATGTAGTGGTGCCAGTATAACCGATTCCCACCAGACCCATAAAAGGCCGTCTATGTAATAAGGGATGATGGTGAGGAGCACCGGGACCAGAATCCCCGTTCCGTATAAAAATCCTTTTTGTATTGAAGTGTAAATACCTTTTTCCCGGTATTCGAAGAACATAAGGCCAAGTCCTATAAAGAGAATGGGATAAGCCAGGTTGAGTTTTGTCATGGCAGCAATGCCAAAAAGGGCCCCGGCCAGAAAAATATGCCATTTTCGGGAAGCCTTGATCAGGAACCAGAATGCAGGGACGGCGAATAGCATGGAAAGGTGCTCTGTCATCACGCCCTGCACATTGCCGAACAAGCTGGACAAAAAGATATAGAGCATTCCGCACCAGAACCCTACGGCCCGTTTTCCGGACAAACGGTCGCCGATCCTGAACATGTACAGCGATGTAACAGCGATGCCAATAGTACCTGCAAGCCGGATGGCGATAAAACTCTTACCGAAAATTTTAATGATGGCAGCAAAGAAAAAGAAAGCGAGCGGAGGTTTGAGGTCCCAGAGAGCGGTATATGGCAGGTGCCCTTCCGCCCAGGACTGCCCCATGAGGATAAATGTACTTTCGTCCCGGTCTATATAGTCCCGGAAAAAGAAAGGGAAGCGGATAAACAGGGCTACTCCCAGAAAGATCAGGAAGATCTGATAGTACTTTAGGGGGGAATAATTAATGTTAAACCCCTGTTTTAATAGGTTCAATGTTAGTCAGGTTTAGCTACAATTCTCATCTTTGCAAGATACTATAAATAACGACCTGTGATGAAAAATATTTCGGACCGTGATAAAAAACATATCTGGCATCCTTTAACCCAGCATAAGTTACACCCCGATGCCATTGCCATTACCCGGGCAAAAGGGGCGGTATTGTACGATGAAGAAAATAAGGAATATATAGATGGGATAGCCTCGTGGTATACATGTATGTATGGGCACTGTAATGATCATATCATCCGGAAGGCCCATGCCCAGATGCAGCGGCTGGACCATGTGGTGTTCAGCGGGTTTACTCACGATGTGGCCGTGGAGCTTTCGGAAGCGCTTATGGAGATACTGCCCCAAAATCAGCAAAAACTGTTTTTCTCCGACAACGGTTCTACCGCTTCGGATGTGGCTATAAAAATGGCGCTGCAATACCACTTTAACCGGGGAAAGAAAAAAAATATACTGGTTGCTTTTGAAGAAGGTTTCCACGGTGATACCTTCGGGGCGATGTCTGTTTCCGGGTTGTCGGTATACAACGGCCCGTTCGAGGATTTTTTCCTTACTGTGGAACGTATACCCGTGCCCACCGGGGAAAATAATGAAGAAGTGCTGGAAAAACTCCGGCGAATAATAAGTGAGGATAACGTAGCCGGATTTATTTACGAACCGCTGGTACAGGGGGCGGCTGCGATGAAAATGCACGACAGGGAGGGCCTTAATGCACTGATCGGGCTTTGTAAGGAAAACGATGTTATTACCATAGCCGATGAGGTGATGACCGGTTTCGGGAAGACCGGTAAGAACTTTGCTTCGGAATACATGGATAACCAGCCGGATATTATCAGTATGTCCAAAGCATTGACCGCCGGTATGCTGCCCATGGCCATAACGAGCTGTACCCGGAAGGTATACGATGCCTTTTACAGCGATGATATATCGAAAGGACTGTTTCACGGGCATACCTATTCGGCCACTCCCTTAGCCTGTTCGGTTGCCCTGGCAGGGATTGAACTTCTGCGGTCGGAAGAAATGCAGCAAAATTTACAGCGGGTCATGGAATCGCACCGGGAATTTGACAAAAGGGTCCGGAATCATCATAAAGTAGCTGCTACCCGTCAGCTCGGGGTCATCTACGCTCTCGATCTTAATATACAGATGGAACGTTACGGAAACCTCCGGGACAAGCTGTTCCGTTTCTTTATGGACAACGGTGTGTTCCTGCGGCCGTTGGGTAATACGATCTATATTCTCCCGCCTTATGTGGTTACCGGTGAACAACTGCAAAAAATATACGACAGTATTGAACGGGCATTGGATGAGGTAGTGTAGGTAAACTGAATACCAATGCCTTACTATAATTCAGGACCGCTCGGGATACGGGTGGCAGATGTATGGAAATTTTTGTGGGTACCCGATCGGCGAATCGAAAAATGTGCTACATTCGTAGTATGATTTTTATAACATAGATGATCCATCCGCATACCGAGCTGCAATTCATTTCCGATGAAATGGGTTACGGCGTTGTGGCTACACAACTCATTCCCAAGGGAACGATTACCTGGGTCCAGGACAAGCTGGATATTGTGCTTACCTCCGGTCAGATCGAAGAAATGAGCGATTTTTACAAGGACATTCTCGATATTTACACTTTCCGGAACAACAAAGGCGACTATGTGCTCTGCTGGGACCACGCCAAGTATGTAAACCACAGTTTTAAAAGTAATTGTCTCACAACTCCTTATGATTTTGAGATTGCCATAAGGGACATTTACCCCCGGGAGCAATTGACCGATGACTATGGGTATCTCAACGTGTCCAGGCCTTTTCGGGCAGTTTACGAGGGGACGAGGCGCAGGGTGGTATACCCGGACGATCTGCTCAGGTATCACAAGAAATGGGACCATTTCATTTCTGAAGCATTTGCCCGTATTCCGGACGTGGAACAACCGCTGGAGGAGATACTGCCGGAAGAGACCCTGAAGAAAATACGAAATATTCATAAAGGAAAGGAGAAACTGGAGTCCATATTGTCCTGTTACTTTCCGGCAGCGGGAAAATAAATGTTTACCTTTGGAGGCAAAAAGCTGTGCAAAAAACTATTTCCATTACGGCGATATCTTCCGTTTCATCACTGGGTATTCATGCAGGTTCCGTATGGGAGAACTACCTCCGTCCCGGTCACCTCATTTCTGAAAGGGACTTCGGGACAGACCGCGCTTATGTATCCGGACTGATTTCCGAAGGGGAAGAAGAAATAAAGATGCTCCGGGAATCCGATCCCAAATACAAAAGCCTGGACAATTCGGTGTTATACGCGATTTACACTTCGAGAAATGCGGTAAAACAAGCAGGTTGGGGAAAAGGAACCTCTTTCGGGATCAATATAGGTTCTTCCCGGGGGGCTACGGGGCTTTTTGAGGAATATCACCGGGAGTACCTGGAACGGGGAAAGGTGGGAACACTGGCTTCACCAACAACCACGCTCGGAAACATATCTTCCTGGGTAGGACACGACCTGCAGACCAATGGCCCGCAGATATCCCATTCCATTACCTGTTCTACGGCCTTACATGCCTTACTGAACGGAATGGCATGGATACAGGCGGGAATGGCAGACCGTTTCCTCGTTGGAGGAAGCGAAGCACCGCTGACGCCGTTTACCATAGCTCAAATGAAAGCCCTGAAGGTATATGCCAGGGAAGAAGAGGAGGGCTTCCCCTGCAAGGCATTAGATATGGAAAAAAGTTCCAATACCATGGTGCTCGGTGAAGGAGCAGCGGTAGTCTGCCTGGAAAAAGGGAAAAAAGACAACGCCCTGGCCTGCGTGAAAGGGATCGGCTATGCGACGGAAGTATTAAAACACAATATTTCCATTTCCACTGAGGCCGATTGTTTTCAACGCTCCATGAAAATGGCACTGGGAGAAATGTCTCCGGAAGAGGTCGATGTCGTTGTTATGCACGCACCGGGGACCATTAAAGGAGATCTGTCCGAATACAATGCCATCCGGAAAGTGTTTGGCGATCATATGCCCGCGCTTACAACCAATAAATGGAAAATAGGGCATGGTTTTGGTGCTTCGGGCACACTTAGCCTGGAGCTGGCTGTGCTCATGATGCAATATCAAAAGTTTATACCGGTGCCTTTTGATTTGAAACAAAAAACTCCCGAAAAGATCAAAAAGGTGATGGTCAACGCCGTGGGATTTGGCGGAAATGCTGTGAGTATACTGGTGTCGATGGATTGAGAGCGAAGAAGGGGCTAAAAACTGAGATTAGTCCACTGTCACCCCGAGCGTAGTCGAGGGGTTTGGTCAGTTCAAGACATCTCGACTACGCTCGATGTGAGAGATTGAGTTATTTTACACTGGCCTTCAGGTACTCGCGGTTCATTCTTGCGATGTTCTCGAGGGAAATACCTTTCGGGCATTCTATTTCACATGCACCGGTATTGGTACAGTTCCCGAAACCTTCCAGGTCCATTTGTTTGACCATGTTCATAACGCGTTCCGTAGCTTCTGTCTCTCCCTGGGGGAGCAGAGCAAATTGAGATACCTTGGCCGAGGTAAATAGCATGGCACTGGCGTTCTTACAGGCTGCCACACAGGCGCCACACCCGATGCAGGTAGCTGCATCAAAGGCTTTGTCTGCTTTGTGTTTTTCAATCGGGATACCATTGGCGTCCTGGGTGTTTCCGGAAGTGTTTACCGAAATATACCCTCCTGCGTGCTGTATACGGTCGAAGGCGCTGCGGTCTACAACGAGGTCTTTGATCACAGGAAATGCCCTGGCACGGAAAGGTTCTATATAAATGGTGTCCCCGTCCTTGAATTTACGCATGTGCAACTGGCAGGTAGTGATTCCTCTGCCGGGACCGTGAGGTTCTCCGTTGATCTGCAGGGAACACATACCACAGATCCCTTCACGACAGTCATGGTCAAAGGCTACGGGCTCTTTTCCTTCGTTGACCAGCTGGTCGTTGAGGATGTCCAGCATCTCGAGGAATGAGCTGTCGGGCGAAATGTTCTCTACCTTGTATGTTTCCATGGCGCCTTTAGTGTTTGCATTTTTCTGGCGCCATATTTTTAGTGTGAGATTCATTTGTTATGTCGTTATGCGTTATTATTGTTGTAGGCTTGCAAAACATCACCAAAAGGAGGCGTAATACAGCCTGTGTGGGCACAATGCATTGCGCCCTTACATTATTTGTATGAACGGGTTTTCAGTTCCACATTCTTAAATTCGAGATCTTCTTTGTGCATGATAGCCTCAGACGGTTTTCCGGTGTATTCCCATGCAGCTACATAGGTGTAATTTTCGTCGTCCCGTTTTGCTTCTCCTTCTTCGGTCTGGTATTCTTCCCTGTAATGACCTCCGCAGGATTCATTTCTTTCGAGGGCGTCACGGGCAAACAGTTCTCCCAGTTCGAGGAAATCGGCCACACGGCCTGCTTTTTCCAGCTCCTGGTTAAATTCTTCCGCGGTTCCCGGGACCTTCACCTCTTTCCAGAACTGCTCGCGTAATTCGGAAATTTCATGGATGGCTTCGTTCAAGCCTTTGGCATTTCTGGCCATTCCTACCTTGTTCCACATGATAAGGCCGAGCTTTTTGTGGAAGTAGTCCACTGAATGCTTACCATTGTTGTTGATGAGCTGTTGAATTTGCCCGGTAACGTTTTTCTCTGCTTCATCAAATTCCGGGGTATCTGTCGGTATGGGGCCCGTGCGGATATCATCGGCCAGGTAATCACCGATAGTGTAGGGTAGAACGAAATACCCGTCGGCCAGCCCCTGCATCAGGGCAGAAGCCCCGAGGCGGTTTGCACCGTGGTCGGAGAAGTTGGCCTCTCCTATGGCGTACAGGCCGGGAACAGTGGTCATCAGGTTGTAATCTACCCAGATACCTCCCATGGTGTAGTGTACCGCAGGATATATTTTCATCGGGGTTTTATATGGATTGTCATCGGTGATCTGTCGATACATGTCGAAGAGGTTGCCGTACTTGGAAGCAACGACTTCTTCACCGAGTGCCGTGATCTTTTCTTTAGAAGGGTTGTGGATGCCCTGGATGTGAGCCTGTTCTTTTCCGTATCTTTCAATGGCGGAGGCAAAATCGAGGAAAACCCCTTCTTTAGTACTGTTGTTCACCACGCCAAAACCGGCATCGCAACGTTCCTTGGCTGCCCTGGAGGCTACATCCCGCGGCACGAGGTTACCGAATGACGGGTAACGCCGTTCCAGGTAATAGTCCCTTTCTTCTTCGGGGATATCAGTGGGCTTCAGTTTCCCTTCGCGTACGGCCTGGGCATCTTCCAGTTTTTTTGGCACCCAGATACGTCCGTCATTACGGAGAGATTCGGACATCAGGGTGAGCTTGGATTGCTGGTCGCCGTGAACAGGGATACAGGTAGGGTGTATCTGTGTATAGCAAGGATTGGCAAAATAGGCTCCCCGCTTGTGTATTTTCCATGCGGCCGTGGCATTAGACCCCATCGCATTGGTAGAGAGGAAGAATACATTTCCATATCCTCCGGAAGCGATAACCACGGCATGGGCCGAATGTCTTTCGATTTCCCCGGTGATAAGGTTCCGGGCAATAATTCCCCGGGCTTTGCCATCGACAACGACTACATCGAGCATTTCGTGGCGGTTATACATGCTGATCTTCCCCTTGGCGATCTGGCGGTTCATGGCAGAATAGGCTCCCAGGAGCAATTGCTGCCCGGTCTGTCCCTTGGCGTAGAATGTACGGGATACCAGCACCCCTCCGAAAGAACGGTTGTCGAGGAGCCCGCCGTAATCTCTTGCAAAAGGCACGCCTTGTGCCACACATTGATCTATGATATTGCCGGAAACTTCCGCCAGGCGATATACATTGCCTTCGCGCGAACGGTAGTCGCCCCCTTTGATGGTGTCGTAAAACAACCGGTAAACGGAGTCACCGTCGCCCTGGTAGTTCTTGGCAGCGTTGATCCCGCCCTGTGCGGCAATGGAGTGGGCGCGGCGGGGGGAATCCTGGTAGCAAAATGCCTTTACATTATATCCCAATTCGGCCAGGGTGGCTGCTGCCGACCCTCCGGCAAGCCCGGTTCCCACGACAATAACATCGATCTTACGCTTGTTGGCAGGGTTTACCAGCCGGATATTATTTTTATGATTGGTCCACTTGTCTGCTAAAGGGCCTTGTGGTATTTTGGAATCTAAAGTAGCCATAATCGCGAATTATAGTGAATTGAAATAGTGAAAAAGGGCGATGAATATGAACCCCAGCGGGATCAGTATCGCATATGCTTTTCCAATTTTTTTGACGGCGGGAGTGTATTTGTTGTTAAAGCCCACGGACTGGAATGAGGAACTGAACCCGTGCAACAGGTGCAGTGCCAGTAAAACGAACGCGATGCAATACAGAGCTACCCTTACCGGGTCATGGAACTTTTCTACCATTTCCCCGAAGTACCTGTTGGGGTCCTCAGGAAGGAAATGAACGTATTTATGGGCGATCTCCGGAAACCAGAAATCGTAGAAGTGAAGCCCCAGGAAAGCCAGGATCACTATACCGCTGTATATCATGTTCCTGGACATCCAGGAAGAATTGGCATTACCTTTATATTGTACGTATTTGATGTTTCTCGCACTCTTGTTCTTCGCCTCCAGGATAAAACCCATGACGAAGTGAAACACAACGCCGAAGATAAGTATGGGTTGCAGGATAAACTGCACTAAGGGGTTGGTACCCATAAAATGGGAAAACTCGTTAAAGAGGTCGGCGCTGAGTACCGAGGAGAAATTAATAATAAAATGTTGCAGGAGAAACAGTAACAAAAAGATCGCAGAAAGAGCCATGGCGACTTTTCTTGCAATGGAAGATTTTATGAATCCGCTCATCGGTTTTGTAGTTTTTTAACCTGACAAAAGTACTGCTCAGAAAGATTTTGGACAAACTTTGTCTCTTGTTTTAAAGGCAATTTAGAATGAATTTAAAGAAAAAGCGGAGTTCCGTAACAGAATAATGGCTTTTGCAGGAAATGATAACGAAAAAAGTGGATAGACCCACCTTTTCCGCGTTTGTTACAGTTTAAACTTTAAGAGGATAAAAACACATCATTCGCATGCAAATTTATACTTTTGCTTCACGGCGATAATTCCGTAGAATCTTCAAAAAAAATGATTTCTTATGAAATGCCCATAGTACAAAACGGAAATCAACCGATTAATGAGCTTAGGGCATTCCATGCCTGTGCTGAGCACTTCGGTAAACTCAGTATATCACTTGTCGAAGCATGACCTAATTAAAAACAAATAAAAAAGTAACAAATGAAATACGATCCTATTGACAGGAATCTGTTTATAAAGAACCGAGCCAAATTTACCTCTAAAATGAAACCGAAGAGCGTTGCGGTCTTTAACAGTAATGATATCTATCCCATAGGAGCGGACAGCACCTTGCCTTTTCAGCAATCGCGCGACCTTTTTTACCTGAGCGGTGTGGACCAGGAAGAGAGTATCCTGGTGCTTTTTCCGGATGCGATAGACCCCAAGCACCGGGAGATCCTTTTTGTACGGGAGACCAACGAGCACATTGCCATCTGGGAAGGAGCCAAGCTCACCAAGGAAAAGGCCTTTGAAGTGAGTGGTATAAAGACGGTGTACTGGCTTACGGATTTTGAGAAGGTGTTTTTCGATATTATGACCGAAGCCGAGAACGTATACTTCAATACCAACGAGCATTATCGCCAGGCCGTGGAAACCGAGACCCGGGAAGATCGGTTTATCAAATGGTGCAAGGAAAAATTCCCGGCACACAAGTGGGAAAAGAGCAACCCCATACTGCAAAAAATACGGGGCGTAAAAGAGCCCCGGGAAATAGAGTTGATCGGGCATGCATGCAGCATTACGGAAAAAGGCTTTAAACGGGTGCTCGGGTTTGTAGAGCCCGGAGTTTGGGAATATGAGATCGAGGCGGAATATATGCACGAATTTCTGAGGAACAGGTCGAAAGGATTTGCATATACCCCGATCGTCGGTTCCGGTTTCAATGCCTGTGTGCTTCATTACATTGAAAACAACCAACAGTGCAAAGACGGGGATATGCTGTTAATGGATGCAGGGGCCGAATACGCCAATTATTCCAGTGATATGACCCGTACCATACCTGTAAACGGCCGCTTTACCCCGAGACAGAAGCAGGTGTATAACGCTGTTCTCCGGGTAAAGGACGAAGCTACTAAAATGCTTGTTCCGGGTACTTTATGGGCCGAATACCACAGGGAGGTTGGTAAGCTGATGACCTCCGAACTGCTCGGCCTGGGCCTGCTGGATAAAGCCGATGTACAAAATGAAAACCCCGACTGGCCGGCCTATAAAAAGTATTTTATGCACGGAACTTCCCATCACATAGGTCTGGATACGCACGATTATGGTGCACTGAAAACCCCTATGCAGGCCGATATGGTGTTTACGGTAGAACCCGGCATTTATATCCCCGGGGAAAAAATGGGGATACGCCTGGAAGACGATGTAGTGATACAGGAACAGGGAGAACCGGTAAACCTGATGAAGAATATCCCGATAGAAGTAGAAGAGATCGAGGAATATATGAATAAATAACAGGCTGATACCCGTATTTGCCTGAAAGGAATGTCTGAAAAGTCTTCTACATCGTCACCCTGAACTTGTTTGGCTTCGCCGAATCTTCGATTTCAGGGTCTCATCGTGATTGGTCTGATCAGCATGATGGGGTGCTGAAACAAATCAGCATGACGTATATGCAATTTTTCAGACATTCCTTTTTTACAATACAGAAAAAGCGATTATTTTTTGCAGTGAAACAAAAAAAATGCGTAATATTGCCCCCTGAAACCAAAAAGCAGTCAAAGTACGGCTTCCGGTATAAAAAACGGGGATGTAGCTCAGCTGGCTAGAGCGCTTGCATGGCATGCAAGAGGTCGTGGGTTCGAATCCCATCTTCTCCACAGAAAACCCTCATAACATCAATGTTTATGAGGGTTTTGTTTTTTAGTTGACAATTTTTTTGACTGTTTCTTTCCCTTATCCCGGCTTTGTGAATTTTTACTTTAAGTCTTGTTTTTAGTGTCAATATACTTCGGATAATCCCTGAAAATTGTGAATTATGTAAAAAATTAAGATAATCTAAACAGGGAAATTATATAAGAAAAATTTTTATATTTATACTCCGTGTCATCCCCAGACCTTATAATCTGCATAACCTAAATTATGTATTTCTTTTCTTGCCGAATTATATTTTGAGGATGGAAAAAGGGTGAAAATTTTCCACATTAGGCCATATGTGGAAATAATAATGCCTCGAACGGGACTCAAGTGGAGCTGAAGTATAGTATTCTCTGAATGGTTTTTAAATAGATTTTACATGCACCACCTTGGGGCAAAAACTCTATGTACTATTCTATTAACCGAAACATAACAATCTCATAATTAAGGTTACAATTTCGAAACCCTATTTTTGATTGAAATAAAAAAAGTGTGAAAAAGACAAAGAGCCTGTGAGAACAGGCTCTTCTTTAAAAACATCGAAAATTTATCAAAAATTCCAACACTCAAAACTTATGTATTGTAAAAAAGGCTTATCTCAAATCGCCTTTGCCACGGCATTATTGATTTCCCTGATGGGTTTCAGTTCCGAAACCCGTACAAAATCGACAAAGAATATTGAAAAAATCACCAACTTCAAAAAGGATACCCCGGTATTTTTGCAACAAAGCATTTCCGGAACTGTTCTCGACGATACCGGAGCTCCGTTACCCGGTGCAAGCGTCGTTGAAAAAGGAACAACAAACGGTGTAACCACCGATTTTGACGGAAATTTTACCATGGATGTCAATACCGATGCCATTCTGGAAATTTCCTTTTTGGGATATTCCGTGAAAGAGGTTTCGGTGAACGGGCAATCCAGGATAGAGGTTCAGTTAGAACCGGATGCAACACAATTGGACGATGTTGTAGTAGTGGGCTACGGTACCCAGAAAAAATCGGACGTTACCGGGGCTGTGGCTTCTGTTAAAAGCGAGGATTTTAACAAGGGGGTGGTCACAAACCCGGGCGAACTGCTGCAGGGCAAAATGGCAGGAGTAAATATTGCTCCGAACAGCGGCGAACCCGGTGCTGCTCAAAACGTAATTATCAGGGGGGTTGGAAGTTTGCGCTCCGGAACACAGCCATTATATGTAGTAGATGGTTTTTTGCTCGACAACTCCTCTACGGGCATTGTTACCAATCCTTTGAACTTCCTCAATCCCAACGATATTGCAAGTATAGATGTATTAAAAGATGCCAGCGCCACTGCGGTATATGGTTCCAGGGCATCCAACGGGGTTGTTGTAATTACCACTAAAAGGGGAAAATCGGGGAAAACCCAAATGAATTTTTCCGTGTCCGCGGCTCTGTCGTCCATGGCACATAAAATAGACGTGTTCAATCCCGATGAGTTTCGCAGTCAGGTAGCGGCTTCGGGGGGGACCCTTGAAGATTATGGAGGAAGCACGGACTGGCAGGATGAATTAAGTCAGACGGGGATATCAAAAAATATCGATTTCTCCATGAGCGGAGCCGCCAGTGAAAAGTTTTCCTACTTTGCATCGGTAGGTTATCAGGACCAGGAAGGGATATTGAAGAATAGCGAGCTAAAGCGCTATTCGGGGAAATTGAACATGAACCAAAAGGCATTCAACGGTAAGTTCAATGTAGATTACAACCTTACGGCCTCTCATACCGAAAATTTACGCCCGAGTATTACATCGACCATGAGCGATATGCTCAGCCTGAACCCCACCATCCCCGCTTATACAGACGGTGAGCCTACCTTGCTGAACACAAACCAGTTAAACCCGTTGAAAAGATATGAACTATATAGCGATATGGCCAAAAACAACCGTATTCTGGCAAGCGTTTCCCCATCGGTTGAAATCGTAGAAGGTCTTACCTATAAGCTGAACCTCGGTGTGGATTATTCCGTTACAAACAGGGACCGGCAATACAAACCTTATCCGTCAGTGATCAATGAGTCCAATATTTCAGACGGGACCCTGGATACGGAAATGTTCACCAACACCAACCAACTGGTCGAGAATACATTGACCTATAACTGGAACAAGGATGTACACAACCTTACGCTGCTGGCGGGGCATTCCTATCAAAAATTCACGACCGAAAGCAGGATTTTCTCCTATAAAGGTTTTGCCAATAACAATGTAGACCCCATATACCAGGACCAGACCAGTACAGACGAGTATCCTACTTCGGTAAATTCTTCTGCTGTTAAAAACGAACTGCAATCGTTCTTCGGGAGGGTCAACTACAGTCATAACGATAAATACCTGTTTACCGCTACCCTTCGCGCCGACGGGTCCTCAAAGTTTGGCGAAAACAACAAATACGGTTATTTCCCTTCTGTTGCGCTGGGTTGGAATATCAGCAATGAAGATTTTATGGCCGATTCGGGGTTCAACAACTTAAAGCTGCGTGCAAGCTGGGGAAAAACGGGGAACCAGGAGATCCCAGCCAAGATCACACAGGCCAGTTATTCGGAAGACCGGTTGATCACCGGGAGCGGAAGCCTCAATACTTACCCCATTGATACCGATGCCAATTCATTGGACGGCTATCCGTACGGGATCGTTTATTCGCGACTGGCCAACCCCGACCTGCAATGGGAAGTATCTACCCAGGTAGATGTAGGGATTGATTTTGCCGTTTTTGATTATCGACTGACCGGTACCCTGGATTATTTCAATAAAGTGTCTTCCAATATTCTGTTGGAGGTTGTACCTGCCGACCCCATTCAGCCCGCGTCCACATACTGGACCAATATCGACGATATGAAAATCCACAATAGCGGCCTGGAGCTGGCCCTGGATTACAGCAGCGACACAGCGGGCGATTTCTCATACAACATCGGAGGTAATATCACCTATATTAAAAATAAGGTAGTAGATTCGCCATATTCGGTGCTGACCACCGGCGCAGCCCAGGGTTCCGGCCAAACGGGTGCTACCATTAACGGTTACATCAACAATGAGCCCATAGGCGCATTCTATATGTTTCAGTTCGATGGCATCGGCGACGACGGGCTGAACATATTCAGGGACATCAATGGCGATGGCGAGACCCTGGACAATGACCGCAGCGTTGTGGGCAGTGCAATCCCAAAATTTATCTATGCCTATTACCTGAACTTTAAGTACAAGGATTTTGACCTGGGCCTGAACTTCAACGGTGTGGCAGGAAACAAGGTTTACAACCATACGGCCATGACCCTGTTTACCAAGGCGCAATTGTCCAAATCCAACAATACGACGGACTTTGCCACGCAGTACCCCAATGAGTCAACGACCAATGCCAATACCGTATCTACCAGGTATTTGGAGGATGGCTCCTTTTTAAGGCTGAACAATGCCACACTCGCTTACAACCTGAGTTCGGATAAGATCGGGCTGGAGAATGTCTTTCAGAACATCCGTTTTTCGTTAACAGGCCAAAACCTGTTTGTCATTACGGATTACTCGGGATTTGACCCGGAAGTCAATACAGGATCAGCCTCGGGGGGAGTTCAGACCTTTGGGATAGATTACTTTACATATCCTAAGGCAAGAACCTTTTTAATAGGTCTTAATGCATCATTCTAAAAAAGAAAGCAAACGGTTCTTTTCATATCAAGCAGTAAAACAAAATAAGATGAAATACAGAAGATTAAACAAAGCACTACCGACAGTTATCATTTTATTCATGGTATTCGGTTGTACCTCACTGGAGGAAGAAGTTCTCGACGAGTCCCTCACAGGAACAGGCCAGGCCGAAGTGGTCAGCGGGTCGATAGCACCGGTATACGGCCTTCTTCGCAACGTGTGGATGCATACCATAAATTTCGGGCTTCAGGAAGTGGCCTCTGACGAAGCCATCCTTCCCTATCGCGGGGGGACGGACTGGTATGACGGAGGCAAGTTCATAGCGGTTCACCAGCATCTTATGACCCCCAGTAATGGTCTGGTAAAGGATGCCTGGACCAACATAACCTTATGTATATCGAGAGCGATATTGGCTATGGAAAGATTAAGGCCCGAATCTGAAAAGGGCAATGCAAAAGCCCAGGATGCCCTCTACGAAATGACAGCCATGAAAGCATACCTCAATATGCTGGCACTGGATAACTGGGGGCTTGTTTTTATGAAAGAGAACCGGGACGAAACATCCGTAATTTTAAGGGGGCAGGAAGCCATTGATTATATCGAAGCCGAACTTTTATCCGTGGTCGATGTTATTAATAACGATAAAGGCCCGGGCAGGTTTACCCAGGATGCCGTAAAGGCTTTGCTGGCACGTTTATACCTGAATGCCGCCGTTTATCGCGACCCT
Source organism: Sinomicrobium weinanense (assembly GCF_018863395.1). GTDB lineage: Bacteria > Bacteroidota > Bacteroidia > Flavobacteriales > Flavobacteriaceae > Sinomicrobium > Sinomicrobium weinanense. The sequence continues at coordinate 174,522 of NZ_JAHKRR010000004.1, forward strand.
TACGGAACGCCGGATTTTAAGCAGGAAGACATGGATAAGGTCATAGCATATACCAGTGATATTATCGAAGGAGCTCACTCCTTGTCTGCCGAATATTTTGATTTGTTCAGTGATGATAACCATAACAATCCCGAACTTATTTTTGCTCTTGACCAAAGGGGTGTACTTGAAACCGAGCATAGCCGATGGGCCTACTGGCCAATATCCGGTGACCTGATCCCAAGACCGGAATTTCCGGATACCCGGGGAACGGATGCCGTGGCAGCAACCTCTGATTTTTATCAAACCTGGGTAGATGCCTACGGCAATGTAGACCCGGCCGAAGCAGATGCCCGTTTTTTTAAGGAAAATACGATCGTACCGGATGACCTTAAAGACCTTAGCGGTGTAAACCCGCAAAATGATTCTAACCATTACTATTGTGTGGAAGCTGAGAAGTTTGAGATCGACAGGGGGATACTCCGCGGTGTGATATGGGGCCCCAGGAAAGACGGAAACGGTAATATCCTGACCTGCAACGATGGGGTAAGAATATATCCTGTGATCAAAACAAAAGACGGGGATGCCAACCAGGTCTATGTGGACCATACGCTCAAGGTCGATTTTACGGACCAGGGTAGTTTACATAACACAGGTTACAGGTTTTCCAAATATCAGTTTAGTCATACCGCTACCAACTGCTGTTATTACAGCAGTGTCGATCTGGTCCTGATCCGTCTGGGAGAGATTTACCTGATGCGTGCCGAAGCTAAATTGAGAAAAGGTGATAATGCCGGGGCCCTGGCCGATGTCAATACCCTAAGGACTTCGAGAAGTGCCCGCCCGGACCAGACTCCGGAGGCATTGTCTTCCATCGATTTGGATGTGCTCTTCCGTGAATCCGGATTTGAGCTGTATTGGGAAGGCCTTAGAAGAAACTATCAAATACGGTTTGGCAAATACGAGGATAGCTGGACGGGAAAGACCGATACCAATGTGAACAAAAGATTATTCCCTATCCCTCAACAAGCCATCGACGGAGCTTCCGGTGAAGAAGGATTTTTAGTGCAAAACCAGGGATATTAAACTAATATGATACCAGAAAACACAACCCTCATAGCACCAGTGTTTATGAGGGTTTTGTTTTTGAGTTGACAGTCTCTTTTCTTTAGTTGCAATTAAATATTTACCTGCAACAATATTTAAATCCCCTCTTTTTCTTTTCGGATTTATATTTAATTTCGGACAAAAAAATGTAACTTTATCTGAAAACCAGTCTTTTTCGAACACGGCAATTTTACGATAAAACATAAATCGGGCCCCTATGAAATCTATATTAAAACATTGTTTTCTGGTTGTGCTGATCACGCAGATATCGTGTAACTCCAACCAGAAAAAGGACAGGGATAATACATCCCCCTCCCCGGAAAAAGAAAAGCAGGCCGAAACTATCCAGGCATCAAATAATACTGGTACACCAGCCCCGGCTTATTTTACGGCCAGTGGTACAGAACCTTTCTGGAACCTGGAAATATCAGAAAATATGATCAGGCTCAACACTGTTACAGACTCCTTGAAAACCCCTTACACGGAACCTGTTAAGGCCATGGATGCCAATGTGAAATTGTATAAAGTAGAAACGGAATCCGGTCAGCTTCAAATTGAAATCTCACATAAGGAATGCACTAATGCCATGTCCGGAATGACTTCCCCTTATACGGTCGCTGTCGGCGTTGAAAAAGGTACGGACGATGCCGCCCGGGAACTCGAAGGTTGCGGACAGTATATAACGGATTATCGGTTAAACGACCTTTGGGTACTGGAAAAACTGGGGAACCAGAAAATAAACGAACAGGACTTTGACAGGGAGTTGCCTTCCCTGGAAATTAATTCTGGGACTAATGAGTTTACGGGTTTTTCCGGCTGTAATCGTATAAACGGAGTTTTGTTTTTCGAACAGGGGCTGCTTCGGTTTACCGATATTGTTTCTACCAAAATGATGTGCAACAATGCTGATAAGGAAGCAGAGTTCCTGAAAGCGCTCGAAAGCAGTACCAGCTATGAAATAGCAAATAACGGGCTGACCCTATCCAACCCGTCCGGTGTGCAGGCTGTATTTAAAAAAACGGATTGACCGGTTATTTTTTTATACCTGACCATTTTTTCTTTTTTCATTATTCACGTTATTCAAGTTAACCTGATTCTATAAGTCTGCTATCCCTTCGGGATTAAAAAAGCCTGAAAGACTTGTAGAAACTTTTTCATTTGTTCTTTGTAAAACCGGATTGTTCCGACCACCACCACAACAAAAACGCCATGGCCCCTATAACAGCTCCCAGAATACATACGCCATTCCACCCCCAGTGGGCAAAAGTCATTGTAGAAGCAATAGAACCGGTTGCACTTCCAATAGCATAGAATATCATATAGCCTCCGGTGATCCGGCTCCGGGCTTCGGGATCAATTTTAAGAATAAGGCTTTGGTTGGTTACATGTACGGCCTGGAGCCCCATATCAAAAATAATGATCCCGAGGATCAATAGCCACAAGGAATGAAACATCAGGGCCATGGGGAGCCAGGATATAAGCATTAACACCAGGGCAATACCGGAAGCCCACCCGGCATGTCCGCGATCAGACAGGCTACCGGCCTTTGCTGCACCCACTGCTCCTGTGGCCCCGGCAAGGCCTAACATTCCAATGGCCGTATGTGATAAGGAAAAAGGAGGCTGGCTCAGGGGCAATACCATAGGCGTCCATAAAACCTGCCCCGCCGCAAATATCAGCATGGCCATGAGGGAACGCACCAGGAACAAAGGGTTTTTACGGAAAAGGACAAATATCGAACGGAGCAATCGGGGGTAACTTACCGCATTTTTTGGTTTTGAGGAAGCGGGAAGTGTGCGGAACAATATAATACTCATTGCCATTACCATCATTGCCGATATAAGGTAAACACTTCGCCATCCCGCTAACTGGGTAAGGCCCCCTGCCACGGTTCGGGCTAATAACAACCCGATAACCACGCCACCGGTCACCGTGCCTACCACACGCCCTCTTGTTCGGTCATTGGCCATATTTGCGGCATAGGCTACCAGGGCCTGGGTTACTACGGCCATTAACCCCACCAGGAACATTCCGGCAAGCAACATATAGACCGATGTAGCCAATCCGGTAATGAATAAAAATGACCCCAATAAAAGGAATTGAAACAGGATAAGTTTTCGTCCGTCTACCAGATCGCCAAGAGGGACCAGTAATAAAAGCCCGATACCATAGCCTATCTGTGAGACGGTAACTATAATCCCTACCTCGGCATGGTCGATGCGAAACGTTGCTCCCATGGTATCCAGCAACGGTTGTGCATAATAGACATTGGCAACAGCAAGCCCGCAGGCTACTGCCAGTAGTATAACATGGGTTGAAGATAATTTGTTGCGGCTTTCCTGTTCTTTTTTCATATTTTTACACTTGCAAAAAACAAGTGCAAAGCAAAACAATAAACTTGCATTTTGCAAGTGATAATATTATTTTATGAAAAAATTCACAAACAGGTCCTTATGCCCTATCAGCACGGCATTGGATATATTTGGGGACAAATGGACCCTTCTGATTGTCCGGGATATTATTTTTGAAGGCAAGTCGGCCTACAAAGAGTTTATGCAATCCGAAGAAAAAATTGCCACCAATATTTTGGCAAACCGGTTAAGTATTCTCGAGGCGCAGGGGTTGGTGATCAAAGAGAAAACCACCGGCAACAGGTCGAGATATCTTTATCACCCCACCCCAAAGGCCATTGCTTTAATTCCTGTTATCGCAGAACTTATCCTTTGGGGAAACACCTACTATCCGGACACTTATACCCATCCCGAAAGCCTGCTTGCCGGTTTAAAAACGGATAAGATGAATACTATACAGGCCTATACGGAAAAATTAACGGCCCGTTTAAATCGCAAAAAAGATAAACTGGATTAAATGGCCGTTATAGTATTCAGGAGATAGTTAATTAATCGTTACTCTTATTACATCAGAAACGGGAGGCAGGTACCCGGCATCCACTTCTGTGATCCCTTTGTCTTCGGTTTCCGGAGTCCCGCCAAATGCAGCCTGGTTGTTCCCGGCGCCAGGGTATTGATCTACTCCGGTACCATTGTCGAACAGCCCGGTTTGTGCTGTAATGTCTCCTGTTGTACCTGCGGCAATTCCTTGGCTATTCGCATAAAACCAGTCATTGGAATAACCGAACATGGTGGCATAAGCTATTTTGGTGTCGGGAGTTGTTTCTATTTGTATACTTATTTCTTCACCAGGGGGCAGGGGGGCTTCCCCGACTCCGTAAACGGCCTCGATCCCTTCCGCATTCTGCAAGGCTTCCATCAGGCCGGAAATATCTCCTTTCTGGGCCAGTTCCTTAAGCCCCATGCCATAGTCTTTCTCCCCGGTCCGGAACAGTGGGTTTTCATTGCCCTGGTATACTACAACGATAGCGGGAGAAAGCCCTGTGATAATACCTGTATTTTCTTCTGTTTTAACCGCCAGGGGTTCGTTGTTCCCCCCTTCTGCGATGGCTGTGATCTCGGGGTTTGAATGTTCTCCTTCAACATAAAAGGGCATAGGGTTAAGTAATTCGCCTCCCAAAACATTGGAAACTGCCCAGACCCCGGGTGAAAAAGGTGTTTCATTATCGGTGCCCCCGGAAGTGTTGGTAAGGGTCAGCGTAAATTCGGAGGCCATCGCATCGTATGCCAGGTCGAGCTTCATCAGGGCAGGGGCATTGACACCGGAAACCATGGCCACCGGATTGTTTTCAGGGTCGCCCGTAGAGTCGTCTTTTGTCCCGTTATTCCATAGCCTGATCTTTGAGGAAACATCTCCCGTAATGGCACTTCCGGAATCATCATACAATGCTATCCCGGGATTTTCCGGTGCAAAGAACCAATCTTTGGAGCTTCCGTACATGGTGGCAAACATCAGGGCCTGTCCATTTCCCGCATTAAATTTTAATTGAATGGACTGGCCGGGTAATACAACAGGTGCTTCGACCTCTTCGCTGCCTTCCCCGAAAAAAGCCCCGCTTTGTACAAAATCTCTGGCTTCGACTACATTTTCAATGGTCAGTGTACTTTCCTGTGTTTCCGGCATCGCTGTGTTGTCGTCATCATTATTACATGAGGCCAATAACAGCAGGGTCGCTGAAAATCCCAATACTACTTTTTTCATAACATTCTGATTAATGATTTACAGATCAAAAGTATATCGGGCGTGGCAAATAAATTGTTAGCTGCCTAACAGTTTATTTTTTTAATAAAACAATCTCCTTCCGGTTAAAATCCAGCATTTTTTCGGCCTTTAATTCATTGAGCAGAATATTGAGTGTGGAACGCGAAGTGCCTATCAGGGAGGCCATATCTTTTTGCGTGTAGGGATGTTTAATGACCTGGTTTCCTGTTTCGGGACATTCGTAGCCGTAATCATCGCGGAGTTCTTCCAGGAACTCCAGTAGCCTGGTACGGGTATCCTTAAAAAGGAGGATCTGTAAACGCCGCTCCAGCTTTTGAAATTTCAACCCGATGAATTTGTAGATCTTTACACTAAAGGTCCTGTTTTCGCGCATCAGATCCTGCAAGGTGTCTACGTTCATCGGGCAGATCGCTGTATTGTTCACTATGGACTGGGCAAATTCGTTCCGGGTATTTTCCCCCAGCAGTGCCTTTTCACCAAAGAGCTCCCCCTGTTGTAAGATGGCTTTTACGACCTCGTCCCCGTTTTCGTTATAGTAGCCAATTTTTACCTTTCCCTTTTCTATTAAATAGACTTTGCTTGCAGCATCAGTTTCAAAATAAATATAGTCCTTCTTATTAAAGATCGAAAAGGAATGTGCTTTTTTGTAGGCCTTAAATCTATGCGGGCACAGCATTTTGAATACATTGACATCTTCCAGAAACCAAATATCCATGGCGGTACATTTTTAAAGTAAATTTACACAATGGCATGGAATTCCGGCCTGAAAAGTTGTATTATCGACAAATGTTATATTGAACCATAGGGAACATTCTGATGGTATTCCCGATTCTTTCCAGATTTTAGGTTTAATTTTGTCCGCGTGAAAATACTGGTAATTGAAGACGAACAGAAACTGCTGAACGCAGTTCAGATATCCCTGGAAAAGGAGAATTATATTGTAGAGACCGCCTCTGACTTCAGGGCGGCGATAGACAAGCTCTTTGTCTATGAATACGACTGTGTTCTGTTAGATATTATGCTTCCGTATGGCAGCGGGCTCGAGTTACTGGATGAACTGAAAAAGGCCGGAAAAACCGAGAATGTGATCATCATATCTGCCAAGGATTCCTTGGAAGACAAGCTCCGGGGCCTGGAACTGGGCGCTGACGATTACCTTACCAAGCCTTTTCACCTGGCCGAACTGACCGCGAGGATAAAAGCTGTCCTCAGAAGAAACAGGCTGGAAGGGAAAAACACCATTGAAATTGCCAATACTGTTCTGGACCTGGACAATCGCCTGTTATTTGCAGGGGGCCGGGAAGTGACATTGAACCGCAAAGAATTCGATATCCTCAATTATTTTATGCTGAACAAAGACCGCCTGGTAAGCCGAACGGCCCTGGCAGAGCATGTCTGGGGCGATAACATCGACCAGGCAGATAACTTTGATTTTATTTATTACCAGATCAAGAACCTGAGAAAAAAACTTCAGAAGGCCCGGGCAGAGATTGAAATACAGGCTGTTTATGGAGTGGGCTATAAATTAAGGGCACAATAAAATTTACAAAATGAAACTGCTAAACCAGTCACTGAAGTACCTGTCGGTATTTATTTTAGTCATAATAAGTGCCTGGTCGGTTATTTTTTACATCAACATGCTCGATGAGATCTATGACAGCATCGATGACGGACTGGATAATTATAAATTGCTTATTCTCAAAAAGGCGGAAAAGGACCCCGCCATACTGCACAAAACCGGTTTTGATGAAAGTAACTATGCCATAATCCCTATTGACAAAGAGGAGGCCCTCCGCATTCGCGATACCTACAAGGACACCTTGCTCTACATGCCGTATGAAGACGATAAGGAACCGGTTAGGATGCTGACTTCGGCCTTTGAACATAAAGGGGACTACTACAAACTGGAGGTCATGTCTTCCATGGTGGAAGAAGACGACCTTATGGAAGACCTTTTCTGGTCTATCGTGTGGCTATACGTAGCGCTGATTGTCAGTGTGCTGATCATCAACAACCTGGTGCTGCGAAAGCTGTGGAGGCCGTTTTACCAGCTCCTGGACCATTTAAAGGCCTTCAGGATCAATAAGGCTTTCCCTTTGCCGGAGATTCAAACCGGTACCAAAGAGTTTAAAGAGCTCAAACGCACCTGCGATATGCTTATTAAGCATACGATGGAAGCCTATTCCAATCAAAAACAGTTTACCGAAAATGCGGCCCATGAGTTGCAGACCCCCCTGGCCATTATCAGCAACAAGCTCGAACTGTTGCTGGAGAAGAACAGCATGGAAAGTGCCGATGCCGAAGTGGTGTCGGAAACCCTGCAGATTGTTTCGACCCTTACCCAGCTCAACAGGTCATTGCTCCTGCTCAGTAAAATAGAGAACAAACAGTTTTTCGACAATAAAGAGATCTCCGTAAACCATTTGGTCCATCAGGTTGTAGAGAACCTGGGAGACTTTGCCCGGTTCAAGGAAGTGGATATAAATATTGAGGAAAAGGGCCAGGCCTCTCTTTCCATGGACGATACCCTGGCCAATATCCTGATAAGCAACCTGGTCAAAAACGCCGTTTTTCACAATCTTAAAGGAGGTTATGTAAACATAGAGGTCCGGGAAAACAAACTGGTGGTCCGCAACTCCTCCCCACACGGCAAAATGGAAGAAAAGGATCTTTTTAAGCGCTTTTTCAGGAAAAATCAAAGCCAGCAAAGTACGGGCCTTGGCCTTGCCATTGTCAAGGCAATATGCAGGTTATACGGGTTTTCCATTACATATTCATACCGGGAAGAACACTGCTTTACAGTAGAGTTCCATTAAAAGATCAAAACGGGATACTTTTCCTAATTCTTTCCAGATTCACATACTTAGTTTGCTGTATAAATTAAAATCTTATACAGATGACGAAGCATATTTTATCAGCTTTTGCCGCTTTTACAGGTATCGCAAACTCAGCCTTCGGGCAGGATATTCCGCAAAACCAGATCCCTTCGGTTATTTTGAACCGCTTTAAGGTGGATTTCCCCAGGGCAGGGGATGTAGAGTGGGAAATGGAAGGAAACCGGTATCATGTAGAATTCGAAACCGGGAGAAGTAACGATCACGATATCTGGTATACCGCCTCAGGAGAAGTTGATAAACACATCGAGGAGATCTCCGGAAGCGACCTGCCCGGGGCCATTCTCAAAAAACTCCGCAAAGACTTCAAAGAATATTCCACAGATGATGTAGAAAAGGTGACGAAGCCGTCTGGTACTGTTTATTGCATCGAGCTCGACAGTCATTCCAGGCCGGATTTGAAAGTGACCATGGATCCAGAAGGAAGAATATTAGAACAAACCGAAGACTAGACATTTCCTATGCGTTATTTGACAATGATTGCCCTGCTACTGATCTACACCAATACGCAGGCTCAGGAAATTCCCGGCAAAGAAAAAAAATGGTACGATAACATTCATCTCGGAGGATACTTCCAGGTCCGCTACAACAATTTGTTTGAAACGAACCCGGACCTGGAATGTGAGCAGTGCGACGAGTTCTGGGGAGCCGATGGCGGAGGCTTTTCACTTCGGAGAATGCGGTTTAAGATCACCGGGCAGATCGGCGAAAGGGTTTTTATGTATTTCCAGCCCGATTTTGCAAAATCCGTGGACGGCTCCATCCATGTGGCGCGGATCAAGGATGCCTATATGGACATAGGCCTGGACGACCGCAATGAATACAGGGTCCGGATCGGGCAGAGCAAGGTCCCTTTCGGCTACGAAAATATGCAGTCCAGCAGTGACAGGCTTCCGCTGGACAGGAATGACGCCATAAACAGCGGAGTCAAGGACGAACGGGATATGGGGGTGTTTTTATACTGGGCCCCGGAACGGATACGCCACCTGATGAAAGAATTAAAGCCCTATAAACACTCGGGAGACTTCGGGGTCTTTGGGCTCGGGATCTACAACGGCCAGACGGCCAACCATCCCGATGAGAACAGCGTGTTTCACGTCGCTGCCCGGTTTTCCTATCCCATAAAACTGAAGAAAAACCAGATCATAGAGCCAGGCATACAGGCGTATTCGGGTAAATATGTTTTGCCGGAGGTCAGCCCCGAAGTGCACACCAATGCAGCTATGGAATACCTGGACCAGAGGATCGCCGCATCCTTTATCTTATACCCCAGGCCCTTCGGTATACAGGCCGAATACAATATAGGGAAGGGACCCGAATTTGATAAATCTACCTTGTCCGTTAAGGAAAAGAGCCTGCATGGAGGATATGCCACTCTATCTTATTTTGTACAAAGGGGGCACCAGCAGATCATTCCGTTTGTGAGGCTGCAATCCTACAACGGAGGAAAAAAACACGAACTCGACGCCAGGAGTTACGAGGTCATGGAGAGTGAAGCAGGAATTGAGTACCATCCCTTTAAACACTTCGAACTGGTGGCTGTTTACACGGTCTCCGACAGGCGGTATGAAGATTACATCAAACAAAACAATCACCAGACAGGCAGTGTAGTGCGGATACAGGCGCAGTTAAGGTTTTAAACAGTAAGGTTGGTTTTGCTTTGGTTGAAGAAAAGGACCCGGGGTTTTGCCCTTTGTGGTCCTTTTCGGGTTTTTCCCGCAGATATCGCAGATTTTTCTTTTGTTCTGCGAAAATCTGCGATATCTGCGGGCTATTTTTGAAGATAAAAAACTATTGCTTAGTTTTATCCCCTTCGACACTTCGACTATGCTCAGTGCAGGCAGGTTCAGTGCATCGTCTTTGTTTTGTTTATCTTGTCGGAGATTTATTTTTTCCAAAATCCCGCTCAATGGAGATCTTAAAAAAATTTCATCGCGAAATTACACCCTTGTCCAATGAGGATTGCTTTCTGGTTTTTGACCGCGTAAAAGATCATTTTGATTTCCCGATCCACTATCATCCCGAATTTGAATTGAATTTTATAAGTAACGGAAAAGGTGTTCGGCGCGTGGTGGGCGACCATATGGAAGAAATAGAAGATATAGAGCTGGTACTGGTAGGGCCTAACCTCTATCACGGTTGGGAAACACATAACTGTTCGAGCAAGGACATACACGAGGTCACCATCCAATTCCAGGAAACCCTGTTTAACAAAGAGCTGTTGGGCCGGAGTATCCTGAAGCCCATACGTGTGATGCTGGATCGGGCAGTACACGGCATTTGTTTTTCCCGGCAAACGGCCGCGACCCTGAAACCCAGGATCATTGAAGTATCCAAACTGGATGGGATGGACTATTTTCTGCAATTGATATCCATTTTAAATGACCTGGCCCATTCGCCGGACCAGCGCCTTTTGTCGACAAACAGTTTTCAGGAACAAAATTTTTCCACGAACGACAGCCTTCAAAAAGTATATACCTACATTCAGGGCAACTATGCCGAAAAAATCACCTTATCGCAAATGGCCAGGCTTATCAACAGGAGTAATGTGTCGTTCAGCCGTTTTATAAAAAAACACACCGGTAAAACTTTTGTAGAATACCTGAACGATGTGAGGATCGGCTATGCGGCAAGATGGTTAATAGAAAAAGACTACAATATTTCCGAGATCGCTTATATGTGCGGCTTTAATAATATAGCAAACTTCAACAGGGTGTTCAGAAACGCTAAAAACTGTACGCCGACCCAATACAGGGAAAATTTTTCCGGTATCAAGAAAGTATTATAAGGATACTCCAAAGCGGCCTTCTTATTGCTATTTTCGTAATTACTTCCCTTTCTTTACACATAATTGCCAGATAACTTATCGATAATATAAGCAAATGATAAAATTTGATTATCCGTAAGATGATAATTGAAGTAGTTTTGGTCCAGTCATAACCCTTTTATACTTAGGGGATAACAAATGATCTTTAAAACTTGGACAATCTTTAAGTCAACAATGACTACATAAAACTACGATATGACACGAAAAAATATGCATCGCAAATCTCATTTTATGCTGGCCGGGGATCTTAAGTCTTCACGTTCACTTTTAGCGGTTATGATGCTACTGTGCATTTCTTTTCACGCCGTAGCAAAAACATCAGGCAACAATACCGTTATTGTACCGGGTGAAGTTCAAAACACCGTAACCGGTACAGTCACCGATAAAAGTGGCACTCCTTTACCCGGAACATCGGTCATGGTCAAAGGTACAACCACGGGAACAGAGACCGATTTTGATGGGAATTATACCATAGAAGCTCCGTCAGGTGCAACGCTGGTGTTCAGTTACCTGGGGTTCACCACGGTCGAAGAACCCGTAAACGGAAGGTCTTCCGTAAACATAAGCCTGGAAGAATCGGCCAGCCAATTGGAACAGGTGGTCGTGATCGGGTACGGAAACCAGAAAAAAGGAGCGGTAACCGGGGCGGTTTCGTCCATATCACCGGAAGAGATCACAGCGCTTCCCGCTCCCAGTTTCACCGAGGCCATGCAGGGACGCATGCCGGGAGTACAGGTCACCAATAATGGCGCTCCGGGAACAGATCCCATCGTTCGGATCAGGGGGATCGGTTCTATCAGTTTTGCAGCCAATCCACTATATGTGGTAGACGGTTATCCCGCAGGGTCATTAAAGGATTTTGACAATAACGATATTGCATCCATCTCCGTCTTAAAAGATGCCAGTGCCGCCGCCATATACGGGTCAAGGGCGGCTAACGGGGTGGTCTTAATAACGACCAAGAAAGGGAAATACACCGAAAAACTGGATGTGGAACTCCGCTCCTATGCCGGTTTTTCACGGGTTACCAAAAGGCTGGACCTGCTGAACAGGGAGCAGTATTTGCAATATGGAAAAATGCTCCTGGGAAATGCCGGTGCACCTTTCCCCGACAGGTGGGATAACATGGACGAACCCATCTATCCGGGGGCCGGTCAGACCTACGCCCAGACAGACACCGACTACCAGGACGCACTGTTCCAGGACGGCTTTACGACCAATCACTACCTGAGCCTTAGAGGAGGCGGGGAGCAATCCAGGTTTTTCTCATCTTTCGGATATTTTAAACAGGAAGGGAGCATTATCGGAACGGGATACGAACGTTATAACGTAAGGATCAATTCAGACCACGATATCCACGAGAGGGTTCACGTCGGGCAGACCCTTACCATTTCTACGGGCAACAGGGAAAATGAAGCTGATTCGGGGGCCCGCTCCTTAATTCAGCATACCATTCGGGGGGTTCCCTATATCCCTATCCACGATCCTACGGTAGATGGGGGATACCGGGCGCCGGATGCAGCCGACGGGACCGATCCGGAGAACCCGGTCCGTGCCGCCCTGATGGACAGCAATACCGATAAGAATGTCAGGATCTTCGGTACGGCCTCGATAGGGGTTGATATTACCGATGACCTGAAGTACAAGTTTATTGCAGGTGTAGATTGGTCCTACAACAGGAACAGCATTATTCTACCCATTTATTTCGACGGTTTCAGGGGCCGGGAGAAAAAAGAAGTTACAGATACCAGGAACACGTCAACAGGAACCTATTTTTCCAACCAGTTGAGCTATAAAAAATCTTTCGGGGACCACAATATCGATTTTATTGCCATAGCCGAAAGGCAGGACAACAAGTACAGCAGTCTTAGCGGTGCCGGCCGCCTCGACGACAACAAACTGGATGTCCTCACCGGTGCCACAGACCCGGTCTTAAACAGTTCCAAAGGCTCAAATACCATTTATTCCTATGCCGGCCGTCTCAATTATGACTTTGCCGGGCGTTACCTGCTCAGTGCCTCGATCCGGAGAGATGGTTCTTCCAAATTTGCCGGGGGCAAAAAATGGCAGTCATTCCCGGGGATCTCCGCAGGTTGGAATATGGCTGAAGAATCGTTTATGGCAAATTCCGGGATCTCCGAACTAAAGCTCCGCGGAAGCTGGGGTAAAGTGGGCTTTGAAGGGATCGGCGATTATGAAAGCCAGGCCGGTATCCAGAAAAATACCACGGCACTGTTTGGTGATGAAATACTCCAGGGGGCTTATTTTGACAAACTTGCCAGCGGTGAACTGGAATGGGAGGTCACCACCATGGTCAATGCCGGGGTGGATGTGGGCCTTTTCAATAACAGGGTGCAATTTTCTGCCGAATGGTACAACAGAAAGACCGATAACTTAATACTGGCCGTCCCCCTTCCTTCTTCTGCCGGATATGCCGGGAGTACACTGGCCAATATCGGGGGGATGAAAAACTGGGGCCTTGAATTTCAGGGGACCTACTATTCCAACTACGATAATGAATTCAGATGGGATGTGTCAGCCAACCTGAGCTTATACAGAAACAATATCGTTAGCCTGGCCACGGAAACTTCAACCCTCTTTGCCGGGCAGAACTCAGATACCGGTGGTTTTGATATTACCCGTACATCGATAGGAGACCCGATACAGCAGTTCTACGGATGGCAGGTAGAAGGCATATTCCAGAGCCAGGCCCAGATTGACGAATATAACAGCAGGAATCCCAACACGGCCTACCAGGAAAATGCAGCCCCCGGAGACCTGATCTTTAAGGACAACAATGGCGATGGCACCGTGACCCCCGATGACAGGGCGATCATCGGTAATTTCATACCCGACTTTACCTATGGGGTCAACTTTAATGCCGACTATAAGAACTTTTTCTTTAATATGTTCTGGAATGGGGTACAGGGCAATGACGTGTATAACGCAGCCAAAGTATACCGGGAAGGCGGCCTCCGGTTATTCAATGCCGATGTTGCCGTCCTGGATGCCTGGACACCACAAAACACCGATACCAACATCCCCCGTATGGTCAATGCAGACCCCAACGGGAACACACGTACTTCAGACAGGTTTGTCGAAGACGGGTCCTACCTGCGGTTACAGACCGTTAAGATCGGGTACAGAATACCGGAAGAATGGCTGTCGCGCAATGGCAACGGGCTTATTTCCGGACTTGAATTTTATCTTTCGGGGAGCAACCTGTTAACAATTACCAAGTATTCAGGTTACGATCCCGAGGTCGGATCGAGATACAGCAATTTACTGACCCAGGGCATTGATTACGGACAATACCCAAGGCCCAGGACCTTCCTTATCGGATTGAATGCCAGGTTCTAAATCAAAGGTTAACAGTTCAAAAAAGTTTAGACAAATGAAAAAAATAATCGCCACGTTTCTCATAATCACCTTGTTCTTTACGGTCGGTTCATGCAGCTATGACGATCTGGACAAGACCAATCCGAATCAGTTGGTGGTAGACACTTACTACCAGAATGAAAGTGAACTGAACTCGGGGCTGTATGCCATTTACGGCACTATGGCAGGAGCAAACCTGTTTTCGAGGTCTTACTGGTTTTTTAACGATATAAGGAGCGATGAGGTAAGTTCGGGCGGCGGGCAGCTGACCGCCGAGTTCAACCAGATCCTCAACGGGACCCATGATGCTTCCAATCCGGTAAATGCATCCATATGGAAAGGCCTGTACCAGGTGATTCACCGGGCAAACATCGTTATTAACAAAGCTCCCGAAGCAATGGAAGTGGACGAAAGCATCCGGGAAAAAATAATTGCGGAAGCACGCTGTGCACGGGGATGGGCTTATTATGAGCTAGGCACTATCTGGGGAAAAGCCCCTGTGTACCTTACCTATGTAACCAATTTTTCGGAAACCAATCCCGTAAGCTCACAACAGGAAGTCCTGGACCAGGCTGTCGAAGACCTTACAGCAGCAGCAGCCGTACTCGATTTCAGCGGGAGTAAAAAAGGACGGATGTCCAAAGGTTCGGCCCTGGCCTTATTGGGGCGGGTATATATGTTTACGGGCGATTATACCAAAGCCAAAGAGGCTTTAGATGAAATAGTCACTTCCGGGAATTACGCCCTGGTGGACGAATATGACGATAATTTCCAGGAGGAAAACGAATATAACAGCGAATCGATCTGGGAGATCGGGTTTGCAAAAATAGGAGCCTACAACTGGGCAGACACCGGGGACGGTACAGGCAATGAAGCCAGTATACATTCCCAGGAATATTCGGCTTATGGCTGGAGGAATATCATCCCTTCCCAAAAAATGCTGGACGAGTTTGAAAGGCCGGAGAACGGAGCTGAAAAAAGAGACCCCCGCCTGGATAAAAACCTCTATTTCGTGGGCGATACCTTCAATAATGGAACGGAGGTCATCGAAAGCGGTAATATAAAAGGAAGTGCGCTGAAGTATAACGGTGGGGAAATGAAAATAAGCTGGCGAAAACATTCTGCCATGTACAAAGTGAACCCCGCCGGATATTACGAATCCGGGATCAACCACAGGGTCATCCGGTATGCAGAGGTGCTTTTAAACCTGGCCGAATGCGAACTGGAAGCCGGAGATCAGAATAAGAGTGTGGAGTACCTGAACATGATCAGGCAAAGGACTTCGGTAAATATGCCCCCGTATCCTACATCAAAATACCCCACCGGGACCAAAGATGAAGTGTTTGCAGCCATCATGCACGAAAAAATGGTAGAACTTGCCGACGAACAGGTCAGGAACAGGGACCTGCTGCGATGGAGGGCCCAGGGGAAATTAAAAGAAGAGCCTTTGGAATATTATTCACCCAGGCACCAGTTTATGCCAATTCCCCAACAGGAGATAGACAATAATGCCAACATTACGGAAAACGATCAGAATTCCGGGTATTAAACAATACATCAGTTTGAGTAGTTAGTGTGAAGCAAAAGTGGGTGTTTAACATGTCAGATACCCGCTTTTGTTCTTGTTTAGGGCAGGATTTTCTCCACCGTGTGATGTCTGTATGATAAAAAAATGTAACATATCAACATACATTCTTCTGGCCATTTTTATATCGGGCTGTTCTTTCCACAAAAAAGAAGACCCCCTATTTAAAAAGGTCAGTCCTCAAAGCTCTTCCTTATACTTTAACAACAACATCACCGAAAGCGATTCCTTAAATATCCTGGATTATGAATATTTATATAATGGAGCAGGGGTAGGTGCAGGATATTTTACAGGGATAGCCTGCCCGACCTGTTTTTTAGCGGTAACATGGTCCATAGCCGGTTGTTCATCAATCAGGGGAATTTAACTTTTAAGGACATTACGGATGCCGCCGGCATAAAAACCCCTTCGTGGTGTACAGGGGTTTCCATTGTGGATATCAATAATGATGGTCTATCGGATATCTATGTAAGTACCGCACACGATCAAAACTTTCGGCAAAGCCGGAATTATTTCTTTTTAAATACTATATCAGATGACGGGACGGTATCGTTCAGGGAAATGGCTTCCGAAATGGGTATAGCGGACCTTTCCTATACGGTTCAGGCGGCATGGCTTGATTACGATAAAGACGGGGATCTGGACCTGTTCCTGATCAACAATGCCATGGAAGAGTATCCCAAAAACAACCCTCTAGGGCAGAGAAAGGACGGGAGCGGCAGGAGTACCGATAAATTATACAGGAATGATGGTGCTGATGAAAAAGGGATACCGGCATTCACAGATGTTTCAGAACAGGCGGGGATACAGGTCGAAGGATGGAGCCTGGGTGTAGCGGTCACCGATATCAATAATGATAACTACCCGGATATCTATATCGCTAATGATTTTTATTCCAACGATATACTGTATATCAATAACGGAGACGGTACTTTTTCCAACCGGATCAACCACTATTTTAAACACCAGAGCCACAACAGCATGGGCGTGAATATTGCGGATGTCAACAACGACGCCGTTCAGGATGTCCTGGTGCTGGATATGCTCCCGGAAGATAATATCCGCCATAAGACCATGTTCGGACAAATTCCGTTCAGCAGGGTACAACAGGCAAAGGCACAGGGCTATGCCCCCCAATACGTACGCAATGTCCTTCAAATGAGCAATGCCGGCGTATACAGCGACCTGGGTTTTTATGCGGGTGTAGCGGCCACCGATTGGAGCTGGTGCCCGTTGATCGCAGACTTTGACAATGACGGGCATAAAGACATTTATATTACCAACGGCTACAAAAAAGACATCACCGACCTGGATTTTGTAGACTTTACCAATAAGGCAAGTACTTTCGGAACGGTCGAAGACAAAAGGAAACTCCTGGTAGAGCAGCTCAACAAAATGAAAGGCGTTAAAAAAAGTAATTTCTTTTTTGAGAATACCGGTAAGGGTGTTTTTGCCGACCACACAAACGAAGCGGGCTTATACCTTCCGTCATACTCAAACGGGGCCATTGATGTCGATCTCGACCTGGATGGCGACCTGGACCTCGTGGCCAATAATATTGAAGATGACGTATTGCTTTTTGAAAACCGCAGCAACCGGTCAGAGCACATCCGTAAAAACTTCCTCCAGGTAAAATTACAGGCCAACGCACAGAGTTTGGGTGCGAAAATATGGTTATACACGAAAGGCGAGGTACAGTTTGCAGAATTTTATCCGCATAAAGGCTATATGTCTTCCCTGCCTCCTGTCCTGCATTTTGGCCTGGACAGTATTCAGGAGATCGATTCCTTAAAGATCCTTTGGCCCGGCAATCAACGGGAAACCCGGAAAAATGTAAAGGTCAATCAAACCCTGTCGCCACAACCCGGAAACTTTTCCGTAAAACCGGTCAATACCATACCCGAAAAGAGTACAAAGACCTGTTTTGAGGTGATGAACAGCTCTGCTACCATCTCCTATAAAAGTAAAGAAAATGCATTCGATGATTTCAGGAAGTGGCCTCTGCACTTCAGGTCTTACAGTAAAGCCGGCCCTGTTTTAACGGTGGGGGATGTAAACGGGGATGGCCTGGAAGACTTGTTCGCAGGAGGATCGTCCAACAATTACGGGACATTCTATATCCGTCAAAAGGACGGCTCTTTTACGGAACAGGTACTTAAAGATCCCATAGGGCTGCCCATGGAAGATACGGCAGCACTCCTTTTTGATGCCGATAATGATAATGACCCGGATCTGTATGTCGTAAGCGGAAGTTCCGAACATTACAAAACGCCGGAATTATACCAGGACCGCCTGTATATCAATGACGGGAAAGGCCATTTTAGCCTGCAACCTGATGCATTGCCAAAGATCCGGGCGGCAGGTGGATGTGTTGTGGCATTCGATTACGATGCAGACGGAGACCTGGACCTTTTTGTAGGCGGAAGGATAAAGGCTGACGAATATCCCAGATCGCCCAGGTCTTACCTGCTGGAAAACAATGAAGGCATTTTTACGGATGTCACAGCCCAAAAAGCCCCCCGGCTTTTAAAACCGGGAATGGTTACGGCTGCTTATACAACAGACCTCGACAAGAATGGCAGAACAGATCTGATACTCGTAGGGGAGTGGATGCCTGTTCAGATATACTATAATAACGATAAGGGCCTTAAAATGGATGAATCGCCCAACGGACTGGAAAACACCAATGGCTGGTGGAATTGTATGGCCGGCGAAGATTTTGACAAGGACGGGGATATTGATTTTATAGCGGGAAACTGGGGGTTGAACACCCCGTTTAAGGCAAGTGTCGACGAACCTCTTTCCATTTATGCCAAAGACTACGACCAGAATGGCAGTATGGAACCCATTATGACGTATTATAACCAGGGCAAAGAGCACATCATCCACCCAAGGGGCACCTTAACAGGCCGGTTGCCTGCCCTCAGGCATCTTGTAAAGAGTTACAGGGAATACGGCAAAATGCAGATCGATGAAGTCTTCGAAGCGTCTGTCCTGGAAGACGCTACCCGGGTCCATGCCTATGAACTGGGTTCTGTTTATATAGAAAACCTGGGGAACGGGAAATTCAGGTATACCCGCCTGCCGGAAGAAGTACAGTGGTCCCCGGTCTTCGATTTCACCATAACGGATATTGACCTCGACGGCTATCGGGATGTACTGGCTGTCGGGAATTATCACGACACCGAAGTGCTGACCGGCAGATTTGATGCCGGAAATGGTAGCTGCCTGGTATTCAGGGACAATGGTTTTCAGCCGGTAAAACCCTCGGTCAGCGGATTTTTTGTCCCGGGCGAAGGCAGGTCGATAGTGCGTTTGAATACAAAAGACAAAGGTGAGACCGTGATCGTGGGGATACAACAAGACAGTTTAAAGATCTTCCGCAAAAGAGAACTTTCCAAAAAACAGAACGGCCTAAAGTAAGCAACAGGCTTCTGAGATATTATACTAAAGGTAAAAAAAGAGCTGTGTGAAATTGATTGAATATTACCACCTTTTGAAAAAATAGTATGATATTCTAAGGAATTTTTATCATAAACTTGTAAGGCATTGAACATTTAGACAGGTATCAAAAAGCACAACCGGATCATATTTTGATTTCCAAACACCGCTCTGTGCAACTCTGTGCCTGCTTTGTGGATCTCTGTGGTAAAAATAAGGCCCACGACATGGACAGGTGTATAACTCAAAAAACCGAATAATAACCCAGATTTTATTAACCAAACCACTAACATTATGAACAGTAAAAAAGCAAGTTCAGTTTCTTCATGGATTTTATCGGTTTCCTTATTGGCAATAAGCTGCGCAGACAAGGAAATGGATGAGTTGGGGGGTGCAGAACATTTAACGTTCGCTGCGGCCGATACCCTCACCACAAGTATTTCCCTCGATTGGGGCCAGACCTATCAGCAAATCGACGGGTTCGGGGCCTTCGGAGGGAGGATCACCCCTTTTTTCGAATCGCCGAAACGCGATAGCATCATGGAATACCTGTGGGGGCAGACCGGCCTGAAGCTAAATATGCTCCGGGGAAAGGTGCTGCATACCTACCCGTTTGACCAGGAAAGTAGAACAGTAACCATCAAACCGGCTAATGTAAGTATAGATGTAGATACAAACGGCGATGTTTACCAGGGGCTTTCAGATGAAGAAAAAGAACACCTGGGCCAGGTATGGATATTGAAAAAAGCCAGGGAAAGGTACAATGTCCCTGTGGTGTTTGCCAGTACCTGGACCCCGCCGTTATACATGAAAAAGGATCCGACGAATATAAGTGCAACAAATTTTAACGGGCTTGATTACAGCACTTCATCAACAGCATTTGCACGTTATGTAGCCGGGTTTGCAAAAGCATTTAAGGAAGAAGGCATTGAGTTTTACGGGATTTCACCGAGCAACGAACCCGAAAATGTGTTCTCCTCCTGGGATGCCTCTTACTGGACACCCAGGCACCTGGGGGAATTTATCTCCAATAACCTCAGGCCGGCCCTGAATGAAGAAGGGCTTCAGGATATGAAGATCATCTCATCAGAAAATGCCGCATGGGGTACAGCCAACACATTTTTGTCCACCATGGATAAAAGCAATGTAGATATTCTGGCAGGACACGGATATGTAGAGATAGGCGATATCATACTGGGAAAACGGGGACTGAACCAAAACCCTTCGATATGGACCTACGCTACGGGTAATAAACCGGTTTGGGTCACCGAAGCATCCGATGATAGCGGTGTTTACGACAATACGATGACCGGCGGAATAAAGCTGGCGACAAACATGCATAAACTCCTTGCCGAATGTAATGTAAATGCCTATGTATACTGGTTGGGGATGCTGGCCATAAGAAACAATGAATCACTGATCTGTACCAATAGCGATGGTACACTGGATTTCCCCAGGACCTACGATGTGATGGGGCATTATTCCAGGGATATCACAGATAGCTATTACAGGTTTAAGGCCTCTGTCGATCAGGGTAGCGGGTTGATGGTCTCTGCATACAAAGAACCCGGCACCGGGAAATTTACCGTGGTGGTGATCAATTCGGGAGATAACGCAGTAAATGCTGCTTTTGACCTGTCAGGTTTTGAAGCCGGGGAGCTTAACAGTTACCAGACTACAGATCACAGCGCAGGGCACTGGAATGAAGAAGCTCCAATGACTACGGATGAAACAGGAAAAATGTCGGCCTTATTTCCTCCCCAAAGTATAACAACATTAACAGGGACAAAACAATAAAACCTCCATGTTTTAAATACTGCTACCAATAATAGATTTATTCTGTGGTTCTCTGTGAAACCTCTGTGTACCTCTGTGTGCCTCTGTGAAATAGACTATGACACAAAGTTGCACAGAGGTACACAGAGTTTCACAAAGATTTTATAAATGCCATGATCAATCCGGACGGTTGCCAAAACATTCAGTCTGGAAGTGACAGGCTCATCACAATTCTTATATCATTAGATTGGGCTGCGACTAAAGAGCGGTGCGTCGTCTTGAGCCCGTCAGGTCGAGTGCTGTGACGCAGGAGCAGTGTGTTGCCCTGAGTACAACCGAAGGGTATCGAGACCCCCGATCTGTTGAATTTGATATAAACCGGAAGTTGATAATGCCGGGATCCCGGAAAAATCACTATCTTCGCCCATTGTTATGTGTTCGTACACATTTTCATGATATTGATTTAACAGATAAAAAAGGGAAATGAAAATAAAATATGTTGTTGCGCATTGCGCCGTGGCCCTGTTTGTTTTTTTAGGCACTATCCCCACTCATGCCATAGCCCGGGAATATTCCGTAACACAGAAGGCAGACAGACCGGCCGGTCAAAACCAGGAGATCGTTGGTATAAAAAAGATCAATGCCACCACGGTAGAAATTACGTTCTCCGACCGGCACAAAATGCTTTTTGATTTTTACGGAGACCATATTTTCAGGCTTTTTCAGGACAATTCCGGAAAAGGAATGCGGAGCCCTGAAGCCAAACCGGAAGCCGAAATTCTGGTCGGCAACCCCAGAAAGGATATCGCTAAACTCAGTATATCGGAGGATGACCGTACGGCATCTATAATAACGGATAAAATACAGGTCTCCCTGGACAAGAAGACTTCGCTTTTTAAGGTCACAGATCTGCGGACAGGGAATGTGGTTGTTGAAGAACTGGAACCAATTACCTTCGATAAAAAAAAGGTCAGCCTGTCTTTAAAGGAAAACCCGGACGAATATTTTTACGGGGGAGGGGTGCAGAACGGCAGGTTTTCCCACAAGGGAAAAAGCATAGCTATCGAAAACCAGAATAGCTGGACGGACGGGGGAGTCGCTTCTCCCACACCTTTCTATTGGTCGTCCAACGGTTACGGTTTAATGTGGTATACCTTTAAAAAAGGGAAATACGATTTCGGAGCCCGGGAAAAAGGCAGGGTAGAGCTGTACCATGAAACAGATTATCTCGATGTGTTCTTTATGGTTAATGACGGGGTTACAAATCTGCTTAATGACTTCTATCAGTTGACGGGCAACCCGGTCTTACTGCCCAAATTCGGGCTTTACGAAGGTCACCTGAATGCCTATAACCGTGATTACTGGAAAGAAGATGAAAAAGGCATTCTCTTTGAAGATGGCAAACATTATAAAGAAAGCCAGAAAGACAGTAGCGGGACCAGGGAATCCCTGAACGGCGAAAAAGACAACTACCAGTTTTCGGCCCGCGCAGTGATCGACCGTTATAAAAGTAACGACATGCCCCTGGGATGGCTCCTGCCCAATGATGGTTATGGCGCCGGCTACGGACAGACCGAAACGCTGGACGGAAATATCCAGAACCTCAAAGAACTGGGAGACTATGCCCGTAAAAATGGTGTTGAAATAGGGTTGTGGACGCAATCTGACCTGCATCCCAAAGAAGGAATAAGTGCCCTCTTACAGAGAGATATCGTCAAGGAAGTCCGCGATGCCGGTGTAAGGGTACTCAAAACCGATGTGGCATGGGTAGGTGCAGGTTACTCTTTCGGGCTTAACGGGGTTGCCGATGTAGGGCAGATCATGCCCGAATACGGTAATAATGCCAGGCCGTTTATCATTTCCCTGGACGGTTGGGCCGGGACACAGCGTTATGCCGGTATATGGTCGGGAGACCAGACCGGGGGCGTTTGGGAATACATACGCTTCCACATTCCTACATACATAGGTTCGGGCCTGTCCGGGCAACCCAATATCACCTCCGATATGGATGGGATCTTCGGAGGTAAGAACCCGGTGGTGAACACCAGGGATTTTCAATGGAAAACCTTTACCCCCATGCAGCTCAACATGGATGGCTGGGGAGCCAATGAAAAATATCCCCACGCCCTGGGAGAACCCGCAACTTCGATCAACAGGAACTATCTGAAACTAAAATCCCAACTTGTTCCCTACACTTACAGTATAGCCAAAGAAGCGGTAAACGGCCTGCCGATGATACGGGCCATGTTTCTGGAAGAGAAAAATCCTTATACACAGGGGATATCAACCCAGTATCAGTTTATGTTCGGCCCCGGTTTCCTGGTGGCTCCCATATATCAGGAAACAAAAGCAGACGACGAGGGAAATGATATCCGGAACGGCATCTATCTGCCAGAAGGCCTGTGGGTCGATTACTTTACAGGCGAAGAATACAAAGGAGGGCAGATCATCAACAGTTTCTCCAGCCCGCTTTGGAAACTTCCCGTTTTTGTAAAAAGAGGAGCCATTATCCCTATGGCCAATGCCAATAATAATGTTTCGGAGATCGATAAAAACCTGCGTATATATGATGTGTATCCCTCGGGAAATTCTTCGTTTACCGAATATGACGATGACGGACTAACCGAAGCCTATAAAAAAGGTAGCGGGGCCTATACCAGGATCGAATCCCGGGTCGATCAGAAAAACAACCTTAGCCTTACCGTTCATCCCACAGAAGGAATGTACGATGGGCTGGTCAAAGAAAAGATCACCGAATTCCGGATCAATGTTACCGAAAAACCTAAAAAAATATCGGCCCGCATTGCCCGAAAGAAAGTAAAATTGCAGGAAGTCCATACCAGGGATGAATTCCGGGATAAAACAAATGTGTATTTCTATGATGAACAACCGGACTTCAACAGGTTCTCAACCAAGGGAAGCCCGTTTGAAAATGTTTTCGTGATTAAAAATCCCCGGCTTCTTGTAAAGATCGGGAAAACAGATGTGACAACCGGTAATATTGCATTGCAGGTCAAGGGCTTTAAATTTAAACCGGAGGACAGACAAAAAGTAACTTCCGGGCCTCTCACCACGCCGCAAAATGCACAGGTCAACGAAGAAAATATCGAAGCCTACACCTTGAGGCCCACCTGGGACAAGGTGAATAATGCCGATTATTACGAGATCGATTTTAACGATATGCGTTATACGACCATCAAAGAAACCTCATATCTCTTTGAAGGCCTGGAAGCCGAGACCGACTATGCCTTTAAGCTTCGGGCTGTGAATAAAGACGGGGTTTCCGAATGGACCGGATTTAAGTCCAGAACGAAGTCGAATCCGCTGGAATTTGCCATCCGGGGGATCGTCGGAGAGACCAGCGTAAAAAACCAGGGCGGTTATGAGATCGCTAAACTCTTCGATTTTGACGAAGGAAATATGTGGCATACCGTATGGGGAGAAAAATCCGTACCCTTTGAAATAATCATGGACCTGAAGTCGTTCAACCAGCTCGACAAATTCCAGTACCTGCCGAGAAAAGGAAAAGGCAATGGTATTTTATTGAAAGGAAAAGTGTACTACGGTAACGACAAACAAAACTGGACGCATGCCGGTGATTTTGAATGGGAGCGCGATGACAAAAACATCGGGGAATTCAGTTTTAAGGCACATCCCACCGCACGCTATATCAAAATTTCAGTGACCGAAGGTGTTGGAGGATATGGTTCCGGACGGGAACTCTATGTTTTTAAGGTCCCCGGAACGGAAAGCTATTTGCCGGGCGATATTAATAATGACGGGCTCATAGACAGCAACGACCTGACCTCCTACACCAACTATACAGGACTTCGAACAGGTGATGCCGATTTCGAAGGCTACGTAAGCAACGGTGATGTAAATAAGAACGGGCTCATCGATGCCTATGATATTTCCGTGGTAGCTACTCAATTAAAAGGAGGAGTGGATCATACTGAAATTGAAAAAGTGGCCGGAAAACTTAAGATCAGTACACCTAAACAACATTACAATAAAAATGAAATTGTAGAGATCACCGTGAAAGGCTCGGACCTCAGGTCAGTCAATGCGCTGAGCTTTGCATTGCCATACGACACCAAAGATTATGAGTTTCTGGGAGTAGAATCCTTGGATACGGGACATATGGAGAATTTAACGAACAACAGGTTACACACCAATGGAGTGCAGGCCCTGTATCCTACCTTTATTCATATAGGTCAGCAAAAACCTCTTGAAGACAGTGCGGATCTGTTTATGATCAAATTCAGGGCAAAACATAAACTCAAATTTGACTTAACTCCCAAAGATGGTATTTTAGTAGATAAAAACCTGGATACTGTTACTTTCGATTGAGTTGTAATATATTCGGACTCCCAGCTGCTATTCCGGAAATAGAGAACAATGTAACTGAATGGAACGGAGCAAGTCGATGATCTTGTGTGTATTTATTTCATATCCTTCCACCCGGAGAATATGATCACAGTCCTCCAGGTCAAAATGTATGCTTATGCCCGGAAAATGATGGGACAACAACCGGATGCAGGTCTCTGCTGTAACCAGGTCGGTGACATTGGTCTTAAAGATTTCCACTGTGGGTTGAAGGGTTTGTTCCTTTTCCATGTCTTCAGTTCCGTTTGAGTTCAACAGGGTACTATCTGTTACCGCTGTTTGTTAGTTCAATAAACTCACTATAAATTTTAAAGTTTCTGTGCCTGTACAATACAGTACTCCCGGGTGATATGCTCCCCGGAGTTACTTTTTACATGCTCTTTGGCCGTTATGGACTTTTGGACTTTGAATCCCGTATCTTCCAGTAGCCGATGGAGCTCGTGCGGCGTATACAAACAGAATCCTTTACCGGCAAATGGTAGTTTTTCCATAGATTTTTTAGTAACTATGCCCATACACAACCTTCCCTGATCGAGGAGGACCCTGTGTATTTCGCGGAGTTGCTGCCGGGGATTTGTCCAGAAATACAGGGTGTTGACCGTAAAAACGCCGTCGAAGGAGCGCGGGTCAAAGGGAATATAAAGCCCGTCGGTCTTCTGGAAAACAATGTCGTTTTTTTCCATAAGGGCCGCATTGTTCGTCATGGCCTGCATAACCATCAGCTCGGAGATGTCTATGCCCGAATACGATATCAGGGAATGTTTCCTGAAAAGTTCGTGAAGGTGCCGGGCATTGCCAAAACCGATCTCAAGAATATCGTCGCATGGCCGGATCTCCAGGAGTTCTATCGTTTTCAGGATCATATCCCTGTTGGTGTCGAACATGTTGTTGGCAATGCCGATACCCTTTGTGCCTTTCGGGCATTTCAACTGCTCGGCCAATTCATTATGGTCTGTGGACGTTTGCATTAAATAATTTAGATTTATTCTAAATAAGTATCTTTGTACAAAGATGTGCATTATATTTGTCGGGGAATTATAATAGACGGAGTTTTTTTTATACTAAACGGATTCTTATAAGGCATATCACCTTCACCGGGTTTTCCGGTCCGTAGTGTGTTGTGATAAAATTTGTTGAACCTAATGAATATCAGATAAATACAGAAGTATGAAATTCAGATTACGGTCAGATGATTTACAGGAGGTTATTTACCAGCGGGAGTTTCCCGAGGATTTTGTCACAACCGGATCTATCGAAGAAGCGCGTTTTGAGTTGAATTTCGGGGATTGTATGCAGGGGCACTGGGTGGAACAGTGGTTTGACGGGATCCATATTTTATATGGTTTGGTCCATATCATAAGAAATTTAAGGTTAAAGGCAGAAAGTGAAACCCCGGTTATAGAAATGCATTTTGCGCTCTCGGGGCATACCGAGGTGAAATTTAACAACAGTTTACAGTATTTCGAATTCAATTCGGGAGAACACAACCTGTTTTACACACCTTATTTCGATGGTTATTTAGACGGTTTTGAGCAGAAGTCAAGCTGTAAGATATTAGAGATTCATTTAACAACCGATTATTTTAAAAGGCTTGCCCAGGGCAGGTCCGGCGTGCTCGACAGGCTTTTAGACGGTATGGAAAAACAAAGGCAGACCTTCATCGGGGAGCGGAACAGGTTTATTACAGCCGAAATGTACCGGGTGATCCACGAGATATTACAATGTGAAAAAACCGGTGTTTTTAAACGTCTTTTTCTGGAATCGAAAGTGCTGGAACTCCTCACCCTTCAGATTGAGCAATACCAGGAAAGCCCCATAATGGAGTTGCAAAAAGAGGATGTGGAAAAGCTGCATGACCTCAAATCGTTTCTGCAAGAGCATTACAGCGAGGCGTTTTCCCTCGACCAGTTGTCCAGAAAGGCAGGCCTGAATGAATTCAAGCTAAAAAAAGGGTTCAGGACGGTTTTCGGGACAACGGTTTTCCGGTATTTGAGAGACCTGCGCCTCGAAGAAGCAAAACTCCTGCTTTTATCGGGAAAAAAGACCATCCCGGAAATAGCAGATTTCTGCGGCTATCAGAACCCTCAGTATTTTACAACGGCATTCAAAAAGAAATACGGGATAACCCCGGGAAAGTATAAGCATTAGACGTATTTCTGCTGTTGATCTCAACATCCCCCCCTTCCGAAGGTCACAACCCGGCATTCCCCAAAATATAATTTTGTAATCCCGTGAAAATTATTACCTTCGCCACGTAACATGTGTTCGTGCACATATCCTTGGTTCATAAAAAACCTTAGAATTTAAGGCTTTTTTGCGGGTCATTGGAAGAAATTTAAACAGGTTCAAAATGTTTGAGCAGGTTTAATATGTGTAAGAATAATTCTACTAACAACTAACAAACTCAATTTATGAAAAGAGAACTTTTTGGGAAAGTGTGTACGATCCCGCGAAGTACATCCTGTATGTTGCTTTTGTGCTGTATGTTAATGACATCCGTACACGCATTCGGGATCTCTCCGGAAGGAGACAGGGAAACAAAGGAAAAAGGGTTGAAAGCCTTTTTGTCCGTAACAGGAACGATCACTTCAGAAGACGGTATGCCCCTCGCCGGGGCAAGTGTCATGGAAAAAGGGACGACCAATGGTGTCGTAGCCGATTTCGACGGTAATTTTTCCATAGAAGTAAGCAGTGATGATGCGGTATTGGTCGTATCTTATATGGGATTTGTATCGACGGAAGTTGAAGTCAACGGCCGTTCCGAGATCAATATTACCCTGAAAGAGGATGTGGCCAACCTGGAAGAAGTGGTCGTAGTAGGGTATAGCGCCCAGAAAAGGGAGAGCCTCACCGGGGCTTTACAGACCGTTAAAGGCGATGACCTGAGGAATGTGACCACACCTTCGGTTGAAAATATGCTGAACGGAAAAGCTCCCGGGGTATTTGTGGCCCCGGGATCGGGAAAACCCGGTGCGAGAGGCGGGGTTGTTATCCGCGGGCAGGCTACCTTAAGCGGGACCACAAGCCCGTTGTGGGTCATTGACGGTGTCATCGTAGGTTCGGGAGCAGGCGACCTGAACCCGGACGATATCGAATCCATGACCATCCTGAAAGACGCAGCTTCGACAGCCATCTACGGATCCCAGGGAGCCAATGGAGTGATTGTAGTAACGACAAAGCGGGCCAAAACAGGGAAAACCTCGATAAATGTTTCCTCTAAAGTAGGTTTTAGTCAGCTTAATAACGGGAACCTGGAAATGATGAACGGGGCTGAACTGTATGACTATTACGCTTCGTTTGCCAATGCCGGCGAAATATCATTTCCACGCTGGAATCCCGAACTGCGCAACAGCAACTTCGACTGGTGGGATCTGGCCACAAAAAGCGGTTTTACCCAGAATTATAATGTCTCCATCCAGGGAGGGACCGAAACACTCCGGTCTTTTATGTCCGTTGGCTATTACGACGAGGAAGGGGCTGTAAAAGGGTATGACTATAATCGTTATAACTTTCGTTTTAAAACCGAGTATAAGCCTTTTGAATGGTTAACCGTAAAGCCCTCGCTGGTAGGTTCGCTCCGCAAAGTGGAAGACCGGCAGTATTCTACAACGGCCATGTACTCCAACCTGCCGTGGGACAGCCCTTACGACGAAGAAGGGAACCTGGTACCTCACCGTTACAGTGGCTGGGTGAACAGTGCCAGTACCAATTACCTGTACGACCTGCAGTGGAATCATTCCGAGAACAGGAATTATGAGTTTATGGGGAATATGGATTTCGATATCAGGCTGACCGACTGGCTGACCTTTTCTTCGGTCAACAACTATCGCTATATTAACTTTAAGGAAACGGGTTATGTCGATCCCCGGTCCAATGAAGGGGAGAGTGTGATCGGGCGTTTGAAAGACAAGCGCACGGAGTATACACGCCGGTATACCAACCAGATACTGCGATTTAACAAAACCTGGGACAAGCACGATGTCAACGGCTTGTTAGCTTATGAATTTAACGATTACCGACGGGATATCCTCGATGTTTACGGTACCGGGTTTATCCCCGGTTTTGAAGTGCTGGATGTTGTAGCTAAACCAGAACGAACTAAAGGCAGCAGAGATGAATGGGCTGTACAGTCGTTTCTTTTCAATGCGAATTATGCATATGACAATAAATACCTGGCCCAGGTCTCTTTCCGTAGGGACGGAGCATCCAATTTTGGAGACAATGCCAAATACGGTAATTTCTTTTCGGTCAGCGGAGGATGGAATATCAACCGCGAAGATTGGTTTAAAGCGGATTGGGTAGATGCCCTGAAACTCCGGGCTTCTTATGGTTCCGTAGGGAACAGGCCGAGTGCCCTGTATCCGCAATACGACCTCTATTATGCACGTAACCAGGAGAGTTATAACGAAACTCCGGGAGCACTGATTGGCCAAAAAGGAAATAAGGACCTGACCTGGGAAAAAACATATACTGCCGGTATTGGGGTAGATGCCAGGTTCTTTAATAACCGTGCAAGGCTTACATTTGATTATTATGTGAAAAATACGGATAATATTCTTTACAAGGTCCCGGTTAGCGGGGTGACGGGTATTACCAGTATCTGGCGAAATATAGGGGAGATGAAGAACAAGGGGATCGAGCTTACCGTTGGCGGCGATATTATCCGCAACGAAGACCTGACCTGGAGCCTGGACGTAAATATGGGGCATAACGTCAATGAACTGACCAAACTCTATAAAACAAAAGATGCCAGTGGTAATTATGTGGTCAAGCCGATCATCGATGACGATGGTCTGGGTATTGCCGGTTCTGCACAACGGCTGCTGGAGCCCGGCCACCCGGCAGACACCTATTACCTGAAAGAATGGGCCGGTGTAAACCCGGAAAACGGGTTGCCCATGTGGTATAAAGTTGAAAGGGACGCAGACGGGAACGAACTGTCGCGCACCACCACTTCAAACTACGCCGAAGCCACATTTGAAAAAACCGGGAAAGTTTCGCCCGATCTTTTCGGGGGGATTTCCACCGCATTAACTTATAAACGGTTCGACATGAGTGCGGTATTCGGATATTCGATCGGCGGTAAGATCTACAACTATTCCCGCCAGGAATACGATTCTGACGGAACCTATACGGACCGTAACCAGATGAAACTTCAGTCAGGCTGGAGCCGTTGGGAAAAACCGGGCGATCATGCCACGCACCCTGTGGCAAGGTATAATAACCAGGACAAGGGTAATGCCACCTCTACGCGTTACCTGGAAAAGAGCGACTTCTTTAAAATGCGTTCGATTACCCTGGGATACAATTTTGACCTAAGCCAGTATAAGATCGATAATTTACGTGTATTCTTTACCGGGGAAAACCTGTTTACCATCACCGATTACTCGGGAGTTGATCCGGAGATCCCTGTTAAGGAAGAAGATGATGGGACCCTTACCGTCCTGGGATCGACTAGCCCCTCTGTGTATCCTGCCACCCGTAGATTTATGCTTGGACTTAATGTGACATTTTAAACCGAAAAACAATGAAAAAGATATTTATAGCCATACTGGCCATAACAGCGTTCTCGGCCTGTGATATAGACCGGGACCCCTATGGAGCCCTGGATGCAGAGAATGTAGTTAATGATCCCGATGCCAATCTCGAATCTTTGATCAACGGGATGTATGCCCAGTTAAAAGTCTGGTCCGACCCCATGCACCGACTGGGAGAATATGCAGGTGATAATATGATGATCCGCGGTTCGTCTACGGATGCCTTTTACGAATTTATATCCTATTCCCGTACGCCGAACAACTATCGGTTGACCCAGTTTTGGGACTACGGGTATAAGGCCATTGCCCAGGCGTCCAATATTATCAATATGTTCGAAGAGGGACGGGATGCGGAGTTCGATAATAAACTGGGAGAATGTTATTATGTTCGGGGTATGATGTACTTCTACCTGTGCCGCGCATTCGGACGTCCGTATTATCAGAACCCGGAAACAAACCTGGGCGTGCCGATCGTCAATGGTACTCCGGATGATGTCATCAACCTGGAACTTCCCGACCGCGCAACGGTTAAGGAAACCTACGAGCAGGCCATCGGCGACCTGAAGAAGGCCGAAGAACTGCTCACCCTGGACAAAGGGCATATTTTTGCTTCAAAAGAAGCGGCCCAGGCTATGCTGTCGCGCATTTATCTTTATATGAGCGGCACCTATGAAGCGCCTAACACAGAATTTGCACAACTGTCTGTAGAATATGCAGACAAGGTGATCAATTCCGGAAAGTATTCATTGCTGCCAAGAGAGCAGTTTATGAAATACAATACTTTTGTTCCGGAAAACAATGCAGAGACCATATTTGCCGTAAAACGCGTAGCTTCGGAATTTTCGGGCTTTGACCATTACTATGGTGTTGGCGGTATGTATGCCAACATCGGCGGTATGGGCTGGGGAGAAATGTACGCCAGCGCCAAATATATCGACCTGCTGAACGAGACCGGCCGTAACGACTGGCGCCCGGACAGCTATAATATGGTAGACGCACGTGCCGCTTTTATCGAACCTACCTATGAGCAGAATGCGGACACCGGAGAATATACCGAAGTGTTCCGTTTTGTGAAGCAGGATGGCGAGAATGTCCTAAACTATGTACAGGCACAGACCAGCCGTAGCGGGGGCACAATAACATGCAAGGATGGGGACGATAGCTATACACTCACTCCGGTCGATGCTGAACAGGAGATCTATTCTATCCAGTATAAAGACGGGAATACATATACAGGTGTCATAGACAACTACATTGCACTGAATCGTGTATATCCGCAGTTCTACATTACAAAAGCATCGCGTGAAGGAGAGGAATCCCACCTGCATTCCCCGGTGATCAGCCGGTTGGGTGAAATTTACCTGAACCGTGCCGAAGCCTATGCCAAACTCGGAAATTACAGCGCGGCACTGGCCGATCTCAACACCATCAGAACGCGTTCTATCGTAGACGGGGCATACAGCGGCCTGGATGCTTCCAACGCAAGTGAGCGGATCGACAAGGAACGTCAACTGGAACTCGCCTACCAGGCAGAGCGCAGTTTTGACGTATTCCGTAACGGAGTAGCATTGACCCGTCACTATCCGGGGCCTCACAAACAATTTGAGGATATTCCGGCTACCGACTTCCGTGTCATATACTATATTCCCCAGGATGCCATTAACTCTTATCCGGGTACACTGACACAAAACCCGACGCAATAATGGACGGGTAAGTAGCCGAACGATTTTAAATGCAAAAACGGGACTGTCTTTTAAAAGTACTTTTTCCGTCACCCTGAACTTGTTTCAGGGTCCCATAACACTGATCGGACAAGTGGAATGAGATGCTGAAACAATCAGCATGACGGGTACAGACTTTTGAGACAGTCCCGTTTTTTTGTTTCTAAAAAAGTATTTTATTCGTTGCTGTACGGAATGGTAAAGCATGATAACCCTGCGTTCAATTCACCACTCCCAACCCTGCCGGAGCATATTGGCCAGCAGGTCTGTATAATTCCATCCTGCTTTTCGCGCAGCCAGGGCGGTAAGGCTGTCCTGGTCTTTCCGGTGAGGGCGGGAAGCCCCGGTCATATTGGGTTTCAGGTTGAGGTCAAACAGATGGTATTTTCCCCTGCTGTCACTTCTGCAGTCTATACGTATGGGAGCCCTGGCATCAACCAGGGACGCAGCTTTTTCACAATGCAGGTATAACTCCCGTATGGCATCCGAAAGCAGTTCACTGTCTTCTAGTACAGCACTATTCCTGATCACGGCCACGGTACCATTGTACGGAGCGATCCCGTTTTGGTGATGGAGCCTTTTAACTGCCGGCAGGCACCAGTGATCTGAAAACTCTTTTTCCGCTTCCGGGAATTTATATTTTCCGGGAGGCATTACTGTAATAGTGACTTCCTGTCCCGGCAGGTATTCTTCCGCATATACCGTGTTGCCAAACTTCCCCGAATCGAAAATATCGGCCAGTCTCCCTGTCAGTTCCTTGTTGTTGTGCACAACCGTTACACCCTCACTTCCCCTCCCTCGCAGGGGTTTAAGGACAACGGGGAAAGAAATACGGGAAGAAACTTCCGTGTGGTTCTTTTCCGATATCAGGACAGCCGGGGGGATGGGGAGAGCGTTATTTTTTAGCAAGCGGTTGGTCACCCACTTATCGTCATACAGATCCGTAGTGTCCGGAACCTGGCCTATGATCTTGATGTCTTGGTCTCTGAACCGGCTTACAGGATGGGTTGCATAAAGGACCGTATTGAGCCACAATTTCCGCGCCCCTCGGTGGAGTGCCGAAGTAATGCCGGAGATCGTATCCGGGAAAACCCAATCGGTGTCTTTGTAGATGTCCGGCTGGTTTACCGGGGTTATTACGGGTATTCCGGCCAGAGCAAGCGTATATGCAATATCGGCACCACTGTCTGCATAGCCCCCGGGTTTTACAGGCTTTCTGACCCCGTTTTTGGAGGGGGGAGCAGCCGCCTGGTATAAGATGGCAACCGGTTCAGGATGGTCTTTGATGTTTTCTGGCTCCATGGAACGATGTTGTGGTCAGGAGTTTAAAAATACAAATAATCGCCCGCGGGATAAACTAAAAGGGAAGATAAAATCATCCGGCGGTTTGTTCGGGGATAAATTTATCGTACTATTTATGGCGTAAGAAATTGCTTGAATATTTAGGTTTCTAATCTGTATACTAAGGTATTCCGGGCAATAATATTTTTACAATTTTTTTGTATGAAAACTTTTTATCTTGCTGATTTTTAGGATTATATTAATAAATAGAAATAAATTGTATTGTTTTATTATTAACTATTTTATTGATTTATCATTAATGTTTTTACATTTAAATTGCTTATAATTGCATTTGTATGTCGATATGTGTCGTCTGTGACAAAAACCATGTCGTTCGTATAAAATTTTTTTAAGGAAAATTTAATAATCCTACTTTAAAACTTTTGCCTGACCTAATGTTACTTCATAAAGAGAAAGATGTTTTTTATGTCTTACTTTTTTTGAGGAAATAACTTATGCGTTTCAGCAAAATGAGTATGACAGGAATACCTTTTCGTCAAACCAATAAACATAAACAGAAGTATTAATATTTATGGGGCCTTGTCATATTTTTTGAAACTGATTTTACGTGTAAGTAGCACACTATCAACAACTAACAAACTTTGATTTATGAGAAGAAAACTATTTTTAAAGATTCGTATGACAAGGCAAAATACGTCCTGTATTTTGCTTTTTTGTTGCATGCTGGTGACATCTGTGCATGCATTCGGGATACCCCCGGAAGGAGTGAAGGAAAAAAGGGCCACAGCATTTTTATCCGTGACCGGGACCATAACTGATGGAAATGGTGCTCCCCTGGTGGGGGCAAGCGTTATGGAAAAAGGCACAAGCAATGGCGTGGTAGCCGATTTTGATGGTAATTATGCCATAGAGGTAAGCGGCCCTGATGCGGTCCTGGTAGTGTCTTATGTGGGTTTTAAAACCGTGGAGGTGCCCGTGGACGGAAGAGAAGTGATCAACGTTACGCTCCAGGAAGACCTGGCCCAGCTGGAGGAAGTGGTGGTTGTAGGTTACGGTACACAGCGTAAAAAGGATCTTACAGGGGCAGTGGCCGTAGTGGATGTAAATGAGTTGAAACAACAGCCCGCCGCCAGCCCTGTCGAAGGCTTACAGGGAAAAGCCACCGGTGTACAGATCATTAACAACGGGGCACCGGGAGCCACTCCGCAGATACGTATCCGGGGATTCAGTACCATTAATAATAACGATCCGCTGTATATCATTGACGGGATGCCCTATGAAGGAAAGCTGAGCTGGTTGAGCTCCAATGACATTGAAAGCATGCAGGTGCTGAAGGACGCTTCTGCGGCATCCATTTACGGTGCCCGTGCCAATAACGGTGTGGTTATTGTCACCACCCGCAAAGGGGTAAAGGGAAAACCCCGTATTACATTTGACACCTATTACGGAACACAGGTGCCGAACCGGGGCCGTTTCCCCGATTTCCTGAACCCGCAACAGTATGGAGAGTATGTGTACCGGCAATACATAAATGCAGGAGGTGAACCAGGTCCGGGTAATCCTGGTACCACCGGCACCAATTATGGATCAGACCCGACCCGGCCAACCCTGCCCGAATACCTGCTGGCCGGTACAAAAACAGGGCACGATATCACTGCAGCAGATGCCGACCCCTCGAACTACCGTTATGTGATGGACCCGGAACAGTACTATACCATTGTCAAGGCCAACCAGGCCGGGACCAACTGGTTTGAAGAGATCACGCGTAGTGCGCCCATACGAAACCACCAGTTGAGCATACTCGGCGGCGGGGAGAATGCTACCTATGCGTTCAGTGCAAGTGCCTTCAAACAGGATGGTACTTTCCATCATACCGGGTTTGAACGGTATACCGTTCGCAGCAACAGCCAGTTTACCTTTCTCGACGACCGGCTGACGATCGGGGAAAATATGCAGTATTCCGCGACCAAAGGAGTTGGATTTGGTGTTAATGAGAATAGGTCTGGTGACTACCAGGCCGAAGATTCACCCATCGGCTGGGCGTATCGTATACAGACTATCGTACCGGTGTATGATATCAATGGCAATTTTGCCGGTACCAAGGGCGATAAAATGGGCAACGCCG
The DNA here is from genome assembly GCF_018863395.1 of Sinomicrobium weinanense. Lineage (GTDB taxonomy): Bacteria > Bacteroidota > Bacteroidia > Flavobacteriales > Flavobacteriaceae > Sinomicrobium > Sinomicrobium weinanense. The sequence continues at coordinate 210,714 of NZ_JAHKRR010000004.1, forward strand.
ATAACCCGCTGGCGGTATTGTACCGCGCCAAGGACAATGTCAGCAAAAGCAACCAGTTTTTCGGGAGCACTTATGCGGATCTCGAACTGCTCGAAGGCCTCAACTTCCGGACTACCTTCGGTATACGCTATGAGAGCTTCAACGGCAGGACCATCGGGTATCCCAACCCGGAACGTTCAGAGGGAAGTTACACAAACAATACCCTGGAAGAGTACCAGGGGTACAACAGGGAATGGACATGGTCTAATACCGCTACGTACAAAACCACGTTCAACGACATACACAATCTCACAGTACTTGCAGGGACCGAAGCCGTGGAGTATAATTTCCGGCAGTTGATCGGTAACGGGAATGATTTCTTTATATCCGGCGATCTCGATTATTATTACCTCGGCACAGCGGCCAACACCTCGGCCAACAGTGTGGGGGCCAAAAGTGCCCTGTTCTCTGTTTTTGGCCGGGTGGATTATTCATTCGACGACCGGTATTTGTTTTCGGCTACCGTACGGCGCGACGGGTCTTCCAACTTTGGCCCGGATAACAGGTACGGTACTTTCCCCGCAGCCAGCCTTGCCTGGCGATTGTCCAACGAGAAGTTTATGGAGCCGGTTTCCTGGCTGGACGACCTGAAATTCAGGGCGGGCTACGGGGTTACCGGTAACCAGCGTATCCCCACTTTCCAGTACCTGAGGCAGTATGCTTCCCGGATTAACCAATCCTTCTATCCCATTGGCGGGGGCAATGACCTCGTCAGCGGATTGTGGACCAGTAATTACGACAACCAGGACGTGAAGTGGGAAGAACTGAAGTCGATAAACCTGGGGCTCGATTTCACCCTGTTCGACAATAGGATAGACGGCTCGATCGAGTGGTTCGACCGGCGCACCGACGGGGTACTATATCCCGTTCCACAGCCCGCCGCCGCCGTGGGTACAGGTGATTCACCCTTTGTCAACACCGGAAAGATCAAGAATGCAGGTGTTGAGGTCGGGGTTAACTATCACTTTAACCCGTATGCGGGCGAAGGCGATTTCCGGTTTGATGTGGGGGCGTTTTTCTCCAAGTATAACAACGATGTCATTGAGCTGGCACCGACCGTTACCGAACAGCCCTATCTGACGCTACGGGGTGTAACAACCTCGGTATTGAAGGCCGGGGCACCATTCGGGGCCTTCTATGGATATCAGGTGGATGGTATTTTCCAGAGCAAGGAGGATATTTCCAACACCCCTTCGTATGAAAATGCCCGGGTGGGAGGCTTTAAGTTTGCCGATATTAACGGGGATGGAGCGATCGATGGAGATGATCGTACGGTTATAGGCAACCCGCACCCCGATTTTATTTATTCCCTTAGCCTGAATGCTGAGTACAAACGCTTTGATATCAGTATGTTCTTTAACGGGTCTCAGGGCAATGACATTTTTCAGCTGACCCGCCAATATACCGATCTCTTTGCATTTCCGGGTGCGGTGAGCACCCGTACGCTGAACGCGTGGAGCCCGGAAAACCCGAACAGTACAATACCTTCGGCTTATGCCGATGCACCGACTTTTGAGCGCCAGTCCTCCAGTTACTATGTGCAGGATGGCAGTTTTTTCCGGATGAAGAACCTGCAGATAGGGTATACTGTGCCCGTGGAGAAGGTTTTTCAGGGGCATGTGTCCAAACTCAGGGTCTATGCCAGTGCAACCAACCTGTTCACCATTACCGATTACACCGGGATGGATCCGGAGGTAAGCCAGTATTCATCCACGTTTTCGGCTCCCGGAGTGGATATGGGGGTTTATCCGGTACCGCGCCAATACCTGCTGGGATTCAGTGTTACCTTTTAGGATATGAGGCATGAGATTTGAGAATGTTTTAACAAATATAAATTTTTCAACAATGAACATACGATATATAATAGTTGTGGCAACTGCACTGCTGCTGGGGAGTTGTGGCTCGGATTTCCTGGATCAGAAACCGCAGGGAAAACTGATAGACGAACAGCTGAACAACACGAAGGCCGTGGAATGGCTGCTTACAGGAGCCTACGGCCTGATGAACGGCAACCGTGACGGCACCTGGGGCAACTATGCGGCTGCCCCGAGCCAGTGGCTTTTCGGGGATGTGGCCGGGGGAGATGCCCATAAGGGAAGTGAAGCCGGAGACCAGGCTACGATGTTTGAAATCGAACAACATACATCCATTCCGGTGAATGAACACCTGTCTGTGATGTGGAACAATTACTACGAAGGCATTAACAGGTGCAATACCACACTGCGCCTGCTGAAGGTGGTACAGGAAACCGGGGAGGAGACCTTTACGGACGAACGGGCCACTGAGATCGAAGCGGAAGCGAGGATGCTGAGGGGGCATTATTATTTTTTCCTCTGGCGGGTATTTAAGAATATCCCTTATGTCGACGAAACCGTCTCTACTGCCGAGGCAGCCCAAACGCCAAACAATGTAGATGTATTACCGTTTATTGAAGCGGATTTCCGGTTTGCTGCAGATCAGCTCACCAATACCCCGCCGATGGGAGATGAAGGCCGGGTAGATGGTATTGCAGCAAAAGCATACCTGGGTAAGTTGTACCTGTATCAGCAGAAATATGCGGAGGCACTGGATTTATTTAAAGCGGTTATAGCCGACAGGCCGGACCTGGAGACCTTGCCATTCCTGGACAATTTCAATGTCAATACCGAAAACGGCCCGGAGGACATTTTTTCAGCCCAGCACGCCATCAACCCGGATGGTGGTGGTGACAACGCCAATGTGGGCGATATGCTGTCAGGGCTGTATGGCTCGGCACCGGCAAATTGCTGCGGCTTTTTCAACCCTTCCTTTGACCTGGTCAATGCATTCCGGGTGACGGCAGAAGGACTGCCCATGCTGGATGGTGCCTTCCGTAACGATCCTTATTTGTCGGATTTCGGCTTAACTGGTGACGCCCAGGAAAATTACCAGGTAGATCAATCCCTTGCTGTAGACCCCAGGTTGGATTATACTGTAGGGCGCAGGGGCGTACCATACCACGACTGGGGCATCATGCCGGGCAATGACTGGTTGCGCGACCCTGCTTTCCACGGGCCTTTCGTGGCCCATAAACGCATGATCGACGAAGCGGATTTTGCCGGGAATACGCAGTCCGGAGGGGTCAATTATGTGACCGCACTGAATGTTAGTATTATACGGTTGGCGGATGTATACCTGATGGCAGCGGAATGTGCGGCAGAAACGGGCGATCTGCCCTATGCAATGAACATGGTCAATGCGGTACGGAAACGGGCGGATAACCTCCCGCGTAAAAAAATTGATGGTAACGATGCAGCCGCGTATAGTGTACAACCCTATCCCGCATCGGCATTTGGTTCGAAGGACAATGCCCTGAAGGCCATCCGGTTCGAGCGCAGGCTGGAACTGGCACTTGAAGGACACCGCTTTTTCGACCTGGTACGATGGGGGATCGCCAAGGAGGAACTGGAAAGTTATTCTGCATTTGAGGGAAGTATAATCAATGTATATGGTGGGCTCTCCTTTTCGGAAAAAAATAGTGTTTTTCCGATTCCGCAGGATCAGATAGACCGTAGCGGTGGAAATCTGCAGCAAAATCCCGGGTATTAGATGTTGCTATATACAGATTTGTATTGATACAAACACCCTCCCGGTCTTTTCGGGAGGGTGTTTTCTTTTGATAAGAGGGGGGTGGTGTAGATCGGTTGCCCTTACGGGCCTTCCTTTTCAGTAAAAGGCATGTCAGGGTTGCATATTTCCGAGATCAGCCGGTGAAGCTGTTCTGAAAAGTATTGAAAGGTCTCTTCCGTGATGGCGTTGTCCTTATCGTGCCTGGATTCCCCTTTTTTCGCGAATTTCAGGAATCCTTTCTGCAGGTTCTTAAAAGAGATGATCGCAGCTTCTGCGGGTAGGGTGTAGGGACTGTTCCTGGTGAGCATATAAGAGTAGCAAAGCAGCTGAAAGGCCTTGCTGTATTTGTAATCGGCGATGAGGTCTTCCCATTGGGCCAGTTCTACATCGCCCTGTTCCACTTTTCCGGTTTTGTAGTCGATAAAACAGAGGGTGCCGTTGATCTCTTCCACGCGGTCTACTTTTCCCTTCAGGTATACGGGATAGGGGATTCCGGGAACTTCCACCTTTACTTTCAGGTTGCTTTCTATTTCCACTATTTTTATGGAATTTCCCTCCCGGATACGTTTTTCCTCGGTTTTAAGGAAATTTTTCAGGTACTGTTTGGCTACTTCATAGCTGAGCAGGTTCTTTCCCCGGCTAAAGTCTCCTCCGCGATATACCTGCCCGAATTTGAGGTTTACGATGTCGTTTGCTCTGTTTTGCATATCCTCGATGTGTGCCAGGGTAAGGACCTTTCCCGTGAGGGGTTTGTAGAGGTCCTCCAGGGTATCGTGAATGATGGTGCCGAGGGTATTGGCAGCAATGGTTTCCTCCACCTCATATTCATCCCTGATGTGGAGTATGGTCTGATGATAAAAGGCCAGCGGGTCCCGGATGTAGTTGGTGAGCGAAGTGGGGGAAAAACCGGCCTGGGCCAGTTCCCGGATGGCTTCCATGAGTGCAGGGGTTTTCTTTACGGGTGAGGGAGGCCCGGGAAGATTTTCCGCCCTGGGCGCGGCGATCCGTTCGCGGATATGGTGGTTTTCCTGCCGAAAGGTGGTCAACTGTTGTATAAAGCGGCTCTTTTCCCCGCCGTCAAATGTTCCGGAATCGGTATTGTACAGCAGGTAGACGTTTTTGGCCCTTTGCAACAGGCGATAGAAGTGGTAGGCATATATGGCGTCTTTTTCCTTGTAGGTAGGCAGGCCGTAAGCCACTTTTATATCGAAGGGAATAAAGGAATTGCCCGATTTTCCCGATGGCAGGTCGCCTTCGTTTACCGAAGTGATGATCACGGTCTCGTAATCGAGGTTACGGCTTTCCAGCACTCCCATAACCTGGAGGCCTTCCAGCGGTTCACCCTGAAAATCCACGGTCTCCTGGAGCAGCAGCTCCCGGTATATCCCGGTGAGTGCATGTATGGATATAACGTGGTATTTTTCATTAAAAAAACGGATTTGGTTAAAGATCTCGTAAAACCGGTAAAGGTATTCCAGGAATACCTGGTTGCCCTTGCCGGAATAGATGTCTTTCATCCTAAGGGTCAGATCAGTACATTTTTTTATAATGTCGTTTACCGTGCAGGTATCTTTGGAAAAGAAGAGAAGTTCGGTGACAGAGTTCCCGTTTTTAGTGTCGGAAATCATATGCTCAAAGGCCTTCTCCAGGTGTTCCCGGGTAATAAAAACAATGTTGTTGTCCTGTATGGTCCGGATAAAAGCAGAGGCCAGGTCACGTCCGTTATGTGTTAGCAGTGTTTTGGAGACCGGGTGGGAGACCAGGTTCAGCACATGCTGATAATACCATTTCCCTGAGGTTTCATTTTCCAAAAGCTGAAAAAAGGCGTGGAACCACGATGCCATGGGGGTATACGCCAGGGGAAACCCTCCGGTAATGTTTACGTCAGGGATATCATCGGGGATGGCGTTGAGTATGGGGTTCAACAGTTCTTCATTGCCCAGGACCACCGCGGCCTGTGCTATACTGCCGTTGCTTTTCAGGGAAGACAGTATGGAGTGAACATACATGGCTTGCCCGGTCTTTCCGGGGACCCCGATGATCTCTATGTTTTTCGGGGCCGAGAAATGGGTGTTGATGTTTTTAAATGGGTTGTCCCTGTAATGTTTCCAGGCCTTCCTGTATCGCCGCATAAAGAGGCCTGCATCGTGTTCGGGGTCGTCCATGAACACCTTGTCGGTATCCCAGTACACTTCCGCGCCGGCAGCCAGGAATTCCTGTATCATTGCAGACTCTGCATTGTTTAGTGCATTAAACCCTATAAAAACATGTTTTCTGCCTTCTTTATGGCTGAGATAGTGCTCTATGTTTTTGATGGCTTCCCTGTATATGAGCCCCTGGTACCCGCATTGGGCCGACAACAGTTCTGCTTTTAACAGGTGATAGTAGCGGTCCAGGGTTTTCCAGAATTGAATGTATTGTTCCTGTAAGGGAGTTTTCTTTTCTGAAAGATACCAGTGGTCCAGTTCCTTTATCGAGGACAGGTGCGAAAAGATACGGTCGGGAGGGATGAGGTAACGGTCGATCTCGTTAAAATCCTGCAGCATCATCTGTGCCCATTTGGAAAAACTGTAAAAATCTTCCTGCTGTTCGCGTGGCGTGGCCTTCTGATAGGCACCATAAAATTCAAACAGGAGCTGAATATTAGGAATAAGCCGAAGGCCGGACAGTTCCTGTACAAACTCTTCCACACTGTAAACCTGCGGGGCAAAGGCAGTTTGTGTCATACGGCGGCGAATCTCCCTTTTCAGGAATACCCCTGCTCTCTTTCCGGGAAGGACAAAGATAATGTCGCTTATATTTCCGTGTTCGGAAAGGATATTTTCAACAACTTCGGAGAGAAAGGTTTTCACTGTAATTTATATGTTGAATTATACTTTTAATTTCTGAAATAACTCTTTGTGGTCCTCTGTGCAACCTTTGTGAGCCTCTGTGTAATAACACAATGGATGCAGGCTATTACACAAAGATCCACAGAGAACACACAGAGATACACAAAGTGAAATATTCGTTCAGGTTATGGAGTGCCATGGTTTTAAACAAACTCTAAATAAAAACCTAAAAATAAAAAATCCCGTTCTGAAATTGACCAGAACGGGATTTTTATTATTTAAAAAGGGATTCCTTACTCTTTTACGAGGTTTATTTCCACCCTTCTGTTTTCTTTTCTACCGGCTGCAGTCTTGTTGTCAGCGATAGGGTTGTCTTCACCGTATCCTTTGGCAGTCAGCCTGGAAGGATTGATGCCTTTTTCAGCCAGATATTTCTGTACAGATTCTGCTCTTTTCTGAGACAGTTGCTGGTTATAGGCAGCGGCACCACTACTGTCAGTATGACCTTCTACGGTAAAATTAGAGTTGGGATATTCGTCAAGAACATCAACTATTTGGTCTAATACCGTAGCGGATTCAGACTTAATGGTGGCCTTGTTAAGGTCAAACAGTATAGTTTTGGCAAACTCGTTGAGTTTTTTCTGAACCTCTTCAGTTACTTCAGGGCAACCATTATTGGCCACAGTACCTGCTACATCAGGACATTGGTCATCTTTGTCCGGAACACCGTCACCGTCTCTGTCCGGGCATCCGTTGAGCTCGGCAGGACCGGCTTCGTTAGGACAGGCGTCGTCTTTGTCGGCAATACCGTCACCGTCGGAGTCCGGGCATCCGTTCATTTCTTTGGTTCCGGCTTCATTCGGGCAGGCATCGTCTTTGTCAGCTATGCCATCACCGTCAGAGTCCGGGCATCCGTTAAGCTCGGCAGGACCAGCTTCGTTAGGGCAAGCATCGTCTTTGTCCGGGATACCGTCACCGTCAGAGTCCGGGCATCCGTTAAATTCGGGAAGACCTGCTACTTCAGGGCATTCGTCATCTTTGTCGAAGATACCGTCACCGTCGGTGTCAGTTCCTCCGAATTTGATAGCGATACCGGCAAGGTGCTGGAAGTGAGGCGCCAGATAATCTTCGAAAGAGTGTTTATAGCCGGTTTGGAGGTTTACACCAATGTTGTCTGTGAACCAGTAGTTAAAACCAATACCTCCGTTCAGGGTTCCGGCACCAATTTCATCGATCCAGGTGTAACCACCGCCTACTTCGATGAAAGGATCAAACTTTTTTCCTTCCAGGAAGTTGTATTTTACGGTACCGTCCACACCATAATATGACAAATCATCTACATCTTCGTCACCCCATTTATCAATTTTGTTCAGGGATCCCCGAACACCAACAGAGAATCCGGTACCTACATATCTGGAAACTGCTATTGTAGATACAGAAGGAAGAATGTTCCAGTGGTCGCTGACGTTAAAATATTCGTCGCCCCACTTTCCCAGTCCCGCTTGGTTGGTTGGGTAAACATCAACGGCGTTTACACCAAAACTCACCTGCCATGGGTTGTTGGAGTCTTGCGCCTGTACATTACTAAACCCTATAAATAAGAGCGCAGCAACTAATAATTTGCTAAGATGTTTCATGTTCAATTATTTAAATTTTAAGTATTAATTAAGAGCAAATGTAAGCCGTTACGGTATATTAACAAAGATAAATATAGTAATTTTTTTGATTTTATTAAGAAAATATGCCGGTTTAGATCACATTCAATTCCTTGCCGACTTCCGTAAAAGCCTGAATAGCTTTGTCTAAATGTTCCTTCTTGTGTGCTGCGGACAATTGTACTCTAATTCTTGCTTTTTCCTTAGGAACAACCGGATAAAAGAAGCCGATGACGTAAACTCCGCGTTCGAGCAGCTTGTCTGCCATGACCTGGGACAGCTTGGCATCATACAGCATTACGGGGACAATGGCGGCGTCGCCGTCTATGATGTCAAAACCGGCTTTTTTCATGCCCTCTTTAAAGTAACGGGTATTTTCTTCGAGCTTATCCCTCAGTTCGGTGTTTTCCGAAAGCATGTCGAATACCTTGATGGATGCACCTACGATGGAAGGGGCGAGAGAGTTGGAGAACAGGTATGGCCTGGATCGCTGCCTCAGTATTTCTATGATCTCCTTTTTTCCGGTGGTGTAACCTCCCATGGCACCACCCAGGGCTTTGCCGAGGGTTCCTGTAATAATGTCTATTTTACCCATAACCCCTTTTTCTTCGAGGGTCCCCCTGCCTGTTTCACCAATAAACCCGGCGGCGTGACATTCGTCGATCATCACCATGGCGTCGTATTGGTCGGCCAGGGCAGCGATCTTGTCCAGCGGGGCTACCAGGCCGTCCATGGAAAAGACACCGTCCGTAACGATGACCTTGAACCGGGCCCCGTCGGCATTGGCTTGCTTTAATTGGGTTTCGAGCTCTTCCATATTATTGTTTGCATAGCGGTAGCGTTTCGCCTTGCACAGGCGTACCCCATCTATAATGGAAGCGTGATTGAGGGAATCGGAGATAATAGCGTCTTCTGCGGTGAGAAGAGGTTCAAAAACACCTCCGTTGGCGTCGAATGCCGCGGCATAGAGGATGGTGTCTTCCGTACCGTAAAAATCGGCGATCTTCTTTTCCAGCTCCTTGTGGATGTCCTGGGTGCCACAGATAAACCTCACGGAAGACATCCCGAAACCATGGGAGTCCAGGGAGTCCTTGGCTGCCTGTATCACTTCCGGGTGGGAAGACAGCCCCAGGTAGTTGTTGGCGCAGAAGTTGATAACCTCTTCTCCGGTAGATATCCTGATCACGGCATCCTGCGGAGAGGTGATGATCCGTTCTTTCTTGTAAAGGCCACTGTCTTTGATGTCCTGTAATTCTTTTTGAAGGTGTTGTTGTATTTTCCCGTACATATCTTTCTTTTTGAATTAAGGCAAAGGTAAATAAATTCGGATGGAGTTCATAGATGTCTGTCAACGGGAAAGCACGGTTTTCCGGAGAAGGTCAAAAAAAAGAAGGCCGCCCGGAAAAAATCCGGAACGGCCTTCCATGAGCACTGTGTTTATCACCTGACCTTTTACAGTCTGGCTACCCCAAAGAATAAACAACAGTTTGCCCGCCCTTCCAAACGGGCACCTTCGGTTTGGGTAGGCCATTGTTCATGGCCCGCAGGTTTCCCTGCATTTCAAAAACCAAAATATAAAAGAATGCAAAATCCCTGACTTTCTTCTTCCGGGATTTATTACTTATACACTAAAGCGTGATAAAGGTCCTAAGGAAGTTTTGTTTTTTTTGGATGTTCTGCACTTATACCAGCAGTCGGGAGAGATTTATGGATATGGGTAGAGGCTTGTGGAGGTGTATGGTTCTTGTCCTGTTGATTGCTATGAGTTTCTGCGACCACCGAATACTGAATACCAACACACCGATTACCGGATACCGGCCACCAAAATCGCCTTGTGTTAAACTGTAAAAATCCGGATCTCCCGGTCTATGAACACGAGATAGGCTTCCCGGACCATATATCCCATTTGAGTAAGGACATCCTGGTATTGCTGCAACTGGCGTTCGTATTTTTTGTCGTAGCTTCCCGTTTTATAGTCCAGTATTGTCGCGGTTCCCTTTTCGTCTATGGCCACCCTGTCCGGGCGAAGGGCTTCCCCCTGTGCGGTGAAGATGTCCTTTTCGTTATATATGGTATAGGCCGTGGTATAGTATTTCCCGATCTGCGGATGTGTGGTGACTGCAAGCAACCGTTCGCGGAATTCTTTTTTCTTTTCCGAAGGAATGGTGCCGTGTGCAATGGCTTCACGGATCACGTTCTCCAGATCATCGGCATGTACTATCCGGGAGAGCAGGGAGTGGTATACGTTCCCGGTTTCGATGGCCTCATCGAGGCCTGCGCTCCACAATGCACCGGACCTGGTGATAATGCGGAACTTTTGTTTTTCCGTGATGTTAGATACATAAGGGATGTAGAGCGTGTCCGGCAAACCGGATTGCTGCTTTCCGGATGCCGGGGAGATAGTTGCATCGGCAGGGAAGTTGTAGGAGGTTTTTCCTTCTTCCCAATAGCCATTGTCTTTTAAAAAGCGGATAAAGAGCCCGGAAAAAGTCTTGGTGTTTTCTTTTCCGTTTTTGTCCATATCGGTTTTTGCGATGATATGGAGTTGTTCCACGGCACGGGTCAGGGCTACATACAGGATGTTAAAACTGTCCAGTTCCAGTTTGGCATCGTATTCGGCTACCATATTTTCGCCCTGTTTATTGAGGTGTACCAGGTCTTTGTTTTTGGATATCAGGGCGTATGGAATACCGAAGGTATCTGCATTTACAGGAAACCACAACAACGGGTCGCGGTCTTCGTAGATGTTGGTCTCGGCAAAAGGGAAGATCACTACGGGGAACTGGAGCCCCTTGGACTTGTGTATGGTCATGATCTGAACGGCATCAATGCCTTCGGGGGCTACAATGCCGAGGGTGTCTTTTTTCTTTTCCCAATAATCGAGGAATTCTCCCGGGCCTGTATGGTTGCGGTTGACCTGCTCCAGGACCTCGTCCAGGAAATATTGCAGGTAGGCATCAGACGGGGCATTAAGGCCAAAACAGGCAATGGCATACTGAATACCGTCGTACAGCGACCTCCGGAGAAATATTTCCGGTGAAAAACAATGGGATTCCCATACCGGGCACATATCCCTGAGCCCGGCGCTGAAATATCCGTGTTTGTCTTCCCGGTTTTCCTTTTCGGCGAGGAAAGCGAGGAGCTGCAAACGGACCTCCCGGTTTTCCGGCTGAAGGAAGTAGTGCATCAGGTTGATGAGGAAACTCACCTTGGGATGGTTCTTCAGCAGCAGGGATTCCGAAGATATGACGGGAATGTCGTTTTCCTGTAAATAACCTGCGAGTAGGGCGCCCTGGTCTTTTTTTCGGGTAAGGATACATATGTCGCCCAGGGCATGGCCCTGTTGCCGGAGTGTTTCTATTTTCCGGAGGGTGGCGTTGCAGTACGCTTCCCGGATGTCCTCACTCTCCTTGTCCACGAAGCTGATGTTTACCAGCCCTCCCTTTTTGGAGTTGGCCTCCTGGTGGCTCTTGTTGAGATAGAGGTCTTTGTATTCCGGAAGTGTAAGGTGTTCGGCAATATCCCTGAAAAAACGGTTGTTGAACCGGATGATCTCGTCATAGCTGCGGTAGTTGACCGGAAGGGGTTCTACCGAGGGCTCTACCTGGAAAGGGAGGCTGTCCCTGTTGTAGAGTGCTATAAACTGTTCGGCCTTTCCGCCCCGCCAACGGTAGATAGCCTGCTTGGCATCGCCCACCAGGAGCAGGGAGCCCTTCTTTCCGGTGAGGGATTCGCCTTCCAAGGCATTGCCGATAAGAGGTTGCAGGTTTTTCCACTGCATTTCTGAAGTGTCCTGGAACTCGTCTATAAAATAATGACGGTATTTCTCGCCCAGCCGTTCGTAGATGAACGGGGCGGGCTGGTCTGTGATGGCCTGTGCAAGGATGCGGTTGAATTCTGAAATAGGCATCAGGTTTTCCGTTTCCTTGATGTGGTTCAGTTCCTGGTTGATGGCGTTGAGCAGGGAGAGCGGGATGAGTTTACTGCGGAAATTCCGGAGGAACTGGCCGTGGAAAAAGAGTGTGGCAGTATCTTCGAACAGGTCTGCTATCTGAGGTTGCAATCCGTCTATAATGCTTGCTTTTTCCGGATGGCTTTTTTCCGTGGCTTTGGTATACAGGGTGGCCGTACGGATATCTTCCTGCCATTTTTTATTTTGGAAATCGGTGCTTTTAAATGAGTTGTCCTGTGCTTTGAGAAAAAAATTGGGAATAGTGCGCCGGGTAAAATCGGCTGCTTCCAGCTTGTTGATATCCATGAGGGTGGAAAAGGTACCGGCATTTCCGGCCAGTCTTTCGTCCACTTCCTGTATTTGTTTTTTGAGCAGTGCCGACAGGGCTTTCAGGTCGGCCAGGGTTTTGTTCTCGATCTCGCGGATGTGCTCGTAATGATTTTCTTGGAGCAGCAGCCTTGCGATCTTCTTGAGGTCCAGGCTTATGTCCCAGCTTTTGTCCTCGTCGGCTTTTTCGAGGGCAAAATCCACGAGTACCCTCGTGAGCAATTTGTCCTCGCCGGCTTGGTAAATGAGCCGGTCTACGGCCTCGTTCAACAGGGAAACGGTGTCTATGGCCACTTCGAAATTTACCGGGAGCTGCAGGTCGTGGGCAAAGGTACGGAGCAGGCGGTGGTTGAATTTGTCTATGGTAGAGATGTCGAAAAAGGCGTAATTGTGCAATATTCTTTTCAGCACCTTTTTTGCCCGGAGATGGAGGGTATTGTCGTCGGTGCCGAGTTCTTCCCGGAGTTGCAGGAACATGTCGGAAGGGGAGGAGAGGATGTTCTCGTCGGCTATTTCCCGGAGGCCGGAGACCACGCGTTCCTTCATTTCGTTTACGGCCTTGTTGGTAAAGGTTATAGCCAGTACCTGCTTAAAAGTATCGGAATGATCGGAAGCGAGCAGTAGTTTCAGGTATTCCCTGACCAGCGTAAAGGTCTTCCCCGAACCTGCCGATGCGTTGTATATCTGAAATGTTGTGTTGTGGTTCAAAGTTCAAAGTTTAAGGTTTAACCCTTCGACACTTCGGCTGCGCTCAGTGCAGGCGAGCTCAGGGTGACAGGTTCAAGGTTTACTTGGTCGCTGAGTGCTTTGTTGTGGGGAACACCCCCCTTGAGGGGGGCAGGGGGGGGGGTGTTCCCTTTAAGACGGTTCAATTCATCGTAAATCTCAAATCCGAAGGGCAAAATAAACAATCTTTATGAGTTCTTTACTATTTATTATTATGGATTGTTTAAGTTTATACTTAAATTTGTTACTTCTCAAGTATTAACTAATAAACTAAAATTTAATATCATGGCTTTTGAATTACCAAAATTACCGTATGCTTATGACGCTTTGGAGCCTCATGTTGATGCACGTACAATGGAAATACACTATACAAAACACCATAACGGGTACACTACAAACCTCAACAATGCCATTGCAGGTACTGACCTGGACGGGAAATCCATAGAAGATATCATTACCGGGCTTGATATGAACAACGGGGCGGTGAGGAACAATGGTGGAGGCTATTATAACCACAGTCTGTTTTGGGAAGTAATGTCCCCGAATGGAGGCGGTGTACCGGGTGGAGAGCTGGCTGCTGCAATAGACGAGGCTTTCGGTTCTTTTGATGCTTTTAAGGATGCATTTTCAAAAGCGGCTGCAACCCGTTTCGGTTCAGGATGGGCATGGCTGTGTGTTCATAAAGGCGGTAAAGTGGAAGTGTGTTCATCAGCCAACCAGGACAATCCCCTGATGCCGGGAATCGGCTGCGGAGGAACCCCTATCCTCGGACTGGATGTATGGGAGCATGCTTACTACCTGAACTACCAGAACAGAAGGCCGGATTATATCTCCGCTTTCTTTAATGTGATCAACTGGAACAAGGTAGCGGAACTGTATGCTGCCAATAAATAGTACTGACAACTCATAAAACATGAAGCGGGGTGTTTTACTCCGCTTTTTTTATGGATATGTTTTTCGGGAAAAGGGCATTGCGGCACGGATGGTGTGAAAATAAAAAAGGCGGAGTAAAACTCCACCTTTTTTGCCCCAAATCTTACCATGAACTTAACCTACTTATGCTATGGTGACTCAAAAGTATGCCGGGAATTTTTACCCCGGAAATTAATTCGACAAAATGCACATATATCCGATTAAGAGAATGTTATTAAAAAGATATCTTTTGGTATCCAGTATTTGGTATTCGGTGTTCAGCTGCAGGTATATGAAGAAAAATATCAGCACCGAATACTGAATACCGGAATACTGTCTAATATGCCCGTTCTTTATTGCCTTCGTAGAAATTGATAAATGCACGGTTCACCACCCTGTTGCCCCCGGGGGTAGGGTAGTTCCCTGTAAAGTACCAGTCTCCCAGGTTTTTGGGGCAGGCCCTGTGCAGGTCTTCTACCGACTGGAAGATGATCTTTACATCGGCATTGATGTCTTCGGTGCAAAGGAGCTCTGATATTTTGGCCGAGATTTCCTCGTCGGTAAACGGGTCGTAGAGCTGTTGAACCGCATTTTTTACATCCACATCGGCATACCCTGCCTGCTCCTTGCACTGGCGGTAAATTTTTTCTACCGTGTCATAGGTGCCTCTTTCTTTGTGCAGTTCCAGTGTTGCCCGGAAGGCTACAAGGTCTTCCAGCCTGGCCATGTCGATCCCGTAACAGTCCGGATACCTGATCTGAGGGGCCGAAGAAACCACGACAATGCTTTTCGGGTTAAGCCGGTCCATCATCTTGATGATACTTTTTTTCAGGGTAGTTCCCCTTACAATACTGTCGTCGATGATCACCAGCCTGTCTTCCGGTTTAATAACACCATAGGTAACATCATATACGTGGGCTACGAGATCGTCCCTGCTGCTGTCTTCGGTAATAAAGGTCCTTAATTTTACATCTTTGATGGCTATTTTTTCCGTGCGGAGCCTCCTGGAAAGTATTTCGGTCAGCCTGTCGTCGGTAAGAGTTTCCTTTTCGTCCAGGATCTGACGGTTTTTTTCCCTGTTGAGTTCATCCTGCGCGGCCTCTACCAAACCGTAGAAGGAAGTTTCCGCGGTGTTCGGGATATAAGAGAACACGGTGTTGGCAGTGTCGTGGTCAATGGCGTCCAGGACCTTGGGCATTAACAACCTGCCGAGTTCCTTGCGTTCTTTGTATATTTCGGCATCGCTACCCCTGGAAAAGTATATCCTCTCGAATGAACAGGCCTTTCGCTCCAGTGGATTCAGTATCTTTTTGTGGGAGATCTGTCCGCCGGCCTTTACGATAACAGCATGGCCGGGCGATATTTCCTTTACTTCCTCAATAGGTACATTAAATACGGTTTGTATCACCGGGCGCTCGGAAGCGATCACAGCCACTTCTTCATCGTGGTAATAGTATGCGGGGCGTATTCCTGCAGGGTCGCGGAGCACAAAGGCATCACCGTGCCCGAGGAGCCCTGCCATGGCATAACCTCCATCCCAGTTCTTGGCCGATTTTTTCAGTATTTTGGCTACGTTAAGCCTTTCGGCAATGAGGGGAGAGGCCTCCATCTTGCTGTAACCTTCGTTTTTTATTTCCTTGTAGAGCTTGGCTACCGCATCGTCCAGAAAATGGCCTATTTTCTCCATGACGGTGATGGTGTCTGCTTTTTCCTTGGGGTGCTGTCCCAGCCGGATGAGGTTGTCGAAAAGCTCGTTGACGTTGGTCATGTTAAAGTTTCCTGCTACAATGAGGTTGCGGTGCTTCCAGTTGTTCTGTCTCAGCAGGGGCTGTACGTTCTCTATGCTGTTTTTACCGTAGGTACCGTAGCGGACGTGCCCCAGGAACAGCTCGCCCAGGTAGGGGATATGCTTTTTCTGAAGCTGCACGTCGTCTTCGTATTCGGGATTTTCCTTTAAGGTATTGTTTATACGGCTGTTGATCTGGGAAAAGATATCCTGTATGGGTTGCGACTGGTTGGAGCGCGCCCGGCTTATGTACCGTTCTCCCGGGCTTACGTCCATTTTAATGCTGGCAAAGCCGGCACCGTCCTGTCCCCGGTTGTGCTGTTTTTCCATCATCAGGTACATCTTGTTGACCCCGTAGAATGCACTTCCGTATTTTTCCTTGTAGTATTCCAGGGGTTTTAAGAGCCTTATCACGGCTATCCCGCATTCGTGTTTAATAGCGTCGCTCATCGGTGTTATGTTTGTATAAATTGTTGCCAGTTACCGGTTGCCGGTTGGCCTGTTATTAATTTATTGATCTCCTTCGGTTCCCGAGCGAAGCCGAGGGACTGTATTAAAAAAGCCCCGAAACTTCAGGGCGCTGTGTTATGTTAATTCTATTTCAAACTGTGTCAGTTCCTTAAACTGTAACAGCCGTTGGTGTATTTCGCTTTTCGATAGGTTTTCCACGCGTTCCGTTCCGAATTTCTCCACGCAGAAGGAAGCCAGGTTGGAGCCGTAGATCACCGCGTTTTTCATATTTTCAAAAGAGATGTCCTTTGTGGTTGCGATGTAACCGGCAAAACCCCCGGCAAAGGTGTCTCCCGCCCCGGTGGGATCGAAAACCTCTTCCAGTGGCAATGCAGGGGCAAAGAACACATTGTCTCCGTGAAACAGCAGTGCACCGTGCTCTCCTTTTTTAATGACCACAAATTTCGGGCCCATCTCGTTTATTTTCTTTGCTGCTTTTACCAGCGAATATTCCTTGGTAAGCTGGCGGGCTTCTTCGTCGTTGATGGTAATGACATCTACTTTAGATATGACCTGTATGAGCTCGTCCCAGGTGTTGTCCATCCAGAAATTCATGGTGTCCAGTATAATGAGTTGCGGCTTTTTGGCCATCTGGTCTATAACGCTCAGTTGTGTGCCGGGGTGCAGGTTGCCCAGCATCACCACATCGGCATCCTTGTAATCTTCCGGGACAACGGGATTGAAGTCTCCGAGGACATTGAGTTGTGTCTCAATAGTGTCTCTCGAATTAAGGTCGTTGTGGTATTTGCCACTCCAGAAAAAGGTTTTGCCTCCTTTTACAATCTCAATGGCTGAGGTGTCTATGTTTTTACTTTCTAATAAAGATAGATAGTTTTTCGGGAAATCTTCGCCAACAACAGAAACTATGGCAATCTCTATGTCAAATTGGGAAGCGGCCAGGCCGATGTATGGGGCAGCGCCACCGAGAATTTTATCTGTTTTACCAAACGGGGTTTCGATAGCATCAAAAGCCATACTACCCACCGCTAACAGTTTGCCCATGCTGAATTTTTTTGCAAACTTACGTAAATTTATTTCTTTCCGGAAACGGGGTATATTTTTATTGGGTTCGATAAAATCGCCTCCTGCCGGAATTTACCGTCAGGGTCTTGCCTGCCGGAAAATAAAGAAATGGGGTAGCGCGTTTGGTTATTCCGCAACAGGTTGTTTTAAAAGTTGTTTTAGTTCCAGAAAGGTGTGGTAAGGTGCTTTTACCAACAAGGCATTTACGATCCAGGCAGGAATACTGCCTTCCAGGTCCCCGTAAAGCTGTTGTGTGATCTCTACTTTGTTTCCCCTGGGTTTTAACAGCCAGTGCCCTTTGAAATGGGTTATCCTGATCGTTTCCTTGTGTTCCGGAATGGTATAGGTTTTTTCAGGGTTGAGCTCTATGCGGACAGTGCTGTCTTTTGCATGGGTGATCTTTACCCTGGAGAGGTGGTCCCTGTTTTTAAACGGCCAGGGAAGTTCGTTCTTTATCCAGAAGACAAATTCCTGGTCTGAGATTTTCTTTATGATCCTGCTTGCCGAGGTCCTGTAACTCCATTTCCAGAGGTTGTCGCCATCCTTAAGGACATCGAGGACATTTAGCAGGTCTGTTTCTATCATGGTGACCGCCCTGTATTCGTTTATTTTTGAAGTGTCTACAGACCGGGTATAGACCTTGATGCCGTTCTTGTCTTTTTTGAGCTCCCATTCCTGGGAGATGGCTTTTGTTGCAAAGAGCAGGGTCAGTAATGTTAAAAAGAGTTGTTTCACGTATATAGTCTCTCAATCGGATCATGAATTTTCAAAACCGTAATCTGTGGCGAGGTTCCCTTTTTTAGAGGCCTCTACCGCCAGAAAGTCGCAACGCTCGTTCTGGGGGTGGTTGTTGTGCCCTTTTATCCAGTGGAAACTTACACGGTGCCTGCGGTATTCTTTCAGGAATTCTGTCCAGAGGTCGGCATTTTTCTTTCCTTTAAAATAATTGCGTTCCCAATTGAATACCCATTTCTTTTCCACGGCATCCGCTACGTATTTAGAGTCGGTGAACACTTTTACGTGGGTGCCGGGATGTTTCAGCTTTTTCAATGCCACGATAACCGCCAGGAGTTCCATACGGTTATTGGTGGTGTGTTTAAAACCCTGGGAAAATTCCTTTACATACTTTTTTCCTACCCATTCCATGACAATGCCGAACCCCCCGGGCCCCGGATTTCCGCGGGCAGCGCCATCGGTGTATATATGTACGTCAAAATTGTTCATGGGTAAAAAATTGTTTATGGTTTGTTTTTTGTTGCCGGTTGCCAGTTGCGGGTTTGTTCGAGGTTTCTGTCGGTTCCTGAGCGGACTTTACGATTGGAACTTCCCCTCTTGTCACCTCATCTCTCCATCACCTCGTCTCCTTGTCACTCCGCCTCCTCAAGCAATTTCCCGATCACTTTCGGGAAATGCTCGTATTCCAGTTCGTGTACTTTCCGGGCTACGTCTTCGGGGGAGTCAGATGGTGAGATCGCCCTTGCAGCCTGGAAGATCACAGCACCTTCGTCATAATTTTCATTGACATAGTGTATGGTGATACCACTTTCCTTTTCCCTGTTCTCTACCACAGCCTGGTGTACACGTATGCCATACATACCCTTGCCGCCGTATTTGGGAAGCAGTGCCGGGTGTATATTGATGACCTTCCCGGGGAAGACGTCGAGTATGCTTTGCGGAAACTTCCAAAGAAAACCGGCCAGGACAATGAGGTCCGGGTCGATGGTTTTCAGTAGATCGAGGACCACGGAAGAACCATACAGGGCCGTTTTGTTGAAATAAATGGCATTGATCTTATGCCTGTCTGCCCTGTCGAGTACCCCGGC
The DNA here is from genome assembly GCF_018863395.1 of Sinomicrobium weinanense. GTDB lineage: Bacteria > Bacteroidota > Bacteroidia > Flavobacteriales > Flavobacteriaceae > Sinomicrobium > Sinomicrobium weinanense. The sequence goes on from NZ_JAHKRR010000004.1 coordinate 229,886, forward strand.
ATTTCTCTTGTTGGAGAGGATCAGGGATACATTTACGTTACTGTTGCCCTCAAAATAACGGACGATGTTCTCGGCATTGGTGCCGGATCCGGAAGCGAATATGACAATGTTTTTCACCAGTGTAAATTTTTGATCGGGCGGCAGAACAGCGGTGAGGAGGGTTTCCTTTCGCGTTCTGATATCGCCCTTATACCTTGTGTTTAAAGGCTTGTTTGCTGTGGCAAAAGAAAGAATAATTATTAAGAATTAGAAATCAAAAGTAAATAGCGTATCTTATTTTTTAGTAAATTACAGCCACATTTTGGAACTTAGATGTTGTTTTCAACCAAAGTTTTTTATTTTTGCCAACAATTTAAATTTAAAAACTAAAGATTATGTCAGACATTGCATCAAGAGTAAAAGCGATTATCGTAGACAAATTAGGTGTGGACGAAAATGAGGTTGTACCTGAGGCCAGCTTCACTAACGATCTCGGCGCAGACTCCTTAGACACTGTGGAATTGATCATGGAGTTCGAAAAAGAATTCGATATCCAGATCCCTGATGACCAGGCCGAAAATATCGCTACGGTAGAGCAGGCAATAAAATATATCGAAGAAGCAAAATAAGGAAGAATATTATATGCAATGAGTACAGATAGAATGCTTAACTTTGGTTAGGCATTCTATTTTGTACAAAAATTGTATTAGATTATCTACTCGTATTCGGGCTATGTCTGATGGACCCGGGCTGAAGAACAGACAAGGTACAGGGGGTAGTGGTTATAAACATTCCTTTTATCCTTGTACGTTCGAGCAAAATATTTTGCAAGGTTGAAAAAGTTTACCTCCCCCTTAGATTGTAATTCATAATCCATATATTGCATACCGAAAAGCAATCGGGAACGGGGATGGATAAGACAGCCGCCCCCAGGACGGGGTCAGGTCATACCGGAAAAGACCAACGGTACATTTGACGACTGAGGGATTTGCGGTGCGTATCATAAAATATAGTTTGGACTAAATTTATTCGAATGAAATGCCCGTAACCGATTTTTCGGATACAGACCGATATAATCACAAGGCATTACATCTGACCGTTGAGAAACACCTGTATTGAGTCAGGTCAAAATAATAAATACTAACAGATGAAACTAAAGCGAGTTGTTGTCACAGGATTAGGAGCTTTAACACCAATAGGCAATACTGTGCAGGAATATTGGGAAGGCTTGAAAAACGGCGTGAGCGGTGCAGCTCCCATAACTCATTTTGACGCTTCTAAGTTCAAAACACAATTTGCTTGTGAGGTTAAGGGTTTTAACGTCACCGACTTTATAGACCGTAAAGAGGCCAGAAGACTGGATAAGTTTTCTCAGTATGCCATGGTGGCTTCGGACGAGGCTATTGCCGATTCCGGGATTGAACTGGACAAGATCAACAAAGAAAGAGTAGGTGTTGTCTGGGGAGCCGGTATCGGCGGACTGGAAACGTTCCAGGAAGAAGTGCTCAATTACGGCAGGGGAGACGGAACTCCGAGGTTTAATCCTTTCTTTATTCCGAAAATGATAGCGGATATGGCGCCGGGGCTTATTTCCATAAAGCACGGTTTTATGGGGCCTAACTACACTACGGTGTCGGCTTGTGCCTCTTCGGCCAACGCCATGATAGACGCCCTGAATTACATCCGCCTCGGCCATGCCGATGTCATTGTTTCCGGAGGATCGGAAGCTGCGGTGGCGGCGGCGGGAATGGGAGGTTTTAACGCCATGCACGCACTTTCTACCAGGAATGACGATCCGAAAACCGCCTCGAGGCCGTTCGATAAGAACCGGGACGGTTTTGTGCTCGGCGAAGGAGCCGGAGCGCTCATTCTGGAAGAATATGAACACGCAAAGGCACGTGGAGCAAGAATTTATGCAGAACTGATGGGCGGAGGACTCTCTGCCGATGCATATCACATGACCGCACCTCACCCGGAAGGGACAGGTGTTAAGGCGGTAATGCGAAACTGTCTGGAGAATGCCGGGTTAAAGCCCGAAGACGTAGATGCAATAAATACGCACGGTACGTCCACTCCGCTTGGTGACGTGGCAGAACTCAAAGCGATCACCGAAGTGTTTGGAGAACATGCAAAAAACATTAACATAAATTCCACCAAGTCCATGACCGGGCACTTATTGGGGGCTGCGGGGGCCATAGAGGCCATAGCTTCCATACTTGCCATACAGCACGGCCTGGTGCCGCCAACCATAAACCACAGTACTGCGGATGAAAAGATCTCGCCAGAACTGAACCTTACCCTCAACAAAGCACAGGAGAGGGATATCAAAGTGGCCATGAGCAACACTTTTGGTTTTGGCGGACACAATGCATGTGTGGTGTTTAAAAAACTGGATTAGTAGAGACCGGTATTGAATGAAACTCGTTCAAAACATATTAAATTCCCGCTCAGATAACGACGGGAATTTTTTTTTAGCATTGAAAAAGATCCTGGGATTTACACCTAAGGACCTGGATACGTACAGGAAAGCCTTTACCCATCGTTCTGCCAATAAAAAAGACAGTAAGGGCAATCCGCTCAATTACGAACGACTCGAGTTTTTGGGCGATACCATGCTGAGTACCATTATTTCTTATCACCTGTTCAAGGAAGTACCTTCGGGAGACGAAGGTTATCTTACCAAAATGAGGTCTAAGGTGGTTAGCAGGGAGCACCTTAACGAACTGGGAAAAGACCTGAACCTCATTGCGCATATAGACTCAAAGATATCCAAAGACAGTTTCGGTGAAAATGTGCACGGAAACCTTTTCGAAGCCCTCCTGGGGGCCATTTACCTGGACCGGGGCTATAAATACTGTGAAAAATTTGTCGGTCGGAGAGTCATAGAGCCTTATGTAGACATAGAAAGGCTCGAAGGTAAGATTATAAGCTATAAGAGTTATGTGATCGAATGGTGCCAGAAAGAAAAAAGAACATTCCGGTACGAGGTTTATGAAGACAGCGGCAATGAAGCCATTAAACATTTCTCGGTAAAACTGTTCATAGACGGGAAAGTGGTCTCCAAGGGCAGGGCCACATCCAAGAAGAAAGCCGAAGAACAGGCCTCCAAAAGAGCCTATTACGCTTTCCAGGATAAAATGCAGTAAACGAAATCGTTTTCGGTCTTTAAATTATGATTAAACCTCTGGTTATTGTTGTTTAGTCTGCCGTAGTATTATATATTTACACTTCCATGTAATCTATATGGCTACATTAAAACTATCAGATGACTTTTATGAACCCACCTGCTCTTTAGTTGCCGTTCATTGTACGATGGAAGCATACCGGCTGGCCTATCTTTTAAATTCACGTCTTCGGATAAGGCTGAAAAGGATCTTGGGGAAAAGCCCGGATGAAAGCAATACGCTGTCGGAATACTATGAATGGGAAAACGAGATGGAGGACACAGTGTGGGGTCTTATAGTCAATGCCACTAAAACAGTGGCTTCTTCAGGGGAAAGCGATTTGTTCTCTTCCGGCCTGCAGACCATTACAAGCTACCTGATCCCGGAGATGAAAAAGGTGGATTATTTTCTAAAAATAGACAATGCCGAAGGAGCTTATGACCTGGAAAAACAAATAATACAAAAAATAAACGATATACCTCAGGTGGCTGCAGCCTATGAGGTGGACGTAAACCAACTAAAATCAAAACACAATTTAATTTTTTGATAATGCCGAACAGAAAAAAGACAAAAATTGTTGCCACTCTAGGCCCCGCTACAAGCAAGAAGGAAGTGCTGAAAGAAATGATGGATGCGGGAGTGGATGTTTTCAGGATTAATTTCTCTCATGCCGATTATGACGATGTAAAAGAGCGTATCGGGATGATACGGGCCCTGAATGAAGAACTGGGATACAATACTTCCATCCTGGGTGACCTCCAGGGACCGAAATTGCGTGTGGGGGTCATGGCAGAGGACGTAGTGGTGAATAAAGGAGACGAAATATTTTTTGTGACCGGAGAGGAGTTTAAAGGTACCAGGGAAAAAGTATACATGAACTATAAGGCCTTTCCGAAAGATGTGAGGCCCGGGGAGCGTATTTTGCTGGACGACGGCAAACTCATCTTCGAAGTGGTGGACACCGACAAGAAAACGACCGTAAAGGCAAAAGTGATCCAGGGAGGAGCCCTGAAATCCAAAAAAGGGGTTAACCTGCCCAATACCAAAGTGTCCTTGCCGGCACTGACCAAAAAGGATGTAAAAGACGCTATTTTCGCTATTAAAAGCGAGGTAGACTGGATAGCATTGTCTTTTGTCAGGGATAGCCAGGACCTTATAGACCTTCAGGAACTTATCAATAAACATTCGGAGCATAAAATACCGGTTATTGCCAAGATCGAAAAACCCGAAGGCGTGGAGAATATAGACAAGATCGTGGCTTATTGCGACGGGCTTATGGTGGCCCGGGGAGACCTCGGGGTGGAAGTCCCGGCCCAGGAAGTGCCCCTTATCCAGAAACAACTGGTATTGCGCGCCAAGAAAGCCAGGATACCGGTGATCATTGCCACCCAGATGATGGAAAGTATGATCACCAGCCTTACACCTACCCGGGCAGAGGTGAACGATGTGGCCAATTCGGTCATGGACGGAGCGGATGCCGTGATGCTTTCGGGTGAGACTTCGGTAGGGAGTTATCCCGTACAGGTTATCGAGAAAATGGCCAGTATTATAAACAGTGTAGAACATTCTCCGCTGATAAAGGTTCCCCAAGAACCTCCGTATATCCGTACCAGCAGGTACATTACCAAATCAGTGTGCTACCATGCAGCGCTGATGGCCAATGAGATCAAGGCCAAGGTTATTTCAACACTGACCAATAGCGGGTATACGGCGTTCCAGATATCTGCCTGGAGGCCTCAGGCGCATATCCTGGTCTTTACTTCCAACAGGAGGATACTTACACAGCTCAACCTGTTATGGGGAGTGAAAGCCTTCTACTACGATAAATATGTATCTACGGACGAGACCATAGAAGACGTAAACAACTTTGCCCGGGAAATGGGATTTGTGGAACCCAGTGATATGATGATAAGCCTTGCCGCCATGCCGATCCAGCAAAAAGGAATGGTAAATACGCTTAGGGTGACGGAGATCCATTAGAGGGAAAATAAATAAGTCAGATATTATTAAACGCGTCATTGCGAACGAAGTGTAGCAATCTCCCTGCGGATTTTCGCTTGCCATTGGAGATGGCTGCCTGCCTCTGCGAGATTGCCCCTTTCGATAAACCCAGGGGCTGGCTCTAGCTGCTTATGGAGGGTTGGCAATGACGCGTTTAGTGATATTGAATTCCTGTTAAAAATCGAACTTCAACTGCACCGCCACCTGTTCTTCTTTTTGAGTATTGAGATTGGATAGGGAAATGCCCAGTAACCGTACCGAATTTTGTGGTTTTTCCTGGTATAGCAGCTCCCTGGCGGCTTCCAGGATAAGGTTTTTGTCTGCAACGAAATAGGGGAGGGTCTTGCTCCGGGTCTGCAGGGTAAAATCACTGTATTTGATCTTCAGAGTAACCGTTTTTCCGGAGATCTTGTTCCGCAGCAGGCGGTTTTCGAGCTCAATGGCGATCTGTTCCAGGCGTTCCAGCATAAAGATCTCTGAAGACAGGTTCTCAAAAAACGTGCGTTCCGCACCTACCGATTTCGGGATACGGTCGGGCTTTACCGGGCTGTTGTGTATGCCACGGACAATGTAGTAATAATGTTTCCCTGATTTGCCGAACTGTTCTTCCAGAAATTCTATCGGTTTTTCTTTCAGGTCTTTCCCCGTAAAAATACCCAGCTTGTACATTTTTTCGGCCGTTACCTTTCCCACCCCGTAGAATTTCTTGATATCCAGGGCTTCCAGGAAAGGGACCACCTCTTCCGGATTTACCGTTTTCTGGCCGTTGGGCTTATTGTAATCCGAAGCTATTTTGGCTATGAATTTGTTAATGGATATCCCTGCGGAAGCATTGAGTCCGGTCTCGTCATATATACGTTGCCTGATCTCCCGGGCGATCAGGGTGGCCGACGGGTTTCCCTTTTTGTTCTCGGTGACGTCGAGGTAGGCTTCGTCCAGGGATAGAGGCTCCACCAGGTCGGTATATTCATAAAATACGCTCCGTATTTTCCGGGAAACTTCGCGATAACGGTCAAACCTTGTTTTTACAAAAATAAGCTCCGGACAGAGCTTCCGGGCCAATATACCGCTCATGGCACTGCGGACCCCGAATTTCCGTGCTTCATAGCTGGCTGCGGCAACCACACCGCGTTTGCTCCCGCCCCCTACGGCAATGGGTTTGCCCCGGAGTTCGGGATTGTCCTTCTGTTCCACGGAAGCGTAAAAAGCATCCATGTCGATGTGGATAATTTTCCGGTATGTGAGCTTATCGGCCATAATTAGCTAACTTTACAAAGTTCCGAAACTTTGCCCAATAAAACCACAATGATAGAAACAGAGCGCAAATTTTTAGTGAGATCGGAAGTGTTCCGGGAAGAAACACAGTCCGCTACCCGCATCGTACAGGGTTTTTTGAATACCCATCCCGAAAGGACCGTGAGGATTCGCATAAAGGGAGATAAAGGGTTTATTACCGTCAAGGGGAAATCGGACAAAAGCGGGCTGTCGCGGTTTGAATGGGAGAAAGCAATTTCCGTAGCCGATGCAGAGGCGCTTTTGCCGTTGTGCGAAAAAGGAGTGATAGAAAAAATAAGGCATGAAATAAAAGCCGGAAAGCATCTGATCGAAGTTGATGAATTCCTGGGGGAGAACACCGGACTGGTGATCGCAGAGATTGAACTGGCCTCGGAAAACGAGGATTTTTACCGGCCGGACTGGCTTGGAGAAGAGGTGACCGGCGATGTGAGGTACTACAATTCGCAGTTGAGTAAAAAACCGTATACGAAATGGATGTAATCAAAAAAAGGCTTCTTCTGTTGGTTTTGGGAGGCTTTTGTTCCTGCGGGAATAATGCTGTACAGGAGAAGGAAGTAATACAGGAAGGTATGGAGAAAATACCTTTGGATTCCATTAAAAAGGGTCTGGTAGAACAGGGATATCAAATCTTTGAATATAAAGACGAGGAAGAAGACACGACCTACCTCATGCAACAATATTTTATCGTTTTTCTCAAAAAAGGCCCCGAGCGTTCCGGTGGTAAAGAAGAAACGGACAGTTTAATGGCGTTACATATGGAACACCTGGGAAGAATGTACGAGGAGGGATATGCATCGATTTCCGGACCTTTCGGCGATGACGGGGATATCCGGGGGATAACGATCTACAATACTCCAACCCTTGAAATGGCAGACAGCCTGGCCAGAATAGACCCTATGGTAAAATCGGGCAGGCTGATCGTGGAGACACATCCGTGGTGGGCCGCCAAAGGATTCCCGCTGCGCTAAAAAAAACCGTCCGTACCTGCGGTGCAAATACGAACGGTTTTCACCAATTAACCATTTATTAAAATGAAAAACAAAAACTATTTTTGTGTATTCCTTACCGGCATCTGTTGACCTTACAATGAAAAATTGTATTTCTCAACATATTCCGGGGTCATGAGTCCGCGCAGGTTGTTGGTGATCAGGTGTTCGAGCAGGACTTCTTTGCTGTAATCTTCAAAAAGGTTTCCCGTAAAAACGATCTCATCCATACGCAACAGGTAGAGTTTGCACACCAGGCCGAGATCAATGTCTTTTCTCAACTGCTTCAGTTCCTGTGCGGTTTTTAAAAAGTGATAGACCTTGCCGTAAACTACGTCGTTTTTAAAATCCTCGAATTTCAGGTAGGCTTCCGGATAGTATTTCCTGAGGCCGTGTAAAAAAGAAGGGTTGAATGACTGTAATTTCTCCAATCCCAGTTTGTAAAAATAAATGATGCACGGCAAAGGGTTTCCTTTCTGTTTTTGCTCAATGCACGTCATTTCGCGTTTAATGGTATTGAGCAGATACTGGAAGCTGGTCAATACCAGTTCCTGTTTATTAGCAAAATGCTGGTAGATCGTTCTTTTGGAGATACCGAGTTCGGCAGCCAGCTGATCCATAGTGAAATTACGGCTGCCGAACCGGGTAAAATTAGTTATAGATAACTTTAAAAACTCCTCTTTGGTTATCATATTCTTTCCGGGCTTATTTCCATCCGCCACCCAGGGCCTTATACAGGGTAATAATGGCATTGAGCTGCTGGAACCTGGAGTCTATATAGCTCAGCTCTGAGTTCAGCGCCTGTTCTTTTGCGGTAAGCACTTCAAGATAATTGATCATACCGTTATTGAGCAGTTCTTCCGAATATTCCGTGGCAAGTGTATAGGCATCCAGCTCCTTTTTACGGATATCTATTTTTTCGGTTTCTGCCTCATAGGTATACAGGGCATCTGAAACTTCCTTCCCGGCATTGAGTAAGGTTTGTTTGAACTCCAGCAGGGAAGTTTCCTGCCGTGCCTGTGATGCTTCGTATTCCGAACGTATCTTTCGCTGGTTAAAGATGGGTTGTGTCAATCCGCTTGCCAGGGTTGCAAACAGGGAGCCCGAATCGAACCATTTGCTGAATTCTACACTTTGGAATCCGCCCGTGGCTGTAAGCGTTAATGAGGGATAGAAATTACTCTTTGCAACATTGGTCAGCTCAAAGGCATTGACAAGCCCGTATTCAGAAGCCATTACATCCGGCCTGTTTTGTAATAACTGGGCGGGAACCCCTACTTTCAGTTCTGTATCGATACTCTGGTTTTCCAGTTTACCCCTTTCTATGGTATGCGGCATTTCGCCCAAAAGGATGCTCAGGGTATTCTCCATGATCTTGATGTTAGCCTTAATGTCTACCAGGAGAGCCTCTGCCGTATGGAGCTGCGCTTCGGTTTGCTTTACACCTACCTCGGTGACACTTCCGGCCACTTTCAGTGCTTTGGTGGTTTCCAGGCTGGATTCCCTGTTTTCTATGGTCTCCTCGGTAATCTTCAGTTGCTGATCGAGGGCCAGTAACTGATAATACGAAGAGGCAATAGAAGCTATGAGCTCCGTTTTTACCGCCTGGTGGGCGGCAACAGTTTGCAGGTAAGAAGCCAGAAAAGCTCTCCGGTTACTTCTTATTTTCCCCCAAATATCGGCTTCCCAGGAGAGGTTTCCGGTAAGCTGGAACTGGTCGATATGCCCGCTAAAGAAAGACCCGAACTGGCTGTTTTTTGCCAGGTACTGGCGGCTTACATCAGCTCCGGCACTAAGTGTTGGGAAATATCCGGCTTTACCTTGCTTCATATAGGCTTCGGCAGCAGCTATCTGCTGTATAGCTATACGGACGTCCAGGTTGTTTTCCAGTCCTTTTCTGATGTAGTCCTGTAAATACGGGTCAGTGAACAGTTCTTCCCAGGATATATCAGCCATGGAAGTACTGTCTTGTGGCAGCTCGTCCGTGCGATAAAGACCTTCGGTTTCTTCCACTTCGGGACGTTCATAAGTCTTGGCCACGAAGCAGGATTGCATGAGGAATGCAAATCCTGCTATCGCAGTTATTTTAAAAATTCTTCTATAATTCATATCTCGTCGTGTAGGTATGTTTTTAGCTTTCTTTTGTTTCTTCCTGTACCTTTACGGCTTCGGGCGCACCGCTGATGCGTTCCTGTAACCACTGGAACACTACAAAGAGGGTAGGGATGATAAATACCCCGATCACGGTACCTATAAGCATACCGAAAGCAGCACCCGTACCGATGGAGTTGTTACCTTCTGCACCCACACCTTTGGCCAGTACCAGGGGCATAAGGCCCACGATAAACGCAAAGGATGTCATAAGAATAGGACGGAGACGTGCCTTTCCGGCATCTATGGCCGCTTCAATAAGAGGCATACCGTGTCTGCGCCTTTGAAGGGCAAATTCCACGATGAGGATGGCGTTCTTGGCCAGCAGCCCTATAAGCATGATCAGGGCAATCTGGAAATAAATATTGTTCTGCAAGCCATCCAGTTTGGTCGCAATAAATGCGCCCGCAACTCCCACAGGCAGGGATAACAGTACGGATAGCGGTAATATATAGCTTTCGTACTGGGCTGCCAGGAAGAAGTATACAAAAAGAATACTCAGTGCAAATATAATGACCGATTGTCCGGAAGAATTGATCTCTTCCCGGGTAATTCCGGAATAAGCAACTTCGTAATTGTTGGGCAATGTCTCCTCGGCAAGCTGGTTGATCGCTGCAATGGCATCTCCGGTACTGTAACCCGGGGAGGTAGCACCGTTGACAGTTACTGAGTTGAACAGGTTAAAACGGTTTACGGTCTGCGGACCATATACACGTTTCAGGGTAACGAATTCCGAAATAGGAGCCATTTCCCCGTTGTTGTTACGGACAAACATACTGTTGAGGCTCAATTCGTCTTTTCGATCCTTGGGCTCAGCCTGCACAAATACCTTGTACTGTTTTCCAAACCTACTGAAATCCGTGGCATAGAATCCTCCGATATATCCCTGGAGTGCGGAAAGGATGTCGTTTATTCCAATTCCTGCTTCCTTGGCCTTAGGGACATTAATGTCCATTTCCAGCTGAGGGAAGTTCGTACTGAAGGAGTTGGAGGCAAAACCGATCTCAGGACGCTGGTTCAGGGCCCCTACGAATTGTTTTGCCACATTGTCGAGGTCCTTAAGGTCTCCTGCCGCACGGTCAAGGATCTGTACTTCGAGGTCGGAAGTACCGAAACCGGGGACACTTGGCGGTGTAAAGAAAATAATGTTGGCATCTGAGATAGCCGCTGATCTCTGGAAAAGCTGCCCTACAATGGCATCCAGAGAGGTCGCTTCGGTAGTCCGTTCTTCCCAGTCATCGAGAATAATAAAGCCCATGCCGTAAGAGCTACCTGCACCTGAAAAGAAACTACTTCCATTGATCAGTGATGCTGCCCTGATACCGTCTACACCGTTTATAATTTCGTACAGTTCCTGGGTAACCCCATATGTTCTGTCCAGGGAAGAACCTGGCGGTAACTCCACATTGACAAAAACAACCCCCCTGTCTTCTGACGGAACGAAACCGGTAGGTGTGGTTTTGCTGGCCCATAGGATGCCCAATACGGCTGCACCCAGGATGATCACGGTTATCCACTTGTGTTTGGTGAGGAAGCCCAGTGATTTGGTGTACTTTTGGGTCATACTGTTAAAAGCGATATTGAAGCCATCGTAAAAACGTTGCAATATATTCTTTTTGGCATCCGGATGATCCTTGTGTGGTTTCAGGAAAATGGCACACAGTGCGGGGCTAAGGGTCAATGCGTTTACAGCAGAAATAAGGATGGCCACGATCAGGGTAACCCCAAACTGCTCGTAAAATACCCCGGAAGGTCCCTGTATAAAGGTAATCGGAATAAATACAGCAGCCATAACCAGGGTAATCGATATAATGGCCCCGCTTATTTCGCTCATGGCCGATATGGTGGCTTTTCTCGCATTGTCATAACCTTCCTCCAGCTTTGAATGGACCGCCTCGACGACCACAATGGCATCATCGACCACAATACCAATGGCAAGGATCAGGGCGAAAAGCGTGAGCAGGTTAACGGAATATCCGAACAACTGCAGGAAAAAGAAGGTACCTATAATTGCTACCGGAACCGCTATGGCCGGAATGAGTGTGGATTTAATATCCTGCAGGAAGATAAAGACCACAATAAACACCAGTATGAAAGCCTCGATAAGGGTGTGTTTTACCTTGTCGATAGATGCCGTAAGGAATTTATTGGTATCGTAATTTACCAGGTAATCAATTCCTTCCGGGAAACTTTTCTTCATTTCCTCCAGTTTTTCATGGAGTTCCTGGATGATCTCCTGGGCATTGGACCCCGGGGTCTGGAAAACTCCGAAGTTTACTCCGGGATAGCCTATGGAACGGCTCACTGTTGAGTAAGAAAAGGCGTCGAGCTCTACTTTGGCCACGTCTTTTACTCTTAAATACTTCCCGTTGCCCAGGGCTTTTACTACGATGTCCTGGTACTCTTCTGCCGTTTTATACCTTCCTTTATACTTAATAACATATTCAAAGGATTCCCCCGAGTTTTGCCCCAGGGATCCGGCAGCGGCTTCAAGACTTTGTTCTCCTATGGCCCCGATAACATCATTGGTCGTGAGACCGTAGGCTGCCATTTTGGTCGGATCCAGCCAGATACGCATGGAGTAATCCTTGGCTCCGAAGACACTTACTTCACCTACACCATTAACCCGTTGCAGTTCGGGCCTTACGTTGATGTTCAGATAGTTTTGTACAAAAGTGTCATCGTAATCCGGGTTTTTAGACAGCAAGGCTACATACATCAATGCGGAGTTCTGCCTTTTCTGGGTAATAACCCCGGCGCGTGTTACTTCAGAAGGCAATACTGAATTTGCCCTGGCCACACGGTTCTGTACGTTTACGGCCGCAATATCAGGGTCGTAACCCTGTTCGAAATATACTTGTATTTCTGCACTACCGTTGTTACTGGCGGTGGAGGTCATATAGGTCATCCCTTCCACACCGTTTATCTGTTCTTCTATGGGAACAATGACACTCTCCAGTATGGTTTCGGCATTAGCACCCGGATAACTGGCGGTTACCTGCACGGTAGGAGGGGCTATATCGGGGTATTGGGTAACCGGTAGGGTTGAAAGCCCCAGGACCCCTAATATCAGGATAATGATCGATATTACGGTAGATAATACCGGTCTTTCAATAAACTTTTTTAGCATGGTTTTTTCCTATTTGAATACGGTGTTGAACGAGTTTACGATGCTATCTATGCTGGTGGGTTGCGGAGTGATCTTCATTCCGGGACGTGCTTTGCCCACACCCTTGCCCAGGATCTGTTCGTTTTCCTTTATGCCGTCTTTTATAACCAGGAGGTTGTCTACCTCTGCTGAGGACTGTATGGACCTGGCATAAATGGAATCGTTGTCTGCCACGATATAAACAAACTTCTTCCCTTGTTGTTCAAAGGAGGAAAGGGCAGGGACAACGAGCGCATCGTCATAACGTTCCGGAACCATTATAGTACCGCTACTTCCGTTTCGGAGCAGCAAGGTAGGGTTGGGAAAAGTGGCCCGGAAACTTACAGTACCTGTTTGTGTATCGATCTGGCCGGTTATGGTCTCAATGGTGCCTTCTTCTTCATAGCTGGAACCATCGGCAAGCAGTAATTTTACCTTGGGCATGTTTCTGGCTTTGTCGTCCAGTGTCTTGCCTTCTACATTCCGGGTAAAGGAAATAAAATCCTTTTCATTCATGGAGAAGTATGCATATACGTTTTCTATGCTCGAAACCGTGGTCAGGGGAACAGCATCTGCGGCACTTACCAGCGTTCCTTTTCGGAATGGAATAGAGCCTACCACCCCGTCCACCGGGCTTTTAATCGTAGCATAGCCTATATTTGCGGCAATACTGTTGTAATTGCTCCTGGCCTGGGCCAGATTGGCTTTTGCTGTTTCCAGTTGCACATCGCCTATAATGCCTTTTTCGACCAGGGGAACGAGTTTGTTCACTTCTACCTGGGCCACATTGACCTGGGCCTTGGCCGCTTCGGCATCCTGGCTGAGTGTCTGGGTTTCCAGGCGGAAAAGGGGTTGGCCTTTTCTCACGTTTTCACCCTCGTCTACCAGAACGTCCTGGATGTACCCGGAAACCTTGGCACGTACCTCACTGCTTACCACACCTTCTATACTGGCGGGAAATTGTTTGTGGGCTACGATGTCTTTTCGGGCAACTTTAACGGTAGGGAATGGTATGGCCATAGCCTGTTGCCCCTGGGGTTGTGCCTGGTTACAACTTGTGAGTAATGGGGCAATCACCGCCATTGCCACCATATATTTTAAAATAGTTTTTGTTCTCATGTCTGCTTTTTATTATTGATTTATGGCGTTTGAAATATTTTCCTTGAGTCTGATGAGGTTGCTTAACATTTGTTCTGCAAATTCTATGTAATGCCGGTTAAACAAAAGTCCCGCATTATCGGGATCGGACTGGCCGTTCTTCTGGATGTACCTCATTTTATAGCAATGTACTTTTTCCAGTAACTCTTTTTCTTTTTTCCATTGTTCTATTTTTTCGTCCAGGCGGACCAGCATCTGGTCCGGCGCGATCTTAAAATATCGCTTTCGATCTCCTGTTTTAGTAAAATATGTTAATTTTCCCGTAGATTGTAATAATTGTAAATTGGTAGAGATGGAACTTTTGCTCGCCTCCAGCTTTTCCAGGAGTTCGTCAAAAGTAACTCCCTCTTCCCCCGTAAGGACCATAATGGAAAAAATCCTGGCCGAGAGCGGGGAGAATGCTTCATTCTTTTCAAAATAAACCCCCAGTTCTTCTACCAGACCACATTTTTCCTTTTCTAATTCTTCACACTGCATATGTACTCCAAGATTGAAATTTTGGGCAAAGATATAGTAAGTTCGGTTTGAACCGAACCAAAAGAAGTTAATTTGTTGTTAAAATAAAAAGGGAGGGACGGATGACCGGTGGTGGATGACGGGTGCATACCCCTGTCACCGGTCATCTATCATCGATCTATTTCTTTACCCGGACGGTTCGTTTGATCTCATTCCCGAATTCATCGATCACCGTGATAAGGTGTTTTCCTTCCCTGGGAATAATGGCCATTTCGTGGAAGGTCCTGGTTTGCCCCAGGAAGCGGTCGTCAACATACCAGAAAACTGTGGTGCCGGGTTTGGAATGGGCTACTTTGACCACCAGTTCATTGGTAGTGCCCTCAAAGTTTTTGGGTAATATGACGTCCTGGTCCTCTCTTGGATAGATAAAATCCATGGCCACGGGGCCATCGGTAAAGCAATCGGCCCGGAAAGGGGGCAGGCTTTTATAGTTGGCATGATTGTTTTTATAATAGTGCTCCATGAGGGGAGGAAGGGTAAACCAGGGCTCCGCAATAATATCGGTAACTGGTGTACAGGAGGTGTTTACACGATATTGCCGCTTGCTGTCCAGGTGAACCAGATGGTGGTATGGACAGGGGCCGGTACGTTGTCCGCTGTGAGGGATCCAGGCGGTGGTTTTAGGGCAAAGGGGAGAGGCGAGATAACCACTGTTGCGGCACACTTCGGCTTCGACCAGCTCGTCATAAGGCATGTCGAACCACGATGACGAAGGCAGGGCATCAAATACATCGAACAGTATGGGGGCGGCTGCGGTCACTCCTGTAAGCCCCGGCCGTCCCTCGCCGTCGGCATTTCCGGCCCAGACCCCTATAACGTAGTCTTTGGTAGCTCCTATGGCCCAGGCATCCCTGTTGCCGAAGCTGGTGCCTGTTTTCCAGGCGATCTTTTTCGTAGAGTCGAAATACTGCCAGGCTTCGTTGCCCTCAGGGCGGTTCAGCTCTCTCATGGCCTGAAAGGTGAGGAAAATACTCCCCGCATCGAATACGGTCTTTTGGCGGGACACGGTCCCGAAACCGGCTTTTTCATTTGCTTTTAATACAGGTTCGGCAAATTCACCGGTGTAGTACTCGCTGGAGGTTTCGTGAAAGTGGTTTACGGTAGAAGCCAGTGAAGCATAGGTTTTGCACAGGTCCCAAAGGTTGCTTTCGGCTCCGCCAAGGATGAGGGTAAGGCCGTAGTAATCCGCCGGCCGGTCGATATCGCGCAGGCGGAAGGCCTGGAGTTTGTCCCTGAAACGTTCCAGCCCGTAGTCCTGTAACATCCGGACGAACGGGATATTCAGTGACCTGGTCAGAGCGCTCCCGGCAGGGACGGCCCCGTCGTATTCAGGATTGAAATTTTCGGGGGTGTAGCTGGAGATCCGGGTAGGGATATCGGGTACCAGGGTGTTGGGAAGCAGTTCACCGGCATCCAGCATGGCCGCATATAAAAAAGGTTTCATAATGCTGCCCGTACTCCTGGGGGCGTTGATAATATCCACGTCTTTCTGGTGTTTTTTGTCCGTAGGAGTATTTCCCGTATAGGCCAGGACCTGACGGGTGTGGACATCCATCACCAATACTGCGGCGTTGTATACTTCGTTCTGCTTCAGTATTTCGTGGTGCTGTTTTACGATAGTGTTGACGCGGTCCTGAAGTGCCGGGTCAATACTGGTGCGTACTTTTTGCCCGGGATGTTCCCGTGCCATACGTTGTAGCAGGTGAGGTGCGGTCCGGGGCAGGGGAAAAGGCTTTTGGGGAAGTGGTTCTGCGATAGAAAGCTGATAGGTTGTAGAGTCGATGAGCTTTGCTTCCCGCAGTTTGTGCAGCAAACGGTTTCGCTTGATGCGCAATTTTTCCTGGTTTTTCCCCGGATAAACAAGGCTCGGGGCATTGGGCAGTACGGCCAGCGTAGCGCTTTCGGCCCAGGAGAGCTGGTGGGGTTGCACCCCGAAATAACGCCAGGCAGCCACGTCCAGCCCTACTACATTGCTGCCAAAAGGGGCCTGAGAGGCGTAGAGCCTTAAAATGTCCTTTTTAGAATGGCGCAGTTCCAGTCTTGTAGCCAGAATGATCTCAAGGACTTTTTCGAAATAGGTCCGCTTTTTCCCCTTCCGGGAAAGCCGGATGACCTGCTGGGTCAGCGTACTCCCGCCCCGGACCACATTGCCCGCCCTGATGTTGCGGACCAGGGCCTTACCGATAGATATGGGGTTAAAACCCGGGTGGGTATAGAAATAGGCGTCCTCGAAATGGAGGATGCACTGTTCGAATTTTTTCGGAACGCTATCGGTTTCGGGAAAACGCCATTGCCCGTCTTCGGCTATTCGGGCACCAAGCAATGCCCCGTTTCTGCTCTCTATGACCGTTGAGGTGGGTGTCCGGAATAAGGGGTCCGGCAGGCAAAAATAGTAGGCAATGAGGAGTATGGCCAGGATCGTAGCCTTAATACGGTGTTTTTTTATGAAGCACAGGACCTGGTTCAAAAGAAATTGTTTTCCGGATGAAATTATTCTTTTTTCGGGAGACGCGGAAAAATAATATGAACTCATTTAAACTTTTTTGATTGAAGCGAAAAAGTTTAAATGAGTTCAATAAAAAAGAAACCGCCCCTTACGTATCTCTACGAAAGAGCGGTTTCCCAACTAAATAACCAACCAAAAATCAACTAACCTTTATTTTCTGCTTTCAGGTGTTCGACGAACCACCTTCCGGTAAATTCTTATATCCTGTCCGGATCAACGTCTTATCATTGTATCGTTTTGTCATTTATAACGATGGGTTCGGACTGTCGATTGTTTTTTGTCTCATAATGTAATGTTAAAATTTTGGGGCAGGAGTTGCCTGCCATATTAAAGATCTTGTTTTCCGGGAAAATAAGAGATCAACTCCACCGAAATGTTTTCTTTTATTAACGGCCTACGAGGAAATAAGAAGTTCCGGAGGTACGGTCGTAAAGTTCTATTTCGTTGTTTCCATGTTGTATGACGTCAAATTCCCAAACACCGTCAGTATCATGGTCAATAACTACAAAAGTGTCGTATGCCGTATAATATCCTACATCTATGCCCATACCATTTCGGGTATTGTCGTAATTGACATAGAATACACCGTCCCAGAAAGATACTGTAAAGGCATCTTCAAGAAAAGGGACCGCAAGTCTCCCCTCGGTCATGCGATGATCTACATACCAGGATTCATAGGAGATTAAAAGTTCGTCCAGGGATATATCATCTTCAAAATAATCGTCTTCTGTGGAACAGGAAGCTGCGACTCCCATAATCAGAATACATCCTAAGAATAGTTTTATGCCTTTCATAGTTTATATGTTTACGGTATTTGACAGAACTATCACCAATTCCCGTGCCAAAAATGTAAGAATTTGATTGTCAGTGCCTCATGTAATCCCCTGTTTTTTGGTTACTTTTGAATGCCGGGGCACCGTGAAATAAAGGATGCGGGAATGAAATCGATAAAGCGGATGTTCTTCCTGTTTTACGGGGAAAAGGATAAGACAAGTAAAAATACTTAACGAAATATATTCATGAGCGATACAAAATTTGCAGTGATCGGCGGAGGCAGCTGGGCTACCGCCATTGTAAAGATGTTGTCGGAAAACCTGGATGAAATAGGATGGTATATGCGCAATACCTTTGCCAGGGAGCATATACTGCACCAGAAACACAATCCGAACTATCTCAGTGCGGTAGAATTTCATACGGAACAACTGAGGCTTACCGGTGATATCAACGAAGCAGTGGCCTATGCCGATATAATCATTTTTGCCGTGCCCTCGGCATTTTTGCATTCGGAACTGGAAAAACTTACGGTGTCTCTGGAGGACAAGGTCATTTTTTCTGCAATCAAAGGGATCGTCCCGGAAACCGGGCTTATTGTAGGCGAACATTTTCACGACCGGTATAATATTCCGTTTGAAAGCATTGGGGTCATTACAGGGCCATGCCATGCCGAAGAAGTGGCCCTGGAAAGGCTGTCGTACCTCACCATTGCCTGTGCAGACGAGAAAAAGGCCGGGACTGTGGCTAAAAACCTGTCCAGCGATTATATAAAGACCAAGATATCTGACGATATTATCGGTACGGAATATGCAGCCGTACTGAAGAACATCTATGCCATTGCTGCCGGTATTGCACACGGACTGGGATATGGCGATAATTTTCAGAGCGTTTTGATGAGTAACGCCATACGCGAAATGCGGCGTTTTATAAAACGCGTGCACAAGATGAAAAGGAATATCAACAATTCCGCTTACCTTGGCGACCTGCTGGTCACGGGATATTCTGTTTTTTCCCGTAACCGTATGTTCGGCAATATGATTGGAAAAGGATATACGGTGAAGTCGGCCATGATGGAAATGAGTATGGTTGCTGAAGGTTATTACGCGGCCAAAAGTGCGCATATTATCAACAACAAGCATGAGCGCAAGATTAAAACCCCCATTATGGACGCGGTGTATAATGTGCTGTATGAAGGCAAGGAGGCCAAGAAGGTGTTCAGGAAACTTTCCGAAAAACTTGATTGACTCCGGCTTTAGTTTATCCTGAGCTCTTCGGCGAGCTCAGGATAAACTAAAGCCAGGCCTGGTAGTGGAGCCGAAGCCCTATTTGTAAAAATTCATTTGGTCGATATACTGCCAGACGGAAGGGTCGAGCAGGGGGGAGACGTTTTTTCCGGCTTTGATGTCTTTGCGTATGGCCGTAGAGGATATTTCAATGATCGGGGCGTCTATTTTATGGATGCGGGGGTGCTTTTCCAGGGGAACTTCCCGGGTTGAGGTGATCCTCGGATATACGTAGATCGAATGATGCTCCAGGATAATTTCGTAGTTTTTCCACTTGTGGAGGCCATTCAGGTTGTCTTCGCCCATGATGAGGCAAAATTCCCGCTGAGGGTACTTTTCCTGTAAATGTGCCAGGGTATTTACGGTATAGCTCGGCTGCGGCAGCTTAAATTCGATATCGCAGGGCTTCAGGTCATTGTATTTTTCAGTGGCCCTGTGCACCATTTCCAGGCGGTGGTGGTCCGGCAGGAGCGAACTTTTCTTTTTGAAAGGGTTGTGGGGCGTGACCACGAGCCATATTTCGTCCAGGTCGCTGTGTTCGGCAAAGTGATTGGCAATGATGATGTGCCCCACATGGACCGGGTTGAAGGTTCCGAAATATAAGCCGGTTTTCTTTCTGGAGTTCAAAGGTTCAAGTTTAAAGTTCAACCCTTCGACACTTCGGCTGCGCTTAGTGCAGGCGAGTTCAGGGCGACGGGTTGAAGGTTTCTGTTTTAATGTTTGTTGATAAACTCATCCACCAGTTGTTCGGCCTCTGCCAGGGCGGTTTCCAGGTCGTAGTTCTTGATGATACTGTCAAATTGCGGAGCAGTAGCCAGTTCTACGGAAGCCTTGGCTATACGCATGTTTATCTTGTCTTCCGGTTCTGTTTTTCGCTTTTTCAACCGTATTTTCAATTCATCCACACTGGGCGGTTTTACGAATACGGCAAGGGTTTCTTCCGGGAATTTCTTTTTAATACGGAGCCCCCCGGCCACGTCGATATCAAAAATAACGTTTTTACCCCTGGCCCAGATACGTTCTATTTCGGTTTTCAGGGTGCCGTAAAAATTGTCCCGGTATACTTCTTCCCATTCCAGGAAATCGCCTTGTTTGATGTGATCCTTGAACTGCCTGAGACTGAGAAAATAATAGTCCCTGCCATCTACCTCATTCCCCCGGGGCTCACGGGAAGTGGCGGAGATGGAAAATTCGAGGTTTAGCTTTTCAATGCCGAGCAGGTGACGGACTATGGTGGTTTTTCCACTTCCCGAAGGTGCGGAGAATACAATGAGCTTGCCTTTTTTGGCGCTGTTGTTTGCCATGCTAAAGAACGTTTAAGACTTGTTCCTTGATCTTTTCCAGTTCGTCTTTCATCTGCACCACCAGCTTTTGCATGGGTGCGTAGTTGGCCTTGGAACCGATGGTGTTGATCTCCCTTCCTATTTCCTGGGAGATAAAGCCGAGCTTTCTTCCGTTAGAATCTTCAGAATTCAGGGAGCTGAGAAAATATTCGAGATGGTTGGCCAGACGCACTTTTTCTTCGGTGATGTCAAATTTTTCGAGGTAATAAATAAGCTCCTGCTCGAAGCGGTTTTTATCCACATTTTCCTTGACATCGGCCACGGCCTTTTCCAGGCGTTCCCGAACCTGTACCATGCGTTCGGGGTCCAGTTCCTTGACTTGTTCGAGCAAAGTTGAGATATTGTTTATCCGCAGCAGAAAATCTTTTTCGAGGGCAAGGCCCTCTTCGTTCCTGAAGGTCCTGATCTCAACAATGGCGTCCTCGAGGGCACGGGCAATAGCTACATATTCTTCCTCATCGATGTTATTGCGCTCCGTCTTGAGGGCATCCGGCATGCGGACAGCCATTTTCAGGAGTTCGGTCTCGTCCCCGTTTACGATGTTTTTCAGTTGTTGCATGTATTGCTTTATCACAGCCTCATTGACCTGGGACGTGGTTTCTTCCCCGGTGATCTCTACATACAGGCCAAAGTCTACCTTTCCGCGTACGAGGGCATTGGCAATGGTGCTTCGCATCTGCAATTCTTTTTCCCTGTACTGGGAAGGTATCCTGGCATTGACATCCAGGCTCTTGCTGTTGAGTGATTTCAACTCAACTGTTATTTTCTTGGTGGGAAGTTGTACTATGGATTTCCCGAAGCCCGTCATAGATTGTATCATCCGGTTTTTTTTAAGAAAAGTTGCACAAAGGTAAGTAAAATAGAAAAGTTAAGAAAAAAGATGATGGTACACATATCTTAAGCTGTGCGATGAGGTTCAATAACGGTTAAAGTTGCGGGTTACAGGTTGCAAGTTGCAGGCATGCTCAACCTACAACTTTAAACCTTGAACTTATTCGTTATAGAATACGGTTTTTACCAGACTTGGTTTATATTTGAGCGCTTAAATGGTTAGTAATGAAAAAAACGTATCCGAAGGCCGTGTATCTTAACGGGGAATGGATGGAAAGTGAAAAAGCATCTGTTTCTGTTTTTGATCGTGGTTTTTTGTTTGGGGATGGTGTATATGAGGTGATCCCGGTTTATGAAGGGAAGTTTTTCTTGCTGGAAGAACATTTAGACCGGTTAAAGTACGGATTAAATGAAACCCGGATCGGGTTTGAGGTAAGTGCTGTTGAAAATGTGTTGAAAACAGCCGTGGAGAAAGCAGAACTGACCCATAGAGACGGGACCGTATATATGCAGGTAACCAGGGGCATCGCTCCCCGGTCTCATTTTTTTCCTGCTGATGCAGAGCCGACAATTTTGATATATGCTTCTCCATTGGTGATGAAGGGTTTTGAAAACAAGCTGGTAAAAGTTTTGATCTCGGAGGATTTTCGCTGGCATCGGTGCGATATAAAGTCCACTTCGTTAATGGCCAATGTAGGGCTCAATAATGATGCATACAGCCAGGGATTTTATGAAAATGTATTGCAAAGGGATGGCCTTTTTACGGAAGGATCGCATACCTCGGTATTTTTTGTGAAGGATAATATTGTTTATACCCATCCGAAAGGGCATCATATTTTACCGGGGATAACCAGGAAAGCTGTTATTGAATTATGTGAAGAGCTGGGGATCGAAGTCAGGGAAAAAGCATTACATATAGACGATACAGCTCATGTTGATGAAGTTTTTATCGCCGGAACAACAGTTCAGATCACGGCTGTTGGTGAAATGATGATGGATGGCGTATTGAAATTCAGGAAAGAGGGGGCAGGTACGATCACTAAAAAGCTCCAGCAGCAATTTATAAAGCGAACCGGAAGCCTGTAAAAGGGGCAGGATCATTTTTTCTTTATAATACGATGTTCTTTTAAGATATCAAGCACTTTTGATACAGGGAGCGCCTCGATCTTTCTGTTGTTCTTTCCCGTGGTGGCTTTGGCTGTAAAGAGCGCGTTTAAAATGGCTTCTTCGGTAGCCTCAATAGCGGCCATGAACAATGGGGACATATAGTCGTTGGCGACGACTTCTTGTTTCAACAGGTGTGTGGTTTTATAAGCGATCTGTGTTTCTTTGGCTGTTGAAAATGCAATGATATAGTCACCGCTTCCGTTCGAGGCAATACCCCCGGTTTTGGCAAGCCCCATAAAGGCGCGTTTGGCCAGGCGATCTAAATTTCTATGGTCCAGGGGAGCATCTGTGGCTACTACGATCATGCAGGAGCCGTCTACATTGTTTAAAAGCTGATCGCTAAAAGCAAAGCGGCTTAATTCTTTTCCAACATTGATACCGGCTATCTGCAGCACCCCTCCGAAATTTGCTTGTACAAGTACACCTACGGTATAGCCTCCCAGGCTCCCGGGCAGTTTTCGCGATGAGGTGCCTATTCCACCTTTATACCCAAAACAGACCGTCCCGGTTCCGGCTCCGATATTTCCTTCCTGTGCATTGTTCTCGGTAGCGTTATTGATCGCTGAAAGCACATCCCGGGTTTTGACATGCTGGCCCCTGATATCGTTTAGGTAGCCGTCATTGGTTTCGCCTACTACCGCATTCACCGAGCGGACATTCTCATTGCCTTTCTGCCGGAGCGTATATTTTATAACGGCATCCATGGCAGTCGCAACGCTTAGGGTATTGGTCAGGATGATCGGGGTCTCTATATTCCCCAGTTCGTTGACCTGTGTGCTTCCTGCAAGTTTTCCAAACCCGTTTCCCACAAAGACAGCAGCAGGCACTTTTTGCTGAAAAATATTTCCTCCATGCGGAAGGATCGCCGTGACCCCGGTTCTTATGGAATCGCCTTTTACCAGAGTGGTGTGCCCTACTTTTACCCCTGAAACATCTGTTATGGCATTTTGTGTCCCCGTGGGGATAACTCCTATTTCAATCCCGTAATCCCTTATTCGCTCCTGGGCATATGTGCCTGATGCTAGGAAACAAAAGAGCAGGAGAAAGAGGGCCGCTTTTGAATACATTGTTAATCGGGGACTTATGAGATTTGTGTTCATGGGTATCGGTGGTTAAAAGTGTAGTTTCATCCCTTCGTGCGTAGCCCGGAATCCCAGTTTTTCATAAAACCCAATGGCTTCGGGGCGCTTTTTATCGGTGGTCAGTTGCAGTACATGGGCGTTTCGTTCTTTGGCGCGTTTTATGGCCCAGGCAAACATCTGCTGCCCTATGCCTTTTCCCCTTTGGTCTTTTCTGATCCTTACCGCTTCGATCTGTGCCCGTATTCCGCCGCGATAGGTGAGGTACTGGATGAAGCTGAGCTGCAGTGTGCCGATAATTTCTCCACTTCCGTTCTCCACAACGATCAATTCCTGGTTAGGGTCCTTGTCTATGTTCCCGAAAGCGGCCAGGTATTCTTCCGGGAGCGGCTGGCGATAGTTTTCCCGGGCTTGCCCCAGCTTGTCATCGGCCAGCATCTGCACGATGAAGGGCAGGTCTTTTTCTGTCGCTTTTCGAAAGTTCAGCATGGGTAAAGTAAGGGGTAAGGGTTATAATTCCCTTACCCAGATATTGCGGAAGCTCACTTCGCTGCCGTGGTCCTGTAATTTTATCGGTGCTTTGCCGTGGGGGTCGTTCTTGGGCCAGCCTATATATTCGGTGGTCCCTTTGATCTCTACGTGGTCCTGAACCAGAATGCCGTTGTGGAGCACGGTAATGGTTCCCGGTTTGATCTTTTCTCCGGTATTGTTGAATTCGGGAGCGTGAAAAATAATATCATATGTATTCCATTCCCCGGTTTTTACGGAGGCTTTGGCAAGGGGGACACTTTGTTTGTACAGGGAGCCTACCTGCCCGTTTACATAAGTGTCGTTGTTATTGTTGTCCAGTACCTGGATCTCATAACGGTCTTGCAGAAATACGCCGCTGTTGCCCCGGTTCTGGCCATCTCCTTTTATTTTCTCGGGAGATTTCCATTCCAGGTGAAGCTGAACGCTTCCGAAATCCTTTTTGGTCTGTATGTCGCCCGCACCGGGTTTTACCGACATGCTGCCATCGGAATTTAAGGTCCAGGGAGCTTTGGAACCATTTTTTTCGCTGACCCATTCGTCCAGGTTTTTGCCGTCGAACAGAACAATGGCATCACTGGGAGCCCCGTTATCAGCAGCCGGAGTTACTTTTGGCGGAACGGGGTGGTAAATTTCCGTTTCTTCGGGTTTTGTGGGTTCTTTTTGCATGTTTTTTTTCTGTGCGTAGGTATATATACCGCTCATAAGGAGGGCGAAGACTAATACGTATGTCTTTTTCATCTTTTTATTTTTAAACGGAAGATCAATGACCGGTGACCGGTAACGGATGACCGATGTATGCCCCTGTCATCTGTCTTCGGTCCTCCATTCTGTATATGTTCATTTAAAAAGTTAATCATTTTCCCATGGGTATGAGAATTGATCATGGAAGTTTTTTATTGTAATTCCTTGATCTTTATGTTTCGGAAAGAGACCTCATTACCGTGATGTTGCAGGCCGATCTTCCCGGTTTTATAGGCTCCGAAGCCTTCCCAGCCGTTAAATTTGGAATCTTTTATCATATTTTCCCACTCCTCGCCGTGTACAGGGAAGTTGACGATCTCCACACCGTTGAGCCATACTTCGCCTTCGTTGGCATTATGGTCTATCTTCAGGACCATGGTGTTCCATTCTCCTGCGGGTTTTGCCACCTTTTCCGAAGGGGGGACCATATCGTACAGGGCTCCTGCCTGGTGGGTAGTGCCTGCCTTGGCATCCGGGTGTCTTTCATTGTCCAGGACCTGTATTTCCGGTCCGGTCTGGTAAGGTTCGTGAAGTTCCGGGACCTCTTTAACTCCCCAGAACACACCGCTGTTCCCTGCTTCGGATATTTTCCATTCCAGGGAGAGCTTAAAGTTGGTGTAATCTTTATCGGTAACCAGGTTCTTACCTTCAACCTTGCGGTCATTGTTTGGGGTGAGTACCAAGGTCCCGTCCTGGATGCTCCATTCGGGGGAGATCTCATCGGAATTATAACCATGCCAGCCCGAGAAGGTTTTACCGTCAAAAAGGGATACCCATTCGCCATCCTGTTTTTCCTGGGTTTCGACAACAGCGGCCTCTTCTTTTTTTGCCGCTTCTTCAGTGTCTTTTTTGTTAGCCTCTTTGCATCCTACCAGGAAGAGCAGGGAAAGAGCGCAAAATCCAATCTTTTTCATTATTTGTGTGTTTAATTATCCGGGACGATGATCTTATAGCCCCAGTATTTTTTTTAGTTTTTCATCATTGATCTCGGCTCCCGCAAAGTCGTCAAATGCCTTTTCTGTGGCTTCGATGATATGGCTTTGTATGAACGGAGCACCTTCGCGTGCACCTTGTTCGGGCGATTTTATACAGCACTCCCATTCCATAACGGCCCAGACGTCGCATCCGTATTCTGTGAGCTTGGTAAAAATGGTCTTGAAGTCTACCTGGCCGTCTCCGAGCGAGCGGTATCTTCCGGCCCGGTCCCTCCAGTCGTTAAATCCGCCGAAAGCGCCTTTTTTGCCGGTCGGATTAAACTCGGAATCTTTGACGTGGAAAGATTTTATGAATTCGTGATAGTGATCGATATAAGTGATGTAATCGAGTTGTTGCAGTACAAAGTGACTGGGGTCGTATAGAATGTTCACTCTTTTGTGGTTGTTGGTCGCTTCCAGGAACCTTTCGAAAGTATCGCCGTCGTGGAGGTCTTCGCCGGGGTGGATCTCGTAGCAGACGTCCACATCATTCCCGTCGTAGAGGTCGAGGATGGGTTTCCAGCGTTTGGCGAGTTCTTCGAAGCCCATTTCCACGAGTCCGGCCGGGCGTTGTGGCCAGGGATGTGCGGTGTGCCACAGCAGGGAACCGGAAAAAGTGGCATGTGCTTTAAGCCCCAGCCTCCGGCTGGCCAATGCCGCTTTGCTGACCTGGTCTACGGCCCATTCGGTACGGGCTTTGGGATTGTTTTTGTAGGCGTCGGGGGCAAAGTTATCGAACATGATATCATAGGCCGGGTGAACGGCTACCAGTTGCCCCTGCAAATGGGTGGAGAGTTCCGTGATCTCCAGTCCGTAGGAATTTATTTTTTCTTTTAATTCGTCGCAGTAGGCCTGTCCTTCCGCTTCGTCGGCACTTCCGGCTTTGTCGAGATCGATAAGGAAGGTTTCCCAGGTAGGGATCTGGATGCCTTTGTAGCCCAGCCCGGCTGCCCATTTACACATTCCGTCCAGGGAATTGAAAGGGGCTTCACTGTCTACGAATTGTGCGAGAAATACTGCGGGGCCTTTTATTGTTTTCATTGGTATGACTTTTTATATTTAATTTTTTTCTTTTCAAAATCCGGTGACGTCTTGCCAGGCTGTTTGTGGTTAAATTTGGGTCCAGGCAGCATTGTTCTTATCACTTTCCACCGCGGCATATATGAACTGAACCCCTTTTACGCCATCGCTTACCGTAGGGTAGTCCGGGTTTTCGATAGGGTTGTTTTCCAGAACGCTGACCAGGTGCCTGCCGAAATTCCTGTAAATAGTGGCAAAGGCTTCCAGGTATCCTTCGGGATGTCCTTTGGGGATCCTGGAAACGGCCCTTACCTCGTCGTAAATGTCATTTCCGTCCGGGGTAAGGGTTTGTTCGGGTTTATCTATCCATTTGGTATAAAGGCGGGTGGAATCTTCCTGGTTCCACTGGATGCTTCCTTTGCTTCCATATACCCGAATGGCCAGGTCGTTCTCTTCGCCTGTGGCGATCTGTGAGATGGACATGGTGCCTTTTGCCCCGTTTTCCATCCGGAAAAGGATGTTACCATCGTTATCCAGCACCCGGCCTTCACCGACCCTTCCGAGATCGGCCGCAATTTCGGTGATCTTTGTTCCGGTGATGTAAGACACCAGGTTTTCGGCATGGGTGCCTATATCGGCCAGGGAACCTCCTACGCCCGATTTTTTCGGGTCGGCCCTCCAGGGTTTTATAGCAGCCTGTTCGTCGAGTTCCGCGGCCATCCATCCCTGCAGGTATTGTATGTGTATCTTTCTGATATCTCCCAGGTCGCCGTTTTTAACCATGGCCCTGGCTTGTTTTACCATGGCATTGCCTGTGTAATTGTGTGTCAGGGCAAATAGAAGCCCGGTTTCCCGAACCAGTTTTTCCAGGCTCCTGGCTTCTTCTACCGTGAGGGTCATGGGTTTGTCGCATACTACGTGAAAACCGTTTTCCAGGGCCATTTTTGCAGGTTCGAAATGAAGATGGTTGGGGGTGACAATGGATACAAAGTCCATACGCTCCCCTTCGGGAAGTTCCTTTTCTCTTGAGATCATTTCCTGAAAACTACCATAGCACCTGTCTTCCGGCAGGTAAAGCGATTTTCCGGTTTCTCTGGACTTTTCCGATGTGCTGCTGAAAGCACCGCATACCAGTTCTATCATACCGTCCATGGCAGATGCCTTGCGGTGAACACCTCCCATAAATGAACCGATGCCGCCACCGATCATGCCCATTCTTAGTTTTCTCATGTCGTTCTGATGTATGTTTTTGGATTTTACCACGAATTTAGTGGAAACATAACACTTATAAAATTTTTGAGCCGGTTATTAAGGATTGTGAGGAGATTGACTGAGATTGATAAAGGTTGAAAGGTAATGCGATCATCTCCCGAAATCAATCTCCATCAATTTTATACCTGCCAATCGCAGTTCATCACTTATACTTTTACCCAGGTATTTCCCTTTTGGTGCGACTCAACCACTCTTTCTATAAAATTCATACCGCGAACACCATCGTTCATGGTGGGGAATTCCCCGGGATGGTATTTCTCTTTTCTGATGGCCCTTGCTACACCTTTGTATATATTGCCCATGGAGTCGAAGATACCTTCGGGGTGCCCGGGGGGCAATTTACTGCCGTCGAGGGATAATTCACTGTTATAGGCATGCCCGGGTTTTAAAACTTTCAGGGGTTCGGTCTCCGTGAGGTGATAGAGGTAATTAGGGTTTTCCTGCTCCCATTTCAATCCGCCTTTATCTCCGTAGATGCTTACGGTAAAATTATTTTCTTCACCGGTGGCGATCTGGCTGGTTCTGATCAGGCCTTTTACAAATTCGGAGAAACGAAGGAGTACGGTACCGTCAACATCCATTTTATTGTCACTGTATACATAGTTGAGGTCTGCAAGTACTTCTTTGACCTCCATGCCCGTAACGTATTCTATCATATCAAAAGCATGGGTGCCGATATCTCCGATACAACAGCTGATCCCCGACTTTTCAGGGTCCAGTCGCCAGGTTGCAGCGCGTTTTTCGCCGTCGTGGATAATAGGGTTGATCCATCCCTGATAGTATTGCGCGTCGATTTTCTGTACAGTGCCGATAGCTCCCGATGCGATCATTTCCTTCATTTGCCGTATCATGGGGTACCCGGTATAGGTATAGGTTACGGCAAAGATGGCGTTGGACCTGTCGAGAATATCTTTTAATATCCTGGCTTCCTCATAAGTGGTGGTCATCGGTTTTTCACAGATAACATTAAACCCGTTTTCCAACAGCTTTTTTGCCATCGGGAAGTGGAGGAAGTTGGGGGTCAGCACAGAAACCACCTGCATCCTTTCGGTTTCGGGGAGCTTGAGCTCTTCTTCGATAAGGGTGTCAAAATCCTTGTATACCCGGTCGGTAGGGATACCGATCTTTTCGGCAAACCCGATATTCTGGTCTAGATCAGGGTTGAACACGCCGCCTACCAGTTGATAACTATCGTACATGGAGGAAGCCACGCGGTGCAGTACCCCAATTAACGAATCGCCACCACCTCCGAGAATTCCTAATCTGATTTTATTGCTCATTTTTTAGTTTGTTTTTTTGTCTGAAGTCCGAAGTCCGGTGTCCGAAGTATAAGTAGTTATTACTTCTGACTTCTGTCTTCCGGCTTTTTGTTGTTGCGCTTAAATTTAAAATAAAAATCAGGGGTAAAAAAATTAAATGGAAATCCGGATCATCCGGATTTCCGTTTGTTACATTTAAAAAAGTTCCGGTGCTGATAAAGCTCCTTCGCTTTGGATTTTATTTGCCCCATAAGTATTATGCCGATATTCAATTCGGGATGGGCCTATGCGTCTTTATATTCTATTTTTTCATTTTTAAAGAAGAGCACGAAAAGGGCCATGACCCCAAGTGCAAAGAAGGCCGGGTATGTCCATATCGATTGCCAGTCGTGTGTTTCGTCGGCCGCCAGGAATTTGTCGGTGATCTCGCCGGCTACCCAGAAACCGATCAGCATACCTACGCCGTAGGTGGCCAGGGTAATGAGCCCCTGGGCGGCACTTTTGTATTTTTCTCCTGCCTTGGTATCGGTATAGATCTGCCCGGATACGAAGAAGAAGTCATAACATAGTCCGTGCAAAGCGATACCTATAATAAGCATAAACGCAAGTTCTCCGGCGTCGCCATAGGCAAAGAGCAGATAACGTACGGTCCAGGCAAGCATTCCTGCGAGGATGGTCATCTTAAAGCCAAACCGTTTAAAGAAGAAAGGGAGCAGCAGCATAAAGAGTACTTCCGACATTTGCCCGAACGACATTTTGAAGGTTGAATTTTCAACTCCTATTTCAGTGAGGAAAGGGCTGGTGTTCTGATAATAAAATGCAAGCGGAATACATATGAGTATGGAAGCGATAAAGAAGAACAGGAAGTTTTTGTCCTTCAGCAGTTTTAAGGCCTCAAGTCCGAGCATATCGGAAACACTTACTTTTTCATTTTTGTCGACTTTTGGTGGTGTTTTGGGAAGTGTAAAGCTGAATATACCCAAAAGGGCAGAGGCACCTGCCGTCATTAAAAAGGTGTTGCTCAGCAGGCCGTCTTTAACGCCCTGGTCACTGTCCCAGGCAAAAAAGCTGATCAATGACCCGGCTATGATCCAGCCTATGGTACCGAA
Source organism: Sinomicrobium weinanense (assembly GCF_018863395.1). Taxonomy (GTDB): domain Bacteria; phylum Bacteroidota; class Bacteroidia; order Flavobacteriales; family Flavobacteriaceae; genus Sinomicrobium; species Sinomicrobium weinanense. Next base: position 260,174 of record NZ_JAHKRR010000004.1, read on the forward strand.
AACACGTACAAAGGGAAACTGTTTTCCGGGGTCGCTCATTTGGTTGAAGGATACGGAATTAACCAGGGCCAATGTGGGCATATAGAGGATCATATAGCCTAAGACATAGGGGTAAAACGCCCCGAAATCGGTGGTGTGGGCCATCTGGTACAATAGTACCGCGCCGACAAGATGAAGTATCCCCAATATTTTTTCGGCATTAAAATATCTGTCGGCAATAAGTCCGATGATGAACGGAGCAATAATGGCCCCCCAGGACTGGGTTGAAAATGCCATGGCCGATTGTGCTCCCGTAGCTTCCAGGTTTTTTCCGAGAAATGTTCCCAGAGTAACAAACCATCCCCCCCAGATAAAGAATTCGAGGAACATCATCAGGGATAGCTGGAATTGTGTTTTTACATTCATAGTTAGATGTTAGATTTTAGATGTGAGATATTAGACTTTCGGTTCCCTAGCGGTGGCCCCTGAGCGGAAGAGCCTGTGCTGAGCACAGTCGAAGCAAAGGGAGCCGAGAGATGGTTTATGAAAGTTGTTTTGAGGCGTTCAGCAACAGTTTTCTGGTGGCGAGGAGGCCTTCTTCTTCGCTGAGCCGGTCTCCTTCGTATTCCACACCTATATATTGATCATAGCCCGCGTCTTTTACGATCTGCAACATTTTTACATAATCTATGACGGTCTCGTTGCCTGCCTGGTCGAAATCGTAGGATTTGGCACTGACTGCTTTGGCAAAGGGCATTAATTCCCTGACTCCTTTATATTTGTCATATTCTTCCACACATGGAGCTCCCCAGGGCTCGCCGTTTTCCCTTTTCAGGCAGAAATTCCCAAAATCGGGGAGGGTGCCACAGTTGTTCATATTTACTTCCTGCATGACTTCTGCGAGCAGGGCTGCGTTGGAAGAAAAACCCCCGTGATTTTCCACCAACACATTGATGTTGGATTTGCCCGCGTATTCCGCAAGTTGGGAAAGGCTTTCCACAGAATACTGTTTCCAGGCATCGGCTTCTTTTTCTCCGAAAAGGTTTACCCGTATGGAATGACAGCCCAGTCCGGCAGCGGCATCTACCCACTTGTGGTGGTTTTCTACTGCTTTTGTTCGCTCTGCCTTGTCCCTGATGCTCAGGTTCCCTTCGCCATCTACCATGATGATGAGGTTTTTTATATCGTTGTCTGCACTGCGCTGGTTCAGTTCTTTTACAAGATTGTCAATGGCAAGGGCCGTATTGGAATTTTTTTTGAGCTCTTCGGCATACAGGTGATTTACGTATTCCAGTCCTTCAAAACCCCATCCTTTTGCTTTTTCGGCGAATTTTAAGGGGTCGAATCCCTGTTCCATGATCATTTTGTGGATAGACCACTGAGCGAGGGAGAGTTTAAAAAAGGGAGAAATTTCGGTTTCGGCTGCAGTTTCTTCGGGATTTTTTGTGGTGGTTTCCGCATTTTTTTTCGAATCTTTGCAAGCATATAGTCCTAATAACGATAAGGCTATACTGGCTTTACCCGAGTTTTCGATAAAATTTCGTCTGTTCATTGTAGTGAATATTTTCGATTTTCAGAATTGCTAAAATAATAAGTTTTAAAAGTAATAGGTGTATATCTCACAAAAAAATTTATTGAAACATGTATAAAATTTATATATTTGGAGCTTACTCTAATATAAAAACAAAAACAAAATAATGGGCACTATGTATTATAACCCTCCGCAAGAGGAGTACGATGCTATTGTTATAGGCACCGGTGTGAGTGGCGGATGGGCCGCTAAAGAATTGTGTGAAAAAGGATTAAAGACCCTGGTTCTGGAACGGGGGCGTATGGTGAAGCACATAGAGGATTACCCTACCATGCACCTCGATCCCTGGGATATGGAAAACGGTGGAGCTCCCACTCAGGAAGATCTTCGTAAACAGGCAAAGCAGGCAAGGACGGGCTATACCGTTCGGCAGGACAGCAAACATTTCTTTGTCAATGACCTGGAACATCCCTATAATGAAATAGAGCGGTTTGACTGGATGCGGGGATATCACGTAGGAGGACGTTCCATTATGTGGGGAAGGCAGAGTTACAGACATGGTGATATTGATTTTGAAGCAAACCTTAAAGAAGGTGTAGCGGTAGATTGGCCTATACGGTACAAAGATATAGCACCGTGGTATGATTATGTAGAGAAATATATAGGAGTAAGTGGTGAAAAACTGGGACTTCCGCAATTACCGGATGGACAGTTTCTGCCTCCGATGGAACTTTATTGTGTTGAGGAAGACCTGAAAAAGGCGATGTCTCAGAAATTTGATGACGGCAGGTTACTGACCATAGGAAGGGTGGCCCATATCACCGATGGCCAGTTTGATGGCAGGAGCCATTGTCAGTACAGGAACCGGTGTATAAGAGGGTGTCCTTTCGGTGGATATTTCAGCAGTAATGCTTCTACACTTCCTGCGGCCCAAAAAACCGGGAACATGACCCTGAGACCTTTTTCTATTGTACACGAGATCTTGTATGACAAGGATAAAAAACGCGCTACGGGTGTGAGGATCGTTGATGCCGAAAGCAATGAAACGCTGGAATTCAAAGCCAAGGTGATCTTTGTGTGTGCCTCCGCGATCGGATCGACTTCTATCCTGATGCAATCCAAATCCGAACGTTTCCCCGAAGGATTGGGTAACGATTCCGGAGAACTCGGCCACAACCTGATGGACCACCACTTCAGGGTGGGGGCCTCGGCAAAAGTGGAAGGATATGAAGACAAATATTATAAGGGAAGAAGGCCTAACGGTTTTTACATCCCGAGGTTCCGTAACCTGGGAGGTAATACCGACAAGAAAGACTTTCTGCGTGGTTACGGCTACCAGGGCGGCGGCGGAAGAGGCGATTGGGCTTCGTCCGTAAAAGAATTGAGCTATGGTACAAAACTGAAAGAGGAGATCTTAAAGCCAGGAGGATGGAGCGTTGGAATGACCGCCTTCGGTGAGATGTTACCGCATCACGACAACAAGATGTTCCTGGATTATGATAAAAAGGACAAATGGGGCTTACCCACAGTGACCTTCGATGCCAAGTTCAGGGAAAACGAATTTAACATGCGCAAAGACATGAAGCAGCAGGCTGTGGATATGCTGGAAGCGGCAGGATTTAAGGATATCACCCCTTACGACAACCCCGGAGCCCCCGGTCTCGGTATCCACGAAATGGGAACGGCACGTATGGGAAGGGATCCCAAGACATCCGTGCTCAATGCGCACAACCAGTTACACGCCGTGTCTAACGTTTATGTGACCGACGGTGCGGCAATGACATCCGCAAGTTGTGTAAACCCCTCCCTGACCTATATGGCACTTACTGCCAGGGCAGCGGACCATGCTGTAAATGAACTGAAAAAAATGAACCTCTAAAACAAATGCCATGCAAAGAAGAGATGCGATAAAAAATATAGGGCTTTCCCTGGGGTTTGTTGCAGCTACCCCGACCGTGTTTAGCATATTGCAAAGTTGTACGGGAACCCCGAAAGTGGAATGGACCCCGGAATTTTTTACTCCCGAAGAAGGTAGTGTATTGTCTAAAATGGTAGATATCATTCTTCCCAAGACCGACGATCTTCCTGGTGCTGCAGAATTGAACGTGCCTCAGTTTATAGATAAATACATCAATGAAATATACAGTCCTGAAGATCAGAAACTGGTCAGGGATGGTATGGCGGCCTTTGTAAATAAACTCGGCGTAAAAGATCCGAAGGACCTTCCAGGGGTCAAGGCCGAAGCGGTCGAAAAAGTAATAGCTTCTTCCCTGGGAGTTGATGAGAGCCAGAGAAAAGACCTGGAAAGGAAACTAAGGGATTATAAAGATACAGACGACGGTGCTTCTCCCGAAAATGAAGAAGCTCTGGTCTTTGGCTTTGTTAAAGAAATACGCGGAAAGACGATCTACGGATTTAAGATCAATGAATATATCGGAGAAGAGGTTCTTGCCTACGATCCTATTCCGAAAGAACAGAAAGGGTGTATTTCCCTGGAAGAGGCCACCGGAGGAAAGCTGTGGTCCCTGTAAAATGGTAATCGGTATCCGGTGGTCGGTATTCAGTAATCAACTGCTAATTACCAACCACCGAATACCGACCATCAATAACCCCAATTGAAGCGAACTATTGCCCGGAGCTTGTTTTGGTCCCGGACACCATTTGATTGTTTAAACCAACCATTGTGAAACGAAGAACATTTGTACAAAATTCTCTTATGGCAACCCTGGGAGCTTCGGTGACTACCACCGGAGCTTTCGGTTTTGCAGGGAATGCGAAAGAAAAACAACAAGGAAAACACAATTTTAACCTGAAGTATGCCCCTCATGAAGGGATGTTCAAACACAATGCCGGGGGAGATATTATTTCCCAGCTCGAATACATGGCCGAACAGGGCTTTACTGCTCTTGAAGACAATGGTATGAGCGGGCGCTCTGTCAATGTGCAGGAAGCTATGGCCAAAACCATGCAGGACCTTGACATAGAGATGGGGGTGTTCGTAGCCCATAAAATATACTGGTCTGAACCCAACCTGGCCAGCGGGGATAAAGGGAAACGCGAAGAATTTCTGTCTGACATCCGGAAGTCCGTTGAGGTGGCCAAACGGGTTAATGCCAAATGGGTAACTGTTGTTCCCGGTCATGTAGATCTCAGGAAAGAACCCGGTTATCAGACAGCCAATGTAGTGGAATCCCTGAAACAGGCGGCCGGGATCCTCGAACCGCACGGTATAACCATGGTCCTGGAACCGCTCAATTATATGAACCACCCCGGGATGTTCCTCACCAAGTCTGCGCAGGCCTATGAAGTATGTAAGGCTGTAAACTCGCCTTCCTGCAAGATACTCTACGATATCTATCATCAACAGATCACCGAAGGTAACCTTATCCCGAATATCGAAGCCAGCTGGGACGAGATCGCTTATTTCCAGGTAGGCGACAACCCCGGAAGAAACGAACCCACTACGGGCGAAATAAACTACAGGAACGTATTCAAATACATTTACGACAAAGGGTTTAAGGGTATAGTAGGTATGGAACATGGAAATTCCAGGCCGGATACCGAAGGCGAACTTGCCGTGATAGAAGCCTATAAAAAAGTAGACGACTTTCTGTAAACCAATAGGCGCATCACATGTAAAAAGAGGGAGTCTAAAAAGTAGCATTTCCGTCAACCTGAAACAAGTTGAGAATGACGAGGAGTTATAAGACTTTTTAGATACCCTCTTACTTTTTTTCCGGGTCCAGGGTAAATTCGCAGTCGCGCTGGTTTGTGGTAAATATAACCTTGGTTCGGTAGGCCGTGGATCTTTTGTCTGTTGGGAACCAGTTTCTCCTGTTGCTCGCTAGGATAAACAGGCCGTCTTCATCCCCCATAACGGTAAAGTGTTCCTGTGGCGGTTGCTTGGGATACAGGTCTACGCCATATTCGGAGGTTATGGCCGAGGCCAGTTTCGGAACATCGTCTGTCACCAGGCCTATTTCGCTTAGATGAAGCACAGAAGACCCGTCAAATGTCCTGCCCGATACATTTTTCAGATCGTAGCGGGTAATGTATTCCAGTACATTTCCATTGTTATCATAGAAATAGAAGGACTTTGCGTTCCAGCTTGTGAAATCTGCTATGGTCTTTCCGGGTGACACGGGCAGGATGTGCACTTTTTCCTTCATCTGGCCATGGGCCTCTTTCAGCCTGTTGTTTGGAATGTCAAAAGCCAGGTGATATACGGGGTGAAGCCCCTCTGACCTGTGGAAAAACAGTGTGGTCATTCCCGCTTCGATACGGAGTAGCGATGCCTCGCCGGGCGCAACACGGAACCCCAGGACCTTGCGGTAAAAATTTTCGGTCCCCGACAGGTCGTCTGTTAACAGGTGTATCTCTTTTAGTTTCATTTTGGTTTCAGGAAAACAGTCCGTTTATCCGGGCATATTGCAGGAGCATGATGGTCTTGGCATCCTTTATCCGGCCGTCGGCGATCATGTTCATGGCCTCCTCGAAAGGTATTTCGAGGACCTCGATCTCTTCGTGCTCGCTGGCTACTCCGCCGCCCTCGCTCACTTTCATCTCCGGGGTGTATTCGCCGGTAAAGAAATGAATGATCTCCGTAACAGAGCCGGGAGACATATAGGATTCGAATATCTTGCGGACTTCGGTGATCCTGTATCCTGTTTCTTCTTCCGCTTCCCGTTTGATGCACTCTTCCGGGCTGTCTTCGTCCAGCAGCCCTGCACAAGCCTCGATCATCATTCCGGTGTCGTTACCGTTGAGGTAGGTTGGCATCCGGAATTGCCTGGTGAGTACAACGGTTTTGTTCTGCTGGTTATAGAGCAGTATGGTGGCGCCATTGCCACGGTCGTATGCTTCCCGTTGCTGGACCTGCCATTTTCCGTTTTTCTCCCGGTATTCGAAAGTGGCTTTCTTTAAAATGTACCAGTTATCCGACAGGATATCGATCTTCAGGTTCCTTATTTTGGAGTTACTCATAATTCTTCCCTTAATTTACAAAAAATAATCCCTCATTCCCAAAAAAAGGGAAGAGGGATGGATCATATATGTCATAAAATTATAATTGAAGCACGGAGTGGTTCAAGGTTTAAAGTTGTAGGTTGCAGGTTGTAAGTTTTAATCCAACCTGTGACCTGTAACCTGTAACATCGAACACCGATCACGATTTAGCCCCATCTTTCTGCATATAGCGTGTTTGTCCGGGAAAATAAACAAAGCCCTGTCTAAAGTGTTCTCAAAAACTCAGCAATGGCCCGGGCCTCTTCTTCCGTGAGATTCTGGTTGAGCATCAGGGTGCCGTTGTATTCTTCTACAAGGGCTTTTGCAATGGGGTCTTCTTTTTGCATGACGTCGGGATTGAGCATCATGTTCATCACCCACTCCGGGCTCCTGCGTTCGTAAATCCCTTGCAGGTCAGGGCCTATGAATTTCTGGTCTACTTTATGGCAGGCCGTGCATTTGGTTTTAAATGCTTCTTCTCCCTGGGACACCATGTTCTGGTCGATATCCCCGAATTCTACTTCCTCAATAGGGCCTATTCCCTTATTATCAAGGTCAACCGGGACCTTGGAGGCTTCTGCACCTGCATTGTCGGCTTTCTTTTCGGTCTTTGTTCTTTCGTAGCTGAATTTTTCCTTTTTCTCTTTTTTCTCTCCGCAACTTACCAATACCATGGCAGTGCCCAGTGCCATTGTTAGCAATATTTTTTTCATCTGTTAAGCGTTTGCAGCCGGGGGATAAGTCGTAAAACATACTTTTAACTCGGATAATGAGATATATCCGGACCGGCTTTTTCGTTATTAATGGTTTTAAGCCACTAATATAAGTAATAAAACAGATTCTTCCGGGTGTTTTAGTATATTTTAAATCTCTTTTTGTGATATTTGGAAGCGTTGTTTAGTTTTGGAGTTCGGGAGTCTGGGAGTTTATGAGGATGTTCTTACCTCTCTGATAACCGGCTTGAAACTCCTTAACTCCAAAACTCCAAAAACTAAAAAAAATCTTACCTTTACAACTATTATGCGTGCATAAGATTTAAAAGAGAGCGATGATGTATTTCAAAGAATTTGATATACGGTGGAGCGATATTGATGCCAACCGTCACCTGGCCAATTCGGCCTATATCAATTTTATGAGTCATACCCGTATGTCATTCCTTATAGCGAACGGGCTTACTCAAAAAGAACTGGCAAAACACCGTGTAGGGCCGGTAGTGTTTTATGAGCATGTGTATTATTTCAGGGAGGTCTTTCCCGGAAAACCGGTTAAAGTGTCCCTGGAGTTGGCCGGCACGAGCGAGGACGGCAGGTTTTTTGAATTTCACCACAATTTTTATGACCACAAAGGGAGGAATTTTGCCCACTGCGAAATGATGGGGGCCTGGATAGATATGAATACGAGGAAACTCACCGGGCTTCCCCCCGATTTTCTACATATCCTCGACCACCTGCCTAAGACCGAAGGCTTTAAGGTGCTCACCAGCGAAGACACCCGTAAATTCGGTAAAAAGCCGAAAGATCTGGAAGGATAATGGAGTTATCGGGATGCTTATTGCCCTGCTAGTCCGGGATCCCGGATCGGGCTGAAATATAATGTTCCCTGCTGCAAAATGCCAGATAAGCGTCCTTTTCCGGCAGGGAGATCTGTTTTTGGTATACAAATCCCGCGCGCTTGTTGAGCCGGTGTATTTTTTTGTTCCTGACATCGGGTTCCACGACAACTCTCTGTATCCTTTCTTCACTGAACAGGAAATCGAGTATGGTGGTGAATATATGCCGGGTAAATGAAGGGATCCGGCGTTCGGGCGGAGCTACGAGAACATGCATGCCCATATCGGAATCCTGTACTTCAAAATGTTCTTTTAAAGAGGTGAGCCCGGGGTAGTAACGTTCGAGCAAAAAGCTCTTTTTCCCGTTAAAATATCCGGTGAAAACATCGGTATGCCTGCTGTTTATCAATTCGTCATAAGCCTTTTTTACATCATCAACACTTGTGTTGAGCATTTGCCAGTATTTTGCACGTTCATGGTTGACCCAGCGGTGGAGGTCGTGGCAATCCTGTTCCAGGTTAAACGGGGACAGGGAAAAATCTCCGAGGCCCGGGACGGATCTTGTGAATATGCCGGGGCCTGATAGCGAATTTTCAATATGTTTCATCTGTTTTTTTTATTTGTTTTTCATAGGTCAGATGTAATGCCCAAAGAACATATCGGCTGGTTTGCACAAATTGTTAATGGGCATTTCATAGCAGTTTATAGTTTTATAGATTTCCATTTTTCTGTTCTGAATACGGCAATGCAACACAATGCCAGAATGACTTCCGAACTTACAATAGCAATAAAGATGCCTTTGGGGCCTCCGTTCAAAAGGATGGCCAGTATGTAGGCTGCCGGAAGTTGAACGATGTAGAAGGTCAGTATATAAAGCAGGGTAACGGTATTGATCTGCCCTGCGGCATTCAGGGAGCGGGAGATCACCATGGTATATCCGAAAAAGAGGTAGGCGATGGCCATATAGCGGAGATACAGCACGGTGTTTTTTGCGACAGACGGATCATCGGTAAACAGGGAAGCCACCGAGTCTGTGAACAATAAAAGCGCAAGGGCAATGGCACTGAGAAATGCCATATTGAATATCCCGGTGATCCAGACAGACCGTGCTGCCCTTTCCGGCTGGCCTGCCCCGAGGTTTTGCCCCGTCAGTACGCCTGCCGCATTGGCGATGCCCCAGGCGGGCAGGGCAGTGAACAGGATAATACGGTTGGCGATGACATAACCCGCCAGGGCGCTTTCTCCGAGTAATGAAACCACAGCGATCATAAGAAACCTGCTCGATGCAGGTACCAGATATTGGGCTGTTCCTGCGGCTCCCAGGCGCCATAGTTTTTTCATGACCGCTATAACGGGTTTCCACTGTTGTTTGTCAAAAGACAATACACTTTGATCTCTTCGAAGGTAAATGTATTGGTATAGAACGGCAGCAAGGTTGGCAAACCCGGTGGCCCAGGCCGCTCCCGGAAGGCCGAGGGCAGGGAAGGGGTCGGGACCGAAAATAAGAACGGCGCACAACACTGCATTGATGGCATTGCAAAGCAACAGGGAACGCATGGCCATTGCAGCCTGGCCCGCACCCCGGAATATGGCATTCATCAATACCCGCAGGACCATGAACAGCACGCTTCCGAACATAATGGTCGTATAGCTGCTCCCTTCCAGGACCATGTTTTCCGATGCTCCGGCGAATTTCAGTATGTTTTTGTGAAAAACCATTCCCGTGCCACTGAATAAAAGGGCGACGACTACTCCCGAATAAATGGCCTGCACCGCAGCAGATGTTGCTTCACGGCCTTTCTTTTCCCCGACACGCCTGGAAATTATGGCCGTGGCGGCGATACCTAGGCCCACGGCAACCGAATGAAAAAGAATAATTACCGAATTGGTAATTCCCGATATGGTAACGGCACTTTCGCCCAGGCTGCTTATAAAAAGGAGGTCCACCATTACGAACAGGGATTCCAGTGCCAGTTCCATCATGGAAGGAAAAGACAGCAGAAAAGTGGCCCGGGCCACGTTGCCGGAAGTGAAATCCTTTTCCGTCCCCCGGACCGCTGTTTTGAATAGACCGAATAAGGATTGGATCTTAGCGGGCATTTCTCTGTTGTTTACGACATGAACAGTTTCTCTGCAAAAACATCTGTGTGTTCCGTACCAAACTGTTGAAAGGCGGTCCGTTTTTCCACCGGGTATATTTCCCTGGCCGAAATACTGTTGATGATCCTTGAGTTCCGGTATGCGCCCATCCCCAGGTCCGGTGTTACAAAACCGTGGGTGTGCAGTTCTGCATTCTGAACGTATATTTCATTGTGATCCCTGTCTATCGTATAGTTCCTGCCTACATCGTATTTTCCTTCCTTATTCCACAGGATACGATCGGAAACAGGTTCCAGGAACTCCGGGATCCTGTAAGTATAGCCTGTGGCCAGTATAAGCCCCTCCGTGTTGAAGGTATATTCCTTTTCCTGTTCTGTCTGGTAGAGTTCCATCGTAAAGCGGTTTTCCGTATAGGCGGCGTTCCGGCATTCGGAATTGGTCAGCAGGGAAGTGCGTACCGGAGCGGATAATCGTTTGGTATATAGCAGGTCGTATATATCGTTGATAAGATCGGTATTAATGCCTTTGTACAGTTGCTTTTGTTCGGAAAGCAGCCTCTGTTTCTTTTCGTAAGGAAGCGCATAGAAATAATCCACATAGTCCGGCGAGGTCATTTCCAGGGTAAGTTTGCTGTATTCCAGGGGAAAAAAGCGTGGGGACCGGGTTATCCAGTGTAGTTCGTACCCGTAGTGGTCAATGTCCAGGAGCAGGTCGTAATAGATTTCGGCGGCACTTTGACCGCTGCCCAGTATGGTGATGGATTTTTTGCGTTGTAATGCCTGTTTGTGATCCAGGTAGGCCGCGGAATGAATGGCTTTGTCCCGGATACCTTCACAACCCTTAGGAACAAAAGGAACCGTGCCTGTTCCGAGGACCAGCTTTTTGGCGTAACGGGCCTTTGCCTCACCTGTCGAGGTACATTGCGATACTACTTCATAGCATTTTTCGGTGTTGTTATAAAGCACTTCCCGGACCTCATTTCCGAATCGTATGGCGGGCAATCGTTCTGCCACCCATTGACAATACATATTGTATTCATTGCGAAGCAGGAAAAAGTTTTCCCGGATATAGAAAGAATAGATCTTTTTGTGGTGTTTGGCGTAATTCAGGAAACTGAATTCACTAGTGGGATCTGCCAGGGTCACCAGGTCGGCGAGAAAGGGTACCTGCAGCCTGGAATCAGAAAGCAACATGCCCGGATGCCAGTTAAAACCTTCCGCCCGGTCCAGGAACAGGGCAGAGACGTCTTTTACGGGATGCATCAATGCAGCCAGTCCGAGGTTAAACGGACCTGTACCGATGCCTATAATATCATATTTATCCTTGTTTTTCATAACATATTTATTTCGAGGGTTATCGGGTTTTAGCGTAACGGATGGGATGTGTTGAAAGAAAGTCCTGCTGGAAATTCCCCTTTAGCCATGCCGAATGTCTTTGTTGGGATTAGTTTGTATACACCTGTCCTGGTCCCGGATAATCCTGGATGGAAGTGCCTGCGGATACGGGAATCTTTTTCTCCTCTTTATAAGAATTGCCATGGCCTTTGAGGATGTCCAGTATGCTACGGATATCTTCTTCGGTGGTGATGGGGTTCAGCAGGGTGAACTTCAGGTAGAATTTCCCGTCGACCCGGGTACCTGCCACCAGGGCTTTCCCGTCGCTAAAAGTTTTTTTTCGGATGTATTCGTTCAATTTACAGAGGTCTGAGGTCGTTCGTTGATCGGGGATATAACGGAAAAGCAATACGCTGATGTCCGAACGGGTGAGCAATTCCAGTTCCGGGTCGTGTTCAATGATCCGGGCGGCCTGCCGGGTGGTATGGATGATGGTATCGATATAATCCCCGAGTTTTTCCTTTCCGAGCAGGCGCAGGGTAAACCATAGCTTAAGGGCATCGAACCGGCGTGTGGTCTGGGAAACCGATTTGTTTACCTGTGCCGGGAACTCTTCGTAATCCTGGTCCTCCGGGTTGAGGTAATCGGCATGGTGCTTAATGATCTGAAGGGTTCTTTTGTCCCGTACTACCACTGCGCTGCTGCTTATGGGCTGAAAAAAGGATTTGTGATAGTCTATGGTAACGGAGTCCGCCAGCTCTATACCGTTGAGCATGTGCCTGTGAAGGGACGTCAACAGTAAACAACTGCCATAGGCGGCATCTACGTGAAACCAGAGCCCGTATTGCCGGGCTATACTGCCTATTTCATCCAGCGGGTCCACATTTCCAAAATCAGTGGTCCCGGCCGTGGCGACGATCGCTATGGGAATATTACCGGCCTGTATTTCCCTTTGCAGGGCATTTTGCAGTGCCTCGGGATCCATACGGAAACGGTGGTCTGTTCCTACCTCTACAATAGCTTGTTCTCCCAAACCGAGAAGCGAAGCGTTTTTCAGGTTGCTGAAGTGGGCTTTTTCCGAGGCAAAAACGCGAAAGCGCGCTGCCTGTGGTGGATTCCCGGATCGTTTGACCGAGTGTCCGAGCCTTTTCCTAGCATAGTGGTCACGGGCCAGTAAAAGTCCCGTAAGGTTGCTTTGTGTACCCCCGGAGGTGAATACCCCGTCGGCATCGGTACCGAACCCTAACTGTTCGGCGGTCCAACTTATTAATCGTTGTTCCATAAGTGTGCCACCTGCACTCTGGTCCCAGGTGTCTAGTGAAGAATTGATGGCGCTTATCAGTACTTCCGCAGCAAGGGCCGGGATTACCACCGGGCAGTTGAGATGGGCAATGTAATGGGGGAGATGAAAGGCAACGGCGTGGTCGGTATAGAGCCGTTGTACCTCTTTCATCAGCTCTTCGTAGTTGTCCAGAGGGATGTCCATGTCGATCTCTGAAAACGGAGTATGAAGGTCTGCCGGCCTGACTCCGCTGAAAGGCTGCTGCTTTTGCCGGAGAAAGTTGAGCACTACCTGTTTGGCACGATCAATGGCTTCGTCGTAGGACAGGGAAGCCCCTCCGTGGAAAATATCTTTAAACGTATCGGAGGAAAGCCCGGTTGTAAGTACGCCGGACATGGAAACTTCAGAGCAGGATTTTTTTTCCATCATAGCTTTGATATTGGTTAAATGGTACAGATTCAGGGTGTTCGGTACGGGCCATTTCCGGATAACCGGGAATATGATCGTCATTGACTGTATTTTCGGCAGACAGTGATTTGGGGCTTCCGTACGTGCAAACAAAAATCTAAATTATTATTGCTATTTAGTCTAAATAATATTAGTTTTGTCGATGCAAATGTATATATTTAGACTAAATAAAAATAAATTTTACTGAAAAAATTATAAAAATATGAGGAAAACCCTCCGCCCCGAAGAAACTGTGAACCACCTCGGCATATGGCCCCGGGTCAACCGGTTTCACCTGAGAAAGATCATTTCCGAATTTGCCCATGAACGCCTTCTGGAACCCGAATTACTGGATTCGGACGATGACTGGGGGATATACCGGCTTAAAATTCCGGACAATGCTGCGGAATACCACTTCCGTGCCAGGATACTGAGCCTGGATCACTGGTATATTGCTCCCGATTCCATTACAAAAAGTGCAGAAGGTAGGGATGCTCCACTGGATTCTATCGAATTTATTATTGAATTCAAGGATGTGCTGGGCTTTGATGATAAGGTTCTGCCTGCCTACCTCGAAGAAGTGAGCAGTACGCTTTATGGCGCCTGCTATGTGCATTCCCTAGGGGGACCTACGGCAAAAGAACTCACCAATGCCGGGTACCAGGAGGTTGAGCACGCTATGATAGCCGGCCATCCCTGTTTTGTGGCCAATAATGGCCGTATCGGTTTTGATACGGACGATTATCGCAAATACGCCCCCGAATCTGCTGCCCCTCTCTCGCTGATATGGCTCGCAGGGCATAGGGACAGGTTGGAATTTACCTCAGTACGGGGGCTCGATTACGATAGACTGATCCGGGAAGAGCTGGGAAAAGAGACCAGGGCCGAATTTAACGGGATATTGACCAAAGAAGGCCTTGATCCGGAACGTTATTTCTTTATTCCCGTACATCCCTGGCAGTGGTTCAACAAGCTGTCACATATTTTTGCCGCAGATATAGCCGCCGGGTATCTCGTTTGCCTGGGCTACGGGCCGGACAAATACCTTCCGCAGCAATCTATCCGGACATTCTTTAATGTCAGTCATCCGGAAAAACACTATGTCAAAACTGCTTTGTCTATCCTTAATATGGGTTTTATGAGAGGGCTGTCACCTTACTTTATGCGTACCACCCCGGCCATTAACGAATGGGTGGCCGGTATTGTGGAAAATGACGACTACCTGGAGGAAAAGGGATTCATCATTTTGAAGGAAGTGGCTACTGTCGGCTATACCAATACTTACTACGAAGATGCCCTGCAATCGGACAGTGCCTATAAAAAAATGCTCTCTGCTCTCTGGCGCGAAAGCCCGGCCCAAAAGGTGGCACCTGGTCAGCACCTGATGACCATGGCGTCCCTGCTGCATACGGATATGTACGGAACAGCCCTGTTGCCGGAACTCATAGATGCCTCCGGGCTGAGTATTTCAGACTGGCTGAAGCACTACCTTTCTGCCTATCTGATCCCGCTCCTTCACTGCTTTTATACGTATGATATCCGTTTTATGCCTCACGGGGAAAATATCATACTGGTGCTGGAAGATCATGTGCCCGTAAAGGTGATACTGAAAGACGTAGGTGAGGAGGTAGCCGCTGTAAACTGGAAGGACACCCTGCCTGAAGCGGTAAAACGAGTAGCAATACAGGTCCCTGAGGAACTGAAAGTACTTTCCATATTCACCCAGATATTCGATTGTTTTTTCCGTTTCCTGGGGCAAATCCTTGTAGAGCACTGTAATTATAAGGAAGAGGGGTTCTGGGAGCTCGTAGCCGGATGTGTCCGGGAGTACCAGCAAAGGTTTCCGGAACGGGAAGAAAAATATGACGCCTGCGACCTGTTTGCCCCTGAAATGGTAAAAACCTGCCTCAACCGTCTGCAGATCAGGGATAACCAGAAAATGATGGACAATGCAGACCCCTTTAAAAAACAGCAGTTTGCAGGGGCCATGAAAAATCCCCTGGCTGCCTTTAAGACAACTACCGTTTAATCTTTCAACAAGAACCTGCCATGATAACAGAAACTTTGTCCCCCCGGGAAGCTGTTTCCCACATCACACCGGTCATCTGGGCCAGGGTCAACCGCCTGCACTTATGCAAGGTCATTTCCGAGTTTGCCCACGAAAACATTATCATTCCGGAAAAACAATATGAAAACGAAGGTTGGGGGCATTATGTGCTCCATGCCTTTTCTTTTAACGTACAATACCGCTTCCGGGCCAAGATTGGATCTCTCAATCATTGGTATATAGACAGGGATTCTCTCGAAAAATATACAGAGGGAAAACCAGACAGGCTCGATTCCCTCCGTTTTGTTGTAGAGTTCAGGGAAGCGATGGGCATAGACGAACAATCCCTGCCCGTATATATGGAAGAGGTGAGCAGTACCCTTTGCGGAAGTGCGTATATGCATATGCAGAGCACCGTTCGCTCCGGAGATCTTATTCATGCCGGATACCAGGAGATAGAAAGGGCCATGACCGGACATCCCCGGTTTATCGCCAATAATGGCCGCATAGGTTTTGATACGGCCGACTACCGGGATTATGCCCCTGAAGCAGCCAGTGCCTTTTCACTCATTTGGGTGGCAGGGCACCGTGAAAGGACGGTATTTACCAGTATAGAACCCCTGACTTATCAACAACTCCTCCTGCAAGAACTGGGAGAAGAGTTACTGGGATTGTTCCGGGGACTGCTTACCAAAAAGGGCCTGGACCCGGACGAATACATTTTTATACAGGTACATCCCTGGCAGTGGTATAACAAACTGGCCATTGTTTTTGCTTCGGATATTGCCGCCGGCCGTCTTGTCTATCTCGGTCCCGGAAAGGACGAATACCTGCCACAGCAGTCTATCCGTACATTTTTTAATGTGAGCAACCCGGATAAATTCTATGTAAAAACAGCACTTTCCATACTGAATATGGGGTATGTCCGGGGCCTTTCCCCCGGTTTTATGCAAACCAACCCGCCCGTAAGCAAATGGGTAGAGGAACTGGTGGAAGGAGATAGCTATCTCCGGGAAACCGGGTTTTGCGTGTTACGGGAGATCGCCGGGGCAGGCTATACCAACATGAATTGTGAAAGATCGACCCGGGAAAACAGCCCTTACAAAAAAATGCTTTCCTGCCTGTGGAGGGAAAGCCCTCTGCCCAAAATGAAAAAAGGCCAGCGATTGATGACGATGGCAGCCTTATTACATACAGACACAGAAGGTGCAGCTTTTCTTCCCGAACTTATCCGGGCTTCCGGGCTGGACACTGACCCTTGGATAAGGCAATATCTGCACTGCTATATGAGCCCGTTGTTGCATTGCTTTTACCGATATGATCTCGTTTTTATGCCCCATGGGGAAAACCTTATCCTGGTGATGGAAGATCACGTTCCCGTACGGGCCATTATGAAAGACCTGGGAGAAGAAGTGTCCGTAATGAACAAGGGTGCAGGCCTGCCGGAAGAAATAAGGCGTATCGCCGTCGAAGTATCTGACGGGGAAAGGGTCCGGCCCATTTTTACACAGCTGTTCGATTCCATTTTCCGGTTTATTGCGGCCATACTCCATGAACATGCCGGATACCCGGAAGAACGGTTCTGGGAGCTGATAGCCGAATGTATCCACAATTACGGTCTGGCGCATCCGCAGCTGGAGGAAAAGATCCGGAAATACGATCTTTTTGTCCCGGAGATCAGTCCCGATGCATTGAATCGCCTGCAATTGCGGAACAACAGGCAGCTTCGTAACCGGGCCACCCCTTTTAATGTGAAATATATAGAGAATGTGGCCAACCCCGTAGCCCGCTTTGAGAAATAAATACCGTGAATACTTAACCGCTTGTGTTATGGACGAAAAAGTCCGAAGTCTGAAGCAATGCCCTGAGCACAGTCGAAGGGTCCGAAGTAGAATTAATTATAAATAACACTTCCGACTTCGCGCCTCGGACATCTGACCTCAAAACCAAACAAAAATCAATGTTAAAAACTATGAAATCATTTCTAACCTTACACGGTAGCACTTTAGTTAAATCCTGTTTATGTGTTTTGGCCCTGCATTTCTGTACGGCATGGGGATACGGATATCCCTTGCAGGATACCGGACAGATCAAGGGGACGGTATCCACTCCCGGCGGAGCGGTTATTCCTTTTGCCACGGTAGGGATTGTCGGGGGAAAACAGACACAGGCCGATGAAAACGGCAGATATGTACTGAGCGGAATTCGTCCGGGAACCCACAGGCTTCGTGCCAGCTATTTTAACAGTAATTCGGATCCGAAAGAAATTGTCCTGAAGGAAGGGGAAGTACTGGAAGTGAACCTGGTGCTGGAAGAATATACCCAAGCCCTGAACGAGGTTTTGCTGGTGGGTGACAAGTACAGGAAACTATCCAAAAAAGCCAGTGAATATGTAGCCCGGATGCCCCTGGAATATATGGAAAACCCGCAGGTATATAATGTGGTGGACAAAGAACTCATCCAGGAGCAGGTGGCCCTTACCCTGGAAGAAGCCTTTATCAATATCCCCGGAGCAGCCCCGGCCAAGACGGGAGCCGGTATGCCGGCGTTTTTCTCCCGTGGTTTTCTGGCCAATTATAACTTCAGGGACGGGATGGTGACCTCATTGGCCACAACAGTAGACCTGGCCATAGTAGACCGGGTAGAGACGATCAAGGGGCCGTCTTCAACCTTGTTCGGGGGAACGCTCACTTCCTTTGGGGGGATCGTCAACTACGTAACCAAGAAACCCTATGAAGAATTCGGAGGAGAGGTCTCCTTTCAGCTCGGTAGCTGGGACCTGGGCCGCCTTACTGCTGATATAAATACACCGCTCAATGAAGATAAATCAGTTTTGTTCCGGTTGAATACAGCGGTACAGAAAGAAAATTTTTTCCAGAACCAGGGGTATGCCAATACCTATGTCTTCGCCCCCAGCTTTATCTATAAACCGTCGGACAGGCTTACCTTTACCCTCGGGGCAGATTTTCAGCTGATCAAAGGGACTGCCTATGCGGGATGGAACGTTACAGGAGATCTGCAAACCAAAAACATCAAAAACCTGAAACTGGATTACGATCAGTCGCTGATCAATAATTCCCTGGCCAGCAATCGAAGTTCCGGTAATATCCTTTTACAAGCCGACTATAAAATATCGGAGAACTGGACTTCGCAGACCAAACTGGCCTGGAGTAATGGCGCCTATAACGATCTTTATAATTTTATCAACTCCTGGACATCAGACAATACGGTTTCCCGGGCCATTGGGGTATATGTTCCGGACAAGACCGGCCGTACGCAGTTACAACAAAACTTTATCGGCGATTTTAAACTGGGCAGGATGAAGAACAGATTGCTTCTCGGGCTGGACTATATGAACGATTACCGGGATATACGTTATAAGTGGATCCCTCTTGATGTAGTGGATATCAATTCCCCGATAAACGAAATAGGAAAGCAATCGGTAGATACCCTGATCTCTCAGCAGGCCATATCCTCCGTACGCATAGAGCAAAATACTTATAGTTTATATGTTTCCGATATGTTGGATATTACCGATCAGTTGATGGTCATGGCAAGCCTGCGTGCCGATAAATTCGTAAAGAAAAGTGCCTGGTCCGGCCCGGATGAGTTTGATCAGTTGGCATTTTCTCCCAAATTCGGGGTGGTTTTCCAGCCGGTTAAAGAGCAGGTATCTGTCTTTGTCAATTATATGAACGGTTTTAAAAACCTGGACAATGTTATATATCCCGATGGCACCAGCTCCGATTTTGAGCCACAACAGGCCAATCAGTGGGAGGGAGGAATAAAAGTAAAACTCTTCGGAGACAAACTGAGCGCTACGGCGAGCTACTATGATATCCGGGTCAGTGACGCCCTGTACACGGAGATGCGGGAAGTCGACGGAGCCAACGGTCCGCAGGCTTTCAGGGTACAAGGTGGAAAGCAGCAGAGCAAGGGGGTGGAAGCAGAAGTGATAGCCAATCCCTTTCCCGGGTTACACCTTGTTGCCGGGTACAGTTATAACGATAATGAATATACCGAAGGAGATGCCGCTATCCTCGGCAAGAGGACCACGGGTGCCCCGGAACAGGTGGGTAACCTATGGGCCAGTTACACTGTGCTTCAGGGAGCGCTGGAGGGTTTTGGCATCGGTGCGGGAGGGCAAATGGTCTCCGAGGTTTATGTAGACGGTGCCAATGAATACACCCTGCCTTCCTATACCAAACTGAATACCACCCTGTTCTATAACCGGTCCAAATATCGCATCAGCCTGAAACTGGACAACCTGCTGGACGAAGAATACTGGATCAGCGACGGGGTCTATTTCCGGCCGCAGAAACCCTTGAATTTTATTGCAGGGATCAGTTTTAAGTTTTAAATATTCCGATTATGATCGTCCCCAAAGCGTCCGGAATTACAAAACCGCTTAACCTGCTGCTGGGGGTGGTAATGTCCCTGGCCATTCTGGACCATACGAGATTGTTCTTTCATTTCTGGAATACCGATCCCTATGGTCCGGAAACCACCCCATTCCTGTTTTTTACCAGGTTTATTTCCCATTATTTTGTTCCCGCTATATATCTGGTTACGGGAATTACCGTTTACCTGGCCGGTAGAGAAAGGCCAAAACCCGGGCTCTCCCGGTATTTATTGTTGCTGGGGACAGGCTTTCTGGTACTGGAATTGATGCCGGACAATTTTTCCTGGACTTTTGACATATACTATCGCACCGTAGGGGTGTTTATCTTCGGGGGGATAGGTCTTTGCCTGCTGCTCTTTTCCGTCCTGATATATCTTCCGGTGAGGTGGCTTGTTGCAATTGGTGTGGTTATTATCGCGCTGCACCATGTGCTGGATGATGTCCGGATGGAGGGGACCGGTGCTATATCAGTAGTTTGGTATATATTTCATCAGCACAAGATTTTCCTGGTCGGGGAAAGGGTCTTTGTCATTAACTACACCTTGTTCCCCTGGCTGGGTGTGATGCTGCTGGGATATGGAATGGGGCCTTTGTATTCCGGGGAATATGATGGTAGTACGAGGAGAAAATGGCTGTTTCGCCTTGGTATAGCGGCCATTGTCCTTTTTTTTCTGTGGAGAGGTGCTCAAATCTATGGCGACCCGGACCCCTGGGCCGTTCAGGAAGATCCGGTACGTACCGTAATGTCTTTTTTAAACCTTACCAAATATCCGGCTTCTCTCGATTTTCTGCTTATTACCCTGGGACCCGTATGGCTTTTCCTGCTTGCTTCCGATAAGGTAAAGAACGGTAGGCTGGCCTCCTTTTTTACGGTCTTTGGAAACACGCCCGTATTTTGTTACCTTTCCAGTACGTATCTCATTCATGCTGCAGCAGCCCTTGTACTCCGGTTACAGGGCAATAACTGGAAGGATATGATCATCATACCTGCCTCTTATGGTAATGGCAGTCCGTTAAAAGATTACGGGTACAAGCTGGGAATCGTGTACTTCATCTGGATGGGGTTTATGCTGATATTGTATTTTTTGCTTAAATACTTTCAAATGTTAAAAGGAAAATTGCTCCGCCGGTGACCGTCCGAAGTGGCTGTATTTGGAGGAGAATTTTAAGAAATCATATATTATTGGCGATTTTTTAGCGGTAAAAAATCATTTTCTCTATTATTCCCTATATTTGTTTGGTAATGCATAAAAAAGTCAAAATCGATTATCGGAACCGGGTTTGGGGAACTTTTGTGGACATTGCTTCTCTGAAAAAGTTCTTCAAGACCGTATCCCCGCCCTAATCTTTTCGCAATTCGTCTTTCCGGCAATCCATGCCTGCGGAAAGAGTGTGGACCTCTTTTGTCCTGTTTCCATTTTTCCACAATCTATAAAGTACTACCTGTATGATGACGTTTGTTATTTATAATCCCAATCAAAAACTGTCGGATGACCAAAAACAGGAGGTGGCGGACTTTTTGCATACCCATCTCGAAAATTACGGCGATGACAAAGAATACATTCTCAAAGCTATCGATTTTGCCATGCGGGATACCATTCCCTCTATGGGCGGGTTTGTCCTGGTAGGCAAAGAGCAAAAAGAGATTGTTGCCGTGACCGTGGTTAACAGTACGGGAATGAAAGGCTATATTCCTGAAAACATACTCGTATATATTGCCACACACAAGGATATGAGGGGAAAGGGCATCGGAAAAAAACTGATGCAGAAAGCCATTGATCTTGCCGATGGCGATATAGCCCTTCATGTAGAACCCGACAATCCTGCAAAACACCTGTATGAAAAACTGGGATTTGTAAACAAGTATCTCGAAATGCGCTTCACCAAATAACGGGACATGAGTTTCATTGATATCGCTATTTTCTGTGCCTACATCATAGGAGTCATGATCGTGGGGTGGTATTACTATCTCAAAAACGAAAGCAATGAAGACTATTATGTGGGCGGACGGAATATGAGCAGTTTTCACGTGGGGCTCTCCGTAGTGGCCACCGATGTGGGAGGTGGTTTTTCCATAGGCCTGGGCGGCCTGGGTTTTGTGATGGGGATATCCGGCTCCTGGATGCTTTTCACCGGACTTGTAGGGGCGTGGCTAGCGTCGGTATTCCTCATCCCCAAGGTGATAAAGATGGGGCATATGCACAAGCTGCTCACCTTTCCACAACTGTTACGGCAGTTCTACGGGCAACATGTGGCTTTTCTGGCCGGGATCATTTCTTTTGTAGGCTATCTCGGTTTTACTTCTTCTCAACTCCTGGCAGGTGCCAAACTGGCAACAGGTACTTTTCCGGCCCTTAGCATGGAGAATGCCCTGATCATTATGGGAGTGGTGGCCGTGGTCTATACTGTCGCCGGAGGTATAAAAGCCGTGATCTATACCGATACTTTTCAATGGCTGCTCCTTATGGGAGGCCTTATTTGCATCGGGATTCCCATGGCCTATATAAAGCTAGGAGGCATGTCAGTCATAAGAGAAAGCCTGCCGGACGATTTTCTGAGCTTTACCAACCTCACAGGGGTGCAGTTCATCAACTGGCTGATAACGATAGTGCCTATATGGTTTATAGGGATGACGCTCTATCAACGCATATTTTCCTGTAAAGATGAAAGAACGGCCAAAAGGGCCTGGTATATTGCCGGTTTGTTCGAATATCCGGTGATGGCTTTTATGGGGGTGTTGCTGGGAGTGTTTGCCCGTGTCGCGGCAGATGCCGGGATGTTTGCCGAATATGGCTTTGCCTCGGGCAGTATCATGGCCGAAACCGATTCGGAAATGGGACTACCACTGCTATTGCGCTCCATACTCCCGGTGGGATTGACAGGGCTGATGATGTCGGCCTATTTCTCGGCGATCATGTCTACGGCAGATAGTTGCCTGATGGCGGCTTCAGGCAATTTTGTCACCGATATCCTGGGGTTGAAGAGTACAGACAAGAATGTGATCCGGGTATCACAAGCGATCACCCTCATCATCGGTGTGCTGGCCATTCTTCTCGCTTACCAGATGCAAAATGTACTGACCCTGATGCTGAATTCTTATGCTTTTATGGTATCGGGCCTTTTTGTTCCCGTTCTCGGCATGTTGTTTGCCAAAAAAGTGAAACCTGCGGCAGCGTTGGCGGCCATGCTCGCAGGAGGTGTCGGTACGCTGACTTTTAGTATATTTGATAGTATTCCCATTCCGTTTGGTTTTGACCCGATCATCGTGGGGATCACTTTATCCGCCATAGTTTTTCTGGCGGTTAACAGTCAAGCAAAGTAACCATGGCATATCTCAAACTGAATACACGTGCACTGAAACATAACTTTCTGTTTTTAGACGAGCTCTTTAAAAGCCACGGTAAGGATTGGGGGGTAGTGACCAAAGTGTTGTGCGGAAGCAAACTCTTCCTGGAGCAGGTGATTAAATTACATCCCGATTGTATTTTCGATTCCCGGTTGAGCAACCTTGAGATGGTGAAAAAGATCAATCCGAAGATCAAGACAGGATATATTAAACCCCCGCCACAACGCCATGTGGAAAAACTGATCAAAGTAGCAGACATTTCCTTTAACACCCAGTTCGAAACCATTGAGATGATAAACCGGTATGCACAGAAAGCGGGTAAGGTGCATCAGATCGTTATTATGATAGAAATGGGGGACCTTCGCGAGGGGGTGATGCGGGAAGATTTTGTGGATTTCTACGCCAGGGTGTTCGATCTGGAAGCTGTGGAAGTCATGGGGATCGGGGCCAATCTGAATTGTCTCAACGGCATTATGCCATCTCACGATAAGCTCATTCAGTTGAGTTTATACGAACAGCTCGTGGAGGCGAAGTTCAACAAAAAGATCCCCTGGGTGTCGCTGGGCACTTCGGTAACCCTGCCACTATTGCTCAAAAACCTGGTGCCCGAAGGCGTTAATCACTTCCGGATAGGGGAAAGCCTGTTCTTTGGAAACAATTTGTTTGACGATTCGTCCATGGAAGGGATGAAACAGGATGTTTTTATGCTCTATGCCGAAGTGCTGGAGGTGATGGAAAAACCGATCAATCCCACCGGGTATGTAGGGTCTAATGTGGCCGGTGAAACCCCGGTTTTTGAAATAGAAGACTATTCTGAGACCAGTGTCCGGGTGCTGGTTGATATCGGGATACTGGATATAGAGATCGATAATATAAGACCCCTTTACGAAGAATATCACCTGGAAGGAGGGAGCTCCGACATGATCGTATTGGATGTGGGGACGAATAAGCATAATATCAAGGCAGGAGATATGGTGCCCTTTCACATCAACTACATGGGAGCCCTTCGCCTTCTCAATTCCAAGTATATCGAAAAGCGGCTGGACTAGAGCCTGTTTACTGCATATTCAAATCGTCCTTTTCCGGTAGTGCTAACAGGCTCCGGGAGTGTACACTTACAGCACTTTGCTCTTGCCGCGCTCCCCGATGAGGTCGAGAGAGAATACAGAATTTATTTTCCATAATTCCACAATCTCGTCTGCAGACATCCTGACGCCAGGGGAAACCTGTTTTCTGTCGTTGATAAGAAGGAGAAAACCGGGCGATTCAGGATCTTGTTTCACTCTATTGATAAAGATTCCTTTTACCTTGCTCACCAATACATATATATAATGGTCTGTAATAGCATCGGTATTCTCGACATATTCCCCGACGACAAAATCTCCGTCTTTGAGCCGGGGAGACATCCCCGAACCCACGATCTGGAAAGCGCGGACCTTACTGCCGGAAACAAAGGGAAAGTCAAACCTCGGGAGCGTGTTGATGTAAGATGGATCCCGGTAATTGGTCACGTACGGGTAGTATTCTTCCCTGGGAACTACGAAAAAGCCCCTTTTTTCTCTCCCTGATCTGGGAGACGGGGGAGTGTTGTGATTGAAAAACAATCGGTTAATGTCCAGCCTGTAGGTATGGCAGACGTTTAGGATCCTCTTGTAATCGAGTGTGTTCCTTTTCTTCCAGGTAGAAAGGGTGTTGGGCTTTATATCCAGGATGTCGGATAATTCGACATTGGTCCGGATGCCCAGACGATCTTTCAGTCTTTGCAATACTGTCTCTGTTTCGACCGGATGCTTCTTTTTCTTTTCTGACACGGAAATAACATTCATAGGATGGGTTGTTTGAATTTAAGAGATCATATCACTGATTCATTCCCATGGGTAAAGGGACAGTGAAATGATATTCAGGTTAATTATTTGGTGTTTAGAAATGCGCCTAAGCAGGCGGAAAGATGCAGGGGGCTTTTCAAAGATAATTATTTTTTGCCACTTGTAGGCCGGGAAAGTGTTTTTTCGCGATGTTGTTTTGTGGTGATTTGCAGTGTCTCGATGTTGATTTTCGGTCGTATCTTCTTCTCACTGGAAAGCCTCTGGGAATCCCTGTGAATATCCATAAAACTCAATCAATTCCAGGTCAATGACCTTTATGTCTGTGCAGTTGTTCCGTTCTTCTTATTGCGGCTTTTTTTCAGGTAGACGCATTTTTTGTCGTAATCGATAATGGCCTTTGCTTTTTTCAGAACATCGGCCCCGATAATACCATGGACCGGAAGGGAATCGTGCTGCACCAGGGCCTCGTTGACGTGAGACAGGTTAAACAAGACCAGTTTCACTTTCTTTTTGCTCCAGGAACCGATGGAAAGGCTGTTCTTTTTGGAGATCCGGGTATCCATATTGTTAGCTCCCGCCCCGGCGGCTTTCACCTCCGAGTCTTCTGAGCTGAGGTTAAAATGTGCTATGCAATCCGTTCCTACACAGGTGCTGGAGGCCCCGGTATCGAGTATAAAACGGCCTTCGATACCGTTGATTTCCGCCTTTATTTCAAAGTGATTAGTGTTGGTG
Source organism: Sinomicrobium weinanense (assembly GCF_018863395.1). GTDB lineage: Bacteria > Bacteroidota > Bacteroidia > Flavobacteriales > Flavobacteriaceae > Sinomicrobium > Sinomicrobium weinanense. The sequence goes on from NZ_JAHKRR010000004.1 coordinate 285,753, forward strand.
AGTACCAGGGGTACCCGTACAAAACCTTTTTCGCGAAGGAAGGTCTTTAAATTTTTCATGTATTTTTTTATTTCAAAATTTTGAAGGCGATTTTACTTTGGGGTTTTTGTTGTTTTATCGTTGTAATACGCTTGTAATAAATGTGTTGTGTTGATGTCTGGTTGTTGCTTTTCGGTTTTTTGGCTCCTGAGTCCTTCGGTTAAACTCAGGATAAACTAAAGTCGAAGGATGTGCAAAGATAGTTTTAATGTTTTTATTTTTGCCTCATGATAATTACCGATACCCATACACATTTATATAGCGAATCTTTTGATGAAGACCGGGACGAGATGATACAACGTGCCCTGGGGGCGGGTGTAGAGCGATTTTTTATTCCCGCTATCGATTCTTCCTATACAGAAAGGATGTTGCAACTCGAAAAGGATTATCCCGACCGTATTTTCCTGATGGCCGGTTTGCACCCCACCCATGTCAGGGAAAATTACCGGGACGAACTGAACCATGTAAAAGAGTTGCTCTCCCGGCATAAATACTATGCCATAGGGGAGATAGGGATAGATCTTTACTGGGACAAAAGTTATATAAAACAGCAACAGGATGCATTCCGGTGGCAGATACAACTGGCTAAAGAGCATATGCTCCCCATAGTAATACATTGCAGGGAGGCTTTTGATGAGGTTTTTGATATTCTCGAAGAAGAAAAAGGCGATGACCTTTTCGGTATCTTTCACTGTTTTACAGGCAATCGCGAACAGGCCGGTCAGGCGGTTTCCTACAATATGAAACTGGGCATAGGCGGAGTGGTGACCTTTAAGAACGGCAGGATAGACCGGTTCCTGGATGAAGTGGATATAAAACATATTGTGCTGGAGACCGATGCGCCCTACCTGGCCCCGGTGCCGTACAGGGGCAAGCGTAATGAAAGCGCATATATTGTTAACGTTTTGCAGAAGCTGAGTGAAATTTACGGGATGTCCCCCGAAGAAGTGGCGGAGATCACCACACAAAATTCCAGAGCGGTTTTTGGGGTGTAAAAGGTTTGGTATCCGGAGTTGCAGGTTGCGGGTTGAATTAAAATCAGCAACCTGCAACTTGTAACCTGCAACCTTCAGCCCATAAATTATGATTTTATGATGTGTTTGTCCGGAATTTTAAATCCCTTACAAACGGTAAAGTCAATAAATTTTTGTTCATTTGCTCTATGTGCTTAAATTTGTTGCCGGCCATAGATGGTTGTTGTTCACGATTTTAATGGTGCTGTTTTTTTCATTGTCTTGTCATCGTGGAGATTAGGCCATTCTATAAAGATTGATCATTTGGATAATTATAAAGAAATTCGTCCCTATCTGGACAGTGAGGTAAGAGGAGCTCTGGAAGAGCACAAGGATCATCCAATGATCCGTGCGTTGCTTTATTTTACTTTTCCGGACAAGTCGCAAGAAGAAATAGGGGAGATACTCGCCTCCTGCAATTCCGTAAGCGATTTTCAGGCTAAGGTAATATATCAAAGCGTAAAGAACGTGCTTGAAAAAAGTTCGGAAGGCTTTTTTACCTCCGGTTTTGAAAAACTTAAACCGGACACATCCTACCTTTTTATATCCAATCACCGCGATATTGTTATGGATACTTCCCTTCTCAATGTGGCCTTGTTAGAGAACCACCTGGTCATGACGGCATCGGCCATAGGGGATAATCTGGTTAAGAAACCTTTCCTGCTGGCACTTTCCAAGCTGGTGAGGAATTTTTTGATACAGAGAGGTTTGTCTCCCCGCGAAATGTTGGAGAGTTCCAGGAACGTATCGGGGTACATACGGCATCTTTTGAAGGACGAGAACCGATCGGTATGGATCGCCCAGCGAGAAGGAAGAACAAAGGATGGTAACGACCAGACACAACAGGGTGTGCTTAAGATGCTCGCACTGGCCAGCGATGAAGAGGAGATCATGGACTATTTTAAGAAGCTGCGGATCGCTCCGGTGTCCATCTCCTATGAATACGACCCGACCGACCTGCTGAAAATGCCCGAACTGATGGCCAGGCATTACGACCTCGAATATGTGAAGACCAGTAACGAAGACTTTAATTCCATTTTAAAGGGAGCCCTGGGACAAAAAAAACGTATCTGTATAAAAATCGGAGATGTCCTGGATACCGAACTGGATGAAATAAAGAACAGGAATGAACCGATAAACAGGCAGTTTCAGATGCTTGCCGATCACATTGACGAGCAAATCCATAAAAACTACCGGCTGTGGCCCACCAATTACCTCGCTTATGACCTGTTGAACGGCACTGCGAAATATGCAGACAAGTACAACGAAAAAGAAAAGCGGCAATTCGAAAGAAGGCTGGAGCGAAGAGTAGGGGAAGGAAATCATGTGGCCCGGCAGAATTTTCTCGCCATGTATGCCAATCCCGTGGTGAACCGGATGAAATATGAAGAGGACTAACTAACCTGCCTGAAGGCATAAAGTGCAGGAAGGTGAGCAACAAAAACCTCCTTGTACACTAATTAAATCACCGATTTTCCGAAAACAAATATAGACGAAACTGTAAAACTGTGCTGCAGAATGGGTAAAAGATCAGACATCCTCCTCATATATACCGGAGGAACGATCGGTATGATCAAAGACTATAAAACCGGGGCGCTACGAGCTTTTGACTTTGACAAGCTGTTAAAGCGGATCCCCGAGTTGTCACACCTGGACTGTAATATAAAAACGGTTTCGTTCAGTGAGCCCATAGATTCGTCCAATATGAATCCGGATTGCTGGGTGCAGATCGCAGAGATCATAGAAGACAATTACGACGCTTTTGACGGTTTCGTAGTGTTGCACGGCAGTGATACCATGAGCTATACCGGGGCTGCATTGAGTTTTATGCTCGAAAACCTTACAAAACCCGTTATACTCACAGGCTCGCAATTACCCATAGGTGATCTCCGGACCGATGCCAAAGAAAACCTGATTACCTCGATACAGATCGCGGCATTACAGGAAAAAGGCAGGCCCAGGGTGGCGGAGGTTTGTCTGTATTTCGAATATAAACTATACAGGGCCAACCGTACCACAAAGATAAACGCAGAACACTTCGAGGCCTTTGCTTCCCTGAATTATCCGTCCCTGGCCGAAAGCGGGGTGCATTTAAAGATAAACGAAGAATGTCTGTTAAAGCCCAACCGGGGAAAAAAGCTACGGGTACATAAGCAATTGGACAATCGTATAGCAGTGGTGAAACTGTTCCCCGGAATAAGTGAAAATGTGCTGGAGGGTACTTTTAACAGCCCCGGGCTAAAAGCAGTGATCTTGGAAACTTACGGAGCCGGAAATGCACCGACGGAAACGTGGTTTTGCAACCTTGTGGAAAAGGCAATAAAAAAGGGGATATTTGTGGTCAATGTTACACAGTGCTCCGGTGGCAGTGTGCTCATGGGGAAATATGAGACCAGCACCTACCTTCAGAAGCTGGGGGTTATTAATGGAAAGGACATGACCACAGAGGCGGCGATAGCTAAGCTCATGTATCTTTTGGGAGGTGGGATCGACAAAAAAATGTTTAAAACTGTGTTCGAAACACCTTTGAGGGGAGAAATACATTAAAAATAACGATAGAAATTTTATCAACTAAAAAAAAATTCGTTATTTGGCACCCCGAAGAAAATTATAGAAGTAATTTTTTCGAATAATGAACGTTGAATAACCAGGGTTGAATGCAGAAGTGTTGTTGAAGAAAGATCTGGAAAAACTTCGCAATTTGATATTCAACAATTCGACGTTAGTTAATAATACAGAGAGGTGGCCGAGTGGTCGAAGGCGCACGCCTGGAAAGTGTGTATACGGCAAAACCGTATCGAGGGTTCGAATCCCTTCCTCTCTGCAAAAGACAATAGATAGATCACACCTGTTTTGACAATCTGACAATATTTGTCCTTTTTGTGAATTATAATTATCAAAACGGCAATGAAGTTCTTAAAAAATCTATTTGTTTTCCGGTAACGGAGCTCGGGAAGTGAAAACGGGGAGAGTTTTCCTTTCTTTATTACAAATTCATTAATTGTAAAAATTTTATATCTTTAACCCTATTAACTAACAAAATTTAAGTTTAAAAGAAATGAAAAGATTATTCTCTATTCTGGCTGTTGCCGGATTGATGGCTTTTAATGCAACGACGACGGAAGCAAAGGATCTTGCTCCTGTTGTATCTGAAAATGTTTCGGAAATTGTTGCTCCTGTAGACGATGCTGCTGCTTTTGTTCAAGACGATGCCGCTGCTACTGCTGAAGATAGCAAGCCTTTCCACCAGGTATTGAAAGAATACTTTATTAAGGGTGGTGCAAGTTTTATGGGTATCGTATTGCTGTGTTTGATACTCGGTCTGGCAGTTGCCATTGAAAGGATTATTTTCCTTAACCTTTCTACTACAAACACCAGAAAACTCACCTCTAAAGTGGAAGAAGCATTGTCATCAGGAGGAGTAGAAGCCGCAAAAGAAGTGTGCAGAAACACTAAAGGCCCCGTTGCCTCTATCTTCTATCAAGGCCTGGAAAGGGCAGATGAAGGTGCAGAAGCTGCAGAAAAAGCGGTTGTGGCCTACGGAGGTGTTCAGATGGGACAGTTAGAAAAGAATGTATCTTGGGTTTCTCTGTTTATTGCCGTAGCCCCGATGCTCGGGTTCATGGGTACGGTAATCGGTATGATCCAGGCCTTTGACAAGATTAGTGCAGCCGGTGGATTGGACGCTTCCCTGATCGCCGCAGACATTCAGGTAGCACTGTTGACTACCGTATTCGGTCTTATTGTGGCTATTATCCTGCAGATATTCTACAACTATATCATCGCAAAAATCGATAGTATAGTAAATGATATGGAAGAGGCTTCCATCTCATTGATCGACCTGTTGGTAGCTCACAAGAAGTAATAACCGGATTAAAGAAGAATTATGAAAATATATAAGATTTTATTAATCATAGCTGGGGTGATCGGCGCGATACTGTGGTTCTTGCTGCCCAGTGGAGATGTGCCGGTAGATGTGGCGGCGACAAACTCTAATGTAAACCTGATGTTTATCGTTTCTTATGTGCTGTTTGGCATAGCTATTGTCCTTACTGTGTTATTTAGTATAAAGAGCTTGCTCTCGCATCACAAGATCAAGGAAATGCTCATCTCATTGGTAGTTTTTGCACTGATACTCGTAGTGAGTTATGCACTGGCTACCGGAAGCGAGGTGAAAACAGCTGACGGCAGCGTATTGGCAACGGCCAATACATCCAGGTTAGTTGGAGGTGGATTGATCGCTTTTTACATACTGGCTGCCGTGGCAGTCATTTCGCTGGTATTTTCCAGCATTAAAAAAATATTAATCAGGTAACTAAGAATTATGGCAAGAAGAGGAATACCGGAAGTAAACGCCGGTTCAATGGCGGACATCGCATTCCTGCTCCTGATCTTCTTTCTGGTGACCACCACCATTGAGACAGACTCCGGGCTGGACCGTAAGTTACCGCCTGATGAACCGCCGGAAGAAGATGTTATCATCAAAGAGAGAAACCTGTTGCAAGTGTTGATTAACAAGAATAATCAACTGATGGTCAATGAAGAGTTGACCGAGTTAAAGGATCTTCGCCAGGTTGCCATGGACTTCATCGATAATGGAGCAGGGGCAAACGATAAAGGAGAGACCTGCGATTATTGCCAGGGAGCGAAGGACTCGGAGTCATCCGTTCATCCCGAGAAAGCGATTATCTCTCTTCAGAACGACAGGCAAACCAAGTATAGCACGTATATAGCCGTTCAGAATGAATTGGTAGCAGCTTATAACGAGTTGAGAAACCGGGCAGCACAGCAATTGTATAAAACGGATTTTACCGAAATGCAAAGGGTGTACAAAGATCCGAAAACTACTGATGAAGAAAAGGATAAGTTGAGGCCAAAAGTAGAACGGGTCCAGAAAATGTATCCGCAGCTGTTGTCTGAAGCTGAACCTAAGAAAAACTAAAAATACTATTATGGCAAAATTCACAAAAAAGAAAAGTGGCGAATTACCAGCTGTATCTACGGCTTCGTTGCCGGATATCGTATTTATGTTGTTGTTTTTCTTTATGACCGTTACAGTAATGAAAGATGATGAGCTTATGGTCGAGAATGTTCTGCCTACAGCAGACCAGGTACAAAGGCTTGATAAAAAAGATAATACTGTGGTTTATATCTATGCCGGGAAACCGCATCCCAGATATCAGGACAAATACGGTACAGCGGCAAGAATTCAGTTGAATGATAAGTTTGCTGGTGTAGATGAGGTTGCCCCTTATATCTTGGCAGAAAGAGCGGAGATGAGACAGGAATTACAACCTTTAATGACCACCGCCCTGAAAGTGGATAAAGAGACTAATATGGGCCTGATATCCGATATAAAACAGGAACTCAGGAAAGTAAATGCCTTGAAAGTGAACTACACAACCAAGGAAGGTGATGCAATGAGGAACCTGGAATGACCCTCATTTCTTAAAACTTATATTTTGCAAAAGCCGGCCGTTTTACGTGCCGGCTTTTTGTTTTTGGTCCGGACGCTTTCCGGAGGCAAAGGACTCCGGAAGGAGAGAGACTTTGTTGTAACGGGCTGCATATATGCCAAAAGCATAAGGCCGAAATAAACTATATTTGTTAGAAATATATGATGTGTATGAAAGTTCGCCTGTACATAGTGCTCATTACCTTTGGCCTCTATTCGTGGAATATATACTCCCAGGAAGAAATTACTGCAGATACCACAGTATTGCAGGAGGAAAAAAGAGATGATAAATACAAGGAAGACCAGGTTTATATCGGGGCGACCTACAATATATTGCTGAACAGGCCGTCTGATGTAAAACAAAATAATCTGTCGAGAGGAATACAGCTCGGGGTTGTCAAAGATATGCCCCTGAACAAAAGAAGAAATATAGCCCTCGGTATTGGAATAGGGTATGCGTATAATGTGCATTTCCACAACCTGCAGTTCTTCGAAGGGGAAGGAGGGTCGGGTTATCGCGTGATCCCCGATTCCGTCGATTATAAACGAAATAAGGTTGACACCCATCTTATAGAGATGCCGATAGAATTTCGCTGGCGTACCTCTACTGCCGATTCCTATAAATTCTGGCGTGTCTATACCGGGATTAAACTGGGGTATGTCTTTGCAAACCGGTATAAATTTATTGCCGATAATAAGACCAGGTTCACCAATGACGATATTTCACGGTTTCAGGCAGGCCTTCATTTAAGTGTGGGGTACAATACCTGGAATTTTTATGCCTATTATGGGCTTGGAAAGCTCTTTAAGGGCGATACGGAGACCGATACGGGAGAAAGCCTGGACATGAGTTCCCTGAAGATAGGTATAATCTTTTATGCCCTCTGAGGTTTAGAACCAATACGGAAAAACCAGCACTTGTGGGAGTACACCCAGCAGGATCCCCAGAATTATTTCCTTCGTGTTATGGGCGCGGATGTATAGCCTGGACGAAGCCACGGCTCCTACGGCGAGTATAAGAAGGACAAGAAGCAGGGTGATGTTCAGCCGGAAATGAATGCCAAGTTCCGTCACAAATGTGGTCAGCCCTGCAATGCCCATCATATGAATGCTGGCTTTTACCTTTAGGAAAACAAGAAAAAGACAAGCAAACAGAGCTATTAATATGCCCAGGAAGAAATAGTGTAACTCCGGGGAGAATGTTCTGGGAACAATATATGCCGTGATGATACAGGTTATGGGGATAGCTACAAACAAGGGGGCTTTCCGCTCTTCTACCCCCGAAAGTTCATGAGATCGGACCCATCCCATATTCCGGAGTAAAAAATAAAGCACGATCGGTACTATGAGTGTAAGGATCAGTACAGGGATAATAACGCTTTTTTCTACCGCTTGAGGCTGATATCCGGGGAAGATGATATAATAGATCGCTGTTCCCGCAAAAGGCATGAAAAGCGGATGAAAGAGGTAGCTGAATGATCTTAAAAAATACATATACGACTGTGGGTTTGGAATGGCAAAAAAGACCGGGAGGGAGTGAAAAAACCATTTTTGCCCTTGCGTGGTCCATCTCTTTTATATCTGTTTTCGCAGTCTCGCCACAGGAATATCCAGTTGTTCGCGATACTTGGCAATGGTCCTCCTGGCGATGGGATAGCCTTTTTCTTTCAGGAGTATTGCCAGTTTATCGTCGGTCAGCGGGGTTTTTTTGTCCTCTTCCTCGATAATATTTTCCAGTATCTTTTTGATCTCCCTGGTAGATACGTCCTCTCCCTGCTCGTTCTTCATGGCTTCTGAAAAGAAATCCTTGATGAGTTTAGTGCCGTAGGGCGTGTCTACATATTTGCTGTTGGCTACCCTGGACACCGTGGATACATCCATCCCAATGCCGTCTGCAATATCCTTGAGGATCATGGGCCTCAGCTTCCGCTCATCCCCCGTAAGGAAGTATTCTTCCTGGTAGTGCATAATGGCATTCATCGTAACGAAGAGTGTTTCCTGACGTTGTTTAATCGCTTCGATGAACCACTTGGCAGCATCGAGCTTTTGCTTGATGAACTGGACCGCATCCTTTTGCGATCTGGATTTTTCCCTGGAATCTTTATACCCCTGTAACATATTGCTGTATTCCCTGGAAACATGCAGTTGAGGAGCGTTTCTTCCGTTGAGCGACAGTTCCAGTTCGCCATCGATAATACGGATCGTAAAATCAGGGACCACGTGCTCTACGATACGGTTATTTCCGGAATATGAACTGCCGGGCTTGGGGTTTAGCTTTTCAATTTCGTGTATGGCTTCTTTCAGCTCTTCCTCCGAGATATGGTGTTTTTGCAGCAGTTTTTTATAGTGCTTCTTGGTAAATTGTTCGAAAGACCTTTCCAGTATGTTTATGGCCAGTTTTATCTCCGGTGTGGCTTCCTTTCGTTTGAGCTGAATGAGCAGGCATTCCTTGAGGTCCCGCGCACCAACTCCGGCCGGGTCCAGTTGCTGGACGATCCGGAGTACTTTTTCTATGGTATCTTCCTCGGTATAGACGTTCTGGGTAAAAGCCAGGTCGTCCATGATGTCTTCCAGGGAACGCCTTATATAACCTGTTTCGTCCACACTACCCACGAGAAATTCGGCAATGTCGCGCTGGTTGTCGTTGAGGCTGTAAGTGTTTAGCTGGTTGACCAGGTGTTGGTGAAAAGAAGTTCCGGCAGCATAAGGCACGGTCTTTTCCTCGTCATCGGCACTGTAGTTATTGGCCTGGAGCCTGTATTCCGGTATTTCGTCGTCACTCAGGTACTCGTCAACATTGATGTCTTCCGCTTCTATCTTATCCCTGTCGTTATAATCATCTTCAAAAGTATCATTCATGTCATCATCATATGCAGACAAGTCTTCCTCCTTACCGCTTTCCAGTGCGGGGTTTTCCTCTATTTCCTGTTTAAGGCGCTGTTCAAAAGCCTGTGTAGGCAATTGGATCAGCTTCATCAACTGGATCTGTTGAGGTGATAGCTTTTGTGATAATTTAAACTGTAACTGTTGTTTCAGCATCTGTATTCGATTACTCCTGACTTATATTGCAAAAATAATCGAAAACTTTGAATCCGGGAACAATAACAGGATAAATAGGTGCTGCTTTGTTTTGCGCAGGTGGCGCGGTAGCGGGAATTGTACTATATATGGTCCGCAATAAGGACGGGCTTTCCGGGGAATGGATCATTTCCTGAAAAAATCACCGGCTGTATCAGTGCTTTCCACCCAGAAACCGGAATTGGCAGAAAGCACGAATTCACTCAACCCTACCTCTTCCGTTTCGGGAGACCAATCATAGGTATATCCCAGGCGTGTCCAGGGATAATGGCGGTCGTTTTCAGATCCGAGGGTACGGTAATAGGCAAAAATGATATAGTTGTTAAACCACGAAACATAGGTCGCTGTAACATTGTCCCGGAGGGCTGCCCCGGCCGATGTGGTGTGGATGTCCGGATCGCCGGCAGGGCGGTAGAGGCTTTCCGGGTTGACCCAAAGCGTACTGATATGGGTGTTGCTGTTTTCGTTTGCAGGGGGCAGGCCTAATACCTGGCAGATACGCATAATGGTGTCGGAGGCCTGTGTGAGGTCTGTTTTTAGCCGGGCTTTCATTTGCGAAGGAATGAATAACCAAGACTCTCCCCAGGTATTGGTAATGGAGTCGCCTGCGGGATAGCTGGACGGATATTTATTAAAACTGGCCATTAACACATAGTCCCGGCCATTGATCTTTTTCCATTGCAATCCGGGATTTTCCGGGCTTATAGCCCATAGCGTATCGATGATCTCAGATGTGTCGGCTACCATGGCATCGGTAACAGATAAATGGTATAGTTCGTCCGGGGTGTATTCCGGTTCGGGAACAGTGTCGTCATCGCTGCTACACGAAATGAAAACGATTGTCGTAAGTATAACCGCTACCGGTCTTAACAGGGTAGTATAAAATGGCATAAGTAAAGATTTGGGAATATAAATATAAACAAAAACGAACCCGATAGCAAGATGGGAAGGAAAATGCTTAAAACAAAAATATTCCTTGACACATGGATCTGAAGTTGCTTGTGTCTTTTAGGTGTAAGTTACAGTCTTATGTCAGTTTTAAAAAGGCATTTGGGAAAGCAGGGCCGGAAATTTTCAAAAAAAATCCCGGCTCGAATTGTTTCGGGCCGGGAAATTCAGGTGAGATCTTAAAACTCCGCACTCTGTGGTGTTCTCGGAAAGGGAATAACATCCCGTATATTGGTCATTCCGGTGGCAAAGAGCACGAGCCTTTCAAAGCCCAGTCCAAAACCACTGTGAACTGCAGTACCGTATTTTCGAAGGTCCAGGTACCACCAGAGTTCTTTTTCGTCAATACCCATGGTCTTCACTTTTTCCAGTAGCACATCATAACGTTCTTCCCGTTGCGATCCTCCTACGATCTCGCCAATACCCGGGAAGAGGATGTCCATGGCCCTTACCGTTTTGCCGTCGTCGTTCAGCCGCATATAAAACGCCTTTATCTTGGCGGGATAATCAAAGAGGATCACCGGGCATTTAAAATGTTTTTCTACCAGGAAGCGTTCGTGCTCACTTTGAAGGTCGGCACCCCATTCCTCAATGATATACTGGAACTTTTTCTTTTTATTGGGCTTGGAATTCTTCAGGATGTCAATGGCCTCTGTATAGCTGACTCTTTTGAAATTGTTGTCCAGTACGAAGTGGAGTTTTTCCGTAAGGGTCATGCTGCTTCTTTCGTTCTGGGGCTTGGTCTTTTCTTCGTCCAGAAGGCGTTTTTCCAGGAATTCCAGGTCATCCTTACAATGTTCCAGGACATAGCGGATAACGTATTTTATAAAATCTTCAGCCAGGTCCATGTTGCCGTCCAGGTCCATAAAGGCCACTTCGGGTTCTATCATCCAGAACTCGGCCAGGTGCCTGGAAGTATTGGAGTTTTCTGCCCGGAATGTAGGCCCGAATGTATATACCTTGCCCAGGGACATGGCATAGGTTTCGGCCTCCAACTGACCGGATACGGTAAGATTGGTCTCCTTGCCGAAAAAATCTTCTTTATAATTAACGCTGCCATCCTCATTCAACGGTGGGTTTTTGGCGTCGAGTGCACTTACGCGGAACATTTCTCCTGCCCCTTCGGCATCACTTCCGGTGATGATGGGGGTGTTGACATAGTTAAAACCGTTGTTCTGAAAATACCGGTGCACTGCAAACGACAGGGTAGAACGCACCCGCATTACGGCACCAAAGGTATTGGTCCGGGTACGCAGATGGGCGTTTTCCCTGAGAAACTCCAAAGAGTGTTTCTTGGGCTGGATAGGATATTCATCAGGATGAGAATCGCCCAGCACCTCCAGCCGGGTTACCTGTATCTCTACTTTTTGCCCTTTTCCAGAACTTTCTACCAGGGTGCCCTCTATGTGCAGGGCTGCTCCCGTGGAGATCCGTTTCAGGACCTCTTCGGGTGTTTTTTCAAAATCGACTACGCACTGGATGTTGTGTATGGTAGAGCCGTCATTCAGTGCAATAAAGCGATTGCTCCGGAATGTTCTTACCCATCCCTTAACACTTACTTCCTGTAATAGCAGGTCTTCGACAAGCAGGTCTTTTACACTGTAAACCTTCATTTTTTTGATCTTCTTACTGAACGATACACTTTTCTACGGACTTTCCCTGTCTCTTTTTATCAGAGCGGAGGGGTATGTAAGCTGTGAAAAAGCGTATGGCATGCGGTTAATATCAGTTGGCAAATATAGGTGTTTTTCATAGTTTTTTTGAAGATTTCGGAGGGATTATCAGGGTAAACTAAAGCTGAAGAATACCGAAACCCTTGAAGTGACTTTGATGGCTTAGGTCTTATGTCAAAATTCATAAAGGCAGGCCCGGGCGATAAAATTAGAAGATAAACGGGCTTGCAGGCCTCCTGTATACTTGTATCCGCGAACACCCGTGCCCTCGTATATTCCTCCCTGGCCTTAAATTTAAAAAAGGGGATTTTTCCCCTTACCTGTCAAGGCCTGCTGCAATACTTTTGAGGTACAGATAATAAGTTGAATTATTTGTTTTAGGTAAAGTAGGTTTGGGGAAGCCAAAAAAAGCCTGTCGGTCCTACTCCGATCGTGAAAGGTCGGGGTTTATTTTCCGGCAGGTTTTTTGATTTTGAATTACCGGGCTTTCCGTGAAATATTGATGCTTCTGTTCGGTTTACATCCCCTTTTTGGTCCCCTTTAGGGCAATGTCATTTAGTTAAGGTCATGGATATAAATGTATCACCCCTTCGGGGTTTAGAATCTCTTTAATGCCTTTGGGGCTATAAATATTTAAGCCTTTCAGGCTTTTTTTGATCCCGAAGGGATCACAGAATTATAGAATCAGAAACGGTAAGACAATATATAAACCCCGAAGGGGTGGTATAATTAGCCAAACTAAATGATATTGTCCTCAAGAAGAGAGCTGTAACTGTCTTTAAAAGACCCTCCGCTTGTACTGAGCCCGGCCGAAGTATGAGAGGGGTTGGGGTGTGTAAGGGACAGGAGAGTGTAACCCAAAGCAATCCATTCCTTTAACTCCGAAACTCCCCGACTAACAAACTCCCAAACTATTTATCCTCATCCGTCAAAACGTCGAAATTGGGTTCTTTGAGCACCTGTTTATTGGCAATGCTTTTTTCCAGTGACAGCAGCAGCGATGGCAGAAGAATAAGGTTGGAAAGCATGGCGAACAGCAGTGTGGAGGAAACCAGTCCTCCGAGGGCTACTGTCCCTCCGAAACTCGAAGTCATAAAGACCGAAAAGCCGAAAAACAGGACAATAGAGGTGTAGAACATGCTTACCCCGGTTTCCCGCAGGGCGGCAAAAACGGACCGCCGTATCTTCCAGCCATTGCTCACCAGTTCCTGCCGGTATTTGGCCAGGAAGTGGATGGTGTCGTCTACCGATATACCAAATGCAATACTAAAGACCAGTATGGTAGAGGGCTTTATGGGGATACCCAGGAAACCCATGACCCCGGCCGTGATGATAAGCGGGAACAGATTCGGTATCAGTGATATAATGATCATCTTAAAGGACCGGAACATATAGGCCATAAATATGGCAATGAGCAATATGGCCAGGGAAAGGGAAATGACCAGGTTTTTTACCAGGTATTTGGTGCCTTTCATAAAAACCAGGGCCTTACCCGTCATGCTTACATCATAACGGTCCTTAGAAAATATCTTGTCTATATTGGTCTTTAGCTGGTGCTGGACCTCTTCCATCTGATCCGTTCCCATATCCTTCATAAAGGTGGTAATACGTGCTATTTGCCCGGTAGAATCTATAAAACTCCGCAATAGGTCAGTGTGGCCTGATGATTTTTTGGCATAGGAAAGGATAAAATGATTTTCCTGGGTGCTCGGCAATTGGTAATAAGTGGGGTTCCCGTTGTAATAAGCCTGTTTGGAATATTTAACGAGGTTAACCACCGATATGGGCTTGGAAAGCCCGGGGGTTTCCCTGATAAGTTCTTCCAGTTTGTCCATTCTTTGCAGGGTAGATAATTTGAGCACCCCGTTTTTCCTCCTGGTATCGATCATGATCTCCAGGGGCATGATACCGTCGAATTCCTTTTCAAAAAAGCGGATGTCATCAAAGAAATCGGCACTCTTGGGCATGTCTTCAATAATACTGCCGGATATTTTCATCTGGTAAATACCAATAATGCTGGCAACAAGCAGGATGAGGGAGCAGACGAATATTTCGATCCGTTTGTGCCGTACGGTTTGCTCCATCCAGTTGACGAACCCGCCGATCCACCGTTTGTTCAGGTGCTTCAGGTGTCTTTTCTTGGGCAGGGACATGAAGCTGTAAATAATAGGGATGATCAACAGCGACAGGATAAATATGGCCAGGATGTTAATAGAGGCCACGATCCCGAATTCCTTGAGCAATTTACTTTCGGTAACGATAAAAGAAGCAAACCCGATAGCCGTTGTAGCATTGGTCATTAAAGTGGCATTACCCACCTTTGAAATTACCCGCTGCAGTGATTTGGCCTGGTTACCGTGTTTTTTTACTTCCTGCTGGTACTTGTTGATCAGGAAAATACAGTTGGGGATCCCGATGACAATGATAAGCGGGGGAATGAGTGCTGTAAGCACAGTGATCTCGTAGTGCAGCAGCCCCAAAATACCAAATGCCCACATCACCCCGATGATCACTACGATCATGGAAATAAATGTAGCCCGGAACGATCGGAAAAAGAAAAAGAAAATAAGCGAAGTAACTCCCAGTGCAGCCAGTATAAAGCCGCCGATCTCATCAATGATATTCTGGGAGTTCAGGGTCCGGATATAGGGCATGCCCGACACATGTACCTTTAACCCGGTCTTGTTTTCGAATTTTTCAATAAGGGGGATAAAGTCGTTGAAAATAAAATCTTTCCGGACAGGAGTGTTTACGATCTCTTTATCGATATAGACCGCAGTGCGTATGGTCTGGTTTTTCTTGTTGAACAGCAGGCTTTCATAGAAGGGAAGTTCGTGAAAAAGATGATTTTTCAGGGTGTCTATGGCTGCTTTGGTTTCCGGGTGATGATCCAGGAAGGGCTTTAACTCGAATTCCTGTTTTTCCGTGTTCTTCGACAGTTCCTTGAGGTTATCGGTAGAAACCACAAGGTCTACTTCAGGAAAAGCGTTGAGTTGTTTGCTCAGTTTGTTCCACAGGTTGAAGTTTCTGGGGGTGAACAAGGCCGGGTCCTTTGTGGCAAGGACAATGAGATTGCCTTCTTCACCGAAAGTTTCCAGGAATTTGTTGTACTGGACATTTACCGGGTGATGATCGGGAAGCAGATTGGCCTCTGTATAAGTGAAACGCATGTTTTTCCACTGTATACCCAGAAAAACCGTAACTCCCACGATAATGAGGAGTATTAAGATCCTGTTCCGGAGAATTATTCGCGCAACCCTTTCCCAAAAGCCTTTACTGATCCAAGCAACCATCCTGTTTTTTTAACTCGGCAAAGATACAAAAGAAGTTAGAAGTACGAAGTTAGAAGCGTGAAGTTAACACAGGTTTGATACATCTCTCCTGTTTCGAACCATTCGATCCGGCTAATTAGGTTATAATTAAATAATCCCCGTCACTTCGAGTAGGGTTTCCAGGTCATTTTAGTGACTTGGAAACCCGTATCGAGAAGCTAAAACCCGAGGCTCAGGTAATAGGTGAATTTGAACGATATATTGTCGTCAAAATGTGGTAAACGGTACGGGCCGTAGCGATACATGGTGCTCAGGCCAAACCCTTTGAATATCTTGTTGAGCTCGAATCCGCTTTCGAGATAGCCCTTGTTCAGGGACTTGAAATCCTGACCAATGTGTTTTTCCGTATGGGTAACGCTCCCGATGGCAAACCGGGAAATAAGGACGATCTCCGGTCTTATTTTTCCGATCAGCTTAAAGCGATTGGATTGGTGCTTTAACTGAAACATGGCATAGCGGTCCGAGAAGAATTCGTTGAAGTACATCGTTTCGAAACTGTCCCTCCCTGCTACGGAAAACCGTTGTAAAATGGCATGGCCTTCCGGCTGGTTAGGAGAAGCGTGATAGAGGTGGGTGATGGGGATGTCACCGTATGCCAGCCCGCCCTTAACGAGAAAACTGGTACTCGTCCGGTTAGGGTGTTTGATCAGGTGCATGGCCCGGAAATCGAGTTTTGTAAAGTCAAAATCACCTTCAAGCAGGTTGCGGAAACTTCTGGATACCTGGAAAGTGAGGTTGGGGTATTCGTTTTTCATTGTGGCCTTGCCGTGCCGGGTTTGCATATAGCGGCTAAAGGGGGTCCACTGCAAGGCCAGTGTAGCCTCGGTAAGTTTAAAATCGTAATAAGATGTGCCATTGTTGACAAAGCGATAATCATAAGTAGGTACAATATTGCTTTGGCTCACCTGCAATTTGGCGCCGATCTTGGCCGTGATGTCGTGCTCCAGGTAAGCACTGGTCTTGCGGGTCTTGTGGAGCATGGTGATGTTGAAGAGCCGTGGTTCAAACAGGGAAAAACTCCTCGCTTCGTTGATAAATTCGGCGCTTCCGGTCTCGATTAGGTCATCCATATATGAAACGCCTATCCAGGTATTGGTCATTTTTGCCAGTCGCGCTGCGGCACCCATACCAAACTTGATCTTTTTGTCCTTGGTGCCGTAAACGCTGTATCCCCTTAACCTGTACTTCGAGGAAAAGTCGGTATTGGTAATGGCACCGATCCCCAGGCGGAACCCTTCATAATTATTGTATTTGAGCAGGTAGCGCAGGTCCAGGTCTACATACTTCAGCGGATAATATCCTTTTAACAGTTTCCGGGCCAGGTTTAGTTTTCGTTCTACCTTGTTCGCTTCAGAAATGCTGTCAACGACAACATAGGTTTCTTTTCCCCGTAGAGACAAGGGTCCCCTGCGGTAGTTATTCCAGAAATCTTCGCTTTGCCGGTGGGCATTGTCGTCAATGTCGAGGGCTATGCCCCTGCCTTTGATCTCCACAGGGGTATTGAAGGAAATATCAAAGTTCTCTTCCCTGCTTATAAAGTGCATCAGTTTGGATACATCCTGTTGTGAACTCGTCATGGAAGTGGAGTCCTTATCTTTTTTCTCATCCCCGTTAAAGGAGATCGATCCCCCCAGGAGGGAAATGCCTTCATTGTTTTCGCCACGTGTGATCTTGATTTGTTTGGACGATGGAAACCAGATATTTTTTTCCGGAAAATATTCGAAGGTCTGGGAAGCGCTGATGTCGATCACTGCTTTGAGCTGGGCCACGGCCTTCTGAAGTGCATACGATTCGCTGTCGATGTACAGCACCCCTTCTATACCGGCGGTTTTCCCTTTTTCTTTCGGGTAATAGTAGATCATGTAGGCCGGCCTTTGGTTAAGCTGGTCGGGGATGGTGTCGAGTATACGGTAATGATAAGTGCCCGGGGCCCTGCTCCCTATGGGGTTGGGATAATTGGTTCCGAGGATCGTATAGCTGTTCTGATAAAAGGAAAAAGACTGCATCTGTAAGGCGATCATCTCGTAAACCGGTTCCTTGAAACCGGCCATTTTTGTGGCCAGAATCGTTTCCCTCCTCCCTTTTTGTTTGTTATAGGCGTATTCAGATATCTTTTCTGACATATAAAGATGGGAGCGGGAGAGTTGTTTTTTTAATTCGTAGTTTGTGGAGTCCAGTTTTACAAATTCTTTCCCCCTGTTGGTCTTTTTGAACAGGGAATCGACCGTACCGTTTATGGAATCCGGGTTGGCGGTAACGATGAGTTTGTTATAGGTGCGGAACTTAAAGCTGTTCAATACTTTTTCAGGATCATTTTCCGCCCTCTTTTTCATGGCTTTTTTTATGATCTCCAGGGCGGGATTCTGCCCCCCGGTGACCACGACTTCCCGGAGCTTTTCGGGTTTTTCATCGAGCGTTATGGAGTAAAAGTTCTTTTCGGAATCTGTTTTTACGGTTTTTTCCAGGTATCCGATATAAGAGAAGGTCAGTGAGAGGACTTCCCCGTTGGAATTGTCGATCTGAAATTTTCCGTCTGCATCGGTAATAACCCCTTTCCCGATATTAGTGAGAATATTGGCGAAGGGAAGGGGTGCCCCGGTATTTTTATCCCGGACTATCCCGGAAAGGATTTCCTGTGAAAAGCAAAAAAAGGGGAGCAGGATAATAAAAAAGGAAAGCAATTGCTTTTTCATTAAGAACAAATGTTTATCCGATAACGAATTAAAAACGGTAATGTTACAAAAAAAATGCCCACAATCTGCGGGCATTGAAAAAAAATTATGTGAAGTTTAACTTATATCGTCATGATCTCTTTTTCTTTTACGGCCAGAAGATCATCTGTTTTAGTGATATAGGAATCCGTAAGTTCCTGTATGTCTACTTCGGCGTTTTTACGAACGTCTTCAGATGCGTCTTCCAGTTTTTTTATTTCCTTATTGGCGTCCTGCCGGGCACCACGGATGCTTACCTTGGCATCTTCCGCTTCTCCTTTGGCCTGTTTTACCAGCTCGCGTCGTCTTTCCTCGGTAAGGGGAGGTACATTGATAATGAGGGTCTCTCCGTTGTTCATGGGGGTAAACCCAATATTAGCCACAATAATGGCTTTTTCTATGGGTTGCAACATGGCCTTTTCCCAGGGCTGTATGGAGATGGTCCTGCCGTCGGGGGTGTTGATGTTGGCTACCTGGTTCAATGGGGTCTGCGAACCGTAGTAGTCTACAAATACGCTTCCCACCATAGATGGGCTGGCTTTACCGGCCCGTATGTTAACAAACTGCTTTTCCAGGTGGAGTATGGCACCGTCCATGGCTTCCCTGGCGCTGTCTAATATAAAATCGATCTCTTCATTCATGATTATTGATTTTATGTTGGTTGTAATGCTCCCGGGGTGGTTAGAGGTTAACCTTGGTCCCTACATTTTCACCGGAAACCACCTTGAGAAGGTTTCCTTTTTTATTCATATCGAAAACAATAATGGGTAATTCGTTTTCCTGGCTAAGGGTAAAAGCTGTGGTGTCCATGACCTTCAGTCCTCTTTTCAGTACGTCATCAAAGGAAATAAAGTCAAATTTGGTAGCGCTTTTGTCTTTTTCCGGGTCGGAAGTATAAATTCCGTCTACCCTGGTGCCTTTCAGTATTACATTAGCATTGATCTCAATAGCGCGGAGCACTGCCGCCGAGTCGGTGGTGAAGTAGGGGTTGCCCGTACCTCCGCCGAAGATAACCACTCTTCCTTTTTCCAGGTGCCTTATAGCCCTTCGCCTTATAAAAGGTTCGGCGACTTCGTTGATCTTAATGGCAGATTGAAGCCTGGTCTGTACGCCCACATCTTCGAGAGCACTTTGAAGGGCAAGTCCGTTGATCACGGTAGCCAACATTCCCATATGGTCGCCCTGGACCCTGTCCATGCCGTTGCTGGCTCCTGCTAACCCCCGGAAAATATTCCCACCTCCGATGACAATGGCCACTTCTACACCCTTGCCCGCTATTTCTTTGATATCTGCTGCATATTCCGCAAGGCGTTTCGGGTCTATTCCATATTGTCTTTCTCCCATTAATGCCTCGCCACTTAGTTTCAGGAGGATTCTCTTGTATTGCATAATTTTTCGGATGAGTTGTGTGCAAATATAAGGATAATCTCAAATTAAGAAAGTGAAAAATGAAAAGGGAAGGAGAGGGTGGGAGAAAAAGAGACTGGGGGAAGGGGAAAAGGGAGAAAAGGAGACTGGGAGGCTGAAAACGGATCAACCCGCAACCGGTAACCGGAAAACAAGACATGAAAAAGCCGTACTGAGTTCTAAATTCCAGTACGGCTTTTTATATATCGGTCAGGAAGGGGGCTTATCCTAAAGCTACCCTTTTGAATCCTGTTACGGTAAGGTCTCCGTTTACGGATTTTATATAATCGGAAACACTGAGCTTGCTGTCTTTGATGTATACCTGGTTTACCAGGGTGTTGTCTTTAAAGAAGCGTTTCAATTTACCTTTGGCAATATTCTCCAGCATGGCTTCCGGTTTTCCTTCGGTGCGCAGCTGGTCTTTGGCGATCTCGATTTCCTTATCGATCACAGTTTGGTCCACGCCTTCCTCGTCCAGGGCGATGGGGTTCATTGCAGCGGCTTGCATGGCTACGTTCTTTGCAGCTTCTTCAGCGCCATCGGCCTTGGCAGAAAGTCCTACTATCGTAGCGATCTTGTTTCCGGCATGGATATAAGATCCTACAAAGGGAGCTTCGATGGTTTCAAAACCTCCGATTTCTATCTTTTCGCCGATAACACCGGTTTGTTCGGTGAGCTTGTCCTCAACGGGGATCCCGTTGTAGTCGGCTTTAAGGAGTTCTTCCTTGGTAGTGTAGTTCAGTGCCAGTTCGGCCAGGTCATTGGCCAGTTTTACAAAAGATTCGTTTTTGGCCACGAAGTCGGTTTCGCAGTTCAGGGAAACGATAACACCCTGGGTAGCGTCTCCGTTTACCTTAGCAATAACAGCACCTTCGGAAGACGTTCTGTCTGCGCGTTTTGCTGCTACTTTCTGTCCTTTTTTACGGAGTATTTCAATCGCTTTGTCAAAATCGCCTTCGGCCTCTACCAATGCTTTTTTACAGTCCATCATACCGGCACCGGTAGCTTGTCTCAGTTTATTAACTTCAGCGGCTGTGATTTTTGCCATTTTTTTCTCGTTTTATTTGGGTAATATTAAAGGGTTGACCATATTATATACCGGTAAATATACCGGGCCTGTTTTATACGGTCAACACCTTAATATTAATTTTAGGTTTAATTTTCTTTGTTACTTTCAGCAGTTTCTGTGTTTTTTTCGGTCTCTGCCTCTTCCTTCTTGGTTTCTACCTTTTCTTTGGCTTCGGGTTGTTCGGCAGGAGCTTCATTTTTAGCAGCTTCCTTGTTGGTTTTGGCTGCGTCTTTTTCTGCTCTTTCTGCTTTTCTTTCCGAAAGGCCTTCGGCAACGGAGGCAGTTACGTGAGACAGGATCTTTTCGATGGATTTGGAAGCGTCGTCATTAGATGGGATAACGTAGTCCACATCGCGGGGATCAGAGTTGGTATCCACCATGGCGAATATTGGAATGTTTAATTTCTGTGCTTCTTTCACAGCGATGTGTTCACGCATGGTATCTACAATAAACAATGCTCCCGGAAGACGGGTCATATCTGCAATAGAACCGAGCTGTTTTTCCAGTTTGGCTCTTAAACGGTCTACCTGTAAACGTTCTTTTTTGGAAAGGGTATTGAAGGTGCCGTCTTTTTTCATTTTATCGATGGCCGTCATTTTTTTTACGGCTTTACGGATGGTCACGAAGTTGGTGAGCATTCCGCCGGGCCATCTTTCGGTAATATAGGGCATGTTAACGCCGCTCGCTTTATCGGCAACGATGTCTTTGGCCTGTTTCTTGGTGGCTACGAAAAGTATTTTTCGGCCGGAAGCTGCGATCTTTTTAAGGGCTTCACCCGCTTCGTCGATCTTGGCTGCTGTTTTGTACAGGTTAATAACGTGAATGCCATTGCGCTCCATATAGATATAGGGAGCCATGTTCGGGTTCCATTTTCTGGTGAGGTGTCCGAAGTGTACACCTGCTTCTAATAAGTCTTTTACGTCTATTTTACTTGCCATTTTCGTAATAGTTTACGTTCCGTTGAGTTAGCAATGACAAAGTGGCTCCGGAGGAGGCCTCTATCATTTGGATGCTAAACTAATTTCCCGGTTGCCCCGGGACAACAACAACTTGATTATTTTTAATACCGTCCCCGTAAAACCGGTTCCGGTGAAAACAAAAGGTTTCGGATATAAAATATCCGGATAAAAATTAACGCTTGGAGAACTGGAATTTCTTACGGGCTTTTTTCTGTCCGTATTTCTTGCGTTCTACCATTCTCGGGTCCCTAGTCAGCAAACCTTCCGGTTTAAGGGTTATCCTGTTTTCCGCGTCTACTTCACAAAGTGCCCTGGAGATCGCCAGGCGTACGGCTTCTGCCTGTCCTGTGCTGCCTCCTCCATATACGTTCACTTTAATGTCAAAGTTATCTGCCGTACTGGTGAGGTTCAAAGGTTGTTTTACCTTGTACTGTAAAGTAGGAGTGGGAAAATAAGTGTTAAGATCTTTTTTGTTGACGGTGATGTTTCCGCTTCCCTGGGAAACATAAACACGTGCAACCGCAGTTTTTCTTCTGCCGATTTTGTGAATTACTTCCATTACTTCAGCTCGTTTAAGTTAATTGCAGTAGGTTTTTGCGCTTCCTGATTGTGTTCTGCACCTGTGTATACTTTCAGGTTGCGAAACAATGCAGCGCCCAGTCTGTTCTTGGGGAGCATCCCTTTAACGGACTTTTCGATCAGGCGGGCAGGGTCCTTTTCATAGAGTTCCCTGGCATTGAGCGATCGCTGTCCGCCCGGATAACCCGTATGACGGATGTATTGCTTGGCTTCCCACTTGTTGCCGGTTAACTGGATCTTTTCTGCGTTGATAATAACAACATTGTCTCCACAATCCACATGCGGGGTGTAATTGGGTTTGTACTTACCTCTCAGGAGCTTGGCCACTTTAGAGGCAAGACGTCCCAACGTCTGTCCTTCGGCATCAACGAGTACCCACTGTTTATCTACAGTAGCCTTGTTGGCCGAGATGGTTTTGTAGCTTAACGTGTTCACACTAATTTATTTAAAATTAAACATTCCATTCCCAATAAATGGGGTGCAAATGTACAACTATAAATTGTAATAACAAACACCGGGATATTATTATTTGGGAGTAGGTAATCGTTTGGTTTTCATGTGGCTACTAATGGCACTTTAATACGATAATCGTACGGTGCCCCGTAGAGGAGTTATGCGGGTTTTTGTAAGCGCTGATTTTTCCGGCCTGTTGAGCACTTCGAATCGGAAAAATGCCTGTGGATTTTGATTTTGTAGATGCTTTGTAGATGTTTTTTTGGGGGCCGTAGTTGCTGTGTATGCCCTTGAAAATTGTTTCAGACTTTCCAGACCTTTAAATTTGTTTCCGGAGTTTTCCTATTTTCCTGCGTGGAAGGGAAGATAGGGAAAAGCTCTTTATACACGAAATACTTTGTAAAATAAAAGCCGTATTTTTATAAAGAGCGGTTTTAAATGTACGCTATAAACACCTGGTTAATATGAGAACATATCTATTCTTTGCAGTTTTTTTAACTTATACCGTAATAAGTGCCCAGCAGTTTCCCTATGACAGGGAATGGAAAAAGATTGAAAAGCAGGAGAGGGAAGGGAAGCTCAAAAGCCTCCTTCCGGCCGTGAACAAGATTTATAAAGCAGCAAAAAGAGAAGGGAATGCCACCCAGCGCATCCGTGCCGTACTCTATCGGGGAAAAATAGTGGTGATCACTGACGATGGCGGTGAAGAACAATTACAGGCGATCCGCGATTTTGAAGCAGAGATCGCTTCCGCTTCGGGTCCGGAAAAAAATATCCTGCAATCCATGCTGGCCGAAACACTGTATAGTTATTACCAGGGCAACAGGTGGATTATCGAGGAGCGCGCCCGTGTGAAAGAGGCCACAACGGAGGATTTCCGGTTCTGGAGTGAAAATATTTTTGACGAACGGATCACCGCGTTGTATCTCCGGTCCCTGGAAAATGCCGGGGAGTTGAAGGCGCAGACTATTGAAAAATGGGATAATATTCTGGAAAACCGGGAATGGAGGTATGTTTATAACAGGCAGAAAGAAGATAAAAACGAAGGGTTGAAATCGCAGCATGCCCGGGGAAGAGAACTCCGGCCCGCATTATATGATCTCCTGGTATATAGGGCTATCGGGTTTTTCCGGGACCAACCGGAAATTTTCTTTAACAGGTTTATTACCGAAGACGAAGCAGGCCCAAGAAAGGAAAAAGTTCTGGGCCTGCTCCGGGACCTTGCGGACTTTCACAGGGAAAAGGGCCATGTCAATGCACAGCTTTATAACGAATTGGAGATCCTCAAGGCCCGAAAAGAGGAATATACTGCGGAGAAATATATAAACAAACTCGAAAAACTTTCCCGGACTGCTCCCTCTGCATGGTATAACGGGGAAGTGTTGCTGGAGCTGGCCCGTTTTTACCGGGAGCAGGAAGACCGGGAAGACACGGATGACCTTCAGGCGAAAAAGAAATGGTGTGACAATGCCCTGGCCCTGGTAGCTAAAATCGAAAAAGACTACGCAAAGACCCATGCCGTAAGAGAGGCCATACAGCTCCGGCAGGACATACTTTCCAGAACTTTTTCCATCCGGGTGGAATCCTATGTCCCATCCGGGCAGTACAATCCTATGTCGGTAACACATAAAAACCTGGAGCACATTTATTTTAGGGTACTTCGGTATCATCCGAACCTCAATGATTTTTTCGGAAATCCTACAGACAAGATCCGTTATGCCAAAGATGAGGACCGGCAAAAAGTGCTGGATGAAATGCAGGAAAAATATCCGCTGGAAAAAGAATTTAGTATTTCCCTGAGATCATTTGACGATTACCAGGACCATACCACTACTGTTGCCCTGGAAGCATTGCCTCCGGGAAGTTATATTGTACTTGCGGCGAATACCCCGGATTTTAAGGTAGAAAGTGAAGGGTTTGCCTTGCAGTCGCAACTCGTCAATGTAACAGACTATACCATAGTGAGCAACGGGAAGGAAGTGCTGGTTACCGGGCGTCAAAGCGGGCATCCCGAAGCGGGGAAGACCGTGGAAGTTTATGAGAGGGACTCCAAAAAATTAAACATGGTAAAGACGCTTACTACCGATGCTTCGGGGAAATCCGTTGCCGCTTTCGATAAACAGGGGAGGTCACAACAGTATTACCGTATAAAGGGAGAAGATGTTTTTTATAACCACTCCGGTTATTATTCCGGGGTGGATTACGAGAGGCAAACCACCCATCACACCCGGTTTTTTACAGACCGGTCCATTTACCGTCCCGGGCAGACCGTCTATTTTAAAGCAATTCGCTATAAACAATATCCCGATGGCAGAAAAGAAGTGGTCGAAAAGGAGAAGCTCAATATTGAGTTGTCCGATCTTAATAAGAATATCCTGGGAACATTGGAACTGACCACAAACCGTTTCGGGTCCGTTTCGGGAGAGTTTGTCCTGCCAACGGGAGGGATTACAGGAATTTATATCCTGAAGGACGATCCCTATAACAGGTATACCTTTAGTGTGGAAGAATACAAACGTCCCCGTTTTGAAGTCATATTTGATACCATTAAAGAAATTTTCCGCCTGGATGAAGAAATAACCGCTCATGGAAAAGCACAGGCCTACTCCGGTGCCAGTATAGATAACGCTAAGGTAACATACCGCGTATACCGTAAGCCAATCTATCCTTATCTTCCCTGGTGGAGAAGGCAGAGCATAAGGCAGGAACCGAGAGAAGAGATCACTCACGGGGAAACAATGACCGATGCGAAAGGAAATTTTAAAATTCCGTTTGAAGCAAAAACACCGTCCCGTCCTGCTTCCGTAAAAAAGGAAAAGGAACCCCGTACCTATACCTATATCATAGAAACCGATATTACCGATATCAACGGGGAAACCCGGTCAGGCAGCCAGAGCATTACGGTAGGTGACCTGCGTTATACGCTTGGGCTGGATATCCCTTCCCGTGTAGAATGGGAGGCGTTAAAAAATATCACCCTTCATACCGAAAATCTCAACGGACAGTTCGCCCCGGCAAAAGGAAAGTTAACGCTTGCCAGGATCGTTCCGCCAGACAGGGTGTTGCGTGAAAATCCCCTGCAGGATGGAGATTACAAACTCTACGACAGGGCAGCATTTGTGAAAATGTTTCCTCATGACCCTTATGCGAAAGAGGATAAGAAGGAGAACTGGCCACAAGAAGACCCGGTGATTGCCGTGAACTTCGATACTGAAAAAGAAAATAAGATCAGGGTAAAGCCCAGAAGAAAATGGAAAGAAGGTTATTATCTGTTAAAAGGACATATTCTGGACGGACAGGATACGATCCCTGCAGAAAAGCTGGTATACCTCTATAAAAAGGAGAAAAAACATCCTGTGAACAATGAACTTTTTTCGGTGATGGCAGACAAGGAGAGTTATAATCCCGGAGATGAGGCGAAGGTGACTTTTGCCAGTGCTGCCCCGAATGCCACGGTCATTGCCGAGCTGGAATACGACGGTGAGATCGTAAAGAGGGAGGAACTGGAAATAAACAACGACGTCGGTGTCTTTTCCTTTCCCGTAAAGGAAAGTTATCGCGGAAATGTATATGTACATTATTATTTCGGAAAATACAATACGGCCCGGCAGGGAAGCGTAACCATAGCCGTACCGTTTGAAGAGAATAAATTGAAGGTCACGGCCGGAACCATGCGGGACAAGCTGCGGCCCGGAGATGAAGAGAACTGGGAACTGACCATCAGCGGAGAGGGCAAAGATGCTTTTCTGGCAAAATTTGCTACGGAAGGTGCGGAGGTGCTTGCAACGATGTACGATGCTTCACTCGACCAGTTTAAACCGCACAATATCAACTGGTCGCCTTACCATCTGCTGTCAAGGTCGTCCGGATATCGTAACTGGAACCTCAATATGGCGTATGGGACAACAAGGTTTTCCCGTATTTTTCGAAAAAACCTGTCACTGCCCGGAAGTATCGGAAGCCCCTTGTTCGACCGCGTTAACTGGTTCGGGTTTGATATTAACGGGAGGAATGCACAGAATAGCTATGTACATCGATTGAATATCCGTTTTAATTTAGAAAAGATATTAAAGGAGAAAACACAAGAAGTCGAAGAGAAAATAAAAAAGGATAAACGATATATAGGAGGTGCTGTTATCGATGAAGAAGGAGATCCCTTGCCCGGTGTCAATGTAATGATACAGGGGACTACAACGGGCATTGTAACAGACTTTGATGGCATATACACTATCGAGGCTGTTCCGGGCGATGTTTTGGTATTCAATTATATAGGTAGGGAAAGGCGAACAATCGCTGTTACTTCCGGAACCAGGATTTTTAATGTGGTCATGGAAGAAGACCTTGCTATTCTGGATGAAGTGGTGATTACCGGGTATGGTGAGTCAAGACTAATGGCCATGGCGGAAAGTCCTGTAGCAGATCAGTACAGTAATGTAGAATTGGGAGGGCCCGGGATAGAGTCTGAGCCGGCGCCTTCTGCTCCCGGGGAAGGTGAAATTGATGAAGCTATGGAAGTACAACCCCGGAGAGCCCTCCAGGAAACCGCATTCTTCTTCCCGCACCTCAAAACGGACAGGGAAGGTAGTGTAAAGATCAGTTTTACTACTCCCGAAAGCCTTACGGAGTGGAAGTTCATGGCCCTGGCGCATACGCCCGGATTACAAACGGTCAATTACCAGGCCAGTGTCCGGACACAAAAAGAACTGATGATCATCCCCAATCCGCCGAGATTTTTAAGGGAAGGAGATGAAGTTGAATTTCAGGCCAAAGTGACAAATCTGTCCGGAAAACCACTATCGGGAAATGCACAATTACAGCTTTTCGACGCTTTTACGATGAACCCGGTGGATGCGGCTTTCGACAATACGGATAATAACAGGGAGTTTACCGCTTCAGAAGGTCAAAGTGCCAATATAGCCTGGACATTAAAAATCCCGGAAGGGCACCAGGCCATTGTGTACCGGGTAGTGGCCAAAACCGGGAATACTTCGACAGGTTATTCCGATGGTGAAGAATCTGCCCTGCCGGTACTCACCAACCGGATGCTGGTCACCGAAACCTTGCCCGTTCATATCCGGGAAGGGCAGGAAAAGACATTTAAACTGGATAAGCTTGTGCTGAGCGGAGCCGAAGTGCTGGCGGAAAACAAATCGGCCACCCTCGAAAATTTTAAGCTCACTTTCGAAATGACCACCAACCCGGTCTGGTATGCCGTTTTTTCGTTGCCCTACCTGCGGGAGTTCCCCTATGAATGTTCGGAGCAGGTGTTTTCCAGGCTGTACGGCAACCTGATCTCGCACCACCTGATCAATTCAAACCCGAAGATCAAGGCGGTTTTTGACCACTGGAACAGTAAAGGACAGCTAAAATCCAGACTCGAAGCCAACAAAGAACTGAAATCCCTGCTGCTGGAGGAAACACCCTGGTTGCGCCAGGCAACTGATGAAAGCGAACAGATGAAACGTATCGCCGTGTTGTTTGAACTGAACAAGATGCAACTCGAATTTCAATCCACCTTCTTTAAACTTCAGGGCAAGCAGATGCGATCGGGAGGGTTCCCGTGGTTTGACGGGGGACAGGAAAATTTTTATATCACTACCCATATTGTTTCCGGCTTCGGTCATCTCGGGGCCATGGGTGTCAATTACGATAAAAACATGGACCCGTCAACAAACCCGGCTTTTCGGATCACTCCTTCTTTAATTCTCCGAAATGCCATAGAATTTATAGACGGAGAGATGGAAGAGCAATGGGACAAGTATGAAAAAAATGAAAAATACCCGCCTTCAACCTATAAGGGCATGTACTGGATGTATGCCCGAAGCTATTTCCTGAAAGACTACCCGCTCAGCAAAAAAGGAAAGGAAATGGCCGATTATTTCCTGAAGGAATTTGAGAAGAAAAAGTTTAGTGAATCCCGTTATTATCAGGCCATGCTTTCCCTGGTCTTTCACCGTTTTGACAAAGATGGCCCGGCAAAGGAATTGCTATTGTCTTTAAAGGACCAGGCCGTAGAGAGTGATGAAATGGGGATGTACTGGAAAGACAACCGTCCGGGCTGGTTCTGGTACAACGCCCCGATAGAGACCCAGGCCCTGCTTATTGAAGCCTTTGACGAGGTGCTGAAAGATACGGAAAGCGTGGAACTGATGAAAGTATGGCTGCTCAAAAACCGGCAGGCCAACCGTTGGACATCTACCAAGGCCACTACTGAAGCCGTTTTTGCCCTGATGAGTACAGGAAAAGACTGGGTAAATACAGAAGGAGGGCTCGACGTAAGTGTGGGCGGAGAAAAACTGGATCTCAAAAAACTCGAAGAACGTCAGCAGGGAAGCGGCTATGTAAAAGCCTCCTGGAACAAGGATGAGATAAAACCGGAAATGGGCACGGTAGAAGTGAAGAAAACCTCGCCCGGCGTGGCCTGGGGTGCCCTGTACTGGCAATATTTCGAGGATCTGGACAAGATCACTTCGGCTGAAACAGGCATCCGTTTCAAAAAAGAGCTTTTCCTGAAAAAACTCACGGATAAAGGGCCGGAATTACAACGTATCACCGAGGGGACCCCCATAAAAGTAGGAGACCTGGTCACTGTACGCCTCGAGATAAAGAACGATCGCGATATGGAGTTTGTACATATCAAAGACATGCGTGCCAGTGGTTTTGAGCCTGTGAATGTCATTTCAAAATACCAATGGCAGGGTAGTCTCGGGTATTATGAAAGCACCCGGGATGCCGCCACCAATTTCTTTGCAGACCACATGCCGAAAGGAGTTTACGTGTTTGAATACGACCTGAGAGCCAATAACGCCGGGAATTTTTCCAATGGGATCACTTCTCTTCAATGTATGTATGCTCCTGAAATGGGGGCTCATTCCGAAGGCATGCGGGTAGATATAAAATAAAGGTGAAAAGGATTTTTATAGCTTTTTTACCTTACCCATAAAAAGGTTGGCACCGCTTACCTGTTCATAAATGATAAAGACAAAAGGACGATTTATGACCACTGAAGGCGGGAGGGAAGTTTCAACGATCCCTACGCTGGTCACGGCAGCAGCTTCCGTCCCCTCTTCGTCGACACGGATGAAGGTCTTGTGTTTTACTTCGTCGATGAGCAGGTCTAGCGGGGCAATCCCTGTGAAATCTGCTGGGCCGTCAAAAGCGATTTCCATGCCCATGGCTTTCAGTATGTCGTTGTACTTGAGTTCGTATTCGAGCTCGAATTTTGGGAGTTTCAGGTCCATATCCCCGTAGACCCGGAGTTTCGACCTCCACGTTGCCAGGTTGGCTTGCGTAACTTTTTCGGCAACGAACTGGTCAATGGGCATTTTCGGGTCGCCGGGCATAAGGACGCTCATGGTAAAAAGGCTGTCACCGTACGGCAGTTGCACAAGGCGGACATCGTCATCGGCATACATGGCAAAACGGCTTTTCTGGCTCATCATGTCCACCTGTACCCGTTCGCCGGATTCCAGGACGAAATCGGCTTTATGTGTGTCGTCTTTGTCAAACTGAGTCAGCCAGTTACCTTTAAAATACAGGGCGTTGATCAGGTACATGATCATATTTCCGGGGATTTCGTCGATGATGGTTTTAATCAACCCTTCCGTGTTTTCCGCTACCCACTTGTTAATGATGTCCTTTGCACCGGGATCGGAAAAATCGAGCCCAGTGATTTCGGCTTCATACTTGTTCTTTAACCTTTGCACGAAATCTTCTTCCACGGGCAGGCCTTCTTTGTACCATACAGAATTGGCGATTTTTATTTTAACTTCAGGATCGGCCGTGAGGAGGAGTTTTACAAGGGATTGAAAAGCGTCATTGATCTCATCCATACTCATGCCATGCAGATAAAGGCTTGCCTGCATGTCTTCGAAGGTTTGTCCTTTTGCTCCGTTCAGGGTCATGGCCAATGCTGTGGAAATGCTGAGCGGGGAGATCATAAGGTTTTCTTCTTCGGTGTCGTACGCTACGGTACGACGAAAAATATCATAGCTAAAGGATTGGTCGGCCGCTATGATTTTCATCTCAGATGCATTCAGTTCGCGGGGCAACTCACCCTTGGGGCCTTCGGGGGTTGTGGAAGGGTCTTTGTCACATGCTACACAAAAAAGGAGTATGGGCAATACGATGCCGGTTATCACTACTTTTTTCATAATTATGGTGTTTTGGTTTATTTTAAAGATACTGAAATTCTGAAAAGGTTGCCTTAGATTGTGGTTATTGTTTTGATTTACAAATGCGTATAAAATAATTTTGCCTGTTTTACCTCTCTTCAGTATTGGATTTTAACAAATGTGGGCTGAAATATGTAACAATTTGCCAGAAGCCTTATCTTTAAGGAAATAACCAGTGCCAACCATGTTTCACGGAAAGAAAACCTTTGTATTCCTAATTGTGACCTGTTGCGGCTGCCTGTTGCATGGACAGGATCCAGGGGCCAATATCCCCAAAAAAGTGTATACAACCGTGCCCTTGGGGACGTTTTCCCCTCCCGATATCGATGGAATACTGGAAGACAGTAGCTGGGAAGCTGCAGAGTGGGGAGGAAATTTTACACAGCGCGAACCGATAGAAAATGCACCGCCGACAGAACAGACGCAATTTAAGATCATATATGACGATAAAAACCTGTATGTGGCCATCCGCTGTTTTGATGCAGAACCGGACAACATTGTAAAAAGACTTTCCAGGCGTGACGGTTTTGAGGGCGATCGCGTAACGATCATGTTTGACAGTAATCTCGACCTTCAGACGGCATTTGCCTTTACCATAACTGCTGCGGGGGTAAAAGGAGATGAGTTTGTAACCCAAAACGGCAATGCATGGGACGAAAGCTGGAATCCGATCTGGTATGTAAAAACAGCAACAGACAGCAAGGGGTGGACGGCCGAAATGAGAATTCCGTTTAGCCAGTTGCGGTTCGGTAAGAACAGGGAACAGTTGTGGGGCCTGCAATTGTCGCGAATGTACTTCAGGAATAACGAGCGTTCGGAATGGCAGTTTTTCCCCAGGAATGCCCCGGGATGGATCAGTGAAACCGGAAAATTGCTCGGGCTTACAGGTCTGAAACAGCAAAAACAGTTTGAAATACAGCCCTATGTGGTGAGTTCCCTGGAAACCTACGAAGAAGAAAAAGGCAACCCGTTCATGGATGGCAGGGACACCAAACTGAACGGCGGGATAGACGGTAAAGTTGGGATCACCAACGATCTTACCCTCGATTTTACGGCAAATCCCGATTTCGGACAGGTGGAGGCCGACCCCTCTGCCATAGCGCTGGATGGTTTCCAGATATTTTTTGACGAACAACGCCCCTTTTTCGTAGAGAACAAGAACATCTTTGATTACCGTATTTCCAATACCATTGCGGGAAATACCGAAGGTACGGACAACCTTTTTTATTCGAGGCGGATAGGGAGAAGTCCGCATGGTTCGCCGGACACGGCCGCAGGGGAGTATGCCGAACAACCGGAAAACACCACCATACTGGGAGCGGCCAAATTCAGCGGAAAAACCAGGAATGGCTGGTCCATAGGGGTGCTGGAAAGCGTGACCTCCAGGGAATATGCAAAGATCAGCAATAACGGAGAACGGCGGGAGCAATTGATAGAACCGCTTACCAATTATTTTGTGGGCAGGTTACAGAAAGATTTTAATGAAAGAAATTCGTTTATAGGCGGGATCTTTACGGCCACCAACCGGGGCGACCTTCCGGATAACCTGGATTTTTTACATCAATCGGCCTATTCCGGGGGGCTGGATTTTAAGCACCAGTGGAAAAACAGGACGTGGTATACGGCAGGGAACCTTATTATGAGCGCGGTTTCCGGTTCAAAAGAGGCCATAAGGCGAACGCAGGAAGATATAGCAAGGTTATATCAGCGCGTGGATGCCACTTACACTGAGGTGGATACGACCAGGACATCCCTGGCCGGGCATGGAGGGAATGTACAGTTCGGTAAGGCCCGGGGCAACCTCAACTTTGAAAGCGGGGTGACCTGGCGTTCCCCCGGACTGGAACTTAATGATGTCGGTTTTTTGCGGAGGGCAGATTATATAACACATTATGCCTGGGCAGGATATAAAATAACAAAACCGTTCGCTGTGTTCAGAAAAGCACAGATCAATTACAATCATTGGAGCTCCTGGGATTTTGGGGGTGATCATAACGAATTGACATTCAACACGAACAATAATGCCCAGTTCAAGAACAACTGGTATATAGGTACAAGTATCACAGCCCGGATTAAACAGTATTCCAATACAGCCTTGCGTGGTGGACCCAAACTCAGGCTTCCCGATGAGGTTGCCTATTCGGCTTTTGTAGACTCGGATGAAAGGAAAAAGCTGCGTTACGGTTTTGAGGTCGCTTTTACCGATGGAGAAGACAAGGCATATCGTATAGATGAATACGGTATATACTTTATCTACCGGCCGATCAATGCAATTAAACTTTCCCTGGAACCGTCCTATAAGATCAATAAAGACAAGTTACAGTTTGTAAAAAACATACAAACCGGATCCGGAGTGCGATACCTGAATGCCGAAATCGATCAAAAAACGCTGAGCATGTCCTTCCGGCTGAATTATACGATCAATCCCAATTTAACTATTGAGTATTGGGGGCAACCTTTTATTTCCCGGGGAAGGTATTCGGACTTTAAGCATGTAACCAACCCTCAGGCAAGTAATTTTGAAGACAGGTTTTACAGCTTTAGCGATGATGAGATACGGTATGATGAAGAAAGCCAAACATACTTTGTAGATGAAGGGCACACCGGTGCTACGGACTATTCTTTTAAAGATCCCGACTTTTCATTTGTACAGTTCCGTTCCAACCTGGTGCTCCGGTGGGAATATATCCCCGGTTCCGAGCTCTACCTGGTATGGTCGCAGGGGATCACACAGTCCGGTAATCCCCGGGATAACCTGCTTGCTGCCCTGGACAGGAATATCCTGGGAACACAGCCCAGGAATATCTTTCTGATCAAGGCGACGTATCGGTTTGTGTTGTGATGGCGTTAAGAACTTTTGGTAAATTCATTTTGATCTGTAACTAATAAGGGATACAAAAAATATAAAAAGTAAACAATTTGGGTTATTATTTATAGGATTAGTACATGACAAAAATTGAATTTCAACAACTCCTCGATTTGGTATCCCAGCACTAAAGGGCAATGTCATTTAGTTTAGCAAATTATACCACCCCTTCGGGGTTTATATATTGTCTTACCGTTTCTGATTCTATAATTCGATCATCCCTTCGGGATTAAAAAAAGCCTGAAAGGCTGAAATATTTATAGACCCAAAGGCATTAAAGAGATTCTGAACCCCGAAGGGGTGATATATTTATATCCATGACCTTAATAAACGACATTGTCCTTAAGGGTTGGGAACGAGCTGATTTACCGGTTAAATAGTCTCAAAAACAATTTTTGTCATGTACTAAAATTTATAGGATAAAACTTAGGCAGTCTCTTAAAGGTTTCTCCTTATTATCCGGATATATACGAGTTTTTTTACTTCTTCAGTATGATCAAGAAATTTTATCAATGCGCCGCCAGCCAGTCTTCTCCCAGTCCGATCTCCACATCGAGGGGAACGAGCAGTTTATAGGCATTCTCCATTTCGGATTTGATGAGGGGTTTCAGGGTATCGAGCTCGGGTTTATAGGCATCGAAAACGAGTTCATCGTGTACCTGTAACAGCATTTTACTCTTAAAATCGCCTTCCTGTAACTTTTTGTGGATGTTGATCATGGCTATTTTGATGATATCGGCGGCACTTCCCTGTATGGGGGCGTTTACGGCGTTGCGTTCGGCAGCGCCCCGGACTACCTGGTTCCGGGAATTGATATCCTGCAGATAGCGCCTCCTGCCCAGAATGGTCTCTACATAACCGTGATCCTGTGCAAAGTGGATCTGATCGTTGATGTATGCCCGTAGTTTCGGGTACGTCTTATAATAAGTGTCTATCAATTCCTTGGCTTCGCTCCTGGAAAGGGAAGTCTGATTACTGAGCCCGAAGGCAGAAACCCCGTAGATAATACCGAAGTTTACGGTCTTGGCATTGCTTCGCTGTTCCCGCGTTACTTCTTCGAGAGGCACGCCGAAGACCCTGGCCGCCGTGGAAGCGTGAATGTCCTCGCCGTCCTTAAAAGCCTTTATCATGTTTTCCTCCTCGCTCAGGGCGGCTATGATGCGCAGTTCTATTTGCGAGTAGTCGGCAGCGAGAAGGATGTGGTCCTCATCCCTGGGAATAAAAGCCTTTCGTATCTGCCTTCCGCGTTCGGTGCGTATAGGAATGTTCTGCAAATTGGGGTTGTTGCTGCTCAGTCGTCCTGTGGCAGCTACGGCCTGGCTGTAAACCGTGTGTACGCGGTTGGTCTTCGGGTTGATCTCGTTCGGGAGGGCATCTACATAGGTGTTCTGTAATTTCTGAAGTTGCCGCCACATAAGGATGTCTCCCACGATCTTGTGGTCTTTGGCCAGGTAAGAAAGCACATCTTCCGCAGTGGAATACTGTCCTGTTTTGGTCTTTTTGGGTTTGTCTACCAGTTTCAGTTTGTCAAAGAGGATGGGGCCTAGCTGCTTGGGAGAAGCCAGGTTAAATTCTTCCCCGGCCTGTTCGTAAATGCCTTTTTCCAGGCTTTTTATATCCTTGTCCAGGGCTTCGGAAAGCGATTTCAGGAAATCCGTATCCACCCGAATGCCTTCGATCTCCATATCGGCGAGTACCTGTACCAGAGGGGCTTCGATCTCTTCAAACAGCTTCAGGGCATTGCGATTGGGAAGTTCTCCTTCGAAGAGGTTGCGGAGTTGGAGGGTGATGTCGGAATCCTCCACGGCATATTCGGTCTGCTTTGCGATCTCTACCGTCCGCATGGACTTCTGGTTTTTCCCTTTTTTTCCGATCAGGGTCTCGATGGGAACGGGCTGGTAGTTGAGGTAGGTCTCTGCCAGCACATCCATGTTGTGCCGCATATCCGGGTTGATCAGGTAGTGGGCTATCATGGTGTCGAAAAGTTTTCCCCTCACCGGGATATTGTAATTAGACAGCACCTTGATATCGTATTTCAGGTTCTGTCCTATCTTTTCGATCTGTTCTGCTTCAAAGAAAGGGCGGAATTCTTCCAGGATGGCCGTTGCTTCTTCCTGCTCTTCCGGAAAGGTTACGTAATAGCCTTTGCCCGGTTCCCAGGAAAATGCTATGCCCACGAGCTCGGCTTCCAGTGATTTTATGCTGGTTGTTTCCGTGTCGAAGCACACGCTTTTTTGCAACATCAACTTTTCCAGCAATAACTTTCTGCCCAACGGGGTATTTACATATTGATAGTGGTGCGGAACGGTTTCGATAGTACTGTAAGAAGATGTTGTTACGGTCTCAGTCTCTTCGGAAGGAGAACCGAAAAGATCGAACTGTGTGCCTTCCTGTTGCTGTGTCTTTTTTGACGCGGTGCTGCCCCCGGTAGAAGTTTCCGTGGTGGTTTCCAGCGCAAAGGTCCGCATCAGGTTTTCGGTAAGGCGACGAAATTCCAGCTCCTGGAAGATCTCTTTTACCTTGTCGAAATCAGGAGTGTTCAGTTCAAAATCCTTTTCGTGGAATTTCACAGGGACATCGAGCATAATACGTGCCAGTTCCTTGGACAGCAGTCCCTGCTCTGCATTGTCTTTTATCTTTTCTTTCATCTTGCCCTTGAGGCTGTCGGCATTGGCGATGAGGTTCTCCACACTGCCGAATTCCTTGATGAATTTTTTAGCGGTCTTCTCGCCCACCCCCGGAAAACCGGGAATATTATCTACGGAGTCTCCCATCATCCCCAGATAGTCGATAACCTGCTCAGGTCTTTCCACCTCAAACTTCTGCTGTACTTCTTTAATGCCCCATATTTCAATACCGTTGCCCATTCTGGCAGGGCGGTACATAAATATATTGTCGGATACCAGTTGGGCAAAATCCTTGTCCGGAGTCACCATAAAGGTCTGGTAATCTTCTTTTTCGGCCTGTTTTGCCAGGGTGCCTATAATGTCGTCTGCTTCGTAGCCTTCCTTCTCTATGACGGGGATATGCATGGCTTTGAGGATCTCCTGGATATATGGTATGGCGATGCGGATGGCCTCGGGAGTTTCATCCCTGTTCGCTTTGTAAGCCTCGAACATCTCAGTACGCGCTGCGGAACCTCCCTTGTCGAAAGCCACGGCAAGGTGATCGGGTTTTTCACGCTTTATCACATCCAGCAGGGAGTTGGTAAATCCCATGATGGCGGAAGTGTCCATTCCCTTGGAATTGATCCGGGGATTCTTGATAAATGCATAGTATCCTCTGAATATCAAGGCAAAAGCATCAAGGAGAAAAAGGCGTTTCTGGCTAGACATAATTGCTGTTAAAGTTTATTTGTGTAAAAGTAAGGATTTAATTTTTTTTTCAGGTAACGGGGCAGTCATAACGTCAGGGCAAAAGTATCACAGATGAAAAGAGGTAAATAATTGAGTTTTGGAGTCCTGGAGTTGAGGGTTTGGGGTTTTCGTGTAGTAAGTAATAATTCATGATTTTTATTTTCCAACTCACCAACTCCAGGACTCCAAAACTCCCGGTCGTAACGTGATTTTGTGAAATATTGTACATATCGCCCTTCCATTGTGGGAAATTGGGTAGGGGCAAAAGTATGATGGGAAAGAAGTTTTTGTATTTTTACCAAAAATGCATAAAAACGCAGAAAAATGCTAAAAGAAGAGCGCCAGCAACTAATTCTTCAAAAAGTAAACCGCGAGCGGAAAATTTTGTCCAAGGATCTGAGTGAATTTTTAAAGGTGTCGGAAGATACGGTCCGGAGGGATCTGAACGAACTGGCAGGTAAAGGTATGATATTAAAGGTCCACGGAGGGGCGCTGGCTACCAGGCAGAAGATATATACTTATGACGAAGCCAGTATTTCCAACCTGGAGGAAAAGAAAACCATAGCCGAAAAGGCGGTTTCCCTGATCCGGGAAAACCATGTGATCATTGTTACCGGAGGGACAACCAATTTTGAACTGGTAAGCATGATCCCCGATCATCTCAGTATTACAGTATACACTTATAGCCTGTCTATTGCCATGATCCTTACGGAAAAACCGAATGTGGAGGTCTTGTTTATCGGAGGTAAACTTCTTAAGAATGCCCAGGTCACGGTAGGGATCGATGTGATAAAAGCACTGTCTCAGGTCCATGCCGATCTGTGTTTTCTCGGAACATCGGCGCTGAGTGTTACCGAAGGGCTTACGGAAATAAACTACGAAGTGTCTCATGTAAAAAAGGCGATGATCGAGGCTTCGGACAACCTGGTTCTGCTGTGTACGGAAGAAAAACTCAATATGGTAGAGCGCTACAAGGTGTGTCCAATAAGCCGTGTGGGTACCGTAGTAACCAGTCTTTCCCAAAATACATTAAAACGAAAATATGCCAATTTCCTGGCCACCGGGGTGGATTTCATCTGATGCTTACCTGCAAACGCACTTTCCCTGTTCAGAAAGATAGAAGCCTATGAAATGCCCATGACCAAATTTCCGGACACCAGCCGATATGATCGTAGGGCATTCCATGCCTGTGCTGAGCACTTCGGCAAGCTCAGTATATCACTTGTCGAAGCATGACCTATTAGAAACAAATAAAAAATAAACAGATGAAACGCTCCGTAGAAAAACTGTATGAAATATCCCGGAAGGCATCCCGTAACATCATCGGCCTGATGAGTGGCACCTCGCTGGACGGACTGGATATTGCCCTTTGCAGGATAACCGGAAGCGGCCTTGAAACGAGAGCGGAGCTTTTGGCGTTTACTACCATTCCCTATGAACCCGGTTTTTGCGGGCATGTCCGGGAAGTTTTTGCCAGGAAGGACGGTGAACTCGAAAAGATATGCCTGTTGCATCCGTTGGTAGCACAGGTGCAGGCCCGGATGGTTGTGGATGCCTTGAAACAGTGGAAAATATCTCCGGAAGAGGTAGACCTGATCGCCAGTCACGGACAGACCGTTTATCACGCGCCTTACAGTTTTCACCACAATCCGGAGTTCCCGAATGCGACCCTGCAATTGGGCGACGGGGATCATATGGCAGAGATCACAGGGATCATTACACTTTCCGATTTCCGGCAGAAGCACATTGCAGCCGGGGGAGAAGGGGCGCCCCTCGCGATCTACGGGGACTATTTACTGTTTGCCGATAAGGAAGAATCCAGGCTACTGCTCAATATGGGAGGGATCTCCAACCTTACTTTTATTCCTGCTGCCACGGGTTTTGACCGGGTTTTCTGCACAGATGTAGGGCCGGGGAATACCCTTATGGATGCTTATGTGCAAAAATATTTTAACCTGCCTTACGACGAGGATGCCCGGATCGCTTCCCGCGGGCAATTGAATGAAGACCTGCTGAACAGGCTTATGGACCATTCGTTTCTCCGCTTGTCCGCACCGAAGACAACGGGGCCGGAACTGTTCAATATGGAATACCTGGACGCAGCCCTGGAAACATCTGGTATGCAGGGACAGTTATCGCATGAAGACATATTGCATACGCTGGCCCATTTTACGGTAAAATGTATAGCACAATGTATTGCGAAACATTTGCCTGCGGACAGTTCCGTAAGGGGATTTGTCAGTGGAGGAGGAGCATCTAACCCTTTGGTGCTGAACCTGCTGAAAAAGACCTGCCCGGACCTGCAGTTCACCGATACTTCGGCATTGGGGCTGGACCCGGATGCCAAAGAGGCCGTATTGTTTGCCCTGCTGGCCAATGAAACGGTAAGCGGTTCGGCAAATGTCGAAGGGACCGCGGCCTATCCCTGGGTAAGTATGGGCAAGGTCAGTTTTCCCGGGTGACCTCCTTATGCATTTCCCCCCAATCCGAAATGGCCTGCAGCATAGGATGCATGGTCCTGCCCAGGTCTGTGAGCTTATACTCGACCCTTGGCGGCACTTCGGGATAAACAATTCGCAACACAAGCTGGTCCGATTCCAGTTCCCTTAACTGGGAGACCAGCATACGCTCGGAAATATCCGGGATAAGTCTTCGCAACTCGCTATACCTCAGTTTTTCGTGGTTGAGCAATCTCCAGATAATATTGGATTTCCATCTTCCGCCTATAAGCGATAGGGCATACCCCATGCCGCAGGTAGCATTGATCTTCTTTTCATTCAGGGAGTTGGTGGAGGTTTCTTTTCTCATAACTTACTCTTTTATCAGTACCTAACAATTTTTACAGTACTTACAAATGTAAAGTGACTTATGTACTTTAGCAAACAAATAATCCTAAAAATAAATTTGATATGAAAAACGACACATCTATCAGTAAACACAGGCAGCTTCACGGTAAAATAGCTTTTGTCACCGGGGGCAGCCGCGGTATGGGAGCAGCCATAGTAAAACGCCTGGCTTCAGAAGGTGCCCGGGTGGTCTTTACACATTCCGGAAATCACAGTGAAAAGGCAGCCCTTGTGGCAGACGAAGTGAAGAAAGCCGGCGGGGAGGCCGAGGAAATAGTGGCTGATAACCAGAGTGCAGAGGGTGTTACCACGGCCATACAGGAGGCAATTTCCCGTTACGGAAAGATCGATATCCTGGTCAACAATGCAGGAGTCTTTTTGTATAAGCCCACACAGGAGAGTACACTGGAAGATTTTGACCGGATGATGTCTGTAAACGTACGGGCGGTTTTCCTGGCGATGAAGGAAGCAGCGGGCAAAATGCCTGAGGGAGGGCGTATCATTACCATTGGTAGTAATGTGGCCGATCGTGTGGGCGACCCTAATATGGGACTGTACGGTATGAGTAAATCCGCCCTTATCGGGTTGAACAAGGGAATGGCCCGGGAACTCGGCTCCAGGGACATCACAGTAAACCTGGTGCAGCCCGGCCCGATAGACACCGATATGAACCCTGCCGACAGTGACATGGCCCTGGAGCTCAAAAAGCATATTCCTGTTTCCCGTTACGGGAAAGCCGAGGAAATTGCCGGCCTGGTCTATTTTCTTACCGGGCCGGAAAGCCGGTTTATCACGGGTACGTCCATCACCATAGATGGCGGGTTTAACAGTTAATTTTATGATAAAACAGAAGAAATAATATGGAATCCTGGAACATCCCGCTTGTCGAATGGATAGGATATGCCGCTTC
Organism: Sinomicrobium weinanense; assembly: GCF_018863395.1. GTDB lineage: Bacteria > Bacteroidota > Bacteroidia > Flavobacteriales > Flavobacteriaceae > Sinomicrobium > Sinomicrobium weinanense. Next base: position 326,621 of record NZ_JAHKRR010000004.1, read on the forward strand.
TGCCGGTATACTGTTGTCCTTTCTTATGCGGGATGTACTGAAATTAAGAGCGATCAATGCTGCGGGATGCCTCCTTTTTACGGTGTATGGTTTTTTGCTGCCCCATCCTTCCATACCGATCATTGTAACCAATTTTACTATTTTCTGCGTTAACCTGTATTTTGTCTATGCGATTCGTAAACGCGGGAAATAATGGGCAGATTAATGAATAGACGGTCCCTTTTTTTCTGTCGCATCCGGTAAATCTGTGGATCCGTGATGGTGTTTGTCCTGAATTTTATAACTTTAAGGTTTTATACCCAGAGACCATTTTAACACACCAGATGAAAAGCAGCGAATCCTTAACCGACTTTTACCGCAGAGTTTCCTTTAAAAGTACGTCTCCGGCTTCACGCCATAGGCAGGTGGGAGAATTGGATCATTTTAACGTGTACCGGCGAAACGATATGACCTGCAAGGACTATTCGCCCTATAATCGCAGGGACTTTTATAAGATCTCCCTGATCATTGGTTCCGGGACTCTGTATTATGCCGATAAGGGCATTGCCATAAACAAAAGGGCATTGTTGTTCTCCAATCCCAATATCCCTTATGCCTGGGAAGCCGGGGAAGGGGAGCAGACAGGATACTTTTGCCTGTTTACGGACGGTTTTGTGAATACCAATCACCAGAGTGAGAGCTTACAGAACTCCCCTTTGTTCAGGATAGGGGGGAAACCGGTGTATTTTATTGATGAGGAGCAGGAGAAAAAAGTGGGCAGGTTATTTGAAAAAATGCTTCTGGAGATCGATTCCGACTATCGCTATAAGTACGATCTTATCCGCAATTATATGAACCTCGTTATGCATGAGGCCCTGAAAATGCAGCCGGCAGATTCCTATTTTAAGCATACGGATGCTGCATCGCGTATTGCAGCTATGTTCTTCGAATTGTTGGAAAGGCAGTTTCCTGTTTCGCACGAACATATTTTGCAGCTCAGGTCTGCCAACGATTATGCCCAGCAGCTGTCAGTGCACACCAATCACCTGAACAGGGCCGTGAAAAAAGTGACAGGGAAAACGACCACAGAACATATTTCCGCCAGGCTGATCAAGGAGGCCAGGACCCTGCTGAAGCACACGGACTGGAACATTGCCGAAGCAGCGTATTGCCTGGGCTTTGAAAATCCGGCATACTTCAACAATTTTTTCCGGAAACAAACCGGGAAAACCCCGAGAGGATACAGGGAAGGGATCAATGGAAAGAAACCCGTGCCCAATGGTTAGCCTGAGTTCGGCATTAGAATAGTCATTCCCCTCAGGCCGGGTGCCAGGGTGCAGGAGCAGTGCGCTGCCCTGAGTGCAATTGAAGGGTATCGAGGTCTTATTATCCCTGAAACAGGTAGGTTATGGTGCCTGTCTGTTCGCTTTTGTTGTCTTTCCTGTTGAAGGTGGCCCTCAGGGCATAGGCTATGGCATGGTCTACCAGGCAGCCATTGCTGGTTGTAGAGCTCCTTTTGTTAAAAGTAGCTTCGGTAACATGGCCCAGGGCATTCACTTTGATGTTTATGACGATCTTTCCGCGGGATGTGCAGGTGTAAACCGGGTTAGGGAGTATCCTATGGGTCCTTCCCGCCAGGGAATAGGAGATGGAACTGTTGGTATTGGCGCGGTTGTTTTTTACAATGGCATCCGATGAGTTGTCCCCGTCAGATCGTTTGGCCTTTTGTTTCTTTTTGCCCGAAGAAGGCAGGGCTGAGGTCCCGGTCTCGGAGGTGAGGTAACGGTCGTCCGTATTCTGGTCAGCTTCGGCAGAAGTTTCTTCATCCGGATTTTCCGGGGCGTCTTCTTTCGTGTCCCTTCCCTCTTCGATCTCTTCCAGTGTCTTGAATTCCCGGGTCTCCTTGTCAAACCTGCTGGTCACGGTTTCGTTATAGGCCATATGGGTCTGGAGTTTGTTCTCTTCGGGGGCGGCTCTTTCTTCCTCTTCGTCCGGCAGTTCTTCAAAATGCATTTCAAAAAGGATCTCTTTCTCATGCTGTTCCGCCAGATGTATGTTAAATAGGATAAACACCACCAGCATCATGATGAGAAATGATATCAGCAACGACAGTTGTTTTCTGCTCAACTCCATGTTATATAAACGTCCGAACCGGAAAATAATTTGACAAATTTTAAAAATATCCTGTTTTGGAAAGGAGAAGGTACTAAAAAAATTAATTTTCTGCATTCAGCAGGGCGACGAATGCTTCGGGCGAAATGGCGTCGCTGACATGATATTGGCCGATCCTGGTTCTTCGCAGCGCAGAAAGATGTCCGCCCGATCGCAAAGATTTGCCAAAGTCGTAGGCCAGTGAGCGGATATAGGTGCCCTTACTGCAGACCACGCGAAAATCCGTTTCGGGCAGTTCGGTCCTGGTGATCTCAAATTCACTGATGTGTATTGTTCGCGGGGCGATCTGAACTTTTTCACCTTTACGGGCGTGTTCATAGAGGCGTTTCCCGTCTTTTTTTATGGCGGAAAAAACCGGGGGTACCTGTTCGACATCACCGGTAAACCGGGTAGTGGTTTCTTGTATTAAGGCTTCGGTGATATGCTCCGTAGGGTAGGTTTGGTCTACTTCGGTCTCCAGGTCATAGGATGGGGTAGTGGCTCCCAGTGTAAAGGTTCCTGTATATTCTTTTTTCTGTCCCTGTAATTCCGGGATTTTCTTGGTGAACTTTCCCGTACATATGATCAGTAGGCCGGTAGCCAGGGGGTCGAGGGTCCCGGCGTGTCCCACCTTGATCTTCTTAAGGCCGAATTTTTTACGGATAGCCCATTTTACCTTGTTTACAGCCTGGAAAGACGACCATTTGAGGGGTTTGTCTATCAGAAGTATTCTCCCGGTTTTAAAATCTTCTTCCGAATACATTTTAGTTGCTCAAAAAGGAATAAACAATGGCTACTGCTCCAACGATAAGGCAATATACAGCAAAGTACGTAAGTTTACTGTTTCTTACCAACTTTATCATCCAGGTACAGGCAAGCAGGCCGGAGATAAAAGCGGCAACAAACCCTATGGCCAGCGGAGTGAATTGTTGAGAATCGTAGCTTATTTTGCCAGATATAGCCTCCTTGGCAATACTGCCGAAGATCAGTGGAACCACCATGAGGAATGAGAACCGGGCAGCTCTGTTCTTGTCAATGCCCAGCAAAACGGAAGTGGAAATTGTAGAACCGCTCCGGGAAATCCCGGGAAGCATGGCTATGGCCTGCGATACGCCGATGATAAAAGCATTGTTGTAGGTGACGTTCTTGGAAGTGTCTTTCGCCCTGTCGGCCAGAAATAACAGTAGCGCGGTGATGAGCAGCATAAAGCCTACCAGTTGAATGTTTTCCCCAAAAAGCTGTTCGAGCTGTTCTTCGAAAAACAGGCCCACAAATACTGCCGGGATCATGGAAACAATGATCTTCAGGGAAAAACGGGTTTCATCGTTCCATCGGAACTGGAATAGTCCCTTCAGTATCTCCATAACCTCTTTTCGGAACACAACAATAGTACTGAGAGCAGTAGCAAAGTGGAGGATGATGGTAAAAAGCAGGCTTTCTTCGGGAATGGAATTGTCTCCCAGGATGGCTTTTCCGAGTTCGAGGTGTCCGCTGGAGGAAACGGGCAAAAATTCCGTAAGCCCTTGGATGATCCCAAGGATAATAGTATCAATAATGTCCATGCGTAGTTTTCGTTTTCAGTGTGGGAAAATTATAACTGATCTCTTGCCTTAACGAAGGATAAACGGATTTATTTGCCTTTGTTTTCCTTTTTTTTGGGAGATGCCAGAATGGCGTAGACCTCCAGGGCAAAACCTATGATGACCAATGTGGGGGCCAGGCGTATCCTGCGGAAACTGAATATTTCGGGATTGAAGGTATTGGGGTCGTCACTGCCGCCGCCGCTCATGAGTACAAAGCCCAGGGCTATGCATACCAGCCCTATGAACATAATGGTATAATTCTTTTTCTGGAAGATAAATTCACTGGGTGTTTCTTTGCCTTTTTTATTCATGATGAATAGTTTTTGACTTGTGTCTTATGGTGTTTTGTTGTCTGTATCTGCGTTATCTATGTGCCATCCCCTAATAATAAAGATCATCCGTCCTTAAATTCAGGAATCGCTGTGCTGCGAAATAGGTGCTTATCCAGCTGATCACGGCTCCCATTAAAAAAATACCTATAAACAGGACGATCAACCAGAAAGGGTCTTGCATGAGGTTGAGTTCCGGGAACCTGTCGTTAAAATAATACAGGCATATCCCCATGGCTAGGGTTGCGATCACCGCACCGGCCATCCCGAGTTTTACACTGGTCCAGATAAAAGGCCTTCGTATAAAGCGTTTTGTGGCCCCTACCATTTGCATGGTCTTTATGATAAAGCGTTTGGAATAAATAGACAGGCGGATGGAACTGTTGATGAGCAGCACGGCTATTACGGTAAACGCGGCGCTGACGATCAGTATCCAGAAACTGAGGCGTTTTATGTTTTCGTTGAGCAGCGATATCAGTGGGCGGTCATAGGAAACTTCCTCTACAAAGTTCCTGGAAGATATTTGATTGGCAATTTCCTCCAGTTTTTCGGCATCGACATAATCGGCCTTCAGTCTTACGTCTATCGAATTTTGCAATGGGTTGTATCCGAGGAATTTTACAAAATCCTCCCCGATCTCTGCGCTTTGGGCCTCGGCAGCAGCTTCCTTGGACACGAACTCCACCGATTTGGTGTATTCTGCCAGGGAAAGGCTTTTTTGCAACTGGTCTATCTCCACCTCCTTGGCATTGTCTTTCAGGAAAATGGAAATGGCCACCTGCTCCTTGAAATGGTCGGCCAGCTTTTTGGTGTTGATCACCAACAGGCCCAGCATACCCAACAGGAACAGCACCAGGGCAATACTTAATGTTACGGAGAAGTATGAAGAGATCAATCTTCGTTTTTGATACCTTTCAAATGATTTGCTCATGGCTTATGTCATAATTTTCCGGCTTCCCTGCAAATATAACGAATTCGAAATTCGATTCTTGCTTCGTGAGGAGGATTAATGAAAAAAACAGGGCCAATATACCTTTGTTTATAAGCCATTTCAGTATATATTGCTTTTATTGTAACACCAGGCTTTACGGATCAAACACAAAGTGCTGATACTGTGTTTTTGTGTAATTCCTTGATTTTAGTCCTTCACCGGGGCATGTACTGTTTCTTCCACGACAAAGGGGCGCAGGGCTTTTAATGCTTTGTTTACCGAGGTAATATGGTCAAAGGCCAGCAATAACCGGAGCCCTCCGAGGCGGGTCTGTTTTTCTTTCATCTTACAAAGTGAGGGTTGTTGCTGTACGATCCGTATGATACGGTTGAACTTTTTGCTCTGGTAAAAGCTGCTTTGCTGATCGGCAATGAAATAACCGACCATTTTTCCCTGTTTGAGCACTACTTTCTCCAGTCCCATTCCGGAAGCAATCCATTTGATCCGAACACTGTTGAGCAGGTCTGTAACCTGAAAAGGGGGAGGGCCGAAACGGTCGGTGACGTCGGCCTCGAATTTCTCTATTTCCGCTTCCGTATTAATATTGCTCAGCTGATTATAGAGGTTGAGTCTTTCGGTAATATTGTTCACATAATCGTCCGGGAAAAGCAGTTCAAAGTCGGTGTCTATCTGGGTGTCCCTGACGTAATCGCGGGTATCCTCATCTTTGCTGTACAGGTCCCTGAACTCGTTTTCCTTGAGCTCTTCTATGGCTTCGCTGAGTATTTTTTGATAGGTGTCAAAACCGATGTCATTGATAAACCCGCTTTGCTCACCGCCCAGGAGGTCTCCCGCACCGCGTATTTCCAGGTCTTTCATGGCGATGTTAAAACCGCTTCCCAGTTCGGTGAACTGTTCCAGGGCCTGGATACGTTTCCTGGCATCCTCGGTCATGGCAGAATAGGGTGGTGTTATAAAATAACAGAAGGCTTTTTTATTGCTTCGTCCCACACGGCCGCGCATCTGGTGCAGGTCGCTCAGGCCAAAATTATTGGCGTTGTTGATAAAGATGGTATTGGCGTTAGGTACGTCCAGGCCGCTTTCCACGATGGTGGTGGACACAAGCACGTCAAACTCTCCGTTCATAAAGGCCAGCATAAGTTTTTCCAGCTTTTTCCCTTCCATCTGCCCGTGGCCGATCCCTATTTTGGCATCGGGGACCAGGCGTTGTATCATGCCGGCCACTTCCTGGATATTCTCTATACGGTTGTGGATAAAGAATACCTGTCCGCTGCGTTGTATCTCGTAAGAAACCGCATCTCTTATAACCTCTTCGCTAAACTGTATAACGTGGCTCTCTATGGGATAACGGTTGGGTGGGGGCGTAGTGATCACAGAGAGGTCCCTGGCAGCCATAAGGCTAAACTGCAATGTCCTGGGGATCGGGGTAGCGGTAAGGGTAAGTACGTCCACATTTTCCTTCAGGGTTTTCAGCTTGTCCTTGGCAGCAACCCCGAATTTTTGTTCTTCGTCGACAATGAGAAGTCCGAGATCCCGGAATTTTACGTTTTTGTTGACCAGTTGATGGGTGCCTATAATAATATCTATTTTGCCTTCGGCCAGTTTTTCCAGTATTTCGCGTTTTTCTTTGGCGGTACGGAAACGGTTGAGGTAATCGATATTGACCGGAAGGTCCTTTAACCTTTCGCTAAAGGTCTTGTAGTGCTGAAAGGCCAGGATGGTGGTCGGGACGAGGACGGCAACCTGTTTGCTATTGTCCACGGCCTTGAAGGCGGCCCGTATGGCCACTTCGGTTTTGCCAAAGCCCACATCCCCACATACAAGGCGGTCCATGGGGTGCTCATTTTCCATGTCGTTTTTCACATCGAGAGTGGCCTTGCTCTGGTCTGGAGTGTCCTCGTAGAGAAAAGAGGCTTCCAGCTCGTGTTGCAGATAGCTGTCGGGGGCAAAAGCAAATCCGTGTTGTGCGCGTCTTTTGGCGTAGAGGTCAATAAGGCTGAAAGCGATCTCTTTGACCCGGTTTTTTGTCTTTTTCTTCAGGTTTTTCCAGGCATTGCTTCCCAGTTTGTACACTTTGGGGGGCTTGCCATCCTTGCCGTTGTACTTGGTTATTTTGTGGAGCGAATGTATGCTCACATAAAGGATGTCGCGATCTCCGTAAATAAGTTTTATGGCTTCCTGGGGCTTTCCTTCCACCTGTATTTTTTGTAGTCCGCCGAACTTGCCGATACCGTGGTCGATATGGGTTACATAATCCCCGATCTCCAGATGGGTCAGTTCTTTCAGGGTGATGGCCTGCTTTTTGGCATAACCGTTCTTGAGATGGAACTTGTGATAACGTTCAAAGATCTGGTGATCGGTATAGCAGACCGTTTTCTGGTCGTCGTCGATAAAGCCCTGATAGATGGGGAAGACAACGGTCCTGTACTGCACTTCTCCCTCGATCTCTTCGAAAATATCGCGAAAGCGTTTGGCCTGTTGCCCGCTGACGCAAAATATGTAGTTGGTATAACCGTTTTCACTGTTTTTCCGGAGGTCTTCAATAAGCAGGTCGAATTGCTTGTTGAACGAAGGTTGTGGCCTTGTGTGGAATGTGATCACGGCATGGTCTTCCCTGGCTACCTGATGCTTCCTGAACGGGAGTTGCGCCTGGTTGCCTGTTTCGGCCGTGATAAAGGTAGAAAGCTGTGCTTTCAGTAACTTCGAGGAGCAGAACAGTTCTTCCGGGGAAGCGTGTTTCACCTCTTTGGAGAGGGAAGCAAAGGCTTCTTCGGCTTTACCGAAAAGACGGTCTATACGCGTGTAGAGCATTTCCGTGTTTTGCAGAAAAACCACGGTTTTGGACGGAATGTATTTCAGGAAGCTCTCCCTGGATTCATTCAGCGTCTTGTTTTCTACATTGGGGATGACGGTTATTTTTTTGAGCCTGTCTATGGAGAGCTGCGTTTCTACATCAAAGGTCCGGATGCTGTCTACCTCGTCGCCAAAGAACTCGATACGATAGGGCTCGTCATTGGAAAAGGAAAACACATCTATAATGCCTCCCCGTACCGAAAACTCCCCGGGTTCGGAAACAAAATCCACCCGTTTGAAATGGTATTCGAAGAGGGCCTCGTTGATAAAATCGGGCGAGATGAGATCGCCGACTTTCATTTTCAGCGTGTTCCTTTCCAGTTCCTTACGTGTGACCACTTTTTCGAAGAGCGCGTCGGGATAGGTGACAATAAGGGCGGGTTTTTTCCGGGAGTTGATCCTGTTCAGTACCTCCGCTCTCAGTAGTACATTGGCATTGTCGGTCTCCTCGATCTGGTAAGGCCTGCGATAGCTTCCGGGGTAGAACAGCACATGCTGGTCGCCTATAAGCTGTTCCAGGTCGTTCAGGTAATAGGCCGCTTCTTCCTTGTCATTGAGGATAAGCAGGTGGGGCAGGTCGCTGTTCTTAAAATTTTCGGCGATGACAAAAGAGAGGGAGGAACCTACGAGTCCGTTTATATATATATGCTCCGGGAGTTGGGTATGGGCCATGGCGTTCCGCAGTTTTCGCATTTGCGGAGACTGTGTTATTCCCATTGTCCCGATCGCTGCCGGGAGTGAAATTGGCGAGGCATGGGTCTTGCTCACTGTACAGATATTTTGTGCAAAGGTAATAAAAACGGATTTGTATACGAGTGTTCGGGTATGCAGGTATCCGTGTGTTCGGGTGTATACAGAGGAATAAACAATTCGTATACTCGTACACTGGCAACCGTTATGTTAAATATATTGCAGAAAGATGTATATTTGCGCAAAATTCGGAGAGTAAATAATAAAAGACATGTCAATCTTAGATTTATATTCCAGTGCTTTTCTGGAACGCAACCGGGATCATTTTGCAGCGATAGTGCGCATAGCTTTGTCTGACGGAGAGATCAACGAGGAGGAAAAGGCCTTTCTGGACCGTCTCGCAAGTAATCTGGATATTTCAGAGGAAGACTATAAGGCTATTCTGAAAAACCCGGAGAAATACCCGATAAACCCTCCTCTTTTTTACGAGTCCCGCCTACATCGATTATACGACCTTACCTGTATGGTCTATGCAGACCACATTGCAGACGAGGAAGAAACACAAATGCTGTATAAACTTGCAATAGGGCTGGGGTTCACTCCGGGAAATGTGAAATACATCGTAAACAAGGCCTATGACCTGGTGTCTCATCATGTAGACCTGGAGACTTTTAAGGAGGAAATGCGGCATATGAACCGATAAGGCACTGTGGGCCGCGAGAACAGCTTTCAGTTTCTGGTTGCCGGTTGGTCTGTTGTTTCCTGGTGACCTGACTTGTTGTAATGTATGGTTGTTTGCCTGCTATTTCTTTATCCCGATAAGTTACCGAAACTCTGCCATACCGTTTACCGATCACTGATCACCGACCAATACCCTTTACTTGAGGAATTTATGCAGTGTTTTAAGTAACTGTTGTTCCTGAAACGGTTTTTGCAATACGTCGTTCATGGCCGATTTCTTGTATTTGGTCTTATTGTCTCCCATAAGGCTGCCTGAGAGCGCTACAATGGGGATTTTGGCATATTTCTTTTCGGGAAGGCTCCGGATCACCGGGGCCAGTTCATACCCGGTAACATCGGGCAGGCGGATATCCAGGAGTATGAGGTCGTACTGGGTTTCTTCCACTCTTTCCATGGCCTGTTGCCCGTTTTCTGCAATATCCAGGTAAAAGGCCCCCTGGGAAGACAGGATCTTCAGTACGATGATCTGGCTTATTTTGTTGTCTTCCACGAGCAGGATGTTGTGTTTCTTTTTGGGGTTGAACAGAACTTTATTGTCGTCCCGGTCTTTCTTCTGGGGTTCCTTGTAGTTGATGGGGAATTTCAGTCTCAGGTTGAATTTTATGGAAGTCCCTTTGCCCGGTTCGCTTTCGACTGCGATCTCGCCCTGCATCAGGGTAACGAGGTTTTTTACTATGGTGAGGCCAAGGCCTGTTCCGGAGTATTTGTTGTCCTTGTGTACCTGGGTGAAGCTGGTAAATATATCGTTAATGTGTTTTTTGGGAATGCCTATTCCGGTATCTGTGATCTCAAACTGGATATTTACCTTGTTTGCCCTCTTGTGATTGAGTTTTACATAGAGGTCTATATGTCCCTCCTCGGTAAATTTGATGGCATTTTCTATGACATTGGTCAGTACCTGTTTTATCCGTGTCTTGTCTCCTTCAATATATTTGGGCAGTTTTTTGTCCACATGCATGCGGAACTGGAGTTTCTTCTGCCTTGCCTTGGTGCCGTATATGAAGTCTGTGGTCTCGAGCAGTTCGGTGAAGTTGAATATTTCGTTTTTTACGGCAAATTTACCGACTTCGATCTTGGAGAGGTCCAGGATGTCGTTGATCATAATGTTCAGGTCCTGGCACAGGGCTTTTACGACTTCTACCAGGTCGTACTGTTCGTCGGAGAGGCTGGTCTTTTCCAGCATTTCGGTAAAGGAAAAGACTCCTGTGAGCGGATTTCGTATTTCATGACTGAAGTTGGCGATGAACGTACGTTTAAAGGCTTCCTTTTCCTGCAGGTAAGTGTTGTGCAGGGTGAGTATTTCCGATTCTATGACCGTTTCGTTCCGCTTTTGCGTAACGGTCTGCAGGGATTGATAGTGGTCGGTGAGGTCGTGGATAATGATAAGCGGATCCTGATCCCTGAAGGTTTTGCAATTAATGTCGCATATCTTTTCGCCAATGTGTACACAAGAGAAGGAAAGGGAGTTTTCCGTATGATTGAGCAGTGGAATGACGCTTTCAAAAAAGGGATGGCAATGAATGATGTTCTTTTCCTTTTTAAAGGGAAAAAGAACGTCGTCCGAGTCCAGGATGTCCCCCTTTTCCGAGATGACAATAAACTGCACTTTGGGCGACAGGAATTGCTTTTTATAGGCTTCAAGCATTATTCGATCAGTTTTTTTGTGAGGTCTTCGAAAAGGGTCTCTACATTTTCTCCGGTCTTGGCACTGGAGAAATATTGGGCCAGGCTAAAGTGTTGCTTGTTCTCCCTGAGGTGGGCCCTGGTAACCAGGTCGCTTTTGTTGCCCACTACCAGCACGGGAACATCGTTGTAATTAGATCTGATGTGCTCCAGGTCGGCAGCCAGGTTCTCGTAGGTAGATTTTCTGGTCGTGTCAAAAACATAGATAAAACCATGCGATCCCAGGAGGTAGGAAGAACGTGTCCTGGTAATATCTTCACTGCCCTCGATGTCCCAGATGATGAGGTTGATCTGGTTTTCCGGCAGTTTCACTTCTTTTTTTAATATGTGTACACCAATGGTGACTTTGTAATTATCTGAAAAAGTGTCCTCTACGAAACGTCGTACCAAAGAGGTTTTTCCTACGCCAAAATGCCCCAAAAGAACAATTTTTTTAGATGCGGTCATTATTAAAATAATAATTTAATTCGTTTACAATATCATTTTTGGTAATGTCAGGATTGTAGATTACTAAGCTCAGAAAGTTTTGGGAGAAATTAAAAATGATATCCTGCAATTTGTTTTTAATTGGGGTAGTGTATTGCCCTGAGATGACCACAGCTATGTAGTAGGAAACGAAACTTTGTATGTGAATATTGTACAGTTCATATTCAATGAGCTCAAGATTTTGCCCTTTTTGCTGAAAGGCGTCTTCCACAAATGATTTAATGGCTGTGAGCATTCCCGAGAACATTTCTTTGTCTATGGTTTCTGTTTTGGAGTAATTGCCCAGTAAGATGCCCGAGTTCTTTTCGATGACAAAAACCTGTTCTATGGTGGCATTTCCCAGTTCCGACAAAATGAGATCGTGTTCCTTGACTCCGGTGAACCAAGATTTGACCCGTCGTTTCCAGGATTTGGCCGAAAAGCTGTCTTCTACCTGTTTGCTCACTCTCTCGGACAATAGTTTTATTTCCTGCCACACGTATTTCTTTATCATTTTACCCATAATGGGGTAAAGTGCTTCCACCACCTGGTCCTTGGAATTTTTGATCTCCGTTTTCAGGGTTTCTGTAATGGTAGGTCCGAGGGTTCTGGGGATCTCGTGGATAAACTCGTCGAGTTTGTGGTCTATGATGGGGTCTACCTTATCTGAGAGTTTCGAACGGGTATGGACCAGATTTTCCAGGGTCTCCATGCGTTTGACAATGGACTCTGCATACTCCCGGTCGTCTGTAAGGAGAATATCTTTCAGGATGTTTAACTTATCATTCTCGTTCATTTCAAAGATAATTGCAGGCGCTACCTATTACTAAAAACATTTGTTTTACAGGAAACAGAAACAGGCCGATCCTGTCGGGACAGCCTTTTCTGGTTTGGTATGATAAATATCTTGTTAGTCTTGTTTGCCCTTTATTTGTCTTTGATCTTTTCTCCAAGTTGAATGAGGAGTTTTCCGAGAGTGGATTTGTCCACCTTGTCCTGGTCGAGTGTGTCGGCCTTCTCCTGGAGAGAATTCTCCAGTTCGGTGATCCTGATGTTAACGTCAGTCCCCAGGTTGTCAATGGTTTGCATGAGCTCTGTCCGGGTGTCTTCGATCAGGGCTTGCAGCTCTTTCTTTTTCTGTACGATATCTTTTTTAACAGACTCAAACTCAGTGTTGTATTCCTGTATGTTCTCACCGAATATGAGATTCTTTATCGCCTCTATTTTAGACAACGGGTCTGCGGGTGCACCGTTTGCCTCAGGTTGATTTTTTTCCTTAGCCATGGTTGTACAGTATGAATTTGGAACAAAGGTAACAAAAATCGGGTAAAAATGGTGCAAATACCTTTAACTGGGGGACTTAAGCATAAAGCCCTCTGCTTTTTCCACCATTTTTTTACTGCCACAGAAAAAAGGAGTCCGCTGATGGAGTTCCGTAGGCTGGATGTCCAGGATAGGCCGGAAGCCGTCGCTGGCCTTCCCGTTGGCCTGTTCGGCGATATAGGCCATGGGATTACATTCGTAGAGCAGGCGCAGTTTTCCATTCTCTGTTTTGTTACTTTTCGGATATATATAAATTCCGCCCTTGATCATGTTCCGGTGAAAATCCGATACCAGAGAACCGATGTATCTCGAAGTGTAGGGACGGTCTCCTTCCTCTTCCTGGCAATATTTTATATAGTCTTTTACCCCTTGCGGAAAATGGGTGTAGTTTCCTTCGTTTACCGAATAGATCTTTCCGGTATCCGGATATCGCATATTGGGGTGCGACAGGTAGAAAGTTCCTATGGCGGGATTGAGCGTAAAGCCATTTACCCCGTGCCCGGTGGTATATACCAGCATGGTAGAAGTGCCATATATAACATAACCGGCTGCCACCTGGTTTCTTCCCGGCTGGAGAAAATCTTCAAGGGTCACCGGAGTGCCGATAGGCGTTACCCTCCGGTAAATGGAAAATATGGTCCCTACCGAGACGTTGACATCAATGTTGCTGGAGCCGTCCAGGGGGTCTATCAGCACAACATATTTGTTCTGGTGTTTTTTGTCGAGACTGTTTATCGCAATAAAATCGTCTTCCTCTTCCGAGGCTATCCCGCATACAATTTCCCTGTTGGTCAGGGTCTGTATGAATTTTTCATTGGCCATGACATCGAGCTTCTGCTGGTCTTCGCCCTGTATGTTCGTATCGCCCGATGCTCCAATAATATCCACCAGGCCGGCCTTGTTTACTTCGTGGTTCACTACTTTGGCCGCAAGGCGTATGGCATTGATGAGTTTAGACAGCTCTCCGGAAGAGTATTTGAATGCTGCCTGGTTTTCAATGATAAATTCTCCAAGGGTCTTGTGCTTTCTCATGTGTGTTGATTTCAATGGAATGGTCCGCATGAGGACCAATGATGTTTAAATGGTATAGAATAAAATAAGGTAAGGTGTTGTTTATCTTCTGGAAGTCGAATATCTTGCCCCCCGAGGGGATGTCTTTCGGTGTGTACACGTATTTTTTTGTACTCATGCCTCTTTTCCGGGATTCGTTTTTCGCAGTTTGACGGATGTCCGTATCAATGATGTTGTCCCGGTCACAAATATCGACAAAATTGTGAAACTAAAACGATTTCGGAAGGAATTTATTCCTGGTTAGAAAATACTTATATAACTTTGTGTTACATTTAGAACAGTAAAAGATCAAAGCAATGGTGCCATACATTATTAGAGACGCTACTAAAGCCGATATGCCAGGTGTCCTGGATCTTATCGAGGAGCTGGCGATTTTTGAGAAAGAACCGGATGCGGTGGAGATCACCGTGGAAGACCTTGAAAGGGATGGTTTCGGAGAAAAACCTGCTTTTCACTGTTTTGTGGCCGAAATGGAAGGACATATTGCAGGGATAGCCCTGGTGTATCCGCGTTATTCCACCTGGAAAGGGATCTCCCTGCACCTGGAGGATCTTGTGGTATCCCGGAAATATCGGGGAGAAGGCCTGGGGAAAGCACTGCTTTCGGAAGTGATAAAATACGGCCATACCCTCGGGGTAAAGCGGGTTAACTGGGAAGTGCTGGACTGGAATGAACCGGCCATTAAGTTCTATGAACTCAACGGGGCCAATGTTATGCGCGAATGGAATGTAGTACATCTGGACGAACAAGGCATAGCAAATTATATGGCTAAGCTGTAGTGACACTAAAAGGAAATATGAAATTAAGACCTGGGACCACAAGACGTAAGATTTAAGACTCAAATAATCCTATGTCATATGTCTTGTAGTCTTAAGTCTAAATGATTTAATATGAAAATATTTAAGTTCGGAGGCGCATCGGTAAAAGATGCGGAAGGGGTGAAAAATGTGATTAAGGTTTTGGAGACGATCGGGTATGACAATACTCTCCTGGTCGTTTCCGCGATGGGAAAAACTACCAATGCCCTGGAAGAGGTCATAAAAAACTATTTCCACAACACGGAAGAATTACAGAGTTCATTACAGGAAGTAAAAAAATACCACAATGAGATATTGCTGGAGCTTTTTGAAAAGGAAAGCCATCCCGTTTTCTGGAAAGTGGACGGCCTTTTTGCCGAACTCAGCTCTTTCCTGGGCAGGAACAAATCGCCCAATTACAGCTTTGTCTACGACCAGGTTATCGGGTTTGGAGAACTTATTTCCACCACGATCATAAGTCAGTACATGCTGGATACGGGTATCAAGAACACCTGGCTGGACGTCCGCAATTTTATAAAGACAGATGCCAATTACCGGGATGCCGGTGTAGACTGGGAGAACACGCAACAAAATATAAACGAAGGTGTAAATAAAAACCTGCTGAACATCACCCAGGGGTTTCTGGGCAGTGATCCCAACAATTTTACTACGACCCTTGGCAGGGAAGGTTCGGACTATACCGCTGCTATTTTTGCGTATTGCCTCAATGCCGAAAGTGTTACCATATGGAAAGATGTTCCGGGGGTATTGAACGCGGACCCGAGATATTTTGAAAATGCCCACCTGCTCAACCAGATCTCCTACACAGAAGCCATAGAACTGGCTTTCTACGGAGCATCCGTGATCCACCCCAAGACGTTGCAGCCATTGCAGCGCAAGGAAATACCGCTGTATGTAAAATCTTTTGTGAACCCTACCGAAAAAGGGACCAGCGTAAGCAAGGGGCAGCACCTCGACCCGCAGGTGCCCTGTTTTATCGTAAAGAAAGACCAGGTGTTGATCTCCCTTTCTTCCCTCGATTTCTCCTTTATCGTAGAGGACAATATCAGTGAAATATTTAAATTGTTGCACGATCACCGGATGAAGGTAGATGTCATTCAGAATTCTGCGATCAGTTTCTCCGTATGTGCAGACAACAAATTCAATAATCTCGAGGGATTGTTGAATATCCTCAAAGCCAAGTTCAAGGTAGAATGCGTGGAGGGAGTATCACTCTATACCGTACGGCACGCCACAACCGAATCCCTGGAAGAACTGGAAAATGACAAGGAAATACTGTTAAAACAACGCCTGCAGAACACGGTGCAGTTGGTGGCCCGGTAGTCGGTATGTTGGTATTTTGGGGATTGGTTATAGTCGGTGGGAGCTTATGGATAGCTACTCCTGGTAACTTATTGTTATTTATAGTGACTTGTAGTGCTGTACAGTTATTACTTTACAAGTCATAATAAATTTCCACTAATTTCCATTGGTATCCGGAAAGCTGCAGTAGTTACACCTACCGCCCACTAATGCACCTACCGAACACTGATTACCGAATACCGAACACCGCCCCCGGGACATTTTTGTATATTTATCCGGTACAAAACCATATCTATGCCAATAGCTTATACCAACGCCAGGATATTTACCGGCGATTCCATGGAAACCGATAAAGTTGTCCTCGTCCGGGATGGTATCATTGAAGATGTTATTTCCGTTGCAGGTATTCCGGAGGAATATCACAGGGAAGACCTCGGAGGGATGTACCTGGCCCCTGCTTTTATAGACCTCCAGATCTATGGTGGTGAAGGGAAGCTGTTTTCCCAGGAGCTGAGCATGGCATCCCTGGAGGCTACCTATGCGTATGGTCTGCGTGGCGGATGTACGCATTTTATGATTACGCTGGCTACCAATACCGTGGAAAAATTCCTGAAAAGCCTTGAGGTTGCAAAGCGGTATGTGGACGAAGGCGGAAAGGGACTTCTCGGTGTTCACCTGGAAGGGCCATATATAAACCCGGACAAACGCGGAGCACATTTGGCGGAATGTGTCAAGGTCCCGGAACCGGAAGAAATAGAACTTCTGTTGCAAAAGGGGGGTGATATCTTCAGGATGATGACCCTCGCTCCGGAACAGTGCAACGATGAGGTGTTGGACCTTTTACTGGAGCGCGGCATACTGGTTTCCGCAGGGCACAGCAATGCCACTTATGCCGAAGCCATGCACGGTTTTGACCGGGGCATCCCGGCTGCGACCCATTTGTTCAATGCCATGTCGCCCCTCCATCACCGGGCACCGGGTATGGTCGGTGCCGTATTCGATCATCCCTCGGCTATGGCGAGTATTGTTTGTGACGGCATTCACGTGGACTATGCTGCTGTAAGGGCCGCAAAGAAGATAATGGGAGACCGCCTGTTCTTTATCACCGATGCTGTGACCGAAACTCCTGAAGGGGAATATAAGCACATATTCGCCAATGACAGGTATACACTGCCTGATGCTACTTTATCCGGCTCAGCCTTGAACATGATGCAGTGTGTAAGAAATGGGGTGAAACACGCCCGTATTCCCCTGGAAGAGGCCCTTCGTATGGCATCGGCCTATCCTGCACAATTACTTAAAAACAATAAACTGGGCAAAATAGCAAGCGGGTATAAAGCCGATATGGTCATTTTTGATGACAGCCTGGAAGTTCACCAGACAATCGCCTCCTGACCTGAGATTTGATCTCCTGTTGCATAAATAATAGGAGAGGACAAAGTACGGTACCGTTCAATAGCATAGTTTGCTGAACGCAATGGTTTCTTCCCGCTATGTATTTTCCTTGGCGTGTTTATCGCAAGTATATATTGCCGTTAATGGTCTTTAGTTTCAAGCTGTTGGTGGCCTGGTCGGTACTTCCGCTCATTTTATGGCCTACGACACGTTCTTCTGTTTCCAATTCGAGGTTTTCACGCGCAAAGACATTTCCGTGGATGGTTTCGAGGGTGAGGCTGGTATTCTTCATTTCAAGGTCGATCTCACCGTTTATGGTAGATAGGTTAAGCTGGCCGGAATAATTTTCAATGCCAATATTCCCGTTGATCAGTTCTGCGGTAAAATTTCCTTCGATGATCTTCGATTGAAGGTCACCGTTGATACTGCTTATTTCAAATTGTGCATTTTTAGGGATATTAATACTGTAAAAGGCCTTGTAATCTGTATTGAGGGTATTACAGTCGCATTCTGACCGGAACTTGTCAAAAATCCGTTCAGGCTTTGAATTAATATGGATAGTGTTAGTGGTCTCTTTCGTTTCCAGTTCATAGGCGTCAAGGTGCTTTCCTCCCCGGGTCATTATTTCTGCCTGGAGGGATACGGTGGGTTTGTCCCATGTATTGATAACAATGCTGTCTGCAAACTTCACTTCTATGTGAATGTGCTGACCTTTATAGGCAACCTCTTTCTGAACGGACCTCTGGGCCACGCTCATTTGTCCCAGCAGAATGGCAATGGAAAACAGGATGATTTTTTTCATGATATATTTTTTGATGGATTATTTTTTTCGGAGGTAGATATTTCCCGTAGCTGAATTCAGGCGGATATGGACGCCGCCATTGTTGACAGATCCCGTTACTTTCTGGGAGGAAACAGGGCGGAGACCTTCTTTGTCCGGGATGTTAAGGTCAAAATTGGTGTAAATATTTCCCGTTGTTGAATTCAGGTTAAAATTTGCCGGGGTATCGGAGGGCAGGGAGACATCGATCTCCCCGGTAGAGGTTGAAATTGAGATCGGTGAATTCTGGTTGACCCTGTTGAATATCACTTCGACCTTACCGGTATTTGAATTTGCCGTGACAGGACCGGACACATCAGTTATGGTAATATTCCCCGTTACTTCGGTATCTGCTTCTATCTCGCCGGTAAACCCGGAGATGGTCATATCGTTGAGCCCGGCGCTGTGAACTGAAATATTTTGTGATGCAGGAAGGTAAATTACGGCCTTGCCCTTGTCTTGTTTCCGGAGGTTTTTGACCATCAGCCTGTTGCCGTGTTGGGTTACCGAAAATCCTGTGCCGGTATTGTCAACCCCATCGGCAACCAATCGCAGCCCCTTTGCTTTTTCGGGGATTTCAACCGGGGAGTCGGGCCTGATGACCATAGTGTTTTTACCATGTGATTTGATAGTGATCTCGGCTTTGGATTCAATATCGATCCATTCCACCCCCTGGAGCGGAGCAGTGTATTCCTGGGCATTGACCCCAATGGAAAGGAGACAGGTTATGAAAAGGGTTTTTACGTATTTCATGATATTTGTGTTTTTTACTTTTATCAGGTGATGGCCGGTATAAGTGCCTTGATCTGTTTTTTGACGTAGGGAGGGGTGCTTTCCTGTTTTAATATGCGTTGCATGGGCTCCACGGCCTTTTTCTCCTGAATACGGACCAGGGCGTGTATAACGGCTATTTGAACCCCGGGATCCGTTTCGTTTTCCAGGGCTTTTACGAAGGCATTTTTAACGGCTTCGGAACGGGCAAACTTTTCCAGGGCATGTACTGCCGCAAGGCGAACATTGGTGTTGGGGTCACTTTCCATTCGCTTTATCAGGGCCGTGGTGATTTTCTTATCGGGGTCCGGAAATTCTTCGATATAACCGATACCCTGTATCCTCTTACTGGCCGATTCGCTTTCTATCAGTGAGAGCATGGCCGTTTGCTTATACTGTTGGCCGGTCTCTTTGAGCCTGGCAATGGTGTTCCCGGATTTGATGTTTTGATAATAGGCCCCGAGAGCGAAAGAGCCGATAAGTATTACAATGCCTGCGGCTATTTTTAATACGGGTAATAGCCACCGGGTGTTGAGAGGGTATACCGGTTTGTTATTCCTTTTTATTTCCTCCTCGAGCATATGGTCAAAACGGGTTTTCAGTGTTGTTCCCGGCCTTACCATTTTTTCTTTCCGGAATGCGGACAGCAATAGTTCCAGTTCTTTCAGGTGTTCCGTACATTCCTTGCATACCTCCAGGTGTTGCCGAACCTCTGCGTGTTGTTTGGCATCCAGGAGATGGTCCAGGTAATCGGGTAACAGATCTATAACATGTTTATTTTTCATTCCTGTACCGTTTGAAAATAGATTTTTCTCAATTTTTTCAGGGCTCTGCTTACCTTGGTCTTAATGGCCCCCGGGGTACTTCCCACGATTTCCGACAGTTCTTTGTATTTTATTTCATGCAGCCGGTTTAAGATCAGCAATTCCCGGTCTGAAGTTTCCAGTTGGTTCAGGGCCAGCTGGAGCTGGGATATATTTTCTGATGTTTCGTTTTCAGGAGGTTCCACCTGGAGGGGTAATTCGTCCAATGGGGCGTTTTTTGCCCTGTGCTGCCGAAAATGAGAAGACAGGCTGTTACGGGCAATGGTAAACATCCATGAAACGAATTTGCCGTTCTTGTAGGAAGTCCGGTACCTGACTATATTGTAAAAGACATCCTGGCACAGGTCCTCGCTTAACATCTCGTCACCACACATTTTATACAAAAAATTGTAGAGATAAACATGATGCCGGTCAAACAGGAACCGGAGGGCTTCCAGGTTTCCGCCGGCAACTTCTTTCATAAGTTGTTCATCGCTTAATTCTTTCAAGAATATCGTTTTAAGATTGGTTGTTCATCATTATAGAGTTCAAAAAATAAAAAAGGTTACAGGGCAAAGAATTTTTTTTCAGAAAATCGGCTTGAGAAGTCATTTGAAATTCAAATATAGATCTTCCCGGGGGCTTTATTTCTTTGGTTTATATGTTGTTTGTGTTTTCCGCGAGGCTTGTTCCTGTTTGTCCTTGTCCGTTTTTAATATATCTGAAATCGGATATTTAAAGGCAGTGTTATCAATATAATCTTTATTTTTGAATAGTGTTTTTCCTGCCTATGGTTTTTATGCCGGTGGGAAAACGATTTAAGAAGTATGAACTTTTAACCTGTTTGAGCTATGAAACACAACACATTAATGCTCGTCACTGTTTTGACCCTGTTATTCGGGGCATGCGGAACCGTGAAGAATGAGAAAGGCAACGACCTTTTCGGATCGGCCTGGGAACTGGAGTATATCACCGGAAAACGGATAGCTTTTGACGGATTGTTCCCGGATAAGAAACCTCGAATATCTTTTGAAAAGGATTCGGGAAAAGCCATGGGAAATTCAGGTTGCAACGGGTATAGTTCAGATTATGCCCTGGACGGGAATACCTTGTCCTTCGGCGATCCTGGGCCGACAACCATGATGTACTGCGGAGAAGGGGAGCCGGAATTCCTGAAGGCCATAAAAAAGGTAAACGGGTATAGCTTTGACAAAGAAGGCAAGCTGAATTTATTGATGGATGACCTTCCTGTCCTGAGATTTAAAAAAGTAATACCATAATACAGGCCTGATTTCCGAAGCCCGTCCTGTGGAAATGAAAAGGGGCTGCCCGAAAAGAGCTAAAACTCGTTATACTGAACCCCGATACATCAGGGTTCAGTATAACGTAGAAATTACTTTTGGGACAAGCCCCTTTAAATCATCCTTTTTGGATAAGCCCGGTATTTTTGACCGACCATGAAAAACGTTGTTTTATGCTATACGATCCATAGATGATAATAAGGCTTAATCCGAATAATGGCAAACAGATCCCTAAAAGGATAATAAATGCAATGATCCCCTTTCCCGCTTTGTATTGCGGAGGTACAGGCGGAATACCCCAGTCTCCTCTCTTCTTTCGTAAAAGGTAGGAACACAGGGCAGAGGCGCTGGCCAATGTTAACAATACGGCAGTCAGAAATACCAGGATAAAATTCCATGTGCCAAATTTTCCTTCGTGAAAATTCATCAACCACATCCGGCTACGCATCATAACACCTACATTTTTCCATTGATCTTTCCCGATTATTTTACCGGAGTACCGGTCTATATGAAATATCTGTTGGTTTTCCAGGGCCGGGGTTTCGTTCTTTACTGTAAATACCCCTTTTTCATTTTCGGGTAAGGTAATAGTTGTTTTTCCGGGAAGCTGTAACCCATAGGTCAATTGTATAACGCTGTCCAGGGGAACAGGGTCGCCCTGTTTAACGGATCTGTAATTGGAATTGTTCCATGTTTCGGGATACCCGGTATGTGTTACCTCCTGCAACCATTTGTAATTATGGCCGAAAACATCCGTCCAGGGTAAGCCTCCGGCGAGGATCAACAGTAATAGGGCAGAGATCCAGAAGGAGGTCACGGCATGCAGGTCCCTGAACAGAATTCGTTTTCCATGTCCTGTCCTTATCGAAAACAGCCTTTTGCTTTTCCATTTTTGCTTTGGCCACCATATATAGATCCCTGTAAGGACCAGGACAACCATCCAGCATGCTGCAAGTTCTACTATTTTGGTGCCGAAACTTCCCATTAATAATTCGCCATGAAATTTCCTGACCTTATACATAAAGGTGTTTCGCACCACCCTGTGGTTTGTAATATCGCCTGTAAAGGGATTGATATAAACACTTTCCAACGTATTGGAAAAACGCCCGGAGACAAACTCCGTCGCTTTATTTTTTGTTTTTGGCAGCACTACGGAATTAATCTGTTTTGTAGTGGCTTTCTGTGCAATATCCCATTGTTCCTGGAAACTTAATGGGGTTCCTTTTACGTCAACGGTCCTGGCCCGGTCTGTTTCCGGCCGTTCTATGATGTCCTTAAACAGGTACCATCCTCCGGAAACGGCGAGTACCAGGATAAACGGCAGGGAAATGATTCCGGCTATAAAATGCCATTTCCACAGCCACAGATTGAGTTTTGCGTTTTTTTTCATGCTATTAAAAATGATATTTTATACCGAAATGTAAGGTCCTGGGATTTCCCGGCATATAGGTATTTCTCCCGTAAGCATAAGATGCTTTTACAGCATACAGGCTGTCAAAGACATTTAACATTTGCGCCCATAGCTCCACGGAGTGAAACCTGTATGCCGTTTTTATATTGAAAATACTGAAGCCTTTATATGCCGGGGTGTATGTAGTGACCGTTCCGTCGTTCTGTGTTTCAGAAGCGGAATTTTTATAGGAACTGTTATACTTTCCCCTGAATTCGTGTTGTAACAAAACATTCCATCCGTTCAGGAAACCCGGGGTGTAACTTACGGCAGTATATGCCTGGTATCTCGGGGCCTGTTCCATATCGGTGCCCGAATGATCTTCGCTGCCGTCCGTATATTCCAGATAGCGGTGCCTGGCATAGGTGCCGCTGTGCGAAACAACGATGTTCTCATTTTTCAGGGGCATGTATTGAATGCCGTATTCCACGCCGTACGACCTGGTTTTTCCGGCGTTTCTGTAATCTGTGGTCTCTTCCGGGGTTTGATAGGAAACAAGTACATCCCTTCCTTCAAGGTCGTACAGTGAAAGGTCCAGCTTCAGGTGTTGGTCAAAGGAGAAGTATCCGCCAATTTCATAATTGTAGTAAGCACTCGGCTTTAAATGAAAAACTTCTTCCCGGGTTCCTGTGCCGCTCCGATATAATGTTGATGTCGGGGGCGGTGCAAATCCCTTGGAAATATTTCCGTAAAGCCCGGCACGGGCGGAGATATTGTAGTTGATCCCTATTTTTGGGGACGCACTGGTATAATCCGTCCTGTTATCGGCCGGCCCGGCAATATCGGGAATACGATTGTGATAATCATAAACAAAGCGGTCCAAACGTAATGCTGCCGTTAGCTTTACGTCAGGCAGGGGTGTGATCTCGTATTGAAAGTACCCGGCATAATTAAAGATATCTGCCTTATAATTCAGGATATAATCTTCTTTATTGACCGTATGGTTTTTATTCTTCTCGGTTTCGAGGTCCACCTCAAAATCGATGGTGTTCGCTACGTAGTCCTGGGGGGAGTAATCGAAATGCAGGCCTGCGATCAGGGTGGAGTTCCCGAAAGAAAAATCGACCTTGTGCTGTAACAGGGCGGCATAACTCCTGAAGGCATTGGAGTTTATCTCTCCTGTTCCCCGGCCCGTAAGTTTCCCGTTCTCTCTTATTTCACGGGTCCGGTAAGCCGGGATCTGCCCCATGGTGTTATCCCTGAAGATCACATTGAACGAAGTTTTCTGACTGGTATTCCAGACTTTGTCTAACGTACTCCTCAGCCGGTATGCCCTGGCCGTTCTGTTGGTAAAGGTTTCATTACTGTGGTATGCGCCTTCATAAAAGTTTTTTTCACTGACCGATCCCGTCATATCCGAGTCGTAATCGGTATAGTCAAAAACATTGGTCCACCTGGTCGTATTGTTGATATGGTAGACCGTTTTAAAGGTGAGACCGAGCTTATGATAATCGCTGTGCTCTACCGGGCCGTTATTCCTTTCGGAATACTGCCCGCCTGCATATATGCCGAATTTGTCCGTAATATAATCCGATACTTCCAGTTCATATCTTCTAAAACCAAGGTCATTGATCTGAAAGGCTGCGCTTCCCGAAAAATCGCGGGTCGGGTTTTTGGTCAGAAAGTTAAAGCTGCCACCGATGGCTTCGCTTCCGTAGATGCTGGAGGCCGGACCTTTTAAAACTTCGATACGCTCCAGGGCCGTGGTATTCATTTCCAGGAGGGCATTGTGGTTAAATACCGCTGTGGGGCGAATGGGGATGCCATCTTCCAGATACAGGAACAATCCCTTGGTGGTATTGGGCGAACGCAATGACATCTGGTGCTGTTCATTGCTGCTGACGGAGGAGGATTGCATAAAAACCCCGGGAACGGTATTGAGTACCTGTTCCAGGCCAAAGCCCTTCAGACGGTCGATCTCTCCGGTGTTTAATGTTGAGATCGCTGCGGGAACTTCCTTTCGCTGCTGTATTTCCCTGTTTCCGGAGACGACAATTTCCTGAAGGGAAAAGCTATCGGGAAGTAAACGAACGATATTTTTCCGGCCCGCTGTAAGTGTAGCGGTTTTGGAAATATATCCCATATAGCTGATCTGTACTTCCGGGGTTTCGAGTGCAATTTCAAAAATTCCGGAAAGATCGCTCACAGTACCGTTAACGGTGTGCCCGGCTTCGATAATTGTGGCTCCGGCCAGTGGATTGCTATTCTCGTCCAGGACTTGCCCGCTGTAATTTGCCTGGGCAAAAAGGGCATTGCCCAAAGGCCATAGAATGCCTATGAGTAAAATGTGTAATTTTCTCATTGTTAATATTTTATGTGTTTTGTAGTGCTTAAAAAGCGTACTGCAAACCGACGGTCAGTGTTTCCTTTTGCGATAACTGTATGCCGTTGACATCTTGGTAAACCGGATATCCGAATTCAATACCGAGGCGCAGGTCTTTCAGGTTTCCGCCCGGGATATAGGTGTTCAACCCCAGGCCGGAGAGGATATATTTTCCCCCGGAATTTTCCGTATTGGCCGTGGTGACCATCATCGGGTTTAAATCCGGGTTTTCCCCGTGTATATCCTCTGTGATCCTGGCTTGCAACCGGGCGGAAAAGCTCAGCCAATCCGTAGTCTTAACGGCAAGCCAGCTGTTCCAGTCATACATATTACCCGGACGATAATCATTGCTGTTTTCGCCATAGTAGAAGGTCGCTTTTAACTGACTTCCCCATGAGATCAGAGGATTTTGTCCCAGGTATGTCAGGCCGATGTCGGTCCCCAAAGTACCGCTGCCCATTTGCATGGGATAAGGCAAAACAATTTTATCCGGGGAAGACATTGGGGTTACATCTTTTTTATCAATACTTCCCGAAGGAACAGAAACCCCGATCAGGCCATGAAGTTCCTGATGGTTTTTGTTCAGGAACTGATAGAGTGCAGATACTTTGATATCTCCGAATCCCGAAGAGGAGGTAGCGAATGATGAGGTCATATTATTCATCATCATCTGTAAATCCATATCGTTCTCTATATAATTAAGCATAGCCATGAGGGTAATTTTGTCTGAAACGGCATGCATAACACCAAGCATATGCATCTTCATGTTCATTTTAAGAGGAGACACCATATATCCGTTGCCATACACATCGGAATGAGAAATATTGTCGCTTCCGTTTTTCAGGTCTTTCATTTGCATATACATAAAGCGATAGGAAAACATCCATTCTCCTTTATGATGCGTATGATCTCCCATGACGCTTATCGGGGCGTGCCCGTCCGGCCTGGCGGATGTCCAGGGAGTTTCGGTTTCTTTATGCTGGGCAAAGGCAGTTACTGTGGCCATTACACATAGCAATGCCATACACGATCTTTTCATCTGTGTTGAATTTTAGATTAATAAACAATAGTAGCAGCCTGGATATATGAATATATCAGGCTTGAATAAAAAATATTGAAATATCAACCTAAAAAGGAAGGAGGGTGGAATATGGAGAAGTTAATTTCCCGGGTATAGTGATTGATGTGTTCTATTTGATGTTTCTTATCTCTGGAAGATACAGAAGCCGGGATCTCCAAAATGTCTACAAAACCAATGGGATATTCTTTTAATTGAATAGGAGGGATGCCTTCTTTTTTGTTTTGCTGTTGCTTTTCCAGTAGTTTGGCAAGATAGCACTGCCCGTTACATTTCAACTCGGGCCTTTCTTTATTGACACAAAAATATTCCGCTATATAATCTTCATTGATCAGATAGTCCAATACGGGCATTACGGGCCTGGTCATAGCCAATATGTACAACGCGACAAAAAATAATGATATGAAGCCGGAAAAGCGATGCACCCCATAATTTTTTGCGAATTTAAAACATTCCCCCCATCAAAACGAATGGATTTTATTAAAGTTTTGGCATTACAGGTAAATACCATAATCTAGGCGAAAACTGCTATGCTTTTGTCCGTTCTTTCGGATTACAGTTACAATTATAGTGAGGTCAGGTTCTTTTCGGGTCCGATGCCATGACCCGGGAAGATTCCCTGACGTTCAAAGTTCCGCCAATCAAAAATTCCCCGATCTTTGCTTTCCCGTTATCATTGATGGAATCGAGAAGGAGTTCCACTATTTTATCGGCTATTTTATCTGTGGGTTGATTTACGCTTGTTAAGTTGGGTTCTATGATCTCGGCAAGGGCAGATTCCGTAAATCCCATAACCCCTATCTGATCGGGAATTTTATATCCCCTTCTCTTCAGTTCTTTGATGGCGCCAATGGCTACTTTATCGCCCGCAGCAAAAACAGCTCCCGGAACTATATCCCGGTCCAACAGCCTTTTCATGGCCTCCTGTCCTTCCTCAATGGAAATACCTGTTTCTATGATATGTTCTTCCGTAAAGGGGATACGGTATTTTTTTAGAGCACTCTTAAATCCCTGTATGCGTTTTTGGCTCATGGCCAGATGATAGGGTAATGAAAAGTGATAAATATTGCGGTATCCCTGAAGTATGAGGTGTTCCGTAGCAAAATGGGACCATTTAAAGTCGTCGAAGATCACTTTCGGGGACCTGATGGACGGGTTTACCCGGTTAAACAGTACTACGGGCATACCCCTATCGATGATCTTATTGATGTAATCTATATTTTTAGTCTCCCTGGTCAATGAGATAATAAGCCCGTCTACCATATTGTCTTCCAGTGTTTTCAGGTTTTCCAGCTCAGTTTCAAAGCTCTCGTCAGAAGACATGACCACGACCTGGTATCCTTCCTTGATCAGCCTTTTCTGGATATTAAAGATCACTTCGGGAAAAAAAGTATCCAGGAACTCGGGAACAATAACACCTATGTTGTAAGATCGGCCCTGTTGTAGTTTTCGCGCAATGGGGTTAGGCCTGTACCCCATTTCCCTTGCTGCTTTCAGTACGCGTTGTCTTGTTTCGGGGTTAATATCGAAATATTTTTCGTTCAGGGCTTTTGAAACCGTCGAAACGGAAGTGTTGAGTTCTTTGGCAATGTCCTTTATAGTAACGTGTTTTTCCATGAATTAGAAATAAGATACTAAAATAGTTAAAATTATGTGTAATTATCGATTCGTATGTCCTTGTGTGATTTTCCGAAAACGTTTTCGGTTAAACAACCTGCTTTCTAAAACGTTTTCGGAGATTTTCCCCGGTAATTACTAGAAATATTGTCAAAGTTGAAGTTTATTTATTCCGCATTATTCAGCGATTTAAGTTAAAGAGTATTTAAAATTCAATGGGGCAGCTAGATTATTTGTTAATTTTTGTTTTGTCGTTTATCCTGGTTGCAGTAGGTATTTCCTTTTTGCGGACAGGCAGGGACATGAGGTCTTTTTTTGCAGGCGGTGGCGATATTCCCTGGTGGATAAGCAGTCTTTCGCTTTTTATGAGTTTTTTTTCCGCAGGTACTTTTGTGGTATGGGGGTCCATTGCCTACGAAAGCGGGCTGGTGGCCGTAGGGATACAGCTCACCATGGCCGTCAGCGGATTTTTTATCTACCTGTTCCTGGCAAAAAGATGGAAACGTGCCGGCATACTTACCGTTGCCGAATTCATCACCCGCCGGTTCGGAAAGGAAACACAAAAGTTCTATACCGGGATTTTTATCGCGATTTCTTTCTTTACGGCCGGGGCCTTTTTGTACCCGGTGGCCAAAATAACCCAAATAGCCACGGGCTATCCCGTAGAATACGTTATCATGGTATTGGGAGGTATGGTGCTCTTATATACGGCCATCGGAGGCTATTGGGCTGTACTCGCTACTGATGTGATCCAGTTTGTTGTCCTTTCCGTGGCCGTTTTGATCGTTGTCCCTCTGGCTTTTGATGAGGTAGGGGGGATACAGGCATTTGTAGACAAGGCTCCTGAAAACTTTTTCCGGCTCACCAACCATGAATATTCCATAGGGTTCCTCCTGGCATTTACACTTTATAATTTCTTCTTTATAGGCGGAAACTGGGCTTATGTACAGCGATATACCAGTGTCAAGAACGAAAAGGAGTCCGGAAAGGTAAGCCTGGGTTTTATGTTTCTCTATCTGCTTTTCCCGCTGTTATGGATGCTCCCCCCAATGATCTACCGGGTGGTAAATCCCGGTCTTGCAGGAACGGAACAGGTAGAAGGGGCCTATCTGATGATCTGTATGCAAGTTATGCCGGCGGGAATGTTAGGGCTTATGATAGCGGGGATGGTTTTTGCCACCGCCAGCTCCGTAAACACCACGCTCAATATGATGGCGGCAGTGACTTCCAACGACCTCTACCGGTCATTTCGCCCATGGGTTAAAGAAAGGGAATTAATGTACGTAGCCCGCATCGCTACGGTGTTTTTCGGATTGGGGGCGGTTGCCATAGCCCTGCTTGTTCCCCGTATGGGCGGTATTGTCAATGTGGTTTTGTCGGTGGCGGCTATTACAGGTGTGCCACTTTACGCCCCGCCGGTATGGGCATTGTTCTCCAAAAGATTAACAGGTAAGGCAATGATCCGGATAACGATTCTTAGCCTATCGGTAAATGTATGCTTTAAATTTTTAGTTCCTGTAACCCTGGGCAAAGCCGGTGAACAGGCACTGGGTGCTTTAACGCCACTGGTTTTGCTGGTCATATATGAATTATATGCCAGGTACGGGGAAAGACAGGTGCCCGATGAACTGCACGACAGGAATAAGCAAGAGGGCCTTTCGGTAAGATCAGATCATCAGAACGTGACGAAGATGTATACGGAGCTGTCAGAACACGATACGGCCCGGCAGGAAATAAAGGAGGAGGAACAGGCCCTTAAAGATCGCTTTTTTGGTATAAAGGTCATTACAATGGCCGTTTTTTCCGTGGCCATACTCTTATTTCTTGTGGGCTTCCTGACAGAGAAGAGCAGGGGATATGTACTTATTGCTGCCGGGGTACTTACCGCAATATGTGTCTGGGTATGGATGCTATTCAAAAAGAACTGGAATAAGAAACTGTAAATCAAGATATGAAGCAAGTAGGTTTAGACGGGTTCAGAGAACTCAAGACATTAGAACTGCACTATGAGCTCATCGTAGTAGGAGGAGGGCTGTCCGGTGTATGTGCAGCACTTACGGCATCTCGTGAAGGAGTTAAAGTAGCCCTTGTCCAGGACAGGCCGGTCCTGGGGGGAAATGCTTCCAGCGAAGTCCGGTTATGGGCTTTGGGGGCTACCTCTCACATGGGGAACAACAATCGGTGGGCCCGGGAAGGAGGGGTGGTAGATGAGATCATGGTAGAGAATACCTATAAAAACAAAGAAGGGAACCCTGTGATCTTTGATACCATCCTCATCGATAAAGTGCTCGATGAACCTCATATAGACCTGTATTTGAACACAGCGGTCTTCAGTACGGTAAAATCCGGAGAAAGCCGGATAGAAAAGGTCATTGCTTTTAATTCCCAGAATTCCACTTTATATCATTTTTCCGGTAATTATTTTATCGATGCTTCCGGCGATGGTATCATGGCTTATCAGGCAGGCGTGCCTTATCGTATCGGTTCAGAGGCTCCCGGGGAATTTGATGAGCTCCTGGCTCCCGATGTAGAGGATTACGGGGAACTTCTCGGGCATACGCTGTTTTTTTATTCCAAAAAGCAGGAACAGAAAGTGCAGTATATAGCCCCGGATTTTGCACTGAAGGACATGGGCCAGGTGCCCAGGGTGAAAAATGTAAAGGTAGGAGAAGACGGGTGTAAGCTGTGGTGGTTTGAATATGGCGGCAGGCGGGATACGGTCCACGAAACCGAAGAGATCAAAAAAGAATTGTGGAAAGTGGTCTATGGCATATGGAACCATATAAAAAACTCGGGAGATTACGAAGGGGCGGATTATTATACGCTGGAATGGGTAGGGCTGATCCCCGGAAAAAGAGAGAGCAGGAGGTTTGAAGGGCATTTTATGCTCACCCAGAAAGACGTTATAGAGCAAAGGGAACATTACGATGCCATTTCGTACGGTGGCTGGGCCCTGGACCTGCACCCTGCGGACGGTATATACAGTGATAAGGATGGTTGTACGCAATGGCATGCCAGGGGAGTGTACGCTATTCCATACCGGTGTTACGTTCCCCTGGGAATGGATAACCTTTTGCTGACGGGCCGGATCATAAGTGTCAGTCATGTGGCTTTTGGCTCTACCAGGGTCATGGCCACCTGTGCACATGGCGGACAGGCGGTTGGTATGGCCGTGGCTTTAAGCCTTAAAAAGGGAATACCCGTTAAAGCGTTTATGGAGCCCGATACTGTAAAACTCCTGCAAAATGCCTTGCTGGGCAAAGGGCACTATATCCCCGGGATAAAACTCAGCTCCGGGTATAACCTGGCCGAAAAGGCACATATAACAACCTCCGGTACATTACAGCTCGAAAAACTCCAACCGGATGGGAACTGGCAACATCTGGAATTTTCCATGGGGCAGATGATCCCGGTTGAGAAAAAAATACCTGCCGTTAAATTATGGGTAAAAGCCGAAGAGGCTACAACCCTCTCCATAGAGTTAAGGGTAAGCTCAAAACCTTATAACCACACCCCCGATGTACTGGTGGACCGGTTTAGCTATGAACTGATACCTGGCGAACAAAGCCTCGATATACAAACAGGGGCAAAAGCAGAAAGCCCCCGTTACCTGTTTCTCTGCCTCATGGCAAATCCACAGGTATCCGTAGCATTGACGGACCGCCGTTTGTCCGGGATCGTGTCGGTGTTCAACAGCAGTAACCCTGCGGTTTCCAATTTCGGCAAGCAAACCCCCCCGGAAGGCCTGGGAGTGGATGAATTTGAGTTCTGGTGCCCCAAACGACGGCCTGCCGGGGCCAATATGGCATTTGAACTATCCTTTCCCATAACCCTCTTCAGTGAAAAAAACCTGGTAAATGGTTTTTTCCGGCCCGTTCATGTTCCCAATGCGTGGGTAGCCGGTTTAGAGGAAAAAGAAGCTACCGTCGACCTGCAATGGGAAGAACCCCAGACCATTAAAAAGATCCGGTTGTTCTTCGACCCGGATTATGACCATCCTATGGAAACCGTACAAATGAACCACGCCGAAAATTACATGCCCTTTTTGATCCGGAACTACGAACTGTATGCCGCCGATGTCAGGATCGCTGAAGTGAGCGATAACTATCAGACTATTAACGAGATTGTCCCCGAAACCCCCTTGAACACCGACAGGCTTACGCTAAAATTAAAACAAAACCACAGCAATGTACCTGTTTCCGTAATAGGTATTGTATGTGAATGAGGATTGACCAATTAAAACACTGCAATTATGAAGAACGTATTGATTTTATTTCTTAACCTCTTTTTTATAGGGGTGTGTTGGGCCCAGGGGCAAGTCAGCGGAATAGTTACCGATGCGGAGTCGGGGGAACCCTTGTTGGGGGTTAATATTATTGTAAAAGGAGCATCGGCCGGGGCAGTCACCGATTTTAACGGGGAATACCAGTTAAATGTACCTGAAGGGAGCACTCTTATTTTCTCCTATATTGGTTATATACAGCAGGAAGTAGCTGTGAATAACAAGGAAACCATAAATATAGCATTAGCTCCCGATGTATCCGTTTTAAAAGAGGTGGTCATTATTGGATATGGCACCCAAAAGAAGGAGAACCTCACCGGGTCGGTCTCTGCCGTAAAAGGAGGTGAGATAGCTACTCAACCCGTGATGCAGCCTTCTCAGGCCTTAATGGGCAAAATGCCGGGGGTAACTGCTTTACAGAGCTCCAGCCAGCCCGGGGCAGACGGAGCTACTCTTCGTATACGGGGTATAGGCACACTGAGCAATTCCGACCCCCTGGTGCTTATTGACGGGGTGCCCGGTAATATGGACGGGATAGACCCCAGGGATATAGAAAATATTTCTGTGTTAAAAGATGCCGCTTCTGCGGCAATTTACGGGTCCAGGGCGGCCAACGGGGTGGTGCTTATTACCACCAAACGCGGAAGAATGGGAAAACTCAGTGTCAATTATAATGGATATGTGGGCTGGCAAGACCCTACGGAAATGCCGGAATTTGCAGATGGCGGGGAATACATGAAACTGTATAATATTGCCAGGCAAAACCTTGGCCAGGAACCCGCTTTTCCCCAGGAATATATCGATGCCTGGCAGGAAGGGCACCTCACCGATCCCGACCAGTATCCCGACACGGATTGGGCAAACGAGATCTTTTCGAGGAACGGATTTCAGCAACATCACTCCCTTTCGCTTTCCGGGGGTGGCGAACTGGCCAGGGTAATGGGGTCGTTCTCTTTTATGGAACAGCAGGGGAATATCCCGGGCTTTTCCTATAAACGTTATAACGCCCGGATAAATACCGACCTGTCCCCTTCGGAAAAATTCAATTTTAATTTCGATATCAGTTTTCGCCGGAGTGTTCGCGATGAGCCTATTACCGGGCTTGGTGTAGTACGTGAATCTTACCGTAACCCTCCTGTTTATGCATCCCGGTTTTCTGACGGAACCTGGGGGCCGGGATGGAATGGAAGCAACCCGATAGCCCGGGTCCGTGACGGAGGGGGAAGTGAGGACCAGTATCATTACCTGCGTGCCATACTCAAAGCTAATTACAAGCCTGCTGAAGGCCTGCAGTTTTCCCTGATGTATTCTCCCCAATACAATGAGACCATGAGCAAATCCTTCACCCGGCAATACGAATATTACGAATACGGAGATACATCTCCTTCCCTTTATCCCACAAGGAATGAGCTTTCCCAGGGGCACGACCGAGACCTCACCCATATGGTACTCGCCACCGGGAGTTACGAAAAAGATTTGAACGATCATTTTTTTAAGGTGCTCACGGGCTATGAACTCAATACTTACAGGAGAGACTGGATAACTGCTTCCAGGGACAATTTTTCCCTTCAGGACTATCCCTATCTGCAAAATGGTTCCAAAGAGAACATGCAAAACGACGGTTCGGCCAGCGAATGGGGGCTGCATTCTTTCTTTACCCGTGTAAATTACGATTATAAGGGCAAATATCTTTTGGAGGCCAATGTCCGTGTGGATGGTTCTTCCCGTTTTGCCAAAGGGAACAAGTACGGGACTTTTCCTGCATTTTCTGCCGGATGGAGGGTTGCCGAAGAATCTTTTATGGAAAACATAAACTGGCTCGACGAATTAAAGCTCCGGGCTTCCTGGGGGCGCCTGGGGAACCAGAATGTGGGCACCTACCCCTTTGCATCCACGGTTTCCCTGGGGATGGACTACCTCTTTGGGGGCGAACCGGTCAACGGGGCAGCCCAGCGTGATATGGCCAATAAAGATATTTCCTGGGAAACTACGGAAACCACTAATTTCGGAATAGACCTGGCCCTGTTTAAGAACAGGTTATCGCTTTCAGCAGAATATTATATCCGCAATACCTACGATATTCTTTTACAGCTTCCCATACCTGCTACCATAGGGCTGAGTGCCCCTTACCAGAATGCCGGGAAAATAAATAATAAAGGCTGGGACCTGGCTGTAGGCTGGAAAGATAAGATAGGAGAATTTCATTACGGCATTGACTTTAATATTTCTGATGTACACAATAAAGTGGAGGACCTGCACGGTACCGGACCATATATAGGGGAAACCACCATTGTGCAGGAAGGATATCCTATTAATTCCCTGTACGGATACAGGTCGGACGGTTTTTTCCAGTCCGGGGAAGAAGTAGACAGGGCTCCCGAACAGTTCGGTGCCATTGCCCCGGGAGATATCCGGTATACAAACCAGCTCACCGTAGACACCAACGGCGATGGTATTCCGGATGCGGCAGACGAACTTATCAATGCCGATGACCGGGTGGTATTGGGAGATCCCTTTCCCAGGTATACCTACGGTATGAATTTCACGGCAGATTATAAAGGCTTTGACTTTAGCGCTTTGTTACAAGGCGTGGGCAAGCGGGATGTATATCTTCAGCAAGATGCCGGCTGGGCTTTTTACAATGCAGGGAAGATACAGCGGTGGCAGATGGATTACTGGTCACCCGAAAATCCGGATGCCTCCTATCCGAGGCTTGTAGCTACCAGCAGTCATAACAACTTTAAGATGAGTGATTTCTGGATATGGAATTCGTCTTACCTCCGCCTCAGGAACCTTACGCTGGGCTATACGTTACCCCAAAAGGTTTCCGAAAAATTCTCAATGGACCGCTTCCGGTTTTACGTTTCCGGGCAGAACCTGTTCACCATTCACGATATGCCCAAAGGATGGGACCCGGAAACACCGAATTCCACAGGTGGAAATATTTATCCCATTATGGCCATATACACTTTGGGTGTAGATATCACCTTTTAGATAGATGAATCAGCTAAACCTTTAAAATGATACTTATGGAATTTATAAGAATTTGCAAAATAACAGCTCTCCTGCTTTTTTTGCTCGCCGGACTGGGAGCCTGTGATGATGCGCTGGACAAGCTGCCCCTGGACGCACCTTCCGATGAGACCTTTTATACTAACGAAACCGAACTGGAGATGGCTGTGACAGGGGCATACAGGAGCCTTTATTGGGTAAGTGATGTACCATTTCCCGTATTGCTGGACAATACGACCGACCTGGGTTTCCTGAGATCGGATTTTAGTAGTATGCAAACTTTTTCCAGGGGGGCTCATTCTCCCGCAGAACCGGGATTTTCCGATGTCTGGGAAAAGATGTACACCGGAATAGGCAGATGCAATAACCTGCTCAATAATATGGAAAAAGCCAGGGAAGTGGTTTCTGATGATACATACCGCCGGATAGAGGCCGAAGCCTTGTTCCTTAGAGCTTATTATTATTCATGGCTGCTTCAGCTATACGGCGATGTTCCGTTTATGGAAGAAGTGCCCGCGGCCATAGAAGATGCATATATCCCAAAAACTCCCCGGACCGAGATCGTACAACGGTTATTGGAAGATCTCGACAAAGTGGCCGAAATACTGCCGGAAAACTGGGGAGATTCGGATGAAGGACGGGCCACAAAAGGAGCTGCTTTGACCTTAAAAGCGCGGATTGCCCTGTATGACGGCCTGTTCGGGGAAGCAGCTGAAGCAGCTTTCCAGGTCATGAATTCGGGAACGTACAAACTTCATCCGGATTATGGAGAATTGTTCACCTATGCCGGGGTAAGGGTTGAGGAGGTTATTTTTGATCTGCCTTTTCAGCTGGGTTTTATGACCACAAGATTGCCCTTGCAACTGGGGCCAAGAAATACAGGTAGTTGGAGCCAGATTGTCCCCTCGCAATTTATGGTCGATTCTTATGAATGTGCGGATGGTAATCCTATTGACCGGTCGTCCCTTTACGATCCGGCTCAGCCCTTTGAAAACCGGGACCCTCGCCTGGATGCCTCCCTTGTCAGACCGCAGTCGGTATTTGCCGGGTATGTGTTTGAAACCCATCCCGACAGTACGGAGACCACGTATTTTAAAGATGGGGTTGCCACCAGGGTAGCCAACCAGGACGTCCGGAATGCTTTCGCGACCTTTACCGGTTATCTGTGGAGAAAATACGCCGCTCCGGAAGATATGCCTCAGAATGCACACACTTCGGGATTGAGCTTTATCCTGATGCGTTATGCCGAAGTATTGTTGATCTATGCCGAAGCGAAAACAGAACTCGGCCAGGCCGATGCCACAGTACTGGATGCTGTCAACCAGGTCCGTGCCCGGGCATATGGAGTGGATGTCGGGGATACCGGTAACTATCCGGCGGTGACCACCACAAATCAGGACGAGTTGCGGACAATAATCCGTAGGGAACGTAAGGTAGAGCTTGCCAATGAAGGCTTCAGGCTTACCGACATCCGCCGTTGGAAAATTGCAGAACACGTGATGCCCGGAATATTTGCCGGCAGGCCCAGGGGAGCTTACAGTAATATGACTTTTGTACCGGAAATAGACCGGTACGGGCACCCGAATTACAACGGGTCGCAAGACCTTTACCGTTCGGTGGACCAGCGTATATTTAACCCAGGTAGGGATTATCTCTGGCCTATTCCCCAGAAAGATATGGACGTTAACCCGGCATTGGAGCAAAACCCGGGGTACTGAGGGGTATAAGAAAATAAGAAATAACACACCATATTACAGCTAAATGAATAGCACAGTGGATAACTGGAACAATTATTACAAATACATTCTTGTAGCCCTGGCCGTAACGGGGCTGATGACGCCGGGACACGGTCAGGAAAACAATCTGTCACGTACCGGTACAGCGAGCTCAAGTACGGCCATTGCGGGATATGAAGCTGACCGGGTAGCCGACGGCAAAGAGAACACCCTTTGGAAAAGCGGGGACGATGACCGGAACCCCTGGGTGATCGTGAGGCTTCCGGGAGCTACTGAGATTGTAAGGATCGGGGTCAGATCGGTGGATGCCGGCCGGGTAGTTACTGATTTTAGCCTGCAGTTCATGCATAACGGTAAATGGCATGATGTCCGGAAAATATCGGGCAATACAGAAAAAGACCTGAAGGTGGATCTCGATAAACCGGTATTGTCAGACCGGATCCGTTTCATTGCCTCCGCTGCAGGACCGATAGCACTGGCAGAGCTGGAACTGTTTGGGCAGGCTTATGTGGACAGCAGCGCAATGGTTGTGAAAAAGATACTGGTCAACCAAAGCGGCTATAACCTGAACCACATCAAGCGATTTTCTGCCCCGGACCTGTCCGGCCAGGTCGGATTTCAGATACTGGAACTGCCGGACGGCCGGGAAGTGTATCAGGGGGAGATACAGAATGGGGTAGGTGATTTTTCAGATTTTGATCCGGAGTCAGAAAAAGAGTATGTGATAGAAGCCCGGGGGCATCGTTCCTTCCCGTTCCGCATCGGGCCTAACTGGTTGGAGCGGGTGACATATCGGAATATGGTAGATTTTATGGCAGGAGCCCGGCATTACCTGGGGACGACAGATCAGATACGACCGCTTTCCTGGGCGTGGCGCGACGGGGACTTCTTCAACTGGGCCCAGCAAAGTCTGGTATCGCTATACCTGTCCAATCCCGCGGCTTTTGACCGGATGGAACGGACTCTTCAATATGTCCCTAACGAGGACTTTCCGGAAGACTACCGGCGCAAATGGGGAGCTTTGGAACCCTATGCTCCCGACGCCCCGGATATTGTAAAATTGATCCATTGGGATGCGGATGTAAAGATCAGCCAAGAGCTCGACCATGAAATGCAAAAAGCCGAGCTGGCATATTTTCTATACGCCTGGCCCTATTTAAAGCAATGGCTTCCCAGGCAGAATTTCGATCGGGTGTATGCTTACCTGAAAGAAAAATGGTCAAAAAACGATGTAGAAGAACACTCCACTACCAAATACGATCTAAGTCCCGGGCACGACCTGCTGGCTTTGAAGACCAAACTTGGCACTACCAAGGGAGAACTCCCCCCTGGGCATTCGGTGATCCCTAACCTGATGATGTATGAAGTAGCCAAAAGCCAGGGTGAGGACGATGCGGAAAAATACTTTCAGGCAGCATATGACCAACTGGACTGGATGATCAAAAACCTGGACTGGGAAGACCCGATAACCACCAAGGGACAGCGTATGTCTGAGCACATCACCATGCGGGCGTTTGCCTATTTCTTTCACGAATATCCCGGCCGGGCCCCTGACAGGATCCGGGATAAGGTAGAAAAATGGGCCCGGGTGGCAATTTCGCGATCCGATAATTTCTGGGATTTCCGAAAATACAGCCCGGAAGACTGGACCCCGCCAAGCTGGAATGAAACCGGTAACGTACTGGGGTTTCCTGCGGCTGTATTCTCAGCTATGGGCATACTTGAAAACGGCCCCCTTTGCAAACGACTGGAAGTGCTGGCCTGGGCACATTTGGAAAATGCCTTTGGAAGAAATCCGACCGGGAGGCATTTTTCCTATCGGGGGACAAAGGAAATAGAAGGAGTGGACCTGGGCTGGTACAGCACACATAAAGGAGGGATCGGGTTGTTGGAGAAGGTTCGTTTTGTATTTGACGGGTCCCCGAAATCTTTTCATTACCCCAACCATCCGGAGGTAGGGAACCTGGGATGGACAGAAGGATGGGTACAATTCAATACCGCATTTAACCTTAGCATGGCTTACCTGGCCAACTACAACAGTAATATCTCGCTCAACCGGGAAGGCGATGAACTGACCATAGCACTAAAGGCCCCGCTTAATTTTGATTATGGAAAAGAAGAACTGTTGGAACTGGAATTGAAAAATAAGAGCGGAGGAAAATTGAAGGTGGTACTCCGGGAGGCGTCCCCTTATTCGGATACGCTGGTCGGAAAGGTTAAGGTCCACGGTAAAAAGTTGGTTGCCGATGATGGGGAACTGCAATTTTCGGAGGGAGATACAGTCACCGTGAGCTATGGATTGGGGTTTATGAAAAATGAAGCAGAACTACGACTCGATTGATCCTGAGATCGGCCCTGAGGGTATATGAGGCGATATGATAAAACCGGAAAACGTATGAACAGGATTTTAAATTTACTGGTAATAAATTTTTGTTTGATACTGATGCTTCCTTTGAATGCGCAATCAGAAGAGGATAAGCCGGACAAGCCCCCGTCCTTTTCACTTATGGGATTTGGGGATTCGATTACTGAAGGCGGAGCCGCATTTTCTTCCTATCTGTTCCCGTTATGGGAAAAATTGCTCCGCGCCGGATATATTGTGGACTTTGTAGGGCCAAGACAGGCACCCACCCGGATCGGAGTACTGAACCATGCAGGTTACAGTGGCCGGACTGCAGAATTTTTAGAAGGGCAAATCGATAGTATCTACCGGAAGTATCCGGCCGATGTGGTATTGCTCCATGCGGGGCACAATCATTTTGCTGAGGAACAACCGGTCTCTGGTATTCTGGATGCCCAGCGATCGATTATTTCCAGGATAAAGAAGATCAATCCGGATGCTTTGATCCTTGTTGCCCGGGTTATCGAAAGCGGAAAACTTCCCAAATATTCGTATATTCCCAAGTTGAATGCCGGGATCGGGGAGTTGGTGAAAGAACTCCGGCAAAACTGTCCCGGGATCTATCTGGTGGATCAGTCAGCTTCATTTCATTGGGAAACCGATGCCATACAGGATAAGGTCCACCCTAATTCGCAGGGGGCTGAAAAGATGGCGGAAACCTGGTTCCGGGAGTTGGAAAAACATTTAAAAAGGCCGTCCGTATCTTTCTCTCCTGAGCTGGTAGTTTATAAGAAAGCGGGAGACGCCAGGCTGAAACTACATATTTTTCAGCCGGAAGAGCCGCACAGGGAGGACAGGCCCCGTCCCTGTATCCTTTTCTTTTTCGGAGGAGGCTGGAAATATGGCACGCCGTTACAGTTCTACCGCGAGGCAGCGCATTATGCAGGCAAGGGGATGGTCGCCATTTCAGCCGATTATCGGATCGGATCGGCAAATGGGTCCACGGTATTTGAGAGTGTGGCCGATGCCAGGTCTGCCATACGCTGGGTCCGGGAACATGCACAGGAATACCATATCGACCCCGGGCGGATCGCTGTGGCGGGGGCATCTGCCGGAGGGCACCTTGCCGCTGCAACCGGTACGCTTGCAGGGTTTGATGAGGAGGGAGAAAGAAGGGATATTAGTGCAGTGCCCGATCTGAATATCCTGTATTACCCGGTTCTGGATAACGGCCCCGATGGTTACGGGTCCGCCGAGGTAAAGACAAGGTTCAAAGAAATATCCCCAATGCACAATGTAGGTCCGCAAACCCCATCTACGTTGATTCTCCTGGGTACGGAAGACCCCTATCTGTCCGAAACGCAGGCAAGAAAGTACAAAGCCCGACTGGAGCAGTTTGGAACCCCGTGCAAGCTAATGATGTATCCCGGATCGGGACATCCTGTTTTCCATTACCGCAAAGGCCCGTCTTCCCGGTATTACGAGATGCTCCGGGATACTGACCGCTTTCTTGAAGAACAGGGATACCTCTCACCGTAATACTTGACAATTTAGATCAAAAACCATAATAGATCAACGACCATGAAGAATTTTAAATTATTGACAATAAGCCTCACTTTTGCGGCTTTATTTTTAAGCGTTCCTTTGTTTTCGCAGGTAATAAGTATAGACCGGCTTTTCTGCGAAAACAGGGAAAACCCTTTGGGGATTGAAAATATTAATCCGAAACTTACATGGGTCCTCTCTTCAGACGGGAGAAACAAAAAACAATCAGCGTATCAGGTTCAGGTTAGCGAAAATCCGGATAATTTCACCGAAAACCTGATCTGGGACAGCAAAAAGGTAAAATCCGGCCAATCCGTTCATGTAGCATACCAGGGAGATGAATTAAATGCTTTAGATAAATATTATTGGAGGGTAAAAGTCTGGGACGAAAATAATAAGTCTTCCGGGTGGAGTAATACCGCCTTTTGGCAAATGGGAGTGCTAGACAGATCGGACTGGAAAGCAAAATGGATAGGGGTTGGCTATGAAGAAGAGCAATCCCGCCCCGGTGGACTGATGCGAAATGAATTTAATATCGATAAAAAAATAAGATCAGCTACGGCTATAATCACATCTCACGGGCTTTATCAGGCCTTTTTGAACGGATCTAAAATAGGAGATGCTTATTTAACTCCGGGGTGGACAAGTTATAACAAGCGTTTGCAGTACCAGGTTTATGATGTTACCGGTCAGTTAAAGCCGGGGAAAAATGCCGTCGGCGCTATTTTAGGTGATGGTTGGTACAGAGGCCCGTTAACATGGGGGGAAAGGAAAGATTTATTTGGCAGTGAATTAGCTTTATTACTTCAAATAAACGTAACATATGCCGACGGCACTACTGAAGTTTTTAGTACGAATAATCAATGGAAGTCCGCAAAAAGCTCCATTTTAAACTCGGAAATATACAATGGTGAAACCATAGATGCACGAAAGATAAAAACGGGCTGGAATACAAGTGATTACGACGCTGGTGAATGGGTGAAAGTAAAAGAAAAACAATATGGATATGACAACCTGGTAGCCACCTACAATGAGCCCGTCAGAAAACAGGAAACTTTTAAACCGGTAAAAATGCTAACGACTCCGGAGGGGGATAAAGTACTGGATTTCGGGCAGAATTTAGTTGGTTTTGTGGAAGTGGAGATCACAGGTAAAGCGGGAGACAGTTTAGTTTTGGAGCATGCAGAAGTACTGGACAAAGATGGTAATTTTTATACGGAAAACCTTCGTGCAGCCAAACAGAAAAACGTCTATATCCTTAGTGGCAGGGATAATGAAAAATTCGAGCCGCATTTTACATGGCAGGGATTCAGGTATGTTAGGTTGAAAGGAAATGTCCCCGGCATCTCCGCGGACAATTTTACTGCTGTGGCATTGTATTCCGATATGCGGAAAACAGGTACTTTTAAAACATCCGATAAATTGTTAAATCAGCTACAACATAACATCCAATGGGGGCAAAGGGGAAATTTCCTCGATGTCCCTACCGATTGTCCGCAAAGGGATGAACGGTTAGGGTGGACAGGGGATGCCCAGGTTTTTTCCAAAACGGCAGCGTTTAATATGCATGTCGATAATTTTTTTACAAAATGGATGCAGGACGTAGCGGCAGATCAGCTCCAGAACGGCAGCGTAACGCATGTTGTCCCTAACGTCCTCGGACCTGGTGGGGCCGGTTCGGCCGGTTGGGCAGATGTAGCTACGATCATTCCCTGGGATATGTACCTCCTTTATGGAAATACGGAGATTCTCAAAAACCAGTATGAGAGTATGAAAGGATGGGTCAATTATATGAATGAACAGAGCAAAGACTATCTCTGGAACAGCGGCTTTCACTATGGAGACTGGCTTTTTTACAGGCCCGATGACGATAATGACGGAAGAGCGGCATTAACCGATAAGTATTTAATAGCACAATGCTTTTTTGCCCATTCCACCCAACTGTTGGTCAATACGGCAGAAGTTTTGGGTAAAGACGAAGATGTAAAGAAATATTCCAGCCTTTTGCATAAGATCAAAGAAGCGTTTTTAAAAGAATATATGACCCCGAACGGGCGTTTGGTATCCAGTTCCCAAACAGCCTATGTATTGGCTTTAAATTTTGATATGTTTCCTGAAAATTTAAGGGAACAAGCGGCAGAACGATTAGTAAACAATATAAAAAGCTACGGTTATCATTTAACCACAGGATTTTTAGGCACTCCGTATTTGTGTTTTGTATTGTCTGAATTTGGTTATCACGATCTGGCCTATACATTGCTCATGCAACAGACATACCCCTCGTGGTTGTATCCGGTAACCGCAGGGGCCACAACGATCTGGGAACGATGGGATGGCCGTAAACCCGATGGGACTTTTCAAACGCCGGGAATGAATTCATTTAATCATTATGCATACGGGGCCATAGGGGATTGGATGTACAGGGAACTGGCAGGAATTAACAGTTCCGAAAAGATCAATGAAGTCGGTTATAAAAAGATAGTGCTGAAGCCTCATTTAGACAATAAATACGAATCTGAAGAAGTTGAGAAACAGAATAAAAACAGTGTGTTAGACGAAGTAAACGCCAGCCTGGAAACCTATTACGGAACCATAGTGTCTCACTGGGAAATTGATGGCGAAAGAAAAACTTTTGATATTAAGATCCCGGTTAACACAACCGCAGAAATACATTTACCGTCGAACAGTATTGCAAAGATCAAAGAAAATAATAAACCGCTCTCTTCTTCGAAGGATATAAAAATCGTAGATGAAAAACCGGATGAAATCGTTATATCCGTCGGGTCGGGGCATTATAATTTTTCCATGAACTAAATCAGGAACGGTTGAACTGAATCCTATTGCACATTAATGAAATAACGATAATTGATAAAAATATCAAAGATGGTCTGCATACTGTATAAAATAAAGGTCAAGCCTTGTAAAAATAGTATAACATTAGGGTTTTTGATGTTGCTTGGCGTATCCCTTCGGGCAGAAGTAAAGCTCCCTGCTATTTTTAAGGACAACATGGTTTTACAACAACAAACAGAAGCCCCGGTCTGGGGAAAGGCTTCTCCCGGTAAGGAAATAAAAGTTACCACTTCGTGGGACAATAAAAGTTATACGACTTCCACAGATAAAACAGGGAACTGGAAGCTGGC
Organism: Sinomicrobium weinanense; assembly: GCF_018863395.1. Lineage (GTDB taxonomy): Bacteria > Bacteroidota > Bacteroidia > Flavobacteriales > Flavobacteriaceae > Sinomicrobium > Sinomicrobium weinanense. The sequence continues at coordinate 370,178 of NZ_JAHKRR010000004.1, forward strand.
TGTCAGCACTCCCGTTGCCGGAGGGCCCTATTCGGTTACTATTTCCGATGGGGTGGAACTAGAATTAAACAACGTATTGATCGGGGAGGTATGGATTTGCTCGGGCCAGTCCAATATGCATTTCCCAATGAAAGGATATTACAACCAACCGATGTTGGGGTCAAACCGGGCGATTGCCACTTCCTATAACCCTTCAATACGATTATTTACCGTAGATCAGAAGATCAGCCTGGAGACTTTGGATGACCTGGGCGGACAATGGACGGAGTGTACCCCTGAAGAAGTTGCGAAGTTCAGTGCCACAGCTTACTTTTTCGGGAAAATGCTCCAGGAAACCCTGGGTGTCCCGGTAGGATTGATCAGTACAAGCTGGGGAGGGAGCCCTATCGAATCCTGGATGGACGAAGCAACGCTTAAAACATTCGAGGAAGTGAATTTGCCGAAAAAGGAGGCAAAGAATTTTACCCATAAGAGCCCTACTACGCTTTTCAATGCCATGATACATCCGTTGATCGGATATGGAATAAGAGGCGCTATATGGTATCAGGGAGAAGGCAACCGCCACACCCCGGAACTATACCGGAAATTAATGCCGGAAATGGTAAAAAGCTGGCGAAAAGCCTGGGATAGGGGAGAATTTCCATTTTATTATGTACAGATAGCACCATATAACTACAAAGAAAATGGTATATCGGCTTTTTTTCGTGAAGCCCAGCTCCGGGCCCTTTCGGAAATAACCAATAGCGGTATGGCGTGTTTAATGGATGCCGGAGACAAAAACTGTATCCATCCTCCGGACAAAAGAAAAGCCGGGGAGAGGCTGGCATACCTGGCCCTGGACAAAACTTACGGAAAAAAGGGCTTTGCCAGTTCAGGCCCGGTGCTGAAGGATGTGGAGGTGGAAGGGAACCGGGTAAAATTAACATTCAGTAATGCCAGTAATGGGTTGACCGCTTTTGGAAAAGAATTGGAAAATTTTCAGATAGCTGCAAAAGATAAGGTTTTTCATCCTGCTAAAGCCATTATTACCAAAGAAGGGATTACTGTATATTCGGAAAATGTAGAAAGCCCGGTAGCCGTCCGTTATGCTTTTCAGGACTATGCCATGGGCGATCTCTTTAATACCGAAGGCCTTCCCGCATCATCGTTTCGAACAGATAGCTGGGATATAAATAACTGATCAAATTATTTATTTTCAGTGTTTTTCCCTTTGGATGGGCCTGTGTTTTGGAGTTAAATGTTTCTTTGTAAACAAGCTGCCAGTCATTGGTTTTTCCTGTGAACCCTTTGTGATTTGAATTATGCTTTTTGAGTCTTTCCAGGAGATTAGCAGTTACGCCGATATAGAACTTATCGATTTTTTGAGAGAATAATATGTAGCAGTAAAAAGTCATGACTATAAACAAAAAAGCCTCTCGGATGAGAGGCATTTTTTGTTGTGGGCCCTACTGGATTCGAACCAGTGACCCCCTGCTTGTAAGGCAGGTGCTCTGAACCAACTGAGCTAAGAGCCCGAAAAACAATAAAAATAATTCTAAAATTGTGGGCCCTACTGGATTCGAACCAGTGACCCCCTGCTTGTAAGGCAGGTGCTCTGAACCAACTGAGCTAAGAGCCCCCACAAAATATGCTTTATAATAAATGAACGTTTCATCTGAAGCTGGATTCTAACCAGCGACCCTCCCGACGGTAAGTCGGGATGCTCAGAACCAACTGAGCTAAGAGCCCCACTAAATCAACTTTTTCCCGGGCGAGGCCTTTACCAGACACCCTTGAGGGAAATCGCGGATGCAAAAATACGATTGTTTTTTACACGTGCAAAATATTTGTGGTATTTTTCTATAATATCTCGGCGACCACAAAAGTACTCCCTCCTATGTATATAAAATCTCCCTTATTTGCTTTGGCCAGGGCGTCATTATAGGCTTTTTTTACCGAAGGGAATATATTTCCCGTAAGACCATATCGCTGCGCGTGGTCGCGGAGCTCTTCTGCCGGGAGTGCCCTGGATATGGCAGGTGAGGCAAAATAATAGGTTGCCTCTTGTGGAAAAAGGGGAAGTATACTGTTCAGGTCCTTGCCCCGGACAACTCCCAATACGATATGCAGGTTTTTGTATTCCTCGCTTTCTATCTGGTGCATCACCAGGCGTAATCCTTCAGCATTGTGGGCGGTATCGCAGATCACTTTCGGCGCTGTCCGTAATTGCTGCCATCTTCCTTTCAGGCCGGTGTTCTGTACCACTTTTATCAACCCGGAAAGCATGTTCTCTTCACTGATGTCGAAACGCTTCAGATGCCGGGCCGTGGCTATTGCGGCGCGTATGTTCTTTTTCTGGTATATGCCCAGGAGGTCACTTTCTATGGTTTCCAGGGAGAGGTCTTCGGCCAGGAATAGCTCGGAACCATTATCACGGGCCACTTTCCGGAATACAGGGAAGGTTTCTGCCTGGTATTCGCTAATGACCACTGGGACCCCGGGTTTGATAATACCGGCCTTTTCAAAAGCTATTTTTTCAAGTGTATCTCCCAGGATGTCCGTATGGTCGTAGCCTATATTGGTGATCACCGAGATTTCCGGGGTAATGATATTGGTAGAATCCAGCCGGCCGCCAAGTCCTACCTCGATAATGGCGATATCCACCTTTTTCCGTGCAAAAAAGTCGAAGGCCATACCTACGGTCATCTCGAAGAAGGAGAGGTCCTGTTCTTCCAGGAAAGGTTTGTTGTCTTTGATGAAATTTACAACAAAATCTTCTTCGGCCTCAATGCCGTTGATCTTTATCCGTTCCCTGAAATCCTTTAGGTGCGGGGAGGTGTACAGCCCGGTTTTATATCCCGCTTCCTGTAATATGGATGCAAGCATATGGCTCACGGAGCCTTTTCCGTTGGTCCCGGCAACATGTACGGTCCTGATCCTGTTTTCGGGGTTGCCAAGGTGGCGGCAAAATTCCCGGATATTGTCCAGTTTGGGTTTCAGGGCTGTTTTGCCCTGCTGCTGGTACATGGGCAGCCTGTTGAACATCCACTGCAGTGTTTCCTGGTATGTCATGTAGTATGATAGTGATTTTGCAGATTGATGAAGGGATTTCTTTATCTTCTTTATAGGGTACACTTCCCGATAGAGACGCACGGCCACGTGTCTTTACGATAGGATCTGTTTTTGTTGTTAATCCCCCAGTTTAAAGTTGATCACAACAAAACCGATCTGTCTGGAAGGTGCATCGGAATCCGGGTTCCATTTAAACATAAGGGCAGTCTTTTTAGCGGGGTCGAGCAGGCAGGGATGATTGTTGGTAGTACCTTTTACGCCGGGAACAGCATCGATAACATTTCCGTTTTTATCCACTTCGATCTTTACCACAACCCGTCCTTCTTCATTACAATCCTGTTGGACCTTGCCTTTGGATAGCAGAGAACGGCCATTAAGGCCATAACCTACACCTCCGGAACCCGAGCCGGGCGAACCGTAATGGCTGCTGGCATAGGGGTCTCCTTCCGGGTTCCCCTTGTCACCCGCCTGGCTGTCATCGCCTTCTCCTGCATTTTCCGTTCCCTCCGTTTTAGGCCCGTTCAGGATGTTGCTGAGAGCGTCGGTCGTAGACTTTGAGGGTTTTTTAGGCTCTTCTTTGGGTTTTTCTTCCACCGGTTTTGGGGTTTCCTCGGTGACTACCGGTTTTTTCTCTTCTTTGGGTGAAATAACGGGGGCGTCTTCCGTATCGTCAGTGAGCACTTCTTCCTGAGGTTCTTCCACTTCGGCCGGTTCCTGTTCGGTTACTGTTTCCTCGGGTTGTTCTTCCTGTATTTTTTCTTCTTGGGGGGCAGATTGTACCTTTTCTTTGGGTTGTATCTCTCCGGAGCCGAATTCCGTCATACCGAAATTAACGGTGATGCCGCTTTCCGGGGGCGGGTCCATATAGCTGAGCCCGAGATAAAAGAGCAGTACGGCGAGTAGGGCCAGCAGTACGGTGGTCAGTGTAAATGATTTCTTTTTATGTCTGGTGTCTAAAAAGGACATGACGTTTATTTGGGCCTTACAGCCAGAATTACTTTATATTGGTTCCTGTTGGCTATATCCATAACGTCAACAGCTTTTTCGATAGGTACACCTTCTTCGGCGCGGAGTATTATGGTCGGGGTCTCCTCGTTTTTGAGCTTTCTTTTCAGTTCCGTTTCCAGGAATTCCGGGTTGACCTTCTGGTCGTCCATATAATACTCCAGGTTTTTGTTAATGCTCACGGAAACGTTCTGTACATTGGTCGATTTTCCCTTGGCCTTGGGCAGCAGCAGGTCGAGGGCATTCGGCACGCTTGACGTAAGCATAAAGAACACCAGTAACAGGAATACGATATCTGTCATGGAAGACATGCTGAATTCCGGCGATACTTTATTTCTTCCTTTTAATTTCATCGTGTGAGTTGGTTCAATGTTTAAGGTTCAATGTTCAAAGTTAGAGTGACGGGTTGCAGTTTGATCGGTCTGAATCGCTCCCGATCTTCATCAATCTTTGCCTTGTACAGGTCTCCAACCACATACTTCTAACTTCCAACTTCGCTAGGCTGGTTCATTTAACAGGTCGAGGAACTCCACGGCATTGGCCTCCATCTGGTGAACCACTTTTTCTGTGCGTACTACCAGGTGGTTATAACCTATATATGCGATAATACCAACTATCAGTCCTGCTACCGTCGTAGTCATTGCGGTGTAGATACCCGAGGCCAGGGCTCCGATCTCTGCCTGTCCGCCACTGGTGGCCATTTCGTGGAACGCAATGATCATACCGATCACGGTTCCGAGAAAGCCTATCATGGGGGCTGCTCCGGCTACGGTAGCCAGGATACTTACGTTCTTTTCCAGCTTGTATACTTCCAGCGTACCGGCATTTTCTATGGCTTTGTTGATGTCTTCCAATGGTTTGCCCACCCTGGAAATACCCTTTTCGATAAGTCTTGCTACCGGAGAATCTGTCTGTTCGCAAAGGTTTTTTCCGGCTTCCAGTTTGCCGTTGCTCACATGGTCCCTGATCTGGTTCATGAAGTTCTTGTCGATCTGGGATGCTGCCTTGATGGCAAATGTCCGTTCAAAATAAATGTACAGGGCTACAAAGAGCAAAATAAAAAGGATCAATACGATTATAATACTTCCGGGGCCTCCGCTGATAATAAGATCCGCAACGGATAAGGTTTTTTCCTCAGAAAGTGCTTCTTCCGCCACATTCTGGGCAACGTCCTGAAATAGCATCATATATAAAAAGTTTTTTGATAATAAAACGATTGAGTGTTCATAAAATTATATTAGCCCCAATAATGCATGCAACATGCACCAAAGATAATTAAAAAGAAAAACCCCCGGACAGGTTTCAGGTTTTAAGTTTCAGGTTTCAAGTTTTTTAATGCGTTCAATTACTCAGTGATTGATATTCGGTTTATCTGACCACTGTTCACCGAGTAGTGAATACCCTGATGATAATGATGAATTTAACCTGAAACTTAAAACCTGGAACCTGAAACAGTTTCCTATACCAGTTGCCGCAGTGCTATTTCGAAGGCGGTACTGCTTATGTTTGTCCTGGAAGCGCTCTGTTTAAAGGTGCGTTGTAAAGCCTTTTTTACGATGTTAGAGGTGTCCTGGAAGATAGCCTTGTCGTCCATGGCCACCCGTCTTTCCATAAAGTAGGCAAAGACCCTGGCCATGCCGCAGTTGGAAATGAAGTCGGGGATGAGGCTCACCTGTTTGTCCGTATATTCCATGATGGGGCCGAAGAAGATCTCCTTATCTGCAAAAGGTACGTTGGCCCCGCAGGAGATCACCTCCAGTCCGGTGTCGATAAGTTGTGTGATCTGTTCTTTGGTAATAAGCCGTGATGCTGCACAGGGGGCAAATATCTCGGCCTGAAGGCTCCATATTCTTTGGTCCATTTCCTCAAAGGGAATGATGTCTTTGTGCATTAGCATATTTTTGTCCTTTTCGAGGAACATGGACCTTATTTCCTCAAAGGAAAACCCGTCCTCGCGGATAACCCCGCCGGAAATATCCATGATACCGACAATTTTAGCACCCATTTGCGCGAGGTAAAAGGCAGCAGCGGCACCTACATTGCCAAAGCCCTGTACGATGGCTTTTTTGCCTTCCACATGTCCGCCGTATATATGGTAATAGTGTTTTACGGCTTCCGCCACACCATAACCGGTGATCATATCGGCCACCGTGTATTTTCTGCGGATATCGGGAGAGTATTTTTCATTCTCGATCACTTTGATAACGCCCTGCCTCAACTGTCCGATCCTGTTGATCTTGTCGGCTTCCGAGGGTTTGAAATGGCCGTTAAAGACCCCTTCCTGAGGATGCCATACGCCGCAGTCTTCGGTGATGGGAATGACCTCGTGTATCTCGTCCACGTTGAGGTCGCCGCCCGTGCCGTAATAACTTTTCAGCAGGGGGGAAACAGCCTTATACCAGCGTTCCAGTACTCCTTTTTTTCGCGGGTCTTTGGGATCGAAATTGATGCCCGATTTTGCTCCGCCGATGGCCGGTCCGGATACGGTAAACTTCACTTCCATGGTCTTGGCCAGGGAAAGCACCTCGTTTACGTCGAGTCCTTTGCGCATTCGTGTTCCGCCCCCGGCAGCTCCGCCCCGGAGGGAGTTGATCACCGTCCAGCCCTCGGCCTCCGTTTCCTGGTCCTGCCAGTGGAAAACGATTTCCGGTGCCTTGTCTTCGTACTGAGTTAATAATTCTTTCATCTGTTCTTTGTTTATTTCTCATTTGAGACGCACGGCCTTTTCCACGTTTGAGACGCACGGCCGTGCGTCTCTATCGTTGGTCTTTATTTTTGTATTCCTTCCAGAAATCGGCATTTCGGATTCCCAGTTTTTCAGGATCGAAAACAGGGTCTTTTTTCCTTTTCTTCTGTTCCTTATAGTCTTTCAGGGCTTTCAGGGCAGGCCTTTGCAGGAATAAAATGGCGATGATATTTATCCAGGCCATAAGTCCCACACCTATATCGCCCATGTCCCAGGCTGTTTGGGCGCTTTTAATGGTTCCATAGAAAACGGCCAGGAGGAGCACCATACGCAATGCGAGCAATGCCCACCATGAGCCTTTGCGATCCAGGTAGCTGAGGTTTGTTTCCGCAATGTAGTAATAGGCCATGATGGTGGTGAATGCAAAAAAGAGGAGGGATATGGCCACAAAGGGTGCACCGACGGTAGGGAAATGATGGGCTATGGCCGCCTGGGTAAATGCAGGGCCTGCCTCGGTTGTTGCGTCCAGGTGCTGTACAATAAACTGGCCTTCGTTGTCCGGGTGCTTCACGTTGTATGAATTGGTGAACAATATCATAAGTGCAGTCGCTGTACATACGAACAGGGTGTCTACATATACGGAAAAAGCCTGTACCAGTCCCTGTTTGGCGGGGTGGCTCACCTCTGCTGCCGCTGCGGCATGGGGTGCTGTACCCTGCCCGGCCTCATTGGAATAGATACCGCGCTGGACCCCCCAGGCAATGGCAGAACCGAAAATGCCGGCAAACATCTCTTCCATGCCAAAAGCAGAACGGACAATAAGCAAAAGCATTTGCGGTACTTCGCTTATATTCAAAAAGATAATGATCACAGCCATAAGCACGTAAGCCAGTGCCATGAACGGCACCACGATCTCAGCTACTTTACTTATCCGTTTAACACCTCCGAAGATGATAAGTGCCAGCAGAAGGCATACGCCAACTCCGGTAACCCATGTCGGAAAGTTAAAGGCTTCTTCTACGCTCAGTGCAATACTATTGCTCTGAACCCCGGGAAGAAAAAGGGCAGTAGAGGCAATGGTGACTACGGCAAACAGTAAGGCAAACCATTTTACCCTCAGCCCTCTCTCTATGTAGAAAGCAGGGCCGCCACGATATTGTCCGTCTTTTACTTCCTTGTAAATTTGTCCCAGTGTGGCTTCAATATAGGCAGAAGCCGAACCCAGCAGAGCAATGACCCACATCCAGAAAATGGCCCCTGGCCCACCTGCGGCAATAGCAGTTGCCACACCGGCAATGTTACCGGTTCCGACCCGTCCCGAAATAGCTATGGCAAACGCCTGGAATGAGGTGACCCCTTTTTTTGAAGATTCCCCGGAAAAAAGCAGCTTTATCATTTCCCGGATATGTGTTACCTGTAGAAATTTTGTAGCGATGGAAAAGTAGACCCCTGCAAACAGGCAGAGAACGACCAGTGGAGTGCTCCATACAATATTCTTAGCTTCGCTAATGATTTCTTCCATATAATTTTATTAGAGTTAGTGTAGTTTTTATCGTTCGGTTATAAATTGGTTTAATAAGGTTTGTTACCAATTGCCAGTTTTCAGTCTTTCATCACCCAGTCTCCCTATCTCCGGGTCTCCCCATCACTTCGTCACCCTGCTTCCTCAGGAAAAGCTCAGGTGACTTTTACAAAGAATGAGAAAATAAATGGATTTATGTATTATTTTTATGTGGTATGCAGGAGGTTCATTTTTCTCCGGCATAAAATAAAGAAAATTATAGCATATTACAGGAAAAGTTTAAATGAGTTCTGTGTAAAAATTAGCCTGTTATTTTGATGAAAATTAATTTTGGACCCCAAAAATAGGTTTTTTTATACAGATTTTTCATTAATTTGTGTGATTTAAAACAAATAAGTACTATAAGAAATGGATTTTACGCTTACCGAAGAACAGGTTATGATCCGCGATGCAGCAAGAGACTTTGCGCAGGCCGAGTTGCTTCCCGGGGTTATAGAAAGAGATGAAAAACAGGAATTTCCCACAGTACAGGTCCGGAAAATGGGAGAACTGGGCTTTCTGGGGATGATGGTATCTCCCGATTATGGCGGCAGCGGGCTGGACACTGTATCTTATGCGCTGGCCATGGAAGAGATCTCTAAGGTAGATGCTTCGGCGTCGGTGGTGATGAGTGTAAACAATTCGCTGGTGTGCTGGGGACTGGAGCATTACGGTACGGAAGAACAAAAACAAAAATACCTTACGCGCCTGGCCAAAGGAGAAATTATCGGGGCCTTCTGCCTGTCGGAGCCCGAAGCCGGTAGCGATGCCACCTCTCAGAAGACCACAGCTATTGATAAAGGAGACCATTATGTGCTGAACGGCACAAAGAACTGGATCACCAACGGAGGTACGGCCGATGTTTACCTGGTTATAGCCCAGACCGATGTCAGTAAAAAACACCACGGTATCAATGCCCTTATCGTAGAAAAAGGCATGCCCGGTTTTGAAGTGGGGCCCAAGGAACAGAAATTGGGTATCCGCGGAAGCGATACGCATTCCCTGAACTTTAACGATGTTAAGGTGCCCAAAGAAAACCGCATCGGGGAAGATGGGTTTGGTTTTAAATTTGCGATGAGGACCCTGGCAGGTGGGCGTATCGGTATCGCGAGCCAGGCGCTGGGTATTGCATCCGGCGCCTATGAACTGGCAAAAAAATATTCCAAGGAAAGAAAGGCCTTTGGCACGGAAATATGCAACCATCAGGCCATAGCCTTTAAACTGGCCGATATGCACACCCAGATAGAAGCAGCGCGCCACCTGGTGCTAAAGGCGGCCTGGGACAAGGATAATGGTAATAACTACGATCTTTCCGGGGCCATGGCTAAGGTCTATGCCTCGCAAGTGGCCATGGATACTGCGATAGAGGCTGTGCAGATACATGGGGGTAACGGCTATGTCAAGGAATATCATGTAGAACGCCTGATGCGTGATGCCAAGATCACCCAGATCTATGAAGGGACCTCTGAAATTCAGAAGATCGTAATATCCAGGAGTATTCTGAAGGATTAAATGATCTTATTGGATAGTTTTTAAATAAAAAAAGAGACTGATTTTTTCAGTCTCTTTTTGCTGGCTTACTCTAATATACTAATGAGTGCTGGATTATTTCTGGATCCACTCACCGTTTTCGTTAGCATAAAGTACGGCGGCTTCTTCGCCTATGGTAACTTCCAGTTTGTATTCTTTGGCCTCGTTTACATATGCCTTGTTAATAGTGGCGCCTGCATAATCTTTTTCCAGGGCGGCTGTAACGGCTTCAGGAACCTCTTCTACGGCAATTTCCTGAAATTCTTCCTGGTTTACTACGATGGCTACATCATTAAAATCTATACTGGTTGCGGCTTGGGTAGCAAATCCGCCGAAAACTAAAGCTGCTGCTACAAATAACTTTTTCATGATTTTAAAATTTTAAAGTTAAACTTACTGTCAATGTTTGTACTAACCTATATGAAATTTTAATGCCGTTTTAAATAGTTTGTCAAGTATAATATTAATGCTCTGATTTTGAGATGATTGAGAATATTTAAATTTCTGTATTTTTAATAATATGTGTATTTTAGTGTGTAAATGAGATATTTTTGTGTAAATTATATACAATTCCTTAATTCTTATCTGATTGTTATATCATATTTTAATTTTTGTATTGATAAGATTACTTTAGCAGAAAGGTAAATATTACATAAGCAATTTCAAAAGTTATGGATAGGAGCCGGGTTTTAGATATGAGACGTAAGACTCTAGATTGGAAAATCGTTAGATGTTGCAGGTTGCCCCACAGCTAACCAGATACACTCCATAATATCATATGTCTTATATCCTGTACCCCGTATATTTTACACTGCCACTACATTTGTGATTGATCCGGTAGTATGACATTTGTTGAAATGCTGTTTTTAGTCAGGAGTGGCATCTGCTGTTTCAGTTTTATCCATACTATTTGTATATAGCGGGGTGTTGGGACAGCACAAAAAAAATCGCCTTACAATTAAGGCGATTTTTTATAAGATTGCTTTAAAAAAGCTCTAACCTAATGAGAAGGCCAGATTATTTCTGGATCCACTCACCGTTTTCGTTGGCATAAAGTACACCTGTTTGGTCACCTATGGTAACTTCCAGTTTGTATTCTTTAGCCTCGTTTACATACGCTTTGTTGAGCGTAGCACCTTCGTAATCTTTGGCCAAAGCATCTGTAATAGCTTTGGGAACTTCTTCCGCGGCAATTTCCTTGAATTCTTCCTGGTTTACAACGATGGCCACATCGTTAGCATTTATACTGGTTGCGGCTTGGGTAGCAAATCCACCGAGAACTAAAGCTGCTGCTACAAATAACTTTTTCATGATACTAAAATTTTAAAGTTAAACTTACTGTCAATGTTTTGTGGTAGTTATATCGAAATTATGATGCCGTTTTTGGGTGTTTTTACCGAAACTGATATTAACCTATTGATTTTTAATAACTTGTAATTTTTAAAGAGATGATCTATGCTTTGGCAATGTGTGAATTTTATTGTGTAAATGTTATTATTATGTGTAAATTATATACAATATAATGACGATTTATCTGGTATTTGAGTAAATTTATTCCTATATTTTAGGGGTTGAATCAAAAAACAAGGTCGAAGTTTTTTTGTTACCGCAGAAAGGCTTTTCGCGATTTGAGTGATAACCCGGGTTTTTATTTCTGTTCTGACTTTACACTGATCGGATTGTTTCAATGAAAAGAGATGAGATCGATTCTTTGAGGTTAACAATGAAAATGGATAAATGCATTAGTGGTTGGTTATTAAAAGTATATGTTCTTATCCGGAAAAACCTGTGTGTTATAAGTTCCGGGTACCGGGAGGTGGATATATCAGTGTGGAGTGGGTAAAATTTACACAATACACATGATCTCTTTCCCATCAGTTACACACTTTGTTTGGTTTGTTAAAATGTTTGGTGTTGTGTAAGATGTTGCTTTTCAGTAACTTTATGTGAATAGTGGCACTTTGTGAAATTTGGCACTTCTATTGTAAGTTACAGAAACTTTAAAATTGCAATTATAAAACAGATGAAAAAGAGTACTAACACAACATACAGCACCGGTCTTGTAATGTCTTTTCTTTTGCTTGCGATTTTCTTTACAGCTTGTAAGGAAAAAGAAGAAGAAGATGAGGGCCTGCCTCTTCCTGTTATTACGTTAAAGGAGGAATCGGCCGGGAAAGCCTTTCGATACCTGGGTTCCATAGAAGGAGCAGAAGATGTCGATATCCGGCCGCAGGTAGACGGCATACTGGAAAAGATCTATGTAGATGAGGGAGATTATGTAGAAAAAGGGCAGCCCCTGTTTAAGATAAACCAGCAGCCTTATATGGAGGATCTTAAGAATGCCCAGGCCAATGTGGAGCTCGAAAAGGCCAAACTGCGAAAAGCCAAGACAGAACTCGACAGGCTTCAGCCGCTTATCGACAACGAGGTGATCTCCGAAGTACAGCAAAAGACCGCCCAGGCCGATTATGAAGTAGCACAATCTTCATTAGACAGGGCGCAGGCGCAGGCGGCCAATACGAGAATAAAACTCGATTTCACTGTTATAGAAGCCCCGGTAAACGGATTTATTGGCCGTATTCCTAAATCTGTGGGAAATGTGGTAAAGCAAACCGATTCCGACCCCATTACCGTGCTTTCTAATGTAAACGAGGTACTCGTGTACTTTTCCATGAGTGAATCGGATTACCTGTATTACGAACGTATGAAAAAGGACTCTACTTCGCGCCGGATGAGTGACAAGGTGAAACTCGTTCTGGCCGATGGGTCTACCTACAACATGGAAGGGAACGTAGATGCTGCTTCAGGACAAATTGACCGTTCTACGGGGTCTATCAGCCTTCGTGCCAGGTTCCAGAACCCCGATACGCTGCTTCGTTCGGGGAATACCGGGAAAATAGTGATGGAACAGATTTTTCCCAAAGCTATTCTTATTCCGCAGAGTGCCACGATGTCTATTCAAGACAAAAGATTTGTCTATACCCTGAAAGACGACAATACTGCCGAACGCCACGAAGTGGAAATAGAAGGCCGGTCAGGACAAAATTATATTGTTAAGGGGAGCACCTTAAAAGCGGGCGACCGTATTGTGGTCTCCGGAATTAACAAAATAACCGATGGCATTAAAGTAAAACCTGTACAGCAGGGAAGGTTGTTATCCGGTAATTAATCACTGTTTTTCTGAAAAACCATACGACTTGTATTATGGTAAGGCAGAAAGCCACCGTAAGCAGAAGTCCCGGTTCGATTTTAAAATAAAGCCATAGATATCCGATGATCAAAAAAATTATAGAACGCCCGGTACTCACCCTTGTTATTTCTATTCTATTGGTACTGGCCGGGGCATTCAGTATTCCGCAACTTCCCGTAGAACGTTTTCCCGAAATTGCTCCACCCAGTGTATCTGTTGCGGTATATTACCCGGGGGCCAACTCCGAGACCCTGGCTAAAGCAGTACTGCTTCCGCTTGAAGAAGCCATTAACGGTGCCGAGAATATGGAGTATATCAACTCTACGGCGACCAACTCCGGAAAAGGAAGGGTAACGGTGTATTTTAAACCTGGTTCCGATCCCAATTTGGCGGCAGTTGAAGTTCAAAACCGTATTTCGGAAGTAACATCCGACCTTCCGTTAGAGGTGATAGAAAACGGAATTCAGGTGATGAAGCGTATGAAGGGAACGCTGATGACCATTAATGTTTTTAGTGATGGGGCCTATGACGAAACCTTTTTGAATGCCTATACTCGAATAAACATCAGGCGGGCACTCAAACGTATTGAGGGGGTGGCAAGGGCCCAGATCTTACGTAGGCGCGACTATGCCATGCGTATCTGGCTCAACCCCGAAAAACTGGCCCTGTATAACCTGACACCAAGGGATATCTATAATCAGGTGAACGATCAGAGCTTTGAGGCCGGGCCGGGTAAATTCGGGGAAAACTCCGAAGAGGTTTTTGAAATGGTTATCAAGCACGCAGGCCGTTTTAGCGAACCCGAACAGTATGAGAACATTGTAATAAAAACCGAAAAAGACGGGCTGCAGCTCAAGCTGAAAGATATTGCCCGTATTGAGTTTGGCGCCTCCAATTACACCAGTCAAAACCGCCTGGACGACAAGCCAGCCGTGACTATGGACATCACCCAGCAAAATGGGGCCAACGCCATGGAAATAGACCAGGCTATACGGGAAACCATGGAAGAACAGGCCAAAATTTTCCCTGAAGGTATGGATTACCAGATTACGTATAGTGTACGTGATGCCATTGATGAATCCATGAACCACGTAAAGCAAACACTTATCGAGGCTTTTATCCTGGTATTCCTTGTGGTGTTTATATTTCTTCAGGATTTTAAGGCTACTTTTATCACGGCTGTTACGATCCCCATTTCGCTTGTGGGTACGTTCTTCTTTTTGGATATGATCGGTGTAACGATGAACGCACTCAGTATGTTCTCCATGGTGCTTTCCATTGGTATTGTGGTTGATAATGCCATTGTAGTGGTCGAGGCTATTTTTGAAAAAATGCAGCATCATAAGATGACGGCCCGTCAAGCGGTTAATTCGGCCTTGAGCGAGATCACAGGCGCTATTATTTCTATTACAGTAGTGATTGCCGCAGTGTTCCTCCCGGTAGGGTTTTTGCAAGGCCCGGTAGGTGTTTTTTATCAGGAATTTGCCTATACTATTATTGTTGCAGTACTGATCTCAGCAGTCATTTCTCTTACATTGGGGCCTGTGTTATTTGTTATGTTGTATCGAAAAAAGAACAAAAACAACAAGAAAAAACGCTTGTCTGCTTTTTATGCCCATTCCAAACACCTTAAAAAAGTCGATTCGTTAAAGGAGAAAGGGCTTAAAAAATTCGATGTTCTTTTTGATAAGTTTACTGAAAAATATATTAGCGTCATAAAAAAGGCTATTCAGTTTAAATGGGTGAGTCTCGCCGGATTGGGAGTGGTCATCCTGCTGTTGGTCTTTTTGGCCCGTATTACACCCAGTGCCTTTATTCCTACGGAAGACGACAACTTTTTGATTTATACAGTATCCATGCCCGAAGGAGCTTCGCTGAACCGTACCAACCAGGCCCTGGACCAGGCGGCCAAAATTCTGCAAAAGGAAGATGCAGTAGAGGGGGTAAACACAGTTTCGGGATTCAATATTGTAGATAATTCCGAAACGCCTTCTTCCGGGTTGGCTTATATTAAACTGAAAGAAAAAAGTAAAAGAGGAAAGATTAAAGATATTCAGGAAGTGGTGAAACACCTGACCGAAAAACTGGAGGTCATCACTGATATACGTAGTATGAATATGTATCCGCGTCCTACGGTACAGGGATTTGGTAACTTTGATGGGGTGCAAATCATGCTACAGGACCGTACTGATGGCGATCTGGGCGAATTTGGCCAGTTGGTTAACGAATTTATCATTGAATTGGGCCGTCAGGAGGAAATAGAAAGTGCCTTTACGTCCTACAATCCCAACTTTCCACAATACAAGCTCAATATCGATTATGAAAAAGCAAAGGCTTTGGGCGTGAGTATAAAGGATATGATGTTTACCCTGCAATCTAACTTCGGACGCCAGCGGGTAAGTGATTTGAACCGTTTTACCCGTCAGTATATGGTGTATATGCAGGCCGACACCGAATTTAGTGAAAGCCCGGAGACTATCAACTCCATTTTTGTGAGAAGCGAAAATGGCGGAATGGTTCCCATAAACACTTTCGTTAGCCTGGAACCTGCCTTCGGACCTGAAACCATCACCCGGTACAACCTGTACAATGCGGCTAAAATTAACATTACGCCGGCTTCTGGTTACAGTACCGGTGATGTCATGGCCAAGATCGAAGAACTGGGAGAGAAAAAACTGCCCGCCAGTTTAAGTTATGAATGGACCAGTATGAGCCTGGAAGAAAAGAAATCCGGTTCCGATGTTATATTGGTGTTTATTATCAGCATTGTGCTCGTGTATTTTATCCTGGCGGCACAGTACGAAAGTTTCTGGTTGCCCATTGCGGTAATGTTGTCATTGCCCACGGGGATTTTGGGCGTATTTGTGTTTATCAACCTCGCCGGGATTGACAATAATATTTATGTACAGGTGGGTATTTTAATGTTACTCGGTCTGCTGGCTAAAAACGCCATTCTGATCGTGGAATTTGCCGCCCAGAAATGCAGGGCCGGCCTCCGAATACTGGATGCTGTTTTGGAAGCCAGCGCACTTAGGTTAAGGGCCATTATTATGACCTCATTGGCGTTTACTGTCGGCTTGGTGCCGCTGATGTTTTCCAGTGGGTCCTCGGCTATTGGTAATAAATCTGTAAGTATCGGAACAGCCGGTGGTATGCTGTTTGGTATTTTCCTTGGAATTGTTATCATTCCGGTACTGGCCTATGTGTTCCTGAAACTGCACAACCGGTATAATATGGAAACCACCGAGGAAGAGTAGCGATCCCTGTTGAATATTTGGCATAAAAGTTAATTGACGATTGAAAATATATAAACCCATGTTGGTAAAAAATATAAAAAGACTTGGTGTAGTGGCGTTTCTCCTGGTAGCCGTAACGGGCTGTAAGGTAGGAGATCCGTATAAACGACCAGACCTTGACTTTTCTGAAGAATACTACGGAAAGACCGGCGATACCGTTCCGGTCGATAGCGTACACCTGGCAAAGGTAAAATGGGTGGAATTTTTCGGGGATTATGACCTGGCTGCCCTGATCGATACGGCCTTGGCCAATAACCTCGATATGCAGAAAACGGTTCAGGTCCTTGAGATGAGCCGTCAGGATCTGTTGCAGTCCAGGGCAAATTTTTATCCGTCGCTGGGGCTCACCCCTTTTGGGTACAAAAGGGATTATCGTTCTTTGTATCACGATAAGTATGGAAACAGGGCTTCCAGGAGGCATGCTAATGAGAGTGAAACTCCTCCTACTAGTTTGTATACGCAACAATTGTCGTACAATCTGGGTGTAAGCACGAGCTGGGAGCTGGGCCTTTGGGGCAAGCTGCGCTGGAAAAAAGATGCGGCCCGTGCCGCTTATATGCAGAGCGAAGAGTTTAAGAAAGCCGTGCAAACGGCACTGGTTGCCGAAGTGGCCTCTACGTATTACGAGTTACTGAAGTTACGGGCAGAACTCGAAGTGGCAGAACGGAACCTGGACCTTAACAAAAATACCCTGAGGATCGTAGAGTTGCAATACGAAGCCGGGGAAGCCACTTCGTTGGCCATACGGCAAACCAAATCACAAAAACTGAGGTTTGAAGCCCTTATCCCGCAAATAGAAAGGGAATATGCGGTTACAGAAAACAGGCTCAACACCCTGTTGGGAAGGCCTCCACAGAAAATAGACATCACCGGGCATTTAAACAATGTCGGTTTTAAGGGAAATTACAATACCGGGGTGCCTTTGGAACTCATCCAGAACCGCCCGGATGTAGCAGCCTCAGAATATGAACTGATAGCGAGCAATGCAGAAGTGGGAATTGCAGAAGCCATGAAATATCCTTCCATTACCATCGATGCAGGCCTGGGGCTGGATTCCTATAAGCTGAACAAGTTGTTCACCCCTGTGGAGTCTGCTTTTGCCCTGATCAACGGAGCTATTTTTCAGCCCATATTCCAAAAGCGAAAGCTGAAAACCAATTATAAGAAAGCCCTTGCCAGGAGGCAGATCGCCCAACTCGATTTTAAAGAGAAGATGATCGATGCCGTAAGGGAGGTCTCAGATGCTATGATAATCCTGGAAAAACTGGAAGAAGAATACGCCCTGGGCGAAGAACGGCTCGAAACCACTCAAAAAGGAGTTACCGATGCCGCCCTTTTGTTCCGGAGTGGTTTTGCCAACTACCTGGAGGTGATCACAGCCCAGGGAGATGCATTGGACAGTGAATTGGGGCTCATAGATACCAAAATGCAAATATTACTGGCCAATATTGAATTGTACAGAAGTCTCGGAGGAGGCTGGCAATAACAATAATATAACCCTGTGAAAACCGGAGTTTTGTTGTGAATTTACACGGCGGCTCTGGTTTTGTATTTCGGGTTTTAGTGCACGATATGAATTTACATTTTACTGAGAAAAAATAGCCCGAAGATACCGCAGATAGACGTAGATTTTTATGGCCTTCTGCGAAGATCTGCATCATCTGCGGGAAAAACCCAAACGAAATACATATTCAAATACTAAAACTTCAAAGGGTCTTCACTTCCGCATCAGAAAAAGTGAAGATCAGGGTCTTTTCTTTTTTGTTTCACAAGATCTTTTTTTTATTTTAAGGGGGTGTGTCGTGTGTAAACATATTTTTTTGTTTGCATTTTTATTTTTTATAGGGGGTTGTTTCTGTTTTTTATGTTTTATCACTTTGTTTTTGTCTTTTTTACGAGGGTATGGCTTTTATGACTCCCTTAAAATGTCATATCTGTAATTTCTGCTTTCCTTAGTAATGGATTTAAATTATCGTTAATGATATTTTAATAAACACGAATTAATTTGTTTGAAATCCGAATAAGTGTGCATATTTCTATGTATATGTGTTAATTTCGTTGATGATTTTTTAACACCAATGACATAGAGCTATGAGACTTAAGCAGCAAGGACTTTATCACCCGGAGTATGAACATGACAATTGTGGAGCCGGTTTTATCTGTAACCTGAAAGGAAAAAGAACTAACGATATCATTCACAAAGCCCTGGATATTCTTATCCGCCTGGAGCACCGGGGAGCCGTTAGTTCAGACGGTAAAACGGGAGATGGTGCAGGGATACTCATAGAAATACCTCACGAATTCTTTAAAAAAACATGCAGCTTTGAACTGCCGGCCCCTAAGGAATATGCCGTTGGGATGCTCTTTTTGCCAAAGTCCCCGAACCAGGTCAAGGTATGTGCCCGGATATTTGAAGAGAACATAGCCAAACAGGGACTGCATATCATTGGCTGGAGAAAAGTACCGGTAGACCATAACTGCATCGGGAAGATCGCAGCCGAATCGGAGCCTACGACCATGCAGGTGTTTATCGGCAAAAATGGCAAGGATCTTACCGAAAGAGAATTTAATGCCAGGTTATATGCCGCACGAAAGATCTCCGAACATCAGGTGCTGAAATCCAACTTTTCCGAAGCCGATTATTTCTATTTCTCAAGTCTGTCTACAACGACCATTATATACAAGGGCCTGCTGATGCCCCAGGACATCAATATCTATTACAAAGACCTCAATGACCCCGAAGTGGTGACCAAGCTCGCCCTGGTGCACCAGCGTTTCTCCACCAATACCTTCCCTACCTGGGACCTTGCACAGCCTTTCAGGTATATGTGCCATAACGGGGAGATAAATACCCTGAAAGGTAACCTGAGCCGAATGAAAGCCCGGGAAGAGCTCTTTAAGAGTGAGATCTTTGGTGATGACCTGAAAGATATCCCCCCGATCGTACAGGACGGAAAGTCCGACTCCGCTTCCATGGACATGGTACTGGAACTGCTGTTGCAAACCGGGAGGTCCCTTCCCGAAGCTATGATGATGATGGTGCCCGAAGCCTGGGAAAAACACCAATCCATGGACGGCGATAAAAAGGCATTTTATGAATACAACGCCTGTATCATGGAGCCCTGGGACGGGCCCGCTTCCATTCCGTTCACCGACGGTAATTATATCGGAGCCCTGCTGGACAGGAACGGGCTGCGCCCATCACGGTATACGGTGACCAAAGACGGGTATGTAGTGATGTCGTCCGAAACCGGGGTCATCGATATAAAACCTGAAAATGTAGAACATCACGGCCGGCTCGAACCAGGGCGTATGTTCCTCGTTGATATGAACGAAGGCCGTATTGTGGGGGATGAAGAAGTGAAAAAGAAGATCGCTTCCGAGAGGCCCTACCGCAAATGGCTGGATGAAAACCTCCTTCCGCTGGCCGCTGTGCCCTATACGGGAAACAAGACCCCCGTCGAAAAAATGGACATCCAAACCCGGCAAAAGCTTTTTGGCTATACGCAGGAAGACATAAAGACCATCATTACCCCCATGGCTACCGAGGGTAAAGAAGTTATCGGCTCCATGGGCTTTGACACCCCCCTGGCGGTATTGTCCGAAAAGCCACAGTTGTTGTACAACTATTTTAAACAGCTTTTTGCCCAGGTGACCAATCCGCCGCTGGACGGTATCCGGGAAGAGATCGTTACCGATATAAGTCTTACGATCGGGGGAGACAAGAATATTTTTGACATCATTCCGGAGCAGGCCAAAAAGCTCTGTATCCAGAACCCGGTGATCTCCAACGAGGATCTGGACAAGATAAAATATATAGACCATCCCGATTTCAGGGCAAAATCCATATCCATCCTGTATGAAACGGATAAAGGGCTCAACGGGCTCGAGTCCCGGCTCGATGCCATAGTGTCCGAGATCTCCCTTGCCGTGGACGAAGGGGCGAATATCATGATCCTTTCCGACAGGAATGTCGCTGAAGGCTATGCTCCCATCCCGGCCATACTGGCGTGCTCTTTTGTACACCATTCCCTGAAAAAACTCGGAAAAAGATCGTCCATCGGTATCATCATCGAATCGGCAGAACCGAGGGAACCACATCATTTTGCCATGCTGTTCGGATACGGTGCTAGTGCCATTAATCCCTATATGGTCAACGAGATCATTGAAGAACTCGTGGCCAACGAAGACATTGTAAGTGCGGATAAGGAAAAAGCGGTTCAGAATTTCAACAAGGCCATAGGAAAAGGGATCGTTAAGATCATGAACAAGATAGGGATATCCACCCTGCATTCATACAGGGGGTCCCAGATATTCGAAGCCCTTGGGCTCAACAAAAAGTTTGTAGATAAATATTTCTGTAATACCGCTACACGCGTAGAAGGGATTGGCCTTTATGAACTGGAAAAAGAAATTCGCAAACGATACGACAAGGCCTTTGAAGAAGAGGGCGTGTCTGCCAATCTCCGCCTGGATATCGGGGGCGACTATCGCTGGCGCAGGAATGGCGAACGGCATATGTTCAACCCCGCCTCCGTAGCCAAACTGCAACAGGCAGTACGGGACAATAAATATGACAGTTATAAGGAATACTCAAAGATCATCAATGAACAGGGTGAACGGTTAATGACACTGAGAGGAATGTTCAGGTTCAGGAACCTGAGCCCTATTCCTATCGAAGAAGTAGAACCCTGGACAGAAATCGTAAAGCGCTTTAAAACCGGGGCCATGTCTTTCGGATCTATCAGCCAGGAGGCTCACGAAAACCTGGCCATTGCCATGAACCGTATCGGTGGAAAAAGCAACTCCGGGGAAGGTGGCGAAGACCCTAACAGGTTTCACAAAGACCTGGACGGTACCTGGCGCAACAGTGCCATCAAGCAGGTAGCCTCCGGAAGGTTTGGTGTTTCCATAAATTACCTGACCAATGCGAAAGAAATACAGATAAAAATGGCCCAGGGAGCCAAGCCTGGAGAAGGCGGACAGCTTCCCGGCCCCAAAGTATATCCATGGGTGGCCAAGGTAAGGAACTCTACGCCCTACGTAGGCCTGATCTCCCCGCCCCCGCACCACGATATTTATTCTATTGAAGACCTGGCACAACTCATCTATGACCTGAAGAATGCCAACCGTGAGGCCAGAGTCAATGTAAAACTCGTTTCGGAAGTAGGCGTGGGTACCATAGCCGCCGGTGTAGCCAAGGCCAAGGCCGATGTGATCCTCGTTTCCGGCTATGACGGAGGTACCGGGGCATCCCCGTTAACATCCCTGAGACATGCCGGGCTTCCCTGGGAACTCGGGATTGCCGAAGCCCAGCAAACCCTGGTGCTTAACGACCTGAGGAACAGGATTGTTTTGGAGTGCGACGGTCAGCTAAAAACCGGGAGGGATGTGGCTATCGCCTGCCTGCTCGGGGCCGAGGAATTCGGTTTTGCTACCGCACCACTCGTAGCATCCGGATGTATTATGATGCGCGCATGCCACCTGAATACCTGCCCCGTGGGAATAGCCACCCAGGACCCTGAACTGCGAAAGAACTTTAAGGGCACCCCGGAACACGTGATCAATTTCATGTATTTCGTAGCCCAGGAGCTGCGGCAGATCATGGCAGATCTCGGTTTCCGTACCATCAACGAAATGGTGGGCAAAAACGAGAAACTGGACATGAACAGGGCCATAGAGCACTACAAGGCACAGGGCATTGACCTTTCGAAAATACTCTACAAACCTCAGGTCGGCGATGATGTTGAGGTATACAATACAAAAAAACAGGACCACGAACTGGAAAATGTCCTGGATTTCGATATTCTGAACGAGGCGCATCCGGCGGTATACCGTAAAGAAAAAATGGAGCAGTGTTTCATTATCAACAATACCAACCGGACTACCGGGGCCATCCTGAGCAACGAGATCTCCAAGATCCACGGGGCCAAGGGCCTTCCTGAGGATACGCTTACCCTGAAATTTACAGGTTCTGCCGGACAGAGCTTCGGGGCGTTCGCTACCCACGGGCTTACCATGATAGTCAATGGTAATACCAACGACTATTTCGGGAAAGGCCTTTCGGGAGGTAAACTGGTGATAAGAGTACCGGAAAAAACCACTTTTAAGCCAGAAGAAAATGTTATTATAGGTAATGTAGCCCTGTACGGAGCCATCACCGGGGAAGCGTATATCAACGGTATAGCCGGAGAGCGCTTCTGTGTGAGAAATTCCGGGGCAAGAGCCGTTGTGGAAGGTATTGGCGACCACGGCTGTGAATATATGACCGGCGGTGTGGCCGTGATCCTTGGTAAGACAGGGCGGAACTTCGCCGCGGGAATGAGCGGAGGCGTAGCCTATATCTATAATGGTTCCGGCGAGGTAGACAATCGCAACTTCAACCTGGAGATGGTAGAGCTGGAAGACCCGTCCGGAGAAGATATGGACGAAGTAAGGCAGTTGATCGAAAACCACTATGCCTATACTGCAAGCCCACTGGCAAAAAGACTGTTGGACGACTGGAAAGCCCAGCAAAACAGATTCGTCAAGGTCATGCCTGTGGAATACAAGAAAGCACTGGAAAGGCTGGCCAGGGAAAAGACATTTGAAAGCGAGGAATTGGCAGTAAACAATTAATTGATAGATTAGGTGGCAACCGGTTGCTGAACGGCGGTCCCTGAGCTGGGGCGAAGGGAGCCGAAGCACAAAAAATCAAGGGCACAATAAAAAGACAACGACCATGGGAAAATTAAGAGGCTTTTTAGAATACGACAGAAAAGTAGAAAACTATATAGAAGTAAAAAAACGGGTACAGAACTACGAGGAGTTCACCGTAGACCTGGCCGAAAAGGAACTGAACGAACAGGGAGGGAGATGTATGGACTGCGGTATACCGTTCTGCCATAGCGGATGCCCCCTCGGAAACCTGATCCCCGATTTTAACGATGCAGTATACAGGAACCACTGGCAGAAGGCACTGGATATTTTACATTCCACCAATAACTTCCCGGAATTTACCGGTAGGCTCTGCCCGGCTCCCTGTGAATCGGCATGTGTACTGGGAATTATTAAACCGCCTGTTTCCATAGAACTCATAGAAAAGTATATCGTAGAACGCGGGTTTAAGGAAGGTTGGATAAAAGCCGATCCGCCTGCAGAACGTACCGGGAAAAAAGTAGCCGTGATCGGTTCCGGCCCTGCCGGGCTTGCCGCTGCCCAACAACTGAACAGGGCAGGGCACAGTGTTACCGTTTTTGAAAGAGACCGGAAAATAGGGGGCCTTCTGCGCTACGGCATCCCTGATTTTAAACTCGAAAAACATGTCATAGACCGCAGGATTGCCATTCTCGAAGAAGAAGGCATTGCGTTTAAGACAGGCATACACGTAGGGGTTAATTACGATGTGGAAGAGCTGAAAGCATACGATGCCGTAGTATTGTGCGGCGGAGCCACTTCCAAAAGAGGACTCCCTATTCCCGGGGCAGATGCCAAAGGAGTGGTGCAGGCCATGGAATTTCTGAAAAGGAATAATGAAGTCGTGGACGGCCTGGAAGAACCCGTAGCCGATCTGCATGCCAAAGGAAAGAACGTCATTGTAATAGGTGGTGGAGACACCGGGTCTGACTGTGTTGGGACATCTAACCGTCACGGGGCAGAATCGGTGACCAATTTCGAGATCATGCCGATGCCGTCTAAAGAAAGAGCTGCCGAAAACCCCTGGCCGTTCTGGCCCTTTACCCTTAAAAACAGCTCTTCCCACGAAGAAGGATGTGACCGGAACTGGAGCATTGCTACCAAAGAATTTATCAAAGACAAGGACGGAAACCTGAAGGCCCTGAAAACTATACAGGTGGAATGGGTTAAAGTACCCGGACAACGTCCGCAACTCAAAGAAGTAGAGGGCACGGAAAAAGAATGGCCCTGTGAGCTTGCCCTGCTAGCTCTCGGATTTACAGGCCCGGAAAAACCCCTTAGCGAACAATTGGGACTGGAACTCGACCAGAGAACCAATATTAAAGGAAACGACTATCAGACCAACGTTCCCAACGTCTTCGTGGCCGGAGATATGCGGAGGGGACAATCGCTTATCGTGTGGGCCATATCCGAAGGCCGGGAAGCAGCACATCACGTGGATAAATTCCTTATGGGCAAATCATCTCTCCCATTGAAAGAAAAGGGAGACCTGCCTGCTGCATAAAATACGGACGAAACAAATTAGAGCGTAAACTACTTTTCCTCTATTTTATTTGTGTTAGTGTAAGTGGAAAGAGCCGGATCATCGTGTCCGGCTCTTTTTTTATGATTTAGGACTAAATGACTTAGGGCATACGACATGTATGCTTCGAAGGCTTAAGTCATATGTCCATACGTCTTATGTCATTTAATCGTGCAGTTTCACCTTCACCACAACAGGCAAATGATCAGAATGATCGGCCTGGGGTACTTTCACGGCAGAGATATCCCAGTCGGCATTTTTGCTCAGCCATATGTAGTCTATCCGCGCACGCGGAGCATCTGCCGGAATGGTGAGTTGCGGTGATCCGAATTCCAGGGCCGAATCTGTCCAGCCGGGTTTCAGGACTTTATAGGGGGCAGATCCTTCCTTGAAATTGAGGTCGCCCGCAAGGACTACGGGATGGCCCAGGTTCAGAAGAAAATCGTTAACAGCCTTGATCTGTGCTACACGGTTTTCCTCGAACTGATGACAAAGATGTGTTGCGGCAAAAGTGATCTTTTTGCCCTTGGCATATTCGAGCGTAGTGTATATCATGGCCCTGCCTTCACCTCCTTTGGGAGTGGGCAGGCTCAGTACTTTGAATTCCGCCGGTTCTGCTGCGAGGAGTCCCTCGCCATATCCGCCTTTGCTAAAGTCTATGGCCTTGCCGAACCCTCCATGCATGCCGGTGAGCTTTTCCAGTTCCCTGACAAGGTCCTTTTTCTCGCCATTGTTGAACCCGGCTGTGCGCTGGGTCATGCTGTCTACTTCCTGGAGCGCTGTAAAATCGGGCTGATATTGATTGATGACGTCAGCGATGCCTTTTAAATTGCTTTCGCCTTCCTTGTAATTGCTCTCCCCGTGATAGATATTATAGGTCATCAGGGTAAATTCGGCAGGTTCTTTCTGGCCTTTACAGGAAAAGAAAAGCAGGCAAAGGCCCAAGGACAAAAAACTCTTGTACAAAGATTTCATGAAGATATGGATTAGGTTGAACATTTCGATGATCAGTATGTATGGGGAATATAAGTATTTGTAAAGCTGCCGTCGTTGTAAAGTTCCAGAATGGCATAGCCGGGGGGAGTTTCCTGGCAATACCCCTTTGCGGCAGAGCTCTTATCTCCTTTTTCCCACCAGAAGCCGCTCATGGCGCCGTTACAAAAATACGACACCCCGTTATAGGAAGCGCTGTCCAGCAAGTGTTGATGTCCGCTCAGGCACAGTTTTACCTTGTCCCGGTGTTTGTAGAACAAGGTTTTAAGGGCCTGGTAGTCCGAGTGCATACCGCCTTCCCAGAAAGGAGTGACCCCCAGGATAGGGTAGTGGGACATAAGCAATACCGGAGTGTTTTCGGGAAGTTGTTCCAGTTCGTTCTTCAGCCATTGAAATTGTTCTTCATCGAGCGATACGGAAGGATTGTTCCCGTCCAGGACAATAAAGTGCCATCCCTTTTCGGAAAAGCTGTAATACCTGCCCGGAATATGTAACCGCTGCACTACATATTCTTTTCCGTACATGCTGTCCTGTTTATCCGGGGCTGCCCACCATATATCGTGATTGCCGATGCAACTGTATATTTTATGCCCGTCGATCTCCCGGATACAGTCGTCCCATATGTTCCATTGTTCCGTAACCCTTTCCCGGGTAATATGGTCGTAATCGGCCGCATAGATGGAATCGCCTCCGTTGAGGAAAAAGTCCACACCGAGCTTGCGGAGCTCCCGAAGACATTGCTTAAAACGGCGGGGAGCATTTTCTTCCGGACGGATATGCACATCGGTAATATGAGCGATTTTCAGCACCGGGGATCTCTTTGTTGTCTTGTTTTGGGCGAGCAGGGGAGTGGCAAAGGTGGCAGAGAGGCCTGCTGAACCTGTACCTGCAATTTTTATAAAATTTCTGCGTTTCATTTGTAGGTGGATTCCATGTATTAAGTTTAAAACAGTTTATTAAAAGATCAGGGTAGGAACGCACAAAATATTCCCACACCTGATCTCTACTCAACACACATTTCTTTATTAAAAAGGTATGACCTTGACTTTTCTTTGCAGATAAATTTTTATGTGCACGAACACAAACTAAAAACAAATGTAGTGATTTTTATTGGATGAAAAAAGTTTGTTTTTTTAACTGGTTATTATACACATTATATAAGAGCCAAAGTCAGGCAAAAACTCCTCAGCTCCGAAACTCCCTCCAACAAAATCGTAAATCATTATTTAACGTGACTAATGTTTAAGCTCTCTGGATCAAAAACATTTAAAAATTACAACCTTTGTTTGAGATTTCTAACAGGCTCCTCTACTTCGACAAGTGATATACTGAGCTTGCCGAAGTGCTCAGCACGTGTCTTCGTCTGAAGAGGGGAGCCTTTTTTCTTATCTATTATTCACGTTATTTAAGGAAAACTCATAGGGATAAGTTGCACATTGCAAATAGGGGAATAATCCCCTTTTAATTCGGGGATAAGTCCCCTTGTGACCTGTTGTCTTTGGAAATACTTTTGGACTATTAAACTTTCCCTCACTACCTGCCTCTTTTCCTTGTTTCGAAGTATACATTACAATGTGCGGGAATTACATTTTGTCGGGAAAGATATGCGTCAAAAATACATGAAGTATACAATTATAATAGTCTAAACCATTAAACAATAACATTATGAAGTACGCAATATCCGGCAGATTATATGCTGCCATATGCGACGATGAAAAGCACATTATCGCAAACACAAAAGTACGTGTTTACCGGATCGAACAGGACATCAATATGGCAACCGCACTTACGGCAGCCCGGAGCAAGGAGGTTAGCAGGGGGTATGAAGAAAATGAGATCAAGGCCCGGAAAAGTATGCTGCTTGCGGAAACTGAGACTGACGGCAGCGGGCACTACGAATTTGAAATTGACGGCGACAGGCATAAATACAATGGCGGGGCCATTGAAGTGGTCCTTCATTATGACAAAGTGCCCGGCTACGGTCAGCAAAGCACTACCGACCCCCGGGGATTTAAGCCCTTTCAGGTGCTTTTGGATGTCATCCAGCCCAAATGGCGCGAGACCAATACCGGGGCCGCTGCTGTCTGGAACTATACTTTGCTGCGCCGCATCTGGTGCTATATCTTACAACGCCTGGACATCTGGGTGATCTGCGGAACGCTTCTGAATTGTGAATCGCAACAACCCCTGGAGGGTATTGAGGTCATAGCAATGGACGACGATATCATAACAGACGACAGGTTGGGCAGCGATATCACGGACAGTAATGGAAAGTTTTGCATTTATTATCGCTCTGCCGATTTCAAAAAGACATTCCTGTCGCCGTGGATCAATGTAGAGACCACGCCTGTTTTCAGCTTTGACAACGGGCCGGACATTTACTTTAAATTTGCAGCGGGTGGTATGGAGTTTCATGCAGAACCCACTTCGGAGGCCCATAAGCCCAGCCGTAAAAATGTGGGCAATTGCCTGTGTGTACGCTTATGCCTGGACGACGCTCCCCAGGGAACCCTGGACCCACCGGCGGCTTTCTATCAGATCGGGCACAACCGAAAATATCACCCGGTGCTCAATATTGATCCTGCTACGGGCCGGACCACCGGTAAGGCGGTACTTTCCTGGAACGAACAGGCATTTTTCTCTACCGTGGAGTTGCGGGGGTCCCTGTCGGAAGAGTTGAACTCCAATCCCGTGGAATACAAATTCCAATATGCAGAAGTGCCGTCGCCGGGTACAGATATTTCAAGTATAACAACCTGGACCGATGTAACCCCTGCGGATATTGCACCCACTGTAATTGCCTCCCGGGTAACACAATACTTTCCAATTATTGAAGTAGATTATTATGCTATTAAAGCCACAGGAGCACAGGTAGATGTACCCTTCAACGGAAATTGGATCCAGGTTCCCCAATACAATGGCCCGGGTTTTGGTATTGCTTTTGACGGATCACTGATCAAATTAATTACCCAGAACCTGGCAGGCAGCCAAGTGAACAAATCGGGCCTCATTGCGGGCAATAGTTCGGCACCCTTGGAAAAGAACCGTTATTTTGTCCTCAGGATGCGCAAGCGGGAAGCCGGTAATCCGGCCACAGAAGTAGCGGCAGGATTCTCACGCCCCCTTGCCATTTTTAACACGGTATATCAAAATGTACCGCAGGGGGGATCCTGGTTGCCTGCCGCATCAAGTAGCGAATTAGGGATAGCAACCGTTGACCTGCAGGAATTGGCGGATGGTGGTGGTTGCTCCAAATTAACCAATACGCTACGTGTAAACTACACTGCTGCTAATCCTAATCTGGGCCAGGTAAGCATATCCATGAGTGGCCCCGGCGGACCTCATAATTTTGAGCCTGTGGTGTTTACCACTCCGGGGGAGGAGGCTCGCGGACAAGCAAATTATACGGGTACGGACAATACGGTGGATCCCAGTGATGTGGCTTCGTTGCCCAGTTGCTCGTATGAAGTGAGGCTTACAGCCGAACTTAACCTTACCAATGGCGAACAACAGCACCATAACATCTGGGACCGCGTTCTGTTTTGTAAGTAGTATTTAATACATGCCAAAAGGTTAAAAGCTTGAAGGAGATTGAAAGGTTTTAGATCAATCTCCTTCAAGCTTTTAACCTTTCAGGAAGACAGGTTATAGATTTGCATGATGTCTTTCAGGAGGCTGTCAAAATCGATCTTCAGGTCGATCAGTTTTCCGCTGTGAATATCAAATACCCAGCCGTGGACCTTCAGCCCTCTTTCTTTATAGGCCTTTTGTACCGCTGCTGTTTTGATGAGGTTTATGCATTGCTCCTGTACATTGAGTTCCACAAGGCGGTTATATCTTTCGGTTTCATCTGCAATGGCGTTCAGTTCTTTTTCGTGCAGGCGATATACGTCCCTGATATTCCGGAGCCAGGGGTTGAGTATACCGAGATCTTCGGCCTGCATGGCTGCTTTTACCCCACCGCAGAAATAATGTCCGCAAACCACTACATGTTTTACTTTCAGGTGGTTTACGGCATAATTGAGTACAGACATCACATTGAGGTCTATACTGGTCACCATATTGGCAATATTCCGGTGCACAAAAACCTCTCCCGGCTGGGCACCCATAAGGTCCTCCGCAGTAACTCTGCTGTCAGAACACCCGATGTACAGGATCTCGGGGCTCTGCCCTTTGGACAGGTTCTTAAAGTAGTCCGGGTCCGCTTCCAGTTTGCGGGCGATCCACTTTTCGTTGTTCTCAAATACTTTTGTCAGTTCCATGTAATTATGATTTAAGCTATTTGTATTCTTTGAGCTGTTCAAGGTTTAGAGTTGCGGATTCCCGGTTTAAGGGTGTTTGATAATGGTTGATTTTAGTTTTTTCCAGGTTCTGTTTTCAATCTCCGTCAATCTCAACCAATCTCTACTCAATCCCCGGACGACCGGATCATTACATTAAAATATTATTTACCGGTTGTGCCGCCGGGGGCAGGTCGGTTTCGTCCAGCATATCCCTGAGGTCTATTTCAATGGTCCGGCTCAGGGCGGCCATCGGAATATCGTTGGCACTACCTTCAAAAGGGTTTTCCGTACTTTCCCCTACCTGTTCGAGAGAGGTGAAAACCCATCCTACCACTATGCTGAACGGTACGGTGAGCCATACCCAGTACGCTCCCAGTTTGTCAAATTCATTGAGCATACCGAAAGGGAGCATCCATACCAGCAAACGTATAAAAAATAAGTTAATACTGGCAAATTGCCGGGGATAGGGAAAATTCTTGATACGTTCGCCCTGACCCTGGAAGACGTAAAAGTCGTTCAGTACGTTTTCCATTTCCACGAGGCATAACGTATCGAGTTTCCCGTTGCCGTTGAGTGCTTTCAGGTGACCGGATTGCAGGGCGATGAGTTGTGTGGCCCGGTTTTTTTTGCTCAGGATGTGTTGTCGTTCTTTTTCGGACAGAAAGGGCTTCAGCTCTTCGGCCAGGTCGGTTTCCCATTCGGGGACCGTATATCTTTTGAGATATTTCCGGTTGTACTTTTTGGTGTGGATATTTTCCCAGTTCTTGGGGGTACGAAGTTGAAAACGGAGGGCCGTAAGCCAGGCGATATGGCGGTAGATCAGGGCCCGGTGTATTTCTTTTTCCGTCTCGGGCTCATCGGCTCTGATGTAGTCCCTGACCATAATTCCCCAGGTGCGGCTGCTGTTAATGATGGAGCCCCATATCTTCCGGGCTTCCCACATGCGGTCATAGGTGGCATTGTTCCTGAACCCCGCGATAAAAGCTGCAGCCGTACCTATCAGGGCTATCGGGACCCAGGGAATACCCAGCCATTTCCATCCTACCACCTCGTAGAGGAAGGTAGGGACAAAGGCAATGACGAACAGGAGGAAAATGGAGTGTTGTGTCCAGTGTAAAAATTCTTTGAGTCGGTAATGGCTTCCGGTGTGCATCGTATTCGGATTTGATTATTTGCTGTTTTGTAAAGAAGTGTATTTACTGATCATGATCCCGATAAGGACCACGGTATAAAACTGTCCTGCCAGCCCTAACATGGCCGTGGCCAGCTTGGAAAAGTGATTGGCCGGGGTAATGTCCCCGTATCCTATGGTAGTAAGTGTGATATTGCAAAAATAGACCAGGTCCAGGTAAATGGTTATAAAATTCCGGGGGTCGATACCTGTAAACGAGTCCGGGATGGAGTAGTATATCAGTTGCATGGTAAAGATACCGATCTCGATAAGTAACAGGTACCCGCAGGCCGATGCCGAAACAATATCGAGGTTCACATGGCCCGGTTTAACGAGATACCGCAATATCTCGATAAAGATCATTGTATAAAAAGCAATGTGGACCACACTCACCACCTGCATAAACAGTGCGTCCGGTTTCATAAAGGAGGATGCCACGGGAACCGCGACGACCAGGACAAACAGAATATTCCGCAAAAGCAGGCGTATACGGTTCTTACAGGAAAAGACCCCCAGGCTGAAGATGCCCAGCAACAGCATGTTTATCGGCCATACTACATGTGCGTAAAATTCAATATTACTGAAAAAAACACCGATATAGAGGTGCAGTAGTAAGGCTGCGAGTAAAAACTCGTATTTTCTTCGTCTGAGAATGCCTAAATAGTTGTTCTTCATAGGTTTCAGGGTGCTATCAGAGCAGCATAGATCATATCGTTCCCGTAAATGGAGGCCTTTTCACCGATCTTTTCCACGGAAGTATAGCCCAGGGACTGAAATATATCCGTAAGCCGGGCAAAACTTACCGGGTAGGGTACCCATGCGGGTATCGGAACGGTTTTGTCGTATTCTATGACAATGAACTTCGCCCCGGGTTTTATATAGGTGCTCAGTTTCTTTAAAAAGGAGAGCTGGTCTTTCACGTAGTGCAGGGCATTGGCCATCAATATACCGTCGAGTGCTTTCAGGGGCAGAGGGTCTTTTACAAAATCGGCTTTTATAAACCGCACTTTTTCGGAATCCTGGTGAAAGTAGTTAGTCCTGTCTACCGCATAAACAATGCTGTCTTCCGGAAGGTAATGCGACAGGGCCATGGAAAATATTCCCGTTCCACACCCCAGGTCGGCCCAGTTTCCTGACGATCTCAGTGTCTCACCTGCGGGCTGTATAAATGCAATGGCCTCTTCTGTTTTCACAATATCGTAAACTAAAGTCGAAGGGCCCAGGTACCGAGTACAACCTTAAACCTTGAATTTTGAATCTGTCACCCTGCCTGTCCGATATCCAGGCGATGTATTTTCCCTGTATGATCGATATGAAATTTAAAATAAACCTTAAAGTCTCCCCACTGGTCGGAATGGAACTGGCCGTAGATATCCTTTCCGTCGTTCTCCACCTTGTCTATGGAGGTAAAACGTTCATGACCTATGGCGGTGTTGTTAAAGGCCTTGAGGTCCCTGGGGCTGCCGTCGTCGTACAGTTCGGCATCGGGAGTAAATAAAGACGACCAGGTTGCGTTATCCCCTTCCTGTAAGGCGTCAAAAGCATTTTTTACGATTTCATTGGTAAGTTCGCTTGTATCCATAATTTATACAATATTGATTTTTTATTTCTATTTGTGTCGTTATGGTTGATAAAACACAACATAAAGATAAGGATAATCCTTTCGTTATGATGCATTTTTAAAAGGCAGGGGGTATTTGAGATATATAATGATGAGGTTTAAGAGGAAAAAGGGAAGCTCAATGAGCACCCCTTTGAGATTTCCTTCGTTGAGGTGAAAGCCTATGATGAGAAGTATGGTAGATGCCATTAACACGTTACCGTACACAAAGGTTTTTGAGAACAGGATCATCAGGGCGCTGCAGAGGGTCAGTACTCCGAGGACCTTTAACCCTGTTACGGAAAAATCCCATTTACTGAACATCTCTATCATTTTCCGGGATCCTGAGAACATGGCCCATCCCTGTTTGAGCCCCATAGTCACGGCTATGAGTATAAGTATGGAATTAATGATCTTCAGAGTGGTTATCATACATTTGATCCTTTTGACTGAACTGAGGCTCTTTGGTGTTAACAGGTTTAGATATTCAATATACGAAAGATTTATCGAAAGGCATTCACAAGAAGAAAAACGAGGCTGGGTTTTTAACATAGAAGATAGCCTCGTTTTTGAAAAAATGGATTATCTCGTAGTATACCCTCCGTTGGCAAAGATGGTCTGCCCTGTGATCCACCAGCCGTCTGTGGCGAGGAACTTAACGATGGGAACGATATCGTCAATAACGGTCAGAAAGCCGTTCATAGCCTGGGATTTGTGAAATTCCACCCGCTCCGGGGTTTCCTGGCCGTAAAAGAACGGAGTGTCCATGGGGCCGGGGCCGATAGCGGTGACGGAAATACCCCTGGGGCCAAATTCCTTGGCCGCGGCACGGGTAAAGTGTTCTACGGGAGCCTTGCCTCCTGCGTAAGTGGAATACCCGTCGGTAAAAGCGGCGAGCAATGAGGTAACGACAGTAATGATCTTACCGTCTTTTTCCAGGTTTTTCCCCGCTTCCTTGATAAAGAAATATGCAGCCTTGGAGTTAATGCCGAACATTAAATCGTATTCCTCTTCGGTGGTTTCCACGATCGGTTTACGGAGGACCATTCCCACAGTGTTAACGGCTATGTCCACCCGGCCAAACTCCTCTTTGGCTACTTTAAAAAGTTCGGCTACATTGTCCGGTTTGGTGAGGTCGGCCTGGAAGAGCACAGCTTTGCGCCCCAGGGCCTCAACTTCTTTTTTGGTTTCTTCTGCGGTTGCTTTTGTAGCATCGCTGTTATAATGGATGAAAATGTCAGATCCTTCTTTGGCAAAAGATCTGCTGATAAGTCCACCGAGGTTTTTGGCCCCGCCGGCTACTACGGTTACCTTGTTCTGAAGGGAAATTTTAGCCATGATTATCGTTTTTTAATTAGATACACAACCAAAATTATAAGGTTCAGACTGAATATTCGCTCAGTGTTTGTTAAAAAAAAGTTAACAGGGATTTCCCCTACTTTTTAATTGAATCCCAGGCCATTTTCAGAAATTGATTTCTCATTTTATGGTCTACATCGATCTGTAATTCCGAGGCGCATTTCAGCCAGTAACAGACCGATCCGAAAACAAAATAGGTGAGGTGCTGCGGAGCAAGGTCCTTGAAGAGCCCCTGTTCCAGTCCCCGGGCATACATTTCGTCAAAGCGGTGAAACCGGGACATGGCTTGTACCTGGGTTTTCTTTTCAATGACCGGCGAAAAGGCATACTGGCTTATAAAATTGAATTTCAGGGGATGGCTCAGGAAATAGTCGATCATCCGTCCGTAGATATCGTTAAAAGTGTCGGGCACGCTGTTGCGTTCGTCATAATTGACAAAGATCATGGCTGCTTCTTCCGTCTTGATCTTTACGTAAATACCGTTAACAATATCTTCCTTATTCTTAAAACGCTTGTAAACGCTTCCCATACCCACCCCGGCGCGGTCTGCTATATGCGACATGGGGGTGTGTTGCAACCCCTGGCGGATAATAAGTTCCATGGCGGCATTCAGTATTTTCTCTCTTTTGTCCATAATGCAATGGTATTGGGATAATTATTCCGGATTGACAGGGGACAAAATTATTTATTTTTTTCAAGGCAAAAGATATTCCATGTGCAGTTTATGACGATGGATCATTTCAAGGGGGACACAGGGGGGGGTAATATGCAGGCTCAATTCGTAAACAAAGGAAAGCTAGTAGTATTGATCACTTCTTTCATTACAAAGTGACTTTCCATATGGCGGACATTTTTTATAGAGGCCAGTTTCTTAAAATGGAATTCGTGAAAATGATCTATGTCCCTGGCATATACTTTAAGCTGAAAATCAAAAGCCCCGGTAATGTGCAGGCATTCCACAACTTCAGCGAATTTTTTGATTTCGTTCATAAAGTTAAGAGCTCCTTCTTCAGAATGTTTTTCGATATTCACAAAAACCAACACCATAACATTCAGCCCCAGTTTTTTCCGGTCCAGTAAAAACACTTTTTTCTTGAGCAAGGACATGGCATGCAGTTTCTTAATACGCTCGTAAACCGGGGTGACCGTAAGGTTGGTGGCTGCGGCGAGCTCTTTATTGCTTATGTTGGCATCTTCCTGTAAAAGTGCCAGTATTTTCAGGTCCTTTTCATCGAGTTTCATATAATAGTTGTTTTGATCTAAAAACAAGAATTTAACAAAAAAAAATAGAATAAAATTTCTTTATAGATCATTTATTATAGATTTATCTTTCAAAAATAAAAAAAAATTAACAATAATTGGTTGTATAAATAAAATTTACAGTAGTTTTATACGGATTTAACAGTTTGTTTTCATTTCTGATAAAGGAATGCTATGGATTATGAGGTAAACAAAATGATATGTACCACTGGTAAAAGAATGGAAAATGAGTGGAGTACAATTAAATAAAGCACTTAATCCTTTGATGTTATGGGGGCTCGGTGTAGGTTATGTGATTTCCGGAATGTATTTCGGGTGGAACCTGGGGTTGGCGGAAGGCGGTACCTATGGCCTGGCTATAGCAACGTTCTTTATCATTATTATGTATTGCACCTTTACCTTCAGCTACACGGAGATGGCCTGTGCCATACCCAAGGCAGGCGGGGCTTTTGAATATGCGAACAGGGGGCTTGGAAGGCACCTTGGCTTTGTGGCCGGGATTGCACAGAATATTGAATTTGTTTTTGCACCGCCTGCTATTGCCGCTGCCATCGGAGCTTATTTAAATTTATTATACCCTTCAGTAGACCTGATGGTATTTGCCATCGGTGCATATCTTATTTTTACAGGGATAAACATACTTGGAGTAAAACTGGCTGCTTCTTTTGAATTGGTTATTACCATTTTGGCCATTATAGAACTGCTGATCTTTGCCGGGGTAGCTTTACCTGAATTTAAGTTTGAAAACCTGCAATTGAACCCTATGCCCAACGGTTTTTCGGGAATTTTTGCAGCCATTCCTTTCGCTATCTGGTTCTTTTTGGCCATTGAAGGGGTGGCCAATGTGGCCGAAGAAGCCATAAACCCCCAACGCAGTGTGCTTATTGGCTTTGGTTCTGCCATCATAACCCTGGTAGTGTTGTGTGTCCTCACTTTTGTGTCGGCCGTAGGAGTGGCAGGGTGGGAAGCCATAGTATATCCTGAAGGGAGTGCAGTGACCTCAGATTCCCCGTTGCCTTTGGCTTTATCTAAAATTATTAATGAAAGCCATATACTGTACAAATTGTTGATAGGTATTGGCCTGCTGGGCTTGGTAGCATCTTTTCACGGAATTATACTGGCAGGCGGAAGAGCCACTTTTGAATTCGGGAGAGTGGGCTATGCCCCGCAGGTACTTGGAAAAGTACATTCAAAATTCAGGACTCCTGCCAATGCGTTGATTGCAAATATGGTCGTAGGCATCATAGCCCTGTTTACAGGTAAAACAGGGGAGATCATCGCTATTGCGTGTTTCGGGGCACTGTGTTTGTATATAGTTTCCATGTTCTCCTTCTTTGCTCTTCGCAAAAAGGAACCTGCCATGGAACGCCCCTTCAAAGTGCCTTTATTCCCTTTATTTCCGGCTTTGGCCCTGGTCATAGCAGTTGTAGCCCTCATTTCTATGATATATCACTATCCTGTGATTGCCATTGTTTTTTTGGGGATAGTGAGTCTGTCATACCTATACTTTTTACTGTTCCTCAATAAAAAAATGAGATACTCAACTTTATGGACACAAGAGAAATAATATCAAAATTAAAAGAGAGTAAACATCAAAAGCTAAAGGTTGCTATTGCCGATATAGACGGAGTGCTAAGAGGTAAGCTCATGCATCGGGACAAGTTTATTTCTGCTTTGGAAAACGGGTTCGGATTCTGTTCCGTAGTATTTGGCTGGGATATGAATGACAGCGCTTACGACAACTCAAAAGTTAC
Source organism: Sinomicrobium weinanense (assembly GCF_018863395.1). GTDB lineage: Bacteria > Bacteroidota > Bacteroidia > Flavobacteriales > Flavobacteriaceae > Sinomicrobium > Sinomicrobium weinanense. The sequence goes on from NZ_JAHKRR010000004.1 coordinate 407,114, forward strand.
TGGTTGGCATACCGGCTATGGCGATTTTGACGCGCAAATAGATATAAATACATACAGGACCGTGCCCTGGGAAGGAGACATACCCTTTTTTCTCGGGGATTTTAAGACCTCAAAAGATATGCCTGTTTGTCCGAGGAGTTTGCTTAAAAAAATCAAAAGTGAAGCTGAAAACATGGGGTATCTGCCCATGTACGCCCAGGAATTTGAGTGGTTTAATTACCGGGAAACTTCTAAGGTCTTACACGATAAAGAATTTCAGTGCCCACAGTCCATTACGCAGGGAATGTTCGGGTATTCTATCTTAAAAATGTCAGAGAACAGCGATTTCTTTCACGACCTTTTCGACTTGCTGGAAGGTTTCGGGATCCCCTTAGAAGGTTTACATACCGAAACAGGGCCGGGGGTGACCGAAGCAGCTATTCTGTACAGTGACATCCTGGAATCTGCAGACCGGGCTGTGCTGTTTAAAACAGCCGTAAAGGAAATTGCATACCGGCATGGAATAATAGCCAGCTTTATGGCTAAACCCTCTAAAGAATTACCCGGGTGTGGCGGACACATACATCAAAGCCTTTGGGATGGAAAAAAGAATGTGTTCTACGCTGCTTCTTCCGAAGACAATATGAGTGAGATCATGCGAAGTTTTATTGCCGGGCAATTGTATTGTCTGCCCAAAATATTACCAATGTTCGCGCCCACCATAAACAGTTATAAACGATTGGTAGAAGGAGCCTGGGCACCAACCACCCTTACCTGGGGTGTAGATAACAGGACCACTTCCTTAAGAGCTATAACGGCCTCAGAAAAGTCTACCCGCATAGAACACCGCGTGGTAGGATCTGATGTCAATCCTTATCTGGCCATGGCAGCCTGTTTAGCCAGTGGCTTGTATGGCATAAAACACAAATTAAAACTAGACATCTCCAAAACCACTGGCAATGGCTATAAAGATGTGAGCAACGGCATATTGCCAGCCAACTTATATGAAGCAGCTAACCGAATGAAGGACTCCAGTGTAGCCATAGAGCTTTTCGGCGAAAGTTTTGTAAATCATTTCTGCGGAAGCAGGGAATGGGAGTGGCGGCAGTTCTCTGCAGAAGTAACCGATTGGGAAAAGAAAAGATATTTTGAAATTATTTGATATATCTCAGAAGCAAATACAATAACTCAAAATGAATTTACCATCCGTGATAAACTCCGGATAAAATTTAACCTAAACATATTTGAATGATAGACATAAACCAAACATATAGTTTTAATTTCCCTACACCCATTAGGTTTGGGGCCGGAGTCCTTGATGAATTGGCGGGCTACCTGAAGGAAAACCAACTTAAAAAACCACTTCTGGTAACGGATCCGCTTGTGGCAGAACTCGACTTTTTTGCTGAGATCAGAAAAAATCTGGAACAAAGCGGGTGTAGTGTAGAGGTGTTTCAAGAGATGCATAAAAATCCGGTGAAATCCGATGTCATTAAAGGCGGGGAAATGTACCACCAAACCAGCCGGGACTGCGTTATTGGCATTGGTGGCGGTGTGGCACTGGATGTAGCCCGGGCAATTGTACTCCGCGTAAACCACACCAGAGACCTTTTTGATTATGACGACCTGATAGGAGGTGATAAGTACGTAACCGGCGAGGTCCCGCATTTTATTACCATACCCACTACGGCAGGAACAGGTAGTGAAGTAGGCAGAAGTGCCATTATATCGGAAGATGACTCTAAGAAAAAGCGGATCTTATTTAGTCCCAAACTATTGGCAAAAATAGTTTTTGTAGATCCTTTGCCGACTATGGAGCTACCTCCATTTGTAACGGCAGCAACGGGAATGGATGCCCTGACCCATAACCTCGAGGCCTATCTCGCCAAAGGTTTTCATCCCATGTGCGATGGTATAGCACTGGAAGGGATGTCCCTTATTGCCCAATCCATAGAAAAAGCTACTAAAAAACCGGATATAGAGTCCCGCTCAAAAATGTTGCTGGCATCGCTCATGGGAGCCATAGCATTTCAAAAGGGACTGGGAGTGGTGCACAGCCTTGCACATCCGCTCTCCAGCCTGTTGGATACCCATCACGGCCTTGCCAATGCAGTGAACCTGCCCTATGGTATGCGGTTTAACTATGAAGGCTTTGAGGCTTATTTCGATAATATGGCCTATGCCCTGGGCATTGGTGCAGGCAAAGGAGATAAGGTAGTGGATTACCTTTTTGAGATGAATGACAGGTTGGGCTTGCCTTCCAGGCTTTCGGAAATAGGGGTAAAAGAGCCCCATATAGAAGAATTGTCCATCCTGGCGGAGGCCGATTTTTGCCATCCGTCCAATCCAAAACCAGTTAGCAGGGAAGATTTTAAACGGCTTTATAAAGAAGCATTATAACGATTTATCATGATAAGAATAGGGATAACTTCCTGTTTTATGTACCCGGACAAAGAAAGAAACGTCTTTGGTCCGAAGTCATTGAATTACCTCGAAAATGATATGGTGAGGTATGTGACCAGGAAAGGGGTGCTTCCGGTTCTGCTTCCCGATGTGGATGACCTTTATCTGAACAATATCCTGTCGGAGATGGATGGGTTTGTATTGCAGGGAGGTACGGATATTGCTCCCGAAACCTATGGAGAAAAGCCGATAGGGAAATGGAAGGGAGATGCTTACAGGGACCGGTACGAACTAAAGATCCTGGACTTTGCCATCAAAAACTCAAAACCCGTACTGGGCATTTGCAGGGGATTTCAATTGATGAATGTCTATTTCGGAGGTAGCCTGTACCAGGATACCTCCACACAAAATCCCGAAATAGGCCCTCATCGCTCAGCAGACCTGTACGATACCGTTAGGCATCCTATAAATTTCGTAGAAGATACCTATCTGGCAAACCTTTATAAAGATGAAACAGATCCGTATGTAAACACGGTTCACCATCAGGCGGTCAAGGAACTGGGAAAAGATCTGGAAGTCTATGCCCTGTCTGCGGACGGCCTTATCGAAGCCTTCGGGTATACCGGGGAACCGGCAGGTAAGGTTGTGGGTGTACAATGGCATCCGGAGTTCTTCCATACCATAAAGGAAGAGCTGATCGATGCAGACAAATTATATGAGGCTTTTCTTCAACATACAAAATAACACTTATGAAGATAAAAAATCCGGCAACAGGAGATATCATCATCGAATTGAAAGCAGATACGGCGGAAACGTTGAAAAACAAGTTCAATGCCCTCAAAGAGGGGCAGAAAAGCTGGTCGGCCCTTTCGGTCGGGGAGCGCCTGGAATGTATTGAAAAGTTCGGAGCCCTGGTACAGCAGCATAAAAACGAGCTTGCAGCCATACTGACCGAAGAAACGGGCAAACCCATACAGCAGTCCCTGAACGAAATTACAGGGGCACATAACAGGATAGACCATCTGTGTAAGTATGCTGAGCGCTGGCTTTCTGAGGAAGTGCTGGTGGATTCCGGGAATACCCGGGAGAAAATTGCCTATGAACCCCTTGGGGTCATCGTCAATATATCGGCCTGGAACTTCCCGTACAATGTAGGATATAATGTGTTTTTATATGCCCTGGCAGGGGGAAATTCAGTGATGTACAAACCTTCGGAATACGCAGTCCTGACCGGAAAGCAGTTTGAGAAATACCTGCACCGGGCCGGTGTTCCCGAAAATGTATTCCAGTGTGTGATCGGCGATGGCCGTTTGGGGCAGTTGCTGCTGGAAGAAGACTTTGACGGTTATTTCTTTACCGGCTCTTATGCCACCGGAAAACACATTGCGGAAACCGTTGCCCACAAGCTGGTGCCCGTTCAATTGGAACTGGGCGGAAAGGACCCGCTGTATGTTACGGACGATGTGCCGGATATAAAACAGGCGGCAATCAATGCTGCAGAAGGCGCTTTTTACAATAACGGACAGAGTTGCTGCGCCGTAGAACGCATTTATGTTGCCGAACGCATCTATGACGAATTTATAGACGCCTTTGTAGAGGAAGTTAACGCTTATAAGGTGGGGAACCCGGTCGACCCCGACACTTTTATCGGACCGCTTACCCGCGAACAGCAGTTAGGGTTTTTAAGTGACCAGGTAGCTGATGCTTTAAACAAAGGAGCCTTCTTAAAGGCGGGCGGACAAAGCGTGGAAGAAAAAGGATACTATTTCCGGCCTACAGTGCTGGTGAACTGCGATCACCGGATGAAGGTGATGACAGAAGAATCCTTTGGGCCTGTAATAGGGATCCAAAAAGTGGCATCTGATGACGAGGCAGTATCTCTTATGAAGGACACCCCTTACGGACTGACGGCGGCGGTCTTTTCTTCAGACGAACAAAGGGCCTTGAACTTATTGAGAAAAATGGATACCGGAACGGTCTACTGGAATTGCTGCGACAGGGTAAGCCCCAATGTTCCCTGGTCGGGGAGAAAGAATTCCGGACTCGGATCTACATTGTCATTTAAAGGAATACGGGCATTTGTACAACCCAAATCCTATCATTTGAGAAATTGGTGATATGTAGGGATCCCGAAAAGGAAAAACTGAAACCGGACTGAAAAACATAGCCACCTTAGACTGGCTGTTTTTAACACTAAAATTAAGGTCGAAAACAGGGAAATATCAACACTCTGGCTTTTAACCCTCTTAAAGATAAATTAACGGCAAATTAAATATTGATTGATCTTTTGTTTATAGAACCGTAACCTTTATATCACTTAGAGGAAACCTCACGGATAACTATTATCAACACCTTTGCGCGGGTTGACAATTTTCTCTGTGAAGGACGGGACTATCATAAATAAGGATGAAAACAACTGGTATGATAATATAGAAATGTTATCGATAACATTTCTATATTCAGGTCTTATGGCCACTCTTCCCAAATCTTGTAATGCCCTTTACGACTTGTCCGGGTTGTATTGACCACGATAATGGTTACAGGCTGGCGAAAGCTATGACGGCAATTAAACAGGATATCAGATACACTAAATAACTAATTAACTAAAACCAAATTAACAATGAAGAACAAAACAAAATGGTTAACCTTGCTTTTGAGAAAAGGGGGTTATCTACTTGTGGCGTTGTTGCAGACCGCCGTTTTGTTTGCCGGCGACGGTAACAATAGCGGGAAGCAGGACCAAACAAGACAAGAAGGTATTCAGATTAAGGGGCAGGTAACTTCTGCCGATGACGGAATGCCCCTGCCCGGGGTGTCCGTATTACTTAAAGGAAGTGCTATAGGAACCGTAACCGACCTGGACGGGCATTATGAGATCGAGGTCCCTGACGAGCAGAGTGTGCTGGTCTTTACTTATATCGGATTTGCGCAGGCAGAAGAAGTTGTCGGTTCCCGTACAACGGTAGATATTGCTATGCGGGAAGACGTTCAGCAGTTGGAAAACGTGGTGGTTACAGCGCTTGGGATCAAAAGGGAAGAGAAAAAACTGGGATACTCGGTACAAAGGATCGACGGTGAAGATGTACAGAAAGTGAAAACGGTAGATGTAGCCACCGCACTGACGGGTAAGGTAGCCGGGCTCTGGATACAGAACAGCACCGAATTCGACCAGGCTCCGGATATCCGTTTGAGGGGAGGAAGCAGTAACCCCTTGCTTGTTGTAGATGGAATACCGTACGGAAATATGAGTTTGAGGGAAATTGCTTCTGACGACATAGAGAGTATGGATGTTTTGAAAGGAGCTACGGCCTCGGCACTATACGGTTCCAGGGGTAGTGGGGGCGCTATAATCATTACCACCAAGAGCGGGGGTAACGGTATTAGTGTAAACAGTAATAATATGATGTTTGCCGGTTACCTCGCACTGCCCAAAGTGCAGCATTCTTATAGTGCGGGTATCGGAGGGGAGTACAACTCTATAGATTATGTCTGGGGAAATAAACTGGACGCTGGTGTTATGCGGGAACAATGGAACCCGGAAACCAAGCAGATGGAAGAAATGGAACTGACGTCCCGGGGCAGGAACAATTTTAAAAATTTCCTGGAACCCGGCTTTATAGCCAACAATAATATCAGCTTTGCCCGCTCGGGAGATATTGGCTCTATCCGTACCTCCCTTACCCATGTGTACAATAAAGGGCAATACCCTAACCTTCGTCTTAATCGGTTGAATGCCAATGTGGTAGGGAAGCTGAAGCTGGGCGATGATTTTGAACTGCAGGGTAACGTGGGGTATAACCGCAGTACGGCCCCCCAAACTACGGGAGCAGGTTATGGAGATCAGGGGTTTATATATCAGATATTAATGTGGACAGGTCCGGAATACGACCTGAAGAAATACCGGGACTATTGGGTAGTGCCCGACCAGCAACAGAACTGGCACTACAAAGCCTGGTATGACAATCCTTACCTGATCGCCTATGAAAAGCTAAATGGCGTGGAGCGGAATATGACCAATATAAACCTGACCTCTACCTACAAGCCCTTTAGTGGGGCCAAGATCACCGCAAGGGTGGGGTACGATTTTTATTCCGATGAGACGACCAGGAGGACCCTCCCGGGATTAATTCCACCCGTGGGTGGCACGCCAACGGTATGTTTGGCCAAAACCAGAGCAAGGGGTATAGCCTGAATACCGACCTGCTTTTTAATTACGAAAAGAAAAAGGTTTTGGGCGATCTTGATATAGACCTTACTGCCGGAGCTTCGATGTATAAATGGGAAGACCAGTTTCTAAGCGCTTCTACCAGGAACGGGATCATTATCCCGGGGATATATTCCCTGAACAATTCGGCAGAGCGTCCCAATGTTTCTTCGTCCCGATTCAGAAAACAGGTAAACAGCCTTTTCGGACTGGCATCCCTGTCATGGGACGGCGCAGTCTTTCTGGATGTGACCGGACGTAACGACTGGAGCTCATCCCTGCCTTCCTCTACCCGGTCGTTTTTCTATCCTTCGGTGGCGGGAAGCGTACTGATCAACGAACTGGCTTCCATGCCTCAATGGATGGACCTCTGGAAAGTAAGGGGATCCTGGACATTGTCAAAACAGGATCTCGGCGTATATGCCACCAATGTAAATTACAATCTCGGAGTGGGGGCCTGGGGCGATTACAATACAGCAAACTACACCAGGAACATCCGGAGAGATGAAGATGTTTCCCCCCAGGTGAGCAGGACATGGGAGATCGGTACTGCCGCCTTTTTATTGAAGAATCGTTTGAATGTCGATGTGGCTTATTACAATATTTATACCTACGACCGCCAGATATCTGCTGCGATCCCTGCATCCTCAGGTTTCACTTCCATTCTTGTCAATACCGAAGAAACCCGGGTTCAGAGAGGGGTGGAGATCACTTTGAATGCAGGAATCATCAAAAAGGAGAATTTTAGCTGGGACGTAGCCCTGAACTGGGCAAAGACCCATCAGTATTACAAAGACCTGGACCCCGTATATTCCCCTGATAACCTGTGGACCAAAGAAGGAGGGCGTGTGGATAATTACACCGGGACAGCCTGGCTCCGCGATCCGCAGGGAAATCTGATAAACACAGATGGCGGATTGCCGATAAGAAGTGATTATACAACTTTGTTCGGGCATAGTGATCCCGACTTTATCTGGGGCTTTACCAATGCCATCACCTGGAAGGATTTTGATTTTCACCTGAGCTTTGACGGTAGGGTAGGCGGATTGCTTAACAATTATTCTTCCTATAAAATGTGGGATACGGGAGCACATCCCGACAGCGATAACGAATGGCGTTATGACGAGGTGGTGAACGGCAATACCTCCTATGTGGGTGAAGGAGTGCAGGTAGCCTCCGGGTCTGTCACTTATGACCAATACGGGCAGATCGTTGAGGATACCCGTACTTATAAACCCAATGAAACCCCGACGTCTTATGAAACCTATGCCAGGAGATATGGCGATGGCACCCTCGGAGCAACCGATCCTACTTTTATTAAGCTGAGGGAAATTGCCATCGGGTATACACTTCCGAAATCTGTCAGCGAAAGATGGGGTATGAGCCGTGCCAGAGTATCACTGACTGCCCAGAATGTATTCCTTTGGGCTAAGGATTTTAAATTCGCCGATCCTGATTTTAACACGGATACCGAACTTACTTCCCCTTCTCAAAGGTTTGTGGGACTGAATATTAATTTGCATATCGCACATCCAGATAATTCCAAAAAACGATAAAAAAAATAAACAGATGAAAAGTTTATATATAAAATCCGTAGTAACAAGTCTGGTCCTGTTGCTTACCTTTGCTGCATGTACGGACTTTGACGAATTGAACACCAACCCGGACGGAATTACATCTGCCAACCCTGAAACACTGGCAGCGGGGCTTATTTTAGGAATCACCAGGAATGATATCAATACGGAGAAATCATTTATGGCATTGCACATGATCAGTAAGTATATCCTTTGGAGCGAATTTCCCCAAAGTGAACAATACAATGATTTTGGGCGTACAAGTTTTGTAAACATGACCAGGCTGATCGATGCGGATAAAATGGTTGAATTTGCCGAATCGACTGAGGGTCTGGATGAGGGTATTGTAAATTCTTATCGGGCACTGAGACATTTTATGAGGGCCTATACCCTTTTTGACCTTACAATGAGGGTAGGCGATATTCCATATAGCGATGCACTTAAAGGAGAGGCCGAAGCTAACCTCAGGCCAGGGTATGATACGCAAAAAGAAGTGTTTCTCGGCATTCTGGACGAATTGGACGAAGCGAACCGGCTCTTTACTTCCGGAGCTCCTTTTGACGGGGATATGATCTATGGCGGAGACCCGGTAAAATGGCAGAAAATGGTCAATTCCTTTGCTTTGAAGGTGTTGATCAATCTGTACAAAAAGACAGGAGATGGTGACCTCCGGGTAAAGGAACGGTTCAATGAGATTGCGAATAACCGTTCTGTGATGGAAGGTAATGAAGATAACTTCAGTTTGAAATTCGAAAATGCTGCCGGGCAAATGTATCCTTTTCACGAACTGGGAAATCAATTTGTAATTTACCCCCTGGTATCGGATATCCTGATAGACAAGTTAAAGGAATTGGAAGATTACAGGTTGTTTTACTACACTGAGCCTTCGCCGGTTCAGGTAGAGAACGGACTGGATATTTCGGATTATGAGGCCTATAAGGGCGTAGCCCCATCAATGCCGTATTCCGAAATGCAAGGCATACATGCTTCCAAAGATTATTCGGATATCAACAAACGGTATAAAGAAGTGCCGAAAGGAGAGCCTGTGTTTTTACTGAGCTATGCCCAGGTGCAGTTTATCCTGGCTGAAGCTGCAGTGCGGGGATGGATATCCGGCGATGCGGAAACCTATTATAGGGAAGGGATCAGGGCATCGATGTACCTGGTTGCCGACAATACACCCGGTAATCCCAATTCCGAAGAGCCTCCCTTTCATCATAATAGGGTTATGGACAAAGACTATATAGATAATTATTATGCCAATACTCCGACAGTACAGTTGGCAGTCTCTACAGAAGAGCAATTGGAACAGATCATTACACAGAAATTCCTTTGTACCTTTCTGCAGTCGCCCCTGGAACCTTATTTTGAAAACAGGAGAACGGGATACCCGCATTTTCCGATAAACCCGGAAACCAATGAAAATGTGCCGGCAGATAAATTGCCTGTGCGTTGGCTGTATCCTCAGGATGAGCTGAATTATAACAGCGAAAATGTCAACGAAGCGATCGACCGCCAGTACAACGGCAATGACAACGTCAACGAACTGATGTGGATATTAAAGGATTAAATGAGTTCGGAGTTTTGGAGTTTTGGAGTTGAAAAAGATTGTTTTTCTCCCCTTGAGGGGATAACTTGTCCCGACGGCAAGTCGGGATGCCGAAGGCAGAGGGGTGTAACTCCTCAACCCCAGAACTCCCCAACTCCAAAACTCCCCAACTATAATAAATGGATACAAGAAGAGATTTTTTAAAAAAAGCGGCCATGCTCACCGGAGGTATGGGCGTGTCGATGGCCTTTCCGCCTTCCATTCAGAAAGCACTGGCCATAAATCCTGATGAAGGCAGTACTTTTTACGATGCTGAGCACGTGGTGCTGCTTATGCAGGAAAACCGTTCTTTCGACCATTGTTTCGGGACGCTCCGGGGCGTAAGAGGATATAACGACCCCAGGGCGATCACCCTGCCCGACCAGAATCCCGTCTGGTTGCAAAGTGATAAAAAAGGCCGTACTTATGCCCCTTTTCGCCTGAATATGAGGGAGACCAAAGCTACCTGGATGGGCGATCTGCCCCATTCCTGGGAAAATCAGGTCGACGCCCGTAATGACGGTAAATACGATAAATGGCTGGAAGCAAAGCGCACCGGACGAAAAGCTTATCAGGATATCCCTTTTACCCTGGGGTATTACAACCGGGAAGACATTCCTTTCAATTATGCCTTTGCTGATGCCTTTACTGTATTCGATCAGCATTTTTGTTCGGCACTGACCGGAACTACGACCAACAGACATTTTTTTTGGACGGGAACCTGTCGGGCATCTCCCGGGGCGGAACCCAAGGTCCGGAACTCAGAGGTATATTATAATAAAGAGGCCCAATGGAAAACTTTCCCCGAGCGACTGGAAGAAAACGGGGTTTCCTGGAAGGTCTATCAAAATGAAATAAGCCTGCGGACCGGATTGGAAGGGGAGGACGAGTCGCTCCTGGGCAATTTTACGGACAATAACCTGGAATGGTTTTCCCAGTTCAATGTGCGTTTCAGTGAAGGGCACCAGAGATTCCTTAAAAAAAGGCTTGCCGAACTGCCTTCGGAGATCAAAGAGCTGGAAACAAAGATCGGCAAACTGCCCAAAGCACAGGGGCAGAAACTGCAAAACAAACTGGAGCAGAAAAAGAACCAGCTTCAGAAAATAAAGGAAGAACTGGAAGTGTGGAACCCGGATAATTTTGAAAAACTTTCGGAATTTCATAAAAACCTTCACAAAAAGGCCTTTACCACAAATATAAACGATCCGTACTATCACGAAACCGAGACTATAACCTATTTGGATAATGGTGAAGAACGAGCCATAAAAGTACCCAAAGGAGATATATTGCATCAGTTCAGGCAGGATGTGAACAACGGGGAGCTCCCGGCGGTATCATGGCTGGCGGCACCACAGAAGTTTTCAGACCATCCCAGCGCACCCTGGTATGGTGCCTGGTACGTATCGGAAGTACTGGACATCCTTACTAAAAATCCCGAGGTGTGGAAAAAGACCGTATTTATCCTTACTTACGATGAAAATGACGGCTATTTTGATCATGTTCCTCCTTTTGTAGCTCCCAACCCGGAACACCGGAATGCTTTTTCTGAGGGGCTCCATCCTGCGCAGGAATACGTAACCCTTGAAGAAGAATTGAAAAAAGAAGGCATGAAACCGGAAAATGCCAGGGAAAGCCCGGCAGGTCTCGGATACCGTGTACCCATGGTCATAGCCTCGCCCTGGACGCGGGGTGGCTGGGTCAACTCTGAGGTGTGTGATATTACTTCCACACTGATGTTTATGGAAACGTGGCTTGGCAAAAAAACAGGAAAAAAGATCAAGGAGGCCAATATCAGCAACTGGCGCCGTACCATATGCAGCGACCTGACCTCGGCATTCCGGCCGTATGACGCTTCGGCTTTTGACTATCCGGAATTTGTGGACAGGAATCAACTGATGCAGGAGGTTTATAATGCGGGTTTTAAGGAGGTCCCCGATAACTTTAAATCTTTATCAGGAATGGAAATTGAACAGGCAAGGACAAACGCTGACGTTCCTTTTCTGCCCCGGCAGGAACCAGGAATAAAGGACTCCTGTGCGTTGCCTTACGAGCTTTATGTGAACGGTTTGCTGAGCAAAGACAGAAAGACATTCGATATTTCCTTAAAGGCCGCAGATCACATTTTTGGGAAGGATGCGGCCGGGGCTTCCTTCAATGTCTATGCCCCCGGGAAATATTTACAGAAAAACAGCGATGGGAGCCAGGCATTCGAAGCCGTGAAGACATGGCCTTATGCCGTAAGCCCGGGAGATACCCTTCAGGACACCTGGCCACTGGACCACTTTGAAGACGGCAATTATCATCTGAGGGTTTACGGGCCCAACGGTTTTTACCGGGAATTTTCGGGAAATGCTGATGACCCCGGGGTGGAAATAAGCTGTAATTACGAAAAAACCGGAAGATTTATAAAAAAACTATCAGGAAATGCAGCCCTGGAGATCACGAATCGCTCCGGCAGGGATATCCGGGTGACGGTCACTGATAATGCATATAAAACCCCGGAAAGCAAACGGGATATTAAAAAAGGTAGTTCGGAGATCATCGTAATACCTACGGATAAAAGCCACGGCTGGTATGACTTTTCGGTAGAAATAGAGGGCGGATCTGCGTTTGGCAGACGATATGCAGGAAGAGTAGAGACCGGAAAACACGCTAAGACCGACCCGTTTATGGGAGGAGTGGTTTAATAAAAGCCGAAGGCTGTATTAAGAGTATTCTTAACTGAGGAGACACCTCCCTTGCCCCCCTCAAGGGGGGTATTTTATCATTTTTAAGAGAATTGATCTCCCCCCTTGAGGGGGGCAGGGGGGGTGTCCTACCCCAAAAAACCAATCCCTAACTCCAAGACTCCCCAACTACAAAACCTCCAGCACCCGCTCCAACGCCATTCCCCTGGATCCCTTGATGAGTAAGGTCTTGTTTTTCAGCTTGTTTTTCAGAAGGTAGGCTTTCAGCTCTTCAAAGGTTCGGAATTTATGGTGGTCGGAACGGGTTTTAAAAAAATGTTCCCCGACCAGGATCGCATTGCCGGCAGGCAGTTCTGAGACCTGGTCTGCGATGTGCTGGTGCTCGGTATCCGCCTCATCACCCAGTTCGAACATATCACCCAGGATAACTGTTTTGTCGGGATAGGGCAGGGCTGCAAAGTTTTCCAGGGCCAGTTTCATGCTGCTGGGATTGGCATTATACGCATCCAGGATGATCCTGTTGCCGTTTTTTTCCACGATCTGCGACCGGTTGTTGGCCGGGACATAGCTTTCTATGGCGGTTTTGATCTCGTCATCGGGAATATCGAAATAGCTTCCTATGGTCACGGCTGCTGCAATGTTATTGAAGTTATAGCGGCCAATAAGGTGGGAGTTGATGTCGATATCGTTCATCTTTAGCGATACAAACGGTCCGGCACCGGTAAATTCCACAAAAACATCAGCATTCCCACGGGTATCATAACCGAATTTACGGGAGTAGTTTTCCAGTTTTTGTTGTTGAATGGAATCTTCTGCATTGTAAAAGACGAGTTTTTCGCGTTGCATCAGATGCTCGTAGAGTTCGCTTTTTCCTTTGATCACCCCTTCAAAACCACCGAAGCCTTCCAGGTGTGCCTTGCCGAAATTGGTGATATACCCGTAGTCGGGTTGTGTTATGGCACAGAGGTTACCGATCTCCCGGAGGTGATTGGCCCCCATTTCCACAATACCTATCTGAGTGGTATGATCCATGTCCAGGAGCGTGAGCGGAACACCGATATGATTGTTGAGGTTTCCACGGGTGGCTACGGTATGGAATTTCCGGGAGAGCACGGCATGGATCAATTCCTTGGTAGTGGTTTTTCCGTTACTTCCGGTGAGGGCCACTACGGGGAGTTCGAGTTGTTTCCGGTGGTGCAGGGCCAGTTGTTGTAGTGTGTGCAGGGCATCATTGACAAGGATGGTCTTTGCTCCCGTGTGGTATTCCTTTTCGTCGATCACTGCATAAGACGCTCCTTTTTCCAGGGCTTTTGCGGCAAAGGCATTACCGTTGAAATGATCTCCCTTCAGGGCAAAAAAAAGGTCTCCTTTTTCGAGTTTTCGGGTGTCGGTGCAAACCTTGTTGCAAGACCGGTATATCCCGTAAAGCATTTCCATATCCATACGGTAAAAATATAAAAAAAGCCCTGACACCGACGCCAGGACTTTCAAGATATTTCACAAATATACTTTGTACTTAATACTTAGTACTTCATACTTTTTTAACCTCTGGGCCTTTTTCTCTTTTTCTTGATCTTGGAGCCTACCCTGGACATGGCACAACGGAACCCGATATAGTCCGTAGCCATATACTGAGCCATAAATCTTCGTTGTGCGGGATCAAGCCAATAGGCACGGTCCCTCCATGAGCCGCCTTTGTAGACCCTTACATCATCGCCTATCATTGTGGTTCTGCGGTTGGATCTGTCGTATTCGCGGATCATATTTCCGGCAGAATCCCTTTCGATCTTATGTTGAGGGGAATTGTACATCTTATGGGTGTTGCTTTCGGTTGTTGCTTCATCCCCGTCATAAAACCTGTCAAAATACCTGGAAGAACTGGAATCACCATCGCGGTAATTTCTGTTGTCACTCGTGGAAAAATTGGGCCTCAGATAGGCATCTTCTTCCGTGATAGGAGTTGTAACCACACTTCCCGGCAGATTCCTGGCAATGATCTTCCCGTTGGGCAGCGTGTCATATACTACTTCATCCGGATTTAAGACCTCTACGGTTCCGTCGTCGTTGATGGCGGTCTTGGTGTAAACATTTCCTCTGTAATAGTTAAAGTCATTGGCTTCGTCATCAACGATCGGACGATAAACGTCAGCGACCCATTCGGCTACGTTCCCGGCCATATCGTAAAGACCAAAGTCGTTCGGCGGATAGGATTTTACAGCTGTGGTGATATCGGCGCCGTCGTCAGACCATCCGGCAATACCACCGTAGTCTCCTCTTCCCTGCTTAAAATTGGCGAGCTGGTCGCCCTTGGCTGATTTTTTGCTGGACCGGGTGTATTCTCCGTCCCAGGGATATTTTTTTCTTCCTCTGACATTGTTATACTCCCTGTTGCCCACGATCGCAATAGCTGCATATTCCCATTCGGCTTCTGTGGGGAGCCTGTAACCGGGGAGGATCACCCCGCTGGTCAGTTTTGCATATACGTTTGTGCTGTCTTCCTCTTTTTTTCTTCTACCCTGAAGGCTGTCAACATTGCCGCCGTAAGCCGCCCGGGGATTCATCAGGTAGGTCCCTGTGCTGAATGTTCCACCTACTTCGCCGGCTATGACCTTGTTTTTGGTACCTTCGGTAATGAACCCTTCCTTTTCCAGTTGCAGTTCGTTAACCCGGTCTGTACGCCATTCACTGAACTGCACGGCCTGGACCCAGTTGATACCTACCACAGGATACTCTGCGTATGCAGGGTGGCGGAGGTAATTGTTGGTCATGACCTCGTTGTTGCCCAGTCGGTTTCTCCATACCATGGTATCCGGCAGGGCTCCGGAGTATATGTTTTCATACATAGGAGTGCCCGGAGGGAATACTTTTTTTAACCAGTCCAGGTATTCCAGGTACATCAGGTTGGTTACCTCGGTTTCGTCCATATAGAAGGACTGTATGTGCTGTTGTGTGGGAGTGTTGTTCCAGTCGTGCATAATATCGTCCTGTACTTTTCCCATCGTAAAAGTACCTCCTTCTATAAATACCAGGCCCGGAGCGGTTTCCTGTTCTTTAAAATTAGTGTTGTATTCAAAGCCTCCTTCTCCGTCATTGATTTTCCATCCGGTGGCTCTTGATGTATTTTTATAATCGTTAGAGTTTTTACATCCCGTAAGTCCGCCGGCAAGCGCCAAGAATAAAACCAATAATTTAAAATTAATCTTCATATAAAAAAGATTTGAGTTGTCTGAAAAAAATATTCGTGCAATATAATAATTAACGATATATTTTTACTTTTTGAATCGAAATTTCTTTTAAAAATCAACTGTGCTGAGACACTTGTTATAACGTTTAAAGCGTCTTATTATTATGTTTTGGGAAAAATACTTTGCAGTGTGTTCCGTGAAGAACAGAACAATGCGGAATGCAGGGTATGAAAGTGCCGGGAGTAATAGAGCCGGGATAATGTGGGTTAACCGGAAAAGCCGGGGAATACTAAGATGATAACGGTAAAGGGAAATAGCACAAGATATTTTGAGAAAAAACGTTAACGAAGGGAAGGCCGGGGAGTGATTGGGTATTTGGGTGTTGGAAGTTGCAAGTTGAAGGTTACAGGTTTGGTTCTGTATAAATCGCAACTTCAAACCTTGAGCCTATAACCTGCAACCTGAAACTTGTATAACTATAATTATAGAGTATATTTGTTACAAATCTACCAATCTGAGCATGAAAAAAATAGGTATGCTTATTGCTATTGCATTATCGGCAATGTCCAGGCCGGTATATGCCCAGGATAACAATTATCGTCCCATAAACCCTGCCCTGCCGTTCCTTCTCGTTGCTGCGGATGCAAGGGCTTCGGGTATGGCAGATATGGGAGTGGCTACTTCTCCCGATGCTTTTTCACAACAGTGGAACCCGGCCAAATATGTCTTTTCCGAAAAGCAGTATGGGGTGGGGGTGAGTTATACACCCTATTTGAGAGAACTGGTGAACGACATAGGTCTTTTGAACCTCAATTTTTACAAACGGGTCAATGAAAGGAGTGCTTTTGCCTTTAGTTTGCGATACTATGGCCTGGGCGGTTTTGAGTTTAGGCAGACGGCGGTAGATCAGGCACGTGAGGTCAAACCCAATGAAATAGCCCTCGATGGTTCTTATTCCCTGAAGCTAAGCGAGCAGTTTTCCATGGCTGTGGCCGGAAGATACCTGAGGTCCGATCTGAGGCTTACCGAGGTTGAAGGAGCTACGGACGCAAAGGCTGCAAATTCTTTTGCCGTAGATATTGCAGGGTATTACCAGTCGCCCGAAATCGCTTATGCCGATTTTAACGGACGCTGGAGGGGAGGTTTTAATATTTCCAATGTCGGTCCGAAGATCAGTTACAGCAACGATGATACCCAGGAAGAATTTCTTCCTGCCAATCTGAAACTCGGAGGCGCGTTCGATTTTATATTTGATGCGGATAACAGGCTGATGACCGCGGTGGAATTTAACAAACTGTTGGTGCCGACTCCCAGTGATTCTAATGGGGACGGGGTAGTGAATACGGAAGATGCTTATTACAATAAGGGCTTCGTAAGTGGCATTTTTAACTCATTTGGCGATGCTCCGGGTGGTTTTAGCGAAGAGCTGAAGGAAGTTACCTGGGCGCTGGGCCTGGAATATATGTACCAGGAGGCTTTTGCCCTGCGAACGGGATATTTTAACGAAAGTAACGATAAGGGTGCTAAAAAATTCTTTTCTCTTGGTGCCGGCTTCCGGTACAACGCTACAACGATCGACATATCCTATCTTTTTTCAACCTCCAGGGTAGAAAACCCCCTGGAAAATACCCTCAGGTTCTCGCTGCGGTTTAACTTCGGGGACGACTTTAAGGAATTTTAAATAAATGAAAGAATTAGAAATTACATCCAGGTTTGTGGTCTATGAAAATATAGACGAGCTGCCCGGGGAGATCCGGGGCCTGATGCAGAAAGCGATAGAGGCGAGAAAAAATGCATATGCCCCCTATTCGAAATTTAAGGTTGGTGCGGCCCTGTGGCTGGAGAATGGAGAAATAGTCATCGGGAACAACCAGGAAAATGCATCCTATCCTTCCGGCTTGTGTGCAGAACGCGTAGCCGTCTATCAGGCAGGGGCTAAATATCCGGAAGTTAAGATCAATGCCCTGGCCATTTCCGCTGCTTCCGACAATCGTACGGTGCTGACACCCATACCCCCCTGCGGTGCCTGCCGGCAAAGCCTGGCCGAGTATGAAGTGAAGCAGGAAGAACCGATAGCACTTTACTTTATGGGAGAGACCGGAAAGATCGTAAAAGCACCTTCCGTCAAAGACCTCCTGCCCCTTTTGTTCGATAAATCCAATTTGTAGGAGTTGATGAGTTATGGAGTTTGGAGTTCTGGAGTTGAAAAGATTATTTTTCTCCCCTTGAGGGGAGATGCCGAAGGCAGAGGGGGGTAACTCCCCAACTCCAAAACTCTCCGACTCCAGGGCCCCGAACTCCAATCACTCCTGATTTAACAAAAAAGCCAAATAAAACTATCCTTTTAGTTTTTTCACTTTTGTTTAAAATATTACTTTTGTAATTCGCAATTTAAAAGTGCCCTTTCTCATAAAACCAAGGGGAGCGACATCAATTTTAAAGACTAATTAAGCTATTTGATGAAACGAACACGGGTTTTCAGGGCTGTCAGACGTTTTCTGTGTGCAGCTAAAGTAGATCCGTGTGCGGGCAAAGCGGTTTCATATATGCTACATCCCGATGAATATCGGGATTGTGTATTTTGGTACGCGTAAAAAAATTAAACACATGAAAAAGGTTACAAAAGAGGTGTACCTGAAGTGGTACGAAGACATGCTGTTCTGGAGAAAGTTCGAAGATAAGCTGGCAGCAGTTTATATCCAACAGAAAGTAAGGGGATTTCTACACTTATATAACGGACAGGAAGCTGTACTCGCCGGATCACTCCATGCGATGGATCTGTCCAAAGACAAAATGATAACGGCATACAGGAACCACGTTCAGCCTATCGGTATGGGAGTGGACCCGAAAAGAGTGATGGCCGAACTCTACGGAAAAAGTACAGGTACTTCTCAGGGACTGGGAGGTTCCATGCACATCTTCTCCAAAGAAAAAGGATTTTTCGGCGGTCACGGTATCGTTGGAGGGCAGATCCCTCTCGGTGCCGGGATGGCATTTGCCGACAAGTACTTTAAAAGAGAGGCCGTAACCCTTTGTTATATGGGAGACGGGGCCGTAAGGCAGGGGTCACTTCACGAAGCCTTTAACCTGGCCATGCTGTGGCAGCTCCCGGTGGTGTTTGTCTGTGAAAACAACGGATATGCCATGGGTACTTCCGTTGCCAGGACCGCACACACCACAGATATCTATAAACTCGGACTGGGATACGAAATGCCCTGCGGTGCCGTAGACGGAATGAATCCCGTAAAAGTTGCAGAAGCCATGGATGAAGCCATTCAAAGGGCCAGAAGCGGAGGAGGTCCCACTTTCCTCGAAATGAAGACCTACCGTTACAGGGGGCATTCCATGAGTGATGCGCAGCATTACAGGACCAAAGAAGAGGTGGAAGAATACAAGAAAATAGACCCTATCACCCAGGTGCTGGACGTTATCAAAGAGAAAAAATACGCTACGGACGAAGAAATAGAAGCAATAGGCAAACGGGTGAAAGATAAGGTGAAAGAGTGCGAAAAATTTGCTGAAGAATCACCATATCCGGAGAAGAACGTGATGTACGATGTGGTGTATGCCCAGGAAGATTATCCGTTTTTACCTCATAAATTATAGTTCTTATGGCTGAAGTAATTAACATGCCGAGATTAAGCGACACCATGGAAGAAGGTGTGGTGGCAAAATGGTTGAAAAAAGTAGGAGATAAAATAGAAGAAGGCGATATCCTGGCTGAAATAGAGACCGACAAGGCTACGATGGAATTCGAATCGTTCTATTCCGGGACCCTGTTGCATATTGGTATACAGGAAGGCGAAGGAGCACCCGTGGATTCCCTGCTGGCTATCGTAGGCGAAGAAGGTGAAGACATATCCGCCCTGCTGAACGGAAAAGGTGGACCGGAAGAAAAAGCATCTGCTCCGGCAGAAACGCAGGATTCTGCGTCTCAAACAGGAAATGACGCACCTGCAACCGGTGAAATACCCGAAGGTGTAGAAGTAGTTTCCATGCCGCGCCTCAGCGATACCATGGAAGAAGGTACCGTAGCCAGCTGGCTGAAAAAAGTTGGCGATAAGGTTGAAGAAGGTGATATTCTGGCTGAAATAGAGACCGATAAGGCTACGATGGAGTTTGAATCGTTCTATTCCGGAACCCTGTTGCATATTGGTATACAGGAAGGAGAGTCTGCTCCGGTAGATGAGGTCCTCGCTATCATAGGCCCAGAAGGAACAGATGTAGATGCTGTTCTTAAGGCCGTTGCCGGAGGAGGTGCCAAAAAAGAATCCGCCCCGGTAGAGGCACAGGGCCCTGCGTCTCAAACAGAAAATGCTGAACCTGCATCAGAAGGAAATGCCGGTCAGGCACAAACTGCCACCGGAGGCCGTATATTTGCATCACCCCTGGCTAAAAAGATGGCCGAAGAAAAAGGTATTGACCTTTCCCAGGTAAAGGGAACAGGAGAAAACGGAAGGATCGTAAAGAAAGATATAGAAAATTATACTCCGGTCGTTGCCGCACAGCCTGCACAGGCAGAAACCAAAGGGGCGGAAGCCCCTGCTGCGAAGGTTATGCCGTTCGTGCCTGCCGGAGAGGAAAGTTCTGAAGAAGTGAAGAATTCGCAGATGCGCAAAACCATTGCCAAGCGTCTTGCAGAATCGAAATTCACCGCACCGCATTACTACCTCACTATTGAAGTCGATATGGATAACGCCATAGCTTCAAGAGGGCAGATCAACGCACTGCCCGATACCAAAGTGTCTTTCAACGATATGGTAGTGAAGGCCTGTGCCATGGCTCTGAAAAAACACCCGCAGGTAAATACCTCCTGGAAGGGAGATACTACACAGTACAATCATCATGTACACGTAGGTGTGGCTGTGGCAGTCGATGAAGGACTGGTAGTTCCCGTACTGCGTTTCACAGATCAGATGAGCCTTACGCAGATCGGCACGCAGGTGAAGGATCTTGCAGGGAAAGCCAGGAACAAAAAACTCACGCCACAGGAAATGGAAGGCAGTACCTTTACGGTATCCAACCTGGGGATGTTCGGTATACAGGAATTTACTTCGATCATAAATCAGCCCAATTCGGCTATTCTTTCCGTAGGAGGTATCGTGCAGAAGCCCGTGGTTAAGAACGGAGAGATCGTAGTGGGCAATACCATGAAGGTAACCCTGGCCTGTGACCATCGTACAGTAGATGGGGCTACAGGAGCACAATTCCTGCAAACGCTGCAACACTACCTAGAAAACCCGGTGACCATGCTGGCATAGTCCTGGCGGTTAAAATAAATCACAATCCCGTATCTTCGATTATAAGGTACGGGATTTTTTATATATTTTAGCCATTACAACTTTAAAATCACGTTCCGTATGAGTATAAAAAAACATGTTTATTCAGTGATATTCTTCTGCGGCATCCTGTCCGGATTGAACGCGCAGGAGCAACAGGATACAGGAACCGCCGTTGAGCCTTATGCGGTAAATGCGGAAGATGTCCGGCAGACCGTAGAGTTTCTGGCTTCCGATGACCTGGAAGGAAGGGATACGGGAAGTCCCGGCATTGAAAAAGCGGCACAGTACATAGAAAAGAGCTTTGCCGAAAACTGGATAAAACCATATTTTGCTTCCTACCGGGACACGCTCGATAATTTTAAAGAACCCGCTTATAATATGGTGGGATATATCGAAGGCAATGACCCGGAACTGAAGGATGAATTTATCCTCATAGGAGCTCATTATGACCACATAGGAATACAGGAACAGGGAGAAGGCGACGATGTTATAGCCAACGGTGCCAATGACAATGCCTCCGGGACTGCGGCCGTACTGGAGCTTGCAAAATACTTCGGGAAATCCCGTTCCAACAAAAGAAGCCTGTTGTTCGTGCTGTTCTCTGCCGAAGAAAAAGGGCTTTTGGGCTCAAGGCATCTGGCCAGGGAATTGAGAAAGACAAAAATGGACCTCTATACCGTAGTGAATTTTGAAATGATCGGTGTGCCCATGACAGCCGACTATACGGCATACCTCACCGGGTTTGAAGATACCAACATGGCCGAAAAGATGAACGAATATGCCGGGAAGGAGCTCATCGGCTTTTTGCCGAAAGCCGGGGAATTCCAGTTGTTCAAAAGATCTGATAACTACCCTTTTTTCGTAGAGTTCAGCGTACCTTCGCAAACCGTTTGTACTTTCGATTTTACTAATTTCGAGCACTACCACAAGGTAGGTGACGAAGCCACTTTGATGGACATGGAACACATGGCCTCCTTTGTCTCGGAAATGATACCCGTTATGGAAAAAATGGCCAATGCAGGGACGAAGGAGATTAAATTTGTAACGGAATAGGCCTAATACGGTTACAGGTCAATTAACCTGTCACCCCGAACACGGTGAGGGGGCTCCGGTAAAGACATCCCAACTGCAATCTATATGATATAGATCTCACATCTAAAATCTGAAATCTAAAACCCGTCCATGAAAAATATCATTATCACCGGAACGAGCCGGGGAATAGGGCTGGAACTGGCAAAGATCTGTGCCGATGCAGGCCACAGGGTGCTTGCCCTGTCCAGGAACGATAAACCGGTTTCTGAACAGGGACATCCCAACATCACTGCTTTTCCTTTTGATCTTTGCAATGAAAGCGATCTGAAAAAACTGGACACTTTTATATCCGAAACATGGGGGAGGGTGGACATTTTAATAAACAATGCAGGCAAACTGGTAAACAAGCCGTTTATGGAGATCTCTCCACAGGAATTTGAAGAAGTATACCGGGTCAATGTCTTTGGGGTGGCAGAGATGATCAGGAGAGTTATTCCCCATATGCCGAAGGAAGGCCATGTCGTAACGATCAGCAGTATGGGAGGCGTACAGGGCAGTGTAAAGTTTCCCGGCCTTGCCGCATACAGTTCGTCCAAGGGAGCGGTGATTACCCTTACGGAATTGCTGGCTGAAGAGTACAAAGAAACAGGCCCTTCTTTTAATGTGCTGGCACTGGGGGCCGTACAGACCGAAATGCTGGAAGAGGCTTTTCCGGGCTATAAAGCGCCGCTATCTGCTACGGAGATGGCGTCCTATATTTTTGATTTTGCCCTTAGCGGGAATCATTATTACAACGGAAAGTTGTTGCAGGTGTCTAATTCTACTCCGTAGAAGCTGTTTTTTTAAATTTCTGAGCACACCCTTCTACGCAAATATATTTTATGATCAGGTTATTATTGTCCATTTCGAAATAAATGTTAGAGTGTTGCTGCTCGGTACAATCATTTGGTGTAATGATGCTGTCTGTCAATGAGTATACGCCTGTACCTCGTTTACCAGCATCTGCCCGGATAGTGAAAGTACAGAGCTTTCCGTTGGAAGTTATGGTTTTGTCCGCATGAAAGGTAACAGTTTTGTCGCTGTTAACAGGTTGAAAAGATCCGCTTCCATTTCCAGGGTCTGCCAAATATTCTATTAGCTTCCAGGAACCGACAAGTTCCGCGTCTTCGGGATCATTGTCGCCGGAACATGAAAAGAGCAGAAACAAGGAAAAAACGAAAATGTTGTTGCGGTGCTTTTTCATAATAAATGGATTGGTGAGGTTTCATATAAAATGATGATTTGTATTATGGAAGGTTGCGTAAGGGCTGGGTGATTTTAAACCTATAAAATGTTATTTTGTTTTAATGCGCGAAATTTTACAGAAATATCTTCCGGAAAGAGCCGTAGATCCCTGTTTCCAGCTGATCAGGGAAAACGGGGTATATTTAAAGATCGTTAACGAAAGGGTCACCCGTCATGGCGATTACAGGCGGTTGCCGGATGGGATGCACCAGATCACCGTCAATGCCAGTCTCAATAAGTATAAGTTCCTTATTACCCTGGTACACGAAATAGCCCACCTGGTAGCTTTCCGGGAATACGGCGGGAAGATCAAGCCTCACGGAAGGGAATGGAAATCGGTCTTTCGGAAACTGATGCTGCCATTCCTCAACCCGGCGGTTTTTCCGGATAGCCTGTTGCCCCTGCTGGCGAGGCATTTCCGGAACCCGAGGGCCAGCAGCGATACCGATGCCGCCCTGGCACTGGCTTTGAAGCAATTCGACCCGGATAACGATAAAAACTATATCTTTGAATTGCCCCATGGAAGTCTCTTCCGTATATATAACGGAAAAGTTTTCAGAAAAGGCCATAAGAAAATAAAACGGTACGAATGTGTGGAAGTGCATTCCGGAAGAGTTTACCTGTTTAATCCCAATGCGGAAGTAGAGTTGCTCCCGGGAGCGTAACGGCTCCCCTCGGGACGGAGCTGTCCCGGTTAAAACGAGGAGTAACCTTAAATTTTAAACCTGTCGCCCTGAGCTCGCCTGCACTGAGCGCAGCCGAAGTGTCGAAGGGTTGAACCAATAAACATTCACATTTGAGCAAAAACTATTACGCAATATTAATGGCAGGAGGGATAGGTTCCCGTTTCTGGCCTGTAAGTACTACGGAATTTCCCAAACAATTCCACGATATGCTGGGCACGGGGGAGACCCTTATCCAGAAAACGTTTAATCGCCTCAGCCGTATTATCCCAGAAGAGAATATCCTTATCCTCACCCATGAGCGATACAAGGACCTGGTGCTGGAACAACTTCCCAGGGCAAATCCCGGGCAGATATTGCTGGAGCCCGCCATGCGTAATACAGCCCCCTGTATACTGTATGCTTCCATGAAAATACAGAAAGAAAATCCCGATGCTGTGATCCTTGTGGCGCCCAGTGACCATTGGATAGAGCAGGAAGAGGAATTTACCGCTGAAGTAAGGCATTGTTTTGACACATGTGCAAAGAAAAATATCCTGATGACACTCGGAATTGCCCCCACATTTCCCAATACCGGTTACGGATACATACAATACGATGCTTCTTCCGGAGAGGACGACGGAATAAAAAAGGTGATGAAATTTACCGAAAAACCCACCTATGAAACCGCCAAAGAGTTTTTGGAAAAGGGCAATTATCTCTGGAATGCCGGGATATTTATCTGGAGTGTGAAAAGTATCCTGGAAGCCTTCCGGAATTTTCAACCGGACATGTACCAGCTGTTCCTCAAGGGGAACAATAAATACAATACCCTGGCCGAGAGAACTTTTATCAGGAAAAATTACCAGAAGGCAGAAAATATTTCGATAGATTATGCTATTTTAGAGCGATCGGACAACATACATGTACTGCCCGCCGATTTTGACTGGAATGACTTGGGCACCTGGGGCTCCCTCTATGAAAAACTGCCTAAAGACAATGCCGGGAATGCCGTGGTCAATGCCAGGACCCTGATGGAGGACGCCGGTAACAATATGATACGTACCACCGGGAAAAAACTGGTGGTCATTGACGGCCTGGACGATTATATTGTTGTGGAAAAGAAAAAAGTATTATTGATCTACCCCAAGCAAAAAGAACAAAACATTAAAGAAATATTGCAGAAGGTAAAACAAAAGTTTGGAGAAGATCTAATATAATATTGTATGCAGGAAAAAGAAAACCCGACAGGCCCGTCCCGTCCGGAAGGAACAGAGGGCAAAGAGAACGACAGCAAAGAGAAGGTAAAAAAGGACTTTTCAGGTTTGCTGGGCAGCCTTAAAACTTTTTTCGGAGAACTTCTGGACATCCGGTCCAATACAGACCAGGAGACCACCATAGAGCATATTAAAGCGGATATTCCCTTTAAAGGGCACAATTCCTGGATTTTAATATGCTCCATCTTCATCGCTTCCGTAGGCTTAAATGCGAACTCTACCGCAGTGGTTATCGGAGCCATGTTAATCTCTCCCCTCATGGGCCCGATATTGGGTATGGGGATGTCCATAGCCATCAATGATGTGGATACCCTTCGCAGGTCCATAAAGAATTTTCTCGTTATGGTGGGATTGAGTATTATTACCGCGTTCCTGTTTTTTAAACTTTTCCCGTTGAGAGACGAGTCTTCGGAGTTACTGGCACGTACCGCCCCCGATATCAGGGACGTGCTCATCGCCTTTTTCGGTGGACTTGCCCTTGTTATAGCCCGTGCTAAAAAAGGAACCATCGCGTCTGTGATATTCGGGGTAGCAATAGCCACGGCTTTGATGCCGCCACTGTGTACGGTAGGCTTCGGATTGGCCATAGGTAACTGGGATTATGCCAGGGGGGCCATGTATCTCTTTCTTATCAATACCATATTCATAGGTTTGGCTACATTCCTGGTACTTAAGATACTGCGATTCCCGATGGTAAGATATGTGAATTCTGCCAGGAGAAGGACAATTGCGAGAGTGGCGTCCCTGATCGCAATTATAGTTATGATACCTGCCGGATATACCTTTTTTAAGGTATGGAAGGAATCTACCTTTAAGAACGAGGCCAGGAAATTTATTCACACCGTAGTGGCGCCCTACCAGTTTTCCAAGGGAGGAATGTTTGTGGAAAACCTTTCGGATATCAATTACAGGAGTGAAGGAGAGTCCAGTATAGAATTGGTGTTTATGGGAGACGAAGCCATTCCCGAAAATGTCATCAATACCTGGGAGAATCAAAAACAGACGGAATACCCGGCACTGAAAGATGCCAAACTGAAGATCGTTCAGGGCGGACAAAGTGATGCAGAGCAGAGATTCCGTTATGTCAACGAACTGTATGAATCTAACAAAAGGGAATTGGTGAACAACGAAGAGAAGATCCGTTTTCTCGAAGAAGAAGTGGAAAGGCTTCAAAAACTTACTTCCAATGTCGATTTTAACAAGATCAGCAGCGAAGCCAAAATATTGTATGAAAGCGTCGGGGAATTCGGTTTTTCCAATGAAATAAGGACGGACTTTGCTAAGACAGATACAATCCCTGCCTTTACCGTGAAATGGAAGGAAGCTACATCCCAGACCGAGCGCAACAAGGAATTGGAAAAGATGAAAAACTGGTTGCAGCTAAAGACAGGGAATGACAAGATAGAGATCAAACAATTGAATTAAGGTCCCCTCCTAACCTCCCCAAAGGAGAGGGACAAATTCGTTCCACTTTAATTTCCCTCAGAATTTTACTCCCTCCCCTTTGGGGAGGGCCGGGGAGGGGATCAGTTCCTTTCTTCAATATACATTTGCCGTACCTTTTTAAAGAGTTCCGAGGAGTAAACAAAATTGGTTACGGCTTCATTGTCTGTTTTGAAGATCTCCTTGTTGCTGCCTTCCCATGCCTTGTAACCGTCCTTGAGAAAAACGATCTTTTGCCCTATTTCCATCACGGAATTCATGTCGTGAGTGTTAATGACAGTAGTGATATCGTATTCCTGGGTAATCTCCTGTACTAGGTTGTCGATAACGATAGCTGTTTTCGGGTCCAGGCCGGAGTTGGGTTCATCGCAAAAAAGATATTTCGGATTGTTCACAATGGCCCTGGCAATGGCCACCCGCTTTTGCATTCCTCCGGAGATTTCGGACGGGAATTTATGGTGGGCATCCACCAGGTTCACCCGCTCCAGTACAAAGTCTACCCGCTCCTGCATTTCACTGATCGGGTTATTGGTAAACATTTTCAGGGGAAACATCACATTTTCTTCCACGGTCATGGAATCGAAGAGGGCACTGCCCTGGAATACCATGCCCATGTCCTGTCTGAGGTCGCGCTTTTTAACGTCGTCCATTTCAGCATAGGCTTCGCCGTTGTATATAATATTTCCTTCGTCGGGAGTAAAGAGGCCCAGCAGGCATTTCAGGAAGACCGTCTTTCCGGATCCGCTTTGCCCGATAATAAGGTTGGTCTTTCCTTTTTCAAAAGAAGTGGAGATGCCGTTCAGTACAGGGCTCCCATCAAACGATTTGTGCAAATTCTCTACAAAGATCATCAGCCGAGTAACATTTGTGTGATAATATAGTTGATTATAATGATCACCACACTGGTCCATACGAACGATGTGGTGCTGGCTTTACCTACTTCGAGTGCGCCTCCTTTCATATAAAAACCGTGAAAGGACGGGATAGTGGCCAGGATAAAAGCAAATACCACGGTTTTGGCAAAAGCGTAGAATACATGGAAGGGTTTAAAATCTATTTGTAACCCGTCTATGAATTCGGCACTGGTGCTAAAACCCCCCAGGACACTGGCTGTCCATCCGCCCAATATACCCAGGAACATGGAAATGGATATGATAAACGGGTAGAGCAGCATGGCGGTTATTTTGGGGAATACCAGGTAATTCAAAGCGTTGACTCCCATCACTTCCAGGGCGTCAATCTGCTCAGTGACCCTCATGGTGCCGATACTGGAGGTAATATATGAACCTACCTTCCCGGCCATGATAATGGAAATAAAGGTCGGAGCGAATTCCAGTATTACGGATTGCCGGGTGGCAAAGCCCACCAGGTACTTGGGGAGCAGGGGAGAGTCCATGTTCAGGGCAGTCTGTATGGCTACGACCCCACCCACAAAAAATGAAATGAATATCAGTATCCCCAGGGAACCGTAGATCAGGTCGTCGACCTCTTTCAGGATAAGGTTTTTCATGATGCCCCACTTGGTTGGCCTGCTGAAAACCTCCCGTATCATTAAAAAATATTTGCCGATAGCTTCGAAATACTTCATACAGTAAAAAATAACGGAACTAAAGTAACAAAAATAATATTAGCCGGGGTTTATAAGAAAGGCAAACACATAATAAATCGGAGCAAGTCCCTATACACCTTACCGGTGTCCTGCTGGTAATATGAATCTTATATCCATTATCCTTGTATCGTATGGGTAGTTCTTCGTATTTTTGGCGCGTCAAAAAACAGCAACACTACAAACGGATCAATAACATGGCAGATACCAAGTACATCTTTGTTACAGGAGGAGTTACCTCTTCATTGGGTAAAGGAATCATCGCGGCTTCACTGGCCAAACTTTTACAGGCCAGGGGATATAAGGCTACCATTCAGAAACTGGACCCTTATATCAATGTAGACCCTGGTACCCTAAACCCCTATGAACACGGAGAGTGCTATGTTACCGATGACGGTGCCGAGACCGACCTGGACCTGGGGCACTACGAACGCTTTCTGAACGTCAGGACTTCCCAGGCCAACAATGTTACCACGGGAAGAATATACCAAAGCGTTATCGAAAAGGAAAGAAGAGGGGAATTCCTCGGGAAGACCGTGCAGGTTGTTCCC
This sequence comes from Sinomicrobium weinanense, assembly GCF_018863395.1. Classification (GTDB taxonomy): domain Bacteria; phylum Bacteroidota; class Bacteroidia; order Flavobacteriales; family Flavobacteriaceae; genus Sinomicrobium; species Sinomicrobium weinanense. The sequence goes on from NZ_JAHKRR010000004.1 coordinate 435,871, forward strand.
CATATCACCAATGAAATAAAAGAACGCATCCAGATACTGGGCAATTCGGGAGAATACGATATTGTAATTACCGAGATCGGGGGAACCGTAGGGGATATAGAGTCCCTGCCGTATATAGAAGCCGTGCGACAGTTGATGTGGGAACTCGGAGACTACAACGGTATCGTGATCCACCTTACCCTTGTTCCGTATTTATCTGCCGCAGGTGAGCTTAAGACCAAACCCACCCAGCACTCTGTAAAAACGCTTATGGAAAGCGGAATTAAGGCCGATATACTTGTGTGTCGTACCGAACACGACCTCTCAGACGACCTTCGCGAAAAGCTGGCCCTGTTCTGTAATGTAAAACGGGAGGCCGTTATCCAGTCTATCGATGCCTCTACCATTTACGATGTGCCGAATTTTATGCTCAGGGAAGGCCTCGACAAAGTAACGCTTCAGAAGCTGAACCTCCCGGAAAAGAACCATCCCGACCTGGAAAAATGGGATGCATTCCTGGAGCGCCACAAAAATCCGAAATACGAAGTGACCATAGGGTTGGTGGGTAAATATGTAGAACTGCAGGATTCCTATAAATCGATCCTGGAATCTTTTATACACGCAGGTGCAGAAAACGAAGTACGGGTAAATGTGGAAACCGTACATTCCGAATATATCGATGAAGAGACCATAAAAAACAAAATATCCCATCTCGACGGTATCCTGGTAGCACCGGGATTCGGAGAAAGGGGAATAGAAGGGAAAATAGACACGGTAAAGTATGCCAGGGAAAATAACATTCCTTTCCTGGGGATCTGTCTCGGTATGCAGATGGCCGTGATTGAGTTTGCCCGTAATGTATTGGGGCTGAAAGGGGCCAATTCCACAGAAATGGCAGAAGAAACTTCCTTCCCGGTGATCGATCTCATGGAAGAACAGAAGAGCGTTACCGATAAAGGAGGCACCATGCGTCTCGGAGCATGGAAATGTGCATTGAAAGAAAACAGCCTGGCCCGGGATATTTACGGAGAAGAGACCATTATGGAAAGGCACAGGCACAGGTATGAATTTAACGATACCTACAAAGAGCAAATAGAAGCTGCTGGATTAAAGGCCACAGGATATAACCCCGATACAGGTCTGGTGGAGATCGTAGAACTGCCGGAACATCCGTGGTTCATTGGTGTGCAGTACCATCCGGAATACAAGAGTACCGTTGCCAATCCGCATCCGCTTTTTGTAGCATTTGTAAAGGCGGCGCTGCAGTATAAAAAAGAAAAAACCAGTGCCACTTTGGCATAGTATTGCAATTTGGGGGTATTTTTGTGTCCTTGTGTCGTAGGCCCAGGGAGAGGTATTCCTGTGGCCTGTAATATTAAATTTATAAAAGACTAGATGGAAGAGAAGAAGTTGGATACCAGTTCCATTATCGGGTTTGTTCTGATAGGTGCCATTTTAATCTGGGTGATGTATAATAACCGCCCTACGGAAGAAGAGATCCAGGAGAAGAAGGCCCGGGAAGAGCAGGTAGAAAAAGCCAAACAGGAAACCGAAAAAAATAAAGTTGCGGACTACGAAAAAGAAACGGAGAACTTCACAGATTCCACAGCACGTGCCAATTATACAAAGGCTCTCGGGGCTTTTGGATATTCGGCCACACTGCCGTCGGCCAAAGACGGAGTGACCGTGCTGGAAAATGATGTGCTCTACCTTAAAATAAACAATAAAGGCGGACAGATCACAGAAGCTAAACTCAAAGGGTTTCATACGTATGATTCCGTGCCTGTATACCTGGTGAAAGACGGCAATGCATCTTTTAACCTCTCTTTCGCTACTTCCGATAACAGGACACTGAATACGCAGGACCTGTATTTCGAACCTTCCCTGTCCGGTGACGGGAAAGCCCTTTCCATGAAACTGAAAGTATCGCCCAGCGAGTTTTTGGAATATCGCTACGAGCTGAAGCCCGGCGATTATATGATAGATTTTACCGTTCGCTCCCAGGGGCTTAACGGGGTGTTGAACAGCTCACAACCTGTTCATATGGACTGGAAACTGAAAGGAATGCGCCACTCCAAAAGCATTACTTACGAGAACAGGTATACCAGGCTTACCTATCAGTATAGGAATGGAGACAAGATATCCAAGCTGAGCCCGGGAAGTGACGATGATGATACCGAAGAGAACGTAACCTGGATATCTTACAGACAGCACTTTTTCAGTTCCATACTCGTAGCGGACAAGCCCTTTGAAAAAGTAGACCTGTCCTCAAAGAACCTTGTAGAAGAAGAAAGCAAAGAGGCCAAATGGACCAAGGCCTATGGTGCCTCAACCGACCTGGAACTTGCCGGGGGAGAGATCAATCAGAACCTGTCCTGGTTTTTCGGGCCTACCGATGTAAAAATACTGAGCAAATACGAAGGATTGGGCCTGGACGACTCCATTCCTTTCGGATGGGGGATATTCGGCTGGATCAACAAGCACGTTTTTACACCCTTGTACAGTTTCCTCAGCTCGTTCCTGCCCTATGGAATGGCTATTATTGTAATGACCATCCTGGTGCGGTTACTCCTGTCGCCTGTAACCTATAAGTCCTACCTCTCACAGGCCAAGATGAAAGTGCTTCGCCCTGAAATTACCGAAGTCAATGAAAAGTACAAGGACGACGCCATGAAAAAGCAGCAGGAGACCATGAAGATCTATAACAAGGCCGGTGTAAGCCCGCTCAGCGGATGTATCCCCGCCCTGTTGCAGCTGCCTATTTTCTATGCCCTGTTCATGTTCTTCCCCACGGCTTTTGCCCTGAGGCAGAAGAGTTTCCTGTGGGCAGATGACCTGTCGTCTTACGATACCATAGCAGAACTCCCGTTCAAGATCCCGTTCTACGGAGATCATGTGAGCCTGTTCCCCATACTAGCATCCATCGCCATACTCATATATATGATGATGACCACGGGGCAGAACATGCAGATGCAGCAACAGCCGGGCATGCCAAACATGAAATTCATCATGTACCTGTCGCCCCTGTTTATGCTGATCTTCTTTAACAACTATGCCAGTGGACTGAGTTTGTATTACTTTATTTCCAACCTCATTACCATATTTATCATGCTTGCCATTAAGCATTTTATCATAGATGAGGAGAAGATACATGCCAAGATAGAAGAGAAGAAGAAAAAGCCCAAGAAAATGAACCGTTTCCAGCGAAAGATGCAGGAGATGATGGAAGAGGCGCAGGCGCAGCAAAAGACAAAAGGAAAGCGGTAAGAAACAGCATATAATTTTTGACTTTTAAAGGAAGAGGCGCAGTGGTTACTGCGTCTCTTTGTTTTTTGTAATTTTGCAATGAAAAATAAAGAGCTCTGTAATAGAGAGAAAGGAGTAAACAAATGAAACGAGTAGTCGTAGGTTTATCGGGAGGAGTAGATTCCAGTGTTGCCGCTTACCTGTTAAAAGAACAGGGATATGAGGTGATAGGCCTTTTTATGAAAAACTGGCACGACGATTCCGTGACCATTTCCAGGGAATGCGAATGGGTGGAAGACAGCAACGATGCCATGATGGTGGCCGAAAAGCTGGGTATCCCTTTCCAGACCGTAGACCTGAGTGCCGAATACAAGGAGCGCATTGTAGACTATATGTTCGGCGAATATGAAAGAGGGCGTACACCGAATCCCGATGTGCTTTGCAACCGGGAAATAAAGTTCGATGTATTCCTCAAGATCGCCCTTAGCCTGGGAGCGGACTATGTGGCTACGGGACATTATTGCCGGAAAGAGGTGATATCCGAAAACGAAAAAGATATCTACCGCCTGCTGGCGGGTAGGGATAACAATAAGGATCAGTCCTACTTCCTTTGCCAGCTTTCGCAGGAACAACTGAGCAAGACATTGTTTCCCATTGGAGAACTGACCAAACCCGAGGTGAGGGAAATAGCCGCAAGGGAAGAGTTGGTCACTGCCGGGAAAAAAGATTCACAGGGACTTTGCTTTGTTGGCAAGGTACGCCTTCCCGAGTTTCTGCAACAGAAGCTGAAACCGAAAGAAGGCGTTATTGTTGAGGTGCCCGTTAGCAATGAAAATTATAACAAAGAAGCTCCGCAATTTAAGAACAGGGAAGAAGAGCTGGCTTACCATGCCCAAAAGATCAGCTATGCTGTGACCGATGGCAAGGTGGTGGGCAAACACCTGGGCGCCCATTATTTTACCAAAGGCCAGCGCAAGGGGCTAAATGTCGGGGGAACCCCGGAACCCCTGTTCGTCATCGATACCGATGTAGAAGAAAATGTGATCTATACCGGCCAGGGCAAGGAGCATCCCGGACTGTTCCGGCGGACGCTTTTCGTGGCTGATGACGAGCTGCACTGGGTGCGGCAAGACCTCGCACTGCCTGTGGACGGAACGATGGAGGTCATGGCCAGGATAAGATACAGGCAACCCCTGCAGAAAGCAACCCTCTACCAGGTAGATGGAGGAATGTACGTGGATTTCGAAAACCCGCAAAGCGCCATTACCGAAGGCCAGTTTGTCGCCTGGTATGTAGAGGACGAACTGATAGGTTCCGGCGTCATATCATAATAAAAACACGTAGAGGCGCACGGCCGTGCGCCTCTGCAATATATTGTTTCCACGCTAAACCAAAATTATTTTCAAAAAAATTCTTTAACAGCGTATAATCCCGATACACATATGCAAAACAGGGTCACCGAACTGTTCCAGATAAAATATCCTATTGTACAAGCCGGAATGATCTGGGCCAGCGGATGGAAACTGGCTTCCGCTTCGAGCAATTCCGGCATACTCGGGCTTATAGGAGCGGGATCCATGTATCCCGAAGTGTTGCGCGAGCATATCCGGAAATGCCAGAAGGCAACAGATAAACCTTTTGGCGTCAATGTGCCCATGCTGTATCCCGATATAGAAAAGATCATGGAGATCATTGTGGAGGAAGGAGTGAAAATTGTCTTTACCTCCGCCGGGAACCCGAAAACATGGACGTCGTTCCTGAAAGAACACGGAATTACCGTGGTGCATGTGGTCAGCAGTGTTAAGTTTGCCCTGAAAGCGCAGGAGGCCGGGGTGGATGCCGTAGTGGCCGAAGGCTTTGAGGCCGGAGGGCATAACGGCAGGGAAGAGACTACGACCTTTACGCTTATTCCAATGGTCAGGGAACAGATCTCCATTCCGCTGATCGCCGCAGGCGGAATTGCTACCGGCAGGGGAATGCTTGCCGCCATGGTCCTGGGGGCGGACGGTGTTCAGATAGGCAGTCGTTTTGTGGCCAGTGAAGAAGCATCGTCCCATTCGGATTTCAAACAGAAAGTAGTGGAGGCCAGGGAAGGAGATACCCACCTAACGCTAAAAGAACTCGCTCCCGTAAGAATGCTGAAAAACAAATTTTACGGCGAAGTGCAGGAGCTTTACAAAAAAGGCCCCACCGCAGAAGAACTGAAACAACTTCTCGGAAGGGGCAGGGCCAAAAAAGGTATGTTTGAAGGAAACCTGGAAGAAGGCGAACTGGAGATCGGCCAGATATCGGGGCTTATTCACGATATAAAACCTGTTTCCCGGATCGTGGAAGATATTAACACGGAGTTCGAAAGGGTAAAACAGGCCATAGGAGGGATATAAACTACACGATAACGATATGAGATAAGGTGAAGCGGTTTCTTTTGAAACCGCTTTTTTTGTTTGAAATATCCTTTGTGAAATGATCGGTCGTCTTATCTATACACTGTTAATTATTCCTGATAGTATATTGTTGTAAAAATCAGGTTTTATTTGCGTTACTGGAAAGATAAGACGCCATATATTTTGTAATCATCTCTTTTTTAACAAAAAAAGCATAACGCAACCGATTGCGTCATTGGAATATTTGTGTATATTTACAGCATATATTCTTTTTGACTATAAGTAAAAGAGTGTTAAAACGGGCTCTCCTGCGCAGGAGCTTTGAACAGATAAGATCCTTGAGAATGAGTTCATTTTGATTTTCTAAGAACAGGCTCATCTCAACTCTTGGTCGACATACGACTAAATCAACCCAGTTTAAATTAAAACTTTACGAAATGACCAATCAATCAAATTGTACTTACGTATTAAGAAGCCGGAAGGGCTTTTTAACGCTGTTGGTACTGGCCTTTGCCTTTGAGGCCTGGGCACAGACCATTAACATTTCGGGGACAGTTTCTGACGATCAGGGATCGCTGCCCGGAGTGAGTGTTGTGGTAAAGGGCACAGCCACCGGTGCTGCAACCGATTTTGACGGAAACTATACCCTGGATGATGTGCCGGCCAATGCCACGTTGCGGTTTACTTATGTAGGATACCAGCCTCTGGAAATTGAGGTGAACAGCCAGACCGTTATCAATGCTACCCTGGTAACCGATACCAAACAACTGGAAGAAGTGGTTGTAGTGGGTTACGGTACCCAGCGGAAAGAGGCCGTGACAGGTTCGGTGGTCTCGGTGAGCGGGGATGAAATGAGGGAAGTGGCATCGCCCAATATCTCGCAGGCCCTGCAGGGGCGTATGCCCGGGGTAGACATATCGCAAACATCGTCCCAACCGGGGACCACGATGCAGATACGCATTCGCGGTACACGATCGCTCACGGCCAGCAACGATCCGTTGGTGGTACTCAACGGGATCCCTTTTACGGGGTCTATCGGCGATATCAATCCCGAAGATATCAAGAGTATCGATATCCTGAAGGACGCCTCGGCAACAGCCATTTACGGCTCTCGCGGCGCCAATGGTGTTATCCTGGTCACCACCAAACGGGGGTATAAGGGACAGGAGGCCAAAATAAGCTACAACGGTTATTTTGGCACGAGAAGTATTTTTGCACGCTACCCGATGATGAACGGTCCGGATTTTATTGCCCTTCGCCAGGCAGCCGGTCAGTTCACCAACGGAGCCGATGAATCTGAGAATGTTGATACCGACTGGCAGGACCTGATGTACAGAACCGGTATAGTGACGAGTCACGATGTTAGTGTTACGGGGGGAAGTGAAAAAGGTAGCTACAATTTCGGCCTGGGGTATTACCGCGACGAAGGCGTGATCCCTACACAGCAATACAACCGTATTTCGCTGCGTGCCGCTATCGATCAGGAGATCGGCAGGCATTTTCGCATCGGATTGAATTCAAACACGAATTACAACATTACGGAAGGTTCCCAGGTAGGACTGTACGGTATCCTGAGCATGTCGCCCCTTGCCGACCCGTATAACGAGGACGGTACATGGAAAAGAACCGTGAACATGCCGCTGGATGAGGCGTGGGTATATTCAAGGAATATACTCGGAAGGCTGGATGACCGGTGGTTAAATGAAACCCGAAGTTTTGCAACATACAATGCCATATACGGTGAAGTGAGGATCCCCGGAGTGGAAGGATTGAAATACCGGGTCAATCTCGGCCTGGACTATCGCCAGAGCAATGAGGGCGCCTATACCGGCCGGGGGATAAACAGTGCCAATCCCGAGACCCTTTCCACAGCTTCGGTAAGTAATTCGCATACCTATCACTGGATCGTGGAGAACCTGCTTACTTACGACCGTACATTTGCCGAAAAGCACAATGTAAATATAACGGCCCTATATTCTGCCGAACAGACCAAGTACACCCGTTCGCGTATGGCAGCCAGGGACATCCCTTCCGACCAGTTCCGGTTCTATAACCTGGGACATGCAAACGGTGAAATTACCATAGATCCGGACGACCAGATCTATGAACTTTCGGGGTTGATGTCCTGGATGGGACGTGTCATGTATTCCTATGACAACCGCTATATGCTGTCAGCCACCGTGCGGTCAGATGGTTCTTCAAGACTGGCGAAGGGACATAAATGGCATACATATCCCGCCGTATCCGCCGGGTGGAATATCGGAAATGAGTCGTTTATGGACAAGATTTCCCTTGTGAATACATTAAAACTACGTGTAGGCTATGGCCAGACCTCCAACCAGGCCATTAGCCCTTATGCAACACTCGGACGTTTGGGCACCCGGCCCTACAATTTTGGCAATGATAACTACGCCACCGGGTATTATGTGTCAGAGCTTCCCAATTCCGGTCTGGGATGGGAGTACTCGGAGACCTGGAACTACGGGCTGGATTTTTCTTTGTGGAACAACCGCCTGTCCGGTAGCCTGGAATACTATGTGACCGATACCAAAGATATCCTCCTTGGCGTAAACCTGCCCCCCACTACGGGTGTAGGCAGTTATACAGCCAATATCGGGGAGACCCGGAACAAGGGACTGGAACTGTCACTTAACGGGCTTATCGTGGATACAGAAGACTGGACGTGGGAAGCCGGGCTTAACATATACGGCAATCGCAACGAGCTGGTGGCCCTTTCCTCCGGGCAGGAAAGGGACGAAGGGAACTGGTGGTTTGTGGGTCATCCCATTAATGTGATCTACGATTACGAATACACGGGGCTTTGGCAGGAAGACGACCCTTACCTGGATATCCTGGAACCCGGTGGAAATGTAGGCATGATCAAGGTGAAATACACCGGTGATTACAATGAGGACGGTACACCCGCAAGAGCGATCGGCCCCGAAGACCGGCAGATCATGGACCTGCAACCCGATTTTCAGGGAGGGTTCAACACCCGTGTAGCCTATAAAGGATTCGATTTGAGCCTGGTCGGGGCTTTTAAAAGCGGAGGTGTCCTGATCAGTACCCTGCATTCGTCTTCCGGTTATCTCAATATGCTGAGCGGGCGGAGGAACAATGTAAAAGTGGATTACTGGACCCCGGAAAATACCGATGCTAGGTACCCGAAACCGGGCGGTGTAGCCAGCGGGGACAATCCCAAATACGGCAGCACCCTGGGGTACTTTGATGCTTCCTACCTGAAGATACGTACTATGACACTTGGCTATAACTTTGACGGGAAAAGCTGGATGGAAAAAGCCGGGATAAGCAGGCTGAGGCTATACACCTCCATACAGAATCCCTTTGTGATGTTTTCGCCTTACCACAGAAAAACCGGCCTGGACCCCGAAACAAATTCATATGCCGACGAAAATGCAGCGGTAACAGGGACCTATCCAAGCCGTTTACTGACCATAGGAACGAATGCGCCGGCAACGCGTAATTATATGGTAGGGATTAATCTAACCTTCTAAAAAAGATAATGATGAAAAGGATATATATAAAAGCATTTACAGGAATAGCCTTAATGGCACTGTTCCAGACATCGTGCTCTGATATTCTGGACGAAGAGCCGCGCAGTATTTACGAACCGGGCTTTTTCCAGACCGAAACGGGAATTTACGGAGGAGTAACCTCCATGTATGCACACCTACGTTATATATATGGCGAGGCCTATTACTACAATACCTGCCTTACAGGTACCGATGAGGTGACCTATGCCCAGAGTGCAGATCAGAACTTTCGGGTTATGGATATCAGCGGCCAGGGAGAGATCACTTCCACCAGCAGCCGTGCCGATGTATTGTGGGGAACTGCATTCTCTAACATTAACACGGCAAGCGGTGTCATTGAAAATGCAGCCGAAGTGGGAATTTCGGACGATGTGGTCGCTGAAGCCAGGTTCTTTCGTGCATTCGACTATTTTATGCTTGTGCAGACATTCGGCGGTGTGCCTTTGGATCTGGGTACGGGAGAACTGGCGTTCAACACCAATCCCGTGAGAATGTCCGGGCGAAATACCGTACCGGAGGTTTATACCAGGGCCGTATTTCCGGATCTGCTGACTGCGGTCAATGATCTGCCGGATGCCGGCCGTGTAACCGGCGGGGCGACCAAAACACTTGCACGCCTTTATCTGGCCAAAGCCTACCTGACCTATGGATGGTGGCTGCAAAACCCGAATAACATTCCCACCTATCCCGAAACCGGCCGCACCGATCCCGACGGACACGATGCCCAGTGGTATTTTCAACAGGCATATGATGTAGCCATCGAAGCTATTAACAATCCCGGGCCCTTTGGTTTGGAGGAAAACTTTTATGATGTAAACTGGGCCCCGAACGACCGCAATAAAGAGATACTGCTGTACGCCGACCATACCGAGACCAGCGAATTCTATAATGGAGGCAGCCTTACCTACGGCAGTGGCAGTGCCCCGGACAATTTTGCCGGGTGGATGATGACATGGAACTATACGACGATTACGAGTAGCTCGTCCGGTACGTCATGGGAACCCGTAAATTCCGTCCAGCGGGAGGCAGAACAACACCTGGGGCGTCCGTGGACACGTATGTGCCCCACCATCGGTGCCATTACAAATACTTTCGCAGACAAGACCAGCGATTCCCGATATGATGGGACCTTTACCACCGTTTACCACGGTAACTGGGATAAGGCCGGGATCAGCGGTTCTTTGTATAACGCAAATTTTATGGAGGTCAATCCGGGTGATGCCATACTCACTTTCCTGAACGAAGAATCCTCAGAGGCTATTGACTACCCGGGGTCCGAAGGCAACAGTAATATCGGGGCCGGCGTATTACCCGGAAGATCCGATTTTGTGATCGCCCCCGGTGGTATCAGCAGGATCGTATATCCCGGCCTCTGGAAACTGGGGCCGTACCGTACCGATAATGGAAACGGATTGGGAGAACCGAATGCCGGGAGTACCCGGCCGTTTAATATTGCCAAGTTCTCAGAACTGTACTTTATCGCAGCCGAGGCGGCCGTAAAAGGTGCATCCGGAACACGGAGCGCGCGCGATCTTATCAATGTGATCCGCGCAAGGGCCGGCATGTGGCGCTGGGACAACAACGGAAATGAAGAGAAAATAGAAGATCACAGTGCAGATATGATCGCTGCCACACCATCTGCCATAGATATCAATTATATCCTGGCCGAACGTTCGCGCGAATATTATGGCGAAGGCTATCGCTGGTACGATCTGGTACGTACGCAAAAATGGGAAGAACTCGCCGGCACCTACGAGATCGGCGGAAGCAATTACGGAGACCATACACCGCAAACGGTAACGCGCAACATTGAACCCTATCATTATTTGCGTCCCATTCCGCAGAGCCAGCTGGATGCCATGGAGGGCAATACGGAAACTTATCAGAACCCGGGATATGAATAATAGGCCCTGCACTGAAACAAACCGGTTTCTGAACAGTAGGCGATTGATGCTTCAGACGTGTTTTATTTAAAATAAATTATGGTGAAAAACATTCAGATCATATTGACATGCATTGTATTGATGCTCTCCGTCACATCGGGCACAGCCCGGGTCAGGCTTCCCAGGATCATCAGTGACGGCATGATCCTGCAGAGAAATTCCCGGATCGTTATCTGGGGATGGGCCTCGGCAGGAGAACAGGTAAGGGTGACTTTTAACGGGAAGCAATACAAAACAATCGCGACTCCCGCAGGGAACTGGAGCCTGAAACTTCCCGAAATGAAGGCTGGAGGGCCATATACCATGAAAATTTCGGGGCAGAACGACATACGGCTCAGGGATATATGGATCGGAGATGTATGGGTTTGCTCGGGACAATCGAACATGGTACACCAGATGGACATCCACGATGTTACCTATGCAGATGAGATTGCCACTGCCGATTACCCGGAAATACGGCATTTCAAGATCCCTGCCCGGACCAGTCTCGAAGGTCCGGCCAAAGACCTGGGCGGCGGGTCCTGGAAAGCAGCCGTGCCCGGGGATGTACGCTCCTTTTCTGCCGTTGCGTATTTTTTTGCCCGCAGGATCTATAAGAAATATCGGGTGCCCGTCGGGCTGATCAATGCAAGTGTGGGCGGAACCCCTGTCGAAGCGTGGATCAGTGAGGAAGGGTTCAGGGAATTTCCCGAAATTTTAAAGACGATTGAAAAGAATAAAGACACTGCTTATATCAATGACTTAAGAAAACGTGATTCCAATGATGGGGTCCGGACGGATAAAAAGACAAGGGATAAAGGATTGACAGGTCCCCGACCCTGGTTTTCCGTTGATTATGTCCCTGAAAACTGGCGTAGGATCAATATTCCGGGTTACTGGGAAGATCAGGGGGCCAAAGCGCTGGACGGAGTGGTATGGTATCGCAGGGAGATCGATATCCCCCCTGCAATGGCCGGTAAGGAGGCGGGATTATTTCTCGGAAGAATTGTAGATGCCGATAAAGTATATATCAATGGCAAAACAGTGGGGCATACTGCCTACCAGTACCCGCAGCGAAGATATACCGTACCCCCGGGCCTGTTAAAAGCTGGCGAGAACGTTTTTGTGATACAGGTTACCAATAACCGCGGAAAAGGCGGGTTTGTACCCGATAAGCCGTATTACCTGTTTACGGACAGGGATACCGTTGACCTCAAGGGGTACTGGCAATACAAGGTGGGAGAAGTATTTGTGCCCTCTCGTTTATCCGGGAGCGGGAAGATCAATGTTCAGAATGAACCCACGGCCTTATACAATGCCATGATAGCCCCTTTTGTAAAATATCCCGTAAAAGGGGTATTGTGGTACCAGGGCGAAAGCAATGCCGGTCATCCCGAGAATTACTTAGATCTGCTATCGGCCTTGATAAGGGACTGGCGGCATCAGTTCAGGGCCCCCGATATGCCCTTTATTTATGGCCAGCTCCCCAATTTTATGGATGTGAGTTATCTGCCCTCGGAGAGCAATTGGGCGGAGCTGAGGGAAGCACAACTAAAAGCCCTGGAGGTGCCCCATACGGCGATGACGGTAAATATCGATCTGGGGGAATGGAATGATATTCATCCCGACAATAAAAAGGATGTGGGAGAACGAATGGCCCTTGCTGTCCGAAAGATAGCCTATGGTGATGATATTGTTTATTCAGGCCCCCTGTATGAGAGTCATAAGATCGAAGGAAATAAGATTGTCATCTCGTTCTCTCATACAGGTAGTGGATTGATCACAAACGACGGAGGGAAATTAAGCGAATTCGCAATTGCCGGGGAAGATAAAAAGTTTGTCTGGGCGAATGCCAGAATTGAAGGGAACAGGGTGGTCGTCTGGAGCGAAGAGGTCCCCGATCCGAAATACGTTCGCTATGCCTGGGCCGACAACCCGGATAATCCCAATCTCTATAATAAGGAAGGCCTGCCCGCATCGCCGTTCAGGATCGGGAAAAACTGACAGGTCCACACGGGGTAAAAAAACAAATGAAGAATCGAACCAGTAAAGATATTTTCAGTAATTCCCCCTTCGAAGGCTTGTTCTCCAATCATGGAGAATGAAGGGGGAATTCACTCTTATGAAAATAATATATTAAATGTCAGAATGATATACCGTAATATGAGAAGAACATTTATTTTCCCTGGTAAGGGATGTGGACAGTCATTATTTTCTTGTTCAAAAAAAATATCCGTTATGAATCGTAAATCCGTTGAGATCAACCATTACTGGAAGACTTTCGTAAGATCTATCTCGGCTTTCGGGCTTTGTGCCCTTGCCGGAATTGCAATGACAGGAACAGGATATGCCCAATCTTACGTGTCCGGGGAAAAGGGAGCGGACAGTTTTCCCCTGGTAGCCCGCAAAGCCGCACCTGTTTACCTGGGAGAAGGGGAATATGCCGGAGTGGTTAGAGCTGCCGGGGATCTCCGGGAAGACGTAGGCCGGGTTACCGGAAAACGACCGGAGATAAAACGGGGAGAGACCAATCTGCCCGCTTTTGTGGTCATCGCAGGGACATTGGGCAAAAACCCGCTTATAGACAAACTCGTTCGTGAAGGTAAGTTGTGTGTCAACGACCTGGCCGGAAAATGGGAAACCTCTGTCACCAAGGTCATAGACCACCCCTTCGAAGGGGTAGAACAGGCCCTGGTCATTGCAGGCAGCGATAAACGCGGTACCATTTTCGGCATTTACGATCTTTCAGGACAGATCGGCGTGTCGCCATGGTATTGGTGGGCCGATGTTCCGGTTAAACGGAAAGCGGAACTATATGTGTCAAAAGGCAGGTACAGTTCGGGTACCCCGGCCGTAAAATACCGCGGTATCTTTATCAACGACGAAGCACCTGCACTGTCCGGGTGGATCCGTGAAAAATTCGGCGGGTTCAATCACCGCTTCTATGAAAAGGTATTCGAGCTCATTCTCCGGCTCAAGGGAAATTTCCTGTGGCCTGCCATGTGGGGCCGGGCCTTTTATGACGACGATCCCCGAAATGCCGTCCTGGCCGATGAATACGGTGTGGTGATCAGCACCTCACACCACGAACCCCTGATGCGCGCGCATGACGAATGGAGCAGATATGGCGAGGGTGCATGGAATTACGAGGCCAACAGGGAAGAATTACAGGATTTCTGGAAAAAAGGTATCGAAAGGATGGGAAACAATGAAAGCATTGTTACCCTCGGAATGAGGGGGGACGGGGACGAACCCATGAGTGAAGAAAGTAATATTGCCCTGCTGGAGAAGATTATCAGGGACCAGCGCAGGATTATCCGGGAAACCACCGGAAAACCGGTAGGAGAAACCCCGCAGGTCTGGACACTCTACAAGGAAGTACAGGAATATTACGATAAGGGCATGCGGGTACCGGACGATGTAACACTGCTCTTGTGCGATGATAACTGGGGCAACGTAAGAAAACTGCCCGAACCTTTTGGCAAACCCCGGAAAGGCGGTTACGGGATGTACTACCATTTCGATTATGTAGGAGGCCCCAGGAACTACAAGTGGCTCAATACCAATCCCCTCCCCAGGATATGGGAACAGATGCACCTGACCTACCGTCACGGCGTAGACCGGATATGGGTGGTGAATGTAGGGGACATCAAGCCTATGGAACTGCCCGTTTCCTTTTTTCTCGATTACGCCTGGTCACCCGACAAATGGCCGGCCGAAAGGGTCCGGGAATACACAGTGAACTGGAGCAAAGAACAGTTTGGCTCCGAAAATGCCGGGAAAATAGCAGATATATTGTCTCTTTATACCAGGTATAACAGCAGGCGAAAACCGGAACTGCTCGATGCAGATACCTATAGCATTCACCATTACAGGGAAGCGGAAAGGGTAGTGAAAGACTACAACAAACTGGAAGAACGGGCCGATGCCATTTATGCAAAGTTGCCGGCCGAATATCACGACGCCTTTTATCAACTCGTATCTTTTCCGGTAAAGGCCTGTGCCAATCTCAATGAACTTTACGTGACTGCGGCCAAAAACCGCCTCTATGCCACCCAGGGCAGAACAGGGACCAATAAACTGGCAGAAAAGGTCAGAGCACTCTATAAAAGAGATGCCGATCTCACGGCCTATTATCACGACAGCCTGGCCGACGGAAAATGGAACCATATGATGAGCCAGACCCATATCGGCTATACCTACTGGCAGCAACCCGAAGAACAAACCATGCCCGAAGTAAGGGAAATAAAAGTGCCGAAGAAAGCATCGCTGGGAGTGGCTGTCGAAGGTTCGGCCGCATGGTGGCCCCATTCGGGGGAGAAGCCCGTGCTTCCCCAAATAAGCCCTTATCAGACAGGCCGTAGATATATAGAGATATTCAACCGTGGCAGGGACGATCTCGATTACGAAATAGAGACCTCCGTTCCGTGGCTGGTTGTATCCGACACCGGCGGGAGCATCGGGGAAGAAAAAAGAATATGGATCGATGTCGATTGGGAGCGGGCGCCCGATAAGGCTACGGAAGTACCTGTAACCATACGTTCCGGAAAGGATGAGGTTACAGTATATGCCCAGGTTCGCCCTTCCGCCGGAGAGGAAGCAGAAGGTTTTGTAGCGCAAAACGGTTATATAGCCATAGAAGCCCCTCATTTTACGGGTAAAAAAGAATTGACGGGAACAGTTTACAGGGTGCTCCCCGGCCTCGGCCGTACCGGGTCGGCCGTAAGCCTGTTCCCTGTAACCGCAAATAGGGATGCCCTGCAAAAGGAAGAACACTATCTCGAATATAAAATATACCTGGACTATCGTGGAGAAATAAAAGTACATATGTTCATATCCCCAACACTGAACTATGAAAATACACCCGAAGGCAAACGCCTTGCCGTTTCCATCGACGATAAAGCTCCGGAAACGGTGTATATGCACAAAGGAGAAGACAAAAAGTTATGGGAAAGGCGGGTAGCTGACAACATCAACGAACAGGTAAGTGTACACCGGGTCGACTCCCCCGGGGCACATCGCCTCAGAATACGTATGCTGGACCCCGGTATTGTATTGCAGAAGATCGTTATCGATATGGGAGGGCTTAAACCCAGCTACCTGGGACCTGAAGAAAGCGTATATAAAAAAGCAGCAACCAATAAAAACGAAACCATATCAAAAAAAGAACCATGAAAAAATACAGTTTTATAAGAACAGCCATCATAGCTCTCGCCGGATTGGTAACGATTTCCTGTGGCCGGGGAAATAAAGGAAAACAAGACCGGCAGACAACGGTACAGGAAGAAAAACAGGAAAAAGGGTCGAAGTTCCTGAACAAGCCCTTGGTAGAACACATCTATACTGCAGACCCCTCGGCCCATGTCTTTGAAGACAGGATATATATCTATCCGTCGCACGATATCGATACCGGTACGGAAGAAGACGATTTCGGCGGCCATTTCGACATGCGCGATTATCACGTGCTTTCCATGGATTCCGTTGGAGGAGAGATTACCGATCACGGTATAGCACTAAGTGTGGACAATGTGCCCTGGGCCGAAAGGCAGTTATGGGCACCGGATGCGGCCTGTAAGGACGGTATCTGTTACCTTTATTTCCCGGCCAAGGACAAGGAAGGGATCTTCAGGATCGGTGTGGCTGTTTCCGATTCGCCGGAAGGGCCGTTCAGAGCCGAGAAAGAACCCATAAAAGGAAGCCTGAGCATTGACCCGGCCGTATTCAGGGACGACGATGGTGAATATTATATGTATGTAGGGGGGATATGGGGAGGACAGTTACAGAACTGGAGGACCGGAACGTATGACAATACCGCAAAGACACCTTACGACAACGAACCTGCCGATGACGAACCCGCCATAAGCCCCAGGGTGGCCAGGTTAAGCGATGACATGCTGCAATTTGAAGAAGAACTCAGGGAAATAGAAATCGTGGACGGCGAAGGTAACCCCATCTTGGCGGGAGACCACGAAAGACGGTTTTTTGAAGCGGCATGGGTACATAAATATAACAGAAAATATTATTTTTCCTATTCCACGGGAGATACGCACTTTATTGCTTATGCCATCGGGGAGAGCCCTTATGGTCCCTTTGTATATCAGGGTAATATACTGAACCCGGTGCAGGGATGGACCAATCACCATTCCATTGTTGAAATTAAGGGGCAGTGGTACCTGTTTTACCACGATACCGAGTTGTCCGGGCAAACACATCTCAGGAATGTAAAAATGACAAAGCTGGAGCATGATCCCGACGGGACCATAAAAACTATAAATGTCATAATAGAATAGGAGGAGACAAGATCAACCGCGGTGTCCGGGATCTGTTTGATCGTGCTTAAAGACCGGTCAATCAATAAAGATATACGGATAGAGACGCACGCCCCCCCGGAACGCCGGGGCAAGCTGTGCGTCTCTATTTATGTTCGCAACGTATTAGAGTTTGTGGTTCATCGCATATATCATTCCCTGTTCCAGCCCACGGATCTCTGCCAGTCCTTTCAAGCGGCCTATCAGTGAGTACCCGGAGAAGTGTTCCCTTTCTTTTTCAAGGGTAAAAAGTGCACCGTGATCCGGCCGCATAGGGAGCGATATATTCCTTTTGTTCATTAATTGAAGTATGTTATGGACGATGGCTTCCATCGGAGCATCCCCTCCCAGGTGTTCAGCTTCTTTAAAGATGCCATTTCGTTCTTTGGCCACGCTTCTCAGGTGGAGAAAATGTATACGGTCTCCATGTTTTTCCAGAATGCTCACCAGGTCATTGTCCGGGTTGGCACCGAGGGAACCCGTGCAGTAACACAATCCGTTGGCATTGACGGGAACAGCTTTTAAAATAGTATCAATGTCCTTTTCGGAACAGACGATACGCGGCAAACCGAGTACAGAAAAGGGAGGGTCGTCCGGATGGATGGCAAGTTTAAGTCCCAGTTCTTCCGCTAAGGGGGCTACTTCGTTGAGGAAAAAACAGAGGTTTTCCCTGAGTTTGGTATCGTCTATACCTTCGTAATCTTTCAACAGGTTAAGGACCTTTTCCGGGGTAAAATTTTCTTTGCTGCCCGGTAGGCCCAGTAATACCGTATGGAAGAGCGATTGTTTTTCTTCTTCGGACAACTGCTTTCCGTATGCTGCTGCACTTTCTTTTTCGTCTTCCGAATAATCGTTCTCTGCACCGGGCCTTTGAAGCAGGAAGAGGTCGAAATATATAAAGGCATCCTTTTCAAACCGCAGTGTTTTGGTACCGTCGGCGTTGATAAACATGGTATTGGTCCGTACCCAGTCGAGCACAGGCATAAAGTTGTAGGTAACAACCTTAAGTCCACAGGCGGCAATGTTTTCCAGGCTTTTCCGGTAATTTTCTATATAAGCCTTATAATTACCGCTCTTTCGTTTGATATCTTCATGAACAGGAAGGCTCTCTATGACCGTCCATTCCAGCCCGGGCTCGTGTATCAAAGCCTGTCGTTCCCTAATGGCTTCGACAGTCCATACGTCTCCCACGGGAACCTCATGCAATGCCGTAACGACACCGCTCACTCCCGCCTGTTTAATTTCTTCCAGGCTTACCCCGTCATGCGGCCCGTACCAGCGCATGGTTTGTTGCATTCGTATCATGGTGTGGTTTATTGTTTAAAGTTTAAGGTTTCATTTTAAGTGTTTTTATCTTGCCCACTAACACTCCCCTGTATCCCCCCTCAAGGGGGGAGCCTCCTTTTTTAATTTTTATCCCATTAATAAGTACACCCCTAAAACCCGATACTGTTCCCTCCATCTACCGGAAGTATGGTCCCTGTGGTAAATTTGGATTCCGAAGTAGCGTAATAAAAGACTGCATCGGCAATATCTGCGGGCTCTCCGAGTTTACCCATCGGTGTCCGTCCGAGTACTTTGTTTTTGCGTTCAGGGTCGTTGTCCAGTGCTTTAGAGGACATTTTGGTTTTTATAAAGCCGGGTGCTACACAGTTTACCCGGACACCGTATTGGGCCAGTTCAACAGCCATGGCCCGGGTCATGCCCTCTATGGCGGTTTTGCTGGCAGAGTAGGCGATCACCTTGGGGATCCCGTATTGCGAAGTCATGGAACTGATATTGACGATACTGCCGCCACCGTGTGCTTTCATGACCTTCACCACTTCCCGGCTCACAGCAAATACGCTGAATACATTAGTGTGAATAATAGACTGGAATTCCTCGTCAGTAACCTCCAGGAATTCCTTTTTCATATTAATCCCGGCATTGTTGACCAGGATATCTATGGGAGACTCTTTGGCAATTCCCTCGATAAGCGAAGGAATACCTTCCAGGTTATTGAGGTCGAAGATCACCGGTACGGCCAGGCCCCCGATCTCATTGCAGGCATCCTCGGTTTTTTCCTGGTTCCTTCCTATGATATATGTCCTGATCCCGTTGTCGCATAATTTTTTTGCCGTGGCATAGCCCAACCCCGAGTTTCCCCCGGTAACGATAGCCGTTTTACTCATGTTTTAATGATTTTTTAGGTTCAATAAATATCCACCTGGTTCCGGACTAAATAATTTGAACAACAGGTTGTAGTCCGGTATCCGAAGGGGATAAGGAATGTAAAATAAGCGAAAAAAAGTCCATTTTCAAAATATTTTATGCAATCGGTTGCATGTTTTTGGACTAATGCCCTGATCCTAACAATTTAACTGTTTTTGTATAAGGATACAACAAGGGGAAAGCACGCTTTCAGGGTTTAAAGTCACAGGGTATCGTCTCAACTTCCCGGTTCCCGAGCAACAATTTCAGCCAGTATACTCCAATTCTCCCAGTCTCTCCATTTCCTTTCTTCAATCCCATTCCATCTTTTCTATCTCCTGTCAATCCGCTAATTCCGGGCTATATCCCCTTCCTGTTCGAGGAATCCCGTATAAGCAGTTCGGTGGGGAGCACGGTAATTTCAGAAACGGCATGGTCCTGATCTTCCCTGGCATGTTGCAGGATGCGCTGTGCACAGATCTGTCCCATTTTTATAGCAGGGTGGGTAATAGTTGACAGCCCGGGTTCCACAATAGATGCTATCGGGTCGTCATTAAAACCGATGACGGCGAGTTCTTCGGGGATCTTCACCCCCCGTTTTTTGGCATGGAGAATAGCACTTACAGCTGTGGTATCGTTGGCAGAGAAAATACCGTCCGGTGGCCCGGGAAGGTCCAGTAATTTACGGGTGGCCTTTTCGCCTTCTTCGAAACTCAGGCTTTTGAAACGGATAATGAGGTCGTTGTCTACCGGGATGTTATAATCTTTAAGAGCATCAATATAGCCCTTTTTCCGTTCGCGATATACGTTGCGGTGCTGCGCCCCGGCAAAGTGGGCTATGCGACTGCACCCCTGCTCAATAAGGTGTTGGGTGGCCTTGTACCCGGCTGCATAATTATCGATGATCACCTTGTGTATATTCAACTCGTCGGGGACGCGGTCCACAAACACAATGGGAATCCCCTGGTCCATAAACTGCTTCAGGTGGTCCACCTTCCGGGTTTCCATGGACAGGGATACGATAAGGCCGCTGATCCTGCTGTTATAAAGTGTCTGTGCATTGACCACCTCGTTCTCGTATTTGTCGTTAGACTGGCTGATGATAACATTGTAGCCCGACTTCCTTGCATGTTCCTCAATACCGCTTATCAGGGAAGAGATAAACGGCCGGTTGATACGCGATATCATAATGCCAAGGGTCTTGCTGCGATTGTTCCTCAGGCTCGCGGCAAGCGAATTGGGATGATACCCCATTTCCTTGGCCGTTTTCTTTATGGCCCTGATCGTTTTTTTACTGATGCTTGTATGATCGTTCAGGGCACGTGAAATGGTAGAAGGGGAATATTTGAGCTTTTTGGCAATGTCGTATATGGTGATTTCCTTTTTTGCTTTCATCTTTGTCATTATTAGCTGTGGTGTCAACCGGTACCTGGGTGGGATTTGCAGAGAAGGAGAAAAGTTAAGACGGTCAAATATACGGAATTACCCGTAACTTTTAACGAAGAGCAGCAGAAAGAGGGGAGTTTAAAGCCCGTACAGTAATTAAAGGGGGATCCGGTGAAAAGACAAGTGTATTTTTTTGGTTCAGTTATTCGGTTATTGAGTTTACCGGTGTTGCCTTAATAACTCAATAATCAAAGAACATAACAGGGGCTATGGCCTTAAAATCCATCAGAACTTAATCAAAATGATTTTTTTTTAATTAATTTTCCGGGAAAATGTATTTTTGATTCGCAACCGGTTGCAGTTGTTATTTTATGCTGTAAAATTTGTTGGATCAAAAGATATAGTTATTTTTACCATATCTTATAGTTTTTTGTACTATAAGATAGTCTCTTTTGAAAACTCAAAAACAGTTTCTTTAATAATACGATAAACAGAAGTCATAAAAACATGTACTGGATAGGATATGATGTAGGGAGTTCATCTGTAAAAGTTTCCCTTGTCGAGGCCGGGAGCGGCAAAGTACTCGGAATAACGCAACAGCCCGAAAAGGAAATGCCCATAACTTCCCTGAAACCGGGCTGGGCCGAGCAGGATCCGGAGATGTGGTGGGATAACCTGTGCAGGGCCACAGCAAAACTGGTGAAACAGACCCATACCGATCCGAAGAAAATAAAGGGAATAGGAATATCCTATCAAATGCACGGGCTGGTCCTGGTAGATAGCGAACACAGGGTGCTCCGCGATTCCATAATATGGTGCGACAGCAGGGCCGTGGAAGCAGGTGCCGGACTTTTGCAGAAAACAGGAGAGGATAAATGCCTGGAACGGCTGCTCAATATCCCGGGGAATTTTACGCTGTCCAAACTGAAATGGGTAAAAGACAACGAACCGGAAATCTATGAAAAAGTATATAAATTCCTGCTCCCCGGAGATTATATAGCACTGAAACTTACCGGGAAATGCACCACCACCCCATCGGGACTGTCCGAAGGTATCATCTGGGACTTTAAGGACGATAAGCCCGCGGTCTGGTTGCTGGAAGAAGCCGGGATAGATACTTCCTTGCTTCCCGATATCGTACCTGCCTTTTCCGAACAGGGAGCACTCACCGCGGAAGCTGCGGAAGAACTGGGATTAAAAAAAGGAACGCCCTTGCTTTACAGGGCGGGAGACCAGCCCAACAATGCCTTGTCCCTGAATGTGTTTGGTCCCGGGGAAATTGCGGCTACCGGGGGAACTTCGGGAGTGGTCTATGCTGTGAGCAATGTTACCAGTACCACAGAAGGGGCACGGATCAATAATTTTGCCCACGTCAACCATAAGCCCGGAGCACCGCGTATCGGCAAGCTGTTAAATATCAACGGCGCCGGAATACTGTATCGCTGGATGAAAGAACAGGTGGGTGGAGGGGAGCTTTCCTATGATGAAATGAACCGGATGGCAGCGACTGTTCCCGTAGGTGCATCCGGACTTTGTATATTGCCTTTCGGCAATGGCGCAGAAAGGATGTTGGGCAATAAGAACATGGGAGCCGGGATATTTAACCTCAATTTCAACATTCACCGGGAAGAACATCTGTATCGTGCCGCCCTGGAAAGTATAGCCTTTTCTTTTGTGTATGGTATAGGAATCCTGGAAAATGACGGAGTGGAACTGACCACCATCAAGGCCGGAGGGGACAACCTTTTCCGGTCCGAACTCTTTTCCCGTACCATAGCCACACTCACAGGCAGGGAGATCGCTGTTGTAAACACTACCGGAGCGGTAGGCGCTGCACGTGCCGCCGGTTACAGCTACGGTGATTTCGAGATCTTTGGAAGTACTTTTTCCGGGGACGAATATATCACTACATATACCCCTCTGGAAGAGAAAAAGGCTTATCAGGATGCTTATGCCTCCTGGAAGGAAGAACTGGTAAAAACACAGAAATAAATAGTGTCAGAAGCCGGAGGTCAGAAGTCCGGAGTGAGAGGGGGGGTATTTTCAGGCCCCGATAAAATTTAAGAGTATAACCCCAAATAAGACTGGGAACTAATAAACAATAAACACAATGATCACATTAGGAGAAAAAGAGTATTTCAAAGGAATAGGAAAAATAAAATTCGAAGGCCCGTCGTCCCGGAATCCGCTGGCATTTAAGTATTATGACGAAAATAAAGTGGTGGGAAGCAAGACCATGAAAGAACACTTTAAGTTTGCCGTGGCCTACTGGCATACTTTTACCGGAACAGGCGGCGATCCCTTTGGAATACCTACCAAGACGTTCCCCTGGCTGACCAGCAGGGATGCAGAACAACAGGCCCGGGATAAAATGGATGCTGCCTTTGAATTTATGACCAAACTGGGAACACCCTACTATTGCTTTCACGATTTCGACCTGATCGACGAAGGAAACACCCTGGCAGAATCTGAAAAAAGGTTACAGTTGATATCGGACTATGCCCTCAAAAAACAAAAGGCATCCGGTGTAAAGCTGCTCTGGGGGACGGCCAACTGCTTCAGTCACCCGAAATATATGAACGGCGCCGTGACCAATCCCGACTTTAATATACTGGCACAGGCCGCGGCACAGGTAAAGAATGCGCTGGACGTTACCATAAAGCTCGGCGGGGAGAATTATGTGTTCTGGGGAGGAAGGGAAGGATATATGTCTCTCCTGAATACCGATATGAAACGCGAACAGGACCACTTTGCCAATTTTCTGCACATGGCCAGGGACTATGCAAGAAAACAAGGGTTTAAGGGCACTTTCTTTATCGAACCCAAACCCATGGAGCCCACCAAGCACCAGTACGATTTCGATGCGGCTACCGTACTGGGCTTCCTCACCAAATACGATCTCCTGGACGACTTTAAACTGAACATCGAAGTCAACCATGCTACGCTGGCACAACATACTTTCGAGCACGAATTACAGGTAGCGGCAGACAACGACCTGCTGGGGAGCATTGACGCCAACAGAGGCGATTACCAGAACGGTTGGGATACCGATCAGTTCCCCGTAGACGTATTTGAACTGACCCAGGCCATGCTTGTGATCCTTCAGGCCGGCGGGTTCCAGGGAGGGGGCGTTAATTTCGATGCCAAGACCAGGCGAAATTCCACCGATCTCGAAGATATTTTCTATGCACATATCGGGGGTATGGACGCTTTTGCACGTGCGTTGGTTACCGCTCAGCATATTCTGGAAGATTCCGACTACCTGGCGTTGCGCAAAGAACGTTACAGCTCTTTCGATTCCGGAGAAGGAAAGGCATTTGCCGAAGGGAAGTCATCACTCGAAGACCTGTACAAATATGCAGAAGGGCATCAGGACATAAAATTAACCAGCGGCAGACAGGAATTCTTTGAAAACCTGATCAACCAATATATTTAAGTTGATACATTCCTGGTCTTCACTACCTGAAGTATCGGAATAACTAACCAAAAACACAGATTATGGAACAACTGGACTGGATAGTCATAGGATTGTACTTTGTCCTTCTCCTCGGCATTGCCGCCTGGGTAATGAGTAAAAAGCAAAAGGACACCCAGGATTACTTTCTGGCGGGCCGGAATGTAGGCTGGTTTGTTGTCGGGGCGTCTATTTTTGCATCGAACATAGGTTCGGAGCATCTTGTAGGATTGGCAGGAGCGGGTGCCGATAGTGGAATGCCCCTGGCACATTACGAGCTTCATGCATGGATCGTATTGCTTCTCGGATGGGTGTTCCTGCCATTTTACGCCCGGAGTGGCGTGTTTACCATGCCGGAATTCCTGGAACGCAGATACAGTCCCAAAGCCCGGTGGTTCCTGTCCATACTCTCCCTCATCGGATACATATTGACCAAGGTCTCCGTTTCCATCTACGCCGGAGGGATCGTTTTCCAGTCCCTGCTCGGCATGGATTTCTGGACGGGGGCTATTCTTACCCTGGTCATTACAGGGATATATACTGTTGTGGGAGGAATGCGCGCCGTGGTTTACACCGAGGCCCTGCAAACCTTTATTCTGATAGGAGGAGCCCTGGCAGTGACTTATATCGGGCTGGACCACGAAGCCATAGGGGGGTGGTCCGGGCTTAAAGATATTGTGGGCAGCTCGCACTTCAATATGTGGCGCCCGGCAGATGATCCGAAATATCCGTGGACCGGGATGGTGTTTGGTGGTGCCATAGTGGGGATATGGTATTGGTGTACCGACCAGTACATCGTGCAACGGGTATTGACGGCCCGGAACGTCAAGGAGGGCCGGAGGGGGGCAATCTGGGGTGGTTTTTTAAAGATACTCCCTGTTTTCCTCTTTCTGGTTCCCGGAATGGTGGCTTTCGCCCTGAGTAAACAGGGAGTACTTCAGTACAACGATGCCAACGAGGTTTTGCCGACCATGGTAAAAACCCTGCTCCCGGCCGGAATAAGAGGGCTTGTGGCTGCCGGCCTGCTGGCTGCTTTAATGAGTTCCCTGGCTTCCGTATTCAATTCGTGCTCAACCCTGTTCACTATCGATATTTATAAGAAGTTAAGACCGGCGGAAAGCGAAACGAGGCTGCTTCGCATTGGTAAAATAGCTACCGCAGTGATCGTTGTCCTCGGGTTTGCATGGATACCTGTTATGAAGAATGCTCCCGGCACCCTGTATGACTATCTGCAATCCGTACAATCGTATATAGCGCCACCCATTACCGCAGTATTCCTGCTGGGAATACTCTCCAAAAGGATCAACGCAAAAGGAGCTATGGCCACCTTGTATATCGGTTTCGGTATCGGACTTTTCCGGCTTGTTCTGGATACCATGGTAACCTTTAATCCCGGCCGTGAATTTTCTGGAATACTCGGAGACATCATAGCCATACCATTCTCTCACTTCGCTATTATCATATTTGTAATATCGCTCTGTATACTGGTGGGCGTAAGCCTTTCTTCGGCAAAGCCTTCGGCCAAACAGGTGGAAGGGCTGGCTCTGGGAACCCTTACGGATGAGCAGAAAGCAGACGTGAAAAACAGTTATTCCTGGGTAGATATTGTAACTTCAGGGCTTATTGTGGTTATTATCACCGCGATTATGCTGTATTTTACCGGGTGATCACCGGATCATTCTAATAAGGGAATATCTCGTGGAGACGCATGGGCTGGCTTCAATTTGCGGAGGTTTTGCCGCCTTGTAGAGACGCACGCCCGTGCGTCTCTATCTTATAGTTATTATTCTATGATTTCAACTTTCATTCTTACGCTTTCATGCGGCCATTCCCGTCCGTCCGTAGGTAATTCGCTGATCTTGTCTACAACATCCATGCCCTGGATAACCCGGCCGAAGGCCGTATAATTGCTGTCGAGGTGATAGGCCCCGGGGCTTTGTACCACGATAAAGAATTCGTAGGGAGAGGCCAGCTTGTGAGGATTGTCCACCTCGTCACTGCTGGGCATGGAGATCACGCCCCGGTCGTGTTTAAAGCCTTTTTTGGTGTCGGGAGGAAGAAGGTATCGCCCTATTTTATTTCGTTTTCGCGATGTTTCCCTGCTGTCGGAATTACCGCCCTGGATGATAAAATCCTTGACCACCCTGTGAAAATAGGTGTCGTTAAAATATCCCTTTTTGGTCAGATAAATAAAATTGGATCGGTGATAAGGGGTCTCCCGGAAAAGTTCAATAATGATATCGCCATATTTGGTAGATATTCTTACCTTGTTTTCCTTGTGCTTTTTGTTGTATTCGAAAAAGAAAGGGATGGCGTTGTCATCATTCAGGACAATGGTGTCCTCTACTTTGACATTTGCCGGAAGTGTGTCTTTCGAACCCATGGTGTCCTGCTTCTGCTTTTTGACCGTATCGGTTTTTATGGCCCCGTGTTCGTTATCCTGCGCAGATTTTTTAGGTTTTTCTTGGCATCCGGTTAAAAATATAAGTAGTATTATTGTAAAAAGACTCAGTTTGTAACGTAACATGAATTTTGATAAATTTTTAGAGTTAGTCCCAAAAATAAAAAATCTACCTTTACCGGGACAGGAATCCCAGTATAAAATGGCTTCCATACCGGCAAGGGAGTTGCGAAACGTTGATATGGCCGTCAAAGCTCCGAAGAAAGCCGGGGTTATGGCCCTGTTCTATCCCGATAGGCAAGATATAACACATATTGTCCTGCTCCTGCGAAAGGAATATGAAGGCGTACATTCCAATCAGGTGGGATTTCCCGGCGGGAAGGTCGAAGAGGAAGATGCTGATATTCAGGTCACCGCCCTGAGGGAAACCCACGAAGAAATAGGCATCGCATCAGAGAAGATCGAAGTGGTGCGTGCCATGACCACACTTTATATTCCACCCAGCAATTTCCTGGTACAGCCCTTTCTGGGAATAACCGGAGAGCCCCCGGTCTTCTTTCCACAGGAAGAAGAGGTGGAGCAGCTCATAGAAGTCCCTTTGGATGATGTGCTGGACGATAATCTGGTATCCAGGAAAACCATCACCACCTCATATGCGGTGAATGTCGATGTGCCGGTGTTCAATTTCAATGAACATGTGGTTTGGGGAGCTACGGCAGCCATGTTGAGTGAAGTGAAGGACTTGTTGAAAATTGCGCTGGAATAGACAAGAAGATGGGAGAGATTGAAATTGATAGGGGGGGTGTGACAGTTAAGAACCATAAACCTTTAACAAAAAACTACAAACAACAAATAACACCATGGGATTGTTCAGAAAAAATCCTTTCGGACATATTTTGTTCCTGAAAAAATGGCTGATCAGGATATTCGGTATACTTACGCACCGTAGATACCGCGGCTTTAACGAATTGCAGATAGAAGGATCGGAGATCATCAAGGAATTGCCCGAAAAAGATGTGTTGTTTGTATCCAATCATCAAACTTATTTTGCCGATGTGGTGGCCATGTTCCACGTGTTCAATGCCAGTCTCACCCATCGGGTCGATTCCATAAAGAACGTCGGTTATATCTGGAGGCCGAAGCTGAACATCTATTATGTAGCTGCAAAAGAGACCATGAGGGCGGGGCTTCTGGCCAGGATTATGTCTTATGCAGGAGCCATCACCGTAGAACGCACCTGGAGGGAAAAAGGGAAAAAGATACAGCGCGAAGTAAATCCCAATGACACCGAGAATATAGGTAGGGCCCTGGAAGATGGCTGGGTCATCACCTTTCCGCAGGGAACTACCAAACCGTGGAAACCCATAAGGAAGGGAACGGCACATATCATAAAACAATACAAACCGGTAGTGATCCCCGTGGTGATAGACGGCTTCCGGCGTTCTTTCGATAAAAAAGGGCTATGGGTAAAAAAGAAAGGTATACTGCAATCGATGGTCATTAAGGAACCGCTAAACATAGATTATGAGAATGACACCGTAGAAGAGATCGTGGAAAAGCTCGAATACGCCATTGAGCAACATCCATCCTTCCTGAAGGTCATACCCGAAGAAGACCTGAAACTGGCCGAAGCCCTGAACCAGAAACGACGATGGAGTTATAAGGATAAGAATGGGAGTTAGAATGTGCCAATGTGATAATGGAGTCCCCCTCTGCCTTTGGCATCTCCCCCCAAGGGGGAGGGGGATCCGTCCCATAAAGCTCAAAAAACTAAAAATAACTATAACCAGAAACATGAAACAAAAGTCATACCTGTTTACGTTACTATTTTTATCCGCAGGACTGTTGTCGGCACAAAAAAAGTCTCTTACCGTAGACGATTTCGACAGTTGGATGCATATCGAAAAACCGCAACTTTCCGAAAACGGGAACTATCTCGTTTATGAATACAAGCCCGGAAAAGGAGATGGTATGTTGGTTATTACCAATACAAAGACCAAAACATCTGATACCATAGCCCGGAGCACTGATGCCCGGATAAGTGGTAACAGCTCTTTTGTGGCATTCAGGATAAAACCACAGATCGCCCTTCGGAGAAAGGCCGAAACTGCAAAATGGAAAAAAGACAAACTCCCGTCCGATTCCCTCGGGATTTATGTGCTTAAAACCGGAGAGGTACAGAAATACCCGGATATGAAAGATTTCGATTTTCCTGCAGAAGGAGGGGAGTGGCTGGCCTATAAGACTGTATTGAAAACCGCTTCGGAAAAGGACAGGGAAAAGGAGAAAAAAGATACTGTCGAAACCGCTAAGAAGAAGGATAGCGATACCCTGGTGGTCGTGTTGAACCCCTTGAGAAAAGACAGTACGGTGTTTAAACATGTCAAGGCTTATACCTGGGCCAGCAAGGCCAATAAGTTGTTGTTGAGGACGGAGAAGAAAGACAGCACCACAACCCGGTCGGCCGTGGTGTATTTCGATGCGGAGGCCGGAAAAACAGATACGCTGTTCGCTAAAACGGGGACGGTGAATAAAATAGCCCTTGGGCCCGAAGGTACAAAGCTCGGTTTTTTGTTTTCAGAAGACACCACAAAGATCAAAACCTACCGCCTGTATAAAGGCACAAAAGAAACCGTTTCAGAACTTGGAAGAAAAGATATCCGGGATATCCCTGCGAAGTGGGTGCCTTCGGAAAATGGCAGGATCTACTTTTCCGAAAACGGCAAAAGAATGTTTTTCGGTACCGCTTTCCCGGAAACCGAACACCCGAAAGATACCCTGCTGAACAACGAACGCGCCACGCTCGATGTCTGGGCCTGGACAGACAAGGAACTGCAGCCCCGGCAGAAAGTGAACCTCCAGAAGGACCGGAAAAAAAACTATCTGGCCGTATACGATTTCGAAACAGGGCAGGCCTTACAGCTGGCAGACAGTACAGTCGCCGAAATAACGGTCCTCGATAAGGGTGACGGAAAGTTTGTGCTGGGGAGTGACGGCAGCAAATATCAAAGAGCCTCTTCATGGACCGGGCTGCGGATCAGAGATCTCTACAGCATTGACCTGCAAACCGGAAAAAAGACTCTCCTGGTAAAAGAACAGAACCGGATGTGGGTAGGAAGCTCCCAGAAATATGCCGTGTATTACAATCGCAAGGACAGCATTTATTATTCTGTGGACCTGCAAACCAACAAGCAGGTGGCCCTGACCAAAGAGATCGATGTCCCATTCTACAATGAAAGACATGATACACCCAGTGAACCCTGGCCCTATGGAGTTGCCGGATGGGCTAAGGACGATAAAGCGATTTATGTTTATGACCGGTATGATATCTGGAAACTCGACCCCAAAGGAGAAAACAAACCGATAAGGGTGACCAAAAACGGAAGGAAGACCAAAACCATATACCGCTACCTGCAGCTCGACTGGGATGAAAAATTCATAGACACCGAAAAAAAAGCGTTGCTGTCCTCTTTTGAAGAAGAGACCAAAAAAGCGGGATATGCCTTTGCCGACCTGAACCGGAAAAAATCGCCTGAAGTGATCATGGCCGGTGATTACAGGCTTAATTATCCCCGGAAGGCGAAAAATGGTGAGCAAGTATTTTTTACAAAGGAAACCTACAACGAATACCCGGATATCTGGGTGACCACTACCGCGATGGATTCCCCTGAAAAACTTACCGCGGCAAATCCACAGCAAAAAGACTATAAATGGGGTAGTGTGTCCCTGGTAGAATGGAAGAACTATGACGACGTTCCCCTGCAGGGATTGCTCTACAAACCGGAAAATTTCGATTCCGGAAAGGAATACCCGGTGGTGGTGTATTTCTACGAACTGAGTTCGGACGACCTTCACCAGCATTACATCCCGACCCCGAGCCGCTCCATTATCAACAAGACTTTCTATGCCAGCAATGACTACCTGGTGTTTGTGCCCGATATTGTCTATAAAGAAGGATACCCGGGACAAAGCGCTTACGACTGTATTGTAAGCGGAGTGGAAAAACTGATGGCCGACTATCCTTATGTAGATGATTCCCACATCGCCCTCCAGGGGCAGAGCTGGGGAGGCTACCAGACCGCATACCTCATTACCCGGACCGATATATTTGCTGCCGCAATGGCCGGTGCCCCGGTGAGCAATATGACCAGTGCCTACGGAGGTATCCGCTGGCAGACCGGTTTAAGCAGGATGTTCCAGTACGAACATACACAAAGCCGCATCGGCGGCCCCCTCTGGGAAAAACTCGACCTCTATATGGAAAATTCCCCCTTGTTCTATGCCGATAGGGTGAATACCCCCTTACTGATGATGCACAATGACAATGACGGGGCCGTGCCGTGGTATCAGGGTATAGAGTACTTCGTGGCCCTGCGCAGGCTGGACAAGCCTGTATGGATGCTTACATACAACGGGGAGCCCCACAACCTCAAAAACAGTAGCTGGGGCAACCGGAAAGACCTGTCCATCCGTATGATGCAGTTCTTTGATCACTACCTGAAAGGGAAGAAAGTCCCGGAATGGATGAAAAAAGGCCGCCCGGCATTGCAAAAAGAATACAATAAGGCATATTGATGCGGTCATGGCAGGTTGAGCATCTTGTCCGCCTAAAATAATGTGAACGCGATTTTAAAAGCGTTTGTGTAAAAACGTCAGTTAGGGAGAATTACCTCTTCCAAACTGACGTTTTTTTGTTTGATACGGTATTCATATAAGATGCAAAAAGGCCTTTTACAACCTTCGTTCTTCCCGTTTTTTGTGTATACATAAAAGAATTATTCTATCAGGATGTTTTTGTTTGAAAATGATGAAAATTGTCAACTTTTCAGTGTTAGTAATTTTTTAAATATCTGAAAATAAACTTTTTATGCTTATTTTCTTGTAAACTTTTTAAATTATTAATTATTTGATGTTTCTATTTTGTTTACATTTGATGTATCGTTTTACTTGAAAAATCATTGATATAGGAAATGCAGATTACAAACACTTCAAAGACAGCAAAGACGTATACGCAGGAGGAAGCGTTCCTGGCGTCTTTAAAATATTTTAAAGGGGATGATTTGGCCGCCAGGGTATGGGTTAACAAATATGCGCTGAAGGATTCCGATGGAAATATCTACGAAGGTACTCCCGACGATATGCACAGGAGGATAGCCAAAGAGATCGCGAGGGTGGAAAAGAAGTATCCCAACCCCATGTCGGAAGATGAGGTTTTCGAATTGATCAGGGACTTTAAATACATAGTGCCACAGGGAAGCCCGATGGCGGGGATAGGCAACCCCTATCAGATCGCCTCGCTTTCTAACTGTTTTGTTATTGGCAATGACGGGGTTTCCGATTCGTATGGCGGCATTATGAAAACAGACCAGGAGCAGGTGCAGCTCATGAAACGCCGCGGAGGTGTAGGGCACGACCTTTCCCATATCCGCCCCAAGGGCTCCCCGGTAAAAAATTCGGCCCTGACATCTACCGGGATCGTTCCGTTTATGGAGCGTTTTTCCAATTCTACCAGAGAGGTGGCGCAGGATGGCCGCCGCGGGGCGTTGATGCTTTCGATTTCCATAAATCATCCCGATTCAGAAGATTTTATCGATGCCAAAATGGAGCAGGGGAAGGTTACCGGGGCCAATGTGTCGGTGCGTATAGACGATGATTTTATGAGATCCGTGGCATCCGGGGACCCGTATGTACAGAAATATCCCATTCAGAGTGAAGATCCGAAATATACCCGGGAGATCGATGCGGGGAAGCTCTGGGGCAAAATTGTTCACAATGCATGGCAATCGGCAGAGCCGGGGATCCTTTTCTGGGACACCATTTCCAGGGAGTCGGTGCCGGACTGCTATGCAGACCTGGGCTATAAAACGGTATCGACCAACCCGTGCGGGGAGATCCCCTTATGTCCGTACGACTCCTGCCGCCTGTTGGCCATCAACCTGTTTTCCTATGTAAAAGATCCGTTTACGGACAAGGCCTCTTTTGACTTTGAACTTTTCAAAAAACACGTGGCCTATGCGCAGCGTATCATGGATGACATCATAGACCTGGAACTGGAAAAGATCGATGCTATCCTGGCCAAGATCGAAGCCGATCCGGAGAGCGATGAGGTGAAACATGTAGAAAAAAACCTTTGGCTGAACATCCGTAAAAAAGCACACGAAGGAAGAAGGACCGGGATCGGGATCACTGCTGAAGGCGATATGCTGGCCGGCCTGGGATATCGGTACGGAACAGAGAAGGCCAATGAGTTTTCTGTAACAGTACACAAAACCATTGCCCTGGAAGCTTACAGGGCGTCGGTCCATACCGCCAAAGAGCGCGGCCCCTTTGCTATTTTTGACGCAGAAAGGGAAAAAGACAACCCGTTTATTCTCCGGCTCAGGGAGGCCGATGAAAAGTTGTATTACGAAATGCTGGAATTCGGCCGCAGGAATATTGCATTACTGACTATTGCCCCTACCGGAACAACAAGTCTTATGACACAAACAACATCGGGTATAGAACCTGTTTTCCTTCCGGTATACAAAAGAAGAAGGAAGGTAAACCCGAACGATAAGGATGTCCGTGTGGATTTTGTGGACGAAGTGGGAGATTCCTGGGAAGAATACATGGTGTTCCACCACCGTTTCAAACAGTGGATGGAAGTCAACGGAATAGATGCGGACAAAAATTACAGTCAGACGGAATTAGATGAGCTGATTAAAAGATCGCCTTACTACAAAGCAACCTCCAACGATGTTGACTGGTTGAGCAAGGTGCATTTGCAGGGCAGTGTGCAGCAGTGGGTAGACCATTCTATCAGTGTTACCATCAACCTGCCGAATAACGTATCGGAAGAACTCGTGGGCCAATTATACCTGGAAGCCTGGAAAGCGGGGTGTAAGGGAGTTACCGTATACCGCGATGGCTCCAGGAGCGGGGTGCTGATCTCCAGCGATGAAACAAAGGGAGAAAAAGAGGAAGAAGAGAATAGGTCTTCTTTCCCGACCAAGCGTCCGCAGGTGCTAGAAACCGATGTAGTCCGCTTTCAGAACAACAAAGAGAAATGGATCGCCTTTATCGGCCTTATCGATGGAAAACCCTATGAGATATTTACCGGACTGGCCGATGATGAAGACGGGATATTGCTGCCCCGATGGGTGGAGCACGGTCGTATTATCAAAAACAGGAATGAAGATGGTACATCGCGCTATGACTTTCAATATAAAAACAAACGTGGATATAAAACCACTATCGAAGGATTGTCGCATAAGTTTAATCCGGAATTCTGGAATTATGCTAAATTGATATCCAGTACATTACGGCATGAAATGCCTATTGACCGTGTTGTGAATCTCATCAATAGCCTCCAACTGGACAACGAGTCCATCAATACGTGGAAGAACGGTGTGGCCAGGGCTTTAAAACGTTATGTTCCGGATGGTACCGAAGCCAAAGGGCAGAAGTGCAGCAATTGCAACAGTCCCGACCTGATGTACCAGGAAGGGTGTTTGACCTGTAAAAACTGCGGTTCTTCCAAATGCGGATAAACCCTGAAAAAACAGGTAAATAGTATAAAGGGGTTGTTTGATGATGATCGGGCAACCTCTTTTGTTTTGATGTATCGGCTAAACTTCCAGTTGCTTCAGTTCCTTGTAATTCCTGTTGAGGCGGCGCAGTAAAAATCCGTACAGCAACAGGTATACGCCCAGGCATATACCAAGGATAATAGCCGTTATGAGTATGGCAAAAGATACGAGAATGAGATGATCGCTGAGGTGAGAGGACTGGTTGTATGTTTCCCATCCCCCGGCTTTTTCTACATAGACCAGAAAAAAAGTAGTTATAGATGTTATGGCGATCACGATGAGGTTGAAGATAATATAGTGTTTTACGGTCCGCCTCGCCCTTATGATGGATCGCATAAGCTCCCTGACGGACGATGTGGTAGAAATTCTTTTGTAATTGTGATAGAACCGGTAGATAAAATATAGCAGAACGGGATAGGTGATGTAGAGGAAATAGTCCATTTCGGGGTATTCCATTTCTTCCATATACGAAGGACTGTAGAAAAAAAGTGCAATACCGAGCGTAAATTCAATAACACTTATTATAAATATCCATTTTACGTTAGAGGAAGATCTTTTCCAGATCATTTTATATATCTCTTCGTACGACAGCCTGGGGAGGGAGGCTTCCCTCTTCTTCCAGTCCTTTTTTAATAGCTCTAGCTCATCCATACCTTCCATATCTATGGTTTCAATATCGTTCGTAATTTCGACTTTATCCGGTTCATTTTCACCCTGGCATTGACTTCCGTAATTCCGAGGGTATCGGATATCTCTTTGTAGTTCTTGTCCTCCAGGTAAAGGAAGATCAAAGCTTTTTCTACGTCACTCAGTTGTTTTATGGCATCATACATCAGTTTTACTTGTTGTTCTTCTTCATCGTTATACTCCTTTGCCCTGAGGTTGTTCAGCACGTTCTCGTAGTTTTGGGTGGGGATGGAGTTTTTGGATTTGCGGTATAGCGTAATGGCAGTATTGAGGGCTACCCGGTACATCCAGGTGCTGAATTTCGCCTCTCCTCTGAACTTGGGGTAGGCCTTCCAGAGTTGTATGGCGATCTCCTGGAACAGGTCGTTGTGCTCGTCAGGGGTAGAGGTATACAATCTGCACACTTTGTGCACGATGTTTTGGTTTTTTTCCAGTTTTGTAACGAAACTATGTTCCAGTTCTTTGTCCACTAATTAAACGGTGTTTAGTGATTAGTAGTGTATGCCCGAAAATTGTTACAAAAATAAGGGAGATAAAATGATAAACTCTAAATTCTGGCCTGTCACGGGGTTGAGGAGTTTTGGAGTTGGTGAGTTTGGAAATAAAATTAAAACCCTCTTCGAATTCCAAAACCAAAAAACTGTAACCTGCAACCTTGAACTTTAAACCTTGAACCATGAAAAAACGACACTATCATTTCCTGTAATCCAACGCAGGAGCCCTGTCGCCCAGCATGGGGACATACTTGAAATCCGGACCTCTTTTTTCCAGGAATTCCGCTTTGGCCTTATCGAGGATGTCCGGGGCGGAGAACAGGCTTATAGCGGTTAGTGTCATAGTTTTGGCGGCGACCATCATCCCCTTTTTTCCGATGCTCATGCCGCCTGCAGCAACGGCCTGCCAGCTATGGGCGGGCGTTCCGGGCACCCAGGTTGCGGTGCCCAGGCCAACGGTGGGCACGGCAAAGCTCACGTCGCCTACATCGGTAGATCCCATCGGGCTGCCTTGTTCCTGGTAGGGCATAACATTTTTGGCTGTTTCGTAATTGACGTTCTCAACGCCCAGGGTCTTGCCTATTTTATCGGCAAAGGCTTTTTCTGTTTCCGTATAATCGATACCGCCGACAGTGACTAGGTTGTCATACATTATTTTCTGTAAGGTGAGATTGGGAAGCAGCTCATGGGTTCCCCCGATCATCTCGTAGTCCATGGTGGTCCCGGTACCCAGGGCGGCACCTTCGGCAGCTTTTACCATACGGTCAAAGATATCTGTGACCACTTCCCTTTTCATATGCCGGGCGTAGTAATACACTTCGGCAAGATCGGGAACCACATTGGGGGCTTTGCCTCCGTTGGTAATGACGTAATGTATCCTCGCATCCGAAGGGATGTGTTCGCGCATCATGTTCACCATATAGTTCATGGCTTCTACCGCATCGAGGGCAGACCTCCCTTTTTCCGGAGCGGCTGCGGCATGGGCGGAAACCCCGTGAAACCGGAATTTAGCCGATTTGTTGGCGAGTGCGGCACCGGCATTGGCCGCATTTGCGGAAGAGGGGTGCCAGTGGATCACGGCATCTACATCGTCAAATACACCTTCCCTTACCATATAGACTTTTCCCGAACCGCCTTCTTCTGCAGGGCATCCGTAAAAACGCACAGTGCCCCTGACCTTACTTTTCTTTAACCAGTTTTTGACGGCAATGGCCGTAGCCGCAGAAGCCGTACCGAAGAGGTGATGACCGCAAGCGTGCCCCGCAGCTTTCCCGGCCGGTTTCTTCTCCGGGACCGCCTGCTGCGAAAGCCCGGGAAGGGCATCGTATTCTCCCAGGATACCGATCACAGGCCCTCCGTTGTTGTACTCAGCGACAAACGCAGTGGGGATACCCGCTATTCCCGCTTTTATCGAGAAACCTTCATCCTTTAGTGTTTTTTGTAAAAGAGCGACGCTTTTTTCTTCCTGGTAGCCCATTTCGGCATACCCCCAGATGGTTTGGGCTATATTGCCGTAAAATTCACTTTTATTATCTAAGTCCGATAGTATTTGATCTGTTCTTTTTTGGGAAAAACACAGTATTGTACATAGTAAAAATGTTAAAGGAATAGTGTTTGATATTTTCATGAGGAGGTATTTTTGATATAAATTTAAAATAAAAAGTATAACTGCCGGGCCGGGAGCTGTATAATTATAAAAATATGTGAATTTCACCATTCAGGACCGAATAAATTAAACTGCTTCAATTATAAAGAGGCAGAGAAAACTTACCTTTGTAAGGTACAATCTATATCTTCTTTTTATGAATATTCCAAAGACCAGTTTTTCCAGAATAGTTATTATCGGGGGAGGTTTTGCGGGCCTTGAATTAGCAAAGCGATTAGGAAAGCAAGACGTGCAGGTAGTCATGCTCGACAGGCATAACTACCATACGTTCCAGCCGCTGCTGTATCAGGTGACCACCGGTGGGCTGGAACCCGATTCCATAGCATATCCTATCCGGAAGGTGTTGAAAAACTATCCGAATTCCTATTTTCGACTGGCCCATGTGGAGCATATAGAACCAGAAAGAAAGACCGTAAAGACCGATATAGGAGAGATTACCTATGATTACCTGGTGATAGCCACAGGGTCCAGGACCAATTATTTCGGTAACGAGAACGTGAAGCATAACGGAATGGCCATGAAAACCATCCCGCAATCTTTGAACCTCAGGAGCCTTATCCTGGAAAATTTTGAACAGGCCCTGCTTACCAATAACCTGGACAAACGCAATGCATTGATGAATTTTGTCATTGTGGGTGCGGGCCCTACGGGAGTGGAGCTGGCAGGAGCGTTGGCAGAGATAAAAAAAGGGATACTGCCCAAGGACTATCCGGACCTGGACATACGCCAGATGCAAATCAACCTAGTTCAGGGTACGGACAGGGTATTGGATGCCATGAGCCCGCAGGCTTCCAAAAAGGCAGAAGAGTTCCTGGAGAAGCTGGGGGTAAATGTGTGGAAAGAGATCTTTGTTACCAATTACGACGGTTATACAGTGACCACGAACAGGGATATTTCTTTTGAAACGGAAACATTGATATGGACTGCCGGAGTAGAAGGGGCTACCCTTAAAGGAGTGGACGGGAAAGATCTGATAGCCCGGGGAAACCGGGTAAAAGTCAACGAATTTAACCAGGTCGAAGGTTTCGACGATATTTTTGCCATCGGGGATGTGGCTTATATGCCAACCGAAAAATACCCGAACGGACACCCCATGATGGCACAGCCGGCCATACAACAGGGAAAACTTCTGGGAAACAATCTTATAAAATATCTACGCGGCAAACCCATGAAACCTTTCCGGTATTTTGACAAGGGATCCATGGCTACCGTAGGAAGGAACAAAGCTGTGGTAGACCTTCCGCGGTGGAAATTCCAGGGGGTCTTTGCCTGGTTTGTCTGGATCTTTGTCCATTTGTTTGCCCTGATCGGTTTTAAGAATAAGATGGTGGTCTTTGTAAACTGGCTGTACAATTATATCCGTTTCGACAGGGAAGCAAGGCTTATTATAAGGCCATATAAGAAGGAAAAAGAGTCGGTCAAATAGGTAATTCCGGGGACATCACTCTTTCGTATCCTGGTCCGGCTCAAACTGTTCTTCGTCGGAGTCGTGTGGTTCCCGGGCATTTCGGCTTTAGTTTATCCTGAGTTTAGTCGAAGGGTTCAGCACCAGCTTCGCCGAGGGACCGCGGATGGTATTTATGCACCACTTCTGCCAGTTGAGAGCGGTCTACATGCATATATACTTCGGTCGTGGTAATGCTTTCGTGTCCCAGCATCTGTTGTATGGCCCTCAGGTCTGCACCGTTTTGCAGCAGGTGAGTGGCGAAAGAATGCCGGAAAGTGTGCGGACTTATGTTTTTGTGCAACCCGGTCTTTTCTGCCAGCCGTTTGATGATGGTGAATATCATGGCGCGGGTGAGTTGTTTTCCCCTTCGGTTGAGAAATAAAATGTCTTCGTGTCCTTTCTGGGTGGTGATGTGTACCCGGACTTCATTTTTGTATATGTCAATCAGTTTTTGTGTGGCATTCGCGATCGGTACGAAGCGTTGTTTGTCACCTTTTCCGGTGACCTTGATAAAGCCTTCGTCAAAGAAGAGGTCCGATATTTTCAATGCGGTGAGTTCCGATACCCGAAGCCCGCAGCTATACAGTGTTTCCAGCATGGCCCGGTTGCGTTCGCCTTCCGGAGTGCTGAGGTCGATGGTGGCGATGAGCTTGTCGATGTCTTCCTGTGAAAGGGTGTCCGGGAGCTTCCTGCCGATCTTCGGCGATTCGATAAGCTCCATCGGATTGTCTTTGCGGTAATCCTCGAAGATGAGGTAGTTAAAAAAACTGCGCAGCCCCGAAAGTATCCTCGCCTGTGAACGGGCATTGACCTCTTTGGCTGTTTCGTAGATAAACTGCTGAACCACTTCGGCCGGGATAGTAGCGGGAGAAAAGGATATGGAGCGTTCCTTTAAAAAAAGCATGAGTTTCTTTACATCCAGGGAATAGTTTTCCAGGGAGTTGACGGCCAGCCCCCGTTCTATTCGTAGATAATGGCGATAGTCTTTTAGTGCTTGTTCCCAGTTCACCTGATTTGGATGATGTTCGGCATTATTTTTACACAAATTTATAAAAAGAAATACAAGCATGCCGTAGCCGGGTATTTCATTGCTCAGAATTTTTTACTTTCTTATTTTTAATACTTTGTACTCAGACCATGTATCAAAATCTCTACTTCATAGCTATCGTACCACCTGACGGCCTTAAGGAACGGGTAAAAAGCCTCAAGGAAGAGCTGAAAGACAAATATGGCGTAAAGCACGCTCTTAAATCCCCGGCTCATATCACCCTGCAAATGCCGTTTAAACGGGTTGCGGCATACGAATCGCGGATCGTAAACGCTCTGGAAGAGTTTGCCGGCCTGCAACGCCCTTTTCCCGTGATATTATCGGGATTTAACTGTTTTTCGCCCCGGGTGATATTCGTAAAAGTGGAAGATCACGCTCCGATCGTGGAGCTTCATGCCGGTTTACGGCATATATTGACCGGAAAACTGAACTTTACCGAAAAAGAGATCACCCATAGGTTCCATCCGCATATGACCATTGCCACACGCGACCTGACCGAAGCCCTGTTTCGCGAAGCATGGCCGGAATACGAAAAGCGGGAGCTCACCGCTTCTTTTACGGCCAGCAGCCTATGCCTGCTGAAACACAACGGCAAATGCTGGGAAGAGTACAGGGAGTTCGGCTTTATTCAAAAGTAAGGTTGATAAATATGGCCCGGCTGTACATGCCGTTGATGTTCCCGGTCCAGGGACTGTTGGGGTCATCGTCAGGTTTTAGTTCGTCGTTGAAGGCAAACACACCGCGTATGGACGGTGAGAATTTAAAGTAATAAAGGTAGAAATCGATACCGAAGCCCACTTCGTAGTAATAGGCCTGTTTTTCCATCCGGAATGTCCCTTGCCTGTTATCCTCCTTGCTGTTTTTATTACTTCCCAGGTTGATGGATGAGGACAACCCGCCTACAATATAGGGTTTGACATTTCCTATGCGTTTGGTACTGACTTTTAAGAGCAGGGGAACATGGATATAGGTGGATTTGACTTCCCGCAGGCGCTCATCTTCACCTGAGAGATCGCTATGCGGAAAATACAGATCGCGCTGAGTGTAGTAAAGCCCCGGTTCCAGGCGGAGGTTCATATATTCGTTGATGCGAAGGTCACCTATAAGGCCTACATTAAAGCCTATATTCTTGGCAACCTGAACATCACGAAGGCCTTCCCGGTTGTTATATCTATCGTAATCAAATTTAAAATCGTACTGGTTAATACCGAGAAAATACCCCCAGTGGAGCGGTTGCTTGTCAAAATTCTGAAGGTTCAGCAACGGATTTTCATTGAGCTGTGAAAAAGCACTATGGCTATACAGGGCCAGCACCAGGGCCCAAAGTAGTTTTTTGTTCATACGGTTAAAGTTTCCGGGTTGATACTGTATGGCATAGCATATTGTTTTAATTAGGCAATGCGCCAATTCGCTGATCTGATAATGAGTTCGTTATATCCTGTCTCCGGTTTATGGACTCATCGGCACATTGGGCAAATCGGCATATTTATTTTGAAGCTACATAAATGGTAGCCACACCAAGAGTTTGGGGATGGTGTTTTACATTTATAAACCCGATTTTCGTCAAAATATTGTTCAGTTTTTCTCCGTGAGGAAAAACAGAAGCGGATTCAGACAGGTATGTATAGGCCGAACGGTCTCTGGAAAAGAGTTTCCCGATAAGGGGAAGAATGTATTTTGTATACAGGTTATAGCCCTGTTTGTAGGGCGTCTTGGTGGGAACGGAAGTCTCCAGGATCACAAAACATCCCCCGGGCTTCAGGACCCTTAATATTTCGGCAAGGCCTTTTTCGAGATTTTCAAAGTTGCGTACCCCGAAAGCCACGGTAATGGCATCGAAAGTATTGTTGTCAAAGGGAAGGTTTTCACTGTCGCCCAATACCATTTCTATGGTGCCTTCCAGTTTTTTTTCGGCGACTTTTCTTTTGCCTACTTCGAGCATTCCGGGAGAAATGTCCAGGCCTGTGATCTTTTTTGCCCCGGTGCGGGTCAGGTTAATGGCCAGGTCTCCGGTCCCGGTGGCGATATCCAGTATGGTCTCCGGCTTGTTTTTCCCAACGATGTTTACCACCTTTTTGCGCCACTTTACATCAATTCCAAAAGAGATGACCCTGTTCAGTCCGTCGTATTTCCCGGAAATGGTATCGAACATTTTGGTGACCTGCTCCTTTTTCCCCAGATCGGAATCTTTATAAGGGGTAACATTTTCTGACATCAAAAATTTTTTGACAAAGATACGATACAAAGTTAGAAATACGAAGGGGCGCAATGCATTGCGCCCCCACATTATATTCTATCCCCACATACATTATGCCTTAAATCAGAAATGAAAAATAAAAAAGCCACGGATTAATCGATTAATCCGTGGCTGATTCTATATAAGATTTCAGGTCTTGGCCTTATGCCAGAGCCTCTTTGATTCTTCGCAGTGCTTCCCTGAGTTCTTCTTCTGAGGCAGCATAAGAAATACGGATACAGTTCGGGTTTCCGAAGGCTTCTCCGGTAACTGTGGCCACATTAGCCTCTTCCAGCAGATAGAGTGAGAAGTCTGAAGCGTTCTCTATCTTTTTGCCGCGTAATGTCTTCCCGAAGAAAGACGAGATGTTAGGGAATACATAAAAAGCACCTTCCGGTACATTCACCTGGAAACCGTCGATCTCACCGAGGAGTTTTAATACCAGGTCCCTTCTTTTGCGGAATTCGTCGATCATATATTGTATCTTGCTCACCGGAGCTTCGAGGGCG
The DNA here is from genome assembly GCF_018863395.1 of Sinomicrobium weinanense. GTDB lineage: Bacteria > Bacteroidota > Bacteroidia > Flavobacteriales > Flavobacteriaceae > Sinomicrobium > Sinomicrobium weinanense. The sequence goes on from NZ_JAHKRR010000004.1 coordinate 478,350, forward strand.
GTGATGGTGGCCCTTTGTGCGATACAGTTGGCGCCGCTGGTGATCTGTCCCTGCATTTTGTTGCAGGCACGGGCAATCCATGCAGGAGCGCCGATATAGCCTATACGCCATCCGGTCATGGCAAAGGCTTTGGATACGCCGTTTACGGTGATGGTCCTGTCATACATGCCGTCTATGCCTGCCATGCTTACATGGCCTCCGGAGAAATTGATGTGTTCGTATATTTCATCAGAGACCACATAGATCTGCGGGTGTTTTTTCAATACTTCGGCCAGGGCTTCGAGTTCTTCTTTGCTGTAAACGGAGCCGCTGGGGTTACAGGGAGAGCTGTACCAGATCATTTTGGTCCTGGGCGTAATGGCTGCTTCCAGTTGTTCCGGGGTCATTTTAAAGTCGTTCTCTATGGAAGTCGGTACTTCAACAGGGATCCCTTCTGCGATCTTAACAATGTCGGAGTAGCTCACCCAATACGGAGCGGGGAGTATTACTTCGTCTCCGGGATTGATTGTCACCAAAGCCACATTGGCCAGCGACTGTTTGGCTCCGGTAGATACCACGATCTGGTTGGGCGTGTAGGTAAGGTTGTTATCCCGTTTGAATTTGGTAATGATGGCATCCTTCAGATCGGCATAGCCATCTACGGGCGAATAGCTGTTATAGTTATCGTTAATGGCCTGTATGGCTGCTTCCTTTATAAAATCGGGAGTGTTGAAGTCGGGTTCTCCCAGGCTCAGTCCGATGATATCCTTTCCTTCTGCACGCAGTTCCCTGGCTTTGGCTGCCATGGCAAGTGTGGCGGAAGTTGACATGTTCAGGATCCTCTCTGATAGCTGTTGTTCCATAAGTTGTTGTTCCATCGGTTGTAATAGTTCTTAATTATAAATATATACGGGTTTTTTGCCCAGTGCTTTTAAATGTCTGAAATGCGAAATTATAGCTTTTCTGGTGGATTTATACTCATAATAAGGCAAATTAAACTCCCTGGCCGTCTGTTTAACAATTTTAGCAATATTTGTGTAATGTATATGACTGATATTGGGAAAAATATGATGTTCAACCTGGTGGTTCAATCCTCCTGTAAACCAATTGACAACCTTATTCCGGGTAGAGAAGTTGGCCGTGGTAAACAACTGGTGAATGGCCCAGGTGTTTTTCATGGTTCCTGTCTTGTCCGGCATCAGGGTCTCGGTATCTTCTACAATATGCGCCAACTGAAATACGATGCTCAGGATAAGCCCGGCAGTATAGTGCATGGTAAAAAAGCCGATGAGTATTTTCCACCAGGCAATATCGAGGACTAACATGGGAAGTACGATCCAGAGGGAGACGTAGATGAGTTTGGTGATAATAAGTACACTCCACTGCTTTACCGGGCTGGGGAATTTTCCGTACGACAGTTTTCTTTTCATATAGCGCCGCATCTGCCGGAAGTCTGTGGTGATGGCCCAGTTGATGGTGAGCAGGCCGTACAGCAATATGGAATAATAATGCTGAAACTTGTGGAACCGCCGCCATTTGGCATGTTCGGAAAAACGGATGATCCTCCCGGCGTCCAGGTCCTCGTCATGTCCGTGAATATTGGTATAGGTATGGTGCAGTACGTTGTGCTGTACCTTCCAGTTGTACACATTGCCCGCCAGGATGTATATACTGGCTCCCGTGAGGTTGTTTATCCAGGGTTTGGTAGAATAGGAACCGTGATTGCCGTCGTGCATCACGTTCATGCCTACACCCGCCATGCCAATGCCTATTACAACGGTGAGCAATAATTGCAGCCATTGGTTGATGTCAAGGGTGAGAATAAGGAAATAAGGGGTGAGAAAGATGGAAAACATGATCGCTGTTTTTAAGTAAAGTTTCCAGTTCCCGGTTCTTTTGATATTATTTTCCTTGAAATAGGCATTAACGCGTTTATTCAGCGTTTTGAAAAAGTTTTGGGTGTCCTTTCTCGAAAATCTCAGTGTTTTGTTTTCCATTCAAATAATATGTGCTAAATAATAAATACTTACATCCCCGGCTTTCGGGGGGCGACAGAACCTGACAGGAGTTGTGGCTAAATTTCGGTTTGGCCGGTTAAAGAACAACCTGTTACGGATTTTCAAAATTAACTAATTCATAACAGACAGGATGTATGGAGAGCGAACAAATTTTTGTTTTGCTTACTTTTGCCCAAAACATCGCCCATGTCTATTGATATTATCCTGAAATATTTTCCCGGGCTTCCGGAAGAACAGGTCGAAAGGTTTAAGCAGTTAGGGACATTATATACCGAATGGAATGCCAGGATAAATGTGATCTCCAGAAAAGATATCGGGGAGTTGTATATACGTCATGTATTGCATTCGCTCGGGATCGCAAAGGTACAGCCCTTTAATCCCGGCAGCAGCATACTTGATGTGGGGACGGGAGGTGGTTTTCCGGGTATACCCCTTGCCATTCTGTTTCCCGAAACCGAATTTTATCTGGTGGATGCTATCGGAAAAAAGATCAAAGTGGTGCAGGCAGTGGCCGAAGCCCTGGAGCTTAAAAATGTAAGGGCTGAACACATCCGTGCAGAGAAAATAAAAGATCAGTTTGACTTTATCGTAAGCCGGGCCGTGACCAACATGCCCGATTTTGTAAAATGGGTGCGCCACAAAACTTCAAGGAAGCAAAAACACAGTCTTGAAAATGGTATTTTATACCTGAAAGGAGGGGATCTTGCCGAAGAATTACGCCTTTTCCCTAAAGCTGAAGAGTTTTTACTTTCCGATTATTTTGAGGAAGACTTTTTTGAGACCAAGAAAATAGTGCACCTGCCGTTATAAGTAACGTGAATAATGGACAAGAAAAAGGATTTCAAATAAAGGTTGTATTTGAAATCCTTTTTTAAAGATTATTCACGTTAAGTAACAAAACAAAAAGGAGTTTTTTTTAATTCATCATCCCATGTTTCCCTGGCATTTTCCGTTTTTTCATAAAGTGATCAAACCCCGATTTTTTTGAGAATACCCCGCCACCTGTATTTACGGATAAAGTTGCCTTCTTCTTCAGTGGTCAGGAAAGGAATGCGGCGTTTCCGGGCACTGAAATATCCCCGGAGGTTGTCTTTCAGGACACTCCATTTCTTCTGCCGCCACGCGGTCTTGGCCGATGCAATGAAAGTGATGAGAAAACCATAGCGCATGGTATACATGGCCTGCCCCTGCAGGAGCCGGGCTTTTTTGGTATAAGAGCCCCCGGTAGGGCGGAGGTGCTTTATCTTCAGGTTGTGGTCCGTGTGTACCTTAAAGCCGTGATATTTTGCCAGTAAGGTGTCTACGGTGTCCCAGCCTATGGCGGGCTTCAGCCCTCCGATTTTTTCGAAACAGTTTTTGGAATAGGCCTTTACCGGGCCGCGGACATGGGTCTTGTCTGCAATGGCTTCGTAGGCCCAGTGATCTCCCTGTTGTATATGGACCAATCCGCCGGCTATACCTGTGGAATTGTCCTGATGGAAGATGGCTGCAAGGGTCTCGAAATAATTTCGGGGCAGAATGATGTCGGCATCCATCTTTACGATAAAGTCATAATCCTTGTCCACAATTTCCAGCCCCTTGTAAAAAGCACGGACCACTTTGCCACCCGGAAGGTGTTCGGCCGGAGTATCGGTATTGGTGATCATTTCGGCCCAGGAATGTTTTGCGATAAATTCAGCGGCTATCTGTGAAGTATTGTCTGTGGAATTATCATTGACCACCACCAGTTTTCTGGGCAAAAGCGTCTGTTCCGCTACCGAATTCAGAGTACGGCCAATAAATTGAGCTTCATTGTGGGCGGGTATGATGATGTAGTAATTCACGCTTTGGTTATGCCAATACTTATTAGAAAACGGAAAGATACAAAAGTAAGGATAGTATGGGTTTGAAAACACGGGAAATGGTGGTAAATTGTTCACGCCTTTTCCGGGTGCACCGGATCAGGTGAAAATGAAAATTTAGTTTAATGACATATCAGAACCGTGAAATATATTATTGAAACCGACAGGTTAAGGCTGAGAGAGCTATCCCTGGACGATACGGAATTTGTTCTAGAACTCCTCAATACTCCCGGATGGATACGGTATATCGGGGATAAAAATGTAAGAACGGAGGAACAGGCTAGAGACTATCTGGAAAACGGACCGATAAAAAGTTACCGGGAAAACGGTTATGGCCTTTCGCTGGTGGAGGAAAAGGACGGGAAAAGAGCCATAGGTATGTGCGGTATACTAAAAAGGGACAGTTTGGAAAACCCTGATATTGGCTACGCTTTTCTGCCAGAATTTAATGGCCGTGGCTACGCTTATGAGATAGCGAGCGCTACCCTGGCTTATGCCAGAGATCAATTGCATATACCGACAATTTGTGCCATAACTTTAACCGATAATAAAAGGTCCATTGCCCTGATGGAGAAAATCGGGTTAAAATTCAGGCAAAAGATCTACCGGAAGGAAGATGAAGAAGAATTGTTGTTGTACAGCACTTAAAAATGGAAAACACGAATAGTAACAAGTGTTAATTATGTTGTATGAAAAACATTTACGATCCGAAATTTGTTGAGGGGTTATTTGATAATATGAGTAGTTCATATTCCAGAATGAATTATATAACCTCATTTGGGTTCAGTGAAAGATGGAGGAGACAGTGTGTGGCAGAGATAAGTATTCAGAAAGGAAAGACCGTGGTTGATTTAATGTGCGGAATGGGAGAGTGCTGGAAACATATCCTGAAAAGCAGTGATGAAGGCTCAAAGTTGATCGGGGTGGACTTCTCAACGGAAATGGTTAGAAGGGCGGAACAGAATAAAACCAAATTCAATAACTCTGCTATTACTATCTTTAAGGAGAACGTGTTTGGAAATTCAATAGAAGATCAGGTTGCTGATTTTGTAATCTCGGGTTTCGGATTGAAAACATTTGATAATAAACAACTGAAAAACCTGGCCGGTGAAATTGATCGGATACTTAAACCCGATGGCAGATTTTCACTTATAGATGTTTCGGTTCCGAAGAACAGACTGCTGCAATGGTTTTATATGTTCTACCTGAAAAATATAATACCGGTTCTGGGTAAACTTTTTCTGGGTAATCCCGAAACCTACAAAATGCTGGGTATTTATACCCAGGAGTTTGGTAATTCGGAAAATGTATATCGGATTTTTGCACAATCTGGTTTTGAAGTAGAATATGTGGAATATTTTTATGGATGTGCCAGTGGAATCAAGGGGCGAAAAATAAGGTAATGACCGGTTTAGTTCGGGGGACTTTATTTATTACCTCTATTATTTTTTCCGTTCCGCATAAACGGCATAATACCGGGGGGTGAAGTAACGCAATAGCGGTCTTATACCTACTTTTTTCACCGGGTTGGTCCATTTTTTCCGGGCCTTGATCTCCCAGCCGGCTTTTTCGAGGAGCCAGTCGAACTGCCAGTCTTCGAATTCGTGATAGTGCCGGTCCCACATATCGGTCTTGCTGCGGTAGGCAGGTGCAAACCACAACCGGAGGGGGATGGAAGCCACAAGTTTATCGGCTTTTATGGCTTTGATCGCATTAAAAGGGGCTACGAGGTGCTCGAATATCTCGAAGGCGGTGACTACATCATATCCTTCGGCGGTCACGGTGCTGACGTCGGTGTCCAGGTCTTCTCCTTTGGTATTGGTGACCTTAAAGCCTTCCTTTTTCATAATGTCCGAAAAAGGGTTGGGTGTACCCAGATCCAATATATTGGCGTTGGCGGGAATATGTTCTTTAAGAAAATCGAGTGTTATTTTATACCTTTTCTTTGGAAAGTTGTTTTCGTACATAGTTAGCATTTATAGACCACGGCGTTGATATTCATCCCGGCGCCGACGCTTGCAAAGATAACAACATCTCCTTTATTTACAGACTGGCTTTCGATCTCTCCCTTTTTGACCATATCGAGCAGGGTAGGGATGGTGGCCACAGAACTGTTGCCCATCTTCTGGATGTTCATGGGCATGATACCCTGAGGTACGTCCTTTTTGTAGAGTCGGAAAAAGCGTTTTAGAATGGCTTCGTCCATTTTTTCATTGGCCTGGTGGATAAATATTTTCTTTACGTTGTCTATGGACACACCGCTTTTATCCAGGCATTCTTTCATGGCCTGGGGAACATGGGTACAGGCGAACTCATATATTTTTCTCCCGTACATTTTAATATAGCGGGTGTTGGGACAAAGGCTTTTGTTAAAGGAAGTGCCATAGTAGAGAAAATAAGCCTCGTCCCTGGTGTAGCTCGCAGATTCGCAGGCCAGGATACCTTCGTCGCCTTCAGAGGTTTCTACCACGGTAGCTCCTGCGCCATCAGAGAATATCATGGCATCCCGGTCGTGCTTATCGATAACCCTGGAGAGGGTTTCGGCACCGATCACCAGGCACTTTTTGGCCATGCCGGCACGTATAAAGGCCTGGGCCTGGATAAGCCCTTCTACCCAGCCGGGGCAACCGAAAAGGAGGTCGTACGCCACACATTTCGGGTTCTTGATCTGCAGGGAATGCTTTACTCTTGCAGCGAGACAGGGAATAGTATCACCCTGTATGGAACCCTGTCTTACATCGCCAAAGTTGTGAGCTACAATGATATAATCGAGCGTTTCCGGGTCTACATTTGCGTCTTCAATGGCTTTTTCCGCGGCAAAAAAGGCGAGGTCTGAAGTGTTGAGGTGATCTTTGGCATACCGCCTTTCCGTAATACCGGTTATGGCTTTGAACTTGTCTATGATAACCTGGTTGGGAGGGTCGAGTTTTACTCCGTTGGCATCCAGGAATTCATGCTGATAAAAACTGGAATTCAATGCGGTTTCGGAGGGAATATAACATCCCGTTCCCGTGATCTTGATATTCATCGGATTGACTGATTTGGGCTAAAGATATGGAAATGTTTTTTCTTTTGTTATGCGCGCATAACAAAAATACGATGCCCAATTGCAGTTTTTATTCAGTAAAAACCGACAAAACAGGAAGAAAAATAAAAAAGGGCTTTTCGACACTACATCGAAAAGCCCTGTGAATATTGGATTTTGAAAATATTATTCGGCTTCAGCGTATATTTCTATAGGTGCACAGGTACACATCAGATTACGATCGCCATAGGCATCGTCTACCCGTCTTACGGAAGGCCAGAATTTATTTTCCGCGATATAGTCCAGTGGGTAAGCGGCTTCCTTCCTGGTATACGGCAGGTTCCATTCGTCGGCCGTAACCATTTCGAGCGTGTGCGGTGCGTTTTTCAGCACATTGTTCGTGTCGTCCGCACTAACCTTGTCTATTTCCTCCCGGATGGATATCATGGCGTTGCAAAAACGGTCGAGCTCTTCTTTATTCTCGCTTTCCGTAGGTTCGATCATCAGGGTCCCTGCTACGGGGAACGATACGGTGGGGGAGTGGAAGCCGTAATCCATCAGCCGTTTGGCGATGTCGGTCACTTCAATACCGTTTTTCTTAAAAGGCCTGCAATCGACGATCATCTCATGGGCAGCCCTTCCTCTTTCACCTGTATAGAGCACGTCGAAATGCCCGCTTAGCCTGTTCTTGATGTAATTGGCATTGAGGATGGCGTGTTTGGTGGCATTGGTAAGGCCGTTAACCCCCAGCATTTTTACATAGGCATAGGAGATGAGGCATACCAGGGCACTTCCCCAGGGGGCTGCGGAAATAGCTGTAATGGCATTTTCCCCGCCGGTTTTTATCACAGGGTTAGAGGGCAGGAATTTTACCAGGTGTTCAGCTACACAGATAGGGCCTACTCCGGGCCCGCCACCGCCGTGGGGAATGGAGAAGGTCTTGTGCAGGTTCAGGTGGCATACGTCGGCCCCGATGGTTGCAGGGTTGGTAAGGCCTACCTGGGCGTTCATGTTAGCGCCGTCCATATACACCTGTCCGCCATTGTCGTGTATAATCCTGGTGATCTCCCTGATGGAGGATTCGAATACCCCGTGTGTAGAGGGATAAGTGACCATAAGGGCGGCGAGCTTGTCTTTGTGTTTTTCGGCCTTTTCGCGAAGGTCGTTGACATCTATATTTCCTTTTTCATCGGTTTTGGTCACCACTACTTTCATTCCGGCCATTACTGCAGAGGCGGGGTTGGTGCCGTGTGCCGACGCAGGGATAAGACAGATGTTCCTGTCGGTGTCTCCGTTGGCTTTGTGATAGGCCTGGATAACCATAAGCCCGGCAAATTCTCCCTGGGCGCCCGAGTTGGGTTGCAGCGAGGTTCCGGCAAACCCGGTAATGACATTGAGCTGTTGCTCGAGTTCCTGAAGTACTTCCCGGTAACCTCCTACCTGTTCTACGGGAACAAAGGGATGGATATTGGCCCATTGAGCCATACTTATGGGGAGCATTTCGGATGCTGCATTCAGCTTCATGGTACAGGATCCGAGGGATATCATGGAATGATTGAGCGAAAGGTCCTTGCGTTCCAGTTTTCTGAGGTAGCGCATCAATGCGGTCTCGGAGTGATAGGCATTGAACACCTCGTTCTCGAGGAAGGAGGATGTTCTTTGCAGGGCCTCCGGGATCACGGTCGTTTCTTCCAGGGCCTCCAGTGTAATGGTTTCCTTTCCGGCCGCTTCGGCGAAAATGGCGATGATATCGTTGAGATCGTCTGTAGAAGTGGCTTCGTTCACCGCTACGGAGATCGTATTGTTATCTAAGTATAAAAAGTTGATCTCGTTGTTCTCGGCGACTTCGCGTACCCTGGCGGCATCACCTTTAAAAATGAGGGTGTCGAAGTAAGATGTGTTGGTCTGTTCGTAGCCGAGTTGTTCCAGGGCTCCGGAGAGCGTCACGGCAGAACGGTGTACCTTGTTTGCAATATACCGGAGGCCTTCCGGGCCGTGATATACGGCATACATCCCGGCCATTACGGCCAGTAGTACCTGAGCAGTACAGATGTTGGAAGTGGCCCTGTCTCTTTTGATGTGTTGTTCACGGGTCTGCAATGCCATTCGGAGGGCACGGTTGCCGTTGGTATCCTTGGTCACCCCGATGATCCTTCCGGGAATATTTCTTTTGTATTCTTCTTTGGTTGCAAAATATGCGGCGTGTGGCCCGCCATAACCCATAGGGATGCCAAAACGCTGTGTAGTGCCCACGACCACATCAACCCCTAATTCACCGGGTGGGGTGAGTTTTACCAGGCTGAGAATATCTGCTGCCACAGCTACTCTGATGTTGTTTTCCGTGGCTTTGGAAACAAATTCCCCGTAATCGTAAACCTGTCCGTATTTTCCGGGATATTGTAAAATAGCCCCGAAGAAACCGGAAGAGAAATCGAAGGTGCTGTGATCACCGGTAACGAGTTCCACACCGAGAGGGATAGCCCTGGTCTGTAAGATAGACAGGGTTTGCGGGAGGATCTCGTCAGACACGAAAAACTTAACAACTCCCGATTTTTTCTGGTCCCTTGACCTCAGTTCAAAGAGCATGGCCATGGCTTCGGCCGCAGCGGTACCTTCGTCGAGCAGTGAAGCGTTGGCCAGTGACATGCCCGTCAGATCGCAGACCATGGTCTGGAAATTGAGCAGTGCTTCCAGCCTTCCTTGTGAGATCTCTGCCTGGTAAGGGGTATATGCGGTATACCAGCCCGGGCTTTCCAGTACATTTCTCTTTATTACAGAAGGTGTAAAGGTCTCGTGATATCCCAGTCCGATATAAGATTTGAACATTTTGTTCTTGGCAGCGAGTTTCTGGATATGGTACAGGAACTCGTTTTCACTGAGGGCCCTGGGAAGATCCAGGTCTTTTTTTAAACGAATGTCGTCCGGGATGGTTTCGTAGATCAGTTGATCCAGACTTTCCGCTCCGATAACGTTCAACATGCTATCGAGGTCTCCCTCTCTCGGGCCTATATGGCGTACTGCAAAGGAATCTGTTCTCATGCTCTGTAATTAGTGTGTGTAAATAAGTTGTGTTTGCGGCGCAAAAGTACATATTATATTTATTAAATATAACGTTTTCGGTGTTCTTGTACACAAAGTTTTTAACCGGGTCAGTCCACGTGATAATCAGCCAATGTGCCCATTCGATAAGTAGTATATTAACGAATTGACCGATTGGCATATTATCGAATTATCCTATTATCTTTATTTTTGTCAGATGAAGCTATTAACAAGGGTGTTCAACTTCTATATTGAGGCAAGTGTGCATGTGGCCCTGTCGGTTTATGCGCTGACCGTGATTACCTTGCTGAACTTTGATATGCCCTATGACGAAAATGTCTGCTACGCGGTTTTTTACGGAACTATTGTGGGCTATAATTTCATCAAGTATGGCAGCGAGGCCAGACGGTTCTATATGGTGGAGACCCGGCATGTAAAGACCATACAATATTTCAGTTTTATCTGTTTTGCTCTGTGTGTGTATTATGTGCTTCAATTGTCGGTTTCTTCCCTTGTTTTGTTGGGAGGGCTGGTAGTGCTGTCTTTTTTCTACGCTGTGCCTTTTTATACCTCGGTACGGAACATCCGAAATTCTCCCGGAATAAAAATATTTATTGTAGCCCTGGTATGGAGCGGGGTCACGGTGGGGCTGCCCGTTGTGAATCATTATGATCTGTTCCGGGCCGGTGGCGGAGCGGTCAGGGATGTGGGGATTGAATGGTTGCAGCGCTTCCTGTTCGTCATTGTGCTTACCATTCCTTTTGAGATCAGGGATATGGCAGTGGACGACCTGTCATTGGGGACCATACCGCAAAAAATAGGGATCGGGAATGCCAAATCGGTTGCGATTTTGTTGCTATGCCTGGTCCTGGTGGTGGAATTCCTTAAAAAAAACAGTTTTTGGCCGGATGTCGTATCTTTGTCTGTGATCCTGGTCTTGATGGTCCTGGCCCTGAGGTATTCGCAGGTAAAACAAAACAAGTATTATTGCAGTTTCTGGGTGGAGGGCATACCTGTTTTATGGGGCTTGCTGTTGTTGCTTTTGAACAATTTGATCACTTTAAAAACATAAAAATGAAGTATTGGATAGTACTGCTGTTCCTGTTGTCCGTTATCGGTGTGAGCGGGCAGGTGAAAAATGTGGATATAACCACAATAAAGGAAAGGGAGATGACCGGTAAATTCCTTGTGGATGTACGTACTCCGGAAGAATTTGCCGAAGGACATATCAAAGGGGCCCTGAACCTCAATTATGACGACCCTGATTTTGCGGCGCAATGGAAAGATATAGACAGGGAAACGCCTGTTTACCTGTATTGCGGGTCTGGCAAGCGAAGTACCAAAGCGGCCGGGGTGCTGGATTCCCTGGGATTTGAGAAAATATTCAACCTGAAAGGGGGATACCGGGCCTGGAAAAAGGCAAAGGACAAGAAAAAACCCGGAAACGATAGAGAATAAACAGGTCGTATCCGGGTTGTTTGTTTTATACGGAATCAGCTTCAGGATACTTTTTCCAGCAAACCTGCCCTTCTCAGCAGGGCGTCGGGTTTGGGCTCCTGCCCTCTGAAACGTTTGTACAGGACCATCGGGTTCTCTGTTCCTCCTTTAGAGAGCACATTGTCCTTGAACCTGTCAGCTACTTCCTTATTGAATATACCTTTTTCCTTAAAGAGTTCGAAAGCATCGGCATCGAGTACTTCCGCCCATTTGTAACTGTAATACCCGGAGGAGTACCCACCCTGGAATATATGGGAAAAGGCGGTACTCATACAGGTTTCCGGAGTTTTCGGATAAAGGTCGGTAAACGCAAAGGCCTGTGTTTCGTGTTCTTTTACATCGGTTACAGACGTGGGGTCTATGCCGTGCCAGTTCATATCGAGGAGGCCAAAACTCAACTGGCGCAAGGTTTGCATGCCTTCCATAAAATTAGAAGAATCTTTGATCTTTTTTATGTACTCCATGGGGAGGTCTTCCCCGGTTTCGTAATGTTTGGCAAATAGCTGCAGGGCTTCTTTTTCATAGCACCAGTTTTCCAGTACCTGGCTGGGGAGTTCTACAAAGTCCCAGTACACACTGGTACCGCTCAGTGTGGGGTAGGTGGTATTGGCCAGCATACCGTGAAGGGCATGGCCGAATTCGTGAAAAAGGGTGGTTACCTCGTTAAAGGTTAGCAGGGAAGGTTTGGTTTTTGTGGGCTTCGTAAAATTGCATACTATGGATATGTGCGGGCGTTCGTTGACCCCGTTCTCAATGCGTTGTGGTTTGTATGACGTCATCCAGGCGCCGTTGCGTTTTCCGGGCCGCGGGAAAAAGTCACCGTAGAAAAGTGCTGTAAATTGGCCCTTATCATCGGTTACTTTATAGGTTTTAACGTCTTCGTGATATTTGTCGATATCGTGAACCTCTTCAAAATTCAGGCCGTATAACTTGTGGGCTACGGTAAACACTCCGTCAATGACATTTTCCAGTTTAAAATAGGGTTTTAGCTTTTCGTCATCGAGATTAAAACGTTTTTGCTTGAGCTTTTCCGTATAGTAGGCCCCGTCCCATTTCTGAAGCTGGTCGATGCCGTCCTCTTCCCGGGCAAATTCCTGTAATTGTTCGAATTCTCTCTGGGCAGCGGGTTTTGCCTTTTCGAGCAGTTCGTTGAGGAAGCCGGTTACCTTTTGCGGGGTTTCTGCCATGCGTTCTTCGAGGACGTAATGGGCATGGGTCTTATATCCCAGCAGGTTGGCACGTTCAAACCGCAGGCGTGCAATTTTCAGTACAATGTCCTGGTTGTCGAGATTGTCATTGTGAAAACCTTTACTGCCGGAAGCCAGTGACATTTTTTTTCGAAGTTCCCGGTTGTCGGCATAGGTCATAAAGGGGACAAGGCTGGGATAGTCCAGCGTAAATATCCATCCGTCCTTACTCTTGCTTTCGGCCAGATTCCGGGCGGCTTCTACTGCTCCTGGGGGAAGCCCGGAAATATCTTTTTCGTCTGTGAGGTGAAGTTCAAACCTGTTGGTTTCGGCCAGGACGTTTTCTCCGAATTTAAGGCTCAGGGAAGAGAGTTCTTTGTCGATCTCCCGGAGTCTTTTTTTCTTTTCCTCCGGCAGTGCGGCACCATTCCGGGCAAAGGTTTTGTAGCGTTTGTCCAGCAGGGTTTGCTGCTCTGGGGTCAGGTGGAGTGTATCCTTTTGCCGGTAAACGGCTTCGACGCGTTTAAACAGCTCGGTATTGAGGCGTATGTCATTACCGAATTCGGCAAGCAGGGGAGAGACCTTCTGGGCCAGTTTCTGGATCTCGTCATTGGTCTCGGCACTGTTGAGGTTAAAGAACATACTTGTTATGCGGTCCAGGTACTCACCGGAGTAGTCCATGGCCGCTATGGTATTTTCAAAACCCGGCGGTTCGGGGTTGGAGGTGATCTGGTCTATTTCCTTTTTCGCGTTTTCGATTTCGTCCTCTATGAGGGATAAGTAGTCTCCGGACTGTATTTTGCTGAAAGGAGCAAAGCCGTACGGATTATTAAAGAGTTCTTTGGTGTTGCTCATGGATACAAGTTTTTACAATCTACGAATATAGGGTATCTGTATTAGAAGAAAAAGTTTTGGAGTTATGGAGTTGGGAGTTACAAAACGTGCCGGTTTTAAGAGCTCAGAAATCAGGTGATTGATGGGAGGGGCTTAATGTGAGGGCATAAAAAAGGGAGCTGCCTTACGACAGCTCCCCGAACTTACTGTGCTTATTAAATTAACATTTTCATGTTAAACTACCCCAAAAATAAACAACAGTAAAAGTCTAAACCAACCATGAATCTTAAAACAACTAACTAATCCAAAACTTGTATATGTTGAATTGTATGTTCTATATTTGTTGTTCTTCTTTCGGTCCCTGTTCTAGGGTGTTAAAGAATTACAATCCAAATATCCGATATGTTTGTTTTTTACGGATTTTGGCGGTCTAATCATTTGAGAAAATCGATAAAGTGTATGATTTTATCGATAAAGTGCAATATTCCATATGTTTTTGCTCCCTTAGGGCGTATTCCAAAATGCCTTGAGACTCTTCGACTTTAATTCATTCCGAGTCCCGTCGAAGGATTTAGGGCAACGCACTACTCCTGTGTGGAAGAAACCGGCCCGACCATAGGAAGGGAGCGTTCTTATGCCGGGTTTGTTGTCTTGAGTTAATTACAATAAAAAAATCCTGTAAAACCACTATGGATCTTACAGGATTTTTATAAAGCTATTATTCTGGTTTTAACTTTACACGTTCTGAAGTGAGTGTCGTTAAAACGTTTTTTTTAGTTTACGTCCCAGAACAATTTAGTGTCTAACTGATCTCCACCGATAGCAGATGATGCCTCGTTATAATTATCACCATTTTGATTCTGCTCTGTTCTCGGATAGATCATCCTTGTGGGGAGCTGGTCGAGTTCGGCAGTTTCGGGAGCGATCAATTGAGGGTAGTCTAACCTTCGGTATTCTGTCCAGGCTTCATATCCTCTGTTGAACAGGATCACCCATTTTTGATCTCCGATCTTCTGCTTATAGTCACCGGCAGCAGAATCGTAATCAACGGCAGGGTTAGACAGGTAGGTGTCTATATCTGCCTGTGATACTCCCCAGTACTCCATGTTAGACCGGATAGCTGCGGTATAGAAGTCCTTGGCATTGCCTCCAACACTATATCCTCTTTCTGCTGCCTCGGCCAGGTAGAAATTCACTTCTGCTGCGCTGTATATTAAGCCCTCCAGTTGCGGATCCCGAAAGATACTTCCATCGGCTTCCTGCCCGAGGTGAGATACACTATTATAATCATCTATGGTTTCTCCGTTTATCCCGCCTATATATTTGCCATTTACGGTGGAGAAGAAAATTGTCCTTCTCGGGTCTTCAAGCTCATTGACTTTGTCGATATATGTTTTTGCAGGTACGAAGTCATCCCTGTTGGAGTAAACGATATTTTCCCAAACGGGATTGGTGTTGGGCAATGTTCCCAGATATTGAAAAGCAAAGTTACCTTCGTTAGATACAAACACGTTTGGAGCAGCTTCTTCGACCAGGGTCTTTGAAAGGTCCGGGTTAAAATCTGCCAATGTCATGCCGAACTTTAACTTCAGTGCATTACCAAAAGCTATCCACTTGGAAATATCCCCGTGGTACACCAGGTCCTGATCGGTAAAATCTCCTGTACCGTAGTCAGTGTTCAGGTTACTTAAAGCAGTGTTCAGCCGTTCGATAAGGTCGTTATAGATAGCCTCAGCATCATCATATTTCGGCGTGACATTGGTAATATCCAGGGATTCTGTATAAGGTACATTACCAAACATATCTACCAGGTATTGATAGGTCAGTATCGTCTGTAGTTCTATAATGGCCAGTTGATTGGTCTTAATGCCCTGGTCATTATCGTTAAGGACTTCCTCGTTTTCGATGTTTTTGGTAGCTTCGTCCAGATCCTTGATCACATCCTTGTAAAAGGCTTCCCAGAGGTTTTCCGGAATTTGCCTTTGAATCTTGTATTGTTCTTCCTGGATATAGGTTACTTCAGTCCAGTGCTGAATAAACAATCTATAGTTATTGATGTTTACATTAGGGGTGTTCAACGCTCTGAAAAGCTCCCTTTGTGCACTACTCATCAGGGTAGACCCCGGAGCTTCGGGCGTGGTTTTCGGATCTTTATTCAGGTGATCTACTTCACAGGAGGTGAATATAGTTGCCACCAATATTATATATATGATCTTTTTCATTTTCATTAGGAATTAAAATTGAAGTTTTACATTAAATCCAACGTCCCTTGTAGTCGGTAATACACCTGACTGGAAGCCCTGGCTGTTTCCTGAGCTCAAACCGGCTTCAGGATCGGCATACGGAAGGTTTTTGTGGATGATCCACAGGTTGGAACCTACGAGAGATAATTCCAGATTATTGAAGAATGAATCTTCCAGGTATTTCTTGGGTAGGGTATAGGTCAGGGAAACTTCTCTTAACTTTATATAGGAAGCATCATATACATAGGCTCTATTGGGCATTTGTTCGTATCCCAGATTTCCATAGTCGCTCATGTCCAATCTTACATCGTTGGGTTCGCCATTTTCCTTAACTCCTGGGTGGATGATTCCCCCGCCATTTGCCAGTGGCGCTCTTTTAGGATTACCGAGGTCGTTGAGGCCTGCTGTTTCCTTATAGAGCCCTGTTCCGGTACCATACCACATATCCAGGGAATAAACGCTTCCTCCTTTTTGCATGTCGATCAAAAAGTTCAGTGCTAAGTTTTTATACCGGAAGGTGTTGGACAAACCTCCCATCCAATCGGGGTTTACATTTCCTATTTCGTTGGTGGTAGAGGTGTTAACGAGGTATAATCCGTCTTCTCCCACCACTTTGTTACCTTGATCGTCGTAAACAAAATCTGTACCTTTCAAAACGCCAAGAGGCTGACCTTTTTCAACATTGTAGGTTACATTGGACTGGTAGCTGTATAAAACAATATTGTCAATATCATCATACAGTTCCAATACCTTGTTTCTGTTCAAAGACCAGTTAACACCTACGTCCCAGGAAAAGTCTTCGGTTTTTACGGGAGTGGCGTTAAGGCTTACTTCTACTCCGCGGTTCCTGACTTCTCCGGAATTTACAAACCGTCTTGAATATCCTGTAGCTACGGTTACCGGTACCGGAAGGATCTGGTCAACTGTATTGGTTTGGTAGAAAGACAGGTCAAGTCCCAGTCTTCTTTGGAAGAATTGTAATTCAAGCCCCGCTTCCCAGCTTTTGGTCCTTTCCGATTTCAGGTCCGGGTTTCTTTTTTCGTCACTGACAGAAAACATTGTGGCATTATCGCCGAATAAAGGATCTTTGTCATAAGTGTCCAAAATGGAGGCAAATGGTGCGTCATTACCTACTTCGGCATAGTTTACCCGGAGTTTACCAAAGGTCAGCCATTCAATATCATTGGAGAATACATAGCTGGCTGTAACTGACGGGTAATAATAAGTGTTATTGTCTTTTGGCAGGGTAGATGACACATCGCGTCGAATGGTCCCTTCCAGGAACAGCATGTTATCGAATCCGAATGAAGCACTTGCAAAAATTCCATCAACAGCCTTCTTTTCTTCTGTTTCTGTTGGTGGCAATATAGGGTTTACCGAGTTGTTCAATGCATATAACCCAGGTACTTTTAAGCCTCCGTTGGTACTCTGCAGAATGGTATTGAGATAGCTTCTTCTGGAGTTCATACCCAATAAACCTGTAAAACTTATCCTGTCAGATATATTGGTGTTGAAATTGAGTAACAGATCGTAGTTCAATTCTGTAAAGTTCCTGTTGTATCTTTGATACTGGGACGGGCGGTTAGAGCCAACGGCTACCCTTTCTTCCTGAATATAGTCGTAGGTATCCACAGAAGCCCTACCTGTGATGGAGAACCAGTCATTCACATCATAATTTACGGCTCCAAAACCAAAGAACCTGTTTTTTCTGTCACTTTCATAGCTTTCATATCTCTGGAAATAAGGGTTGTCATGATAAGCGGGAACGAGGTCGTTCTGGCTTTTGGTATTCCAGGTAATATTTCTTCCTGTTGAGAAATAGGCGTTACGCTGTTCTTTCAGATCTACGTTGGTTTGCCACCATTGTCTGAAAGCAGATACAATATTATCGCTATACCCGGTCTCATTCCGTCCCGTAACATTTGTTTTTATGTAGTTGGCGGCACCCGATACGGTGATCTTGTCAGACAGGTTATGTGAAGCGCTGAAATTAATGGTGTGTCTTTTCAATTTACTGTTAGGTAATATTCCGTCCTGATCCAAACGGGTGTAGGATAGTCGGAAAGACGATTCGTCCGTACCTCCGGATACGGAAACACTATTGGTTTGTGTAACGGATTGCTCGAAAAAAGCCGCCGCACCATTTTTTGCTGCAACCCATGGGGTTTTCTGCATGTACGTGGGCAATGCAGGGTCGAATGAGTTCCACTGGTATACCATTAAATTAGGGTCGAAAGCAGGGCCGTAAGAGGCATCGTGTCCGGTAAGTACTATTTTGTCATTAACACCATCTCCGTCGAAGTCCACATTTTCCCTGAAAGAAGGGCCATAACCTGCACCATATTCTTTTTGGTATTCGGGGAATGTCTTCTTGTCGATCTTCCCGATAATGGTACTGTTGGTTATGGTTACACCCAGGCCTTGATCTTTCTTCCCTTTTTTTGTGGTGATGATAATGGCACCATTTGCGGCCCTGGAACCGTATAAGGCTGTCGCAGCAGCTCCCTTGAG
Organism: Sinomicrobium weinanense; assembly: GCF_018863395.1. Taxonomy (GTDB): domain Bacteria; phylum Bacteroidota; class Bacteroidia; order Flavobacteriales; family Flavobacteriaceae; genus Sinomicrobium; species Sinomicrobium weinanense. Next base: position 496,524 of record NZ_JAHKRR010000004.1, read on the forward strand.
GACGTTCATGCTCTCTATGTCGTCCGGATTAATGTCCGAAGCTCCGTTTCCAAAGTCAAAACCACTGCCACCACTTAACTGGGTGTTGTCGTTAATGTTGCTGTTATCGATCGGAACCCCGTCAACAACCCACAAAGCCTGGTTGTTACCTGTTATGGAGTTGGATCCCCGGATAACCACATTGGTAGAACCACCCATGTTGTTGTTCCTCTTAATCTGTAAACCAGAAACTTTTCCGGAAAGAGCGTTGGCAACGTTTCCGGATTGTACTGTAGATACAGCATCGCCTCCTACTTCCTGGGAAGAATATCCGAGTTGCTTTTTCTCTCTGGATATCCCAAGAGCAGTAACAACAACTTCTTCGAGAGCCTGGGCATCTTCTTCCAGTTGTATATTTACAGCAGAAGATGCACCGATAACTACTTCAGTAGTCTTCATTCCGATATAGGACACCACTAAAGTCTGTCCTTCACTCGCATCGATGGTAAAGTTACCGTCAAAGTCCGTCTGAGTTCCCGTGCTGGTCCCTTTTACCAGGATGTTTACTCCGGGTAGTGGCATGCCATCAGCTGCGCTGGTGACTGTGCCGGAAACCGTTTTTTCCTGTGCAAGACCAATTTGCACCATTAACGCCAGAAAAAGCGTTAAGATTCCGCTAAATTTTGTTCTCATGTTTGTGACAATTATTTTGAATTAGTGCCCCAAATATGTGCAAAAAACCTAACGTTAACAATTTCTTAATCACGACTTGCAATGAAACGCGAAGCCTTGTTTTCTGAATATTAACTTAAATATTGTTATTGCGATGTTAAAACATTTAAATGTTGGTATTTTTACTCTTTTAAAACTTAAAAACTGAAATAATTTGTAAAAATATACTATGTCAATTTAGTTGTTAATTTTTTTATTTTTTAGTAGGAAAAGTTCTCCTTTTATGTGAATTGAACGTAAAATATGTCGTTCTTGTGAAAGTTTCTGAGTATGGTGCCTCCAAAAGCTATTTTTGTAACAGGATGAGGTGTTGCAGCAGTGTTTTTTTGTGAGTAGCTAAAAAAGGTGATTAGTTTTGCAGGAAACTGTCTTTTGTGGTTTTGGTATGTGGTTTGGATGCGGAAAATTTCCTAAAGGGTGAAAGAGGGTGTTATATATACTTATTGTGTATGGTTTGTAGATTTTTTTGTGCGAGGGGCGCGAAACGGACCTACATGAAAGAAAATTAATTATTTATGATTTGAATTTTTGAAAAATATTTCTACCTTTGCCACCCTCTAAAAAGAGGGTTTATTTAATTTAAACAATTATCGTAAAGTAAATTATGCCAACAATTTCACAATTAGTACGAAAAGGAAGGGCCAGTATTACCAAGAAGAGTAAATCGGTTGCTTTGGATTCGTGTCCTCAACGAAGAGGGGTTTGTACGCGTGTTTACACTACTACACCTAAAAAGCCAAACTCTGCGATGCGTAAGGTTGCTCGTGTGCGTTTGACTAATGGTAATGAAGTGAACGCGTATATCCCGGGTGAGGGGCACAACCTCCAGGAGCACTCGATAGTATTGGTAAGAGGCGGAAGGGTAAAAGACCTGCCGGGTGTCCGGTATCACATTGTTCGCGGTGCGCTGGATACTGCCGGTGTACAGGGAAGAACGCAAAGAAGGTCTAAATACGGTGCAAAACGTCCTAAGGACAAAAAGTAATCGTTCCACGGCGATCAGTAGAGGCGCACGGCCGTGTGTCTTTAGCGATTTAGTCAAAAACAATTAATGTAAAGACATGAGAAAAAGAAAGGCAAAAAAGAGACCTCTTTTACCGGATCCCAGGTTTAATGACCAGTTGGTAACGCGTTTCGTGAACAACCTGATGTGGGATGGTAAGAAGTCCGTAGCATTCAAGATATTTTACGATGCTATTGATATCGTAGAAGAAAAAAAGCAAAACGACGAAAAGGCCGCTCTGGATATATGGAAGGATGCGTTGTCTAACGTAATGCCGCACGTAGAGGTGAGAAGCCGCCGTGTGGGAGGTGCAACTTTCCAGATCCCTATGCAGATCAGGCCGGACAGAAAGGTGTCTATGGCTATGAAGTGGCTCATCGGGTTTGCCCGAAAGCGAAATGAGAAATCTATGGCTCAGAAACTTGCGGCTGAAGTTCTGGCGGCTGCCAAAGAAGAGGGAGCTGCGGTGAAGAAAAGAGTGGATACGCACAAAATGGCTGAAGCTAACAAAGCATTCTCTCACTTTAGGTTTTAATAGCTAAGAATATCAATAAAATGGGAAGAGATTTAAAATATACTAGAAATATCGGTATTGCTGCACACATCGATGCAGGGAAAACAACAACGACAGAGCGTATATTGTTTTATACCGGTGTTAGTCATAAAGTAGGAGAGGTGCACGATGGGGCTGCGACCATGGACTGGATGGAGCAGGAGCAGGAGCGTGGTATTACCATTACCTCTGCTGCGACCACCTGTACCTGGAATTTTCCAATGGAAAATGCCAAGCCTACTCCGGAGACAAAGCCGTACAACTTTAATATTATAGATACTCCCGGCCACGTAGATTTTACGGTAGAAGTAAACCGATCGTTGAGGGTTCTCGATGGATTGGTTTTTTTGTTTAGTGCCGTAGATGGTGTGGAGCCGCAGTCTGAAACCAACTGGAGGCTTGCCGATAACTATAAGGTGCCCAGAATGGGATTTGTGAACAAGATGGACCGTCAGGGGTCTAACTTCCTTAATGTGTGTAAGCAGGTTAAGGAGATGTTAGGGTCTAATGCGGTGCCGATCGTGTTGCCTATCGGAGACGAAGCTGATTTTAAAGGTATTGTGGACCTGGTGAAGAACAGGGCTGTAGTGTGGCATGACGAGAATTTCGGTTCTACTTTCGACGTGGTGGATATCCCTGCCGATATGCAGGAAGAAGTTGACCAGTACAGGGCTCAGTTGATAGAGGCCGTGGCTGAATATGACGAGAGCCTGATGGAAAAATTCTTTGAGGATGAAAATTCCATCACCGAAGATGAAATACATGCTGCTTTGCGTGCTGCGGTTATGGATATGAGTATCATACCTATGATCTGTGGTTCGTCGTTTAAAAACAAAGGAGTACAGTTTCTTTTAGATGCAGTGTGCAGATACCTGCCTTCTCCTTTGGATAAAGATGCCATTATAGGAACTAATCCTGATACTGAAGAAGAGGTGACGCGAAAGCCCGATGTTACAGCGCCTTTTGCAGCGCTTGCATTTAAGATCGCTACCGACCCTTTTGTGGGGCGTCTGGCATTCTTCAGGGCGTATTCCGGAAAACTGGACGCAGGTTCTTATGTATTGAACTCCCGTTCCGGTAAAAAAGAGAGGATCTCCCGTATCTACCAGATGCACTCTAACAAGCAGAACGCTATTGATTCCATTGCTGCCGGAGATATCGGAGCTGCAGTAGGATTTAAGGATATAAAAACCGGAGACACGCTGTGTGACGAGAAACACCCCATAGTTTTAGAAAGTATGGACTTCCCGGATCCGGTGATTGGTATCGCTGTTGAGCCTAAAACCAAGGCCGATGTCGATAAGCTGGGTATGGCACTTGCCAAGCTGGCGGAAGAAGACCCGACATTCCAGGTGAAGACCGACGAAGCATCAGGGCAGACCATTATCTCAGGAATGGGAGAGCTGCACCTCGATATTATCGTTGATCGTCTGAGGCGTGAATTCAAGGTGGAAGTAAGCCAGGGACAGCCTCAGGTAGAATACAAGGAAGCTATCACTGGTTCAGCAGATCACAGGGAAGTGTACAAGAAGCAAACCGGTGGTCGTGGTAAATTCGCCGATATTGTATTTACTATGGAACCTGCAGAAGAAGGCAAGTCCGGTCTGGAGTTCGTTAATGTGATTAAAGGGGGTAATATCCCGAAAGAATATGTTCCATCCGTAGAAAAAGGATTCAGAGAGGCGATGAAAAACGGACCTTTGGCCGGATTCGAAATGGATGCCATGAAAGTTACACTGAAAGACGGATCTTTCCACCCTGTGGATTCCGATTCCCTGTCTTTTGAATTGGCTGCGAAATTAGGTTATAAAGTTGCTGCTAAGGCAGCGAGAGCTGTATTGATGGAGCCCATCATGAAACTCGAGGTGCTTACCCCCGAAGAAAATATGGGTGATATTGTAGGTGACCTTAACCGTCGTCGTGGCCAGGTGAACAATATGGATGACAGGGCTGGTTCTAAAGTGATCAAAGCTGAAGTGCCGTTGTCTGAAATGTTTGGTTATGTAACTTCGTTGAGGACCCTGTCATCAGGTAGGGCAACTTCAACTATGGAATTTTCTCACTATGCGGAAACTCCTGCGAATATAGCTGAAGAAGTGATTAAGAAAGCAAAAGGGGTTGAAGCCTAAATTTTACGAAGATGAGTCAGAAAATTAGAATAAAATTAAAATCATACGATCACAATCTGGTAGACAAGTCTGCAGAGAAGATTGTAAAAACAGTAAAAACTACCGGAGCTGTGGTAACAGGTCCTATCCCGTTACCTACTCATAAAAAACTGTTTACTGTATTGCGTTCACCACACGTGAACAAAAAATCCAGGGAGCAGTTTCAGTTGAGTTCTTATAAGAGGTTGCTCGATATTTACAGCTCCTCTTCCAAGACCATCGACGCCCTGATGAAGCTCGAATTACCGAGTGGAGTTGAGGTAGAGATCAAGGTCTGATACCTCGGCTGTGCTCGGCAACTGAAGGGCTTCATCCGTCACCGGGGTAGCTTAGGTTGTGCGATAATTGTCGATGCAAGCAGATCATCGGTTCCTGAGCGGAGCCGAAGGACATGTCCGGAGCGATTCGCGAAGGAAAAACGGTAACAAAAAATATATTCAGGGTTGAAATATGTTTTTTGACCCTGAATTTTTTGATAAGTAAATTTATTAATAACGAAGGTTTGGGTTTTGGATGGTCAGAACCGGGTTCTGAAATCTGAAATCTAGGATCTAAAATCTAAAAATCAGTATGTCTGGGTTAATTGGTAAAAAAGTAGGCATGACCAGCATTTTTGACGAGAACGGAAAGAATGTTCCGTGTACCGTTATCGAGGCTGGTCCATGCGTGGTTACCCAAGTCAGAACCAAAGAGGTTGACGGGTATGAGGCTCTTCAGCTTGGTTTCGATGACAAGGCAGAAAAACGTGCTAGTAAGGCCGAACTTGGCCACTTTAAGAAAGCAGGGGTTTCGCCTAAGAAAAAGATCGTCGAGTTCCAGGGCTTTGAAGGAGAATTTAAATTGGGAGACACCATTACGGTAGAGCACTTTGTAGAAGGAGAGTTCGTAGATGTGGCCGGGACTTCCAAAGGAAAAGGATTCCAGGGTGTTGTTAAGAGACACGGTTTTGCCGGAGTAGGGCAAGCTACTCACGGTCAGCACAACCGTCTCAGGGCACCGGGATCCATTGGTGCGGCGTCTTATCCTTCCAGGGTATTCAAAGGAATGCGAATGGCCGGTAGGACTGGAGCCGAAAGAGTAACAGTAGAAAACCTGAAAGTGTTGAAAGTGGTTCCGGAAAAGAACCTTATCGTGGTAAAAGGCTGTGTTCCGGGACATAAAAACGCTTATGTAATAGTTCAGAAGTAATGGAAGTAGCAGTATTAGATATAAACGGAAAAGAAACAGGCAGAAAGGCGAACCTTTCCGATGCTGTTTATGCGATAGAGCCAAACAATCATGCTGTTTATCTCGACGTGAAGCGCTACCTGGCCAACCAGCGTCAGGGAACACATAAATCCAAAGAAAGAGGAGAGATCGCCGGAAGTACCCGAAAGATCAAGAAGCAGAAGGGAACCGGTACTGCACGTGCGGGAAGCATCAAATCTCCTGTTTTTGTAGGAGGAGGAAGAATTTTCGGTCCAAGGCCGAAAGATTACACTCAGAAACTCAACAAAAACGTGAAGCGCCTTGCCCGAAAATCAGCCCTGAGCATAAAGGCTAAAGAAGAGGCGATCGTGGTTGTGGAAGATCTCAAATTCGATGCTCCGAAAACCAAAGATCTCACTTCTGTCCTGAAAGCCTTAGGGTTAGAGGGTAAAAAATCGCTGTTTGTATTGGGTGAGCCAAATAAAAATGTATATTTGTCGTCACGCAATTTAAAGACCTCTGAGGTTGTAAGTGTTTCAGAATTAAGCACTTATAAAATTCTGAATGCCAGCAATGTGGTGCTTCTTGAAGGAGCATTGGAAGGAATTGAGTCGAATTTAAGCAAATAAGAAACCATGAGTGTGTTAATTAAGCCTATAATTACGGAAAAAGCGACCGCTGATAGCGAGATCAACAATCGTTTTGGTTTCATTGTAGACAGTAATGCCAACAAACTGCAGATCAAAGATGCTGTAGAAGCAACTTATGGTGTTACTGTTGAGAAAGTTCGAACCATGAATTACGGTCCTAAGAGAAGTGTTCGCTATACCAAGGCCGGAATACAATACGGTAAGACGAATGCCATTAAAAAGGCAGTCGTTCAGGTAGCTGAAGGAGATACTATTGATTTTTATAGTAATATATAAGGAAAGACAAAAATGTCAGTTAGAAAATTAAAACCCGTAACCCCGGGGCAGCGTTTTAGAGTAGTAAACGGATTTGACGCGATTACTACTGATAAGCCGGAGAAGAGTTTGCTCGCTCCGTTAAAAAAGACCGGGGGTAGAAACAGTCAAGGAAAAATGACCATGCGCTACAGAGGTGGTGGTCATAAGAGAAAGTATCGTATTATAGACTTCAAGAGAGATAAGACAGGTGTTGAGGCTACGGTGGAATCTATTCAGTACGATCCGAACAGAACGGCGTTTATCGCTCTGCTGAAGTACAGTGATGGTGAAAAGCGATATGTTATTGCTCAGAATGGTTTGAAAGTTGGCCAGACAGTGGTTTCCGGCTCGGGAAGTGCTCCCGAGATCGGTAATGCTATGCCGCTTTCTGAACTTCCATTGGGTACTGTAGTTTCTTGTATAGAACTGCGTCCGGGACAGGGAGCTGTAATGGCTCGTAGTGCCGGTGCCTTTGCACAGTTAATGGCAAGGGAAGGGAAGTACGCTACCATAAAACTCCCTTCAGGGGAAACCAGGCTTGTCCTGGGGGCTTGCTTTGCTACCGTTGGAGTAGTGTCTAACTCCGATCACCAATTGATCGTTTCCGGGAAAGCCGGTAGGAGCAGATGGCTCGGAAGAAGACCGAGAACAAGGCCTGTGGCCATGAACCCGGTAGATCACCCGATGGGTGGTGGTGAAGGAAGGGCTTCCGGAGGACATCCGAGGTCCAGAAACGGAATCCCGGCCAAAGGCTTCAAGACCCGTTCCCGAACCAAGGCAAGTAATAGGTATATTGTAGAACGTAGAAAGAAATAAAAGAAATTACAGATGGCACGTTCGTTAAAGAAAGGACCTTACGTTCACTATAGTCTGGAAAAGAAAGTACAGCAAAACATAGAATCTGGAAAGAAAACGGTTATTAAAACCTGGTCCAGAGCTTCTATGATTACACCGGATTTTGTAGGACAGACTATAGCAGTACACAATGGTCGTCAGTTCGTTCCCGTATATGTTACAGAGAACATGGTGGGGCATAAGTTAGGAGAATTTTCACCGACAAGGTCCTTCCGGGGGCATGCCGGTGCAAAGAATAAAGGAAAAAAATAAGTAGGAAGCTATGGGAGTTCGCAAAAGACAAAGAGCAGAGCAAATAAAGGAGGCTAAACGCGAGTTAGCATTTGCAAAGTTGAATAACTGCCCTACTTCACCCAGAAAAATGCGCCTGGTGGCGGATTTGGTAAGAGGTGAGAAAGTAGAAAAAGCGCTTGCTATTTTGAAATTCAGCCAAAAAGAAGCATCCCGTCGTCTGGAAAAACTGTTGTTGTCTGCAATAGCCAACTGGCAGGCCAAGAACGAAGATGCTGATATTGAAGAAGCAGACCTGTACGTAAAAGAGATTCGCGTAGACGGAGGAAGCATGCTGAAAAGGCTTCGTCCTGCTCCCCAGGGTCGTGCGCACAGGATAAGAAAACGTTCCAACCACGTAACACTGGTACTTGGAGCTAATAATAACACACAAAGCTAGGAGATAAATGGGACAAAAAACAAATCCAATCGGAAATCGCCTTGGGATTATCAGAGGATGGGAATCTAACTGGTACGGAGGCAAGGACTACGGTGACAAGATCGCCGAAGACGATAAGATAAGAAAATATGTTCACGCTCGTTTATCGAAAGCTAGTGTATCCAGGGTAATCATTGAGCGCACCCTGAAACTTGTAACCGTTACTATCACCACCGCACGTCCCGGTATCATTATCGGTAAAGGCGGTCAGGAGGTAGACAAGCTGAAGGAAGAGCTCAAGCAAATTACCGACAAAGAGGTTCAGATCAACATCTTTGAGATCAAAAGGCCTGAGTTGGATGCTAATCTTGTAGCAGCAAGTGTCGCCCGTCAGATAGAAAGCAGGATCAGCTACAGACGTGCGATAAAAATGGCTATTGCTGCGGCGATGAGGATGAATGCAGAAGGAGTTAAGATACAGATCTCCGGCCGTCTGAACGGTGCTGAAATGGCGCGTTCAGAATCTTACAAAGATGGAAGGATACCTCTGTCTACCTTTAGAGCTGATATTGATTACGCACTGCACGAAGCGCACACCACTTATGGTAGGCTCGGTATAAAAGTGTGGATCATGAAAGGCGAGGTTTACGGCAAAAGAGAACTGTCTCCGCTGGTTGGTATGTCCAAAAAACAGCAGGGAGGAAAAGGCGGTGCCAAAAAAGCTCGTCGCAGAAAGTAATTTTTTAAAGTTAGGAAAAAATGTTACAGCCAAAAAGAACCAAATATCGTAAACAGCAGAAGGGGCGTATGAAAGGGATTTCCCAGAGAGGGCATGAACTTTCTAACGGAATGTTTGGTATAAAATCTCTGGATTCATCATTCATTACAGCGCGTCAGATAGAAGCTGCACGTATTGCAGCTACCCGTTATATGAAAAGGGAAGGGCAGTTGTGGATAAAGATATTTCCGGACAAGCCGATCACCAAGAAGCCTCTTGAAGTACGTATGGGTAAAGGTAAAGGTGCAGTAGAATACTGGGCTGCAGTAGTAAAACCAGGCAGAATTATGTTCGAGATCGGAGGAGTGCCGATGGACGTGGCTAAAGAAGCATTGCGTCTGGCCGCTCAAAAACTTCCGGTAAAAACAAAATTCATTGTAGCAAGGGATTATTCAGCTTAATTAATTTGAGGAACAATGAAACAGTCAGAAATTAAAGAATTATCTGTTGCTGAGCTGCAGGAAAGGCTTGGTGAATTCAAGAAGAATTATGCAGACCTGAAAATGGCTCATGCCATCACTCCTCTGGAAAATCCGCTTCAGCTCAGAAAAGCTAGAAGAACGGTTGCAAGGTTGGCCACTGAGCTCACTAAAAGAGAATTACAATAATTCTATGCTGCTTTAAGATGGAAGAAACAAGAAAATTAAGAAAAGAAAGAATAGGTGTTGTTACCAGTAACAAAATGGAAAAATCCATAGTGGTTTCTGAAGTAAAGCGGGTAAAACACCCTATGTACGGAAAATTCGTGTTGAAGACTAAAAAATATGTCGCACACGACGAACAGAACGATTGCAACATTGGAGATACTGTTAAAATAATGGAGACCCGTCCGTTAAGTAGAACCAAGTGTTGGAGGTTAGTTGAAATCATTGAAAGAGCGAAGTAATTATGGTACAGCAAGAATCAAGATTAAAAGTAGCCGATAATACCGGGGCCAAGGAAGTCCTGACTATTCGCGTTCTCGGAGGTACAAAAAGAAGATATGCTTCCGTAGGAGATAAGATCGTGGTTACCGTAAAAGAAGCCACACCTAACGGAAACGTAAAGAAAGGACAGGTATCCACAGCTGTGGTTGTTCGTACCAAAAAGGAAGTAAGAAGGCCCGATGGCTCTTACATCCGTTTTGATGACAATGCTTGCGTACTGTTAAATGCCACCGGAGAAATGCGCGGAACCCGTGTATTCGGACCGGTAGCCAGAGAACTTCGCGACAAGCAGTTTATGAAGATCGTATCATTAGCGCCTGAGGTGCTGTAATACATTTGGTAAAAATGATAAAGCTAAAGATAAAATCAGGAGATACAGTAAGGGTTATTGCCGGAGAGCACAAAGGTGAAGAAGGGAAGGTCCTTAAAGTAGATCGTGAAAAGAACAAGGCGATCGTAGAGGGTGTGAACATGGTTTCCAAACATCAGAAACCCAGTGCACAAAGTCCTCAGGGAGGGATCGTTAAGAAAGAAGCTCCTCTGCACATATCCAACCTGTCTTTGATCGACCCGAAGTCGAAAGAAGCTACAAGGGTAGGATATGAAGTAAGAGATGGCAAGAAAGTGAGAGTTTCCAAGAAATCTAATGAAGTAATTTAGTTATGGCTTACATTCCGAGATTGAAACAAGAGTATAAGGAGAGAGTTATTTCTGCTCTTACAGAAGAATTTGGGTACAAGAATGTCATGGAAGTGCCTAAGCTGAAAAAGATCGTGCTTAGTCGCGGTGTCGGAGCTGCCGTTGCGGATAAAAAGTTGATCGACCACGCGGTAGATGAACTGGGTAAGATTACCGGGCAAAAAGCCGTATCTACTGTATCTAAAAAGGACGTTGCTTCATTTAAACTTCGTAAGGGAATGCCGATTGGGGCAAAAGTGACCCTTCGCGGAGAACAAATGTACGAATTCCTGGACAGGCTGGTCACTTCAGCTTTGCCAAGGGTTAGAGACTTTAACGGTATCAAGGCCACAGGTTTTGACGGTAGGGGAAATTATAACCTCGGTATCACCGAACAGATCATATTTCCCGAGATCGATATTGACAAGGTGAACAAGATCTCCGGTATGGATATTACCTTTGTAACTTCTGCCAATACCGATAAAGAGGCAAAATCATTGTTAAGTGAATTAGGATTACCTTTTAAAAAGAATTAAGTATGGCTAAAGAATCCATGAAAGCCCGCGAGGTGAAGAGACAAAAGCTGGTTGCCAAATATGCCGCTAAACGCAAGGCGCTGATAGAGGCCGGCGATTACGAGGCATTGCAAAAACTGCCCAAGAACGCTTCACCTGTAAGGCTGCACAACCGATGCAAGCTCACAGGTAGGCCTAAAGGGTATATGAGGGTCTTCGGTATTTCTCGTGTAACCTTCCGCGAAATGGCAAACCAGGGACTGATCCCCGGGGTTAAGAAAGCAAGTTGGTAAAATTTTAACTGGTAGTAAGTTCGGGATATGATCGTTCCGAAAACTGTTACCGCAAATAGATACAGATGTTTACAGATCCGATAGCAGATTATTTGACAAGAATCAGGAACGCTAATAGCGCTGGGCACAGGGTAGTAGAGATTCCTGCTTCTAACTTGAAGAAAGAGATCACCAAGATCCTGTTCGATCAGGGGTATATCCTGAGCTACAAGTTTGAAGACAACACCGTACAGGGAACTATAAAGATCGCCCTGAAGTATGACAAGGCTACCAAAGAGCCCGTTATCAAAAAAATACAGCGTGTGAGTAAGCCCGGGCTGCGTAAGTATGTTAGCTCTGCAGATCTGCCCAGAGTATTGAATGGCCTTGGTATAGCTGTAGTGTCTACTTCTCACGGAGTGATGACCAGCAAGCAGGCCAAGAATGAGAAGGTGGGTGGTGAAGTATTGTGTTACGTTTACTAAATTATAAAGACAAGGAAAAATGTCAAGAATAGGGAAAAGTCCAATCAATATACCTGATGGTGTTACCGTAACTATTGATGGTAACAAGGTAACCGTTAAGGGTAAATTAGGCGAATTAACTCAGGAAGTTAAAGACGTTGCTGTGAAGCAAGAGGATGGACAAATTGTGATAGAAACCACTGCAGATACCAAAGACCAGAATGCCAAGAGCGGTCTGTACAGAAGCCTTATCAATAATATGGTAGAAGGGGTATCGGCCGGATTTACCAAGGAGTTGGAATTGGTAGGTGTAGGTTACAGGGCCAGCAACCAGGGGCAGAAGCTCGACCTGGCTCTCGGATTTTCTCACAACATCGTTTTGGAACTGGCGCCGGAAGTAAAGGTGGAAACCGTTTCCGAAAAAGGGAAAAACCCCATTATAAAACTTACATCATCTGATAAACAGTTGGTGGGCCAGGTAGCGGCAAAGATCCGTTCGTTCCGTAAACCGGAGCCTTATAAAGGTAAAGGAGTTAAGTTTGTCGGTGAGCAATTAAGGAGAAAAGCAGGTAAATCAGCTTAATAATTAGCATTATGGCATTATCAAAGACGGAAAGAAGACAACGTATTAAGAACAGGATCAGGAAGGTGATCAGCGGTACTGCAGAAAGACCCAGGCTGGCTGTTTTTAGGAGCAATAAAGAGATTTATGCACAACTGGTAGACGATGTAAAAGGAGTAACCCTTGTAGCGGCATCTTCCAGGGATAAAGAGATTGCCGGCTCAAAAGGCACCAAAACAGAAGTATCTGCATTGGTTGGAAAAGCAATAGCCGAAAAGGCATTGAAAGCCGGGATAGAGATCGTTTCCTTCGACAGAGGAGGGTATCTGTATCACGGAAGAGTAAAATCATTAGCGGAAGGTGCTAGGGAAGCAGGACTAAAATTCTAAGAAATTATGTTTCAGAAATACAAAAACGCAGAATTGGTAAAACCCGGCGGACTGGAATTGAAAGACCGCTTGGTTGGCGTACAGAGAGTTACTAAGGTTACTAAAGGAGGTAGAGCATTCGGCTTTTCTGCTATAGTGGTAGTAGGAGATGAAAACGGTGTTGTAGGACACGGCCTGGGCAAATCCAAAGAGGTTGCCGATGCCATATCCAAAGCCGTTGAGGATGCTAAGAAAAACCTCGTTCGTATTCCTTTGAACAAAGGAACCCTGCCTCATGAGCAAAAAGGGAAATACGGAGGTGCACGAGTGTACATTCAACCCGCTTCTCACGGTACCGGTGTTATTGCCGGTGGGGCAGTGCGTTCGGTTCTCGAAGCAGTGGGAGTACACGACGTATTGTCTAAATCCCAGGGCTCTTCCAACCCTCACAATGTGGTAAAAGCTACTTTCGACGCTTTGTTGCAGTTGAGGGGTGCCAATACGGTAGCCGCACAACGAGGCATTTCTTTAGAAAAAGTTTTTAAAGGGTAAACAAGGATAAAAATGGGAAAGATCAGAGTTACACAAGTAAGGAGCAACATCAAGCGTCCCCAGGATCAAAAGAGGACCCTTGAAGCTCTTGGCCTTAGAAAAATAGGACAGGTAGTAGAACACGACGCTACACCAAATATCCTTGGTATGGTAAATAAAGTTAAACACTTGGTTTCTGTAGAAGAGACTAAATAGATTTTAGATGGACGATTTTGGATTTTAGATTGAGAAAATCAACAATCGTAAATCGTAAGTCGTAAGTCGTAAATCGTAAATAATTTTTAAGTATGAACTTAAGTAACTTACAACCAGCAAAAGGTTCAGTACACAAGGACGGAAAGCGAGTAGGCCGGGGAGAGGGTTCCGGAAAAGGTGGTACTGCAACACGTGGTCATAAAGGAGCCAAGTCGCGTTCCGGATACTCCAAGAAGATCGGTTTTGAAGGAGGGCAGATGCCACTTCAAAGGCGTGTCCCTAAATTCGGTTTTAAAAATATTAACCGCAAAGAATACGTAGGGATAAACCTGGGTAAATTACAGGACATGGTGGATAAAGGTGTGATCACTGACACTGTGGATATGGATATTTTGATCAACAACAAAGTAGTAAAGCGTTCCGACCTGGTAAAAATACTCGGCGGAGGCGAACTGAAAACAAAGTTAAAAGTATCTGTACATAAATTTACCGCCAGCGCTAAAGAAGCCATTGAAAAGGCAGGAGGCGAAGCGGTAGCTTTATAAGAAAAAACCTACCATGAAGAAATTTTTTGAGACACTAAGCAACATTTGGAAGATAGAAGAGCTTAAAGGCAGGATACTGGTAACCCTCGGGTTGCTGTTGGTGTATCGTTTAGGTACACAGATCGTTCTTCCGGGTGTTGATTCAGTACAACTGGCGGAGTTGTCCAGCAAGACAGACACCGGTCTGTTGGGAATACTTAATGCTTTTACGGGAGGGGCTTTTGCCAACGCTTCCGTTTTTGCTTTGGGTATAATGCCATATATCTCGGCCTCTATTGTAGTGCAGTTAATGGGAATTGCTATTCCTTACCTGCAAAAACTACAAAAAGAGGGAGAGAGTGGCAGGAAGACCATTAACCAGATCACCCGCTGGCTGACCATTGCCATATGTGTAGTGCAGGCACCTGCATACCTCTATGGCCTGGGAGCGCTCGGTGTGCCCGATAGCGCTTTCCTGCTAGGTAAAGGGCTCGATTTTATCATTCCGTCGGTTATTATTCTCGTAACCGGTACCATATTTGCTATGTGGCTCGGTGAAAAAATTACGGATAAAGGTATCGGTAATGGAATTTCACTGTTGATCATGGTGGGAATTATAGCCCGGTTACCGCTGTCCTTTGTACAGGAATTTGTTTCCAGAGTGTCTGAAAACAACGGAGGGCTGATGCTTATCCTTATTGAACTGGTCATCTGGTTCGTGGTTATACTGGCCAGCATTATGCTGGTAATGGCCACAAGGCAGATACCGGTACAGTATGCGAGGAGAACAGCTTCGGGTGGATATGAAAAAAATGTATTCGGTTCAAGGCAGTATATACCCTTAAAACTGAATGCGTCCGGAGTAATGCCCATTATCTTTGCACAGGCTATCATGTTTGTGCCGGGAGCATTGGCAGGATTGTCCAATTCAGATGCCGCACAGTCTGTAAAAGCAGCTTTTATGGATATTTTCGGTTTTTGGTACAATCTGGTCTTTGCTTTGCTGATCATAGTTTTTACGTATTTTTACACCGCCATAACTGTGCCTACGAACAAAATGGCAGATGACCTGAAGAGAAGCGGAGGCTTTATTCCCGGAATAAAACCCGGAAAAGAAACCGGTGATTATCTCGACAAAATAATGTCACTGATCACGTTTCCAGGGTCGATATTCCTGGCGATAATCGCTATTTTACCGGCCTTTGTGGTAAAAATTATCGGAATGCAACAAGGCTGGGCCCTGTTTTACGGAGGGACATCTTTGCTGATCATGGTGGGAGTTGCGATAGACACCATACAGCAAGTAAACTCCTACCTGCTCAACAGGCATTATGACGGCCTGATGAAAACGGGCAAGAACAGAAAAGTAGTGGCATAAATGATATTTTGGATTTTCGATTTGCGGTGTCAGATTAAAAAATCAAATCGTAAATCGTAAATTGTAAATCGTAAATCAAAAATGGCTAAACAAGCAGCAATAGAACAAGACGGAACCATCATCGAAGCATTGTCTAACGCAATGTTTCGGGTAGAACTGGAAAATGGTCATGTAGTTACTGCTCATATATCCGGTAAAATGCGTATGCATTACATAAAATTGTTGCCTGGCGATAAGGTGAAGCTGGAAATGAGCCCGTATGACCTTACTAAAGCAAGAATCACTTATAGATACTAAATAGTTTCAGGTTGCGGGTTTAAAGTTCCATGCTGAATTTAAACCTTGAACCTTGAACCTTGAACTTTGAATTATCATGAAAGTAAGAGCATCATTAAAGAAGAGAAGTCCCGAGTGCAAGATTGTGCGTCGTAAGGGGAGATTGTACGTAATTAATAAAAAGAATCCTAGATTTAAACAAAGACAAGGGTAATTATGGCAAGAATCGCAGGAGTAGATATACCAAAATACAAAAGAGGGGTTATTGCATTGACCTATATTTTTGGTATTGGCAAAAGCAGGGCTAAAGAGATCTTGGCTCAGGCTAAAGTAAATGAAGATACCAAAGTGTCTGACTGGACCGATGAAGAAATTAACCGTATTCGCGAAGCCGTTGGTGTTTACACGATCGAAGGGGAATTGCGTTCCGAAGTACAGTTGAACATTAAACGTCTGATGGATATAGGATGTTACAGGGGTATCCGTCACAGGATCGGATTGCCGCTGAGAGGTCAAAGGACCAAGAACAATTCCAGGACAAGAAAAGGTAAACGAAAAACTGTTGCCAACAAGAAGAAAGCAACTAAATAGTGTAATTAGTATTTAGAATTTAGTATTAAGTACAAAGACACTTGATATTTTTGGATATAATCCCAACATGGCAGTCTGACCACTTAATACTTAATACTTAATACCTGATACTTATAAAAAATGGCAAAGTCAACAAAAACTTCTAAAAAACGCAAGGTCGTTGTAGAATCTGTAGGAGAAGCACACGTTACGGCATCATTTAACAACCTTATCATATCCCTGACCAACAAGAAAGGTGATGTGATAGCCTGGTCGTCTGCTGGAAAAATGGGCTTTAGAGGATCAAAGAAAAACACTCCCTATGCTGCCCAGATAGCCGCAGAAGATGCTTCTAAAATAGCTCAGGAAGCTGGCCTCAGAAAAGTGAAAGTCTATGTTAAAGGACCCGGTAACGGAAGGGAATCTGCCATCCGTACCATTCACAATGCAGGTATAGAAGTCACAGAAATCATAGACGTTACACCGTTGCCGCACAACGGATGTCGTCCGCCTAAAAGAAGAAGAGTCTGATTTATTTTAGATTTACGGTTTACGATTTTTGATTTGATATTTTAGACTTCGTAATTCGTAAATCGCAAATCTTAACTCGTAATTTGTAAACGTAATTCAAAAAACGGGGATAGTTAACGATTATCGAAGGATAAGCCTTAATTCATAATCATCCCCTTAAATATTTATAACATGGCAAGATACACAGGTCCAAAAACCAAGATCGCGAGGAAATTCGGAGAGCCGATCTTTGGAGACGACAAATCTTTTGAAAAGAAAAATTACCCTCCCGGGCAACACGGAAACAATCGTAGGAGAGGAAAAAAATCTGAATATGCTATCCAGTTGATGGAGAAGCAGAAAGCAAAATACACTTACGGTATCCTGGAAAAACAATTCCGGAACCTGTTCGAAAAAGCAAACCGAAGCAAGGGAGTTACTGGTGAGGTGCTGCTTCAGTTGTGCGAGTCACGCCTGGATAATGTAGTTTACAGAATGGGTGTTTCTCCTTCCAGGAGAGGTGCAAGGCAATTGGTGTCGCACCGTCATATTACCGTAAACGGGGAAATCGTAAACATCCCTTCATACACTTTAAAGCCCGGCGATGTCGTGGGAGTTCGTGAAAAGTCCAAATCCCTGGAAGTGATCGAGAATTCCCTGGCCAATAACTCCAGCGTATACGAATGGATCACCTGGAATACAGAGAAGAAAGAAGGAACATTCGTAGCCGTACCGGAAAGAATACAAATTCCGGAAAACATCAAGGAACAATTAATCGTCGAGTTATACTCTAAATAATAATCAGACAGCTGTCGTATTATGGCAATATTCAATTTTCAAAAGCCCGATAAAGTTATAATGATCGATTCTTCCGATTTCGAAGGGAAGTTTGAATTCCGCCCTTTGGAACCCGGATACGGATTGACCGTTGGTAACGCATTGCGAAGAGTCTTGCTGGCTTCGTTGGATGGTTTTGCTATTACATCGGTAAAAATAGAAGGCGTAGAGCACGAATTCTCTACCATATCTGGTGTAGTAGAAGACGTAACGGAGATCATCCTGAATTTAAAACAGATCTGTTTTAAAAGGCAGATAGACGATGTGGAGAACGAAACAGTTTCGATCTCCATTACCGGCAAAGAACAGCTCACGGCAGGAGATTTTCAGAAATTCATTTCCGGCTTTCAGGTACTGAACCCGGATCTGGTGATCTGTAACATGGAATCCAGTGTTAACATCAACCTGGAACTCACCATAGAAAAAGGCAGAGGGTATGTTCCTGCAGAAGAGAACAAAAAGCCCAACGTGCCCATAGGAACCATCTTTACGGACTCTATCTTTACACCTATCAAGAACGTAAAGTATAGCATAGAGAACTATCGTGTGGAACAGAAGACCGACTATGAAAAGCTGGTTTTTGAGATCATCACCGACGGATCTATTCACCCCAAAGATGCCCTGACTGAGGCTGCCAAGATACTGATCCATCACTTTATGCTGTTCTCCGATGAGAGAATAACCCTCGAGGCCGATGAGATCGCACAAACGGAAACCTATGACGAAGAGTCACTGCACATGAGGCAGTTGCTCAAGACCAAGCTGGTAGATATGGACCTGTCCGTACGTGCGCTGAACTGTCTGAAGGCAGCAGAGGTTGATACCCTGGGCGACCTGGTATCTTTCAATAAGAACGACCTGATGAAGTTCCGGAACTTCGGTAAAAAGTCCCTGACTGAGCTGGAAGAACTCGTAAGCGTGAAAGGGCTGAGTTTCGGTATGGATCTGTCAAAATATAAATTAGATAAAGATTAATCTTTTCCTTTTTCGAATGTATTCCCCGAAAGGGGAGTACATTACCGGAAAAGAACAATTAGGGAATTAAGATGAGACACGGAAAGAAAATAAACCACTTAGGTAGGAAATCGGCGCACAGAAAGGCAATGCTGGCCAATATGGCGTGCTCTTTGATAGAACACAAGCGTATCAACACCACTGTGGCCAAGGCAAAGGCACTCAAGCAATTTGTAGAACCGCTGGTTACCAAGTCCAAGGAAGACACTACCCACAACAGAAGAATAGTGTTTAGCAAGCTCAGAAATAAATATGCGGTAACTGAGCTTTTCAGGGAAGTGGCCGTTAAGGTGGCAGACCGCCCCGGCGGATACACCAGGATCATAAAACTGGGCAACCGTCTCGGTGACAATGCCGATATGGCATTGATAGAACTCGTTGATTACAACGAAACCTATGATGCAGGAAAACCCGCCAAGAAAAAGTCTACAAGACGTGGACGGGTTAAAAAATCCACTGCAAAGACAGATGAAGCAGCTTCAGCAGAAACTGCAGTAGAAGAAAAAGCTGCCGAGCCGGCAAAAGAGAAAAAAGCCGAAGCCCCGAAGAAGGAGCCCAAGGCCGAAAAGACCGATAAACCGGCAGAAGGAGAAGATAAAAAACCTTCATCTGAGGAATAACAAATGATAACAGAATCATTACATATCAAAAGGATAAACATTTTAGTTTATCCTTTTTTTTATGTTATTTTGTAAAACTTTTAAAAGTTCTTCGAAAAATTCCGTTCCGGCAGTAAACCCGGGCAATGATCAGGGAAGCCGGAGAAAACAAATTCCATACGGAAACAACTTCAGAAGGACTTTTTTTAAATACTTATCCGTACATGAAGTATCAATCAAGAAGAAAAGCGGTCATTATCCTTGCGGATGGGACCATTTTTTATGGAAAAGCAGTAGGAAAAGAAGGGACTGCCTTTGGGGAAGTTTGTTTTAATACCGGGATGACCGGTTATCAGGAAATTTTCACTGACCCATCGTATTTCGGGCAGATCATGGTCACTACCAATGCCCATATCGGAAACTACGGGGTCAACGAGGAAGAAGTAGAGTCCGATTCCGTAAAGATCGCCGGCCTGGTATGCAAAAACTTCAGCTATAATTACTCCAGGAAAGATGCCTCCGGATCCCTGGAAGAGTTCCTGGACAAGAACGGGCTTTTTGCCATTTCTGATGTAGATACCAGGGCACTCGTAAGCTATATCCGGGATAACGGGGCAATGAATGCCGTTATCTCTACCGAAGTGGACAAGATTGACGAATTAAAGGCCGAACTGACAAAGGTACCTGACATGAAAGGGCTGGAACTGGCTTCCAGGGTTTCTGTCACGGAACCTTACTTTGTCGGTAATCCCGATGCAACTTATAAAATTGCCGCACTGGACCTGGGGATCAAAAAGAACATTCTCCGCAACCTGGCGGCAAGAGATGCCTACATTAAGGTATTCCCGTACAACACGAGCTTCGAAGAACTGCGGGCATGGAAGCCGGACGGCTATTTCCTGTCCAACGGTCCCGGAGATCCCGAACCGCTGGAAGAGGTTATTGGCGTGGCCAGGCAAATAATAGACGAAAACCTGCCGCTTTTCGGTATATGCCTGGGGCACCAGATCATTGCCCTGTCGCAGGGAATATCCAGCTATAAAATGCACCACGGTCACAGGGGGATCAACCACCCGGTGAAAAACCTGCTTTCCGGAAAAGGAGAGGTCACTTCCCAAAACCACGGATTTGCCATTAACCGGGAAGAAGTAGAAACACATCCCGATGTGGAGATCACCCATATCCATCTCAATGACAATACTGTTGCAGGTATCCGGATAAAGAACAAGAGCTGCTTTTCGGTACAATATCATCCGGAAGCCAGCGCGGGCCCTCACGATGCCTCCTATCTCTTTGACCAGTTCATCGAAATGGTGGCCAGCAGGACCGCGGTAAACAATGCCGGTTAAACCGGCCAATCCTGTGGGGATGCAATGCATTGCATCCGTATTAATGTACAGGGTATCAAAAAAAAGGAAAAAGAAAAAACGGATTATAACAAAGTAGTATTATGAGTATCATTATTAATGTTCATGCAAGGCAAATTTTAGATTCGAGAGGTAACCCTACCGTAGAAGTAGATGTAGTTACCGAAAACGGGATACTGGGAAGGGCAGCAGTGCCATCCGGAGCATCTACGGGAGAACACGAGGCCGTGGAACTGAGAGACGGCGGTTCGTCCTATATGGGTAAAGGCGTGTCCAAAGCCGTAGACAACGTAAACAATGTACTGGCCGAAGAACTGGTGGGAACATCTGTTTTTGAACAGAACGCCATCGACAAAAAGATGATAGAGCTGGACGGTACACCGAACAAATCCAAGCTGGGAGCCAATGCCATACTCGGTGTTTCCCTCGCAGTAGCCAAAGCCGCAGCAAACGAGCTGGGAATGCCTTTGTACCGTTATGTAGGTGGTGTTAGTGCCAATACACTTCCGGTGCCCATGATGAACATTATCAACGGAGGATCGCACTCCGATGCTCCGATCGCTTTCCAGGAGTTTATGATCATGCCTGTAAAAGCAAATAACTTTACCCACGCCATGCAAATGGGTACTGAAATATTCCACAACCTCAAAAAAGTCCTGCACGACAGGGGGCTGAGCACCGCCGTTGGTGACGAAGGAGGATTTGCCCCTACGCTCGAGGGTACGGAAGATGCTCTGGATACTATTATCAAAGCCATTGAAAAGGCCGGGTATAAAGCCGGGGACGAGGTAATGATCGCCCTGGATTGTGCTTCTGCCGAATTTTATGTGGACGGAAAATACGATTACACCAAGTTCGAAGGCGACAAAGGCCAGGTAAGGACTTCCGAGGAACAGGCCGACTACCTCGCTGAACTGGCGGGCAAATACCCCATCATATCCATCGAAGACGGTATGGACGAGAACGACTGGGAAGGATGGAAATACCTTACCGAAAAGATCGGGGACAAAGTACAGTTGGTAGGGGATGACCTCTATGTGACCAATGTCGAAAGATTATCAAGAGGTATTGAGAACGGTATTGCCAATTCCATCCTTATCAAAGTCAACCAGATAGGAACCCTTACCGAGACCATTGCAGCCGTAAATATGGCGCATAATGCAGGTTATACCTCTGTAATGTCTCACCGTTCCGGAGAAACTGAAGACAACACCATCGCAGACCTCGCTGTGGCCCTGAATACCGGGCAGATCAAAACCGGGTCGGCCTCAAGGAGCGACCGTATGGCCAAATACAACCAGTTGC
Organism: Sinomicrobium weinanense; assembly: GCF_018863395.1. GTDB lineage: Bacteria > Bacteroidota > Bacteroidia > Flavobacteriales > Flavobacteriaceae > Sinomicrobium > Sinomicrobium weinanense. The sequence continues at coordinate 518,288 of NZ_JAHKRR010000004.1, forward strand.
TGCGTATCGAGGAAGAACTCGGGGATGTGGCTTACTACCCGAAGGAAAAAGCGTTTAAAGTAAAATAACGCCGGCTCGGGTGCCACCCAAAATGGTGCCGTTAGGCCTAAGCGGAACTACGTTCGAATAGTTTCCCGCAGCACAACCATATACAAACTCCGGAAGCATTATGCTCCGGAGTTTTTTATAATCCGAACACATAATACGTACCCCCTTACTTCAGCCCCCCCCCCGAGACATACCGGGGCTTGTTACAAAATCACTGGCTTTTATGCTGTAAAACAGTCAAAAATAGTGCTAATTAACCTTATGTTAACACATAATTTTGTATTTTCGCAACTCTCGTTCATATCACTCGTTCCGGTCTCTCCCGGCTAATGGCGATATGGATATTATTGAATCAAAAAATCTGTATAATTATTATGTCAAAAACTGCTACCTTAGAGTATAACGGTGAGAAATATGAATTTCCCGTAACCGTCGGAACGGAAGATGAAATAGCGATAGATATAAAGACGCTCCGGGGAAAGAGTGGTATCATAACTCTCGATCCGGGTTATAAGAACACAGGGTCGTGTGAGAGCGCTATTACCTACCTCGACGGCGAACAGGGAATTCTGCGTTATCGCGGTTATACGATCGAAGAACTGGCCGAGAAAGCCGATTTCCTTGAGGTTGCATATCTTTTGATTTTTGGTGAGTTGCCAACAAAAAGTCAGCTGGAGAAATTCCACGACGATATAAGGGACCAGGCTGTGGTTGACGAGGAAATGAAAAAGATCCTCGACAGCTTCCCCAAATCTGCCCACCCTATGGGAGTACTGTCATCACTGACCAGTGCTCTTATTGCCTTTAACCCTTCTTCGGTCAATGTATCTTCTGATGAAGACATGTACCGGGCCATTGTAAAACTCATGGCCAAGTTCCCTGTACTCGTAGCGTGGACATTACGCAAAAAATCAGGGCTCCCGTTGGATTACGGTGACGATACCCTAGGATATGTAGAGAACATTGCCAAGATGATGTTCAAAAAGCCTAACAAGGAGTACAAGAAAAATGATATTGTGATCAACGCACTGGACAAGCTACTGATACTTCACGCAGACCACGAGCAAAACTGTTCTACCTCTACCGTAAGGATCGTAGGATCGTCGCATGCAGGTCTGTTCGCTTCTATTTCTGCCGGGATCTCTGCACTTTGGGGACCGCTTCACGGAGGCGCCAACCAGGCAGTGATAGAAATGCTCGAAGGCATCAAGGCCGACGGAGGAGATACCAAAAAATACATGGCCAAGGCCAAGGATAAGGACGATCCTTTCCGGCTTATGGGCTTCGGTCACAGGGTGTATAAAAACTTCGACCCGAGGGCAAGGATCATCAAGAAAGCCGCAGACGAAGTGCTGGGCGACTTGGGTGTTGTAGATCCTGTACTGGATATTGCCAAGGGGCTGGAAAAAGAAGCTCTCGAAGACCAGTATTTTGTAGACAGGAAACTCTATCCCAATGTAGATTTCTATTCCGGTATCATATACAGGGCTCTGGGTATCCCCACAGAAATGTTCACTGTGATGTTTGCCCTGGGAAGACTGCCCGGATGGATTGCCCAGTGGAGAGAAATGCGCCTGCGCAACGAGCCGATCGGAAGGCCGAGACAGGTGTATATCGGTGAAACTCAACGTCCGTTTGCAGATATCGAAAAGCGATAGGAAAATCAGAATAATAAATCGAAATTTTTTCGGAAAAACAGGTAGAGACGCACGGCCGTGCGTCTCTGCTTTTTTATATTTGTAACAAATCATCATCTTTATGTTGAAATTGAATGTAAAAAACGAGACCTCCAGGCTAAAAACACTGGTATTGGGTACGGCGAAGAACAACGGGCCCGTGCCTGCTCCCGAAGAAACCTATGATCCCAAATCGCTGGAACACATTCTGGCCGGGACCTATCCGAAGGAAGAAGATATGGTGAGAGAAATAGAAGGCCTTGCCGAAGTGTTCCGAAAATATGATGTAGAGATCTTCCGGCCGGAGATCATTCCGGATTACAACCAGATATTTGCCAGGGATATCGCTTTTGTCATAGACGATTTCTTTATAAAGTCGAATATACTCCCGGACAGGGAAAAGGAACTGAAGGCTATTCAATATGTCATGGACAAGATAGCGCCCGAAAAGGTCATTACGCCGCCGGAAGAAGTCCATGTAGAAGGCGGGGATGTAATGCTGTGGAACGACCATATCTTTGTGGGTACCTATAAAGGGGAGGACTACCCCGACCAGATCACGGCCAGGACCAATATGCACGGGGTGCAGTTTATCCGGGAGCTTTTCCCGGACAAAGAAGTCAGGGAATTCGACCTCGTAAAGTCCAAAACCGAGGCAAGGGACAATGCCCTGCACCTGGATTGCTGTTTTCAACCCGTGGGCAGGGACAAGGGCATTATATACGAAGGAGGATTCTACCGGAAAGAAGATTATGAATATCTTGTGAAGCTGTTCGGCAAAGAAAACCTTTTTCACATCACCAGGGACGAAATGTATTACATGTTTTCCAACGTGTTTTCAATAGATACCGATGTAGTGGTTTCCGAACGCAATTTTAAACGTTTGAACAACTGGCTCAGGGAGAACGGTTTTGTAGTGGAAGAAGTCGCCTATGCAGAGATTTCCAAACAGGAAGGACTGTTCCGCTGTTCAACCATGCCATTGATCAGGGAATAATTATGAAAGCCATAATGGGCATTTATTTATTGATATAGGCCATTGCCGATCGATATAAATAAAGAATATCCGACGGTTTGTAAATTTTACTCAGATGAAAGAACAGATAACCAATACCATACTGATGATCCGTCCGGTGAACTTCCGGATGAACGAGCAGACAGCGGTGAACAATTATTACCAGAAAGTGCTGGATGAGCTGTTGCCTGAAACCGTACAGGCCCGGGCACGCGAAGAATTCGATGCCTTTGTCGAAAAGCTGAAGGCAGCCGGGGTAAACGTGATCGTGGTGGAAGACACCAGGGAACCGGACACCCCCGATTCGATATTTCCCAATAACTGGATCTCCTTTCACGAAAATGCCACGGTAGCCCTCTATCCCATGTTTGCCGAAAACCGCAGGCTGGAACGGCGCGAAGAGGTACTGGAGGCCGTAGAACAACAAGGGTTCAAAATAGACAGTATTGTCGATTATACCTCGGCCGAGGACGATGGTGTATTTCTTGAAGGCACCGGTAGCATGATACTCGACCGGGTGAACCGGAAGGCCTATTGCGCACTTTCCCCCCGTGCCGATGAAGAGCTGTTTATTGAATTTTGCGAAAACTTCGAATATACACCGGTGGTCTTTACCGCATGGCAAACCGTTGAAGGAGCGCGAAAGGCGATCTACCATACCAATGTGATGATGTGTGTTGCGGAGGATTTTGCCGTGATCTGTCTGGATGCCATAGACGATAAGAAAGAACGTAAGAACGTTATAAAACATCTCAAAGAAGATGGCAAAGAGATCATTGCGATCAGTGAAGCCCAGGTCAACAGTTTTGCGGGAAACATGCTTCAGGTTGCTGGAAAACAGGACAAAAAATACCTGGTGATGAGCGATGCGGCACATAAAAGCCTGTCTCCGGAACAGAAGAAAGCCATCGAAAAATACTGTGATATCCTGTCTTCACCCCTCGATGTGATAGAGGCTTGCGGAGGCGGAAGCGCAAGGTGCATGATGGCCGAGGTATTCCTGGAAACCGTATAGAGAGAAAAATAATTGTTATATTAGGGCTAAATTGTATACGAGTGTACGGGTGTTCGAGTAAAAAAACCGTATACCCGCATACCCGAGAACACGGCAGTTTATAAGTATATGTTATCAAAAAAGACCAAATACGGGCTGAAAGCACTGGTGTATATGGCCAGGAAAGAGGACCGCAAACCCGTATTGATATCGGAAATAGCGGAAAGCGAAAATATTTCCAAGAAATTTCTGGAAATAATACTATTACAATTGAAGAACTCCGGTTTTCTCGGATCAAAAAAAGGCAAGGGCGGTGGCTATTATATGCTCAAAGAGCCCGGTGAGATCACCATTGCTGCCCTGATAAGAATACTCGAAGGCCCCATAGCACCGCTTCCCTGCGTAAGCCTGCATTTTTATGAAAAATGCAGCGATTGCAAGACCGAGGAAGACTGCTCCCTGAACAAAGTAATGATAGAAGTAAGGGACAGTATGCTCAATGTCCTTGAAAAAAGGACCCTTGCAGACCTTTCCGGGTAAGACAAAAAAAAAAATCACTCAAAAGTCTAGTAAATCGATAGATTAATAGTATATTTGCTCTCTATTACGATTACTATGATACTCGATTTATTAAAAACACAGAAGTTAAAGCCTGCATCAGACAGTCATAGAGTGTCTGTTTTAAAGGCTGTTTCATGGAGAGTTGTAGGTACGATAGACACTATGGTCATCTCCTATATCCTCACCGGGGATATAAAAGTGGCCCTGGGGATCGGAAGTATTGAAATAGTATCGAAAATGATACTTTACTATCTGCACGAAAGAGCCTGGCTGAAAATCACAAAAAAATAGGATTATGGATTTGAAAAAGATAAATGATTTTTTGAGGGACAAGTCCCCCGGCGAGATCGTGGAATGGGCACTGGAGACTGCCAACCGCCCGGTGGTAACCACGAATTTCAGACCTTACGAAGCTGCTATCCTGCATGCCACTACCGGAGTAAAAAGTGATATCCCCGTGATCTGGTGCGATACCGGGTACAACACCCCGCAAACATACAGACATGCCGAAAGGCTCATAGAAAGCCTCGGCCTTAATATTGACTTGTATGTTCCCAGGCAAACCAGCGCCCATCGCGATGTGGTTATGGGCATTCCCGATATAGATTCGCCCTTGCACAAAGAGTTTACCGAGCAGGTAAAGCTGGAACCCTTTCGAAGGGCCATGAGTGCGCATCAACCGGATGTGTGGTTTACCAACCTGCGAAAAGGGCAGACGGCGTTCCGGGATTCCCTGGATATTGTAACCCTGGGCAGTGATGGAGTTTTAAAAGTATCGCCATTCTTTTATTGGACCGATGAAGAGCTGGACGAGTATCTCGAAGAACACCGGCTCGAAAACGAATTTAAATATTTCGACCCTACCAAAGTACTGGAAAACAGGGAGTGCGGCCTGCACATACCTGCACAAAAACAAACAGTCTCTTCCTGATCTGTTGAAAATCCCATAATAATTTAATCTTTATATATACCCGGGCACCGGTTTGGCGGTCCCGGGTTTTTTATGTCCGGAAATCGAATAGAAAGTCCTGGACAATGTGTCCCTGGCTATGTCCGGGGCCTTAACCATGCTGTTTGCCTGTAAAAGTACATGATTGTGATATTTGCTGAAGAAGGTCTCAAATGACCTTTCGCTATTTTCATGCTGCAGATCGTATAGGATATCCTTCGGCGATTTTTTCATCATATAAAGTTGGCATAATGACAAATATAATTATTTTCAGTGCTTTATGATCGCGCTTATATTTCTGATAAACCGGGAAAAATGTACTATTTTTGGTTGTACGATTATAGATCCTGCAACCAAAACATTAAAAAAATGAAAAAAATACTTTTTTTATTTTGTTGCGCTCTTTCTGTCATATCCGTATTTCCGCAACAAAACCTGGACAGTTTGTTACCTGTACGAGGACTTGCCATCGCGGCCCCGAAGCCTGATGGGGTAGAGCGGTTTGTTCGTTTTATCGATGAGGAACTCGCCCCCCGGAACGTAAATACCCTGATCCTGAGAGTGGACTATAACTATCAATATACCTCCCATCCCGAACTGGCGGAAAGCAATGCGCTTTCCAAAGCAGATGTACAAAGTATAGTGAAGGTGTGCAAACGGCACAACATCCGTATCGTTCCGCAGATCAATCTTCTGGGGCACCAGTCCTGGGCCGGAACATTGGGCAAGCTCCTGGAGGTCTATCCCGAATTTGACGAAACCCCTCAGGTGGAGATGCCCGAAAACTACGAATGGCCGAATGAGGACGGGCTGTATTGCAAAAGCTACTGCCCCCTGCACCCGGAAGTACACAAGGTGGTCTTTGCGTTGGTGGATGAAATAACGAAAGCCTTTGAAGCGGATGCCTTTCATGCCGGAATGGATGAGGTCTTTTACATAGGCAACGAAAAATGCCCCAGGTGCGGGGGCAGGGACAAGGCCGAACTCTATGCAGGCGAAGTGACCCGGATACGGAACCACCTGGCGCAAACAGGCAAAAGGTTATGGATATGGGGCGACCGCCTTATCGATGGTAAATCAACGGGAATGGGCATGTGGGAAGCCAGTATGAACAACACCCACCGGGCCATAGACCTTATTCCCCGGGATGTGATGATATGCGACTGGCACTACGAACGCGCCGACCCTACCGCGGTGTATTTTGCCATGAAAGGCTTTGATGTGGCCACCTGCCCCTGGCGTAAGAAGGAGGTCGCAAAGAAACAACTGTCGCAAATGACAGGCTACCGGGCCAATGCTACGCCAGAAATGAAAAAGAGGTTCCGGGGAATGATACATACCATCTGGACAGATGCCGATAGTTTCCTGGACCTGTATTACGGTAAAACAAAAAATAAAGATAAACAGGGAGACCAGGCAGATTGTTTTAAAGTGTTGTTTGATGAGATAAATTCCCTCGGCGAAGCCCGTGCTGAGCCCTTTGACTAAACCCAGGATAAACTAAAGTCAAAGTACCCGGGAACCGAAATCGTAATTCTTTAGAGGTCGTCTATAAAAGTCGGATAGCTGTCGGATTTTGACTTGAGGATCTTTTTTATAAAATCGCGGCCTGCTTCGTTCCTGACATCTACCTTAAGATAATAGTCGTCTTTGTAAATCGTGTAAATATTGGTATTTACTTTGAGTATGGATAGTTTGTGGTAAGGGATCACCAGGGCATACCTGTCCAGTATGGCCGTAAATTTAAGGATAATCCCCCTGGGGCGCAGCTCTATGGTACAGGTGCTGTCTGCCTGGTTCAGGATCAACAGGTTGTGGAGTTGTACGGAAGAAGCCACAATGTCCATTTTCGGGGAATGTATGCCCCCGATCTTCACCCGCTCGGCTATGATAAAAGGCTTACCCACCGCTGTTTCGATCTTTTTCTTATTTGGGATATCGTTACAGGAAGCGTAGAGAAGCATGGAATTTTTGTTATAAAGATACTCTTTTTTTAGATATGAGAAATGAGATTTTAGATGTGAGATATAAGCGGGGATTTAATTTGTTGCGGTATAATGTTACCATACAGGCAATGCTCGGTATTTGCCAGATCCATGGTTTATTCCGTATCTAAAATCCCCTATCTGAAATCTCACCTCTAAAATCTAAAATCTCCCCCCTAAAAACCCTAAAGTCTTTTTATCTTTGCAGGCCTGTACAGGACAAAAAATATGCAGATGGATATACAAGACCTTATCATCACTAAAGTAAAAGAAGGCGTAAAGCACCTATTCGATGCCGAACTTGAAGCCGTGGAACTCCAGCCCACCCGCAAGGATTTTGAGGGCGATGTTACCGTAGTGGTATTTCCCATGCTTCGCGTGCTCAAAGGAAATCCTCAGGTTATTGGAGAGCAGATAGGCGCTTTTCTTGAAGAAAATGTAGAAGAAGTAACCCGTTTCAACGTGGTCAAGGGGTTTCTGAACCTGGTGATAGGCGATCGTTATTACCTGGAATTTTTCAAGGCGATAAAAGACCAGGAAAATTACGGGTATGTAACTCCCGATCCGGATGGAAAAGCGGTCCTGGTGGAGTATTCCTCCCCCAATACCAATAAACCGCTGCACCTGGGGCACATACGTAATAACCTGCTTGGGTATTCGGTGTCGGAAATACTGAAAGCCTCCGGGAAAAAGGTATACAAGACCCAGATCATCAATGACCGGGGAATCCATATCTGCAAGTCCATGCTCGCCTGGAAAAAATTTGGAAATGGCGAGACCCCGGAGTCTGTCGGATTGAAAGGGGACAAGCTGGTAGGGAATTACTACGTTGCTTTTGACAAGGCCTATAAAAAAGAGATAGAAGAATTGGTTGCCGGCGGAATGCCGAAGAAAGAGGCAGAGAAAAAAGCCCCCCTGCTGCTCGAAGCCCAGGAAATGTTGCGAAAGTGGGAAGCCGGGGACGAAGAGGTCGTAAACCTGTGGAAGACTATGAACCAATGGGTATATGACGGCTTCGATATCACCTATAAAAACCTGGGAGTCGACTTTGATTCCTATTATTATGAGAGCAATACCTATCTCCTGGGAAAAGACGTCGTAGAAGACGGCCTGGCCCGGGGCGTATTTTTCAAAAAGGGGGACGGAAGTGTCTGGATAGACCTTACCGATGAAGGCCTGGACGAAAAGATCGTTTTGCGGGCCGACGGTACTGCGGTTTATATGACACAGGACATCGGAACGGCCATACAGCGTGTCAAGGACCATCCCGATATAGGCGGTATGGTGTATACCGTTGGAAATGAACAGGATTATCACTTCAAGGTGCTCTTTCTTATACTGCAAAAGCTCGGTTACGATTGGGCCAAAAGCCTGTATCACCTCAGCTATGGCATGGTAGACCTCCCCAGCGGAAAGATGAAGAGCCGGGAAGGCACCGTAGTGGATGCCGACGATCTCATTGTGGAAATGACGGAAACAGCCGAGGAAATTTCCAAAGAACTCGGTAAGCTGGACGGTTATTCCGGGAAAGAAAAACAGAGACTGTACAGGATCATAGGCCTTGGGGCACTGAAATACTATATCCTCAAAGTAGATCCGCGGAAACGGATATTGTTCAACCCGGCAGAATCGGTAGACTTTGCCGGAAATACAGGGCCTTTTATACAATATACCTACGCCCGTATCCGGTCTATCCTGCGAAAAGCCGAAGGGCTCGACCTTACAAAAAATATTGAAGGGCTCCCCCTGCACGATAAGGAAAAGGAACTGCTAAAACAACTCGAGGCATTCCCTGAAGTTGTTCGCAATGCAGCAGAAAATTACAGCCCTGCCGTTATTGCCAATTATGCCTACGACCTGGTGAAGGCATTTAACTCTTTCTACCAGAACGTATCTATCCTGGGTGCGGAAGATGAAGAACGAAAAAAATTCCGGGTACAGCTCTCGCAGAAAGTGGGAGAGGTCATAGCCTCCAGCCTGCGCCTTCTGGGCATTGATGTGCCGGAAAGGATGTAGAGGGAGTTTGGGAGTTTATCAGAAATAGAGATTACATTTCAAACTCCAAGCCTTCAAAACTAAAAAAAACCGCCCCACACAAGGTAGGACGGTCATAGTTAACCATAGATGAAAACTAATTGGCAATAAAGGGCACTATTGCATTTTTAATATCGTCGGCCGAAGCGCTGTTGTCCAGGTCGAACAATACTTCGTACAGTTTTTTATCATTTGCTTTGGATTGTAGTTTCAGGTCGGCGTGCCTTTGGAAGAGATGGTCCCATTCCGTCCGGACCCTGGCCCAGTAGGCTTGGTTTTCCTTCCACCATTTCTTTGCGGGATCACACTTGGAATCATCCACTTTTCTGTAATAATTAAGCCCTTTTTCCTGGGCGAGTACCTTGTCGGCTTCAGCGCTGCGTATCACCTTGTCGTTGTCCTGTTCGTGCAGCCAGCCATAGTCGGTGATCTCATGGCGGTTGGTGCGCCGGGTTACGTTGTAGTCACTTCTCTTGGTGTGTTCCCTTCTCGGGAGGGGGGCGTCTGTGGTGTTCTGCCAGTAGTGCCTGCCGTCTACATGTACCCAGGTGGCCGAGCCTTCATAGCGCGGGCTGTCGTCTACCTGGTAGACTTTCTGGGTCCATTGGCCTTTTACATCCTTAGGGTCCAGTTTTTTATAACGCCATTCGTTGTCCTTGTAGTAGGTGTAAAGCCCGGTGTTCTCGTAAAGCCAGTCCTGCCGCCAATGCTTGATGATCATGGTGTCGTTTACAATAAGCAGGTGCTGAAGGACGATCTTATTGTCGCTATCCTCAATCGGGGTTACCCATTCCAGGGCACCTGAAGCATAACGGTCGTGAAATTTATAATCCTTGTCCGGGGCAAAGGTCTCGGCAAAATTAAAGCTCACCTCGTAACAGCCGCACATGTCCTTTATGGCCTTTGTATCCTTTTCTTTTGCGGTCTGGGCATACCCGGCCACACTTATGCCAAATGCCAACAGTGCCTTAAACAAAACGGAGTTCTTCATCATATGATATGGTTTAATTAAAAGTTAGATATCAGAGTCCCCCAAACCGAGGCGGGGAGCCGTGGACAAATTTAATAATTTTATTTAGATTGAATAAAAATAAATTATATATTTGCCTCAAATTTATTAATAATTATTCTAAATAAAAATAACATGCCATTAAAGATCATCCACATTGTGTTAAGGTTAATACTGGGAGGCATGCTGGTATACGGGGGATTTGCCAAGTTCTCAAAACCTGTTCCCGAACCTACCCAAATAATAGAACAGGTACAAAAAGGGGAAGACCTGACCTCAAATATCGATCTCCTGAAAATGAGGAATTATATTTTCGGGATGAAGCAAACCGGATATTTCTGGCCGTTCCTGGGTATTGTAGAATTTCTTGCCGGAATATTGCTGCTCAGCCAGGTGTTTGGTGCTCTGGGAGCGATCGTAGCCTTGCCCGTGACATTGAATATCTTTTTGTTTCACTTTTTCCTGAAGCCCGGCGATATGCCCGGCCTGTTGCAGACCCTTGGGCTGCTGGCGATAAACATATGGCTTATTGCCGCAGCTTATTCCCGTTGGAAGCCCTTACTCATCGATAAAAAAATATGGTAAATAGCAGGTCCGGAACAAAACTTTATGAACTAACTAACTGCAATGAACGCATATCTGCAAAGACATAAAATTCTACTCTTTTTCCCCGGTATACTGGCATTCTATCAGGCTTATTCCCAAGCTGAGGTGGATACGGCCTCCGCGAAAGTCAATGAGCTCCACGAGGTTATAGTAACAGACCAGTACAAAAGGGGAAGCGTATCCGGAAAATTGTTTACGGTTAGCGAAATAACCCGGAAAGATATAGACCAACTGGCCGGAAACAACCTGGCGGATATACTCCATTACCAGCTGAATATCGATATTGTTCCCGATGCACGGTCGGGCAGGTCTACCGTACGTATGTTCGGGCTGGACGGGGAGTATGTAAAGATACTGGTAGACAACATCCCCCTGGTCAGCGATAACGGTTATGGTAATAATATAGACATCACCCAGATCAATCTCGATGAGGTGGAGCGGATAGAAGTGGTAGAAGGGGCAATGGGCGTCCTCTACGGGGACAATGCCGTTGCCGGGGTGATCAATATAGTGACGAAAAAGGGGATAGAAGGAAAATGGGAAGTGACAGCGGCCCTTCAGGAAGAGACCGTCGGAGGAGAATATGACTGGTCTGACAAGGGACGGCATGTTCAATCCCTGAGAATAGGTCATAATATCGCTGACGGACTATATGTTTCCGCAGGTTTTAACCGGAATGATTTCCAGGGATTTTTTAACGATTTCCGGGGAAAGGACTATTTTAAGACACAGGGCAATTCCGTGAGCAATGACGGGCTCCGGGGCTATGAGTGGAACCCCAAGGAACAGCTCAACCTCACAGGAGGGCTGTACTACACGGCCCCTCGCTTTAATGTCTATTACAAATTCGGGTACTACGACGAAACCCTGGACATATATAACCATGCAGTCAATGCCAGGGTAGAAGATAATACATACAAGATCACGGCAAATGATACCCAATACCGTACCTCCCGTTTTTTACACCAGTTCTATGCAGACGGCAAGTGGAACTCCATGAACTACACTCTGGCCTTGTCTTTTCAGAAGCAGGAGCGTGACAATGAGGATTATGTCTATAACGTAGGAGAACAGAGAAAACAGGAAGTGACACAGGATATTACCGATCAGTCCAGCGATCTGCTGTTCTCGAGGGGAATGCTGAGCCGGATCTTCCCGGGATCGGAATTTTTTGACCTTACCGTAGGTTACGAACTCGTGAATCAGAAAGGGTATGATGTTTCGGCCAGCGGCCATTCCACAAACATTGTGGAGAACCGGCTGGAAAACTACGATGTTTTTGCCGCTGCCGACCTGAATATTACAGACAGGTTTGCCCTCTATCCCGGATTGCGGCTCAATAATAATTCCAGCTACAATACCCACTGGATATGGGGACTGACTGCCGGATATAAGTTGTCCGATGATATAGATGTAAAAGGAGTGTTCGGTTCGGCCTATAAGACCCCGACCTTTCCTCAGTTGTTCTACTATTTTGTGGACGCCAACCACGACGTGCAGGGCAACCCCGACCTGAAACCGGAAGACGGGCTTTCTGCCCTGGTCTCGATAGAGAAGCGTTCCGACCTGGAAAAAGTGAGGCTTAGACATGCCCTTAAGGGATTTCACTTTAATATCAAGGATAAAATAAGCCTTATCCTGGTGGGCGATGATGCTCCCGGGGGAAGTTTCCGTTATATGAACATAGACAGGCACCGGGTACTCGGAGCTTCCTTCGAGAATACACTGTATTATAAAAACCTCCGGGCCGGACTGGGGCTCAGTTATATCGGCATTGCACAGGAACTCGGAGCGGAGGATGATAGCAAGAACGATTACCTCTTCAACTTTACGGCAAACGCTTCTGTGAGCTATACGATACCTTCCATCCAGACCATATTTACCACGCAATTCAAATACAACGGCAAGCAACCCCAGTATGTGGAGCAAACGAATGATACCGGGGAAACGATATTCGTAAAAGGCGAACAGGATGCCTTTACCTGGTGGGATGCCAGTATCAGAAAATCTTTTTTAAACAAAACACTGGAACTCACCGCAGGGGCCAGGAACCTGCTCGATGTGGTAAGTGTGAACACAACTGCCGTTGCAGGAACTGCCCATGGTGCCCCTCCCGGTACTGTACTATTGGGGTATGGGAGGTCTTTTTACCTGAAACTTTTGTATAATTTTAAACTCTGACCTTAGTATGAAACGTTTTTTTCTTTTACAAACCTTTTTTGCGGGCCTGTTGATCACCGGGTGCAGCAATGATGATGACGGCCCGGGAACAGCACCCGAAGTCCCCGTAGTGGAATCGGCCACGATAGATGCGGAATCGGGAGGGGACAACGAACCCAACCAGGTGTACATAGACCTGAGTACGTCCAATACTACCCTAGTGCGAAGGGATGCCTGGGAACTCGGTTTTTATTCCGGATCACAGAACAGGGTGGTGCTGAACACTTCCATTCTGGTGACGGCCGCAGAACTTTCGGGATTTACGGACATTGATGCGGTAAACAGCAATACTGCTTTTGAAACACCTGTGCAGTTAAAGTCACTGGACTTACAAACGCAGCAAACTGTTGACGTCACGGTAAATAATGTAGAAGAGCTCAAGGCAGGGCTCCCGTTGGGATATAGTATGTACGGTAATCCGGAAAGCGGGATATCTTTTACGGACACCAAAGAAGGATCACTGGAAGGTACTGCTATTGCCGAAGTTTCCACAACCGATGCCGATAACAAGGTCTATATCGTTTCCGCCGGAAGTGCGATCCCGACAGCAGCAGCAGATCCCGGTTCTATAAACACCACAGGCGATCACAGGGGATTTTACAAAATAAGAGTGTTGACCGACGGGAATGAATATACCTTGCAATATGCCGAACTGGATGCCGAAGACCATCAGGAGGTACAGATCAGTAAGGATGATGCTTATAATCTGAAAGCCTTTAGCCTGGTAAACGGTGCCGAGGTAAATGTGGAGCCGGTGAAAGAAGAATGGGACATTAATTTTACCAGTGTATATTCTTATTACGGGAGTTATTTCGGAACAGTTGCCGGTGTCACTTTTTCCGACTACGCTTTGCACAATACCCTTGGAAATGTAGGGCTCTATACTATTTTTACCCATAAAACCGAAGAAGGGGAAACCGTAGAAACCGGGGAACCTTCTTTTGAAGAATTTACCAAAGCCGATATCGCAGAAACCGAATTTATATATGACGACAGGGCTGTTATAGGAAAAGATTGGAGAGAAACCGCCGGATTCGGGGGATCGACGAACCGTGTAAAAGACGACAGGTATTATATCGTAAAGGATGCTGCCGGAAACTATTTCAAGTTACAGTTCACAGCCTTTATGAGTGCGGGCGGTGAAAGGGGATATCCCCAGTTTAAATACGAATTATTAGAGTAACCTTTGTTATAATCAACTACCTCGGGGCAAGCCCAGGAGGTATTCAAACGAGCAGACCTTAGCTCATTTCGATGTAGAGCATCGGAGAATAAGACCCATTTAATGGGATTCAATTATTTTGAAGTTAGTTAGTTTTTAAGTTTTTTATTTTTTAGTTGCAGAAATCCCGGAGACCGTCATGGTTTCCGGGGTTTTGTGTTTAAAAGAACACCCGGAACGTCATATTGGGGGTAATGCCCAGCGAAAGGTTCTCCACCTGCTGTACCTCGGTACTCTGATCATTTTCCAGCCGGTAGTAGATGTCGAGGGTGTTCTCTTTGTTGAGTACGTTCAGTATGGCAATCCCCAGGGTAGCCCTTACCTTTTCACTGATGGAAAAATTATAGGTAGAGGAGAGGTCGGCCCTGATAAATTCGGGAAGCCTGTCGCTGTTAGAACTATTGTAATTGATCGTATTCCCGGTCTTTCTTTCTGTAACTTCATTACCTTCCCGGGGGCGTGTATAAGGTTTTCCCGTATGCCAGTTGAGCCCCAGGGCGAGCTTCAGGTTTTTCATGATATAGGTCCCTGCAAAGGACACGGAGTGGCGGATATCGAGATTATTGGGGAAACGGGAAGGATCCAGGTCCCCGAACTCGTAATCGTTTATGGCATAGGTATAGCTCAACCACGTACTGTATTTGCCTGCTTTTTTATTGATCAGGAATTCCAGCCCTTTGGAGGTGTAGTTTCCGGAGGTCCTGAGAAACTGGCCCTGGTTCTGGAACTCCTGTCCCGATGTGGTAATGCCGTCCACTGTTTTGTAAAAGCCCTCCAGGCCCGTGTAAAAGCTCCTTTTGTTGTAATTGATACCGAGAGATATCTGTTTGCTCATGGTTACGGGCAGATCGCTGTTGTTGGCCAGTATCCAGCGTCTTTTTTCCACACCCAGGAAATCGCGCTGCAGGTCGATAACCTGGTTGGTGACCTGGCTTCGCGTTTCTCCCTGAAATTCCACTGCGATATAGCGCGACAGTTTCTGACGGATATTCAGCCGGGGCTCTACGATGAATTTATCGAATTTTCCGATGTAGTTGAGCCGCACTCCCGCCCGGATAAAGGTTTTCTGTTCGGGCGACTGGTAGTTGACCTCCGAGAACAGGGCATGGTTCCGGATCACATCCTTTTGTTTGGTGCGAAACCTGGGGATGTTGATGTCGTCTGTGTTGGTGATGCCTACTTCGTAGAACTGATAGCCGTTGCTCACGTTAAGTGCATTGCTCAGCCTGTAATTCGTGTGTAGTTTTACCCCGCTTTCCAGTACCTCATTATTAAGCAGCAGGCGCTGATCCGTAAAAAGGGTATAGTTGACTGCATCCAGGTCGTACCTGGTGTAATAGCCTGTCAGCAACGATGTGAACCGGTCAGACCACTGGCTTTCTATACTGCCGCCGAAGGCCAGGTTTTGCTGGTCCAGGGAACTTTCTTTAGACTCTGATGTGGAGACAGTGCTTTCGTTGTATAAAAGGCTGTTGTTGAACAGGGTGGCATTGGCCCGTATCTTGTGTTTTTCGTTGGGGTCATAAAGTACTTTAAGGCTGGTATCATAAAAGAAAAAATCCTCTTCCCGCTCAATGTCTTCCGATACTTCCTGGTTGTGAATGTCCGTGATCTTGGAATCCTGGAACACCCTTTGGAAGTACGAATTATAGGTGGGCGAAGAAATAAAATCGGTAGCAGAGCGCCGGGCCGAAAGGTGAACGGCGAGTTTTTTGTTCAACGGTATACGGGCAAAGGCATCCACACTGATGAGGTTAAACCCTGCTCCCCCGGTAAAGCTGTCGTTTACAGTGTTTTCGGAATGCATGTCGATGGTGCCGCTCACCCCGTCGCCATATTGTGCACTGGTTCCGTTTTTAATGACGGAAACATCCCTGGTAAGGTAGGGGTTAAAGGCAGAGATCAGGCCGAAAAAGTGACCGGACTGGTACATTTTTATCCCGTCCCACAGGATGAGGTTCTGATCGTGAGACCCCCCCCGGATATTGATGTTAGATACCGTTTCGTTGATGCTTTCCACTCCAGGAAGGGCCTGTATGGTGTGCAGGATATCGGGTTCTGCAAGCCCCGGGAGGATACCGAATTTTTCCGTGCTGATGCTTACGCTTCCGTCCATTTTCTTTTGAAGCCCGGTAGTGAGGTATTGCTGCACCACTACTTCGTCCAGCCTTTGATATTCGGGATGGAAAAGAAGGCTTTTACAGGGCATGCCCATCCATCCGGCAACCGGAAGATCGATTGTTTTGTAGCCCATCGACCGGAGGTGCAGCACAGCATCTGAAGGAACATTGGGGAAGTGAAAATTACCGAGGCTGTCCGTTACCGTTGCCCGAGTGCTCCCGATGACCTCCACAGTGGCCCCGCTTACAGGTTCGCCGGTGGTGGCATCCTTAAGGCTGATACAGACTTCCCCGCCCTTCCGGGTTATGACGTAATAGCGTTCGTCCAGCTTTTCAAAGACCAGCGCGGTCTGTGCCTCTATTTTGGAAAGGATAAGCGGCAACTGCTCCGAGAGGTTGGGAGTAATAACCCGGTAAGGAGCGATGTCCGCATCGGAATAGGAAAATTTTACATGAAAGCGGTTTTCCAGTACAGGCAGTATCAGCGACAGGGGATCTTTTTTCTGGGCAAACAGGCTGGAGGAAAGGCACAATAACAGAAAACAGGTCAGTAACTTAACCAGTTCAGTCTTTATCGGCATATATAATGATCTCGTCTTTTTTGCCATCCGTGAATTCGTACTTTAGACGGAATGGCAAGGTAATACTTTTTAAGGCGGTTTCTATATCCCGGTTACTAAAACTTCCGGTGAAATGGCGATTCGTCTCCGTATCGGTCCTGATCTTAACGTTGTATTGCCTTTCAAATTCTTTCAGCACCTCGCGGTAAGGCACACTTTTAAACGAACTTTCGTTGCGTATCCACGAAGGTACATTATCGGCAAAGCCTCCTGTTTGGACGACTTCTCCTCCCAGGGCCCTGAATGTATTTCCGGGGGCCAGCCTTGTAGTGTCTTTTTGATAGACCACCTGTATGCTGCCTTCGTAACAGCTCACTTCAAAATAATCCTTGCGGTTTTTTACGTTGAACTGTGTGCCCAGTACAGAAACGGTCCCCAAAGAGGCCTGTACGTCAAAGGCATTGCCCTCAGCTACCTTAAAGAAGCCCTCTCCATCCAGTTTTACCAGTCTTTTTTTATTCCATTTTTTCTCGTTGTAGGTCAGGCTGGAACTTGCATTGAGGGTAACTTCAGACTTGTCCGGAAGTACGACATCCGTTTTCTCTGCATTGGCAGTAGAGATCACCGTATCCCCGTTTCCCAGGAACAGAAAGGATACCAGGATAACCGCAGCGACGGCGGCCACCCCTGCCATCCATTTCCAGGGGCGGAGCGGCACAACTTTAGATGAAGAAGCGCTCTGCTGCTGCTGTATTTTTTGCAAAAGAGTAGCCCGGTCAAAAGCCGGGGCTTCTAACTTGTCGGCATGGGCAATGATCTTCTCGTACAAAGAGAGGTCCTCAGATCTTTTCAGGATCTTGAGCTCTTCTTCGGAGATCTCCCCGCTCAGCCATTTTGCTAAGAGATTATCGTTCTTCATCGTTGGTCTTTAGTTATTTAACAATCTTAAGGGTAAAAACCCTACCCCCGGGAATTTACGAATTGCGATTGACGATTTCAGATTGCGGATTTTTGATTTCATCCTTTAGTTCTTTCATACACCCAAAATACCCTGTCTATCTCCCACTCGCCCCATCCCCGGTAATCAACCCCACACTTCCAACTTCGTACTTCTAACTTCGTACTTTCAAAACCCTTCTATTTCTTTTCTAAGGCTCACCAGGGCCTTGTGTATCCGCTTTTCTACCGCTTTTACCGAAATACCGAGTATTTCCGCTATTTCCGCATATTTTTTTCCGTCTATCCGGTGCAGCAGGAAGGCGGTCCGTTGGGCTTCGCTCAGGTTGGCAATGGCGGTTTGCAGCTTTTCCATGTATTCCTTTTCTTCCAGGACAAATTGCGGGCTTTCACGATCTGTGTCATCCGGTTTTTCCCTCGCATAGCGGAGGACCACTTTTTGATGAGCCACAATATTTAAAAACAGGTTGTTCGCTACGGTGTACAAAAACGACCGGGCTTTCTCAAACGGCACCTTGCTGCAGTTCTTCCACAGCTTTATAAATGACTCCTGAACAATGTCTTCGGCCTCGTAGCTGTCACCGCACTTGTAATAGATAAAGTTCCTCAACGTCTCTGCATGGGAGTTGTACAGGGTGATATACGTTTTTTCGGAACATACCGAACTGTTTTGTTGTGACATACAATTTATAACTAATGGTGAAACAAAGATATTTATTTTAAAAAACTGAAAAAAAACGAAAGGTACCTCCTGTGCACGAGAACGAATGATCCCTGGTAATATTATATGATGCCTATAAAGACATCTCAATGCCAAACTGTTTTTATTTTTCTTCCGGATTTGTACGGGGGAAGAGGTCTGTGTACATTGCAGTAGTATTGTTGTAAAAAAAACGTGTCCTGTAAATGGTTGATGCACGGCCTTTTCCGGGACGAATCCAAAAAAAAGTTAAAATGAGAGGTAGGGTATTTCGAGGTGCACCTGTTTTACATACAAAACGTACTGGAAAAAGCATGAATGATTATACAGGAGGCCTTTGGGTAATAATGATCTCCTTTTTGTTTCTTTCGTGCCAGAGTGAGGTCAATGAAACGATAGGAGAAGACCCGGATGCAGTGATCACTCCCGGTTCGGAAATGGCTATGTGGTTACAGAGGGCCACAGCCAATAATGGAAGTTCTGACGATTTTATGGATGGATACAGTTGCGGGACCGTAAAACTTCCCGTTGCCATTACACTCAACGGAGCCGTACGCATGGTAAATAACCAGAGCGAACTGAAGACCGTAAAGCGGATCGTTGAACAATTGGATATGCCCGTTACCCTGCAATACCCGGTGACTATCATTACCGGAGATTACACTGAGGTGACGGTAAATTCCGAAGCTGAGCTCGAAGTGTTGAGGCAGGCGTGTGGCAGTAATCCGGAAGGCAGGATAGCCTGTGTGAGTTTCCAGTATCCGGTGGAGATGCTTGTTTACAATGCCAACAATCAATCCAACGGCAGTGTAACCATCAATGACGACAGGGAATTTTACCTGTTTATTAAAGAAATAGGTAACCTGCACACCAGTATCAGCTATCCCGTGAAGTTAGATTTTACCACGGGTGGGAAGATAAACATAAATAGCAACAGCGGATTGATAACTGCTATAAGGCAAGCCGGGGAAGTATGCCGGCCCGATGGCGGATAGACAAACGCTTTGATGATAAACGGAAAATGAACAATGTTATGAAAAATCGAGTTTTGAATTTGTTATTGCCCTTGTTACTGGTAGTGTTTGTAGTATCGTGTTCTGACGACGACGATGGAACCGATAACAGGCCTACTGCAAATGCCAAAGTGTATATAACGGATGCTCCTGTGGACAATGCCGGAGTGAAAGGGGCTTTTGTTACCATAACCGATGTAAAGGTCGATGGGGTTTCAGTAGAGAATTTCAATGCTATGACCATAGACCTCATGCAATATCAGAATGGTGACACACAATTACTTGGCGACCTTGAGGTGAAAGCCGGAGGTGATGCCAATGTAACCCTGGTACTGGACTATGAAACAGATGCACAGGGAAATGCTCCCGGCTGTTACATACTTACCGATGTAAAACATGCCCTGGAGTCTGGTAACAATGAAATTACCCTGGACGACGATGTAGATATTATAGCCGAGACCACTAACGAACTTGTAGTGGATTTCGATCTGAGGAAGACCATCCGAAGCAGTGCGGAATCCGAATTTGAATTTGTGTCCGGAGCCACGTTGGAAAATGCTGTCCGCGTAGTGAATAAAGCAGAGACCGCTGAGATTAATGGTAATGTATCCGGCAGGTCGAATGCCGATGGAGACGTGATCGTCGTGTATGCTTATGAGAAAGGGGAATACAGCGATAATGAAGAAAATGAAAACAGTGAGGGGATACGTTTTGCAGGTGCTGTGACCAGTGCTCTGGTAAATGATATGGACGAATACAAACTCACTTTCCTGGAAGAAGGAGAATATGAACTGCACTTTGCGTCTTATTCCCGTAACAGTATTACAGGAAAAGCGGAGTTTCAATCCTCATTAACAGTAGAATCACTGTTGGATTTAAATATTTTGAATTTGAAATTGATGTCCTCGGTTAACTTATCTGTCAATGTTAGGATAACCGGAACGGTCAACTAGTAAAATTTAGGTTGTTTGGATTGGGCTGTCGGGTAGGGGTGCCTGGCAGCCGGGAAAGGAGGCCATTTTGGCCTCTTTTCTTTTTATAGCTGTTCTTCGATGATATACGCTCCTGATACCGAGAGGCAAAAATGTTTAAAATTCACCTTTCTGTCTGGTAGTCTTCCGTTCAAATTCTTAAATTTGCACCTCCCTATCGGTACAGGTGCCGTCAGGGCCGCCGAAATTAAACGGCACTCGTGTAAAAAAGAAGCAGGTAATTATGTTTGACAATTTAAGTGAAAAGCTGGATAAAGCCCTTCACGTCCTCAAGGGGCACGGGCAGATTACGGAGATCAATGTAGCGGAAACCCTGAAAGAGGTAAGGAGAGCACTGCTCGACGCCGACGTTAACTTTAAGATAGCCAAGGAATTTACCAATACGGTCAAGGAAAAAGCCCTGGGGCAGAACGTACTCACTACGCTGCAGCCCGGACAACTTATGGTAAAGCTGGTCAAGGACGAGCTTACCGAACTCATGGGGGGCGATGCCGAAGGCATAGACCTGTCCGGTAACCCGTCCGTGATACTGATGTCAGGATTGCAAGGGTCCGGTAAAACCACTTTTTCCGGCAAACTGGCCAGTTTTCTAAAAAATAAAAAGACCAAAAAACCACTGCTCGTAGCCTGTGACGTGTACCGCCCGGCGGCGATAGACCAGTTGCATGTAGTAGGCGGGCAGATCGGAGTGGAGGTGTATTCCGACAGGGACAATAACGATCCCGTGGCCCTGGCCAAGGCAGGGATTGCACATGCCAGGGCCAATGGCCACAACGTGGTTATTATCGATACCGCAGGTCGCCTGGCCGTGGATGAAGAGATGATGACGGAGATCTCCAATATCCACAAGGCGATCACTCCTCATGAAACCCTGTTTGTCGTAGACGCAATGACCGGTCAGGATGCTGTGAATACAGCCAAGGCCTTTAACGACCGGCTCGATTTTGACGGTGTTATCCTCACCAAGCTCGACGGTGATACCCGGGGCGGGGCAGCCATTTCCATCAAATCGGTGGTGAACAAACCCATTAAGTTTATCGGTACGGGCGAAAAGATGGATGCCATAGATGTGTTCCACCCTTCCCGTATGGCCGACCGTATCCTGGGAATGGGAGACGTGGTTTCCCTGGTAGAACGTGCCCAGGAACAATATGACGAGGAAGAAGCCCGGAAATTACAGAAAAAGATAGCCAAGAACCAGTTCGGTTTTGATGATTTCCTTTCCCAGATACAGCAGATCAAGAAAATGGGAAGCATGAAAGACCTGATGGGCATGATACCCGGAGCAGGCAAGGCCCTGAAAGATGTGGATATCGATGACGACGCCTTTAAGCACATAGAAGCCATTATTCATTCCATGACACCGGAAGAGCGTTCTACCCCGTCTGTGCTGAATGCCACCCGTAAAAAGAGGATAGCCAAAGGGTCGGGAACCTCCGTGCAGGAAATCAACCAGTTGTTGAAACAGTTCAACCAGATGAGCAAGATGATGAAAATGATGCAGGGCGGAGGCGGCCGCAAAATGATGCAGATGATGAGCGGGATGAAAGGGATGAGATAAAGCTAGAAGTTCGAAGTCGGAAGTCAGAAGTAGGGGGCCTGATGAAGAGGAGATTGAATGAGATTGATAAAAACCTGCAACCTGAAACTTGAAACCAGAAACTATAAACCACAAACCATAAATGGAATTACTCGACGGGAAGAAAATATCCAACCAGATCAAGGATGAGATCGCCGCGGAAGTGGCCGAAATGAAGAGAAAAAAGGAAAAAGTACCCCATCTTGCCGCTGTTTTGGTAGGGAACGACGGTGCCAGCCTCACTTATGTGGGCAGTAAGGTAAAAGCGTGCGAAAGAGTAGGGTTCGAATCCACTTTGGTAAAACTTCCCAGCACCATCAGTGAGGTGGAATTGCTGAAAAAGATCAAGGATCTCAATGAAGATAAGGACATCGACGGCTTTATAGTACAGCTCCCCCTGCCCGAGCAGATCGATACCCAGAAAGTACTTATGGCGGTAGACCCTGACAAGGACGTAGATGGTTTTCACCCGGTGAATTTCGGGAAAATGGCCCTGGACATGACCACGTTCATTCCTGCTACCCCTTTCGGGATCCTCGAATTGCTGGAACGCTATAATGTAGAGACCAAAGGAAAACACACCGTGGTTATTGGACGGAGCCATATTGTGGGAAGGCCCATGAGCATCCTCATGGGGAGAAGGGGATTCCCCGGAAACTCAACAGTGACCCTGACACATAGCCATACCAAAAATATTACACAGATCACTTCACAAGCCGATATTATTATTACGGCATTGGGGCAGCCTAATTACCTGAAGGCCGAAATGGTAAAAGACGATGTGGTGGTGATCGATGTGGGAATTACCCGGGTGCCGGACGAATCCTTGTCCAAAGGATATAAGATCACCGGCGATGTGGACTTTGAGAATGTAAGCAAAAAAGCCAGTTATATCACTCCTGTTCCGGGTGGAGTAGGCCCTATGACCATTGCCATGCTGTTGAAAAACACCCTGCTGGCCAGAGAAAGGCATATGACCAACGGGAGGAAGAACTAAGAAACTTCGACGGGGCCTCAAAAGCAATGATTTTCTCGTCACCCTGAACTTTTACCCTGAGTACAAGCAATCAGCATGACGGTTAACAAGGTTTTTGAGCCCCCCTTTTTAATGATATCAGGCTATACCAATGCTACGCAACGGTTATTTTGACGCTCCAGTATCTGTTCTACTTCAACTTCCGTAATACCACAGGAAACGACCCGCAGGATATTATCCACGTCTTCGAGATCGAAATTGGCCTGTTTTACTCCCTCGTGGAGCAGCAGGGCCTCCAGGATGGCATTGGCCTCTCTGGTGGAGTTTATGCTGGTGGCAAAGACCAGTACTTCTAACGGGGCAGTTCTATTGTTCATTGCTATCGGTTTGACGGTTACACATTTTTTCTTGCCATTTTTCACGGAATCCGGATTTCCATCGATGCTTCATGTGACGTGGAGGGCCGTATCCCCGTCTGTATCTCCAGCCGCTTCCCAGGAATAACAGCTTACACAGCAGTAATACCCCCAGGGTTTGCAGGAAAGTGAGCGTAGTGATACCGAATATCATGGGCATGAGCCAGTTCCACAGCTGCATCACTACAAAGACATAAAGGGTAATAACAGCCAGTTTTAAGATTACGAATCCTGTGATTTTCAATGCTTTCATGGGTCAATCGTTTAATTCGTTATACAATAATTGCAGTTCTTTTTTGAGCCGTATCACGGCATATCTTTTTCTGGACAACACGGTGTTGACAGACACTTTTTGTCTTTTGGCGATCTCTGCTACGGGTATTCCCTCCAGTTCGTGGAGCGCAAAGGCATCCTGTTGCTCTTTCGGGAGCATTTCCAGGGTATATTCCAGAATCCGGTATACTTCTTCCTGCCACAGTTCGGTTTCCTGGTGTGCCGGAATGTGTTCCTGTAACCAATCGAAAATGCTGTTTTCGTTCTCCTCGTCATTCGAAGGCCTTGTGAGGTCAGAGGCAGGGGTAGGTTTCTTTTTACGGATAAAATCAATGGCTTTGAACCTTGCTGTGCTGTAAAGCCATGAAGTGATCTTGTCCATGTCCTTGATCTCCTCAAAACCCAGCACCAGGTTGTAAAAGACATCCTGAACAATATCCTTTGCATCTTCCCGGTTGGGGATCCACTGTCTCAGAAAATAGATCAACCTGCCTTCTTCTGATAAAGTTACCCGTTCTATGACACTATTTTTTGCCTGTTGATCCATGCAGTGGAAATGCGTTATACTTATATAGTCGGAATACCGGATGAAATATTTTACAGATAGGTGATTTTTTTTGCATTTTATTATGAATTGGCATTTCCCCTTGCTGAAAAATGAATATAAAATGCGTCTTTTTACGTGATGTTCCGTCTTAATAAATGTAACTTAAAATTCATTATTATGAAAACAACAGCTCGTTGCGAATGCCAGTGTGCGTCTTGTAAAGAAGGGAACTGTTCTGACTGTACCTGTAAGAATTGTAACTGTGCCCATTGTGAGTGTTAATGTTTGGTTTTGATCTTGCGATTTTCCCAAACCTTAATCGAAAAACGATAATTCTGTCAATGACATGTTTTATTCTGTGGTTCTCTGTGGAACCTCTGAGCAACTTTGTGTAATAACTATTTCACAGAGATACACAGAGGTTTCACAGAGTTTCGCAAAGATTTGATCATGGGCTTAATGTCATTACAATTTATGCGGTTACTTAAATGTTATCTCTTGCAGTGACGCTTTTTGTATATTCGTATTATGGAAACAGCAGAGGTGTGGAAACAATTTTCAGAAGGGGTAAGGGGATATATCCGTAACAGGATAAACGACCCGGAAACAGTGGAGGACCTGTTGCAGGAAGTCTTTGCCAAAGTTCATATCAACCTGCACAAGGTGCAGAACGAAGCCCGTGTAAAAGCCTGGGTGTATACGATTGCCCGCAATGCGGTAACGGACCATTACAGAAAGAGGGATCACCCTGTTCTCCTTCCGAAAGAAAGAGCCATTGCCGATATGGAAGAAGAAAAAGAAGAATTAACGGCGAAAGACTGTCTTTTACCACTTATTCACAACTTGCCCGAAGCGTACCGGAGGGCCATGCTCCTCAGTGAGATCGAGGGCCGGAAACAGGCAGAGGTTGCCGAAATACTCCAAATCTCGCTTTCTGGGGCCAAATCCCGCATACAAAGAGGGCGCAGGCTTTTGCAGTACGGCTATATGGACTGCTGCAATTACAAACTCAACGAAGACGGATATCTTGTGGGAGAGCACCAGGAAGACTGCAAGGTCTGTAATTCGTGATTTATGTTAGACAGACATGGATCATTGATCCAGCCATGCCTTAAAATATTTAACGCGGTCCCTGCTCACAATGATATTTTCCCGCTCGCCGACGTTCAATGTCAATTTCAGGCGATTGCTGAACCATTGCTTTATAGAACCTATGGCAGAAATATTCAGGATAAACTTCCTGTTCACCTGGAAGAATACCGAAGCATCCAGCTCCTGGGCCAGCTTGTTTACCGAAGGATCCACAATGTGCTTTTCTCCCGAAAAGGTATAGGCTGTGGTAAGCCTGCTCTCCGATTTAAAATAGGCAATCTCCCCGGTATTTACAGACCTGTATTGATCTCCCAGCTTTATCAGCAACCGGTTCCTGATCGTGTTCGGGCTCAGCGCTGCCCTGAGCATTTCCTTTTCCGGAGGCCGGAACGCACCTTTCAGGCGTTCCAGTTTGCGGAGTGCCCGGGCAATATCTTCAGGGCCGTAGGGTTTGACGATGTAATCTATGCTGTTCAGGGCAAAAGATCTCAGGGCATAATTGCTGTATGCGGTAGTAAATATTATAGGAGCTGTGACTTCTACCCGGTCGAATATCTGAAAGCAGTTGCCATCGGTCAGTTCGATGTCCTGGAAAACCAGGTCGGGCATTTTATGGGTACGGAACCAATGAATGGCAGCTTCGTTAGACTCAAGTATGGCGGCGATCCGGATGGTGTCGTCATATTGCGTCAGGAGGTCGCATAAGCGATTAGCCGTATGTGTTTCATCTTCAATGACCAATATTCTCATCACTGTTGTTTTTGAAAATAATAGGCAGTTTTACCACAAAATCTCCTGCAACTACACCATAATCGATATTTTTCCCGCACAACAGGTAAAACCGTTTTGACAAATTAATGAGCCCCACTCCGGTAGAGGCATGGGATGGTTTGCCCGGATTGAGGTTATTGCTGACATAAATAAAGTCCTGATCGTTGTATAGCCTGATCTCCAGGGGATGGGTTTTGTTATGGCTGTTGTGTTTAATAGAATTTTCCGTAAGTACTTGCAGGGTCCCCGGTGGTACTATAACGTGTTCTCTTATCTCGAGGTGGTTTGTGAGCCTTATAGCATCGCCGAATCGGGTATGGATCAAAAAGAAATAATTGTTTACGAAATCCAGTTCTTCCTCAAGGCTGACATACATTTGGTCGTTCCGGTCTATGGAAAAGCGCAGTATCCTGGACAGCTTCAGGATAAAGTCGGAAGCCAGGTCGGCATCTTTGTATACAAGTGAAGAGAGCACGCTGAGGCTGTTAAACAGAAAATGGGGTTCTATCTGGGCTTTTAACAGCTTGTAATGGGCTATGGCATTTTCCTTTTTCAACTTTTCGGCAAGAAGCTGGTTTTCCTTGACGGTCAGTTCGGTCTGGAAATATTCGTAAAAACTGAGGGCGGACATAAAGAGGACGAGTACCCCCAGGATAAGCACCGGGTTGAAATATCCTATGTTTCCCCAGTCCGTTCTGAAATAGTGAACATCGACATAACGGTAAACGATATTGGTTATTAAAG
The DNA here is from genome assembly GCF_018863395.1 of Sinomicrobium weinanense. GTDB lineage: Bacteria > Bacteroidota > Bacteroidia > Flavobacteriales > Flavobacteriaceae > Sinomicrobium > Sinomicrobium weinanense. The sequence continues at coordinate 545,347 of NZ_JAHKRR010000004.1, forward strand.
CAAAAAGATAACCGTAACCCAGGCAGAAAAACAGGTATACGAGGGGTTGCTTTCGGGGGGTAAACCATTTCTTTTTCAGGAAATCCAGTATATACAGGCACAACATCCACAGGCTGATAACAAAGATGGAAAAATAGATGCCCCTGCGGGTAAAGGCGAAAAAGTGGTGAAAGGTTTCGTCTCCCCATTTTATAATAAGGTGCAACCCGTAAATGAGAAGCAGCCGGGCAAAAAAAGTATGTAGGGCTTTGTTTTTCACTTACGGTGCCATTGAATGTTTAAAATTAAGGTTTATTATTTAGCGTGTGGCAAAACTCAATTTTGGAGGCAAAAGGTTGAAGGAGATTGAAACGCTTTTAAATCAATCTCCCGATAGCATCGGGATTCAATCTTCTTCAATCTTTCAATACCACCAGGTTCAGTATTTAAAAATATCCTTCACTTTTAAACCAGTTTACAGCGTTGTTTATGGATTCATTGATGTCCGTATCCCGCATGTTCAGATGTTTCCGGGCTTTTGCGTTGCTGAAATAATTGTCCAGGGACAGCATTCTTACATGGGTTTTCAGCAAACGGAGCCTTTTGGAGGGAAAGATACGGTGAGCCAGGCCAAAGGCGGTTTTTGTAAATCCGGGAATGGGTATGAGCCACTTGCGTTGCCCTGCCACATCCAGCACTTTTTTAAAATAGGCTTTATAAGACAGGTTGGTGCCCGAAAGCAGGTAGCATTCTCCCGTTCTGCCCAGGGTCAGGGCGTTGACGGTGGCGATGGCCGCGGCACGGACGTCGACAAAACTTTTGCCTCCCTTCGGGTAGAACAGCACCTTTTTCTTTAGTGCATACAACATCAATGCACCGCTGGACGGCCTGGTATCATAAGGGCCGGTCATAAAAGTAGGGGCTACCACCACGGCAGGAAAACTGTTTTTACGGGCCTTGTCCAGTACATATTTTTGGGCCAGGTACTTGCTGTAAGCATAACCGGAGTCCTTTAACCAGTTCATAAAGCCCGATTCTTCGTTTCCCGGGTCACTTATGGTCCCGTTGGTAAAGCAGTTGGCCGTGCTTACCAGTACAAAGCGCCGGATGTGGTGTTGCTCACAGGCCCGGACCAGGAGCTCGGTAGAGGTGAAATTGGCCTTTTTATAAGGGGTGAAGTCTGTGGTGTTCTGGGAAGTCATGGAGGCACAATGGATCACGTAGTCTGCCTTTTTTACTGCCAAAGTTACATCGTCCGTATTGTGGAGCTCGCCGCGGCAGATGGTACAATTCAGTCCGTTCAGGGCACTGATATTGCTTGCGGGCCTTACCATGGCGATCACCCTGAATCCCCTTTGCAGCAATACCCTCGCGATATGATTGCCCAGAAAACCGTTTGCACCTGTTACCAATACCGTTTTTTCCGTCATCTTTTATTGTCTTAACTCGTGTTGTAATTTGCTGCTTAATATCTTTAACTGGAATTTTACAGGCATCAGCCGTTGGAGGATAGAGCTGAACCTGTTCATTTTCCCGGGAATGATGATCGATTCTTTTTGAAGTAATTTTTTCATACAAATGGCTGCGGTGGTTTCGGCAGACAAAATGGTAGACCGGATAAACCTTCCATGCGAATTTATCCGGTTGGTAGTATCGCTGTTGGTAGGCATTCCCCCGGGATGTGCTACGGCCACGTGAATGTTGCTATCTTTCAGTTCTGCATTGAGCCCCCGGGAAAAGGAATAGACAAAAGCCTTGGAAGCGGGGTAGACAGTTTTATAGGGCATAGGGGAGAAAGCGGCCAGGCTGGAAATGTTCAGAATGTAGGATTCTTTCTGTTTTTTAAGTATGGGGAGCAACTGGTGGGTAAGGACCACCAGCGAACGCATGTTCAGAAACAGAATATCGTCAATATAAGCAAGGGAGGCATCCGTAAACCTTTTGGTCCCGCCTGTCCCTGCATTATTGATCAGAATATCAATGCTGTATTTCTTTATGCGATTGACGGTTTTCGATACATTCTCCGCTTTGGTCAGATCTGTTTCATAACAGATAATATGAACATAATATCGGGACATAAGGTCTTCTGCAATACTATGCATATGCTCACCTGGCAACGAGACGAGAATGAGGTTTCGCCCCAGTTTGGCACACACTTCGGCCAGAGCTTTTCCCAATCCCTGGCTGGCGCCTGTGATGACTGTAAATGTGTTTTGATTATGCATTAGCAACGTGATTTTTTTCTAAACCAGAGCAGGACCACATAGTAACTGGCCCATGCACAAAAAATACCGGTAATACACCCGCCTGCCAGCAAGGAATACAATACGTTTTTCCCCGAGGACCACAAGATATGTAAAAGATCTGTGCCGATCTTGTCCGGGAAGACAAAATCGGAAGATAATCCCAGGACTGTTTTTCCCAGCCAGTAATTGAATGTAAAAATAAATGTCCCGGTGAACAGGTTGGTATTAAAAACGGCCAGGCAGGCAGCTTTCTTATTGACTTTCATACAGGATGCAATGCCCAGGGATATAAACATTTGTAGCCCCGGCACGGGCATCATGCCAATAAAAGAGCCGATGGCAAACCCCTTTGCAATCTGCTCCGGACTGCCTTTAAGAGCGAAAATTTTTGTTTTTAATATAGTTAAAACCCTGCTCATATAAAAGTTTACCGGACTTGTTTTCTCAATTTTTCAACAGACGCTATCAGTTTGGCCTGTACCACAGGGTCTGTGAAAGCTCTCGGAAAATCAGGTTCATCTTCCGTAATGGCCCGATGGACCACCTTTGTTCTTCCGTCGGGGACCGGAATAAACTTCCATGTGGCCTGGTAAGACATGATCCGCTTTATATGTTGCCATTCCGGCCTGGCCTTTGGTGTACTGTTCATTTTTATGATGGAGGCATTTCTGGTGACCGTCAGTTCGTTTCGGGTAATGAGGTCCCTGGAGCGAAATGGCCAGGGAAGGCGAAATTGTATATAGGTCTGCCATTGTGTTGGAGAATTTAATTGTATGTCGCAGTCGTGTGCCGTTACAGACCATTGCAGGAATTTTTCGGCATTTGTGAATTGCTCTATAAGCGTGGCGATATCCGAATGTATCATAAATACGGCTTCCATTTCCCTTGCCTTCCTTCCGTCCGGGATACTGACCCACCGGTAGCTGATGGTAATGTCTTTTTCATCCCTGGCCATTTTCCATTCCGTAGCCGGCTCCTGCGGATATCCTGCTTCGAAAAGGAAGAACATAAAAAATAAGGAAGTCCCTAACTGTTTCATCGGGTTTGTATTAGAGCGTAAATGTATATACAGCGGGCAACGCTGCAATGGAGATTCTTCCCGGAGGCAGTATTTTGTGCTGATCGGAATAAAACGGGACCTGAACGGTATGATCGTGATTTGTGGTTCTGATATTATGGCACGATCGGTTGTTGTGGTTTACTGTTTCGGAAAGTGCTGTCTAAATCACCTGTATTGTAATAAGGAATAATTATGCCAAAAGTGTAATGGTCTTTATTTTAGTCGGTTATGGTGGTTTTGAGATGTGGTTACTGTACGGTTTCAGCACATGTTGTGTCCGTTAATGACACATTATTGTTTTGATAGATTAACCCAGAGATCCCTAAGACCCCTGGACCTTCAGGACAAAGGCCGTAGTGTCTACCTCTACCCGGTACATCTGTTTGTTAAGGACTTTTATCGATTGTTTAAACAGACCTTCGGTGATACTGTCCTTTTCTCTTGCCGCCATATAGAATTTACAGGAGGGTGAGCCATGTTTTATCCGGGATAGCATCATGGCCATTCCCGGGAGTGATCTGGTAATTGATTTGGCAATCGGAACGGTATCGTAAAGGGGGGCTTTCCAGGTGAGGTCCAGGACCGGGTAGTCACTGCTGTCGATCTCTTTGGCAGCGTAAGCGGGTTTTATCCTGTGTTCGGGATCGTAGATCCTGAAGAATACCGCTTTGTCCGTACTGTCTGTAATATTCCACGGTGCGGGTTTTAGTTCCCGGATATTCTTCTGGCCGGTGATGAGTACCAGCGGAAGTTTTAACGAATCCGGGTTGCGGATAAAGGCCCTCAGATCATTAACGGCATTGTTGTATTGGAATGCCGGGATCCCCAAAGGGTTGTCATAGCGAACCGGCGGGAGCAGGGTGAGTTTCGCATCCATATCATTGGTATAGAGAAAAAGCCTTCCTTCCGTTTTTAGTTTTTCATTTACGATGTGTTTTGCTTCCTTCAGGTAAGTATCGTGCAACTCCTTGTTGTCCTGCATTATTTTGATAAAATCGGGATCTTTCTGCTTAAACCAGTCATCGCCACAGGTACGGGCCAGGGCAAGCAATCCGAATGCAAGTCCGAGAGGGATGGTCCACACCCCTTTGTTATTTCGGCGGATTACCTTTTTGATCTGCCTGTCGGGAGTTTCGTCCTGAACCCCCGTTTCTTCTGTGGTCTTTTCTATTCCGGATGTTCCCCGGGTTTCGGGAAGCTCTTCGCGTTCTTCTCCATGGACTTTTTCGAGCCTTTGAGATAGCTCCAGGATAAAGCCTTCAAAGATTTCGGCGTCTTCCGGTTTATTGTACTTACTGCCTTCCCTGGTGAGGAACCAGGCCAGTTTTTTGCCGGATCTCAATCTCATCTTTAACGAAGGCGGCGGTGCTCCCAGCGGACCGAAATTGTATATTTTTACAATATCGGCATATGCTACCCTCCCGTAATGTTTTGAAGTAAATCCCGTGTCGTCGGTTGTGATGATATCTTTGGCCTTACCGTGTTTAATAAAAAAATAAAGGCCGGTTCCTATGGGGACGAAAAGGGTAAGGATAATAAGTATCGTACCCAAGGTTGTAGAATCTATAAACTTCACGACATCCGATGCTATAAATAAAGATACACCGGCAATAGCCCCGAGGAACCCAAAGAGTAAGTATCTGGAAGACTTTCCATTCTGAAAATTAAAAGAATATCTGTTCATTCCCTGTTCAATAAAAGTAAATAGTTGAGGTGCCCAATCCTGTATGAATGCAGGTTTTTGTAGCACAAACCACAAAAGTACGATCTTGAGTTACAATAACGAAATAGTGGAAAACCGGGATTTCTTTGGGTTACAGGTATTCCATTGCAGTTGTGTATTATTCGAAAAAGGAATAATTTTAGCCCGTGGATAACTGTGACCATAAAGGAAATAATTTGTGTAAAACCGTTAAAACGACGGTTCTCTTCCGTTTTTTTGTCCGGGTACCCCTGCTCTTGCCGTTACTTTTCCTGGCCGTTTTAGGATGCAGTTCTGAAAACACCATTCCCGATATTTACGTAGACCAGATTTCTGAAACCTTCATGGACGGGGAAAATGCTGTCCGGAAACAATATCGCGATAATGTGGAAATATGCAGATCGCTTGGTAAAAAGGTCAGCGGACTTTCGGAAGAGGAGGTGAAGAAACTGGGGGTAAGGCGTTATCAACTCGCCATTACTGCACAGCAGGTTGCCTTTCGCAAAGAATCCTGGGGATACCGTGCAACCGGGCATTATTACAACCCGGGAGAATGCCGGTTTACCCTTGTATATTCTGGTGAGCTTACGGTTAAGGTCCCGGGTAAAACCGTGATATACGACCTGGCAGAGAAAACCGTCACCGAAGAAGAACAGGGTATTCCTGAAGCCTTCGGGCTTCCTTTCCGGCCCTTGGCCGAAACTCCGGACACCGAAGAAATGGAACCAGAAGATGCTTTGAACGCCGAAAGGTCTGAAGGAGAGATCGAGGGGCAGCCCACTGTACGGTGGACATACCCGGACGGTAGCATAGAAGTACTCTGGTCCGGTGGAAGGAAATGGGGGTTCAGTGAAATGCCGTCCGATGAAAGGTTTGCCGCCCCGGGAAGTATGATACTGGAAAAAGAAACGAAAAAGGAAAAGTATACCGTAAAATTAAAAACCCGTCGTTTTACCGTGGGGACTCCCATAGATCAGGGGCCTTTTACCATACCGGAAGCCGGGCCCTGACCTGTGTACATCTCCGTTAAAGAGGCTCCATTGCAAAATCCCAGTTTTCAGGGATTGTGGTTTCGAAAACACCATGTTACATTTGTATTTCTGTCTGCTATACCAGCGATGGAGTATGTCTAATATAACCCTGGTTCGACATAAGAATAATTTTTTATCATCAGGTCGGGAGCTGCGACGCAGGAGCAGTGTATCAAGACCTTGCGTTCAAGCACTTCTCGATACGGTATTTTAATACACTTGGGTGTTCTGAACTACCACCTACTCGAAGTGACGTCTTTGGACTATTGATTTATGTTGAACAGAAGTTAATATATCACAATGATCGGTAACCCCCTTTATTTTCCGTTCCACAGGAAACTTTTGATCTATGTGCTCTCGGTAGGACTTTGTTTCGTTGCAGGTCTTTTCCCGGCAAGAGCACATATTGTAGAAGATTCGCTGAGGCTGGTACTCGCCCGCAAGGACCTTCCGGTACAGGAGCAGGTGATGGCTATGGGCAAGCTGGCCCGTATTATCTATTACAGGAAAGACCAGAAGGAAGCCTATACGATCCTCGGAAAGGCGATACAACTATCGGAAAAACTGGAAGACGGGGAGTACAAAGCCTACCTGTATGCGATCCTCGCCGGGCAATATGCGGATGACCAGGAGTTCCTGAGATCAAAGAACAGCCTGGACAGTGCCCTGTATTACAGCAGTCGCACCCGGAACAATACGATCCGTGGATATGTACAGTATACCCGGGGAAGGATAAACCTTCGGGATAATAAGTTCCGGGAGGCCATAGCCGGTTTTCTGGAAGGGCTCCGCCTGACGGAAAAAGAAAAAGCCTACGCTTATAAAAGCAGTATATATGCGGGAATGGCCGATATATACAGCCAATGGGCCGATACACACAACGAGGAAAAATATGCCGGGTTGTGCTGGTCGGAAGCGGTGAAGAGCAATGATCCCGACATACAGACTGCCGCGGCCCACAGCAAGGCAAACAGCTTTATAAACCGGTATAAAAAAGACACTTCCAGGCAGATTATGCTGGATTCGGCCCTTTACTATTACAAATACTCCATATCCGTTTTAAAGAAGAACAGGGACCGGGTCGTACACCTTACCCGGCTGCCCGTTGCTGCATATAACCTTGCTAAGGTACATTTAAAAGAGATGCCTGTGTCCCGGAAGGACACGGTTTTGAATTACCTGGACACCGCCATAGAGGAAGGGATCAAAACCGGGGCAAACCGTGTTTTGGCAAGGAGCTATTTAATGCTTGCCGAATATGCTATCGCGGAAGAAGACTACGGCAGGGCAGACCTCCTTATCGGGAATGCGATTATGGCCATTCACCAGGAACCGGCCGAAGACCACGGAATAAAGGCCCTGATATCCTGGTATTATTCATTGATCCGGGAAAAACAGGGCAATGTGAAAGAAGCCCTGCGCTATTACAAACAGTATATTGCCGAATATACCAGTCTTTTTGACCTGGAAAAAATGACGCTTGCCCAAAAACTGGAAGCACAATACGAAGCCAGCAGAAAAGAAAGGGAACTGGCCGTATTGCAGGAAAAGATCATATACGGCAAAAAACTGAACCAATTGTATATCGGGCTGGCTCTCGTAGGTTTTATTGCGGTTATTATCCTGGTTTATGCCAATAAACAAAGGACCAGGGCTATGAAACAGCAGAAGCAGTTACACAAAATGGAGGTCAGTAAGATAGAACAGAAAAGTCGTATTTCCCTGCTTTCGGCCATGCTCGAAGGACAGGAACAGGAACGCAGCCGCCTGGCGCGTGACTTACACGACGGCCTGGGAGGCCTGCTTTCTGGGATCAAAATAGAGATGTCCACCATAAAGACCGTCCTGATCAAAGCGGAGAGCCGCGAGCTTATGAACAAGACCATGGAACATCTGGACGATGCCGTAAACGAATTGCGCCGCATAGCCCATAGTATGATGCCTGAGATACTCATAAGATACGGATTGGGAGAAGCCATCCGCGAATATTGCCAGCGGCTCAGGACCTCCGGGGTGAATATAGAGTGTCAGGTATTCCATTACACCAACGATATGGACCATTCCCGGCAGATGGTCCTTTACCGCATTATGCAGGAACTGGCAAACAATGCCATGAAGCACGCCCGGGCTTCCCTTATTTATGTACAGTTACAGCAGGTGGAAGATAAAATATTCCTCACCGTTGAAGACGACGGCATCGGTTTTGACAAAGGTGAGATAAAAGCAAAACAAAGTGCGGGCTGGACCAATATCAGGGCCAGGGTGGAGTTCCTGGGCGGCAACCTGGATGTGCTTTCCGAAAAGGGCTCCGGTACAACGGTTACCGTGGAATGTTCCATGGCTCACGAATAGTTCTTTGGTGTTCCGGAAACAGAATAAGATTTCTTCGGGAGAGACAGATCAAAGCAGTTTAAACTCCGTGGCATATTTTATAATGGCCGTCATGTTGTTCACGTCGAACTTCTCCATCAGGTTTTTGCGATGGGTTTCCACGGTATGCGGGCTGATAAAGAGTTTTTCCGCTATTTGCGAAGAAGTAAGGCCTTCGGTAACCAGTTGCAGGATCTCCTTTTCCCGGCGGGTTATCTTAGGGATGGTATCCAGGCCGTTATTGTCCTGGTTGTGATATATTTCTTTGGATTGTTTGCACATATAAATGTGGCCTTCAAGGACCTGGTGAATGGCCTCGATGATCTCGTCCCCGATGGAATTTTTAAGGACATACCCGTTGACACCGTTTTGCAGAACGCTTCCTATCACCGCTTTTTCGTTGTGTACGCTCAATACGATGATCTTCAGGTCGGGATAGATATCCCGGATCTGTTTGCTCAATTCAATACCGCTGATATCCGGCAGGTTGATGTCCAGCAGTAACAGGTCCGGTACTTCCCGCGAAAGCGCATCCATCGTATCCTTGCTGTTTTGAAAAATCCCTGTCAGGGCGATCTCGTCTCTCGCAGATAGCAGGTTTTTGATCCCTTCCAGTACAATCGGGTGATCGTCAGTGATATAAACTCGTATCAATTGTTCAGTATTTAAAGTAAAAAGATAAACTTACGGTTAAGTGCCAGGTGTTGAGTGTATACAAAAGTAGGGTGTAGAATGCTTTCCTGCAATCCCCGGTTTCAGGTATTTTTTCCGGATAACGGGCCGGGATATCATTTACTCATCAGATTCTTGTACACCACAGTATTTAAAAACTCATCTTTTCGCTGCCTGGAAACAGGAAGTGCCTTATGATTAATGTAAACGCGATTTCCTTTTATCAAATCAATGTGTGAAAGGTGTACCAGGTATGATTTGTGTATTCTGAAAAAAGAATCTTTGGGAAGTATGTTCTCAAGGAAAGTCATGGTTTGATGTATGACCAGGACTTTATCCCTGAAGTGCAATTTCAGGTAATTTTGCATGCTTTCCACATACAGTATATCGAGCCATGCGATCTTCATAAAAGAATCTCCCTGGCGTACGTACATCGGGGAACCGGGGTCTTCACCGTTATTCCGTAAATTAAAGATCTCCCTGGCCCTTAATGAAGCCTGGAAAAAACGCTTGAACGTAATGGGTTTCAACAGGTAGTCCACCACCTGCAGTCTAAAACCTTCCAGGGCATATTCCGAATGGGCCGTGGTTAAAATGGTCAGGGGAGGAGTATCCATGGATTCCAGGAATTCCAGCCCCGAGAGGTTAGGCATTTGAATGTCGAGGAACATAAGGTCTATGACGTTATTTTTGGTGTGTTCGGCCGCTTCGATAGCAGAAGAACAGACCCCGGCGACCTCCAGGAAGTCCAGTTTGTCAATATAGGAAATGATCCCGTCCCTGGCTATGGGCTCATCGTCCGTTACCAGGCATTTTAAAACGGTGTTGTCAGCGGGGTTTACGGCTTGTTCTTCCATGATCTATAATGTAATGTTTAATTGAATGGTATAGGCCAGGTCTGTTTCCCTGATATGTAGTTTGTGATTTCCAGGATAGAGGATATCCAGGCGTTCCTTTATGTTTTTCAAACCCAGCCCCGAGGCGGAAGCATTTTTCTTTTGTAGCTGTTGTGTCGATTTTGAATTTTCTACTTCCAGGTAAAACGAATTCCGTTTTTGTTCCGCAAGCACATTGATATATCCTTTTTCCGACAGGGAGCGGGAAACGTGTTTAAATGCATTTTCTATAAAAGTGATGAACAACAAAGGCTGTATTTCTTTTTCCCCGTCTTTGATCTCCCAGGTACAATGCACCTTTAACGCATCTCCCCACCTCATTTTTTCCACCTCAATGACATCCCGGAGAAATTGTACTTCCTGGTTTAAGGATACCGATTTCTTTTTGCCGTTATAAAGCTGGTAACGGAGTATATCCGAATATTTGATCAGCAGGGTAGAAGCCAGCTCCACATCTTTTTGCATCAGAATGTGAATGTGGTTCAACACATTGAACATAAAATGCGGATTGATCTGTTCCTGGAGAATTTGTAACTGGCTCCTTAAATGTGTCTCCTGCAGCTTGGTGTATTCGTAATAAAACCGCAATCCGCAAAAACCGAGGTTAACGATGAGAGGAGTTGGTAATTCACCTATAAATTCTAATAGCAGGGAATCTCTATATATCCATTGTGAGGAGGTGAAAAAACCTTTTTCTTCCAATAGCATAAACCCCTGGAAAGTCAGTGCATTTATAAATGAAAGAAGTATGGACAGCCCTATGAACCAACCGAGAAAAACATTCATTTTTTTATGGTACATCGCCTTTTGTAACGGGCGGTTGCTCAAAAAATAGGAGATCAGGATAGTCGGTATAAAAATACATGCGATCAATAAAAGGGCCGGCAGAGGCGGGAAATGATCCTTGAACTGTACCCAGACCAGGAAAACAATGATCGCCCAGATGAGGATAATGACCCGGTTATAACTTTTAAAAAAATAATCTTTCATCTATACAAAAATTCATAAGCCATTGACCTGGCTTTGGTTATGTCGATTGATATTGGCCATTCTTTTTTAAATGCCCATTATGGGCTTTCATATTGCAAAATTAACAGATAATACTATTGGTCTGTTACTGTTTGTCAAAGCCGTATTGCCATTCGTCAATTGTATTTTACTAAATAGGCATGACAGCTAATATTTGCGGTGTCAAATCCATACGGGATGAGATTTTAACCATTAAAAGCAATACTAATGATAACAGTGATAAGACTTTTTTATATTCTTCTGTTAACCCTGTTGTTCGGGGCCAGGTTAAATGCCCAGGTAGAACTGAGAACAGAATATATAGGATCTTCCGGTTTCAGGGATGAGGACAACAAAAAAACAGGAGGCAAAGGAGATGCAAAAATATTTTCGGTAAATGCCAGAATCCCCTTTTCGGTAAAGATGAATGAAAACAACCGGCCTACGGTATGGGGTATGAGCATAGGAGGAAGTTATACTTCCTTTAATAACGAAAATATGGACAGGGCTCTTGGCCCGGATGAAATAATGAATGCGCAGATAGGCCTGTTCCATATGAGGCCCATTAGCGAAAGATGGTCTATCCTGGCCATGCTGGGTGCCGGGGTTTATACCAGTCATACTGAGGTGTCGGATGTGGGATTAAATAATGTCCTCGGCAATGGCGGTGTGATATTTATATGGCATTTAAAGGATAATCTGGATTTAGGGTTGGGCCCTGTTATCAATACCTTGCTTGGATATCCCATGGTCTTTCCCGGAATTTACTTTAATTGGGAATTAAACGGGCGTTATGAACTCAAAGCCTCCGCTATGAACGGGCTTGCCGTTTCAGCAGGGGTGCAGCTACGCGAAAAATTCATGTTAAAACTAATAGCAGAACTCAACGGGGCACTTGCATTAGAAAAAATTAACGGTAAAAAGATGATGTTTACACATTCATACTTTGTGGCAGGCCTTCAACCCGAGTTTATGATTAACAAATCATTTTCTATCTCGGCTACTGCAGGTATTTCGGCCGGCCGCAATGCGTATTACCAGGAAAGAAACTTAAAATCCGTTTTTAAAAGCGATGATGAGAAAAGGGATCCTCGTTTTACCGCTGCTCCCTATTTTTCCTTGGGCCTGAAGTACGGATTCTGATACCTTCTGTTTTTTTATTATCTTCCGGGACAAAATGCGGCTATGGGTCCATAGCTGTTTAAACCTTAAATTTTGTACCATGGATTTTACCCGATTGTTCCGGTTTCTCCGGGACCTGAATACTAATAATCATAAAGAATGGATGGATGCCCACCGGAAAGAATATCATACGGTTCGGGATTCTTATAAAAAATGGCTGGAAACGCTGGATGCGGAATTGTCTGCCACAGACCCCGATTATGAGCACACCCCGGCCGGAAAGGCACTGAACAGGATCAATAACAACCTCCTGTATCATCCCAACAAGCCCGTATATAAAGACAATTTTGGTGCGGTGCTGGACAAATCCCCGGTTAAAAGTGAGTTTTATATACACCTCGGTATTTCCGAAAGTTTTATTGCCGGTGGTTTCTACCGACCGGAGAAGAATATCCTGGCGAGTATCCGGGACGCTATTGATTATGACGGGGAAGAACTCCGGAAAATACTGGGAAAGCCGTCTTTTAAAAAACTGTTTGGCGGAGGATTGTATGACGACCGCCTCAAAGGCAATCCCAAAGGATATACCAAAGACCATCCCCAGATAGAGCTGCTGCGCTACAAAAGCTATGTGGTGGTCCATGAACTTTCAGAAAAAGAGATCACTTCTCCCGGGTTTATGGAAGAAGTGATCTCGGTATACAGGAAATTACTTCCATTCCGCAATTACCTCAGTAAGGCGATCACGGTATAATCTATTCAGAAGGGAAACCGGCGTCGGCTTTTACTTCCTCGATCTGGAGTGTGTGCCTGGCGGTGTGCGATGCTATAAACAGTGCAAACTGGTAACCATCGATAGCACCGAAAGGCGAATCGGTAACATGGTTGCGCATGTCTTCGACTTTGGCATTTTTAATATATTTCAGTATCCCGGCACGCTGTTTCTCAAAGGCCTTGATAGCCTCTTTGACATCGGTATATTTACCGGAAGGTTGTATTTCTTCCGGGGCTTTTGCCTTATTGCTACGGTCGGTCATCCCTTTGATCAGGTCCTCTCCGGAGATCTTTATCTCTTCTTTTCGCTCCGGATTGGCGGGCTCCTGCATCAGTTTTTCCACCATGCCGAAAATGTATTCTTCGGTGAGGATGATGTGTTCCAGGCACTGGGCCACCGACCATTTTTCCGGTGATGCCTTGTATTGCAGCTGTTCGCTGCTCAGTCCTTTTACATTTTTCAACAGGTTTTTGTTGGTCTCTTTAAAATAGTCGAGCAGGGCCTGTTTGTCATTTTTGAAGGTTATCTCAACAGGATTTTCCCGATTATCGACGCGGATGGTGTCATTGGGACTGAAAGCGGTCAGTATAACAAAGGCCGCGATAAGAATGCTTACTTTTTTCATGGTTCCTGATTTTAGTTTGATGTGAATTGAATAGACACCGGGTGTTTGCCCGGAAATTGGTGTGTAAATCTGTTATTCTACTGTATTGTCATTCCTGTCCGTGTCCTTTTTCCGGAAAGGGATAAGGGTGCGCAGGCGTTCATCGCAAAAATATAATGCGAGCCATACCAGTATTCCGAAGATGACGGCAAACCAGACAGGTTCGCCTACCCGGAAATGTGTAGTCGTGGCGCCACCCAGGTAGCCCGTAAGTAAAATGGCTCCCAGTATCGAAGTTCTTGGAACGATATAAAAGATGGTACAGATAAGTAAAATAATACCCATAGGCACTACGGCACTTTCCGGATAGCCGAGGGCTATTGAACCTTCTACGGCCGGAGTAGCTTTAACGATCTTCATAATGGCATCCAGGAGCAGGAAGAGGATAAGTAATATACTGATGATCCTTCCGGTCCAGAACATTTTTTTTGAGGTTTTTTTAGATGTTTCCATATTTGTTTTGGATTTATGGTTTGTTTTTGAAAATGTGGTGTTGTTAATTTTAATATAAAGATACTTATAATTTTCACTATTTGCCTAGAATGCAATATTGGTGGGCTTATAGTTTAGGGCTGTGGTGGTGCCGACGGTCAGGTCGATGGTAACTCCTGTGATCTTCCCTGCTTTTTCGGAAGCCAGGAACACAGCAGTATTGCATATGTCTTCCATTACGGGGAGTTGTTTTAACATAGTGTCGTCTTTCAGTTTGTTCAGCATACCTTCCATCGCTTCGGGATTTTTTTCCGCAGCTTCCCTGAAAGGCCTGGAATCGGGTGAGCCGGCAGACCTGATATTGACCACGCGAACATTGTGAGGGCCTAATTCACAGGCGAGGTTTCTCGAAAAACATTCTATAAAAGCACAGGCAGGACCAAAACCACCTACATTAGGATATCCGATCCCCCCGGAGGTTGCGGTCAGTGAAAGGATAATCCCCGATTTTTGTGTTGTCATTCTTTGGCTCGCAGCAATTGCGGTTAAAAAATGGGCTTTTGTAGCAATGTTTACCGGGCGCTCAAAATCGGTAAGGGACATATTTATCAGGGGAATGTTTTGCGTATCCTGTAAGTTGATGGCATTGAACGAAATGTCAACAGTCCCCGCAGTACGTATCATATCATCCAAATGACGGTTAACGGCATCCTCGTTCATTGCGTCTACTTCTGCCGCCTCCGCATTTTCCCCCGCCCGGTTGATCTCATCTGCTATTTTCCGGGCAGTTTCCAGTTTGTGATTGGTAACAAATACTCTGGCCCCGGCATTGGCAAATGCTTTTGAAACGGCACCTCCCAAAGAAGGTCCGGCACCGTAGATCACTGCATTTTTATTTTGAAGGTTCATGAGTTTTTAATATTTAGAAGTTGTTGAAAAACAGTTTGTATAGCTTTTTCTCTAAAGTGGAGATCCTCAGGTTTATGTCCACTTCATCGCTTCATATCCAAGAAGGCGGCGATACAGCCCAATCTGGCCGATACAATACGATTCACGGTCTATGATAAAGCCAATGAGATCAAACAAGGTATAATCTCCTCCGGGTATTCCAAAAGGATCCTCGGCATTTAGTTGCTCCTCTCCCAGTTGAGTGAGAACATTCCGCAATGCAGGGCTGATCTGCTCCCAGTCACTTTTAAATTCAGCCAGCGACGGGTAGGTTATGCCATCCTGTATTCCCTTGTGATCCTGAAATAGTTCATTTGAGGTCTGTTTCTGTGTAATGCCTATTGCATTGGCTAATGCGAATCTTTCCTGAACGAGGCTGCCGGCGATCCAGGCCATATGGTTTGCCTTAGTGCCTAAGCGGTTATTGGCATCTTTATCCGAAATTCCTTCGATGGCGTTCGGGTATGACTTTGTATGATTATCATATAGCCAGATAAAGGCTTCCATTAAGGTGGTTTTTGTTGTTTTTGTTTCCATTTTTTTATGCTTTACTGATGAAGTGAGATTTATACTCCAGGCCTGTAGTGTAGGTGAGACAGGATAGTATCATTTCATGGACATTTATCCCGATATCTCCTATACCTGTACGGTTTTCCATTTTCCCTTTTTAAACAACCACAGTGTAAACAGCCCTACGGCAGTTTCGGAAACAAACACGCTCCAGAACACGCCGGAATGTTCCCAGCCCAGGGTAATGGCCAATAAATAGGACAATGGTATCTGGATGAGCCAGAAAAAAATGAGATTGATCTTGGTGGGGGTCTTCGTATCGCCTGCACCGTTAAAAGCCTGGACAGATACCATCCACCAGCCGTATACGAAATAGGAATAGGAGAGGATGCGAAGCCATTCGCCCCCGATGGCAATGACCCTGGTGTTGTCTGTGAACAGGCTCATCAATGGTTGATTAAAGAAAAAGTAAACCACGGATACCCCGATCAGGAAGATCATATTGTAAAAACCTATTTTCCATACGGCAGATTCCGCGCGTTCCGGATTTCCCGCACCCAGGTTCTGACCTACCAGTGTTGCAGCCGCGTTGGAGAGCCCCCACGCCGGCATAAGGGTAAACATCATAATGCGCAGTGCAATGGTAGACCCTGCCACGGCCTCGCTGCCTACATCTGCAAGGATACGCATGAGAAAGATCCAGGAGGTCATGGCTACGATCATTTGCCCTATCCCTCCCAGAGAAGTACGGAGTATGTTCCGTATCATTGCGGTGTTCCAGTATAGCTGGGAGAGTTTGGCGCGAATGTGTTTTCCACCTTTAAAAAGAAGCCACAATTGGGTGAGTACCCCGATCCCCCGTCCGATGTTTGTGGCTATTGCGGCTCCTTCTATCCCCATGGAGGGTATGGGCCCCCACCCAAAGATCAGCATGGGGTCCAGGATCATATTAATCCCGTTGGATATCCAGAGGATACGCATGGCAATGGCCGCATCGCCTGCACCACGGAAAATAGCATTAATCACAAACAACAGCATAATCACGGCATTGCCGCCCAGCATCCATTGCGTATACCTGTATCCGTGTTCCAGGCTCCACGGATCACCGCCCATAAGTGTGAGCAGTTCCTTTGAAAAGAAGATCCCGCCGACCGCAAAGGGAAGGGAAGCCAGCAGCCCGATAAAGATAGACTGTATGGCAGACACCCCTGCATCTTCCTTTTTCTTTTCCCCGATCCTCCTGGCAATAATGGCGGTAACGGCCATAGATAGTCCCATGGCTATGGAGTAGAGGAGGAACAGATAGGTTTCCGTAAGGCCTACGGTGGCCACTGCGGAAGGGCCAAGTTTGCCTACAAAGTATATATCTACCACTGCAAAAGTGGATTCCATGACCAGTTCGAGTATCATGGGTACGGCCAGTAGAAAGATGGCCTTTTTCAGGCTTACTTTCGTATAGTCGGCTTCCGTACCTATGATGGCGCCTTTGAGTTTCTGCCAGATGGAAGTCCTGGAAGCAGGTTCTTCCGGAGGAATGTTTTTGTGGTTTTCTACGGGGTCCATTGCTTTTTGGTTGGAATTTTCAGGAGGTACGATATCTGTATGAATTTACCCTTCGGCCAGTTCCTTTACCTTTTGAAGGGCTTTGGGCCAAATATTTTCGAACATGCTTTTATACTGTTCGTCGATGTCCATGTCTACGGTCAGTTCGGTTTTTCCCTTTACGGTTTTCAGCGTGTAGTTCTCTTCCCCGCTCCATTCTTTGGCCTGTTTGCTTTCCGTGTCCTCCACACCGTTCTTAAGTATGCCGATATGCCGGAAGGACATGAATTCTCCGGGGATGTTCTTTGCTATTACGGAGACCATGCCTTCGCCGGAGTTCCCGTCAATAAAAAGTACTTTGCTGCCTTCTTCCCACTGGTCGGTCTGTACCTGAGAGCTCTCACTGAAAGGAGCGGTCCATACCGGGTAGGTGGCTTCGTCCCAAAGTACGTCCCAGACCTTTTCCCGGGGCGCATCAATGGCGATCTGAAATTTTTCCATGATTTTAGTTTAGTAAGTTAACAATTAATTTTGGTAATCGGTAATCAGTGGTCGGGGTGTCAAATTATACCATACCGCTATACCGACCACTGATTACCGAATACCGACCACCTGTTTACATCTGCTCCGGTGCTTTACTCCCGGTATAATTGAGCTGCCAGTGTACCCCGAATTTATCGGTACAGGAGCCGAATTTTTCTGCCCAGAATGTTTCTGCCGGGGGCATTAGGGGCTGGCCTCCTTCGGATAATTTACCGAAAAGGGTTTCGGTTTCTTCAATACTATCGGTCTCCAGGGTGAGAAGGACATTGTTACCCATTACCGTTTTATGGCCGTTACACAGGGATTCCACAATGTCCGTTCCCATGAGTATTTGTTTGCCCAGCGGAAGGGAAACGTGCCCTACGAGATTTTTCTCTGCTTCAGAAAGAGGTGGCATATCTTCAGATGGCGGAAAGTCTTTATAGCGCATGATCCCGCCCATAAATTCACCGCCGAAGACGGATTTGTAAAAATTAAAGGCCGCTTCGGTGGTGCCTTCAAAATTCAGATAGATGTTTACTGTTTTCATGATTAAAATTTTTATGGGTTACTTTATTTGTTTTCACTGCTGTAAATCCCGGTTTCATTGTAGTGCATCGCGGGTTTGCCCAGGCCACGCCTGAGAATACCGATCTGGCCGATATGATAGGCCTGGTGATGGTTAAAGAAAGCCCACAAGCCGGCAACGGAATTGTTAAAGAGACCTTTTAGGGGAGAGTTTTCTATAACGTTGTTTAAAGGGGCCGGAGGCAGGTTGTCTAACATATCCGGACTTAGTTGGCTCAATCCGTTCCGGATCTCATGGTGTATGTCATTCCATTCTTTTTTAATATCTTCTATATCCGGGTACGGAAAATTATCTTTGGCTTTGGTCTTGCCTGGTCCGGCAAATAGATCGTCCCATTTTACTTCGACAGGCACTCCGCTCAGAAAGGCCAGGCCATATTGCGCATTGAGCAGGTGCCCCGCCAGGTACTTGATGTGGTTCATCTGAGTGTTACCGTTGATCCTCTTATTGGTTTCCTCGTCAGTCAGGTCCTCCAGCACATTATTATATAACCTGTGATGGAGGTCGAACTGTGCTAACAATTGCATTTTCATGATGATAGGCTTTAGTGTTTGTACAAATCTCGGAAAGAAAGCGGGAAATCATAAAGTGCATAATTGCCATATTGAGGGGGGATTTGTGACAAAAAAAGTGTATTTTTGATTAAAGTCGCTAATTCACAGATGTTTATGGCAGAACTGCTGTATAAGGAAGATAGTTATGTTGTGATAGGTGCATTCAGGTTTTATCTAAAAAATATTAGTGCATTAGTGATAACCATAAAAAAAACACAATGAAAAAAATATCTCTCCTCGTTTATGAAGATGCCGTATTGTCTGCCCTCTCAGGGGCGGTCGATATTTTTATCGGTACGAACAGGTTTATGGAAGCCTCGGGAAACCCCGGGCCTTTTAAACTGGAGCTGGTCAGTGAAAAGGCAAAGAATATACAGTTGTTCGCCCCGGCCCGTTTTATCTGCCACAGGACACTGGCCGAGGTCAAACAGACTGATCTCATCGTCGTACCTGCATTTAACGGTGATGCAGGGGCCGTACTGGAAAAGAACAGGGGCCTTGTAAACTGGATAAGTACCATGAGGGAAAAAGGGGCAGAAGTAGCCAGCCTTTGTTTCGGCAGTTATTTTCTGGCTGAAGCAGGCCTCTTGTCAGGAAAACCCTGTACCTCGCACTGGCTGGCCATTCCGGACATGCGGCAACGCTACCAGGACATTGACCTGATGCCCGATATGGTTATTACAGACCAGGAAGGTGTTTATACGAGCGGGGGAGCCTTTTCTTCGCTGAACCTGATATTGTACCTGGTGGAGAAATTTTGCGGAAGGGAAACAGGCGTACAGGTAAGTAAAATGTTCTCCATAGACATGGACCGGGTGAACCAGGCCCACTTCAGCGTGTTCCAGGGACAACATCAGCACGACGATAAGGAAGTACTGGGAGCACAAAAATATATAGAAAAGAACTACTACACCCCGATATCGATTGAAGAGATTGCCGAAAGGGCAAACATGAGCAAGAGAAATTTTATCCGGAGATTCAAGAATGCTACACAGAACACACCCCTGGAATACCTGCAACGGGTAAAGATAGAAGCGGCAAAAAAGGCACTGGAAAAAAGTGCCGAAAGCATTAATTCAGTGATATATGATGTAGGGTATAACGACCTGAAAACCTTCCGTAAAGTCTTTAAAAGGGTTACCGGGCTGACACCGCAGGATTATCGCAGGAAGTATAGTAGGGGGTGAGGGCTCTCAACTCCGTTCGGGGACCGGATGCTGAAACCAGAAAATTGAATGCTGAATATCGGATTCTGGTAACTAGGGGATATTCAGGTATTTATGCGTTTGCAGCGAAACCTTCCACTTCGGGTTTTTCATGACAAAGTCTACGATTTCCGGCACCATCTTATCGCGCCGGCTCCATTCGGGTTGAAGGTAAAGGATACAGTCTTTATTGACTTTTTCTGCCTGCTCCTCGGCAAATTTAAAATCGTGCTGATTGTATACAATAACTTTTAACTCGTCTGCCCTTTCATAAATATCCCCTGTGGGAAGTTTTATTTTTTTGGGCGACAGGCATATCCAGTCCCAGGTCCCGGTAAGAGGGTAAGCTCCGGAAGTTTCAATATGTATTTTCAGCCCTTTGGCCTTTAACCGCGAAGTAAGCGGTTCCATATTCCATGTCAGGGGTTCTCCGCCGGTCACTACAATGGTATCGGAATATTTTGCAGCATTTTCCACTATGCTGTCCACGGCTGTTGGCGGGTGTGTTTCCGCATTCCAGCTTTCCTTTACGTCACACCAGTGACATCCCACGTCACAACCGCCTACCCTTATGAAATAAGCAGCAGTACCCTTGTGATAGCCTTCACCCTGTATGGTGTAGAATTCTTCCATGAGGGGAAGCATTTCCCCTTTGTTCACCAATCCTGTAACATCTTCTTTTATCATGGGGCAAAGATACGATGTAGCAGCGCAATGCATTGTGCCCTTTCAAAAAAAATGCTTTATTTTTATTCAAAATTTAAATCGCATGAGCACGGAAGAGACTTTTTTCGATCATATTAAGGAAGGATATACCACTAAGGGCGATGCCATAATCATAGGGTCGGCTATGCTGGACGGAAGTCCCGTGAAAGAGGCCTATGTAAAGCTGCCCCTGAAAACCTTTAATCGCCACGGCCTTATAGCCGGGGCCACGGGAACAGGAAAGACAAAGACATTGCAGATCTTGTCCGAGCACTTGTCGCAACAGGGTATCCCGGTACTGCAAATGGACATCAAGGGCGATCTGAGCGGTATTGCCAAACCGGGAGAAGAAGCCGACTTTATTAAAGACCGGCATGCAAAAATAGGATTGCCCTATGAAGCAAAGGGCTCCCCGGTTGAATTGCTTACACTTTCCGAACAGGACGGCGTTCGCTTAAGGGCCACAGTTTCAGAGTTCGGACCGGTGCTTTTGTCGAAGATGCTCGATCTGAACGATGTGCAGTCCGGTGTCTTGTCGGTGGTATTCAAATATTGCGATGATAATGGGCTGCCATTACTGGATATTAAAGACCTCAGGAAAACATTGCAGTATATCACCGGAGAAGGGAAGGAAGAAATAGAAAAGGAATACGGAAGGATATCCACGGCTTCCACAGGGGCCATCCTTCGCAAGCTGGTGGAACTGGAACAGCAGGGGGCCGAACTCTTTTTCGGGGAGCGCTCTTTCGAGATCGATGACCTGATGCGGGTGGATGAGAATGGCAGAGGGTATATAAACATCGTCCGCCTTACCGATATACAAGATAAGCCTAAACTTTTCTCTACCTTCATGCTCAGCCTTTTGGCCGAGATCTATAACACCATGCCCGAACAGGGAGATTCCGGACGACCGGAACTGGTTGTTTTTATCGATGAGGCACATTTGATATTTGACGAAGCGAGCGATGCATTGCTGGATCAAATAGAAAGTATCGTAAAACTGATACGGTCCAAAGGAGTAGGACTGTATTTCTGTACCCAACTACCTACCGATGTGCCCGACGCGGTGTTATCGCAATTGGGACTGAAGATACAGCACGCCCTCAGGGCTTTTACGGCCAAGGACAGAAAAGCCATAAAACTTACTGCCGAAAATTATCCCATAAGCGAGTATTACGATACCGCCGAGGTGCTGACCTCTCTCGGAACGGGAGAAGCCCTGATCACCGCACTGAATGAAAAGGGGCGTCCTACCCCCCTGGCAGCAACCATGCTCCGCGCGCCCATGAGCCGTATGGATGTTCTTACGGATACCGAGATTGGGGAGATCATAGATAATTCCAAACTCGTCAAAAAATACAACGAGATTGTAGACAGGGAAAGTGCTTATGAGATACTGAATAAAAAAATAGAGCAGGCCGAGACCGAAGAAGCGCAGCAAAAAGCAAAGCAAGAACACGAAAAAGTGAAGAAAACAAGCTCCCGGCGAACAAGCACAAGAATGAACCCCATAGTAAAAGTGCTGACCAGCGCTACATTTATCCGCGGGGTTTTCGGGGTTTTGAACAAGTTGACCAAATAATCGTATTTTTCGTTTGGCATGGTAGTTGTTTCTCATTTGTTACGAATTAAAAATTTTGAACAGATGAAAACGAAAGGGATTATATTATTCGGAATAGCCGTGATGTCATTTGCGGGCTTAATGGCGCAACCATACGGAAAAGAATACCGTAAAAATGCCAAAGAGTATCATAGGGAAATGCAGAAGGCCGACGCAGAATATTATCGCGAAAGGGCCAAGGCCGAGGCGGAGTATGCCCGTGAAATGCGAAAAGACAGGGAAGAATATTATCATGAAAGGGCAAAACGGCAAAGAAAAGCCTATGAAAAACAGCTGAAGCACGAAAGGAAGATGCATAAACGATATGCCAAACATGCTGGAAAAGGAAGAGGCTATCCGGTTTATTACGATTACGATTATGACGATGACTATTATGAAGAATCACCATACAGATACAGAAGGAGGGCAGGTGTTGCCATAGATGGTGAGGTCGTCTTTAGGAACGGAAGTATCAGGCTGGGGTATTACGATTAAATAAAGCCCTTGTAAAAAATTAGAAAGCCGGGAAAATCCCCGGCTTTTTTTATAGGTCATCATCTTCCAACGGTTTGTTCAGTATTTTACTCCTTACCTCGTTAAAATAGCTTCGCCCTATGGTATACCTGTATCCGCCTATTTCAATGCTATTGCCTTCCAGGGCCTCTATTTTATTGAGCGAAACAGTATAGGAACGGTGTATACGGATAAACTTGTCTGCCGGGAGCTCATCCGTAAAACTACCCAGGGTCTGGTGTACGATATATTTACCGGAATACGTATTGATCTTTATATAATCTTTCAGGCTTTCGATCACCGTGATCTCGTCCAGGAATACTTTTTTCATCTTCTTCTTGTCGACCTTTACAAAGATGAATTTTCTTTCCCCAATATCGGAGAGGTCACTTTTTTGCTGAATGGCCTGCATACGGAAGGCTTTGTTCACCGCCATAACAAAACGGTGAAAAGGAATGGGCTTTACCAGGTAGTCCAGCACTTCGAGCTCATAGCTCTCCACGGCATGTTCTTCATAGGCCGTAGTAATGACAACAAAAGGTTTTACATTAATGCTCTTCAGAAAATTAAGGCCATCCAGCACAGGCATGTTTATATCCAGGAATATAAGGTCCACCTCGTTATTGCGCATAAACTCTATACTGTCCAGGGCATTGCTGAACGTGCTCAGCAGTTCCAGTCCCTTTGTCTGGGCGATATAGTTCTTCAATACATTGATGGCCAGGGGCTCATCGTCGATTACAATACATCGTATAGCCATTTTTACCTTGTTTTTCCGGGGTGTCCGGTGATCGGTATTCAGTAATCGGTGATCAGTAAATAGTGATCAAAACCGAATACCGATCATCGAATACTATTTAACTCACTTTGATCCTCAGTTCCACGATATACCTGTTGTCCTTTTCGTAAATGTCAAGGTCGTATTCGTTCTCTTTATATCCCAACGCCAGTCTTTTCTTTACATTTTTTATGCCAATCCCTCCCGCTGGTTTTTCGGAATGGTTCCTGAACTCTTCCTTTGGCAGGGTATTCGCCACTTTAAAGTACAGGAAATCGCCCTCCACATTAAAATCGATGTCGATCTTTACCTCATCGATATTTTTGTTGGCCCCGTGCTTAAAACAGTTTTCGATAAAGGACAGCAATAGCATCGGTGGGATTTTCTTCCCTTCGATGTCGCCCGAAATATTCATGTTTATATTCAGGGAATCCCCGTAGCGCATACGTTCCAGGTCGAGGTAGTTCTGAAGGCACAATATTTCTTTGGACAGGCTTTGTTTGCGTTGCTTTGTTTCATACAGCAGGTACCGCATGAGTTCAGAGAGCTTCAGGACGGTTTCCGGGGTCTTTTTCGACTGTTCCATAGAAAGGGAATAGATGTTGTTCAGCGTGTTGAAAAAGAAGTGGGGAGAGACCTGTGTTCGCAGAAACCGCAATTCGGTTTCGAGCTGCACCTTTTCCAGGTCGGTGGCTCTCTTGTGCTCGCGAAGCCAGTTGGCCGTGATCTTTATGGCAGTGACAAACGATACGACATAGAGTTCCCCCAGCATCATCTGCACCACGTAGTTCAACGACAGGGTAGTGGTCTCTTCCGGGCCTTCCGGCCATACGTTGGTACTGATCAGGAAATAGGTGAGGTAAAATTTCAGCAGGACCATCAGGTAAATGGCCAGGAGGATCCCCGCCGTATACAACACGAATTTCTTCCGGTATATGAGCTTTGGCATCAGGAAGTAGATATTGAAATAACACAGGGTCATATGTATGGGAAACCCTATGATATTCGTTTTCAAAGAATACCAGTAATCGTGATAATAACTCCCCCATCGCAGGGTATTGAAGAGAAAATATACCAACCAGAAAATAATGTGGTGCTTTGTCGAGATCCGGTAATTGGTGGAGGAATTAAAATTGAGAAACCTGCCTATTTGTTTTTGTTGTATCATTTGTTGTTTCTTGGCCCCGTTTGAGACGCACAGAAGTGCATCTCTACTTCGTATTTCAACCGCAATGCATTGCGCTTCTACTTCATACTTTGTACCTTGTACTTCGTACTTTTTTTTGACGTTTGGCTTTTAAAAAATGTTGTTGGTCTAAATTTATTCTATAAGTTATCAAAAATATAAATATTTGGTAACATCCCCGCGGATTTGATTTACACCAGATTCATATAAAGATCGCTTGATAGAAGAAGTATCGGGTTAATGGTAAGTAGGCTCAAGGGATGCAATTAACGAATAAAGACGGACTTGACAAACTGTTGTATGAAAAAAAAATGTACTTCTTACGCGTTGCTGGGCATGCTATGTGTCCTGGCCTCTTGCGGCGGGGGGGAGAAAAAGGAAAATAAACCGCAAAAGAAAGAACCTCAGGCGCTTACCCGGTATGCAGATCCCTTTATCGGAACAGGAGACCACGGGCATACCTATCCCGGGGCTACGGTGCCTTTTGGCATGATCCAACTGAGCCCGGACAACGGGACCAACGGATGGGACTGGTGTTCCGGCTATCACTATACAGATTCCATCGCCGTAGGGTTCAGCCACCTGCACCTGAGCGGTACGGGTATCGGTGACCTGGCCGACCTGCTCTTTATGCCGGTCAACAAAGAGGTGGACCTTTCTGTCCCTGTTGAGTCGAGGGACGACTATCCTTACAAATCGAAATATTCTCACACAAACGAAACAGCAACCCCAGGGTACTACCAGGTGTACCTGGAAGATCACGACATCAATGCCGAACTGACCGCTTCCCGGCGGACCGGGTTTCACCGCTATACCTATAAGGAAAACGATCCGCAGGCCGTAGTGATCGACCTGGGTTTTGCCATCAACTGGGACAAGCCTACCGATACAAAGATCACCGTGGAGGATGAAACGACCATAAGCGGGTACAGGCACAGTACCGGGTGGGCCAAAAACCAGAAGGTGTTTTATGTGGCAAAATTCTCCAAGCCGATACAGTCCAAAAACCTTTATGCCGATGCCAGGATACAGGAGGGCATAGAAGAAGTGTCCGGTACCAGGACCTCGGCACAGCTGTTCTTTGACGAAAAAAACAGCGATACATTAGAGGTGAAGCTCAGCTTGTCTTCGGTAAGTGTGGATAACGCCCGGGAAAACATGAAAGAACGCGAAGGGTTTAACTTTGATAAGGTGCAGGAAGATGCCGCCGGAATATGGAATGGCGCCCTCGGTAAAATACAGGTCGAAACCCCGGTAGATTCGCTGAAAACTATTTTTTACACCGCTCTTTACCACACCCGGCTGGCCCCGGTGACCTTCAGCGATGCCAACGGACAGTTCCGCCTGCAAAACGACAGCATCGTTACTGCGGCAAATTATACCGCTCACTCCACCATGTCGCTCTGGGATACCTTCCGGGCCGAACAACCCCTGATGACGCTGCTCGATCCGGAACGCGTATCGGATATTATCAACTCCATGCTGGTGTATTACGAAGAGAACAAAACCCTTCCGGTGTGGACGCTCTATGGCAATGAAACCTACACCATGACCGGAAACCATGCGATCCCGGTGATCACCGAAGCGATTTTAAAAGGTATAAAAGGCTTTGATGTTAACAAGGCCTACGACGCCATGAAAGCCACCATGATGAAGGACGACGAAAGCCGCGGGGTAAAATTCTACAAGGAACACGGCTATGTCCCCTATAACCTGCTCGATGAATCCGTGACCATTACCCTGGAATTTGCTTATGATGACTGGTGTATTGCCCAGGTGGCCAAAACCCTGGGGAAAGAGGACGATTACGACTATTTTTCAGATCGTTCCGGAGCTTTCAAACATCTGTACGATCCGAAAACCGGCTTTATGCGGGGTAAATCTGATAAAGGACAATGGCACGAACCTTTTGACCCGAAACTTTCCATTCACCGAAAAGGAACAGACTATACCGAGGGCAATGCCTGGCAGCACAGCTGGTTTGTGCTTCACGATGTTGACGGGCTCATAGCACTGCACGGTGGGGAAACTCCCTTTACTGCGATGTTGGAACAACTGTTCACGGAAAGCTCCGAAATCAAAGGAGGAGATGCTTCCCCGGATATTTCAGGATTGATAGGGCAATATGCACATGGCAATGAACCGAGTCATCATATAGCCTATATGTTCAATTATGCCGGACAGCCCTGGCGTACCCAATACTGGGTCAGGGAGATTATGAAAACGCAATACGATACCACTCCTGCCGGATTGAGCGGCAACGAAGATTGCGGACAGATGTCGGCCTGGTACGTCTTCAGTGCCATGGGGATCTACCCGTATAATCCTTCGTCAGGGACTTACCAGATCGGGAGTCCGCTGTTTGAAAAGTCAGTGATAAAAATAGCCGATGGTGTAGCATTTACCATAAAGGCAGAAAACGTATCGGATAAAAATATATACATACAGTCCGCCACGCTCAACGGGGCGGCGCTCAACCGTACCTATATCACTCATGAAGAAATGACAAACGGGGGCGAACTGAAATTTGTCATGGGGCCGGAACCGAACAAGAACTGGGGTGTTGACGCTGAAAAGTAAATAAATGGATAGTATTGATGTTCTTATAATTGCCCTGTATATCATCCTGACCCTTTCCATCGGGGTATGGGTGTCCAAAAAGGCTTCCAAAGGCCTGGACGGTTATTTTCTCGGAGGCAATAGTATTAAGTGGTATTACCTCGGGTTGAGCAACGGCTCCGGAATGTTTGACGTTTCCGGAACGGCCTGGATGGTGGGGATACTGTTCCTCTATGGTATAAAGAGCTTTATGTTTATGTGGATGTGGCCCATCTGGAACCAGATTTTTGTCATGGTTTTCCTGGCCGCATGGATTCGCAGGTCCAATATCATGACCGGTTCTGAATGGATACTCACCCGCTTCGGCGACGACAGGGCAGGAAGGGCCTCACACCTTATTGTTGCCGTCTTTGCCGTAGTGGCAGCCGTGGGGTTTATTGCCTACTTTTTTGAAGGGGTCGGCAAGTTTATGACCATCATACTACCGTGGGACCTGTCCTGGACGGTGGGGCAAACGCTCCTGTTTACCTCTGCACAGGGATATGCCCTTATCATTATTTTCCTGACCACTATATATACGATAAAAGGCGGAATGTATTCCGTAGTGGCGACAGAAGTATTGCAATACCTCATTATGGTCCTCGCCGGGCTCCTGGTTGCGATATATGCCTTTATTACCGTTAGTGATGCCGAGATTACTGCGCTGATCCCTGCCGAATGGAAGAATATTTTCTTCGGAAACGAGTTGCAGGGGTTCTGGGACGGGAAACTGGCCACCTTTAACGAGCTGATAGACACCCAGGGCTACAAAATGTTCGGGGCCTTTATCGGGATGACCCTGCTCAAAGGCTTCTTTGCCAGTGTGGCGGGGCCCACACCCAGTTATGATATGCAGCGTATCCTGTCTACCCGGACGGTAAAGGATGCGGCCTATATGAGCGGTTTTACCAACCTGGTGCTCTTTATTCCGCGCTACCTGCTTATTGCCGGGATCGTGGTTATAGGATTGGTATATGTGGCTCCTGCTATGGCGGAGTCCGGTTCGGTTACATCCAACGATCTGGAGATGATACTCCCGAAGGTCATCAATCACCATGTCCCTGTAGGGATTAAGGGATTGCTGCTTGCCGGGCTTCTGGCGGCTTTTATGTCCACTTTTTCAGCTTTTGTCAATTCAGGCCCTGCCTATATCGTAAATGATATCTATAAAAAATATTTTAAGCCCGAAGCATCGAACAAACACTATATCAGGGCCAGTCATCTCGCTTCCTTTTTTGTGGTGACACTGGGTGTGATCATGGGCTTTTTTGCCGATTCCATCAATTCCATTACCCTGTGGATCACCAGTGCCCTTTACGGTGGATATGTGGCGGCAAACTTTTTAAAATGGATATGGTGGCGCTTTAACGGCTGGGGCTATTTCTGGGGTATGCTGGCCGGGCTGATCATTGCCACCCTGCAGTTTTTACTCGATCAGAACAAGGGCAATTTTGAAGCCGGGTCGTTCCTGTACGAAGCGGCAAATA
Source organism: Sinomicrobium weinanense (assembly GCF_018863395.1). GTDB lineage: Bacteria > Bacteroidota > Bacteroidia > Flavobacteriales > Flavobacteriaceae > Sinomicrobium > Sinomicrobium weinanense. Next base: position 574,041 of record NZ_JAHKRR010000004.1, read on the forward strand.
TCCCCGCCATTTATCTGTTTCCCGTGATATTCCTGTTCTCGTTGCTCGGATGTTTTCTCGGCACCCTGCTGACCCCCGCAACCGACAGGGAAACCTTAAAGAACTTTTATAGCAACATACGCCCCTGGGGCTGGTGGAAACCCGTATACAAACAACTGAGAGAAGAAGGGGCCGAAGTAGAAAAGAATAAGGATTTCGGAATGGATATGCTCAACTGTGCCATAGGTATCGTATGGCAGTCCAGTATGATCCTCCTCCCCGTGTTCTTTATGGTACGGGATTATCCCAAAGCCCTGTTATGGTTCGCAATATTTGCCGTAACTTCGGCAATACTCAAGTTCACCTGGCTGGATAAAGTAAGAAAATACAAAGATTAAAAAACAAACAAAATATCAAATCTAACATCTAACATCTGATATCTATGAATAGTATCCCCTGGCAGGACAAACCGGAAAATTGTAAGGATGTAATGTGGCGATACAACGCCAATCCCATTATCGACAGGTATGCCATACCCACGTCCAACAGTATTTTCAACAGTGCCGTAGTACCCTTCGGAGACGGCTATGCAGGCGTGTTCCGTTGTGATAACAAGGCCGTACAGATGAATATATTTGCCGGGTTCAGCAAAGATGGTGTCAACTGGGATATAGAACACCAACCCATATCCTTTGCCCCGGGCAATACTCAAATGATCGATTCCGACTATAAATACGACCCCAGGGTGACCTTTATAGAAGACCGCTACTGGATTACCTGGTGCAATGGCTATCACGGCCCTACCATCGGGATCGGTTATACTTTTGACTTTAAGGAATTTTACCAGTGCGAAAACGCTTTCCTGCCGTTTAACCGCAACGGTGTGTTGTTCCCTCGGAAGATCAACGGAAAATATGCCATGCTCAGCAGGCCCAGCGATAACGGGCATACGCCTTTCGGAGATATCTATATCAGCTATAGCCCCGATATGAAATACTGGGGAGAACACCGTTGCGTGATGAAAGTAACCCCGTTCGAAGACAGTGCATGGCAATGTACCAAGATCGGGGCGGGCCCCGTGCCTATCCTTACCGATGAAGGCTGGCTGCTGTTCTATCACGGTGTGATCAACACCTGTAACGGTTTCCGCTATTCCGTAGGGGCCGCCTTGCTGGACGAAAATGAACCGGACAAGGTAAAGTACAGAACACAACCCTACCTGTTAGGCCCCGCTGAACCGTACGAGCTGACAGGCGATGTCCCTAACGTGGTATTCCCCTGTGCAGCATTACATTCCCATGAAGAAGACAAGCTGGCCCTGTATTACGGCGCAGCAGACACGGTAACGGCCATGGCCTTCGGCCATATCAGCGAGATTGTCCGTTTTATCAAGGAAAACAGCCTGTAACCTGCCAAAAAGGAAAACAATGACCAAAACACACTACATCGTCCCCATAGAACCCTGTCCTCGTAGAGACACACGGCCTGTCCCGGTTTTTCGGGAGCCGTGTGTCTCTACCTGCCGTAACCGTTTAAAAAAAATCAGCCTGTTGGCCGCTGTATGTTTTGTGTATACGGGAACATTGTTTGCCCAGCAAAACATCGTTGCCCCGAGGCAATACATTGCACAAAAAACATCCGAAAGGATAACCATAGACGGTAAGGGCGCTGAAGCATCCTGGCAAAAGACGGCCTGGAGTGAGGATTTTATAGATATCGAAGGCGACAAGACCCCGGCCTATAAAACCAAAGTCAAGATGTTGTGGGATGACGAATACCTGTATTTTTATGCCGAAATGGAGGAACCACATGTCTGGGCCACCCTGAAGCAGCGGGACACTGTGATCTTTTACAACAACGATTTCGAGATATTCATAGATCCGGACGGAGACACCCATAATTATATGGAGTTCGAAATGAACGCCCTGAACACGATATGGGATCTGTACCTGGTAAAACCATACAGGGAAAGCGCCCCGGTCATAGATAGCTGGGACATTCAGGGAATAAAGACCGCAGTACACATAGACGGTACATTAAACAATCCGAATGATACCGACAAAGGATGGAGCGTAGAGGTCGCCATGCCCTGGAATGTGCTCGTAGAGGCACACGGCCGTGTGTCTCCAACCACCCCCGAAAACGAATTCTGGCGTATCAATTTCTCCCGTGTAAACTGGGATTTTGAGCTGGTCGACGGCAAATACCAACGCAAAAAAGGCAAAGATGGCAAATACCTGCCCGAATACAACTGGGTATGGTCACCCCAATGGGTGATCAATATGCACGAACCCGAATGGTGGGGATATGTGTATTTCTCTCCGGAAAAACCCGGCGGAAAGGAAGATCACAGTATTCCTCAGGACGAGAAGATAAAATGGAAGTTGTACGAACTGTACAGAAAACAAAAACAACATTTCCAGGAGCATGGCAAATGGATGAATTCGTTAAGGGAGCTCGTTGGAAAATCGGTGGTCATAGATGGAAAACCGGTAAAAATTGCCCTGGAATTACACAGCATGGGATGGAACTTAACAGCGACCAGCCCTTTCACAGGCCGGCTGCTGACTGTAAAAGAAGATGGAAAATTCATCAGTAAAAACAACTAACAAATAATCAATCATTATGAAAATTTTAAAACTCACCCTGGTTTTTGTTCTCGCAGGCCTGGTTTCCTGTTCGAAGCAGGAAAAGAAGGCAGAGACAAAAGCAAAAGAAGAAACAGCAACTTCCGAAAACATTGCAGAGAAAGGATTTAAATACTGGACCTGGATCACTGCCGATCCGGAAAGAACAGATGATTCTTATCAGGAAGAATTTGCAAAATATAAAGACAATGGCCTGGATGCCGTGCTCATCAATACCAACACCGACCCCGAACTGTTGGGAAGGCTTACACCCCTGGCCCGGAAGGCCGGGCTTGAAGTACACGCATGGATCATGGCCATGAACCGCCCCGGGGACTCCGTGGCCCTGAAACATCCCGATTGGTATGCGGTAAGCCGCGAGGGAAAATCGTGTTTTGACCACAGGCCCTATGTAGATTATTACCAATGGATGTGCCCTACCAGGGAAGCATCCCGCAACCACGTGCTCAGCCTGGTGGAAGGCCTGGCAAAAGTAGATGATGTAGCCAGTGTTCATCTGGACTATATCCGCTACTCCGATATTTTCCTGCCCATAGGCCTGCTGCCCAAATACGACCTGGAGCAAAACGAAGAACTCCAGGAATTTGATTTCTGTTACTGCGATGTCTGCGTAGCAGAGTTCGAAAAGATACATCATAAAAACCCCAGGGAAATGGAAAACCCGGCCATCGATATGGAATGGAAACAATTCCGCCTGAATAAGATCAGGGCCGTGGTGAACGACGCTTATGAAATAGCCCATAAACACGGAAAAATACTTACAGCCGCCGTATTCCCTTATCCCGAAATGGCGGACCACATGGTACGTCAACGCTGGGATAAATGGGATATAGACGTAGTTCTGCCCATGATATATCACAACTTTTACAACGAAGAGATCGACTGGATAGGCTATGCCACAAAACAGGGAGTTCAGGATCTCAAAGACAAGGAAACCGAATTGCACACCGGGGTTTTTGTTCCGGAAATGTCGCCTTCAGAGATTAAAGAAGCCGTGCAACTGGCCAGGGAAAACGGTGCAAAAGGGATCTCGTTCTTTGACGGCCCTGCACTTACGGACGACATGTTACAGGCGATCAAAGAAACAAAGGCAAAGCAATAAGACAAGACCGAAAAGTAACTGCTATGATAAACAGACGAAAATTCATAACAAAAACAGCCCTGGGTTCTGTTGCGGTGGGCACACTTTACAGCTGTGTAGACAATGGTATAAAGCCCCATAAACCAAAAAAGAACGGGGGAGCTGTTGCCGATACCGATAAGCAAGTAAAGAAACCGGTGGTGATCTCTACCTGGAACCACGGGGTGGCTGCCAATGAAGAGGCCTGGAAAAAACTGAAGAACGGAGGTTCCGGCCTGGATGCTGTAGAAGCAGGGGTGATGACGGCTGAGGCCGATCCCAGGGTATCCAGCGTAGGATATGGCGGATGGCCGGACAGGGAAGGAAAAGTAACCCTCGATGCCTGTATCATGGACCATAAGAGTAACTGCGGCTCCGTAGCCTTTTTGCAGCATATAAAACACCCTGTTTCCGTAGCGAGAAAAGTGATGGAAAAGACCCCGCACATTATGCTTGTGGGTGAAGGAGCAAAACAGTTTGCCCTGGAACAGGGGTTTAAAGAAGAGAACCTGCTTACCGAAGATGCCGAAAAGGCCTACCGGGAATGGCTCGGAAAATCGGAATACAAACCTGTGATCAACATTGAGAACCACGATACCATAAGCATGCTCGCCATTGACGAAAAGGGAGACCTTTCCGGGGCGTGTACAACCAGTGGTGCGGCGTGGAAAGTACATGGCCGGGTAGGGGACTCTCCCATTATCGGTGCCGGACTGTTCCTTGACAATGAAGTGGGAGCTGCAGCGGCAACGGGTCTCGGGGAATCTGTAATGCGTACTTCAGGAAGCGCCATGGTAGTAGAACTGATGCGCCAGGGAAAAAGCCCGGAGGAAGCCTGCAAAGAGATCGTGGAACGCATCTATAAGATCTACAAAGACCGACCCGACCTGGAATACCTCCAGATCGGTTTTATTGCCCTGAATAAATATGGCGAATATGGAGCCTACTGCCTGAGGCCGGGATTTAATTATGCCATTTACGAAGAAGAAAAAGGAAACCGCCTGATCGACGGAGAATATAAACTTTCATAATCCCTCTATGTAATTCCTGCGGGGCTTAGCGGCCTCGTGGGAATTTTTTTGGTGAGGTTGAGATGGGGGAACACCCCCCTTAGTCCCCCTCAAGGGGGGAGAAGTGTTTCGCTTTAAGAACGATTTTGCATAAAAAGATGAATAATTCCCCCCCCCCTAAAAGAAAAAACAACATGAAAACACGCTTCATTCAAACACTCCTCCTAAGCCTGGCCATACTTCTATCCGCATGCGGCCACCGGGAAAAGATCACCTTTACAGAAGGCGATATTTCCATAATTCCCAAACCCAGGGAATTAAAGTTAAATGAAGGGGCCTTTGTGTTTAATGAAAAAACCGTATTTCTGGTCGAAGAAGAGAACCAGGAAGAAATTGCCCGTACACTGACGGATAAGTTCAAAGCTGCTGCCGGATGGGAGCCGCAAATCGTAACTTCCGCTCCCGATGGCAATTTCGTAGAGTTCCGGACAGACGCCGGGCTGGAAGATGAAGCCTACGAACTTCATAGTACAGGAAATGCGATCACCATATCTGCAAATGGCTATTCCGGATTTTTATACGGAGTGGAGACCCTGAGACAACTACTTCCGGACGAAATAGAGGGTAAGGACCTGCAAAGAGATATAACGTGGGCCGTACCCGCGACGGAGATAAAAGACAGTCCCCGGTTTCCGTGGCGTGGGCTTATGCTCGATGTGTCCCGTCATTTCTTCCCCAAAGAATACGTGTTGAAGGTCATAGACGGACTGGCCATGCACAAGATGAACGTACTGCACCTGCACCTGGTGGACGACCAGGGGTGGCGTATAGAAATTAAAAAATACCCGAAGCTCACTGAAGTAGGAGGGTACCGGGTAGACAAGGAAGACATGCACTGGAATGCCCGCCCCGCCCCGAAACCGTCGGAAAAAGCCACTTATGGCGGGTTTTATACACAAGAAGATATCAAGGAAATTGTGGCCTATGCCCATGAAAGGGGGATCGAAGTGGTCCCGGAAATAGAAATGCCCGCTCATGTAATGAGTGCTATTGCCGCTTACCCGGAACTGTCCTGCAAGGCCGAACCCGTGATGGTGCCTTCCGGAGGAGTATGGCCCATTACCGATATTTATTGTGCGGGAAAAGAATCCACTTTTGAGTTTCTGGAAAACGTGCTTACCGAGGTTATGGAATTATTCCCTTCAAAATATATTCACGTGGGAGGGGACGAAGCTACCAAAACCAACTGGAAAAGCTGCCCGCATTGCCAAAAGAGGATCAGGGAAGAAGGCCTGGCCGATGTCAAAGAACTGCAAAGCTATTTTATAAAACGCATGGAACGGTTTATCAGTTCCAAAGGAAGGACTTTGATAGGCTGGGACGAGATACTCGAAGGCGGACTGGCCCCGGGAGCCACAGTAATGAGCTGGAGGGGCATACAGGGAGGCTGGGAAGCCTCGGAACAGGGGCACGATGTGGTGATGACCCCGGGAACACACTGTTATTTCGATCATTATCAGGGGCCCCAGGATTCCGAACCTACAGCTTTCGGCGGATATACCCCGCTCAGCAAAGTATACGAATTTGATCCCGTGGTAGATTCCATGAGTGTAACACAGGCTAAACACGTCCTGGGTGGCCAGGCCAACCTGTGGGCAGAGTATGTTCCTACCACATCCCATTCGGAATACATGATCTATCCCAGGCTGGCAGCCCTGGCAGAAGCCGTATGGAGCCCTAAGGAAGGCAGGGACTGGAAAGAATTCGTGCCGAGGATGGAACACATGTTCGAGCGGTATGACAAACTGGGGATCAATTACGCCAAAAGTGCTTATACCATCATGGCAGATACCAAAGTAGATGAAAAGACCCATAAAGTAACCCTGGCCCTGAAAAATGAGATTCCCGGCTCGGATATCCGTTATGTGTTGAACGGAGAGGACCTCACTTCGGCAAAAAAATATTCCGGCCCGATAGAGGTTGCTGAAACAACTACGGTAAAGGCGTCTCTTTTTAAAGATGATAAACCCGTAGGAAAAGAATTTAAAAAGACCTTTACCTGGCACAAAGCCGTTGGTAAAAAAGTGGCCTATAAGAACCCGTGGAATAAAAACTATCCCGGTACCGGGACATACAGTATGGTCAATGTGCTCCGGGGAACAAAGAATTTTCACGATGGCCAGTGGCAGGGATGGCTCCACAAGGATATGGAATTGACCATAGACCTCGAAGAGAGTGCGGGTGTCAGAAAGGTAACCATAGGCACCCTGGAAAACCAGGGATCGGGGATCTACTTCCCCGCTAAAGTGGAAGTATTGCTTTCAAACGAAGGCAAAACTTTCAAAAAAGTCGGCGAAATAAAAAGGGATTACGCTGTAAATGGCGATGCCGAACTCAAAGATTTTACGGTGACCTTCCCGGAAGAAACAGCCCGTTATGTTAAAGTAAAAGCTGCCAGGCTGGGAAATAGCCCGAAAGGTGGAGATACGTGGTTGTTTGTGGATGAGGTTGTGGTGGAGTAACATCCCCCCTGTGTCCCCCTTCGAAGGGGGAGCATTGTTCTGATTAAGAACCATTCTTCGTGAAAAAGATGAATAATTCCCCCCCTTGAGGCGATGTGCTGAGCGAAGTCGAAGTAGGGGCCAGGGGGGCTCTCCGATAAGACATATGTAAGAAAACAAACCCAATGAAAGCACTAAAAATACTATCCATCGGTTTTTTAATATCCATAAATACCACAACGGCCCAGGACAAGCCCGTGGATGATGTAAATCCCTTTATCGGAACCTCCAATTTTGGGGCTACCCATCCCGGGGCTATTGCTCCGCGGGGGATGGCCAGTGTATCCCCGTTCAATGTGGCCGGGAAACAAAATGTGCTGGAAAAGGATAGCAGGTGGCTTTCCAATCCATACGTGAACGAAAATACGTTTTTGACAGGCTTTACTCATGTTAATCTGAGTGGTGTGGGCTGTCCGGACCTCGGGGTTATCATCACCATGCCCACTACCGGGGAACTGGAAACCGACCACCTGAAATACGGGACTGCCTATACTGATGAGGTAGCTAAAGCCGGGTATTACAGTGTAAATCTGCCCAAATACAAAGTGAAAGCCGAAGCTACGGCAAGCACAAGAACAGGGGTTACCCGCTATACTTTCCCCGAAGGCAGGTCCAATATCTTGCTCAATCTGGGGCTGGGGCTTACCAACGAACAGGGGGCTATGGTCAAAGTGGTATCGCCCACAGAGATCGAAGGCATGCGAACGGTAGGTTCGTTCTGTTACAACAGCCCTGAACACGCTTACCCGGTATATTTTGTGGCCAGGTTCTCCAAGCCTGCGGACGAGTTCGGTATATGGAAAAAGCCGGCAACCTACGAAGGTGAGGAAGCCCAGTGGATGACCTATAACGGTAAGACCCGTATGATGAAAGGTTTTACCCGTGAAGTCATTGGTGACAGTATAGGTGCCTATTTCAGCTACAACCTTAAAAAATCCGCCGCAGTAGAAATGAAGATAGGAGTGTCTTATGTGAGTATAGCCAATGCCCGGGAAAATCTTGAGAAGGAAACGGGAGGCCTTGATTTTGACAAGGTCTATGAAAGGACAAAAAAGGCCTGGAACGAAAAACTCTCAAAAATTGAAGTGGAAGGCGGAACAAAAGAGGACAGGACCATTTTCTATACCGCCCTGTACCATACGTTGATCCACCCCAACATTTTTAATGATATTAATGGAGAGTATCCCGAGATCTCTACCGGGAAGATCGGAAAAACGGACAATCACCGCTATACCGTTTTCTCCCTGTGGGATACCTACCGAAATTATCACCAGTTTATGAGCATGGTATATCCCGGCCAGCAACTGGAAATGGTAAAGAACATGCTCGACATGTATGACGAAAACGGCTGGTTGCCCAAATGGGAGTTGAATTCCACAGAAACATTCACTATGGTAGGGGATCCTGCCTCCGTAGTTTTAGCAGATACTTACCTGCGGGGCCTTACGGATTTTGATGTGGAAAAAGCCTATGAGGCCATGAAAAAGAGCGCAACGCAATTGGAAAATAACCCTTTACGCCCGGCATTGGCCGATTATCTGCGCGATGGCTATGTTAATACGAGCAGTCTGGCCGATGGTGTGGTGTCTACCACCCAGGAATACAATGTTGCCGATTACGCCATTGCCCGACTGGCCAGAGCACTTGGCAAAAAAGAAGATTACAGGTCATTTTATAAACGATCGTTGTCGTACCGTAAACTGTTCGATAAAAAACTGAAACTCCTCCGCCCCAGGAATGCCGACGGAAGCTGGTACGAACCTTTTGACCCGGTAAAAGGGGCCAATTTTGAGAAGAACATGGGCTTTATAGAAGGCAATGCCTGGCAGTATGTGTTTATGCTAACGCACGATGCAAAGGGTATGATAAAACTGATGGGAGGCAAAAAAGACTTCGAAGCACAGCTCGACCATATTTTCGACAACGGACATTACGATATGGCCAACGAACCCGATATAGCCTATGGCTTCCTGTACAACTACATCAAGGGAAGCGAATGGAAAGCCCAGAAGCGCATACGGGAACTCCTCGACACCTATTACAAAAACGCTCCCGACGGCCTTCCCGGCAATGACGATACCGGTACCATGTCGGCCTGGGCCATTTACAGCATGATGGGTATATATCCGATAACCCCGGCCAACCCGGAATACACTTTTGTGGTTCCCCGGTTCAGTAAGATAACGATTCACCTGGATATCGATTACTACAAAAAAGACAAGCTGGTCATTACCTGCAATAATCCCGGTGAAAGTCGGTATATCGATAAAATACAGGTCGGTGGAAAAGAATACAAAGGATATTTTATTTCCGATGAAGCGTTGTTAAATGCAGGAGAAGTTTCGTTCCGGTTAAAAGAAAATGACTAATATAGCACAACCATGTTTGTAGGAAACTTTATGATACAGCGAATCACCGTCCGGGTATAAATATGAACTCCTTAGTTGAACATATAAAACGATATATTTCGGTCAACCGTAAGGAAGAAAAGGTTATTCGGGAACATCTGGAGCCTCTTTCCCTGAAAAAGAAGACTCTTTTGCTGGAAACGGGGCAGATCTGCCAGGCCGAATATTTTGTGGTCAAAGGGTGTTTGCGCATGTATTTTATAAAGGATAATGGCACCGAGCAAATCACCCGGTTTGCTATTGAAAACTGGTGGATGACCGACTATATGAGTCTGAATGATTGCGTTCCTTCTCGTTTTTGTATAGAAACCATCGAAGACACCGAAGTGCTATCCCTCGACCGGGAAGCCAAATCTTCACTGTTGCAGGAATTTCCACAAATGGAGCGCTACTTCAGGATCATGTTGCAAAAGGCTTGTGGGGCTTCCCAACAAAGAGAAAGGTACGAATACGGACTTTCCAGGGAAGAACGTTATCACAATTTTATAGCTCTGTTACCCGATTTTGCCCAGCGCATCCCCCAGTATATGCTGGCGTCTTATCTGGGCTTTACTCCGGAATACCTCAGCGAGATACGGAAAAAAATGCGCTGACCTTCATTTCTTAAACCAGCTTAAGCACTTCTTTCTGACTGCCAAACTACCTTTGTCGAGTAATCATTAATTCGTTGAAAGATGAAAGGTTTGCAGAAAGAAATGGCAGAAAGATTCCGAAAATTACACGATTCGGAAGACTTGTTGATCTTGCCCAATATATGGGAGCCCCTCGGAGCATGTCTGCTTGAAGATATGGGATTTCCGGCCGTAGCCACGGGTAGTGCATCTGTGGCGTTTACCCATGGCTATGACGATGGGGAATGCATTCCCTTGGAAGATCTGCTCGTTTCGTGCCGGAGGATTGTAAACAGTGTCGAAATCCCTCTTACTGTGGATATGGAAAGCGGGTATGCCTGTAACGACCGGGAACTGGCGGAAAATATTAAACACCTCATAGAAACAGGAGTTGTGGGGCTGAACCTGGAAGATACCAGTACGGAAACGGGAAGGATGTATACTGCTGAGGAGCAATTCCGGCGGATCAGGCTTGTCCGGGAAACCTCCAGAAGTATGGGGGTCCCCCTGTTTATCAATGCGCGGACGGATGTCTTTCTCCATGCAGGGACATACCGTTCTCCACAGGAAAGACTTGCCGAAACGATAAGAAGGGGAAAAGCGTATAAAGAAGCCGGAGCTGATGGATTTTTTCCTATTTTCCTCACTGAGGAAAAAGATATCAGGACGCTTTTGCAAGAATTGGACCTGCCCTTAAACCTCCTCACTGTGCCAGGGGTGCCGGAACCGGAGAAACTCCGTGAACTGGGAGTGGCACGCCTCAGCCTGGGCCCCGGTTTCCTGAAGATAGCCGTAAAAGCTATGAGGGATACGGCAATGCGGTTACAGAATGGGATGGGACTGAATAGTATTACAGAAAATGAAATTACTACAAGCTATCTGAAGAAATTGATAAAAAAAGAAAGGTCATGAAATCAAAAAAACGAATATCCATAGAAAAAACAATGCCTGAAGCTTTCAGAGCAATACTAAAACTGTCGGCGCAGCTAAAAAAGGGGAAACTGGCCCCTGAATTGGTGGAATTGCTGAAGATCAGGGCCTCGCAATTGAACAGTTGTTCCTATTGTATTGATATGCATGTAGACCATGCCCTGAAGATCGGGGTAGAAGCCCGGAAGATATATGCCCTGCCGGCCTGGAAAGCGTCACATATTTTTAGTCCGGAAGAAAGAGCAGTCCTGCAATTAACGGAAGAACTGACCCGAATGACGGATAATGGCTTAACGGATGATACTTACAACACGATAATTGATTTGTTTGGAGAAGAGGTAGCCTCACAGCTTATAATGCTAATCGTCGTGATCAATTCCTGGAACCGGATCAATGTTGCCGGTAAAACGGTGTACGCCTAATTTCAGAAAGCTGTCAGTTTTGCCAGGTAATCATAATGCTCACCTTCCATGATGAGCTCACAATTCAATCCGTTGGCAGCGGCAGCGTTTTGCAGGGTGTTGTAATCGATGTACAGCCATGGAAAAGGATCGCTCTGTAAGTCCTTATACCGTATCCGGAATTCTATTTCGCCGTAATATTCGGCGTGCGAAGGGATCCACCGGCCGCCGTCCTCATCTTCGTCGAACATATAGAGCAGGTCGGACGAGTCCAGTAATATTTGCCCGTTTTTGTTCAGCAGGCTTTTTAAATGCGTGAGAAAGCTGTCGATGTACCGTAATCGCCCACAGAGGCCCAAGCCGTTCATCAGCAGGAGGATGGTATCGAATTTTTCGCCTTGATACTGCATCACATCCTGTACAAAAACATCTTTCAGTCCCCTCAACCTGCAGGCTTCAACAGCACCTGGCGAAATGTCTATGGCTGTTACGTCCAGTTTCCTTTCCTCCCGGAGGTACAGGGAGTGGCTGCCCGCTCCGCACCCGGCATCCAGCACTTTCCCATGTGCGAGTTGAAGGGCCTTTTGTTCAATGCCGGGCATCTCCATGTAATCCCGGAAGAGATAGGGCAGGGGCAACACGTCTTCTTCGGAAATAGAAGTTTCGGTGATGATGTCTTCCGTGTAATTTCCCTGCTGATAATCCAGTAAAGCCTTCCCGATAATATCCGGGACGCTATGCTCTTTTTCCTTCATAAAATTTCAATAAAAACCTGGCGCTCGTTTGCAACGAGTGCCTCTTTTCTTGACTCCCCGTACCTGTTTGTAACAACACTATTTAGCCTAAAAAAACCGTTTACATTCAAAAACCCGTTCCGAAACCCTAATTTTGCACTATGGATGATTTTCTGAAACGGCTGCCGCAACTCGCCAAAGATAAACATAAGGAAAACAAGAAATACTTTGCAAAGCTGAAAAAAAAGCCACCGAAGGACCTGGATTATGTCATGCAGGAACTACACGATGCAGAGTTCGAACAAACGGACTGCCTGCAATGTGCCAATTGCTGTAAAACAACAGGTCCGTTGTTTACAAATACCGATATAGAACGTATATCCAGGCGTCTTAAGCTCAGGCCGCAACAGTTCATAGACCGTTATCTGCGTATAGATGAGGATAAAGACTATGTTTTGCAAAGCGTTCCCTGTGCGTTCCTGGGGGACGATAATTATTGTGCCATTTACGATGTCCGCCCCAAGGCCTGCCGGGAATATCCGCATACCGACAGGAAAAAATTTCACCAGATCACAAACCTCACCCTGAAGAATACGGCCATTTGCCCGGCGGCATACCGGATTGTAGAAGAAATGAAAAAAAGGCTAAAAGTTCACCGGTAAAATATCAGACCATACATAGTATCCCCTTCTTCAGTCTTTCCTCCTGGCTTGTCTCCCACGCTATTTGAGGAAATGAAGCCGTTTCGGCAATGACTATCCGTATTTACACCCGGGGCCCCGGAAATTTTTCATCTTGTTTTATAGGATATAGCCTTCAGTATAAAGATTTCAGATTTTTAAAGAAAAAGGAAATTGAAAAAATAAAGCTAATAATGATCATATGGCTAATGTTTTTTAGCTATGGATAGTCGTTGTTTGTCGAAAAAATTTGTTAAATTTTAACTTTACTGTAACATTTATAAATAATTAATGTTAATTGGAATACTATTAACTCAAATTAATCTTAAATGTATATTGTATGTTTAATAAATTAACAATCGTGGTGATGTTCCTATCCCTGTTGGCTGTACCGTCAATCTGGGCTCAGGACATTACAATTACGGGAGTGGTTACCGAGGCCGTTAACGGAATGCCACTGCCCGGGGTAAACGTGGTCCTGAAAGGGACAAATAACGGGGCCTCAACCGACTTTGATGGAAATTACACGCTTAGTAATGTGCCGGAAGACGGTATTCTGGTATTTTCCATTATCGGATATGCTACCCGGGAAATATCTGTCAACGGGAGAACGAGCATAAACGCTGTCCTGGATGAAAGCGCGGAACAACTCGGTGAAGTGGTCGTAACTGCTCTCGGGATCAAAAAAGAAACCAAAGCGCTGGGGTATTCACTCACTGAAGTTGGAGGAGAAGAGCTCTCTACCGTAAAGCAGACCAACGCCATTAATGCTTTACAAGGTAAGGTTGCTGGAGTTAATATCACCCAGAATTCCACAGGAGCTGCGGGGTCGAGCAGGGTTATTATACGGGGAAACAGTACCCTGACGGGAAACAACCAGCCCTTATACGTTGTCGACGGTGTTCCCATAAGCAATGATAGTGGCGGTTCTGCAGGAATGTGGGGAGGAAATGACGGAGGTGATGGTATTTCGAGCATTAACCCGGACGATATTGAATCTGTGAGCGTTCTTAAAGGAGGTTCGGCTTCGGCATTATACGGTTCCAGGGGAGGTAACGGCGTTATTTTAATTACTACAAAAGGCGGAAGGGAAAAGCAGGGTTTCGGTGTTGAGCTCAGTAGTTCCGTTACGTTTGACCAACTGAATTCATCCATCCAGGATTTCCAGAACACTTACGGACAGGGTATCCGGGCGAGGATTCCGGCAAATGCCGAAGAGGCCCTGGACCTGGGAACGAGTTCATGGGGAGCCAGGCTGGACGGTTCTCCTGTTATACAATGGGACGGTGAAGAAAGGCCCTATTCTTATGTGGGCAACAATATGGATCGGTTTTACAGGACCGGGACCACTTTTATCAATACGGCGGCTTTGGTCGGGAATTCCGAGCATGTAAATTACAGGTTTTCCGCTTCCAATATGGACAATAAAGATATTATGCCCAATGCCAGTATGAACCGTAAAACCTTTGCTTTGAATGCAGGGGCTGTATTGGCCGAAAAACTGACTACTCAGGTCAATGTCAAATATATCGTGGATGATGTAATGAACAGGCCAAGGCTGTCTGATGCCCCTGGTAACGCCAATTATACGGTGGCACTTTTATCGCCCAATGTCGATGTGAGGAATATGCAGCCTGGAACCAACCCGGATGGTACCGAAAGACAGTATTCGAGCAATACCTTTTCTCAAAACCCTTACTTTGCGGCTTATAATTTCAGGAATGAAGATCTGAAGAACAGGATCATCGCTTCCACCTCTTTACAATACGATATTCTTGAATGGCTATACGTCTCGGGCCGGGTAGGGGTCGATCATTTTACAAGAAGGTCCACTTCCGTAGAACCCTGGGGTACGGCCTATAAACCTTTGGGGGGAATGAATGAGGCAGAGTGGAGATACACCCAGATAGATGCCGATGTAATGCTGGGCATGGACAAGGAATTAACAGATAAATTAGGCCTTTCGGCCCTGGTCGGTGCAAACAACAACCATATAAAATCGGAAACTTTAAACCTCGGTGGGAATGATTTTATTATTCCCGGGTTCGAAGATATATCCAATTTAGGAGCACAAACAAGGAATAGGATTTACAGCGAACGCAAAATAGGATCGCTTTACGGTTCTTTGGAACTTTCCTGGGACGACTGGGCATATTTGACCTTTACCGGAAGGAACGACTGGTTCTCAACCCTGTCTTACCCGGGAAAAACATCGCCCAATAACGATTTTTACCCATCGGTCAATGCCAGTGTTATTCTGTCGGATGCACTCGATATGCCGGCGAGCATAAATTTCTTAAAATTAAGGGGTGGTTATTCTCAGGTAGCCGGGGGAGGAGATATAGCCTATCAATTGGTCCCCAACGATGAATTTTTCGGACAGGGCCATTTAGGCCAGCCCCTGGGAAGGATCAGCGGAGATGTGGTCCCCAACCCCGACCTCGTGCCCTGGACCAAGAAAGAATATGAGATCGGTGTAGACGCCCGGTTTTTTAACAACCGGTTGTCGCTGGACCTGGCATTATATAAAAATGAAACGATCAATGACCTGGTCAATGCATCCATATCCAATACGACAGGATATAATTTTAAAGCTGCCAATCTCGGTAAACTGGAAAATAAAGGGGTTGAATTCCTGCTGTCCGGAAAACCCTTCAGGACAAAGAATTTCAGCTGGACCACAAGTATAAACGGGGCGTTTAATGAAAGCCTTATCGTAAATACCAACCCCGAAGGACAACCGGTTAGCCTGGACGAACCCAGGACCCAGAATGTACGGATACAGCATATTGTCGGCGAACGCTACGGGAAGATCGTAGGTATATCTTATGTACGCGACGAAACGGGGAATATTGTTTATGATATTAATGCCGACGGTGTTCCGCTACCCCAGCCGGGAGAACGGAAAATACTGGGAGATGGTGTCCCTCCCTGGGGCCTGGGCTGGAGCAACAGCTTTACCTTCGGAAATTTTAATCTTAATTTCCTGATCGATGGCAAATTCGGAGGACAGATCTTCTCCGGGACAAACACGCTTGCATACAGTAACGGATTGCATAAGACAACCCTGGAAGGCCGGGAAAACGGCCTGGAAGTCTCCGGTATTGACGGAGCCACCGGCGAACCGTTCACCACTACGGTAGCTCCCGAAGACCTGCAGACCTATTATAGCTTTCAAAACGGGGTTGCCAGAATTGCAGAAGAATTTGTAGAAGATGCAGACTACATTAAGTTCAGGGAATTGAGTATCGGTTATACACTTCCGGATAGCATACTGGATAAGATTTTCCTCACCGGGGCCAATATATCTTTTATTGCACGCAACCTGTTCTATATTAAAAGAAGTGCAGATAATATCGACCCGGAAAGTGCTTATAACGTAGGGAACTCCCAGGGACTGGAATATTTTGGTGTTCCATCTACCAGGAGCTACGGCCTGAGCTTAAATGTTAAATTTTAAATAGGTAATGATGAAAAAGATACGCTATATACTTTTAATGATTTTCATTATATCGGCCTGCGACAGAGGCTTTGATGAAATCAACATCGACCCGACCAAACACAGGGTACTGGCCACAAGTAAGCTGACGTCGACCCAGTTGTTCACTTCGGGAGAACGCTATGAGAACTGGAGGGCAAACCTGATCTATCAGTCCACGATGATGCAACATTTTGCCACAACCGCAGGCTATTGGGCGGGAGATAAATATACATGGAACAGGGGGTATGCCTCTTCCCTGATCGACCGCTATTATACTACAGCAGTTAAAACCATAGAAGACCTGTTGGTGCAACTGGAGGAGGACGGAGAACCTGAAGAAATGAAAGCCATTGCCCGGATCATGAGGGTCTTTATCTATTCCAGGCTCACGGACCTCTATGGGGATGTGCCTTACAGTGAAGCCGGCAAAGCGGTGATCGAAGGTATATTCACGCCCAAATACGATCCCCAGAGTGAAATATATGCAGATATGCTTAAAGAACTGGAAGAATCGACAGCCATTTTAAGTGATGGCACCTCCGGGTACGGCGATGCAGACCTGATGTTTCAGGGAGATATGGGAAAATGGAGAAGATTTGGATATTCCATGATGATGAGGCTGGGCTTCAGGCTGATCAAAGTAGACCCTGCCGCTTCAAAAGAGTGGGTCACGAAGGCTATCAACGGAGGCGTTATGGAATCTAATGCAGATATCGCCTTTATTCCTCATACTGCCGGGCCGGAAGGAGTGAATAAGAACGGTATTGGAGAAACTTTTACGGCAGACGCAAGTATGCGGATGAGCAAAACCTTTATAGATTTTTTACAGGGAGACCCCAGGCTCACCGTTCTGGGCTCCCTGCCCGAAGATACCGGCGAAAAGAATGCCAATGACGAGCCGATCCTGAGAACAGAAGAAGAGCGTCTGGACCCTGACATGCAAAAAGGGCTCCCCAACGGCCTGGACCTCGAAATGCTCGAAGAAATGACAGGAGAAAAGAACATACAGGCATATACCGAACCGAACCGGCTGTTAATTACCGGCGAAGACGCACCCATGTTTTTCCAGACCTATGCCGAAGTAGAATTTATGCTCGCAGAAGCCGGCGTACGCTGGGGCCTTGCCGGAGATCCCGAAGCCCACTACAATGCAGGAG
Organism: Sinomicrobium weinanense; assembly: GCF_018863395.1. Taxonomy (GTDB): domain Bacteria; phylum Bacteroidota; class Bacteroidia; order Flavobacteriales; family Flavobacteriaceae; genus Sinomicrobium; species Sinomicrobium weinanense. Next base: position 591,761 of record NZ_JAHKRR010000004.1, read on the forward strand.
TAAGGGCTGCGATGAAAATGCTGGAATTATACGGATCGGCCGGGGCCATTTCAGACGGAGACATCGACGATTATTTGATGGCAAACCCCTACGACCCCGCAAATGCCCTGGAACAGATAAACACCCAGTACTGGGCAGCGACATTCCTCAACGAATACGAATCGTTCGCGAACTGGAGAAGAACAGGCTTCCCCGTTTTAGTGCCTGTCAATTATCCCGGGAACGTCACCGGAGGAACTATTCCGAGAAGACTCACCTATGCGGAAAGTGACCAGTCCAATAACCCGGAAAATTATCAGGCTGCCATAGACAGGCAGGGACCGGACGAACTGACCACCCGTGTCTGGTGGGATGTGGAATAGAATGATACAGACGGCTGTCCGTCTCAAACGTTACACATCATTTAATATGATAGTGTTGGTAGTTTAGAATGATAAAGGAGGGGTCGTTCCCTCCTTTATTTGGTTAAATAAATAGGTTAGAGCACATGAAAAATATTTTTATCGGCATACTGTTTCTCTCTGGGTTGGAGGCAGTATCGCAAGATCAATTGTTCAGCTTATTGCCTTCCGGCCATACGGGAGTCAATTTTGAAAATACAATTAAAGACGAAAGCTCCCGGAATATATTGATCTATGCAAATTTTTACGGAGGAGCCGGCGTAGGCGTGGCAGATTTTAATAACGACGGCTTGAAAGACCTTTACTTTGCCGGGAATATGGTCAATGATGAACTGTATGTGAACCGCGGGAATTTCAGGTTTGAGAACATCACCGGAAAGGCCGGAATAGTCAATGACGGAGGCTGGTCTACCGGCGTTACCATAGCAGATGTGAACAACGACGGCTGGCCCGACATCTATATAAGCCGGGAACTCTACGACGATAAACCCGGATGGAGAAAGAACCTGCTGTATATCAATAATGGCGACCTGACCTTTACCGAATCGGCAGAGGAATACGGGATAGCCAATGAACAGCGCACCAGGCATGCCGTATTCCTGGATTACGACAAGGACGGCTTTCTCGACCTGCTTCTGCTCACTCAGCCGCCCAATCCCGGGAGTTATTCAAAATACTTCGGAACTTCCCTGCTGAAGCCCGAATATCACCTGGTCTTATATAAAAATACAGGAAAAGGAAAGTTTACAGAAGTGAGCGAACAGGCAGGCATTGCACAGACAGGCTTTCCCAATGCGGCCTCTGTGGCCGACCTGAACAATGACGGATGGCCCGATATCTACGTGGCCAACGATTTCCATGCCCCGGATTTTATTTTTATGAATAATGGGGACGGGACCTTTGTCAATGTAGCCGATACCGCCCTGAATCACATGTCATATTTCAGCATGGGGGTGGATATCGCCGATATCAATAACGACGGGTTCCAGGATGTATTTATAGTGGATATGGTAGCCGAAGACAACTTCAGGCTCAAGGCCAATATGAGTGGAATGAACCCCGAGGCCTTCTGGGATGTGGTTGATAACGGAGGGCATTATCAATACATGTTCAACACGCTGCATTTAAACAACGGGAACGGAACTTTCAGCGATGTGGCCCAGATCACCGGTATGGCCTCTACCGATTGGAGCTGGGCGAACCTTATGGCCGATTTTGATAATGACGGCCTGAAAGACACCTATATTACCAACGGATTGCTAAGGGATATCAGGAATACCGATGCCGATAAAAGAGTGGCCGGTTTTATGAATAAGTCTATACAAAAATGGCTGGAGAAACATCCGGACGGAGGAGAGATAAAAAGCGTCTGGGACGTGGCGGATATTGATAAGGCCGTGGCACTGATCCCCTCACAGCCTATAAAAAATTATGCTTATAAGAACGAAGGAAACCTGAATTTCAAAAATACGGGCCGGGAATGGGGGCTCGACCGGGAATCGTTCTCGAACGGTGCAGCCTACGCCGACCTCGACAACGACGGTGATCTCGATCTTGTGGTCAATAACATTAACGAAAAGGCCTATGTATACCGGAACAACGGAAATAAGAACCATTACCTGAGATTAAACCTGGTATCCAGGGAAAATTTACCGGTTTTCGGTTCCCGGGTAAATATTGAGGCGGGCGGACAAAAACAGTATTTCGAAACAACCAATGTAAGGGGCATCTATTCCACCAGCGAGAACGAAGTACATTTCGGACTGGGGCAAAATACCGAAGCAAGTAGATTAAAAGTGACCTGGCCAAACGGTAAAGTGACCCTGAAAGAAAATATAAAAGCCGGTCAGGAGATCACCCTTTTTATGGAAGATGCTGTAAAAGACCCGGATGAGAAAGTTCTACCGGAAACCGTGTTTACAGAGCTTACTTCCGGTGGGCAGCTATCCCATGTGCATAAAGAAAATGATTTTAACGATTATGCCCACCAGGTATTACTGCCTCACAAACTATCACAATTCGGGCCAGCACTTGCAGTCGGGGATATAAATAACGACGGAAAGCAGGATGTCTTTATCGGAGGTGCGGCGGGGTTTCCGGCGGCATTGTATATACAGGACGAAAACGGTTTTCAAAAGAGCAATGAAAATTTATGGTCTGAAGAAGCCGTATACGAGGATATGGATGCCGCATTTACCGACATAGACGGAGACACTTACCCGGACCTGTATGTCGTAAGCGGAGGTAATGAATTTGAGGCCGGCAGCGAAAAATACGCAGACCGTTTGTACCGGAACGACGGTAAAGGGAACTTCAGGAAAGCTGCCATAACAAACATGACCAACATCAGCGGTAGCGTAGTAAAAGAATACGATTACGATAAAGACGGCGATGCAGATATCTTCGTTGGCGGAAGGCATTTTCCGCATAACTATCCCCGTCCGGTTTCGTCTGTATTACTGGTGAATGACAAAGGAAGGCTCACCAATAAAACTGATGAAAAAGCCCCCGGGTTTCAAAACCTGGGCATGGTCACCGACGCCATATGGACCGATTACGATAATGACGGCTGGACAGACCTTATCGTGGTGGGTGAATGGATGCCTGTTACGGTGTTCAGAAATATCGAAGGCAAACTGGAAAAACAGGATATCGACGGCCTGCACCAGACCAAAGGCTGGTGGTTCAGCATAGAACAGGGCGATTTCGATAATGATGAGGATATGGATTATATTGCGGGAAATATCGGGCTGAATTACAAATACAAGACCTCTCCCGAAAATCCTTTTGATGTCTATTATCACGATTTTGACGATAACGGTTCGCACGATATCGTACTGGGGTATTATCAGGAGAACAAACACTATCCCCTGAGGGGCTTTTCCTGTTCATCGGAGCAGATCCCCGGCTTAAAGACCACCTTTAAACAATACGACGTCTTTGCCTCCCTGGAACTGGAAGAAGTGTACGGAGAGAAAAACCTGCAACAGGCCCTGCACTATACCGCAGATACATTTGCTTCTTCTTATCTGGAAAACCTGGGGAACGGGCACTTTAAAGTGACCCCCTTGCCCAATATGGCTCAGCTTTCCAGTATAAACGATATTCTCGTGGCAGACTACAACAACGATGGCAACCCCGATGCCCTGGTCACCGGAAACCTTTTCGTCTCGGAAATAGAGACTACCCGGAATGATGCGGGTACCGGCGCATTATTGCTCGGCGATGGCCAGGGGAATTTCAAAGTAACACCAAATACTTACAGCGGTTTTTTTACGAATGGTGATGCCAAAAAAATGAAGTACCTTAAAGATAAGGGGTGGGTGCTTGTTGCTAATAATGACGGAGTGTTGCAGGTGTTTGAGACTGATGAGTGAAGAACACCCCCCTTGGTCCCCCCTCAAGGGGGAGAATTGTTTTAATACAAGAACAGTTTGTCATAAAAAGATGAATAGTTCCCCCCTTGAGGGGGGCTAGGGGGGTGTCCCTCCGGTCCATCCCCATCATCTTACCTCAACACCTTGGAAACCTCCCCATTCACAAACTCCAAAAACCGCTCATCCTCTTCCGTAAACGGGTCGGCCGTATGCGAATCGATATCTATTTGCCCGATGTTCTCGCCATTTACAAACAGTGGCACAACGATCTCCGCCTTGACGTATATGCTGCACGCAATATAATTGTCCTGCGCCTTGACATCCGGTACTACAAAATTTGCATTGGAAACTGCTACCTGGCCGCATATCCCTTTTCCGAAAGGGATGATGGTATGGTCCGTAGGTTCCCCGGCAAAAGCGCGGAGCTTTAATTCCTCTTTATCGCCATTCTTAAAATAAAAACCAACCCAGTCATAATACGGGATGTTTTTCTTTAAGAGTTCACATATCCCGGTAAGGCGGGCATCTACGGTGGTATCTTGTTGTAAAATGGTTTTTACCTGTGATCTCAGCTCATCAAAAGTCATAGGGATACGATTTTTCTGCAAAGTTACTTCATATTTGAAGATTTTCCATTGGGCCCTTAACGGGTTTGTGGAAACTACTTCAAAAAATGGTGTCATTTCGGTAAAAAATAGCTTCTTTTAAGTGAATTGATAATGTGTTAGGATGAAATAAGGATGTTTTTAGGTGAAAAATAGAAGTTTTTAGTCCTGACCTCTAAAAATTTAGCCTCGGAACCTAAAGTTTTAAGTTGTTCAGTTAAAATTTTAGTTTTTTTACCTGAAACTTTAGATCTTCTGGCCAAATGTTTGGATGTTATGTTCAAAAAGAACATTATTTTAGCTAAACGGGACATTAACAGACCTAAACGTTTAGGTCTAAAAACCTAAAAAACATGCTAAACATGCTGGTGCAGGTGTCCTGCCCATGCCTTCGTACCGTGTTAACAATTTCCAAAAAAAATCGCCAAGACGAAATATTTTCTACCTTTGTATTCCGGATGAAGAAATTTTTTCTGAAAATAACGTCCCTTTTGCTCACCTTTCTGGTGCTGCTGTCTACGGTGTCCTTTACCGTAGAGAAGCATTTCTGTGGCAGTTTTCTGGTAGACACGGCGCTTTTTGTCAAGGCAGACAGTTGCGGTATGGTTAGTGAGCACAGCCGAAGTATGGAAATACAGCAGAGCGAAGACGATTCTTCCTGCACCATTGCCCAAAGCCCCTGTTGTTCGGAAGAAACCGTATTGATCGAGGGGCAGGACACTCTTCAGAAAGCCGTCGATACGGAATTGCATCAGCAGGTTGTTTTTCTGAAGGCGTTTGTTTATACTTATCTCAATCTTTTCGAGGGACTGGAAGAAAATGTTGTTCCTTTCAGGGATTACAGTCCGCCTATGGTCGTCCGGGACATTCAGGTGCTGAACGACACTTTCCTTATTTAGTTTTAATGTTATGCCATATCGGTATCTGACAATTTTGTAACAAAATGTCAGTTTTACCACGATTAAACGGGGCTGCTGAGCGCAGCCGAAGCACAGCATTAAAACAGAATCTATGTTAAATAAGATCATACACTATTTTTTGCATAATCGGCTGGTTACCGTACTCCTGCTGCTCTTTTTTATCGGCTGGGGACTGGTGACCTCACCTTTCGACTGGGACACCGGGTTTTTACCAAAAGACCCGGTCCCGGTAGATGCCATTCCCGATATAGGGGAAAACCAACAGATCGTTTTTACCAACTGGCCGGGAAGGTCTCCCCAGGACGTGGAAGACCAGATCACTTATCCGCTTACCACCTCCCTGCTGGGCGTGCCCGGGGTTAAGTCGATCCGGAGTAATTCCATGTTCGGGTTTTCGAGTATCTATATTATTTTCGATGAAGATGTTGAATTTTACTGGTCGCGTTCCAGGATACTCGAAAAGCTGAATTCTTTGCCCGCCAACCTGCTGCCCGGAGGAGTGCAGCCCACCCTGGGGCCCGATGCCACCGGGCTGGGGCAAGTGTTCTGGTACACTCTCGAAGGAAGAGATTCTCTCGGTAATGTTACCGGCGGATGGGACCTGCACGAACTGCGCACCGTACAGGACTTTTACGTAAAATACGGGTTAAATGCCGTAGAAGGAGTATCCGAAGTGGCTTCCGTAGGAGGATATGTGCAGGAATACCAGGTAGATGTCAACCCTGATGCCCTGAAAGCCTATGACATCGGGATAGACAAGGTAATGATGGCCGTAAAGAATTCCAACCGCGATATAGGGGCCAAGACCATAGAGATCAACAAGGTGGAATACCTGGTGCGCGGCCTGGGGTATATCCGCTCGGTGGAAGACCTGGAAGAGACCGTAGTTGCCGTTAACAATAACAAGCCCGTGCTCATCAAAGATATAGGCGTAGTTACCCTCGGGCCTGCTACCCGCAGGGGAATGTTAGACAAAGAAGGTGCCGAAGTAGTAGGAGGGGTAGTCGTGGCGCGTTACGGTTCCAATCCGCTGAAAGTCATAGGCAATGTCAAGGACAAGATCAAAGAGATCGCCTCTGGCCTGCCCAAAAAGACCCTGGAAGACGGTACCGAAAGCCAGCTTACCATTGTTCCGTTCTACGACCGTACGCAGCTTATCCAGGAAACCATAGGCACGCTGGAAAGGGCACTTTCGCACGAAATACTTATCAGCATTATCGTGGTCATTGTACTGGTACTGAACCTCAGGGCTTCGGTGCTCATATCCAGTCTGCTGCCTGTTGCGGTGCTTATGACCTTTGTGGTTATGCGTTACGCCGGTGTCGATGCCAATGTGGTGGCACTTTCCGGGATCGCCATTGCCATCGGGGTCATGGTTGATGTGGGGATAGTGTTTGTGGAGAACATGATACGGCATCTGGAACTGGAAGAAAATAAAAATGTCCGGGGGAATGCACTTTTGGGAGTGGTCTACAAAGCTACCATAGAAGTAGCCCCGGCCATAACCACGGCACTTGCCACTACGGTGGTGAGCTTTCTCCCTGTATTCTTTATGGAACAGGCCGAAGGAAAACTTTTCAGGCCCCTGGCTTTTACTAAGACCTTTGCCCTGGCTGCTTCTTTTGTTCTGGGGGTCATTGTGCTGCCAACCCTGGCCTATTTTGTCTTTTCCCTGACCTTCAAAAAGGACAAAATGACCAAGGCCTGGAATATTTCACTTGTAGTTGCAGGGCTGCTGCTTGCTATTGTCTTTAAGTTGTGGCTCCCCCTTGCACTGGTCGTTATAGGAGCCATTAAATTGGTAGAACACAAGAATCCCGGTTTTCTGGGGAAATATTCCTCTCAGATCGTGTTTTTCATCATATTGGCCGTTACCCTGTTTTTCCTGGCAGAAGAATGGGTGCCTTTGGGACACGAGAACAGCCTGGTAACGAATTACCTGTTTGTTATTGTATTATTGGCCCTGATCCTGGCAGTGTTGCTATCGGTGGTCTATTACTACGAGCCCATTTTAAAGTGGTGTTTGGTCAACAAGAGAAAATTCCTGCTTGTCCCCCTGTTTACCGTTTTTTTCGGTTTGGTCATCTGGCTCGGTTTTCCCCGGACGTTTGGTTTTGTGGCCCGCGGTTTTGATGCGATAGGGTGGAACATCCGTACCACTGCGGTTTGGAGTGGATTATCCCATACCTTTCCGGGAACGGGTAAGGAATTTATGCCTTCATTGGATGAAGGCAGTTTCCTGTTGATGCCCACTTCCATGCCCCATGCCGGGATGGAAGAGAACAAACGGGTAGTACAGCAGCTTGATATGGGCGTTGCCGGTATACCCGAAGTGGATATGGCCGTGGGAAAACTGGGCCGGGTAGAAAGCGCCCTGGACCCGGCACCCATATCCATGTATGAAAATATCATCAATTACAAGTCTGAGTATAGTATAAATGCTAAAGGAGAACAGGAAACCTATAAAACAGACCGGGACGGAAAATTTGTTCTGAGATCGGGAGACACCCTTACAAACGACGAAGTACTGAACCGGGGATTTACTGAAAAAGACCTGGTAAAAGATAAGGACGGGGAGTATTTCCGTAACTGGAGAAGCCATATCAGGTCGTCGGACGATATTTGGAATGAGATCGTAAAGGTAACCGGTATACCCGGCGTCACTTCTGCTCCTAAATTACAGCCTATCGAGACCCGCCTGGTTATGCTTCAAACCGGAATGCGGGCACCTATGGGGATCAAGGTGTATGGCCCCGACCTGGAAACCATTCAGAATTTCGGGATACAGCTCGAAGAAGTACTCAAGGAGGTGCCTTCCGTAAAAAAAGAAGCTGTTTTTGCCGACAGGATCGTAGGAAAGCCCTATATGCAATTAGATATAAACAGAAATGCCATTGCCCGCTACGGATTGAGTGTGGAAGATGTGCAACAGGTCATAGAAAGCACAGTAGGGGGTATACAGATCACCAGTACGGTAGAAGGCAGGGAGCGTTTCCCCGTTCGTGTACGCTACCCGAGGGAACTCCGGGATACCCCGGAAAAGATCAGAAAGATACTGATACCGACCCCGACGGGAGCACAGATCCCCCTGGGAGAGCTGGCAGATATTGAGTATGTCCGCGGACCTCAGATGATAAAGAGCGAAGAGACCTTCCTCACAGGCTACGTCCTCTTCGATAAAAGGGAAAACTACGCAGAGGTAGACGTAGTAAACGATGCACAGCGGTTTATAGAAGATAAGATCGCCTCCGGAGCATTGAGTATTCCCAAGGGAGTGAGTTACAAATTTTCCGGGAATTACGAAAACCAGGTACGTGCCGTGAAAAGGCTTTCCATTGTTATTCCGCTGAGTTTGATCGTTATCTTTTTATTGCTCTATTTTCAGTTCAGGACGGTCATCGCTTCCACTATTCACTTTTCCGGGGTGTTCGTCGCTTTTGCAGGAGGGTTTATTATGCTGTGGCTCTACGGCCAGGACTGGTTTATGGATTTTGCCATTGCCGGGGTGAACATGCGCGATCTTTTTCAGATGCATACCATCAACCTCAGTGTGGCGGTCTGGGTAGGCTTTATCGCCCTGTTCGGTATCGCTACGGACGACGGGGTGATCATGGGGACATACATTCACCAGGTATTTGAAGAAAAACAACCGAAAACCGTACCCGAAGTAAGGGCAGCCGTACTGGAAGCGGGACTGAAGCGTGTCCGCCCTGCCATGATGACCACCGCAGTGACCATCATAGCCCTGTTGCCCGTGCTGACTTCCACCGGAAAAGGGGCCGATATCATGGTACCCATGGCCATCCCCACCGTGGGAGGAATGTTCATACAGATCATGACCATGTTCGTGGTGCCCGTATTACAGGCATACTGGAGAGAAACGGTTGTTAAAAAAACGGAGATAGGGCAATAAGACTTAGGACATAAGACCTCTGGTACTAAACCTGTCTTATGTCCTGAAGTTTTAAGTCTTAAATAGTTTCCGGATCATTTAGAAACAAAAAGCAAACAAGATTCAAAACAATGATTTCAAAATTTACAGACGGATCAAGTATCAATAAGTCATATGTTTTTGATCTTGAAATCATAAATCAAAATACGATGAAAAAGTTCATTTGGATAATGTGCAGTTTGTTGTTTTCCGCAACCGTCACAGGGCAATCTCTGGAAGATTACCTGCAAACGGCAGCGAAGAACAACCCGAAAGTAAAGGCCTCCTATTCTGCGTTTGAAGCGGCCATGCAAAAAGCCCCGCAGGTGAGCAGCCTGCCCGATCCTACACTGACGATGAGCGCTTTCGGAAGAATGATAGAGACCCGTTTGGGAAGGCAGGAAGCCAAGTTCTCACTGATGCAGATGTTCCCCTGGTTCGGTACATTGAAAGCTCAGAAAGATGCTGCAACCCTGATGGCAGAGGCCGGTTTTCAGCAATACCTGGATGCGCGTGAAGAACTCTTCGTGGAAATAAAGTCGGTCTATGCCGAAATGTACGAGCTCGAAGAGACCATCAGGTTCCAGGAAGAAAACCTGGAAGTGTTGAATACCTTCAGGGAACTGGCATTGTCTAAGTTCAGGAATGGAAAAACGGCTATGGTAGACGTGGTCCGTGTAGATATGATGCGTAACGAGGCAGAGACAGAGATCTCCCTGTTAAAAGACAAAAAGAGGTCAATCCAATACCGTTTCAATGCCCTGCTGAATGCAGATTACGATAATGAGGTAGTATTTCCGGAAGCCCTACCCGAAGTTGAAGGCTATGTACAGGAAGAAAATCTGAAAAGAGACAGCCTTTTTGTTGCGCATCCCAAAATGGTGCAGTTAGATAAACAAGTGGCTTCGTTCGGGGCGCAAAAGAAAGCTGCCAAAAAACAGGGATTGCCCATGCTGGGACTGGGAATTGATTATATGATCATCGGTGAAAAAAATGGGATGGACCCTGAGAGAAGGGGCCAGGATGCCATTATGCCGATGTTTTCCGTAAGCCTGCCGATCTTCAGAAAAAAACACAGAGCGAAGGTCCGGGAGGCCGAGCTTCTTTCCGAATCTGCCGAACATCAAAAAGTTGCGGTACGGAACAAGCTGATAGCCGGTTACGAAATGGCAAAATACGACCTGGAAAAAGCCGCACAACGCATAGATCTTTACGACAGGCAGTTGGAAAGTACCGACCAGGCCGTAAAACTGTTACTGTCCGCCTACGGTAATTCGACCACTGATTTTGAAGAGGTACTGCGAATGCAACAGGAAAAGCTGTTGTATCAGACCGCAAAGGCCACGGCCGAAAAAGATCGGTTTATTGCACAAGCACAGAAAGATTATTTATTGACAAAATAACACCCGCTGCCCCTCTCAAGGGGGAACTTTTTTGCTTTTAGAGAGAATTTATTTCTCTTTTGGGGTATAGAAAGAGGAGTGTTTAGTATAAGAACGATTTTTATAAAAAAGAAGAATAGCTCCCCCCTTGAGGGGGGCAGGGGGGTGTCCCTCAAGCCTGAAAAATATTAAATAAATAAACCTATGAAAACAAAAAACAAAAATATATGGATCATGGCAGGGATCCTGTTCCTGGGCTTTCTGCTCGGCTGGCTGGTCTTTGGCGGAAGTTCAAAGCCCGCAGAAGACCATGTACATGAAGAAACTGATTCCCGGTCACCGAGCCCCTCGTCAGGCTCAGGACAGGCTAAAGCCGAGGTGTGGACATGCTCCATGCACCCCCAGATAAGACAGAACGAACCCGGACAGTGCCCGATATGCGGTATGGACCTTATTCCTATGGATGAAAATGCTTCCGGAGGGGATCCTGCAATAGTGGAGATGAGTGAAAATGCGGTGAAGCTGTCCAATATCCGGACAATGACCGTGGGCCGGCAGAACGCAGAAAAAGTGATCCGCCTCAATGGAAAAGTGATGCCGGATGAACGGAAAGTCTATGCTCAGACCACCCACATTCCGGGCCGGATAGAGCGGCTAACTGTTAATTTTACGGGAGAAAGTGTCAGGAGAGGACAAACCCTGGCCGTGGTCTATTCTCCCGACCTGGTGACCGGCCAGGAAGAACTGTTGCAGGCCTACGCCATCAAAGATGCTCAGCCCGAACTGTTCGAAGCTGCAAAACAAAAGCTGCGAAACTGGAAGATAAGCGAATCGCAGATCAATAAGATCATAAATAACCGAACCCCCATACAACGATTTCCGATAGGAGCGGATGTCAATGGCATAGTGACCGAAAAAAAAGCAGAACTGGGCGACTATGTGGAGCGTGGGACACCTCTGTATGAAATAGCCGATCTCTCTGGTGTTTGGGTACTTTTCGATGTTTATGAAAGTGAAATGGCCTGGGTAAAGGAGGGGAGCACGATAAATTATACGATCGCATCCCTGCCCGGAGAGACCTTTGAAGGTGTTGTTTCTTTTATAGACCCGTTGATCAATGCACAGACCAGGGTGGCCACAGCCCGGGTGGAAGTGAGTAATAAAGACGGCAGGCTTAAACCGGAAATGTTTGCTTCCGGGGAAGTACAGGTAGTTGCCGGCGGAGAAGCTCAGGAAGAGATCACGGTTCCGAAAACCGCGGTGCTGTGGACGGGAGAGCGTTCTGTGGTCTACACCAAAGAAGATGCAGGAGGAAAAATCGGGTTCAGACTGCGCGAAGTGACCCTTGGGCCTTCTCTCGGAAGTGCCTATATCGTAAAATCTGGCTTGAGTGAAGGAGAGGAGATCGTAGTGAACGGCACCTTTACGGTGGATGCCGCAGCACAACTCGCAGGAAAACCCAGTATGATGAACCCCGAAGGCGGTAGCGGCAGTACCGGCCATCAGCACGGCAACATGGATATGCCCGCATCCGGACAGGACAATAACCCTGTGAAAATGAAAGTTTCGGCAAAAGCGAAAACAGCATTGCAAAAGATCACAGAAACCTATTTGAAGTTAAAGGATGCATTGACAAACGATGATTTTGCCGTAGCACAAAAAGAATTGGTAAACGTAAGTTCATCCGTTTCTGCGGTAGACATGTCCCTTTTTAAAGGCACATCCCATGATCGCTGGATGGACCTTCAAAAGGAACTGGAAAGGCATTCAGAGGCCATGGGTAAAGCGGCAGATGTAGAGGCAATGCGGAAGCCCTTCAAGCCGTTTTCCGGGGCTGTGATCCGGATGGCCACTACTTTCGGGCCATTTTCTGTACCTTTATATGTACAACACTGCCCCATGGCCGATTCCGATAAAGGCGCGGACTGGCTGAGCCTGTCCGAAGAGATCCGAAATCCTTATTTCGGAGAAAAGATGCTCAAATGCGGGGAAGTAACAAGTGAAATAAAATAACCATTAAAATTGATTAAAATGAAAAACAGATTTGTAATGGCAGTACTGGCCCTGGGCCTGATTGCCGGGGTGTTGTCCTGTAAGGATGCCAAAAAGGAAACCGTGAAGACCGTAGAAAAGAACCACGAAGATCATTCCGGTCATGAGGAAGCCGCTCAGAACAAGGAAGCCACTGCCGATCTCACATTTAAAAATGACAAAATAAGCAGTGCATACGGGCATTATATCCATGTAAAGACCGCATTGGTAAATACAGACGCCAAAGAAGCGAAGAGCGGGGCCGGAATGCTGGTAAAAGCACTTTCCGAAGTGGAAAATGCGACAAAAGCAACAGACCTTGCCAAAACGATTGAAGCTACGGACGATGTGGAAAAACAGCGTGAAGCCTTTTTCGGACTTTCTGAAGAAATTGTCAAAGTGATAGACGGACAGATAGCTTCCGGAGCTGTATACAAACAATACTGCCCGATGGCATTCGACTTTGAAGGGGCATACTGGCTGTCATCCGAAGAGGAGATCCGAAATCCCTACTTCGGAAACAAAATGCTGAAGTGCGGGGAAGTAAAAGAAACATTAAATTAGACTTGAGATACTAGATTTTAGATGTGAGATGGATATAGGTCATTCGCCAAACAATCTCATATCTCACATCTAAAATCCAAAATCTACCAAAAATGAAGCTCTACATCAAAAATATGGTTTGCAGCCGCTGTAAGATGATCGTTAAGTCCGAGCTGGAAAAGCTGGGGCTGCAACCCGTATCCGTTGAACTCGGGGAAGTGGAACTGCCCGCAGACATTCCGGCGAACAAAAAACAGGAAATAGACAACGCCCTTCAGGCCTATGGTTTTAACCTCATAGACGACAAGAGAAGCCGGCTGATCGAAAGGGTAAAAAACCTGATCGTAACACTTGTGCACCAACCCCAGGAAGGATATTTAAAGACCAACCTGTCCGATTACCTGAGCCGCGAACTGCATCACGACTATACCTATATCAGCAACCTGTTCACCCAGGTAGAAGGCACCACTATCGAAAAATATTATATTGCCCAGAAGATAGAACGTGTCAAGGAACTGCTGGTTTACGATGAATTGTCGCTGAGCGAGATCGCTTTTCAGCTCCACTATTCCAGCGTAGCCCACCTGAGCAGCCAGTTTAAAAAAGTTACAGGGCTGACCCCTTCGCACTTTAAGCAGCTCGGGGAACGAAAGCGGAGACCGTTGGAGGAGTTGTGATAGAATGAAAGAGATTAAAAGAGATTGATAGGAGATTGAATAAGATTGATTAGATTGATTAGATTGAGTAGGGATTAGGGAATGACTGGTAAAAAAATATGGATAGATAGGTTTTTGTGTAACTATTTCATTATTTGTGTTTTATGTTCAATTCTTCTATATTGTCATGAGAATTTTAAACCGTTCAGGGATCTCTAAAAGGCAATAAAGTGGAAAGTTCGAATTGGACAAAATATAAAATAGAAATAAGGGAACGTTTAAAAAAATTTGCTTTAAACATACTTGATCTCTCAGGGAAAATATCATTAACACCAAGGGGGAAGGCTATCAATTATCAGGTTGTCAAATCAGGAACATCGATGTATGTAAATTACAGGGCAACATTAAGAAGTAGATCTAAAAAGGAATTTTATTGTAAGCTCTCTATTGTTGTGGAAGGAACAGATGAAACGGAGGCATGGCTCGGGTTACTAATGGCATCAGGTATTTTAAAAGAAGAATTTATAACAGAGTTGCATAAAGAATGTGAAGAGCACTTAAAAATATTAGGATCTATGCGTAAAAGATTAAGCTAAGGAATGAGATTGAAAGATCGTGAGTTGAGTGCTCCCTGTTTTTTATTAATCTCATTCAATCTTCTATCAATCTTCTATCAATCTTACTCAATCTCAAAAAAAGAGCCGTAAATTATATAAGCCCTTTTCAAAATTATATAAGTCTTTTCCAAAATTGTATAATACTTCCCGCGTCTTTTCGCCGGAACTTTGTGAAGTAAATTCAAAGTATCATGAAACACACGTATAAAATATCGGGAATGTCCTGTACAGGATGCAAAAATCATGTGGAAGGTATTTTACGGAAAGTAGACGGTGTAACCGGGGTTACTGTTAACCTGGAGAAGGAAGAGGCTGTGGTTGAGATGAACGATCATGTCCCTTTTGAGAAACTGGAGCAGGCCATGAAAGATGACGGAGGCCACTATGGTATACAAGTTCCCGGGCATGACGATCGACACGGAAGCTGCGGTTCCGGTAAGGACAATCATGCTTCGCACCATCATGAGAAAACAAAACAATCATCCGGGGGGAGCGGGGTTTATTATTGCCCGATGCACTGTGAAGGAGACAAGACGTATAACGAACCCGGTAGCTGCCCTGTTTGTGGAATGGACCTGGTGGAAGCCCCTACGGCAGTAAAGAAAAAAACACAATATACCTGCCCCATGCACCCGGAAGTCATTAAGGACGAACCAGGGTCCTGCCCGATATGTGGAATGGATCTTGTTCCGGTAGAGGTAGATGTGGAAGAAGAAGACGAGACCTACAAAAAACTGCTTAAAAAGTTTAAAGTGGCCGTTGCCTTTACGCTTCCCATATTTCTGATCGCCATGTCAGAAATGCTTCCCGGTGATCCGCTGGCCAGGCTGATGCCTTGGAAATACTGGAACTGGGCGCAACTTGCGCTTTCTCTACCAGTGGTGTTCTACGCTACCTGGATGTTTTTCGAGAAAGCATACAGGTCTGTTGCGACCCGGAACCTGAACATGTTTACCCTGATCGGTATCGGTGCCGGGGCTGCCTGGCTTTTCAGTGTGGGAGCTATATTGTTCCCCGGGATTTTTCCGGAACAGTTCAGGTCGCACAGCGGAACGGTCCATGTGTATTTCGAAGCCGCTACCGTGATCCTTACCCTGGTGCTGCTGGGACAGTTGTTGGAGGCCAGGGCACATGGCAAAACCAATTCTGCCATAAAAGAGCTGCTGAAACTGGCCCCTAACAATGCCACGAAAATAGTGGATGGCAAGGAAGAAATAGTCGGCATAGATGCCGTACACCAGGGAGATCTTTTAAGAGTAAAGCCCGGTGAAAAGATCCCCGTAGACGGTATTGTCAAAGAGGGAGAAAGTACAGTCGACGAATCCATGATCTCGGGTGAGCCGATCCCGGTGGACAAGAAAGAGGGAGACCATGTAAGCTCTGGAACGATCAACGGCAACAAGAGTTTTGTAATGGAAGCCGAAAAAGTAGGCTCGGAAACCCTGCTGTCGCAAATCATAGAAATGGTAAACTCGGCCAGCAGGTCCAGGGCACCCATTCAGAAGCTGGCAGACCGGATATCGGGGTATTTTGTGCCGATAGTGGTACTGATATCCGTAATTACCTTTATCGTCTGGGCCGTTTACGGCCCGGAGCCGGCCTATGTCTATGCCTTTGTCAATGCCATTGCCGTGCTTATCATTGCCTGTCCGTGTGCCCTGGGGCTGGCCACACCCATGTCTGTCATGGTTGGAGTGGGTAAAGGGGCCCAGTCCGGTGTATTGATAAAAAATGCCGAAGCACTTGAAGGAATGAACAAGATCGATGTGGTGATCATTGACAAGACCGGGACTGTTACGGAGGGAAAACCATCCGTAGAAAAAATTGTAGCAATAGGAAAAACAGGCGAAAGGGATGTATTGCAGAAAATAGCATCCCTGAACAACCATAGTGAACACCCGTTGGCCGAAGCCACCATGCGATATGCCGAAGAAAAGGGCGTAAAACCAGACCCGGTCACGGGTTTTGAAGCTATCACCGGAAAAGGGGTCATCGCCCACGTAGAGACCCACGGCCGTGGGTCTCAAACCGGACAGGAAATTAAGGGTAACGGGGCCTTGTTAGCCCTCGGCAATGAAAAATTAATGGAGCAGGTCAGGGCGGGGATCCCCTCAGATTTGCATCAAAAGGTAAAGAAAGAACAACAACAGGGCAAAACAGTCTCCTATCTTTCGGAAGGGGACAAGGTTCTCGGATTTGTGGTTATTACCGACAGGATCAAGGAAACCAGTAGGGAAGCGATCCGGAAATTACAGGAGGAAGGCCTCGAAGTAGTGATGCTTACCGGGGATAACAAAGATACTGCAAAAGCAGTCAGCGAAACCCTAGGCCTGAATGGTTTTAAAGCCCAGATGCTCCCGGAAGACAAACAGAAAGAAGTGAAACGATTACAGAGCCAGGGCAAAAAAGTTGCCATGGCCGGCGACGGTATCAATGATGCCCCGGCACTGGCACAGGCCGATATCGGGATAGCGATGGGCACCGGTACCGATGTAGCGATAGAAAGTGCAGGGGTCACCCTGGTAAAAGGAGATCTGAAGGGGATAGCCAAGGCGCGTATATTGAGTCATAAGGTGATGCGGAACATTAAGGAAAACCTGTTTTTCGCCCTGGCCTATAACACCCTGGGCATTCCTGTGGCAGCAGGAGTTTTGTACCCGGTTTTCGGATTGCTGCTTTCCCCGATGATCGCTGCGCTGGCCATGAGTTTCAGCTCGGTTTCCGTTATTGTCAACTCGCTGCGGTTGCGGGGAGCAAGGATCGGGTAACCCCTGGTATGTCGCAGCATATCGCTTAAACAGGCCTGACATTGTCATTCCTACAAAGGGGATTCCTCACTTTGTTTGGAATGACAATGTCGTTATAAAGAATATCAAATTATTTTTATAGTATGGTAAACAGGAAAACGGCGACAAAAGTCAGGAAGATACACCGTTATCTGGGTGTTTTTCTAGGGATACAATTTCTAATGTGGACGATCAGCGGCCTCTATTTCAGCTGGACGGATATCGATGAAATTCACGGGGACCACTTCCACCGGGAAAAACACCCGGTATCTTTCAGCGGACTGATCTCTCCCAACAATCCCGATCTTGCTGTTCATTCCCTGGTTTTGAAAGAAATTGCAAACCGTCCGTATTTTTGGGTGAACGGCAGTATCCTGGTCGACGCCCGTACAGGGCAGCATAAAGATGAGATCACTGAAAAAGAAGCCTTGCAGGTGGCAGGTAGTTATATGGCCGAAGGCATGAAAGTTACAGGTGTAGAGCGGATTTCGGAAGCCGGAAAGCATCACGAGTACCGCGGAAGGCCTTTGCCGGCTTATGTGGTCTCTTACGATCATCCTGAAGAACTGAAAGCTTATGTGTCGGCCCGGGACGGTTCGTTTGAAAGGGTCCGCCACCGTTCCTGGCGCTGGTTCGACTTTTTATGGATGACACATACTATGGATTACGAAGGGCGGGACAATTTTAATAACCTGTTACTCCGTTCCTTTTCACTGCTCGGGCTGATTACCGTGCTGAGCGGTTTTGCACTGTGGTATGTGTCATCGCCGAGTGTGAGGAAAATATACAACAAAAATAAAAAGACTAATGGAAGAGCAAAAAAACAACAGTGAGGGATTCTTTATCTCGGCCGAAACACCCTGGGAACGTGTAGACGAAGGCATAGAACGCCAGTTTGTGGGATATGACGACCGGATGATGATGGTAAAGGTAAAGTTTGAGAAAGGTGCGGTCGGATATATACATCACCATTACCATTCACAGGCTACTTATGTGGCTTCCGGTGTTTTTAAGATAACCATAAATGGGAAAAACAAGACCCTGAGAAAAGGAGATGGATTTTTTATCCCTTCTGATGTCCCTCACGGGGCCGAATGTCTCGAAGCTGGTATGCTTATCGACGTGTTCAGCCCGGCGAGGGAGGATTTTATGGAAGCCATACAAAAAGGAAAGTAGGGCTACCGGTTAAAAGGAAATTCGTTGATCCAGTGAAATCCCCGGTTGATAAGCAGGAAATCTTCCGGCAGTGTTCTTTTAAATTCGATTTGTAATGTGTCTTTTTTGTGGATTCCGTTGGCATAGAACATGCTATCTTTTACGGAATAACTCAAATCATATGTAAGCGTGGAATCCTTGTAAGAGGTGAGGGTTAGCTTATGCTTTAAGGTATCGGTCTCCTTCTTTAGTCCCATGACCTTGTCGTCCATTTTCACTATTCCCGCATTGTGCTTGTCGATGACCAGTTTTTTCCAACGAATGGTGTCGGTCATCAATGGAGGGATAGTGTCTCCGTTGATAATAAAGTTCTGCACATTGTATATGCCATAGAGTGGGGGAAGAGGGGCCTTTCTGCCCCATTTGGTATATGCGGAATAAGCTCTGCTGGAGGATAGGCTTACAACGTATATGATAAATATTCCTTTGAAAATATATCCCGCGATATTGAGTTTTTTTCGGAGTGTATAAGGAATTATTTTTTGCGGGTGTGCGGTTTTGTTCAGGATAAAAAAGTTGACCAGGCTTTTTAGGTGCGGGGTGAGGATTACAACCGAAGAAAACATAATGTGAAAAGAGTATATCTTTACCGGAATATCATAGCTCATATTCATCATGAATACGTTGAGCATAACCCCGAAGCTAATAATTGCTCCCAGTTTTACAGTGGGCCGGAAAAGCAACAGTATACCCGCTATAACTTCGGCGACACCGGAAAATATGGTATAAGTACCGGAATATCCCATGAAATTCCACATTAACCCCATAGGGGAGGAATCGCCATAAGGCCTTATCAGGTCGAACAGACTGAGGTTGGAGAACTGGGAGGGCATCACTTTGTACAGGCCGTAAGACAGCAGAGTAAAAGCCGTAGAATAACGAAGAAACAGGATCAGGTACCGGAACAGTATGCGGTAATCGGCACGTTTCCTGTCGAACACCGACCAGATCAAGGTGGCCAGGACAGACAAAATCAGACGATTAAAAACCATTATATAGCTGAGGGTCGTATCGCCGCTACCCCTTCCGGACAAAGGCAGTTCTTCGGTAATATGAAATACATGCTCTGCTGTCCAGAGCGATAACCATTGCCAGAACTGACTGACCCATTGCGACAGGTGTTTTACAAATGGAATGTAATGGAGAGGGAAGGGAAAAAGAAAAAACAGGGAATAGCAAAGGACAAAACGGAACAGAATCTTTTCTGCCGGATGCCATTCAATGACATTTAGTTGATTAGTTGTCATAAGTTTTTGATGATTGATGGACAACTAAATAAATAAAATTATGTAAAAAAATTAAGACATTGATACAAGTTTAACATTTGGTGTTATGACATAAAAAAATCCGGAGCTCATCATAAACCCCGGATTTTTCATTATTTTAAAAGTGTTCGTTCCTCTCGGGAACTCACTTAAATGTTCTACATCATTCCCGGCATTCCACCTCCCATTGGAGGAGCGGAAGGAGGGGTGTCTTCTTTGATGTCGGTCAGTGCACATTCCGTAGTAAGGATCATTCCGGCTACGGAAGCTGCATTTTCCAGTGCAATACGGGTCACTTTCTTCGGATCGATGATACCCGCTTTGAACATATCTACATAGGTTTCAGATTTGGCGTCATAACCGAAGCTGTCTTTTCCTTCCAGCACTTTGGATACTACAACAGAACCTTCACCACCTGCATTTTCCACGATAGTACGCAGTGGAGCCTCGATGGCACGGGCTACGATCTGAACCCCGGTCTCTTCGTCGGCATTGGCAGGTTTTACACTGTCCAGAACAGATTTAGCTCTGGCCAGGGCTACACCTCCACCGGCAACGATACCTTCTTCCACGGCAGCTCTTGTAGCGTGCAGGGCATCGTCCACGCGGTCTTTTTTCTCTTTCATTTCCACTTCAGAAGCAGCACCTACGTAGAGTACGGCTACACCACCGGCCAGTTTGGCCAGGCGCTCCTGGAGTTTTTCTTTATCATAGTCAGATGTGGTTGTTTCTATCTGTGCTTTGATCTGGCTTACACGTCCGTGGATAGCTTCTGCATCACCGGCACCGTTCACTACAGTAGTGTTGTCTTTGTCGATAGTTATTTTTTCGGCAGAACCGAGCATATCTACGGTAGCGTTTTCGAGGGTAAATCCTCTTTCTTCAGAAATTACAGTACCGCCGGTAAGGATGGCGATATCCTCGAGCATGGCTTTTCTTCGGTCACCAAACCCGGGAGCTTTTACTGCAGCTATTTTCAGGGAACCCCTCAGTTTGTTCACTACCAGTGTGGCGAGTGCTTCACCATCTACATCTTCTGCGATGATCATCAGGGGCTTACCATTCTGGGCTACGGGTTCCAATACCGGAAGCAGGTCCTTCATGTTCGATATTTTCTTGTCGTAAAGAAGGATATATGGGTTTTCCAGTTCTGCAACCATTTTTTCGGAGTCGGTCACGAAGTATGCGGAGAGATAACCTCTGTCGAACTGCATACCTTCAACCACATCTACATAAGTATCTGTTCCTTTAGATTCTTCTACGGTGATCACTCCTTCTTTTCCAACCTTGTTAAAGGCCTGGGCTATGAGTTCACCGATAGTTTCATCGTTGTTGGCAGAGATGGCGGCAACCTGTTTGATCTTGTCAGATGTATCGCCTACTTCCTTGGTTTGTTTGGCCAGGTCCGCTACCAGGACTTCTACGGCTTTGTCAATACCTCTTTTAAGGTCCATCGGGTTAGCGCCTGCAGCTACGTTTTTCAGACCTTCTTTTACGATAGCCTGTGCAAGAACGGTGGCTGTGGTAGTTCCGTCACCGGCCAGATCATTGGTTTTGGAAGCTACTTCCTTTACCATTTGTGCTCCCATGTTTTCCAGGGGGTTTTCCAGCTCTATTTCTTTGGCTACGGTAACACCGTCTTTGGTTACGGTCGGGGCACCGAAGGATTTGCTGATGATCACGTTCCTTCCTTTAGGGCCCAGCGTTACTTTTACTGCGTTTGCCAGTGCATCTACCCCGCGCTTCAGGCCGTCACGGGCATCGATGTCAAATTTTATGTCTTTTGCCATGTGTTTTTGGTTTTGAATTTAATGTTCTTAAATTAAAAGTGAAGATTTAATGAAATGGGGCGGTGGCTATACAATTGCCAAGATGTCGCTTTCGCGCATCATCAGGTAGTCCGTACCTTCGAGTTTGAGCTCGGTACCTGAATATTTTCCGTAAAGTACAGTATCACCGACTTTTACAGTTAACGGTTCGTCCTTGGTGCCGGGACCAACTGCAACAACAACACCTTTTTGTGGTTTTTCCTTGGCAGAATCGGGAATAATGATTCCGGAAGCGGTTGTTGTTTCTGCCGCGACAGGTTCTACCAGAACTCTATCCGCAAGCGGTTTAATGTCTACTTTAGCCATTTTATTTATTGTTTTTATAGGATTAGATT
The DNA here is from genome assembly GCF_018863395.1 of Sinomicrobium weinanense. Lineage (GTDB taxonomy): Bacteria > Bacteroidota > Bacteroidia > Flavobacteriales > Flavobacteriaceae > Sinomicrobium > Sinomicrobium weinanense. Next base: position 613,654 of record NZ_JAHKRR010000004.1, read on the forward strand.
AATTTTTAAACTAAGCAGAATCAGGCAGAAATTGTGCCAATATGTTCGTGTCGGTCAAACAGGGAGGGGAAACTGACATTTTTGTAAATAAAAATGCCAACTTATGACAAGCTGGCATTTTTTAATATATGTATTTAACAGTTTACTGCGCTGTTCCGGAACTGTCTGAAGGGGTTGTTGCAGGAGTTTCCGGTGTTTCTGTTTGCTGCGGGGCTCTGGTTTCCTCTGTTTTTTGGCCTTCCAGGACCTTGGAATCTTCGGAAGCACCTTTACCGTTTTGCATGGATAGGTTGGACAGCAATATCAGGACAATAAGGATAGTAGCCAGGGTCCAGGTACTTTTGTCCAGGAAATCGCCTGTCTTTTTTACACCGCCTACTATCTGGCCGCCGCCGCCGCCAAAGGAAGAAGAAAGCCCGCCGCCCTTCGGGTTCTGTACCATGATGACCAGAATCAGTAAAAGTGACACTATAATGATCAGCACTAAAAAGATCGAAAACGTACTCATAATTATCTTATAATTTAATGTGTATTTTGCTTGTCAGATCCGGGAAATCCTTTTGCGGTTTTATTCCCTGTTTCTTCCCTTGTCAATAATCAGGCCATCTGTCAGCCGTTTTGCTGTAATTTTTTTATGGCTTTGATTTGGTCTGCAAAGAAACCACTTTTTTCCGGATATTTCAAACTTAATATTTTATAGGCTTGTATGGCATTCTTGTACCGTTTTTGTTCCAGGTATACCTTGGCCAGGGTTTCTGTCATGAGCCCCTCTTTTTCTACCTGGGCATTTTTGGACAGGTCTATTGCAGGGGCTTCCTTGTTGCGGTCTGCCCGGGGGACTATTTTCGGATTGGCCTTGATAAATTTGTCGATGAGTTTGAATTTCCTGCTTTGATCGGAGGTGCTTTTTTCTTGTGATACACCCCCTTGTCCCCCCTCAAGGGGGGTATTCTCCTGTTGGAGGGAAATAGTCTCCCCCCTTGAGGGGGGACTAAGGGGGGTGTCCTCCTTTTTGTCCCTTTCTATCGGCTGAGAGGAAGAGAGCTTCAGCCATTCGGCGAACGAGTGTTTTTCCCCGGGGCCAAAGTCCAGGGGCTCCCCGATCTTTAATTGTTGTTCTTCCTCGCTTTGTGGCTCTCTTTCCACAGGCATAAAGGTAGAAGGGTCGAGGATGGTCTCGGCTTCCTGTTCGCTGCCTATATAGGTCTGTTCTACCAGTTTTTCGTCCTCGATGCTGATCTCCTGAGCGTTGACTTCAATATCCTCTACATGTACACGGTGTCCGGCAATAACAGATGCTGTACGGTTTTGTGAAAATTCGGCAGCAGTGATGAGGTCGAACAGGATGGTCCTGTCGGTGGTATGGGCTGCCGTTTTTTTCAGGGCGCCATTGTATTTGAAGCTGTTGAGGTTTTTCAGCCCCTTGAGATACAGGGCCCTGGCCGATTGAAAATAGGGGTATTCTTCAATAAGCTGTTCCAGGGACGAAGTTTCTCCCAGGCGAATGTTCTCAGGGTGTTGTAAAAGATATGTATAGTTTGAAATTTTCATCATAAATCATCATTACCAGTTGGCCAGGGAGGCATTGAATATATCCTGGGTGATCCGTTCAAATATTTCCTGATGCGCCCCGCCTTTTACACTGTTGAGCTGTGCATTGGCCTCGAAATCGTAATAAAATGAAAATGTCCTTTCAAAATCGTCTTCTTCCTTGGTGTTGTTGATAAACCGTACCCTTACCCCGATAGTAAGCCTGTTCTGGGCTGCGTTCTGGTCTGCGGTAGCGGTCATAGGCGCAACCCGGTATTCTGTGATCTCTCCTTCGTACACCAGGTCGCCGTTGGACGGCACCAGGTCCAGGCTGGTCTGATTCATGATGAGGTCTTGCAGGGCAAGGGTAAAATCCCTGTCCAGGCCGGGTTCTATAAGGGGGGCTTCATTGCGGAAAGTGTTGACCTGAAAGGTCTGTGCACTTCCTACTTCACCTCCTGTAAAATTGTATACGCCACAGCTTTGTGTAGTGATCAGGGCTACAAAAGTGAACAGGTAGCCGATTTTTTTATTCTTGAGTATTTTCATTAAAAGTATTTTTTTTTGCCTGCATTGCTATCTTTGGGGGAAGTCCCCTCTGCCTTCGGCATCTCCCCAAGGGGGAGAAATTTATTCTTTTTTTAACTGTTTATCTGTACCCTTGCTGAAAAAAGATGACCTTCTCTTATCCGTCCGGATATTTCCCCTTTGGGGGGATCAAGGGGGGACTTTGTCTCATCTAATCCTACAGATCGTATTGTTTGATCTTCCTGTACAGGGTTCTTTCGGAAATGCCGAGTTCGGCGGCGGCGGCTTTTCGTTTTCCGTGGTTTCGTTCCAGGGCCTTTTTAATGAGCTCCAGTTCCTTGTCCTGGAGTGAAAGGGTCTCTTCTTCTTCGATCTCCTCGGCGAAGTGATATTTGTCCTCGCCCTGCGCTCCGGGCTGGGGTTGCTGTGGTACGGGAAGTACTTCCAGGGCGTCGCTTTCTTCGTAGTCTTCGATGTCTTCGTAACGGTCTGTTCCCGGGCCGGAAGTTTTGGAAGAGGGTTCGAAATCGGCTTTGCTCTCCGATTTTCCGTATATCTTTTGAATGAGATTCTCGTTCTCTTCCCGGACTTTCTGGCTGCTGCCGGACTGCATGAGTTCCAGCGTAAGTTTTTTGAGGTCGTTGAGATCGCTCTTCATATCGAACAGTACCTTGTACAGGATCTCCCGTTCACTGCTGAAATCGCCCTGGTTTTTCTTGTTCTGGATCACGGCAGGAAGGTTCTTTCCGGCCCCGGGCAGATAGCCCGTCAGGGTTTCGGCAGAGATGTTCCTGTCCTGTTCCAGTACAGAGATCTGTTCAGCTACATTGCGAAGCTGGCGTACGTTCCCTGCCCATCGGTATTTGATGAGCATTTGAACGGCATTGTCTTCGAGGCGTATGGCCGGCATTTTGTATTTCTGGGCAAAATCGGCTGCGAATTTCCGGAACAGCAGGTGAATATCCTCTTTCCTGTCCCTGAGCGGGGGCAGGTATATTTCCACGGTACTGAGCCGGTAGTACAGGTCTTCCCGGAATTTTTCCTTTTCGATGGCCTCGAACATGTTTACATTGGTAGCCGCTACGATGCGCACATCGGTCTTCTGTACTTTGGAAGACCCTACTTTTATGAACTCGCCGTTTTCCAGGACGCGGAGCAGGCGCACCTGGGTGGTGAGGGGAAGTTCCCCCACTTCGTCCAGGAAAATGGTGCCGCCGTTTGCTTCTTCGAAATATCCGTTCCTGGTCTGGGTAGCCCCGGTGAACGAACCTTTTTCATGTCCGAAAAGCTCACTGTCTATGGTACCTTCGGGAATGGCCCCGCAGTTTACCGCAATGAACTTGCCGTGTTTCCGGTGCGACAGCGAATGGATGATCTTGGGGACGCTCTCTTTTCCCACTCCACTTTCTCCCGTGACCAGCACGGAAATATCGGTGGGAGCTACCTGTATGGCCTTTTCGAGGGCCCGGTTGAGCTTCACGTCATTGCCTATGATACCGAATCGCTGTTTTATGGCTTGTACGTTTTCCATAGTCCCCCTAACCCCCATAGGGGGGATTTGTAATGTTAATATAAATGGTCATCTGGTGTATTGTCATTTCTGTGTAATTGAGATTTAGTCTGTTCCCCCTTTGGGGGTTAGGGGGACGGCTTCCCCTATGAGTGTGGCAGGAGTACAGTCTGTGATCTTTACGTTCACAAAATCCCCTACCTGGTAGTGTTCTTTTGGAAATACTACCACCGTATTCTGGGTATTACGGCCCATCCAGTGGGCATCACTTTTTTTAGAGGGGCCTTCTACAAGCACTTCCTCTGTTTTGCCCAGGTGTTGCTGTGTTCTGTACAGCCCGTGTTTTTGCTGAAGGTTGATGATCTCCGTAAGTCTTCGTTTTTTTACTTCTTCCGGCACGTCGTCCTCCATTTTCCGGGCTGCCAGGGTACCGGGCCTTTCGGAATAGGCAAACATAAAACCGAAGTCATACTTTACGTATTCCATGAGTGAAAGGGTGTCCTGATGGTCTTCTTCGGTTTCGGTAGGGAAGCCCGCGATCATGTCGTGCGAAATGGCACAGTCGGGGATGATCTTCCGGATGTTGTCAATGAGTTCAAAATATTCCTCGCGGGTGTGCAGGCGGTTCATGGCCTTCAGTATCCTGTTACTTCCGCTCTGTACGGGCAGGTGGATGTATTTGCAGATATTCGGGTATTTGGCCATGGTTTCGATGGCATCGAGAGTCATGTCCTGAGGGTTGGAGGTGGAGAAGCGTATCCGCATTTTGGGTTGAGCTTCGGCAACCATACCCAGCAGCCCGGCAAAATTCACGGCCGTGGCTTTTTGCATTTCGGAGGCATTCTCAAAATCCTTTTTAAGTCCGCCGCCATACCAGAGGTAGCTGTCTACGTTCTGCCCGAGGAGGGTGATCTCTTTATACCCTTTTTCCCAAAGTTCGTTGACTTCGCTGACGATGGATTGCGGATCACGGCTTCGTTCCCTTCCCCTGGTAAAGGGGACCACGCAGAAAGTGCACATATTGTCGCATCCGCGGGTAATGGAAACAAAAGCGGTGACCCCGTTACTGTTAAGGCGGACGGGAGCCACATCACCATAAGTTTCTTCCTTGGAAAGGATAACGTTTACGGCATTTCGCCCTTCGTCTATTTCCTGAACGAGGTTGGGCAGGTCTTTATAGGCGTCAGGGCCAACCACCATATCCACGATCTTTTCCTCTTCCAGGAACTTGTTTTTGAGTCGCTCGGCCATACAGCCCAGGACGCCGACCTTCATTTGAGGGTTTATCTTTTTTACCGCGTTGAATTTTTCCAGCCTTTTACGCACGGTCTGTTCGGCCTTTTCACGGATGGAGCAGGTGTTTACCAGTACGAGGTCGGCCTCTTCCAGTTGTTGGGTGGTGTTAAAACCTTCACCTGCCAGGATGGAGGCCACGATCTCGCTGTCAGAAAAATTCATTTGGCACCCATAGCTCTCAATGTAGAGTTTTCTGCCGTCCTTTCCGTTCCGTATGTCCTGTGCCGGACCTTTTTGCGGGTCCAGGATCAGGCTCTCTCCCTGTTTCTTTTCGTCAATTATTTTTTCCATATGGACTCGGCCCGTGACGGGCGGTTTTGGTCTCCGGAAAGGCTGTGTGTGCCTGAAAGCCCGGAAAAACCGTATTGAATTATTAAATATCGATTCGCAATAAATTTATGGTGCAAAGATAGGATTATTTATAAACTTAGTGACAAATTGACAGGGAAATCCGGGTATACGGGTGTGTCGGTATTCGAGTATACGGGCTGCCCATTTTCTGATCATACCCGAACACCAGCATACCCGTATATCTGAGCACCCGAGCACCCGTATTTTTCTGTCAAAAAAACATCGGGTAACGCCCATAAATATTTTTTAATATACTTTTGTATTCTTAAAAACGGGTTTATGGCAAAGAATTTAGTGATCGTAGAGTCGCCTGCCAAGGCAAAGACCATAGAGAAATTCCTGGGGAAGGACTATAAGGTAGCGTCCAGTTACGGACATATATCGGACCTGCCTTCCAAGGAGCTTGGCGTGGATGTCGACAAAGAGTTTAAACCTAAATATATCGTTTCCAAGGACAAGAAAGAGGTTGTTAAACAACTGAAAAGCCTCGCTTCCAAGGCCGATATGGTCTGGCTCGCGAGTGATGAGGACCGGGAAGGGGAAGCGATAGCCTGGCACCTTGCGGAACAGTTGAAGCTGGACCATTCGAAGGTGAAGCGTATTGTGTTTAATGCGATCACCAAAAATGCCATCCTGAAAGCCATAGAAAATCCCAGGGGGATCGATTATAACCTGGTCAATGCCCAACAGGCCAGGCGAGTGCTGGACCGGCTGGTGGGATATGAACTTTCGCCCGTACTCTGGAAAAAGATAAAAAGTGGCCTTTCTGCCGGAAGGGTACAATCTGTTGCAGTAAGGCTCATTGTAGAGCGCGAACGTGAAATAAACGGCTTTACCCCGGAAGTGTCTTTCCGCGTGGTTGCCGAGTTCAAAACCGGGGACGGGAAGGTCTTTAAGGCCAGATTACCCAAATCCTTTGCCACCAGAGAGGAAGCTAAAAAATTCCTGGAAAGCAATATCGGTGCGGATTTCAAGGTGGCCAATCTCGAAACCAAACCTGCAAAGAAAACCCCGGCACCGCCGTTTACGACTTCAACCCTGCAACAGGAAGCCTCCAGGAAGCTGTATTTTTCTGTAAGCAAGACCATGAACATGGCACAACGGCTTTACGAGGCAGGGCTTATTACCTATATGAGGACAGACAGCGTAAACCTCTCGCCCGAAGCCATAGCAGCAACGAAAGAAGAAATAGAACGGGAGTTTGGCAGCAAGTACAGCAAACCCAGGAATTTTTCACAAAAGACCAAAGGAGCACAGGAAGCGCACGAAGCCATCAGGCCTACCGATATTTCCCGTCATTCCGTACCCGTGGATAGAGACCAGGCCAGGCTCTACGACCTGATCTGGAAACGTACCATAGCCTCGCAAATGAGCGATGCCCTGCTTGAACGGACCCAGGTGAAAATAGAGGCCAGTACGCATAAAGAGCAATTTACGGCCAATGGTGAGGTCCTTAAATTCGACGGTTTCCTGAAGGTATATATAGAAGGTACGGACGAAGAGGACGAAGAACAGGCAGGTTTGCTCCCGGCACTGGCAGTGGGCGATGCTGTTTTTAACAGGTATATGACCGCTACACAGCGGTTCTCCAGGGCACCTTACCGATATACGGAAGCCTCCCTGGTGAAAAAACTCGAGGAACTGGGTATCGGCCGGCCATCTACCTACGCACCTACCATATCTACCATTCAAAACAGGGGGTATATAGAAAAGGGAAGCGTAGAAGGAACAGAACGGAAATACCTCCAGTTTACTCTGAAGAAAGAGCAGGTAGAAGAAAAGACCCTTTCGGAAATTACAGGGTCGGACAAGGGAAAACTCGTGCCTACGGATATCGGGATGATCGTCAACGACTTCCTGGTAAACCATTTTGAAAACATACTGGACTACAATTTTACAGCCAAAGTAGAACAGGATTTTGACGATATAGCGTCCGGACAGGAAGATTGGACCCTGATAATGAAGAACTTTTACAAGGATTTTCATCCGCAGGTAAAAAATGTAGAGCAAAATGCAGACCGCGAAACCGGAGAGCGTATCCTGGGGACTGACCCGGAGACCGGAAGACAGGTAAGCGTGCGTCTTGGCCGTTTCGGTCCCATGGTGCAGATCGGGGTGGCAGACGAAGAGGAAAAACCGAAATTTGCCAGCCTGTTGCCCGAACAGACCATAGACAGCATTACGCTCGAAGAGGCATTGGGACTGTTTGCACTCCCGCGGACGCTGGGCGAATACGAAGGAAAAACCGTAGAAGCCAATGTAGGGAGGTACGGGCCTTATGTACGTTATAACAATGCTTTTATATCTCTTGGAAAAGGAGAAGATGTGTTTGAAGTGACCCTCGAACAGGCCATAGAGCTCATCAAGGCCAAACAAAAGGCCGATGCCCCCATTGCCACTTATAAAGGAAAAGACGTAACCAAAGGAAAAGGGCGTTTTGGCCCTTTCATAAAATGGGATGGTATCTTTATCAATGTAAACAAGAAGTACGATTTTGACAATCTCTCACAGTCGGATATCGGGCAGTTGATCGAGGACAAGCTGAAAAAAGAGGCCGAAAAAGTAGTGCAGGAATGGGCCGATGAAGGCATCAGGGTAGAAAAGGCCCGATGGGGAAGGCACAATATTATAAAAGGAAAGACCAAGGTGGAGCTGCCCAAAGAAGTGGATGCAGCCAAACTGAGCCTCGAAGAGGTAAAGGACATCCTGGACAAAAAAACGCCGAAAAAGAAAAAGGCGACGAAGAAAAAAAAATAAATACAAATGTAGAGATGCACAGCCTGCCCCGGCTGGAGCCGTGCGTCTCCACGAGAAGGCGCCTTTATATTCGGTTAAGACGCCATAAACAGAATAAATTAGGATACGAACCCAATCTTGAAAGTAACTGATCGTATGGATTTTGAGTTTTTGTCCCCGGTGAGTACAGTGGTATTGGCGCACAGCCAGCTGTTATCCAGGCAAAGTATAGGGAAATATATGTATGTGCATTCCGAACAGGATGGATTCCCGGAACTGGACCATGTGCAACTGGCGATCATCGGCGTCAATGAAACGAGGAATGTCTCGATACCGGCGCAGGAAAAGCCCGATCTCGATGAGATAAGAATACAGCTCTACCAGCTCTTTGCCGGAAACTGGAACAACAATATTGCCGACCTGGGCGATATAGAGCCGGGAGAAACCGTAGAAGACACCTACTTTGCGGTGAAAACCGTGGTGGAGGGCCTGGTGAAAAACCGTATAGTACCGATTATCATTGGAGGAGGGCAGGACATAACCTATGCCACCTACCGCGCTTTTGACAAGCTGGAACAAATGGTAAACCTGGTAGCAATAGACAGCAAGTTCGATTTCGGGTCGTCCGATGAACTTATTTCTTCCGGTTCCTATATGAGCAAGATCATAGTGGAGCAGCCCAACAACCTTTTCAATTTCTGCAACCTGGGCTATCAGACCTATTTTAATGCCCAGGAGGAAATAGACCTTATGGACAAACTTTTCTTCGATGCCTACCGGCTTGGTACCGTAGCCGAGGATATTTCCATTGTAGAGCCCGTGTTCCGCGATGCCGATGTGGTGAGCCTGGACATGACCGCTGTGAGGGCCAGTGATCTCGGTAATGCTTCAGGGACCTTCCCGAATGGTTTTGACGGCCGTGAAATATGTGCCATTGCCCGGTATGCAGGGATCAGCGACAAGGTTTCCGTATTTGGGGTTTACGAAAACCGGAATACCCGGATAAACGCCCAGCTTACGGCACAGATCATCTGGTATTTTATAGAAGGGTATAATTTCAGGAAGAAAGATTATCCGTTTACCGGTGTTCAGAATTATGAGAAATACATGGTTCCGATGGAAGATCAGGAGCTGTGTTTTTACAAAAGCGATATCTCCGGAAGGTGGTGGATAGAAGTGCCAATTATTGGAGAGATGAATAATAAATTAAAAAGACATACGTTATTACCATGCACCCATAAAGATTATTTAGACGCCTGTAACGAAGTCATCCCCGAGCGTTGGTGGAAGGCATACAAGAAAACGGCGATAGGGTAGAACTCCGGTATGGGATGCTTTTGAGCACTGAAAAACATCTGAATGACCTTGTTCTGAATAGTGAAGTAGTATGCTTGAATTTTTAAACTATAATTAACCAAAGAACGAATGAAAAAACTATTGTTTGTTATAACCCTGGGATTATTTCTTTATAGTTGCGGTAAAAAGGACAGGGGAGAACTGGTTGGAGTAGGTGGAAAACGATGGCACCCGGAAAAGCCATTTGGGATGACCCTGGTACCCGGGGGCTCCTTTATTATGGGTAAATCCGAAGCCGATGTGTCCGGAGGAATGAATGCCCCTACCAAAACCGTTACGGTACGATCGTTTTATATGGACGAGACCGAAATTACCAATAGTGAATACCGGCAGTTCGTAGAATGGGTAAAAGATTCCACAATACGGACAAAACTCGCCATCCTTGCCGACTACGAGGGGCTTACCCCGGATGACGGCGGTATAGGGGATTATGCCTTTATGGATGCCGATACTTCCAAACTTTCTGCCTATGACAAATATATGCTCAATAATTACGAGGGTATGGGAGAGACTGGTTTTGAAGGAAGAATGCTGAACAAGAAACCGAGACTTATCTGGGATACCTCCAAATATCCCGACGAATATTATACCGAAGTCATGGACTCCATGTATCTCTCCATGGAAGAATCCTATAACGGCTATCGAACCCTGGACGTAACGAAGTTAAAATATAAGTATACCTGGATGGATATTCAAGCTGCGGCCAAAATGAAAAAAGGCAGCAGAAAAGATTTCGTGAAGACCGAAGAACTGAATATCTATCCGGATACCACAGTGTGGATCAAGGATTTCTACTATTCCTATAACGAACCCATGCACAACGACTACTTCTGGCACGATGCATACAGCGAATACCCGGTAGTAGGCGTTTCCTGGAAACAGGCCAAGGCTTTCTGTAACTGGAGAACCAAGTATAAGAACGACTTCCAGAAAGCCAGGGGCAAAGGTTTTGTAAACCAGTTCAGGCTTCCTATCGAAGCAGAATGGGAATACGCCGCCCGCGGGGGACTGGAATCAGGGACTTATCCCTGGGGAGGGCCTTACCTGATGGATGAAAGAGGATGCTTCCTTGCAAACTTCAAGCCCAACAGGGGAGACTATGCCGCGGACGACGCTCTCTATACCGTAGAGGCCAAGTCTTACGAACCCAATGACTACGGGCTTTACAATATGGCAGGAAATGTATCGGAATGGACCAATTCTGCCTATGATGCCAATTCATATGATTATGCATCAACAATGAACCCCAATGCCTACGACGAACGAAACAAGAGAAAGGTGATCCGGGGAGGTTCCTGGAAAGATGTAGCCTATTTTTTACAGGTCAGTACACGGGATTTTGAATACCAGGATTCTGCGCGTAGCTATATAGGTTTCCGTACCGTACAGGATTATATGGGAACTAACGAGACCGGAAGATAGGCGGGAGAGCTACTGGAGTAATTAAAAACTAATATAACACAAATCAACTATTACCATCATGGCAAGATCTAAATCGAATAAGCAGCTGTTTAATTTGGCCTATAGTCTGGGCGCATCTATTGTAATCTTAGGAGCACTGTTTAAATTAAACCACTGGGAACTCGGGTTCCTGGACGGAACTCTGCTTCTGGCCATAGGGCTTATCACGGAGGCATTGATATTTGCCATTTCGGCCTTTGAACCGGTCGATGAGGACGTGGACTGGAGCTTGGTTTATCCCGAACTCGACGGCGGAGAAGCCAGAAAGAAGGAGAAGAAGGCCCAGGAAGAAGTGGTTGAGGCCGAAGGATTGCTCTCCAGAAAGCTGGACGACCTGCTTAAGGAAGCCAAAATAGATGCAACGCTGATGAGCAGCCTGGGGCACAGCATACGTAATTTCGAGGGAGCTGCAAAAAATATGGCCCCTACCGTAGATGCCATTTCATCTACCAGAAAATACAGTGAGGAACTTTCCGTGGCCGCAGCACAGATGGAATCGCTCAACAGCCTGTATAAAGTGCAACTGGAAAGTGCCGGAAGACAAGCCGCCATTAACGAAGAAGTAGCCAATAATGCCGGAAGACTCAAAGAACAAATGGAGTCTCTTACTTCTAACCTTTCGTCCCTGAACAATGTTTACGGAGGAATGTTATCGGCTATGAACAAGCACTAATTAGTAGTCATCCAAACCAAAAATCAAACTAATTAGAAATGGCAGCTCAGAACTTATCACCACGTCAAAAGATGATCAACCTCATGTACCTGGTCTTTATAGCCATGCTCGCTATAAACATGGGTAAAGAGGTATTGTCGGCTTTTGGCCTGTTGAATGAAAAATTAGAGGCTTCAAACGTTAAAGCCACCACAGATAATACAATGGCTCTGGAAGGGCTAGCCAGGTTGGCAGGCGAAAAACCGGACAGGTACAGGCCTGTGCTGGAAAAAGCCAATCAGATCAAAGAGACTTCGGCAGATTATTACGCCTATCTGGAGGAGCTGAAAACGGAGATGACCGAGAATCTTAACGACAAGCAGGACTACGAAAAAATGGACCAGCCCAAATTCCTGGACAAAAAATTCTTCAGGGGGGGCGGAAAATATACCGACGAAGGCCAGGAGTTTGTAGATAAGATAGATAATTACAGGGAGACCGTAATGGAAATCCTGGGAGAAGAGAATTTTAGCGAGATAAAGAGTTCCGTAGCAGGAAGGTTCTCTACGGGCGAGAACGGAAAGGCCGAGAACAGGGACGGAAAGAAGATAGATTGGCTGAACTACAATTTTGAAGGATTCCCCCTGGTAGCTTCGCTGACCAAGATCACTCAGATGCAGACCGATATAAAGACCACGGAGAGTGAAATTTTTGGTGCCATGCTTGGAGAAGAGCTCAGCAGCGAGGTATCCATGACCAACTATACCACCCTGCTGGAACAGCCTAAGTCTGCATACTATCAGGGTGAGGTTTTCGACGGTGCCGTAGTTCTGGGAAGAACCGATGCCACGACCAAACCTCACGAGGTAGAACTTTATCTCGACGGGAAAAAACTCACGGAAGACGACTATAGCCTCGACGGAGGTAAAGTAAAACTCAATGTGAGTTCAGGTAGCCCGGGCGATCACAAGCTGGAGGGAAAACTGATATTTATGCAAAATGAAGAACCTATTGAAGTACCGGTTTCCTCAACTTTTGCCACCATTACCAAACCCAACGCAGCGGTGATCTCTGCCGATAAGATGAATGTGGTATATCGCGGTGTATCCAACCCTATCACCATTTCCATACCCGGAATCCCGGACAACAAGGTTTCGGCCTCTGCCACCGGACTTACAAGGGTCTCCGGAAGCAAGTATACAATGCGTCCCGGTAGCGGAAGAACAGTAAATATCTCAGCGAGTGGTACTCTGCCGGACGGACAGCGTATCAGCACCACTTCCGAATTCCGTATCAAGGATGTGCCAAGGCCTTCCGGAACCATACGGGGAGAATCGGGAGAGGTGAGCATGCCGCGATCCAGCCTGGAAAAATCAACGGTGGGCGCTATACTGGAAGACTTTGACTTTGACCTGAACCTCGGTATACGAGGATTTAAATTCAAGGTTCCCGGACAGCCTACGGTGTCTGTAAGTGGCAATAGACTGGACGGTAAGGCCAGAAGCGTACTGAAAAGAGCCCGAAGAGGCGATGCCGTTCAGATATTCGACATCCAGGCATATATTACCGGAAATACCGGATACAGATTGAAAAAAGTGTCGCCGGTAGTTATTCAGCTTACCAATTAAGACCGGTTTATCCCGCACTTTTTTATGACCTTATAACTGTGCACGTACCGGGTTTGTGGAGAACTCCACAGACCCGGTTCAGGACAGCTATGTCCTGAGCCTGCACAGGTACAGCAGTAAATCAATAATATAAATCATGTAAAAATTATGAATTGGAGAGTTACTACCCCGCTTTCCCTGGTCTTTTGTATATGTTCTCATTTCTCCTTCGGACAAGCTAACCTGCTCAACGCAAAGAAGCCCGAAGAGATCGGGGTGAAAACAGAAAGACAAAAAGAAGCAGATAACGATGAGCCCATGGATTACGGTTATGTAGACGACCGTGATGTCATGTGGTCAAAAACCACCTGGGAGGTCATAGATCTCGACGAAAGGGTGAATTTCCCGATGTACTATCCCATAGAACCCATAAGGGAATCGAACAGGAAATCACTGTATGATGTCTTTGTAACCGCTATTAAAGACAGCGTACTTACAGATATTTATGTAGATTCGTATTTCACGGAAAAAAGGAAATTCGAAGACCTGGACGCCACGCTTTCCAGCATCGATACTACCGACCTGGGGTATGAGCAGCTCAATGCCGGCGAGGCATTGTCCCCGGAATATGTAGACCGGAGAGACATTACTGCGGCAGATATCGTGGAATACCGTATTAAAGGAGTGTGGTATTTCGATAAACGCCAGGGCGAACTGAAATACCGGCTGCTGGCTATCGCGCCTGTTGCCCCCGATGTTAACTTTATCGATTCTGGTGTGGACGACGGGTCCAACCTGGTCGAGTTGTTCTGGGTATGGTATCCCAGTGCACGGCAAATACTTCATGAGGCCAAGGCGTTTAACAATAAGAATTCCGCCGCACCCTTGTCTTTCGACACCCTGTTGAACACGAGAAGGTTCAATGCCACCATTTACAAAGAAGACAATGTTCACGGAGACAGGTCTATCAAGGACTATATTGTGGATAATTCCCTGTTCCAGTTGATGGAAGGCCATAGGATAAAAGAAGAGATCAGAGGGTTTGAAGAAGATATATGGACAAATTGACCGGGATTTTATCTTCCCGTTATCCGAATAAAAACACTTATCACACAACGCTTCCTCATCAACCGGGGAAGCGTTTTTGTTTTTATATGGGTTGTCTTGGTGGGAACTTTCTATACGGAGGTATTGATAAGGATTATTCTTATGTTGAATTTCAGTTATATTAAAGAGGCCGGGATTCCAGGCAGCCGATACGTTGCTCCTGCATGGCACCCGACCCGGTGATGGAGAGCCTTAACGCGCTTCCGAAGGAAAGATCAGGGTGATCCGGGTGCCTTTGTTGACTGTACTCTTAATATCTACCTTACCGTTGAGGATAATGAGCAGGTCCAGGATGATCTTAATCCCCAGGCTATTGCTCGTGCTAATATAATCGGTATTTTCTTTTTTGTCCGGGCGGATCAGGGACTGGTAGTACTGGAGTTGCCTTTTGGGGATACCTTTACCTGTATCTGCTATAACAATATAAAGTTTTCTTTCCCGCTTAAAGGCATCCAGGGTTATTTTCCCGTTATGTGTGTTCTTCACGGCGTTGTCCAGAAGGTTATGGATAATTATGGACAGCAGGTGCTTGTTGACCGAAATCATAAAATTATCCGGGATGTAATTGTATATTCCGGTTCGTTGTGAATTGGCGATCTCCGTGAACAGGCTTATTTTTTCCCGGACCAGTTTCTGCAGGTTATAGCTTTCTCCGGGGGTGTTTTGCATGCCTTCGTAAATACGGGCTTTGCTGTAATCGAGAAGTTCGCTGATAAATTCGTGGATCTTTACTGAGGCATTATACATGGACCGGATGCCTTCGCGTATCATTTTTTTGTTGCCGCTGTCGTAGTTGGCGTAGAGGTATTCTCCCGTATCTACCATAAAACGCAAAGGGCTGCGTATATCGTGGCTTATGGAGGCGATGAGCTTTTCCTGTATGGCAGTGTGTTGTTTCAGTTTGTCTTTGGTGACGCGGAGCGTGCTGATCGTATTTCTCAGGTGGCGTGTACTTTCTATGATCTTCTTTTTCAGAAGGGCGTTTTTGTAGCGCACGTATTTTATGCGCAGTTTTATACAGTAAAATATGAGCACCGGGACAGACAGGCACAAAAGAGCGTAGAACCAGTCGGTTTCCCAGAAATAGGGAGGGACAATAAGCGTTATTCTCTTATGGAGGTAATGAGAGTAGAAACTGTTCATTTTTCGCACAATAAGGGTGTGTTTTCCCGGAGGTAACTGGGAGAAGGTTATGGTCTGCCCGTCTTCGACATATTCCCAGTTTTTGTTGTTTTCGTCCTCCAGTTTAAATTCTATGTTCAGGTTGTAAGGATTGTCAAAGTAGGGTGTGGCCAGGCGGATGTGTACCCTTCCGAAGTCGCGATCCAGGATCACAGTGTCCCTGTTTACGGGGAGGATATGGTCTGCTGTTCGGACCTCGTCGACATAAATGGTCTTATTGGGCAGGTTGGGTTTTACTTGTTCAGGACTAAAGATCACAATTCCGTTGAGCGAGGGAAGAGCAATGTGCCCGCTGTTCAGTTTTATACCACAGGGTTCACAGTTCCCATTGAATTCATTAGACAGGAATCCGGAATCTTTGTTGTAATAATGATAATAGACCTGTTTCATCTTTCCGCAGGCGTAGTCGAGCATTTTCTTTTTGGATACCTGAAACAACCCCTTGCCCGTAGTGATCCACAGATACCCCTGGTCATCTTCTACAATGCAGTGCGATGAAAGCATATATCCCTTCCTGTCCGGCGGAAAACCGATCAGTGCTCCGTCCTTGTACAGAAATATGCCGTTTGTGGAAGTGGTGATCCATATTTCCTGCGGATTTGGGGCATACAGGCTTTTGATATGCTTGGCATAAAGTCCGGTGACCTGGCTGGTTTCTTTGTTGCGGAGGTCCATTTTGTACAATCCGTTGAAGCTGCCCAGCCAGAGTGTACTATCGGTAGTTTGCAGCATATAACAGGTGTTGAAATCCAGTGTTTTAAACCTTTTAGGGCTGCAATCCGGGTCGGAAGAATCGAGATAGTAGAGAGCACCTTTGGAGGCTATTCTTTTTTCGTTGTTGAGATGTACGGCAATCCATATCCGGCCGTCAGTACCTTTATACAGTTGTTCTATCTTTTGCGGGAGTGTCCACTGCTGGTATTCGTCGTAGTTCGTCTCTTTCCGGAAACGGTACAGTAGATTATGGTCCTTGGTCCAGATGTCTCCCTGCCTGTCTGTAATAAGGCTGTATTTGTCACTTTTCCAGGAGACATTCAATTTTTTACCCGAAATATTAGCTACGTCAATGACAGATCCGGTGGCCGTGACTATCTGATTTGTACCATAGCTGGCCAGGGCGTATTGCACCATGTCCGTTCCCGGGACGTTGACGCTGTGAAAATCGTATTTTTTTACGATACCCATGCCCCGGGTGGCACTTCCCATATAAATATGCTTCAGGTAGGGATCGTAATAGATCGATAAAATGCTGTTTTCAGCACTGAAATCGAAATCTGCCAATATACGTTGAAGATAAAGCCCTGTACCCTTTTTCTGAAGGAGATACAGCTCTTTTTCCGTGTGGACGAAACTTTGCTGAGTTATGGCATTGTGGATAATCCCGGTGATTTTTTTATCCGGGACCTTTGTTCTTCCGAAAAATATCCCGCCGTCATGTATCATGGCATATCTGCCATTGTTTTGCAGATAATACAGGGTGTCTCCCATGGTAAAGAAATGCCGGGGACCGTTGTGAGGAAAACGGAGCCTGTATGTACCCTGTCCGGACATTTGATAGGCCACAGTGTCATTGCCTATGGAATAACGGGTGTTGCCGGACGCGGGGATAATGTACCTTTTGCCCGCCACACGGGTGGAGTCCGGGATGTTTCCCGTAAAAGGGGCCGTGTTGTGGCCGGGATAGGGCCTTGCCTTATTATGAAACGTTTTAGCAGTCCTTTTGGATATCAGGAGGGTTTCGTCAAAATCGTTATAGACGAAAATACTGTCCATGCCCGGATTTCCTTCGGCATGGGTCATGCGGTTGTTGTGTATGGTAGTATTTTCAGAATTAAATACCCTGAAGTTTCTGCCGTCGTAGCGTACCAGGCCGTTTTGGGTGAGGAGCCAGATAAAGCCATAAGTGTCCCTGAATATTTGTTTTACACTGTTTTGTGGTAACCCGTCACTGTCGGTATACCATTTTATGCTATAATCTTTAGCAGGGTGATTGCGGATTTGGTGGCCATAGGTTATAAGATGGAGGGAACTGAAAAGGGTGATCAACGTAAGTCGCATTAGAATCAGAGGGAAATTCTAAAGATTATGTAAAATTTGCGGGCGTTAAATGTTTGCTACCAGGAGTGATAAAACACCTGTTTTATACTTATTTTAATACTATAAAACAGTTATAAGGTACTGAAATAATGTAGGTTATGAAAATTCTTATTTGAGGCCTACAAGTATACGAAAAAAAAAGTTAATAATGACCTGGCTGTTATAGAACTTGTTCTACACTGAAAATGAACTTATTCTACACGGGCCATGTATTAGTTCTACGGCTTTTTTGAGGAGATTATAAGGCAACTACGCTACTTTTATATCGACGTTAATACAGCGTTTCCTAATATCATAATCAAGTGTTTAGATAAGTCTTCCCGGCAAGTGTTGCTTTGCCGGGAGCTTATTTAGTTTATTTAAACTGCGAATACCGGAAAACTGTCCTGTCGTTCCCTTGTCCCGGCATTATCCGTATCGGGAGAATGAAACTGTACGGGCAGGAAATTAAATAACTTTTTCTAAGTGTGGATATTAGACTTCAATAGACAGAAAAAATTGAGAGATGTCATTATTTTGTAAATATGTCATGCTTTTATTGCGAGTCAGACACTGCTCTTTTGAAAGTTCCTTGTGGAAAAGCAGTAGAGAGCAACGTATTTCTCACCTGAAAAATATCCTGGAAGGCGAGGTGTTGCTGTCCAAGTCTAAAGCCGAGGTTGTGGAACTTCTGGGTGATGAGTACAATCACTATTATGTAGATCGATGGAAATATTTTGTAACAGACCTGAAGAGCCTGCCCTACAAAATGTACCTGGAGATCGAATTTCGCAATAATGCGGTTTCCGTTTGCAGGGTAAAACTCGTTTAAAGCGTATGGAAATATTTGTACTTCAGGTAAAAGAGAATGAGAGTAGGGCGGTCCGAAAAAAAATAGAGGGTTTCAGCAGTTCCGGTCACCTGTATTTGCATCCCGGTTTCCCGTTTTATTATACTGATGGTGTTCAATATGCAATTGCTCTTTTTGAAGACGGCAGGTTGTTCCTGGATATGGCTATGTGGGCATTTGCACTGTCGCGGGAAACAGATTTTATTGTAATCCGCCTGTGCAGGGGAGAAAAGGGGGATTGCTGGCTGGAATTCTGTAAAAGAAACAGGGAGGTCTTAAAAAGAGCGAGAATCTCCCGGAACATCCCCCTGGAACCCGGTGTCTGTATGTGTTTTTACTTTATTGGAAGAACCCTGCTTCTGCCTAACGAGTTTTAAGAAACTGTTTTCCGTGCGGGCAAAGGCAAGGTTAAAAGATTGATAGGAGATTGACCCCGCTACGCGGGAAGATTGAAGAAGATTAAAATGTTTAAGATCAAACTCTCATTATCGAAATTCAATCTTCCATCAATCTCTTTCAATCTTTTTATTCAGTGGTGGCAGTTCCCTTGCTTATGATCTCATGAGCGAGGC
This sequence comes from Sinomicrobium weinanense, assembly GCF_018863395.1. Taxonomy (GTDB): domain Bacteria; phylum Bacteroidota; class Bacteroidia; order Flavobacteriales; family Flavobacteriaceae; genus Sinomicrobium; species Sinomicrobium weinanense. Next base: position 632,468 of record NZ_JAHKRR010000004.1, read on the forward strand.
TCAGGTAACTCAGTGCCCCCTTGCTGGTGGCATCGTAGTTGATGATACTTTCACCATAACTGGGAGCTTCGCTCAGGCGGATGTTGCGTTGAACGATGGTGTCGAAGATCATATCGCTGAAATGCTGTTTTACTTCTTCTACCACCTGGTTGGACAACCGAAGCCTGGAGTCGTACATGGTGAGCAGCATACCTTCTATATCGAGCCTGGGGTTGTGTGTTTTCTGAACGCTTTTAATGGTGGTAAGAAGTTTTCCGAGGCCTTCCAGGGCAAAATATTCGCACTGAATGGGTATGATGACGGAATATGCGGCAGTAAGGGCATTGAGCGTGAGCAGCCCGAGCGACGGGGCACAGTCTATAAGGATAAAATCATAATGGTCGTCAATCCCTTTCAGGGCTTCCTTAAACATGTATTCCCTTCTTTCCTTATCTACCAGTTCGATCTCTATGGCTACAAGGTCTATATGGGCCGGAATAAGGTCTACATTGGGAGATTTGGTCGGTATCACGGCGTCTTTTGCTTCAACGGTGTGTTCTAGCAACTGGTAAGTGCCGGTTTCTACATCATCTACCGGAATACCCAGCCCTGAAGTGGCATTGGCCTGCGGGTCTGCATCTATAAGCAGCACTTTTTTCTCCAGAACACCCAGCGCAGCCGCCAGGTTAACGGAGGTAGTGGTCTTGCCCACGCCACCTTTCTGATTTGCAATAGCTATGATCTTACCCATAATAACAATATTGATTTTTAATGACTTATAGAGGTTTGTTGTGGTTTTTAGAGATTTATTGTTATTGGAAATAAATCAATGTTTTAACAAATTTCAAAAGCTCCCCTTTTCATCTGAAGAGGGGTGTCCCGCTTGTGGGACGGGGAGTTTGACCCGGCCCAAGCCTTGGGAATTTGCCCGGAACACCTATGTTTGTCCGATGGTTTGGGCTTTCTAACTCCCGATATCTCGGGACAGGCTCTCGGGTCCCGATCAGAGATCGGAACCACCTCCTTTCATCACAAGGGAGGAGCCCTGTTAGGCTCAATCAAAACCAAATGTAAAAGCAAAAAACAATTTTCAATTTATTGATATTCAACTTCTTGTATTTTTTATTTGAAAATTAACGCATCACCAGTAATTCATTGTAATAAATATCTATAAGTGACCACATCATAAATAGTTCTAATATAATTCCTGAATATCCCGGAGCTTATCCCTGTATTGAACGGGTTGACAGGGCGGCTAAATTTCCTAAAAAACCTGCTCCGGGACTTCAGGAACCTACGGTTGGTTGTTTGCAATGCGGTTCCTTTAGCCTGTGCCTTTGATCATTTATTTGTTATGCCACGGGCATAGAGGATCATCACAAAGCCTATGAGCAGCAGGATAAAATTTCCCCACACATAGCCTGTTTCGTCATTTGCCATCATGCGGTATTCCATAACATACCCCAGAATAGTTGTCAGGGAATAGACGGATATCACAACTCCTGCAAGAGTCAGTAGTTTTCTCATCAACTCAAAAAGTAAAAGGTTTCCACAAATCTATTTCAAGGTTTAGTATCAATTTTCAGGGATAAATCCCGCTCAGGCATGCATCGATGCCCGGGTTAAAAGTGCGGTGAAATTAGGCTATTTTCCCTAGTAGCTCATGGCCTGAAATGTAGAACTAATTCGAATATCAGGTAGAATGAGTTCTATGTGATACTCCCCCCCGTGAAATTAAACTGGCCGGAATGTTTTATCTTTTCCCGACATGATCTTTGGTTTTCGAGAGATACATTTTCGAGAGATACGGAGTTACGGGCTTTAGTGTTTTTTTGCTCGTGGGATGTACCCAGGGGAACGTAAAGAATTCGATCTTACCATCGATTATGGCATACCACATTGAGACCTTGCCGTTCCTGAAAAAGGAGATCGAGTCACCCGCCTGTATTTTTTTTAAACTTGGCCAATACTTTTTCATTGAGCTCCACTTCCAGTTCCAGGTCAGAACATCTTATCTTTTCGTAGTGGTCATCCATCCAGATCATACAGTTCTTTTTATAGTATTTCGAAACGAAAAAGAACAGCCCGCTCAGAAGGAGGAAATTAACAACCAGGCTAAGGGCTATCTGCTTGTACATTTTTTTGATCTGCCTGGAAAATTTTCGGCACTTTTCTTCTTCTTTGGTTTCGTTTCTCCGGATAAAATCCTCAAAGCCCCTATAACCGATAAATTCGGCAAGAGCGTTAAGCGTAGCCTTATTGGGTGTGATCTTTCTTTTTTCGCCGGTGATATACGCCTTGTAATACCGGGTGATGTTCCTGTCGCTCAGTCGAAAGCTGAAGTCGTCTTCCATTTTTTGGGCGAGGTACCTGGACCTCCCGTTTACGGAAGTTTCCACGGCTATTTCTTTTACTTTGCCGAATACGGACTCCATGAGGTTCTGAATCCATTTTTCCATTTTTAATGTGTTTAAGTGTAAAATGATGGTTTACAGATTTTTGTGAGTCAGTTTTATGAACGTTCACAAATTGTCAAAGAGATGTCTTGCCTTTGTCTACACTCTTTTGTCTTTCCTGTCTTTACTTCGCTGGCAGAATGGGGCCTTATTTGGCGTAGCTAACATACCAAAAGATAAGGGCCTGTTTTTACGGAAATCCGTAATGCGGGTGGCCGATGGCCGTAGGGAAGTGGCCAGACGCCTCCGCATTTAAGATTTCTTCTTCCCAAAACCAAGGAGTACTCCCACATTACGGGGCTTATGGGGTGCCGTAACCCCAGGCATTTCCGGCTATTAGCCGGACGGTTACCCCTTTGTCTAATTCCAAAATTTTATCAAAAATGAAAAAGTTACTTTTAATTATAGCGGTTGTTATTGCCAATCTGTCCCTGTCGTCATGTACTTATGACGATGTGGCGGAGAATGAAGCGTTGTATGATACGCAAGGAGGGCCAGGTGAAGACGGAGATATTGAACTACCTGAAGAGCCTGAATATTAAAAATATTTTGCAAAGAAAAGCCGCGGAAATTATTCGCGGCTTATCATTTTTTAGTAATTTGGGGGGAAAGATCAAAGGTACCCCATGAAATTCAGTTTCTTAGCTCTGTTCATCATTATAGTGTTTTATGCTGGTTGTGATGAAAATATGGAGACCCAGAGAGGAACGCCGGAAAAGGTAAAAGATTCTGCAGTATACTTTTTTGAACGCTCCAAAGAGAATACCCTTTCTACTGAAGAAAAACTTTTCTTTGTTAACCAATTTCTGGCGCATGTCAAAGATGATCACGATCCTTTAGTGTTAAAGGTATTGTCCCAGAAAATATACCTCCATAATACAATGAGGCAGTACGATAGTTCTCTGTATTATACCGATGAACTCATAAAATTTTCCAAAGTACAAGAGGATACTCTGTATCTGGCTAAGGGGTATTATAGGAAAAGCAAAATTTTCAGCTATTTAAGTGATCTGGAGGAGAGTTTTAAAAACGCCATAGAATCCAAAAAATACTATCTGGCTGTCGGTGATAGTTCCCAGGTGGGAAAACGTTTGGTTGAAATGGCAATAGCCCAGGGGCGTTTAGGAGATTATTCCGGCAGCCAGGAAAGTGCTACCGAAAGTTTACTCTACCTGGATCACAAGAAAGATTCCCTTTACTTATCCGGTGCATACAATCGTATTGCTATAAGCTATAGAGGGCAGGAATTATATGACGATGCCATTAAAGAATATGAGAATGCCCTGAAGTTTGTCGCATCGGGGAAAGACAGCATTGTGGTTTTGACTAACATTGCCAATGTCAGAATGGACCAAAAAGAGTTTAACTCAGCTATTGAAATATTTACCTCTATTGCTCGTAAAAAAGGAGCAAATAGTACTAAAATAAAGGCGCGGATCATAGACAACCTTGCTTATACGAGGTGGTTGCAGAATCCGGGGGCAAATGTTTTAGCAGAGTTAGAAGAAGCTCTTAAGATAAGACTGAAAAATGATGATATGGAAGGGCTTCAGGCCAGTTATGCCCATCTTTCCGATTTTTTCAGGCCGGTAAATAATGCCTTGGCTGTTGAATACGCAAAAAGATATCTGGATATTTCCACAGCGTATAAAAATCCGGAAGGGCGGATAAGAGCCCTGGAAAAACTGATTCACCTGGCAGCTCCCAATGAAAGTCAGCTATACGCCGGGCAATACACTTTATTAAATGATAGCCTGAATACGGCCAGGCTCAGGGTCAAGAACGCCTTTGCCAAAATAAAATACGATTACAGCCGGGAAGAACAACAAAAATTAAAATATAAAACCGAAAAGGAAAGAACGGAACTCCTGTTAAAAAAAGAAAAGACAGAAAACCTGGTCCTCTTTATGGTTGTCATCGGTATAGGTACAATCTCCTATCTGTGGTATACCCTGAGGAAAACCAGGGAAGAAGCAAGGATAGCAAGAGAAAGGCAGGAAGCCATATACACCACCGAAATACGCCTGTCCAAAAGGGTGCACGACGAACTTGCCAATGGGGTATACCATATTATGGCGCAATTGGGAACGGGCACTCCCGATAAGGACATTCTGGATAAACTGGAAAAAATATATATGATGACAAGAGATATTTCCAGGGAAAATACAGGTGTTGATACCGGTGCCCGCTTTCCGGAAGAACTCACTTCCATGCTGGGAAGCTATTCTTCCGGTGACACCAGGATCGTTATCCTCGGCCTGGAGGATGTTTCCTGGCAAAAAGTATCGATAGAAAAAAAGGTGAACCTCCACCGGGTATTACAGGAATTGATGACCAATATGAAAAAACACAGCAAGGCCACACACGTAGCCATAACTTTTTCCGAAACAGCGGAAAAACTGAAGATCACATATTCCGATAATGGTGTGGGCATACCATCTGGTATGTTAAAATATGGCAACGGGCTCCGGAATACGGAAAACCGTATTTTATTCGTAAAAGGAAGCATTACTTTTGATATTGAAAAAGGCTTTAGAGCTGAAGTTCAATTACCTTACTAATCTTTTGCGTATGTTTAAGAAAATATTAGTTGCCGAGGACATAGACAGCATAAACAAGGGATTGTCTGCTGTTTTGAAGAAACTGGAAATACCGGAGATGTATCATGCTGTGTATTGCGACGAGGCCTATCTGAAAGCAAAAAGGGCCGTGCTGGACGGGAATCCCTTTGACCTGTTGATCTGTGACCTTTCCTTTAAGCCCGATCACCGGGCTGAAAAACTGACTTCGGGAGAAGAGCTTGTTGCGGTGGTGGCCGGAGAATTTCCGGAAATACCTATTATTGTGTATTCGGTAGAAGACCATCCGCAAATTGTAAGGTCTCTCTGGAACAGGGGACAGATACGCGGATATGTCTGTAAGGGACGGAATGGCCTTACCAACCTGGAAAATGCCATCAGGACTGTAAATGACGGAGATTCTTACCTTTCCCCGGAGGTGGAGAACTCAGTGAAAAAGAAAAATTTCCTGACCCTCAGGGAATATGAACTGGCGCTGCTTACCTGCCTCGCCAATGGGTTCACCCAGGAACAGATAGAAACACACTTCAGAAAAGAGGGCATAAAGCCCAGCAGTAGAAGTTCGATGGAAAAGAGGCTCAAAGAACTTAAAGAAGACTTTAATGCCAATACTACGATCCATCTTATTACCATTTTAAAAGATCTCAGGTTGTTATAGGCTTTGTTATACAGAAAGCAGTTTACGGCTGTTTTTAGAGCTGGTGGTTTTCACTGCCTTTGAGAGCCGGAGCATCCCGTTTCGGGGTATATGGGAGATCGGTCTCTTCAGATATTTTACGGAAGCATATACATCTGTTTGAGGACAGCTTTTTTTGTGTTTTATGGAAATCCGTAAGGAAATTTGTCATAATGCCTTTAGGTTTGAAGGTTAAACTCAAAAGGTATACTTAATGACAGAAAAAGTATTCGAACAGGAATTCAAAGGATACTGGAGAGCAGGGGACAACCGTGGTTTACCCACTTATTCAGGGATATTTGTGGTACAAAGCTATTACCACGACCGGGATAAAAGCACCGTATCCATGAACGACCTGATCTATATAGGAGCAGCCGATAATATTAACGAACGGGTGAGGAACCATGAAAAAAAATCGTTGTGGAAACAAAAGCTAAAGCCGGGAGAACAGTTTTGTTATAGTTGTACCCCGGTGCGCAAAGAAGACCGGGAGAGAATAGTGGCAGCTCTGATCCATGTACACCAGCCACCGGCTAACAGCACCTATGTGGATACTTTTCCGTTTGATACTACCCGGATCAGGCTCTGCGGGGATTATCCCGTTCTGGAAAAAGAGATCGTAGCGGAAACATCCTGAAAAATATCAAGGAAAAAGATGTGCCTGCCGAAAGGCACCGCCGGATACAGGTGAAGTAAAATTCTTAACGATTTCAGTGGTTAAAACGACATGTTTTTTAAACAAAACCTCTAAACTGCAAGGTTTATACAGGGAGTGACTTTATATTAGCAGTGTAAAACGGATACGTTCCATTACACCACTAAATAAGCGAAAAAATTGTCTTAAATCTTTTGTATAACCTAAAATTACTTTTTTATGAAAAATTTAGAAAACTTCGGAGTTCAGGAACTGAACGCTACGGAATTACAAGAAGTTAACGGAGGCCTGGACCTCGGTGGAGTTATTAACCTGGTAACCGGGGTCCTCGGTACTGTTACCGGAGTAGTAGGCGGAATTGTTTCTGTAGTAGGAAGCATAGTAGAGCTTGCTCTTGGTCTTGTTACCGGAGTAGTTGATCTGTAATTGATCTCTGATCATTCAGCTATCCTAAAGGAAAAACAGCCTTAAGGAGCATATACCCGATAACAGGCAAAGGTGTTTGCCCTGGGGAATATGCTCCTTATCGCTCTTTTCTTTTACCGGATTGCAGGAAATAAAATACTTATCTTATTTTATTAATCTACATTTTTAAAGCTATGAAATGCCCATAAGCAAAATTGTCATACCAACCGGCATGATTATTCCGGGCATTACTCGTACTGTTATTATTTAGTCATTGGAACTCGTGAAACCTAACACAGTGGTTCAGCGTAGCTAATCTTCGATTTCCATCTGACCTGTGAAAAAACAAATAAAAAATAAGCAGATGAAACACTTAAATAAATATGGCGTAGAAGAACTGAACGAAAATGAACTGAGCAATATTAATGGCGGCTTGAATATTGACGGTATTCTGGAAGTACTCAACGGTATAGTGAGTATCGTAACAGCCCACATGGATGCTGCTCTTGATGCCGTTAGGGATTTTATAAGCGACTTTTTAGGAGGAATCAACGGGTGATCAGCCTTATCTTCCCTATGTATTTTAAGAAAGTGGCAGGACCGATTCCCCAAATCTTTTTTTATACAACATCAGCCCCCGTCTGTTCTTATAGGAAAATGCTATAAGGGGAGGAGGGGTTTGTTGTATCTGCCCGGCTCTCGCTATGACAGACAACATTGTTTTTAAGGATGTGGCGAAAAGTGAATTTATTTTTGTTCCAGTAGTTTTTCAAAACATACGCTGTCTTTCACACCGGCATACTGACCGTAATTAGGGATAACACTATAACCGTTTTTCTGATAAAGCCGGATAGCTTCGGGTTGTTTTTTTCCGGTTTCGAGAATACATTTCTTATAAGAAAGTTCCATTGCCCAATCCTCAAGGGCTTTTAAGACTTCAGAGGCCATGCCCTTTCCCCTGTTCTCGGGAGAAGTATACATCCGTTTTATTTCAGCAATATCCGGAGTGTATTCCTTTATGGCACCACAAGCCGATGGTTTCCCATCTGTATTATAGGCTACAACAGCATGTTTAATTTGGTCTGTCTTATTGTATTGCGCATAAAAAGAATGTTCCTCACCGTCTCTTAGCGCCAAATCTGCGTCAAGGTATTTAATGAGTACCGAAAAATCCTTGTTTTCAGGACTGATTCTCAGTATTTTTATCATAAAGTATTAAAAAAGTTCTAAAGGGATTCCCGGGTTTATTCGCTACCTGGCAACTTTTTTTGCAATTCCAGCTCTTCGATCCGCTTTTTGTATATCTCCCGTGTTTCGCGTAGCGTACTGTTGGTTTCCTGGAGGGCTTCATTGGCTTGTTTCAGTGCCTCGATCTGTCCTTCCATGGCATTAATCCTTTCTGTGAGTATATAAGTGCTGCTCTCTTCCTGCACCGGATAGAGACCTTTCAGATCTTCCTTGAGCATAGGCCCCTCTCCCGTTAGTAACCAGGCCGAATTGAGTTCGTTGCACTTCATATAAATAAGTTCCGCATCAAAAGAATTCCGCTTCCTCCAGTTCGACAAGGCCTGTGGCTTTATACCCAGGTGCCGCGCCAGGTCAGCATCTCTTTTAAAGTGATAATGATATTTTATTTGATCTAGCATGAGGGACCTGTTCATTTTATCGTAAACTTTTGGTGTAAAAATATTTCAAAATTTGTCAGTTAAACAAAACGTTTATATATTTGTTAGGGTTCCCGGAATACCAGATCATTCTCAAAACCGGAATAACCGCACGTAAATATACGTAAAATGAAAATTAACCGGATCGCTTTAACCCCTTAATGCGCAGACCGGACGAAGAACGACACAGAATTTTCGGGTTCTGTGGTAAATAATCGTAACTTTATTCCCATACTAACCAGAACTACAGCAAAGTGAACAAGCAAAAACCTCAAAGAATAGATAACAGGCTCGTGGAGTCTCTTAAAAAAGGAGATGAACGAGCATTCAGAACTATTTTTTATGCACTTCGAAAAAGACTTTACTATTTTGTGTTTTCATATGCCAAATCAGATTATGTGGCAGACGAGATGGTCCAGGAAGTCTTTATTAAAGTCTGGCAAAAAAGAGAAAGCATAAAGCCACCGACCTTTACGACCTTTGTATTTACCATTGCCAGGAACCTTACATATAACCATCTGAGAGATGCCTTTCGCAGAGAATCGCTCAAGGAAGAATTGTGGAAAAACGTCTGTACCCAATACGAACCCATAGAAGCCACGATCTACTTTGACGAATACCGGCAGATCGTAAACCGGATCGTTGATGGCCTTCCTCCTCAAAAAAAGATCATCTATAAATTATCCAGGGAGGAGGGGAAATCCAATAAAGAAATAGCCGGAATGTTGGGAATAACCCCCAAAACCGTAAAAAATCACCTGTGGAAAATCATGGAAGTGATAAAGTTCCGGTTACGTCCACACCTTGAAAACAATTTGTAATTATTCCTGATCTTTTGACTGCACTGATCGGGCCTAAACGTTGTGGACGGCGCGAAAATCTTAGCCTGTCCATAAACGGTTATATTCTTCTATTTTTATTTTTCCTTGGGACTATATGATTTTACCTGTGTATAAATTACAGACACATGTATTTCTGCTAAAATCTCGCAGCAGCTTTAGTTTAGTACTACGTTTCTCATATTAGGTTATTTTGGATTGGTGTGAGATTTATGATGTGTTCACACGGGATCTTTTGAAGGTTCCGTGTTTTTTTATGCACTTATCCGAAACATGGTGTATTTCTTCATAATCCTCACTAGACCTGTGATCTTCCCCTTTTTAATTTGTCCTGTCAGGTGTTATTTCTGTATGTTCGATTGGAAATGGCCGTTTTGTATGGTTGAGTATTATGTTTTCCGGTTAATTTTCCCCGTTTTTAGCGGTATAAAAGTGCGTTCTCAAAAAAAAATACCTTTTCATTAGGACCGTCTATACACTTCCGGTGTACTAATTATAGAACAATTAGTCTAATAAAGATAGCATATTTATACATTCATCCTAAAACACAAAGCAATGAAGAACGACCGAGAATATCTGGACGTACTGCTGGGAAAATTGCGTAGCGGTACAATGACCGAGGAAGAATTCGAACACCTGAAAGCATATATGGGAAGGCCGGAAACGGAGCAGGAAATAAAACAGCTGATGGACGAACACTGGAAGGAGATAGCGGAAGCGGAAGAAGAAGAGGACTTCGATGGAGAAGAGGGCCCCGATGAGGAAGACGACCCTTTTGACGAGATGTTTTCCCTTAATTGATGAAAATTTTCCCTTGCCAGCCGTGAGTTGCGAACATGGTCAACTGCGCTGGGACCATTTCCGCATATAGAAGCATACTCACGGCTATACACACAAAGGCAAGAGAGAAAGTTATCTGAAATTTCGTTACTATGGCGATAAGGTTGACCGTTATCGTATGATTCCGATCTGATTTTAGTCAGATTCTTTATGCTTTGTACGTAAAATTAATAAGTTTCATCGTGCAGGACTTATCTGAGAGGGATAAAAACTTATCTCTAAGGGATTTTTTTCTGGCGTTCACCTTGTTCTTTGAGATTTCAATATAGAGAGAAAAACACAGGGATAATAAAACCGTGAGACTTTAGGGCTTGCAGTACATGAGCGATATAGATATGTAAACCCTGCTCACGGTTTTTGGCAAGGGTAGAGCGATGTATCATACGAAATAGCTTTCGTACTCTCTTGAAACCGCCATGGGCAATTTCCGGGTTTCAAGTATCTAAAGGTAATAAATGGATATTTAAAAACTTATCTGAGAGGGATTAAGACTTATCTCTAAAGGATTTTTTTGATTATTCCGGAGGAAAGTTACACGAACCCGAATATAGGTTATTTCATGAGAGAGAAAATATGGTATTCGGCAGCAATATTCGTTTTATCATATCATTATTTGTTTTTTTCACGCAATAGTTTGCGGAATTTGCTCGGCGAGTAGCCGTATTTGCCCTTAAACACCCTGGAAAAATGTTGAGCAGTTTTAAAACCCGTCATTTCCGAAATGTTCTTTAACGGCAATTTGGAATGCTGTACAAGAAGACTTGCCTTGCGAAGCCGCTCTTCCTGTAAGTAGCGGAATACAGTAGTGCCGTAGAGTTGTTTAAAACCGTACTTTAACTTAAATTCATTGGTGCCTAGCGTGCGGGCCAGTTCTTTTAAGGAAAAATTGGGCTCGTCGAGTTTGTTGACGATATACTCCTGTACCTGTCCGATTTTTTTGAGATCTGAATTGTTGAGGACAATGCGGAGTGTATTTTTGGAGGAGTGATGGTTATGGATCTTTTTATTTTGTTCAGCTCTTTTCCGCAGTTCGTTTTCCGTTTCTTCACTTCGCAATATGGTTTCTATGGCCGTCACCAGTATGGAACCCTGATGGTGAGCATTGAGAAGCGTGGATACGGAACAGATGGTCGGGACAATAAAATATTTCTTGGCCTTGAACGATAACTCCAGGGTATGATTATATGAGTTGCCGTTCAATATGTCGGACTGAAAGTCCTGCCACACAGGTTTGGATTCTTCCGTGAGAAAGGCAGATAAAGGTCTTCCGTGTATTTCCTTTTCCTTAAACAGGAGAATATCCGGTGCAAGAGGATTAAAACTGCTAACGCGAAAACGGTCATCAAGAACAAAAGTCATCTGGCCAATGTGTTTGTAAGACTCATTGTAGTTCACATAATTTTGATGACGCAAGGCCTCTCCCAGTTCTTCAGTCATCATATTGGCCAGGACGATCAGGGCCTCCAGCTCATCATTCTGGCTGGACCTTTCGATACGGTAGGAAAAATTTCCGCTTGCGACCTCGAGAAGCATCCGATTGATGCTTTTTATCCTTTTTTTGTCGTGATCTACATTCATCATTTGGGGTAGATTTGAAAGTTACAGAAAAAGATAAGTCCGACAGTAGTGTCGAAAAAATCGCTTGGTATTCTGGTGTTTTTCTAAAAGTACTAATGATTCATAAGCCATGTGACAATTAGGCGTCCGAGAAAAGGGGAGATCGCTAAGTTACATAATGTAAGTTGTTTATGCAATTTTATTGACCTCGTTTCCCGAAATTAGGGCGATATAAAAGTCTCCAGGAACCGGAGGGCTTTTTGCCTGTCAGTAAATATTTTTGAGGGAATATTGGGCTTGCTCACTTTGAGATAAAATTCGAGTATAACATGGCTGACAGGTGGCGCCACCAGGATGGAAACCGCTCTGGTGAGTGTAGACCCTTCCCTGGCAAGGTAGTCTCTGGCGGTCTTGTCGACATCTTTAATTCCGCGGATGTCACAAAATACGGGGAAACTCCGCTCGTTCTGGAATTTTAACCTGTCGGCGACGATTATTTTTGCGGCTTTGAGGTCGATAATGGTGTTTGGTTTATATACAAAAAAGAGAATATTCCGGTCTATCCAGAATTTGGCATACTCGTTTTCAATATTGGGCATGCCTTGGTTGAAATCTTCAAAGTACGTCATAATTTGTGGGGTATATAACCCGGCAATTTAACAAAATTTTATATATGCAGGCCATTTACGGCCACCCGGTTATAGGTTAACGCTAAACTTTTTAAAAAAACTTGTCTGAGAGGGATTATTTCTTATCTGAGAGGGATTATTTTAGGTTTGCAGATGCTGATTTGGGTTAATTTTTTTAGTTTGGGTGGTTTAAAAACAACTAGACCTTCGTTTGTTTTTGCCCCGGTGAAAAGGGAAAGAGATGGCAAAAATAAAACATAATAACTTCCTGGATACGGTGGACGGGGTTTTCTCGGATGCCACCGAGGCCGGTGTGCTCCACCTTTATGCCCAGGGCAGTAGTTTCGGCGGCCGAAAAATAAAGGTGAACGACAGGGATCTGCTGCATTTCGGCACTACGGGCTATCTTGGCCTGGAACAGGATTCCCGCCTTAAGACCGCTGCTGCCCGGGCCATTTTTAAGTTTGGCACACAGTTCCCCCTTTCCAAAACCTATATCTCCCATCCCCTGTACAGGGAACTGGAAGAAAAAGTGCAGGTCATGTACGGATATCCCGTAGTGATTACCAAAAACAGTACCCTGGGACATATGGGGGTCATACCCACTGCGGTAAGGGATGAAGACGGCGTTATCCTGGACCATCAGGTACACTGGAGTGTACAGAATGCCGCCCAGCAGCTCAAGGTGCGCGGAGTACCCATAGAAATGATACGCCACAACAATCTGGATATGCTCGAAGACAAAATACGTGACCTGTCTTCCAAATGCAGAAAAATATGGTATATGGCCGATGGGGTGTATTCCATGTACGGAGACTGCTCACCGATTTCCGGACTTATGGAACTGAGCAATAAATATCCGCAGTTACATTTGTATTTCGACGATGTACACGGCATGAGCTGGATAGGAAAGAACGGTACAGGTTATGTGCTGCACAAGCTGAAAGAACTGCCGGAAAATGCGCTACTGTTCGGTACTCTGAGCAAGACTTTCGGGGCCAGCGGTGCTGTACTGGTATGCCCGGATGTAAAAATGTACCGGAAGATCCGGAATTTCGGAGGGCCACTGACCTTTTCGGCCCAATTAGAGCCTGCTTCCGTTGCTGCTGCCTCTGCCTCAGCAGACATTCACCTCTCCCCGGAGATCTATAAGTTACAGGACGAATTACGCTATAAGGTCAGGTATTTAAACCGGTTGCTGGAGAAAACGGAACTCCCGTTGATAGAACAGAACGATTGCCCGGTATTCTATATCGGAACCGGGATGCCCGTTACCGGTTATAAGCTCGTAAGACGACTGATGGCCGAAGGTCTTTTTATAAACCTGGGTATATATCCGGGAGTCCCTGTAAAAAATACCGGCTTAAGGATCACTATTTCCAGGCACAATGAAGAAGAAGACATGGACCACCTGGCGGAAGCCCTGGCGTATCACTATCCGAAGGCCCTGGAAGAAACCCATACCACATTGAACAGGGTGAGAAGGGCGTTCCGGATGCCGGTAACAAATACCGAACAAAAAAGGAAAGAGCCCGGAATCCTGGATTTGCAGTTAGAAAACACTATTCACAAGATAAATAAAGAAGAATGGAATACACGGTTTAAAGGTCACGGGATTTTTGACTGGGAAGGCCTGGCGTTCCTCGAAAAAGCGTTTTGCGGTAATGCCGCACCGGAACACAACTGGTCTTTCTATTACCTTATGATCCGGGACAAAAGCAGAAAACCGGTGCTGGCTACATTCTTTACCCTGGCCCTTTGGAAAGACGATATGCTGGCCCCTGCCTCTGTTTCCGTGAAACTGGAAGAAAAGAGAAAACAGGATCCTTATTACCTTACTTCCCACGTGCTGAGCATGGGGTCCCTGTTTACAGAGGGGCAGCATTGCTATCTAAACAGTTCACACCCGCAATGGCGGGAAGCTGTGAGGATACTTCTGGAAACACTGGAAACACTCAATGAGAAGAAAGACACATCCATGCTGGTATTACGGGATTTTACCGAAGAAGAAGATCTGAGCCGGGTATTTCACAACCGGGGATATATAAAAATGGCCATGCCCGATTCCTGTGCCGTGGAAAACCTGTCCTGGCAAAGTGTCGAACAATATGTAGCCTCGCTCTCTTCCCGTTCCAGGAAGCATTTCCGGAAGGAGGTGAAGCCCTATGAAAAATTTTTTAATGTGAAGTTCAGGGAAACCGTTACTGCCAAAAAAACAGAAGTTTACAGGCAACTCTTTGAGAATGTACGGAAAAACAATTATGACCTGAATACATTTTCCTTTCCGGAAAAATTGTTCGCCGTCATGTCACAAAGCCCCTTTTGGGAGTTTATGGAGCTTTCCCTGAAAAAAGAATACCATAAGCGAAAAGATGGCATAACTTTGGGCGTGATGTTCTGTTATAAGAACGGTAAAGATACCTATGTGCCTGCTTTTATCGGAATGGATTATACATATGCCCGGGAATACCAGTTATACCGGCAGATGTTGTACCAAACCGTAAAACGCGCAGGCAGTCTCGGGTTCCGGAGAATAGATTTCGGACTGTCAGCTTCTTTCGAAAAAAGAAAAATAGGGGCAAAGGCCACTCCTAAGGTAGCCTATATCCAGGCCAGGGACAATTTTTCCATGGAGCTGATGGGAGCCATGAGAGAGAAATAGTCGGTATTCGGTATTCGGTGGTCGGTAATCAGTAAAACATACCACACACTGACCACCGAATACCGGTAAACTTTAGAAGAAAAAACACCTGGAATATATGAATCGGCATAGAGCATCGATAGAAGTATTACTGGAAAAATTCCGTGAAAATACCATAACCCGGGAAGAGTTCGATCGGCTTTCGGAAATCGTGAACGATCCGGCCACGGAATGGGAGATCAAATAGGATCAATCTCAAAAGTTGGGGAAGAATTGAAGTAAAAGTCGATCTTTGCAAAAAAAGATATTGCTTTGGATAATTACCTGGACTTTATAAAACTTGTATTGCCCCCATTCATCGTAGATCATTTTG
>NZ_JAHKRR010000005.1 GCF_018863395.1 Sinomicrobium weinanense
CGAACTTCTTATGCTTTTTCTCCTATAAAGACACACCTCCGCGCATCTCTACATGACCTATCCTCTCCGGATAAGCGGGTGCAAAAGTAAATACTCTTTTTGACTCTCACAACCCTTTTTGAAAAAATTTTTTTAATGAACTTTTTTACTTCGCAATCCTCTTCTTATCTACACTCTTCCTCTGCAAAGCGGGTGCAAATATAGAACTTGTTTTTTTATTTACGCAAGTAAAATTTAATGATTTTTTTGTCCTACCCATCAAAATACTGCCTCACAATATTTTAAGGCAGAAAAAAAGGATAGCTAATATAACTGATTTCTTCGAACTAAGCAACTATTTTTTCAGATCGGGCGATTTTTTCCACTTATTGGAAAGGGTCGCATAGTCGAAATCGAGTACGGAAGGCTGCCTTTCTATCCGGTTTGCAGCAAAGGCCCTTTGCAAAATATCTTCAATAAGGTAGTCTTCGTGCACTGATTCCGGATGATATTCTTCCTTCAGCGATATTTTAAACATCTTTGCAGTATTATTATACCAAAATGCCCGCCAGCCGCTTCGCAGTTCCTTTACCAGGTAAAAAGCCGTAGATCCCGTTTGCCGGTGAATGAGTTTTACGAGTATCTGTCCTTCCGTCCGGGTAAGTTTTTTTAATTCATCCGTAAACTCGTTTTCAATATACTTTTGTATTCTACGGGTATACCATCTCCTCCTGGATTTG
Source organism: Sinomicrobium weinanense (assembly GCF_018863395.1). GTDB lineage: Bacteria > Bacteroidota > Bacteroidia > Flavobacteriales > Flavobacteriaceae > Sinomicrobium > Sinomicrobium weinanense. The sequence continues at coordinate 720 of NZ_JAHKRR010000005.1, forward strand.
GACTCTATCTTTTCGAGCCTCCTGTTCAACTCTGTCAGCCGTTCAGATGCGAGCTTGGCATAAGGATACACTTTCAGGGTCTTTCGCTTCAATATATAATAACGGACCCTTTCTTCCCTGGAAGAGAACTTAAGACGGTCAAAAATATACACCTCCTCCAGGTCTATGGCTTTACGCGGAACCGTATCCCCTTCGAGCAAAAAATATTCCTGCCCCAGCGAATCCCGGAAAGTTTCCCGGTCCTGGGCATAGACAAAACTTCCCGAAAACAGGAAGATAAAGATATATGTCCATTTTTGCATCATAATCCCGAGTGTAAATTTACGAACATTCTCTCTGTTACCAACACATCCGTCTCATTTAACGCTCATCCCTATCCTGTTATTTCCACTTTCCCGCAAATTAATGGCCAGCGCATACAGGAACGTAAATATCCACAATATAAACTATTTAATGTAATTGAATATTGTTATTTTCGTGCGATAAATAAATATTATATGAGTTATGGCTAAAAAAGCGGAAATTATAAACAAGAAATCTTTAACCTTCCTCGAAAAATACCTGAACAACGCCGCCCCCACAGGCTATGAGTGGGATGGTCAAAAGCTGTGGATGGAATACCTGAAGCCCTATGTAGACACTTTTATTACCGACACCTATGGAACAGCGGTCGGCGTTATAAACCCGGATGCTCCTTATAAGGTGGTTATCGAAGGGCACTCTGATGAGATCTCGTGGTACGTTAACTACATCACCGATGACGGACTATTGTACGTGATCCGCAACGGCGGAAGCGACCACCAGATCGCACCGTCCAAATGGGTGAATATCCACACCAAGAAAGGTATCGTAAAAGGTGTATTCGGCTGGCCTGCCATTCACACCAGGAATGCCGCCAAGGAAGAGACCCCGAAACAGGACAATATATTTATAGATATAGGTGCCAAGGACAAAAAGGAAGTGGAAAAGCTGGGCGTGCACGTAGGTTGTGTGATCACTTATCCCGATACCTTTCAGGTGCTCAACAAAAACAAATTCGTATGTCGTGCCATCGATAACCGTGCAGGTGGTTTTATGATCGCCGAAGTAGCCCGGTTACTGCACGAAAACAAGAAAAAACTTCCTTTCGGACTGTACATCACCAACTCCGTTCAGGAAGAAATAGGCCTTCGTGGTGCGGAAATGATCACCCAGACCATAAAACCGGACGTAGCCATTGTTACCGATGTATGCCACGACACCACCACCCCTATGATCGACAAAAAGAAACAGGGGGAGACCAGGATCGGGGATGGCCCTGTGATCACATACGCTCCCGCAGTACAGAACAAACTCCGGGAACTCATCATAGACACTGCCGAAGAGAAAAACATACCTTTTCAGCGTATGGCTTCTTCCAGGTTTACAGGGACAGACACCGATGCCTTCGCTTACAGTAACGGGGGTGTAGCTTCTGCACTGATCTCCCTTCCATTGCGGTATATGCACACTACGGTAGAGATGATCCACAAGGAGGACATGGAAAACGTGATCCGGATGATTTACGAAACCCTCCTGAAGATCACCCCGGAAACCAGCTTCAGCTATTTTGACTAATGGATGAATACGTTGACATACTCGACGAAAACGGAAATTATACCGGAAAAGTCCTTTTGAAGTCCGAAGCACATGCAAAAGGGCTTTTCCATCCTACGATCCATGTCTGGCTTTATACGACTGACGGGAAAGTATTGTTACAAAAAAGGTCCGCCTGCAAAGACACCTTCCCCGGATACTGGGATGTTTCCGTAGCAGGGCATATTGGAGCAGGCGAAGCCTCCCTCTCCTCCGCTCTCCGGGAAGTAGAAGAAGAACTCGGGCTTCAACTATCCGAAAAGGCCCTGGAAAAAACCGGGATCTGCAAATCCGTCACAAAACATCGCGAGGACCTGATCGATTGTGAATTTCACCATATATATATAGGTGAGCTGAATGTTCCCTTAAGCGAGTTAAAATTACAGGAAACCGAGGTCGATGATGTAAAACTTATGGATATTGATGAGTTTCTTTCAATTGTTAAAGACCCGCCACCGTCATCCCTATACGTAATCTCCTGTCCGGACTATTACAAATCAGTCTTCGGAGCTATAAACAAAAAGCTAAAACAGGATTAAACGGATACTGCACCCAAAAGCCGGCACACTTCAATGACCGATCATCTAAAAAATACACAAGTGAAGAACACCATCGCCCTTCGTATTGCCGACTTCCTGAAGAACCACCCTCCTTTTGATGTACTCAGCAAGGAGCAACTCCTGGAAGTATCTTCTCGTGTACAGGTACTTTATTTTGAAAAAAATAAAGTCATTTTTAATGAAAACGACGAAGGCCACAATCAATTCTACGTAGTACACAAGGGAGCCGTAGCCCTGCAAAAGCGAAAGAACGGCGATTTTATCACCATAGATAATTGCGACGAAGGCGATATTTTTGGGCTCCGGCCGCTTATAGCCAGGGAAAACTATGTCATCAAGGCCGTCACGCGTGAAGAAAGCATCCTTTATGGTATTCCTCTCGATGTCTTTGACCCTATCGTTAAAAAGAACCTTAAGGTAGGGAACTTTATCATAGAGAGTTTTGCCTCCAATACCGAGAACCCTTATTCCGAAGAACACCGCAAAAAACTGTATACCGAAAACGGTATCGATGTAGCCATCAGCTCCTCTACTGACCTTTACGACCTGCAACCCGCCAGGTATGTAAAAAACGTGATCACCTGTACCCGGGACGACAAAACCAGGGACGTCGCCCTTCTTATGCGCGAAAAAAACATTGGTTCCGTAGTAGTTACCGAAGGTGATATCCCTGTGGGAATTGTTACGGACCGGGACCTGAAAAACAAGGTCGTCACAGGCGATTATCCCATTGACACCCCCATCAGCAACATCATGACCTCACCGGTGATATGCTACCCGAAGAACATCACCATCGCCCAGGCGCAGATCGCCATGATGAAATACAAGATAGGCCACCTGTGTATTACCAAAGATGGTACGCCAAAATCCAGGCTCGTAGGTTTTATTTCAGAGCACGACATCACTGTATCCCAGGGCAACAACCCTTCCGTATTGATGAAAGCCATAAAACGGGCCTCCAGGACCAAACACCTGAAGCGTATCCACGAAAAGATCATGATACTCCTTCAGGGTTATATCCGTCAGGACATCCCCCTTACCCATATTTCCAGGATCATCACCGAGCTTAACGACGCTACTATAAAACGGTGCATAGAGCTGTCCCTGAAAAAAATGCCGGAAAGCCCGCCCGTAAAATTCGCCTGGCTCTCTCTCGGCAGCCAGGGCCGTAAGGAGCAGTTATTACATACCGACCAGGACAATGCCATTGTATTTGAAAATGCCCCCGCCGATAAGCTGGAAGAAATCAAAACTTATTTTCTGGCCCTGGCCAAAAAAGTGACCAAAAGACTCAATACCCTCGGCTATGAATACTGCCCTGCAGACATGATGGCCAGCAATCCCCGGTGGTGCCTGTCCCTGGACGAGTGGAAAACACAGTTCACCCAATGGATCGCCGAACCCGGGGAAGACGAAATACTGCTCTGTTCTATCTTTTTCGATTTCGACATTTCCTATGGAGACAGCACACTCACCGATGACCTTAGCCGTCATATTTTCGAAAAAACCGGCCAGAACACTTATTTCTTCGCCATGCTCGGGAAGAGCGTATTGCAAAATCCATCGCCCCTGGGCTTTTTTCGCCAGTTCCTGGTAGAGCAGAACGGCGAATACAAGGATTTTTTCGACCTCAAGAAAAGAGCCATCACCCCCATTACCGATGCCGGAAGGGTGCTTATCCTCTCTCATCAGGTGCCACATATTAACAATACGGCCGAACGCTTTGAAAAACTCGCCGAACTGGAGCCCGAAAACAAACAGCTATACCTTTCCTGCTCCTACACCTCCAAGGCTCTGTCGAAATTCCGCACCAAGCACGGCCTTATGCATAATGACTCCGGCAGATATATAGAACTGTCCGCCCTGTCCAAGGAAGAAAAAATGAAACTGAAACGCTGTTTTAAAACCATACGGGAAATACAGGAACTCATAAAAATGCGTTATAAACTGACATCGTTTATTTAAGGCGATGTATATTTAACTACAAAGTACGCGAAGGATTACACAAAATTCGCAATGTATATGCTTTGTGCTCTCCGTACCTGCTTTGTTCCCCTCTGTGGTTGTATAAGCCTGTTGCGAGTCTCCAGACTCGTGACATCATTATTTAATAATATTGTTAATCCCAAACCAAAAAAACAATGACCGACCCCACCGACAAACAATGGATGGAATTCCTCCAAAAACAAATCGAACTCACCGAAAAACAGGTAGAGCGCTACAAGGAAATGACCAAACCCATAGCTCCTGAAAACGCCATAGGCCGCGTATCGCGTATGGATGCCATAAATAACCAGAGCACCGTAAAAGCCGCATTGCGACAGGCCGAAGAAAAACTCTCCAAACTAAAGTATGTGCTGGACAAAGTTGGTGACAAGGATTTCGGTATCTGTGTAAAGTGCAAAAAGCCCATTCCCATGGGCCGTATTATGGCTATGCCGCAGAGTACACTTTGTGTGGGTTGTGCACGATAGCCAGGTATTCCTCCATAATTTATCTTTAACAAATCACCTCCTTTACCAAAGCCATAATATCCCTTTACTTCATTAAAAAAACCATTTAAAAAAGACGCTGTATTTAAAAACTACACAAAAAATCACCTTAACATAATTTTTTATTAACTCCTTATAGTTGTCACTTCCCTTAAAAGTTATACTTTTGCCGCTTCATTTATGAAACGCAGGATCACAACATACTTCAAAACCGTTACTCCGCCTTGATGCACGGAGCCATTCCGGTGTTTTGCCATTCCCTGTCCTAAGGGGAATACGGCATTGTTTTCACATATTCAGGCTTTTAGATTTTTATCAACCAGTTACATTCCGTAATTCATTTATTATTCATTGCCATGAAAAAAATATTCAATTTGTTTGACCTTTCACAAAAAGTAAATTACAAGACCGAAGTGCTTTCGGGCCTTACCGTAGCCCTGGCCCTGGTACCAGAGGCCATTGCCTTTGCCATGATCGCAGGGTTTTCGCCGCTTATTGGTCTCTATGCCGCTTTTACCATGGGGCTCATAACCTCCATTCTCGGTGGCCGTCCGGGTATGATCTCCGGGGCTACGGGCGCCGTAGCTGTGGTTTTTGTGGGGCTTATTGTAAAACTGAAAGAAATAACTCCCGACATCACTCCCGAAGGCATTTTACAGTTCGTCTTTGCCACGGTTATTCTGGCCGGGGCCATACAAATACTGGCCGGGGTACTGCGACTGGGTAAATTTATCCGGCTGGTGCCGCAACCCGTAATGTTTGGTTTTGTGAACGGGCTGGCCATTATTATTTTCACGGCACAATTCCCTAGTTTTTACCAAAAAGGAAGTTCGGAGCTCCTGCAAGGTTCTTCCATGTTCATCATGCTGGGGCTTGTATTACTCACCATGCTTATCATTTGGGGGCTTCCCAAACTTACCAAAGCCATACCTTCATCACTGGTAGCCATTATCGTAGTTTCTGCCATTGTTATAGGACTGGGCGTAGAAACCACCACCGTAGCCGACACCCTCAAGGAAGGCGAGACCATCAAAGGAGGTTTTCCTCCGCTTACCATCCCTAACATTCCCTTTACCTGGGAAACTTTTACGCTTATTCTCCCCTATTCTGCCATTGTAGCCGGCGTGGGCATGATAGAAAGCCTGTTGAGTTTGAGCCTTATCGACGAGATCACAGAAACCCGTGGCCGTGGCAACAAGGAATGTGTAGCCCAGGGAACGGCCAATATCGTATCCGGTTTCCTTTCCGGTATGGGAGGCTGCGCCATGTTGGGACAAAGCCTTATTAATATCTCTTCCGGAGCCAGGGCAAGATTGTCCGGTATAGTGGCCTCGGTAGGATTACTTTGTTTTATTATGTTCGGTTCCAGCCTTATCGAAAGATTGCCTATGGCCGCTTTGGTAGGCGTTATGTTTATGGTTGCCATCGGAACATTCGAATGGGCCAGCTTAAAGACCTTTAAAAAAATGCCTGCCTCCGATGTTATTGTCATGGTACTGGTAACTCTTATCACCGTAGTTACCCATAACCTGGCCGTTGCAGTACTTATCGGTGTAGTACTTTCTGCCCTGGCCTATTCCTGGGAAAATGCCAAGCGTATCCGGGCCAGGAAACATGTGGATGAAGACGGTGTAAAACACTATGAGATATTCGGCCCCCTCTTTTTTGGCTCCGTACAAGGTTTTGCCGATAAATTTGACGTACTGAACGATCCTCAGGAGATCATCATTGACTTTGCCGAAAGCCGTGTAGCCGATATGTCTGCCATTGAAGCCCTCAATGCCGTGACCCACCGCTATGCCAAGCAAGGTAAAAAAGTACACCTCCGCCACCTGAGCAAAGATTGCCGCAGGTTGCTTCAAAACGCCGAAGCTATCATCGATGTGAACATCATGGAAGATCCGAGTTATAAAGTTATGGTCAATAAGATCTGACTCTTTGAAACATACATATCGAAAACACAAAAGTTAAGGCTGTCTGAAAAAGATAGCCTTAGCTTTTTATCTTCTACTTCTCAAAAATGATCAGCCTTCCCGAAACAGTCAGCCCGGAAAAGCCCAATGCTTCCCTGACCCACTCCAGAGTCCTTTCCCGGTAAATAAATACGTGGGTGGCATCGTCCTTATAATTCCAGCCGTTAAAGTCAATACTATTATCGTATAAACCGGTCATACAATAAAGCTTCCCTTCCGGCAGCAAAAGGGATCTCAGTAACCTGAACTCGTTATAAGGCTTGTGAAAATGCTCCATGACCTCACAACAAACAATATAGTGATAGTGCTTTTGCAGCAAACTTTTGTCGTTGGCAAAGAAGGGGTCGTACTGTACAATATTATAGGCATTGTCCCCCAGTACTTTTGAAATAACCGGCCCTGTCCCCGCACCGAAATCCAGCCCGCTGTGGTATGGCTCAAAATCGCGCAGGACCGACGATGTAATCGGGGAAACAAATTGCTGATAGCGCTGGTCAAAAATGTCATTATTGTGTTCTTCGTAACGGGATTTTTCCGCATCTTTGTCCACATACGTACCTTTCGGGCGGAAAATACCGTAACAACCTCCACAGGAATAAAACACATGATTCCTATCGTAGAACAAACGCACATCTTCGCTACTGCACAAGGGGCAGCTTACCCGATCACTCATAGGATAATGGTTTTCTGATAGTTTCACAAAGGTATGGGAATTTATCAGGGAATAACAAAGCCTTCAGCTTCATGGTAAGAAAACACATACAGGCAAATACCGGACATCGTCACATCCTGTTAAAATTAAAACCATTTTATCATTTTTCAATCTTCCGCGTTTTACAAGCTCAAGGCAAATTTAGTATCTTCGTGCAGTTTGTACCATGCCCGCACGGGTTTACAGACTCCCAATATTGAAATCTAAACCAGAAACCGTCTGTTCATGAAATGCCTATTAACGGTTCGTGCAAACCATCCGGTAATGTCTTAGGGCATTCCATACCTATGCTGAGCTTGTCGAAGCATGACCTATGAAAATTTATAGTGAGTTTATCGAACTAACAAATAAAAAATAGCAGATGAAACGATATTTTCTATCCTTTCTCCTCCTGTTGGTCGTGGCATGTAACACGATCAATACGGAAGAAGAACAGGAATTCACCACCTTTTTTGAAAACTCCGGGGGAAAAGAGACCCCTGCTTATACCGGGGTCATGGAATACTACATGAAACTGGCCAGGACATTCCCGGACATCAACTTACAGACCATGGGAAAGACCGACAGCGGCCATCCGCTTCACATTGTCACCTACAATCCCAAAGGCAATTTTAATTTTGAAAAGATCAGGAAAGACAAACGCATTCTCCTCATAAACAATGGCATCCACCCTGGCGAAAGCGATGGCATCGATGCTACCATGATGTTATTTCGGGACTATGCCACCGGGAAACTCACCCCTCCGGAAAATACAGTTATCGTAGCCATCCCTGTTTACAACATCGGGGGAGCCCTCAACAGGAACAGCCACACCAGGGCCAACCAGAACGGCCCGGAGGAATACGGTTTCCGGGGCAATGCCAGGAACTACGACCTTAACCGCGACTTCATCAAAGCCGACTCTAAAAACGCCCGGGCTTTTGCAGAGATCTTCCATCTCGTAAAACCCGATGTCTTTGTAGACACTCATGTGAGTAACGGTGCCGACTATCAATATACCCTCACCCACCTCTTTACACAACACAACAAGCTGGGCGGCGAACTGGGCAAATACCTGCACCAGGAAATGATGCCGCAACTCGAAAAAGCCCTGGCCAGCAAGGAATGGTATATTACCCCATACGTCAATGTGTTTAATGAAGTACCAGAAAAAGGATTTTCCCAGTTTATGGATCACCCCAGGTATTCCACGGGCTACACCACATTGTGGAACACTCTGGGCATGATGGTGGAAACCCATATGCTCAAGCCCTACAAGCAAAGAGTAGAAGGCACTTATGCCCTACTGAAAAACATGGTAGACATCACTGAAAAGGACTACCGCAGGATCGGGGAGCTCCGGGAACAGGCTTTTAAAAACCATGCCACGGCAAAAACCTATCCCGTACAATGGACTGTTGATTCCACTAAACTATCCACCCTCCATTTCAGGGGATATGAAGCCGATACCCTGATCAGTGCAGTTACCGGTTTTCCCAGGTTAAAATACGACCGGAACAGGCCGTTTACCAAACCGGTGTCGTACAACGATTATTTTAAGCCTTCCAAAGAGGTTACCATACCCGAAGCCTATATCATCCCGAAACAATGGTGGCATGTGATAGCACGGTTACAATCCAACAATGTAACGTTAAACATCATTCCCCGCGATACCCTGATGGAAGTGGAATGCTACCGCATAGAGGATTACAAAACACAGCGCAATGCCTATGAAGGCCACTACCCCCATTACAACACCAGGGTAAGTGCCGAAGTCCGGAAAGTACAATTCCATAAAGGCGACCTGATCGTAAAAACCGACCAGCCTGCCCTCCGTTACCTGCTCGAAACCCTCGAGCCCGAAGCTACCGACTCTTTCTTTAACTGGAACTTTTTTGATGCCATCCTCCAGCAAAAGGAGCATTTTTCACCTTACGTATTTGAAGACATTGCCAGAGAGATACTGAACACGGACCCTGCCCTGAAAGAGAAATTCGAAGCCAGAAAAAAAGAGGATACCCTCTTCGCCGGGAATTGGTACAAGCAACTGGACTGGGTTTACAAGCATTCTCCCTATTACGAAAAAGCCCATCTGCAATACCCAGTATATCGCGTTGGGAGTTGATTAGTTGTTAGTTTTGGAGTCCGGGAGTTTCATAGCAAATCCAAAAACTCCGGATTTCCAACACTTCTGCTGAGCATAGTCAAAGCATCACACCTCTAACTTCGTACTTCTAACTTTTCAATGATATCCGACGGCCTGTAAACTGAACAATTCGGCATACAGGCCATTGTTTTCCATAAGCGTTTCGTGCGAACCTTTTTCCAGCACCTTGCCATCTTTCAGCACTACGATGGTATTGGCCAGCCGTACTGTACTGAAACGGTGCGAAATAATAATTGCAGTCTTCCCATCCGTTAAACCGATAAATCGTTGAAAAGCCTCATATTCAGCACGGGCATCCAGGGCCGAAGTAGGTTCGTCCAGAATCGCGATTTTGGCATCTTTCATATAGGCCCTGGCCAGGGCTATCTTTTGCCACTGCCCTCCGGAAAGGTCCAGGCCGTTGGTAAACCGGCGTCCCAGTTTTTGATCGTATTTTCGAGGCAGGGTAGCGATAACTTCATCGGCAAGGCTTTGTGCCGCTGCTTCCGAGATCTTCGTTTGGTTATTTACATTTTTAATATTCCCCACGGCAATATTCTCCCCGGCAGAAAAATTGTATTTCACAAAATCCTGGAAGATCACTCCGAAAAGGTTTTGGTATTCTTGCTTGCCAAATTCCCGAATATCCTTTCCATCCAGCAATATTACTCCTTTTGCAGGTTCGTAAAACCGTAGGGCCAGTTTTATAAGTGTCGTTTTCCCTGCCCCGTTCTCTCCTACAAAGGCAAGTTTTTTCCCGGCAGGCACTTTAAAGTTCACTCCTTTTAAGACATAATCCTGTTGACCGGGATATTTAAACCAGACATCCACAAATTCCAGTCCGTCACGAATATCTTCCGGGACAGGAATAACGGATTTGGAATCTCCCGAAATCGTTTCCAGGTCCAGAAAATCAAAATAATCCTTTAAATACAGTGAACTCTCCGTGATCTGGCTGAACCGGAAAAAAATGGCCTGAAGCTGGTTTCGAAGCCGGTTAAAGGAACCGGAAAGGAAAGTAAGGTCTCCGACGGTAAGCACACCGGCTACCACACGAATAATGATCAAAACAAAAGCTCCGTAATAGGAAAGCACCCCCAAAACATTAAAGACTCCTCCCCAGAGGTTTTTCCGAATGGCCAGTTTCCGGGTTACCTTATAGTATTCGTCAGATAGTTTTTTAAAACGATCAGCAATATATCCCGTAAGCCCGAAGAGTTTCACTTCTTTGGCGGTAACGTCACTCGCCCCTACATACCGCAAGTCGTCCAGCTCTCTGCGCTCAGCGGTCCATCCGCGGGCCAGGGAATAACTCTTTTGACTGAACTTTATTTCATTGAGGAATGCCGGGATAACGGCCAGGATAAGCAACGCAATCAGCCAGGGTTCAAACACGACCAGGGCGGTAATGAGGGAAATAACGGTGATACTATCCTGAAACTGTGCCATAATACCGGACATCAGGGAAACCCTCCCTACGGTCTGCCTGCGGGCGCGTTCCAGTTTATCGTAAAAATCGGTATCCTCGAGCTGGCTCAGCTCTATTTCAGCCGTTTTGTTAATGATCTCTACGGAAGATCTATTGGAGTAGAGATCCCCTATCAGGGTATCTGTAAGGTTAATGACCCGGCTTATGAGATCGGAAAGCACGGCAAGCCCCAACTCTACTGCTACAAGGCCCCACAAACGGGTAAAGTCCTTATCTGCTGCATCGATCTGTAACACCACTTCGTCCAGTATCAATTTCCCTACCCATAACAGAAGTACCGGCGTGGCGGAATTGACGATACGAGCAAAGAGATTGGCATAGAACAGTCGCGGGGAGACATCCCGTATCTTACTGAAAAACCGGGGAATGTACTGAAGGGAACCGAAACGCTCCTTCCAGCTTATTTTTGATGCTTCCGGACGGGTAGCAGATTTTCTTTGAGGCATATTTCCTGTGTTTTGAACCTATAAAATTAGGCTTTTTTAAAGTATGCCTTCCTGTTACCACTTCATAAGAAACCTGGAAAGACGTATCGAAAAGTATTTGCCTCTAAGAAACCGCCTATTTCTGCCAGGGTTTCCGGTTCTTAAATCTTGGCCCTGTGACGTCTGCCCTTTTCTTTCCGGTAATGATTTGGTGGGTGGTATCTTTCCTTTTCCAGATCTTACGATTCCTGGCTTTCGGCCCTGTTACGATCTCTTTTTCCGAAGTGTGATATATTTTTACAGATGTGTTTTCCCTGTTCCAGGCTTTTTTATTTTTAGCCCGGGCCCCGGTCGGTTCGCTTTGCTGGCCGCTTGAGACTGACACAAAGCACCATGCGAAGAATAAAGTAAGTACGAGTTTCATCATGTCTGTTTTTTGTGATGCTACAAAAATAAGCACTAAAAGAACAGATCCAGGTCAAAACGAATTATAAAACTTCAATTAAGAATTGAAAAATTTCCTGTCAATTATGAAAAAGCACTTTTATGTTGGCATAAGAGTTCTGAAGGGCTTCCGGGATTTCGGCCGGCTTTTTCCACTCTACCTTTTCGATCCCTTCTTCGTATTGGGCCTGAAATTTTCCTTTATATGTACTGGTCATACTAAACCAGTGGGTTTCTTTTAGCTTATACGTACCGTTTCGTTTAAAGATATGATAGGTTTTCTGCAACAAGGGCCCCAGTTTCAGCTTTCTTACCCCGGTTTCCTCTTCCACTTCCCGCAAAGCAGCTTCTTCTATGGATTCTTTCTTTTCCAGCTTGCCCTTGGGCAGGTCCCATTTGCCGTTCCTGTAAATGAACAGCACTTCATTTTCGGCATTGGTCACCAATCCCCCCGCAGCTACCACCAGCGGTATTTTTTCACTAAGTTTTTTAATCAACTGCCCCTCTTTCGGATAATATAAATGAGCCGACTGCATTTCTCCCTTGTTCAGCTGCTTTATAACCTCCTCAATGCTTACACTTTCCAGTAAAAACAATTTATGTTTTACCTCTTTCGTAAGTATATTTGTTAAAATAATTGGATAATCATTTACAAAAACTTCATACATTTGTCACCATGGTTTTAGACAAAAATACCGCTAAAAAAACAGCAGAACTTTTATTGCAAATTAATGCAATAAAATTGAATCCGAAAAATCCTTTTACATGGGCCTCGGGCTGGGAATCCCCTATATATTGTGATAACAGGGTTGCCCTGTCTTTTCCACCTATCCGGAACTTTATCCGCGAGAACATGGCCCGGCAGATCGAGGAACATTACGGCAAACCCGACGTTATTGCCGGAGTGGCTACCGGGGCCATCGGCATCGGTATCCTGATAGCCGAATATCTCGGTGTCCCCTTTGTATATGTAAGGCCCGAACCCAAAAAACACGGCAGGAAAAATCAGATTGAAGGCTTTCTGGAATCCGGGCAAAATGTAGTTGTGGTAGAAGACCTGATCAGTACCGGAAAGAGTAGTCTCAATGCTGTACAAGCCCTGAAAGAACACGGGGCCAACATTAAGGGCATGATGGCCATTTTCTCTTACGGATTTGATGTGGCCACCCAAAATTTCGAGGAACAGAAAGTCTACCTCACCACCCTGAGCCATTACGACCACCTACTGGAACAGGCTATAGAAACCAATTACATCAACGAAAAGGAACTGGAAACCCTCAAGGAATGGCGGAACAATCCCGCCGAATGGGGCCCGAAAGCTATAAAATAAATCCAAAATTCCAACTGTCATTCTGAGCGAAGCCGAAGGATCGGAATAACAGTTGGAGCTTGAAGCTGCCGGCAAAGACAAAGTTGAGAAAGCAAGTACCAAACACATAACACTAACATACAAGCCTAATGCGAATAGAAAGCCCGAAAACCACTGTAAACAAAACACAGGAAGAACTGTTTCACTTTCTTACCGACATAAAGAACTTCGAAACCCTGATGCCGGAAAATACCAGCCGGTTCGAAGTGCTGGCCGAAGACAAGTTTGTCTTTGCCCTCAAAGGCATGCCCGAGATCGTCCTGCAACTGAAGGACAAAAATGAATTTGACCGGATCGTGCTCGGGGCCGCCAGTGACAAACTGCCCTTTACACTTACGGCACATATCAACAGTATCGATGAAGGAAAAAGTGAAGCGCACCTGGTTTTTGACGGTGAGTTCAACGCCATGATGGGCATGATGATAAAAGGCCCGATCACCAGCTTTATCGGCACCCTGAGCAACAATATGACAAAAATAAGTTAGACGTACGAAATGCGAGGTTAGAAGTAACAGGTTAAAAACTACTTTCTGATTTTGCACTTCGTATTTCGTACTTCTAATTTCGAACCTCAATACATCAGTTTCACTTCCTTCAGGTCGAATTCCTTTTGCACTTCGTCTTCCAGCAGGATGACCAGCTTTCCGGCTTCAGATATACCCCTGATAAATCCCATAAATAGTTCTCCTTCCGTGTTTTTAAAAGTAGAAGGTTTGTCTTTCCGGAAAAGCGCTTCTTCATAACGCGATTTGAGAGGGATAAGCGTCCTATCTGTGATCAGCTTTTCGTGGTTTTTCAGTTCCCCTACAATACTATACATCAGCTCATCCAGATTGTAAGTAGTTCCGGTGGCAAGTTTCAGGGACCCGGCATTGGGCAGGCCGTCAAAATCGGTTTGATTTACATTAAGCCCCATACCAATGACCGCCGCATCCAGCTCTCCTTTTTTAATGATACTTTCTATGAGTACCCCGCATATCTTCAGATTGGCTGACAAAATGTCGTTCGGCCATTTGATCTTCAGTTGCGGAACATTGAATTTTTTCAATGCGCTCACAATAGCCAGGGATGTGGCCATGCTCAGGTAAAACAGCTCTTCTTTTCGTATACAGGATATTTTCTTATAGACGCTAAACGTCAGGTTTTTACCGGCTTCCGAAGCCCATGAAGTTCCCATCTGTCCCCTCCCCCGGGTTTGTTGGCGTGTTATCACAACCGTGTAGTCTTCCAAAGTTCTCGTGGCACTGAGTTTTTTCAAATAGGAATTGGTGGAATCAATGGCATTAAGTTTGATGATATGCATATGGAATACGAATGTTCTGTTAAATAGAATAGTTAAAGAAACAAAAAAGTAATAACTTTGCGTAATTATAACCAGTAAAAAAAGACCTTGTCTCCGACAATAAAGCCCGCATAAACAGAATCATCCTGTTCATGACCCGGGGCACAAGGCGCGGATACAAATTTAAACACATGAAAGTTAATGGCAAAAAAGAACAGTAGTGCAGACCAGTTAATTGCAATAATCTTGAAAGGGATAGAGGATGTTAAAGGAAAAGATATAAATATCTTGGATCTTAGGGAGATTGAAAACACGGTTTGTGACTACTTTATTATCTGCAACGGTACCTCCAACACCCAGGTCAATGCCATTGTAAACTCCATCCAGAAAACAGTAAGCAAGGAAATCAAAGACAAGCCCTGGCATGTGGAAGGCACAGACAATGCCGAATGGGTTTTGATGGACTATGTAAATGTGGTGGTACATGTCTTCCAAAAGCACATCCGCGAATATTACGACATCGAGGGCCTCTGGGGCGATGCCAAGGTAACCTCTGTCCCGACCAATTATTAATGTATATTTTCAGACTAAGACGAATAATTAATGGCAAAAGACAACCCAAATAACAAAAGACCGAGATTCAGTTCTTACTGGATCTATGCAATCATTTTGTTTGTAATTATAGGAGTTAATCTTTTTTCCGGCGGTAGCAGCTGGCAAAAACTGACCCCAACCACTCCTTCCGAACTACAGGATTTTCTCAAAAACGGTGATATAGAAAAAATACTTATCATCACAAATACCAGGCAGGCCAAGGTTTACCTTACCAAAGATGCACTGGCCAAAGAAGAACACAAGAACGTAGACGATAATTCCCTTTTTCCAACTACGGGATCTTCTCCCCAATATGAAGTAAAGTTCGGGGACCTTCAGAATTTTGAGAACGAGATCAAAAAGACCATCCAGGACAACAACCTGCAAACCGTTATCGGTTATGACCAGGAGTCCAATCTTTTGGGTGATTTTATCATTACCCTTCTTCCGTTTATCCTCATCATCGGTATCTGGATATTCCTGATGCGCAGAATGGCCGGCGGTGGTGCCGGTGGTGCCGGAGGACAAATATTCAATATTGGTAAATCCAAGGCACGTCTCTTTGACGAAAAAACAGAGACGAAAGTCACTTTCAAAGACGTGGCGGGACTTGAAGGTGCCAAAGAAGAAGTACAGGAGATCGTAGAATTCCTTAAAAATCCTGATAAATACACCTCCCTGGGAGGTAAGATCCCGAAAGGGGCCCTGCTCGTAGGTTCACCGGGTACCGGAAAAACCCTGCTGGCCAAAGCAGTTGCGGGTGAAGCCAAGGTACCTTTCTTCTCCCTGTCCGGGTCGGACTTTGTAGAAATGTTCGTCGGTGTGGGAGCCTCCAGGGTAAGAGACCTGTTCAAACAAGCCAAAGACAAATCGCCCGCCATCATATTTATCGACGAGATCGATGCCATAGGACGCGCCAGGGGCAAAAGCAACTTTACGGGTTCTAATGACGAGCGCGAAAATACCCTCAATCAGCTGTTGACAGAAATGGACGGCTTTGACACCAATACCAATGTCATTGTCCTGGCCGCCACCAACCGTGCCGATGTACTGGACAAGGCCCTGATGCGTGCCGGACGATTTGACCGCCAGATATTTGTAGACCTTCCGGATATCCGGGAACGAAAAGAGATCTTTGAAGTTCACCTTAAACCCATTAAGACTTCCGAAGCACTCGACCTCGAATTCCTGGCCAAGCAGACACCTGGCTTTTCCGGTGCCGATATAGCCAATGTATGTAATGAAGCGGCCCTTATCGCGGCAAGGAACGGCAAAAAGGCTGTCGATAAACAGGACTTCCTGGATGCTGTGGACCGGATCATCGGCGGACTGGAAAAGAAAAACAAGATCATTACCCCGGAAGAGAAAAAGACCATCGCATTCCACGAAGCCGGTCACGCTACCGTAAGCTGGATGCTGGAACACGCCGCTCCGCTGGTAAAAGTGACTATCGTACCAAGAGGCCAGTCTCTCGGAGCCGCGTGGTATCTCCCCGAAGAACGCCTTATTGTACGACCAGAACAGATGCTGGACGAAATGTGTGCTGCCCTGGGAGGAAGGGCCGCAGAAAAGGTGATATTCGGCAAGATATCCACAGGCGCCCTCAGCGACCTGGAAAAAGTGACCAAACAGGCCAAGGCCATGGTCACCATATACGGACTTAACGAGAAGATCGGGAACCTTACCTATTACGATTCCAGCGGACAGAGCGAATACGGCTTTACGAAACCTTACAGTGAAGAAACTGCCATCGTCATAGACAAGGAGATCTCCAACATCATCGAAGAACAATATATCCGGGCCGTAAAACTCCTGTCCGAGCAGAAAGACAAGCTCACAGAACTGGCGGAACACCTTCTCGAAAAAGAGGTGATCTTTAAAGACGACCTGGAAAGGATCTTCGGAAAACGCCCTTTTGAAAAAGAAGAAGAAGAGGTGGTGGAGAAATAATTTCCCACCTCTACCCCTGTTTTATATGCATGCGACCGTTTATTTTGCAGAACAGCCGTAAATAACCGTATAAACAGTGATTTCTAACAGAATATTTTTAACTTTACATAAAAATAAAAAATCCTTTTTCCCGTTGAACATTGAATGAAGCTGTTAAAGAAGATTTTAGACATTATAAACAAGCCGCAGGATGCTGAAGATTCCATTGAAGGGAGAGGTAAGTTTATGCCTAATATCGATCTTCCTGTAGATGAAAAGTTTACCATAAACTTTAAGAAGAACGGAGGCAAATTCATTTATTGCGACTCTATTGAAGAAATATATGACAGTTTCCGGAGCATTCTCACCGAAAACGACTGGATTGATAAGAAGATTTTCTGTGTAAATTCAAGACTCAAGGAAAAATTCCAGAAACTAGGAGGGCACTTTTCCACCAGCCTGCAGGGAAGTTGTTCTTTTATCACTACCTGCGAAAACCTGGTCGCCGATAACGGTTCTATACTGGTTAGTTCTAACCAGATAGGAGAACTCAAGCTACACGACCTGCCCGATAATTTAATTCTGTTTGCCACCACCAGCCAGCTGGTAAACACTATCGGGGAAGGCCTCAGGGGCATCAAAAACAAGAATAAAGACCATATCCCCACCAATATCACTACAATCAAGCACTTCAACACACAGGGAGAAAAGAACTTTCTTAACTACGGGAGTAACACAAAAAACCTATATTTGCTCCTCCTGGAAGATTTGTAGAATGAAAAACCTCCTTACGCGTTCCATTACGGGAATCCTGTACGTTTTCCTGTTATTATCGGCAGTATTCCTGAGCAGTGATGCTTTCGATTTCCTGTTCCTGTCTTTCGGGCTGATATGCATATACGAATTTAAAAAACTCATCAAACTAAGCGGATATTACATCTTTATTGCTTTTTTACTGTTGTGGTGGTTATTCGTTCACCTTGTGCAGGGAGAAACAGCAGTGTTCTTTCTCCTTTTCGTAACCCTTGCGGTAAACCTGCTTCTTATTGCCCTTTTGCTGTCCGGAAAACAGTTCAAGCTCCCGAAAAACTATTACAAATTCATCATTGCGTTGTTCTATATCGGAGGAGGTTGTATTTTTCTCACCATGATCCCCTATCACAATCATAATAATTCCTTTGCCAAGTTTATAATTATTGGTATTTTTATATTGGTATGGGTCAACGACACTTTTGCCTATATTGTAGGTAAGAGTGTAGGAAGAACTAAATTACTGGCCAGTGTATCCCCCAACAAAACCGTCGAGGGATTTGTAGGCGGAATGACCTTTTCTCTTATTGCAGCTTATATCATTGCCCTGTATAACCACGACCTGGAGACAATACATTGGATGATCCTTGCCGCGGTCGTCGTTATCACAGGAAGCCTGGGAGATTTGATCGAGTCTAAGTTTAAGCGGTTGGCAGGTGTAAAAGACAGCGGGGCTATACTACCGGGGCACGGAGGGCTCCTGGACAGGCTGGACAGCCTTATTTTTCTCGCGCCTTTTACCTATCTGACCTTACAATTATTTATCTATGTTTCATAAAGAAGGGCATAAAATAATTATTATCACCTTTTTGCTGGTCGTAGCCATTGCATTGGGTGCCGAGTATTTCATTTCCATATCCTGGCTTCAGGTTGCCGTTCAGATCCTGGCGCTCATTTTGCTTATACTTATTCTCCAGTTCTTCCGGAATCCCAAAAGACAGACCCCGCATAACGACGAACACATTATAGCGCCTGTCGATGGCAAAGTCGTGGTCATTGAAGAGGTTTACGAAAAGGAATATTTTAAAGATAAGCGCCTCCAGGTATCCATCTTTATGTCTCCCATAAATGTACATGTTACGCGCTATGCTCTTGGTGGCGAAGTAGTTTACAGCAAATATCATCCCGGGAAATATCTCGTAGCCTGGCACCCCAAATCGTCCGAAGACAATGAAAGGACCACGGTAGTCGTAAAAAATCGCATCTGGGGCGAAGTACTTTACAAGCAAATAGCCGGAGCCATGGCAAAACGTATTGTAAACTATGCCAAACCCGGCAAACAAGTGGTCCAGGGAGAAGATGCCGGCTTTATTAAATTTGGTTCGCGGGTAGACCTTTTACTGCCTCCCGGCACAAAAATGAAGGTCAACCTCCATCAACATGTCAAAGGAGGAATAGATGTCATTGCAGAAAAATAACAACACAGTATTGCAACAACAATCCGGTAAAATGACTGACGAAGCATTAAACAACGCTTTTGACGAGGCTGTAGAACTCGTAAACAACTACACGGACCCTTTACCTGCCGATTTCTTGTTACGTCTTTACGCCTACTATAAAATAGCAAACAGGAACTACGACAATCCCGGTAGCCGAAAACCCCTTATCAATGCATTCAAGGCCAATGCTCTTTTCCAGGCCAGGAATATCAGCGAAAGGGAAGCCAAGGAAAAGTATGTGCGATTGGTGCACGCTCACCTCAAGGACAAATAAACGGTATTATCTATCATATTCCCTGAAAATAATTCATTGAATAAAACTGGGATCGACCATCCCGGAACAAACTCACGAGACATTCAAACAAACAAGCCTTAGCTTTAGCTTATTTTGACAAAGCTCACAATACAGCGCATTTCGATGCAAAGAATCGGGGAATTAAACCCACTTGGTCAGATAACCATCTACACAGCCCTCTTACAATAACTCGCAATACGTCGTATTTTTCACCCGGACAACATAATCTTGACTTGTAAGCTGTCCTGACATTACAGGCAATAGCCGTTACCCGAAACTGTTTCACAAGACCACAAAGCAATCGCTCCCACCTGTTTTTCCTCTGTGAATCTCCGAGTTTCTCTGTGCAACCCCCAGAAGTGTAATGTATTTACCCTGATATTCTCTCCAGGTATTTTGTTTCACTACTCTCCCGTACATTATACACATTTTGAAAAATTTCCAGGACAACTAATCCGACCTGCCAACAATTGCGTATAAACACTCTCACTCTTCGATAAAACCTTTATGATCGCATTTCAGCATATGTTTTTAAAATAAAAAACCCCCGGGGAATGGATCCCCGGGGGTTTTATTTATTTTTTGAAATCAGTTGTTACTTCAGTTTGAAAGTAACCCTTCTTACGATCTGACGTGCATTTGCAGAACCTTTGTCTACACTGCTATCGATACCTTGACCGCTGTAAGACAGTCTAGACTCTTCTATTCCAGAAGAAACCAGTATATCGTATACTGCTTTAGCTCTTCTTTCAGACAATGAAGTATTGTACTGGCTATCTCCTCCGATCTCATCAGCATATCCGAGCAGTTCTGCTTGTGCAGAAGGATTCTCGTTCATATACTTGATCAGGTAGTTGATGGCGTCGAATGAATATACAGCCGGTTTGCTGCTGTTAAATCCGAAGTATACATTTACGTATCCGTCTTCTATCAGTCTCTTAACAGGATCTCCTCCGTCGCCAAGACCTTCCAGGCTTTCTTTAGATGCATAACGCATGTCCATAGCGCTTTCGAGATCATCCGGAATACCGTTTTCGTTCAGGTCGTTAGCTTTACCGTATCGGTCAACAGAAACTCCTGTAGGAGTATTTGGCTCCTGATCCAGGTAATCCGGCACTCCGTCCCTGTCAGTATCCTGAAGCATTCCTTCGATATCATCAACACGTGTTGCGAGTTGATTAAGTGCTTCGTTTTCTCTCAGGTACCAGTCAGCATGTTGTTTTGCCTTTCCAAGGTAGAAAGAAACACCCACTGTTGCATTGAACATAATACCGTCGAAACCACGGGTAGAGGTTTTCTTCATACCATCAAAAGTATAATCCTGGCGGCTGTGGGCCAATGTAGTAAAATCAGCATTCAATACTACACGATCGCTGAGCTTCACCTGTCCGGTAAGACCGGCGATCCAGTTCATCATTTGGTCGTGGTCATCAGAAATAGGACCCTGGTCTGGTCGCAGTTGCGAATAACCGGCACCGGCATGTCCCAAAAGGTTAAAAGTCCTGGTCCATGTCTCCCAGTTCATGATCCTACCCAGGTTGGCAACACCTTGTAAACTCACCCTGTAATACTTAGTATCAAATTCCTTGGAATCTTCATCATTTTCGAACTTGTCGTACCCTACATCCAGTTTCAAACCGAATTTTTCGTTGAACATGTATCGTCCCGCCAAATCCAAGTGAAGAAGATCCGGAGTGTTGGTATAATAACCGCTAGCCAAAGGCCTCATCGGTTTATTAACCCCGCCGTTGATCTCGATAGACCATTTATTAAAATTGTCTTGAGTCATAACGTCTATACCACCCTCGTCTTGTACATCGGTAGTATCCGCCTCCTGTGCAGTAACGCCAGTAGCAAATAATCCTACAAACAGTGACGTAAACATTAATTTTTTCATAATCATAATCAAGTGTTTAGTAAAAAAAATTTCTTAAATATTGTTTCCTAAATATACGAATGTTAATGCGAATGTAATACAGTTTTCTCAAAATTTAATAACTTTTTTCATCTTTTTTTGACATATTGCCCCTTACTCAAAGGGATTCAAAATGAAAAAATAAAAATAAAGCACTGTATTACAATGCATTATGAATTGAAAAATGTCAAAGAGCGAAATTCGCAACAATTAATACAAATAAACAAAAATTGTAAGAATTATCTTAATTAGTTTTGCAGATTGGACAAACTTTCCCTGATCGTTGTAATCTTGGCAATGGCGTCCGCTTCTTTTTGTCTTTCCACAGCCACCACTTTTTCCGGCGCATTATTCACAAAACGTTCATTAGACAGTTTGGCCCTTACAGATTTTAAGAAACCTTCCACATAGGACAACTCTTCTTTCAGTTTCCTGACCTCACCTTCCACATCTACCGATCCGTTGACCGGGATAAAGTATTCATATGCCCCTACGCGGAATGATACACTTCCTTCAGTTTTTTCGGTACCGTAATGTATTTCCGAAATATTCCCCAGTTTGCGTATTACCGCATCCAGGAAACCTGCCATATCCGTGCTGTTACCTGCCGTATAAAGGGATAATTCTTCCTTAAAGGCTATGTTCTTCTCTTTTCTCACCGTACGGATCCCTGAAATAACCTCCATAACCAGGGAAAAACCGTTCAGCAAGGCTTCGTCGGGCTTTACCGGTTCCGGCCACTGTGCTACCACAAGCGCCTCTTCCGGCTTGCGACTTTCCATGTGCTGCCATATTTCTTCAGTGAGAAAAGGCATAAAGGGATGTAATATTTTCAGATTCTCCTCAAATAGCGTTATGGTTTTTTCGTATGTTTCATGGCTTATTGGCTTGCCATATGCCGGTTTTACCATTTCCAGGTACCAGGAACAGAAGTCGTCCCAGATCAGTTTATAGGTGGCCATAAGCGCGTCGGAAATCCGGTATTTGGAAAAATGATCTTCTATTTCCTTCAGAGCCTGCCCGAATTTTGACCTGTACCAGTTTATGGCTATTTCTGCCACATCTTCCTGTTTTTCGGTATCAGAAACCTCCCATCCCTTAACCAGCCGGAAAGCATTCCATATTTTATTGGTAAATCCTTTTCCCTGCTGGCAAAGTGCTTCGTCAAACAGCAAATCGTTGCCCGCAGCGGAACTCAATAGCAACCCTACCCGCACTCCATCTGCTCCATATTTCTCTATGAGCTTCAGGGCGTCGGGGGAATTACCCAGGGACTTGGACATCTTTCTCCGCTGACTATCCCGCACCAAACCGGTAAGATAAACATTGGTAAAAGGTTTTTCTTCGCGGTATTCATAACCTGCAATGATCATCCTCGCCACCCAGAAAAACAGGATATCCGGGCCTGTAACCAGATCATTAGTGGGGTAATAATACTGTATTTCCTTGTTCTCCGGCTCCAGGACCCCCTTAAAAAGGCTGATCGGCCATAGCCAGGAAGAGAACCAGGTGTCCAGAACATCGGGGTCCTGGGTAAGATCGGAAAGCGAAAGTGAAGGGTTCCCCGTTCTCTCCCGGGCAAGTTCCAACGCTTCTTCACTACTTTCCGCTACCACAAAATCTTCTTTGCCTTCTCCATAATAATACGCGGGTACCTGTTGCCCCCACCAGAGTTGCCGGGAAATGTTCCAGTCCCGGATGTTTTCCATCCAATGCCTGTAAGTATTTTCAAATTTTTTCGGAAACAGTTTTATTTCTTCATCTTCGAGTACTGCCTTCAGGGCAGGTTTTACCAATTCTTCCATTTTAAGGAACCACTGGTCCGAAAGGCGGGGTTCTATAACAGCCCTGGTCCGTTCTGAAGTACCTACTTTATTTATATGGGTCTCGGTTTTTACCAGATATCCCTTTTCTTCTAATTCACGGGAGATCTCCTTTCTTACAACAAAGCGGTCTTTTCCCCTATAATGAAGGCCGTAATGATTAAGCGTAGCATCATCATTAAAAATATCGATAACCTCAAGGCTGTGCTTGTCCCCGAGATTCTTATCGTTCACGTCGTGGGCCGGTGTTACTTTGAGGCATCCGGTACCGAACTCCATATCCACATATTCGTCTGCAATAATGGGGATTTCCCGGTCACATACAGGAACGATCGCCTTTTTACCTATTAAATGCTGGTAGCGCTCATCATCCGGATTGACACATATGGCAGTATCTCCCAATATAGTTTCCGGGCGTGTTGTGGCAATAATGACCTTTTCATCCGTTCCTTTGATCGGATAGGCCAGATAATAAAGCAGTCCCTGCCTTTCCTCGTGGATCACTTCTTCATCAGACAAGGTTGTCTTTGCCTCGGGGTCCCAGTTTACCATACGATGCCCCCGGTAGATCAATTTTTTATTATAAAGGTCTACGAAAACCCTGATCACAGAGGCTGACATATCGTCATCCATGGTGAACTTGGTCCGCTCCCAGTCGCACGAAGCACCGAGTTTTTTCAATTGTTCCAGGATAATACCGCCGTATTCCCGCGTCCATTCCCAGGCTTGTTCGAGGAACTCCTCCCTGCTGAGATCGGATTTTTCCATTCCCTTTTCCTTCAGCCTGGCCACAACCTTGGCTTCCGTAGCTATGGAAGCATGGTCTGTCCCCGGCACCCAACATGCATTATACCCCCTGAGTCGCGCCCGGCGGATCAACACATCCTGTATGGTATTGTTGAGCATATGCCCCATATGCAGCACACCTGTAACGTTCGGTGGAGGTATAACAATGGTATAGGGCTCGCGATCGTCGGGTTCTGAATGAAAATAACGATTCTCTATCCAGTAATTATACCACTTATCCTCTACTTTTGCGGCATCGTATCTTGACGGAATATTCATGTTTTGGAACGATTTTTGACTTTGATTGGGCAAAAGTAGTCATATCTGTAATATTATAAAAGCCCGGTAAACAAAGAAAACAAACATAAAAGGGCTGTACCTGACCAGGAAAACAGGTCTTTAATTTTGCAGAAGTGGAAAAAGTGTTTAATTTTAGCGCTTGTTACAAACTTAAAAAGTTACAAAAACAGGCTGTTTTTTAAAGACAGCCACAAATTTTAAACTTATGAAAAAGTTAGCAATCTTTCTGTTTGTGAGTACGTTTGCCCTAGCCGTACACGCACAAGAAAAAGTAGCGAAAATTGAATTCAAGGAAGATACCATAGACTATGGAGAAATCGCCCAGGGAAGTAACGGTGTTCGTGTATTTGAATTTACAAATACAGGAAATGCCCCCCTGGTCATATCTAACGTTTCCAGCTCTTGCGGTTGTACAGTACCCAAATGGACCTCTAATCCGGTACAACCCGGTAAAAAGGGAACTATTGAGGTAAAATACGACACCAAGAGAGTAGGCCCGATCAGGAAAACAGTAAATGTGTCTTCCAACGCGGAAACGCCTACGGTTGCCCTCAAGATCAAAGGAAAAGTTCTCGGAGGTAACAGTAAGTAATATACGTTCACAAAATACAGACAATAACAAAGCTCCCTTTCCGGGAGCTTTTTTTATGCCTGAATCTCCTTTGAAAGCTGGTTTCCAGTCTACAACACTTTTTTGAGTGCGAAAGTAAAATCCAAATGCTGTCCTTCCCTTTCAACCTTTAACCGTATTTTTTTACCGGGTTTTTCATTCAGCATCTCTTTAACCTCATGCAGGGAACGCCTGTACGTAGCTTTTCCGTTTACAGTCAATATAATGTCTCCCCTTTGCAATCCGGCTATAAATGCAGGGCTCCCATCTCTTATCTCTGCTATTTCAAACGCAGGATGCAGGGAATATTTAAAAAACCGGTCCAATCTTATTTCCACGCCTTCCCCCGGAGATTCATTGGTCTTGCCCCGTCTGATCCCCGACTCCAGTTCTTTTACTACCCGTATGCCATTGTGCTGCAATTCTATTCCGCTCATATTGTACTTAAAGGGTTGTTTAAAATAGCGATTGCGCCGCAGGGTGAGCTTCCCTTCCCCATAGTCAAATACGATATTGAACCGCTTCAGCACTTCAGCCCCGAGGCTACCATCCCTTTCGTTCAGGTTTTGCAGGTGCTGTATGGAAACCGAATCCGGGAAAGCCACTTTAGCTTCCTTTAATTCAAACTGCCCTATTTGCAATTTTTCCACTCTTGCCCTGTCTCCATAAATACTTCCGCTCAATCCCCTTCCCAGAAAATCCTCGAAATGATTTTCGGGAGTCACCAGATTTTCTTTTTCCTTCCTAAACAGCCACAAAGCATCGCTACTCCCCGAATCGATAAGGAGTTTTACTTCCAGATCCTTTTGCTCGTTCAGGTCTACGGTTGCCTTGATATAGGGCTTATCGTGAATAATGTCGAGAGGAAAGGTCTGGCATTTTCTGCATGCCCTGTACTTATAAGATCCGGGCCTGTAAAACCTTATCCGTTTTCTGGCATAGTTGATCTCCACCACAAAATCCCGAAAGAGTTCAAACCCAATGATCCCGTGTATGGGAACTCCGAGCCGGGGCGAAAAATTGATCCCCTGGTCCAGGATGAGGTAAATGTCTTCATTATAGTTTACCACATCTTTTTTTATCCGGAAGATATTGCTCCTGGCCTTATATGCTTTTATGGCTTCACCACCGCCCAGGCCTCGTATGTAGATCGCTTCGGTATTTTTAAGTTCCAGCGAATCGGCAGAAGTGAGATCAAACAATATGGGCTTATTTACTCCGGTATCCAGGATAAAAGACAATTCCACCCCGTTAATCTCTACCGGAATAACGATCAGATTACTGACCAGCTTAAACCTTATCGAATAGTAATCTCTGGTTGAGGTCAGGTTAAAATATGACTGCGCACATGATGAGCCACAAAAAAACAATGTCAAAAAAACAGTCAAAATTACGTTTTTGACAATATTTAATGTAAAAAAATGCATAATACTAAGATACACATAAGTTTTGTCTTATAATAACGTATTAAGAAACTATTAAATATTAAGGAATAATAATTATCACTTTGTGTGTTGAGGAAAGTATCGGCAGCTCAAAATTATTTCGCAAATTTGCAAAGCCGTTATTCCGGACAGGAAATGTAATCATGTGCCAATGTGATAATTTAATAATGAGTCATTATCGAATTAGCCCATTAACGAACCGGTACATTTACCAATTGGCAATTAACCCATAAACCACAAAAGTATTATGCCAGCAATCTCCGACAAAGGCAGGCAAATGCCGGAATCGCCTATTCGAAAATTGGTACCTTATGCCGAAGAGGCCAGGAAAAAAGGCCGTAAAGTCTATCACCTCAATATTGGACAGCCCGATATCAAAACCCCGAAAGTGGCCCTGGACGCAGTGAAAAACAACACCATAGAGATCCTGGAATATTCCAGGAGTGAGGGTTCCGAACAATACCGGGAGAAGATCGCCGGATATTACAAAAACAAGGGGATCGATGTCACCGCCAAAGAGATCATTGTTACCACCGGAGGCTCCGAGGCTTTGTTGTTTGCCCTGGGGACCGTTGCAGACTACGGGGATGAAGTTATTATCCCGGAACCTTTTTATGCCAATTATAATGGCTTTGCCACAGCTTCTGGTGTAAAGGTCGTGCCCGTGGTGTCTTCCATAGAAAACAACTTTGCCCTGCCACCCATTGAAGAATTTGAAAAACTCATTACCCCGAAAACACGGGCCATCCTTATCTGTAACCCCGGGAACCCCACAGGGTACCTTTATTCCAGGGAAGAGATCCGGAAACTGGCCGGGATCGTAAAAAAACACAACCTGTTCCTGATCTCTGACGAGGTGTACAGGGAATTTGTCTACGACGATTTAGCGCACTATTCCATCATGCAGGAAGAAGGACTGGAAGAGCATGCCATCATGATCGATTCCGTCTCCAAACGTTACAGCATGTGCGGGGCCCGTATCGGATGTTTCGTATCCAGGAACAAAGAGGTCATTACCACCGCGCTGAAATTTGCCCAGGCGAGACTGTCTTCCCCCACCTATGCCCAGATAGCCAGCGAAGCCGCCCTGGAAACCCCGCAAAGCTATTTTGACGAGGTCTCCAAAGAATATGTGTCCAGGCGTAACCTGCTGGTAAGCGAACTGGAAAAGATAGCAGGGGTACGTGTCGCCAAACCCAAAGGCGCATTTTACTGCATCGCCGAACTCCCGGTCAAAAATACCGATGATTTTGCGAAATGGCTGCTGGAAAGTTTCGAGCTAAACAATGAAACGGTTATGATAGCTCCCGCAGCCGGGTTTTATTCCACTCCCGGAATGGGCACCAACCAGGTGCGTATTGCCTATATCCTGAAAAAAGAGGATCTGACAGCGGCCATGAACATCCTGAAAGAAGCCCTGGAAGTATATCCGGGCAGGGAAACGTCGTAAAAAGCATCAACAAACTGAAAAGATTGAATATTCAACACGACATATCGCTTAAAAAGCACAATACTTTTGGTATAGACGTTAAGGCCAGGCATTTTACTTCCGTATCTGCCACCGAAGAGCTCCGGGACATACTCCGGCAGCCCGGTTATCCGGATAAATTTATCCTTGGCGGAGGAAGCAATATCCTGTTCACCGGCGATGTGGAGGCCCTGGTGATCCACATGAATATCAAGGGAATAACAGTAACACAGGAAGGTGAAGATCACGTCTTTATCCGTGCAGGAGCCGGCGAAAACTGGCATGAATTTGTACTCTGGACCCTGGAAAAGGGATACGGGGGACTGGAAAATCTTTCCCTCATTCCCGGCAATGTAGGCACAGCTCCTATTCAGAACATCGGAGCTTATGGAGTAGAGCTCAAAGACGTTTTTTCATCCTGTGAGGCCGTGGAGATCGCTTCCGGGGAAACAAAGAGCTTCCATTTACAGGATTGCCGTTTCGGTTACAGGAACTCCATATTCAAACAGGAAGCCAAAGGAAAGTATATCATTACCAGTGTTACTTTTAAACTCACAAAGAGGAAACACCATATACATATCGATTACGGGGCCATACGTTCCCGACTGGCCGAACAAGGGATAGAAACTCCTTCAATCCGGGACATCTCAGAAGCTGTCATCTCCATTCGCCGCAGCAAACTCCCGGATCCGGCCGAGATCGGTAATTCGGGTAGCTTTTTCAAGAATCCCGTAATTCCTGCGGAAGATTTTGAAAAGCTAAAAAACAGATACCCGGAAATTCCCCATTATCCTGTTTCCGAAAAGCATGTAAAGGTCCCCGCCGGCTGGCTTATCGAACAATGCGGATTCAAAGGCAGGCGTTTCGGAGATGCCGGAGTGCATACCAAACAGGCTCTGGTACTTGTAAACTACGGAAATGCTACCGGAAAAGAGATCTGGAAACTGGCGCAGGATATAAGGGAAACGGTAAGTGAAAAATTCGGGATATCCATACATCCCGAAGTCAATGTGCTCTGAAATAAAAAAACCTCGCCGGAACAGTATCCCGGCGAGGTTCTTCGCTGGCATGGCTAACCCTAACACCCACACCAGGCTAAAAAACCATAGCTAAATCAAATAATTTCCACAGTAAGGTTTTTGCCGTATCTTTTCAAATAACAACAAAATTGTCTTCTATGGGGCGGGGAACTATCTCATAATTTTAATAACTTTGAATAGCCCCATCCTTATATACGATGCACCCGGCCTGTTCGGATGTTTTTTAACAAAAAAACAAGCTTTATGTCCTCTTTACTGGAAATCAACATCATGAACTTACTCATTGAAAAGGATGAGAAAGGCATGGCTATGCTTTATGATTATTACGGAGATGCCCTTTACGGTATAGCCTACAAGATAACACGGGACGAAGAACTCGCCAAGGACGTCTTGCAGGAGGGGTTGGTAAAAATATGGAAAAAGGCGCACACTTACGACGCCGAAAAGGCCAGATTGTTTACCTGGCTCTACCGGATTATTCGCAATACGGCCATAGACAAGGTGAGAAATGCCAATATAAAAGAAGAACAGGAAATCCAACTGGATATTTCTAACGTATATAATGTGGGTGTCGATGCCATTAAGCCGGAACACATCGATGTGGAAAAGCACCTTGCATCACTGGATGCAAAATACCAGATTATCCTGGATGCCCTGTTTTTTAAAGGAATGACACAACAGGAAGCCAGTGAAGCGCTGGATGTTCCGCTGGGTACCGTAAAATCCAGGCTTAAAATAGGGCTCCGGGAACTCAGAAAAATTTTTAACACGAATATCTGATATTTGATTTTACCTTTATATCTGCAAGGCCACGGACCGGAATATCCGTAATACTGATGTAATATGCAGACCGACAAAAGACCGAGAAAATGAACCACGATATTAAAACCATGCTGGAAAGTGATTTGCTGGAGAGATACCTCATCGGATCCACCTCATCCAAAGAAAATTATAAAATTGAAGAATATATAGCTCGTTATCCCGAGGTAAAACAAAAATACACAGAATTACAGGAAGATCTCGAAAGTTACACCATGAGCTTTTCACGCCCTGCTCCCGACCAGGTGAAGAAAAACGTCATGAAAACCATACGGAAGGAAAAGAAAAGAAGCACCCCCTGGTATTACAATGCCGCCGCCGTGATCGCAGTAATCTTCTGTACCTCAACCATCCTCTTGCTGTACCAGAATAAGCAGTTACTGTACAAAAACGGGCTGGTCAATGAAGAGATCGCAGCACTCAAAAGCGATATCCTGAACACTAATTCCAAGCTGGATGACGTTAAAAACCAGTTCCTCATACTCAACAACCCGAAAACCCAGAAATATATCCTCAAAGGCAACCGAAGGGCCAAAAACCTGAAAACCGTTGCGTATATAGACCCCGTTGAAAAACTTTCCATGGTCAATATCGTTTCGCTCCCAGAACTCCCAAAAGAACAGGTGTTCCAGATGTGGGCAGAAATAGACGGCAAAATGGTGAGCCTTGGTGTACTGGAAAATGCACAGAACAAACTGCTTTCCATTCCGTTCAAGGAAGGAGCCAAAAGCTATAACATCACCATAGAACCCAAAGGGGGAAATATCAATGCCACTGAAGAAAACATGGTAGCCAGCATTTACCTGAGATAGGCTTGCCGGTATTCGGTAGTCAGTGGTCGGTATTCAGTATGCGGATGACTTATGTTGAATTTATTGTCATTTGTTGTGTTGCATAGTTATTGTCCTGTAATTCTTTATTCCTGCCGATAAGTTATCGGATGTCTCTATAAATCCTCTCCCAATATTACTCCCGAATAGATTTTATGTCAAATACCGTGTATACCGAATACTGAATACCGACCACCAAACACTCCCCCTCCTTCTTCAACCTGATCCCAATTTTCTATCGAATGACAGCTTTGTACTGATATTCACCGCTCAATAGTTCGTTATTCATTGTTTTGTTTTGTAACTTTGCAGTACAAAGACAGTAACAATGAAACTTATATTACTCACCATAGGATTATTAGCCTTAGCCTTTGCGGGAATAGCCATAAAAATATGGGCAAAGAAAGATGGCAAATTTGCAGGTACATGTGCCAGTCAGAGTCCCTTCTTGAACAAATCCGGCGAAGCGTGCAGTTTCTGTGGAAAAATGCCCGACGAACAGGAATGCCGTGACCCCAAAACACAACAAAACTAATATGGCAGGATACCGCTTATGCTAACCATCTTACTTTCACTGTTTATTGGAAGTATAGGTATCCTGGTCATTTATTATGTTTTATTCGGAAAACTGGCTTTTGCCCGGACTTCCGCCCCACCGGAAAACCTTGCTCCCGTTTCTGTTATCGTCCGGACGAAAAACAATGCCGAATTACTCCGGCAAACCATCACTTCCATATTAGCCCAGGATTACCCGGTTTTTCAACTGGTACTCATTAACGATGCTTCTTCAGACCACACGCTGGATGTCATTGAAGAATTTGCAGGCCGTTATTCCAATATTAAAACAGTAAACGTCATTAGCAACGAAGCCTTCTGGGGGAAAAAGAAATACGCCCTCACCCTCGGTATCAAGGCAGCAAAATACAACCTCCTGGTATTTATAGAAGATAATTATATCCCGGTTTCTGACCACTGGCTCCGGGAAATGAGCCGGAATTTTCGTGGCAAAAAAACATTGGTTCTCGGGTACAGTGCCGTAAAACGTGTAAAAAACGTTTTTTTCAATGCACTGATCCGATACGACAACTGGCTTAGGGCTGTAAAATACCTTTCCTTTGCCCATGCGGGACTTCCCTATTCCGGCCTGGGAAAAAACCTGGCCTATCACAAAAGCGCATTCTATGAGGTAAACGGCTTTATCGGCCACATGGACATGAAAAACGGCGAGGACGAACTCTTTGTCAATGAAGTATCTACCGCAAAGAACACCACTATAAGCCTGTCTAAATATGCCCGTACACGGTCTGTAACTACTCCTTCCTACCGCGAATGGATCCAGCAAAAACGTGAAGGCTTCTACGTATTCCGTAATTTTAAACTCGGGCAAAGAGTGCTGCTGAACCTGTTTTACATAGCACAGTTGCTCTTCTGGCTATTACCCCTTCCCCTGATCTTCCTGGCCCGAAATCCGGTAACCGTGCTCGCCCTTTTTCTGTTCAAATGGGTGGTACAATTCGTCGTCATGGCAAAATTGGCCCGAAAGCTCGGGGAAAAAGGGTTTATCTGGCTGCTACCCCTTCATGAATTTGCCCTTATTAGTGTGCAATTTTATATCTTTATAACAAGTTTCAGAAAAAGTACGCGTTGGAAATAACTTCAGAATTTATCCGAAAAAACATCGAAAAGGCCAGAAAAGGAGATCAAAAGGCTTTTAATTTTCTTTTAGACCATTACTGGAATGACATTTACGGCTTCCTGCTGATCCGTACCAAGAACGAAAATGATGCAGAAGACATCACCATACAGACATTTTCCAGGGCTTTTGACAAGATCGACACGTTCGACAATAGTTACTCTTTTAAAACGTGGCTTACCACCATTTCCAAAAATATCCATCTCGACCTGGTCCGAAAACGGAAATCGAGCCTTTTCCATTCCACATCCCAGGAAGAAGATACTGTTTATGACGTTCCGGATGACACGCCTTCTGCCGAGGACAACCTGATCTACGAGCAAAACCTGGCACAACTCAAACGCTATATAAAAAAACTGAAGCCACATTACCAGGACGTGATCAACCTGAGGTATTTCCGGGAACTGAGCTACCAGGAGATCGCCTCGGAACTGGACGAACCTCTGAACAATGTAAAAGTAAAGTTGTTGCGGGCAAAAAAGCTACTGGCCGAGATCATTCACAAGAACAAAAATGTATAAGTATATCAAAACACTGGGCCCTGGCCTGTTATTTGCAGGAGCGGCCATAGGAGTATCGCACCTGGTACAGTCTACAAGGGCCGGTGCGGATTTCGACTTCGGCCTGCTTTGGGCTTTGTTGCTGGTACACCTTTTTAAATATCCGTTTTTCCGGTACGGTCCCGAATATACAATGGCCACAGGCGAATGCCTGCTCGACGGGTATAAGAAACTGGGCAGACCCATCCTCATCGCCTATTTTATACTCACCTTCGCTACGATGTTCACGATACAGACCGCACTTACTGTAGTCACTGCGGGCCTCGCCTCTACCCTTTTCGGGATCACCACAGATACCGTACTGTGGAGCGC
Source organism: Sinomicrobium weinanense (assembly GCF_018863395.1). GTDB lineage: Bacteria > Bacteroidota > Bacteroidia > Flavobacteriales > Flavobacteriaceae > Sinomicrobium > Sinomicrobium weinanense. The sequence goes on from NZ_JAHKRR010000005.1 coordinate 33,873, forward strand.
CATCATCACCGCCGTCTGTATGGTGATCCTGCTCATAGGCAGGTATAAGCTCCTGGACAATCTGATGAAGATCATTGTACTTACCCTTACCATAAGCACATGTATTACGGTAGTGCTTGCTGTGCCAGACACTACCGTATCTCATACTTTTGAGCAGGTATTGCCCAAAAGTGCCGCAGGAATGGCCTTTCTCATCGCCTATATGGGCTGGATGCCCGCCCCTCTTGATATTTCCATATGGCATTCTCTGTGGGCTCTGGAAAAGAAAAAGACCATTCCCGATTACAGTGTAAAAAATTCCATTTCCGATTTTAACCTGGGTTTTGGCAGCACCATTATCCTCGGTTTTTTATTTATGGCACTCGGCGGGTTGGTGATGTTTGGTTCCGGAGAGATTTTCAGCACCAATGCCACCCTGTTTTCAGAACAGCTCATTTCTCTTTACACCAGGAACCTGGGAGAAGCCGCCTATATTTTCATAGCCATCGCCGCCTTTACCACCATGTTCAGTACTACACTGACCACGCTCGATGCCTCCCCGAGGGCAATGTCCTATACCACAAAACTGCTGCTCGGGCAAAAAGACCGGCAGTATTATGCCTTATGGATGGCGATACTTGCTACCGGGACCATAGCCATATTGCTTTTCTTCCTGTCCGAAATGAAAACGCTGATCGATATCGCCACCATATTATCTTTCGTCACTGCACCCTTCTATGCTATTATCAATTTCCGGCTGATCTGCTCCTCTCATACCCCGAAACAATATCGTCCCGGGATTCTTATGAAAATTGTAAGCTGGCTGGGCATTATTTTCCTGGTAGGGTTTAGCCTGTGGTATATTATAACATTATTCTGATAAAATCACACCGCCTCCCCCTTTAATTTTGCCTTTCCAATCCAGGGATAGTTAGGCGCAAAGCATTGCGCCCCTACTTTGTACTTCGTACTTCGTACTTCATACTTCTTTTGTATCTTTGTACGACAAAAACATAACTATGAGTGTAGAGACCGTTGCAAAAGCAGCACCGCCAAAAGGCAAGCCGAAATGGCTGCGTGTTAAGCTACCAACCGGCAAGAAATATACAGAACTGAGAGGGCTGGTTGACAAATACAACTTACACACCATATGTACGTCGGGAAGCTGCCCTAATATGGGCGAATGCTGGGGCGAAGGTACCGCCACCTTTATGATACTCGGAAATATATGTACAAGATCCTGCGGTTTCTGCGGGGTCAAGACCGGAAGGCCTGAGACCATCGACTGGGAAGAGCCCGAAAAAGTGGCGCGGTCCATCAAGATCATGAACATCAAACACGCCGTGCTCACATCCGTGGACCGGGACGACCTTAAAGACATGGGGTCCATTATATGGGCCGAAACCGTAAAAGCTGTAAGGCGTATGAACCCCGAAACCACATTGGAAACCCTGATCCCGGATTTCCAGGGTGTAGAACGGAACATAGACCGTATCGTGGAAGTTTCTCCCGAAGTTGTATCGCACAATATGGAAACCGTACGGCGGCTTACCCGCGAAGTGCGTATACAGGCCAAGTATGACCGGAGCCTCGGTGTTTTGCGCTACCTGAAAGACCAGGGGGCCCGCAGAACCAAATCCGGCATCATGCTCGGGCTGGGCGAGACTGAGGAAGAAGTGGTACAGACCATGAAAGACCTCCGCGAAGCCAAAGTAGACGTCGTGACCATAGGACAATACCTCCAGCCGTCTAAAAAACACCTTCCCGTAAAGCAATTTATCCTGCCCGAACAGTTCGACAGGTTACGGGAAATAGGCCTCGACATGGGATTCCGCCACGTGGAAAGCGGTGCCCTGGTAAGATCGTCATACAAGGCACATAAACACATTGAATAAAGTACGAAGTCAGAAGTACGAAGTCGGAAGTAGAGGGACACGATATCTTGTGCCGGAAATATAATGCCCCACAGCTCATACAATATTAGGTAAGGGCGTAAAATTTTACGCCCTAAGACGGAGATCAACACTATGGATAAAATAAAAATAGCGATAAACGGTTTCGGCCGTATCGGCAGAACGGTCTTCCGCCTGCTCATCGACCACCCTCAGATAGAAGTGGTGGCCATTAACGACCTTGCAGACCCCAAAACACTGAGCCATCTGCTGAAATACGACAGCATACACGGAGTCCTCTCACAGCATATCGGTTATGATGAAAGTTCCATTACAGTTAATAACGATCACTATCCGCTCCTCAACACCGCAGACATACAAAAGCTGGACTGGTCATCCTTCCACCCGGATATTGTACTCGAATGTACCGGGAAATTCAAGAGAAGGAAGCAACTTGAGCACCACCTTCGCAATGGTGCGGGGAAAGTGATCCTTTCCGTTCCCCCGGAAGACGACCATATAAAAATGGTGGTCCTGGGTGTCAACGAACATATCCTGGATGGTTCTGAAGATATTGTGTCCAATGCTTCCTGCACCACGAACAATGCCGCTCCCATGATAAGGGTCATCCACGAACACTGTGGCATAGAACAGGCCTATATCACTACCGTACATTCCTACACCTCAGACCAGAGCCTGCACGACCAGCCTCACAGGGACCTGCGGAGAGCCAGGGCGGCAGCACAGTCTATTGTACCCACCACCACAGGAGCCGCAAAAGCCCTGACCAAAATTTTCCCCGGACTGAGTGAAGTGATCGGAGGATGCGGTATCCGTGTACCCGTACCGGACGGTTCTCTCACCGATATTACTTTCAATGTGGCCCGGGAAACTTCTATCGAAGAAATAAAAGATGCCTTTAAACAGGCCGCCCTCGGGGAGTTGAAAGGCATATTGTCCTATACGGAAGACCCCATCGTATCCATAGATGTGGTTAACAACCCGCATTCCTGTGTCTTTGATGCACAAATGACCTCCGTCATCGGCAAAAAAATGGTAAAAATAATAGGCTGGTATGACAACGAGTACGGATACAGCAACAGGATCATAGACCTTATATCCTTTATCAGTGCTCCGAAGCGGAAAAATCAGATCCAGGGGGTACATTAAATTCCCGGGGCCGTGCTAATACCGGTAAACGGACAAAAGCCCCGGAAAAGATTTAAACCCTTTATTTTTGATTTTATAGAGAACCCTATTATATTTATGTTAATCTTTTTGCCATGAAGGGACTCTCTTGTTATTTTTTATTTTTCCTGCTCCTGTTGCCGGGCTTTGCATCCGGATTGCCTGGCAATGCATCCGAAGACCCCATTAAAGACACCATAAAAAAGGTATACGAACTCAAGAACAATTTCGATTTCGGGGGAGCTGTTACCGAACTGAACCTGGCCATAGCCATGGCCGATACGGTAAAGCGAAAACGTTCCGATTATTTTTTCAATTGCTACACCCTGTTCATAAAGTTATACCTCGATTTCGACCGGGGAGATGACCTTGAGGTCTATGAATTCCTGAGCGAATCGCACCTTAAACCCAATTCCCGGGCAGCGAAGGAGATCCAGCTTCTCGTTCTTAAAGCCCTGATCTCGGCCAAAAAGGGCAACCAGAAGCAGGCCCTGTCGTATATAAACAAAGCAAAATCCATACTCATCCAGAAAGAGGATGCTGTTCTCGACATCATACTCTATTATGAAGCACAGGTACTCCTCGTTCAGGAAGAATATGCCCGTGCCATTCCCATACTCCAGCGTATATTTCCGCTTAAGGACCCCAATGAGGAAAACTATATCAATGCCGGGATCCTACTCGATCTCGCACATGCGCACCTCCGGTTACAGGAGCCGGACAGAGCCATGGCCTATATGGAAAAAGTTTCCAAAATGCCTGAATATCTCGTTTTTCCAAAACTGGAAATACAACGGCATCTCATCCTTTCTGAACTATTCCGTATAAAAAAGAAACCTTTGGAAACGGTAAAACACCGGCAACTGGCGGACAGTCTAAAGGAAAAATACTTCAATATTCAAAGCATCGAGGAACGAAACAACATTGCCTATCACAACACTTCCGATTTCAAGGACAGGGTGATCGACCAGTACAAGATCGATGCCGCAAAACAGTCGCGCCAGGTCAATATTGCCAAGATCATTTCCATAATGAGCTCCGTATTGCTCATCATCATCTTCCTGCTCACCATATCCCTGTACCGCAACAACAAGATCAAGTTAAAGACCAACAACCTGCTGCTTAAAAAGAACAGGGAATTACAGGCGGCCAAGGAAGAAGCGGAGAGTGCCCTTCAGGTAAAAGCCAGGTTCCTTTCTACCGTAAGCCACGAACTGCGGACTCCCTTATATGCAGTGACCGGGCTTACCCACCTGCTGCTGGAAGAGAATCCCAGGAAAAGTCAGAAAGAATACCTCAACTCGCTAAAATTTTCCGGAGAATACCTGCTGAACTTTATCAATGACATTCTCCAGGTCAACAAATCGGAAGCCAATCAACTGAAAATAAAAAGAGGGCCTTTTAACATGGAACAGTTACTCGGTAAGGTAGCAGGGTCCCTGGAACATTCGGCCAAGGAGAACAACAATATCATAAAACTGGACCTTGACAAGGATATTCCCGCAGAACTCATCGGTGATTCGTTAAAATTGTCGCAGGTGTTCATCAACCTCATTGGCAATTCGCTTAAATTTACGGAAAACGGTGAAGTCGTGATCCTCGGCAGAATACTGGAACGTCGCAAAAGCAGTGTTAAAATACACTTTGAGGTCAGGGATGATGGCATGGGTATCGAGCCGGACATCCTTCCCCGTATATTCGACAGTTTTGCGCAGGGCTCTACCCAAATAAACCGGAAATACGGTGGCACCGGCCTGGGGCTCACCATTGTAAAAAACCTCCTGAACCTGATGGATAGTGATATCAGGGTAGAAAGCGACCCCGGAAAAGGCAGCACATTCCTCTTTGACCTTACCCTGGAAACCGGGGATGAAAAAGGTGTAGAAAAACCCGTGACACCAACCTTACAGGAAGAACTGACCGAAGAAGAGATCGTTTTTGAAGACGTCCATGTGCTCCTTGTAGAAGACAATAAGATCAACCAGGTGGTCACCCAGAAAATGCTGGCCCGGAAAAATATTACCTCCGAAGTGGCCAACGATGGTTATGAGGCCATTGACAAGGCCAAAAACAAAAATTTCGACCTTATCCTCATGGATATTCATATGCCGGGTATCAGTGGCATCAAAGCCACGACCAGAATACGGGAATTCGACAAAAAAGTGCCTATTGTAGCCCTCACCGCCATTTCACTGGAAGAAAACATGGACGACCTGTACAACGCAGGCTGCAACGACATTATTACCAAGCCATTCAAGCCTCAGACTTTCTACAAAAAAATAAAAAACAACCTCGGGGGTAGCTCCCGGTAATCGGTATTCAGTATTCGGTATTTTGTATCAATCACTGACCACCGATCACCGAATACCTACTCCCCCTCAACATACCTACGGATCAAACGGTTAAATTCTTCCTGTTGTCCGAAGAGAAAAGCAGTTTGTATTCCTATAAAAAAAATGTCCTCCAGCTTGTCCTTGAGGCGCATAAAATCTTTTTCAGTGGTGAGTATTTTGCCTTTTTTCCGCAAGGTTTCCAGTTCGCTGTCACTAAATTCGTGATGGTCGGGGTAGTTACAGTGTTCAAAGGAAAGTCTTCTGCTTTTCAGGAACTCCACCAGGGGAGTGGCATTGGCTATACCCGTCACCAGGGTAAAATGTTCCCCTTCCCAATCGGCCAGGGGGACAATTTTATGCAGTGACCTGGTCTCTTCACTGTAAGCTATTGAAGTAAAAAAAACCTTTTGATATCGTTTCGGGGCGAGTTGTCCGGTAATCTCTTGCCGTTCGGTCCCCGTCATATCTTCCCGGCATTTGGTCACCACAATGATATCTGCGCGTTTTGCTTCGCTACGGCTGTCTCTCAGGTTTCCTGCCGGAAGAAAAATATCCTTTGTGTAGAGGGCATTTTGTGAAGTGAGCAGTATGTTCATTCCGGCTTTTACCCTGCGGTGTTGCATGGCGTCGTCGAGAATAACCACTTCGGGATAAGGTTCCTTCTCCATCAGACGGTTTATACCGTTAACCCGGTCAGCATCCACGGCTACGGCCACATCCGGGAATTTTTCGTGGTACTGGCAGGGCTCATCCCCCAGTTCATCTACTCCGATTCCGGATCCGGCCAGTACAAAGCCTTTCGACTTTCTCCGGTATCCCCGGCTCAGGGTTGCCGTGCGGAAATCTGCCTTCAGCAATCGCACCAGGTACTCTACCATCGGCGTTTTACCTGTTCCTCCTACACTTAGGTTCCCTACACAGATTACAGGAATACCAAAAGAAACAGAACGGAAAATTCCACGGTCATACAAAATATTACGCACCTTTACCACCAGTCCGTAAAGGACGGAAAAAGGCCAGAGTATTTTTCGAAGGATGTGCATGATGTTGTTTCCAGTGTTCCAGTGTTCCGGTGTTCGAGGATACAGGTGTTCGAGTTGTTTAAACTACATACTCGAATACTCGTACACTCGCCCTACAAATAACGGTTATTTTTTTTACTTCGGAAGAATTCCGGATTTTTCACTGTATATTTAGGACCTGAAAACCCGCCTGCCGGGTTCGCCTTTGTTTTTTTAATCGAAAAGAAGGAACAACATGTATATCAAGGACGTCATGGCCATGCTGGAGGAACGCTCTCCCCTGGCCTATGCCGAAGATTTTGACAATACCGGGTTGCTGGTGGGCAGCAGGGACCGTGAAGTTACCGGAATACTCATCACCCACGACACCCTGGAAGAGGTCGTGGACGAAGCCATTGAAAAGGGTTGCAACCTCATTGTGAGCTTTCACCCCATCATCTTTTCCGGCCTCAAAAAACTGAACGGTTCTTCCTATGTAGAAAGAACAGTGATCAAGGCCATACGGCACGACATTGCTATCTACGCCATACACACAGCCCTGGACAATGCCTTTAACGGGGTCAATGCCGCCATTTGCGATGCCCTGGAATTACAAAACAGGGAAATCCTGATCCCTCAAAAAGGAACGATAAAAAAACTGCTTACCTTTGTACCCCGAAAAAATGCCGATCACCTCAGAGAAGCCCTTTTCGCAGCAGGAGCAGGAACTATCGGAAATTACAGCCATTGCAGCTTTAACCTGGAAGGTACGGGTACTTTTCACGGAGAGGAGAACAGCAACCCCGTAATCGGCGAAAAAGGCGTAACCCGTTTTGAACCGGAAACACAGATAGGGGTCACCTACCCCAGGCATCTCGAAGGCAGTATATTAAAAGCCCTGTTTGCCAACCACCCGTATGAGGAGGTAGCTTATGAGGTAACAACACTCGAAAACAACAACCAGCACATTGGCATAGGGATGATAGGGGAATTGGCAGAAGCTGTGCCGGACATGGATTTTTTAAGGCAACTAAAGCAAAAAATGCAACTGGCCTGTATCCGTCATTCAGGTTTATTGGACAGGAAAATAAAGAAAGTTGCCGTATTGGGAGGTAGTGGCGCTTTTGGCATTTCACACGCCAAAAAGGCGGGGGCGGATATTTTTATTACGGGAGACGTAAAATATCACGAATTCTACAAAGCCGAAAAACAAATGATTATCGCCGATGTGGGGCACTATGAGAGTGAACAATATACAAAAAACCTTTTGTTTGAGCATCTTACAAAAAAAATTCATAATTTTGCACCTGCCTTACCCGGGGGTAAGGTCGTTTTATCAGAGTTCAATACAAATTCCATCAAGTATTTATAACCTATGGCAAAAAAAACCGACGCTACTGTAGAAGAGAAATTAAGAGCTTTGTACGATCTGCAGTTAATTGACTCCAGAATAGATGAAATAGCTAATGTAAGAGGAGAACTTCCCCTGGAAGTGGAGGACCTGGAGGACGAAGTGGAAGGGCTGAAAACACGGTTAGAAAAACTGAGCGTAGAACAGGAGAACCTTACCCAGGAGATTGCCAACAAAAAAAATGCGATCGAGGAATCCAAAGGGCTTATCAAAAAATACTCCGAACAGCAGAAAAATGTTCGTAACAACAGGGAATTCAACTCCCTGAGCAAGGAAATTGAATTCCAGGAGCTGGAAATCCAGCTTTCCGAAAAACACATTCGGGAATTCAAGGTGCAGATCGAGCAGAAAAAAGAGGTGATCTCAGAAACCAAAGAACGCCTCAAGGAACGGGAAAACCACCTGAAACACAAAAAAGGAGAGCTCGACGCCATCCTGGCCGAAACCGAAAAAGAGGAGAACACCCTGAAAGAAAAGTCCGGAGAATTTGAAGAACTCATCGACGACAGACTGGTACAGGCTTACAAGCGCATTCGCCAGAACGTTAAGAACGGACTTGCTGTGGTAGCGATAGAAAGAGGAGCCTCCGGAGGTTCTTTCTTCACCATTCCGCCACAGATACAGATGGAGATCGCTTCCCGTAAAAAGATCATCACCGATGAACACAGCGGCCGTATTCTTGTAGACCCCAACCTGGCAGACGAAGAAAAAGCAAAAATGGAAGAACTGTTCCAGTCACTGTAAAGGACAAGGAACACCACATACAGAAAAGGCCGGAAAGTGCGATCGATACTTTCCGGCCTTTTTTATTTTAAAACAGGTAGCTTTACCAAAAGCATGCCTATAATTTAAGTATCTTTTTAGTTATAGCCCGGCCACCTTCCGGGAGCAGTTTACAGATATAGATTCCTCTTCTGTAACCGGAAAAGTCAACACCTATACGGTTTCTTCCCTGGCTTATGGTTTTCTCATCCGTATAGACAAGATTTCCGCTCCGGTCATACAATTGTATCTTCACGATGATTTCCGCACTGCTCTGCAATACAATGTCGGCATCCCTTATCACCGGATTGGGCAATACGAACACCCCGGAGATCACAGCTTCCGAAGCATCACCACAGGAACCGAGCTCAGCACCTAACCTGAGCAATTGTTCAGCGGCTATTTCAGACAGGCAAAGTGCCTTTCCTTTATAACAGATCCGGATCTTGTTAAAAAATCCGTCGTTACCACACAGGATATCTTCTGCTTCCACGGTGATCTCTCCGGTAGATGTACAACCACCTGCATCAGTAATGGTCAGGGTATACACGGTAGTCTCCTGGGGTTTTACGGTAATTTCACTTTCGGTATCGCCCGTACTCCACAGATAGGTATAACCCGGGGTTCCTCCGGACACCGTAGCAGACAGGACAGCAGTCTCTTCCGGGCCATATCCGGGATACACTTTTTCATCTCCTTCCAGGGTAAAGGTTATTGCTTCGGGTTCGCCTATTTCCACCTCGGTTTCCACCTGTGCCCCTTTTGCATCGGTTACGGTTACGGTATAGGTCCCGGCAGAAAGCCCTTCAACAGTTGCCGTATCCCCGCCATTGCTCCATGTATAGGTATATGGCAGTACCCCTCCTGAAACTTCAACGGTTGCCCTACCATCTTCATTGCCGTGGCAGGTAGCATCGGTAACCTCCGTCCGTGCCAGCTCCAGGGCCTGCATACGAAACCGGGCCGATACCGGGAAATGATCGGAAGTAGTATTGGTATAATCGCTGTCGTAAAATTCGTAGCCAACCCTTACGGACCCGTCTATAAAATTATCGTTCAGTTCATTGGAAACCATGATATGATCGATCATGTTCTCCCGGAATACGTACGACCTGAAATTCTCTTCACTCAGGGATAAAGAAACCACATTATAGCCGGCCATATCGTTCACATAGGTTTCGTAAGTGGTCGTTGTGGTATTTACTCCGTCAGCTACGGTTTCATCCACATCGTCGTTATAATCGCCAAGGACAACGAGATTTGCATCGGCATACATGGCATCGAGGCTGTCTTTCAGCATTTCCACATCATATTTTCGCATGTCATATCTGGACTGGGCTCCATTGCTGCTGTTAGCCCTGGCGTGCAGTGCAATAAAGTTTATTTGTTCCGTGGCTCCGCCTATGGTAACATTGGCAGTCATTAAAAAAGGAAGGCGGCCACTGGCAAAAAAACGGGTGGGGTCGTCCGGATAATCCGCAAGTGCACTGTCGTCCCCACCATTGTAATACGGGTGAACAGAGGCCAACAAGGGTTTAGTCTCCACAGGGCTTACGGTAGAGGTCTTATAGATAAAACCCACTTTTTGTTTTACGCCCGGATCGTTGGGATAGGACGTATGATCGGACAACACATAGGCGTATCCATCCATTTCACTTACCATTTGGGCAAACAGGGCATCATCCGATATTTCTTCTACGGCAATAAGATCAGCATCCATCGCGGCCAGGATGGCTTTAACGCTGTCTTTCTGGATCATATCCGAATCCGGATCACCGGCTGCCGGGGAATTGGACTCATCTCCAAACCATTCGATATTCCAGGCTGCTACATCCAGGGTTTCATCTTTGGGGATATCGAGGTCGTCGCCTCCGGGAATATATTCTTCCGCACAGGGCAGATCGGTTTTCATCCTGGGTAATAACTGAAAAATATCCCGGAACCGCCCCACTACCCCTGTAATTCCGGAACAGGTGTCCGGTTGTGCCAACCCTACAATCCCTTCCGCGTCATTATCTATACGTAACTCACCGGAACCTGTGCTGTCCGACAGCATATAATTGGAATTACCGAACAGCATATCGCCGGGAGTGGGAAAAGTGACATTTACAATACGTACCAGCTCTCCCGGATGCTCTCCCATTTCACCAAGGGTGATCTCCACAGGCTCAACAGGGGTATTGGCCATGCCATACCCCGTTACCGAAGATACCGGGCTTATTTGCAACTGGTCATTGTAAGAACTTCGCGTTCCGGTCAGGCTAAGGGAATCCCCTACCTGGAAAACACCGTCACCGTGCACAGACTGATCAAACACTGCTATGGCCCCGGTATTATCTTGGATGTAGGCCGATCCCGCAAACTGATCGGACACGGTCAACACTCCCGAAACAGTGACTGTGGTCCCATCCGGAAGGCTCCTCGCTTCGGCTATGGTAACAGATTCCGTAGGTTCATCCGTACCTCCGTTCAAAGTTCCCGGTGTAGGTATGGCTGGCATATAGGTTGAAGTATTCCGGGGGCCGCCTTCGCCATTGGGTATCCTTTGCAGGGAATGATTGTCTTTATCTCCCAGTTCACCCTCGTTTACCTGGGGTTCGCCGGCATTCAGCAGGGTCAGTATTTCCGCATCATCGTCATCATTGGTATCATAAGCAATCGCGTCTTGCAGGCTGTCTGTGGTGATGGGTGTCCCGTTCGGAAAGTCGGAAGCGCTTCCGGAATACAGTGCTACGGCATCGGCTCCGTTTTGCAGGGTATTTCCCGGAAATACCAGGGAAACATTAGCTACGGCCTCATTACCCAATACAAAATAGCCATTGGCATCTGTTGAGTATCCGTTCAGGTCAAATGTTGCATAACTCACATCGGTAGAACCGTTATACAACACCAGTACCAGTCCGTCCAGGGGGGTATTGCCCGTTCCGCCATCATACAGTTCTATAAACTCCGAGGCGTCACTGCCCGGGGTATCGGCATCTATCTCATTGATAAAGATTCCCGTTCTACCCGTTCCTCCATTATTATTGGAAGCTCCGGGGGTCGGTATGGCCGGGGAATAGGTTGAAGTATTCCGGCCCCCGCCCTCACCATTGGGTATTCTTTGCAGGGAATGGTTGTCCTTATTTCCCAGTTCGCCTTCGTTCACCTGGGGTTCACCAGGATTCAGCAGGGTCAGTATTTCTGTATCATCGCCATCATTGGTATCGTAGGCAATGGCATCCAGCAGGCTGTCCGTAGTGATGGATGTTCCGTCCGGAAAGTCGGAAGCGCTTCCGGAATACAGTGCTACGGCATCGGCTCCGTTTTGCAGGGTATTTCCCGGAAATACCAGGGAAACATTAGCCACAGCCTCGTTGCCCAGTACAAAATAACCATTGTCATCCGTAGTGTACCCGCTCAGATCGAATGTCTTGTAACTTACATCTGTTGAGCCATTATACAATACCAGCGTCAGCCCGTCCAGGGAAGTATTTCCCGTTCCGCCGTCATATAGTTCTATAAATTCGGCAGCATCACTGCCCGGCGTATCGGCGTCTATTTCGTTGATGAGTACATGGACCTCAGGTTCGGGCTCAGGAGAGGGTGTGCCATTCCCAAAACGGTCTTCGGCCTGTGGTCCGCCCCAAACGGAAGTGGCAAAAGCAGGGTTATCGATAAAAGGGTTCCGGTTGCCCTGTAAATTCTCCAGTATGCCATTGCGGTTCAGTTCGTATTCCGACACCGGGTCTTCCGCATTCCATTCCAGGAAAACATCCATCATATCACTGCTGTAGGTTTGCGATCCCACCCCTACGGCAGACGGGAGGCAACGGTCTCCATACCGGAGGTACATATACATAATCATCCGGGCTACATCGCCTTTCCATTCATCACCGGGATACCAGGAATTATTGATCTTCCTGGCATTCCCGCTGGCATCTTCAAAAGGAAGGTTTCCTCTCTGTGAGTTCATATTTACATCTGAAGCCCGCAGATGGTGTGCATCAGAGCCCGGGCCCGAAGTGCCAAGGTTAGGGTTCCCCAACGATTTGGCAAACACGTGTTCACGGTTCCAGTCGCCCGTATTTCCGCCATTGCGGTCCTTGTCGCGTGTGCGGTCGGTCTGCAGGTTTCCGTCGTTATCGTTATACCCGTAAATGAGGAATACGTTTTCCGGGTTGTCCGGATCGAGGTCCGTTTGCTTCAATGCTTCCCAGACTCCCGGGGTATAGCTCAATTCGATAGTGTGAGTTCTGGTGATCAATGCAGCAAGTTCGGTTTTCAGATCATTTCCCGCTTTGGAAATGTCCGTTCCGTTGTAGTAAGAAGGTACTTGTGCCCACAGCGAAAAACTGTTGAGCATAAGGCCCATAGTAAGGGCACATAATTTGGCAGCGTAAAGTTTCATCATAAATTAGCGTTTTTTTAACATCATCAAAACTACTAATAATATATCAAAAGCTCTTACAGGAAAGTAAGGTTTATCCTTAAGATAACATTTGCTTTACACTATTTTCCGGAAATCATTTTTTGTTATATCCCAGGAGGAAATAATCATATAAGACCACCTTATTTCTGCGGAAATCTGCGATGATCTGCGCTATCTGCGGGAGAAATTTTAGGTCGCAGATCACGCAGATTTATATATTTTTTCGGAGATGCCGTGACTTTTTACGGGCTGGTTTATTATCACAAAGACACTAAGGTTACGGTTCCGTTCACAAAAATCGCTTATGCGTTTAGCACCACTCCTTTAAACTTTTCGCGATAAGAGATAGGTGTGGTCCCGGTGTTCTTTCTGAATAGTTTACGGAAAGATTTTTCGTCCCTGTACCCTACTTCGAGCATGACCTCCATAATACTCTTATTGGTCTGTTCCAGCATTTTCTTGGCTGCCTCCATACGTATTTTTTGCAGATACACTATGGGGGTAACTCCTGTGGCTTTCTTAAAACGGCGTACCATATTGCGACGGCTGGACGGCACTTCGCTGACGATCTCTTCTATGGTATGTATTTCGGGATACATTTCGTGTATGTATTGCTCAATACCTTTTACCAGCTCGTCCCCATGGTCGCGATTGGGGGTAAACGTTCCGTAGCAGGCCTGTTGCTCGCGGTCCATATCAATGGCGAACATCTTGGAAATATAAATAGCTGTTTCTATCCCGCAATATTTCTTGATCAGGTGAAGCATCAGGTGAAAGCTGTTGGTTGCCCCACCACTGGTATAAACGCCCCCGTCCTCGGTGAGTATTTCCCTGGCTTGCAACAACACGTTCGGAAAGCTGTTCGCAAAGGCCGTAGTAGCATTGATATGAGTAGTTGCTTTCCTTCCGTTAAGCAGGCCCGATGCCCCAAGGAGAAAAGCCCCGGTACAAAAACTGGCGATCTCCACTCCCTGTTTGTACTGCCCATGCAACCACTGGATCATTTCCCGGTTTTCCGAAATGAGCGTTCTGATATCTTCAGATGCAAAAGCAGGTATGAGGATCAGGTCTGTACGCTCTACCTCCGTTACGGGTTTTGTAATATAATCGCTATATCCATGCTTGTTTCGGCTTTCTTCGCCATAAAGCAGTTGAATATCGAAAAAAGGTGTTTTGCCAGCTTCCGTAAAATAGCGGTTTACCGACTGAAAAACATCCAGCATGGCAGCCACACTGAGCAGGCGGTGGTGGGATGTTAATAGAATAGATAATTCCATGGGGTGTATTGGTTTTTATTTAGATTGTACGAAATTAAAACTTCGCCCTTTAAATTGAGCTACATTCGGAAATCTGTTTAATTGTAGTACAAACAATTAAATAACAGTTCTTTATTTCTCCTCAAAAAAGTCTCTAAAGATACAATTTTGTCCCGAATACCCCTATAAAATGGCGGGATAAGCACCGCAAAGGAAAAGATAACTCCTTTAATTTAGCAAAAAAAGTTATTTATGAAACTCATACCCTACCTTCAATTTCAAGGAAATTGTGAAAAGGCCCTTCAGTGGTACCAGTCCATTTTTGGCGGTGACATTAAACTGAACCGTTATAGTGAGGCCCCCATGGATATCCCGGAAAACTACAAAAACAAGATATTACATGCCGATTTTACCTTTGAGGATAATACCATACTGGCATGTGACAGTTTTCCCGGGGGACAGATATCCAATTCCAACGGCATTGCCATGACCTTGCAATTCACCGATGAAAAACAAGCGGAAAAGATCTTCAACAAACTGGCTGAAGGCGGAAAGATCACCATACCCTTCCAAAAACAGTTCTGGAATGCTTACTTCGGCCAATTGGAGGACAGATATGGCAAATTATGGATGATAAATTCCCCTCAGGAAGAATAAACGGATATACGGGTGTGCCGATGTTGAGGTGTAACCAAAACCCTTGAAAACGAACAGAAAAGTTTCTGACAAAACTGTAACATTTTCTGAAAATCTATCACTAATACTAAGAAAATGTTTAAACCAATTTAATATATTCACAAAAATGACAAATATTGAACATATCAATTATATTAAGACACCCGCAGCTAAGGTATACGAAGCTCTTACCACCGAGAAAGGGCTCTCCGAAGTATGGACCAGGGAACTGAAAGTAAAGCCCGAGATAAATTTTATCAATGAGTTTGATTTCGATGACGGTTACGCAACCAAAATGCAAATAAAGCATCTAACGAAGAACAGGAGAATAGAATGGGCCTGTGTGGAGTCCGACCCCGAATGGATAGGTACCTCGGTGATCTTTGACCTTACCGAAAAGAACGGGGTAACCACGGTGATACTCAATCATGCAAACTGGAAGGACGTAACCGAATTCTACCGATGGTGCAACTATAACTGGGGCATGTTTCTCCTGAGCCTTAAAGAATATTGTGAAGACGGAAAAGGCACCCCGTTCCAGGAGCGTAAGTTTTAAACACAAAAAAACGGGAGCCCCTATCCATAAAAAATGGCAAGTTATGCCCATACTACATTGTTTTGTAAAGCAAAAAGATGTTCCGGAACTCCTGTTGGATTCCATAGTAAAGGAATGGGGCATGCGTATCGGTGTGGCGGATAATGACATATGTATAAACATGGTGAGTGGTTTTGTACAGGCGGGAAAGTCCTATGCCATACTGGCCAATCTTTACCTCCCGGCACTCTGGTCCGACCAGGATGTCCGAAACATCCAGCAGAGCCTCCTGGAAGTCCTTTCCGGGAACTTTCATGTCCGGGAAGAGGATATATTTATCATGACATCCATAATACAATCGGGCCATGTTGTGGAAAACGGACAGATTATTACATGGTAAAATTGTAACATTTCCCACAAAATTATGACTAATAGATACATCCCAAAAAGTACGACTATGCCTGTATTTCAATTTAAACCCACTGTGGAGATCTTCCGGACCAATGTCCCCGACAAGACACTGGCCAATAAAGTCATATCGGTATTGTACAATTATTTCCCGGATACACAGATAAATTTCGACCTGGAAGATTGTGACAGGATCCTGCGGGTGGAGGGAAACATTATTGATGTTAAAAAAGTTACGGATATCCTACATTCCCTCCAGGTTGATGCCGAATTACTTCCTTAGCGGCCGGAACACATCTTAAGCTGAGCACTAATAGGATTCGAAGTTCAAGGTTTAAGGTTGCAGGTTAGAGGTTGAATTAGTAGGAGTTTAACCTGTAACTTGCAACCTGCAACACTAAATACCCGATCCAATACCGATCACTGCTTACTGAATACCGACCACTGAATACTGTTCACCGAATACTATATCCCGTTTCTTTTCGTTCTATTGCCATACCCCTTCCGGACATGGAATACATAGAGTACAAGCCACACCCCTCACTGTCGGAATATATAGAGTGCTTCTGGGCAACAGACGTACACAACACGATCTCTTCGAGAGAAGTGGAATCGTTTATCCCGGACGGCAATATAGAACTTGTATTTAACTTCGGGGACGATCTTACGGAGTTCATGGACGGCAAACGGGAATCGGTAAGAGGATCACATGTTTCGGGCATTCGAAACAAGTCTGCTCATGTGGTCCTGCCCGAAAGGCTTAAATTCTTTTGCGTGAGGTTCAAACCCGGTGGTTCTTATCCGTTTTTCGGCATCCCGGCACATTTATTTGCCTATGCCAACTATCCACTCGACGCTTTTCTGGGCAGGGAATACCGTTTACTGGAAGAACAGGTCTACGAAGCTCCCGACGATACTACCAGGATTGGCCTGATTGAAAATTTTCTGTTGAAAAAGCTGCAAAACACAGGTGTTATAGCGGACTATTATTTTGTAAAATCCTGTATGCACAGCCTGTTTCTGGATACTTCACTGAGAATAAACGAACTGAGCCGAAAATTCCATTCCAACTATAAGACCATAGAACGCAAATTCAAAAAAGTTACCGGGCTGAGCCCCTCCGAACTGGTTAAAATAAAGCGGGTCAACAATGCCGTGCAGTTCATGCACTCTTCCAACGCCATTTCCCTGACGGAAACGGCTTATGCCTGCGGGTATTACGATCAATCCCATTTTATCCGGGAATTCAAACAGGTCACGGAGCTCGCTCCCAGGGAGTTCCTGAAAAAAGAGTTTGCCGTGGTCCAATCTACCGAAGGTATTGATTTTTCCTGCCGTATCGTTGTCGAAATAGTACAATTTCTGCAATCCACTGATTCCTATGTTTGCCTGAAAACTGATAAAAACAGGCAAATTCATGAAAAAACTCATCGCCGTAGCCTTCCTGACGGGTATTAATATCGGCTACGCCCAACTCAAAGACGGATTGTCCGTCTCATCTTCGCTGCTGTCGAAAAACGACAGAACGGGAATAAACAGATCCGGATTTTCCTTTCAAAAAACCTTTCCCGTAAACGAAAAAGGGAACGCCATTCTGGTAGGAGCAAACTATACACTTTCGGCATTTGATTTTGAAGAAGGGCGCCAATCTTTTTCAACCTCCACGTTGGAAAGGTTCCACACTGCTACCCTGAAAGCCGGATACCTCAAGATCTTTAACCCCAAATGGAGCCTTATGGCGGTTGCGGAACCGGGTATTTCCTCCAATCTGGACGGGGCCGTGAAATTCAGGGACTTTAGTCTCACAGCCTATGTGGTGGCTACCATGTCTAATAAAGACCATACCTCATTTTTTTCCTTCGGGATGGCCTATGACATGCAACTGGGATTTCCAGTGGGAGTCGTTTCCTACCACAGGATCGTCAACGAAAAATGGTCGTATCACCTCGGCGTGCCCAGCTTCTATCTCAACTACAATATCAGTAAACGCAGTGCCATACAACCCTTTGCCAAACTAGACTGGACCCTGGCCAATATCAGCAAGCCCGTACTGCCCGACCAGGAAAAGAAAAAGAACAGGCTCTCCCATCTTGCAGTGATCGGCGGACTGGGATATCATTACAGGATCGGGAAATCTTTTTCCCTGTTTGCCGAAGGGGGATATTCCATTTTCAATGAATTACAGATACAAAACTATAAGATCGACGACAACACCCTCTACGATTTCGACATGAAAAATTCGCTTTATATAAACGCTGGCATCCGTTATACTTTAGACTAAAATGTATTTCTGATAAAAGCCGGTTTTGACCTTTCCTTTATTTATACTGAAAAGATGAAGATAACTACACATACCATCGTAGAGATCTTTAAAACCGATGTTAATGACGTCACTACGGCAGACCATTGTATCCTGGTATTGTCACATCATTTTCCCAATACCCGCATCAATTTCGACCTGGAGGACCGGGACCGGATACTCAGGGTAGAAGGATATCATATCGATATCCGCAGGATCATTGATCTGCTCGCCGACATGAAGGTACGCTGCTCCCTTTATCTGGGCTGACGGGCCCGTTCTCTAAAAGTTAAAAAGGAGATCGGCTATGGTTATTCTATATAATAATGAATACATTAGCAGGATACAGACCCCATGATCTAAAAAATTTCTCATGAAACTATCGTCAATCCTGTTATATCTTATACTGTGTGTTTCCGGTATGGAAAAAGCAGCCGGGCAGGAATATATACAATCTCCGGAAATTCGTATCGGACACCTCTCTGAGATGGTCACCATAAACGGAAAAAATACGATTTATTACGAACTTCACCTGACCAATTTTGCAGACCATACCATAAAAATCACTGGTTTAACCGTTACAGAAGGTGCTTCCGGAACACCTGTATTTTCCGTTGCAGAGAAAGAACTGGCAAACCGGCACAGAATGGCAGGCACCTGGGAGGCAGTCCCCGAAGAAGTATTGCCCCCGGGCAGTGCAAGTGTCATTTACATGGATTTTACGCTACCTTCGGAACTGAAGAGCAATACACTACGGCATCAACTTCACTTTGTAAACCCGGACGGAGATACAGATAATCCGGTAACGATCTCCGGCCCTGTCTTCGGTCTCAGGAAAACAGAGACTGCCCTGGGGCCTCCGTTACGTGGCGGGCCCTGGGCAGCGATCTATGAATCTTCCTGGGAACGCGGACACCGCAGAGTGTTCTTTACAGTCGACGGAAAAGCACGGATACCCGGCCGATTTGCCATAGACTTTGTTAAACTGGACCGTGAAGGCAAGGAGTCAAAAGGAGATGAGGACACCATAAAAAACTGGTATGGATATGGCGCCGAAGTCCTCGCGGTTGCAGACGGCACCGTGGCATCGGCCAGGGACGACTTTACCGAAAGCCCTACTCTTTCCGGACATCCCCGATACCCGGCAGGGAAAGCCACGGGAAATTATATATCCATAGCTATCGGCAATAATCGTTATGCGTTTTACGAACACCTGAAACCCGGGAGCATACGGGTAAAACCGGGGCAAAAAGTGAAGAAGGGAGATGTTATCGCCGCTCTCGGATTTACCGGGCAATCCACAGGGCCACATCTTCACTTCCACGTGGCCGACGCCGACTCTCCTCTGGGGGCAGAAGGCATTCCGTTTTTCCTGGAACAATTCTCTCTGCTGGGAAATTATAAAGACTTTTCAAAGTTTGGAAAAGCACCCTGGATTCCTGTAAACAACAGCAATGAAACCAAAATAACCCGGGAACGACCGGGGCCGAATACTGTTATCAGTTTTTAACCATAAATACCCCGAATTCCCCGGTTACCGGTACCCCTCCATTTCATTAAGATTGATAAACGGCATCTTATTCGGAAATTTTCTTAACTTTAAGTTGTTATTCACCAACCAAAACCATGGATAAATACGCTTACTTATTTATCTCCGTACTGCTATTTGTCCCCTGGCTGGCTTTTTGCCTTAGCAGACCGGACCTGAAGAAAAAAATACTAAAGACAAGTGTACTCGGAGGGCTGGCCGGGCTTATTGCAGAGTTCTGGTATTTCAGGGATTACTGGCAACCTCCTTCCCTCTTTGGCAAGGCTACGGTATCACCGGAAGATTTTCTGTTCGGTTTTTTTATTACCGGGATCGCTGTTGCCGGGTATGATGTTGCTTTCCGGAAAACCAATGCTACCGGGGCAAAAAAACGCAAAAAATTCTTTGCAGGCCTGTTTGCAACCGGTGTCTTTTCCCTGTTCATTTTCAACAACTGGATGGGATTTAACTCTATATTTGTCAGTTCTCTGGCCTTTGTGGCCTTCTCCGTGGTGATGTCCCTTTTCCGAAAAGACCTGTGGCTGCCTTCGCTAATTTCCGGAATGCTCACCGTACTTATTATCATCCCCGTATATGCGATAATCTTTAACCTTTTATATCCGGATTTCTGGAATAAATACGGACTACTTTCCGGCTCGGCCTATGGTATTGCTGTACTCGGCCATATCCCTGTCACTGAACTCGTGTGGTATTTCTCCTGGGGCAGTATGGCCGGTATTGCTTACGATTTTGCTTCAGGGAAGAAGAAAATGACTTATCAAAACAAGCGCTACAAATATTAATATCACCATTTTTACCGATCTTTGTTTTACACCAGGCAACACAGGCCCGTAGCAGGTTTCGGGTATAATCCATATGTTGAGAATACATGATGCACCTCTATAAACTCACAATAAACAGGATGATCTTTAATGTCCTGCCCACACTGATCATTTTAATATTGTATATAAAGCTCAGATCGGATCAACCGTTAATGCCACTGCAATCCATCGATTTTCTCCTTATCCCTCTCCTGTTTCTCCTGTTCATTACATATAAAGAAAGCCAAAAAATATCGAGCTTTATAAAAAAACGAAGAAAAATGCTCCAAAAACGAGAGCTCCTGTCTGTGCCATCAGATCTATCATTCTTTAACAGGTTTAATGTGCTGGACAAAAAAATCACGGTTCAGGAGAAAAGTATTAGTGTGACAGGCGAAAAACTGTCTGTCATTGTTTATATCAGTAAAACTGACAAGTATATAGAGATCAAAAACAATTTCGGGCACCGTAGGATCGCCTTCAGCGATATTGATTTTATTTTTCTAGAATATTATAACAGCTATTTTTATACATTTCAAGGACTCTTTACAAGAGGATATTCTGACAAACAGCTTTGGAAAAATTCGGTCGCCCTGGTCCTCAGATCGGGGAAGATCGTTCCGTTCTTCGAGGCTCAACTCGACCAGACCTGCTATCGACAATATATAGAGAATTCCGATAATACATCCGTTACAAATGAAAACTATCTGCATTACGGCGAAAAGGCCATCCGGGTTTTAAGCCATGCCATCCATAAAAAATATCTTATTATCGATCATACGGAATGATCCCTCCGGACATCCGAATACCTGTGCTCTTACTTTCAAAATGCCAAAACCCCGGAAAAAACTCCTCCACATCGTATAATTCCCTATTTTAGCTTATCGGTAATACATACTAAAAATAACATAAAATGACCTCCGCCCCCCCCATTTATCAGATAATTACAACGATTTTCTTCCTGTTAACGACAGCAGTGGGATACAGCCAGCCAACCGTTGAAAAAAATGAAAAGATCTACGCTGAGATCGATTCGCTCATAGATGCCAAGGATTATTTCCGCGCCAGGGAAAAATACATGGAAAACCTCGATCGCCTTTCCGAACTTCATCGTCTTAAAAGCGGTGTTTTCCTGGACAATGTATTTAACCATCCTGACTCCTCTATCCACAAAATGAAGTTATTGCTCACCAGGCACGCCTCCGAAATATCAGATAGCCTTAAGTTCAGGATGCTTTCCATCAATCATGTCAATTATTCCAAATTGTTCGAATATAAAAAAGCAAAGGAAACCCTGGAACGCCTGCTGGCCGAATACCCGCACTGGATGACCGGGGAAGAGGAGGAAGACCACAGGAACACCCTGGCCATATGGTCGGCCCTGGAAGATCAGCCCAAACAACAGATCGAGATCGACAACACCGTGAACCTGGAAATCACCCGGGACAAGGCACAACTGCAAAACCTCATGGTCACCCGCGATACCGTGAAACAACATTTCGTTTTCGACACCGGGGCCAACCTTTCGACCATCACTGAAACCACCGCAAAACGATTTGGTCTAGTATTGATGGATGGTATTGTAAATGTCGATGCCGCAACAGGTAACAAGATAAAATCAAGGATCGCCATAGCTCCCGAACTTTCCCTGGATGGCCTGACGGTCCGCAATGCCGTCTTCCTGGTTTTTCCGGACGAGGCCCTGGCTTTTCCACAGATAAACTACCAGATACACGGTATTATAGGGTTTCCGGTCATCGAAGGCATGAAAGAGATACAGATCACCAGGAACAACCGGTTTATTGTTCCCAAAGAACGGACTTCATCTTCGCAACGCAACCTTGCCATCGATTTCCTCACTCCCCTGATCTACCTGAAAGACAAGACCGGATGGGGTACATATGCACTGGATACAGGGGCTAAGAACAGTATGCTCTACGATATATATTTCGCGAAAAATAAAGAAGAACTCAACACCTCTTATAACGAGACTGAAGTCTCTTTTGGCGGAGTCGGCGGAATTGTCACAAAAAAAGGAATGTATATGACTTTCGAACCGGAGATCAATAACAGGACGATCGGCCTGGATTCCATCGTAGTGCTGAAAGAAGCTGTGAAACCGGACAATCACTATCTCGGTAACATAGGTCAGGACCTTATCCGAAAGTTTGAGAAAGTGACTTTTAATTTCCAGGACATGTTTATCAGGTTTGACTGACTGTGCTCCTGAGAATACATTATCCGGGATTGAATAAAGGGTTAAAAGGAGTTTGGGAGTTTTAAAGTATCTTTTTTTTGTTACCCTCATCAACTCCGAACTCCAAAACTAAAAAACTATTCCGTATTGGGTACCGGGAATTTAAAATCGTGAAATCTTCGGCCCGGGACTTCCAAGTGGTGTTAATTTTATAAATTGGGCGAAAAATCGGTTTTTACGAATAGCTATCCGTTCAGACCAACCTTGAAGTCAATGCTAATTTACCGGAAACCTGATATCGTCCGCTTTTCCTTTATGCTCGCCAGCCTTATGCTGACGGGGCTTCTCTTTTCCTGTACCGGCCTTAGGAAGGAAAAGGATAAGATAAAGATCGGCTTCTCCCAGGGCATGACCACCGACGACTGGAGAAAACAGATGAACAAATCCATGCGGCTGGAGGCCTCTTTACATGACGATGTGGACCTGGCCATACTGGATGCCGATGACGATGTGGAAAAACAGCTTACGGACATTGAGACCCTGATCCGGAACAGATCGGATATTATCATTGTATCCCCTATACAATCGCGCCCGCTTACCGCCGTAGTAGAAAAATCCGTAAAAGCGGGGATCCCGGTGATTGTCATCGACCGCAAAATTGAAAATGAACGCTATACGGCCTATATCGGGGCAGACAACATCGAGGTGGGAAGAAATGCCGGACGGTATATCGCATCCGTTATCCCCCATCACGAGGGAGGGATCAGGATCGTGGAAATAAAAGGGCTCAAAGGCTCCTCCCCGGCTTATGAAAGAAGCCTGGGATTTCGCCAGATCGTCAACCGTTTTGAAAAGCTGAAAGTTGTCGCTTCTATCGACGGAAACTGGGAAAGCGAGTCGGTAAAGGCCCCTTTGAGAAATATCCTGAAACAGGACAAAGATATCGATTATGTATTCTGTCACAACGACCGCATGGCCCTCAGTGCCTGGGAAGTGGCCCGGGAAAAAGGTGTGGAAAACAAGATAAAATTCATCGGTGTAGACGGGCTCAACACCCGGAACGGCGGTATACAACTGGTGCAGGACAAGGTCTTACAGGCCACCATCTTCTATCCCACAGGAGGGAACGAGGCCATAAAACTTGCCCTTAAGATCCTGAATAAAGATCCCGTATCGAAAAACAATATACTGGGCACCACTGTGATCGACTCCGTAAACGCAGACATCATGAAAAACCAGCTGGACAAGATAGACCTCCAGCAGGCCAGTATAGAAAACCAACTGCATAAACTCTCCGAACAGGAAAAAAAATATGCCACCCAAACCAATCTCATTAAGATACTGACCTTTTCCCTGGTGCTTATCCTGTCACTTGCACTGTACAGTATTTATTCTACTTACGTGATAAGCAAGAAGAAAAAACTGCTGGAACTTCAAAGCGAAAAGATCACCCTTCAGCAAAACGAAATAGAAAAGATCACCGGGCAGGAATTCCGTACCAGACTCGACACCATTATAGAGCAGCACCTGGATAACCCGCAGTTTACGGTGGAAGAACTCGCCCAAAGGCTAAATCTGTCGCGTGTGCAGCTCTACCGTAAAATAAAAGGGATGTTCGGTATAAGCGTCAATGAGTACATCAGTGGCATAAGGCTTGAAAAATCCAGGGAAATGCTCCGGAAGACTTCCCTGAACATTGCCGAAGTTGCTTATGCTTGCGGCTTTTCTTCCCCCAACTATTTTTCTACTTCTTTTAAGAACAAATACGGTATCACCCCAAAAGAATACAAGAACAATCCGTAGTTCCCGATACGGTTTTCCGTGATCCTCGTGGCCGACCTGTCCTTTTCAGTTTTTCCAACCAGATTTCCACATGAAATACCCTTACTCCGATAAGGTCAAACTAAAATTCGAATAATTCATCATTAAGAACGTGTTAAAACCATGTAACCTCAGTATAATTTGTGTTACCTGAGTGTAACTATATCGTTGTAGTACATGATTTATAAAAAATAAAGCCCTTGATTTGCAACGATTTAAAAAAATAAAGGCATAAAAAATCAAAAACGAAATAATTTGCAACATCATTAAACATAAACCTTGTTTTTTAAGAATAGTTTAGCATTCATCACAATAAATTACAAGATGAATAAAATTATTCTTTGGTCTGTTACGGCTGCATTGGCCGGTTTCCTGTTCGGGTTTGACACCGTGGTGATTTCGGGAGCTGATAAACAATTACAATTATTATGGAAGTCCTCCGATGCCTTTCACGGTTCGGTGGTCATGGCCATGGCTTTGTGGGGTACGGTGGTCGGCGCCCTGTTCGGCGGAATACCTACCAACAGGATAGGCAGAAAAAACACCCTGCTGTTGATAGGGGTGCTCTATCTGGCTTCTTCTCTCGGTTCTGCCCTGGCCAATGATCCTTATACCTTTGCTTTTTTCCGGTTTATCGGGGGATTGGGCGTGGGGGCATCGACCATTGCTGCACCTGCCTACGTATCGGAAATTGCCCCTGCAAAAAAACGGGGCCGGCTGGTATCTCTTTATCAATTTAATATTGTGCTGGGCATCTTGATCGCCTTCATCTCTAACTACCTGCTCAGAGACACAGGCCATAACTCCTGGCGCTGGATGATGGGAGTGGAAACCTTCCCTGCCCTGATATACCTCCTTTTTGCATTCAACCTGCCCAAAAGCCCGAGATGGCTTATTTCCAAAAAACGGATAGACAATGCCAAAACAGTACTAAAATTTATTAACCCCGACAAAGATGCCGAACATTTAATCGAAGAGATCCGGAAAGGGTCGGAGACAGAAGATAGCGGGGAAAGCATACTCATGAAAAAATACAGGTTTCCGCTTATCCTTGCCTTTCTCATTGCCATGTTCAACCAGCTATCTGGAATAAATGCCTTTCTGTACTATGCCCCCAGAATATTCGAGGAAGCCGGACTGGCACAGAATACAGCCCTACTGAGTAGCGTAGGTATAGGGTTGGTGAACCTGTTGTTCACGCTTTTAGGGGTGATGCTTATAGATAAGCTGGGCAGAAAGCCCCTGTTGCTGTATGGTTCATTCGGCTATATCCTGTCGCTTTCCATGGTCACGGCCGCATTTTATTTTGACTGGGGCGGATATTCGGTGCCCTTGTCACTGTTTTTATTCATCGCATCGCATGCCGTAGGCCAGGGAGCTGTGATCTGGGTTTATATTTCCGAAATATTCCCCAATCACCTGAGGTCATCCGGGCAGGCTTTCGGATCGTCTGTACACTGGGTGCTTGCCGCTGTTATCCCCTCGCTTATTCCCATGCTTTTCGGCGCCATCGGTGCCTGGCCGGTGTTTATGTTCTTTACGGTAATGATGGCGATGCAACTTCTCTTTGTATGGTTCGTCATGCCGGAGACCAAGGGAATTTCCCTGGAGAACATACAATTACGGATCAGAAGTCAGAAGTCGGAAGTTAAAAGTTAGAGGTATTGAAGGGGGGGGCACAGGGGGGTGTTTTCGCCAACCTGATAAAAACCTGAAACTACAAAAACGATAAAACAACAAATCAATCAATCCCTATGAAAAAAACAGTAATAACCAAAGCAGCTATACTTCCTGCCTTCCTGTTCTTTCTCATCGCATGCGGTCAGAAGAACGGGAAAAAGGAAGCGACGGATTCCGGCGTTCCTGTTGCCGGAGAAGAAGAACGTTACAGACCAAATTTTCACTTCACGCCCAAAGAAAAGTGGATGAACGACCCTAACGGCATGTTCTATTACAACGGGTATTACCACCTTTTCTTCCAGCACTATCCCGATTCTACCGTCTGGGGACCTATGCACTGGGGGCATGCAGTAAGCACGGACCTATTGAACTGGAAAGAGCTTCCCATAGCCCTCTATCCCGGTGAAGAAGGATATATTTTTTCGGGAAGTGCCGTGGTAGATCACGAAAACACATCCGGGCTTAGTACTAACGACGCTCCTCCTGTGGTCGCCATGTATACCATTCACGATCCTGAAAAGGAGGATAAAGACCAGGTCGATGTGGAGACCCAGGGCATTGCGTACAGTACGGATGAAGGCATGACCTGGACCAAATACCGGGATAACCCGGTGATACAAAACCCGGGAATACGGGATTTCCGCGATCCGAAAGTGGTACGTGACACCATTCGAAACCAGTGGATCATGGTCCTTGCAGCCCAGGACAGGGCCAAGTTCTATCGTTCTGACAACCTTAAAGACTGGGAATTCCTTTCGGATTTCGGAGTGAACACAGGCGCACACGGTGGCGTCTGGGAATGCCCGGACTTTTTTCCGCTGACCGCAGGGGGCACCGGCGAAACCAAATGGGTACTGCTCCAGAGCCTCAATCCGGGAGGGCCTAACAGTGGTTCGGCTACCCAGTATTTCATCGGGGATTTTGACGGTACCACCTTTACACTCGATCCTGAATTTGAAGTCGAATTAAACAAAAGAAAAGCCTTCTGGATAGACTACGGCAAGGATAACTATGCCGGGGTCACCTGGTCCGGCATTCCCGGCAGTGACGGCAGAAAGCTCTTTATCGGGTGGATGTCTAACTGGGAATACGCTCAGGAGGTCCCCACCACAGCCTGGAGAAGCGCCATGACCCTTCCCAGGGAATTACAGCTCGTCAAAAGCGGGACTGCCTATCAACTGGTCTCCCAACCCATCCGGGAACTGAAGGACTTCCGCGCCAAAGCCATTAAAAAACAGAATATCGCCCTGGATGCCCCATTCGTGTATCGCAGTGAAAAAGGCCCTGCCCTGAGCAGTACCGAAATCAAACTCACCCTCGAAGGGCTTGGCGACAGTACTTACAGATTTGAGCTGTACAATACCGGGGGAGATACACTTTCTTTCGGACTGAATAACGCCAAAAAAGAATTCTTTATGGACAGGAGAAAGGCCGGGCAAACAGATTTCTCTGAAAAATTTGCAGCTAAAATATCCACCGCCCCCCGCTTCTCTTCGGCCGATACACTCGACATGCACATCATATTGGATAAAACCTCCGCCGAGGTCTTTTACGACAACGGCACAACAGTCATGACAGAGGTATTCTTCCTCAAAGCCCCTTTTGACACTTTTAGCCTCAATGCCGGGGACCCCGGATCTACCGTGAAATCGATAGCCATTCACCAATTAAAATTCAATTAACCAGAAAAACCAAAACGCATGAAACGATTATTGTTTTGCCTTCTGCTTCTGGCACAAGGCTACCTGTTTGCGCAGGAAACCCAGGTAAGCGGTACGGTGACCTCTTCGGAGGACGGGCTTCCCCTCCCCGGGGCTTCCATCCTCGTACAGGGGACCACAAAAGGGACCGTGACCGATTTTGACGGCAATTACAGCCTGGACAATGTTCCGGCCGATGCTACACTGGTGTTCAGCTATGTAGGCTTTGTAACACAGGAGATCCCCCTGAACGGACAAACACAGGTGGACATTGCCCTGGAAACGGACTCACAGCAACTGGACGAAGTGGTCATTGTTGGATACACCCAGGAACGAAAAGTGGAAATGACCGGAGCCATCTCGGTAGTAGACCTGGCTCCCCTCGAAGGACAAAGCATGAGTTCGGGGAGTACAATGCAGGCCCTTCAGGGACGTGTTCCCGGCCTGTTTGTGGAAAAATCGGGAGACCCGACGGGGGCCAGCAACCGTATCCTTATCCGGGGGGTCAGTACCCTGGGGGACAACAACCCGCTTTACGTCATTGACGGGGTGCCCACCGTACGTCCGGAAGTCTTTGCCAGCATCAATCCCAGCACCATAGAATCTGTCCAGGTCCTAAAGGATGCTTCCGCTTCTTCCGTATACGGGGCCAGAGCAGCAAACGGGGTCATCGTGATCAGTACCAAAAACAGGTCCAGAGGTGAAGGTGAAAAATTTACTGTAAATATAAATTCCAACATCTCCGTACTTTCCGAAAAGAAACAGCGCTACGATATGCTCAACGCCCGGCAGAGAGGTGAAGTACTGTGGCGTGCCTCGGTAAACGACGGTGCCGACCCTAACAATGCCTTCGGGGAAATATATGATTTTGACTGGAACGGCGACCTCAGCAATCCGGTGCTCAACAGTGTTGCCGTACAACCTTATGTGGGCGGGAACACCGACGTTCCCGCAGGAGATACGGACTGGCAAAAAGAAACCTACGAAACCGGATATGTGTACAATAATGACGTCAGCATTTCCGGAGGAACGGACAAATCGTTCATGCTGCTTAATCTCGGGTACCTGAAAAACACCGGTATCCTGAAATATACCGGTTATGAACGCTATTCGGCCAAATTTAACGGAAATATCAAACTCTTTGACGACAAGGTAAAAGTGGGGGTCAACACCCAGTTCTATACTTCAAACGAAACCCTGGCCTCTCCCGATGTGGGAAGTGCTCCAACACCCGGGCTTGCCATTACCCTTGCACCTACCCTGCCCGTGTTTACCAGCACCGGGGAATACGCGGGACCTCTCGGCTCCGGTTATTCCGACCGGAACAACCCTGTGTACATGCAGTATATCAACCGTTGGGACAATACCAAAAGGACCACGTTCTTCGGAAATGTATTTGCCGAAATAAACATCCTCAAAAACCTGACGTTCCGTACTTCCCTGGGGATCGACCACAACCGCTTTCACCGGAAAGATATAGAAACCACTGTGGATAACGGTTTTATTACAAGGGCTACCAACAGGCTCACCCATGACACTAATGACTATTCGAGCCTTACGTTTACCAACACCCTTAATTACAACCTGGAGACAGGAGACCATAAAATAGGGGTATTACTCGGTACGGAAGCCATAAAAACAGACCTGAATTCCATCAGGTCCTCGGCCCAGGACTTCGCCATAGAGACCGAGGACTACTTTACGCTAGGTGCCGCCTCCGGAAAACGCACCACGGACGGTACCGTAAGCGGAAGCCGGTTATGGTCGTTATTCGGAAAAGTAAACTACGCCTTTGCCGGTAAATACCTGGCTTCCTTTACCCTGCGAAGGGACGGTTCTTCCCGTTTCGGGGAAGACAACCGCTACGGGTACTTCCCGGCCGCAACCGCAGGATGGCGTATTAACCGGGAAAACTTTCTCAGTGAAAGCAAGCTGATATCCGACCTCAAGATCCGTGCGGGTTATGGTAAAGTGGGGAACCAGTCTATCGGGGATGTCGCCCGTTTTGGCCTCTTCGAAGCGAGATACGGCCCCAACCAGAACGTATATATGCCCGATTTCTTTAATATCTACTACAATGTAGGCACGGCTTACGACCTTAACGGGGTGAATACCGGGAACCTCCCTTCCGGCTTCGTATCCATACAGGCAGCGAACAGCGGGTTAAAATGGGAAGAGACCGGAGAAGTGAACATCGGGCTCGACTTTGGCCTGTTGCAGAATAAAATAGCCGGTTCTTTCGATTATTTCGTAAGGAATACAGAAGGTATTTTAATACAGCCTCCCGTGGCCTCGGTATTGGGTGAAGGAAAACAGCGTTTTCTGAACGGTGCCTCTACCCGTACCAAAGGATGGGAATTGTCTCTCGCTTATTCCGGCACTTATGAGAACGGTCTGTATTTTGCCGTATCCACCAACTTCGGGGCTTTTAAGGACGAGATCACCGAGCTACCCGAAAAGGTAAGAACAGCATATCCCGGAACTGCTGAAAATTCCATTGTCGGGCATTCCCAGTTTTCCATTTTCGGGTATAAGACCGATGGCCTCTTCCAAAGTCAGGAAGAAGTAAATGCACACGCCAGCCAGGTAGGCGCCCGGCCGGGAGGGATCAGGTTCGTGGACCTCAACAATGATGGGATCATCAATGCAAACGATCGCGACTTCCTCGGCACAACCCTCCCCGATCTCGAATACGGTATCCGTATTGACCTGGCCTACAAAAATTTCGATTTTTCGGTATTTGGCTCCGGGGTAACGGGACGTATAGGGCTTGACCCCTATATTTTCTGGAACAACTTTGTGCAGAGCCGGGAGAATGCCGGATTGGGCGTCCTCAATGCCTGGACTCCCGAAAACACCAATACGGACATCCCTTCACTGTCCCTGGTGAACAATGACAGCCAGACCTCTGATTACCTCTTCCGGAACAACTCCTACTTTAAACTCCGGAATATGCAGCTGGGATACAGCCTTCCCAAAGAACTCATCGAAAAATGGGCCGGGATGACTAACCTGCGGTTCTATGTGCAGGGTGAGAACCTGTTCTGGATCACCCCGGACAACTATATAGGATCAGATCCGGAAAGGACCGATGTCAATGCTATTCCCGTCCCCACCACTTTTTCGATGGGAGTCAATATCGGGTTTTAATGTTCCTATGATATAATGGAATCATTCGATAATGTATACACACCCGAAACGCATATATGCCTAACTGAAAAATTAAAGATAAAATGAAAACAATTCGCACCATATATTATACTTTCCTTGCAGGAGCGCTATTGACATTCGTGTCCTGCAGCAAGGATTATTTGGAATACGACCCCAAGGGCCAGGTTTCCGAAGAGGATATCGCTACTGCGGAAAATGCTGACGGACTGGTAACGGCCGCCTACGCCGGCATTGCCAATGACGAAATGATAGGCCCTCTCACCCACCTGTGGGTCTATGGAAGTGTACGCTCGGACGATGCCTATAAAGGCGGTGGCGGAAGAGGTGACGTACCCGTGGTAGACCACTACGAACAGTATAACCTTACCCGTGCCGACGATGACGACGACTGGATGGCACCGCGTACCTGGACCAATTTTTACAAGGCCATCTCCAGGGCCAATTTTGCCCTGTCCGTGATCAAAGACCTTTCTGAAGAGGAATTTCCGCAAAAAGCCATCCGGATGGCCGAACTGCGTTTTTTAAGGGGCCACTCTCATTTTATGTTGAAATTACTGTTCAAAAAAATACCCTACATCGCAGAAGGCCTCAGCGAAGAAGAAGTCCTGGAAATCTCCAACGATATGAGTAATGAGGACCTCTGGAATACCATCGCCGAAGACTTCCTGTTTGCTTTTGAAAACCTTCCGGAAACACAGGAAAATCAGCCGGGACGGGCCGACAAGAGCGCAGCAGCAGCTTACCTGGCCAAATTAAGGCTGTACCAGGCCTATGAGCAGGACGAAAATCACCAGGTTGTAAATATCAATGCTTCCAGGCTGGAAGAAGTGATCACCTATGCCAACGCCGTGTCCGGAAGCCTTGAGCCCGACTTTGCCAACAATTTTCTGGACGGCCATGACAACGGATCCGAATCGATATGGGCCGCACAATTCTCTATCAATGACGGTACGGAAGTAGGCAGGGTGAGCTTTGCTACCGGGTTAAATTCCCCTCACGGCACTGCCCTCTATGGCTGCTGTGGCTTTCACCTGCCCAGCCAGAATATGGTCAATGCATTTAAGACCGATGGGGACGGTCTGCCCTTACTGGATAATTTTAATGCCTCAGATATGGCCGACACTGAAGATTTTACCAGTGTGGACCCCCGCCTGGATCACACCATAGGTGTACCCGGTCGCCCCTTTAAATACCGGAACAAGGTAAAAGAGGATGGCGACATGATCTACAGTGCCAGCTGGGCAAGGGACCCTGGAGTTTACGGTATTTTCGGGAATATGAAAGAACAACAGGCCCCCGACTGTTCCTGTTATGTCAAGGAAGGTCCTTTTGTCGGAACTTCCAAAAACGTGGATTTTATACGTTATGCCGATGTGCTGTTATTCAAAGCCGAGGCACTTATACAGCTCAATCGCTACAATGAGGCGCTTCCTATCATCAATCAAATACGGGAAAGAGCTGCGGCAAGTATCTCCAGGCCGTTAGAAGCAGGGGCAAGCGACATCTACAATATAGAATCGTACCCCTCTTTTTCTTCCAAAGAAGAAGCGTTAAAGGCCCTGAAGTTCGAAAGAAGGCTGGAATTTGCCATGGAAGGCCACCGCTTTTTCGATCTCGTGCGATGGGGTGAGGCTGCCGAAGTACTCAATGCTTACCTCGAGGAAGAAAAGACAAAACGGGATTTCCTAGCCAATGCACAATTTACGGCAGGAAGGGACGAATACTATCCCATCCCGCAACGGGAGATCGATTTTACCGGGGGATTGTACAAGCAAAATCCCGGGTATTAACACAACAACTGTCTCTCCGAGGGTTTCGATACCCTTCGGCTGTACTCAGGGCAACGCAACTCAGCATTTGAATTTCGATACCTAACACTTAAATTTTCGTAATTTGTAACGGCAAATCTGCCGGAAATGAATAAAAAGACAAGCATGGACAAAGAAAAAAAGTTAAGGGTCATATCCTTTGGGGAAGTGTTGTGGGACTGTTTCCCCGACCGCAAAAATATCGGGGGAGCCCCGCTCAACGTAGCCTTGCGTATGCGGTCCCTGGGATGTGATGTAAACATGATAAGCTGTATCGGTAACGACGAGGACGGCAGGAAGATCAGGTCTTTTCTCGAAAAGCACGGAGTGGGTACCGTCGGTATTGCTGAAAACACCCTGCACCCTACCGGGGCGGTAAAAGTAAGCCTTAACGACCGTGGATCGGCTACATACGAGATCACCTATCCTTCAGCCTGGGACAAGATCCCCGCCACGGAGACCACCGCCCGGCTGGCGTCGGATTCCGACCTGCTGGTATATGGTAGCCTGGCCTGCCGGGACGAGCTATCCGAAAACACACTGCATACGCTGCTTTCGCACGACATACACAAGGTGTTTGACGTCAATCTCCGAAGCCCGCATTATACGGTGAATACCATCGGCAAACTTATGGACAGGGCTGATTTT
The DNA here is from genome assembly GCF_018863395.1 of Sinomicrobium weinanense. Classification (GTDB taxonomy): domain Bacteria; phylum Bacteroidota; class Bacteroidia; order Flavobacteriales; family Flavobacteriaceae; genus Sinomicrobium; species Sinomicrobium weinanense. The sequence continues at coordinate 67,397 of NZ_JAHKRR010000005.1, forward strand.
ATAAAATTCAACGATGACGAACTCTATGAAATTGCAGAAGCCATCGGTTCACCCTACCGTTCGCTGGAACAGAATATAACGTATATCGCCGAAAAGACCGTCACCCCGGCTATATGTGTCACCAAAGGAAGGCACGGAGCGGTATTGTGGCAAAACGGAAAATGGTATTACAACAGCGGGTACAATATCACCGTAAAAGACACGGTTGGCGCCGGCGATTCCTTCCTGGCCACCCTGCTCACTTATCTTTTCCATTATAAATCACATCCGCAGGACGCCATAAACCACGCCTGTGCTATGGGGGCCCTGGTAGCAGAAAGCAAGGGTGCCAATCCCCTGATCGATGATCTGAAACTAAAAACACTGATGCAGGGCGAAAACAAAATAAAATCCGTATAAATCCATCTGATCCGTGTCATCCGTGTGCCTTTTTTAGAGAATAGCACACCGATGACACGGATTTTACGGATATTCACAGATAAAACTGCCCTATTTTGAAATGACCTTCGCTTCTTCAGGTTGATAGGCAGGCATTTTCTCTTCAAAAATATCTTCAATACACTTTATTTCTTCGGCATAGATCGTTTTTTTGCGCATGGCAAAATACAGGGTGTTCTCTATGACCGGCTCTCCTTCCCACAGCAGTTTTATATTGCCTTTTTCCATTTCTCCCAAACATAAAAAATCCGGAAGTACGGCAAGCCCTTTGGCCCTGCTCAGGCAACGGACAATGGAGGTTTTATTGGGCACAATATAATTGCACTTAAAATCAGGGTGCTTGTTAAAATTCACATTCCAGAATCTTCTCAACTGCTCCATATCGCCTGTGGTTCCATACCATGTTTGTTGCTTCAGCCAGTCCCGGGCCCTGTTCAGGTCGCCCTCTTCGAGCAAGGCCTCAAAACCATCCGTATCGGTATCCCTTCCGGCCACCAGTACGATCTTTTCCTTCGAAAAGGCCCTGTATTCTATATTCTTGTCCGAGCCTTTACGTGAGCTCACCACCAGGTCCAGTATCCCCTTGTCCAGGTCATTCAGCGCATCCTTGTATTCTACAAATTTTATGATGACATCAAAGGGCAAAGACGAAATATAAGGCTCCACCGTGTACTGGAATGTTTCCATACACATCCCTATACTGATGGTGGGCTTGTCCTTTTCCGTACTCTTTCGGAAGCATTGCTCGGCATCTTCGAGCTTGGTGATAGCTTCCTTGATGTGATTGTATAATACTTTTCCCCTTTCCGTAGGGACCATTCTCCGGGAAGAACGATCAAACAGTTTGTACCCCGTATATGCCTCCAGCGAACCCAAATGAAGGCTCACTCCCGGCTGGGAAGCGTAAAGTGCCTGGGCAGCCCCGGTAAGCGTTCCTGTTTCATAGATCGCCTTAAAAGTCCTGTACCATTCCAGATTGACCATATCTTTATACATCATAATTATGATACAAATATATGATTTATATTATTTTTATAATACATTAAACGCTCCTAATTTTGTCCTGTAAAATAAAAATGCCGGAAGTCAGAAGTAGATTTGATTTACAACTCAAACTTCGACCTGTCATCCCGAGCGTAGTCGAGGGACAGACTTCCGACCTAAAAAAACTCTTATGAAAAAGATATTCATTATTAACGGCGGACAAAAATTTGAACAATCCGGAGGCAGGTTTAACGAAACCCTGACCCGCATATCCTCCGATTTTTTTAAAGACAAAGAAGGATTTGAAGTAAAGACCACAGATATAAACGAAAGCTACCGCCCCAAAGAGGAAGCCGAAAAATTCGTCTGGGCAGATGTTGTCATTTATCACATGCCTGTCTGGTGGTTTCAGATACCTCATAAATTAAAAGAATACCTCGATCACGTTTTGGAACACGGGAAGGTTTACGGTGGTGATGGCCGCTCTTCAGCAAATCCCGCCATCAATTACGGTACCGGCGGCCTGCTTCAGGGGAAAAAATATATGGTCACCACCAGCTGGAACGCTCCCAAGGAAGCCTTTACCCTGCCCGGGGAATTTTTCGGCCAGAAAAGTGTGGACGAGGGTATTTTGTTCGGTTTCCACCGGATGAATGCCTTTATCGGCATGGAGGCACTGGAAGGTATTCACTTTCACGATATCGTTAAAAACGGAAATGTGGAACGGGATATGGCCGCTTATAAGGCTCATCTGGAAAAAGTGTTCTCCCCGATAAAGAGCCTTGTGTTGAAAGATTGAATGAGATTGAAGGGATTGATTTAAGGACGTTTCTATCTCCATCAACCTTCCGACGTAGTCGGATCAATCTGCTATCAATCTTTTAACCGATGGTTTTCCATCAATATAATTTTGCCATATACAAACTAAATAATACAGTATAGTGAAAAAGAGCTTATTATCCTTAGCACTGGGAGGCCTGGGCATCGGTGTCACCGAATTTACCATTATGGGGATGCTCCCCGACGTGGCCAAAGACCTCGATATTTCTATCCCGGTCGCAGGTTACCTTATCTCAGCCTATGCCCTGGGGGTAGTGATCGGTGCGCCCCTGCTCGTGGTGAGTATGGACAGGTTTTCCCCGAAAAAGACATTGATCCTTTTAATGGTCTTGTTCACCGTCTTTAACGGTGTGTCCATTATTGCCCCGGACTATGAACTTCTCCTGTTATCGCGGTTTGTTTCCGGGCTTCCGCACGGGGCCTTTTTCGGGGTAGGTTCCGTAGTGGCCAGCAGGCTGGCCGATAAAGGCAAGGAAGCCCGTGCTGTGGCTATGATGTTCTCAGGGCTTACGGTGGCCAATCTGCTCGGTGTTCCGCTGGGAACCTATATCGGACATCATTTTTCCTGGCGGTATACCTTTTTGCTGATCGCCCTGATCGGGCTGGTCACTATGCTTGCGCTAAGGTTCTGGATGCCCGCAATGGAACCGCGTAAAAACGCTAACAATCCCTGGAAGGATTTTGCCATTTTCCGGGATAGCAATGTCTGGTTTATGGTATTGATATTTTCGGTAGCACCGGGTGCGCTTTTCGCATGGATAAGCTATATTGCCCCGTTGATGACCGAAGTATCGGGCATTGCAGAAATGCATCTGCCCTATATTATGATACTCGCCGGATTCGGGATGTTTGTGGGAAACCTCATCGGAGGAAAACTCTCCGATGCCTTTTCCCCTTCTGCAACTGTTATGGCCATACTGGGATTACAGATATTGTGTATGATCCTTATTTACTATACCGCCTTTCTTCCGTGGGCATCACTGATCATGACCTTTTTTACAGGAGTAACCACTTTTGCCATTGTACCGCCGCTTACGGTATTACTGCTTAACTCGGTAAGAAGCGAGGCCGAAATGCTGGTGGCTTCACTGGGCCCGGCCTGTTTTAACATCGCCAATGCATTAGGCGCATTCTTCGGGGGTATTCCCATTGATATGGGCTATGGCTATACTTCCCCGGCATGGGTGGGAGTTGTGATGGCGACAGCCGGTATCTTTATATCTCTGATGTATTTAAGGAGGAACAGAGGGGAAGTCCGAAGACAGAAGTCGGAAGTTAGAAGTAAGTCGGGGGTCTGGTAAAATGATTTTACTTCCGACTTCGGATAAAAAATAAAATATGGAAATTTAGTCAACCTGAATCATTATGGCTGAATAATACGACTAAAGGGCCCCTGCCGATTAAAGATGATATTTTCGTTTTTTATTCTTTTATCAAATGCTTTGTCGTTTCTTTCCCGTTTATATGAAACCGGACGATGTACTGCCCCATCTTTAACCGGGAAATATCCACCGGTTCATCGGGTCTTACGGCCATCGCGGGTATGACCATTCGTCCGGACATATCGTAAACGGTCATCCTGGCTTTTTGGGCATCGAACTGCAAACGGAGATCACCGGATGCCGGGTTCGGGTAAAGTATAGCATTGGTTCCCTGTCCGGATGTGTTTTCGGTGCGCACCGTAATGGTCCGGCCTGCGGAATATAACTGGTTTCGGGGTATGATCTCTTTGGGCTGGGAATCATTCGACCACCGCAGCCTGCAATTGGCACCTCCGTAATTTTCAAAATATTCGAGCCTGATGTCGTATCGTTGTCCGGCTTCGAGTGTAATGGTCCCGGAATATTCCACATCCCAGTCGTCGATCCACTTATCGATAATAAGTTCCCCGTTCACCCAGAGCCGCCTGCCGTTATCGCTGGTCACATAAAACGTATATTCCCCGGAATACCGCGGCTCTACTTTTCCGGTCCATCTTACGGAATAGCCGTCCGTATCCACTCCACTACCGGGAGAGCCTTCGCCCCAGTCGAAATCGATATCGGGATCGACCCGGGAAAAGACATGAGTGTCGAATTCCATACCGTTGTAGTAATCGCCCGTAAGCCCGTCACCATTGCCGACCGGCGGAGCGGAGATCAGTTCCCATACAGCAGAGGCCTGCCCGGTATCGGTGAACTGCACGACATTGGCTTCAGGGGCCGTGCTCTCCCCTGCTATGGCAATGACCTTTCCGCTTATTACGGAAATGAATTTGTAATACCGGCCGTTGACAGGGATGGCAATAAACTGCTGGTTCAGGGCTTCGTAATTTGTTCGCTGGGAAATATTGGCATTATCGTCGTAATCCGATTGTTCCACATCGAGACATTTGGCGCTGTGATATGCGGTTATGGTATATACGCCATTGCCGAGATGCTTCAGGTTAAAGGTCTGGTTGGCCTGGTTGTTTTTATGCCAAAGCTGGGCATTCGCCCCATCGGAAACACCGCCGAGGCCTCCCCTTACATCGAGGAATAAGCCACTGTTTATGTTTTTCAGGGAATATGTCCCGCCGAGCCCGGTCTCACCGTTGGCTACCACTTTTACAGAACTTGTCCGGTTCTTCCAGTTCCCCAGGCAACCATTATTCACCGTCAGTGTTTTGGATGCTCCTTTAAAGTTGTCATCTTCATAAAGTATCACTTTGTAGCCTTTGGCAATTTTTAACGAAGCGATCTCATCATCCCGGAAGCCTTTCAGTTCCAGGTCGGCCAGTTTGTATTGGCCTATGGGCAGCCCGGCGTGAAACCCATTGTAGTCGCAATGTTCGTAGAAGGTCACCGGGCCTTCGGAAACATCCGGCCTGCTGTACAACTGTGCCCGGGGTATTGTTTCGCGCATTTGGGAGGAACTTTCCCATTCCAGGTAGCAAAAGGCCTCGCCGTTGCCTTCGCCATATTCCAGAGAAATATCGTATTTCTCCCCGGCCGCAAGGGTAATGGTACCGCTACGGGTATAGCCCCCCTGAGTTTCGTAATCGTCGATAAGCACCTGTCCGTTTACCGTAAGTTTTGCCCCGTCATCGGAATATACGTAAAATGTATATGCTTCGTCATACAGCGGTTGCACCTGGCCGGACCATCTTACGGAAAACTGATCTGTGCCCAAAGATTCATCGGGAGTACCGGTTGCCCAGTCGAAATCCACGGTGGGGTCTGTTTTGCTGTATTTGAGTTCATCCCGGTGATACCCGTTGTAATATTCGGCTTTCAGGCCATTTCCGGTACCTGCTGGTAATCTGCCGAGATTCTTTTTGACAAGCCATACAAATTCATCCGGGGCCACAACCCGTACATTTGGCCCCAGGCGGCTGATACATTCCAGTACATCATCCACTCCCCTGGACCACACATGAACGGGAATAAGGCTGTAACCGTCTTCGGAATAAATATCGGTAGAGGCCTGGTTGAGCTGTTCGGCAAGCGATCCGGGAGAGGAAAGCGTACCCCAGAGGGTATACCTTCCGCCGATGGACGGTTTTCCGTTGTACCAGTCTATCTGTCCCTGCCTTCCCGTGTAGTTGGCTCCGTAGCTGTAATAGAACAGGGCGTCGATGTTGTCCTGTTTGAGGTAGGCAGAAGGGTCGTTATCACTGTCGTCTGCATCGATGATATTCACGATGCGGAGGTCTGCCCTCTTCATATAATTGTTCAGCAGGCTGCATTCTTCTTCAAGGTCTGCATCGGGGTAACGGCCGGGCAGGTGATAGCCCCTTCCGGAGGGCCCGGCGATGAGCACATTTCTTCCTTCAGGTGTAGTCAGGGTATTGTCCACATATTTTTCGTAAACTATGGGAGCCAGTTCTGCAAGAGCGGGAGAAGTGGTCCATCCCAGGTTGACCCGTGCCCGGTTGGGATTGTTCCAGCTTGTAGGGCTATCGTGCGAACCGAGAAGCCATTGTACGTTATCACCATCAGATATGACAAAGCATACGGTATGGACATCGGGCACGGTTTCAAAGGCCTTGACAGGGTCCTTCTGACGGAAGGTTTCCTTTACCGGGGGAATATTGGTCAGTGCCGACATATTCGGCGCCCAGTCCGACGGGTGTATCACACCGGAATGCAAAGACAGTTGTTCCACGGTTTCGTATTCCCCGGCCCCCCATCCGAAATAGGTGGCTCCCTTGTCCATGCGCTTGTAAACACTGTCGGCCAGTGTCCCGGTAGCCGAATCGTCCCAGAACTGGAATGCCCCGGTATACGTGCTGTAATCTGCCAGGTGATTTACCCGGTCGTCGGAACTCTGTTGATAAGAGGCTATGGTACGGCTGAACAGATCGCCATAGTTGGCCAGCACCCACGACTCGTCCTTTTCGCGCACGTCCAGCAGGCGTGTAAGCCCTGCATCGATGGCCGTCTGTTCTATATCTTCGGGAATGGCCACGGCATTCATCACCCCAGCGAGCGAAATGGCCGCGTTGGTAGACCGGTCTTTCGGATGGCACAGGATGTACCCGTCCAACCTATCGGAAAAACGGGCCAGCAGACCGGGGAAATCGGTATAGTAGGTATCGTCTATTATTACTCCTGCGTTCTCTACGAGTGTACGGTGGCCATAGATATCCCGTAAAATTTCGGGTTTATCCTTGGCGATAACGCCCATTAGGGTTTGTAGGGCCACCCGTTCAGAGGGGGAGTAGTTCTCGGAAGTGAGAAACAAACGGTCGGGCACTGCCGAAAAGGGATAGGGGCTTCCTTCTACCCTGGGTATCGTTTGTGCTTCCGTATACAGGAAAGACAAAACCCCGGTAATGAGGCTGTAAAGTAGTTTTTTTTTCATGGTATTTGGTTTTGATCGGTTAAGTTTTTTATTCGAAATTCAAAGCACAAGCATTTCCCGATAGGGGGATGTCTAAAAATAATTTTTAGACATCCCCACTCAAAGTGGCGGGGCTGAAAGCATACAGCCTGTTCAGCACCCGCATTATTTCAGGGCAAAAAAGGTGGAATGACCGGGGGTGCTATCCGGGGCACAGATCAACAGACATCCGGTGACGCTACCGTTATTTCCTCCATTTATCTTCCAGCAATTTTATAAAATAGCCGCCCACAACACTCCTCGCCTGGAATCCCCTGACATCACCGCTGGAGGTGAAATGCCAGTCGCTCATGGGCACCCTGTCTTTTGTTTCCGTAGCAAAAGTGTAAACCGGGTTTGCCAGTTTCCGAAAACTGGCCCCGGAATCGGTCAGGGTGGCCGTCCATAGTATCCAGTCGGATTTAGTATAGTCGGACCTGTTATCAAGGGGCAAGCCGTATTTGTTCTGATTTTTGAGGTACCAGGCTATTTCCTTTTGGTATACTTTTTCCGGGAACAGGTCCAGGTCCAGCACCTTGTCCCAAACCAGGTTGTATTTCTGGCTCCAGGTGTTCTTATCGTCAAAGGTCAGCGCGTAGTGGTCCCCGGCATCGGCCAGGGCCATCCATTTTTTGGTCATTCCTTTGGCCATTGCCGTATATTTTTTGGCCACATCCTTATGCCCCAACTGATCTGCCAGGTAGCCGTAGCATCCTAAAGCGACAATGGCTTTTACGGAAAGGTTGGCATTCCGGGCCAGGTGACCGGCAAAGTCGTCGGTACATAGTTGATTTCCGGGATCAAAGCCTTTATCTGCCAGGTAATTGGCCCAGGTGGTCAGGGTCTTCCAGTGCTTTTTTGCATAATTGGCATTACCTTCGGCCCTTGCTATCGCTGCCGTAAGGATGATCATGTTCCCGGATTCTTCTACAGGCATGGGTTCGCCGTATACCACACCGTTTGCTTTCGGGTAAGTTCCTATATCATGGGCCGGGAAGGGTTCGTTATACCTGCCGCTTTCCGTATAATGGAAAATCCCGGTAAGCATGCCTCCCATAAGCCGAGGATTGTACATAAGGTACAGCGGGGCCGACGGATAGGTAACATCTACGGTATTGATGCAGCCGTTACTGAAATTCTCTTTAGACAGGAACAGCAATTCCCCGTCGGGGCTCTCCACCAGTTTATGTGCGGCAATACTCTGCCGATAGCCGATCTCGCACAGTTTAGCGTATTTTTCCCCTCCGGCAGCCGCTGCTTTTTTACGGAGGTCGCTGTCAAAATCACTGCATTTTTTTATCACTTCGGCATATTCGGTATATGCCTTGTCCAGTTCCTTCCCGATGGTGTTTTTTCCGTCCTTGTTCCACCAGGGGCGGAGGTTTTGTTCAAAATACTGAATGGAATATATATCGTCATATCCCAGCAATATCAGGTGCTCTTTTTCAGAAGTGATCTTTTCTTCGGGGAAAATAGTGTTCAGCATCAACTGCTTTCCTCCTGTTTCTGATTTTCCGGAATTTTTAACGGAGACAAAGTTATCGATAGCTTCCCTGTCCGAAGTTATGTTCTGGCTGACACCCGCCGTTTTTGGAGCGGCTACATACATATACCCCCAATCGATACGGAGGTTATCCCCTTTCTTTTCCAGGACCGGTTGTTCCTCGGTTCCGGCTTTTAGGTAAGACAAGGTCCCGGTGGAAGATGTTTCTGCAATTATCGGCTGCCCCGGGCTGTCAGATGCCAAAGCGGAGGATGCCCCGAAGTAGACCTGTACTTTATGGGGTTTGCCATCCGTAGGCCTGGTCTTTACGGAAATATAGGATACCGGCCGGGCAAAGAGGTCCAGGTCTTCCATAAGCAAAGGGGAAGTAAAGGTCAGGTCTACATCTACCGGGCCGCATTCCAGGCTGTACGTGGTTTGTGTCGCTGACATATCCAGGCTTTTCTGCCTGGCGGCCACAGCTTTATTCTGAGGCTCTATTTTCTCTGTTATCCCGGCATCCAGCCATCGCCCTCCGGCAGTGTTCCGCACATGGATGGCCAGCACATTTCCTTTTTCCTTCAATTTTTGCTGAATCGTTTTAGTTATTTCATAATATTTAAATTCATTGGTCCAGCATTCACATTGATACACTTCCTCTCCGTTGATATACACTTTTACATTATCGTCATGGTGGAGTTTTAAGAACAATTCGCCGGAAGGAACTTCGGAAAGGTCAAAAGTACGCCGGTACCACAGATCGGAGCTTTTCCAGGAGGTCGCGGCATTGTCATTGTCCCCGAACGGGGCTTTGGCCATGGACCAGCCGGAATCGTCATAATCTGTTTTTTTCCAATCGCTGCCAGGGTCGGTTTCTGTTATTTTTACCTGATAGGGTTTGCTGTCTGATGCAGGCAATATATCTTTATAACTTACACTTTCCTTTCCCAGAAAGCGATAGGTTTTACCATCTACTTTGATCAGGCCCAGCATGGACTGGTCGGTACCTGTCCAGTGCTTTGTGGGTGATGCGTTGATCTCATCGGTAAATGACCAGATGCTGAAATACGGGTCGTGCGTGACCAGCGGGTATGCGGGCGCCTGCCTCTGCTGGGCAAAACCTGCCTGGAGAAATAATATGACCGGCAGTATGCGGAATAGTTTTTTCATAGTGGGTGTTTTTTATTAAAAGATCGATTGTTATATCAGGGTATGTTTAAAAAACTTTGAAAACTGTCCGTCATTCTGAACTTGCACGCGCTGAGTGTAGCCGAAGTGTTTCAGAATCCCATCCCGCTAATCGAACAGTTGGGGTGAGACCCTGAAACAATCCTTCGATTGTGCTCAGGGTGGCAGTTCAGGGTGACGTAAAGATTGTTTTTAAATATGCTTTTATTGGTTATTTGCTTATTGAAAAATGATATATGGAAACGGTATGATACTTCTCTCCGGGATTCAATATTACAGACGGGAAATCCGGTTGGTTGGGCGCATCGGGAAAATGCTGTGTTTCCAGGGCAAAAGCAGTTCTGAAATCGTCCGTAGCACTGCTTTTGAAGATATTTTTTCCCTGCATGAAATTACCGCTGTAAAACTGTATCCCGGGTTCTTCTGTATAGACGTTCATTGTAATGCCAGTTTTGTCCCCGACCATGGTGGCAGCATGGGTCATCCCTTTTCCGGCGGTACCGTTCAGCACAAAATTATGGTCATAGCCTTTTCCATGCTTTAGTTGAATGTTATCGGCTTCTACGCGTTCTCCTATGGTATGAAAATCCGTAAAGTCAAAGGGCGTGCCTTTTACCGATCTTAATTCACCGGTGGGGATAAGGCCTTCGTCTACCGGGGTAAATTTATCGGCATAGAATTTTACACGGTGTTGCAGGACACTGCCGCTGCCTTCTCCGTTTAAATTAAAAAAGGCGTGATTGGTGAGGTTTACGGGGGTGGGGTTATCGGTAGTGGCTTCGTATTCCATTTTCAGGCTGTTATCGGCCGTAACGGAATAGGTGACCCTGACTTCCAGGTTGCCAGGGAAGCCTTCTTCCATATCGGGAGAGGTATACCGGAGTACGAGTGTTTTACTGTCGGGCTGTTCTGCATCCCACACTATATCCTGGAACCCTTTTACCCCTCCGTGCAATGTATTTTCCCCATTGTTTACAGGAATGGTGTATTCTTTCCCGTTCAGGGTGAATTTTCCCTTTGCAATACGGTTGCCCACCCGGCCGATGGTGGCTCCGAAATAAGGCTCGGTGGAGTTGATATATCCTTCAACGTCCTTAAAACCCGTTACCACATCAACCTGATCACCGTTCCTGTCCGGAACCCACAGGCCTATCACCCGCCCTCCGTAATTGGTAAAGGCGGCTTTTATGCTGTCGTTCTCAATCCAGTAGAGCTTAACCTGTTTACCATCCACTACCGTATCGAAAGCCTTTTCTTCCAATACGGGGCGGGCGGTGTTTTCCTGTACTGATGCGGACGCTTTCTTTTTTGCAGCCTGGTTGCAGGCTACAAAACACAGGGCCAGGGTTAGCAGTAGGATTGTGTTGATCTTTTTCATGTTTTTTGTTTGGTATTTTTGTTATTGGGTTATGAATTTTGCTTGCCCCCCTGCCCCCTACTTCGACTTTAGTTTATCCTGAGCTTGCCGAAGGGCACAGCACATCGCCTCAAGGGGGGAATTATTTGTCTTTATTTCTTTTGGGCTTCAGTGGTGGTGTTGAGTTTTTTTATAAGGTTGGTTTCGTCTTTTCGGTAGGGAGTGCCGTCTTTACGGAATATGTCGTGAAACCATTCTACGGGTTCTTCCCCGCTATCGATAGGGGTGTTCCAGGCATAAATGGTATTGGTCTTTCCGTTTACGAGTCCCCAGTTGATGGCTCCTATGTTCTCTTCTTTAAGCATGGGCATGATATTGGCGAAACGGCTGTTGCGGGTACGGGCCATGTATTCGGTACAGATCATCGGCCGTCCGTGGCTTTTTAACAATTCCAGGACCCTCCTGTGATCTTCGGGGTCGCCGTAGTTGTGGTAGGTAATAATATCGGAATGGAGCGCCTGAAACGCACCAAGGTCCGTTAATCCCCAGGACCACAATCCGGCGGACAGAGGTTGGGAAGGATTGACTTCCCTTGCCCATTTAAATACATTTTTCAGCAATGGCAATGACTCATTTCCCTTGCTGTCGTTGCCCGGTTCGTTGTAGAGGTCCCACAACAAAATACGTTTATCGTCCTTAAAGGTAGTAATAATGTCCTTTACATATTTTTCCAGTCCAGGGAAATTCTTTTCTTCTCCGGAAGCCGGGTTTCCCGGGTCCTGTACCCATCCGGAATTATGGGTCCCGGTTTTGGGTTCGGGCTGTTTACCGATCTTCGGGGTCTTGCCCCATACGTCATCGAAAATGACGAACATGGTTTTTATACCGTGCTTGTCCGCCATATCCAGGTATTTGTTTACCCGTTCCTTAAAGCCTTCGGGACCGGCCTTGTAGGCCAGGCTGTGGAGGTAGACCCGCATGGTGTTCATGCCTATGCTTTCGGCATATCCAAGTTCACGGTCTATGGTTTGGGGGGCGAAGGTCTCTTCCTGCCACATTTCGAGCTGGTTAATGGCGGTGCTGGGAATGAAGTTCGCCCCGTTTATCCAGGCGTGCTGCTTATACCACTCCTTTGCCTTGTCCACCGACCATCTTTCTCCTTTCTGTTGTGCTGCGGTACTGCATACGATGGCCAGTAGCAATACTAATGCTATAGGTTTTCTGATTTTCATATTAAAATTATTTGGTTACGGGTTTAACACCGTTGTTTAATGAAAAAGTATCCGTTTTTGTCCTTCGTGCCCGGCGGCCTTAAAATTCCAGTTTTTCGACCGGGGAAAAGATCATGTCCTCTACCCCGCTTATCTTCACTCCTATACGGGCAAAGACGTAGTTCCTCACATTGTCTTCGGGGATCTCTGCCGAAACGTTCACGGCCCCAAGGTCATTGATTTCCGCATTGGCCCCGGCATAGTTCTCCTGATCGTTATCGGATACGAAGTTTGTACCGTTGAGATAGAGCGTTACCCTTTCCACATTCTTAGCTTCCTCCCCGGTGATCACCTGTTCTACACTGCACGAAGCCTGTACCGTATTTCCGGAAAGGGAGAACTGTGCGTCCCTCACCGTGTAATAGGGGGTTACTTCCACATCCATCGTCATGTCCCCTTCGAGGGTGAAAAAGATGGTGTCTAACTGTTCTTCACTTATGATCTCTGTGCGGAACGGACCGGCATTATCGGTAAAGACCAGTTTATATACGCCGTCAAACAGCCTGGCACTAAACGAGCCATCCTGATTTACAGGTACGCCTATGGCTCCCGGATCCCCGTATCCGGGTTGCCACAACTGAAAGCCAACTTCGCCATGCCGTACCTGAAGAGGTTCTCCTTCATACACCACCCTTCCGCTGAAATAAGTTTCCGGATCGTCAAAATTGTCAATGCCACAGGAGGCCAGGCACAGGACAACAAGATATGCAATACTATTTATTTTAAGTGTTTTCATCTTTGTCATTTTAATGATTGGGATTTTTTACGATCTTAGAGTTATTGTTGAGTACATCCTGTCCTATCATGGAGTAATAGTTACCGAAACGGAAGCGGTCGGATGCCGTTACACGGCTGGGCCTGACTATTTTAAAAATATATTTTTCGTGGTCGGGATCTCCCGGGTCGTGAATTTTATAGGGCCACAGACCGTAGGGCTGGGTGAGCGGTTTGGTAGCACTGCCAATATTCTGAGTAATGGCAGGTGCTGTGATCTCCGCACCATCCATCACGATATGGGCAATTCTCCAACGCTTGATATCAAAAAAAAACAGGCCTTCGAAAGCGAGTTCTACGAAACGTTCGTGCGCAATTCTATCAAAAGTAATATCACCAGAGGCAAGGGGCACTGTAATCCCGGCCCTTTCCCTGAGCCGGTTCATATATTCAGCGGCCACATCGGGTTGCCCGAGTTCAAATGCTGCTTCCGCGGCGTTCAGCAATACCTCTCCGAAACGGTAGCGGATAAACCATACATCGCTCTGTACCCCCCGTTGGCCTGAGCCGTCTTTGGGGTCCAGGTATTTACGGATATAGAACCCTGTTTGCGCCACGTGCTCCAGCCCGTCAATAGGGCCGTCAAAACCTACCACCTGTACGTTGTTCCCGTCTATATTTTTACTTTGCCCCCTGGAATCACCGCTTACCACGCTACCGTCGGGCATCTGAAGTCCGGCTAATATATCTACGGTCTTCCCCTTAAATGAAGAACCGGGTACTATCACGGTACCTTCCAGACGGGCATCCCTGTTCATGAAGATATCTTTTACACCGTCGTAAACAATATATTCACCCGAAGCATCTTTATTGGGGATAGGGGCAAATTCCCCGTTAAGCGTTTCAAAAGCCTGGACCAGGTTCAGGGAGGGATTAATGCGCCCCCCTTCTTCTTCTTCGGCACCGAAACGGGGTTGGTTGGATATGGTGAAACCGTGTCTTTTACCCGTTTGCAGCTTGTAATCTTCTACAAAAATGGCTTCCGGGTTAGTTGCTTTATCATAGAAAATACTGGCAAAGTTATCGGCCAGGTCGTCCGGTTTTTTCTGATAGAGGCCATAGGCCCCGGCTTCGCCGTTGATGATCTTTTTTGCTGTATTCAAAGCTGTGGTATAATAATCGTTGGCCCGGTCTTCGGGAATTCCCACTTCTCCCCCCGGAAGGGACACCTGGGGAGTGGAAGCTCCGTATTTGGCTATGGATCCTGCATAAAGCGCTGCCCGGCATTGCATGGCCAATGCAGCTCCCATACTGGCCCTCGACTTGGTATTGGCATCCTGGGGCAGAATGTCTTTGATCTCCTCTGCTTCGTTTATGACAAAATCGTAAATCGCGGCTTCAGTTTCCCTGGGATGTTCCAAATACGTAGGGTCCCCGCTATAATCATACTCCAGGGGTTCCAGGATAAGGGGTACTCCTCCCATACGCGTAACCATGGAAAAGTAACAGGAAGCTCTTAAAAACCGGGCTTCCGCTAAAAAACGGTCTTTTATGTCCTGCTCTAATCCTTCGGAAGCGGTAACTTCGTTTATAAAAATATTCAGGTCACGGATATAGCCATAATTCCAGGTGCCCCAGGAGCCAAATCCCCAGCTGTTATTCTCAAAGTTTCCGTAACTACCGTTATCTGACCAGAAGGCCAGGTTAAAACCGGAAAGGGATTGCCAGTTCTCTACGGTTCTGAAATCGTCATACCTGCTGTACAGGTCCGCCAGAATAGACAGCGTCAGTTCATAACTGTTGTATGCCTTGTCGTCGGGTATGATCTGTGTGGGCTCCCGGTCCAGGAAATCATCGTCATTACAGCCGGCAGCTAACAAAACCAGGGCCAACAGGGTATATATATGTTTTTTCATCTTGATTCTTTTTTGCATTATAAAGAGATGTTTACACCTAGGTTCACAAACTTGTTGGGCGGGTATTCCAATCCGTTAGATTCCTTGATCTCCGGGTCTATCCCGAAATCAGACAGGTTATCGATGGAGAAAAGGTTATACCCGTTCACATAGACCCTGAATTTTTGGATACCGACCTTTTCCAGGAGTTCCTTCGGGAGCGAATAGCCCAGTTCCAGTGTCCTTGCCCGAAAGTAAGTGACGTTATGCAGCCAGTAGGTAGAATTTCTATAACTGCTTTGTCCGCCATCGTTGAACCGGAGTGGCGGGTATTTTCCGGGTATCCATTCACTGTTGGCATCAAAGGGGTCGGCCCTGTGCCAGCGGTCCAGGAAGATCTTGTTGAGGGCCCCTTCGTTCTGAAAGGGGGTCCTGGTTTCCCATTGCTGGCTCCAGGAATACCCGGAGGCACCAGAAAAATCGGCTGTGAGATCAAAGCCCTTATAAGCCATGCGCAGGCTGAAACCATAGTTGATATTGGGGTTGAACGAGGTGTACCCTATTGGCCTTTCGTCATCCCCGGTGATATAACCATCTTTGTTCAGGTCTTTATAAATAATATCCCCGGGCAGCAATGTAGCATTTCCCCTGCCGTCTATATTAACGGGATAATTATCTATTTCTTCCTGGCTCTGAAACTGTCCGTCGGCGATCAGCCCCCAGAAGATATGCTCATACCTGCCTTCGCGCCGGGCACGGTATTCCTGCAAAGAATTGCGGTAACGGGGTTTGTAACTGTCTAAAAACTTACTTCTGGAAACGGAGGCATTTCCGCTTACGGTGAAAGTGAGTTCGCCGAAATTTCCGGAATAGGACAATGCTCCTTCTATGCCGTAACGGGCATCGCTGTTTACGTTTTCGTCCGGCAGGGAATATCCCACTTCACTGGGGATAAGGATATCGTACTTTCTTCCCCGCAACCCGGTCCGTTTCCTGTAGAAATATTCGAATGACCCGTTGAGTTTGCTGTCGAACATATAAAAATCGGCACCTATATTGGTGATCTTACTTTTAAACCAGGTAAAGTTGGTAATAGGCAGGCCCCGGTTCCTGGAACCCACCACGACATCCCCATCGAGAATAACCTGCGAGGTATTATAGTTATAGCCGCTCAGGTAATCGTAGGCTCCGAGCCCGGTGACATCCCTGTTATCATCGCCCAAAACACCGTAAGAGGCCCGGAACTTCAGGTCGTTTAACACCGTGTTCTCTCCCAGGAGATTCTGCATGAACTTTTCGTCAGTGATCCGCCACCCTCCGGAAACAGATGGAAAGAAACCTGTTCTTTTCCCGGGGGCAAACATCCACGAGGCATCGCGCCTGCCGGACAGCTCCAGATAGTACCTGTGCTTCCAGTTATAGCTGATACGGCCTATATATCCTATCCTGGCCTCTTCATTGTCACTGTCGTCAAAAGTGTCCATATCCTTAAAATAGATCAGCGGAAGGTCGTTGTTATCGGGAACGGAATGTACCCACTGGCGTGTTTCCCGGTCTTCTTTCCGCTCTATCACAAAAAAGGACTCTATATTGTGATCGCCAAAGGAATTTTTATAGTGCAGCTGTCCCTGGTACAACTGCCGGAAGACCTTTTTGTTTTCGCGTTCCCTCCAGGGATTGGTACTTCCTCCCGTAACTTCGTAAGTGTCTGTATCGGGACGGTAGGTGTAGGCTTCGTAGGTGTATTCATGCCCGTCCAACACCCGGTCTGCCAGGTAATAGGAATACATTCCCTTAAGCGTAAGGCCATCTATATAGGGAATATCATATTCTCCGGTAAAATTGGCCTGGATAACCCTCCAGGTATCGAGTGAATATCCTCCGATCTTCTTATTGTGCAGGGCCCAGTTGGTCTCGTTATGGCCAATGTCGTTCAGATATTCCGGATTGTCATTGGCATAGGGGCGTTCAAAGGGGCGGTTCCGCAAAATGGCAAAACGCGGAAGCCAGTAATCATCTGCTCCCGGAATACCCGGCCTGTCCCTGACCTCTATCCGGCCATTGATCTGTGACCCCACACGCAGACGCTTAGAGATATTGGCATCGATACTACTTTGAATATTGGTCCTTTCAAACCGGAATTCCTTGCCCAATACGGCCTCCTGTTTTAGTTTTGTGGCCGACAGGTAATAGTTTATTCTATCAGAACCTCCTGAAGTACTGATATTGATACTGGTCAAAGGGGCATTTTTCTTAATGATAAAATCCTTCCAGTTAAAAGACTTATATCCTTCCTCCGTTCCTATTCTGTATTTTTCCAGTTCTTCGGGTGTAATGGCGGTTTCCCCGTACTGATTGACATCCGCCTCGGCCTTCATCAACATCCACTTATAGGAATCGTTGACAGGTTCGGGGAACCTCGACCAGTTTTGCCACCCGGTATAGGCATTGATGTTTACCGTATTTCGGGAACCTTTTTTACCTCTTTTGGTAGTTACCACCACTACCCCGTTCGCTGCCCGCACCCCGTAAATGGCTGCGGAAGCATCTTTTAAAACGGTAATACTGGCAACATCATTGGGAGCGAGATTATTGAACTGCCCTTCGTCCTGGGGCACGCCGTCTATAATAAACAAAGGGGTGCCCATATTACGGATCTGTACAGAGGCACTTGCCCCCGGACGGCCATCGGACATACGGAAGGTGACCCCGGGTATCTTTCCGGCCAGTCCGGAGCTTACCGTAGCCCCGCCGTGTACATTTTCGAGATCATCGCTGGTAACCGTGGCAATGGACCCGGTAAGGGATTTTTTTTCCTGGGACGAATATCCCGTAATGACCACTTCGTCGAGTTCCTGGGCATCTTCTTTAAGGACCACATCTACCCTGTCCTTTCCGTTTGCAGGGATCTCCTGACTGATGAAGCCCACGTAAGAGAAGGTCAATATATCCCCTTCCTGTACGTTAATAGCATAATTGCCATCAAAATCAGTAGTGGTGCCCTTCGCTCTCTCTTGGATGACTATATTCACCCCCGGCAGAGGTGTCCCTTGTTCGTCCTTTACCGTACCTTCGACAGGTCGTTCCTGTGGTTTTTCCTCCGGCTTTTTTTCGGGAGGCGGGGGAATGGCTACCCTTTTCACTGCTATGGTGTTATTTTTTTGCAGAAAGGAAAGCCGGGCTTTTCTGGATATTTTTCCCAGGACAAAGGCTACACTCTTGTTCTGTGCCTCTATGGTTATTTTTTCCCTGAGATTGCTGACAAGCTGATCTTCATAGAAGAAGACGAAATCGGTCTTGCGCTCTATGGCTTTCAGGGTCTCCACTACGGAGGCGTTCTTTAAATTAAGGTTGATATAAACATTCCTGATATTCTGTGAAGTCGCCCTGGATGCGAAAGTCAGACCCGAAAAGATCCAGATGCCCAGTATGGCAGAGCGTATAGTCATAGCAATACATGCCTTGACAAGATTATTTTTCATAATTTTGTGAAGATTAAATGAAACTTCGGTTTTGTTTGGTTCAGGCCTTCTATCAATTGCGTCAACAGTGGTAAGAGGGCCTTTTTTGATGATGGGTTCAGGTTTTGGTTCTCATAGTTGGTCGATTTATTAGCGTATGGTTTTTATTTGCCTGTACAGCGCCTGCCACTTATGGTTACACTGCCTTCCGTTATTTTATAGGTTATCCCCAGTGCGTATTGAAAGGCAAGCAACACGCTGGACAGGCTCTGGTCTTTGTGCTGCCCGTGAATGATGCAATGCTTTAGTTCCGGGTTTTCGAGTATTACTTTTATACCGTACCATCGCTCCAGCATTTTGGCGGCTTCATCCAGCGGGGTCTTTTCAAAGGACAGTATTCCCTCTTTCCACAGGGCTATGCTGGCCACATCCACTTTCCTACGGGTCCAACTGTTATCCCCTGGCTTGTAAACGGCTTCCTGGCTGGGATTGAGCAACATTCGTTTTTCTTTCCCGGGGTCATCGCTGGTTCCCGTATTTTCCTTACTCACCTCTACCAGGCCCGTGGCCACAGATACTGCCACTTCATCCTCACTTTTATAGGCTTTTACATTAAAGGAGGTCCCCAATACTTTGGTGGTCAGGTCTCTCGCTTTTACAATAAAGGGATGATCTTTGTCTTTTACTACTTCAAAAAAGGCCTCTCCCCGCAGGCTAACTTCCCTGGTATCGCCGTAAAAGTGTTCTGGGAATATCAGTTCGCTGTTGGAATTAAGCCGGACCACAGTCCCGTCCGGCAGGGTTACGGTCGCTTTTTTTCCGTTGGATATGTGCTGGGTGATCATGGTCGCCGGGGGCGACGGGGGTTCAATATTATTATAATATATTGTTCCGGCAATCCCCAGGAACAGTATCAGTATTGCTGCTGCCTTATAATACCTCAACCCTGTCTTTTTCTCCGGGCTATGTATCCTGTTCCTTCTATCGGTTTTTTCCATCAACTCCCGGAAACGGGCCCCGACGGCTGTATCCTGTTTAGCGATGTCAGCGCTTTTTTTTAATTCTTCCCAATGGGCGTCCATCCATTGCTTTAGCTGGTTTTCCGACCCGGACTCCCTGATCCAGTCCATCAGGCGGTTATATTCTTCTTCGGTTATTGTATTTTTACGAAATTTCCTGAATAATCGCTCTATATCCTTTTCCCTGCTCATTTCCGGTTTTTATTTGCTATAAATATGAGGACGGACCACGCCTGTTTTTTTTCGTCATACACTTCTGCCCCTCCTGCTTAAACAACACACGTAACTCTATAAAAAGTCCCAATTAAAAAATGATTTTTCTAAGGAACTGTCTAAATTTCATCCATGAAAGCCAAGTACATGACAAAAAACTAATTTTGTTATACGAGTGTACGAGTTATCAACCTCCATCCATATACCCGAATACCCGAACACTCGGATACCCGATAAGATGCGTCTTTCCTTATGGTAATAAATACGATGTCAATTGAAACAAAAATATTGTCATGTACTGAACCATGAAAGGACACGGATATCTCTTTATTCCCTGACGGGATAGACCGGAAATTCGGTTATCCTGAGGGTGGTACAGCCATAGGGAATAAGGCTTATTTCCTCTACGGTATTTACATTTTTGAAATTCCGCCAGAAACCGGGCATTACCGGAACTCCGTTTATGGCTTTCCAGTCGTCCGCCTTTACGCCTTTTAATCGTAACTCAAGGGGGGCATTTTCCAGGTTCCACGGATAACTTCCGTCCCAGTCGTGTTCTACCACCTCTATGTTTTCAGCGGGGTTTTCCAGTTCAGGCTCCACCAGGCCGTAGTTCCAGTCCCCTGCCGGATAAAACTCGAAGAACTCCCGGTAACCGTCATCCCTGTCCTTCTTTCTTTTTTCGTGCGGTATTTTCAGCGCATACACCAACGGGCCTCTTTCCACGGCGACAGAAAACTCATACCATTTAGAGGTCTTTGTTTTCATGGGCAGTTTTAACACGATCTCATCACCTGTTCTCCACTCCCTGTCAATCACGGCTATTTGGTTGTTTACGGGTGCACCCACAACTTCTCCGTTCACGGAAATGACCGGGTTTTCGGCCCAGGAAGGGATTCGAAGGTGAAAGGGGAAAGCGGAGGTCTCCGAAAGCGTTAATTTAAAGCTGACGGTTTCCCGGAACGGAAATCCGGTAGTTTCGCGAACTTCCAGGTCGACATTGTCTCCCACCTTAAGACTGACCCTGGCCGGGGCATACTGCAATGCCGCCACTCCCCCATCCTTCGTAGCGTAAAACAGGTTTTGTACAAACTTGGGCCAGGACTGGTGCATATTGGTGGTACAGCAGGTATAGCCGGTGACCGTTCCGAACACAAAATCGGTATGCTGATGATTGTGCGTTTCGAAGGCGGCATCGAGCCGGTCGCTAATCTCCACCTGGTTGGCGGCCTGAAAATACTGTCTGGACATATAGTCGTCCGAAGCCTGTGTCGGCAAGGCGTTGTAGGTGATCTTTTCGAGCAGGTCGGCAAACTCCATATCGCCGGTGATCCGGGTCATGGCCTCCAGGGAGAACATCATTTCAGATACGGAACAAAACTCTATCCCCCGCACGGGGTTATTGCCGTGGAGCGGTTCGTCCCCGCCGTACATTCCCTGAGGCTGGCCATGGTATTTTTTGATGTCACGGAGTGCTTTTTTAACAGCCCGGAGATATTTTTCGTCCGTATCTTTCTGGTAACGGATCACTGGTTCTTTGATCCCCTGTGCCAGGTTTACCGTATGTATTCCACCCATTTTGGAGAGGGAAATTCTACTGATCTCAACAGAATCGAAAGGGTAATGTACTCCTCCGAAAGACCAGGGGACCCCGGGGTCCCCGCTCTTGTCTTCACCCAGGAAAATTCCGGTCCAGGGAAAGGTTTGCTCATGGATGATATCTCCCAGCTCCAGCAAAAATTCATCCCCGGTAATATTGTACAGCCAGTAGACCACCTGTAAGTTATCCCCTCCCCGTCGATTGGCCCAGAACGATAAATAATCCAGTGGTCTTTCAGGCAGTTCTTTTAACTGGTATTTAAAATATTCGGTGAGTGTGGTTATCACTCTTTTATCTCCGGTTGCTCCGTAATACTGTTTCAGGATCTTCAGCATGATCATCTTGGGCCACCAGTCTTTTCGCGGGCCCCGTTGAAGGCCCGGCTCATATTCGGGTTCTTTCTCAAACGGAACAGGACCGAGGTACCCGTCTTCAGCCTGGTTGTTCAGGGTCCATTCTATCCAGGGGCGGACTTTTTCCTTCAGGGCGTTATCATCAAGGATATAGGCCAGGGGAAGCAACCCGTCTATCCAGTAGGGCCCTCTTTCCCAGCCGTCACCGTCACCGCCCAGCCAGCCGTTCCGATCTCCTACGACTTCCGGATAGATGGAATCGAGCTTCCCGGTCATGCCGTTGGCCATGCGCTGCAATTGTTCTTTAAGCCAGCCTTCGGGACGGATCGTTCCCAATGGGAGTTCCAGATAAGGCCGTGGTTCCAGAGGGGCCCGGTTTTGCAGATAATTGACCTGGGGTGAATGGCTTTTTTCCGTAACGGTAGTTTTTTGGTCCCCATCCCCGCAGGATAGCAGGGTCAGGGAAACGGCAAAGCAGGTAAGTAGTTTTTTCATATGTTTAGTTTTTGGACGGGGGGACGGATGACCGGTGACCGGTGACCGGGGCATACAACTGTCATTCGTCTTTATACATAACACACTTAACTATCCTGAAAGTCCCAAGGTTTTTTAAAATAATTTTGATTTTTGATGTTTTAAGTTCTCTTCCCGTAAGGAAAACGGGTTAAATTCGGCAGGGTGAGAATTTATTTCTGGTTCAGACTCCTTTGTCAATCAAACAGCAGCACTAGAAAAAGCGGTATAAAGACAACAGGAAAAGCAGTTTGATGGTGCTTTCCAGATGGGGGCGCAACTGTATTTTTATGGTTTCAAAGGTTTTCCAGAGGTGATTTTTTACGGTTTTCGGAGAAATTCCCAGGATATCGGCAATTTCGGCATTGGTCTTACCCTCTTGCCTTGACATGATATAGATAGAACGCTTTTTACCGGGCAGGTGGTTTATAATATCGTCCACGATCTCGCGATATTCAGAAAAGATCACCTCGGTTTCGACATCTTCCTGCAGGAGGGATACGTTTTTCCAGAGCTCGTCCCTGATGGCTGCCCGTTGTGAAGCATTTCGAAGGTAGTTGAGCGTGCGGTTTCTCGCCATCGTATATAAAAAAGCACTAAAGGAACCGGACAACCTGATCTCTTCCCTTCGTTCCCAAACCTTGATAAATACTTCCTGGACGATCTCCTCGGCAATGTATCCGGATTTGGTATAGGAAAAAACAAAACCATACAGCCTGGGCTCCATAAGTTCAAAGATGGCCCGAAAGGCCGAACGGTCTCCTTCGCTAAAACCTTTTAGCAATTTTTTGCTTATTATTTCGCTGCTGGAACTTTTCACGGGGGACTATTTTCACGACGGGCATAAACTTAGTGAACAATTAAGTTTTTAACAAAATTAAATTCAATTTTTTATCAATATCACGTTGTTAGCTCTATTTTTTATAAATACCACAATTGCCCATTTTTTATTCTTCAGTAAATATCTCTATTTTCCCTCCTTTCCGGAAGAGTTCATGAGGAATGAAACAGGATGTCCGCACCTTGCCGTTAACCCGGATCTCCTTCAGTTTTCTCCCTTTGGAGGTCTTGTATATGGAAACGGGTTTATTTCCGTCCAGCCGGAGATTTACCTCATCAAAAACGGGCACTGTTGCCAGGTATTCCGGATCGGCAGGTGACAACGGGTAAAGTCCCATAGCTGCAAACACATACCAGGACGACATTTCCCCGGCATCGTCCATTCCCGCAAGGGCCAGTCCGTCCGCTCCTATGCCGTAATAATTTTCCAGGATATTGTCGATCACCTGTTGCGATTTATAAGGTTTACCGACAAAATAGTAGGCCAGCGGGGCTTCGTGATCGGGTTGGTTTCCGTGACAGTATTGCCCCATAAAACCGGAAACGTTCCTGGCGATGTATTCGGTATCCCACGGTATCGTAAAAAGGGAGTCCAGCTTGCTTTCAAAGGCTTCTTTGCCTCCGTAGAGTTTCACTAATCCGGGCATATCGTGCGGTACATAGAAGGAGAGTTGCCAGGCATTGGCTTCGCGGTACATGTATTCGTAATAGGGGTATTGTGGATTGAACGGGGTTATCCATTGCCCGTTTTCCAGTTTTCCGCGCATAAAGTTTACGGAAGGATCAAAGACATTGGCATAGTTTTCCGATCTTTTTATCAGGTCTTCGTAATGCACCGAGTCATTCATCGCTTTGGCAAGCTGTGCAAGGGCATAATCGTCATAGGCGTATTCCAGGGTCTTCGACACCCCGGCTTTTCCCTTGCTTTCCACATGGGGATCTTTAACCTGCGGATCGGAAATGTATCCCTTTTCGATGTATTCGGCAATAAAGGGCCTCGTCCCTCCTTCTTTGTAGGCGTTGTTGAGCAGCAGCTCATAGGCCTTTTCCAGGTCAAAACCGTCAATCCCCCTTAAATAGGAGCCGGTGATAAAGGGCGCGGCATGGTCTCCGTGAAAAAACGTGGGAATAAAATCCCTGATCTTTCCCCGGTCTACAAGGGAGCGGATCACATCACGGGTAACATCCGGGGCTACGAGCCCCAGCAACACCAGTTTGTTCCGATAGGTATCCCAAAGCGAAGGGATGGTGTAGTACCGGAAATCTTCTTTCCTGCGTTTTCCGGATTCATCAGTAAACTCACCGTTGCTATCACTGCGAAGGGCCGGCCACAGGAATGCCCGGTACAGTGAAGTGTAGAACAGTTCCTTTTCCCTGGGGGTTCCCCCGGAGACCCCGATAGACGAGAGCAATTTTTCCCATGTATTTTTTCCTTCGCTGCGGACCTCATCGAGCGTCTTGTTCCCGATCTCTTTTTTCAGGTTATCCCTGGCATTTTCACTGCTTACAAAAGACAGGCCTATCCTCAGGATAACAGCTTCATCACTGTCTTCCAGTTCGGCCAGGGCATAGCCGTTGCTTTCTCCCTTGTCCATGATCTCGATGTTTTCGATATCACTGTTCAGCGTAGCAAAGAAATATATCTTTTCTTTCCCCATCTGTTGAAAACCACTGAGCCTGTTTTTGCCGATAAGCCGGATGTCCCAGTCAGAAACGCGATTGTTGGCCTTTCCCAGGTCGAGAAGTATTTTCCTGTCTGCCGGATTTTTAAACGTGTATTCGTGGATCCCGCACCGCAGGGTAGAACTGAGCCTTACCCCGACATTATAATCCTTGAGAAACACCTGGTAAAAGGCCGGAGAGGCTTGTTCTTCCTTGTGGTCAAATGCAGATTTAAAAGGGTATTCTGCCTTTCCCGAAACAGGCAATACCGGGATATTACAAAGGTTCCAATGCCCTTTGTTGGTATGGGTAAAACCCAGTATTTCCGTATCTTCATATTCATACCCCGCCCCACTGCCGTACTCGGTAATGGGACTGAGCTGTACCATGGCATTGGGCAGGGAAGCGCCGGGATATACCAGCCCTGCCCATACCCGCCAGTTTTCCGGAGGTGTATAGCCTATGACCTCCGGGTCTGTAAGTGGTGCCGTGCCGATGAACGGGTTTACGTATGATGTTAATCCGGCTTCACCGGTTTCATTGTCACGAGGTTGTTGTTCCGGGTTATTTTCCCCGCAGCCGGTGCACAAAAAAAATACCGTGAGCAGGATGGCCATCCCGCTTTTAAATAAGGCTTTCATGAGTTTGGTTTTTGGTTGGTCTGTACTGTTACTACCCCAGTAATCCGGGTTGTTTCTGATAGGTTTCCCAAAGGAGCTCCCCGAACAGGGTATTGGTCCAGGCAAACCAGGACCGTGTAAAGTTCTTCGGATCGTCCTTATGGAAGGATTCATGCATAAACCCGGTATCCCCGTGAGTGGATTTCAGCATTTTTATACACGCTTTTATTTCTTCGCCGTCCGTACTGGTAAGCCCCCGCATAATGATAGACATGGGCCATACCATATCGATCCCTATATGAGGCCCGCCGATACCTTCTGCCGTCTTTCCTTTAAAGAAAAAAGGATTGTCCAGCGACCATACGAATTTTCGCGTATTCCGGTACACCGGGTCGTTGGCATCCACGGCATCGAGATAGGGTAAGGCCAGCAGGCTGGGTACATTGGCATCGTCCATAAGGAGATGGTTGCCGTAACCGTCGACTTCAAAGGCATAGATATCCCCGTATTTGGGATGTTTTACTATACCGTATTCTTTCAGTGCAATGTCCACTTCCGAAGCCAGGGTTTTCAGTTCGGCTGCAAGTGTTGTATCTCCTGTTATGGCCTCTACCATTTCCGCAGCCTGTTTTAAACTCACTACGGCAAAAA
Organism: Sinomicrobium weinanense; assembly: GCF_018863395.1. Taxonomy (GTDB): domain Bacteria; phylum Bacteroidota; class Bacteroidia; order Flavobacteriales; family Flavobacteriaceae; genus Sinomicrobium; species Sinomicrobium weinanense. The sequence goes on from NZ_JAHKRR010000005.1 coordinate 93,341, forward strand.
AGTTGGAGGGTATAAGGAAGGAGAACACGGTGGCATCGTCACTGGGCCTGAAGGCAGAACATATCAATCCCACGGGATTTACGGGATAGCCATAGCCTTTGAGTGACCTGGTATCGGTGGCGTTTGCCGTTTTCCTCTGGAAGGAATACGGGCCGGGGCCGTCTTTTTGCTGTTGTTCCTTAAAGACTTTCAATATGGCCCTGATCGCATTTTCCCAATCTTTATCAAACGGGGAAGTGTCTTTGGTGGACTTCCAGTAGTTATACCCCAGCCTTATGGGATAACACAGGGAATCTATCTCGTATTTGCGTTCGTGCACCCCGGGTTTCATATCGGTTAAATCGCTGGTCCACTCTCCTTTTTTCTGAGGATCATCATAAAAGGCATTGGCATAAGGATCCTTGAGGATATACCGGGTCTGCCTGTTTATAACGCCGGCGATAAGGTCTTTCAGCTTCTTGTCCTTATCCACAAAAGCCATATAGGGCCATACCTGTGCAGAGCTGTCCCTGAGCCACATGGCATCGATATCGCCAGTGATCACGTAGGTGTCTGGTTTTCCGTTCTTTGTGCTAAAGGTCACTGTCGTATCCAGCGTATTCGGGAAACAGTTGTTGAACAGCCAGGCCAGTTCTTCATCCTTGACATTTTTCTGAAATTCCCCGATGGCCTTTTCTATGGCAGTGCTTTCAAAATGTCTTTTGCCTTTGGGTGTTCTTACTACGGGAAACTGTTTTTTTAACGGACTTGCGGCCAGGTGAACGGGGTCTACCAATGTCAGACCTCCCAACAGGGCCGTGTTTTGGATAAATCTTCTTCTTTGCATTTTGTATATTATGTTGAATAGTATTTGCTTTTTAATTGGTCATATGTATTAACATGATGACATGAAACTGGGAGGCCCCTCGTTTGTGCTACCAGTTGCTCCCTCCCGTTTGGCAGGACGTTTTATCTTTTTTGGTAAAACGATTTAGCATTGAACTCATAAAGGATTTTACGATCCTTATAGCATCCTGTAAATATACGATTTCTCCGGCAGGTTCCGTCAGCTTACCTCAGGAAAGGAGTGATCTTATTGGCCCAGATCTTATATCCCTCACCGGTCATGTGTAAACCGTCTTCAATAAAAAGTTCTTCACGGGGTACCCCGTTTTCTGAGAGCATAGCTGGCCAGACATCTACAAACCGGAGTTGTTCTTTCCGGTTACAATATCGGTTCATCCAACGGTTCAGGCGAAGGTATTTCCGTTGTCTTTCTACCCGCTCTTTCTGTAAAGCCGGTTTTACGGAAATGATGTAAACCTGTGTATCCGGCATTCGCTTCCGCACTTCCCGAAGTACTTTTTTAAAATCCCTTTTTACCCGCCCTACGCTTTTGCCCCAGGCGATATCGTTATCCCCTTCGTAGAGAAAGAGTTTTTCTAGCGGGTGGCGGAAGATCAGGTCTTCCATATAATAAATGACATCGCTCATCTGCGATCCTCCAAAACCGCGGTTCAGGAATTTATGCCCGGGGAAATACCGGTCGATATCCTGCCACATCCGCACCGACGAACTTCCTACGATCAGGGCATCGTAATCCCGTAGGTCCAGAGTATCGGACTCCTGGCGGAAGGAAGCTATATCTCCCTTAAAACGATCTGCATCCTGGCTGTACGAAAAGGTGTTTAATCCGAAAAAAAGGAGCAGTACAACTATTTTTTTCATATACCTATATTTTTAAAGCACAGGGATCTTATACCCATTGTGATAGGATGCCGCTATCAGCTTGTCGGCATCACTGTCGTTAAAATTCTTCTTAGATGCATCCCAATAGATCTTCTTGCCTGTACGATAGGCAATATTGCCCATCTGGGAGAAGACAGCAATATGTGCCCCGGCTTCCACAGGGCAATGGAGCAGGCTTTTGTCTCTCTGCTGTACAGCCTCGATAAAGTTGACGGCGTGCAGGTCCAGCCCGTTATCTACCTTCTTTTGGAGCGGCACGGCTTCCATCCGGTCTTTCTCGGGGATGACCTCCCATCCGTCGCGGTTGAGCACCAGGGTTCCCTTATTCCCGATAAAGGCTACACCGTGATTACGGCCATAAGGGCCTCCGTCTATACCATTGGCGTGTTCCCACTGGACGTTGAAGTCGTCAAATTCAAAAACGGTGGTCAGTGTATCGGGGGTTTCAGCAGCATCGTCGGGATAGGCGAACTTTCCGCCGGAAGCCATGACAGATCTCGGTGTGGTCGCTTTCATACCGATCAGGGCATAGTCGAGCATATGGACGCCCCAGTCGGTCATCAATCCACCTGCGTAGTCCCAGAACCAGCGAAATTCAAAATGAAAACGGTTTGGGTTAAAGGGGCGTTTTTCGGCAGGTCCGAGCCATCCGGCATAATCCACTCCTTCGGGTGCAGGGCCGTCCGGTTTTACGGGGATGCTCTTCATCCATCCCTGGTAAGCCCATGCCTTTACCAGGCGTATTTCGCCCAGCTTGCCGGAATGTACAAAGTCTACGGCATCCCTGAAATGTTTCTGGCTGCGTTGCCATTGCCCTACCTGTACGATACGGTCGTACTTCCTGGCGGCTTTGACCATGGCCTCACATTCTGCAATGGAGTTCCCCAGGGGTTTTTCGACATACACATCCTTCCCGGCAGCACAGGCGTCTATCAGTTGCAGGCAATGCCAGTGGTCCGGTGTACCGATAACCACCACATCCACATCTTTAGCGGCCAGCAGGTCTTTGTAATTGCCGTACCCCTTGGGTTTTATGCCCTCATCGGCCAATTCTTTCTTTCTTTTGTCCAGGACGTTTTTGTCCACATCGCACAGGGCGGTGCATTCGGTGTCCGGGTGTTTGAGAATAGCTTTGAGGTCGGCCCAGCCCATGCCATTGATGCCTATGGCCCCTACGCGTATTTTTTTCTGCGCCCCTGGCATTGCCATGGAGAAGGCCGAGGGAAATGTGGCCCCCACCCCCACCGCAGCGGTAAATGCAGCGGATGTGCGGATAAAGTTTCTTCTGGAATTTTTCATAAATAATACAGTCTTAGCAGGTAAAATATTTCCATTTTGGAAATTAAACACGAAAACTACTTATAAAATGTAATATTCACAAATAACCCCGGAGAATTAACAAATATGGGGTTGCCGGTTGCAGGTTTCCAGTTGCCGGTTAGTGAGTTGAGCATGCCTGAATAAGGTTGCCCTTTTTCTGGTTAATAATTAATTTTAAATGTTGCTTTTTGTTCATTTGCTATTAATTAGTTTTCCGTAAATTCTATCACTTCCCCTCCTTTGCGGGAAAGTTTTGTCCCGTTCCGGGTGTAGTACTGCCATTGCCCATCTTTTTTACACAATACGGGAAAAGACAGATCGACCCTGGTCTCGTAATGACGCATGCTCCTGTTCAGAATTACATCATCAAGTTCGACAGGAACAATTATTTTTCCATGCAGACCGGCCATACCAAACTTTTCGGGAGGCATATGACCGGAATAAAAAGAACCGTTGATATATTTTCTCCCGCCTTTTTTCAGCAAAAATCCCTGTTCATTCTCAAAAGGATATACAGCACTGTATCCGGGGGACAGGAGTACCTGACCCTGATGATCGGCCAGGCCTATTACCGCCAGGTCCGTATTTTCACTGTCCTGTTCAACCAGGAACAAATGGTCTTTTGTGATGTATTTGAAATCGATGTCGGTATTACTGTAATAATGATATTTTAACGACACTATGATCTGGCCGGTGCTGTCTGCATAACCGTATACAGGGGGAACGCGATTATCCGCCCCCTCTTTTCCCAGTAATGTTATTCCGTGTTTAAATTCTTCGGAGGTTACATCATATTCAAACGGGATCACGGTTTTGGCCTGTGTATCGATAAACCCAACCTTCAACTTACCGTTGATCATTTTATCTACCCGCGCCAGTCCGCTGGAGAATTTACCTATCAGGGAGCGGGTATATGTGGTGTCTTTCTGACCATTATAATGATACGTGCTGTACTTTTCGGGATAGGCCTTCCCTTGTTCTATATTGTACAACTGTGCAGCAACGCTGTCTTTTGCTACCAGCAACACTTCCGGAGCACCGGTTTTCCACACCATCGGGTAATCGAGAACCATGCTTTTTTGAGTTTTCGTACGGAACAGGTTATAGCCCCCTTTACTTCTCAGCAGCCAGGTTTCACTGGTCAGCGGTGTAATTTCATCGTATTTTATGGGCAGGATCGTATTTCCTTCGGCGTCGAATATTCCTTTTAAGCGATTTTTATATTCATCTCCTGTTTCTGCCTGGATCCAGCCGTTGTCTAAAAAAGCAACTTTACTGTACCCTACAGGAAGGACCTGTTTTCCTTTTATGGTATATACCCCGTTCTTTCCTCCTCCGTAAGATCTTGTACTCACCCGGAGCAGGTTTCCCGATTCCGGTTTACCGATATGACCGTAAGCCGGGGAAATGATCTCCCGTCCTGTTCCCAGGTCGTAAAGTCCCTTTTTTTCATTGTTTTCCACGATGAGCAGGGCAGGGTACTTTTTATCGTAATGATCCCATTTATCGTATCTTACAGGCATTACCACCTGGCCGTCCAGGTCATACATGCCCACTTTGCCCTCATGGGTAACTTCCACCAACCCGAGAGAAGGGTCTTTGTTATAACTGGAAAATCCGCTGGAGGCATTTTTTACATTTTGAAATTCGGGAGGGACAAAGAGCCCGGTTTCAGGGTCAAAAAAGCCATATAATTCTCCTTCTTTTACGACAATGATCCATGTATCCGGCCCATCCGGATGTGTTATTTTTATGGACGAGATGTCACTGTATACGGGGTCCAGCAGTTGCCTTCCTTTACGGTCGAGCAAACTGTACATCCCTTCTACACTCACCACAAAATACGGCCCTTGTATGCTGATATCATCAAAATGGGTATCCAGAACGATATTTCCTTCCAGGTCTGCCAATCCTGTCTGGCCGTCCCTGTGCAGTAAAAGATAGGGCAACTCTCCTTTGCTGTAGAGGTTGAATGGTTCTTCAATATCGTCATAAACACAAGGCAGGAGCTCGGTCCCTTCAGCATTGACCAGGCCGGTCTTTCCGTCCTTCCGTACCCTTAACAGGCCTCCCCTTATAAGTTCGGCATCTGTAAAATCCTTAAATTCCTTTGCTGTCGGAATATATACAACCACCGGGGCACCGTTGCGTTTAAAGGACATCACCCATTCGTCACTACGCATATTCATAGGGGTGTGTTCATACCAGAAGGGGACCAGTACTTTATTGTTGAATGAAACAATCCCCCACTTCCCGTCTTTTTGTGCATATACATAGTCGGACTTACGGCCGCAGCCACCACAATAGTCCAATCGGTCATAGGTAGCGGGAACGGTCATTTCCCGGGTTTTACTATTGTACACTCCCCAGTTTTCACCCTGTTTCACAGCATAGTGCATCCCATCCAGGAAGTAGTTGTTGCCAAATTGCGAAAGTTGCTGAAGCTGCGGCGGATCACTATCCAGGTTAAACCGGGGCTTTCCATACTTCCGGAACACCTCATCCGTAAGGTCGTATCCGGGTTTTAAGATCCACTTGCCATCAGGAGCCAGGATACCCCATTTGTTGTCCTTTTCCCGGAAGACCGCAAATACGGTTTGGGGAATACCATCAGGATCTTTTTTCAACTCATACCTGTACTGTTCAATGGCATCGGTCGTGCCAAAGGTATCTGCGCCATAGATACGGTCAAAGGCATATTGCCCGGTAGTGTCGATATAAAAACTTTTGCCGTTCTCTTCTACACGGGCAAAGTTCTTTACAAAACCGGAAAGTCCGTTTTTCACCTCTTCCCGGGCTTTGGCATCTGTATTCTGGGCAAAAATATCCTGAGATAAAAACAGGGAAATCAATAAAACTAAAGCCGTGTGGGTTTTCATCCTATACATCACAGACATACTCATTTTTTAAGTCGCAGCTAAATTTCCCGCGCTGGGATTTCAGCTTGTAAAACGACCTCAAAAGTACATCTTTCCCTTTCATTGACAAATCCCCTGGATCCGGTATTTTCCGCGATATCGATGCAATTAATCGGCTTTTATCCCCGGCTGCACTATTTTATAAGCTGTTTTTGCTTTTTCTTTGGCCACGATCTCCTTTACATCTTCCAATAGTTTTTTGGCATCGTATATGATACCGTCTTTGATCGTGTACTTTACCCCTCCTACGCGGACTACTTCGTTATCTTCTGTAAGTCTTATGCTTCCGGTTCCGTACAGGACCTGAAAATTTTCCAGGGGATTTTCTTCAACAATGACAAAATCTGCCAGTTTTCCGGGTTCGACCGTACCGATCTTATCGTCCATCCCCAGGGATTCCGCTCCGTTAAGCGTGGCGGCTTTTATGACTTCCAGGGGGTGGAACCCGGATTCGCGCAGGAGCTCCAGTTCGCGGGGATACGCAAAACCGTACAGTTCGTAGATAAATCCGGCATCCGTTCCCACAGTTACCCGGCCACCCCGATTTTTATATTCATTTACGAAGGCCATCCACAGCCTGTAATTCTCTTTCCATTCTATTTCCTGTTCCGTACCCCAGGAATGCCAATAAGACCCGTGCGACTGCCTGCTGGGGGCATAGAACTCCCAAAGGGAAGGCAGGGTGTATTCTTCGTGCCATTCAGCGCGCCGTGCCCGGGCCAGGTCCCTGTTTGCTTCGTAAATAACGAGGGTTGGGGACAGGGTAAAATCGAGGGAAAGGAGTTCGTTCATCACTTCATTCCATTTTTCCGAATAGGGTTTTGCTGCCTGTTTCCACAACTGGCCGGCTTCTCCAAAGCGGTCCTGTTCATTCTGGTAGTTATAGTCGAGGGAATAATACTGAACCGTCCTGTCGTCAAAAAGGGCCTCCGGGAGGCCATACCAGTGCTCCATGGAGTTAAGGCCGGCCCTGGCACTGTTCAACACATTCCATCCTCCGACATAGATCTGGGCATGATGCATTTTGGACCGCAATCCCAGCTTTTTATTTTCATCCAGGGCTGCCGCCATGATCCTGGGAGGGGCGCCAAAGAACTTGATCCCGTCAGCACCTTTTTTGGCATTCTGGCGCACCCATTCCCTGGCCTGTTCGGGAGTGGATATGGGAACATCGCTATTCCTGGCAAACCCGGTATAGGCTTTTATTCTCGGGGCAGTGATCTCGTTGCTTTCGCTTTTTTTCTTTTCGTCCAACACCCAATCCAGTCCGTTACCGCAACCGGGGTCTGCAATGGTGGTCACCCCGTGCCCCATCCATAGCTTAAATACATATTCTGCGGGCGTGCCCTGGGATGTTCCTCCGATATGGGCATGAGTATCCACAAAACCGGGCAAAATATACATGCCGGATGCATCGAGTTCTTTACCCCCGGGTTTCAGTTCGGGGCGTTTTTCGGGGTCGATCTCCACTCCCGGGTAACCGACGGTTTTTACATCGACGATACGATTGTTCTCCACCACGATATCCACGGGGCCGATCGGTGGTGCCAGGGTACCGTTGATCAGGGTTGCCCCCCGGATGATGAGTTGTGGCCATGGGCCTTCGCCTTCTTCCCTGGACGGGGCCTTTTCTATCTGGGCATATGTATGGAACGCAGACATGACAGTACATGTCAGAAGCAGGTATATTTTCAGTATTCTCATAAGAATTTTGCTTTACGGGTTATGCTTTATAAATATAACAAGGCGCTACGGAAGGCCCCGGGATATTGCACTCTTAACCTGAGCATTATATCATTTATACGGGGCCATTGCATTATTTCCGCGTATATTGTGCAGGTTCCTGTTCTTCGGGTGTGGATGCCCGGATAAATTCGCGGATATGTTCGTTGGCCGTGGCCAGGTCTTCATTCCGGAGGTACATCATATGGCCGCTGCGGTATCCTTTCCAGCTCATACGGTCGCGGAGTTTGCCGCTGGGGTCCATTTGCCACAGGTTGTATTTGGAATTAAAGTAATCGGTTCCGCCATCGTAGTATCCCGACTGTACCATCACTTTCAGGTACGGGTTCTGCGCCATGGCCTGGCGGAGGTCTTCGGCCGTGGTGTTACCGCTCCTGTCCCACGGCCGTACAGGGCCGAACATATAGTATTTCAGGTCGGTGTCATATTTCAGGTAATTCTTTACGTAATAATTGACCGCAGGTGTAAATGAGTGTAGCCAGGTGGTGAGTTCGGGAGAATAATCAGGGCGTTCCCCCGCATCCATCCGGTCTATACCGAGATACCTGGAATCCAGCCTTCCTATGGTAAAGCCCTCATCCCGCAGGAGCTCTTTCCAGAAGAAAGATCTGGGGATCCTGAGGTTGTGTTCCAAAATCACTTTTTCAGACAAACCGGAATAATGGGCAATGCGGGCGGCTACTTTTTGTTTTTCGCCCTGCGGCAGAAAGCCTCCTTTGGCTATTGCAGGGACCAGTTCATTTATGGTATACTGTTCCACTTCAGGCAATATGTCGGTGAGGTCCCTGGACTGCAGGTCCTGTGGCAACTTTTTATGGAACCAGGCTGTGGCCGTATAATAGGGCAAAAAGTTGGCCGCCCCTACGGCTACTCCCCTTTCTATACCCAGGTTGGTGGGCGATACCAGTATAACCCCGTTCAGGTACATCCAGTGTGAATTCTGAAGTTCCAGGGAAAGGCCGGAAACACGCGGAGTACCATAGCTTTCACCAATAAGGTATTTCGGGGACTCCCAGCGGTTATGACGGGTAACAAAGGTGTCTATCCAGCTGGCCAGATATTTGATATCCTGCTTAACTCCAAAAAAGGTCTTCTGTTTTTCTTTATCGCTCAGGCTGTCTACGGCCCTGGAATAGCCGGTATTGACCGGGTTGACATAGACAATGTCAGCTACATCGAGTATGGAATTCGGATTGTCTTTAACACCATAGGGCTGTATGGGATAGCCTTCTTCGTCTATGGTAAGGATCTTCGGTCCGGTATATGCCAGGTGCATCCATACCGACGCAGAACCCGGTCCCCCGTTAAACGAAATGATCAGCGGCCTTCTGGCCTTGTCCTTGACATCAGACCGTTCATAATAGGTAAAGAACAGCCCTGCAATGATCTTTCCTTTATCGTCCCAGACCGGTTGTTTTCCGGTGGTTGCGGTATATTTTACCGGGGTTCCCTTTATGGTTACCTGCCCGGTGGTGGTCACCGTGGAATCCATACTGGTATTGAGTTGCTGACCTTTTAAGGGTAATGCAACAAGTATACAAACGGCTATAAATATGTAAATCTTGTTCATGGTTTGGTTGTTTTTTGGTTAAAATTATTAGTGCTGTATACATATTATTAAACTTTGGTTTATCCTAAGCATGCCCGCACTGAGCGTAGCTGAAGTGTCGAATGACCCAGGGTCAATTTATATCCCAGAAAAGTTTTGTCGTCAACAGGTCGCCTCCTATTGCCGCTGCGGCGCTTTCATAATTGGAACGATTCAGGTTTTGTTCTGAAATGGGATAAATAAGCCTTACGGGAACTATATCTACATAAGCCCCGGGTGGAGCCATAAGTTCCGGATAGTCTATACGCCTGTATTCGGTCCACGCTTCGAGGCCCTGGTTGAAGAGGGCTATCCATTTCTGTTCCCCTATCTTCTGTTTCCAGTCTCCTGTGGCCGTACTATAAGCTACTTCCGGTTGTTGTAAATAGGTTTCTGCGCCTGTTACCCCGTAATATTCAAAAGATGCTTTTATGGCCGTATTGTAATGCGCTTCGGCGTCAGTAACGGAAGCAATGTTGCGTTCGGCGGCCTCGGCCAGAAGAAATTCTACCGTGGCATAGTCCAGGAATATTACGGAGGTTGTGGGTTCGTAGAACAGCAGCCCGAAACGGGAGTAGGAGTCATAAGAGACCACTTCTCCGGGAGGCGATCCTACATACATGCCGTTGACATCCTGGAAGAACACGCTTCTCCTGGGGTCTTCCAGTTCGTTCATCAGGTCTATAAACGGTTTTGCTCCTACAAAATCCCTCCGGTTCCCGACGGCCAGGTCGGTCCATAATTCATTGGTATTCGGCGGGGCGCTCAGGTGTTCTACCTGGGCAATATCTTCATTGGAGGTAAAAACACCCGGAAGCGCCCCGGCAATGACCTCAGCAGCCAGCCCGGGATCGGAATCCGCTATACGCATTCCCATTTGCAAAAGCAGGGAATTGCCGAATTTTTTCCACAAAGCAACATCGCCCGCGTAGAGTATGTCGTTCTCCCAGCTGGCTTCCGATGTGTCCAGGTTATTGACCGCGGCCCTCAACCTGCCCAGCAGGTCTTCGTATATGGTCCTGGCATCGTCGTACTCCGGCGATATGTTATTTACATCCAGGGCTCCGCTATAAGGAATATTGCCAAAAGACTCTACCAGTTTGGCATAGGTAAAGACTTTCATGACCTCAATAGTGGCCAGTCTGTTCCGATTGACCACCTCATTGGCGGATTCATCGGCCAGCATCTCGCTTTCAACGACCCCCGAACTTTTTTCCAGGTTGATCAGGACTCCCATATATACATTGCTCCAGGCAAAATTGGAAAAGTAGGTAGCCCCTTCATTATAGGTCACCGAAGAGATCTGCTGTGCCAGTATCCGGGTGGTATTGAACGGATTCCCGTCTGCACCGTAGGTGATGCCGCTCAACAGATCGGACATATTCTTTATGGCCAGATTAAAAAAGCTATCTGCCGGGGCATCGGTAACGTTCTTTCTATCCACATTCCTGTCTTCCAGATCTTCGGAACACGAGAACAGTATAAAGAATATGGAAAACACGATAAAAGAGTTTTTCATGACAGTTGAGTTTTTAGTTAGAATTGAAGTTGCAGGTTTACCCCAAAATTCCGTGTTGACGGCAGCACTCCATTCTGGAACCCCTGTAAATTACCGGAGCTTAAATTGGCTTCCGGGTCGGAAAAAGGCAGGTTTTTGTGAATGATCCACAGATTAGACCCCACAAGGCCAACTCTCAGCGACTCCAGATGAAGTTTTTCCATAAAAACCATTCTGGGCAATGTATAGGTCAGGGTCACTTCCCGGAGCTTGACATAAGATGCGTCATAGATAAAACTGGCGTCAGGAGCCTTGATGCTACCCGTGGCATTGGTATAGATGTCCATGCCCGTACGTATGGTATTTGGACTGCCGTCGGGCGCAACTCCGTCGAGTATGATACCTCCGCCGTTTTCCAGAGAGTTCCGGACGGGGTTCCCCAGGTCGTTCAGCCCGGCCGAGTAGCCGTACAGTCCTGACCTGTTCCCCGTAGAAATATCCTGGGAAAACACATCGCCGCCCTTCTGAATGTCGATCAGAAAACTAAAGCTCAGGTTTTTGTACCTGAATTCATTGGAGATCCCTCCGTTCCAATCGGGTGTGATATTACCGATAACATTATTGGAAGTAGTGGTACGTTCGTATTCTCCGGTTTCCTGGTTAATGACCCTTTTTCCATCGCGATAAATAAAGTCCGTCCCCTGGATGGTGCCATAGGGTTCTCCGACAGTGGCATTGATGGTCACTCCGGAAACGCTTCCCAATTGCAGGTTACTTCCTCCTTCGAACAGGGAAAGTACCCTGCTTTTGTTTTTGGCCCAGTTCAGGTTGATATCCCAGTTGAAATCCTCGCCGGATATGATCGTACCGGACAAGGCAACCTCAAGCCCCTTGTTTTCAATTTCTCCTGCATTTACATACTTTGCAGCATATCCGGTAGCAGTAGATATAGCCACCGGCATGATCTGGTCTTTGGAATTGGTCTTGTAAGCTGACAGGTCCATCCGGATTCTGTTGTCCAGAAAGCGTAGTTCCAGGCCACCTTCCACGCTTACTGTTCTTTCGGGTAAAAGGTCTTCGTTATTCTTGGTAGATTTCACCCCGTATAACGGAATTGAACCGAACGGTGTGGGCTTGTTAAGAACATCCCAGAGGCTGTTGGCCGGTGCCGAACTCCCCACCTCGGCATAATTAAGCCTGAATTTCCCGAATGAGAGCACTTCGCTTTCGATAAGATTGGAGAACAGGAAACTCGTGGAAATCGAAGGGTAGAAATAGGTGCTGTTCTCGGGTGGCAAGGTGGAGGAATGATCGAACCTCCCTGTAAGGTCCAGGTACAACAGGTTGTTGTATCCTAAAGACAACAGGCCGTAATACCCGTCTACCCCGATCCTTTCTTCTATTTCTTCCGGGGCATTCGGGACATTTACCGAATTAGACAGGGAGAAGATCCCGGGAATGACCAGTCCCCCGTTCGTAACCGCGTAGATGGAACTAAAGTCATTCCTCCGGATATTGATCCCCAGAACCCCGCTGATATTGAATTTATCGGTGACGTACTTGTTGTAATTCAGCATAAGATCGTAGTTCATTTCACTGTAATTGATATTTCTCCTGGAATATCTTCCCACGGCTCCGGCAGTACCTTCATTAATGCGTTCTTCCTGGAGAAATGAATAGGTATCGAGCGAAACCTTTCCTTCTACATTCAGCCAATCTTTGAATTTATATTTGATGGAAGCATTACCGAAAATACGGCTCCTCGTATCATCTTCATAATTTTCATAGACCACCCAATAGGGATTGTCTATCGTCCCTCCCATAAAAGGGTCGATGTTTTTTCCGGTGTTGAAATACGCTCTCTTCAATTCCTGTATCCCTACGTTCATGGCCCAGTACTTACGCATGGACGCTACAACGTTACCGGCATTATCCCCGGTTTCATTACCTGTACGGTTTCGCCCCAGGGCATCGGTCTTGACATAATTTGCACTTCCGGCCACGCTGAGCTTTTCGGAAATATCGAAAGAAGTGTTTATCGAAATATTGTCTCTGGACAAATTACTGTTGGGCATAATCCCCTCCTGATAGAAATTGGTATAGGCTATCCTATAGGTTGCCCTATCACTGCTTCCGGCAAAGGAAATGCTGTTGGTGGTGGTCACGGGGGTCTCGAAGAAGGTGATCAGTTTATCTTTCGGCGCTTCCCAGGGTGTTGGTTTCAGGTAATTGGGAGATTCCGGGTAAAAGGAATCCCATTGATATACCAATAAGTTTGAATCGAACGGTGCTCCGTATGAACCGTAGGCCGTGGAAGGAGAAACCAGGTCGGGAACCCCGTCCCCGTCTACATCCCTCTCCTGAAAAAAACTGTTGTTATCCGGTCCGTATATGGCTCCATACCCTGTACCGTACTTATATTGATAATCGGGCCATGTAGACTTGTCTACCCACCCCACCGTTACGCTCGAATTGACAGTGACTGTTGGTTTTTTCCCGGCACCGCTACCGGATTTTGTGGTGATGATCACTGCCCCGTTCGTTGCCCTGGAACCATAGAGCGCGGTTGCAGCAGCACCTTTGAGGATGTTTATGGACTCAATATCATTGGGGTTGATATCTGAGGCCAGGTTACCGTAATCGAACCCTCCGGCACCGGTTTGCTGGTCTGAAGTGTTGAAGTTTGAGTTGTTGACAGGCACTCCATCCACGACAAACAGGGCCTGGTTGTTCCCGGTTAGCGACGTACTTCCCCGGATAACCACATTACTGGAACCGCCAAGGTTCGTATTCTTCCGGATCTGAACGCCGGCCACTTTACCGGACAGGGAATTGACCACATTGTCTGACGGCACTTTATTCACGTTTTCCCCGTCTACCTCCTGGGTAGCATATCCAAGGGATTTTTTTTCCCTGGAGATCCCCATGGCCGTGACCACAACTTCGTCGAGCTTGGCCGAGTCTTCCACCAGGGTTACTGTGACTGAAGACTGTCCGTTTACAGGGATCTCCCGGGCTTTGAACCCTATATAGGAAATCACCAGAACAGCATCTTCGCTCACCTCCAGCGAAAAATTACCGTCGAAATCTGTTTGTGTACCGTTTGAAGTTCCTTTTTCCAGGACATTCGCCCCCGGCAGGGGCTGCCCATGGGCGTCAGATACAACACCGGTCACTACGGTTTGTATGTTCAGGGCCAAAGGCTCTTTCTCCGTGGAGCGGAGTTTTTGCTGCCGGTTGAGAATGATCTGCCTTCCCTTGATCTTATAGTCTACATCAGTCCCCTGAAAAAGAATATCCAGGATATCGGGGATCTCTTTCTGTTTAATTTTCAGGGTGATCTTTCGGCTCAGGGAAGTGACCCCGCTTTCGTATAAAAACCGGTATTCCGTAAGGGTCTCTATTTTACGGAATGCTTCTTCGACGGTTACATCTTCCAGGTCCAGGGTGAGTTTACTATCCGACGGGGAAGAATTTGCCTGAACCTCAAAAAATGAAACGATTAGCAGGATTGCTGTAAATGTCATCCTCAATCCAGGTTTTGGAAATCTCCAGAACGGGGAGTTTCTGGTTAGCTTTTTTTTCATAATTTTGCATAGATTTTAATAGTTAATGGATTACGACATCAAATTCACTATTAAGTCTATCGGGGAAGGCGCCAACATTCCCCGATTTTTTGTGAATCCTTCAGGTAAAAAACACTACATCATAGGCATCTGATTTTATTTGATTAATAAATTACGATCTTGCGGTCCTTTATTTCATAATTATAGGCAAAGACCTCCCCGATCGACTTCAAAACATCCGATATACTTTCGACGTCTACACTAAACCTGGCATTTAATTTTTTGCGGGCCAGGCCGGGATTCCTGTTCTCTATGGTCACATTGTATTTGCGTTCCAGTTTTACCAGGGATTCTTCGAAGGGTGTTTCCCTGAAAACCAGTTCGCCTTTGGTCCAGCTTGTATACAGCTCAATATCCACCTTTTCCGTCCTGGTGGTATGCGAAGTCCTGTTCCAGGAACCCTTGGTCCCGGGTTTCAGTATGGTCTTGCTGCCGGTGTTGTATGAATTGGTCATTGCTACGGACCCTTCTATCAATACTGTTTTAACCTCTGCATCTTCCCGGTATGAGGATATATTAAATTCCGTTCCCAGTACCTTTACCGTTACCGCATCGGCATGCACAAGAAAAGGATGCTCTTTGTCCTTGGCCACTTTAAAATAGGCCTCTCCATCAATAAAGACCTCTCTTTTCCGGGGATCCGAAAATTTCACCGGGTACTTTATCCGGGTCCCCGAATTTAAATGCACCTGTGTACCGTCAGATAATTCGACTTCAAAGATCTTCCCGTAGGGGATATGAAGCTCGTGAAATATGAGTTCATCAACTTTTGCACCGGGCTTATAACGAATGGTGTTCCCCTGCTGCTCCGCAATGACCTCGCCAGAAGCAGAGACGAATTGCTGGCTACCGGTTTGGTCGATGACCTTTATCTCCCTGTCCATCCCAGTTCTCAGTTTTATGGCATCTTCGGCAATACCGTATTCCGGGGGCGAAGAAAACAATACCTGGTACAGATACACCACAGTAATAGCGCCGGCCAGGACAGCGGCATATTTTAACAGGTATTTCCACATCGGGATCACCGGGGTTTCAGGGATGTTCAACCTGTTCTTCAGTTTTTCCAACTCCCGGTCAGTATTGAGGCTTTCCAGGAAATCCAGGGATTCGTCCACCAGGTTTTCGTCATACAGTGTGCGGATCACTTCCTTTTCAGCATCGGTCAGGCCCCTGAGGTCTTCCGGAGCTATCTCACCAGAAGTTTTAAGTTTTTTCAGCAGTTGTTTTATCCGTGCCTTTCGCAGCATATTCGTATCGTTTCTGATAATATGTTATAAAATATGTTAAACAGGGTGACAAAAAATTATCTTTTTTTGATTTTTTTTCGCAACACACTCTTTTTAGGTCGCATTTTTTTTGAGTTCAGTTGAAAATTGTTAATTTTCCCTGAAATCCCCTGTACAAATGGACTCCAACCCCTGAATGAAAGCGAAGTCTGACATAAAAACCGTTGAAATTGAACAACTTTTTAAAGAAAATTACGATCTCCTTTGCCTTGCTGCTTTTGGAATTTTAAAAGACAGGGATGCGGCCAGGGATATTGTACAGGATTTTTTTGTTTTTTACTGGCAGAAAAGAGATACCGTTTCCATAAACATTTCTTTCCGGGCCTATGCGGTCAGGGCTGTAAAGAATTTAAGCCTGCTTTCCCTGAAGAATGTTAAAAAAGAGCAATCCCTGCTTCGCGACCTGATAGCAGAGGAAAACGAAGTAAAAGCTCCCTATGACCCGCAATGCCCCTATAATAAAGTGTTTGAACTGATAAACCAATTGCCCCGGAGCAGGCGGGAGATCTTTATCTCTTCTGTAATGCACGGCCAGAGCTATTCGGAGATCGCCGAGTCTTATAATATTTCCGTAAATACGGTAAAAACCCAGATCAAGAGGGCCTATGTCTTTTTAAGGGCCAGAGTAAGTAAAGAAGATCTGTTGTACCAGTTTGTCCTGGCTTCTTCTGCCGCATGGGAGATTCTTCTCGATACGGCATTTTAAGTCGCTTTTGGTGACTTAAAATGTCCACTATCAAGACATGTTAATATTGATTTATGTATTTTCCAAAACCCCCATCTAAAAGCGTCTTTGCGAGGAGCCGACCGAAGGAGGTGACGTGGCAATCTCGTCTGGCAGGCAGCATACCTCGATGACATGCGCAAACCCGCGGGGAGATTGCAGCGCTTCGCTCGCAATGACGCAGAAACGTCATTACAATTTATACGTTTGCTAAAATGTTAGGTCTCGAACTGACAACAGGTGGTCTTATAATACTTTGTACCATCAGACCGAAATGATAAAAAATGCCGTGAGTGGAAGAAACAAATACGATCACGCCTTAAAAAGCCAGGGATTCACTCACGGCCGTTTGCAATAAAGGTTGGTTTTTCCTTCCTCCGTTGCCTGGGTTGGGGTAGATCAATTCACGTTTAACCTGTCATGGGCGTGATGTGCGGTTTTAAAAAGCCCGTATACCTAAAAAAGAATGCTGCAAATTACCGGGTTGAACTCATAAAAACTTGTCTGGGAGGGATTATTTCTTATCTCTAAGGGATTTTTTGTTAACACAAAAGCTATTTTTGATAGTTTTTTTCTTACAATCAGCATTTTTAGGGCTGTGGGGACAAGGTAAGGCAGGAAATTATCGTTTTCTTACGGAAATCCGTAATGAGATGAAATTTGTTGAGTATTGGGTATTTTAATGTGGGGTATATTTTATAGAAATACGATCACCTAACCTTATACTCTCAGGCAGGCTAAAGTAGAGGATACGAATAAAATATATCGGGAAGAAGTGGCCTGGAAAAGCCACCCAAAGTGACAGATCTGACCATATTGTGATGTGTTTTCAAGGATTTTTATAGACAAGCAGATTTTATGAGCGATACATAGCATTTCAATAAAAGCCGGAAACAATAATGTCAAAAGCTCGAATCCTGCCACGATCAGAACCTGAACATATCAGTGCTGATCTTTTATAATAAAAGCGATGTCAACCGCCTGAAAGGTCATATCGGCCTGGCTGCCTTCGTAGAGGATCCCTATGGTGTTTTTATCGACCGAACTGAGGCTGGAATAGCCTCTTCCGGAGCCTTCGTCCAGCAATATCCAGTATTTTTCCGGCCAGGTTTTGCCATTGTCCAGGCTTGCCTTGATCGTCATGTTCTTTCGTCGTTCTTTATCGTTGGGGTTGGAAAAGAAGAGTATCGACCTTTTCTTCCCTCCCTCCGTATATTCATGTTTATACAGGGAAGCCATACATACGGGCTCGATCAGGGCACCGTGTGAAGAAGGGTGTTCGGCCCAGGTTTCCCCCATGTCCCGGGTTATGGCCACTGCCCTGCCATTGGCTTCTCCTTTTTCTTTTCTGTTCCTGTTATCGCGCATATTAAGCATCAATGAGCCATTCGCCAGTTCAACCACGGCACATTCGGTGGTATTTTTATATGCCGGGGTACTGGTGGCCCAGTGTTTGCCGCCATCGGTACTAAAGGTAATATTGGAGAACGGCTCTCCGCTGGCATCCCTTCCCTGGGTAGGGAATACCAGGGTTCCATTACGGGTAGTGATACCATTTCCCGGGGCAGGTGCCCATAGCCACCAGTCCTGTTTTTTGCACATTTCCGTGATGTTTACAGGTTCTTCCCAGCTCAGCCCGTCGTCGGTACTCGAAGCAAGGAGAAATTGAGAGGTTTCCCTCAGGCCGAACCCGGGTTGTGACCCCTTGTTTTTCCATTGGTGATTCCAGGCATCGCTGTTTTCTTTAAGCCCGGTGATCCAGTTTCCGTTTTTGTCCAGGACGCCGTGCATCCACAATCCGGCGACAAAAACCCGGCCGGTGGTTTGGTCTACCAGCAGGGAGGCATCGCTTACGCCATTGAACTTTTCCGGAAGGCCTCCCCAGGCTCCCCGGTCGAGGACTACCTTATGGTCTCCCCAGGTCTTTCCGCCGTCTGTGCTCCTGCTGATCCCGATGTCGATATTTCCCTGGAGGTCCCTTGCGTTGTCATACCTCATGTCATAACCTGCGATCAGGGTACCGCTACGGGTTGTTACCAGAGAAGGAATGCGATAGGTATGTACGCCGTCATCGCCGTGTTTCCGGACCGCCACTCCCATATTCAGCATTTTTGACTGCCCGGGAGCTACCGGTTCCGGCCGGACCTGTGTGTTACCGATCTTCACTGCTTCGCACGAAACGGTTATTTTATGGGAGATATCGGCCTCTTTTTTGAGTTTCAGAGAGACCCAGAAAAAGTTTTTCACCCCTTCGAGGAGCATGTCCCCTTTTAAATGTACTGTCTGGGTCACGGTGCCTGACGTGGCAAATACGGGGCTGTCTTTAGCAATAAACCTGCTCTCTTCCCCTACGGCATAAAGTGCTATACTTTCAATATCACTGAGGACGGTTTTTCCGGAGAGGTCAATGTCTACCCCGGAAAGCCTCACCGGTGTCAGCGAATCCCGGTTTTGGATTTCCAGCAGCAATACGTGGTTATACGGCCTGGACTTTAAAACGGGATATTCTAACCGGTGCTGCAGGATCTGTATGTCTTCTTTTGCCGTTTTGCAGGAAGATACGATGGTGTATAAAAAAAGTAAGATTAAAAGTCTGTTTTTCATTATGCTATGTTTTATTTCTTAATATGTACCGGGTTCACCGGAAGATACAACAATATCGGGCATGGGTGATCTGTTGAAAGACGGCAGGTAATCCCTGAGGCTGTCCTTGATGTTATCGTATGTAGGATCTCCCGCCAGGTTTTTCCATTCGTTCGGGTCTTCCTCAATATTGTACAGTTCTTCCGTGCCATCGTTATAGCTTATATACTTCCATTTACGGCCCCTCACAGCATGGTTTTTATAACCGTAAGTCATACGCACAGGAGGATATATGGTATCCTTTCCGTTCATCAGTCCGGCAAGGCTGTTCCCTTCCAGGCCGGCTTTCTGTGGCAGGCCCGAAAGTTCAGTGAGCGTGGGATAAATATCGATCAGGCTTACCGGAGTATCCACGCGGGTACCTTTCGGTACTCCGGGTCCGGATATAATCATCGGGATATGATTTGCCTTGTCCCACAATACAAATTTTTCCCAGTGTTCCTTTTCACCGAGATGATATCCGTGGTCTGACCAGACTATGACAATGGTGTTTTTGGCGTGTTTGCTTTTTTGCAGGGCCTCGAACAACCGACCTATCTGGGCATCGGCAAAAGTACAGGACGCATAATAGGCCTGCAGGGCTTCTTTGTATTTATCCTTTCCGTCAGGGCTTCCCTTTCTTATGGTATTGTAGATAAAAGGTTTTCCTTCGTCCAGCATGGTCAGCGCTCCCTGCGGCAGGTCTTTCAGGTCGTCTTTACGAAGGGCCGGCATAACCAGGCTGTCAGCCGGGTACATATCAAAATATTCCTGTGGCGCATAGTTGGGCATATGCGGCCTGAAAATACCGGCCCCCATAAAGAACGGTTCATCTATGGAATCGAGTTTTTTAATCAGCCAGTCCACTGTCCTTATATCCGGATGTTGATGGTTTTTACCATAGCTTCTGGCTCCCCAATCAAAAGGAATGCTGGTCGAGGTTCCGTCCCTGTCTCCTCCTATCCATACCGGTAGCCCGTTCAGCTTTTCCGGGGGTGGATCGTCCGGATAGCGGGGAAGTTTCAGGAACTCGTCAAAGGCGCCATCGTCGTGAAAGGCATGGTTCATTTGATGATGATAGATCTTTCCTGCCCCAATGGTTAGATAACCATTCTGTTTAAAGTATTCCGGAAGTGTAATGGCATCGGGTATGGCTGCCCTCCAGTCAGTCTGATTACCGTATATTCCGGTAGTAGCGGGATAAAGGCCACTCAATATTGATGACCTGGAAGGATTACATGCCGGGGTATTACAGAAGGCATTTGTAAAAAGTACTCCCTGTTGTGCGATCTTTTCCAGGCCTGGTGTCTGAATATGATATGTCGTACCCAGGAGGTTAATATCATCGTTCATATCGTCAATAGCGATAAATAACACATTGGGTTTGTCGCCGGATTTATCCTCTTTTTCATTTTTACAAGCAAACAGGCAAAGGCCGGTGATCAATATTATTGTTTTGCGGATGGTGTATTCCATCTTTTCAGGTTTAAGGTTTTGATTTCCCGCCCAGGGATCTTCCCAACACCAGGCTCAGCAAATATCCGGATACACAACAGGTAACCACCCCGATAAAGGAATACATGAGGAAGTTAATATCCGTATGCAGGCTTATATACCAGGTTACGAGTACACTAAGGAATACCCCGGCCAGGGTGCCCGCCGTATTGGCTTTTTTAGTCAGTATCCCCAGGAGGAACATCCCGCCCAGCCCTCCCGTAAGGAACCCGATGAATTTGAAAAACTGGTCCCAGAGTGATTTTATCTGGGCATTAGCCATCCAAAGGGCCAGTAAAAGCCCCAGAACTCCCATGATCACCGTGCCTGCCCGGGCTATTTTTAAAAGCCCCAGATCAGAGGTCTGCGGTACAAAACGCTTGTAGAAATCATTACAGAACACTGTTGCCGTGGAATTCAGGCTGCTGCTGATGCTGGACATGGCAGCAGAAAAGATGGCGGCTATCAATAAACCGGAGATCCCGACCGGCAGTTCCTGAACGATATACCAGGGAAAAATAGAATCGCCATTGGACAAATTCAACGGTAATTTTTCGGGTTTCTGTGTATAAAAAATATAGAGCAGCGTTCCGATACCGAAAAAAATAATGGTGGCGGGAAGTGTCATCACAGCATTTGTATACAGGGTGCGTTTGGCGTCTTTTACCGTAGCACTCGTCAGGTAGCGCTGAACCACGGTCTGATCTGTGCCCTGTGTGATCAGTGCTGAGGCCAGTCCCCCGAGGACCACCACCCAGAACGTTGATCCGCTGAAACTGAGATCCATATCGGCCATCCTGAGTTTCCCCCTGCTTTCGGCTAAGGTAAACATCTCGTAAGGCCCCAGGTCGGTGTGCATAAATATCCAGGCGATGGATAAAAGGGCTCCTCCCAGTAAAATAACAACCTGTAACACATCTGTCCAGATCACGGCCTCGATACCTCCGTATGCGGTATAAAAAATGCATATAACCCCCATGATGATCACACTTGTTTCCACAGGGATCCCGGTAACGATGGATATGGCCAGTGACGGCAGCAACAGGATAATGCCTATCCGCCCCAGTTGGAAGAACATAAAAGACAGGCTGCCTATGACCCTTGCGGTATAGTTGAAACGGGTTTCCAGGAATTCGTAGGCCGTGGTGATATTCAGTTTATTGAAATAGGGAATAAACCACCTTGCGATAAAAGGGGCCATACAGATCATCATGATATTGATAAAAAAATACGACCAGTCCGTCAAAAAGGTCTTTGCCGGGATGGCCATAAAGGTCAGGGCGCTGAGCAGCGTGCCGAAAACACTGATCCCTGCCGCCCACCACGGGATTCGGCCTCCTCCCTTAAAATAGTCGGCCGTGGACTTTTGTTTCCGGGAAAAATATATCCCTATTGCGGCCATGACCAGCAGGTAAAGCCCCAGGATTGCATAATTTACCCATCCGAACGATGCCGGTTTTCCGGATAATTGTAATTCCAGCACCCCGGGTGTCCGGATCCCGGGAGAGGCTTCGCCGGAAACGATAAAAAAACGGTCGCTTTCCCGGAACCCCAAAGTGGTGACCGGCAATGGCCGGGGCAGGGTATCCCGGACCGACCATTTTTCCGTTACGGTGTTCAATGCCAGGATGCGGTTTCCAAAACCCGGGTGGTTTTCCAGGATGCTGTCACGGCAACGGATCTTTTGTACCCTTTCGGGAGCGGTCGCAGGGAGTTCCCGGATGTGACGGTCCAGCTTTTCCAGCAGGGAGAATAGCTTTCCGTCAGACCCTCCGAGCATCAGTAAGTGCATACTTCCGGCAGGCATTGCCGTTCCTCCCATTAAGGTTTGTGGTTCTCCTTTGATCAAAACGGGTTTTTCCCGGCTCCAGGCACCGGTATCCGGATCATAGCCGAGATAGGTTTGGAGCAATTGTGTAGGTTTTCCGCGAACAAAATTCTGTCCCCCCACCACATAGATCTTCCGGCTGTTTCCGGTTTCCTGTACTACGCTGCAATGCTGGCTTCTCGGGGCACCCGGAAAATCATCCATTCGTTCCCAGGCCCGGTCCGTACCGTATTTCCACCGGTATACGGTAGCATAGGTACGATCATTGTCCCGCCCCCCGATGGCATAAACATAGCCCCCGTCCAAAACGGCAGACAGGCCAAACAATGGTTGAGGAAGAGAGGGGCATGATGTTATTTTTACCCCCTTATCATAGTGCAGCAAAAAGACCTTGTCGCTTACTTCGCTTTCGTTATTTCCCCCCATACAGAGAATGCCGTCCGGTGTCTTTACGGAAGCCCCATAAGCCAGGGCAACGGACAAGCGGACCTCTGACGTTTTCCATTTACCGTCTTTAAACACATGGATGTCCCTGCTCCAGGCCTTTTTTCCGCCCTTCCACGGCGGTGCCTCCGGAAAATTGGCCCCTCCGGCGGCAATGATCACCCCGTTGTGCATTCCCCCGACCATCCCCGCATATCCCGGTTGAGGGAATTCGGGGAGCATATCCATTTGTACGGCCAAATCACTATTGTTCCCCTGGGCGAAAAGGGAAAAAGGAAAAAGAAGGGCAAAAAACAGGCTGTAAAAAAATGATCGTTTAACGAAACGCATATCTCATTATCGCTTGAGGGTTGTTTTCAGTTCGTGGAAAAAACCCAGTTTTTCCAATTCGGCATACAATTGGTCATAGTTTTGGGAAGACAGGGGCAAAACAGGTGATTTTGGGTCTCCGAAATCATATCCGATCATTTTCATTATGGCTTTTTGAGCCGCCAGGCCATCGTATTGCAAAAAGGTGTCTATGACCCGGATAGCCTTAAAATAATTTTCATTGGCCTCTTGTTGGTTTCCCCGGCCATACTCCTGTATGATATTCTGGTAAACGGCCGGCATAAAATTATAAGTGCTCCCGATAAAAGTATCGGCTCCCATGGCCAAAGCAGGTAAGAACAGTTCGTCGACACCGAAGAGCATCTGGTAACGATCGCCGTGCAACTGGCTGCACAGCATAAAGTCATTGAGCTCCGGTGAGGTAAACTTTATTCCGCCCAATTGAGGCAAACGGGTTCCCAGTTCATCGAGCAGGAGGTGCATTTTAAAGTTAAGCCCGGTTTTTCCGGGAATATGGTAGTAAATAAACGGAATACTGTCCTGGCTATCGGCTATTTTTTCGATCCCGTAGATCAGCTGGTTCAGGCTGGTAATGGGATAATAGGATTGTAGGGTAGCAGACACCCCGTCGGCCCCGGTCTCTACGGCATGCCTGGTAAGGTCATTGCTGATGGCATAGCTGCTATGACTTACATTTACGATCACCGGGACCCTTCCGTCAATGGCCTCTATATAGGCTTCGGTGATCCGTATACGATCGGCAATTTTCAGCAAAAGGCCTTCGCCGGTGCTCCCCATCAGGTAAAACCCTGTAATTCCTTTTTTAATTAAATCGTCAACCAGGGCAGGAATAACCTTTACATTGACAGAGCCATCCCTGTGGAACGGGCTAAAACCTGCAGCGATCAGCCCGTTAAAATTTGTTTTTTGGTATTTCATGAAGTTATATTGGTATATCTGCTTTGCCGTTCTTCCCGTTTTCAGGAGTATCGAAACAGAGGGATATCCCCCTGTTCCGAAATCCATTAACTAAACTAAAAGAACTCAATGAAAACAATTGTTTTTAAATTTAAAATGATCTAAACTTTTTGTAATTACACGTTTGTGCTCAAACTATCCCGGTAGGGACTCGGGACTGTTCAAAAAGGAATTTTTACGTCACCCCGAACTTGTTTCAGGGTCCCATCCCGACGGCCCGATCAGTGTTATGGGATGCTGAAACCTTCAGCCGCACTCAGTGCAGGCTAGTTCAGCATGACGGATATAGACTTTTTGGACAGCTCCGTATTTTGGAGCTTATTTTCAAACGTCTGTATTTTCCTTGGGTCAGGGTTTTCTAACCCTCCGATCCCGATCAAAGATCGGGACCACCTCCCTTTGTCAAAAGGGAGGAGCTGGGAAAAATTACAAGAAATCTAAATGTTTCCTTGTTTTTATGGCATTCTGATCATATGCAATTATTTTAATAGGTTACAGTTCAAATAAAAATACTATTTCTTCGTCAGTTAGGGCCTTGTTGTATATGACCAGGTCGTCCAGCATACCTGTATAGAATGTCTTGTACTCACCGGGCGGGCCTTCCTGTGCTCCTATTTTGAAATCCTGTGCGTTGGACACTTCCTTGACTGAGGAGGCATCTCCCTGTTTTACCAGTACACCATCAACAAAGAGACTGGTAGTCAACCCCTTGCGGACACAGACTATATGATGCCACTGCCCGTCAAAAATATCTCCGGGGAGGTCGGCTTGTTCCGCACTCTGAAAAGCGCCTCCGCCGGAATCTTCAACAGCGAACTGGATCACTTTGTCATTGTTGCCAACCCTCATCCAGGCCTGGTTATCACGGGATCCGTTGGCCCCGCTTTCCTGCCAGACCATCATTTTGGAATTATTTCCTGTTTTTACCCATACGGCCACGGAAAAATCGGATGTTCCGAAGTTCAGTGCCGGATTATCGGGGATCACCAGGGCGCCTGAACCGTTGAACACCGCTGCATTTTCGGATCTTCTGTCCGTTCCGTCAAAAGTGATACCGCCAATGTTGTTTGCCGCGATATTATTGGGGCCTGCATCTGAGGCATCGCCATCGTAAGGATAATAGGCTGCGAGGTTTTCGCCGGGAATGACTACTACATAGGCTTCTTTTTCCAGGGTAGAGCTATTTTTTTCATTGGATGCGGTCAGCGTAACCTTGTATTTGCCCGGGGTGGAATAAGTAACCGTAGGGTTTTGCACTGTGGACACTGCCGGGGTTCCGCCTTCGAAAGTCCAGGACCAGGATGTGGCTGTTCCTACGGAAGTGTCCTCGAAAGTGACCTGCCCCCCCGAATATGTGCCACGGCTGCCTGCCGTGAAATCTGCTTCGATGGAAAAAGGATCGAGGACGGTGATATAATCTTCTTTTGTAAGGGTTTCGGAAGCCTCCGGATTGGAAACGGAAAGTTTTGCGCTGTAAGTGCCGATCTCCTCAAAAGTCACTACGGGATGTTGCCCCGTTGCAGTAACCACTACTCCGTTCTCATTTTTAAATTCCCATGCCCAGGACTCTGCAATCCCGGTGGATTTGTCGGTAAACTGCACCTCTTCCGATGCCAGGACCGTGGTCCTGTCTGCGCTGAAATCGGGAGAGAGCCTGCCGTAGGTTACGGTAATAAAGTCTTCTTTCACGATCTTGTCACTGCCCCCGTTGTTTGTGAGTTCCAGTGTTACGGAATATGTTCCCGGCTCGTTGTAAACCACCGAGGGGGCAGAGAGCACGGATGTGGAGGGGTCGCCTCCTTCAAAGGTCCAGTTCCAGGTGGCAGGTGCACCGGTAGATCTATCGCTGAACACTACACTATCCCCGGCAGCCACGGTTACGGTATCGGCTTCGAAAGCAGCCTGCAAGGGCATTTGGTCGTCATCATCACAGGCCAAAAACACAAAGAGGCCTGTAAGTATCGTCAATATCAATAAGGTTGGTCTTGTTTTCATGTTTTTTTATTTAAGGTCTTCTACGGATACAATCTCAAAAACAATACTTTCGTACGGGCGGCCTTCTCCTCCTTCATATAAAATACCCACTTCCGTATCCGATAGCATCACCAGGTCGGAATATGCGGAAGGACCGGAATAAATCAGCTTTTGCCTGTTCCAGGACTCTCCGTTGTTTTCACTCATTTTCAGTGTCATGTTCACCCGTTCCGTACTTGAAGCATTGGCAAAGAACAGCCTGTACGGATCGGTATCTGATGTAACCATGCTTCCCTGGCAATGCGGATCGGTCAGGGCATATACGGTTTCCTGTTCGGACCAGGTCATCCCGCCGTCACTGCTTCTGCTGATCTGCCGCGCCTTTACGGAACTTGTTCTGATATTCAGCAGCAGCGACCCGTCTTCCAGTTCGGCAACAGTGCATTCACCGGCCTGGGCCTTCGGGGCTGGATCTCCGGATTTCCAGGTTGCGCCGTGGTCGTCGGAATAAATAATGTGTGAATAGGTCTCTGCTTTGCCATTCCTGCGGGTGGTAAAGTAATTGGGAGAGACCAGCCTTCCCTTGTGTTCCCCTTTCTGAAGTTGTATGCCGTGAACAGGCCCTGTGCCGTACCAGTCCCAGCTTTCGTCCTTGACGGACGAGGTGATCTCCACAGGGGAAGTCCAGCTTTTACCGTCATCATCGGACCAGGTGTAATATACCCTCCGGGTGTCTACCCCGGTTCCGGAGCTAAGGTCCCCCCAGTCGTCATCGCCGTGATTCCAGGTCATTAAGAGGTGTATTCTCCCGGTTTCGATATCTATAATGGGTACGGGATTGCCGCAGGTGTTCTGTCCTTCATCCCATATGATCTGCATCTCGCTCCAGGTCTTCCCGTTATCCGGCGAGGATTTGACAACGAGGTCAATATCCCCGGAATCGCCGTTGCTTTTTAACTTCCGGGCCTCTGCAAAAGCCAGTAGGGTGCCCTCAGTGGTTTTGGCCATGGCAGGTATTCTGTATACCTGGTAGCCGTTGGTCCCTTCTTCATAGACCAGTGTTCTCCCGTCATCTTCGGGAGGAGTGTCGTCGTCGGGCTGGTCTACCGGGTCTTTAATTTCCGGGCCAGAATCGTCACTTCCGCAGGCTGTAAGCGAACACAATATGGCCAGGCAACTGTACAACAGGCAAATTATTCGTTTTGTTTTCATTACATCGGGTATTTAATATTATCGAGTTATACATTTAATTTCTATACAATACTTTGTGTTTCTCTGTGCCCGCTTTGTGAGTCTCTGTGATAAAATAAGGCCCGTGACAGGGATAACCGCAAAGACCACAAAGCAGGCACAAAGTCAAGCTCTTTTGAAATACTCATTCATTTTACGAGTTTGCAGATGTTTTATCATTTGATTGTGAGTTTAATACGGATATCATCTATGGCATCACTCAATAATATTATTCGTAACCTTCGGTTTGTTTTAAGTTGGGGTTCCTGTCGATCTGGACTACCGGTATGGGGAAATACAACGGCACATTTGTCCCGGACAGGTTGGGCACTTCACTATAAACATCAATGGTACCGGCATAGTGAAACCTGAGGAGGTCGGGCCATCTTTTCAGTTCCAGGTAGAGTTCCCTGAACCTTTCTTTGAGGATCTCGTATTCCACAGTATTTTTTCCCATATCTCCATTGTAGTTCCCGATCTGTGCCCTGTTGCGTATTTTATTGAGTTCGGCCACTGCTTCTCCTGTCCTGTTGAGTGCGGCCAGCGCCTCGGCCCTGAAGAGGATCATTTCGGCCAACCTGTACACAATAATATCGGAGTCGTATTCACGGTTTTCGGTAACGACCGTCCCTCTCATTTTGTTGTCAAAAACACCGATCACGGAATTATCTTCAGCAATGGCTTCAATAATGGAAATGTCCTTCCTGATGTCGTCGGGGTTTTCATCAAATGCAGCTTCGAGCTTCGGGGATGGGGCGTAACCGCTCCGGGCTCCGCTCCGGGCGTAAGGGATATCGTCAAAATTTACAGCGTCCTGGACAAAAATATCCCTTGGTTTAAGGTTTTTACTGTAATGGCTAAGGTCGTCACCCTCGTTTCCTGACTTTTCCTCAAAATCAAAATGCAGGGAAAAAATGACCTCCGGTCCGTTCTTGTTTTCCGTATCATAGATCTTTGCAAAGTCCTGTTCAAGGCTAACCCCTGCACTGGCGGCATCGACACTGGCGATCACTGCCTCAAGGTCGGCATCGCTTCCTCCCAGGACTTTTGCCTTCCACAGCAGTACATCCGCCCTTAGGGCATGTGCTGCGGCCCTGGAAGCCCTGCTTTTACTGACCAGTCCATCACCGGGAAACAGCTCCAGGGCCATATCGATATCTGACAGGACCTGGGCCATGACCTCATTTTTCGGGGCCCGGGGAAGCTGGGGTTTGGAAGCGCTTTCTGTGGGTTCGAGTTCCAGGGGGGCATCTCCCCAGGACTTCAGCAGGGTGAAGTAAGTGAAGGCCCGGATAAAATAGGTTTCCGCCACGATCTGGTTTCTGTCCTCCGCTTTCTGAAATTCTATATCTGCCGAATGTTTGAGCAGTAAATTACAGTGGTGAATAAGGTTATAGAACGTTAGCCAGTTGGGGGCGTTCTGCGGGCTCAGGTTCTGATTCCAGGCAGTGGACAAGCCTGCTTCCAGCCCGGGGACAAAGGTATCTCCCCTATCTTCGAAATAGTAGGTAGAGTTTTGCGTGTCGCGGAACTTGTTGTAGATACCGAAAAGATAGCTTTCCACATCTCCCTGTGAGCTCCAGTATTGATCGTTGGTAATGTCAGAGATGGTATCGACCTCGGTCAACTCGCAGCCTCCGAGGATCAGGACAGACACGATCAGCAGTATATGTTTTGTTCTTTTCATAAATCAAAATTTTGGATTAGAAAGAAATTTTTGCGCCCACATTGAGCTGTCTGGGCCTCGGATAGGTCCCGTAATCCCGTCCGGAATATATTTCGGGCATTAATCCGTCATAACTGGTAATATAGCCCAGGTTGTACAGGCCTATAAAAAGCTCAAGCCCGGATAAATTCAGCTTGTTCATCATGTCTGTGGGAAACTGGTAACTCAGGGAGACTTCGCGGAAGGCCAGGAAATCACCTTTACTGTAATAAAGGCTGCTGTTACTGCCTCCATCCTTGTTTCCGATCTGGTAATCCCACCTGTTGTGGTTCCTGAAATTGTAATCGTAATCACTTTGCACGTTGTACCTGGGATATTTGGCATCGTGGCCTTCGTATTGCCAGCTTTCCGTAAGCGCTTCCTTAAATGCGTTATTATTGTTACGGGCACTGCCCATGACCCTGGACTTAAAACCATTGTCTATGACATGACCCATGGCCCAGTCGGCCACAAGCCTCAGGGTAAAGCCTTTGTAGTTGAACTGATTGACGATGCCCCCCGTCTTATCGGGGCGGATATACCCCATGAACACCATATCGCGGTTATCCAGGACACCGTCGTCATTCCGGTCCTCGAATATGGCGTCACCGGCGGTCTTTGTCCTTCCGGATGCGTTCAGGTCCCGGGGTGCGGTGCTGGCTTCTTCGTCTGTCTGGTATACGCCTTGGTAGTTAAAGGCCCATCGCCCACCGAACCGTTCACCTTCGGCCAGGCCTCCGACCTTGATCTCCTGGCCGGTGGCAGGATCGTATATAAAATTTCCGTCTATGCGGTTCTTGTCCTCCCCGTTTTCCGGTAGTTCTATTACAGATGCCTTGTTATAGGCAAAGGTCATGCTCAGATCCCAGGAGAAATGGTCGTTTCTAACGGGGGTAGCACTTAATTCTACCTCAAATCCCCGGTTCCGGATGGTCCCGAAATTACTTTTTATGGAACTGAACCCGGTAGAAGACCACAGCGGTTTATCGAACAGGCGCTCCGAGGTGCGTTTATCATAGTAGTCCATCAAAAAATTTACGCGATTGTTAAAAAGGCCGAGGTCGAGCCCCACATCAAAGGAGACGGTCTCCTCCCAGATCAGGTCGTCGTTGATCAGGGTGGTATTCAGTATGCCTACGTTGCCGTCGTACATATAACCGGTAGAATATTTACCCCTGGAATCGAAAATACTAAGGCTGTTATTTCCCGTTTTTCCCCAGCTTCCCCTGAGCTTTAAATTGGAAATAACCTGGGTAAGGGGACTGAAGAATTTTTCATTATGAATATTCCATCCTGCGGAGATCCCCGGGAAAAATCCCCATTCATTATTTTTGGCAAAGCGGGACGACCCGTCATACCGGGCACTGAGGGACAACATATACCTGTGGTCGTAATGGTAGTTGGCCCGGCCAAAAAAGCTCAGTATGGCATCGTAGGATTTGGTTGTGGAAACCCGCTGTGTCTCTTCGGATGTGGCATTTAACGTGGGAATGAGATCGGTGAGCGCCTCTCTTCCACTGCCTCTCATCCTGTATTCATAATCGTGGTTATAGCTGGTTCCCAGTACGGCATTGAGAAAATGCGATCCCCTGAATTCCTTGTCATAAGTAAGCAGGGCATCGAACTGTAAATGGCGGTCGAGATTGTGCCTGGCAGAAGCAGGACGATTGGTCACGGTTTCGTTATAGGCTTCAAAATAATTTTCTATCCCTTCGGTACTGAAATAGTAAGCCGTAGGTGCAAATTGCAGTCCCGGGCTGATCTGCCAGACCCCTCCGAGCTGGAAAGTGGTCCTGTATACATTGATATCATTATATTTGGTTTTATAGTAGATCTCGTGCAGCCGGTTCCGGAATGAGGAGATCCCTTCCCCGGGTGCGGGCAATCCGTTTTCGTAGTATTTTCTATATGTAGGGGGCATAAGAACACTTCTGGCCAGTACCCACTGATAGTTATTGGGGGCATTGGCATCCCTTATCTGGAGACTGGCCTTTGCGTTTAAGCTCCAGGCATCGCCTAACCGGAAGGTACCTTTGTAAAGGGCATTGTAATTCTTATAGCTTGTTCCCCTCACAATACCTTCCTGGTTCAGGTATCCCAGGCCAAAATAATAGGTGATGTCTTCACTTCCCCCGCTGATGTCAAAGTCTACTTCCTGCCTGTAACCGGTCTGGAATGTAGCATCCTGGTAATTGTTGTCCTGAAAGATCAGTTTTTTTCCGGTCACGGGATCTTCCATGGTCTCCCATCCCTGATTGTTAATAAGGTCGGCTACATATTCCTGGCCGTACTCTCCCAGGTATACGTCCAAAAACTCCAGGGTATTCTTGGAGTCCCTGGGGTTTCCGGTAGACATCCCATATCTTCCTCCGGTGAGAAAGAAATCGGGATTGGTAGTGTTGAACTGATCGGTATTCTTTCGGGTGAGGTATACGTAATCCCTGGCATTTAACAGCGGGAGGCTTTTTTGTTGCGTGTCCACACCGCTGGTGAAGCGCAGGTTGATCCTGGTTTTCCCGGCCGTACCGGACTTGGTCTCGACGATAATGATACCGTTTGCTGCCCTGGCCCCATAGATCGCGGTAGATGCGGCGTCTTTCAGCACCTGTACGGATTTGATATCGTCCGGGTTGAGATCGCTGATATTGCGCATGGCCCCGACAATACCGTCAACAATGAACAGTGGCGAGTCGTCTTCCGGTGATGTGGAAGAACCTCCCCGTATAAATATCTCCGGATTGGCCCCCGGCTGACCGTTTTGTACCTGGAGGGAGAGACCGGCAACTTTTCCCTGTAATTGCAAAAGCGGGTTGGCACCGGGTGCTTTTTGCATTTCCTGGTCGTCTATGAGCGACAGGGAATTGGTTACGGTAGACCGGGACTGCTCTCCATAACCGATAAGAACTACTTCGTCCAGAGCACTAACATCGGGTTTCAGCTTTACATCAAAGTTGCGCTGGTCTCCGACAACCAGTTCGTGGGAAGCATATCCCAGGAACTGCATAACCAGTACCGACTGCTCTGAAGGAACATCCAGCGAAAAATTGCCGTCAAAATCGGTGGAAATACCAACAGTTGTCCCCTTTACAAAAACGGAAACCCCGGGAAGAGGGGAACCCGTTTCCGCATCTAAAACTTTACCACCAACGGTGATAGGCTGGTTTTGGGCGACAATCGATGACAGGGAAAAAACGGCAAGTGTCAAAGTCGTCAAAATTTTTGGGTGGAGTAATCGTTTCATCTGTTCTTTTTTATGTGTTTTTTAATGGTCAGATGTAATTCGCCAATGAACATATCGGTTGATATCAACAAATCTGCTACGGCTCATTTCATAATTTAAATTAAGTAGTTATGTAATTATGTAGGACAAATAAAAATAAAAAAAATCAATAAACCAAAATATTATCATATTCAGACAAAAATATAGTCAGAATAAACGCTAAAATATTGTCAAAATGATATTTATGAGGAATATATCACAATTTGAAGTACGGAAAATATGTAATATGATGGCTGAAATTATGAGCTTGTTTATAATAGGGAGTATCTGAAAACACAGGTTTTAAATCGGGACTGTCTCAGAAGTCATGAAACCGTCATTCCGGACTGTCACCCTGAGCCCTTCGGCACTTCGACTTTAGTTTATCCTGAGCTTACCGAAGGGCTCAGTGCAGGTAGGCTCAGGATAAACTAAAGCCAAAGGGTTGTTTCGACATGACGGATAAGACCTTTCAGAAGAGGCCCCTTCCCCGAGTTTGGGGATCTGCACTGTTTCCTGGTATCCATAAAAGAAATGTCGACTATTTCCCGGAGGGATAAGGGCAATGTCATTTGGTTTAGCAAATTATGCCACCCCTTCGGGGTTTATGTATTGTCTTACCGTTCCTGATCTATAATTATGTCATCCCTTCGGGATTTATAAAAGCCTGAATGGCTGACATTTTTATAGAACCAAGGGCATTAAAGAGATTCTAAACCCTGAAAGGGTGATACATTTATTATCTATGACCTTAACCAAATGATATTGGGAAAAAGAAGAAAAAGTTTATGCAATGGTATCGAAATGCGGCTTCAGATGTTCGTACATGGCCGACTGAAATTCTTCCGGCGTGCCTGTCTTTAATATCTCGTACAGTCCCTGATGGGTGACCTTTCCCTGGGAAACTTTGTCTTTGAGTTTCAGTTCGTAAGACAGCTCGTAGTCAAATACCGGAAGTAATAATTTTTGAAAACGCCCCAGAATATCATTCCCTGCTATTTTGTATAATGTAGCGTGAAAATCTATATCGCATTGCACTCTTTCCTTCACCGATTTGGCATTGATTTCTCTTTGAACGATCTCTTCCAGTTCCGATAGCTGCTCTTCCTTTATTCTGGCGAACACCAGGTGAGCCAGGCCCATTTCCAGCACCAGCCGTAATTCGAAAATTTCCTTCCGGGCATGACTGTCCAGGATATACGGGTCGAGTACCCGCTCCAGTGAATTTAAGATATCCGGTTGGGCCATGACCATACCCCGTCTTTTCCTCGTTTCGATCATGCCCAGCATTTTAAACCTGCTCAGTGCTTCCCGGACCACATTCCTGCTTACTCCCAGAGCCTCCGCAATTTCCATTTCTTTGGGAATAGGGTCTCCGGGAACCAGCCCCTGACTCTTAAAATACTCGCCCAGACGGTTCTCTACCCTGTCTGTCATGGAGATCTTCTCCAATGGTTGCAGGTTTGTATCCCCGGATCCCTTCTTTTTTTCTATCATCTGTTAAAACTTAGATCGTTAAAAAGTCCTTATGTAGTACAAATATAAGTAACTTTTCATTATAGAGGCTCATGCCCTGTCCTACAAACCTTGTATACACGTGCTCTGGCGAACAGTTTCAGTGCTGTTTTTTAGAGGTACCGGAGCATTCCAACTATACACTTCGAATATCTTAAACATTAATTATCAACGAAATATAATAAAGTTACTGTTATCCCTTATGCTTAACTATACCTTTTTATTTTCCTTCGAACCATCCTGGGCATAATCTGTGGGTGTCATCCCGAAGTGCTTCTGGAAATTCCTTCCAAAGCTCGTCTGGGACTTATAGCCTACTTTTTCGGAGATCTCATAGATCTTGAGGTTGGTGGTCTTTAGTAATTCGGCAGCCTTTTTAAGCCTGCTCATGTTTATTAATTCATAAGGCGATAGGTCTGAAATATCCTTGATCTTGCGGTAAAGTGTGGAGCGGCTCATATACATGTGTTTGGCCAGCATATCGATATTGAGGTCCGGATCGTTAAGGTTTTTGTCAATGACCTTATCGAGTTTGGACAAAAAGGTCTTGTCGGTATTCGATGTGGCCAGCGATCTCAAATGTGCAAGCGGGGAACTCGAATAATGCCCCAGTATGGTTTTTCTGTTTTTCAGCAAGTTAGAGATCTGCACCTCTAAATGGTTCATGGAAAACGGTTTTGAAATATAGGCATCGGCCCCCGACTCCAGGCCTTCGATCTTGGCATTCAGGGCACTTTTGGCCGTGAGCAGGATCACCGGAATGTGACTGGTCTCTACATCTCCTTTTATGCGTT
This sequence comes from Sinomicrobium weinanense, assembly GCF_018863395.1. GTDB lineage: Bacteria > Bacteroidota > Bacteroidia > Flavobacteriales > Flavobacteriaceae > Sinomicrobium > Sinomicrobium weinanense. The sequence continues at coordinate 127,945 of NZ_JAHKRR010000005.1, forward strand.
TACACAACTGGATCCCGTCTGATATGGGCATCATCACATCACTAATGACCAGCTCCACTTCACGGTCGGAGATCACAGCCCATGCTTCCTTGCCATTTCCGGCCTGTATCACATTATAATTTTCAGACAATTCGCCATACATAAAATTAGCAAGTTCTTTATTGTCCTCGGCTATCAGGATCAAAGGGGCCTGCTTTTCAAAACCCGGCCGCTGTGTTTTCGGATCGGGAGCGCTCATCCGTTCATGGTCACTGCCTATGGTTTTGAATTCTTCATCCTGATGAAGCGGTATTTTAAGGATAAACGTATTCACAGCCCTTCTTTCTTCATCGATATAAAGTTTACCATGATGCAATTCGGTAAGCGAATGGGCCAGGGAAAGCCCGATCCCTGTTCCCGGATTTTCCGCCTCCCCGGGAAGCCTGAAGAACGGCTCAAATATACGTTTCTTCAGGTGGGTAGGGATCAGCTGGCCGTCGTTTTCTATGCTGATCTGAAATTCCGTTTCGTCCGTACTGAGAAATACCTGCACACGGCTTTCGGAATACTTTATGGCATTGATGAACAGGTTACTGAATATTTTCTTTATGGCCCCCTCATCGACAAAAGCATAGACGTCGTTCTTGTCTTTGATGAGATCGAAATGCAGGCTCCTGTCCTGGATAAGCTGGCTGAACCGAATATAAGTTTCTTCCAGGATATCGCTGATATTCACCTCCACAAAACTCAGTTTCATATGTTTCATCTCGGTTTTCCTGAAATCCAGCAGTTCATTGACCAGGTTGATGAGCCTGGCGGTGTTTTTTTCCATGATCCCCAGGTTTTTCGGGATCTCAGGGGACTTATATTGCCGCTTAAGCAACTTTTCCAAAGGATTTTTGATCAGTGTTAAGGGTGTCCTGATCTCGTGGGCAATATTGGTAAAAAACTCTATTTTGGCTTCGTAAATCTCTTTTTCCTTTTCGTTTTCGAGCTCGTGGATCTTCCTGTTGCTTTTGTTTTTTGTGTACCGATGATAATAACGCAACAGCAAATAAACCAACAGCAGGAGCAATATGGCATAGAGGGCATAAGCGGTATTACTGCCCAGGAACGGGGGCAAAACCTCTATTGCCAGGCTGCTTTCATCGCTCCAGGCCCCCTGGCTGTTCAGCGCCTTTACCTTAAAGGTATAATTTCCGGGAGGCAATTCGGTAAACCTCACCTCGTGGTTTTTACCCAGGGCAACCCACTGATCGTTCAGGCCTTCCAGTTTATACCAGTATTGGGCCATTTCGGGAGTGGTATAGCTCAGGGAGGCAAATTCCAGGCTAAAGGTCGATTGCTTATTGTCAAGGACGATCCGTTCCGAAAATGAAATGGACCTTTCCAAAGGGGAATCCTCCCCGCCCACCGGCACTTCCTTGTTATTTACCTGAATATTGGTGATGTAAACCGGGGACCGGAAATCATTACGGACAAACTTATCGGGATTAAAACTGATCAACCCGCTGACCCCGCCGAAATACATCTCCCCATCCTCGTCCTTGAATGCAGAACTGTAATTGAACTGATCGCTCAGCAATCCGTTAGACCTTGTATAGACATTGAACACCTCTGCTTCCGGGTCAAATTCGAGGAGCCCGTTTGACGAGCTGATCCAAAGGTTTTTATTATCGTCTTCGAGTATGGAATAAGTGACATTGGTGGGCAGGCCGTCTTTTTTGGTAAACCTCCTGAAGTTATTGGTATCTTCCTGAAAAAGATTAAGGCCGTTTTCGGTAGTGATCCAAAGCCTGTTCCCGGAATCTTCAAAAAGGCCGTTGATCACGTTTGAACTAAGGCTGTTGGGGTTGTTCTGGTCATACCTGTAAAACCCCTTGTCATTGGTCGCCGGGTTGTAATAATACAATCCGTCCCAATAGGTCCCGGCCCAGAATACTCCGTTATGGTCTTCGATAAAGCAGGTATAATGAAAAACTTCCGGGAAACCTTCTGCCACCTTGAACGTATCTTTTTCCGGCAGGTATTGATAAATTCCGGATGAAGTAAGCACATAAATATCCCCGGCCCTGGTCTTGTAAATAAAGAAAATAAAATCGCTCCGGAGGTTGCCTTCGTCCTCTCCCGTACCAAAATGCTTAACAACTTTTCCGGAATTGATGTCCATGATATCGAGGCCGTGTTCAAAGGTCCCTATCCACAGTTTGTCCCCGACCGGCAGCAAACCGTGGATGTTGTAGTTGGCCAGATTTCCCTTTTCACCTACGGTAGTGTAATTGATAAATTTTCCGGTTTCGGGGTCAAACCGGTTCAGGCCGGCGTCTTCGGTCCCGATCCAGAGGTGGCCAAAACGGTCTTTTTCGATCTCGCGAACAGCATTCCCGCTGATCGAATTTTCTCCGACCTTAGGAAAATACCTGCGAATGGGTGTATACTGTTTAGAATAATAATTGACTCCCCCGAAATAGGTGCCGATCCAGACGCCCTGTTCCTTGTCCAGCACCAATGCATATATCGCATTGTCCGACAGGGCATACGGATTGTTGTAGTCCTTCCTGAGATTCCGGTAGCTATGGTCCCGGAGGTCGTAAATATAAATCCCGGACTCGCTGGCGATCCAGAGTTCGTTTTGGTTCTTTTTCAGGAAATCCCGGACAAACAACGGATTTTCACTTTCTTCCAGCAGGCTGATCAGTTTTTTTTCCGACCTTTTATAAAGCAGGGGCCCGCGGTTTTTCGTTCCGATCAGCAGGGAATCCTTTCCCTGGGAAGAAATGGCCGTAATAATAAATCCTTCGTCGGGGCTATTCTGGTTAACCAGGTCTATTTTCTTCAGTGAATTGTTGTCCGGGACAAACTGGTAAAACCCTTCCCTGGCAGAGACAAACACTTCTCCCGATATATTGCTCGTAAGGAGGGAAGCATGGATCTGATTAAATTTTTCTTCTTTTCCGTCCGGGTCGTTTATATTCAACCTGTGCAGATCACCTCCCGCAATAAACCACAGGTTCCCTTTTACATCGCCCTCGATATCGAGGATAGGCCGGTCCTTTGTACTTTCAATCAGGATAAAGGATTCGGTTTGTTCGTCGTACCGGAATAATCCCATATCCGTACCTACCCAGATATAATTGCCATACTCGTGGAGGCATCGTATAAAATTGCTCCCTATACTTTTTTCATCTCCCGGCTCGTGCTGAAATAATTTAAAATTATACCCGTCATAGCGGTTCAGTCCGTCTTTGGTGCCGAACCACAAAAAACCACGGTTGTCCTGCAACATACAGATCACGGAATTATGGGAAAGCCCTTCCTCGACCCTCAGCTTCTTAAAAGCATAGGTCTGGGCCTGTGACCTTCCGATGCAGAAACAACATATTAAAACCAGCCAGAATCCTCTCATAATGCTACAAATCAACTCATTTTGATAAAAACCTCCTCATACAGATCGTACCATTCTTCTACAAATCATTTCAAAATATACCCTTTTGCGGAACTACCGGATAAGTTGAGCTTTTTTGAAGAAAAACTGAAACAGTTTCTCTGCTCCTTTCTGAAATAAAATAATCTATTTTGAAAAAGACAATACACCAATATTTTACTTACAATTTTAAACAATAAACAAAATAACAAGTAAAAACTTAACTGATCGTTAATTTCGGGAATTTTGTTTGATGCCAATGACATTGACGGGGCAGAAACATTATTTCTACAAATTGTTTCATCACAACCAAAATCCAAAAAATTTCAAAATGAAATGCTAATGAGAACTATGCTAACATTCGTTTTCAGGTTTAAATTCGCGCTACTTCTGGCCGTGTTCCCTATGCAAAATGCACAGGCACAGGACACCCTGGAAGTTTCCGGGAGTATCACCACTCCGGACGGCGCCCCCATCCCCTTTGCCAATGTCCTGGTCAAGGATACAGATACCGGGACGTCGGCAGACATGGACGGGAATTATTCCATTACCGCTTCTTCAGACGCCATACTGGTATTCAGTTATGTCGGGTTTGGCACCGAGGAAATCCCGGTAAATAATCAAACCGTAATACATGTACAATTAAAGGAAGATGTCGCGGCTCTTGACGAAGTTGTTGTGGTAGGTTATGGTACCCAACAGAAAAAGGACCTGACCAGTGCGATCTCCATCGTAAAATCCGATCAGATCCAGAAACGGCAGACCACCACGATAGCCGAAAGCCTTCAGGGGCTGGCCCCCGGGGTAAATGTCCGTGGTGGCGGACGCCCCGGGCAGGAAGCCAGGATTGAGATCCGGGGACTTAAAAACCTGCAGAGTGCCAATCCGCTTTATGTTATTGACGGCCTGATCACCACGGCAAACCGTGACTTTAACCCCAACGACATCGAGTCGGTCCAGATCCTTAAAGATGCAGCAGCAGCAGCCATATACGGGTCAAGAGCGGCCAACGGCGTGGTGATCATCACCACTAAAAAGGGAAGAAGCGGTCCGCTCAAGGTCAGTGCCAGTTCCAAAATGAGCCTCACCGAAGTGCCCCGTTACGACCTTGCCGGCCAGGAAGAATTTGTACGGCTCAACAATATGGCCTACGACAATGCCGGGCTCTCCAGGCAGGAGCTCGACCTCAATGTAAATACAGACTGGCAAAAGGAAGTTTTCAGGACCGGGCTTATCCAGGACCATAACGTCAGCTTTTCCGGTGGTGGTGACAATTCTTCCTACTTTATTTCCACCAACTATTTCGGGAACAAAGGAACGGTGATCTCTACGGATTTCGACCGGGTCTCCCTCCGTGTAAACACAAGTGGCCGCAAAGGCATCTTCAGCGTCGGAGAAAATCTGGCCCTATCGAACTCCAAAACGGAAGAAACCGGGGCCCCCGAAGCATTTAGGGGCAACCCTTTTATCGACGTGATACGCCTGTTCCCTACCATTCCCGTGTACGACGATGAAAACCCGGGAGGCTACGGATACGGAAAACAGGGAGTAGCCAACACCTTTGCGGCAAACCCGGTGGCCATTGCAAACCTCATCGACCGGAAAACCGAGAACTTCAGGATCAGGGGAAACCTCTGGGCAGAGATCGATCCGTTTCCATTCCTTAAATACCGGTTTAATTTCGGTTATGAAACCAGTTTTGACGATTATTTGTATTTGAGGCGCGAAGGGAACTGGACCCTGAACCAGCCCTACGAACCTTCTTTCACCAATCAGAACAAGGCACAATCCGAAACCAAACTCCTGGAAAACACCCTTACTTTCGACCAGGAGTTTGGTAAACACCATATTACCCTGGTCGCCGGTACCACTTACCAGAAAAACAACTATGAACAAATAAACGGTACCAAGAGAAACCTTTTGGTCAATCCCAACACAGGCGAATATTTCGATGTCCTGGACCTGGGAGACCAGGGAATAGTAGGCGGATTCCGCAATGAATCGACCCTCATATCCTATCTCGGAAGGCTGGAGTACAATTACGACGACCGTTATCTGCTCAACGCCGTTCTGAGGCGTGATGGCTCCTCTAAGTTCAGCGATGAGAACAAATGGTCCAACTTTCCTTCGGTCTCCCTGGGATGGCGGTTAAACAACGAAAGTTTTTTCAGGTCCGAAACCATCAGTGACCTGAAACTACGTGCGAGTTATGGCGAATTGGGCAGTGGTGATATTCCCGACTACCAATACATAGGGCTGATCAACACCTTCGGGGCTATTGCCCTTGGAGACGGCCAAACGCTTTATCCCTCTGCCACCCAGGTAAGACTGGCCAACTCCCAATTGCGTTGGGAGACCTTAAAACAGACCAATATCGGGATAGACCTCGGATTGTTCGACAACAGACTCCAGTTAACGGCCGATTACTTTATCGCCCGAACGGAGAATGTGCTTTTTGAATTTCCCATACTCCTAACCACCGGTAATGATGGCGGAAGCCCGCTCATTAATGCCGCAACCGTGGAAAACAGGGGTTTTGAGTTTAATGCAGCCTATAACCAGGTAGTCAATGACGATCTCAGCTTTAATGCCTCCCTGAACCTCAGCACCCTTCGCAACGAACTGATCTCACTGGGCAGCGGCTTAAACGAAAGTATTCAGGGCAATACCATAACACGTTCCGGGGAACCGGTGGGCATGTGGTATGTATTGCAGACCGATGGCCTGTTCCAGAGTCAGGAGGAAATCGATAATTATACCAATTCCCAAGGCCAGGTGATCATGCCCGATGCGCAGCCGGGGGATATTCGCTTTAAGGATGTAAATGACGACGGGCAGATCACCAATAAAGATAAAACCGTGGTAGAAAGCCCCTGGCCGGATTTTGAAATGGGATTCAATGCCGGTGTACAATACAAGGATTTTGATTTTTCCATGAACTGGATCGGTTCTTTTGGGGCTACCGTTTACAATGGCTTCAGAAGTATCGTAGACCGGTTTGACGACGACAGTAACTACCGTTCGGGAATCCAGCCCTGGACCCCGGAAAATCCGGACACCAATTTTCCGAGAGTGGTAAAGGGGACTACCCTCAATGCTCGTGGGGATAGTGACCGCTGGCTCGAAAACGGGAGTTTTGCAAGGTTGAAATACATAGGTATCGGATATAATGTTCCAACCGAACTGTTAGGCAAGATCGGTTTCGACAGGGCGAGGATCAGCCTGTCCGCCCAGAACATCATCACCATCACCAGATACAATGGACTCGATCCTGAATTCAGCAATAACGATATTTTCCAGAGAGGTGTTGATTTCGGGTCTTTCCCTAATGTGAAAACATATTCATTAGGAATAGAATTTGGCTTTTAAACATAAACCAATCGCGATGAAAAAATTATTAATCATAAGTACAGTGATATGCACTCTTTTTGCAGTTACCTCCTGCCAAAAAGACGAACTGGACCTCAAGAACCCGAATGCCCTTACTACCGACCAGTTCTGGGTAACCCCGGACGATGCCGAAAAAGGGGTCAATGCCATTTACGCCATGTTCTATAAAGACGGTTTATGGGCGAGATGGGTCTATTTTCGGCTCGACCTCACTTCCGACGAAGGTTTTAGCCAGAGCCCCTGGGTGGAACTGGCAGACTGGACCCGGTTTGGTTACATCAATTATAATTTCTGGGAAGGAAATTCGGTAACCTGGCGGGATACTTACAAGGCTATTTTCAGGGCCAACCAGGTACTGGCCAATGTCCCGGACATTGAATTTTCGGATGAGAACAGGAAGCAACAGCTCCTGGGCGAAGCCAAATTCCTGAGGGCACTGCATTATTACTACGCCGGAGTGCTCTGGGAAAATGTCCCCCTTGTACTGGAACCTTCAAAGCCGGACGATCTCCATCCGCAAAATACCAAAGAAGAAGTTTTTGCCCAGGTAGAACAGGATCTGACCGAAGCCTTTGCAGCATTACCCGAAGCCTGGGACGCTGCACAAACCGGAAGGCCTACAAAAGGGGCGGCAAAAGCCATGCTTGCCAAGCTCTATATGCAGCAACACCGCTGGGAAGATGCCAAATCTACCCTGGAATACCTTATCAAGGGAGAGGGGGCCATGTACAGCCTGGTAGATCATTACGAGGATAACTTTACGCACCTCAATGAGAATAATTCCGAATCCGTGTATGAGATCCAGTTTGGCGACCAGCGACGTGGCGGGACCGGTGAAGGCCAGGATGCCTCCGTGTCTACAACAAGAGCGCAATTCTTCGCTCCCCGGGGGATCGGATGGTCCGACGGCCAGGCCCGTTTCTGGCTCGTGAATGCCTTCAAACAGGAGCAGACCTCAGATGGAAAAATTGATGAACGGCTGCGTTATTCCCTGTTCTATCCGGACCTTTTTAAAGATTTCGGAGATAAAATCTACGGAAGGGACTGGGAATGGGGCGATCAGGAAGCCTGGTTCCGGAAATACCAAAGGGACTATTACCGCGAAAATGAGGACTACTACTCTGAAGTGAATTTCCGGTTGATCCGCTATGCCGATGTGCTGCTTCGCTATGCCGAGGTACTGAATGAACTCGGCATGACCTCCGATGCCTACCAGTACGTGGACATGGTCAGGGCAAGGGCAAACATGGCACCTCTGGCAACGGCCTATCCCGGGATCGGGAATAACCGGGAAGCGTTCCTGAACCGTTTAAAAACCGAACGTGTACTGGAACTCTCCGGCGAAAGTGTGCGATGGGAAGACCTGAAAAGATGGGGTGACCTTGAGGATCAGGCATCCGTAGATGAAATTGCGGAAAGAGACCCCGATTTCGAGAATTTCGAAGTCGGCAAACACCTCCGTTTACCTATACCCCAGGTGGAAGTTGAAAATAATCCTAACCTGGAGCAAAATCCGGGATATTAAAGGGAGCATATAAAGTGTTTACAACTGGTTAAACTTAAATAGCGACCCGCAGAGAACGATAAGATCTGTGCCTTTCTGCGGCATCTGCGGGACAAAAAGGCAAAGAAAACTCTAAATTAACTTAGAGACTGTCTAAATTTTGTTTTTGGAATATTTTATAGTGTATTTTTTCGTCAGACGAAGGTATTTTGAGGCACATAGCATTAGCTACGTGGCGAAAAATAGCTGAAGTACGGTTGCTGAGCGCAGCCGAAGCATGGCGGAAAAAGACGCATAAAAGAACCAAAGGATAAAACTTAGACAGTCTCTTAACCTATTCCGAAAAAAATATTCGGGCCATTTATACACATCATAATGAAGACAATTTTAAACTGGAAATTTTATGCAATGCTCATCCTTATTCTGGTGGGCTGTAAAGAAAAAACGAACAAAAACACAAAAACCGAAACAAAGACAGAAACAACCACCCGTTCCGTCTGGTCTGAAGAGAAAGCCAATCAATGGTATGAGAACCAGCCCTGGCTGGTGGGTGCAAACTTTAGTCCCAGTACGGCTATTAACCAGCTCGAAATGTGGCAGGAAGAAACCTTCGATCCCGAAACCATAGACAGGGAACTGGGGTGGGCGGCAGCGATCGGCATGAACACTATGCGGGTTTATTTGCACGACCTGCTTCATAAACAGGACAAAGAAGGTCTTTATGACCGGATGGATCAATACCTTGCCATTGCTGACAAGCACCATATCCGAACATTGTTTGTCCTGTTCGATTCCTGCTGGGACCCGTTTCCTGCCCTCGGTGAGCAAAGGGCGCCGAAACCCCACGTGCACAATTCCGGCTGGATGCAAAGCCCCGGGCAGAAAGTACTTCAGGATGCTTCGCAATACGGAAGACTGGAAAGCTATGTAAAAGAAACCATTGCTGAGTTCAAAGACGATGACCGCATACTTGGATGGGACTTATGGAATGAACCGGATAATATGACCGGGCCTTCCTATGAAGATGTCGAGATCCCCAACAAGGCAGATCTGGTCCTGTCTTTGCTCAAAAACACCTTCGCCTGGGCAAGAGAGGCCAATCCGAGCCAGCCCCTGACCTCCGGGGTCTGGACAGGAGACTGGAGTTCGCATGAAGACATGAAACCCATGCACAAATTACAACTGGAACAATCGGATATCATATCATTTCACAATTACAACGATCCGGAAGATTTTGAAGAAAAGATCGGACAACTCCAAAGATATGGCAAGCCCATGCTATGTACGGAATATATGGCAAGGCCCAATGGCAGTACATTTGAAGGGTTTTTACCTGTCGCCAAAAAACACCGTATCGGCATGTACAACTGGGGGCTGGTTGACGGAAAAACACAGACCAAATACCCCTGGGACAGCTGGACAAAACAATACACTTCCGAGCCGGACCTCTGGTTTCACGAAGTCTTCCGAAAAGACGGCAAACCCTATAAAAAAGAGGAAACCCAATTGATCTCGGAACTGACATCGGAAGTAAACGCAAAATAAAGACATGGATTTAACAGCCCCGATCTTCAGGACGTGGACCATAGTACCGGCCCTGTTCCTCTTTACGATCTGTAATGCCCAGCAACCCGATCCTCCCGGGCAGGTAGCGGAAGGCGAAAAACCCGAAAATGAGGCCTATCTCTTTGCACATATGACACACGAAGACTATGGCCGCCTGTATTATACCGTAAGCCTGGACGGGTTGCATTGGAATACATTGAATCGCGGGAAAAAGGTCTTTGAAGATTATCATGGCCACCCCGATATTGCCAAAGGGCCCGACAATCGCTATTATATTGCAGGAAATACGAGCGATGCATCTCCCGATATCAATATCTGGGTCTCGGAAGACCTGATCTCCTGGAAAAAGCATTCCGTTTATACCCCCGACCTGAAAAGCACTCCGGATTACGATGAGGCCCTGCAAAGGATCGGTGCCCCAAAATTGTTCTATGACGAGGCTTCCAACCAATTTATAATGACCTGGCATACCCCGCACAAGGAGGGCACCGAAGAAGACCCTGAAAGATACTGGGCGAGCCAGCGAACCTTATATGTCCTTTCAAAAGACCTGATCTCTTTTGAAGGACCTCCCAAAAAATTGTTCAATTGGGAATTCGGTACGATAGATGTCATTATCCGAAAGGTTGAAGACACCTATTATGCCATTTTAAAAGATGAGACCTACCCCACCCTCTACTGGCCTACCGGAAAAACGATCCGCATTGCACGTTCAGACGCTTTACTTGGTCCGTATTCCCTGCCACAGGATCCCATAAGCCCGAATTTCAGGGAAGCCCCCGCATTGATCCCGTCGCCGGATGGAAAAATATGGTATTTGTATTACGAACAATACCCGGGAGTTTCTTACGGCCTTTCCATAGCCGATAATCTCAACGGCCCCTGGTATCAGGCTTCCGGATATACCTTTTTCAGCGATTGGGATAAATACAGTTTGCCGGCCAAAGTGAGGCACGGCTGTATGCTACCTATTTCGAAAAAGGAATACGATACATTGGTCCAAAAATTCGGAATAGAAAACAATGAGAAATAAAAACAGGAAGGATCATGTGATCATATGCTAATACAGTAAGCGTAGTCCATGTATGACAATTCGATAATTGAAGAATAGTGTTATTTTACCACAGAGTGCCACAAAGTTGTTACACAGAGATCCACAAAGGGCCAGGCAGAAACCAGATTTCCGGCGGAAAAAACCCGCAACCGGCAACTGGCAACCGGCAACCGGCAACAAAAACAAATACATGAAAAAACAACTCATACTTTTATTCCTGCTCGCCTGCGGAAGCCTTTTCGCACAGGAGCGAACCTTTACCAACCCGCTGTTGCCTTCGGGGGCGGACCCTTACAGCACATATCACAACGGGTATTATTACTACACGCACACCCTCGGTAACAAGCTGACGCTCTGGAAAACCAAAAACCTGGCCGACCTCAAAAATGCAGAAAGCAAACTCATCTGGACACCGCCGGAAGGAACTTTATATTCCAAAGATATCTGGGCACCTGAGTTCCATATCATCGACGGAAAGTGGTATGTATATTTTGCAGCCGATGACGGGGACAATAACAACCACCGCATGTATGTACTGGAAAACACTTCGGAAGACCCCTTCCGGGGAACCTGGGATTTCAAGGGCAGGGTCGCGGCCTGGCCGGACCGGTGGGCCATTGACGGGAATGTTTTTAAATACAACGATGAACTTTACATGATCTGGTCCGGCTGGGAAGGTAACACCAACGGGCAGCAGAATATCTATATCGCCAAAATGAAAAACCCATGGACCATGGACGGCAAACGCGTTTTAATCGCCGAACCGACCTATACCTGGGAAAAACAGGGCGACCTGGACGACGAGATCAATCCGCCACACGTCAATGTCAACGAAGGCCCTCAATACCTGGAGCACGACGGAAAGATATTTATTGTTTTTTCTGCAAACGGATGCTGGACGGATTATTATGCCCTGGGCCTGCTAAGCCTGGAAGGCCGGGATATCCTGAATCCCGCTTCCTGGAAAAAGCACCCTGAGCCCATCTTTACCAAATCGGAAAAGCATTCGGTCTATGCCCCGGGGCACAATTCTTTTTTTAAGTCCCCGGACGGTACGGAAGACTGGATACTGTATCACGCCAATTCCAATCCCGGTGACGGTTGCGTGGGAAAACGCTCCCCGAGAATGCAAAAGATCGAATGGAACAAAGACGGGACCCCGAACCTGGGCATCCCTGTTTCGGAAGGCACGGTGTTAAAAATACCCTCGGAAAATTAATACCGAATGACTGTTGATCCACTAAAATTTAAGCTGTTGACGCAATTTTTAGCTTTTGACCAGGTGCTGGAACTCCCCTCTTCAAACGAGGAGGGGCGTCCCGCTTGGTGGAACGGAGAGTTTAACCCGGGCCATGACCTGGGCGGCTTTCTAACCCCCGGTCTCCGGGGTTGAACTTCAAAAATTAACATATTATCTGCAATATCGGGAACGGAAATATCAGAACTCATGAGATCATATTTTAATATACTGTTCTTTTTCTTAAGCGGATTTGCAGCCTGCCAGGAACCTGCTTCACCCAAACCCGGGGAGGGACATCAGCTATTTACCAATCCCGTAGTAGCCCGGAATTTTCCCGACCCCACAGTGATCAAAGCGCATGACGGGTTTTATTATGCTTACGCTACAAATACTACGGTAAACGGGGAGACCCTGAACATTCAGGTTTTAAAATCGAAAGACCTTTTACACTGGCAGGCCTGTGGGGATGCCCTGCCTGAAAAACCGCACTGGGCGTCTTCGGATTTCTGGGCGCCTCATGTGATATACAGGGAATCAAAAGGGAAATACTACCTTTACTATTCCGGCGAATCCGTAGCGGATGATACGGGGAAATGCCTGGGTGTTGCGGTTTCCGATACGCCGGAAGGCCCTTTCACAGACAAGGGAGAACCTTTATTATGCGGAAAGGGCTTTGTGAACATTGACCCCATGGTCTTCCAGGATCCCGGTTCCGGAAAAATATTTTTGTACTGGGGTTCAGGGTTCGAAAGTATTAAAGTCCGTGAACTTTCTGATGATATGTTAGATTTCAAAGCAAATTCAGCAACAACGGCACTGGTCCATCCCGTAAAAAACAACGATCAGCACAATTATGAAAAACTGGTCGAAGGGGTATGGGTAACGAAACACAAAAATTTCTACTACCTTTTCTATTCCGGCGACAATTGTTGTGGAGAAAATGCCCATTATGCCGTAATGGTTGCCCGGTCAAAACATCCTGCCGGGCCCTTCGAGAAGTATAAAAACGCACAGGGAACCCCCGTTATTCTCCATCAAAACCACAAATGGCTTGCCCCGGGACACAATTCGGTCATTGCAGATGATTCCGGCAGGCATTGGATCATGTATCACGCTATAAACAGGCAGAGCCCGGAAAAGGGAAGGCTTTTTCTTATGGATAGGCTCATATATTCAAACGGATGGCCCGAAATTAAAGGCGGCTCCCCCTCCATAGATCAAATAAAAACACCCCTAATAAAACAGTAATGAAAAACCGGAAATACATTGCCCTACTGTTTTTACTTTCTTTGAAAGCATGGGGCCAGGACATTGAGAAAGAACAGATATACCTGGCAGACCCCACGATCTTTAAAGACAATGGCATTTATTACCTCTACGGCACAAAAAACGACCCCAGGATCGAGGGCGAAGGGTTCCTGGTCTATACTTCCACAGACCTTAAACACTGGCAGGGGCCTGTTGGGGCAAAAAACGGTTTTGCCCTGAAAAAAGGAGATGCTTTTGGCACTGAGGGATTCTGGGCCCCTCAAATATTCAAATACCATTCAAAATATTACATGGCTTATACGGCCAACGAGCACATTGCCATAGCTACCGGTGATAGTCCTCTGGGGCCGTTTACCAATAACATGAAAGCCCTTAAAGCCCCGGTAAAACAGATCGACCCTTTTGTTTTCTTTGATGATGGAAAGATTTATTTGTATCACGTCAGGTTACAGGACGGAAACAGGATCTTCGTTGCAGAGATGACAAAAGACCTCCAGGGCATTAAACCGGAAACCCTGAGGGAATGTATAAATGCCCGGGAAGGCTGGGAAAATACAAAGGATGCGGAATGGCCTGTCTCCGAAGGGCCTACCGTACTTAAAAAAGACGGGCTTTACTATCTGTTCTATTCGGCCAATGATTTCAGAAACCCGGATTATGCCGTGGGGTATGCCGTTAGTAAAAACCCGCTCGGCCCCTGGAAAAAGAGCAAATACAACCCCGTCATTTCAACAAAAAACACGGGCAAAGCAGGCACCGGGCATGGAGATCTCATAAAAGATGACAAAGGCTCCCTCTATTATGTGTTGCACACCCACTATTCCAACCGGGAGGTACACCCGAGAAAAACGGCGTTGATCAAATTCGATTTTCAGGACCACAGATTTAAAGCCTCAAAAGACAGTTTTCAATGGATCGGGTTATAGTTGATGAGCTGAACACACAGCGGGTCATTTATTATATGTTACAACAACCATCACCGGATAATGATCGGACGGAAGCCTGATCTTATTTCCGTATAATTTTATTTCTTTCGGATAATTCCCGGAATTGACCAGTTGTTCCAGGCTTTCTCCCCTGATCTTGTACGAATCGGTCAGTACCCCGTGTTTTTTCACCTTAAAGCCGGGCGATACAAATACGTGATCTATCCTGCTTGTAGTTGTTGAATTGGGGTCGAACCCATTGTAAGTTCCTTCAGCACCGTATTTCAGCAAGGCTAGGTCGTAAGTATCGGTCAACTGTTCAGAAGCATTCAATATCTTATAGCTGGGGCTGTTCTGGTCCACATTAAAATCTCCTGTTAGTACAACCGGTATTTCTCCTGCCAGTTCTTTTATTTTTTTGAGGATAAGACGGGCACTTTCCTTTCGGGCCACTGTACCTACGTGATCGAAATGGACATTAAAAAAATAAAACTCAAAACCGGTATCCTTTACCCGGAACCTGCCCCAGGAACAAATGCGGGGCAATACGGCATCCCAGCCCTTATTCGGATATGCCGGGTCTGGCGACAGCCAGAAATCTCCCTGCTCCAGCACACTTAGCGAGGCTGTTTTATAGAATATGGCAGAATGCTCTCCTTTTTGTTTTCCATCGTCCCTTCCTACGCCTATAAAATCATATCCCGGTAATTCCGTCTTTAGCTGATTGAGCTGGTGCTGAAGCCCCTCCTGACTGCCAAAGATGTCGAAATCGTGGAAGCGGATCAGTTTGGCAACGGTCTCTTTTCTGAATTTCCAGTTATCGAGGGAATCTGACGGGTTGTCGTACCTTAAGTTATAACTCGCCACGTTCAGGGATTGTGCATAAACCGTACAAAAGCTGCATAGCACCCATAGTATGGCCAAATAATAATTACGTTGAACTTTTTGTTTCATTTTGTTCGAAAATTTCTGCTCCGGATCTTCTTTGCCCGGATATCTGTTTTTCCGTAAAATTATAAAGTTTGTCCATAACCATTCCTATTTTTCCCGGGTTTTTCCGGGTGCGTTTGGCAAACGGATTCTTTATGATTTTCCGGAAAGAAGCAATAATACCTCCTCTTGTATATTTTGTAGACGCTTTGTAGACGTCTCTTCTAAAAGTTGTAGTTGCTATGTATGCGGTTAAATCTTGTTGTGTGCCTGAGGATGCTATACATTTGTTTCCGGATTTTAAACAATTTCCTGATCTGAATCAAATTGTTATAACCGCAAAAACAGCCTCAACCGTATTGTATACTACCATCATCGGGAGGATTATTGCCTGTTTTTAACACAAAGGAAGCGAACAAAAGAGTAAACCTATATATTATCACCTTAAAATCAACAACTCATGTGGATCAGAGTATCAAAAACAAGTGTAAAACAAGTAGATGCCGCGCATCTTAAAAACCCCAAAAACCCGGGCACTCCTATGACACTCAATCTGTATCAGGCAGAAAGCAGAACAGTGTTTTTTGTGATAAAGAGTAAAAAAGCCATTGGAGAATATCTGGAAACACCGACAGGAAGGCGTATCCCGAAACGGAAATGGTCTCCCCAAATGGAGGAATTGTCAAGGAGCCAATCGGCCATGGTATCACCATTGAAAGGGGGCTTCAAAGTAACACTCCTCGGCTGGCCTGTTTTATTGCTCGTTATTTACTTAATTGGCAATGCTGTATATGAAACAGCTACACTACCGGCCCGGAAGAAAGCCTATGAGCAGGAAATGGCAGAACTGGCAACCGTACACGAAGGGGAGATTTACTTTGGCAGGTACCGGGTGTATAAAGAAAAAGGGAATTTTATGGATAGCAAAGAAAGTGGCTTTGGCTGGTTTAAGGTGATAAAGGTTGAAGATGACACCTACCACATTGCTAAAAGCGTAGAAATAAGTGACATTGCCAAACCGAAAGAAGAATTGAACAGCAGTGATTTTGAAGAAGAAAGTTTTGTCGTCAAGGCAAAAGAACTGGAAGCCTATCATAAAGCATTTGCCTCGGAAGACAGACTGGTAGAGATTGTGCTTTCCGAAAAGAAAGAATGAGTGTACCGCACTGATCATGCTGATTTAACAGATATTCGGGGATAAAACAATGCAAATACGGAAATACCATTTTTTATCTTGAAACCCTGGACGGTTTTTACAACAATGATGTGTTAAAGGACACAAAGGATGAATTTGGAGAAAATGCTTCCCTCATTAAAATAAATTCAAAAACTTATGTAAAGGAGGCAGTAAAAATAAAAACAATCAGGAGGTTAGCTTAGTTACCGGGTTTGAAAACGGATTCTTATGGATTAGGATTGAGATAGAAGGAGAAGAAAACTCAAAATTGAACGAACTCCATAAAAATAAAATAACGTATACCAGTAATAACTCTTGTTTTTAGCTGTAAAAATGATAAACCTGTTCAACAAAAAAGCCGAACCGGCAGACATCGACTATAAAGAGGGTGCTTTTTATATCAACGGAGTAGCGGTTTCCTTCCCGACTTCCGCTACGGTGCTGTATAAGGCGCTGGGAAAGCCCTCCCGCAGCGGAAAGACCAGAACTACCAAAACCACCATCGACTGCTGGGACAAGCTCGGTATTTATGCCGACTATGCCAATGCTTCCCACATATTGTATATTTTGTTGATTACAAACAAGCACAACGGCATACAAATGCAGCCCAAACGCTTTTACAACGGTGAAATTACAGTCGAGGGCAAACCGTTTGCACAACAGGGTAAACGCTCCTTATCACTGGGCCCGCACGAAATAGGCCAACTGGTAAAAGACGGAAAGACCTTAGGGTATTACATCGGATGGAACGTTTATTATAAAGAAGAAGTCCCCGCCGATAAATACACCATTCATCCCCTGGAAGAAGAAGTGATTGATTTTAACGATTTTGGGTTTAAAGTCTCCATTATTCAGGAATTGATGTATAACAAAAAATTACTTCAGCCGGCATTTGACCTCTATGAATTTGCGGAATGGTACGACAAGCGGAAAATTGATATTGAAGAAGAAGGCTATGAGCCTATTTCCGAAGTAACGCAATATTTTAAAGACTTGCCCATTCCAAAACGGCTTGCCAGAGAAGTGACCGAAATCTATCAGGATGGTGGAAATGAAATCTATCTGCACTTATTGCGCTTTGGCGAAGGCCGGGAAGACTATTGGGACATTGAAAGCACCGAAGATGCAAAACATTTTCCCAACTTAAAGAAAGCCGTTTTGTGCTATGCCAAAGAACACGTTATTGAAGAGCTTAATGAAAAGGGGATAAAAGCCAGGTGGCTGTAAGTTTAAATGAGTTTACTATTCACGTCAAGTGACCGCGGAAGGATTACTTCGTGATCCTTAACAACTCCCCTTCACAAATACCAAGCCCGCAAAGCTCTCGCTTTGCTCTTTTTGTTTTTTTCCAAAGTTTTGAAACTGCGTTTCAACTTCTCCAAAAAACAAAAATCCGCTAACAAAAGTTAGCGGACTTGGTACTTGTAGTGACCGCGGAAGGATTCGAACCCTCAACCCTCAGAGCCGAAATCTGATATTCTATCCAGTTGAACTACGCGGCCATACTCCGATCTGCCGGTAAGCGGCAAATCTGAGGTTTATTTTATGTCAATTTTTGTTTTACGATAGTAGAAATGATCTTTCCGTCCGCTTTTCCGGCCAGTTGTTTTGTGGCCATTCCCATCACTTTTCCCATATCCTGCATGCCCTGGGCACCGGTTTCGGCGATGATCTTTTCTACTGCCTCCGCAATCTTTTCTTCGCTGAGCTGTTCCGGTAAAAACTTTTCGATGATCCCGGCTTGTGCTATTTCGGGTTCTGCAAGGTCTTCTCTTCCCTGTTCCTTATAGATGGCGGCACTGTCTTTTCGCTGCTTTACCAGCTTCTGCAACAGTTTCAGTTCCTCTCCTTCGGTCAGTTCTTTGGCGCCGCTTTCGGTCTGGGCCAGTAATAATGCAGATTTTACCGCCCTTAAAGCCTCCAACGTTATCTTGTCTTTGGCTTTCATGGCAGTTTTCATCTCTTCCATGACCTTTGTTTGCAGACTCATATTTTCAGCTTTTATTACCGGACTGCGAATATAAGAAAGAATTACAAATTGTACGGCGAAAAATTACAAGATTTTTCCCTTTCGCCCAAAAACAGTTAAACGTCATGGTTTTAGAAAAAACACACAACGTTTAACGTCTTCGAAAGTATAACTTAACCCTATATTCGCTATTCCCCGACCCATGATCGCCAGGAACAGTGACCTTTTCTAGTCCACATTATCGTGCAGGAAAGAATTATTGGAACGCAACTGTATATCGTCGTTACTGTCCTTCCCTACGGAGATCCTGGAGGTGCCGTCTTCAGATGTTCTTTCGTGCAGCTCAACTCCCATTCTCTTGTATGCGGGCTGTTTTTCTATTTCGTCTATTTTGGAGGAGTTGTTGTTAAATTTATAATTAAACTCCTTCAGCTTTTTCCTGCGCTCTTCAGCTCTTAATTTAAGGCTTTCTTCTATGGAGGTATTAAAAGGGTCTACCTCCTTGTTTTCACCCCCTTCAACGGGATCGTTTACCACTTTTTTTTCAATGGCCAGCTCCTTGTCAACGATCTCGTTCTTTTTCGGGGCAGACTTTGGCTGGGCGTTGGAGAGCTTGTTTTCCATTTCCATATAGTCGTCCAGGCTATACCTTCTTACGCCTTCTTCAGAAACCTCGGTTACGGGGACAACCTCTACGTGGTCTTTCACATCATAGTCCTTTGCATCCCGATCCATATCAAAGGTAAAGACATTGGTCTTCTCTTCGTTATTTTCCTTTTTTGCAGAAGGGGCAGGCTCACTTTTTCTTGTACTCAGGGGCATATCGAAAGAAAGTGTGGTCTGCTGCTGCTCTTTTTGTTCTGCAGTTTGTACTTCTTCGGCCTGTACATCTATGTTCCTTATATTCTCGGTGGTATCTATGATCACGAAGTCCTCTTCCCTGGCATAGACTTCGTCGTATACCACATTTATGTCTTTAATAAGGTCTGTTGTGGGAACGAGATCCATCCTCTTTCCTTTATCCTCTTCGGTGAGTGTGTGTTTTATCGTCGTCTCTTTTTTTTCCTCCCGCTGAGGTTGGGCCATCACCCCGGGAAAATTCATTGTTGACGCGGTTTTGTCCGGAGTAAGGTTCTGAGTAGCCTTTTGTTCGTCTTCCAGGGTATGGATGATCTTTTTGGCTTCGGTATTTACTATTTCGTGTTGTTGTTCTATATTAAAACCTGTAGCGATAACGGTAACGGAAATAGCGTCTCCCAGGGAATCGTCTTCTCCCACACCCATGATGATATTGGCACTGTTACCTGCTTCATTCTGAATATGGTCGTTGATCTCCCCTATCTCGTCTATGGTGATCTCCTCTCCGCCCGAAACGATAAGTAGCAATACGTTTTTGGCTCCGGTGATCTTGTTGTCGTTCAGCAGGGGTGAGTCGAGTGCCTTGACAATGGCATCCTGTGCCCTGTTGCCTCCGGATGCGGAAGCAGACCCCATAATAGCGGTACCGCTATTGGACAGTACGGTCTTGGCATCCCTGAGGTCGATATTCTGGGTATAATGATGCGTAATTACTTCGGCTATCCCCCTGGAAGCGGTAGCAAGCACTTCATCGGCCTTGGAAAATCCGGCCTTGAATCCCAGGTTACCGTAGACTTCCCGAAGTTTATTATTATTAATTACAATAAGCGAATCTACATGACTACGTAGATTTTCTACTCCCCGGCGGGCCTGTTCGTTACGCATTTTTCCTTCGAACTGGAAGGGTATGGTAACAATACCCACGGTGAGTATGTCCATTTCCTTGGCCATCTTGGCCAGGATAGGTGCAGCACCGGTTCCTGTACCACCGCCCATTCCGGCGGTTATAAAAAGCATTTTGGTATTGCTGTCGAGCATACCTTTGATGTCTTCAAAACTTTCTATGGCCGCTTTTTCACCTACTTCCGGATTGGCTCCCGCCCCCAACCCTTCGGTCAGGGCTACTCCGAGCTGTATTTTGTTTGGCACCGGACTGTTATCCAGGGCTTGCGAATCGGTGTTACACACTACAAAATCGACTCCTTTGATCCCCATCTGAAACATGTGGTTTATGGCATTGCTGCCTCCACCCCCAACACCAATGACCTTTATGACATTACTCTGGTTCTTGGGCATGTCGAATGAGATGTTTCCAAAATCTGTGTTGCTACTCATAATTCTTGTTTACAGGTTTTAATTTCTTTTTCTTTAGTCAATACAATCTGTTTATTCTGCATTGTCTAAAAAGTCTTTTACTCTATCTGACCATTTTTCCAAAAAGGACTTTCGTTCCTTTTTTGGCCTCGATACAGTTTCGGGCTCATTGGTTGGTTCCTGGGGTTGCTGTATATTTTCTCGTTCGGCTTCTTCCTCTTCTTCTATGATGGCCTTTTCCCGCCTGTCCAGCGCGTTCATCACCAGGCCAACGGCTGTGGCGTAAACGGGACTGGCCACTTCAGGGTCCGAATCCCCGGCGAGGTGCTCATTAGGATAGCCTATTCTGGTATCCATCCCGGTAATATATTCTACCAGCTGCTTCAGGTGTTTCAGCTGGCTTCCTCCTCCGGTGAGCACTATTCCGGCGATGAGCTTCTTTTTTTGCTCTTCGTGGCCGTAATTCTTGACTTCCATATACACCTGCTCTATGATCTCCACGGCTCTGGCGTGAATGATCTTGGAGAGGTTTTTCAGGGTTATCTCCTTGGGTTCCCTGCCCCGCAATCCGGGGATGGACACGATCTCGTTGTCTTTGTTCTCACCCGGCCATGCGGAACCGAACTTGATCTTGAGCAATTCGGCCTGCTTTTCTATAATAGAGCAGCCTTCCTTGATATCTTCCGTAATGACATTTCCACCGAAAGGTATCACGGCCGTATGACGGATGATCCCGTCTTTAAAAATAGCGAGGTCGGTGGTTCCGCCCCCTATATCGATAAGCGCTACTCCCGCTTCTTTTTCTTCCTGGCTAAGCACTGCATTGGCCGAAGCCAGCGGCTCCAGGGTGATCCCGCCCAGTTCCAGGCCGGAACTCTTTACACACCTTCCGATATTGCGTATGGAAGACACCTGCCCCACCACAACGTGGAAGTTGGCTTCCAAGCGTCCGCCATACATGCCTATGGGCTCCTTGATCTCGGATTGCCCGTCCAGTTTGTATTCCTGCGGCAGTACATGTATGATCTCTTCACCGGGAAGCATTACCAGTTTGTAGACCTGGTTGCACAATCTGTCTACATCGGCCTCGTCGATCACCTCGTCCGAGTTAGGCCTGGTTATATAGTCGCTGTGCTGCAAACTTCTTATATGCTGTCCGGCGATACCGACAACCACCTCAGTGATCTTTTTTCCGGAGTCGTTCTCGGCTTCCTGTACCGCCTGCTGAATGGACTGGATGGTCTGGGTGATATTGTTCACCACCCCCCGGTGCACGCCCAGGCTCTTGGCTTTTCCTATACCCAATATCTCTATTTTGCCGTATTCATTCCGCCGGCCTATCATAACCACGATCTTCGTGGTTCCTATATCCAATCCTATTGCATATTTCTCCTGTTCCATAACTTATTTTTTGGTACACACCACCTGGTCATCAAACCGAAGATCGACTCTTTTGTAATTTTTCAACGAACCGTCTTTTAAAGCCTTTTGATAAAATGCTTTAAAATTAACGACCTTCTGTTCCAGGTTGTCCGTATTCCCCAGAGCTACAGTAAAGTCGTCCATTCGCAGCTTCAACTCGTATCCCGATCCCGTTGTGTGTATCCCTACAATATTCCTGTTTAAAAATCTGTCTTCATTTATATACTTTACCAGCGCATAGATTTCATTCAGGGCGTTTTCATCTACCTTCCCCGTAATCAATGGTACACGGGCGGTATGTACATGGGACAGGGGCATCTGCTTCCCCTCTCTGTCTATGTAAAACGAATCCTGCCCTTCTACACGGGCCAGGGGTTCTCTCTGTTTTACTTTTGCACCAAGTTGCCCGTTTACAGTCAGATAGACCTGGGCTTCCTGTATCATTTCGTTAGAGTTTAAAATATTCTCCAACTTATTCAAAACTAATTTTTCTTTAGGTATGCTCGTGACGGAATCCGCATTTTGTATTAACAATTTATTAACCATGGGATACGTTACAAACAGGTTGTCACCGTCCAGAAATTCGATATTAACGCTGCGTATTGTTTTTTTGTTATGTCTTTGATTGGCAAAAGAATACAGAAATACCAGCACTATAAGTACGAAAAACAACTTTATGATATATATGACTTTTCGCATTTTACGGATGTTAGTATATTATTTTTTTGTTCTTGTCTGTGTTCCTTGTCCTGTTTCGCGGTATTGCTGCCATCATTTTATGATCTTTGGGACAGCACTTCCCGGATCTTGTTCACTTCCATCCCAATGTCCCCGGCACCAAGGGTAAGCACAACCCCGGCATCGGTAGTTTCCATCAGCGGCAGCAATTCTTTTTTGCTTAACAGTTGTTTGTTTTTATTATCTATTTTGTCCAGCAGGCGACCGGAAGTCACGTCCTCGATCGGCTCTTCCCTCGCGGGATAAATATCCAGCAAAACCACCTCGTCGAATTGAGAGAGACTTTCTGCAAACTCATCCATAAAATCCCTGGTACGGCTAAAGAGGTGAGGCTGAAAAACAGCCAGTACTTTTTTCCCGGGATACATTTCCCTTACGGCCTGATAAACCGCGTTGATCTCCGTAGGGTGATGGGCATAATCGTCCACATAGACCAGGGCGTCGGTTTTCAACTGGTAAGAAAATCTTCTTTTCACTCCTTTGAACCCGGCCAGGGCATCAGCCGCTTCCCGGGGCGATGCACCTCCTTCAACCGCCATGGCGAATGCTGCCAGGGCATTCAGCAAATTGTGTTTTCCGGGCTTGTCAAAACGAACTCCGGCCACGAGTTCTTCACGCATGCGGATATCAAAAAGATAGCTTCCGCTCTCTATTTTTACACTTTCTATCGCATAATCTGCCTCTTCTTCCATGCCATAGGTAATTCCCTTCAGGGGCAATCCATATCGCACCACAAGTTTTCCTCCCGGTTTTACCTTTTTTGCAAAAGCATGAAAGGTCCTTTCCATTTCAGCCTTGTCACCATATATATCCAGGTGATCGGCATCTATGGACGTAATACAGGCTATATCGGGCGACAGGTGCAGGAACGAGCGGTCGAACTCATCGGCCTCGGTCACTGTTATCTTGTCTCCTTCTAACAGGAAATTACTGTTCAGATTTTCGGATATACCACCCAGAAATGCCGTTAGCGGTGTTCCGGTCTCCCTGAGCACATGGGTCAGGATTGCCGATGTTGTGGTCTTTCCGTGCGTTCCGGCCACGGCATAACAAAAGGAGCTTTCAGTGATCTGCCCCAGCACTTCGGCTCGCTTACTGATCCTGAATTCCTTTTCCACGAAATAGTTGTACAACACATTATCACCCGGGATGGCAGGTGTATATACCACAAGGGTATTGACCGGGTCCAGAAATTCCGGAGAGACTTTTTTTACATCGTCTTTAAAGGTCACTTCTATACCTGCTTCCTCCAATCCCTGGGTTATTTCGGTGGAAACACGGTCATACCCGCCGACGTTCTTACCCACAAACTTAAAATAGCGGGCAAGGGCGGACATTCCTATGCCTCCTATACCGATAAAATAGACGTTATGTATGGTCTTTATATTCATTTAGGTTGTTTCGTTTGAGACGCACGGCCTTTCATTCCCGTTTGAGACGCATCGTCCTTTTTTTCCGTTTGAGACGCACGGCCGTGCGTCTTTACGTGTTTTTCTATTTCATCTACTATATCCTTCGTAGCGTTGGGTAGCGCCAGTTTTTTTATGTTGGCTCCCAGTTCGTTTTGCCTGGCCTCCGAAGAGATCAGGGTTGAAAATTCGCCTTCGAACTTTTCTTCCAGATCCTTTTCCCGGATCAGGATGGCGGCATCCTTATCGGCCACGGCCCTGGCATTTTTGGTCTGATGATCTTCCGCCACATGGGGAGACGGGATAAAGATCACCGGTTTCCCTACAATACTGAGCTCGGACACGGAGCCTGCCCCCGCCCTGGATATCACTACATCGGCCGCTGCATAAGCCAGATCCATTTCGTTTATAAACGCATGAACCTGAACGGTATTATCTGTATGTTTTTTAAATTCTTCATAATACAATTTGCCGCATTGCCACAATACCTGCACTTCATGTTCCCGGAACAGGGACAATTGTTTTTCCACCAGTTGGTTTATGGCTCTTGCTCCCAGGCTGCCGCCAAGGACCAGCAATACTTTTTTGTCCGGTTTCAGTCCGAAAAACTTCTGTGCTTCTTCTTTTTTCTCGCCCACTTTCAAAAGATCCTGCCGTACAGGGTTTCCAGTCTTAAGGATCTTTTCTGCGGGAAAAAACCGCTCCAGTCCGTCATAGGCCACACATATTTTCCTGGCCTTTTGGGCCAGCAATTTGTTGGTTATGCCCGGATAGGAATTTTGCTCCTGCAACACGCAGGGAATCCCTTTCCGGGAAGCCATCTGCAACAGGGGGCCACTGGCAAATCCGCCTGTACCTATGGCGATATCGGGACTGAACCTGTTCACTATGGCCCGTGCTTTCCACAAGCTGCTTATCAGCTTAAACGGGAACGACAGGTTCTTCAGGGTGAGTTTTCGCTGTATTCCCGATATCCATAAACCTTCTATCTTATATCCTGCACGGGGCACCTTCTCCATCTCCATCCGATCCCTGGCCCCTACAAAGAGGAATTCGGCCTCCGGGTAACGGGCCTTTAGCTCGTCCGCAATGGCTATGGCAGGGTAAATATGCCCTCCGGTACCTCCTCCTGATATGATAAACCTATAATTGCTCACTTAATATCTCTAGCGGGTTTTGTTCTTCTTCCGGTACAACTTTCGTTTGTGCCATCGCTTCCTGCCGTTTTGCACTTACGCTAAGTATAATACCTACGGCCAGGCAGGACATCCATATCGATGTTCCTCCGGTACTGATAAGGGGCAGGGTTTGCCCGGTAACGGGAAACAATTCCACAGCTACCGCCATATTGATCAGCGCCTGGAACACAATGGGCAGGCCCACACCAACCACAACGAGCTTGCCAAAGACCGAATCGGCCTTGTAGGCTACGATAACGATCCGGAAAAGCAATAACATATAGAGGAACATCAACAACAGTCCTCCTGCCAGTCCGTATTCTTCCACGATAATGGCATAAATAAAATCGGAAGAGCTCTGGGGCAAAAAATTCTTCATTACGCTTTTTCCTGCCCCTACTCCTACAACGCCTCCGGTTGCAATGGCTATTTTAGCCCTTTCTATCTGGTAATCCGCATCGCTGTCTTCTCCGTTGGAAAAATTTTCTATACGACTCATCCAGGTATCTATCCTGTTGGGCAGGGCGCCCGGGAATGCCTTGTTGACCAGAATAAACATGGAAAAACAAAGAATACCCACCCCTATGATGGCCCAGATGTACTTCATTGGATATCCTCCCAAAAAACACAACACCAACACCATAAAGAACAATATGGCCGTAGTGGAAAAGTTGGCCGGGAGGATCAGCGCCATGATCAGAAATACGGGCACCCACAACGGCAGCAGGGTTTCATTAAAACTCACCTGCCGGTCTTTGATCTTGGACAGGTACCTGGCCACATAGATCAGCAACACCACCGTGGCCAGTGTTGAAGTTTGAAAACTCACCCCCACAAAAGGGATTTGCACCCAGCGGCTGGCATTTGCCCCGTTGATTGTGGTCCCCTGGGCCAGGGTAAACACCAGCAATAAAAGCACCACAGGGATGGCTATGATGGACAACCCCTTAAAATACCGGTACGGAATGCGATGCACCCCGAAAATAATACCAAAGCCCAGCAACAATAACAACCCGTGCTTCAGCAGATGTCCTACCGTAGTTCCGTTGCCCACCACATAAACCAGGTTAGAACTGGCACTGTACACCGGCAAAAAGGAAAGTATGGCCAGTAAGGCTATCACCGCCCATATGGTCCTGTCCCCTTTTATGTTCTTGAATATGCTTTGCATTGCTTTATGGTTCAATGTTTAAGGTTCAAAGTTTAAGGTTTTAATTTTTAGTTTCTTTTGTATTTACTGCCTTTGTATTCACTTCGATTTAAATAACTCATAAAAGCGGCTATTTTTTTGCTTAGGGTAACTGTTTGTCCTTTTAGTTTTTCAAATTCAACCTCATTATTATATTTCCTGTCCAATACCCTATAAAGTTGCGATCGTGTTTCGCCGCAAGATGATTTTGATATAGACAAAAATTGAATAAATTCTTTATTTCCATTTCTCTCAAATCCTTCGGCTATATTATCCATAACAGAACCGGAAGACCCATCTATTTGCGAATAAAGTTTATAATCCGATCTGAGGTTACTATTTATGGCTACATTATGGATGTCATTACAAAGAACCCTTGCTAATCGTCATATTTCCAGATCTTCAAATCGCTCAACTCCTGCCATAAATCCAAACCTTAAACCTTAAACTTTGAACATATAACTATAATCGTTTCACGGCTGCCTTGAACTGATCTCCCCTGTCTTCATAGCTCTCAAACAGGTCAAAGCTGGCACAGGCGGGAGAAAGCAGCACGTTATCTCCTTTTTCTGCTATTTTATAAGCGATCTTTACGGCTTCTTCCATAGACTGGGTTTCCACCATCAGGTCTGCGACTTTGCCAAAGGCCTCGATGATCTTGGAATTGTCCAGCCCCAGGCAGATGATCGCCTTCACTTTTTCCCTTACCAGGGGCATCAACGCGGTATAATCATTTCCTTTATCTTCTCCTCCAACGATCCACACTGTGGGAGCCGTCATACTATCAAGTGCATAAAGAACTGCATTTACATTAGTGGCCTTGGAGTCGTTGATATACTGTACATTCTGTATTTTGAGCACTTTTTCCAGGCGGTGCTCCACGCCCTGAAAATTCTCCAGGCTTTCCCTTATGGTCTTTTTTCTCACTTTTACCAGCTGGGCTACCAGGGAAGCTGCCATGGTATTCTTTACGTTGTGCTTCCCTTCCAATGTTAATGTGTCTGTGGACATAGTTATCTGATCATTATCTATAGTTAGTATTATTTTATCGCCTTTTAAATACGCACCGTTTTCGATCTTTTTCTCTAAGGAAAAAGGCAACAACCTCGACGGTACGGGGTGTTTGGCCAGCCAGTCCGTTATCACCTCATCATCTGCATCGTAAATAAGGTAATCTTCAGCGGTCTGGTTCATCGCTATCCGGAATTTGGAAGCGATATAGTTTTCGAACTTATAGTCGTACCGGTCAAGGTGGTCGGGGGTGATATTGGTGATCACCGCGATACCGGGCCGGAACGACACGATTCCGTCGAGCTGAAAGCTGCTTATTTCCAGTACGAAATATTTCTTATCGTCCTCCGCCACCATTTGCGCAAAACTGTCGCCTATGTTTCCGGCCATTCCTGCGTCGAGGCCACCGTTCTTTAACAGGTGGTACGTGAGCATGGTCGTGGTGGTCTTGCCATTGCTTCCGGTAATCCCGATCAGTTGAGCATCGGTGTATTGAGCAGCAAACTCAATTTCAGAAATAACAGGTATTCCTCTTTTTACCAACTCCGTAACTAGCGGCACCCTATCGGGTATTCCGGGACTCTTCATCACCAAATCGGCACTGTATATTTTCTCCGCACTGTGCTGCCCTTCTTCCCATATAATCTCGTATTGTTCAAGAACGTTCTTATACTTTTCCTTTATCCTTCCCTTATCGGAAACAAAGACCTCAAAGCCTTCTTTTCTACCCAGTATGGCAGCACCTATTCCACTTTCTCCTCCACCCAGGACCACTAACCTGGCCCTCTTTTCTTTTTGACCTGCCGTCATTTCAATTACCTTACTTTCAATGTTACAATGGATATAATCGCCAGCATTATTCCGATAATCCAGAAACGGGTTACGATCTTGCTTTCGTGATATCCTTTTTTCTGATAATGGTGATGCAGGGGCGACATCAAAAAGATACGCCTGCCTTCTCCGTATTTTTTCTTGGTATATTTAAAATAGCTGACCTGCAACACTACCGACAGGTTTTCGGCCAGGAATATGCCACACAATACCGGGATGAGCAATTCTTTCCGCACAGCCACGGCTATGACGGCAATGATCCCTCCAATGGTAAGGCTGCCCGTATCTCCCATAAAAACCTGGGCGGGATAGGTATTATACCAAAGGAAACCTACAAGAGCCCCTGTAAATGCAGCAATATATACGGATATCTCCCCAACCCGGGGGATATACATAATGTTCAGGTAATTGGAAAAGATGATATTACCGGACACCCAGGCAAAGACTCCCAGGGCGATTACGATAATAGCCGAGGAACCGGCTGCCAGTCCATCTATTCCATCGGTGAGGTTAGCTCCGTTAGAAACCGCAGTGACTATAAAGATCACGATGGGAATGAATATCAGCCAGGCATAATCCCTGTAATTTTCCCCGGTCCAGGCGATGATCTTTGAATAGTCCAGTTCGTTGTTCTTTACGAACGGGATGGTAGTTTTGGTGGATTTTCCTTCATCTTTCCCCATCTCTCCGACCGGCGCCACGATCTCCGTATCCGCGGTTTTCACCTCTTCCTTTACCGTAACTTCGGGATGAAAATACAGTGTAGCTCCCACAATGATACCCAGCCCGATCTGGCCAAGTATCTTAAACCTTCCTTTTAATCCTTCTTTGTCCTTTTTAAATATCTTGATGTAATCGTCTACAAAACCAATGGCCCCCATCCATACTGTTGTGATCAGGAGCAGTATGATGTATATGTTGTTGAGTTTGGCAAACAACAGCACGGGTACCAGTGTAGAAAGTATAATAATGATACCTCCCATGGTCGGGGTCCCTGCTTTTTCTGTCTGTCCTTTCAGCCCCAGATCGCGCACTGTTTCTCCTACCTGCTGCCTGCGCAGAAAATCAATAATATGCTTACCGTAAATAGTAGATATAAGCAATGAGCAGATCACAGCCATCGCTGCCCGGAAGGAGAGGAACTGGAAAAGTCCCGCTCCGGGGATCTGGTAGTGTTTGCTCAGATATTCGAATAAGTGGTAAAGCATTTATACTGTTTGTTGTTTGTAATTTATCGTTTCAGGTTATAGATCTTAGTTGGTATTTTTATCTTCTTTAACTCTTTTTGTGCGGCTTTTATTTATGCAGCTCTTTCATCATTTCCCCGGCAATCCTGAAATCGTCAAAATCTTTTCTTACGCCTTTGATCTCCTGATAGGTTTCATGTCCTTTTCCGGCGATAAGGATGATGTCGTTCTCTTCTGCCATCTGGCATGCTGCTTTTATAGCCTGCCTCCGGTCGGTGATAGCCAGTGTCTTTTTAAAATTTAGCGGTTCCACACCTTTTTCCATGTCCCGGATAATGGCTTCCGGGTCTTCACTCCTGGGGTTATCGGAGGTAAATATGGCCCTGGTACTGAGTTCTGATGCGATGGCAGCCATTACAGGCCTTTTGGTCTTGTCCCGGTCTCCTCCGCATCCTACTACGGTGATCAGCTCTTCATTTCCCGTACGGATACTATTTATGGTCTCCAGTACATTCTTCAGGGAATCCGGTGTATGGGAATAGTCTACAATCACAGTTACTTTCCTTTCGGAAATAAAATACTGGAACCTCCCCTTAACGCTTTCCAGCTCACTTAGCAGGCGGAGTATTTCCAGCTCTTCCAGTCCCAGCAATTCTGCCGTGGCGTATATGGCCAGCATATTATAGGCATTGAAACGGCCTATGAGTTTTACCCATACTTCATTCTCACCTATTTTTAACAAAAGTCCGTTGAACTGGTTTTCCAGTATCTTCGCCCTGTAATTGGCATAGGATTTCAGGGCATAGGTGATTTTTTTGGCTACGGTATTCTGTATCATCACAATACCGTTCTTATCATCTATATTGGTCAGCGCAAAGGCTGTTTTGGGCAGGTGGTCAAAAAAGGATTTTTTCACATCCCTGTACTCGGCAAAGGTGTGGTGATAGTCCAGGTGATCGTGAGAAAGGTTCGTAAACACCCCTCCCGCAAATTGCAGCCCTTCCGTTCGCTTCTGGGCGATGCCATGAGAGCTGACTTCCATAAAACAGTACTCCACTCCGGCACGGGTCATCAAATCCAGGTAATAATTTATGGTCAACGGATCGGGCGTGGTGTGGGTTGCTTTGTACTCTTCTTTATCCACCAGTATTTTCACGGTGGAGATCAACCCGACCTTGTATCCGGCTTTCCGGAACAACTGGTACAAGAGTGTAGCGATGGTCGTCTTACCATTGGTGCCGGTTATCCCCACCATCCGCAGGTCTGCCGAAGGGTTTCCGTAGTAATTGGCCGCCATTACCGCCAAGGCCGCATGGGTATCAGTTACCTGCACATAGGTGACCCCATTGACAATATCGGACGGCATTTCTTCACAGATTATGGCTACCGCTCCTTTTTCTATGGCGCCTTTTATATATGCATGCCCGTCTGCTTCAGTACCCTTTATGGCTACAAAAACATCGTTAAGGGATACGTTCCGGGAGTCAAAGCATATAACATTTACTGCTACCGAAGTATTCCCGGTAACAGCATCTATGGGCACTTTGTACAATATGTCCTTTAACGTACTCACAGGTTATGACAGTTCTAATACTATGGTTTGATCGGGCACTATTTTCTTTCCTTCGGATATGGATTGTTTTTTCACTCTTCCGTTTCCTACTACCTTGACCTTCAATCCCAGGTTTTCAAGGAGTGGAATGGCATCCATACCACTCATTCCCTGGACATCGGGCATTACCTGAAAACGTTTTTGCGCTTTGGCATAATAGGATTGGTAATCCTTCTCCGTTCCGGTTTTTTCTTTTTCAAGGTCTTCCACCTCGTCATGCAGAGGGGAATTGGTGTATATTTTATGGGCTATACTCTTAAATACAGGCCCGGAGACATCCGCCCCGTAATAGCCAACACTCCTGTCGGGCTCATGAACGACCACGATACAGGAATATTTGGGGTCATCCGCGGGAAAATAACCGGCAAATGAAGATATATATGCAAACTTTTCTTTCTTTTTAGGGCCGTAGTTTTTCTGGGCTGTCCCGGTCTTTCCTGCCATGGAGAAATTAGGGGTATAAAGCCTTTTTCCGGTACCCTTCAACACCACATTCTTCATCATTTCCTGGAGTTTGCCAATGGTCTCCGGCGAACACACCTGAGGGTTCAGGACTTCTTTTTCAAATTTCATGATGGTCTTGTCCCACTCCCTCACTTCCTTAATAAGCCTTGGCTTCACCATTTCACCGTTATTGGCCACGGCATTATAAAAAGTAAGTGTCTGAAGCGGCGTGAGTGAAACACCATAACCGAATGCCATCCACTCCAGAGCTATACCGCTCCATTGTTTTTTGTTTTTCGGATCGGGGATATAAGGTTTTCCCTCTCCCTTAATAGACAGCCCCAGCCGTTTATCGAGCCCCATATCACGGAGTTTTCCCACAAACCGTTCTGGATGATCGCTGTAATGGTCATGAATGGTCCTCACCACCCCCACATTGGACGACACCTCAAAGGCCCTGGAAATGGTTATCTTTCCGTGGCCTCCTATCTTGGTATCCCTGACTCTCTTCCTATGATAATATATAGTCCCCTTTTCGGTATCTACAATATCATTGGTATCGACCACCTTATCATCCAGAGCTACTGCAAGGGCCATCAACTTAAAGGTAGAACCCGGTTCGTGCGATTCCCCTATGGCATAGTTCAGTTTTTCGTAATATTTCCCTTCACTGGTCCTGCCCAGGTTGGAAATGGCCTTTACTTCGCCCGTTTTGGTTTCCATCACCACAACCGAGCCGTGTTCCGCCTTGTATTTTTCCAGTTGAGACAGCAGTGCATGATGTGCTATATCCTGTATATTGATATCAATAGTAGAGATCACATCATAGCCATCTTTGGGCTCGATTTCGTTATTGTCGCTGATCGGCTTCCACTGGCCTTTGGCTATACGTTGTTTTAACCGTTTTCCCTCTCTTCCGCTTAGATATTCGCTATAAGCCCCTTCCAGTCCTACATTGAGCAGGTGCCCGTTCTCGTCACGGCGTTCATAACCTATACTTCGCTCGGCGATCTTTCCGAGCGGATGTTCCCTTTCCACATGCTGCTCCACGATAAGCCCCCCTTTGTACGGGCCGAGTTCGAAAAGCGGAAAATTCTTCACCTTTATATAATCGGAATACCCGAGGTCTCGGGTTACCAGCAGATACCTGTTCTTATTAGCCCTCGCCTTCCGGAATATATTCTGATAATAGGAAGAGGGCTTCCCCAGCATTTTTGACAACTCATCGGACAGTGGTTTCAGGTACTTCTCAAAGTTTTTGGCAGAAACCGTAAGGGCATCAAAACGGATATCATATTTGGTTACCGAGGTAGCCAGGAGACTACCGTCGTCTGAATAGAGATTACCCCTGTTTGCCGGGATGGTAAAGTTTCTGATGGTCCGTTCTTCTGCGAGTTGCCGGTATTCTTCACCCTCGATCTGGATAAAGACCAGCTTTACGGCCACAGCCACAGAGAACAGAAACATGGTCCCGGCCACAAAATAGAGTCTGTGCAATATTTTCTTTTCTGTTATCGGCATTGTTCTCTTTAAAATCTGTGTTTCGGTATTCGG
Source organism: Sinomicrobium weinanense (assembly GCF_018863395.1). Lineage (GTDB taxonomy): Bacteria > Bacteroidota > Bacteroidia > Flavobacteriales > Flavobacteriaceae > Sinomicrobium > Sinomicrobium weinanense. The sequence goes on from NZ_JAHKRR010000005.1 coordinate 161,120, forward strand.
TAATCAGTATTCAGTAATCGGTATTCGGTGGTTGTAATTTGTATTCAGCTTATCTACTGATTACCGATTACTGAATACCGACCTCCGACCACCAGTCACCGGTCATCATTTTCTACAATCACTATTTTTTTCGGCGCTCTGTCCGATTGTTTTAAACCCTCATCTTTTAAGCGGGCCATGATCGTGGACTCGAGTTTCATTTGTTGCATCCTGGCCCTGGTATCTACAAATTCGCTGCGCAATTCCTTTACTTCGTCATTGAGCTTTGCGATCTCGTGCACTTTTTTATCCGCACTGTGGGAACTGGCTATCATCAACACCGCAAGGGCCGAAGCAAACAGGATAAACCTCCAGTTCTTCACCGCATCCTCGCTCACCAGGAACTTCCCTTTTAATATATCTATCAGCTTGTCCTTCATTTCCCGCCTTTCTTTAAATCCGTTCGGCGATCCTCAGCTTGGCGCTTCTCGCCCTGTTATTCTGCGCTATCTCATCGGCCGTCGGCACTATCAGTTTGCCCACTTTCTTAAAAGGGACATCTACATTTCCGTAGAAATCCTTTTCCGGTTCACCTTCGAACATTCCACTGCGGATAAACCTTTTAACCAGCCTGTCTTCCAGCGAATGATAACTTATAAGGCTCAACCTTCCTTCTTTCTTCAACATATCGGGCATTTGCTTCAAAAACTCCCTCAGCACTTCTATCTCCCTGTTCACTTCTATACGGATGGCCTGATACACCTGGGCCAGCACTTTATTTTCCTTTCGTCTTGGTAAAAACCGCTCCAATACATGTTTCAGATCCTCAGTAGTCTTTAATGGCAATTCTTTTCGCGCCGCCACAATGGCCCCGGCAACAGCCCGTGCATTTTTCAGTTCACCATACAAACTCAGGATGCTGCGCAACTGTTCTTCGTCATAATCATTCACTACATTATAAGCCGACAGCTCACTTCTTTTGCTCATTCTCATGTCCAACCCGGCCTCGAACCTGATGGAAAAACCGCGCTCGGGAATATCGAACTGATGAGAAGAAACCCCAAAATCTCCGAGCACACCATCTACCTGTTTTACGCCGTGCAGTCTCAGAAAACGCTTCACATGCCGGAAATTTTCATGGATCAGCACAAACCGTTCGTCGTCCAGCGCATTTTCCAACGCATCCTCATCCTGGTCGAAGGCAAACAACCTTCCCTTACTCCCCAGTCTTTTCAATATTTCACGAGAGTGCCCTCCACCCCCGAAAGTCACGTCTACATAGACTCCGTCTTCTTTCACCTGCAGTCCGTCAACAGACTCCTGCAGCAATACGGGGTTATGATAGCTCATCGTCATCATCATCTCCCATTACTTCTTCGGCCAGGTCAGCAAAATCCACAGCGGCATCGTCAATGGCCTGTTCATACTTATCTTTGTCCCAAATTTCAATAATGTTAATAGCCGAAGACAACACGATCTCCTTACTGATCTCCGCAAAACCTATCAGATCCTTAGGAATAAGCAGCCGCCCCGTTGCATCTACCTCCACCATTTTCACTCCTGCTGTAAAACGACGAATAAAATCGTTGTTCTTTTTCTTGAACCTGTTGAGTTTGTTCATTTTTTGCATCAACACATTCCATTCCTCCATGGGGTACAATTCCAGGCAGGACTGAAACACAGCCCGCTTGAGCACAAAGCCCTGCTGCAACATCGGCGAAAGCTGATTTTTCAGGGCCACAGGGAGCATTACCCTGCCCTTGGCATCCGCTTTGCACTCGTATGTCCCGATGAAGTTATTCATTATCAAACAGTAAGGTTCCGGCAATTACTTTTTCAAATATATGGAATTATTTACCACTTTTTACCACTTTTTACCACTTTGTTGATAAGTTTTGCGATTTTCCCGTTGAAATACACGATTTCGCCCTTGTTCCGGGCGTTAATAACCGTGAGTTCACCTGCTTAAACCTTCTTTTCTGATGTATTTCACCTACAAAACAGCTTACATATTTCCTAATTTTTAGTTATAATTTCTTTCGGTCATTTACTGTTGTATTTCCCTCCAGAACATTAATTTTTCATAAAAAAGGGAGGGAGGTAAAATGTAAAATTTGCCATGAAACAATTTTATGTAAATTTGCTATCTTAGAATATCAACTAACCTATTGATGGTACACGACATAAAGAAAGAAGGAAAATATTCTTATCTGGAGATCGGAGAAGGTACCCCGATGATCATTCTCCACGGACTGATGGGAGGTTTGAGCAACTTTAACGGCGTCACCGAACATTTTCCGAAAAAAGGGTATAAGGTCATTGTACCTGAATTGCCGATATACACCAAGCCGCTATTGCGAACCAACGTAAAGAGTTTTGCTAAATACCTGCAACAATTCATAGAATACAAAGGCCTGGACAAGGTGATATTACTGGGAAATTCCCTGGGAGGGCACATCGGGCTGTTGCATGCCAGGATGTATCCGGAGAAAGTGAAGGGATTGGTGATCACAGGAAGTTCGGGGCTCTATGAAAGCGCTATGGGCGACGGTTATCCGAAGCGGGGGAATTACGAGTTTATCAAGAAAAAAAGTGAGGATGTGTTTTACGACCCCGAGGTAGCTACCAAGGAAATTGTCGATGAAGTATATGCCACGGTAAATAACCGGTCTAAACTCATCAAAACGCTCGCTATTGCCAAGAGTGCCATCCGCCACAATATGGGCAAGGACCTGCCGCACATGCGGACCCCGACCTGTATTATCTGGGGGAAGAACGACACGGTGACCCCGCCCAATGTAGCTGAGGAATTTCACAGTCTTTTGCCGGATTCCGACCTCTTTTGGATAGACAAATGCGGGCATGCTCCCATGATGGAACACCCTGAGGAGTTCAATGTGCTGCTGGAAAAATGGTTGACGGACAGAAATCTCTAGTAAAAGGATGCGTATAAAATTGGCAGAATTTGTGATCAGCAATTCGGATGTGGGCAAATGCCCGACCGAGCCTATCCCTGAATATGCTTTTATAGGAAGGTCTAACGTAGGAAAGTCCTCCCTGATAAACATGCTTACGGAAAGGAAAAGCCTGGCCAAGACTTCGGGAAAACCGGGAAAAACACAGCTTATCAACCATTTTCGGATCAATAAGCGGTGGTTCCTGGTGGACCTCCCCGGGTATGGCTATGCCAAGGTTTCCAAAAAACAGAAGAGCACTTTTCAGAAATTTATCACCGATTATTTCGAAAAACGGGAACAACTGGTCTGCGCTTTTGTTTTGATAGACATCCGGCACGAACCGCAAAAGATCGACCTGGAATTCATGCAATGGCTGGGTGTTAACAACATTCCCTTCTGCATTGTATTCACCAAGGCCGACAAGCTAAAGCCCAAAGCTGCAGAACGGCACGTCCGGCAATACCTGGACCAAATGCTGGAAAGCGCCTGGGAAGAAACCCCGCCACACTTTGTCACATCAGCCACAAACAGCGCCGGAAAAGAAGATCTTCTGGCCTATATCGATAATATCAATCAACAGGTCAATATTCCATAAACTCCCCAGAATCAAGGCCGGACAGTTATTTTCTACTTTTTCTTCAGTTCGAGCTTTTCTGCAAAATAATCGCAGAAATCCTTCATGGTCGCCGTCATTTTTTCATCCTGTGTAGCCTTGTGAAAAGTGTCGCTCATAGCCACTAGGGTCTGATGAAAGAACACTTTCATTTCATCTACTGGCATATCCTTGGTCCATAAGTCAATACGCAAGGTTTCCTGTTTATTACTATCCCATATGGAAAGCAGCATGGCCTTGGCTTCTTCATTATCTACTCCGCCGTCCTGCGCAGACCATCTCAATTTTTCAGGAACCCGGTTCTCATCGAGCTCCACGGAAAGTTTTATATCTGAGTGATGTGTTTTTGCCATCGTTTTTTGTTTAATTTTAAGTTCAAGGTTGCAAGTTACAGGTTGCAGGTTTACAGTGGAATGTTAACCTGTAACCTCACTATTTCTTCGGTTTATATCCTGATTTGTTAAAAATATCTTCTGCAGATGTTTTCAGCATATCCTGCAAAGATACATTATTGTTATGCATATACGCCCTGACGATCCTCCATCCGATAAACCGCCCTACTCCTCCCGGGGATTCGTTATCGATCTCCAAGTAGAATTTAGAAAAGGGTGCCGGTTCTATAAAACGGCTCTTAAGCCTGGAGTCGGTAGAAAACAGTAAACTCCGTTCTACAAAATATCTCCACATTTCGCTTTCGTTAGCCCTTGTCCAGTCCATTTCTTCCACAGTATATCCGATCCTGGAAGCGTCGTTCTTAAACGGAATGAGGAGGTCTTTCAGATACAGTTCCTTCCCTGCCCGGATCATGGCTCCCAGAAAACTGCGATCCTGGTCCGGGGGTATTCGTTTCACGACATAGTCCGAAGCTACATCGGACACGATCTGCCCTGCGGTAAAATTTTTTTTCTGGTATTGCGGCAGCCTTTCATAAAACCGGTGATCCGTTCCGAGATAAACATCCAGGGACAGCAGGAGCAGGCTGTCTGCCCAGATCACTCGGTTTTTGTATTCCACCTCAGAAGTCAGGGTTATTACTCTCGGCTCTTTGAATTCAGGAAAATAATATTTGATATGCTGAAAAAGGGAGCGGAGTTCTTCCGTTGGTTCCGAAAAATCCGGGAATACCCTGGCTACTTCTTCGAAAATTTCCCTTTGGACCGTATCTTTCATTTTTACGATCCACACGCTATCCTTATATTGCGAAGGAAAAAGGAAAGGATAGGCAGATTTCAACTGTGGCAGGTCTTCCGGGGTGGCTTTGGAGAACTCCACATCAAACCTGTCTACCTGTACCTCCATTTCAATTTGCGCTATCTCTTCCTCCAGCAGGTCTTTACGGTCACAGGAAAAGATAACAGACAAAATCATCATAAAAATCACAATTTTTCGCATAGGTGTGAAAATACTATATATCAACGACAAATCTTTTTAATAATTTTATCCGGCTTAACAACGGGCAAAGGTAATTTAAAAAGTCGGAGGCCAGAAGCCGAAAACAGGGTTAATCCATAATACAAAACTCCGAACCTAAATAAACGAAAATAATGAAAACCGAAAAAGTAACCGATCATATTGTTCAATGGCTGAAGGATTATGCCTTAAATGCCAATATCAACGGATTCGTCATCGGGATCTCCGGGGGGATCGATTCCGCGGTGACCTCAACACTCTGTGCCCGGACAGGACTCCCCCTGCTGTGCCTTGAGATGCCCATACATCAGGCCGAAAACCAGGTAACCAGGGCTCTTAAACATATAGAATGGTTAAAAGAACACTACGATGGCGTAAGTATGGAATCTGTAAACCTCACCCCCGTTTTTGACAGTCTTGTCAATGCATTTCCCGGAGTTGAAAAGGAAGAGGACCGCTTTATGACACTGGCCAATACACGGGCAAGGCTGCGGATGACCACGCTGTATTATTTTGCAGCACTCAGGGGCTATCTCGTTGCCGGGACCGGGAACAAGGTTGAGGATTTCGGTGTAGGCTTTTACACCAAATACGGTGACGGCGGCGTGGACCTCAGCCCTATCGCCGACCTCCTCAAGACCGAAGTCTATGAAATAGCGGAACACCTGGGTATTATAGAAGAAATACGCACCGCTGCCCCAACCGACGGCCTCTGGGGCGATAACCGCACCGACGAAGATCAGATAGGAGCCACATACCCCGAACTGGAATGGGCCATGAAAATGGACGAGGAAGGAAAAAAACCCGAGGATCTGGAAGGCAGGCCCAGGGAAGTACTTGAGATCTACAGGCGCCTTAACCGGGCCAACAAACACAAAATGGTGCCGATCCCTGTTTGTGAGATCCCGGCAGAACTCAAATAAAATCATCAAGAGAGTGTCTAAAAAGTAGCATTTACGTCAACCTGGACTTTTACCCTGAGCACAGTCGAAGGGTCGTTTCGGGTTCTCATCCCGGTCGTCCAATCAGCAGGATGGGATGCTGAAACAAGCAGCATGACGGATTATAAAATTTTTCCGACACTCTCTTCTCTTTTATACCCCGTAGCCTCTTCACATTTCCCAGGAACACAAGTATTTCATTTCCATACTAATGCATGTATTTTATATGTATTAATTTTCATATTATATAGTAATTCCCTGTAATACGCACAGAACTTAACTGACATCCGTCAGACTTTAATTGTAAAAAAAAAGGAAATATTTTTCTTTAATTTTGCATAGGATATTTTTTTTAATTATATTTATACCCACTTACCCCAAGTCGCGCTTTTTGCGCTTTCCTCTGCTTATTCGCGATGGTTTGTAAACAGAACCTAACTAATCCTAATAAAAACAGATCATCATGATTAAAGTATTGATTGCCGACAACCATCCGGTAGTACAAGATGGTATTATTGCTGCATTAAGCAATAATAAGGATATCGAAGTAGTAGGAAAAGTGCGTACGACATCTGAACTTTTCGAGGTTTTACCCAAAAGGAATCCGGATATTATTCTCTTGGAAATGAATATCCCGGAGGTCAACGGGATCACGGCTTTGAGACAATTAAAAAAAGAATATTCCCAGGCCAAGGTACTGATCTTCAGTTCAGAATCTGAAGACGTTTATGCGCTGAGCACTTTAAGAGCGGGAGCTTCCGGTTATCTTTCCAAAGATGCGGATACTTCCCTGCTTGCTGAAGCCATCACAAAGATTGCCAACGGCGGCCTGTTCATTACCAATGAACTGGCACAGCGCCTAGCTTTCGACGAAAGTACCAATAAACCAAGAAAATTCTTCCGAAAACTTTCTACAAGAGAAGTAGAAGTACTGAAACTTCTTGCGGAAGGAAAACGAAACAAGTACGTAGCTGAAGAACTCGGGCTTAACGAGAAAACCGTAAGTACCTATAAAGCCCGCCTCATGCGAAAACTGAACGTAGACAACATGGTAGACATGCTGCAACAGGCCAAAGCATTGGAGTTGTATTAAATTGCTCCCTTCGGCTTTTGTTATGAATGTTGCTGAAACAGCCAGGGGAATATTACAGTACCCGGTTCAGTTTTTTTGCAAGTAATCGTTTTAACTGATGGTAATTCATGATCTCTTCCAGGATCTCCGAATTGCCATCTTTGTTTTCCAGGGTCTGGTGTTGCAGGCCCAAAACCCGTTTATCGATAAGGAAACAACGCAGGCTCAATACGGTTTCACTCACCAGCTGGGCTATTCCCTGTGACTTGTCCTTGACAAGAATATCTTTTTCGATCCATCGGTGCAGGACATATTTTTCCTCATCCATCAGGATAGAAGTGACCTCATTCGCAACATCCCCCTCCATGGTGTTTACAAACTTTTCCACAGAAAAATTCTCTTCCTCGTTGAGCTGGCGGATGAGTTCCGGATAAACCTTGCGAAAAACAGGGTTACCGAGTTCCACTTCATCTTCCTGAAGGTCCAGGAATATTTTTTCGAACACCCTGGACGTATTGACCACCCTTTCCAGTTGCAACTCTCCATCATCGTCCTGTTTCAGGATAAAGTCTTCAAAATCTTCCGTTTCCCCGCCATAAAGCAGCAAGGCTTCGATGATCTTTCGCTCCAGGATATACTGCTGGTCTACCTTTTCTGCCGGTTTGCCGGTATCTTTGACCACTTCGAAAGCCTTTGCCTTCCGTTCCTGTTTGTATTTTTTGTTGGCATCGGCAAGATCTTTTCTTCCTATCTGGGCCAGGGTATTGAACAATACCTCCTCCGAAATATCCATGATGCGCGAACATTCCTGTACATATACCTCCTGCTGTATCCTATCCGGGATCCTGGAAATACTGTGCACAATATCCCGTATGGTCTCCGCCTTCCTCACAGGGTCGTTCCGGGTCTCCTCCATAAGCAGGGAGGCCTTGAACCCGATAAAGTCCTTGGCATTTTCTTCCAGATAAAGGCTAATCTCTTCCAGGGAATTACTCCGGGCAAAGCTGTCCGGGTCCTCCCCTTCGGGAAAAGCACATACTTTGACGTTCATCCCCTGTTCCAGGATCAGGTCTACTCCGCGCAGCGATGCCCTTAGCCCGGCGGCATCCCCGTCAAAGAGCACGGTAATATTATTGGTCAACCTCCGGATAAGCCGTATTTGTTCGGGAGTAAGTGCCGTTCCGCTGGATGCTACTACATTTTCTATCCCACGCTGATGAAACTGTATCACATCGGTATACCCTTCCACCAGGAAACAGTTATCCTCTTTGGCGATGGCCTGTTTGGCGTAATAGATCCCATAAAGCACTTTGCTTTTATGGTAGATATCACTTTCCGGGGAATTGAGGTATTTGGCGGCCTTTTTATCGTTGGTCAGTATCCTTCCGCCAAAGCCCAGCACCCTCCCGCTCATGGACTGGATGGGAAACATTACCCTGCCTTTAAACCTGTCGAACTGTTTTTTTCCACCTCCGGGACTTTCCTTGACAATGGTCAGCCCGGTTTTCTCCATGAATTCCAGCTTATAGCCTTCGGAAAGGGCCTTTTTGGTAAAGGCTTCCCACTCGTCTGGAGAATAGCCGAGGCCGAACTTTTTTATGGTGTCATCCGTAAAACCGCGCTCCTTGAAATACGTATGACCTATGGCTTTCCCCGGTTCTGTGTTCCAGAGGACCTCTTCGAAATAACTTTTGGCGTACTCACTGACGAGGTACATACTTTCTCTTTCGTCTGCCAGTTGTTTTTCTTCATCGGTACGCTCGGTCTCTTCGACCTCTATATTGTATTTTTTGGCCAGGTATTTTATAGCTTCCGGATAGGTAAAATGTTCGTGTTCCATTAAAAAGGCCACGACATTCCCGCCTTTACCCGAAGAGAAATCCTTCCATATCTGCTTTACGGGGGATACCATAAAACTGGGGGTGCGCTCGTCAGTAAAGGGGCTCAACCCCTTAAAATTGGAGCCGGACTTTTTTAGCTGTACAAAATCGCCTATGACCTCTTCCACACGGGCAGCCTCAAATACTTTGTCTATGGTTTCCTTCGAAATCAATATTCAGTTTTTTCTCTTTCGTATAAAATTAAAAAGATTCCCGTAAAAAAACGGGAATCAAAAGTAAGGAATAATTAAAAAATTATCTCAGCAGATTATCGGCTATCTCCATTGTGCGATCAAGCCTCAGGCCCCATTATTCTGTAATGGCCTCTATCTTAGACCGGACGGACTCTACCTTATCATCAACTCCCTGACCTCCGCTATTCTGGTATACCAATCCAAATTTGTTTTTCTTTAAATTGATCTTCAGCGTATAATATTGGTTTCCCCTGGAATATACCACTTTTTTTCGCCTTTCCGGAAAATCCGGGAATTCCGATTTCAGTAAGCGGTATATTTCCTCGTAATCTCCTTTGTTTAATGTGGTTTTGTAAACCATCCGGTTTGTTGACTCTTCAGACACCTCCTGTTTTATAGCACAGCTTGTCAATACCAGCAATGCAAGGAAAAATAATACAGCTTTGATTTTCATGTCGCTCTCACAGTTTCAATAGATTAAACAAAAATAGATATTCTTTGCGGACAGTTTTCGGTTGAGATAAAGTTTATCACAATTCAAACCGCAATCCCAGGGAAATGTTATTTTGTTTTACGTTAGGATCTTTAAAAATCGGGTTGAGATCGTATTTCAGGTACAGGGACGTGGCTCCCCTGCCTATGTAGGCGGCAAGTCCGTAGATAAAATCATTCGTATTGTAATTTTCCTTGAGCTTCTCCTTACGCCGGTCTCCATCAACCGAGTATTTCAGTTTCTGCTTGGTCGCCAGGTTCACCCCGGCATACCCGCCTATGCCAAATGCAAATTTTTTGCGTGTGGAATACCGGAAATAATCCTCCCTCTCAATTTTCCGGGACGGCCCGAATTCCAGGAATACAGGAAGAACAAGGTTATCGAACCTCAGTTTGGATTTTTTAAGGTCATAAGGGAACTCTTCCAGGCTGGTCACTTTCCCATCCGTCATAAAATACCGGTTATCCTTTGGCTTCAAACTATTGGACTGAAAAGAAAGCCCATAGCTTACCCGCATGGCATTGCTGTTTTTAAAGATACGGGTCTTCCACTGCCATCCGAATTCGAAAAAACGGCTCCCTCCTGCTTTATACGGGCTGTCGTTAAGGGATTCGCCATCGACCAGGGCATTGTTAAACCCGAACGCCACTACAATACCGGAAGTCGTTTTTTTATCGTATTTCTTTTCTTTATCCCTGTTCTCGAATTGGATCCCGAACAGTCTGCTGCCATTATTATCATAGGTATTTCCTATTCCGATACCCAGAGTTGTTCCTCCCAGATATTCCCAGCCATTTTCCTCTCCTCTTTTTACAAGGGCCAGTTTATTTTCGAGGATGGCCAGTTTGTTCTCTATGTTCAGGGCCGTTTTTTTTGCCTCTTCCTCCTTCATCTTCCCGGCCTCTTCTTCGGTGATCTCTCCGGCATCTTCCATCTTCCTTATGCGTTCCACTTCTTTTTTGAGCTTTGCTTTTTCTTCCTTTACCACCCTTTCCTTTTCCGATTCCAAACCTTCCAGCACTCTTTCCTTACGGCGTATATCCAGACTGTCCCGGTCGGACTGCGACCATAAAAACTGGGCCGTAAGCAACACTGTCATATAAATGACATACATAATAATTCTTAACATAATAAAATGATTTGATTGATGAATGAACTACTCTTTACGGTTGGCCACAGCGGTCCGGACCCTTTTAAGCCCTTCTTTCAGGGCCTCGAAGACCTTATCCCTGAAAGATTTATCCAGCTCGGATTCCACTTCTTCCAAAAGGGCCATGGCATCTACCGTTCCGGTCTGGTTTATTAACAGGCGCTGCGAGTCTATTTCCTTTTGTGCTTCAGCCAGCAGGAGCTCAATTTCTTCGTCGGTGACTTCTCCTTTTTCTTCGATTTCCATGATCTTTGAAACCACTTCCTCTACTTTTTTGTCTTCAAAGGCAAGCGCTTCTTCTTTATGATGGGCCACTACGGATTCTTTTTCCCTGGTTTCCGGAAAAGAGACCGCTCTACCTGTTTCCGGGGATTTTACCAATGGAGTGGTGTTTTCTTGGGGTTTAACTACCGGAATGTTCACCTTAACCGGAGCCCCGGTATCCTCTTCAACCACTTTTACCACCTTTTTCCGTTCCTTTTGTCCGGTATCGGTTTGTATACCGGCAACTTTCGGGGAGTCCCCTGCTCTTCTTTCCCCCTTAAAAAACCATGCCCCAACGACAAGTAAAACAACAGCGGAAGCAGCGATCCAATAGGGCCGGATATTTTTCTTCCTATGCGCATGAGGTGCTTCATCTAAGCCCTTTTCTAACCTGTCCCAAGCTTTTGCAGAAGGAGTTATCCTGCGCTCTTCCAGTTTTTTCTTTATCCGGCGTTCTAAATTATCGTGTCCCATTCTCCTGCCTTTTTTGTTCTTTTATTTTTTCCTGTAACATTCTTCTCGCCTTGAACAACTGAGATTTGGAAGTGCTCTCCGAAATACGGAGTGTCCGGGCGATCTCCTTATGGGAATACCCTTCTATGGCAAACATCAGGAACACGGTCTTATAGCCCTCGGGCAAACCATCGATAAGAAATTGCAGGTCTTCCGTTTCCAGTGCTGCGTGCCCCTCGTCTGTGATATATCCGGTTACGGTACCGGGATCTTCCTCTATGAAGGAAAGGGATTTTTCACTCCTCAGGAAAGAGATACATTCCCGGACCATGATCCGGCGTATCCACCCTTCGAAACTCCCCGCTTTCCTGAATGTCCCTATCCGGGTAAAAACCTTGAAAAAACCGCCGATCATCACATCTTCCGCAAATTGCTCGTCTTTTATATAATAACGGCAAACACTCAACATCTTCGGGGCGTACTTCCGGTACAGCTCGTGCTGGGCCTCCCGGTCATTTGCCGAAGCTCTCCTTATGAGTTTATCTTCATCCTTATAAAGCGGTATGATCTTCAAAAGCCGTTTTTTCATCGGGTTTCTATCTACATAGACGAAACAATCCCTCCAAAGGTTGCCCGGGATATTGATTTTTATGATTTTTTCCTGAAATGCTATCGGAACGAAGTATTACGGACAGGAAATCGTTCTCCGTGATCTTTGAAAGGAGTAAGGCTTAATCCTCTTAAAGCGGGAGCTACTTCTTCCGGTCAATGACATAGTTGACCATGAGTTCGAGCGCATCCCTGTAATCAGATTGCGGGTAGCTTCCCAGCAACTGCAATGCTTCCTGCTGAAACTCCTTCATCTTGCCTTCGGCATATTCCAGTCCGCCGTTCTCCTTTACAAAAGCGATCACCTCTTTGACACGCCTGGCATTCTTGTTGTAGTTTTTTACGGAATTGATAAGCCACTTCTTGTCCTTGTCCGAACAGGTATTGAGCGTATAAATGAGGGGCAGTGTCATTTTCTGCTCCTTAATATCTATACCCGTGGGCTTACCGATACGCTCTTCTCCATAGTCGAACAGGTCGTCCTTGATCTGGAATGCCATCCCGATAAGCTCGCCGAACTTCCGCATTTTTTCGGTTTCTTCGGAGTCGGGCTTTACCGAACATGCCCCGAGGGCACAACAAGCGGCAATAAGAGTAGCGGTCTTCTGGCGGATGATCTCGTAGTACACTTCTTCCGTAATATCCAGACGTCTCGCTTTTTCTATTTGAAGCAGTTCCCCTTCGCTCATTTCCCTTACGGCAACGGAAATGATCTTCAGAAGGTCAAAATCATCGTTGTCTATGGAGAGTAACAATCCTTTGGAGAGCAGGTAATCCCCTACCAGTACGGCAATTTTGTTCTTCCACAGGGCATTGAGGGAGAAAAAACCACGGCGGCGGTTACTGTCGTCCACCACATCGTCGTGCACCAGTGTGGCTGTATGGATAAGCTCTATCACGGAAGCCCCTCTGTAAGTCCGTTCGTTCACTTTTCCGCCGGAAACCATTTTGGCTACCAGGAAAACGAACATGGGTCGCATCTGCTTCCCCTTCCGGTTTACGATATAATAGGTGATCCTGTTGAGCAGTGAAACCTTCGAAGACATGGATTCGTAGAACTTCTTCTCAAAAAGTTCCATCTCGGTGTAGATAGGTTGCTTAATTCTTGCCACAGGTTTCATCACGGCTCCAAAGATATAAAAAAGCAGGAATTAAATCAGGGACATTCCGGCCAGACCCGTCTTAAAATTAATTCACGTTTTCGTTTTATTGTAACTTGTAGTGATTTGTAATGCCCCGTAGAGATTTATAGTGATTTCTGATGATTTCGCGACACACAGTAAACCAATAGGATTTGTAATCATTGTTCCCATTCTCATCAACAAGTCACCCGCTTCCTATCAATCCATCAATCTTTTATCAATCTCTATAAACTCCAGATTACCTTACAACACCATCCTTATCAAAGAATAGTTAATTATGAAACAAAGTTTGTATGTCTTAAATAGAATTATTTACTTTAATAGATGAAAAAGCAACTTGCCATGCCCCTATCGTTCAAACGATGTACTAAAGAAGACATAGACGTCTTGCTGGACATTTCCAGGGAGACTTTTACGGATACCTATGCCACTCAGAACAACCCGGAAGATTTTAAGGCGTATATGGAAGAGTTTTTTGCCCGGGACCGTCTTATACAGGAGCTCGGCAGCGAAGCTATTCTTTTCTATCTCGCCTATGCCAATGGCAAACCGGCAGGATACTTTAAACTGAACCGGGCAGGTGCACAGACCGATATCAACGAACCGGGGTCCCTGGAACTGGAACGCATCTATCTGCTAAAGACATACCAGGGCCGGGAACTGGGGAGGGATTTGATACAAAAAGCCATTGAGATCTGCAGGGATCAGAAAGCTTCCTACCTGTGGCTCGGGGTCTGGGACCAGAATGCCAGGGCAATAAGGTTTTACGAAAAGAACGGATTTGTAAAATTCGGGGAACATCCGTTCTTCATAGGCAGGGACAAACAGAACGACTGGCTGATGAAAATAGATTTTTAAAAACACATCATCAATACTATATACAGACCTTTTATATACGCTCTTATGAAAAGAATTACGGTTTACTGCGGTTCCAATGAAGGAAACGACCCGGTTTACAAAGCCCAGGCCCATCTGCTCGGAAAAATTCTGGCACAACGCAATATCGAACTCGTTTACGGCGGCGCCCGTGTAGGCCTCATGGGTGCCATTGCCGAGGGCACCCTGGAAGAAGGTGGAAGGGCTACGGGTGTACTTCCCCGTTTTCTCCGGGACAAGGAGATCGCCCACGAACGGCTCACCGAACTGGAACTGGTCGATACCATGGCCGAACGAAAAGCCAGAATAGAAGAAATGGCCGATGGCATCATAGCCCTTCCCGGCGGATACGGAACAATGGACGAGCTCTTCGAGGCCCTGACCAACGCACAACTGCAACTGCATCAAAAACCAATAGGCCTGCTCAACACAGCAGGTTTCTACGACGGATTGGTACAACTGCTGGAAACCATGACAGCCAGGGGATTGCTCAAAGAAGTGAACAGAAATATGCTCCTGGTCAGCGATAATATAGACGAACTGCTGGACCAAATGTTTAGCTATACCCCTGCTACGGTGAACAAATGGATCGAGGAAGAAACAAATTAACCAGCCAATCCCATACTCGTGCTTCGTCTAAACAAGATACACCATATTGCCCTTATATGCTCGGATTATAAAAAATCCAAAGCGTTTTACACCGAGCTCCTGGGTTTTACCATCCTGAAAGAAACCTACCGGACGGAAAGGGATTCCTACAAACTGGACCTGGCCCTTAACGGCACATACACCCTTGAGCTCTTTTCCTTCCCCGACCCGCCCCCGCGCGTTTCCGGGCCGGAAGCAGCCGGGCTACGGCATCTCGCCTTTGAAACGGATGACCTGGAAATGGCAGTCGCCACGCTCCGGGAAAAGGGTGTCCGCACAGAAGATATCCGGACAGACGGGATCACAGGAAAAAGATTTGTTTTCTTCCGGGACCCGGATGACCTCCCTCTAGAATTATACGAAAACTAAAAGGCCTTCAACACATAATTCCGAGTGTTAAATTTATAACAACAAACCAAATATTAACAGGAAAATATTTGAACAAGATAAATATATAGTTATTTTTATCACAAATTTCGCAACCTATTGTAGGTATTTGCATCTTTAATATGTAACTAAATGATTTATTAACCCCAAATTTTTTCTATCATGAAAAAAGAAAGCCAAGGCTTGAAAAAGCCATTTTTCGCAAACTTCCTGGAACATCAGGTATCCGAGGAAAAAAAAGAAACCGTACAGGGTGGAACTACCCTTAAGTTTCCTTCTGACCAGGAAGATGATGGCGGAGGTGTTATCTCTGCTACGGTTACCTCACCTGTTCTCGACCAGGACAAAGGAGGTGATGTAACCCAGAAGTTCCCTTCCGATGATGATGAGGAAGGAGACATCATGTAGTAAAAAATTTCATCTGTGTGATGCAACAATAGCCTTCCGGGGCTATTGTTTTTTTAGACATAAGACAACAGGGCTATGGCGCAGGACTTTAATTTTCGTTGATCTTAAGTCTTATGTCCTGTTGTCTTATATCATTACAAAATTATCATAACACCCCAATCTAACCAGGATGATATTATGCCTTACCCACAGCACTGACCACTATACCGTAGATATTGTCCGGGAAAGGTGCAAAACGTTGGGAAAAGAAATGTTCCGGATGAACACAGACCTCTTTTCCCATCAATCGCGTTTTGATTATACCTGTAACAATGAAGGAACGCACTTCTGCTGGTCCGACGGTAAAACAACTTTTTCTACAAAAGACGTCGAAGCCGTATGGTACAGAAAACTCTGGGCCATGCCCCCTCCTCCTGACCTCGACCCCGGCTATCTTAAAATATTTATACAGGAATACGGAACAATGCGAAACATTTTTTTCGAATCGCTCCGGCATCTTCCCTGGATGAACCCCATGGCCACCGACCACGAAATAAACAAAAACAAGCTAGATCAGTTACAAATCACTTCTGCCCATGGATTGCATATCCCCAAAAGCCTGTTTACCAATAATCCCGAAAAGGCAAAATCTTTCTTTCATAAAGAGTGCAGGGGAAACATGATCGCCAAACTACACGGTTCGCTTTCCCGAAGCATGAAGGGAGACGCTCCCTTCTTCCCTACTACGGTCATCAGAAAGGACGACCTGGAACAACTGGACACCCTTCCCTTATGCCCTATGATCTTCCAGGAGCTGATCCCTAAGGCCTACGAACTGAGGATCATCTATGTGGACGGCACTTTTTTTACCGGGAAGATCGATGCCAGCACTTCAGTACGAGGTAAAACGGACTGGAGGATCGCCACTGACGCTGACTTTGGCTGGGAACCCTATGAACTCCCGCCGGATATCCGCGAATCCCTGACCCGGGCCATGCGGCAGATGGGGCTCTTTTTCGGAGCACTGGACATGATACGCCACAAAGACGGGCGTTACATCTTCCTTGAGGTCAATCCGCAGGGAGAATGGGGTATGCTGCAACGCGACATCGGGTACCCCATAGGAGAGACCATCGCAGAAAAACTGATTGCACGGATACAGACATAAAAAATTCAAGGTTCAAAGTTCAAGGTTCAAAGTTTTACCCGGTCCCTGAGCAAAGCCAAAGGGCAAACTATAACAACTACTTATGCAAAAAATACTGATCATCACGCATTCTAAAGACAATGCATCTATAGACACGGTCTCCGGTTTCCTCAGAGAATCAGGAGCGCAGGTCATCCGTTTTAATGTAGATGAATACCCCTTGCAATGCAGCCTGAGCAGCCGGTTCGAAAACGGAACATGGCAAATCTTCCTGGACCGTGACGGACAACGCCACAGTCTTCACGATATTACAGCAGTGTGGTATCGAAGAAGCCACAACCTCGCTTATGGCCTGAACCAGATCCTGGAAGGCACTTATCTTTCCAGCGCCCAAAAGGAGATACGCCGAACACTTTTCGGGATGCTCGAAAGCATGCCCTGTTTCCAGATAGACACCTTCAGCAAATACCGCAGGCTCGACAGCAAGGAAGAACAGATGAAGATAGCTTCTGCCCTCGGCCTGAACATTCCGGACACCTGTATAACCAACAACCCGGATGAGGCCCGTGATTTTGTGTTATCACATCCCGGCGGAGCCATCGTAAAAATGCAGAGCTCCTTTGCCATATACCGGGACGGCAAGGAGCATGTGGTATTTACCAATATAGTCTCCGAAAAGGACCTGGAAGCTGTGGACGCCCTGCAATACTGCCCTATGCAATTCCAGGAAAAGCTGGAAAAATCCAAAGAACTCCGGGTGACTATCGTAGGAGATGCCGTATTTACCTATGCCATAGATTCCCAGAAAATGGAGAATGCAAAAATAGACTGGCGGCGGGAAGGAAACACCCTGCTCGACCAGTGGGAACCCTACCAATTACCACACGAGATCGAAGAAAAGTTACTGCAAATCATGGACATTTACCAGATCAACTACGGGGCCATAGACATTATTGTCACCCCGGAAGAAGGCTATTATTTCCTGGAGATCAATGCAGCCGGAGAATATTTGTGGCTGGACCATCTTGCGGATGGAGCTATTTCAAAACAGATCGCCAGGGTATTGACCGGAGAAGCCTACCGGAGGTATACTCCTGTATTGCAAAAGGACAGACAACCGGGATAATAAAATTAGAAAGAGGTCTGAAAAGCCTGCACACTTATCATTCTGAACTGTCATCCTGAGCATAGTCGAAGGGCTCAGGATGACAGTTCAGGGTGACGTAAAGGCTACTTTTCAGACCTCTTCCTATCTATAATTTATCAGAGATTTTCACTTCCATAGGTCAAACTTATAGGTTATCCCTCCCAGGATCTGGAAGCCCTGTACCGGGTAGTTCATCCAGCGGGCATACTGGTTGTTGGCTATGTTATTGGCTTTGACAAAAACCGACCATTGCTGGTCTATGTGATAACCCAGGTGTGCATTGGCATCGAAATAGCTGTCCAGTTTCACTACTTCCCCCTGTTGTTCCTCTCCTGCGAACTCCGGTACATACATATCTTTTCGCTGGCCTACATAAAAAATATTGGCCCCGGCAAACCAGTGTTCATCGATCTGATAATCTCCGAAAAAAGAACCTTTTACGATAGGCAGGTTCCAGGCTTCTTCCTGATTATCCGTATTATAACCAAATACCTCGGCATTGATCCCGAGGGTGAGGTTCCGGTCTATATCGGCATGGATCTCACCAAAAGCGGAGAACGTGGTCACATCGTCATAAACCACACCGAAGGAATTGCCGTAAACATAACCGTGGTTTTCATTCCCCGAAATGTTGACCGGATTGGCCCGGAACAGGGGCTTGTTGTTTTCGGCCCTGTAAGACCCTTTAAGATTGTAACCAACATTAGAAGACAGCTTTCCCTTCATTCCCACATAAGCATCGTATTGTCGGTCAGTCGGTGTTACCCCCATTAAAGCAGGGGCTACATATACATTATCCTGCACAAAATCGTAATAGGAATTCTGGTCCAGGCCTCCTTCCACTCCACCGTAAATAGTGACGTATTCTTCTACCAGGCGGTAAGAAGCGTTTACCTTCGGGTAAATATAAAAATCATTATCATCGTTCTCGATGTCCATACCGTAGAAAACGGATGCCCCGAGGTTGATCGTATAGTCTTCTCCGGCGATCACAAGGTTGGGGTTTACCCCAAGCAACAGGTTGCTGTATTTTGATTTTTCCCCTGTATAGTACTCATATTTGAATTCCCCGCCTACATAATCGGCAAAGACATGAGCGGTGATCAGTTCTTCTCCCACCGGAAACCGGAAAGACGGGTTCAATACGACCCGGTTTTCCCCGGAATCGTGTGCATCCCAGAAACGCTTTAATGACAGCTCGGCCCCGGTAAAAACCGATTCTTCCACCGCTTCTATATTTCCCCCCAGGGATGCCGTATAATAGGTCTGCTTTTCATCTATGCTATTGATAACGGCCTCGTCAAACCCGGCCTGTGCAGGCAGTCCGTACCAGTTATATATCTGGTGCTGCAACCCGCCGTTAACGCCCCAGCGGTAAAACCGTCCCGCATTTTTATATGCTGCTTCCAGTTTAGTATCGAAAAACTTGGTGTCGAGTTCTGTTTCATCCAGTTGCCCCTGTGCGGAGTGATGGTTAAGCCCGATGTCAAAAGATTGGTCTTTGCTTATTTCCGCACTGGTATAAAAATCGAGCAGGGCTGTACTGTAATTCCCGAGTCCCAGAGATAGATAGGTGTCGTACAGGTATTCTCTTTTTTTCTTTCCTATCCCGGCAACCTTACCCTTAGCAGGAACAAAAGTTGAAGCTACGGGTACGGAAAAAATACTGTAATTGATCTCTTTTTTCTGCAGCAACACGGAATCCTCAGCCGCAGGGACCTCCCTGATCTTAAAGGCATCCGAAACCGTAGCCTTATAAGGTTTTACCACATTGACCGTTTCCGTACCGATATTCTCTTTTTCTTCTTTACCCTCCTTTTCCTGGGCAAAAACCCCGGAAACACATAGCAGGGCGAAGGCCAAAAACAAGAAATGTCTGTGGTTTTTGGTTGTGGGTTGCCAGTTGCGGGTTGCCAGTTGCGGGTTGTCAGTTACAGTTTTCCGGTGGCTGAGCGAAGCCGAAGCCCGAGTATTTTTATATATACTGAACATTATACTGATGTGTGATTTTAGTTATTATTAGGGTTAACGGAAGAGTTACGCTTGGCCTCCTCAGCCTTGACACGGGTCAGTTCGTTCCGCGCTTCTTCCACTACTTCCGGATAGTCCTTAAAGTTCTTGATGACATTTTCAAGGATATAGGTAGCCTGGAAGGCATCGTCCAGGGCATAGAAGTTTTTGGCCATCAGCAACAGGCCTTTGGCACCGAATTCCTTATACCCGGAATACTCTCCGGCAAGTTTTTGTACGCTTTCGTTAGAGGCTTCGTAGTTACCCTCTTTGTTCTTAAAGTAGGCATCGTAATAAAGGGCCTCGGCGGCGAGAGCACCCGTAGCTATTTTTTTCACTTCGGCATAGGCCTCTTTTGCGGTGGCTTCATCACCGGCCTCTATGGCGGCTCGGGCTATCATAATATGAGCATCACTTTTTATCCTGTCATCCGCATCTTTATTCTCCAGAACGGACCTGGCGTAGCGAATGGCCTCGGGATAATTTTTCAGCTCGTAGTTGGCCTTCATCAGGTTAGACTTCGCAAAGGTGGTGTTCTGTGAGGCTCCGGCTTCCTCTTCCAGCCGTTTCAGCACAGGTACGGCCTTTTTATAATCTTTTTTGTCCAGGAAGATCTGCCCCAGGCGGGCGAGGCTCTGTTCGGTAAACTCGTTCCTCCCGGATTCGGTTACTTTTTCATAGTGCGGCAATGCCCTGTCCTTTTTTCCCTTTACGAAATAGGATTGCGCCGTATAAAAATGTGCTTCAAGAGCGTGCAATCCCCTGGGAAATTTGTCGAGGTAAGCCTCAAACCCTTTAATGGCGGCATCGGCATTGTTCTGTGCAAATTGTTTCTCGGCCGATTCGTAAGTGGCATTGTCCAGGTCGGCATCGGTAACCTCTACAAAATCGAGCCCTCTTACCCAATTGGCATATTCATCGACCCGGCCCATATCTACATAGATCAGCTTTGCGGTAGATACGGCCTGAACGGCTTCCGGTGTGTTGGGATAATAATCCACTACATTCCTGAACTTGTCCAGTGCCTTATCGTTCTCTTCGGCATTGTAATACACCAGTCCTTCCCGGAGCAACGTTTTCGGCACAAACGGGCTCATGGGATATTCTTTGACCAACCGGTTATAGATCTCCACGCCGGAGGACACTTTGTTTTGTGAAACGTAAGCATTACCGAGTGTATACATGGCATCGGGCCTCAAGCCGGAATCGGGATAATTGTTTATAAAACTGTTAAGCTCATCTATCTTGGAATCTGTCCTGTCTACAAAACCGTAACTGATGGCTTTCTGGAAGTGAGCATAATCCACCTGCCCCTCTTTCATGGCTATGACTTCGTTATAGGCTTCCATCGCAGGCCAGTATTTTCCACTCACAAAATAACTATCTCCCAGACGGAGCCAGGCATCGTTGAGCCTTTCCCTGTCACCCTGGCTTTTGTCGTTCTTCACGTACCTGTCGAAATAGGTGATGGCCTGTTCGTAATTTTTCTGTTTAAAATAGGTATATCCCAACTGATAGTCTACCCGGTCGTATTCCGGAGTGGTAGTGGCTGCCGAAATACTCTTAAAATCCTTGAAATCCACAAGGGCTTCGTTATATTTATTCAACTCGTAGGCCGCTTCTCCTCTCCAGTAGGTAGCCCTGGCCAGGACGGCACGATCCTGCGGTTCTTTTACCGACTTCTCGAAATACGTCATGGCTTCTTCGTATTTTCCGTCCCTGAACAGCTCCATACCGTAATAAAAAGCGACTTTCTGGTAGGCTTCTTTGTTATTATAGGTCTTGTTCTCCTCCAATACCTTTAGTGCGGCATCGTAGTTTTTAGAGGTCACATATGAGTCGACAAGCAGGTTTTCTATTTCCTGTTTATAACCCGACCCGGGATATTTTTCCAGGAAAGAAAGCAGTACTTCCGGTACGCTTTGGTAGGGATTACCTATCTCGTAGCTCAAACGGGCATAATTGAGCAGGGCGTCTTCCTGTATCCGTTCGTCAAACTCCATTTGGGATGCATTCCGGAAGGCATTCAGTGCCTGTTGTTTTTTACCGGTGTTCAGGTAACATTCCGCCAGGTGGTAGTAGGCGTTCTGTGCCACGGAGTCATTTCCGCCTACGATCTTATTGAACTGTCCTATGGCATTTTCATAATCACCCTGTTTGTAGTAGGCGTATCCCAACTGGTAGAAATCTGTGTTGTTCCATCGTCCCTGCTTCCCTTTGTATCCCTTGAGATAAGGCACCGCTGCTTCGTATTCCTTGAGATTAAAATAGCTTTCTCCTATAATCTTGTTGAGCTCGGACACCTCTTCCGGTCCCGATTTGGGCAACTGTTGCTTGGCCAGGCGGATGGCTTCCTCGAATTTTCCGGCCTTGAAGTTCATATCGGCCTGGTAGTAAGACAGGTTCTTGTTGAGCTCTGCCTCTCCGGCTACCTGGTCGAAATACTGGTTGGCCTCGTTATAGTCATCGCCTTCGTAGGCCATATACCCCAGGTAATACTTGGCTTTGGCCCCGTATTCTTCAGAACCGGATACCTTGTTCAGGTAGTTTTTGGAATCGTTATAGCGTTTTACCGTAAAGAGCGCATATCCTTTTTTAAAGTTGAAGGCCTCCTGTTCTTTTGCACTCAATCCCTGATCTTCAGCTTTGTCATACCACTTGAGGGCCTGCGGATATTTACCCTTCTGAAAGTAATAATCTCCCGCATCCATATAAGCCGTGTTCCGCTTGGTGGATGTAGGATAACGGCTCACAAAATTCTCCATCAGCGTCTCCGCTCCCGATTGTTCCAGACGGATGGCACTTCCGGCAATATAATAGGCACTGTTGCCCTCTATCTCTTCGTCCCGGGTCTGTCTTTTCACTTTTTCAAAGGCAAGCTGTGCTGCCCGGTACTGCTTATTGTTGTATAGTTCCAGCGCCTTTTCGTAATCCTTATTATTATAGGTATAGACTTCAGACATTTGCGCCGTTGCCGTGAGCATAAAACAGCAACTCGCAAAAAGCGGTATAACCTTTCTGTATTGCATAGATAATATATTTTCTTCGACCAAAGATAACCGAATATACTACCTATAACGCAGGTTTCGGTTTATAATTATCCACAATGAGATTAACTGTTGAAGTTTGGGAGTTTTGGAGCTGAGGAGTCCTGGAGTTGGGTTAGCATGAGCGTCCTGCTCATGCAACCACATACTCTTATCTAAGCATATAGCTCCGCTAAAACTAACCTAAAAGGATTATACTAAAGCCTGTGACATATCCTATTGTAACGACAAATTCTATTTCAAAACCTGGTATCTAATGTGTGTCACCACACCTGTTCCGCTCACCTCAACCGGTTCGAGCCTGAGGTCCGGCACCCCTTCGAAAAGTCGCGAACCTGCACCAACAGTAACGGGGACTACATGCAGCCATAATTCGTCAATGAGACCGGCAGCGAGATACTGATTGACCGTATTTGCTCCTCCCATGATCTTTACATTTCGATCTCCTGCCGCTTCCTTCGCCTTTTTAAGTGCCGATTCGATGCCGTCCGTAACAAAATGAAATATTGTCCCGCCCTCCATTTCTATCGGCGTACGTTCATTGTGGGAGAGCACAAAAACCGGGGCGTGATACGGGGGGTTATCGCCCCACCACCCTTTCCATTCCGATTTGTCTCTCCTGTCTTTGGGCCCAAACATATTATGTCCCATGATAAATGCGCCTGCATCGAGAATGGCATCTATCTCTTTTTTATGCTTATGCTTTTCCGGCTCGGAAAACATCCAGCGATCCAGCAAGTCTGAATCGAAATTATCTCCAAACGGTTTCTCAAAACTCTGATTATGCCCGGCAGCATATCCATCAAGAGATACCGCTAACCCGGATGTTACTTTTGTTTTTTCCATGTTTATTGCTTTTTAAATTATGTCTGTTTCATTGTTGTCCGGCGCGCGCTCGCAGCTCTACCCTGACATTTGTAATGCCTTTTTAGTGCGCTACACTTGTACCGAGTTTATCGAAGTAAACGCTTTTACAATGAGCTCTCGTTTCCGCTTTGTTCAAAACGAACACCAGTTGTGGCTATATCAAACTCATATTGATTCAGATTGTTATAAACAATATTTTTCTCTGATTATATTTATATGATGTCTCTCATGACCAATAATCGACCTGAGAAATTCTTCGAGGGTAATTTTATATTGACGTGCCCATCCTTTTCGTTGTAACTGATCTTTCGACAAAGTATCAATAAAACTAACTGATGCTTTTCTTACATTTAAAAAATCCGCTAACAACAATTGCATACTCAGTTCATTAAACCGACTGTTGTTCACCAAAAATTCCTGGTCATATCCCCAAAGTTGTATTTTTTCATTCCTGCTCAATTGAAAAGCTCTAAACATTTTTATCCTTTCATGGTCAGTAATGTGCCCGACTATCTGTTTTATACTCCATTTGTTAGGTTTATATCGAAATTTTGCTTTTTCTTCATCAATTGATTGCAGGAATTCTAATGTGGGCAATACCGAAAAAATTGATTGCAACGTATCTCCTTTTGCCAATTCAAAATAGTAGGAGAAACCATCTTTTGGAGTATATTTCATAGTTTGAAATCTAAATGTTCTATTTATTTTCCTTTGGTGAGCGCCAATTTTTTGGAAATATGACAAGTGACGGTTTACAAGCTTCGGCACTATGCGCTGTTACTACCTTAAATGTAATGTTCTTTTTTTAATCATAATTATTCACATAACAAAGTATCAAACTTTATATGAAGTTGTGCCGTACCATAGCGATCTACAGCAACCCATTTGTAACTGACAAGTACATAAGCGTTGCCTCCGTCTATTTCCACCCATTCATCTATTCCTTTTGCACCGTTTTTTAAATCACCTTTAGCGGAAAGCCCCGTAGAAACAACATAACCCCTCCCCTGAACCAAATACTTACACCTGTTTATTTTTACAGCCTCTTTGGCCTGTGATTGAGAAATGAATTTTGATTTGGTTAGTGTAGGCTAGGTCTTATTTACCTGCATTGTCGACATGGAAGTTACACAGGAAGTAAGAAACAAAACCACTCCAATAATTAGATTTAGTTTAATAAACTTAACCATCTTGATCGATTTAATAATGACTCCGCTAAAATTACACAAAACTTTTAAATCCCATTACGGTTTGCTTATGATGAGTTTATGCGTCATTGCGAGAGGAACTTGCCCGCACTGAACGTGGTACACCTAGCCTACCAAAGTGCAATCGAAGTGTCCAGGGGCTCAGCACAGACTTTGTGACAAAGGGAAATCGTCCATTATATAAGGAAGAATATGTTTGAAAAGAATTATGCCACAATCAATTTTTTATTCTTTTCCAGATCTCGTTCAGACCAAAGAATATAACCGGCATTTTTTGCATGTAAAGCATCTAAAAATTCCGATTAGTTTTAGGCATGGATATTTTCATACCTTAGTTATTTATACAGTAATACAGACCAATGACGGCAGACAGGCATATGCTTCGGTCATCCGTCATCTGTCCTCCATCCAAAGCCCCCAAACTTATCAACTTAAAAACTTTGCACTTTGAACCTTACCTCATAACTCCCAACTTTTATTATTTTTACCATCAATAAAACCCGAAGTATGTCCAATACCATAGTAGAGTTAAGAGATGTTGCTATTTATCAACGGGAAAACCTGGTACTTAGTGAAATAAACCTTGCCATAAACAAGGGCGAGTTTGTCTACCTCATCGGAAAGACCGGAAGTGGCAAGAGCAGCTTTATGAAAACCCTCTACGGCGACCTCCCGCTCACCCAGGGCTCCGGGGCGGTTACGGACTTCGACCTCCGGTCGCTGAAAGAAAGGGACATCCCTTTCCTGCGCCGAAAACTCGGTATTGTTTTCCAGGACTTTAATCTGCTTCCTGACCGAACGGTAAACGACAACCTGTTGTTTGTTCTTAAAGCCACAGGATGGAAAGACAAGGAAGAAATGGCGGCCAAAATAGAGGAAGTTCTCGGCCGCGTGGGCATGAAGACCAAGGGTTTCAAGTTCCCGCACCAACTGTCGGGCGGAGAACAGCAACGTGTGGCCATAGCCCGGGCCCTACTCAACGACCCCGAACTGATCCTTGCCGACGAACCCACCGGAAACCTGGACCCACAGACCAGTGTAGAGGTGATGAAGGTACTCAAGGAGATCAACAACACCGGAAGGACCATTCTCATGGCCACTCACGACTATGCCCTACTGCTCAAATTCCCTTCAAAAACCCTGAAATGCGACGGTAGTAAAGTATTTGAGGTCGTACAGAAAAGTGTCTGAGCATAGAGGGTGAGAGGGTGAGAAAGTGAGAGAGTGAGATAAAATTTCTCAATATTACATTATACACCTTACACTAAAAAACTCCAAGACTCCAGAACTCTAAAAACAAAAAAAAGAGCACATATAAAATGTACTCCTTTTCATAAATTTCTTTCGGGGGGTCGAACAGGTTAAACCCATTCGTTAACGTGAGCCCCACCACCGCAGGCCAGTTCCCGACACGAAATGGTGAAGGTCTCGGTGAGGGGATTGTTCCCTACGGAGTCGAAGTTCTCCCTGTATTTCACAAGATAGCCTTCGGTGAAGTTCACCTCTTTGAGTTTGGCATCCGTGTTGCGCTTAATGTAGGTAATCACCCCGTTCTTGCGCTCAAAATTGTTGGTCATCCACTCAAAGAAGAAGGAATCTCCGGTAGATTCTACGGTGAGGCTGATACGGCCTCCGCGTGTCACCGATGAAGGACGACCTGTGGCATCCACTTCCTGGGCCAGGTCGTAATTGGCGCTAAGAATGTTCACTTTCTTGTCGCCAACACTTAAAGTTGCTTTAAATGACATAATACTTAAGATTTAAATAGATAAGGCTGAATTTATAAAACACCGAATCAAACATAAATTACATATCTGTGCAAGGTATTAAAGTCAGAAATATTTTGCAATAGCCCGAAGGCAAAAAACTTCTTTTTCTTTACATACCCCCGGTTATTTTTGCTCCAAAAATTGTACTTTTAAGTTTTAGTATAAAACTCCTCTGCCATGGACAAAAAAACACACTGGGAAAAAGTATATACCACCAAGGAACCCGATGAAGTAAGCTGGACGCAGGAAATTCCCAGTACCTCCCTCGACTTTATTACCTCACTGGCCCCGGACAAAAATGCAAAGATTATAGATATCGGAGGCGGAGACAGCAAACTGGCCGATTTTCTGCTCGACAAAGGATACACCGATATTTCCGTGCTGGACATTTCGGAAAAGGCCCTGGACAAGGCAAAGAAAAGACTTGGAAAGAAAGCCGGGAAAGTAAAATGGATCGTCAGCGACATCACGGAATTCGAACCGGACGAAAACTATGACCTATGGCATGATAGGGCCACCTTTCATTTCCTCACCCAATCCGAACAAATAGAGAAATATACACGTACCGCCCGGCAGGCAATAAAAGGCGCACTGATCCTGGGAACATTCTCTGAGAATGGCCCGAAAAAATGCAGCGGACTGGACATTAAACAATATTCCGAAGGAGAAATGGAACATCTTCTTACCGCCCGGGGTTTTGAGAAAATAAAATGCATCACTGAGGATCACACCACTCCTTTCGGCACTACACAGAACTTCCTGTTTTGCAGTTTTAGAAAAAACTGAAACCAAAAGAGATGCTTCGCAAGATCATAGCTACCGACCACTCCAAAACTACTATCCTTATCCGTATTATGGTCGGGGCAATTTTTCTGTCCGAAGGCATTCAAAAATTTATATACCCGGCAATGCGGGGTGTAGGCCGGTTTGAAAAAATGGGATTCCCTAACCCCGGTCTTTTTGTTTCGTTTGTCGGTACTTTCGAAATTCTATGTGGCATTCTCCTACTCATAGGGTTAATAACGAGAGGAGCTGCACTGGCTATGCTTATCAACATGACGGTTGCCATTGTCATTACCAAGATCCCCATAGCCCTGGGGGAGAGTTTCGGTCCTTTTGCCCTCCGGGAACTCAAATCATACGGTTTCTGGAGCATGGCCCACGAAATGCGGACGGATCTTGCCATGTGGCTGGGGAGTCTGTTCCTTCTGATAAAAGGCGGCGGAAAATGGTCTGCGGATAAAGTTCTGATGACATGAATAAAAATGGAAATCTCAGGGAGGTCGCAAAAGTATTCTTTAAACTCGGACTGATCGCTTTTGGTGGTCCGGCTGCCCATATTGCCATGATGGAGAACGAAGTGGTCACCAAACGGAAATGGATGTCCCGGCAGCATTTCCTGGACCTGGTCGGGGCCACCAATCTCATTCCCGGGCCCAATTCTACCGAAATGACCATGCACTGTGGCTATGAACGTGCAGGCTGGAAAGGCCTTTTTGTTGCCGGAAGCTGTTTTATCTTTCCTGCTGTGGTTTTTACAGGGATCCTGGCCTGGTTTTATGTAGAATACGGAAAAGTCCCGACAGTAGAACCTTTTCTCTACGGTATTAAACCCGCAGTTATCGCCATTATTCTCGGTGCTGTTTATAAATTAGGAAAAAAGGCGCTTAAAAACCGACAACTGGGAGTTATCGGAATGCTGGTCATCATCTTATCCTTTCTCGGTGTCAATGAGATCACTGCCATACTCGGGGCCGGACTTGCCGGGTTATTGTGGTTCGGATTGCTACAAAGAGAAAAAGGCAACAGGTTATTTTCATTTCTTCCTGCCCTGCTTATTAATGCAGGTATGATAACTGCCAAAACGATCTCCAACACCAAACTCTTTTTCGTATTCCTCAAGATCGGCGCAGTGCTCTTTGGCAGCGGTTATGTATTGGTGGCTTATCTCGACGGTGAACTGGTGGAAAAACTGGAGTGGCTTACCAAACAGGAACTCCTGGATGCCATTGCCATAGGGCAGTTTACGCCAGGGCCGGTTTTGTCTACCGCAACTTTTATCGGTTATCAGGTTAACGGTCTTCGGGGAGCACTCGCAGCCACGGCAGGAATATTCCTGCCTTCGTTCTTCTTTGTGCTCCTCCTTAATCCCATCATTCCTAAATTAAGGCAGTCCCGTTTGGCCCGCGGCTTTCTCGATGCGGTGAACATAGGAGCCGTAGGCATTATGATCGCCGTAACAGTCCGGCTCGGCCAGGAGATCCTTATGGACTGGAAGTCCTGGATGATAGCCATTCTCAGTATAGTGATCACTTTTAAATTAAAAAAAGTAAGTGCCGTCTGGATCGTTATCGGCGGGGCGGTATTGGGATATATTCTACACTTCGTTTAATCCGGAACGCCTCCTGCTCTTTCCGCTGTGATTTTTATGGCACAAAAATTGAATAGGTTTGGAAAATCAAACTCTTCTAATGATGAAATCACTTGTTACTTTCTTGTTTTTTCTGGTAGCGACGGCATTGGTCCCGGCCCAGGAAAGCGTTATCGTGGGCACGGTTACCAGTGCGAAAGACAATACTCCGCTTACGGGAGTGAACATTACTATTAAGGGAACTTCCCGGGGAACACAGACCGATTTTGACGGAAAATACAGTATTGAAGCCAACACCGGTGATATCCTGGTATTTTCTTACCTCGGTTTTAAGACCAAAGAGGTCAGGATTAAAAATTCTTCTGTAATTAATGTGGTGCTTAAGGAAGACTCCGCTTCCCTTGAAGAGGTTGTTATTATCAGTGAAGAAGCCGACGAATATGAGGAAGCCATCCCCCCTGCCCCTCCCAGAATGAAAATGGTGAGAGCAGCAGCAATGCATATCGTACCCAGACCCCGGTACCCTCAAAATACAGAATCTTATGCAGAGATAGACGAAAGCGGTTTTTTACAGACCGGTTACAAACCGCTGTCCACGTTTTCCATCGATGTGGACAAGGCTTCTTACAGCAATATGCGGAGAATGATAAACAACGGACAGAAAATACCGAAGGACGCGATAAAAGTCGAGGAGCTCATCAATTATTTCTCATACAATTACAAACAGCCGGAAGACAATTCACCTTTTGCCATTGAAACGGAATTGAGCTCCAGCCCGTGGAACAGGCAGCATCAACTCGTTAAAATAGGTTTACAGGGAAAGAAGGTACCGTTAGACGATGTTCCGCCTTCCAACCTGGTTTTCCTGATCGATGTTTCCGGATCAATGCATAGTCCTAACAAACTTCCCCTGCTTAAATCCGCTTTTAAATTGCTGGTAAACCAGTTACGCTCCGGGGACAAGGTTTCCATAGTAACATATGCTTCGGGCACTCACCTGGTCCTGAAACCAACATCGGGAAAAGACAAAAACCGAATACTGGAAGCCATTGACCAACTGGAAGCCGGAGGATCGACCGCGGGAAGGGACGGATTGCAACTCGCCTATGACACGGCCGAAGAATACTTCATGAAAAAAGGCAATAACCGGGTGATCCTCGCTACTGACGGAGATTTTAACGTAGGCCCCTCTTCGGACAAGGAAATGGAAGAGCTAATCACCGAAAAACGAAAAAGCGGGGTCTTCCTCACCTGCCTCGGTTTCGGTATGGGAAATTACAAGGATTCCAAACTGGAGACCCTGGCCGACAAAGGCAACGGCAACCATGCCTACATAGACAATATGCAGGAAGCACAACGGGTACTGGGCACCGAATTCGGAGGAACACTCTATACCATCGCCAAGGATGTAAAGATCCAGGTGGAGTTCAATCCTGCAAAAGTACAGGCCTATCGTTTGATCGGGTATGAAAACCGCATGCTCGATGACGAGGATTTTAAAGACGACACCAAGGATGCCGGCGAACTCGGAAGTGGCCATACTGTAACAGCCCTGTATGAAATTATCCCGACAGGTGTAAAGAGTAAGTTCTTAAAAGAAATAGACTCCCTGAAGTACAGCAAAGTAAAACCTTCGGGAAATTTTAAAGACGAATTGTTCACGGTAAGGTTCCGTTATAAAAAACCCGACAGCGACACCAGCAAGGAGATCGTTCATGTGGTCAAGGACAGATCTGTATCAGGTTCTCCGGATTTCAATTTTGCAGCCTCCGTGGCTATGTGGGGTATGTATCTCAGGGATTCCGAATATCTGAACGGCACCAAAAAAGAAGATATTATCGCGCTGGCCGAGAAAAACAGGGGAAAAGACCCGGACGGATCCCGCGCTGAATTTATCCGGCTGATGAAAAGTTATACGCGGTAGGTAAAGGATAAAGGTGTCTGAAAGACTTTCAGACACCTTTTTATATTTTAAATTGCAGCAGAAGCTACCTCTGCACTCCTGTCTATCTTTTTCACCAGTCCCTGGAGCACTTTTCCGGGACCTGCTTCGGTAAACAGGCTCGCCCCGTCAGTTATCATCTGCTGTATGCTCTGTGTCCATTTTACAGGAGCAGTAAGCTGTGCCATGAGGTTCTTTTTAATTTCCTCCGGATCGGTAACCGCCGTAGTGGTCACGTTCTGATAAATGGGACATCCGGGTTTGTGAAATGTTGTCTCTGCTATGGCAGCAGCCAGTTCTTCCCGGGCAGGCTCCATTAAAGGGGAATGAAATGCTCCTCCGACAGGCAATACCAATGCTCTCCTGGCACCGGCCTCTTTCAAGGCTTCACAGGCCTTGTTTACAGCTTCCACTTCTCCGGAGATCACCAATTGTCCCGGACAATTATAATTAGCGGCCACTACAATACCTTCGGTCTCTTTACACACCTTTTCAACCACGGCATCTTCCAGTCCGAGTACGGCAGCCATTGTGCTGGGCTGTAACTCACAGGCCTTTTGCATGGCCAGGGCCCGTTTGGAAACCAGTTTTAATCCGTCCTCGAAATTCAGGGTGCCGTTAGCCACCAATGCAGAAAATTCACCGAGGGAATGCCCCGCAACCATATCGGGCTTAAAGGAATCTCCCAGGGTTTTACTCAGGATCACCGAATGCAGAAATACAGCAGGCTGTGTAACCTTAGTCTGTTTCAGGTCTTCGGCCGAACCGTTGAACATAACATCGGTAATGGAAAAGCCCAGTATCTCATTGGCTTTTTCAAAAAGTTCCTTTGCTTCCTCTGATTTCTCATACAGGTCAGCTCCCATCCCTGGGAATTGCGCTCCCTGACCGGGGAATATGTATGCCTTCATAAAATTTCGTATTTGTTTTGGACAAAAATAGTAAATTGTTTATTGGCACGTCCAACCGGTGGTTGGTATTCGGTGATCGGTAATTGAAACACTGATCACCGAATACCGATCACCGAATACCATCTCCCTCCCCGAACCATCCGGAATATTTCACATAGTTATTGGCTATGCGGTCTATTTCGCCGGAAATGAGTTCCTGGCTAATGTCTTTCACCTTCTTCGCAGGCACACCGGCATAGATACTGCCGGCCTCCACCCTGGTGTTCTGCGTTACTACCGCTCCTGCAGCTATAATGCTATTGCTTTCCACCACACAGTCGTCCATGACTATGCTGCCCATGCCTATAAGTACATTGTCGTGTATGGTACATCCGTGTACTATGGCATTATGCCCTATTGAAACATTATTACCGATGTTTGTGGGAGATTTTTGATAGGTAGCGTGGATCACGGCCCCGTCCTGTACATTTACTTTGTTTCCTATCTTAATGTAATGTACATCACCCCGTATCACTGCATTGAACCATACACTGCATTGGTCGCCCATTTGTACATCTCCCACGATCACAGCGTTTTCTGCAATGAAGCAATCTTCTCCCATCCGGGGCTCTTTTCCGTTGACTTTTTTCAGGATCATAATTTTTTCGTTTCAAAGCCTCAAAGTTACGAAGATTTGTTGCCAGTTGCCGGTTCCAAGTTTGCCTGTTTAGGACCGATCATCCCTGGCATGCAAATCTCACCTCTCACCTTCTCACCTTCTCACATCTAAAATCTTATCCGTACCTTTGCATAAAAAATTGGCAATCATGGAAAAGACCACTATAAAAATACAGCCTACCAACAATCCGGCTATTATAAAGTTCGAGGCCAGCAGGTTCCTTCTCGAACAACAGAGCTATGAATACAAGAACATCGATGAGGCCCGGAATTCTCCCCTGGCACAACAGCTGTTCTACCTGCCTTTTGTAAAGACCGTGTTTATTTCCGGAAACTTTGTAGCGGTAGAGCGATATAATATTGTAGAATGGGAAGAGGTGCAGGCCGAAATAGCCGACCAGATAGAACATTACCTGAACAGCGGACAACCTGTGGTCAAAGTGGAAGAAAAAGAGCAGAAACTGCCCTATACCATCTATGCAGAAAGCACTCCCAACCCGGCGGTAATGAAATTCGTGGCCAACAAAAAGCTGGTAGACTCCATTTTTGAATTCAAGAATATCGATGAGGCCAAGGATGCGCCTATCGCCCAGGCCCTGTTCCATTTTCCGTTTGTCAAGGAGGTATTCCTCGACGAGAATTACATCTCTATCACCAAATACGATATTGCAGACTGGAACGACATCACCATGGAGCTCCGGGAATATATCTGGGTGTACCTCGAAGAAGGCAAAACGATCGTTGCTGAAGGCATCAAAGAACAAAAGACCAATAAAAACACGATAGCCAGCCCGCAACATTCCGAAAACCTCGGGGAGACCTCCAAACAGATCATAGATATCATCGAGGAATACATAAAACCCGCAGTGGCCAGTGATGGTGGTAACATCTTGTTTGAATCTTATGACGAGAACGATAAAACCGTAAAACTGATATTACAGGGCGCATGCAGCGGATGCCCTTCTTCGACCTTTACGCTCAAAAATGGTATAGAGACCATGCTTAAAGAGATGCTTCACGACAAGGTAAACGAAGTTGTAGCCATAAACGGATAATTTTTCTGACTTTCGTACGTTAGTATAGCAATACGAAAATCCCAAATTTCAAACCAATAACGGATTACTCCTTTTGGCCCCTGAAATTTGGGATTTATTTTTTTCGATCAACCGGAGGGTTATTAAAAAAGATTGCTGGGAGCTTGATCCGACTTTGTCGGAAAGATTGAATAAGATTGAGCACGAATTAAGATCAATCTCATTCAATCTCTTATAACTTCTCCTATAAAACCGGGAACGCTTTTTCCTTGACTTCCTTATAATCCTGATAGAAATCCCGGAAGAGTTCCAGCAGGTTCATGCTGGCTGTGATCAGGTCTTTGGTTTCCAGTAGCAGGCCGAAGTACAGCTTGGTGTTCTTAGGGCTGGTTTCCGTAGTACGGATACGGTCTATCTGCTTCTGGATAAGGTTGGAAACCCGGTCAAACAACTCCTGTTTTTCTTCCAGTATCGTATCGATGTCTCCAAACGACTCCTTGTCGAAGGTATATTTTATCTTGTCGAACAATACCTGCAGGTCATTGTCTATGCTTTTCAGGTCCCTGATCTGGTTAAACTTCAGGTTTTTGTGATTATTGTTGACGTGTGAATAACTGTTTTTTACGATATACCCTATGGACTGTACCATATCCTGCAGGTTATCGAGCATAAGGATATAGAACTTACTCGCTTCAATGGAAGACTCGTCGAGCGATTTGATGAAATAGAACAGTTCGCCCTTCAGTTCATCTACCTCATCTTCCAATTTCCTGAGGGTCTTTTTGTTTTTCTTCAGCTTTTTGAGCTCCTGTAAGCCCAGGTTATCCACCACCTCGCTATACAGCTTATTGGTCTTTCCGATCACTTTGGAGATATGGTGCGAACTGTCATTGACGATCTCATGTATGGTAATGATGTCTTCGGTACGGAGCTTTCGTTTCTCTTCTTCTTCTTTGGCTTTCCTTGCATGTATCCTGGCACTGCGGTACAGAAGCACGGCTGCAACGATCAACAGTCCGACAAAAGCAACTGTTCCCCCTATACTGAGAAGATAGGCAATAACGGCAGCAGAGATAAAAGCAACGATGGCCGTGAGAAACCAGCCCCCGATTACATTAAATACACCGGCCACCCGGTATACTGCACTTTCCCTGTCCCAGGCACGGTCTGCAAAAGAGCTACCCATAGCCACCATAAAGGTCACATAGGTAGTGGAAAGCGGAAGTTTAAGGGATGTACCTATCGATATCAGGATACTGGCCACCATAAGGTTTACCGAAGCCCTTACCATATCAAAGGCGGGAGCATCTTTTTTCTTCCGTTTTACCTCGGGTTGTTCAAATTGTTTGTCTATTTTGAGTTGTACGGATTTGGGAAGGAAGTAATTAATCCCGATCCCGGCATATACCGAAGTCCTTACAATAAACCTCGACAGGGCATTGGGAGAAAATTTTTCTGCACCGTCTCCCTGCCTGGACAGGTCTACCCCGGTGGCCACCACATCACGTGCCTTTTTGGATGTCCAGAGGGTGATCACCATGACGATCCCGGCAAACAACAGAAAATAAAAAGGCGCCACGATCTCATTGCTGGCCAGTCCTCCCATGGTATACGAATCGGCAGACATACCGGAGCCCGAAAATAATTCGTAAGACTGGAATGCTGCGATCGGCACTCCGATAAAGTTTACCAGGTCGTTCCCGGCAAAGGCCATCGCCAGGGCAAAAGTTCCTATGATAATAATAAGTCTGAGGATATTGACCTTAAAGACACTCATAAGTAACTGTGCGAGCCCTGTCCACAGTACAAAACTTATTCCGATAATCGTCCACTGATGTTCTTTGATCCAGTTGTAGTTTTCGGCAGAAATAAAAGAAACGCTTTTCAGGCCCTTGATCAGTATAAAAAAGGTAATAGCTGTAATAGCCAGTCCGCCGAAGATCGCACCAATATACTTTACCTTTTTTTCAAAGTGGAATGTAAAAAACAATCTCGATATATACTGCACTATGGCTCCCAGCGTAAAGGACAGGGCCACCGACAATAAAATGCTCACGACGATCTGCGTGGCTTTGGTGGTATTGATATAGCTTCCCAGGGTAGCCAGGTCGCCATCCTGCACCAGTATCTTATATATAGCAAGGCACACTGCCGCTCCCAAAAGCTCAAAAACAATGGAGACTGTTGTGGAAGTCGGCAATCCAATGGAGTTAAAGACATCCAGCAGAAGTATATCCGCGATCATCACTGCCATGAAAATAATCATGACCTCGTTGAACGTAAACATACTGGGAACAAATATCCCACTACGCGCTATTTCCATCATTCCACTGGAAAACAATGCCCCGAAAGCTATCCCCGCACTGGCGACGATCATAATGGTCCGGAGCGGAACCGCCTTTGAACCTATGGCTGAATTCAAAAAGTTAACCGCATCATTACTGACTCCTACGACCAAATCTGTTATTGCCAACAGCGCCAGGGCTATTAGCATTACCATATACACCTGTTCCATACGTATTCTTTACAGACGCAAAAGTCTGCTAACTTAATTAAAATAAGGTTAACTTAATGTTACCAAAATATTATGCAGACGTTTATAACGGTTTCTTAATCTACAATTTAAGCAAATTTATTTTAATAATGTAATCAAATTCCTTATATTTATGACTGTTAAACATTTATAAAATCATGGGTTATGGCAGTTTTAAAGGTAATAGAATTAATGTCAAATTCTTCAGAAAGTTGGGAAGATGCCACACAAAAGGCCGTGAGTCAGGCTTCTAAGACTATTAAAAATATAAAATCCGTTTATGTACAAGACCAAAGTGCTATGGTAAGCGGCGATCGGGTAACGGAATACCGGGTGAATGTAAAGATCACTTTCGAAGTAGAGTAAGGATATCCCGGCATTCCCCCTTCCGCTGTAAATTCATAAACTTATTTTAATTAAGTGTTTGAGTTGTTATGGGCGTTTCAAAAATTTTGGAACGCCTTTTTTATCCTATCTTTGGAAGAAAAACACACAGCACGCAGAAGGCTTCCCTTTGCATTTTCTCATCTCTTCTGCTTTGCTAAAGTGCAATGGCCAAAACACCAAGGAAATGTCACAACCACAAGCTAATGACCTGATCCGTGAAACCAGTCCTTACCTGTTGCAGCACGCATACAATCCGGTGGACTGGAAACCCTGGAAACCGGAAATCCTGGACAGGGCCCGGAAGGAAGGTAAACTCCTGGTGATAAGTATCGGCTATGCGGCCTGCCACTGGTGCCATGTTATGGAAAAAGAGAGCTTTGAAGATCCCGAAACCGCTGTTGTGATGAACGGGGATTTTATCAGCATCAAGGTAGACCGGGAAGAAAGGCCGGATGTAGACCAGGTATACATGAATGCCGTGCAGCTCATGACCGGACAGGGCGGATGGCCCCTCAATATCGTGGCACTACCCGACGGCAGGCCGGTATGGGGCGGAACTTATTTCCCGAAAGCGAGATGGATCGCTTCCCTGCAACACATACAGAAACTCTACGAAAAACAGCCCGAAAAGCTCCGGGAATATGCCGACAACATGGAAAAAGGCCTGCAAAGCCTTGAGACCGTTATCCCGGACACAAACAGGCCTCTTTTCTCCGCTAAACAGGTGCAACATTCGGTAAACCGGTGGAAGGATCATTTAGACAGGTCTTACGGTGGGCCCAGGCAGGCACCTAAATTTATGATGCCGTCCAATTTCCTTTTTCTCCTGCATTACGCCTTTCAGTATGAGGATACAGAGATCATGGAATACATAAACCTCAGCCTGACCAAAATAGCCTATGGCGGAGTTTATGACCATGTGGGCGGAGGGTTCTCCCGTTATTCCGTAGATGCCAAATGGCATGTTCCTCATTTCGAAAAGATGCTGTACGACAACGGGCAACTGGTAAGCCTGTATGCAAATGCCTATGCCGTCACAGGCAAGGCACTGTACAGGAACGTGGTCTACGAGACCCTCACCTTTATAGAACGGGAACTGATGCACGACGAAGGGGCTTTTTATTCCTCCCTGGATGCCGACAGTCAAAACGAAAAGGGAATACAGGAGGAAGGCGCTTTTTACGTTTGGAAAAAGGACGAATTGCAACAGTTACTAAAGCACGATTTTCCATGCTTCAGGGATTATTACAACATTAACAGCTACGGCCTGTGGGAAGGGCAGAACTACGTCCTGATCCGGAAAGATCATGAGAAGGAAGTTGCAGAAAAGCACGGCATCACCACCGCTGCACTGTCCGAAAAAATTGTGATGTGGAAATCGCTGCTCCTGGAAAAAAGGGAAGAAAGGCCGCGCCCCCGCCTGGACGACAAAATACTTACTTCGTGGAATGCCCTTATGCTAAAAGGATATGTAGACGCATATAAAACCTTCGGGGAACCTTCCTTTCTCGACACCGCCCTGAAAAACGCCCGGTTTATCACGGAAAAACAACTACGGCCCGACGGAGGACTGAATCGCAATTACAAAAACGGAAAAAGCAATATCAACGCCTACCTGGAAGATTATGCCGCCGTTACAGATGCTTTCCTGGCCCTGCACGAAGTTACCCTTGACGAACACTGGCTCATCACTGCCCGAAACCTGACCGATTACACCTTTGAACATTTTTACGACTGCACCAGCCACATGTTTTTCTTTACTTCCAACGAAGATAAAAGCCTTGTTACCCGGAGTATTGAAAGGTCGGACAATGTGATCCCCGCCTCCAATTCCGTGATGGCTAAAAACCTCTTTGTACTGGCTCATCATTTTGACGATAAGAAATACGCGGAAACCGCCGAACAAATGTTACACAATATGATACCGGGAACGAAGGAACACCCTTCCTTCCACTCCAACTGGCTCGACCTGATGCTACGCTATACCCATCAATATCACGAAGTGGCCATCTCGGGAAAAGATGCACTGAAAAAAGCAAAAAAAATTAATCGCTATTTTCTTCCGAATAAGCTCATTACCGGTGCAACAGGAGCTTCTTCCCTGCCTTTATTGCAAAACAGATTTGTAGATAACAAAACACTTATTTATGTTT
This sequence comes from Sinomicrobium weinanense, assembly GCF_018863395.1. Taxonomy (GTDB): domain Bacteria; phylum Bacteroidota; class Bacteroidia; order Flavobacteriales; family Flavobacteriaceae; genus Sinomicrobium; species Sinomicrobium weinanense. The sequence continues at coordinate 199,758 of NZ_JAHKRR010000005.1, forward strand.
GTGTAGATTTTTCCTGCAAACTCCCCGTCGAAAAGGTTAGCGACGCCTTACCCCAGCTAAAAGATGACCGCTAAAGGGAGAAAAACAACGGCAACCCCATAAACGAAATTTAAATTCCCCAAATAATGAACAGTAACAACAACCCTTAAATACATTAATACTATGGAAGATTATTTAAACCAAGGAATTTCAATGCTGGTCGACTACGCACCAAAGGTACTGGGCGCCATTGTAACCATTATCATTGGTTTCTGGATCGCGAGAGTACTTTCCGGTTACGTGAGAAAGCAACTGGAGAAGAGGAATGCAGACCCTTCCCTGACTCCGTTCCTGACCTCTATGGTCCTTATTCTTATCAAGGTATTGGTTCTGCTAAGTGCGGCAGCACTATTTGGCCTTGAAGTCACTTCTTTTGTTGCCATTTTCGGTGCACTCGCATTTGCTGTGGGCATGGCACTTCAGGGCAACCTGAGCCACATGGCGGCGGGAATCCTCATTCTCTTCTTCAAACCTTTTAAGGTTGGGGATTTTATCGTTACCAACGGATATTCCGGAACTGTCAAGGAAATCCAAATATTTACCACCATCCTTACTACGCTGGACAACAGGATCATTATCATACCCAACGGGTCTATAACCAGTGGACCGTTAGAGAACCTCACGGCCAACCCCGTGCGTAAAGTACCCATGACCTTCGGTATCGGGTACCCGGACAATATAGACAAAGCAAGGGAAGTTATAAAAAGAGTAGCGGACGAGTGCCCTTATATAGACCATAATAAACCTGTGGACATTCTTATTTCGGAACTTGCGGACAGTTCGGTAAATTTTGCGGTACGCCCATGGTGTAAGACCGAAGATTTCTGGAATGTACATTTCTATATGCAGGAAAACATCAAAAAGGCATTTGACAACGAAGGTATCGGCATTCCGTTCCCGCAACGGGATATTCATGTGTATAATCACAATCAGGAAGCCAACGCTTAAAAACGTTATTTTTTCTTCTTGGTAGTTACGAAATCCTTGAGGTAATAAGGTTCAAAATAGGCGACATCTTCAAAACCGCCTGTTTTGAACTTTTTTTCTGCCAGCACAGCCATCGTTATTGCAGACGGTGCTTCTGTTTTTTCCGGAAATACAGCATTGGAATGGGATATTACTTCCTTACACTTTTCTGCACCATTTCCTGTAAAATACACTTTTCCCCGATCCAGCCATTCCCGGAAGGAGCCTTCAGATACGATTTCAGCCCTGGTTTCCCGCAGCGGTTCATAATCCTTGCTATAAACAGCGGAATACACCTCCATACGCCTGGCATCCAGCAGGGGTAAAAGAACTCCCTCTTCTATCTTATACTTCGACGCCAATACCTGAAGGGTAGGCACCGCGATCAATGGCTTGTCCTGGGCATAACAAAGGCCTTTGGCCGTAGAAACACCTATGCGCAATCCTGTATACGAACCGGGGCCCATGCTTACGGCCACCGCATCTATATCCGGCACGTCAAGGGATGCCTCCGTCAGGACATCGCGAATAAAGACATGAAGGTTTTCCGAATGGGAGTAATTAACATCATTGTGTTCTTTCGCGGCCAGGGACATACCATCTTTGGCCAGGCAGACCGAACAGTTGGTCGTAGAGGTTTCAATATTGAGAATAACAGCCAATGCGATTTACGATTTTAGATTTTAGTGTTACGATTCCAGATCGGGTGCAAATCTAAAATCTAAAATCGTAAATCCGAAATCTTATAATTCATCCAGGGGAATACCGAAGTAGAATTCCAGCACTTTCAGTTTAAAGATATAGTCGTACTTGGTCCTTACAAGCTCTGCCTCGGCGTTGTCTACCCTGGCCTGGGCCTGGGCAAAATCGAAGCTGTTCATCAGCCCTACGTTAAAGCGTTCCCGGGCGTAGTTATAGGCTTCCCTTCTGGCTTCCAGAGCTTTTCCGGCTGCTTCATAGCTTTTATAGGAGGCACGGGTGTCGTTCCAGGCCTGGTGTACGGCATTGTCCAGGTCCAGCTTATCCTGTTCGAGCTGGTTTTTGCTCCTTTCCAGGTTTACCTGGCTCTTTTTCATAGTGTTCCTGGCCGAAAAACCGTTGAGAATGGGGATATTGAGTTGAAGCCCGTAGGAATGACCATCGTTCATTGTCCATTGATCAAAGAAAGGCAGCGGGCCTCTAACCCCCATACGTTCGCGGGCGGTAACCACTTCTTCCTGGGTTGAGGGAACCACACCGATCGGTACTATATCAAATTCTCCCGTACCCACCGATCTGTCCTGGTAGGAGATCCTGGTGTCATAACCGTAAAATGCCGACAATGTGGGCAACAGGGCTCCCTTTGCAATATCCAGGTCTTTCCGGGCCAGTTCTACATTGGCTTCCGAATATTTAATATCATTCCGAAAGGTCAATGCCTTTTGGTAAATACTTTTGGCGGAATGATCCAGCACATCTGCTTCGGGCAGTACAAAATCTTCATCGGCCACATCGAAATTCTCATAATCATCGATCAGCAGCAACTGTGCCAGGGCAATCCTGGACAGCCTCAGTTCATTTTCGGCATTCACGATCTGTTGTTCCTGTGTGGCCGCGGTAGCTTCGATCTCCAGGAGATCGCCCTTGGGCACTACCCCCGACTCCACCAGTTCCCTGGTCTTTTTAAGATCCTGTTCGGTAACGGCATACTGGGCCTTTGCTACTTCCAGGTTTTCCCTGCTAAAGAGCACCTGTAAATAACCATTGGCCACAGAAAGGGAAATATCGTCTTTCATATCTGCCAGTTTATAGCGATTGGCAAGGATATTCAGGTTGGCCCTTCGTAGGGTATTGACGTTCTGCAGCCCTTTAAAAATATCCACATTTATCACTCCCTGCGCGGATGTAAACTGAGTGGTCTGGTTTTCCAGTATCCCGGTGGTGATATTCTGGTTCAACCCGATATTCCAGGAGTGGGACACCCCTATTCTTGCCGTCGGAAGAAAATTACCTACCGCGCTTGATTTGTCGATCTCGGCATCCTCTGAATCCAGTTCGGTCTGCTTTACATTTATATTGTGCTTTATGGCATAATCTATACAGGCCTTAAGTGTCCATTTTTTGGCCTGGGAATGTACAAGGCCGGCAGTTAAAAGGAAAGTTAGCAGTATTATTTTTGTTTTCATAAGGGTTAATTGTTTTTTTGGTTTGTCGAGGCAACTGCCATACAGTACTGTATATCGGGTCCCGGTTTTTTACCGGGAGTTCAAATCCCTGCCGGAAATCCGTTCCTGCTTTTCCCGGCATTTCCTGTAAAACCCGGAAATACGCTGCTCCGTATGGCTGCGGCACGAATTTACATTATTTTTCGTAACCCTGTAAGCGGATACCGTCATTTATTAACAGGGAAAAACGATCCTGCCCGGGGTCCCATTCCGTATCTTCCTTAGTTACTTGCTGTTTCTTTCTTTTCGGGCTCGGTCTTGTTCCACACTTTTACCTTGTCACTTTCTGACAGGCCGGAAATGATCTCTATATTAATCCCATCCGAGATCCCGGTTTCCACATCCTTTCTTTCGAATTCCTGATCGCCCACTTCTACCTCCACATAAGGCTGTTCGGTTTCGCGGTCAAATTGCAGCAGGGCTTCCTTAATGGCCAGGACACTGTCTTTCTTTTCCAGGGTCAGGGAAGCATTGGCACTGTATCCGGCCCTGATGAAATGGTTGTCTTCTATAAATACATCGGCTTCGATCTTAAACTGTACTACCCCTGAGGAGGTCTCCTCTTCTTCATTCCATTTGGGGGCCACGAATTTCAGTTTTCCTTCAAATTCTTTGTCCGGTATGGCTCCGAAACTGATCTTTAATGGCGATCCCACTTCGAGCTTCCCTACTTCTGCTTCATCTACCATACCTTCGAATATCATTTTAGACAGGTCTGCTATACTTGCTATGGTAGTACCGTCGTTAAAGTTGTTACTTTCTATAACCTGGTCCCCTATTTTCACGGGGATCTCCAGAACGGTCCCGGCAATGGTGGCTTTTACATCCGTATTGGCACTGGTAGATCCGCCGGCAGACCCCTTTCGAATGATCTGGAGATCGCTCTGGGCATTGGCGAGTTCCTGTTTGGCCTGATTGTATGTAAGCTCTATATTGTTGAATTCCTGGGAAGAGATCACCCCTTTTTCAAAAAGCACCTTGTTCCTGTCATACTCTATCTTAGCATTATTCAGAGCAATATTTGCATTGCTTACCCTTCCCCTGGCAGTGTTCAGGGTCTGTTCGTTGGGCACCACCTTGATCTTGGCAATGAGGTCACCGGCCTGTAATTTGTCTCCTTCCTCTACCAGGATCTCACCAATAATTCCGGATATCTGGGGCTTGATAGCCACTTCGTCTTCCGGTATCACCTTTCCGGTGGCCACGGATTTTTCCTCTATACTGGTTATGAACGGCGACTCGCTTTCGTAAGTGATGGGCGACTTACTGTTGGATTTTATAAAGTATGCGGCCGCAAATAACGCTGCTATGATAAGGACAGCGATTCCTATGTACTTTAAAATTTTCATCTATGCTTGCTATTGGTTATTTAATTATTTTTTTTGAAATGCCTGGTTTGTCTGATCTTCCCGGGCTGATCATTCTTGTTTTGAGGCGTACGGCCGTACGTCTCTACGGGAACAGGCAGGGCCTATTCCTCGCGCAGGGCGTCGATCGGTTTTATGCTCACTGCTCTCTGGGCCGGGATCAGGCCTATGAGGGTTCCCAAAGCCACCATAACGAACAGGGCCACAAAAATATAAGGGATGGGCACTGTGGGATTGGTGTATGGAAAACCGCTGCTTCCCTGGGTCATGACATTGATTATGGCCAGGACAAAGGCCCCCAGGATGATTCCCAGTATACCCGCCACTATGGTAAGGAATACGGACTCGAGCAATATCTGCCCCCTTACTTCGCCGGGGGTAGCTCCCAAAGCCCTCCTTACTCCCAGTTCGCGGGTACGTTCCTTAACCGAAATAAGTAATATGTTCCCGATAGCGATCACCCCTGCAATGATGGTCGCAAGCCCTACGAAAAGCGATAAAAAGTTCAGCCCTTTGGCAAAACCGAACATCTTGGCAAAGGCTTCTCCCAGGTTAAAGGACCCGAATGCCCTTTCATCGTCGGGATGCACTTTATGCTTTCGTTTCAGCATGCGTTTTACATCTTTTTCAAGGGCCACAATATCGGCTTCGTCATAAGCGGCTATGGCAAGCAGGCCTACATTGTCTCCTGTATTGAACATCTTTCGGTAGGTGGTATAAGGCATCATCAGGGAGTTGTCTCCTTCAAAATCTATATTTTCGGATTTCTTATATATCCCTATCACCTGGAAACTCACATTATCCACTTTTATATAGCTTCCTATGGGATCCTCATTCCTATCGAACAGGTCGTTACGTACACGCTCTCCTATCACACAGACCCTTCTCTCTTTATTTATGTCGGATTCGTTCAGGAAACGGCCTCCTTCATATATCTTCTTTTTGAATATCTTGTCTATTTCCGGATAATCTGCAAATGCAGTATAGGACCCGGTCTTCATTCCACGGGATACCTGTGGGGGAGTCCCTCCAAAAATTCCCTTTACATTCCGGGGAGCGATAAACTGGATATCGGGTAATTTATCGCGAAGTTCCTCGACATCATCGAGTTTAAGTTGAACAGGCCTTCCTATTTTAAACCCTTCATAGGGCATGCTGGTTTGTTGTGTCCAGACAAACATGCTGTTGTTGGCAATGCCCTGGAACTCCCGTTCAAAACCGTTGTCCAGTCCTTTGGTGGCCCCGGACAATGCGATATAGACAAAAATCCCCCAAAGCACCCCGATCACAGTAATTACCGTACGCACCTTGTTTTTCCGGATGGAGCCGAAAATTTCCTGCCAGGTATCCCTTTCAAAAATAAACCGCATGCTTTTGTGTCTTATCTGTGTTAAGTATTCTATTGATTCATTCGTCCCTCAGTGCCACAATGGGCTTTACCCTTGCGGCTCTTCTGGCCGGGACATAACCGGCTATGACCCCGAAGAGTATCAGGATCAGGGTCGCCGTGATCACCACGTCCATTCCTACCTGAGGATTTGTGATGAAATAGTCTTCTTTAAAACTGTTCCCCATGATGCTCAGTATTCCTACTCCCAATACTAGTCCTATATATCCTGCAATTGTGGTAATGAAAATGGATTCCTGCAATACCAGTCCGATCACAGATGCAGGGGTTGCTCCGAGTGCTTTTCGTATTCCGAGTTCCTTGGTGCGTTCCTTGACCACAAACACCATGATATTGCTTATGCCAATAACCCCGGCGATCAGGGTTCCGATGCCCACAAAGATCACCACCCACTGCAAAACATTGGCAAACATCATATTTCGCTTTACAATGTCTGCAGTATTCCTCAGATATATACCATTCTGGTCCTGAGGGGCCACTTTGTGTTTTTCTTTCAGATATTTAAACAGACTGGTATCAAAAGCCATGGCACCGGCATATCCTATGTCGGTCTTATAGGTAAGGATGATCTGGTCTATCTTATCGGTTCCTTTATCGAGAAGCTGCCGGGTAGTGTAGGGCATATATATATACCGTTCTTCATTATCCCCTCCATCATCCTGAAAGACGCCGACCACTTTATATATTACTCCTCCAACTTCGAGGAACTTACCCAAAGCATTCTCAGACCTGCCGAACAGGTCGATCTCCACCAGCCGCCCGATGACAATGTTCTTGGCCTGGTCCTTTATATCCTTTTCATTGATATAGCGCCCTTTCATTATGATGGTTTTCTCCATGATCTGGTGAGAAGGAGCCACAGCCCGTGTAGTATAAGTGTTGGATTCGCCTTTATATCGGGCCAGGGCACTTTTGGAGATCCTGGGAGTGATATGATCGAGATAGAGGGCGAAGTCTTTTTTTATATCTTCCAGGTCGTCGTTCCGGAACTCGATCTGCCTGTCTTTTTTAAACCCCTTGTAAGGCATGGAAGTACGCCCCGGAAAGATAAAAAAGGTATTGGTGGCATCGTCCATAAAAAATTCGTTGAAGGTGTTCTTCAACCCGTTGCCCATACCGAAAAGCACGGTGAATATAAAGATTCCCAGGGCCACAGTAAACCCGGACAGGAAGGTCCTGAGCCTGTTTTTGCTTATGGTCTGGAATATTTCCTGCCAGCGGTCCCTACTGAACATATTCTAAGGCCCTTACTTGTTCTACAAAGGTGTCTTCCACGATCACACCGTCCTTGAGATGAACGATGCGCTTGCACATATTGGCAATATCGGGTTCGTGGGTCACAATGAGAATGGTCTTTCCTCCGTCGTTGATTTCCTGAATGAGGTCCATGATCTCATATGAAGTTTTACTGTCCAGTGCCCCGGTAAGCTCATCGGCCAGCAACACCTTAGGCTCAGCTGCCATGGCCCGGGCAATGGCCACCCTTTGTTTCTGTCCGCCCGAAAGTTCACTGGGAAGATGGTCCGCCCATTCTTTTAACCCTACCTTTTCGAGGTATTTCATTGCTTTTTCCTGCCGCTCCTTCCGGTTTACCTTCTGATAATACAACGGCAGGGCCACATTCTCTACGGCACTTTTATAATTGATCAGGTTAAAGGACTGGAAGATAAAACCGAGGAATTTGTTTCTGTATTTTGCGGCTTTGGTTTCATTGAGGTTCTTTATGGGTACACCGTCCAGATTATATGCGCCGGAGTCGGCTTCGTCTAGCATGCCCAGGATATTGAGCAAGGTAGATTTCCCGGAACCCGATGATCCCATGATAGCTACAAGCTCCCCTTCTTTTATGGATAAATTAAGTCCTTTAAGCACATGAAGGGAATTGCTTCCCATGCGATAGGATTTGTGTAAGTCTTTGATTTCTATCATACCGGTGAGCTTATTTTATGACAATGTACCTATAAAAATATGCATTCTCTATTAAAAATGCGTTAATCTTTATGCAGGTTACACTCCTTTAGACTCACCAGATGGCAAATTGTTACGTGCTGAAATGTAAAAAAAATGTTAATTTTTTGTTCTTTGTTCCCGTGAGTTTAAAACTCGCGGATCATTTATTCATTCAACAATCTGTAAATTAAAATAGCGGCCCGTTTGGTCTGGGCTTCGAAAGTATTGAGGTTTATAGTCTCCTGCGGGGAATGGGCTCCTCCTCCCATAGCACCGAGACTGTCCAGGCAATCTACATATTGTGCTACAAAAGATACGTCTGCCGCTCCTTTTTCCAGTGGGTCCACACCTGCTACCGGCCCCATTCCAAGGTCTGTACTCACCTGGCTCAGTTTTTCGAGCAGTTCTTTATTACCTTCTGTGGGTTCCATGGCGGGGTAACTATCTATAAATGTGATCTCCGCATTGGTTCCCGGAAGGTTCTGGCTCACAATCTCCCTCATTTTAGCCCGGGCATTTTCTTTCTGCTCTTCAGATATAAAGCGAAGGCCACCGTCTACAACGGCTTTTTTGGCCACTACGTTCGATTTACCAAAAGAATTCCCCTTGCTCAACACCTCATCGTAAGTCACATCGGTCCCGCCGAGCACTGCCCCCGGGTTAAAGGTAAGGTACTTGTCTCCGCGTACTTCGTTGTAAAAAGCATTGAGAATACGGGACATTTCGAAAATGGCTCCTGCCCCCACATCTTTACTGAAAATATCGGCAGAGTGTGCCTGTTTTCCGGTCACTTCCACTTTCCAGCCGGAAGAGCCCCGCCTGGCCATAGTAGCCTCCCCAAATCCGCCGGAGGGCTCAAAACCGAGGGCTACATCGCTCCGTTTGGCTGCTTCGATTAGGTCTTTCCGGCTTATTGACAAAGGTTTCCCGGTAAATTCCTCATCTCCCATAAGGGCAACAATGACCTGCCTGTCCTTCAGCAACCCGTTTTCGCGAAGGGCCTTCAGGGCATAGAGAATGATCACATCTCCCCCTTTCATGTCATTGGCCCCGGGGCCATGGGCCATACTGTCGTTGATCTTTTCGAGCTTCTGGAATGGGCTGTCCTCTTCAAAAACAGTGTCTATATGGCCTATAAGAAGTACTTTCTTTCCTTTTTTTCCGGGAACCTCTGCAAAAAGATGCCCGGCGCGGCTCATTTCTTCGGGCATATCTATCCACCGGGTATTAAAGCCAATATCGTCAAAGGCCTGCCGGAAGACATCCCCTACTTCCCGCACTCCTTTGTGATTCATGGTGCCGCTGTTTATATTGATCACTTTTTCCGTAAACTTTAGCTGTTCTTCCATATTTGTGGCTATGGTCTTTGCGATCTTTTTTTCCGTGCGGGACATGTTCTGGCCATAGGAAACGGAAAGCGCAAGAACGGTTATACCGAAAAGAATGTTACGAATAGGCATTGTTGATCTGTTTTTCGTTTATGAAATAATTTGCAGTAACTTATTGCGATGCATATCCCACAAGTTTCTATAAATATTTACAAATTCAGGTAAATTTAATCATTATTAGTGAATGGCCCGGATAATATCGTGTTTGGTGATAATGTGATAATTATCATTTCCGAAGTTTATCAGGATGGCGCTGTTGTCTTTATTGATTAATTTAGAAACTTTATCCACAGGAGTTGTCCTGTCAATGACAGGCAGCGGGGGCCGCATAATTTCTTTCACCGGTTTGTTGGCCACATCCTTGTTTTCCACATAGGCCCGGAACAGGCTGGTTTCATCTATGACCCCGACAAAACCGCTGGCATCTTTTACGGGGATCTGGGAAATATTGTATTTACGCATGCGTTCGATAGCGTGATACACAAGTTCTTCCGTCTGCACAGTGATCAGCTCCTGGTCATTGCGCACCAGGTCCTCGGCCTTGGTGACCTCTTCGTCCAGGAATCCCCTTTCACGCATCCAGTCGTCGTTGAACATCTTTCCGATATACCGGCTGCCGCTGTCGTGAAACAGTACCACAACCACATCATCGGGCTTAAAGTGTTCCTTTAGTTGCAGGACTCCCTTTATAGCCGCCCCTGCCGATCCTCCTACAAATATCCCCTCTTCCTTGGCCAGCTTCCGGGTGTAGACCGCAGCGTCCTTGTCCGTGACCTTGGTAAAACCGTCGATAATGGAAAAATCCACGTTTTCGGGCAGGAGGTCCTCCCCTATGCCTTCGGTGATATAGGGGTAGATCTCATTTTCGTCAAAGACACCTGTTTCGTGATATTTTTTAAACACCGAACCGTAAGTATCTATACCCCATATCTTAATGTCCGGGTTTTGTTCCTTGAGGTACTTTCCTACTCCCGATATGGTGCCCCCGGTGCCTACACCCACTACAAAATGGGTGATCTTCCCGTCGGTCTGCCGCCATAACTCGGGCCCTGTCTGTTCATAGTGAGCAAGGCTGTTGGACGGGTTATCGTACTGATTCACATACCACGAGTCCGGGGTTTCTTCTGACAGGCGCTTCGCTACGGAATAATACGACCGCGGATCGTCGGGTTCTACGCTGGTGGGACACACAATGACCTCGGCACCTACCGCCCGCAGGATATCTATTTTTTCTTTCGACTGCTTGTCGTTGATCACACATATGAGTTTATATCCCTTTACAATGGCCACAAGAGCCAGTCCCATACCCGTATTCCCGGATGTACCTTCTATAATGGTCCCCCCGGGTTTTAACAGCCCGCCGGCCTCTGCATCTTCTACCATCTTTACGGCCATACGATCCTTGATGGAATTGCCGGGATTAAAGGTTTCCACTTTGGCCAGCACCAGTGCATCCACCTCCCGGGTGATCTTGTTCAGTTTTACCAGCGGAGTGCTGCCTATGGTACCGAGTATGTTGTCTGCGTAGTTCATGGGTCTTTTTTTATGAGGTGACGTAGGAGTGTATGATTTATGACGTAGGACCTGGTTTATCTTACGTCCTAAGTCCTATCTCTTACGTCCGATTCATACGGCTTCCTAACAAAGTTACAAAGATTTTGAGTTGGATGCCGGATTGTCGGAGATGATATATTGAAAATCCATCACCCCGGATCAGTCAAAACGCATGGCTTTGGCGGGGACTATTTTGGTAATGATATAGGATGGCACAAGTAACATCACAAGGCAAAGGAGCAATGTACCGATATTGAGAAGTACAATATATACCGGGCTGATATACACCGGAGCTTCGGTAACGTAATAGGTTTCCGGATCGAGCGACACAAAGCCGAAATACTTTTGCAGCAGCAGCAGGCCTATTCCAATGACATTGCCCCAAAAGATACCCACGGCGATCAGGTAGGCTGCATTGTAGAGAAATATCTTGCGAACGGTCCAGTCATCACTCCCCAGGGCCTTGAGTATACCGATCATCTGGGTGCGCTCCAGGATCAGCACAAGCAGTGCGGTGATCATATTAAAGCCCCCTACAATGATGAGTATACCGATGATAACAGCGATATTAAAATCGAACATCCCCAACCATTCGAAAATGGACGGGTATTTGTCCAGTATGGTCTCGGAATCGAGGGTAGAAAGTGTTTTGCCGTAGACCTCATTCCCTTTTTCCTCTATATCGTCAAAATCGTTGACAAACACTTCGAAACTCCCCACTTCATCCTTCGCCCACCGGTTCATCCGTTGTATGTGGCGGATATCTGTAAATATGTATTTGGCATCAAATTCCTGGAAGCCGCTGTCGTAAATCCCGGTGATCTCAAACACCCTTTGGTTAGGTATCGTACTGCCTTCATCCTTCAGAAAAAAGGCATTGAATGTATCCCCCACTTTCAGTTGCAGGCGGTCGGCGAGATACCTGGACATAAGGACCTCGTTATTGAGTTTTCCGGAATAGTCGGGCAGTCTGCCTTCACGGAGATATTCCTTAAAATATTTCCAGTCGTAGTCTTTTCCCACACCCTTGGTGATGATCCCCTCAAAAGTATCTTCCATACGAATGATACCCGCTTTGGCAGCTACGGCCTGAATATGGGATATGCCTTCTATATTCTTAAATTCAGGGTAGAACTCCTGGTTTATCGACACCGGCAGCACAGAAACCTCAGATTCGTTATTGTCGTAATTGTATATCTGGATATGCCCGTTGAATGCCGCTATCTTTTCGCGGATCTTGTGCTTGAGGCCTACACCGGTGGCGATGGCCACCAGCATCACCACCAGGCCGATAGCGATAGCCATGATGGCAATTTTTATAATTGGTGCCGATACACTACTTTTATAGTCTTTGGACTTTATAATGCGTTTCGCTATGAAAAACTCTAAATTCAACAGGCCCTTTTGGTTTACAAACCTCAAAAATACACTTTTCCTTCGACATAAGTTTATCCTGAACCTCGCAAAGGATTCAGAAACCGTCTCTCAATTTATCCCGGAACGAAAGTTAAAAACAGGGGATGTAAGGTTTTTTCCATCTGCTAACGGCGAAGCACACACCTTTGTTGTAAAAATGATGTTATTTCTCTTCGTAGCGACTTCATGTGGCAATAATGCCTCTTCCAAAAATTCCCATAGCCCGGCTGTTTCTCCTTCTGAAATTGCTCCCATAGAAGTGGGTGCCAACCGCACTGCGGAATATCTCCCGCTTATCAGTGACAAACGCGTGGGCATCGTGGCCAATCCGACCAGCGTGATCTTCAGGGACGGTAAATCCCGGGAACATACACATCTTGTAGACAGCCTGGTAAAGCTGGGTGTAAATGTACAAAAGGTATTTGCCCCTGAACACGGTTTCCGGGGTACGGCCGATGCCGGTGAAAAAGTTAAGGACGGCAAGGACCCGAAGACAGGGCTCCCCGTGATTTCGCTCTACGGAAGCAACCGCAAGCCCGGACCGGAACAACTGGCGGACATCGACGTGGTTGTTTTCGATCTCCAGGATGTCGGTGTGCGCTTTTACACCTATATCTCTACCCTGCATTACGTTATGGAAGCCTGTGCCGAAAACAACAAGCCACTGATCGTCCTGGACCGTCCCAACCCCAATGGCCATTTCGTGGACGGCCCCATACTGAACCCGAAATACAAGAGTTTTGTAGGCATGCACCCTATCCCTGTGGCCCACGGCATGACCATAGGCGAATATGCCCGGATGATCAACGGGGAAAAATGGCTGGCCAGGAGCATGCAGTGCCCATTACAAGTAGTGGCTTGTGATAACTATACCAAAGACATGCCCTACGACCTCCCCATAAAGCCTTCTCCCAACCTGCCGAACGCACAGGCGGTCAACCTGTATCCCAGCCTCTGTTTTTTTGAAGGGACCAACGTAAGTGAAGGCCGGGGAACTGAAAAGCAGTTCCAGGTATATGGCTCTCCCGATCTCCCGGAAACAAAATACAGCTACAGCTTTGTCCCCAAACCCAATTTCGGGGCCAAAAACCCTGAACACAATGGTAAATTGTGTTACGGGGAGGACCTGTCAAAAAACGGAAGGCTGAACCGGATAGAATTGAAATGGCTTATACGGGCGTATAACAATACCGCAGGGAAAAGTGCTTTCTTCAATAAATTCTTTGTAAAACTCGCCGGCACGGAAACACTGCAAAAACAGATCGAGGACGGAACACCCGAAAAAGACATCCGGAAGAGCTGGGAAAAGGGACTGGAGACATATAGAACGGTGAGGAAAAAGTATCTGCTCTATAAGGAATCGTGATGTTCTTGAACGTCCCAAAAGTTTAAAAACAAAACATCATTCCTAACTGTCGCCCTGAGCACAGTCGAAGGATTGTTTCAGAATCCCATCACGCTGATCGGACAATCGCGTTATGGGACCCTGAAATCGAAGATTCGGCAAAGCCAAACAAGTTCAGGGTGACGAAAAAATATAAAACAAAATCGCCCGGAAAGCTGTTTCTCCCCGGGCAATTTCTCATATAATGATTGGTTGCGCTCTGTGTTTATACAACAGTTTTGGCCTTTTCCGTGGCAATAGAAGTATCGGCCTTGACGTGGGCGGCGTTGGCACGTCCGCTGGGGTCGGTGTTCTCCTGCCATTTGGGAATCCATCTCTTTACCGTTCTGGCAGCACTTTCCTGCGGGAAATGCTTGTGGAAGATGTCCCTGTAAAAATACGCTTCTTTCGTAGCCGGGGTGTTTACGGGATACTTTTCAGAAGCCCTGGCCATTTCTTCATCGGTCACCTGTGAGGCACAATGAGCTATCAGCATGTCTATCCAGTTGTAGCCCACCCCATCGGAGAACTGTTCTTTTTGCCTCCACAATACCTCATCCGGCAGGAAAGGGTGTTCGGGAGTATCAAAAGCCTTTCGCAAGATGTATTTCTCTATGCCGTCATAGGTCTTCGGTTGTTTGTGTTCCGGCTTTATTTCCATCGCAGTTTGCAGGAAAGCCTTGTCCAGGAAAGGCACCCTGGCTTCCAGCCCGTGGGCCATTGTGCTTTTATCGGCACGGAGGCAGTCGGCTGTTGACAATCGCTGTACCCGGTCTATGGTCTCTTTCTGAAAATCTTCTGCAGAAGGTGCATTCCTGAAATAAAGGTACCCCCCGAAGATCTCATCGGCCCCTTCACCGCTCAGTACTACTTTTACCCCCATATCGGTAATGGCTTTACTCATAAAATACATCGGGGTGGATGCCCTGATAGAGGTTACATCGTAAGTTTCCAGATGCCATACCAGTTTTTCCAGGACCTTTATCCCTTCTTCTATGGTGAAGTATAGTTCGTGATGTTCTGTCCCCAGGTATTCTGCCACTTTTCGGGCGGCGATAAGATCGGGTGCTTCGGCATCCAGTCCTATGGAGAAGGAATGCAGCTTTTGCCCGGTGCCTTCCAGCAACCTGCAGGCAATAGAAGAGGTCAACGAGGAATCGAGCCCCCCGGAAAGCAATACTCCCAGAGGCACATCACTCATCAATCTTTTTTTTGTAGCTGCAATAAGGCTTTCTCTCAGTTTTGTAAGATCCAGCTCTTCCGTAGCCGTTTCATGATCGAACCATTTCGGGGTGAAATAGCGTACAAATCCTGTTTTCGGAGTATAGAAATGCCCCGGAGGAAAGGCCGCAAATTCCACACACTGGTCGGCTATGGTCTTCATTTCAGAAGCGAAATACATCCGGCCTTCGGCATCCGTCCCGTAATACAGGGGCTTTACTCCTATCGGGTCTCTTCCGGCGATAAAATCGTCTCCGTCGATCACTACAAAGGCAAAAACGCCATCCAGTTTATCGCAGAAATCATAACCGAACTCTTCATACAGGTGTACGATCACCTCGGAGTCGGAAGTTGTCCGGAAGCTGTGCCCTTTCAGGACTGTATCTCTCAGCTCCTTATGGTTATATATCTCGCCGTTGTGCACCATCCAGGCGCTATCGGTCCCCTGAATGGGCTGTTTCCCGGTATGCAGGTCTATAATGGAGAGCCTTTCATGGCTCAGCAAGTGTCCGTTTTCAGTGAGGTGCAGATCGCTTTCATCCGGCCCGCGATGGCTCATTCGTTTCGACATTTCCCCGATCAGCGTAGTGTTCAGCGCAGGTTTTCTTTCAATGCTTGCACCTTCCTGAGCATATGCTCCGTTTATCACTGCTAATATTCCACACATAACTCTTGTTGTTTAAGTTTCTAATTACAATGCAAATATTATGTTTAACTTTCAATTATAAAACTAATAAATTAAAAACAGTTTCATTAAATAACAAAAATATTATACATTTATATATTTTTGAAACAAAAATATTGAGAAAAGGTTTCTAAATGAATAAATTGTAAGGAAGGGCATTCAAAAATGGGGAAATCTCCCCTTACATCCCTTGTTCCCGGCTGTTATATTTGCCTCTGACTGTTGATTTAAAGAACAGTTCCTTCAAAAATACGTACCTTTATGTTTGTATTCACTTCATCGGGGCCGGACATGGAAATCACGGATCATAGGATACTTGGGCTCAACCGGATATTCTCTGAACAGGAATTGCTGGACATCAGCGAGAGCCGTACGCATATCATCTCCATACTCAGTTATTTTGCCACTTCCCTGTTCGACAAGAACAATGTAGAGGACGTATTATGGGACATTACGGAAAACTGTATCGGCCGACTGGGGCTGGAAGACTGTGTCATTTACCTGCTCGACAAACGCAAGAGCTTACTGGTACAAAAAGCAGCCTATGGTAATAAAGAGTGTGGCGAAAGAAAAATACTCAGTCCCATAACCATTCCCCTCGGACAGGGTATCGTGGGCCATGTGGCCGTTACGGGGCAACCGGAGATTGTGGAGGATGTTACGCAGGACCGTCGCTATATCCTGGATGATCTGCAACGGAACTCGGAACTTACCGTGCCCATAATGCTGGACGGAAGGGTTATCGGCATCATAGATTCCGAACATTCCGAAAAAGATTTTTTCACTCCTTATCACCTCTTTCTCTTTGAGCTCATCGCCCAGCTCGCGGTAAAAAAACTGGCCCATATATCGCAGGACAGCCGCGGCAGCTTTACGAATGATAACGCCTACTACAAACAGCTCTGTGCCCTGCTGGAAAAGGAAAAGATATACCGGGACGAAAACCTGAGCCTCTCTGCTGTTGCAGAACAACTGAGCATAAGCGCCAATTACCTTTCCCAGCTCATCAACTCCCTTAGCAACAGTAACTTTCCCGACCTGATAAACCGATATCGCGTTAAAGAGGCCATGAAATGGCTTACCCATCCGGATTATAAAAACTATACGGTAGCAGGCATCGGATATGAATCGGGGTTCAATTCTACTTCTGCCTTCTATGCCGCTTTTAAGAAACATACAGGGATCACCCCCACAGAATACCGGAATACCGGGAATGTATCCTGATCTTTTGACTTTCAAATATCCCGGACACCTGTTTCCGGGTGTCTTTCTTCCTTTGTTATAGCGTTTAAGGTCCCGGAAAAGGGAAAACCATCAAGGCACAATTATGGGCTTCCCTTTTCTTTCCGGTGCCAACATCATTATTCAACATGTTCCCGAAACACAAGAGGCTCTTTAAAACGACTTATTATGAAATGCCCATAAGCAAAACCTTCATACCAACCAACATGATTACTTTGGGCATTACATCTGACCATTAAAATTTATGGTGAGCTTGTAGAACTAACAAATAAAAAATAAACAGATGGAAACGAAAATTTTTTATGGCATACTGTTGTTATTCAGCATATGCCTGGTAGCATGTGAAGGTGAAGATGGCCCTCCAGGCGAGCAGGGACCCCAAGGTGAACAAGGCCTGCAAGGTGAACAGGGAGAACAAGGCGAGCCCGGCACGGCCAATATCATGTATTCTGACTGGATTCCCATAGACTGGAATGTTTTGGACGGAAATGCGGTGAAAAGAATGGATATCGATATTCCACAAATCACAGAAGGGTTTTTAGACGAAGGAGGAATTGTCCTCTTTTTCGTAAGGCAAACCGATGTAGTTTACAGTGTTCCCATGTCCAGGAACAATTATACGTTGTATTTCCTGGTTTCGGGAATAGGCCATGAGTTAAGGTTTCTCGCCAGCAGAATTGAAGGCCTCAGCGGTAATATAAACGTTTCCTGGATACAGGAAGTGCGTTACGTTTTGATCCCCGACGGAATACCCCTGCAGGGCCAGTCAGACCTGAATAATTACGAAACGATCAAAAGCTACTTTCAAATAACGGACTAAAAACAGCAATCATGAAAGCTCCTAAACCCATCATCTTTCTTTTGACCTTCGCACTGTTGCTTTCCTGTGGCAGTGACAACGGTCCGGAAAAAGCCATGCCTGCTTCCGAAGAACTGATCGTAGGACACTGGACTTTAAATGAATACATAGACAACGGAACTCCGAAACCGCTTACCGATTGCAATAAAAAGTCCTTTTTTGAATTTAAAGCAGATGGCAGCATTCATGCCATATTCTATGAGGGCTCCCCCTGTACGTTCGACTCAGAATCGACAGGTGAATACAGTTTGCCAGACGACACTACGCTTTTTGTAACCTCGGGAGGAAATTCGGCAAACCACACCATTGTTTCCCTGACCGAAACAGACTTAAAATTACTGTATAGTTCCGGGGTGCAGTTAAACTTTTTAAGGGAACCTGCCGGAAATCCGGTCAATTAGGCATACCCCCCCTTCGCCCGATAGGGAACAGGCAGTATCAGGGCATAATCCATTTGTTTCTTTTCCGGTTTAGAACAAACCCGTATGGCTTAGGTATCCTGTCTTAGTAGCTATGTTGCGACATGTTTCCGGAATCGCCACCCTACCATACGGGTAAAAAATACCACTGCATCACCTATTCTTCTCTGAAAAAATGGAAAAGGAGGAAACAAAAAAGCTCCCCCTCTTCCTACTGCCCCAAATTCAACAGCTCCAGGTCACTGTCCAAAATTACCCTGCCTATATCACGTTGGCACCGTGCAAAACCCGAAAGGATCGTTTTACATCTTGAGAGCTTTTATTAAGTTATACCCGAAAGCATGCTAAAAGTCCCAATCTTTTTTACATTTTTTTGATATTGAAATTCACTTTCCAAGGGCCAAAAAATACCTCGGCATCCTTCAAAGGCAAACATCTCCTGGTTTTTGACTTTCAGCAATACAGGACATCCGTCCTCTTCCTGTTATATTTCTATGCCGCCAGATATAATACACCCAAAAAAGGGGATATTTCCCCCGACATAACAGGGAAATACCCCCTTACTGCGGAGGCTACGAACAAATACATTTGCGACCATTATTAACCATATCCCGGTTTAGCCGGGACATTAAAACAACTATTATGACGACCAAACTTTTTTATTGTATGTTATTATTATTCGGAATGAGCTTTCTGGCCTGCGACGACGGTGAAGACGGGCTTCCGGGAGAACAAGGGCCCCAAGGTGAACAGGGCCCTCAGGGAGAACAAGGGCCTCAGGGGCCCCAGGGCATTGAAGGTAATGCCAATGTAACCAAGTATATTTTCGGAGAACACGATTTTTCATTAAGTTCCAATGTTAGCCTGGACGTTCCGGGTGTTACCGAAGACGAGATCAAAGAGAGTTCATGGCATGTATATATGGTACGGCCCGGAGGAAATGTATACCCTGTACCCGGATGGGCGGTAGACGGAAAAACGGAATACCGGGTCTATATGCTTCATGTACCGGCAAACAATGGTTCGGCACGTATTGTGGTCAACATAAAAAATGGCACCGGAGAGATCTATTCCGAAATTATTGTTATCCGGGTGCTTTCCAGTAATACGGAAGACCTGAGCAGTAAAGGGATGCTACCTGATATTGACTTCAGGGATTATGAAGCCGTAAAAGCCCATTACGGCCTCTAAAAGGTGAGGGCTGGATACCGTGCGAAACGAACTGAGCATTGACCACAACCTCAAAATAAGGCAGATCACCGGATCCAAAAAACCGGTGGGTAATTCATCATTATGGCATTTCCCGGATATGGGACGGGATTGAAGTAAATCCGAATATTATCCGAAATCCCGGAAACACCCGTAAAAAGAAAAACCGTAAGATCAAAAGCGCAATACTGTTTTATATGCCTGTCCCCGGCGCCCGTCTATTGTGACGGGCGCTTTTGGTTTACGGCAAAATCTATCCTGATTTTTTGACTTTCAAAGATCCCGGACATCCGTTTTTCGGGACCTTTTTTCCTTTACTACACCATTTAAGGTCCCGGAAAGGGGAAAACCTCCAAAGCATAACCGTAATTCATCCTCTTTCTTTCCGGTGCCAAAGCAATAATTAACCATGCGCCCTACAACAGAGACAAGCTAAAAACTACAATTATGAAAACGAGATTTTTTTATGGCATACTTCTGTTATTTAGTATGTGCCTTATAGCATGTGAAGGTGAAGAGGGGCCTCCCGGAGAGCAGGGACTACAAGGTGAACAGGGCCCTAAAGGAGATCAAGGTGATCCCGGTAATGCCAATGTAAAAGTCTATACCAAGGATATTGCAGGGCTTACCTGGACAGAAGTGGCCGCTCACCTGCAACTGCAGATCGATGCCCCTCAGGTGCTTACCGCCGAAGTGGTAGATAACTATGTGATACTCGTTTATGTACGGTCAACCGACTACAGCAGTTGGGCCTTGCTTCCTTATTATACCGAGCGTAACATACGGGTACAGGCTAACATACAAATAGGAAAACTCACCTTAAAACGCGATCAGGATGGTAACCCTTACACTCAGTCTAATTTTTCAAAGGTTCGCCTGGTACTTATTGAAAATACCGAAAATGATATTATCAGTCAAATGCCGGAGAACGTAGATCTGAAAAATTACAGCGAAGTAAAACGACATTATCAACTATTAGATTAATTCATTATTAAAATCTCAAAGCAAGGCAGATCACCGGATCTTAAAAACCGGCAGATAATTTATCATTATGACATTTCCCGGATATGGAACGGAATTGAAGTAAATCCAAATATTATCCGAAATCCCGGAAACACCACCAAAACCATGAAGCCATGAAAACTTTACACCACCTCCGCAACAGGCTAATGCTCCCGGGCCTTATATTGGCCCTGACCGCAACAGCCTGCTCCGAACTCCTGCCGACTCCTGACGTCTCGGGAGAGGATTGTAACAATGTATGCACTGCGTACACCATGGTCATCGGTTGCGATAACCGGGCCGAAAAACCAGAATCGGTAGATGCTGCCACCACAGAACCCTGGAGCTTTACAGGGCAATTTTACAAGAAATCACCGGAAGGAAATCCGGTACCGCACTGCACCGGAGTGCTAATTGCCGACCGCTATATACTTACGGCTGCACATTGCCTCTACAATCAGGGAAACAATCAACTCGGTTTTGCCCTGGCCCAGGAATATGAATCCCTGCGTCCGTATGGCACTCATGGTGTACGGCGGGTATTCGTGCCCAAAAAGTTCAAGATATCAGACAGCGAGTCCTTCAGGGCCTACGATTATGGTATCGCCGAGCTGTGGGAACCCATTCAGGGGGCCACTCCTGCTCATTGGGGATATGTAGACTGGGATATACTGAAATTTAAATTTGCAAGTACGGCTGGCTATCCCGGCACTATACCGGGAGGAGGAAAGAATCTGTTGAATACCCCCTGGATCACCAACGGAGATTACTATAACCAGCAACCCTTTGGATTGATAGACAATAACCAGGCAGGATTGCTCTATACCGACCTTGACGGTTCGGGCGGCCAGAGTGGATCGGCGGTATATTCATTTCTGTTTCCCGCCGAACATTCGGGAAATGGCGTTATCCGAAAGGTGACCGGCATTCTTATCGGAAGCCCGGTTTCCGCCTGCGAAAATGATCAGAACTGGGTTTCCCGCCTTACTCCGGAAACCGTGGAACGCATAGAAAATGCCATGACCTATGGCACCGGCCCCATTGATCTTTCATGGGAGGTCATTGATATTCCGTTCAGCCCTACCTCAGGCCCTGGCAAAGCATGGCCATAAAGTAACATCAAAACCTTATTATTATGAAATCAAAAACTGTTTTCCGCACATGGACTATCCTGGCCTCATTGGCCATGATCGTTTCCTGTGAAAAAGAAGAAGAGGATCTCCTGCAACCCGAATACAGTATCGGGGATCTTAAGCAAAATCCTGTTACTCCCAAAAATAATGGCCGGATCGCATTTACAACTTTCCGCGACGGCAACTGGGAGATCTATGTAATGGACACGGATGGTAGCGGCGTGACCCGCCTTACCGATCATCCGGCTCTCGACAACCAACCGGCGTGGTCGCCCAATGGTAAACAGATCGCCTTTGTGAGTGTCCGTGATGGCAACCGGGAAATTTATGTGATGAACGCTGATGGAACCGGTATAACAAGGTTAACCGATGCCCCGGGCGACGATATCGATCCGGTTTGGTCGCACAACGGCAATAAAATTGCTTTTGCAAGTGATCGCGACGGCAACCTGGAGGTTTATGTAATGAATGTTGACGGTAGTGAACAGACTAACCTCACCAACCATCCGTCTCCCGACCGTGATCCGACGTGGTCGCCCAACAGCCAATATATCGCGTTTACCAGCAGCAGAGATGGCAATGGAGAGATTTACAGGATGAATGCCGATGGCAGTGACCCGGTTAATCTCACCAATCACCCATCTTTCGACCGCAGCCCGGCCTGGTCGCCCAACGGCCCTAATGGCAAAAAGATCGCTTTTGCGAGTGATCGTGACTTCGGGGGCAACCGGGAGATCTACGTAATGAATGCCAACGGCAGCAGTCAGACCAGACTGACCAATGATTCAGCATTTGACGATTTGCCGGCCTGGTCACCCCATGGCAAACAGATTGCCTGGTATAGAAATTCTCCAACTACTAACGATATCTATGTGATGAACATCGATGGTTCCGCACAAACCAACCTTACCAACCATCCGTCAGTTGAGCGGGATCCGTCCTGGGGAAAGGCGAAAAAATAAAAAAATCGGGTTCTCTGCCAAACAGTAAATCATAAACAACAAGGTCTAACCAGCCTCTTTTTGAGGGGTGCCAATTTGAGAAAATGATGAAAACTACAAAAGCGCCAAAAGTAACCCTACTGCTTTTGACAGCAGTAATAATCACTGTTTCCTGCAACAAAACTGACGACCCGGGATCCGAATTGCCCGAAGCCAGCTGCAGTATCGTAGAGCGCACTTCCGTAAAAGGAAATAATCAACCCAGTGTTACACAGATCAACTACAACAATGATGGCAGTCTCAGTTCGGCAAACATTACCCGCTCAAACTATAACAGCCAGGCCGCCTGGGACTATGCGCCCCATAAAATTATACACGAATGGTATAATGACGATAAAATCGTAAACAAAAAATACATCGACCTGGACGCAAAAGGCGATCCTGTTAAAATCATCATTGATTTTTATGATAACAATGGAGACGTTTACCACACCAATATGATCTCCTTTGAATATAACGGACAGCGACAACTGATAAAAAGTGTGCTGAAAAGCGGCAACGATCCGGAAACTGTCACTAACTATACCTGGGCCGGAGGAAATATGATAAAAGCAGCAGGTGAAAATTATACGGACACCTATGAATATTATACCAACCTGCCGATCCAGCAGG
Source organism: Sinomicrobium weinanense (assembly GCF_018863395.1). Taxonomy (GTDB): domain Bacteria; phylum Bacteroidota; class Bacteroidia; order Flavobacteriales; family Flavobacteriaceae; genus Sinomicrobium; species Sinomicrobium weinanense. The sequence continues at coordinate 222,817 of NZ_JAHKRR010000005.1, forward strand.
CCGATTATACAGCCCTGCCTTATGAGTTGAGCAGCGGGATCCGGTTCTTCAACAATAAAAACCTGCTCAAATCATGGGACAGCCAGGGCAACGGGTTTGTAAGAACCTATAATTATCAGTTTGACGCAGATGGAAAGATCAGCAAATACACCGTGAAGCAAACGGCAAACAATGTGACCGAAGATACTGAAGTCTCATTTGAATATATATGTAAATAGCCGGTGAATCTGTAACCGGACCATGATGAAATGCACAGAAGGAGGCAAAAAGGCGAATAGTTGGTATTAAAAATTTTTCCGAAGGATCTAAAAAAACCCTTGTACACCTGCAAAACGAAACCGGCTTCCCGTACTCGTCGTACAAGTTCCGAAGACTTATTTTAACACCTTTTGAAAAAGTTAATATATCCTGATATTTTGACTTTCAATGATCCCGGACATTCATTCTTCCCGCCCGTTGTTTCTTTGTTATGCTTTTAAGGCCCCGGAAAGGGAGAAGGTATCCAGGGCCCGGACTTCTCCCTTTTCTTCCGGTGCTGTAAGGATTACTAACCGGTGCCCGCTATACTCGGGTACAAAAAACTACTCACTATGAAAACTAAAATTTTTTACTGTATGTTTTTATTACTTGGGGCCGCTTTTCTGGCCTGCTCCGACGGCGAAGACGGCCTTCCCGGAGAACAGGGACCGCAAGGTGAACAGGGGCCACAAGGCCCCGCAGGGCCACAAGGGCCCCAGGGTATTGAAGGTAATGCCAATGTAACCCAATATACCTATGCGGGGAATGATTTCTCTCTTAACAGCGATGTTGTTTTAGATATTACCGGTATTACCGAAGATGAGATGAACCAAAGTGCCTGGCTGATCTATCTGATACGGCCCAGCGGAAATGTATACCCTGTACCCGGTTGGGGATTGTCCGGAAACACCGAGTACCGGGTTTATAGATTCTACCTTGGATCCAACGGAGGCACAGCGCGTACAACGGTTACCAGGCAAAGTGGCCCGGGTGAGGAGTATGAGCAGATCATTGTCATCCGGATCGTTTCCAATAATATGGAAGACATGAGCAAAGGACTGCAATTACCCGATATTGATTTTAGCGATTACGAAGCGGTAAAAGCCCACTATGGCCTTTAACCAGGAAAAATTACGGCAAAACGGCATTATAGGTATGCTCCGCTTCCCCGAATAAAACAGAAGCCGGATAAAAAGCAGGCAGGTAATCCATCAGGCGGTATTTCCCGGAACGGGCTGGGACCAAAGTGAATACAAACCTCATCTCAAAACCCGGAAACGGCCCGAAAAGAGAAACCGCAGGATCAAAACTAAATGGTGTTACCTGCCTGTTTCGGGCTCCTGTCTACCGAAAAGAGTCCGGAATCCAACAAAACCTGTCCCGATTTTTTGACTTTCAAAAATACCGGACATCCGTTCGGGCAATCCTGCTTTTCTTTATCACACCATCCGGCAACCTCTTTTAACACCGTAAAAAGGGGAAAAACCCCTATTAAAAAAGGTTTTTCCCCCTTACCCCGGAGAATTATGGATCATAGATTTGCATCGATTAATAACCTCCCGGTTTGGGTATTATTGAAATGACCGGGGCTTTAAAACCATGAGTTATGAAAACAAAACTTTTTTATTGCATGTTACTATTGCTCGGAATGAGCTTTGTGGCCTGCTCCGACGGCGAAGACGGCCTTCCCGGCGAACAGGGACCACAAGGCGAACAAGGCTTACAAGGTGAACAGGGAGAACAAGGCGAGCAGGGCGAGCCCGGCACGGCCAATGTCATCTATTCTCAGTGGGCATTTTTACAACACGCTACCCGGGATACCATTGTTGATGGTAGTCATATGAAAGTAAATCATATCAATGCCCCGGGTCTTACCCAGGATATCGTGGACAATGGCCTTATTATGGTATATATGAAGTTTGGCGGTACTGCATATGCCCTGCCCTATATAAGTGATGCGGGCGGCAAGCCCAGTGAGATCAATTTCCGGTCACAGGTGGGCAAAATATTTATCACCCGTTTTGCCTTTGACGACAGCGGTAGTGTAAATATTGGCGGTAGCCTTCAGTTCCGCTATATACTGGTACCGGGAGGCATGCCGGCTACACAGGCCAGGCTCAACTATGCTGACTACAATGCGGTAAGCGATTTCTACGGGTTTAAGGATTGATCAAGGAGTGTTTCTTAGTTCGGAGTTTTGGAGTTTTTAGTTGGGGAGTTACACCCCTCTGCCTTCGGTATCTCCCCTAAAGGGGAGACAAATCATCTTTTTGACTTTAAATTTTCTAACTAAAAAACTCCAAAACTCATTCAAACCAGATATGTGGAACTCTGGCCTGCAGGCGTGATATACGCTCCTGCAGGCTTTTTAAAAACTTCTGATGCTGTTCAGAAGACGGGGCAAAGGGTTTATGAGCCAGGCCTTTTTGTATGGCATCGACCTCTTCCATAACCGGAACGGCTTCGGGTGATATCCAGGCCAGGGTAAACTTCTCCCAGATATAATCTATTGCTGTTTGGTTAGGATGGATCATATCTTCGGCATAGAACCGGTAGTCGCGGAGTTCGTCCATCATAATTTCGTAGGATGGAAAATAGGCCTCTTTCTTCAAAACATTATGCAGAGCTGTAATAAGATGGGCTTTGCTGCGCTGGTTTTCTACAAAGCCGTCTTTTACATGACGTACCGGGGACACGGTGAAGACAAACTGAACACCCGGGTTTACGGAACCTATATGTTTAATGGCCCCTTCTATACTTTTCTCTATGGCCTCTATCGGGGCCAGTTCCCTGACAAACTGTCGTTGCGGCACTTTATGACAATTGGCCACCAGGAGCCCCGAGTCTTTCAGGCGATACCCCCAGGCTGTTCCCAGGGTAATGACTATATGTGTTGCATTTTTAAGATAATCTGCCGTATGGTCCAGAGCCTTGTTGAGACGGGACAATACAGCTTCCCGGGAATTTCCGCTCATCACGGAGTGTGCATCAAAACAATGCCACCGTCCGTTATGTTCAAAAACAACTTCTTCGGTATATTTTTGCCGGGCGGTCACCCGCGCTGTAAAATTCTCCAGGGCACCAGGATGAAACAGTATCCCGAAGGGGTTTTGCAGGCAGGGAAACTTAAAATAGTCGAGTTTGCTTCCCATATTCTCTACAAAGCACGAACCTAACAATAACAGTCTCGAATCGTAACTGATACGGTTCTTTCCGGGTGATACGGGTATTTGCGTCTGGAGTTTCAGAGTTTTTTAGTTTTGGAGTTCGGAGTCTTGGAAGCTTGGAGTTTTTACACATCAACTCCCCAACTCCAAACTATTTTCAACGATCGTCATTTCACAAACTCCCGGGCCTTTTCGAGGGCTTGTGGAATGCCTCCTGGGTTTTTGCCTCCGGCGGTGGCAAAGAAAGGCTGTCCGCCTCCGCCGCCTTGTATATATTTACCGAGTTCCCGGACCACCTGTCCGGCGTTCAGGTCCCTTTCTCCGGCCAGTTCTTTCGAAATGTAGCAGGCAAGCAGGGCTTTGCCGTTCTGTTCCGTAGCCAATAATACAAAGAGGTTCTGATGTTCTTTTCCCATGGCAAAAGCAAGATCCTTTATTCCGGCAGAGTCCAGGTCTACGCGGGTAGCGAGGAAACGTATGCCGTTTATATCTTCCAGCTGGGCAGCCAGGTCGCCCTTCAGGTTCTTTGCCTTGTCCCTGAGCAAAGTTTCTACCTGTTTTTTCAGGGTGTTGTTCTCTTCCTGCAGCGAAACAATGGCTTTAACCGGATCCTTGCCATTTTTCAGGATCGTCTTTACTTCTTTAAAGATATCGGCCTGGGTGGTAAAATATTCCTTGGCGGCATCCAGGGTTATGGCCTCTATCCTACGGATACCCGCTGCCACGGCACTTTCTCCTGTAATGATAAAATGCCAGATATCTGCCGTGTTCTTCACATGAGTCCCTCCGCAGAGTTCCATGCTCTCCCCGAAACGCACAGCCCTTACCGTATCTCCGTACTTCTCTCCGAAAAGAGCCAGTGCTCCCTCATCTATGGCTTGCTGATAGGGGATGTTCCGTTGTTCTTCCAGAGGAAGTTGTTCCCTGATCCTGGCATTTACAAAATCTTCTACGGCCTGCAACTCCTCCGGGCTCACCTTGCTGAAATGCGAAAAATCAAAACGCAGGTGGTCATTGTGTACCATCGATCCCTTCTGTTCTACATGGTCTCCGAGTACAGTTCTTAATGCCTGGTGCAACAGGTGTGTGGCCGAGTGATTGGCCGCTGTTCTCCTGCGCTGGTTTTTATCTACCACCGCCTTAAACCTTCCCTCCACATTCCGCGGCAGGCTCTTGGTATAATGAACGATAAGGTTATTTTCCTTTTTGGTATCTACGATATAAGCCACATCTCCATTATCCGATTCTATGTAGCCCTTGTCTCCTACCTGTCCGCCTCCTTCCGGGTAAAACGGCGTCAGGTTAAAGACCACCTGGAACATATCGCCCTCCTTTTTACTGCTGACAGCCCTGTATTTGACGATCTTTACATCGGTCTCCAGGGTGTCGTAGCCTACAAACTCTTCTTCATCATCTTCAACAAGGACCACCCAGTCGCCTGTGGTTACGGAAGTAGCTGCACGGGATCGTTCCTTTTGCTTTTGTAATTCTTTTTCAAAACCTTCTTCATCCAGGGTATATCCTTTTTCGCTAAGGATAAGTGCCGTAAGGTCTATCGGGAAACCATAGGTATCGTACAATTCGAACGCCTTTGCCCCGGAGATATTTTTATCTTTCGCATTAGCTATAATGGTATCGAGCAATACCAATCCCTGGTCGAGCGTCTTTAAAAAGGATTGTTCTTCTTCCCGGATAACATTGACCACCAGGTTCTTTTGCGATTTTATTTCAGGAAATGCCTGGTGCATCTGGTTGCTCAGGGTATCCACGAGCTTATAGATAAAGGGTTCTTTCTGATCGAGGAAGGTAAACCCGTAACGGATAGCCCTTCGCAATATCCTTCGTATCACATAACCTGCCCCGGTATTGGACGGTAGTTGCCCGTCGGCAATGGCAAAAGCTACGGCCCTGACGTGGTCGGCGATCACCCGGACGGCAATATCTACCTTTTCTTCTTTTCCGTATTTAGAATTTGTAATAGCCTCAATTTCCCTGATAAGCGGGGTAAAGACATCGGTGTCATAATTGCTCTGCACTCCCTGCAGCACCATACACAGGCGCTCAAATCCCATTCCGGTGTCTACATGCTGTGCGGGCAGTTTTTCCAGGGAACCGTCTGCCTTGCGGTTAAATTCCATAAATACGAGGTTCCATATTTCCACTACCTGTGGATGATCCTGGTTCACCAGTTCCTTGCCCGGCACTATGGCCCGTTCTTCCCCGGAGCGTATGTCGATATGTATCTCGGAGCACGGGCCGCAGGGACCCTGGTCGCCCATTTCCCAGAAATTGTCTTTTTTGTTCCCGGGAATGATCCTGTTCTCAGGGACTATTTCTTTCCAAAGTTTATAAGCCTCGCTATCTTCAGACAGACCGTCCTCGTCCGAACCTTCGAAAAAGGTGACATACAATCTGTCTTTATCTATATTGAGATCCTCGGTGAGTAGCTCCCATGCCCACGCAATAGCCTCTTTTTTGAAATAATCGCCGAAACTCCAGTTTCCGAGCATCTCAAACATGGTATGATGGTAGGTATCCTTGCCCACTTCTTCCAGGTCATTGTGTTTACCGCTCACACGAAGGCATTTTTGCGAATCGGTAACCCGGGACGTTTTCGGCTTTTTGTTTCCCAGGAAGTATTCCTTGAACTGGTTCATTCCCGCATTGGTAAACATCAGCGTAGGATCGTCCTTCATAACCATCGGAGCCGATGGGACCACGGTGTGTTGTTTTCCTTCAAAAAACTTAAAAAAACGGCTTCTTATTTCCTGTGATGTCATTCTGTGCTTTTTATTGACATTAATAATATGCTCTTCTGAATACGGACCAATAATACAACAATATATCCTGTATTTTTATTTTTGTCAGGGCCCTGCAACGCATTTCCCCGGATCTTAACCTTTTCTAAAATTATTGTAACTCAAAAACAATTTCTATATTTGTCCGTTACGTTAATATATATTCCTGAACAAAAAGGATTTCCCCCTGTATTCACAGGGCAAAAATAGAATTTTTTATTTATGTCGAAGGTAAAATATTATTACGACCAGGAGACACTTTCGTACAGAAAAATCGAGGGCAAAAAAGGGAAGAAGGTTAGGAACTTCCTTGTTTTTCTCCTGGCGTCGTTCTTATTCGGTATGATAGGCCTGTTTACCTTGCTGAACACCGGTCTTGTAAACACCCCGAAAGAACTTTCCACTTCCAGGGAATTAAAACAGTACGAGCTCCAGTTTGCCCTTCTGAATAAAAAAATGGAGCAGATGGAAGAGGTGCTGACAGATATAGAGGACAGGGACAACAATATCTACCGGTTGTATTTCGAGGCCAGCCCCATCCCCGAGGAACAACGGCGTGCAGGTTTCGGAGGAGTGAACAGGTACCAGGCCCTGGAAGGATTTGATAACTCCAAGACCGTCATTAACACTACCAGAAAGCTGGAAGTCCTGCAAAAACAAATGGTAGTACAATCCAAATCGCTTGACGAAATTGCTAAACTCGCGGAAAACAAGGAAAAACTCCTGGCTACGATCCCTGCTATACAGCCAGTGAACAACAAGGCCCTGAAGCGTATGGCTTCCGGTTTCGGATGGCGTACAGACCCTTTTACCAAGGCCAGGAAAATGCACTGGGGCATGGACTTTTCCGCTCCTAAAGGCACCCCGGTATACGCTACGGGCGACGGTGTGGTGAAAAGATCGGACAACCGGGCCGCGGGCTACGGCAACCACATAAGAATAGAACACGGCTTCGGTTATGAAAGCCTTTACGCTCATTTGAGTAAATACAACGTAAGAAAAGGGCAAAAAGTAAAAAGAGGAGACCTCATAGGCTTTGTAGGTAGCACAGGCCGGTCACAGGCACCCCACGTGCACTACGAGGTATTCAAGGACGGGCAAAGGATAAACCCCCTTAATTTCTATTACGGAAGTTTAACTCCGGCAGAATATGAAGAACTGCTGCACGTTGCCTCACAGGAAAACCAGTCACTGGATTAATGGAAGACCGGTAAGCGGTTAACAGTTACAAATATACTGAATACTGAATACCGATTACTGAATACCGAATACCGATTACAGATATGCATATAGAACTTCCGGAAAAACGCTATTACAGTATAGGCGAAGTGGCCAGGGCCTTTAAGGTAAACACTTCCCTTATCCGCTTTTGGGAAAAGGAATTTGACGCCCTGAAACCCAAAAAGAATGCTAAGGGCAACCGGAAATTCACCCCGGAAGATATCAAAAACCTGCAACTCATCTATCACCTGGTCAAGGAAAGGGGGTTTACCCTCGAAGGAGCCAAGATCCATCTGAAGGAAGAAAAACACAAAACACTTTCTAATTTTGAGATTATTCGTAAATTAGAGAATATAAAAACTACACTGATCAAAATAAAAGATCAGCTATAAGTACAGAAGTGTTTTGCAACTTCAGTTTTGCTTTTTATGCCGACGGACTGTAACAAATCAATAAAAATCCCCACTTATAAAAGAGAAATAACTAAAAACTGAGAATATATGAAAAAGTGGTTAATCCCTGTAATAATCCTTGTAATACTTGTTTTTGTCGGAGTGAGAACCTATAACGGGATGGTAGACCTCCAGGCCGATGCCAAAACTGCCTGGGCAGATGTAGAAAGCACCTACCAGAGAAGGAACGACCTTATTGGCAATCTCGTAAAAACGGTACAAGGAGCTGCCGATTTTGAAAAATCGACTTTGACAGATGTTATTGAAGCCAGGGCCAAAGCCACTTCAACAACCATAGACCCCACTAATATCAGCCCGGAACAATTAGCAGCTTTTAACCAGGCCCAAAGCGGATTATCTTCTGCATTATCGCGTTTACTGGTAACCGTAGAACGTTATCCGGAACTCAAAGCTAATCAGAACTTCCTGGAACTTCAATCCCAGTTAGAAGGCACCGAAAACAGAATTAATGTAGCACGCGACCGTTACAACGAAGCAGTTAATAAATACGACAAAAAGATCAAGCGGTTTCCAGGCAATTTATTTGCCGGAACATTCGGTTTTGATGAAATGGGACGTTTCTCTGCCGACAAAGGCGCCGAAAAGGCACCGGATGTGGATTTTAATTTTTAACATCCGGGAATCAAAATACCCAGAAACCGTATACTCCCGGTCTGATATAACATTCCGGGATTCGGTTTTTAAAATAATTACAATATCTGGACATGTCTAAAGTAGAAGATTTCTTAACCGCAGAAGAGGAACAGGAAGTAGTCAATGCCATCCGAGAGGCCGAACTCAACACCTCAGGAGAGATCCGGGTACATATTGAAAAATCGGCAGGTTCCCTGGCTCCATATGACCGGGCTATCGAAGTCTTTTACCAGTTGAAAATGAACAATACCAAACTCGGTAACGGCGTAATTATCTATGTGGCCGTTGAAGACAAGGCTTTTGCCATTTACGGGGACAAGGGAATTGACGAAATGGTCCCGGACAATTTCTGGAACAGTACCAAAGACATTATTGCCGGGCACTTTAAACACGGAAAATTCAAACAGGGCCTGGCGGAGGGTATACTGATGGCGGGTGAACAACTGAAAAAACATTTTCCCTGGCAGACCGACGACATTAACGAGCTCCCCGACAATATATCCAAAGGGCACTGAAAAGCATGGATCGAAACGCCGCAATCTCACAAAACAAAATGCAGAAAACTCTTTTACCCACATATTTTTTAGTCCTTTTCCTGTGCCTTTCCCAATGGACCTTTGCTCAGTTCGATATCCCGGAAAAACCAACACTGCAAACCAGCGTATACGACAAGACCGGACTTCTCACTTCCCAGCAGAAAAGTGCCCTGGAACAAAAACTGATACGGTATTCTGACAGCACTTCCACCCAGATCGTCACCATTATCATTCCCTCCACCAATGGAGAAGACATAAATTACCTGGCGACAAAATGGGGCCACTTATGGGGTATCGGGCAGGGAGAAAAAGACAATGGTATAATCATACTCCTGGCCAGAGACGACCGGAAAATAAGCATACAGGTTGGCTATGGCATAGAACACCTGCTCACTGACGCATTATCTAAACGCGTTATAGAAAACGTGATGAAGCCCCGTTTTATGAAAGGTAATTACTATGCCGGACTGGACGAAGGCACGGATACGATCTTTCAGGTTCTTACCGGGGCATACAAAGGTGAAGGCAGGAAGGGCAAAGACGGATTTCTGTCCGGTAGTTTTGTGCTTATACTGTTTGCCGTCTTTATTATCCTCATCATACTTTCCAGGAATTCCCGCGGCGGCGGTGGCCCGGGTGGTCGCTCCCGGGGCGGGGACCTTATGGATATCCTTATCCTGAGCAGCCTGGGACGAGGCGGCTTTGGCGGCGGCTCTTCTTCCGGAGGAGGCTTTGGCGGAGGTGGATTCGGAGGAGGTTTCGGCGGCGGCGGCTTCGGCGGCGGCGGTGCCAGCGGAAGCTGGTGATGGGAAAAGTGAAAAGTATGAATTTAACAAAACTTCTAACTTCGTACTTCTAACCTCTAACTTCTGTATAACTTTTGCACTATCTTTGCATGTATAATACAAACATCGTAGATTTTGCAAATTTTTACGCATAAAAAAACGGTTTATCTCAAGGATTTATTTGAAGGGGACCACACTGACATACACTCCCACCTCCTCCCGGGAATTGACGACGGCGCCAAAGATATCGAAGATACGCAAAGGCTGATCCGCGGATTCACGGAACTGGGTATTACCCGTATAATTACCACACCACATATCATTCAGGGAGTATGGCCCAACACCTCGGAGATCATTACTCAAAAAAAGGAGGAAGTACGCCCTGCTCTGGAGAACAAAGTCCGTTTCTTTGATGCGGCTGCAGAATACCTTATGGACGAATCTTTCCGGGAACTGATAAAAAAAGGGGATATTCTCTGCCTGAAAGATAAGTTTGTCCTTGTAGAAATGTCATATATCAACCCGCCGATAGCACTGTTCGATATTTTATTTGATATGCAGGTCGCCGGTTACATCCCCGTACTGGCCCACCCGGAACGCTATATGTTCTATCACCAGAACTTTGACATGTACAACAAGCTGAAAAAGGCGGGATGCCGTTTACAGCTTAATCTTCTTTCCCTTACTTCTTACTATGGCCGGGACGTTCATAAAACAGCCGTTAAACTGTTAAAAAAAGACATGCTGGACTTTATAGGCACCGACATGCACAACACCCGGCACCTAGAAAGACTACAACAGAAAATAAAGACCGATGAACCGGACCGGCTAAAAGAACTCATAAAAAACAACAAAAGGGTATTCGGGTAAAAAAGAATTTTTCCGCCTGCATTAAGCATATGCAGCAAAACATAAAAAGCCCGGAGAGATCTCTCCGGGCTTTATTTTCAGTCCTTAAACAAGAGCTTAGAAGCCCAGTTCCTTTTTTACATCGGGAAGGATATCTTTTCCGTCCGCAAGGAGAACACCAGATCCCGGAGATGCATCCAGAATGTACTGGAATCCCTGTGTTTTCCCTACTTTCTGAATAGCTTTCTGGGCTTTTTCCAAAATAGGCTGGATCAGCTCCATTTGCTTTTTCTGCAACTCCTGTTCTGCAGTTTGTCGCGCCTGCATGATATTAGTTTGCATGCCTTGCACTTCTTCTGCTCTTTTCTTATTCTCTTCCTCAGACTTTGTAGAAGCCTCGCTTTCGTAAAGTTTTATCCTATTCTGCAATTCCTGGCCAGAACTCTTCAAATCTGCAGAATACTGGTCTTCCAGTTTTTTCAACTCTGCCTTAGCCGCTTTCATCTCTGGCATATCTTCCATTAATTGCTGCACGTTTACGTGAGCAACTTTACTCTGTGCATTCGCAAAACTTACAGCACCTAGAGCTAATACTACAGCAATGGCTAATGTTTTTAATTGTTTCATAATTTCAAGAATAATAAATGTTTAAGTGTTAATTGTTGTTTTCGTTATTGTTCTCTTCACCTTCTTCTTCGTTTGTCTTTTGCCCTTTTTCTTCCTGTTTTTTTCTTCTTTTTTCTTCGCGTGCTTTGCGGTATGCTTTCCTCTCTTCCAGTATTTGCTGTCTTCTCTCTTCGTATGCACGCTGTCTTTCTTCCCGTTCCCTGATCCGCTGTTGTCTTTTTTCTTCCAGCGTCCTGGCCCTTTCGTCCCGTTCGCGCTCTATTTCTTCTTTCTGGGCCTGTCTTTCCGGATCTACTTCGCGGTTAATTTCCTCAAAACGGTTCTTGGCATTTCCCGAATTTCTCTGTTCCGTTTTCCGGTGACGCCCTATGCTTTTCAAAACCTGGTCGCTAATATCGTGTTTTTTATCAGAATACAACATCACTACATCGGCCGACCTGTCAAAAACAAAATCGTATGCCCGCCGGGAAGCAATTTCCTGTACGGCATTGAACACCCGGTCCTGCACAGGTTTTACCAGCAATTGTTTTTGGTGTATCATATCGCCCTGTGGCCCGAACCTGCCCTGCTGGTACTCCCGTAATTCTTCTTCGGCCAGGTTGATGTCTTCTTCTCTTTCTTCGATCAATTCCTTGGTTAGAAGCACTCTTTCAGCTTCCAGATCCTTTTTCATCTGGGCGATAACACCTTTTTTCTCTTCGACTTCCATTTTCCATTTCTCCACCCTGGAATCTAATTGTGAACTGGCTTCCTTGTATTCTTCTACATTTTCCAGGATATACTCCATATCTATATATGCTATCCTCACTCCTCGCTGTCCCCAGGCCGCCCATACCGAAATACACAACAGTATAAAAAGAACTTTAGCCTTCATTTGTTTTACAGTTTGAAATTTCGCCTGAAATTAACAATTTTTTTGGCAAACTCCGGCTATTCTGGAAATTTATATTTTCCCTATTCCTTATAATAAAGTCATTCAAGTTATAGAAAATATCGTGCCAAAGTTAAAATTGTTGTCCGATAATAAAGTGAGTTTCCCAGCCATTCTTTTGCCCGGTGCCGTCTATTGAGTCGAAACCGTGCCCGAAATCTATCCCCAGCAATCCGAATGCGGGCATAAAGATACGCAAACCGAAACCTGCTGATCTTTTTAACTGGAACGGATTGTAGTCTTTGAACTCATCAAAAGCCGCCCCGCCTTCCGCAAAGACCAGTCCGTATATTGAAGCCGAAGGTTTCAGGGTAAGCGGATAACGCAATTCCAGGGAAAACTTATTGTATATGGTAGACCCTAATGACCTGGTACCGGAACCTCCTGACAACGACTGATTCGGATATCCTCTTAACGCAATGGTCTCCCTACTGTCTAGAGTATAGTTAGCCATTCCGTCCCCTCCGAGATAAAATCGTTCAAAAGGCACCACGTCCCTGTCCTGATTATAGGCGCCGAGATATCCAAAATTAGCCTGTGTTTTCAGGACCAGTTTATCCACCAGCTTGGTATACCATTCTCCGTCGAATTTGATCTTGTAGAATTCGAGCCATTTTATTTTTTCCTGGGCAATCTTTTCTTGATCGGGTATTGGATTATTATCATCATCCTTCATTATATTTCCGTCTTCATCCCTGCTCCAGAACTCTTCCTTGTCTCCCAGGTTTCCGTAATCCACTCCGTCAAACAGGGAATACGGTGGAGTTACCCTCAAGGAAATGGTAAACTTGGACCCGCCGAGGGGATAGATGGGGTTTATGTAAGTGTTATTCCTGGAAAGGGCAACGGTGTATGCGATGTTCTTGGCAAAACCGGTACTTCCAAATCCAAAGAGGCCAATAGGATAATTCTGCAGATCATAGTATTGAAAACTAAGGGCATGGGACAGGCTGAAATAATCATCGGGCACTTCGAGCCTTTTGGCCAGCCCAAGGGTAAAACTGGTGATGTAAAACCGCTGATCCTTATCCGGACGACCTGTATAAGGGTCGTAATAGAACTGCCGACTATGCGATAGTGAAGCCGAGAACTGAGTGGGTTTTTTCCCTCCCAGCCAGGGTTCTGAAAACGAAAAACTATAGGTCTGATAAAAACGGCTGGCCTGTAACCTCAGAGCGAGGGTTTGTCCGTCTCCCATGGGTACGGGTTTATAAGCATCTTTTTTAAAGAGATCTTTGATGGAAAAGTTACTAAAGGACAATCCGAGCGTTCCGATAAAACCACCTCCGCCATAGCCCCCCTGCAATTCTATCTGGCTGGAACCTTTCTCGGTCAGGGCGTATTCGACATCAACAGTACCCGCATTGGGATTGGCATTTTTTATTTCCGGCGCAATAGCCTCAGGGTCAAAATACCCCAATTGACCTAATTCCCGGATAGTACGTATTACATTTTCCTTGCTGTATTTCTGTCCCGGCCTGGTACGCAGTTCCCGGTAGATCACATGGTCGTTGGTCTTGTCATTACCGGAGATCCTGATATCGTTAAAATAGGCCAGTTTACCTTCTGTGATACGTATTTCAAAATCTATGGTGTCATTTTCTGCCGACACCTCCACCGGGTTAATGGTTGAGAACAGGTAACCGTTATTCTGATAGGTGTTTGTAATATCTTCGGCATCGGGCTTGGTTTCATCCGCTATTCGTTTTCGGAGCAATACTCCGTTATAGGTATCCCCGGGTTCGATCCCCAGGATGGATGACAGCTGGCGGTCGGACCACACCGTATTCCCTACAAAGTCGATCTTTCCGAAGTAATATTTATTTCCTTCTTCGAGGTCTATATGAATGCCTATCTTTTTGGTCTTATTATCTATTACAGTGTCTGCAATTATCCTGGCATCCCTGTATCCCCTTTCTTTGTATTTATCTACCAGAGATGTGAGGTCTGTTTTATAATCTTCCGGGATAAATTTGGATTTTTTCCAGAAACGCCCAAACATTTTCCGCTTGGTATTTTTCATGGCTTTTCGGAGCGTTTTGCTTTTCAGGGCTTCATTGCCACTAAAGGTAATATCCTTCACTTTTACCTTTTCGCCCCGGTCTATATTGACCAGCATTTTTACGGCATTGACCTGGGATGTATCGGGAGCGGTAACAATATTGGCCTTAGCGTGCAGGAAACCCTGTTTCTTGTATTTATTGACCAAAAAATTACGGGTATTGGTAATAAAACTCTCCGTGACCCTCTTTCCTTTCTTGATATCTGCTTCCTTAAGCACAGCTTCTCCCTTCTTTTTCTTGATCCCTTCGATCTTTACCGTAGAGAGTGTGGGAACTTCCTTGATGTTCAGTTCCAGGAAAACCTTATTTCCTTCTGTACGGGTAATGTAGAACGTAACATCGCTGAACAGCTCAAGTTTCCATAATTTTTTAATGACGTTGGTTATCTGCTCACCGGGAACAGTGATCTCCTGACCTACGCGAAGTCCACTATAGGTTATCACGGTCTGCTTGTTATAGCTTTTTACCCCGGTAACCTCGATGCCTCCCAATATATATTTCTGACCTTTATCAAACTTAATATCCTGCGCCTTTAAAGCGGCATTGTTACAAAGAAGCACAAAGACTGCGATAATTACTCCAAAATATCTCTTGCGCATGCTGTTCTCAGTTAAGTTGTTCGCTAGTTTTTCCAAATCTACGTTCCCTGTTTTGATAATTTAAAATTGCTTCATACAGCTTTTCTTTATTAAAATCCGGCCATAGGGTCTCTGTAAAATAAAGTTCGGCATAGGCTATCTGCCACAGTAAAAAATTACTTACCCTGAGTTCGCCACTGGTGCGGATAAGCAGGTCCACATCGGGCAAATTTTGCGTATAAAGATGCTCATTTATAACCGTTTCGTCAATATCCCGGGCAGAAATTATGTTATTTTTAACTTTAAAACTTATCTCCTGAACGGCATTTTTAAGCTCTTCCCGGGAGCCATAACTAAGTGCAATGGTAAGGGTCATCCGGTCGTTATTCTCAGTTTTTTCGATAACTTCCTTCAGTTTTCGGGACACTGTTCGGGGCAGCTGTTCCATCTTTCCGATGGTACGAAGTTTTATATTGTTATCATTGAGTGTCTTAAGCTCTTTGCGCAGCGATGTAACAAGGAGTTTCATCAGGGTTTCCACTTCGAGCCTGGGGCGTTTCCAGTTTTCGGTAGAGAATGCATAGAGCGTCAGGTTCTCCACGCCGAGTTCTGCACATCCTTCTACTATTTCACGCACTGCGCCAGCCCCTTTTTCATGGCCAAAAACCCTCGTTTTTCCTCTTTGTTTTGCCCATCTGCCATTGCCATCCATGATCACAGCTATGTGCTTTGGCAGTCTTTCCTTGTCTATGGCGTCTTTCTTCTTGTTCATTAATGCATATTCATCGCGGGGACATGATCATCCCATCTTAATTTTTATTCTTTAACAGGTCCGAATCCTGTTGATATCGCCCTTGTTTTATTCGTAACAAAAAGTACACGGCCTTTTCCCGAACGTATATGTTATGGTTATGCCACTGAAGACATACCAGTCGTTACTGTTATAGTTACCAAAGCCCGGATAATTCCTGCCATCGGCATTAGCGATATCTTTCGGCTCACTGTTGTCTATATCATTGACGAGGGTATACCTTGCTATCACTTCTGCCCCCAGTATAAGGTTGGGCAGCACCTCTCCTTTTACCCCCAGGCCAAAGGGAATTGCAAATGAGGTCTTTCTCCTCGAATTCGGACTCAATGTACCGCCATTATCATAATAATCATCAACCTTCCTGTAATTAAAAACCGACACCCCACCATATATATACGGGGTAAAAGGCTTATACAGAGTGTGCAGGTCGTATTCCCAGAAATGGAATTCCATACCCAGGGAGCCTTCCAGTATGCGGTTGGAGAACGAATATCCTCTCATTTCCCTTGCCGAACTGCCCGAATCGTCGTCATTAGCGCTCAATTTGGTATAGCTAAGCTGCGCCCGATAGGCATATCGCTTACTCTTGTTCCATTTATATATTCCTCCCACAGCCAGTTGAGTGGGATATATATAATTAGTGCGTCCTACATCACCAATAAAATTACTTCCACCCAGGAACACCCCTATTTCATGTATTTGGGCCATCCCTGCCTGTAAGCCTATGAAAAAAAATACGATAGCTGCTCCTTTCCTCATACGCATTAAAAGTTCGCAAATATAATAATTAAGATTGCTCATGGGTAATTTCCTTTAAATTAGTATGCTTAAAAACAGATTTAAAGGCACTTTTATTGTTCTGGGGACCGAGAGCTTGTTTAAACTTGTTCCAATTGACTCTGAAATCGGCTTCGGGATCGGCAAGAAGGTTATTACATCCATGGTTTTAAGTTTTGTATTGGCAGGCGTGGGGTTTTAATTGCGTTTATCCTCTCCCCACAGGAGCTTGTTCCGCAGTGTTTTCAAAAAACTTTCGGTCCGCAGCTCCACCATTTTCATGGCAAAGGTCGATTTTTTTATGGTGATCTCGGTCTCTTCGGGCAAGGTGGCCAGCCTGGAATCCAGGGATATGAGGTAGTTCTTTTCCCTGCCGGACACTTTCAGTTTTATAACAGTATCGTCCGGGATTACCAGGGGCCTGGCGTTCAGGTTATGTGGTGCTATGGGAGTGATAACAAAGCCCGTAGTGTCCGGTGTAAGTACCGGCCCTCCACAACTGAGGGAATACCCCGTAGAACCCGTGGGGGTGGCAATGATAAGCCCGTCTGCCCAATATGAGGTGAGATATTCGTCATTCAGGTATGTGGCCACCGTGATCATGGAAGTGGTATCTTTACGGCTTACAGCCACTTCGTTCAGTGCAAAATTAAATTCGGAAAGCTCCTGGTTCACAGGATCGGTATGTACCTCGAGAAGGGCTCTGTCCACTACATCAAATGATCCCCGGGATATGCTGTCTACCGCCTTGCGGATATCTTCCTTTTGTACCGTGGCCAGGAAACCGAGCCTCCCGGTATTGATACCCAGTACGGGGATCCCAAGGTCCCTGATATAAAGAATGGTCCTGAGCATGGTGCCATCTCCGCCCATACTGAAAAACATATCACAGTCGGGATCGAGGTCTTCAAAAGAGGAAAACGTTTCATAATCTTTTCCTTCGTCCAAGAAATGCCGGATAAGTTCCAAGTATTTGGCCTCTACCATTACTCTTATCCCTTTCTCGTCCAATGCTTCCAATAACGTGAGTATATATTCTTCACTGTCATCGTGATAAAACTGTCCGAATACACCTACCTTCATGTCGAGGAACCTGTTTTTTTTATATATTAAGGAACTTCCTTAAGTAATTTGACCTTTCTTTTAAGTTGTCCATATACATGTCGTCCTCGTTGCCCATTACAATATTGTACCCATATCTCCTGAACGATTGCATGATGGAATTGAGCCCTGTGTTCCCCACTTTCAGGGTGAGCTGTACCAGGTCTCCTTCATTCCGGGAAATGAACGCTCCCAGCAATTTACCGTTATCGCTTTCTACGATCTGGGATATTTCACTGAACGTATAATCCGCACTGCCTTTTTCCACAATGAGTATGCCTCCAGGTTCGTTAAAAAATGGTGTTTCCCTGAACAGCCCCATAATATCGGTGAGGTCGTAACAGCCCAGGTATTTTCCTTCCGCACTGAGCACAGGCATCATATTGGTATTGCTCCTCGCAAATTCTTCCAGCACTTCGAGCCAGGTAGTATCTTCTTTTACGAAAAAAGCATCCAGGGCATACAGATAGTCGGTCACTTTTTTTTCCAGGTCAAAACTCCCCATATCTTCTTCTGAAATATTCCCTACCAGATGCCCGTCCTTAACTACGGGAAGATGGGTATTGACAAGTTCAAAGAAACGCTCCTGTACCTGCTTCATGGTATCGTCCGGTGAAACCGGCGAAACATCGTAATTTATGAAAGAATTGATCTCCATACCAGATTTTTCATTCCCGAAATTACGGGGTGACAGGTTCAAAGCTGTCAAGTTTTGACCCCCGATTACCTTTTTCCGATCACCATAAACCCGGGTATATTTGTCCCCTGTTGTTTAGGACAGCAAATTAATTAAATTATGTGAGAAAAAAGCAGGATGAACTTCGTATTTTTGTTCATATTTATCTTTTATATGACCAAGTTAAGCGTAAACATCAACAAAATAGCTACCCTGAGAAACTCGAGAGGGGGCAACGTGCCGGATCTGCTGAAAATGGCACAGGACATACAGGACTATGGCGCACAGGGGATTACTATACACCCCAGGCCTGACGAACGCCATATACGGTATCAGGACGCCAGAGACCTTAAGACTGTTGTTCACACCGAATTTAACATAGAGGGCAACCCTATCAAAAAATTCATGGAGCTGGTACTGGAAGTCAAACCTACACAGGTGACCCTGGTCCCCGATGCCGAAGATGCCATCACTTCCAATGCAGGCTGGGATACCATAAAACACAAGGGGTTCCTGCAGGATGTTATTTCGGAGTTTAAAAGAAATGGTATCCGGACCTCCATTTTTACCGACCCGGATGTTCAAATGATAGAAGGGGCGGTAGCCACAGGGACAGACCGGATAGAGCTTTATACCGAGGCCTTCGCCTCTGCCTACGAAAAAGGTGATAAAAACGGGGTCACTCCCTATGTGGAAGCTGCCAAAACTGCCAGTGCCATGGGACTGGGTATTAATGCAGGACACGACCTCAACCTGGACAATGTCCGGTTTTTCAAAGAGAATATCCCCGGCCTCCTGGAGGTTTCCATAGGCCATGCACTTATTGCGGAATCCCTTTACCTGGGCATAGAGAATGTAGTCAACCTCTACCTGAACAAACTAAAGGACTAGCCACAGGCTCTTCGCCAGGGCTGCCATGACGTTTTATCGTAAGCCAATCTATTTCGTCAGGTCGAATGCCACGACGCAGGAGCGGTGTATCGAGACCCGAAAAGCCGGGAGAAATGGTGTAATATCTTTTCTTTTACCTCCTCCGGGGGGACTTCCTGTTTTCCCAGTTCCACATTGAGGGAGGTGACTGCCTTGCCGCGGATGCCGCAGGGTATGATATTGTCAAAATAGCCCAGGTCGGCATTGACGTTCAACGCAAATCCGTGCATGGTCACCCAGCGTGAAGCGCGTACTCCCATAGCACATATTTTTCGTGCAAAAGGAGTTCCCACATCCAGCCACACCCCGGTTTCGCCTTCGCTTCGCTCTGCTTTAAGGCCATATTCGGCCAGGGTGAGGATGATCACTTCTTCCAGAAAACGCAGGTATTTATGTATGTCGGTAAAGAAATTGTCCAGGTCCAGGATAGGATATCCTACGATCTGCCCGGGACCGTGATAGGTTATATCGCCCCCCCGGTTTATTTTGTAGAACGTCGCCCCCTTTTCTTCCAGCTGTTTTTCGTTGAGCAGCATATTTTGCATATCCCCGCTCTTGCCCAGGGTATAGACATGGGGGTGCTCCACGAACAGAAAATAATTGGGCGTTTCGATGTCCGTACCTTCCCTCCTGTTCTTCACCTTGACATCCAGGACGCTTTTAAAAAGCGTTTCCTGATAGTCCCATACTTCCTTGTAATCGCGAAGACCCAGGTCCTGTATTTCTACTTGCTTGTTCATCCTGCAAAGATAAAGATTAAAGTGCTAACTTTATTAGGAAGACCGGTTGCGGGTTGGCCTGTTTGAGGTTCAAAATCTGTAATTAGCTGCGAGCCCTTTGGCTTTGCGGTGCGGAACAGGCCCAAATCTCATTAACTTATTATCAAATTGACACATTAATAACACACACCCATTACCTGTTGGGATTGTTGAGAATGATCAGGGCAGCGATAACTCCCGGTATCCAGCCGCACAATGTCAGCAGGAAAACGATGACCAAAGAACCGCACCCTTTACCCAGTACGGCAAGGGGAGGGAATAAAATAGCTAATAATACTCTCCAGATACTCATATTTTGTTTTTTTGATTGATGGTAATTATAAGACTATCTCTTTTCTTTTTTGTTACATATTTTTTTTGCAATCACGTACAGACATACCCTGAAACACCTAAAAGCCTCCCCCGAAAACAGATCGTAGTGCACATTGGCCTTGTCACAGGTATTATTTTACCCTGGAGATGTAAAAGCAGGCACAAAGTAACATAGAAATATCATACCTAACAGAATATAAATATTCTATTAAGTAGAATAAATATAATTGTAATTATCTTTGCACTCTTAAAACGAAGATCCGAATTTAATATTACAGCTTGACTATGCAGCTTTCAGAACAGGAAATCATAAGGAGGGAAAAACTCGGTAAGTTAAGAGAACTTGGCATTGACCCCTATCCGGCGGCTTTGTATCCCGTAGACCACACTTCACATCAGGTCAGGGACAATTACGAAGAAGGCAAAAAGGTGGTCATAGCCGGCCGGCTGATGAGCAGAAGAATACAGGGCAAGGCTTCTTTTGCCGAGTTACAGGACAGTGAAGGAAGGATACAGGTCTATTTTAATCGGGATGAGATCTGCCCGGAAGATGACAAGACCAAATATAACGAAGTCTATAAAAAACTGCTGGACATCGGCGACATTATAGGTATAAACGGCGAACTGTTTACCACACAGGTAGGCGAAAAGACCGTTATGGTAAAGGACTTTACGATCCTCAACAAATCCCTGCGCCCCCTCCCCCTGCCGAAAGTGGATAATGAAGGAAATGTCTATGACGAATTTAACGACCCGGAACTGCGCTATCGACAGCGTTATGTGGACCTCGTGGTCAATCCGCACGTCAAGGACACCTTTATAAAACGGACCAGGATCACCAGCAGTATACGGGAGTTCTTTAACGATCGGGGATATCTCGAAGTAGAAACCCCCATACTCCAACCCATACCGGGAGGAGCTGCAGCGAGGCCTTTTATTACCCATCACAATGCGCTCAATATCCCCTTATACCTTCGTATTGCTAACGAACTGTATCTCAAGAGGCTTATCGTCGGCGGATTTGACGGTGTTTATGAATTTGCCAAGGATTTCCGCAACGAGGGTATGGACAGGACCCACAACCCGGAATTTACCGTGATGGAACTGTATGTCTCTTACAAAGACTATCACTGGATGATGGACACTACCGAGCAATTGCTCGAAAAGGTTGCGGTCGATTCCAACGGCAGTACAAAGGTAAAGGTCGGAGAAAATGAAATTGATTTCAAAGCTCCTTATCCCCGCGTACCCATACTGCAATCCATAAAAGAACACACCGGGTTTGATGTTTCCGGAATGAGCGAAGCCGAACTCCGCGAAGTATGTAACAAGCTCGATATCCCTGCAGACGAGACCATGGGCAAAGGCAAATTGATCGACGAAATATTCGGTGAAAAGTGTGAACACCATTATATACAACCCACTTTCATCACCGATTACCCCAGGGAAATGAGCCCGCTCACCAAGGAACACCGTGACGACCCAGCACTTACCGAACGTTTTGAGCTCATGGTGAACGGCAAGGAGCTGGCCAATGCCTATTCCGAGCTCAACGACCCCATAGATCAGCGCGAGCGTTTCGAGGAACAGCTACGCCTGTCGGAAAAAGGCGATGACGAAGCCATGTTTATCGATCAGGATTTTCTCAGGGCATTGGAATACGGTATGCCCCCCACTTCGGGTATCGGAATCGGTATTGACCGGCTGGTAATGCTGATGACCAATAATTCCTCCATACAGGAAGTGTTGTTCTTTCCGCAAATGAGACCGGAGAAAAAACCACTGAGCCTCAAGGACAACGAAAAGGCCATTCTGGACGTTCTCAAAAAACAGAAAACGCTTCCGCTGGGAGAGCTCAAAGCCGCTACCGAGCTGAGCAACAAGGCCTGGGATAAAGGCATGAAAGGCTTGTCCAAACTAGGGCTGCTAAAGGTCGTTGTAGATGGCGATTCCAAAATAGTGGAACTACAGGAACAAGACTGATCCTTACCCTATAATTGACAAAGGGCTGTCTAAAAAGTACTATAATCCGTCATGTTGAACTTTTACCCTGAGCACAGTCGAAGGGATGTTTCAGCATCCCATCATGCTGATCGGATGATCGTTATGAGAACCTGAAACAAGTTCAGGTTGACGTAAATACTACTTTTTAGACAGCCCTTTTTTTGTTAATCATTTCACAAATCACATCTTCTATTTTAAACGCATTTTCTTTTTCCCGGTCTAAGTAATAAAATCATAAAAAATTACCGGACATGAAAAAGTTATTGAGTTTAGCTATTGCACTAATCCTGGTTACCGGGGTTATGGCCCAGGAAAAAACGAAAAGAAGGACCGAAAGAAAAATGCACCGGACAGAGCGGTTTAAGGATTTTACGCCACAACAGCGGGCCGAACTACGGACCAAACAAATGGCCCTGAAACTGGACCTCAACGAAACCCAGCAAAAGAAAGTCCTGAAACTGAACACCGAACTGGCCGAAAAGCGAAAGGCCAATATCGAAAAATTCAAAAAGGCCAAACAGACTAAAAAAGAATGGTCCGTCGACGAACGCTTTGCTTTTATAAATGAAAGATTGGATGCCCGCCTGGAACTACAACATAAGATGAAAGACATCCTCAATGAAGACCAGTATGCCACATGGAAAAAGAGTTCTGAAAGACACAAGAGGTTTCCGAGGCATAAAAAAAGACATTTCCACAGATAGTAGCCGATTTCTTAAAAAGGGATGGCCTGAAAAGTTCAGAATGACGCTTTGTACTGAACTTTTCAGGCATTTTTTATATTATTCCACCAGCGCACTATACACCATATTCTTGAATTTGGCAGATATTTCACCCCATTCGCTATTGGGTGTTTCCTGGGTAAGGATCACGGCAACGACCCCCGACACCGGGTCTGCCCAATAGTGCGAACCGAAGTAACCGCCCCAGGAAAACGAGCCTTTATGCCAGGGAAACGCAGCGCTGCCTTCTTCCGTAACCACTTCAAATCCCAAACCGAACTTGTTGCCGTGGTTCAGGCTCTTCTCACCGATCTGGTTTACGGTCATCAACCTTACGGTATCCGGGCTGAGCAGCCGTTTGCCATTATATTCCCCCCCGTTCAGCAACATTTGGAGAAAAACCGAATAATCCCGGGCCGTGGATGAGAGCCCGGCTCCCCCGGAAAAATACGTACTGCCGAGCAAGGGATAGTCCTTATTGATCTCTCCGTGACTTACCTGGGGTGCTTCTACCGTTTCGCCGGCTTCATTTTCCACATACACTTCGGCCAGACGGTCCTGTTTATCCTTCGGCAAGTAAAAATAGGTATCGTTCATCTGCAGAGGTTCAAAGATTCGTTCATGAAAAAAACGATCAAGTGACATGCCCGATACCACCTCAACAACATAGCCGAGGACATCTGTGTTAAGGCCGTAGGTAAAGCGCTCCCCGGGCTGATGCATCAACGGAAGCCCTCCGAGTATCTTTATTTTATCCGCAAGTTTCAGCGGCCCGGCAACAAAACCTGCCGGGACCCCGGCCTTTGCATAAATGGCTTTGCCCTCTTTACTCCCTATCACCGCATAACTTATCCCGGAGGTATGGGTCAGCAGGTGACGTATGGTCACTTCCCTTTCGGCAGGAACGGTCGTATAGGTAGAATCTGCAGCATTGAATTTATCCAGCACCCCGGCTTCTTTAAATTCCGAGATATATCTGGAAACAGGATCGTCCAGCAGCAGTTTTCCTTCTTCATACAGCATCATTACGGCCACACTGGTGATGGCCTTGGTCTGGGAAGCAATACGGAAAATGGTATTGGGCTGCATTTTCTTTTTTTCTTTGATATCGCTATACCCTATACCCTTGTGATAAACAATCTTTCCGTCCCGGGCTATCAGGGCAACAGCCCCGGCCACCTTTTTATGTTCCACATAATTTTCTATCATGCCGTCTATCAATTCCAGACGCCCGGAAGAAAAACCTGCTTTATCCGGACCTGCGGTCTGTAGTTCCTGGCAAAAAGCTGAAGCGGCCACGAGAAACAGGAAGCCGGTAAGTTGGTGTTTTAAGTTCATGTATTTATGATTGAATGGTTTATATTGCAATATAACAAATAAAATAAAGTTAAATCCCAAAACTCCCGGTACGAAGACCGCAGAACAACATAATTCACAAATTCATCTTCGTTTAATTTCGAAATTCAAATCCGTTTTATACCTTTGTCGCCATAATTTTTTGGAGAGGAAGGATTTGACTGATTGCAACCTCATGAAAAAAATGCTAAACCAGTTAGTTCCTGTCACCATTTTTATTTCCGGGCCCGACACCCGGCCACAGGACAAACCGCTTTAGCATTTCCGGACAATCCCTCTTTCCTCACCTCATTAATCACTATTAAAATAAGATAATGGCTTATTTATTTACGTCCGAGTCTGTCAGTGAAGGGCACCCGGACAAGGTAGCAGATCAGATATCAGACGCATTACTGGACCACTTCCTGGCCTTCGACCCGGATTCCAAGGTGGCCTGTGAGACCCTGGTGACCACAGGGCAGGTGGTACTTGCGGGTGAAGTAAAGTCTAAAACTTATCTGGACCTTCAGAACATTGCCAGGGAGGTAATCAACAATATTGGATATACCAAGGGCGAATACCAGTTCAGTGGGGATTCGTGCGGAGTGATCTCGCTCATACACGAACAATCGCAGGACATCAACCAGGGTGTTGACCGTGTCAGCAAGGAAGAACAGGGCGCCGGAGACCAGGGTATGATGTTCGGCTATGCCACAAAGGAAACGGAAAATTATATGCCTTTGGCACTGGATATTTCCCATAAGATCCTCCAAACCCTGGCAGAACTCCGAAAGGAAGGCAAAGAGATTCCCTATCTGCGCCCCGATGCCAAGGCCCAGGTGACCATTGAATACAGCGACAATGATGTTCCCCAACGTATTGTGACCATCGTGGTCTCTACCCAGCACGATGCGTTTGATGAAAATGACGATACCATGCTAAGCAGGATCAAGCGCGATGTCATCGACATATTGATCCCCAGGGTAAAGGCTCAATTACCGGCTGACCTTCAAAAACTCTTTACGGACGACATACAGTATCACATCAATCCGACAGGGAAATTTGTGATTGGCGGGCCTCATGGAGACACGGGACTTACCGGCCGAAAGATCATCATAGACACCTATGGCGGAAAAGGCGCTCACGGCGGAGGGGCATTTTCCGGGAAAGACCCCAGCAAGGTAGACCGCAGCGGAGCCTATGCTTCACGCCACATTGCCAAAAACCTGGTCGCTGCGGGTGTGGCCGACGAGGTGCTGGTACAGGTTAGTTATGCCATCGGGGTGGTAGAACCCACTTCCATCAGCATCAACACCTATGGAAAAGCCAATGTTGACCTCACCGACGGGGAGATTGCCAGGGTGGTAGAAAAACTTTTCGACATGCGCCCGGCAGCCATAGAAGAACGGTTAAAACTCCGCAATCCCATTTATCTCGAAACTGCGGTCTACGGGCATATGGGCAAACAGCCCCGAACGACCACCAAGGTCTTTGAATCGCCTTACAACGGGAGGATAGAAAAAGAGGTGGAACTCTTTACCTGGGAAAAGCTGGATTATATAGATAAGATCAAAGAGGCGTTTTCGCTTTAATACAGGTCCCTTACTGCGCCCGGGATTTGTACCGGGCGTAGTTGTTAGGCCTGCTTGTTTTTATTTTTTTGTTACCGATCCGGAGGATCTTAACGATCTTTTTTGCGATATCCGCGTTGGTCCGGCGTACTCAAAAAGCTGAAGTTTCCTCATACCATTTTTATTTTAATTCTATCTCAAAAAAGCAAACGTCTGCATTGTGATAATGTGAAGGTAATCCTGAAGTGTTTTTTAATTTTTTGATCCCTAAAAATTCAAATCCGCAATTTTTATAATGATTGATCAGCCTGTCGTTTTGTCCGCAGGTATCCATTCTGATGAATTTCTTGCTTTGGCTTTCTGCAAATTCTCTTGCCCAGTTGACAATTATTTTCACAAAGTTATTTCCCCGGAATTCAGGATTTGTAGCTATCCGGTGAATATAAACAGAAGAAGTGGCATCATCATCTTGTAAGCTTCCCCTAATTAGAACTGTTAGTTAGTACAATTTTATCATCTTTTTGATTCATCTCAGCAAGGCTAGCCTTGCTGAGATTTTTCTTTGCGTACTCAACCGGAGGCACATACCCAAGGG
>NZ_JAHKRR010000006.1 GCF_018863395.1 Sinomicrobium weinanense
GGTATAAAGAGGTGGAAGAATCCGGGTTTAAAAGCTTCCAAACAGTAGCAAATAGTATTCGCTTGAACTATCGATCAATTCTAAACTACTTTGTAAACAGAAGTACAAATGCCTCAGCAGAGTCCTTTAATGCCAAAATAAAAGCCTTTAGAGCACAATTTAGAGGTGTGAAGAATACTGAATTTTTCCTATTTAGACTATCCAGAATTTTTGCGTAGTCCCCAACTTTTAGGAATGATCCCTTTTGAACGTACTTTGAATGCTCTTTTTGTGTGCAATCTATGTGCGAATTTCAGACAATAAAAAAATCTCAATTACCTAGTAATGAGATAATTGAGATTGTGAATGTGCCCACGACTGGATTCGAACCAGCACGTCCTTGCGAACACCACCCCCTCAAGATGGCGTGTCTACCAATTTCACCACGTGGGCGAGGCGAATTGTGACCTGACTGGGGCTCGAACCCAGGACCCTCTCCTTAAAAGGGAGATGCTCTACCAACTGAGCTATCAGGTCATTCATTAAATCATTATTTAAATACAAAGTGAAGAACTTATTTTCTCGTTTTTCCAGGTTGCCAATTTCAACTTTGAACCTTCCCTTCGGCTTTGCTCAGGGACCAAATCTTCAACTTTGAATTTAATAGTGACCTGACTGGGGCTCGAACCCAGGACCCTCTCCTTAAAAGGGAGATGCTCTACCAACTGAGCTATCAGGTCATTATTGTTTTTCGCCGGATGGCGCGCCATTGCTGGCGGAAAGCCTCCTTCTCGGTAGGCGGGTGCAAATATAACATCAATAATTTATTTTTCAAGGTGATTTTACTATAAATTTGTGTTTTTTTTAGGTGAAGAGTATAACATATTGTTTTTAAATAGATTAAAGTTTTATGGTAATTGTATTGATCGGATATATGGGGAGTGGCAAGAGCGCCGTTGGTAAAGTATTGGCCGAAAACCTGTCCTGCACATTTGCGGATATGGACGACTATATAGAGGAAAAAGAACAAAAGACCATCCCGGAGATCTTCCGGGACAAGGGAGAAATTTATTTCCGGAAGGTGGAAAGCCGTTATTTACAGGAGATACTTTCCGGGGAAAAAGGCGCAGTGATATCTCTTGGAGGGGGCACCCCCTGTTACGGGGACAACATGGACCGGATAAAAGAGCTTGCGGACAAGGTTTTCTATCTGAAAGCATCCGTAGGAGAACTCACTGCACGACTGGGCAAAGAGAAGGATCACAGACCGCTGATAAAACACCTTTCTGATGATGAACTGGAAGAATTCATCCGAAAACACCTCTTTGAAAGGAATTTTTATTACCTCAGGGCTGATAGTACCGTGAATGTGGACGGAAAGACAATAGAAGATATTGCCGGGGAGATCATTTCCGGGATAAAGTAAGGAAAGACAATGGGGCTCGCACCGGGCCGGTTTTTTTCACGGCCTCTGACCGATCATTGCAGGTAAACGGCATTTCCTCCATTGCCGAACTCCACATGTACATGTTCCTGAAGCGAAGTGGACAGGGAAATTCCTTTAAAATCGGCCTTGACCGGGTAGCGCTTGTGGTTCCTGTCGATGAGTACCGCTGTTTTCAGTTTCTTGAGGGGGACATTCAGAAAGTGTTTTACGCCATAAATAAGGGTAGCACCGGAATTGAGAACATCATCTATAAGGACAACGGCCTTGTTCTGGTACAGGTCTTCCGGGATGGAGGTATATACGGGATTGGTGGGGTTTACTTTGTCTACCGTGACTTCGCACAAGGTTATTTTTAAACTGGAAATGTCTTCTAATGTCGTAGCGATCCTTTCTGCAAAAGTAAGGCCGCCGGAAACGATACCCGCCACAATAATTTCCTCTTCATTGACAAAGGTCTCGTAGATCTGGTAGGCGATCCTCTTGATTTTGTGCTCTATTTCTTCGTGATCCAGTATCTTGTTTTCTATGATGGTCATAACCTTTTATGTTTGATGACAGGAACAAAAATACACTATTTTTTCGGCCTGAGGATAAAAAAGAGTTCCCTGCCTGACCGTGGTTTTATGGAGTTGTAACAGCGTTCCATCGTTAGTATATCAAAGTGGGGGGAAAAATGCTCCAGGTACTCTTCTTTGCTTCCGCCAAAGGGAGGGCCTTCATCAGATAAAGGGAAGTCAAAGAGCAGGCCTGCAAGTTTTCCTGCCGGAGATAGCAATTGCTGCATTTTACGTGCGTATTCCGGCCTCGATTTCGGGGGAAGGGCACAAAAGAATGCCTGTTCCAGTATAAGGTCGAAAGACATGCTCAATGTAAAGAAATCCTGATGAAGCAACTGGGCATCCGGGAAGTCCGGAACCCGCTTTTTAAAATTGAGCAGGGGAGGCCGGGCAAAATCCAGGACGTATACATGTTTAAAGCCCTTCCGGAACAGGTATTCCGCTTCGTAACTGTTCCCGGCACCGGGGACCAGTATTTTCAGGGCCCTGTTTTCCAGCTGGTCTATATAGGTCTTGAGGGGAGTGGAGATATGTCCTATATCCCAAAAAGTATTACTGGAGTTGTATTTGTGTTCCCAGAATTGTTGAGTTCCGATATTCATGGCAGCAGGGTTTTAGTTCGGAGTTGATAAGTTTTGGAGTTCTTAGTTTTTTAGTAAGTGAATCCCACAACTAACAAACTCCAAAACTCCAAGACTCCAAAACCATTTTCATTCATCATCCAGGTAATCGTCAATGTCCCTCCGGTCTTTTTTGGTAGGCCTTCCGGTACCTTTTTTACGGTAGTGGTCTTTGGCGTATTTCAATAGTTCAGCACTTTCAAAGGCTTCCGGAGGTGTAGTGTCCTTGCGGTAAATATCGGTGAGTTTAGCCCCCACGCGACTGGCCGGGATGTCAAGGACGGTGAGCTCATAGTTGATCTGGTTTTTTCGCAGGCCGATCTTATCGGCAGGGTAAACCTCCCGGGAAGGCTTAACGGTCTGGCCGTTTATTTCCACATGTCCTTTCTTGCAGGCCTCCGTAGCCATGTTCCTTGTTTTATAATAGCGGACACACCACAAATACTTGTCAATTCGCATATGCTAACAGAAAATCTACGTTAATTTAAACAGTTTCTAAAAACAAATTTACAGAAAATTGTATCTTGCGCATTCAATTTTTTTACAATGATGAAGATAAACAGACTAGGTTTGATTGCTGCGGGGGCTTTGGCCTTTTTGAGTTCGTGTAATAATGACGATGACGGTGGAAGGATAGAAATTCGCGATCCGGCCGAAGTAAAAGCGGAGAACGATTCCGATATCAGGGAGTACCTGAGCACACATTTTTATAATTACGAAGAGTTTCAGGCTGCGGCAGATGCGGACAGTACGGATTTTGACTTTAAGATCGTTATTGATACCATAGCAGGAGAGAATAGTGATAAGATCCCTTTAATGGAACAGGTGGAAGAAAAGACGGTAGCTGTTGAAATCTCAGAAACGGAAACCCTGGACCATACCTTGTATTATCTGGTGGCCAGGCAGGGCGATAGCATTGCTCCCAAAAGGATAGATTCCACACTGGTAAGGTATAAAGGATTTTTGTTAAATGATGTTGTTTTTGATAGAAATGAGAATATCCCGGTATGGTTTAAATTAAAAGATATAACAGATGCCGGTTTTGGACAGGCTGGCAGGGGATTTGCAGAGTTTATGCCCGAATTGAACTCAGGAGGAAAGATCGAGATCAATGAAGAAGACGGTACTTATTCGATCAGTGGGGGTTATGGTGTGGGGATGGTATTCATGCCTTCAGGACTTGGATATTATTTCAGGGGACAGGGAAGTATTCCGCCATATGCTCCGATCGCATTTACGATAGATCTTTTAAGGGTTAAAGATGTCAAAGAAGAAGAATAGGGAGATAGGAGAGATCGGTCAATCACCATATAAAAAACGGTTTGGATTTTCTCCAAACCGTTTTTTTGGTTCAAAAGAAAGCCGTTGGAAACCTTCCGGGCCCAACCGGCTTTTTTGATTTAAAACTTATAAGACAGCCCGAAAATCACCTGGTTAGGCCTGCTGTCTATCGTTATGTCGCTATTGGTGTTATTATGGACAATTTTGGATTCGGAATCTGAAAGCCCTCTTTCCCAGCGTACATCAAGGCCGAGGCTGCCGAATTCCACCCCGAGGCCCATTTGCATGCCCAGCGTAAAGCTGTCGGTGTCTATGTCCTTAATATCCTCCGCATCGAAATCGGAATCGACAACAAACTGGAATGCAGGCCCTATAAAGCCATGTGCAAATCCGAGGAATTTTTTACCTACCAGGATAGGTACATCCAGTTTTTGCAGGTCAAAGTTTCCTTTGTTGCCCTGGTATTCGTATTCGCTGCTTATTTGAGTGTATACGAATTCCGGTCGGAGGTAGAGGCCAATGATCGGCACATCGCCACGGAGCCACACCCCGGCATGATAACCGGCTTTTCCTTTACCACCATCCAGTACATCTCCGGCCTGTTCTTTTAAATCTCCTGTTTTGTTGTAGTTAAAACCGGCCTTTACCCCAAAGTCGATCTGGGAAAATCCGACTGCACTTACAAAAAGCATAGCAATAATTAAAAGCGATCGTTTCATAGGTTTTGTTTAATTCCCGGGATTTTCTGATTTCCGGGAGGGTTAATAAATCTCTTTTTTCGGCTTAGCCCTGCATGTTAAAACTGGGTGTAGCCTGCTTTCTTTCCAATACCTTTTCAACGGCTTTTACTATCGCTTTATTGTTTAGTCCGTATTTTTCCATAAGCTGGTCCGGTGTGCCGCTTTCGCCAAAAGTATCGTTGGTAGCAATGAATTCCTGGGGTGCGGGATGGTTTTTAACCAATACCCTGGCTACGCTCTCTCCGAGCCCGCCGTAATAATTGTGTTCTTCTGCTGTGACCACACAACCTGTTTTGGCCACGGAGGCCAGGATAGCTTCCTCGTCCAGCGGTTTTATAGTGTGAATATTGATCACTTCGGCAGAAATGCCTTTGGCTTCCAGGGCCTCTGCGGCGAGGAGAGATTCCCATACCAGGTGCCCCGTAGCGATGATGGTAACATCGGTACCTTCATTGAGCAGTACGGCCTTGCCTATTTCGAATTTCTGGTCTTCGGGAGTAAAGTTGGCCACTTTTGGCCTTCCGAAACGGAGGTAAACCGGTCCCTGGTGTTCGGCGATGGCAATGGTGGCTGCCTTGGTCTGGTTAAAATCACAAGGGTTGATCACGGTCATTCCCGGCAACATTTTCATCAGCCCGATGTCTTCCAGTATCTGGTGGGTGGCCCCGTCTTCCCCGAGGGTAAGGCCTGCATGGGAAGCACATATCTTTACATTTTTACCCGAATAGGCGATGGATTGCCGTATCTGGTCGTACACCCGCCCGGTGGAAAAGTTGGCAAAGGTACCCGTAAACGGTATTTTACCTCCTATGGTAAGTCCTGCGGCGATTCCCATCATGTTGGCTTCGGCAATACCTATCTGGAAGAAACGTTCCGGATTTTCATCGATGAATTCCTGGATCTTAAGCGATCCTATGAGGTCGGCACAAAGGGCTACCACATTCGGGTTGGTACGGCCCAGGACGGTCATTCCGGCCCCGAATCCGCTTCTGGTGTCTTTTTTTCCTGTATCTGTATATTTTTTCATGTCGATCTTTCTGTTTTAAAAGGTTTAGGCACGTTTGAGACATACGACCCTCCACGTTTGAGACGCACGGCCGTGCGTCTCTACCTGGTGACCCAGGTATAGATTAATAGTCTCCTACGGTTTCCGGGTTTTGGGCCAGGGCGGTTTCCAGTTGTTCGTCATTGGGTGCCTTACCGTGCCATGCGTGGGTATGCATCATAAAATCAACTCCGTTACCCATGACCGTATGGAGCAGAACGCATACGGGCTTTCCTTTTCCGGTCCTGGTTTTGGCTTCTTTCATACCGTTGATCACGGCTTCGAGATTATTTCCTTCTTTTATTTCCAGTACATCCCAGCCAAAGGCCTCGAACTTGGCTTTGAGGTCGCCCATGGGGAGTACATCGTTCGTAGCTCCATCAATTTGCTGGCCGTTGTAGTCTACGGTGGCAATATAGTTGTCTACCTTATTTCCGGCAGCATACATAATGGCTTCCCAGTTCTGTCCTTCCTGTAATTCACCATCGCCGTGCAGGCTGTATACCAGGTGGTTGTCCTTGTTCAGCTTTTTGGCCAGGGCTGCACCAATGGCCACAGACATTCCTTGTCCCAGTGATCCCGAGGCTATACGCACTCCGGGAAGTCCTTCGTGGGTGGTTGGGTGGCCCTGTAAACGGGAATCGATCACGCGGAAGGTATTGAGCTCTTCCACCGGAAAATATCCCCTTCGTGCCAGCACGCTGTAATATACCGGAGAAATATGCCCGTTGGAGAGGAAGAACAGGTCTTCGCCGATGCCGTCCATCTCAAATTCGTCATTCAGTTCCATGATCTCGTTATACATGGCTACAAAAAATTCCGTGCATCCCAGGGATCCTCCCGGGTGGCCGGAATTTACTTTGTGTACCATCCGCAAAATATCCCTGCGAACCTGTGTTGCTAAGTCGTTTAGTTGTTGATTATTAGACATTTTTAACAGTTGAAATTATTCACCGGCAAAAATAAACTTAAAAAGGGCTTCCCCCAAACGTTTTCTGTGTTAGTTTTCAGGCTTTCACAAATTATTTGTTGAATTTGACCAAAAGTCAATCTAAAGTTAGAGGTTAGAAATACGAAGTACGAAGTTAGAAGTTGAAAATTCGGAGCCGAAGGCAACATCCAAAGACTTCTAACTTCGTACGTCTACCTTCGAACTTTAAAATATCCCTATCTTTGCCGACTGATTGATATTGTATTTATGGAGTTCGAATTACAGGCAAACGACCCCGGAAGCAAGGCCAGGGCCGGGAAGATCACCGCAGGCCACGGTGTTATAGAAACCCCTATTTTTATGCCCGTCGGAACCGTGGCATCCGTAAAGGGTGTGCACCAGCGGGAATTGCGGGAAGACATAAACCCGGATATTATACTGGGCAATACCTATCACCTCTACCTGAGGCCACAGACGGATATTCTGGAAAAGGCAGGAGGCCTGCACAAGTTTATGGGCTGGGAGCGGAATATCCTCACAGATAGCGGAGGCTACCAGGTGTATTCCCTGTCGGCCAACAGGAAGATCAAGGAGGAAGGGGTGAAGTTCAAGTCGCATATCGACGGTTCATATCATTTTTTCTCTCCGGAAAACGTAATGGAAATACAACGCAGCATCGGGGCAGACATTATTATGGCTTTTGACGAGTGTACACCCTATCCGTGCGATTACCGCTATGCCAAACGCTCCATGCACATGACCCACAGATGGCTCGATCGCTGTGTGGATCACCTGAAGAAGGTCCCGGAAAAATACGGGTACAGCCAGTCGTTGTTTCCCATAGTGCAGGGTTCGGTCTACAAAGACCTCCGGGAACAGTCTGCCGAGTATATAGCCGGTGTCGGTGCTGACGGTAATGCCATAGGCGGACTATCTGTCGGGGAGCCGGCAGAAGAGATGTATGCCATGGCCGAGGTGGTCTGCAATATCCTTCCCGAAGATAAGCCCCGCTATCTCATGGGAGTGGGAACCCCCGTAAATATTCTCGAAAACATTGCATTGGGCGTGGATATGTTCGATTGTGTGATGCCCACCCGTAATGCGCGGAACGGTATGCTGTTCACGGCCAATGGCATTATCAATATAAAGAATAAAAAGTGGGAGGACGATTTTTCTCCCATAGACGAAATGGGCATTACTTTTGTGGATACGCAATATTCCAAGGCCTATTTAAGGCATCTTTTTGCCGCAAATGAGTATCTTGGCAAACAAATTGCTACCATTCACAACCTGGGCTTTTATCTCTGGCTGGTTCGCGAAGCCAGAAAACATATCTTAGCCGGGGATTTTTACGAATGGAAAAATACCATGGTAAAAAGACTGGGGCAACGGTTGTAGCTACAAAATGTGGATGAGGAAATGGGCCAAGGCTAAAACAAGATTAAAAAGATAATACTCTCCCCTTTGGGGAGATGCCGCAGGCAGAGGGGATCCCCCCTTGATCCCCCCAAAAGGGGGAGATATTTGTCCTTATAAATATTAGTATTTCTTACCGGGATGCAAGCTCATAAGTTGTTTCGGCCAACACCGGTGGGAGATTTTAAACAACAAACTGTAAACAGTGAAAATAATAGATTGGTATATCCTCAAACGATACCTGGGCACCTTTACGGTAATGCTCCTGCTGTTCATTCCTATCGGGATCATGATCGACCTTTCCGAAAAGGTGGGGAAAATGATCGAACAGGAAGCACCGACCACCGAGATCATAAAATATTACATCAACTTTACCTTCTATTTCGCCAACCTGTTGTTTCCCATATTTCTTTTTCTTTCCATTATATGGTTTACGTCAAAACTGGCCAACAATACCGAGATCACAGCAATATTGAGCTCCGGAGTGCCCTATACCAGGTTTCTGAGGCCGTATCTTATGGGAGCCACTTTTGTTGCGGTCATTGCTTTTGTTATGGGGATGTTTATTGTTCCGTCGGCGAGTAAAGGATATAAGGAATTTTATTATAAATATTTAAAGAAAGGCAAGCAGGACCGGGAAACCACCAATCTATACAACCAGATCAACGATAACGATTATATCTATGTGAGTAGTTTCGATCCCAAAAACAAGATCGGATATAATTTTACCTTCGAACATTTTGAAGGAGAACAGCTCACTTACAAAATATCCGCAAGAAATATCCGGTGGATCGAAAAGGATAGTGTTTACAGGCTGTCCTCCTACGTAAAACGCAAGATAGGGGAGACTGATGACATCCTGGAAAAACAGAGCAGGATGGATACGCTTTTTTCCTTTAACCTGGACGATCTGACCCCCGTGTCTTATATTGCCGAGACCAAAAACCTTTTTGAGCTGAACAAATTCATCGAAAAAGAACAAAAGAAAGGGTCGGCCAATATCAATACCTATCTCCTGGTGAAATACAAGCGATGGGGGCTAATGGTGTCTGCATTTATTCTTACCATTATAGCTGTGGCTGTGTCGTCCAAGAAAAAACGGGGAGGGATGGGGATCAATCTTTTCCTTGGGATCGCCCTGGCATTTATCTTCATCTTTTTTGACCGTATCTTCGGTACGATGGCGGAGCAATCGGGATTTTCACCTTTGCTTGCGGCTGCCTTCCCCAATATCATATTCGGAGTGCTGGCGGTCTTTTTGCTGAACAAAGCCAAACAATGATAGATATGTAAGATTGAAGAAGACTGAACACAAAAAAATACGTAAGTTTGTAGGCTAATTAAATCAAAATATAAGTACCAATGGAATATTTGGATTTTGAATTACCCATTAAAGAATTAGAGGAGCAATTATCCAAGTGTAGGGTTATCGGGGAGGAGAGTGATGTAGACGTCACCGAGACCTGTAAACAGATAGACAAGAAACTGAAACAGACCAAAAGGGAAATATATAAAAACCTCACTGCCTGGCAACGCGTACAGTTGTCGCGCCATCCTTCCAGGCCGTATACGCTGGATTATATAAGAGCGATCTGCGGAGATACTTTCCTCGAGCTTCACGGCGACCGTACTGTAAAGGACGACAAAGCCATGATAGGCGGCCTCGGGAAAATTGAAGGGCAGAGTTTTATGATCATTGGCCAGCAGAAAGGATACAATACCAAGACCAGGCAATACCGCAATTTCGGGATGGCCAATCCCGAAGGATACCGGAAAGCATTGCGCCTGATGAAAATGGCCGAAAAATTCGGTATTCCCGTGGTATCCCTGATCGATACTCCCGGTGCATATCCCGGCATTGAAGCCGAAGAACGCGGACAGGGCGAAGCCATAGCGAGAAATATCCTGGAAATGACCCGGCTCAAAGTGCCGGTCATCGTGCTTATCATCGGAGAAGGTGCTTCCGGAGGAGCCCTCGGTATCGGTGTGGGAGATAGGGTGCTGATGCTGGAAAATACATGGTATTCCGTGATATCACCCGAGTCCTGTTCTTCCATATTGTGGAGAAGCTGGGAATATAAAGAACAAGCCGCAGAAGCCCTGAAGCTCACGGCCAAGGACATGAAAAAACTGCACCTGGTAGACGATATTGTCAAGGAGCCCCTTGGCGGAGCACATTCCGACAGGGAAGCCACCTTTAAAACCGTGGCCCAGGCCATTATAGAGAACTACGAAGAGCTGAAAAAACTCCCCACCGAAGAGCTCGTGGAAGACCGTATGGAAAAATATGCCAGTATGGGGGTGTATAAAAACTGATCTTCCTAAAATATCAACCGTCGTATTTTCCGGAATGGGAAATCAAAACACGAACCGAAGTAAAGAACTTCGGTTTTTTTTACATTTATGAACATAAAGTTGTAACTTGTTAACATGTTAAATGTTGACGAGAGGTGGATATAAAGTAACCCGATTTTTAAATAGTTAAACTTTCATTTTCTACATTCGCGTTTATGGAAAAAACAGGCCCTGTGTCCGGAATTAAAATAGAAAAACCAACCGCAGCTGCCGGTAGAGCAGGAATAATACCATTGGAAAGGGGAAAGCTACCTCCTCAGGCGCCAGATTTGGAAGAAGCAGTGCTGGGAGCGATGATGATCGACAAAAAGGGGGTGGATGAAGTTATTGATATTATACATCCGGATGCCTTTTACAAAGAAGCACACCGTTATATTTACGAGGCCATTGTAAAACTGTTCGAAAATACGGAGCCGATTGACCTGCTTACCGTTTCATCCCAGTTGAAAAAGGACGGTAAACTGGAACTTATAGGGGGGGATTTTTACCTGATACGGCTCACTCAGAAGGTCTCTTCTTCAGCGCATATCGAGTTTCATGCGCGTATTATCCTGCAGAAATTCATACAGCGAAGCCTGATCAAGATCTCTTCGGAAATTATCGAAGAAGCCTATGATGAGACTACCGATGTCTTTGACCTGCTGGACAGTGCCGAGGCCAAGTTGTACGAAGTGACCCAGGGCAATATCAAGAAGTCCTCGGAAACTGCTCAGAGCCTCGTTATGCAGGCCAAGAAAAAGATAGAAGAAATATCCAATAAAGAAGGGCTGAGCGGTATTCCGTCCGGGTTCGACAAGCTGGATAAGCTCACCTCCGGATGGCAACCCAGTGACCTTATTATCGTGGCAGCACGTCCCGGTATGGGTAAAACGGCCCTTACACTGTCCATGGCCCGGAACATGGCCGTTAATTCCAATACACCGGTGGCCTTCTTTTCTCTGGAAATGTCTTCCGTACAGCTCATTACCCGTCTGATTTCTTCGGAGACCGGACTGTCTTCCGAAAAACTGCGTACGGGGAAACTGGAAAAACACGAATGGGAACAGCTCAACGTCAAGGTAAAATCGCTGGAAAAAGCGCCCTTGTTTATAGATGATACACCTTCACTTTCCATATTCGACCTTCGGGCAAAAGCCAGGAGGCTTGCGTCACAACACGGAATAAAGCTCATTATTATCGACTACCTTCAGCTGATGACGGCCGGAGGAAGCCAGAAAGGAGGGAACAGGGAGCAGGAAATATCCACCATTTCCCGGAACCTCAAGGCCCTGGCCAAGGAGCTGAGCGTACCTGTGATTGCCCTGTCACAGCTTTCGCGTGCAGTGGAAACCCGTGGAGGCAGCAAACGCCCCCTGCTTTC
This sequence comes from Sinomicrobium weinanense, assembly GCF_018863395.1. GTDB lineage: Bacteria > Bacteroidota > Bacteroidia > Flavobacteriales > Flavobacteriaceae > Sinomicrobium > Sinomicrobium weinanense. Next base: position 11,732 of record NZ_JAHKRR010000006.1, read on the forward strand.
TGACCTCAGGGAATCGGGAGCAATCGAACAGGATGCGGATATTGTGGCCTTTATCTATCGTCCGGAATATTACAAGATCGAAGAGTGGGACGATGAAGAACGTACCCCCACCCAGGGACAGGGAGAATTTATCGTGGCCAAGCACCGTAACGGGGGGCTGGAAAATATCCGTCTGAAGTTTATCGGACACCTCGGTAAGTTCGACAACCTGGACGATTTTGACTCGCCGTTTGAGTTCCAGTCCAAAATGAATGCTTCTGAAGATGATACCTTTAACCCGGGTAACCTGCCCAGTGCGGACGATGCCTTCGGAAGTTCCATGAATGACGGGCCGGGACCGGATGATGATAGTGATGTGCCTTTTTAATTATTGGAGAAATAGCAAACAACAAGTCTCAATAAATCACTATAAGCCGATTAAAAGTCAAAATAAAACCGGAGACCAGGCATTATAAGGAGAAGTTAACGTGTAACGCTTGTTTCCAAACTCTGTACTTCCAAACCTTTTCCGTAAATTTGATGCTAAACCCGTTTGTTATGCGTTTTAATCCATCATACAGGTTGTTGCTTGTTGTGCTCCTGCTGATGTCTGTCGTGTCGGTACGTGCTTCGCGTGTCCTGATACCGATGGATGCCGAATACCAGAAAGATCATCTGAAGGCATACGGTATAGCCTATTGGACACTTTCGAAGGATTTAAAGGTGCAGTGGCTGCTCAATTATCGCGGAGGGTCTTTTCTTCTGCCCGACAGCGAAGAAATACGTAAAGAATGTACGATAAGGGGTGTGTCTTACGAAGTACTGTCAGACAACAAGGCTAAAGGTATTCTGGATGAGATAAGCAGTCCGGCGAAGAACCAGGAGGCCGTAGTATTGGAAAAAGCACCCAGGATCGTGGTTTATTCGCCCAAAGGCAATGCGCCCTGGGACGATGCGGTGACCATGGTACTTACCTATGCCGAAATTCCATATGATGTGGTGTATGACGAAGAAGTGCTGGCAGACAAACTGCTTATGTATGACTGGCTGCACCTGCATCACGAAGACTTTACAGGGCAGTATGGTAAGTTTTACAGGGCCTATAAAATGGCACCCTGGTATATAGAACAAAAAAAGGAAGCAGAAAAACTGGCTGCCAAACTCGGTTATGACAAGGTGTCTGAAGCCAAACTCGCCGTAGCCCTTAAAATCCGGGACTATGTGGTGGGCGGGGGCTTTATGTTTGCCATGTGCTCCGCTACCGATAGTTTCGATATTGCCCTTTCGGCCGAAGGGGTGGACATCTGCGAACCCATGTTCGACGGGGACCCTTCCGATCCCAACTATCAGTCCAGGATCGATTATGACAAGACCTTTGCTTTTACCGGGTTTGCTTTGGAGAGAGACCCTAATGTCTATGAGTTTTCGTCCATAGACATGACCGCAAAACGCAGAATAGCCAGGGAGGTCGATTATTTCACCCTGATGGAATTTTCCGCCAAGTGGGACCCTGTGCCCACCATGCTCTGCCAGAACCACACAGCGCTGATCAAAGGTTTTATGGGGCAGACGACCAGTTTTAACCGGGGAGAGGTAAAATCTTCCGTATTGGTGCTCGGTGAGAACAAAGCCAACGGTGAGGCAAGGTATATTCATGGCATTAAGGGAAAGGGCTTCTTTACCTTTTACGGCGGGCACGACCCGGAAGATTATCAGCACAGGGTAGGGGACCCCAAGACAGAGTTGGAGTTACATCCCAATTCCCCCGGCTACCGCCTTATCCTGAACAATATCCTTTTTCCGGCAGCAAAAAAGAAGAAACATAAAACCTGAAGCGGGTATTACCCAAAACCTTCATCTGAAACCTGATCCGTATATGCATTTTTACCAGAAAGAGATACAGCTAGAACCCCGGGAAAGAGGGTTTCATATTATTACCGACGAAATACTGAAGGCCTTACCACAATTCAGGGATATCCGGGTAGGTCAGTTGCATGTCTTTATAAAACACACCTCGGCCAGCCTTACCATCAATGAAAATGCAGACCCTTCGGTAAGAGAAGATTTCGAAAGCCATATGAACACGGTGGTTCCGGAAAACGAACCTTATTATATCCATACCCAGGAAGGCCCGGACGATATGCCGGCACATATCAAGGCCTCGTTAATGGGGAGTTCGTTGACTATACCCATAACCTCCGGCCGGTTGAACCTGGGGGTGTGGCAGGGCATTTATCTTTGCGAACACCGAAACCACGGGGGAGGCAGGTCTGTTGTAATTACTGCTTTCGGGGTTTGATCCTATAACCCGGTTACAGCCATTTTTCGGGCTTCCAGCAGTTTTTCAAGGATATGTTCCACGCCGTGCTCGTCATTGCTCAAAGTTTGAAACCTGGCAGCATTCAGTACGTTGGGATGAGCATTTTTCATGGCATAGCTGAAATAGGCCTGTTCCATCATTTCCAGGTCGTTATTGTAGTCTCCGAAAACGAGGGTCTCTTCTTTTTTTACCTTTAGCAGTTTCTGGAGTTCCTGTAAGGCATGGCCTTTATTGGCATCCATACTTGAGACGTCGAGCCAGTTTTCGCCGGATACCTTGATCTGCAATGAGCTTTCCAGGTGACGTACATGGGGGTAGATGTTTTTTTCAGAGCCCTCAAAGCTGTATACGGCGATTTTCAGGGCTTTATCGTCCTTTATTTCGGTGAGGTCGGGAACCCTGGTGTATTCGTAGTAATACTCTTTGAACATATTTTCGAATGCGGTATTATCTGTTTCGATATAAGCGCGTTCTTTTCCGCACAACACAATGTAGGCATCTTCTATCGGGCGGAGCAGGGAAACGGTTTCATTAACAATATGGCCGGGCAGGGGTGTGACCAGCAATTCCTTTTCCTGTTGCCTAGTAATAGCACCATTTTCGGCGATGATGGTAATGTTGTCCCGGATGCTTTGTAGCTTTTTTACGATACTGTGATGTTGCCTTCCGCTGGCGGCAACGAAGTGAATGTCGTGCTTGCGGAGTTCTTCGAAAAGCTCAAAAAACCGGTCACTTACCTGGCTTTTGGAGTTCAATAGGGTGCCGTCCATATCGGTGGCTATCAGTTTTACCTGAGAGAGGTCCATAATAGCGATTTTTAAGGTGCAAAGGTAATGTACAATAAGGATTTTCCTTGTTAATGAGGTGTTATTTCCTTGTTAGATTGTGTATTCCGGTGGAGAAAACAAAAAATCCGGCCTTTACGACCGGATTTTGATAAGCGAAATATGATTAATAAACGTTTATTTTACTTTGTCCACAATTGCCTTGAACGCTTCCGGGTGGTTCATGGCCAGGTCGGCTAAAACCTTACGGTTGAGCTCGATGTTGTTGGCTTTTACCTTGCCCATAAACTGGGAGTAGGACAATCCGTGCAATCGGGCACCTGCATTGATACGGGTGATCCACAGTGCGCGGAAAGTTCTCTTTTTGTTCCTGCGGTCTCTGTACGAGTATAGCATTGCTTTTTCAACCGCATTCTTGGCAACGGTCCAAACGTTTTTACGTCTTCCGTAGTAGCCTTTGGCCTGTTTAAGGATCTTTTTTCTACGGGCTCTTGAAGCTACTGAATTTACTGATCTTGGCATAATTTTCTGTTTTTTTGTAGCAGGCGGCCGTTAACCGGCACTTTCCCTCGGCTCCCTTCGGCTCCACTCAGGGACCGTCATTTGGGAACCGGATTTAAAATCTCAGATCTAATATCTAAAATCTCAAATCTATTTGCCTGACTCCAGGGTTATACAATAATACTAACCGAAAGAACAATTATTTTAAACGCAATTGTTCTTTGATACTGTTAACGTCACTTTCGTGTACCAGGGTACTGTGCGTTAACGCCAGCTTACGCTTTTTGCTCTTCTTTGTAAGAATGTGGCTTTTAAAAGCGTGCTTTCTTTTAATTTTTCCGGAACCTGTGAGCTTAAATCGCTTTTTGGCACTGGATTTGGTTTTCATCTTAGGCATAATTCCTAAACTATTTTAATTATTTCGCTTATTTTTTAATTTTCTTCGGTGCGATGAACATAGTCATCCGTTTGCCTTCCAATTTGGGCATCTGTTCCACTTTTCCGTATTCTTCCAGGTCCTGGGCCAGTCTCAGGAGTAATATTTCACCCTGGTCCTTATACACGATGGAACGCCCTTTGAAAAACACATATGCTTTGAGCTTGGCGCCGTCCTTCAGGAACTTTTCGCCGTGTTTCTTTTTAAATTCATAGTCGTGTTCATCGGTTTGGGGGCCAAAGCGGATCTCTTTGACTACAATCTTGGCGGCCTTTGCTTTCAACGCCTTTTCCCTCTTTTTCTGTTCGTAAAGGAATTTTTTGTAATCCATGATCTTACAAACAGGGGGCGTGGCCTTGGGTGAAATTTCCACCAGGTCCAGTTCCAGTTCTTCAGCTTTGGCAAGGGCTGCTTTGGTTGGGTATACGCCGGTATCTACATTGTCCCCCACCAGTCGTACTTCCGGAACACGGATATCCCTGTTGGTCCGGTGCGGATTTTTATCCTCTCGTTGCGGACGCCGGTTTCTGTTAAATCTTCTTTTAATTGCTATGGCTTACAGATTTTTTAATTAAACTTCGTTTTTTAAAACTGTTTTAAAGTTCGGTTTATTTCTTCTTCTACCAGTTTGGCAAATGCGTCTACCGTAAGGGTTCCCACATCACCTTCACTGTGTTTTCTCACCGAAATAGTACCTTCCTTTTCTTCGTTTTCACCGACGATCAACATATAGGGAATTTTGTTCATTTCGGCTTCCCGGATCTTTTTGCCGATCGTCTCGTTTCGGTTGTCGGTTAGGGCGCGAATTTCGTAATTTTCCAATAAAATTAAAACTTTTTCAGCATATTTTTCATATTTCTCGCTGATAGAGAGAATAATAGCCTGTTCAGGCATTAACCACAGCGGGAAATTCCCTGCCGTATGCTCCAGAAGAATGGCTACAAAACGTTCTATACTTCCGAAAGGCGCACGGTGGATCATTACTGGCCGGTGCATTTCGTTGTCACTGCCCTTGTAAGACAGGTCAAAACGTTCGGGCAGGTTATAATCTACCTGTATGGTACCCAACTGCCAGCTTCTTCCCAAGGCGTCCTTGACCATAAAATCGAGTTTCGGGCCGTAAAAAGCGGCTTCCCCGGTCTCGATGACATAGTTGAGGCCTTTTTCTTTGGCAGCATTAATGATCGCATTTTCCGCTTTTTCCCAGTTTTCGTCACTCCCGATGTATTTTTCCGGAGTATCGGGATCGCGGAGGGATACCTGTGCGGTAAAATTCTCAAAGCCGAGCGAACCGAACACATAGAGCACCAGGTCGATCACGTTCTTGAATTCATCGTCGAGCTGGTCGGGTGTACAGAAAATGTGGGCGTCGTCCTGGGTAAAGCCTCTTACCCTGGTGAGCCCGTGCAGTTCCCCGCTTTGTTCGTAGCGATAAACGGTGCCGAATTCGGCATATCTCTTGGGCAGTTCTTTATAGCTCCACGGCCTGGCATTGTATATTTCACAGTGATGCGGGCAGTTCATGGGTTTCAGCAGGAATTCCTCACCTTCGTGGGGCGTGTGAATAGGCTGAAAGCTGTCTTCCCCGTACTTGGCATAATGCCCGGAAGTGACATAGAGTTCCTTTTGCCCGATATGTGGCGATACCACTTGTTCGTATCCCGCCTTTTTCTGGGCCTTTTTCAGGAAGTTCTCCAGGCGTTCGCGCAATGCGGCCCCTTTGGGCAGCCACAAGGGAAGTCCCTGTCCTACCTTGTGCGAAAAGGTGAATAGCTCCAGTTCTTTCCCCAGCTTCCTGTGGTCCCGCTTTTTAGCTTCTTCCAGGAGGTGGAGGTATTCCTTGAGTTCTTTCTGCTTCGGGAAGGACACCCCGTAGATCCGGGTGAGTTGTTTGTTGTTCTCGTTACCCCGCCAGTAAGCGCCGGCCGTATTGAGCAGTTTCACCGCTTTTATGATGCCGGTGTTGGGAATATGCCCGCCGCGGCAGAGATCGGTAAATGTGGAATGGTCGCAGAAAGTAATGGTGCCGTCTTCCAGGTTTTCGATGAGCTCTACTTTATATTCATTTCCCTGTTTCTTATAATAGTCGAGCGCGTCGGCTTTGGAAATGGAGCGCATTTTATAGTCGTATTTCCCCTTGGCGATCTCGAGCATTTTCTGTTCTATGGCCGGGAAATCTTTTTCTGATATGGTCTTGCCCCCCAGGTCAACATCGTAATAAAAACCGTGATCTATGGCCGGGCCGATGGTGAGTTTTACACCCGGATAGAGTTCTTCCAGGGCCTGGGCCAGTACGTGGGCCGAAGAGTGCCAGAAGGCTTTTTTGCCTTCGTCGTCCTTCCAGGTATATAACACGAGATTACCATCAGTTGTGAGCGGGGTTACCGTTTCTACCGTTGTGCCGTTAAAATTTGCAGAAATGACATTTCGTGCCAAACCTTCACTGATGCTTTTGGCAACGTCCATAGGAGTGGAATTTTTCGGGAATTCCTTTACAGAACCATCGGGTAGGGTAATCTCAATCATTAATTTTCGGTTTTTAAGATGCAAAGATAAGGGGAAGTAATCAAGCATGCAATACGAAAGGTGTTTTCCGAAGGGCAAATGTGTTATAAGTGGAAAAACGGGGTGCTCGGTAATCAGTAACCGGTATTCAGTGTTCCGGTTAATTAACGTGAATAATGGATAAGAAAAAAGGCTCCCCTCCTCAGGCGAAGACACGTGCTGAGCTTGTCGAAGTAGGGGTGTCCCGCTTGCGGGACGGGGAGTTTGACCTGGCCCAAACCTTAGGTATAACTCTGAATTTTTATATTTTTCCCATAGCTTGGGCTTTCAAACTCCCGATATCTCGGGACAGGCTCTCCGATCCCGATTAAAATCGGGACCACCTCCCTTCAGAAGAAGGGAGGAGCTCTTTGGAAAAATTCAAATAAGGGTATTGTTTAAACCACCTTCATTTCAAAGAGCTTATCCATTATTCACGTTAATTACTGATTACCGGATACCGATTATCAACCTCAGTCTTCGTTCAGCCTGCCGTTCTGGGTACAGTCGAAGGATCACATAAACTCATTTTACGGGTTCCCGGAGAATGGTCTTCAGTCTTTCGGGGGGAGTTTTTCTGAAATCAGACAGGTAGATCTCGTGGTGGTGGCCGTTTTTCTTCAGGTTGTGTTCCCGGATAAAAGAAATAATTTGCTGAAGGGTTTTGGGTTCCGAGGAAAAGGGGCCTGTATGAAGCATCTGAACGCATTTTCCTTCGTGCATCCGGAACAGGTGTACATCTCTGGCGATGGAGGGCCCTTTTTTTGATAGTACCGATATGATAGCTTCCTTCGTTTCTTTTTCTGAAACATAGTCTGGCATTCTTATTAACAGGCGGTAGAACCATTCTTCCCTGGGAACTTCTGTGGGGGTGGAGGCAGGGGTGAGTTTTGGGAATTTACGCTCGTCATACCACCACAACCCTTCCAGTTTCGGGACCACGAAATCCCTGTCTTGTTTTTTAAACATGAATTTGATCGTATAAGCGATAGGATAAAGCGCCTGTATTCTTTCTGTAAATTCAGGCGCAGAAGGATCGCCTTTTCCGGTGATGGAGAGGTACTGCACCGGGCCAATTTCAACGATTTCGGGTTTGCCCTTAGCGGTATAATATTTTTTATGTGCTTTGGTGAGGTTTAGTTTTTCCATGAGAAACAAGTTTTTATGTATGTGCCAAATTAAAGATGGCCAGTGACAGCCCTATGTCAGCAATACAAAAAGATGTTTCCGGGGGAGATTGTGTTCAGGTTTGGAGTCATTAACTTTCGTCACGGATGTGTGTTATTTTTCTGTCTTTGAAGTCGAAGATAGATCTGCCTTTCAATGTTATAGTATCACCTTTTTTCATTCCGTTTGGGAGATCCTGAGCCAGGATGCCGGTATAGTTGATGTCAACCGTTACCGTGTTGTTGTTTTTGTTTATGGAGGTAATGGCCTGTTTCCTTTGGCTGAAAAAAGCTATGGCTTTCCGGGCCTGCTGTTCGAAATCGAAGATTCCGCGGAGGGTGAGATCTGTTTTTCCGCCGGAAACATTCTCAAAAAGAATATCCGGGTGCAGGTCATTGAGCATACCTTCTATATCAAAATTGTTGTACGCCTCGATATAGTTTTTAACGATTTGTTCCTGGTCAGTCATTTTTTTTGCTTAAAATGGTTTTGCCAGGAATAAAGATAAACATTTAAGATGTAACCGGGTGTTTCGGGGAGCTGTGCTTTATCAGTAATACCAGCCCGAAAAATGTTAGAAACCCGTTGAGGATAAGGATGAAAAACCCGAATTCAAAACCAAACCAGGCCAGTGCGCGATCTGCAATAATATAGGAGAGTATGGGAGAAAGCACACCAATAAGGGGAACCAGTTTGTCATAGACCTTCCACTTAGTGAACAGGCCAAAACTGAACAATCCCAGCAAGGGACCGTAGGTGTATCCGGCAAAGACAAAGAGTTTGGCAATGACGCTTTCGTTCCTGATAATATATTTGAATGTAATAATGACAAGGATGAGTACGATGGAAGTAAGTATATGTACCTGCTTTCTGATCCTGATCTGTTTCTTTTCGTCATATCTTTTTTCGATATTCAGGATATCCACACTGAACGAAGTGGTGAGCGAAGTAAGCGCACTGTCCGCACTGCTGTATGCCGCAGCGATAAGCCCTATGAGGAAAAACACAAAAACCCCTGTGCCCAGGTGATTTTTAGCCAGGACGGGAAACAGGTCGTCCTTGTGGGCATCGATGCCGTATTGTTGTCCGTATACGGTGAGAAGCAATCCCAGGGACAGAAAGAAGAAATTGACAATAACGAGTACTACGGTAAACCAGAACATATTCTTCTGGGCGTCTTTCAGGCTTTTGCAGGTGAGGTTTTTTTGCATCATGTCCTGGTCCAGCCCGGTCATCACCACAGCGATAAAGGCTCCGGAAAAGAATTGTTTCCAGAAGTAATCGGCGCTTTTAAAGTCGTCGAAAAAGAACATTTTGGACAGCTCGCTTTGCGATATGTATTTTACGATCCCGACATCGGCAACACCCAGGTCCTGATAGACCGAATATGTGGCCACCCCCACGGCAATGAGCATAAAAAGGGTTTGCAGCGTATCGGTCCAGACGATGGTCTTTATACCCGATTTAAAGGTGTAGAGCCATATCAGTATAATGGTCAGGGTTACCGTGGCCCAGAAAGGGATTCCTATTTCATCAAAAATGATCACCTGCAGCACATTGGCGATAAGAAACAGGCGAAAACTGGCACCTACCACCCGGGAAATGAGAAAGAACGAGGCCCCTGTTTTATAACTGCTACGGCCAAAGCGTTCACCGAGATAGGTGTATATGGAAGTGAGGTTGAGGCGGTAGTACAACGGCAGGAGTACCGTTCCTATAATAAAATAACCTAGAATATACCCGAAAACGACCTGTATATAGCTGAATTTCGAGGCCTCGACCCATCCCGGAACGGAAATAAAGGTAACCCCGCTCAGCGATGCCCCGATCATCCCGAAGGCTACGACATACCAGGGCGATTGCCGTTTGGCCTTAAAAAAGGTTTCGTTGCTGTCTTCGTCTTTTCCGGTAAGGTAGGATATAAGGATCAGCACTCCGAAATAGGCAGCTATAATGAGAAGTATATATGTCGGTTGCATAAAAGAGCCCGGTTTTTTGAGCGACCAAAGTACAAAAAAGAATGATTATCCGGATACCCTGGTTGTTTTTCAGGTCCGTATGAAATTTTTAATCAATGTGTTGATGAGTCAAGGCGATGTGCCGGGCAGAGCCGAAGGGTGCCAGTTGTAGAATTGTCACCTGGGCACATGATCAAATTAACTCAATTATCTTATAGGCCCGGGTTGAACTCTACCCTGAATTTCGTATTTTTGCGGGTATGGAATTCTCCTCTAAATTATTGGAAAATGCGGTCCGGGAAGTGTCGCAGTTGCCTGGTATAGGCAAGCGAACAGCCCTGCGGCTGGTGTTGCATTTACTCCGGCAGCCGGCAGAACAGACCGAAAAGCTGTCTTATGCGCTCCGGAACCTGAGAAGTGAAGTGAAATACTGCAGGAGCTGTCACAATATTTCCGATACCGATTTGTGTGAAATATGTGTCAATCCCAAACGCGACGAATCCCTGGTATGTGTGGTAGAAGACATACGCGACGTCATGGCCATAGAGAATACAAGTCAGTATAAGGGGCTGTACCATGTGCTGGGCGGAAAAATATCGCCTATGGACGGTATCGGCCCGAATAATCTGAATATTTCAACCCTGGTGGATAAGGTGAAAGAGGGGAAGATCAGGGAAATTATTTTCGCCCTGAGTTCCACTATGGAGGGCGATACGACCAATTTCTATATTTATAAACAGATAGAACCCTATGGTGTAACCACTTCCACGATCGCAAGAGGTATAGCCATCGGGGACGAACTGGAGTACGCGGATGAGATCACCCTGGGGCGCAGTATTTTGCATCGCATCCCGTTTGAAAATTCCCTGAAAGGATAGGGGGGGCGAAAGTTACAGGTTACAGGTTACAAGTTAAATTCAAACCTGCAACTTGTAACTTGTAACCTTAAATACGGACTCTCAACGTTCAGATTAAGACAGGTTTATCCTAAAAGAGGTGGGAAATAGCTGTAAAGAAATAAAAGTGGTTTATTTTCAATAAAAAACAGTTATTTTGATTAATTTCGCAATCGAAAAACAAAAAAGCATCTTTAAATTATTGATATGGCAAAATTCGAACTTAAATTGCCCAAAATGGGGGAAAGTGTTGCAGAAGCAACCATTACATCATGGCTAAAAGAGGTGGGAGATACCATTGAGATGGATGAGGCGGTTTTGGAGATAGCTACGGACAAGGTAGATTCGGAAGTGCCCAGCGAAGTGGATGGAGTGTTGTTGGAAAAACGTTTTGATGTGGATGATGTGGTGGAGGTAGGACAGGTGATTGCCGTGATCGAGACGAACGGAGAAGTGGTGGAAGGAGGAGAGCAGGAAGGTGCCCCGGAGGAAATGGTGGCCGAAGTAGAGAAAACCGTGGAGGTTGCTAAAGAAACGACAGCACCTGTTACAGCAGAAGCGACAGATTTTTCTGCTTCCGAAAGGTTCTATTCTCCCCTGGTAAAAAATATAGCTAAAAAAGAAGGGGTATCCCTTGACGAACTGGAAAGTATATCCGGTACGGGAAAAGACGGGCGGGTAACAAAGAACGACATTCTCGGTTACCTCGAAAACCGCGGAACACAAAAACAGGAGCCTGTACAGGCAGCAGGCCCGGCAAAAGAAACCGGCAAGAAGGCAGAAATGGTACATGTGCCCCCGGTGATAAGCGGAGAAGACGAGATCATCGAGATGGACAGGATGCGGAAACTCATTTCGCATCACATGATACAAAGCGTGCAGACCTCGGCTCACGTGCAGAGCTTCGTGGAAGTGGACGTCACCAATGTTGTCCACTGGCGCAATAAGAAAAAAGGAGAGTTTGAAAAACGCGAAGGTGAAAAACTGACCTTTACCCCGATATTTATGGAAGTAGTGGCCAGGGCGTTGCGCGATTTCCCCATGATGAACATCTCTGTGAACGGTGATAAGATCATCAAAAAGAAAAATATCAACCTGGGTATGGCGGCAGCCCTTCCCAATGGCAATCTCATCGTTCCGGTAATCCGCAATGCAGACCAGCTGAATCTTGTGGGACTGGCCAAACAGGTTAACGACCTGGCAAAAAGAGCCAGGGAAAACAAGCTGAAACCGGACGAAGTACAGGATGGTACTTATACGGTGACCAACGTAGGTACTTTTGGCAGCATTATGGGAACACCTATTATCAATCAGCCTCAGGTGGGCATACTCGCCCTGGGGGCCATACGAAAGATGCCTGCAGTAATCGAAACCCCCGAAGGCGATTTTATAGGAATACGGCATAAGATGTTCCTGTCCCACAGCTATGACCACCGGGTAGTTGACGGGGCGCTGGGCGGTATGTTCGTCAAGCGTGTGGCCGACTATCTCGAGGCCTGGGATCCGGACAGGACCATATAAAATCTCAAGCTGTTGTTTGAGGACGTAAGACTGCAGGACTTATGACTCATCGTCTTGTATCCGGATAAGAGATCATATATCCTTATGAAAAAACCCTGAACATTGTTCGGGGTTTTCTTTTGCAATCTGTATCTTTACCGTGATTTAAGGATAAGAAATTTTTAGTATTTGTAATGGAACTTAAACTTACCAGACCCATCTGTTTTTTTGATCTGGAAACGACAGGAACCGATGTAGCCAAAGACCGGATCGTTGAAATATCGGTCCTCAAAGTATACCCCAACGGCAATAAAGAGAGTAAGACCTGGTTGGTAAACCCGGAAATGCCCATACCCGAACCCTCTTCCGCCATTCACGGCATCACAGACGAAAAGGTGGCAAACGAACCTACATTCAGGGAATTGTCCAGGGAGATTTATAATATGATAAAGGACAGTGACCTTGCCGGATATAATTCCAACAGGTTCGATATTCCGCTGCTGGCCGAGGAAATGTTGCGCGCCGATGTGGATTTTGATATGAAAAACCGTCTCGCCGTGGATGTACAGACCGTTTTTCACCTCATGGAAAAACGGACCCTGGAAGCCGCATATAAATTTTATTGCGATAAAGACCTGGCCAATGCCCATTCTGCAGAGGCCGATACCACCGCAACCTACGAAGTGCTGAAATCACAGCTCGACCGGTATGACCAATTGGAAAATGACATTAAGTTTCTCTCTGAATTCACTACGAGAAAACAAACGGCAGACTTTGCCGGGTATATCGTGTTTAACGAACAGGGGGAAGAAATGTTCGGTTTCGGTAAACACAAGGGGAAACTGGTAGAAGAAGTACTCGAAAAAGAACCGGGTTATTTCGGCTGGATCTTAAATGCCGATTTTCCGCTCTACACTAAAAAAGTACTGACCGCGATCAAATTGCGGAAACTGAATAACAAACTTTCCTGAATACCTGAAAATGAAAAGCAGACGTAAGACAACAGGACTTAAGATATAAGACCTGAGATTATTGGGTGATTTTAGATATTTCATCTTTTTAAGATAGTCATACGTCCTATGTCTTAAAGTTCTAAGTCCAATAATCACCATATTATACAAATGAAAATAATCTGCATAGGGAGGAACTACACCGAGCATATCGAGGAACTGGCCAATGAAAAGCCTGCGGAGCCGGTGATCTTTATGAAGCCGGATTCTGCCCTGCACAGGGAAAAGGTCCTTTACATACCGGATTTTAGCGACGATGTGCATTACGAAGTGGAGTTACTCGTTAAAATAAACAAGGTAGGAAAACATATCGATACCCGGTTTGCTCATAAATATTATGACGAAATAGGCCTGGGAATAGATTTTACGGCAAGAGACGTACAGGCAAAACTCAAGGAAAAGGGGCTGCCCTGGGAAAAAGCCAAGGCTTTTGACGGTTCTGCCGTGATCGGGGAGTGGCGCCCAAAAGATGAGTTCACCAATATAAACAACATCAATTTCCGCCTGGAAAAGAATGGAGAAGCGGTGCAAAAGGGCAATACGAACCTGATGCTCTGGAAAGTGGATGAGCTCGTTGCCTACGTATCCCGGTATTTTACATTGAAAAAAGGTGATGTCATTTTTACCGGTACCCCGGCCGGAGTTGGTAAAATAGATCCGAATGATTATCTTGAAGGCTTCTTAGAAGACAGGAAATCGTTTGCTCTGACTATAAAATAAATGGTCTGAGCATAACTCTGAACCTCAAAACTTTACCCCCCTAAACACGAAAATATGCCATATAATCTCGAAAAACTGGAAGAACTGTCCGGCGGAGACAGGGATTTTATAGTCTCTGTGGTCTCCGTATTTGTGGAAGAAACCCCTTCGGACCTGCAAGACCTGGAACAAGCCGTAAAAGCAGGGAATTACGATGCCGTTTACAAACAGGCACACAAGATAAAACCCAATGTGGACCTGCTCGGTATGGAAGGTACCAAATCGCTGATACTGCAAATGGAGGGGCAGGCTAAGATGAATGACGGGCTGCCGGCCATAGAAGAGATGTATACCCTGATTGCAGGACAGGTACGGGAAGTTATTACGGAGTTAAAAACTGATTTTTCACTTTAATGCAGGCCGAGATCATCACTATCGGCGATGAGATCCTCATCGGGCAGATCGTAGACACCAATGCGGCTCATATGGCCCGGGAGCTGAACAGGATCGGGATATCCGTATACCAGGTCACCTCTGTACAGGATGAGAAAAACCATATCTTACAGGCTCTGAAAGAAGCCGGGGGCCGGGCAGAAGTGGTTGTTATTACCGGCGGACTGGGCCCTACAAAAGACGATATCACCAAACACACGCTCTGTGAGTTCTTCGGCGATACGCTCGTACGTAATGAAATGGTGCTGGCCCATATCGAAAAATTATTTGCCAAATACATAGATGCCCCCATATCCGACCTGAACCGGAACCAGGCGATGGTCCCTTCCAGGGCTACGGTTTTGATGAACCGCTATGGAACGGCACCGGGCATGTGGCTCGAAAAAGACAGGACAGTCTTTATATCCCTGCCCGGAGTACCTTATGAAATGAAGGCTTTGATGGAGGATGAGGTGCTGCCCAGGTTGCAGGAAGCATACGATCGTCCCTATATCCTGCACAAGACTGTGATCACCTACGGTATGGGCGAAAGTGCCCTGGCCGATCGTATAGAAGACTGGGAAAACAGCCTGCCTCCCTTTATAAAACTGGCCTATCTGCCCCACCCGGGCAAGGTGCTGCTGAGGCTTACCGCAAAGGGAACGGATAAAAAAATGCTCGAAACAGCAGTAGACGAAAAGATCAGGGCCCTGCATCTGCTTATTGGCGATATGGTCTACGGCATGGAAAACGACCAACCCCTCGAAGCTCTTATCGGGAAAGCCATGTCCGGAAAAAATATAACCCTGGCCCTGGCCGAGAGCTGCACTGGTGGCAAGGTTGCGGAACAGGTGACCTCGGTGCCCGGAGCATCTGCCTATTTCCGCGGAGCGATAGTGAGCTATTCCACGGCAGTGAAAACCGATGTGTTAAAGATCCCCGAAACCCTTATAGACAAACACAGCGTAGTCAGCGCAGAAGTGGCAGAAGCCATGGCCCGCGGGGCACAGCAATTGTTAAAATCTGATTTTGCCATATCAACAACAGGGAATGCAGGCCCTGAAAAAGGAGAATCCGATGCCGATGTAGGTACAGTATATATAGGAGTAGCCACCCCGCATAAGGTCTATTCGGAAAAATTCAATTTCGGAGCCCCTCGGGAGAAAGTGGTGAACAAGGCCGCAAACAGGGCGCTGGAGATACTTTGGAAAGAAATTTTAAAAAATTGATATTCACACTTGCCTGTCACTTAAAAATTTCGTTAATTTGCACCCTGTTTTTAGATAACTAATAGTATAGAAGAAATGTCAAGAGTTTGTGAGCTTACAGGAAAAAGGGCAATGGTGGGAAACAATGTTTCTCATGCGATGAACAAGACAAAACGTAAATTCAACGTTAACCTTACCAAAAAGCGCTTTTACATTCCCGAAGAAGACCGTTGGATCACGTTGAAGGTCTCTACTTCCGCATTGAAAAATATCAACAAAAAAGGGATCTCTGCGGTATTGAAAGAAGCAAAGGCAAAAGGATTTTACAAATAATCGTTTGTTAAGAAAAGCATAGAAAGATGGCAAAGAAAGGAAACAGAATCCAGGTGATTTTAGAGTGCACCGAGCACAAAGAGTCCGGTAAGCCTGGAACATCGAGATACATCACAACCAAGAACAAAAAGAATACTCCGGATAGGTTAGAGGTTAAAAAATACAACCCTATCCTGAAGAAAATGACCGTTCACAAAGAAATTAAATAATTCGATATTTTTGTAGAAAATATCAAATAGTACCAACTGGATATTTTTACAGAAAATATCAAATAGCATAGAGTCATGGCAAAGAAAACCGTAGCAACCTTACAGACCAAATCGAAGAGATTGACCAAAGCCATAAAAATGGTAAAATCTCCGAAATCAGGCGCATATACTTTTGTAGAATCGGTTATGGACCCTTCAATGGTTAATGATTGGTTGAACAAAAAGTAAAAGTTCACAATATTTTATATATATAAGCTACTTTCATATCGGAAGTAGCTTTTTGTTTTTATATCTTTGGGGCAGGTAGTTATTAAGATATCAGGATATTGAATTATTGGGAGATACTATGATATTCCTGCAGCTCAATAATCTGATAACCCACTAACCTGTCACCCCGAGCGTAGTCGAGGGGCAATAACTCAGTGACCGAACAACATGAATCTCTTTAAGAAAATATTTTCTTCGGAAAAGAAGGAAACCCTGGACAAGGGGCTGGAAAAGACCAAAACCAGTTTTTTCAGCAAGTTGAGCAAGGCCGTAGCCGGGAAATCAAAGGTGGATGATGAAGTGCTGGACAACCTCGAAGAAGTGTTGGTAACCAGCGACGTGGGTGTGGAGACCACTCTGAAGATCATAGAACGTATAGAAGACCGGGTTTCGCGCGATAAATATCTCGGAACAGAGGAACTCAACCAGATACTCCGCGAGGAAATTGCCGGACTGCTATCTGAAACCAATATAGGCGAAGCTACCGAATTTACAATCCCTGAAGATAAAAAGCCTTATGTGATCATGGTTGTCGGGGTAAATGGTGTAGGAAAGACCACCACCATAGGCAAGCTGGCCTACCAGTTTAAAAAACAGGGCAAGAAAGTGGTGTTGGGTGCAGCCGATACTTTCAGGGCCGCAGCCATAGACCAGTTGCAGATCTGGGCAGAAAGGGTAGGGGTGCCTATCGTAAAACAGAACATGGGCAGTGACCCTGCATCCGTAGCCTTTGATACGCTGAAGTCCGCCATAAACCAGGATGCCGATGTGGTGATCATAGACACTGCCGGAAGGCTGCACAACAAGGTAAACCTGATGAATGAGCTTTCCAAGGTAAAACGTGTAATGCAAAAAGTGGTAGGCGATGCCCCTCACGATGTGCTGCTCGTACTCGATGGCTCCACCGGGCAGAATGCTTTCGAACAGGCTAAACAGTTTACCAAAGCTACCGAAGTGACCTCCCTGGCCGTAACCAAACTGGACGGAACCGCCAAAGGAGGTGTGGTGATAGGTATTTCAGACCAGTTCCGTATCCCCGTAAAATATATCGGTGTAGGAGAAGGGATCGAAGACCTCCAGGTATTCAATAAATACGAATTTGTGGATTCTTTTTTTAAATGATCCGTAAAAATAAACAGTGAATCATGCCCTGTCAAAATCTATTGACAGGGCTTTTTTTATACCGGAAATTACAAGGCTTTGTATGCTGGAATAAAGTTCAATTGTTAAAGATTGTTAATGAACCTTTATTCAATGTAACAATATGTGCATTTTCACGACTTTTCATATTATCTTGATCCTTTTTTTAAACGACTAACCCGAATAATTCAAAATCTCTATGAAGAAAATTACAATGGCGATAGTGATCTGTCTTTTTACCGGATCGTTATTTGCCCAGGAAAACGCACGATGGTTGCGGTATCCGGTTATTTCCCCGGATGGAAAGACCATCGTATTTGGTTACATGGGGAATCTCTACAAGGTGGGTTCCGCAGGAGGAACGGCTGTTCCCCTCACAGTGGGTGATGCTCATAATATGCGTCCCGTTTGGAGCAGGGATGGAAAAACCATTGCTTTTGCCAGTGACCGTTACGGCAATTTTGATGTATACACCATGCCGGCAACAGGGGGAACCCCGGTGAGACTTACGTATAACAGTGCGGACGATTTTCCGTATGACTTTACTGTAAACGGCGGTTCGGTACTTTTCGGAAGCGGCCGTAACGCCCCGTCCCGTAGCGTTCGTTTTCCCGGCCCCGGTTATTTTAAAAACCTCTATACCGTTCCCGTAAAAGGTGGCCGCCCGCTGCTGGTCTCAGCCGCAGGAGCAGAGGAAGCACACTACAACGGAGATGGTACCAGCATAGTTTTCCAGGACAGGAAAGGTTATGAAGATCCGTGGCGAAAACACCACACCTCTTCGGTGACCAGGGATATCTGGCTATACGATACGGTCAAAAACGAGTACAAACAACTCAGTACTTTCCGGGGAGAGAACCGCGATCCCGTATTTAGTGCCGATGATGCTTCAGTGTATTACCTCAATGAAAAGGACGGCACCCAGAACCTGTATAAAAGATCACTGGCCGGAGGTACGGAAGAACAACTGACCTCATTCAGTGGTTTTCCGGTGCGTCACCTAAGCATTTCCGGTGATGATACCACAACCTTTACCTGGAAAGGTGACATTTATGTTCTGGCACCAGGCGGAGCGCCCCGGAAACTCGATATCCGGGTGATGGACGATGCCGCTTTTCAGATGATGAAGAACATGGATATTCACAGCGTCACCGAGTTTGCCGTAAACCCCAACGGAAAGGAGATCGCTTTTGTAAACCGGGGAGAGGTCTTTGTCACCGGAATGGACGATGCCAGGACCAAGAGGGTTACAGAAACCCCCGGACAGGAAAGGATGATAAGCTGGTCTCCGGATGGAAAAACACTGCTGTTCTCGGGAGAACGCAATGGTAGCTGGAGTGTATACAAGGTTACTTTAAAACGCCCTGACGAGAAGTATTTTTACGCCTCCACAGTACTCGATACAGAAGCCGTAGTGGCTACCGGTGCCGAGGAATTTCAGGCGGAATATTCCCCCGACGGAAAGAAGATCGCCTTTATTGAAGAGCGCAATATCCTTAAGGTACTGGACCTGGACAGCGGAAAAAAGGTAACAGTATTCCCCGAAGGCCGTAACTACTCTTATAGCGATGGCGACTGGTCTTACCGGTGGAGCCCGGACAGCAAATGGTTGCTGGTAGATGACAATAAAGGATATTTTTTTAACAAGAACACCGCCCTGATCAAGGCCGATGGTACCGGAAAGATCTTTCACCCGGTAAACGGAGGTTTTGGAGAGGGAAGCCCCAAATGGGCGCTCGATGGCAAGATGATGACGTATAAGAGCAGTCGGGAAGGAAGAAAATCGCTGGCGTATCAGGGGAGCAGGGAAACCGATATTTATGCCGTGTTTTTCAACCAGGAAGCCTATGACCGCTTTGTACTGAGCAAGGAAGAATTTGAACTTCTCAAGGAAAAGGAAGAAGAAGACAAGAAGGAAGACGAAGAAAAAGAAGAGAAAAAATCAGGGAAAAAGAAAAAAGAGAAGAAAGAAAACAAGAAACCCCTGGTCCTTGACCTTGAAAACCTGGATAACCGAAAGGTAAAACTCACTATAAACAGCTCCAGTATCAGTGATTATGTACTGAGTGAGGATGCAGATAAGGTGTATTACCTGGCTGCTTTTGAAAAAGGTTATGATCTCTGGGTTACCGAACCCAGGACCAGGAAGACCAAGGTCCTGGCCAAACTCGGAGGCAGCCCGAGCGGTATTGAGATCAGTGAAGACGGAAAGACATTATACCTGAGCAACAAAGGCAAACTGGTAAAAGTAGATGCCGAAAGCGGAAAGGTAGAAAATATAAAGATCGATGCCGATATGGTTGTAGATGCTGCGGCCGAGCGCCAATATATGTTTGAGCATATGTGGCGACAGGTAAAGAAAAAATTCTATGACCCCGATATTCACGGTATAGACTGGCAGATGTATCACGACGAATATGTGAAATTCCTCCCTTACATCAATAATAATTACGACTTTCAGGAACTGTTGAGCGAACTTCTCGGAGAACTCAATGCTTCCCATACCGGGGGACGTTTTTATCCGGACAGGGAAAAAGGTGATCATACAGCGTCCCTGGGCCTGTTGTTCGACGAAACCTATTCCGGGGAAGGTATCCGCATATCCGAAGTGATCGCCGGGGGGCCGTTTAACACGGCGAAAAGCAGGGTAAAGGCCGGGGATATTATCACAAAGATCAACGGAAAGACCATTGGCGCCGGAGAAAACTGGAACAAGTACCTGGTGAATATCCGTAACAAGAATGTATTGCTCACTGTAAAGAGTGGTAATTCCACCTTTGACGAAACTGTAAAACCCGTTTCCAAAGGAGCAGAAGGGAAGTTGATGTACAATCGCTGGGTGAAAACAATGGAGAACATGGTCGATTCCCTCAGTGACGGCCGTCTGGGATATGTGCATATACAGGGCATGAACGACGGCAGCTTCCGGGACGTCTACGAAAACGTGCTCGGCAAAAACCTGGACAAGAAAGCCCTGGTCGTCGATACCCGGTTTAACGGAGGCGGATGGTTGCACGACGACCTGAATACATTTCTCGGCGGTAAGGAATACCTGAAATTTGCTCCCCAGGGGCACCTGGTGAAAGGAGGGGAACCCATGTCGCGCTGGACCAAACCCAGCATTGTGGTTATGAGTGAAGGGAATTACAGCGATGCCTTTATCTTTCCTTATGTATATAAACAGAACGGTATAGGAAAACTGGTGGGAATGCCCGTAGCAGGGACAGGAACTGCCGTGTGGTGGGAGCGTCAGATCGATCCTTCGATCATATTCGGTATCCCCATGGTGGCCACTATCGGAGAAGAAGGCAGACCTACGGAAAACCTGGAACTGGAACCGGATATCCTGGTACCCCTGCCATATAACGATTTCCTGAGCGGAAAAGACCCCCAATTGGAAACGGCAGTCAGGGAACTACTGAAAGAAACAAAATAACAGAGCATATAAAAGGCCCGGTAAAAACGCCGGGCCTTTTCTTATAAACTTTGTGTCTTAGTGTCTTTGTGGCTGTTTACCTTTTCACTACTTTTGCACTCCAAATACGTGCAGCACAATGAGGACCAAGTCTCTGAAAAAGAATAAAATAAATGTAGTTACCCTGGGGTGTTCCAAAAATGTTTACGACAGTGAAGTGCTTATGGGGCAACTGAAGGCCGGAGGCAAGGAAGTTGTCCATGAAGAAGAGGGGAACATCGTGGTGATCAATACCTGTGGTTTTATCAATAACGCCAAGGAAGAAAGCGTCAATACTATTCTGGACTTTGTACAGAAGAAGGAAGAAGGCGTTGTAGACAAGGTCTTTGTTACAGGCTGCCTCAGCGAACGCTATAAGCCCGACCTGGAAAAGGAGATCCCCGATGTAGACCAGTATTTCGGTACTTCCGACCTTCCTGTGCTCTTAAAAGCCCTCGGCGCGGATTACAAACATGAGCTTATAGGCGAACGGCTGACCACTACCCCGAAAAACTACGCTTACCTCAAGATAGCCGAAGGCTGCGACCGCCCCTGTTCGTTCTGCGCCATTCCCCTGATGCGGGGAAAACACCGGAGTACTCCTATCGAAGAACTGGTCATGGAAGCGGAAAAACTGGCCGCAAAAGGCGTAAAAGAACTGATCCTTATTGCCCAGGACCTCACTTATTACGGCCTGGACCTCTATAAAAAACGAAACCTTGCAGAACTCTTGCGTGAACTGGCAAAGGTAGATGGAATAGAGTGGATTCGCCTGCATTATGCCTTTCCCACCGGATTTCCGATGGATGTGCTGGATGTTATGCGTGAAGAACCGAAGATCTGTAACTATATAGACATTCCGTTGCAACACATTTCCGATCCCATCCTGAAATCAATGCGGAGGGGTACAACAAAGGCCAAAACCACAAAATTGCTGCACGATTTCCGGGAAGCCGTGCCCGATATGGCCATCCGTACTACACTGATCGTCGGTTATCCCGGGGAGACCGAAGAAGATTTCCTGGTGCTGAAAGACTGGGTACAGGAAATGCGTTTCGAGCGGCTCGGATGCTTTGCCTATTCCCACGAAGAAAATACTCATGCCTATACCCTGGAAGACGATGTGCCGGAAGAAGTAAAGCAACAGCGGGCGGCGGAGATCATGGAAATACAATCACAGATATCCTGGGAACTGAACCAGGAAAAGATCGGCAAAACCTATCGCTGTATCATAGACCGGAAGGAAGGGAACTACTTTGTGGGACGGACCGAGTTCGATTCGCCCGATGTAGACAATGAAGTACTTATCGATGCTGCGAAGCACTATGCGAGGACCGGAGAGTTCACGGACATAAAGATCACCGAAGCCTCCGACTTTGACCTGTATGGCGAGCCGGTATAAAAATAAATACCAGACCCCAAACTTCAGAATATTTTTCCGGGGAAATGATTTAAACTTCTTAAAAAAACATAAGGCTCCTCCCTTTTGACAAAGGGAGGTGTCACACCTGCGGTGTGACGAAGGGTTAGAAATCCCAGGCCATTGATAAAACGCAAACGTTTGGAATTAAATGCCAGAGCCTGGGCATGGTCAAACTCCCCGTCCCACTAAAGTGGTCCACCCCTCTTTGTCTAAAGAGGGGAGGGGAGCTTTAAACCTTATGCTTTTTTAAGAAGTTTAAATCACTTTGGAGCGTTGGGTTTCCCGCCTCCTGATATTTCCCGGTAACTACGACTGCAACAACTCTATCATAATATCCAGTTCTTCCACTAATTTTTCATTGTTGCCGCTATAACCTACCGACCTGAAATTGATCCGTCCTTCCGGTCCTATAATCACCTTAGTGGGGATACCTTCCACACCGTATTTGTCGACAATATCAAATTCCCGGCTTCCTTCTGTTACCGGAGTATCCAGTAAAACCTGAAAAGAGTATTTATTCTGATTGATAAAGTTTTTTACAGTCTTTTTACGGACTTCCGGCTTACCGCTTTCCCAGGTATTGACAAACAAAAATTCCACATTGGGATCGTTTTCGTATTTAGTCACAGCGTTCTGCATTCCGGGAAAGGAGTTTTTACACGGTCCGCACCAGGTAGCCCAAAAATCCAGGATCACAACTTTTCCTTTCATGGAACTGAGGGCAACATCTTTTCCCTCCAGGTTTTTCAAGATAAAATCCGGGGCTTCCTCGTCGAGCATGTTCTCCCTGGCTTCTTCCAGTATTTTAGCCCGGGCAACTTTTTCGAGACCGGAGAGGTAGGTGTCAAATCCTTCTTCTGAACCCTTGTTCTCTGCATAGGCAGATTTCAGGTATTCTTTTATTTTTTTCGTGGAAGCACCTTCGCGTATAAATTCCCCGGCTTTTTCCTGTGCAGTGTCGTAACTTTTGTCGGCCAGGAGGAACTGGATGTAGCGTTCGTTGACCTCCGGAGATTTTCCTTCTCCTATAGCTTCTGCCTGATATTTTACGGCCTCTTTTACCTGTCCTTGTTGAAAAAGGATAAAGGCATAGGTGTCTGCATACATTCTGTAACTGCCCTCCAGGTTGCTTTTGTATTGGCTTTCGGAAAACTGATCGGGCTTGTCTTGAAGGTTTTGCTGGAGAGAGCGGACGATGTCCAGGGATTTTTTGGAGATCCCGGCAGCAAGATCGAGATCTTTTCCTTCTTCGGCCAGCTTCCAGGCCACACTGTTATATAATCCTGTTTTTTCCCTGCTCTGTTCCGGGATTTGGTCGGCATATCGGGTAAATGCCTCATAATTGTTCTGATCGGCATATTCTTTGGCCAGCACATACAGCATGAAATTTTTTCCGTCCGTATCGCTAAAGGAATTTGCATATTCCTTCAACAGCTCTTCTTTTTTAGTGATATCTTTTTCTTCGTAAAATTTCTTTGATAATTCTCTTTTGGCCAATGTTCCTTTAGGATAAGCAGCTATGGATTTTTCGGTCAGGGTTTCTGCCACAGAGTCGTTCCCCGTAACGTTATGCAGTGCCACCAGGGTAGTGTAATCTTTGTCGGTGAGCTTCTCCCTGCCCTGGTATGCGGCAATACGTTCTTTGATCCATTTTTCTCCCTCTTCCTTGTTTTCTTTATACAATATTCTCGGATAGATATTGTCCCAGATACCCACTATATCCGGATGAGCGGAAAACTCCTGTTTAAACAGGGCAATCGATGAATCCCTTTCCACTTCAACATCCATAGATCTTCCGTAATAACTTTGGTAATAGGAAGCAATGCTGGCCAGGGTACCTTTAAGTAATTCCCCCTTTTCGGTATAAAGCGGTAATACAAAACCCTGTTTATCATTACTGTCAAATTCGCCGCCTGCTTTAAAAAGAAAGGTCACGGCTGTTGCAGAATCGGGAATGGCCAGAGCTCCTTCCCATTTCCCGGAAGCATCTTTTATCGGGATGTCTACGGGATACATATTATTGTGAACAGCATAATAGTAATAAGCTGAAGGGGCTTCTTTATCTGTGGTATACCTGATGTACAGGGAATCTCCCGGGCTCGGTTTTTCCTTGGAGATGTAAAGGGAGCCTATCGTCTTTCCCTGGTCAGCCTCCGGTTTTTCATTTTTGCAGGACATGAAGAACACGCTTGCACAAACAATTAATAAACAAGATGTAGTTTTCATAATTTTCAAATTACTTTTTACGGTTGACTACATCAATATACGACGATATGTGAGAAATATCTCTTTTTTTGTCCGGAAACATAAGTTTTTTAACAAAAACAGCCGTTCCTAGTACAATTTGGCTGTAACGATAACCGGGTAATGATCGGAAGCGAACCTTGCGCCACGCTGGATGTCCAGCACATGGTGTTTGTATATTTCTATATTCCCCTTAAAGAAGATATAGTCGATAACGTGATGTTTTTCCGGGTCCGGATCGATCTTCCAGCTATTAAAGGTATATCCGGGGCCGTAGCTTTTTTTTGCCTTTCCGGAAGTGTTCAGAATGTCCTTGTCGTTATCGATGACCTTGTAGGCTTTTGAATCGGGAGTGGAATTGAAATCGCCTGTAATAAAGGCAGGGAGTTCTCCGGCAATTTCCTTTACCCGGGCTGTGATGAGCCTGGCACTTTCCTCGCGGGCCTGCTTTCCCTTGTGGTCGAAATGGGTGTTAACGAAATAGAATGTTTTCCCCGTATTGCGGTCCCTGAACTTTGCCCAGGTAACGATACGCGGCAGGGCAGCATCCCAGCCCACAGAACCGACCTCTTCGGGGGTTTCGGACAGCCAGAAGGTCTCGTTCTGCAAGAGTTCAAAGCGGTCTTTCCGGTAGAGAATGGGGGAGAACTCTCCTTTGGTCCTGCCGTCGTCCCTTGCTACACCTACGTGGGCGTAACCCGGCAGGAGGGTAAGGAGGTCCTGTAATTGCGAATACAGCACTTCCTGTGCCCCGACAATATCGCCACCGAAAAAGGAAATACTTTCGGCAACCCATTCTTTCCGGTTTTTCCAGGCATTGATACCGTCATCCGGGTTGGCATAGCGGATATTATATGAAAACAATGTAAGTGTGGAATCGTTTTTTTGCATCGGGTTTCCGTGTATGGTTTGTAACAGGAACAATCCGTATACTAAAAATAATGTTGCTCTTTTCATATGTATATTTTTTATTTGTTTTTCAACGGTCATGCTTCGACAAGTGATATACTGAGTTTACCGAAGTGCTCAGCACAGGCATGGAGCACCCGTATTCATGCTTGTTTATGTTAAAGGAAACTTTATCATGGGGGTTTCATTTTGAATAAATTTAAGTTTAGGGCTGCTTTTGCCCGAAGTCGGAGGCCATAACTTCAAACCTCCGACTCCTGACTTCCGACTTCGGACTTCTAACTCCCCTCAGTTACCATCCGGGGTTTTGTTCCAGATTGGGGTTTAGCTGTAATTCCACCCGGGGAATGGGATAAAGATAATCTTTATCTTCATCAAATGTTCGATTGTTAAATGTAGGGTGCGGATCTATGAGATTGTCAGCGTCCAGAAAGACATCCGAATTTATTTTCAGGTACTGGATACCATCCACCTGATTGTCGGGGGCATCGCCTTCATACAGGACAATATCGATATCCCCGTCGCCTTCCAGGTCGTATTCTCCTGCACCGGGCAGATAGAGCCCCCGAAGCGGCCGGGTGATCTTTTGGCCTGCTTTCCACCGGACGATATCGTCCCACCGGAAGTCTTCCATATACAATTCTATACGGCGTTCCCGGCGTATTTCCAGGATCACGCCTTTGTTAGCCCCGTTTATATTGAGGTATTGATCTGCCATAAAAGGGTCGGGGGTGGCATTGGCCTCTGCCATTTGAATATTGGGCATGCCTACACGGTCGCGAATGAGTTTTATGGAAACATCCAGGTCTGCCTGTGTCAATATCCCCAGTTCTGCTTTGGCTTCTGCATAATTGAGCAGTACCTCGGCATAACGGAAGAGGGGGAGATCTGTTATAGACTCGTCATAGGTGTCGTATTGCGGTTCGTTTACGAATTTAATGGGCTGATACCCGGTAACGGTAGCCCCCATATTGGGAGGGAGGGTAATGTTCTCTCCCATCCGTGTATAGCCGGGAGCTCTTACCGTTTGAGACAAACGCGGGTCCCTGTTTGTCATTTCTTCGGTGAACGACATGCTGTTGTGATCCGGATTGTCGGTAAAACGGGAGCCGTCTGCATTCAGATAGCTGTTTACCAGGTCTTTTGGCATTCCGGGCCTGCCGTAGGAAGAAGTGGTCATATAATAATTGGCCTTGTGGTCCACGGCCTGTGAGGTCAGGAACTGCCTGGCCAGTATCATTTCGTCAGTAATGGCGTCGTGGGAGGCGAAAAACACCATATAGTCTTCTTTCGTATTGCCCGTACTGTATATCTTATAGGGCGAATCGTTCATCAGTTGTTCTGAGGCCTGGTATGAAGCCGTAAGGTATTTTTCGTATCCATCCATCCCCCGGTATTTCATATAAGTACCTTCGTAGAGGCCCACCCTCGATTTCAGGGCCAGGGCCGTCCATTTGGTAATGCGGAACGCCTGGGTGTTGTCGTCCAGGTTTTCAATGGCAAAATCGAGGTCTTCTATTATTTTATCGGTAACAGACCCTCTGGGATCACGCGGTTTTTGAAGGGCTTCTTCGTCCGTGGGGTCTATGGTCTGTTCGTACCAGGGTACATCCCCGAAACGCCTTAGCTTGTCAAAATAAAACCAGGCCCTGAAAAAACGGGCAACACCGCCAAAGTGTTTTTTTGCGGCCTCATCTTCACATCTTTCGTAGTTTTCCAGGAAGTAATTAATGTCCCGGAGGTATTCCCAGGACCATCCTTCATTCTTTTTTGTGGTAGGGACGATCCTCGCTCCCCGCATCTCTTCGCTCAGGGTTGTTTCTATGATATTATCGGCAGCCCGGTCCCCGTTGTAGATCCCTTCTTCGGGGAACATCCTGTAGAAATTGTTAGTGTATAGTTCCAGGTCGCTCGCCTTGATAAAAAAGTTTTCGGGGGCAACCTCAGAAACGGGATCTCTGTCCAGAAGGTCTTTATCGCAACTCCATATGACGGACAAAAGCAGTACTATTATGATATGTGTTTTTTTCATCGTATAAGGGGTTAAAATTCAAGAGATAGTCCTAACGAATATGTTTTTAAGAACGGATAAGTCTGTGCCTTCGACCGGCTGCTGGATTTACCGTTGGCCGTAGAGGAGTCGTTGAAATCCAAAGTGCCACTTGCAGCTTCCGGGTCTATGTATCCGGTAAGGCCGGTAAAGGTAAACAGGTTCTCTCCGCTAAAATAGAACCGGGCACTTTTTAAGGGGAGTTTGGCTATGATACTTTCCGGCAGGGTGTAACCTACCGTGAGGTTTTTAAGGCGGAGATATGAAATATCCTGCAGGTACCTGTCACTTGCCACTCCGAGTTCTTTATTGTCGCCTAAGGCTGTATACCCTACCAATCGGGGATAAAAACCGTCCGGGTTTTCCGGGCTCCACATATTATCGGCCAGGTCTTTTCGTATAAAGGAGTCGTACGGACGGTTGTACATGGCCCAGAACGACCTGGAATCGCCGTGTGGATACCAATCCTGTTTGGCCACTCCCTGGAAGAACAGGGACAGGTCAAAGCCGTTCCAGTCTGCGTTTACGGTAAAGGCGTAGGGGAACCTGGGCGTGGTGTTGCCTATGACAGACCGGTCTCCGGGATTGTCCAGTGTATTTTCACCTTCATTGATAATGCCATCGCCATTGAGGTCCGTAAATTTCACATCGCCCGGCTGCAAGCCTCCTGTACTGTATATCTGGCTGGAAACATAGCTTTGGTCTGCGTGTTGTTCGATCTCTTCTTCAGAACGGAACAGGCCGTTGGAGTGGTATCCCCATATTTCGCCTATTTCCATGCCTTTGTAATAATCGACCAGGCTGTTGTTCGGATTGTCAAAACGGGTGATCGCAGTGATGGTATTGGAGAGGTTTCCCGTAATAGAAAAATGGAAGGGTTTGTCTCCTAATGTGAAAGCGTCGGCATAGGTCAGGGAAACTTCAAAGCCCCGTGTCCTCAGATCTGCGGCATTTTCCTGGGGCGATGCTGTTCCGAGGACGGCCGAAAGTGTTTTCCCCTTGGTGAGCATCCCTATTGTATTTCTCTGAAACCAGTCGAAACTACCGGACAGGTGATTGCTGAACAGGGAGAAATCGACCCCGAAATTCAGGGTGTTTACTTCTTCCCAGGTAATGTCGAGAGGGTTTAGTTTGGGAGAAGAAATGTATTCGAGCCTGCTTCCGTCCATGGCATAACCGTTATCCGTATTTTTGGGAAGGGTGGGAGTGTATGGGTAATAGTCTGCGACATAGCGGTTCCTTGCCCTGTCGAATTTCGTGATATTCTGATTTCCGAGCGCACCATAGGAAGCGCGGAGTTTAAGGGAGTTCACCGTGTTCTCCAGTCCCTTGAAGAAAGGTTCTTTGCTGATCACCCACCCCGCAGATACGGAGGGGAAGAAGCCCCACCGGTCGTCTTCGGGAAAGCGGGAAGAGCCGTCATACCTGCCGTTCAGCTCCAGGAGGTATTTGTCCCTGAAATTGTAGTTCAGCCGGGAAAAATACCCGCGCAGCGCCCATTCATAGCCACTCCCGTCTGTTTCCGGGTTTTTGGTCCCCAGGCCGAGGGAGTTGAGGTCGTCCGATATGTTATCCTGTTTGCTGGCCCAGAAACTTTTCATCCGGTAGAACTCCTGGTTATATCCTATCATGGCCTTGAGGGTATGGTCTCCGAAGGAATGCACATAGTCGGTATAGGCATTGATGACATTGTAGGTGGCCCGGTCTGAAAATTCTTTGAGCTTATCTTCCCCGAATGTACCTATTTCCCCGGGATAGATGGAATATGGCACCTTTACGGACCTTTGCGAACGGGCCAGGTTATTTCTCCGGATGGCATAGCTCAGGTGAACATTCATCTGGGGCAGGGGTTTTATATTGGCAGTAATGGTGTTGGTGAGTTCGTCCTCGTCGGTGATCTCCCGGCCTTTTCCGTAGAGCAGGGACGCATAGATACCGTCTCCTACCGTATAATTGTTAAGCTCTGTCCTCCAAAGTGCTGTTCCGTCGGGGTTTGTAGGGTTGTAAGAGGGGAGGGCGTGGACCCAGATGAGGCTTCCCCAGGGCTCACCCCATCCGTACTGGCTTCCGCCGTGTATGACCTCATGGCTTTCATTGTACTGGATGTTGTTGGACAGTGTAAGCCAGTCCGTAATGTCGATGTCAAACTTTCCCCTGAGGTTATAGGTCCGGTAAGGATCGTCCTGTACTTTCAGGATGCCTACGGTTTCGTAATTCCTGAAGGAAAAGAGTGTCTTTATCTTTTCACTTCCCCCGGAGACGGACAGGTTATAGGTTTGCGAAGGCATGGATTTGCGGAAAAAGGTATTCCACCAATCGGTATGCCCGTAGTGTACGTATTGTTCTTTTCCGTTTCTCATGTC
The DNA here is from genome assembly GCF_018863395.1 of Sinomicrobium weinanense. Taxonomy (GTDB): domain Bacteria; phylum Bacteroidota; class Bacteroidia; order Flavobacteriales; family Flavobacteriaceae; genus Sinomicrobium; species Sinomicrobium weinanense. The sequence continues at coordinate 41,559 of NZ_JAHKRR010000006.1, forward strand.
CACTATGGTGCGGGCCAGGGAAGGATCTTCGGCAACCTTTCTCAATTCTTCGTAATCGGCCTCCGTATATCCGGTGTAGGAGTTCCCGGTAGCCCGACGGAAAGAATCATCGACCAGTTTTGCCACCCGGTAAGGGTCCGTCAGAAAATCGGTCCTTGTCGTGGCTGAAGACCATGCAATATTGCTGTTAAAAGAAACGCTCATCACCCCTTCGCGGGCTTTTTTGGTCGTGACCAGAATAACGCCAAATGCTCCCCGGGCACCATAAATTGCCGATGCCCCTGCGTCTTTGAGAACACTGATGGAAGCCACATCGTCCGGATTTACCTTGCGGATATCCCCTTCGATACCGTCAATAAGCACCAGAGGAGAACCTCCGTTGATGGAAGTAAACCCGCGGATGTTTATTTTAACGTCGTCCCCGGGGCGGCCACTGTTTTTTCCGATGTTCAGTCCCGGGCTCAGTCCCTGCATACCCGAACTTAAATTGGCTACGGGGCGCTGGGTAACGTTTTCCGTATTTACAGTATTTACAGCACCGGTCAGGGATTCCCTTCGCTGGCTTCCGTAGCCGACAACGACCACTTCATCCAGCCCGGTTACATCTTCCTGTAAACGGACATGTATTCCCTGGCTGGCGGTGACCTCTCTTGTTTTATATCCGAGATAAGATACCACAAGTATATCCTGTCCTTCTGCAGCTTCGATCGAAAAGTTTCCGTCAAAATCAGTTACTGCTCCCTGGGAGGTGCCCTTTACGGTGATGCTGGCTCCCGGTACAGGGATGTCATTCTCGTCGGTTACCGAACCCTGTATAGCGGTCTGTTGCAGATTTGAAGCAGGAACGGAGCCTGCCTTTACAGAGATTGTAGTGTTGTTGATGTTGTATTTGATTCCCAGGTTTTTAGATAGGAGGTCCATAATCTCCTTGACACTGATGTTCCCGTTATGGACACTGACTTTTTTATCCAGATGGGTTATTTCATCGGGGTAGATAAAGGTGAAAGGGGTTTGCTTTTCTACGGTTTTAAAAACTTCCGTAAGAGATACGTCGTTTAATTTCAGGTTGACAAAAGTATTTTCTGCTTTTTGGGAATACACCGTGCCGGCAGTAATTCTGTTTACGGCAAAAACCAGTAAAAGTACCGTAGTATACACCACGGGCTTTTTAAGGCTGAACGAAATGAAATACATAATTTCAATATCTTTGTTTTAGTTAATTAATTTTGGCGAATTAGTTTTCTGTATGTCCCGGTATCGGCGGCAACCGGTATCGGGATTTTGGTTTAGGGATAATATTGGTGCTACATAGGTCTTATTTTTGAGTGGAACATGGTTTTGCGAATATGGTGATGCGGCCGGTTTGTCCGACCTCGTATTCTATATCATAGATAAAACTCAGGCTTTCCAGGATGTCTTCCAGGCTTTGACCCGAGTACGAACCGCTGATGGTACACTTTTCATATGACGGGGAGCCCAGGTGGATATCTGTATTAAACCTCCTGTTGAGCGTAGCGACCACCTGCAATAACCCCGCTTGATTAAAAACGATGTCCCCCCTGGTCCAGGAAGTATACCGGGAAGCCTGCACGGTATCCTTTATCAACTTTTGAAGAACAGTGTCTAAAGTAACCCTTTCGTTCTTGGTCAGGTAAACCGGGCCTTTGTTGCTGGCTGTGACTTTTACCTTTCCGGTAGCAACGGTAACCGAAGGAGGGCCGCTGTGATAATTGCTTACCACAAAACTGGTGCCCAGTACTTCCGTTTTAAAGGATTGGGATAACACTACAAAAGGGCTATCCTCGTTTCTCCTTATCTCGAAATAGGCTTCCCCCTCCAGTTTTACTTCCCTGATCTTTTGTTTGAATGCCCGGGGATAGGAGATCTTACTGCCGGAATTGAGGTATACTACGGACGAATCATTCAGTACTATTTTTAATTGTTTGCCCTTGTCTGCCATTCGGGTGATGTACCGGTCGGTTTTCATGAAATAAAAAGCGGCAGATGCAGACAGTATTAAAAAAGCGATGGCAGCAGCGATTTTGGGAATGGAGAAGCGCCGCCTTTTTTTCTCCTGTCCGGGAGTATTGGACAGGGCCCCGGATACTTTTTTACGCAGCCTGTCCTGCAAGGCAGGATCGGGCGGGGCCTCCTGCGGCTCATGACCTTCTTTTTGCATCAAGGTAAAAAAATCTTCCACTTTTTGCTTTTCTTCGGGGGTACAGGTATCGTTCAGGTATTTTTCCAGTAATTCCTTAAACTTTTTTTCCATCATAAACGCTCACATGCTTTACTAATGGAGTACCCGGAAATCTAAAACCACCTACGCAAAACCATGTTTTTAACATTTAATTAACATATAAAGGGGGAATATCCCGGGATATCGGGACGAAGCTGCTTTGGCACATAACAATGTTTAAGAAGTTGTATCAAAGTATAGTTACATGCCAAAAAATAACGGATCTGCAAGATCAGAAAAGATGGATGAAATATAGCATTCCAACAGGGAAATTGAACTTAAGCACCTCAATCTCATTCAGTCTCCCTCTCACTTTCTCACCTTCTCAGTTTCTCACCCTAAAGGGATAAATCCGGACTATTTCCTAACACAGCAGGCTCAATACTAAGAGTATAATGTCCAGGCGGTATGTGGTAGAGGCCCTCAGCAATTGCAGGGCTTTGTGGATATGGTTTTCTACCGTACTTACCGAAATATTAAGTTGATGCGCTATTTCTTTGTTGCTCATATTGTTGTAGTAGCTCAGGGTAAAAACCTCCCGGCACCTGTCCGGTAATTTTTCCGCTACAACGGTGTTGACCTGTGCCAGTAACCTGTGCGTGTTTTTTTCTTCTTCCGGGGTTTCGCTATACGCCAGGGCAAGACCTGCTTTTTCCAGTTGAATTTTATCCAGGCGCCTGGCCCTTAATTTTTTGGCACATTGATATTTTACGGCCTTGTAGAGATATGCCTTATGGTTGGTAATGGAAGTAGTGCGGTAACGGTTCCACAGGTCTATAAAGATTTCCTGGACAATATCTTCCGCGGCATTGTTATCGCGCATTATATTCATTGCATAAGTGTAAAGCTCATGCCAATATCGGTTAAAAATCAGGTTAAAATCTTCAGGGCCGGTATGGTCTGTTTTCTTACACATAGATCTGAGGGGGAATTTCAGCAAAAGTAAAAATGGAATACATCGATCACATTAAATTAGGGTAAAGTTTATGCTACCATATTTTACCTGAAGATGTGATTATGCCCTATCAAACTTAAGCAAAGAAATTTATCTTTGCAACCAGTAGTCAGGTGTAACCTACATTTTCAAAATATGAACAGAGTATTTTTTTTAATAGTGATCCTCGTTTTACAGATCTCCTGTAAGCAGTCAGATAAATCTGAGCCCAGGAGAATAACCGGGGTTTCCATAACTCCCCTGATGGAAGACTCCATGAGTGTACGGGCGATAGAAATAACCCCGGCAGGTACCCTGTGGTTTGCCGATGACCGGGGGCGTTACGGTTATTTTCGCTATGGAAGCGACCATCCCGTTCTGGATTCCATAACCTATGATGCCATTGTTCCACATTTCCGCGCCATAGCTTCCAACGGCAGGGATATATTCCTGCTGGGAATAGGCAGCCCGGCCCTGTTGTTTAAAATAAATGAGGAAGACCCGCCTAAGCTGGTCTACCGGGAAGAACACAAAAAGGCTTTCTATGATGCCATGACCTTCTGGAATGAAAATGAAGGGATAGCCATGGGAGACCCTACGGGCGATTGCCTTTCCGTACTGATTACCCGGAATGGAGGGGATAGCTGGTCTAAAGTGCCCTGTAACAAGCTACCCCTGGTAAAAGAAGGGGAGGCGGCCTTTGCGGCGAGCAATACCAATATTGCCGTGAAGGGCAATAAGACCTGGATCGTTTCCGGCGGATTGCGGAGCAGGGTTTTCTATTCTCCGGACAAAGGGAATACCTGGGAGGTATACGACGCCCCCGTGGTACAGGGTGAACCTACCCTGGGCCTGTATTCCGTAGACTTTTGGGACAAAAACCACGGTATTGCCATAGGTGGCGACTATACCCGGCCCAGAGATAACACGGCCAACAAGGTCATAACCACAAACGGCGGAAAGACCTGGGAGCTGATAGCCGACAAGCAGCCGCCCGGCTATCGTTCGTGCGTACAGTACGTTCCCGGGACCGGGGGAAAAGAGGTGGTAGCAGTCGGTTTTGAAGGGATCTCATTTTCCGGCAACGGTGGCCGAAGCTGGAAACCGCTCTCAAAAGAAGGCTTTTATACCATTCGCTTTTTCAATGATTCCACAGCCTATGCCGCCGGGAAAGGAAGACTGGCAAAACTCGAGCTTACAAAGCAGAAAGTGAAATAGGGAGACGGGGTGAAGAGGTGACGAGGAGATAAGGAGATCGGGAGAAAAATAGGGATAATGCCCGGTGAGACATTGAGATCATTCGGTAATTGATTCATAATATAACCCAAAACCTGCAACCTGCAACCTACAACCTACAACCCGAAACCGGCATAACTCCCGGTGATAGCCCTATAACAACTTTTGATAACTTTTTATATTCAATTCCTATTAAATATCCTACTTTTGTTAAGCAAATTAAACAGGAGTTAATCATGTCAGATACTGTAGAAAGAATAAAATGTCTTATCATAGGGTCTGGGCCTGCTGGCTATACGGCGGCTATCTATGCTGCCCGGGCAGACCTGAAACCCGTAATGTATACAGGAATGGAGCCCGGAGGGCAGCTTACCACCACCACAGAGGTGGACAATTTTCCGGGATATCCCGAAGGTGTGGACGGCCCTACCATGATGGTCCAGTTGCAGCAACAGGCCGAGCGTTTTGGTACTGAGGTAAGAATAGGAATGGCCACTGCGGTGGAACTCAGCAGCGAAAGAGGAGGCATTCACAAGATAACCATAGATAATTCCAAACAGATAGAGGCCGAGGCCGTGATCGTTGCTACCGGGGCATCTGCCAAATACCTGGGGATCCCCAGTGAACAGCGTTTGCGCGGGGGTGGTGTTTCCGCCTGTGCTGTATGTGACGGCTTTTTCTACAAAGGTCAGGATGTGGCCATTGTTGGAGGAGGAGATACTGCGGCCGAAGAAGCAACTTACCTGGCAAATATCTGTTCAAAAGTGACCATGCTGGTGCGAAAAGGAGAAATGAGAGCTTCCAAAGCCATGCAACACCGCGTAGAAAATACACCGAACCTGGAAGTCAGGTATTTCAGTGAAGTGGATGAGGTAGTGGGTGACCAGGTGGTGGAAGGCCTCCGCATCGTGAATAACCAGACCGGGGAAAAAGAAGAAATAAAAATAACAGGATTGTTTATAGCCATAGGGCATAAACCTAATACCGATATATTTAAAGGTCAGCTGGACATGGACGAGACCGGGTATGTCATTACCGAGGGAAAATCTACCAAGACCAGCAAGCCGGGCGTTTTTGCCAGCGGAGATGTTCAGGATAAGGAATACAGGCAAGCCGTAACAGCAGCCGGAACCGGCTGTATGGCAGCCCTGGATGCCGAAAGATACCTGGCAACCGTAAAATCTCCCGAAGAAGTAGAAAGCTAATAGGGAAGTTAGAAGTTAGAGGTACGAGGTACGAAGTTGAATGATCTTCAATTTCGTACCTCTTCTTTTTAATGCCCGGAGGTTTGCTTTACCCGGTTCCCGAGCCCTTCGGCACTTCGACTTTGCTCAGTGCAGGCAGGCTCAGGATAAACTGAAGCCGAGGGACTATTTTCGTACTTCCCTCAGTATTTCTTTTAATTTCGCCCGATCGTTCATATAGGGTTCCAGGTCCAGCAGGTCTACTTTGCGGAACTCGATGGGGTGGCTTTCGCTCTGGAGGGAAATATAGCCGCCTTTGAGCAATTCCCCGTCTTTTTTGACTTCAGGATCAAAGTTGGAAACCGAACCATCGCCGATCTGTGGTTTGTAATAGGTGAGTACCGTGTCCCTTTCAACGATGTGATGTATAACAGAATCAGCCAGGACCAGCATATCCATGCGTACCCATTGCTCGCCGTGGTAAGTCTTGGAACTGGAGTTCAGGCAGTGTGGAGTATAGAGAGTGTCGCTGATAACCACATTGGTACCGGGAGTGCAGAGATTGCCCGTGGGACGGTCGTTGGTGCCATCACCTCCCAGGATCTGCGCCTCGATAGATATCGGGAAATCCTGGTCTTTGAGCATGCTTTCCGGTGATTGCCCGTGGAGCATGGCCCCGCTGTTGCGTAAGGCCCAGCCTTCACCTCCCGGAGCCTGGTCGCCCGTAAAGCGGTATTTCAGCCTCAGCAGATAGGCAGAGAAAGGCTTTTTGTAGAACATATGGCCGTATTGCTGGTCGAAATCCTCGTATCCGTCATAGCTCACTTTTATCAACCCGTCTTCCACCCGGAAAGTGTTGGCATAATTGTCTCCCAGGTCGTGTTTTGATATCTTTATTTTCCAGTCGTTCAGGTCCTTCCCGTTAAAGAGGTGTATCCATTCTAAGGATTTTTCCTCGGTTTTTACTGTTTCTTCAACAGTCGGTTTTTTCTCGGTCTTCGTTTGACAGGAAACGATCAGGGCCCCTAAACATAGGGTACATAGCAGTTGCTTCATGGTATTAATGGATTTTAAAATAAGTGATAAACTTACACAAAAAATCAATTCCTTTCAATATTTTAATGTTTATGTTCTTTAGATGTTAAAAAACATTTAGTATGTGTTACAATAAAGTTAAATAAATGTAATATTGTTATATTTGGGTTTCAACTGAATAATAACAAAACTTAACTAACACATGAAAAGACTGCTATTGGTCACGCTTATCGCGTGTACTTTTTTTTGTTTTACGGGCTATGCCCAGGTGACAGGAACCATTACGGACCCGGAGAATACTCCCCTTCCGGGGGTGAGCATTGTAATTATGGGTTCGACCACAGGAACCACTTCCGATTTTGACGGGAAATACAGTATCAACGCTTCTGAAGGCGATGTCCTACAATTTTCCTATGTGGGGATGACCACCGTTACCCGGACGGTAGGGGAATCAGATATCATTGATATAGTACTCGAAGAAGATGCCGAGGCATTGGATGAGGTCGTGGTTACGGCATTGGGAATAGAACGGGAGAAAAAGGCTTTGGGATATGCCTCCCAGCAATTGAATTCCGATCAGCTTTTGGAGGTTCCCGAAACCAATGTTGTAAGTGCTCTTAGCGGTAAGATCGCAGGAGCACAGATCTCTACCCAGGGAGGTGCGCCGGGACAGGGAGCGAGGATCGTTCTCAGAGGGGTTAATTCCCTGGATCCGAATGCAGAAAACCAACCTCTGTTTGTTATAGACGGGATCCCTGTCAGTAATGACTCTTATACCACAGGAGGAGGGGAGAGTCGGGGAATGACTAACAGGGCTGGAGACATCAATATGGAAGATGTGCAAAATATCTCTGTCCTGAAAGGAGGAGCGGCGACCGCATTATATGGAGTAAGGGGAGCCAATGGAGTGGTCATAATTACCACACGAAAAGGAAAAGCAGGAAGAACGGAGTTCAATATTTCCGCTTCCACTTCTTTTGATGAGGTCAATAAATTTCCGAAAACCCAGAAAACATATACCCAGGGCTGGAAAGGCGAATACGACCCCAATAGTTTTTGGCCCACCTGGGGACCGAGTGTTGAGGAGGCCAGAAAGATAGACCCGTCTCATCCGGACCTGTTCAATAATTATAAAAATGCTTATAAGAACGGGCATTCTACCAATATTAACTTCAGCGCTTCCGGTGGTACTGAGAAATCTACCTTTTATGCGGCACTTTCCAAATTCGATCAGGAAGGGGTAATTCCCTTTTCTGATTATGGGAAAATATCAGCAAAACTATCGGGGGACTTACAGCTTTCAGACAAAATAAAGATAACCGGATCTGCCAATTTTATCAATTCCGGAGGCGCACGGGTCAATATCGATAGGTTTAATACAAGATTGATTTACTGGGCTCCTCGTGTGGACGTAAATGATTATGAGTTTGAAAACGGAACGATGAAAGGGTATCAATTCGACGGAAAAGAAGGTAATAACTCTATTTACGGTGCTAAAACCAACAGGTTTGTGGACGACGTTAACCGCCTTATAGGTAACTTAGGCTTTAATTATACTCCTGTTGAGGGATTGGATATCAGTTACAGGTTTGGCATAGATTATTATAACGACAGCCGCAAAGCAACTGCTCCCGGCCCGAGAGAAGATGTTGAAGACGAGAATATTTTCGGGGATAATGAATTGGGGCATATAATAGAAACCAGAATTATTAGTGAAGACCTTACTTCTAACCTGATGGCTTCTTATATCAGAGACCTGGGAGAAGATTTTACCCTTACGGTACGGGCCGGATGGGATGTCTTTCAACGCAAATACGATCGCGTAACTACCTCGGGGGAAGAATTGGATGTGTGGAATTTATTTCACCTGAGTAATGCGGCAAATATCACCACTTCCCAATTCATTTCAAAGTTCAGGGTAGTGGGGCTCTACGGAGAAGTGGGAATTTCTTATAAGGACTTTCTTTATCTCACGGTTACCGACCGGAATGACTGGGCATCTACCCTGCCTGAAAAAAACAGGTCATTTAATTACCCCTCCGTAAGTGGAAGTTATGTCTTTACAGAGACCATGGATATGCCTCAATGGTTCAATTACGGTAAAGTAAGGGCTTCCTGGGCACAGATAGGTAAAGACCCGCAAATCGCATATCTGACTTCCGACGTATACCAGTCTGATGAAGACAATTTTCCTATTGAAAATGTGACAGGGTGGACACGCCCGGAAAACAAGGCAGATCCTGACTTGCTTTCTGAAAAAACCACGGAAATAGAATTCGGTACCGAACTTCGTTTTTTTGACAACAGGTTAAGTCTGGATGTATCCTGGTATCAATCCAATGCCAAGGATCAGATTATACGTATTCCGTTGCCTTTTTCCACAGGCTATAAGTTTTATTCCACCAATGCCGGGGAGATCGAAAATACGGGATGGGAGATTATGCTGAATGCCACTCCGGTACAGAGCGGGGATTTTTCATGGAACGTAGGGGTGAATTTTTCGAACAATAAAAACGAGATCGTGGCCTTGAAAGAGGGTATAGAAAGTGTTTTTCTGGACAGTGAATTCGGCTATGTGGGCAGTGATGCTTCACAGGTGCTTTATGCAGGGCATGCTTATGGAAATATCCTGGGTACCAGTTATGCAAGGTATTACGAAAACCCGGGAGACGAAGATCCGCTGGTGGTAGATAAAAACAGGCCCATACTTATAGGGGAAGACGGCTTCCCGGTGATCGACAGGGGGCAAAAAATAATAGGAAATTCCACACCCGACTGGATGATGAACATCAGGAACCAGGTGAACTACAAAAATTTTTCCCTGGCATTTAACTTTGATTTCAGGCAGGGGCTTGAAAAGTTCAACAACCTGGGAAATTTCCTCTCGGCCTTTGGCACGGCAGATTATACGACGAACAGGAACGAGACTATAGTTTTTGAGGGAGTGACCGCCGATGGCAGCCCGAACACCAAAGAAGTATATCTCGGTCAGGGTATCGGACCGGATGGTGAAGATTACGGGGATGGATTTTACAGGAATGTGCACAGGGCGGTCACCGAGAATTTCGTGGAAGATGCTTCCTGGGTAAGGTTAAAAGATGTGACCCTGACCTATAACTTCCCGAATGCGATTCTCGAAAAACTGAGTATAGCAAGGGCGAGCATATCCCTTTCCGGGACCAATCTCTGGCTCAGTACCGATTACAGTGGTTTTGACCCGGAAACTTCTGCCAGAATAGGAAATGCCGACGGTTTTGCCGGTATGGGATCTTTCCCGGGGCTTAGGTCTTATGCTGCTACACTGCGTTTAACCTTTTAATAAGAAAACTATGAAATTTAGATCGATATATATTTTACTGTTCATTTTGTCTTTATCCGTTATTGCATGTGATGACTATCTGGATATCAATGAAAATCCCAATGGGGCAGAAATCCCTCCGTTAAAGGGATTACTGGCTTATACCACCCATCAGACTGCTGTGAACACATACAGGTTAGGAACGACGACGTCTTACTATACCCAGTATTTGGCATCTCCGAACGAGGCAAGTGCTACGGATATACAGGAGAGAGTAAATACGGATAACTCATGGGAAAATATTTATGAAGTGATGTCCGATGCATACGATATAGAGGCACTTGCCACGGAATCCAACTCGCCACATTATGTTGGAGTTTCCAAGGTTTTAATGGCGGCAAACCTGGGAATGAGTATTGATGTTTGGGGTGGTGTTCCTTATTCGGAGGCTCTTGCCTTTGAAACACTGACCCCGGCCTATGACAATGATGAGGCATTGTATACAACGGTGATCTCCCTGCTGGATGAGGCTGTTTCAGAATTGGATAAAGCCAACGAGGGAACGGAACTCGATCCGGATAGTGATTTTATTCACGGAGGGGGTACAGAAGCATGGATAAAGACAGCCTATGCTTTAAAAGCAAGGTATCTCAATCATCTTTCCGGTACCGATAAATACGATCCGTCTGCCGTTTTAAATGCCCTGGATAACGCTTATGAAAGCAATGACGATGACGCACAGGTTACACAATTCCAAACCCGGAACCCCTGGGCCCAGGTTGCCCTAAGCAATGAACAACTCGTTTTGGGAGGGTGGCTCTCCGAACAGCTTATAGATGCTATGAACGGGACTACTTTTGATGTCTTTGACCCTCGTTTGCCATTGATCACGGAACCATTTCCCGTAGAGTCCGGAGGAGATACCATAACCATATACAGGGGTACGGTAAACGGCGCCGGGAGAATCGGGGACGGGACCATACAGGCCGAATGCTATTTAACTACCGGGGGATTCTATTCTTCGACCAATGCTCCGCTGATATTAATATCTTATTCGGAGTTAAAATTTATAGAAGCTGAGGTAAACCTTCACGAAGGGAATAGCGCAGCGGCCTACGATGCCTATTTGGCAGGTATCCGGGCCAACATGGAAAAAGTGGGAGTAGCAGCCGGAGACATTACGGCCTATACTTCCGATGCAACCGTAGCAGTGGGTACGGCAATAACCACAGATGATATTTTCAGAGAAAAATATATAGCCATGTTTCTGCATCCCGAATCGTGGGTCGACGCCAGGAGATTTGATTATGGCTATAAAGACTTTACCCTGCCCGAAAACCACAATTCACTGTTAAATGGCCAGTTCATCCGGCGGTTCGATTATCCCGATACCGAATACCTCAGGAACAGAAATAATGTTCCGGAAGTCGAATTACTGACCAGAATATGGTGGGACAATGACTAATTGATAAAATGACGAACGGCGCTGCACAATTTTGAAATATCCTCCCTCGTATGGTAAGCAGAGATCACAATACGCTGCACCAGGGAAGACCGGGCGTCGGGATACGGAAAAGCCGTAGTGATGATTCCCTTATCCAGCAAATAGCGGGTAAGGGATTCTTCTTTGTAGCTATATGCCGGATGGCCTTTTATACCGTTAAAAATATCCGTGCCGGAAATATATCGTTCGAAATCCTTCAGGTTGTCCTGAAGTTTTTTTCTTTGAATGTCATACACGGGCAATGCATCCCTGAACGTGGCCAGCATGGCAGGAGATGCAGGGCTTGCCCCTGCAAAAACCGGATTATCCCACAATCGGCGGATAACAGCCCCGGAAGAAAAAATGGCTCCGGCCTGTATGCCAAATCCCTTGCTCATAGAGCCGCATACGACCAATTCTTTAAACGGTATCTGTTCCAGTCTTTTGTAAACTCCTTCTCCTTTGTTTCCCATGATCCCCAGGCCATGTGAATCATCGGCGATAAATATGGTCTGCTCGGCAGGGAGCTGTTCATACCAATGGTTTTCATACAGGTTTTGTTCCGGGGTAACGGAATCGCAGAGCACAACAGGGGTTTTATCCGGATGTGACCCGGCAAAGTCCCGGACATCCTGTAAAAGTTGTCCATGTGTAGCATATGGCCTTCCACCGGGGTGTATTAATGCCGGATGAGTGCCCGGAGCGTGGAAAAAAGTATATTCTTCTTCAGAAAATGATTGCAGGGTCAGTTGTCCGGCCAGGAATCCCGAGGAAACCGACAGGGCGGCTTCACTGCCGATAAGCCCGGCCATAATGGTCTCGGCTTCTTCATAGATACTGAGGCGTACATTAGCTTTCCTGGAAGCAGCATAGCCCGTACCGTATTTAAGGATGTTGCTTATTAGAATATCGCAAAACCCGGGTAGCGTAGGAAGCCCCAGATAAGCCGTTCCCCCGAAATAGAGGTGGTTTTTTCCGTTGTTATTTACCGTGCGGCCGGGAAAAGAATCAGTAGAGTGTATCATGCGATGAGCGCTACTCCCGACCCGGGCTGTTTCGGGAAGATTACTTTTCCGTGATCTTCGATAATAACCCCGGTAGCAATATCCTTTTTGAGCAGCATGGCCCCGTCCATGTCCACATAATCCAGTTGGGGCAGTAGCTGTGCAATGGCAGAGATACCCACGGTAGATTCGGTCATACAGCCCACCATGACTTTCAGCCCCAGCGACCTTGCCTTTTCGATCATCCTGCGGGCAGGGGTGAGGCCACCACATTTGGTAAGTTTTATATTGATACCGTGAAAATGCCCCCTGCACTTTTCCACATCGCTTTCCACAATACAGCTTTCATCGGCAATAACGGGCAGGGCACTTTTGGCCAGGACCTTTTTCATGCCTTCCCAGTTGTCTGCTTTTAGGGGTTGCTCTATAAACTCTACGCCCAGTTCCTTGAGTTGATATGAATTTTCAATGGTCTCTTCCGGGGTCCATGCGCAGTTGGCATCCACGCGAAAGGTGGCGTCGGTGTGCTCTCTCAAAGTCTTTATAATGGCTACATCGTGATTGGTACCCAGTTTTATCTTGTAGAGGGGCCAGGGTTTTTCTTGCATCTTTTCCACCATCTTTTCTATGGTGGCAATACCTATGGTATAGTTGGTTATGGGATATTTTTCCGTGTTGTAGCCCCATACCCGGTGGAGCGGTTTGTTCTGGATCTTCCCGTAAAGGTCGTGCGCGGCCTGGTCCAGGGCGCAGATAGAAAAATTGGTCAGTCCCTGCCCGATGAGAAAATCGTGAAAAGCCTCCGGGGTGGTAAACTCCATTTCGGCGATACGGTTTTCAATAGTGCCGATCTCTTCTGCCATGGAAGCCGTGGAGATATTGTAGTAGGGGTTGGACGTAGCTTCGCCATATCCTGTCTTGCCATTGAGTGACAAACAGGCGACAAGCGTATCCTGGAAATCATGGGATTCCCTGGAAATACTGAAAGTATGCTTCAGTTCCAACTGGTATTTTTTGAGCTGTATTTTCATCATTTAAAGTTAGAGGTACGAAGTTAAAAGCTGGGGGAGGGGAAATGAAAAATCCGGGATGGAAATCCATGGTAAACGTATCATAAAATTATATTTTCAGGTTTGGTGACTTATAGTGATTGATAAATGTTTATTGTTATACGCCCAACCCATGAACCGGGTAAATAGGACCCTTTACATTTTCTTTATTTGCCCGGACAAAAATTAACCTCCGATTTCGTACCTTTAACTTCGTACTTCTAACTTCACACTTAGCTCTCTACTTCTTCCGTATTTTTATTGGCAACATAGCCAAACAGCTTTTTCTCCTTGATAAGGTCGGCCACACCTTCGGGGAGCATGTCTTCCCAGCCTTCCTTGCTATCGGCTATCATTTGCAGTACTTCCCTGGAATAAATGTCAAGCGTATTGCTGTCGAAATCGGTAATGTCGACCACTTTTCCGTTGAATTTAAAGAACTTGTAGAGTTCTTTCATCCTCGGGTGTACCTTGAGGTTGTCGCTGGTGATGATCTCTCCTGTTTTTGGGTCTTTCATAGGATAGAGATATACTCTCAGGTCCTTGAAGAAGAGTTTTCCGAAAGCCTCGAGTATGCCACCGCTCAGATGGCGATAGTATTTTTCGTCAAAAACGTCCACCAGGTTGTTTACACCCATGGAAAGTCCCATTCTGCATTTGGTATAGCGCGAGAAGTATTCCACGAGTTTGTAATATTCCTGGAAATTGGAGATCATTACGGTTTGTCCGAGGGAACAGAGGAGTTCTGCCCGGTCCATAAAATCCTGTTCATCGATTTCGCCTTCTGCACGGAGGTTGGACAGGGTGATCTCGAAGATCACTTCGGTCTTTTTGGGGTCGACCTTTCTCTCTTTCTTGAACATTTCAAAGGCCCGCTTGTACATGGTCATGTTCACTTTGGTCACCGGGCGGAAGCTACCGCGAAGCCCCAGGATGTTCTTTTTATAGAGCAGGGCTGCAGGAAGGATATTGTTACCGTCCGGGCCGAACATCACGGCTTCGGTCATTTCGTTTTTTAAGAGTTGCAGGCTCATCAGCCTGTTGTCCACGTGAAGGAATCTCGGCCCTGAAAAATTGACCATGTCTATTTCCAGGGTGTCCTTGTCAATGTTGTCGTAAAGGTATTTGAGCAGCTTTTTGGGCTTGTCGTGCTTGTAAAAAGCGCCGTAGATAAGGTTAACTCCCAAAATGCCGAGGGTTTCCTGCTGCAAACGCGCATCGGTCTGGTGAAACCTTATATGAAGGATGATCTCGTTGTAATTTTCCTTGGGATCGGCCTGGAAACGGATACCCACCCAGCCGTGGCCCTTGTATTTTTTGGTGAAGTCGATCGTCGCTACCGTGTTTGCATAGGTGAAAAAGAGTTTATTGGGGTGTTTTTTCCTGGAGATCCGTTCTTCGACCAACCGGGTTTCGTGATCGAGCATTTTCTTTAAGCGCGATTGGGTGACATACCTGCCGTCTTCTTCCAGTCCGTATATGGCATCGCTGAAATCTTTGTCATAAGCGCTCATCGCTTTTGCAATGGTTCCGGAAGAGGCGCCCGCCCGGAAAAAGTTACGAACGGTTTCCTGGCCTGCCCCTATTTCGGCGAAAGTTCCGTAAATGTCTTCGTTCAGGTTAATTCTTAACGTCTTAGCCTTGGTTGAAGGTACATTTTCTATTTGCTTGTCCCCCTTTAAAACAATTGTCATCTGCTGTGCGTTTTATTTGGAACAAAGTTAAAAATAATCGTTAAGTTTTCCGGGTGAATCCGGGGATTATTTTTTACGGGTTACACCCCCCTTTATCCCCCCCTCAAGGGGGGAGCCATTCTTCTTTTTCATGAAGAACCGTTCTTAATACAGGAATAATCCTCCCCCCTTGAGGGGGGATAAAGGGGGGTGTCCTTCCTACAATCTTTTTTACGTAATTTAGCGACATATTGAACAAAACCTAAAATCTGCGATTTGAAAATTACATTTTTAGGCACAGGAACTTCACAGGGGATCCCCATCATAGGGAGCGACCACCCGGTATGCCTGAGCGACGATCCCAAAGACAAACGCCTCCGGGTATCGGTCATGGTGGAATGGGGCCGCTACTGTTATGTCATAGACTGTGGTCCCGATTTCCGGCAGCAGATGCTCCGGGCCGGGGTTTCGCGTATCGACGGCATTCTTTTTACGCACGAACATGCCGACCATACCATGGGGCTGGACGATATCCGCCCTTTCTTTTTCCGCCAGGGCGATATTCCGATCTACGCACATCAAAGGGTGCTCGGCGAACTGCGACAGCGTTTTCCTTATATATTTGTCAACGGAAAGGAAAAATACCCCGGTGCCCCGGGTGTAAGGGAATACGAGGTGGTGAATGGTAAACCCGTACTGCTGGGCGGTATGGAGGTCATTCCCGTCAATGTTATGCACAACCGCCTGCAGGTCTTCGGGTATCGCTTCGGCGATTTTGCCTATCTCACCGATGTAAAGACCATTGCGGAAGAAGAGATCGAAAAGGTGGTGGGTGTAAAAGCGCTGGTCATTAATGCATTGCGTTTAAAGCCACATCCTTCTCATCTTAACCTGGAAGAAGCCCTGCAAATGGTGGAAAGGATAAAACCTGAAAAAGCCTATTTTACGCATATAAGCCATATGCTCGGATTTCATGCGGAGGTAGAAAAAGAACTGCCTCCAGGCGTACACTTGGCTTATGATAATTTGCAGATAGTCGTGTAGGCGAGTAAACGGGTGTTCGGGTATACGAGTATTTGGGTAATAAATACTGGTCCCTTTTCAACCCGAACACCCGTATACCCGATATACCTGAACACTTAAAATTAAAATTCTATGAAAAATAAGATATTCCTGTACCTGTTTGTGTTTACCGGGCTTTTGGCCCTCTTCCTTTACATGAATTCCAGTAAGATGGTAGCGTCTAAAGAGACCGAGATCCTCGATTTGGAAGCAGAGGTGAAAGACCTGAAAACGAAAATGGGAACATTGCAGGACTCGTCACAGACCCTGCTCCTCGACAAGATGGACCTGCAGTATTTCTCCCTGGAAAACAATGAAGAAGCATTAGCTTATCTGGACGATTTTGACCTGGACAACCCTGTACAATACATTTCGGATAAGCTGCTGGAAACCAATGAATCCGAAGGTGATAATCCATTGGTTCCCTATGCGGGTATGGAGGGGTCCATGAAGATCAACAAGATCAAGGTGCTCAATCACCGCTGGATCATTGCCGATTTTTCGGACGGGAAACACTGGGGCGAACTATTTATCCGTTATGAACTGAAAAAGAACCTGGGGATAGATTTTACGCTAGTAGATCATCTGTTTTATGCGAAAGAGTAGTTGCCCGGGGAATAGGAGATTGAATGAGATTGATGAAGATTGATGAAGTATCGTAAAACAAATATCGACAAATCACTACAAGTCACCATCAATCTCCATAAAATACAACAAATCACAAATCGTTTTCGTGATAATTTCCCCTGGATACTAGCCAAGTTTCCCGCAAAATTCGAACTTTGTTTAGTCATCCAGAAAGCAGATAACCTTGAACCTTGAACCTTGAACCTTGAACCTTGAACCTTGAACCTTGAACCTTGAACCTTGAACCTTGAACCTTGAACCTTGAACCTTGAACCTCGAATCTCTTTTTACCAATAAATCGGTCCTGTTCCCAGGTATTTTTCTGCAATGGGCAGGTAATAGTCTTTTATTTCCCTGAGGTTGTATATTTTGTTGGATTTGGTATAGAGATCGTATCGGTTAAAGTCATTTACCCATTCCTTGTATTGTTGGTCACCCTCGTTGAGTAGATGCGTGTAGCTTCCTCCGCTGTGCCAGGGATAGAAGGAGTGGTAGCGAACCATGACCATTCCGGCCTCCGGAATACTGTTGTCCTTATGGTGGCTCAGTACCTGGTAGAGGTATTCGTCATGCCCCCATGCCAGGATGAGTTTGTCCAGGCCGCAACCTTGCTCGTAAATGCCGAGGGGTGTGTTGTAGCGGGGATCCTGCATATCGCTGTTGAGCGTGTTGAATTCAGGGTAGACACAGGTGTCGGGCAGGGCACAGCCCACGACAAAGATATCTCCTACCAGTCCCCATTGTTCGGCCTGGCTGGTACCATCTTCGTCACATCCCCAGAGATACATTACTTTGCCCAGGTCGTGGATCAGCCCTACCAGTTGCATCCAGTCCGGCCTGTTGTCGGCGCGTATGGCTTCGGCCGATTGTATCAGGTGTTGTACATTAGGGAGGTCGAGATCCGGATCGCTTACGTCTATCAGGGCGTCCAGCTTTTCCATGGCATCCCAGAGGTTCATGGGCTTGTCGTAAGTGAGGTATTTTTTTCTCATCTGCTGAACGTAGTCGTAGGTCTGACGTTCGCGCATTTTCTTATAATGTAATCTTACCGCTGCATCTACATCCAGTTTATCGTAGTTACGGAATTCCTTTTTTGCAGTTTCCATGATTTTTTCAGCTTATAGGTTTGTTTTCATTATATTTTATTCTTTCAAACGATCGACAAACAACCGGCTAACCCACAACCGGCAACAGACGACCCACCATTCTACACATTCCCCAGCAGAATATATATAGATATGGTGATGACCACCAGTACAATGCTAACGGGAACGGCATACTTCCAGGGTGTTATGTTGAGGATGCCCTCGTCCCTGATCACAAAGGCGTTCTTCCTCGGGTGCCATAAAGATACGAAATGCATTATTAGAATGTTCAGCAAAAATTCAAGTCCCCAGATATGTACAAAATGCAGGTCGATCTGAAATATAAAATAAGTAAACACATAAAATGCCAGGCCAAACAGCAGTCCTGCCTTGGCTCCGGTAGCCGATACCCGGGGAAAGAGGAACCCGGCAATGATAACGCTGGCGATAGGAATAAAGAAAATACCGTTGAGCTGTTGTAACAGCTGGTATAGTCCCTGGGGAGCATTGGCCACAAAAGGAGCAATACTTATGGCAAAAATGGCCAGTATTGCCGATACCCATTTTCCTATACGCACCAGTTTCAGTTCCCCGGTGTTCCGGTTGATATATCTTTTATAGAGGTCCAGGCTAAAAACGGTAGCCGCACTGTTCAGGGCACTGTTAAAAGTGCTCAGGATAGCCCCCATCATCACAGCCACAAAGAAGCCTGTAAGCCAGAACGGCAGGACTTTTTTAACCAGCATCGGGTACACGCTGTCCGGGTCGTCATAGAGAGAGGTCCCGAAATAATAAAAACCGATGAGCCCCGGAAGTACAATGACCAGCGGGATAAGTATTTTCAGGGCTCCCGTGTAGAGCAACCCTTTCTGGGCTTCTTTGAGGTTTACGGCTCCCAATGCCCTCTGGATAATGGACTGGTGCATGGCCCAGAAATACAGCTGGTTGATCATAAGCCCGGTAAACAGCACCTCAAAAGGAAGAATGGCCGACCTGGCTCCCGGGCCTGTCCCCGGCTCTTGGCTGATGACATTGAATTTGGAAGGGGCGTTTTCAAAGACTTCTGCAAGTCCGGCGAGCACATTTCCCTTGCCGATGCTCCACAAGGCCAGTATCGGAACAAGCAAGCCGGCGAAAAGGAGCCCGAAACCGTTGATCGTATCGGTATAAGCCACCATTTTCAGTCCGCCGAAAATGGCATATACGGCACCGATGCCGCCTACTACGAGAATGGTGATCCATATGCCCTGTGATTTACTTACATCGAGCAGTTCCGAGATCCGGAATATGGCTTCGATATTCAGCGCACCGGTATAGAGTACAATAGGAAGCAGGGTGACTGTAAATGAAATGATAAGCAGTGTCGCTACAATGGTACGGGTTATACCGTCGAACCGTTTTTCGAGAAATTCGGGGATGGTGGTAAGCCCCATTTTAAGGTATCGCGGGGCGAAATACAGGGCAGCAATGACCAGGGCCAGGGCAGAGGTCACCTCCCAGGCAATGATAATGGCCCCGTTTTTATACGAAGAACCATTCATACCTACCAGGTGCTCCGTGGAGATATTGGTGAGCAGAAGCGATCCTGCTATCACCACTCCTGTAAGTGAACGTCCGCCCAGGAAATAACCGTCCTGTGTTTTCAGGTTGTCGCGGCGTAGTTTCCAGGTGGCATAAAATGCAACAAAAGCGGTAAAAAATAAAAAACTGAGGAAAGTAAGCATAATTTCAGGATAAGTTGGAATCGGTGAATTTACAAAAAATTCAGTTCGGTTCCCCGTTTCCTGGAAAAGAGGGGCTCCCGGCAAGTGGCAGAGCCCCTGGATGCTTAATTATGCTTTGTGTTTGGCCGCTCTGAGACAGGAGCCTGTAAGTCGGGTATCACTCCTATTTGCTGCAAGATCCCCAGACGATCCGGATACACCCGGTTTTGTACGATCTTGCCGTCTTCCAGCCGAAAAACGGCCACAGCACGGTTAATGACCTTTTTTCCACTTGCGGGGTATCCGAAAAAAGAACCATTGTGGGTGCCTTCGAATGTCCATTGTACGGAGATCATATCATTTTCTGCGATCATCCCTTCGATAGTGAATTTTATATCCGGGAATCCCTGCAATACCCCCTTTACGGTTTCTGCATATCCGGAAGGGCCCTGGACTTTCTTCCCCTTGTAGTCTGTGGTATAGTCTTCTGAAATGATCTGGTCCAGGATATCGAGGTTTCCTGTATTCAGGCAGTCAATGTAGAGTTTGTAAATGGTTTCCTTGTTCTTCTGGATTTGGGTAATGGGCATTTTTTCTGGATTTTGAGGGTTGTACATTCTGGAATTTTCGTGCTGTTGAGCTGCGAGGTTTACGGTGTGCAGCAATATCAGTACACCGACACTTAGTTTGCTAAAGGATTTCATATTCCTGGTTTTTTTAGGCAAAGGTAGGCGGGGAGGCCGGGCAATAATTGTAAAAAATCATTGATCTACCAGTAACGCGCGGACCGGAAAAAGGCCTTGGGAGTGGTTCCGGTAAATTGCCGGAAGTCTTTTATGAAGTGGGCCTGGTCAAAATAACCTGCAGAAAGGGCCGTGGCCGTGAGGTTGTTTTCACGGGGTGCTGTAATGACATTTCGCATCCTTACGATAGCAGAAAACTGTTTGGGGGAAGTTCCCGTTACCCTCCGGAATCGTTTTTCAAAGGGATCGCGGCTTATGGGAAACCCGGCCAGCAGTTTCCTGATAGAGAGCGTGCCCCGGGTATGTTCTATCTGCTTTATGGCTTTTGCAATAAGGGGGTCGGAAGGTGCCGGATGGAACAGGGTACGTAAAAAACGTTCAACAATAACGACCCTTTGCCGATGGTCCGCAGCTTCGCACAGGAGGTCTTCGATCTCATTGAGCTGTGCCCGGGGGGCAAAATGATCGAGGGAAACGATTTGCCCGAATAACTCATGGGTGGGCAATGACAAAAATGCGGGAACACCGCCCTCTTGAAATTTTACCAGGAAGGTTGCTGCATTGGCGGCATAACGTACTTGCCGTGGGGACTTCCGAAGACCACTGATTACCGAAAAAGGAAGGTCGCTCCCGGTATTATCCAGGGTGTGGGATATCCGCCCCCTGAACCTGAAGGCCATAACGACCGAGGTGTCCGGAAGCAGGTTGTTTTCCATACCGTCCTCGCTTTCTATGATGAGGTAAGCCTTGATAAACGGCCTGAGGAGTTTACAGGGATGATAGCTTCGTAGTTTCATGGTATCCGGATATAGCAAGTGTACCCGGTATAAAGGTACTTATTTTTATTTCGATCTCGTAGAACAATCGATAGCCCGCCCCCAAAAAACATTCAGCATACTTACAGCAAAAAGACCAAATACGATCACCAAACACCGAATACCGATCACCGAATACCGGTCACCCCGCCAGCCGCTCCGTCAACCACCGGTGAAAAGAATAAAAATTCTGAGGTGCCACGCCATGGCCTACGGGAAATTCTTCATAGGTATGTTCGATACCGAGTTTTTTTAACAGGGGAGGGGCCTGTCTTGCCCAATCCACGGGGATCACCTGGTCTGCACTGCCATGAGAGCAATAGAAACTGAGGTGGGTATGATCTTTTTCCGCATAGTTCTCCGCCAGGATATTTTCGTTGATATAGCCGCTCAGGGCAATGATGTTCTTTACTTTTTCCGGATAGGACAGGGCCAGTGCGTAACTGAGTATAGTGCCCTGGCTGAACCCGAGCAGGGTGATGTTGTCTGTGTCGAGGTCATAGGCCGTAATGGCCTCGTCGATAAACGCCGCTATTTTCTCCCGCGAGGCAATAGCCTGTTCGTCGTCCGACCATTTGTTGTTGCCCGAATCGGTCCCGGGCTGGGCTGAAGAGTCGAAATGAATGGCATACCAGGCGTAGCCATAGGGAGGCAGGGAATAAGGTGCCTGTACGGAAATAATGCAAAGTTCTCCCGGCAGTTCGGAAGCGAAGGAAAACAGGTCTTCTTCATTGCTCCCGTACCCGTGGAACATAAACAGGGCCGGTGTTTTTTTCCCGGATGTTTCCGATGGGCGTATGATATGGTGTAGTGAAAGCTCCTTTGTTTGCATTGTCTGTGTTTTATTTTGAAGGACAGAACCGGAAATCCAGCCTCGCCAATCAAACTTCTAATATCTCAAATCTATGAAATAAAGCTGAACCATTGCTGAAAGTATTTCCCCAGCAGGGGAACCGTTTGCTTTTTGCCGGCCAGTGCCCCTGTAAAACCGTAAAGCAATAATATCATAAAGAAGATGTAAAAACCGAAAGTAGCGTAAAGGCTGTTAGCAAAGCTGACGAGAAATGCAAGGGCAAAAAAGGCGACCCATAACCCGAAAGCCTGCCGGATATGAAACCGGGCAAACTCGTTTTTGGGCTCTGAGTTCATGGACAGGGCAATGAGGGTGCCCACGATGGTGATATAGCTTACAATGGCGGCGGTCTTGCCTTGTTTTATGGTGTCGTTCATCTATTGTCTTTTCTTCTTTCTCGTGGAGACATACGGCCGTACATCTTTAACGAGATATTATCGATTTTCCATTAGCAATAATCCCGTAGCCCCGTCCTTTTAATTTTGTGCCGATATAGGCGCTGTTTTTGGATAGGGACAAGATATTCGCTTCATCG
The DNA here is from genome assembly GCF_018863395.1 of Sinomicrobium weinanense. Taxonomy (GTDB): domain Bacteria; phylum Bacteroidota; class Bacteroidia; order Flavobacteriales; family Flavobacteriaceae; genus Sinomicrobium; species Sinomicrobium weinanense. The sequence goes on from NZ_JAHKRR010000006.1 coordinate 64,117, forward strand.
AAAGTGTATTCTTCATCCGGGTTAAAGAGTGAGAGGTCTGCCTTTTGGCCTACCTGTATATCGTTTTCTTCGATACCGAAACGTTCCCTTCCCCTGCAAAGCAGGGATATTGCGGTTTCTGTTCCCAGAATGGTTTGCAGTGCACCAAAAGCGCTTTCCAGGCCTATGCTGCCATACATGGCATGGTCGAACTCCACATTCTTGTGTTCGATATCTATGGGATTGTGGTCTGAAGTTACAAAATCTATAATCCCTTCCTTTAGGCCTTCAATCAGGGCATTGGCATCATCCTGGCTGCGCAATGGCGGCAACAGCTTAAAGTTGGTGTTGAACTCCTGTAATGTCTCGTCCGTAAACAAGAGATTGGGAATGGCCGCGCTACAACTTACATCCAGGCCTTTTTCTTTGGCTTCCCGGATGAGTTGCACCGATTTTGCCGTGGAAATGGTAGGAATGTGAAGTTTGCCCCCGGTATATTCCAGGATAAAAAGGTCCCTGGCGATGTGCAGTTCTTCGGCCAGGGCAGGGATGCCCTTGAGACCGAGCCTGGTGGATGTAGCTCCTTCGTTCATCACGCCTTTTCCCGATATTTTATTTTCATTCGGAAAGGAGAGGACCAGTCCGCCGAAATTACGGGTATATTGCAGGGCGATCTTCAGTAGATTGGGGTTGCTTATAGATTTTTTATAGTCGCCAAAAGCCACAGCCCCGGCATTTTTCATGTCGAACAGTTCTGCCAGGTCAATGCTTTCGCTCTTTGCGGTCAGGGCCCCGATGGGGTAGAGTGCCGTTGCGTGTTTTTGCGCTTTGGCCTTGAGGAAGGCAATATCGGCATTGGTATCTGCTACGGGAAAGGTGTTCGGGTTAGTCACAACTGCGGTAAACCCACTTATGGCTGCCGTCTTCAGGCCGTTGTCTATCGTTTCCCTCTCTTCATAGCCGGGTTCGCCCAGGCTTACGCTGCTGTCTATCCATCCGGGGGATACGTGCAGGTTCTCCCGCTGAATGACTTCCGTATCTTCAGTAGGGGTTATGGTCTCTGAAATTTCGGAAATAGTACCGTCATGGATAAGGATGTCGAGCGATCTGTTGTGGTATTCGCTCTTCGGGTGGATGACCTTGGCAGATTTTAAAAGAATGTTCATTTAAAATATTTTAGAAGCAGTATTTCTATCACCAGGAATACGATGGCAAAAATAACAAACCATTTCCAAAGCTCACGGATACTACCGGTATTTTTTATCTCTTCCAGTGCGTTTCCGACCGAATTGTAAACGGAAGCCCCGGCAGATGTAAACGAGGGATAACGGAATATACTTTCGCGCCTGTCGTAATTAAAGCTGATATGCTGCAATGTGCTGTCGGCATCTTTGACTTGATAAGTGCCATCTTTAGCCGGGACCTCCCCGGTAGAGATCCGTATCTTGTCCGGGTAACTTCTTTGCAGGGGGATAAGAGTTTCCCCATCCTTTTCCAGGGAGACGATGGCATCCCGGGAAAACCCGGTTTGTTTCCTGATATCAATATTGTTGTCCCTCCCGATGAGGTAATAAAGCCCGGGAGTTTGCAATGACGATTTTCCAATGTTGTACAGGGTAGGGACAATAAGAGGGGAATTTTTGAAGTCCGAATTGTCCAAATCTAAAGCAGCCGTAAAAAAGTATGTGCGATCCTTTTGGGCAAGGAAAGGGCTGTTGTCTTCAAAAGCGAGGATGGTGGTTGCATCCGTTATAAGTTCATACGATATTTCTGCCTCGGGATATTGGAAGTTGGTAAGTTGTTTTTTTCCTTTGTTAAACACATCTTTGTAAAGGGGATGAGAGAAGCGGATGTCGGTGATCTTTTTCCGGTTTGTGGCCGTGGTGTCCGTTCGATCCTGCCCGGCTGTTGTTACAGGCACGGAATTGGTGTTTTTGTAGGAAAAAACACTACTATAAGTTTTGTTTATACTGCCTATATTTAATATATTAAATAATTGATTATGAGGATTTTTATCTATTCTACCTGAAGGTATAATTAAAATGTGTTTTCCGTTGTGATAAAATGCTTCTAATGCGGATAAAAGTGGCCCGGAGATGCTGTTTAAGCCATTCAGGACGATCAGATCCTGCTTGGGAATGAGGCTGTAATCGAGCTGGTCGTGGTCTGCTGAGGTGAGGTGGAATTCTGCTTCGGTAAATATCTTTTTCAGGAAGTCATCGTCTGCCTGATTGATGGCGAGAATGCTGGATTTTTCTCCGGGGTTGAGGTTAAAATAAAGGGTGTTGTCATACCACAATCCGTCGTCTTCGACGATCACTTTTCCCTCCATAGACCCATTCCCTTCGATACGGAACACAGCTTCCGATTTGTCCGAATTGTCAAAACCTGCCGTGGTTTTGGCGATCAGGTTTTTTCCGTCGTAAAGCGATACCGGAAGGGTGAGATCGGTGCTGTCGTTCTTGGAAAGGAGTACCGTGAGTTGAGTGGAAGCAGTCATTTGATCGGGGATATATATGCTGTCAACTGATACGTTCCGGGTGCTCTGCGGAGAGAGTTGCACCAGGTTGTAACGGACCAGGGAATCGCCGTCCGGTAACCCTTCGGTTTCGCTCAGGGACCACCCCTGGAAATCGGAGATAAGGACGAAATTTTTACGGGTGGTAGTATCCCCGTTAAACATGTTCCTGCCACGCAGGAGTATGGATTGGGGCGCCGGACTGTTGGAGGTGTAGTCCAGTTGCAGTAGTTCCTGTTTGATGTCAGGGATGGTTACGTCCCGAAAGGAGGCATCATTGGTGAAGAGGGATACCTTGCCTTCGCTGTCATGGGCAAGGATGTCCCGGACGGCCTGTGACAACAGTTCTCCCCTGGTGCCGCTGGCCTGCATGCTAAAAGAATTGTCCAGGTAGATCACAGTTTCCTGAGGTTTGCCGGAATCCTCATTTTCACGGAAGTAAGGCTGTGCAAAAGCCAGAACCAGGCAGGTGAGCAGGAGCAACCTGCTGGCCAGTACCAACCATTTTTTTACCTGAGAACTCTTGCGGGTCCTTAGCTGTATAGCTTTCAGGAATTTCACATTGGTAAAAGAGGTCTTACGGAACTTTCTGAGCTGGAACAGGTGTACCAGTATGGGAATAAGGAGTAAAAATAATGCCCAGAATATCTCAGGATGTTTAAAATGCATGACTTGGGTTTTGTTGCCCAAAAATACATTAAATTTTTGCCGGAGGTTTTTGCCCGGAAGAAACTTACCCAAAAAATATTAACGATCGCTGCTCATGGCCGGTCTGTTTCTCCGGCTGGCTGTGACGGGTAAAATCCGGGGGTGATTAATCCAGTTTTTTCGACATGTGGAATCCGAGGAAAAGGCCTAATCCGCCCATGATAAGGATACATGCCGGATAGGCAACTTCACTTTTCATACCGTAGAGTTCAACCAGATTTCCGGCAAAAAGGCCCAGGCCGATGCCTATGAGGAGCAGGGAGAGGTTCAGGATAAGAATCTTCCACACCGGTGCGGTCTTTTGGTTTTTGCTGAAAAAAATGTCGGCATCCGCGCCTTTTTCAATAAGGGCCATACGTTCCCTGTTCCGGGTGGTGTAGTACAGGTAAAAGATCCCGAAGATCGTTCCGAAGACCACCAGGGGTATCAATACAGGTATTAAGCTTTTCATGTTCGTTTTTTTTGATGTGTTAAACGATTTGTTTTTCCTTTATGACGGAGCAAAACCTTTTACGGTTACAAAAAGCAAAGTTTTTTTTAATTTCTGTAACCGTACGGCGATTTTGTCGTCCAATAAGATGATATGACCAGCCGTAAAGACGATTACTATATCCGAAAGGTGATCGGGGGAGATGCAAGCGCCTTTGCTCCCCTGGTGGAAAGATATAAAGATATGGTCTTTACCCTGGCCGTAAAGATGTTGCGGGACAGGGAAGAGGCGGAAGAAGTGGCACAGGATGTTTTTGTGACTTGTTATTGCTCCCTGTCGACATTTAAAGGAAGATCGAAGTTTTCCACCTGGTTGTACAAGATCGTGTACCACAGGTGTCTGGATGTCCTCAGGGGAAAAAAGAAATATGTGGTTTCCGATGATATTGATGCGGTGATAGAAGTAGAAGAAAAGGAACTGAACGCCTTGCAGCAAATCGTGGAGAACGACAGGAATGAAGCTATCCGGAAGGCCGTCCGCTTACTTCCGGAAGAAGACCAGGTCTTGATCTGGATGTATTATTTTGATGAATTGACGGTGAAAGAAATTGCAAAAGTGGTACATTTGAGTGAGGCTAACGTAAAAGTAAAACTATTCCGGAGCAGGAAGTTCCTGTACCGGCTACTGCAAAATAACAGTATAATCCGCGAATGATGATATACCAGGACCCACATCGGGAAGAGCAGATCAGAAAAGCGATAAAAGCAGGCGGAGGGGAAAAGCCGTCTCCCGATTTTGTGCGTGATGTCATGCAACAGGTAGCGAAGGAACAAGAACTGAAAGAAGTATATAAGCCCTTAATATCCCGTACAGCCTGGGGTGTTATTTCGGTAATGGTGGCCTGTGTGATCTCCCTGTCCCTTTTTGCTCCGGAAAAGTCGTGGACCCTGGACCTGTCGTTTTTGTCCTTTTTAAAAACATCCACTTCCCCGTTCCTCTGGTACTGTATTGGAATAATATCGCTCCTGGTACTGGTACAGGTCCCCCTGCTGAAAATCTATCACAGCAGGAGCATAAGCCGAATATAGGTATTTTGTGATCGATAAAATATTGATAAAATTGCTGGTTTTATGAGGTTTAATGGAGTATCAGTGAAGATGTAAATATTATTTCCCTGCCGGTTTTAAAAGCCAAAAAAACGAAAAGATAGCTAAAAAACTCCTCTGCTTCGATAGACTCAGCACAGGCTCTTCAGATGAAGGGAGGTGAGCGGACTTTAGTCCGGTCGGAGAGCCTGTACCGAGATATCGGGAGTTTGAAAGCCCAAGCCATGGGAAAAACACAAATGTTTGGAAATAAACCCAAGGCATGGATCTTGTCAAACTCCCCGTTCCGCAAGCGGAACACCCCTCTTCGTCTGAAGAGGGGTGCTTTTTAAGGAAATTATGATCCCTCCGGTTCAATTTTTGCCTTTTTCCGTACAAAAAGAGCCACAACGGCCGAGGTGATCACCCCTGCCACCAGCCCGAATATGGCCGATTGCAGGATATAAGACCCCAGGGAAAAATATTTCCCGGCGATCTCCTGTGTCATCTTTCCTGTTTCCACGGTGTATTCCTGCATGTTTGGAAAATAGCCCGGGGTTATGTAAGTGTGTGTGATGTAAGATGTTATGGGGGATAGGATTGTTATAATTAGGGTAATAACGAGCCCGGAAATAAACCCCTGTTTCCAGGACATCACCCCGTTATAATAATTCTTCCGCTTGTCCAGTAGTCCTGCAACAAATACAGCTACGGCCAGTATACCGAAAAAGTTGGTATAGGTAGCGTGCTTTTCGATATTTTCGTCGTGCAGGCCCATAGATCTTTCCAGGATCATCCATATCAGCCCGATAACGGCAAACAGGATACCCCATTTGATCTCGATACCTCTTTTTTTCATAGCTTTAAAATTTAAGTGGTTGGCTATGATAAAGATACGAAAAAAAATAGGCTGCCCTCTAAAAAGCTCTGTAACCTGTTATTCCCTGCTCCGATACATCGGGGTTCAGGTTGACGCAAAGATCACTTTTTAGAGGGCAGCCTGTGTTGTAGACAGGTTGTCGTGAGGGGCTACTATTCTTCGGTAAGCACCCATTCCCCTTTTTTGATCAGGGGTTCGGCCTGTTTGTATTTCATGGTCTGGCTTTCGCCGCTCATGACGTTCTTGATAGTCACCCGGTCGTTCCGGCCTATTTTGGGTTTGTCCCTGACGATGGTTTCAGTGACCTGTGGCCGTTGGGACTGAGTTTGCCCTGCCTCCCTGTTACGGGCAGCCAGTTCGTCGCTGTTCAGTACTTCTTCTTTGGAAGTTTTGTAGTTTTCTTTTTTCTTCGGTTCCCTGGCTTCCTGGATGTTAGAGGTGTCCTGTGTTGGGAGTTCTCCCTTAAACAGGAAGGTGATGACCTCTTTGTTCACGTTTTCGATCATGCTTTTAAAGAGTTCGAAGGCTTCGAACTTATAGATCAGCAGGGGGTCTTTCTGTTCGTGAACGGCGAGCTGTACGGATTGTTTCAGCTCGTCCATCTTGCGGAGGTGGGTTTTCCAGGCTTCGTCTATGATGGCCAGGGTGATGTTCTTTTCAAAATCGGCGATCAGTTTTTTACCGTTACTTTCGTAGGCCTCCTTGAGGTTGGTGACTACGTTAAGGGTTTTGGTACCATCGGTAAAGGGGACTACGATACGCTCAAACCTGTCGCCCTGGTTTTCATATACGTTCTTTATTACCGGGAAAGCGGTCGCTGCGTTGCGTTCGATCTTGTCGTTATAGTGCTGGTATGCGGCTTTGTAGATCTTTCCGGTGATCTCCTGGGGAAGCATTTTGCCGAATTCCTCTTCGGAAACAGGGGATACGAGTGAAAAGAATTTGATGAGTTCGAACTCAAAATTCTTATAGTCGTTAGCGGCTTTGTTGGTTTCGGTGATCACTTCGCAAGTGTCGAATATCATGTTGGCGATATCCACCTTGAGCCGTCGGCCCTGAAGGGCGTGCTTTCTCCTTTTATAGACGACCTCACGCTGGGCGTTCATTACGTCGTCGTATTCCAGCAGGCGCTTACGGATGCCGAAGTTGTTCTCTTCCACTTTTTTCTGGGCGCGTTCAATAGATTTGGTCATCATGGAGTGCTGGATGACCTCGCCTTCTTTGAGCCCCATCCTGTCCATCATCTTGGCCACGCGTTCGGAGCCGAACAAGCGCATGAGATTGTCTTCGAGAGAGACGTAGAACTGGGAGCTACCCGGGTCACCCTGACGTCCGGAACGACCTCTGAGCTGCCTGTCTACCCGCCTGGAGTCGTGGCGTTCTGTACCGATGATGGCCAGCCCGCCTGCTTCTTTCACTTCCCTGGTCAGTTTAATGTCCGTACCCCGCCCTGCCATGTTGGTAGCGATGGTCACTACCCCGGGATTACCGGCTTCTGCTACGATGTCGGCCTCTTTCTTGTGCAGCTTGGCGTTGAGGACGTTGTGCGGCACTTTACGGAGTTTCAGCATTTTGCTGAGCAATTCGGAGATCTCTACGGAAGTGGTACCGATAAGTACCGGCCTTCCTGCTTTGGAGAGCTCGGTGACTTCTTCGATAACCGCATTGTATTTTTCGCGTTTGGTTTTATAAATCAGATCTTGTTTGTCTTGCCGGGCGATAGGCCTGTTGGTGGGGATCTCCATCACGTCGAGCTTGTATATTTCCCAGAATTCGCCGGCTTCGGTAATGGCCGTACCGGTCATCCCAGCAAGTTTACGGTACATCCGGAAGTAGTTCTGCAACGTAACGGTGGCAAAGGTCTGGGTGGCGTCTTCGATCTTTACGTTCTCTTTGGCTTCGATAGCCTGGTGAAGCCCGTCGGAATAACGGCGGCCTTCCATGATACGGCCGGTCTGTTCGTCCACGATCATCACCTTGTTGTCAATCACTACGTATTCGGTGTCTTTTTCGAAGAGGGTATAGGCCTTGAGCAGTTGGTTCATGGTGTGGATACGCTCACTTTTTACACCGAATTCCTTGAAGAGTTTTTCTTTGAGTTCGGCTTCTTCTTCTACGGGAAGGCCTTGTTTTTCTATTTTGGCGATCTCTGTTCCTATATCGGGCATCACAAAGAAATCCGGATCGGTATCTCCGGAGAGATATTCTACTCCCCGGTCTGTAAGGTCTATTTGATTGTTCTTTTCATCAATGACAAAGAGCAATTCGGCATCGACCTTGGGCATTTCCCGGTTATTGTCCTGCATATAGTGGTTTTCGGTCTTTTGCAGGAGTTGTTTTATACCTTCTTCACTCAGGAATTTGATAAGTGCTTTGTTTTTGGGGAGTCCGCGGTGTACCCGGAGCAGAAGGAAGCCTCCGTCTTTGGTGTTTCCTTCGGCAATGAGTTTTTTGGCTTCGGCGAGCACCCCTGTAAGGTACTGGCGTTGTTTTTGTACGAGATCGCCAACTGTAGGTTTCAATTCGTTGAATTCGTGCCTGTCGCCCTGTGGTACGGGACCGGAAATGATAAGCGGGGTACGGGCGTCGTCTACGAGTACGGAATCGACCTCATCGACGATGGCATAGTTGTGCGGGCGTTGCACGAGGTCGCCCGGGGTATGAGCCATATTGTCCCGGAGATAATCAAAGCCGAATTCGTTGTTGGTACCGTAGGTGATATCGGCATTATATGCTTGTCTGCGCCCATCGGAATTGGGCTGGTGCTTGTCTATGCAGTCTATGGAAAGGCCGTGAAATTCGAACAGCGGTCCCATCCAGGCGCTGTCACGTTTTGCGAGATAGTCGTTTACGGTAACCAGGTGCACGCCATTGCCGGTAAGGGCATTGAGGTAGACCGGGAGTGTAGCTACCAGGGTCTTACCTTCCCCGGTCTGCATTTCCGCGATCTTTCCCTGGTGCAGGGCCACACCACCTATGAGCTGTACATCGTAGTGTACCATGTCCCAGGTAACCTCTTTTCCGGCAGCGTCCCAGGAATTTTTCCAGACAGCATTGTCGCCTTCTATGGTGACGTAGTCATTTGTGGCCGATAATTCCCTGTCAAAAGGGCTGGCGGTTACGGTAAGGGTCTTGTTATTGGCAAAACGTTTTGCGGTTTCCTTAACAACGGCAAAGGCCTCGGGAAGTATTTCGTTGAGCTTGTCTTCGGTGGCCCCGTAGGCTTCGTCGTTGAGTTTGTCGATCTCGGCGTAGATATCTTCTTTTTTGTCTATATCTTCCGAAACCTCCGCCTCGTTCTGTAATTGTGCTATTTTTTCGTCAAAAGAAGCCCTGGCCTCTTTGATCTGGGACTTGAAATCGATGGTTTTGTCCCGTAGTTCGTCATTGGATAATGCAGACAATTGCTGTTCGAATGTCTTGATCTTATCCACTAATGGCTGTATCTCTTTAATGTCCTTCTTCGCCTTATCTCCTACAAAGACTTTGATAACAGAATTCAGTAAACTCATAACGGTTTTATTTTTAATTTGAATGTGGGAGAGGGGCACGGATGTCCATCCCCATAGTCGCGCCTTTGCTGTCTTCCGCTGTAAACTTTTTACAAAGCTAATGAAAAAAACAGTGGACCGGTCTATTGATCGGCAGGGAATTGGCGGGCTAAGGCTATTGTGATTAAAAAGTAATCAGGCTCTGCTATTTCCCCCTTATTTTACCATGCAGGGCAAAAAAAAAGCCTCCTCGGAGACTTTTTATTTTTTGCGGTTTTCTTAATATTCATCTTCATTCCAAAGGTAATCTTCCTCTGTAGGATAGTCTGGCCAGATCTCTTCAATAGACTCATATATCTCACCCTCATCCTCCATGGCTTGCAGATTTTCCACTACCTCCAGCGGAGCCCCGGTTCTAATAGCATAGTCGATCAATTCGTCTTTTGTAGCCGGCCAAGGTGCATCACTCAGATAGGATGCCAGTTCTAATGTCCAATACATGTGCTATTCGGTTTTTATTTTTTGCAAAAATAAATTTTTAAACTAAAAAGTCAAGTTAAAACTATTTTATTTACTCATTAATTTTAAGAACGTAATAAAATGTGTGTTTTATTGGCTTTTACTCAATAAAAAAGATCACAGGTTGTCGATCCGGCAAAATTTTCTTTTGGTTGTTCTTTTGGACGGACCGTGTAACCTCTTTTTGAAATCTCTGCGTTAAAACCTTGTAATGATGTGCAGATCATTTTTTTAGGTGAGGGAAAAAGCCTTATTTTCTTTCCCCTTTTTTGGGGATCCATTTTATTTCTTCTGCTTTGAGCGTGTGAGACAACTTTCGTGCCAATACAAAGAGATAGTCAGAAAGACGATTGAGATATTGTAGTATACCCTCGTCAAAGGGTTCAATGTCATAGAGTTGGGTGGCCAGTCGTTCGGCCCGGCGGCAGACACAGCGCGCTATATGACAATATGACACTGTGGAGTGCCCCCCGGGGAGAACGAAATGTGTCATGGGAGGGAGCTCTTCGTTCATGTGGTCTATTTCCCGTTCGAGGGTAGTGACGTCTTCTGATGAGACTTTGGGGATGTCCAGTCGCTGCTTTCCGCTTTTCAATACGGCTTTTTCCGGGTCTGTGGCAAGCATGGCCCCCAGAGTAAACAGGTGGTCCTGGACAGAGAGCAATATTTTGTGCACGCTGTCGGGGACATCCTGATCGCGTATCAGTCCTATCCAGGAATTGAGTTCGTCTACGGTGCCGTAGGCTTCTATGCGGATATGGTGTTTGGGGACCCTGGTGCCCCCGAAAAGGGCGGTTGTGCCTTTATCTCCGGTTTTGGTGTATATTTTCATGGTCTTTATCTTAAGTGTATCTGACAAAGATACGGAGAAAGATTTGTGAAATACGGAAGGGGGGATTGCGTTTAGGTATGGATGAGGGGAATGGGTGGATTTGGACGGGGTGGAGGGGGACCCCCCCCCTTGATCCCCTGCTTCGACTTCAGTTTATCCTGAGCTCGGTCGAAGGGCTCAGCACATCGCCTCGAGGGGGGAGATGTTGGGCTTTTCGGGGACCATTTGTTAAAAATAAACCTGCCGGGGCGGGCAGGTTTAAATTGTTTGTCGGTTCTGTTCGGGAACCGGAAATCGTATCCTTCGGCTTTGCTCAGGAACCGGAAATCGTAAATTACACCAGTTGTTGTGGTTCCCATCCGGGTTCGTAGGTTCGGCCCCAGAGAGCCTGGCCTTTCTGACTGTTGGTGATGTGTCCGTTTCTGGGATCGCATTCGAGGGTTTCGCCGGTGCGGTATGCCATATTGGCCAGGTGGCATAGCAGGGTGCTTTTGGCGCCTTCGTCGATAGGGGACCTTTGTTTTTCTTTTCCCCGGATGGTTTCGAAGAAATTGACCATGTGTGTAGTGGAAATATCTCCGCCTCCGCCGAGTTGGGTCCCGGCTTCGCCACCTTCTGATTTCCGTTCTTTGATCAGTTTGCCCGACCGGTCATACAGCTCATATCCTTCGCGGTCTACAAATACGGTTCCTTCTGTTCCGTAAATAATGGTTCCGCGGCCTTTGCCATAGGTGTTGTAGCCATTACGGCTTTTTCCGTCCCACTTTATGGTTTTTTTGTCGTCGCCGAATTCGAAGGTGGCGTCCATGGTGTCGTACATGCTCCATCCGTCTTCGGGCCAGTGGCGTTTTTCGGCATTGACCATCACCTTGTTCGGAAATTCCACCTGCAGGGCCCAGCGGGCAATATCGAGCTCGTGGGTGGCATTGTTTCCGGTTTCGGCAGTACCGAAGTCCCAGCCATACCAATGCCAGTTATAATCCCAGGTATCGTGCGTATAGGCCCTTCGGGGAGCAGGTCCCTGGAAGAGGTCCCAGTCCAGTCCGTCGGGTACGGGCGCTTTCTTCGGAACGATCACTTCCCCACGACTATTTGCATAGTGGGCTACGGCCAGGTAAGGGTTGCCGATAGCCCCGTTGTGTATTTCGTTAATGATCTCTATACTGGGTTCGGCCGACCGTTGCTGGTTGCCCATCTGGATCACCTTGTTGTATTTTTTCTGGTAGGCTACCAGCAGTTCGCCTTCTTTGGGGTTATGGCAGCACGGCTTTTCCACATAAACGTGTTTTCCTGCCTCCACAGCCAGCCAGGTACCTGGCCCGTGCCAGTGGTCTGGTGTGGCATTGATAATGGCGTCTACCTTTTTGTCTTCCAGTATTTTTAATATGCTGTTTTCCAGTTTAGGGTTATAGTCCAGGTGCTCGGCAAAGCGTGTTGCTGCCTTTTCCCGTTGCGATTTCATAACGTCGCAAAGGTATAACAGCTCTACATTGCTTTCTTTCCTGCTGATGGGAGGAACATAAGCGCCGAGCCTTCTGCCCAGTCCCATAATGGCTATGTTCAGCCGGTCGTTGGCGCCGATGATGCGGTTATAGCTTTGGGCGGTAAAGCCCATCGTACTCATGGTGGTAAGCCCGGCGGTGGCCAGGGCGGAGTTTTTTATGAATTTTCTTCGTTTCATTTGGTGATTGTTTTTGGTGATTTTGGGGAAAACACCCCCCTGGGTCCCCCCTCAAGGGGGGATAAATATTTCTTTAAAGGAGGTGGTTAATTGTGGAGTTCCTTTATCTTGACACTCTTAAAGCTCACTTTGTTACCGTGGTCCTGAAGGAGGATATGGCCTTTCGGGGCTTCTCCGAAGTTTTCCCATATTTTGTATTTGCTTTCGGCCACAAGTTTCCGATAGGCTTCCGATCCGCGTTGATATTCCAGTACTTTGACCCCGTTGAGGTAATGTTCTACTTTGTTGTCGGGATATACTATAACCCGGCCTTTGTTCCATTCGCCGATGGGTTTGGTAAACCTGGGTTGTTTTTCGGCTTTGATAAGGTCGTACAGGGAGGCCAGGGTACGGTTTCCGCCTTTTCCCTTTTTGGCATCCGGATGTTTCTCATCGTCGAGGATCTGGTATTCCAGCCCTATGGCAGAACCTTTATTGCCTTCGCTAAGGGTAACGAAATATTTTACCCCGCTGTTGGCGCCTTCTGTAAGTTTAAAGTCAAAGGAAAGGTCAAAAGCACTGTATTCCCGGGTGGTGACGATATCTCCTGCATTGGCGGATTCTTTGCCGTCGGAGGCTTCGATGGTCAGTATGCCGTTGTCAATGGTCCATCCGAAATCGGGGAAGCTGTCTTTATAGGCACCTACCCATCCTTCGCCGTCCTTACCATTGAAGAGCAGTTTCCAGCCGGTTTGCTTTTCGTATTCGGAAAGGTTGTTCTTCAGGTTGTTTACTACGTATACTTCCTTTTTAAAGGGTGTTGGTTTCAGGCTATCGGTTTTTATACGTATATTTTTAAAATAGGTCTTGTTCCCGGCATCTTCCGGGTTGCCTATGCTGTGTACCTGGAGGCCAATGATACCCCTGGCATCGGTACTGTCTATGAGGTAGGCGGTCTCTACACCATTTATCCAGGTCTTGATCTCATTGCCTATGGCTTCGATCTTGTATGTGTTGTATTCGCCGAATTTGAATGCTTTGCTCGCTTCCGGATTCAGGGAAAGCGGGTATAGCCATCCACGTCTTGCTTCGTCATAGATGCCCCCGGCCCAGGCTCTTTCAGAAGGGTCCAGTTCTACCTGATAGCCGTAGACCAGCCCCTTGCCTTTTTTGCCTTCGGGGTCGTAATTGCTGCGTATTTGTACGCCGGAATTACTGGTTTTGTGCTCTACCTTGATATCGAGCTCCAGGATAAAGTCGCCATATTCCTGTTCGCTGATCAAAAAAGTGTTAGGTGTATTGGCTTTGGCAACACCCACAATGGTGCTGTCTTCGACGATAAACTCTGCTTCTCCTGCAACAGGCTTCCATCCGTTAAGGGTTTTTCCGTCAAACAGATAGGTCCACCCGTCCGGCGGGTTCTTTTTTTCGGGAGCGCATTGTACAAAACACAGGGAAGCGATACACGCCAAGGCAAGGATACTCAGTTTTCGCATTTTTGTAATATTGGTTTGTTAATTAAAGGTTTAAAGTTCAAAGTTGAATGTTTAATGTTCTATGTTTGATGTTTTTTCCGGTTCCCGGGCCCTTTGGCTTCGCTCAGGAGCTACGGAGCCGAGGGAGTACTCCGGTTGCCATTTGCAGATCCCTCCTCCGTATATGGATTTATTGGCCAGGGCTACACAGATGGCTGTGCTGCCACCGGTGTAGACGTTGGAATCGGGGAGAGTGTTTTCGGAAATGGCCCTGTAAAAATCCTGAAAGGCGTAATAACTACCGTCTTTCAGGGGTGAATCCACGAGGCGGATACCATTTTTGTCATCGCTCCATGTGAGCTTTGTGGCCCCGCTTACGCCATCCACTTCCTCCAGTTCTTTCCGGGTTTCGGGTTCGGGATAGAAGAGGCCATCGTCCACCAGCAGGGATACCATACCCTTAGACCCTTTGATCCGGAAAGAGTATCCGTCGTGCTGATTGGAGCAGGTGGCGCCGAAGTTGCCGATCATGTCTTCTTTTTCGTAGCGGATATTTACCTGTACGTTGTCATAGGTCTCCCTGCCGTCCTTGTAGCGGTCGATCCCGCCTGTCCCGTATATGGTGGTAGGGAGGCAATCGAAAGCCCAGTGTATGAAATCCATCTGGTGGGAGAGGAGTTCGGCCGGGAGGCCGCCGGAATAATCCTTGTACATACGCCAGTTGATCTTCCTTTCGAGTTTCGGGTCCGGAACCGGCCTTCTCCAGTTCCAGTTGCGGTCCCACCGGGCATCTATTTGGGTGACTTTACCGAGATATCCGTCCTGTATCATTTTACGGACCTTGTAATAGAGGGGAGAGTAGCGGTACTGGTGACCAATTTGAAGGGTTTGTCGGGGATGGTTTTCCGCAATACGGGCCAGGTTCAGGGCCTGGTCGGTCGTAAAGGCCATTGCTTTTTCGAGGAGGACGTGTTTTCCGGCCTCGATCGAATTTTTAGCGATCTCGTAGTGTGTGTTTAGCGGTGTGGCTATGATCACGGCATCGATCTCCTTGTTTTCGAGTAGTTTACGATGGTCTCTGTATAGCTTTACCTTGTTGGTGTCGGCCGCCTTCCGGGCATGGTCCTGCCGGAAATCGAGCGGATCGCAGATGGCTGTGACCTCAAACTTGTTATGAAAGTCACGGAGGACATTAAAAAGCCCGCTTCCGCGGTCACCGAAACCGATAATGCCTATGCGATATACCTGGTCATTTCCGATTGTGGCAAAACTGTTCCACATGGCCCCGGAAAACAACAGGGCGCTGGTACCAAGAGAACTATTTTTTATAAAATTTCTTCTGTCCAAAACGTTAAAATATTTTTTACGAAATCGATTGCATAAAAGCAACAGCAAAATAGCGAAATCCGCATAAAAGTAAATATTTTTTTAGAAATGATAAAAATGTGTTCAGGCTTTAATGAAAAAATGTCTGTTTGTTGGTTTTAATGTTAAAATATCCTTGTTTAAACCTACCTGCAGAATTTCCGGATAGACAGAAACCGGAACTCAAACCCCGGGTGCTCTCTGCTTTTTTACGAATCAGGTGTAAAACGGTTTAATCCATAGCCTGTAAATTAAGGGGTTTCTGGTGTTGTTACATATAAAAAAGCCTTTGTTACATATCTGAAATTCCTTATTGTTTTGCTGGTCTACTTTTGAAGTGATCATTCTCCCCTGCCACTTTCCAAAAAAGAATTAATTAATAACCAAAATGAAAAGTAGCGTTATGAAATGCCCATTAACAAAACAGCAAACCAACCGACATGATTATTTTGGGCATTCCATCTGACAGAAGAAAAACAAATAAAAAATAAACAGATGAAAACTGCATTTAATTTTTTTATCGTATTGATTGTAAGTATCGGATTGGTAGCCTGTTCGGCCGAAGATGGTGATATTGGTCCTCCCGGTCCGCAGGGCGAACAGGGGGTACAAGGTGAACAGGGACCTCAGGGAGAACAGGGGTCTGAGGGAGAACAAGGTCCTCAGGGAGAACAAGGCCCTGCGGGAGAAGATGGTGTAGACGGTCAGGATGGGCAAGATGGTCAGGATGGCGAAGACGGGAACGCCAATGTCATGTATTCCGATTGGTTTTTTCCGGACTGGAACATGAGCGATTTAGTCCGGTTTAAAAGGATGGAAGTGGAGGACAGTAATTTTAGCGATACCTGGTTAGAAGGCGGAGCTACACTGGTATACTGGAGAACAAATAACGGCTCTACATTTTTGCTGCCGTGGAACTCATATAATACGGCCGGGAACCTGGTCATAGAAAGAAGCGTGATATACAGAAGTTCCACCAGTATCTGGATAACTATAAAAAAATACGGTTCGGACTTTACCGCTGAAGAGACTGAAGGCCAGGTTGGAGGTATTATACGTAACAGGATACGCTATGTTATTATTCCCGGAAATGTCAATCTCCCGGCAAAGTCGGCCCTGGATTATTCCGATTATGATGCTGTTAAAGCGCATTACAATATACCTGATTAATTGTGCAATGAAAATTACACCCGGGTCGGAATAAAATGGTTTCCCAAAACTTTTAAAAAAGTAGAAACCATAAAATTACAGAACTCATGAAAACAATAAAGTTCTTAGGCCTTTTTTTTACTGTCGTTATGCTAATAAACTGTAGCAAAGACGACGACACCTCATACCCCCTACCCAGCCCTGACCCTGACCCGGTAGTCTATGTGGTAGGAGGTGAAAACAACGGTACACACTATGTAGCCACCCTTTGGAAAGATGGTGTGTCACAAGCCCTTACCGATGGGTCGCAGGATGCCCATGCCTCATCTGTAGCAGTTGTGGGTGAAGACGTTTACGTGACCGGTGTTCAAAACAACGGCACCAACAACGTGGCCATGCTATGGAAAAACGGGGTGGCCCATCCCCTTACCGACGGGACACATCATGCTGCGGCCTTTTCAGTGGCAGTGGCGGGCGATGACTTTTATGTGGTGGGCTCTGAACACAATGGCACTCACAATCTGGCCGCACTTTGGAAAAACGGTGTGAAGCAACCCTTGTCCGACAGAGATTCTAAAGCATATTCTGTTGTGGTTTCCGACGACACTATTTATATCGCAGGGACTGAGTGGTCCGATTCCGCCCATGTCCCGGTTGCCATGTTGTGGAATCTGCCTGCGAATAATACAGGAAGCATCATGGCACAACAACTTAGTGATGGCTCACAATTTGCAGCTGGCTATACCGTAGCAGTGTCGGGCGAGGATGTTTATGTGGCAGGGTGCGAAGCAAGATTAGGGAACGACGTAGCCACCATCTGGAAAAACGGTACTGCCCAAGCGCTTGCAGAACCAACAAATTTTAGTGTCGTCGAATCGATTTTGGCAGTTGGACAAGACCTGTATGCCACCGGCAGTATAAATGATGGTACAAATTCAGTAGCCATGCTCTGGAAAAATGGTGAGGCACAGCCACTGCCCGCTATTGACGACACGCAAAAAACCTGGGGCAGATCTGTAGCTGTAACAGGTAAAGATGTTTATGTGGCCGGCATTGAAAGTACTGATACAGCAACAGTGTCCATGCTATGGAAAAACGGTGTGGCTCACCCCCTTACCGACGGCACTCGGCATTATTTTGCCCTTTCGGTGGCCGTCATACTACAATAGATAAAAATCATTAAAAACATAGAAACCATGAAAACTTTAAGATTTACCAGTGTACTGGCAGGATTGTTACTTGTAATTGCAGGCTGTATTGACCCGCCTACGGAAACGCCACCCGACGTGGACATTAGCAGGCTCCGGGTAGACCTTCGCCCGCAGCAGACCCCGATACGCAACCAGGGAGGCAGGACATCATGTCAAACCTTTGCTGCCGTAGCGGCCCTCGAAGCATCTTTTAAACGCCTGGGGTATGGAGACAAAGACCTGTCAGAAGAATTTGTGAATTATATGCGCAAAAACTTCTGGTTGCACCCGGAATGGGACGAAATAGCGCTAGGCGGCCCAAACAAAATAGAAAACCAGATAGGTGCTTTTGGAGGTGGTGGCGGAGCGCATTCGGTAGCCTACTTTTTCGACCAGGGGATGAAAGTCCCCCTGGAAACCGATATGGCCTACCGCCCCCTGGAGAGCGACTATGCGGCCAGTACCAATTTTTTTCCTTATGGCGACCCCCGGAATAAAATCCAATGGTATGCCAACAGCTTTAATCTCGATACGGTAAACCTTACCCGCCAGGTGCTGCACAACGAAAATTTTCACGGAGCAGGGTCCGGAAGGTTTTATCCCGATCCGGCGGATGCCCGGAATGTAACGGCCATTGAAAGTATTTTACGGCGCGGATTGGAGGTTGTCTGGGATTTTGCCGGAAATGTCAAGTACGGCGATATCTGGAGGCCTTGCGAAACGGGCGATAGCGGTTGCTCAGGCAATATAGCCCATAGCATGCTGATCGTCGGGTTCGATAAAACCGATTCCGATCCCGATAATCATTATTTCATGGTGAAAAATAGCTGGGGGCCTACATTTCGCACCAGTGATGACCAGGGTTTTACCTATATCTCTTACGATTTTGTGAGGCGATACGGGTTGGCTATGGCCTATATTACGGTACCCCTGTTCAATACGGGGCCCTGGGAAGACGTGCAACCCTTGGGCAGGTGGCAACTGGTATTTGACGGCCATGAAGCCATTCTCGATATGTATCACATCCCCGGATACTGGCCTACGGACTGGCTTGGTGTACCAGACAGGAGAATAGGCAGCTTGTTTATGAATGATAAGGCCTATCGCGTTAATGGCTCTTTTGACGGCAATAAGATCACTTTTTACTTCAGCGGAAGTGAACCCAATTTACGTTGGGATAAGCTAAAAGGAAGAAAGTTTGAATATTATTATAGTGATAGCGATTTTATGGCCGGTTTCCACACCGATCCGGACGGCCGTATTTACGGGGGATATGCCAGGAAAGCAGGGGCCCTTTCCGGAGGGACCCAAACACCTCGTCCTTTCCTGCCCAAAAGTTTTGAAAATTCTACTTGGGACGTTGTGATTGGCGAACGGAAGGGTACCATTGTCCTTGGAGACCTGGCAACTTATGAAGGAGAATTTCCCGAACATTACGATATTTTCGGAACGTATACCGAATCGGGTACGGGAACAACAGGCAGGGTACAGTTCCGTATTCCTCAAAACAATTACAACCATTGTTTTATGCAACTGGAAGCCGGGGACATTGTAATTTCCCTGGAAGGAAAGTCCCTGAATCATAAACCCGGTAACATTGCCGGACATACCATTGAAACAAAAGAAGACCCGGCGCCATTTGTGATGATCAGAAAGGGTGAGAACCTTAATAATGGAGGTTAGGCTATCAAAACACTAAGGAAAATGTTCATCATGGAAATTGTCAAACCCGCTGACACAGAGTACCTGGGTACTACACGCGGCGGGTTTGGCGATTTAAAAAATAAGAATTATGAAAACCATAAAATTTTATTTCAATATAATCCTGGTTGCATCCTTATCAATAACCTTTATTCCCGATACCCATGCCCAGTTATTAAAAAAGCTGAAGAAAAAGGCAGAAAAGGCGGTTGAGCGCAAACTGGAGCGCAAGGTAGAAAAGGAAATAGAAAATGTAACAGACAGCATTCTGGAACCGAATACAAATGCAGGTGAAAAAAAGCGCCGGTCACCGGTGGTTACACAGGAAGATAATGCAACACAAAATGTAAAGATAAATAGCAGGTTCGACTTTGTTGCCGGAGACAAAGTATGGTTTTATGACGACTTTGCCATAGATCGTAAAGGGGATTTTCCTGCTAAATGGAATACGAACGGATCGGGTGAAGTGGTCTCCATCAGTGGCCGGGAAGGTGAATGGTTACGGATTCCGGACAGAACATTGAGCTATCCCGAAACCGGAGGGCCATTGCCGGAAAATTTCACGGTAGAATTTTCTCTGTATTATCCGGCAGGTATAAAGCGTTCTCCTGTAACTTTTGGGTTCTCGGGAAGTGCCAATCCTGCTAAAAGTGGATTGCGGTCCAAAGCGCTTTTTTATTTTAAGATAGCTCATTTTAAAAAAGAACTAGGGTATAGCACCTCAGTATACTCCGGCCGTGAAACCAACAAGGAATATCCTGCGAATAAGATGGCAGGGAAAGTAGTAAAGGTTAGTATCAGCGTTAACGGAACACGCATAAGGTTGTATATGGATCAGGAAAAAATATTTGACCTGCCCCGCGCTTTTGAACCGGAATCGCTCCGGAACAGTTTTTATTTTCAGGCTACAGCATTGATCCCGGCCCCGGAAGACGGATTTTACATTACCGGCCTTCGCATAGCGGAAGCAGGAAAGGACATTCGGAGTACCCTGTACAAAGATGGAAAGTGGAGCACTTCGGGAATACAATTTGCTGTGAATTCATTTGACTTAATGCCAGGATCCTACGGTATTTTAAAGGAAATTGCCGGGATATTGCAGGAGGATCCCGCCCTGAAACTGAAAATTACAGGCCATACCGATTCCGATGGAACTATGTTCGAGAACCAGGAATTGTCTTTTAAACGTGCCGAAGCGGTAAGGCAGGCCCTGGTCAATACATACCATGTAAAGGTAGAGAGGCTATTTATTGAGGGTAAAGGAGAAACCGAACCTCTTGCCGATAATATATCGGCCGAAGGCAGGGCACATAACCGCCGGGTAGAATTTATAAAGCTCTAACCAGGATAATCCGTAGGAAAAATGAAAAACAAATGGAACCATAAAATGTTTTTTATCGTAGTCTTTATGCTGGTAGTGATAAGTGTTATGATTTTGATTTACAAAGGTTTGTTGTAGGTTTTTACAGGTATTCGGAATACTTTTTTTAACTTTAATATATTGAAATTTTTCAGATGTCTAACTGCCCTGATGTTCATACAAAATATCTTCTTGCCATTAATCTCGTATTATGGGGGTGTATGATGAGTATGGCACAGACCTCCCATAAGCTGGATTCCATCAAAAATATCATTGCCACAACTGAGAACGACTCCATCAGGATTGAAGCGTATAACGATTTTTTTCCCTACTGGATACACAAAAACCTCGATTCTTCCCGGTTTTATACCGAAAAGGGTTACGAGCATGCCAAAAAAACCGGGATCCCAAAAGGCATTGCAGACCTTTCCGTATTTACCGCCTATGTGGATATACGAAGGGAAAATTACAAACAAGCGCATCAAATTCTGGATGAGGCTTATAAACTGTTAAAAAAGGACGGCAGCTATAAGCCGGGTGAGTTTCATGTGCTCAACTGGAAATCTTCAATATATTTCGAAGAAGGAAAAACCGATTCTGCCAAACATGTTTTAAAAGAGATTGTAGAAGCCTCCGCCTCGGAATTTCCGCAAAATACCTTGTTGGCATATTCAAGAATGGGAGATATTGCTGCATCCGAACGAAACTTTCATGAAGCCATCGGTTATTATCTGAAGGTAGATTCGCTGTGTATGGCCTATAACAGGGAGGGAGCCTCTTATTGCAACAGTTCATTAGCCAATATAGGTGTAATATTTAAAGAAGAGTTGCTTCAGCTCGATAAAGGCCTGGAATATTTAAGCAGAGGCAGGCAGGGATATGCAGAAAAGGGAGAGGATATCCTGGTGTACGAGATCGATATTGAGATTGCCGAAATTTATTTTATCCGTAAACAGTACGAGAAAGCAGAATCTTTGTTAAAACTGGCCCTGGAATTTTTCAGGGAGCAGGAAATAGCTAAGAACAGTGCTGCAGCACTCAACGTACTGGGAAAAGTATATTTATTGTCAGACAGGTATGATGAAACAGCAGTTGTACTTCAGGAAGAATACGAGTTGGGCGTAAAGAACAAAGATACTTTTCATATGGCCAGCGCCCTTATACACAAAGGGATGTTAAGCACCAGAAAAGGCAGTTATACAGCAGCGGAAAATCAATTGAAAGAAGGGGCGGGATTAGCGTCCCGGATGGAGAATAATTATCTTGAAGAGGTCGCTTATAAGGGATTGACCCAACTCTATCATTCCAGGGAAGATTATAAAAATGCTTTTTTGTCCCAGGAAAAGTGGTATGGGCTTCAAATTGAAAAAGAAAAGAAAATCAATCAAAGTGAATTATCAGAACTCGAAACCCGTTACCAGACCGGGAAAAAGAAGCAGGAGATCGCTTTGTTAACGGCCAGGAATAAGCTGGTGGGGCAACAGAAAAAGACTCAGAAGATCATTTTTACTGCTATATCCGGTATATTGCTCCTCGGTGCCGTGAGCATTTTTATATTGTACAAGAACCGGGAAAAAACCACTAAAAAGCTAAAGGAACTCGATAGAATAAAAACCAGGTTCTTTTCTAATCTTTCTCATGAATTCAGGACACCTCTAACCCTTATTTCGGGGCCGGTAGAACACCAACTCTCCAAAAAAGGGCTGTCTTCCGATGATGAACTGGATTTCCGCCTTATTCAGCGTAATGCCAACCGCATAATGGAGCTGATAGACCAGTTGCTGGAATTAGCCCGCCTGGATGCCGGGGGCAGAAAGCCCGCTGTCGGATATTACAACCTGGAGCTTTTTATTCGTCAGCTTTTAGAGCCTTTTCAGTATCTCGCAGATAAGCAGCAGATCAGGTTTCAATATAACATAACCGGTATAAAAATGGCCTGGTTTGATCGTGAAATACTATACAAGGTCTTGTCGAACCTTTTCTCCAATGCCGTAAAGTACACGGACAGGAACGGATATGTAAAAGTAGAGGTTATGCAAAAAGGCCGCGATGCGGTTTTCCGGGTGACGAATACCGGTTCACAGCTGGATAAAACAGATATAGAACATATTTTCACCCGCTTTTACCAGTCCGACACCAACAGTGGAGGAGTAGGGATAGGGCTATCCCTGGTCAAAGAACTGGTGTCTGTAAACCGCGGGGACATTGCGGTCGCAAAAAATAAAAACGGTGAAGTGTGTTTCCGGGTATCCCTTCCCGTGGTCAGGGAAGCCTTTTCGGAAGACGAAATCGCAGAACATTATCCTGCAGAAGAAGCCCAGCCCTTTTCCGGTATGGAGCATAAAGACAGTAAAATCAGCAATGGGAGAGATATATTTGCCGATGATAACCCCCTGTTACTTATTGTAGATGATAATGCCGATATATGTTTGTTTGTGGAAAATATATTCAAACAGGACTACCGGGTAATAAAAGCCGGAAACGGGCAGGAGGGCATAGATAAAGCCCTGAAAGCTGTCCCCGATGTTATTATCTCCGATATAATGATGCCCGTAAAAGATGGCATATACCTGGCAAACACCCTTAAGAATGACGAACGGACCTCTCATATCCCTATTATACTGCTCACTGCAAAATCCGGGAACAATAATGAGATCAGTGGCTTGAAGACCGGGGCCGACGCCTATATCGTTAAGCCGTTTCAACAGGAGAAACTCCGGGTATTGATAGAAAACTTACTAAAGAACAGGCAGTTGGTCCAGCAACAGTTCAGGAATACGGGCCTGTTAAGCACTACAACAGCAAAGGTCTCGCCCAAAGATCATGTTTTTATAAAACGGCTTAAAGAAGTTCTGGCCAAAAACCTCACCGAACCCGTTTTTAATGCGGCAAATTTTGGCGAGGCCATGTGCATGAGCCGGATGCAGCTACACCGTAAGTTAAAGGCCCTTACCGGGCAGTCGGCAACAGAGTTTATAAAAGACCAGCGTTTGAGGCTGGCCGCACAATTACTCAAAAAATCAGGAGTGAGTATTTCGGAAGTCGCTTACCGGGTCGGATTTAACCAGCCTGCTTATTTTGCTACCTGTTTTAAAGAAGCCTATAAAGTATCGCCTTCGGAATATGGGGAACGAAACAATATTGATAATTAGTTGCCCGTTGTCGGTTTCGATCATCATCTTAATCATTTTCTATACGCAACAGTCCGGTAAAACTCATAATCTCAATTCTAATACGGTCAAATTTCCTCAATTCATCCCCAACCCACGATAATAGTCCAGGACCCTTACTCTCAACAAATACTCATATTTAGCATTGGCCAGGCTTATCCGGGCATTGTCCATGTTGTTCTTACTGGTGATGTATTCCACGATATTGGACACCCCGTTGTTGAACCGTACTTCATTGACGCGGAAAGATTCTTCAAAAGCCTTGACCTGCCCGGTTAAAATGTGATAGCGGTTAAATGCAGATTCCATATCGAGGTATGCCTGTTCGATGGCCTGTCCGAGTTGCAGCCTGGTGTTTTCCAGGTCTACACGCGATTCTTCGAGCTTTATCTTTTCAAGGGTTACATTGTTCCTCGCACGAAAACCGTTGAACAGTGGAATATTCACTGCCACACCCACGGCAGAACCGAGGTTATTGTTAAACTGGTCTTCGTAGCTTATCGGATCGCCTTCGTGCTGTATTTCTTCCCGCAAAACGGGGTGATTCTGGCCGTCTATGGAAACAAAATCCCCGGTTTCCACGACAGAGCTTCCGATCTCGTTGAGAAATTCGGCCGCACTGGAATAGTTGGTATTCAACTCCCCGAAGACCGAGACCTCCGGGATATAACCGGCCCGGGCCACTTTGACCCCTTTTTTAGCGGCATCCAGGCGAAGTTCTTTGGCTTTGAAAGCGGCCAGGTTGGCCAGGGCATCGTCCATGACCTCTGCTGCAGACAGCTGGTATTTTTCCATATCGTCAAGCGCCTGGAGGCTGGCAAAGGCCGTATCAGGGACATCATCGATATTGAGGAGCTGGTATAGGTTAAGGACAGAGACCTTAAGGTTGTTCTCCGCATTGATAACGGCAGTCTTGTCCAGGGCTTCCTGCCCCTGCATATCGGTATAATCGGCCGGGTTGCCCGATCCTTCTTCGTAAAGGGATGACAGTCTTTCCAGTTGTTTTTCTGTGGTTTCTGTCCTGGCTTTGGCCTGTTTAAG
Organism: Sinomicrobium weinanense; assembly: GCF_018863395.1. Classification (GTDB taxonomy): domain Bacteria; phylum Bacteroidota; class Bacteroidia; order Flavobacteriales; family Flavobacteriaceae; genus Sinomicrobium; species Sinomicrobium weinanense. The sequence goes on from NZ_JAHKRR010000006.1 coordinate 88,670, forward strand.
CAGTTCCCTGTTATTGAGTATCTGAAGGTAAGCGAGGGTGACGTTGAGCACCAGGTTTTGCTGCGCTTCCTTCACTTCCATTTCAGCCGCCTGCAGGTTGTAGCGGTTCTGACGGATGGTATTTAACATCCTGAAACCGTTAAAGACCACCGCGTTAAGGCGCAACCCTGCATTGGAATAGGTGAGCCGTTGGTCTAAATAGCTATTCGTATAAGGATCTATACTCCGTCCGCTGGAAAGCCCCAGGTTGTAATTGGCATTCAGAGTGGGCAGGATATTGGCCCGGGACTGCCGGTAATTTACATCGGAAGTCTCCGCTTTTAACTTCGAGCTCTTAAGGTCAAGGTTGTTCTGAAGCGCAGTTTCTATACAGTATTCCAGGGTGACAGGTTGGGTGTCTTCCTGGGAATACAGGGTAAAACAGGCCGTGAGACAAAGTATGGTGATGAGTCTGGCTAACATGGCTTATTATTTAATTTCCCTCCCGTCGAGCAGTTCTATGATCCGGGAGCCGTAGGCTGCATTCTTTTCCGAATGCGTTACCTGGATAATGGTTACACCTTCTTCGTTGAGTTGTTTAAAGAGGTCCATGATCTCTTCGCCCTGTTTGGAGTTGAGGTTTCCCGTAGGCTCGTCGGCCAGGATGAGTTTGGGCTTTGAAATAAGGGCCCTGGCTATACCTACCAGTTGTTGCTGCCCCCCGCTGAGCTGCTCGGGGAACAGGTCCTTTTTGCCTACGATGTTAAACCTGTCCAGCATATCGGCCACCAGGGCCTTGCGTTCGGATGACTTCATTTTTTTATAGAGCAGGGGAGTCTCTATATTCTCATATACGGTGAGTTCGTCGATAAGGTGATAGGCCTGGAACACAAAGCCGATATATTCCTTGTACAGATTGGCCCGGTGTTTTTCTTTTAACTGGTGTACGGATTCATCCATAAAGTTATATTCACCTTCGTTAAAACCGTCGAGCATCCCGACAACATTGAGCAGGGTGGTCTTTCCCGAACCGGAAGGGCCCATGATGGAAATAAATTCTCCTTCTTCCACGGTCAGGTTGATGTCTTTTAGCAGAAATGTTCTCCGCCCTCCGCTGTTTACCCATTTAAAGATGTTGTTAAGTTGTAGTAGCATAAATGTTTATTTATTTTTTAATATTTTGTTTTATATGTGATGACACCCCCTTGGTCCCCCGCTTCGACTGAACTCAGCACATCGCCTCAAGGGGGGGATTTGTATCTTTTTTAGAACTGATGGTTGTCTTTCACAGCGGTTTTAATTTGCATACTTGTACAAAAAGGTTTAATTCGTTGTTATTCTGTTTTTAGTGATTTTACGGGGTTTTCCAATGCAGCTTTTACGCTTTTGAAACTGATGGTTACCAGGGCAATAAACACGGTAATGAGTGCTGCCAGGACAAATACCCACCACCGGATATCCGTGCGATAGGAAAAATCCCTGAGCCACCTGTCCATAAAATAGTACCCGATGGGGAATGCTATGACAAAGGACAGGAGTATAAGTTTCAGAAAGTCTTTTGAAAGCAAAGTAACGATCTGCGCTACGCTCGATCCCAGGACTTTCCGTATCCCTATTTCCTTGAGCCGTTGTTCCGTGGTAAACGTTACCAGGCCAAACAGGCCCAGGCAGGCTACAAAAATAGTGAGCAGGGCAAAGATGCGGAGTATGTCTCCCATTTTTTGCTCGGCGCGATAGGTTTCTTTATAGGAATCGTCCAGGATGGCATAGGTAAACGGTTCGCCGGAGTCAAAGCGGTTCCATAGTTTTTGTATACTTTCGATAAGTCCGGACATATCGGCTACGGTAGTCCTCAAAATAAGTCCGCCGTAGGAATTATACCGTAAAATAAGGGGTTCTATGGGCTGGTGAAGGGATTTGAAGTGAAAATCCCTGACCACGCCTATTACGGTCAGTTCTTCTCCTCCCTTGTCATTAGCCCTGGTCAGGGTCTTTCCGATGGGGTTGTCTTTAAACCCCAGCGTTTCCACTGCGGTTTCGTTGATGATGACATTCAGAGAATCCGCTCCGAACACCTTGGAAAAATTTCTCCCGGCAACAAGCTCCATACCCATAACGGACAGATACTCTTCATCGATATTGTAATAGTGCATTCTTCGCTGGTACCGGTCTCCCAGGAAAACACCGGACATACTGTTATTGGTGGGACCGGCGGGAACATAGGCAGAAGTGGTTACATTTTTTACCCTGGGGTCTTTGAGAATTTCGTTTTTAAATGCCGTTTTGTTGTGGCCCAGAAGATGGGCATCCCTCAATACCAGGATCTGGTCCCGGTCATAGCCGACATTCTTGTTCTGGATGTAGGACATTTGCCGCCCCACGACCAGGGTGGCAAAGATAAGTCCTGCTGATATGACAAACTGGAATACGACCAGTCCGCTCCGGAGGCCTTTTGTACCCTTTCCGGTAAAGAATTTACTTTTTAACGCTGCTACCGGTTTAAATGAAGACAGAAAAAAAGCAGGATAACCACCGGCAGTCAGGCTTATGAAGGCCATCATAACGAGCAGCACGGCCCCTGTCCGGAACTTTAGTAAAAAAGCGGGGTTCAATGCTTTGCCGGACAGGTTGTTGAAGAAAGGCAGGGCCAGTATTACAAGGAAAAAACCTATGACCATGGCGATCAGTGTGGCTATAAGCGATTCCGTAAGGAACTGGGAGATCAGCTGTTTCCTTTCAGAACCCAGGACTTTGCGAATGCCCACTTCTTTGGTTCTTTTGGCCGCAGTAGCTGTGGACAGGTTCATAAAATTAATGCAGGCGATCAGTAGCATAAAAAGGCCTATGGCTCCGAATATATAGATGTATTTGATATTTCCGCCCTGTTCCAGTTCGCTGGCATTTGCGAAATCAGAGTTCAGATGAATATCGGTCAGGGGCTGAAGGAAGAGGCCCAGTTGATTGTCTTTGGTAAACTCGGCAAAGGACATTCCTATTTCATCTTTCATCTGGGGCCCCATATGGCTTTCAACGATCGGAGGTAATTTGTCTTCCAGTAATTCCGGGTCGGTGCCTTCCCGGAGCAACAGGTAAGTGAAAAAATCCGATTTTGTCCAGAAGGTGTTTTTGGCATAGGGATACCCTTCCATGGAGGCGAACATATCGAAATGAAAATGCGAGTTTTCCGGGATATTTTCTATGACGGCCGTGACCCTGAACTGTTCTTCGGCATCACCCATAACCAGCATCTTTCCTATGGGGTTGCTGTTTCCGAAATACTTTCGGGCTTCGTCCCGGGTCAGCACTATGGTCCCGGGTTCTTTTAAAGGATTTTCCTGGTTCCCCTTTATGACCGGGAGAGTGAAGATATCGAAAAAGTTGGGATCAACATAAGCAAAACGGCTGTCCCGGTAAGTGGTATTTTCATAACGCATTTTCGGCATCCAGATCCTCCTTATCCTCGTTGCATCCAGGACCTCCGGCAATTCTTCCTTCAGGGTTTGTGCAACAGGGGCCATGACCACGGCCTCTTTGATCACCTCACCGTTTACTTTTGCCCTGAAGACCACCCGGACGATATTATCCGCTTTTTCATGAAATTTATCATAGCTTAGTTCATCCGTGACAAAGAGCACGATGAGCAGGCAGCAGGCGATCCCGATGGACAGGCCTGCAATATTTAAGGAAAAGACCCCTTTGTTCTTAAGGATGTTCCTCCAGGCGGTTTTTATATAGGTTCTGATCATAATTATTCGGTTCTTAAGTTCTCAGCAGGACTTTTTAAGGCGGCTCTTATAATCCTGACCCCGATAGTGCTCAAGGCAATAAGGATTACGATCAAAGCACTTTGAAGAAAAGTGAGGAAACTCATTTCTATTCGATAAGGAAAACCCGAAAGCCATGTATTTAATAAATACCATGCAACCGGGGTAGCAATAATAATGGCTATAAGGATCAATATTAACGATTCTTTGGAAAAAATACCAAATATTCGGGCCACCGAAGCACCAAGTACTTTTCGGATACTTATTTCCCGGGTTCTTGTTTGAATGATAAAAGTAATTAACCCAAAAAGGCCTAAACACGAAAGAAAAACAATTAACAAACTAAACCAGGTCAATACGGTCCTGAGTTTATTTTCTGCACGGAACTCTTTTTCCAGGTCTTTGGCTGTCCAGGAATAATTAAACAGGTTCTCAGGATAGAATGCATTGTATTCCTGTGCTATCCGGCTTACAATTTGCCGGGGAGAATCGGTGTTTACCCTGACGAGCATATTTCCATACTGAAGTTCTTTTGCAGAGCGGATTATAGTTGGGGCAAGAGGGTTCCGAAGGCTTTGGTTGTGGAAATTTTTAATAACCCCCACAGGGATCCCCTGTATTTCTTCATAAGCCTGGTCCAGTTTTTCAATATTTAAACGCTCTGCCGTATAGGAGGTTATTAAAACCGGACGGTTCTCAATCCCGGCCTCCTCCTCTTCGGAGGTGGAAGGGTCTATCTGCTCTGATGAATAATCATTTCTAAGGCTTCTTCCTTTCACAATTTCCAGTTCCATGGTAGAAAAAAGGTCTTTATCGGCATCGATATACCAGGTTTTGATCGTATTTCCCGGAGATCCCGGGTCATCGATATCAGCAGACCATGTTCCTCCCGCACTGGAAGGGATCCACTGGCCGATACTTGCAGCCTCGACACCCGGAATTTTCCGGATCTCTTTTTTAAAGGCTTCGCCCTTATTCCCCCAGGCCGTATAATTAATCCTAAGCAGGTTCTCCTTATTAAAACCAAGGTCTTTCTGATTTAAAAATTCAAGCTGATTGTTTATTACCAGTGTGGAAATAATAATCCCGACGGTAATTACAAATTGAGCCACCACCAGGCTTTTCCGGAAAAGTTCTGATCTCCGGTTTGTTTTAAACCGGTTACTTACCACATGGGTCATGTCAGGCCGGGAAATGATCCAGGCCGGATAGATCCCTGTCAGCAAACTTATGGAAAGGAGAAGTGTAAAGCTAAGGAATAGGAGCCGGAGATTACCGGTAAAAGTAAGCGCCAGGGAATTACCCAGGAAATTTTCTAAAAAAGGCAAGAAAAGGTGATAAGTTATGAGTCCCAATATATAACTAAGGCCAAAAAACAGAAAAGACTCTGTCAGAAATTGAAAGATCAGTTTTTTTCTGCTCGCTCCCAGGATCTTTCTCAAGCCGGTATTCCTGTTTTTCTTTAAAGTTCTTACCGTACTTAAGTTCACGAAATTAATACAGGCAATCAGCAATAATAATATGGCAACACCGGTAAGGATATTGATATTCCTCTTATTTCCTTTGATCTCCTGATAATATTCATCAGAATTGAGATAAATATCCTGTATGGGCTGTAAAGAAAATTTAATTTTCTCCTTTTTGTTCTCCAAATTAGTGTACCACTGGTTTATAGCTGTGATCAATGAAGACTTTGAAACTCCTGGTTTTAATAAGATATAATTCGTACTGTAAGGGACAAACCTGCCGGAATTAAGATCTGTGTTTTGAGGCTTGTCTATAATAAGAGCTTCTGCCCGCAAATGCGTGTTTACAGGGAGATCTTCAATTACACCGGTAATAAGATATTCTGAAGATTCTCCGAAATTTGAAATATCTCTTATGATCTTTCCTACCGGATTGGTATGGGGAAAATAGCGGTCCCTGATTTTTTCCGAGATCACTAAATTCGGATACCCGGCATTAAATTTCTGAGGTGTACCCTGAAGTGTTTTTATATCGAGTAAATCCCAGATCCCGGGATCTACCTGAAGACTGTTGAGTTCAACCGGATCCTCATTAAATACGAATGGCACAGAGCGATGTAAAATTTCTGAATATGTTTCTACCTGTTCAAAATTCTCAGCCAGCAGGGGTGCTAACGGAGAAAGGGTGGAGACTCTTTTCTCTCCCGTAGCGGTATTTTCACTGGTCAGTCTAAAAAGTCTATCTCCCTTAGACCATTGTTTGTCATAGCTATACTCATTAATGACCACGGTAAACACAAGTAAAAAAGAAGCCAGACCAATACTTAAACCGGCGATATTGATCACCGAGTAGGTCTTATTGAATCGTATATTTCTCCAGGCTATTTTGAAATAATTCCGGATCATGTTTTTTTAATTTCTGTTTCTATTCCCCGTTAGGCTTTCCCATTTTTCGGGATTTCAGATAGAGGAAACTATGCTGTTCACAGGCTTTCACTACTATTGGTCTTTACAATACACAGCAACCGAGCCAAAAACTTAATGTGTTTATAATCAAAATCTTGCATGAATCCTGTATATAACAACTGTCCGATATTGAACACTCGTTGTCCGCATACGGGCAGTTTTGTCCTTTCCCGGTATTGGCCGGGGACCCGTGGGCGAACCTGTATTATTGAAAGATTGACGGGAGATTGATCCCGCTATGCGGGAAGATTGAATGAGATTGACAAACTGTTACAATCAATCTCCTGTAATATTCCATTCAAACCATATTTTGTTGTGTATGGGCTAAGTTACATGACAAAAGATACAAAACCCAATAGTCTTAGACTTAAGATTTCAGGACATAAGGCTAAAGAGTAATCAAACTTTACAGCCCTTGGTTTATAAGATTGTGTTTAACACCATTTTCATCCATATTTTAATGTCTTGTATCTTACGTCTAGCGGTCATACGTCCAGAACTGATCATTCCGTTTTCAGGGTTTTTACCGGGTTTAGCATGGCCGCCCTGACCGATTGGAAACTTACGGTGACCAGGGCAATGACCACAGCTGCCAGTGCCGTTATGGCAAACATCCACCACTGGATATCTATACGGTAGACGAAGTCGTGGAGCCAGGAGTTCATGGCCCACCAGGCCAGGGGCGAAGCGATAAGGAAAGCCAGTAAGACCAGTTTTATAAAACGCACCGATAACAAGCGGACAATACCTGTAACAGGAGCTCCCAGTACTTTGCGTATCCCGATCTCCCTGGTGCGTTGCTTTATGGTATAAGCCGACAGGCCGAAGAGTCCCAGGCAGGCGAGCAAAATGGTAATGGTCGAAAAGATCCCGAGGATCTTTCCCATTCGCATTTCACTGGCATAAAGATTGTCAAAAGCTTCGTCCATAAACCGGTAATCGAAGGGACGGTGTGTAATGATCTTGCCCCAGCTGTCTTTTAAAAAAGAGATGGTTCCGGAAAGATCATGGCCCGAGGTTTTGACAATAAGGTTACTGCCCCAGGTATCGGGAAAGAGTACCAGTGGCTTGATGGAAGTGTGCATCGAAGCAAAATGGAAATCTTTTATAACGCCCTTGACCTCTCCGTTCCTGTAATTGAAATTCACCTTTTTTCCTATGGCTTCTTCAGGCGTCCACCCCAATGCAGCGGCGGCAGACTGGTTTAAAATAAAGTGATAGTAATTTTTATCTGCATCTTCATACGATGCATCTCGCATATCCTGTTCCGACAATCCCTGGCCGGCTATGAGTTGCAGGCCACAGGCCTCAAGGTATTCTTCGTCGATGGGATTACCGAACGACATTAAGGATTGTTCGGGTGTCATCGTACCGGTCCACATGCTGTATCCGCCCTTGATCTGTGTAGGCAGTTCGGCAGCCCTGGATACAGCCAGGACATTCGGGTTTTGTTTTAACTTTTTTCTGATAAGGTCCATTTTTTGGGTGATCTTACCATCGAGAGGAAATACAAGCACGTGTTCCCGGTCGTATCCGAGTTCCTTGTTCCGGATGTAGTGCAGTTGGCTTTGCATGACCAGTGTGGCGATAATAAGAAAGGCGGAGATGCCGAACTGGAACACGGTAAGCGACCCTTTGAGCCAATGCCCGGAAGTAGAACGGTGAAATGATCCCTTAAGCACTTTTACAGATTTGAAACCGGACAGTACAAAAGCCGGATAGCTACCGGCAAGGAAAGAGATACAGAGCAATATTCCCAGCATGCTTACCAGTATCCCGGGCCGAAGCATATCGGAGAACAGCAGGGACTTTCCGGTAAGGCTGTTAAATGCCGGAAGTAATAAGAGGGTGAGCCCGATACTCAGGAGCAGGGCAAAGGAAGTAAGCAGGGCAGATTCGCTGATAAACTGCCAGAAGACCTGCTGCCGGTAAGCCCCGACAACTTTTCGGATACCGACTTCCCTGGCACGCTCCAGCGAGCGGGCCGTGCTGAGGTTGATATAGGTGAAGCATGCAATGACCAGGATAAGCAGTGCAACACATCCGGAAATATACAGGTACTGGATATTGCTGTTCGGCTCAAAACCGTCGTAAGGCGAGTACAGGTGTACACGGGTATAGGGTTCCAGTTCGTAAGTGAGATAGGAGCCGTCGTTGTCTTCATCCGCAGCCATTTCTCTTTTCATGAACGGGCTTATCTTGGGCTGAAGGGAGGCTATGGCCTTCCGGTCATTCAACAAAAGGTAAGTGGTATAATTGGCACTCCAGTAGGTTTCTTCGGTCCGGGCGGCCTGCCGGCTTGAAAAGGAAGCGAGCAGATCGAATTTGATCTGGGAGTTGGAGGGACAATCTGCAGCTACACCGGCCACCAGGTAATCGGTTTGGTCGGCCCCCACCTGAATGGTCTGGCCTACGGGGTCTGCACGGCCGAAATACTTTCTGGCCGTAGTTGCAGAAAGCACCACTTTATGAGGCGCATCCAGCACTTTTTTGGAAGTTCCCTTGAGTAGCGGAAACGAGGAAAATATATCGAAAAAAGCCGAATCGGCATACAGGAACCGGTCCTCTTCAAATACAACGTCCCCGGTCCTGACCACGGTATTTTCCTTATACATGCGCACACCGTTCTCCACTTCGGGAAAATTGTTTTTAAAGGCAGACAGGACCTTGGTACCTGTAAAATTCCCTTTTCTTACATCATCTCCATCCCGGCCGTATTCCATAATAACGCGTACGATGCGATCGCCTTTTTCCTGGAATTTGTCGTAACTCAGTTCGTGTTGTATATAAAGGATCATCAAAAGGCAACAGGTCATGCCGGTGACCAGGCCGATGATGTGAATGACAGAAACCGTCTTGTTCTTCCAGAGGTTTCTCCAGGCTATTTTAAAATGATTCCGGATCATGTTTTTTTAATTTCTGTTTCTGCTCTCTTTCCTAAGAGCTTCAGATAGAGAGGTCTATATTGTTCCCCGGGCTTTTATTACTATTGGCTTTTACAATATACAGCAACCGAGCCAAAAGTTTAATGTGTTTATAATCAAAATATTGAATAAATTCAGGGTAAGACAACTATCCGGTACTGAACATTCGTTGTCCGTAAGCTGTTAGTTTTGTCATTACTCTGCTTTCAGGGTCTTTACCGGGTTTAGCATGGCAGCCTTTACCGATTGAAAACTTATGGTGATAAGGGCAATCAGCAATGCACTTATTCCGGTGATCAGGAACGTTACCCAACTGATCTCAATACGATATGCAAATTCCCGGAGCCATTTGTCCATAAGCCAGTAAGCCAGGGGAAATGCAATGATAAGTGCAAGGCACACCAGTTTTAAAAAGTCTTTGGAAAGCAACCTGGTAATCCTGAATACCGAAGCCCCCAGGACTTTACGTATACCGATCTCCTTGTTCCGCTGTTCCGCAGTAAACGCTGCAAGGCCAAATAGGCCCAGACAGGCTACAAAAATGGCAAGGACGGAAAAGACCAGCCCGACCCGTGCGGTGCGTTTTTCCGCGGCATAAAGTTGCTCGGTGTTTTTATCCAGGAAAGTATAGTCAAAAGCCGAATCCGGTACGATCTTTTTGAACCGGGTTTCAAAATCCCTGAGGGTTGCCGGCAGGTTATCGCTATTAAAACGGACCAAAAGACGTCTTTTGGGCTCCATGGAGCCGTTGTGAAATGAATAAGCTCCAATGGGAGAATGCAGTGACGAAAAATTAAAATCATTGACCACGCCCCTGATATAAGAATTGTTTCCCAATCCGGCATGGACCCTTTTTCCAATAGCTTCTTCGGGCGTGTATCCCAGGTAGTCTACAGCTTTTTTATTCAGGATGACATCAACAGTGGTGTCCCGTTCCTGTTTAAAACGGGGAAGGGGCCTCCCGGCCAGCAAACGGAGCCCCAGGACCTCTGTTACCGTGTGGTCTGCACGATTGGATTGCAGGGAAATACCATGTGGGTCGTTTTCGCTCACATAAAGGGAACGACTGCTAACTTCCATTCCGGGAAACCCCTGTACCATACTTACCTGTAAGACCGAGGGGGCTTTCCTGAATTCATCGAGCAATGCTTCGGTAGAATTGTTTTTTACCGCTACTGCGGCAGATATGGCCACGACATTTTCCGGGTCATAGCCCAGGTCTTTCTGCAGGATAAACTGAATTTGCTGATAAATAACAGTAACACCAATGATCAGGACCACGGAAGCAGAAAATTGCAGGACCACCAACCCTTTTCGGACCATTCCGGCCATATTTCCCTGTCGGGCGGAGGTGCTCATAACTTCTTTGGGCGAAACCCTGGAAAGGTATAATGCCGGATAGGAACCTGCAATAAATGAGGTAAGTATCCAAACGACCAGTATGGCGGTTATAAATTTTAAGGAGAACACGAGATTTATATCCAGTTGTTTTTCCGTAATACTATTAAACAGGGGCACAGCAGCAAAAGCCAGCAAAACGCCCAATATTATTGCAATTCCGGTGATCAGCGCGGTTTCGGTATAAAACCGGGAGATAAGGCTACGGGTAGAAGCCCCAAGGGTTTTACTGATACCTACATCTTTTATACGTTTTTGCGAACGCGCTGTGGCCAGGTTCATGTAATTTATACAGGCAATAAGCAGGATTAACAGTGCCAGGAACGAAAAAATCCGTACCTCCCGGATACTGCCTTTACGAGAGGAATATAGGTTGGTATAACCCACGGAATACAAATGTACTTTTTCCAGGGGTTGCAGGGAAAAATGATACCACTGCTCCTCTTTTTTCACATAACGATCGAGCATTTGCTGTATTTCCTTTTCGGCAGTTTCCGGTATAAAAGTATCAGAAACAAGGCAATAGGTCTCAAAACTGGCATTGCCCCAGGAAGGGTTGCGATAATAGTTCAGTGTTTTAAATGAGGCTATGACATTGGCATCTATGGTACTGTTATCCGGAAGGTCTTTAATGATCCCGGTTACTTCCAGTTCAATATTGTAATCAACAGTGATCATCTGTCCCATAGGATCCCGGTCTCCGAAATAACGCCTGGCCGTGGTTTCCGTGAGGACAACGGTATTGGGGCGGGTAAGAGCCTTTTGAGGTTCTCCCTGGATAAATTCCGAATCAAAAATGGTAAAAAAAGTGTCATCACACCAATAAAGAAGGGGCTCGATAAGCTGTTTGTTGTTTAGGTTAACATTTACGAAGGCCCTGTCGCCAAAATCGTGTTTTAACATACGTACACTGGAAGTTATTCCGGGAATATCCTGGGATAGTGCAGGAGCTAAAGCTGCCGGAGCATTACACCAGATCTCTTCGCCGTGATCTCCCTGGGTATGCAATAACATCCGGTAAATGTGATCTTTGTTTGCATACATCTGATTAAAACTACGTTCGTGGATCACAAAGAGGAAAAGTAACAGGGAAATGGAGAGTCCGATGGCCAACCCTACAATATTGATCAATGAGAACTTGCGGTCTGCTAACAAGCTCCTCCAAGCTATTTTGAGATGATTACGAATCATATTTTTTAATTTTTGTTCCTGCTTCTATCCTGTTATGCTTTCCCCTTTTTTAAGTCATAGGCAGGCTGCTATGCTAAACCGGGGTCTTTAGTCATTGCCATATAATACACAGTAACCGAGCCAAAAAAATAACATATTCATAATCAGTTTTTTGAGTAAATCACAGATATAATAATTGTCCGATACTGAACACTTATTGTTCAAAAACGGGCGGTTTTGCTGCCCGTCCTGGGCACTTCGGTGAACTAAATATAATATTTAACTGCTGGCAGTTACATTTTTAGGCTACTTATATCGGGTTCAAGTAATACACTGATATAAACCCGATAAAGTTTCAGACCGGCACCATATCGTTTTTGGCCTGAAGGGTATCGCAATTACTGAAAACCTACTGGTTTCTATTGGCCGCGCATCCGTTTCAACTAATCACGGTATGGTTCCGGTTAACCACAATATCATTTTGATTGGCCATGTGTTCGTTTTTAATGGCCGTGTATTCGTTTCGGCTGACCATGGTATCGTTTCCGTTAGCCACGATATAGTTTTGAATGGTCACGTGTTCGTTTCTAATGGCCGTGCATTTGTTTCGGCTAACTGTGGTATCCTTCCTGTTAACCACAATATGGTTTTGACCTGGCAGATATCCATTTCGGCTAACCACGGTATGATTTTGATTAGCTACAATATAGTTTTGACCGGCCATGTGTTCGGTCCGACCGAAAAGGGTATCGTAGCAATAAGGAACCAAACAGTTATAGAACTGGCTTCTTTCTTTTAAAGAAAGAAACGGTTACCAGTTATAGCAGATGGTTAAGAGCATGTTTAAAAAGGATTCAATCAATTAAACCTGTAACTTCCAAGGGGGGGCGTTATTCATTTTTCAATGCCTTCACCGGGTTTTCTACCGCAGCTTTTATCGTACGGATACTCAGGGTAGCGAAAGCGATCAGGGTGGCGATGGCCCCGGCAGCGATAAAGAACCAGGGGCTGAGGTCTATCCGGTAAGAATAATTCTGCAACCAGCTTTTCATAAGCCACCAGGAAACCGGGGTGATCACAACGAAGGCTATGACTACCAGTTTCAGAAAATCCTTGCTCAGCAAAACGGTAATGGTAGATATACCGGCCCCGACAACTTTCCTGATCCCGATCTCTTTGGCACGCTGGGCAATGGTGAGCAGGGAAATAGCAAAGATACCGATACAGCTCAGAACAATGGCAATGATGGATCCGCAGGTAATAATCGTGGTCATGATCTTTTCCCTGTCCAGGGTACGGTTAATGTTCTCATCCAGGTAAGATCCCAGAAACTCGGTATTGGGTTCTACTTTTTTCCATGCTTTTTCTACGGCAGACAGTGACTGTACCGGGTTTTCCGGGCTGACTTTTACATAGGCATAATCGAAACTTTTATCAGCGTTTAAAAAGAAGGTAATAGGTTGAATGGCCTGGTTGAGGTCTTGAAAGTGGTAATCCTTAACGATACCAACCACGGTATACTGAGTGGAATCAAATAAGCTGACCGTTGTATTGAGCAGGTCTTTTCCACCCATCTCATTAGCCATTGATTCGTTGATGATCAGCGACAGGCTGTCCCGGGAGAAATTCCTATCGAACGATCGCCCGGCAGCTAATTGAATATCCAGTGTTTTCAGATAATCGTAATCGACAACCAGTATATTGGTCTTGACCTCCTTGCCTTTATAGTCAAAACCAAATGCACTTGTACTTCTGATGCCGTCCCTGCCGAGCCCGAGATTGCTGTCAGCAGCAGAAATACTGAGGATATCAGGCTTCCCGGAAAGTTCATTTCGAAGCAGATTCACAACCAGCCGGGAGTCTTTTTTTCCGTTTAATGGTAAGGAAATAACCTGTTCCTTGTTAAACCCGAGGTCTTTTCCCATCATAAAGCGGAGCTGGCTATGCAAAACCAGGGTGCTGCTTATTAACAGGATGGCCAGGCTGAATTGTACTACCACCAGTACATTTCTCAAACGGTTCTTACGATCAACGCTCAACGAGCCTTTCAGGGTCAGTACCGTCTTCAGTTTACTCAGAATATATGCAGGGTATCCTCCTGCCAACAGGGTAATGGCCGTAAAAGCAAGTATAAAACAAAGAAGGCTTGCCGGAGAAGTGAGGTTTATAAACGTAGCCCCGGTCCGGAACAGTGTTTTAAAGGGCGGGAGTAAAATATTACTGAAAAGGATTCCCAGGATGAGGGCAGTGAGGAAAACAAAAACACTTTCGCTCCAGAATTGAAAGAACAACTGCTTTTTTTCAGCACCGAGGGTCTTTCTTACCCCGATCTCCCGAAGCCGCCCGGCATTGGTGCCTATGCTCATGTTTATAAAATTGACGCAGGCAATGAACAAGATCAGTGCTGCTACGCCCAGTATAAGGTACGGATAGGTTTTGTTTACCGAAACAGTCCCGTTGGCGGAGGTTATAAAACGCAGGTCTTTAAACGGAAACAGGCCCATCTGTATATATTGCCCATTGGAGTCCGGTTTGGCCCCGTCCCGTTTGAGCTTGTTGATGTCGTCGGCAAAATGGAGGTTGCTGAAGGCCCGGGTGTTTTCTTCGAATTTCTTTGCAGAGACGCCTTTCTCTAAGGTAAGGTAAACTTCGTGATTCCAGTGGTCCCATTTGTCCTTGATCTCATGATAACGCGGAGCGTTGGCAAAACTGACCGCAATTTCAAAATCGATGCTGCTTTGTTTCGTAATATCTTTCAGTATGGCAGCTACGGTAAAAGGCTTCTCTTTTCCGCCGATCGTGAGCATAAGGGTTTTGCCCATGGCATCCTCATCCCCGAACATGGCCTTTGCCGATCTTTGTGTGAGCGCTACGCTGGCCTTGGATTGTATGGCGTGCCCGGCATTACCCTGTATCTCCGGGAAGGTAAAAATAGAGAAGAAGTCGGGATCCGTATAGAGGATGTCAAAATAGATTTCCTTGTCTCCCGATGTGGCAACCACACTGGTTTCCAGATGACGTGTAATGGAAGCTACGCCCGGAACTTCTTCTTTCAGGGCACCGGCAAGAGGCATGGGATTGACGATGGAACCTTCAGGCCCTTTGGGGGTTTGCTGGGTACTATAAAGAAGATAGGTATTGTCGGATTTTTTGTGGAACTTGTTGTACGACAGTTCATAAATAGCCGTCATACTCAACAGTATAGCCACGACAAAGGCTACGGACAACCCCATAATGTTCAGCATTGTGAACGTTTTGTGTTTCCAGAGGTTTCTGAGCGCTATTTTAAAATAGTTTCTGATCATGTTTTTCTGTTTATTTTATTCGGTCCGTAAACTTTTTACCGGGTTGGCTACGGCGGCTTTTATCGATTCATAACTTACTGTGAGCAACGCAATGGCCGTTGCCACAACTGAAGCCAGTACAAATACCAGCCATCCTGCATCGACCCGATAGGCAAAACCATTCAACCAGCTATCCATGGCATACCAGGCAATCGGTATGGCAATGACGATGGCAATAAGGATAAGTTTGATAAAGCTCCTCGAGAGCAGGTACACCACATTAAAGACCGAAGCACCCAATACTTTACGTACACCGATCTCTTTGAATCGCTGTTCGGCCATGAAAGCTGACAAGCCGTACAAGCCCAGACACGAGATAAAAATGGCCAGCGCGGCAAACAGATTAAACAGGCTGCCCAAACGTTGCTCGCTTTTATACAAATTGTCCAGGTTCTGATCCAGGAAGCCGTAGGAAAAAGGGTATCCCGGATTTAAACGGGTGTTTATTTCTTTCAGCGCTTTGATCGTAGCTTCCGTAGATCCCGGCTGGCTACGGACCACTACGGTACCTCCCCAATCATTGAACCGCAAGATCATCGGCTCAATGGCCTGCTGTACCGGTTTGAAATTGAAATCTTCCACCACGCCGATGATGGTTCCCGACCGATCCCAGTAGGATATCGATTTGCCTACGGCAGTTGCCGCATTAAGCCCCATGATTTTAGCAAGTTTTTCATTGATGACATAATTAGTCGAATCACCTTTAAAATCGGAGGAGAATGCGCGACCGGAAGCCATTTTCATCTGGAACACATCGAAAAAACGTTCACTCACAGCCATATTTGGGACTATCAGTTGCGAATTGGGGTCTTTCCCTTCCCATTGAATATTGACATCGCCAGTCACGATATTGGTCGGCAAATAATCGGTAACCGTAAAATCGGCTGTTAATCCATTCCGTGTCAACTCATTTTTGTAAACATCCTGTTTATCCCAAATATCGCCACGCATCGGTACGTAAATCAAGTTTGATTTTTCAAAGCCAAGGTTCATGTTTCGGATATAGTGCAGCTGGTTGTATACCACAACGGTGCCGACCAATAATCCGATGGATACGACAAATTGCAGTACCACCAGCGTATTCCGAAAGACGAGATTGCCATTTCCACCGAGCTTTGTTCCTCCTTTTAAAACACTGAGCGGTTTGAAACCCGATAGGAATAACGCGGGGTAGCTGCCCGATATCAAGCCGGTAACCAATGCGATACCTATCAAGGTAAGTAACATTTTGATATCAAAAATACTAATTTCTAATGCCTTGCCCGATAAATAGTTGAAGGCTGGTAAGGTAAGCCAAACCAATGCAATGGCGATCAGGAGTGCGATTAAGGAAATCAGAATGGATTCACCCAGGAATTGGCCAATCAAGTGCCCGCGTCCGGCACCGATAACCTTGCGCATACCCACTTCTCTTGCCCGTCGTGCAGAACGGGCGGTGGACAGATTCATGAAATTGATGCAAGCGACGGCAAGGATAAAGATGGCGACAACAAAGAGAATATTGACGTATTGAATATTGCCATTTCCCGGCAATTCGATTTGGAGATTGGAATGCAGGTGAATGGATGTAAGTGGTTGCAGATGAAAGGTTGCTTTTAGTGCTGTATTGTGCAATTTGAAAAGATCATCCATCTGCATTTCCAATGCGGCCAGATTTGTTTTTGTTGGGTTGAATGTTTTATCGAACTGGATGTAAGCATAATAATTGAAATTACCCCATGCATTGGTGGTAAAGTCGGAGTTTGTGCTGGCAATTGCAGAAATCGGCATGATATAGTCGAACTGCAAATGGGAATTGGCTGGAATGTTTTTCAGCACACCCGTTACGGTTACCAAATCGTTGTCGTTCTTTTTCAGCGTCTTGCCGATCGGGTCTGTATGGCCAAAGTATTTTTTTGCCATATCCTCCGTGATCAGGATCGCGTCGGGACGTTGCATGGCAGTTGTTCGATCTCCTTTGACCAGCGGAAAAGAAAACACTTCCAGGAGCGTCGGATCGGCATAAAACCCCTGGTTTTCCTCAAACTTTTTGTCGCCATACTCCATTACATTCGTTGATGGATGACTGAAGCGTACGGCGTTTCTGATGGTTGAAATTTTGGATTTCAATGCTGGCGACATACCTGCGGGATTTACAGCAGCTTTGAATTCTTCCGTAGCCTCACAGGTTATGCGATATATTTCATCCGCATGAGCATGAAAGCGGTCATAGCTTTTCTCGTGCTGTACCCACAGAAGTATCAGTATGCTGGATGCCATACCCACAGCCAATCCCGCTATATTCAGCGCCGAAAAGGATTTGTGGCGAATGAGGTTCCTGAATGCTATTTTGAAATAGTTTTTGATCATGATTTCTGTTTATTCGGTTCGCAGACTTTTTACGGGGTTTGTCCGTGCTTTACTTAAGGTCCGTATACTCATTATCATCAGGGCGATGATCAACATGCATCCGCCGCTTGCCAGGAACACCCACCAACTCATCCGGGTCTTATAGGCAAAGTCTTGTAACCAGGCATTGAGACTCAGCCAGGCAATGGGTACGGCGATCACATAGGCCAGGCCTATCAATAGTAAAAACTCCGCACAGAGCAGGAAGTTGATCTGCATTAAAGAGGCCCCGAGTACTTTCCGGACCCCTATTTCCTTGGTACGTCTTTCAGTAGTATAAATAACCAGCCCCAATAAGCCCAGGCAGCTTATTAAGACCGATAGGGCAGTGGCCCAGTTTAGTAAAGTAGAGATCCTGCTTTCCTGCCTGTAGAACCGTTTTACCGTATCATCCATGAATTGCGGTCCAAAGTCAGAATCGGGATAAATCTCTTTCCATGTATTTTCAATCCGGGCCATGGCATCCGGCCAGTTTTCCGTATGCGCGGCCTGCAGGGAAAAATGAACAGTGTTGAACTGGGAATACCGGTTTCGATACCAATCGCCCACCAGGGCCATAGGCTCTATTTTTGATTTTAGCGAGCGTTGGTTAAAATCCTTCATCACACCGACTATGGAACTTCTGTCCTCATCGACGATCAATTCTTTTCCCAGGGCTTCTTCGGGAGAGTTGAACCCCAATATGTTCATATAAGTTTCGTTAATGATATATTCCCTGATAGTGTCGTTCAGCAATTTTCTCCCTGCCAGAAGTTCTATGTCGTAGAGGTCCATATACTTTGCGTCTCCGTATAGCAATTGTAAATTGGCATGTACTTCATTCTTTTCTCCCACATAGTTTGTGGTCATCGAATGCGTATTGAACGATGCCGGCGGATTGCCTCCGAGACTGACCTTCTGTATTTGCGGAATGGTCTTTATCTCTTCCATAAACCGGATACGCTTGTCCATGGATGCATCGTGCCAGGGGGTTCGTACAAAAGCAATAGCATCTGTTTTAATGCCCATGTCTCTGGACATTAAAAAGTGTATTTGTTTGCCCACCAGGAGGGTGGCGATGATAAAAACCTGGGCAATTACAAATTGGAATACGGTTAAATATTTGCGAAAAGAAGCTGTACCCCCGGCAGGCATAATCTGATTCTTTAGTACAGTTACGGGCTTGAAACCAGAGAGCACCAAAGCGGGGTAGTATCCGGATAGTAAAGACACGATGACAATCAATAGAAAAGCAAAAGCTATAATAAGCGGGTTGGCAAACAGATGAAATTGAACTCCGTCTGCCAGAAACCCGGAAAAGGTGTCGAGAAGCCAAAAAGAAAATAGTACAGAGATAAGGGCTGCAATACAAGTAAGCAGAAAGGTCTCGGTCAAAAACTGAAAGATCAGTTGCTGCCTGGAACCTCCCAGTGTTTTACGCACCCCTATTTCCCTGGCCCTGTAGGTAGCTTGGGCCGTATTTAAATTGATAAAATTAATGCTCCCTAAAATAAGCAGGAAGAAGGCAATACAGGACAACCCTATAAGGACCGGTTTGCTTGCCTGTCCTGTACTATAATCAAAAATACCGTAGTTGGGATTAAAATGGATGTCTTTTAAGGGTTGTATGTGAAATCTTCTTTTTTGCCCGAACTCCAGCAATTGCTTGTCCTCGTGTTGTTCGGCCAGGATATCTAACCGCTTTTGAATATCTGATATATCTGTGTTTTCCGCAGTTTTGATGAATAATTGCGAAGCGGAATTGGTATTGTTCCAGTTGGTATCAGCTACCATATCTTTCATATCGGATTGGGTGGCCGTTTGTAAGGAAAGAAATTCCTCGAAAATAAGGTCGCTTCGTTCTTTAAAATTGGCGACTACTCCCGTTACCTTTACAACAACGGAGTCGTTATAGACCAGCGTTTGTCCTATGACCTGTTGCGGGGTTAAGGAAGGGAAATACTTTCCGGCCCTTTTCCCGGTAAGGACTAATTCGTTAGGGTTGGCCAGTGCGGTTTCCGGGTTTCCGGCCAGCCAGTCATATTTGAATATGTCAAAATAATTCCCGTCGGCATATATGGCTTCTCCAGGATTTTTATAGGACTGTCTGGCCTGCCGGTTCTCCACCTTGAGAAAATCTGCCGTTATAAAAGCACTTACATGGGGCACCCCCGGAGTACCTTCTTTTAAAGTGGCTGTCAAGGGCCGGGGTACTCCGGAGTTATAAAACTTGCCTTCTGGTGAGATAAAATCGGAAGTAATACGGAAAATACGATCGCCATCCGGATGAAAGGTGTCAAAAGTAAGATCGTAATACACAGCCAGGCCTATAACAAAGGAAGCACATAACCCGATAGCAAGGCTAATGACATTGATCAATGAAAATAACCGGTTATTCCATAAATTCCTGAATGCTATTTTAAGATAGTTCTTTATCATGACTTTAAGTTTATTCTGTTTTCAGGGATTTTACGGGATTGGCCATGGCCGCCTTCATCGCCTGGAAACTCACCGTACAGAGGGCAATGCCGATAGCTGCCAATCCGGCGATTGTAAATACCCACCAGGAAATTTCAATCCGGTAGGCATATCCCGTCAGCCAGTGTTGTGTGATCCACCAGGCGATAGGTATGGCAATACCAATGGCTATAAAGACCAGTTTTAAGAAATCTATGGACAACAACTGAACGATCCGTTTTACGCTGGATCCCAGTACTTTTCTGATGCCAATTTCCTTTTGCCGCTGCTCTGCGGTGTATGCTGCCAGGCCAAAAAGCCCGAGGCAGGAGATTAAAATGGCCAGGAAGGCAAATACACGCGATAATTTTCCGATAAGCATTTCACTTGTGAACCTGGCATTGAAATCGTCGTCCACAAAACTGTACTCAAAGGGATAAGCGGGATTGTGTTTTTTCATGATGGCCTGCAAACTGCTGAGAGTTTCTTCGATATTAGCGTTGGCAGATGTCCGGATATACATGTAAGAGGAGTATCCTACTTCGTTGTGAAGAAATATGACCGGGTCACTACTGCCATACATATCTCCATAAACAAAGTCTTTGATCACTCCGATGACCTCAAAGCTGTTATCTCCGAGTTGTATGGTTTGCCCAACTGCGGCTTCGGCGTCTATGAGTTTGGCCAGGGATTGGGTGATAATGACCCGGGTACTGTCTCCCGGGTAGCCCGGGCGGAAATCCCGGCCTTCGATGATCTCCATTCCGGCAGTGGAAATAAATTCGGGACTGATGAACCTGTGGGAGACCAGGATATCGCCATCATTTTCATCCTTTCCTTTCCAGGTGACATCCGAAGTGTTATTACCGGTGGAAAGCGTCTCATAACTGTTCAGGGCCACATTTTCTACCATCCCGGTATTGAGCATATCCTGCTTGATATTGTTAAAATTTTTTTCCATTTCCCCGCGGACGTTCATAGTGATCAAATGATCCTTGTTATACCCCAGTTCCCGGTTCTTTACATGTTGAACCTGTTGATATACGATAATGGTGCTGATAATAAGTACTATGGAGACCGTAAATTGAGCGACTACCAGCCCCTTGCGGATAAATACGGCACTTCCCCGTGCAGACCTTATTCCTTTAAGGACCGCCACCGGTTTAAAAGCGGACAGGTGCAGGGCGGGATAATAACCGGAAAAAAGACCGCAGAATATGGTAATAAGAAGCAGGGCGAGTAGGTGTAAAGGCTTGTCAAGTCCGAGGACAAGCTGTTTTTCTACCATCAGGTTGAATTGGGGCAATGCCAGTTGCATTAATATAACACTGATCACAACAGCCAAAAAGGCCATGACCATGGCTTCCGTAATAAATTGCAGGACCAGTTTTCGTTTTTCAGCGCCCAGTACTTTGCGGACCCCTACTTCATTAGCCCGTTTTTCGCTTCGGGCAGTGGCCAGGTTCATAAAATTGATACAGGCAATGATCAGTATAATCCAGGCGATGGCCGTAAAAAGGCGAACATAGGTGATACGGCCGCCTGCCTGTTTACCATTTTCAAAATGACCCCGTAAACGCCAGTCGTTCATGGCAAATAAAAATGCTTCGGTATCAGTATCATCACTTGTTTTCTCTTGTATAAAACCCCTGAGTTTTTTGTCGATAGCAGTGACATCGGCCCCTTCGGCCAGTTCCATATAAGTGTCAACAGTATAGTTGTCCCAATACTGCATCCACTCTATATCCTTAGTATGGGGTTCGTAAGCTAAGAGCAAGTCAAAATTCAGGCTTACGTTTGGCGGGAGGTCTTTTACTACGCCTGTTACCTTATATTCCTGTGTATTGTCCAGTTTTAGTGTTTTTCCGACCACACGGTTGTCATCTCCGAAAAATTGCCTGGCCATCTTTTGGGTGATCACTATACTATGGGCATCTTGTAGTGAAGCGGCAGCACTTCCCTGTAAAAAATGTAAACTGAAAATATGAAGAAAGTCGGGGTCTACGTATAAGCCTTGTTCATAAATACCCTTATCGCCAAGACTGAATAATTTTTCACCTCCTTTAACCCTGGAAATATGCTTAACCCCGGGGACCTCTTCTTTAAAAGCAGGCGCCAGTGGTCCGGGAGTGGCCTCGAAAAAAGTACGCCATGTTCCCTCATATTTCTGGTTGGTGGGTACAGCATATATCTGGTCCTTATTCGGAAATACCGAATCAAAACTCACTTCGTCCTCTACCCAGAGAAAAATAAGCCCGGCGCAGGCAATACCGATAGCCAGCCCAAAGATATTGAGGAAGCTGTAGGTCTTGTTATTCCATAAGTTTCGCCACGTTATTTTAAAATAATTCCTGATCATGGTTTTCAGTTATCGTCCGCCTGCTGACGGACATTAATTTTATTGCGTTTAAAACCGTTTATACTGCCCCTCTGTTTATTCATCTCTCAACGAGTCCACCGGATTGGCCACTGCTGCCCTGATCGACCTGTAACCGACCGTAAATGCAGCTATTGCAAACGTAGTTCCGATAGCTAATATAAATACATTGGCCCCGATCTTTACCTGATAGGCAAAATCCTGTAAATACCTGTTCATACCCCACCAGGCGATAGGAGCAGCAATAACGAAAGCGATCAGCAACAAACGGGAGAACTCCCTGCCAAAAAGCCATAAGATCTGCGATATATTGGCACCGAGTATCTTGCGTACACCGATCTCCTTCGTCTTGTGTAAAGCCATGAATGAAATAAGGCCATACAGGCCCAGACAACCTATGAGGATGGCCACTAGGGCAAAACCCTGGATTAGCCGGAGCATGATGTTGTCCATTTCGTAAAATTCGGCAACTGCTTCATCCAGAAACTGATAGGAATACACGTAATCCGGATATGTTTCGTTCCAGATCTTTTCAAACTCGGCCATAGAAGCGACCAGCTCCTGACCGTTAAGTTTGATGGAGCAGTTTTGGTACCATTCTATTGATGATGCCACACAAATGGGGTCCTTTTCCGTATGGAACGAATAGTTATAGAAGTCTTTCATTACGCCGACAATAGTACCCGGGGCGGTTCTTCCGTTCACTGCGATCTTTTTTCCGATGACCTCTTCGGGGGTGTTCAGATTCAGTTTTTTGACAAAGGTTTCATTGACCAGGAACTCATTGACCGTATCCGAAGGGAAAATATTTCGCCCTGCAACCAATTCGATGCCGAATGTAGACAGGTACTGGTCATCCGTGTATTTCATGTTGATGGTCCAACGTTCGTCCTCCGGACGATTGTCATATTGCACACCGGTGTTGAAGTTCCGGTTCGAAGCCGGTGCATTGAAGTTGAGAGAGACACCTTCCACACCATTTACGGCTGCCAGCCGGTTGCCCAAGGTCTTCATTTTAGAAGTATTATCCTGCTCAGGGATGGGTAAACTTATGATGGCTTCTTTGTTGAACCCTAAGTCGGTTTGCCGGGCATAGCGGATCTGGCTCGCAATGATGATAGTACCAATGATGAGCACCTGCGAGATGGTAAACTGACCTACAACCAGGACGCGCCGCAGGGAGAAGCCACCAATTTCCTTTTGGGTGATCTTACTCTTCAGCGCCTCGATAGGCCGGAAACCGGAAAGCACCAATCCGGGATAAGAACCGGAAAGGAAGATGACAAATACAATAACACAACCCAGGAACAGCGGCATTTGCCAACTGCTTAGGAGTTGTAGTTGGACTTCCGATTGCAGTAATTGATTGATCACCGGTAGTACAACAATGGCCATGCTATAAGCCAGTATCGAGGCAAACAAGGTGATGATAGTGGTCTCTGCGATAAACTGCCAGAACAATTGGTTGCGCTTACTGCCCAATACCTTCCGGATACCGATCTCCTTAGACCGGTTCATCGCCTGTGCGGTTGCCAGGTTGGTAAAGTTGATCCCGGCAGTAATGAGCAGGAACAGGCCAATGAGCGATAAGGTCCACAAATAGTTTTTATTGATGTAACCGCCGAGTTCGGGGTTGAAGTGCACATCGTCCAGGGGCTGCAGGTTAAACTTCCAGATATCGGCATCGCGGCCTTCGTAATGGCTCGCGGATAAGCCAGCCAGCGCATTCCTTGCCTGGTCTGCATCCCCTCCTTCTTTTAGCAATGTATAGCAGTTTGAACCGGAATATACTCCTCCCCAAATATTTTCATCAGTATCATTTAACAGTTGATGATAAGAAACGAAGATCTCCTGGGTGATATCGGTATTACCCGGAAGGTCTTTTAGTATACCCTTGACCACATAATCCGTCTCATTATTGACTTTCAGGGTTTGGCCCATCGGGTCTTCATCGCCGAAATATTTTCTGGCTATTCGTTCAGTGATAAGAGCTTCGTTTGGTTGACGGAGTACGGTCTTGCTATCTCCCAGAAGCAAAGGGAAATCGAAGATGGAGAAGAATTCCGGTTCGGTGTAGGCTATTCCGGACGCCTCTTCAAATTTTTTATGGTCTGCTGATCCGGGCAGGGAAATAAGTGTATTCCGATAACTGACAATCCGTGCCGTGTGCTCCGCAAAACTAAGATCCGAACGAATAGCCTTTCCCAAAGGGCGGGGCACGCCGGAAGCGTACTCTACCGTTTCGTCGTGCCATTCCGTTACCAGGCGGTAAATACGGTCTTTATTGGAATGGAAGGTGTCAAAACTCAAATGATAACGCACAACAGCGAAGATCAGCAGGGCACAGGCTATGCCAAGGGATAAGCCCGATACATTGATTAACACATACGGTTTGTTCCTTTTGATGTTGCGCCACGCTATTTTAAAATAGTTTTTGATCATGGTTTGGTTGTTAGTTTTTTAGTCCTGGAGTTCTGGAGTTTTGGAGTTTGTTTTTTAATTTTCTGGTTCCTTTATGCTTTGCAATCTTTTGATCTGTTTTTCTCAATAACTCCATAACTTCTCAACTTTTATTCGGTTCTCAGGCTTTTTACGGGATTAGTGATCGCTATTTTCAGGGTTTTAATGCCAACGGCTACAACAACCAGGACAAATACCAGCAGTACCGGCAGGGCAAAAAGCCACCAGCTCATATCGATACGCATGGCAAAGTTGCTCAACCAGTTTCTTGTGAATAAGTAGGTCACAGGAACTCCAAGAAACACTGCAACGAGAACGGTCCGGAAAAAATCCTTGCTCAGCAACAGCAATACATTGGAGGTGCTGGCCCCGATCACCTTGCGGATGCCGATCTCTTTTTGCCGCTTCAGTACCGTAAAGGAAGCGAGGCCGTACAATCCGAGGCAGGCTATAATGATGGCCAGTACGGCTAGTACGGTAAATACATTCCGGAAGCGTTTATCTGCCTTTAACTGCATCTCGTAATTACTGTCCAGGAAAAAATAAGAGAACACCGTACCGGGGAACACCCTTTCATAAATGTTTTTGACATTTTTTATGTGATCTTCGGGCCTGCCTCCTGAAAACCTGATACTGGTAAATTCGGAAGACGTATTCTTAAAGCGATGAATGATAGGAATAAAAGGCGCTTTCGGGGATTCCTGATTGTAGTTTTTCAGTACCCCGCGTATGGTCCATTTTTGCTTCCACATCTCTATTTGTTTGTCAATGGCAGATTGCGGATCGGAGAGCCCCCACAACCGGATCGCTTCTTCGTTAACAATGATTTCGTTTTTTTCCGGAGTGGAGTTTTTATCAAAATTTCTTCCGGCGAGGAGCTGCATCCCCATAAGTGGGATAAATCCGTCATCTATTTGGGTGATATAAAAATTGTAATAATGCCGTTCAGTCGTCCCTGCAAGGGAAATACCCGGTGTAGTTGCCATTTCACTGCCCATCTGCCCGGGGACCGTTTCGGAAACGGATACATGATCTATATAGGACTGTGCCAGGAGTTCCTGTTTGAAAATATTACCGGTTTCGTCATTTCTGTTAAGCGGGGTTTCCGTTACGATGATCTGGTCCGGATTGATGCCTTTGTCCAATGTTTGCAGATAATCCAGTTGCTGTTTTACCGTAAAAGTTTGTATCAATAAGATCAGGGTAACCGTAAATTGGAAAACAACAAGCCCTTTACGTAACAGAACACCTTTACCGGAATGGGAAAAACTTCCTTTCAACACGGTGACAGGTTTAAAGGAAGAAAGTACAAGGGCCGGGTATATTCCGGATACAAAGACTCCTGTTACAAACAATGCGATAAACAAAATCCAGAAATAAGGATCGCCAAAAAGGGCAAAAGTTTCCGGGAGGCCGGAGATGGAAATAAACAGGTGCTTTCCACCCAGGATAAAGACAAAAGCAAGTAATACAGCTATAAAATTTACCATAAGCGATTCCGTCAGGAACTGTATTTTAAGCTGTGTTTTTGAAGACCCCGCAACTTTCCGGATACCGACTTCTTTTGCCCGGTCCAGGGCTTTTGAGGTAGCCAGGTTAATATAGTTTACAAATGCACTGACAATAATAAGCAAAGCCACACCCAACAGGAAAAACACGGACCGGGCATCTCCGTTGATTTCCGGTTCAAAGGTCTTTTTGGAATAAAGGTGAATATCTTTTATTTTCTGGCCGATAACGGCTTCGTTGGTTATTTTCTTTTCCTCTTCGAGTTTTTTACTGAAACTGGCAAGTGAGCGTGTGAATTTTTCATAATCCGTATGAGGCGCGAGCTGCACATAGGTAAAGGTGTTATTTCCATTCCAGTTGTCCTCTTTTTCCCCGAACCATTTTTGCATTGGTCCGGACAACATGGTGGGATAGGACAGGAGTATATCGAACTTTAAATGGGTATTGGCCGGACTGTCCGCAACCACCCCGACAACTTTAAATGGAATATCCCAGTTGTCTCTATAGATGTTCAGGGTTTTCCCGACTACCTGCTCGCGGCCAAATAATTTTAATGCAGTGCTTTTGGTCAGGACTACTTCATTGGGTTGCCGGAACAGCCCTTTTTCCGAGCCATGGATCAAAGGATATGTAAATAATTTAAAAAAGGAAGAATCTACGGCATAAGTCCTGTCTACGGTATATAGTTTGTCCCCGATTGAAACACCTACTTTGGGTTCCCCGATCTGGTATGCCCTGGTAAAATTCGTAACCTCCGTGAGTTCGTTGGTCATCAGGGGGCCTAAAGGTGAATAAGTTTCACTGTCCTGGGTTGTGACAGATTCCCCGTCGAAGTAATCCATAGTAAGCCTTACAATATCATCTGCATTTTCATGGGTATTCTCATAACTCAGCTCAAACCTCGCATATTGTACAATGAGCAGTGTTATGGCAAACCCGGTAGACAGGCCGATCAAATTGATCAAAGTAAAGCTTTTATCTTTCCGGAGATTTCTCCATGCTATTTTAAAATAGTTTCTGATCATGGCTTTTTTAGGTTATTCGGTTCTCAGGCTTTTTACGGGATTGGACATAGCTGCATGCACAGTACTTAAACCGACCACTAACAGGGTAAGCAATAAAATAATGACTCCTATCACAACAAATAACACTGCACTTATTTCAATATGATAGGAATAGCGCTCTACCCAGTTTTTCATCAGTAGCCAGGCCACAGGCGTGACAATAGCAAAAGCGATGATAACCAATTTCAGAAATTCGCCGGACAGCAATACCAATACCTGTCTGACAGAAGCCCCCAGGATTTTTCGTATACCAATTTCGCGGGTACGCTTCTCTACGGTAAAAGAAGCAAGCCCCACCAAACCGATACAGCAGATAAAAATGGCCAGGCCTGCGAACAGCTTTGATATCTTGCTGATGAGTTCTACTGTTAAAAATTTCTTACCGAATTCCTGGTCTACAAAATTGTATTCAAAAGGAAAGGCAGGGTTGTACTTTTTCATAATATCTTCTATGGAGCGCAATGCGTTTTGCGGCTGGATGCCTTGCTGTAAACGCAGGGTGAGGACGTCGAAGTAATCGGGATTACAAAATATCATATTTGGGTTAACTGGTTCGTGTGGAGACTCCATGACCACATTATTGGTGACACCAATAACCGTATAATTTTTATCTCCATACCGCATGTTCATTCCAACGGGGTTTTTTAAGCCCATGGCTTCTACTGCAGTTTTGTTTAACAGCATGGCAGATGAATCTGCCGGCATACCTGAAAAACCCTTTCCACTTAATAATTTGATCCCCATGGTTTCGGTGAAATCTGCATCTACATTTAGTCCTGAGATAATAATTTCACCATCTGTCGATTTGCCTTTCCAGTCCGGAGAGTCAGACCTCCACTGTATTTCCGTGATGGCCGCACCGGTCCTGGTCATTGCACTGACCATACCGGAACTCAACAATTCCTGCTTTATGACATCAAAGTTTTTTTGCATATCATCTGATGAAGGGAGCATAATGAGGTTGTTAGCATCATACCCCATATCCCGGGATTTAACATGTTGTATTTGCTGGTAAACAACGACCGTTGCCGAAATAAGAAAAATAGAGACCATAAATTGCCCTACGATCAGGACACGTCTTGATAGGATGGCGTTTTTACCTGCAGAAAATGTACCTTTTAAAACCTTTACCGGGTTAAAAGAGGAAAGGTATAAGGCCGGATAACTACCGGCGATGGCGCTGGTAAAGAGTATGATGATCAATGCTCCTGCCCAAAATAACGGATCTCCTAAACTTAATGACAAATCCTTGTTTACTAAGGTGTTGAATGAGGGTAATAGTATAAAAACCATTATAATAGCCAGAATAAAAGCACTAAAAGTAAGCAGGAACGATTCTGCGAAGAACTGCCGGACCAACTGTCTTTTGACCGCTCCCAAGGTTTTGCGTATCCCCACTTCCCTGGCTCTCTTTTCGGACCTGGCTGTAGATAAGTTCATAAAATTTACACAGGCGATCAGCAATACAATGACGGCAATGATCAAAAATAACCGGACATATGCTATCATTCCCCCGGTATTCTGTCCGTTTTTAAAATCACTGTACAACCGCCATTTATGCATTGGGAAGGCAAAATAAGTGCTTATTTTATCATTGGGGGAGTGTTGTTTTTTTATGGCGTCGATGCCTTTGTTGAGTTGAGAGACGGTCGCTCCCGGGGCAATTTGGACAAACACTTCCCAGGAAGAACTGATCCATTCGTCCATAGCCCGTTTTATAGCAGGGGTGGAGTAGTTAAACGGCCTGATAAAATCAAATTGGAAGGAAGAATTGTCCGGAGTATCGGCTATTACGGCAGAAACTATTACATCCTGCTGATTATTCACCCTGATCGTTTTGTTCAGGGGGTTTTCATTCCCGAACAAGGCTTTGGCCGTGGATTGTGTCAATACAATAGAAGAAGGGTCTGCGATAGCTGTTTCGGCATTGCCCAGGACAAATTCCCAGGAAAACATATCAAAAAAATGTTTGCTCACAGTACGGCCTTCCTTGGAGAGTCTGGTATCCCCATAAGACAATACACGGGACTGAGTATGGGTCGTAACTACGGCCTTTTCTACCTGAGGAGATTCCTTTTCAACAGCTTCCGCCAGGGGTAATACCATGTTGCTGTCGGTAAACACCTGGTTGTTATAATCGCGATGGGCGATCACCTGATAAATAGAGTCATAGTTACTGTGAAATTTATTATAGGTAACTTCATCCTTTACCCATAAAAGGATTAAAACTGCACAGACAATACCAGTGGTCAATCCTAACAGATTGATCATGGACTGGAGTTTGCTTTTCCAGATGTTCCTCCACGCTATTTTAAAATGGTTCCTGATCATTTTTTTCGGGTTGTTCAGTTGCTTTTGTTGTTGAGTTACTCCGTTATCGTGCTTTATAACTTCGTAACCTATCATCCTGAGCGAAGCCGAAGGGCAACAACGCAACAACCTATTAACTAAACTATCCATCATTCGGCCCGTAAACTTTTTACGGGGTTGGCTGTGGCTGCCTTAATAGCCTGAAAACCGACGGTAAGCAGGGTGATAACAAGCGCCAGCACGGCGGCCAGTACGAAAATCACCCAGCTAATTTCAATCCGGTAGTCATAATTGGCAAGCCATTGGCTGAGATAATACCAGGCTATCGGCACGGCAATAATACATGAAGTCATTACCAAAAGCACGAATTCCTTTGAAAGCAGGCGTAACAGGTTGGCCACGCTGGCACCAAGCACTTTACGGATGCCGATCTCCTTGGTCCGTTGTTCGGCCACAAAACTGGCCATGCCAAACAGTCCCAGGCAGGAGATCAATATGGCGAGTACGGCAAAATAGGATGACAGTTTGCCGATGCGTTCTTCGGCCCTGAATTTTTTTCCGAATTCTTCATCTACGAATGTATAATGAAAGGGGACATCAGCTACGTATTTTTTCCAAACCTTTTCGATACTGCTGATCGATTGGCTGGTGCTCTGTTCAGGGTTTAGTTTTATGACAATGTTCCGCATATAATCGTGGGAATCGAAGTGATAAATCGTAGGGCGTACCGGAGAGAACGGCGACTCCTGCAGGATATCACCGACCACTCCGATAATGTTATACGACTCGGTTTGTCTAAGGTTTTTCCATCGAAGCGTTCTCTCTATCGGGTTTTCAAACGCCATAATCCTGGCGGCTGATTCATTGATAATGACTGCCATGGAATCGGTAGTTCGCTCTCTTGAAAAATCCCTTCCTGCTTTAATTTTCCATTGCACGGTTTTGCCAAAATCAGGTGACACCCAGTTATTCGGAAAGTTAACAGTGAGGTTGGGGTCTTTACCTTCCCATTCAAAACCGCTATTGGAATTCCATGCATTGGTTAGCGAGTTGTATGACCCAGCCATTTCCTCAATGGCTCCTGCGTTTATGAGTTCCGTCCGGAACGCATCGAAGTGATCTTCTAACTCCTCCTGTGACCTCAGGTTTATCAATCCGGTTTTGGTATAACCCATCGGTCGGTTTTTTGCATACTGGATCTGTTGGTAAACAATAATAGTGCCGATGATGAGCATCACGGAAACCGTAAATTGTATAACCACCAACACTCTGCGGGGTGCAGACGCAAGCCGGCCGACCTTAAATGTTCCTTTCAGGACCTTCAATGGCCGGAACGACGACAGGTAAAGTGCCGGATAACTGCCGGCTAGTAATCCGGTGATAAAAACAAAGGCCAGGTTGGCCATCCAGAACAAAGGACTTGACCAAGGGATTCTGATCTTTTTGCCGGCCACCTCATTGAAAGAAGGCAAAAATAACACCACCAATAGCAACGACAATACGAAGGCCAGCAGTACAGTGATGTACGATTCGGCAAAGAACCTGCAAATAAGCTGCCAGCGGTGCGAACCTACGGTTTTGCGGATGCCCACTTCCCTGGCACGCTTTTCACTCCTGGCTGTGGCCAGGTTCATGAAATTGATACAGGCCAGCAGCAACACGAAGATGCCGACAATGCCAAACAACAGGACGTACCGGATGCTTCCACCCGTATTTACACCATTGCGGAACTCATTGTACAGGTTCCATTTACGCATGGGGTGTAGGAAAACAGTCCCTGCATGTTTTTGCTCTTCTTCCCCCAGGTTATCCAGTATCACATTCTTGATTTTCGCTGAGATCTTTTCCATGTCTGCCTGTTCGGTAACCTGTACAAAAATCCGGGAGAAGGCAAAATCCCAGTGAGCTTCCCATTCCCTGGCCCCCGGGTTTTGAATGAACCACAATGCCCAGGGCATAATGATCTCCACATCGCTGAATGAGGAGTTAGCCGGGAGATCTTTGTAAACACCTGTAACCTTTACCTCCTGTGCCTCCTCCTGGTTCCGGTCTATGGTGATGGTTTTATTCATCGGGTCTTCATCGCCAAACAGGGATTCGGCGACCGAAGCCGATAACATGATGGAATATGGGTTGTTAAGGCCCGCCCTCGTGCCTTTCAGCATATGCAATGTAAGCATTTCAGGAGCATCCGGATCAAAGAACACCCCATTTTTGTTGACACGCTTATCACCCACAGAGAGTAAATGGCTGTCATTCCATGATGCCTGCACCACGTATTTAAAATGGCTTCCGTATTTCGTTCTTAATTCCGAGGCCATTACTACCGGATTAGGATCCCCCGTTTTTACTTCTCCGTTATAATTGGCATGCTGCATGACCTGTGCTATGTAGTCATAATTTTTATGGTAGGTATTGAATGTCAGTTCACCGTGCACCCACAGACCGATCAGCATGGCCGTGGCCATGCCCACCGCAAGCCCACCAATGTTGATAGCGCTGTATCCCTTGTTTTTAACCAGGTTTCGCCAGGTGGTTTTTAAATAGTTTCTAATCATGGCTTTTAAAATTTTATTCGCTCCGCAAACTTTTTACGGGGTTCGCAGTGGCTGCCTTATATCCTTTGTAACTCACAATGAGCAGCGTTAAGATCAGGACGCAGCCTATGGGCAGGGCAAAGACCCACCAGTTTATTTGTGTCCTGTAGGTATAATTCTGTAACCAGTCGTTCATAAAATACCAGGCAATAGGGGAGGCGATAAGGCCTGCGATGCCTATTAGCTTAAAGAAATCCCTGGAAAACAGTCCGAGGATATGAATGACATCGCCACCCAATATCTTCCGGATACCGACCTCCTTGGTTTTTTGTGCGACAAAGAAGGAAACCAGACCATAAATCCCCAGGCCACCGATAAAAATGGCCAGGAGAGAGAACAGTTTGGTCAGCGCCAGGAACTGTTGTTCTGATTTGTACATTTCGGCTACGCGGTCGTCCAGGAAGTCGTATTCGAAAATAAAATCAGAGAAATAGGACGCCCATTGTTGTTCGATATGTTGGAGGGCTTCCCTGATATTTTCAGAGTTGATCTTGACTCCTACCTCGTTGTACCATTGATCGGGGTCCTGTGCAATAAATACAGGCCTTATTTTCCCCTGGAAATCCTGGTCGTGAAAATCTTTTACAACTCCTACAATGTGCCCCTGAATATAGTTGTCACTAATCTTCACAGGTTTACCCAGTAACTCTTTGGGAGAGCTTATTCCCATTTTTCTGCCGAAGGCTTCGTTGACCAGTATTTCATCTATTGAATCTTTTTCAAAGAAATTTCTACCGGCAACAAGCTGAATCCCGAAAGTATTCAGATAATCCTTATCTCCCATTTTTCCTCGGATCAGGAAATCCTCTTTTTCCGGATTATTATTAAAATATACAGATGTTCCCCAACTGTTAACCGGTGCTCCGGGACTTGTAAAACAAACGGAAACCCGACTGACATTGGAGGATTGGGCAATTTTGTTTTTTAAAATATTTAACTGTATCCTGTCTAATGTTTTCGGAAGTTTTACCATGACTATGGCAGAACTATTGTATCCCAGATCCGTACTTGTAGCATATTTGATCTGTTTTCCGATGACCAGCATGGCGACGATCAAAACCATGGAAATAACAAACTGGCTGGTGACCAGTACTTTTCGGGCCATCGCTCCCCCGGTATCTTTTTGGGTCAGTTTTCTTTTCAGGGCGAGGACGGGGGCAATCCTGGCCAGGATGATTCCGGGGTAGCTTCCGGCCAGAAAAGCGACACCCGTCAGGAGCATAATAGCAAAAACGGCAAACCGGAGATTTAACAGCCCGGCTGCAGAAAGGGAAAGGTTGAAGATGTTGTTAAAGAACGGCAGAAAGAGCAGACTTAACCCGAACCCGATGACCAGGGCAATAAAAGTAACGAGAAATGTTTCGGCCAGGAATTGCCGGAAGAGTTGATCTTTAAAACTCCCCAGGACCTTTCTTATGCCGACTTCCTTCGAGCGATAAACGGACTGGGCCGCAGAAATGTTGATAAAATTGATACAGGCGATAAGGATCAGAAAAAAGCCGATAGCACCTAAAATCCAGAGTAGTTTTACATTAATGCTTCCGCTGTAACGGGAATCCAGATGAATGTCCCGGAAAGGTTGCAGCTTATAATAATCCGTGCCTAAAGGCTCGGCATGGTATTTATCGGGCCACACCTTCATGTCCTGTTCTATTTTCAGGGGATTCCGGTTGGGGTTTAATAATGTAAAGCATTGTAATGAAGTACCCAGGCTTGTCCATTCCTCACGGGCGATCCAGGAGGTGGTAAGTGTGTTAAAGGAAATAAAGACCTGGGAAGTGAACAGCGTGTTTTCGGGCAGATCTTTCAGAACGCCTGTCACCCGGATTGTTTCCTTGTTTTTCCACACAAAAGTCTGATTGACCGGATTGGTATCGCCAAATAGTTTTTTAGCCATTTTTTGAGTGATAATGGCCGTATTGGGAGCATCCAGTTCATCTGAAAACTTCTTGTGAAGCAGGGGAAAGTTGAATATCCGGAAGAAGTCCGGTTCTACGAAAGCCGTCCTTGGTTTATAACGGATGGGAGATGTTCCTGAATTTACGGCAATTAATTCTTCTCCCCAGTCCACTATTTTGGCTACCTTTTCTGCATAATTGTAGTCATTTTTAAAAACATTCGGTAATGCGCGGGGAACAGTGGCTTCATATTCTATATTTTTGTTGTGCCGTTCTGTGACCAGCCTGTATATTCTGTCCGGGTCCTTGTGAAAATTGTCAAAAGTCAGATGAAATTGTATGAACAGGAAAATAAGAATGGCACAGCCAAAACCCAGGGCTAAACCTAAAATGTTAATCAAGGCTACACTTTTCCGTTTCCGGATACTTCTCCACGCTATTTTAAAATAGTTTTTGATCATGGTCTTTTAGCTTATTCTGTTTTTAACGATTTCGCGGGGTTGGCTACTGCTGCTTTAATAGCTTGGGAACTCACTGTAAGCAGAGCCAGTATCAGGGCTCCTGCCCCGGCCACTATAAAAATGCCCCATCCCAGGGAAATACGATAATTAAAGTTTTGAAGGAACCGGTCCATCAACCAGTAAGCAATAGGGAAGGCGATAATGCAAGAGGCCAGGACCAACATTACGAATTCCCGGGACAGTAATTTGGTGATGGAAAATACCGAAGCTCCCAATACCTTGCGTACCCCGATCTCCTTGGTGCGGTTTTCGGCCATGTAGGCAGCCAATCCGAATAATCCCAGGCAGGAAATGAAAATGGTAAGGAAAGCAAATAGCGCAGCTAAAGTACCTGTTCGCTGAGATTCCCGAAACTTTTGTGCGTATGCCTCATCTACAAAATGATATACAAAAGGATAGGCCGGGTTGTATTTTTTAAATATCTCTTCTGTTTTGGCCAGGGCTTCTGCAGTACTCAATGAGGGATTAAACTTAATATGTATGGTGTTAAATCCAAAGACTGCAAATCCTTCTATAAGCATAGGAGGGATGGGTTCGTAGGGGGATCGCATGATAAAATCCTTTACCACACCTACTACGTGCATATCTGTGTCGTTATCCCTGATGATCTCGCCGATAGGATTGTCAAATCCCATCGCTTTTACAGCCGATTCGCTGAGTAATACGGCCGTAGAGTCTGTAGGGTATTTTGCAAGGTCAAAGTCCCTCCCGGTTACCAGGGTCAGGCCTGCTGTTTGCACAAGGTGTTCATCGGCCGAAAAGCGGTCAAAAGTGGTTTTGTCTCCTTCCTGTTTTCCCCTCCATTCAATGCCCCAGGTATTGCTCCAACCCTCAGTGAGGGGAGAAAAGGTCCGTGTTACAGATGCTGCGATGTTATTGTGAAGCAATTCACTTTTTATAAGTTCTGTATTTTTGGGTATATCACCTTGTTCCATAATATACACGAGGTTGTTTTTATCGTACCCGTCCTCCCGGTCCTTGCCGAATTGTATCTGCCTGTGAATAACAAGAGTACTTACAATTAAAATGATGGCAATGGTAAATTGAACCACTACAAGAGCTTTACGCGGATTAAAACCTGAATGAGTCTGGCGGAAAGTCCCTTTTAAGGTCTTGACAGGTTTGAAAGATGAGAGGAAGAATGCCGGGTAACTACCGGCTAACAGCCCAGTAATTAAAATGACGCCGATGGTCAACAGCCAAAATTGAGAATTGCCAAGATCAATGGACAGCGGATGATTTACAAGCGAATTAAAATAAGGAATAGCCAACAATACGATTCCCAACGAAACGATTCCCGCAACAGAGGCGATAAGGATGGATTCACCGAGGAATTGCCCTATAAGAGAATAGCGTCCTGCCCCGGCTACCTTGCGCACACCGACCTCTCGAGCGCGTTTTTCGCTTCTTGCCGTGCTGAGGTTCATAAAATTGATACAGGCAATAAGCAGGATAAAACAAGCTATAAAGGTAAACATACGGACCATCTCGATACGGCCGCCGGCTATTTTTCCGTTTTCGAACTTAGAACGGAGCCACCAATCGGGTATGGAGTGAAGAATAATGCTATTATCTTCCTGACCATTACTGCGACGTTTTGTAATGTCCCGGATTTTGTCTTCCACCAAAGCGCGATCGGCATTGGGCCTTAGCTCTACAAAGGTGGATACCGAGTTATTTCCCCAAGATTCATCAGCCCACCCCAGTTTTTTCATGTAGGACCACGGTAGCAAATATTCAAACTCGAACTGCGTATTTCCGGGCAGGTCATCTAAAACACCCGTTACAGTAGCGTAATCCGTACTGTCTATTTTTATTGTCTTACCGACAACCTGCCGCTCTTTCCCAAATATTTTTTTTGCGGTTGCCGCGGTGATAACCATATTTGAGGGATTGTCAAACAAGTGTTTTTTATCGCCCTCCAGCAAGGGAAAATCGAACATATTGAGAAAATCGGGATCTATAAATGCCCCTGAGGTATTTATTTTACGGTCTCCGTTACTAAACAGGAAACGCCCGCCAGATGCATAACGGGCCGTATGGCCAACTTCGGGATATTCTTCGCTAAGTGCAGGGCCTAAAGGTTTTGGTGTCCAGAACCAGGTGTCGATTTTACCATCAAATACAGACTGATTACCAGCAATATACAACCGGTCCTTTTTATGGTGAAACATATCCATGCTCCTTTCGTTCTGCACCATGAGCAGAATGAGCATGGCTGCCGCCATACCGACGGCAAGTCCGCCGATATTGAGCAGGGAATACCCTTTGTTTTTCCAAAGGTTTCTCCACGCTATTTTAAAATAGTTCCGGATCATGTTTAGCTCTCGGTTTTTTAGTTTGGCCAGTTTCTTTTTTAATTTTTAACCCTATTGCACTGAATTTTTATCTATTTTTCTCCACAACTCCACAACTCCACAACTCCACAACTCCACAACTCCACAACTCCACAACTCCACAACTCCACAACTCTTTATTCCGTTCGCAAACTTTTTACAGGGTTGGCAGTTGCAGCTTTTATGGACTGTCCGCTTACCGTGATCAGGGCAATAGCCACGGCTACCAGGCCTGCGAGGGCAAACACCCACCATTGTATGTTTATTCTATAGGCAAAACCTTCGAGCCATGAATTCATGCCCCACCAGGCGATGGGTGAAGCAATGAGAATGGCTATCAGCACGGGTTTTATAAAATCTTTGGATAAAAGGCTTACAATACCCCCGGTAGAAGCGCCCAATACTTTACGGATGCCAATCTCCTTGATCCGTTGTTCTGCAGCATAGGTAGAAAGGCCGAGCAGGCCAAGACAGGCAATAAGTATGGCTAACAGGGTCATTATTATAAAAATGGTTTCCCTTATTCTGTCATTGCGATAAAACAACTCCCATTGTTCATCGAGAAAATGATACTCGAGTTGATGGCCCTGGTCGATCTCATAGAATATCTCCTGCATTTTTTTCAGCGTAGGAAGGACATCAGTATCCCCCCGGGAAAGCCTCACCGTAAAATAATCTATGCTGTGAACCGGGTTATTCCGGGCCCCGAGCACCATTGGGGCCAGCGGTTCGCGAAGCGATTGAAAATTAAAATCCCGGACAATACCTACCACCCTGGCCAGGAACGGCTTATCGAGCGGAGAAAAATCACCGCCAAAATTCACGGATGGGATTTCGATAAGTTGTCCGGAGGGTTCGACAATACCCAAGGCCCTGGCGGCACTTTCATTGATCAGTACCGAGGTGGAATCTGCCGAATGGTCGGGCAGGAAATTTCTTCCCTGCAGAAGTTTTATATCATAGGTTTGTAAAAACTGATCGTCCACCCCCAGGAAAAACATATCTTTTCCCCGCGAGTCACCGGCATTGTTGTGTACAGATACGCTCGGCAGATTTTTCCACTCACCCGGAACCCTGGAGCTTACCGAAACACGGGTGACCTGTGCCAGTTTTGAAAATTCGTTCCTAATGGTTTTCCAGCTGTCCCGGACCTCCCCGCTGTTGATATCAACCACAACCAACTGATCTTTCCGGAAACCCATGTCTTTGTTGTTGATATATTTCATTTGCAGGTAGATCACCATAGTAGCTACGATCATAACGATAGATACCACAAACTGCAGCACAACCAAACTTCGGCGCAGGGAAACCTTCCCTTTGCTCATCTGGTCTTTGTGTTTAATCAACGACAGTGGTTTCAGGGCGGCCTGGACCAATGCCGGGTATAATCCGGATAACAATCCTACGGCGATAGTAATTAAACCGATACCCATCAGGATACGATAATCGGTAGCTGTTCCGAGTGTCAATTGTTTTTCTGTGAAAGTATTGAACCAGGGCAATACGATTTTGGTGATGATCAGAGCGAAAACAATGGCGATCACCGTTGTCAAAAATGCTTCGGTGAGGAATTGCCCGGTCAGGTTTTGTCTGGATGCGCCCGCTACCTTGCGAACAGCGATCTCTTTGGCCCGGTTGGTATACCGGGCAGTGGTCAGGTTTATATAGTTGATACAGGCGATAAAGAGCACAAAAAACGCAACAATGGAAAAGACATAGATGGTGGTCAGGGAACCTTTTTTCCCCGAATCACCTTCAATGTTTTCCGAATGGAAATGAATATCGGCCAGGGGTTGCAGCGCAAGTTCGATTTTACCGGGAACACTGGTATCCCGATTTTCTGCAATAAGCCTGGTGATGTCAGCTTCAACTTTTTTAGGGTCGCTTTGGTCTTTCAATAAGAAGTAGGTAGCAAAAGCATCCGAATCCCAGTCCGTATTGATGAAATTCTTAAATCCGTCACCGGTCATGCTCGATTCGGAAAAAAGCATGTTAAATGTGATACTTGAATTACCGGGAAAGTCCTTCAGTACTCCGGTGATCTCAACAGGAATGTCATCCATGTCGGTCCTTATGGTTTTTCCCAATACATCGGTAGTGCCAAAGAGCCTGTGTGCCATTTCTTCCGTCATAACAACGGTATGGGGCCCGGTTAATGCATTGGCCGGGGTTCCCTGCAGGAATTCGAAATCGAAAATATCGAAAAAATCCGGATTGCCCAGGGTAATGTACTCATGAAAGACCTGTGTATGATCTGATGCGGAAACATTGGTCCGTCCTAAGGTGATCATCCGGGCTATGCCTTGTATTTCCGGAAGGTCGGTTCTTGCATTTTCCGAAACCTGGTAGCCCGTTCCGGCGATCTTTGTCAACTTGCCATCCGAATTCGTTTTGTGATTTACCGCCCTGTAAATATTGGATGTGTGCTGGTGAAAGCGGTCAAAGGTCAGTTCGTCAAAAATATAAAGGGCGATGAGCAAAAAGCACGATGTACCGATGGTAAGCCCGAAAATATTGATAAAAGAAAAGAATTTGTTCTTTTTAAGGGTTTTCCACGCTGTTTTAAAGTAATTCCTGATCATAACAGTTTGGTTTATTCGGTTCGCAGGCTTTTTACGGGGTTGGCAGTCGCAGCTTTTATAGTATGCATACTCACCGTAAGCAGAGTGATCACTAAGGAAACCCCTCCGGCAAGGAGAAATATCCACCAGCTTATGGATATCCGGTAAGTAAAGTCCTGAAGCCAGTTTTGCATAGAATAATATGCTAAAGGAACTGCAACGAGCAGGGCAATAATGACCAGTATCACAAAGTCCCTGACCAATAGTTTCACCAGGCTGCCGATTTTGGCCCCCAGTACTTTCCGTATTCCAATTTCTTTTTTCTTGTTTTCCGCTATAAAAGAGACAAGCCCGAATAACCCCAGACAACTGATAAGTATAGCCAGAAAGCTAAGTGTAATTGAAATATTAGCGAGGCGTTTTTCTTCTGTATACAATTTTTCAACTTCCTTATCCACAAACGTATATTCAAAAGGGGTATTGGTAATGATTGATTCCCAGCTTTGTTTCAACCCTTTAAGTAAACTCTGATAATCTGTGGTCTTTGCCCGGATAATAAGCCAGGATGGAGTAGTGTCATTATAAAGTAAAATGGGTTTTATAGCCTCCTTTAGAGAAGCGAAATGATAATCCTGGGAGACGCCCACAATCTCCAATTCGGTAGATTCACCTTCGTATGTATTCATGAGTTTTGACCCTACAGCATTATCCAGAGGGATGGAAAAGATATCAAGGGTCGCTTTATTAACTACCACCTGTGAGCTGTCATTGGGACGCAGCTCTCGCCCGGCAAGTAAGGAAGTGCCTACAGTCTTAAAATAATTATTGCTGATACCGTTGTATATCACTGAAATAAGATTGGTAGGATCTTCTCCGGGGAGGTGCATGCTTAAGTCCGATGTATTAAACTCAGAAGGATAACGATTACACCCGGCCACCTGTGAAACACCGGAAACTGCCGCCATTTCTCTTTTTAAAGCGTCAAATTTTTTGCTGGCATCTTCGGTCCCCAGGCGAACGGCAATAAGGTTCTCTTTATCAAACCCCATATCTTTATCCTGGGTATATTTAAGTTGTTGGGTAATGACGATAACCGAAATGATCAGAACAATAGAAACCACAAACTGAAACACAACGAGCCCCTTGCGAAAGTTTCCGCTGCCTGCCTGTCGATGGACCGGACCTTTTAGTACCCTGGCCGGTTTAACAGAAGATAATACCCATGCCGGATAGATACCGGCAATTAAACCGGTAAAAAGCCCCAGACTCAATAGAAGAAGTAAAACCTTCCAATCCAGTAGCACCAGAAAACTCACATTTCCCTGCGTAAGTGTATTTATAAAAGGCAGTATCAATGCCGTTAACGGAAGGCTGATTAATGAGGCAAACAGGGAAAGGATAACAGATTCTCCAATAAACTGACGGATTAAGATGCTTTTATCAGCTCCTATTGCTTTGCGGACTCCAATTTCCGTGGCTCGTTTGCTTGCCCGTGCTGTACTTAAGTTAATAAAATTGATACATGCTACCAATTGAATAAACAATGCCAAAACAATCAGGATATAGAGTTGCTTTATACTGGATACCTTATCAATTTGCATAGTGATGCCATCGGAATAAAGATGGATGTCAGTAATTTTTTGAAGAAAAAGTTTTTTGTCAAAACCGGCCAGGGCAAGGTCCTTGGCCCCGTGTTTTTTTATAAAGGCAGGTAATTTTTTCTGTAAGCGACCGGCATCTGATCCGGGAGCGAGCTTTATATAGGTATGTGTAAAATTCTGGGTAGCAAAATTCTGAATGCTTCTTACAAATTCTCCTTGCCCGGGAGTATTCATGGTCAGAAAATAATTGGGATTTAAATGTGATTTCCCGAAGGTGTCATCAAAAACACCCGTAATGGTCAGAGTAAGCTCGTCTTCGCCGCTTCCGCGTATCAGTGTTTTATGCAGTGCTGTCTGGTTGCCGAACAATTTTTTTGACAATGTTGAAGAAAGCACTATGGTATTAGGAACATTTAAGGCGTTTTTGGGGGTTCCTTCAATAAAACGATAGGTGAAGACATTAAACACAGTAGAATCGGCGAGATAACCACGTGGTTCGTAATAGCTCTGATCGCTATTTGGTTTGCGTATCACTTCTCCTGTATCCGAACCGTAGTAAACAATACGACAGGCCTCGATGACCTCGGGGAAATCTTCTTTGAGCGCAAAGGCAATAGGTGGCCCGGCAGTGGCAAAATTAGAGTTTATACTATTGTTCCCGATACTTTTATTTTCTGTTCTGACCCGATAAAGCGATTCCGCATCCTTATGATGAGTGTCATAATCAAATTGTGCTATGGTATAGACCAGGATACTGAGACAGCAAACGGTGCCCACAGTTAGCCCCAGCAGGTTGATAAGCGTTTGTAACTTATTTTTTCGGAGGCTTCTCCACGCTGTTTTAAAGTAATTCCTGATCATAACCGCTTTGATTGATGGTTGTTTTTTACATTACACCAGCACATTCTCCGTCACTTTCTGCCCGTCCAGCATCCGTATGATACGGTGGCTGAACTTGGCATCGTGTTCGCTGTGTGTTACCATAATAATGGTAGTGCCCTGCTGGTTGAGTTCCGTAAGGAGGTCCATGACTTCATTACCGTTACTGCTGTCCAGGTTTCCGGTAGGTTCATCGGCGAGGATGAGCTTGGGGTTGTTGACTACGGCCCGGGCTACGGCCACCCTTTGTTGTTGCCCTCCCGAAAGTTGCTGCGGAAAGTGCTTGCGGCGGTGCATGATCTGCATTTTTTCCAGCACTTCGTGTACGCGTTCTTTTCTGTCTGCTGCTTTTACGCCGGTATAGATAAGGGGCAGTTCCACGTTTTCAAAGACCGTAAGTTCGTCGATGAGGTTAAAGCTCTGGAAGACGAAGCCGATGTTGTGCTTGCGAAGGTTGGCCCTTTTTCGCTCATTGAAGCCCGATACTTCAATACCATTGAAGACAAAGCTGCCCCCGTCGGGGTCGTCCAGCAGCCCCAGGATATTGAGCAAGGTAGACTTTCCACAGCCCGAAGGCCCCATAACCGCTACAAATTCGCCTTCTTTTACATCAAAAGAAAGTTTGTTCAGTGCAATGGTCTGTACTTCCTCCGTGCGGTAAAACTTTTCTAAGTCGGTGATCTTTATCATTGATGTTGTATTTATTTTCTTGTTTTTCTGCTTTTTTGTGGATGTATCTATCTGGGTTTACACCCCCCCTTGAGGGGGCAGGGGGGTGTCCTCCCGCAAAACCTAAATTAAAATATATCTTATTAACAATAACAGCCTAATTCAAAATAAGTTCCTGTATATCCCCAAAGTTATCATAACCGGAGGTAATAACCTTATCTCCCGGTTCCAAACCTTCCAGTACTTCGTAATATTCCGTGTTCTGGCTCCCCAGCCGGATGTCTTGTCTGTAAGCACTTTCACCGTTTTCATCCAGTTTAAATACCCAGTTTCCGCCGGTTTTCTGGAAAAATCCGCCCTTGGGAATCAGCAGGGCTTCCTTTTCCTGGCTCAGGGCCAGCCGTATCTGCAGCGTTTGTCCGCGACGTATGCCTTCGGGGACATCCTCCTCAAAGACCATATCTACCTGGAACCTGCCATTGGTGACCTGGGTATATACCTTTTTGATGACCAGGGTATAGGATTTATTGTTAAATGTAAAAGAACCGGACTGCCCGCTATATATCCTGGAAATATAGTGTTCGTCGACGTCTACCCTTACCTTGTATCCGCTGAGCACATCGATCTGTCCCAGTCGTTCCCCTTTGGTCTTG
The DNA here is from genome assembly GCF_018863395.1 of Sinomicrobium weinanense. Classification (GTDB taxonomy): domain Bacteria; phylum Bacteroidota; class Bacteroidia; order Flavobacteriales; family Flavobacteriaceae; genus Sinomicrobium; species Sinomicrobium weinanense. The sequence continues at coordinate 131,940 of NZ_JAHKRR010000006.1, forward strand.
GATTGTCCTATTTCTGCATCGAGAGAGGTCAGCTGCCCGTCTACCGGGGCCCGGACCACCAGGTCGCCGACTTTTTTCCGCATGAGTTTCAGGGCGTTCCTGGTCCTGTTATAGGAGCTTTCAGCCTGACTTAATTCCTGATCGGAGGCAATAGAGTCTTGTTTCACCACCTCTTTGGCGAGTTTCATCCGTTCTTGCTGGTAATTGTAATTATTTTTCGATTCCAGCAGGTCCTGCCGGCCTATCGCATCTTTTTCATGCAGTCTTTTATTCAACTCAAAGACCCGTTTGGCTTCCACAAGGCTGTTCTCCACATCGGTCAACTGATTGAGCCTGTTAATGGTGTTCTGCCTGGCTGCATTTTGCTGTATCTGCATCTGTGTAAGCAGGTTGTACACGGCGGTTTCCTGGTTTACGAGGCTCAGTTCCAGGTCGGTGTTGGAAAGCCGGAGAATAGGCTCTCCCTTTTTCATCATGGTACCGTCTTCCACAAACTTTTCCTCCACCCGGCCACCTTCCACGGCATCGAGATAAATAGTGGTAATGGGTAATACAACACCGTTTACCGGGATATTTTCCTGAAAAACCCCTTGTGTAACTTCGCTTACGGTAATACGTTCCTTTTTGACATTGAGCTTGGAACCGCCCGCCGAGGAGACAATGGTGAAGATAATAAGTATTAAAAGCAAAAGACCACCTGCAAACATGGCAATACGCGCAGGGGTAAATCTTTTCTTTTCTATTGGAATGTCCATAAAAGATCCGTTTGGCTTGTAAATGAGTCATAATCGTGCCAAAATGTTAATAGGTTGTTAACCAAATATTTGTACTTTAAGTGACTGAAGAAGGTGTTCGGTTTCGATACACTTTATGTCCGCTGGCAATACACTTTTGCCGTTTTGGAAATTAGAGAGGGCTGTTTTTTTCTTAAAAGGGATAAAGTTGTAATATTGTAAAGGTTTGATGTTTACGGACTTCGAATACAAGGTGTTTCAAGTGAAATTTTGGGGCAAAATAGGTTGTTACACAGAGTTTCACAGAGAACACACAAAGTAACACAAAGTTTTATTGATGGTAAAATATGGAGATAAATGATCTTTCTTATAAGGTGATAGGCCTTGCTATGGAGGTACACCGGCAATTGGGGCCGGGGCTTTTGGAATCGGCTTATCAGGAATGTTTGTATTATGAAATAAGAAAGGCAGGAATCTATGTAGAGAAGGAAAAGGCCTTGCCCATAGTATATAAAGACATCAAATTGGATCACGGATACAGGATAGATTTGTTGATAGAGAACCAATTGGTTATAGAATTAAAAACTGTGGAATGTTTTACAGATGTTCACTTTGCACAGATCCTGACTTATTTGAAATTGGGAAATTATCCAGTGGGACTATTAATGAATTTTGATAGTAAAGTTTTGAAAAATAACATAAAACGCTTTATAAATTGATTTCATTTAAAACAGCAGAAAGACTCTGTGAATCTCTGAGCCTTCTCTGTGAAACTCTGTGTAATAACCCATTAGCCATATTTTAATTCTTAACTTCGATTATGCTCTTAAAAGACGCCCGCATATTAGTTATAGACGATGACGCCGATGTACTCACCGCCATGCGGCTTTTGCTGAAATCCAGGGTGAGGGAAGTGGTGGTGGAAAAAAAACCGGATCATCTCCCGTCCCTGTTGAAAACGAATAAGTTCGATGTCATTATCCTCGACATGAACTTCAACGGATTGGTCAATACGGGAAATGAAGGGCTTTACTGGCTCCGTAAGATCCGGGAAGCCGATGAGAAGGTCGATGTGATCCTCATCACGGCATATGGAGATATCGACCTGGCCATCCGCTCCCTGAAGGAAGGCGCTTCCGATTTCCTGGTAAAACCATGGAAGAACGAAAAGATATTACAGTCCCTGCAAGGCCTGCTGGAAAAGAGAAAGTCCCGGAAGGCCCCTGCCCGGTCCCTGAAAATTGAAGGGGAGAGGATCGTCGGGGAAAGCGATATTATCAAAGATGTCTTTCTCAAACTGCAAAAAGTAGCTCCCACAGATGCCAATATCCTGATCCTGGGCGAGAACGGTACCGGGAAAGACCTTATTGCAAGAGCGCTGCACGAAAACTCCCTCCGAAAAGACAAACCCTTTGTAAAGGTAGATCTCGGGGCGCTGACACCATCCCTGTTTGAGAGTGAGCTGTTCGGCTATAAAAAAGGGGCCTTTACCGATGCCCGGGAAGACCGGAAAGGCCGGTTCGAAACCGCTTCGGGGGGGACGCTTTTTCTCGATGAAATAGGAAATATAAGCCTCCAGCAACAGGCCAGGCTGCTTACCGTGTTACAAAACAGGTATATCACCCCGCTGGGTTCCAACGAAATGGTCCCGGTCGATATCCGGCTTATTTGTGCCACCAATCTCGAACTCCCAGCACTGGCAGACGAGAACAGGTTTCGCAAAGACCTGGTCTACCGGATCAACACCGTAGAGATCACCGTACCGCCACTACGTGACCGGGGAAAAGACATAAAACTGCTGGCCGGGCATTTTGTACAGCTTTATGCCGAAAAATATATGAAAGAACCGTTTACCCTGGATAAAAGCTTTATGCAGAAACTAAAGGATTACAGTTTTCCGGGGAATGTCAGGGAACTTCAGTATGCACTCGAACGCGCGGTGATCATGGCCGAAGGCGATACCCTTCGCGCCGAAGACCTGGTGTTCTCGCCCATTGAAAAATATCAGGAACCGGCAGAACCCCGAAACCTGAACCTGGAGACTATTGAAAAGAACACCATCCTCAAAGTGGTGGAGAAGAATAATGGCAATATCTCCAAATCAGCCAGGGAACTGGGTATAACCAGGGCAGCTCTGTACCGAAGACTACACAAATATGACCTCTGATTCCTATAAAAAGATCCTTTTACTGAGAGTCGGTATCCTTTTGATTTCCCTGACCGCGCTGGCTTTTGCCGTGAGTGCGGGCAATATATATGCTATTGTTCCCACACTGTTGCTCAGCGCCTGGGCCTGCTATTATCTCCATGCGTTCTGTATAAAGCGTTTCAGGGAGATCGATGATTTTTTCGAAGCCGTAAAATACCGCGATTTTTCCAGGTGGTATACAGAAAACAGGGGCCCTGAAGATATGCGCCAACTGCACCGCGGATTCAATGAAGTGAACCGTACGGTAAGGGAAATGAACAGCGAAAAGGAAACGCAATACCTCTACCTGCAAAAAATACTGGAAATGGTAGATGTGGGTATCATGGCCTATAACCTCAATACCGGCGATGTCCTTTGGGCCAACGAGTCCCTGCGGAAAAACCTCGATATCCCTTCGGTAAAGAATATCCGGTTTATTGCCAACAGGAAACCCAAACTGTTCCGTGAACTGTTGCAGGCCGATCACTCCCGGGAAACATCGGTCACCGTTGACGTTGATAACCAAAAGAATAAAATGCTCGTGTCCAATGCGGTTTTTCATGTGGGCAAAGAAGCCTTTAAGCTCCTGGTCCTTCAGAATATCGAAGACACCCTGAACCAGAACGAATCGGAAGCGTGGAAAAAACTGCTCAGCGTTATGACCCATGAGATCATGAATTCCATTGCCCCGATATCTTCCCTGGCCGATACCTTGAAGTCCAACGTGCAAATGGCCATGGAAGAACCGGATCAATATCCCCTGGAGATCGAAGACCTGCACACCGGGATCGAAAGCATAAAAAAACGAAGCGAAGGCCTGATGAAATTCGCCAAGACCTATCGCAGCCTCAATAAAGTGACCAGCCTTAACCTGAGCCGGATTGCCGTGGGCGAACTTTTCAGGAATATAAACCAGCTGATGAATCCTTCCCTGCAAACCAAGAACATCGAAGTAGAATACAAGGTCGAACCCCAGGACCTCGAAGTACATATCGACACTTACCTTATAGAGCAGGTACTCATCAACCTTATACTCAATGCCGTGGATGCCTGCGAAGGAAAAAAATCCCCCGGGATCGTGATCTCCGCAGACCGGCACCTGGATGGTAACACCGTGATCAAAGTATCCGACAACGGAAAAGGGATACCTGAAGAGGTGATCGACAATGTCTTTGTCCCCTTTTTCAGCACCAAGAAAAAAGGCAGTGGAATAGGGCTGAGCCTGTGTAAACAGATTATGCTACTACACAAAGGAAGGATACAGATACGCAGTGTGGAAGGAGAGGGCACGGTGACCAGTCTTATTTTTTAAGGTAATTTCTACAATTTACCAGTTGATCTCCGGGTGAGGACTGCTATGGTCCCTGTTTAAGATAAGTATACCGGAATGGAAAACCCCTTTTCCGCCCGGGTTGATGCTGATCCCATTCAAAATTATTCTGAAAAAATACCTGTTTAATTTTCGGTTGCCGGCCATAGGTCACGGGTATAATTTTGCTGCTATCCGGGACCCGAACGGAATACGGTCCCGGTAAACATGTAAAATTTTTAACCGATGATCTTATGCAAATAAAAAACAGATACAGGATAATGGCATTAGCCGTTGTCTTGACAGCACCTTTGTTATACGTTATAGATATTTTTATCATTAATATGTCCATCCCGGCAATACAAAAGAGTTTGAGTGCTTCGGACGGGGAAACACAGCTGGTCATAGCCGGTTATCTTTTGGGAAGTGCCGCTTTTCTCATTACCGGCGGGAGGGCAGGGGATTACCTCGGGAAAAAAAAGGTGTTTTTCTGGGGAATGTTCTGGTTTACGCTGACCTCGTGTATTTGTGGTATGGCACAGACGGTTTTGCAATTGAATACAGCCCGGTTCTTTCAGGGGGTGAGCTCTGCATTTATGGTGCCTCAATCCATAGCCTTTATACAGGTTTTGTTTCCCGAACCGGATGAAAGGGCAAAAGCTATCGGATGGTATGGGATAACCCTGAGTATTGCTGCGATCATAGGGCAGATATTAGGCGGGTACCTGGTGGAAACCCACATCATAACAGAAGGCTGGCGCCTGATTTTTTTCATAAACCTCCCCGTTGGCCTGGCAGCCTTGTGGGCCATAAACCGGTATTTGGACGAAACGGAAAAAGAGACGGGTACAGGTTTTGACTATTCGGGTTCCGTAATATTGACTTCAGGACTGGGAGCCCTCATATATGCAATTACAGAAGGACGGGAACAGCACTGGCCTTCCTGGAGTATTGGCCTGATCGTTTCAGGGATGCTGATCCTGATCTTTTTCGTCAGGGACCAGAAAAAGAAGCAGTGGAAGAAAGGATACCCGCTTATGGATATGGGCCTGTTTCGCAACAGGGAATTTAATATCGGCCTCGGCGTGGTATTGTTTCATTTTATGCTTCATACGGCCTATCTGCTGATGAGCGCGGTATACCTGCAAAGCGGATTGGGAATTTCTGCCCTGGAATGTGGAATGTATTTTCTGCTTCACGCCCTGTTATTCATGATATCTTCATTAGTAGCGTCGAAACAATTGGTGAAATATGGGAAGAAGGTCTTGCTCACAGGCCTCCTTATTATATTCCTTTCCTTTGTTTTGCAATTGCTTTTTTTTACAACAGAAACGTCCCCGTTTGTTTCCATATCATTGATCGGGCTGTACGGACTGGGCAATGGTATGGTACTGCCTTTTCTCCTGAACATTGTTCTGAACAATGTCCCGCAAAAACACGCGGGGGTGGCCTCCGGGATATTTTCCACTTTTCAGCAAACCGCATCGGCATTGGGAATTAGTATCATAGGAGGTGTTTTTTATTCGGTAATACAAAGCAAAAGTGCGCAGGAGTATACTTTAGGGATTACGTACGGGCTGATAACCAATATAATTTGCCTGGGAATAGTGTCGGTAATGCTTTACTGGCTACCGAACAGGCTTGAGAAACCTACCGGAAATGTAAAGGTAGATTGAGAAGATCTGCACCCTGTCCGGGATATCCCTGCTGGCCCGGCATCCGTTCCTGAATGTTAAAAAAACGCAAAAATGAAAGTTAAACAATCGTTTAATTTAAACGATTGTTTAACTTTGTCCCTTCAAATTTAAAAGGGAAGAAGGATGGAATTGAACGAAAAACAGGCGGCTATTCTCGAAGTCGCCGAAAAACTGTTCGCGGAGAATGGTTTTGACGGCACATCGGTACGCCAGATTGCCCGGGAAGCCAATATCAACATCGCCATGATCTCCTATTATTTCGGCTCCAAGGAAAAGCTGCTCGATGCCTTGTTATATCACCGTCTTGCCGGTTTTCGGCACGAAATGGAGAAGGTAATGCTGGACAAAGGCGATCATATGCACAAGGTAGATCGGATGGTAGCCCTGATCGTGACGAGGATACACCGTAACAGGCGGGCGTATAAAGTGGTCAGTTTTGAGTATTCCAACCCCTCCCGGCAGGTGAGTTTTGAAAATTATATCCGCCGGAAAAAGGATAATTACAGCATGATCGAGAAACTTATAAAGAGTGGCCAGAAAGCAGGGGTGTTCTCCAAAAAAGTTAATATTCCCCTCCTCATTCCCACCATACTGGGCACTTATTTCCATTTCTATAACCACAGGAAATTTTTTGAGGCTTTGCATGGTTTGGACGGAAAACAGACTGTTGAGGACTATGTGAATACCACCTTGATCAGGCATATACAACAAACTGTAAAAGCACTGCTTACCTATGAAATGCCCCGGGGCAAATCACAAATCAATTGATAATGCCCCCGGGAATATTCCTTCCCGATTTTTTCGGTCACCTGCTATCCGTCACCCGTCCCAAAAACAAGCATATATGAAACCAATATGATTAAAGGCGCCTTCAGGCCCATCAGACAATGACTGTTTTATAACTGGATCATTTAAAAAGGGATAGAAGACCGGAGACGGATGTCGGATATGTGCATCGGTCACCTGCCATTCGTCACCCGCCCAAAAAACAAACATATATGAAACCAATATGATTAAAGGCGCCTTCAGGCCTACCAGACAATGACTGTTTTATAGCTGGATCATTTAAAAGGGGATAGAAGACCGGAGACGGATGTCGGATGTGTGCATCGGTCACCTGCCATTCGTCACCCGCCCAAAAAACAAACATATATGAAACCAATATGATTAAAGGCGCCTTCAGGCCTACCAGACAATGACTGTTTTATAACCGGATTATACAAAAGGGGAATGGAAGACCGGAGACGGATGACGAATGTGTGCATCGGTCACCGGTCACCGGTCACCCGTCTAAAAATAAATAAATGAAAATTAGAGTTTTATGGATTTTCTTCCTGTGTTTTACCGTTGTGGAAAGTATTACGGCACAGCAAGACAAACCCCTGACCCTGAAAGAGGCCATCCGGCTTGCACTGGAAAACAGTGATGAAGCCAAGATTGCAGAAGAAAAAGTACATACGGCCAAAAGCGAACTGAATGTCACCAAAAATACGCAGTATCCCGACCTGAAGGTGTCCGGGCAATATCAGTACCTCACCAGCCCCAATATACAGAGTAGTTTGTTGGGTGGTACCGGCACAGACAAAGAAGGTGGTGCCGGGGACCCTCCCGATATCAACCAGCTTCTTCTGGGGCAGGTCAATGCCTCAATACCCGTTTTTTCCGGTTTTAAGCTCAAAAATCTGGTGAATGCCGGAGAAAACCGGCTGGAAGCAGCCAGGCTTACTGCTGTAAGTGACAAAGAACAGTTGACACTGCATACGGTTAAGGATTACATCGATCTGTATAAAGCCAGGCAGACCGTTAAACTGGTTCGCGAAAACCTCAAAAGCGCCCGGCAGAGGGTAAAGGATTTTTCTGCCATGGAAGAGAACGGGTTGCTGGCCCGCAACGACCTTTTAAAGGCAAAACTGCAGGAGTCTAACGTACGCGTTACGCTGGAAGAAGCCATGAAGAACGAACGTATCCTGAACTACAGGCTGGCTACCCTGCTTAAACTGCCTTCCGGAACAGAGATCGGAACGGTCGAAGAGGGGATGGATATGATCCCTGTACCCGAAAGCGATACGGTAGCCGTATCGAGGAGCGATCTCGAAGCATTGCGCTACCGGGAAAAGGCCGCGGAAAACCAGGTCAAAGTGGCTCAGAGCAAATTTTTCCCGGCTATAAGCCTGCTCGGAGGCTATGTTGCGCTGGATGCTCACAATGTACTTACGGTAACCAATGCCATGAATTTCGGTGTAGGGCTTTCCTATAACCTGGCCGATATTTTCAAATCCAAAAGCGATATAAAACTGGCCAGGAGCAGGGCTACCGAACTTCAATACACACTGAACCAGTATTCCGATCAGGTGGATATCCAGGTAAAAAACGCACTTGAAGACTATCGCCTGGCCCTGAAAAAGTTCGAAGTATATACCGAATCCCGGGAACAGGCCATTGAAAACTACCGTATCGTTAAAGATAAGTACGACAACGGCCTGGTGGATACGAACGACCTGCTCGAAGCTGATGTAGATCAGTTACAGGCCCGGATCAACCTCGCCTATTCCAGGGCGGACATTACCCGGAAATATTATGAATTCCTCACAGCACAAGGAACGCTGACAAATTACATAAATAAGTAACCCAATCATTTTTTGTAAAATGGAACAAAAGAAAAAGACCAACAAAAAATTTGTGATCATTATTTCGGTTTTGGTCGGTATAGGTATTCTGTATGGCGGATACAAGATCATCCGTTCGTTCTCTCACGAAACCACGGACGATGCCCAGGTAGAGGCCAATATGAGCCCTGTAATACCGCATGTGGAGGGCTATGTGGAAAAGGTATTTGTCACCGATAACCAGGTGGTCAAAAAAGGGGATACCCTGTTTATCATAGACGATAGGGACTACAAGGTAAAACTAGAGGAGGCCAGGGCGGGACTGGCAGCAGCCGGGAGCCAGCTTGTGGTGGCAAAGGCCGGTATCGGTTCGTCCCGGGCCAACGCTGCGGCTTCCGGTTCCCAGGCCAGGTCGGCCCTGGAAAATATCGAAACGGCCAAAACCAGGCTGTGGAGGGCCACCAGCGATTTTGAACGTTACGAGAACCTGTATGAAAATCATTCCATAACAGCCCAGCAATACGAAGAAGCACTGGCAGCCAAACAGGAAGCCGAACAGCAGCTCAAGATCCTGCAAAGCCAGCAAAAAGCCAGTAACAGTCAGCACCATGCCGCAGTTTCCCAGACCGAAATATCCGAAAAAAAGGTGGCCGTAGCCGAAGCTGATGTCAAAAGCGCACAGGCCCGGATCGATGCGGCCCTGCTCAATCTCAGCTATACCATCGTTACCGCGCCTATCGATGGGCAGCTCTCTGAAGTCAATGTGCAGGAAGGACAGTTTATACGGCCCGGACAATCCCTGTTTTACCTGGTGAACACCAAAGAAAAATGGGTGGTGGCCAATTTCAAGGAAACCCAGCTCAACAAAATGCGCAGCGGGCAGAAAGTAGTCATAGAAGTAGATGCCTATCCCGGCCAGGATTTCGAAGGAGAGATCTCTGCCTTTTCCCCGGCAACCGGGGCAAAATTCTCCCTGCTGCCTCCGGACAATGCCACGGGCAACTTCGTAAAGACCGTACAACGGCTCCCGGTAAAAATAGATTTTACAGCAAATAACGATACGGAAAAACTAAAACGATTGCGTTCCGGAATGAACGTCATTGTAGATGTACATTTAAATTAAGTCATGGCTGAAACACAGGTTCAAGACGAAAACAGCCTGGTCGAATATGGTTTCCGGAGGGTGATTATCACCATTACTGCCATCTTGTGCGCCCTCCTGGAAATCATAGATACGACCATTGTCAACGTAGCCCTGAACGATATGCGCGGAAGCCTCGGGGCTTCGCTCAACGATATTGCATGGGTCATTACGGCCTATGCCATTGCCAACGTGATCATCATACCGATGACCAGCTGGCTGTCCAAACAGTTCGGCAGGCGGAATTATTTTGCGGCTTCCATTGTCATTTTTACGGTAGCCTCCTTTTTGTGCGGTAATGCTTCCAACATCTGGGAACTGGTGATCTTCCGGTTTATCCAGGGAATGGGAGGTGGTGCCCTGCTGGTTACGGCACAGACCATCATCACCGAAAGCTATCCCTCGGAAAAACGCGGTATGGCCCAGGCCATTTACGGTATGGGAGTGATCGTAGGCCCTACATTAGGCCCTCCGCTTGGCGGATACCTGGTCGATAATTTCTCCTGGCCGTATATCTTTTACATCAATGTTCCTATCGGTATCATAGCTACATTCCTGACCCTCTTATATGTGAAGAGCCCGAAATACGGAGAAAAACTGAAAGCCAGCCAGGTAGACTGGTGGGGGATCGTGTTCCTCGCTTCCTTTATCGGGTCGTTGCAGTTTGTACTGGAACACGGCCAGCAGGACGACTGGTTTGAGAACTCCACCATTTTAATCCTCAGTGTAGTGTCTGTCTTTGGCCTGCTCCTGTTTATCTGGCGCGAACTGGTCTACGAACATCCCATAGTAAACCTCAGGGTGTTGCGGAATTACAACCTCCGGATAGGCACGATACTGACCTTTATTCTCGGTTTCGGCTTATACGGTTCTACCTTTGTGATCCCGATTTACACACAATCCATTCTGGGATGGACCGCCACCGATGCCGGATTGTTACTGATCCCCAGTTCCATTACTACCGGGCTGATGATGCCTGTTATAGGAAAACTGCTGGAACGGGGTGTTTCCCAGAAATACCTTGCTGCGGGAGGCTTTGCCATATTTTTCATATACAGCTACTGGATGTATGTGGTCATGACCCCCGATACGGGCTCCGAACACTTTTTCTGGCCGCTGGTGACCAGGGGTATTGGTCTAGGGCTGCTGTTTGTACCTATTACTACCCTGTCACTGTCTACCCTCCGGGGAAAGGATATAGGAGAGGGTGCGGCCTTTACCGGGATGATGCGGCAGCTGGGCGGATCGTTCGGTATTGCCATTATCACCACCTTTGTGGCCCGGTTGGGACAGCAACACAGGGTAAACCTTGTCCCCAACCTGAATATCACCGACCCTGCTGTCCGGGAACGGGTGAATGCCTATCAGCAAATGTTCATAAACAAAGGGTTCAGCATCAATGAATCACTGAACAAGGCCTACCAGGTACTGGAAGGGGCAATCACCAAACAGAGCACCGTGCTCTCGTATATGGACATATTTATTTACCTGGGTACCCTCTTCCTGATCTGTGTACCATTTGTACTGTTTATCAGGAAGGGTTCGGGCAAAGTGGATACTTCTTCTGTGCACTGATCTCCGGCCGTTCCGGATGGGGAAGTGCCGGACCAGACAAAACACCCCGGGGTAGGGAAGGCCCCGGGGATTTCAAAAAATCCCGGTTTTTCGGGATACTCTCCTAAAGCAGGATTTTTCTACTTTTGCCCCGGAAGCCACAATAGGGTGCAGGCTTTGAAAATATACCCATAATTATAAACAAGAGAACAAATGGACACAAATGAACAAATCGGGGCCGGTATCGGGCTGGTATCAATTATTATTTATCTCGTTATGCTGGTCGCTATGTTTGCCGGGATGTGGAAAACCTTTGAAAAAGCCGGAAAACCGGGCTGGGCAGCCATCATTCCGATCTATAACATTATAGTGCTGGTAGAGATCGTAGGCAAACCCATGTGGTGGATCGTATTATTGCTGGTTCCTTGTGTGAGCATTGTAGCAACCGTCTGGTTGACTAATCTGTTGAGCAAAAGTTTTGGAAAAAGTGAGGGATTTACGGCAGGACTTATATTGTTGCCTTTTGTATTTTACCCGATGCTTGGTTTCGGGGACGCCGAATACCAGGGACCTTCTGCCAAAGAAGCCCGGGAGGCATACTAAACCTTTAGAAAATCACAATCAAAAACGGAGATGCCTACAAAGTAACCTCTACGTCAACCTGAACTCGTTTCAGTTTCTCATCCTGATGATCTGATGAGCGTGATGGGATGCTGAAACAACCCTTCGACTGTACTCAGGGTGACAGTTCAGCATGACGGGGTACAGGATTTTTTAGACATCTCCGTTTTTAAGAAAAAAGAAAATGCATTCCGGTTTCTGGCATCGTATACAGGATTACCTCTTGCCTTGTCCGCTAAAATGGCTTACGGGCATCGATTGCCCCGGATGTGGCTTTCAGCGTTCCTTCCTGGCACTTTTACAGGGAGATATCGCCAAAAGTTTCGAATTGTACCCTGCAACCGTGCCTTTCCTTCTTCTCTTTGCTACCGCTGTTTTACATAAGTGGTTTGGTGTAGATAGAAAAGGGATCTTTTTAAAAAGCCTGATCTTTTTTACAGGAAGTGTAATGATTATTTCCTACCTGCTAAAACTATACCGGCTGGATGTATTCTCCTGATATTTTACCAGAAATTTTCTTCAATTTGCTCTCCGGAAACCGGACTCCTGAGCACTTTAATCTCTATCGGCCTTCCGGCGTGATCAGATCAATCTCTTATCGATCTTTTACCCCTGAATAACCGGGCAACTCAATAACTTCATTAATCCGTTTTTTAAAGAAATAAGACTATCTTTACCGAAAATCGGTTGAGGTGGTCTCAAAAGTCCTGAAAACCGTCAAGTGACCTTGGAGACAACCTCATTAAAAGGGAATCCGGTGAAAGTCCGGAACTGTCCCGCAGCTGTAAGCTCATAAAGCCGAAACCCGTTTTTATGGCCACTTTTCAATGTAGAAAGGGAAGGTCGGGTGTAGGGAGCAAGTCAGAATACCTGCCGCTTTTTTATTTATTCATGGCTTTCGGGGATTGAAGCTGGAATAAAGGGTCTGTTGTATTCTTTCTTCCCTGTTTTTCCACGTGTTCTTTGTGGAAAACATCTCCTCCGATGCTTTGTTTTCAGGTAAACTCAAAAAGAGATGTCGGTATACAGGAAATCAGGCGTAAAAAGACGGTTTTTCCGGTTGTGGATGCTATTCGTTTTCGTAGTAAACAGCCTCAATGCACAGGACAGGGATAACGACAGTATCGTCTATCACAAACTGGAGGAAGTGATCCTGGTCAAGGATATAAAACAGCGGCAACACACCTCTGCAACTCCCGTACAGATCCTTTCCGGAGCGAAACTCAAACAGTTGAACAGCCTTTCCGTTGCCGATGCCGTTCGCTATTTTAGCGGGGTACAGCTCAAGGATTACGGGGGCATAGGCGGGCTCAAGACCATCAATGTACGCAGTATGGGAACGGAGCATACCGGCGTTTTTTACGATGGTATCGGCCTGACCAATGCCCAGAACGGGCAGGTAGATCTGGGGAGGTTCTCCCTGGAAAACATGGAAGAAATAGCCCTTTACAACGGGCAACGGTCCGATGCCGGACAATCCGCCAGGGCATATGCATCGGCAAGTACCATCTACCTGAAGTCCGGTGCCCCGTCATTTTCGGAGGGCAGGGACCTGAACCTGAAACCCGGGTTTAAAACCGGTTCTTTCGGTCTGGTCAATCCTTCTCTGAGCGCAGATTACAAATTCAACGACCACCTGTCTGCAAGGGTGAGCACCGGATATGTCTACGCTCATGGCCGTTATAAGTTCCGCTTTACCAACGGAAGCTACGATACGACCGCCATCCGTAAAAATGCCGATGTACGGTCGTACCGGCTGGAAACATCGCTCTATGGAACCACCCGGTTTCAAAGTAAATGGAATGTAAAATATTATCACTATAACTCCGAACGCGGATTGCCGGGAGCCGTTGTAGCCAACCGCTTCCGGAGGCCACAACGCCTTTGGGACGAGCAGAATTTTTTACAGGGCGAGTTCAAACAAAAGGTCAGTGACCGTTATTTTATGGTCGTCCGCGGAAAATATGCCAGGGACCACACCCGCTATTCTGATCCGGAAATAGTGACCACTTCGGGCTACCTGGACAATCGTTACGACCAGGAAACATTCTATATGTCCCTGGCCCAGAGTTACCGGCTCAATGACTTCTGGAAAGTAGCACTGGCCACGGATTATGAGAACAACAGCCTGGAAGCCAACCTGTATCGTTTTGCCTATCCGGAAAGGAATACCTTTCTCGCTGCACTGACCACCGACCTCAGTTTTGACCGCCTTTACGTACAGGCCGGCATGTTGAGTACCACCATCCGGGAATCCGTAAAGCACTACGAAGCGGCAGGGGACAAGCAGGAATTTACCCCGACCGTAATGGCCAGCTGGCAGCCTTTCAGAACGGACGACCTCAGGTTACGGGCTTTTTACAAACGTATTTTCCGCATGCCCACTTTCAACGACCTCTACTATACCTTTATCGGCAATACCCGCCTGTCCCCGGAATATTCCGAACAGGTCAATGCAGGCCTTTCGTTCCGGCATATTTTCGGGTCGCACTACCTGGAAGCCCGGGCCGATGCCTACAAGGTGTGGATTACCGACAAGATCGTGGCGGTTCCCGGAGCCAACCTGTTCCGGTGGACCATGCTCAACCTGGGCAAAGTGGAGACGACCGGGGTGGAAGCCAGCCTGAGATCATCAGGGAAAACAGGATTTGGCGTGGGATATTCCGCACAGTTAAACTACACCTGGCAGCAAGCCGCAGACGTAACCCCCGGAGCCTCCAACTATGGCGATCAGATCCCCTATATCCCCAGGCACAGTGGCAGTATAAACCTGGCCGCCGACTATAAAAGAGCCGAACTGAATTACAGTTTCATATACACCGGCGAGAGATACAGTCAGAAAGCGAATATACGCTCCAATTACCTGCAACCCTGGTACACCCACGATATTGCCGCCCGTTATGCCCTTGAGGCATTCGGCGGGGAGGTACGGCTCGGGATGGAGGTCAACAACCTGTTCAATCAGTACTACGATGTTATAAAGAACTTCCCCATGCCGGGACGTTCCTATCGTGTTACCTTTAATTATTCATTATGATAAACCATTACACAAAACGACCGGGTTTTGCAGTTTTGCTGATCTGCCTGTTACTCATGGTGTTCAGTTCCTGCCGCAGTGATGACCCGATAGACTTCGAAGGAGAGGATCAAACCCCGGAAATTCCGAACGAACCACCGGAAACTCCAGGGGAACCGGGAGATACGATCCGCGGATTTTACCTGCTCAACGAAGGGAACATGTTTCAGAACAAGGCCTCCCTGGATTATTTCGATTACACCACAGGGCAGTACAAACGAAATATGTTCAGCCGTGCCAATCCCGACGAAGTGGGCGGGCTCGGCGATGTCGGTAACGATATCGGTATTTATGGTTCCAAGTTATACGTGGTGGTCAATGCTTCGAACAAGGTCGAGGTCCTCGACGCAGAAACAAGGAAACGCTTAAAGCAGATCAATGTAGATAATTGCCGGTATATTACCTTTTACGAAGGAAAAGCCTACCTGAGCACCTATCTGGGCACCATCGGCGACCCCAATGCCCCCAACGGTATGGTAGCAGAGATCGACACTACCAGCATGAATATCACGAGAACAGTAGAAGTAGGCCGGCAGCCCGAAGAACTGGTGGCCCGTGACGGAAAGATCTATGTGGCCAATTCCGGGGGATACAGTCCACCTGATTACGAAACCACCCTTTCTGTCATAGACATTGCCGGCTTTCAGGAGGTAAAACGGATCGAGGTAGCGGAAAACCTGCACCGGGTAAAGATCGACGACGAAGGCGACCTGTATGTTTCCTCCCGAGGGGATTATTTCGATATCCCTTCAAAACTGTTTGTTATAGACACAAAAACAGATACGGTCAAGACCTCTTTTGACCTGGCCGTGAGCGACCTGGCCATCCACAACGGGATCGCCTATGTCTATAGCACGGAGTTCAGTTACGTTACAGGGACCAATGTCATATCCTATAACAAGATCGATGTACATACCGAGGAGATCCTGGAAGGGTCATTTATCACCGACGGTACGGAAGCAAAGATCGAAACACCCTATGGCATTGCCATCCATCCCGAAACCGGGGAAATACTGCTTACGGATGCCGGAGATTATGTAACCCCCGGCACCCTGTACTGTTTTAATGCCGCCGGCAAGCTTCAATGGTCGGTAAAGACCGGGGATATCCCGGCACATTTTGCTTTTATGAATTAAACGAAAAACTTTTATGATGTATCCTTTAAAAAAGATCAGCAACAGCACCCCGGCCATACTCTGGAGTTTCGGCCTGGCCGCTTTTTTTAATTCCTGTTCCGGTGACGACGATGCGGCCCCGGGTAAGGGGAGTGGGGCGGAGTTAAGCCCCGAAGTGGAAATCTCCGGCGGAGACACCGGATTGAACCTCCGGCTGGGAGACACCCTGGTCCTGACAGCAAACAATCTCAACGAGTCGGTTTACGAAGAAGAATGGAAGCTCAACGATTCTGTGGCTTCCACCCTGGAAGAATTCACGTTCGTGCCCGCCAAAACAGGAAATTATACCTTGAAATACAGGGCATTCAATACTTCCGGGGAATTTTCGGAAAAATTTTCAGTCGACGTGGCAATCCGGATACGGCCCGTTACAGGGGAGAGCAGCCCCTACGTAGCCGAACTGTTTGAGTATAGGCCTGCCCCCGGACAGTTTATCAACAAAAACCCGGGAAATATGGAAAGCGCCCGGAGCATCCTGAAACAAAAAGGGCTGGTAAGCCTGGGCGCCTGGGGAGGAAGCATAGTGCTCGGTTTTGATCATACGGTGATCAACAGGGCGGAGGCAAAAGACGTGATCATCTATGGCAATGCCATGCCCAATTTCGCAGAGCCCGGAGTAGTCTGGGTAATGCAGGACGCGAACGGAAACGGCCTGCCCGACGATACCTGGTATGAAATAAAAGGCAGTGCCCACAA
This sequence comes from Sinomicrobium weinanense, assembly GCF_018863395.1. Lineage (GTDB taxonomy): Bacteria > Bacteroidota > Bacteroidia > Flavobacteriales > Flavobacteriaceae > Sinomicrobium > Sinomicrobium weinanense. Next base: position 148,737 of record NZ_JAHKRR010000006.1, read on the forward strand.
TATGGAAGGCACCGTTCGGGATTATGAGCTCACCTATTTCCGGCCCGGAGATCCTTCGGAAGGCGTTCCGTGGAAAGACAACATGGGCCATAGCGGGGAGGTTGCCACCAACACCTTTCACCAGCAACCCTACTATCCCGAATGGATTGAAACGGACAGCTATACTGTTAAGGGTACGTTGCTGCCTTCAAGCAATATTGATATGAGTAACCCTTCCTACATCACGAGTATACCTTTCGAATACGGCTATGCCGACAATACCGGGGGTGGTGATGAAATAGACCTTGCCGATGCCGTGGACAAAAACGGGGACCCGGCAGCCCTGGAAGGGATTGATTTTATAAAGATACAAACCGGGATACAGGCCAATATGGGCTGGCTGGGCGAGCTGTCTACCGAAGTATCCGGGATAGCCGATTTAAGTATAACCGAATAATTAAAACCGAAAACTAAAATAACCATGAACACATCATTAAAATACTGGGCCGTCTTTGCGGCTTTTGCCGGTCTGTTAAGCTGCAACAGTGATGACGATTTTTCCGAACCCGAACCTCCTCCTTCCATAGCTCCGCCTTCCTTTTCAGAAGGTGATCAGCAGCTTTCGGACACATTGACCGTGGGAGGTACGGTGACCCTGAGCCCCCGCTTAAAGGAAAACAATGGGGTGATCTATACATGGACCATAGCCGATGAGGTGGTAAGTACTGATTCCATATATGCTTTCGGGCCGGAAGAAAGGGGAGATTATGAGATCATTTTTTCGGCACAGAACGATGGCGGGGAAATAAGTGCGGTATACAACATTTATACCCTGGGAGGCTATGAGAATGGTTTTTATATCGTTAACGAGGGTTGGATGGGACACGGAACCGGAACCTTGAGTTTTTATCGCTATGATACCGGGGCGGTTGAAGACAGTGTTTTTGTAAAGAGAAACCCGGACAAAGACCTGTTGCCCACCACCTCCACTCTGGAATACGGAACAATATTTAACGAAGAGCTATATCTCGTTGCCAAGGTAGGCGGCCCCGTTGTGGTAGCCGATGCATATTCCCTCAGGGAAAAAGGGAGAATACCCGCCCAGGGCGGAAATGACTGGCGAGCCTTTACCGGACTTGACGAAAGCAGGGGCTTATTGAGCTCCGGAGATGGTGTTTATACACTCTCCCTGAACCCGGTAGGATTGGGCGGTAAGATAAACGGTATAGAAGGCCAGACCGGGGATATGATAAAGGCCGGAAATTATGTATTTGTACTTTCGGCCGCAGAAGGAGTGGTGATATTGAACGCTGTAACCCTGAAAGTGGAAAAGACCATTCCGGGCATACAGACCGGTTTTGCCAGGACCGGTGACGGAAAAGTATGGATGGCCGGGAAAACCACGCTGACGGGCGTAGATCCGGAAACCCTGAACATAGAGGAGGTGGAGCTCGGCTTTGATGCCTATGGTTCCTGGGGTGCCTGGCATCCGGGATCGATCGCCGCGAGTGCCACGGAGGTTTATATTGCAAAGAACAGCGCCTGGAGCGGCGGAAGCGATATCTATCGTTATACCGGGAATGCCGGCTCCCTCGCTACTCCTTTTGCGACCCTCCCAGAAGGAAAGGTAATGTACGGTTCGGGCCTGCGATACGATCCGAATACCGACCGGGTAGTGGTTCACGCCGTAGACAAGGGCTGGGGCAACAGCTTTAGCCGCAATGCCCTTTATTTCTATAACGGACAAAACGGAGGACTTGTTGACGAAAAAACATATGAAGGCTATTACTTCCCCGCCGTATCCGTATTCCATAAAGAAGGATAAGTAAATTGTAAGTGGGTTTTTGTTCCCATATTTGATTCTGGTTAAGTCCAATAAGGCTCCTTCCTTCGTCACAGTGGAGGAGCCTTGTTAGTTTAAATCGGTTGGAGGTACGTTTCCCGGCTTATGGTGTACTCCCGGGATTTTCAGGAACACGGCATTTTACGCTTTATAACAACTACTATGGATTGTGGTCCAGGACCTTCAGTATTTTGGAAAAGATCTCATTGTTCTCATAAACCCCGGTAAATTCTCCCGACCTGGGGCCATAGGCAAATACAGGGACCATGGTCGCCGTATGATCGTTTGTGGTAAAGTCGCCTTCCACAACATGGCGGTCTATATTTCCCTGGGGAATACTGAATCCGGATGTTTCGTGGTCCGCAGTAATGATGACCAGGGTTCCGGGAGTCTCATCCGCAAAACGAAGCGCCTTGCCGATAGCCCTGTCAAAATCAATACCTTCGGTAACAATTCCGGCTACATTGTTAAAATGTCCGTAAGAGTCGATTTGTGCTCCTTCTATCATGGCAAAGAAGGGTTTGTTCCTGCTTTTCAGAAACTTCAGGCTATGATCTACAACTTCTGGTAAAAGGTCACCTCTTCCCTCAAGTACGGCAGGCACTCCTCTTTCACTCATAAAATATCCTACCCGGTCCGATCTGTTATGGCTTATGGCTGCCGGGCTGTCTACTATGGAAAATCCTGTTATTCCTGCGAAATCCCTTTTTCCTCCGCCGGCAAAAAGCGTCAGGTTGCTCTCCTGCAGGTCATGGGCTATGGCAGCGGTCATGTCCCTGTCTTTCTGATGGGCATAAAACGCGGCCGGAGTTGCCCCGGTAATCTGATCGGTAGTGATTACAGCCGTGTTAAATCCCCGGGGTGATAATATCTCACAGATATTGGGTACGGGCTCATTTGCAGTATTTACTCCTATCGCCCTGTTATTGGTTTTTTCTCCTATGGCAATGGCCGTTCCGGCGGCGGCAGAATCTGTGGTAAAATCATCGGCAGACGATGTTTTTATAAGTCCTATACTCTTTAACCGGGTTAATGAAAGTTGTCCGTTATTGGCCAGGGCGGAAGAAGATATCTGGGTCAGGCCGTTACCATCCCCGATCAACAGGATCACATTGCGGACTTTCTCGTCTTTTCTGTCACTCTCAAAAGTGGGGGTATAAACTTCTGAAAAAACAGAATTCGTAAAAACCCTGTCTTTTAGCGAATTGACATAAGTAACACAAGAAAACGGCTCGTCAGTGTTAATAAAGTCGACTCCAAGGTCGGTAAAAATTTTCCAGGCACTTTTGGAATCGGGTGTCCCCCAGAAGCGGAAAGGCTTATTAAAACGATGTGCCTTACCGATGACTTCTTTAACTTTCTGAAGGTCTGTATGGGTAAAACGTCCTTTTCCGTTCCACTGTGCGTATTTTTTGTAATCCGTACTGATCAGGGCCACACGGTCCCATTGCCGGGGGCTAAGGTCTTTCAGGGCCTGGTAGTCAAAAAATATAAAACCGGGATATTGGTCATATTCCGAAGGTTCGGGCTGATTTCCGGATATAACAAAAACAATATTCTTACGCTCCAGTATGGCCGGGTATTTTTTAATACTGTGTACTATCTGTTTTAAGGTTTTAACGGCATCTGTTTTGATATCTATGAGAAGTTGCAGGGGCCGGTCCCCGACCATTCCGAGTGCAACGGCCTTATTTAAGGGGTCCAGGTAAAGGCTTTCCAGGGTACGCCCTGTTTTGATCTCGGCCTTTGCATGTGCCACAAACAGCTCCCTGTCCTGTAAAACCACATCGGCTTCAACAGAGGCCGCCCCGGCATGAAGTGCACCCCAGAAAGGAACTTCCTGCAGGTAATCGTTATGAGAATGAACCATCGGGTTTTGCGCGCTTACTACTACCAGTGCGCCCCAGAAAACAAAAAGGGAAAACAAAAATCTATTCATCTGAAAAAAATAAACAAGGGAGCTGTTCAAAAGGTCTTGAAAACCGTCATTCCGAACCCCGATACATCAGGGTTCAGGTTGACGCAGAGATTACTTTTTGGACAGCTCCCTGTAATTAAACATTCTAATTTAAACACATGATAAAATATGATCGGCCATGACGTATGACTGCATGACGTAAGATATAAAATTTAAAGTGTGTATAAAAATGGTATCAAACACAACTTCATAAACTAAAAAATCCGGAAAGCCTGACTACTCTTTAATCTTAAGTCTAAAACCGACGGGTTCCGGATTTTTTGTGATGTATTTAAACATTTTAATACGATCTTACCAACCGGCATTCTGTGGTATACCGGAGCCTTCAACCACGGTGGTAGGTAAAGGCCATACATGCATATAAGAGGGATCAAAGCTCCTGGCTTTCCATATCTCTTTCACGGTATATCCGGAATCCGGGTCGGCCTTGTTGGAGTGGATCCTTCCGTGCAGTGCCCGGCTATACACCTCCTGTGCATCGCCCCAGCGTACCAGGTCGAAATGGCGGTTGGCAAACTCTCCTGCCAGTTCTACCCTTCTCTCATGTTTCAGGTCGTCCATAGTGGCCCCTGTCACTGCATCAAGTCCGGCCCTGTCCCTTACCAGGTTTAAGGGAACATCGCCATTGAGCCCCTGCATGATGAGAGCCTCCGATTTCATAAGTAACACCTCTGCATATCGCAGCAAGGGCACATTATACACCGTAGTCGGATTATTTCCGTTACTGTTTATATATGTTCCTATGGGAGACTCATAACCGTATTCGTACATATATTTGTTAAACTGGAAACCCGAAAGGGAGTTTTCGGAATAATACTTCCTGTTTTCCCCGAAAAACTGGAACTCATCGCCAAACTTCAGGATAGTCACTTCCCTTCTCGGGTCATTCGCTTCGTATGCTTCATAAAGTTCTTCGGTGGGCTGGAAATAGCCCCAACCGTTATACTTTGACCATCCCTTGTTTTCCAGCATCACTCCCGGTAATTTACTACCGTTGTCCACCCCGGAGTTAACGGACCAGATATATTCGCTGGTCCAGTTGTTCAGGTGGCTGTGCAGCAGCCTGAAATCTTCGCCGGGCTTATTGTTATCTACCAGGGCTCTCCCGGATCCCGAACTGGTCACGGCATCGCAATAGGCTACCACTTCGGCATATTTACTTGCATCATACTGCGCCCAATAAAGATACGTTTTTGCGGCATAAGCCAGCGCTGCATCCTTATGGGCACGCCCGTAATCTTCGGCAGATAATTCCGTAAACAACGGCAGCAATTCGGCTGCCTTATCCAGGTCCCGGATAATCTGTTCGTAATTGGCAATGACACTCTCGGGGCGGGTATAGTTCCCGGCTACGTTGTCCATATTCTCAACGGTCACTATGGGAATCCCCCCGTTCTTACCATCATCTCCATAAGAGTGGGCCAGCCAGAAATAGAAAAATCCCCTCATAAAATAGGCCTCTCCCAACAGGCGGTTTTTAAGCGTTTCGGAAATCTCCATTTCCGGTACGTTTTTCAGGACATCATTAGCTCTGCGGATCACCCTGAAAGCTGCGGGATACATATAGGAAGTATAGCCTTCATCGCCGGTGGCCACGAAATTCTTAATATTGTCGGGATCGGCATTGATACGGCCGGTGACCATATCGTCCGAAGCATTGATATACCAGAACATCCCCCTGGAAAACACCTCTTCTTCATGCATTTCGCTGTACATACTGTTTACGGCGCTGATGGCATCCTGCTCGTTCTTCCAGAAATTCTCATAAGAAGGCCCGCCTTCCGGACCGAGATTGGAAAAATCATCTGAACACGAACTTGTATTCAAAACTATGGCCGCTACCATTCCGGCCACTGTATATTTTATTCCTTTTTTCATATTCATAATAGATAATGAGATTAGAATGTAAATGATAACCCTGCTACATACTTGCTCGATAAGGGGTAGCGCCCTACATCAACCCCGTTATTCCCCACTTCAGGGTCCATGCCCGAATAATCGGTAATGGTGAACAGGTTGTCTGCCGATAGGTATATTCTTAAAGAGGAGCCTTCCAGCACCTTATCCATAAAACTCCCGGGAAGTGTATACCCCAGTGCAATGTTCTTTAGTCTCAGGTAAGATGCATTTTCCAGGTACCAGCTAGACATGGTTCCGAAGTTAGAATTATCATCTGCCGTAGACAGTCTCGGAATATCAGAACCCGGATTTTCCGGGCTCCATGCCCCGAGTACGCGGTTGTCGAGGTTATACCCCTGCAGGGAAGCATTATAAGTGGAATATTTATAGGCATTGAAAGCCTTGGCCCCGGCCACCCCCTGGAACAGTGCGTTGAGGTCGAAATTCTTGTAATTCAGGGTAAATCCGAAATTATAGGTGAAATCCGGCAGATAACTTCCCATAAATTTACGGTCGTTATTGTCTATCTTTCCATCATTGTTCGTATCCCTGAATTTCAGGTCACCGGGTTGCGCATTGGGCTGTATGGGCTGCCCTTCATGGGTATAGGCCTCTATTTCTTCCCGGCTCTGGAAAATACCTTCGTGGGGTACCAGGAAATACGAATAGAGCTCTTCGCCCACAGCCGAACGCAAAGGCCTCAGTACACTCCTTACATTAAAATCGTGTAATACATAATCGATCCCGGCCTCATTATAACCGTCCAGGTTAAGCACTTCATTGTCTATTGCACTTATATTTCCCCTTACGGTATATCCCAGGTCTCCCGCAGAGTCAGTATAGGTAAGCCCGAGTTCCCATCCTGTATTCCTTACCTCTCCGCCGTTTACATCGGCTGCCTCTACGCCCTGGTGTGCATCTTCCAGTCCCGGCAGGATCATGCCTTTGGTTGTTTTGCTGAAATAATCGACAGTAAGGCTGAGCCTGTTCTCAAAAAGGCTGGCATCCAGCCCCAGGTCGAAAGATTCTCCTGTTTCCCATCGCAGGTCAGGGTTGGATTGTTGTTTTACATAAAAACCTCTGCTGTCATAATTACCCTCTTCGCCCATAACAGCAAGACTGTTGCTCAGGGGAACATCGAAAGAATAGTATCCTACGGAGCTGATATTTCCTATTTCTCCCCAGGAAGCTCTTAATTTCAGGTCATTGACCACTTTGACTTTAAAGAACGGCATACTGGATATACGCCATGCCCCGGATACCGAAGGAAAATAATCGTCCTGGTTTCCCCGGCCCAGGCGGGAAGTCTCATCCCTTCGTATACTGGCGGTCAAATAGTAGGTGTTGTCATAATTATACATGGCCCTTACTATTCCCGAGGTCAGTGCATCTTTATATACATCGGTCACGGTAGGGCGGACGGTCGTAGCATTTTCCAGGAACTGGTTGTATTTCTCTTCACTGCTAAAGCCCCGTCCTTCCTGCATCATATACTCATAATTGGTCTTTTGTGCAGAATAAATGGCTGTGAGGTCTATATGATGAAGGCCGAAAGATTTTTTATAACTGATTTGGTTATCCCATACCCATCGGTTTTCATCAGAATAACTCTGGTACAGGTAATTCTCGGAATTTGCCCTTCCCAGTTCCCTGATGATCGGTTCAAAACGCTTGTACTTTGTCCGGGTGGTGGCATAAGCGTAAGACGACCTAAAAGTTAAACCGTCTGTTATTTTATAATCGAAATACACATTGGCATTCATATAATCCACAGGGTTGCTGGTCGTGGGCCGCAATAAGAGGGCCACAGGATTATACACATCACCGTAAGCTCCTGCAAAATCTGAAAGCTCATTGGGCACAACGCCCTGGAAAGTCCCGTCTTCATTGCGCACTGATGCCGCAGCCGGCATATAGATCGCATTGATAACAGCACCGGAATAGCCACTTGTTGTATTTGTTCCCAGAGCTTCAGTCCTGGAATAATACACATTTTCTCCTATGGTGATCTTGTCACTCAATTGATAATCCGATTTCACACGGAATGAATACCTGTCCTTGCTGGTCCCTACAAGTATACCGTCTGTCTTGTTATAACCGAAGGATGTCATGTAATTGCTTTTTTCCCCTGCACCGCTGATGGTAGCATTGAGATTATACAGGGCGGCATTCCGGAAAATCTCATCCATCCAGTTTGTCCTTGTCACTGTTCCCCATGGATTTGTTTCAGGGTCATGAGCCGACTGCCTCTGGGCACCCGCATTATCTGCGGCCGTATTGTATACCTCATTATTCTGTGCGGCATTCAGGGGAGTAGGCAGGTTATTGGCCGACTGAAAACCGGCATAGGTATCGATACTTACCTGCATTTTTCCCTGTTTTCCCTTTTTGGTCTGTATTACAATGACTCCCGCAGCGGCCTGTGCTCCGTAAATGGCAGCAGAAGCAGCATCTTTGAGTATACTTACGGATTCGATGTCATTAGGATTGATCGGAGGCCCGTAATATGGCACTCCGTCCACTACGGTAAGCGGGGTCTGTGAAGAAAGTGTTCCCAGCCCGCGAATTACAATACCTGCCGACGAAGTAGGATCGCCCCCGTCTTGTGTTACCGTTACCCCGGGAAGGTTCCCCTGGAGAAATTCGGAAAAATTCGACACCGGCCTGCTACTGAGGCTTTCAAGCCCTTCTACTGAAGCTACGGCAGTGGTCAGGTCTTTCTTTTCAGAAGCCCCGTAACCGATAAGTACAACCTCATCGAGGGCATTGACCTCTTCTTTGAGCTTTATGGTTAATTCCTGATCTCCGCTATACGGAACGCGCTGGGTAGCAAAGCCCATATAGCTCACCGAAATAACCCCGGATGCTTTAGCAACCGTAAGGGTAAAATTCCCGTCAAAATCGGTAGATGTTCCTTGCGACTGGTCGTCGTTGGGAATGATCGAGGCCCCGGGTACCGGTATACCGTCGGCTTCCGAGATCACAGTTCCCTGTATCGTATGCTGGGCGAACACTCCTGTTACACCCAAAATGCATAAAAACAAAAACAAATAAGTGTTTCTCATCTATAATATAATGTTTTGGATTACGGAACGAAACTACTGTTCTCCGTGTTTTGATGCAGGACATTTGTTTCAGAAAGGTGCAGAATAGATGCGTATACCCCGCCTTTTTTACCTGAAATACAGGACTATTGTTACAGTAACATTAAGTAAACACAGGAGTAATCTGGCGGTAACCTCAAAGCGTTGCCCGAAGTTTGTCTTTATAGGACCTGGGACTGGTGCCGAAATGTTTTTTAAACATTCTGCTGAAGTACTTGGGGTCGTTAAACCCACATTCAAAACTGATTTCGGAAATGTTCAGGCTTCCCTGCTTCATCAGTTGCTCTGCTTTCTGAAGCCTCAGCCCGATAATAACATCTGAGGGGGACTGGTTGAGCACCTCTTTAAATACGCGATAGCATTTGGTCCGGGATATTTCCAGCCCCGTGATGAGTTTGTCCACGTTAAAATCGGGGTTCCCCAGTTCGGAATAAATGTTTTCCAATGCTGTTTTTACCAGCTTTTCATGGGGGTTGAGCCTGCCTTCCCTGTTTTCCAGCCTGTTCAGGGCACTCCCGCCCCGGGCGAAGGACAGTTGCTTATAGCGATTGACCAGGGAAGTTGTTTTCCGGATAATAAAGGCGGCATTCACGGGGAGGTATACAATACCGTCCAGGCCGTATTCGATGACGTTTTCTTCTATGCCTGGATCTATATATTCGGCGATATACAGGCCCGGGAGCCTTTTAAAGACCGGGTTTTTCAAAACTCTTTCCAGGTCTGACGTAAAAGGGGCATTATAGATGACCAGGCCTTCGGCGGGTACCTGCTGAACGGCAGAGACCAGGGCATGGGCATCGTGCTCAAAAATAAGCGTATAAGGGCTGTCGTTAAACAATTGCCGGACAATGGGGGCTTCGCCCTCTTCACAATAAACCAGTAACAGGGTATCGTTCTTAAACTTTTCCCGTTCAAAATGTTTTAGCAGCAGCACCCCGGAGTTGTTTTTTGCTTCTTCCGTATTGCGTACCGGAATACTGATCTTCAGTTCCAGGCGTTCCCCGGCTTTCTCTATATCCAGTTTTCCCCTTACATCCCTCAGTAAGGTTTCAAATGCTTTATAGTACGGGCTGTACCGGGTAATATTTTCCCACTGGTCAGAAAGCAGGCTCCCTGCGCAGTGCACTTCCACACCTATATGACTTTCCTTAAGTACCGTATGTATATCAAAACGGGATCCTTCTTCCCCATACTTGATAATTTCACTCAGCAGGTAACGGTAAAGCAGTTTAAGGCGCAGTGCATCCACTTCTATATGGTCCGATGCTGTTACAATATCAAAACGAAGCCGCACCCTGCCTTGTATTCCCGGGGTATTTACCTGTTCGTAAATTCGCTGTATCAACGGGGTAAAACGGGTAGAAGCAAGGGAAACACGGCCTATATCGCCAATATAGTCCAGATAGTCCCATTCGGCGATAGTCCGGACCATTCCCAGTAATTCGGTTTCCAGGTGGCTCACCGGGGCTGTTTCCCCTAGCTGCCGTAATCCGGAAATGATACGGGACAGTTTGGGTTTGAAGCCCGACAACACAAAGGCTTTGAATTTATCGACCTCAAAATCACGGTTCTTTAGCTGGTGATGTAAATGGAGCACCTTTTCCTTTTGGGTATTGATCTCGCGATGCTTTTCTTCGAGTTCCCTGTTGGCCTGAAGCAACGATTCCTTTTGAGATTCTATCGTACGGGTACGCTCCCTGATCTTTGCTTCGAGCTTTTTCTGAATGCTGCGGGCCGTAATATTCCGGCGAAGGACGATCAATGAGGCAAACAAGACCAGCGCCACTACACATAATGTATAGAAAAGTATCGTCCGGTAAAAGGGTTTTTCTATCCGGAGCCGGAAATGGCTTTGCGGGGCCTTGTCCTTATCGCCCATCCTGGTCTGCATGGTATAGGTCCCGGGAGGCAGGTCGCGATATTCCAGGGGGTGTTCCTTATATTCCCGCCACAGCGTATCCCGGCCTTCCATCCGGTAATATACCGTGGGCCTGATACCTGAAAAACTGATGGGTGTAATATCTATGTCAACAGCATTATCGCTATACGGTTTTTGTATACGTGCAGAAAAGCGTTCCTTGCCATCGACCTCCATGTACAAGCCGGAATGCTTTGGCGAGAGGTCATAAGTATCCGGATGCAGATAGCTGAGCCCTGAGATCCCCCCGAAAAAAAGCGTCCCTTTCGGGTCCTGGTAAGATGCTCCTTCGGAGAATTCCTCCGCCTGCCATCCCAGGTCCTTGGGAAGGGAGGTCACCTTGAAGTTCTCTTTGTGTATTACGGCGATCCCCTTGGTGGTACTTATCCACATCTGGTCGCCGTGCTGCATCAAAGCATAGACCATATGGCTCGGCAACCCGTCTGCTTCCGACAGGTTCTTTACAATCCCGGTAACCCTGTCATACACGGTTATCCCTCCCAGGGTGGCGATCCACAGGTAGCCTGTGTCCCTGTCCAGGTACAGCTTAAAGATACTGTTTCCGGGCAATCCGTCAGAAGCGGTAAGGTGTTTGACCACACCTTCTTCTTCCGAAAAAAATACCACTCCGTTCTCTTCCGTAGCCAGTATAAGCTGTTCCCCGTCCCTGACAAGATGCCTGATATGGTACCCTCCCAGTTTTTCCTGACCGGGGAAGGCCTCAAAAGTATCTGTTCCCAGGTTTAACTTTCCGAGTCCGCCCCAACAGGCTACCCATAAATAGTTCTGGTCCTGGATAAGTGCGTAGTTGCGGTTATTGGGAAATGCCCTGTCCTTTTCTGCACGGAACAGTTCATAGCCTTCTGCCGTAATCTTTATAAGCCCGGCATAGGTGCCTACCCATATACCTCCGTCCTTTGCGGTATACATACTCCTTATACGATACCAGTCCGGTTGATCCTCTGCCTCCCTGATCCGGTAAGGAAGGAAACACCTGGTTTGCCTGCTGTAATAAAAAATACCTTTGGTGTAATACCCTAACCACAGCACCCCGTCGCTGCTACCGGTTATGGCCCGTACCGCCTCATTGGGCAGGTGCGGGTATTTCTCCGGATGCGGAATAACAGTGGTGATCTGTGCCGCCCTGTCATAGGCCATACTGATGCCCCCGTCTTTATGGGCCAGCCAGATATTACCGAAATCGTCCTGATATATCTTTTCTATTTCATTACTGGTAAAACTATAAGGAAGATACAGGTCATATGTATAATGATCTATCCGGTCATTATTCATATTTCCCGGCGCATTGGGAATAATGAACAACCCGTTCCTGCGGGTTGCATACCAGATATTTCCTTTATGGTCCTTAAAAACATCATTGATGTGGAGTTCCGGATGCTTGTCGAGTAACAGGTGTTTGAGCTTTTCATCGGGGTGCGCTGCCCTGATCTGCGCTCCCGGAACAGGCTGAAAAGCCCCTTCCCGCCACGCATAGCTTTTCCCCCGGACCACAACGGCTATTTCCCCTGTTTTGGTAAGCCGTAATTCTTCGGGCTGATGCTCAAAAATATGGTTTCTGAACTTTCCCTCTCCTTTGTACAGCGATACCGCACGATTGTCGGTCAACACCCATATCCGATGTTCTGCATCTCTTTTAAGGCCAAAAACGACATTTCCCGCAAGGCTTAACGAATCTTCGATACGGTGTTTAAACACCTCGATATCATTGCCGTTGTAAATGTTTAGCCCGTCCCAGGTAGCGATCCAGAGGCGACCGTACTTATCGGTTATGATATCATTTACAGAATTGTTGGACAGCCCTTCTTTAGTAGTCAAAGGTTTAAATTTCATGTTTTGCCCGTATCCGAGGCAACAGACCACAAAACACAACAGCCGAAATATCAACGAAATACACACTCTCATAACAAGAGGGTGAAATAATGTATACTTCTTCAAAACCGGATTACCTCAGTGTTAACTCTGTGTTAAGCTATATGAAGATATATCGTTGTCACACCGCAAGGGGTGACGGAAAACCTGTCCCAGGGCCCTGGCAGGTTACAGCAAGGGAGATAACAACCTGCATGTTTTTTCGAATAATTGTGTATATACAGGGCGGTTGAGCCATTTTTCGGCATTGATCTTTTCGGCATCCTGCAGGTCATCCTCAAAAGCGTATGCCAGCTCTGCCGCTGTTTCTTTGTTATAGACCAAAGCATTTACCTCAAAGTTCAGTTCAAAACTCCGGTGGTCCATATTGGCTGTTCCTACGATGGCCAGGTTACGGTCAGACACCAGGGTTTTTGCATGGACAAACCCTTTTTTATAACGGTATATTTCCACACCGGCTTTTAACAGGTCGCCATAATAAGAATTAGCTGCCGTATTGACCAGTAAGGAGTCTGAAATACCAGGGACCAGCAGCTTTATTTTTACACCGCCGTAGGCTGCGACAATGAGTGCTTCCAAAATACTTTCACTGGGTATAAAATAGGGCGTGGTGATTAACAGTTCTTTTTTTGCATGACCAATGGCCAGAAGAATGGAATGCTGGATGGTGGGATTGTCGGAATCCGGCCCACTGGCTGCAAACTGTACCACTTTATCTCCTTTTGCCTGTTCCGGTGCCCTGAAGGGGAAAAACTGTTCGTTGGGCTCCAGGTGGTCCCCGGCGCAAAAATTCCAGTCTGTAAGGAATGTATACTGAAGATAATAGACCCCGGGGCCTTCAATGAACAGATGGGTATCCCGCCAGTAAAGTTTATTGTGTAATTCCGGTTTGTTGATGTATTTATCGCTTACATTGATCCCGCCCACAAAGCCACATACGCCATCCACTATAATGATTTTCCGGTGATTGCGATAATTAAGGCGGTTTGCCAATGCAATGAATTTTATTTTATAAAAGGGAAAAGCCTTTACGCCGGCATTCTTCAGGCAGCTTATAAGTTTTTTCCGGATGGAATGGCTGCCAAAATCATCATATATAAAACGTATATCAACGCCTTCCCGGGCTTTTTCAATCAGGATATCTGCAATTTCATTGCCAATGGTATCGTTCTCATAAATGTAATATTCAATATGGATGTGTTTTTGTGCCTGTCTTAATTTTTCAAGTACAAGAGAAAATTTATTTTCACCATTGAGCAGTAGTTGTACATTATTATTACCGGTCAAAGAGCTCCGTCCTTCATTTAAGAGGTAGTGATACAGATGGTCATTACCGGAGATCGCCTTGTTCTCCCGGGTGTATATTTCCCTGGAGTATCTCAGTATGCTTTCATTTAACCTATCCGTGAGCTCTTTATTTTGCAACAGTTTTTTGGAGTACATCTTTCTTCTCCGGTAATTGATGCCAAATGAAAAATAGATAAAAATGCCGATGACAGGCAGGAAAACAATTAATAGCAAATAGGCTATCGTTTTAGTGGTACTGCGTGTATCATAAACTACGCGAAGACAAACAAGTATTAAAAGAAGTACATAAATTACTTCTGAGATAAGGAGCCAGTTCCAGTTCATGAATTGTAAGGTACAAAATCCGGGGATTTTATCCAATGGTGTTTTGTTTCCGGAATATTTTATAGTGTTAGTCTGTAAGATTGAAAGAGATTGATAGGAGATTGATGAAAAATTGGATCCTGATGTTAAACATTTCAATCTCCTGTCAATCTTTTTTAACCCTGCAAAAACGCATAAAAAAGCCAAAAGCGATAAAATTTAAACAGCTTCTGACCCTAAAAAGATAAAATGCGGGAATTAGGGGAAAAGTCCCCTTTAAATCCGGGTATATTTTGGTTAATTTTATAGTGTCTGAAACCAAACTACCCCCCATCTTGGGCACTTCTTATAAAATATTATACGGGAACGAAAGTACCACGGGCATAAATTATGACTGCGAGATCTCCTGGGCCGAACTGAAGGATAGGGTTAAAAGTATTTGCGAATGCTCCAAAAGCCTGATGATAAATATATTCGACATAAAAAAGAGGTCGTTTATATGTTGCAGCGGTGCCTTTAAAACTATCCTGGGCTATGACCCTGCCGAAATTATCTGCGGAGGATGGGACTTCTGGTTCAACCTGATAGATTACAGGGAAAAAGTTGTGGTGCGTAAACAGATCACGGCATTTTTGTTCAGCCACCGCTTTGGCAGTGCTGCAATTTACCTGAAATACCACCTCAGGTCGCTCTCGGGCAACTGGCATTATATAACACATGCCATAGAGAAGCATTCGTTGGAGGGCAAGACCATCGCTTTCAGCTATATTTGCGATTATACCGAAAAAGAACATATAGACCGGTGTCTGCTCGTCAGGGACAACGAAATTTATTCCCGGAACATGCGGGATATAAGTGTGTCCTCCAGGGAATGCGAGGTTTTAAAATTGATCTCAAACGGACTTTCCTCCAAACAGATCGCCCATAAACTGTGTATCAGCTACCATACGGCCGTATCCCATCGAAAGAACCTGATCGAAAAATTTGAAGTTCAGAACACTGCACAGTTGATAAAAAGGGCTTCAGAATTTATAAGGTTGTGAAACCGTAGGGTGGAAAAAGATTGATAGGAGATTGAAAGAGATTGATAGAAGATTGATGAAAGATCGGATCCTGATGTTAAACATTTCAATCTCCCGGCGTAGCCGGACCAATCTCCAATCAATCTTTTAATCATACCATAGAGCCGCAATTGGAGTTTCATGGCGAAAAAGAATAAAAAATCGCCATAAATGGGGATTGATTTGCCTCCCTTTTTTTCCAACCTTTAAACATAGATAATTCCCCGGAACTTTACATCCCGACAACCTGGCTCCCCTATGAAACTGTCCAAGTTCGGAATATTTTATAGTGTTAGTCTGTAAGATTGATAGGAGATTGATGAAAGATTGTATCCCGGTCTGAACATTTCAATCTTATTCAATCTCCCGGCGTAGCCGGATCAATCTCCAATCAATCTTTTAACCACTCCTTAGGAGATAAAACACAGAAGACAGTTTCTAACAAAATCGCAAAAGTTTAAACCAGCGGTGCGATGGAAAATGAAGTACCAATGTTAGCGGATACTTTGGTCAATGATACATTGACACAAAAAATGACATTGATCAGGTTAAAGAGTAATGTCCTGGAGTTGGGCATATTGCATATAGGACAGATATCATCATTGTTAACAGCTTATTTTTCCAACAGCGATATTCAATATCAACCGGTAAACAGCACTTTGGAGCATGAGGATGTGGATATGGTGCTCATCAATGATAATCCGGACGTGCCCCCGGCGGGTTCCCTGTTAAAAGGGATCCGCAATTTAAAGCCTGTTGTTACCTATATGGAAGCGTTTTATAGCAGGCCTAAGGCAGGTTACATTCACACTTCCCTCATTCCTGTTTTGATCAGTTACCTCTTTAAGATCAAGGAGGCCGTCATTTTTCAAAACACCAAAAAGACCAGGAACAACGTATTCCTGAAACAGGTAAACAAAGTCATTGAAGAACACATAGACGATCATACGTTGAGTATGAAAAAACTGAGCGATTTGCTGTATATGAGCCGGAGTTCTTTCAGTAAAAAAATAAAAAGTTACACCGGCTTAAAACCAACAGAATATATCAATCGATACAAGTTGAACAAAAGCAAGCACCTCCTTGTCATCACCAATTGGCAGATAAGCAGAATAGCTGACGTATTGGGGTTTAGCTCCCAGCATTATTATTGCCGGTTGTTTAAAAGACAGGAAGGGGTAAGCCCGTCGAAATACAGGTACGATAATCAGTATGGTCTTTAAGATTGAAGAAGATTAATGAAAGATTGGATCCTGATGTTAAACATTTCAATCTCATTCAATCTGACGGCGCAGCCGGACCAATCTCCAATCAATCTTTTATCCCCGCGTGAGCACGGAAAAAGACGCATAAAAGAACAATAGTATAAAAAACAGGATCAATAGTACAAATAAAAGCCATACGTATCTCCTAATTTTAAGGAGGCGAAAAATTCAGGTCCATGAAACCACATCTCCTCATAAAGCTGAACGATTCTTCTTCAATACCTCAATATGAGTATTGGGAAGACCTCATACACGACAAACAAGATCTGAAAAAGGATTTTTTGCCGGAGATAGACCGTATTATACGCCATAAATACCACCTCGATTTTTTCCCCGCACAAAATTATGCTTCAAAGTACAGGGAATGGACCATGGACGAAATTAATTCCGGCCTGAACAGGATATACCGGTTGATATTACTCACTAACAATCCCGATATTCCCGAGCAGTTGGTCAAAGACATTTCCCTGTTGCCATCGGTCTCATATGTAAAGCCCGGCAGGGTCATGGCCAGTCATATACCCGAAAAAGAACTTGCGGGGGCGCAAAGCCTGAGTTCAAAATATGTGGATAATTCCATTTACCTCAAAGAATCTCACCTTATTACCAGAGGCAGTAAGGATGTGATCATTGCCGTATTGGATACAGGTATAGAGACCAACCATCCGGAACTCAGGAATAAATTTACGCCGGGCAAGGATCTGGTCAACATCATTGACGAAGAGAAAAAATTCATAGGCGATTTCCTGGATATGGACGATATACCCGATGATAATGTGGGGCACGGCACCCATGTAGCAGGGATTCTGATCTCCCGGGGAATAAAAATGCCCATAGGCGTAGCGCCTGCTTGCAGAATAATGCCTATAAAGGTGCTCGGCGCCCTGAAAAACGGCGATAAGCTGGTAGGGGCAGGGCTGGTGGACGATATAGATGCCGGAATTAAATATGCCGTAGACCACGGGGCAGACATCATTAATATGAGCCTGGGCATCAAACACAGCGGCGGGGGACTGCCTCATGAAGATATTATTAATTATGTACTGAAAAAAAATGTGTTTGTGGTAGCCGCTTCCGGCAATGACGGCAGGAATGATAAATATTATCCCGGAGCATTGGATGGGGTGTTTGCCGTTGGTGCATCAGACAATACCGGAAATATAGCCCCTTTCTCTACATATGGAGGCCATGTTTCGGTATCTGCTCCGGGTATTAATGTATACAGCACTTATTTGGATGATGGTTATGCCCTGTCTTCGGGAACCTCCCAGGCAGCACCTTATGTGAGCGGTACGGTCGCTTTGCTTAAATCATACGCCTTGGAGAAGGGGAAAAAGGCAGATAATGACCTTATAAGTTACGTGCTGAAAAATACCTGCGATAAGTTTTCAACCCAATATAAAGATCAAAAATCCGGTTACGGAAGAATTAATGTGCTCGATGCTTTAAAACTATTGCGATATAATCTGTAAAAATTTGAATTATGACTATAAATGGAATATTAACGAAGGGAAAAGTGAGTAACCTGACTTACTACAATGAAATCCCGAGAACCAGCGATCTGTTGAAATCGGCTGAATTTTCGGTTAAACTGTCGTCAGACCTGGTAATTTCCAATTACTATATAGCGCCTGCCACAGTTAAGTTCGATAGTATGGTTGAAGAATCCATATACGAGATCAATCAAACCATATACAACTATCTTTTGGTACCTGAAGAAAAACAGGACATCCTCAATTTAACATTGGAAGAATACATCGGTAAGTATAAATCGGAAGCCAAGGTCGTAAACCTGTTCAAGGACGACCTGCAAAAGAAAGGGTTTTCCGGCGAACTGATAAAAGTGGCTTCCAACATCAATGCTTCCAACTTAAACCAGCTTACCAGGGCATTGCTTTCTGAAGAAGGTATCTTTTTCTATCTGGCGTACAGGGCTGTTATAGGCAATGATATTAAAGATGCAGAAGGTATTGCCGCCAATATCATGGATGCTCTGGGCCTGATAAAATCGTTTATCAATATCAAACTGGTCGATAAAGTCATTGCAAAAGAGAATCTCAATGTCTCTGAAAGTGAAGTCCAGAAAATTAAAGGCTATTTGAGCAATAAAACCATAAGTTATGCTTCGGGAAGCCCGGAAAAAACCATAGTGGGCCTTATCGATGATTTCAAAGCAGGAGGTAATTTATACACCATGGTGAGAGATTTTCTAACCAGTGGTAAGGTCGACCTGCCCCGGAATGTAAATATTGATGCACTGATACAAAAAATGGTGAATTATCTCTTAAAGATAGGGTATAACTACGAAGAGAATGAAACCGGCCCTGTTCCCGGGGAAACTGACGATAATTCTGATGGCAGCGTGGAAATTGTGGTTCCGGATGATTTCAGGTCGGCCATAGAAGGCGTAGGAGATGCATTAAACAGGCGATTAACAGAATCTGGGATCACTACATTCAGCCACCTGGCAAGCTTTAACAATGAGACACTCAAGGTTGAAATGGGATTGGAAGGCAATTTTAACTACGATAACATTATCGAACAGGCAAAATTGATAGCAACAGGCAAATTTAAAGAACTTGTCAAATTACAGGATAAATTATATAAAAGGCAATAGTTATGAGTACAGATGCAATATTATGGCATACGCTAAGTGAAGTGCTTAACAGTTCTGAAGATACGGTAAAGGACCCGGTTAAAAATGTGTACTACAACGAGGTTAACGAGTTCGATCATATTAATTCATTCCAGTTTTTAGATCCGCTCAATCTGCCGGGAGGAACCATAAATACGGTAAATATTCAAAATGCCGCATCCCTGTATGCCATTATGATCTTAGGCGATGAAATGGGCATTTTCCGGATTGCAGATACTGTTCTTAAGTATGTGACCATGGGCAAAGTAGATGTAGAATCTACCACCACGGCCACAAGGCTCTACAATTACATGCAATTGAGAGATGACAGAACATCTTTTGAAGAGCGTACCATGTGGTATAAACAGGTATTTAACATCGGGGGAGGCGACACGGTTTCCGATATGGCCGTAAACGAAAATTTCCTTCCGCTTTGGGAAACCCTTATGAATGAGGTTATAAAATACATCGGCAAATACGAAAGTGCAGAAGATCCTTTGCGGGTATCTAAATCAGGGATCCGGCAGGTGGTTACGGATCTGCAGCACAATCTTTCCAGGGCAGCAGCCGGTATGGTAAAAATATTCATACCCGAAATGTATGCCCATCTCGAAGATGCCATTCAGATCATCAATGCCGAGGAGCTGAGAGATCAGCTTGGACATGGTATTTCCAGGGACCTCTGGAATGTTGTGGAAAGTGTGAGCATGGAAGAATTCAATTATTTCCCGAACACTTCCGCTTTACGCACTATTGCAGACACAGCAAGGAATATTATCCTTGACATTGCCACCTATAACCAGGCGAGTTTTAGCGAAGAGCAGTTTCAAAAACTGGTGAGGAATGTAGACCGGTTTATCATAGCCCAGAATCAACTCCAGGGAAGTACGCTAAGTGAAGAAGAGGAAACTCCTGAAGATATTGAAGATGAAATGGAAAGCATGGAAGAAAACTGGGACTTCTAACAAATTGTTTAAAGTTTTAATTTATGGACCAAATACAACAAATAAAGGATACAGCGCGGAACCGGGCCAGGGAGATCCTGGTAGATAACGACACCTTTAAGAACATGAGCCTGGAAGACCAGAAGAAAATGTACATCAGTGTCGTGGAAGAACAGATAGAGGCGCTGCGCAAAAAAGATCAAAACGGCACAATACTCGCTGAAGCAAAGGCCAGAAGGCCGGGAAGAGCCTCAGATCTGATCGACGACAAACGCCACGAAAAAGGTTTTGATGAAGGTGTAGATGCTTTTGAAGACCTGGTAGACTCCGTAGACTTTCCGGCTTTTGTAAGGGACCTGCTCAAATCTGTCTTCGATGCCAATATATCCGTAATGAAGGCCCAGACCGACGATTTTATACGGTTGATGAAAGAAGCGACTTCGGGCCTGGCCAAATTTATAAAACAGATAGACGATACCACCACCTTTGCCTATCTGGCAGAAAACAACCCGGATGAGTTTGGTATTAATATGGAAGAAGACCCGGAAGGTGGCGAAAAAATGACACTGACCAACCCCAAGGGTGAGGTGGTAGACATAGGAGACAACGAGGTCAGGGCACGTATCATGGATGCCAAAATAAAAATGGCACAGGAACACAGAACGGCCTTACGGGAATTAATAACCATGGGGGCTACTCGCCTGGTTGTGGAAAAAGGGGAGATCGAAGCAGAAGTGAATTTTGAATTTAAGGGTACGCGTACCGGTGAAAAGCAAGATAAGGCTTTGAAGAAAACCACCAGATCCAGCGGTACCTCTGCCCGTGCAAGCACAGGTCTGATATCCAAATTATTTGGAGGTGGCAGCGGGGGACACACCAGGAGTTCCAGGACAACGGAGTTCAGCGTGTCATCGGCCAAAAGCAAATCAGAAGATGAACTCAAGGCCAAACTCAGGGGCTTTGTAAATATCCAGTTCAAGACAGACTACTTTAAGCTCGACAATTTTGCACAAATGTACGGCCCGGTGGGAGAAGAAGAGAAAAAGGCGGCGCTTCCGCAGGGACAATAATTTAATGAAGCGTTATGGCACTATCGGTCATACAGTTCAGAGGCAGGGATCAGGGACATTACGTGTTTAATGCGGATATAGGAACAGCCCGGTATTTCAGATATGTTTTGGGCAGTGAGGCCGTAAAATTAAAAACGGGCAAGAACAGAAAAGATACCATACAGGTGGTTTCGGGCCGTAAAAAAGCATCCCGGTTATTTGAGGTCAATCCGGCTTTGCAAAAGATCAACCGGGGCGAATTTCCGCTGAAAATACCGGAAAATGAGATCGATGAAAATACCAGGTACATCCAGCTTTACAGCTTTTCCGGTAAAAAGCAGAAGGTTCCGACAATTTCCAGGATCATAAAACTATACCCGCCCATTACAAAAAGAGTTCCTGAACACAAAGGGCATTTATGGAGCGGGGAGCAGTCTAAAAGAATGATAAAACAGGTGAAGATGCAGGATTTTACAGTTACAAATAAAGCCTTCGGCCACAGGGAGCCTTCCATGAGCAAAGTAATGTTCTGGAATACCATTGTAAGCCGGTTACCGGATATCATTGCAAATGCAGCACCCATTATAGGCGGATTGTTAAAAAAGGACAATGGCCAAAGCGGTCCGGATAATGCAACACAGGAAAATAGGGGAGGAAATTCAGCCCAAACCGAAGAATTGATAAAGAGCATTGTAGCTATTCTCCAATCGGCTAATGGTTCGGAAGCTGCAACACCCCGGGAAAGCGAACAAAACGGGGTTTCTGAGTCTCAGTCGGCAAACGGCCGGGGAGAGGGGTATAACATAGAGCCCGACACGCTGATCGGCTTAGGCCCTGTTTTAGAAAAGATACTGTCGCCCGAGGCTATACTGGCCATTGGCGACGACCCTCAAAAACTGTTTAAAGCCATAAAAGATGCCGTCCGGAAAACAGAACCCAATCGTCCTGTAACTCCCCCGGCAATAAAAACCACCCCCGCATCAAAATCCATGTCTTATCATTTGCAGCCGCATTCGGCCATACACCGGAAAAATACCTATTCCAAAGCAAAAGTTGCCCCGGCACTACTGGCAGCCTTGCCGGCCTTAATGCCGCTGTTGCAAAAGGTGCTGAACCCCGAAACCCTTAAAGCGCTCAATCCCGCTCAATTGTTTAAGGTCGTAGGCGATACGGTCTTAAAAATGGATACCCGGGAATTGGAACACCTGGAAAAGATTAACCCGGGTATAGATACGGCAGACGATATTAGCAAACTGTTGCAGGGAATGAGCATAACCCCGTCCCATACGTCCGACGAAATAAAGTTCAAACTCATAAAAAACCTCAACCTGGATTTTATAGCTACGAAAACCGTGGCATTTAAGAACAAAAACCGGGTATTGTACAGCAAAAAAGGCCGGGTGGTCATTCCCTTTAAGATAAGCAGGGCATCGGGCCAGGCTGTAAACCGCATATTAAAAAGGTCTGTGGTCCAGATCACCTTAAAAGAGGCCGAAAGTTTAAAAGAAGTGTTCCGGAAAAACATAAAGCTCCTGGATGTAGACCTGGGGCAGCCTGTTTCCGAAGCCTACCTTACTCCCGAAGAAGTGAAGCAGCTCCCCTGTAATTCCGAATTAAAACTGGAAGTGGCTTATATATGGAAATCCGCTGAAAATAAAAATATCGGAGTATTCAAGAGCCATTACGTTCATTTTACGGATACCTACACATTTAACCGTATTGGAAAAAAAATCGGGAACCCCATGCCGTTAAACGATATCGATATTCACAGAAAGTTCTGGCATAAAGTATGGGAAGGCGGATTTTCAAAAAGCAGGAGATGGGAAATAGATTTCGACCTCAAATACTTTTATGTTTTTGACCCGAAAGAAGAAGGGATCTCCAAACTGGAAACCCGGAAGCGAATTACAGATGACAATGCAGACCCGGGCGAAGAACATCCCGGCAGAAGAAAAGTAAGGGCCAGGCTCAAAAGCGGTATTGATTATGGTATAGGGGTTTTAAACTCGCTATTAAGCCTCACCGGAAGGGAAATTTTTGACGAAGAATTGATCCGGGCGCTAAAAAACAGTAAGCTGGGAGGAAATTTACAGGATGCAGCACGGTTAAGGGTAGAAATGAAGGGCAGGGAAGGCGATACGGGTACCCTGTGGGCCTATCCCGAAATAGCGTTTCACACATTGCATTTGTCCAGGCCCGGTGAAATAGATCAATACGGCCAGGTGGTAAGCCTGGAACCGGTAGAAAAAATAATCCCCAAACCCGACGCCATACATTTTATAGGAACAAAATCTGAAAGATAAATAAGATGGAAAACAAAGTGCCAGACATGTCGTATATGTCGTCCAGTACCCTGGAGCTGGAACCTGTTTTAATTGACGGGCAAAGAGTATTGTTTGATGAAAAAGTGAAACTTATGCCGGTGACCCTGGAAAAAAAAGAGGCAGACCATGAATGATGATTATTTAGATGAGGATTTTATGTTTTTAAGCCGGTTTATAGAAGATATGGCCGCGGTCGATGAAGTATTGCAGGACAGTTATATGGATAAGGCCATGACGATGAATATAGAGAGCATGGAAACCCGGACCCCATGCGAACTGCATATTGAAGTTGACGAAAACAACCAGGTCCGTATAGGTGCAATACCGCCTTTATATTATGTAGAGACCACAGTAATGCCGGTTTTTCACCATATAACACTAAAGATCGTAAAGGAAAAGTAAATGGCATCAACCAACAAATCCTGGAAACTGGAGTCTTTTCTGGACTCCCTGATCGTAGAGCTCGACAAGGCCAGGGAAACACTGGCCGTAAAGGCTATTAATAAACCTTTGACCTATGCCGTAAAGGACGTAAATCTCGAAATGCAACTCTTTCCGAGTTTTGACGGGAATCACGTAGAATTTATAACCGCCCGGCCCGGCCAGCAGGGAGCCTCAAAAATTGGCATACAACTGGGGTCCATAACCGATCAGCAAATACGAAAAACAACCAAAGAGCCCGTAACCTCGGATGATGTTTCGATAGACCTGGTCGATGAGATCGATGAAGACACCAAACAGTCCCTGAGAAAAATAGGGGTTACCTCGGTAGAAGACCTGAACGAAGTAAAAAAGAAAAATGTAGATATAGAAAAAGCGAGTAACAGAAAAGTAAACTATGCTAAACTCGCCAAATTATTGAGCAAGGCCAGAAGGGGAAATAGTCCCCCAAATGTAAAAAATGTTCATTTTAATATCAGTAAAAGCGGTTCTACCCTGCAGGTAGAAGGGAATAACCTGGTACTGGACAACAATTACACCCCGGTCGTGGTGTTCAACGGCAAACTGGCCGACCTCAGGGGATATGGAAAAGAAAATTTAGAGATCGGTATAGACGAAAGGGATATGAATAAAGACGAAAACGAACTGGTAGTGGTATCCGATCCCTATACCATATATAAAATGAACCTGAACCATAGAAAACAGTGAGGTTATGGAAAAGTATAAGAGTTTTGTTATGAATTACGGGAGCCGCCCCGAAGAGAAAAATGGCGGGGATACTGTGGCCCAAAAGGAGGTGGAAGAACCCCAAAAAGCGGGTGGTGCCATTGAAATTGCCCATTACGATGACCATACCCCCATTTCCCTCACCTTGCCCGAAAGCCTGATAAAAGACGATACACAGCAGGCAAACGAATATGAGGATGATGAAAATGAGAAAAGCAGCAACACCCCGTTGCGGGCCTATCCCCAAAGCAGTGAGGAATACAGTGATGCCAATGCATATTTTCTGGCGGAAAGAGAAAATGATCCGGTATACGATGATTATGCCGGGGCTCAGGAGGAATATAAAGAAGAAGCCACCCCCGCTGGAGATACTGCTCCGGAAGCCGGTACGGCAGAAGATGACGATGACAACACCAGGGAGGAAAGCCATACAGACAGGGCAGAAGAGGCCGTTGTCACGGAACCGGAAGATGAAAAAGAACGCGATAAGAAATTCAAAGACGACCTGTGGGCCATCATGGAGCACCAAAAAGACTATCAAAACTACCAGGAAAAAGCCATGCCTTCAAAACCCGGGGCATCCCCACAAGAGAACCCCGGTGCAGAAAATGAAGATACCGGTGTAAAAAAAACAAAAAATGAACATGCCATTTTCGACAAAATAGCACAGAGCATGCAAATGGCCAATACCTACGATTTCGGGGCCATAGCCATGGAAAAAAAATTCGATACCCTGGAAAAGGAAACGAATACGGATTTTTCAAAAAAAATAAAAGAATTGCTGGACGAGCAGGAAAATGATAAGGAAGCCAAAAAGCCATCATATGTCAATACAGAAGATGAAGATAAGGTCCTGACCGAGGATTTTCTGGACGACATCGATATGTTGAACAAATTATCGGCAGAAAAATCAAAAAAGACCTCAGAAAAATTCTTGAACACCCAACCCTTATCCCCGGAGAACGGAGGCTTTTTTGTCAATACGGAAACCCTGCAACCGGGCGATCTCATTCTCTGGTCTGTCAATCGCACCGAAGATCCGGTGCCTGGGGATAAATCCAAAGCCGAAAATTTGAGTTCGGCCGGGGTTTACCTGGGCGAAGGTATTTATCTGGAGGCCGGTAAACAAGGCCTTAAAGAGCAAAAGCTGGAGGAAGCGCTCAAAAACCACAAGGCTACCGTAGGATTGAGACATCGGGATATAAATGATGAAAAAGCCGGTGCGGTGGCCAAAAAATTAAAAGAAGATCCGGGGCAAAAAGAAGCTCCGGGGCAAGGGGCCATAATAAGAAATTTAGCGGTGCAGGTCATAGACTCTTATTGTACAACCCTGCCCGCCGACCTCGCAGGGAAGTGCAGGGATTTTAAGGGAAAAGTCTACCTGGGCACCGAAGGCAATAACGCGTTTTATTGCGCTAAAAATATACTGGAGGCTTTTGACCAGGCAGGACTTAAACTGTCAGATACCCAACCGCAAACATCTGAAGAGTTGGTACAATTAGACTACAATGGCGCCTTGCGCTATATAGGTCATTTAAAAATTTAAGATAAATTGAAATTAAGAATGTCATGAACAGGTTTTTGTTTTTAGAAAGCGATTTAAAGAGCTTTACCGGCGACCCCGGTAAGTTTGTAAAAAGCAGATCGGTGTATTCCACTCAGAAAACCCCTGCGGCCGTGGCTGGTGCCGTTATTGCCGGCGCAGGCCTGGGATGGAAGATCTTTGAATTTGCATGGAACAATGCAGAGGGCGATATTTATGTAAAACTCGCCCGTTTGGAAGGAGCAAAACATCCCAGTGATGATGAAGAAAAATATAAGAATAAAGGTGTTTGGAAAGAAAAAACAGTAAAAGTATACGGCAAAGTCGTCAATAAACTGGTGGAGACCTCAGCCAAATTCGACCTTCGGTTTAAGTATAACGGCCATAGTGTGGGTTATATAGATATGGATCATACACACTCTAACGACTCGGTTTTCTGGGGGCTTCACGTAGAGGCGAAATTAATGGTAGACCCCAATAATTATAAATCTAACAAGGGAGGGCAACTCATGTCCATGATCGAAGTTACCTTTAATTACAGGTTTACCCGGACGGGCCGGGACGATATCATTAAGATTAAACGCTATAAATTATACGGTGACGGTACGGTTATAGAAAAATAGGCACCCGATAAAATTTCAGCGATGGGCAACAGGTTTATAAAACTCGAAAATGATATTAGGACGTATAGGACTAAAAGTTTCTATCCCAAAACACAATCTTATGTAAAAAGTACCGGGCAAAACCACCTGGTGTCCACGACAGCCCCGGAATATGCTAAAATGTATCAAAACCTGGTATTTGCCAGGAGCGGGAAGAAGAGAGAATCCCCTTCTAAATTAACAACCAGTAAAAAAGGGGTAGCTTTTATAAAAGAATGGGAAGGGTTCCGGAGTAAGGCCTATAACGATTCCGAAGGTTATTGCACTATCGGCTACGGTCATTTGATAAAGAAAGACAAATGTGAAAATATCGCCCTGCCTGAAGAGTTCAAAGACGGTATAACGAAAGAAGAAGCAGGTAAATTGTTCTTAAAAAGGTTGCCCCAATACGAAAAAGCCGTACAAAGGGACATCACAAAGCCACTGTATCAACACGAATTTGATGCGCTGGTAAGCCTGCTCTTCAATACGGGGGCTAATTTTCTCAATACCGGCGGTGCAGGTGGCAAGGAAACGAAGATAAAAAAGAACATAAACGCAGGGAAGTACAGTGAAGGCGCAGACGAAATGGCCGATGTCACCAACAGAGGAACACCGGGATTGGTCAAACGCCGGAAATCAGAGATCAAACTATTTAAGAAAGGCATTTACGATGCCAGTCATTAAAGTCGAGAGCCATGATGCATTATCAAAATATAAGCAGGTTTTCAGGGGCAGGGGCCCCAACCCGGAAAAAGGGAAAAAAATTAAGGGGGAGGCCTTTTATTGCCGGTGTTAAGGCCTTTAACTATGCAGAACCGGAATTGGTGAGGTCATCCTCTTACGATGTTCCCTATGCCGTGCAGCAGACCATTGACGCTTCGGGCTTAAAGTGGGACGGTGCAAGCCCGGAACAACTGGAGTTTATGAAAAAGGTTTACAATATCAATGTAAAACGCTCTTCTGCCAGGGGGACATTCGTGGCCGATGTGCCCGAATCCGATCTGAGTACCGTAGAAGGCCGTTTTAAATTAAGGGCCAATGCGGCCGGTTCCTGTATTAAAATGCTCAAAAACGTAAGGGAGGCCATTGAGGAAGCCGGGGCCGATGCCACGATAGGCCTTGTCAGTGCATACCGGTCGGCCTCGCACCAGTTTAAACTGTGGCAGGATTATTTTCCCGGGTACTATGCAGACACGGAAGCCCAAAGAAAAAAGAAAGACGGTGGGGAACATGGCGATGAAGCGGCCCAATACCTGGCTTCTTATATCAGGGTTCGTATTGCAACCCCCGGGTTCAGTAATCACAATAACGGGCTGGCCGTCGATCTACGAAATGTTCAGGATGGGAAGACCTATCGTAATAAGACCCGGAAAAAATATACCGATGCCTGGCGTACAACCTGGCTCTGGGATTGGTTAGAGGCCAATGCAGCAACGTATAAATTTTACCAGAACACCCATATCGATGAACCCTGGCACTGGGAATACAGGGAAACTGCCAGTTAGAAATCCATGAAATTCACATAAATTTATCTGCGGTATTCAACATTTCCGCGTCATGGCCTTTGTGTGCCACGGAAGCCTCGCAATACCCGGTTGCCTAAGCGGCGAACCGGGTTACGTTTAGAGCTTAAGGGAATGGGTATGCGGCATAAGGGCTCCGGCTTGCTGCATACGCAGTTCCGTTTACCGCTTAGCGGGTTGCCTCTGCAGCAAACCGAACCCGGTTCGGTGTATACGCATTCCCTTATACGGGCCTATCCGGAAATAAAACTCCGGTAGTTTCCATGACCTGGAGCGCTCCCAGGGGTTACAAACGCTTTTATCGATAGGTCCTCGTTTCTGCTACGCTCAAACGAGGACCAGATATCAATAAGGATTAAAAAAAAGAAAAGCGATTATCCACCAAAAAAGAAAACCCTTATAACACCGGTGTTATAAGGGTTTTTTCGCGGAGGAAGAGGGATTCGAACCCCCGGAGGTGTTACCCTCAACGGTTTTCAAGACCGCCGCATTCGACCACTCTGCCATTCCTCCTAAGCGGATGCAAATATAGAAAGGTTTTTTTGTTCTTACAAAACATTTTTTTGCTTTTTCCGGGAGTGCGGGAAGGCCTGGTGCAAACTGTTGAACCACAGGAATACCAGGGCTTTTGAATGGACTATATATCCATGATGGGGGTGGGTTTTTTATGGTCGTCCACGGCTACAAAGGTAAAGATACCGGTCACAGCTTTTTCACGGATATCCTCGTACATATGCTCCATAAAGATATCTACCTGTACCACACAACTGGTCCTGCCCACTTTGATCACATGAGCGATAAGCTCCACCAGGGTGCCCTGGGGAATGGGTTTGGTAAAATCGATCTTGTCGGTCGACACCGTAACCACTTTTTTCCGGCTGAACCGGGTAGCACAGATAAAGGAAGCCTCGTCCATAAGTTGCAGGGCAGTACCCCCGAATAAGGTGTCGTAATGATTGGTCGTATTTGGGAAAACGGCTTTGAATATATGGGTTTCCGCGTTTTTGATACGTTCCCTGATGTCATGGTCCATAATGTGGTGTTGTTATTAATTTGGAGTCCAAAAATACTATTTCTTTACCCATTATTCTTACATTTGTTATGGTTAATCTATAGAGGGATCCCCCGTCAGGGGATGCAAACAGGTTTATCTTATTGGACCTCAGTTTTACCCAAAATAATATTAGGATGAATATAATTGAACAATTGCGATGGCGCTATGCCACCAAAAAATTTGATGCTGCCCGTAAGTTGGAGGACAACCAGATAGAAACACTCAAGGAAGCGTTTAACCTTACGGCACTTTCCTTTGGATTGCAGCCCGTAAAGCTCGTTATCCTGAGCGATCAGGAAAAAATGGAAGAGCTGCTGCCCCACGCCTTTGGCCAGCAGCAGGTGGTCGATGCTTCACATCTTTTCGTCTTTTGTATAGAAAAGGTTATAGACGAGGAATTCATACGCAGTTATTTCGATAAAGTAAAAGCGGTGCGCAATACCTCAGAAGAAATATTAAAGCCGTACCGGGATTTCCTCATTGCCGACTTTAACAAAAAGACCAGTGAAGAGATAGAAGCATGGGCCAGGAACCAGGCCTATCTGGCCATGGGTAACCTGCTTACCGTGTGTGCTGTTGAAAAAATAGACGCCTGCCCCATGGAAGGTTTTCTCCCTGATAAATTCGACAAGGTGCTCAAGCTCGGAAAAGAAGGCCTGAAATCGGTATTGATCATGCCCGTGGGCTACCGTTCGGAGCAGGATGAGTGTTCAACCATGGAAAAGGTAAGAAAGGAGATCAGCGAAAGCGTTATAGAGATCAGATAATTTCCGGTAAGCCCGAAGTTGCCGGATGATGAACAAAGCTATCACCATTTCTGCTTTTTTGTCCCGGGTACCCCCGGTATTCCCTTAATTTATAACGAAATAATCCAATAACTCAATACTTATAGAATATGCCCGGATTTGAACTCTTCGGAGATACAGAACGAAAACATCTCAATGATGTGCTGGACACCGGTGTCCTGATGCGATATGGCTTTGACGGCATGCGCAAAGGCCACTGGAAAGCAAAAGAACTGGAAGCGGCATTGTGCCGGAGGATGCAAAGCAAACACGCTCAACTGGTGAGCAGCGGCACCGCCGCACTTACCGTGGCCCTGGCCAGCGCCGGAGTAGGGGCGGGCGATGAGGTGATCATGCCTACCTTTACCTTTGTGGCCAGCTTTGAATCGCTCATGGCCGTGGGGGCTGTTCCCGTACTGGTGGATATAGACGATACCCTGACCCTCGACCCCGTAGCGGTAGAAAAGGCTGTAACCCCCCGGACCAGGGTGGTGATGCCTGTACATATGTGCGGATCTTCCGCACAATTAAAGGAGCTGAAGGCCATTTGCGAGAAGCATGGCCTGCTATTACTCGAAGATGCCTGCCAGGCGATCGGGGCTACTTACGAAGGCAGGCCGCTGGGAAGCTATGGCGACCTGGGCTGCTTTTCTTTTGATTATGTAAAGACCATAACCTGTGGCGAAGGTGGGGGGATCATTACGGACAATGCCAAATATGCTGAAAATGCCGACCACTATTCCGACCATGGACACGACCATGTAGGACAGGACAGGGGAGCGGAGCAACACCCTTTCCTGGGGTATAATTACCGTATATCCGAACTGCACGCCGCAGTGGGACTGGCACAGATATCCAGGCTGGACGAATTCCTTGAGATACAGAAAAAAAACTATACCATTTTTCGTGAAGCCTTGAGCGTGGTTCCCGGAATAACATTCAGGCGTGTCCCGGAAGAAGCGGAAGAAAACTATTCTTTCCTGAGCTTTTTCCTTCCGGACGAAGCCGCTGCCCGGAAAGCGCATAAAGCCCTTGGAGAAGCAGGGGTGGACGGCTGCTTTTACTGGTACGACAACAACTGGCATTACATCAAGAAATGGGACCACCTCAAAGACCTGAGATCCCCGGGGAAATTACCGCAGGAGATCATCGATGGGATGCCGGATTATAAAAACCGTGATTTCTCTGCTTCCAATGCCATTATCGGACGCACGATCTCCGTACTCATTAAACTGGGCTGGACGGAAGAAGAAGTCAACAGGAGAGCGGAAAAGATGGTAAAGGCAGTTAAAGGTTAGAAGTACGAAGTTAGAGGTACGAAGTATGAAATTCCGTTATTTACTTCGTATTTCGTACCTCTAACTTTGTACTTCAATAATTCACATATTCCACAATCTCCAGCCCGTAGCCTATGATACCCACACGTTTGGTCTGTTCGGAATTGGATACCAGGCGTATTTTGGAGATGTCCAGGTCGTGAAGGATCTGGGCACCTATGCCGAAATCTTTCCGGTCGAGTACTACTTTCGGGGCTTTTACAACATCCTCGCTCTGCAGTTCTTTTAAGTGCCCCAGGCGTTGCAGCAGGTTCAGCGACTGGTTTTGCTGGTTAATGAACACAATGGCACCACGCCCTTCCTCGTTGATCACCCGGAACATGTTGTCCAGTTTTTTGTCCAGGTTGTTGGTTAGTGTACCCAGGATGTCATTGTTTACCAGGGTAGAGTTGATCCGGGTAAGCACGGGGTCTCCGAGTTTCCAGTTACCTTTGGTCAGGGCAATGTGTACCTGGTTGTTTGTGGTTTGTACATAAGCCCGTAAGCGGAAATCACCGAAGCGGGTCTTGATGTCGAAATCCTCTTTTTTCTCAATGAGGCTGTCGTGTTGCATACGATAGGCGATAAGGTCTTCTATCGATACCAGCTTGAGGTCCAGTTTTTTGGCGATCTCTGCCAGTTGCGGTAATCGGGCCATGGAGCCATCTTCGTTCATGACCTCTACGATAACCCCTGCCGGTTTTAACCCGGCAAGCCGGGCAAAATCGATGGCAGCTTCGGTGTGGCCTGTTCGGCGCAATACTCCGCCTTCTTTGGCAATAAGCGGAAATATATGTCCGGGCCTGGCCAGTTCAAAAGGTTTGGTGTCCGGGTCGATCAGCGCTTTAACAGTCTTGGCCCGGTCTCCGGCAGAAATTCCCGTGGACACCCCTTTGCCTTTCAGGTCGACAGATACGGTAAAAGCGGTTTCCATGGGGTCTGTATTGTTGGTTACCATGGCGCTAAGTTCCAGTTCTTTACATCTCTTTTCAGTGAGCGGGGCACAAATAAGCCCCCGACCGTGCGTAGCCATGAAGTTGATCATCTCGGGGGAAACCATTTCCGAGGCGGCAACAAAATCACCCTCATTTTCCCTGTCCTCATCGTCAACGACGATAATTATTTTTCCTTCGCGTATGTCGGCAATGGCTTCTTCTATGGTATTCAGTTTTATTTCCTGTTCTTCCATTGTGGTGGTATTCATCGTTATGGATTTTAGACAACAAAGATACCCAATTTTCCCTCGGCTTTAAGCCCGTCCCGGGAAAAATTGAGGGGTGTTCGGTAGTCAGTAATCAGTATCTAACACACCGATCACCGAATACCGAATACCAACCTATCCGTCATCCTTCTTTTTAAGTTTTCCGAACAGTTTTCGAATGGGTTCCGTAATGCTGTCTACATTCAGTACCCCTTTGTCTGCAGTAGCTCTCCTGGTGAGAAATATTCCGAGGGGAAGCATGATAAGTGTGGATAACCAGGAGCCCAGAATAGGGGGGATGCTGGCATCTTTGGCGTAGTTTCTGGCAAACATGCCAAGGAAGTGATAGGTGAGGAAAAGGACAATGCCGACAACCATGGGCAGCCCTATTCCTCCTTTACGTATAATGGCCCCGAGCGGAGCGCCCACAAAGAAGAGGATCACACAGGCAAAAGCGAGGGCGTATTTGCTGTGCATGGCCATAATATAATAGTTCAGTACCATGTCTTTTCTTTGCAGTTCTTTCTTCTTGCTGTTTATAGTGTTGACAATGTTGGTAATATTGCTCAACGCTATATCGATCACCTGCCCTTTTTTCCGGTCTTCCAGTAAGTCCAGCATATGCACTCCCTGCAAGGGTATCGTTTTCTCCTTTTGGAGTGTGACCGTAGTGTCTTTTTCTTTTTTGTTATTGTTTAAAGGGCGGTTCAGCATGGTAATGCCCGTACGCTTGTATATGTTGTCGCTGAAGTTGCGCACGGTGGTGCTGTTGTTTTGAGCTATGGAATCGATAAGATAGTCCAGCTCAGTGACATTATACATTTTGTAGGTGTTGTAACTTTCGTCTTCGAAATCCACATCGTTCAGTTCGGAGAGGTCCACATTCATGGTGTAGATCTCGAATTTGGCCTTGGCATGCGGGTAGTTGTCAATATTTCTCGGATTGCTGGGCTTTTGGTCTTCGTAGTAATACCCGTCCATGAGTTTTAACTTCAGGATGTCGGATTTTTCATTGCTGATAAGCTCTCCTTTTTTAGCTTTTATGACTGTCTTGTTCTCTCCTCTGGAATCCTTTTTATGCAGGATAACATTGTCCAGCAGCCTGTCATTATCCCCGTGTTTTTTCTCCACCTTGATATTCATTTCCTGTATATCGTTGAACATACCTTCGGAAATGGCCATGGCGGGTTTAACCTTGGCGATATTCTTCTTCAGGTTATAGGCCTTGAACTCTGCGCGGGGAATAACACTGTTGGCAAAATAAAAGGTAAACCCTCCCAGTGCTATCATAAATACGATGAGGCTTCGCATGGCTCTGTAAAGGGAGATCCCGGAAGATTTCATCGCGGCAAACTCATAGTTCTCGGCAAAACTCCCGAAAGTCATCAGGGAGGCCAGGAGTACGGTAAACGGCAGTACTGTGGGTACCAGGCTGGGGGAGTAATAGAGCAGGAACTTTCCGATAACCCAAAGATCCAGTCCCTTCCCGGCAAGGTCATCGATAAATAACCATATGGCCTGGAAAATAAAAATGATCATCAGTATGCCAAAGCTGCTGATGAAATTGATCAGGAATCGAGACAGGATATATCGGTCTAATATTTTCAATGCAAATTAATTCAAAAGTACAAAGTATAAAGTACGAAGTACAAAGTATAAAGTACGAAGTTTCAGTTCTGACTTCGTACTTGGTACTTCTGACTT
Source organism: Sinomicrobium weinanense (assembly GCF_018863395.1). Classification (GTDB taxonomy): domain Bacteria; phylum Bacteroidota; class Bacteroidia; order Flavobacteriales; family Flavobacteriaceae; genus Sinomicrobium; species Sinomicrobium weinanense. The sequence continues at coordinate 183,174 of NZ_JAHKRR010000006.1, forward strand.
TGCATTATTGTTCTATGATGTAATATCCTTCGTCCTCGTACTTCTTGGCGTTGAATTTAAAGAGGTTGCCGGACAAAGGCTGATCGGTTTTGAACGAGTTGACGGTGATCGTGGTCTTCGTCCCGTTCTTGCCTGTTTGTATCAGATCGTAAATATGTTTGGTCTGGGCGTCAATACCCAGAAGGATCTCCTTCATTTCTGCATTGGTGTCAATGGGTACCAGTTTAATATACTGTATCTGCCTGCCTCGTACATTTTCCTGTTTATCCCAGCTATAATTATAACCTTCGCGGTAAAAAGTGAGCATTTTAGACGGAGTAATGGCGTTGTCTTCTTCCACATCCGGACTTTCTATCACCACTTCCTCATTTTCCGGGATGATGGTTACGACCTTGTTACCGTCAAATATCTTGGTAGCACCGAGATAGTTGAAAAGGTATTTGTTTCCCTGGATGGTAACATCTCCCCGGGTTTCCTGGCGGATATTTTCTGCTTTGTTGTTCAGGGCATATTTAAAATCTACATAGATATTGTCGTAGCCCTTTACTTTCTGATACACTTCATCCAGCAAGGCTTTGGCTTTTCCGGAATCCTGGGCATATCCGAATCCCGCAAGCAATAAAGCGATGATGGTAACGATCTTTCTGATATCATTCACTGTTTTCATCTGTAAATATTTGTAATGGTTTGACATAGGGCTTCAGGATATATTGCATGTCATGGACTAAACCGGTCCTATGCCATATATCCTGAAATTCTGCGTCTGTTTATTCGTTCTTATTCTGTTCGTTGTTCAAAAACTGTTCGAGGGCATAAGTGTCTGGTATGAGCACTTGCCTTGCCTTGCTCCCTTCAAAGGGGCCTACGATCCCTGCGGCTTCGAGCTGGTCAATGATCCTGCCGGCCCGGTTATAGCCCAGTTTCAATTTTCGTTGCAATAAGGATGCCGATCCCTGTTGGGCGATAACAATTACTTCTGCTGCTTCTTTGAAAAGGGCATCCCGCTCCTCAGCATCTATATCAAGACTCGTGCCAGACTCTTCACCGACGTATTCGGGAAGCATATGAGCGTCGGGATAGGCTTTCTGGGAACCAATGAAGTCGGTTATTTTAGCGACTTCGGGAGTGTCTACAAAGGCACACTGCAGTCGGGAAAGGTCATTGCCCTGGGTATAGAGCATATCTCCCCGGCCAATGAGCTGATCGGCGCCCTGGCTGTCCAGGATGGTCCTGGAGTCGATCTTGGAGGTCACGCGGAAAGCGATCCTCGCCGGGAAGTTGGCCTTGATAATACCGGTGATCACGTTTACCGAAGGCCGTTGTGTGGCAATGATAAGGTGAATACCGATGGCACGGGCCAGTTGGGCCAGCCGTGCAATAGGGGTCTCTACCTCTTTTCCGGCGGTCATGATAAGGTCGGCAAATTCATCTACCACCAGTACGATATATGGCAGAAACTTATGCCCGTTGTTAGGGTTTAGCTTTCGGGCCTTGAACTTGGCGTTGTATTCCTTGATATTACGAACCATGGCATCTTTCAATAGTTCGTAGCGGTTGTCCATTTCTATACAGAGCGAGTTCAGGGTGTTGATCACCTTGGTGTTGTCTGTAATAATGGCTTCTTCCGTATCGGGAAGTTTGGCCAGGTAATGCCTTTCGATCTTGTTGAAGAGAGTGAGTTCTACCTTTTTCGGGTCAACCAGCACAAATTTTACCTCGGCCGGATGCTTTTTGTATAGCAGTGAGGTGAGTATGGCGTTCAATCCAACCGATTTTCCCTGTCCGGTAGCACCGGCCATAAGCAGGTGGGGCATTTTGGCCAGGTCCACCACAAAAGTCTCATTGCTGATGTTCTTGCCCAGGGCCACGGGAAGCTCCATTTCGGCATTCCGGAAACGCGACGAAGCGATAACCGACCGCATGGAAACCGTAGAGGGGTTCTTGTTGGGCACTTCGATACCGATGGTTCCTTTGCCCGGTATGGGAGCGATGATCCGTATACCCAGTGCGGCAAGGGATAGAGCTATATCATCTTCCAGGTTTTTGATCCTGGAGATCCTGACCCCTGCGGCAGGAACGATCTCATATAAGGTTATCGTAGGACCGATAGTAGCCTTGATCTGGGAAATGTCTATTTTATAGTGCTTCAGGGTCTCTACGATCCTGTTTTTGTTTTCTTCCAGCTCTTCCTGGTTGATGGTAATACCGCTTTGTCCGCCGTGGTCGTTCAGCAACTCGAGTGAAGGGAACTGGTAATTACCAAGCTCGAGTGTGGGGTCGAATTCGCCGAAATCCTGCACCAGTTTATCGGAAAGAATGTCTGTTTCTTCCATTTCTTCCTCGACCTTTTCCACTTCCATTTTGATCTCGTCGTGTTTTTCACTTCCCCGATCCTCCCGTTTTTCCTTAACCGACGGAAGATCCGTATCTTCTTTTTCCGTGGCCAGTTTTACTTCAAAGGAATTTTCGATATCTACATCGGAGGTTTTGTCTATATTGGAATAACCGGGTATAGCGGGACTTTTTTCCTGTTTTTCCAGGGCCTCTTCGAAGGGCGATTTGGCTTCCCCGCCTGTTTTTATGGATCCTTCTTCTTTTTCTTCGGGAACGGGTGTTTCTGTATGGGCCTTGCGGAAATCGCGACGTACACCATCCCGCACTCCTGCAAAATAGTTGCCGATCTTCTCGGGGGTGATCTTCATTTTTTTGACTGCAAATACGATAAGTCCGAAAAGCAGGAGGAGGATAACCCCTGTCTTTCCGACATAGTCCTGCAGAAAATCATTCATTTCATATCCTACAATACCACCGAGCAAGGGAGCTTTTACCGCAAAGAAACCGAGAAAGACAGACAGCCATATAATGGCCAGGATACCCCAGACCCAGTGATTGACCACCTTTTTCCGGTCAAGGCCTATAAACCAGTGAAGCCCTGTGAGGAAAAAAAGATAGATAAACAGGAATGCTGCCAGTCCAAAACCTTTGTAAATGAACAGGTGGCTCACCGAAGCTCCGAATTTGTTGAGCCAGTTTTTGGCTTCTGCATTTCTGTCGGCAAACTCAGACAGTAGGCTCTGGTCTTGCTGCCAGGTAAAAAAGAAAGAAACAAAAGCAATGCAGAGAGCAATGCTCAGCAACATACCCAGGCTCCCGAGAATGATCTTATTTTGTTTTGAAAAAGTAAATCTTGAGGTTTTGGGCTTTGTTGAAGTAGCTTTTTTTCTATTCCTTTTTCTAGCCATTATATACGTTAGGTTTTATGTACTTGCCCCGGCAAGCTCAAGGCAAAAATACAAATTACAAACGTACAGGATTCAAATATATTTTTAAAATATTTTTGGAATATAGATAATACCACCTACAATAACAGCCATAACGGCAGCTATAAAGACAGCTCCGGCAGAAATATCCTTGATAGTTCCGATCTTGTGATGATGGTCCGGATGGATAAAGTCGGCCATCTTTTCTATGGCGGTGTTTACCCCTTCAATACTCATGACCAATGCTATGGTAATGATTTGTATGGCCCATTCCAGGGCAGATATATTAAAGTAAAAACCTGCAACAGTCACTGCAATGGCAATGGCGAGCTGTACCTTGATACTGGCTTCCGTCCTGAGAAGGATCAGGGCACCCCTTGCAGCATAGTGGATGCTTTTTAACCTGTTTTTGAGGAAAGGACCCATTTTTAGGGGATTGAATACGAACAAAAGGCAGCTGGCCGTATATTCTTAGTCGGCTAACTGCCCTTTATTTTTTCCGGAGAATTATTTCAATGCTTCGAGAGCAGCATCATAATCGGGTTCGTCTACGGTTTCGGCGACCTGTTGGGCATGGCGTACTACGCCATTTTCATCGAGGACCACTACCGACCTGGAAAGCAGTCCGGAAAGAGGGCCGTCAACAAATTCCACACCGTAATCTTTCCCGAAATTCCGATCCCTGAAATCAGACAGGGTAATGACATTGTCCAGGCCTTCGGCACCGCAAAAACGGGCCTGGGCGAAGGGAAGGTCTCGTGAGATACACAGTACGGTCGTGTTTTCGAGATTTGCCGCTTCCTGGTTGAATTTCCTGACCGATGCGGCACAGGTTCCGGTATCGACACTCGGAAAAATGTTCAGTACCAGTTTTTTTCCTTTAAAATCCTCGAGAGAAGCTGAAGAAAGGTCGTTCTTTACCAGTGAGAAAACAGGAGCTTTGTCATTGACCCCGGGCAGGTTGCCGGCAGTGTGTATTGCATTTCCTTTGAGTGTTACTGTTGCCATTTTTTATATTTTTTGTGATTTACATGGTATGTTTATAACCGGAGCCGGCCATATAAGAAAGGTAAAGATAGCCAAACTTTAAGAAACTGTCTAAATTTTGTTTTTGGAAACCGAACTTGTGAGGTACACGAACCTGCCATAGCAGGTGGGAACGAAGTGGTAATATTTGAGTGTGGTTTGTTGTCGGAGCTGTAAGGTGGAAGGAGATTGGTAGAAGATTGATAGGAGATTGATCCGGTTATGCCGGGAGATTGAATGAGATTGAAATGTTTAACATGGATTCAATCTTTTAACCCACACTGCCGGTACAAAAAATCCCCTTTCCGAAAAGGACGGAAAGAGGATCATTAGCAATTTTTTCCCAACCGGGAGGGGGTATATTATTTGTCTATTGAGCCCAAAACCCTGCTCATAAAGGTGTTGAGGGCCTCTTTTTGCGGCTTGCCTTCTTTGACCATTTTATCTACTTCAACCGCGCCGTACATATTGGAGATCAGTTCTCCTATAACATCCAGCTCTTCATCTTTGAGAGAAGGAACCTCGGTGAGCGCCTCCAGGGTTTCTATGGCTTCAATAACATAGTCCTGGTCGTTCTCTTCTATAAAATTGGCCAGATGTTTTATGATAGGTAATTTCATGTATTTGTTTTTTAGACAGGGGACCGGTGACCGGTGACAGATGTTTTTATATATAGCAACCGTCACCGGTCATCGGTCATTTGTCCATTGCATTACTTGTTTTCGTCAATGAACGATTTTAAAACGTCGGTTTTGTTGGTCTGAACCTGGTTTACCAGTTGCCCGTTCTTAAAAGCGGCAAAGGTAGGGAGGTTGTCAACATTGGCCAGTTTCCTGGATTCCGGGAATTTTTCAGCATCTGCCACGACAAATGCAGCGTTTTCCGTTTCCGAAGCAAATTTCTTGAATTTCGGCTTCATGATCCGGCAATTACCGCACCAGCCGGCCGAATATTGTACAAATACCGTATCGTTTCCGCCTACAACTTCAGATAAGTTGTCTTTGTCTAATTCCTGTATCATAATGCTCTCAATTAAATCGAAAATTCAAAAATTGTCCCGGTAAATCCATATCGTGCCCGGGATGGGGTAAAAGTATCCCGACTTCATCGTGGGGGATCCATACTTTTGTTTTAAAACAAAACCAGGTATCGGTGAAGTCGGGAAACCAAACACCAAAATTTAACTTGTTGGTTGCTGGTTGAGGGTTACAGGTTGCAGGTCGAATTAAAACCTGCAACCTTTAACCTGCAACTCTTTAGTTTGCACTCAGGTACTCGGCAACTCCTGTTCTGGTTGCAGACATGGCTTCTTTACCGTCTTCCCAGTTAGCAGGGCAAACTTCGCCGTTTTTCTGTACGTGGGCATAAGCGTCGATGAGGCGTAAAAACTCATTGACGTTTCGTCCTACGGGCATGTGGTTTACACTTTCGTGGAATACGGTACCTTCTTCGTCAATGAGGAAAGTAGCCCTGTAAGTTACGTTATCACCTTCGTAAACGTAAGAATCGGTATCTTCGTTGTATACTTCAGACTGAAGGTCGAGTATACGCAGCATGTTGGCGAGGTTACGGTTGCTGTCTGCCAGCAGCGGATAGGTTACACCCTCTATTCCCCCGTTGTCTTTGGGAGTGTTGAGCCATGCGAAGTGTACTTCGGCAGTGTCACAGGAAGCTCCTATTACTACAGTATTTCTTTTGTCGAACTCGGGCAAAGCAGCCTGGAAAGCGTGCAGTTCCGTAGGGCAAACGAAAGTAAAGTCTTTCGGATACCAGAACAATATCACTTTTTTGTTGTTTTTAACTGCTTCTTCCAATACATTCACTTTGAATGTATCACCCATGTCGTTCATAGCGTCAACAGCTATGTTTGGGAACTTTTTACCTACTAATGCCATAAATAGTATTTTTATTGGTTTAATATTTTCTACTGCAAAAATAGCATAGTATCCCGAGGGACAATATCATCTTAGATTATAATATTTTATAGGTTGATAGAGGTTCTTAATGATGATAGAGAACCGGGGTGTTTTTTGCGGACTTCTTAAAAAAGGACTGTGTAGTTTGATGGGTTAGTAATTTAAAAAGCAAATCGCAGGGAAATTATTTTTCCATTGTGATTTTGGTTGAACTCCCTCCTGTTTTTTTAGAAACTGTTTTGAATTTATCCTTTGGCTCTTTTATGCATCTTTTTCCGCCATACTTCAGCTATTTTTCGGTCTATGGCTATGCCCCTCAAAATACCTTCGTCTGGCGAAAAAATACACTATAAAATATTCCAAAAACAAATTCAAAACAGTTTCTTAGCAGTTTTTTACTTTTTGGCCAGCTGTCTGATCTTGATGCGGAATGCTGCAAAAAGCAGGGTCATAAACGGGCTGAGCCAGTTGAATATGGCATATCCGGCATAGGCGGCCGGGGAAACGCCAAGGACGCCGCTGTGATAAGCTCCGCAGGTATTCCACGGAATGAGTACGGAGGTTACCGTACCGGAATCTTCAAGGCTCCTGCTCAGGTTTTCCGGTGCCAGGCCTTTGTCTTTATAGGCTTTGGCAAACATTTTTCCCGGTACCACAATAGCCAGATACTGGTCAGATGCCGTAGCGTTCAGTGCAAGGCAACTGGCCACGGTACTGGCAAACAGGCCAAAGGTGGTGTGGAAAAGTTTTAGCAGGCTATCTGTTATTTTGGCCAGTGCCCCGATGGCTTCCATGATTCCGCCAAAAACCATAGCACAAATAATGAGCCATATAGTTCCCATCATGCCGGCCATACCCCCGGCAGAGAACAGTTCGTTGAGTTCGGGGTCGGAGGTTTCTACGGAGGTGCTTATGGTTATGGCATCCATGATGCCCTTGTAAGCGGAATGAAAAGTGAGAGTGTCTTCACCTGCTATACGTGTCACGATATCCGGTTGAAAGAAAATGGCAAATGCCCCGCCTAAAAGCGTACCCACAAGCAAGGCTATCAGGGGCTGGGTTTTTTTGATAATCATAAAAATCACAAGGACCGGAACAATGAACAGCCAGGGGGAGATATGAAAAGATTCTTTGATGGTGGTGAGAATGCCTTCGGTATCGGGTGTCCCGGAAGTGTCTATGGTAAAACCCAGAATGATAAATACGATCAGGGTAACGATTATTGTAGGAACTGTGGTAAACGACATATACCGGATATGGGTAAAAAGGTCGGTACCGGCCATGGCCGGGGCAAGGTTGGTGGTATCGCTCAGGGGAGACATCTTATCGCCAAAGTATGCTCCGGAAAGTACGGCCCCTGCTGTCATTCCCAAAGAAATGCCCAATGCATCCCCGATGCCTATAAGTGCTATACCCACGGTTGCCGAAGTAGTCCAGCTGCTGCCGGTTGCCAGTGAGATAATGGCACAGATGATCACGCAGGCTGCCAGAAATATTGTAGGATTGAGGATCTGTAATCCGTAATAGATCATAGAAGGGATAATACCACTTATGAGCCATGTACCCGACAAGGCACCTACCAGCAACAGGATCAGAATGGCTCCGGTGGTAGACTTTACATTGTGAGCTACTTCTTCCATCATAAGATCGTAAGGAACCTTGTTATAGAAACCCACTATGGCCGCGACGGCAGCTCCGAGCAGCAGGATAAACTGGTTGGAGCCCGAAAGGGCATCGTCCTTATAAACAAAAAGAACGTTGTAGGCCAACATTCCTATAAGTGCAAATACGGGGATAAGGGCCTCCCAGATAGATAATTCCTTGTTTTCAATGATCTTATTTTCTTCCATATGTGTTTAAAGTTGTCAGACAGCCGGGAGTTTAGAGGCTGTAATAATACGATTTTGCAGAAATGTATACAAGTTTTATTAGAAGGTGAGAAAGTGAGAAGGTGAGAGGGTGGGAGTTATTTTTCATAGGTGGATTTGATTTTTGACACTTTCAGTACCTTCGGTAGATAATTCATTCAATTCTGCAACGTTGCCTATCCTGGATTTTTTCAGGAATTCCGTCCGGTAAAGGCATTCATCGGCTTCTTCTACCACGATGCAAATCTTGGCATAGCGTTCCTTTGCGGAGCGTCCTCTGCAGAACGCCCTGAAATTTGCTCCGACCGAAGTAGACGACTTGGCGAGCTGATAGCTAACCACTTTGGCCGAAACATTTTTCGGAAGCGTTTCCAGAAAAGCTAATACCCTCACAGCATATTCCAAGGTACGGTTTCTCATCTGCTCATTAAATTCCGCGTTTGTCATATAACATGCTTTACGATCTTCCCACCCTCTCACCTTCTCACCTTCTCACTTTCTCACTTTCTCACACCCCCAACGCTTTCATGCAAGCCTTCATTTTGTCGTAAGTCCGTGCTATATCCTGGTCCAGCCCGATAGAGAAACGGATAAGACCGTCGGTGAGGCCCATTTGTTTTTGTTCTTCTTCGGGGATCTCGGAAGAGGTGGAAGTACCGGGGGCACTGAACAGGGTTTTGTAGAAACCGAGGCTTACGGCCAGATAGCCGAGGTTGTCGTTCTGCATGCGTTCCATCAGCGCATTGGCCTTGCCCAGGGAACCTACGTCGAGGGTCATCATACCACCGAAGCCGTATTCGGGATTGAGCTGTTTTTTCATGGTATCGTGCCCGGGGTGAGATTCCAGCCCAGGATAGACCACCCGCATGCCGTCCTTTTCGAACTGTGTGGCCAGGAACATGGCATTTTCACTGTGTTTTCTGATACGTATATGCAGGGTACGGAGGTTTTTAAGGATGGAGGCGGCCCGGAGGCTGTCCATAGTGCTCCCTAAAAGCATGCCTGCACCGCTGTTGACATCCTTCAGAGACAGGCAGAAATCCTTGGTGCCACACACCACGCCGCCCACACAATCACTACTGCCGTTGATGAACTTGGTAAGGCTGTGGATGACCACATCGGCCCCGTGCTGTGCAGGAGCAATGCTGAGCGGGGAAAAGGTATTGTCAATGACCAGTGTGATATTGTGCCTTTTGGCGATTTCTGACAAGGCCTTGAGATCGGCTATTTCCAGGAGAGGATTGCTCACAGCTTCGCAATAGATCATCCGGGTCTTGTCGGTGATGGCAGCTTCGACCTTTTCGGGCGAAGTGATGTCTGTAAACGAGGTCTGAATATCGAAACGGGGCAGGAAATTTTTCATAAAAGCATAAGTGCCCCCGTAAACCGTTCTGCCCGATACGATATGACTTCCGGCTTCACAGAGTTGCAGGGTCACGGAGGTGATAGCTCCCATGCCACTGGAAGTGACATTGGCTGTCTCTGTTCCTTCCATAGCGGCCAGGGCTTCACCCAGGTACAGGTTGGAAGGCGAAGAGTGGCGGGAGTACAGGTAGCACCCCTCGGTATTGCCTTCAAAAGTATCGAACATGGTCTTTGCCGAGAGGAATGTGTAAGTGGACGAATCGGAAACGGAAGGGTTAACCCCTCCGAACTCCCCGAAATATTGCAGGTCCTGTATTTTGTTTGCAGGGTCGAATGCCATTGAGATCAGTTTTAAAAATTAACGCTGCAATCTACCGAAACCGCGGGATTTTAACAAATCATTTTTTAAATTATTGATAAAATGGAGGGGGTTTTTTGATGTTGTTTTGAAGGATGTTTTGTGAATGTTGCTTTCTGTTGCGGTTTTTTGAAAGTAGGGGAAGGAGGGAGGAAACTGTTTTTTCGGGAGGAAGTAACCACAGAGGGTACAAAGTACACTGAGGATGTTCAGAACTATACCCCCCCTGCCCCCCTCAGGGGGGGAGCATTATCGCTTTTAAAGGGACTTGTAGCTCCCCCCTTGAGGGGGGCAGGGGGGGTGTTCCCCAATTGGATGTAGAATACTTTATGTACCCTTTGTGGTTAAAAAATATATCGGCCTGCCCCCGATCAGGAAACGGGTTGGTCTACTTTTTTCCTGATCTTTTTAGCGGCCTGTACCATATTGACGAGAGCGGCTTCGGTCTCTTCCCATTTCCGGGTCTTGAGGCCGCAATCGGGGTTAACCCAGATGTTTTCGGCAGGGAGCAGGTCGCTGGCCTTTTCGAGCAACACAACCATTTCTTCCACGGTGGGTACCCTGGGGGAATGGATGTCATAGACTCCCGGGCCTATTTCATTCGGGTATTTGAAATCTGCAAAAGCCTCCAGCAATTCCATTTGCGAACGGGAGGTCTCTATGGTAATGACATCGGCATCCATGGCTGCAATATGCTCAATGATGTCGTTAAATTCGCTGTAACACATATGAGTGTGTATCTGGGTTTCGTCTTTTACACCACTGGCGGCGATGCGGAAAGCCCTGATAGCCCAGTCGAGATAAGCGGGCCAGTCCTTTTTTCGCAGTGGCAGCCCTTCGCGGATGGCAGGTTCGTCGATCTGTATCATCTGTATACCTGCTTTTTCCAGGGCAAGCACTTCGTCCCTTATAGCCAGTGCGATCTGGAAGGTGGTCTCCTGGCGCGGTTGGTCATCCCTGACAAAAGACCATTGCAGTATGGTAACGGGACCCGTAAGCATACCTTTTACAATTTTGCCGGTATGCTCCTGCGAAAAACGGCTCCAGCGAACGGTCATGTCCTCCGGGCGGCTTACATCACCATAAATGATCGGAGGTTTTACGCACCGGCTACCGTAGCTCTGTACCCATCCGTTTTTGGTGAAGATAAACCCTTCGAGCAGTTCGCCGAAATACTCTACCATATCGTTGCGCTCAAATTCGCCGTGGACCAGTACATCCAGGCCAATGCTCTCCTGGATACGGATAGCCTCTATGGTGGCTTCCTCGATCCTGCTCTCATATTCGGCCTGGGTGAGCTCTCCTTTTTTCAACCTTGCCCGCAACCTTCGTATGTCTGTGGTCTGGGGAAAAGAACCGATAGTCGTCGTCGGGTAGAGGGGCAGCCCAAAACGTTCTTTCTGGATCTTTTGCCGGAGCGCAAAGCCCACATGTCGTGAAGTATCCTTCCCGGAAATACCGGCTACCCGCTCTTTAATCTCCTTCTTGTGAATACGGGATGAAGCGCGCCTGTCTGCCAATGCTTTTTGATTAGCTTCCAGCGGGGCTGCGTTGCCATTCAGTATTTCATAAAGATCGACTGTTTCTCCGAGTTTCTGCTTTGCAAAAGCCAGCCAGTTCCTGATCTCCGGGTCTATACCGGTCTCTGCTTCCAGGTCATAAGGCGTGTGAAGTAGGGAACAGGAGGTAGCTATCATTACGTTTTCTACGCCCAGTTTGGCAATGGCTTTACGGAGGAGTTGCAGGGATTTATTGTAGTCATTCTTCCAGATGTTACGTCCGTCCACAACACCGAGGGAAAGGATCAGGTTTTCGGGGATGGTTTCCAGTATGGTATCCAGTTGCTGTGGCGCCCGGACCAGGTCTACATGCAGGGCAGATACGGGAAGTGAGACAGCCAGGGCAGTGTTGTCTCCCAACGCTTCAAAATAAGTGGTGACCATGATTTTCAGTCCTTTGCAGGCTTCGGCTATGGTTGCATAGGCTTCTTTGCAGGCGTTCTTTTCTTCTTCGGTAAGGTCGAGGGACAAAAAAGGTTCGTCCAGTTGTATCCATTCTGCTCCCAGGTCACGGAGCTCATTGAGGATATCCACATAGACAGGAAGCAACTTCTTTAAAAGCTCTATACGGTGAAACCCTTCTTCCTTTTCTTTTCCCAGTAACAGGTAGGACACAGGGCCGATGAGGACAGGTTTCGGGGTTTTGTCCAGGACTTTCCGGGCTTCCGTAAACTGTTGGGTGATCCGGGAGGAAAACCGCCGGAAGGACTGGTCCTTGTAAAACTCCGGTACGATGTAGTGATAATTGGTGTCGAACCACTTGGTCATTTCCATGGCGGTGATATCCAGTCCGTTTTTCTGATAGCCCCGTGCCATGGCAAAATAGAGGTCGAGCTCAGTGTTTTCCTTGTTTTCTGTCAATACGGGAGTGTAGCGCTTCGGGATGGCACCCAGGCTAAGGGTCATGTCGAGCACCTGGTCGTAAAAGCTGAAATCATTACAGGGCACGAGGTCAATGCCGGCTTCCTGTTGTACCGTCCAGTTCTGCCGGCGCAGTTCTTCGGCGACAGAGAGCAGTTCCTCCCGGCTGGTCTTTCCTGCCCAGTACTGTTCGCAGGCCTTTTTCAGTTCGCGCCGGGCACCGATACGGGGATAACCCAAATTGTTTTTTTGCATGTTAAAATAGCATTAAGTTAAACATTAAATCAGGCGGAACATTTGAGGTTGTATGTTGTAGGTTACAGGTTGCAGGTTTCATTTGTCTCTAACCTTCAACTTGCAACCTGTAACCTGCAACACCCCATAAACGTTTTCCTGAACATTAAATTAATGTCCCTTACTATTTTTCCGTATGCCTTAGAAGAATCGTAGAAGAGAGGATATAACAATACAGGTAGTGAACAACACATATAATGCCGCAAACCGCTGAGAAATATCCCGACTACTGCTTCAAGACCGCGAAAGCATACGTCTCTGCATTATAAGCAAGTCTCCTGGCTCGTAACATTGCTGCCATCCTTCTCATCCCGTGGGCGGGACAATGGATTCCTTAGTGCAGGCAGCAACTTTATATTACTCACAGTTGCGCGTCAGCCCGTGATTTTCACACGGTTCCTTTTTAAGGAGTTGCCCAATAGGCTTTGGTACAACCCCACTTATAATGGGAAATAGTATGTATGAACACCACAAAGGTAGCTAATATCCCGGTAACAATTGTGTAAGGGACCGTTTTATACTGATAAATAACAAATATGAAGTTAGAGGTTAGAAATACGAAATTGGAAGTTTGTGGAGTGGAGGACACCCCCCTGCCCCCCTCAAGGGGGGAGCCTTATTTCTTTTAAAGAGCATTACAACTCCCCCCTTGAGGGGGGCAGGGGGGGCTTAAAACAATTCACCCTTCCTTCATACTTCCAACTTTAGTTCGTACTTTTGCGCCAAAATCTGGTTCGGCATTGCCGATGAAAAGGGAACCGGGTGAGAAACCCGGGCTGTACCCGCAACTGTATGCTTAGTCCTGATACCTATCGGGATGCCTGTTGTTATTACTTCGTTGCCACTGATCTCTCCGGAGAATGGGAAGGCTGACAGCAGGACGCAAGCCAGGAGACCTGCCGGATTTTAAAACGGATGTCAAACTTTCGGGATAAAGGTTTGCGTATGTACAGCCATACTTTTTCCCATTTATTACACAAATCAATGAAGAAAAGAACAATTTCTTTCGGTGCACTGGCCCTTTTATGCACAGCGGGTTTTGCCCAGGAAGTGCAACAACTGGATGAGGTGGTGGTCACGGATTCCCGCTTCGAACTGAAACGGGAGCATTCCGGGAAAACGGTCATTAAGATCAGTGCTGAAGAACTGGAAAAGAACCAGGGAAAGAACCTGGCCGAGGTGATCAATACCAAAAGCGGTATTGAAATTGGCGGGAGCCGGAGCAATGCCGGGCAAAACCTGGGATATTATGTCCGTGGCGGAGGAAATCGCCAGGTGCTGGTGCTCATAGACGGCGTGCAGGTTACAGACCCGTCTTCCATTTATAATGATTTTGACCTTCGGCTGGTAGACCTGGCCCAGATCGAATCCGTAGAGATCGTAAAAGGGGCGGCGAGCACACTATACGGTAATGCCGCAGCAACGGCCGTGATAAGCATTACCACCAAAAAGGCTTCCGAAAAACCCGTTTCGGCCACCTTCCGGTCCAGTATCGGTACCAATCAGGCCCACGACGACCAGGACTACGATATTGCCGATTTTTCCAATAGTATCGCTGTGAGCGGGACTTCCGGAAAGGTCAATTACCAGGCCGGTTTTGCCCAGCAGTATACCGATGGCCTGTCTGCCGCTGCCTCGGGGACGGAAAGAGACCCTTTTTCCCGCTTTAATACCAATGTAAAAGTGGGATACCAGGCGACAGAACGTTTTTCGGTCGATGTATTTGGGAATTACGATAAGTTCAAGGTGGATTTTGACGGGAGTGATCCGGCAGACTACACCAGACTTATCGATACTCCCGATCAAAGTATGAGCAAACAGTACAGGGTAGGAGTAGTACCGAAATTTGACTATGGCAATGGAAGCGTACAGGCGAGTGTGGCGTATAACAAGATCGAACGGGAAACCCGGTCGGCCGGTTCCACGGTTTATAATGCCAACAGCCTGGTAGTGGATGTTTTTAATAAATATAACTTCAACGATCGTTTTTATACCATCGTTGGGGTCAATTACATGAACAATGAAGCCGAATTTGACAGGGACAGGGATTTTTCCGTAGTAGACCCTTATGCCAATGTGGTGTGGGTTTCCGGTTTCGGGTTGAATATGAATGCAGGGGCAAGGCTCAATAACCACAGCGAATACGGTACGCATTTTACGTATAACCTGAACCCATCCTATACATTTTCCCTGGAAAATGACCGCTATATCAAGGCTCTGGGATCCTTCAGTACTTCATATATAGCCCCGAGCCTGTCGCAATTATACGGATATTTCGGGCCTAATCCAGACCTCGACCCCGAAGAAGACCGTACTCTCGAAGGCGGACTGGAGTTCGGCTCCGGTGCATGGCGGTTAAGCGCGTTGTATTTTAACAGGAAAGAAAAGGATTATATATTCTATGGACCTGAAGGTTATGTCAACGTCAATGAGGATTTTAACGTAAACGGTGTGGAAGCTGAAATTTCCATAAAACCATTGGATTTTATGCAGCTGGATGCCAATTATACTTTTACCGAGAAAAAGGACGAATTGCTCCTGCGCATCCCCAAACACAAGATCAATGCCACCGCCGGCTTTACCCTGTGCCCGACTACTTTCGCCTCGGTAAGCTACCAGTACATGGACGACCGCCTGGACGCCGGCAATGTGGAAATGGACAGTTTTTCTATTTTTGATGTATACTTAAGCCACAGTATCCTGAAAGATAAAATGAAACTCTTTGCCAATGTAAGTAATATCTTTAATGAAGATTATGTGGAGTTGGTAGGGTATACCACAAGGGGGAGAAATGTGAGAGTAGGGTTTAGTTTGATGTTTTAAGGAAGAACGGTAGATTAAGAAGGAAGAGGCCGTGGAAAAGCAATTTTTCACGGCCTCTCATATTTTTTTAATGTGTTGCAAAGTTTTACGGCTCCATCTCAGCAGGAGTGATATACATTTCTTTGGAGAATGGCTTTTCTTTTAACCCTTTTACATCCCTGGCGGTAGATTCGGGCGTTACCGCTGCTCTGGCTGCGAGTCCCGAAATGTGATTTAAAGCAGCACGGAGCAATGATTCTTCGGTATCTCCGAACGGTTTAAGGTCTTCATAAGATTCAAATTCCCTGACTTCTATATCCGGGGTAAACCCATGGACATAATCACTTTCGTCATTCTTGTTATAAATGGTGAAAGTAATAGGCTGCATGGCATATTTATGGTTGGGGTTAATGTTTCTGGTTCCGAAACCCGGAGCGTCAAAAAGTGTAAAAGACCCTACGTTTTTGCCATAGGTGGTTTCTCCTATGAGAATGACTTCCATATATGGGCTTAAACCGTTAATGATCATTTCACTTGCAGAAGCAGTGTCTTGTGAGGTTAGGATATAGACCCTGTTTAATGAGGTCAGACGGTTTATTTGGACTTCGCTTCCCGTAGGGTCACCGGTCGATTTATCAAAGGTCCTTGCCTTATCTGCAAAAGTGTCGGAATTATTTTCTTCCTGGTGTTTGGGATTGTAAATGGACTTGGCAAATATATCACTGGCCGAAGCCTCTCCGTAGATCATACTGGCCAGGTAGGTCGATGTTTCTACGGAGCCTCCGCCGTTATATCTCAGGTCCAGTACCAACTCATCTATATTCTGGTTTTTAAAGCCTTCGAATACAGTGTTTAATTCTTCGTTATAGGTGTTGACAAAACCGTTGTATACCAGGTAGCCGATATTTTTACCTTCATAAGGAATCACATCCGAAAAATGCACGGGGTTTTCCTGGACGGTTTGTCTGTTTAGTGTTGCCTCTTCCCCTGTTGGCGATAGTACCCCGTTATCTACTGTGGCAAATTCGAATTTTATAGAATTATTATTAAAATAATTACGGTTTAACTGATCGATGGTATTTTCATCATCTTTCAGTACAATACCGTCGAATTTATAGATAAGGTCTCCTCTCTGCATTCCCGCATCAGCTGCCGGAGAATTGGGCATTACATAGGCCACATACCAAATAACATCGCCATTATCATTAACCCGAACCAGGCTTCCGGGCCCAAAGCCAAAAGTTTCGTTTTCTCCCCGGAAAGAGTTCAATAGTTCTTCATAATCATCTACAATCCATGAAAAGCGGTCAATATCGCCCTTTCTGAATAACAGGTGGTCAAACAGATCTTCAGGGGCTGAATAATTCCCGAGAAAATCCTTGTATTCCTCATTTGAAGAAAATTTCGTGTCACTCAGATCGGTGACATCCCCCTGCCAGAAATACCATTCGTTCAATCCTTTCCATATAAAATCCTGGACTTCCAGGTTTCCCGAAGGTTTGGGAACAAATGCATCATCATCTTTGTCCGAACAACTCCAGAGGACCAGGCCCGACAGAAAAAGGTAAAATAGTTTTTTCATGTGCTCAATTTTTTAGCCCAAGACAAAAAGCGAGGGTGTATTCCACTTTATTATAGAGGTGAAAAGATAGTCGTTATTTTCATCAATTATTTCTGCAAATTTTAAGACGGCATGTAAGTTGTCCGTGTTTTAGCAGGAAAAGGGGACATATGTTTTATAAAACGCTAAATTTACTTTAATTATTGGCTTTTTAAAATTTTTTGTAACATTTTTTAAGCTCGTTCGTCTTCCTTTTGAGTTGATGAGGTGAGAAGGTGAGAAGGTGAGAAGGTGAGAAGGTGAGAAGGTGAGAAGGTGAGAAGGTGAGAAGGTGAGAAGGTGAGAAGGTGAGAAGGTGAGAAGGTGAGAAAAAGTTGTAGACGACAAATTACAAAATTTCTCCCGATCTCCAGGTCCCCAAGTCTCCCCGTCTCCAAATCTCCCAAACTCCAGGACTCCAGGTTTAACCAACTAAATATGAAACAGGCAGAGTTTTTACATACTGTAATGCCGTTTAAGGACAAATTGTTCCGTTTGGCCAAAAGGCTTCTGGTTTCAACAGAGGAGGCTGAAGACGCCATACAGGAAGTATTACTTAAATTATGGGCCAATAAGGGTAAGATAGCAACTTACCGGAGTGTGGAGGCCTTTGCGGTTACCACTACAAAGAATTACTGTCTGGACCGTTTAAAATCCAGACAGGCGGGAAACCTGAAACTGGTACACAGCAATTACAGCGATGAAAATGCATCCCTGCAACGACAGGTGGAAGCCCGGGACAGCGTGGCCCTGATGCAGAAAATCATGGAACACCTGCCCGAACAGCAGAAGATCGTTTTACAGCTCAGGGACGTGGAACAATACGAATTTGAAGAAATAAGTGATATGATGGACATGAACCCCACCGCGGTACGGGTGGCCCTTTCCAGGGCAAGGAAGGCAGTCCGGGAAGCACTGATAAAAAAGCACAGTTATGGAGTTGGCTAAGATAGAAAAGTGGATCGAAAAGTATTTTGAAGGGACAACCACCGTAGAGGAGGAAAAAGCGCTAAGAACCTATTTTTCACAGGATGAGGTGGCCTCCCACCTACGGGCATATCAGCCGATGTTCCGGTATTTTACTGTGGCCAGGGAAGAGAAGTCCACCAAAGAGCTTCGTATGAGAACGGGACGCAAAAAAAACTACGCCTGGCTTTCGGTGGCAGCAACAGTGGCCATAGCCCTGGGGATCTGGTTTTCTACCCGGCCTTCTGTGGAAGAAAAAGAAGCGTTGGTAGCCTACCAGGAAACCGTACAGGCCCTGTATATGATAGGGGAAAACCTCAATAAGGGCACGGATAAAATAGAATATTTAAACGAATTTGAAGAGACCAAAAATAAAATATTGCCGCCCGAAAACAGATAAGCTACGGAAAGAGCCACAAGGCATTGCAAAATGATCGCATCAACCGTAGAGGGCGGAAAATTTTCCGCCTCCCAACCTCCCGACAGAGCGTTGGCCGGATGAGTAACAGGAAATAAAGAATAAATTATAGTAAAAACAGAAAAAGATGAAAGAATTAAGAGCATTACATGGTCTTGCCGGTAAGGGAAGCCATGAGAGGTATGACGAAAAAAAGCGGTTAAATAAAATGACAGCCAGAAAATTAGTGATATGTATGCTGCTGGCGGTATTGCCTGCCCTCGGTTTTTCGCAGGCCGTTTTCGACCGGTTCGAGGCCATGGACGATGTGTCGGCCGTAATCGTTAACCAGAATATGTTTAAGCTGTTTTCCAGGATAGAGGCAGACGACCCCGAAGCCAAAGAGTTCATGGAAATGGTAAAGACCCTGAAAAACCTGAAAGTGTTCTCTACAAGCAACAAGAATATCGCCCGGGAAATGCAGTCTACAATGGGCCAGTATATTCAAAGTTCGTCACTCGAAGAACTGATGCGTGTTAAAGACGAGAACTCCAATGTGAAGTTCTATATAAAACCAGGCAAAGATGAAGACCATGTAAGCGAATTGCTGATGTTTGTTTCCGGGTTGAAAGATGTGGAAGTGCATGGAACGCAAGTGGAAACAGTACTGTTGTCGCTTACAGGTGATATTGACCTGAATAAGATAAGTATGCTCACTAAAAAGATGAACCTTCCTTCGGAACTGGATGAAGCGGGAAAGAAGCAGTAGGATAATGGGGTGAGAAAGTGAGAAGGTGAGAAGGAAAATATAAATAGAACTTAAATCTGAAGTATGAAAAATTTAATAGCAAGTGCTGTGTTTGGGGCCTTTCTTGTGTTCATGAGTTCCTGCAGCAATAAAGAAAGCCTGCAACAGTACTATGTAGACAGTGCTGAGAAGGAAGGGTTTGTAAACCTGGATATACCGTCGAGTATGTTGGATATATCTAATGTGCAGCTTACGGAAAACCAGAAAGAAGCCTATAATTCCATTAAAAAACTGAATGTACTGGCTTTCCCGGTAACAGCAGAGAACAAAGCGGTTTACGAAGCTGAAAAAACCAGGGTGAACAGCATACTTTCCGGCAGTGAT
The DNA here is from genome assembly GCF_018863395.1 of Sinomicrobium weinanense. Classification (GTDB taxonomy): domain Bacteria; phylum Bacteroidota; class Bacteroidia; order Flavobacteriales; family Flavobacteriaceae; genus Sinomicrobium; species Sinomicrobium weinanense. The sequence goes on from NZ_JAHKRR010000006.1 coordinate 202,578, forward strand.
TTTCACGAGCTGTTGCGATTATCTGACAAAAACAAACGGGCCGTCCTGAAATATACAGGGAATGAAGGGGCCATAGACGAGGTGATCTTCTTCGGGACAGATAACGACCGGGGTTTTGCTCTTGTCCGTATCCTTGGCAATGACATGAATCCCGAAAAAATGGTAGAGTTCATAAAAATCATAGAAAAGGGCGACATTGACGACGACAGGCTGGGGGAATTGAAAGGCCTTTTCGGAAAGTAAAGAGTTTTGCCCGGTAAGATAAAAATTTTATCAGGCAAATGGTAATGATATTCCTGTCACGTCGAGGCCTTCGATAAACTCAGGACAGGCTGGAGTCGAGACGCTTTGGCCGACCAAGGCCCCTCGACTTTGGTTTATCCTGAGCAAGGCCGAAGGGCTCGGGGTGACAGTTGTTATTATATCCCCGTGTAGTTGGCCGGGGTTATTTGCTTCAGTTCATTTTTAATATTGTCCGAAACTTCCAGGGTATCTATAAACCTTGCGATCGACTCCCTGTTTATTTTTTCGTTGGTACGGGTAAGTCCTTTCAGGGCTTCATAAGGGTTGGGATAGCCTTCCCTTCGCAATATGGTCTGTATGGCTTCGGCTACTACCGCCCAGTTGTTTTCGAGGTCCTGGGCAAATTTATCCTTGTTGAGCAGCAATTTGTTCAATCCTTTTAAGGTCGATAAAAAACCGATGACCGTATGTCCGAAAGGTACACCGATATTACGGAGCACCGTACTGTCCGTGAGGTCGCGTTGCAGCCTGGAAACGGGGAGTTTGGCCGAGAGGTGTTCAAATACCGCATTTGCGATACCCAGGTTCCCTTCCGAATTTTCAAAATCTATCGGGTTGACCTTATGTGGCATGGCGGATGAGCCTACTTCTCCTTTTTTGATCTTCTGTTTGAAGTAATCCATGGAAATATAGGTCCAGATATCCCTGTTGAGGTCAATAAAGATGGTATTGATACGCTTCAGGACATCGAACAGGGCCGCCATATGGTCGTAATGCTCTATTTGTGTCGTGGGGAAGGAGTGGTGTAATCCGAGGACCTCTTCTACGAAACTGGTACCAAAGGCTTTCCAGTCCTTATTCGGATATGCGACGTGATGTGCGTTATAATTTCCGGTCGCCCCGCCGAACTTGGCAGCGTAGGGGATGGTTTTTAATGTGTTTAGTTGTTCTTCGATACGGGTGATGAATACCTGTATTTCTTTTCCAAGGCGGGTAGGGGAGGCCGGTTGTCCGTGTGTTCGGGCCAGCATGGGAATATCTGCCCATTCCGCAGCGAGTTCTTTCAACCTGGCTATGACCTCGTTCAGGCAGGGGAGATACGCTTCGTAAACAGCTTCCTTGAGGGACAGCGGAATGGAAGTGTTATTGATGTCCTGGGAAGTCAGTCCGAAGTGGATGAATTCTTTGTGTGCGGAAAGCCCGAGCGCATCGAATTTTTGCTTGATAAAATATTCTACCGCCTTTACATCGTGATTGGTGGTTTTTTCGATCTCTTTTATGGCCAGGGCATCTTCAGAGGAAAAACCGTTGTATATATCCCGAAGGTCGTTAAAAAGGGTATGGTCAAAACCCTTTAGCTGTGGCAGCGGAAGGTTGCACAGGGCAATAAAGTATTCGACCTCTACCCGGACCCGGTATTTTATAAGGGCTTCTTCAGAAAAGAAAGGCGCCAGGTTTTCGGTTTTGTTTCTGTATCTTCCGTCGATGGGGGAAATGGCATTCAGCTCTGTCAGTTGCATTGTTTGATCTGTAAATAAAAGAAATGGATTTATATTGTTTTCGGAGGTGTTTTTTGTTTAGAGGAACACAATGATACCCAGTTTCAGTTCGGTGAGGTCCAGCCCGAAGCCGTAGTTGTCAGAGTCTTTTCCTTCGTTGTCATATCCGAACCGCCCGATAATGGCATCGAAAGCGATGCTGTCGTTAAGCCTGTAAGTAAGTCCCGGGCGAAGGTTAACGCCCCAGGCAAAATTGTCTGCACTGCTATCCTTGGCCCATCCCAGGCGAACGTCGCCCTGGGCAAAAGGCATGAGTTTGGAAGCCGGGAACCAGTATTTCCTGGCATAAGGGAGTACACCGTAAAATTCTTTTTTGGAACTTATGCCGTCAATTTTCACTTTGGTCTGTTCGTATCCGGCGCTCAGTCCTATTGCAAAATCGTTCTCCAGGAAGAAACCCACAGAGGGCAGTATGGAAAAATCGGTGGTTTCCGTTCCGGAATTATTGTCCTTGGAAAAACCTACGGCCCCCCCGACGAGCCATTTGTTTTTCAGCAGGCTCTGATCATCTTCCTGCGCATGTAAAGCTCCGGCAGCAAATAAAACAATGGCGATTAACGATACGATCTTTTTCATATTATCAGAATTTAATAAGTATTGATCTGGCAAAAATAAGACTTATCCAGAAGTTTGTGGCAACAGTTCCGGGCAATTTTCAGAGGGGGCGGGTTGTTTACGCTTCCCGGAGGTATTTTTTCTCGGCATAAAAAGTGCCGAATGGCAGAAGGGCTGCAATGAACAGCAGGGAAAACCTTTTGAGGCTCCATTGCCTGTGATAGCACACCAGTATGGCCAGAACAACATATAATATAAATAGAAAACCGTGGATATATCCGATTATCATATTGGTAGTTGTATGGGCAAGCAGATATTTTAACGGCATCCCCACCAGGAACAGAAGCAGGTATGAAATGCCTTCGAGTATAGCGGTTATCCTGAAATTTTTCAACATGATGGAGGAATTAAAGATATTTGTGAATAAAGTTGAATTACGATTTTAAAAGAGCGCAGTTGAAAAGTCAATTCAGGGACTCCTCGACTGCGCTCAAAGGGACAGATATGTCTCTTGATATATGATATTACAGGTGGATGACCTCGTCATAGGCATCCGCAACGGCTTCCATGACCGCTTCGCTCATGGTGGGGTGCGGGTGCACGGCCTTGAGGACTTCGTGCCCTGTGGTTTCCAGTTTTCGGGCTACGACAGCTTCGGCTATCATATCGGTAACCCCGGCGCCGATCATGTGGCAACCGAGCCATTCGCCGTATTTGGCATCGAAAATCACTTTTACAAAACCGTCGGCATTACCGCTGGCCTTGGCTTTACCGGAGGCGGAGAACGGAAATTTACCTACTTTGATATCGTATCCTTTTTCTTTGGCCTGTTTTTCCGTAAGTCCTACGGAAGCTACTTCGGGCATACAGTATGTACATCCGGGAATGTTGCCGTAATCGAGGGGTTCCACGTGCATTCCGGCTATCTTTTCCACACAGAGAATACCTTCGGCAGAGGCTACGTGAGCGAGTGCCTGTCCGGGAGTTACATCACCTATGGCGTAATAGCCGGGGATGTTGGTCTGGTAGTGGTCGTTGACCAGTATTTTGTCCCTGTCGGTAGCAATGCCCACTTCTTCCAGGCCTATATTTTCGATGTTACTTTTAATACCTACGGCAGAAAGTACGATATCGGCTTCCAGTATTTCTTCACCTTTTTTGGTTTTTACCGTGGCTTTAACACCTTTGCCGGAGGTATCTACCTTGGTCACCTCGGCAGAGGTCATAATTTTTACGCCGGCTTTTTTGAAACTTCTTGCCAGTTGTTTGGAGATTTCTTCATCTTCGACAGGAACAACATCGGGCATAAATTCTACTACGGTAACTTCGGTACCGATAGCGTTATAGAAGTATGCAAATTCTATTCCTATGGCGCCAGATCCTACTACGATCATCTTTTTGGGTTGCTCCGGCAGGTTCATGGCTTCCCTGTACCCGATGACTTTTTTTCCGTCCTGGGGCAGGCTGGGCAGCTCTCTGGAACGCGCTCCGGTTGCGATGATGATATGGTCGGCCTGGTATTCTGTCTTTTTATCCTTATCGTCGGTAACTTCTACTTTTTTACCGGGTTTTACCTTTCCGTAACCGTTGATCACGTCGATCTTGTTCTTTTTCATGAGGAACTGAACACCTTTGCTCATTCCGTCGGCTACATTCCTGCTCCTTTTTACTACCGCATTAAAATCCTTGTCATAATCCTTTACTTTGAGCCCGTAGTCTTCGGCGTGTTTCAGGTATTCGAATACCTGTGCGCTTTTGAGCAATGCCTTGGTAGGGATACAACCCCAGTTAAGACATACGCCTCCCAGGTTTTCTTTTTCTATAATAGCAGTTTTTAAGCCCAATTGAGAGGCTCTGATGGCAGTAACATATCCTCCGGGACCACTGCCCACAACTATGACATCGTATTTACTCATTTTTATCGTTTTTTATGACCAAAAAATTCGGTTACGAAGGTACGTAATTAGTTTTAAAATTCAGAAACCGGGATTTTAGATTATAAGAGGTGTGATATATCAGGCCACGGGCAATCGGGAAAGATCAGGATTTTTCTTTCGTCCGGAGAACCGTCTTGTTATATTCCGAAGACGCTCCCCGGGGAATGGAAAGGGATTTCCAGTCCTCGTCCTTTAATTGTTTGGCGATATGAACAATCTGGCCGATGTGATAAGGATAGTGAGCGAGTTGACGGTTGATAGCCTCTGTCACGGTATGTGCTTTGCCGCGTATGTAAACGCTCCTTTCCAGGTCTTCGGGCCGGATGGAGTTGAGGGTGTCGAGGAAACAGGTCCAGCCTGCTTCCCATCCGGCTTTCATATCTTCCACGGAAGTGTAGGTGTCCGTAAATTCATTGTCCCTGTGGCGCCATTCTTTTTCCCCGTCCTGAGTGAAGAAATTTGTCCACCTGCTTAGCATATTGCCCGCAAGGTGTTTTACGATAATAGCAATGCTGTTGTCTTCTTCTCCTTTATGCCAGTGAATATCGTTGTCCGAAAGCGTTTGAAATGTTTTGTCCCCTAATGATTTGTAGTGGAGGAACTGTTTTTTTACACTGTCCAGATAATTGCTGTTGCTCATGATAGTTTTATTCAGATTACAGTATGATTGTTACGATTGTTGAGGTACGATCTTTACGATGCCTTTTCCTTCTACCGAAACATAAATATACCCGTCCGGGCCCTGGCGTACATCGCGTACCCGGCCTATACCGGGAAGGAGTTTTTCCCGGTAGGTAACCTTGTTGTCCCTGATTACAAGTCTTTCGAGATATTGAAAGGAAAGCGATCCGGCCAGGAGGTTATTTTTCCAGTCGGGATAAATATCAGAGGTTACAAATGCCATGCCGCTTGGTGCGATGGAGGGCACCCAGTAATAGAGCGGTTGTTCCATGCCTTCTTTTTCGGTCTCGTCGGTAATGGTAGTGCCGCTGTAATTGATGCCGTAAGTGATCACAGGCCAGCCGTAGTTGGCTCCTTTTTTTATAATGTTGATCTCATCGCCGCCCCTGGGGCCGTGTTCGTGTATCCATATTTCCCCGGTTTCCGGATGTATGGCCATCCCCTGGGGGTTTCGGTGGCCGTAGCTGTAAATGGCGTGTTTGGCACCGGGCTTGTTTGTGAAAGGGTTATCGGAGGGAATACTTCCGTCGTCTTTTAAACGATATATTTTTCCCCCGTCACGGGTAATGTCCTGAGGGTTTATATCCCTGTCTCCCCGTTCGCCTATGGAGAAATACAGGTATCCATCCCTGTCAAATTCGAACCGGGAACCGAAATGGTGGGATTTTCCGGTATTGGGAGTGGCCTTGTACAAAAGCTGTTTTTCCACAAGGTCGTTGCCCTTCAGTTTAGCTCTTATCACAGCGGTATGAGCACCTTTTTCTTCTCCTTCAGGAGAGGAATAGGAGAGGTATATCCAGCCATTTTCTTTATACCCGGGGTGCAGTTTTATATCCATGAATCCACCCTGGCCCCTGGCATAGACTTCAGGGACATTGTTTATATTGATCTTTTCTCCGTTCCTGAAATGAATGAGTTCTCCGGACCGTTCTGTAATGAGCATGCTTCCGTCGGGCAGAAATGCCATGCCCCAGGGAACGCTGAGCCCGTCAACAACGGTTTCGACGGTATAATTTACATTTTCAGGCTCGTGTATGCCGGTGTCTTTTTGTTGTGCACAGGCCACGAGAGACATGGCCAGGCCCAGGCAAAAAGCGGGAAATTTTTTCATATAAAACACCATTTTTATCATAGCCGGATTGATCATGTTCTTTGGTCCGAAGTGTTTATATAGCCAATTTACAAAGTTTTATACGTAAAGGGTACGGAAGTGATTTTTTTAACAAAAAAATCCTATATTTGCACCCCTTATATTTAGATATTGAAATTTGCATCGTTCAGATGTTTTCGGGGTGTAGCGCAGCCCGGTAGCGCGCGTCGTTCGGGACGACGAGGTCGTAGGTTCGAATCCTGTCACCCCGACTTTAGTATATTAATGAAAAACAAAGCACTGTTAATCGTATGGTTTTCAGTGCTTTTCATTTTTTATGATATGAACTGAAGTCATCTAAAATCACCTAAAAAGTGTGCAATTCGGTGTGCAAATTGGTGAGCATTTTTAAGGTTATTATCTTATCTTTGAGGTAATTAGTGGCGGTTTGACTTTCGTCTTTACAGGAAAATATGTGTAATTTAAGACGAAGCCATGAAAACAAGCAGTACTTTTGGGGTGATTTTCTTCACCCGAAAATCCCGAAGCAATCCTGATTTTTTAGACATTTATGTGCGCATTACAGTTAATAGACAGCGTGTAAGGCTCCCCTAAACAGAAGCACTTTCAAATATAGTATTTTCCCTTAAGTGTTGGTCGATTATAAGGGAGGCAAACCGCGTTTTGCTTCGTTGTACTATAAAATCTACTGGTGTTTTATATCCC
>NZ_JAHKRR010000007.1 GCF_018863395.1 Sinomicrobium weinanense
GTCAAACTCTTTTAAAATCCTGGCGATTTGCTGGGGTGAAAATTTACTCTTTTTCATTTTTTGAACTGAGGTTTAAAATTAATCATTTTTATAATTTTAAACAGTTCAGTTTTTAGGGAAGCTTACACACTCTAACAACATATTTGTTTTTTGCATTTGAAATAAAATAAGTGTGATTTAATCCTGTTCTGAACAGTTTACATTCAAAATTTCCACTTAAATTATATTGATCTTTTACCAAATTTCCTAATTCTTTTTCCGATAGGATAGAAGCTGTTACTGGAAAAGTTGTCATTCGGATTGTTTGATTTTTAATTGTGATTAACTCGTTATTATAGGTGTTAAAATTATCATTAATTCCTGAAAATTACCGAATAATAACACTTTTTGATCTTTTTTAGTTTGGTTCGATGACGAGTAAGGTGAAAGATTTTTTTTAATATCCCTTCTCTTTTCCTGGAAAATAAGTTGGCATGTTGGCAAACGTCAAGTTGTCAAGTTTTTTGATTGAAAAGTATAGCCCCTACCCCCAAAACAGGGAATGTTCGTCTTCATCTATCAATTTCAAAAACTCATAAATATCCTTTACTTCAGGTTGTTGATTATAAGGTGTCCATTTCATATATCTCCCCATACAATATACTTTCCATATACCTCTGGACTTAATACGTTTGGCTTTGGCTATTGGAAATTTCATTTCCCCAATATCAATATCATAAATTGTATAAATTTCTAAAGTTTGATTTTCATAAGAGAAATATACAGGTGAATCTTCTTTCTTTTCATTGGGAAGTAATCGGCTATCCAAATAATCCTGGACAAGTTTAGTGATAAGGTCTATTTCCATAAGACCAAGATATAAAAACCCCTCCTGAGAAGGAAATTATTGGGGAGTGTCAAAGTTAGAAGAAAAGCCCTTAACTATTACTTGTGCTTTACTTTAATTCTTACACTTTTTACTAAAATTTCAGCAGGATAGGAATTTAGATGCCCGAACCCATTAATAGTATCTTTATTGAAAACACCTATCACCGTCATTATGGCTTTATGGGTTGGATAATTATTATATAATCTTCTTAATTGAGGGTCAATTAAATAATCTCTCTCATTTTCATAAAACTCTTCAAAATTCAAATCAACTTCATTATTTAGATCACAATCTTCAAAGCCCCTGGCACCCCAATATTCTTCCATGCCTGAATATTCTAATGTTGTTTTAATTAGCTGCCCCTGGTAGTTATTTAGCCTACAAAACTCAACTTCTGTGATTTCAGATTTATCAAAATCACTTCCTGAATTTACCATAGTGACCCCACATGATTGAAGCACTATTACCAAAATCAACAATGTTATATACTTTGGTATTTCCATATCCAAAATATTTTGCATAGATATAATCGGCTCAACCTAAAAGTGCAATTTTTTTGGCGATATACACAAATTTTTTGTTTAAATTTTTCTCTGATTTTAAACACCATTTAAAAGTCCCTTTAGCAGGGGCCTCTTGGTTAAACATATTTAGGAAGCCTTAATAGGCTTTTATTCGTAACGTTCTTTTGATAACGTGAATGCGGGAGGACTTTTCCCTGTATAGTTTAAAGTGCCGTCTTCATCTACATCAAAACGCCAAATCCTCGGATTAAAGTCGTCACTGTCTTCTGTTTCAAATAAAAATTGCTTAGGAGGTTCCCCAGTATTTAGGCACGATTTAATATCTTCATTGTTGGGATATTCATCCAATTTGTAAAAAGCCACCATTATTCCGCGCATTTCTATCCATCCATCCAATTTTAGATCGTTTAATTCTTCCGAGTAAAATGGGTCGTTAGTGATGTCTAAATACCGATGTTTTCCGTCATAACTTTTATCGAAACTAATTTTTAATATGTTAAAATAACCACCAGGGGGTATTTCAGGATTTTTTAATATTTCATCTATCACCTCATACACAGGGGTTTTATGAAATTTTTCACATGGGGCATTACACGAAATAGACAGAAGCAAAAACGCTATTACAGACAGATATTTAGCCATTTATAAAATATTTCTTGTTATACTGCTGGACACAAATTTTCGGGCTATAAAAGGGTCGTAATAGTATAGACCTTTTTGGGGAAAGTAATGGTAATGATTAAACACTCTTTTCCCTGCTTTTTCAAAACGTTCGTATCTTTCCTGGGCTCTCAATACGTCCCCTTTATTTTTAGGAGGTCGAATAACTTTTCCGTGTATTTGATTTTGCATCCATACTGATTTCATATCGCCAATACCCCAGTCTAAATCCTTGTCTATATCCACGTGAGGATAAGGATGTGAATGTATCCGAAAAGTTTGATTAAATATACTAACTCCAAGTGCAGTTTCACTATTAGGGGCTAAATTTTGATTTCTATATGTCCCTACGAAATACACCTCTTTCGATGCCTCCGTAGGCTTATGTCCGTCAAAACCCCACTCCACATTAGAATTATCTGCCGCAAACTTAAAGACCCTTGCCGCCTCATTAAAATCACGAACTATGGCAAAACTCAAGTCTTTTACCTCTACATTGCTTTTTTTGTCGTTATGTGAAAGCGAATATAAAATGGACTTATCCTGCACCTCTATCTTTTTGGACATATCTTCGTTGTACAGATAGTCTATCGGTTCTGCATCATTCTCTTCCTTACTGCAAATAAGTTCAATGCAACCGTTGGTATATAGTTTATACCCAGTTAATGTTTCTTCTTCTTCCTGATCTTCATCTTCTTCTGGTTCATAGGATTTATATGCAGTAAACGGGTCAGATATTTTCCACGGCTTTTCGGCAATAGTCCCTCCTGGGGTTTTAAAAATTCCAGGCATGAGTTTCATGGACATCCCCATTGGTTCCTCTGTGTTGTGTTTAAAATCTTCTTTCCAGTTCACACAATAACAGTCCCAAAACTCATATTTACGCTGCTCTTTCATACCGTCGGGGCCATAAAACACTATTTTTCCCTGTTTCATAGTATCGTTAGAAGTGATCCAGTGATGAAATAACTCATCGTTGTTTGTAGATTCTATTTGAACAAATATTCCCTCTAATTGAGGTCTTCTACTGGGTTTACCACTCCAATCTGTCCCCTGTTCAAAAAGTAGATCAAAGGCAAGCAAATTGCATACTTCATCCTCTACATATAATTTTCCCTGTACTATCATATTCGTAGGAAATTTAGGTCTTCAATTTACGATTTTTTAGGAAATAAAGGTTTGGAAAAAAGAAGCTGCCCTTTTACAGACAGCTCCCTGGAATTACTGCGCTTATTAAATTAACATTTATCATGTTAAACTACCCCAAAAATAAACAACAGTAAAAGTACATGCCGACTGTCATAAAGTAGGGGAAACCAAATTTAGCCAGCATATATATTTATATACTACGTGATATATACAGTCCCAAATTCTCTGCAAAAAAATTCTATCCTGCAATCAGGCATAAACTCTAAACAGTGCCTCGTTGAATATAAAGCATATAAGGAATCTTATGCCCGTACAGATGAATAACACCAAATGCGTTACTAATATACACCTTATCTACTTCAAACAAATTCTGTGTTTCGTCAATTTCAATGATTGATCCCGCAGATGGTATAAAGGGAACTGACATCTTTTTTCCTATAATGTCCCCTTTCTCAACGAGATAAATATTTACTTTGTGATCTTCCAGGAGTTCTTCACAGATGTCCTTAAAAAACCGCCTCATTTTCAAAAGTAATTTCTTTTTAAACTTGCCCATAGTCTTAGTGTTTAGATGAAATAAATAAAAAGCCCCCTCTCCATTTAAGGAAAAAGGGGGTAGTTCGATTGCAAGATATTATGAATAAGTGATATAAAATTACGGGGTTCCGTAATTGTACTATGAAACAGGTTCATTCTTAGTTAAAATAGCTTATACGCCTTATCCAAAAACTCCCCCTCCTCAAAGGGCATAAGTTTGCAAGCCAGTTCCAAAGTGAGGCGAATATTATAGATAGGAGATTTGACAAAAGGAGGCCTGTGCTGATCTTCCTGCGTAGCCAATACACATACTTTAAGTAGGGCTTCTATGGTAGCAAACAAGTCCGTGTAACCCTCAAAATTTACAAAGGGTACTTCAAATTTATCTGTGTAGCCCTTACGGGGTTGTAGTGTGATTAGCGTACTTTCTGCCAGTTCTTTTAATTCCTTTAGATTTTTCTTTTTTGTTTTCATCATCGTTTTTAATTTTCCGTGGTTGCTGCTGCCTCATTTTTAACTGGCATCATATACTCTTCTATAATCTTTTCCAAACATTCCACCTCTTCAAAAGGCAATAACTGTAAAGCATGTTTCAACGCCGTTTGTATGTTGATATGGGGTTGAGGAATAAGACTGTTAAACCTGCCATCTGCATATTCCAGAGCGATGATACAGGCCTTCATAATACCTGCTATATCATAAAGCATATCCGCAGGACCATTGACTAAAAAATCTGTTTTATAATACAGTTTATCCGAGTTAGGAGATAGTTTATGCAACTTCATTTCCATCAATCTTTCTATCCTTTCTTTGATTTTCAGGTTGTCCTGGGGAGACCATGAAGGTGATATAACAGACTTTTCTTTAGTAGACGCTGGTTGACTTGTTTTTCCTTTACAATCTTCCAGTTTTTCTCGGTATAAATCACCTATGATGCCCATTAAATGCCGTACTTTCTCCGATATGGTCTTCAACTGCAACTTTGTGATGTGATAGTTCTTATGGTAGCGGGTAGCCATATAAGCATCATCCAGTAATTTTAATAGTTCGACATCTTCCTCCTGATCCATATTGAAAATACGCCCAAGTTCTGGTACAAAAGCCCTGATATAATTTTGATGTTCCTTAATACTGTGACTTTTTCGTTCCCTGCCCAGCATGGTCAGTTCTGCATTACGGAATGATATTTCCATATACTGATGTAACAAAAGGGCTGCCAGCGGGAAATTCTCTTTTCCCATGTAAAAAGCAGCCCCATCCATCAAAGCACTGACCCGGGTGAGTTCATCTTCAAAATCCAATTCTATTTCTTCCCGTGTTTCTTCGCTTATGGCAGGTACTTTCAATCCTGTATCAATTTCATCACTTTTGTAGATTAGATTGGACGGATGACATCCATGAATAAAAAACAGGTTTTTATCCTTTAGTTGTTCCTGGGCATATTCAAATGAAAATATGCGATATAAGGCGTTGGTTTCCTCCTGGAATATCTTGGCTACCATAGCGGAGAGTTCCGTTGTTAATCCTGTTCTATTCCCTTTGAGGATAACTATCCATACGGGTTTTGAATAGTCTTTATTCCCTGTTGCAGACAAGTAGATATACTGTACTTCCAGTAGCTTGGTCAGCTTCTCTACAATCTCTTTTTCGTCTATATCTGTTTTGTAGTTCATATCACTTTAATTTTTTTGATCCTGTTTTTAAAAACTCATACACAAACGAGGATAAATAACTATTTATCAATCTTTTTGCTTAATTTTCTCATTTCCTCACTGACTTTCTTCTGTACCACCTTACCATAATGTTCTTGGGTAATCTGCATTTTGGAATGTCCTAAAAGTTCACTTACTACCTCCATAGAAACATCATTATACAGCAATACTGTGGTAGCAAAAGTTTTTCGGGCTATATGGTGAGTGAGATGTTTCTTTATACCAACCAAATCAGCTATTTCCTTCAGGTAGGCGTTAAACTTTTGGTTGGTTATTCCAGGCAATATCTTTGTATCTCCACTATACCGTTCCATTATTCGTATTGCAGGAGGCAATAAGGGTACAGAAATTGCTTTCCCTGTCTTCTTTCTGGAATCCTGTATCCATAAATTACCGTCAAACCCTTTTACGATATGCTCAGGTTCAAGATTTGCCATTTCATTAAAACCCAAACCAGTATAGCAACAGAATACAAACATATCCCTGATCTGTGCTAAACGGGGTATTTCAAACTCGTGCTGTTCCAGTTTTTGCAGCTCTTGAGTAGTAAGATATACCACTTCTTTCTTTACTCTCTTAGCCTTGTACAACATAAAAGGGTCTTTGTCCATGTAATCTTGGGCTACTGCATACCTGATCACTTTCCTAAAGCGCTGTATAGCCTTATTTATGGTACTTTGCTGAAGGTTCTTCTCTGTTTTGAGGTAATACTCATAATCCTCGATAAAGCTGTATTTCAGCTTATTTAAGGGCACATCCCTTGTCTTATACTTCCACCATATAAAATCCTCCAAATGTCCTTTGGATTCCTCGTATTTATTGTAAGTTACCTGCTTTAAATCCTTTCCTACCAGCTTTTCTATTCTGGCATTATGTTCTCTAAAGCATTCAGCGACTCTAACGTCTTTGGACAACCTCTCTCCCTTGTATTGGCGGTACAGATCATCCACAGAGAAGTCAGGTTCATTCACCTGTAAAAACAAAAAAGCCTGATTAATTTTTGATTTAACCAGGCTCAACTGAGTGTTTATAAAGTCATTTTCTTCATTGGGAGGCTCCGTTTTTTGGAGTTTGCTGTTCCAATTTCTAAGCGGGACAAATAGCCCTACTGCAAACTGTCTTCTTTTCTCTCGGTAAGTAATTCTACAATATAATGGTGAATGACCTTTCTTATTTATTCTACTTTTCGATATTACGAATAGTATTTTCAACCTATTAGCAAGCATAACAAAATATTTTAAAGTTTTGATTATTAGATTTTTAATTGCAACCTCGAAGAAAATATTGCAACCTTTTTTACACCCTTTTTAATGAAGAAATCTGGATACATAAATTAAAGAAGAAACACCCCCAAACAAAAAAAGCCCTCCGCACACGGCGGAAAAGCCTTTCATTGGTCTAACTACTAAACCTGGGCAGATCAGGTCTGCCCTAAACAACACAACTAAATTTTCAGTGCCAAAAAAAGCCCCTTTTGGCGGAGCTTTCTTTGTTTTAGCGGTCCGGACGGGATTCGAACCCGCGACCCCATGCGTGACAGGCATGTATTCTAACCAGCTGAACTACCGGACCTCCTCTGTATTGCGGATGCAAATATACACCCCATTTTTAATTCCGCAAATGTTTTCACCAAAAAAATGTCCTTTATTTCCCCTTCCTCAAATAAACTTTTGTCTTTCAACCAGGTAGGTTTGTAAAATTTTTTCGAGATCCCTGTTTATATCGGCTTCGACATATTTGATGCGGTATCGGGCCGCTCTCAGTTTTATCGTTTCAGTATAGGATTTAACAGCCTCCCGGTAATCTTCCCGGACATTGTCGGCATACAGGTTAATGTATTCCCCGGTTTCCACATCGACAAACCGCTTGGGGCGATTGTCAAAATCAAAATGATATTCACTGGCTTTGTCCATTACATGAAAGAGCACAACCTCGTGCTTATTGTATTTCAGGTGGCGAAGGGCATCGAACAGTTCTTCATCTTCCGTTTCGTCCTGGAACATGTCGGTAAAGACGAAGATCATGCTTCTGCGGTGTATCTTTTCTGCGATCTGGTGTAAATAGGTATAGGTCTTCGTAGCCCTCTCCTTTTCGGCGTGAGAGGCGATATCTTCCAGGGTTTTGAGCAACATCCGGTAATGCCGGTTGCTCCCCTTTTCCGGAGCATAAAAATTATAGGCATCGGAATAGATGCTCAATCCCATGGCATCGCGTTGCCGTTTCAGCAGGTTCATCAGGGCAGCAGCGGCCAAAACGGAAAAACCGATCTTATTGAGACTGGCTGCCGACAATTGTTTCACTTCCGGGTAGTACATGGAAGAAGAATTATCTATGATAATATGACACCTGAGATTGGTTTCCTCTTCGTAGCTCTTGGAATAAAGTTTGTCGGTCTTTGCATAGAGTTTCCAGTCTATATGCCGGGTACTTTCTCCGGGGTTATAGATACGGTGTTCTGCAAATTCGGAAGAAAACCCGTGAAAAGGGCTTTTGTGCATACCGCTGATAAACCCCTCTACGACCTGGTTGGCCAGTAGCCCGAGGTTTTTAAAAAGCTGTATATTGTTTAATTCGTTCTGTATGTCCACATGCTTGTGTTTATCGTCCTGAAAAAAGGACCGGCGTATAAAAATAAAAAAGGTTTGACTGTACGCCAAACCTTTTTTTATTTCTTATGCTGCAATAACTTTTACAGCAATGTATCGATTGCCTCGGTATAAGTAGCCTTAGGTGCTACGCCTACCTGTCTTCCGACTACTTCTCCGTTTTGGAAAACCAGTACAGTAGGAATGTTGCGCACTCCGTATTTGGCGGCAAACTCCTGGTTGGCGTCTACATCCACTTTTCCGATTACAGCTTTACCTTCATACTCGGAGCTGATCTCTTCAATGATAGGCCCTACCATTCTACAAGGCCCGCACCAGGCTGCCCAAAAGTCTACCATAACCGGTTTATCGCTTTTTAATACTACTTCCTCAAAAGTAGCGTCTGTGATCTCTAATGCCATAATATAAAATTTAAGTTTCCTAATCAGGTTTACTATGCAAATTTAATCAAATATTCTTCCAAATTTCATGCCAACATATTAGTTTTGATTATGAGTGCATTAAGAAAACCAATAACCAGAAGTTCGTTTACTTCCCGACGAGGATAAGGTATTGCCAGGGTTTAAAATCATACGGGGTTCCTGCATTGATCTGCATTTCCTCCCCGGTCATATAATTCTTGTATTCCCCATCTGTCTCCACCGTAAATTTCAGAGATTCGGCCGACAGGTTAGCGATAAACACCACACGGTCCCCATCCTTTTCCCGGACAAAGGCCAATACCTTCTCATCATCGGAAGTGCTGAGGCGTTTATAGGAAGCGGCCTTTTTACCGCCATTCAGGGCCTTGTTCCCGTTTTTCAGCTTTCCGAGCTTTTCGTACAGCGGATAGAACTTCCCTTTTTCCTTATTGATGGTATCTTTTTCAAAAAACAGCAGCCTCTTGTCCATATCGTATTCCTGTCCGCTGTAAATAAGCGGCATTCCCGGAATTGCGTAAGTCATGGCGGCAAAGGTCTCCGCAGCATCACCCATACGTTCGAAAACCGTTCCGTTCCAGGAGTTCTCATCGTGATTGGAAGTAAAGTTCATAAAAATATCATCGGCCTCCAGCAGGGTATCGTTCTTAACCATGTAGGCATCCCAGTCTTTGACATTTTTCTTGCCCTGTGCGATCTCGTTAAGGAGATGATGCCCTTCCCAGGCATATTGCATGTCAAAAGCGTTTTTCAGCAATTCGGGCTGTTCTGCTTCGGCCAGCATAAATACCGGTTTTACTTCTCTCAACCTGTCTGCGGCCTCTTCCCAGAAATCCACAGGTACCTGATGAGCCACATCGCAGCGATAGCCGTCTATGTTTTCTTCTTCAATCCAGTAGCGCATGTCTTTGATCATTTCTTCACGCATCTCGTGGTTGTCGTAATTGAGGTCGGCCACATCGGTCCAGTCCCAGGATTCGCCTGTTTCGGGGTTTATCGGGTCTATAATATGGCCTTCTTTATCCTGAGTATAGTATTCCGGGCGCTGTTCGATCCATACGTGGTCCCACCCGGTATGGTTGGCCACCCAGTCCAGGATAACGTATATACCATTGTCATGGGCCGTTTTTATTAGTTTCCTGAAATCTTCCAGCGTACCAAATTCCGGGTTAACTTTGGTGTAGTCGGTTATGGCGTAATAGCTCCCCAGCGATCCTTTGCTCTTTGTGGAAGAGATCGGGTAAACGGGCATCAGCCAGATCACTTTTACTCCCAGCCCTTTTAGTTTCGGAATATCTTGTGTAAATGCGTTAAAACTTCCCTCTTCGGAATATTGACGGATGTTGGCCTCATAGATAACAGCCGTTTCCAGTATCTCATCGGAAACGGGGGCCAGTTCTGTTTTTGGTTCGGCCTTGCCTACCTGCTTTTTCTCCTCCTTTTTGCACGATACGAAGGAAAATATTGCGATGGTAATAATTAAGATCTTTTTCATTTCAGGTTTAGTGTTTGATAATATGGTTTTAAATACTTTTTTTAGCACATAACATAAATTGAATTTCAACAACTCCCCGATTTGTTATCCCAGTTCTATAATTATGTCATCCCTTCGGGATTTAAAAGGCCTGAAAGGCTGACATTTTTATAGAAACAACGGCATTAAACCCCGAAGGGGTGATATATTATTATCAACGGCCTAAAAGGACATTACCCTTTAGGGTCGGGAGCGAGCTGATTTACCGGTGAATAGTCTCAAAAACAATTTTTGTCATGTGCTAAATACTTTTGTTTATTCGAGTTTCAGGATCATGGCTGTTTTAGACGGTATGTTTATCGTTTCGGATATATCTACCGCTTTTCCACTGAGCACTTCTTTTCCTTTAGTGTGATGACCTATACTTTCCGCAAAACGATCTGTCTTTACGGTCCGGGCTTCTGCACTGTTATTGAGCAGTACCATCACCGTGTCATTATCGTTATATCGAAAATAAACATACACATTATTCTCAGGCAGGTAGTGTTTGGTCTTTCCGGTATGGATCACCGGCGTGTGTTTTCTCCAACTGAACAGCTTTGAAGTAAAATCGAAATACTCCTTCTGTTTTTCCGTACGTCCGGAAGCGGTAAAGGCATTGTTTTCATCGCCTTCCCATCCGCCGGGAAAATCCTTACGTATATCGCCGTCGCCCTTGTCCTTATTTCCGGCCATCCCGATCTCGCTTCCGTAATATATCTGGGGAATACCACGGACCGTAGCGATCAGGGTCATGGCCATTTTGTATTTATCGATATCACCTTCATAGATATGGTTCAATCGCTGTGTATCGTGATTCTCGGCAAAGACCAGCAGGTTATTGATATCAGAATAAAGGAAGTCATTTACAAAATTGCTGTAAACCTTCACTATTCCCTTGTCCCATGTAGCCTCGTCTTCGTTAAAAACCACCCCCAGGGCATCGTGCAGGGTAAAATCCATAACACTCGGCAAATGTGAGTTGAAATCCTGAAGGGCACCGATCTCACTGTCTTTCTGCCAGTAGGCGATCTGTGCCTGGTTGTGCAGCCATATCTCTCCTACGATGTTGAAATGAGGGTATTCGTCCATAATGGCTTTGGTCCATTCAGAGATCCCTTCCTTGTCGTTATAGGAATAAGTGTCTACCCGAAAGCCATCGAGACCCGTATACTCGATCCACCAGATAGCATTCTGGATCAGGTAATTGAGCACCAGCGGATTACTTTGATTCAGGTCGGGCATGGTGGAGACGAACCAGCCATCCACACAATACTTTTTATCGATGTCGGAAGTATTGGGGTCATATTGCGTTTCCATCCTGTAATTGGAATTGGCATAGCCGGCCCTTCGGCTCCCTTCGGCTCCGCTCCGGGACCGCCGCTCAGGGAACTCCCTTCGACCATGCTCAGGGAACAGGTGTACCCAGTCATATGTAGGCAGGTCTTTGATCATCCAGTGTTCCGCCCCCCAGTGGTTAGTTACGTAATCCATTAGGAGTTTCATATCCCGTTTGTGCAGTTCATCTGCAAGGCGTTTATAATCTTCATTAGTGCCATAACGGGGGTCTATGCGATACACATCGCTCTGCGCATAGGTGTGATAGGAATATTCCGGGTCGTTGTCCTCAAGCAGCGGTGTGCTCCAGATTGCCGTGGCCCCGAGTTTTTCGATATAATCCAGGTGATCGATGATCCCTTGTATATCCCCGCCGTGGCGTCCGCCGGATTTGCTGCGGTCGGCTGCTTCGGTGGTCCCGGGATGCGAGTCATTTCCGGAATCTCCGTTGGCAAACCTGTCGGGCATCAGGAGATAGATAAGATCGGAACTGTCAAACCCTTTCCGCAGTGCCGAACCTTCTTTCCTTTCCCTGAACTCATAGACATAGCTATCTACTGCCCTTTTGCCGTTTTTCAATAGTTTAAGGGTATATTTCCCTGCGGGTACATTTTCCGTATTTATGGTTACAAACAGATAGTTCGGGTTTTCCGTTTTCCGGATATTGTTGATGGTAATTCCTTCCATTTCCGGGGTATACCGGGCAATATCCTTGCCGTAAAGCATAAGCTGCAATTCGTTACGGTGCATTCCGTTCCACCAGAACGGAGGCTCCACTTTTTCTATTTGCTGAGCGATTGAAGAAGTGGTACTCAAGAAAATTAATATGTATAGTATCTTTTTCATCTAAAGGTGTATTTCGACATAGGACTATAAGACGTATGACATAAGACTATTTTGACTTAGGGATTAGCTTTTGCTTCCCCTGTCTTATATCCTAAGTCCTGTAATCCTATGTCAATTTTTATTTAAATGGCTACGAGGTTTCCCGGTTCTACCGTCACCTGTTTTCCGTTGACGGCCACCGTAAGGGCTTTGTCGCCTTCCAGGACGAACTCGGTCCCTCCGGATTTTACAGACACTTTCAGTACCTGCCCCCTGAAATTAATCTTAAAGGAATAGCCCTCCCATTGCCCGGGTATCTTCGGACTGAAATGCAGAATATTGTCTTTGATCCGCATGCCCCCGAAGCCTTCCACAATACTCATCCAGGTTCCGGCCATTGAGGTAATGTGGCATCCTTCTTTTACTTCCCTGTTGTAGTCGTCCAGGTCCAGGCGGGATGTACGCAGGTAAAAGGCATAGGCCTGCTCCATCCTTCCGAGGAGTGCGGCCTGGATAGAATGCACACAGGGCGACAGGGACGACTCGTGTACCGTAAAGGGCTCGTAAAAATCGAAATGCTTTTCCAGTGCTGAGCGGCTGAAGTGGTCTTCAAAGAAATAAAAGCCCTGAAGTACATCGGCCTGTTTAATGTAAGGCGAACGCAATATGCGGTCCCATGACCATTTTTGATTGAGGGGACGCTGTGATACATCCAGGTCTGCTACTTTTATTAATTCTTTATCCAGGAAACCGTCCTGTTGCAGGTAGATCCCATGCTCTTCGGAATAGGGAAAGTACATATGTTCCGCAACTTCTTTCCATCGCTGTATCTCAGCATCGGACAGCCCGGTTTTTCCCGAGATACGGATATGGTCTTCTGAATATTCCTCTTTTACCTTTTCTACCTGCTCTGCAGCATACTCCAGGCACCACTTCGCCATGTAGTTGGTATACCAGTTATTGTTGACATTGTTCTCGTATTCGTTGGGACCGGTAACGCCCAGGATCACATATTTGTTCCTGGCTTTGGAGAACGTTGCCCTCTGTTGCCAGAACCGCGCTATGCCGATCAGTACTTCCAGTCCCATTTCGGGGATATAGCTGTAATCGCCCGTGTAGCGGTAATAGTTGTATATGCCAAAAGCAATGGCCCCGTTGCGGTGTATTTCCTCGAAGGTGATCTCCCACTCATTATGGCATTCTTCCCCGTTCATCGTTACCATCGGGTAAAGGGCAGCACCATTTCGGAAACCGAGCTTTTCGGCATTTTCGATGGCCTTGTCGAGCTGATTATAGCGATACGACAACAGGTTTCGCGCTACCTGCTGATTTTTCGTGGCCATATAAAAAGGTAGACAATAGGCTTCGGTATCCCAATAAGTGCTTCCGCCGTATTTCTCGCCGGTAAACCCTTTGGGGCCGATATTCAGCCGGGCATCTTTGCCCAGGTAAGTCTGGTTCAACTGGAAAATATTAAAACGTATGCCCTGTTGTGCCTTTACATCCCCTTCGATGGTGATGTCTGCCATTTCCCATATCCGGGACCAGGCTTCTTTTTGTGCTTCCAGCAGGGTTTTGTATCCTTTTTCTGCCGCTTTCCGGATCACTTCCTGTGCGGCAGGAATGAGCTTGTCCTTATCGTGATTCATGGAAACGGTATACCCGCCGAGTTTTTGGATCGAGGCCTTTTCTCCTTTTTTTACCGGGACCTCATAGCTCAATTGCACCTTGTCGTCCGCAGATTCCGTAGTTACCGGGCCAAGGGCCAGCTCTTCCTCATTCCGGAACAGGGTGTTGTGCATATATGTGGCCACCCGGAAATGTGTCTTAAAGGTCTGTGCCACAACAAAGCCTTCACGGTTGGAAAACCTGGTTTCGACCGGTTCCCAGAACTTTTCGTCCCAGTTGGCATCCTCATTGGTGATACCTGCGTCAACATAGGGGTGGAAGACAATATTGATATCCCGGTTCAACGGGGTTACCTCATAATATATCACCCCGAGCTCATCCTGTTCCAGGGAGAGGAACCTCCGGGCATCTACCCGGACTTCGGCATCATTTTGCAACACAGCTTCGAACGAACGGCGATGCCATCCTTCTTTCATGTTCAGTTCGCGGCGAAATGCCCTGATCTCC
The DNA here is from genome assembly GCF_018863395.1 of Sinomicrobium weinanense. Lineage (GTDB taxonomy): Bacteria > Bacteroidota > Bacteroidia > Flavobacteriales > Flavobacteriaceae > Sinomicrobium > Sinomicrobium weinanense. Next base: position 14,288 of record NZ_JAHKRR010000007.1, read on the forward strand.
TTACATCGGGCCAGGTCCAATTTTTCCCCGTCGATCTCCACATCGATACCGATCCAGTTCGGAGCGTTGAGCACTTTGGCAAAATACTCGGGATAACCGTTTTTCCACCAGCCTACTTTGGTCTTGTCGGGATAATACACCCCGGCAATATAGCTTCCCTGGAAGGTAGGGCCGGAATAGCTTTCCTCGAAATTGGCCCGCTGCCCCATGGCCCCATTACCCAGGCTGAACAGGCTTTCGGATGATTCTACCCTGTTTTTGTCAAATCCTTCTTCTACAATAGACCATTCTTCGGGAATGATATAATCTTGGTTCATCTTTATTCTTGTTTTTTGATTTGTCGCAGCTATTTTTATGGAAACACATTGTCCTTTCCCCTGTGGGGTGATAGGCCCAAGTGGAGCCGTTGCATGCAACGGCCTTACGGCTCTGCGGTATTGTTGTTTATCGATTATTTTTTTTAGGGCTGGATCGGGATAAAAGGTTTTCCAGGTCGATCTGTGTAAAATCGGGGAAAACGCGATCCGCCTCTTCCAGGACATCGGCCTCCCCAATACCTATGCTGGCCATCCCTGCGGTATTGGCGGCCTGTATACCGGCCACCGAATCCTCAAAGACCACACAGTCCGCAGGCTCCACATGCAACTGTTTTGCCGCCAGCACAAAAACCTCCGGATCGGGCTTGGCTTTGGAAACATCATTGCCATCAACAATAGTATCGAACAGCGGCATAATTCCTGTTTTTTCCAGGATAAGCCTCGCATTCCTGCTTGCGGACCCCAGGGCAATCCTGCCATCGTTTGCCTTTAAAAACTGCAGGGCGGGGATCACTCCGGGCAGCACCTCCTGTTCGTCCATGCGGGATACATATTGGAGATAACCTTCATTCTTTTGCTGCATCCATTTTTCTTTTTCTTCTTCAGTAGCTTTGACCTCTCCCAATTCCAGGAGAATTTCCAGGGAGCGTGCCCGGCTTACGCCTTTTAGTTTTTCATTGTCCTGTACCGTAAAATCCACTCCGAGTTCTTCTGCGAGTTTTTTCCACGCCAGGAAATGATATCTGGCCGTATCTACGATGACCCCATCCAGGTCGAAAATAAATCCTTTCATTTTAGTTGTCAGGTTAATGGGTTATTGAGTTTTTCGGTCATTTGCTTCGTCTACGTCGTCCACACGGGAAACAAGTGCAGCGGCCAGTAAAAAGGAGATGCCGCTCACCACAATGGCGTAGATGGCATTACCCCCGTAGAGGTATTTTACCATAGGTCCGCCGATAAGAGCATTGATGATCTGTGGGATAACGATAAAGAAATTGAATATCCCCATATAGACTCCCATCTTCCTGGCGGGAATGGACCCGGCCAGGATGGCATAGGGCATGGCAAGGATACTGGCCCAGGCAATGCCCACGGCTAGCATGGAAGCGATAAGCCAGTATTCGTTGGGAGCGAAGTAGACAGAGATCAACCCTATTCCACCTATGACCAGTGAAATGGTATGAGTGGATTTTCTTCCTATCTTTTTGGCCATGACCGGCAGGAAAAAGGCAAATACGGCAGAGACCGCATTGTAGACGCCAAACAGTACACCTACCCAATCCCCGGCAGTCTGATATGCCCTGCTGTGCGAATCATCGAGAGGTAGCCCGTAAATATGATGAGCAATAGCGGGAGTGGAAAACACCCACATGCCGAACAGTCCGAACCAGGAAAAGAACTGTACCCAGCTGAGCTGTCTCATGGTCCCGGGCATTTTTACAAAGTCGGAAAAGATATTTAGCAATCCTGCCTTTTCTTCTGTTTCTTCCGGCTCTTCAGGCTCCATCTTTGCGAGTTCTTCCGGGCTGTACTCCTTCGTAGTGAGCACTGTAAGAAGGATACTCGCCACGAGTATCAGTGCCCCGATAATAAAAGAAAACAGCAAATTGAGCGGAACTTTACCGGCTACTGCCTCATTGGAGATCCCTATCCAGTTGGTAAGGACATAAGGCAGCCAGGAGCCGACTACGGCACCGATACCTATCAATACGGTTTGTATACTAAAGCCGAGGGTACGTTGGTCGGAAGGCAAATTATCTGCTACCAGGGCACGGAAGGGCTCCATGGCTACATTAATGGAAGCATCCATGATCATCAGCATTCCCGCCCCTACCCATAAGGCAGGGAGAAAAGCGACAAATATGTCTGCCCGGGGCAGCAGTACCAGACCTATGGAAGCCAGGATAGCCCCGGTTAAAAAGAATGGCCGCCTTCGCCCCAGCCGGGTCCAGGTCCTGTCGCTGTAATGACCAATGACAGGCTGAACAATAAGCCCGGTCAATGGTGCTACCAACCAAAACCAGGACAACTGGTGTACGTCTGCTCCGAAAATCTGTAAAATCCTGCTGGCATTGGCATTCTGGAGGGCAAAACCCATCTGTATTCCCAGAAAACCGAAACTCATGTTCCAGATCTCCAGGAAACTCAGTTTACGCTTTTTCATTATCGTAATTTATATTAATACTACGATAAGCGCTGTGAACTTGTTTAGGCTTTCCCGAATTGGCTGTAAAGTGATCTTTCAGTTCCAGACCTTGTCTTTTTATTGTCCCGTAGCCCTGCTATGCAACGCAAAAAAGACAAGGTCTGGAACTAAAATCTCTATTTTTCGCTTCAATTAAAAAAGCCTAAGCAAGTTCATGACCTATCAAGACTTGTTTATTGGGTTGAGAAGTAAAATCACAAGCCTTGACGGGTGTAAATATAAAATATTTTTCTCTGGTAAGTGGTTAATTTACAAGTTTTTTCTACTACAACGTTGTAGTCCCTCGGCTTCACTGGGAAACCGGTACAGCAGAAATCATTAGTTACTTTTGGTACTCTCTCTTTCCGTAATAGAAGTCCTGATGACTTCTGTTACATACGATTCATCATCTACCTCATCGCTTTCCAGTCTTTGTATCAACATCTTTGCAGCCATCTCTCCCATTTCCGGTCCGTGCTGGGCCACGGTGGTGAGGGCCGGAAAGGCGTATTTGGATAAAATTCCATCTGTAAAGCCCATAAACGATATATCTTCCGGTATTTTGTATCCCCGTTTCTGTGCTTCCTTCATGGCGGTGACAGCAAACAGTTCGTTTACGGCAAAGACCCCGTCGAACCCGGCACGGTCAAAAAGTTCCGCAATTTGTTTTTCGCAATTGTCAATGTCCTCTATCTTAAGGATGAGGGATTCGTCCACTTTTCCCCCGGATTCTTCCAGGGCCCGGACATAGCCTTCGGTACGCAGTTTTCCCACACTCACATAGTCTACCGTACTCAGGAGGGCTATTCGTTTACAGCCGGTTTTCATCATGTATTTTACGGCTTTTGAGGCTCCGTCCACATCGTCTATCACCACTTTATCACAAGGGATCTCCTCTGCAATACGGTCGAACATCACCAGGGGCATTCCCTGATTGATGGCTTCCTGCAGATGATGGAAGTCTTTTTTGGCCTGTGTTTCCTTCGACAGTGAAAGGATAAAACCGTCAATGCTTCCGTTGGCCAGGGTTTCCATGTTGATCACTTCTTTGTCAAACGATTCGTCAGACAGGCATACGATCACATTGTACCCGGCCTTATTCGCCTCCCGTTCTATACCACTGATCACCGTGGTAAAAAAGTGGTGCACGATCTCCGGAATGATAACACCAATATTCTTTGTTTTCCGGTTCTTCAGGCTAATGGCAATGTTATTGGGCCTGTAATTCAACAATTTGGCGAACGCCTGTACTTTTTGCCGGGTATCCAGGCTTATTTCTTTGCTGTCGCGCAATGCCTTGGACACTGTTGAAACAGATACATCGAGCTCCCGGGCTATTTGTTTTATGGTGACTTTCTTTTTCATGATCCCTACAAAGATACCCCTTCTTTTCTAATGGTCTGAACTACCCTTAAAAAACTAAAAATAAGCACGGGTAAACAGCACTTTCCCTTTTGATTGTTTCTCCTTTTACACAACCTGTTTTTATCAATACGGCAATTCGTTTCATTTATAATTCACAATTCAACAATTTCACCCTGCAAAAGCTAAAAAATTACGCGGTTTTCAAAAAGTTTTTCACACGAAAACGTTGTAATGACCACCTCCCGGTTTACTTAACATAAAATTTACATAGTTTTAGCTCCGAGAAGTAAAATTACAAGCCTGATTTTTAATCAAATCAACAAAAAAATTGCATGAAAAATACGCAAAATGTATTGAACTCATTTCATGTATGTTTTTAAAATCAAATCAATCTACAGCATGAAAAAATTCCATATTTACACTTTGCTGTCGTTGTTTTTATGTGTTCCCCTGGGAACATATGCGCAGACGACGGTAAACGGTACGGTAACTGAGGCGGGCACCTCCACCCCATTGCCGGGAGTAAATGTCGTTGTCAAGGGCACAACTACGGGGGCTACTACCGATTTTGACGGTAACTATACAATCGAAGCCAATACGGATGATGTCCTTGTTTTTTCCTATATCGGATTTAAAACGGTTGAAGTGACCGCAACCGGCACTACACTGAACGTATCCATGGAAGAGGATACCCAGAAACTGGAGGAAGTGGTCCTCATAGGGTATGGTCAGGTGAAAAAGAAAGATGCCACAGGGTCGGTAACCACGGTAAAAAGTGAAGATTTTAACAACGGTATGGTCGTATCTCCCGACCAGTTGATCTCTGGAAAGACAGCCGGAGTGCAGATCACTTCCAGCGGAGGAGAACCCGGGGCCGGCGCCAATATCCGCATCCGGGGCGGAGCTTCACTCAACGCCAACAACGACCCCCTGATCGTTATCGACGGGGTTCCGGTTGACAAGGAAGGCATCGCCGGGCTAAGTAACCCGCTGAACATTGTAAACCCCAACGACATCGAAAGTTTTACGGTACTGAAAGACGCTTCTGCAGCGGCCATTTACGGGTCCAGGGCATCCAACGGGGTGATCATCATTACCACCAAGAAGGGCAGCAGCGGCGAATTGCAGTTCAATTACAACGCCAAGACTTCCGTGAGCACCGTTACCCAAACAGTAGACGCCTTTTCTGCCGGGGCCTTCCGCGAACTCGTACAAACCCATGGCAATGAGGCCCAACAGGCCCTGCTGAGGGGAAGCAATACCAACTGGCAGGATATCATCTTCAGGGATGCCATCAGCTTTGACCAGAATTTCAGCGTAAAAGGGCAGTTGTTCGGAAACACGCCTTTCCGGGCTTCTGTGGGATACACGGAACAGGACGGGATACTCCAGACCTCCTCACTCGAAAGGTGGACGGGATCATTCGGTGTTACCCCCAGATTCTTTGACAACCACCTCAAAGTGGATATCAATGTAAAAGGCATACTGAACGACAGCCGTTTTGCCGACACCGGGGCCGTCGGTAGTGCCATACTGATGAACCCTACCAATCCGGTGTATGATAACAGCATGCCCTTTGGCGGGTATTACGAAGAATTTACCAACGGAAATGTGGAAACCCTCGCCCCGAGAAATCCCCTGGCCCTTTTAAAACAAAGGAACAACACGGGGGATGTAAAACGGAGCGTCGGGAACATCGAACTCGACTACAAATTCCATTTCCTTCCCGAGCTTCGGGCCAACCTAAACCTGGGGTATGATGTCTCCAAAGGGGAAAGGAACGATAACATATCTGAAAGCTCTGCAAACTACTACAGGAACGGAAAAGGTTACGGCCATCTGGAAACCGAATTCCAGACCAAGAGGAACCTGTTGATGGACTTTTACCTCAACTATACCAAATCGTTTGAGGACCGTTTTATTTCCAACCTCGATATCACGGCGGGGCATTCTTACCAGTCCTTTGTAAACGACGGGTACAAGAACAATTACGACTATATCAACGACCAGGTGATCATTACCCGCTACTACAATCCCGTGGTCATCGCCTCTTTCTTCGGAAGGGCCAATATTTCCATCAGGGACAAATATTTGCTGACCGCCACCCTCAGAAGGGACGGTTCTTCCAGGTTCGACCCGGATGCGAGATGGGGCAACTTCCCTTCGGCCGCTTTCGCCTGGAATATTTATGACGAACCCTGGTTGCAGGATTCCAAAACCCTGAGCAACCTGAAACTCCGCCTGGGCTGGGGTATTACCGGGCAGCAGGATCTCCCCGGCAGGTATTTCCCCTACCTGTCCGTATACCTGGCTGGGAACGAGCAGGTACAGTACCCTTTCGGGGACAACTATTACACGACCTATCGCCCCAATCCGTACAGCACCAGCCTCACCTGGGAAGAGACCACCACCTACAACGCCGGACTCGACTACGGTTTCCTGGACAACCGTATCACAGGAGCGATCGATGTGTACTACCGAAAGACCAGGGACCTTCTCAGCGAAGTGTCTACCCCGGCAGGCAGCAACCTGTCCAATGTGTTTGTAGACAATGTAGGGACCATGGAAAACAAGGGGGTAGAGTTTGAAGTAAGTGCCATCCCGGTACAGACCGACAATTTTACCTGGACCCTGGGCGGAAACGTCACCTGGACCCGATCGGAGGTCACCGGGCTCAATGCCGATACCGATTTTATTTCTGTACAGGACCGGAATATCAGCGGGGGGACCGGGCTTTTTAACCAGGTACACGCCGTAGGAGAAACACCGTATAGTTTCTATGTCTATGAACAGGTTTACGATACTGACGGAAAACCGGTGGAAAACGTGTTTGTTGACCAGAACGGTGACGGGGTGATCGACGATAACGACCGTTACATCCACAAATCGGCACTCCCTGATATGTATTATGGCTTTAGCTCACAGTTCCGCTATAAAAACTGGGACCTCAACATGGTATTCAGAGGACAGGCCGGGAACTATGTATACAACAATATCGATTCTAACGTAGGCTTCCGCAACGGGGTGTTTACCAGCTCCACCTTCCTCACCAATATCGTGGACAACTACAACGACACCGGCTTTGTACAAGCCACGGACGAAGTGCGCCTGTCTGACTACTACATTCAGGATGCCTCTTTCCTGAAACTGGACAATATTACCCTGGGATATAATGCCGGAAATTTTCTGGGGAACAGCCTCTCTGCACGTATTTACGGTTCTGTACAGAATGTGTTTACCCTTACCGGGTATGACGGCCTGGACCCTGAAGTACAGAACGGAAATGACTACAACATCTATCCGCGTCCGAGGACTTTCCTCCTGGGGCTGAGCCTGGATTTCTAAATAAACCCTAAAGACATTCGACATGCAAAAAATAAAGTTCAAAAACATATATGCCGGAGTACTGGGGCTTTTTACAGTCCTGCTAAACTCCTGTACAGGCGACCTGGACACCGATCCCCGGGTGGAACAGACTGTCGACAATATCCTCGAAAACGATCCGGAAGCCTATAAGGGCATGCTGGCCAAAATATACAGCGCCTTTATCCTCACCGGACAGGAAACCTCAGACAAGACCGATGTGGTGGCCCCCGATGCCGGAGCCTCTTCCTATATCAGGAACTACTGGAACTTCCAGGAACTGACCACCGACGAGGCCCTGAACCGTTGGGGCGACGGCGGACTGGACGCCCTCAACCACCTCGACTGGACCGCGGGCAATAACTTTGTACGGATACTCTATGACCGCATTTACCTGGAAGTGGCCATGGCCAATAACTTTCTCCGGGAGACCGAAGGTGCCGAAAATACGGAAATAGAAGATTTCAGGAACGAGGCCCGTTTTTTAAGGGCCCTCGCCTACTGGCATGCCATCGATATGTTTGGCAATGTTCCTTTCGTCACCGAAAACGACCCCGTAGGTAATTTTGAGCCGCCCAGGTATACCCGGGAAGAGCTGTTCAACTATGTAGAAAACGAACTCCTGGAGATCGCCCCGTTGATGAAAGCGCCGCGGTCTAACGAATACGCCCGTGCCGACCGGGTAGCGGCCTGGATGCTCCTGGCCAAGCTCTACCTCAATGCCGAAGTGTATACCGGGGAAGCCAAATATTCGGAGGCCCTGACCTATCTGGGCAAGATCATCAACGAAGGCGGATATACGCTCGAACCCAATTACCAGGACCTTTTCCTGGCCGACAATGACCATTCGGCCGAGATTATCCTCCCCCTGGCTTCTGACGGACTTTACAGCCGGTCCTACGGCGGCACTACCTATATCATCCACGCCGGGATCAGCAACTCTACGATGGACCCTGCCGAATTCGGCGTCAACGGGGGTTGGGAAGGCAACCGCACCACTTCTGCCTTTGCAGACCTTTTTGACGACCCCGATACCGAAGCAGACGGGCGCGCTCTTTTCCACACCGAAGGGCACATCAGGGAAAACACGGACTATACGGCGTTTAACAACGGCTATGCCATTGCCAAGTACAGGAACATCACCTCCACTGGAGAGATGGGTTCCGATATCAGCGGTGAATTTGTAGATACCGATTATCCCATGTTCCGCCTGGCAGACGCTTACCTGATGTATGCCGAAGCTGTGGTCCGCGGAGGTAGCAATGGCGATATAACTACGGCTACAAATCTCGTAAACCAATTGAGGGAACGCGCCTACGGCAATACTTCCGGAAATATTACCTCTTCACAACTAACACTGGATTTTATCCTGGATGAAAGAGGGAGGGAACTCTACTGGGAGGGGCACCGCAGAACGGACCTTATCCGCTTCGGGAAGTTTACCGGCACCGATTACCTGTGGCCCTGGAAAGGTGGCAGCCTCAGCGGTTCGGGCGTAGAATCGTTCCGTACGCTCCTGCCCATACCGCTCACAGATCTGAGTGCCAACAGCAACCTGGTCCAAAACCCGGGATACTAACGGATGTTCGGGTATACGGGTGTTCGAGTTTACTTAATTCAACCATATACTCGTGTACCTGAACACCAAAAAACACTAACCTGAAAACCCATTAATAATGAGAACAACAAGTTTTATAACCGCCCTGGCCTTTTCCGCAGGATTGTTCTGGGCGTGTTCCGGGGATGACGACGGCCCGGTCATTACAGCCAGCGACAAACCTGTTATCACAGCACCGACTTCGGGGAGCAGTTATATCCTTATGGAAGAGAACGCTGACCAACAGGCCGACCGTTTTGTGTGGAACAAGGCTAATTTCAACGTACCTACACAGATCAATTATAGCCTGCAGGCCGACTTCCCGGGAAATGACTTCCAGTCCCCGGCCATATTGGGTGAAACTACGGCCACGCAACTTGCCGTTAGTGTAGAGCACCTCAACAACACGGCCACTACACTGGGATTAACACCCGATGAAGCCACTGCAATAGAAGTCAGGGTAGTGGCATCGGTAAGCGATGATTTCGACAAGCTGATCTCAGAAGCCATCAACATCAGTATTGTCCCTTACAGCACCGAAGCGCCCGGGCCTTCCTATCTCTGGGTCCCTGGCAGCTACCAGGCTGCAGGCGGGTATGGCAGTGACTGGAGCCCGGCCGAAGCACCGCAGCTCAAATCTTCAGCCACTTCGGCTTCGGAGTTTGAAGGCTATGTCTATTTTGCCGGTGATGCCGAATACAAATTTACGGCAGCCCCCGAATGGGGCAACGGCGAATACGGGGACGGAGGTTCCGGTACCCTGCTGCTCAATGACGGAGCCAACCTGTCTGTTTCGGCCGGATACTACAGGATACAGGTAGATACCGAAGCTCTGACCTATGACCTTCTGGATACCAGTTGGGGAGTTATCGGTGATGCCACCCCGGGTGGCTGGGATGCCGACACGGATATGGCCTATAATGCCGAAAGCAAGACCTGGACCATTACTATGGACCTCCAAGCGGGTGAGATCAAGTTCCGGGCTAACGACAGCTGGGACCTGAACCTCGGTGATGACGGTGCCGACGGTTCACTCGAAGAAGGTTCGGCAAATATTGCCATAGCTGAGGCAGGCAATTACACCATAGTGCTCGACCTGAGCAATCCGAGGGAATATAACTATGCGGTGAGTGCAAACTAACCGGCAGGTCGCAGATCTCTCTGCCTGATAAAACAGAATGCGGGAAATACCTTTATCCTATCCCCGCAATAACAACAGGCTTCCTGCATTCTGTATCTTTTCCTTTCCATACCAAAAAAACAGCTTATTATGAAAACACCACGCCTATCTTTAACCACCATTATATTTACATTCTTTTTAATTACAATCCTCTCAGGCTGTAACAACGGCGACAGCGACAATTATACCGTAGCCCCACCCGAACCCCTGCCCGGAAAGGCGGACCTTTCTCAATACGACAACGGTAAAAGGGTTATGATGCAGGCCTTCTACTGGGATGTGGAGCCCCGGTTCGAATGGTGGGAAATCCTCTCCCGAAAAATAGAAGACTGGGCCGCGTCGGGTATAGACCGGATATGGCTTCCTGTAGCGACCAAGGGACAATCCGGGGAGTTTTCCATGGGATACGACCCTTCGGATTACTTCGACTTCGGCGAATTTGACCAGCACAACACCATCCCCACCCGTTTCGGTACCCGTTCAGATCTGGAAGCCCTGATCGGTAAGGCTCACAATAACGGACTGGAGGTCATTGCCGATATCGTGCTCAATCACAATTCGGGGGGCGGGGAAGAATTCAATCCGTACCGGAACAAGAACACCCATACGCTTTTTAACAAGGACCACGGCAATGCTTCCGGAATGTTCAACCGGAATTACGAAGATTTCCACCCGAACAGTATCCACGAACATGATGAGGAAGCCCTTTTCTTCGAAGAACAAGACCTCTGCCACCACCAGTCCCGGGTGCAGGAATGGCTGTGGAAAGGAGAAAATTCCGTGGCCAGGTATTATAAGGACATCATGAAATTCGACGGCTGGCGCTTCGATTACGTCAAAGGATACGGTTCCTGGGTGGTCAAGGCGTGGAACGATGAAGTTGGCGGATTTTCCGTTGGGGAATACTGGGACGGCTCTGCCCCGAAACTCATAGAATGGGTGGAGGCCTCCGGTTCGGCCGCTTTTGATTTTGCCTGTTTCTATAAACTGGATGAAGCCCTGGACCGCAACAATGACCTCACCATACTGGAAGGAGACATGCTCTGGAAAACCCATCCTGATAAGGCGGTGACCTTCGTAGCCAATCACGACACGGAAAAGGACGAAAATCCCGAAAACAATATCAGCACCGCCAATAAAATGCTCGCGTACGCCTATATCCTTACACATAATGGCTATCCGACCATATTTTACAGTGATTATGAGAACGAGACCTATAAATCGAGGCTGAAAGATCTGATACGTATCCATAACACCATGGCTACCGGACCGATAGAGGTGTTGTACAGCAGCCCTGAAGAATACATCATGCGAAGAAACGGAACGAAAGACAATCCCGGGCTTATTCTCTACATGAATATCAGTAGCGGCCACAAACAAAGAACCATTCCTTCGAACTGGAAAGACCAATCCCTAGTAGACTACTCCAATAATACCAGTGCCTGGCTTATGACAGATAGTGAAGGGCAGGTTACCATAGAAGCCCCTGCGCGTAGTTTTTCCATATGGTCCGTTTCCCAATAAGTAACGGCATTCTTTTCAAAAGTAAATGTTAATCTGTTAAGGACATCAACCCTTTATTTTTCCTAAAAAATAACACATAAACAGTCCCCAGGTTAATTATTAACGAAAAAATCAATATATTTATATAGATTGATTTTTCGGAATAACGGTATTTGTAAGTATATTTTTTACATATATATTATTTTAACAGCTTTTATAATGCATATACGTCAATTCACTAAAAGTTATCAACACTACAACGTTTTCGTGACACCAGGTCCTGGGATTAATAAAAAATTAATATAATTTTAACTTTAGTTTTGATTTAAACTAACTCAAACACACCAAAAACCACCATTTATGAAAATCGATTTACTTAAAAATCTGGTCTTTGTTTTTTCCATATTATCATATGGTGCTATACAGGCCCAGATCACGGTTTCCGGAACGGTTTCCGATGATATGGGGCCGCTGGCCGGGGCCAACATCCTGGTAAAAGGCACCACTAACGGAACACAGTCAGATTTTGACGGGAATTTTACCCTGGAAGATGTTGCAGAAGATGCTGTTCTGGTATTCAGTTACGTAGGGTTCAAAAGCCAGGAAGTGGCCGTGAACGGAAGATCCACGATCAACGTTACAATGGCCGAAGATGCACAGGCACTTGATGAAGTGGTTATTATCGGATATGGAGAAACCACCCGAAGGGATGCTACCGGTTCTGTAGTCTCCGTGAAAGCAGAAGACTTTAACAAGGGGGTCATTGCTGCTCCCGAAGAACTCATACAAGGTAAAAGCGCCGGGGTACAGATCACTTCTTCCAGCGGTGAGCCCGGTGCTGGGATCAATATCCGTATCCGGGGTACTTCTTCCGTAAGAAGTAACAACAACCCTCTGTTTGTGGTTGATGGTATTCCTCTGGCCGGGGATGACACTTCTTCCGGCAGCGCAGATATCGGCCGGGGTTCTTCATCTTCTAAAAATCCGCTGAATTTCATTAATCCAAACGACATTGCCAGTATAGACGTACTTAAAGACGCCTCGGCAACAGCCATATACGGCTCCAGGGGAGCCAACGGCGTGGTTATCATTACCACTAAAAGCGGAAGGGGTCAGGAGGGCACTCTGGAATATTCCAATACTATGAGTGTTTCCAGTGCTGCAAAGGAATACGACCTGTTGAACAGAGAACAATTTTTACAAGGTATAGACCAGTTCGGGGGCAATGTTGAAGAACAGGACCACGGATCAAGCACCGATTGGCAGGACCAAATCACACGGACATCTTTTTCCCATACCCATAATTTGTCTTATTCCAACGGGTATGACACTGGAAATTACAGGGTTTCACTGAGTTACTCAGACCAGCAGGGGATTATCAAAAACTCCTCTATGGAGCGCCTTAACGGAAGGCTGAACTTTAATCAACGTCTTTTTAAGGACAAACTGAAACTCGGAGCCCAGATCACCATTTCACGGGTAAATGACGAAGCTCCCCTAATAACAAACAATGCAGGGTTTGAAGGAGATTTACTCGGTGCCTCATATATGGCCAATCCTACCTGGCCATCTGACCCGGATTTCCAGTTTTCCAACTCCAACCTGAATCCCCTGTCCATGTTAAAATACTACCAGGACAAAACAAAAACGAACAGAAGTCTTATAAACCTGTCCGCCGAATACGATTTTACGAACGAATTCAATGTAAAGGTAAACACGGGCTTTGATAACTCTTCTTCCGACAGGGATGGTGTACTTTCACCTGAATTGTTCATGGGGGATGGAGTATTTGGGAACGGACGCGCCTTTATCTCCGAAATCGAAACCAGCAGTCAGCTACTTGAAGTACTCTTTAACTACCGAAAAGAATTTGAAAACTCTAAATTGACAGCCTTGCTGGGGTACTCTTACCAGGAGTTTAACAATGAAGGAAGAAATTATCAGGGCTGGGGTTTTTCGGGCACCAATATGAACGGAATTGTGGACGATCTGAAAGCCACTGACCGGATTGTGAGAAATTCCATTACCGGGGCCTATCAGCAATACGGTTACGGGACAGATGGCGCTTTTGTAAACCGCCTGTTTCCCGAACCTGTTTCCGAAACCATCACTGTAGCCGATACACCGGCAAGAGCGGCGGTTTCTGACTGGTATAATTACACAGACGAACTTCAGTCATTCTTCGGGCGGATAAACTATACCCTCAAAGACCGATACCTGTTTACCGCTACTCTGAGAGCCGACGGTTCTTCCAAATTTGGTGGAAATAACAAATACGGATATTTCCCCTCCGGTGCCTTCGCATGGATACTTTCCGACGAAGAATTTATCCCGGAAGCCTTTTATAATCTGAAATTACGCCTCGGTTATGGTGTTACCGGTAACCAGGAATTACCACACAACCTCTATCAGACACGGCAACGATACGGTGGGCTCGGGGTTAACGACAGCGGAGTGGTGCAATCATCCGGGCTGAACGACTTGGCCTTCGCCAATCCTGACCTCAAATGGGAACAAACCCAGCAATTTAACATAGGTATTGATTTCGGTTTCTGGGACAACCGTTTCAACGGTTCCGTAGACCTCTACCGCAAAAATACCACAGACTTGCTGATGCAAATAACATCTGCCCAACCTGCATCGCAACCCTTTGTATATCGTAACCTTGATGCCGATGTAATCAACAAGGGCTTTGAGATCACCTTGAATTATGGCCTGATAGAAACAGAAGATTTTACATGGGACCTGAGCACTAATTTTTCCTATAACGACAATGTGGTAAAAAACTTTGACGGCATTGTGGATACTGGTGGAATCAACGGACAAGGACTTACAGGAGCTTTTGCCCAAAGAATTGAGGACGGACAACCGCTGTTCTCCTATTTCCTCCGTGAATTTACCGGTTATGACGAAAACGGACTGTCCACCTACGAAGGAGGTGACCTTCAGAAGTTTGTGGGAAAAAGTGCCCTCCCCAAGTACAATCTGGGGATTTCCACCAATTTCAGGTATAAGAGCTGGGATTTATCGGCTTTTTTTTCCGGCCAGTTCGGGCACTATATATATAATAATACCCAAAACGCCTTCTTTACAGCCGGGTCCATAGGAAACGGAAGAAATGTCACTAAAGATGTCCTCGGCAGTGAAGAGTCTGGTGCCAATGCCCCAGATGTATCTACAAGGTTCCTTGAAAAGGGAGATTTTTTAAGGCTGCAGAACATCACATTAGGGCACAATTTCGAATTTGCCGACAAATCCAAAGTATTTAAATCCCTTCGAATATATCTAAATGCGCAAAACCTCGTTGTGATCACCGATTATTCTGGGCTGGATCCAGAGGTAAACACGAATAAAGAGCTCAACGGTGTTCCCTCCCTGGGTATAGATTACACCTCCTATCCGAGGCCGAGAACATTTACATTAGGGTTAAATGCATCATTCTAAAAAACACATCATGAAAAATATAACGAGAAACATTTTCACTATAGGTTTTATCATCCTCGCCTTTTCCTGTACAGACCTTGATGTAGACGAAAAAGACTCTATCGTGATACCGGATACGGACGAAGGTTTTGGAGGTGTGAATCCTGGAGAGGCACTGGGAGCTGCATATATCGATATTCGAAATACATTTAACACCCAGGAAGCCCTATATGCTCTTTCTGAAGTATCTACAGACGAAATGCTTGTACCTACAAGGGGTACCGATTGGGGAGATAACGGGGTATGGCGGGTACTGCACGAACATACCTGGGACCCCACTCACAGAGATGTGTTAAGTGCATGGAACAGGTTAAATTCCAATGTTTTCAGACTTAATCAACTCCTGGCTCCCCAATCACAGGCCAGCACACAACAAGCAGCCGAAGCCAAGTTTTTAAGAGCATTCAGTATGTTCCACGTTATGGACCTCTACGGACAAGTCCCTTTCCGGGAAGCTGACGAAGGAGTGGAAGTAGATCCCAGGGTAATGACAGCAAGTGAGGCCTTTGACTTTATTATAAACGACCTCAACGAGGCCCTTGCCGATCTTCCCTCAACCTCTCCGGGCGCCGGGACTATTAAAGCTTCCAAAGCAGCCGCCAATTTTTTACTGGCTAAGTTATATCTCAATAAACATATATATAAGGGCACCGGAAATCCCGAAGCCGCAGATATGACCATGGTGATCCAGGCTGTTGACGCCATAAAGAATGACGGTTTCGACTTACAGGAAGGGTTCTTTGACCTCTTCAAGAACGATCCGGATAACGAAACGATTTGGTATACTGATGCGGGTGTCGACACTAGAATGTGGAATGGACTTCACTACCACCAGGTTGTTCCCGATAACGACGGCGGCGGATGGAACGGTTTCTCTACCCTGGCCGAGTTTTATAACCTGTTTGAGGGCGATCCCGAAACCAATGTTGCCGGTTCCGGCCAGGAAGAAAGACGGGGATTTGTACCTGACATAGCTTCAGACAACATAGACGACACGAATTATGGCATTGGGTATGGCTTTTTGGTAGGCCAACAATATGGTGTGGCCAAAGACAACAATAATAAAATTATCGTGCCGCTCCAACCCATTGCCCTGAACGACCGCCCGGGCAACCCCCTTGTATTTACAAAAGACTTCCCGGCATTGGTAGGAAATAATGAAAGAACCGGAATAAGGGTATTAAAATACCACCCGGCCAATGGAGCTTTTGCCACGGGAATGATCATCTTCCGGTATGCCGACGCACATCTGATGAAAGCGGAAGCAATTTTAAGAGGAGGTTCTTCCGGAGAAGACGCAACGGCATTGGTAAACGAATTGAGAACCCTGAGGAAAGCCTCTACTCTCTCTTCCGTAGACCTGGAAACCCTACTCGACGAAAGAGGAAGGGAACTCTACAACGAAGGATGGAGAAGAAATGACATGATCCGTTTCGGCGCCTATACAGGACAATGGGAATTTAAAGAGAATACCGAAGAGTTCAGAGTATTGTATCCGATTCCTGCAACTGCCCTGGTATCTAACCCCAACCTGGAGCAAAACCCAGGATATTAACAGCATTTTTTTGAACGATTGTTTGTTCCTCATATCTATTTTGAATTAAAGAGACTGCTTTTCCGGCAGTCTTTTTTTTGCTTATATTCATTACAGGGGTTACTTTACTACTTTTAACTGTAAAAAACGAAAGAATTTACTTATTTTTGTTAGAACAACACATACCGGGCAGTGACAGGCAGGATAGATTTCTACAACTGTTGCCTGTCCAAAACAAAAGAGATCATGAAAACTGTTTTAAAAGTATTGCTCACTGCCTTAGCCGTGGTACTCCTTGCAAGAATACTCCCCGGCGTAAGCGTTGACAGTTACCTCACAGCCATTCTCGTAGCTGTGGTACTGGCCCTGCTGAACCTCATCGTAAAACCCGTGCTCATTATATTTACACTCCCCATTACCATACTTACACTGGGGCTTTTCCTCCTTATTATCAATGCACTGGTTATCCTGATCACGGACAGCCTGATAGGAGGTTTTCAGGTGGCCAATATCTGGTGGGCACTGCTCTTCAGCCTGCTGTTGTCTTTTCTTCAGTCCATACTGCATTCGTTCCTTCGGGAAAACCGGCAGGACGGTTAAAAGACGCTGTCAACCATGTATACAGAATAATAAAAGTACCGTACCGCGCTATGAGTGATATCCCTGCTCTATATCTCGAAAAATTCAGAGAGCACCTTCAAAAGATCATCGCGGTCAATGAAGATGACTTCAGGCTTATCTCCCCGTTTTTTACCCTGAAAACCCTCCGGAAAAAAGAATACCTGCTCCGTCCACCCCAGGTGTCCGGATATGAAAGCTATATCGTAAAAGGGTTGTTTCAAAGTTCCCTTATCGATGACAGTGGCAAGCTACACCTCCTCTATTTTCCACATGAGGATTGGTGGGTCGGGGATTTTAAAAGTTTCAGGACCGACCAGGCCTCATCCATGGAGATCGTAGCCCTGGAAGACGCCGTATTATTGCAGATCACAAAGGCATCGCTGGAAGAGCTGTACCAGAGCCTCCCCGTATTTGAACGGTTTTTCAGGATCTTGAATGAAAATTCCGCCATCGCCCTGCAAAACAGGCTTGTGCAACACTTTTCCAAGGATTCTGAAAAAAAATACCTGGACTTCCTGAAAAAATACCCCACACTGAAAAACAGGCTGACCAACCGGCAGATTGCAGGTTTTCTGGGTGTCACCCCCGAATATTTCAGTCTTATGCGTAAAAGGATACTCCAAAAAGACCGGGATTCCTGAATTCACCCTTATATCCTCATTCCGGATAAACCGAATTTGTGACAGGGCGAATCCTCATCTCGAATATTTTATAACTCCGTTAAATGTCTTAACATACCTTAAGTTTTTCCCGCCTGATGTCCCCTAAGTTTGCATTGTAAAACAAAAAACAAACGAACAATGAAAACTTTTTTTGACGAAACCCACATCAACAAAAACAAAATATCCAACCGTTTTTTTGTAGCTCCCATGTCTCGCGTAAGCGCGGAATTTTCCGGGATACCTACCGAAGAAATGGCGGCTTATTACACGGGCTTTGCCGAAGGCGGCTTCGGGGGGATCATTACCGAAGGGCTTTACACCGACGAACACTATTCCAGGTCATATCCCAATCAGCCAGGCCTGGTCTCTGAAGCTCAGATACGCGCATGGCAACATATCACCGGGGCCATCAAAAAACACAATTCGGTAGTCATTGCCCAGCTAATGCATGCGGGTTCCATTTCCCAGGTACTGGAACGGACCAAAGCACCGTCCCGCATTACACCCCTGGGCAAAAAACTGGCGGCATACGGGGGAGGCGACGGCCCGTTTCCCATCCCGGACGAAATGGATGAAAAAGACGTCCGGAATATGAAGGATGGTTTTATCCGGGCTGCAAAAAATGCAGTAAAAGCAGGGTTTCACGGCATCGAACTACACGCAGCCAACGGATATCTGCTCGATCAGTTCCACACGGATTACCTCAACCTGCGAACGGACAAATACGGCCAGACCGTAGAAAACCGCCTTAGAATAACTACCGAGATCACCGAAGAGATCAGGAACCAGGTCCCTTCCGATTTTATTGTGGGACTTAGAATTTCCGAAGGAAAAGTGAACAATCTGTCCCATCGATGGAAAGGAGGCAGCCAAACCGCCCGGGAAATCCTCAACCAGATCCGGAAAATGCCTGTCGACTACCTTCACATAGCCGCAGAACATTACGGATGGAAAGAAGAGTGCCGTTACGAAGACGGTACTTCCCTTACCGGCCTGGCCAGGGATATCCTGGAATGCCCGGTCATGGCCAACGGCGGCCTGCACGACCTCGACCTTTCCCGGGAATTACTGGAAACCAACCAGGCCGACCTGTTTTCCATAGGCAAATACGCCCTGTCCAATCCCGATTTTGTCCGCAAGGTAAAACACAACATACCGCTCACCCCTTTCCGAAAAGAATTGCTGTACCCCAACCCCTCCCTGTTCACCGACGAAAAACACAGGATGTACCTCGACGAACAGCACCGAATGGTTTAGGTCTGCAATGCCGGGAAATGTCCTTGAAATCAGGTAAAAGAAGCTCTCTAAAATTCAGGCGTTCAAAAAGTTGGTTAAAATTGCAAAATGTCATAATTTTGCACCCTGTTTTACAGGCCATGTTAATTTATTAAAGCGAATAAATGGATATTACAAGAGAGCACATTGATGAGTTGAATGCAATAGTAAAAGTTGCAATTAACAAGGACGATTACAGCGACAAAGTAGCTACGGTCCTCAACGATTACCGCAAGAAGGCAAACATCCCCGGGTTCAGAAAAGGACACGTGCCGCTGGGGCTGGTGAAGAAGCAATATGGAAAAGCGGTTCTGGTAGATGAAGTAAACAAACTTTTACAGGATGCCCTTGATAAGTATCTGACCGAGGAAAAGCTGGACGTGCTCGGCAACCCTCTGCCCAAGGCCCAGGAAGATTTTAACTGGGATGCAGAAGATTTTTCGTTTGAATTTGAACTGGGGCTCGCTCCGGAATTCGAAGTCACCCTCAAAGGAAAGAAAGCGATCACCCAGTACCATATCGTTGCAGACGACAAAATGCTCAACGAACAAGTAGAACGCATCCAGAAACAATACGGAAAACTCGTTTCCAAAGACACTGTGGAAGAAGGCGACGAAATTACCGGGACCTTTACCAGTGAAGAAAAGGAAATAGAGAACAAGGCCACTTTTTCGCTCGACAAGATCAAAGGAAAAAGGAACCTCAATAAATTTACAGATGCCAAAGTCGGCGATGTTCTGGAACTGAAGACCAAAAGTCTCTTCCAGGACGACCACGACCTGATCACTTTCCTGAAAGTGAGCCACGATGAAGCCCACGATCTGGATATCGCCGTAAGTTTTAAAGTAGAGGAAATAAACAAAAGGGAACCCGCGGAACTCAACCAGGAACTCTTCGATAAACTTTTCCCTGACGGAAGTGTAACTTCAGAAGAAGAACTGCGCACCAAGATCAAGGAAGATTCCGAAAAGCAATTCGAACAGCAGGCCGATCAGAAATTGCTGAACGACATTACAGAATACCTGGTGGATAGCACCAAATTTGACCTCCCCGGAGAATTCCTCCAGAAATGGATACAGCAAACCGGCGAAAACCCCCTCACCGAGGACGAAGCCCGGGAAGAATATGAAAAATCGGAAAAAGGCCTCCGTTATCAGCTTATCGAAGGAAAGATCATCCAGGAAAACGAACTGCAGGTAAATTTTGACGAGCTGAAAGACTTTGCCAAGGATTTCATCAAAATACAAATGGCCCAGTTCGGGCAAACCAATCCTTCCGAAGAAGAACTGGACAGTATAGCGGCCAGGATACTTTCTAACCAGGATGAAGTAAAACGTCTCTCCGAACAGCTCATGAGCCAAAAACTGCTCAATCTGTACAAGGAAAAAGCCAACCTCAAGACCAAGGAAGTCACTTACGAAGACTTCGTCAAGGAGGTTTATCAATAGGTAATTCAGTGATCGTATTCGGTAGTCGGTGATCAGTAACAAATGCCGATCACCGACAACGGATTACCGAATACCGAACACCGATCATCAAAGTCCGGAAAGACAAATAAAATAACTATATTTAAGGCGTTAAATTGTACGGATTTAACGCCTTATTATATAAAAAACAAAACGACTATGGATTACAACAAGGAATTTAAAAAATACGCCATACAACACCACGGAGTGAACAGCATGTATTACGACAAGATCGTAAGCCGGATGGCTCCTCCGGTAGGTATGACGCCGAATATCATCGAAGAGCGCCAGATGAACGCCGTGGCCATGGATGTCTTTTCCCGCCTTATGATGGACCGGATCATATTCCTCGGCACACCGGTAGACGATCAGATCGCCAACATTATCCAGGCACAGTTATTGTTCCTTTCCAGTGTAGATTCTTCCAAAGACATTGAAATATACATCAATTCTCCCGGAGGAAGTGTTTATGCCGGGTTGGGTATCTACGATACTATGCAGTTCATAAAACCCGATGTAGCCACGATCTGTACAGGCATGGCCGCCTCCATGGCTGCCGTATTGCTCTGTGCCGGAGAAAAAGGAAAAAGAAGCGGCCTTACCCACTCCAGGGTGATGATCCACCAGCCCCTCGGAGGTGCACAGGGACAGGCCAGTGACATAGAGATCACGGCCAGGGAGATCCTGAAACTCAAAGATGAACTGTACAAGATCATCGCCAGTCATTCCGGACAACCTTACAAAAAAGTCAACGAGGACAGTGACAGGGATTACTGGATGAAAGCCGAGGAAGCCAAAGAATACGGCATGATCGATGAAATATTGGTAAGAAGTTAAAGGTTGCAAGTTGTAGGTTATAGGTTACAAGTTAAAGGTTAAAAATACAACCTGCAACTTGTAACCTGCAACCTGATACCACAAACTACATTATTATGGCAAAAGAAGAATTAGAATGCTCGTTTTGCGGAAGGAAAAAACCGGAGACCAATTTACTGATCGCCGGTCTGGATGCGCATATATGCGACAGGTGTATAGAACAGGCCCATAGCATTGTACTGGAAGAGATCAAGCAATCCCAGACGGAAGAACTCTCTGCCGAGTTGATACTGAAAAAACCCCATGAGATCAAATCCTTTCTGGATCAGTATATCATAGGGCAGGATGTTACCAAAAAGGTAATGTCCGTCGCGGTCTATAACCATTACAAAAGGCTGCTGCAACCCGTTACCAAAGACGATATTGAGATCCAGAAGAGCAATATCATCATGGTAGGGCAAACAGGTACCGGAAAGACCCTGATGGCCAGAACGATCGCCAAAATGCTCAATGTGCCCCTGGCCATTGTAGATGCTACGGTACTTACCGAGGCCGGATATGTGGGAGAAGATGTGGAAAGCATCCTCACCCGCCTGTTACAGGCCGCCGATTACAATCTCGAAAAAGCAGAAAGAGGCATTGTCTTTATCGATGAGATCGACAAGATCGCCCGGAAAAGCGACAATCCTTCCATCACCAGGGACGTCTCCGGAGAAGGTGTGCAGCAGGCATTGTTAAAACTGCTGGAAGGAACCACTGTGAACGTTCCGCCCAAGGGAGGAAGAAAACACCCGGACCAGAAGTTCATCGAAGTGAATACGGAGAACATCCTGTTCATCGCAGGAGGTGCGTTTGACGGTATTGAAAAAGTCATTACCAAGCGCCTCAATATGCAAGCCATTGGATATAACGCTTCCAGGGAAGAGGAGGTCATCGATGAAGAAAACCTGCTTCAGTATATCATACCGAAAGACCTTAAAGAGTTCGGGCTCATCCCCGAGATCATCGGAAGGCTGCCCGTGCTCACCCACATGAATCCGCTGGATGCCGAGGTACTGAGGGCCATTCTCACCGAGCCGAAGAATGCTATCATAAAGCAATACAGCAAGCTCTTTGACATGGACGATATTACCCTGGATATCACAGACAATGCTCTGGATTTTATCGTGGAGAAGGCCATGGAATACAAACTCGGGGCCAGAGGACTGCGATCGCTTTGCGAAACCATCCTTACCGATGCCATGTTCGACCTACCCAGTTCCGATGAAAAAACATTGGAAGTAGACCGCGAATACGTCAGGGAAAAACTGGCAAAAGCGAAGGTAAGCAAATTAAAAGCAGCTTCTTAAGCACTTAAACTTTCAACATATATAAGAAGAGGCGGCCTTTTAAAAAATATTTTCGTCACCCTGAACTTGTTTCAGGGTCTCATCTCAATGGTCAGATCAGCAGGATGGGATTCTGAAACAAGTTCAGAATGACGGTTTTTCAAATTTTTTAAAAGGCCGCCTCTTATTTTTCTTTCCCTCTACACCCTAAACGTTAATACTGTCCCCTTCCGAAGCAGGCTGAGACCATGCACCATTCATCCCCAGCATTTCCTCCAGGTAATTCCTTTGGTTAGACAGCCGTGGCACCTTATGCTGCCCGCCCAGCTTGTTATAGGTCTTGAGCCAGTCGTAGAACAGCCCCTTCCGGGCGATATTTATCCTGGGCATATTGAGTGTCATATTGTTGTATCGCTTGGCTTCGTAATCTGAATTCAGCGACTTCAATCCTTCGTCCAGCAGTTTTATAAAATGGTCTATATTTTCAGGATGTTTGCGAAATTCGATGAGCCATTCGTGCCCTCCTTTTTCCTTTCCGTTCATAAATATCGGAGCCACGGTATAGTCTACGATCTCACAACCGGATTCCTCACACGCCTTTTTAAGGGCCTCCTCCGTGTTTTCTATGATAAGCTCCTCTCCGAAGACATTGATAAAATGCTTTGTACGCCCGGTTACCTTGATCCGGTAGGGTGAAGTACTGGTAAACCGCACCGTATCTCCTATAAGATATCTCCACAATCCGGCATTGGTCGTGATAACGATGGCATAGTTCTTACCGGTCTCCACTCCCCACAAGGGCACGACCTCCTGACGGTCTGTCCCGAAGGTATCCATCGGGATAAACTCGTAGAATATACCATAATCCAGCATCAGCAGCAGCTCGTCAGAATTATTCCGGTCCTGGATAGCAAAGAAACCTTCCGAAGCGTTGTATATTTCGTAATATTTGAAGCTGTCCCTCGGAAACAGTCTTTTATACTGGTCGCGATAGGGATTGAAATTCACACCACCGTGAAAATACACCTCGAGATTGTCCCACACTTCAAACAGGTTTTCCTTACCTGTCTTTTCCAGTACCCGGTTAAGCAAGACCAGCATCCAGGAAGGTACCCCGGCCAGGCTGGTAACATTTTCCTCTATCGTTTCATTGATAATCGCTTCCAGCTTGGTCTCCCATTCGTCCATCAGGGAGATCCTGTTGCTGGGCGTACTGCTCATTTCGGCCCAGAACGGAAGGTTATCGATAATGATTGCAGACAGGTCACCAAAAAAAGTGTTGTTGTCCTCGTACAGGGATTTGCTTCCTCCAAGCCTCAGGCTCTTGCCTGTAAAGAGTTTGGAGTCTTCGTTATTGTTAAAATACAACGATAACATATCCTTTCCGGCCTTGAAATGGCAATCTTCCAGGGATTCCGTGCTCACGGGGATAAACTTGCTCTTGGCATTGGTAGTACCACTGCTCTTGGCAAACCATTTTATGGGGGTAGGCCAGAACACATTGGGTTCCCCCCTCCTGGAACGTTCTATGTAAGGTTCTATGTCCTCGTACTTGCTTATAGGGACATTCTCCTTAAAACGTTCGTAGTTGGTCATGCCCTCAAACCCGTATTTCTTACCTATATCCGTGTTCCTGGCAGTAATGAGCAGTTGATTTAACAGTTCTACCTGGACCTCTTCCGGGTATTTCAGGAAAAGTTCCATTTGGTAAAACCGTTTTTTCAGCCACCAGGAAGCTATGGAATTAAACAGCGGAATCGGCATTTTTTGTGTATTTTTACAGTCCTTATTCTAAATTGGTTGGCAATAAAAATACTAAAAAACTTTAGACCATGTACCAAGGTGCCCTTATAAAAATGAAGACGGAATATACCGCTCCTATCAATTATTACCTGGTGTTCAGGAATGATTTTATCCATATGAACCAGCTCCTGGACCGGGAGATCAAACTGTCTTTTGTTTCTTACGAGTGCCTTAACTGCCATCTCGACAAGCCCATTTACCGGCAGGGGTTCTGCAAAAGCTGCTTTTTTGAAACAGCATCTGCCGGAGAATGGATCATCCGTCCCGAATTGAGCAAAGCACACCTGGATGAGGAAGACCGGGACTTGGCCTTTGAAAAGGAAATGCAATTACAGCCGCACATCGTGTACCTGGCCCTTTCAAGTGATGTAAAGGTCGGAGTTACCCGTAAAGCCCAGGTTCCCACACGGTGGATAGACCAGGGAGCACACCAGGCCATAGAAGTGGTGGAGGTTCCCAACCGCTACCTTGCCGGGATCACTGAAGTAGCCCTGAAAGAGCATATGACCGACAAGACCAACTGGCGTAAAATGCTCACCAATGAGCTTATAGAGGCCGACCTTGTCGCTGAAAAAGACCAACTGGACGATTTTATCCCCGAAGAAGTAAAACCCTATTACCTGGATACCAATCAAAAGATCTATGACCTCGAATATCCCGTACTGCAATACCCGAAAAAGGTAAAGAGCCTTAACCTGGACAAAACCCCTGAATACAGTGGAGTCCTGAAAGGAATAAAAGGGCAATACCTCATTTTCGAAGACAATACCGTGTTTAATGTAAGGGGAAGTGAAGGGTATGTGGTTAACCTGGCTGTTAACTGAGTATCGGCTTCGGAAGTGTGAATACCCCTCTGCCTTTACTTCGGCTATGCTCAGCAACCGCGGCATCTCCCCCAGAGGGGAGAGAAAATTACCAGATGCTTGGCAACAAGAGTTGTTAATAAATCAAAAACTTGTACTGAACCCGCCTGCACTGAGCTTGCCGAAGTGTCGAAACATCGTAAATCCTAAAGCCCCAATCGTTCCATAAACTCTGCTTTATAGCTCTCCCCGATTGGGATGCGGATATCTTCTATAACCACCTTGTTTTTCTGGATAGATTTTATATACCCTATATTGATAACGAACGACTTGTGAACACGTAAAAACTGCCCTTCCGGCACTTTTTCCATAAAATCCTTAAAACTCAGGAGGGTGAGTATGGGTTTATTGGTGCCGGTTATATGAATTTTAAGGTAATCCTTCAGCCCCTGAACATAGGTAATATCATCTATGTTGATCCTTACGTTTTCGTAATCGGCTTTGACAAAGATATATCCCGACTGTGTATCCAGTATTCCTCCGGAAGGCGATATGTGTAGTTTCATTTCCATGTTTTTTTCTTTATAACTCATCAGTTCTTTGGCCCGGACCACTGCTTTTACAAAACGGTGATACGGTATGGGTTTTACCAGGTAATCCACGGCGTTGAGCTCAAATCCTTCTATGGCATACTGGGCATATGCCGTAGTAAAAATAAAAAGCGGCCTGTTGTCCATGGAATGAATAAATTCTATGCCGCTGATCTGTGGCATTTCTATATCAGAAAAGATCAGGTCCACCTCCTTTTCCTTGATCACAGCAATGGCATCGAGGGCATTGGTGTAGGTCCCCACGACCTCCAGAAACTGTATTTTTTCGCAATACCCCTTGAGCACATCAATGGCCAGGGGTTCGTCGTCGATAATTACACATTTCATTCATTCTTTTTTATCGTTAGAATCAGGTCAGTACTTATCCCCGTATCATCGGGATGGAGTGCCCGGTGATCATTTTACCCGGCATGAAAACTTATACTTTCGGCCGTTTCATGGCCGGTAAATTTTAAAGTCAGGCTCACCGTAAAATGTTCCCCATCATCCTCTATATCCAGTTTATGGGAATCCGGATACAGCAGTTCGAGCCTGTTTTTGATGTTTTGCAGGCCTACCCCGGAACTTTCACTGTCCTTTTTATGCCTCCCGATAATATTTTTTATATAGAAATGGATGGAGTCTTCTTTTATGGTAATCACAGTCCTCACCACGGTTTTTCCGGTATAATCGGTGCCGTATTTGAACGCGTTTTCTATAAATGAAATAAACAACAGGGGCTGTATCTTCTTATCTTTTTCATCCCCGTAGATATTAAGTGTTACCTGCTCGCCATTGGACAATCGCAAACGCTGCAGTTTTATATAGTTCTTGATATATTCCAATTCTCTGGCCAGGGGAACATATTCCCGGTTAGCTTCATACAGCATATACCGCATAAGGTCTGAAAGCGTGATAACAGCTTCCGGAGTGTCGTTGGATTTCTTTACCGACAGGGAGTATATACTGTTGAGCGAATTGAACAGGAAATGCGGGTTTAGCTGCGCTTTCAGGAATTGCAGTTCTGAAGTGATCTTTTCGGACTGCACCTGGTTCCGGATAGCCTCTCCCCTTTTCCATTCCATATAGATCTTTATCGCCGCTCCTATAACAAAGTACATCCCTAACACACCCGCAGCTCTCAGAGACATGATAAAACGCATCTTCCAGGTATTAAATTCCGGAGGGATCTGTATTTCCACATTTTCCGCTCCGTGCCTTAAAAACCTGCGCCTTATCATAAAGGGTGGCCCCGGCATTATGTCTTCTCCTTTATGGGTACGGGCATATATGGAATCTGTTTCCATCGGAACAGTAACTTCCGGAGCCAACGAGTCGTTTTTTATCATTGCGGGTGTGGCAGACACCACTACCGCTCCCGGAGGCGGGGAATCTAGCCGGATGATAAAGGTGCTGAAAACAATGATCACCAAAGAGATCAACACATATTTCGGCAATTTCTTCTTTAGCAGGAACCTGGGCACCAGGAATGCATAATTGAAATAGAACAGCCCTATATTCAGTAAGGTCCTGTAAAGCGATCGATACAATATTTCCTTGGGGATATATCTTATTTCGGAATACACCTGGTAATTGAGTACCATAAAGAAAAACAGCCATATACTAATATGCATGGCTATTTCTTTCAGCACTTTTCTGTTTAAGATAGCGACGCCCATTTTCCCTTTTATTCAGCTAAATCTAAGCATTTTATCTGTACGTGAAGCGCTTTTAACTCTTCCTTAGTAATTGCAGGGTGTTCATTTCTAAGCATTTTCCGTTTGACGAGAGCAGCTACCGCCTTTGCATCATCATAAGAACAGAAAGGGGATATTTGCTGTATGGAAGGGATCATATCCTGGCGGATAAGTACCTTGCTATCATTTTTTACCAGATAGCCGTAACCTCCCGGGACTTCATAAACTTCTACGGTGATCCCCTCTTTTTTTCCGGGGTATAACAAGACCATTCCCGCAATACCGATCGCCAGGATAATCCCTGGTATTAAAATGCTCTTTCTCATGCTTTCTCATTTCATTAACCTAGCAATATACGGATCAATCATCTTCGTCATATTCTTCCCAGGGAAAGAACTCTTTCATATCGTCGAGGTACAGGTTTCCGGAACGCCCCAGTCCTACAAAGGCCTTCGAACCGTTGGAAAAGACCACCGGATTCTCCCGTGAAGTGCCTTCAAAAGCGGTTTTTCGTTCCCAGGCATCACGGGCCGGGTCATATTCCCAAACCGAAGTCAGTGCCCCTGAAGCCGTACCACAGGCTATATAGCCATAGCTACCGACGGAAAAGCCTACCGCATTACTCCTCACTATACTGTAATCGTCCTCTTCATCCAGGTTGAGAAGTTTGCTCCAGCCTTCTGTTTCGGGATCAAAAACCCAGAAATCTTTCACATAAACCCCGTTAGACACTCCTGTCCCCATATACACCTTCCCATCGATCGTAAAGCTGACAGCCCCTCTTCTCTTGTCTCCGCCAAAACCGAACAATTCTGTCCAGGTATCGGCAGAAGGGTCGTACTTCCAGAAATCTTTTCTGTCATTGTCCCCGTCGGTACCCGTGCCAAAGTAACCATAACCGTTGGCCGAAAAGGCCACGGCCTCCCTTCTCGGGTTTTCCGGAAAATCGGCAATGGCCGCCCAACTGTTGCCCGTAGGGTTATAGGCATAGAAATCGCCGAGTTCGTCAACTCCGTCATACCCGGAGCCCAGATAGCCTTTTCCGTCTATCGCAAAAGCTACGGCAGCACTTCTGGCCGTACCCGGAAAGTCCGCTTTCTGCACCCAGTAATCCCCTTCCATATCGTATTCCCAGAAGTCTGCACGATAGTCCTCACCGTCATACCCCGTTCCGGTATATCCCTTATTTCCGATGGAGAAATAGGCAGAACTGCTTCTCGGTTTCCCGTCAAATACCGAACGGACCATCCAGTTCCCCATATCTTCATCGTCATCGCTGCCGGAACAGCTCGCCAGAAAGAGCGGGAAAAACAGCAACAGGATACTATACAAGACAAAATACAAATCTCTTTTTGTAGTTCTTTTCATTTGATATATGGTTTAAAATTATGTTTGGGCCCCAACTTTTACACAAATCTAAACAGGGGGTACGCCAGGCAAAAACAGAATAGATAAACCTGTTGTATTCCTATACAAAAAGGTAGATTTTACAGACCAAACCCCATAAGCGGAACTAATAGATCAATAGGCGGTATTGGTATAGGTACGGCCGGAGATCGTCGATTTTCATTTTTCCAACGTTAGCATCCCCATATTTTTGCCCAAAACCAAATGACATGCGATACCTGTTATTTCCCTGTCTGTTATTACTCACAGGGGCTTGTGGCGACAATCTTTACGACACCGATTTTGAAGCCGGTGAAGATTTTACCGATAGTAATGTACGTGTATTGTCCATAGATACGCTTACCGTGGAAATGTCCACAATTAAATTCGACAGTCTCATCACTTCCGGTGCCACAAGGATACTGGTGGGGCAGTATATGGACACTGTATTCGGAAAAACCACTGCATCGAGTTATTTTGAATTGCTCCCGGACAGCTATAATGTGGACAATAACGGGGTTTACGACAGTATTTCCCTGTTCCTCGGGTATGACCAGTATTACTACAACGACACCCTGCGCACCTCTTCCATTCACGTTAAAAGGCTGACCTCCCGGGTCAAACCCGTCGATGGAGATTCTTTCTACAACACCCAGTCCATCGCCCATGAAACGGAAAGCCTCGGGCAGCTTTCTTTCATTCCCAGGCCACTCGGAGGCACGGATTCCGTGGAAATAGAGCTCAACGACGATTTTGGCCGGGAACTGTTTGAACGTATCCAGCAAAAGAACATCACCACAAACGACCAGCTACGGGAATACTTCAAAGGATTTACCCTGCAACCGGGAGACCATGACAACGGAGCGGTCGTAGGCTATACCACATCACCGGACCAGAGTTTTCTCAGGGTATACTATTCTACTCACGAAACGGAGGAGCCCACCGTGCAACACCTGGACTTTGCCATCACTACCGAAAGCAGTCCGCCTACTTTTTTTAACCGCATTGCGGCCGAAGACAGTGAAACACCGTTCCATGCACTTACTGATAAAAAAGTAGTGCTACCCAGTACAGAAACCGGCCACAGAACCTATATTCAATCGGGAACCGGGATCACAACAAGAATACGGTTCCCTTCCGTAAAAACCCTTTACGACATTGAAGGGACGGGAACAGTACTCAATGCCACCCTGAAGATAAAGCCTACAAATTGGTATTACGACAAAAACCTGCCCCTAAAGGACACCCTTAACCTTTACCTGGTAGATCAGAACAACGATATTACCGAACAGCTCACAAATATGGACCCATCGACTCCCCTGGCACTAAAGGCAGTACTGAACAGGGAAAACCAGGAGTTCGGCAAATTGTATTTTGAAGTTCCCCTGGGTACTTATATAGAGCGTCTTTTCACAGCCACGCGGGAAGACCGGAGCGCCCTGGTCCTTCTCCCTTCCGAATACAGTTCTACCGTGGACCGCATGGTACTCAACGGGGAGAACAATGCAGATTACAGGGCCACCCTGGAAGTTACTTATGCCGTTTATGACGAAGATGATGATTAGTTCTGTATAAAACAGAACGCTAAGACCTAAAACAATATGAGTTAGATAAGCCAAGAGCGTCAAAACAATACCATTTTTATGAAGAAACTACTATTTCCCGTTTGCTTTTCCCTGTGGTTCGGTCTATCCGCAAACGCGCAATCCGAAGGGCTTACCGGATCGCCCTATTCCATGTACGGACTGGGGACAACCAACCAGCTAAGCCTCGGGAAGTCTAACGCCCTGGGCAGGAGCGGTATTGCCCTGCCGGGAAATACTGAAATAAACAACCAGAACCCCGCATCATATGCTTCCGTTTTTGACAAATCATTTCTTTTTGATGTGGGGTTTCAATCAGAATACAATCACTATTCGAACAAGATAAGTGACGAAAGTAAATGGAGCTTTAACTTTTCGAATCTCGCTTTTGCTTTTTCCCTTTCCAAAAGGTCCGGTATAGGGCTTACCCTTATTCCGTATACCAATGTGGGATATACCCTGCTCGGCGTCTCCTCCAATATCGAAGGTTCTGACGAGCAGTTTAAAAGCACCATCACCGGGGTGGGAGGGCTTAATGCCCTAAGGATCAATTACGGTTACCGGCTCTCCGATAAGATCAGGCTCGGGGTCAGTGCTTCCTATCTGTTCGGGAGCATTGAGGAAAATGAGTTCTTTTCCATCGGCAGCAGTTACTTTGAGATGAACGAAGATACTTTTTACAACGGTTTTCGCCCCGGCCTCGGCTTGCAGTACGATATAACAAAAAACTTTTCCGCAGGGGCCACGGTGCAATTTCCGGTATCCTTACAGGGAAACATGGACAGGACAGTAACCAAGACGCTGGACGGGGCCAGTGTTATTGTAGAGGACCAGGAAGGGGACGATGTTCCCGATTTTAAGCTCCCCACAGAAGCAGGCATCGGTATTTATTTTTCCCCTTTCAAAGGTTTTTCCGTAAATGCCGATTACAGGAGAAATTTCTGGAGTGCCACGGAGCAGACGGATAATATCGGCAAATACAAGGACCAGGATATTTTTGGCATAGGGGTGGAATACCTCAAAGATGCCCGGGGGCTGGAATACACCGACCGCATCCGTTACCGGGCCGGTTTTACCGCAAACAATGGCTACCTTTCCATCAATAACAAAAAGGTAGGCGGATATGCCATTACAGCCGGACTGGGGCTCCCCATAAATCCCAATACACATTCCATGCTTAACATTTCCTATTCCTACGGACAGAAAGGGCAGTTATCCAATATTCTCGTTAAAGAGAACTATCATTTTATTACCCTGAACGTCAGCCTGGAGGATTTGTGGTTTATCAAAAGGAAATACGATTAGGAGAGTACAGAGTACAGAGTATTAAGTATCAAGTATTAAGTACCAAGCACAAGATCAGAAATATTTTAAAACCTTCATGTTCCAAACTTTATACTTGGTACTTAATACTTTGTACTTAGTACTTTATATTTTAATTCGTCGTGTCTTTTTTCTTTTTCCCGAAAAGTCCCTGCAAAACATCTTTGGCTGCTTCTTTTACGGCTTCCTGTTTCTTTGTTTTTGTGGTATCTGTTGCAGTCGTATCTTTATTTTTTCCGCTGCCGAGAAGATTTCCCAGCGCATCCTTGCCTTTACCAACCAGCTTGTCTTTTTGTTTGGCTACCAGCTGCTGTGTAAGGCCCGCTACGGCCGATTTCATATCGGTGGAGACGGACGGATTCGTATAGGTCCCTCCTATCGTCGCCTTTACCGGGACGGTCATCTCTTCCTGTTCCTGCTCATTGAGCTGTGCCAGAAGATTGTTGGCTTCCTTGCCCAGGTATTTGGCAGGTACATTAAAAGTAGCAGTATAACCGAGAGTCTTGTCAAAACCGTGACTTCCGGCCACTTCGATGTCTATGTCCTGGTATTTGATATGAAAAGGTTTTACATTGACCTTTCCGTCCTCAAAAGACAGGGCTGCCTTGATATCTTTGAGATCCAGTTTATCGGTATCCAGAAAATTGAGATTCCCGGCCAGCCCGCTGAGGAGCTTAGAATTTTTGGAATCTATCCCCGAAGTGAGCACTTCGGCAAGAGCATTCCCGGTAACGGACAACAATACCGGGGTAAGGTCGTCTTTCAGGTTTCCGGAAAGGGAGAGATCTGTATTGAGCTTACCCTGTAATATCCCGGCAATGGGTGTCAGCGCTTTCAGCATATCCAGCCCCTTAAAAGACTCAGCTATATCAAAATTCTGAATGTCCATGTTCATCTTAAAGGTAGGGGTTTCCTCTTTGGTAGATACATCTCCGTTAATGGCGAGCTGCCCGTTGAATACATCCGATCTCAGGTCCTTGAGGGTCGCTGTTTCGTCTTTGATGATCAGGATACCCTTTACGTTCTTCAGTTTCAGGTTATCATAGATCACCGTATTGGCCGAGGCATTGACTGTACAATCCAGGAACGAAGGTATTTTTATTTTTTCTCCGGCCCCTCCGCTGCTCTTTTCTCCTTCTCCTCCTTCTTTGTCCTCTGCGATACTTTCTCCTTCCTCCGCATCATCTACCATAAAGTCATTAAGGGCAAAGGTATTGGACGACAGGTTAAAATTCCCTTCTATATTTTCCTTGTTAAACATAAAGCCCATAAGGTTGTTTATCGTACCGGATGCGTTCAGGTCGGTCTGCCCGGTTTTCGCTTCAAACTTGTTAAGGTTTACTTTGGTGGGATTAAAGGTAACATTGGCCTTGCTAATGCTTACAGGGTTGGCCATTTCTTCCGACGCATAGGTAAACCCGGTGAGGTCCAGCGTTCCGGAATTTTTAGTGTTTCCGTATTTTTTGTTTTCTATGGAGGCCATGTCAAAAGCCGTGGTAATATCGGCTACGAGGATACCGCTGAGCTCCTCTTCCATCGGAAAAGGATATGCCTGTGACAGGTTGGCCAGGTTGAGCTTTCCGTCTACCCTTGCATTGACGTGCATGTTTTCGGTAACATTGTTAAGCCGTGCCCGGGCATTAAAGACATCCTGATCTATGCGGAAAGACAGTTTTTCGATTTCTACATAAGTGTCTTTGGCCAGGCCTGTCTTGTTTACCAGTTCAGTCGCCAGTCTGATATCGCTCACCGATTTGGGCAGGTCGGGATATTTGAAGGAGGCATTGTCGGAACGAATTTTTATGTCAAAGGCCGGGATATGCGTATCGTCTATAATTCCGTTTACTTTTCCTTTTACCTCAAAATTACCTGTGGTCTCTACATTCTCAATATCACTGGCATACGCTTCCGGGATCACGGCCAGGAAATTCCTGAAATCGGAAGAAGGAGTGTTGAAGGTAACATCCACTTCCTGGTTGTTTTCATTGATCTGTACATACCCGTCAAACACCAGGGGAAGCTGGTTAAACAGCAGTGTATTGTCCAGGAAAGTATAACGGTTGTTCTCCAGGTCTATACCGAGCACTGCATCCAGGCTGACCTTATTCCGCTTTACATAAGCGGTACTGTCCATCACAAAAGATACCAGCGCATCGGTCTGGGTCTCCAGCTCTGATTTGTTCAGGGAAAGGTCCCCGCTGCCGGAGTGGTTGAGTTCTTCCAGTACAAATTGCATCTTGCCTTCTTCGTCGAGATAGGAGATACGACTGTCCGTGATCTCATAATGCTGTACGGAAAAGCTGAAATCTTCGCCTTCCGCTTCCTCTGCCCCGGTTTCCCCGGTCTCTTCGCTTTCTTTGGCGATATCGTAATTGGCTTGTCCTTCACTGTTTACCAGAACATTGACATTGGCCTTGTTAACAGCAAAACTGCTTATTTCCATGCCGCTGCCCTTGAAGAGTTCACTGATCCCCATTTTCACAGATACTTTATCGGCATAAAAAAGGGTATCACCTTCAAAAGGGGCCCTGTTTATGACCGAGATCTCGTTCAGGGATACTTTTGCCTTCGGAAATCCCGACAGGAGGCTGATATCCACATCGGCAAAATCCACTTTGGCATTTACATTTTCATTGATACTTTCTTTGACCAAAGCGGTTATCTTGTCCTTGAACAACAGCGGTGTTACCGCCAATAAGACGATGATCATTCCGAGGGTTATTCCCGCTATTTTTATTCCTTTTTTGACTTTCATTGCTTTATTGACTTTTTTTATTAACGTTTTGCCATACCTGCGTATTTTTTCGGGCTGACAAAGTTAAAAGATTGACTGGAGATTGATCCGGCTACGCTCTAAGATTGAATGAGATTGAAATGCTTCAAATCAATCTCCCGGGCTACCGGGATTCAATCTTTGTTCAATCTTACAAACCCATTACTTTTTGGCACCTTACTATACATAGATACGTATGGTTACGGCAATTGGATCTCTTCTCCTTTTTCCAGGTGAAACCGCTTTCGGATAAGGTATACAAAAAAATATAAAAACGGTGTATCGAGCAAGGCTATTAACATTTTAAAAAGGACTCCTCCTATCAGCAAGCCGGTAAAACGCTCCCATGGGATGATCTCAAAAGAACACAGCAATAACAGCACGGTCATCATGTCTATGAACTGGGAGAAAAAGGTAGAAAAATTATTCCGGAGCCACAGATGTCTGCCTTTGGTATAGTTCTTCCAGAAGTGATAGATATGTATATCGATATACTGAGCTGCCAGATAGGCCAGCATGGAAGCCAGCACGGCCAGCACCGTACGGCCGAAAACCGTGCGGAAGAGCTCGTCTCCTATGGGAGACCAATCGGTAGCAGGTGCTGCCGCAGAAACGTAAATGATAAGGAGGGAAAAGAAAGAA
This sequence comes from Sinomicrobium weinanense, assembly GCF_018863395.1. GTDB lineage: Bacteria > Bacteroidota > Bacteroidia > Flavobacteriales > Flavobacteriaceae > Sinomicrobium > Sinomicrobium weinanense. Next base: position 49,583 of record NZ_JAHKRR010000007.1, read on the forward strand.
GCGAAGATCCCTGCGGTAACGACCTGGTTCGCTTTTTTCTTCCCGAAAACCTCGGAGATCAGGTCGGTGATCAGAAAAGTGACGGGATAGGGCAATATTCCTACGGAGATCTCAAAGATCCTTTCGCCGAAAACAGTAATCTCTCCGAAAGGATACCAATAAAAGAACTTCTGAAAAATAAGGTTAGAAACCACCAGGGAGGTGATAAACAATGCGGCGAGATATAAGTATAACTGGTATGCGGCTTTCTGTTTCTGCATTAAATTCTGATCATGTGGTAATTTGATAATGAGTTAGGCCTTATCCGTCGAAGGCTGGAGTTCCGGAGTTCTTTCTAACCGGAAACCCGAATACCCGCACACCCGTTTACCGGACGATCAACTCAAACGGAAGCCTGGCCTGGACCCCTTTTTGTTGTGACAATACTTTTATTTTTTGCAATATCCGGTAGGCTTCCTCGCCTATTTCTTCTTTGAGCATATGCTCTTTACTCTGCCTTACGGAAACCCCGATGAACTTGTCTACGATCTCGTCCATGCTCGTAGTGTATACAGGATAATTCTCCACGGTATATTCTTTTGCTCCGACAGTTTCGGCAGCATATTTTACTGCATCTCCGAGCCCCCCTATTTCATCGACAAGGCCGATCTCGAGTGCTTCCCGGCCGCTCCATACCCGGCCCTGGGCTATACTGTCGACTTCATCCACGTCCATCTCCCGGCCTTTGGCAACATGGCCTATAAATGTATTGTAAATGTTTTCTATCCCTTCTTTGGTCACTTCCCGGTATTCATCGGACAAAGGTTCAAAGACGCTATATCCCTGCGCCTGTTTATTGGTCACTACCTGTTCTGCATTAATACCCCAGCGGTCAGCGAGCTGTTTAAAATTGGGCAGCATGCCAAAGACCCCGATAGACCCGGTGATGGTATTGGGTTCGGCAAATATTCTGTCGGCCCCGGCAGCGATGTAATACCCGCCTGAAGCTGCCAGGTTGCCCATAGAAACGACCACGGGTTTTTCTTTTTTGGTGATCTCCACTTCCCTCCAGATAATATCGGAAGCCAGTGCACTTCCACCGGGTGAGTTGATACGGAGCACAATAGCCCTGACCTTATCGTCTTCCCTGGCTTCTTTCAGGGCTTTGGTGATAATGCCTTGCCCTACATAGTCCTTATTCCCTTCTCCATAGACGATATCCCCTTCGGCATAGATCACAGCTATGCGGTTTTTCCCCGCCTTTTTATTCTTCCTGGCCACGTGCTCTGCATATTCCTCGGTTCTGATATACTTTAATTCTTCATCTTCTGCCAGGCCGCCGGCTTTTTTCAGGGAGGTTTCGTATTCGTCAACATAGGCTATCCGGTCCACCAGCCGGGCTTCCAGTGCTTTTGGAGGGGTCCTGGCCTCCAGGTTGTCTGCGATGACATTGAGGGCATCGGCCTGTACGCCCCTGTTCGCGGCAATATCCTCCAGCATGGTGCCCCATACCGAATGTAGCAGTTCCGAGATCTGCTCCCTGTTCTCAGGGCTCATTTTATTGTCCAGAAAAGGCTCTACGGCACTTTTGTATTTGCCGTGGCGTATCACCTCGAACTTTACTCCCGATTTTTCCTGCAGGTCCTTAAAGAACAACACTTCTGAAGCGAGCCCCTTAAAGTCTATATCTCCCACGGGATTTACAAAGACCGAATCCGCAACGGAAGCCAGGTAGTAATTCTTTTGTGAATAAAAGTCCCCGTAGGCATACACGAATTTTCCGGATGTCTTAAAGTCCTGTATAGCCTCCCTTATCGCCCTGACCTGGGCCATACCTGCGGGAAGGTAATTGCTCCTGATGCTTATCCCTTTGATATTGTCGTCGGTCTTTGCCTTTTTTATGGCCTCCAGTATATGGTTCAGGCCGTCATATTTTTCAAATTTTATCCCGAAATCGGTAAAATCAAATCTTCCGCCATAGTCCTTGAGCGGTTCGTCAATCCTTATTTCCAGGATCGAATTGCTGGATACGGTTATGGTTTTCTCCTGACTGCCGGCCAGCGCTACAAAAATAAGCAGCATAAAAAACAAGACACCGAAAGCGACGAGGCACCCCAGAATGGATGCCAGTAAATTTCTTAAAAACTTCATTCCTTAAACTATATTAATTGCGGGTAAAAAGCTCACTGTTATACTACATTTCCACAATGATCCACAAAGATAATCTTTTCGATTTACGATTTACGATTTTTGATTTTTGATTTATTCGGTCCCTGAGCGAAGCCGAAGGGTGATTTTTGATTTATTCGGCCCCTGAGCGAAGCCGAAGGGTGATTTTTGATTTATTCGGTCCCTGGGCCCTTCGGTAAATACTATACTGAGCATGTCGAAATATCGAAGTACTCAGGATAAACTTAAGCCGAAGGACAATCTTTAATTTCACTTCCCGGTTCCCGAGCGCAGCCGAGGGATTAGATTTATTGAGTTTGTTTTATTTATTTTGCACAATGAAACGCGCATATCTGTCCATAGGGAGCAATCTCGGAAACAAAATACAAAACCTACAAAACGCCATAAGCCGCCTGGAGAAAGACAACCGCCTGAAAGTGGTGTCCTGTTCGAAGGTATATCAAACCCCTGCATGGGGATTTACGGGCGACGATTTTCTCAATGCATGTATTGCGACAGAGACCACCTTTGAGCCGCTCGATCTGCTCTACCATATCCTGGAAACAGAAAAATCTCTCGGCAGGGTCAGGACCGAAGAAAAAGGATATCAGCCCCGGACCGTTGACATCGACATTTTGTTCTATGAAGACGAAATCATAAAATCGGACGAACTAATGGTCCCGCATCCCCGGATACCCAACCGGAGATTTGTATTGCAACCGCTTTCGGACATAGCTCCCGGTAAAGTTCACCCGGAACTGCAAAAAACCGTTACCCAGCTCCTGGAGGAGTGCGCGGACAACAGTGATATTTCCGTCACCGGCCACAAGCTGCAGACCCAAAGAGAAAATCCTTTTTCTTCCCTCAATTATATTGCCATAGAAGGCAATATCGGTTCGGGAAAAACGACTTTGGCCACCAAAATAGCGGAAGATTTCAACGGTAAACTGATCCTGGAACGCTTTGCAGACAATCCTTTTCTGCCAAAATTCTATAAAGACCAGAGCAGGTATGCCTTTTCGCTGGAAATGTCTTTCCTGGCCGACCGCTATCAGCAGTTTACCGACGATACTTCCCAACCGGACCTCTTTAAGAATTTTATGGTGAGCGATTACGATATATTCAAATCGCTGATATTTGCCAAAGTTACCCTGGGAGAAGATGAGTTCCGGCTCTACCGGAAACTGTTCGACATTGTGTACAAGGAGGTGATAAAACCCGATATTTACATTTACCTCTATCAAAATACGGAAAAACTACTGCAGAATATCAAAAAGAGGGGGAGAAAATACGAACAGGATATCCCGTATGATTATCTGGAAAAGATCAACAAGGGGTATTTCGATTTTATCAAAACGCACCAGTATCAAAACGTATTTATCCTGGATATTTCAGACCTGGATTTCGTTCAAAACAAGAACGACTACGAAACGATTATCGATAAAATACACGGTTTTAAGGACGAAGTGCAGCAATTATAATTTTTTTAACTTTTTCCTGTGTAGTTTAAAAAGGTTCCTTTAAATTAGTGACGTTAATAACGCTAACTAACTAACTTTTTTCATAATCCAACCCCCGGGATTCAAGCAATTGAATCCCTTTTTTTATGCTTTATTATTTCGAAACTGTCTAAACGGTTGAAGAAGATTGTCTCCCGACTTCAGTTTGTCCTGAACTCAAACCGAATCGTTTAAAAATCAATCCCCATCAATCTAATTCAATTTTTTTTACCCGGTATCTTCAGGTCACAGCACCAGTTCCCGGAACAGCTTTTGAAGGGTTTCTTCAGGATCGGAACTAAAACCGGGATGCGGCCTTGACGTTTGTATCACAGAGCTCCGTACCGCCGTAAGCCACCGGAAACGGGAAGGGAGGTCGAGCCGGGCTATAGGCCCGCCGTCTTCACAGCCACGGCTTATCTTATCAAAGGATGCCAGGTTTTCTTTCAGCTGTTCCCTGTCTGTTTCACAACCAAAAGCCTTCAGCTTTTCTTCATCGATATGGTACAGGGTTTGCAGGAAAGCGGTTTCTTTACAAAAAAGAACAACCCCCACATTGAGGAATTCCTCACGTTCTACCCGGGGCACCAGCCTTATCACCGCATATTCATACAACAGTTTCTCTCGCATGCTTCGCTTCGTTTAAAAAGATTTCGGAATTGGCCAGGCGTGTAGTCAGAAAATTAAAATAGACCTGCCTGAGCTGATCCGGTGTTTCGTTTACCTGTTCCCAGTTCAGCCATTCATCGGGAATAAGGCTTACGATCTCTTTCAACACCTCATCCGTCAGGATCTCCCGGAACGAACGGTCCGCTTCATCCAGCATATCGGCCTGTGGCAACAGTACGTGATCTTTAATATAACTGAATGGGGTTTTGGCCTGCTTTTCCCAATTATTCCAGGAGTGGTGAAAATAGAATGAGGCCCCGTTATCGATAAGCCACACTTCCTTGTTCCAATAGAGCATATTGGTGTTCCGGAACGTCCGGTCTATATTGGTAATATAAGCATCCAGCCACACTATTTCAGAGGCGAGTTCCTCGTTCACATCTACGGCTACCGGGTCGAAATTGATGGCCCCGGAAAGGAAATGCATCCCCAGATTCAGCCCCTGGCTGGCCCGGAGCAGGTCCTGGATCTCTTCGTCCCCTTCGGTTCGGCCAAAGGCTTCGTCGAGTTCGGCATATACGAGTTCCGGGATCTTCAGTCCCAGTTTCTTCGCTATTGCACCCCCGAGCAGTTCCGCGATCAACGCCTTGACACCATGTCCGGCACCCTTGAACTTCACCACATATTTAAAACCGTCGTCGGCATCGGCCACCGCAGGCAGGGAACCGCCTTCCCGCAGGGGTGTGATGTACCGGGTTACGGTTACTTTTCTGATTTCCAAAGGGGTCATCCGTTTTGATTTTCTCTGACAAATATAGGGTATTCTTCACGAGTTTAACAGGTTGCTTTTTTCGTGATGACTGAAAAACACGTATCTTTATACATCATCCCAAATATCTGGAATTATGAGACATACATGGATTTTACTGTTTTCTCTTTTTTTCTTTGCCACCACAACTGCACAGGATGTGGAAGGTGCATGGAAACTAACCCACAAAAACGGTACGGAGGTACAGGACACGGAATACATTAAAATATACCAGGACGGGTATTTTGCCTTTGGCGGTAAACGGCTGGAGGGCAACGAATTTACAGATACCGGCGGAGGGGAATATCACCTGGAGGGGAACCACTATGCGGAGATCCCGGATTTCTACACCTCAAACCCGGACAGGATCGGCAAAAAACTGGCGTATGCTGCGGATATCAACGGTGATCACATGACCATAAAGCGGAAAGACAACGGAGATACCGAAACATGGGCCCGTATCCCTAACCAAAAGAACGACCTTACAGGAAACTGGGTCATTACCGGAAGGGCCAATCCCGAAGGTGAAGTACACCAAATGACACCGGGAGACCGCAGGACCATTAAAATACTCAGCGGCGGAAGGTTTCAATGGGTGGCGTTCAACTCTGCAACCAAGGAATTCCACGGTACAGGAGGCGGAACCTATACAGCGGAAAATGGTAAATACACTGAAAATATCACCTTTTTCTCGCGTGATAACAACCGGGTAGGCGCATCACTGGGGTTCAACTACGAAGTGAAAGACGGCAAATGGCACCACAGCGGCAAGAGCTCGAAAGGGGATCCCATCTACGAGATATGGTCGAAATACAGTGAGGCCTATACCGGGGGAAAATAAGGTACCTGGAAGACTGATGGAAGATTGATCCGGCTACGCCGTAAGATTGAACGAGATTGAAATGTATAAGGCTCCTCCTTTTATATTTATTCCAGGACAAGCCCGTATTTTCCCAGCAGGCCGGATGCACCTTGCAGGGAGAACTTCGCTTTCCGGAGACGGTTTATTTCGGGATCGATGGAGAAGTTAAAGGCGGTCCTGAAATCGGCATTTTCCAATATCGTATTTTCAAAGACCGTCCCGGTGAGGTCGCAGTTTTCAAAAACCGAATCACTGAGGTCACACATCGTGAGATCCACACCTTCCAGCTTGCAATCCTTAAAGCGGATCGCTTTTAACTTTAATTGGTGGAATGACGAAAAATCAAGGCTGCAATTTTCAAAACGGAAAGCGAGTAAAATATCGTTACAACGGTCGAAAGGGATCCCCAGGAGTTTACAGTCCTTAAATTTAACATCCCGAAAACCTGTGTTTACGGTTTTTGTCATACTGAGGTCGCAATGAAGAAAATCACACTCGAAAAAATCGGTCCCTGACAGGTTTGCTCTTGCAAAACTACAACGGATGAATGTACAGTTATCGTATTCTCTTCCGGGCAGACCCTTTGCTGAAAAGTCCTCGCCTTCAAAAGTCTTGTCAAAAACCGGCCCGTTGTCTGTCATTTTTTTGCTGTTTGCATCTTGTTAAAAAAGTCCCACACCACTACCCCGGCGCTTACGGAAATGTTCAGCGAGTGCTTGGTGCCGTACTGGGGTATCTCCACGACCGTATCGCAGTCCGATACGACTTCCTGGGCCACTCCTTTGACCTCATTGCCAAAGATAAGGGCGTATTTTCTATCGGTCTCCACCCTGAAATCGTTGAGCATCTCCGCATTTTCAGCCTGTTCTATGGCTACGGTGACGACCCCTTTTTCTTTTAATTCCTTTATCAGGGCGTGAGTATCTTTTACATATTCCCAGTCCACACTTTCTGTCGCCCCAAGAGCTGTTTTGTGAATATCCTTATGGGGAGGAGTAGCCGTAATGCCGCACAGGTATATCTTTTCGACCAGAAAGGCATCTGCCGTACGGAATACCGAACCGATGTTGTTCAGGCTCCGGATATTGTCCAACACAATGATCAAAGGGGTTTTCTCCACTTTCCTGAACTCCTCTACCTGCAACCTTCCCAGTTCGTTGTTCTTCAGTTTTCGCATCCTGTTCTGTTTTGTACTTTACTGCAAGGAACAAAATTAAACTTTTACGATCCAATTCAAAGTCCGGAATCTTGTATCTTTTCCTGTGCACAAAAATTTCAAACGGATAAAATTATTCATAAATTCGCCCTTGTTAAGGTGACAGGAGAATGTGAGAATGTGAGAATGTGAGAGGGTATTCGGGGTTGAGAAATTGTTTCCCTGCCTCGCCCCTAACCTGGAACTTGTCCTTCGGCTTTAGTTTATCCTGAGTTTAACCGAAGGGCTCAGGAACCAAAAACCTGCAACCTTAAACTTTGAACTTTGAACATTAAACCATATACGACTTTGGCATCTACAAAAAGCAAGAAGGAAACGCCCTTAATGAAGCAGTACAACCAGATCAAGGCCAGGTATCCGGATGCCTTGCTCTTGTTCCGTGTGGGGGATTTTTACGAGACCTTTGGCGAAGATGCCGTAAAGACTGCGAAGATACTCGGTATTGTACTTACTCACCGGAACAACGGCGGCGACCGTACCGAGCTGGCCGGGTTTCCGCACCATTCCCTCAACACCTACCTGCCCAAGCTGGTAAAGGCCGGCGAGCGCGTAGCCATCTGTGATCAGCTCGAAGACCCCAAGCTCACCAAAAAGATCGTGAAGCGGGGGGTTACCGAACTTATTACTCCGGGGGTGGCCCTGAACGACGATATCCTCAATGCCAAGACCAATAATTTTCTCTGTGCCCTGCACTTTGGTAAAAAACAGTTCGGAATTGCCTTCCTCGACATTTCCACCGGGGAATTCCTGACCTCACAGGGAAATGCGGAATATGCAGACAAGCTCCTGCGGAACTTCAACCCCAGCGAAATCCTGATCTCCAAGAAAAACAAGCAGGATTTCCTGACCACTTTTGGCAATGACCTGCATACCTTTTTTACAGAGGACTGGATCTACCAGGAAGACTTTGCCCAGGAGACCCTGACCAATCATTTTAAGACCAACACCCTGAAAGGCTTCGGGATAGACCACCTGAGCGAAGGCATCATCGCCTCCGGCGCGGCCCTGCACTATCTCTCGGAGACCCAGCACAACCAATTACAGCACATCACTTCCGTAAACCGTATTGCGGAAAACGAATACGTATGGATGGACCGTTTTACCATCCGTAACCTGGAATTATACCATTCTACGGCAGCCAATGCAGTTACGCTGATCGATGTCATAGACAAGACCATCTCTCCCATGGGCGGCCGCATGCTGAAGCGCTGGCTGGCCCTTCCGCTGAAGAACGGGGAAAAAATAAAAAAGCGCCACGGGGTGGTCAGCTATTTCCTCCGGGAAGAACCTGTACTGCAAAAGACCCAGGAACACATTAAACAGATCGGAGATATTGAACGGCTTATTTCCAAAGTGGCTACCGGGAAGATCAATCCCCGGGAGGTCATACAGCTAAAAAACTCGCTAGAGGCTATCGTTCCTATAAAGTCACTGGCATCCGGCAGTGATGAAGCGGCCCTGAAAAATATAGGAGAGCAACTTCACCTTTGCGATACGCTGCGCTCAAAGATCAGGGAGACGCTTCACGAAGAGGCCCCGGTAAATATCCAGAAAGGCAATGCCATAGCCACAGGGTTTTCCAAAGAACTGGACGAACTGCGCAACCTGGCTTTTTCAGGAAAAGATTACCTGGACCAGATGCTGGAACGGGAATCGCAGCGAACAGGTATCCCCTCCCTGAAAATCGATTCCAACAACGTCTTCGGATATTATATCGAAGTCCGCAACGCACACAAAAACAAGGTCCCGGCCGAATGGACCCGGAAGCAGACCTTGGTCAATGCAGAGCGCTATATCACCGAGGAACTGAAAGAGTACGAAGCCAAAATACTGGGAGCCGAAGAAAAGATACTGCAACTGGAGCAACAACTCTTCGCACAACTGGTGGAATGGATGAAGCAATTCATTTCCCCGGTACAGGCCAATGCCACACTGGTGGCCCAACTCGATTGCCTGAGCGGTTTTGCACAGCTCGCCAGGGAAAATAATTATACACGCCCACAGATAGACGACTCTTTTGAACTGGAAATAAAAAACGGACGGCACCCGGTCATCGAAAAACAACTGCCCCTAGGCGAGGCCTACATTGCCAATGATATTTTCCTGGACCGGGATGCGCAACAGCTAATTATGATCACCGGCCCCAACATGAGTGGTAAATCGGCCATACTACGGCAAACGGCACTGATCGTCCTTCTCGCGCAGATGGGAAGTTTTGTCCCGGCAGACGAAGCCCGCACCGGGATCGTAGACAAGATCTTTACCCGTGTGGGAGCCAGCGACAATATTTCTATGGGCGAATCCACTTTTATGGTGGAAATGAACGAAACCGCCTCCATCCTGAACAACATTTCGGAGCGAAGCTTGGTACTGCTCGATGAGATAGGCCGGGGCACCAGCACCTACGACGGTATTTCCATAGCCTGGGCCATTTCGGAATACCTGCACGAGCATCCGGCACGGGCAAAAACGCTCTTTGCCACCCACTATCACGAACTCAACGAAATGACCGAGACCTTTACCCGTATAAAGAACTATAACGTTTCGGTAAAGGAGTTGAAAGACAAGGTATTGTTTTTGAGAAAACTGGTCCCCGGCGGCAGTGAGCACAGTTTCGGTATCCATGTGGCCAAAATGGCAGGCATGCCCCAACAGGTGATCCAGAAAGCCAACAAGATCCTGAAAAAACTGGAAAAGTCGCATTCGGCAGACGAACTCTCGGACAGCCTCAGATCCGCCCGGGACGATATGCAGTTGAGCTTTTTTAACCTGGACGATCCCCTGCTCGAAGATATTAAGGAGGAAATCCTCCACACGGATATCGACACCCTTACCCCGGTGGAAGCCCTGATGAAGCTGAACGAAATAAAACGCATGCTCACCAAACCCAAATAACACCGAATCCCGGAACGGAGATAATCATTTCGATTTCAGTGTATTCCGGGAATAACGGATGTTAGCAGGGCAAAAAAGCATTGTTTTTCATAAAAAATTCTTTGCCATTTATAGAAAAGCATTAAATTTGCATCCGCAATAAACCCTGGAAAGGGTACGTTCTTAACAAATGCGAAAATAGCTCAGTTGGTAGAGCGCCACCTTGCCAAGGTGGAGGTCGCGGGTTCGAATCCCGTTTTTCGCTCGATTTCGGCTCCAGTTTACCCTGAGCACGCCTGCGCTCAACGCAGTCGAAGTGTAAAAGGGCTCAATCACCGGAGTTCGTTGAAATATTTTAATTTCACGCTCGGGTGGTGGAATTGGTAGACACGTTGGACTTAAAATCCAATGAGCAGTAATGTTCGTGCGGGTTCAAGTCCCGCCCCGAGTACGAGAAGAGGTGCCTGTTTGGTGTCTCTTTTTTGTTTTAAGAATATTTCAATCTCTCCTTTCTCCCTGTTTTTCTATTTTCCTTTTAAATCTCCCTTGTTGTTAAAAATATTTAAATCAGAAAATTATTAAGGGAACATCCCAGCTTCCAATCCGGGCACATGTTAAAAGTGAACTGTTACCTGAAAGGTTTTAAGAACACTTCGTTATAACAAATTTTAAATGATTATTTTTGAAGATAAGACCCGGAAAACAGTTTTATTTTCCCCCTAAATACCAGAAATAAGATATCCGGGCGTCAGGCAGGCCAATCAAAAGACGACCATCAACGCAGAGAAGGAATTCATGTAGTTTGAGAAAACAGAAGTGATATTCAAACGTTTTAAAGCACAAAAAATGGAAAGAAGAAATTTTTTGTTTAACCTGGCCGGAGCAGGCGCTGTTTCTTTATTGAGCCCTTATGAACTGTTCAGCAGCACCGTGACAAGCTCCGATAATTATGTTATAGAACAATTTCAGTATAAGGGACTCGCCCACTTCTCCTATATCGTAATGGCGGATCATAAAATTATTGTCATAGACCCTCAAAGGGATGCTCAGATCTATTACGATTATGCCAAAAAGCACAATGCCCCGATCGTTGGAGTGATAGAGACACACCCGCATGCCGATTTTGCCAGCAGCCACCTGGAGATCCACAAGACCCTGAATGTACCGATCTATTCCAGCAGTTTAACAAAACCGGGATATCCTGGCACTTCTTTTGACGAGGGAATGACCATTGATCTATCAGATAAAATACAGCTGCGATCCATGTATACCCCCGGGCATGCCCCCGACCATATTGCGGCGGTACTGGTTGAGCAAGGGAAAGATATCGCCGTATTTTCCGGGGATTCATTACTGATCGGGGATGTTGGCCGGCCCGACCTGCGTGATTTCAGCAATGATGTAGAAGCACAACGACGGAAACTGGCAGGAATGATGTACGACACCGTCCATAAAAAATTTGCCTCACTGGCCGATGATGTCATCGTATATCCCGCTCACGGGGCAGGCTCCCTGTGTTCAAGGTCTACAAACAAAGCCACAAGCTCAACCATTGGTAATGAGAAGATGCTTAATAACGCTTTTCAAAAAAGGACGAAAACCGAATTTGTAGACCACCTGTTGCGCGATCAGCCTTTTATTCCCAAATATTTCCAATATGACGTAATGCTGAACATAAAAGGTGCCCCGGAACTGGAGCCGAGTATATCGAAAATAAAATCGCTTCCTGAAAATTATCGTCCCGATGCAACGGCATTGATCATTGACAGCCGTCCTTCAGCACTTTTCAAGCAGTCTTATATACCCAACGCCATTAATATCCAGGCCGGGGGGTCTTTCGAAACCTGGCTGGGAAGTACGGTAGCTCCCGACACCGAATTTTACCTGGTCGCCGGGGATGAAACAGCATTAAAATCTGCGATCGGAAAGGCCGCTTCCATCGGTTACGAATCAAAAATAAAAGGGGCGTTTGTTTACGATGCAACAGACGGCTCCAGGTTTGCTGCTTTTGACAAAGACAGGTTTAATCCTGAAGGCTCATCATATACAATTGTCGATGTCAGAACCGAAAAAGAGACGGAGGAAGCGCCCATTTTTAAAAACAGCACAAACATCCCGCTTCAGGATTTAAGTGAACGCATTTCGGAAATACCCACCGACAAGCCCATATTTGTTCACTGTGCCTCCGGTTACCGTTCTGCAACAGGGAGCAGTATTATCAAAAAATATCTCCCTTCAGCCCAGGTATACGATCTGGGGGCTGCGGTTAGCAACTATAAAAAATAGGCAGAGAAAAGCATCTGTCATGGCTGTATTGCTTTTTATCGGTTTGTGAATCCTGGTATCTCCTAAATACATAAAAAACAGACTGGTACGGCCTCGAAGGACGACCGCCTGTTTTTGTTCATTGATTTTAGTTATACCAAAAATGCTTCCCGGTTCATTTTTATCCATTCTTCCCTTGGGGTGTACTGGAAGAGGGACCTGTCTGGCACCTCTTTTTTACCCTGCTTTTCTGTTCTTCGTTTCCTCTTTTTATTAAGAAACTGTAACTTCCCGGAGGATTATTCGTCACTTAAATGTGTTGGATATGGTGTGCTAGTCAAAAATGTCATTCGCACCTTAAACCAACTTTTGGTGTTGAAAATTATTTTAAACGAATATAAAAATGAACAAGAGATTCCAGATCCTTTTCCTATTGGTATGCATGTGTGGTGGTATGACCTATAAGGTAACTGCCCAGGATACCGTTCAAAAAATACCTCTCAACGGACTATTGGATTCTGTCAATTCCAAAGTATTGGGACAGAAGCGGTATATAGAGGTATTTACTCCACCCAATTATACTCCCGAAAGCACAAATACCTACGATGTACTGTATGTGCTTGATGGTGGCAACTGGAATACAGGGCTGGTAAAACAAACCCAGCACTTTGTGGAAGGAGAGGGCAATATGCCATCTACAATTATTGTAAGTGTAATGGGCATTGACCGAAACAGGGAACTTACACCCACATCCATGGAAAACTGGAAGGGATCCGGTGAAGGGGAAAAATTCCTCCGTTTTATAAAAAGTGAGCTCGTACCCTATATAGATAAAAAATATCCTTCCAATGGCGATAATACACTTTGGGGGCATTCTTTGAGCGGAATGTTTGTGCTATATGCCATGTTACAGGAAACCAGCACATTTAAATCCTACATTGCAGTAGATCCCAGCCTTTGGTGGGATGAGTTATATATACCGAAAATGGCGGGCAGCAAATTACCTGCTTTGAATACTAAAAATACAACCCTGTTCATTGCAGGAAGGGAAGGAACCGCTCTTAATGAAATGAAGATTGATACCATGAAGGCCATCCTCAGTGAAAAGGCACCTGAAAACCTTAAATGGAAAGTAGTGCTATACCCCGATGAATCCCATAGTTCCGTCCGGCTAAAAAGCACTTATGACGGGTTGAAGTTTACCTATGACGGGCTGACCAGCCACATTGAATTCCATCCGATGAATGGTATTGTCATGAAAGACAAACCCATCCCTATCTGGTATTTTGAAGATAAGGACCGCGTGCACTATACCCTGGATGGAAGGGTCCCGACCCCTGCTTCTCCAAAGGCAAAACCGGAGATCCTTCTTTCCGGTCCTGCCAGGGTTTACTATAAACGTTTTACCAACCGAAGCAGGCATGACAAAACTGCCATTGGTGACTTTACAACCGGGGACATAATCCAATCCAATCCAAAACCGAAAAACCTGGAACCGGGCGGGTTTAAATATGCATATTATGAGGTGGACGGAGACAAGTGGCCCGATTTTAAAAAATCGAAACCCGTAAAGACCGGGGTGGCCCATAAAGATTTTAATATGGATGACCTCCCGCGGAAAGACCATTTTGCCCTGCTCATGCAGGGGTATCTGGAAGCAAAAGAAGAGGGCTACTATATTTTTCTTTTTGAAGCCGATAAACATTCAAAACTCTACCTGGACAACAAACCAATCATAGAATGGACAGGCGATTACAGGAAACGGACGTACTCCTATATTATGCCGCTCTCTAAAGGTTTTCATTCCCTGAAAATCGAATATCGCTGTTTAAATAAGGACTTCAAATTACGGTTGAGCTATCTAACACCGGGTAACTTCGATACCAGGAATGTAACCCCGATTCCTTTTGAATTGCAGTATAGGATGAGGTAAAAGGCTTGATAGCCGATCAAAGGAAAAGCGGGAGAAGCACATTACACAACAGGATAAAAACTTCCGGTAAAGGAGTTGTGTGCAACAATAACAGATGTTTTCAGAATAATTAACGTGAATAATGGATAAGCTCTTTGAAGCGAAGATGTCTTAAACTGTAATCCTATTTGAATTTTTCTAAAAAGTTCCTCTACTTCGACAGGCTCAGTACCACGCCTTCATCTGAAGAGGAGAGCCGTTTTTCTCATCCATTATTCACGTTAATTAAGATTCAAACTATGATCCCGTTAAGGAATAAACTTAACTTATTTGATTACGTTATTCCATTCTACAAGATATCAGATAATTTTTTATGTTAAATTAACATAAAAAATAATTATATGTGATTTTAAACATAAAAAAATGTATATTAGCATCCATGAATTTAAGGTTTTTCATACGTTTTACAAGTAAAAATGTGCACGAACACTATTTTTTTGAAAATATTCCGGACAATTTTAAAAACTTTCTGACAGGCTAATTTACTTTATTTAACGGACCTCAACCGAATACAATTATAATAATTGACCTGTTAAAAATGTGTTCGAGAACATATTTAAAAGGTTCTTTTTCAAACAAAGCATACAGGAGATATAATAACCATAAACCACTTAACTGATGAAAGGAAACACCAAAGCGTATCACATTCCGGTACGGGGTCTTGTACCCGGATAAAGAAAAAATCAATTTCCCCATGGCGTACAGCCGTCCCGGGAAAACACACACTAACTAAAATAAAATCAACCAACTAAAACTACGAAATATGAAGAAATACTTACTCGTGTTTTTTTCAATGTTTCAGGTTTGTATTTATGCCCAGCAATCCGGAGTAACGGTAACGGGAAAAACCACAGACTCAGAAACAGGAATTTTGATACCAGGCGCCAACGTTGTGGAAAAAGGCACCATGAACGGAGTTTCCACAGACTTTGATGGAAACTTTTCCATACAGGTTTCCGGTCCGGAAGCTGTTTTGGTAATTTCTTATGTAGGATATAGCAATCAGGAGATCCCCGTTGGAGAAAAGACCTATTTCGAAGTCCGGCTAAAAGAAGAACGTACGGAATTAGACGACGTTGTACTTGTAGGGTACCAGAAAGTACATAAAAGAGATGTCACGGGTGCCGTGTCCAGTGTCAGGAGCGATGCTTTGGAGAGTATCCCTGTCCTGAATGTGTCGGGGCTGATAGCCACGCAGGTCACCGGTATGCAAAACGTGACCATGACCGGAGCCCCGGCCGGCAGGGGCGCCCTTGTTATACGTGGAAACACAAGTATTGGCGGGGATATAGATGCCAACCTGGCTTATAGTACCCCGCTATACGTTGTAGATGGTGTTCAGACCAGTTTAGAGGACCTGGCGGGTTACGGAGTGTCCAATATGGACTTTCTCGCTTCCCTCAATCCCGATGACATTGCTAGTATCGATATATTAAAAGATGCTTCAGCAGCCGCAATATACGGATCAAGGGGCGCAAACGGTGTAATTATCATAGAAACGAAAAAAGGAGCGGCCTTAGACAAGCCGGAATTTTCCTTTTCCACCAGCATGGGTATTCAGCCACAGCCCGACTTAGTGCCGATGCTGGCAGGTGCCGCAGAACGCCGGGCTAAAATGGATATGTTATACAATTGGTGGACACCGGCAGAAATGCAATCCGGACATACGCCCATGGTGTTGACCGATAGTATAAATCCAGCATTCAATAATAATATAGACTACCAGGGGCTTTTTTATAAAACAGGGATCACCCAAAAGTATAATTTCAGTGTCCGGGGCGGAAGCGAAAAGACCAATTACAGGGTTTCCCTGGGATACGACAACCAGGAAGGGGTTATTAAAGGAACCGGTGTAGACAGGATAACGCTTTCCACGAACCTGAATTTTACAGCAGGGCAAAAAT
Organism: Sinomicrobium weinanense; assembly: GCF_018863395.1. Lineage (GTDB taxonomy): Bacteria > Bacteroidota > Bacteroidia > Flavobacteriales > Flavobacteriaceae > Sinomicrobium > Sinomicrobium weinanense. The sequence goes on from NZ_JAHKRR010000007.1 coordinate 65,740, forward strand.
TCAGGAATCAACTCATCACCAGGTTTACTTATACCGACCAGCAAACAGGGCAGGGAAATCCGTATCTGGGATCTTTTGACCTGAACAATTCCCTGCCGGTCAATCCCGCACAATTACAATCTTCATTATTTTATGTGTCAGATGAGCGCCTAGCCTCATTGAACGGGGAGTTAAATGACAAAATGAACCAGGACAGGACGGTAAATTTCACCATTTCCAACTTTGCCACTTTAGACCTGCTGGATGGCTTAAGTGCCAATTCACAAATAAGTTTTGTATATGACAGCAACAAGAAAAATTTTTATGAGCCTTCTTCGGTAAGAACAGAAAGAGATGGTTTTGCCAGTTATGCGCTATACACCCGAAAAAACCTTACGGCGGAAACCTATCTGAGTTTATTTAAAAATTTCGGCGGAGGGAACCACGAGGTGACGGCTGTATTGGGAAACAGGGTAGACTATAACCAATATGAAGACATGGCGCTTAGTGCTATCGGTTTTGGCAGCGATGCCATTAAGGTCATAAACAGCAGGTATACCAAAGACCAAATAGAAGGGTATACCGATATTAGTGCCAATGCCTTGGTTTCGTTCTTCGGCAGGGCTACCTATGCGTATAAGGACAGGTATCAACTGGGGGTTAACTTCAGTATGGATGGTTCCTCCAGGTTTGGTAAGGACGTACGCTGGGCCAAATTCCCTTCGGTTTCCGCAGGCTGGATAGTTTCTGACGAGCCTTTCCTGGAGCCTCTTATTTCCGGGGTTGTGGATTACCTGAAATTAAGGGGGAGCTGGGGGATCAACGGAAAACAATTCCCGGAGAATTATCTGAGGTTCGGTGCCTACGACCTGGGTTATGGAGGAAACAGGTCCTGGTACAATATTAATAGCTCGTATTGGTCCAATCAAATGAATGTGTCCACATATGGAGGAATTACCGGTGTAATCCCTAATTATGATAAAATAGGGAACGCTTCCCTTTCCTGGGAGGAAACCAAACAATGGAATATTGGTTTTGACCTGGATATGTTTAACCGCAGGGTCAGTTTAACCTTCGATGCCTACCACAAGAACACTGAGAAACTCTTTTTTGACGTATTATTCCCGGCCTATTCCGGCTATAACTCGGCACCTACCAACGTGGCCGGCGTTATTAACTATGGCTGGGAGTCGATGTTGCGTTACCATGTGTTTCCCAGGACCAATGATCTGCGTCTGGAATTAATGTTCGGTTTTGCACAAAACAAGAACTACGTGTCCAAACTTCCCAATGGAAACCGCGATTATATAGGAAGTAATTATGGTTATGTGGTAGGAAGGCCGCTTAACCTGTACAAAATGTTCATCAACGATTATATCATTGACGACCTGTCGCAATTACCGGTAAACCCATTTACCGGAGAACCGTTAACGGGGAAAAGTGCATGGGCCCCCATACGGCCGGGCTTCCCTATTTGGAAAGATCTGAACGGTGACTATTTACTGAATGAAGAACACGATCAGAAGTTAACCACGGATTATTCTCCCATTCCCGATATTCAGGGTTCTTTCAATATAAACCTGCAGTACAAGAAATGGTACTTTCAGGCGTATAGCCAGTTTTCTTTCGGGGCAGATATCAAAAACACGGTGCTTAATAGTTATATGGATGCTTATGACAGGGCAAGTAGTCCCTGGGCAGAAAGAGGATTGGCAGACCTAAGCGAATACAGTTTCTGGCAACAGCCCGGAGATGGGGCAGCAGGTGTAGATTTTCCCGCTTTGTATCCAAAACCCCCGGGCTTGGGGCCCTGGTATGGATTCAGGGGAAACCAGAGCATGTGGATAGAGAGTGGTGACTATTGGAAAGTGACCAATGCTTCCATAGGTTACACGTTCGATCAGCAGGACAACTTTATGAAGAAAATAGGGTTGACACGCCTGCGGTTGTACACATCCGTATTAAACCCCTACCAATGGCAACGATCCAAAAAGGTCGTGGATGCTTCCATGGTAAATGCCAAAGGGGAAACCTATGGAAACGGATATCCCCAGGCAAGGACAATAATGATAGGGATCGACACAAAATTTTAATCTGAAAAGCGATGAAAGGAATTAAGAATATCAAAATATACGGAGTGGTCTTAACCTTATTGACTACAATGAGCTGTTCAGACCTGCTCGACCAGGAACCCGTAAGCATTACACACCCGGATGTTTTCTGGGACAGCCAGGCCAATGCAGAACAGGCACTGGCCGGAGCCTATGGCCTGTTTAAGGAAGCGATCCTGACGCAGTCGAATTTCATGTATTGGGGAGAATGGACGGGAATGACCTTTATGGACAGCCGTAACTGGATCGTAGGCTATATTGAAGGTGGCGGAAATTACGTGCTCGCCTATAGGGATACATCCAGGAACTGGAAAAATTTCTATCGTGTGGCAAACTGGGCCTATACCATGGAGCAATACGTAAAAGAAATGCCTGTCGAATTGTTCGACTCGGCATCTGAAAAAGACAGGATATTGGGAGAAGCAGCCTTTATAAGGGGGCTCACCTATTTTTATATGGCCAGGATCTGGGGCGATGTGCCCATTGTAGAGCAATCTATTGAAAGTTCAGACCAATTGATCACGGAAGACGGTTATATCGTCCAAAATCCGAGAGAACCGGAACTGGACGTCCTGAATTATGCATTGGAAGCTACGAACAGGGCCATAGGGCTATTGGAATATTCATCTCCCGGCACCCAGGGCTGGGCCATTACGGCCAATAAAGCCAGTGCCGAAGCATTAAAGGCACATATAACCCTATGGTATGCAAGCAGGGATAATGATAATGCCGATATGATCCAACAAGCCATAGCGGCCACGACTTCGGTAATTAACAACAGCGGGACCAGGTTAATAGATTATGTGGATGAAGGACAGGAAGGTTTTGACAAAATGTGTATAGGCCAGTCAGAAACGGGCTTGTTCGAGGTGAATATAAGTTCCGACATGGATGAGTCCTTTCGTTTGCGCCAATCCGATGGGAACCATACAGGGCTTACGCTTAATGCCCCTATTTGGCAGAGCTTAAATACGAGTATGAGCCCGCAAATGAACCCGGATTTTTACGGTAATGAAATGATGGCAACCCAGTCCGACAGGGAAAATGACGTCCGGAAAGAGCTCTTCTTTTACGAGTATGAGCCGGACGCCGAATACTCCTTCCTGATGAAATATTCCCATACGAAAGACGACCCGGCCTCAGAAGATGCCTACGCCCTTTTTTCTGAATCGAACATTTTGATCTTCCGCCTGGCCGATATGTACCTTTTAAGAGCCGAAGCGAATGCCAGGCTGGGAAATTCTTCAGAAACAATTATGGACCTGAACACCATTCGCAGCCAGGCCAATGTTCCGGATTATACAGGAGCTACGGACAGGGCATCACTTATGAAAGCTATTTTCGACGAAAGGGCTATTGAATTCGTAGGAGAAGCACAATCGGGATACGACAGGATCCGGATGGATTATTTTGAAGGCGTACCATGGGTAAACCAGGCGAGAAATGATAAAAAAGGTTATTTCTGGCCCGTACACCCTTCAGTGATATCCATAAATCCGGCAATTGTTCAAACCGAATACTGGAGAGGAAAATTATAAGCAAACTAAAGGTAATTAAGATGAAAAATATAGCATTAACAATAATAACAGCAACCCTGTTGTCTTTGTGCTCCTGTGACAGCAGCGGAGATTATCTGGAAGACGGCGGACTGAGCAATCCGGAAGTCGGAATGAGCACGGTAGAATTTTTTCGGTCGCATGATCAGTTAGACACCCTGGCGATCTTAATTGACCGGGCAGGAATGGAAGAGCTGTTTAACTCACAGAACACGGTCTTTGCCCCCAATAACCTCTCGATCAGGAATTACGTTAACGAGATTTTGACTGAAATGAGAAAAGAAGACCCTCAGGCCGAATTCACGGTAAATGATATTCCTGTTGACACCCTGACCACATACCTGGGAAGTTATGTTTTTGAAGAGAAGATCACCAGAGAGAATATGACGAAAGAACAAGGCAGGATCTATACCGCAGCAAACGGTGAGGAAAGAAGGATTTCGCTGGAGCCTACGGGAGCATATGAAGACCAGCTCGACTCAAGGCCGGAGTATGTATATATCACCTATAAGAACGGAGAGGAATGGAATGATTGGGATGATACTAACAGTGATGACGATAAATTCGCGGTTAAAACCTCTAACCTCATCTCTACCAACGGAATAATTCATGTGTTACAGGGAGAGCATACTCTTTTTAACTATGAAAGTGACTAACCGGTATCATTTTTAAAATGGACGGATCTTTTATTTCAAAAAATCAAGCATAAAAAGATACAGATGAAAAATATAATTTATTATTTAATGGTCATAGCCCTTGTAGTGTCGTGCAGCCCGCCCGAAGTAGGGTATATAAGTGATGACATCCACGCCCTGGAAGATACTATTTTTGTTCCGAGAGGCGTCTTTACCAAAGGTGCGGCTCCGGCCATAGAAGGATCTACCTATCCCATTCACTGGGAAATAACCGGGGTTACGGACGGACAGGGAAATTCAACAAATGCTTTATTCGAGGAATATGAATTATTGGTATGGAAAGAATCCTTTAATGCCGATACCGATACCACCCTGGCATTGGTGGAAGAGAAACTGGAGCTGGCCGATAAGCCTACCATCCTTATAAATGATGTTAGCGGGGAACTGGCTTTTTCACAGGCAAGTGAATTTGTGACAGACCATGACATATTTCACGTGAATATGAAAGCAACAAATGTTAAAGGCGAACGTGAATTCGACGATTTTGTGGTTGTAAAATTAGAGCCTTTTAAAGCAGTGGTGTTCCCTACAGAAATGAGATCGGGCTTACAGCTAGGGAAGGATGACGGAAGCTGGAATCTCGATTACACTTCCACCATTACAAATGATTTTGATGACAATGTACCCAGCGTACTCGATGGTTCTCACCCCTACTTTTCCATTCAAAAAACAAGTGACGAGCCTGCAGTGGGAGTTAAGGTAAAAATGATCATTACAGATAGTTACGACAATCCGCTAAATCCTGAAAAAGTAGCGTTCTATCCAAGTGATGCCAGTTACTTACAGAATTATCACGATAATTCGGTGGAAACCGTTTCCGATGACACATCCACCACATTTTCACTACCTGCCCCTCCGTTTCCGCAATTTTCAAGGTCATATCAAAACGGCCCCAGTAGTTATTTAATGTATTACCTGAGTACCGAAGATGCTTTTACCGTAGATAAGGAAGCCTATGAGGCAGATAACGGAGCTAAAGACTGGGCACCTTATACAGATCCGGAGACCGGGGAAATAAGGAACCGGGCATATATCCGTTGGGGCATTAAGATCATCGATTCCGGTACCTGGGAAATAAAAATGAGGATTCCTTATACGAAAGTAAAGGAATAAATCCTGTTTGATATAAGAAGCGAAGGGAGACACAACAAACAAGACGAATTCTTTCCGGGATAGTACATGAAGATCAGGCATCCAGCCATTCTTTGAAATACCTGGTTTCGGTCTTGCTGATAAAGATCCTTTCCTCACCCGGAACAGGTTGGTTTAATACAACCTCGAGCCTCAGGTTATCGTGTTTTACAATCCTGGCTACCGATGCCATACTAATGACATAATTCCTGTTGATCTTAAAAAAATCAGCAGGGTTTAACCTGGTGATCACATCCCGGATGGTGCTGTTATACAAAAAACTGTTCCCGTCCCCGGTATAAATGAACAAATGCTTGCCCGAGGCGTAGAAAAAGGAAATGTCCCCGACTTCAATGGACCGTAATTGATGGCCGTGGTTGACGAGAAACCGCTTTTGGTACCTGGTCTCCCCTTCCTTAAAAAACCGTTGTAAGGCGTCCAGCTGATATTGCTGCCCATAGGTCTGTGTAATCTCCCTGAATTTTTTTAAGGCCCTGTTCAGGTCATCGGCATCGAAGGGCTTCAGCAGGTAATCGACCGTAAAGTGTTTGAAAGCCCTGATGGCATAGGCATCGTATGCCGTAGTAAATATTATGGGGGCAGGGATCCGGACGGACTCCAGGATCTCCATGCTGTTGCCATCTTCGAGGTGTATATCCATGAACACCAGGTCGGGCATGGTATCGCTGAAATAACACAGAGCTTCTTTTACAGACTCGAGGACCGTAACCTTGTCTATGGTCACGATGTCCTGGTTTAACAGGTTTTTTTTCAGGTAATTTGCAGCCAGATCCTCATCTTCTATGATAACAACATCCATAAGCTCGAATTAAGGCCCAAAAATAGGAATAAATAGAAAAAGCCCGGCAGATGATCTGCCGGGCCTTCAGGAAATCAGCTAAATACTATTTATAATTCGGGGTTATTTAATTTCGCATCCTGGGGATAACGCAGTGTATACCGTGGGTCTCCTTCCTTCAACGTATAAATAACATCGTTAAAAGCATGTCGTATTTCTATTTGTTCCCTTCTCCTCAGGTCGAACCATCGCTGTCCTTCCAATGCTAATTCCTTTCGCCGTTCTTCAAATAACAGCCCGGAATATGTTTCCCTGTCTGCTTCAGTGAGCTGTTCTTCAACGCTGCTGTAATGATCCGGGGCATACCTGTTTTTCAATAATGTTTTAAGTGCCTTTTTCGACTGGTCGGGGTCTCCGAGCTCCAGCAGGGCTTCGGCTTTTAGTAAATACAACTCCCCTACCCTGAACGAACATTTAAATTTCTGGTCCCCGCCTTTGTTCGATTTAAACCCGGAATCATCGCTGGAGAAATAAAGGGGAAACCGAAGATCATTTTCCCGGTCGTACAATGCTATCAGATCGTCATTGACGTAGGCTGCATTATTTACCTCGGCCTCAAAGACGTCCTCAAGGGCCAGGATCGATTCTGCAGCGTTGTAGGCATTGGGTTGTACATCAGAGAAGTTCAGGTCTGTAAGGATGTTTTTAATTTCCAGCGCCCGGTCTATGGCTTCCACGGCTTTGTCCCATGCCTTCATATAGGCATGTACCCTGCCTTCGAAAGCATAAACGGCCAGCAGCGAGAAACGATAGTTCATCCCGGTTTCCTGCTCTTCCACCACCAGGAGGTCCCTGGCCTTTTCAATATCAGACAGTACCTGCTCATAGATCACTGCTACGGAAGAAGGCTCGAAAACCTGTTCCAGGTCAATTTTCAAGGCCAGGGGAACCCCCTTGTCCGATGAGGCAGAGGCCTGGTCAAAAGGCTTGCCATAAAGGTTGACCAGGTTAAAATAAGTATAGGCCCTCAATGCATAGGCTTCACCGATAAGCTGGTCTTTCTCCGCCGAATCTTCCATGGTCTTAACACCCTCGTTTATGATGTAATTGGTATAAAAGATAACATTGTAGAATTGTATCCAGGGATAGGGTGCGGTCTGCGGATCGGGATTGACATCCTCCCACAAATACACATCTTTGTATGAGGGGGCATCGGTCGAGAGTTCGTCCAGGGTCAATTCGTCGGCCCGGAAAGCCAATCGCGATTTGTGCTTCGGGAAGGCATGGTAGGCCTTGGTGAGGAGCCCCCTGTTCTCTTCCAGTGTCTTCGGTATTACCTTTCCTTCCGGTTCTATGTCGAGATAACTGTCGCAACCCGTAACCAGGACTGCTATAAACAGATATGCTATATAACTTATATTCTTCATGCTTTCCTGTGTTTAAAATGATACGTTAAGGCCCAGCGCTATTGATTTCGGAATGGGCTGTGCATAGATATTACCATAGGTTTCCGGGTCGAAATACCCCGAATAATCGGTACTGATCACGAACAGGTTCCGCCCTTCCAGTGAAAACCTTACCTGGTCCAGGTTCAGTTTTGATATTACCGTATCGGGCAGGCTGTATCCCATCCGGATACTCGAAATTCTGAGGTAGCTCATCTCGTCCACGAAGGTATCGAGATAAGACATGGTATTTACATAGTTCAGGTCTGCAAACCATTTATAGGCCATCCACGAATCGCCCGAACCTGAGGTCTCCCCGACAATTCCCGGCAGGCTGGAGCTTGTATTGGTGGACGACCATGCATTTAAAATATCGGTCGTATAATTCTGCCCCCGGTCCACCTGGGCGGCATTGTACGGCAGGTTCTTTACAACGGTCTGTTTTAAGTTAAAACTGGCCGCTACGGTAAAATCGAAGTTCTTATATGAAAAATTATTAATAATACCACCGCTGTATTTGGGGTCTCTGTCGCCTACATAAGTAAACAGGTCCCTGAACTCTTCATTGCTCAGGCCCGATTGGGTATAAAACCCGGGAAGGGTCTCCGCCCAAGGATCTATAAGGTCAAAGAACTCCACGGCACTTACCTTTTGATCGCCCTTCCGGAACAGCGGATATCCGTTTTCATCGATCCCGGCCGTTTTCAGGGCAAACACGGCATTTACGGGCAATCCTTCGCGCGATGGTAAAAAGCTGTTTTCCCTGATCTGTATCTTATCGACCTTGCTCTTGTTATGGGCGATGTTGATGTTCGTTGTCCAGCTAAAGTTTTTTGTAACTATATTCCTTGTGGTCAGGGCGAGTTCAAACCCCTTGTTCGTTACCTGGGCCCAGTTGAGATTGGTAAACTCAAAACCGTTTTCCAGGGGAACGGACTTCATCCCGATAAGATCGGAACTCCTTCTTTTATACATATCGAAGGCTATACTGATCCTGTTCCCCAGCAAGCCAATGTCGGTTCCGATATTATAATTTTCGGTTTTCTCCCATCGCAGCTTGTTATTGGGCGGAGAGGTCACAACAACGGTCTGCTCGTTAGTACCCGGCAATATCGAGGCGTTTCCGTATTCTCCGATAACAAAGGGCGAAGTGTTCCGGTCTATATTGCCCTGCAGGCCATAGGAAGCCCTTAATCTCAGGTTAGAAATGACCCTGCTCTCTTTCAGAAAATCTTCTTCAGACACCAGCCATGAAGCGGAGGTGGACCACAATGGCAAATATTTGTATTTCGGGTCCACACCAAACAGGTTGGAACCATCGTAGCGCACACTGCCGAACACGGTATATTTCCTGTCGTAGGTATAGGAGGCCGTGGCGTAGAAGGAGGCATATGCATTTTCTATCCTGCTCCTGTTATAGGCTTCATAGGTACTTTCGTTGGCTACATCATCGTTCGGGAACATGATCGGGGTGGTGGTCAGGGTCTTGGGGTCGTATCCAAAGCCTTGTGTGGCAATGATCTTTGAGTCGGACCGCCGAAGTTCGGAACCGATCATGGCATCGATCTCGTGTTTTTCAGAAATACGGGTGTTATATTCCAGCAGGGACTTCCAGTTGTACTGGAAAAACGACTCTTCCCAATTCTGAATGACTCCGCCTTCGGGCAAAAAATAATAATAATCCCCCAGTTCGGAATCGTAGCGGCGGGTCCGTTCCCGCATTTTTCTTGTGAAATAGGAATCACCCGAAGCATATTTTTCTGTGCTGTTCTTGTCTGCCTGTAAGCCCAGTTGTGTCGATATCCTGAGGTCGTCCGTAATACTATAAGAAGCATCAAAAATAGCTTTGAGGGCACTGTTTTTGAGTTCATAGGAGGTATTTTCCCTTTCTTCCAGGAAATTAAAGGGCACATACCTGCCTTCGAACCCTTCTATATCCCGGTCGTACCGGTAAGAACCGTCATCGTTGTACGGGTTCAGGTATGGGTTTGCATTCCTGGAATAATTGGCCGGGTTCGTAAAAGCGTCCGTACCTGTAACATAAGATTCCTTCCCGGATTGTGACGCGAACAGGGACACCCCTACCTTAAATTTGTCCGAAAGGTCATAATTGTTCTTCAGGGTAATATTATAGCGTTCAAAACCGGTATCGACCGTAGTTCCCTCTTCGTCGTAATATCCCAGTGAAAAGTAATAATCAGATTTTTCGCTTCCTCCAGAGATACTCAGGCTATACTGGGTGTTTGCTGCGGCGCGATAGAGCAGGTCACCCCAATCGGTGTTGTTTTGCTTTAACCGGTTAATGGAAGCCCGGGTATGGCCGCTCAATGCGGAAAAACCGTTATTCCGGTACATCTCCAGCTCACCTGCATTATTGAGTATACGCATCACCTCTCCTTTGTCGGTCCTGAAATCGAGGTCTTCTCTTCGGGCCAGTGCCAGTTCAAAATCGACTTTTTCCGATGCATTCATCAGGTTTAACTTATCGAAATCGGGACGCATCGTATAAAAGGTATTTGCCGAAAAGTTAACACTCATCCTGCCCTTCTGCCCTTTCTTCGTGGTAACGACAATAACCCCGTTTGCCGCCCTGGCCCCGTAAATTGCAGTTGCCGCCGCATCTTTGAGGATGGTAATGTCCTTGATGTCATCGGGATTGATACCTGCAATGGCATAGTTTCTCAACTGATCGATATTGTCCTTATCGCCAAAATCAGGAACATCGTTTCCTTCAAGAGGCAGACCGTCTACGACCCACAGGGGGTCCTGTGGCCCGGACAGGGAGGCTGTTCCCCGGATCCTGATTTTGGCCGGTGCCCCGGGCGCCCCGGTTTGCGGGGTAACGACCACCCCGGCCGCCTGACCCTGTAAAAGCATGTCTGCACTGGATACCCCGATCTGTCTGGCATCCTTCATTTCTACTTTGGACACGGAAGAGGTCAGCTTCCTTTTCTCCACTTTCTGGTATCCGGTGACTACCACTTCGTTGAGAGTGCTCATTTCTTCTCCCAGGTATATCTGGTAAACCGACCTGGACGAAAGGTGAATGACCTGTGTCTCGAAACCTACATAGCTCACGGTCACCTTTTCTGTGCCCCCCGGAATTTCGAGCGAAAAGTTACCGTCAAAATCTGCTACGGCCCCTACACTGGTGCTCTGTATTACACCATCCACTTCTGTTTCATTGGCTATGGTCCTGGAATCTATATACACCGAGGCCCCCGGTAAAGGCATTCCGTCCGCCTTTGAAAAGACCTGCCCCGTGATGGTCCTAGTTGTCTGGCTAAAACCGATAACCGGTAATAACAATAGTAGTAGTCTTATCCTTTGCATTACATAAAGTTTTAATAAGGTTTAGTTGTTAATCGCTTCCTCTATCCTGTTGATCAGATCCTGGTAGTGCATACGCGTATCCCTGTCACCTTTGTTCTTTTTCTTTTGAAGCAACCGGAGCAGGGTGCGCAGCTCCCCTTTTTTGACGGATGTGACTTCCGAAACTCTTTTTATCGATGTGAAATTGATATTTCTCGCGGCCTTACCGCTGTTAACAACATGGTTGCAAATGGTTGGAATTTGCAAAGATGCAGGTATTTGTAACGACTTTTTAGATGTTTTCTCAAAAAGTTTATTGATATCCACGATCAGGACATCCACATAGTTTTTCTGGGTCATCCGTTCAAAAGTGTCCAGCGATTTATTTTTCATCGTTTTGGCGAAGACGTGATTCCTCGTCTGGTCGAACAGGTCATTTACCGTAAACTTTTTTCCCTGGTCCGAGGCATACATTCCGCTTTCCAGCAGCCTTAACAACCGGTCGTCCTGAAAGAGGCTGTAAAGCACGCTGTACTGCAGTTCGCGTGCCAGGGTATACGGCGAGTATTCATAAGGTCCGAGGGGGGAATCCTTCAAAGGGAACGTCTTTTCGAGGATATCATTGACAAACAGCCATCCGGGAAAAGTAAAGACCTCGTTGTTCAGGTAGCTTACGGCCTTTTTCTGCATGTCGTACGCCACCGGTTCATAGGACCTCTTTCCGTCCCCGTGTACTGTGGTGTTCAGGTAAACCCCTCCGACATTATTGAGTACATGGTTGTTATACAGTTGCCACTGCCCTATGATCCCCATATAAAGTTTTCCCGATTTGTAATAGCTATCCCCTTCTTCATAGGTCCAGTCCAGGACATGGGCGAGAACGCGTTTCAGGTTTTTGATCCCGTATTGGCTGGCCCGAACGGCATCGTTCCCCAGGTCTTCAGACTGTGAGCGCGGGTCTATGGTATGTTTGTAGTCCTGTTGTTCCCCGTAGAAGTACAAGGGGTCGTTGTTGTGCTGTGATACAAGCTCCTTCAGGTATTTTTCTTCTTTGGAGCGGTCGTCAAACCAACGGTATCCCCATTGGATCGCATATTTATCATAGATCCCTATACTCGGGGTAATTGCTTTTAGATGGTCTTCCGGTTGTGCCACATAATTATACCTTGCATAGTCCATGATGGAAGGGGCCGTTCCGCCCATTTTATCCGTAAAGGTCCTGGACCTCAGGGAATCCACCTCAAAAGCATATGATGCCCCCATGTTGTGTTTTAAGCCGAAGGTATGCCCGACCTCGTGAGACGAAACGAAGCGTACGGCTTCTCCCATATGTTGGTCGTTAAATGTATTACTCCGGGATTTTTCGTCTATGGCCCCTGTCTGTATCCGCATCCAGCTGTGAAGTGATATCATTACATTGTGCCACCATATGATATCTGCCTCCAGGATCTCCCCGCTACGGGGATCGACCACCGAGGGTCCCATGGCATTCGATTTGGGGGATGCGGCATATGTGATCACGGAATACCGGACATCGTCAATATCAAAGTCGGCATCTTCTCCGGTCGGTTCTTTGGCAATTACGGCATTCTTAAAACCCGCCTGTTCAAAGGCGACCTGCCAGTCGAACACGCCTTGTTTGATATAGTCCCTCCATTTTTTCGGTGTGGACGGATCGATATAAAATACGATCGGGTCTTTGGGTTCTACCAGTTCCCCGCTTAAATAGCGTTCGCGGTCCCCTGCCCTGGGTTCCAGCCTCCACCGGGTGATTAATTTCCGCTCTTCCATGGCATGCTGCTCATCGTTGAAATACCAGCGTTTCTTGCTGAAATATCCGACACGCTTATCCAGGAACCTCGGTTGCATCGGCTCTCGGGGAAGAAGTACTATATTACAGGCCACCCGGATGGTTATGGGCAACGAAGCCCCGCCTTCGGAAACCGAAGTGGAAAGATCTGACTTGATCATCACATTCCGGGGAAATGCCTTGGTCCCGACTATATAGGAAAGGCCCGATTTCACAGAGCCGCCCAGGCCGGTATTGTTAAGTACATCGTTAAAGCTCTGTTCTTTTCCGTTGAATACTTTGTTGACCTTTATAACAACCGATGCTCCTTTTTTATTTTTGGAGGCAATGTCAAATGCTTCGACTATGGATGAAGAAAAATTGTTTTTCACCGAGTTGGTGATCGCATCTTCCCCGGGCGAAGACACCATCGGGACCAGAGTCCGCACCCAGATCTTCTCTCTCAGGGTGTCCTTTTCAAAAGTGATCACCTTATTTTCAAATTCCATCCCTTTATTGAGCCCTGCCTCGTTGAGCTGCAACGGCACCCTGGATATTTTATTTACAACGAGAAACTCCCTTCCCATCAGCGAATCGGGGATCTCAAAATAATAGTCCTTCTTGTTTCTGATAATATTGAATATCCCCTCTTGCAGTGTCCCGCCTTCCAGGAGCTCACTGTACTTTTTCAGTTTGGATGTATCGGAAGAATCTTTTTCCTTTTCATTCTTTTCGTCTTTCTCCTGGCCCTGTACATGCATGGAACCGGCAATTAAAAACCCCGTGAGGAGTATTCGGAAAATACGGATCATATAAACATTAACTTTTAGTTAGAAACTGTTTAAAATTTGTTTTTGGAATATTTTATGGTGTATTTTTTCGTCAGACGAAGGTATTTTGAGACACATAGCCACGGTTGCTGAGCAAAGCCGAAGTATAGCTACGTATCGAAAAATACCTGAAGTACGGTTGCTGAGCGCAGCCGAAGCATGGCGGAAAAAGACGCATAAAAGAACCGAAGGATAAAATTTAAAAGTTTCTTAAATTTCAGCTAAAAGTCCATGACCTGTACAGGTATTCAAAATAAAACGGAGTGGGTTAACAAAAAAACGGAGTGAACGGGATATATTCAGAAACTGCCTGAGCACTTCGGCAAGCTCAGTATATCACTTATCGAAAAGGCTCAGGGCATCGTCTTAAGTACTTTTAGGCGCCTTTTTCCGTGCCGTCGGTTAAAAGATTGATAGGAGATTGAATCCGGCTACGCCGGAAGATTGAACAAGATTGAAATACTTCAAATCAATCTCCTTCAATCTTACAGATCCATTATTTTCAGTACCTGGCTGTACTTCTACACAGTTCAGTAATCGTTGTTTTGTACCAAAAACAGTCCCTTATAATAACGGGAGTTCACAAATAAAATCATGCTTTTCCCGGAAGACCTTAAAGCCGGTGATCTTGTAAAAATCATAGATCCGTTTCAGGTACTGCAATCCAAGCCCTTTTCCCTGGACACGTTGAGGCTTTTCCTGATACGTGTTTTTAACGATCACCAGGTCTTCCTTTACCGTGATCTCAACCATAAGGGGGTTTTCTTTGGTGGCTTTATTGTGTTTTAAGGCATTTTCAACCACGGTCTGCAATGCCAGGTATGGAATGTTCCGTTGCAAGGCACTTTTGGAGCTGATATGGAGGTGGAACTCCAGTTTATTCCCAAATCTTATGCCCTGCAAGAACATATATTCCCGGATAAAATTCAGCTCAAACTCCAGTTTGGCAATATTAGACCTGGGAGATTGGACCAGATATCGATAGAGGTTAGAGAGTTTAAGGGTGAATTTCTTAGACAGGTCCTGGTCCTGATCGATCAGTGTATAGAGGGCATTCAGGGAATTAAACAGGAAATGCGGATTCATCTGTTTTTTTAATTGCTGTAATTGCAAAGAAGCACTTTCTTTTTGAAACACTTCCTTTTCCAGCGCCAGGGATGCCTTGTCCTTTTGCAGCAGTTCCTTTTCCCTGAATTCATTACGGATGGCCCTTGTGAAAAAATAAAATACAAACAGTAGCAGGCCTGTAGATATAAAATAGATCGCAAAACTGTATTTTTTGATCTTATTAATGTCCTGTTCATTAATGCTTTTGGGAAAATTAACGGCGATATAATACTTTTCCCCGCCTATATAAAAAGGCTGGATATACCGGATGACATCGAGCTTCAGAAACTCCGATTCCACCAGGCGTTCATTAAATTTATGTTCCTGAAGAAGTGTATCTTCCGGGATAACAGGGATAAATTCGAAAACATTCTTGCCTATATACGCCATTTCGGGATGGACCAGACACGTCCCTTCCCCACTAAAAACATAAGCATAACTAAGGGAATAGGTATCGATATCCCAAAACAGCCTTTGAATGGCTTTGAGCTCAAGGTCATACCCGTAATAGACCGTCCCGAACGATCGTCTGGCCTTTAACCGATTTCTCCACAGATAGCGCCCTTTATCGTCCCTGACAATCTCGCTGTGCGTATTCTGTGGAGACTCTGCCAGTGCTGTTATGGTACTATCGGGCAGGATCCGGCCCTTTCCGTTCCGGCTATTGGTATGAATATCCCGGATACCGGACCCGCCGCCCACGTAAAACCATGTATTGACCACCATACTGTCTGCTACCTGGAGGGTGCTCAACATGTTCAGGTCTTCGAGAACCTGTTTTTCGCCACCACCTTGAGTTATGATCCTTTTGGCATCCGACAGCGGTTTCTGTAACTGGTTCAACTGGTACCTGACATGCTCGTATTTCTTTTGAAAACTCCTGCGGGCAATATCACGGCTCACCTCCTGAACCTCACTGGACACCAGGCTACTGAGTATAAAAGTGGCCACGATTGTGATAATGACCACAACAAATATAATAGCGATATAACTTTTAACGGAAAAATATCTCATGGATATACTGCCCTTTTGAATGATCTTTTGACGCAGGGGATTGACAAAGATAAACCATGCCAGGCCTTATACGAAACACAAAGCCTTTATGTATAAAAAAAGCCGGCATACAGACCGACTTTTAAGACTAATTCAAATTACATGACCCTACGGGAACAACGTTCAACAGACGATCAGGCTTACGGGATAAAATTAAAAAATAACCCGCCCCATCAGGTTCAAAAGACCGTGAAGCCTTGTTATGTGGTAGTAAACGGGCTTTTTTGTGTAGTGAGCGGATTTGAGGTCCCGAACAACTTGTTAAACCAATTTGATTATTTAGCTTAACAGACCGTTAAACGGGTATATACAGGGAAATGGAAAAAACGCTCCGAAAGCCATGAGATCAACCGGCTTTTTTGTTTTATAGAGGCATTTTAGTAACTTCATCTCCATATAAATCCTTCCAACCATGACCGTCATGCACAAAATCCTTTTTCTTTTTTGCATCTTATTTTCAAGCCTTTTACTAAAGGCCCAGGATACCCTGAACGTGGTGCCGGATAAAAAAGTGGTGATCGGCATTACGGAAACCCCACCTTTTGTGGTTGAGGAAGGCGAAGAACTCTCCGGACTGAGCATAGCTTCCTGGGAGCTGATAAACCGGAAACTGTCTCTTGATTACGAATACAAAAGTTATCCCGACCTTACCACATTACTACAAGCGGTAGAAGACGGAGCGGTAGATTTCAGTATCAATCCTGTTACGGTTACCGACCTGCGTATGGAGCGGGTAAACTTCTCTCAGCCTTATTTTATATCGCATACTGCCATCGCCAAACGAAAGGAACACCTGGTATGGCGTTTCTTCAAGAACCTGTGGAGCTGGAAATTTATGTCGGCCCTGCTCCTTTTACTAGGAGTGATCTTTATATTCGGGCTCCTTATATGGTTTTTTGAACGCAAACACAATCCCGATGAGTTCGGCGGGGGAGCCAGGGGAATAGCGCAGGGGTTCTGGTGGAGTGCCGTTACCATGACCACGGTGGGTTACGGAGATAAATCTCCACGTACCACCGGAGGCAGGTTTGTAGGGTTTATCTGGATGTTTCTCGCTATTATTATTATTTCCAGTTTAACCGCAGGGATCGCTTCTGCGCTGACGGTACAGAGCATGAACGACAAGATCGGGGCGGTTTCGGACCTGGAACGGTTTCACGTAGCCACAGTCAGGAATTCCGGTTCGCAGGAATTCCTGGACCAGTACGACATCAAATACATGGCCCTGGAGAACCGCCGGCAGGGATTTGATCTGCTCGATAAGGACCCCGAAGCCGTTTTCATTTACGACCAGCCCATTCTTCAATACGAGATCGAAAAACAGGATATCGGGGACAAAGTGGAAGTATTGCAGAAAACCCTGAAAAAAGACTATTACAGTTATTCCTTTCCCAAGGGTTCGCCCTGGTTATCCCTTATTAATCCCGAACTTGTAAAAACCCTGAAAACCATGGAATGGCGCAGGCTCATACGGGATTACTAACCTGCCTCAGCCGATCAATTCCAATAAACGGGCATTGTATGCTGTCTTCGTGGGTAACGATCAGCAAATCCCTTTCCGCCGGAATAACAAGAACACCTTCGGGCATCTACAATGGGCTGTATGGCTATTGATCCATCCCGTTCTTTTCCAGCAGATAATTGGTGATCAGGGTGTATAAATGCCGTTGTGTATTTGCTCCTTCATCTATATGGTGCGAACGGTTGGGATAGGACATCATACGGAATTGTTTATTATGCCGTATGAGTTCGTTGACCAGGTATTCCATATTCTGATAATGCACGTTGTCATCTCCTGTTCCGTGGATGATCAGTAAGTCCCCTTCGAGGTTTTTGGCATAGGTTACGGGAGATCCTTCGATAAAGTCTTCTTTGTTTTCCTGTGGCAATCCCATATAGCGTTCCTGGTAAACGTTATCGTAAAAAAACTGATTGGCCACGGCAGCTACGGCGACTCCTGTCTTATAGACCTCCGGATACCGGAACATAAGGTTCAGTGTCATGGAGCCTCCCCCGCTCCAGCCCCATACGGAAACCCTTTCTTTATCTATAAAATCCCATTGAAGCACTTCTCTGGCCGCCAGGGCCTGATCATCGGTGTTCAGCACTCCGACTTTCCGGTAAATGCTCTTGCGCCATGCACTTCCTCTGAGCGATGGAGTACCGCGGTTGTCTAAATTTACAATGATAAAATCTTTCTGCGCCAGAAAAATATCATACAGGCCAATCCAGGTATCGGTTGCCATCTGTTTCCACGGCTCGCCATAGACATGGAAAATAACCGGGTATTTTTTCGAAGGGTCAAAACCAGCCGGTTTTATGACCCTGCCATCCACGTCCACACCTTCTGAAGTGTTGACCCGGAAAAATTCTACCGAAGGGAGTTCCAGGGCCTTTAATTTACTCTTTAACTCACTGTTGTCTACCAATGTGCTTATGGTTTTATGCCCCGGTAAACTGATGAGCCTTGTGGTAATCGGGGTTTCGGCATCGGTATGGTCATGAATGGCGTATTTGCCGTTCGGTGAAATATTGTAAGTGTTCACACCGCTAAAGGTTTCCGGGGTCAATCGCTTTATTTTTCCTTTGCCGTTAAGGGAAACACTGTATAAATACCGCTGCGCGGGATCATCGGGAGAGGCACTGATATAAATGTCCTTTTCAGTCATGGCATAGTATGCGGCCACATCAAAATTGCCGGGCGTGAGCAGGGTCTGTTTGCCGTTATCGATATCTACCCTGTAAATATGCCGCCAGCCGTCATTTTCGGTCATCCGCAGGAATGCCGAATTGTTGTCGGTAAGCAAGAGGTCATTATCTCCCCATTGATTGGACGAGAGGTCCGGGTACTTCAGGTCTACCCAGGTGTCTTCAGTCTCGGTATATATTTTTTTCAGCCTTTGGGAAGAGGGCCTGTACGTATAGATATTCAGTTCGTTTTGCTTCCGGTTCAGTTGCTGAACGAGCAGCAGGTCATCGTTTACCCATTGCATGGCCGGCAAATAGTGCTGTACGGCATCTCCGGGAACGGGGATCCAGGTGATCTCTCCGGAATTAACATCAATCACCCCTACCCTGGCCGAAGAAGGATCGTAACCCGCTTTCGGATATTGAAGCGGAACAGGTTTTGCATAGACGGAATCCGTATTGTTAATCATATAAAAGGTCCCGATCTCCGAGGCATCCAGTTGCCAGAAGGCTATTTTTTTGGCGTCGGGGCTCCAGCTAAAACCGTCGCGCGTTCCGAACTCTTCTTCGTAGACCCAGTCAAAAGTCCCGTTAATAATGTCGCCGTTGCCATCTTCCGTAAGCCGG
The DNA here is from genome assembly GCF_018863395.1 of Sinomicrobium weinanense. GTDB lineage: Bacteria > Bacteroidota > Bacteroidia > Flavobacteriales > Flavobacteriaceae > Sinomicrobium > Sinomicrobium weinanense. The sequence goes on from NZ_JAHKRR010000007.1 coordinate 84,862, forward strand.
GTGGTCTGTCCGGTCGTAAAACCTTCTTTGTAAATATTAAAATCGTGGACATAGGCCACAAAGGCGTTATCATCGGAAAATTTGGCAAACATTAATGATGATGCGGGAAAGTCCTTCCCTATTTGTTGCAACCTGCCGCTGTTAAAATCGTATACCCAGTAATCCCCCTTGGTATTGGAACGCCATACACGGCTGGAATTGGTAAAGATCAACACCTTGGTTTCGTCCGGGCTCAGGGTAAAATCTTCTATACTTAAGGCCCTATCCTCTCCTTCCGGGGTTATTTTGGCTGCGGACAGATATACACTTTTTTTGTTGTTTCTGCTGACATACCGGATCAGTTGATCTTCCCCTTCAGCAGAAGGTTCAACAGTTACAAAAGCATCTCCGTTCTCCACCCAAAAGACGGGCCGTTGGCTGTCCGTATGAAATTCAGAAGAATTGTATATACGATCTAAGGTGAGTAGCGGATCTGTTTGTTGTCCGTGCAACAATACTGTCCCCATTGTGATAAGGACAAATAACAATATGCTGTTTCTTTTCACTTTCGTTGAAGTTTTTACACGTTTTTGAGATTCTCTATATCCTCCGGTGTTTTGGCCAGGGGCTCTCCCAGCAGTTCACTTCCGGAAGGGGTGATCACAAAATCTTCTTCGACACGGATACCCCCAAAACCTTTGAATTTCTCCACTTCGTCGTAGTTTACAAACTCGGTGTATTTTTTCTGTGATCGCCACGAATCGATCAGGAACGGGTTGAAATAGATCCCGGGCTCGACCGTAAGCACATAACCCGGCTCCAAAGCCTTGCCCAGCCTCAGGGATTTAAGGCCGAATGCCGTGCTTTTCTTCAGGTCTTCGGTATAACCTACATAGGCTTCTCCCAAATTCTCCATATCGTGTACATCCATTCCCATCATATGTCCCAGTCCGCATTGAAAAAACAGGGTATGGGCACCGGCAGCCACGGCTTCTTCGGTATTTCCTTTCATCAGCCCCATTTCCTTGAGGCCTTCTGTGAGCCTGGTACAGGCCAGCAGGTGGATATCTTTAAAACGAACCCCGGGCTTTAGTGCTTCTACGGCCGAATTGTGCGCGTTTAAAACGATATTATAAACCTGTTTTTGCAAGGGTGAAAAAGTTTTTCCCGCGGGGAAAGTCCGGGTCATGTCACCGGCGTAGTTCATGGCCGTTTCGGCCCCGCAGTCGCACAATATGAGATCTCCTTCTTCGATCACAGCCTGGGTAGCATGGTTGTGCAGGTATTGTCCGTTTTTGGTGAGGATGATGGGAAAGGAAATATTTCCACCACCACCAATGGCAATAGCCTGTAAATCTCCTGCAATTTCCTTTTCTGTTTTTCCGGGAACAGCATTTTGAATGGCATAGGTATGCATTTTTGCCGTAATATTTACCGCCTTATGAAGTTCCCGGATCTCTTCGGGAGATTTTACGGCGCGTTGCTTTGCTACGGCCTTTATAAATGCTTCAGACTTGTTTTTCTCCACTTCCCCGACAGGAATGCCCAGGAAATTGCTCAACTGAAAGGTGGTTTCTGACCGGTATGGGGGGAGAAAGTGTATTTTGTTGCCCTTTTGTTTTTGTCGTGCCAGGAATGTGGAAAGTTCTTTAAACGGCTTTACGCCGGATATGCCCGATCTTTCGGCAAGGTCCGAAAGGGGAGTTGCAGCTCCTATCCATACCATTTCCTCCGGGGTGGGATCGTCGCCGAAGAGGATCTCCCGGTCATTCTCAATATCGATAACAAAATAAATACCGGGAATATTATTGATCCCTGTGTAATACAAAAAACTGCTGTCCTGCCGGAAAGGGTACCAGTTGTCTTTGTAGTTCATACTGCTCTCTCCATTGCCGGGAAACAGCAAAATACCTTGTTTAACTTCGGTTTTTAATTCCTGCCTTCTGGCGATATAGGTTTCTCTGGAAAACATTAAGATCGTTATTTTACGGGATTATTTTACCTGTTTTATCTTCTGGCCGGGGGATAGGTGACGGCTGACCGATGACTGATTACCGATAACCGATGCGCCAACTGTTTAAAAATAGGTTAATCGTTGAAACATAAAAAACGCATATCCCGACCAGGTTTTTATCATCATTTATTTGCGTATAAACCTATAAATAATCGCCAAGTTTCTGTGTGTGTATATTAGCAAAAACTGATATTTTATTAACAGGGATGCTAACCAAAACGGTTAAATCATGTAATTTTAATATGAGCTTTCCAGCCTTTACGAACCGAAGAAGTCATCGGCATTTCCTCATAGCCGGGTCAAACTCCCCGTCCTCTTTCGTTACCAGTCTTTTTCCAACTGGTCCAGGGCGTCCCTTACCTCCTGTACTGGTAATTGGCATACTTTATCACGACATACATAGATCATCGTTTCTCCGTCTACCAGTTTATTTTCCAGCAAAGGGAGGTTTTCCGCCGTGCCTCCCATAAAAAGGGCTGTGGGGAGATATTTCTTTTGCAGGTCGTGACTTTTGGTCCCGGCATCGCCTCCCATAACGGCAATTTCATAGGGCTGGTAGGCGATCAATCCCATCAGCATGGCCCAGTTGGCGTAGTAAGGGCCTCCTTTGGCCATGTATTCTTCGGTGTGGGCCAGCATGGTCCTGCTCATCCGGATATGATCTTTATCGTAGAAATATTCGCCCAGGCGATACAGCACCCCGGCCATTACCGAATTGGAAGCGGGAATAACATTATCGGTAATTTCCATTTTGCGGGCCACAAGGTTTTCCGATTGGTCGGAAGTATAATAGAACATTCCGCTGTTCTCATCCCTGAAATGGGTAATGGCATAGCCGGTAATTTTCTTTGCGAGCCTCAGCCAATGGACGTTAAAAGTGGCCTGATAGAGTTGTATGTAAGCATCGGCCAGCAAGGCATAATCGTCCAGGAAGCCATCTATTCCGGCCTCTCCGTCCTTGTAATTTCGCCAAAGGTGCCCGTCCTCCCCCATCATATTTTTTTCCAGGAACCCGGCATTCTTTACGGCGGCTTCGAGATAGCTCTTTTCCCCAAGGGCCAGGTAGGCGTTGACATAACCTTTCAGCATCAGGGCATTCCACCCGGTGAGTATCTTATCGTCCGTAGTAGGGCGGATGCGTTTGCTGCGTTCCTTCAGCAATGTTTTCCTGGCCTGTGCAAGTGTTTCTTCCCACTGTTCCCGCGCAATGTTATGTTTTTGTGCAAATGTCCCCGCATCCGATTTCCGGTACAGGATATTCTTACCGCCTTCCCAGTTGCCCGATACGGTGACCTGGAAATAATCGATCAGCAGTTTTGCCGTTTTGGAGTCCAGCGCATTTTCCAGTTCTTTCTTTGTCCACACGTAGAACTTTCCTTCTTCACCTTCGCTGTCGGCATTCAGGGAAGAATAAAATCCTCCGCTGGTATGAGTCATTTCCCGGGCTATAAAATCGAGGGTTTCACGGATCACCCCGGCATATTTTTCCTCATTGGTCACCTGATAGGCATGAGCATATAAGCTGACGAGCTGTCCATTGTCATACAGCATCTTTTCAAAGTGCGGGGCAAACCAGCGGGCATCGGTGGAATACCGGGCAAAGCCTCCTCCTACCTGATCGTAGATACCGCCCCTGCTCATGGCATCGAGAGTGGTGGTTACAGCTTTCAGGGCCTCTTTATTTCCGGTCAGATAGTGATATTGCAATAAAAATTCCCAGCCCACGGGCAAAGGGAACTTCGGTGCCCGGGCATAACCGCCCCGTTTGTGATCGATCCGGGAATCCCAGCCGTCAAACAGTTTGTCGTAGGCTTCTGTGGTAAAACCGGGATCGGCCTTACCGGCTACCGTAATCACTTCCTGGCTGCGTATTCCCTGTGTCACTGCCTTGGCCTGGGCTACTGCTTTTTCGTGCTGGTTTTTATAGATATCGGAGATCTGGCGGAGTAAATCCTTCCATTGGGCTTTCGGGAAATAGGTACCTGCATAGAACGGCCTCCCGTCGGGCAGGGCAAAAGCGTTCAGGGGCCACCCTCCGCTACCGGTGAGCAGTTGAGCCGCATTCATATAGATCTGGTCGATGTCCGGGCGTTCTTCGCGGTCTATCTTGATGGCCACAAAATTGTCGTTCATCAGTTTTGCCACCGTACTGTCCATAAAAGACTCGTGTTCCATGACATGACACCAGTGACAGGCCGCATAACCAATACTGATAATCAACGGCTTGTTTTCCTTCCGGGCTTTTTCAAGCGCCTCATCCCCCCATTCATACCAGTCCACAGGATTGTCTGCATGCTGCTGTAAATAAGGGCTCCTGGCCTTGTTCAGCCGGTTGAGGCTCCTGCTGTGCTGCAATTTGTCTTTCTCCGGCTGTTTACCCTGGGCATATCCGGAAGTGACAAACAACAACATGCACACCCCCAAAACCCAGATCTTCCCCCACTCCATAGCCGTTTTTTCTTTTAAATTTACAAATGAACCCGTTTAACGTTCAACCCTTTACTCCCACTTTAATTTATCCTGAGTACTTCGATACTTCGACATGCTCAGTACAGGTAAACTCAGTATAGTATTTGACCGAAGGACTCAGGATAAACTTTTGTGCCCAGGGCGGCAGGTTCAAGGTTAATTAATTCAATCCGCACCGAATACCATTTACCTACCGAGCACATCTCATCCTTCTTGCATTTTATAACTTTCCGTTATAAATTAAGTTTTCTATAAGTCTTTGTCAACACCTCCTGCGGATATCCCGGGTAATACAGACTATAAATATAAAGGAATATTCTTCTACCACTGTTTTAGCATTTCCGGGGTATTACAAGCATTTTCTTGGCATTGGTATTCCCCCATAAACCGCTCTTTAATCCCGTTGTAAATGTTAAAGTTAATCATTTTTTTAAGTTACTTTATATCAGGACCCTCGGGGGCACATGCATTTTAAAACGGAATATGGCGGGGTTCAGGATTAAAATTCAAAGGTTCAACATCATTGATCCCTGAGCCCTTCGGTCAAATACTATACTGAGTTTACCTGTACTGAGCATGTCGAAGTATCGAAGTACTCAGGATAAACTTAAGACCACCCTTTATTTCCTTACTCCTCTACGGGGATCAACCGATAGCTTTAACCGGAGTATTTTTTTTCAACAGGGCGATAAATTCCTGCTGCATCGTTTGTGTTTTATCTTTGGCATACCAGGTGTGCAGTTCTTTTTCGAAATCGTCCCAGCTACGGTCGCCGGGTGCCGCTTTCCAGTCCAGGAGCAATTGCTGTGCCGGCTCGGGCCTTGGTCCCCAGGTAAACAACTCGTTCCCGGACGGATCAAAGGCCGCCAGTTTGGGAATGGACCGGGCGCCGTTAGTCAGATAACGGTCCATCAGGTCCGGATTTTTATCCCGGAGGATCATATGAAGGCGGATCATTCCGTTACTTTCTGCTGCCATTTTTGCCATGACCGGGATATTCTGTGCACCATCCCCGCACCAGGCTTCTGTGATCACCCACCAGTCTTGTGGTTGTTCCAAACCGGACAGCAGTTCTTTGAGTTCAGCTTCTATTTTGGCTGTTTTGTCCAGCCGTTGCGTCCGTTTCAGGTTTAAGGCTGTAAATCCGGCCAGGGCTTCCGTTTGTTTGGAGCCGGAAGTCCTGCCGTTCCTGACAAGTTCTTCCATCCATGCCACGTATTCCGAATAGTTAAAAATATTTCCTTGAATTGAAGTTTCCAATTTATTCATGATCTCTAAAAATATTTTGACCGGCCTTTCCAAAAAAACAAGCGTATCATGGCAAGTGACAACACCTTTCGGTCCATTGCCCGTACGCTCAGACCGGCGGCCGGCGTGCTTCGTTTATTTTTGTATAAATTACCGGAAAAATACCAAAAGAACCTTTCAAATAGATATTTTGAAAGGTCCTTCGGCTGTATTTCCCCTCCCCTTTACATGAAGGGGAAAAGTCTAAAGAAAAAAGATGGTGTTTCGCTTAAAATATGTGATTGTTTTCACGATGTTCCCAATTCATATTAATGATCAGGAAATAAGCTGTGCTTGCAGTTCAATTTCAAAGCTAAAGGCCTGGCTTACCGGACAGGTGGCTTCGGCATTTTTGGCTATGGACTGAAAAGTCTCTTCATCTATACCGGGAACCCTGGCTTCCAGTTGCAGCAATGACCTGGTGATCTTACCATCCTCCAGCGTAACGGTAGAAGTTGTATTGAGTTCTCCGGGTTCATAACCGGCATTGGTGAGGTCCAGGCTGAGTTTCATGGTAAAACAGCCTGCATGTGCCGCTGCGAGGAGCTCTTCCGGGTTTGTACCTGTGCCCTCGGCAAAACGTGAGTTAAAAGAATACTGGGTTTGATCCAGAACAGAACTGCCGGTGGTAAGGTGTCCTTTTCCGTCTTTGATGGTACCGTTCCATACGGCTTTTGCTTTACGTTTCATAATTGTTTTATTTAAGATCAGACATGAATTAATTTTTGATAAAACAAAGATACGTCCGTCCAAAGCCGTTAGAAATACATAAAAGTCTATTCTGATTGTACATTTTTCCCTTGAAGATATTTTTTCTTAAATACAGCAGGGCTATCTCCCACTTTACCGGTAAAAAGGCGGTTAAAATAGGCCGGGTCTTCATAGCCCAGGTCGTAGGCGATCTCTTTTACACTCAGGTCGGTGTAGTTCAGCAGTCGTTTGGCTTCGAGCATGATCCTGTTCTTGATGACCTCATTGGGCTGGGGCAGGTTAAAACGTTTGAATTTATTGGATAAGGTCTTGGGCGCTACGCTCAGTAGTTCGGCATAATCGGCTACGGTATGCCTGGTCCTGAAATGGATCTCCACCAGGCGGCTAAAGTCCCTGAAAAATTCAATTTCCGGGAGAGGCTCGTGATTCAGTTTACCGAGTTGTTGCTGTTTCCACAATCGGGTGGCCCGGATAATGATCTGCTTGAGGTATATCCGCAGCATTTCTTCCTTAGCAGATGCTTCCTCTTCAAATTCTTCCCGGATCTGCTCATACAGGTTCAGCACAAGAGTATTTTCCTTTGGGGAAAGTTCGGTGACCGGTACCTGGTACACATTGTTAAAAAGCAATCCGTCGCAGGCCACTTCGGCATCGTGGATCTGGATGCAATAAAAGTCACGGTTATAATACATAAAATGGCCCTGTTCTTTTCCCGCTTTGTGAATGTGCATATGCTGGTTGCTGTTCACAAAGAACAAAGCCGGCTTTCGGGTGCGATAGTCCGTAAAATCCACAGTAAGCTCATATCCCTGAGGGAGGTACAGGATCTTGATATAGGAAATATAATCAGGACTGTTGATCTCCTGAAGGGAAACTTCGGAAACAGGCAGGAGGCCTATTTCCTTATAGTGATCGGTATATTGCATATTCCGGTTCATGCTATGTGTAAAAAAATTGTCAGTTTATAAGCCACAGCTTACAGTTGATTTTCGACAATTTTAGAGAACGAGGTCATCTTACAATTGTAATTATCCACAAAGAAATCATCGAGTTCATCGGCTTTTTGAAGCAACCCTACAATATTCTTTTTAATATCATCTGCCTTTGACGAGAACGCATCGGTCACGGCAACCCTGTAAGAAACATAAATGGTATCTTTAAAAATACCCAGTTTATAAGGGTTTACATTATCTTTCAACAGGTATTCGAGCAGGGGTTCCAGATTGCCTTTGGGCAATTCGTTTAAGGGAGATGTGACATACAGGTAATTATTCTTAAAAAGGAATATCCGTATCAGGGAGCTACCGTGGTGAAACTCCCACAGGTTGGCCCCATTCCTTGCCAGGACCGGATTAGTACCTGCTTCTGCCAGTGCTTCTTCTACAAATACGGCTATTTTACTCAACTGTTGGGTCTCGAAGGCAAAGACCCTGGTGTCTACATTGCTGCCGCAGCTATTGCAGTATTCCACCTTTTCGGAGATCAGGGCACCACAGGAATCGCATTTCAGCGAATATGAGGTATAGTCGGTGATGGACGACCATGTATCCAGTTCTTCCATCACGGTTTTCAACGGGATCCCGAAACCTACATTGTCGGCATTGTTAAATTTTGAGGTGGTTACCGCAACCAGTTCATCGCTGTGGTTCAGCATGGGGCCTCCGCTGTTCCCGGGGTTTACCGCGGCATCCGTTTGCAGATAATGCCTGCCGTCCATTAACTGGTCGGGAGCAGAGATAATGCCCTGGGTCACCGTATAAGGCATTCCGAAAGGAAAGCCGTGCACAAAGATCTGGTCCCTGCCATACGGGACAATTTCTTCATTGATCCTTACCCCGGCTGCATTAAGGCTGTCCCAGCATTTGAGAAAAGCCAGGTCGGTCACGGGGTTCACCATGACCACATTGGCCAGATAGCGTTCTTTTCTCGTGTTTTCGACCGAAACCTCCCTGTTCCCGTCAACTACGTGATAGTTGGTGATGATAACATCGTGTTCTTTAACATAAAACCCGGAACCACTTCCCGCGGCCGTGTTGATCTTGAATATTGATTCTGAAACATTTCCCATGACGAAATGATTATTTTTTTAATGATACTAATTGAATAACCTGGAGAAAAAACCCTTGCTTTTTTTCGTGCCCGAAGCCGCTGCTGAAAGCCGGTCGGTCATGATATTGTCCAGGGCCCTGAAAAGTATTTTGCCCGATTCCTCCCACGATCTTTCCCCCGATCTTTCTAGGGCATTATAGATCTCGTTCGTGTATTTATCCTCTATCGAATTATAATACATCAGGTAATAAAAGATGTATTGAACGGAAAGACTGCAGGCCATGTAATCTCTCTTGCCAAATTCCGTTTTTGCCCTTTCATAAATACTCTTCATAATCTCCTTGACAGCTGCGTCATTTGCATTTCGCTTGGGAGACACAAAATTTTCGATCTCGTAAAGGTCATTCCTAAACTTATCCGCATCCCAATCCTGCAATTTTCTCAGGAAGTCCCTGGCGTAATTGATCCTTTGCGGAATCTGGTCTTTGGTGGTCATCTGATAGCTGATCTCCTTTTCCAGTTCGGTCCTCAAATAGCCCTGGGGAAAGCAATAGTTATCTATTTTAAAAAGCGTAATGGCCACCATGTCCCAGGAAAAATATTCCCAGCGCTTATCTTCAAAATAGTCTATATACCGGATGGCTTCGTCCACGATCTTCATTACATTGCCGTGGAGCTCCTCCTGTTTTTCCGGTGTGTATTCCCGGACAATGGGTTCGCTGATCCTTCCGGCCTTGAACTGCTCTATGAATTTATCGTCATAACTGTCTGCATAAATACAGATGTCGTATAAAATATCCCATACTTTATAAGGCTCACAAGTCTCTATCGGGCATTCGTATTCAAAAGACAGCCGCCCTTCCTTTAGCACTATATGGACCAGGTTGAGGGGCGAAAAATTGATCTGGGTGACCTGCCTGTACAGGGGGATGGGATTTTCTGCCGGAACCGTCAGAAACGGAGCGCTCACCTTAAAGCTCTGGTCCGTGACCTTTATATTGACCATCACCGAACCATGCGGAATATTGAATTCGGTCTTATCAGTATTGCCATATTTTTCAAACAGTACCGGATTGGCATACCGGATGACCCCTATGGCCGATTCTTTATATTTCTTTGCTTCATAAGAATCCATTACATGGTCCCAGTAAGCAATATCGACCTGGCTCCTGTTGCTCTTCAGGACGGAAGGAAAATATTTTGGCGACTTATTCATGTTTTTATTTTTACGAATTAACAATTCTATGATTCAACGGCCAGGCCTGTCGGGACCCACATTTATCCGGGGCGAAGCAGTTTATGGATACACTATGAACAAAGGGCAGAAATGCAATCCCTTCCCTTCGTATTGACAGGGGCCGTCTTTCCTTCTTTCACTTCTTCAGTACATCCTGTCCGCAAACAGGTAATGGCTAATTGATCTAACGGTTGGAGTATAAACAGATACCGGAGTTTTTGATCCGGGTAAAAAACTTTTTCAAAAATACGCATTTCATCCTCGTAAAAAAATCCCCGGGAACCGGTATTTTTTACCCGGGTATAAAATGCAGTCCGGAGGTTTTGCAGGACTTTAAGGGCCCTGATACATACGCCCTCCTGAGAGGTCCAACAAACTTTTTGATCATTTTGCATTTCGTTGTTGTTTTCCAAAAAGAAAGGTGTTTTTACGCAGTACAATTAATACTTTATTGAAAATATAACATTTTTAAACCGAAAAACATATCAAATATATTTTTTTGACTTCCATTTGTTTCTATATTCGTTAACGTTAACGAAATCTAATTATTCAATCAAACTCCAAATCATGAAAAAAGAATTCCGGAAAAAGATCCGGCTTCCGAGCAAGGGTCTATTACTGAAACACCTGGTCTTACAGTTTTTGCTAAGCTCGTGTTTTATCTTTAACGGTACTTCCAAAGAAGCTGCCCATGTACCTATGCAGCAGCAAATACAGGGCACAGTATCTGACAGCAACAATACGCCCTTGCCAGGGGTTAGCGTATTGATCGTAGGAACCACCCAGGGCGTGGTGACAGACTTTGACGGCAAATTCAGCATTGAAGCCGAAGACGGGGACGTCCTGGAATTTTCTTATATGGGTATGAACACCAAACGTATTACGGTGTCCGGAACTGCTCCTGTACAGGTTGTAATGGAAGAGAATTTCGAATCGCTGGATGAAGTGATCGTCACAGGTTACGGTACCCAGAAAAAGGGAGAGGTCACCGCGGCCATATCGTCTATAGATGCCGGTGCTATTGAAAAAATTGCCACTTCCAGCGGTATAGATGCCATAAAAGGTCAGGTTGCAGGTGTAGACATACAGTCCCAGGGGGGAAGGCCCGGTGAAAATGTCACGGTAAGAATAAGAGGAAGGAGATCCATAGGAGCTTCAAACGACCCCCTGTATGTCATTGACGGAATTCCGCAGATCAGTGGTTCCAGCTCTATTTCCGACATCAACCCTCAAGACATCGAATCCATGCAGGTCCTGAAAGATGCGGCAGCAACAGCTATTTACGGTTCGAGAGGCGCCAACGGGGTCATTCTCATCTCCACAAAACGGGGTAAAGCGGGAAAAACCACCGTAAGCTACAGCAGTCACTTTGGTGTGACCTCGGCAACCCGCCTGGTGGATATGATGAACGGACAGGAATACGCCGATATGAAACGGGAGTCCAGAAGGTCGTCCTGGGATGGCAGTATTCCGGACGATTCAAAAGTTTTTTTAGATCCCGTTGAATTAAAATCCATAGCTGAGGGCCGCTCAACCGACTGGCTGGACAAGGTAGTTGGTTCCGGCTGGCAGACCAACCACCAGATAGGGATCAGCGGCGGATCTGAAAAAACCACCTTTAATGCCGCAATAGGGTACTTTAAAGAGGAAGGCACCATCCCTACCATGGATTATGAACGCTATACCGGAAGGATCAATTTAGATCACAAGATCAGTGACATGTTTAAAGTCGGGATGTCTTTTACGGTATCTCACGCCATACAAAACTGGGGTTCCTCCTCGACAATCGGAGAAGCATTGGCCATCAACCCCCTGGGTGTTCCTTATGATAATGAGGGTAACCTGTTGTTCTTACCCACAAACGACGGACAACGGACCAACCCGCTGAACGAACTGGTGGACGGGGCTTATATAGACGAACGTAAGTTTTCCAGGATCTTTGTTCCGATATACCTGGATATCTATATAAACCAGAATCTGAAATGGACCACCACCTTTGGCCCGGACATTCGCTATCGCAGGCGCGGCCTGTTCAGGGGCAGCCTCACCAACGCCAACAGAGGCGGACCGGGGGATGCTTCCATAGAACACAATGATAATTTCGGTTATACCCTGGAAAATTTACTCACTTACAATCAGTCCATCGCTGAGGACCACAATTTAAAGGTAACCTTATTACAAAGTATCCAGAAATCCAGACAGGAAAACTCCAAGTCCGGCGTGTCCAATATTCCATACGAAGAACAACAGTTCTATAACCTCGGTTCGGCATCGGTAAAAGGGGATATTACATCCGGCCTCATAGAATGGAGCCTGGCATCCTTTATGGGCAGGGTAAATTACGATATCGGAGGAAAATATCTGTTTCAGGCTTCCCTGAGGGCAGACGGATCTTCTCGCCTGGCCCAGGGGAACAAGTGGAATTATTTCCCGGGGCTTTCCGCAGGATGGAGAATCTCCGAAGAACCGTTTATGGAAAATGTGAAAATGGTGAATGACTTAAAGATCAGGGCTTCCTACGGGGAGGTTGGCAATACCTCAGTAGATCCGTATCAGACCGCAGGGAGACTGGAAGGCACTACCTATGCCTTCGGAAAAGCTCCTGCCCTTGGCTTCGGCCTGAATGAACTCCCGAACCCCAATTTGGGCTGGGAAGTTTCCAAGACCATAGACATAGGTCTGGATTACAGCTTATTTAACGGAAAAATACAGGGAAGCGTGGACTGGTATCGCACTCAAACTTCAGACATCCTCCTGAACCGAAGCCTCCCCTACACCTCGGGTTATGAGAAAATCTTACAGAACATCGGGGCCACCAGCAGCAAGGGACTGGAATTTAATATAGATGCCAATATCATTGACAATGAAGACGGGTTTAAGTGGAACCTTGCATTTAATATAGCGGGGTATAAAGAGAAAATAACAGAACTGGCCCTAAAGGACGAAAATGGAAATTCAATAGATGACGTAGGCAATCAATGGTTTATCGGCAAACCCATCAATGTGTTTTACGATTATAAAAAAACAGGGATATATCAGGCAGACGAAGCAGAACTGGCCGTTGCCATGGAAGACAAGGTTCCCGGTGAAATAAAACTGGAGGACATCAACGGAGATGGAATTATTACTCCGGAAGACAGGGTTATCCTGGGGTCGGATGTTCCCGATTTTTACGGAGGAATCACCAATTCCTTTGCGTACAAGGGCATTGACCTGAGTTTCTTTTTCTATTTCCGCCAGGGGCAGATGATACAAAGTCGTTTTCACAATGATAACAATGCCTTATTCGGGAGGTATAATAATCTGGATGTGGATTACTGGACCATTAACAATCCTACCAATGCCTATCCCAGGCCCAATGAAAACCAGGAAAGACCGAGAAATTCGTCGACCATAACCTATTTCGATGGCAGCTATATCAAATTGAGAGATATAAGCCTGGGCTATAATTTTCCCAAATCAGTGACCGAGCGTTTGGGCATGTCCAATTTAAGGCTATATCTCTCGGGCCAGAACCTGTTCTTTATTACCAAATATGATACGTTTGATCCGGAAGAGGCTGAAAAGGCCTCTAATGCAGAACGCAATATCATTCCCAGTAACAAAATGTATTTGTTGGGACTGAAAGTGACGTTTTAAAATAGCATCTCAACAATATTCTAATTAAAGATCCATATCATGAAGAACAAAATATATTTATCTTTTGTAGTATCCCTGGCTTTTTTAAGCTGGTCCTGCAATAAATTTCTGGAGGAAGACCTGGTATCTGACGTATCGGCGACTCATTATTATACCACAGAAAAAGGTTTTCAGGACGCAGTAAACGCCACCTATTCCAGGTTAAAGGTATTTTACGGGCAGGAAATAGGTTTTACCATGACCACCTTTGGCACCGATATTTTTACCAATGGTTCTGACGGCGGTCATAAATTCTTTAATCTCTATGACGGTACTCTCGATCCCTCCGGGAGCTTTGTCCGCGATGCGTGGAAGGACTGGTATAAAGGTATTAACCAGGCCAATGCGGTGATCCACAGGTCTGAAGAGCTGGAAATGGATGAAGCCCTGAAAAATGTGAGATTGGCCGAAGTACACTTTTTAAGGGCATTGTTCTATTTTAATATCGTAACCACCTACGGGGATGCCCACCTCAGCCTGGAAGAAACAGAAGGTATGGAGTTAGAGGCTAACAGGACGGCCAGTGCGGAAATATACAAGCAGGCCATTGTTCCGGACCTGGAATTTGCCGTGGCGAATTTGCCGGATACCCAATCCGATTACGGCCGTGCTACAAAGGCAGCCGCAGAGTTTCTCCTGGGAAAAGTACTGCTTACGAGAAGTTATACCTCTTATGCCGATGGGAACGACGCTACGCGTTCGGAAGCCCTGTTTACTAACGTCATTGAAAATTACGGTTTTTCTCTCCTCCGGGACTACGGTGACCTCTGGGATATTGAAAACCAGGAAAACCAGGAGATCATTTTTTCCGTGATCAATTCCAAGACCCAGGTAGACGATGGCACGGACGAATCGGGACACCGGGCACATCTGTTCTTTTTGATGGAATACGACGTTTTGCCCGGAATGAAAAGAGATGTAAAGAACGGAAGACCGTGGAAAAGATTCAAACCCACAGATTTTCTGCTCTCGCTCTGGGACCGGGACAAAGATACCAGGTATGATAAAGGCTTTACACATGTCTGGTACACCAATAATCCCAATGAAACGCTTCAAACGGGAGATACAGCCGTTTATATCCCGGGACCCGGGAAAGACCAGTTGTGGCCGGAATCCCGACAGGACAGCAAGCCCTATATGGTCATTACCCACGAGGAATATACAGAGCGGTTCTATCCCAGCATGTTAAAATGGCTGGACCCGACCAGGCCCGACCATCAAAAGGAACAGGGACAGCGCAACCATATTTTAATGCGCCTTGCCGACGCTTATTTACTAAGGGCCGAAGCAAGACTACAACAAAACAATACCGCAGGGGCTGCCGAAGATGTAAATACGGTGAGGCGAAGAGCGGCAAAAGGAGGAATGGAAACGGAAATGGAGGTAACTGCAACCCGGGTAAACCTGGATTTTATCCTGGACGAAAGGGCGCGGGAACTCTATGGCGAAGGCTACCGCTGGTGGGACCTGGTCAGGACCGGAAAGCTGGTAGAAAGAGTGCGCCTGTATAACCCTGCAGGTGCCGTAAATATAAAGGACTATCACGTTTTGAGGCCTATTCCCCAGGATCAGATAGACCGGACACTGAATGAATACCCGCAAAACCCCGGGTACCCGAACTAGATCTTAAGAGATCTTGCGCTAAGTTTATAAAGTAAAAAAGAAAGCTATGACGTAAGACTTCAAGACATAAGATATAGGACTTTAAAATGTGGAAAAAAGACGTTAAGCACAACCCCATAAACTAAATAATCTGTAAATAAGATGACTAAAATTAAATGGATAATTTCAAAATTTGTAAAGTTTGACCATCCTTCAGTCCTACGTCTTAAGTCTTGAAGTCTTACGTCTAAAAATAATGGGGTTTTTATTTTTTGTCATGTACTGAACACTTCGGTATAAAGATTTTCCTTTACAATAATTTCTACGGAAATATCTACATACAATTCGGAAGCATCCTTTTCGGTCAAAAACCGGAACAAGCCTTTTATGGCCGTGTATCCCTGATATTCCGGTTTTTGGTTGATCAAAAAGGCAATTTCTTCGTCTTTTAAACATTTCCGGTTTTCCCGGTTCAGGTCAAAGCCTACTATTGATGCATTATCTATACCGTATTTCCGGAGGATCTCCGGGATGACGTATGCGCGGGAATTCGTGACAAATATACCTTTAGGCCGCTTATTCTTTAACCAGCTTTCCATATCGGGCGTAATTTCGAACGAACGATCCAAAGGGTGGTTCACGGTCTGTATTTCTATATCTTTACCTGTACAGTTCTCCCTGAAAAATTCCCTGAACCCCGATTCTCTTTGCTTATTATTGGCATGCGGCCCCTTCGCATTGATCAGGTTGACCACCACGTAGAGCCCTTCATCTCCTGCCAGGCCGTGTAACAATCTGCCTGCCACCTTCCCGGCATGATGCGAATTCTGACATATAAAATAACCGGGATGGTCCAATGCTATTTCCGTATCGAGAAAAACAACGGGAATACTTTTTTGCTTTGCTCTCTTCATCAGATCGTTACTTTCCGCCTTAAAAAAGGGAACTGTGACCATACCGTCGAAATCCGCTTCCAGGACCTTATCGCATCCTGCCATGAATGAGAGCGGATCGGAAAAATAGTAATAGGTGACCAGGATGCCCAGTTCGCTTAATTCATCGACAGCCTTATTGATCCCCTTTTTGGGAAGCTCCCAGTATCTCCAGTTATTGGTGACTTCGGGGATCAAAACAGCGATCTTTATCTTTTTATGAGAAGCCAGTTTAAGGCGACTGGCTACCGTGTTCTTTTTATACCCGGCTTCTTTGATCACCGCCAGTACCCTTTGCCGTGTTGTTTTCGAAACACCTTCCCTATCGTGTAATACCCGATCGACTGTTCCGATTGACACCTCAGCCAGTTTCGCTATTTGCTTAATTCCTATTGGTCCTTCCATATGAGAAAAGTTTCGGGGGCCGGTGCTTCAAGGTACGCACTATCCTACGAAAATAAAAAACTATACCAATATAAAAAAGACGCTTTTTACGGATATTTTCCAATACACAAAGGACAACTTCAATCTTCGGACGCTCTTTTTTTAACCGTAATATCATCGAGCAGGACATCCTTATCCCCTTCATTTGAAATGGATATCCGTACGGTTTTCATATGATCCCCAAATTCCTCTCCTGTTCTGAAATCTATCGATTTTCCGGTATACTTTCCCTTCCCCCTGTTCTCACGGCTCACTATCTGACCCGGTTCGCCTGTGACCAGGGTTATATTATCAATACCGGTCTTTACACTTCCTTTTCCCTTGATCCAATACTCCAGTTTATAGGCTGTATTATTATTTAAATATACATATTGTTCGACGGCCTGTCCCGGTTTTAACAGTACAGCTTTACTTTCATTTCTCCCCGCCCCGTTCCTGAGCTCGCCCGTTCCTTCCCAGGGCAACAGGCTTCCGCTCTCTTCAAAACCGGGATTGGGAAGTTCGTTCCCGTCGTTTAAGGGCCATTGATATCCGCGTATATAATCCACTTCCATATGTACTGATCCGCCACCGCCATAGCTTCCCAGCAGGACATTCATAAAATGGTTGGGAGAATAGATCTGGTGCTTGTCGGTATATTCCCTGATCAGGTCGCCATTGATATAGTGTTTGATACTGTTCGGTGTCCAGAGAATGCCATGCGTTACCCAGTTGTCCACATGTTTGTAGCCTTTGGCAATATGGGTGGCCAGGTTGTGCTGGAATTGCCCGTTCTTATCCACATGGCCATGCAGGACAAATTGTGCATTGAGGTATTCAAAAATATCGATCTCAAAGACCTGTCCCTTGGGCCTGATCCCTTTTACACCGTTTAATGTGGTCCCTTCTTCCAGGTAATACCTAAGGTCAGGCCCGGGTGAGTCGAACCAGAAAGCGGTGTTAAGGCCGCTGGGCTTACCTGTGCTGCTTCTCTTTACCCTGGCTTCGAAATATCCGCCCCGGCTATTGTCCAGGAGGTTTTCATCGGTCCTCCAGTTGTAGGTCTGTATGGAAGATATCTTTTTTCCGCTCTTTTTGTCGTAAACCTTTTCGGGGAGGAAGTCATTGACAAAAATATCTATGGTTTTTCCGTTAAGCGTGTATGCGGCTTCGGGAAGGTTGCCTTCGCGCATGTCTTTTTCAAATTCCCCGCGCAAATGGTCTATGGAAGAATAATAGTTCGTAAACCACTTGTTCCTGTTGAGCAACAGATCGTTAAACTCATCGTGCCAGAACAATTGCATGCCTTCGGGAACAGCTTTTGAACCTGGATTCGTTGTCAGTTCTTCCAATTCCTCCGGCACCAGTCTCCAATTCTTTTCCGTAAAGACTTTTCCTGTGACAGTGCCCAGGGTTTCCGTGCTGTTATAGGGTTCGATCCAGACATGATATGTTGTTTCCGGTTTAATATCCTGTATGTAATAGCGGGATTGATCCTTGTCCAGAACGGCATTTGGCTCATCAGGCCTCTGTCCGTTTAAAGACCAGAACAGGCGATATCCGCCTGCATGTTCCGCAAGGCCTTCCAGATCGATCCGGATCCAGCTACGGGTTCCCAATAATTGAAGCGTTGAAGAAGAGGGAGCCTGTGCACAGACTCCCACCCATAAAATTGTCAATAAACAAAACAATGTGTTTTTCATGATTAATTATATCCGGGATTTTGCTTTATAACTCCATTGCTCTGATTGACCGCCGTTCTCGGGATAGGGTATAACACCTTAAACGGTTCTGCAGTACCGGAGCCGTCATCCGCGGCCCTTTGGACATACTGCCCCCAACGGATAAGGTCGTCCCTTCGCCATCCTTCGGCCCAGAGTTCGAAAAGGCGTTCATCCTGTATTCTGGCCAGGAACTGTTCTTTCGTAAGCCCCTGGGAGACCGGCTGCACCCCGGCCCTTGCCCTTACGGCATTGATCGCTTCATAGGCTTCGGTATCAGGCCCTCCATGCACTTCGTTCAGGCTTTCGGCGAGCATTAACAATACATCTGCGTAGCGATAGACCGGAAAATCGACCGCGCTTTTCTGTGCATTTGCTCCTGACGGATCCGGTCCGAACTTTACGGCCACTGCACCGATATCCCCGTTTTCCCTTGCATTCTTGTAGATGATATTGCCTTCCTCGTCCTTACCTACGGGATATTCTTCAAGCAGTACGTTCAGCCTTTTGTCCTCCGGGTCGAATTTGTCATACGTCTTCCACGGAACCTTATAGCCTCCCCAGGCCGTAAGATCAAGCCCGGAAGGGTCCCTGTAATCGGCGGGCAGTGCATGAGCAAGCCACATATTGGTATAATTATCCCCTCCGGTAGCCGTACAGACCACAGCGAGGATAATTTCGGACGAAGCTCCCCCTTTGTTATTGATATTAAAAAGGTCTTCATATTCGGGTTGAAGGGAATAGCCCAGTTCTGTGATCTGTTTCCCAGCGGAGACGGCTTTATCCCATTGTTTTTCGTGCATATACAATTTCATCAGGCCCGTAAGCGCCGCTGCTTTGGAAAAACGGCCGTAATCGTCCCCGGCAAATTTCGGCGGGAGCACTTCGGAGGCTTCCAGCCAGTCCTTTTCGATCTGTTGTACCATTTCCTCGCTACTCGGTCTGGGTACGGCCGGTGCATCCGGATCGGCAGCAATCGCGGCATCTGTAATGATGGTCAAAGGGCCATAGGCAAAATACAGCAGTTGTGCATAATGTGCCCGAAGCGCTTTTAACTCGGCAACATACCGGTTTTTTAGCTCCCCGTCCATTTCAATATCCTTGATATCATTGAGGGTAATGGCAATCCGGGAAATATAAGGCAGGTAACGGGAGTAATTATGTGTTACCCAATCAAAGTCGGGATTGAAATTAAGGGTCTGCATCCGCGCCCAGTCTCCGCCCCATGCACAAACACCTTCATCGGTGGTCATCATGGCCTGGGCACGCCATCCGTATGTACCGGAACCCCAGCCTCCCTGCCAGTCCGATCCCCCGGCAAGGCCTGTATAGGCCGCGCTAACGGCCGCTTCCACCCCTTCGGGCGTATCCACGATTGAATTGAGGTCCCCGTAACTAACGTAGTCCAGGTCTTTTTCACAGGCAATGAACAACAGGATGCTGCTGAACCAACCCGCAAGAGACATCCATTTAACTATTTTATGTTTTTTCTTGATCTTCATGAGCGTATTTTTAACGGTTTAGAAAGTGGCGTGGATACCAAATACATAGCTTTTTACCAGGGGATAGAAATTATCCGGATTGAGTTCAGGGTCCAGTCCCGGGTAATTGGTTATGGTAAACAGGTTTTGCATATCAAATGACAGCTTTAGCGAAGAGATCACTTTCTGTTTTTTCATCAGTTTTTCGGGAAGGGTATAACCGAGCGTAATATTCCTGGCCCGGAGGAAAGAGGCATCTACCAGCCAGTAATCCGCCCCGTTCTGGTATCCGGAATAAGTTTCATCATTCAGTGCCGTGGGAAATGTTCCATTGGTATTCTGCACGTTCCACCTCCCGGCAGAGACAGGCATGGCATTAAAGCCAAAGGCATCCATGGTATTCTCCGCGGCCCTGCCACCTTCATAAGGCGACCATTTTTTCTGTTTCATGCCCGACAGATAGACATACAGGTCAAAGCCTTTATATTCAAAGGTATTACCGATCCCGAAGATCAGGTCGGGGTCCTCATTTCCGATATAAGTTCTGTCCGCTGCAGTGATCGCACCGTCGGGAGCTATCAGGTTGCCTTCGTCGTCATACCCGTGTATATCTTTCAGGATAATACCTCCGGGCAGCATTCCCGGCATATGGCCCGGGGCAGTACCGTACTCTCCCTTGAACAATCCGTCCGACTTATACCCGAAAAAGGGATTGAACAGTGCCTTTTTACCTTTTTCAACCTCATACTTTTCGAGTACTTTAAGGGCTTGTTCAGACCTTTCCACCCAGTAATTGAGGTAGTGCGAAAGGTTTATATTGGTGGTCCACCGAAAGCCATCCGGGGTCGCCGGCTGTATATTCCGGGCCTTCAGGCTGATCTCGTAACCTGTTGACCGGGTTTTTCCCGCATTGGCATACACCCCGTCAATGACAAACCCGGTAGGATAAGGGACAAACGAGATGAGATTACGGATTGTCTTGTTAAAATAGTCTACCGTACCGGACACCCGGTCGTTGAAAAAGCCGAAATCCAGGCCCACGTTAAACTCCCCTGCCGTTTCCCAGGTCAGATCGGGATTGCCTGCCCTGGACAGTGAAAGGCCGGAGCTTACGCTATTGGACCCGAAATAGGCACTTAAATCTGTATTATACAATGCAAATGCAGCGGATTGGAAAGAGCTGTTCCCCGTTTCTCCGTAGCCTGCTCGCAATTTGAGGAATGAGATCTGATCCACGGACCTCATCCAGGATTCGTCAGATATCACCCAGCCTGCGGACACCGCGGGGAAATACCCCCATTTCCTGTTCTCGGCAAAGATCGATGAACCGTCCCTCCTCAGGGAAGCCTGCAGGATGACATTGTCTTTATAGGTATAAATAACCCTGGCAAAATAGGACGCCCAGGTAGTCTGGCTCTTTCGGGATCCCACGGTCGGCCGGTCGGACTGGCCGGACTCCAGGGAATAATAGGAAAGGCCATCGGATATAAAATCCTGGTTCCCCGCATTAAAGCCACCCCAATCCGTTTGCTGATACGTATAGCCGACAACAACGTTCAAATGGTGTTTTTCGGCCAGGTACTTATCGTAATTCAGCGTATATTCATATAACTTGGACTGTGAATCGGACTCGGTGATACTGGCCGCTCCGTTGGCCTGGGCCCCGTAAAGAAAGGTCGTCGGAAAATAGGAAGAGCGTTTGGAATAGGACTGGTCATAGCTAAACCTCGCCTTGGCCTTCAATCCGTCTATGATATTCCATTCACCGAAGGCGCTGCTGAGCAAACGGTTGGATTTGGTGAGATCTGTAATGGTCTCATAAGACAGGGGATTGGGAATGTTCGGGTAATACGGGCTTAAAGGATAGCTGCCATCCTCTCCCCTGAGTGCAACCGAAGGCGCCCAGTAGATCGCCGATGTTACGATCCCCCCGTTTTCCAATGTTCCTCCCGTTATGGTATTATCGGCACGCGAATTGGACATCACGATATTTGCCCCCAGCTTTATTTTGTCGGACAGGGTGTGTTCGAGATTGAGCCTTCCGTTGTATCGTTTGTAGTCCGAACCGATGATCACCCCTTTCTGGTCAAAGTAGTTTGCAGATGCGAAATAGGTCGTTTTCTTATTCCCCCCGGACAAAGTGATATTGTGCTGCTGGGTATACCCGTTCCGGGTTATGGCATCCGTAGCAGCCTCCCGGTTCGCAGGGATGTTGTTAATTTCTTCCTGAGTAAACACCGGGGTATACGGATCTACGGTCGAAGGGTCTGTTGTACCGTAATAAGGGGCTATCTTATTATCCTTATACCACTTTTCCTCCCGCAGCAGGTTGCGCTGCTCCATATATTCCCTGGCACCGAATACCGGGTACATCCTATCGGCCCGCTGAAACCCATAGTTTGAAGAATAGGACAGGCTCGACCTTCCTTCTTTTCCTTTTTTGGTAGTGATAAGGACGACCCCTGCTCCTGCCCGGGCCCCGTAAATGGAAGCGGCACTCGCGTCTTTCAGGAACTGGATGGATTCGATATCATTGGGATTAATAAAGTTTAGCGGGGATTTATCCACACCGCCTTCTCCGTATTTAGAACCGACTCCCCCTCCAAAATCAGGCTGGCCGGCAGAATCGTTTACAGGGACACCGTCAATAACATACAACACCCCTGCATTGGCAAACGACGGGTTGCTCCTGATCTGTACCGATACCCCGGCCCCGGGCTGCCCGGTAGACTGTATAACCTGCACACCGGCCGCTTTTCCCTGAAGGGTCTGCTGAAAATTGGAAGCTACCCCCATGTTCAGGTCGTCGCTGTCCACCTTGGTCACGGCGCCGGTTACATTCTTCTGTTTAACGGACCCGTAGCCGATGACCACTACTTCATCCAACTGGGACATGCTTTCCTTTAAGGTTACATCGAGTACGGATTGATTATTCACCGGAAGCTCTATGGTCTCAAAACCCATATAGGAAAATACCAGGACGGTACCGGGTTCTGTATGTTGCAGGCTATATTTCCCGTCAAAATCGGTTGCCGTACCGGTTGAGCTCCCTTTGATCACTACACTCACCCCGGCCAGCGGAATACCGCTTGCATCGGTCACGGTACCACTGACCCGGTCCTGTGCCGACGACCGTATCAGGCTGTTGATCATACCAGGATTAAGCGATGTCAACTGTCCGTTTTCTTCCTTTCGCAACAGGCTGGCCAGTTTTTCCCTGATCTCTGGGTTATTCCCGGGGTATAATACGATCTGTTCATCCACCACCTGGTAGCTGATACCGGTATCTTTTAAGAGTTCCTGTAAAATATCCTCTACCTGCTTATTGTTCACGGACAGGGACCTCTTCTGTGAGATATCAATAATACTGTTGTTGTAAAAGAAATTGTAATCGCTTTTACGCTCTATCTCTTTGAGAATACTTTTCAGCTCCTTGTTATTGGCATGCAGGGAAATATTTTGCGAAAAAACATCGTCTGCTGCAAACAACCGGACCATACTAAAGCAAAGTAATGCGACGTATATCTTCATAATCCGAAATAACGGGATTCCGGACGGGAAAGTCCCGTAACCGTTTTTTTTCATAATTTTGATTAGTTTTAATTATTTAATTGTTCTCAATTAGATAGTTTCGAGGGAGTGTTGGCGCACTCCCTTTTTTGGTTTATTTCATTTCTAGCACAATGGTATCCTTGTTTTTAATGTTATACGTTATGGGTGAGGAAATGGTAAAAAGGTTCAGCACCTTGTCCAGGCCTGCATTGTTAAATGTCCCGGTATATTTGTAGTTCAGGAGTTTTTCGGACCGGAGGACAAAGGTCACGCCATATTTTCGCTCCAGGTCGCGCACTACCTGGCGCATGGGGGTGGCATCAAAGGAAAGCCTGCCCTCCTGCCATGCCGTGACATGGCGGGTATTTGCCCTTTCAACTTTCAGCCTTTTGCCGGACTTGCTGTAGGTAGCTTTTTGAGCGGGTTTTAATATCACGGTTTCCCTGTCCCCCTCGCGGCCCACCTCTACCTTGCCTTGGACCAGGGTAGTTTCTACCTGTTCGTCTTCGCGGTATGATTTTACGTTAAAGGAAGTGCCCAGCACTTTTACCTTAACGCCATTGGCCGTAACAATAAAGGGCATTTTTTCATTGCGACTGACTTTGAAAAAAGCCTCTCCGTTAAGCTCCACATTCCTGACCGAACCATTAAATTCTTCCGGATAAATCAATTCGCTATTGGCATTGAGGGTGACCCGGGTGCCGTCGGAAAGTGAAATTTCCCTGGTATCCCCGACAGAAGTCGTTGCGATCAGCAGGCCTTTCTGTCCCGGTTGGAGAAAGGAAGGCATTTTTTCCATGTAGACACCAGACAGTGCTAAAAACAATAACACGGTAGCTGCTATCCCGGTATAGCGATATAATTTTTTCTTCCTTGCTTTTCTGATGATCCTTTTGCGCGCATATTCCCGGTCGCCGGGCAGGTTTTCGCCAAGCCCTTCGGCGACATACCGGGCTTTTAAGCTATTGAATTTTTTCTGCAATCCGGGGTCGGTACGCAAGCGGCGCAGTACTTCCTTTTTTTCAGTGGAAGACAGCTCTCCCCTGATATATTGCAACAGTCTTTTTTCTTCCATTTTAACCGTAGGTTCTATATACAGTACGTAAATATGCATATAGCCCCCCCAATCAAAAGGGCAGTTTTTTTGTCAACCGGTATTAATTAGGTGTTTAGGCGTTGAAACGCAACTCTTTCAGCACCTGTCCGTCGAGAGCAGACATTACGACCTTTAACTCTTTTGAAGTGGCATGTCCGGTGATGCACGTAGCCGCTCCGGGTTTGGGCCCTCCGCCGATCAGTTGGCCGTAGGGGCGTTTTTCATTCGGCGGGAAATAGGCATGCCGATGTGTATGCCCGGAGATGATCAGTTGTACATTTCCCCTGACGAGCAGGTCGTGCCATTTGTCATATCCGTCCTCACATATCCATCCGTTATGACCGCCCCATATCGAAGGCCATCGTTCGGGGACTTCCGCGTCCCATATCAGCGGGATATGCATAAAAGCGATCCGGAAGGGGGCTGAGGTAAACCACGGCTGTTCGATCACTTCTGCGAGCCACCAGGCCTGCTCTTCGCGGAAATTCTCAAAATCGAGAAGCCCTGCATAGGACTTATAGTCATCGGGTTTGTCTTCGCCGGTGTCGAGTACAATACAGGCCAGCGGCCCCTGGCGGAAACCGTAGTAATACTGGTCGCCGGGCCCTGTCAGGTAGTCCTGTAAGTGCCTGGCGCTGCGCCCGCGCACATCGTGATTGCCCCGGGAGAGCATCAGCGGTACGGAGGCGGCCGAGGCTTTTCCGCCCGGTTTCAGGAACTGGTCTACAATTTGTTCTTCCCTGAAAATGTTGTTGGTGATGTCGCCGTTCCACATCAGCCAGTCCGGTCGCTGATCTTCTAACATGGCAGTCAGTTGTTCGAGCGTCTCCTGGTATTCGTGGGTGTCGTTCCAGCAGGAAAACACAGCGGTATCTGCGTTGGCATCGAGCGTACGGAAACGCAGGATATCACTGTTTACCGCTTCGCCCTGTTCATGCTTGTAGTCGGTTTTGTAAACGATCTGTTGTAAATGTACCCTGTAAAAATATTCTTTTCCGGGTTTAAGGCCGGTCAGCTTAAAGCGCAATACCCGTTCCGAAGTGGGGAACATGCCGTACTGAGCTGCGTCTGTCCTGAGCCCGAGCTGTTCGTTGCGGCCATATTCTACCCATCCGGTAGCCAGGTCGTGGGGTGCTACAATAATTTCGGCTTCATCAGGGCCAATATTGGCCAAAACGGGAGGTGCTCCAAATCCGAACTCTTTTTCGCCCTCAGGTTGTTTACCTGCCGTAACGGCCAGTAGCGGGGCTGCGGGCATTCCCAATCCCGCTACGGAAAGGACTGTGGCATTTTTCAGAAAATTTCTCCGGCCGGGAAGTTGGTTGTTCAGTTTTTTCATCATGTTGTATCGGTGCGATTTTATCGGTTTTTAAAACAGGGAAAGAAACTCCTGGAGATGCACTCTCATATGTTTCAATGCCCTGGTCAGATGGTTTTCTACGGTTTTTACGGAAATATGAAGCTCTTCCGATATCTCTTTGCGTTTAAGCCCTTCAAACCTGCTCTTTACAAATACAGTTTTACATTTTTCGGGGAGCAACTCCAGTGCTTTCAACACCTGTTTTTCCAATTCTTTTTCAATAACGGAAGAAGAAACATCATCGGCCAGGGCTGAATAATTTACAAGGGCTTCTTCCTGCAGGGTATCGCGGTAAATATTTAACCGGGACTTTCTTTTCCTCAGGAAATCCAGGCAGGCATTCCTGGTCATGCGATACAGGTAGTTATTGACGTTCCTATTCCTGTCTATTACATTTCTCTTGTTCCATATCTTAACAAAGACATCCTGGACAATTTCCTGGGCATCCTCCCTGTTACCTATATAATTTACCGCTATATAGAGGAGTTTGTCGTAATACAGTTCAAACAATATCTCATAAGCTCTTTCATCCCCCCGGTTGACCCGGGCTATAACAGCTTCATTGTCGATGCGGATTTCTTCCTCCCGATGTAAAGAGTGGTCCATTGTATCGTTGGTTAGTGAACTCTCGTATCACAGCACTATCATACTTCCTCAACAACGCTCCATCCGGGGGCAAAAGCGCGTTTTGTTCAAATACAAAATGTCAGGAAAACAGTTTTAAAGAAAACAGACAGATCTATGGCACTGTTCCGGACAGACCGGATATTATCCTTTTTGTATTATTTATATTTTTTATAGGTTACATTAAATAAAAGTTCATTTCTTCCGTCTAAAGTATCAAATATTTTTTTGTGTTCGAAAACATTTGTAAAAAAAATTAAATTTCACCCTGAAAATATAACAACTGACAGAAGGGTTTACTGCACCAATTTTGACCGGGGCAACATTTAATCGTCCGGGGAACTTTTGTAATTTCCATAAGCAGACTGAATATCCTGACGATCCGGGCCCGGTTGGTTTCCTTCTCAAAATATTGTTAAAAGGAAGTATTCATAAAACAAATTTTATAGTTTTGTTTTGAAATGAAAGGTTTTATCCACAAGATCGCAGCCGTGTTCATGACATTTGTAGTGCTTTTGTCTACAATGTCGTTCACCATAAATATGCATTGTTGTGGAGACTCCATAAGAGATATTTCTCTTCTTGACAAAGCAGAGGCTTGTAGCATGGACATGCAAAAAAGTTTAACTACACCCGATTGTACTATTTCTTCAGAGGATTGTTGTAGTGACAAATGCATCGTCATAGAAGGACAGGGACAACTTAAACCCACTTCGAGCACTACTGTTATTGAACAACAGGCATTTGTTGCTGCCTTTATTTATACCTATCTCAACCTGTTTGAAGGCTTAGAAAAAGGATTTGTTCCCTTCAGGGATTATGAACCGCCTTTATTGACATCCGATGTCCAGGTCCTTTACGAAACTTACCTTATTTGATATTTAAGCATCAGGCATTTTCCGCCTGTATGCCCTGTTCCCTCCTATGAGGCGAATCCCTTATGCCCGGGATCTGCCTGGGCATTCTTTATGCATACCTAATTATCAACGCATTAACCTTTTACATCGTGAAACGGCATATCAATCCCGGTTAACCATATGTTCGCCCGGAAGAAGTCATATTGGCCTTTCCGCGAGATTTTAACAAGAACACTTTATTATTTCAACCTTTAAATCTATCATTATGAGAGTACTCCAAGTAAGTCTGGGAATTGCAATACTATCTTTTGCATCCCTCAGTGCAATGCCTGGCGCAAGCACCCCAATGCAGAACAGGCCGGAAAAGAACGGCAACGGCATCAATGCCATCGTGCAGGACGAGATTGCCACTACCATTGTAAACCAGTATTTAGACCTGAAAAATGCCCTGGTGGAAAGCAATTCCGAAAAAGCTGCACAGGCCGGCGGCAAACTGGCCAAAACACTAAAAAAGTTTGATGTTAGCAGCTATGAACAAGGACAGCAACAGGAATTAAAAGAGATTGTTGAGGATGCCATTGAGCACGGAGAGCACATTTCGAAAAGCAAAATCGGCCACCAGCGGGAACACTTTGAGATATTAAGCGAAGACATTGTGGACATGGTAGCCATAACCGGCACCTCCCAAACATTATATCAACAGTACTGTCCGATGTACAATGAGAACAAAGGAGGTTTTTGGCTAAGTACGGAAGAGGAGATCAAAAACCCGTACTTTGGAAGCAAGATGCTGACATGTGGAAAAGTACAAAAGAAGATCGGTTAAATGAAGTATCTTAAAATTTCAGGATTACTGATATTGGTTGCGCTTGTGGGTATACAATTTATACCCACTTCGCTCAACCAAAGCGAGGTTGTACCCCCATCGGACTTTATGATCTCCAACGAGGTACCGGAACATATAGAACGAAAAATCCGGGTGTCGTGTTACGACTGCCATAGCAACAACACTGAATATCCGTGGTATAGTACGGTTCAGCCTATGGCATGGATATTGGAAGATCATATTACCGAAGGAAAGGAGGAACTGAACTTCAGTGAATGGGACGACTATTCTTCCAGAAAAAAAAGGAGCAAGCTAAGGTCCGTTAAAAGTCAGATCGAAAGCAATAAAATGCCGCTTTCTTCTTATACCCTGTTACACCGGGATGCCGTAATCAGTGAAAAAGAAAAAAAGATGCTCCTGGAATGGTTAGAGACTCTCGAGGCTCGCTGATCAGTTCCCGATGTAGCCGGAAAACCCAAAGCCGTTTCGGCCGGGGTAGCAGAAATTCATAAAGCAGGCGCAAAGTGACACAGAGATTATACAGAAGTGGCAAATATGACCCGAAATTATTAATGTAAAGTTAATTCCCCCAGGTTAAAGGGTTGTCCGGAAGCATTTTTATACTTTTGGGAGCCTTACTGATAAAGCAGCGTATGAGAAACGGCTTATCGATCTTATTAACCCTTATTATTTTCTTCACGTCTTCCTGTGCGGTGAAAAAGGTCGTTATGCATTATCTCGATATGCATCAGGGGATCCCTGCAAAGGCCCATATGCCCACGAATCCGGCAGAAGCCCGGGCGGCCTATTTTATCAATTGTACATTCAAGAGCGGAGCAGACTTTCAATATAATACCAATGATGTATTGGCCGTTCTTCAGACCCTGAAGCTCCAGGCTCCCCTTTTATTGCTAAGCTCGCTTATCCTTGTATTTTTAAGCCTGCATTATTCTTCTCCCTTAAACTTCCGTGTACCTGCTCAAAACGGAGGTTTTCCAATAAAGATACCCATTTACAAACAATTAAGACAATTCGTCCTCTACGCCTGATCTCCCGTTTTTAGTACTGTCAATATTTTAACCTGTAAGATTGAAGAAGATTGATGAAAGATTGAATTCCGATAGCTATCGGGAGATTGATCTTAAACATTTCAATCCCGTTCAATCTTGCCGCGTAGCGGATCAATCTCCTGTCAATCTTTTAACCTTGCCTTTGTCTGCACGGAAAAAGACGCATAAGAGAACCAAAGGCGATGCCCTGAGTTTCTCGAAGGGGATAAAATTCAGACAGTTTCTTAAATATACATTTTTTTAGTTTCAACAATCATCACAACTCTTAAAAATCATGAGGTATTATATACCGCTGGTGGTCATTTTATGGTGTACCAGCTGGAAAACTCAGGCACAGGAGAGGGACATGATCTCCTTAACAGCCCTGTACAATGCTGCCATGCAATATCCCGACATCAAAGCCCGGGAAGCCGCAATAGCGGAAACCAATGTTCAGTACAACCTGATACAGCTTGCCAATCTTCCCCGAATAGATATCCAGGCACAGAACACTTTTGGAAGTGCTCAGAGAACGGGAGGGGCTTTCTTTCCCCTTCCGGGCATTTTTAATATAAGCGGAACCGGCACGGAGGCCTATGCCACTGCTACCAACATGGTAGCTTCGGGAACCGTTCAATGGAACGCTATTCAATTCGGAAAACACCGGAACCGTGTAAAGGCCAGCCGTATCCGGAAAGAACAGGCTATAACTTCCATGGACCTGGAGAAATTAAGCCTTAAACGCAAAATATCCCGGGCGTATATAGACTGGTTATATTATCACAACATGAAAAACTGGGCGGCAAGAGAAATAGGCCGTTTTAGTCAGCTCATGGACATTTCCAGGAGTTTAGTAAGATCGGGCATTGCAGCAGCCGGGGATTCGCTAATGGTAAAGGCCTCTCTGCAACAGGCAGAGGCCTTAAAGGAATCCTGGAAAGGCAGAATAGCTTCGACAAGCAACACCCTCACCCGGTTTACCGGTATACCATTACAAAGTGTACAGCAAACTACATCGCGTTTTTTTACCACGATCGGAGAAAACATGTGGATGGATCCCATACCGGAAAATCACCCTGTTGTACAATTGCAGCAACAGGAAATAGCTTTTACAAAAAAACAAAAGCAAATAGCTGGCAAAAATATCCTTCCGGACATTTCTCTTTTAGCCGGAGGCCAGTTGCGGGGTGTTTCTTTTTCCGATACAGCAGGCGGATCATGGGAGGACAGCTATAATATGCCCGTACAAAATTACCTGGTGGGGGTCGGTATGACCTGGAACCTCAACAGCGTTTACACCGCACCTTTGGAAGTCCGCCGGTATGAGGAACAGATAAACCGCTATAAAGCAGAAGAAGAAAGTATAAACCTGGGCATCCTGGAAGACCACGAATCTGCACAGCAACAGCTCATACATACGGCAAAACAGATCCGGGAAGCAGAACAGGCTTATGCTGCTGCAAAAAAGGCCTATCAGTTATACGAGGTAAGATACCGCAACGGCATCATTGACCTCACCGACCTGCTTCAAATACAGCAAACCTTACAATTTACAGACAAGGAAAGGATCACCGCCTATTATCAGTACTGGCAGTACGTTATACGTTTAGCCGGGGCCCGGGCAGATTTTTCCCTGTTGACCCGAACATTCAATTAAAAAATTTAAAATATGAAAATAATCAGGCTCTCACTGAGAAACCCTATCGCCGTTATCGTGGTGATTCTGGCCCTCATATATTTCTCCTTCCTGGCCATACGGAAGATCAAAGTTGATATTTTTCCTCAGATAACATCTCCTGCCATTTATATCGCCATGCCATACGGAGGATTGTCTCCCGCATATATGGATGGTTTCATGGCCAACGAGTTTCAAAAAGTACTGGTTTTTGTCAGTGGCGTACAGGACATGGAATTTAAAAGTGTCCAGGGACTTACCCTGATGAAACTTTCTTTTTACCCGGGAACCGATATGGCGCAGGCAGCCGCAGAAGTATCTACACAGGTATCCCGTGCCATGGCATTTACCCCTCCGGGGGCGGTCCCTCCCCAAGTGGTTCGTTTCGATGCCGGGGCACAACCCGTAGGCCAGTTGGTGTTCGAAAGCCCGAAACGTTCTATCGGGGAACTTCAAAACCTGGTACTGTCCCGTATTCGTCCCATGTTTGTCAATATCCCAGGGATCAGCGCCCCGGCACCTTTCGGGGGGAATACCCGGACCATGGTGGTCAATGTTATTCCCGAACAAATGCACGCTTATGGTTTAACGGCAGAAGAGGTTATGCTCGCCATTAACCGGAATAATTTCCCTTCACCGGCCGGTAATGTGCAAATTGACAACCAGGATTATATGGTCCCGGTCAATACCCTGGAGCTGGGTCCGGAAGACTTTTTAAATACTCCTGTAAAAACCGGAAACGGGCCTACGGTATTTATCCGCGATATTGCCACTGTCACCGACGGAACGGACAAAATTACAGGATATGCATTGGTTAACGGAAAGCGTACGGTATATCTTCCCATCATAAAAAAGGCAGATGCATCTACCCTGGATGCCATAAATAACCTTAAAAATTCCATGGACCTTCTCAAAGATACACTCCCTGAGGATGTCTCTGTGGAGTACGTATTCGATCAGTCCGGATATATAGAAAATGCGCTTTCCAATCTGATGCATGAAGGAATACTCGGAGCCCTGTTAACGGGACTCATGGTACTTCTGTTCCTGGGAGACAAACGAGGGGCGCTCATTGTTGTACTTACAATACCCATCGCCATTTTATCGGCCATAATCACCCTCTATTTGTTTGATCAGACCATAAATATAATGACCCTGAGTGGCCTGGCCCTCGCCATCGGGGTACTGGTAGACGAGGCTACGGTAACGATCGAGAATATTCACCAGCATTTTGAAACGAACAAACCCAAAAGCAGGGCCGTTTTAGATGCCTTGCTGGAAATCTCGGTTCCCAAATTGCTTATCCTTTTATGTATCCTCGCCGTACTGATCCCGTCGTTCATGATGGCCGGTGTACCGAGGGATATGTTTATGCCATTGTCCATAGCGGTCGGTGCAGCAATGGTCGCTTCGTTTCTCGCTTCCCAAACCTTTATCCCGGTGCTGGCTAACTGGATCATGAAAAACAATCACACCGCCCGGGAACAGAAAAAGCAACCGGGACGTTTTGAGAAATTCAGGAATACATACCTCCATACAATTCTGGGCGGCAAAAAACGTAAACCGCAGATCGTGGGGGGCTATCTCTTAATTGTAATCCTCCTGGTAGGACTCTGCTTCTCATGGATAGGGACAGATATTCTGCCGGCCAGTGATGCCAGGGACCTACAGTTGCGTATCCAGGCACCGCAGGGATCAACACTTGAAAAAACCGAGGAATATATTCTAAACATTGAAGATCTCATAAAGGAAGAAACAGGAGAGGGTGGAATTAAGATCACTTCCGCTTTTGTAGGGATGCATTCCCCAAACTCTCCGATCAATCCTATTTTTCTGTTTACCACCGGATCTCACGAAGCGGTTTTGCAGTTTTCGGTCAACGGGGAGGCCTACAACGGTTCCATGGAAGCCCTGAAAGAAAGGATCCGGAACAAGGTAGCCGGCAAATTCCCGGAAATACAACTCACTTTTGAACCGATGGAGCTCGTGGAAAAGATCATGAGCCAGGGCAATACCACTCCCATAGCCATAAAAATACTGGGCAAAGACCTGAGCCAGGCCAAAACATATGCGCTAAAGTTACAGGACAGGTTAAAAGATATCGACTATATGAGGGATGTCCATATCACCGAACCTCTGAACTACCCCAGTATTTCCGTACAGGTAGACCGCGAACGGGTAGCCCAGTTCGGCTTGAGCATGAAACAGGTAAATGCAGCCCTGACCACGGCAACTTCCTCATCGCGGTACATCAACAAAAATGTATGGATAGATCCTAATTCGGGCCTGGTCTACCAGGTACAGGTGCAACTACCGGAAACCCGTATCAAAGCTCTGAACGATCTGAGAAAACTACCGTTAAAACCCGGTAGTCTTCATCCCATTTTAGAAGATGTAGCAGACCTGACCCCTTCGGAAGAGCAGGGACAGGTTAACCGACAGGGACCAAACCGGTTCATTACCCTGCTGGCAAATACACACGACA
The DNA here is from genome assembly GCF_018863395.1 of Sinomicrobium weinanense. GTDB lineage: Bacteria > Bacteroidota > Bacteroidia > Flavobacteriales > Flavobacteriaceae > Sinomicrobium > Sinomicrobium weinanense. Next base: position 117,969 of record NZ_JAHKRR010000007.1, read on the forward strand.
AGGACCTGGGGAGTGCCGCGGTCGCCGTAAAAAAAGCCATTCGGGATATTGGTCCTCCCCCGAGGGGTTACCTGGTTAAAATGACAGGAGCTACTGAAATACTGGGAAGCACCCTTTCGGGCTTGCAGGAAGGATTATTCATTGCCATCATTGTCATTTTTCTATTGCTCTCGGCATACTATCAATCATTCCAGGTGTCCGCCGTTATCCTGTCTATGGTACCGGCAGTGATTGGAGGCAGCCTGCTGTTCCTGCTGTTTAGTGGAAGTACGCTTAATCTGCAGTCCTACATGGGGATGATCATGGCCGTCGGCGTTTCCGTATCCAATGCGGTATTGATCGTAAACCAGGCAGAAGTTTACCGGACAACACAGAGGATCCCGGCATTTAAAGCCGCTCTGGGGGCAGTTGAATCGCGTTTCCGCCCTATTTTAATGACAGCTTCGGCCATGATCGCAGGAATGATCCCCATGGCCCTGGGCATAGGAGACGGAGGAGGACAGGTAGCACCATTGGGGCAGGCCGTTATCGGCGGATTGCTTTTCTCTACTTTGGCCTCTCTCCTGGTATTGCCGTATATCTATACACTGATCCGCAGCAAAGCCACGTTTGACAGTGTATCCCTGGATCCGGACGACCCTTCATCCAAATACTTTACACCTCAGTCTGAAACAAAAATCGAATCATAAAATGAAAACAATCCATAATTCCATACTGGCAGTGTTTACCGTATTGGCGGTTTCCTGCAATACCGATAAACAAGACCCCGTAACAAAGGCCTCTCCGGGGAAGGAAAATGTTATTTCCCTGTCTACCATCAAAGCTAAAAAAGATACCGTAAGCTATACCTTAAGCCTGCCCGGGGAACTGTATCCGTACGAATCTGTGACACTCTATGCCAAAATAGAAGGTTTCGTCGACAAGTTATACGTCGACCGGGGAAGCCAGGTAAAAAAAGACCAGTTGCTGGCCACACTGGATGCTCCCGAGATCGCACAGCACTACCTGGCGGCCAGGGCAAAGCAACGCGAGGTCTTTCAAAAGTTGAATTTCAGTGAGGCCAACTATCGCCGGATGCTGGACGCTTCTCGCGTGGAAGGTGCAGTATCTACCCTGGAACTGGAACAGGCCAATACCCGTTTTTTAGGTGACAGCGCCGCACATAACGCTATACAAGCCGAAATGGAGGCCGCCGAGGAGCTTCAGAATTATACCAGGGTGAAGGCTCCGTTCTCCGGGGTTATTACAAGACGGCCGGTTTCTCCGGGAACACTGGTGGGAAATACGGAAGAACCCTTATTTGACCTGGCCAGGCAGAATAAATTAAGGCTGGTAGTTGCTATTCCCGAAAAACACGCTCAGGCCATACAGGATAGCGTTACCGCTGTTTTCACCGTAAACAGCCTTAAAAACAGGACTTTCAGGGCGGGTTTTTCCCGGAGCAGCGTTGCCCTAGACCCGCAATTGCGTTCCTTAATGGTAGAATTTGATGTGGATAACCCCGGCCAGGTACTCAAGGCTGGTTCTTACGCCCGGGTTCAATTGAATTTCAGGCGAAGCACTCCTTCTGTCCGGGTGCTACAAAGCAGTATTATACGTACAAAATCCGAAAATTATGTAGCCCGTGTCATCGAAAATAAAATTAATCTGGTCCCGGTCGACATCGGCCTCGGTTCCGGGGGCTGGACAGAGATCTCCGGGGCCATAGAAGCGGGTGACATCATTGTTAAGCAAGGGAGTACAAGCCTGACGGAAGGTATGCCCGTTCAACTAAAGGATTAACTGTTTAAACCGACCTGGGTTTCCATCTTAGAAATTACAAATGACCTATATGGAAACCCGGGTTTCATCGTTTTCTCTGGTATCTCCACGAACAGCTGAACCTATGAATCCGTGCTTCTGCCAGTAATCCATCGCAAAATCCCCGGCATCGATGAACTCTTATATCGTTTCAGGACCGCGCTGCAATATTTAATCCAGAATCTGCTTTACAGTCTCAATAAATTTGTCCATCTCCACATCGTTCAGCGAAGCAAATCCAATCCTGACCCCATTGAATCTTTCGATAAAAATATTATCGGTTTCGAGTAAATAGCCTTGTTCTAAAAGTTTATCAGGCAGGTTTTTTAATACCTCCGCATTTTTGAAAACCAACCAGACCGACATGCCTCCTTCAGGTTTTATGAAACTCAGGTGTTCTGAAAGATTATTTTGTAACAAAGAACAAAAATAATCTCTGCGATGCTTATATATCCTGACAGTTTTTTTTAAATGCCGGTTCAAATCACCGGACTTTATAAATTCACTTACCGCTCTTTCTAATAAAGGATCGCCCTGCCTGTCAATGATCCTTCTCAATTTATTAGCAGCCTCCATGATCTCTTTCGGAGCAACAAAATACCCCACACGTACAGATGGTGAGAGACATTTACTGAAAGAACCTATGTAGATTACACGGCCATCTTTATTTAAACTTGCCAGGGGCAGTACCGGGCTATTGTTATAATGCAAATCATAGTCATAATCATCCTCCAGTATGTAAAAATTATGCTTTATGGCCAGTTGCAACAATTCAATACGGCGTTTGGGAGAAAGCCTTACTGTTGTCGGATAATGATGATGGGGTGTTATGTACAGCAATTTGACTTTCTTCTTTTTACAAATCTCATCCACCTGGCCCACATCGATACCTTCCCTGTCTACTGCTATATGGGCTATCTTACCTCCCAAATGATTAATAATATTGTCAACTATCTGATAGCCGGGCAAACTTGTAATGCAATAATCATCCTTTTTTAATAAGGTACTAACAGCAATATAAATTGCCATCTGGCTCCCCCTGGTTATAAAAATGTTCTGACCATTGGTCATTATTCCCCTGGTAGTATGCAGGTAAGATCTTAGTGTCATTCTCAAATCAAGATCTCCCTCAATATGATTGTATTTCAACAAAGCACTAAAAGCATTTTTGGAAAGAATGGAACGATGATATCCATACAGCGTATTCAATGGTGATAACCTTACATCAGGAACCCCATCATCGATAAGGCGGACATTATTATAATCAAGGTATAAGGATTCAAGAAAACGGAATTTATTGACTTTATGGCCAGTTCCTTCTACCGCTTCCCCAAAAACCGTATGCTGCAATGGCTTATACTTTAATTTGGGCAAATTATTTGATACGAAGGTCCCCCTGCATTCATAACTTTCCAACCAGCCCTGACTGGATAGTTCTTCAATAGCAGCTATAACAGTTTTACGGTTTAAATTTAGTAAATCTCCAAGCACTCTGGCTCCGGGTAATTTCTGTCCGGGAAAAAGATGTCCTTCATGGATCGATTTAATTATGGCATCTGTTAACTGCAAGTAGATCGGTTTAGTTGATTCCCTACTAAACTTTAATATCGATTTCCATGGAAACATATACAGCCATTTTCAGGTCCTTAATCTGGCCCAGTTACAATGTAAAAAGTGTACCACTAAGATAGTCGAATATAATTATATTTTTATTGCGAAAAACAAGGGATATAATGAAACACTATAACACATACATCGCAGTCATATTTTCACTGATTCTACCGGCTATTTTTACACAGAGTTCCGCACAATCCATAATAACGAAGGAGGACCTGGTTAACGCCACTATTGAGGCAGATGGCAAATTAAGGATTATACCGTCTGAAACTTCTTCTAAAAATGATTTTGACTTTTTTGAAGGTAATTGGAAAATCCATAACAAAAAACTCAAAACACGATTGAACAACAGCACGGAATGGATTGAATACGATGGCACCAACAAAGACAAAAAGATATTGAATGGGCTCGGCCATACCAATAACAATCGTTCCGTTATTGATGGTAAACCCTACGAAGGCATAGGCCTTACCCTCTTTAATCCGAAAACAAGACTGTGGAGTATTTATTGGGCAAGCAGCAAAAATGGTATACTTGATAGAGACAATCCTGTCGTAGGCTCCTTTGAAGGTAACATCGGCACTTTTTATGCCCGGGAAACTTTTAATGGTAAACCCATTATTGTCATGGCAAGGTGGGATAAAACTGATCCGGACAAAGCCATCTGGAGCCAGGCCTTCTCCGAAGACAACGGAAAAACATGGGAATGGAACTGGTACATGTACGAAAACCGGATCATTGAAAATGAAAAAGAACTCCGGGAAAAACTGCTGACATTTGACACAAAAATCCCCATTCCTGATCTTTCGTTTGATAAAAACGGAGAACTGGTCATCAAAGCCTCCGAAACATCTTCCCACGACGACTTCGATGTGCTGACGGGCAAGTGGAAAATGTACCATAAAAAACTTAAGTCCAGGTTAAGCAATAATAACGAATGGATTTACCTGGAGTCTGTTGATGTCAATTATGGGACCATATTACAAGGTATTGGCAATACGGATTTATATAGGGCAACCTTTGATGATAAACCATTTGAAGGGTTTACGTTACGGTTATTCAATCCGGAAACAAAATTGTGGAGTTTGTATTGGGTAGCAAGCGATTCAGGTGTACTGGACCCGCCGGTTGTCGGTTCGTTTGACAATGATATCGGACACTTTTTCGGAAAAGATACTTTCAATGGAAAAGATATCGTCATGGTGTTCCGCTGGGATATGCGCGACAGGCAGCATCCTGTATGGAGCCAGGCCTTTTCTGAAGACAACGGAAAAACATGGGAATGGAACTGGATTAATGTTTCGTATAAAATGGAGTAAAAATAATTTTGACTTATAACGCAACACTAATGCGTCATAATGGCCTGCCGGTTTTGCTCTTTTTTTCATCTTCTTGCTTTGTTTTTATCAGCACAGAATTTCAGTAGTCATGGTCTATAAAACAATTGTTCCGGGTGATGAATTAAGGCCCTATATAAAGAGGTTCTGGTTTTTCGATTCGGAAGAATTCATCATCAGAGAGGAAGTTCTATTGCCTTCGGGTTACCTGCAAATTGCTTTTAATTTAGGAGGTGCCGAATGGCAATCTAAACGTGGTGATAACTTCGAGACCGACACAAATTTGGAATTGCGTGGCCAACAAATGGGCCCTTCAAGGACCAAAATGATTGGACGTGATATTATCCTGGGAATCAATTTTCATCCCCATACGGCCTGCTGTTTTATAAATGACAGAGCCACTATTTTCAGTAATAATATATTCGATCTGCATGACGTTTTTGGAAAAGACACCTCCTTGTTACATGAAATGTTGCTTTCAGAAAACGATTTAACTGCCCGAATCAATATACTTGAAGCATTTCTGATAAAAAGGCTGAGTAAGTACAAGGTAAAAGAAAGAAATATAGAGTTTCTTAATTATATGATATCCTTATTGGCACAAGACATTACTACCCCAACTGCAGTAAAAAAAATGACAACTGAAACGGGATACAGTGAACGTCATATACAGCGGCTGTTTAAAGAATACATTGGCGTAACGCCTAAAGAACTTCAAAAAATATATCGTTTCCACGAGAGCCTTCGCGAATTAAACAAATCTCCCGGTACTCTTACCTCGGTTGCATATAAGTGTGGTTACTCAGATCAGTCACATTTTATTAAAGATTTCAAATCTTTTACAGGAATTACACCATCTTCTTACCAAAAAGGGTTATTTCCGTCGAGCAGTAGTTTTCTATAAAATAGAAATGTCGGTTTTTTACAATCATAACACTTAACTGAAGTATACTTTTATCCAATAAAAGCTTAAATCAGTTAGTTATGACAGGCAAAAACTATTTATTTGGAATCATGACCTTGGTATTTTTTATCTTCTGTCAGAAAAACTTTGGTCAGACATCTGAACTGGAAGAAGCAAAAAAGGCAATAGCAGAAAGTAATGCTATTTATTTTAAATCGTATGAAAGAAACGAACCCAAACTTTTTACAGATCGCTATGCCAAGGATGCATGTCTAATGGAACCGGGTAAACCGATTATGTGTGGTGAAGACGTCGTGGCTGAATTTTTCAGAAAGTCATATGCCGGTGGTACCCGTAGTGGTGAATTTATCACCCAGGAGGTTTTTGGCGCCGGGGACGGATATGTTGTCGAGGTTGGTTTGCTTAAAATTTATGATGGAAAAGGAAAACAGAAGGATAACGGAAAATATCTGGTCCTCTGGAAAAAAACACCTGATGGCTGGAAAATGTTCCGGGATGCATTTAGCAGTAATCAATAACTGTGAATATTATTAAACATAAATTACTTTGTGGCTTTAGGTCATATCCATACGTTTGCAATGTCGATTATACTCCACCCGATATACCCAAACAAAAGTAATTTTAGTACTCATTAAATTATTACACATAATGATGAAATATATTTTGATATTAATTGGTATGGGAATATTAGTAAGTTGTACTAATAAGACCCGGAATACGAATGATCTTGACGTGAGATCATTACTCTTACAACAATTGAAAAATACACATAACAACCAGGAATGGTTTGTGCCTTCAATAAAAGCAATCGAAAATCTTTCAGCGGAACAATCAAACCGGAGAGACAGTACAGCAAATCATTCCATAGGCGAATTAACTTCTCATTTGATATTTTGGAATGAAAAGCACTTAAAAGCAATAAAAGGTGAAGACCTATCTGATTTCCAAATTGAAAGCAACGAAGTTACATTTAAAAAATATAAAGATTTAGAATGGAAAACCGCAGTTCAAAAGTTAGATCATCAGCAATCGGAACTGGAGATGTTAATTGAAAACGCAACACCGGAGCAAATTGATCAATGGGGCTCAGCGATAGCCAATTTAGCGGCACATAATGCATATCATACGGGTCAGATCATTTACATAAGAAAACAGAACGGATGGTGGAAATGATTAATCTCCGAAGGGGGTTTTGTATCGGGTATGGACACTCCCAAACAAAATGAATGCAATCTGTTTGAAACAGAGTTATGCTTAAACAAAACAGGAGATTGCAAAAGCCGGACACTTAAAACCCTAACAATAAAACCCAAATAAAAAGCGAGATCTCTTACAGAAACCTCGCTCAGTGCGGATGAAGGTACTGCACTCGAACAGCTTATTTCTATTTTAAAATTCCTTAGCAACTTAAAAACACAAAATCAAAACACCTAATATCAATTAGTTACAATTAAAACAAAACATTTATATTGAGCTATTTCACGATCGCATAAATTCTCGTTTTTCCCCAAAAATTGAATTAAGCTGATAAACTAAATTCTTTTCCTTGAGTTCGACTCGAACCCAAGGGAATGGTAGAGGGACTACAATCGAACATCTCATACTATTTTGGAAATGTCTTAATTTTTTTGAATAAACAAAGCTAATTTTTATTTTTTCAGATTTGTCCCTAGAGGCTATCCTTACGCGTTCCGGGTTGTAAACCGTTCAATAGTTTTTCTATCGCGTGGTCACCTGGTATTCCGGGGGCTTGTTGCGCTTCGTCTTTTACAGATCCGTTCGCATTGGCTTCCGCTGCAGATGTGCCCGGATTTCCCAGCTTATGTGTTTCTTTACAGGAAATCAGCAATGTTGCCAGTATGATAATTGTCAACATCTTCTTTTTCATTTCATTTCTGCTTTTTGCATCGCGACAAAGATGCGCAACGCAATTTTTGAGGTTGCCAATTTTTCGCATATGATCAGGTTTTGATTTCAGAAAAGTCTTTATTCCACCTCAAAAACAGCCAGAATCTCCACCGAAGAATCTACCGAAATGGACGAAGTTTTGTAAGTGCCCCGGTTTAGGAAGATAAAAAATTTACAGTAAAATTTTAAAGGTCAAGAAAAGAAGATTCAATTGAAATCAATTTTAAAGGATATAATTATGATAGCAGGAGAATAAGATCAAATACCGGCTAATTTTTATTTTACGGTTATTTTAACACAGCCCATGTCGAATCTCACTGTAGTTTCTTTTACTTCTCACAAGAAGATAACCTTTACTTTATTTCCGGGAACTCCCTTACCCCAGAAACGGACAATTTTACCTTGTTACAATACCATATTATCCGTAAATATATCCGGCAATGAGAGTTGGGCATTTAAATTCACCACTATATTTTTTCATTGTTCTTTTCTTTTAAGACCATACTGAACATATACCCAAAAGCAAAACACGATACAAGCCCGAGCAATGCATACATTAAAAAATTTATTGCCGTATATACGCTTACAAACCATATTAAGATTCCACTGAGCACCAGGCCTGTCAACGTTCCCCTGGAATTTGCCGTTTTTGTGAGCATGCCCAGTAAGAACATTCCTCCCAATCCACCGGTGAACAATCCTAAAAACCTGTAGAATTGGTCCCAAAGCGATTTTATGCCGGAGTTAGCCATCCACAATGCAAGTATGGTCCCTGCCAGCCCCGTCAATACGGTGATCCATCGAGCTATTTTTAACAATTTTAAATCGCCTGTTTTCGGATTGTAATGTTTATAGAAATCGTTGCAAAAGGCCGTTGAAACCGAATTTAAACTGCTGCTTATACTGGACATGGCGGCAGAAAATATACCCGCGATCAAAAGCCCGGAAACCCCGACAGGTAACTCGTTGACTATGTACCACGGGAAAATAGAATCGTTATTTGAAATTTCAGGGGATAAGCTGTTGGGCATTTCGGTATAGAAAATAAACAACAGGGTACCGATCCCGAAGAAAATGATCGTTGCCGGCAGGGTAAGCACGGCATTGGTGTACAATGTTTTTTGCGAATCCTTTACACTTCTGCTGGTCAAATAGCGTTGCACTATGGTCTGGTCCGTACCCTGTGTTACCATGGCCGAAGCCAGGCCTCCTACAAATACCACCCAAAAAGTGGATTCCGTAAAATCAAAATCCAGATCTGCAATATTGAACTTACCTTGCTCAGAGGTATAGCTGATCATTTCCCCGAAAGGGGTTTCGGTATGAAGCAATATCCAGGCAACCGCCAAAACGCTACCCCCCAAAAGTACAATGACCTGCAATACATCCGTCCATATTACGGCCTCTATCCCTCCGAAAGTGGTGTAGGCGATACAGATGATCCCCATAATAAGAATACTCGTTTCCACGGAAATCCCGGTTACAATGGAAATGGCCAAAGAAGGGAGTAACAATACTATGCCTATTCTTCCCAGCTGGAATAGAATAAATGACAGGCTGCCCAGGGCCCTGGCCAGATAATTAAACCTGTCTTCCAGAAATTCGTAGGCCGTCCTGATCTTTAACCGGTTGAAGTACGGAATAAATAAGAACGCGATCAAGGGCGTAATAGCTATGGCCGCTATATTCAAAAAGAAGTATGACCAATCCGTAATAAATGCCTTGGCAGGAATAGCCATAAAGGTGATGGCACTCAATAAGGTTCCGAAAACACTCAGTCCTGAGGCCCACCACGGTATTCTCCCGCCTCCTACAAAATAATCTTCCGTGGATTTTTGTTTTCTGGAAAAGTAGATCCCAATAGCCAGGGACAGCATTAAATATAAAAAAAGAACGGCATAGTTTAACCATCCAAATTTACCTTTTCTTTCTCCGGTACTGAATTGGAGAACTTCCGGAGTCCTGATCCCGGGGGACACTTCGCCGGAAACAATTAAAAAATCATCTCCTTTTTTAAAGGATAACGCCGTTACCGGAATATGCCCCTCCATTGTATTGTACACGAACCACTTATGCGTAATGGTGTTATAGGCCAGTACTTCCTTTTGAAAGCCCGGGTGATGGTTTAAGATATCTTTTCTCTTTTGGATAAGCCCGGCCTTAAGGGAATCATTCTTTTGGCGCCGCTCTTCTAATGACAAACGTTCTATTTTATCGAACAGTTTTTCATCAGAACCTCCATAAACCAGGATATGCATGGAGCCCTTTGCCTCTACCGAAGCCCCCATGACCAACTTTTCCTCTCCGTGTATCAAAATTTTTCCTTCTTCTTTCCAGTCCCCTGTTTTCAGGTCATAAGAAAGATAGCCGGACAGGGCCACGGACTTTTTTCCGGTCATTTCATTTCTCCCTCCGATGACGAATATTCTTTTGGCGGTGGAAGTTTCCTGAACAGCCATAGCATGGACAGCCCTCGGCGGGCCCGGAAAGTTTGGCAGTTTTTCCCAGATACCACTGTTGTTGTGGATATTTATACGGTAAAAAACATTTGTACTCCCTTTATCGTTTTTCCCCCCTGCAACATATATATATCCGTTAACATAAACGGCAGCCGTATAGGACAACGGTTCGGGCAAAGGGGTATATTGATTTACAACAACTTCTTTGTTGTCTGCATCATACTTAAACAGAAAGACCTTATCACTTGTGGTATCCCGGTTATCTCCCCCTATACTGAAGATCCCTTTATCTGTAGAAACGGAGGCTGCATAGGCCACGGGAAAAGGCAGTTTATTTTCGGAAAGGGCCCATTGTCCATTCTTATAAAAATATATCTTATCGCTCCAGACTTTTTCACCACCTTCCCAGGGCATGGCCTCCGGAAAATTGGCGCCTCCGGCAGCAATAACCATATTGTTATGAACACCTCCCAGCATCCCGGCATATCCCAAAGATTCCTGTTGGCCAGGTGGGGCAGGAAGCCCGGACAGGTTTGTTGCCTTAATCCTGGTGCTATCGACTCCCTTTGCATGAAGTGCATGTACAAATGCATTGAAAAGGACCAATAGCAGAAAAAAGCATCTGTTTTTATTTCCCTTAAAAAGTGGTCGGTTAATTATTTTCATCGGTGTAGTGCCTCGCTGTTTATTTCGTTGGGAAATCGGATATCAGGAACTCATTATCATAAAAAGGAGCGAATGTGAACATCCAGTTTTGATAATCGTTGCTCCCGGGGACTTTTATTATGATTTCGTTCCAGCCCTGCTTTAAAGGTACGGTGACTTTATTCCTGGTCCAGTACAATTCTTCATCCCTCCACGGAATTTCCTGGTCTTCGGCACTTCCCCAACCGGAGGTTTTCGAGGGTTTCCATCCGGGGTTTTTCCAGTGAGGTGCCGCCAATTCAATGTCGTTAATCCAGATATTTCCGCCGTTCACATCCCATTCACCAGACTCCGGTGTACCCGCGTATACCCGGTTGGCCCTGAAAGGGGTCTCAAAACCTATCCAGGCATTTAGGCCTGTTTCTTCTTTTGAATGGATATAGGTCACGGCGTAATAATCTTCTCCGGGTTTAGCGCCGGGATAGTAACCTCCCAGCTTAAACCGGTCTTTGATATATATGGTATTTCCCGTTGCCGATTTGTAATTATTGGTATCTTTTGCAAGGAGACGTATTTTTCCGGAAGTCATATCCGGTTCAGAAGCATCAAAAGGGCCGAATAATTTCCAATGCGTCTGCGCCTGATAGGTGTAGGGAAAGGGTTCTTCCTTAAAGTATTTTTCTTTATGGTACATTAAGAACTCTTCAAATGCCTTGAAATAGGTGTTTTCCGGCGTTCCTTTTAAGGGGATCTTGGTCAGGTATTCTTTTGAGGCATGCTGCACATCAGCAGTCCAGGTTTTCCAGGCATAGGTTAATAATGAAGGATAAAGCGGGTTATTCCTAATAAAATCATCTTCTTTATCTGAATTGACATCATTCCACATACAGATAATCCCTCCCTGCACATCGTTTACGGAACCTTTGCCTATCGGCTTAAAAAACAGCTTGGAGATATGCACAAATGGATCGCCGTTATTGATATAGCTGTTCCATGAGTCGATCTCCCTGTATGTATTCTCTTCTATGTGATCGGGTTTCCAGGTTTGACGAATTACATTTTGACTGGCCGGAAGGCCCGGGTTCCATATAATAACTTCTCTTCCGTGACTTTCACATGCACTCACCATTCTGGTGATAAATTCTTCGGGATTGTCTATTTTAACTTCATCCGAACCGATATGGACGGTCGGGCAAAGTTCCTTTGGTATTTCCTCAAAAAATTCACTCAGCGCCTTTTCCAGGATCTTCATTCCTTCCGGTGATTCCATTTTATGCCCGGTCGCTGTCATAAAAGAGTCGCTGTGTCCGGGCATGTCAATCTCGGGAATTACCTGTATCTGCTTTTTTTCAGCATACTTTATGAGCTCCCTTATTTCATTATAAGTATAATATTTTCCGGGATCTCGTGTTTGCCGGTGATTCCCGGCGGCTGTAAGCTCCGGAAAGACTTTGCTTTCTATACGCCATGCCGGCCTGTCGGTCAAATGCCATTGAAAGACGTTAAACTTATACCTGGCCATGACATCAATTTGATGCTTCAATAGTTCCAGGCTCTGAAAGTTTCTGCCGACATCTACCATATAACCACGTACCGGAAAGGCGGGCTTATCCCGGATAGCACACATCTGTATCGCAGCTTTTCCGCCGGAAACAGCGATAAGCTGCCTCAGCGTTTGCATGGCATAAAAACGGCCGGCATTGTCCGAAGCCCTGATCTGAATGCTCTTTTTCCCGACTTCCAAAACATATCCTTCTGCCGGCATATTTTTTACGGTTTTGAACACGACGGACTTTCGGGACCTTTCGGAGAGCTCTATGTGATTTTCGTTTAAAATGTCCAGGAACTCATCCATCAACGACTGGGATAATACAACATCTGATGACAATTTAACCGCTTCAAAGGATGCACTCCCTCTTCCCCACACCGCTTCCTGCGGATACGGAATGAGTTTTACCGGGGCCTTTTGCAGCTCATCTGCGGTAAGCCTGGATTTAAAAATATCTTCCTGGCTATTTGCCCTGTTTACAAGCAAGAACAGGATAAACCATATTAAATTTTTTTGTCCTTTTATCATTTTTGAGGTGTGTGATTTACCTGAAGTAAGACCCGACCGGTTAGCCCTACCTGTATATCGATTATAATCCGCTAAAAATATCTTCTATGGGTATTTTTTGAAAATACAGGTCTCCCCGGCCTTCATACAGGATGCCTGCATGATCCTTGTCAACCTGAGTCAGGCAGGAATAGCCATAGGTGTTTTCTTCATAGATTTCCAGCTGGTTCTCCTGTGGCCATGACATACCATCGTCTATGCTGGCCTTGATGGTGATATGGTCTCTTGCAGCCCTGGAATCGGGGTTAGAGAAGAACAACACGCTGTTCTTTCCTGCAACATCCACTTCAATAATACTTGCCATGCATGTAGACTCCTGCAATGCTTTCCGGGAGGTGGGATGTTCTGCCCAGGTTTTCCCCATATCCCTGGTTATGGCTACGGAGCGGCCGTTTAAAGAGTCTTTTCGGCCCTGGTGATTACGGTTATCGCGCATATTCAACATCAAACTGCCATCGGACAATTCAACGACCTGGGCTTCTGTGGTATCTGATTTGGCACCGGTACCTACATGCCATGTTTTACCGCCGTCCCTGCTGTAAATAATGGTAGAATAAGGCACCTTATCCTTATCTTTATATTGTGCCGCAAAAACCAGAGTACCGTCCTTCATGGTTATCCCCGATCCCGGGCCATTAAAAAATAACTGCCAGTCCGGGTCCTTGATCTGAGGGGTTATGTTTATGGGATCGGACCAGGTAAGTCCGTCGTCCTCACTTTTAACCAGGACAAACTGCCCTGTTTCTTCGGGAGTCATTCCCGGTTTAGAGGCATTCCAGGCCCTTTTGCCCTTATTGCCGCTTAACCACAGCGCCGCAACCCATATGGTATTGGTCTTTCTATCTACCAGAACGGCAGGGTCGCCTATACCGTTTTCATCCTGGGGCCTGCCACCGTATTCCTTCATGTCCATAATGATCTTCATATTCTCCCAGGTCTGTCCTCCGTCGGTACTTCTGCTCATCCCCACATCTATATCCTCCTGCAGGTCTGCCGAATTGTTATAGCGCACATCATAAACCGCAATGAGCGCCCCTTTATTGGTCGTTGCCAGTCCGGGTATGCGGTAGGTATCCGCACCGTCATCGTGTTTTTGACGGACTGCAATGCCAATACGCTGTGGTTTTGACGGTTCCTGTGCTATCTCCAGGATCTCATTTTTATCGTCCAGCCCGACATGTGTGAGTTGCGCCCCGATTTTATGCAACAGATCGGGGGTACCTTTCAATCGCACAGCTAACCAAAAGTAATGTTCTCCGGAATCCAGGTATTGCTCGCCTGTGACCTTTGCCCGGGGTCCGATATCTGTTACAGAACCAAAAAGTGATGCCCGGGAGAAGTCGTCTTCAGAAGCATATAAAACCAATGCCTCTGCAATATCATCTGTTTGTGTGGTTCCCTTAAAACCGAACGTAAACGATTTTACTCTGACCTCACCGGGAACACTATCTTCAGGGATATTGAACCTGATGGCCAACACCTTGTTCTTTTCTTTATTAGCCAAAACGGGCAATACGGGTTGCCGGGTATTTACGGTTATTTTATGCACTTCCTTTTGGTTGTTACAGGCAGCCATAAGAAGCAATGCCCATACACACAGAAACAGGTTCAGGTAATTTTTCATAGGATGTAAATTTTAGTCTTGTCGTTGGTTTTCAATGCGTTCAAAAGTTTTCCAGCACTGGTACATGGCACGCGGCACGTGAAAACAACCTTTCCACTTCCCTCCTTTCAGTGTAAGCAAAGGCTGCCCCTGCCTGTTCAGATACCCGAACCATTCTCCACGGGCAGGATCCGGAAAATGAGACCAGGTATAGTGATGTACTTTCTCATACCATTGCCATATGGCATCGTTTTGTGTTTGTTCATATGCCTTGGCCAGTGCTACCAGAGTTTCCAGGTGTACCCACCACAATTTCTGATCCCATTCCAGTTGTTGGAGCGGATGTCCTTTGGCGTCCATAAAATAAAAGATCCCCCCGTATTTTTCGTCCCAGCTGTACTCAAGGATATTTAAAATGGTCCGGGTAGCCTTTTCCCGGAGTTCCACATCATTCCGGCGGGCGGCTATATCCAGCATAAACCACATCGCCTCAATGCCGTGCCCCGGATTGAGCAGCCTGCCTTCGAAACTATCGGATAGCGAATGGTCCTTATGGACAAATTCGTAAACAATACCGGACCTTTCCCGTAAAAAGACCTGCATCACCTCACGGACACTGTGATCTATTGTCATTTCCACGTCTTCAGACCCCAGTACATCTTCGAGCTCCAAAACGAGGTTCGACAGGATCATGGGGAGCGAAAACCCTTTTAAGGGCCTGGCACCGGTGCTTTTCTCATAGCGCCCTTTCGGATTATCCCTCTTCTCTATAATATTGAAATATGTGTTCCTGGCCAGGGTTTTAAACGATCTGTCCCCGGCTGCCCTGGAATATTGGGCAAAAGCCATAGCCGCAAAACAATCGGAAAAAATGTTATACGGTTCCACCAATGGCCTGCCGTCTCTGGTGGTAGAAAAATAGATATTTCCATCCTTGTCCATTCCGTGTTCCCGGATAAAGTCCACACCCGATCTGGCGATATCCAGCCAACGTGGTTCCGGGGCCACATTATTGTATAACATGGAGAACATCCAGGCCTGCCTTCCCTGCAGCCACATAAATTTATCTGTATCGTACACTTCACCTGTTTGCGTTAAACAGGTAAAATAGCCTCCATAAGTGCGGTCCAAAGAATTCTTCTCCCAGAATGGGATGATATTTTCGAAGAGCGTATCTTTATAAAGTTGAGAATATTTCATATATTATGTATAACATAATACAAATTTATGTAATTTTGATGATACTGCCATCTTTTTATGGTATTAAATACATAAAATAAAGTATTATATATACCCGGCATTGATTAACAATACTATTTTTGTAAAAAATCCCGCCCCCGGGATTACCGAATGACGATCTATAACAGGAAAGTGATATGAAAAAAATGAAAAAAATAGGGCCTGTGGATACCCTGTCCCTGGTCGATAAGGTAGAGTTGAGGCTTATGCAGTATTTCAAAGAGAACAACCTGAAGCCCGGAGATCCCATCTCCAGGGAGATAGATCTTTCCGAGTCGTTAGGGGTGAGCCGTACCGTGGTCCGGGAAGCACTGTTGCGTTTACGGACCCTGGGATTTATCGAATCGAAGAAACACCGGGGCATGATCTTCAAAGAACCGGATATCATCAATAATTTTGAACGTATCCTGGACCCTACCCTTCTCGGGGCAAATACTTTAAAGAGTCTATTTGAACTCCGCCTGATCCTGGAAATGGGAATGGCCGACTTTCTTTTTGAATACAAAACAAAAGAGGATCTGGAGGAGCTGGAGAACATTGTACGAACGGAAGAAGAAACCAGCTATGACAAAACGGTCTTTTCCCTGGACAAGGAGATTGCTTTTCATGGAAAGCTATACCAGATCTCCAAAAATACCACCCTGCAACGTTTCCAGGACCTGCTGCTACCGGTTTTTGAATACCTGTACCAACAAGAAGAGTTCAAAAACAACGGGACTTATGCATACTCATCGGGTAAGTTTGTCACTCACCGAATGTTACTGGACAACCTGAAGGTGGGAACTCCCGAGACCTTCCGCAATGCCATGCGAAGGCATCTGGAACCTCACTTTGACCGGATTTTTAACTCCAAATAAAAAGAGGGGCTTCCCCCTCTTTCTAACTAACCCAGACTAAAACCGGCTATCGATACAGGATTGTACTGTTTCTCAGCCAGTTTTTATCCCATATCTATTCATAGCCCGGAGTTTGCTCCAGCATGGGATTCCTGCCTATCATATCCAGGGTTATCGGCAACAAGAGCTTATATTCCTCGCCGGGGCTTAAAAATTGCACATTATCCGTCACATATTTATCACCTGCCCTTCGAAGGTCCCACCACCGTTTACCTTCGGCAATAAATTCCTTATATCGTTCATCCAGGATCGCCTTGGTGTTGTCTTCTTCAGAACCATTGACATATGCATGTATTGCAGCGTCATAATTCCCGGCATAAGCACGCTTTCTGACCTGGTTGATCTCGGCAGAAGGGTCCTCCCCGAGCCGGTTCTTTACTTCCGCCAGTAGTAACAGCACGTCCGCATACCGGTATAAAGGGACATCGTTATCCGATATTCTGATGCTTCCGTCAATACTTCCGCCGAATTTACGGATAACAGCACCAAAATATTGTGCGCCATCATATACGGGATAGCCGGCTCCTCCGTTATCATCTTTATACAGCCGGATAAAAGTAGCGTCTTTCCGGGTATCCAGCGTATCATCCGTAAGCAACAATGTTTTTTCAGACGGTCCGTACCTGTTTGCCCCGTTCACGATAAAATCATTCATGGAATTTCCTTTATCGTCGTATTGTGGCTGGATCTCCGTGGTCCGCCCCGTAAAACTGCTGTAAAAATTCGTAGCCTGGTCCTGCTCGTATTGAAGGGCAAAAATAAACTCCCTGTTGTTTTCATTGTCTGTAGACCACAACTCCCCATAATCCGGTTCCAGCTGTACGTCCATATCCTGTATTTGCAGCAAAGCATTTTTAGCCACTGTATAGTCTGCTTCTCCCCCGTTGAGCAATGTGCCGGACCAGATGTACACCTCTCCCTTAAGCGCCAGGGTTGCTGCTTTGGACCAGTAAATGCGTTTGCCCTGCCAAAAGGAACTATCTCCCCCGAAAGCATCCAGGGAAGCCGTTATGTCCGATTTTATTTGTGCCATGACATCTCCTTCGGATGATCTCGGCTTGCTCAATCCTTCGGGATTTGTTGTAGCCAAGGGTTCGGTTGTGATCGGAACACCTCCCCAGGTTTTCAATAAAGTGTAATAATACAGTGCCCTCAGGCCATAAGCCTGTCCCAGCATGTGGTTCTTTTCAGCTATATTCCCGAACGTTATATCCGGAACATTCAGTAAAAAATCATTTAATTGATGGATCCTGGTATAAATTCCGGCCCAGCCGCCAAAAGGGGCCGTGGAAACTGTTATGTTAGATTCTATCAGGTTCAGGTTATCAGGAGATTCAAACGTTTGCCCTCCCCATACATCACTCCGGATCTCCCCGAGCAACCACATCGTAGAATTCAGATCCCGCAATGAACCGTAAAGTCCGGAATGTGCAGCTCTGGCACCGTTTTCCGAATCCCAGAACCCGGAAGCTGTTAATTCACTTGGCGCTGTTAACTCCAATTCGCTTTCGCACGAACCGAGTATTGTCAATGCTAAAAATATATATAAATATCGCATGGCGTTTGTTTTAAAAGGTTAAATCAAGTCCAACAGTAAATGTTCTCGGTACGGGGAATTCTCCGTACTGATATCCTCCCCTTTCAGGTGTATCTCCGCTATAGCTCTTAAAATAATGCAGATTACTTCCTGTTACATACAACCTCAACCGGTTTATCTTATCTTTAAAAACCTCTGTCGGCAGGTCGTAACTCAGGGTAACTTCCCTTAAGGCCAGGTAGTCCCCTTTTTCCCAAAAATGACTGTTTACTACGGCTTCACTACCTCTGAAAATATTTCGCTGTGCATCTACAAACACAAACCTGGGGATGTCCGTATGGCGGTTTTCGGGTGTCCAGGAGTCAAGGACAAGGGCATCCTGGTTTAGATTGCCCTGCGTCTGTGCCAGCCCTTTACCCCGAATGTGATTGTATATAACATGCCCGGTAGCAAAATCGGTCTTTACAAACAATCCGAAATTCTTGTATTTCAAATTCGTACTGAGGCCCCCGATAAAGTCCGGAGTAGTCCTTCCAATGACCTTTCTGTCATAACTATTAATAACATCATCATTATTTACATCCACCCATGCCACATCGCCAGGGTATCGCTTGGTGGGGTCGGGCAGTAATTCGTCCTGTCTGCCAGCATGTGCATCTACCTCGGCCTGGTCTGCATAGATATAATCCTGTTCATAGGTTACCACAAGATCCGTCCCAACCCGTTGTCCTTCCTGTAAACCACCGACCCATTCTAATTCGCCGGTATTCGGGTTATAGATCTGCGAACCTCCTTGCCGGTTCAGTTCATTATCGTTATCCGGTAGTTGCTGTACAAAACTTTTGATATGAGATACAGAGCCATTCACATTCCAGCTAAAATCTTCATTGCGGATTATATCGGCATTTAATTGCAGTTCAAGACCTTTGTTCCTCAATATACCGTTATTCGTCCTTATGGAACCGAACCCTGTCCAGTATGGCAATGTTAAATCTGATATCTTGTCTTCTACGTCGCGTATAAAATAATCGGCTATTATATTAATCCTGTTCTTGAAGAACGATATATCCAGCCCCATATTGAAGGTTGTAGAACGTTCCCACTGTAAATCGGGAGTAGGAAGGCCTGTGTTTGCATAACCGGTCTGGCCATCGTAAATACCCTGGGAACCATAAGAACCGAAGGTCACATAATTGGCCGTGTAATCGGCCTGGCCGGGAACTACCAATGACGCCAGGTTTCCGTTCACACCATAACTAAGCCTCGGTTTTAGGTTTGAGATCACTTTACTTACAGGAGAATCCATAAAAAAGCCTTCTTTATGCACATTCCATCCTATCGAGGCACCCGGGAAGAACCCGAACTTCTCATTGCCGAGCCTGGACGAGCCATCCCGCCTGAACGTAAGGCTTACAAGATATTTGTCCTTAAAATCGTAATTCAAGCGCCCGAAAGTGGAAACAATAATATTTTCCGATTTGAAACTGCTGGGCACGCCATTGGCCTCACTACCGGCATTAAGGGTATAGATAAAGTCTGTAGGGGAATTTTTGGTCCCTGCACTACTTAAAAAAATATTGTCTTTATAATATTCCGCACCGAGCAATAAGTCGAAATTATGCTCACCAAAGGACTTCGCGTAATTCAGGGTTCCCGTTAATTGATTTCTAAGCGTTCGTTCCAGGCTGGTAGAGGCGTTTCTTGTTGTAATAAGCGTACTTCCGTTTAAATATGCCTTATTAAACGATTCGTTATGATTGTTGATCGTGAAATGACTTCCTTTTAAGGACAAGGTCAGGTCGGACATTATATCCCAATCCATCCCGACAGAAGCCGATAATCGTTGTTCTATATTTTCTCTTATAAATTTATCCTGGTAATACAACGGATTGCCAAATCCGCTATTGGTCCCGGGATTGTACTCATCTGACAAACTTCCGTCTTCATTATTGTTATAGGTCCTGGAGGTAGGCGCCTGACCGGCAAATCTTCTAAATACGGTATCGTCGTTCCCCAAAGGGCTTCTGTTCAGGTTGGAATGTGAATACAGTATATTGGAATTTACCCTGAACTTATCGGAAATCTGGTAGGACCCGCTGAATTTACCGGAATACCGTTTAAACCCGGACCCCAGGATCAACCCTTCATTGTCCAGATATCCCAGTCCCAAGTAATAAGTCCCTTTTTCATTGCCTCCATCAAAGGACAGGTAGTGATCTGTGGTTTGACTGGACTGGTATATGTTGTCACTGACATCATTTTCCAGAAAGAGGATCTGCCTGGCCGGATCGAGTGGGTCGGCCATGGTACTCCATCCCGGCCTGTTCAGCAAATACCTGTTGTTTTCAGTCAGGTATTGGACCGTAAAAGGTGAATTGGTGGTATTCCCTCCGGTACCGAATGCCGTAGGGCCATCCAGAAAAGCGGCAAACCCATTCGGATTATTGGTCGCTTCCCTATAGTATTGGACAGCCTGCCGGTTGTATTTAATAAAATCTGCCGCACCGAGATATTCGGGTGTTTCCCGTTTGTAATTCATGCTGTATTTCTGCTTATAGTTAATGCTCGACCTGCCCACTTTCCCGGTTTTTGTGGTCACCAGGATCACACCGTTCGCAGACCGCGCTCCGTAGATAGCTGTGGCCGCGGCATCTTTTAACACCTCTATCGACTCTATATCATCGGCATTTAAGGCATAAAAACTACCGGGTATCCCGTCTATAAGTATCAGGGGAGAGCCGGAACCGTCGAAGCTGGTCCCTCCTCTCAAAATAATTTCCGGGGTAGAACCGGGCTGTCCGGTGGTATTGGTAACCCTTAACCCGGCTATGGTACCCTGCAATGCTGTAGCGGCATTTGACCTGGTTGATGTTTCCAGAATACGGGTATCTAATTTGGAAACCGAGGTGGTTAATTTGGCCCTGGACTGTTTTCCATATCCCGTAACTACCACTTCATCCAGTACGGACAAGTCTTCCTGAAGAGCCACATTAATCGTCGATCGATCCTGCACAGGTATTTCTTCCGACACATATCCCATATAACTGAAGACCAGAATATCGCCGGGGTCAACCATGATATTGAACTGCCCGTCAAAGTCCGTTTGGGTTCCCCGGGCAGTCCCTTTAACTAATATTGTTGCCCCGGGCAATGGTACATTGTCCTGGTCGGAAACACTCCCGGAAATTTCCCTTTGTTGTGCAAAAACATCAGAAGAAAAACCACAAAAGGCAAAAATTAAAAATAGTAGTGTTGTAATATGCCCTCCTTTCTTCAAGCCTGGGGAGAGGGGACCATTATCCCTGCCTCCCTTCTTTAGTTCTGATCGTTTCATAATAGTTGAGTTTGGTTAATGATTATAAAAGCTAGTTAAATTGTATTATGTATAACATTATAAATTAAAAAAATAGATTATGGCTCCGGATTTACCCGTAAATGGCCAAAATAGCGATTCAATACCGCATCCTTCTCGAATTCCTCCAATAAGGTTTTCAATTGTGTATCAGACAATGTATTATGTGGAAACCGGCTCGGGCCCAGATCCAGCCCGAACACCCTCATAAAGCTCTTCCCTGCACCGTTAAAACCGGCTGTACCGTCCAGGAGCTCCACAAATTTCACCGCTTTTTCCTGTAAATCCGAGGCTTGGCGGTAATCCTGCCGGTTGAATGCCTCAAGTATATCCCTGTACAATGGAAACAGGTGATTGTAGGTACTGCCTACCCATCCCCTTATGCCGAAGGGCAGGCTGGACAGGAACATTTCATCAATACCGAAAAGAATCTCCTCTTTTCCGGATTCCCAGGTCAGGGAGACGCATTTTTGTATATCTGTCAGGTCGTTATGCGTAAATTTAATTCCTGAAAAATTCGGGATTTCTTCGCGAGCAATTTTAATAAAATCGGACATCTTGAAATCTACCCCCGAAAGCACCGGAATATGGTAATAATAAAAAGGTAACCCGGGAGCTGCCCCAGCTATCTCCCTACAATACTGAACGAGTTTGCCCAGGTCCTTAACCCCAAAATAGTACGGGGCAATTGCAGAGATAGCATCCGCAAAATGAAGCGAATGTTCCGCCAGTTCACAGGCTTCTTTCAAAGAAGTATGCCCCACCTGATTTATCACGTAAAGACTGTTTTGCCTTTCCTTACCCCAAGCCTCGATCAACATTTTTCTCTCTTCAATGGTCAATGACACAAAATCACCGGTAGAACCATTTACAAAAACTCCCCAAACCCCATTTCCGGAGAGATAATCTGCATAGCGGTGTATTATTTCCGTGTTCAAGGAATAATCTTCCTGCATGGGAGCATAGGTAGCTGCTATTATTTTCATATAATTGTATTATGTATTACATATACAAATATATGAATTTTTCCATACGATGTATTATTTTATAAAAATTTCGATATTATTCCCAATAAACCACTTTATATTTTTATAAGAAGACTGCCTATTAAACCCTAAAAATTGTATGCAAAAGAAGGGCCGTATTTATCCAGTGTTCCCCCATATGGGTACAGAAAAGCGGGAGAATGTAAAGAACGTATTCTTGTTGTGGAAGATAGAGAAGCCAAAATCGTTAGGTTTATATTCGATGCCTACCTTCGAAAAATCCCGTTGTACATAATAAGGGAAAAAGCTTGTAAAATTGGTTTTCAAAGAAAGGGAAATACGGCTATACAAAGAATACTCAAAAATCCTGCTTATGCAGGGTTACTTAAAGTTAAACCTTTCAAAAACTATCCTGGCGGACTGTTTCCTGGAGCACACGAACCCATTATTGACAGAGTAACCTGGCATGAGGTGCAAACTAAAATGAAAAAGCCCAAGAAAACAAGAACTAAAATTGATGACAATATACCCTTAAGAGGAATCTTAAAATGCCATTGTGGAAAACCACTCACCGGTGCGGCTTCAAGAGGCAAATCGGGTAGGTATTATTACTATTACAAGTGTGCCTCACCCGGGCATAATAATATCAGTGCCATAAAAGCATATCATCAATTCCTAGGTATATGCGAATTTATGAGTTTAACCAAAAGGAAAATTCAACAAATTAAAGAAAAATGTCATCTTCGCATGGAATCTTTGATAAAAAGGAACAGAAAGGTTGTAAAAACAAAAAAGCAACAATTAGAACAGGTAAAAGAAAAACTCTATAGTGTAGAAGAAAAATGGATAAAAAACGAAATCAAAAAGGATACCTATAACAGATGGTACACAACCTATAATCATAACATTCTTGAATTGGGGGATGCTATAAAACGTTTAAGTCAAAATAAAATATTTGATCTGTTAACTAAAAACCTCGACTTCCCCGGTGACGTACGTCATATCTATGCTTCCATAAATACTATAAAGAAAAGAGTGTTTGTCAGCATGGTATTCCACAATAATTTATATTATCAAAATGACATTTACCGAACACCAACAATGATGGAACTGTTTACTCACAACCATTCAAAAATGAAAGAAAAAAGGCTCCTTGTTTATGAAAAGAAAACAGCATTCCGTAAGAATGTACCATTGTGTGAGAATACCGAAATATCCATAGAGCGTCTTATCCTCTTTTTAATGTTTTTGGATAGCCTGAAAATATCATAGCACACCAAATGCAGTTGTAGAGTTAGAATGAGTAATTATTGAGGTTATTAAGGAAAAAATTGGTGTTTACTCCTCTAAATACGGTATAAATAAAAAATTCAAGAAAACAGCCTATCGAACCCTAGACCATCTAATTGATTATCAATCAGATAAAAAAACATAATAAAGTTCGATTTCCCAGCAGCCCTATACTTAATTTTCCTACTTTTGAAAAAATAAAAAACATAAATTATTGATAATCAAAAGAATAAAAACTAAGAGAAATCATTAAATTTTCTCAAATCGAACACCAAATTATTACAAATAAAATCCTGACAGTCAACCAATTAAAACAAAAAAACCACATAAAAAAGCGAGATCTCTTACAGAAACCTCGCTCAGTGCGGATGAAGGGAATCGAACCCCCACGCCTTGCGGCACTAGATCCTAAGTCTAGCGTGTCTACCAGTTCCACCACATCCGCGGCTATAATACCTTCTGGTATCGGGCTGCAAATATAGCTTATTTTTCGAATAATGGACCGCAGCGGTCAAAAAAATATCTTTCCCATCTGTCACTTTTTATTTATTTTTAACAGGCCATGCCTCGACAAGTGATGTACTGAGTACTTCGATAAACTCAGTATAGTATTTATCGAAGTGTGATATACTGAGCTTGCCGAAGTGCTCAGCACAAACATGTAATGCACTGAGAACATTGTTGGTTGGTTTGCACGAATTGTTAGCGGGCATTTTGTACTTTTGATTTATTATAAAAGTTTATCAACTTCATGGAAGATATTTCATCATACGTTCAGAAAAATAAAGAACGGTTTATCGGGGAACTCATAGAGCTCCTCAGAATCCCTTCAGTGAGTGCCGACCCTGCTTTTTCCCAGGATGTCCTCAATACTGCCGAAGCTGTCAAGGAAAGTCTTTTGCAAGCCGGGTGCGACCATGCGGAAGTCTGTGACACTCCGGGGTATCCCATCGTTTACGGGGAAAAGACCGTCGATGCGGCCTTACCGACTGTTTTGGTCTACGGTCATTATGATGTGCAACCTCCCGATCCCGTAGAGCTATGGGAAAGCGGGCCGTTCGATCCTGTGGTAAAAACAACGGAGATCCATCCCGAAGGTGCTATTTTCGCCAGGGGGGCCTGTGATGACAAGGGGCAGATGTACATGCATGTCAAGGCTCTCGAATACATGGTCAAAAACAATACCCTCCCCTGCAACGTAAAGTTCATGATAGAAGGTGAGGAAGAAGTAGGCTCGGAAAGCCTTGAATGGTTTATAAAACGCAACCAGGAAAAGCTGAAGAACGACGTTATCCTTATTTCAGATACAGGGATGATAAGCAACTCCCAGCCTTCCATTACTACCGGGCTCAGGGGACTGAGCTATGTTGAAGTGGAAGTTACCGGTCCCAACCGTGACCTGCATTCGGGGCTCTATGGCGGTGCCGTGGCCAATCCTATCAATGTCCTCACTAAAATGATCGCCTCCCTTCACGATGAGAACAACCACATTACTGTTCCCGGTTTTTACGACAAGGTAGAGGAGATCTCCGCAGAAGAACGCGCGGAAATGGCAAAAGCCCCTTTTTCCATCGAAAAATACAGGAATGCCCTCAATATTGATGAGGTTTACGGTGAAAAAGGCTATACGACCAGTGAACGGAGTTCCATACGCCCCACCCTGGATGTGAACGGGATATGGGGAGGATATATCGGGAAAGGTGCCAAAACTGTAATCCCCGCCAAAGCATACGCTAAAATATCCATGCGACTGGTACCCGACCAGGATTGGGTGGAAATTACGGAATTGTTCAAAAAACATTTTGAAAGTATAGCGCCCCAAGGGGTAAAAGTCGAGGTAAAACCGCATCACGGCGGACAAGCCTACGTAACTCCCATTGACAACATAGGCTACCAGGCAGCCAGCAAGGCCTACAACGATACCTTTGGTATCATCCCCATTCCACAACGAAGCGGGGGAAGCATTCCCATTATTTCCCTGTTTGAAAAAGAACTGAAAAGCAAAACCATCCTGATGGGCTTCGGCCTGGACACGGATGCCATACATTCGCCTAACGAACACTTCGGCATCTTTAACTATCTGAAAGGGATCGAAACCATTCCGCTGTTCTATAAGTATTTCACAGAGTTGTACAATTCCGACTCCCGGTTGTAGGTAACGTGCCTATAACAGTTTTGCATACCGTATGGGCGCAAGATTTTGCGCCCTTACCCCCTACGGGGCTATCCTGAACATGTTTGTATCTACGGAGGTTTTTTTACCGGAGAGCATTTCACTGACCAGCTTACCCGTAGCCGGGGCCAGGCTTACTCCCATCATGGCATGGCCGGTAGCTATGACCAGATTGGATATTTTTTCAGTACCGGATATGACGGGTAAGCCGGAAGAGGTACAGGGCCGGAAGCCATACCACGTATTCTTCTTTTCGGGCAATTCGAGCTCGAAACCAGGATAAAAATCACGGATAGTATCTACAATTCCCTGTAACCTGTTGGTACGGATACGGGTATCTCCGGTATGGGTGATCTCCATGGTGCCCCCGAACCTCAGGTCATCTCCCATCGGGGTTACGGAAACCTTCCCCTCACATAAAATGGCCGGGTGCAAAGGTTTTTCTTTTCTGTTCCTGAGGGTAAAGCTATACCCTTTTCCGGGAAGCAGAGGGAGTTTTAAATTCAGTTTGTTTGCAATACCGGCGCTCCATGCCCCGGAAGCCAATACAAATTCGTCTGCTTTAAAATTTCCCTGGTCCGTAAGAACTTCGGATATCTCCCCTCCTTTTACCTGAAAATCACTGACTTTTGTATTCCTTTTTAATTCCACCCCCAGCTTCAGGACCTCATCGCGTATAAATGCCATAAACTTATTGGGGTACAGGTGTGCGTCCGATCTGTAATGAACACCCCCCAGAACATTTGTATCCACCCCGGTTTCCAGTTCACGCACCTCCTCGCCGGACAAAAAGTCTACTTCCAGGCCGAGTTTTTCTGCTTCTTTTGCCACATGTCTTTCTTCTTCGCCTGTCTTTTCCGTTTTATACAACATCAACAGGCCCTTTTCATCATAGAAAAAAGCATTGTCCTTCCGGGCGAGGTCGCGGTATAATTCCTTGCTCAACAGGGACAGATCCCGAAGTGCCGGCATGGCTTTTTCCACATGCTCCCTGGTGGAATTGCGATAGAATTGCCAGCTCCAGGAAAGCAATGCCTTGTGAAGCCTCGGCCTTACATAAAACGGACTTTTCGGATTGAACATCCAGCGGATGCCCTGTGCTATCATGCCGGGCTGGGCCAGCGGAATAATATGTGAAGGCACTACCAATCCGGCATTGCCAAAGGAGCAGCCGTCGGTCATATCCGAACTATCCAGGACAGTCACCCTGTGGCCTTCCCCGGCCAGGTAGTACGCGGAGCACAATCCAATGACGCCTCCCCCGATAACGATCACATCTTTCAATGGTCTGTGGTTTAAAATTACTATACGAAAATCAAATGACCTGGAATCCGTGGGCATAGGGATCATCATCATCTATGATAATATTGTTATAGCCGGTGATCCTGGCCCAGCCCTCAATACTCGGCACAATGCCCTTTTTGTCTCCGATGTCGGTCACGGATTCCACCCTTCCGGTAAACTTGCTGCCAATAATACTTTCGTGTATGAATGTTTCCCCTTCCTTTAATTTCCCCCTGGCATACCACTGGGCCATCCGTGCAGAGGTTCCTGTACCGCAGGGCGAACGGTCAATGGCCTTATCGCCGTAGAAAACGGCATTCCGGGCCGTAGCTTCTTCAGACAGTGTTTTCCCTGTCCAGAGTATATGGCTGAGCCCGTTTATGGTTGGGTCTTCGGGATGGGTAAAGGTATATTTTTCGTTCAGTTGCCTTCGCAAATGCCTGCTCCAGCCGATCAGTTGATCGGCCGGGTGATGTTCCAGTCCTTTAAAATTATCCTGCACATCTACGATAGCATAAAAATTGCCTCCGTATGCCACATCTACCTTGAGTTTTCCAAGATCCGGGCATTCGGCCTCCAGGTTTTCGGAATCGAGATATGCACCGACATTGACCAGCCGGACGGAAGTGACCCTTCCCCCTTCTTTCTTATAACTTACCCTTACCAGTCCGGCAGGGGTTTCCAGTCGTAATTCTCCGGGAACCTTCGGGCTCACCAGGCCTTCTTCAATGATCACGGTAACCGTCCCAATAGTACCGTGCCCGCACATGGGCAGGCAGCCGCTGGTTTCGATGAACAGTATCCCCACATCGTTGGCTTTGTCAACCGGGGGGTACAGGATGCTTCCGCTCATCATGTCATGTCCGCGCGGTTCGAACATCAGTCCTTTTCGTATCCAGTCGAACTCCCGTAAAAAATGTTGTCGTTTTTCACTCATGTTCTTTCCTTCCAGGAAAGGCCCTCCTCCTGTAACTACGCGTACAGGATTACCACAGGTATGGGCATCCACGCAAAAGAATGTCTTTCTCACTGCTAGACCTAAGCTAATTGATGAATAGAATATCTAAGATTTTTGTTTTATATAGGCTTTTACTCTTTGTTCCAGTATAGGCAATGTTACCGTACCCTGTTCCAGGATAAGCTCGTGAAATTCGCGGATATTAAAGGTATCGCCCAGTGCTTTCTCTGCTTCTTTCCGAAGTTCCCTGATTTTCAGTTCCCCTATTTTATAAGACAGGGCCTGTCCGGGCCAGGAGATATACCGGTCCACTTCGGTATTGATCTCATGAATGGACAAGGCCGTATTTTTCTTTAAGAAGTCTACGGCTTCTTCCCTGGTCCATCCCTTGGCATGCAGGCCTGTATCTACTACAAGGCGGCATGCCCGCCACATCTCGTAGGTAAGCCTCCCGAAATCTTCGTAAGGAGTGGTGTATATCCCCATTTCCCTGGCGAGGTATTCCGTATAAAGTGCCCAGCCTTCTCCGTAAGCGGACAAATACAGGTTTCTCCTGAACTTGGGGATGCTATCGCCCAGTTCCTGATTGAGGGATATTTGCAGATGATGACCGGGCACGGCTTCGTGTGCCGTGAGCGACGGAAGCACATAGAGCGGCCTGCTCTCCAGCTGATAGGTGTTTACCCAGTAATAACCCGGCTCGGTATCGGTTGAACTCCCCACATACCTGCCCGTGGTGTATTTCGGGGCTATGGCATCGGGCACCGGGGCTACGCCATACGGCTTTCGGGGGAGGGTCTTAAAGAACTTCGGGAGTTGCCCGTCTATCTTTTTGGCAATGTTCCGGGCTTCCTTTAACAGGGCTTCGGGAGTTTTAACATAAAACTGTTCATCTGTGCGTAGCCAGGTGAGAAAGTCATTGAAACTACCGTCAAAATCCACTTCTTTTATGATCTGCTCCATTTCTGCCCTGATCCGCGCCACTTCTTTCAGGCCTTTTTGGTGAACTTCTTCTGCCGTAAGGGACAGCGTGGTGTAATAGCGTATCCTGTTGCTGTAATACTCCCTGCCGTTGGGTGTTTCCGATACCCCGAGCGTGGTCCGGGTATTCGAATAGTATTCTTCTTCAAAAAAACGTTTGATCTTTTTGAACTGCGGGGTAACGCTTTCAGCCACCACTTTTTTTGCCACTCCGGCCAGGGAATCTTTTTTTTCCTTTGAAAACCGGTCGGGCAGGTTTTTAAAAGGGGAATAATAAAAACTGTCTTCAGGGTTGTCTACAATATGGTCGTCATAGGTTTTTTCATAGCCTTTCAGGATCACCAGGGGTTGGGAAATACCTTTTTTAAGGCCTTTGCGGAGCAGCTCTATATGATCGTCCACAAACCGGGGGACAGCCCTGAGGAGGTCGAGGTATTTTTTTACCTCTTTATCATTGTTCAACGGACGTACGCGATAAGTGAGGTTGTTATGAAACCCGGCATCGGACAGAATGGGGTTCAAATAAGCCTCAAACCTATAATCATCTACATCTTCCCGAAGCGTAAACTTCAGCAACTCAAGGGAGATCCTTTCTGTTTCGGACAATTGTCCGGCATCCAGCGCATCCAGCTTTTTGATTTCTTTTGCGGCAAAACCGGCTTTTTCTTTGTAAAGCTCTTCTGTATACCGCCCGAGAGGATATTTGTCCTTGTCTACGGGTTTGAACTCCTCAACCTCACGGATAATCCCGGCCAGCTCTCCCGAAGCGTCCTTTAACTGGGCCCGGACATCGAGTACGATCCCGAAAAGGAAGAGCAGGGATAATAGTATTTGAAGTATTTTTCTCATTGTTTTTTTATCTAGCGAAGTGATCTGTTTTTTTGTTCATGGGGGTGATTTTTGTTGCAGGTTGCAGGTTGCAGGTTGCCAAAGCTACAAGTTCCAAAAACATCTGCAAATCACAATAAATTAACTTAATGCCGATCTGCTCATCATCATCGCTCAAAAAGTTGAGGTGACTTTGTGTATGATCTACAACTCCGTCCTGGTTTTTTCTCCATTGACCAAACGGGAGATTCCCAGTGGATTGTCGTTCTTCAGTTCGCCGGGTAACAGGGCGTCAGGCCAGTCCTGGTAGGAGAATGGCCGGACCCATCGTTTTATGGAATGTATCCCCACCGCGGTAAACCTGCTGTCTGTCGATGCAGGATAAGGCCCGCCGTGCTGCATGGACGGGCATACTTCCACTCCTGTGGGCACCCCGTTAAATATTATACGGCCTACCCGGTTTTGCAGAGCTTCCACTATATCGCCATGCTCCCTGATCTCAGCTTCTTCGCCCAGTATGGTCCCGGTTAACTGTCCTTCCAGCTTTTTGATAATGGCCACCAGCTCTTTGCTATCCCTGCATTGTATCACTACTGAAAACGGACCGAACACCTCCTTGTGCAGGGTACTGTTTTCCAGAAAGGTTTTCCCTTCCACGGTAATGATCTTTTGTTGTGCATAATTGGCCTTTACCTCTTTTTCATATGCCGCTACGACATTGACCTCCGGCTGACCGGAAACTTCTTCTTTCAAGTTGTTAAATGCACCGTGGATGTTGGGGTGTAGCATACAGCTTGGATCTATTGCCATTATCTTTTCTCCGAGTGCCTGTGTAAATTCCGTCAGGTTATTACCTTTTATACCGATAATAAGCCCGGGGCTGGTGCAAAACTGCCCTGTTCCGAGGGTAATGGAACCGGCGTACTGCTGCGCCCAGAAATCCGATTTTTCTTTTAATGCGGAAGGCAAAGCCACTACCGGGTTTACACTTCCCATTTCGGCAAATACTGGGATGGGTTCTTCACGTTTTGCCGCCAGGTCAAACAACGCCCGGCCTCCTTTTATGCTCCCGGTAAACCCTACGGCCTTTACCCCGGGGTGCTGCACGAGTTTTGCCCCTACTTCCACCCCGCTGCTGTTCAGGTTGGAAAAGACACCGTCGGGCATTCCTGTTTTTTGGGCTGCCTTTATCACTGCCGAAGCTACTAGTTCTCCCGTACCGGAATGCATGGGGTGACTTTTTACAATCACGGGGCAGCCTGCTGCCAGTGCGCTTGCCGTATCTCCTCCGGCCGTGGAATAGGCAAAAGGGAAATTACTGGACCCAAATACCACTACGGGACCAATAGGGATCAGCATTTTCCGCAGGTCTGGCTTAGGAGCGGGTTTCCTATCCGGAATACCTGTGTCTATGGAGGCTTCGATCCAGCTGCCTTCGGCGACCAGTTCGGCAAACGAACGGAGCTGGAAGAGGGTACGCCCTCTTTCGCCTTCGGCTCTTCCCCTCGGCAAACCGGATTCCTGCATATAGGTTTCCAGGAGTTCATCGCCCAGGGCCTCCATCTCGTCGGCAATGGCATTTAAAAATTCGGATTTTTTCTTTCCGGAAATGTTCCGGTAACCCTCAAAAGCCTGCGATGCCAACTGAACCGCCTCCTCGATCTCATCTGAAGAGGCTTCGTGGAAAACCCAGGGGTTTTCAGTGTTCAGCTCCGGATTAAAGGTTTTGTAGGTGATCCCGGATTTTGATGATTGCCGGGTGCCTATATAATTTTTTCCTGTGATCATTGTTTTATTTTTTATTTTCCTATGAAGGCTAATGCATTTGTGGAGACACAATACATTTATGGGGACACAATGCATTTGTAAGGGTGCAATGCATTGCACCCCTACGGTATATAAAATTACAAATTTTTATAATCGGGCAGCGCGGGCCTGGTCTTCAGGCTGTCCTCTATGACCTGCAATACGCGTTGGCGTTCCTCTCCAACCAGGGGTAGCCTCGGTGCACGTACATTTTCGGTACCGATCCCGGTAGCCACTTCGGCCAATTTGATGTTTTGTACCAGCTGCGGGCTCAGGTCGAGATCCAGTAAAGGGTTGAACCAACGGTATATTTCCAGGGCTTCCCCTATTCTTCCTGCTTTGGCCAATTTATATATGGCCACGGTTTCGCGGGGGAAGGCATCCACCAACCCCGCTACCCAACCATCGGCTCCGGCCAGAAGGCTTTCAAACGCCAGGGGATCCACTCCGCAAAGGATCTTGAGCCGTTCGCCAAAGCGGTTGATGAGCCTGGTGACATTGGCCACATCTCTTGTCGATTCCTTTACCGCCCGGATATTGTTCAGTTTCAGGAGTTCTTCGAACATATCGAGGGTAACTTCTATCTTGTAATCCACCGGGTTATTGTATATCATTATGGGAAGGGAAGTGTTTTTGGCGATCTCACTAAAGTAGGCCACGGTTTCCCTGTCTGTCGCCTTATAGCGCATGGGAGGCAGCACCATCAGGCCTTCGGCTCCGTCTTTTTCTGCCTTATGTGCAGTTTCTATCGCCTTTCTGGTGGTCTGTTCCGCAATATTAATAATAACAGGAACCTCTTTTTTAACCATATCGACAGTTGCGCGAACAAGTTCTCCCTTCTCATCATCGGTAAGGGTACTGGCTTCCCCCAGGGTACCTCCCAGAATAATACCGCTTACCCCGGCTTCCAGTTGTGCCTGGATATTGACTTCGAAATTTTTCAGGTCCAGTTTGTCGTCATCCGTAAACTTGGTCGTCACCGCGGGCATTACGCCTTTCCATTGTATAGCCATTTTTATTGCTTTTATGTGATATCATTTTGTAGTTCAAAAATAAGGGCTTCCGTTTCATTGAAATAATCCGTAATTAGCAACTATTGATACTATATTACCTATTTAATATCTATAAATAATACAATTGAGTAATATTTGCGTATTTTTATCACTCCGCCGAATGAAATGGCTATTTTTTACTGAATTTCTGAGGGACGGATGACCGGTGAGCGATGACCTATACGGGCATCTGTCACCGAGCATCGGTCATCTATGCAAAAAAACAAATGAAAGTACTACCTTTTAAAATTCCGAAGACCAAAGAGGAGTCCCTGATCTACCAGGAGGATTTCGAAAAGGTGTTTTACGACAAGCTGCATCAGCACGAGGAAATACAAATAAGTATTATTGTATCGGGTGAAGGGAGCCTGATCGTAGGCGACAGTATCAATCATTACAAGGCCGGCGACATCCTCGTTATCGGCGGGAGCGTCCCTCATGTGTTTAAAAGTGACGGTACTGCAAACCAGTACTCTTTTATGCTTACCCTCTTCTTTACACAGGCTTCCTTCGGACAGGATTTTTTTCACCTGCCGGAGTTCAGGATGCTGGAAGAGTTCTTCAGGCTCTCGGAAAACGGTTTTAAAGCCTGCACTAAAAAATCAGCATTAAAATCGCGATTCTTAAAGTTAAAAAAGGCTGACAAGTACAAGCGGTTCCAATTATTTCTCGACATTTTACGCCTGCTTTCCAAGGCGGAAAAACAACCTTTGTCTACTTTTATCTATAAAAAAAATTACACGGAAAATGAAGGAAAGCGCATGGGCGACCTCTTCGAATACGTTATGCAAAACTATCATGGTTCCATGACCCTGGACACCGCAGCCAATATTGCAAGTATGAGCAAAAATGCCTTTTGCAGGTATTTTAAACAGCGTACCAACAAAACCTTTTTCCAGTTCCTTATCGAGGTCCGGGTGGAGAATGCCTGCAAGCTCCTGCTGAAGAACAGGGAGCTTTCCATTGCGGATGTTTCCGACCGGTGCGGGTTTCAGAATATTTCGAACTTTAACCGGAAATTCAAGGAGATCAAAAAAGTGACCCCTTCGCAATACCGCAGGTTACAGGGAAGCTAGATTTTCGCGCTGCTTTTTGGTAAGCCCCCTGACCACCAGATCATAGGAATGGTCGATAAGCTCTTCGACAAATCGGGGAGGCAATTCACCGTTATCGATATCCACGGTGTTCCAGTGCCTTTTGTTCATGTGATAGCCCGGTTGTATGCTCTCATACTCCGCCCTTAATTCGGCAATGCGTTCGGGATCGCATTTCAGGTTTACGGAATGGTCTCCGGCTTCCCATTTATTCAGGGAAGTAAGTGCAAACATCTTGCCCATGACCTTGAATACTATGGTGTCTTCCCCGAAAGGAGCGTCTTCGGTGGCGCCTTTTTTGTTCAGGCAGTAGTTTCTCAGGTCTTCTATGTTCATGGTTTATTAGTTTTGGAGTTGAGGAGTTTGGGAGTAATTTATTGAAATTCATTGTAACCTGTCTTTAGCTCTCAACTCATCAACTATCTTCCGTTTTATCCTCGATCAGTTTTTTCTCCCCGTCCTTGATCTCCAGGGCAGAATAATCCAGTTTCCATCCTATGGTCTGAACAATGGTCTCTATGAGCAATACGGCTTCCAGGACCTCCTTCCGGGCGGTGTCCATCAGTCCGCTCTCCGGTATTTTATCTAGAATATGTTGTTTTGCTTCCTTGTTCAGTTCCGTAAGGTCCGTAGAGGCAAACCTGTTGAACAGGCCGTTCTTCACGTCATAATATTTCAGGTCGGGTTCTATGGACAATACCTCCGGTTGTGGAAAATCGGTCAGGACGATCCGTTTTTTCTGGTTGTCGGCCCGCATTTTCACCTTCCGCAGGTCAAACCCTATATGCACTTTGGCATTGATAACAATAAGTGCCTTTTTCTTACTGGAAATGAGGCTCAGCAGGTGTTCTTTGGTATTTTCGTAGTGATATATTTCTGCAAAATCGCCTTCCACCGTAACGAGTTTGCACACTCTCCTGATTTTTTCCAGCAACACTACCGACTGTTTCTGGGTGAGTTGCCTGCTCTGCCTTTTTTTCAGAAAGGTGTACAGCCAGTACGTAGCTATAACACCGATGATAAGGCCTATGAATAAAGTAGTGATATCGTTCATATAATCTTAATTACTCTTCCTTCCCTATGGCTCCCAAATGTGTATTCTTAAAAGAGTTTCCATATTTGAGCCCGTATCCCAGCATACGGTCAAAGCTGGCATGGGCAAACAGTATTGCCCCGGCCATTTGCAGCGCCTGTACCTGTGTAAAGAAACCCAGCAAATATACCGCTATGGCGATACCTTTGTGATGAAAAATGTTATAGGTTATCGCGCCTACCCTGGTATTCCAGGCATATCCTATCATCCCGATATCGGGGGCCAGGAACAGGGCAATAAACCACCACCAGGAATAGTCGAGCTGTTGGAAAAAGAAAATTCCAAGGGCCAGCATAAAGAGTTCTTCCAACCGGAGTGTTTGTTTCATGTTTTATGTTTTTTAGATGGATGACCGGTAACGGAAGACCGAAGCAAACATCCGTCATCCGTCACCGATCACCTATCTCCCCAGATATTTTATACAATACAGGTTTGCTCGGCGAAGCATCGTTGACAAAAGATGCTATCTGTAAATTTAGCAAATATGATCCATCCGGTACGGTATCGGGAACAAAAATAAATTCCGTAATGGTTGCGTCCAGCCTTATTTTTTCGTTTACGTTCCAGAATGCTTTATGGGCCAACAACTTTCCGTCGTCCTTTTCCCTGTCTACGGAAGGAAGGTCGATCAACAGGTGCTTTACCCCGGTTTCCCGGAGATAAACGGCAACGGCTTCTTCCAGGTACGGGGGATTGGTATGGGAATATTTTTGGGTCAACTTACCCTTGTCGTTGGGCAGCGTACGCAGCACCACGGCTTCCGGCTCCTTTCCATGAAGAGCGGTTTCCACCTGTGTTTTTGTTATGACGAGGTCTTCGCCCATAGGTTCCGGTTGTATGGAGATCAGCTC
Organism: Sinomicrobium weinanense; assembly: GCF_018863395.1. Taxonomy (GTDB): domain Bacteria; phylum Bacteroidota; class Bacteroidia; order Flavobacteriales; family Flavobacteriaceae; genus Sinomicrobium; species Sinomicrobium weinanense. The sequence continues at coordinate 153,799 of NZ_JAHKRR010000007.1, forward strand.
CGCAATAAAGAAAAACCGTTTCAACACATCGTTAACATTGTAAAATTCCCTGGTGATATGTCCGGCACATTCCGTATGCGTACCATGAGCATGTGGATTAAAACGGATATTGTTGAAATTGGTCGACGCCCCCGCAGCTACACTTCCGGTCCAGTCGCCCAACTGTACGGGCTCGATTTCCGGGGCACCGAGATACCAGGCTACGGGATTGTCCTCCGAAGCGCGTAACGGAATGGATATGTCGATAGGTTTGTCAAGGTTTGCCATATACACCTTGTCCCGGTATTGGATTGTTGTTTGCATAGTGCAATTTAGGAATAATGGTTTAAAGTTTCAGGTTGCCGGTTGCCAGTTAAAAAAGTTATTCTTGTCTCTTATCGGCAAAACATATAGTTTTGCCTTTCTGTAAATTTTTATCCCGATGGATATACACAAAACAATCCCGACTGCTTTTTTTGCCTTGTTTTTCCTTTGTCTCTTTTCTGTTTCTGCCCAGGATATTTCTCCTCAACCGGATGCAGCGATCATACAGCAGCACGTCAATGTCCTTGCTGCCGACGGGATGAAAGGACGCGGCACGGGCAGTAAGGGACTGAAAAAAGCGGCCCGGTACATCAAACGCCATTTTAAAAAATACGGGCTTGCTCCTGCGGGAGCCCGGAAATACGGACAACCCTTCACAGCAAAGGTTAAAAAGGCCGTAGTTGCTGACAGTTTGCGAAAAGCTAACAACATCATAGGTTTCCTGGACAACGATGCCCCCTATACCATTATCATCGGCGCTCATTACGATCACCTGGGGATGGGTAAACAGGGCAGCTCCAAACATCCTTCCCCCGAAGGGCTTATCCATAACGGTGCAGACGACAATGCTTCCGGCGTGGCGGGGCTGCTGGAACTGGCAAGGTATTTTTCCCAAAACGAAACAAGCGAACCGTATAATTTTCTCTTTATCGCATTTTCTGCCGAAGAATTGGGGCTATTGGGATCGAAATACTATGTGGAACACCCTGTCATCCCCCTCAAAAACATCCATTTTATGTTGAATATGGACATGATAGGCCGCTATAATCCGGAGCGGGGTATCGGTGTGGGCGGATATGGTACAAGCAGCGAATGGCCTGCAATTTTTGAAGGGATAGAAGCGAAGGTGAAATTCTTTACAGACAATGCCGGAAGCGGAGGTTCCGATCACGGTTCTTTCTATGCAAAACAAATTCCGGTGCTGTTCTTCCACACCGGAGGGCACCCTGATTATCACATGCCTTCGGACGATGCAGACAAGCTAAATGCCGAAGCAGAGGCGAAGATCATTGACCTGGAGATCCGTATCATAGAGAATGCTATGAAACAAGGAAAATTACCTTTCACGGAGGTGAAAAATTAATCTGGGATAGGGCCGTAACACCTGTACTGAACAGAGTCGAAGTATGCTACGGCTTTACTTACGGTTTATAACAGGGTATTTATTTTACAAAAAAGAGATCAGCAGCAATACCATCGGCCAGGAATTTGCCTTTTGATGTTGTTAGCAACACGTGTTCATCAAGGCTTAGCATACCGTTTTCTATATGTTTTCCGGCCTGTTTTAACAGATAACGGCTGTATTCCGGTCCAAAATCCTTTTCCACCCGGGCAGGAGAAATCCCCCAAATGGTCCGCAAACCGGTCATCACATATTCATTATAGCGATCCGTTTCGGTGAGTATTTCTGTTTCCCTGGGCAGTTCTTCCCGGTTTATGGCTTTGATATACCTGGCATTATTGGCAATGTTCCAGCTTCTGCCCCGGCCGTCATAACTGTGTGCCGACGGACCGATGCCCAGGTATTTCTTCCCCAGCCAGTAGGCCGTATTATTTCTTGAGAAATAGCCTTCTTTGCCAAAATTGGACAGTTCATAATGGACAAATCCATCGGATTGGAGGGTTTCGGCCAGGATAGCAAACTGCTCTCCGGCCTGTGCTTCATTGGGTGCATCGGCCTTTCCAACACGGATAAATTTTTCGAGTGCTGTTTTAGGCTCTACGGTCAGGGCATAGGCCGAAATGTGAGGGATTTGATATTCAAGTGCCCTGGCCAGGTTTTCCATCCACCGGGAGTTGTCCATTCCGGGGATGCCGTAAATGAGATCAATGGTCATATTATCGAAATACCGTGTTGCCCCGGACAGGCATTTCCGGGCTTCGTTGGCATTGTGAGCACGGTTCATCCATTTCAGGTCCGTATCAAAAAACGACTGGATACCGATACTCAGCCGGTTTACAGGAGAAGCCGCAAGTTCTTCGATCTTTTTTGCCGAAAGGTCGTCCGGGTTAGCTTCTACGGTGATCTCCGGGTTTTCATCCACCCTGTAATGCGTATAAACGGTGTTGATAAGCTGAGATAATTCACCCGCTGATAACAGGGAAGGCGTGCCCCCGCCGAAATAAATGGTCTCAACCTTTTCGTCCCGGAACTCCTCCTTTCGCAATTGCAGTTCTTTTTGCAGGGCACGTATCATCTCCTCTTTTTTCCCGGTAGATGTGGAAAAATGAAAATCGCAATAGTAACATGCCTGTTTGCAGAACGGTATGTGGATGTATATGCCTCCCATGATATAAATATCTGGTTTCAGGTTTTAGGTTTCAAGTTTCACTTTTTGATCCGGCCTTCGTTTTGTTTTACAAAAGCGCTCCAGTTGTTATATGATTTTTTTTCGCTTGTTTTCCCTGAGTTAAAGAAATGGCACACGGCTGCAGCCAGGCCGTCGGTGGAGTCGAGGTTTTTGGGTAGTGTTTTGAGATGGAGCAGGTTTTGCAGCATTCCGGCCACCTGTTCCTTACTGGCATTTCCGTTGCCGGTAATGGCCATTTTTATCTTTTTGGGCGAATATTCGGTTACGGGAACTTCCCGGGAAAGCCCGGCTGCCATAGCTACACCTTGTGCTCTTCCCAGTTTGAGCATGGATTGTACGTTCTTTCCGAAAAAGGGGGCTTCTATGGCTATTTCATCGGGGTGATAAGTATCTATAAGTTCAATGGTCCGCTCAAAGATCATTTTGAGTTTCAGGTAGTGATCGCTGTATTTCTGGAGCTGCAGTTCGTTGAGTTGCAGGAAATGCATCTCCCTGCCTGTTACTTTAATGAGTCCGAACCCCATGATCGTAGTCCCCGGGTCTATACCTAATATGATCCTCTCTTTTGTCAAAATCTGAAAAGTTATACAGCTTAAAACAACAAAGGTACGAAGATAGAACGGGTTTCAGGGTGCTGCGGAAGAAGATACGACAGCATCGAGCACGATGGGTAGCCTGTATTTGGTAGCAACCGGGATATTCCTTTTGAGTGCGGGGTACAGGCCCGGCATTTTTGTCAGACTGACATCTATGATACTGTCCAGATCGGGCAGCCGCTTTTCGATCCTGTCGCTCTGCTCTATTTCGGAAACGGAGACCTTCCCGGTATTGGATATGAGAAACCGTACATAAACCGTATCGCTGACCCTGCCGTGCATGGCGACCTGCTGGTCTTCTATACCTGCATAAAGATGCTGTATAAAGGTCCTTTCGAAACACTGTTTCTGCTGTTCCTTGTTTGCGGTTTCGTCACAGGTATCGAACATGGGATAACGGTCTATCTCATTCCAGTTGATGTTCTCTATTTCATCGCGTACAAGCTGATCGGCAGCTATTTTTTCCTTATTCCGGTTGCAGGAAGATATTGCAGCCAGCAAAACACCCCACATCAAAATGCGCATAAACGTGAACCTGCCCAGGTCATATCGCAATATCGCAAAGAAAAAGTCTCCTGTCTTTCGCATAAAACACCCGTTGAATGCTGAAAATTACGACTTTTTGAGAAATTCAAACAAAAATATTGTGATTTCCGTGCTTTTTCAGATATAACAGGCTATTCGGCCTCCCCATTCATATGCATTTCCTTTTTAATGGCAGATATCCGCTTTTTCGCATAATTATTGTAGTATGCTCCCCGGTCGGAATTCCCGAATTTTTCAGTAAAACGCTGGTAGTATTTCAACTTTAATTCGGGGTCGGCATAATAGTTATCGGCTGTAAGGCATATCCTGTAATAGAGATGTGCGTTGTCCGGGGCCTGGGCATAGGCTTTTTGGAGATAGTCCAGACCTGTTTTGACATCTTTTTGCTGAAGGGCAATATTGGCCAGGGTTTCGTATTCGTTCTCAAAGGTCACTTTCTGTACTTCTATGGCCGTCCTGGCGTATTTTGTCGCGAGTTCGTAGTCTTTTAGTTTTAAATAGGCCTTGCTCATTGCCAGTAATGTTTTGGGGTTAGGGTCGATACCATTAAGGTCCAGGGCAGTGCCATAGGCTTCGATCGCCTTTTCATATTCTATTTGCCGTATATAGCAATCGCCCAGCCTTTCGTAAATATATGCCTTTTCCTCCCCGAGTTCCACCAGGCGTTCGAATTCGGGTACCGCCTCATTATGGTTCCCGTAATTGAAAAAGGCCAGTGCTTTCAGGTTGATAAGTTCTACCGCATCGGGATAGAAATCCAACCCCTTGTCCACATATTTCAATACCGAATCTTTCTCCCTGTGTTTCAGGTGGTATTTCCCGATCTGGTAAATGCTTTTCAGATGGTGATTGTCCAATGCGAACGCATGTTTAAAAGCGGTCAGTGCCATATGGGCATCCCCGGTGCCCTGAATACTTCGCCCCAACTGGTAGTAGTTGTCCGGATTGAGGCTGTCTTTTTCGGTAAGGGTAATAAACGTTGTTTTGGCTTTTTGGAATTTTTTGGTCTTTAAATAGAGTTTTCCCAGTTCGTTTTGGGCCAGGAGCATATCAGAGGCTTCTCCCAGTAAATTTTCATATTGTAAAATGGCCTTGCCATAATTGCCGATAGCATTATAGGCACGGGCAATCTGCAGGCTGCTGTTTGCCGAGGGGTGTTCTGCATATGCATTGATAGCCATAGTATAATTGCCCAGGGCATACAGGCTGTCTGCGGTGTGTAAAGCCGGGGACTGTGCCCCGGCCCGTAACATAACAATCAAAAAACCTAAAATCAGGAAAATATTTTTCCTAAACCACATTTTATTCATTTTTTATTCTGGTATTCACAAGGTTAAATACATTGCGGTATTACATCACAATTTTATACCGGTTTTTGTCATTTACAGTAAACTCTGTATCCGGTAGCCCTATAAAATCTACGGCCACCACATCTCCTTTTGATGCCCTGATCCTGAAATTGCCATCAAAATCAGTTACCGTACCTCGGCCCGTTCCTTTTACCTTAATATTAGCGCCGGGCAATCCTTTTGAACTGTTTAAAACAGAGCCATACACATACCCGTCATTTTTGGAAAGATCGCGATATGCCTCTACCCTCCGTTCATCCGGGCCTCCTTTTACAGGAGCATGTTGTTCATGACCTGAATCTGATAAAAGTTTGAACGTGATCGGAACGGAAAAGGGAACGTTTATCGGTTTGCCTTTCTGCTTTCCGGGGGTCATATGGGGTAATAACTTTATGATCCGGCGGGCTTCTTCTTCCAGGAACGGGGACGGACCGCGCATTTTAATATCCGTAATATCTCCTTCCTTGTTAATCGTAAACATTACAGATACCCTGCCCTGAATACCTTGTTCCTGTGCCTTTTCGGGGTAACGGAAATTCTTACGGATGTGTTTTAGCAGACTTTCCTGAAAGCATTCCCTGGGGTTTTCGGCATTTTCACATCCGGGAAAAACAGGGACTTCGTCCACGACGGCATAAGGAACATAAACAGAATCCACTCCTTCCGGCACAGCTTCAGGAGTTTCCGTATCCTTTTCACAGGAACTGTACACCAGCATTCCCAGTACCAGGGGAACCAGTACGAGATATTTGAACTGCCATATCTTTTTGGATTTTGATTTTTGTAACATCACTATTCGTTTTTTGATCAATGACGATCTGAAAAACGGATTGATGAATGATATTTTTTCGGTGTGGAACACTTCCTGTAAAAGCAAACGGTAACTTTCCCTTTTGTCCGGACCGGCCGTCCCTGCATCGGCGATGAACTCGTGCAGTTCCGCCATACGGTTTTGATACATATAGACCAGGGGATTAAACCAGAACACTATACGGAGCAATTCGAAGAACAGGAGGTCAATGCTGTGTTTTTCCCGGATGTGGACCAATTCGTGGGCAATGATATGCCTGTGGTCCTTTTTATAAACTGCTTCGCCCAGGTAAATACTGTTGAAAAAGGAAAATGCGGTATTACTGTCCGGAAGCACCACTTCTTCATAGGCTTTTTGCTTAATGATCCTTCCTTTATACCTCAACCGGAATACCCTCCCTATTTTCACGAGAAAAAGCACAAGGCTAAGGGCACTGCCTATGATCAGGACCCATTGCCAGGCAGGAAGGGAGGTGACCACTGTTGCATTCCGGACACTTTCTTCCGATGCGGGGCCTACGAGGATCTCCGGCAGGGCTATGATATATTCCTGTGGCACGGCTTTGCCCAGTTTTTCTATTTTTATCAGGGGAATGATGCAGGACAACACCGGGGTTGTCCACAGGTACAAACGGTTCCAGTTAAAGAAGGTTTCTTTTTTGAGGAACAGGTCGTACACCATCAGAAAAAACAGTTGAAATGCGATGGTTTGCAATAAATAATGGATCATATTCTCGTGTTTTATGTTTTCGGTTCTTCCCCTGATCTTTCCTTTGAAAAACTTATATCAACCTATTGCAGCTTAAATGTGATCGGGATGGAAAAAGGAACATTTACAGTTTCTCCACCTTGTTTCCCCGGTGTCATTTTAGGGAGCTTTTCAATGATACGTACTGCTTCCTCTTCTAAAAGAGGAGAAGGGCCACGTTTTTTAATGTTCACAATGTTCCCTTCTTTGTCAATGATAAACATGACGGACACCCTTCCCTGAATGCCTTGTTCCTGTGCTTCTTCCGGATAACGGAAATATTTACGAACATGCCTCAGCATTTGTTCCTGGAAACACGCTCTCGGGTCAGTGGCATTTTCACAGCCGGGGAATATGGGAACTTCATCAATTACGGCGAAAGGGACGTCTGATCCGGATGCGGAGTAATTCAGAGCCGGGTACTTGTCTTCCAGCTCCATGGCAGCTTTTTCTCCATAGCCGACAACAACCATTTCACTCAACTGCATGACCTCTTTTTTCTCCTGCTCGGTCATATGCTCTTTCTCTGCAATGGTGGCTTTTAACTGTTCTACCTGTGAAGATATAGAAGAGTCCTGTTCCGGCACTGCGGCTTCTTCATTTTCACAGGAGCTGTATACCAGCATTCCCAACACCAGGGGAACCAGTACCAGATATTTGAACTGCCATACTTTTTTTGATCTCGATTTTTGTAACATAACTATTCGTTTTTTGATTAATGATGATTTGAAGAACGGATTGATGAATGATATTTTTTCGGTGTGGAACACTTCCTGTAAGAGCAAACGGTAACTTTCCCTTTTGTCCGGACCGGCCGTCCCTGCATCGGCGATGAACTCGTGCAGTTCGGCCATACGGTTTTGATATATATAGACCAGGGGATTGAACCAGAACACTATACGGAGCAATTCGAAGAACAGGAGGTCAATAGTGTGTTTTTCCCGGATGTGAACCAATTCGTGGGCAATGATATGCCGGTGGTCTTTTTTGTAAACCGTTTCGCCCAGGTAAATGCTGTTGAAAAAGGAAAATGCGGTATTACTATCCGGAAGCACCACTTCTTCATAGGCTTTTTGCTTAATAATTTTTCCTTTATACCTCAACCGGAATATCCTCCCTATTTTCACGAGAAAAAGCACCAGGCTAAGGGCACCACCTATGATCAGGACCCATTGCCAGGCAGGAAGGAAGGTGGCTACCGTTGCATTCCGGGCACTTTCTTCCGATGCGGGGCCTACGATGATCTCCGGAAGCGCTACGATATATTCCTGTGGCACTGCTTTGCCCAGTCTTTCTATTTTTATCAGGGGGATGATGCAGGACAGCACCGGGGTTATCCACAGGTACAAGCGGTTCCAGTTAAAGAAAGTTTCCTTTTTGAGGAACAGGTCGTACACGATCAGAAAAAACAGTTGAAATGCGGCGGTCTGTAACAGGTAGTGTATCATTTTTCCGGATCTTTGTCGTTAACCTCCTTTAATATGTCTTCGAGTTCCTCCATGCTGATATCGTTCTTTTTCATAAAAAAGGAAACCATACTTTTAAAGGACCCCTGGAAATAATTGTTCAACAGTTTATTGATGGACTGATTGCTGTATTCCGATTTTTTCAACAAGGGAAAATACAGGTAGCCCTTCCCCTCTTTTTCATGTCCTACAAAGCCTTTACTTTCCAGTATCCTTACAATAGTGGACACTGTGTTATAAGCTGGTTTTGGCTCTTCAAATTTTTCTATGATGGCAGCTACATTGGCTTTTTCCAGCTTCCACAATATTTGCATGACCTCTTCTTCGGCCTTCGTTAACTGTTTCATTTGATGGTTTTTCAACTAAACTCTTAGTTTGTTAATACAAATATAACTAAATTCTTAGTTTAAACTAATTTTTTAGTTAAATTTTTCATTCCCCGGGATATCCAAAAGTCCTACACCACAGGTTTTTTTGTTACATTAGCATATAAAAGAAAACCTATGGATATTGTTCTGACCATTCTCGGCCTTTTGTGTATGTTAATCGGTATTCTGGGAAGTATACTGCCCGTATTGCCCGGGCCTCCCATAAGCTGGGCAGGGCTTTTATTACTGCACCTCACCAAGGCCGCCACCCTGAGCTGGTGGTTTCTCGGCATTACACTTGTGGTGGCCGTTACCATCACTGTACTGGACTATGTGGTCCCTGCAATGGGCACCAAAAAATTCGGGGGAAGCAAAGCGGGAATGTGGGGGACAACTATTGGCCTTGTTGTCGGGATCATCGTCCCTATCCCCCTGGGGATCCTTATCGGGCCTTTCCTCGGTGCACTTATCGGTGAAATGATCAACAAGGCGGATGGCAAGACTGCTTTGCGGGCGGCTTTCGGTTCTTTTCTCGGTTTTCTCACCGGAACTTTTATGAAACTGGTGGTGACCGTGGTTTTTCTGGTGCTGTTCCTCGTTAAGATGTGGGATTACAGAACGGAGCTGTTCTCTTTTGGGTAGGTGTAGTTTTGGAGTTCGGAGTCCTGGAGTTTTGGAGGTTTCTCTATTAAACGGTTAACAATTCCATCGCTCTTTTGTTATTGTCTCATTGTTGAACCGGACAGTATTGAGCTTTATACTTCCGTCGCTTATCCTAATAAGATCAGCAAAAATCATTTGCCTCCAATAAAATGCCCCGAAAGCATCTTTCGACACCTCCGGGGCCATTCAAAAAGCACAGAAAATATAAAACTAAATCAATCGTAATCGGCGTATCTTACGGCAAATACACAACGGTTGTCACTGCCGTATTTGGAGGTCTCATATTCGGTTAAGTTCCACAAGTACCCGGTATTTTGTTCGTAGTACAGATCTTCCGCTCCATGCGGCCAACGATAACGGCCACCATTGGCAGCGCCGTCATAGTAACGCACCAGCCTTGCGGTAGATCCCTGGTATTTGCTTTTTCCCGTAACGGCCATCAGGGTTGTAGTGCCTTTTCTGTACACGCCCTGCATGTTGTATACCGGACCGTTGTTCCCGGTTTCGTTGTCTTTGGGCTGTATAACTTCCGGAAGCGGGTTCTGGGTGATCTCTCCCTGTGCATTGACCGGAAAGCCGTAAACCTTCGGAGTCCTGCCATCGGAAGATGTGATATACTGTCCTGTCCAGAACCTTTTTTCTGAAGCGGTCCCTTCTCCCAGGGCTATGCATGAATATGGAGAGGCACCATCGATATCGTAAAACCCGGTCTGTGGCAGGATATACCGGTAGTTAAAGGCTTTGAGCGTACCGTCAGATTCCTTGCCCAGCCGGTTTTTGGAAGCATCGCCCGATACCTCAATGATCTTGTTGAGGTCAAAAACACGTACTCCGAGGCCGGTAGAAGCCACATAAATTTTCTGATTGTGGTAAGCCACTCCCCCGGCGTGGATACGCACAGGGCCAAACTCCCCCAACTGGGTATATGCACTGTCTTCTTTGTAAAAACGGTTGTTCTTGTCCTGTACCAGAAGGATATGCCTGTATTTGATATTGTTCATATCCGTAATATCTACCAAAGATACCCGAACGCCTTTGTGCTTATTTTCGACTCCGGGTATCTGTGCCGGCCCTATACCATACCAAGTAGTGAGCAGAAATCTTCTTCCTCCCCACTGGAAACCGGTAATACCCTGCGGCCTCCAGTCCGTGGTCTGTTCGTCCCCGCTGTTCCACTTAAACCCGGTCACCTGGCGGTCTGCGGGAATATTAAATCCGTATACCGAATTATAACCGCTTTTCGAGGCCGTGCGGTTAAGGTTCAGTTGAACCGGCGTCTTATATCCGTAAGAAGACAGCCGGGAAACAAAACTACTTTCGTCGGTATAGGAGAAAGTAACATCGTTTGTCGGCGTGCTTACGGAAAATTCCTTACTAACGGGAGCTTCTTCCATTTGGGGCATATCCTGGTCCTGGTCGGAACAGGAAAGCCCTGCAAGGGCAAAAAAGGCAGTAATCAAATAAGTAGGTTTCATCGTTCTTGGGTTTTTAATTTATTATTTTACAGTTTCTTTAAATACATTCCCGAAACGGTCCGTAACCTCCACCACTATATCTGAGGCGGAGGTATCCGGGTCAAAGAAGAACATGTGGTCGGTGAGTTGGGGCTCTACCCATTTTCTTCTTTCCGGGAGTTCGGGGCCTTCGTGCAGTTTTATACTCATAGGGTCCCTGGCCACCACGCGTTCCAGTTCGCCTTTGCGGATACCGTCTTCATACCATACTACTTTCCAGTCCGGGTCCCAGTTCCATACATTGGCAGCCCATCGCCCGGGATGATCGGGGTGTTCTCCTTTTTTATACACCCGGAACTGGTGATCTTTATCCAGTCCGGTGGATTTGTACTGCCAGGAAATATCCGAACCTTTTACTTTATACGTTCCGTACCCGCCCGGTGTACCGTCGTGGCATATGGGGCCGCTCCACCAGGCACCGCATACGGTACCGTGGCAGTGTTCGTAAAGGTTGTCGGCAAGTTTCATATTGTCGTTAAAGTGGGTATGACCGGACATGATATGGGCCGTAAACGGTTCGAGGAGCTTATACAGGTGCTTCCTGTTGTTTACAATACCTCCTATATGGTCCACGTCCGGATAGCGTTTTACCGAACCGGTATAAGTAGGGATGTGCAGGGACACCACCACTGTTGTGCCGGGCTCTACAAAGCTGAGGTCTTTTTCCAGCCAGGCGAGCTGCTCTTCGGTGATATAGCCTATGTATTTCTTGTCCCTTCCTATGAAAAACACATCGTCGAGCACCACGTAATGCACTTCTCCCCTGTTGAATGAATAATAGGTAGGTCCGTAGAGGCTGTTAAAAGTTCCCGTGGTCGTTTCATCACTTCGTCCGCCAAGGTCCATATCGTGGTTGCCGATCACCTGGAAGAAGGGAATATCCATTTGTTTTACCATGGCATTATAGTCCTTGAACAGCGACAGGTTGTCAAAAACAAGGTCGCCACAACCTATTCCGAAGGTGTTGGGATCGTTGATCTCTTTAACGGTCTTCACCAGGTCGGGAGTGGCCACAGTGAGCAACTGGCCGGCTTCGTACTCGTTCTGTATCTGTGTATCGGCCAGGACGAGAAAATGGTGGTTTTCATCGGATTGTTCCAGCTTTTTTAACTTAAAGTGGACATCCTGGGTTTCCCTGTCCCTGGCCAGGGGCTTGAAATAATGGGCAGAACCGTTCTCCAGGCGGTCTATGGCATAACCGGAAGGTGTACTGATATAGACAAAACCCCTGCCGTTGTTGCTTATAAATTCAAAACGACCGTCGGCATCGGTCTGCACTACGCTTATTCCGTCAGTAACGGAAACCCGGGCTATACCTTTGTCACGGGAGGTCACCCTTCCTTTTACTTTTACGGGCCTGTACAGGTCCTGGTCCAGAATGTTGGCATACAGCCCGCCGGGAAAAAGCCCCAGGGCGGAGACCCCTCCGGTGGCGAGGCCCATTTTTTTGAGAAAATCTCTTCTGTTTTGCATGGTTGTGATAGATTGTGTTTGTGGTTTATAGTTTCTGTTGTTTCAGGTTTGGTTAGCTCATATTCAATGAAAATGCCTTGGGGCGTTCCATACTTTCCGTATTTACATTTCCGAACCGGTCTGTCACTTTTATGTTTAATGTAGAATCGGCCGAAGCGGCTGTTACCTTAAACATATGGGTAGTTTCTGTTGTTTTGAAAGCGGATGTAGGTGTTTTACCGTCGTTCACCCTGAAAGCCTCGTATGACACAATATGCAGCGGGTCGAGGGTTTTTAAGCGGGTTACATCCAGTTTGTTACCGTTTTCGGTGACTTCGATGTCCCATTGGCTGTCATATCCCCATATATTGATCAGTACTTCGTTTTTTGAACCTGGGGTACCGTATGGCCCTACGTACGGAGCGAGGTCGGCATCGGTGGCATTGGGTGCAAAATCGGCTGCGGTAATATGGATCTCGTTCAGATCGTAGGCCCTGAACTGATAATCTTCGGGATAGCCCGCACTTTTGTAGCTCCATTGCATATCACTGCCGTTCATTTTCCATATCCCGTACCCTCCGGGGCTTCCGTCCTTGCAAATATGGTTTCCGGCATACCCGCTTCTGCCGGTCCACCACCAGGTGGCACAAACAGCCGCGGTATTGTGTTCCATGATCGAAGGTTCTTCTTCTACGGTATAGTTTACATGAACGTGACCTGACAATACATGGACCGTAGAAAAATCCTTAAGGCAATCTATCAGTTCACTTCCGTTCATCAGATCGAGCTGGTTGACCTGGTTTCCACCGGCATCAAGCGAAGGCCTTTTATACAAGGGGGTATGCATGGCCACCACCACAGGAGTGCTTTTGTCCGTAATTGCGGCAAGGTCTTTTTTTAACCACTCCAACTGGTCCGAAACGATTTTTTCGTTGTAATTGCGCTGACCTACATTTCCTTCACCCCCGCCACTGTTCAGGTATTCCACATCATCCAGTACTACATAGTGTATCTTTCCGAGGTTGAACGAATAATAGGTAGGCCCTATAACTGTCCTGTATTGGTTTTCCGCATCCCAGTCGTTCGCATGATAAGGGTCGTTGTCATGGTTCCCGATAAGATTGAATACCGGGCAGTTGAGCTTGTTCATATACGGTATATAATCGCTAAGGCCAAAGTTATTATCGTACCAGAACAGGTCCCAGGTCATATCGCCAAGGGTCAGCACATAGACCTTGTTGCCCTCCGCTGCGTATTTGTCTATGCTGGTATTGACATCGGGCAGTATCCGGTCATTGTATTGGTCCAGGTCGTTGTTCCGGTTGGCCAGGTGCCAGTCGGCCATGGTGATCACCACGTGTTTTTCGTTGTTGGTTTCGATCAGCGAGAAATTCTTTTGCTCTGTCGTATCTGCACTACTGCTTAAACGCTTGAAAAACTGGGGGGCATTTCCGTTATTGACTACTTCGAAATTTCCGGGAACCGATATAAAAACAAAACCTGTTTTTTTAAGTGAAGGGAGGTAGTATCTTCCCTGGTCATCGGTTACCGTTACTTCATATCCGTCCGAAACCGTTACACCGGGAATTCCCTCGCCATTGGAGTATACCACGCCCTTTACGGTCATCCCTTCGATATCCGGAAGGTCTGTATCGGCCATAAGGTTCACCAGGGTGCTGCCCAGCAGCAGGGTGGTCGCTTCCCTGGTCAGGGTAATTTTATAGTTTCCCGTGGCAACTCCTTCGGGGACAGGGAAAGTCATCGTATCTTCCGTTACAGAAGATACGATGACAGTGTAGGCTGTATTTTCATCAGCAGATGAAGTAAGCGTTATCTGGTCGCCGGCCTGAAATCCCTTTCCGTGAAGTGTTACCTCTCCTCCGGCGAGGATGTCCAGGCTTGAGGGGATGATCACTTTGGAGATATTGAGGCCATTGTCCGGATCAAAACTGTCGTCGTCCTTACAGCCGGAGAAACCGAGCCCGATACCGCTCAGTCCGGCCAGGGTGGTGAGCCCTCCTATTTTTATGAATTTTCTTCGGGTCTGTGTCATTTGTGGCAGGTTTAGTCCATGATCTGTACTTTAATGTCGTCGAGGAAAATACGGTTTTTACCCTGTCCGACTCCTTCAAGATCGTAATCGTTTCCGAGGAATTTGACCTGGGTGTCTGAAGTAGCCCCGGTAATAATAAAACTATACACCCGGTCTTCTGCCCATATATCGTTTTCTATTCCTGCATCGTCTTCTGCAGCCGAGTTCGGGATATTATCTATAACGAAATCGTCTACACTGGTTTCCCCGGCCCCAAGGGCAAACACTTTCAAAATTCTGTCGTCTACATTTCCGCCTTTGGAAATATAGGCCGCTGCTTTAAACGTTACTTTTACATCGGCGGTTCCTTCGATATTCAGTTTGGGGGAGATCAGGTCCCCTCCAACACCGGTTTTTCCCAGTTTTACAAATCCCTGGCGGGCATATACGATTTGTTGATTGCTCGATATTTTAACCGGGGTGCTCTCCCATCCGTGGTCCTTCTCTTCCTGTGTCCAGTTATCATAACGCTGTTCATCCGTGGTCACGTAAGGAACAGCACTTCCGTAAGACAACCAGCTGAAGTCTTCTTCGAGAATAACGGTATTGGACGACTGCGAAATGGTTACGGTCTGGTCCAGGTCCGGATATTCCGGAGAGCTCACGGTAAGCGATACCTCACGCCCGTCCCCCCGGTTCTCCATACCCTGAAGTACGATACCGCTCTCCGATACTTCCACCTCGGTGAGCCAGTCGTTATCGTCCACGGTATAGCTCCAGTCTACTGTTGCCCTGATCTCAATGGTAAGTTCTCCGCCTGTTGCCGGAATGGAATAGCCGGATTCGGCATCTTTCAGGGTGATATAGGGAACATTCTCTTTTTGTTCTACCGAAAACAATGTTGGTTGCTCTGTTCCGTTCACCACAATGGCAAAATAAGCATTCCGGGGTTCCAAGGTCATATTTTCGTTTACTATAATACTGAAAATACCTTCGTCGTCCCCTTCGTCGGGAAATGCCCTTACCCAGTCGTAGTCTTCCTGTCCTACCACTTTCCAGGGCTGATTGGAGCGCACCACGTATTTCTGGGTTGTGTCCTTTACATCGGCAAAAAGCCCTGAAGGGTCGCCCTCAATCATAAAATAGGGGTCTTCGGCAACATCGTCGTCGTTCTTACAGGACATAAAGGCAAGGGGGAGTAGCAATACCAGGGCAAGTATCCTTCCTGAAGTTTTCCTGATACTGAAAATATACTGTTTACTCATCTTTTTTCTCTTTGATTGGTTTAATTGCCCGATTCTATTGCTTGTTTACTCCACCAGACCGGGGTTTTCATATTGTTCTCGCCTCCCATTCTGTTCAGGGCTTCCTGAGCATTGTCGTTATTTGTTGCCATGGTAATGTTGGGATAAGCAAAGCGGGTAGGCAAAATATAGTCGTTAAATACGGTGCCTTCGCCTATGGTCAGTTCCGGGTATCCGGTGCGCCGGTATTCGTGGTAGGCTTCCATGCCTATCCAGAACAGGGCCAGGAATTTCTGGCTGGCTATCAGTTCTTCCTTGTTTGTGGCATCGTCCCATGAGGCCAGTTCGGAATTGAGGAAGGTATCGATATCGTTACTGGTAATAGTAACGGGTGTTTCGCTATACTGGCCATATTCCGCCCATTTTTCCAATGATGCGCTTACGGCATTGTTATAGTACTCCCGAGCGGCAGATTCGCCTCCTGCTATATCTCCTTTAAGGGCAGCCTCGGCGAGAATAAACTGTACTTCGGCATAGTCCATAAACCATCCCGGTGCGTCGGGGCGACAGAAAACGGCGGCGTTCAGCCACGACGTTCCCCGGTCTACTTCGATCCGTTGCTCCGGGGTGCAGCCCGATACGGTTCCCTTCCATACATTGCCGGAATTGTTGGGGTTTTTCTTGCCTATAATGGGCAAACGGGGGTCGGTGTAGGTCTGTTGCCCGCCAGAACTGGTTACCACGGTCATTTTTATCAATTGTTCCGTAAGTTTTCTTCCCGAACTGGTAAAATCTCCTTCATTAGTGATGGCAAATTGATTCCGGTACGGGTCGTTCCCGGAAAATATCACGGTGGCATTGTCTGCATTGGATTCAAAAACAGGGTATTTTGAAGGGTTGTTTAAGATCTCGGTCATTTTAGCTGCCGTTCCCATTTCACTTCTGCCGCTTACCCTGCACAGCAGGCGCAGGTAAAGGGAGTTGTTGAATTTGCGCCATTTCTGCATATCCCCGCCATACATGCCGTCTAATTCGGGTTTAAGGAAATCAGGGTTTGTGGCGTAGAGGGCATTAGCTTCTTCTAACGCTTCAAACATCTGCCGGTAGACCTCTTGCTGCGAATCGAATTTCGGCTTTAGTATGCCATCGGTCTGCCGTGCCTGGAAAGCCTCGGAATAGGGAATGTCGCCAAATATGTCGGTAAGGTTGGACATGTACATTACTTTTAAGGTCATCGCTATGGCCTCCAGCGAGACATCTTCCTGTTCCACACTGAGCTCGTGCATATGGCTGACATTGTTGCCATAGCGGGAATACATGTTCCACACACTATTCCAGTTACTTTCGCTTATGGAATAGAGATGTTCCTGCCTGGTGGTCCCCCCGGTAAATGCAGTAAACTGTATCAGTTCGTTATTCCAGAACCAGGTATAGTGCAGCCAGGCATTGGCCCCGTTATACAACAGGGGTTCAAACATTCCGCTTGCTTTTATATCTCCTACCAGGGTGGTATTGGGGTTGGTATTGGTATCTTCGAAATCACCGGTACAGCCCACGGCAAAAAGCAGGCCCAATCCGATAGTCATTATTTTGTTTACGCTTGTCATCTCAGTAGTATTAGAATGAAAGTTTAACATTTAAACCGTACGACCTGGTCATGGGGAAAGCCATGGACTCTATTCCTGGATGGATATCCGATCCGTTGAGCATCCCGGTTTCCGGGTCGTATTGCGGAAAATCGGTCCAGGTGAACAGGTTGGTGGCAAAAGCCCCTATACTGGCACTTTGTAAAAATCCGGTCTTACGGCATATTTCAGCGGGAAAATCGTAATCCAGTCGTACCTCCCTCAATTTCAGAAAAGAAGTGTCGAAAGTATTCATCTCTACATTATCCCTGTTCCATACATAGGTGTTGTAATAGGTTTGTATGCTGTTGGTTACCGTAGTGTTTTTGGTATAGGTTACTGTTCCGTCCGAGTGTTCGATTTTATTAACCCCCGGGTGTACGAGGCCGTCATACCTTCCTTCCAGTGAGTTTTTGAGTTTTCCCTGGTAGGAAAGGGCAAAATTGGTAACGGAAAAAGCATTTCCTCCCCATTGTCCTGAAAATGCTGCCATTAGTGAAAGGTTTTTGTAGCGGAAACGCTGTACCATACCACCTCTCCAGTCGGGGCTGACCCTTCCTATCCTCCTGTCGGGATTGGTGTCGAGCAGGGGATATCCTTCTTCATTTACTATATGCATTCCCGAAGCATTGACCTGCTCTCCGTTCTCATCCGTATAGAAAGCTCCTTCCGGTGCCCTCTGGAATCCTTTTCCGTAAATGACATTCATTTCTTCACCGAGGTAGGAATATACAAAAACCCGGCTTCCTATGGTGGTCCCCCGGCCGGGGTGATAGGGTTCGTCAGGGTCCCAGCCATCCTGAAGGCTTACCAGCCTGTTGATGTTTTTTGACCAGGTAAGGTCGAACGACCAGTTAAAATCATTCGTTCTTACCGGTACAAAAGTTGCGGCTACCTCAATACCCTTGTTTACAATTTCTCCCGCATTGATCTTTCTCCCGGTTGCCCCGGTAATCTGGTCGGTTGCAACCGTAATGATCTGATCGGTCATGGAAGAATGGTAAAGGGCGAGATCGAGCGAAACACGATTCTTAAAAAACTTGGCTTCCAGTCCGGCCTCCCAGCTCTCCACGTTTTCCGGCTGAATCAGGGGGTCCGGAATGGTCCCCGTAAGCACAGATCCCCCGGGGAAGGAAGTAGTACCGTATGACTGGTCTAACTGATAGGGACTGGTATCATTACCTACATTGGCCCATGACAACCGCAGCTTGAGCATATCTACCCAGGGTGCATTTTCTCTGAAATTGAATATTCTGTCGGTAAGTATACTGGCTGCCACGGAAGGGTAAAAGTAAGACCAGTTGCCCCGTGCCAGGGTACTGGACCAGTCGTTACGGGCCGTGATATCCAGAAAATAGGTGTCGTCCCAGCTCAATGAAGCCATTCCGTACAGGCTGTTGATCACTTTTTTACTGTGGTAGTCATACACACTGGGAATTACCCCGGTAGGAAGATTGGTGGTATGGTATACCCCTTCTTCTCCCAGTTCATCCAGGGTGGTTTTACTGTTGTGGTATTTATTGGTCATATTGTTCCCTCCGAACATCAGGGACAGCCCGAAACGGTCTTCCACGAGAGTATTGTTGACATACCTCAGCATAAAATCGGTATTCATCTCATACCTGCGTATGGTTTGCTCCCTGTAAAAGCCGTTCTGGTACCCTGCTGTATAAAACGGTTTTTGTTGTGTGCGGAAATCATTAGACCAGTCGAGCCCGGACCTTACATCGAGTGTCAGGCCTTCCATGAGGTCGAACGAGAGGCTCATATTTCCGAACAGGCGGTTCTTGTCGTTTCCGTTCAATGCTTCATACAAGGTTCGGTAAGGGTTAAAAGAATTTGCCGACGGAAAAACCAGCCCCTGCCCGTTCTGGCCCTGGGCATTCCAGTTGGTATAGTTGTAGCGTCCTTCAAATTGCTCTTTTTTCCATTCGTCTATACTGTTCACATTAAATCCCCATACCAGGGAATACATGGGGTTGGTCTCGTCATATCCCCCCACGGGCATATTATCGCTCTTCCTGTTGTAGTAATTGAGTTTCGTACTCAGCTTGATCTTGTCGTGTAAAGGGGTGGTAAACGACAGTGATACCGTACGTTTATTAAACCCGGTATTGGGTAGTATCCATTCGTTTTCGTAATTGGTAAACGAAAATCTCGTGGAGGTCCCTTCTCCGTTGCCTCCGCTTATGGTTACCGTATTGTTGGTAGTTATCCCGGTCTTAAAGAGCCCTGTATACCAATCGTCCTGGTATACCCACGGCAGCTTGGTAAAGGTATTGGTGTCCCAGTTTTTGGAGGCATACAGGTAACGCATTTTATTGGGGTCGAACTTTTCCCCGAAAGTATACCTCGAATAACGGCGGGGCGTAGCTACTCCGTCTGGTGCCATATCTGCACTGAGTTCCCACATGGAGAATTCTTCCATTCCCATATCGGAACCATTACCGTATTCAGTCTGAAAATCCGGGAAATAACCCGCACGTTCAAAGGTGAGGGAGGAGTTTATGGTAACCCCGAGCCCTTTGTCTTTACGCCCGGATTTGGTAGTGATAATTATCGCCCCGTTTGCGGCCCTGGAGCCGTAAAGTGCTGCAGCGGCCGGACCTTTAAGTACCGAAACGGATTCTACGTCCTCCGGGTTGATGTCACTGGCCCCGTTACCGTAATCTACGGGTGCGTCGGCCTGGGCGTAATTACTTACACTTCTTGTTGCCGTCATGCCATCATAAATAGGGATCCCGTCCACTACAAACAACGGGCTGTTGTTGCCGTAGTTAAGTGAAAGGTCACCCCTGAGACTTACTCTTACCGATCCGGCCGGCCCGGTACCGGCAGAAGAAAAAGACATTCCCGCTACTTTTCCCGACATATTGTTCATCCAGTTCCCGGTAACTGTTTTGGTAAGGTCATCGCCTTCTACCTTAGAAATGGCATATCCCAGTGATTTTTCTTCCCTGGTAATGTTCAGGGCGGTAACCACCACTTCCTCAAGAGAACTCACATCTTCCTCCAGCGTGATCTCCAGAAAGGATTGATCGCCTACTGCAACTTCCCGGGTCACATATCCTATAAAAGATATCAGAAGCACCTCGCCCCCCTTCGGCATATTGATCCGGAAGTTTCCGTCAAAATCGGAAGTTGTACCTACGGAGGTCCCTTTTACTATAATCGTGGCTCCGGGAAGAGGAACACCATCGGCATCCCTTACAGCACCGTTTATAACCCTGCCCTGTGAAGACAACCGGGTTACGGTTATGGTATTATTGATCTGCTTAAACATGAAATTTTCCCTGGATTTCAGATCGTCCAGTATTTCGGAGACGCTTTTATCCGGGTAAACAAAAGTGTATGTTCTGGATGTGTTTAACACTTTCTCGTCGTATACAAAGGTAAATTCCGTCTGCTGCTCTATTTCGGAAAACAACTGTTTTACAGTAGCGTTTTCCAGCTTTATGGTAACATTTACAGTTGTGGTGTTCTGTATGTCCGAAGCATGTGCATGTGATGTAACTGGAGAGAACACCAGCAGCACCATACAAATACAGGCATGTACCGTATTGAACAATAATTTTTGTAGTTTCGTATTCATTTTCTGGCTATAAGGTTTTGCTTCACCGGAATACGCCTGCAAGCATATTTTCCAGGTGAGCGTAATTACTTGATTGGTCCTATCTCCGTTTCCGTCTTATGCGGAGAACCCGGCTACAAGCGGTTAATTCCGGAGATACCCATTTCTGCTGCAACAGGAATGGGTTTTTTGCTTTCGGGCATATATTACATAGGCTTTGGTTTTTGTTTATTAGACATTTCCGTTATCTCTATTTTTCCCTGGTCGACAAACCGGTAATCTACCTGTTTCAGGAATTTTATGCTTTCCAGGATGTCCCGGAGGCTGCTACCCGTATATTTTCCGGTTATGGTCTTTTTTTCCAATGCTTCACTGGCGAAAGTGATCTCCACATCGAACCATTTTTCCAGAACATCGGCTACTTCTCTCAGTGTGTCGTCTTCCATAATGATGATATCGTCGGTCCAGGCGTTGTATTTATCTGAATCTGTCCCGGATACCACAAATTCTCCGGAGTCTTCCCGGTACCGTACCTGTTCGTTCTTCGTGAGCACTACCTTTCCTCCGGAAGGCCTGGTATCAGCGACCCGGACTTTCCCGGTGTTGACGCTTACCCTCACCTCTCCTTCGGAATAAGCGTTTATATTGAATGAAGTCCCCAGCACCCTGGTCTCCAGCTTACCGGTTTTTACCACAAACGGCCTGTCGGGGTCCCGGGCCACTTCAAAAAAGGCTTCTCCCCGGAGTACCACTTCACGGGTATCGGAAAAGTGTTCGGGAAAACGCAGTGAACTTTCCGCATTGAGATAGACCGTAGAACCATCCTTCAGGGTGATTTCCCTTCTTTCTCCCCTCATGGCTATCTCTTCTGTATATTTTTCGTTCCCGAAATTGAAATAGCAGAACAGCACAGTACCAACAAGGAGGGCTGCCGAAGCGGCTATCCCGGCAATGCGGTACCACGGCAGGGAATGATCTTCCTTCGGCTTACTTTCACCCGCAGCTATCCCTTTCCTTATTTTGTACAGCATACGCAAACGCCTTTTCTCAACTTCATTCCATTCCCATCCCAACTCTCTTTCCTGGAGCTTATTGAAAAAAGCCTCTACAACCTGCTCTTCTTCAGGAGTGCAGTGACCATCAGCGTATTTTTCCGCCAGTTTTATGAATTCCTGTTTTTTCAAGATATGCTTTTAACTGTAAGTCACATAAACAGTAAAGGACACGTAAGAAAAATGAGAAAAAAGTGAAGCCTTAATCTTTTGGTAAAGCCGGCAATCCGGGTTAACCTTTTGCTAACATTGAGTTTTCAATCGGAAAATACAGCTTTGGTCCCTGTGAAAGTGAATGTGCTGAAATTGACAGTCAGAGAGAAAATCAGAAGAGGAACAGGACAGCTATGAAACACCAGGAAGCGATATGCAGGTTCATCTTCAGGTATTTGAGCGCATTGCTGATGTGGGTTTCTACGGTACGGACGGAAATATCGAGTTTTTCGGCGATCTCGGCATTGGTAAGGCTGTCCACCCTGCTCATGCAAAATACCTCTTTACAGCGATAAGGAAGCCGGTCTACCAGGACAAACACTTCCTTCTCGAGCTCCTGGTATTCCATTTGCCGGTTCACGGAAGGAATGGTAGACAGGCCCGAAAGTGCATCTGTATGCTGTACGGTAAATTTCAGGTCCCTTATAGAATTGGCAAGTTTATATTTTACAGCCCTGAAGAGATAGCCTTCGAGATTTTTGACCGACAATTCTTCCGATCTCTCCCAAAGACGAATAAAGATCTCCTGTACCATGTCTTCACATACAGCTTCGTCCCCATAGATCTTATAGGCATAGGAAAACAACCGTTTCCAGTACCTGTTGAATATTTCTTCAAAGGCAGCCTGGTTCTTTTGTTTGAGTTGTACCAATAATTCCTCGTCGGACATCAGGGGGGATTTTCTATTCATTTTTATAAATAAACCGGGTGAACAAATGAATTGAAATATTTAAAACACTCAAAAAAACGGGGTTTAACATTGTGTTAACTCCTCATTAATTTATTTTTAATTGCTATAAAAATAGAAAAATCTTTATTTATATCGCATTAAAATGCAATTCCGTCAATATTATTGTTATTTTTTTCAAGATTGCATCAGGCTGTAGAATTCCACATTACGGGAAAATAATGCAGAAACCTGATATATCAATATGCAGTCCCCCTCTGCCTTCGGCATCTCCCCAAAGGGGGAGAGTTGTATATTTCCTATACCAGAAGGAAGCTAATAATAATGTTTAAAAGACAACTTTCTTCCCCCTCGGGGGAGATGCCGAAGGCAGAGGGGGACTCTCAAACTATTTTTTCCGGAAATACACATCTATCGGAACACCGTGAAAGCCAAAATGATCGCGCAGTTTGTTTTCCACAAAACGGCGATACGGCTCCTTGATATACTGGGGCAGATTGGCAAAAAAGGCAAATTGCGGCATCGGGGTGGGAAGCTGGGTGCAGAATTTTACCTTGATGTACTTTCCCTTGTTCGACGGTGGAGGGGTGTGCTCTATAATAGGGAGCATCACTTCGTTCAGCTTTCTGGTAGGGACCCTTTTGCTTCGGTTTTTATAAACTTCCACCGCGGTCTCTATGGCTTTGAAGATCCTTTGCTTGTTAAGTACGGATATGAAGATGATGGGAACATCGGTAAAGGGTTCCATATTTTTTCTGATCCGTTTTTCAAATTCTTTTGTGGTTTGGGTGTCTTTTTCCACCAGGTCCCATTTGTTCACAAGGATCACAATGCCTTTTCTGTTGCGTTCGGCCAGCCAGAAGATGTTCTGGTCCTGTCCTTCAAAACCACGGGTGGCATCGACCAGCAGCAGGCAGATGTCGCAGTGTTCTATGGCCCTTACCGAGCGCATTACGGAATAGAATTCGAGGTCTTCCTTAACCTTGGCCTTACGCCTTATGCCGGCAGTATCTACCAGGTTAAACTCAAATCCGAAGCGGTTGTAACGGGTATCGATACTGTCTCTGGTAGTTCCTGCAATGTCAGTAACTATATATCTGTCCTCCCCGATCAGGGCATTGATAAAGGACGATTTTCCCGCATTGGGGCGCCCTACCACCGCAAACCTGGGCAATTCGTCTTCTTCTTCTTTCTCTTTTTCAGGCAGAACCTCTACCAGCGCATCCAGTAGTTCTCCTGTACCGCTGCCGTTAATACTGGAAATGGTATAGTATTCTCCCAGGCCGAGGGCATAGAACTCCACGGCATCGGCTTCGCGTTTGGAATTATCCACTTTATTGACTGCCAGCAATACCGGTTTTTCGGTTTGACGCAACAACTGGGCTACGTCCTCGTCCATCCCCGTAATGCCGGTTTCCACATCTACAATAAATATAATAGCATCGGCCTCGTCTATGGCGAGCTCTACCTGCTTGTCGATCTCCTGTTCAAAGATATCGTCACTCCCAACTACATATCCGCCTGTATCTATTACGGAAAACTCCTGTCCGTTCCAGTCCGACCTGCCGTAATGCCTGTCTCTCGTAACTCCGCTCACAGCATCGACAATGGCCTCCCTGCGCTGGATCAAACGGTTGAACAGCGTCGATTTCCCTACATTCGGCCTGCCTACGATAGCTACTATATTGCTCATGTGAAAAGTTTTAACGGCGCAAAGGTAATACTTCCTTTTTTAAGAAACTAAGTTTTATCCCTTCGACAGGCTCAGGGCATCGCCTTCGGTTCTTTTATGTGTTTTTCCGGGCTGGCAAGGGGAGGTTAAATGATTGATAGGAGATTGAAATGTTAAAGATCAATCTCCCGATAGTTATCGGGCTTCAACCTTCTATCTATCTTCTTTAATCTTATTATTTTGCACCGCATAGCCACGGTTGCTGAACCCTTCGACACTTCGACACTTCGACAAGCTCAGTGCAGGCAAGCTCAGTGCAGGCAGGCCCTGGATAAACTAAAGCCGAAGTATAGCTTCGGAATAAGAAAACAGGAATGAAAAACACTGATTTCTTGAAAAAAATGCTTATTTTTAAGCAGCTAAAAAACAGATAATGAAGACCCTTGGTGACCAAATTGCCCTTGACCCGCAATTTGCGGTGGAATTACCCAAAAACAAGAACTCTGTTTTATCTACACTCCTGCGAGTTAACAATCCCAGCTACAAGATCACCCGTGTGGATGACCGTATCTTTATCGCCATGTCTGAAAAAAAAGAAGAATGGTGGTCGCCGCAACTTCAGTTGGAGGTCAACCGGATCGATGAGTCCAGGAGTATGCTTTCCGGATGGGTGGCTCCCAGGTCATTGCTCTGGAATACCCTGCTCGGCCTGCAACTGCTGGCAGGGTTCACCTTCATGGGCTGTGCGATCTGGGTTTATTTGAACTGGACAGCCGGGACGGTCATTCTTCCGCTGGTACTGGCCATTTTAATGGTACCTGCCTGGATTACGCTCTATTTTGTCCGCAGATCGGGAAAGTCAAAAGGAAGGCCTTTTATTTACGGGTTTTACGAGTTTCTGAACAACCGGGCATTGCTGAACTGACACTCCTTCTAAAAATAGGAACGACTTATTAAAAGTATATTCCCTTATAGATTTTTCAAGACTTTTTATTTAAAATGACTTGAATTCAGATCATTTTCATGGAAAATTTGATTTCATTTCAAAACAATTTACTCCATCAAATCCAGAATATCTCAAATGCTTATCTTGCAATAGACGACACGGAGACCGGAATCGGCAATAAAATCCCACTCTGGCTTTTCGGTTTCTTATATTAACCCTACCTCCGGTTATATCCAAACCGCCGCAACTGCCTGTCGTTGCTCCTCCAGTCTTTGTTGACCTTTACGAAGAGTTCCAGGTGTACCTGCTTGCCAAAAAAGGCTTCGAGGTCCTTGCGCGCTTCCATACCCACCTTTTTCAATGCCGCTCCCTTATGGCCGATAATGATCCCTTTCTGGGATTCCCTTTCTACCATGATCACAGAGCGGATCCTGATGATCTTCTCTTCTTCCAGGAACTCTTCGGTCTCTACCTCTACCGAATAGGGGATCTCCTTTTTATAGAACAACAATATTTTTTCACGGATAGCCTCATTGACAAAGAAGCGTTCGGGCTTATCGGTGATCATGTCCTTGGGATAGAAGGGCGGGGATTCGGGAAGCAGTTCCAGGATACGGTGAAATACTTCCGGGACATTAAAATTTTTGAGGGCAGAAACAGGAAATATCTCGGCATTGGGGAGTTTTTCCTTCCACATCCCTACCTGGGCTTCGAGCTCTTCCTGGGAAGAAGTGTCTATTTTGTTCAGCAACAGTAATACAGGGATCTCTGTCTTCCTGAGCTTGGTAAAGAAAGCCTCGTCCTTAAGCCCTTTTTCCCCGATCTCCACCATATACACCAGCACATCAGCATCCTCAAAAGCCGATTTTACAAAGTCCATCATGGACTCCTGTAATTTATAGGCCGGTTTTATAACACCCGGAGTGTCTGAAAAAACCACCTGGAAATCCTCACCGTTCACGATGCCGAATATCCTGTGGCGTGTGGTCTGGGCCTTGGAAGTGATAATAGACAGCTTCTCCCCTACCAGGGCATTCATCAGGGTAGATTTCCCTACATTGGGATTTCCTATGATATTTACAAAACCTGCTTTGTGTTCGGACATGAATAGAGTTTAAGGTTCAAAGTTTCTCCCCCTCTGCCTTCGGCATCTCCCCCAAAGGAGGAGAGTTTTATATTTTCTATACCAGGAGAAAGCTAATAATAATGTTTAAAAGACAACTTTCTCCCCCCTCGGGGGAGATGCCGAAGGCAGAGGGGGGCTATTTCCCACCATTGGCCTGCAGGTCTGCTATGCACAAGGGGTCGAGTTCGGGGATGCTTCCTCCGGAGATCACATTGGAGAGGTCCCCTCCCGATTCGGCCAGGTAATACATGAGGCAGTCTTCTACATCACAGTGGTGACCGTGATCTTCATCCTGGTGGTCTGAAGTCAGATCAGTTCCAAAATTCACCAATCCCAGGAGATGGCCGAATTCGTGTTGCATTACCGTGCTTTCAAGAACAGTCCGGCTCGGTGTCCCTGTCCGGGCGGCAATGTCCTGGATTGTAGATTCGTAAATGACGAAAGAAGTATTCCAGTAAGCTGCGCCCAATACCACCTTATTCCCTTCGTCCTGGTCCGATTTCTGGTCGGCAAAAAAGACAAATACGGCGATCTCATCTTCATAGTTATAGTTAGCACGTAACTCCCTTTCTATTTCAGCCACCCTTTCAACACTATAAACCGTATCTCCGGGAGATTCTATCGCGGTCATTTCCACATCAATACCATCCGGTTTGTGCATGCGTTCACCGAGAAAATCTTTCAGGTTCTCCACAGAAGCAGCATTTGGTTCATATCCCTGTACATATAAGATTTCAAGAACGATCCTGGAATATTTTTCGTCCGAAAGCAGGTCTCTTGCCGAGCTCCCGGTTGTCTGACGGTTAAGGGTTTCGTCTATTTCCGGGGGGGTTATCCCTCCGTTACCATTATCATCACTCGAGCAGCTTACAACACCGGTAGAAACGGTTACCACCAATAACAGCAGCCACAATATCTTTTTTGCCGTCATATCAACACTTTTGTTAAGCCCGTAAAGATGCAAAAGAATTGTTAAAAAAGCAATATAAAAAAATTGCAATGCCTGTAACACAGCTTTTCAACTCTTCACTTGCCCATATTACTCCTTCAGCTTTTCAGAATTGTCATTGGTCGATTTTAATTGCCAACATTTAACTTTTTTATAACATTTACATCAGAATTGAAAACGTTTTAGCCTGTTTTTCAGCACCTATATGTTTTCGTTCACGTAAAAAACTTAATTCTAAATTAACTAACTCAATGAAAGCTATGATGTGTAAGCGAAAGACCATTTACGTACTTTCCGCATTTTTCTTTTATTGCCAGTTTATGCTGGCACAGCAAAAGACGGTTACAGGAGTTGTGACCGATGCCGACGACGGTATGCCTCTACCCGGGGTAAACATTGTAATAAAAGGCACCACTAAAGGTGTTTCTTCTGATTTCGACGGAAATTATTCCATAGAGGCCCCTGAAGATGCCGTCCTGGTATTTTCCAATCTGGGGTATGCCTCCCGGGAAGTACCGGTAGCCGGGCAATCAACCATCACCATCACGCTCTCCGCAGACGCCCAGGAGCTCGAAGGTGTTGTAGTCACCGCTCTCGGGATTAAAAGGGAGACCAAAAGGCTCGGTTATGCCATGACAGAAGTAAAAGGAGATGAGTTGGCTAAAACCAACACCGTAAACCCGGTTCAGGCTTTACAAGGAAAAGCTCCGGGTGTAAGTATAGGCTCCTCAGACGGAGGGCTTTTCGGGAATTCCAAGATACAGATCAGGGGAGTTTCCGCGCTGAATTCCAACAACAATCAGCCCATATTTGTTGTGGACGGAGTTATCCTGGACAACAATGTTTCCGATTCCAGTGCAGACTGGGAGGGTAATCCTAATGACTACGGCAATATGTTAAAAAACCTCAATCCGGACGACTATGAGAGTATTTCTATTCTTAAAGGAGCCGCAGCTACTGCTCTTTACGGTTCCAGAGGTCTAAACGGTGTGGTCCTTATAAAGACAAAAGACGGTTCGGGCACAAGAGGCCTGGGTGTTTCTGTAAAGCAATCCGTTGGGATAGACCACGTATATCGCCAACCCGATATACAATATGAATATGGGGTCGGTACAAGAGCCGGGGCAGTAAGCTATGGAGAAAGGGATGCAAATGGAAATTATTACCGTTTCTCCAACAATCAGTTCTATACGAATGATGATGGTATTCCCACACTCATTGAGCATCCGAGCAGCCTTGGTTACGGGCCCAAATATGACGGAAGACCTATTATTGGGTATGACGGAGAAATGACCACATACAGCCCGGCAAAGGACAATCTTTTAGACGCCTATGACACCGGATGGAACACCAACACTTCCGTCTCTTTAAGCGGAGGCCATGACAAAGGGAACTTCTTTCTTTCCCTTTCCCACAACGACAGGTCGGGTACATTACCCAACAACAGTTTTAAAAGAGATGCATTACTGTTTTCCGGTGCCTATCAACTTGCGGACTGGTTAAGGGCCGATGCCTCAATTTCCTATACCACCTCCAAATCCAAAAATGCGAGAAACGACCTTTCACAATTCTTCATCAACGGTACCTATGCAAATGGATACAATCCTTCGAAATACAGGCAGCGACAGTTTTGGCAGGCCTCTCACGGAGGGATCCCCAATTCAGATTACAGCGATAAATATGCCTACGTTCCCGGAAAATCCATCTGGTTCGAATACAGTATGAACAATGCCGGTTCCGAAGAACAAGTTACCCGCCCCATCGTACGATTAACCGCAGACGTTGCAGAGTGGCTATCCATTACTGCAGAAGGAAATATGAATTATTACACCACTAAATACGAAAGAAAAGATTGGGGAAGCGGTTTTTTGAATGACGGTGGAGAATACCAGATGAGGCATAATACCGATAAGAGCTACACTGGAAAACTTACTGCGAACTTCCAAAAAGACCTTACTCCTGATATTACCGCCCAGCTTCTTGTCGGAGGTGAGCTATGGAAACAGGAAAAATCGGAAACCGACGTAAGGACAGACGGTGGCCTGATCGTCCCCGGACAGTTTTTCCTGGAAAATTCTAAAAGAAACCTTATTTCTTCGGGAAAGGTCTACGGCACCAAGCAGATAAGCTCTCTGTACTTCCTGTCCAGTTTCGGATATAAAGACCAGGTCTTCCTGGACATTACAGGGAGGAACGACTGGTCATCTTCGCTGGTATACACCAATGGAGAAGGCAATTATTCTTACTTCTACCCTTCCGTAAGCAGCTCCTGGCTGTTTACCCAAACATTTAATACTCCAGACTGGTTTACCTTTGGAAAACTTCGGGCATCCTGGGCTCAGGTAGGTAGCGATACAGACCCTTATGCCATTAACAAGGGATATGGGATCGGAAGGTACCAGATGGACGGGGACAAGTTTATATACACCAATGATATCACCACTACCCTGGTAGACAAAAACATAAAACCGGAAAGAAAAAACTCCTATGAAATAGGTATGGACATTCGTTTTTTCAACAATCGCCTCGGGGTGGATTTTGCTTATTACAACGAGATCATTAAAAATCAGATCGGCGAAATTCCTTTCCCGCAGGAATCCGGGTATAACAATTACTTTACCAATATTGGTACATTGAGTAATTACGGGGTGGAACTGAGTGTAACGGGAACCCCGGTTAAAACCAAAAACTTTACCTGGAACACCACCTTCAATTACTGGAAAAACACCACAAAGATCAAAGACCTGCACGAAGATTACGGGGAATATAAAGCATTAGGCGGAGATGTTGCCTATGGTAATTTCCGGATTGGCTCGGTAGCCTTTAAAGGTGGAGAATACGGAGTATTGATGTCTGACAGTAGCCCTAAAAAATGGCAATCAGACAACCCGGATGATCCGAGAAACGGCATGAATGTTCTGAAATGGGTAGACTCCGACCGGGGAGCCTTTTACGAAAGAAGCTATGAGCCCGAAAGAGTAGGTAAAGTGCAACCCGATTTTGAAGGCTCCTTAAACAACTCCTTTACGTATAAAGGGATTTCCCTTTCTGTGTTGTTAGATGCCCGTTTTGGAGGGCACATTGCTTCTTATTCCAACCGTTACGGAACCTCTTATGGTTGGCTGGAAACCTCTTTAAGAGGAAGAAGCCCCGAACATGGGGGAATGACCTGGACATCGCAATATTCGGATTCTCAGGGACAACAATTTAACGATGGTGTTATCCCGAACGGGGTTTTTGCAGAAGGCCAGACCGTAACAGCGCCTAACGGATCTACCGTAGATGTAGGAGGTCTGACCTATCAGGAAGCTATGGACAATGGCTATGTAGAACCCACACATGCCAGTTACTTTAACTACTATACAAATTCCTGGAGCGATGGGGTTGTAAATGACGATTGGTTTAGCGAAGTAAAATACATAGCACTGAGAAATATATCCCTCGGATATAACTTCCCGAAATCAGTCTCTGACAAACTCGGGGCGAAAAACTTTTATGTGTCCTTCAATGCCAGGAACCTTGGATATTTATACAATTCCCTGCCCAACAATCTGAATCCCGAGAGTTTCAGGGGCACCAGCAGTAGCGACTCGTTTAGGGAACGAGGCTTTATCCCTTATACGGCGTCTTATACTATGACCATAGCTATTGATTTTTAATCTGAAAAAAGAATAAAAATGAAAAACATATTAAAAAAATCGCTGATCTCGCTCCTCCTCATAGCGACCGGATGTGCTAAAGACGATTTTGCAGAACAAAATACAGATCCTTCTACCGTAGTAGATCCGGATTTAAGGTTCTCCATCACCAAGTCCATAGAACAAATGTATAACGACGATTATACGCTTTGGTTCTACAATAACTTCAGATATACATTCCCCTGGAGCCAGTTAACGACTATTGACCTGGCAAATGAAGAACAGTTCGTAAATATGGGTCCCGCGGGAGGACATAACATTTACGCTTCTCTTTTTCCCAACATAAGAGATATCAGAACAAGGATTGATAGCATGGAACAAGAGGACAGGTCTGTTAGGCGAGCCATGCGGGCCATGACCTTTCCCATACTCATTCAACCTGCAATAACACAGACAGACAACCTGGGGGCCAGGGTATATAGTGAAGCAGCATTGGCCGGATACACAGACCCGCCTTTGTTAACACCGGTATATGACAATCAGGAAACCTTGTTCAATACCTGGTTGGAAGAGTTAGACGCCGCTATCCCAGAGCTTATGACCTCCAATCAATACGATATGGGTGATCAGGATATGATCTACGGGGGCAATTATGGAAAATGGGCCAAATTCTGCAACCTTCTCAAGCTGAAAATAGCGGTTAGGCTAATCAATAAAGATCGCCCCAGGGCATTAAAAATAGCCGAAGAAGTAGCAAACTCCCCGGCAGGATATATGGATAACCTGGAAGATGATTTTATCTATACAAGAGGTGTTCTGTACTATGGTACCGGTAATGGAACCCAACCGGGTACTGCAGGCAAGAATATTGTGGACTTTATGGTTGCCAATAAGGACCCCAGGCTTCGTTTTCTGTTTACCAAAAACGAATTTAACGCAGAAGTAGTGCAGGCATTTATAGATGCTGGAAAAGACCTTCCTCCGTATATCGACCAATATGTAAACAGGGATGCTAGCGGAAATTTTTCCAATTGGAAAGCTCCGGGCGAGCCCTGGGTACGCTATTTTGGAGTCCCTCTGTCACCAAATGCTCAATATGATTCTGAATACGATCCTTATTTCAAACAAAGTGAGCTCAACAGGATAAAAATCGGTGATGTAGAAAAATCTTACACCTCCACTTCCAACTATTCGGAGAGAATAACACGTACACAATTTAATCACACCTACCCCACAAAGCCCGGGGGAAGGGTTATTGAACAAAAAGACAGCTACCCCGGCTTAAATGTTATTCTGGGATCTTCTGCAGAAACCAATTTATATCTGGCCGAATTCCAATTGTTAGGGGCTAACCTTCCCAGGTCTGCACAGGAATATTTTGACAGAGGAGTGGAATTATCTGTAAGGCGATTGGACGCTTTGTCTAAAAACAACGGGATGCCTTATTATGAAAATGACCCCGTATATATCGATCTCAACGAGGCCGAGGCCGCCTCTACCCGCCTCAAGTTGTCGGAAATAGTAAACCTACTGGAACAACCTGCCTATGACCTTAGCACCGATGGCCTGGAAAAGGTATACATCCAGCAATACATCAATTTTGCCGGGACTCCGGGAGATTTGTGGACCCTGGTTCGGCGCTCAGGTATCCCAAAAACCGAAAGTGCTTATTTACCCTGGGACCCATTTCTCGCTTCGGGCACGGAACTGTCTGTTCCCCGTCGTTTTGTATTTGGGACTCCTACAGAGGATAGCAAAAATTATGAAAATCAGGTCAAAGCTGCCGAGGAACAAGGATTTACAACAGGAACCAACAATCCATCTACCCTAAATTCAGAAAGGATCTGGTTCGATAAGGAAAATCCAGAATATGGTGCCGGACCAAAACCATAGACAGAACAACAGACAAAAATTAATCTTTTTTTGAAACTGTCTCTTAAAATTTTTCATCACCGGGGTAAAAAATACACCCCGGTGATTTTTATTAAAACACATATCCTTCGATTTTTTTTAAATTACTTTGCATTTCGCATACTTCTCCTATTCTGGTCTCCGGAAAATTATCAAACAAACTTTTAGATCCGTTTAAAAATCCGGGGCCTTCCCCGTACACAATCACATAAGAAACTGTACTAACACATTCTTACCTGATACTTCCTTCAGCCTTTCTGAGCTGTCATTGGTCGAAAAAATTTCCTTATGTTCATTTTTACCATAACATTTATAACCTTATTATGGTAAAAGAATTGCCTAATTAACTATCTAAACCGAAAAAGAGGTTGTAATTACTAATACAGCCTCTTTTCTTACTAATTTTGAAAACCAACCGCCGAAACCATGAAAACACTCCGGTATGCCATAGGGATCATATTCTTTGTAACTTACATACCATCATTTGCTCAAAAGGCCAATACCTCCGCTCCCCTATACAAAGACAGTACATCCCCTGTTTCATTAAGAATAAAGGACCTGCTGGAACGCATGACCCCGGAAGAAAAGGCCGGACAGCTTTCCACCCTTCTGGGATGGGAAATGTATTCTAAAAAGGGAGATAAAGTCACCGAAAGCAAAACTTTCCGCCAGGCCATACAGGAACAACACATAGGCATGCTCTGGGCTACCCTTCGCGCCGATCCCTGGACCCGGAAAACGCTGAAAACCGGGCTCAGCCCCAGACAGGCAGCCGAAGCCACCAATGCCCTGCAAAAATATGCTGTGGAAAATACGAGGCTGGGCATTCCCCTTTTGCTTTCAGAAGAGTGCCCGCACGGGCATATGGCCATCGGCACAACAGTTTTTCCCACATCCATCGGACAGGGCAGCACATGGCATCCGGAACTTATTAAAAAAATGGCCGGAGCCATTGCCAGGGAGGCCCGGTTACAAGGCGGCCACATAGGTTATGGCCCCGTACTGGACCTCGCCCGCGAACCCCGATGGTCGCGTGTGGAAGAAACTTATGGCGAAGATCCTGTGCTCAACAGTGAAATGGGAGAAGCCATGGTAAGAGGCTTCCAGGGAAACAACCTCAAAAGCGGGTATAACATTGCATCCACCCTGAAACACTTTGCCGCATATGGTGTCCCCGAAGGAGGCCACAATGGCAATGCCGTGCACGTAGGAAAAAGAGAACTGCGCCAAAGTTATCTCCCTCCCTTTAAAAATGCCGTAAAGGCAGGAGCCCGTTCCGTAATGACAGCTTACAGTTCCGTAGACGGTGTTCCGGGCACCGCCAATCACTGGCTGCTCAACAACCTTCTCCGCGGAGAATGGGATTTCAACGGCTTCGTAGTGTCGGACCTTGGCAGCATCGAAGGCCTTATGGGCGACCATCATATTGCCGCATCTCCCGAACAGGCAGCCTCTCTTGCTATCACTGCCGGAGTAGACGCCGACCTGGGCGGAAAAGGGTTTGGCAAAGCCCTGTTGGAAGCCCTGAGATCGGGTGAGGTTCCGGAAAATGTCCTGGACACAGCAGTCAGCAGGGTTCTCCGGCTCAAATTTGAAATGGGGCTTTTCGAAGATCCTTATGTAGATCCTGAAAAAGCGGAAAAAGAAGTCCGCAACAAACAACATACAGCACTCGCCCGGCAGGTAGCCAGGGAATCGGTGACCCTGCTTAAAAACCAGGACAACCTTTTGCCATTGTCCAAAGACCTGGAAAACATAGCTGTTATCGGGCCCAATGCAGACAACATTTACAACCAGCTCGGCGATTACACCGCTCCGCAGCCGGAAGACAATATCACAACCGTACTGGAAGGCATCCGCAACAAGGTCTCCTCTTCTGCAAAGGTGACCTATGTAAAAGGCTGTGCCATCCGCGACACCATTCAAACCGATATTCCCGGGGCAGTCCGGGCCGCAGCACAGGCAGATGTGACTGTGGTAGTACTGGGCGGCTCCAGTGCACGCGACTTTAAAACCAAATACATAGAGACAGGAGCAGCAACCGTCGATCCCGATGCAAAACCCGATGTGGTTAGCGATATGGAAAGCGGTGAAGGTTATGACCGTTCTACCCTGGACCTTATGGGAAAACAAATGGAATTACTCCGGGCCGTGGTAAACACCGGAACGCCAACGGTACTGGTACTTATCAAGGGACGTCCGTTACTCCTTAACTGGCCTTCCGAAAATGTCCCTGCCATCCTCGATGCCTGGTATCCCGGGCAGGAAGGCGGAAATGCCATTGCCGATGTGCTCTTTGGCGATTATAACCCCGCAGGAAGGCTGCCGATCTCTGTCCCTGAGTCCGTAGGCCAGTTGCCCGTTTATTATAATACCCTCTTCCCGGAAGAACACAATTATGTGGAAGGAGATGCCACCCCCCTTTACAGCTTTGGCCATGGGCTCAGCTATACGGATTTTAAATACGACAAACCCGAAGTAAAAGTTGAGGAAAACGAACACGATTTCACCGTGTACGCCAGGTTCCGCCTCACAAACACCGGGGCGCGCCCCGGCGACGAGGTAGTTCAGCTATACCTCCGCGATGAAGTGAGCTCGGTGGTCAGCCCGAAAAAGCAATTAAAGGCTTTCAGGAGGATACATCTGAAAGCCGGGGAAGAAAAAACACTCGAATTTCAATTGAAACCGGAAGACCTCATGCTCTGGAACACCCGTGGTAAATGGGTGGCCGAGGCCGGAAAGTTCATCCTTATGATAGGGGCCTCTTCTGAAGATATCAGGCTGAACACAAATTTTAAAATATCCCGTAACATAGAGATACACAACCCGTAAGATTTTTATATCTTATCGGCCGTAAACCGGAAATGCCATTTATCCATGGCGCTTTCCGCAAAGGACAACAAAAACACAGACCTTATGATTTCATACAAAAGTACACTTCTCACCCTGTGTACGACCCTTATGTTTAGTTTTGCCGCAAGGGCACAGGAAAACAATCTGCACCACAGGTCCACCACCTACGAGCCCCCAAAAGATCCGCAAGTGATCAAAAAACTCGAAAAATGGCAGGATCAGAAATTCGGGATGATCATTCACTGGGGTATCTATGCCGTTCCCGGGATCATCGAATCCTGGTCCATCTGTTCGGAAGACTGGATAGAACGCGACAGCACCACTACTTATAACGATTACAAAAAATGGTACTGGGGGCTGAGTGAAAAGTTCAACCCTGTAAACTTCAACCCCGAACAATGGGCCGATGCCGCCGATGCCGCCGGAATGCGCTATCTCGTGTTTACCACCAAACACCACGACGGTTTTAATATGTTCGATACGCAACAAACCGATTTCAAGATCTCCAATGGCCCTTTTGCCGATAACCCGCGTGCTGATGTTGCCAAATATGTATTCGAGGCCTTCCGTAAAAAAGGTTTTATGATCGGTGCCTATTTCTCCAAACCCGACTGGCATTCCGAATACTACTGGTGGCCCAAATACGCCACGGCCACCCGGAACAACAATTACGACATCCGGAAAAACCCCTGGAGGTGGAACAAGTTCAAGGAATTCACCTACAACCAGATCTCCGAGCTGATGCATAATTACGGTAGCATAGACATACTTTGGCTGGATGGCGGCTGGGTACGCCCCCGCGAAACCGTTAACGACGAGGTGCTCTCCTGGGGTGCCCCCATCCCCGAATGGAGCCAGGACATAGACATGCCAAAAATAGCCGGCATGGCACGAAAGGCCCAACCGGGCATCCTCATGGTAGACCGAACCGTACACGGCGCCTACGAAAACTACCAGACCCCCGAACAACGAATCCCCGACGAAAAGATAGACAATCCTTGGGAAAGCTGTATGACCCTCGGAAATGCATGGAGCCATGTACCCGGAGACAAATTTAAATCGGCTGCAAAGGTGGTGCATTCCCTGGTTGAAATTGTAGCTAAAGGAGGCAGCCTGTTATTGGGTGTAGGCCCCAGACCGGATGGCACCCTTTCGCAGGAAGTCATAGACCGTCTACAGGGGATCGGGAACTGGATGTCCAAAAATGGCGAAGCGATCTACAATACCCGTACTGTGGAACATTTCAGAGACGGAAACACTTACTTCACTCAAAACCCGGAGAAAAAGAAAACCTACGCCATCGCCTGCCTGCCCGAAGGAGAGGCCATCCCGGAAACCGTAACATGGAAAGGCAACCTTCCGAAAAAAGGCAGCAGGATAAAACTGCTACAAAACGGGAAAAATGTAAAATGGGAACGCGAAGGGGATAAAATAAAGGTTTTTTTACCTGCTTCTGTTCAACAGGATACAACTCTCTCTGCCCTGGCATTTTCCTTTGTTGTGGAAAAATAATTATATTGCCCCTTCAGGACGTAAAAATGTTTCATCATATTATGACGACATAGGGCGTTGCAGCATGGGACATTGCAGCATAGGGCGTTGCCCTACGCTAAGATATATAAGGCTTTCAGCCTAAAACATCCTGAAAGGGTATTATACCCTAACATAGGGCAACGCCCTATCTTAACACACAACACCATGGCACAATCACTATCACAAATCATCATCCACATCGTCTTCGGCACAAAAATGCGGTATCCTCTCATAAAACCGGAAATCGAGAATGAGTTATACGCTTACATGGGAGATACAATAAAGAGGAACGGAGGTATTCCTTTCCTTATTAACGGTGTGGAAGGCCATCTACATATTTTATCTACATTACCAAAAACCATCACCCTGGCAAAATTTATAGAAGATATCAAAAGAAATAGCAGCCGCTGGATAAAAACCAAAGGAATTGCATATCAAAAATTCGCATGGCAGCGAGGATATGGCGCTTTTTCTGTCAGCAGTTCAAAAAAAGATGTCGTATACAGATATATAGCCAGGCAAAAACAACATCACAAAAAAACTAATTTTAAGGAGGAATTATTGGAATTTCTCCAAAAATACAATGTTGATTATGACGAACGCTACCTATGGGATTAATTATATTGCCCCTTCAGGGCGTAAAAACATTTCATCCTATATTCATATACATATGCGGCATAGGACGTTGCAGCTTAGGGCGACGCCCTAAGCTAAAATATATAAGGCCTTCAGCCTAAAACACCCTGAAAGGGTATCATACCTCAACATAGGGCAACGCCCTATGCTACACAATACAACAATAAAAAACGCCCTGAAAGGGCACCATATCCTAACATAGGGCCCCGCCCTATGAAAAACCATACACTATGAAAAAACTAATCACGTTAACCGCAACAATCCTAACCCTCTGCTCCTGCAGCACCCCCAAAAAAAAGGTATCCGCCCCCGAAGCCGTAGGCCCTGTTCCTTCCGAAGCGCAACTGGCCTGGCAGGATATGGAGCTCAATGCCTTTATCCACTTCACCACCAACACCTTCACCGGGAAGGAATGGGGATTTGGTGACGAAAGCCCCTCCATCTTCAACCCTTCGGAGGCCGATGTAGACCAATGGATCACCACCCTGAAAGAAGCCGGGTTCAAAGGGGTTATCCTCACAGCCAAACACCACGACGGCTTTTGCCTGTGGCCCAGCAAATTCACCGAGCACTCCATTAAAAACAGCCCTTACAAGGATGGCGAAGGAGATATTGTCAAAGAAGTCTCCGAAGCCTGTAAACGCCACGGACTCAAATTCGGGGTCTACCTCTCTCCCTGGGACCGGAACCGGGCCGATTACGGGGAAGCCTCATATGTAGAATACTACCGTAACCAGCTCAAAGAGATCTTCGCTACCTACGGCCCTGCCTTTGAAATGTGGTTCGACGGAGCCAACGGCGGGGACGGCTACTACGGCGGGGCACGGGAAAGCCGGAATATCGACAGGCAAACCTATTACGACTGGCCCACCACCCTCGATATGGTACGTCAACTGCAATTCGAACCCCAGGTGCTCTTTTTCAGCGATGGCGGCCCGGATATCCGCTGGGTAGGTAATGAAAGCGGCCTGGCAGGAGAGACCAACTGGAATACCATTTCCAACGACACCCTGTATGCCGGGAAAGCCGGGATCAACGAACTGCTGGCCACAGGTTCTGAAGATGGGAACCAATGGATCCCTGCCGAAGTGGATGTCTCTATCCGTCCGGGGTGGTTTTATCACGAGGAAGAAGACTCCCTGGTAAAATCGGCCGAAGCGTTGTTTGAGATCTACCTCACTTCCGTGGGCCGTGGTTCCAACCTGCTGTTGAACATTCCCCCGGACCGAAGAGGCCTGATCCACGAAAACGATGTGGCTGCCCTCAAAGCCTGGCGAAAGCTGATCGATGACACCTTCCGCACCAACCTGGCCGCCAATGCTCCGGCAACAGCAACCGCTTACCGGGGAGAATCTCCCGATTATGCCGCTACCCGTGTTACCGATGGAAACAAGGAATCCTACTGGGCTACGGATGACGGAGTAACAACAGCTTCTGTGGAAATAGACCTGGAAAAAGATCAGAAGATCTCCTATATCCTTTTACAGGAATATATCTCCCTGGGACAAAGGGTAAAGTCCTTTACAGTGGAGGCCCGGCAGGGAGACGGGTGGGCAAAGATAGCCGAAGGCACGACCATAGGCTACAAACGTATCCTTAAAACAGGGGCAGTGAATACGGATAAGATCCGCGTAAATATTACCGATGCCAAAGCCTGTCCCCTGATATCCAATATCGAGGTCTATTAATATTAACTGAACAAACAGCAAAAAGGGGCGCTGTTGTGGAAACAGCGCCCCTTTGTTATAAGTTTTCCTCAAAAAGAGAACTCAGTCTTCTATCTCCAGGGCCTCAAAAACCGGTTTTCCGGTAGTTCCGCTGGGGAAACCTATACCGAGCAGTGCCGATATGGTCGGTGCAATGTCATTGATATGGGTTTCTTTTACAGTGCTTTTCCCTTTCTTTATTCCTTTACCATAAAGCAAAAACGGAGCATGCGTATCGTAGTTCAGTCCCGAACCGTGAGTAGATCCTGTTTTGGAATACACGATAACCGAAGGTGCCAGGACATACAACACATCTCCGGACCGCTTCTGGTTATATCCCCTTTGCAACAAGGCCGTAAGCCTTTCGGTAAATTCCGCTCCTGTAAATGCAGATGCCGTAAATGCCTTTTCCACATCCTTATACTGCATGATCTCTTCTACCAGGTCTTCCTGTATTTGCCGGATATTCAGGTCGTGTTCCTTGGCTACTGTGTGATCTATAAAGATCTGCCCATTGGAGATATTGGAGATCAATCCGTCCACATTGTATTTTTCCCTGGCGAAGTTCTTTACGTGAACCGTAAAGTCCAGGATATTAAAATACCCCGCAGGGATCTTAAGCGACTGCAGATAGGCAGGAACGTGTACTGCACCGTGGTCGGCTGTAAGGAATACGGTATATTCGCCTTTGCCCACTTTTTTATCCAGCTCCGATAGCAAACGGGCCAGATCCCTGTCGAGCCGCAGGTAAGTATCTTCAGCTTCTTTGGAATTTACACCAAACTGATGGCCTACATAATCGGTACAGGAAAAACTCAATGCCAGGAAATCGGTAATATCGTCCTGCCCGAGTTCTTCTCCGTCTATGGCAGCCAGGGCAAAATCGGCAGTAAGGCTGTTACCGTAGGGTGTAGATTTCAGGATATCATATCCTCCGTTATGTTTTTCCAGTTTTTTCAGTTTGTGAGGAAAGGTTGGTGTTTTCTCTCCTTTGAACTTGCCTTCATAGGGGTTATCGTCCGGTCCGCTTTCTGCATAGGTATCTATATCATATAACGTATTCCAGGTGGTCATATATTCTTTCACCTTTCCGGAACGGTTGAATTTATCTACCCATTTAGGGAGTTCGTCCATATAGTAAGAACTGCTTATCCATTTTCCTTCGTCTTTACCGTGAAACCAGTAAGCGGCATTCGCAGCATGCCCGGCCGGGAGTATTGCTCCCCTGTCCTTGATGGCAACACCAACAACCTTTCCTTTGAGCTGGGTAGCAAGCCGGAGCTGGTCGGTCACTGTTGTGGTCTTTACCCGGTGTGGCGACATTTTACCTGCTTTGGAGGTTGTTCCAACGGACTGTTGTGTATCGTCCCCGGCACAATATACCATTTCGTCATTTTCCTTGTCATACCAGTTGTTACCGATAATGCCGTGCATAGAGGGGGTAGTGCCCGTATATACCGAGGCATGTCCGGGCCCGGTATATGTAGGGATATAGTTAAAGTGATTGTTCCTGCAGTTAAAGCCTTCGTTGATAAGGCGCTTAAAGCCACCGTCGCCATACCTCTCCCAAAACCGGGTCAGGTAATCATATCGCATCTGGTCTACAACAATACCGACCACGAGCTTGGGTTTTACATAAGGAGTGTTCTCAGATTGTGCCCGGGTTCCGAACGCTGCACATAACATAAATAGCGCAGCCGTAAATTTTCTCATAACGTTTAAAATTTTAAGACCCGTAAAAGTAGCAAGTTCTCTTTAAAAACACATATCATTAGGTTTATTTAACGATTATCCCTATCTCAGCTTTTAAAAAGACTGGTGAAGTAATGTGATAATGTGCCTATGTGATGCACGGGACTTCCGGGCGAACAGGAAAAGACCATGGGATAAATGAAGGCTCTGGTTTTTGGCAAACCATAGCATTATTTTTTAGTGATCGGGTTATTAAATTATTCAGGCCACACCGACAAAACTAACCTAACCACTCGGGCCACAACTTTTTAGAAGCAAAATCGAAACACATTAAAGGGCATCGCCTGAACTATTTTTGACTCCTATCAACCTTAAAATGTATTTGTCTCCTTGTGCTGCAAAATTTTGTTAAAGGAATTAAAACATTTTTTCTTACATGAAGAAAAAGGCATTTCTTTGAAAAAACCGTTATGGCGAGTTGCGATATCCCCACTGGGATTCCACGAGAACACCCAAACTCGTTTGAATATTAGAATATTACCCCGCAAACCGTTAAAGCCCATTGCCTTTTTAATCGAATTTTTTGATATTTGTTGAAAAAATAAGGCATAAATCCTATCTTAGCTTTCTTTAACTTCATGTCGTTCAGACACACCCGGCACGAAATTATTTTTTAACTTTTTATATGAAAAAAACTCCCATAGACAAGATACTGATCGACCCCATGAGCAGGTTTATTAACAAATCCACCACCGGAGGGGTCGTTTTGTTTTTATCGGCTGTTGTTGCACTGGTCCTTGCCAATTCACCTTTTAAAGATGCCTACCACCATTTCTGGGAACACGAATTTGCTATCAGGTTCGATACTTTTGAGGTTACCAACAACCTGCACCACTGGGTAAATGACGGCCTTATGGCCATTTTCTTTTTTGTGGTGGGACTGGAACTGAAGCGGGAAATGATCGCCGGCGAGCTGTCCAGGCCTAAAAAGGCCATTCTGCCTTTAATGGCCGCCCTCGGGGGAATGATCTTCCCGGCAGCTATTTACCTGATCTTCAACCACGATTCCAATGCCGTTGGCGGATGGGGGATCCCCATGGCCACAGATATTGCTTTTGCCCTGGGTATTCTTTACCTGCTGGGCGACAGGGTACCGGTTTCGCTGAAAGTATTCCTTACAGCGCTTGCCATCGCTGACGACCTGGGAGCAGTATTGGTTATCGCCCTGTTCTACACTTCCGATATCGATACACACAGCCTTATCGTTGGGGGTATCTTCCTCATATTACTACTGGCTGCCAACCGCCTGGGAGTCCGTGCGCCGGTATTCTATGGTATTATAGGTATCGGAGGCCTGTGGCTTGCATTCCTGTTTTCAGGGGTACATGCCACTATTGCAGGAGTACTGGCCGCTTTCACCATCCCGGCAAGCTCCAAGGTAAGAGACAAAATATATGTAGAGAAACTGAGAAACCTGGTCGATGAATACGACAACCTGGAAGGCCGTACCAAACGGTTAAAGACCCCCCAGCAGCAACACGTACTGGAACAGGTAAGGATCTATTCCAAGGCAGCGCTTACCCCCCTGCAAAGACTGGAGCATTCCATGCATTCCCTGGTCAGTTTCGTCGTGATGCCGGTTTTTGCCCTGGCCAATGCAGGTGTTACGTTTTCAGGAGATTTCTGGCACAATATCACCAGCAATGTCAGTATCGGTATTATCCTGGGGCTTGTTCTCGGTAAATTCATCGGTGTTCTGGGCTTTACCAAACTCATGACCAAGTTAAAGATCGCTACCCTCCCTTCAGATCTTTCCTGGAAACATATCTACGGGGTAGCCCTGCTGGCCAGTATTGGTTTTACCATGTCGCTGTTCATTACAGAGCTGGCGTTTAAAACCAATGCCGAAGAGTATATCCTG
Organism: Sinomicrobium weinanense; assembly: GCF_018863395.1. Lineage (GTDB taxonomy): Bacteria > Bacteroidota > Bacteroidia > Flavobacteriales > Flavobacteriaceae > Sinomicrobium > Sinomicrobium weinanense. The sequence goes on from NZ_JAHKRR010000007.1 coordinate 196,934, forward strand.
GAAGCCAAAATGGGTATCTTTGCAGCTTCCATGATAGGGGGAACAATAGGTTATTTTATATTGAAAAACGCTAAGCCCCCTAAACAGGAAAAAAGCTAAACTGACATTTTCTTTAATTTATATCCATAAAAAATGCGAGAACTTTGAGTTCTCGCATTTTTAATTTTCGACTATTCTTATCTAAAAACCAGCCTTACTCAAACGCCTTCAGGGTTTTGGTAATAATGCGGATGCAGTCTTCCAGCTGTTCTTTGTTCATTACCAGGGGTGGTGCAAAACGAATGATATTTCCGTGGGTAGGTTTTGCCAACAGGCCGTTTTCTTTCAGGGCCACACATATATCCCAGGCCGTGCTGCTGTCTTCGGAATCGTTAATCACTATGGCATTGAGCAGTCCTTTTCCCCTTACGAGTTTTACAATACCGGAACCGTCTATATATTTTTGCATTCCTTCCCTGAAGAAACGTCCCAGTTCTTCGGCATTGTCCGCAAGTTTTTCTTCTTCTATGACATCAAGCGCTGCCATGGCCACCGCAGCCGCCACCGGGTTTCCTCCGAAAGTAGAACCGTGCTGTCCCGGTTTTATGACCTCCATGATCGTATCGTCCGCCAGTACGGCAGACACCGGGTAAGTTCCGCCGGAAAGGGCTTTTCCGAGAATAAGTACATCTGGCTTTACGTCTTCGTGATGTACGGCCAGCAATTTTCCGGTCCTCGCTATACCGGTCTGGATCTCGTCGGCTATAAAGAGTACGTTATGTGCTTTACACAGAGCGGCAGCTTTTTTCAGGTATCCGTCCGAAGGCACATATACCCCGGCTTCGCCCTGGATAGGTTCCACGAGAAAGCCCGCTATGTTTTCTTCGGTCTTCAGCACCTGCTCCAGGGCATCGGTATCGTCATAAGGTATTTTAATGAACCCGGGCGTATAGGGTCCGAAATTCTTACGGGCATCTTCGTCATTGGAAAATGAAATAATGGTCGTGGTCCTGCCGTGAAAGTTATTTTCACATACAATGATCCTGGCATCCTGTTCGGCCACTCCTTTCTTTTCATAGGCCCATTTACGGCATATCTTTATGGCAGTCTCCACGGCTTCAGCCCCCGTATTCATGGGCAATACCTTGTCGAACCCAAAGTATCCTGTGATGTATTTCTCGAACCTTCCGAGCATATCGTTATAAAAAGCCCTGGAAGTCAGTGTGAGCTTCTTTGCCTGTTCTTCCATAGCCCCCACGATCTTAGGGTGACAATGCCCCTGGTTCACAGCAGAATAAGCGGACAGAAAATCGTAATATCTCTGGCCTTCCACATCCCACACGTGCACTCCTTCTCCTTTACTTAGAACAACCGGTAACGGGTGATAATTATGCGCACCATAATTATTCTCCAGGTTAATGGCATCTTGCGAGGTAAGTTGTTCTGTGATAGTCATTCTTTACTGATTTTTAAAATGATACTTTATTATTCCTTCTTTAAAGAATTGTTCAAATTTCCAAGGAGAGAAATCATCCTACGATGCAAATTAGCAAAACTTAAGCGATTTCACTAAGAAATCGCCTAAGTTTTATCCCCTTCGACAGGTGGTTCCTGAGTTTATCGAAGGGCTCAGGGCATCGCCCGTTCGGTAAACTCAGGGCATCGCCTTCGGTTCTTTTATGTGTCCTTTCCATGCTAACAAAAGATTGATCGTAGATTGAATCTCGCTACACGGAAAGATTGAACGAGATTGAAACATTTCAAATCAATCTCCCGATAGCGATCGGGATTCAATCTTCCATCAATCTTTTTCAATCTTTTTTCAATCTCACTTCAGGCAGGGATCAACCCCACAATAATCCGAATATGGATAATTCCGAGATGCGGCCGGTTAAATGTGCTGCCCCGGTCTTTTCCGCTACGGTCGTCCGGGGTGTTTGGGCAGTAAGACCTCCTTTATCCGGGCGGAGCGATCGTTCTTCCCGGGTTCTGGTCTTTTTATTCATTTTTGTTTCCATTTTTTGCTTTTTTATTTGTACAAAGCAAAGTTAGGGGTGCCTTATGACAACCCTGTGTCAACAGTTATTTCACAGATGAAAAAAACTTTGTTTCGAAGTCTTTTTACGCAGAGCAAAAGCTAAGAAACTATCTAAATTCTTTCGGAAATTTTCTCCACGATATCCCTGATCTTCTTTTTTAAGGACACAGGCTCCACGATCTCGGCATAGTCGGCAAACGTCAGGTACCACCGGACGAAACCGTTTTCCAGGGAAGCGGTTAAAAAGGTCATTTCTATCATGTTATCTTTTTCAGTTTCCGATACAAAGCCAAAATAGTATTTTCTTTCCTGTAAATACATGATAATGCTTTTCTCTACCCGGATAACCACCTTTTGCATGGTATAAGAGCTCCTTTTTTTCTCCCACTGTTCCTGGTATTCCTGCAATGTTGCCCTTTCAGACAGCCTGTCCCTGTCCGTAAGCCGGATATCGTAAATGCGGTCGGCCCGGAAATGGCGGTAATCTTCCCGGAGGTGGCAATAGCCTATGGTATACCAGTGGTCGTTTTCGTGATATACCCCGATGGGCTCTATAAAGCGTTCGGTCTTTTCTTCACGCCCAAGTGCCCTGTATGTCATTTTCACCACTTTCTTCTCCGATATACCCCGGAACAATACCTCCAGTATGTTTCCCGGTATGGCCTCGGGCCTTCGTATCTGCCTGTCCCGTACATGGATCTGGGATTCCAGGTTTTCCACAAAGTCCTTTTCACTGCCCCTTAGCACGGATTTCACCTTGTACATGGCCGACTGGAAATGTTTCTGGATAACCTTGTCCGTAAGCCTTTCCATGAGTTTTTCGGCAGTGACAAAGGCCATTGCCTCTTCCTTAGTGAACATCACGGGAGGAAGGCGATATCCGTCCACAATGGAATACCCTACTCCGGCCTCGCCATACAGTGGCACTCCGGCTTCTTCCAGCGTACGGATGTCCCGGTAGATCGTCCGCAGGCTAACCTCAAAACGATCGGCGAGGTCCTGTGCTTTTACCACCCTTTTGGATTGCAGTTGAATAAGAATAGTAGTGATCCGGTCGAAACGATTCATTTTAGGGTAGGATTGTTTTTTCAAAAGTAGCATTTATTTGTTACATCCGGGGGCTTCTGAGGGAGGTTTTGACCCATTTTTCGGGGAACACCCCTCTGCCTGCGGCATCTCCCCTTACTTCGGCGTTAGTTTATCTCAAATCTGCCGAAGGACTCAGCACAGGCAAGGGGAGAGTCTTCATCTTTTTAACTTCGTACTTCTGACTTCGTACTTCACAAATAAACCTTATTTTTGCCTCATGTCGAGAAAGAGCAGAAAACCGTTTTTTGAAAGTGTCGAGGTCACGGATGCCGGTGCTAAGGGCAAAGGCATTGCCAAGGCCCCGGACGGAAGGGTCATTTTCCTGTCTAACGCCATTCCGGGGGATGTGGTAGACGTACAGACCACAAAAAAGAGAAAAGCATACTTTGAGGGGAAAGCCATGAAATTCCACCGGTACTCCGAAAAGAGGGAAGAACCGCGTTGCGAACATTTCGGGGTGTGTGGCGGGTGCAAATGGCAGAACATGCGCTATGCAGACCAGCTTTTCTACAAACAAAGAGAGATAGAAAACAACCTGAAACGCCTGGGAAAAATAGACATTCCCGAACCCGAGCCCATACTTGGCTCTGCCAAACAGTTCTTTTACCGGAACAAAATGGAATTTTCCTTTTCAGACAGCAGGTGGCTCACCCAGGAGGAAATCGACAGCGGGGAAGAACTGCAGAACAAGAATGCATTGGGCTTTCATATCCCTGGGATGTGGGACAAGATCCTGGACATCAAAAAATGCCACTTGCAGGAAGACCCATCCAATACCATAAGACTGGAGATCAAAGACTTTTCCGTAAAAAACGGCCTGTCTTTTTTTAATCCGAGACAACAAGCCGGACTGCTGCGCACTGTGATGATACGGATATCCTCTACCGGGGAGATCATGGTATTACTGCAATTTTTCGAAGCGGACAGCGACGGTATTAAGTTGTTAATGGACCATATGACGGCACGGTTCCCGGAGATCACTTCGCTGCTATACGTGATCAACAGCAAACCTAACGATACCATTTACGACCAGGAGGTGATCTGCTACCACGGCAGGGATCATATCTTTGAGGAAATGGAAGGACTTAGATTTAAGATCAACGCCAAGTCTTTTTACCAGACCAATTCCGAGCAGGCTTATGTGCTCTACAAGGTGGCCCGTGATTTTGCCGGGCTTTCCGGAGACGAACTGGTGTATGACCTCTATACCGGAACCGGAACCATAGCGCAATTCATCGCCAAAAAGGCAAAAAAGGTTATCGGTGTGGAAGCAGTGCCGGAAGCCATCGAGGATGCCAGGAGCAATGCACAATTAAACGATATAAGGAACGTTGAGTTCTTTACGGGGGATATGAAAAAGGTATTCAATGAGGATTTTATATCACATCACGGCATACCCGATGTTATTATCACGGATCCGCCAAGGGACGGCATGCACAAGGATGTAGTGGCACAGCTACTGGACATCGCACCCCAAAAGATCGTATATGTAAGTTGTAACAGTGCCACACAAGCCAGGGACCTGGCCCTTATGGACGGGATGTACCGGGTAGCCCGGGTACAACCCGTTGATATGTTCCCGCAGACCCATCACGTAGAAAATGTTGTACTTTTGGAAAAACGATAAACATTATAAAGTCGGAAGTCCGAGGTCGGAAGTTCAAGGTAGTTTAATCCTTTTTAAAACTTCGAACTTCCGACTTCGGGCCTCAAAAAACTCAGTATATATGAAACTTTTAACTAAAATCTCATCCTGGTGAAAAGACTTGCTCTAGCATTTTTCCTGACCGGCCTGGCCGCCGTCTTCCTTCTGGGTTGTGAAAAGGACGATATATGCCCGGAAGACTCGGCTACTACCCCTTTAGTAGTGATCACTTTTCACAATGATAATGACCCGGGAAGCCTCAAGGAAGTCCCGTCCCTTCGCGTTATAGGCAGGGACAAGGACAAACCTGTTGAAACCTTTGCAGACAGTACTTATATCGACTCCATAGCGATCCCTCTAAAGGTATTTGCCAACGAAACCATCTATGCCTTTACCCGGCATACACAGGAAATCACCGATGCAGGCGATACCATTACCGTAACAAATGCAGACACCCTTACTTTCGATTACCGGACGGAGCAGCAGTTTATTTCCAGGGCCTGCGGATTCATCACCAATTATTCCGAACTCAATGTCATCGAGGACCAGGAGGATGAAAATCGCTGGATATCATACCTTGAGGTTGCTAATCCCACAGTAGAAAATCAAAACACCACCCATGTCAAGATATTTCATTAGTATTGTTTTTCTCATATGCTGCATCTTCCGGGGGGCGGCCCAGGACAATGAGGAAAGCAAAAAAGACAGTATTGTTTACAAGGAAAAATACGGCCTCCGGTTGGGTATAGACCTGAGCAAGCCCATACGTTCCTTTACCAGCGATAATTATAACGGACTGGAACTGGCCGGGGATTTCCGCATCTCCAAAAACCTGTATATCGCCGCAGAACTCGGAACCGAAAAAAAGACGACCAAAGAAACCCTTTACACCTTTACCACATCAGGGAGCTATCTCAAGGCCGGGATAGACTACAACCTCTATGAGAACTGGTACGGTATGGAAAACCTGATATTTGCAGGCGGACGACTGGGAGTGACCACATTTAGCCAGGACCTGGAGGAATATCGCATCTATACCACCAGCCCGTATTGGGAGGAAAACAACCTGCCCGGTACCGATGAAAATATACTCGGGGAATACAGTGGCCTAAATGCTCAATGGCTGGAAGTCCTGTTCGGAATGAAAGTGGAATTGTTCAACAACCTCTATCTGGGTGGCACGGTGAGGCTCGCCTATCTTCTGAACGATACTCCGCCGGATGCCTACGCCAATTTATGGGTCCCCGGCTTTCAAAAAGTTACGGACGGTAGCAGGTTTGGCCTTACTTTCAATTACACCCTGTCCTATCTCATCCCTATATTCAAGAAAACCAAAAAAGGAGTTCTCAATAAGACGGGGACAGAAGAATAAAAGTTCATTGAGCAATACATCCCCCCCTAACTTCGCAACCCTTGTGAAAAAAATTATGGTCTTTGTGTTTTTTCATGTTATACGGGCTTTAACAAAGGTTCACAAAGCAGGCACGAAGTGACACAGAGGGTTGTATAGAAATTAATACATTTATTTTATCTCTTTCGGGGAAGAGAACAGCCACTTTACAAACAGTTTTTCACCGGACGCGGTTTTCACCACTATAAATTTAGGAGCCAGTACCATCGCTATGACCGCCGAAATTACCGCTGTCCAGAAGTTATAACCGGGCAGGAAATAATGCAGCGCCGCGCGGGCGAGGATAAAAATCGCTGCAAAACAGATAAAGTTGTAGAGCAGGGCCCTGTGTTTGTATTTCATTTGAATTTATGATTTACGGATTGCGATTTACAATTTTAAATTCACAAATCGTAAATCGTAACCCTAGAATTATTGTTGCCATTTTGCCTTTTTGCTCCCCTCGTATATCTCGTATTTTACGAGCTTGCTTTCCAGGCGTCCGTTAAACAGTTTTATCTTTCTTGACGGGCGAAGGCCCACGTGCTTCAGGGCTTCCATATTGGAGGTGATAAACCAGGCCTCCGTATTCGGGTAGTTTTGCTTTAACGTATCGCCTATTCCCTTGTAGAAACGCTCCATATCCAGGGCCAGGCGTTCTCCGTAGGGCGGGTTAAAGACCATATGGAGTTTTCCCGTGACGTTTTTCTCCGTACTAAAAAAATCCTGCTGTTCTATCTCGATATATTCGCTGAGATTGGCATTGTGCACATTGTCCTTTGTCTTTCGCACTGCCGAAGGGGCCTTGTCATAAGCATATATCTTGTGATGAAATTCCCTGGCCTTATTGAGACTGCTTTCGGTTACTTTTTCGAACAGGTCCGGATCGAAGTCCCCCCATTTTTCGAACGCAAATTCTCTGCGGTTTATATTGGCCGGAATATTACAGGCTATCATGGCTGCTTCTACCGGGATGGTACCGCTGCCACACATGGGGTCGAGAAAGTCAGATTGCCCGTCCCATCCACTGAGCAACAGCATTCCGGCAGCGAGGACTTCATTGATCGGTGCTATATTGGTAGCCGTCCGGTATCCCCGGTGGTGCAGGGATGCCCCGGAACTGTCCAGGGAAATGGTACAACTATCTTTCTGGATGTGTACACTGATCTTCAGGTCGGGGTGTTTCAGGTCTACATCGGGCCTTTTGCCACTTTTATTCCGGAACCTGTCCACTATGGCATCTTTGGTTTTCAGGGCCACATACAGGGTGTGGTTAAATTTTTCCGAATGGACCACAGCATCCACGGCCAGCGTCTGGTGTACGCTCATAAAACTTTCCCAGGGAATGTTATACACCCCGTCATACAGGTCTTTTTCATTCCTGACCCTGAACGAGCGGATGGGTTTTACGATCTTGAGTGCCGTACGAAGGCACAGATTGGCCTTGTACATAAATCCTTTATCACCCATGAACGAGACGCTTCTCACTCCTTTTTCCACCTGCATAGCTCCCAGGTTTCGCAATTCGTCAGCTAAAATATCCTCAAAACCAAACAGGGTCTTGGCCACCATGCTGTAATTATTTCCCATATCGCATTTCTTATAAAAGGCAAAAATACGTTAATTTAGCCCTTTGATAAAAAAAGCGCTGCCTTTTGTTTATTGCCACATAGCGCAATCTTCAAACACAGATTAATGATAGATTACCTTTTGCCCATCATAACCGTCCTTATCGGGTTCCTGTTTGTTATCCTGATAAAACCGAAGGAGGGAAAATACCTGAAGCTGTTCCTGGCCTTTAGCGGGGCTTTTTTATTGTCCCTTACCGTATTTAACCTGCTTCCGGAAATTTACCATGAGGAAGCAGGAAAAACCGTCGGCATATTCATTATGTTGGGAATTTTGTTGCAGATATTCCTTGAATTCTTTTCCAAGGGTGCGGAACACGGCCATGTACATGCCCCGGGAAACATGCAGACATTTCCCTGGCTGTTGTTCATCAGCCTGAGTATACATTCTATTCTGGAAGGATTTCCATTGCACCGCCACGACACGCTTGTCTACGGAATCGTAGTGCATAAAATGCCTGTTGCCATAGTACTGACGGCCTTTTTCCTGAAAACGGGAATGAAGAAATGGCATATCGCAGCATTTGTAAGCCTGTTTGCCCTGATGACCCCACTGGGTACTTTTTTAGGCGAGCACATAAACGGTATTGAAAAGTTCCACGCCCCCATATCGGCATTGATCATCGGTATTTTTCTGCATATCTCTACCATTATCCTTTTTGAAAGTTCGGAGGGGCACAAGTTTAATCTTACCAAACTGGCCGTTATTATCGCAGGTATTCTAATAGCATATATACTATAACCATGTTCAGCAGAGAAGAATCCAGGAAATTAAGACAGGAATTCTGGACCTCTTTCGGGAAGTCCTACCCCCGGAAATGGATATTATACAACACCAAAATAAAAGGGTTTTCCTTTAAATTCCACTTCGACACCAAAAAAGCGCTGGTAACACTCGATATAGAAAGCCAGGACCTCGAAGACCGGATACATTATTACCAGAAACTGGAATCGCTGAAAAGTATTTTAACGAACGAATACCTTCCGGAAGCGGTTTTTGAAGATGTGTATTTCCTGGACAACGACAAAGAAATATCGCGGGTATACGTGGAAAAAACGGGAGTTTCCATTCACAATAAAAACAGCTGGCAGGAGACCATGGAATTCTTCAATGAAAAAATGATGCAATTCGAGGCTTTTTACCGGGAATATGAAGATTATATTAAGTCGTAAGGCATTCTGGTTGCAGGTTACAAGTTACAGGTTGCAGGTTAGAGGCGGTATACCAAACCTGCAACCTGTAACGTATAACACTACTTCCTTCACTTTCGGGCATAAAAAAACCCCTCACATCACTGTGAAGGGTTTAAAGAAGGCGGCGACATACTCTCCCGCTTTCGCAGTACCATCTGCGCACATGGGCTTAACTTCTCTG
>NZ_JAHKRR010000008.1 GCF_018863395.1 Sinomicrobium weinanense
CGAACTTCTTATGCTTTTTCTCCTATAAAGACACACCTCCGCGCATCTCTACATGACCTATCCTCTCCGGATAAGCGGGTGCAAAAGTAAATACTCTTTTTGACTCTCACAACCCTTTTTGAAAAAAAATTTTAATGAACTTTTTTACTTCGCAATCCCTTCCTATCCTTCACTCTTCCTCTGCAAAGCGGGTGCAAATATAGAACCCTTTTTTCATTCCAGCCAACATTTATTTGCCCTTTTTTTAAAAAAATTTAAGCCCCGCTGAATATGAAGAAGTTAGAGACCCCATCTCAAGAAACCGGGAGATACATCCTATATATACCCTATATCATATGAATATTCCTCAAGTAATACAGGCAGGAATAGTTCTCCTTAATATCTCCTTTCTTTTTGAATATCCTTATCATTTTTATGTACATTTGTAATCGAGAACTTTAGGGGTGCTTTATTCCCTGAAACCCGGATGACTATCATCTGGATTTCAGAATAAGGCTGAGAAACACCCTCGGAACCTGATTCGGATAATACCGGCGAAGGGAAAAGGCGAATATTGTATTTTCTGATAAAGAACCCGTTTCCGGGGTTTATTTACACGTATTCTTACCTGTTACAAGCATTTCCTATTGTTCCATAAACTTTTAAAATTAAAAAAGTATGGAAACAATCACGGTAAATGTAAATGACAAAGCCGTTTCTGTAACTGCACAAAGCACCATTACCGACCTCATCCGGCAGTTGAACTTCCCTTCGCAGGGCATTGCCATTGCCATCTCCTCGTCCGGAGACCAGATGAGGGACGGACAGGAAACAGCCAGGGAAGTTATTCCACAAAAACAATGGCCGGACTATACACTTGCAGACCGGCAGGACATTCTTATCATACAAGCCACCCAGGGCGGATAAATCCCGTAACTCATCTCTCTAAACTTTAATATAACATCAACGCAGCACTTATGAAAAAAGATAAGACCCCGGGCACGCAGGCTATCACCAGAGCTCCCCTGCCCAATTCAAAAAAAATATATGTCCCCGGAACCCTGTATCCCGACATCCGGGTCCCCATGAGGGAAATCACATTGAGCGATACGAAAAATTCGCTGACCGGGGCATCGGAAAAGAACCCTCCTGTAACTATATACGACACCAGTGGCCCATTCACAGACCCTGAGATCGACATCGAGGTAGAAAAAGGCATTCCTCCTGTGCGCAGTCAATGGATCGCCTCGCGTGATGATGTGGACCAGCTATCGCAGTTCAGTTCGGAATATTCCAACAAAAGACTGAACGACCAGGAGCTGCACAGCCTGAGATTCCCACACATAAGAAAACCGCTCCGCGCCCGTTCCGGGCAAAATGTCACACAGATGCATTATGCCAAAAAAGGGATCATCACCCCGGAAATGGAATTTATCGCCATCCGGGAAAACCAGAAGCTCCAGGAAGTCCGTCAACTTTCGGAACAGCATCCCGGGAACAGCTGGGGTGCGGGTATCCCCAAGGCTATCACCCCGGAATTTGTAAGGGACGAAGTAGCCAGGGGAAGGGCCGTTATCCCCAACAACATCAACCACCCGGAGAGTGAGCCCATGATCATCGGGAGAAACTTTCTCGTTAAGATAAATGCCAATATCGGTAACTCAGCGGTGACTTCCAACATCGAAGAAGAGGTGGAAAAAGCAGTCTGGGCCTGCCGTTGGGGAGCCGATACCATCATGGACCTCTCTACCGGAAAAAACATACATGAAACCCGGGAATGGATCTTGCGAAATTCTCCGGTCCCCATCGGAACCGTACCTATTTACCAGGCCCTGGAAAAGGTGAACGGGGTGGCCGAAGACCTCACCTGGGATATATTCCGCGACACCCTTATCGAGCAGGCCGAACAGGGGGTCGACTATTTTACCATTCATGCCGGGGTACTGTTACGCTACATACCGATGACCGCAAAACGGGTTACCGGTATTGTTTCGCGCGGAGGTTCTATTATGGCCAAATGGTGCCTGGCCCATCACGAAGAGAGCTTTTTATATACACATTTCGAGGATATCTGTGAGATCATGAAAGCCTATGACGTTTCCTTCTCCCTAGGCGACGGCCTCCGTCCGGGCTGCCTTGCCGATGCCAACGACCAGGCACAGTTTGCCGAACTGGAAACCCTGGGCGAACTGACCAAAATAGCATGGAAACACGACGTACAGACCATTATCGAAGGCCCCGGACACGTGCCCATGCACATGATCAAGGAGAACATGGACAAACAACTCGATGCCTGCGGAGAAGCCCCCTTCTACACCCTCGGGCCGCTTACCACCGACATTGCCCCGGGATACGATCATATCACTTCGGGGATCGGTGCCGCCATGATAGGATGGTATGGTACGGCCATGCTCTGCTATGTTACCCCGAAAGAACATCTGGGGCTGCCCAACAGGGAAGATGTAAAAACCGGGGTCATTACCTATAAGATCGCCGCCCATGCTGCCGACCTGGCCAAAGGGCACCCCGGAGCGCAGTATCGCGATGACGCCCTGAGCAAAGCGAGGTTCGAGTTTCGTTGGGAAGACCAGTTTAACCTGTCGCTCGACCCGGACACGGCACGGGAGTTCCACGATGAGACCCTGCCGGCCGACGGTGCCAAGGTAGCTCATTTCTGTTCCATGTGCGGACCTAAGTTCTGCTCCATGAAAATATCACAGGAAATAAGAGACCTGGAAACAAAGGATATAGACGAAGGCATGAAAGAAAAAGCCAGGGAGTTCACCGAAAAGGGAAGTGAAATATACCTGTAAGCTCTCCTGCCGGATAACGGGTTTATAAAATCAAAAAACAGATCTAATGCACATCCCCGGACACATCGTAATCACCAAACCGGATAACAGCCCGGATGAGATAGCCCGCATCATCCGTATGTTTCGTGTGGGGCTGGATGTGCTGCACCTCCGAAAACCGGGAATATCCGGGACGGAGCTGCTACACTTCCTGCAAAACATTCCGGAAAAATATCACTGCCGGATCGTAGTGCACCAACACTATGAGATGATCGCAAAATTCGGGCTGAAAGGCATTCACCTTCCGGAAAGGGCCCGGGAAAGTTATGGAAAAGACTTAAAACGATGGCTTCTGGAATACCGAAAAAAAGGGTTTTCCGTAAGCACCTCCTTTCATACTGTCCGGGATATAAAATTCCAGATGAAACACGCTTTTGATTATGCCTTCCTCAGTCCGGTTTTTGACAGTATCAGCAAAACGGGGCACCAGGGACGGCTGTTTGACCTTTCGGAAAAAAAGCTGCCCTTTCCCATCATTGCCCTGGGAGGGATCACTCCCCGGCATATTCCCCGCTTGAAGAAAATGGGGTTTTCCGGGGCCGCCTCTTTGGGATATGTGTGGAACAGCGAAGATCCGGTTAAAGCGTATAAAGGGTTGCAGGTTCAGTGTTCAACCCTTCAACTGCACTCAGGGTAACATGTTTGAGGTCCAAAGTTTTGGTCCCTGAGCAAAGCCGAAGGAAAGGTTTAAAGTTTTACCCTTCGGGTGTGCTGAGGGGGGCAAGTTAAGATTTGATTCTGAAGTCTGAGTAAAAAAATAAAAATGATGGGAAATCCATACATATTGACTATTGCCGGGCACGACCCCTGTGGCGGGGCAGGTATCACTGCAGATCTAAAAACTATGGAAGACCTGGGTGTCCATGGGTTAAGTGCGTGTACTGCCCTGACGGTGCAGAGCGATACCGTCCTGAAAAAATGCGAATGGACAGATGCCGGGCTTATCGTCGAACAGATCGAAATCCTCATGGAAAGCTATCCTGTTCAGGCAGTAAAGATCGGGATCATTGAAGACCTGGAAGTGTTAAACACCATAGTTCACCTTCTGAAAGCCAAAGATCCCGGGATCCGGATCATCTGGGACCCTGTTTTGAGGTCGGGCAGCGGTTATGATTTTCACAATCGTATAAAAGTCCGTGACCTCCACGGGATATTAGAACATTGTGATCTGGTCACTCCAAATTACAATGAGATCAGGGCCCTGTCTGAAAACGGCAATACGGAGAAGGCCATACGCGAAATTACGTCCCGCTGCCATCTCTTCCTCAAGGGAGGGCACCGCAATGACCGGAAGGGGATGGATATCCTGTACAGGAAAGGAATGCCTCCTGTGGAATTTTCTCCAAAGGACATCCTAAACACGGACAGGCACGGCAGTGGTTGTGTCCTTTCGTCAGCCATTGCAGCATACCTCGCCCTGGGGAACAGCCTGGAAGACTCCTGCGAACAGGCCAAGGAATATACCTATCGTTTTCTGAACAACGCTCCCGGCCGGGACAGGCTGAAAGGGATAACCCTTCAATACATCTCCCAGGGCACAACCATAGACGAGCATCTTAAAAACATCCGGAACATTTGTGTTGCGGGAGGAGACTGGATACAGCTCCGCATCAAGGACCATCCGGAAAAAGAAGTCTTCGAAGCGGCCAGGGAAGCCGTGAAGCTGTGCAGGGCATACGGAGCAAAACTTATTATAGACGATCATGTATCCGTAGCCAAAGCCGTCGGGGCAGACGGTGTTCATCTCGGAAAAAACGACCTCCCTGCGGGGGAAGCGAGAAAAATACTCGGCCCCGGTTTCATCATAGGAGCAACGGCGAATACCACAGAAGATATTGAGCACCTGGCCGGAACAGGGATCGACTATATCGGCCTGGGTCCCTACCGCTTTACCCATACCAAGAAAAACCTCAGCCCTGTACTGGGGTTAGCGGGATATTCCCGTATCATGGAACAGTTGAGACAAAAGAAGATCTACATTCCCGTAGTGGCCATCGGAGGTATCGGGCTTAAAGATATGGGGCCGTTGTCGGAGACGGGTTTACAGGGTGTGGCGGTCTCCTCTTTATTGTCTGATGCTAAAGAACCGAGTACGCATTCCGGATTGCGGGAAACCATTGCCCGGATACAACAATATTTTAACCAGACACCGGAAGTTGCAAGCCGGTAAAAATGATAAAAACCATGTGTGACACCTTAATAATAGCAGGCAAAGAATTTAAATCCCGGCTGTTCATAGGCACGGGGAAATTCAGCTCAGCCAATCTTATGAAAGCAGCAGTAGCAGCTTCGGAAAGCGAATTGGCCACCCTTGCCCTGAAAAGGGTGAACCCCGACGAAAAAACAGAAGATATACACGCTGCCCTCAGGGAAACCGGGATTGAGCTGTTACCAAACACTTCGGGAGTGCGTACGGCAAAAGAAGCTGTACTTGCAGCACGGCTGGCCAGGGAAGCCCTGGGGACCCACTGGATAAAACTGGAGATCCATCCCGATCCGCGATACCTGCTTCCGGACCCGGTAGAAACCCTGCTGGCGGCGGAGGAGCTGGTTAAACAAGGATTTGTGGTCATGCCCTATATCCATGCCGACCCAGTACTGTGCAAACGGCTGGAAGAGGTCGGCGTTCAATGCGTCATGCCCCTCGGTGCACCGATAGGAAGCAACAAGGGGTTAAAAACACTGGATTTCCTGGAGATCATTATAGAACAAAGTAATGTGCCCGTCATTATCGATGCGGGAATAGGCAGCCCTTCTCATGCAGCTGCGGCTATGGAAACCGGGGCAGATGCCGTACTGGTCAATACGGCCATTGCAGTATCGGACGATCCTGTTGCCATGGCCCATGCTTTCAGGCTGGCTGTCAAAGCAGGGAGAATGGCCCGCAATGCCAGACTTGCCCCCGTAAAGCCCCATGCAGAAGCCAGCAGCCCCCTCACCTCTTTCCTGGCTTCGGCGGAGCCTGTGCTGAGCGGGGCCGAAGTGCTCAGCCATCGGGAGGCAACAGAAAAATCGTAAATGGTTTAAAGCTCAGAAACAATGCAAACCAAACTTCAGGATAAAACACATTATTCCTTTTCCCGGCAGGAAAACATAGACAAAGGTCTTTTCTATGACATTTTCCGGTCGTATTCCTGGGATAGTGTCAAGGAAAATATCTATACTAAAACGGAAACGGACGTCCTCCGGGCCCTGCACCATAAAAAACGCAACCTGGAAGATTTCAAAGCCCTGATCTCCCCGGCGGCAACACCTTTCCTGGAGCAAATGGCCCGGGAAAGCATGCGCATTACACAACGCAGGTTCGGGAAAATTATTCAGATGTACGCCCCGATGTATCTTTCCAACGAATGCCAGAACATCTGTACCTACTGCGGCTTCAGCCTCACCAACAAGATCCCGAGGCGTACACTCACCGACAAGGAGATCCTGCGGGAAGCCCGTTTTCTCAAAAGCAGGGGATACGACCATATCCTCCTGGTCACAGGCGAAGCCAACAAAACCGTTGGTGTACCTTATCTGAAAAATGCCATCAGACTTATACGCCCGTATTTTTCCAATATAAGCATCGAAGTACAGCCTCTGGATACCGTTGAATATGCCGACCTGATCGCCGAAGGGCTCTATGCCGTCCTCGTATACCAGGAAACCTATCACGAAGCGTGTTATAAAATACATCATCCCAAAGGAAAAAAATCCAATTTCAAATATCGCCTGCACACCCCGGACCGCCTCGGACAGGCCGGGATCCACAAAGCAGGGCTCGGGGCGCTTTTCGGACTGGAGGACTGGAGGACCGACAGTTTTTTTACGGCGCTCCACCTCAAATACCTGCAACGGAAATACTGGAAAACGAGATATTCTATTTCCTTTCCCAGGCTTCGCCCTCATTCCGGCGGACTGGAACCCAAAGTGATCATGACCGATACAGACCTCGCACAGTTGATCTTTGCCTATCGCCTGCTGGATGGAGATGTGGAGCTTTCCCTCTCTACCCGGGAAAGTACCGCTTTCCGGAACAACATGATAAAACTGGGGGTCAACTCCATCAGTGCGGAATCCAAGACCAATCCAGGCGGTTATGTCGTGGACCCGAAATCCCTGGAACAGTTTGAGATCTGTGATGAAAGGACCACGGAAGAGATCGCCGCTATGATCCGAAGTCAGGGATATGAAGTGGTGTGGAAGGATTGGGAGAAAGGATATTGAGTTGGAATGCTTTGAAAGTCGGCCGTGCTGTGGTACTTTTGCGCCGGACCGAATAAAAACAGCGTTTATTACCATTGAAACTAAAAAGAAAACGAAAGCTCGTACGTTATCTGAACCTGCTGGACCAGCCCATCCGGTTCAACCCTTTTGTCTTTAGCCGTACTTTCCTGCTCTGGGCCTTTCTGGGGCTTATAGGCGGGGTCATAGCCGGACTGTACTGGATTGTCCTTGAATTTTTAACGCATAAGATCGCTTTTTTCTCTGGTTGGGAAGTCATTCCAACCATGACCGTCTGTGGATTGCTCGCCGGATTGATCATTCATTTTATTGGCGATCCGGGTGAAATACACCTTATTGTAAATAATATTCGCTTTAACAAGGGCAAGCTGGACCCTAAAAACAACCCTTCCATGATCCTGTCTTCCCTGCTTTGTGTAGCATCGGGAGGAAGCCTGGGCCCGGAGGCTCCCCTGGTACAGGTCACCGGGTCTACGGGAAGCTGGCTGGGAAAAGTGTTTCGGTTGAAAGGGGAAGAACTGAGATCGCTGAGCATTGCGGGAATGGCTTCAGGTTTTACAGCCTTGTTCGGTGCCCCGCTCGGAGGAAGCCTGTTCTCCCTGGAAATACTGCATCACAAACATGTGGCTTTATACTACAAGGCCATCATGCCTGCCCTGGTGGCCAGCAGTTTTAGCTATATTGTCTTTGCCCTGATCATTCACCTGGGGCTCGGTCCTGTATGGGATCTGTCGCCTTACGAGTATTCCGGGGTTTTCGATTTTGCCTATGCCGTATTCTTTGCTGTTGCAGCAACGGCCATAGGATGGATATTTACCTATTGCACCAAGTTTTTTAAATCCCTTTTCGAAAGAAGAAAACTTCCCATCTATATAAAAACCACCATAGGCGGGATTATACTCGGCATCATTGCCTTTTACTTTCCAATCACCCGGTATTTCGGGCATCACGAAATAAGCGAGCTTCTTACACAGCACCTTTCTGTGAAACTGCTTCTGGCCGTCCTGGTCTTTAAGATCATCGCCATTGCAGTAACCGTGACTTCCGGATGGAGAGGTGGTTTTATTATTCCGCTCTTTTTTGTCGGGGCCACCCTCGGGTTGATCCTGCACCATATATTCCCCGAAGTCAGTCTTACATTGACCATTATCAGCTGTATGGCAGCGATCAATGCCTGTGTGACCCGGACCCCGATGAGCACTACCATATTGCTCGCCACCCTTACAGGCTTCTCCTATCTTACTCCCATTTTGTTTGCCAGCCTTACCGGATATTTTCTCGCTCCGAGGATACCTTTTATCAGCTCACAGATGGAACCTGCGGACGAAGCTGCATCATAAGCTAGTTGCGAGTTGCCGGTTGCAGGTTTGAGCGGGCCTGTTGGTTGTTGTTCGGGACAGGCTTGGCAGTTAACGGTCAAAGTTTATAAAAAGGAAATTCCACGTGCCGAACCTCAGGCCTGATCGTAAATATATGTTCTAAAATTTCTTTTTGTAAGGGATCCTAACTATATTTAGTGTGGTGTTTTTACCGTAAAACCATTTAAACCAAACCAAAATGAAGAAGTCAGTTTTTTATCATGCAGGTTGTCCTGTATGCAAAAGTGCGGAACACGACATCATTGACGTTGTTGGTGCATCGGGTGTAGAAGTGGTTCACCTGGGTGAAGACCGGTCCCGTATTGCCGAAGCGGAAAGTGCGGGTGTAAAATCTGTACCGGCCCTGGTGGTACCCAACGGAAATGTCCTTCACATCAACTTCGGGGCTTCCCTGGAGGATGTTAAGGGCTAAGAAACAGTTTCTAAATTTGCCCTGCATAGTTAGGTATCCTATCTTTACGGGGCATATTTTTGCAATATCCTCCTTGTTTTGTTATCCGGAGACGGAGATGGAGCGGGGAACGATACAAACTTTATCCTTTTTTCATGAAAGACAGCCCGTTCGATCCGGATTTTCAGCATCTGAGCACAGCGCATAAGATCGTAGTCGCCCTGGAGCGTATCTCGGAGGCTTTTCGCGTGTTGTTATGGGAGGAAAGTAAATCCTTTGGTTTGAGCCCTACCCAGATCCAGATCCTTATCTTTTTGAATTATCACGATGAAGGGAAACGGAAGGTCAGCTATATTGCCAGGGAGTTTAACATGACCAAAGCCACTGTCAGCGATTCGGTAAAAGTCCTGGAGCAAAAAAAACTGATCACCAAGGAATACCTGCCCCACGATACCAGGAGCTACATTATCCATCTTTCTGAAACAGGAAAAGCCATTGCGGAAAAAACGGCATTGTTTACGCAGGAAATCCAAAAACCCGTTCAGCGACTGCCCCCTGCTCATAAGGAAGGCCTTTTGCGAAGTTTAATGGACATCATTCACCACCTCAACAAGTCCGGTGTGATCACCATACAGAGAATGTGTTTCAGTTGCCGCTATTATTCCGGAAAAGGCAACGCGCATTACTGCAACCTCCTTCAGACCCCGCTTACCGATTCGGAATTACGGGTGGACTGCCCGGAACACGAGCTCATAGAAGATAATTAAACCCCATTCAACATTCTAAAACAAACCTGCTAAATTCCCATGCTGTTGTGCCCCGTTTTTAATTATCCGGTGTAACTTTGTAGTATCAAAAAACACCCGCCATGTTATCCAAAGGAGAAAGAGAACACTACCACAGGCAACTCATACTTAGCGAGATCGGGGAAATCGGACAGGAAAAACTCGGGAATGCCAGGGTCTTGGTCATCGGGGCCGGTGGACTGGGTTCGGCCATACTCCCCTACCTCATTGCTGCGGGCATCGGGCATACAGGCATTATGGACCATGATAAAGTAGACGTATCTAACCTTCACCGACAGGTGCTGTTTTCTACGGAAGACGTGGGACAGAACAAGGCAGTCACCGCTGCAGAAAAGCTCTCGAAGCTCAATCCACATGTTGAGATCACCGCATATCCGAAAGCGCTGACCAAAGAAAACGCCATTGAATTGTTTTCGGCATATGATATTATCGTGGACGGATCGGACAATTTCCCTACCCGTTACCTGGTCAACGATGCTGCCGTGATGTGCAACAGACCCGTGGTTTTCGGCTCCATATACAAATTTGAAGGACAGGTGTCCGTGTTCAATTACCGGGGCGGGCCTACCTATCGCTGCCTGTTCCCCTCTCCCCCTCCTCCCGGAGCCTCCCCGAATTGCGCCGAGATAGGGGTCCTGGGCGTACTGCCCGGTCTTATAGGTACCATGCAGGCCAATGAAGTAATGAAGATCATATGTGGCCTGGGCGAGGTGCTGAGCGGAAAACTCCTTACCATTGATTGCCTGAGCATGCGGACCCAGGTCCTGAAATTCCGGAAGACCGTACACGAAATCCCGGAAGCATTGAACGACACGGAATATGCCTGTATCCGTGAAGAAGGAGTGATCGTTGAAGTTGCTCCCGAAGATTTTATAAAATCCGATCTCAAAAACATCACCGTTGTGGATGTCCGGACTTCCAAAGAGAGGGAAAATTCGCAGATGGATATACTTCCACCGGACCATGACGACATACATATCCCACTGGACCAACTACAATCCCTCCACCACACGATCCCGACACACCAGGCCGTTGTCTTTTATTGCCAGAGTGGTGTAAGAAGCCAACAGGCGGCACAGTTGTTTTTGCAGGAATACCCTTCTACAAATGTGCAGAGCCTCCGGGGCGGGCTGACGGCTTTGCTGAATTCCGTGACGTAGAAGATTGAATGAGATTGATTTAAAATGTTTACTCAATCTCATTCAATCTCCAACCAATCTCTATTAAAAATTTTTCATGTAAGTTTGCGGATGTAAATACAAATGCAGCATAGAATGAACTACTTTTCTTCCGATTTTAAACTCGGTATACTCGGCGGCGGACAACTCGGTAAAATGTTGTTGTACGAAACCAGGAAATACGATATTTACACCTGTGTCATGGACCCCAGTGAAGAAGCGCCCTGCAGGATTGCCTGCAACGAATTTTATACGGGCGACCTTATGGATTATGACAAGGTTTACGAATTCGGAAAAAAGGTGGATGTACTCACCTTTGAGATTGAGAACGTCAATGTAGATGCCCTGGAAAAACTGGAAAGGGAAGGGATCAAAGTCTATCCTTCGCCTGCTACTTTAAGGACCATCCAGAACAAGGCCAAGCAAAAGCTGTTTTATGTAGACCACAATATTCCTACTGCCCCGTTCACGAGATTTGCCTACACCAACGAGATCCATACAGCCTTAAATAACAATAGCATTGATTTCCCGTTTGTGTGGAAAAGTGCACAGTTCGGGTATGACGGTAAAGGAGTTAAAGTGATCCGGACATATTCCGACCTTGACGACCTGCCCAATGTGGAGTGTATCACAGAAGAGCTGGTCCCTTTTAAAAACGAACTGGCAGTTATTGTTTCCAGAAATACTAAGGGAGAGGTTGTTACTTACCCGGTCGTGGAAATGGAATTCCATCCTACGGCGAACCAGGTGGAATATGTGATCTGCCCGGCGCGTATAGACCCGGTTGTTACAGAAAAAGCACAACTCGTTGCCCTGAAAGTATCGGAATCATTCCAACATACTGGCCTGCTGGCCGTAGAAATGTTCCAGACCAAAAACGATGATATCCTGGTCAATGAAGTGGCTCCCCGCCCGCATAACAGTGGACATTTCAGCATTGAAGCCAGCTACACCAACCAGTTCGAACAGCACCTGAGGTCCATCCTGGGGTTGCCCCTTGGTCATACGGACAGCAAGGTAGGCGGGATCATGGTAAACCTCACCGGAGAAGAAGGACATACGGGAAAAGTCGTTTACCAACATATAGAAGGTATTATGAAGATGGAAGGGGTCACACCCCATATCTATGGTAAAAAGGAAACCCGGCCTTTCCGTAAAATGGGACATGTAACCATTGTGAATAGGGATATTGACAGGGCCAGGGAAATTGCGGAAGAGGTGAAGAATACGATTAAGGTAGTCGCTGCAAAAAATATATAAATCAATCCCGGTGACCTCTCGACTGCGCTCGGGGTGACAGGAAGCCGAAGTTCAAAAAACCGAATAAAATGAGTAAAGTAGCCGTTATTATGGGAAGTACCAGCGACCTGCCCGTTATGCAGGACGCCATAGATATTCTGAAAGGATTCGACATCGAGGTTGAAGTAGATATTGTTTCCGCCCACCGGACTCCCGAAAAAATGTACGACTTCGGGAAAAATGCCCATGAACGGGGGATCTCGGTTATTATAGCCGGTGCCGGAGGAGCGGCACATCTGCCGGGAATGGTAGCCTCCTTATCCCCTCTTCCGGTGATCGGAGTCCCTGTAAAAAGCAGCAATTCCATAGATGGATGGGACTCTGTATTGTCCATCCTGCAAATGCCGGGCGGGGTACCTGTGGCCACCGTAGCCCTCAATGGGGCCAAAAATGCAGGAATACTGGCCGCCCAGATCATCGGAAGCAGCGACAAATGCGTACAAGATAAGGTACTGGTCTATAAGGAAGGATTAAAGACCAAGGTTATTGAAGGAGCCCAAAACATTAAAAAATAGGTCCTTTATTAATTTTTCTATTCGTTAAGAATCTTTACGATCTCTTTACGGCTTACGGTATTGTTTTTTCCTTTTTTCTTTCTCGCAATAGTGGACTTGTAGTATCTGTACAGAAAATCGTAGCACACCATTTCGTGCATGCGGTTTTTGGATTTGAACAGACGGTTCATCAGCATATGGATATAGCTTGCCATAAAATCGTTCAGCGGCTTTTCCAGTGTTTTTTCTTCCCGGTGTTTTAAGATGGTTTTTGCTACGGGAGCTATATTGTGTTTTTTTTGTTCCAGCACCTGCAGCATCGGGGCATAACCGGGATTATCTTCCGGCTGAAAAACCATGAACGCGTCTATTTTTACCCTTTGCTTACGGTATTTGTCATCCAGTTGTTTCTTTAACGGCCTGCTCATCCCGAATTCTTCGCCAAATCCGGTTTTTAATCCTTCCATCAGGGCCAGTTTTTCTTCTTCGGTATATTGAAAGCTGTCCAGAAGGGCATCCATAGCGCGTAGGGAAAACAGCCATCTCAGTTCTTCACCTTCATCTCCTTCTATCATATCCAAAAATGCGGTTATCATTTCACTGTCGTGGAAAAACAGGGTTTCTGCCAGCTCCATCGTATTATTTCCGTAGCGCTCGAGTTCCCTTTTGTAGGTGTCGACCTCAACCTTCCAGATCAGGTCTTTTTCCTGATAATCCCTGAAATACGGAACCAGGCGATTGATAATTATTCCGATATTATCCGGTTTCTCATAGTGAAACCGAACCCTGAGATGGTGTTTCGGATCACCATAACGGATAAAAAACCATCGGTCTATTACCTTTTCTTCCAGCAGTTGTATGGCCACGGGACGGATGATCTCCGTAAGAATGGCATCTGAGGTCTTAGGGCCGGCATAAATCTTATAAAATAACCAGCTATCACCGGGGATAAAATAGCGTTGTGCAGGTCTATTCTTCATCTTTAAGTCTTTGGCTGTTATAAAAGGACAGCACTATCTGGTTGGCATAGTATGCATTCCTGTCGTCTTTTACTATTCCTCCTTTTCCGAAAAAAAACTCGGTGAGCTTAAAGCGCTGTCTCTTTTTAACGGTATCCAGCAGCATTCTTACGGAAGTGAGGTTTTTAAAGTTAATCAATAATTCGTTATCCCCGTCTGTCAGCATAACGTATTGGGGGATCTTTCGTTTTTTTCTGAAATTTTCTACGGCATCTTCCAGTTTTTTATCTTCTTTTATTGATCCTTTCAAGGGTTCGATATCTTCCGTGGCGAGGTTCCAGGTGGCTTCTGAAAAGATCAGGTTCTGGTATGTTATACGGGGAATAAAGGTGTATTCGTCTGCAAAAGGCCCGAGGTTGAGCCCTACTCCTCCCCTGAGCCCCTGTGTTTGCATATCGCATAGAAAATGGTAGATAGGCAGGGAATTGGTAGAATAGTTATGGGCATTGGTGAGGTGCGGGATCACTTCCTTGTCCAGTTTTCCGGACCGCAACCTTACTTTTGTACCATATTTTACGGAAATACGAAGATCTTCTATGGGCAATTGCTGTTCTCCGGGCAACACGGACTTGGCCAGATACGGGATCTCATAATGGCGAAAAGCAGGGCGCATCAATATGTTCCCCACCCGGGATTCGGGCAGGTGTACGATCTCCGCCAGTACTTTGCCGTTATTGGCCCTGGCCTCCGTATCGATGACCTTCCGGGTATGGCTATCCAGTTTTTCATCTCCATGACAAAAACGGCCGAGAAGATTAGCTGCACTGGACCCTCCGGCCCCACCGAGTTTTATTTTGATCTCCCCGTCTTCTTCTACGACTTCGATCATCGTAGAGATGGTGTCGGGCAGGTCTTCCCAGTTTTCATCAAAATCCTTAAAATCATCGCCCTGCAGGTTAATACAGTAATCTTTCCGGGCGAGGGCCTGTACCAGTTTTTGTTGCAGTACGCTGTGTACCGGGCTCCATTTTACTTCGGAGATCTGGTGTTTTAGCTTCTTTCCGGGGAGGATTAGATCGTCCACCAGCGGGTTAACGTCCCCTGTTCCCTGGTCTTGCTTATAGCCTATGCCCATCTCAACATCCAGCGCCATGGACAGAGGGACCTCTCTTTCTTCAAAACGTTCGTAAAAGGCGGTCTTAAACTGATCCAGGAGCGTCTTTTTCGGGGGAAGGGTGACCTTGTTCAAAAAACACAACCCTTTTTTTACCGCGTCCACCACGGTTTTGTCAAGGATGTTTTTTTCTGTTTCCAGGATCATATCCGTTTGAAAGAGGTATTTTAATTCGAAACTCGTTTCCAGTTGTTTTAAAAATTCGCTGAGTGTTACGTAGCTTTCCGGGGGATTTCCTATCCCTTGATCCAGTTCCTCTATTTGCGAACCGGCCCTGTTCAGGAAATCCAGCACATCTTTCGTACCTTCCAGTTTTTCCAGCACTTCCCGTATCTGTTCCAGAAACTCAGGACCGGAAACGGAGGGTTCCAGTTCACTGATCAGGAGCTGGCTCTCTACGAGTTCTTCTATAAAACCAGCGGCCTCTTCGTAGGTGATCTCATCATCTACAAGGGCTTCGGACAGGTTTTTGAGCGACTCCCCTTTAGCGGCCTTTTCCAACAGACCGGAAAGGTATTCGGAATCGTCTACGGCCACAATATGATGATGCCGCTTGCTGTTGACATATTTGTATTCGATATATCTTAACTGGTCTCCTGCCCGATAAATACTGGAATTGGGAAAGAAAAGCAGTTGCTCCCTGATGTTTTTGTTCTTTACCAGGTCTTGTGACAGGGCCACCAGGTAGTTCATATCGAGCCGGGTATGCCTGCGGTTATTCCGGGCGCCGCGGAGTTTTATTTCGGTCCCTTCCCCGAACCCGCCCACAGTACATCCGGCAAAAAGGCCGAAAGGTGTACACCGGGACGACATCCGGGAGAGATATTTAAGAAAGGAATACTTTAATTTTTCGGTTTTTTTCGGGTCTTTGGCCTCTCCGTTCGCCCAGCGGTTCAGCTCTTCGTACAACGGGGGAGATGCCAGGAAAACCGCTTCCTGTATTACGAGGTCTTTAAAGCATTCCTTTAGTTTTTCGTCCGGAATATCTTTTTCTGCGGTAAGGTCTTTATAAAAATCTACGGCGAACAGCGGGGTTCTCAAAACGTAATTGGGGAAATGTTTATAAGGGTTCTTGTTCATGGTTCGGATTTTGGGTTTACTCTGAGGAACTGTCTATTCAAAAATACATTTTTCCGGCATTTCTATCCTATCATCAGGCATTCATCCCATGAGTTGTCACCGGACAGGTGACTAATGATACTGAGCCCTATACCTGCGATGCCTTCCAGAAGTGTCAACTCGCCCCGCCATTCACGATCTTGTCCTCTCCATTGTTTAAACCCGGCGTAACCGTCTTCATAGACCGCTTTTTCCAGGCCATCACTGAGCCAGAAGGCTGCGGCTTCCCGGAATGCTTCTTCCCCGGTTTCGGCGTACATCCGGTTAAATATCTGTGCATTGCCGAAAGAACCATGACACAGGCCTGCATCCCTGACCATACTACTTTCGGGGGCAGTGCGACGGGTTGCGTGTTTGAGGATCTCAACCGCAGTTTGTCCCAGTCCTGTATCTTCGAGGCTCTTTGACGCCTGCCAGAGGGAAACTCCCACTCCCGGATCGCCATAGCACCAGGCCAGGCGGCTCGTTCTGTCATAGTCTTCACCTTCTTTGACCCAGGCGGGGAACAGGGACATGACACTGCTATCTTCATTTTTATGACTCAGGATATATGCTACCCCTCCCTTTAGCAGGGGATGCACCTGGGTCCTAAATATATCATGTTTATATAACCGTGACAAAAAATTCACGATACTGGACATACCATGGGACAGGCTAAGATTGTACCCTTTTTCACCGGTTTCCCTGTTGAGCACAGATAACCATTTTATTTTATCGCCATCCGTTTCCGCCAGTTCGCTCAAAAGACCGATCAATTCATACAGGTGATTTTTATATCGCTCTTTCAGCCCGGCAGACCTGGTATTCCCGTACCGCTTCAGAAAATAAAAACCGTACCCCAGTGCCCCGTGCAGGAAATCGTAATTTCCCTCTTTTATATCGGAGACCATGACCCCGTGGAGGTAATGATCCAATTCGGCGAGTAATTCGTCACTTTCCGCATCCATGAAATCCTGTTGTTCCAGGTGGTCCACCACCCAGCCTGTACCGGCCAGGCCTGAGCAATAGGTCGGAAAACCGTAGCCGTTGTTTATCCGCTCTATACCATCGGTAAGTATTTCCGCCCCAATATCAGCAAATTCGTCAGTGTCCAGGAATTTGGAGTAGTGGAACTGGAAGAGAGCTATTCCGGAGGTCCCCGCCAGAACCCCGGTTTGGTCGCTTTCTTTATATTTTTCCCTGAGGATATGGCTAATTTCTTTGAGTTTTGCATGAAGAAGTTCTTCTTTTTCCATGTATTGGGTTTATGCAGGTTAAATTTATCGGTTAAAGGAGTACTCATTGATCCAATGAAATCCCCGGTTAATGAGCAAAAAATCAGTCCGGTCTTTTCTTTGAAATTGTATTTTGAGGGTGTCCCTGTGGTGATAACCGTTCAACAGCAATACGCTATCTTTTACGGTATAGGTAAAATCATAAACGAAAGTCGTATCGCGGAAAGACACGAGTTTCAAAGTGTTGTGAACCGTATCCGTCTCATTCCTGACGTACTGGATATTTCCGTCCATTTTCTCTATACCTGTTCTCCACCTGTCTATCACCAATCGTTTCCAGCGGTGGCCATCTTTGGTCAATGACGGCAAGGTGTCCTTTCCGGAAATAAACCGCTCCGTTTCATAAATACCGTAGAGGGCCGGGAGTGGCCTTTCTTCTCTTGTTATCTTGCCGTACAGATTACTCCCAATAATATAAATCAAAACGATCCCTTTGAAAATATACCCGGCCACATTCCAGCCTCTTTTTTGAAAATAGGGTTTTAATACAACCGGGGCAACAGGCTTGTTACGAATAAAAAAACGCAGTAGGTTCCTGGCATCCGGAAGCAGGATAAAGGCAGCCATAAGCACAAGGTGTGCCGAGTACAGTTTTACCGGCACGTCATAGCTCATATTCAGTAAAAAGACATTAAGCATAATACCAAAACACATAAGTGCTCCCAAACGTACGGTGGGCCTGAACATTAACAGTATGCCCGCGATCACTTCGGCGGCACCGGTAAAAATGGAATACGCATGGGAGTTTCCCATAAATTTCCAAAGCAATCCCATAGGTGAAGAATTACCATGAGGTGTTATCAGGTCAAAAAGAGTGGGATCCCAGAACTGTATAAGAAATACTTTAGAGAAGCCATATGTCAACATGGAAAATGCCAGGTAATACCGGAGTGCAATGATAAGGCCGACCAGCCAGCCGGAATAATTTTTCTTCTTATGGTCCAGTAAAGACCATATCAGCACGGCAAAGGCTGCTATGCATAAACGGGTAAAAAGTTTTAAAAAATCGAAGGTCGTATCTCCGCTAGTCCGGTTTCCCCCGGGAATTTCTTCCACGATGTGAAATATGTCCTTACTGATCAGGAGAACCATCCATTGCCAGAAACCATCGATCCATGAGCTTATATGATCTCCTATTTTAAACGGAATATATTGAAACGGAAAAGGAAATAAGAACAGTACATAATAACAAAAGACCAGGCGAAAGAGTGTTTTTTCTGCGGTATTCCATTGGGGCTCGGTAGTAGTGGTTGTAGATGGGTCAATCATAATTGTAAAAGTGAGCTATGGTAAACAAAACGACGGGAGACATCCTTTTATGCTACTTAGACTGGATGTTTTTTCCTTTTTAGGGATAAGTCTTCCGGGGAGTTTCTTTTTTCATACTCGACTTTGCTTTGGTCAATAGCTTTCTAATTTAGAAAAATTAAACAAAAACACGTCCTGTTCTTTAAAATTTAACTGTAAAAACAAAACCACCCCTGGTTTTCAACCCAAAGGTGGTTTAGTGTTATTCCAATATTAAAAAATATTGTGTCTTACGGGCATCCTCCGGTAGTTCCTCCACAATTGCCGTCTCCCGTAGCCGGGTCGCAAACTTTCATTGTTGGAGGGCTACAAACCGGCCACCAGGTCTTGCCGCAGCCATAGCTTATCCAGTCCCCTCCTTTTATCTTTTCAGAATTAAGGTCAGAGATGGTCTGTTTGTTCAGTTTAAGTGTTTTTAAACTTCTTTTTTTCATGATAATGGGATTTTTAAGAAATATTGTTACACACTGTAATACAATCTTGCTTTATGGACTGCGTAGGTCCCGGGCAGGTTTCACAACTATACCCGGTTTCTCCGCCCAGAATTTCACGGGCTGTCTCCTGATCCAGGCGGCTAATGATCTTTTTGTTCAGACTTAGGTTTTTGAGATCCTTTTTTTTCATGGTTATCGATTTTAATCTATTTTGATATCATAGCATAGAATGCTTTTACCACACTCTTTTTTCATTTTTTACAACCCACATTCCGGGTATTGTAAAACAAAAGGGCTTAACCTATCCTACACACGGTCGGGCTGCTGTACATTCCGGTGGCCAGGAACCTGTACATGCAGGACTGGTCCAGTCTTCTCCGCCCTTCAACTTTTCGGGAGTAAAGCCGGAAATCGTCTTTTTGTTGAGTTTCAGTGATTTTAAACTTCTTTTTTTCATGATTAAAGGTTTTGGATTAAAATACAGAACCGGGTAAAAAGGAAAATGACAGATCGCTGTTCCGGATAGTACCTACCACTCTCATTCCGGAGAGTTGTAATAAGCTATACCGGAATATTTGACGAACAAGCTATGAAACTGTTCCACAGTCGATCTGCTTCCTGTTTCCCTGTCCTGAAAAACGATAAAATAAATACATTAAACATCCTTCCGGGACCGGAAGAATTAGAGGTCATTCCTTAACCTATACACGGTCTTGCCTGAGAGCATGCCGGTGGCCAGGAATCTCCACAACCGTAGGTAGGTCAGTCTCCTCCCTTTACTTTTTCGGGAGTAAAACCGGAAATGGTCTTTTTGTTGAGTTTAAGCGATTTGAGGCTTCTTTTTTTCATGAGAATTAAATTTTAGGATTTGGATTCTCAAGATAGCAAAAAAAATCACAAATACATTTAATTCCGTGAAAATATTTTATTCAATTGATAAAAGATCCGTTGCAGGATACTGAGCTCTTCCGTGATGATCTCGGCATTGCCCTGCATTTCCTGCCGGAATTCGAGTTTTTTATCAAACGAAGTCTCCAGGCTGCCCACATTAACGTAAATGGAATATATGGCTTCTCCTTTTTTCGGAACAGCGGAGATATCGACAATATGCCCCTGCAAACTGCCCCATTCCTGATAAGGGTAATTATCCAGTTTTATGATGACCTCCTGCCCTACCTTCACTTTCCCGGAATTCTGCACCGGCATGGTTACCTGCCCGATCAGGGAATCGGTCTCTTCCGGCACTACTGTAAATACAATATCTCCCGCCTGTACGTTCTGGTATTTGTGGCGTATATCGAACATGGAAACCTTGCCTTTCATCGGGCTTTTTAAGATATTGGTAAGCTCCCAGTTATGGATCTCGTTCTTCAGGATTTCGAGACTTCCCTCTAATTGCTGGCGATAGCTGTAGCTAAGTTCTTCGCCCGTAATGGTAGACTGGGTCTTACTTCCACTGAGTGAAGCAATGGCAATACGGGTATTGGACACGGAACTTTTGAGGTTCTCGTATCGCTGCTTGTCTGCGAGATAACTCCTGGAGATGGTCTCGAATTCGGACCTGGAAATAACCCCCTTGTCCAGCAACGCCTTGTTCCTTGCGTATTCCGATTCGGAAAGGGCCAGTTCCTGTGCAAAGAGTTCCAGCTGATTTTGCTGTTTGTCCAGCAGCTCGTATTGCTCTTCTATTTGCTGTGTGGCTGCCATGATCTCCTGCCTGTTCGGTTCCAGTATATTAAAAAGGACATATTTCTGATATTGGGACACAAAATCGGAATAAGCCTGCCGGACGCTCCCCAGCTTCAGATGAGGCGGAAAAATGAGCGGGATGGAATCCGGGGGTATCAGGCGTGGTGTAAAATCTGACAACCTGTCCCTGAGCTTGTATACATCCCGGAGATCTGCCGTATTTTCTATCTCTGCCAGCACCTCACCTTCTTTGACGGACTGATCGGCTTTTACAAACAACCCCGTTAACTTGCCCGAACTATTGGCTTCTATATAGGCCGGGGGTGTCCTGGTGGTGATGGTAATACGGGCCATGATAATATCGTCATAACGAATGAGCGCACTTTCCACGATGAGAAGTACTACGATAATAAATACTACCGTAGTCCCCCAGCGGATCATCCAGCCGGGCGCTGCTCCAAGAATCTCCTTCACCTGGTCGGAACGTTCGTCCAGGTGGTCGATCTTTTTCTTTTTCTCTTTGGTTTCACTCATTTTTTCCCTCGGCTTTAGTTTATCCTGAGCCTGCCTGCACTGAGCACTTCGATAAATGATATACTGACTTTATCGAAGTGCCCGGTATATTACTTGTCGAACTGCCGAAGGGCTCAGGAACCGGAAATCTAAATTCGAAAATCCTTTTATTCTCCCAGTTCCAACTGGTTTTTGACCAGCGTATAATAGGCCCCTTTTTTCTGTGCCAGTTCCCGGTGTGTCCCCTGTTCAATGATCTTTCCTTTTTCGAGAACGATGATCTGGTCGGCATTTTTTACCGTACTGAGCCTGTGGGCTACGATGACTACGGTCTTCCCTTTATAGAACTCCTCCAGGTTCTCCATGATCGTCTTTTCGTTATTGGCATCGAGGGCACTGGTGGCTTCGTCAAAAAAGATGTATTTCGGGTCTTTGTATACCGAACGGGCGATCAGTATGCGTTGTCTTTGCCCGCCACTGATATTTACCCCGCTGGAGCCTATTTTGGTGTTGTAGCCCGACGGCTGTTCTTCGATAAAACCTTCTATATTGGCCACACTGACAGCATGTACCAGCCGCTCCTTGCTGATGACCCCTTCCGAATCGGACTCTGTAATATTCCGGGCTATCGTATCCCCGAAGAGAAAACCATCCTGCATGACCGAACCGCATGCCCTTCGCCACATGGTGGTGTTCAGGTTGTTCAACCGCGTATTTCCTACGGAGATGGTCCCTTCGATGGGGTCATAGAATTTGAGCAGGAGCTTTACCAGGGTGGTCTTACCGCTTCCGCTGGCACCTACTATGGCCGTTACCTTACCTTCCGGGATCTCGAAATTGAGATGATCGAGCACCAGCGGAGAAGCACTTCCGCCATACCTGAAACTGACATCCTGGAACTTAACACTTTTGTCATCCGGAAGATCAGTTATATTATCTTCAAAAGGGTCTTCTTCATCGTCCCTGGAATGAATTTCCGCCAGCCTTTCCAAACTTATCTTGGCATCCTGCCCGGTTTGAATAAAAGTGATAAAATTGTTGATGGGAAGATTCAGTTGCCCTATAATATATTGTACGGAAAGCATCATCCCCAGGGTGAGTTCTCCTTCGATCACGGCTTTGGCAGCGATGAACGTGATCAGGATATTTTTTAATTCATTGAGAAAGCGCCCCCCGGTATTCTGCGTCTGGGAAAGGGACAACCCTTTAATGGATATCTTGAACAGGCGCACCTGGATCGCTTCCCATTCCCAACGCCTTCGCCTTTCCGAACCGTTGAGCTTGATCTCCTGCATCCCGGAAATGAGCTGGTAAAGGCTGCTTTGGTTGTCGGACGACTGGTCGAACCGCTTGTAATCCAGCTCCGCTCTTTTTTTCATAAAGAGCAGGGTCCACCCGATATAGAGTATGGAGCCGAAAAGAAAGATGAGAAATATCCCCAGGTCGTAATAGGCCAGCACCACCCCGAAAATAACAACATTAAATGCCGAGAACAGCGTATTGAGCGTAGTGGTGGACAAAAAATTCTGTATCCGGTTATGATCGTAGATCCGCTGAATGATATCTCCTGTATTCTTGGAGTCGAAGAACGCTATGGGCAACCGCATCAGCTTGATGAGAAAATCAGAGATCAGGTTGATGTTCACCCTGCTGGTTACATGTAGTAAAATCCAGCCCCGTATGAGCTCTACGGTGGTCTGGGAAATGAACAGGGTCAACTGGGCCACCAGTATGAGATAGACAAAATTAAGGTTCTGGTAGTTGATCCCATAGTCTACCACAGCCTGGGTGAGAAAAGGAAAGATCAACTGGAGCAAACTGCCTACGAGCAGGCCCAGGAATAATTGGGTCAGGTGTTTTTTATAGGGTCTGAAATACCAGAACAGGAATTTAAAGCCGTATTCTTTTTTCGTTCCCTGATCGTTTTCATAGAAATTGGGCGTAGGTTCGAGTAACAACAGGTAGCCTTCGTCGCTATCTATATCGGCGCTTTTCCCCATCCAGCCGGATACAAATTCCTTTTTACTGTATTTCACCAACCCATGGGCCGGGTCTGCCACGTATACCTTGTCCTTTTTAATGGCGTAGACCACTACAAAATGCCGTTGCCTCCAATGCGCAATACAGGGCAGGGGTACTTCTTGCTCCAGGGTTTTAAAATCTATGCTCACCGCCAGGGAGTGAAAACCGATGCTTTCTGCAGCTTCGGCTATCCCGCCCAGGGATACCCCCTCGCGGGTAATATTGGCTTTCCGTCTTAAAAAATCGGTAGAATAAGACCTTCCGTAATACCGGGCTATCATCCGAAGGCAGGTAGGGCCACAGTCCATTTGATCGAGCTGCCTGTAAAACGGAAACTTCTTCAGGTTCATAAATAGGTTTTAGTAGGTAGAACTCCTTGTTCTGGCAGTTAAGGAATTTTTGTTCAGCGTACTAAAATAGAAAAAAACTCAGACGTATAAACCCGTAGTATAAACAAAATTCGCCGACATCCCTTTGTCTTTTTGCCTGAAACAGTTCATACAGAAACGATCAGAAGATTTCTCCAGGATTTAAAGAATGAAGGCTTTTTCTTTCTTACACAGAATTCATATCTCACAACAAATAGTTAATAATTATATTTTAATAGTACTAATTAACTTAATTTTAACTAAATAATTTTACTAAAATTAACTTATAAAGTTAAAATTTAATACAATAAAAATTAATTTCTTGTGTATTTAACATTCTTTTAAGATATTTACAGAAGCTAATTCAAATAATTAAACAATGAGAACAAAGTTTAGTAGACTACTAACGCTACTATTAGCGTTTGTTGTGCATCTTTCTTTTGCACAGGAAAAAACGATCACAGGTACGGTAACCGATCAGAACGGTATGCCCCTGCCGGGAGTTAACATTCTTGTAAAAGAGTCCACTACGGGAACCCAAACCGATTTTGACGGGAATTATTCCATTCAGGCCAGCACAGGCCAGGTCCTGGTCTATTCGTATATTGGTATGACCAATGTAGAAAGGACCATCGGGGCAGAAAACACCATTAATGTACAAATGGCCGAAAGTGCCGAAGCGCTGGAAGAAGTTGTTGTTACCGCCCTCGGTATCAAAAGAGAAGAAAAAGCTCTGGGTTATGCTGTACAAGGTATTTCCGGTGACGGTTTAACCGAAGCGAGGGAAAGCAACATATCCAATGCCATAAGCGGTAAAGTTGCTGGAGTACAGGTAACAGGAACCTCAGGTAGTGTTGGCGCTTCCTCAAGGATTGTCCTTAGGGGTAATTCGTCAATAACAGGTAATAACGAACCTTTGTACGTAGTCGATGGGGTTCCTATTGACAATAGATCTTTTGGTGATGCAGGTTCTACAGGTGGCGTCGACCTACCGAACGGGGCCGCTGACATCAACCCCGATGATATTGAATCAGTATCCGTTTTAAAAGGGCCTAATGCCGCCGCACTATATGGCTTAAGGGCGGGTAACGGTGTCATAGTGATCACAACCAAAAGAGGCAGCGAAGGCAAAAAATTCGAAGTCTCCTTAAACACTAACGTCACCTTCTCCAATCCTTTAATATTGCCGGATTATCAAAATTCATACGGGCAAGGCGGAGATCCCAGCGGTTTTGAATTTGTTGATGGTGCCGGTGGTGGTATTGGAGATGGAGTTGATGAGAGCTGGGGGGCCCCATTGGACGTAGGCTTAGAATTTATTCAATGGAACTCTCAGTTAATAAACGACGGAAAACCTCTTCCGTGGGTTTCTTATCCGGATAATGTAAAGGACTTCCTGGACACAGGGATCAATATCAGCAATAATTTATCACTCACCAAGGGAAACATGAGATTATCCATCGGTAATAGTGATGAACAGGGGATGATCCCTTTTACGGAACTCAAAAAACTGACTATTGGATTTAACGGAAGCATGGATCTGGGAGAACGATTCACGGCGAGCCTGTCTGCCAATTACTTTAATATAGACAGTGATAATTTACCTATAAGCGGGTATAACAACGAAAACCCTTTTCAGCAATTCATCTGGTCTGCCAGGAATGTTAATTTTGCAGATCTAAGAGACTGGAGAAACTTTCCTTTGGCCCCGGACCATACTGCTGCTGCGGGCACTCCGCTCAACTGGAACCACAATTTCCAGAACAACCCGTATTGGGTGCTGGAAACCAACCGAAATACACTTGAAAAGGACCGTCTTGTAGGTAACGTCAATTTATCATATCAATTAAATGACTGGCTGTCCCTAAGCACTACGCTAGGAACAGATTTTTACTCTCAATTGGAGACCAGCAGGCAAGCCATGGGAAGTAATAATGCTCCTGACGGATCTTACACAGAAATACAAAGAAGGTTTGAAGAGATAAATGCCAGCGTGCTGCTGAGCATGGAAAAGGACATCTCAGAAGATATTTCGATTTCATTCAATGTGGGGGGCAATCATATGAACAGAAAATACCACAGTACTTTTGGATCCCTTCCAGCTTTGGAGCTTCCGGATCTATACAATTTATCCAATTTACAAACCGGTGCCACAGCAACAGTTAATAATACAAATCGAAATCAAAAAATAAACAGTTTATACGGATACGGACAAATTGCGTACAAGAACTTCTTTTTTATTGATTTCACCGGTAGAAATGACTGGGCAAGTATTTTACCCAAAAAGAACAACTCGTTCTTCTACCCTTCCATTTCCACTTCCATAGTACTATCTGACATATTCAACCTGGGAGAAAGTGTAAATTTCCTCAAATTAAGGGGTGGATGGTCAAAAGTGGGAAGCACTGGTGCATTAAGCCCTTACAATATCAATCCCACCTTTAGCCTTAACAACACAGGTTTTGGCAACCAGGGGCAGGTACCTAACACCCTATTCAACCCCAACTTAAAAGCAGAGACCGTTACAGGTATAGAGGTTGGTCTTGACGCTAAATTTTTCCAGAACAGATTACGCTTAAATGCAACATACTACGACCAGCAAAGTGAAGACCTGTTAGTTCCTATCCAGGTATCTTCCTCAACGGGTTACCGAAATGTATGGGATAATATCGCAGACATGAGTAATAAGGGTGTGGAAATACAACTTGGAGGAACAATAGTTCGCACTGAAGATTTCAGTTTCGATATAGACCTCAACTGGGCAAAAAACGACAACCAGGTCACTTCATTAGGTGAGTTAGACAGCTATGTCCTTGGAGGCCAATGGGGTGTTACCCTGGAGGCCCGTGCCGACCATCCGTATGGCGTGCTCGTGGGACGTGATTTTGAAAGGACTGATGATGGCCAGGTAATATACCAAGACGGACTTCCGTTGATTGACCAAACCCCGAAAGTCCTCGGAGATATCGCCCCAGACTGGACCGGAGGTGCCAATTTCTCTATCAGGTACAAAAACCTTGATTTTTCTACGTTAATAGACGCAAAAATCGGAGGAGACATTCATAGCATGACGTACGCCTGGGGGAGATATGCTGGTACTCTTGAAGAAAGTTTAATAGGAAGAGAGGGAGGTGTAGTAGGTAATGGTGTAAAGTCTGACGGCAATGGAGGCTATGTTCCCAACGATGTGATTTCCCCTGCAAAATCCTTTAACCAGGCATCTTATAGCAACTCGATCGAGTCCAGCGCCATATTTGATGCTTCTTACGTGAAGCTCAGGCAGGTGACTCTCGGCTATTCCATACCTTCGAGATTATTAGAGAATACCCCTATTCAATCCCTTAAGTTTTCAGTAGTTGGCAGAAACCTGGCCCTATTATACAAAAAGGCCCCACATATAGACCCCGAAACCGGTTTTAGTAGTGCTAACGGCGAACAGGGCCAGGAGTTCGGACAATATCCTTCTGCCAGAAATATAGGCTTTAACATCAACTTAAAATTCTGAATAGGTTAAAAAATATATATCATGAAAAAAATGAAGAAAATATTATATGTATTGTTTAGCCTAATAATGATCACAGGCTGTGATAAAGATTTTGAAGAGCTAAACACAGACCCCAATAACCCGGTGGCACTCCCCGCACACCTATTATTGGGTGGATCACAAAGAGTTTATTCCAACGTATTGTATGGAGTTTTGGGGGGTGCCGGAGGCGATATGGGAGCCGTTTGGGCACAAACATGGACAAAAGTCCAGTACAATGACGAAGAAAGATATGTTCCGAGAAGAGGAGTCATTGACAATATTTGGGACAACATATATTCTGACGTCATATCCGAAGCAAATGCCATGTACTTCCAGGCAGAGGCAGAAGGGAATACCAATCTGCAGGCCATTTCTCTGATAATGCAGGCTTCCGGGTATCAGTTTTTAACTGAACTGTACGGCCCTATTCCTTTCACAGAAGCTATGTCCTCCGACATATTAAAACCCGTGTATGATGATGAAGCCACGGTATACGAAGGAGTTATTGATATGTACACGCAAGCTGCCGGTATGCTTTCGGCAGAAGGAGGAGAAGTAACAGCCTCTTCAGATTTATATTATGGTGGAGATATCAACAAATGGAGAAAACTTGCAAATTCACTGAAATTCCGGGCTTTAATGAGGATTTCATCCACCAGGGATGTTAGTTCTGAACTACAAGCATTGATCAACAATGGGCAAATGTTTACTTCTAATGCAGACAACGCACAGGTGAGCTACTTACCCAATCAACCGGATGCAAACCCCATATATGAATTGATTGATTTCGGATCAAGGCTTGAGTACAAGGTGAACTCCGCTTTGGTAGAAATGATGGAATCCTTAAATGATCCCAGGCTTGAGGTCTATGCTGCTCCAAATGCAGACGGTGATATTGTGGGTAAACCGGCAGGATATGGCAACCAGACAACACTGCCTAATGAAGCCTTGGGTTATACCTATGCCAATATTTCAGGTTTAGGGGAATTTTACTTAAATCCCGAACTCCCCGGCACTTTAATGTCGTATGCCCAATTGAGTTTTTTAAAAGCAGAAGCCGCTAACGAAGGATATATCTCCGGAGGTACGGCCCAGGCATTGACTTATTACAACGAAGGGATCGAGGCAAGTTTTCAGTTTAACGGTTTGAATGCTACAAACTACTTAACCCAATCTAACGTTAGTTTTTCCACCCAGGCCGATGCAAGAGTAAAAATAGGAAATCAATTGTGGTTGGCATTATTTGACCAGGGATTTGAGGCATGGACAGAATGGAGAAGAACAAAGATCCCGGCATTAGACCCGGCAGCAGAGGCTGCTATAAACCAAATCCCTTCCCGTTATTACTACCCGACCACAGAAGTCTCTTTGAACAAAGACAATTACGATAGCGGAGCGCAACGGCTTGGTGGCGATGAATTAACATCACCCTTATTCTGGCAATAACTAAACTTAAACTGTTAAAAGATGAAAAATATAAAATTCCTTATATACACCATACTGGCTCTGTCTATCACCGTATCCTGTATAGATGATGATAATGACGAATTAACAGGAGATGCCATCATGGGAGGCATAATGATTGACATCAAATCTGACTCAGAAGGTAAATTTTTAGGAACTCCGGAAAGTGGTGTTGACCTTGAAGATGCTTCAGTAAGTATTTCAGAAGCCAGCCTTCACCTGGTGATTAACGAAACCTCAGGCTCTTTTGATGATGTTGAAAAACTTGAAGTTGTCAAATCGTTCAATGGAGGCGAGGAAATACCTATTGCCGAAACCAGTTCACTTCCATATACAGTAGATTTAAGTTCAATTGACGATTTCCTGTCCGGAACAGGTATAGCCGAATCTGATCTAAGAATTGGCGATCAATTATCGCTTATAATTAAAGTATACAAAACCGACGGGAATGTGCTATACTACACTTCATCTATCGGAACATTTAATTTAACGCTGAATTGTTCCTATGACCTTGCAGGCACATATACCATGTCTAATACTATTTGCGACAATCCGCAAACTGTAACCATATCATTAAATGCCGATGGCACATGGTATGCTTCTACTGCCGACGGAGGCCTGCTGCAATTCTGTACATCAAACACTTCGTTACAGAACGACGGTAATTTTTCCGTTATATGTGAAGGTATTGTTCCTCCAAGCGATGATGTTGCCTATTGTCCGGATTTTGGTATTGGTTGTATTACCGGTGGAAGTTGGGATCAGGAAAACGGAATCCTTATCCTGGAACACAATGATGACTACTTTGACAATGGCGCCTATACCTCAACTTATGTTAGACAATAATTAAATCAATTGCATATTATTAAGAAACTATTTAAATTTTATTCTCGCTGAGGGCAATGAAATATACACGGGAATCACCTCCATAAAAATCCCGTTTATTATTGCCTCAGACAACACTGGCCATAATTATATATTTTGGTGTTATATTACATATATTTTTTAGCTAGAAGCTGCCCTCGCGGGCAGCTTCATTTTTTTTGTCCCATGCCCCCATACAATCCTCCCTTTCGGGAAAGGACACTCCCTTCCTTAAGCAGTGCCATATCATTTCAAAAAGATAAATATTCTCCCAAATAAATCACCTTTATTTATTAAATCGATGACATAATGTTAAAAAAATACATTAATTAAGATAATATTTTGGTTATACAACACTAATTTAAGATTTTTGACAACACCTAACTCAAACCCTTTCAAAATGAAAACAAAATTCAGCAGACTCCTAATGCTACTGATAGCATTTGTTGTGCATACTTCTTTTGCACAGGAAAAAACCATCACGGGTACGGTATCCGCGGAAGGGCTTCCCCTTCCCGGTGTAAACATCCTTATCAAAGGGACTACCAGCGGAACCCAGACCGATTTTGACGGGAATTATTCCATCCAGGCCAGCCCGGGACAGATATTGGTCTTTACCTATATCGGGATGACAACAATGGAAATGGAAGTTGGAGAGGGCAACAGCATCAATGTCAGCATGACAGAAGATGCCCAGGCCCTCGACGAAGTCATTATCGTAGGATATGGTACGCAGAGCAAGAGAAAGCTCACCGACAATGTCGCCAAGCTCACTTCCGACGATATTTCGGAGATCCCCACTCCCGGGTTACAAAATTCCCTCTCCGGAAAGGCAGCCGGGGTGCAGGTAACACAAACCAACGGTAAGGTAGAAGGAGGGATCAACATCCGAATAAGGGGAGTTGCCAGTATTGGCGCCGGGGCCGAGCCCCTGTATGTACTCGATGGGGTGCCTCTTATCAACGACAACGAATCCAGCACGGATGCCCCCACCAACCCGCTTATCACCTTAAGTTCTAATGAGATAGAATCCATCGACATCCTAAAAGATGCCTCTGCTTCTGCTATATACGGATCAAGGGGCGCCAACGGAGTGGTGCTCATCACCACCAAAAAAGGGAAACAGGGCAAAGGCACCTTTGCCCTGAACATGTCTCACGGTATCAGCCGGCCTACCAATAAAAGAGAATGGCTGAATGCAGACGAATATATCGAATTATTTACCGAGGCCGCGATAAACACTTACGGACAGGAAGAAGGGACAGCACGCGCCGAAGGAATGTTCGACGACCTGTCCTCCGGTACCGACTGGCGAAACAGGGAAGTAAGTACCGACTGGCAGGACCTCGCCCTTCAAAACGGGTATGTAACAGATGCCGACCTCTCATTATCCGGAGGAAACGAAAAGACGAACTATTTCTTTTCAGGGGCTTATCACGACACCAAGGGTATTATTCGTGGTAATGAAATGGAAAGGGTTACGGCAAGGGTAAATTTAACCCACCAACTGTCCGACAAGTTCAGAACCGGGGCCAATATCAGCTTTTCCAGGACGGAAATAGACAGGATTGCCAATGACAACGCATTTGTCACCCCCATGCAGGCCATAGCACAATCGCCATTGTCACCGGCCTTTCTCGATAACGGCGACCCGAACCCCAGTACCCTGTACTCCAACTTTCTGCTGCAGGACAAGCACGCTTTCTTTAACACTGTAATACGAAGAGTTACGGGAAGGGCTTTCGGAGAATACCAGTTCCTGCCGTTCTTAAAGTTCAATTCCGATTTTGGTTACGACCTGTACTACCAAACAGAAGACAGCTATACCGGAAGATTGGCCCCTTTCCAGTCTACCAACGGAGAAGCCTTCGTTTCGAGCCTGGGAACAGAATCTTATGTATTCAGTAATTACCTGACCTTTACAAAGAACATCGCCGATATTCACGACATTGAAGTTGTTGCCGGTATGGAATACAATAATTCCAACAGGCGGTTCGAGAGCGTAACCGGCATAGAATTTCCGAGCGATGATTTCCAGTCCATTTCAAGCGCAGCCGAAATTACGGGTGGTGGAGGCGAACGTTCGAGAAATACTTTCCTGTCGTATTTCGCAAGGGCTACCTATTCTCTGCACGACAAATACCTCTTTAAAGCAAGTATCCGGAGAGACGGCTCGTCCAGGTTCGGTAAAGACAAACAATTCGGTACTTTTTCTTCCCTTTCAGCCGGATGGATACTTTCGGAAGAGAACTTCCTGGCAGGTTTCGACGCCCTGTCTTTTTTAAAACTAAGAGCCAGCTGGGGACAAACCGGGAATGCCAATATCGGCAATTATGCATGGTGGAGCCTCTATGAAGCCATTTCGTATAACCAGCGCCCGGGCATAAGCCCGATACAGGCAGAAAATCCTTTCCTCACCTGGGAAAAGGTAGAGCAATACGATATAGGGCTGGAATACGGCTTCTGGAATAACCGCATATCCGGTGAAATCGATTATTACGTAAAAGATTCCGACGGATTGATCCTGGAAAATCCGCTCCCCATGACATCCGGCCGGGACTTTATTACGAGGAATGTCGGGCTCATACAAAACAAAGGAGTAGAATTCGTGCTTAACACCAGGAATATCGTAAAGGACGATTTTACATGGAACACCAGCATCAACCTTTCCAAAAACAAAAACGAGGTTAAAGAGCTTCCTGATGACGGGGCCGACATTATCACTGGCGAAAACATCATCAGGGAAGGAAAGCCCCTGAACGCTTTCTACCTGATAGAATATGCAGGAGTTGATCCGGACAACGGGGACGCCCTGTTCTACACCAACACCACCAACCCTGACGGTTCACTTAGTAAGGAAACCACCACCAACCCCAATGAGGCAAACCGGATCGTTACCGGCCAACCCTTTGCGGACTGGATAGGAGGATTGACCAACACCATTCTCTACAAAGGGATCGACTTCAGTTTCACCTTCCAGGGCGAATGGGGTGCCAGCATATACAATGCGGGAGGCGTATACCAGTCTGCCAATGGCGACTACTGGGACAACCAAAGCAGGGACCAGCTCAGAAGATGGCAGCAACCGGGGGACATTACCGATGTGCCACAGGCACGGCTGTTCGGGTCTAACGGAGTTACCCAGTCTACCAGGTATCTCCAGGAAGCCGATTTTATCCGCCTGAGAAACCTTACCCTGGGATACACCCTTCCGGAATCTGCCATAGAAAAGATAGGACTGAGCAAGTTGAGGGTCTATTTTACAGGATTCAATGTACTCACCATTACAGGTTATGACGGATACGATCCGGAAGCCCGGAGTGATGCCGGAAGCACCGCAGCCGGCAGGGGCATAGACTTTTATTCGGCCCCGGCAGCCTCTACATATTCCATAGGTTTTAATATCAACTTTTAAAAAAGGAGAAGATGAAGAAATTTAAAACATACGGCCTCATAGCGTTCTTGTTCGGAGCCATAATCTCCTGCGAGAAAGAGCTCGATATCGAACCCATTCAGGAAATCCCTCAGGAAGTTGCCCTGTCTTCTTCCGAAAATATTGTAAATCTCCTCACCGGGGCTTATGAATCCGCAGGAAATATAGACGCTTACGGCGGACGGCTCCAGATGTTGTCCGACCTGTACGGTTTCACCGACCAGGCCACATGGGTAGGTACTTTTCAACAACCCAGACAGGTCTTCAGCAAAAACATTCTTGTAAACAATTCATTTATAAGGGATTTCTGGGGAAATGCTTACAGCACCATAAATATGGCCAACCTTGTTATCGACCATATCGACATTGTCGAACCCGACCTGCAGAAGTCTGTAATGGGACAGGCCCTGTTTCTGCGCGCCCTGTCCTATTTTGACCTGGTCCGGTTTTTCGGAGCGAATTACGAACCCGGTGCACAAAACACACAACCCGGAGTTCCGCTTTCATTGAAAGGGATCACAGACTACGATACCGACCTTACTATTGCCAGGAGTTCCGTAGAAGAAGTTTATGCCCAGGTCATATCAGATCTGCAGGAAGCCTATGAATTACTCAAATCGCCAAACTCATACTTTGCAGGGAAATATACTACCAAAGCCCTGTTGGCCCGGGTTTACCTCCAGCAAGGCAATTATCAGGGTGCCCTGCAAGCCGCTTCTGAAGTTATAACAGACAGTAAATATAAGCTCACCCCTTCCTTTGAAGGAGCCTTTAACAATGATGTCAATTCCACGGAAGACATTTTTGCCATACAGATCACTTCCCAGGACGGGACCAACGACCTTATCACCCACTATGCCGATCAGCCTTTCGGCGGAAGAGGCGGGGATATCGTAGTTGAAGAAACCTACATCGATCTCTTTGACGATGAGAATGATGAAAGGGCCGGGTTCTTTTACATAAGCGACTATAACGGCGGTACGCTTACCAGTAAATACACCAATCAATT
The DNA here is from genome assembly GCF_018863395.1 of Sinomicrobium weinanense. Lineage (GTDB taxonomy): Bacteria > Bacteroidota > Bacteroidia > Flavobacteriales > Flavobacteriaceae > Sinomicrobium > Sinomicrobium weinanense. Next base: position 33,762 of record NZ_JAHKRR010000008.1, read on the forward strand.
TGGCAATGTCCCCGTGATCCGCCTGGCGGAGATGTACCTCATACGGGCGGAGTGTAACCTCAGGCTGGGCTCGGAAACCGGAGATTCCCCCCTGAATGATGTGAACACCATACGTCAAAGAGCAGGAGCAGCACCAAGAGCAGCTGTAACCCTGGACGACATTCTGCTGGAAAGAGAACTGGAACTCGCCTTCGAAGGCTTTTTGATCCACGACCTGAAAAGAACACAACGCTCCGTAGGAGAATTGCCGTATAACGACAACAGACTGCTATACCCCATCCCCCAAAGGGAGATGGACGTGAACTCGCTCCTGGAGCAAAATCCCGGTTACGGAAATTAAAAATCACCCTCTTTTAAAAACATCTGATAAAAGCTGTCCTTCACGGGACAGCTTTTTTATATCCCCCCCCTGCCATCCCATCTAAAAATTCGGAATTTCCTACCCTTTTCACTCATAAATATCACATTCCCGCACATCATTATTTAACATTTATAGAAAATTACTGTTAAATTAACTTAATTTAACATATTATTTGCATCTTAAATTAAATTTTAAGAATTTTATAATCAACTAATTCAAATAATTTTAAGATGAGAACAAAGTTACGCAAGCCATTAGCGTTATTGCTGGCTTTTGTTGTGCATGTATCTTTTGCACAGGAAAAAACGATTTCGGGTACGATAACCGACCCGAACGGTCTACCACTTCCCGGAGTTAACATCGTGATACGGGGAACTACCAGCGGCACTCAAACCGACTTTGACGGTAATTACACAATTACTGCAGAGATAGGCCAGACCCTGGTGTTCACTTATATCGGGATGACAGCTGTAGAACAAACCGTGGGAGCGGCCAACACCATTGATGTACAAATGGTAGAAGATGCTCAGGCCCTTGAAGAGGTGGTAGTGACCGCCCAGGGTATTTCCCGGGCAAAGAAATCCCTTGGATATGCTGTGAGCGAAGTATCCTCGGAAGACGTTGAGCAAAGAGCTGAAGGAGATGTGGCCAGGGTCTTGTCCGGAAAAGCATCCGGGGTAGAGATCACTTCACAAAACGGTACTTCCGGGTCCGGAACCAACGTCGTTATCCGTGGTTACACCTCTATTAACGGTAGTAACCAGGCTCTTTTTGTGGTAGATGGTGTACCTTTTAGCAGTGACACCAACACCAGTAATGAAGCTACCGGTCAGGGTTTTACAACGGGTAATGTAGGTTCCAGCCGTTTCCTGGACCTGGACCCCAACAATATCGAAAGCGTGAGTGTCCTTAAAGGCCTGGCCGCAGCAACCCTCTACGGTAGTGCCGGTAGGAACGGGGTGATCTTAATTACCACTAAGGCCAACAGCGGCAAAGGAGGCCCTAAAAAAACGGAAATTACCCTGAACACCTCTTATTTCTTTAACGAAATAGCCTCGATACCCGATTACCAGGATAACTATGGTAATGGCTTTAACCAGTCTTTCGGGTGGTTTTTCAGTAACTGGGGACCTGCTTTCCGGCCCGATGGGGTTGATGGCTACCTAAACGACCCTGCGCAATTGATTGACGAAAACGGTACCGTAGAACACCCCTACTCTACAAGTGGTTTCCTGGCCAACTTTCTGGGCGGTAACAGTGAGCTGTCCCAACAATTTGACGGACAACGCTATCCGTATAAGCCTTACAACAGTGTAGAAAACTTCTTTCGCACCGGGAACGTAAGCAATACCTCTTTGAATATACGTGGCGGGTCTCAGGATGGCAACGTTAATTACAATTTAAACTTCGGCCACCTGGAAGAAACAGGATTCACTCCCGGCAACACACTTACCCGAAACAATTTATCTATTGGAGGTAAGGCCAGGCTAAGTAATCGTTTTACCGTAAACGGAACTTTAAACTACTCAAGGACAAGCTACATTACCCCCCCCCGTAGCGCCGGGTGATGGTAATGCCAACTTTGGTATATCGGTATTCGGGCAAATTTTCTTTACTCCGCGAAGTGTAGACCTTATGGGGCTTCCTTTCGAAGTTCCCGAAACAGGGGGTAGCATATACTACCGCAATGGTAACGATATTATCAACCCTCGCTGGACCGTTAAAAATGCCCAGAACGCTCAAACGACCAACCGGGTTTACGGTACAGGGCAACTCACCTACGATTTTAACGACAACCTGAATATAACTTATCGTGCCGGTCTCGATTTTTACAACGAAAGAAACCATGCGTACTCTAACAAAGGAGGGGTTAACAGCGATGTCGATCTCTTTGGTTTTTACAATACCTGGGACAATAATGTTAGCATATGGAACCACTATCTGGCCTTAAATGGTAATGTTACCCTAACCCATGATGAAAAATTGGGCTTAAACTTTATTGTAGGTGGTGATACCCGTGCAGAACGATTTAACAGACAGGGGGTTTCCAGTACCGGTCAGATCGTGTTCGACGTGCAGAAACACTTCAATTTTGAGAACCAAACTCCTATACAATTCATACAAAACAGAAATATAATAGGAGTATTCGGAGAGCTTTCGTTTGATTATGACAATTACCTGTACCTTACCCTTTCCGGAAGGAATGACTGGGTTTCCAATCTTATCAGGGAAAACAACAGTAGGTTCTATCCCAGTGCCAGTGTTTCTTTTATTCCTACTACGGCAATTGAAGGTTTTGGCGGTAGTGATAGCTGGGGAATCAACTATCTGAAAATCAGAGGAGGGGTTGGATCTTCTGCCGGTTTCCCCGAGGGGTACCCTACGGTTAACAGCATCGTTCAGGCTACAAAACAGGACGGTGGCCTTGCGGGGGGTTCAAATGGTATAGTTACCAATTCGGTAGATAACTTCCAGGCCAACCCTGACCTGAAACCAGAGCTTATCCAGGAATGGGAAATTGGTTTTGATGCCAGGTTCCTGAAAAACATGGTTAATCTGGGGTTGTCTTATTACAGCAGATCCACTACAGACCTCATCGTATTTAAACCATTGCCTACCTCAACCGGGTTTACCCAGACCCAGGACAATATCGGTAAAGTAGAAGGAACCGGTTGGGAAGTTGACCTCGGGGTAGACATTTTCAAAAGTGGTCAGGCAGATGGCTTTAACTGGAATTCCAGGGTAAACTTCACCACTAACGAACAGATCGTTACCGAACAAGAGGACGACCAGATCATTTATACCGGTTTTACCAATTTAGGTAACGCAGCGATAAAAGGAGAACAACTGGGAGTGATCGTCGGCACCAGGATAGAAAGAGATGAAAACGGCAACAAAGTAGTAGGGGCTGACGGTATATACAGGGGACAAGAAGAAATAGCCATCGATGCTAATGGAAACGAAGTACCTAGTGGTACAGAAGGTTCCAGAAACATTGTTCCTATAATCGGAAATCCGAATCCCGATTACGTTATGAACTTCATCAATACCCTTTCTTTCAAAAACTTCACCCTGGGCTTTCAGATCAGTCATGTCAAAGGCGGGGATATTTATTCTCAATCCGTAGGGACATTATTAGGTCGTGGTTTAATTGTAGAGGACAGGCGCGACTCTTTTATCGTACCGGGGGTTTTGGAGAACGGAGAGCCCAATACGATACAAATTGATAATGCAACATATTACTTTGACAACTTAGGGTTTAGTTCCAATCAGGAAGAAACACTGATCTTCGATGCTTCTGTAATACGTTTAAAAGAGGTTTCCCTGAGCTATAACCTTCCAAAGAAGTGGCTGGACAAAACTCCTTTCGGAAGTGTATCATTCACCGCTTCCGGGTACAACCTTTGGTATGACGCCTACAATATGCCCGACAGGGCCAATTTTGACCCTAACGTGGCTGGTATAGGCGTAGGTAACAGCCGTGGTTTTGATTTTCTTAACGGGCCCAGTTCCAAACGGTACGGGTTGAGTGTTAAAGTCTCATTCTAAACAAGACTCTTTTTTGGATAATTTAAAAAACAACTATTATGAAAAGATTTAAATATATAATAATAGCTTTCCTTCCGGTCTTGGCCTTTTTACAAGGATGTGAGACGACAGAATTGGAAAACCTGGACGACCCGAACAACTTAGGGCCGGATCAGGCAGACCCTGCATTGCTATTCAATTCCATCCAGACCAATTACAGGGACGCAGTGACCACCTTTAACGACATAGGAGGCGACCTGGGCAGGATAGAATATATGTTTGGCAGGGTATACAGGGAAAATTATACCGGTAGCGCTTTAAATGGGCCCTGGGCCGATTTGTACAGTGATATGATGCCCGATATTACTACCATTGAAAACCTGAATGCCGATGGGTCTTTAAACTTCGTTCTGGGGGCCTCTAAAGCCATGCAGGCCCATATTATGATGTTATTGATAGATTATATGGGCGACATTGTCTGGACCGAAGCTAACAACCCTGCTGAATTTCCCAATCCGACTTTGGATGACGATGAGGCTGTTTATCAAGCTGCACTAAGCCTTTTGGATGAAGCTAAAGGCCTCCTTACCCAGGACAATAGTATTGTACTCGATATGTATTATGACGGGTCTGCTGAAAAGTGGGTTCGGTTTATCAACACCTTAAAAATGAGGGCATCCCTGACTTTAGGTGATTACCAGGCTGTTATAAATGCCAGCGATGTTATCGAAGCAGATGGTGACAATATGGTATTTGAATATGGCACCAATCAATTAGAACCGGATAACAGGCACCCAGATTACTCCACCGATTACACTGCATCCGGGGCCAACGAGTACCGTTCTAACTGGTTAATGAATTTAATGTTAGGCAATGAAGGCGATGTACTTAAAGAAGACGATACCATACCTGTAACAAGATTTGATGACCCCAGGAGGAGATATTATTTCTACAGGCAAAAAGAAGTAACCCCCGGAAATTCTACTTATCTGTTCTTTGAGGGTAACGGACAGTTCTTCATCTACCCGGACGACCTCGGAGGATCGAGTGTAGATGCCCAGACACTCATCTGTTCTACCCAGGAAACACCTGCGCATATCCAATTTACCCCGGATGAAGCCTACTGGTGTTCCAATTTCCTGGGCTATTGGGGAAGAACCCACGGTAATGCCGAAGGTATCCCGCCCGATAATTTTACCAGGACCGCCAGTGGTGTTTATCCCGCCGGAGGACGCTTTGATGACAACCTGGATTGGGTTGTTCTGAGTGCAGACCAGAGTGAATTAACCCTTTACGAAGCCGGGGTAGGTATAGGATTAGGAGCCGGTGGTGCCGGTATTGAGCCCATTATCCTCTCTTCCTTTATAGAGTTTTGGAGGGCAGAAGCCTATTTTAAACTGGGCAACAACAGTATGGCCGCGGAGCATATGATGGAGGGATTGAAAGAATCTATTAACTATGTAGCCAGTTTTGGCCCGCGTGATGGTTCAGCCAACCTGTCATTTGCTCCAAGCGAGAAACACATCGAGGATTTTATTAATTCCAAAATGGACGAATTTACCAACGCAAGCAACTCCACTTCCCTGGGTTCCGATGGGTGGCCTACAACAAAAGATAAAATGGATATCATGGGAGAACAATTTTTCGTTGCCATGTATGGCGCTGGTGCCGATGCCTATAATTTTATAAGGCGAACCGGCTACCCGAGGACGTTGGCAAGGAGTATTGAGCCTAATCCCGGAACTTTCCCGAGATCATTGTTGATCCCCGCCAGTGAAACGGGAGCAAACGAGAACATTTCTCAGAAACAAGACCTTCAAACACAGGTATTCTGGGATTCAGGAGTTACTAATCCAGCGAACTAAAAAAAAGGAAGATGAAAAATATATTTAAAATCATAGCCATACTATTCGGCTTTTCGGTCCTCATATATTCTTGCGACAAAGACCCCGATAAGCCGGTATACGATCTTATTGAAAGCCCGGAAACCGGTGCCGTACTAAGAACCATTTCCATAGACAATAACCTGCTGGATGTTTTCAACCCGGAATCTGCTTTTAAAGTGACCCTTGAGGAACAAGACGAAGAAAACGGAGCGCTTATGGAAAACATAGAGGTATTGGTGGCTTTTAACGACAGAACGCCAGATAATGGTACCACTCCTCCTTCTGAGGCTATGGCCAAAACTATTCCAGCCTCAGATTTTTCGAGTGGCCCGATAGGGTTACCACGTGCTACCGTTAGTGTCACTTTTGGTGAAGCTGTATCCGCTATGGGGCTTACTGAAGATGATTATGACCTTGGCGATATCATTGTTGTAAAATTTCGCCTTAATTTGACCGATGGCAGGAGTTTTGGGCCTGAAAGTAGCTCATCAGTACTTACCGGGATCTATTTCAACTCCCCATTCCAATACAACTCCCTGCTTTCGTGTACTCCTCCTCCCGGAGACTATGTAGTAAAAATGTTTGATTCTTTTGGAGATGGTTGGCAAACCGACGGAGGTAATGGCGGAAGTGGTATTACCGTTGTCCTTGATGGTTCTACCACCATAGAAGTAGGTATGTGTTCATATCATGAAGAAAGTGATTTCGAATGTACAGGGTGGCCAAGTGGCCAGGGTGAAAATGAATGTGGTGATCAATATTGCTTTTTTGAAGCAGAAGCCATCGTAACCATCCCTGAAGGCACTACAAGTGCAGCCTGGAACTTCCCGGGCGACCAGTATGGCGAAATACGGTTTGAAATCTATGCGCCCGATGGTTCATTGGTCTTCGATTCCGGAGATTTCGGTGAAACCGGCGCCGGATTGCTTCCGTTTGTTGTTTGTGCAGATTAAATTTCGAAAATTAATACAAAAAAAGGAAACTGCTCATAAAAGAGGTTATTGAGTTGCCTATTTGGATTAGCGGCAATCAGAAGATGCATTTATATTCTCATATTACATATTTTGGCAATAACCAACCTTTTTAAGTAGTTTCCTTTGCTTTTAACAAAAGTTTTTTGGACAATGTCATTGCAAATGTTGGTGATGAGGTAGCCATGCTGTATGCCTGAAACAGGATTTCCAGTGCTGCGACACGGGAAGATATTCCCCATTCCCTGAAAGCGAGGTATTACCTCCATACCAAACAGTATGAGCTGGCCCTTCAACATGTTAAAACTGGCTTCTTTTTTTCATACCTTTGCCCCATGCAAAATGACTATCAGATTTTCGGCATACGGGCCGTCATAGAAGCCATATCAGCCGGAAAGACCGTAGATAAGGTCTTTATTCAGAAAGGGCTTAAAGGAGCATTGTTCTCTGAACTGGAATCCCTTCTCCACAAGGAAAAGATCAATTCATCATATGTTCCCCTGGAAAAGCTGAACCGCCTGGGCCATAAAAACCACCAGGGAGTTATTGCCAATATTTCCCCCGTGGCGTTCCATACGCTTGACGATCTTGTCTCAAGCACTATGGAATCGGGAGAAACCCCTTTATTCCTTCTCCTGGACCAATTGTCGGATGTGAGGAACTTCGGAGCCATTATCCGCACTGCCGAATGTACCGGTGTACACGGCATTATCATACAGAGCAAGGGGTCTGCGCCCGTAACGGCCGATACGGTAAAAACCTCGGCAGGGGCTGTGTTCAACGTGCCTATTTGCAAGGTAGATCATATCAAGGACGCGGTCTTCTACCTCCAGGGATCCGGTATACAGGTGGTTGCTGCCACGGAAAAAACGGAAAATACGCTCTATGACCTTCCCCTTGCCACCCCAACAGCCATTGTCATGGGAGCCGAAGACAAAGGCATTTCTCCTTCTGTATTGAAATCGGCAGACCACAAGGCTAAACTTCCCATGTACGGAAATATAGGGTCCCTGAATGTTTCAGTGGCCTGTGGTGTTTTTTTATATGAAGTGGTACGGCAACGAGAAAATAACTCCTAAATTTGCTGTTGTATCAAAAAAACTGTCTCTTCCGGGAGAAAAACAAAAAGCATGCTCATGAAAATAGAAGCGATCCCACAGATAAAACATACCGACGCAGGTAATTTTTTCCTCCTCGCAGGCCCCTGTGCCATCGAAGGCGAAGAAATGGCCCTGCGTATTGCCGAAAAAGTGGTTGGCATTACAGATAAATTGCGGATTCCCTATGTCTTTAAGGGAAGTTATAAAAAGGCCAACAGAAGCCGTATAGACAGCTTCACCGGTATCGGGGACGAAAAAGCCCTGAAAATACTCCGCAAGGTTTCCGAAACCTTCCATGTACCTACGGTCACAGACATCCACCAGGTGGAAGATGCCGCCAAAGCTGCCGAATATGTAGACATATTGCAGATCCCCGCATTCCTCGTCCGGCAGACCGATCTCGTGGTCGCTGCGGCAAAGACCGGAAAAACCGTAAACCTCAAAAAAGGCCAGTTCATGAGCCCGGAAAGCATGAAACACGCCGTACAGAAAGTACTGGACTGTAACAACGAACAGGCTGTGATCACAGACCGGGGTACCATGTTCGGCTACCAGGACCTTATTGTCGATTTCCGGGGGATCCCCACCATGCAGCAATACGCCCCGGTGGTACTGGATGTCACCCATTCACTCCAGCAACCCAACCAGTCCAGCGGCGTTACCGGCGGAAGGCCGGATATGATAGAGACCATTGCCCGTGCAGGAGTGGTCAATGGCGTGGACGGATTGTTCCTGGAAACCCACTTCGACCCGGCCAATGCCAAGAGCGACGGTGCCAATATGCTTCATCTCGACCACCTGGATAAACTGCTCACCAATCTGGTGGCCATCCGGAAGACTGTAAACAGCCTGGCATTATAAAAAATCTCACACGGAGAGTTGCCTTATCGTACACAAAAAACTATCTTAGTGCTGCAATTCCTTAATTTTTAAGATATGAGCATCCTGAGAATTATTTTTGCCATTATCCTTCCACCCTTAGGGGTCTTTTTAACCGTGGGGCTTAAAGGGGCGTTCTGGTTAAATATCCTTTTGACACTTTTGGGGTTTTTACCGGGAATTATCCATGCCGTATGGGTTATTGCCAAACATGATAAATAATGGGGTTTCCGGAAATTACAGCCACCGTATTAGCTTCCGTTTTTATCATTTCCACACTGGCTTCGCTCGTTAAACGGGACAACTGGTGGATACGGGTCTTTGACTTTCCCCGTTTGCAACTGTTTATCCTCGGCCTGATTGCACTCCCAACCTGCCTGGGCGGATTTAACTTCGACTCCCTTTTTCCCTATATCCTTACAGGACTACTGCTTATTTGCCTCATATATCAGGCCTGTAAAATACTTCCTTACACACCGTTTTACAGGAAAGAAGTGATCCGTTTCAAAGGAAAAGAGGATGACACCAACCGTATCTCCATCCTGGTGAGCAATGTGCTTACCCCCAACAGAAAGGCCGGGAAACTGTTGTACCTGATCCAAAAGAAAAAACCGAATATCGTACTCACACTGGAATCCGATTCGTGGTGGCAGGAACAACTCGACGCCCTGGGAAAGGACTATCCGTATACGGTAAAGATCCCCCTGGACAACCTCTACGGGATGCATCTCTATTCCAATCTCGAACTGGAAGATACCAGGGTGATGTATCTCGTCAAAGACGATATTCCTTCCATAGAATCGTATGTTAAGCTGCCTTCGGGAAAGAAAGTAAAAATATACTGCCTACACCCTATGCCACCAAGCCCCACAGAAGACGACACTTCAACAGACCGGGATGCGGAGCTTCTCCTGGTAGGCAAAAAAGTAAGTGCAAAGGAAGAATCCGTATTGGTCTTTGGCGACCTGAACGACGTAGCCTGGTCTTACACTACCATATTGTTCCGGAAGATCAGCGGGCTAATGGACCCAAGGATCGGACGTGGAATGTTCAGCACCTTTCACGCCGGATATTTCTTTCTCCGATGGCCATTGGACCACCTCTTCCATTCCAATGACTTTATGCTGAATCGCATAGAGAGGCTGCCAGGTATAGGATCTGATCATTTCCCCATTTATGGTGACCTCCAGTATAAGCCTATCGCCGAAAAAGTCCAGAAAGAACCGGAAGCCGATAGTGAAGATGAAAAACTGGCCCGCGAAAAAATAGACAGGGCCAAGCCTATCCGGAAAACCGTTAAAAACGTCTGATCAACTGCCTCCCGAGCAGGCCAAAGAGATATTCATATGAGTAAGCCCACTCATTTCAATACGATCACCTGGAGGTTAAACCCGCTAGCGGGATTCAAAAAAGGTTAACTGGCAATCTCTCCCTCCACGTAGTCCTGTAAATACGAATACCTATCGGTGAGCTTGCCATGATGCGTCATCCTAGCGCGTTCGAGTATACCGTCTTCGTCCCCGTTGAAAAAGGCAGGCATTACATATTCCGTAAACATCTCCCCGAACCCTTCGCTGGCATCCCGCGGAAGCTCACAGGGCAGGTTGTCCACGGCCATGACCGCAATGGCTCCTTCTTCCCTGAAATCTGTTTCCCTGCCCGTGCCGGGATCATAACCGTAAACCGGGTCTGCAATGGTCGAGGCCCGGATGGTCGAAGCCACCGGCCCGTTGATATCACAGCTGATATCCGCTACCACCCTTATCTTAAAATCCGGGGATTTAGCGTCTTCTTGTGTAAAGATATATGGAGCGCCTTCACCGTAAAAATGCCCGGCCATATACAGGTCCGTTACCCTGGCAAAACGCATAAAATCGGAATCATATGCCCTGGGATTTTCGTAAAAGTCCTTATAGGTCAATCTTCTCCCGTCTTTTCGTTTGTTGTAGTCCAATACGTCGATCTGGCAATAAACGGGTTCCGAAAAGGTCTTTTTCAGGTAATCTTCACACCCCACTTCCCTGAGTCCCATAGCGTCCAGTATTTCCTTAGCACCTCCTCCTACCCGGCCCTTTCCGGTGAGTACTATTTTAATACCTGGTAGCCGGGTATCTTTCAGGACATTGATAAGGGCCTGCCGGTCCGGCAGGGTCTCCGCCTTTGGCAATTCAAAACAGCCGGATTTCAGTCCGTATGCACGGATACCATTATACGCCCCTACAATACCGGCATATCGGCCAAAAGCCACAAGACGCTGGCCATTAGCACCGGTGATGACCTCATGGTCGTACAATTCGATGTTTTTATCCAGGACAGCCTGTAACAATTTGCGGTTATAGGGTTGCTTTTTTATGGTGTGCGAAAAGAAAAAATACTTTTTATCCGGGATCAGGGCCTCCACAGGTACTTCTTTTACGCCCAGAAGTACATCACAGCCCGAAACATCATCTGTGACTTCTATACCCGCATTTTTGTAATCCGCATCCCGAAACACCCGGATATCCGAACCTTCTACCACCAATTCAACTCCGGGGAAAAGCTCCGTGGCTTTCACACAGGCATCCGGAGAGAACACAACTCTCTTATCGGGAGGATTTTTTCTTTCTTTGATGATTCCGAACTTCATATTTATAGATTTTTAACTTTTTGGCTTATCTTTTGTTTCAAATGTAACATTTGAGAATGTTCTTAGCAAGATTTTCAGGGAATAATTTTTTGTAGTACATTTGCACACTACTATGGCACCATAGTTGTTGTATCATAAAAAAGTTCTTTATGTACTGGGGTCGACCGGTTTTGACAGCAGGTCGAATTGAAATGTAAGCATGCAGAGCGCTGGAATACAGCTCTTAAATCTCATGTTTCACACCTTTTAAATGGCGAGAATAACTACGCTCTTGCTGCGTAATCTGAATTATAGTAGGATTTAGCCACGTTTCCGCAAGGCGGAAAAGCGAGATGTCTCCGGAAAGCCCTTGTTGACGGCGGTCCGCAAGGAGGCACCATAAAAGTCAACATAGAGATACTGTGGCTTTGGCAGTATTTCAAATCTTTAGAAGCTAAGCCTAAGGTAGGCGGTTTTCGGTCAGCCTTAGGTCGAAAAACAAACGAAGACTAAGCATGTAGAAAGCATTTTAATTGCTTGTTTGGACGGGAGTTCGATTCTCCCCGACTCCACTAAACTGAAGAAAACCCTTATGAAACTGCGGTTTCACAAGGGTTTTTTCATTCTAACACAAAAGAGTTTATATCATTCCTTTATTAGACTTTTTAGTATTTGCATGCATTTTATTTATAAAAGACCATTGCAGAAAGTCTAAATCATAAAAACCCGAAAATTAGTGCAGGGTCGGGTCAAAAGAGCCTCCCCAGCCTACATTCTGTTCCAATTCCGGGTTTCTGTCCAAAACACCCTTTTGAACAGGAAAGAAATAGTAGTTCTCGGGAAGTGTACTTTGTTGTACTCCCGAACGGGGAACCTGCAAGGTAGAATACTTAAAGTCCTCTTCCACAAGCTCGTAATTATCCGCAAGTTCCCTGGCCTTTCCGATTTCCATTTCACTCTGATCCGGTTCGATAGCAATAGCCTCAACACCTTCTTTTATAGTTCCGTTAAGACGATCCAACAGGCGTAACCTTCTCAGGTCCCAAAAACGGTGGCCTTCAAAGCAAAGTTCTATGTTCCTTTCCGCCAATATGGCTTCTCTTACTTCTTCTCTGCTACTGGCAGTAATCCCATAATTTCCGTCAACACCGGGCTCAATACCCGCCCTTTCCCGGATCTGTTTAAGAATTGCCAAAGCTGTACCCGAATTTCCGGTTTCATTGGCTGTTTCGGCATAGTTCAACATGACTTCGGCAAAGCGCATGAGTACAAAATCCAGGTCGTACTGCTGTACTTCGGCCTGGGTTAAATGGAGAAGGCTGTTCTTTACAATAAAGAAACCGGTATATCGGTTTAAATTGGATGAATTTATATTCGCATTCGGATTGATCCCGAAATCATCCAGTTCATGGGAAATTCCCAATGCGGTATACTGTTTTTTCCCGGTCTTTCCGGAAACTTCATATAGTTTCCCGTTCCAAACCACTGATTTATCAAACCTGGGATCCCGGTTTTTCCAGTAATTCTGCAAAAACTCCTCGTCAGACATGGTGTAAGCGCTTAAAGGATCATTGTAGAGCCTTCCGTCTTTCATGGGGAATTCTTTAACAAATTGCCAGGTAGGGCAGGCACTTGCCGCGCCCCGGCTTTCTGAACCTGGACGTACGCCATGATCCCAGGCAGCGGTTTTGTTAGGGTAGGTATTAATAACCGAGAATACCACTTCTTTATTTCGTTCTTCCAAAGCGATATCTGAATAATCTTCTACAAGGCCATACCCCTGACCTAACAACGATTCATAAGCCTCTTTATTCACAGCGTTCGCCTCCTGCCAATACGGATTATTCCACGGCTGGGAAGGGTTGAATTGCGGAGAAGCCTTATAGAGAAGTACTTTGGCTTTAAAGGCCAGCGCAAAATTCCCGTCAATTTTTCCGTAATCGCCCGATGCGGGAACAATATGCTGAGGCAGGAGTTCAATAGCGCTGTCGAGGTCTTCTTCTATAAAGTTAAAACATTCTTCGGTAGAATTTCTGGGTACATTCAGATCGTCTTCGTACCGGTCCTGTGGTACGGTAATATAGGGGACGCCTCCGTGGTGCTTGACCATGTTAAAATAGGCATAGGCCCGCATAAAAAGTGCCTGACCGGTTATACCGTCTTTTACTTCCTGTGGAAGCGTTCCGTTTTTAACGTCAATAAGCGCCTGGTTTATGAGCCGGATCCTCGAGTAATCCCAGCTTTTAAAATTTCCATTTGAAATGGTTACTCTATCCGGGTACCATTCTATACCTGCCAGTTGTTGACTCAGTTTGTCAGCCCCGGAGTCCCAGTTTCCGAACATGGGATATAAATTGGCCATATAGGCATTGGCGAGGTTTTCGTCGTTCCAGACAGCATCCGGGCTGTAGCTGTCAATATTCTCTATGTCGAGAACATCAGAGCAGCCCGACAGAAAAATAAAAAGTCCGAATATGTATATTAGTTTGTTCATTTTTGATCCATTAAAATTTAAAGTTCATTCCGAGGGAATATGTTTTCATAACAGGATAGGAATCGTAATTTTTCTGTTCGGGGTCGTGAAACTCCTTAACCTCTGAAATGGCAAACAGATTGGTGCCGTTGAAAAATAATTGTACACTCGATACCCCTATGCTTTCCAGTATTTCTTTCGGCAGGCTGTACCCTATATTTAGATTCTTCAATCTCAGATAAGCCCCGTTGTGGATCCAGAAGGATGTGGCGCCTGTTCCGGATTCGTACCAGTTCTGCCCGACAACCCGAGGGTATTTAGCATCGGGATTTTCCGGGGTCCATACATCGCTTGCCCAAATCGGGTAGTAAGGGCGAACGGTCCCACCGTGTTGCCTCATACCTGCTCCTTCCTGGTTGCTTATGATACGATCGTAATTGGTGACCCCCTGAAAATGGGCATCCAATGTGAGATTTCCCCAACCCAGGTTAAAGCCGAACCCATAGTTAATCCTGGGGATCGCATTTTTAGAAAGCAACTGAAAATCATTGCCGTCTATTTTACCATCGGGCCCCGGAGAGTAGCCATCGCCACGTACATCTTCAAAATAAAGTCCCCCTAAATAGGGATCCCTGCCGTACTGGGTAAACCCCTGGGCCAATAGTTCATCCAATTGTTCTTGTGTACGTATGATCCCCAAGGATTTTAAGCCGAAGATACGGTCAATGGGCTGTCCTATTTTCGATTCGGACGCTCTGAGTCCTCCCGGTTCAAAAATCGGGTCCTGATCAATTTTGTCCCATTGATCCCTGGCATAACCTATGTTTCCGTATACCGAATATTTAAATTTGCCGTCTTCTGAGTAATCGCGCCACATCAGCGAAAGTTCACCACCGCGCCAGGATCTTTCGGCATAATTTTCCGGGGCCAGAGACCTCCCGTAATTGTCGGGTAGTGTAACCAGCCTGGAACCTAAAATATCGACTTCTTTTTTTAAGAAAATGTCTATAGATCCGATAATCTTCCGGTCCAGCATCTCAAAATTCACACCCGCATTATAGGTGGTCGACGTAGCCCAGGTAAGGTTAGGGTTGGGTGTTGCGCCAGGCCCGATACCACGGTAGAGGTCGGTCCCGAAAATATAACTGCCGGTATTATTATACGTATTGACAAATGAAAAAGGAGAGATCTTTTCGTTATTTATATCCAGATCATTCCCGGTAGTTCCGTAAGAGACCCTTAGTTTAAGTTCATCCAACCAATCGGCCTCTGCCATAAAGGATTCTTCTGAAATTCTCCAGGCGGCTGAAAAGGAAGGAAAAAAGCCCCAGCGTTTATTTTTCGGGAACAGGGTGTTCCCGTCATACCTGAACGAAAACTCGGCAATATACCGTTCGTTGAAATCGTAATTGACACGCCCTATGATCGACTGCCTGGCTCCTATCTCCTCGTATCCGCTACCGTATCTTCGTTCTGCATCGGTCGAATACACAAAATCCTGGTCGTAATTGGTCACGGGATCTTCGGCCTTGGCATAAGCTCCGTACAAACCGTTTTCGGCCTGTTCGAATACGGCCATGGCCTTGATTCCATGATTTCCGAATCTATTCTCGTAGTTAAGAAACCAGTTCACCTGGTATTCCCAGGCCGTATTTATTTCATAACTTAAAAATTCCTGGTTTTGACTAAAGGTAAAGGTGTTGGTTTTATCGGGGTCCGGGGGCCCGGGAATAAACCGGTTACCATCAGGGTCGGCCTGATTGAAAACATAATTTTCCTGAAAGGTCAGAAAATGTTTTCGCATATAATCTTCCGCCAGATAACTTCCTACAAATTTTGTGGACAGTCCCGGTATATAGTTGCCCAGATCAATATTCAGAGAGACTAAAGAACTCAGTTGCCGCTTTCTGGTTTTTATATATCGGTTTCCAACGATCTGATCAATCACACTCCAGGCAAGCCAGCTCCCCATAGGTGTTTGAACAGGGTAATCGGTAATCTGATTACTTGGCGTACCATCGGCTTCTGTATAAAACGGGTAGGTCTTTGGCCAGTTAAAAGTAACCCGGTAAAGATCGGAGACGTCATAATCGTCATCCGGAGAAAATGGCCAGTAAAACCGATCGTGATTTTGTTGGCTTGCCGCAAGGTTTACATCTAAAGTAATGCTTTTTGAAAGTTTGGCCGAAACATTTGACCGGAGGTTAAACTTATTGTAATCCAGCCCTTTAAAAGAACCCTCCTGCCCGCGATAACTGGCCAGGGTGTAATAGGTGATGGCTTCACCACCCCCATTTACGCTCATGGTATAGTCCAGACTAGAAGGATTCCTCCAGATCATATCATTGACATTATAATTTTTGTCCTTGAAATAATTGAACTCCGTAGGTCCGTTAGGTGGTGTGGTACCATTGAATTCTGCGACGCGGTTCTGGTAGATCAGTTCATCGGTAGCCGTGGTCAGATCGGAAAGAAGAGTCTGCGTGGGTGAAGATGCGGAATATGAGGCCTGAAAATTAAAAACCGGCTTTTGCTTGCGGCCTTTTTTGGTGGTGACCAGTACAACCCCGTTACCGGCCCTCGACCCGTATATGGAAGCAGTGGCGGCATCCTTTAAAAAGCTCAGCTGCTCCACTTCGTTCGCATTAAGAGCATCAAAGGCCTCTTTATCTCTTACAATGCCGTCAATGACGAACAAAGGGTCCCCGAAACCTCCCCGGATCCTTATACTCGAAGATGCCCCGGAAAGACCGGAAGTGTTCGTTATATTCACACCGGGGGCACGACCGGCCAGGGTGTTTGATAAATTGCTCGTTGGCACTTCATTTAATTCTTCTGTATTTACTGAGGTTATAGCTCCCGTAATATTCACTTTCTTTTGCGTACCATAACCTACCACAACCACCTCATCCAGGGCGGAAAGTTCCGTTTCCAATGTAATGTTTATAACGGAACGCCCTCCGACCGGAATTTCCTGGGTGGTATAACCGATGTAGCTGAAAATCAACACCCCGTCAGATGGTGCCTGGAGGGAATAGTTACCGTCAAAATCCGAAACAACCCCCACAGAGGTATTTTTAACAACAACATTTACTCCCGGTATCGGGTCTCCCGTATCCGCGTCGATCACCGTACCTGTAACCGGGTCCTCTTGTCTTTCCTCCCGTCCTTCATCTTGTTTACGCTCCGGAACGGGATTGTCAGCGGCAGGTGACTTCTTCTTTAATATGATCTGTTTGTCGAGAACAGTATAGGTAACCGCCGTGTTTTTGAAAAGTATATCCAGGATCTCAAAGATGTCTTTCTTTTTGACCTTTATGGAAACCGGTGGATAATTCTCTATAACCTCCGCATTACCCAGGAATTTGAAATCACTTTTAGATTCAATGGCCCGGAGAACGGTCATCACCCCGGCGTTTTCAAAATCGAGTGAGATTTTTGTGTTCTGGGAATAATTACTGGCATAAATATTCGGCAATACAGCGAATAAGAACAATACGAGGAGTCGTATCTTTAGCGATAATTTAAACATGGGGAGATCACAGAGTTCCCCCTTTAGCAATAATTTCATACTTTAGTAAAGTTTTATCGGGTTAATGATTATATGTCATAACTCAGAGATCGGGAAATGTTGGCGCATTTCCTGATTCTTTTTACAGGAGTGATAACTGGTCGGGTTGAAATATAATTCAGGTTATGTATACAGCTCTCATGATGATTGGTTTTTATGGTTTATCAATTATAATGTTATCTCCGTTAATCTGATAGGAAAAAGGTTCACTTCCCTGAAAAGACCGGAGCACCTCTTCGATGTTTTCAACATCAAACTTTGCAAAAAAGCGCTTGTTTTCCAGCTCCTTGTACCTATTGGTAATTTGCACGTTGTAATGTCTTTCCAGCACCCTGATAATCTCCGAAAAAGGGCGGATCTTAAATAGAAGGACTCCATCAACCCATGCGATGTATTCGGTAGTATCTACATCCTCTACCAGGATACTTTTGTCATTTCTATTGTAAACGGCTAACTCTCCGGGAGAGAGTTTAATCATATCATCTTTTGAGAGATCATTTTCCGAATCGTGATAGAGCCCTACAGAGCCCTCTACCAAAACCGTACTTATACTTTTATCTCCCGTATAGGAATTTACATTGAATTTTGTACCAAGAACCTGAACATGAAATCCGTTGCTATTGACCATAAAAGGACGTTGCCTGTCTTTGGCCACATCGAAAAAAGCCTCACCCTCCAGGAAAACTTCACGCGGCTGATCTTCCAGAAAGGCCACGGGAAATTTAAGCCGGGAACCCGCATTGAGGCTTACTTTGGTCCCGTCTTCGAGCAACAGGCGAAATTTTTTGCCAAAAGGAACAGATAATTCGTTATACACTGCTTTCTTTGGAGACGTGGTATCACCACTTCGGTAATTAATAATACTGCCGTCATGGCGGGCAATGGTATTACCTTCTTTGTCCAGTATATTCGAAACCCCTTCTTCAGAAAGCTTTTTTATTTTTCCGTTGTGCAATTTAATGGTTATGGTATCCGGGGGGATCTCTGTTTGGGAAGGCACGGACAATTTCATGTAAAGCCCTATGCCAAGAACGATGATCAGTATAGCCGCAACCCTGTAAAAAACTTGTTTCCTTTTTTTCTTTTTAATGTCGATCCGGTGAAGTGTGGCAGTATATTCTTTTTCAAGATCGAGGGAGGTTAACTTTTTATTTACGAAATAATGATCTTCTGCATATTTTTCAAATTCTTCCCGGTTGGCAGCATCGGCCAGGAGCGATTCAAGATCGAATAGTTCTTTCTCCGTAATCTGTCCGGATAAGTATTTCACCACAAGCACTTTTAATAAAATCATATAAAAAACCCCAATTACATACGTATAACAAGCCAACATGTAAAAACCCTTAAAAGATTACTGATTTTTTTTGATATTTGTTAACGTGCACGTTTTTGAACTGATTTTTTGGTATCCGAATGAACAATGAAACAGGAATAGTCGATAAATTAAGGAAAGGGGATCACGCCATATTTAAAATAGTGTTTGAAGAATTCTATCCGTCAGTGGTAGCCTATGTGTTGACACTTACGGCAGATGATGCAAAAGCCAAGGACATTGCCCAGAGTAGTTTTATAAGCCTTTGGGAAAAAAGAAAAAAACTCCGGGAAAAATCATCTCTCAGGCCTTACTTGTTTAAAATTGCATATCATCTCTACATCAATCAATATCACAAAGAGAAGTTCAGGAAAAAGGTACTGGAAGAATTTAAATACGACGCACTGCAAAAAATAATCCCCAAAGAAGAGGATCCGGATGATGACCGCCAGAAACGGTTAGGGGAAATTATTGACGCATTGCCGGTGAAATGCCGGGAAATCCTCATGCTTCATAAAAAAGAAGGTAAAAAATACAAGGACATTGCAGCTTTATTGAATATTTCGGTCAAAACCGTGGAATCGCAAATGCGGATCGCTTATATAAAAATAAGAGAAGGGTTTGAAGCCGGAAAAAAATGAATAATGCCGGCTGTTGCACATTTGGAACGGGATGTGTATACAACAAGGTTTATCTTTACAGTTTCCCAAAAGCTCAGTTTTAACAAAAAACAGCAGGAACTGTGAGGTCGAAGATAGATTTTTAACTCTATATTTCTTTAAAATTTGATCTCAACGGATTTTTTTTCCTGGTTCCTGAAAACCACCAGTTTCAATTTCCCTCTCCAATTATTGGTCTGGAAAGATTTTAACAGGTCCGGGATACGGTGTATTTCAACACCTTCACTTTCCACGATAACATCACCTTCTCTCAACCCGGATTTCTCTGCAGGGCTTCCGGGCTCAACAATAATTATCAGCACTCCTGAACTTTCCGGAAGGCCGGCTGCCGAACGTTCGGCCAGAGTCTTCACATTTTTGATCTTTGTCTCCAGCCAATGCACAGGGCCCGGTGAATCTCCGGGGTTTTCATCCGATCGTCTCGCCAGCCACATATCCGGAATTTCAGGCTTTTTGGCGATCTGCTTTAAGGTTTTATCTTTAACTCCAAAGCTGTCCATGGGGAAGTTTTTAAATCCCAGTTTTAAAACCGGAGAATTTTCGGCAACGGTAAAATCACCGGCTTCGGGATCTGTGAACAACGGGTCTCCGTAACTACTGTTCTTATCGACCTTATGTGCCCGTGATGCTTCAATATCTTTTTGATCCATAAAAAAATTGTGATCTATTTCTTTGCCCCAACCTTGTAGCATGATATCCTTATGTGCCATAAAAACAATATTCTTTCTGAAAATATCTTCACTGTTTTTAAACCACACATGCGGATGAAAACCATTATTAACCAATATGTTGTTTTCCACAATTCTCCGGAAACCTTCCCTGAGCTTTATACCCCCGTTAAGACAAAGGTTATTGTATATATGATAGTTTGAGGATCCGTCATCGAGATCTATATCCCAACCGTGATCACATCGAAAACGGTTATTTCTTATCACTGTGGTATCCTGCGCATCCCAAAAAGGCATTTCCGGATGCTCTGAAACGATCTCTTCCATTTTTTTTCTATCGGGATGCCAAAAACGGTCCCGCCCCCATGAATTAAAGGAACCATGGTCCCCGGTTTCGAGAACGGTGTTAAATACATCATTATAGGCGATCAGGTGCCCTCCCCATGTTCCATCGCCTATATTTATCCCCGCCCTCGGAGTATCATAAATGCTGTTATTGCTTACCGTAATTTTCTTTGACATAGAGATTTCAACACCGGAGGATTGTTTTTCCAGGGTTCCGATCCTGTATATGAGATTATTATCTGCAATACACTCGTGAGGAAAATTATTATTCACAGGTCCGGGAACCGTATCCATTTCATTCAAAGGAACATATTCTTTATATTGAAACGAGGGAGAACGGACAATTCCGGGATCTCCTACAAAACAAATTCCCGAAGCTCCACAATCGTGAATGTGATTTCCACGAATAATGGTCTTCTTATTATAATTACTCACAAAAACCGCATGTCCTCCCAAATTCCTGAATTCAGAATCCCTGATCTCTACATTTTCCGTTCCTTCAATAAAAACAGCACCGCCCCGATATACGGTCCAATCACTTCTTAAAAGGGGTTCGTATATTTCGAAAATCGTTCTGCCCGTATGTTCAAAAGTGACTCCCCGAATGGAAAAATCCTTTACCGGGACATCCATACTGCCTTTGATCTCAAGCAGACCTTTTAAATGGACGGCTTCTACCAGGGCATTTTTAAGGTCTGTCCCTTTTTCGGGCCAATAGTATAATTTTTGAGTATCCTTGTCAAGAAACCATTCTCCGGGCGAATCGAGTTCTTCGAAGATATTTTCGACCATCCTGTATTCCTTGTGGGGGCCAAGACCCGGCCTGTTATTTTGGTGCCCACCTTCAAGCACGGCATTGCCGTTCGCATCGATTCCCGTTATCCGGTAATGAAACCCTCCCCATTCGGCCGCATGCATCACGTGAAAGATACCTCCTTCCGGATTGGACCACAACCCGATCCTGTCTGCATCAATGGCATCTGCTGCATATCCGTTCCAGTGCCTGCTTTTTTCATCGTAATCCGGATATCTGGCCAGAATCTGCTTTTGACCGTCTATAAACAGATCCTGAACAGAAACTCCCTCTTCTATTGGTGCCTCCCATACACTATCGGTATATTTCTTCCACTTCAAATGAAGACGTTTGGAACCTTTAAGGAAAACCTTGCCGCTTCCTGCTCCGGCAATCTCCACATGGCTTAATTCGGGAGTAATGGCCAGGGAAGAATCCAACCTGTATTCTCCTTCCTGCAAATGGACAATTATTTTAGAACGTTTATTATCCTTTCTTATTTCTCCTGCTTTAACCAAAGCATCGCTGATCTCGACAAAGGTACTGTCTTTAACAAAAGATCCAGGGTTGGCCTCTCCCCCTTTGATAACGTATAAATGGATATCTGCCGCATGTTCACAGCTCAAAAACAAAAGGGTACAAAACAGCAATGGTATACCAAACCCGTATTTCATTATGGAGTTATTTTATTCTTAGACAGTTCCTAAAACTTTATGTATTTCTATACTCCCACCTCTTGGATAAGTCATTATAGAAAAAACTATTTTAAAGTAATTTCAACCACCGGGATCTCCATTCCGGGTTTTTGCTCGGGAAGCAAAAGTATAAGATCCTCATTTTTTAAGGTTCCGGAGGGTCCTTCTGCGGAAATCCCAATTTCCGAATTATCGTGTAAAAACTGGGTGTATCTGATCTTATTCTTATATCCGGGTAGTACTAACCGGCCGGAAGAAGGATATTCAAACAGATGAAGGTATAACCGGTTGGTTTCCGGGTTATAGGTCAGTTTTGTCCCGGTGGGAGCTTTGTAGTCCTCGGGGGCAAAAGTACAACCATAGACAGACCTGCTATTGGCATGCATCCAGCCTCCCAGGCCATCCAGGGCATTGATGGCGCGATAGTCAAATTCTCCCCGGCCGGTCGGCCCCACATTTAAAAGGAGGTTTCCGCCATTGGCTACGGAGGTGATCAGCAAATCGAGTAACTGCCGTTGTGATTTCCACGTATTTTCATCGCGATAGTACCCCCAGGAACCGGAAAATGTCTGGCAGGTTTCCCACATTTTTCCTTTATATTTTGCAAGTTCTTCGGTTTTGACCTGCTCGGGAGTTTCAAAGTCAGCCCCATCTGCATAGTCATTCAGGTCCAGGCGATTATCCACAATGATCCCCGGCTGTAACTCCCTTGCCATTTTTAAAAGCTCAACGGAATTCCAGTCATCCTTTCCCTTACCGTTTTTTCCGGGATAGGAAAAATCAAACCAGATAATATCTATTTTTCCATAATTAGTCAGTAACTCCCTAACCTGGTTAAACAAATATTTCCGGTACTTTTTCATGTCGCGGCCTTTATTCACCGCGTCGTAATCTGCTTCCGAACCTTCGTCGATCCTTTGGGGATGTATCCGGTCTATGGTAAAATCGGGATGATGCCAGTCGATAAGGGAATAATAGAACCCTACTTTTAATCCTTCTGCACGGAAGGCTTCCACAAATTCCGCGATAAGGTCCCGGCCGGCTTTTGTGTTGGTCGATTTGTAATCGGTAAACTCTGAATCGAAAAGGCAAAAACCTTCGTGGTGCTTTGTAGTGATCACGGCATATTTCATTCCTGCTTTTTTGGCCTGTTTCGCCCATTGCTTCGGGTTATACAGGTCAGGATTAAATTCATCAAAATATACCTGGTATTGTTCGTCGGTCATTCGTTCGCGCTGTTTTACCCATTCGTGGCGGGCCGGCAAAGCATACAGTCCCCAGTGGATAAACATTCCAAAGCGGTCGTGAGCCCACCAGGCCATACGTTCCTTTTTCTGTGCTTCGGTCTCATCGGTGATTTTCTTCTGTGCCCCCGCTGTTGCGGTATACAATAAAAATAAAACAGAGCAAAAATAGCTTACACTTGTAGTTGAAATCATAATTCCTGAAGTTTGATTATTGATCTTAATTGCAAAAAGTTTAAGAAGATCTGTGACGACCTTCCCGGCATCTCCCTGAAGTTGAAATGCGCTGACCGCGGATTTATCGAGCAGGTAGGCCCCGGGGAAATTCGTTTCAGAGGGAATCGCCTTAAAAACCTCTATGGCCGTGGAAGTAAGTTTATAGGTACTGGACACAGCGATATCCCCTCAAAATCTGAAAACTCGGCAACTCCTTATTTGGACAATACGAAACAAATATAATTAGTTAAATCATGTTAAAATTGTAGTGAATTGGCAATTAATTGCACAATATTTGCATTTCCGGAGTTGTTTTAGATAATACTTATTTATAGTAATAAATACAATTATTAAATTATTTGACTGAATATATATATATATTTTCCAAAAAAAAGATCCTATAATTAGCCAATATAAATATTTAAGCTAAGAAAAATAAGGGCTCAGACCATTTCAATGCTAATATTGTGCACTTTACTACAGTCATATGATACCAGGTAAAGTCGCAAATCATTGAACACGTTTAAACTTTTTTAATGAGAAGTAATTGCGTAGTGGCTGTTTTGTTCCTTTTTATACAATTTACAGCAAACGGGGTGCGGTAATTTTGCTTATAAATAACCCTTTAATTACAAGCAAAATGAAAAATGACTTCACATTATCCGCTCTTGTATTTACACTCTTCTTTGGTTTGCTGTTTTTTCAGGCTAATGCTCAAACCGAACTCGAGGAAGCAAAGCAAGTAATTAGCGAAAGCAACGATGTATACTTTCGTGCATTTAAAGAACACAATGCGTCAATTTTTGTAGATCGTTATGCAGAAGATTGTCTCATCATGGCGCCAAACTCGTCCAGTTTTGAGGGACATGACGGGGCTCTGGATTTTTTTGGTATAGCTTACGATACCATTGGCCTGCGCGGAGGAAAATTTACAACCACAAATATTTACGGACTGGGCGATGGCTATGTGGTTGAAGAAGGACTTTGGGAATCCCTGGATAAAGATCATAAAGTATTTGACAAAGGAAAATTCCTGGTACTGTGGAAGAAAACCGCAAAGGGCTGGAAAATGTTTCGCGATTCCTTTAGTAGCGATGGAAAGTTGAACTAAGTCTTTTTAAAGACAACACAAACCATTCCGGGCTTTTACTCCATCAAATATTCTTATAGAGAAAGATAACCAATAAAAAGTAATACATTTACTTTATGGATTTTCAACAATTTATACCATCAAACACCTTGAAACCTTATATAAGGCACTATTATCTTTTCGAATCTGCTTCCGATATGGAATTCGAGGACACGGTTCTTCCCAGCGGGGATATGGAGATGATATTTAATTTAGGCGATGGTATCTGGGAATTTTCTGTCAACAACGTTTTTCATCGTACCCCTCCAACCGAACTTTGGGGACAAATTACAAAACCATTGTCCATTAGGTCCAGAGGAAAACACACCATGGTAGGCATCAAATTCTTCACCCATTCTGCTGCATACTTTCTAAATGATGAGATACGAATATTCAATGACCATGTCTATGACTTATATGAGGTAATGGGCCATCCCATCCGGACTCTTCACGGACAACTTCTGGAAGCTGCGGATATGGCCACCAGAATCCGCCTGATCGAGAGCTTTTTGATAAAAAAACTGATCTATAATCAACAAAAAATATATAAAATAGATAGAGTTGGAAAAATATTGGAGACCATTAAAGATAATTATACAGAAAACAATTTGAGGCTGGTAGCTTCAAAACACCATGTAACGCCACGTTATTTACATAAGTTAATTAACCAATATACAGGCCTCACGCCAAAATCATATAATAAAATAAAGAGGTTCCAGCGAAGCCTCATGCTTATCTCAAGAAAAGAAGAAACGCTAACCTCTATTGCCTATAACTGCGGTTACTTTGATCAATCTCATTTTATACGGGATTTTAAATGGTTTACAGGCAGTACTCCTTCTTCTTATATGAACAACATTACACCGGTTAACCAGCTTTTACTTCCGTAAAACATTTGTTCTTTTTTATACAATTTTTCAGGTTTTCATTAAGGTAATTTTGGTTTAGTATAATTGTTAAATCATAAACTTTAATCTATGGATCTATTTGAAAAATTCAATCAATTACATCGATCGGATTTGCCATTATTGCTTGGTAATATTTGGGATGTAAGCAGCGCCAAAATGTTTGAATCCAGGGGATTTCAGGCCCTAGGAACCTCAAGCCAGGCTGTTGCAATAGCCAATGGCTATCAAGATGGTGAACAGTTACCTTTTGAAATTTTATCTTCTCTGGCCCGAAGAGTGGTAGAAAGTGTACAGATCCCTTTGACCGTTGATATGGAAGCCGGTTATGCCGATACTGTGAATAAAATAATCAAAAACATCCAAAACCTGGCAGACATTGGCGTGGTTGGAATTAATATAGAAGATACTGTTCCGGGCCCTGATCGTAAATTCCAGACGATAGAGGCATTCTCTGAAAAACTTTCTGCAATAGCCGAATACATCAGCTCTAATAATCTTAAAATATTCCTCAATGTTCGTACTGATGGTTTCCTCTTGAATGTGCCTAATGCACTGGAGGAGACAATCAACAGGATACAACATTACGAAAACGCAGGAGCCTCAGGTATATTTACACCCTGTATTACTTCTATACCAGATATAGAAGCTGTTGTTAAGGCCACTTCCCTACCGATCAACGTTATGTGCATGCCAGGCCTGCCAGGCTTTGATATACTGCACCGGCTCGGTGTAAAACGAATAAGCATGGGAGGCTTTCTTTTTAACAGACTTCAGGAAGATGCGACCAGAACGGTAGATCAGATTCTCGGCAAGCAGGATTTCAATCCCCTTTTTACCGGGATTTTTCAAGACTGATTTACTTGTTTTTATATCTCTGTCCTACCGTAATAACAGACTGTTATTTTAGGTGGACTTACATTATATAGTTTTAATCAAAATACATAAAAAGATGGATTTACCGACAAAAGCCGAGGACGCCCATGCTAATTTAGCGGCTGCCTTTAACACAAAGAACCTTGATACCGTATTAAAAATGTACGATACCAACGGCATTATTTTTCCTGAACCGAACAAGAAAATAGCAGATAAAGAAGGATGGAAAGAAGCCATACAAAACATTATGGATATTCCCGGAACAATGGAGATCAAAACAGTTTACTGCCTGCAATTTGACGATATCGCACTTGGACGCTCTGAATGGTGTATAACAAACGAGGGGAAAATCAAAGTAGCCGCTAAAGGGATTGAAGTGATGAAGAGACAAGAAGACGGAACATGGAAAATAGTCATTGACCATGCCTTTGGCGCGGAAGCAGATCTTACCGCATAAATATCACCTATTTAAAAAAGAGATCAAAGAAGCCGGCTTCGGGTAAAAAACATCTTGAAACATTACACAAAAATGTGAATAAAATTCAAAAAACCAGGGGCCGGATCATTTTAAAAACACTCCCGAATTATGTAATTCAACGTATACCATAAAATTATATTCAGAATCTTTTAAAGTGTATTGTCAGCGGACACAAAGTGTATCGAAACCGTACGGTCAAGGATATGCCGATTAAATTCAATATATTGGTTTAATGCATGTTATACATTTGGCATGATTATTATATACTAATAGCAGGTAAGACACTCAGACCTGCTGACCAAAGGCCATCACCCTTTTTATCAACCGGACCATGATCGGAAACTACATCAAAACATCGGGGCGCAACTTAATGCACAATAAACTCTTCTCGTCCATTAATATTGTTGGCCTTGCCATCAGTATGTCCGTAGGCTTACTGCTCATCGCGTTCATGTTAGACCTGTATTCGTACGATAAATTCAACAAGAATGGCGAAAGGATCTATCGCATCACCAACGTCACGACCTCCAATAATGGACAAAACAGCAAGATGGCAACCACATCGATAAAGGCCGGAAAACTTATCCGCGAGAAAGTGACCGGCACTGAAGAAGTGGCTATTCTGCGTAACGACTTTTCGCTTGATGCAAAGGTTGGCGACAATATTCTCCCCATCAAGGGCTTTTGGGCGGAGCCGTCGCTGTTCAGGATATTTACATTTCCGATGCTGGAAGGCAATCCCGACACGGCGCTGAAAAATCCTTATTCGATCGTTCTCACCGAGACGGCAGCTAAAAAGCTGTTCGGCAACGAGTCGGCGCTCGGCAAGACGATCAGATCCGATACACTCAGTTACCGGGTGACTGGTGTAATGAAGGATGTTCCCTTCTTTTCGCATATCAAATTCGAAGCACTGGTATCGTTCTCCACAGCCGAACAAATAAATAAAGGCGACGCTGATTTTGAGGCATGGACAAACATGTCGTCGAACTACGTGTACCTCCTGATGCAGGAAAATGCCGATATGGCTTCAATGCAGTCGCAGCTTAATGCCATTGCAAAAGAGGAGAATCTCGCCGACAAAAGTACTGAGATCCAACTCGAGCTCCTTCCTTTATATAAGATCGTAGTTGGGGAGGATCTCGGCTCCATGGCCCCGATGGGCCCGCACATCCCTCCGGTTGTACTTTGGATACTTGGCGGACTTGCACTTGTTGTCATATTGTCGGCCTGTCTCAATTATACCATTCTTACGATAGCACGTGCCATGCGCCGCTTTAAGGAAATAGGCCTTCGCAAAGCTATCGGTGCCGGAAAAGGCCAGGTACGGCAACAATTCCTCACGGAGGCGGTCATAATCTCCCTGGCAGCCCTTCTTCTTTCATTCTTCATATTTCTCTTATTGCGGCCGCAGCTGATAGACATGGCACCGGAGATGCAGCACCTGGTGAAACTGGAGCTCTCTCCGGTCATGGTCGCAGCCTTTATCGTCTTTTCGGTCGTTGTAGGTGTTATTGCAGGCTTCCTGCCTGCACTGTTCTTTTCGAAAATCAGCGCGATCAATGCGCTCCGGAATGTGTCGTCGGTAAAAGTATTCAGGCACCTATCGCTCAGGCGCGCCCTGGTGGTGATCCAATACACACTCACACTTATCTTTATAACAGCAACCGCCATCGGCTATGTGCAGTATAAAAACATTCTTGCATTCGACCTGGGGTTCAAAACAGAAAACATCCTGAACATCAATATGCAGGGTAATAAATCCGAAGGGTTTCTCCACGAACTGGGCGAAATACCGGAAGTAACTGCCCTGTCCCGGTCCATGATCGTTACCAGCGTCGGGAATGCCTGGGGTTCCTTTATGAAATACAAGGATTCGCGCGACTCTGCCATGGTCCTGACCAACTACGTCGATGAAAACTACCTGCCCCTGCATCAATACCAGCTCGTTGCCGGAGGAAATTTCATGGCGCGCCCCACCACGGCCGAAGCAGCCAGGGAAGTGATCGTTAACCAGCAAGTTTTAAAACGATTTAACATGGATCCCGACAACCCCGGGAAAGCAATCGGAAAAGAGATCACGCTGATACAGCCGCCCGATTTCTCGGAGCAACGCAAGATGACCATTGTCGGGGTCATAAAAGACTTTCACTATGGCAAGGTCCAGGACCTCATCGAGCCGGTAGCTTTTCAATTCTGGACACCGGAAGACAGGGCTATTGTTAATGCTAAAATACGAAGTACTGACATGCCGGCAACCATGGCCAGGATCAAGTCCGTATGGAAGAAGATCGATCCTGTCCATCCATTTCAGGCTGAATTTTATGACGAAGCCATAGAAAATGCATACAGCGAACTTTCCGCCATGGTCAAGATCATCGGTTTCCTTTCGTTCCTCGCCATTTCTATCGCATCGATGGGATTGTTCGGAATGGTGGCCTTCACTACGGAAACCAGGCTGAAAGAGATCAGCATCCGCAAGGTGTTGGGCGCAGGTTCCGGCAGGCTTATATACTTGTTGAGCCGCGGCTTTCTCGTATTGCTGTCAATATCGGCCCTTATCGCCCTGCCGGTAACCTACCTTTTCATCGAAAACTTTGTGCTGACCAGGTTTCCGTATCACACCCCCGTCCATGCCACCGAGTTGTTCGTCGGTCTGCTGGTGGTATTATTGGTGGCATTCATTATGATCGGATCCCAGACGATAAAGGCAGCGAAGAGTAATCCGACGGAAGTCCTGAAGAGCGAATAGGGGTGATTTTTATTTTTGCATTTCGTCCGCTCAGCATCACACTCTATTTTGCCTGGTTATTCCGGTTGACAGTTCGTTTTTTATTTCAGTATCCTCATATTTTTAAATACACCTTTTGAATTGTTTCCTGTCCAAAGGGCGATCTTATTTGAAGCCTGCTTTTCTAACCGGTTTATATTTAATAATTCTGTACCCGACTTATCATACACAGAAACACTGCTACTGTCTATCTTCATCCTGATCCCAAACCATTCATCAGGGGATGGTGGATTCAGATATGCCGCTTCGTACTCTCCTTCGTGCTTAGTTCTTAAGGATTGCCATGTGTGATGCGGAGGGCTGATGTATTGAATTGAATGTTCCCGGCTCGCCGGTCTGTCAGATCTAAAATTAAAGGGCCTGAAATAAACCGCTTCGTAGGTTGAGTCGTTTTGGATGTTAAAGGCAATGCCAATAAAACTTTTGCCTGGGTTATTTTCTCCTTTCAATTCTAACGCTATCGTGCCCATATCAAAGTTTATATTTTTAATGACGGCCATACCGCCCCCTTCTTTAGCATTCAATGCCAAGGTATTTGCCTCTTTTTCATCCGTCGGGATTATCTCTCTGTTCACTAGCTCCAAATGAACTTTATCGAAGTTAATTTCTCTTTCAGTACACGAGGTTAAAAAGGAAATTAGTGAAACAGCCGTTGTTGTGATGATTAAATTTTTTACTTTCATGATATCAATTATTCGCTGGTTTGAGTACATTGCAAAGAAAAACGAAGCAGGTATACATTTGCAATTCAAAATAACATCAACTTCGTACAACTCCGTACACAACTGAAATTCAAATGGCTACATTTCATTCAGAAACTAACTTATCGGACTGTTTAAAAGCAATTGAAGAGAAATTGGGCTGGGGCAGTGGTTCTGATTGGTCGTCACAAAATTTTGAACAGTTAAGTGAAAAAATCCTGGAACATACAGGTGTAACCATAAGCCACAATACCCTGAAACGATTATGGGGAAGAATCCCATATCATTCCACCCCCAGTACGGCTACGTTGAATACGCTGGCAAAATTTACAGGTTATGAAAACTGGAGTGCTTTTTGTGCCGGTAACTCCAAAGAAACACACATCGGTAAAAAAAACCACCGGCCTGTCCGGGATATAAGAAGATGGGGCAAAAACGGAAAGAGGACCGCTTTGACCGCTATACTAATTATTTCTGCCCTGTCAGCCCTGGTTATCCTGTCTTTTTCCAGAACCGGTATCAATAAGAAGGACTTTGGTTTTACTTCAAAAAAAATAGCCGAAGGATTACCCAATTCAGTAATATTCGAAGTGGAGGCCTCCGGCGCTAACGCTAATGATAAGATCGAAATTCAGCAAAGTTGGGATGTGAGCAAAAGACAGATCATCAATAAAGAGGATTCCCTGGTTGCTTCAGTGTACTATAATCCGGGTTATTTTGATGCCAAGCTGGTTGTAAACGACCAGATCGTAAAACAACATGGTATTTTAATTCCTTCGGACGGTTGGCTTGCCCTTATGGAAACAGACCATGAGCCTGTATATTTTAAACCGGGTGAGTTCAAGTCTGAAAAAGGGATGGCAGTCTCCCCGGAACTGATCAGAAGTTATCATGTAAATGCCCCCGTTATCAATACTGTGGTAAACTACTATTGGGTCGAAGATTTTAAGGAGCTTAGAGTAGATGATTTTGAAATGGAAACCTCATTAAAAAACATCCCATTTCAAAATTACAGAAGTTGCCAAAAAAGTGAAATAATCCTGTATTGTGAAGGTGAGATCATCCTTATTCCCTTATCCGTCAAGGGATGTATCGCAGACCTGAATTTGCATCTGTTGGACAGGAATATCCACGGTAATCGAAACAATCTTTCCGGTTTTGGCGTTGAATTTTCGTCCTGGGTCAGTGTAAAATGTGTTTCAAAAGATGGTGCCTTAACCATATTTGTAAACGACAGGGTGGCTTACAAAGCGTCTTTGGAAGGAAAAACAAATCGGGTATATGGAGTCAAGTACCGGTTTGAGGGTACCGGAGCTATATCCGGCTTGAAGATCTCAAACAGCAAAAAGGTATTTCTGGATATCTGAACTATTCAAAAATGACAGTGTCCAAAATTTTGTGCAAACACAGATTAAGCGGGTTTTACTTTTTTAAAGTTCTAACCCGGCCTGCTTTAATCGTCTTACAGCATTCTTTTCATGTTCCCTTAACGGCAATAATTCTTCTGAGGAAAGTGTTGATCCGGCGGCTAGAAATATAACATTCGGATAACCGAGAATTTTATCATGTATTAACCGGACTCTTTCCATATGAAAGTCTGAAGACACAATAAACAATACGTCCGGCGCGATTTCTTCTATCATCTTTTTTGATTTGGTGAAATCTTCGTAAGTATTTTCGGATAGGACAAACGGTAAAAATTCATTTTCTTTTACTCCCATTCTTATCAAGAATTCTTTGGCGTAATGTGCATGTGGTTTGTTTGTTTTATTAAAATGTTCCCCAAATCCACCCGTGCATAGAAAAGACATATTATTGTTATTCACATATAAGTTATATGCACATTTACTACGGTCTATGGCAATAGGGCTAAGATTTCCTTTTTCATCGTTGGGTGCCCCTAACAACAGGATCAGGTTTTTCATTTTTATAATTCAATTTGATATTTATTCTTCAGGTATTTGAGTATCATACTTGTTAAATCCCTCAAAGTTCTTTTAAAGATAGAAAATATACATAAGATTTAATGAGGTTTTTACTGATATAACTATTCAAGATAATCCATTATCCGGATAGTAAAGCAAAAAACTTATACAAGCTGTATCCGACCGGGAGTCTGTGCAAAAACTATTATTTGCTTTTACTGATGATGTGTCAATTTTTAAAAAACGAATATAATCATATAGTATACAACATATTATGATAATTTCCTGTTTTTTGATTTGAATCGGGTTTTTTACGTCTTTGAGAACTTTGTGCCCTTTGAGGTTAAATTCTTCTCCTGAAATCCTTTTTACCACAAAGGAATCAAAGCAGGCACGGAGGGCACAAAGCGGATCTTTCTAAATATAAATTTTCAGATACATCTACGGCAAGCAACTCATGTAGCACGAATAAGTATCTTAATATATCCGGTTCAACCTGTTTTCAATATAACCGGGCTTAGTATGTCTCCACGAACGCCTTAACAGCATCCGTCGGATCCACATTCCTTTTTATTCTTTTGAGCGACCTCTCCCCTGTTCCATTCTTCGTCGGTGGCGCGGCGTACTTCATCAATGATCACTTCGCAATAAAATTCTCCTTCTACCCCGAAATAGCCTTGTTCTTCCGATATACAAAACCTTTTTACGTTCCCGACTTTCAATCCTGTTAAATGGCCTTCCAGGGCAGGAAGTATATGACCCGTTCCGTGCAGATAGGTCACCGGTTTCCGCCCGGTTATATCTTCTACGACCTCTCCTTTTCCATTCTTCAATCTGTACCTTAACGATACTACTGTTTTACTTGCTATTTCCATTTTTGTTCCGGTTTATTTTCCATATTTCGCACTAAACCTTCCATTCCACTTCCTCACCGGAAATGAGTACCTTTTCTACCTTTATTTCGCCCATGAATATTTTCAGGGCAGGTTTCCCGCCCTTTAGGCTCACGGTACCAAAACCGTTTTCCGTAGAGAGAAAACCGCTAAAATCCCCTATTCTGGAATCTATGTGCAAAACCCTCTCAACAGCATCATACCGTACACCGGTAAGCCCCTGTAGCATGCCGTAGCTGGACAATGCCCGGGCATACCAGCTCCCGCATTCATACTCATTGAAGGGGTTCCTTGTGCGGCCGTCGTAGCGGTCACGGCAGGCACGTACGATCTCCAGACCTTCTTCCACCTGCCCCATCAACATCAGGTGCGATGCAACCTGGTATTCGATCCCGGTCCAGACCTCATTGCTGTAAACAAACGGCAGGGAAAGTTTTCCTCCCTTGGGCCAGGAACAGAGGAGAAGCCCACCCTCATTCCCCAGGGCATAAGCAGGGCGTTGCGGGTTGACATGGTCCGTCAGGTCGTCTTTTAAGTTATATTTATGTACCGCCATTAAATGACTGCGAACCTTTTGGGCATTCAACGGGTCCTGCAGCCCGCACATACTGGCGATCCAGCTACCCAGGACCCCGTCGGACAGGCACCCTTTGCCATACTGGTATTTGGGGCCTTCCTTTTTTAATACGGCCAGGGCCTCGTCGGAATATTGGGTGTGGAAGGACTGGGCTTTAACAGGATCGGGGGCATTCAGGCCCGTCCACCGGATATCCTGGATAAAATATTCCCCGTCGTACAAACGCTCTTCCATATATTTCTTCCCTTTTGCGCAAAGCTCTTCGTAACGGGAAATATCCCTGTTCAGGAATTTCCCCATTTCGGAGAGTGCACTCAGAGCCCCGAGGTAAAAGCTGGTACACATCCCGTCCGGCCCCCAGAATTCAATGTCATAGGTATTGTGATGCGGTTCTTCCAGAACACCTTTCTCCCTCGGGTCCCACGTCCGGATACAGTAGTCCATACTGGTCTTTACCATGGGGTACATTTTTTCGAGCCACCGGTTGTTTCCGCTTATCCGCCATTCCCTGTATACTTTCATGATGCCCCCGAGCTGTCCGTCAGCAGCCGAGTGAAAGTTGTGCTTACCCGGCGAAACAGGCAGGTTGCTCCGGAATACCTGGTGCCCCCCCTCGTTTTGATTTTCACAAAACTCCGTATGCCGCAGGCCCCTTTCCATGGCTGGGAAGAGATGCGGAATGGCCTGGGCATAATTCCACACATGTGTACACGTCCCATGACAACACCCCCAGTCATCGCTGCAAC
Source organism: Sinomicrobium weinanense (assembly GCF_018863395.1). Classification (GTDB taxonomy): domain Bacteria; phylum Bacteroidota; class Bacteroidia; order Flavobacteriales; family Flavobacteriaceae; genus Sinomicrobium; species Sinomicrobium weinanense. Next base: position 68,110 of record NZ_JAHKRR010000008.1, read on the forward strand.
CCTCCCAGTTCCACATCCGCCCGTCATACTGCCTCATAACGGTCGGGGATTTCAGAATAGTGAGGTTGGCCGCAATGGCTTCCACGACTTCCGGCGGCAGCGTACTGGAATAAAAAGCATCTCTGAAAAGCCCTGATTTCTTTTGTAGATCCTTATAATTTTCCCTCCAGTATTCAACGACATCTTTTATATTCCCAAACCGGCTGCTATACCAGGGTTTGTAAGTTATACCCGGATCTTTTCTGCTTTCTTCTTCCAGTCCCAGGGCCGTAGGAGAAAAGCAATCTCCTCCATCCTGGCCCGCCTCTCCGAAATGCAGGTCTGATTCGGGCACATACCATGCCATCATAATCCGGATAGTTCTTTTTTCTCCCGGTTCCAGTTCAAAAGGTACGAACAGGGAAGCTCCCGGAGCCCCTTCTTCAACAGGTTCATTGGCTTTTACCTTTCCTTCTTTTATAGTTTCCCAAACCATGGTGAGCGGATCGAACCACCCGCCGCGGAACCAGCAGTGGTCTGTCACCGTACCGGGTTCATCCGTAAATACGGCAAAATTCGTTTCCAGATGCGGTTGTTCTCCGGTGCCTTTTTGCGTCAGGATAAATCCGCCGGGAGTACGTTCTACCGTTCCTTTCCGGTTGTGCTGAAGAACAAAATTCCTCGCATTATAGGAAAAGACCGCTTCAACAACCCTTGCTCCCGTATTTTCGAATTCGTACTCCAGTGCGCCCACGGGCAGTCCCGAATTATCCTCATCTGCGGGGATAAACGGGCTCCATCCGGTGAGTGTAACCCGGAGGGGCAGGTCTTCATCTTTAAGGCGAATGCTGGCAAAGGGAAAACGGGCTTTAAATGCCGCATGAGTAAACCGTGGCAGTCCGTAATTCGATCCGTGAGCCCCGTTTCCCGTACCCCTGGGGCCGAACATTTTCCATTTGGGCACCTGTCCTTCGAGGACTTTCGCCCCTTTATCCATTCCTTTTACAGTGATGGCCGCAAACATGTTCGGTTCGTGATACAACTCCGGCCTGTGACGTATGGACATATGCGATATGGCCCCTGTCCCCTCCAGGGCAAACATGCCGGCCCCCATTCCACCGATCGGAAAAGCAACCTTATCCAGGTAATCACCTTTATAGGTGCCATTGTATTTCCTGGCGGGTGCTTTCTTTTCATCGGAACCGGGGGGCGTAGTTCCCGTTTTTGCACCTTCATCACAACCGGTAACAAAGGGTACGGGCAACAGAGAAGCCCCCAGGCCGCCTATGCCTACCTGTTTTAAGAACAGGCGGCGATTATGTTCTTGTTTCTTTCCTTTCATCTGTTTTTTATCTCTTTTGGATATTAAAGCTCTATGGTACTTCCCGGTGAATAAAACAGGCCGGATTGGTAGTCTTCCGACGGCTCAGCATGGGCCATGACCTTAACGGTAAACCTGTATGTCTTTGCAGGATCGTAAGGCGAATAGGTATAACTTACAGCATTATCTTCCAGGGTTATGGATCCGCCTTCCCTCCTTCCGTCAACAGAGACATGGATCAGGACAGACACGGGCTCAATGACATTTTCTGGATAAGCAGATGGAAGGTCCCAGGAGAGATTGACCTGGTCTCCTTCTGCATTGGCCGCCAGGTTAGAGACCGGATCGATCGGTTCTCCCGGTTTGGACGTGATTATATCGTCATCATAACATCCGGAGCAGAGCAAAAGGCTCCATATAAAAATATAAAATACATATTTTTTCATCGTATGAACATTTAGGTAGTTAATTAATAGCCGGGGTTCTGTTTGTAAACGCCCTTTGACCAATTCATCTGGGCCTGCGGGATAGGAAGGTACTCATCCCTTCCTTTTGTAAAATAGGCGACTTCCATCCAGGGATAGCGCTGGCTTTCCTTTTCGAAATACGCGTTCATCACCTCAGCGGCAATTCCCCAGCGTACCAGGTCGTAAAAACGGCGTCCTTCCATGGCCATTTCCAGCCGGTTTTCCCAAACCAGGGCTTTCCATGCGGTCTCGGCATTCCAGTTGATGTTTACCCCGTTGACATACGGTTCTACCTTATATTCGGCAGGGAAGGTTCCGTCAGGCAGTTTCAGTTTTTCCGTGCTGTTGGCCGCACGTTCCCTCAACTGGTTGATTACGGGGAGTGCTTCATCCTGCCTGCCCAGCCGTATCAATATTTCGGCTTTCCACAGCAATACCTCGGCATACCGCACTTCGATCTGGTTCTTGGAATTGAACATCCAGAACTCATCCCATAACCCGGGGCTGTCGGTCCGTACATTTTCTTTCAGGGAATTCATATAGCCGTAGATACCGGGGTCTCTCGAACCCGTGCTGTCGAATACGATCTCCTGGTACTTCCAGGGAAAATCGGGAATGGCCACGGTATGCCCGAGCCTGGGGTCGAAAGACCTGCTGAAATATTCATCGTAATTCCCTTTTAACTCCGATTCGTTGAACCCGTCGAACAGCGGCAATCCGTCATCCCCGACCTGAAATGCATTGACGAGATTATAGCTCGCCTTGTGAAAATCGCAGCAACTGAAATACGGGTTCCACCAGGGGGCGGTGAGCCCGTTCCCTTCATTCAGGTTGCCCCGGGGGGTCCCGTCGTCTATGGTAAATTGTAATTCCCAAAGGGATTCCGGGGAAGCATTGTCGTATTCCAGCATAAAGTTCTGGGCAAAATCGGAAGCCAGGCTAAAGGCTCCGCTGTCTATAATGTCATTGACCAGGACAAGGGCTTCTGACAGTTTTTCCGTATCGATCCCGGTAACCTGGTGGGTATTGTCCTGAGGATATGCCATCCAGAGCAACACCTGGGCTGCATATGCCTTGGCGGCATATTGATTGGCCCTGCCTACCTCATCCTGTTCCGGGGGAAGGTGCTCTGCGGCAAATTTGAAATCGTCCAGTATCTTTTGCCAGAGCGGCAGGTCGTTCTGCATGTCGTCAGGATGATTGGAAATAAGAGGAATATCATCGACCGTTGCGGTTTCGTCAATGTAAGGGATCCATTTCCAGCGCCTTTTCATCTTAAAGTGTATCCATCCCCTGAGGAACCTCATCTCGGCAAGCCGTTCCTGTTTTACGGGGTAGTCTTCTTCGCTCACATTTTCAATGGCCCTTATCGCGGTATTTACCCTGGAAATGCCCTGATATGCCCGATACCAGGCATTATCGTTATTCCCTATACTGGCATTGACCAGCGAAAAGACCTCCATCTGGTACCAGGGGGTCTGGTCATTCAGCCCGCCCCCGCCCTTGTAGGCATCGTCCGAGCGTAAACTGGCAATAAAAGGATTATAGGTCTCAAAAGCGTGGGATCTGGGCATAAAGGCATAAGCCGCAGTAACAAAACCATCCAATTGCTCCGGGTCCTGAAGCTGGTCTTCCGTAAGTACGCCTTTGGGGTTAACATCCAGCATGTCCTGGCAAGCGGTGATGGAAAATATCAAAAGGGCGGATATTATGCAGTTTTTAAAAGTTTTCATCTGAACAGAATTTAGTGGTTAAAGAGATACATTAACACCAAACAGGAAGACCTGGGGCCTCACATAGGCATCAGCGGCCGGGCTTTCCGGATCGATCCCGGTATAGGCATCGTCGCCCCACCATTTCCTGATGTTTACAATATTCTGGGCACTCACCGAGAGGCGGGCCTTTTGTACACCTATTTTAGACAAAACACTTTCGGGAATATTGTATCCTATCTCAACCTGTCTCAGTTTCAGGTATGAGCCGGATTCCAGGAAATAGGTCGATGCCCTCAGCTCGTCATTCGGGTTGATCAGGGACAGGGCCGGGATATCGGAATCGGGATTGGCGGGCGACCATGCATTTAAAATACGCGTAGGGTGATTGACACCCTTCTGAACGTGCACATTCCAGAAATCGCTGTATGTTTTCCAGTCGTTCCAGACCGTATTCCCCACTACACCCTGCCAGAACATGGAGAAATCGAAATTCTTGTATTCGGCTTCAAAATTCAATCCGTATGAAAAATCCGGATCGCTTACCCCGAGCCATGTGCGGTCGTGCTCCCAGGTAATACGGCCATCATTATTCAGGTCCTTGTACCTTATCCTTCCCAGGCCTTTACCCGGCTGTTCCGGGGAATTGTCTACCTCTTCCTGGGTCCTGAACAGGCCATCGGCAACAAATCCGTAATGCGAATTGCGGGGCCTGCCGAGAATATCGTCATCCAGTCCGTTACCCCCGAAGGTGTATTTTACCGATTCGGGCAGATCGTCTATCCGGTTCCTGTACGTGCTGATATTCCCTGTTATCGAATAAGAGAAATCCCCTCCTGTTTTGCCAAAGTAGGAAATGACAAATTCCACCCCTGTGTTGGTCATGTTCGCGGCATTTATCCACCGCTGCCCCCCTTCTCCGATGGCAGCAATGTACGGGGGCTCATATAACATTCCGTCGGTATATTTATGGAAGTAGTCTACGGAACCTGTCAGGGCACCGTCAAACAATCCGAAATCCAGGCCTATATTGGTTTGGGTGGTCGTTTCCCATTTCAGGTCGGAGTTCCCGGTGTGTATTTTGCGGTATCCGTAGGCAAGATTGCCTGTTTCGTTCCCTGCAAGCCCGTAACTCGTGCCGTGAAGCCCGGAATGATAAGCGGCATCGTAAATATCGACCAGTGCATTTGTTGGAATATTGGAATTTCCGTTCATCCCCCAGCTCGCCCTTAACTTCAGATCGGAGATCAGGGTGCTTTCAGCTAAAAATTTCTCCTGGCTCAGTCTCCATCCCCCGGACACTGCAGGGAAAACCCCAAACTGGTTTCTTTCCCCGAATTTGGAAGAACCGTCGTACCTCACCGTGGCCGACAACAAATACTTGTCGTCAAACACATAATTAAATTTGGAGAAGTAGGAGAGTAATGACCATTCATCTCCTCCCCCATAAACTTCCTGAGTTCCGGAAGCTGCATTAAGATATGCATAGTCATAGTCTTCAATCTCAATATCCCTGCGATACCCTCTTAAATCATCCAGTTTAAACTTCACGGTTTCCATCCCTGCAAGGAAATCGAGCTGATGTTTTTCCAGGTCCAAACGATAATTTATGGTATTGGTCCAGGTTTTGGTAACATTCTGGTTCCAACCGGTATTTACCCCGTTATTGATGTCCTCCCTGCCGCCGCCTTCTTTCCAGGTAAAATCAATATGCCTGAAATTCCCGGCATTATATTCCAGTCCGAAGGATGTTCTCAGGCTCAGGTTATCTATCAGGTCCAGTTCGGCATAGACATTTCCGATAAGGGTCATGTAATGGTTATCGTTATCTTTGTTCATGGTCAATTGCCTTATCGGGTTCCAGTAATCATCCATGCCCAGGGCTACGGCAGTTCCTCCCCAGCCACCGTCGAGCGTATGTACCGGGATAATTGCGGGCATACGGAGAAGCTCGTTGGTCCGGCGCTGATTGTTGAGGTTCATATAGGCCAGGGATATATTTTCCCCTACCCTCAACCGGTCCTTAAACAGGGTGTATTCTGAATTGAATCGTGCGGAGTACCTTCGGAAAAAGGAATGGATCTGCGTTCCCTGATTTTCGTAAAAGTTCAGGGAAAACAGTGACCTGCTCTTTTCACTACCACTGGATATGGTGAGGCTGTGGTTGTTTTGTATTCCCAGTCGTGTGCCCTCTCCGAACCAGTCGGTATCTGCCGACGGCATGGTCTGTTCTTCATTGAGCCATTCTATCGGGGATACATTATCCAGGACAGGGGCCCCGTTATCGTTGGTGTGCCAGTCGTATTGATATATCTGGGTCATGGCATTGGGGTCGCTTCCATCGTTTACGGCGGCCTGCCAGAATGCTTCTCCATATTGCTGCGTATTGAGCATGTCTATTGTGTTCATAAAACTCGAAATGCCCACAGACCCCCTGTAATCGATCTTTGTCTCTCCCATCTTTCCTTTCCTGGTTTCGATAAGTATTACCCCACTCGCCGCCCTTGATCCGTAAATACTCGCGGAAGCCGCATCTTTCAGCACCTGTATGGAGGCAATATCGTTCGGGCTGATATCATTGAGGTTGACATTGGTGGGCAAACCGTCTATTACGATCAGCGGAGGGGCGGACCTGAAGGAGGTCAGTCCGCGTATCTGGACAGCGACATCCCCGGCAGGGCTACCGTTTCCCGTGACCTGTACACCGGCCAGCCTTCCCTGAAGGCCCTGCATAACGTTGGAATAGATGTTCTTTTCGACCTCTTCCGAAGAAACCGTAGCCACAGCCCCGGTGAGATCGGCTTTCTTTTGTTTCATGTAGCCCGTTACGACAACCTCGTCCAGCCGGGCCAGATCCTCCTCAAGGGTTACATCAACATTGGTGTTTTCCCCTACCCGGACCTCCCTGGTCTTAAACCCCAGGAAAGAAAAGACCAGAATGTCATTACTACCGGCTTCGATAGTATATTTTCCGTCAAAATCGGTAGCTGTCCCCCTCCCGGTACCTTTTACCTGTATGGTAACTCCGGGGAGAGGCATTCCTTTTTCATCGGCAACCGTACCGGTTACAAATTGCTGCTGGAAATAAGCTATACCGGCCTCTGTTATCTTGTAATTCAATGCGGAAGGATAAGCCTGCACGATCACAAACAAGACAAAACCACAGGCCAAAATGATCCCATTCCTCAATTTCCTCACAAAACCGGGGCGTGGCAATGAAGTGTAAGATGTTTCCATTATAGTTTTTAATTGGTTAATAAATTGATTGGTTCTTAAAGGTGTTTTTTTATCAAATAGTGTTTTTCAGGTTTTAAGTTAAACGATTAAATAAATTGATATTATACACTCTGAATTATGTATTCAGAAGGACTAAATTACATTTTTTATGAAGATATCCAAAACTTAATCGTTTAAATTTTATGATATGATATTCATTATGCTAATTATTCGCGATATATTCAACAGCCCTGTATTCAGGATAAAGTACCGGTGCTTGGATGCTTCCGAAAAATATCATGTAATGACGGCCCGGGTCAGGGTGAGAGCATGTCTTTGGCCGGCCTGCGTGCCATGCCAAAATAGAACTTTTGTCCTGAATAGTACTTTTCCCTTAATTCAAAGTTTTCGAATGCCGGGCCTCCCGGAATCTCCACATAGTTATTTTTGTCCCTGCTGGCCCCGGCCCAGTAAGCAGCCCTGCCGTTAACCCGGACGCGGAGCGACCTGTCGAACCGGTCGGATTCCTTTCTCCAATACTGAACGACCTTAAAGAAAGGCCTGTACCGCCAGTTCCATCTGGATAGATAACGGGATTCCTGAGGCCAGGAGGATAATTCCGAAAAAGTCTCATCAGTTTCCATAACAGCAATAAAATTGCCATTATTATCCCTCGGGAGTACCTTATAGGAATATGGTTCTTTCTCTATAAAGTCTATACCCTTAAAGCCCTGATACAGCTTCCGGGAGTCTATTACGGTATCTTTGAGGTGGAGCCTTCTCAACCTGGCGTAATTTCCCATGGTCGCGGTGAGTGCACAGCGCTCCATCGGGGAGCTGTTGTCACGGGCAAAGACCTCAAAGCAGATTTCTTCCGGGCGGTCGCTCCTGATACTGACTTTTATATAGGGATGGGAACCATTTAAAAATTGCTCCATATGAACAAAGAAGGAAAGTTCTTCAACCCCGGGCTTATCTTTATCGGGACGGGTTACTGTTCCGGGGGTCCGCGCAAAGGGAAAGAATTTACCCGGATCCGGCCCTTCGGTGGCCCACATCAGCTTTCCCCATTTTCCGTCTACCCGGGAAGGAGAGATCTCGCTGAATTCTATTTTACCATCTACCACGGGCTCTATCGCGATGTAATTTATATGATAGATTTTCCCTTTGAATTCATATCCTACCCTGAATAACCCCCTGGGGCCGCCGTAACCTCCGCTTCCCCTGTCTTCGATGGGCGAGGGCCAAAGACCTATGACAATTCCGCTCCGCACGCCCCATATCGCTTTGTCCTTTGCTTCGTGGGGCCGTATCCATTCCACCGCCGGGGTGGGATCCTGCCCGTGTAATTTTACGCAGTAAAGGGAGGCCATCATCAAGAGGATGACATATAAACAGGCCTTTCTACTATTAGCCCTGTGCAGCGTATTACTTATTCTAATTTTTTCCACGGGTCGGTCCTTCTGTATTTTTCAATTCCGGTATACGGTCTTCAACCGCAGGAAACTTCGGAAATTCCATATGAGGTTCCGTCTGGTACCAGTAACCCACAGTATAATAATTATCCGACCGGTGGTTGGCGTGCCCGTGCTCTATGGTCATTTTTATCGAGCTATTGAAAACAACGGGAGATTCGGAGTGAAACCTGTAAACCATCCATTCCGCACCACGATCGTCACCCCCGTTCAGCGGATTGCCGTATTGTTTGTAATTAAAGGTTGGCTTTGCATCCCCGAAAGGGTTTATGCCACACCCGCCATAGCACCAGGCTCCCAGGTAATAGTCTTCCGCACCTGTGCCGTGTATCCGGGGTTTTTCGGCCCCGTCGATATAGATCATTTCGTCTCCTTCACCCCACCAGTCGCCCTGGTTCTGGATAATACTGTGAGTGACTCCTATAAAATGGCCTTTTCCCCTGGCTTCCATGATCACATAATTCCCTTCCCCGGTGGCATTGGCCTTGTCGTTGATCTTCGGGTCCCCATTCAGGTTCCAGTCCGAGGTCCAGCCGTCTGTGGGTTGTGCCTGGCGGTATTGCGCATGGAAATACCCGATATCTTCCGGGAGAGATTGGTGTTTTTCCCAGTCGATATTATAGTAGAAAGCGTCTATCGCCTGTTTTCCTTCATTAGTTATGGTGACTTTAGCCGATTTCCTGAACGGCATGGGGAAATAAGCATTTAGTGCACGCTGTGAACCCACGGAAAGAAATTCGGATTCATACAGAAAATACCTGCCCAGTCCCAGGCCGAAAAAATCCCCGACAGGGGCTTCCACGCTCGGTGTCTGTTCCCCGTCCCAATACATCCTCAATACGATCTTTTTCAGGTGATTGACCTCGTTACTCGCAATAGTTACCCAGATATGCTTAAAGATACCGGGGCCCTCCACTTCTCCTATGGTACGGGTTTCCCCGGGTTTGATCTTGTCTTTCCAGTTACCGTCGTCATTGGCTCCTGTTGTATCATAGCTCGATATCCTTTCCGAAGAATAATTGCGGAGTTGCCATATCTCTTCCCCCTGGGGCTTGTGCTGTGCGTAAAAGTTTCCTGAAATGATCAGGAAAACCAAAAAACAGATTGGTCTTAACATCGGGTATATTATTTAGTTGGTTATTTTTTTATACCATTCCGGAATTGCGGAATGTAAATACTATGCTTCCGGGATCTGACAGTCGCCAGGCTCCGGAGGCCTCAGGTCTTTTGCTCTATGAAACTACAAAATTGCCCGTAGCTTTCATATCTGATATTGTACATCCTGTGTTTTTCTTTATCGGGGAAAAATTCCTTTTCGAAACCTTTCCCCATATTTTCCATGGCATCCTCCACCTTGGGGTATATGCCTGCCACCGTAGCCGCAAACATCGAAGCTCCCAGCGCACAGGTCTGTTCAGATCTGTGGACCTTTATCGGCATTCCCGTAACATCGGCCATCATCTGCTCGATAAAGGGGGATTTCCGGGCTACTCCTCCCACTCCGATCAGTCCCTTTACCGGAATACCTTCTTCGATAAAACGTTCTATAATTCTCCTGGAACCAAAGCAGGTAGCTTCTGCCAGGCTTCTGTATACCCGGGGTGCGGTACTTCCCAAAGTAAGGTTTTGCAAAGCCCCTTTCAGGAGCTGGTCGGCATCGGGGGTTCTCCGGCCATTCCACCAGTCTACGGCGATCTCCGTGTTTTCGTCTATTGATAATCCGGCGGCCTCTTTATTGAGTTGCAAAAGTATTCTGCCCCTGATCTCGTGCACCAGCTTTTCCGAGGTTTCCCTGTCTATTACTTCTGATGCTGACAGCAGGTTTTCCAACGGCCAGGAAAGCAGGTTACGGAACCAGGCATAGATATCGCCAAAAGCAGACTGTCCGGCTTCCAGGCCCAGCATACCGGGGATAATGGATCCCTGCACTTGTCCGCAAATACCTTTGACCAGGATATTGTCCATGTCTTTTGCAGGAACTACAACCATGTCACAGGTCGAGGTTCCCATGACCTTGCTCACATAATACGGTTCGATCTGCCCACCGACCGCCCCCATATGGGCATCGAGGGCACCGACACCGATCAGTACCTCTGTGGATAAACCGAGTTTCCCTGCCCATTCGGGGCTCAGTTTACCTGCCGTATTATCAGAGGCATAAGTCCTGGCGGGCAGGCTGCGCCTGATAGCGCCCAGGGCAGGGTCTAAAGCCGAGAAAAATTCTTCAGCCGGATATCCTCCGTAGTCTTCGGCCCACAATGCTTTGTGCCCGGCAGCACAAACACTCCGTTTCATTTCCGATACGTCTTTTCCCCCGGTCAGCAAAAAAGGGATCCAGTCGCAATGCTCTACCCAGGAATGGCATGCTTTCTTCACTTTTTCGTCCTTTCTCAGGACATACATCAATTTTGCCCAAAACCATTCGGAGGAATAAATGCCGCCGACATATTTTAAAAAATCAATGTCAAAACTTTCGGCAATCCTGTTTATTGCTTCGGCTTCTTTTACGGCAGAATGGTCTTTCCACAAAAAGAACATGGCATTGGGGTTGTCGCGAAACTCCAGGTGCAGGGCCAGGGGGGTCCCCCGCCTGTCCACAGCAACGGGAGTAGAGCCCGTAGTGTCTATGGAAATGGCCCGGATATTGTTCCTGACTTCGGGTTCGGTTTCCCGGAGCATTGCAGGAATAACGTTTTCCAACCCTTCTATATGATCCAGGGGGTGCTGTCTGAACCGGTTTTCCGACGCATCGCAGTACATCCCTTCCTTCCACCGGGGATAAAAAAATTCCGACCCCCCTTTTTCCTCCCCGGAACGGGCATCCACAAGAACGGAACGGACGGAGTTTGTACCGAAATCTATTCCTATGACATAATCTTTTCTGTTATTCATGAAAAATAAATCTTTATATAAACCGGATTTACGACTTCAAAACTTAAGACATAAAATTAATCAGTGCTCAAACTCCATTCACCTTTTAAAGTCCTATGTCTTATGTTCTGCGGTCTTACATCATACTTCATAAACTTTCTGCCGCCAACGGATTCACCGTCTGTCTGTTGGGCTGCATTTTTCGCTGCAGGACCGCATAAACCGCCACTACGCCAAAACAGAGCAGGGGAATGTAAAACGACAACTTAATACTTTGGGTGGTATCGGAAACCTGTCCCTGTAAGGCAGTCAGGACAGCTCCTCCCAGTATGGCCATGATCAACCCTGATCCCCCGATCTTGGTATCCTGGCCCAGCCCTCTCATTCCCAAACCGTATATGGTGGGGAACATCAGCGACATAAACCCGGAAATAGCTACCAGGGCGATGACTCCCCCATATCCGCTGCCATAGATCACCAGCAGTGTACATACTCCGCCTCCAATGGCACTTAACATCAATAAATTCCTGGGGCTAAAGAACTTCATCAGCCCTGTGAATATAAAGCGGGACACCGAAAACAGGATCAGGGAAGCTAGGTAATAGGTTGCGGCATTGTCTTCACTGAGGTTCAACTCCTGCATCACATACCTGATGGTATATGACCACACGCCGATCTGGGCTCCCATATAAAAAAACTGGGCGATCACGGACCAGCAGTAATTGGGGTTCTTTGCCAATCGCCTGAGACTGGGTATCAAATGTACTTTGCTCCCTTCATCGGAGGCTTTCGGCATTTTTGTGTATTTTACGAGCAGCCATATCAATATTAAAAAACAGGCAACCCCCACATAAGTCCCCATCACGGAGGTAAGTTCTTCGGATTGGATCACCTGTAATTCTTCGGCGGTCATCCCCGCCCGCTCCCCGGCATCGGACAAATTCAGGTGTGAGAGGATAAAGACCTTGCTCAACACCACCCCGGAAATCGACCCTATGGGATTAAAGGATTGTGCCCAGTTCAGCCTCCGGGTCCCGGTCTCTTCGGGGCCCATGGCAATGATATAGGGGTTGGCCGCGGTTTCCAGGATGGACAGCCCTCCTGCCAGGATAAATAATGCAGCCAGAAAGTGGCCGTATACCATGGTAATGCTCGCAGGGTAAAAAAGCAGTGCCCCGATGATAAAAAAACCCAGGCCGACCAGCACGCCGGTTTTATACGTAAATCTTTTTATAAGGATCGCGGCCGGAAGGGCCAGCAAAAAATAAGACCCGTAGAATGCGAGCTGTATCCATGACGTCTGAAAGTCCGACATACTCATAATCCGTTTAAAGGCGGCCAGCAGGGTATCTGTCATATTATTGGCCAGCCCCCACAGGAAAAAAAGGCTGGTAACCAGTATAAACGGCCAGGTATTTCCCGGTCTTATCAGGGAAACTTTTTGTGCTTTACGTTTCATAGAGATCGGTTTTGACTGTGGTGTATGGATTAAACCTGCATATCATCGTTCAGCAATTACATTATTTATAAAGGGGGCCATAGGTGTTGCAGGCACGGAAGTCGCTTCCCTCCCTGTCCATTCCGAAGGAGTTCCATGTACTGGGCCTGAAGATCCTTCCGGGATCGACATTGTGCATAGATACGGGTATCCTCAATACGGCGGCCAGTGCGATCAGCTCCTGACCGATATGCCCGCAGGAAATGGCCCCGTGATTGGACCCCCAGTTATTCATCACGGAATACACATCTGCAAAGGCGTTATCTTCTGTTAACCGCGGAACAAACCAGGTAGTGGGCCAGGTGCGGTCTGTTCTTTCGTCCAGGATCTTATGGACCTTCTGCGGCAGGTCGATCGTCCATCCTTCGGCGATCTGAAGTGTGGGGCCGATGCCTTTGACCAGGTTAACCCTGCACATGGTTACCTGCATCCCTCCTTTGGTGAGGAAACCGGATGAATATCCGCCACCGCGGAAATAGCCCAGGCTGGCGGGATACCATGTTGTAGCGTCCAGGCATTCCTGCACTTCTTCTTCCGAAATTTCCCAATAGGGTTTCATGGCCGGCTGGCCATCCTTTACCTGGCGCCCCGTCCCGTCCAAAGTTGCCGAACCGGAGTTTATAAGGTGTATAAAGCCGTTCTCCGCCATGCCTTCGGGTTTCCACCCGCTTACTCTTTCCACAGCTTCGGGGCTCCAATAGGTCCTGACATCGGCAAAGATCTGGGCCCTGTTGGTCAACAGGTAATTGAACAGCATGGACACCCCGTTCAATGCATCATTTTCGGTGGCCACCATATAGGGGGGCCTTTTCCCGTTCCAGTCGAAAGAGGAATTGAGAATGGCCTCGGCAAAATCGCCGTTGGGCAGGAAATCCGTCCATTGCCGCTGCCCTTGAAACCCGGAGACTATGGCTTCATGGCCCATGGATTCTTCCCCGAATCCCATTTCCCGGAGTTTCGGGTTACCTTCCATAAGATCGCGTATGATCAGGGTCATTTTCACTACAAATTCCCAATCCTTGTCCTTTTGTTCCCTGGAACGTTGTTTTTCTTCCTTGTTAAAGTCCTCTCCTTCTGCACAGTTTTTTTTCGTCCAGGCCAGGGCCTTTTCGTATTCTTCATGGTCATATATCCCTTGTTCTATCCTTCTCAGGACTTCGCTGGAATCGACATATTCGTTCCGCATCCCCAGAAAATCCTGAAAGAAATCCGGATCGACCGCAGAACCGGCGATCCCCATGGAAACACTGCCTATGGCCAGGTATGATTTTCCTTTCATCAGTGCCACAGCCATTCCTGCCCTTGCAAAGCACAGCAGTTTTTCCTTTACATCTTTTGCGATCCCGTCGTCATTCAGATCCTGTACATCCCGGCCGTAAATACCAAAAGCCGGCAATCCCTTTTGGTTGTGGGCTGCCAGGGTGGCAGCCAGGTAAACCCCTCCGGGCCTTTCCGTACCGTTAAACCCCCAGATGGCCTTCGGGATGTGCGGATCAAAATCCATGGTTTCCGTACCATAGGCCCAACAGGGAGTCACGGAAAGGGAAACCCCGACATTTTCCGCCTTGAATTTTTTATCACAGTCCACAGCTTCTTTTATGCCCCCGATACAGGAATCGGCTATTACACATTCTACTGGTTTTCCGTCGGGATATTTCAACTCGGTCTTAAACAATTTGGCAACGGTTCTGGCCATGGCCATGGTCTTTTCTTCGAGCGATTCCCGGATCCCTCCAAGCCTTCCGTCAATGACGGGCCTGATCCCGATCCTGGGATATGAGTCAATTTTTTGCATATTTTTTACTTCTTCAGGTTTTTATTTCGTTTTTTTCGTGTTGAAGGTGTTTTTTACAGTTTCCAGTTCTACGCCTAAAACAGCCCGGGCAATTTTGTTCAGCCGGGCTTCCTCCCCGGTCAGGTGAAAAACACTGTGCCGGTGTGTCAATTTTTCCTGCGGTTGCAGAAAAGCGGCAGGCGATACGCTTTCTATTTCGTAGAAAGGCCCCATCTGGGAACCGTCTTCCAAGGGCCCGTCGTTATAGGCGTTGATGGCATCTCCTGAGAGGGGATCCTTGTCCGGCGTCCACTCCTGGTTCAAATAGACAGCATTATTATCGACTTCGAAAAGCGTGATCGTAAGCACCTTGTTCAACTGGTCGTAACTCCCCGCTATTGTTTTTGCCCGGTTTGGGGGAATACCCAGTTTTCCCCTCGATTTACCATCGGCCCTAAAGAACAAATGGCCATTGGCATAACTGATCCTGTCCTTCGGGATCTCCCCGAAATAATCGGTGGTCGCCACTTTGCCCCTACTTCGGCTATGCTCAGCAACCGCGGTATCTTCCCGGTATGGAATAATAATGACCGTTTCGTCGGACGGGGTGAACATATCCAGTATCCAGATACAAGGCGCTCCGGTTTCTTTTGTCCATGCCCTATCGCCGGTATTGATAATGGCATTATCGGTCGTAAACCCGACGCTCTGTATATTCCCCAGGTTTACATTGAGCAGTTTTTCCATCTTCTCTTTACCGAGGATCCGGACCTCCCGCTCAGCCTTTATCCGAAGGTTTGTTCCCGCGTAATTGACGATGGACATCTCCTTCTTCATCCTTACTCCGGAACTGTTGCTGTTCACTACTTCCCAGGGCTCTGTATCTATTGCCGGCGGTGTTTTCCAATGGTCAAAGACCATGGGGGAACCGGGGTTAAAAAAGAGGGAGAATTTACTCCCTTCGGGCCCCAGCCAAAACCGGTTTTCACCTCCGTAAGCGTTCATATGCGGGTCCTCCTCACCCTCAAAGGCCTCATAATTGACCCATCCGAAACTTTTACCGCCGGGGCCGGCCGCAGATGATGTAAAGACTTTTCCCTGGTATTTGGGAGAAACGATGACCTGGCTGCTGTCCTGCTTTAACACGATCAGTCCTTTGTCTTTTTCTTTAAGAAAATTCAGGTCATAGCCGTAGCTCCCCTGCTCATATGTCTGTGCTTTCATTTCTTTTTTATCCTTTCCGGTCCTATGGATACAGGCTATCATCATACAACAGGCCATCACCGTAGTAATCATAGCTGAATATTTCATCCGTCTATTTTTTATTTGTTAATTGACTTCCAGGTCATTTTTTGAAGGAAGGGGCGGAAAGGAGGCATGGGGTTCCAGTTGATACCAGTATACCACGGAACTTATATCAGACTTTTGCTGCAGGTAGCGATGGTCACTCCTCCAGCCGAGGTCCTGAATGGTAATCTTCAATTCCTTATCGAAACGGATGGGGTCCTGTATATGCCACCGGTACAGGCCGAACCGTTGTTGTGAATTATACAGTCCGTCCGGGCGGATGATCTGGTGCAGTCCCGCATAAGCCGTTGAGTAGCGTTCGTATTGGTGCGTTTTCTTGTTCTCGAAATTATAGGAGCCCAGAAAATAGTCTTCGGTCCCCGTTCCTGCTATGGTCGGGTATTTCCTGTCCCCGTCCATATAGAATTTGATCTCGCCTTCGCCCCACCATCCTCGGTTGTTTACCTGCCACGCCATGTAGGTGCCCACATAATGGCCTTGTCCTTTTATACCGTCTACCAGGGTATGGATGGCTCCTTTGGTGGGATTACTCCTCCGGAATTGCGCGTGAAAGTACGCGGCGTCCCCGGGAACTTCTGTCAGGGAGTAATCGATCTGGTAATAGAGGTACATCTCCTCTGCACCTATGTTTTCCATAGTGATCTTACACTTCTTTCTGAAAGGCATCGGCCAGAAGGAGTTAAAGGCACTGCCGGGGTTCACGGTTACGGGCAACGAATTGAGCGGGGCATATTCTCCCCATCCCATTCCGAAAAAATCTCCTACGGGAACTTCTACGGAAGGTTCTTTTTCATCGTCCCAGTACATCCGGAGAATGGAAAACCGCCAATTGCCTGTTGGGGTCATCCATATGTGCTGAATAACACCTTCATCGGTGATCTCGGCCAGGGTAAAAGTCTCGCCGGGTTCTATTTTAACCGAAGGGCTTACTTTCCAGCCTTTGCCCAGTTCCCGGGCTGCATGGCTTCCTGTTCCGTTTCCCGGTTCTGCCATCCCTCCCTTGCCGGGTTCACCTGTAAAATTTTCGGGACTTATGGACCTTGTCTCTGCTTTGGAAACACGAAAAATATTTCCGAGGCTCATATCCAGGCCATTAAAATCTTTTTCCTGAGCGTGGGAAAACAAAATACAGATTGTAGAAAACACAAAAAATAAGCAATACTTTTTCATGGAAGATGAATTTAATCGATTAAACTAAAAGCCAAATATACATTTAAACGATTAAACTAAAAAACGAAAAGTTCAGTTTTTTACATTTTAACATATAAATGTCACGAAATTTCAGGATAAAATTAAATAATCGGCAATATTTCTACCCTCTTTTACAGGATTTGCGAATTATGAGCTCGGCCTCCAGGCAGACCTGTTCTTTCTTTAATGCAGGATCGGAGATCTGGTCTGTCAGGATTTTAACCGCATTTTCTCCAAAACCTTTAAGCGGTTGTTTGACATAGGTCAGGGGGCAATAATAAAAATCAAAGGCTTCTCCTTCGTCAAAGCTGATGATGGCGATATCTTCCGGTATCTTATAATTGAGTTCATCGATATACTTCAGGCCATACACAGCCAGGGTATTGGTTGCAAATAAAATGGCATCCACCTTGTTTTTGCTCAGTAACATATTGTCTATGGCCAGTTTAACTTCCTGTTTTATATTGGAAAACCTGATCTCATTGACCCAGTCTTCCTTAATTTCCAGGTTACCGTCTTCCATGGCATTTTTATACCCTCTTATACGTTCTCTCATATGATGGAGCGAACTGGCATAAGCGATGATCCCGATCCGGGAATTGCCTGTCTGGATCAGCCTCCTGGTGGCCTTGTAAGCAGCCTTGTAATTATTGATGACAACGTAATTGGATTCTATTTCCGGGAAATAGCGGTCGATCAGGACAAAGGGGATATTATTGGTTTTTAAATACTCGATCTGTTTTTCGGAACCCTCTGCCGCGGCTATTATAAAACCGTCCACCTGCCGGTTGCTCAGAAACTGGACCAGGTCCCAGGACTTATCTGCCTTTTCGTCACAGCTTCCGAAAAGCACCGTGTAATCGAGTTTCTTGGCCTCATCCTCAACAATACGCGCGATATGAGCGAAAAACGGGTTGGAAATATCCGCGACGATCAATCCTATGGTAAAGGTCTTGCCGCTTTTCAGGCTTTTTGCGATCTGGTTGGGCCGGTAATTCAGCTCCCTGGCCGCTTTTTTCACCTTTTCCGCCACCTTGAGGCTTACCCGGCTCTCTTCGCCCTTTGACAATACATAGGATACCGTGGCCGTGGAGACCCCTACTTTTTTCGCGATATCTTTCAGGGATACTTTTTTCTTCATGTTAATCGATTAAAAAAATAAATATACGAGCATTTTAAATTTTACAAAAATATTTTACTCCATAACGGCATGAAACTTCAGGGATTGCTTCCGACTTCCTGTTGCCTGTACGGATCAAAAGCAATCACAAACGGGTGAGAAGAAAGTTACAACTTTATTCTTAATCCAGTAGGAAAATATCAGAATCTGAAAATTTAACTCGTGCCCCAGCAGGTAACAAAAACCCTCATTTTACTGGTATTGTGCGGGTTGGGAGTAAAAAAGTGTACCAATCAATGGTCATACTTGAAAATAGCCTGCAGATTTTCGCAGAAAACAATAAAATAGCTGTTAAGTATATTGAAAATCGGACGGGTATTGTTGCTTTGTCATAGGCTTTATTAAAAAATGAAATCCCCTACTCCTTAAAATAGCAATCCGCCCGATACTCGAGGGCATTAATACAAATGGATCTATTGTATTCCCATCTATCTGCTTTTTCCTTTAACCCCACCTTTTTGAAATATTCTGCCAGATTCCCGGAAATTTCAGCGAGTACACGTAAATCGGCCAGGCTCATCAATTGAACGTCTAATTCCTGTTTTGCCATGTGATTGTAAGTTTAGATAAACAAAATAAACAGTATAATCCCAATTAAGGCAGCAATGACCAACCCCCAAAGGAATTTTAGAATAAATTGTTGTTTCCATTCTTCCCGGGCCAGGTCTGATGTATTATCTTCTATATATTCATTTTTAAACATAAGACAAATATATACAGGTTCATCCGGCTGATTTTACGGATATCCGTATCGGCCTATTTTTTTTTCAGTTTCCGCTCTAAATAATTGTATTCGAGTTTTAACTCGAAATAAAAACAGGGAAACATTTCTTTATTATTTAAACATAACACGATAACCTTGGTGCCTGTTTTGTAAAGTCGTGCCAATTCGGCAATGATTTCGGGATAGTATTCGCCATACATATAATTACATTTTATAAGTAGGCAGCGCGAGGACTAATATAATAAAAACAAGGATGGTCTGCCCTGTTGTTTAACAAAAATCTGCCTGAAATTGCAGATGTGGGAAATAAATCATTTGTAAAAGCATTTGGAGAGAACCTTAGATTCCTAAGGGAATCCCGTGGATTAACAATAGAAGAACTGGCTTTTAAGTCAGGGATAGATGAATCTCAATTAGGTAGAGTAGAACGGGGGGCAATCAATACTTCCCTTGAAATTGTACACCGTATTTCCAAAGGTTTGAAAATCCCGGTCAAAGACTTGTTTGACTTCACTTCAGAATAGATTCCTCTGCTTGTGTAATTTTTGCATTATGTTTGATTTAGACAGGATAGACAAGAAAATACTTTCTCTACCCGGGAAAATATTACGGAAAGAAGTCAAAAACTAAACTGAATTCCTGTCGAGGAAACGAAACACATTTTTAATTTTATCTTTCCTGTTGTTCAGGAGCATATTGGCCGCAGTTTCTCCCATAACCCTGAAATCGGTACTTATAACCGTGATACCCAGCAATTCCTTGAGCGGGGTGTCGTTATACGAGATAATACCGATATCCTTACCCGGAAGCAGGTTTTGTGTCCTCGCCTGTTTTACCAGCTTCACCAGGTCATTTTCTTCTATGGTAATGTATACATCACGGGGTTGCAGTTCCATATCGCCATAAACTTCGTCGAGGACCTCGAAATCAAAGGAATGCATTAAACAGAATTTCCGGAACCCGTGTAATATTCTCAGCGGGTAGGGATGCACCGACTTCCGGGGGTATACCAGTACGAGTTTGTCGTAAGCACTCAATTTTTCCAACCCTTCGGTCAGTGCCTGCTGAATGTCATTTTCAAAATCCTGGTACACTGAGGCATAGCTTCCTGAAATTTCCGGTTTGCCATTATCCAGCAGGAGCAACCTGTTCTTCGGTATTTTTTCTATCGCCTCCAGCACTTCATCCGTCTGGCCGATATACGTGAGTTCTTCATCCCGGAAATGGGGCATGATCACGTAGTAGTCGTACATTCCCATGTTTTTTTCCAGTGTCTTAACAAAAAGATACTCCTCACAGTGATAGACCGAGAGGTTTACATGGGCATTCACACCTATACGTTCTACAAACGAATCGTATATCTGCATTTTATAAGAACTCGGTTTATTGATCATAAAGAGAATGTTGATCCTGGAAATAAGGTCGGTCCTGGTCGTGTAATACCCCTTTCCCGGTACGGAAATGATGATCTTTTTCTCCTTGAGAAGATTATAGGCCTTCTCAACAGTATCCCTGGACAGGAAATATTCGTGACATACTTCATTTATGGATGGTATTTTCTGTCCTATTTTGAGATTGCCCCGTGCAATGCTCCCTATGATCGAATCTGCGATCTGCATATACTTGGGGATCCTGGAATTGTCATCTACATAGATATCTGTTAAAGGTGGTGCGATATTCATGATTTAGTGTTTTTGTAAAAAGTTAGTTGTAATAGATATGATGTATATCTGTGTGTTCTATTCCAGTTCGGCAATTTCGAATCTTCCCGGGTTCCGGACCTTTACGGTGTATTCTTCGGGTAGTTCCAACGAATAATTCAACCGGTTCCCCGACTTTTCCCACCGCAGGTAAATTCTCTCATTCCCGACAGGAATAGCTCCTTCACAAGTGTTTAAAGACGTTTTGTCAAACCGTAAAGTAACCTCCTTCTTTAAATAATCGATTTGCTGTATTCCCAGTGCCCCCTGATAAAGAAGATGCCCCAAATAGGAAGCAAAACCATGGTTGCAACTGGCATGGGTATCCATATGCTCCCACAAGGTCCCCGTAAGGTTGGCCATATTGAGGAAATACCCTTTCATCTCCTTCAGCATCTGATCGCTCAATCCATAACGATAGAGTATTTCCATTCTCAGGTAATTACCGATAAAAGCATTCGCTTTGAACACATTGGGATAAACGGCCTTGTCATCCCTGTCAGGACCAAATTCCGTTGTTAATTTTCCCCATAGTTCCGGATAGGATTCCGGAGTGGCCAGATCAAAAAAGAAGGCGTAATACTGACCTACTTCCGAAATATTGGAGGTGGGCCTTAAATTGCCCTCTTTATCCCGAACAGCATTATCTACAAAAAATTTCCCGTTGAACGACTGCTTGCGGACAGCCCGGATAATCTTTTCTGCTTTGCCTCCCGGTTCAGGCTCATCATAAAGTTCGGAAGCGGCTAAAAGTGCCTTGCTGTATAATGCATTTGTAGGATAGTTTACACCATTTACAAACTTGTTGGCCTCAGACCATTCGACAAACTTCCATCCTTTAAGGTTTTCCAGCAGGCCGTCCTCATTTTCAAACCGGGCAAAATAATCCAGTATGCCCATGACCCTGGGTTTCAATTGCTGTACCAATTCGGGGTCGCCACCCCGATCGGCATATTCCCTTACCTGTATTACAAACCATAGTGCCCAGTTGGGAATAAAATTCCCATTCCTGTTGTCTGCCGGATAAACCATCGGGATCATTCCTTCCGGCAGGTTTTCAAATGGGGTATAAAGGGCATAGTTCTCGTAATAATTGTAGGCAATATCGTCCTTCCCTGTGAACTCCTTTTCCACGATCGACATGAAGCGGCTGTCGCACAACCATCCGGCCCGCTCCCGGGAAGGACAGTCCATAAACAGGTCAACACTATTCTGCCTGAAGGTCTGTTTACTGGCCTCGAAGATCTTGTTGAGCCCCGTGTCGCTACTTTTAAACGCAATAGCTTTATGCTCAGGGTAAGCGTATTCCCTGATATAAGCATCCTGAACCTGACAGCTTCCCTTCACCACAGTCATCTTCAGAAAACGGAACGTATAGGCTTCGAAGGATTCCAGGTCATACGTTCCCGGTTCCAGCTCATAGCCGATGACATTATTGATGTTGGGCATTCGCTCTTTCGGTTTTACCTCGCCGTTCAGTAGTATCTCGTCAAAGGTAAAATAGATCGTGGAAGGTTCTGTACACACGATCCGGCTGCCGATGAAACCGGAAAGATTGGTCCCGAAATCCAGCGTATAAAATTCATTGGCTTCCAGTTGCTTCGGGATATCTGCATCATGTAACTTTTCCAGGGTTTGCGTAACCATTTCCTGCATGGTCAGTGTTGGGGTTACTGTAAGTTTCTCTTCGGGAAAACCCTCCGTGAATTTTCCAAGGTGTTTTTTATGGTATTTTTTTGGTTTTTCCCATCCGATAGTACCGTGATGGATCACCTCTTTCGGCCGGGTTATGTTAAAATCGGGCAGTTCCAGGTTTCTGTATAGCAGTTTTTTCTCCGGATAAACAGCCAGTTCAACCTTATCCAGGGAAGCAGGTAACGTTTTCCAGTGATCAAAATCCTCTTCCAGCCTGTAATATTCGATAAAAGGCCGTTGCATACTGTACCTTCTTACCTTTTGTACTCTTCCGTCCAGTTCTACGGCTTCAATACCCCGGCTTCGCCCGGTACCCGGGACATTTTCCTCAATACCGGTGGCGAGGATTACTTTTTCCCCGTTGCTTATTTCGGCCTGTAAAAAGGAAGGCTGGTCCAGCACATAGTACGAATTGACATTATATCCTGTCACTTCCACAGCCACCACATTGTCGCCTTTTTTCAGGTAGGGCGACAGGTCGTACTCATCTATTCTGTAATAACCGTGACTTGCCCGGGCTGGCCCGTATCCAAGGTACTTACCATTAACAGACACGCGATACAGTGTAGACCCGGTAATTTTTAAGACGGGGCTGGCAACCTTGTCCACTTTAAAAACGCCCCTGAACCCCAGGGTCAGGTTCATCTCGGTTTCACGGCCTTTGGCCCATATGGGTCGTGCCTTTTTAAAATATTTAGATTGGTCAATGGCCTTATGACCAGACTGCTGACCGTGGCACGAACAGATAATTATTGCTGATAAAATTAGAAATATAATCCTCATTGAGTTATGCTCTTAATTTCTATGTATTTCTTTGTGTTACTCTATGTAATAACTCTGTGTATCTCTGTGGTAAAATAGGATCTTTAGCATCAAAAAATACATGAAAATCATTGAACTGAAGTTACAAGTTCTTTATATTTCGATCTGTACTTATCAATGAGCTTCCGGTATTTCTTATCCTGTATCAGGTTATTTTTTTCACGGGGGTCCTTTCTCAGATCAAAAAATTCTTCATAATCGTGTTCGGTATACTTCAGGTACTTGAACTCCCTGCTCACTACACCCTCGGATTCGGGGATCTTGGGGCCGCCCAGGTAATGGTGTTCATAAAAGAACTCCTGTCTTTCCGGCACTTTTCCCTTAACCTGGCTGTACAGGTCCACTCCCTGCATATTTCCCGGGGCAGGGACACCTGCCAGGCCGAGAATGGTCGGGGCAATATCGATGTTCAATGCTATCTTTGAGGATGTCACTCCCCTGTCTTTCCCTTTTAGCCTGGGATCGTAAATGATAAGCGGAACCCGGATGGACTCTTCGTAACCGTACCATTTTCCCGCAAGTCCGTGTTCTCCCAGGAAAAAACCGTTATCTCCCATGAAGATAATAACCGTATTATCGGCAATTCCCTTATCCTCCAGGTCACGAATAAGGTTTCCCACCACATCGTCTACATGAGTGATCAACCTGTAATAATTTTTTACGCTGTTTTCATACATGGTGTCGTTCGCAAAGCGTATTTTCCACCTTTCCCTTGCAATATTGGTGTCCGAACGAAAGAAATCGGGAAATTTGTTCCAGAAAGCGGAGGTTGCCGTTTCGGGTTTGGGTATGGTATCATTGCGGTAGTATTCCCGGTATGCAGGGGATGTAATAAACTGCCGTGGATCGTTATCCTGCACATGGGGCGCCTTGAAACTGACCGACAGGCAAAAAGGTTCCTTCGCCGTATAGGTTGACAGGAAATGATGGAGGTCATTTTTAATCTTGTCGGTATGATGGATTTGCGTTCCGTCTTCCGTGACAAGCTCATAATCGGGTTGATGTTTATTGGTACACTCCCAGAAATCATAGCTGTCCCCGGGCTGATCTTTCGGATTGCCTACTCCGTATTTGCCGATAAACCCAACCTGATAGCCCGATGCTTTTAACAGCATGGGGTAGGTTTGCTGTAACTGTTTACGGGTAAGGCTCGTTCTGAAACCATTGATCTTATGCCTGGCGGCATATTGCCCGGTCAGGAAACTTGCCCGGCTCACTGCGCAAATGGATGTTGTTACATAAGCATTGGTAAATAAGATGCCGTTTTCCGCCAATCCGTCCAGATGAGGGGTTTTAATGAGCGGATTGCCCATTGCCCCCAATGCATCCCACCGTTGGTCATCGGTGAGTAGAAAAATAATGTTAGGGTGTTCGGTGTCCGTTTGTGCTTTCGCCTGGTGGCCTGTGATGAGGAAGATCGTCATCAATAGCGTGGTAAAGGTTCTGTAATGATAGGTTAACATAATCGTTTTTTTAGTTCTTGTGTTAAGGGTATGCAACTGTTTCAAACCTCTATTGCCGGCTCGGATGGGTTCCCCATTCAAACCGTTTGTCTTTATCGAAATCGGGATTGGGCCGGGGAAGCTCTGCCCCGGTATCCTTTTGCCATTGCTTTAACAGCTTGTACAGCTCCTCCTTTTTTCCGGGATACAGGGCCGACAGATCTGTCGATTCGCTGATATCCGACCTTAGGTTATACAGGGAAACCGATCCTGAAACCTGGTCTTCGATCAGTTTCCAGTCGCCTTTCCGGACCGCCCCTGCGGGCAGGTCGTGATGATAAACCGGATAATGCCAGTAGAGTGTTCTCCCTGGATCATGCCGGCCGGACAAAAGTGCGGGTAAGACGGATTCCCCGTCTATCGTTTGTTCACGGGGCATTTCCACACCCGCCAGTTCCAGAAAGGTCGGATAAAAATCCACGCTGCTTACCAGGGCTTGCGAAACGCTTCCGGGTTTAACCTTATCCGGCCATTTCACCAGCAAGGGCACCCGGATGCCCCCTTCGTGAACAGTTCCCTTTTCTCCCCTTAAAGGCATGTTGGAAGAAGCGATATATTGCAGCGGGTCATCCCGGTATATTTCCCTCCGGGGATTGGCCACCAGCGGTTTTTTATCATAACGGCTGATCAGTCCTCCGTTGTCCGAGAAAAAGACCACTATGGTCCGCCCGCTCAGCCGGGCACTTTCCAGCTTTTCCATGATCCGGCCTACGCTGCGATCGACATGCTCTACCATGGCTGCGTAAACCGCGTTACAAGGATAACCTTCCACTTTATCCTTCCGGAGATACTTATCGATCAGGTCCCGGTCGGCATTGAGCTGCACATGTACATCAAAATGTGACAGGAAGAGAAAAAAGGGTTTATCGCGGTACTTCCGGATAAATTCAATGCCAAAATCCGTAATCCTTTCCGAAAAGCGCTTTTCCGGGCTTTCTTCCCGGGATGGCGTAAAACGGCTCCTGTAATATCCCTGACCGGTATTAGCCACTTCAAAACCCTGATTAAGCGGGTGCATCTTTTCCATCCCCTTCCCGTCGCCGAGATGCCATTTTCCAAAATAACCCGTCATATAACCTGCGTCACGTAAGGCTTCTGCAAACGTATAAACCTGCGGAGGCAGGTATTGCGTCCGGTTTACCGGCACCCGTACCTTTTCATGGGGGCGCCAGTGGCCGGGGATAAAATCGGTTACTCCAATCCGGGCCGGATACTGTCCAGACATTATACTTGCCCGGGCAGGCGAACAAACCGGTGCCGCCGCATAGGCTTCGGTAAACCGTATCCCTTCCTCAGCCAGGCGCGTAAGATTCGGCGCCTCATTGAACCGGTTCCCGTAGACCGGCAGATCGGCCCAGCCCATATCATCGGCCAGGATGAAAATAATATTGGGACGTTTGTTCTTGTCTCCGGCCTGTGACCTGACACTTACGGATATCGTCATGGCCATGACCAGGGGGATCAATATTTTGGATGTCGTGATCATTCTCATCGTATGAATTATTTACTCACAGGTAAAAACATATGTTCCGCTGCCCACTTCCAGTACTGTATGGTCGGAGTCCCTGGACAGTATTGTAAGATCGTCTGCTTTGTGTAATGACCGCCCGTTTACACGGATGTTATTCTTTCCGAAAGCAGGGATGTAGACTTTTGCTTTTGTATTCACGGGGATCCCGATCTCCATGTGTAACTTATTGTCCTTTATTTCCCAGCCCGATGAGATCTTTCCGTTTATACTCCGGTAACTCCCCTGCATGGCTTTCATACGGGAATTGATCTGCGGCCTGATAATAATATCCCTGAAACCCACGCCTTCCGTGTCTATGCCCAGTCCGTACCGGAACATCCATTCTGCAACAGCACCATAAGCGTAATGGCTAAAGGAATTCATTTTTGCATTATTGCCTGCTCCGCCTCCAAACCCCTGTTCACGGGTATAGCTGTTCCATCGCTCCCAGATAGAGGTACTGCCATTTTCAATGGAATACCCCCAACTCGGGTATTTCGTCTGCATAAACAGGTCATAGGCCAGGTCGGAATAACCGTTTGCCGATAATGCCAGCATCAGGTGTTTGGTGCCCAGGAAACCTGTTGAAAACACATTTCCATTGGCCCGTATCATGGAGGCCAACCGGGCTGCCCCTTTGGCGGCCAGATGCCCGGGATACAGGTCGAAACACAACGCCAGCGCATAAGCTGTCTCTGTATCGTCATCCCGGATGATACCGTCTTCTGTTATATATTTTTTTATAAAAGCCTTTTTGATATGTTCGAATAACTGCGCGTAATAATCGGCATCTTCCTCGTTTCCTATGGCCTTTGCCATTTCCGACATCAGCCTCGCATCATAACCGAAGTAGGCTGCTGCGATAAAACCATCGGATACCTGTTGGCCCACAGCGAGCCAGTCGCCATAATTCATCCCCCCCGGCGGACGGATATAATCTTTACTGGCTTCGAGTTGAAATGTCATGAATTTTTTCATTCCGGCATACATCCGCTCGATCACCCGGGTATCTCCATACATTTTATATAACGTATGGGGCACAATAATCCCGGCGTCCATCCACCCCGGGGAGAACTGGTCGGCACGCGAATAGGGAAAAGGGGCGTAATTCGGATAAGCGCCATATGTTCGCTGAGCGTCATCCAGGTCAGCAAGCCATTTGGTAAAGAACGAGGCCACATCTGCATTGTAAGCTGCGGACCTCACATAGATCTGTGCATCTCCTGTCCAGCCGAGCCGTTCATCCCGTTGCGGACAATCCGTAGGTACTTCAAAGAAATTGGCGAACTGGGTGGTCAGTATGTTTTTATACAACGTATTGCTCATGTTGTTAGCTGCGCGAAATGTACTGGCCTGCGGGGTAGGCGAATTCATTACAATACCCGTGATCATACCCTTATCGGGCTTTGCGGACAGTCCGGAAACCTCTACATACTGAAAACCGTGATAGGTAAATTTCGGGGTCCATTCTTCGACACCATCACCTTTTAGCGTATAATAATCGGTGGCTCTTGCCTTTCGCAGGTTTTCCGTCATCAGGGTACCGTCGTCATGTAACATTTCACCATATCTCAGGGTGATCTTCTGACCGGATTCGCCTTCGACCTTTAGCCGTACCACTCCTGCAAAATTCTTACCCAGGTCAAAAATGTACACTCCCGCTTTTGGCTCCGTTATCTTTACCGGCCGGATCTCTTCGATATGACGGACGGGTTCTGTGGGATAGGCCTCCAGTTTTCCATCGGGCGGGAACGACGGCCGGGGCTTGCTCCAATCCTTCGCATCATATCCCGGCCTGTCCCAGCCCGGCATTTCCATCCTGGCATCATAGGATTCCCCCATCAGTATATCCGCCTCCCGGACGGGGCCCTGGTTGGAT
Organism: Sinomicrobium weinanense; assembly: GCF_018863395.1. Lineage (GTDB taxonomy): Bacteria > Bacteroidota > Bacteroidia > Flavobacteriales > Flavobacteriaceae > Sinomicrobium > Sinomicrobium weinanense. The sequence continues at coordinate 95,934 of NZ_JAHKRR010000008.1, forward strand.
TGCCAGGTCTGGTCGGTAGCGATGATCTCTTTGGTACCGTCTTCATATTCCACTTCGATCTGCCCGAAAACTGCCGGGTCCACTCCATAAAATTCCCTCACCCTTTCACTGCGTATAAATAATGCGAAACCTAAATACCCGGCATACCACCCGTCTGCCGCAATGGCCCCGACCACGTTTTCCCCGTCGACAAGTTGCCCGGTGACATCATAGGTTACATAATAGATCCGCTTGTCGTAGTCCGTCCAGCCCGGTGTAAAATGGTCTTTACCCACTTTTTCACCGTTGAGGCGCAATTCAAAAACCCCGGCAGAGGTAAAATAGGCTTTGGCCTGCTTTACCTTTTTATCTAAAGAAAATGATTTCCGGAAATACCGTGCCGGGGGCAGGTAAAGCTCCTTGTATTTATCCTTGTTATTTACCCCGGCCCGGTGGGTGATCCATGTGCCTTTCCAGTCGGCATACCGAATCAGCCCCATAGACCAGTATGCAGCCTCACTCCACGCAGATACCTCATCGTCAGCATTCCATACGCGGACTTTCCAATAGCACTCCTGCCGCGACAGGAGTTCCCGGCCGGAATACGGCAACTGATTGGTCAGGGCAGACTGTACTTTACCGGTATCCCACAAGTCGGCCTCATCATTATTCAGCTTTTCAACCGATGACGCCACCATGACCTGGTAGGCACTCTGGTATTGATTTTTCTGATCCGAATGTAATTCCCAGCTCAGGCGGGGCGATGTAACGTCTATCCCCAATGGGTCGACCTTGTACTCGCAACGAAGATACCCCGGGACTATTTTCCCGTTGTTCCGGGCGTTGACGGTATATATTCCGGAGATCAGGATTACGATCAATAACCATTGTGCTTTCATCTGCCTTACTTATTTAAACAATTACTCTATTCTGCCGTAATAATCATACGTTTTATATTCAGATCCACATAGTCATTTCCGCCGCCGGTATCTGAGGTATCTTCCACCAGGGCGACCATATAGACATCCCGGTTAAGTGACCTGAAGAAGATCAATTCGCCCGGAGCGATCTGCTGAATAAATCTGCCCGGTCCATAATTCCTGCTGTTTAGCCCGAGGTCACCTATTTTTTTCTCCGCTTCCTCAAATGCGGCAAGTATATTTTCTTCTCCGGTCAGTCCTTCAAAAATATCCGGGTTATTGCTGTCTTCGGGCAGTTTCATCATGACCCCGTCATTCTTGTTTTCCCATTGATTATTGATGATTTTACCGGGCTCAAACTGCCCGAGGCGCCCAGCAGCAGATGGTTGTATCATGACCAACCCGTCCACACTGCTCTTTAAAAGACCGAAATCGATCCGGGCCTGTATGTCCGGATCCGACAGAGCTTCCGCCCTACTGTATACTACTCCGTCAATCACGTCGAGCATGGTGAGCCCTTCTTCCGAATCGGGTTGTTCCAGTCTTACCTGAACAGGATCTGTGGTTACGGGGAGAACGGGATCTTTTGAGATACTTATAACAAAATCATCGTAACCTTCCATTGGTACGGCACTGCCGGCTCCGGTGATCCGCAACACTATGTTTAAGCTATCCCCTTCGGAAAATGCATTGGGGAACAGTGTCACTTCTGCTTCCTCACTATGGCTGCTGTTTGCCGGAATTGTTATATCTCCCTGTATACTGAAATGCTGCCCTTCAACAGCAGATGATTCCGATTCCACCGCTTCAAACACAGCGGTGAGTGGTTCGGCCACCTGATACCCTACATAACGGATACGCAACGGAACGGTTATCGTATCTTCGGACTTTAATACAACATCAGCAGACAGTTCATCATTATCCCATCTGAAAAACCGGCCTTCAATCAGCGCGTCGTTACCCTCATCATCGTCAGAACATCCGCCTGCCGACAAAGACAGCAGCAGGAGAAGCAATAATTGAAATGTAATCAAGACTTTTCGTTTCATAATTTTTGGTGTTTATATCGGTTGATCAAGAAACTGTTTGAAGTTATAAAAATGCCCCGGTATTAACCGGCAATTTTCCAATGTACCGTAATTGAGCCTCCAATACCCTTTTCGATATTTACTATACGTCCTATCGCATAAATATCCCTGGACAGGGATTGAAATGCAATATAATCGCCTGTCTGAAGCCTGCCGATACGTTCTCCGGGGCCAAGAAGCGGATCATAATTATCGCGACGCTTCACTGTTTGTACGGCCTCCTTACAGAATGCTTTCAAATGGCTCTCCTTTTTAATTTCGCGGTACGCTTTCCTGTTGGCCTTGTTGTTCTCCACGGCAATAAGCCTGCCCCTGTTCCTTGTTTTCCATTTTTTCTTTACGCCTTGCCGGTATCGTTTCCCGTATATCTTGTCTCCGGAGAAGGACGGACAAATAAAATTGGCTCCCGTACCCTCCCCGTGTACGTATATCAGGTCAATACTACCCTGATTTGAAGTGGCATCCTTCAGCTTGTATTCTTTACCTTCTATCAGGTCCAGAAACCCGCCTTCGGTGGTTTTATATCCCTGGCCGCCCAATGTCGTTACTACTTTATTTATCTTTTTATCGGTGGCCTGGGCATATCCCGGCATACATAATCCGGAAACGCACCATGCCATCATCAATACATATATTTTCATACGAATAAAGATTAGTGGTTAATAATGAGAAGTGTAATACTCATTTCTTACCTCTACCATCCCGGATTCTGATGTCCTGCTATATTCGGGTTGGTCTGGATCTCTGACAGGGGAATGGGGTATAATTCATATTTAGGATCATATGAAGTACCGAATAACTTTGTTTCAAAGCCTGTTTCTATGGCCTCCTTCAATTTGCCCATTCTCCTGATATCAAATACTTCGTGAAACTCGAAGGAAAACTCCCAGAACCGTTCTTTGTAGATCAGCTCCCTGAATTCCTCCGGGGTGGCTGCCGCCTGCTGATCGTAAGTACCCGCATGTGCTCTTTCCCTGACCTCATTAAGGTAATCAAATGCTGTGGCATTCGGACCATTCAGTTCATTTTCTATTTCGGCCAGCATCAGTATCACATCTGAAAACCGGTAGATGATAATATCCGTTTCACCGTCAACAAAATTCATCTCCGGATCCTGGTATTTGGCCTGGGCCATACCGTTCCTGGGGTCTCCGTAAGGCCCGTTACCACTACCGAAAACAAATACCTGGTTCGTTCCCCGGGCCGTATAGCGCTCCAGCCAGGTAACATCCCTTCTGACATCTGTGGAATCGTAAGACTGATAAAATTCCTGTGTACATCCGCCGTGATACTGGCCGGTTCCGCCAAAAGGCGAGCGAAGAGGCCCCCAGATATGCGCCATTCCTGTTCCCTGGCCGCCTACTGCCCTGCTTTGCTGTACTGCAAAGACAATTTCCGCATTCAATTCATTGTCCAGTTTAAAGATATCGGCATAGTTGTCCAGCAGGTCATAACCGTAAGCCCCTTTGTTTTCATACAGGCTCACCAGCAATGTCCGGGCCTCTTCCAGTCCTGAACCGTCATTCATGGGCTCCCCGGCCATCGTCAGGTACACCTTGGCCAGCAAAAATCTGGCGGTTCCCCTGGTTACCCTGCCTTTTTTATCATCTGTCCTGTTTGGCGGGAGGTTTTCGTCAGCTTCTTTAAGATCTTCAATAATGGCAGCATATACCTCGCTCATGGGCGCTCTCGGCTGGTTGACATCTTCCAGGCTGGTCGTCTCCTTTAAGTATAAGGGAACATCGCCAAATAGCCGTACCAGGTTAAAGTAATTGTAAGCCCGTAACCACTTTGCTTCAGCGATCAATCGCTTCTTCAGGGTTTCATCCATGTCTATATCAGGAATCCGATCGATCGCCGTATTTGCCCTGTTTATCATATCGTAGACTGCACTCCAATAAGGCTCGATGATTTGAAAATTAGACGCATCAAAAGAATAATTTGCAAACATCCGCCTATTTGGCAACCTCGATGCTGAATGGGGGGCCGGCATAAAGGTAAGCGATGTGAAATAAGTGTCGTGAAACGGACGCCTGTTCAATCCGTTGTATATCGCAATGACCGCCGCATCGGCATCAGCTTCCGATACATAAAAGTTATTCGGGCTCAGGTCGGAATACACCTCTTCGTCCAATGAAGTGCAACCGGCCAGTAAAAGCATTACTATCAGGCTATTTATAATCGTCTTCATCTCTTTATTTTTTTTGATTAAAATCCTATTTTAACACCGAGTTGGTACATCCTTGCCCTGGGATAAGATGCAAAGTCGATCCCCGGAGCAAGGTTGTTTTGTCCAAATACCCCAACCTCGGGATCAAAGCCGGAATAGTTGGTTATGGTCAATAAATTATGAGCTGTGGCATACAATTCTACATTCCTGATAAAATCATCGGGCTTCATCTGCAGCCTGTACCGCAACGAGACATTTTTCAGGCGGATAAACGATGCATCTTCCACAATGGCGCTGTTGGGCTGCATATTACTCTGTTCAACTCCCCCGGGCCACCTGAAATCGTTGTGCTGATTTTCACTGGTCCACCTTTTTTCTCCCCATTCCTGCAACTGGTTATTGAGCATTCTTCCCGATGCGATAAAAAGGCGGTCTACATTGATCATCTCATTACCATAAGACCCCTGGAAAAACAGGTTGAGCGAAAATTGCTTATAGGAGATGTCATTATTCCACCCGAAAATAAATTTGGGATTGGGGTCTCCGATAATAACGCGGTCGTCGGGAGTAACCACCCCGTCTCCGTTGACATCCTCAAACTTCCAGTGACCGGGGCCTCTGTCGTTATTGAACAAGGGGATAGAGGGATTTCCGTCATAATCAAAATCTGACGGCTGGATAAGGCCTGTAACCCTGTAACCATAAAAACTGCCATAGGGTTCCCCTTCCCGCATAACATTTCCGGGGATAGCCACTATATTCCGGGCAAGGTCCGGGCCATATATATCTGACCCGTCTTCACCAAGGTCCAATATCTCAGACCTGTTAAAGCTGATATTAAAATTCGGGTTCCATACTACTTTTTTACCGATCTCTCCGCTAACGGTAACTTCAAGCCCCTTATTTTCAAGAGACCCGATATTTTTCATGGTTGAAGTATATCCCGCCGAAGGAGATAACTGGTAATTCTGCAACAGGTCGTCTGTTCTTTTGTAATAGGCATCCACGGTAATATTCAGCCTGTTGTTGAACAGGCCCATATCGATCCCGGCATCGACCTGCGTGGTCTTTTCCCATTCCAGGTCCGGGTTTCCCAAAACGGAAGGGGCAACACCGGACACTGCATTTCCCCCGACAATATAATTGGCAACCCCCAGTTGGGACAACGAGCCATAGGGAGGTATGGCCTGGCTGCCTGTTAAACCATAACTGGTCCTTAATTTCAGATTGGAAAACACGAACGAGTTTTTCATGAAATTCTCATTGGATACGGTCCATGCCACAGCCGCCGACGGAAAAACACCGTATTTTTTATTCTCTGAAAACACACTGGACCCGTCTACCCTTCCCGATAATGTCAGGAAGTACTTGCGCTTATAATTATAATTTGCCCGCAGGTAATAGGACTGGAGTTCCCGCTTTACCTTCGAGGTAGACCAGACAGTAGGCAGTAACCCGAGTTGGAGCCCGTCGGTACCGAGGTTATCCGTAGGAAAATCCTGCACACGATTATTCACCCGCCGGGCTACCTTCTGCTGCCAGGAATACCCGCCAGCTATATCGACATGATGCTGTCTGAATTCTTTATTGTAATTGGCAAAGGCCTCTACAAGATAATCGTTGAACTGAAATGTACTTAAAACAGCCATCCCGTTATTTAATTCTCCCTGGACCGTAGTGGTAGGCCAGAATATGTCCCTTCTGTTACTCTTGTTGTTTGCTCCTCCCCTGAGGTTTAGTTTCAGACCGGGAAGCAGGTCATAAATCGCATGGATATTGATCAACAGATTTTCATCACTGGTCTCGTTCGTTTGTTCTCTCAATAATGACAAAGGGTTCTGGAACTCGGGGTTTTCATCGTCTGTTTCAGACAATTCGCCTCCCATTGCAGCTGGATTTGCCTTATAAGCATTAAAAATGGCTCCGGGCGTGGTAATTATACCGCTCCCTTCTTCCGACCTGTTGCTCATTGACCTCGTATAATTTATATTGGTGCGAAGGGTGACCTTGTCGCTCAGGGTATTATTGAGGTTTACCCTGATATTCCCCCTGTTGAAATCGGTATATTTCAAGACCCCTTCAACCTTGGTGTAATTGGCCGATATAAAATACCTGGACGCCTTGGTCCCTCCCGAGATCCCCAATTGATACCGGTGGGAGGCTCCTGTTCTGAGTATTTGTGAGATCCAGTCTGTTGTTGGCAGATCTGTCCAATGCGGGCGACCGTCGAGACCGTCATATCGGGGCTGATTTCCGTTTGAGACCCTTTCTTCATCCTTTATCCTTCCAAAATCAGGCCCGTTCAGCAACGCGGGAAAATCGGGAACACTGGACATGGTCATTTCAGATGTAAAAGTTACCCTGGTCTTTCCTATTTTACCTCCCTTAGTGGTGATCATAATCACCCCGTTGGCTCCCCTGGCCCCGTATATGGCGGTAGCTGAAGCGTCTTTAAGGACCTCTACGGACTCTATTTCATCAGGGTTGAGGAACGACAGCGGGTTTGCAGTTTGCTTTGTATATGAATCGCCGTCTGCTTCTCCCGATTCCGGCAGGGGGTAGCCATCAAGTACAATAAGTGGTTCATTGCTTCCCGAGATGGAATTTGATCCCCTGATCCTGATAGAGGATCCGCCTCCGGGTTCGGCGGAAGTACTTGTAATATGTACCCCTGCGGCCCGGCCCTGCAGGGCCTGGTTTATGGTCACCGCCGGAGCTTTCTCGATATCACTGGCCGTCACCGAAGAGACCGACCCTGTAAGATCTGACTTCCGCTGGGTCCCATACCCCACTACAACCACTTCGTCCAGGGCCTGGGCATCTTCTTTCATTGCAATGGTAATTTCCGTCCGGCCCTCTACCGCTATTTCCTGCGTTTGATATCCCATATAGGAAACTATCAGAACCGCGTCTTTTTTTACCCCGGAAAGTGTAAACTTCCCGTCAAAATCGGTAAGGGTACCGTTATTGGTCCCCTCGACCCGGATACTTGTACCTATCAGCGGTTTTCCCTCCGGGTCCAGGACAGTACCGCTGACAACTATTTCCTGTTCATTTCCGGGCCCGGTAAAAACCGAAGCCTGCAATTCCCCGTATGTGCCCGTTCCCACAATGAGGAGCAGACACCATAATACCTTTTGAAAGGTGATAAACTTCTTCATAATTTTGGTCTTACTGTTGATTGATTTTTCTATTTATCATATATGCTATGGCGCCATTGGAAAAGTCAGCCGCCGCAGCACCGTATTGCCCATGGGCACCAATGTCATATCCATTTTGTTCCCATTCGTGTCCCGAAGCTGGGTTTTGATCTTTAAAACCGGTTTATCAAACGGAAATGCTACATCGGATTTCGCCTTATCCCGTACCAATTCAAAAGAAGGGTTTTCCGGCCATTGATAATCCCAGCCGTTTTGGTCCGTACATGTCACATTCCACTGGTAAAATCCGCTGGTGTTGTGTTCCTTCAGTTTTCGTTTGGTAAAGGGAAAGGCAAGTGCATACAGCAGCGGGCCCCGCCGGATGAAATATTGCCGGTTCCCTTCCGGATCGACATCAGCAGTTTGCTTAACATCAAAATTGAACTGTACCCTGACCTTATCACCCGTTTTCCAGGCCCTGGTCACTGAAATTGTATTGTTGGCAGTGTCTATTTCGGCATCTTCCACCCCGCTGATATCCACATCTGTAACACCGAACGGCTTCCTGAACGTAAAAGTGAACGATGCGGGCTGCCCAACGGTAAATACAAAATCGATGTTGTCTTCAAACGGATAGGCGGTCTGTTCTTCAATAGTGACTTCCGTTCCTTTTACTGTGGTGGTATATGATGACGGGCCGAACATCACCGCAGTAACTCCCGATCCATCGGCATTGTCCATCCACATTCCCTGCACATAATACGGCATAAGCCTGCCGGAGTTGAGCGTACAGCATGAGGCTGCGTAGTGGTTGCTGTCAAACGTATACCGGCCCAGTTTTTTCTTAGGGTCAATGGCTATGCGGTTGTCTTTGGTCAGGTAACTCACCGCTGACAGATCGGCAAACCGCGCTCCCTGGGCGGCATTGAAAACTGCGCGTTCGGTCCGGTCGGCCAGCTGCATGTCTCCCGAAAAACTGATCATACTGTTAAACGGGCTGATCAGTTCGGTGATACCGCAATACTCATAGGCTTCGTTCCCCGTACCTTTTCGTTCCTGTACATTCTCGTCGGCACGCATGGCCCCGCCGGGTGTCGTGGCATAATTCAACTTGTACATGGCATTGCGGGCATATTGCTCATACTCCGGTGCAGGATACAATGCCTTCAGCCAGAAGGGGGCCATAAACCCCTCGGCGATATGTGCCCCGTGGTTGGAGAAATAAGGTTTTTTAGCCTCAAGCCGTTTTGGTGCAAGGTCCTCGATATTCGTATCGGCCCGGTCGAGATCGGCATACAGTTTTTTTGCGAACTCCGCGTAAGCCTTGTTTTCCGTGGTGCGGTACAACCATTCCAATATTTCGAAATACCCTACGCCATGGCCCGTACCGCCGTCCGTACCTGTGGCAAAAGGATTTTTTTTGCGGTATTTCTCCATGGTGAGCTGTACGGCCTTTTTTAAATGGTCGAGTACGCGCTTATCACCCGTAAATTCGTAATAAGCGGCAAGCGCCACCATAATCCGGCTCTGTGTCCATAACTCCCCGTTGGGCCCGGTAAAATTGTATCGGGTATGCGGTGTATCGCCTTTTTTATAAATGCCGATATACCCGGAAGTATCTGTATTGTTTATGATCTCATTGACCCAGGCCTGCGCACTGTCGATATACTGCCTGTTTTCCGTGAGGTAAGCCATCCGGATAATGGCGTCTTTCCAATAGCCTTCATGTTCACCGCTCCACCATTCCTTCCGGTTGTCGTATTTCCTGTCATTAAGCCGGTTCTGGTTGACAAACAGATTGTATGTCACGGTATTGCTGATCTTGTCAAAGCTACCGATCAACCCCTGCCGCAGGTCCCTGTCCATCTGGTTTTTTATCCAGCCCATCGGTTTTATGGCTCCGACTCCTGCCAAACGGTAAGTGTACACACTTTTTTCCTGGGCCCGGGTATTCAGTGATACCCCGACCATCAATCCAATTAAAGCCGCTATTTTTAATTTCTTTCTCATAATTGATGTCCTTCAACTTTATTCTGCCGGTTTCACAACTATTCTTTTGATCTATATTCTTTTTTAACTCTCATTATTGCGATACTCCCGGGTATAGGTCCAGGGTATAGTCTGTCCTGTCCCGGGGTAAACTTTTTATAACGATCTTTTGCAGACGATCATCCCAAAGGATGTCGGGGTAACTGCCTTCATCTTTCGGTTCTGTAATGAAAAACCTGTCCCCCTGTAACGGGTCATAAACAAAATCCCATTCCCCGTTATTAACCGACAGCCTAAACCCGTCGGGAAAGTGCCGGTTTGCCCCGACAAAAACCTCAGTATCCCCTTTTGCTTTTTCGTAGGAAAAATTTATTTTCAGATGTCGTTTGGCAAACCGGTATTTAAAATGTGTCAACCTGCCCGCAATCTTTGACGGAAATGGCCTTGCAATGATATCTGTTATGTATTTTCGCTCTGCGGTCCCTACGGCCACGCTATCCTGAAAAACAGCCCATGTAAATTTTCCCATATGATTGGTCCCTTTCCATCGCGACCCCAGGAACCAGGCTTTTATCATACCCATTCCCAGGGAATCTGTGATACGGGCCGTTTCCATATATGCATTTTCATACCTTTGCTGCTCACTGATATCCCGGTCTGTCTCATCATAGGTTGCGGAGCCCCATTCTCCCAAAAACAAGGGAGCATCAGATAAAGCCGCCTCATTTTTGTACCGGCCAATAGTCGGTTTTATAGCTGAAAGGTCCAGCTGGTAAATATGGGGTGCAAACATGATCTTCGGTCTCCGGATATCTTCCTTCATTTCCCAGAACGGTATCTTTCGTTTAGCACGGTCCGGGTTCTTTTCCATAAGCATAGGTTGATACAGTGCCCATTTTGTAGTATCGATCTTCCGGAGGCTATCGATCATACGCCGGTACAACGGCATCAAATACTTCCGTTGAACCTCGTCATAAGAACCTTCTGTATTTCCTTTATGAGGTTCATTGAGCAGGTCATAGCTATACACATAAGGTTCGTCCCGGTATCTCTTCCACAAACGCTGCCATCCCTGTATCACAACATCCTGCGTGTTGCCTTTATTGAGCCAGAGCCGGCCCCATATTTCCTTTTCGTTAGACTTTCTCACCCTGTAAACCGTCAGTTTAAATCCCGTATATATCCCGAATGCTTTGCCGAGGGCGACCATTCTATCCAGTTCTTTGAGATATGTGCTGTCCAGGGAATATCCCGGCCACGCCCCCAGCCGGGCCATGTCTAACCGTATGACCTGGAAATTGGCTCCCATCCGTGCAGCTCTTAGATAATCTTTTTCGGTATACGCGATTCTGCCCAGAAGGTCTTCCGTGTTCATCACAAAGCCCCGCGGTACAAACTGCCGGCCTTCGCCAGGTTCAAAATAAGTATAACGAAGCGCTCCGGGCACTTTTTGTCCGTAAGCGTTCATCGTACAAAAAAGCACTATGAGGAAGATATCGGAGATTTGACCCATCTTTATTTTTAATATTTTATTCATAACCCGGAGCTTCGAAACACCATTTGATTATGGCGCTATTTTTATGTTGTCAATATCTACGGTTCCCGATCCTTTTGACATATCTGCCCAAACCAGCTTCATCTTGTCGATGGTCCCGGTCCATGAGTTCTCTTTACTCAAGTCCAGGACGTATGTGGAGTATTCACTGCCATTGCTCACAATATTCATATCCTTACTATTGGAATTTGAATACTCATCTTCCAATTGATGAGCCCAATACACTTTTAATTTTCGTCCCGATGTATTGTTTCTGATCTTCATATAGATCTTAGGGTTCGAGGCGGCATCGATATTTAAACCGGTGTTCAATCCTTTATGGTGGGTATCATCGAGCGCAAATGCAGGGGGGCCATCATCTTTAGTCGTATCCAGTTCAAGTTGTACGTACGTGTCATACCTGGTTATTGATACCACATCATTGTGCGAGCCTTCTGCCGGAATTCCGGATGTGCTTCCGTCGAACTTCCATTCGTACGGGCCTGCATCGGTCACCTCCATATTATTGCTGAATGTAATATTGGGAGTGACATTGGGGCGTAAGAGATAAAAGCTAACGCCCGGCACCCTGGTGTAGGTATTTCCGCTAATGATGGTAGGCCCGTTCGGGTCTCTTAAGGGATCCGAGATCCAGATCTCACAGTCTTCGGGATGGTGGGCAGACTGGTTATTGTGATGGAAGGTGTTGTTCAGTACATAATTGCGCTTGTTGTATTTTACCGGACCATTTTGATTTAGGGTATAGAAGAACATCATGGCCGGTCCGTCGCAATGGTGCATATAACAATTGGACACCGTACATTCCACAACATGCCCCTCAAAGTCTATGGCTTCGCCGTCCGGGCCATTGGGAGCATTGCGGTGTACGTAACCGACCTCTGTATTTTTTACTTCAAAATCACGGGTTCTTCTCAAAAGAATTGCACAGGAACCGTTCTCGGCTTCTCCCGTATAAATATCCAGTAATGTACAATTGTCGATGTATCCGCCTTTGGTCCAGCGAGGGAGCATGGCTGTCTTGACGGTCGAGGTAATTTCACAATTTGCTATTTTCAGGTCCCATATCGGGTAAGTCTCAAAATCGATCTGTTTCAAGGTGTTAAAGTACATACAGTTCAAAAACACCTCACTTCCTGTGGATGTACAACCTTCAATTAAAATGTCCTTGATATTGTATTCGAATGCCGTAGTCACATCCCTCTGATAATCCCCGGTGATCTTTACACAGGTACCTCCGCCGTTAAAATCACAGTTGCGTATGCGTACGTATTCCCTCCCGTTCCTGAACGGGTATATGAGGGTTATACCATTGCCGTTATCATCGATCTGGAGGTCTTCAATGACATATCCGGAAGAATTGGCTATAAAAATTGCCGCATCCGAATTATCCTTAATCACAGGTTTGGGGCCGGACCCGTAGGCTGCAATGGTAACGGGATTTTCCGGTGTACCCTGTTTGCCGGATAACCGAATGGATTCACCGGACCACTGGTCGCCGCGGTTTAACAGTATGGCATCTCCTTCACCGGTGATCATGCCGGCAGCTTTGGAGAGGGTCTTGAACGGTGTAGATGCACTGAGCCCGTCATTGGAATCCGAGCCGCTCGTACTTACATAATAGGCGGTAGTCCCTTCGGGCAGGCTGGTAACCACCTGTTCTTCCCCGTTCAGGTTTTTATTGGCCTCGAAGGTCTTTTCTTCAGCACAACCCCATTGAAAAAGGATCAGCGTACATAAAATCAGGAAGGTGTTACATTTGGTTTTCATAATTGTTTTGGTTTTGGTTATTGGTTTGGTTAATGCTAACTGATAATCATATAGGTTCTATTTTTTTGTTACATATACATAATAGGCACCGGACAGGCTGTTATTATTCTCGTCGTCGAACCAGGTGTGCAATGCTACGGGGCCTTTTTTAAGGCGGGCGGTAAATTTGATGCCCTGGTCGGATGGCTCCACTTTTTTCCTGCCCCTGAATGTTCCGGCTTTACCTTTTAAATATATTTTTGCGTATGCTATGGGAAAGGATTTACCCGAGTCAACACTTTCCCGCAGTGTGGCTTCTGTTTCTTTGGCCCATCTTCTCAGTTCGAAAGTGTAGTTCCCGGCCTCGGCCACATCGAGAAGCCAATAGCTGTTTTTGGCATCTCCCCGGACCACATGTATCTGCCTGTCCATAAAGACGTCCATCCATTCACAGGAGGTTAGCATGGAAGGATTCTCCTCGGGCGATCCTATAATGACCCGCTGCGGTTTATTTACCACGTCTTTCGACTCTTCCCAGAATTTATCCAGATAAGCCTCCATTTGGCGTACTACTTCCGGGTGGCGGTCAATAACATTGTTTTGCTGAAGCGGATCTTCGGTCAGGTTGTATAATTCCCGCTGGTTCAACAACCGCCAATCTTTCCACAGCACGGCTGCACCGGACTTTTCAATAATGGACCTGGCATAAGGGGAAGGATAGTTATAGAACGGCATTTGGCTGAAATTGATCCAAAGCGCCCTTTCGGGATCGACATCCTTTTCACCTTTTAATACCTCAGCCAGGCTAATACCATCAAAATCATTCGTTTCATCGGTTTGAATACCACACAGGTCCAAAAGGGTGGGAAGGATATCCTGCACCTGGGTTAACCCCTTGATATCACGCGGCGTTCCCAGCTTGCCCTCCGGCCATTTGATAAAGAACGGTACGCGGTGGCCTCCTTCGTATAACTGGACTTTCTTGCCCCGCATTCCGGCGTTGTAATATTTGGGGCCGAACGTACTGCCATTATCCGTCAAAAAGATCAGGATGGTGTTTTTATCGAGCTTGTTTTTCTTGAGGAATTTCTGAAGGTCCCCTACATTCTGGTCAACATTCCGGATCATGGCGAGATACCGGATAAGTTTGTTTTTGGTCTCCTCCTCCAGTGAAGCGAATTCCGAGTTTTCGATCGCCTGCTCCATTTCCCCGATATCCCCGGGTTTGGCATAGAAAGGCTGATGCGGGGTATTGGTAGGGAGGTACACAAAAAACGGTTTTTTGTCATCGGCAGACTTTTTCATAAAGTCCTTTGCACGATCAAAGAAAACATCGGTGCAATATCCCTTATATGCTTTTCTTACCCCATTGCGTATATAAACATCGTCGAAATAATCATTCCCCCAGTAATCGGGTACCGAGCCAATATGTGAAGAAGGGAACCACAGGGTCTCCCCGAACCCCCTGTCTTCGGGCCGGTAAGGGTAATTGTCTCCCAAATGCCATTTGCCAAATAGCCCCGTGTTGTAGTTACCTTCCTTAAAATAATCGGCCATGGTCCTGAGATCTTTCCTCAACAGCGTTCTGCCACTGCTCACATTGGACGCCCCGTTTTTCACCGCATCAATTCCGGTCATCAACTGGCTCCTGGTAGGGGTGCACATGGGAGCAACATGAAAATCGGTAAACCTGATGCTTTCGCCGTGCAACTTGTCAAGCTGCGGGGTTTTCAGCACGGGGTTGCCATGTACGGACAGCTCACCATAGCCCTGATCGTCCGTCATAATAACGATGACGTTAGGCTTTTGATCTGCCTGGGCAAAACAGGTCCCTGTCTGAATAAGAAGTAAGCCTGTTACGAGTAAAGAATGTAAGCTGAGTTTCATAATATATTTTGTTTAGTATAGCAGGTGGTAAAAAGATTGAGTGAGATTGAATTAGATTGAATCCCGACTTTGTCGGGAGATTGAAAACAGCTTTTAAAATCAATCTCCTTCAATCTTCCTGTGTAGCGGACCAATCTCCTATCAATCTTTTTCGACTCAAACTAAATTTCATCACATACCCATTTTTTTAGTTTTTATATCACTCATGAACCTCCCGAATAAATAATCAGTCCCAGTCCGATGATAAAACAGCAAAACATGGCAACGATCAGACCGGTCACTGACTTCGGGCTGTTCTTAAACTCCTTCCAGATCAACACACCCCACAGTGCAGCTATCAGTGTAGCTCCCTGTCCCAGTCCATACGAAATGGCCGGCCCGGCCTTACCGGCAGCAATAAGATTGAACACATTGCCCAGGGCCCAGATACATCCGCCGAGGACACCGATACTGTGCCACCTGATCTTTCCTTTAAAATACTGGCTGTAAGCAATGGGCTTTCCTTCCAGTGGCCTTTTGAGCAAAATGCTGTTAAAAACCACATTGCTGAGCAAGATGCCGACGGAAAAAACCACCACAGCGGTATAGGGTGTCATCATACCTGCCGTAGGTTCTTTAAAGTTCTCCAGGTCCATGCTGGATGCTACGAAACCGTAAAACATGGACATCAGCACACCGGCAATAACCGATACGATGATCCATTTTGATCCGGAGGACTGCTGCTTCGGTGAGGACCGGCGATAGGCTACGGCATTGAGGATAATTGCGAGCGTAACAAAAAGCACTCCCATAAACAAAAGCACAGGATCTCCCTTATCCATCAGGAAATAATTAAGCACCACGCCCAGTACCAGGGCTATACCAATACCTATCGGGAAGGCTACGGCCATTCCCGCCCCGGCAATAGCAGCGGTAAGCAGTATATTGGCCAGGTTAAACACCACTCCTCCCGCAATGGCACTGAGCATATTGGAGGTTTTTGCCTGTCTCAGGTCTTCTATAAAAGGCCTTCCTTCGGAGCCAAAACTCCCCAATGTCAGGGCGGCTGCCAGCGAAAAGAGAAAGATACCGATAACATAGTCCCAATAAAACAGTTCGAACCTCCAGGTTTTCTGAACCAGTTTTTGTGTATTGGCCCAGGAGCCCCAGCACAACATGGTGATGAAGCAAAAAATGACGGCCGTAAGGTAGTTTTCAACAATGAACATAGTATGCAGTGATTATGAGTTCTCGATCAAACTGTTTTTGGAAATGAAAGCCTCGACCTGATGCCTGTCCGGAATAGAAGGCTGGGCTCCCATTTTAGTGACAGATATAGCAGCAGCGGCCATTGAAAATCTCAAAGCCTCCTCCCATTCCATTTTGCGGCTGAGCGCGGCGGCCAGTGCACCGCAAAACGTATCCCCCGCCGCTGTGGAATCTACCGGTTTTACTTTATAAGCAGGCAGATGCACGATTTCTTTGGTCTTTGTTCCATACAACAATCCGTTTTCGCCTAAAGTGAGGATAACCTGTTCGGCTCCTTTTTCCAATAAATGCCGGATCGCCTCTTCGGGGTCTTTCCGTACATTTATACCACTGATGGTCTCAGCTTCTGTTTCGTTTACTATTAAAATATCCACCAGTTCCAGCAATTCCTGCGGTATGGCCTTGGCAGGGGCAGCATTTAACACCACCTTTTTATTGTTATCCCTTGCTTTCCGGCCTATTTCCAGGTTCGTCAGGACAGGGATCTCCAACTGCATCAGCACGATATCTGATTTTTTTATGGTTTCCTCCAGTGTGGTGAGGTTTTCCGGCAACAGGTCTTCATTGGCTCCGGCTATGATCACGATATTGTTTTCCCCATTCCGGTCTACGGTGATCAACGCTACTCCGGTCGGTTTATCTTCGGAAAGCATCATATAGGAAACATCGAGCCCTTCGGATTGATAATTCTGTTTTATGGCCATTCCGTTTTCGTCTTCCCCTATACAGGAAATAAACAACACATCTGTTCCGGCCCTTTTTGCAGCTATGGCCTGGTTTCCTCCCTTACCTCCCATCATCTGTAAAAACGAATTCCCCGTTATCGTTTCCCCGGGCCGCGGAAAATCATCTACGGTAACAATAAGGTCCCTGTTTGAGCTTCCTATTACTAATACTTTCTCCATTTATATTTATTTGTTTGGCAGACAGCAAAATTCCTTTGGACGGGGTTGAGAGGATTGAACGAGATTGAATCAGATTGAAGTAGATTGAATCCCGACTTCGCCGGGAGATTGATTTTAAAAGCTGTTTTCAATCTCCTTCAATCTTCCCGTATAGCGGGACCAATCCCCTATCAATCTTTCAATCGGTCAGGATAAGACCGGGCTCTCAACAGCCTGTCCCAAAAGCCGTTTTGCCGTGCGCAATAAGTTTATTTAAGTTCATTTTATTTCGGTTTGTGCATCATCAGGGCTTCGATCTCCCTGGTCAGCGCACCTACTTCCATTTCCCTGACCAGGCGGATATGCGGGCCTTCCGGGTCATCTTCCCAGGTGCTTATCCCGTCTTCCGAGGCTGTGAACTTCCCTCTCAGGGCGGAATAATACGGTGCGAAACCCCTTGCAGCGGCAAGTACGGCTGTTTGATCCCAGCTGGGCCTGCCTTTCCTGTCAACAGACCGTTTTGATATCCCTTCCCTGTATGGAATGGTAATGGGGGTCTCTTCTCCCGAACTTATCAATTCCATTCCCGTAATAACATCTTTCCCTATTTCAAACCCGCTGAAAATGACCGGGGTCGGCCAGTGACTGATAGCATAGTGTGATGCCTCCCGATCCTTTCTTACATTTGCTTCTTTCCCCGTCTCAAAATTACCCGCCATGGCCACCCACTTTTTCACTTTTTTCTTTACCAGTTCCATTCCGTTCATGTCTGATATTGAATCCGGGGGTGATTGCAGTAAATTTTTCATGTTCGTTAAATAGCCTACAGTGACGATCGTAACCGATGTATCGGGTTGGTTGCGGAGCAGGGAACGATAAACCTGCACCGCTCCGGGGACATCGTCATTGCTTTTTATCGTGTGCGGAAAATTGGCCACCAGGGTATCGGGCCAGCGCAGGTTCCGGGAATCCCGGCTTGTTCCTGATATCTTTGGTGCTCCTATCGGTAAATCCGGCCTGCCGTAATAGGTATTGATAACCTCAATTGTCGGTGCCACCAGAGGGCTTTGGTTGGAAGCGATGGTCCCAAGGATCCGGACCTCTCCCTTATCTGCCAGTGCATGCAGCATAGCCATGGCCCCGACATCGTCATAATCGCCACTGATATCGGTATCCATGATTACCGGGACAGCTTCCGGTTTTGTATCAGCATTCTGCTCCTCCCTGTTCCCGGCCTTTTTTGAATTTGACTGACAGGAACAGCATGTCCAGCCGATAACACTCAACAACAAGAAAGGTAACAGGATTGAAAAAATTTTTCTCATTTTCTTTATCAATTAGGTTAAAACCAGCAGGCATTCACCGGTCTTTTTTTTAAATCAAGGCATTTGACATATCTGAACAAAAAGAACAATTTTAATAGCACAAATACTAGTTTTTGCGCTAAAACTTACGGATTATTCTTTTTCTAAAAGCAGAACCATTTAAACCAAACACTAATCATATATACATTATTAAAGTATTATTTTTAATGATTTACGTAATTATTTCGACTTATTTTAACAATTTACTCAAAAATAACCCCTATTTCTCAGCTAATATATATCAAAGATTTCTCATGAACAAACGTTTGTTCTTAATTTATTATATTTTCCTAAAAAAGTTAATAATCAAACTACGTTTCAACCCTTTAATTATGGGCATTCTAGTTAAAATCACCGTTTTTCCCCGTTCTTTAAATAAAATATTTGCACAAAATTTGCGCTATAATCAGACAGGGATTTAGTATCTTTGATTTTGTAAAAATTTCCGTAATGAAAAGAACAAGTATCACGGACATTGCGAAGGCCACAAATCTGTCTATATCTACAGTATCAAGAGTTATAAACGGAAAGGCCAGGGAATACCGCATCGGGGAGAAGTCGCAGAAACTGGTATTGGAGACTGCTAAAAAACTCAATTACAAACCCAATCATGCGGCTGCTAATTTGCGCTCCGGCAAGAGCCATACCATTGCGCTGCTCATCCCTACACTGGACAATCCTTTTTTTGCAAGCCTGGCCAGCAAGATCAACAATGATATCAGAGAGGAAGGATATACGACCATTTTGAGTGAAAGCGGTGAAAACCTCGATCGCGAAAAGGAAATTCTGAAAAACCTCCTGTCCAGAAACATTGAGGGATTGGTCATGGTGCCCTGCGGACAGGAGTTCGACCATATACTGGGGCTGGAAAGCAAAGAACTGCCCATCGTATGCGTGGACAGATATATTGATGAACTGGACCTCCCCTACGTATCCACAGACAATTACTTCGGGGCTTATGAAGCAACAGAACTGCTGATCAATTCAGGGCACAGGAATATCCTGGGTATCCAGGGTGAGCTGCAGTCCATCCCCAATCAGCAAAGGGCACTGGGATTTACGGCAGCCCTGAAAGATGCGAACATAGACCTGGTGAACCTGAAAGGAGACAGTTTCAGTGTTCAGAACGGTTATCTGGAAACAAAACTGGCACTTCAAAACCCGGATATCCCCACGGCCATCTTCGCCTTTAGCAACACCATTGCCCTCGGCTGCCTTAAGGCACTTAAAGAAGACCAGTTGAGAATACCCGAAGATGTGTCTTTGATATGCTTTGACGACCACCCCTTTCTTGAGTTTCTGTCAACACCGATAACCAGTGTGGCCCAGCCGGTAAGCGATATTGCCAGGCTCTCTACGCGCTTCCTGTTTTCACTGATCAATAAAACTCCCCTCGAATCGCAGAAGATGCTGTTTAAGCCTCAAATAAAAATACGCGAGTCCATTAAGAAAATGTGATTGGAGTCTTGGAGTTGGTGAGGTAATGAATTCCGGCATTATATGTGTTACACTAAAAACTCCGGAACTCATCAACTTTGAACTGTTTTTACGATAATATTTTTATATTTCCGGATGTATGCCTGAAATAGTATCACAACCAGGGTTGTGGCTAAAAATCCTCCTCCGTAGGCATAATTATTCGGCAATTCAAATCCTTCCGGGGCTATCAGGATATAGGTTGTGCTCACTGCTGTCATAAATACAGCGGGAATATAGGTTACCCATGCCGGTTTATCCTGGAAAATAAGGTATGCTGTTATGGTCCACAGCACAACGACGGCCAGGGTTTGATTGCTCCATGCAAAATACCGCCACAGAATTCCGAAGTCTACCTGTGTCAGCACAAATGCTATAACAAAAAGAGGAATACTTAAATAAAGCCTTTTTACCAGCTTTCGCTGATCCATTTTAAATATATCTGCCAGGATAAGCCTGCACGACCGAAAAGCGGTATCGCCTGAAGTGATGGGAGCTGCAACGATACCTATTAAGGCGAGGATGCCCCCCACTCCACCCAGCATATTCCGGGAAATTTCATTGGCTGCCCATGCCGTGTTATTATCATGGGTTGCCATAGCTTCATTGAGCCCTGAAACATCGCTAAAGAACACCATGGAAACCGCAGCCCAAACGAGAGCTACCACACCTTCCGTGATCATGGCCCCGGAAAAAATTCCCTTTCCGGCCTTTTCACTTCGGATACAACGGGCCATTAACGGGGACTGGGTGGCGTGAAAACCGGAAATGGCGCCACAGGCAATGGTAACGAACAATATGGGAAAAAGCGGGGTTTCTTCGGGATCAGCGGTCATGTTCCTGAGGTTCGCCATGGTGATTTCCGGTATATGGTAGTCATCTGTAAATAATACGATCATCAACCCGGCGGTCATCAAAAACATCGCCAGGCCGAATAGGGGATAAAGTCGGCTGATCAGTTTATCAATGGGTAGAAGTGTGGACAGGAAATAATATCCGAAAATGATCAGCACCCATATCCAGACACTAAAGGCCCCTGCGGTCATCCCGTCTATTATTTTGGCAGGCCCCATAACAAATACGGTCCCCACAAAAATGAGTAAAACAACAGTAAAAACACGCATCAGCTGTTTGATCCACGGCCCCAGGTAGATCCCCACCACTTCACTGATACTCAAACCGTCGTGGCGAAGGGACAGCATCCCCGAAAAATAATCGTGGGCAGCTCCTGCAAAAATACTTCCAAGTACGATCCAGAGAAAAGCCGAAGGCCCGAACATGGCTCCTGCAATAGCGCCGAAAATAGGCCCCAGTCCGGCTATATTGAGGAACTGTATCATAAAGATCTTCCAGGCCGGCAGGGGAACAAAATCAACATCATCCGTCATGCTCATCGCCGGGGTCGGACGATTTCTGTCAATCCCGAAGACTTTTTCGAGGAAAGATGCGTAAAATACATATCCCAGGATCAAAACTGCTATGGAAACTAAAAATGAAATCATTAAATTTTGGTTTGTAAAAGATTGATAGGAAATTGAAATGTTTAGAATCAATCTCCCGTGTTATCGGGATTCAATCTTCCATCAATCTTTCGATCAATCAGGGTAAAAGTCTTTGTCCGTCTGCGAGCAATTGTTTTCTCAGTGTCTCATACGGTATATCCTGAACTGCTTTTTCTGTATTGACTGCCATAACTGCGATCGTTGCTGCTGATTGTCCCAGCACCATGAATACGGGTTCCATCCGGATTGATCCGAATGCGATATGTGATGCACTTAAACAAACTGGGACCAACAGGTTTTCACATTCTTCCCTCGCAGGCACTATGGAGCGGTAGCTTATGGGATATGGCTTAAAGCCATGAGCTTCGACATTACCTTCATTCTGTACATATCCGTTGGCATCTACATAGCGTTGCACATGATGGGAATCCATACCGTAGGCAGCCAGCCCGATCGCATCTTCCGCGACCTTTAATCCTTCACAGTTGTGCTGGGTCATTACATAGTCGCTGATCATTCGCCTTGCCTCCCTGATATAAAGTTGTTGCTGCCATCCGTCGGCACTCTCAAATTCGTCTTTCGCCGTCCCCCACCTGGAGACCTCTTTGCGAATTTTTTCCGGGATCCGCGGGTGGTTGGCCAGGGTCCACATCAATCCCATCTGATAATTCTTATGATCTTCAATGATCTTTTCCCTTTCCTTATAAGAGGCTTCGGGATAGTCGTAGTTCATTCCGATATAATCCGTAGAAAAACCAAACCTGTTGTTCGTATCGGTCTTCCGGTTCGGCATTCGCGAATTGATCCAGGGGATTATTCCCTTGCCATAGCTATACATTTCTTCCAAAGCCCCTTTCCGGGCTTCAAAATTTCTAAATAACAACTCATAATCTTTCTCATCGTAGCCCGGAGGTTTTTGAAAGGGAATACGATTCTCGGGATGATCCGTCAGACACATTCTAAAGCAATAGGCCTGGACCTTTTGGTCTCCCTCACCTTCAAGCCCCGGCTTTTCATTGATATTGGGCAATAAACCACTGGAAGGATCGCCCTTGATCACATATGGGTCCACCCCGGGGATCAGGTTGTGTTTGGATGCGTTAAAGGAAACCGGACCGGACAAAGACCTGTTGATCTTATTGAGCTGTACCCCGTTTAACGTCTCCCCGTATGTGGCATTGCTCTCACGCCCTACGGTATAGGTTATCCCGGCGGTGGCCATCAGATCTCCTTCATATGTGGCATCGATAAAAACGGTCCCGGTAAATGTTTTCCCGTCTTCCATTGTTATGGACTGTATCCTGCCATTGACTTTCTTAACGCCGGTCTCCCTGTTCAGTCTTTCGTTATATATGACTTCGATTTTTTCTTCAGCGATCATGTCCCGGAAAACAGAAAGTGCCGCCGAAGGTTCGAAGGTCCACATGCTGTTCTCTCCTTTCCCGGTCCTGGTCTGTCCGCCATCGGAATATTCCTCCTTTTTTTGCCATTTCCAGTGCTTCGGATCGTCGTAATATTTTTTGATATTTTCATAGAACTCCCTCGAAATCCCGCCAATGGCCTGTTTGTTTCCAATGTCAGTTTGGCCCAGGCCTCCGGTGGTGAGCCCGCCTATTCTGTTTGTCGGCTCAATAAGTACGACAGATCTCCCCATTCTGCTGCATTGAATGGCTGCTGTTACTCCTGCAGAAGTTCCTCCGTAAATAATTACATCTGCTTTTACCTGATCTTTAAATGCCGGTTGTTTGGATTTGCAGCTTGTCCACAGGATCATGGCGAGGAAAACTAATATACAATGTCTGAAATAATTCATTATTTTCATTTTTAATTTTGGTCATCTTATCCTTGAACGATGTATAAAAGATTGATGCAGGATTGAATTAGATTGAATCCCTACTGCGTAGGGAGATTGACTTTAACAACGATCCAATCTCCTTCAATCTTGCGGCGTAGCCGAGGTTAATCTCCTATCGATCTTTTGCCCTGTCAGTATATTGATTCTATCAAAAAACAAATTTTCTTATCTGCTTAAGAGACTGTCTAAATTCTTTTAATCCCTCTTTTAATAAAAGATTCTTTCATTTTTGGTCCCCTCCTAACTTCCCCTAAGGGGAGGAACATACAACTCCCCTCCGCTTGTGCTGAGTGTAGTCGAAGCATGGGAGGGCCGGGGGAGGACTTTTTACAAGAGATTATACTTCCTGAAAAAGTAAATTTAGACAGTCTCTAAGTTTAATTTAAAATTCAACGTGTTGTTGAGCTTCCTTCTAATATTTTGTGCAATTCGCTTTTCATCTTCCCGACCTTATCGGGATATTGCTCCGCCAGATTGTTGCTTTCGGAGGGGTCATTCTGAAGGTCATAAAGCTCGTAACAGGTATTTCTCCCTTTTTTCGGGAATTTTATGAGCTTCCATTGCCCGTCCCTGAGCCCGTAGACATTACTACTGGATTGTACCACTATGGAGGTCCTTTTGTTGTCATTTTCCCCCTGAAAGGCAGTCAGGAGATTAAACCCGTCTGTTGTCGTTCCGTTCCCGAGTTCATATCCTGCTACGGGCGCCAATGTTGCCATGACATCATTAAGCCCGAATAACTGGTCGCTCTTCACCCCGGCGGGAAAATGTCCCGGCCAGGCAGCGATAAGGGGAGTCCGTACGCCTCCCTCATAGGCGGTCCATTTGCCTCCCCGTAAAGGAAAATTGGGCTTGTGCCCGGCGGTATCCGTTCTGGTACCTTCCGGCATGTTATCACCGGGGTTCTTCGTCCCGAACTGGGAGCCGTTATCACTGGCAAACAGTATGATCGTATTTTCTTTAAGCCCTGATCTTTCCAATTCGTCCAAAATCTGCCCTACATAATGGTCCAGCTCATGTACGTAATCGGCATAAGCTCCTGCTCCGGTTACACCGATAAAATCCGGGTGCACAGCAAGCGGTACGTGGGGTACATAGGGGCTGAAATAGAGAAAAAAGGGCTTGTCGTTTTCCTTTTTCGAATACTCCCGGAGGTAGTCAATACTTTTTTCGGTAATAAAGGGCAGGTAATCTTCCAATGGGATCTTTTCCAGGTTTTCTGTACCGGAAGCTGCATCGATCGTATATTTCTTATGAATAACCGATCCCATAATCCTGTTACCGTCGAGAATCCAGCATTCGCTGGGACTGCTAAATCCCAGCCACTGATCGAAACCCCGGTCCGTAGGTCCATCACTTACTGCCTGACTGACATCAATGTTTGCGCCATTATCTTCGGCATAAAATGCTCCGTATCCCGCAGGTTTTTTGCCATCGGTGGTAGGAAATAAAGTTCCCAGGTGCCATTTTCCGAAACCTGCTGTTTCATATCCCGCTTTTTTGAGCATCTGCGGCAAGGTGAGCTGACCCGGTGCTATCATGGATCGCTCATAGTTTTTCATCGCTCCGGATTTATTCCAGCTTCTCCACGGATAGGTTCCTGTCATCAGGGCATAACGTGAGGGGGAACAAACCGCCACAGGGCAATAGGCTTCCGTAAACATGATCCCCTGTGATGCCAGCTTGTCTATATTGGGCGTAGGGACTTTGGAATGCCGGTTATAAGCACCGAGGTCTCCATATCCCATATCATCCGCAAGGATGATCAATACATTGGGCCTGCCGGATCCCTTTTCGGGGGTGTGCCCGCAGGAAAATACCAGGAGAAGTCCTATTCCTATAATCCCGATACCGTATTTTATCCGGAACAAAAACACCGATTGGAGTACTGACCTGTTTTCTAATAATTTCATCTGTTATGTTCAATTATTCATTCCCTTTAAAAACACTTCTTTTTTTAATGCGTTGTTGCAGCGTTTTACTTAAATGGCGGATGGTATCCCGATGGGATTCGTATTTAGCAAGGTTGTCAAATTCCCCCGGGTCATTGACCTTATCGTACAATTCCACTCCTTTTTCTCCTTTATCCCATTCGGTATAACGCCAGCGTGAAGTACGGAGGCTCCGCCCTCTGAATTTCCACCCTCGCCCTCTTTCTGAGCGGCGCTGAACGGCGGTATTGGCCAGCCCGCCAAATTCCGCTTCAGGATCATCCAGCAAGGCTTTAAAACTTTTCCCCTGTAAATAGGAAGGGGCTTCCAGACCGGCTATGTCTGCTATGGTCGGATAAATGTCAGTAAATTCTATGATTCTTGTCGTTCTTTCGGAAGCCCCTTTCATTCCGGGCACGGAAATAATTACCGGGGTATTGGTCGATTCTTCGAAAAGATTGCGTTTCTGCCACATGCCATGTTCTCCCAGGCTATAACCGTGGTCGCTCATAAAGATCACTATGGTATTGTCTTTTAAGCCCAGTTCTTCCAGTGAGCGCATCACTTTTCCGACCTGTTCGTCCATAAAAGAGATACTGGCGTAATAAGCGCGTATAATTTCACGCTGTTGTTGCTGGGTCATTCCCATATCTTTCTTATAAACCCTGAGCGCAAGCCCGGGGATATCGTCCCTGTCATTGGGAGGGTTGTACGGCAGGGTTATTTTATCGGGGGGATACAGATCAAAAAACTTCCGGGGGGCAATATAGGGGCAATGCGGGCGAAAAAAACCGGCGGCGATAAAAAACGGTTTATCACCATGTTCCTTCAGGAGTTTTATAGTTTCACCGGCAACGAGTTCATCGGTATGAAGCGCCGTGGTATCGGGGACTGAAAGATAGGCGGCAGCCGAACCCAGGCCCATTTCGGGAGTAAAATTGATCACCTGGTCTTCCAGGGCAACATCAACCCCCTTCGGATTTACCACCTTGTTCCAGGAACGAGGGTCGTCCAAACCACTGGTTCCAATATCTCCCGGTACACCCATGTGAAAAATTTTCCCGACCCGCCCCGAAAAGTACCCGTTCTGTTTGAATAACTGCGGCATGGTCACCGCGTCGGGAACTTCAGTCCTGAAATATTTCTTGTTGCCCGGGGTTTTGGTCACGTCCGGGCTCAGTCCTGTGAGAATGGCCACCCGGCTCGGCCCGCACAAAGGCACTGTACAGTAGGCGTTCTGCAATGTCAACCCGTCTTTGGCCAGGGCATCTATATTCGGGGATTTTATCCGGTTGTTCCCGAAGGAGTTCAGGTCCGTACTCAGGTCATCTGCCATAATGAGCAGTACATTGTAATGTTCTCTGTCATTACCGGTTTTATTCTTTTCCTGGGCGTATGAAACCAGTGTAATTCCCAGAAAAAGGCATTTTAACAGGTTGAATTTCATATTTTTTTGATTTATGCAACGTGTATTCATGGTATTCAGTCCGGAAAAGGTTCTGAACTACGGGGTACTTTCTTTATTTGTCACCAGCAACGGGCCTATTTGTTCCTGCCAGATGGTATAGCCCCGGGGATTCATATGCAGTTTATCCTTTTTGAAAATATAGGGAAGTGGCTTCCCCCTTTCGTTGAGCATATGAGTGGCTACATCGACATAGGCTACATTTTGTTTTCTCCTGATAAAACGCTCAATACGGCGGTTGGCCTCGGCCATATCGGGATACTTGCGCCAACGGGTAATACTGGGTTTTATGGATACAAAGATCAGCCGGGCCCCGGGAAGTTCCTTTTTAAACCGCCTGTGAAATTTTTTGAAAAGCCTCTTCACTTTTCCGGGTGACTTTCCTGAAGCTATATCGTTCTCACCGGAATACAGCACTACCTGATCCGGTTTGTATTTGGCGATGATATCATCAAAATAATACAGGGCATCAAAAAGACGGGAGCCTCCGAAACCCCGGTTAATAACCCTGTGATCGGGGAAACAGGAATCCAGTTGTTTCCAACCTCCGACCGAAGAACTCCCGGTAAATACAATGACACCCGGATCGGGCATAGACCGGGCATCCTGCTGCTTAAACCTGTTTATCTGCTTCTGAAAGACAAGAGGATTATCTGGCCTTTGCGCGTAAGTTCCCGATGGTATGGAGATCAATAAAATTAAAAGTAGATATTTCATACATTTATTTTTTAGCTGGTAGAAAGACGGTGATTGGTGATTCATGGATACCATATATATTTTTCATTAGCTTATTCGCCTTTATTTAATCAACTTTCCCGGGGTAAATTCACGAGATATTCAAACGAGCAAGCCTTAACTCATTTCGAGACACAGCATCGGGAGATTAAAACCTTCCTTTTTCCTCCGACCGGTCCGCATTTTCCTTTTCTCCCGGCATTTCCCCCCGTTTTCTGAAATTTTTCTCAATCTTCTCACCGGTGTCCCGGGTATACCAATCCCCGGTGAGTTCTCCGGGTATGTCATCCCCGGTCTCTTCCATCCATGCTGTTAAAACATCCCGTAACTGACTTCGTATCAATTCGTTCTGCTTCTTTAGTTTTTCTCCTTTAAGGGATTTTTTGTTTACGACATTCCTCACCTGAAGGGGATCGTCTTTTAACACAAACAATTCTTCGGCAGGCCTGGGAGCTACAAAGACATCGGACTGGGCGGGGGACAGTTTCCCTTCTTTCCCTGCTTTTACCAGGGATCTGAAAGAAGGGCTGTTAACAATATCCAAAGGCCCCTGGTTGGGTAACTCCGGACGGGAATTGAGAATATATAAGTGTTTTTTTGTCCGGACCATTCGCTCATGGGCTTCATAGTCGTGCCAGTTGTGCTCGGCAAAAGCATATTTTCGGAAATCCTTATCCGGGTGATCAAATAATGCTTTAAAGGTCTTTCCCTGGAAGGTTTCCGGAGGCTCAATCCCGCAGATGTCCAAAATCGTCGGGGCTATGTCGATACTGCTTACCAGGCTGTTGCTTACCCTTTCTCCTTCAATACCTTCAGGCCAGTGAATGATCAAAGGGGTTTTGATCCCCGAATGGTACATCCTGGTCTTATCCCTCGGGAAAGGCCTGCCGTTATCGGACATTACGATAATGACGGTATTATCGTAAACCTTTTGTTTCTTTAACTCCTTTACGACTTCACCTATATGGAAATCAAAACGTTTGATCTCGTCGTAATACCGGGCGAGGTCAATTCTTGTGCTATCATCATCAATGAGCGTTGCAGGCACCTCTATTTCTTCGGGGTCATGGGTGTCCGAAAACTCATTTTCGCCCCATTCCCTATGCGCATCGATCGAAGCAAACCAGAAGAAGAACGGTTTGTTCTTATCCCTTTCTTTCAGGGATGGGAGCCACCTGGCTTCTCCCCCGTCACCAATCTCACCGGGTTTTGCATAGATCCGGTCAAATCCCTGCTTTAATAATTTTCCCATATGCCATTTTCCCGCCTGTCCTGTGTAGTACCCTTTTGCCCTGAGCTTTGAAGCGATGGATTCAAAGGCGACCTTAGGTTGTGTATGCAATTCTGCCGCACCTGTATTGTGCGGATATCTGCCTGTTATGATACTTATTCTGCTCGGACTGCAGGAACTGGTTGTTAAAATGGCATTATTGAACTTTAACCCGTTTTTTGCCAGCTCATCAATATTCGGAGTCTGTACAAATGGATTCCCATAAGCACCGAGATCATCGAAACTTACATCATCGGCTATGATGAGTACTACATTCGGGGGATTTGTCCGGTTTTCCTGCCCTATTGTATTCCCACTACATATGCACAATATGAATAAACACAGGTATGACCGGACTTTTAAAACTATTTTTATCATAATATTGTTTTTCTGAATCACCGGGATATCAGAGGAAATGACAGGGTAAAAATTTCCGGTCTTTATTTTTCTTTTCTTATGGATTGATGTTCGAGATAGGTATTTAAATATTCTTGCTGTAATTCATCAGAATCTCCATATTGTTCGCGAAGTTCTTTCAATTTCTGATGCAGATCTGCCCTTACTTCCGCATATTCGGGATCATCGTATATGTTATTCATCTCGTCCGGGTCTTCTTTGAGATCATACATTTCCCATTCATCAATGTCGTAATAAAAATGTATGAGTTTATATCGCTTCGTAGAAACCCCGTAATGCCGTTTTACCATGTGTACCGACGGGTATTCATAATAGGTATAATAAACGGCATCGCGCCATTTCTTTGATTTTCCGCTCACCAGATCCCGGAACGACTCTCCCTGCATTGCTGACGGAGCCTGTACTTTGGCATAATCCAGAAGTGTCGGGGCAAAATCCAGGTTCTGGACCAGTTCGTCGATAACGGTCCCCGGTTTGATCTCTTTCGGGTATCGCATTAGCAAAGGTGTGCGAAAGGACTGTTCGTACATGAACCGCTTGTCGAACCAACCGTGCTCCCCGAGGTAAAATCCCTGGTCGGAAGTATATATAACAATGGTGTTATCGGCAAGGTCGTTCTCTTCGAGGTAATTTAAAAGCTCTCCCACACCATCGTCAACAGATTTAATGGTACGCAGGTAATCCTTGATATAGCGGTTATATTTCCACAGGGCTATTTCCCTGTCGCGGGTTTCGGCATCTTTAAAGACTTTTTTCGAGGTTTTAATATCTTTAAATGTCTTTTCTCCCGGAAAGTATTTTTCTATAAAGGCCTTGTTTTTTGGGCCGTAAGCCGCTTCCCACCGGGAGCGCTGCTCTTTGTTGAACCGCTTTAATTGATTATCCAGGCCGGTCTTATTTCCTTCGGGGCCGATCAGAAATTTAAAATCGTGCCCCCACATGGCATGGCCTGCAATTTCCATTTCCTGGGTTTTGGCAGCCGTACCGCGTCCTTCGTATCCTGTTTCCGCATCAAAGAAATTATCAGGCGGAGTAAAGCTCATCTCATCATACAGGTTCAGATATTCAGGCGCAGGTTTCCAATTACGATGAGGCGCCTTTTGATTATAGATCAGAAGAAAGGGTTTTTCTTTATCGCGATCTTCCTTTAACCATTTAAGGGCATATTCGGTGGTGATATCCGTCACATACCCCTCAATACGTTTGCGTTCTCCGTTGACCATAAAATCCGGGTTGTAATAGTGGCCCTGCCCTGGCAATACCATAGAAAAATCAAATCCCTGGGGAAGCCCGTCAAGATGTATCTTGCCGATCATGGCCGTAGCATAGCCTGCCTTTTGCAGTTCTTTCGGAAAACTCTCCTGGTCCCAGTTAAAGGGTTGTACATTGTCTACCTTACCATTTATAAAGCTGTGTTTGCCGGTAAGGATCACCGCACGGCTGGGGGCACAAATGGAATTGGTCACCGTGGCCCTGGTAAATATCGCTCCCTGATCGGCCAGTTTATCGATGTTCGGAGTTTCATTTAAACCGTGGCCATAGGCGCTGATGGCCTGGTAGGCATGGTCATCGCTCACCATTAAAATAATATTCGGCCTTTTGCCCTTTTCCTGCCCCCGGACCGGAAAAGAACATATAAATGCCGTAAAAAACAAAAGGTATACCAGGGTATCTGATCTCATCGCTAACGGTTTTTACCGGCAATTTATGAATGTTTATTTTAAAATCCGTACTGCACTGTACTGGAAAGCATGAGCAAATAAATGTAGTACAGCGAATTTTATAGCTTTTAACAAATACAAATGCCTTAACCTCTGCGTGTTTCAAACATTTTTAACTTTTCTTCTTAAGGAGGATTAGATATATTTAGTATCTTGATACACTATATCATAGATAACTTCAACCTGCTATTGTTCAGCGCATAATTACAGAAAAATGAGTATTGAAGAAATCGTTTTAGCATCCTTTTCCGTACAGGCAGTTTTGCTAGGGATCTTTTTATTGATCAAACGTAGCGGAAATGTATATGCAAACCGGATATTCGCTTTTTTCCTGCTCCTTTTTGCCTTTGGTATTTATTGTATCTTCACTTATTGGGGCGATGTAAACAAAAATACTTACCTGGCCGTGATCTATGCTTTCTATATCCCGTTCTCGCTATACGGATGTACCTATTATTTCTATATCCGGAACATGGCCACGGGGATTCGCATCACTATCGGGGATTTTTACCATTTTATCCCGTTTCTGGCGGTTTTAGTGCTGTTTGGAGGGTATATTTTTTCACCGATGGAAGCTAAAATATATGCTTATGAACACAAAGCCCTGGAACAATATGAAATGATGATCCCTGCCATTGATTATGTCCTGACAGCATTTCTCATTGCCTATGCCGTTGTCAGTTATATAAAATTCGTCCGTTTCTACAGTGGAAATGCCAACCTTAAATTGTGGTTACGGGTATTAAGCCTTGCATTTATAATGTTCTCGGCAACATTTGTTGTCTATATCACCCTGGTTTTCCTGGATGCACTGACCAGGAACCTGGATTATCTCATATGCTACTTTATGGTTTTTTTTATTGGTGTTGCCTCCTATTTTTCGATACTTTATCCGGGGGTCTTCAGTGGCAAGCCGATAGCAAGGCCTTTCCCTTTCGGCAAATATGTAACATCGGGGCTGTCGGCAAATTTCTCAAAAGAACTGAAAGAGAAGCTGGAACTTCTGATGCGCAATGAGAAGCCTTTTCTCAACCCGGAGCTCAAACTGGATGACCTTTCGGAAATGCTGGATATATCGAGGCACCATACCTCACAGTTGATCAATGAACAGTTTAATATGAGCTTTTACGAATTTATCAATAAACACCGTATTGAGGAAGCCAAGGTTCTGCTCATAGAGTATTGCGATCAGAGTGTTGAACAGATAGCCTTCGAGAGCGGGTTTAACAATAGAGGGTCGTTCTATAAATTTTTTAAACGGGTGGAAGGCATTACCCCGTCTGATTACCGCAACAGGAGTTTAATGATATCCTGACCCTACATCCCCCTTCTGCTACATTTGCCGACCGAAGTATTTATCGGTTATTTCTCTGTCTATCTTTATAAAGGTTAACATCTACTTTTATAAACGTACACTTATTTCCCATTTCCTTTTACTTGTTTTACGATGCACTTGAAAAAGGCAGCGAAAGGCCTTTATCCTGAACAATCCGAAAACACTCGCTTTGTTCTCATTTTACATCGAAATATTATTATTTGAATTAGCTATCATTCCATTTTTCCTGCCTTTTTCTTTTTGCACTAACTCAATGAATCAAATCTCAAAATTTATGAAAGGAAAAGTTTACGTGATTTTTGGGGTATTGTGGATGCTGGGAACCGCATTCATCACAGCCCAGGAAAAAATCGTTACAGGAACAGTTACCGACGGGGACGGCATGCCCTTGCCCGGGGTAAATATTGTTGTTAAGGGTACCACTACCGGTACTCAAACCGATTTTGACGGTAAATACAGTATAGAGGCCGAAACCGGCCAGGTGCTGGTTTTTACATACATCGGAATGGCTGCTGTTGAAAGGACTATCGGGGATACGGATCTGATGGATGTTCTGATGCAGGAAGATGCCGAGGCATTGGAAGAGGTTGTTGTTACCGCCCTGGGTATTTCCCGGGAAAAAAGATCGCTGGGCTATGCCACCCAGGAAGTCGGGGGTGAAGATCTGAATATCGTTAAAAGCGGCAATTTCGTAAATTCTCTGGCCGGCCGGGCGTCGGGGATCCAGATCAGGAAAAACACCAACTTCGGCGGATCGACCAATGTGGTCATCCGGGGTAATGCTTCGCTGACCGGCAGTAACCAGGCCCTTTTTGTTATTGACGGGGTGCCCATTAACAACACCAATACCAACAGCAACAGGCAAATGCAGGGCCTGGGCGGGCATTACGATTACGGCAATACCGCCTCCGACATTAATCCCGAAGATATCGAGTCGGTCAACGTTTTAAAAGGGGCTGCGGCATCGGCACTTTACGGCTCCAGGGCGGCCAACGGAGTCATCATGATCACCACTAAAAAAGGAAAAGCACGGAAAGGCCTCGGTATAACCGTGAATTCAGGCATTACATTCGGGATACTGAACAAGGACACATTTGCAAAATATCAAAACCAGTACGGGGCAGGTTACGGTCCCTATTACGATAGTGCAGACGGGTATTGGAAAGTAGAGGACATTAACGGAGACGGCACTCCGGATCTGGCCGTGCCCTATACCGAAGATGCATCATACGGTGCGGCTTTCGACCCCGGGCTGCTCATCTATCAATGGAATTCCTTCGATCCGGACTCACCCAATTACAGGAAGGCAACTCCCTGGGTAGCTGCGAAAAACGGTCCGGTCACCTTTTTTGAAACCCCGGTGACCACCACCAATACTATTTCGGTTAACAAGGGATTTGACAACGGTAGCCTCAGGCTGAGTTATACACGGATGGAACAAAAAGGGCTTATGCCAAACAGTTCGTTAAACAAACACAATTTTTCCATGGCCGGAAACGGTAATCTCAGTGATAAGCTAACGGTAAAAGGATATGCCAACTACATTCATACCAGTACCCTTGGACGTAACAGCACGGGATATTCCGGGGATAACATTATGGGGAATTTTAAGCAGTGGTGGCAAACCAATGTGGATATTAAAGAACTAAAGGATATCTATTTTGCCACAAGAAGAAATGTTACATGGAACCCTTCGACTTCAAATCCCGGTGCTCCACCGAATTATTGGAACAATCCTTACTGGACAAGGTATGAGAACTATCAGAACGATTCCAGGGACCGCTTCATCGGGAATGTTGCCTTAACTTATCAGATAACGGATTGGCTGAGTGTTATGGCACGGGTGGCCACCGATGTCTCCTCCGAGATGCAGGAAGAGAGAAAAGCCATAGGAAGCATCCCTTTCAGGTTTGGGGTTAACCAGGCAACTGTCGGGTCCGGGTATGGCCGGAGGAACATTCAGGCCAGGGAAACCAATTACGACCTGAACTTTAATATCAATAAGGATCTGACTGAGAAGATCAACCTGAGCGGCGTATTGGGTACCAATATCAGGAGAAGTGAACTCAAATCCATCTATGCTTCCACCAATGGCGGCCTGGGAGTAGACAGGCTTTATTCGCTGCAAAACAGCATAGCTCCGCTGCCGTTCCCCGTGGAGCGCAATGAAAAAGTGGGCGTAGACGCCATTTTTGCCAGTGCTTCCCTCGGATACGACAATATGCTATACCTGGAAGGGACCATACGAAGAGACCATTCTTCCACACTTCCCAGGGACAACAGTGTATTCTATTATCCCTCGGCTACATTAAGTTTTATCTTTAACCGCCTTTTGGGTGTTGAAGCCATCTCGTTCGGTAAGCTCAGGTTAAACTACGCCCAGGTCGGTAACAGTGCCCCTTTCGATTTTCTTTACGACACCTATGTGATAAACACCCCGGTAGGATCATCCAGCATTTCCAATCCGAATACCAAGAACAATGCCCGCCTAAAGCCCGAAACAACAAAAAGCACGGAAGTGGGCCTGGAAATGAAGTTCCTGCAGAACCGCCTTGGCTTCGATGCCACCTATTACAAAACAAGTTCAATCGACCAGATATTCGGCGTACCCGTTTCGGCTGCAACGGGATATCTGCGACAAATATTAAATTCGGGCGAGGTTGAAAACAAGGGGATAGAAATTTCCCTGAATGCCTCCCCGGTTAAGAGTGACAACTTTAACTGGGACCTCAGCCTGAACTGGACCCGGAACAGGAACAAGGTCGTTGCCCTGGAAAAAGGTATTCAAAACCTCCAGCTCGGAAGTTTCCAGGGAGGTATTACCGTCAATGCCCGTGTGGGAGAGCCTTACGGGGTGCTGAACGGAACGGATTATACCTATATCGACGGGCAAAGGGTGGTTGACCCTTCAAGCGGGCAGTACATCAAGACCAGTACGTCCGATAAGGTAATCGGCGACACCAACCCGGACTGGCTTATGGGTATTTCCAACAGTTTCAGGTACAAAAACCTCTCACTCAGCTTTTTGATCGATATTCAGCAGGGAGGAAGTATTTTTTCCCTGGACCAATATTACGGCCTGGCCACCGGATTATACCCGGAGACGGCCTTTATAAACGACCTGGGCAATCCCGTAAGGAACACCCTGGAAAACGGGGGCGGTTTTATCAACCCCGGGGTCAATCCGGATGGTTCTGTAAATACAACCCGCATCAGGGCAGACAGGTTCGGGGCTTTTGGTTATGCCAGGGGACTGCCGGATGCCGCTTTTGTCTATGATGCAAGTTTTGTGAAGCTCCGGGAACTGGCAATAACCTATAAACTGCCAGGGAAGTTCCTTGACCACATTTTTCTGACCGACGCTTCATTCAGTATTGTAGGGTCCAACCTGTGGATCATACACAAAAACATCCCTTATGAAGACCCGGAAGGCGGCCTGGGAGCCGGAAACCTCCAGGGGGTTTCCATAAGCCCGATGCCTTCTACCAGAGACCTTAGTTTTAACCTTAAGCTGCAATTTTAAAAACCGAGAGATGAAAAAAATATTATATTCATTATTGTTGTCCGCACTCTTTTTTTCCTGCTCCAGTGATCTGGAGGATCTCAACCGGAATACCAAAGATCCTTCGGAAGTTTCCGGAGAAAGTTTGTTTACGGGAGGACAGAATGCCCTGGTCAATCAGATGTTGCAGATCAATGTTAATTTTAACAATACCAATCTTTGGGCACAATATTTTCAGGAAACCACCTATACGGATGAAAGTAACTATGACCAGGTCACCAGAACAATCCCCGATAATCACTGGAATGTCATATACCTTGCCATAAAAGACCTGCACGAGTCGGCCCGTATCATTACCGAAACTGATTATGTATCAGGCGAGGATATTGCCAATAAGCCCAATAAGCTGGCTATTGTAGAAATACTTACGGTCTATGCCTACGCAAACCTTGTGGAAACCTTCGGGAATGTACCATACAGTGAAACACTGGAGCTGGACAACCTGTTACCGGCATATGACGATGCGGAGACCATTTATAAAGATCTGATAAGGCGACTCTCTGAAGCTGTTAATACCCTGGACGAAAGCAAGGGAAGTTTTGGCAGGGCAGATGTTATATACAGGGGAGATGTAACACTATGGAAAAAATTTGGCAATTCGCTAAAACTGAGAATGGGCATTTTGCTGTCTGACGCAGATACGAACCTGGCAAAAATAACCGTAGAAGAGGCTGTAAACAACGGGGTCTTTACCAGCAATGCAGACAATGCCCTCTATGCATACCAGGAATTTGCCCCCAATACCAATCCCCTTTATGCCAGCCTGGTCCTGAGCGGCAGGCACGACTTTGTTGCTGCCGAGACCATCATAAATATTCTGACAGGCCTGGACGACCCCAGGTTGCCTCTTTACTTTTTACCAACCGATGACGGTTCCTACAAAGGAGGGGTTATCGGGAACGGCTCACCCTATTCCGATTTTTCACATGTAGCACCCATTCTGGAAACCCCCACATTCCCCGGAAATATACTGGACTATGCCGAAGTGGAATTCCTGCTCGCCGAAGCAAGCGCCCGGTCCTTTAACGTGGGAGGAAGCGCAAGGGAGCATTATGAAAAGGGCATAACCGCCTCCATCCTGTACTGGGGTGGAACAGTATTGGATGCGGCCGATTACCTGTCAAACCCCGCCGTAGATTATGACCTTGCCATTGCAGCCAGCTCGGCGGCCGTTCCCTGGAAAGAAGTTATAGGAACGCAAAAATACATTGCCCTTTACACCCGGGGATTTGAAGCCTGGACTTCCATACGGCTCCTCGACTTTCCCCTCATGGCAGAACCTGTGGATGCCGTATCCGGCTACCCGGTAAGATATATTTATCCTATTGCCGAACAAACGCTGAACGGGGATCATTATAACGCCGCCTCAACAGCAATCGGCGGAGATAAGGCTGAGACCAAACTGTTCTGGGATATGAACTGACAATGCGATTCTTTGAAAACGGCCTGAACTGTGTAAAGGCCGTTTTCTCTTTTTATATTTAGAACACGGGTAAACTTACTTCAATCCGAAATTATTATGGATCGAGCCAAAACTGAATATCAAAGACCATTATCAAAAAACCTGGGAACCGCTGCACTACTGGTGGGAACCCTCGATATTTTTGCAGCTATTGTTTATACACTGGCCCGCGGAGGAAACGTGGATAAATTACTGCGGTATATTGCAAGCGGCGTTTTCGGGGAACAGGCATTTTCTGGCCCTGTGATATTCGTTCTTTCAGGCCTGCTCTTTCATTATCTCATTGCATTGATCTGGACATGGGTGTTCTTTAAGCTCTACCCCATGATCAAAGCACAATTGAACAATAACATTGTGATAGGGGTAATATACGGCATTTGCATCTGGTTGACCATGAATTTAATTGTACTCCCTTTATCCAATGTTCCCAAATCCACATTTAACCTGATCCATGCCATATTATCCGCACTTATTTTAATTGTCGCCATAGGATTACCACTCTCTTACCTGGCAAATAAAACCCTGGGGATTTCTGTCGAAAAAAATAAATAGGATCAATTCCACTAAACCGTTCCGGACGGCAGTCCGAAGGCCCGCCCCCCTGAAATCACCGGAGTATCAGGTTGATGAAAAAGGGAAATACGGCAGTACACACCTCCCGGCGCGATCGCCCCGTGAAATTGTCACTATATCCCCTCGTATTGTCCGGTATGGTGTCTTAATTTTGGATAAAACAGACTCAGCACCGGAAAAACGATATGATTATGAGGAAATTAAAATTACAAATAAACATTTCACCGTATTGCTTAAATACATTTATACAGAGGATTTGAATATTGAAACTAAAAATATAACGGTATTATAAAATAGAAAATGGAATTTAACCCGAACAACAATATTGTTAAACTCTGTATCCAGGGTATGGACATGGAAGAAAAAGGCAAATCCGGAGCAGCAAGCAAACTTTTTCTTCGAGCCTGGAACGAGGCAACTGACGACTTTGAAAAATTTACTGCTGCCCATTATCTAGCCCGACATCAAAAAAATGTTCCCGGTAAATTAAAATGGCTCGAAACAGCTTTGCAGTTTGCATTAAAAATAAATAATGACACTGTTAAAAGTGCTTTCCCTTCCCTGTATTTGAACATTGCCAAATGCTATGAGGCCTTAAACCGCCCTAACCAGGCAAAAAAGAATTATGAATTGGCAAATTCGTTTAAGGATAAACCATCTGATAAAGGTCCTTTTTATCATGGGACAAAAGCAGATTTACAGGTTGGTGATCTGCTGACACCAGGGGGCAGTTCTAATTACAAACCAGGACTCAAAATGAATCATATCTATTTTACAGCCCTGGTTAATGGAGCAGGCCTTGCTGCTGCATTAGCTAAAGGCGTTGGACGTGAACGTGTTTATATTGTTGAACCGACAGGAAGTTTTGAAAATGACCCGAATGTTACAGACAAAAAATTTCCGGGCAATCCGACACGCTCATATCGCTCCCAGGCGCCATTAAAAATCGTTGGCGAAGCAACGGATTGGGTGAAACAAACACCTGAGGAACTCCAAAAATGGCGCGAAAAGTTGGCAGGTAACAAAGGAGATATTATTAATTAACATGAATAATGTTTAATCGCTATGAATTACAAATGTTCAAACTGTTTTTTTGGATTTTTAAAAGCTCCTCCACTTCGACAGGCTCAGTACTGGCCTTATGACGAAGGGAGGTACCCGAGCGCAGCAAAGGGAGGAGGGGTTTGAAAGCCCAAATCACGGGAAAAACACAAAAGTTGGGGATATACCCGGGATTTGGACCTGGTCAAACTCCCCGTCCCGCAAGAGTGAAAAACCAGGTAGAAATCATTTAAAATAATACTATGACAAAAAATAAATTACCGCAAATGCACAATGTTGGAATCGTCGTAGAATCTCTCGATGAGGCCATCTCTTTTTTCGCCGAGCTTGGCCTGAAACTTGAAGGGCGATCCACAGTCGAAGGAGAATGGGCCGGGCGGGTCACCGGGCTTGGTCACCAGTCTGTTGAGATCGCCATGATGGTCACTCCCGATGGCCATAGCCGGCTCGAACTCTCGCGGTTTCTTACCCCATCTACGATCGCCGATCACCGAAAGGCCCCGGTCAATGCTCTCGGCTACCTTCGTGTTATGTTCACGGTGAACGACATCGATGATACGTTGAAAAGGTTATACAAACTTGAGGCGGAACTTGTCGGCGAAGTGGTCCGGTACGAAGACCTATATCGGTTATGCTACATTCGTGGCCCTGGAGGACTTCTCATAGGATTGGCCGAACAACTCGGCAATAGATCTGCAACAGATATTTAGAAACCCCTTGAGGAAGATATTTACCGCAAAAAAATTATAACCCAATATAAAACCAAAAAGATGAGAAAATTAATTGTCGAAGCGGAAGTTTCATTGGATGGAATTGTTAACAGCCCCGATATATGGGGAGAAGTCTTCAAACATCACAGTAAGGACGTAACCGATTACCTGCATCAATTACTTCTAAGCCAGGATGCGCTCGTTCTGGGCCGTAAAACCTATGAAGCCTTTGCAAAAGTATGGCCGGAAATGGATAATGAAAATGCAGAAAAAATAAATGGTATGCCCAAATATGTTGCTTCAAGAACGCTGGATCCGGCACTGGATTGGAACGCAACCCTGATCGAAGGCAATATTCCCGAAGAGATCCTCAGGTTAAAGCAGGAAAACGGCAATAATTTACTCCAATATGGCATTGGTGAGCTGACCCATACGATGTTGAAAAACAAACTGATCGATGAAATACAACTGATAGTCTATCCTTTTACATTCGGAAAAGGAGAACGCTGGTTTGATGTTATTGATGTAAGCAGCTTCGGGTTACTGGATAGTAAATCGTTTAGTTCGGGGGCCATACTTCTTCGGTACCAGCCTAAATAATATAAATTAATACCATGATTTTCCATGACTAAAGTAAAAAAACAAAAAGAACAATATTTAAATATGTTTACAAATGCAAAATCTTGTGGTTTTCCCGATTAAACTATATCTCAGATATACTGTATTGTTTACCTTTATGTTTTTTGTTTCGATGGAAGGCCTGGCTCAGCATTCGAAAATTGCGATTAAAAATGTAACCGTTTTCACCAGGCCTGATAAAAAACCCATCGAGAAAGCGACTGTTTTAATAGCAGCAGGAAAATTTAAAAAAATAACAAGCCGTAAAAATTTTAATATCCCGAAAGATTATAAGATCATTAACGGTGAAGGCAAATTTGTAACCGCCGGTTTTTGGAACAGCCACGTGCACTTTATTGAAAGCAAATGGAATGATGCAGCCCATCAATCGAAAGATAGTTTAGAAAACAAGTTAATGAAAATGTTTTCTT
The DNA here is from genome assembly GCF_018863395.1 of Sinomicrobium weinanense. GTDB lineage: Bacteria > Bacteroidota > Bacteroidia > Flavobacteriales > Flavobacteriaceae > Sinomicrobium > Sinomicrobium weinanense. Next base: position 136,030 of record NZ_JAHKRR010000008.1, read on the forward strand.
CCAGGGGCTTTGTTTATGTGTTTGACCTAGCTCAGCTCAATTTTAAAAACCTCAATATTCTCAGAACCAGAATTAAAAGAGGAGAAATAAAAGGCCCTACCATTTTTGCCGTTGGGGCCCCTTTCACATCAAAAAGCCCTTTTTATATAGAACCGCTAAAATTACCGGAATTAAAAACCAGGAGCGAAGTAAAAAAACATATTAAAAAACAACTCGGTAATGGTGCCAACGGTATAAAAATATGGTCCGCCTCACCCACCGGGAAAACCATTGATTATTTACCAACTGATTTAATCAGGGAAGCGGCAGGAATAGCTAAAACTAACAAAATACCTCTTTTTGCGCATCCAACTGATCTTAAAGGTGTAAAAAATGCCGTAAACAACGGCGTAAATATATTGGCACACGTACCGGGAGATGATCAAATTGTTTGGGACTCTGTTTTGGTTAGGAAACTTGTTCATCAAAAAGTGGCTTTAATCCCTACATTAAAACTTTATTATTGGGTTGAGCAAATGGCAGGAAGAGACACCGGGACCAGTAATCTGGTACATACGACGATCGATCAGTTAAAGGTATTTAATGCCGCGGGAGGGATCGTTTTATTTGGAACAGATGTCGGTTATATCAATGATTATGATACCAGTGAAGAATTTGAGGGTATGGCTGCTGCCGGGATGAACTTTGATGAAATACTGGCTTCATTAACCACAAATCCGGCTGAAAAATTCAATCGTTTAAATAATACAGGTACCATTCAGTACGGAAAAAATGCAGATTTGGTTTTGTTAAACAGAAACCCAAGTACAGACCCCAAACATTTTTCCGAGGTACTTTTAACTATACATAACGGAGAAATAATATATAAAAATAAAAACCTGGTACTGATTAATCAGTAAACTAAATAAAAAAAGAAACAGGGGCATTACATGGAAGTTTTGTTGAAAATACAGAAGATAAGACATTGACTTTAACCGATTATTCTCCGCGTATGGATCTTCTGAAATAAAATCATTTAAAGGACACTTCGGGATTCAATCCGGGAAATTGTCTGAACTTTAAAAGTATCCGCTATCGAACGAATAAGACAGGATCATACCGTGACTGTTCCCCAGTAAAGAGTTTTTAAGTCCCGCATTGTAATGATAAATAAGCCTGAAATGCCTGAACAGGTAAATTCCGGCCAGAAAGTTCAGAGAAGAACTGCTCCGGTAGCCTGCCCCGATCTCAAATTTATTGCTGAAACTTGTAGTGATATTTACATCGACCTGCATGGGTGCCTGATCTTCATATTTTAATAACACACTGGGTTTGATCATGATCTTATTGAACCTGTTTGCAAAAAAACGATAGCCCATATATCCGTAAACAGGGTTCGACAGGTGAAGGTCGTCTCTCGAAGCCAGTTTATCGCCCAGGATATTGGGAGCGGAGATCCCCACATAGAAGTTAGAACGGTTATATAAAAAACCAACACCTACCATCGGGATGGTCGCATTGATGTTTTCCGAAAATTCAGGGTCGTCCGTAATGCCCAGTTCCAGCAGGTTTTCCTGAAGCTGATGCACCCCGGCAGTGAGCCCGAACGAAAGTACATGCTGATCGTAAACCTGCCAGTCAGGACGGTCGCTTTTATGATCGAAAAACAGTTTATACGAATACGCCGCAAAGGCCGTGGTATTGGTCGTTACTCCGATCTTATCCCGGGTAAAAGCTGCTCCAAGCCCCATTTTACCACGAGATACGGGCGAATGAAAACTCAGGGCGTAGCTTTTCGGGCTTCCTTCCACACTATTGATATATCCGTAATGGCTCAGGGAAGCCTCCGGCCCCAATGCCATTCCTGCATAAGCCGGGTTAATGATAAAAGGATTGTAGTTGTATTCGGGGAACAAAGCGGTTTGCTGAGCCAAAACAAAATACTGTCCGCATATAACAAGGAAGAACGTAAAAATATATCTCATGCTGTCTGTCATCTTAACGCTTTATAACCAAAAATCCTTTTACTGTTTTTACCTCAACCCTTCCCTGAATCTGAATATCAAAGAAATAGGTTCCGGAAGGTAACCTGCCGGCGCCTATTCCGGTGAGCCTGTTGGCCTCTCCCGTAAATACATTGGAGTGGTTGTCATAGTTCGCTATCCGGAACACCATATCTCCCCACCGGTTGTATACGGAAACCGTATTGTCGGGATAGTTCTCTATCCCTTCTATTTTCCAGAAATCGTTGATCCCGTCACCGTTGGGAGAAAATCCGTATTTGGTCTTATTGATATCGATCTCCGCCCTGGTCGTAAAGCTGACCTCAGTACATCCTGTGGCATTCCCCACGGTATTGTACGGAACTACAGCTATGTGGTAAGTTGTATTTTCTTCAAGATCGACGGCAGGGCTAAAAGAATTCCCGGACACCTGCTGATGGTCGATGATATCTGCCCCCCCGACAGTGGTACCTATCGAAATATAGTACCCATCGGCATCAGCAACAGTGTTCCAGGATATTTTAGTGTCTATGGTCACTCCGGTAGCTCCGTTCGCCGGACTGATCACGGTAGTGCAGGCCGGTGATATTGGCAATGTTTCTGTAGTAAAACTGACCTCAGTACACCTCTCTGCTTCCCCGGTTTCATTAAACGGGATCACATTGACATAGTAGGTGATATTTTCCTCAAAATTAACTGCCGGTGTATAGCTTGTGCCGCCGACCTCTTCCCGGTTCACCAACTCTGTTCCCCCGGGGCTTGTGCCTACAGACAGGTAGTAGCCTTCGGCATCCGGAACGGGCTCCCAGGTGATATCAGCGGTAAGCGGTACTTCTGTAGAACCGTCTGCCGGGCTGATCATTCCCGTACATTCCGGAGCAGTTTCGGGAATATGGATCGTGAAATCAAATTCAGGGCAGCCTTCGGCCTTGCCGTAATCATTGTAGGGTATGATCCGGATATAGTATGTGGTGTTGGCTTCAAAGTCGGCTTCCGGGCTATAGGTCGTTTCGCTTTGTTGATGATCTTCCAGCACTTCGCTTCCTCCGGGGCTTGTCCCAATGGAAATAAAATACCCTTCGGCCCCGGGAACGGCCTCCCAGGTGATATCTGTGTTCAAGGGGACCTCTTCCTGTCCGTCCACAGGGCTTATAATCCCGGTACAGCCAGGTACTTCTCCCAGGGTTTCCGTCGTAAAACGAATTTCTTCACACCTCTCCGCTTCACCGGTTTCGTTAAAGGGTATCACCCTGACGTAGTAAGTGGTATTCTCTTCAAAATTGACCGCCGATGTATAGCTTGTACCGCTGACCTCTTCCCGGTTCACCAACTCTGTTCCCCCGGGGCTTGTGCCTACGGACAGGTAGTAGCCTTCGGCATCCGGAACGGGCTCCCAGGTGATATCAGCGGTAAGCGGTACTTCTGTAGAACCGTCTGCCGGGCTGATCATTCCCGTACATTCCGGAACAGTTTCGGGAATATGGATCGTGAAATCAAATTCGGGGCAGCCTTCGGCCTTGCCGTAATCATTGTAGGGTATGATCCGGATATAGTATGTGGTGTTGGCCTCGAAATCGGCTTCCGGGCTATAGGTCGTTTCGCTTTGTTGATGATCTTCCAGCACTTCACTCCCTCCGGGGCTTGTCCCAATGGAAATAAAATACCCTTCGGCCCCGGGAACGGCCTCCCAGGTGATATCTGTGTTCAAGGGGACCTCTTCCTGTCCGTCCACAGGGCTTATAATCCCGGCACAGCCAGGTACTTCTCCCAGGGTTTCCGTAGTAAAGCGAATTTCTTCACAATTCTCCGCTTCACCGGTTTCGTTAAAGGGTGCAACGCTGACATAGTAGGTGGTGTTCTCTTCAAAATTGACCGCCGGGGTATAGCTCGTACCGCTCACTTCTTCCCTGTTCACCAACTCTGCTCCCCCGGGGCTTGTACCTACGGACAGGTAGTAGCCTTCGGCATCGGGGACAGGTTCCCAGGTGATATCAGTGGTAAGCGGTACTTCTGTAGAACCGTCTGCCGGGCTGATCATTCCCGTACATTCCGGAACAGTTTCGGGAATATGGATCGTGAAATCAAATTCGGGGCAGCCTTCGGCCTTGCCGTAATCATTGTAGGGTATGATCCGGATATAGTATGTGGTGTTGGCCTCGAAATCGGCTTCCGGGCTATAGGTCGTTTCGCTTTGTTGATGATCTTCCAGCGCTTCGCTTCCTCCGGGGTTTGTCCCTATGGAAATAAAATACCCTTCGGCCCCGGGAACGGCCTCCCAGGTGATATCTGTGTTCAAGGGAACTTCTTCCTGTCCATTTACAGGGCTGATAATTTCCGTACAACCCGGTACTTCCCCAACGGTTTCTGTCGTAAAGCTAATCCCTTCACACTCTTCCGCTTCACCGGTTTCGTTAAAAGGCACCACATTGACATAGTAGGTCGTGTTCTCTTCAAAATTGACCGCCGGGGTATAGCTCGTACCGCTCACTTCTTCCCTGTTCACCAACTCTGCTCCCCCGGGGCTTGTGCCTATGGAAAGGTAGTAGCCTTCGGCACCGGAGATTGTCTCCCAGGTAATTTCCGAATCAAGCGCAATGTCCGTATCTCCGTTTTCCGGGGAAGTAATTGCCGTACATTCCGGAATCGGAATCGCAGTAAACGCTGACTCATAGGCTCCCATATCAACATTATCGCCCTGCCTTCGGGGGGTTCCGTCCAAATCGATGGATGTGTCTGCGTCGGTTTCCTCCGAAACTTTGTCGAACCACCTGGCTAAGCCTGTGTCTATGGCCGGACTTCCCGACTGTAAGCGGTAATTATTATTGGCGGGGTTGACAAATAGCGGGTCTACTTCAACTTGATTATTTGTGCCATCCGGAAATTCTTCCAGAATATTCCTTCTAATATCAGAAGAAGCATTTCCACCATTAAAGCTGACAATTTGTATATCTGAATAGAAAAATGGGTTATTGGTAAAATTGCCAAAAAACACCGAGTTATATATGTTCGTATCAGTATAATCACCGGAAGCGGAAACCACAGCCGTATTGTAATTGTCTATAAAAGTACAATTGGCAACACTTAATCGATTGCTATTGTAAATGGCACCTCCGTCATCATAGGCCCCATTTTCCTGAAACAACGAGTTTACGATATCCATTGTTCCCGAATTGTATATAGCTGCCCCTTCGTATGGTGTGGTATTTGAGATAAACCTGCACCGTTCTGCATATACCACTGCTTTATCGCTCATTAATGCCCCCCCGTCCCCAGCCCTGGCTTTATTGCCCTGGAAAAGATTGTTTTTTAGGGTTAAAGAGTTTCTTACAGTAGAGATAGCTCCTGCCCTTCCATCCATAGTTTCATTATTAACAAAACTTGAATTCCTTACCTGGCCGTTACTCTCCCAAAAAGACAAGGCTGCTCCGGAGACATAACTTTCATTTTGTTGAAAGGTACAATCGATCACCTCAAAAGGGGTCGTTACTTCTCCCTCATTACAGATCGCTCCACCGTCATAAGCATAGTTGTTGTTAAAAGTCGAATTGTCAATAACAACACCGTTATCACTATTTAAAATAAAAACTGCACCACCTTCATATTCGGCTGAATTGTTGTTAAAAATACAGTTGTTCACCAGAGAACCATCAGAGAGGTTAAAATAAATGCCAGCGCCATTAGAGGTTGATGTATTATCAATAAAACGGCAATTTCTGATGACAACATTATCTGCTTCATTTACATAAATGGCCCCACCACCTCCATGGTATTCAATTATCGCTGTATAGTTCCCGTTCCTAAACCGGATGCCGTCAATTACTGTGTCGTTAGCCGAAACATCAATCATTAATATCCTGATGGAACTACCGCCATCGAAAATAGTTTTATTGGTTTCCTCATCCCGGTCACCAAGCGCTTTTTCCGTACCATCAAAACCGCCGAAAAGTTTTACATCCGAAACGTTGAGATTTAAAGTTTCGCTAATACGATACGTACCGGCTTGTACCCATATTTCATCACCTTCAGAAGCATCGTTAACAGCATCCTCAATACTGCTCGCCTTTGCCCAGGAAGAACCATCTCCCTCCCCATCAGGAGTTACCCTAATGATGTTTTGCGCCTGTACAAAAACACAAGATAAAAACGCAACAAAAAAAGTAAAGTAAAGTTTATACTTCATATACTTAAAATTGTAATTGACCTGTATTAAGGCCTGTTAAAAACTTCCAGAGCAAAAATAGAAGTCCCGCCTGCCTGCGACAATGTTCAGGCACATACACAGCGACTACAAGGCGGTGAGAAAGCGTCTACAAAGCGTCTACATCGGGGGTGAATGAGGCAGAAGCAAGTGGATTATGTGCAGGAAGTTGGGAATTGGAGTGAAAGGAAGGGATGGCCGGTATTCGGTACTCAGTATTCGGTATTCGGTGGTCGGGCGTATTTTAGCATGAATAATGCCTGAACGTTTCCCTCAAATATCAAGGAGAGTGGTACGGTTTATCATCGGTCGTGATATGCCGTACCATTCCCATAAACTACATCTTTCGTGCGATAAGGTTTATTATTCAGGCAGCCGGTATACCTATTTCCTGCTTTCGAAAACAGGGTTATCCTTTGTCCACACGGTTTCGTATTCCAGTGGCGTAGTCGGCGCAGGGAAAACTTCCCCGGTGATCCGGATGGTCTTATTACCGTCATCCCCGGTAACTTCATATACTTTGGAAACCTTGATATGGCTGCCTTTGGGAATATCCTCCACTCTTTCCCCACCGGGGGCAGACGGGTCGGAACTGAGAAAATAATCGGTTTGTACACCATTGCCATCCGTATATTTGTAGTAGTACAGCGGCTGGTTGGTAAAGAAAATGTTATTGGCCAGTTCCACATACTCGGGTTCCCCGGATACATCTTTTGCATTGCTGTTGCCACAGGAAACAAGAATCGTCCCGCAGAAGGCCAGGATCGCGATAATTTTCAAACTTTTTTTCATGATTTCTTTTTTTATAGGGTTCATAAAAAACTGATTTACGGAAAACACTGCATTGAATCGTGTTTACATTGTTCTTACTCATTTTGAAGTATAAAATCCTTATCTACATAAAACCTTCTGCAATCGTCCCGTTTAACGGGTGGTAAGGTTATCCTGTATTTTTCATTGGGGGTTTGCACGAGCAGGGTTGCCGTATTCACCGTGTACTCACGATCGCCGGTATAGGTGTATTCCGGGGTATAGCGAAAGACCTTCCCTTTTCCTCTTGCCAACCTCACCGCATTCCCTCCGGGAAAATAAGGGTGAATGCTTAAGGCAATGTGGTCCTGTTCCGTATTGTTCTTCACCTTTACATAAGCATATTGCTCAAGTTCGGCCCGTTTGCCCAGGAGAACCCGGCAAACGGGGTAATTCAGCAGCAACAGAACCAGAATAACAGCCGATTTTCCCAGGCCTCTTTTCCCTTTTTTAACTAAAAATACAACCAGCAGGAGCAGCCCTATCAGCAGGATCCCGAGAGCGATCAATGCCCAATCGTATCCCATACGTTCCAGTTTATAAAGATCCAGGGCATAAAACTCCCGGGCTCCCCACCAGATCAGAAAAATAAGGCCCCCTACGCTCATCGGCAGGTAGCCGCAAGCCAGGGCGATCTTAAATAGCAACTGTTTTTTTATAATTGCAGCCCGCATAAAGCGTATATTGATATTTTTCTCATAAATCACACAGGAATCAAGTAGTTTATTAGCAGGAAAATCTACTGAACACAATATCGTCTTCTGCTATTGTTTTTGAACGGAATCCTGTTTTATGACGGGTTTAGCCCCGTAAAACGGCAGGAGGAGGCTGGTCTCGGCAAACCTGCCGTCCAGGCTTTCGCCACCAGGCGTTTTTACCAGTACCATATTCCATTTACCATCTACGCCGATATAGACCTGGTGGCCTCCTGTCGCCGGAGAGCTGTCCAGGCAATCTTCAACAGCAAAGACGATCTCCTTTCTCGACCCCGCTTTGGTTTTCTTCAGATCGTTTACTTTCAAAAGCACGAGGAGCCTGTTCCCCTTTGATCGCGAATAGTATCTTATTTTATCTGTGTCTATACCATCTATACTGTGATCTATACAATTTTTCAGGTGAAACGATACGGGGTCCGTTATACTGTCGGGCTGTGCCGTTGTTTTTTCAATGTCGTCCTGCAGGCGCAGCTTTCGTCCATCTATCACTTCGTCGACATCATTATTGCTCCAGAAAACGGCACTTCCGATGGAAATCACAACAATGACCAGTCCTATTGCTGCCATGACCAGGCAGCCGAAACCATGCCAGAGTGGCCTTTTGGGCGGATCGAGCCTGTTGCTTTTCAACAGGGCCTGTTTCAGGTCCGGCGGAAGTTCGTGTTCGGCATAGGTCCGTTTACAGTGACTGCACTCCAGGATGGTGGTTTTGTACAAGGGGAACAGCGGGATCCAGAACAGGTGGAAATACCTGCCGAAAGTGGTGGCCACAAAGCTGTCCTTACTTTGGCAATAAGGACATTCCGTAGGGCTTCCTATGGGCCTGGCCTTGATCTTTGACGCTCTTGTTCCGAAAAATAGAAGCATGGTTTTCTTTTTAAAATATTGGAGCTCCCGGTATCTCAGTATCTGCACTATTTGGTGTGATGGACAAAAAACGGGACTCGTTTAAGGTAAAGGAATGTTTTCCAGTTGAAATTTTATTTCTTTTATGGCTTCCTTACTTTCTACAATGACCTCCAGTTTGCAACCGGGGCTTAGTTTTTCCTTTAACCAGATTTCCCGGATACCGTGAGTTCCTCCGCTATATCCACTATTTATTTTCTTATCGCTTTTGTTGTAGATATTGATCCCGGAGATTTTCTTCCCTTTATCCTGAATAAAGCAGTAAAGTGTATCTTTTTTCCCTGATGAGCTATCATTGTACCTGTTTTCAAGTCGATAGAAAAGGCTCTCCGCAATGTCCTTCACAGCCTCCAGAGTACTCCCCAGGCCGCCTTTTTTATGCAATTTATCCAGTTGGGCGTTGTATGCGGTTTCGTTATTCTTTTTGGTATGGATTAGCGAATCTTCATCAATTACCGTGAGCTTTAGATCCGGATCAGTTTCGCCGATCAGGTTTTCGTCGATCCGTTTTGTGAAGTCCCGAATAATGATCCTGCCCTTGTTCTCTTCTGTGGGGGTGAAATATTGAAAAGTCCCTTTTATTTCCTTTATGGCCTCTGCCTGCCGGGCCGGGGCTTTAAACGTAATATCGATTTGATCGTATGAATCGAAATAAGAGCCGTAAAACAGACTTTTTAGTTGTTTTAATGAATTTCCGTTATTATCAACAGCTTTGGCCTTCTTTAGCCGGATCAGATGATCTCTGTCCAGTTCCAGGCTATCTATGACGGTTCTTATGTTGACGTAACTTGTCTTATTATCAATAAATCTTTTTTCACTGACCTCCTTAACTGTTAGGTTTATATCCTGGGCAAAACCCGTATTTACAACGGACAACAGGGCCGCTAAAAGGACCAGCCTGTTTTTTTGTTTGTTTTTCATTCCTGTTTGTATTTCCGGTTAAGGCAGATAAATATTTTTTAAACTAAACTTCAGCTCTTCAATGGCGCCGGCATGTTCCACGATAATTTCCATCCTGCAGCCCGGAGTCACTTTCTCTGACAACCGAAGTTCATATCTGATATCATTTCTCGAATACCCGTGATTGATCATATTTCCTTCTTCATTATAAACATTAATGGCATGAATATATTTGCCTCCCTGCTCCCGGATGTAGAAATACAGTAAATGAATGCCACTCTTCCGGTATTCTCCTTCCCAGCCTGTCGTCGAATTGAAAAAGTCACTAAAAAGGTCGAGCAGTTCTTCTTCAGAACCGCTGATGTCGTTCTCTTTTTTCAATTTCTTAAGCCAGGCCTTATAGGCTTGTTCATCCTTTTCTTTCAGATCGAGAAAAGCGTCTTTTTCAATTAAGGTCAGGGCGAGTTCCGGGTGGGCATCGCTCAATAGATTTTTGTTCTGATGCCGTAGAAAATCCTCCCGGACGATGCTGCCCCCGTTTTCTTCTGTGGGGGTGAAATATTCGATAAGGCCTTCTACTGTTTCGATCCTGGTGGCCTGCCGGACCGGGGCTTCAAGCCTGATAGTGAGATTTTTGCTACTTCCAAATTTGCTATCAAAAAAGCTGCGCTCAAGCTGTTGTAATGAATTTCCCCGGTCGTCCTTCGCCTCGGTAATTTCTTTAATTCTTACCTGATGGTCAGTATCTAATTCAATGCCGTTTACCATGGTGGTCAACTCAACAAAATCTTCTACATTATCAACTGTGGTTCTTGCTTCCTCAATATTGTTTAAAAAAAGATGGAGGTCCTGGGAAAAAGCAACCCGGCTGCTCAGGCCAATAAGTAATGCTGCTATTATTTTCAATTTCATATGTTGTTTTATTTGATTTCCAACGCTGCGGCAACCACAATTTTTTTCTTCGAATGCCGGTCTTTTAATGTTGCTGTCAGCTTACAGGGATTATTGACCTTTCCTTTCTGAAACGTGATTTTTGCAGAGGCTTGTTTTTTAAAATCCGCCGCATTGATCCCGGTCGTTTCATAAGCGCTAAACACATTGGGGTTGGAAAGCATTATGTTTCCTGCACTGTCCACAAGGTCAATGGAAAAAACAGGGTATATTTTCCCTTCGGTTTCTTCCAGGCCGGTAATCCCTTCCAGGATCAACCTAAGGGTATGGTCAAAATCTATCGTTTTGTCAAGGACCGGTTGACCGAGGCTTTCGTTCCACAGGTAAATGTTTTGATAGGTTATGTCCGATCTTTCAATATCGAGCAATTCGCTTTTCTTTATCGTAAAAGGCAGTTCATAGCTGAAATTACCTTTGCCTTTTCCGTCCCATATATGGATATATAACTTATACTTTTCATTATTCCCATGGGGCAAAGCGGCCGTAAAATTGGCTTGTAATTGCAGTGGTGACAGATCTGTACCTTCCTTTATATCACCGAGCAGGTTTGCATATGAAAGTACGGTGTCTTTCTCGTTTTTTACGATATCCAGTGACAGGAAGGGATAGGTTTTACCATCTATCTTTGTAAAACCGGTGAGGTCATTGAACACCAGGTTTACCTTTTCGCCGAATACAAAGGTGTTTCTATGGTCTTTTGTGCCGTTTACTTCCATTGTAATACTTTCACAGGCAATGCCATCGCCTTTTGAAAGGGCCCCGGTTTTTAAATCTTTATGAACAGACTGGTTGAACTCGCAGGCCGTAAAAACCTTTGAAACTGCTATAAGCCCTAAAGCAGTGAATATAATTCGTTTCATTTTCAATCGATTAAATATAAACTGATTTTAATTGTCAGACCCCCGAGCCACCGTAAAATGATTTCAACGCTATATTGAATTCCTTTTTGAATTCCCTGTACGGAAAATTATATTTTTGCGCTATGCCCCTGATCTGCTTTCTGACCGCACCCTGGCGTTTGAGCACCACAATGGCAATAACCAACAGGCCGAGCACAATACTGCCAAGTATAAAGACCATTGTATTCTGTATGTTGTTGTGTTCGGATATCGTATATCTCTTTCCGGCAATAAAAAAATTGTACCCGCCAATGATAGCGATCATCAAAAGACCGGATATTCTTATCCAGCGATAACACTTTACAAGTTGTTCATAATCTTTAAAAACAGCCTGGATCTCTGCTTCTTTGATGTTCGGTAAAAATTTTGTGTTGGTATGTTGCTGCTGATGTTTGTCCATTATAAAATTCTATATAGATCCTTTGAGTATTGTGGTTACGGGCCTGGCTCGCGATCACTACCGCAAACAAACAGGGCTAGGCTTCGTACTACCGCTAAAAGGGGGAACAGCTTATAGCTTTTATAAAGCCGGTGTTTTTCAATATCCCGCGATTAAAAATTGAACTTCCCTTCAAAAAACTTTCCGATCAGCGGCACCGGTTTCATCGCTTCATTATTCGCGGCGATAATGCCAAAAATGAGCAGGACAAGGGGCAAAAGGCCTACCAAAGAGAGAATACTTCCCAAAGCGGGGACCACCCTGGCAAGTATATTAATGACGATGCTCAGGATAACGGCAAAAATAAAAACCCCAAGCCCCTGGCCGAGGTGATAGGAGGCCAGTGCGCTCTTTTGTTCACTTCCCTTGTGTTGCAGATAAGCGATGATCCATCCGATAATGGTAATATACGATACGATTGAAATGGTTTTAGCATTCATATTTTTCTGAGTTTATGATTAATAATTTCGATTAAACTTCAGGAACAAATGTAGGATGCTGAAAGATCAGAAACAATTTTCAGCCGCATACACAGCGACTACAAACCCTCGTAAAAGCGTCTACAAAGTGTCTACGAAGTCTGCACCCCTAGTGGAATTGCTGTAATCGTTATGCTTTTGTTGAATAGGTCTATATGAGATGGAAGTCGTGTAGGGCCGTTTCAGAAACAGGATGGGAGTACTGTGACGCAAATGTGGTGTAAAGAGATCAGAAGCCCGATTGTAGTTTTTCGGACCTGTTTTCCGGGCGATAGGGTGATAATTCATATAAAAAAAGAGACGGTCTCAAAAGTTCTGAAAACCATCAGGTTCACATAAATTTTCCTTTTGAGACCGTCTCTTCGTTTTCCGGCTGTAACATTCTTATCAGAATGCCCTGTATTCGCCGGCCAGGTATTTATTGGCCTTTTCCTCTTTGAACTTAGCAGTTTCGGCATCCCAGTGCAGGGTTTCGCCGGGGAAGCGTCCTGCAATGGTCCCCAGAAGGATCGTCTCTGTCAACCGTGCGCCATATTCAAAAGGTGCTGAACATTCTGTTTTTCCCAGGCAGGCATCGACAAACTGGTGGTAGTGTTTGGGCCCTTCGGTCTCGTAATTGCGAATGGGTTCGCCCAGGTTGTGCTCCTTGGTCAGCCTGGCAATTTCCCTGGAAATATCAACATACTTTCCCCTTACAATTTTTCGGGGCAATTGCATAAAGTGAGGCAGCAATAAACGCCCTTTTTCGCCTACGAACATAGCTCCCTGTTCGGGCAACTCATTTTCGTCTGCTACTTTGGCATCAAGCGATATTTTGTCTTTAAGCCCGGCTTCCTTATCCTGTTTCTTTTTGCCCTTTTTGGTATCCATTCCCGGTAGCACAAGGTCTTCGTGTGTTGCCGGGGCACCTTCGCCATCATACCATATCCATTTTAAGGATTTTCCGGTGTATTTGGTACCTGGAAACTCATAGGTTACCGTATTGTGTTCCGGGTAGCCAAACCCGTTGGAAGGCCTGCACTCCGTCATTATGGTCCTTGGTACATCCAGTTGCAGGGCATTATAGGGGGTATCGAAAATATGTACGCCCATATCGCCCAGGGTACCGCAGCCAAAGTCCATGAGTTTTCTCCAGTTTCCGGGATGGTATACCTCTTCTTTATACGGCCTCTCGGGTGAGGTCCCCAACCATAAGTTCCAGTCCAGTTGTGGGGGAACAGGGTCTTCACCCTCCGGAGCAGCGCCATCGTAGCCCCAGTTTTTCGGAGACCAGGCGTGTACGGTATGTACTTTTCCAATAATACCAGATTGGATCAAAAGCGTGGCCAGTTTGTAATCGTAAAAAGAATGCACCTGAATACCCATCTGGGTCACCAATCCCTTTTCGGCAGCCAGTTTTTTCATAGCCCGTGATTCCGATACGTAATGGGTCAGCGGTTTTTGGCAATAAACAGGTTTGTTCTTCTGCATGGCCAGCATGGAAGCCGGAGCATGGGTGTGATCTGGTGTGGATACGATGACGGCATCAATTTCGTCTCCCATTTCCTCCAGCATTACCCGGTAATCAAAAAACACACGGGCCTTAGGGTGAAGTTTACGTGCTTTGGACAAATTAACGGCATCTACATCACATAGAGCTACTACATCAACGGCTGCATGGGATGAAATGGCCTTCAGGTCTTCACCTCCCATGTTTCCCACGCCGATATGGGCGGTTCGTAAACGTTTCCCGGCCATGGAAGCCTCCAACAAAGAGGGAGCTATCATGATCCCCAGGGCACCTATACTACTCTTCTTTAAGAATTCGCGTTTGTTCATGTTTTGGTATTGGTAAATTATAATTTTTTGATCTTAATGTTCCGGAACCAGATCGGACTGGCATGGTCTTGCAGGGCAATATACCCGGTTTTGAATTTCCCGTAATCGGGGCTGTTCTTCCACTTGTCAGAGTTTTTCTTTTCATGCCACGCTTCATCCCAGGGAACAAAGGATAATACCATTTTCCCGTTCAACCAGTGCTCTACCCGTTCCGGGGTAAAAACAATTTTGGAACTGTTCCATTCCCCCACGGGATGCAATATCTTGTCGGCAGCCGGGGGATGCATGGCATAATCAGCACCGGTCTGTTGCAAAGGTTTCAGCTCTTCCGGATTTTCAGTATACCCCAAACTGGTGTTGTATGCGGTAAGGTCGTGGATACTGGCGTAGTTTTCATCGTCAATGAGCTGATATTCCGGTGACACCACAGGTGGTCCGTCATATCCTTCCTTAACATGATAAAAAATACCACTGTTTCCCCCTTCGGGAAGTTTCCATTCCAGGTAGAGTTCAAAATTGTCGAACTCTTCGGCGCCGTAGAGGATATCTTTTCCTCCCTCGTAATCCTGTTCCAGCCCAAGTTCGGTGTCGAAGGTCAGGACACTGTCTTTTATGGTCCATCCCGGTGGCAGGGAGTCCATGCCATATCCGCGCCAGCCTTCGGTACTGGTACCATCAAAAAGATAGATCCACCCGGAATCCTTTTGTTTTTTTTCCTGAGTTACTTTTTCCTCACTTACCTTCTCTTGAGATTTCCCGGTATCCGTTTTACAGGAAAAGGCCAGCATGGCAAGTACCGGCAGTACAAACTGCCGTATCCGATGTTTAGGTTTCATGTTCATTGTTAATAGATATTAGATTTAAGTTCTGTATTTCTTTTGAGTTTTACCGATCTCCTTTACATCCTGCCAGCCCATCTCCAGGTCATATCTCCATAAAAAACCCTGTTACTTTTTCCCTGAATATCGGGAAACCATGCGAAGCAAGATATGGGGTCGTGCACAAGATACATAAAAAATGGTTTCCGCCCTCCAATTTGTCAAAAGGTGTCAGCGATTATTACATTTTACCCGAAAAAAATAAATTATCACCATTAATACAAATTTTTTATCTGTTTGACTGTTTTTTTCCTACGAACGCCTTTATTTCGGTATGTTTTTTACATTTCCGGTGCTGGCTGTTAGGATAAAGGCCTTACTCTGTACGGAAATTGAAAGCAGCTCCATATTATCGTGTTCTTATAAGGATTAACCCTGTTACCGTAAGTAACCCGTTCACGGCGATACTTACAAATCCGAAATCGAAATGAAACACTTTCTCAAAATACCAGCTCATAAAGTACGTAAGTGATGGAGCCAGTATGCAAACTACCGGGACCCAGCGGTCTTTTATTTTATAGCTGGTAAACATTCCGAACAGGTATAGCCCCAATAACGGGCCATAGGTGTACCCGGCAATCTTAAATATGAGAGAAATAACATCGCCCTTGCTTTGTGAGAAAGACATAATAATACTAAACACAACCACAGAAAAACCGAATAACGACCAGTTCTTTATTTTTTTAATGGTGTTTCCGGATTTATGGGAGATGTCTAAAAAGTCATAGGTAAATGATGTGGTCAATGCTGTTAAGGCCGAATCGACACTGGAGAATGAGGCGGCAATGATACCGAGTAAAAAACTGATCCCCGTAATGGTCCCGAGATAGTTAAGCGCCAGATCGGGAAAAAGGGTGTCGGTATTGAGAAAGGTTCCCTGTTGATCCATAGCGAGAGCGATGTGTTGATCGTCGGCATAAATATAAAGCAATACGCCCAGGCCCATAAACAGGAATTGGGTGATGGCCAGAACAATACTGTATACCAGGGTGTTTTTCTGGGCATCCCACAGGTTTTTACAGGTCAGGGTCTTTTGCATCATGTTCTGGTCCAGCCCTATCAT
Organism: Sinomicrobium weinanense; assembly: GCF_018863395.1. Classification (GTDB taxonomy): domain Bacteria; phylum Bacteroidota; class Bacteroidia; order Flavobacteriales; family Flavobacteriaceae; genus Sinomicrobium; species Sinomicrobium weinanense. Next base: position 152,069 of record NZ_JAHKRR010000008.1, read on the forward strand.
GGCTACGGCTATTAGAAAACCGGCTATAAATTGTTTGAAAAAATTATTCCCGGATCTTCCGTCCCCGTTAAATATATCGAAATACGGATGGTCCGTTATGGCTTTTACGGTAGTGTCAAAAGAAAGGTTTAAGGATGATGTAATACCATAAATGGTAATGACCGCGCCCAGGATCAGGAAGAAGGTTTGCATGGTGTCTGTCCACACAATGGTTTTAATGCCCGATTTATTGGTGTATAGCCATACAAAGAGAAGAATGACGATCACAGTGAGGTAAAAGGGGATATTCAGCTTATCAAAAAAAGCAAACTGTAAAATTTTAGTGGCCAGTAACAACCGCAAAGCAGCACCGAAAGACTGGGAGACCAGGAAGATCAGGGAGCCGGCTTTGTACGAGCTGTTGCCGAACCTGTCTTTTAAATATCCGTAGATGGAAACCAGCCTCAATTTGTAGTAGAGCGGAATGAGAACGAATGTTATAAACAGGTATCCCACCACATTGCCCAGCACAAACTGAAAGAAATAAAAATTGTTATTGCCCACCATTCCGGGCAAAGAGACAAAGGTCACACCGGACAGGGCACTCCCTACCATACCAAAAGCCACTAAAAACCAGGGAGATTTCCGGTCTCCCGTAAAATAGGTTTCGTCACTGTTCTTTCTCGAGGTTAAATAAGAGATCAACATCACCATTCCGAAGTAAAGGGCTATGGCTGATAGTACCAGGTAGATATTCAAAATAAAAAGGTTATGAGGTTGTAAATATCAAAATATTCTTTCCTTTTTTGGTTGATGGGAGAAATGCCAGATTATGATCTAACTAAAAAATGACCCGCAGATATCGCAGATAGGCGCAGACTTTTAGGTCTTCTACAAAAATCTGTGATATCTGCGGGAAAAACCCAGGGGAATTCCAGGTCAGTTTTAATACCCTCTTTTTTACCAACTAATCATCACATTAATGCTCCGGATTCGGAGGGGTTTCGGTATTATTGTCCCTTTCCGAGTTCGGGTACGGGTAAAAATCCCGGTTCCGTTCTTCGGCCGGCCTGTTAAACCTCCTTGAGTCTTCCAGAGCGAAACCAGTCAGATATAACTCAATACGCCTGTTTTTATAGATCTCTTCCAGAACAGCTTCTTTGGTCATCTCCCCGGAGTATGCCGGCAAGCCGGCACCAATGCCGTAAACATCTTCTGCCGGGGTTTTGGTCAGTACTTTGTTGAGTTCGGTTACGGCTTCCGGTAACATATCGCCCCGGGCGTATGCTTCGGCTTTGATCAATAGCATTTCACCGGGCAGGTAAACGGGTATTTCGTCTGTATTGTTCAGAAAGAATCCTTTTGCAAAATAGTCGGGTTCTTCACCGCCGACATAAAAACCGATACGCTGGTCGTTTTCGTCCGGGGCAAGGTTTGCGGGGAGGCCAAACATTTTATCTTTTGCCTGGTGCACATTGTTCGACGAAAACCAAAAAGCCAGCGGGTTGGGATATGCTTCCTCGTATATCCAGGTAGAGGTTTTGTCCAAAGCAGCGTTATTGGCTGCGGCTATGGCTTCGGTATAGTTACCGTTCATAAGCTGAAACCTGGCCTGTATGGCATATACGGAATTTTCCAGGTCGACCGAATTGATCATTTCCGAGGTGACCGCGTCCGAAAGCCCGTTGTTTATATATTCCAATGCGGTGTCCAGGTCTGAAAGAGCACTGTTCAGGACTTCCGTTCTGTCATTGAACGAAGCATTTTTTTCTATGGATAACGGGATACTTTCAAAATACTGTATCAGGGTACCATGGGCCAGGGCCTTGTAAAACAGTGCATATGCCTTTAAGGTATTGGCAATGGCTGTATCATCTGTGGCATTATCGGCATTATCGATAATGGTGGTCGCTTCTTTTCGGACCAGCATCAGCTGCCCCCACATGTTGCTCAACACTTCGTTATCGCCGGAAACTGTGGTGCCGCCGATAAGCAGATCGTTCTCTCCCAGGTTCCCCGGGTTTAACAGGCGTAATTCTCCTGTATTCAGACCGGAGGCGGTCACGGTGGTGTATATGGCGCCGGGGCGGTCTGTGCTCCAACGCTGTTGTATTCCGTTGATCAGCAGAATTTGCTCGTCTACACTCGATTCAAGCGTTGGATCGAGTACAGAATAGGGATCGAGATATTCCTTGTCGCACGAAGACGTAAAGAATAAAATGCCTAGCGGAAGTATTAAATATCTGAATAGTTTCATCTGTTCTTTTTTTAAAAGTTAGCACTGACGGAAAGCGAAAAGGTCCGGGGGATCGGAGCATTACCGAAATTCACGGAACGCAGCAGGTTCGATTGTCCGCCTGCATTGGTCTCCGGGTCATAACTAAAAAAGTTATCGATCGAAAACAGGTTACGTCCTTCGAGGGACAGCCTGAAGTTTTCTATCCCGTTAGCGATCTTTCCGAAATCGTAGGTAAAAGATATTTCCCTCAGTTTAACAAAAGATCCGTCTTCGATCCTGAACTCTTCAACCGGATAGATAGCTGCGATATATCCTCTGGGAAGTTCTCCCGTAAGTTCCTGTTCGGCCATTTTTCCAATACCGACACCCTGGCGGGTCCTTTTATCGGCATCAAACACATCGAAGCCCTGTACGGCTTCCCAAAGCATGGAAAATGACAGTTTTTTATAGCGTAAACTGGTCCCTATTCCCAGGATATAGTCTGCATTCGGGTCCCCGATGACCTTCTTGAGCTGGTCTCCCATGGGCTGTCCGTCCGCATCGCGCTGCGGTTGTCCGGTGGCCAGGTCGCCTCTTTCTTCCTGGGGAAGGCCTTCTGAAGTAAGCAACAGGCTTCCGTCTCCGTTCCGGGCATAATAGGTGCCGTAGAAAACGCCCAGAGGTTCCCCCTCCCGCACCTGGGGAAGTGCCCCGCTGACGGAGGCAATGGAAATGGGGCCGCCACTGGTATTGGTCACCTCGTTTTTATTGGTACTGAAGTTAAAGCTCAGGTCCCACTCCCAGTTGTCGTTTTTTACCGGAGTTACATTCAGGTATGCCTCCCATCCCCTGTTTTTCATATTTCCTACGTTCTCTGTCCGGGACAACCCTCCTTCCGACGGGGATAAAACGCGGTTTACGATCAGGTCGGAGATGTTCTGTTTGTAGTAGGTCAATAAAAACGAGACCCTGTTTTGAAGCATACTTACATCGGTACCTATTTCAAATTCTTTGGTCCTTTCGGGTTTCAGGCCCAGGTTTCCCAGGCGCGAGTCCTGCGAAAGGGAGTGATCGGCCCCGAAGAAATCGTCTCTTGAATAACTGCCGAAACGTTCGTACGGGGATATGGCGGTAAGGTTCCCTGCTTCACCATAGGAGGACCGCAGGCGTACCGAATTAAAGATATCTTTTATGCCTCCTTTTTGCCAGAAAGGCTCCTGGGACAATAAATAAGACCCCGATACTTTGGGATAGAAATTAGTACGTTGATCGGGATCGAAATTGGTAGCACCGTCTATTCGCCCTGCAAGGGTTAAGAAATAACGGTCTTTATAGGATAATGACTGTTGTAAAAAGAAACCGAAAATATCGAGCCGGTCTTCAGAAACAGGGCTTCTCAGCGGAACGGTAGGATTCCTGTTCTCATCCAGATCGCGTCCCTGCGTGCCCTCGAGTGTAATTTTACTGGATTGAAAATTATACCCGATGGTGGTCTCTGAATTCAGGGACGATGACAGGTCAAAATCGAATTTTGCCGTAGCATCGTAATTCCAGTTAAAGATCTCAGCCTCGGTGTCGGCCAGGTACCCTTTGTCAAAATAGGACGGGTTTACATCGGGGTAGGGATATACCGGGATGTAAATATGCCCTTTTTGTGTATAGGTATCGGCACCGAATACCTGGTTAACGGTCAGGAAATCCAGGGGCTTCAGGGTGGCCTTAAAGTGGGGGATAAAACGGTTTATTTTCTGGTTGATATCGAATGTTTCTACAATGGACAAAGGATTGATCCGGGTGGGTTCGACCGCCATTAAATTGCCGTTTTCATCGCGTCTTGTGGCATCGTAGATATTATTGGAGATGTTTATGGAATTGATAGGGCTCCAGAAAACATTGCCGTCCGGTTTTTCGTCAGACTTGCTGTTGGCATAATACAGGCCGGCATCGTATGAAAGCCAGTCCGTTACCTTATGGTTAAGCCCTAAACGGACGGAGAATCTCTTAAAACTGGTATTTTTTATGATCCCCTCGTTCGTGGTATAACCAACAGATGCATTGTATCCTAAAACATCGGTACTGCCTTTCATGGAAAAATAATTATCAGTACCATATCCGGTTTGGAAAATCTCGTCCTGATAATCGTACCGGGTGACATCAAACTTGTTGGTTGAGAGGTTTTCAAACGGGGTGAGATTGCCGTTTTCATCCATTCCGAAAATAGGCCAGAGCCGTTCGCCCAGCCCGCTTTCGAACTGTTCCCCCCTTAAGTTGGTATATACATCTTTTCTCAGTTGATTTACATTGAATGACGACTTGAAAAAGAATTCCGGATCACCGGACCCGATACCTCCCTGTTTTGTATTGATAATAACCACCCCGTTGGATGCCCTTGAACCGTATATGGCGGCAGCGGCAGAACCATTCAGGATGTTGATGCTTTCAATATCGTTCGGGTTGATGTCTGCCATCCTGTTCTGCCCGGGCTGGGCGTCCCCGGCCTCAACATTCAGGTTGGTTACATTGGTGGTGAGGTTACTCGTAATAACCCCGTCAATGACATATAAAGGTTCTGAAGAACCGCTGATGGTACTCGGTCCCCTCAGGCGTATGGAAAAACCTCCCGCAGGGTCGCCCGAGTTCTGGGTGATCTGGGCACCGGGTATTTTTCCCTGTATAGCCGCCGTAACGCTCGGTGTCGGGGTCTTTACGATATCCTGCGCTTTTAGGGTGGTAATGGCATTCCCTATTTTTTTCCTCGACTGGGTAACGCTCGACCCCAACAGAACCACTTCCTCTAAAGCATTGGTGTCGCTTTTTAATGCGACAGTTATCGTTGTTTGCCCTTCCTGAAGTGTGATCTCCCGGGTGATATACCCGATATAGCTTATGACCAGTGTTTTTGAAGCATCGCCAGCGACCGTGATGCTGAACTGACCATTAAAGTCCGTTACGCTTCCTGTGGTAGTGCCTTTAACAAGGATGTTGGCGCCGGGTAGCGGCTGCCCGTCATCTTCGGAAGTTACAGTACCCTGTATAAGCTGTTCTGTTTGTTGTGCGTAGGTGGAGGATGAATAAACCAAAACGACCAGGGCTAAAAGAAGCATGCTGTTTATTGGTTTATCAGAAAAAAGACGGTTAGTTGTTTTCATATAAAAAATTAAAGGTTGTACAAAAAACTTGACCTCTGTCAATACCGTGCTGCCCTATGGAAAGCAAGCCCTGCTTTCCGTTCGAAGGGCAATACCCATAAGAAGTGCCATCCATTGGGATGGGTGCGATCGTTTAACTTTAAATCGATGTTTACTGTCTTTCATTGTTTGATAAATACAGTTAGTTTTTGCAAGTTGTTGCAAACAAAAATATAGAAAAATTCCAATTATTGCAGTTTTATGCAGTATTTTTTCCGGAAAAATGCTATTTTTAGAACGTAATACAATATTAAAACTGCAAAAAAATGCAGTTTAAAAGGTTTTATTATATTTGTCCGGACAATTACGCATATATTTAACCAAGAACAGAATCTATGCTAAAAGAAGAAAGGCATCAATTGATCTTAAATGAAGTGGAACTCCACAGTAAGGTGTTACTCATCGATCTGTCGGAAAAATTAAATGTCTCCATAGATACGGTAAGGCGTGATGTAAAAGAACTGGATAAAGGAAAAAAACTCAAGAAGGTACATGGCGGGGCCGTTTCTTTGGGTTTCAATAGTTACACACGTTTAAACACGAATATATATGCCCTGGACAAAAAGCATAAGATCGCTGAAAAAGCGGTGGCCTTATTGAAGAACGGAGATGCTATTCTTATTCACGGGGGTACGACCTGCCTGGAGTTTGCCCGGATGATCCCTTCAAAGCTCAATATCACCTATTTTACCTTAAGCCTGCCGGTAGCTATGGAATTATTAAGGAAAAACAATTCGAAAGTTATTCTTATCGGTGGATTATTGTCTCATGAGTCACAGATCACCATTGGGGCCAATGCTGTTCATGCCCTTTCCGAGATCAGGGTTGATTACGGTTTTATAGGCACCGGATATGCCGATGCCAAATTTGGCCTGACCGGGTCTGACTGGGAGAGTGAACAGGTAAAGAAAGCGGTTATCAAGGCTTCCAGGAAGGTGATCCTTCTCACGATTTCCGAAAAACTGAATTCACAGCACCGGTATAAAACCTGTGATCTGAATACGCTCGACACCATGATCACCGAGCTGGAACCCCATGACCCGGCCCTGATCGAATACAGAAATCAACTTAACCTTTTATAGTATTACAATGACATCGTACAGGAAAATTACCGAAGAAAGCTCGAATTACGACCATCTGGAAAAAATGGATACCCCGACCATTCTGAAAAATATCAATAAGGAGGACCGGAAGGTTCCGGAGATGGTCGCAGGGGCCATTCCTCAAATAGTCGATCTGGTGGATCAACTGGTTCCCCGTATAGAAAAGGGCGGACGGCTTTTTTACATAGGGGCCGGTACAAGCGGCCGTCTGGGCATTCTGGACGCATCCGAAATACCACCGACCTATGGTATGCCCTATGACAAGATCGTTGGCCTTATTGCAGGAGGGGAGAAAGCCATAAGAAAGGCCGTTGAATTTGCGGAAGACGATGTAACCCAGGCCTGGAAGGACCTGATGGCCTATGAGATCTCGGAGAACGATTGTGTGCTGGGTATTGCTTCTTCCGGAACAACACCCTATGTGATCGGCGGAGTGCGCGAAGCAAGGTCCCGGGGAGTACTGACCGCCTGCATTACCAACAATCCCGGCTCTCCCCTCTCCCGGGAAGTCGATATCCCGATAGAAGTGAATGTGGGACCGGAATTTGTTACCGGAAGTACGCGGATGAAAAGCGGCACCTCTCAAAAACTGATACTGAATATGATCTCCACCACCCTGATGATCAGGATCGGCAGGGTGCAGGGCAATAAGATGATAAACATGCAGTTGAGCAACACCAAACTTGTGGACAGGGGAACCCGTTTTCTGGTAGATGAATTACAGATCAACTACAAGGAAGCCGAACAACTGCTACGAAAATACGGGTCGGTAAAAAAAGCCATCGATGGTTACTTATCTGATAAACGGAAATAATGGATCTGTACAGTTGAAAAAGATTGATAGGAGATTGATCTTAACTACTTCAATCTTTTTCAATCTTCTATCAATCTTTTACCCGATCGCCTATTCCTCATAAAAATCCAGTTCGCCAATGGCAAGGGTATTGTCACTTCCTGCACTTTCCGTTCCGGTTATCCGTACATATCTGGCCGGGGCGGGGCTATTGAAAAAGTATTTACGCGTTGTAGGGTCGTTTATCAAATTTCCGAATTCAAAATCTCCTGCATTTTTCCAGTTTTTACCATCGGTGCTCACTTCTATCGTTCCCCGGGCCATCATTCCCCTGTCATTTTGTTTTTGAGGGGTATAGGCAAAGGCATTCAGATGATAGGCTTTCCCCAGATCAACAGCAATATAATGGTTTGAACCGGACGCTTCCGATTGCCACCATGTTTGTTTGTTTTCGTCAATGGCCATGCCTGCTTTATGTTCGCCGGATTCACTATCTGTCTCTATTATCCTCCAGTCACCCTTTGCGATGCCCAGGGTTTCCGAGGTAACGGAACCATGCTCGTTGTTGATCACGGCAACTGCTTTCACCTCTCCTTTGGAGAGTTCAAAAGGCCCTGAATATTTTTTGCTGTCAGCGGTCGGCTTGCTACCATCGGCCGTATAATAGATATTGATGCTTTTATAAAGGTTTTCGGCAAGGTTTTCCTGATGGGGCTTCCAGTTAAAATCGGCTTGCAGCGGCCGGATCGTCACCTTGCCGTCGCCGGTCCTGAAAACCTGTAATTGCGGCGGGCGGGTTTTGTAGTAATAGGCCCCGATGGTCGCAATTGAAGGGGTGAGCCTGCCTGCCTCTATACGCAACCTGAATTTTGATGCCGTTACTTCCGGAAAACGCAATATACGTTTGTAACCTATATTGGTAGCCGATGCAATTTCTTTCCAGCGGTTATTGATCCAGGCATCAACAGCATGCTTCTCCACGCGTTCACTGTGCGTATGGACCGATTCCTGGATCAACAGCCGATTCAGGGTCACAGGCGATGGCGTAGTGATCGTGATCTCCCTGTCTTTCCCGTCTAACAGCACAAAAGTATTCAGGTCATTGTCCAGGGCCTGCTCCGGTGCAGATGAATTTTCAAACAGATTGTTATTGTAGGTTTCCCCGATACGTTTGCCCACTTCGTTCAGTACCCGTACATCCTCAGGCGAAAACTTTCCTTCGCGATTCGGCGGAATATTTAAAAGAAATGTTGAATTTCCACCTACCGAACGTTCATAGATATCGAATACATCGTCCGTACTCCTCACTTTTTGCGTCGTATCGTCCCGGTAGAACCAGCCTTCCCTGATAGAGGTATTGGTTTCTGCCTGCTGATAGTGTAAAAATTTTGCGTCGTACAAACGATCCCGGCTTCCCATATCTTCTGCATACATATCCGGAAAATGATCGGTAGTGTCCGGGTTTTCCCGGTAGGGAATAACATTCCATTCGGATGTACGTGTGCTCCCCGATTCATTACCACACCAGCGAATGTCTTCCCGGCCAAAGATCACCGCTTCGGGTGCCAGGGTATGAATGAGTTTTTTCCAGGCTTTATAATTATATTTCTGTCCGCCTTTTCTCTTGGGGTGGGCCCCGTCAAACCAGACCTCGTGTATCGGTCCGTATTCTGTGAGCAACTCAAACAGCTGGTTTAAAAAATATTCATTATAATCATCTACCAGAAACTCAAATTTGGTCTTATTGGCAAAAGGCCTTCCGGGGACCTCCCGTGGAATCGTACGTTTGGTATATGTACTCAGGTTTCCGTATAACCCATCGGCATTTTCGATCTGGTACAGGTCTGCGGGAGAAAGATAGATGCCTAGCTTTAATCCGTACTTTTTACAGGAAGCAGAGAGTTCTTTTAATATATCTCCCCTGCCATTCTGAAATCCGGTAGACATAATGCCGTGTTTGGTATAACGACTTTGCCATAAAACAAAACCGTCATGGTGTTTTACCGTAAGTATAACCATTTTCATTCCGGCAGCCTTCATGGCTTTACACCATTGGTCGGTATGCAATTCCTTCAGGTCAAAGACCTTCGGGTCTTCCTTACCGTTTCCCCATTCCATCCGGGTAAAGGTGTTGGGGCCAAAATGGATAAATGCGATAAATTCATTCTTTAACGCACTTAATTGCCTGGCCGTTGGTATAACATGTGCCGCTTTTTCGACAATTAATTCCTTGCTGTCGCCGGGGTTAACGGCTATTGTATTCCGGTATTTTATATTTTGCTGAGCCATGCAGTTAAATACTGTACCTGCAAACGCTATCAACAATAATGGCTTGCGCATTATCATCTTCACTGGTTTTACTGTTTTAGTCTTTAAGTTAGATACTGTTCATACAAAAATCATAATCAACGAGTCAAGCCCTATACATGTTATATAAGGGAGGTGCATTTTAAAAAGTCCCTACTTTGTGCACCTTTCGACTTTAGTTTATCCTGAGCTTGCCGAAGGGCTCAAGGTATCGCTTTGTGAAAAACTCAGTGGCCTTTGTGGGTTCCATTGTCATGGGCTTTATTTTACCACAGACCCTCACAAAGAAGGCACAGGGTGACACAGAGATTTCTATATAGATGTTAAAAATATAACCCGATTAGTCTTTATTTAAAAGCATAAAACCTTACCCAGTCGATCTCCATTTCCACCGGCAGGTCCGCGGGGTCGACCTCACCGACCCATTCACCGCCCAGTTGCATATCCAGCAATAAATAGTGTTCTCCGTCGGCATAGGGGAACTGTTCTGCTTCATCGGTACTAATCCTCGGATAAGAAAATGTTCTTTTATCATTCACAAAAAACACCACACTGTCCCTGTATTTTTCAACAGCATAGGTATTGAATCCGTCAGGGTCTATCGGTGCAGTACCACCGTGTTTCGGGTTGTCTTTTATGTTCAGGTCAATGGTGTAGTGGGAATGTACGGTTTGATAAACAATACTGTCATAGTTAAGGTGTTCCATAATGTCTATTTCTCCGCCACCCGGGTATTTCCTGCCCTGCCCCAGTAACCAGAACGCCGGCCATGCACCGGTTGCACTATTGAGCTTGGCACGTATTTCCAGCCGGCCGAATCCGAAACTTACCTTGTCTTTTGTATATACACCTCCGGTAAGGTATTTTGAGGTGTCGCTCGAAACGGTTGCATTATTTATTCCCCTGAGGACAAGTTTGCCGTTACGCATGGCATAGCAACTGTCAAAATCGCTCATATGCCGGTTCCAGTCCGATTCTCCCCGGGGTATTTTTGACCATCGTGTGGTGTCGAAGGAATTCAACTGATCGAAATTCTCCTCCCAGACCGGTTTGGATCCCTGATGGTTATTTAATCCTGAACGGCATGCCAGTATTACGGCCAGGAACAGTATTGAAACCCCTGTTTTTTTCTGTAATGTCATTTTTAATTCAATGGTACGTTTACAAGCCCGGGATATTCTCCCCCTCATCTACCTGCTCAGTTCGTCCAATACCTGTTTGCCATGGTTCACCAATTCCGCACAGGGTATTTCCGGTGCTTCCTCGATATTAAACCGGGCTATTTCTTCTTCGAGTTTACGCAGCTTTTCCGTATCGGATGCTGCGGTGAACTTTTCGCGTAAGATGCGGATCTTTTCGGCATCCTGTATCCCTTCTTTTATACGTTCAAACCGGATTGAGCTCCTGCCGTCGGGATAGATGACATAGGTATCTCCGGCCGGCCATGTACGGAAACGGGAGTCCGTAAGCGGATTTTCTGTCCAGGAATTGTAAGACCAGTGCAGGTAGCCATCCAGTCCGGCGGCCATGGCATACCATCCCATGAATACAGCTTCTGACGGGTCTGAAAATGTAAAAATATTCGGAAACTTGTCAGAACAGCACACATAATAAGTGCTGATCAGCCCGTTTTCCTTTCTGAATTTCAGGTCTTTATCATCAAAAGACGCTCCATAGGCCACACAAATATCCTTAAGCATGGGATATTCCCGGTAGCTTTTGTGATTGTCTGCCAGTGCTACCCCCATCTCGGGTACCACGGTTTCCAGCAGTTGCAATGCCTCTTTCATTTCTTCCGGCGATCTTTCGTCCATGGCAATATTGGTAAAGGCCAGCCAGCCTTTTGCCTCCAGATGGTCACGGAATGACCTTAGGAATGGGGTCCAGAGTTCGGCAAACACTTCGGTGCCCGGTTTGGCACTTACATTGACCATTTCGCCCGAAACCCCGTCCATATAGTGAATTTCATGGTTCCACGGCAGCAATGAATAACAGTTGATCTGTTTGTCTACCCCGAGACCCATCATAAAATTGACCCAGCGGTCGAATATGGTATAGTCGTATTCCCATGTTCCGTCTGTTTTCTTTGTCCAGGTGATCATGTCTTCATAAGGATCGTACGTCTGGTTGTTCCACGGGTCCTTGTTTACGTTGGTAGTGATCACTTTTTGTCCGGCATCTGCCAGCATTTTCATAGGGGTTTTCATCAATTCCCAGTGTTCTTCGGACCAGACTTCCACATTATGGACACGTGCAATGGCAGACGGGTGTTGCCACATATCCAGGTGGAATGCCCAGTCTTTCGGTGCCGGCAGCGTTTGCGGTATGACCTCCAGGCTTATTTTTAATTCTCTAGCGGGTTCATTCCGTGCATACAGGTTTAACGTACTGGTATATACCCCGGGGGTGGCATCTGAAGGAATGTCAAAACTCAGCCACACGGGCTGTGTGGTGTTGGCCGCCATATCGAAACAATCCACATGATCTAATGCATCGGCAGACAATGACACCGGGAAATCTTCCGGTTTCCGGTGACCGCATCCCTCGGCAAAAATATCCGTCAGCACATAGCGCACAAACCTGGCCTGCCCTATGGAAGCATCCAAAGTGGAACCATCTGCCGATTTAAAGGGTGAAAATTCAAATTCGACCTGATCGACAGGCTGGTCCGACCACAATACCAGTTGTGCCGATACCCGCTCCCCGCGCCAGCCACTGCCATTCCAGTCTACGGATGGCTCAACATCGGGTATATCCGATTTGGCATAGCGTTTATCAGTGGTCCCGAATGAAAAGTTCAGGCCCTTTACGGCCGACCAGTCTGCATCTGAAACATTCGGGTCATCAGCTTCGGCATAGGTCTCACAGGATCTTTCCGGACGGGGTTGATTGCAGGCGGTTAGCAAAGCAAGCCCCAGAAGCAACAGTAGGTGGTAGTTTTTTCTTATCATAATGGTATTGGTATAAGTTTCCTTTAAATAAAAATCCTGATACCGCCAGGTTAACGACCTGAGCAGATCACTCATCAAGTGTTAACGAACACATTTTATATAACATTTATTCGTCCAAGGCAAAAAACGGTCAATAATAATGGCGATGAACACGCAACTAAATCATTATAAACCAGTCAAAAAATTAAAAATATTTCAACAGTTTGAATTGATCACTGCCAAATTGCATTAAATGAGGCATAAAGTTAAACAAAATTTCACGATAAAAAGCAAAATGAAAAAGAATACCAAAAACGGAATCATCCTTATCTTAGAAAACAAAGATCCGCTAGTGATACCGGTCCCTTTAAAAATACAGGGATCAACGGTAGGGTCCATTCATCTACCGTCCTTCGTAAAGAATTTCTTTAGAAGGCACCTTCGCTTTTAAGCTATGCCCTATATTGTTTCCGGATTTTCCGTTCGGGCTGCCGGCAAAAGAGATACAGGCAGGTAAGGAACAGCCATTCCAGGGGTTTCATCAGCACATAGGTCAGGTTTGCCCCCAAAGGCGAATTGATTTTTATGGAAAGGTTATATCCATACCGGTCATAATTCCGGCGGATGATGCGATGTACTGCCGGCGAAATATCACAAACCCACTCTTCGAAAGCATTGGCTATAAGCAATTGCCGGTTTACGATAATCGTATTCCCTCCTCTCCTGCCCAAACGTATCGGCTTAACCAGTTTTGGGCTCCCACAGGCGGCCACCGTGCACAGGTAATGTCCGCGATGGTCCAGGACCGGCGGATGCATTTTTTGAGAGAACTTCCACGTGGCAGTGTCTGTAAAGACCTTAACCAGGGCATCCGCATCCTGCCCGAAAAGTATCAGTAACAATGTGCAGATCAATAAAACCGGTAGCAGTAGCAACAGTACCCAGACAGGCCTATTGAGCTTTTCCGAAAGGTATTGATTGACCGTGTTCAAATAACGGTTGTTGTATGACCGCGGAACCGACCTTTTTATTTCGACAGTTACAAACCGATACAGCAAACAGCCTCCGGCAATCATGTTAAATACCGGAAGCGGGTACAAAAGAACGGAGTCGGCACCGGCATACATCCCCAGGCTTTCAATGTTGTGCCCCGATAACTGGACAAGAAGGACCAGGCTCAGCACTATACCGATAAACACAAATACGGCAGACAAAACCGCGGTTAAAGGCGGTAGTTTATTTCCCTTCCTCCATAAAAGAAAAACCGCAGCGTAAAAAAGCAAGGCATAAAACAACAAGGCAGGGTACTGCTCTTCTCCAAACGGGCTGTAACATGCACCACCTACGGGATCGATAGCTTCGTGATACGGATGGCTATGGGCAGACATGCCCACGGCAAATAAACACATCGTAAACACATAAATAACAATAAAACCGATTTCAGTCCATTTTGCGGACGGCCTGCATGCTTTTACCCCCGCAACAACTATTATAGCGGATGTAATAAGCAGCATTAAAATGAAGATCAGTATAGAAACGGGAGACACTGTTTATCGTTTTATTATACCGAAAACACAAAGTGATTACTTGTAATGATTATCGGGAAAGTATTATTTGCTGTCATTGTTATCCATAAACTTGCGTTCCAGTTCTTCCTGAAATTCTTCCATGACAGGCTTTACCGTGCTTTCGGGAAGGTCTGCTATGCGGATATACATTAATCCGTCTACGGAATTATTGAAAAGGGGGTCTACATTAAAGGCCACTACTTTAGCGTTTTGCTTGATGTACTTTTTTATGAGTACGGGCAAGCGCAGGTTCCCCGGTTCCACTTCGTCAATAATGCGATCGAACTTGTTCAGGTCGGCCTCGGTCTCGTCAAACACAAAATCCTTGTCGGCATCCTTCAGCTTCACCTTAAATTCCTTTTTGGGCTTGATATACTGCGCCACATACGGATCGTAGTAATTGGATTTCATAAACTCGATCATCAGTGACTTGGAAAAGTTGGAAAACTGGTTGCTGATGCTCACCCCTCCTATGAGGTATTTGTGCTCCGGGTATCTCAGGGTAGTATGCACTATGCCTTTCCACAGTAGGAAAAGCGGCATGGGTTTTTGCTGGTATTCCTTAATGATGAATGCCCGGCCCATTTCTATGGACTCGCTCATCATCTTATACAATTCCGGTTCAAAACGGAAAAGGTCCTGCAGGTAAAATCCGTCTATACCGTATTCGGCGAAAATCTCGGATCCCAGTCCCATCCGGTATGCTCCGACGATCTTTTTTTCTGCATTATCCCATAAAAACATATGGTGATAATAGGTATCAAAATAATCGAGGTCCACAGCCTGGTTTGTCCCTTCTCCAATTTCCCTGAAGGTAATTTCTCTGAGTCTTCCCATTTCCTGTAACACATGGGGTATTTTGCCCGATGAGGCCAGAAAGACTTCATAGTTCTTGCTTTTCAGCAATCTGCTGTCATCTTCCCTGAGTTGATCGATCTCCTTTTCCATGAGTTCTGCCGCCACAGGGGTAATGATCTTTTTAGGGACTTTCGGAAGTCTTAATGATGAAGGGACTTTGCGCAGCAGGCTTTCTTTCTGATACGGATTGGCCAGCATATAGGTTTTTTTGCGCAAAAATTCCGTAAATGTATCGAGGGTATCAAATTCCCGTTGTGTATCTACAGAGATAGGCCTTCCTATCCGCACCCGGATCACCCTGTTCTTTTGTGTAAGCAACTCAGAAGGTAGCTTAGCCGTGCGCAGTGTATCGCTTATTTTGGCCAGCCTGTAGAAGAAACGACTGTTCTTGGCATGAAAATAAACGGGGACCACCGGCACTTCCGCCTTTTTTATCAGCTTCATCGCTGCTTCCTCCCAGGGCTTGTCCACAATTAATTTTCCATCCCTGTAAGTAGATACTTCGCCAGCCGGGAATATGCCCAGGGGATGGCCTTCTTTTAAATGCCGAATGGATTGCTTAAACCCGGCCACGCTCGATTTAACATCCTTGCGTTCTTCAAACGGGTTTACCGGCATGATATATGGCCCTAAGGGTTCGATGCGATGCAGCAGAAAATTAGCTATGATCTTATAGTCGGGACGTTCTCCCAGAAGCAATTTCAGTAGCAGTATACCATCTATTCCCCCCAAAGGATGATTGGAAATCGTTATATAACTCCCTTCTTTGGGAAGCCTTTTCATGTCTTCTTCGGGAATTTCGAAACGGATCTGGAACTCGTCGAGGATCGCATCCAGAAATTCTATATTATTCAGGTGTTTATTCCTGTTGTAGATTTTGTTTAGTGTAGATATTTTAAGCAATTTCATGAGAATCCAACCTATAAAGGTTCCGAATATTCCGTATTTATCCACATGAATTGCCTTTGCAACTTCTTTTGCAGTGACTAAGCCCATTGATTGATTATTAAGCGAACTACAAATTTACACAAAATAGTTTCACCGTTTATTGCTTAAATATAAATCGCTGCTTAATCTTTCGCAGGATCGGGTTTAAGAGTTGTAGAGATCGTGGTGGTGGGGAGGTTCCAGGTTTCAGGTTGCAGGTTGCAAGTTACAGGTTGCAGGTTTGGTATATTGCTGAGCAAACCTGCAACCTGTAACCTGTAACACTACTTCCTTCACTTTCGGGCATAAAAAAACCCCTCACATCACTGTGAAGGGTTTAAAGAAGGCGGCGACATACTCTCCCGCTTTCGCAGTACCATCTGCGCACATGGGCTTAACTTCTCTG
>NZ_JAHKRR010000009.1 GCF_018863395.1 Sinomicrobium weinanense
TCAAACTCTTTTAAAATCCTGGCGATTTGCTGGGGTGAAAATTTACTCTTTTTCATTTTTTGAACTGAGGTTTAAAATTAATCATTTTTATAATTTTAAACAGTTCAGTTTTTAGGGAAGCTTACAGATCCGTATAAATCTTCTCAGAAAAAACTTTATCTCCATTTAAATAGACCTCTACTAAATCTCCATCAAACCCATCTTCAAAAAGCAGGACAGCAATATCCTTTTTGTTGTCTGTACAATTCGATTTTTCAATCTCTAAATCATAAAGCACTGAATCAATAGAACTTTGTTGTATGGAATCTTTAATGGTTTTCTTTTTTTCCTTGCAACACACCAATATGATTACTCCCACTAAAACTAAGAGACCTTTTTTCAATACTGACTTTAAAATAATCATAGTTTTGGGTTTAATATTTTGTTCATAGTATTTTTAAGTCTCTGTTTCGAGAGCCTTATTTGACGTTTAAAATCGACTATAGACGGGGTATTGACTGTATTCTGTAATATGGATAACTGCCCTCCATTAATTCCCCCTCTTTGTCTATTCTCACTATTCGAACGTCTCATTAGATTATTAGGTCCCACAGTAAGACCTCTTGGTGATTTAGTCGAACTTTCGACTTGGTGTTTTAACCCGACCGTATGTCCAAATTCATGTGCCCCAGTAAATGGCAATCTACCTTCAGTTACGGGTTCTCCGTAGGACGCCCCTGATTTACCTGGTATCAAAATTTGCATTCTGTTTACTTCTGCATCTCCAATAACATCTGTACGGCCTTCAGCGGAAGTTGGCTTGCCCGTTTCCGGCTTAATAACTTGGTCTGTAAATTCTATAAAGAAGTCATTTTCGGGGTCTGCTTCTGCTAAAAATTCTAAGGATACGGATGTACTTACCTTATTACCATCACTGTCCGTACCACTAAAATCATTTTCTATTTGACCGGCAATATTATTAGCATAGTCTATTACTTTGTCTATTGAAGCGTTTGAACTATTTAAAACTTTAATTTGGGCATCATATCTTATATTGTTCTGACCGTTCTTGTCTAACCATTCATGCCTACTTACCTCTAACCCTTCAAGTTCAATTCCTATACCTAGCTTGTTTTCCTGAAAGGCATACGTTGAGTTATAAACATAATCCTCGGCCAATGGGTCTATTTGCCAAAACCTACCTATGGCCGGATCACTCATACGGTATTCCCATTCATGAGTATTTAAGCCTAAGTCTTCAGTAAATTCCTGTCCCTGGTAGGTTTTCAGATTGTTTTTTACCCCGGACATAACTCCATTATATCCCCGGTGTTCTAATCCAAAAGGATAGTAGTTCTGTTCCCTTCTGATCTCCGAAGCTCCTACCACACCCTCTCCATTATCATCGGGCTCTACATAACCTTCAGGAATAAAGAACAGTTTGAGTTGGCTGTTCTCATAGATATAATTCCCTGCATACTCCGTGGTAGTGGTCTTCATGCAGGCCGATTATCCCAATCTCTAAAGGCTCTGTTGTTGTCCTTTGAAACTGGTTATTGACGGAAACGCTTTTACAGCCTGTTAATACTACGATAAGGAAAAGAGAGTAGAATATTCTATGCATACACCTGTATTTTGTTGAACCTAAAACCTGTGAAGTAAAAATAGGAAATTTCAGTGAGCTTTCCATGGTCAAAAAGCCTATAAATAAGGAACAAAACCTTCTTTAAATTGGTTCCCAAAAACAACGCAAATATAATCATTTTGTTGGTTCCAAAATTAGTCAGGAGAGAGCTACCAGGCGTTACAAACGCTCAGAAAACAGGCACTCGTTATCGCTTTGCTCAAACGAGCGCCAGTGGGAGGTTTTACTATAACGCTTATTTTATTAGCTCATATTCCTTTTCAGGCTTAAATACGGTTATAATATCATCAAAACCTTCAATATTTACGTAATATTCTTTACGGAATAAATATCGCCATCTACTAATACCCAAATTCTTCTTTGTCTTGTTGCCAAAAATTCTATTGTCATAGTAAATTTTTATGTAATCTGATTCCCTATAATAATAAACTGGAAAAACAATCCTATGCTTTCCTTTTATTGCCATTAAAGGGATTCCTTCTGTTGTCAGAGTATCTTTTAATATTATTCTACCATTCTCTGTCGGAAGCAAATAAGCCTTGCCATCGTTCTTGATAAAGTAGTATTGCACACCGTTGACAGGCTCATTGTTTATGTAGAGAGTTGTTTTAATCTTTATCTCATCATTTTGCGCCAATATCTTAAATGACGCCAAAAGTGCTATTATTTGCAACAAAGCATTTTTCATAATCATTATTTTAATTTTTTAAACGCTTTATATTTAATAGACGTAACACTTCCCGAACCAGTATAGAAGTTTACCCTATCTGTGCCACGTGTATCAACTTGAATGGCTGTCGCACTATATCCTGCACTTTCCATTCCTTTTTGATATTTCACATCAGCAGGAGAAGTCCCTCTCTTTGCACTTGTTGTTGTGGGCTGTCCTGTTGTAGGGTCAGTTCCTTTTACTTCTCCACTTGTATGTACGTGCCAGTAGTCTGCCAACTCACTTGCATTAGGTTTAGAGACCCCATTAAATAGGGTAATCGAAGCATTGTTAGTACCTGTCTTTTTTGCGCCAGAGTCCCAAGCAACCGCCGTGACTTTACCATTAGCATCTATTTCTGTGTGTCCGCCTTCTTCGTGTAAGCCTGCATCTCCTGCTCCCTTAGAAGTATCTTTACTTTGTGCATCAACAGAGGTAATTACGCCCCCAACCGTTTCTTCACCTCCATTAAGGGTGACTTTATCTACACTTGATAAATCAATTGCTGTATTTCCAGCTTCAGTTTGCTTTTCTATGGACTTTGCTTGTTTTCTATCTATAACTATGTGTATTTTTCCGTCAGTTTTTCCGTCATCACCTATCAAATCACCTTTTTTGTTATAAATAGGGTCGTCTAAAACCGCAACGGGGTATTAACAACATTTTATGTCATGGTTTTATTCCTCTTCATAGATCCTAATCAATTCATCTTTCTTTACTAAATACGTCCATACAACAGGGTTAAAACCTGTTTCTGCCGCTTTAGAATTTTCGTCTGGGACACCAAGTAATTCAGCAGTATCCAAACATTTTACATCAACTAAAGAGTCAAAAGAATTATAAAAGAAAACTTTATTTTCTTCGATTGTTATATATCCATCCATATACTCTTTATTATAATAACATTCTTGAAAAATGTCCACAAATTTTTTATCTTCCTTAATTGAAAAGTTAACATAATATATGTCGGTTTCAGTCGCAATTTCCAAGCTGTCTGCTCTTTTTTCACAGTATTCAATATATTTTTTTATTTCTATCATTAAATCTTCTCTGATGGTATTACAATCATTCATACAATTAACCATCATTAAACTAACTAAGAATATAATTAAATATTTCCTCATTTTATTTGTATTTTCCTGTATAAAAATCACTTGATTTCTTTATATTCTTGATAAATCTATCTCCATAGGTTGGGGTGTACCTGTACATATTACGAGAAGGCTTATGATAGATATAATAAAGAGGAAGAGGCAACCCTTTTTTATCAAGTTCTTCTTTGTGATTATATTGACGATTTTTATCCCCAGTAAAGGGGAATCCTTTGCTTTTATATCCTGATGCTCCTTTGGTTTTTGGATGACTATGTATATCAAAGAGCAAATTTTCAATCTCATATCCTCCGAACAATCCAAGATGATAACCATTACCTGCATAATTTTCAGCATGTGAGGTTAGTACAGCATAAGAATGCGCATCGTTGTCTAACTGATAACCTTGTACACTCCATTCAACATCCGAATTATCAGCAGCAAACTTAAAAACATCAAATGCATCGCTTATACTTTGAGTGACTCCATAATCTACTCCAGTATTGTCAGAGGCCAATTCCGATAAAAAACTTTTTCCAGATTCTTCGTCAACTTTTGCAGTTGCGTATTCTTGATCGGTACTTGATTCAACTATATTTTTATCATCGTCTATGGCATACAACCTATCCACCTCATTTCCATTCTCATCATAATAAGTAGTAGCATCCAACCAAACCACATTTCCATCCTTTTCTAAACCATATGTATCCAATAATCCCAAAGGATCAATCCTTAAAACAGGATTGTTCTGTGTAAAGTTATATGGTGTAAGACTGATTCGTTCCTCCGCTAACGGATCAACATTCATAAACCTCCCTATTGTAGCATCATAATTCCTAAATTCCATCTCATATAAATTCAATCCCAAAGATTCTTCTAATTCTATTCCATTAAACTTCCATCTTTGAGCTACACTGTTTCCAAGAGGTGATGTTTGAGGATTATATCCTCTATGTTTTAATCCGAAAGGATAATAGTTATTTTCCTCTATGACTTCCAGTTGCGGAGCACTGGTAGTACCCATATTAGCATAGGATAGTCGAATGTTTCCCAAGTGGTCTTTATACTGGTACATATACTTGAACGTATTGTTCTCCTTGGTCACATACCCCTCCGGATGACTGAAAAATGCCAAAGAACCATTTTCGTAAATGTAACCATTTGCATACTCAATAGACGTGGTCTTTCCATTGTCTACCGCTACCTTTTTGAGTTTGACGCCATCCGCCCCGTAAATATACTCAATATTCCCCGTATGTTCCGGGTTGTTTACCGTAACCTTAGTTGGCAGGTTTAAATGGTTGTAGGCAATCCCGGTGATCCCCTTATTGGCATCCGATGTTAAGTTGCCATTGGCGTCATAGGTATAATCATTATTGGTATTGGTGCCATCTTTAAAACCATAGCTCTTGTTTCCCGTATCTATTACCCTGGATAATCTGTTGGTAGAGTTATAGCGATAGTCCAATACATCCATATCCGTATAGCTATCACTGTTCTGCCAGCCTGCCCGGGTCAGATCCGTAATATTACCGTTCTTGTCATAGGCTATGTCCTTCACCGTATAATGGTTCTTCGCTGTACTTCCTGCATTATTAAACAAACCTGAAGTAATTCGGTTCAACGCATCATAGGTATAAGCATACCGCCTCAGGGTATTGTCGTTTTTGGTCTTCCAATACGTCTCCGCGATATTGCCGTTATACAAAGGAGAAACTGCCCCACTGCGACTGGTGTTGTAGTTGATCTGAAAACCGAACAAACTATTCCCCAGGTTATCCACATCATTGATCTCCTTTAACCAACCTCTTACATTGTAGGTGTATTTTACCGTCTGTAAAGGTTTACCCGGAGTATTCCCCACCTTCTTTTCCTTTAATTGCCCCAGATCATCATAAATGTTCTCCGCAATAAGTTCTCCCGATGGGCTGATCGATGCACTGAAACTCACACTACTGGTAGCCTTAATATGAAAACCAGGGGTTAACCTAATACTTTTACCCGCCACTTTATCGGTTGTGCCGGTAACTGCACTGTTCAACACCAGGTCCTCTCCTGAGGTACTCCCCCCACAATCCCCGTTAATACACTGTAATTGCCGTATCAAACGCCCCGCATGGTCGTATTCAAACTTATCTATGGTCACTATAGGTTCATTGCTGCCCTTGGTATGGGTCGTTTTGCTCTCCAATACTTTACCGGTAAAATCCAGCTTGTATTCCACAATGTCCGTGGTGTTCAGGTAAGGGTTCTTACTGGCCGTATAGATCACCCTGCCCTTGTTATCATATCCCGTAATGCTCGTGATCCAATGGTCCGTACCCAATACCCTGACCTTGCTTACCGTAGCTAGCCCCTTGGTATTGGTGGCCCTGGGCTTGCCGTAGATTGTAGCAGGAACACTCAATCCCGCCGTCCCCACATAGGTGTCATAATAATTGATCGTATGGAGCTCATCCATCGTCTTGGGAATGGCTTTATTACTATAAAATACGGGTACTTCCGCATATTCGGTAGCTGTGGGCTCCTGGATCTCGTATTGCGTAAAGGTCTTGTTATTGGCAGCATGCTGTAAGGCTTTCCTTCCGTTTGAATATTTCTTTACTCCTGTATAAGCTACCCGGCCAAAAGCATCGTATTTCGTGAACAGCCATTTATCATCGAATCTTAATAAAGAGTCCTGGGTCAACACCGGTTGATCCAGCTTGTTGTAAACAATATACTCCCAGGCCTTGCCGGGAATTTTCTTTTCTACCAAACGATTCCTCCCGTCATAAACATATTGGTAGCACAACTCTTTTAGTTTTGTAGCATTGGGCTTGGCCGAATGGGCTTCTGCCTTGGGCGGTAACACATAAGTCAGGTTGCCGTAAGCGTCATATACATAATACGTATCATGTCGCTGGGCATTGTTATATGTCCGTTTCAGCACTACCCGGCCCTGTTTGTCCTTGAATTCCTCTGTGCTGTAGTCCTTGCCCGTCCCGCTATGGTTTTCATCGTAGGTAATCGTTTTATACAATTTGCCGGCTTTATAATCCCCGTTATCAATATCAGTATTTAGTACCAATGAGGGTATATAGGTTATAGCTGTATTGCTTTCAAACACTGTAAGATCCACCTCATAGCGTCTAACTTCGGTAGCAGTGTTGGTCCCATAGTCAAATTCAATCTCATGACCACTGCTCAGCTTCCAGGCCTTGCCCGGGGCGGCCTGCTTCTTTACACGATTTAAAGGCGAAGCTTCAAACTCCTTTTGGGAGTAAGCATTGACCTCGGAAATATCCATCCCCAGGAAGTCGGGGGCATAGTGGGACTGGTAATATCCCCCGGTACTATCGGCAATATTCCCATTCCGGAAAGTACCATAATTCCCCTTCCTCCCCAGTACAAAAGGTAAATATTCCTTATCCTTCCGACCAAAGCCATCATAACCGATATGGTGCACCACATCCTGCATCCTGGGAGACTGACGAACGGAAACTTCCTGCTTGGGACGGCCCAAGCCGTCGTAATAGACTACGGATTCCAGGACATCCTCATTCTTCTTAATTCCCCCGGGGCTGGTCATTCCCTTTTGATAACTGCGCGTATAAATGTAGTTCTCGTTACTAAACACGATAAGTTTATAATCTTCATCCAGGCAACCATTAACTTCTCCCCATACATCCGGGCAGTTATCCCCGGCCTCTTTCACATAATTATCCGGCGGTGTACAGGATTCCTTCATATCTGACAAATCCCCGAAACCATCTCCGTCAAAATCTGCATACCAGGTTTGTTTTTGATTGATCGTATAGTTTATAGTCCGTGCAGCACTCCAGCAACCCGAACTGTTGTTACGGGCTCTCAGGTAATATACCGTTCCACTGGTCCGAATGATGCTCGCAGAGGAATTCGAAGTACTGGTCCCGCCGGAACTGCTCTGCCAATACCACGTTACTCCACCGGGTGGTGTGCTTCGAGTTAGGGTTGTCTCTTCACAACTTTTTACTATAGTTGGCATACCAGGAGGAGCAAGTTTATTTACCGTATAATTAATCGTTCGTGCAGCACTCCAGCAACCCGAGGTATTATGCCTTGCCCTTAGGTAATATACTGTGCCACTGGTCCGGGTTATACTGGTCATATTATTAGAAGTGCTCTCCCCTCCCGGAGAGCTTTGCCAGTACCAGGTTATCCCACTGGGTGGTGTGCTTCTTGTTAATATAGTCTTTTCACAAGTGTTGGTTATATTGGGGGCAGAAGGTACTGCCGGTATATCCGGGACCGTTACTTTTACCGACGCCAAATCAGTACTCCAGCCCCCACTATTATGAGCCCTAATGTAATATGTGCCGGAACTGGTAGCCTCAAAGGTAAGGCCAGATCCTAAATTTGTACTTTTACCATCCGGACTGGTTCCCTGCCAATACCAGGTGACTCCACTGGGAGGAGATCCAACCCGGGATAATTTTACTTTTCCACAATTCGTATCGCTTACACGTGGACTTGAAGGCTTCGCAGGTTTTGCTCCATTTACAACAACCCGTAGTATCTCCACAAAAGCATCCCCGTTTACATAAAATTCCACACGTGCATAACTTATGTAAATATCCTTGTCCCAAGTAATCCGAGTTGATGTTCCTCCCGAAGAATTAACAGTACCCCCATCAGCTGACCATACAATATCAGTAGGATATCCTCCCGGATCCGTGTTATTATCTCCAATGAGATAATATGAATATGTCGAGCCCTTACTTACACTAGATGTCCCTTCTAACTTATATTGTCCATGTAATGAACATATTCCGGAAATAAGAATAAAATATATCAGGAAATAAAATTTAAACTTTTTCATAATTTACAAGGTGACATAGTTAATTCTTATAGTGATACTTATATTCTTCCAATAACCTATTCGTTTCGTCTTTGATAAATTCCAGGCGGTTAAATGTATCGTAAGTGTAAGTTGTCTTTTTACCTCGCAGATCGGTAATGGTACTCACTCCTATTAAAGGTTTATAGGTGTAAGTCGTGACCCGAGCCTTAGGTAAGGCTTCCCGAAGATCATTTAAAGCTTCTATTAAATTTTCCTCTATACCGCTATTGGAAGCATTCTTTGCTGCGCTTATCAAAGCGGGAGGAATATTGCTGTAAGAGGTTACATTTTCTATCTTAGCAATAGGATACCGGCCATTATAACCCCATAAATAAACAATATGAGGAGCTCCGATTAAGGAAAGTTCTTCAGGGTTGCCATATTTATCGTATTTGTGATACACCATACGGGGTTTTAGCTTTGTTGTTCCCTTAGAGGTGAATATCGTATCTGGCACGATCAATTCATTTCCCAAATCCTTATATGTTATCCGACTGGTAGAAAGTTTTTTGCCATTCTGCCAGGTTTCCTCCTGTATAGGTTCTGCAATACGATGTAAGTTACCCTCTTTTAATTTGTTAATGGCATTGTATTCCTCAGGGGTTAAATTGTCTCCATCCAATGAAGAATTGCTAGTAACATCATCAGGATAAAAAGTTTTGGAAATAAGTGTCTTACCTCTACTGTTTTTTTCTTCCCTACGAGTTAGTTGTGCGTGTTTTGCATTATCAAAATAATTTGTCATTGTAACATTTACAGGGTTTTCACCGTTCTCATCAAAATTCTCTTCAATTGATTTTTCCAAATAATACCACGAGGATATAAGTTTATAAGAAGATATTTCAAATCTTGCAGCCCATCTGGAATACGATCCCGCTGTCACAACCATTTCTGGCAGAACACATTGTATACGCCGTCCCAAGGCATGTTTTTCATTGGGATGAACAGGAGGAGTATAGTGCCCTCCGGATTCCGAAGGATTTTGAACATAATCCGGTGGGGTATAAAGAAATTTATACTTGTTTTCTACCCTTTTTCGTTTAATATATTTTTCTTTTTCGGAATTATATTCATAATAATTTTTTTCCCGGAGTAATCCCCTTCGCCAGTCATAGCTGGTTGGTGGAGTCGCAGGATAAGTAACATAAGATTTTAAATCTCCCACAAAAGAAAATCTGTAATCTGTATATCCCATGTCCTCCGGACCTTCCCGGATTTCCCTGACATGAGAGTACATTACATGATACCCTTGAAGTCCCATCAGAGGTTGGATACTTTGTGAGTGTTGTACCCAGTAACGTGCAGATCTTTCTACAACAGACTGAGTACTCTGATTAAATTCCCTTTTCCGTTTGGTATAACTAAAAGAATACTCTGGTTTATTCGATATCTTACCGCTGGAAATAGTATTATTTTCAGGTAAAGTATACCGATAACTTCTTTTCATGGCTGGCTCATCACTTCCATTTTCTCCATATTCTATAATACTCTTTATCCGTAGTCCTCCAAGTTTAACGTTTTTGTATTCCGTAGACGGCGGGTTAACTGTTGTTTCGGTCCAACTAACAAAAATATGCCCTAAATCAAAATCTCCTATCTGTTCTACGTGAAGTGTATAATTTCCCGGAGATAAATTAAGTGGTTGCATTTCAGAATCTCCGTCATGCGATTGGAAAGTAAGAAATGTATCAGGCCCTGTAATCCACACATCAAACCTTTTATCTGCCACCGCAGGAGGAGGAGTGGTCTGATATCTTACAGCCATACTTGCCGGGTCTACATTGCTGGGAATTGTAAAATCACGTGTTCTATGTGAAACCGAGCTTTCAGGATCATAATACAAAGAAGCACTTCTATGAACAGTTTCATCATTATCAATTTTTAATGTATCCCGGGCTTCATTGAGTTCATAATCAAAAACGGTACTCCCTCCGGTTGGGTAAATAATTTTTTTAAGGACTCCGTCTTTGGTATATTCCAAATTGGGATCTCTTTCCCCTCCCGTATCAAAACCTATTTGCGGTTCTTTGAAGTAGCGCCCTCCCGATGAGGAGTAATACCCCCAATGATCTCCTGATTCGCTTAACCTGTTTGGCAATCTATTAGTTCCATAATATTCAAAAACGTGTGCCGGCTCCCCATCTCTTTTAACCGAATTCAACTTCAAACGATAACGATTGGCACTGGGAGATTTGGTACAAGGGTCCCCATCTTCATTCAGGTTAAAGTATCCGTGATTAAGGGTAATATCTTCCGTTTTGCCAGACCGGGTAATCCGGATCTTTTTCAGGGCATTCCCTCCGGTGAGGTTAACCGAGCCCCAAGTTGCTGCTGGTTGATCCAATCTGGGACACGATTCATATATAAAATCAATTCTATCCATATTACTGGATGTAATTGATTTTATGGATTTTTCATGCACTATGGAAGTACTTTCTAACCTAGTCTCTAAACTTGCGGGAAACCCGTAATTCTGATTTGACATGGCCCGATATCTCACATATGAAACGGGATTTTGATAGGTATACCCTATATCGCGATATGTGAAAGTAATGGTTTCTCCTCTTGTTGTTTTTATAGAAGACAAGTAATACGAATAATTTCTTATTGTATACCCTCCCCCTCCGAAGTCGGGATAACCTGAATAACCAGCATAAATGGTATTAGTCAACTCTGAAACATCATAAACAAAAGTATTCCCCTTCTCATCTTTAATGGTAAAAGAAGATCGGGAGTTCTGAATTTCAATAGGTTCAAATGGAACCGGGTTAGCTTTTCCGTCCCTTGAAAAAAAGAACTTTCCATTTCTATTTCCAAAACTGTAATAAAAAATATCTGGTTGTGTATCCAATGCTGTGGATGAAGGATTAGGACTCCCATCCGAATTTACTATAGGATTTCCCATCAATTCCATACACAAAATATAATCTTCATTGGGTTCGTAAGTCCCAGCGCCGGTATGAACTAATTCCGGATTCAACATCCTGTCTTCCGGGAAAGAAAATCCACCGCTTAAATATCCATAAGAATCCAAATCAGGAAGGCCTACCACTGAACTGGATATCATCCCTCCCGCTTCCAATGACCATCCCAACCCTACACTACTCGCCATCTCATTTACTCTTATCCCTGAAGAATTATACTTTAACAGGATGGGTAAAGTATAATCTTTTAATTTAATCTCATATATCGGGATGCTGATAGCAGGAATTCCAGTCGTCAAACTAACAGGAATTTCCGTAGACTTAAATAACGCTGAAGCTTCTGGAGAGGGTGGAGTTATTTGAGGATCTATTCTTTCAATTATTTGCGCAGTCATAAAAAATGGTAAACAAAAGCACAATAAGTTATTCAATAGTAGTTTTCTCATTTTATTTTTTTAATTTCTTTATTTCTGTTTTCAACTCAATAACATATAATGTCAACTCCTCTACCTTCTCCAACAATTTCAAATTCATTTCTTTAAGATTAATCCCTTCCTCTTCCATTTCCTTTGCCGAAGGAATCCCCGGCAAATGCCTTTTTTCCTTAATATGAGCTTGTACTTCTTCCAGGGAACGTAAATTTATTGTCTTCTTTAAACACATAATCCGGAGCTATGGCACCAGCCAGGTCTACCTTAACTTCCTAGGTGTGTATTTTGCCTTTCACAGTAAGTTCGGAATCCTAAGAAGTGGTTCCTATACCCAATTGTCCGCCTTCTGGCGACAAATAAATTTTGTTAGCCTAAGCAGTGTTACTGGTAAAGAAAGTCGCATTATTAATACCTTCGGTGGATTGTATTCTGAAAGATTTACTATTAATCATTGATCTTAGAGCCAATCCTGAAGTTCCATCAGTCCCGGTTTGTATAAATTCCCAGGGACGTTCGGTATCGAATTTTAACAAAGAGGCTCCTTCTCCCCTTTGGTATATATCCAGTTTGCTTTGAGGGCTTATAATCCCTATTCCTACATTTCCTCCGGTACTCGGAAATACAATAAAGTTCCCGGTCCCAGTACGAATATTAATGTCCCGGTTATCATAGATGAATATAGAAAAATCATTCCCGTTCCCATAAGCCGCATTAGTATTATTCCACATAAAACCGGCATAGTATTCGCCGGAAGTTCCAAACCGAAGATGTTTATGCGGATCCCCTGTTCCAAACTTCGGATTTAAATATTGGGCGTCTACAGTCTGTCCCCTGGAAACTGAAACCGTTATTGTTATCAAGAAAAAGGTGAGTGTAAACCTCTTCATCATCTATTGTGTTTTAAGCTGGTCTATTTCCTGTTGTTGTTTTATGTTTTGTTCTCTTAATCCCTTTACCTGTTTTTGTAATTGAATCGTATATAAGGTGAGTTCTTCAATCTTCTGTAACAGTTTGGCATCCATCTCTCCCAAACGAATACCGTTTTCTTTTACTTCTTTTGCACTTGGGATATCCTTCAAATGACCTTTTTCATTAATATGCTGTTCTACTTCTTCTATAGTTGGTAAGGGATAATCTTCATCAAACACAAAATCACTCCAGCCATTGAGGTCTACTTTAACTTCCTTGCTGTGGACCACACCATTTACTGCCAGTTTTGCATCTGGACTGGAAGTCCCAATACCTACATTACCATTATACCCCAGGAAGAAATTGTCCTCACCATAATTTACCCGGCCCACGGTAGCCGAAGCCACAACATTGCCTCCTCCGTCGGGTAATGTTCCACCTATAATTTCCCCTCCGTTCCACGCAGACTTATTCAGGTATACGGATAACACGGGAATATCTTTGGTAAAATTGACTTCGAGATAGGATTGGGTACCATCGTAGGTGATCCGGGCTTTGGACCAAAGGCCTCCGTTACTCAGTGAAACGACATTAAGCCCGCCATAATTGGTAGACCAGCCTTTAAACCAGGAGATCTTGACGACTCTCGGGGTTGTGGCTCCTCCCCTGGTGTATAACACGATTTCGTGGTATCCCCGACCTGCTGACGCATCCAGTGTGGCCACCCTTTTCCAGCCTGCAGCATCTACGATAACATTTTTAGTGACTTCCGTCTGGGCATTTCCATTTAAAAAGGGAATAAACAATAGCCCTATCAATAATATCCTGTTTATCACTATTTTGGACATAAAATGTACTTGTCTTTTCATTCTTTTTTCTTTTTAAGTTGATCAATTTCTGCTTGTTGTTTCCTGTTTTCTTCTGCTAAACGGTCAATCCTGGTATACTGCAGCTGGTTTTCCTTTTTTAATTCAAGGACATATAAGGTCAGCTCCTCGATCTTCCGCAGTAACCTGGCATCCATGTCTCCAAGGAGGATCCCGTTTTCTTTTACTTCCCCGGCACTCGGAATATTTTTTAAATGCCCTTTTTCCTTAATATGCTGTTCCACCTCTTCCAGAGTAGGCAGGTCATATCCTTGTTCAAAAACGAAGTCGCTCCACCCATCCAGGTCCACTTTGACCTCTTTACTGTGTACCGTTCCGTTTACGGCCAGCTTAGTGTCGGGATTGGCCGTCCCTATACCTACATTACCCTTTTCGTAATATAGTTTGCTGCTCCCCGATTGCCAGGAATTGGCAGATACCTGCTGATACAGTCCGGCATAAGGAATTGTCGCTTCCGGATGAATAAAATACAACTCCGAAACCCCTAATCTTCCATTGTTTCCGGTTGCTGTGTAAAAGGTAAAACGCAGTTTGGTATACCTACCTGGGACAGGGATCTTGACCAGGAATTTATAACCGGAATAATCCATACCGGAATAATCGGCAATAATCCGCCAGGTGTTAGCCGTATTGTGGGTATCATATCCCTCGATCTTAAACCTATTGGCGTTCCAGTAACGTGTAGACCATCCTATCCACCCTCCCTGCTGGGTGTGTGTCGGAGGTAATCCTTCTATAAGTATAACCGTAGGGTCTGACATTTGAAGAGGAGCAGCAGTGTATGAAGGTGCAAATCTCCCGTCAAATAACATATTGAGATCAAGAGAAGCACTTCCGGTCTGTGTCACCATATAACGGTCCCGGGCATTAAATAAAAGATTGTGTTCCAGCCCTACAGGATTTCGGTTGGTGGTAATAACCTGGGCATAAGACGCCAATACCCCGAAAAACAATAACAACAATGTAATTTTCTTCATTAGGTCAATGGTTTTAAATGTTTTTAGTCAGGACATAACAGCCTGGCCCTCCCGGAATGCCCGGAAAGTCATATCGTATCGGTAGAAGTAAGTTTGTGTTTTCGGGGCTATACAGCTCTAAGGGGGAAAGAGGTAATTTTCACTTCATAGGCTTTTGGAACTTAAATAATTGAGTGCGGTTGCTTTTCCCTGCAAGGGATCAAAGGTTAAGATTATTTTTTGATTAAAAAGTCATAGTAATATTATAGAAAAATTAAAGCAAAAACAAAAACTTGTACTCTATATTTATAAATCGTAAATATTACTTTTCCGAAAACCACTACATCAACACAAGAATTAAATAACTGAAAAACAGTAATTTAATAAACATGAAAATTACATCATTTTTAAAATCACCCAATGGTTCATACTGGTCAAAACTTCCTTAAATAACACCCTGCATTTATAAATCTGGACTACTACTGCCGATTTTTCAGTTTCTTCATAGGCTGTGCTATATAAATTTTAGTATTTTTAACCCAAAACACTTTTGTTGTTATGCATGCATCCAGGCTAACCAGAAAGATCCCCGCTTTTAATCTCCAGGAAATGTTGATCGTTCTGGCTATTATCGGTATTTTATTGCTTATAGCCCTGCCCAACCTGATGCCACTTATCACCAAAGCCAAAAGTGTGGAAGCGCAAACCCAGCTGAAAGCCCTCTACAACGCACAGACCACCTACAGGTATATGTACTCCAAATTCACAACCGATTTTAACGAACTGGATTTTGAGCCGCCGAAAACAGTCAATAACAATGGTACTGCCAATTATAAATACGAGATCATAGAGGCCACGAACTCCACCTTTAAAGCCAGGGCTGAAGCAATTACTGATTTTAACGGTAACGGGGTTTTTAACGTCTGGGAAATCGACGAGAACGGTGTCCCCAAACAAACCGTCAAAGATTAGGTTTCAGGGGTTAACCTGAAAGGAATTATATACAAAAGCAGTATATCCCTAAATTTTATTTTTCAAAGCCACTACTTCCCCCTTCCCCGGATTTTGAAAAAATGGGATATCCTGACAAAAAATGCACACGGGACTGCATTCGTTCCGCTTAAGGTATATTTACGATGCTTTTTATCAAATTAATTCTTATTGCTACGCTTGCCGCGATCTTTTACCAGGACTACAGGTCGCGGATGGTCTCTGCGTTTTTATTCCCGCTAGCGGCATCGCTGTTTGGCACGTTACATTTCCTGCATACGGACCGGTATGTATTTTTAATATCCTGCGGGATCAACATGATGTTTATCGCCGTCATTTTACTCATACTTTACCTTTATACCACCTTGAAGCTAAAAAAGCGTTTTATCAATACCAGTTTTGGCATTGGCGACCTGTGGTTTTTTGTTGCCGTGGGTGTGGGATTCCCCACTGTTACATTTGCCATTCTGTTTGTATTTTCCGTTTTGTTCGCCCTGGTGTTGCATCTCTTGTTTAAACAAAAAACACAAAGCCCTGCTCTCCCTGGTATAGAAAATACATATACATTTACGGATGAGAAAATGAATACAAACAAGCATTTAAAGAAAAGTGTTCCGTTAGCCGGCTATATGTCACTGTTTTTTGCGTTAATTTTGAGTGTCTCTGCTTTTTCTAATTTCCCTTCTCTATATTTGATGTGAGCTTATGGATATAAAATCGTATCATATAGAAACCCGCCTGCAACAACTTATCAGTTCAGACCAGGCCTTTCATTACCGGATAGTCCCTGTGGAAAAACAGAATGGGCATATTACCTTTAAAACGGATGAAAGTGACCTATCACAACTCAGGGAGGAACTGCAGGTCATCCTGGGAAGCCAGGTTCAACTCCTGGAAGATACCACGGAACACATAGACCGGTACCTGACGGCCAACTACAGGAAAGCAGAGCAAAAATCGGGAGGAAGCCTTCATTATACCCCTGATTTCCTCGAAAAAATACTCATCACGGCCAAGGAGATCGGAAGCAGCGATATTCACTTCGAACCCTATGAAGAAAATTGCAGGGTTCGCTACCGCCTGGACGGGAAGCTCATAGAACAGTTTCATATTCCCATCAGGGAATACCCGGTGATCATCAACAAAATAAAGATCCGGGCCAATCTGGATATCAGTGAAAAAAGACTACCGCAGGACGGACGGATCACCATGACCTCCGACACAGACGAATTCGATATCCGGGTATCTTCCTTACCAACACTTCACGGGGAAAAGATCGTATTGCGTATCCTCAGCAAGGATGCGAGCAGGTTTGAACTGAGCGGGCTCGGATTTACCGGGCGGGAGTTGAAGATGTTTATGGAGAATATTAAAAAGCCCAACGGCATTATCCTCATCTCAGGGCCAACCGGCTCCGGGAAAACAACCACACTCTATGCCACCCTGAAGCTTCTCAACGATCCCAGGACCAATATCCTCACTATCGAGGATCCTATTGAATATACCCTGGAAGGAGTAAACCAGGTACAGCTCAGGGAAAAGATCGGGCTGGACTTTGCTTCGGCCATGCGTACCTTTCTCCGGCAGGATCCCGATGTGATCATGGTAGGAGAGATCCGCGACGTAAAAACGGCCAATATGGCCATCCGGGCGGCGCTTACCGGTCACCTGGTACTTTCCACCATTCATACCAACTCGGCATGGGCCACGGTCTCCCGGCTGGTAGATATGGGGGTCCCTTCCTTTCTGATCGCCAGCACGCTCAATGTCAGTGTCGCCCAGCGCCTGGTGCGAAAACTGTGCCCGCATTGCAAGGAGGAAGCCCCTGTAGACAAGAGTATATTCCCGGAAAACTTCCGGGTCCCGGAAAACCTGACCTTTCATTTCAGGGCCGTAGGATGTAATACGTGTTACCATACCGGTTACAGCGGGAGAAAAGCCGTCTATGAGATCGTCCCTATTACGGCTGCATTGGCTCAGCATATTAAAAACAATACCCTGGACATTGAAACCTACCTCAAGGAAAATAATATTAACACCTTAAAGAGCAATGCCATACAACTCGTACGGGACGGGATCACTTCCGTGGAAGAGGTGTATGCCCTGCTCATGGACTGATAACGATATCGTATGGCAAAAAAAATTACGCTGTTTCTGTTTTTATGTATCGCAACCTCGCTCCTGGCCCAGGATAAAAATACGGCACGTATTGAGAGCATCCGCAATCACCTGGAAGCCCTCTCTGTGGACAACCCCGGGCTGGCCGAAAATTTTAAAACAGATATCAATGTCAACAATGTTTCCCTGTCCGGCTTCCTTATGGCGGTCTCCAGGGTGCACAAGGTCAATATAAATGTGGCCCCGGAATTGCAGAACACCACTATTGTCAACAATTTTTCGGATGTTACGGTGGCAGACCTGTTGGTATTTTTATGTAAAGAATACGAGCTGGATATTGATTTTACGGGGAATATTCTTTCCATTCATAAATACATCTACCCGGAAGAGCCCCCGGTAGAAAAAGAGGTCCGTGTCAACTACGACCCGGCCAATAACCTCATCTCCATGGACCTGGACAACGATCCGCTGGGAAAGGTATTTCGCAAGATCATTGACATATCCGGGCACAACCTGCTGTATAGCTCCGAACTGGAAAACACCCCGCTCAGAATGTACCTCAAGGATGTGGAATTTGACAAGGCCATGGAAAACCTGGCTACGACCAATAACCTGATCTACTCCAAATCCAGGGACGGTTTTTACCTCTTTGACCGGGACCATGTTCAGCCGGGACCGGACGGGGAAATAGCGGGAAATATTCCCCCTCAGCAGAGCAGGCCCGTACGGGCACCGAGAGGAGCCAATTTTTATTATGAAATTCTGGACACTGCTTCCATGACGCTGAAAGTGGATTTCAACAATACTCCCATAGCCAATATTATCAATGAGATTGGCTACGACCTGAAGCTGGACATGTATACGGCTTCTCCGCTGGAAAATGCGGGGAGTGTGACCTTTAAGGCCAAACAGATCACTTTTGATGAATTGCTCGAAAAAATATTTGAGAACGGTCAGACAGCCTCCCCGGGAAATTCGGGTAGAAACCCCGGCAACAACGCTAATAATATTCCTCCGCAAAATACCTCATCTTCATCGGGAAACCACTTTACCTATAAAAAAGAAGAAGGCATTTATTTTTTCGGCATGGCTAACCAGCTTAGTGTTCGCAACGTCGAGATCGTACGAATGATGCACAGGTCGGTGGAACTCCTCGGTGATCCGTCAGGTAACGCCGGCTCTGCAAGAACTTCAGGAAGAACGGTCCCCGGAGGTATAAACTATATGGGAGGGCAGGGTATGTATGGCAATAATACCTCATCCAACTATAACAACAGGAATACGGGGTTTAACAATCGTTCCAATTCTTCACTGAATACCCGTTCTGAGAGCTTCAGTTCCCATGACAGTAAAGCAGAAGCCCTGGTCAATATCTTACCGGAAGAGGTTATTGCAGACCTGGACATCAGGATCGATTCGGAGCTGAACAGTTTTCTGGTCAGTGGCCCTGCTGCAAATATCAACCGTTTTAAATCCTTTATCAAACAGATCGACAAACCCGTACCGGTTATCCTTATAGAAGTCATGCTCCTGGAAGTAAGCCGGTCGGCCACCGTGGAAACCGGCATCAGCTGGGGTATCGGAGAAAAGCCTGTCAAAACCCAGGGCGGAATTTTCCCCAACACCGATATTACCCTGGGGGCCGAGACCGTAAACCGGGTCATTGGCGGGTTTGACGGTTTTGGTTCGCTCAATGTGGGGAAAGTGGTCCCGGAATTCTTTGCCACAATCAAAGCCATGGAAGCCAATGGCAATGTAAAAATAAGGTCCACGCCCAAACTATCTACATTAAACGGCCACCGGGCCCATTTATCTATCGGGGAAACCACCTATTATGTAGTGACCAACCAGAACTACTACGGTTCCCAGATCCCACAGTCTTCGGAGATACGCAATTATATGCCTATTGACGCCGAACTGGCCGTAAGTATTAAACCCCTGGTGTCCGGTGACGGGCAGATTACCCTGGATATCAATGTTATTCAATCCGATTTCAGCGGGGAACGCATTGAAGAGGATGCCCCTCCCGGGCTTACCTCAAGAGAATTCAGCTCCATCATCCGGGTACAGGACCAGGACCTGGTGGTTTTGGGAGGGCTGGAAGAAAAGGTGAAAAACGATTCGGGCAGCGGGGTCCCCCTGCTGTCCAGGATCCCCATCATAAAATGGTTGTTCAGCAGCAGAAAACGGGAAGATTCCAAGAAGAAGCTGACCGTGCTGATCAAACCCACGGTGATCTATTAAAAGTACGAGGTACAAAGTTAGAATCGATGCCCTGAGCCCTTCGGTAAACTCAGGATAAACCAAGGCCGAAGGGTACGAAGTAAATAGCACATGATCCGAAAAGCACTTACATATCTTAAGGAAGGACATACGTTTCACGCCCTGGAACTTACCGAAAGATCCGGTGAATCGCAATGGCTTTTTACCTCGGTAAAGCGGCATAAAGACGAGATCAGCATCACCGAAAGCAGCGAACGGAATCCGGATGTCCTGGCAGAAAAGATCTCCGGAAGCAGCCCTCTTTTTGTCCTTATCAATACGGGCCATGTACTTAGCAGGGTACAAAAAGCGGTAGAAGGAGATGAAACCGCTATGGTAAACAGGGCGTTTCCCAACCTCAAAATGGAAGATTTTTATTATGAGGTCGCCAGGTCGGGAACACATGCTTTTATCGCGATATGTCGCAAAGAATACGTGGATAACATACTTTCGGAACTTACAAACCAGAAAATAAATCCTTCCGGGTTTTCCCTGGGCGCACTACAAATACACGTTCTTTCCGGCTTTGCCGAAGACGGGGAAATGATGACCTCCAACACTGTAGTGACATTTCGGGATCATAATCTGGAAGGTATCCGCAAAGAAGAAAACCTTCCGGAAAAAACATACAGTATCAACGGCCTGGAGATCCCGGGAATTCACCTTCCGGGATTTTCGGGGGTGCTGGGGTTAATCACGGGAAGTAATGCCACTACATCCAACTTTAAGGCTAAAAATGCTTCTTTTCGCAGCGAATTTTATCACAGGCGTTTCTTCCGGCTTTTTGTAAGAGGGGGCCTTGCCTTTTTGCTTGTTTTGCTGCTGGTCAACTTTATGGTATTTAATTATTATTTCGGAAAGACCGAAGATCTGAAACAAGCCTCGGAGGTGAACCGCCTCAACAAACAAAATTTTATGGAACTCAAGGATGAAGTGATGCGGAAAGAAAATATCATTAACGACATTCAGGCCACTTCAGGCTCCAGGAGCTCCTTTTATACCGATCGTATCATAACCAAACTGCCACCTTCCATTTTACTCAGGGAAATTCTATATCAACCGCTGCAAAAACAGATCAGGGAAGGCGAAGAGATCCTTTTGGAAGAGGACCGGATCATGGTTTCCGGGGAGTCTGCAGACAGCCGGCTTTTCTCCGAATGGGTAGAGGCCCTGGAGACTTATAAATGGACAGAAAGTGTTTCGATACTGGAATACGGTTCCGCATCTTCCGGTTCGGCTTTTTCCATACTGTTAACCCTAAAAACGGACCAATGACAGCCAGAAACAAAAATATCGCTGCCGTAGCAGGATTTATCCTGGCACTTATATTGTGTTATGTGCTGGCCATCTCCAACACCATCCGGACCAAAGAAGAATATAGCGCATTAAAAGCCGAAGAAGCGCTTTTTAACAACATTCCCAGGCAACTGTCCGTACTGAACGAAAAAAACGCCTATTACGATTCCCTGCTCCGTAAATTCAAGATCGGGGGGACTTCCATGCAGCATAACCTGCTGAAAGCGGTCAACCAAAATGCCGAAGAGCTTAAGTTGAAAGTCATTGCTTTTAATGAACCCCATATTTTTGAAAAGGACGGGTTACAGGTACACACCTATAACCTTACCGTAGAAGGTGGCTTTAACGATATCCTGGCTTTTGTGTACCGCCTTGAGCAGCAAACGGGGTATGGAGAAGTCGTTAACTTCTACCTGGAGAAAAAGAAAAATTTCCGTACCGGAAAGGAATACCTGCAGGCGCAACTTCTGATCCGGAATTTTGATTGAATGTTTTCTCTATGATTTCTTGCCCGGCGTTACTGTAAGGCTCCCTAAAGAAAAATAAATCCATAGTCCGCGATGAACGTACCCTTTTTCACCTGAGTTCGTTGTTTATTTTTTGGGAAATTAACTTACTTCTGAAAGCGCCTAAGTGTACCTTTGTATAATATAATCTATTACCTATTCAGGTTCTTTTAAAAAAATTGCTCGCATTAAATCAAAACATACTTATAGTATGAAAAACTTTTTTGTTATAGGGTTCATTTTATTTTTCTCAACTTTATTAAGAGGTCAAAAAATTACACAAGCTGAATTCGAACAAATCTTAAATAGTACCCACGAAATCATTAATGCTATTCAATTTTCTAATTTCGAGCAATTAAATAAAAAACTTCAAATAGATAAATTACAGAATGTTAACGATCTGAAAAATATTTTAAACAATCCTGATATTTCTTTAAATAACAAAAACAAGTCAACATATTCAGTTCCTCATTTTAAAACTACAAATGTTTCAAACCAACTATTGTTGATTATACCTGCTTTTAAAATTCTTCCCAAAAGATCTGGCGAAGATTTTGAAAGAGGTGAATACTATTTTGTATTAAAAACTATAGTAGAATACGATTTTCATAAAAAACTTGTTGTTTTTAAAGATACTGATCTTATAACAATTGAATATAAAATACAAAACTGGTGGTTATCTCAATTTGAAAATTATGTAAAAGAAACTAAAATTATTTATAATGAATATGGATTTATCCCTCCACCTCCGCCAAGTCCTCCAAAAAATTTAAAATAACTTATTTTTTATATTATTTTACAAATTCTACTGTTGCTTTATATTTTTCATATTTACCTAAGTCTATTTTACTGTATTTAGGATTCTTTGAGGAATAATATACTTTAAATTTTTCTCCTACACATCCCCATTTACCATTCCCGCATTTAAACTTGTTAATCCCTACTTGACCAGTATATTTTTTCCCATTCACAACATATTCATACAGTATACCAGACCTACCAGCAGAATGATTTTGAAACTCTACAACAGTTCCAATTGTCTCCTGCTTATATTTAATAATATTTTTCTGTTGATAGTATTGATAAAACACTCCTAAAATTACGGTTAGTGCAATTATTGTAAGCGCAATATGCCCTAATTTATCCTTCATATTTAAAATTGATTTCCTATTAATTTTAATCCTGATTGTCCGGCTATTGATAATGCTGGTAAATAAGCCTTTCCAAAACCACTATTGAACGGGAATGAACCACCAAGTTTAGTCACCGAGTGTATCTTTGCATTAGCACTCCCTACAGCAAAATTAACAACGGTCCTGTCTAAATTATAAGAAACAAATCCTTCATTAAAACTATAACTAAATTTTGCTCCCGCACCTCTTGCCAGTATATTAGACCCAAAGGCTGAAGCCCCAATGCCTATTAAATTTACATTTCCTAAATTCCCTCTGTTTCCTATAATTTCGGTGACTCCTTCGGTCAACATTCTTCTTCCAGCCCCTTTCATTGACATTGACAAAAGATTACTTCCCCGAAAAGCTAACCCTGCACCTTTTAAAGCTACTCCTCCAGCCACAATAGTACCAACATCGAAAATTACTTGAGCAGCCTCACCTGTAGCTGTATGTATAGCTCTTATATGATCTAAATGTTCAGGTAAATAAGTAAAAGCATAGACCCAATCTCCATAAGCCTCGTTATGGGAGGTATAACGTGTTCCCCAAGCTCGATTGTAATCTTCCAAATTACCTTTGAAAGAAGAACTCCAACGCCCCCAATCTGCATTCAACAACCATTGAGGAAATGAATCCCATCCAGGGTTGAATCGTTCTCCAAAATTTTTAGCATTGCCATAGACTACTACTTCATCCAATTTAATAGTTGGACACCCCTCACAATCTGTCATCCCCCCGGTCGGGTCTGTGGTGCTTCCCCAATTATTTCCCATAGCCAGATAAGGGGAATAGAACTCGCCCATGGGATCAGGACTCAACCACCGGTTAATCCTCGGGTCATATAATCGCAACTCAAAAACAGGCTTTCCGGTTTCAACATCAGTTTCGGCGAACTCTCCCTGGTAACCGTATCGGTAACCTTCAGCGTCGGTTAACTTTCTTCCGGGCATAGACATACCTCCCGGATAAAAGTCCGTAGCTCCGGCCAGGTTCCCATCATCTTGTATCAATGCCCTTACATTCCCCAAATGGTCAGCCACCTGGTAAAGCGCAGAACCTCCCTGTTTAAAATATACTCCGAGACGGCCACTGCCATAAATAGGATATTCTTTTGCCGAAGTGCCCTGGTAAATGGCCATGGCATTCCCCGATGCATCCCTTACATAATAATCGGTTTTGGAGAGGGAACCGTTGACATAACTTTCCTTTTTGACCCGCTGCCCGCGGTCGTTGTAAAAGAACTTCACCAAAGGTACATTATTTTTTTGCACCTGGGTAACCAAACCAGCCGTGTTATAGGTGTACTTTATGCCTTCTTTTTTGTTTTCTACAAGTTGGCCTATGGCATTGTATACATAGTTTCCGGCATTCTGGCTTTCTATATCATCTGCCCCGGCTACTGTACCTACGGCATCCCCTACATGATCCAGGCGGTTGGGTTTTCCGCTTTTATAGGTATAGGAGAGCTTATCCATGGCATTGCTGCCGCTTACCGTATTTTTATTGCGATTCAGGGTCTTTATGTTTCCGTTGGCATCATAGGTTAATGCCACATTGTAATCGCCTTTGCCATTTTCTTTAAAACCATCTGCCCGGACGATCTTAGCCGTAAAAGTGCTTCCTGACCTGGCGTGAAAACCGGGTTTTAAAACAATACTGTTGGTTGCCTCCAGGGAAAGCGTGCTTCCGCTTTCGGTAACGGCAGTAGAGGCAATATCCGCATCTGTATCCGAACCGGAAGATTCAGAATACTGCCCGTAGGTAGCGGCTGCCAGCCAGTTATTACGGTCGTAGGTATAGCTATAGGCATTTTCGGCATTGGCTAAAGGTTGGTGTTTGTTGTTCCAACGGATACCTTTAATGTTGCCGTCCAGCCGGTCGGTGCCATATGTAGTGGGACTTAACGCACTTATATTACGCATATAGTCGTTTTGGTGGTAATCCACAGCCATTCCAAAGACATCATTAACATCGCTACCAGGGTCTTGGGCAGCGTTCAGGGCAGGGTGGTTTATGCTCTTTAACTGCCCGGCCAGGTTATACACGTAGTCTATGCCTTGCAGGTTATTGCCCAACTCGGTACGTTTCAGACTGCCGTTTTCATAATAGGTATAAGCAGCCCTTGTCGCATAACTGCTATCATCCGTAGAGGTTTCCACCTTGATAAGCTGGTCGGCTTCGTTATACGTATACCTGTGGATAAAACGTTCGGTAGCTACATCTTTCTGGTACAATGCCCGGCTTACCAGGCCGCTAACAGGATGGTATTCATAATCTATGGTCTTTTTGCCTACTCCGGCGATATCCTGCACTATCCAGGTAACCCTGCCGTAAATATCATAGCTGTACCAGGTGGTGGTATGAGCATTTCGGGTCTTAGCCACATTGCCGGCCACAAAACTCTGTGTCCTGGAACTACTTCCTGCAGAAACACTTTCTCCGGTGTCGTAGACCGTAAACTGCTGCTCTTTTCTGGTACCGGAGGGCAAGGCTGTATCAGGGTTGGCTGTGCTAAAAGTTGTACTTACCAACACCCCGCTTTCTACCGGCCGGCCCAGCTTGTCGTAATTTGTATAGGAAAACTCTCCCTTTGCTTTTTGTATGCTGTTCTGCGAATAGCGTATCTGCCCGTCCTTGCGATATTTAAACCAGGCTTCACCTTCGTCCGGGCTGTTGGTATATACCAGTTGTCCCAGGGTATTATATTGATAGGTAGTTTTAGGCTTGCTCGCCCTGGTATTTCCATATGGCTGATAGGACATCACCAGGTTTCCAGCCTTGTCGTATTCGTACAGGGCATAATCGTAATAGTTTTCTTTATAAGTTATTTTTACAGGGTTCACGGGATTGTAATTTCCCGGGTTGGCCACCGCTACCCGGTAGAATCCATTGGGCAGTGAAGTGGTCGCTGTGGTGGTTTTGGCCTCTGTAATCAAATTATAAACAACTGTCTGTATTCCCGAAGGTTTAGTAATAGAAAAACCTATGGTTCCGGAAGGGATATGAATATCTACATAACCCTGTTCCCCTATGTTTACAGCCATACTTCGGGTGGTGCTGCCCCCGCTTCGGGCTACGGCCAGGGTTTTGCCATCGGTATCGGTAAATACTACATTCTCTATCCCTTGAACGTCACGGCTTATGGTCTTTACTGTTTTTGTTGTATTATATTTCGTTTCTCCAAAGGCCACGGTTTGCGCCAGTTCCCCGGAAGCGGGCATGGTAAAGACGTAGCTTTGTGGCCAGACACCATTGACCTTGTTCCCTCCAATAGTCTTTAGTATGCTTCCCGGGTTAAGGTCACTGTATACCTGCCTTACAAAGGGATAAGAGGTAATATCCTGGTAGGGTTCGGCCGTATTGTTATTGCTGTAATACCATCCCAGGGTACCGGCCTGGGCACCCACTGTTGCAGGGCTATTGGGGTTGGTATCAAAATCTGCCGTGGTGTATATAGTACCATTCCCTTTTTTTATAAAATCACTTCTATACTTAAATGTATTGGGAGTTACGGCATCCACAGCAGATCCCAGTGTTTGAAATGCCGGCCTGCCCTGCTGGTCGCACAGGGTTTGTGCAGCCCAGATTTTACCGGTTTTCACATCTACGCTTTGTACCTGGTCGGGTTTCCCTAAAGCATTAGCATAAGATACGCTGTTTGCTTTCATATTTCCATCAATGTCATACGCCACCGTAGAAACCCAGTTCCTGTCTTCATCAGCAACTGTAAAGGGTGGCAGATTGGGTTCGTCTATAGTATAATTTATAACCCTTGCCGGACCCCAGCAGTCCACATTGTTCAGGCGGGCCTTAAGATAATATACCGTTCCGCTGGTTAACGTTATACTCGGATCACTGTTGGAAGTACTCTCCCCTGTTTCTGTTTCCTGCCAGTACCAGGTTACCCCACTGGGTGGTGTTCCCCGGGTTAAAACTGTACTCCCATCGTTATTGGTAATAGTGGGAGCATCCGGCCTGACTGGGGGAGAGGGGATATCTGCATAAACAGATCCGGAAGTTGTACTCCAGCCACTGTTGTTTCTCGCTCGCAGATAATACGTATCGCTACCTTCATTCGCTTTAAATGTAGTCCCAGATCCTTTAGTGGTACTGGTCCCGTTTGCATTTTTCCCCTGCCAGTACCAGGTTACCCCGGAAGGAGGCGTACCAGAGTAACTCAATGTAACTTCTCCACATGCTCTCGACGACACACGGGGGTTTGGTGGAGCACTTGGAAGAATTCCATTAACCTTAACTTGCAGAAACGCTGAATAAGGCCCTTCTCCATCAACTAAAAAATCAGCCGCTATAGTACTATTATACCGTTCGCCATCCCAGACTATTATATTGACCGGTCTGTTATGCGGTTCCCCTGTACCTCCCTGAATATTCCAGGAAACATCGGTAATCCTGGCTCTACCTGGAACCTGACCCGAAGGAACTATTGTATAAGTATGCGTTGTACCGTGATTTACCGTAGTCGGGCCATCAATCCTATATTGTGCATATATTTCTTGGTTTATAATTATGGACAATAGAAGCAATATGAATATTGTTTTTTTCATAATTCTATTTTTTTCATTTTGACACAAAAAGTTTTTAATTGGACGACGGTTTTGTATCTTCCAGAATATAACTACGGGAAGTGGTTTTAGTCTCTCCCGTCGTGAGATCTTTTACCTGGCAACGTACATAAACTCTATTATTTGGACACATTGACAAGAGTCCCTCCTGGTTAACATGAGTCCATTCCCCGTAATTGTCTGAATATTCATTACAACTGATCGCCCAACGATATTCAAACTCTCCGCTTCCCCCCGTGGTATAGGCTACAACACGGTAGGGATTAGTATCATACTGACTTTGAGATAATATTAAAGGATCATACGGACTTTCATTGACATCCCGCATATATCTATACCCCATTTCTTTTACCAGTTCAAATCCTCCTGGATTATTTGTGGTGCCAGCGACTTCTGCATAGGTTTTTATCAACCTCCCCCCTGCATCATATTCATATCTTGTTCCCATATTATTAGGTCCCAAAATATAGGTAAGTTCATCATATTCATTATAGATATATGAATTCATGGATGAAGAAACCGGGTGTAAACGGAAATCGTCATAATAGGCAGTACCCGAGGTAGTAGTTAAAGACACTTCTTTTCCGGAAATCACATCTACAATAAAGTTAAGCTGTACCCAATTCCCAGCAGCAACAGTTTCCTCCTGGTTATAACTAAAATTTTTCCCATTTGAAATAACACGGGTATTTTTATAATTGGATTTATGTGCCCAAACCGAGAGGCGATAGGGGCCTGTAGTCCCAGGTGTAGCCTTAAATGCCCTGACATTGGCCGCTACCTGTATGGATTTACTACCGGTATGGGCCCTGGACGAGATCACTGAAGCTGAGGCATCTTTGGTAACACCACCGCTGAATGTATTACCACTG
The DNA here is from genome assembly GCF_018863395.1 of Sinomicrobium weinanense. GTDB lineage: Bacteria > Bacteroidota > Bacteroidia > Flavobacteriales > Flavobacteriaceae > Sinomicrobium > Sinomicrobium weinanense. The sequence goes on from NZ_JAHKRR010000009.1 coordinate 28,195, forward strand.
ACATCTTCTGCCCCGGAATAAAACATGGTGTTATAGGCTGCGTTGGAGGTGGAAAACACCTTGTTATTTCCCCATTTCGTAGATGCCAAATTACCATTGACATCTTTAATTTCCAGAGGATTGGAATAAAGATCGTAACGGGTAACTTCAGACAACATTTGCCACCCTGTGGGTTGGGAATCCGTGGTGGCAGACCAATCAAAATTATCCGTGAAATTTTTAAGGGTTCCGTCTGCATTTAGCTCTCCTTTCCAGGTATAAGCTCTATGTTTTCGCCATACATTATTATTCCAGGCTTTCCAGGTTGTAATCCCGACTCCCGTAGTTCTCCAATTACCATTATTATTCATAATTTGGTTGTAATTCGCGGCAGGTTGTACCAGCATATTCTTATATGCTACATTGGCCACTTTACTTCCCATTTTCGGATATTTCTTATAAGCAAATACCGTTTTGGACCGGATACGATCTCCTGTACTAGAAACCATTTCTACCTCACTGGCCCGGCCTGTAATAGCATCAAGATTTCTAAAATCCGTTTTAAAAACATGCCCTTCCTTATACTCAGATGAAGAACGTAACAGACTAGGATATTTTATTCGTGATGACGAATTGACTAACCATTTGTCATTTTTAGAATCATCACTATAAATGATCCATTTATAACTTTGATATGACTCTTGAATTTGTCCCAATTTGTTTGGAGTTGAACCAGGCGGATAATAATCATTTACTATTTTACTTAAAAGTTGCCCCTCTCTGTTATACGTCCCAACTTCCAATAATTGTCCAATAGCTGCTATATTATCTTTTACCGTATAGCTACTAATATCCACCGTTGTACCGTCATTTCTCACCAAATTCTGTTTCGTCTGGGATATTTCATAAATATCTCCGTACTTTATAGCATCAGGAGATTTTTCTTTCATTACATTAAACTTATAGCGGATTTTCTCTCCTGTTTCTGATTCCACAGTAGTGTATTCATACATCACTTTAGGGGCTGGAAGTTCCTCACTATACGGAAGTTCTTGCTGTAATTCCGGGGCAAACGGCAGATAAGAAACATAACCTACTCCGTTTTCATTTTTCCCATATTTGTACTGAGTGGTATAGGAATTTCCCATTCCATCTTTAACTGTGATCCCCGAAGTTCGTATACCCCCTATATTGGTTAGTGCGTTATGAATTTTGTAGGACGCAGAGAATTTTTCTGAAGAAGAAATACAATACAGTTGATCTAGGTGACTACATTCAAAATCGGGAATCTTTATAAGAAATTTATTTCCTCCTTCATGGGTGATTACCTTAGCAGTAGCTTCAAAATCACAATTTTCCACTCCACCACCGCAAGGTCCTCCGCAATTTCCAGGTTCTTCCCAAACACATCTTCGATCATATTCAAAAGAAAGGGACTCTCCTACCTGTATTCCCAAATTACGACTGGAGTTTATCCTATACGTGACATTATCGACCCTGGAAATTGTATAATCACCAGTTCCTTTAACGAAAGAAACGGAGGAATTAAATACAGGTTTTAGTGAATGAGTTTCATAATTTATAAGTATTTCTGCTCCTTGAGGTGTTGTAATGCCATTTAGTGACCATGCACTATTATTTTGTCTATTATAACCGAAGTCATCTTTGTATTCTTTGTGATAATCAAACTCTTCATTGTAATTAAATTTATAAGGCGGTATCATGGAAGCTCCGCCTTTTCCCTTAAAATGAGCTCCCACCAAAGTTGACCTCCCTAAATCTTCCATGGTATTGGGCGTCCCCCTAACCAAATCATAAGCATAAGCAAAATCTATAGATTTTATTGATCTATCTAAAGTTTGGGACCAGTTATCACTATCGTCCAGAACATTATTTCTCATATTATATCCAGCCGCTTCTCTTTTGGATCCTACCACTCCATTATAATATATTTCTACACTTCCCGTATCTCCAACTCCTCCAGAGTTTTTAGCAACATCATCTGTTTCCTTTACTAATACAATTTTCTTTAGTCGTAGTGGTTTTTGCATCGGTATCCTAAACCGCTCTTTATAATCGCTACTGCTCTGTACTCTTTCTCCATGCTCTACGGATTTATAACTCCAGGCAATAGATTGCCCATCGTCCCTTTCCTCTTTTATAAAAAGGGCTTTATGTGTACGTGTGATAACTTTGTCCAAATAATATACTTCTTTTCTTCCTCGAATTTGGGTCTTTATGTCGCTATTACTTTCATCAATAAAGTAATCCTCATCATAAGGAGCTTTCCATACAAATGCATCTGACCATTTCCCATATTCAAAATTTACCCAATATCCATAATCCTCTTTATCTACCTTACCATTAGCATTTTTATCCACATAATCCGGCCCGGTGACCGCTGTAAGTAACCAATGTGTGGCATAGGGATCTAATTGACGCCTCTCAAAATAAGATTTTGCTTCTTCCGTCCGCTCTTGAATAGCGCCAAAGGTTCGAGTAACAATTTCATGGTTGTATACGGGAAGAGAATAATGGTAGGTTTTACCATCCGGCGCGGTAATTTTAAATCCGCCTATACCATCGCTTGGGGCATTTTCCCTGTTAAATCCAGTTGCGATGGGAGACAAAAAGCCTTTAGACCTCACTATTGCTGTTTCATTGATAATTTGGTCATTAGTAAAATGCTCTATATAATTGCCATTCGCTCTTCTCGGTTTCAACGTATTATCAACTCCATCTGTATAATGATCATAAATATTGGCGTTTGTCGCAGAAGTATTAAAATTTGCCTTTTTTATGCCAAGGTAGGTACTTATTTCATTGTCCATACTAAAATAGGGAGCCGCCTTAAACTTAACATGTTCCGGAACATATCTAATAACACTATTATCCGCATCCATAAGAGAAGGGTAAACCAGCTTATAGCCACTGTCATCATCTCGCTTCGATGCCCCGTAAAGTGCCCCATTCTCAAATAAACGGGAAGACATTCCACCAGATAACCCCTGAGCTTGCACATTATAATTATCATAGGCAGGAAATACAGGATTGTTAAATTCAGGGATATTCTCCGAAGCTATACCATTTCCCTCTAAGGGAATTTCATAAAAATCCATAAATATCTTTCCTACTTTAAAATCCCTTTGAGAAGCTGGATCGTATGGTTCACGATAATAATTTAAAGGACCTGTGACCGATATTCCTCCAATATGACTCAAGCTATATTTCATACGCTGTTTACCAAAGGTCAGGCTAAATACCCCTATCTTGGTAGCAACTACAAGGGGGGTTATCTTCTTACTCATCCTGGTGACATAGTTTCCCATGTTTACTGTAGTATTAAAAGCCATCTGTGTTCCTATCCCTGCACCTTGTACTACATCATTAGTACTATTTTCAGAACTCATATGAAATCCTCCGATACCATCGGATGAGAAGCTGATTCCCATCGAATTATTATTTATCGTTCCCGAAATACTTATTGTTCCTGAAGATGAAAGACCTATGCCAAAACCCTCCCCGTTATTATTAAATCCAATTGAAGCACCATGATTTCCAGAAGAATGAGCATTGACACCAAGGGAAAGCCCTGAATTGGTAGTAATACCAACACCTACCCCTACCCCATTACTGCCCGCTGATAAACGTCCGCCCAAATTACCTACTCCTTCCAGATTGATACCATATCCCACACTTACTGCTCCTCCCAGACTTCGGTTACTGCCCCAAGAAAAACTTTGTCCGACAGAAAATAATCCCGTAGAATAGCCAAGGGATAAAAAATACATTTCCTCGGTCCCTCCTTCATCATAGAAATATTCCCATATGCGCGCATGATTATAGCCATCTGGATATCCATTCACGGATCGGTTTATCGCCCCCGGGTTTAAACTCCATCCCAATCCCACCCAGGAAGCCTCTTGATCCATAGCTATTCCCGCATGATAAGCCAATGCCAAGGGATAACCTCCTTCAGGAGAAGGTATATTTAACAAAGGGAGCACATATGAAAAATCTGCCGTTACCAAATTGACCATATCGGTGGCATCCACTGGTTCAAAACCTGTGGCTTCGGGAGCAGTAGGGCCATTGTTGGAGGCCTGTAACATATTATAAGGCAATAAAGATTGTAAAAAGCTGACCGTCAAAAAAACAGCAATAACTTTGTGTGAGAATTTTGTCTTTATCATGGGTTGTTTGATTTTATCTTTATTTTTTTACACTTTTGAATGCAACAACATTAAATGTTAATTCCGGTTCGTTCTGTATGCCCTTTGTAGGAATTTTAAATCTTACCTCCCCGGTATAAAACCCCAGGTCTTCAACAGTTACATTGATGTATTCGTCTCTTAGATATTTTTCTTCCCGGGAGTATACCAACATAATATCCGTACTCCGGCTCATTCCGTACATTCGGGGGTAAATAAAATCTGCCATCGGCAAAGTATCCTTTTTCGGTGTGTACAGGTGTACTTTTTGATCCATTTCAAAAGCTAATTCATTGATCATTCCTCCAAAACGGCCACGATCTCCGGCCACGTTATTCAAGAGCTCCTGGTTGTTTTTAGACATCGACAAAATGAAGTACATATACTTGTTGTACTTTTGCCTGAGCGAATCAATCGTTTTTTGGTCTGCTTTATCATATAATTCCTGATTGACCAGGAGGTCAGTAGGCTTGTACAATAGGGAAAAGCCCACACCGTTTACCCTTTTGTGATGCATATAGCCATTTCTTTCCTCCCGGATATAAGCCAGCAGGCTTTCTTCCGTATCAAATGTCCGGGAAGAGCAGGCTACCAAAAGGCATAGTACACTACAATACCAGAGGCTACCTTTTGTCATATTCCGCATTTAGTCCGTCTAAAACTTCTTCGGTAAGGTTTGCCGCATCTGCTGCATACATGATGTTCCCGCCGCCGCTGGCCCCGAAAATAATACGATGCCCTTTTTTCTTACCGTATTCCTTCACGTAATCATTAATATCATTAATGACCGTCTGTGTCATCTTCTGATCTTCTTCCCGGATCTGCCGTTGAATGGCCTGCTGATAATTATTGACCTGCTGCTGTTTATTAGACAGGAGTTCCTGTTGTAGCTCCAGCTCCTTTTTGCTCATGGAAGCCCGTTCTTTCTCGTATTTTTTTAGTTCCTTTTGCCAGTCGGTCACCAAGCTGTCTATATTGGCTTTCAGAGCTGTTGCCTTCTGGTTGAATTTTTCGCGTTCTACCTTGGAACGTTTGTAGCCTTCCATTAATTTATTTACATCCACATAAACGAGGTCCGGTTTAGAAAACACAGACCATCCCAATGAAACTATACTGATAATAAGGGCCAAAACAGAAACAGGAAATAGTAATTTTTTCATCAAATAATTATTGTTTTTTGTTTGTAATTGATTGTTCTAATGTTCTTATTCGATTCTCCAGATTGCTTATTTGTTCGTTTTTGTACTTGAACTTTTCTTCCTGTTGCAATGTATATAAGGTTAATTCCTCCACCTTTTCCAGCAACTTTAAGTTCATTTCCTTAAGATTAATCCCCTCTTTCTCCATTTCTTTAGCAGAGGGAATTCCCGGTAAATGCCCTTTTTCCTTTATATGGTTTTGTACCTCTTCCAGGGAACGCAAATAATAATCTTTTTTAAACACGTAATCCGGTGCTACTGCTCCTGCCAGGTCTACCTTGACTTCCTGGCTATGTATCTTTCCTTTTACCGTAAGCTCAGCATCCGGAGAAACAGTCCCGATGCCCAATCGCCCTCCTTGTGTTAACAAAAATATCCTGTTGTCCGCCGGTGTATCACTTACCCTGAAACTGGCATTATCCACTCCTCCGGGAGACTGTATCTTAAAATACTTTAACCCGGCACTGGCTCTCAATGCCAGGCTAGTTGCAGCGCCTGTCCCCACCTGCATAAACTCCCAGGGACGTTCTGTATTAAGTTTGAGCAAAGAAACACCATCTCCCCGGGCGTAAATATCCAGTTTACTTTCCGGGGATGTAATTCCCATTCCGGTACTTCCATCGGGAAGTATATAAATTCCCTTACCATTCCTGTATGCATAACGTTCATGCCCCATATACAAATATTTGGGAGTTTCTCCACTGCCATATACCCCTATACCGGCAAATGTGCTCTCTGCATTATTGTCATGCCTGTATATAAATCCACGTGCCCAGCCTGTCGTTGTTTGAGGCCTTATTACTTCTATATACCCTCCATCCAACTTCACATTTGATCCCTTTAATGTTGGAAATTGATTTTGGGAAAAACCAAAATAGCTTGAGAATAGAACTAAAAGAATGTATATTTTTTTCATCTCCGATTATTATTCATTTTTTGAATTTCATTTTTTAATTCCTGTATCATCTGCCCCTGAACTCTTATCATTTTTTGTTGTTCAATTGCATATAATGTAAGTTCTTCGATCTTTTGCAATAATCTGGCATCCATCTCTCCAAGGAATATCCCATTTTGCTCTACTTCTTTAGCACTGGGAATATCCTTTAAATGGCCTTTTTCTTTAATGTGCAATTCTACATCTTCCAAAGTAGGTAGCTCATAATTTTCCTCAAACACAAAATCACTCCAGCCATTCAGGTCTACTCTAACTTCTTTACTATGTACAACCCCATTTACAGCAAGTTTGGCATCAGGCGATGTTGTGCCTATACCTACACTTCCTTTAAAATAATTCCCTTTACTCCCCCCAAACCAGGCGGAATTATCCCTACTTCCCGTCCAGCCGTCGTGCTCTACAAAAAAACGAACCGCCTCACCCTGGCTTCTTATCTGAAAAATAGGGTCTCCCGAAGCCGGATTGTCCATACGATATACCAAGCCTGTGACATTCTGGGTACCATTACCCCGATGATTCCCGGTAGATGGAGCTTCCATATATATTTTTCTTTCTCCTGAGGTATTATATTTTGCCCGGAAAGCACCATTGACATCCAGTTTTGCTCCTGGATTATTTGTTCCGATCCCTATGTTTCCATCACCTCTTATTACCATCCTGCTTATTAAATCCCCTGCTATGGTCTTCCCGGCACGGAAATAAAGATGCCTGTCCATTTTGCCGGAACCTGTTGGAGATACCTGAATATACATGCTTTTTTGATTGATACCCGGGTCATCGCTGGTGATATAATTTCCGCCGGCGTCATGGTCAATTTTTATATAATTCTGCCCTCCCGATTGCCGGATAAATTTTGTATTCCCCCGGACTTCCAGTTTCTCCGAGGGAGAAGAAATTCCGATCCCCACATTCCCCGATGTAGGAAAAGTATTGGACTGGCCATATGAAATTAAGGGAATTGCGAAAAACAGTAGTAATACTTTTTTCATAGATGTCTGGATTTTATGTTAACTCTTAAAAATTTTGTTTGCGGAAACTACAAACCAGCCTCTGCCTTTTTTACGCAAGGAGAGTTCTGTTTTTTAGGGGGAAAGGGGATAATAGGACCTGACGACCGTCAGGATTTCAGGTTTAGGGGGGAGATGTAATTTTAGTTCATTGGCTTTTTGGAGTTTTTGTATTATTAGGCTAAAAGTACTATATTTTTTTATTATTGAAAATTCCGAACGTTACCTTTCCTTTAAATTGTGGATAAACAGAACAGAAAAAATACAAAACCAAAAGATTTGGCGTCTATGATCGGTACATCTTCCGTTGTTATTGGCAGCTTCTTTTCCGGGCGTTGTAAGCACATAGAAAATAGGCGCTCGTTTCCGCTTTGTTCCTTTAGAGCGCCAGTGGGGTTTTCTCTATCTCTAATTTAATAAAATAGCCATTGTATCTTATCACAAGAATACTTATTTAAGCAGATTATGTGACAATATTGACAACCCAAAAACTCCTGTTATCAGGATTAATAATTAATAACTCAATAGAATAAGGCTCTTCAATTGAACCCTTGTAAAATAAGGAATAATAATTATTGGGGGTTCCTATATTATCCTTTAAGCCCTCTAATTGATTTTGTAAATCTTCGTTGCTTGTGTCTCCTTCAAAAACAGATAACATATTTATGATATTATCATTTAAAACAAGACCTTTTTTCCAATTAATAAGCTCCCATTTTGATTTATACTCATCCTTTTTCGGGAAAGTGTCTTTAGAAGTAGATTTTAAGAAATTGGAAACAGTTTCCTCTGTTAAAATGTATTCATTGAATATATATCCTTCCCCTTGAAACCCTGCAAATTCACTATAACTATATACCTTATCCTCGACCGCCGATTCAACACCAAAAACGTTTTCTAAATCTATCTCATCGTAGATATATGATTCGCAAGAAACCATAAAAATAACAACCAATATAAAATAACCTCTTTTCATATTAATATCCACCTAAATTAGTTAAATATGCTTTACCGTAACCATATATACTAAAGTCAGTTATATTATAACGCCCGTTAACGGTGGCCTTATATTTTCCGTATTTAGTTAATTGATTCCTCGTCCATATTTTGGCTCCACCTCCTCTATGTTGCTCAAAATTATAAACATCTATCAATCCATTAGCTCCTCCTAACTGGACTTCTCCGGAGTTATTTAAAACGGATATTTTTATACTTCCATATACTTCCCCAACTGATTTGTTGAAGTAGTCCGGTTGCAATGGGTTAATGAAATTAAAATACCCCGAAGTTCTATAAAACCCATTTTTATTTCTGAAATCTCCCATATCAATAGTAGATAAATCTATTTTTCCTGCGTCTACAAATAAAGGTTCTCCATTTCCATTTCTTGCCCACGCATTAGCTTCTGACAGAGTTAAAACCCCATCATAATCAGGTCTATCTTTCAAGTCGTAACTATGTGAAAAAACTTTATTCCAAGTGGGGTCATCAAATTTGGCAAATTGGTCTCCCGGTAAGTTAGAAGCGTAATCAGATAAAAATTGTCCTCCTTCTTCTAAAATATCTAACTGGTTCATCCCTTGGGTAAACTCTCCCCCATAAATAATAGCTTCTCCTTTCAACCCATATTCATCCGTTCCTAAGAAGCTACCGTCCTCGCCATATATTGGATTGAATGCTGCCCTTCCGTCCGGGTCGATAAAGTTCGGCGGCGAGTTGTTCAAAAAACTGTAAGGCGAGACGCTGTAAAACTCTTCAGCCAACGGGTCTTGTGTAGTTGTCCTGACAATATCGGCCATATAGTGCCTTGCCCCGAAGTCGTGCCAGTCTAAACCGAGCTCCTTTTCGTGTTCTTTGCTCTGATACGTCTGATAGTTGTTTTCCGGGCCATTGAGGATATTATTGTACCCTTTATGTTCCAGCCCGAAGGGGTAATAATTCTGTTCCCTCCGAATCTCCGAGGTTCCGACTGTACCATCTCCATTATCATCGGCAAAGGTGATCCTCACATTATTTAAATGATCTTTCAGATAATAAACATACTGATAGCCTCCCCCAGCTTTCGGCTCAAAATACCCTTCCGGGTGGCTTACCTGCTTGAGTTGGCTATTCTCATAAATGTAATTCCCTGCATACTCGGTAGTAGTGGTCTGTCCATTAGCTACCGCCACCTTTTTGAGTTTGCTACCATCCGCCCCATAAATATACTGAATATTCCCCGTATGTTCCGGGTTGTTTACCGTAACCTTAGTTGGCAGGTTTAAATAGTTATACGTAATTCCCGTAATGCCCTTATTCGCATCTGTTTTCAGATTCCCATTAGGGTCATAAGTGTACTCATTATTGGTATTGGCACCATCTTTAAACCCATCATCCTTATAGATTGATGTCGCAGTCTCGGTTACTTTCAATAGCTTATTCCCGATATTACCAGCATTATAGACATAGCGAATATCGTCCATAGCTTCACCGGGGGCCTGGCTGTTCCGGTACAGGCTCGTGATATTTCCGTTCTTGTCATAATTGTCCACCCGCAAGTCATAGCCCGTACTTAAGTTAAACCCTCCCGTAGTCTTTATCCCATAATCGGCATAGGTGATCCGGTTCAGGGCGTCATAGGTATAGGCATAACCCCTGGTTCTTTCTCCTCCAACTAAATCGTTGGCAGTCTTCCAGATCGTCTCACTGATATTACCATTATACAGCGGCGTGTTGGAGGCCCCCATTTCTTTGGTATTGTAATTGATCTTAAACGCAAATAGCTTATTGCTTAGATTGGTCACATCATTGATCTCCTTTAACCAACCCCGTACATTATAAGCATAATTTAGTGTTTGTAAAGGTTTATCCGGCGTATTTCCCACCTTCTTTTCCTTTAACTGCCCCAGGTCGTCATAGCCATTCTCTGCAATAAGTTCACCTGCAGGGCTGATCGATGCACTGAAACTCACACTGCTGGTGGCCTTAATATGAAAACCAGGGGTTAACCTAATACTCTTACCCGCCACTTTATCGGTTGTGCCGGTAACTGCACTGTTCAACACCAGGTCCTCTCCTGAGGTACTTCCTCCACAATCCCCGTTAATACACTGTAATTGCCGTATCAACCGCCCCGCATGGTCGTATTCAAACTGGTCTGTGGTCACTATAGGAGCATTACTGCCCTTGGTATGGGTCGTTTTAGTTTCAAGTATCTTCCCTACAAAATCCAGCTTGTATTCTAAGATATCCGTGGTATTCAGGTAAGGGTTCTTACTGGCCGTATAGATCACCCTGCCCTTGTTGTCATATCCCGTAATGGTCGTGATCCAATGAGCCGTGCCCAGTACCCTGACCTTGCTTACCGTGGGTAGCCCCTTGGTATTGGTGGCCTTGGGCCTATCATATACCCTGGCAGGTACACTCAATCCGGCCGTCCCCACATAGGTGTCATAATAGTTGATCGTATGGATCTCATCCATCGCCTTGGGAATGGCTTTACTACTATAAAACACGGGGACTCCTGCATATGCAACGGCTGTAGATTCCTGGGCTTCATATTGCGTGAAAATACTGTTATTGGCTGCATATTGCAAGGCCTTCCTCCCGTTGGAATATTTTTTTATTCCCGTATAAGCTACCCGCCCGAAAGCATCATACTTGGTAAACAGCCATTGACCGTCGGCCCTTAACAATGAGTCCTGGGTCAATACAGGTTGGTCCAACTTATTATATACGATATAATCCCAGGCCTTACCGGGAATCTTCTTTTCTACCAAACGATTCCTCCCGTCATAAACATATTGGTAGCACAACTCTTTTAGTTTTGTAGCATTGGGCTTGGCCGAATGGGCTTCTGCCTTGGGCGGTAACACATAAGTCAGGTTGCCGTAATTGTCATATACATAATACGTATCGTGGGGCTGTTCATTGTTATAAGTCCGCTTCAGCACTACCCGGCCCTGTTTGTCTTTAAACTCCTCTGTGCTGTGGTCCTTGCCCGTCCCGTTATGGTTCTCATCATACGTGATCGTTTTGTACAATTCTCCCGCCTTATAATAGCCCCCGTTAGCCGTGGATAAACTTAAAGAAGGTTCATATGTGTATACATCTCCAGCTGTTTCTGTTGCCGTCGTGGTCGCTTTGTAAAGACGGACTTCCTGGGAACTATTTGTATCGTAGGAAAATTCTATTTCATGACCACTCCCCAGCTTCCACGCCTTCCCAGGGGCTGCCTGTTTCTGTACACGGTTTAAAGGAGAAGGCTCAAACTGTTTTTGAGAATAGGCATTAACATCCACATTTTCCAGACCTGGAAAATCTTCCGGATAATGGTCCATGTAATAATTCTTCGTGGCAATTTCCTGGTCCGTATCCCGGTAACTGCCATCATCTCCCCCTGACTTATAAGACAGCCATTCCTTTGCCTGGCGACCATAGGCGTCATATCCGATATGGGTGATAATGTCTTTCTTATCCGGGGAAGCCCGGATAGCCACCCTTTGCATGGGCCGCCCCAAACCGTCATAATAAACCTTTGTTTCTATGACATCTCCGCTGTATAATGCACTATCGGGAACACTCATCCCCCTTTGATAGATCCGGGTATGGATGTAGTTCTCGTCATTAGGCACCGGGGTTGTTGGCTTACAGCCATTATCGGTTCCATATTCCCCAGGGCACTCATCCGTATTATCCTCTACATAGCCTTCAGGGGCTTTGCTATAATACACCTTATTATTCGGGTCACCAAAACCATCCCCATCGGCATCCCTGTAAAAATAGCGGGGGGCAATATTGGTGATCTTTGAGGTACTGTCGTCATAATCATCCCCATTCAGCACATAACCCGAGGGGCGGCTACAACCCTTCTTTGTCACCGAAGCATTACCATATCCATCGCCGTCAACATCCGAATACCACACCGTAGCCGGGTTAATACTTGCATTGGAATCATTACAATCATCCGCATTCCCGACATAGCCCATTGGGGGAAAACAAGCCTTTTTCCGCGTAAGGGTAGAACCATATCCATCCCCATCGGCATCCTCGAACCAGTTCTGGGCATAGCGAATAGTTGGGTCGCTATCATCACAATCATCTTTGTTCGCAACATATCCCGACGGCTTGGTCTCCGAGATTTTGCCGTAAAAAGGGTCTCCCAATCCATCCTGGTCCGAATCCCGGAACCATGTTGTGTTCTCTCCCGGGTCCGGGTCATCTATTGCGGTCGGTGTTACAACCTGGGAATAACCATGCCGTACCAAAATGAAAAATAAAAAAAGTATACCGTAGGTCGTGTAATTTGTTTTCATAAACAAAAATATCTTAAAAGGTTACTGGCCATTATTCGCATTAATTTGATCCTCATGGCGTATAAGGTTGGTTAACATGGTCTCCAATTGTTCAATCCTGACTTCCATCGCTGACAACCGCGATTCCCTCTCTTTTAATTTTTCCTTTTGGAATTGCAATTGCTTTTCCTGGGCTATCGTATACAAAGTCAGTTCTTCGATCTTTTGCAATAGTTTAGCATCCATCGCCCCAAGGTGTATCCCTTCCTTTCCTACTTCTTTGGCACTGGGAATATCCTTTAAATGACCTTTCTCCTGAATATGTCGTTCTACTTCTTCCAGTGTGGGCAGGGTGTAGCCCGATTCAAACACAAAATCACTCCAGCCACTCAGATCTACCTTGACCTCCTTACTGTGCACTACACCATTTACTGCCAGTTTAGCATCGGGAGAAGTCGTGCCTATACCTACATACCCATTGGGCAACATAAATAAACCATTACCTTTCCATGGCGTTTCTCCGTGAGTTATATATATGTAATGAGGAGTTTCTCCTCCTCCATACATCCCTATTCCCCCATAGCGGATATCACCTTTAGCCTTAAAGTAGCTTATTCCTCGGGCCCAGCCTCCTGTAGTAGCAGGCCTCATCACGTTTATACCGCCTCCATCAATCAATATACTGGATCCCGTTGCAGTTGGATACTGGTTCTGCGATATACCTAAATGGCTTAAGCTAAGAAATACAAAAAGGATATATAGTTTTTTCATCTTTCCTTAATTTTTATAGTGATATTTATATTCTTCCAATAATTTGTTGGTTTCATCCTTGATAAATTCCAGACGGTTAAAATCGTCATAAGTATACGTCGTCTCCTCGCCCATGGGATCCGTTATCGTTGTTATTCCCACCAAGGGTTTATAGGTATAAGTCGTTACATGAGATTTCGGCAGGGCTTTCCGAATATCATTTAAGGCAGCTATCAGACTGGTTTCCGTACCCGTATTGGATGCGTTTTTCGCAGCGGTTACCAAACCGGAAGGAATACTACTATAAGAAGTGACATTTTCTATCTTGGCTATGAGTTGTTGCCCATTATAACCCCATAAGTAAACAATATGCGGACCGCTTACCAAGGAAACCTCCTCCGGGTTGCCATAACTATCATATTTGTGATATTGCACATGGGGGCTTAAAGGTGCTGTTCCCTTGGAAGTAAGTATTTCATCGGGGAATACCTGGTTGCCCTGGATTTTATATTTCGTCCTTAAAGAAACCAGCGGGACTTCATTAGCGTTTGTCGTTTCTTTTATTTTTGTTGTTTCCCTGGTCACTGTGTGTATTTCATTGTTATCTATCAGCTTTTGGTGTGCTCCGCCAGGATCGTTTGTCGTTCCTAATTCATCATAAGCATAGGTAAAATACCGGTTTAAAATCTTTCCTTCACTGGTTATGGTATTTTGAGTTTTCAGGGAAAAATAATTGGGGGTATATGTATAATTTTTTTCCACCACAACAGGTGTCCCTCCTGAAAAAGTGCTATCTATAGTTTGTTTAAGATCTACCCGACTTGTTTTCGGATTAAAACTTCTGCTCAGAAAATATATTGGCATACCCAATGGAGGTGTCTCACTAGACCTGGGTTCATATGCGCCGGTAAAAAATTTAACCGGGCTTATGGTTATGGATCTGAAATTTTCGCGACGGATAGGGTCTTGAAAATAAGAACCCTGTGAATATCCATATGTGTTTACCGTTTTTTTTAATAAATTACCCTGTTTGTCATATATCAAATGCTTTTTCAACAAACCGTAGTTCCAGGCATCGACCTGGATAGGTACAAAAGGGAAAGAAGTAGTTCTTACCGGCCTAAAGTCAGCAAAACTGGTAAAATATTTAGCTTCTTTTCCTTGTGAAATTCCGTCAGCGACAGTCTTAATAACAACTCTTTTATAAACTACCGGGCTACCATTTATTGTAGAGAGGTCAAATAACGGAGAACTGGTTCGTACAATCACATTACTCTCAGTCCACAAATAGATTTCAGGTGGAGTAATAGGTGGTGTATAGGCCCCATTATTAGGATTACTCAAATTATCATAGAATGCAGCATAACTGTATTGCGGATAGACTCCTAAAGTTCCTGAAGAAGTTTCCCCATCTTCCATAACATATTCATAGGTCCTGGTTTTAGCAGGGGTAGAATGAACTCCGTCATAGTCCGTGATCTTTTTTACACGCAGTCCCCCTACATAGGGCTGTTTATGCCTATAGGTTTCCTGGTGAGTATCTCCCGGCATTTGCTCCCGCCAATTGATCATCACATAAGTGGAATAATCGGTCAACCCGGTTGTGTATAAAACAGCTTTATAGTTATTTCCCTTTATAAGATTGCTAAGTGAAAAACTTTTGCTGGAACCATATGAGTTATAAGGCACTTCTTGTACTGATACAAGATTGGCTATGGAAAGGTCAGAAGATTTGTATATTTCGGCTACTATCTTACAATCGCCATGACACTCCAAGGCGGTTCCTGAGGATACGGTCATTTCCATAGTGGTGATTGTATTGTTTTCGCCTTCAAAAGGAATATCCGCTATAATGGATTTGTATGGTGCATCACTACTTACATAAGCCGAAGCACTTTTATTTCTATAAGCAGGCCCCGGAACGGTTACGGTAAAATCCTGGTCTAACCAATTGTCCTCTGCCTCATTAGCTTCCATATCAAAAATGGTATATCCTCCGGTAGGATAAGTCATTTTCCGCAAAACCCCTTTTTTGACATGATCAGGATCCGTATCCCTGTCCCCTCCTGATAATTCATATATTCCCTTGCCAAATCCTCCACGAACTATTTCCCTTGGAATCCAGCTGCCGCCGCTTCCTCTATAATATCCCCAATGGTCCGGGATACTGCTATATCGATCCGGCAAACTTCCTGTATATTCAAAAGTATAAGGCGTGTCTGTATTGGTTTCCGATCCTCCAAAGGAAGTCACCTTTTTTAAAGTAGAACGATTTAAAGAGTAATCCTGCTCCAGTAAAAATCCTTGGGTGTTCTCTCCATCTGTTACGGTAATTTTCTTTAGATGCCGTCCTATGGCATTATCAACTCCGTTGGTCTCGTAATCAAAGGTCATAATAACCCCATTCGGAAACGTTATTTTTTTCAAAAACCGGGTTATCAGATTTTGCGAAGCGGTACCACCGGACATTATTTCGTTTCCGGTACCATCAATCCTCCTGTGGGTAGACTTATATTGACTGGTATTATAATTATTGATGCCATCAGATTCATATTCAAAATTTATACTGGTCGCAGAAGCACTTGCCTTTGGAGATATGATCTTTGTCAGATACCAGGAAGAGGTATATTTATTACTGACTCCATCACCCAAATTAACAGTGGATTCGTAGGCGGAAAAAACGTACTTCATACCATCTTCATCAGTAATGGTAAAACTTTTTATTAATTGGACATTACTACCATATATCGTGACTGTTCCTATCGTTTTTTCAATCCTTATCTTGCTTCGGTTTAACACTAAAATATCATTATTCTTGCCCAACATAAATTTGCCACTCTTTCCCCCAAAAGAATAGCTAAATATATCGGATTGATTATCCAAAACATTACCATACATATTATTATAAGGTCTCAGACTTACGGTTCCGGGTGAGTTTCCGTCAATCTCATCGGGCAATTCGTCCTGATAAATAAATCCTACATTGGGCTTTTCGTCATAAATTCCCCTAACCATCCTGGAAACAACACCGCCTGCAGTTAATGCCCATCCTATTCCAACACTAGAAGAAGGTTCGTTCAATTTAATCCCTCCCGCATGATAGCTCAACGACACATCCAGCTTTAAACCATTCGAAGGATGGTTATAAGAGTAAACCGGTATACTTATGTCAGGAATGCCTGTGGCTTCACCAACCGGAATGTCCCCGAATTTCATCATCGCACTTACTTCAGGAGATGGGGGTAAATAATTTTGCAGAGTGGGATTTAATGAAGTTATTTCTGAAGAAGACTGTGCTAATGCCAAATAATTAGGTATAAATACTACTAAGATTAGTAATAGCTTTTTCATTCTTTATTTCTTTTTTTTAACTGTTCAATTTGTTGTTGTTGGATTTCTATTTTTTTGTTCAACTGAAGAATATACAGCGTCAATTCCTCTATCTTCTGCAGTAATTTAGCATCCATCTCTCCCAGGAACACTCCTTCTTTTTCGACTTCTTTTGCACTTGGTATGTCTTTTAAATGACCTTTTTCTTTTATATGTTCTTCTACCTCTTTTAACGAGGAAAGTTCATAACCTTCATCAAACACAAAGTCACTCCAGCCAGTTTCTACTTTAACCTCTTTGGCACGAATGTTACCATTCACTGCGAGTTTCCAGGCACCTGTATTCGTGGTACCAATCCCCATACTTCCATCATTTTCTACGGTTAATTTCACCCCTTTATTAGCGGCATTTTCCCCACTTGATAACCTTAGTATAGGCCCCGTACTAACCTGATTGATATATACGGCGGCACCTCCTGAGTTATTTCTGGTAAAATGGTGATAATCTGTATTCCCGGATGGCGTTCTCCAAACTCCTGTCTGTACCTGCGCTTCTGTACTCAGTGAGAATAACACGGACAATACAGTCAATAAATAAGTAAATATTTCTTTCATCATTGGTTCTTCTTTAATTGTTCTATTTCTTTTTTTAATTCCTGTATCGCTTCTCCCTGGATTTTCATAACTTTCTGTTGCTTTATGATATACAGGGTCAGTTCCTCTATCTTCTGCAATAGTTTGGCATCCATCTCCCCAAGGAATATCCCGTTTTCTTCAACTTCTTTGGCACTGGGGATATCCTTTAGGTGACCCTTCTTTATAATATGCTGTTCTACTTCTTCCAAAGTGGGCAGAGGATAGTTCTCCTCAAACACAAAATCACTCCAGCCCGTTTCTACTTTGACTTCCTTGGCCCGGATATTACCGTTTACAGCAAGCTTCCAATTACTGGAATCAGTAGTGCCTATACCTACCCTTCCATCGGTATAGAAGAGCCCGTTTCCCTTTCTCTGCCAATGATATGAAGGTCCAAAAACATCAGGTTCCACATCTGATTCCCCCATTTGCAGTTCCTGTATAAAAACACGAATCCTATAATTATTGCTATGGTTTGTCTTTACTTTCACGACATTATTATCAATGGTCAGCAACGGATGGTTGGAAATATCCCCTGCTAAAGTCACCGCCCTGAGGTTCCATACAGACGCATCGGGGTTGTACCATACCAGGTATTCAGCGCCGGTATTAGTCCCTGTTCCCCTGGTCACTAGGCGCACTTTGTAAATACTTCCTACATTTAACGGATTTCCTGTTTCGTCTGTCAGTTCTACCATGACCGTATTATTCACGGTAATTTCCTTTGCAAAAGAATTTGTATGCGTTGTTTGTGCCTTGCTTAAAAAACCCAACAGGGCAAAAGCGAAAAGCAAAATTTTTTTTTCATTTGTATTGATTTGGTATATTAGTTTGAAATAAATTAACATTGCTTGATTCCTGGTCATAATAATCAGAGAGTCTGCCTCATTTATATTTGACATAAAATCCCCACTTTCCCTGTTTATCAGTGAAAATTAAATCCATCTATTCCTGTGAAAAAGTGCGTATTTTTAAATTTTATACAAACCAGCCTCTGCCTTTTCTACTCAAGGAGAGTTATACTTTTTAGGGGGGATAATAAGACCTGGCGACTGCCAGGGTTTCAGGTTTAGGGGGAAAGATGTAATTTTAGTTCATTGGCTTTTTGAGTTTTTATAAAAAACGACATTTAAATATAATCCTTTTTTCCCTGTACAAAAGACATCAAATGTTACTTTTTGATGAAAAGTATATTATTTTTCTGATATAATAATATGGCAAAATAAGATAAAAAGCAAAAACTTATACCCTGGATTTATAAATCAAGAGTAATACTTTTCCAATTTTACACTACATCAATAATCTCATAAATAGTTGATTATATACCACATAGATATATATTCATATGCATCATATAGCTAAGCTGAGATTTTCGAAGGGAAGTGACAAGAATTACCCATACGCCCTCTTAAAACCTCTTTGCCCAGACAGCAAAAGAAATAAACATCAGGTCAAATGCCTTACGGAAATCCGTAATTCGCTTTCAGAAATTTTATAGCTTCTCTTATTAGACCACAATAAATAGAAAGCAGCCGGTTACTTCCCTCTAAAATAGTGAAGTTTTACAAAGAAAGGACGGAACTCGCATCCGTATGCCACCGCTTTCTGTCGCGTGAAGTAAAATTACCTTCTCATATCATCAGTGTCCGCCAAAAATGAATCTGCGTTCTTTGCCCCCTTGTCATGCATCGCTTTCAACACTTTTTTACGGGGTGACGATTTGATTTGGTCCCGATACTTATCGGGATCATGGTATCTCCCTTGTTGCGCCACCGGATACCTCCGCGTATCTTCAGAAGACCGGGGAACTCACGATAAGCGCATTCTTTTCCGCTTTAAAGCCCGGAAACAGCCATTTAAGGGATTGCGTATACGCCGGAAGGGGCCCGGTATGCGGCTTACCCGTTCCTGTTAGCCGTTTACTGGGTTACTTATGAATTCATATACAATTGCTTATGCGGCAAACCGGGTTGTGTTTGCGGCATAAGCAGTACTGTTGACCGCTTACCGGGTTGCTTATGAAATCATACGTAATTGCTTATGCGGCGAACCGGATTACGTTGGCGGCCCAAGGTAATGGGTAAACTGCATAAGCAGTTCTGTTAACTGCTTACCGGGTTGCTTATGCAGCAAACCGGGTAACGTTTACGGCTCAAGGGAATGGGTAAGCTGCATAAGCAGTTCTGTTGACTGCTTACCGGGTTGCTTATGAATTCATATGCAATTCCCTATGCGGCGAACCGGGTTACGTTAACGGCTTAAGGGAACGGGTAAGCTGCATAAGCAGTTCTGTTAAAGGCTTAGCAGGCTACTGATGAAATTATACGTAATTGCTTATACGACAAACCGGGTTATGTTAGCGGCGTAAGGAGATGGGAATGCGGCAAACCCAACCCGGTTCGGTGTATACGCATGCCCTTATATGGGGCTATTCGGGTTTGTCCGGGAATAAAAACCCCAGTAGTTTCCACAACCGGGAGCGCTTCCGGATGACCCGGGCAGGATTATAAGAACGATAACCGCTATGACGACCAATTGCAGGTTTCTCTAACAAAGTAAGAGCGTTACACCCGTACTGAGTTTATCGAAGTAAACGCTTTTTTAAGATACGCCCTCGTTTTCGTTGCGCTTAAACGTGGGCCAGTTGGTTATTACTCTGTTTTGTTATATTGACATCATTAAAAAATAGCGACTCAGAGTAGCATGTATGGTGGGGGCTATAAGGGTGGCACTCGTTTCCGTTGCACTCAAACGAGCGCCAGGTAAAGTTTCTTTACCGAATATTTTTCAACATACGCCTTCATCATTTCACCCGGTTCTTTCCCCACGGCTTTTTCAATGAGCAGAAATTCATAGGGCTCAGGCGCACCGGTATTGAAATAGATATCGGTTAATCGTTGTTTATCTATCCCTGTTTTGGCCTGGATATCCTCAAAAGTGTTATCCCCTTCGAAGTTTTCTCGCATAAACAGGCCAGAATCGGTTCGTTTCTATGGTTCAAATGAGGACTGGTTGGGAAAAAAATTATGAAGTTTCGGTATTGGCTTTAGTACATATTACATTAAGAATATATACAACCCCTTTTTGTTCTTTGTAAAGTATTTTATAGTCCCGAACGATTATCCTTCGATATTCTTGGAATATTTCATCCCGTTGGTACTGTTCGGCAAATACAATTTCTTTAGAAGCGCCAATAATATCTTTTCTAACAATCCTTCTTGCCGTAGGAATGTCTTTATACCTATAGTCTAAAATAGCGTTGAGAGATTCCCTGGCTTGCCTTGTCCAGACCACCTGGGTTATTTTACGGGCCATTAACTTTCTTCTTGTTCAAATTCATCAGCAGATATGTAATCCCCTTGATCTATCTGGCTTTCTGCAATATCCAATGCCATTTTGTACTCCTGGCGTGTCATCGGAGACCCATCCGGATGGTAAGCAACAACCTCATTCTTGAAATAGCCTTCATAAAGTGCATCCACCATCTGTAAAAACCGTATATCTACAGTCTTTATGGATCGTTTCCACTTTTCTCTTAACTCTAATGCTCCCATAATAGTAGTATTATATATCAAATATACGGTATTTTTAAGGACCTCTCTTTATATACTTTCTTTTTTGATATGTTGCCGTAAATCACAAAAAGAAAACGTGTGTCAATAAGGTGCTAAAACAGTATTTTACAAACTATTTTTACAATAGCCCCTCATTTCCACAGTGTTCAAACGAGGACCAGTTGGGATAATCTCTTTTAGGAGTAAGTCATTTTCATTCATATTCATATTATAGTGACTTCTTGAAGGCTTGCCTTATCTGCTCTTATCTTTATTAAATTTTTCAAACAACTCCCCTGAGTTTTTACCGACTGCCTTTTCGATTAGCAAGAGTTCATAGGCTTCCGGTGATCCGGTTCTGAAATAGATTTGTTTGATACGACTTAACGGGATTCCTGTTTTGGCAGCAATTTCTTCGGGTAAGTTTTCACTTTTTTCAAATTGATTCATAAGACTTCCAAACTCGTTCCTTTTAGGTGGGGTATACTTAGTCAGCGTTAAATCTAAATCGGGGTAAATAATTGTTGTTGCGTTGAGAGCAGTATCGCCAAAACCTTTGTAGAGTTTGTAAAACTTTTTATAAGTTAATCCTTCCCTTTCCCCGTTTTTTAATTTGATCAACTCAGATCTTGAAATTATCGACTTGTCAAATAGAAATTTTTCGGAAATATTTAATTCTTTTATTTTTTGTTTGATATACGCGTATGCGTAATGTTTAGGCACCTCAATCTCACCCTTTTTATCTTTCGTAAGCATTTAAGTAGTTTTCTTTTATTAAAATTTTGATATTTGGAACAAGTGTTCTATATTTGTTTTATATTTACTGAAACATGAAGTCTTAAGGACTAAAAAGACATAAAAGAGTCTCCAATATTTCGATTGGTACCCGAAGAGGAGGCGGTGAATGAAAGGCCTTTCCTTTCAAATAGCTTATATTTGCTTTTTGAGTGGGGATGGCCTCACTGCTGATCGCTTTCGGGTACCAAATTCGAGAAATGAGTGGTTGGTTTGTGAGGAATCTTCCCCACTTTTTTATTCCACTTTGGAGATTCGTTTTTAAAACCTTCAAGTATGGAAACGAGAATATCAAGCTACCAAACCCATTATCCCCGCAACATCGTTGTTGAGATTAAGCGATCATGGGTGTGCACCGTTTTATTCCTATCAATCATAAAGAACATAATTTGTCCACCGGACTAAATGACCAAGAAACCTGTCGGATAGCAAAAAGCAAAGGCATTATGCCATGCCGGCCAATCTTTGGCTGCTGTCCATCAGTACCGGCCCCATGCCCATAGAAACATATAGTTTGCCACAGGATTAAAGACAGCTTAATTTATTAGTTAACTGCAATAGCTATAAAAATACTCTCTTTTGTCCTTCCCTGCAAATAGTATCAATGCTTTCTTATAACATGATGGCCGGTTTTATACTTAACACACACTAACACTATCATTATGAAAATATCAGGGCAAAAGCTACAACAGCTTCAGCAACAGTGGAGCGCCGAAATGACAACCTTTCACGAACTACAACAAACTCATAAAACCCTTAACGAAGAGCTCCGGGAGTGTTTGCAAAAACTTGATGCACTGGCCCTTCGACAGGGCTCAGGAACCACCTCTCCGGTCAGGCTTGGGGGGCAAAACGTATAACCTACAATCTGTAACCCCGCAGGGCTTTTTAGCTAACACTCAAATATAACAAATTATGAAATACGCGACATTAGCGGGGCTCTCCTGCTGGTGCCCCATATATATTGCCTTAATTTTACTTAGCCTGCCATTACCTCTTTGGGCATCGTTCCCTTTACAATCGTCCCCGCAACGCCAAATTACCGGAAAGGTTACAGACGGTAACGGGGAGCCTTTAGGTGGCGTAAATATCATAATACCCGGAAAAGGCAGGGGTACCATTTCTGATTTTGACGGCACTTATACCATTCAAGCTACACCTCAGGACACCCTTACCTTTTCTTATGTAGGGTTTAAGAAGGTGGAAATTCCTGTTTCCAGGCAGGAGATTTTAAATGTACAAATGGAAGAGGATGTGGTTGCTTTGGATGAAGTTGTCTTAAATACAGGTTATCAACAATTACCAAAAGAACGAATCAATGGAAGTTTTGTTGTTTTAGATAGTGCACTGATCCAAAGGTCGGTGGCAACCGATGTACTATCGAGACTCAATGGTACGGTTTCAGGATTATTATACTCGGGAGGATCGCCGGAAATTGTAACCCACAACCCTAACGGAAGAAATCCGGGTATTCTTATCAGGGGCATAAGCACCATAGATCAGAATGTGAGCCGGAGCCCTCTTATCGTTTTGGATAATTTTCCCTACGAAGGAGAGCTAAGCAATATCAATCCTCATGATATAGAAAGTATCACGGTTTTAAAAGATGCTGCCGCTGCATCTATCTGGGGAGCCAGATCAGGAAATGGCGTTATTGTGATTACCACCAAAAAAGGAAGAAAAAAAGAAGCGATGCAACTGGATTTCAGCGTTAACTTTGGCACTGAACAAAAGCCGGACCTATGGTATGATCGTAATTACTTAAGTGCCGGCGATTATATAGATATAGAAACTCATCTTTTTGATCAAGGCTATTTTAATTCTTATTTACAAAATTCAGTAAGTTACCCTGTGGTTACTCCTGCTGTTGAGATTTTAAATGACTTAAAACAGGGGCATATTAGTAAACAGCAAGCAGAACAGTCTTTGGGAGTGTTGCGTCATCGAGATGTGAGAAACGACTATGATAAACATATTTATCAGACCGCCCTCAATCAACAATATCATATTGGTTTAAAGGGGGGAGCAGAGAAAATGACGTATTCTTTTTCTGTGGGGTATGATAAAAACCGGCACAATCTAAAAAGAAACGGATATCAAAGGCTGACCCTCCGTGCACTGAACACCTTTAATCCGGTAAAAAACCTTGAAATAACTTTTGGGGTAAACTACAGCAATAATCGAACAGATCGCAATAATCAGTTGAATTTCGGGAGCGGAATCCAGATTGGAGGATTCACACATTCAGGCATTTATCCTTATGCACAATTTGCAGGTCCGGATGGCACTCATTTGTCTATTGCCAGGGATTACCGAACCGGCTTTAAAGAAGAAATGCAGCAAGCGGGGTTTAAATATTGGCAATACCGCCCGTTGGATGAACTATATTTTAGAGAGAATTCTTCTAAAATCAATGATCTGTTGATTAAAGGTAGCTTGAAATACCGGATCGCACCTTTTTTAAACGCGGAGGTACTGTATCAAAATGAACGACAGAAGATCAGCAACTACGAGTATTTTAGTAATGATGCTTATTATACTCGCAATCTTATCAATAGATTCTCGATCTTAAATGATGGAGGCTCCATCACGTATCAGGTTCCTGAGAATGGAGGTGTTCTAAACGTAGGTGAGTACGACTGGAATTCACATAATTTCCGGGGACAGCTTTCTTTCGACAGTACTTATGGAGATTTACACACTGTTACCACCATTGTCGGAACCGAGGTCAGGGAACTAAAGACACAGGGCTTTCAGCGTACATCTTACGGTTATGAAAAGCAATTTGGAACGGCATCCACAGCCCTTGACTACTCCACGTTCTTACCTACCACACCATCAGGTTCTGCACGGATTCCTGCACCAGACGGAGCTGTACTTGGAAGATTAAATCGTTTTGTGTCGTTGTACGCCAATGTGGGGTATATTTATGACAATCGTTTATCGGTAACCCTTAGCGGACGCAATGACGGAACAAACTTGTTTGGTGTTAATATTAATCAGAAAATTACACCCTTGTGGTCCGCTGGGGCAGGGTGGGTTATTAGTAATGAAAATTTCTTCCGGAGTCCGGCTTTGGACTATTTGAAACTCAGATTAACTTATGGGTATAACGGCAATGTGTATTATGGTTCCGCCTATACCACAGGAGTCTACCGGTCGAGTTACCTGACAGGACTTCCCGCCATATCAAACTTAACAGCACCCAATCCGGACCTGCGATGGGAAAAAGTAAAGAACATTAACCTGGGGATCGATTTTAGAACAGCAAAGAATGTGTTGAGCGGAACTTTCGAGCTATATCAGAAAACAGGCGAAGACTTGGTAGAACCTTATCCGTTGGCACATAATACCGGTTTCAGGGAATCTATGATAAATTCAGCTTCCACAAAGACCCGTGGTATTGATCTTACCCTGAATTCAAAAAACATTAACCGATCCTTTAAGTGGAATACGACCTTAATACTCAGTACTGTTAAAGACGAAGTGACCAGGTATGAAGGAGAAGTTGCCAGGTCTTCCATTCAAACCCGGATGATTGTTGAGGGAAGGCCGTTAAATAGTGTTTTTAGTTACAAATGGATGGGGCTGGACCCGGAAAACGGCGATCCTTTGGGTTTTCTTAATGAGGCTGTCAGTAAGGATTACGAAGGGATCATCAATAATTTCGAGGCTGATAGTTTAGTGTTTAACGGGTCTTCTATGCCTCAATTTCATGGGGCCATTCGCAATGATTTTTCTTATAAAGATTTTTCCTTGTCTGTAAATGTTTTGTTTAAAGGCGGATATGTGTTTAGGCGGGCATCAACGAGCCTGAACTATCCCGACCTTATCGACGGTTATGCGAATTCCGATTACGTCCGCCGATGGCAAAAACCCGGTGATGAAAAAAACACAAATGTACCTTCCATAGTTTACCCGGCTAATTCCAGAAGAAATACTTTTTATAACTACTCGGAAGTCTTAGTTGAAAAAGGGGATCACATCCGGCTTCAGGATATTCGGGTAGCTTATAATCTAAAATCCGGTTTGGGAGCATGGTTGCCCTTCCGCTCGTGTAGCATATACACCTACCTAAGCAATATAGGTATTCTCTGGCGGGCTAATGATCTTGGCATTGATCCGGACAAAGCTCCGAATATCCCACTGTTACATACCTTACCCAATCCCTTTTCGATGTCCTTTGGGATAAGTGCAAGTTTTTAAACAATTATCATTATGAAAAAGCATATGCTAAAAAAAAGCTACAAGTTTTTAATATCATACGCGGTTATGATAGCTTTGATCCTTTTGTCGGCATGCTCCAAAATGGATTCCTGGCTCGATGAAAAAGAAACCCTTTCGGACTCAAGGCCGACTACACTTGAAGATATGCGGGCTATTCTGGACTATGCAGAATGGATGAACTACTGCTTCCCGGACATAGGGAATGTGAGTGCAGATCATATTTATTTGGATATGGTTGCTTTCAACAGTGCTCCGGAAGTGGGAAGGAATGCTTATACCTGGGCAGATATCATATTTGACGAAAATCTGGGTTCTGCCGATTGGACCTATGGTTATCGTACAATAGCCCATGCCAATATTGTGCTGGACGGTTTGACCAGTATCCAGAAAAATAATGCGAATACCCGGGAATACGATGGAGTAAAAGGTACGGCTTTATTTTTTAGGGCATTTGCCTATTATGGTCTTGCACAGCTTTTTTGTAAACCCTATTCCGAAAATGCATCAGATGACCTGGGGCTTCCTATCCGTACAACCTCCGACATTAATATAAATCCCCAACGGTCATCTTTAAAGGCTACCTATGATCGTATGATCAAGGACCTTGAAGAAGCGATTCCCCTGCTTCCCGATATTTCGGACTATCAAACACGCCCTACTAAACTGGCGGCATGGGGACTGTTAGCCAAAATATACTTGTGTATGGAGAATTATGGAAGTGCAGAAAAGTATGCTGATATGACATTGGAATCCTACGACATACTATTAGATTTTAATGATAGTACGTTAGTCAGTACTTCCTCGGTTTA
The DNA here is from genome assembly GCF_018863395.1 of Sinomicrobium weinanense. Lineage (GTDB taxonomy): Bacteria > Bacteroidota > Bacteroidia > Flavobacteriales > Flavobacteriaceae > Sinomicrobium > Sinomicrobium weinanense. The sequence continues at coordinate 54,919 of NZ_JAHKRR010000009.1, forward strand.
TCGCTTCCCTTCGCATCCGGACAACCCCGAGATCTTATTTTGGGCGGCATCAAATCAAAATGTAGTTATTATTCCGTTAACGGTCATGATTGGTTCGGTAGACCAGGGCCTTTATAAATTATATGACGATAATGATTTAAGGAAGAAATATTTTTACTTCGATGAGGGAGATAACAAGGTAAAGTTCAGAGGAACGTATTCTGCCATCAATCGTAATTTCGCGGGCATTGCTACAAATGAAATTTTATTGATCCGGGCAGAATGCCTGGTTAGAAATGGCAATGTCGCAGCCGCGTTGGCAGACCTCAACACGCTTTTGGAAAAGAGATATTTGAAAGGAACTTTTGAGTCCCTTGCTTTTGAGAATCCCGATAACCTGTTAATAAAAATACTGGAAGAAAGGCGAAAGGAATTGCCATATACGGGTCAGGTGCGTTGGGAAGACCTCCGGCGTCTCAATAAGACCCCGCGCTTTGCTAAAACACTGACAAAAGAAATTGACGGTACTACCTACTCATTACCACCCAATTCCCCTCGATACGTTTATCCTATTCCTCCCATAGATGTTCAATTAAGTAATTTACAACAAAATGAAAGATAAGCTAAAACTCTTTTTTATCCTGCTCATACTTCTTGCAAATTTTGCTGCTTGCTCCGAATCTTTGCCAGACAAAAAAATGGTGTCGGTTACTGTTCAATACGATGGAACGACTCCCGCAGATACCCTTATGCTGTTTGTCGCGAATCCCTTATATCCCAGTTTTCCTTCTTTAAAGAACCCTGGAACTAAGATAAGGGCTACTATGAATAGCGATGGTGTATATAAGTTCAAATTCAAAGCGGATCATGAGATCGGATACTACTTGATTGCAAATTTGAATCCAAAAAAAGGCCGATTGTATACCGAAGAAAGATTTGTCAAACGGCGGAGAGAAGTACAATCCTTAGTCCCGTTGCTAATTTATGAAACAGGGGACAAGGTGCAAATACGGATAAGCCCAAAAAAGGTATTGCCAACCTATGAAACCTACGATCCCCTTCGGTTATTTGATTTTTCGTATTCCGGACCTGGGGCTAACAAATTGGAAGTGTTGACCCAAACGCATGATATATATCAAAAGATAGGGGTCAGTGGCCCATCATTTGATACCAACCAAAAGTATAGAGATGGTTACGCCAAATGCGCAAAAGCTATAAGAGCGTATATCGAAGATCAGAAAGATAAAATAAGTCCGGTTGCCTATGAATTGATTATGACAGACGCCCTTTATAGCTTGTACCTCCCTCAATTCAAATCAATTCTGAAGTACTATAAGGAAGTTGAAGGACATCTTTCACCTGAGGAATTGGAGAATATCAAAAATGCGTACTTCAATAATATAAAAGATGCTTTGCCGGGGATAAATCTGTCTAAGACAGCATTAACGCAATCTTATTATTATTATCGTTACTTGATCGAGAAAAATCGGACAGATTGCTATTTTATTGATCATAAAGAAGATCCGTCATTAGTTTTCGAGCGAATGATGTCCCGTTACTCCGGTGAATTGCGGGAAAGAATGCTAACCTTGTTTCTGTATACCTCCTTTGGAACATTGCAATTTAATGACCAGCTCGAAAGAGCTGTCAAAATCACCAATACGGACTATTGCAAAGATATGTTGACAGAACTGGCAAAACGGAAATCAAGTAAGAAAATAGGAAATTTCACCTTGGAGGACCCGGCTGGGAATCCTGTTCCCCTTTCGAAATTTAAAGGGAAAGTCATTGTTATGGATTTCTGGTTTACAGGTTGTGGAGGTTGCAAATGGGTGTATCAGAATGTATTGAAAAAGGCGGAAGCAGCCTATTATAACAACCCGGAGGTAGTGTTTCTGTCCATATCTGTTGACGGTCCTAGAAGTATTTGGGAAAATAGCTTAAAGGAAGAGATATATACGTCGGACATGGCTGTTAACCTCTATACCAGTGGTCAGGGGATGAACCATCCTATTATATCCGACTTTAAAATCAGGGGCTATCCAACCATCATTATTGTCAATCAAGAAGGTAAGATAGACAGTTATGATTTAGCCGAATTTAAGGGAGGTGACGGGTATGCGGCGATTTCTGATCGGATAGACAAGTTGCTTACCGGGATTCAGTAATAGAATAGGCCCTTTCAAATCTTATTAAAAGGGCCTACTCTACAATCATGAAAAAATTAAAACTCGAAGGAGCCTATTTAAATGGGCTGGCTTTAAATTCATCAATTGTTGCCTGAGTTTTAGGGATGCGATTTTCTGCGTCAGGCGGCGTATCACTTGAAATGAGACAAGCATAGGTGCCACCAGGGCATAGTTCACTACCGGTCGGAGGCTGTACAACATAATAGTCAACGCCATTTTCCGTAGTTTCCCCGGTCACAGCCCACTGATCAGCAACTGTTTCAGTCGAGATCTCTACGTTGTCATTCGCATTTTTTGTTGTATTGTCTCCGTGAGCAAAAGAAATAAGGACAACACCCAGCACAAGGGTTAGTGCTGTCAATGAAATTTTAAGATTCTTCATCTTTGAAAATTTTAAGATTAATACATTGTTTTAGACTTTCGTGTCATTGGGCAGATGCCCATATGTTCAGCACCCCCTAATCCCGAAAGGGCTGCCGGATCGGTGGGATTATACATGTAAAATTATGGTGGATGGCGTGGGCCGGAAAGAAAAAAACAACGAAAATGCTGCAAACCTTGCAGAAAACCTTTCGTTTATTTCAATTTTATGTTAAAATTCAGTCTTACCCCTTTTTTCAGGAATCGATTGAGCGCATAGCGGAACGAGCGTTCGTCACGGTAGCCCACCATCGGATAAACATCCTTTATGCTTAGACTGTTGCATTCCATCAATGCAATAGCGTGGGTGATCCTTAGCCTGCTGTAATATTCATGGGGAGTGCTGCCATATGCCCGTCTGAATTGGTGGCGTAGGGTAGGTTCCGTTACATGGAAACGGGATGCAAGGAATTTACTACTCAGATCGCTGTCTTGATAATGCTCATCCAGATAGGTTTTGGTTTGGTAAGCGAGGTCATGTGTTTGTGTTTCCAATGCCTTATCATAATACCCTAACACATAGGAGATGTACTTACGGAGGTTTCCATCGAGTGCACCGATGTTATTTTTCGAATAGCTGTACACCCTATAGAGCCAACGTTGTACCTTGCGGTCCATCCGGCATGGATACATTGCGAGATAGGAACGGCCGTCTTTTAGCTTTTCCAGTACAGATTGTATGTTTTGGAATCCGGCACTAATATTTTTCATCCACTGAGGGTCAATGCCAATCCATAGAGAACTGTGATGACCAGCTCTTGCACGGACCTGGTAGCTACCGGAACTGTAATACAGTAGGGCGAATGTATTGGGACGTGTCCTAGTAATGGGGCGGTCACCATCCGTGGTAAGGGAAAATCCGCCTTCCAGCATAAAATAGAGGAATAATTGTCGTTTGGGGATACTGAACCGGATAGGAATCGGTTTATCGGTTTTAATTTCAAAAAGGTCGATATAGAACGGCTGATGGCTACGCCTTTGACTCAATATTTCCATCCCGTCCAGGCCATAGTGGTGGCAATGCTCGGCGAAAGGCATCTGAAAATAGCACCACTCCGGAAGGTTTCGGGTGAATTCATCGCACAGCAACTCATCAGGCCTGAAGATTAGGTTGTATGGTGTTTTCATAATGCTTTACTTGGCAGTGACGGAGTCGATCGTTTTAAAATTTATGGACTCCGCTCCGGCCGCCGGTATATCGAAATAAAATTACGGTCCTAAATGTTAAACCCGGTATTCCGGGCAGATACAAAAAGTATTCATTGAGGATACTTTTGCGTAAGAATTTTAACGTTTTTACTTACAGTATAAAGTTCCTCAATAAAAAATAAAAACATTTCGGGTAGAGGGAGAAAGATTTATGGCTCAGGGAGTTTTTTGGGTAAGAAAGCAGGTAATTGGCGTATTACCTTTTGGATTTGAAAGATTTTGAAACATGTCTGGTGCAAAGCCATACTATTTCCTAAACACTTTAGTAGGCACCTTCCGGTTTAGTTTTTCATTAGATTGAATATCATCAAACATAGAGTTTTCATAGTGTTTGTTTTTGAGGTCCGATGTCCGGTGTCCGAAGTATATTTACTTCCGACCTTTCGGCTACGCTCAAGGCGTCGCTTCGAGCTTCCGACTTCCGACTATTTCATCGTTTCCTGGTTTGCAAACTAACGATACTGTTTTCTACTATCAGTAATCATTTGATCTTTAAGTTGATAAATGTTTAATTTTAATAAAAATGGGAACTTTACGGTAAGTAATTGAATTACAAACACAAAAAAGCCCAAACCATATTTTCATATCATTTGGACTTGTAAGCAGGTGGGACCACCTGGGCTCCCTTCGGCGCAGTCTATACTGAGCTTGTCGAAGTGCTCAGGGTAAACTTCTCGCCAAATTCTCTAAAAAAAGAAACGCAACTACTTGTAAATAAGTAATTGCGTTTTGAAATAGAGGTGGTCCCACCTGGGCTCGAACCAGGGACCCCTTGATTATGAGTCAAGTGCTCTAACCAGCTGAGCTATAGGACCCGCATTTTGCGGATGCAATATTACTACTTATTTTAGTTTGCTGCAAACTTTTTTAACTTTTTATATCACTCCTGTACTGCCGTATCTCCGGAGTTTTCAGGCGTAGGTATGTCCTGGCAAAGCTCTATTAAAACTCCCCCGGTACTTTTGGGATGTAAAAAAACAACCCGTTTATTGTCCGCTCCCTTTTTGGGTACTTCATTCAGCACGGTAAACCCTTCGGCTGTAAGGCGTTTTATCTCCGCTTCCATATCATCCACGTCGAAGGCTATGTGATGTATGCCCTCTCCCCTTTTCTGGATGAATTTATATATGGGACTGTCTTCGGCAGTGGCTTCCAACAATTCTATCTTGCTTTCGCCCACCTGGAAAAAAGAGGTCTTTACCCCTTCGCTTTCCACTGTCTCCGTTTTATAAGGGGCTGTTCCCAGCAATTTGGTGTATAATGTGTTGGATTCCTCAATATGGCGCACTGCAATGCCCAGATGTTCTATTTTTCGCATTACTTTTTCTAGCAAATATAGGATTTACCCTCTAATTTACTGAAGATGTATCGATTTATACCCCATTCCTTCCCGGTATTTCCTATTTTTGCACTATGGAGAGTAACAGACAGAAAAAGATAGCAGGGGTCATACAGCGCGACCTGGCAGATATTTTGCAACGCGCCGCCACCGATGGAGGCCTTCAGGGCATACTCATCTCCGTAACCAAAGTAGCGGTAACGGTAGATCTGTCCATGGCCAAAGTATACCTGAGCATTTTTCCCAATACCAAAGGCAAGGAGCTCCTCGCCGGGATCAAAAAAAACCAGCCGTTGATAAAACACGAGCTGGCAAAGCGTACCAGAAACCAGCTGAGAAGGGTACCCGAACTGGAGTTTTTTATAGACGATTCACTGGAATATATCGATAAGATCGAAAAATCCCTGAAGGGTAAGGACAACCCCATAGAAAACCCTGATATGCTGGACAAGCGGAAAAAATCCTGAATATCCGGCTTTATAAGATCCCGGGTTGTATATCGTTATAATACAACCCACAAAACGGTAACGCAATAACAGAAAGTGCATTTCCCTACCTACATAGCCAAGAGGTACCTCGTTTCCAAAAGCAGCCAGAATGCGGTGAACATCATTAACCTGGTCACCTTTCTCGTGGTTGTTATCGGTGCTGCGGCTCTGTTTATCGTACTTTCGGGATTTGCAGGGCTAAAGACCTTCAGTCTTTCTTTCAGTAATTCTTTCGACCCGGACCTGAAAGTACTCAGTGACGGAGGAAAATTCCTGGATGTTGACAAAGACCGGGAGGAACAGTTAAAAGCCATTCCCGGAGTGGCCTCCTATTCAAGGGAAATTGAAGAGCAGGTACTTCTTACGCACAAACAAAAAAATCATGTCGCTTTTATAAAAGGGATAGATGATGGCTATGCCCATGTGGTAGATACAGACAGTATCCTCTATTACGGGAACTGGTTCGACAGGGAACTGAACGAAGTCGTTACCGGGATCGGTACGGCCAGCCTGCTGGGAATTGCCCTGAACGATTACAAAAACCCCTTGAAAATACTGGTGCCCAAGCCCGGAAAAGGAAGTATTACGTCCAATTCCACACCCTATAATGAAGTCGCCGTCACCGTTTCGGGAGTCTATGCCATTACAGAAGATATCGACAAAAAATACGTGTTTGCTGACCTGGCACTGGTACAGAGGATGCTACATAAAGAACCGGGTGAGATCACAGGAATAAATATAAAACTTACTCCGGATGCCAATGCAGATCGGGTAAAACAACAGATCATTTCCGTATTCGATAACAAAGCGGTCGTAAAGGACCGGGTGGAACAAAACGATGCCTTATACCGTATGCTGAATACCGAAAACATGGCCACTTACCTCATCTTTACCCTGGTGCTTATCATAGCTCTGTTTAACGTGGTCGGAGCCATTATTATGATGATACTGGACAAAAGAAAGAATATCAACACCCTGTTCAGCATGGGAGCAACAATTAAGCAGTTGCGCCGTATTTTCTTCGTACAGGGGCTTATAGTTACTCTCGTAGGGGGAACTATAGGCATTGCTTTGGGAGCATTGCTCACCTGGTCGCAAATGTTTTTCGGATGGCTTCGTATCACCCCTTCCCTGCCTTACCCGGTAGAGATCCACCTTTCCAATACGCTTATCGTATTCGGTACGATCGCCGTTCTGGGACTGATCGCTTCTAAAATTGCCTCCGGAAGGATCTCGGAAAAACTGGTCCGGGAACAGAATTAGAAGCCATTGTTTTGGTGGAAAGAGATTGATGTAGATTGAATCTCAAACCTTTCAATCTCCCGTCAATCTTTTAACCTCAGATTTTTCGGGTATACAAAAGATGCAAAGGATTGAAAGATCTAAACAATTTTTCAGGCAAACTGATAATCTCCGAATCTTTCGAGCACCTCGTCAAATGCTGCAAAAACATCGGAAGCATCGTCTGAAGTCACCATTTTTTGCCGGTATTCCTTAAAGTGGGGAATGCCTTTGAAATAATTTGTGTAGTGTCTCCGGGTTTCAAATACACCCAGTTTTTCCCCTTTCCAGTCCATAGCCATCTGAAGGTGCCTCCGGGCTGCTTCTACCCTTTCTTCCATCGTGGGCGGAGCCAGGTGTTCACCTGTTTTGAAAAAGTGCTTGACCTCTTTAAAAAACCATGGATTTCCAATACTTGCCCTGCCTATCATGGCACCGTCCAGCCCAAATTTATCGCGCATTTCCACAGCTTTTTCCGGTGTGTCCACATCGCCATTGCCAAAGACGGGAATATGCATCCTGGGATTGTTCTTTACCGCTGCAATAGGGCGCCAGTCAGCCTCTCCCTTGTACATCTGCACCCGGGTACGTCCGTGAATGGATATGGCCTGTATACCAACATCCTGCAGGCGTTCGGCTACCTCTACTATTTTTATGGAATCGCTGTCCCACCCCAGGCGTGTCTTTACGGTAACGGGCAGGTTGGTACGTTTTACCATAGCTTCCGTGAGCTTTATCATCAGCGGTATATCGCGAAGTATCCCGGAACCCGCATTCTTGCATACCACCTTTTTTACCGGGCAGCCGTAATTGATGTCTATGATATCCGGTTGGGACTGTTCTACAATATCCACAGCCTGTAACATGGAGTCGAGTTCCGCGCCGAAGATCTGAATGCCTACGGGACGCTCCTTTTCGTAAATATCCAGCTTCTGGACACTTTTGGCAGCATCCCGTATCAAACCTTCCGAAGAGATAAACTCGGTATATACCACATCCGCCCCCTGTTCCTTGCAAAGCGCCCGGAAGGGAGGATCGCTCACATCTTCCATCGGCGCCAGCAACAGGGGAAACGCTCCAACTTCTATGTTACCTATCTTAACCACAGTGCTTTAATTTATTGCGGTGCAAAGATAAAGCAAAATTTAAGAATGTATCATTAGCTTTAGTACATGTCAAAAAATTATCAGTTATGACGTAAGACTGCAGGACGTAAGACATAGGACTTTAAAATACACATATAGACCGTCACGGCCAGAACTAACATTTTGGCAACCACATAAATTTATAATGACACCCTCTGTCACCCCGAGCCCTTCGACACTTCGACAAGTGATATACTGAGTTTATCGAAGTGCTCAGTGCAGGCGAGCTCAGTGCAGGCTTTACCTCCATTCGGTCGGTTCCTGGCAAAGACGCTTTTCCGGTCCTTCCTTCTTTTCAACCAGGTTTCAAAACATTTTCCAGCTAAAAACACGGCAAAAACCCCTTTTATTTATTATTTTACCCAACCAAAACTTTAATAAAATGTTTAAGAGAATTTTACTTTTTACGGCGGTTTCGATTGCTATGTTATCGTGCACAGAAAAGAAAAAACAGGAAACCGGTAATACTACTCCTCCGACTCCACCCAATGTGATCATTATTTTTACCGACGACCAGGGTTATGAAGACGTAGGCTGTTTCGGCTCGACCGACATTAAAACGCCTCACCTCGACGAGATGGCCCGGGAAGGGATAAAACTCACCAATTTCTACGCCGCGCAGGCGGTATGTTCGGCTTCCCGGGCTGCGCTTCTCACAGGATGCTATCCCAACAGAATAGGTATTCACAATGCCCTGATGCCCCAGTCTAAAATCGGTTTGAACCCGGATGAAACCACCCTGGCCGATATGCTCAAAACCAAAGGTTACAGCACTGCTTTGTATGGCAAGTGGCACCTTGGCGACCATCCGGATTTTATGCCCAACAAACAGGGCTTTGACGATTATTTCGGCATCCTTTTTTCGGGCGATATGTGGCCGCACCACCCGCAACAGGGACCGGTTTTTAATTTCGACCCCTTGCTGTTGTACGAAAATGAAAAGGTCATCGATACCCTGGACGACCAGTCCATGCTGACCACACAGATCACGGAAAAGGCCGTCAGTTTTATCGAGAATAACAAGGAAAAACCGTTCTTTCTGTATGTCGCCCATCCACAACCCCATGTGCCGTTGTTTGTTTCCGACAAATTCAAAGGAAAATCGGAAAGAGGGCTTTACGGCGACGTGATCATGGAGATCGACTGGTCCGTAGGGCAAATACTCCAATCGCTCGAGGACAATCAACTGGATGAGAACACCCTGGTGATCTTTACTTCCGACAACGGCCCCTGGCTCGCTTATGGCGACCACGCCGGCTCGGCATATCCTTTCCGGGAAGGGAAGGGGACAGCCTGGGAAGGCGGCCAGCGCGAACCCTTTATCGCCAGGTTCCCGGGAAAACTGCCCGAAAACAAGACCATAAACACCCCGGTGATGGCCATAGACCTGCTACCCACCATAGCTTCCCTGACCAACAGCGCATTACCGGAACAGAAGATCGACGGAAAAAACATATGGGATATCCTCGCAGGCGAAACCAAAGAAAACCCGCATGAAGCCTATTATTTTTACTATAAAGTGAACGAACTCCAGGGCGTGCGTTACCAGGACTGGAAACTCTATTTCCCTCATACCTACAGAACCATGGAAGGACAGGAACCCGGCAAGGGAGGACAGCCCGGGGAATACAAACAGATCGCCCTCGAAGAGATTGAATTATACAACCTGTCTGTCGATTCCACAGAAACTCACAATGTAGCGGAAAAACATCCCGAAGTTGTCGAAAAAATAGTAGCCCTGGCCAATAAAAAGAGGCAGGAGCTGGGCGATAATCTCCTGGATATAAAAGGCAATGAAAACCGGGAGCCGGGAAAAGTGGAATAGCTTTTTCAAGGGGAAAATTTCTCTTCCCGCTACGCGATTTACAACATAAAATCATCAAAATAAACCTATATTTGCAAATTGAACCTATCCTTATCCGGCCCGGCTTTAAACCGGGCTGGAGACGGACATATAACGTTTGCTATGAAGCACATCCGGAATTTTTGCATTATTGCCCATATAGACCACGGTAAAAGTACCCTGGCCGACAGGCTGCTGGACTACACCGGATCGGTAACGGAGCGGGAAAAGCAAGACCAGTTACTCGACAATATGGACCTGGAAAGGGAGCGGGGGATCACCATAAAATCCCACGCCATCCAGATGGAATACATATACAACGGCGAACAGTATACCCTTAACCTGATAGACACTCCCGGACATGTGGATTTCTCCTATGAGGTATCGCGGTCCATAGCCGCCTGTGAAGGGGCACTGCTCATCGTGGACGCCGCACAGAGCATACAGGCACAGACCATTTCCAACCTGTACCTGGCCCTGGAAAATGACCTGGAGATCATCCCTGTACTCAACAAGATAGACCTCCCCAGCGCCAACCCGGAAGAAGTCACCGACGATATTGTGGACCTGCTGGGCTGTGATCCGGAAGAAGTTATCCCCGCCAGCGGAAAGACCGGGCTTGGTGTGGACAAGATCCTGGAAGCCATCATAGAACGCGTACCCCCGCCTAAAGGAAATAAGGAAGAACCCTTACAGGCCATGATCTTCGACTCGGTCTATAACCCGTTCCGGGGTGTTGAAGTTATTTTCCGGGTGATGAATGGTGAGATCACCAAGGGCCAGAAGATAAAATTCATGGCCACCCAAAAAGAATATTTCGCCGATGAAATAGGCACCCTGAAACTGACCCAGGTTCCGAAAAATACAATTAAAACCGGGGATGTGGGTTATCTTATATCCGGGATCAAGGAAGCCCGGGAAGTCAAGGTAGGGGATACCATCACCGATGCCAGGACACCCACACAAAACATGATCGCCGGCTTTGAAAATGTCAAGCCTATGGTATTTGCAGGGATCTACCCCGTGGATACCGAAGATTACGAAGAATTGCGGGCCTCTATGGAAAAGCTCCAACTGAATGATGCTTCGCTGGTCTTCACCCCGGAAAGCTCCGCCGCACTCGGTTTCGGTTTCCGTTGCGGGTTCCTCGGCATGCTTCACATGGAGATCATACAGGAACGCCTGGAACGCGAGTTTGACATGACCGTCATCACCACGGTCCCCAACGTATCCTACCTCGCCTATACCAAAAAAGATCCGGAAACGGCTGTCATCGTAAATAACCCGTCAGACCTTCCCGAACCGTCCAAACTGGACAGGGTAGAGGAACCCTACATCAAGGCTACGATCATTACCAAAGCCGATTATGTAGGCCCCGTGATGAGCCTTTGTATAGAAAAACGCGGACAGATCACCAATCAGACCTACCTTACTACTGAAAGGGTGGAACTCAACTTTGACATTCCGCTCGCAGAGATCGTATTCGACTTTTACGACAGGTTAAAGACCGTTTCCAAAGGATATGCTTCGTTCGACTATTCGCCCATAGGCATGCGGGTATCCAAACTGGTCAAAGTGGATATTCTCCTCAACGGCCAGTCCGTAGATGCACTTTCAGCACTGATACATGCCGATAATGCCTATAATATCGGGAAAAAGATGTGCGAGAAGCTCAAGGAGCTGATCCCGAGACAGCAATTCGACATCCCGATACAGGCAGCGACAGGGGCAAAGATCATTTCGCGCGAAACCATCAAGGCCCTACGGAAAGACGTGACGGCCAAATGTTACGGGGGAGATATTTCCCGTAAACGAAAACTGTTGGAAAAACAGAAAAAAGGTAAAAAACGTATGCGCCAGGTAGGTAATGTGGAGATCCCTCAGCAGGCGTTTATGGCTGTCTTAAAATTGAATGATTAAGTTTATAGACTAAATGTAAATCGTTACCCTGAAACAAGTTCAGGGTGACGAAAAGACCATTTTCAGACATCTCCTAACCTGAATACAATATCATTCTCTTGAAGAAAAATGCCGGTTTTTGAAGGAATTGTTATCTTTATTCAAAACTCAGCATTGGAAATTCCTTTTTCCTTTAACCTGTTCGGTTATTCCATAAACATCCACCTGGTATTGGAATACCTGGCCTTTTTTGTTGCTTTCCGGTACTATCTGTTTCTGAGGAAAAGAAGTAACGATACCATCAGCAACACCAACAGGCTATCCATTATACTCGGGGCAGCCATCGGGGCATTCCTGGGCTCCCGGATTGTTGGAGCCTTGGAAAATCCTTTTTTTATCATCAATGAGATCTCTTTTATTCAACTGCTGAATGTCAAGACCATTATGGGCGGTTTGTTTGGCGGTTTGCTGGGTGTTGAAATTGCTAAAAAGATCATTGGCGAAACCCGGTCCTCGGGCGATCTGTTCGTATTTCCCATTATTTCCGGCATTTTTATCGGCAGGATCGGTTGTTTTTTATCGGGTATAGATGAATTTACCTATGGAAAAGAAACCTCGTTCTTCCTGGGGATGGACCTGGGTGACGGACTGCTCCGGCATCCGCTGGCCCTTTATGAATTGTTGTTTCTGCTGATCCTCTTCACCGGATTGAAATACATAAAGACCCATATAATACTCCAATCCGGAGAACTCTTTAAATACTTTATGATCGCCTATTTCGGTTTCCGTTTTTTTATGGAATTTTTAAAACCCAACCTGTTTTTTGTGTTGGGCCTGAGCTCTGTTCAATGGCTTTGTATTGTTTGTTTGCTATATTATCGAAAAATCTTTTTAAAACCTCTTCTTTATGCCCGTTAGAAAGTACAATTACTACGATTTTACCTTAAGCCTGTGCCCGGAATGCCTGAGGCGTATCGATGCGAAGATCGTTTTTGAGGACAATAATGTCTTTATGCTGAAAAGGTGCCCCGAACACGGAAACTCCAGGGTGTTGATAGCCGATGATGTGGTGTATTACAAGAACATACGCAACTACAACAAACCTTCCGAAATGCCGTATACTTTCAATACCAAAACGCATTATGGCTGCCCGTACGATTGCGGATTGTGTCCCGATCACGAACAGCATTCCTGCCTGACTATCGTTGAGATCACCGACCGCTGCAATTTAACATGCCCGACCTGTTATGCAGAATCATCACCACATTACGGAAGGCACCGCTCTTTTGAAGAGGTAAAAAAAATGCTGGATACCATTGTTAAAAATGAAAAAGAACCCGATGTGGTGCAGATCAGTGGTGGCGAGCCTACCGTACACCCCGATTTTTTCAGGATACTGGATTATGCCAAAACCCTGCCGATAAGGCATTTAATGGTAAACACCAACGGAATTAAAATTGCCAAAGACAAAGCCTATGCCGAAAGGCTGAAAAGTTACACCCCCGATTTTGAGCTTTACCTTCAGTTTGATTCTTTCGAAAAAGAATCGCTCCATACGCTGCGGGGGGCCGACCTCACCAGGATCAGGGAACAGGCCATTGAAAACCTCAACGAGGTCAATCTGTCAACCACACTGGTCGTTACTTTACAAAAAGGGCTGAACGATCACGAAATGGGAAAGATCATAGACTACGGGCTTCAACAGAAATGTGTTCGCGGAGTTACCTTCCAACCTACACAAATAGCCGGACGTACAGAACATTTCGATGCCGGGCTAAACAGGATCACGCTTACCGAGACCCGGAGGAAAATACTGGAACAAACCGATGTTTTTAACGAAGACGACCTTATTCCCGTTCCCTGCAACCCCGATGCCCTGGTCATGGGATACGCGCTTAAACTCGGCGGAAGTGTCTTTCCGTTGACCCGCTATATCAATCCCGCAGACCTGTTGGACAACAGTAAAAATACCATTGTATATGAACAGGATGAAAACCTCCAGGGCAAAATGATAGAACTTTTCAGTACGGGAAATTCGGTAGAATCTGCTGAAAACAATTTAAAATCGATCATGTGTTGCCTGCCCGGTATCGATGCCCCGGATTTAGGTTACGACAATCTGTTCCGGGTGATCATCATGCAATTCATCGATGCTTATAATTTTGATGTAAGGGCCATTAAAAAATCTTGTGTGCATATTGTAAACAAAGACTACAAGATCATCCCGTTCGAGACCATGAACCTGTTTTACAGGGATGACAAACAAACACTTTTAGAAGAACTGAGAAACACTATCTGATTATGCAAAACTTAATATTAACCGTAAACGGAGAAGGCTTTGAGATGCTCTTATATTTTATTCTGGCCATTATGTTCGGCCCGCCCGTTCTGTTTGCCATTATCGGTATCCTCTTCAGAAAACGTAAAACAGTGGCAAAAGTCTTTTACATTCTTGCCGCTGTATACCTGGTTATTGGTTTGGGTTTATGCGGATCCATGATGCTGTGATTTATTGTTTTTAAGTCAGAAGGCTTGTCAGAACTTTAAGTTTTTATATATTTAACTTAATGAAAAACAAGTTTTTAAAATTATCAGGCATCCTTATCTTTATGTTCGGGATCATCGCTTCTACCGTCTACCATACGACCACAAGAGAAGATATCCTGTGGCTGGACTTTGTGCTGGGCACCATAACCGGAGTAGGCATCGGCCTTACCATTGCACTGATACGAAAAGCAACTTCATAGTAAGGTTTACCGGCCTTCTTTCCATTTCTTATTTTAACACCCCGGTATTGCATAATTTTCTTAACTTGAACTTCTGATGTATTCCGGTACAGATCGGGTTCCGATATACATGCTCTTAGTACCACAAAATTTTTGTACCACCCTAAATTTTAAACCTATGCAACTCTCGTACTGGGAAAAAACAGAATGGCTATCTGGTATTGATTTTACCATTATCGGCAGCGGTATAACAGGGCTCAACTGCGCCCTTGCCCTTCGTGAAAAACACCCGAAATCCCGAATACTGGTCCTGGAAAAAGGCATCCTTCCACAGGGTGCCAGCACCAAAAACGCCGGATTTGCCTGTTTTGGCAGCATTTCCGAGCTTCTGGACGATCTGAACACCTCTACCGAAGAAGACATGGTAAAACTCGTAGAAAAGCGCTGGAAAGGCCTTCAATTGCTCCGAAAGAATTTAGGAGATAAGAAGATGGACTATCGGCAATACGGGGGACAGGAATTGTTTCTCAAAGGCAATCCCCAATTTTTTGAAGCCTGTCTGGAGAACATCGACCGGATCAACGGCCTGTTGCAACCGGTATTCAATGAAGATGTCTTTACGGTCAAAAAAAACATATTCGGTTTCCAGGGCATACAGGACCGCTATATTTTTACTCCTTTTGAAGGGCAGATAAACACGGGGAAAATGATGCAGGCCCTCTTAAAACTATGCTCCCGTAAGGACATCCGTATACTCAATGCCACCGAGGTACTGGATTTCAAAGATACGGGCAATAAAGTGGCCGTAAAGACCGATCGCTTTGAGTTTTCTACCGAAAAACTGTTTATTGCCACCAACGGTTTTGCATCCAACCTGTTAAAGGAAGATGTTCTCCCTGCCAGGGCGCAGGTACTCGTTACCAAACCTCTTAAAAATCTGAAAATAAAAGGAACTTTTCACCTGGAAAAAGGATATTATTATTTCCGCAACATACAGGACAGAATACTGTTTGGCGGTGGCAGGAACCTCGATATCAGCGGGGAGACCACCATAGAATTCGGGGAGACCAGGATTATCCAGGACAGGTTGGAAGAGATCCTGAAAACCGTTATATTGCCTGGCACATCCTATGAAATAGACCAAAGGTGGAGTGGTATCATGGGTGTGGGAAAACACAAGGACCCTATTGTAAAGCCACTTTCCGGCAACGTGTACTGCGGAGTGCGACTGGGAGGAATAGGCATTGCCATAGGCACGTGGACTGGAAAAGAACTGGCGGCATTGGCCGATTGATTATGATAAAAAGAATAGTAAAATTTACCGCAAAATGCATCTTCGGATTCGTACTCGTATCCTTTTTAATAGTGCTCCTTCTAAAGTGGTGCCCGGTGTATATTACACCGCTCATGGCAATACGGAGTATAGAACAGAAACAAGAGGGGAGGAGCGTGGTGATAAAACACGATTGGATCCCCTTAAAAAAAATATCCGAAAACCTGCAACTGGCCGTTATTTGCAGTGAAGATCAGAATTTTACAACACACAGTGGTTTTGACCTCAAAGCCATTGAAAAAGCATATGAGAACAATAAAAAGGGAAAACATTTAAGAGGTGCGAGCACCATAAGCCAGCAAACAGCGAAAAATGTGTTCCTCTGGCCGAAACGAAGCTGGCTGCGAAAAGGGCTGGAAGCCTATTTTACGTTCCTGATAGAATTGTTATGGAGCAAGGAACGCATTCTCGAGGTATATCTTAATTCGGTAGAAATGGGCGATGGTATATACGGAGCAGAAGCAGCCGCTATACACTGGTTCAATATGCCTGCCGAAAGCCTGAATAAAAGACAGGCCGCAGCCATAGCCGCCATTTTGCCCAGCCCGCGAAATTATATAGCCAATCCGCCATCGGGCTATATCCAGGGAAGGATAAACTGGATCACCCGGCAGATGCGTTATTACGGAAGACTGGAATTTCCTTAAAATAAACAGATCAACAATCAAGGAGTATGAAAAAAATAATAGTATTGCTAATTGCCTGTTTATCGATCGGTCACTCTTCATTCGGCCAGATCAGATATGCCAATGACCAGATAAAGACCGGTGCGGAACAGACCGAAAAATATCTCCCCCGCTTAAAAGGAAAAAGGGTTGCCATAGTAGCCAACCCCACCAGCATAATCGGAAATACCCACCTGGTGGACAGTCTTTTAAAATTAAATATAAATGTTGTCAAAGTATTTGGCCTGGAGCATGGGTTTCGCGGAAATGCCAGCAACGGAACTCCGGTTAAGGACGAAATAGATCCTATGGGATTCCATATCATATCTTTATACGGAAAGAAGAGGAAACCTTCTGCAGAAGACCTTTCGGATGTAGACATCGTTATTTTTGATATACAGGATGTGGGATGCCGTTTTTATACCAACATCAATGCCATGCGCAATGTAATGGAATCCTGCGCCAGGAACAATAAAGAGTTCCTGATCCTGGACAGGCCCAACCCGAATGCCTATTTAGTGGACGGCCCCATACTCGATATGCGGTTAAAATCCGGTATAGGCCAGTTCCCTGTTCCGATTGCCCACGGACTGACAATGGCGGAATTTGCCCAAATGATCAATGGAGAACAATGGCTCCCAAACGGGTTAAAATGCAAATTATCCATTGTCAAGGTAAAAAATTACAACCACGATATGCTGTATAAGCTACCGGTGAACCCGTCCCCGAACCTGAATACCGAGGCCAGTATCCTGCTTTATCCGTCTACTTGTCTCTTTGAGGGTGTTGCGCTTAATCATGGCAGGGGAACGGATTACCCGTTTACAGTAATCGGCGGCCCTAATCTGAAGGGCATATACTCCTTTTCTTTTACACCGGTAAGCAAGAAAGGAATGAGCGAAAGGCCACTGTATATGAATGAAGTCTGTTATGGTATAGACCTGCGAAATACTGATCTGAAGAAGTTGGTAAAAAGCAAAAAGATAGAATTGAAATGGATTATTGAACTCTATAAAAACCATCCTGATAAAGCACATTTTTTCGATCGCTCCATAAGTGACCAGATCGGTAATATAGATTATTTGGCGGGTAATTACGAGTTCAGAAAACAAATCGAAAATGCTGTTCCTGAAAAAGAAATACGAAAGTCCTGGGAGGCAGGACTTGAAAAATATAAAGAAATGAGAAAGAATTACCTGCTTTATCCCTAGCAATTGAGGTGATTTGAACTCTTTTAAACGATCTGGGGTCTAAACAACGTTCAAGGCATCCCTTATCATGCCAATATGTGGGATGCCGTCTTCAAGATATTCCTCCCCGACCTGGACAAAACCGTGTTTTTCATAGAAACGGATCAGGTATTTCTGAGCGGATATTTTTATCCGGTACTCTTTAAAATGGTCCCCGATAGCCGCTATGGATGCTTTTATGATGTCGTGCCCGTAACCGTATTTCCGTTCTTCTTCCTTTACCACAACACGGCCTATACTGGCTTCGTCAAAATAACCGCCACCCGGGAACAGACGGGTATAAGCAACTACTTTTCCCTGCTTTTTACCGATAAGGTGAAGCGCTTTCCGGTCTTTTCCGTCGATATCCTGATATACACAATCCTGTTCCACTACAAAAACTTCCGATCGGAGTTGCAGCATATCATATAATTCCCCGGTAGTAAGTTCATCAAATGTCTTTATAAAAATAGAAAGCATAAGAAAACTATAAACGATTATGTTCTACAAAACCAAATAAATAAAAGAGTTATTAACAAGATACCGGTATCTTGTTAATCCTGTTCTCATGCCTTCCGCCTTCGAACTTTGTATTCAAAAAGGTTTTCACCATATCCAGGGCCTGCGGAAGTGAAGTAAAGCGGGCAGGTATGCTCAAAATATTGGCATTGTTGTGTTCCCTGGCCAGCTGTGTTATTTCTTTGGTCCAGCACAGGGCTGCTCTTATTCCCTGGTGTTTGTTTGCAGTCATGGATGCCCCGTTTCCGCTGCCACAAATAATAATACCAAAATCTACCAAAGATTTTTCAACATCATCTGCCACAGGATGTACAAAATCAGGGTAATCCACACTGGAACTCTCATTTGTCCCGTGGTTTATTACCTCTATGCCCATCTCTTCCAGGAGTTCTTTCACGGCAAATTTATATTCCGTGCCTGCGTGGTCGTTCCCTATGGATATTTTCATCGTATCAAATGTTTTATTATTACAGTATACAAAGGTACTAAATAAGCTATCTTTATATCGAGGTCATTTAAACTTTTCTCACCAAAAGTACCCCGACAAGCTGACAAAAGCTCCCACAACTTTATCTATAAACACCCTTGTTAATTCAATTTTATAATTTATTAATTTTCAGTTCATTGTAATTTAACATAGATTGTTGATATTTATAGACTATTTAGGAATAAAATAATTTGCATATATCGATTTATATTGCAATACAATTTACATATGAAAGAATGCAAAGTAATTCTTTTAATTTTTCTTCCCCGGTTATTAAGTTTCAATAGTGGGTTATCAACAACTATTAACAACTCAACTTATCAAAAAGAACACACTGTTCACAGTTGTTGACAACTGTTAATTACTTTATACTTCTCCGTATAAATTAATCCTTTACATCTTTAATAGGCTGTTAATTTCCGGGGATATTTTTTAATAAACCCCAAAGTCAAGTTTTACCTTAAAATTTTACGCTACAAATTAACAGCCTATAATAACCTCCAAAAAATATTTTTTTAAAAAAGAATTTATAGTGATTATTATAAGTATTGTTAATTACTTTAGAAAAACCCTGGTGTGAAGAATGGGGAAATGGAAAAGTAAAACGAAAGTCAGGGGGCGTTTTCTTCATATGATAAAACCCTGACAGTCTCTTAATATCAGACGATGCGCAGAGAATTGTTATTGTCCAGTTTTTTCAGGATAGCGATAACAGCTTCGGCGTCTTCACGGTGAACTTTGAGTTTTATACCGCCGAGGGCATTAGAGTAGAAAGGCGTGATGTTAACTATGGTCTCGTTCTCAAAAACGTGCGGAATACCCTCTTCATCAAGAAGGTGCTGCAGTATTGTATATTCGTGCGGGTAAGTAAAGATCGCTACCACTACAAAATCTTCCATACAAAACCATTTGTCGGTTAATCTTTATAAAATTAAAAAAATAGACGGATATTTGCTAAAATATTTTAGTGTAGTAAGCTGGGATTTCCCGGGTAACAGGTACTTCCTTTACAGCTCCTTTTTCATCCAGGGAACGGTCGATATAGTGCATAAAAGACAGTACACCCGTGATGAGGATGAGTATAAAAACAGCTATTATTTTGTAAACTTTTCTCAAAAGTCTGTGGCTTTTACTTATATAGACGAAGATATGGACGAATTGTTACACTGATTTTAATATAATTTTAACTTTCCTTTTCCTGGGAACTACTTCAATTATTATTCGTATTTTTCAGCTTTAATAGAAACGATTATATGTCAAGAAAGAAAAAACGTACAGAAAAACAGAAAAAGAGTGAAATTACGAAAGGCATTTTTTCTGTACTGGAGAAAGATCCTAAATCATCTTTTAATTATAAACAAATAGCTTCCAAACTGGGTATAACCGATACGAACGGGAGAAACCTGCTTATAAAAAGACTGGGAGAATTAAAACAAAAGAAAAAGATAGAAGAAGTGGAACGCGGCAGGTACCGCGTTATACCTTCACTGAACTATTTTACCGGAACCGTGGATATTACGGGCAGGGGAAATGCTTACGTGATATGCGACGACCTGGATAATGATGTGTTTGTACCTTCAAACCTGTTGAACAAAGCCCTGCACGGCGACGAAGTGGAGGTTTATGTCTTCCCCAGGCGGCGAAGGAACGGTAAAAAGTTGGAAGGAGAGGTCACCAGGGTCATTTCCAGGAAGAAAACAGCTTTTGTCGGGATCGTACAGATGCAGAAAAACTTCGCTTTTGTATTGCCTACCGATTTCCGTATGTATACCGATATTTTTGTGGCTAAAAACAAGATCAACGATGCGGAAAACGGGGATAAGGTCCTGGTGGAGATCACAGAATGGCCGGATAAAGCCGATTCACCTTACGGAAGGATCGTGGAGGTCTTCGGAAAACCAGGCGAACACGATACGGAGATCCACGCTATTCTGGCAGAATACGGACTTCCCTATACCTTCCCGGAAGAAGTAGAACACTTTGCCAATCAGCTCGATACCTCCATTACTCCAGAGGAAATCAAAAAACGCCGTGATATGCGCGATGTGCTCACCTTTACCATCGACCCTAAGGATGCGAAGGATTTTGATGATGCATTGTCATTCCGGGTACTGGACAACGGCAATTATGAGGTAGGTATACACATAGCCGACGTATCCCATTATGTGGTTCCCGGAAGTATGCTCGACGAAGAAGCGTATAACAGGGCCACTTCTGTTTACCTGGTGGACCGGGTGGTGCCCATGCTGCCCGAAATACTTTCCAACAATGCCTGTTCCCTGCGTCCTAACGAAGAGAAATACACGTTTTCCGCGGTTTTTGAAATAAATGAAAAGGCCGAGGTTTTAAAGCAATGGTTCGGACGTACCGTTACTTATTCCGATCGCAGGTTTGCCTATGAAGAAGCACAGGCTATGCTGGAGAGCGAAAGCAATGAAGTACCGAAGGAGGTATCGCTTACAGGCAAGGCATACAAGGTGGAGCAGGAAGTTGCAGATGCCGTACTTATCCTGAACAAACTGGCTAAAATAATGCGGACCAAACGGATGAGTATGGGAGCCATATCATTTGACAAGGTTGAAGTGAAATTTAATCTGGACGAAGCGTATGTCCCTACCGGGGTTTATTTCAAGGAAGCGAAGGACGCCAATAAGCTGATAGAAGAATTTATGTTGCTTGCCAATCGGAAAGTAGCAGAGTTTATCGGCAGGAAAAAACCGGAAAAGACATTCGTCTACCGGGTACACGACGACCCTGATGAGGAAAAATTAATGCAGTTACAGGGTGTTATTTCCAAGTTTGGATACTCCCTTGACATGAAGAGCAAAAAAACCATTACAAGTTCTCTGAACAGCTTATTGGAAGAAGTACAGGGCAGGAAAGAACAAAACCTGG
Source organism: Sinomicrobium weinanense (assembly GCF_018863395.1). GTDB lineage: Bacteria > Bacteroidota > Bacteroidia > Flavobacteriales > Flavobacteriaceae > Sinomicrobium > Sinomicrobium weinanense. Next base: position 76,565 of record NZ_JAHKRR010000009.1, read on the forward strand.
TCGATACCCTGGCCATCAGAACCATGAGCAAAGCAGAATACACTACGCACAACATTGGCCATTACGGGCTGGCATTTGATTATTACACCCACTTCACTTCACCGATACGAAGGTACCCCGATGTCATGGTACACCGCCTGTTGCAGCAATATCTCGACGGTGGTGATTCTGCAAAAGAAGAAGAGTACGAAGAGCGGTGCCGCCATTCGTCCAATATGGAAAACCTTGCTGTCAATGCAGAAAGGAGTTCTATAAAATATATGCAGATCAAGTTTATGGAAGATCGCAGGGACCAGGAATTTGTAGGCGTGATCTCCGGTGTTACCGAGTGGGGTATCTATGTGGAGATCATCGAGAACAAATGTGAAGGGATGATACGGATCAGGGATATCCGGGACGATTATTATGTCTTTGATGAAAAACAATATGCCCTGGTCGGGGAAGTTACCAAAAACATGTATCAGCTCGGTGATGAGGTCGTGGTAAAAGTAAAGAGTACCGACCCTATAAAGAGGCATCTGGACTTTGAATTGCTCGGAAAAGCGGAAGAATAGCGGGTTTTGGAATACTTATTGTTTATGAATGCATTAATTTTGTATCACAATTAAAAAATGAATGCTATGAAGCGGGTATGTTTTCTTGTTTTGGTTTTTGTAACTGCTACCGGTTTTTCCCAGGAAAAGATCACAAAGGAAACCGGTAAATTCGATGTGGTAAAGGTTTTTGACGGTATTTCTGCCCAACTTATACCTTCTGACGAAAACAAGGTCATTGTTTCCGGGGAAGATGCTTCCGAGGTAGAGGTGGTCAATAATAACGGTAACCTGAAGATACGGATGAAACTGAAAAAGACCTTCAACGGTCACAAAACCTATGCGGAAATACATTTTAAACAGAAACTGAGTGTTATAGACGTCAATGAAAATGCCTTTATTTCCTCGCCGAAAACCTTTAAACAGATCAACCTGGAACTCAAGGCACAGGAAGGCGGGGAGATCGATATTACTGTAGACCTTGAAAAGCTGAATACAAAGGTCACTACCGGCGGGATACTGGATGTAAAAGGAACTGCCAAGAACCAGGATACACATATCAGTACAGGCGGACAATATGAAGGGGACAAGTTAAAAACAGAACAAACCACGGTAAAGGTCAATGCCGGGGGAAGGGCTTATATCAATGCTTCGGAATATGTAGAAGCCAAAGTGAGGGCAGGAGGTACGATCAGGATATACGGCAATCCCAAAGTCATAGACAAGCAGACCTTTCTCGGCGGAAAGATCGTGGAACAATAAAATATTGTTTTGATGACGGAGGATATACTCGCGGCAATACCCTGGGGAATATTACTGGCCTTTACCATAGGTCCTGTGTTTTTCGTACTCCTGGAAACCAGCGCGCTCAAGGGGTTCAGGGCCGGGATATCTTTTGATCTCGGCGTGGTTACCAGCGATATTTTCTTTATTCTCATAGCTTATTTCAGTACCAGTCAGATCCTGGAAAAACTCAAGGACGACCCTGCACTTTTTATTTTCGGAGGTGCCCTGCTGTTGTGTTACGGGATCATTTCGTTTATAAAGATCAAAAGGGATTTTAAGAAAAATGGGGACAATATGGAAGATTTTGTCATCCCGAAAAAGAACTATATCGCTCTTTATATCAAAGGTTTTCTGCTTAATTTTATCAACATTGGAGTACTTGGGTTCTGGCTTGGGATCATTATTGTTTTCGGGCCTAAGCTGGATATGGAACCCAACAGGATCACCACCTTTTTCGGGACGATCATCGTCGTTTATCTCTTTATTGATTGTATAAAGATCCTGCTTGCCAAACAACTGAGGGGAAAACTCACACCCTGGCGTATATACAGAGTAAAACGCGTTATAAGCGTGGTGCTGATGGTATTTGGCATTGCCCTGGTGATCCAGGGATTGTTTCCCAGCGAAAAAGAAAAGATCAAGGAGGCCATAGAAGATATCCGCAGCAAGTAAGTAACAAAGCGGTTTTTTGGGTTGAACGTTGTTGAGACGCACGGCCGTGCGTCTCAACGAGGTCCGTGGAAGACCGCATAAAAAAAGCACCCTGTTTACGGAGGATGCTTTAAAGAAGAGGCACCGAGCGGATTCGAACCGCTGTACAAGGTTTTGCAGACCTCTGCCTAGCCACTCGGCCACGGTGCCATACTTACGGACGGCAAATCTACTAATTTATTTTTTAAAACAAATAAATTCTTCCGGGGAATTCCGGGATGAATGTAGCTTAATTTTGAGTATTCGGGTGTTCGGGTATTCGAGTATAAGAATGGGACATTAACAACCAGTATAATGAAAATCCAAACCTTAAACCTCGAACCTGCAACCCTGGAATATTACAATTCCGATTGTTGTTTATGGTTGTGCCGGTGCAGGGTCATTTCTATGGTCACCATTTCCACATTACCCCCGATCGGAGGGTTGATCTTGGATACTTCTACCGTAGCTTCCTCCGCTATGGGGATCTCGTTAAAAATACGGTCCAGGATACGCTTGGAGACATGCTCCAGCAATTTGGACCGGATGGCCATTTCTTCTTTTACGATACGGTTTATATGTACATAATCTACAGTATCCTTTAAATTGTCGGTTCCTGCGGAAGGTTGCAGGTTGGCCTTCACAGAGACATCCACGCGGTAGTCACTGCCTATTTTTCCCTCTTCAACCAGGCACCCGTGGTATGCATAGACCCGGATATTTGTCAACTTGATGATTCCCATTGTCTTTTAATCAAAGTGCAAAAGTAGTTCTATTAATAATAAACACAAAGCGATGTTGATCTGTTAACACCCCCCTGGCCCCCCTCAAGGGGGGAACTTTATCTGTTTTAAAAGAATTTTATTTCCCCCTTGAGGGGGGCCAGGGGGGTGTTCTCCCATCAAACCATAATTTTAAAATCTGTCACCTTCATTTTTTATCTTCTAACGCTTTAACCCCTAAACTCTTTAGCTTATTTTTGCAACAAAAGAACAGGAAGCACCATGTCGGAAAAAGAAAGATCACTCAATTTTTTAGAGCACATTATCGAGGAAGACATCAGGGAAGGTTTCCCCAAGGACAACCTCCGGTTTCGTTTTCCTCCGGAACCCAACGGATACCTGCACATAGGGCACGCCAGCTCCATATGCCTCAATTTCGGGCTTGGGCAGGAATATAATGCCCCTGTAAACCTTCGGTTCGACGATACCAATCCCGCAAAGGAAGAACAGGAATATGTGGATGCCATAAAAAGGGATGTGGAATGGCTCGGGTATAAGTGGGACACAGAATGTTATGCTTCCGATTATTTTCAGCAATTGTATAACTGGGCTGTGGAACTCATCAAAAATGGGAAAGCCTATGTAGATAGCCAGACCTCCGAAGAGATCGCCGCACAAAAAGGAACTCCGACCAAAGCAGGAGAGGAAAGCCCTTACCGCAATCGTTCGGTAGAGGAGAACCTGGAACTTTTTGAACGCATGCGCAAGGGTGAGTTCGAATCCGGTACACATGTACTGAGGGCTAAGATAGACATGGCCTCTTCCAACATGCTGATGCGCGACCCGATAATGTATCGTATACTGCACAAAAAACATCACAGAACAAATAATGACTGGCCCATATACCCGATGTATGACTGGACACATGGCGAAAGCGATTATATCGAAGGTGTATCCCACTCGTTCTGTACCCTCGAATTTGCCATGCACAGGGAGCTCTACGAGTGGTTCCTGGACAATGTATATGAAAACGGCAGGGTAAAGCCGAAACAACGCGAGTTTGCCCGGAGGAACCTGAGCCATACTGTGGTTAGTAAACGAAAGTTGTTGCAACTCGTAAAAGAAGGCGTGGTCAACGGTTGGGACGACCCGAGGATGCCCACCATTTCCGGTTTGCGGAGAAGGGGGTATACCGCAGAGTCCATACGCAATTTTGCAAAGACCATAGGAATAGCAAAACGGGAAAACCTTATCGATGTTTCCCTGCTTGAATTTCACGTCAGGGAAGACCTGAACAAAAAAGCACCCCGGGTAATGGCTGTACTTGATCCGGTTAAAGTGGTCATCACCAATTATCCCGAAGACCAGGAAGAATGGCTGGATGCCGAAAACAACCCGGAGGATGAGAGTGCCGGGCATAGAAAGGTGCCGTTTTCCAGGGAAATTTACATCGAAAGGGAAGATTTCCGGGAAGAGGCCAACAGGAAGTTTTTCCGCCTGAAATTGGGTGGAGAAGTGCGGCTTAAAAATGCTTATATCATCAAGGCCGAAGACTGTGTTAAGGACAGTGAAGGCCATATCACCGAAATACACTGCACCTACGATCCGTTGAGCAAAAGCGGCAGCGGAACGGAAGAAAGCATGCGAAAGGTAAAGGGAACGCTCCACTGGGTGTCCGTAAAGCATGCCATAGAAGCCGAAGTACGCATATATGACAGGTTGTTTACCGACCCTGAACCCGATGCCCACAAGGACAGGGACTTTATGGAATTTGTAAATCCGGATTCCCTGGAGGTGAGCAAAGGATACCTGGAACCATCGTTAAAAGATGCCGGAGTAGAGGAGCGATATCAGTTTCAACGGATCGGCTATTTTTGTGTGGATAAGGATTCTGAACCCGGAAAACTGGTGTTTAACAAAACCGTGGGACTACGGGATACCTGGGCGAAGTTAGAGGATAAAAAGTAGGTGAGTTACCCCTTAAATTTAAATAGAAACAATTTTCTCCATAATAAGTTCGGATTGCGTCGTAGTACGGAATCCGAACTTTTTGTATAATCCGTGGGCATCGAGTGTTTTTAATCCCCATTTTTCTACGTCGCGGAGTTCCTGATGCTGCATAATGTGTTCCATGAGCAACCTGCTCAGTCCTTTTTTTCGGTACCCGTGAATGATAAATACATCCATGACCCAGGCAAATACCGCATAGTCTGTTACAATGCGGGCAAAACCAACCTGTTTGCCTTCCGGAGTATAGACACCAAAGCAGAGGGAGTTGGCAATAGATTTTTCGACAATGTTGCGATCCCTGCCTTTGGCCCAGTATGATTTGTTTTTCAGAAAATCTTCAATAAGATCGATGTCCAGTTTGGATTTGTCCGTAGAAACTGAAAAGGAACTTTGCATGACAATAGGGTATTTAAAAGGTTTATGGTCTTATGGAAAAGTATATAGATTTCTTATTATATATAAAAATTATGATTTGCAGATACTGTATCACTATTTATAATCAAAAACGACCTTTTCAGAACGCGTATAAGAAAAGATCGTTTTTTGATAGGAGTAAGATACCTTTTTTTATCCGAAAAGGCAGGAGAGGCTTTTATTTTAACGTTTTGCTATGGTTTATCAGGAATTCCCTGATTTGTCGTCTCCTTTTTTCCGTGACTGCTTTTTCATGGCCTCTCCAAGTTGATTGCTGGTGGTAAAGGCGGCCACCATATTGTTGAGCATATCCGTTCCTGCCTGTGGCGAATTGGGTAGGAGAATAAGATTGCTGTTGGTTTCTTCTCCTATCGATTGTAAAGTGTCGTAATGTTGTGTTACCACAATTAAGGCAGAAGCCTCCTGGGAGTTTATACCTACCTTGTTAAGGACTTCCACAGATTCTTCCAGTCCGCGGGCAATTTCCCTTCGTTGGTCGGCAATACCCTGTCCCTGTAATCGCTTGCTTTCGGCTTCGGCCTTGGCCTTTTCCACGATACGGATACGTTCGGCATCACCGTCGAACTGGGCGGCGATCTTTTCGCGTTCTGCAGCGTTGATACGGTTCATGGCAGCTTTTACCTGTGCGTCGGGGTCAATGTCGGTAACCAGGGTTTTGATGATGTCATAACCGTAATCCAGCATGGCTTCCTGTAATTCTCCTTTTACGGCTATGGCGATGTCGTCTTTTTTTACGAAAACATCGTCGAGCTTCATCTTCGGAACTTCGGCCCGGACCACATCAAAGACATAGCTTGTGATCTGGTCGTGGGGATATTCCAGTTTATAGAAGGCTTCATAAACCTTGTCGCGTATTACCACATATTGTACGGATACCTTCAGTTTTACAAAAACATCGTCGAGGGTTTTGGTCTCCACAATAACGTCGAGCTGTTGTATCTTCAGGCTCAGTCTTCCCGAGATCCGGTCTACTATCGGAATTTTTAATTGAAAACCGGAGTGTCGTATGCTGTTAAACCGGCCAAAACGTTCCACAACGGCCGCAGTCTGTTGTTTCACTATAAAAATAGCCGAGATAAGGATGATCAGCCCAAAAAAGATCACCGGGTAAATAATGTAACTCATAGGATTTGCTTTTTAACAGGTTAATTGTTTGGTGAATATACGTAAAAAAACCTCATAGGTTTTTAGACCTGTGAGGTTTATAAAAGTAAAATATGTTAAAAATAGTTTTTAATGCTGTTCGAGAATTTTTACAGCCTTTTCTATACGGTTCACAGTTTCTTCCCTGCCCAGGATCTCGGTGATATCAAAAATATGCGGCCCTTTCATTTCACCAACGAGTGCCAGTCGCAACGGAGGCATAATCTGTCCGAAGCCCAGTTCATTGTCTGCTATCCATGTTTTTACGGATTCCTCGGTTTTGGAAGATGAAAAGTCGGTGACTTTTTCCAGGATTTCAATGAGCTGTCTCATAAGATCGGCCGTATTTTCCTTCCATTGTTTCTTGGCTGCTTTTTCGTTATAGGATACCGGCGCTTCAAAAAAGAAGGAAGCCTGCTCCCACAGATCGCTGACAAATGTGGCTCGTTCCTTGACCAGCGAAACAATACGGGGCAGGGGCAAAGAGGTATTGATACCTTTGGATTGCAATAACGCTGCAAAAGCACTGCTCAGGGAAGCATCGTCTTTTTGCTGCAGATAATGATGGTTGAACCATTTGATCTTTTCCGGGTCGAACCTGGCACCGGATTTATTGACCCGTTCCACCTCAAAAGACCGGATAAGCTCTTCCTTGCTGAATATTTCCTGTTCCGTACCCGGGTTCCATCCCAGGAGTGCCAGGAAGTTTATCATGGCTTCCGGGAAATAACCGTCTTCGCGGTATCCACGTGAAACATCCCCGCTTTTGGGGTCTTTCCATTCCAACGGGAAAACCGGGAATCCCAGCTTGTCGCCGTCCCTTTTGCTCAGCTTTCCTTTTCCGGTGGGTTTGAGGATCAGGGGTAAATGGGCAAATTCAGGAGCATCCCATCCGAACGCCCGGTAGAGGAGAACATGGAGTGCCAGGGAAGGCAGCCACTCTTCCCCGCGGATCACATGGGTGATCTCCATCAGGTGGTCATCCACGATATTGGCAAGGTGGTAGGTAGGCATACCATCGCCTTTAAAAAGCACCTTGTCGTCGAGGATATTAGTATCTACCGCAATTTCACCGCGGACCATATCTTTCAGCTTCAGGGTTTCGTCCTGGGGAGATTTAAACCGTATGACAAAGTTTTCCCCCGATCCGATCCTCGATTGTACTTCTTCCGGAGAAAGAGAGAGCGAGTTTTTCAACTGCCGGCGGTTCTGCCAGTTATAGATAAATGTTTTACCTTCTGCTTCGCACGCTTTTCTTTGGGAGTCGAGCTCTTCGGCCGTGTCAAAGGCATAGTAGGCCATACCGCTATCAATGAGCTGCTCCGCATAACTTTTGTAAAGGTGCTTGCGTTCGCTCTGGCGATAGGGGCCAAACCCCTTGTCCCTGCCTATACCTTCGTCAAAAGGTATTCCACACCAGTTCAGGGATTCAACGATATAATCTTCCGCGCCTTCGACATAACGGTTCTGGTCGGTGTCCTCGATCCTGAGAATAAAATCACCACCGTGTTTTTTGGCAAAGAGGTAATTGAACAATGCGGTGCGGACACCTCCTATATGTAAGGGCCCTGTGGGACTGGGCGCAAAACGTACGCGAACTTTTTTTGTCATTTTTTCTACTTTATCTGAATTAAATATACAGGCTGTTGGGCCGGAGCAAATGCATTAAAATGGAGTAATTCAAAGATTCAAGGTTCAAAGTTTCAGGTTATGTATTTGAAAACCCAACCGGAAAACTGGCAACGGGCAACTGGTCCCTGAGCGGGCAGGTTTTATCCGGTCTTCGGTTTGTTTTGTTATTGCGGGTTACCTGTTTATCCTCAAACCCCAAAATTCCCACACCTTCTCACTTTCTCGCACTACCTTCAATCATGCCATGGGTTTGGTCCCGCAAATTTAAGGGTTTCTCCACAAGCGGCAAATCGCTGTTTGAGAATCGGAAAAAATTGTAACTTTATAAGTTATAATCAAAGGAAATATAAAGGAAGAGGATATGCAACCGCAGCGCGAAAAAGAGAAGATACAAGGGTTTGGTATCATAAGGCAGAAGCTGGAAACATTCATTAGAAGGTATTATGTCAACGAACTGATCAAGGGAGCCCTGCTGTTTACGGCTATCGGGTTGCTGTACCTGATATTTACGTTACTCGTGGAACATTTCCTGTGGCTGGGCCGGGGAGGCCGCGCTGTATTATTCTGGCTGTTTTTTGGAGTGGCTGTTTTTCTTTTGTATCGCTTTATCGCCGTTCCCCTGTTTAAATTGTTTCGTATTCAAAAGGGGATCAGTCATGAAGAAGCCTCCCGAATTATCGGAAACCATTTTCCTGAAGTAGGGGATAAACTGTTGAATGTACTCCAGCTTTCCGGCAATAGTTCCGAAGAAAATAAGAATGAATTGCTCGTTGCAAGTATAGAGCAGAAATCGGCAGAATTGCAGCCATTTCCGTTTCATATCGCTGTTGATATAAAAAAGAACCTTCACTACGCAAAGTATGCGCTTATCCCCATAGTTATCATTTTGTTGGTATGGGTAAGCGGAAATATTAATTGGTTTTCAGATAGTTATAATCGTGTGGTACATTATCAGTCCGCATTTGAACCTCCCGCACCTTTTCAGTTTTTTGTGGTCAACAATACGTTGAGCGCTATCGAAGGAAAACCGTTCGAAATACAGGTAAGGACAACGGGTGATGTGGTTCCGGAAGATGTAGAGATACATTACGGAGAAGAAACCTATTTTATGCAAAAGGAGGGCCCCGGGAATTTCAACTACGTTTTTAAACGACCTGATAAAAGTGTTGATTTTTATTTGTCCGCAAATGATGTGCAATCCCGCCCTTATCGACTGGAAATTGTAAACGCCCCCGCCATGACCGGTTTTGAAATGTACCTGAATTACCCGGCCTATCTGAAAATGAGTCCTGATACACTCACAGGGACAGGAAATGCCACAGTACCGGAGGGAACAAAGATCACCTGGAAGCTCAATACCGAAAACGCAGAAAAAGTAAACTGGATCTCCAAAGACTCAGCCGCATCGTTTAAAGAGATCAGCCGTAATGGAAAAGAGGCCGGGTTTGAATGGTCCGCAAGGGTGTACCGGGACACCGATTATGAAATAAGCACAGGCAGTACCGATCTGCCCGATTATGAATCCCTGGGTTTTGGTATTGTTGTGATCAAGGATGAATATCCGGAAATAGAAGTAAAGGAAGTCCGGGATTCCCTTTCGGTCTCCTCAACCAATTTCGCAGGCCAGATTTCGGATGATAACGGGTTTTACGGCCTTAAAATGGTCTATTATCCGGAGAACAAGGAAGAGCAGAGATCTGAAAAAAAGATCAATATCAATACTTCGGGAAACGTAGACCGGTTTATAGATATCTTTCCAGGCAAGCTCTCTTTGGAAGAAGGGCTGAGTTATACCGTCTTTTTTGAAGTAACGGACAATGACGCATTGAGAGGAGGGAAGTCCGCAAGGTCCGGCTTGTTTACTTATCGGGTGCGTACCGGGGAAGAAATAGAACGGGAGCAGTTGCAACAGCAAAAGGGAGCGATCCGTTCGCTCGAAAGATCCCTGGGAAATATGGAAGAACAGCGAAGGGAATTGAACCAGATCAATACCCTGAACATGGAGAAAGAAGAGAAGACTTTTAACGACCGCCAGAAGATAGATAATTTCCTGGAGCGACAATTACAACAGGAAAAGACCATGCAGAAATTCACCAAGGAGTTAAGCGATCATCTGAAGAAATCTCCCGGGGATAAAGAAGATGAAGCGCAGAAAAAATTACTGGAAGAAAGGCTGGAAAGGCAGAAAGAAGAGATCGATAAAAATGAAAAATTGCTGGAAGAATTAAAAGAACTGACCGATAAACTGAAGCGGGAGGACATGGCCAAACGACTGGAAAAACTGTCAAAGTCCCAGCAAAACAACAAACGGAACCTGGAGCAGGTGCTGGAACTCACAAAGCGGTATTACGTAACCCAAAAAGCCGAAAAGTTGAGCAGGGAAATGGAAAAATTGGGGGAGGAGCAGGAGAAACTATCCGGAGAAAAAAGTGAAAACAGTAGTGAAAAACAGGAAGAACTGAATGAGAAGTTCGATCAATTGAAAAAAGAATCGGAAGAACTTGAAAAGGAAAACAGCGAACTGAAAAAGCCCATGGAGCTTGGCCGGGATGAGAAAAAAGAACAATCTGTTTCTGAAGAACAGCAGAAAGCCCTGGAAAACCTGCAAAATGAAAACACCGAAAAAGCCAAGCAGCAACAGCGAAATGCCGGGCAGAAAATGAAACAAATGGCCGGAAAAATGAAATCGGCCATGCAATCCGGTTCCGCTTCGGATGATATGGAAGACGCCACCGTGCTACGGCAGATATTAAAAAATGTGGTGGCTTTTTCTTTTGAACAGGAAGACCTCATGAAGAAGGTAAATGAAATGCGTGAAGACCATCCCTCTTATTCCGTAACGATAAGAAAACAACACGACCTTAAGGAGGCTTTTGAACATATAGACGACAGTATTTTTGCCCTGTCATTAAGAAGGCCTGAACTCTCTGAAATGGTAAACAAGGAGATCACTGACGCCCATTTTCATATCGATAAGGCGATCGAAAGGCTTTCGGAAAATGAGGTTTACAGGGGAGCGTCCAGTCAGCAGTATGCCTTTACCGCTGCCAATAATCTGGCGGCCCTGCTTGGAAATATACTGGACAATTTGCAGCAGAATATGGGAATGGGAAAAGGAGACGGAGAGAATGAGATACAATTGCCCGATATTATACAGAGCCAGGAGCAACTGAATCAACAAATGAAAGACGCTATGGAGAATACCGAAAAGAAGGGTGAAGAAGGAAAGAAAAATGAAGATGAAAAAACAAATGAAAAAGATGGAGAAGGGCAATCTGAAGAATTATATGAGATCTACAAACAACAGCAAATGCTCAGGCAGGCGATCGAAAAACAACTATCGGATAAATCCGGTGATGGGAACCGGGGAAAAAAGGACAAGCTGTTGAAGGAAATGGAACAGGTCGAGGATGAGTTATTGAGGGATGGATTTAATGAAAGCACCCTTAAAAAAATGTTGAACTTAAGGCATGAGCTGTTGAAATTACAGGATGCCGCCATGGAGCAGGGAGAAGAGAACAGGCGGGAAAGCCATACTAATGAAAAGGGATTTCAGGGAAAGCAGGGCGAGCTTAATCCGGAATTGGAGGAATATCTGCGTGGGATAGAGATATTAAACAGACAAGTATTACCTTTGCGCCAAATTTATAAAAAGAAGGTAAAAGAATATTTTAAAAAGGATGATTAGCTTTCACTACGAACTCGATTTCCGGTTGGAGGATGAGGATAAATATGCAGACTGGATAGAAAGGGTGATCACCTCCGAAGGAAAAGAAACAGGCGGGGTGAGTTATATCTTTTGCGACGATGAATACCTGTACAGCCTCAACACAAAATACCTGGATCACGACACCCTGACCGATATTATCAGTTTTGATTATACCGAGGGTAAGCGTATACATGGAGATGTATATATTTCTGTGGAAAGGGTCAGAGACAATGCCGGTGATTTCGGAGTTGATTTTGAAGAAGAATTAAAAAGAGTGATGGTGCACGGCATATTGCACTACTGTGGATACAAGGATAAATCTGAAGAGGAGGCCGCCGGAATGCGGGCTAAGGAAGAAGAAAAAATGAAAATGTTCCACGTGGAACATTTCCCTCGGCTCCGTTCGGGAACCGGAAAAGGGGAAGAGGAAAATTAAAATAGTTCTTGGTTACTGAGATGAATTAAAGCGGGTATTTTATATTGTTCCACGTGGAACATATCTCGTTAGAGTCACACAGCTTGTCCCGGTATGTCGGGAGTCGTGCGACTAAAGAATCAATATTATTAAGGAGACAATTTTAAAGATACAGGCATGTTTGACAGAACGTATGATGTAATTGTTGTAGGAGCGGGCCATGCCGGTTCGGAGGCTGCCGCAGCGGCAGCCAATATGGGATCGAAAACCCTGTTGATCACCATGAATTTGCAGAACATCGCCCAGATGTCCTGTAATCCTGCCATGGGTGGGATTGCCAAAGGACAGATCGTCCGGGAGATCGATGCCATGGGAGGGTATAGTGGTATTGTCAGCGATAAAACCGCGATTCAGTTTAAGATGCTCAACAAATCAAAAGGACCGGCCATGTGGAGCCCCAGGGTGCAGTCCGACCGGATGCGTTTTGCAGAAGAATGGAGGCTGATGCTGGAACAAACCCCAAACCTGGATTTCTACCAGGAAATGGTGTCGGGCCTTATTGTGGAAAATGGTAAGATCGCCGGAGTAAAAACCTCGCTGGGGATCGAAGTGAAAGCCAAAGCCGTGGTGCTGACCAATGGTACTTTCCTGAACGGGCTTATCCATATCGGAGAAAAACAATTTGGTGGCGGTAGGGCAGGCGAGCGAGCTGCTACCGGAATTACCGAAGAGCTGATAGCACTCGGGTTTAATGCCGGAAGAATGAAAACCGGAACCCCGCCCCGGGTGGACGGACGCTCTCTCGATTACAGCAAAATGCAGGAGCAACCCGGGGATGAGATCCCGGAAAAGTTTTCCTATTCCGGTGAGACAAAGCCGTTGGAAAAACAGCGTTCCTGTCATATGACCTATACCAGCCCCATAGTACACGACCTGCTCCGGGAAGGCTTTGACCGTTCGCCGATGTTCAACGGACGGATAAAGAGTATAGGGCCGAGATATTGCCCTTCCATAGAAGACAAGATAAACCGCTTTGCAGATAAAGACAGGCACCAGATATTCGTAGAACCCGAAGGGTGGCATACCGTAGAAGTATATGTTAACGGGTTCTCTACTTCGCTGCCGGAAGATGTACAATTTAATGCGCTTCGCACCGTAGTCGGATTTGAAAATGTGAAGTTTTTCCGTCCCGGTTATGCTATCGAATACGATTATTTTCCGCCTACACAACTCAAACATACCCTCGAGACAAAGCTGGTGGAAAACCTCTTTTTTGCCGGACAGATCAATGGTACTACCGGTTATGAAGAAGCAGCTTCTCAGGGGCTCATGGCCGGGATAAACGCACACCTCAAGGTTTGTGAAAAAGAGCCTTTTATTTTAAAGCGCAATGAAGCCTATATAGGTGTTCTTATCGACGACCTTATTACCAAGGGAACAGAAGAGCCCTATCGCATGTTTACTTCACGGGCCGAATACAGGACGCTTTTGCGGCAGGACAATGCCGATTTCAGGCTTACTCCAAGATCAAATGCCATAGGATTGGCTTCGGACGAAAGGCTTCATCGCATGGAAAAGAAAAAGGACAATGCCGATGCGTTCATCCATTTTTTTAAAGAAACCAGTGTCGATCCGGAGGAAATGAACCCCATTCTTGAGGAGAAAAAATCATCCCCGATGAAACAATCCGGTAAAATGTACAAGGTGTTTTCCAGGCCGAATATCACCATGCAGGATATGCTTCGGGTAGGAGAGGTGAAGGATTATGTGGAAAAAAACGGACTGGACAGTGAGGTGATGGATCAGGCGGAGATACAGGTAAAATATTCCGGCTATATCGAAAAAGAGAAAAACAATGCCGACAAACTGAACCGCCTGGAAGATATTACCATTCCCGCTAATTTCGATTACGACAAACTGAAGTCCCTCTCATTTGAAGCCCGGGAAAAATTAAAAGATATACGCCCCGCAACACTTTCACAGGCATCGCGGATAAGTGGAGTATCGCCCAGTGATATCAGTGTAATGCTGGTGTATATGGGAAGGTAACCCCTCGCCCCTCCGCTCCGCTCGGGGACCGGGAGAGATAAATCGTAAAAACGATATGCCCAGGCTCCCGAGTGGAGCCGAGCGACATAAAAACAAAACCCGATGTTCCACGTGAAACTATGTTCAAAACCCCTTTGTTTGCTATGGTCTGTTGTTCTGACACACGGATGTATTCCCGTAAAACAAGCTCCGCGTATTAGTGAATATCGAATTGAAAGGGGAGTGGATATCGATAAGAGTATAAAGACAAAAAAGAATATCTTCATATTTCAGAACCGGAAAAGAGCACCACATTTTTTTAATTTCATTTCCGGAAAATACAAGCTAAAACCCCATGGAGGCGGAAAGAGATTTTCAGTGAATTTAAACGATACGGATTTTGATATTTTTGTCTTTGCTCCGCAGATCAGTGATGCCTATCTGGATTTTACCGGACTTACAGATGAGGATGAAAATGATCCCGGCTATAATTCCGGTGATGCCTATCATTATATTGCCATGCGGGTTTCGTCGGAATACGAAGAGGATTGTTTGTCTTTAAATTCACTGCAGCACAATGTCGTTGTAAATTATCTGAAAGAACTAAAAACCGAATATTTAAGCTCCCTTTAATGGATAAAACAGAAGATACCGTTTATCTGAAATGCAAGGACCATACCGTTAGCGGAAAGTCTTTTTCGTTGGTTCCGGACGAAAACCACAAGATGCTTCGCACCAGTCCCGCACCGGGGGTAGAAGAACTCCCCGAATATTACAAAAGCGAGGATTATATTTCACATACCGATGCCAGGCGGAGCTGGTTTGAGAAAATATACCACCTCGTAAAAAACTATGCCCTGAAACAAAAATTAAAATATATCAATGCGGAAAATCCCGAAAAAGGAATGTTGCTGGACATTGGTGCAGGGACCGGAGATTTTCTCACGGTAGCAAAAAACGACGGATGGAAGGTCAGCGGAACAGAACCGAATGCATCCGCGAGGAAAAGGGCAGGGGAAAAAGGAGTTTCATTGATCGAAAAAACGGATGCTTCTTTTGTGCGCAAACATATATCGTCCTATGATGTCATTACCATGTGGCACGTATTGGAACATGTACCCAACCTTGAAGAACAGTTACAGGAATTAAAGGAATTGTTGAAAAAGAGCGGAACACTTTTTATTGCCGTTCCCAATTTTCGTGCATACGATGCAAAACATTACGGAGCGTATTGGGCAGCCTATGACGTGCCCAGGCACCTGTGGCATTTTTCTGCCGATGCTATCAGATCGCTTTTTTCGGAAAAGGGAATGAAAGTGGTCCGAACTATCCCCATGAAATTCGACGCATTTTATGTAAGCCTCCTTTCGGAAAAATACAAAAACGGGAAAATGAATTTTTTCCGGGCCTTATGGACAGGATGGCTTTCCAATCGTAAGGCGGCACGTACCGGGGAGTACTCCTCCCTGATTTATGTCATTAAACATCAAAATAATTAGAATAAGAAGGTTTTAAAGGCTTTTAACGGATATTCCTGGTCTATCCCTGCCTTTGTTTTAAAAGCGCCTTAAATCGCATTTATTGAAGGGGTTTTTAATAGTTTCTAGTTATTTTTCATAGAAGATGCATAAGTGTTGACTATAAAATGTTTTTCGATGTGTTTTTATGTTTTGGTTATGGGAATGGAGCTGGAGAAGAAAACAGAAAATTAAATAAGTCCCGAATAGGCTAGTTTGAAAACTTTTCTATTTTTGCGTATAAACAAATTTGTAAAGAGATGAAGAAAATTGTTATAGCCGGAGTAGCTTTATTGGGATTGCTTTCCTGTCAGCAGAACAAGATCGCCTTTGTGGATAATACCACACTTATCAATGACTACCAGGAAAAGAAGGACGTAGAATCGAAATTCCAGGTGAAACTGGATTCCTTTCAGAAGAAAACGGATAGCCTCTCCCAGGCACTGCAGGCCGAAGCACAGCAATTTCAGGCCGAAGCCTCAAAAATGGCACAAAGCAAGGCCGAGAAGAGGTATGGCGAATTGATGCAGAAAAGGCAACAGATCCAGCAACAGGTGCAGCAGGAAGAAATGCAGTTGCAACAAGACAGCCAGGGCCAGATAGATTCTCTCGTAAAAAAAGTACGCAATTTTATCAAGGAATACGGGAAAAACAATGGCTATACCTATATTCTCGGAGCCAATGAAGCAGGGAGTGTGCTGTATGGAGAGGAGACCAAAGACATTACTGAAGAGCTCCTGAAAGCCCTCAACGATAAATACAAGGAAGAAAAATAGTATTTCCCTGCCAGTAATATGGAGGAAATCGTATTGTTCTTCCGGTAAAAAATATTCTTACAATAGGCCCGGCCCGGTGTAATGCACCGGGCTTTTTTTGTTTAATATGTTTATAATCAGTATGTTGATATTTAATATCTTGCTGGTTCCACATGGAACAAAAACAAATAGATAAAAAAATGTAACTTTTAAGCATATTAACGGTCAGATAGTTACAATAACCAATTAAAAACAGATCATATGAAAACCATCTTTTTTTTACTGGCTGTTTCTCTTGTGTTATCCTGTAATACGGAAAAAAAAGAAGAAACAAGGGAAGTCAAACAATACACCATAGAGCAGTTTTACGGTAACAGCCGTATTGGCGGGGGCGCCTTTTCTTCCGATGAGTCCGCATTGTTGGTGAGCAGTGACGAATCCGGAATATTCAACCTTTATGAAATAGATATTCAGAATGGTACGAAAAAGCAGTTGACCCATTCTGAAGAAGAGTCCTTTTTTGCGATAGACTACGTGCCCGGAACCGGTGAAATACTCTATTCCGCAGATAAAGGGGGCAATGAAATAAATCACATATATCTGCTGAAAGAGGATGGGACTACTACGGACCTTACTCCGGATGAAAAAGCTAAATCCAGTTTTGGAGGTTGGAGTGAAGACAAAAAATCGATGTACTATCTCTCCAACAAAAGAGATCCGAAGTATTTTGATATGTATAAGATGAACATGTCTGACAAGACTTCGGAAATGCTTTATGAAAACGAAGAGGGCTTTAGTATTTCCGGGATGTCCCCGGATGAAAATATGCTGGCTCTTCGACAATCCATAACAACGAGCGAAAACCGGCTTTTTCTATACAACAGGAAGACAGAAAAAACCACGGAGGTATCCGATCCGGACAATCCCGGAAACTATTCCGCCTCCGGTTTCGGCAAAGACGGAAAACATTTCTTTTATACCAGCAATAAAGGTGCGGAATTTCAATATCTCATGAAGTATGAAATAGAAAGCGGTAAAAGTAGCGTGCTCTATAAAACCGATTGGGATGTAATGTACAGCTATGTTAGTGAAAATGAAAAATACAGGGTCATAGCCATTAATAAAGACGGGAAAAACGTTCTGGTGGTATTGGACAATGCCTCCGGGAAAGAAATAGAATTCCCGCAGGTCCCCGGTGGGGATATCGTAGCCGTGAGTATCTCGGAAAGCGAAGAAAAAATGCGGCTTACCGTAGGTACTTCCAGGTCGCCGAACAATCTCTATGTATATCATTTCGATACGGGGGAGATCAAGAAACTCACCGAAACCCTCAACCCGGAAATAAACAGGGAAGAACTGGTATCGGCAAAGGTGGTGCGTTTTAAATCTTTTGACGGGCTGGAGATCCCGGCCATTTATTATAAACCCCACACCGCAACGGCCGATAACAAGGTACCCGCCCTGGTTTGGGTACACGGAGGCCCCGGGGGACAATCCCGCACAGGATATTCGTCGCTTATACAATATCTCGTAAACAACGGTTATGCTATACTGGCGGTAAATAACAGGGGAAGCAGCGGTTACGGGAAAACCTTTTATAAAATGGACGACAAAAACCACGGCGACAAGGACCTTAAAGACTGTATATGGGGCAAGAAGTGGTTGCAGGAGCAGGAGTATATAGATACTGAAAAAATCGGTATTATTGGGGGAAGCTACGGAGGCTACATGACCATGGCCGCCATGACCTTTGAACCGGATGAATTTAAAGTGGGCGTAAACATTTTTGGCGTCACCAACTGGCTGCGTACCCTTAAATCCATTCCGCCGTACTGGGAGTCGTTCCGCAAGGCCCTCTACGAGGAATTGGGAGATCCCAACACCGCAGATTCCGTTCGGCTCTATAATATTTCACCGCTTTTCCATGCCAACCGTATAAAAAATCCTGTAATGGTATTACAGGGGGCCAACGATCCCAGGGTGTTACAGGTGGAATCCGATGAGATTGTGGAAGCCATGCGAAAGAACGATATTCCGGTAGAATATATCGTGTTTCCCGACGAAGGGCATGGCTTTGTAAAGAAAGAGAACGAAATTAAGGGATACGGACAAATATTAAAGTTCCTCGATACCTATCTCAAGGGAGGAAATACTGAAGAAAAATAACATTTTACCTCCTGTCCGGGTTCCCGAGCGGAACCGAGGGGTTATTGCAGGAGAAGAACCCCCAGCACAGCCGGAATAAAATAAACCACAATAGTCCTGGCTCCTTCGTAGTCCTTGGCCACGCGTTGCCCGAAAAGCAGGATCAGCAGTGTGAGGCAGGAAAGGATCGATCCGTAAAGGCCGGTCAACCTGTCACCGTCGATGAGCAGCCGGATGATGCCCAGCAGGCAGAGCATGCCTGTGATGATCTCCAGGACCAGTACGATCGCCACGGACTGGGGCACCATATCCTTCATAAAGGTTTTTGCAAAATGTTCCCGGAGCCAGGAAATATTGCCTTTCCAATCGGTTATTTTGTCCAGGCCACTCTGTAAAAAAGTGATCACGAGCAGCAGGAGGATCAGAATTTCAGCGGCGTTATTTTGCAGGTTTTCCATAATAAACTGTTTTTGGGTTGATGTAATATTACTGGCAAAGGTCGTTTTTTATCTCCTCATCACAAGCTCAATATTTATGCAGCAGGCGGGTGAGCTTAATGGAAAGATCCGTGAGTACGATCTTGGCATTGCCGTTCCGCTCTATGTGATAAATGGCATCCTGCAGCTCCCGGGTGATCTCCGTAATGTTGTTACCACTTACAAAAGGTGCAAATTTCTCCAACCGGAAATTGTCTGCCTTAAATTCCATGTAAACCAGTGGTGTGGCATTATAGTTGATCAAAAGCGCCTGCCGGAAAACATCCAGGCAGTAGTTGAGGAACAGTTTCTGGGTTTCTCTTCCCGTGGCGGCGATCTGTTCTCCCCAGGCTATGAGATCGTGTATGGCAGCCTTGTTGCCTTTGGCCTTAAAGGCAGAACGTACCCATTGCACAAACCACGTTTCGAAAGTGAGATCGTTGCTGTCTGTGTCTGCCAGGACCATGGCCCTGTTGTAGTCCCCGTTGGCCTGGTGGGCTATTTTTGTAGCTTCGTTTTCTGCAATGCCCTCTGCTATGAGCTTTTCCTTAATGGCTAATTCCGCAAGCGGGGGGAAGTGCAATATCTGACAGCGCGAAAGAATGGTCTGTATGATCTGTTCCTCATCTTTGGCAATAAGGATAAACAAGGTTTGGTTGGGCGGCTCTTCAATGAGCTTAAGCAATTTATTGGCCGCCGAAATGTTCAGCTTTTCCGCCATCCAGATGATCATGACCTTGTGACCGCCCTCATAGGATTTCAGCGAAAGCGATTTTACGATGTCCTGGGCTTCGTCCACACCGATCTGTCCCTGTTTGTTCTCTATTCCCAGGGCCTGGTACCATTCAAAAAGGGTTCCGTAAGGCCTTTCTTTGACAAATTGCCGCCATTCTTCCAGGAAGTTGTTGCTTACCGGATGTGACTTTACCTTGTTGTTGGCCGCCACCGGAAAGGCAAAGTGCAGGTCCGGATGGGCGAGATTGGCGAATTTCAGGTTACAGGCGTCCGCACCCGTATCGTTTTCGCCGGCCTTGTTGTTGCAGAGAATGTATTGTGCGTAAGCAATGGCCATAGGCAATACCCCGCTTCCTTCAGCCCCTACAAAAAGCTGGGCATGCGGAATCCTTTCCTGATCCGCACTTACCGTGAGGTGTTTCTTGATGTGTTCCTGTCCCAGGATGTCTTTGAATAGCATAGGGCAAATATAAAGGTCTTTTTAGTTTTGGAGTTGGGGAGTCCCGGAGTTTTTTAGTTGAGGTTAACACCCCCCTGCCCCCCTCAAGGGGGGAGCCTTATTTCTTTCTAAAAGCGTTATGCTCCCCCCTTGAGGGGGGCAGGGGGGTGTTACTCCTAAGCTCATTCAATATCTAAACTCCAAAACTATCCCATCAATTTAACAATATTCTAATAAAAGGGCTATTTTTACAAGTCAATATTTATTTACATTTGTGCTCTGTACCTCTCATTTTTATGGAGAAAGTACAGGACCCCTTCAAAACACGTAAACACATTACTTTTATGAAGACAATAGATGATTTTGACTTTAAAGGAAAAAAAGCATTGATCCGTGTGGATTTTAACGTACCCCTGGATGGTGAATTTAATGTAACGGACACTACACGTATAGAAGCTGCCAAGCCTACGGTGATCAAAGTCCTGGAAGACGGGGGAAGTGCTGTATTGATGAGCCACCTGGGCCGCCCGAAAGGAGTGCCTCAGGAAGCCCTTTCTTTAAAGCATATCGTAAATGCCGTATCGGATATACTCAGTGTCAAAGTAAATTTTGTAGAAGACTGTGTAGGGAAGAAAGCCGAAGAAGCCGTAGCCAATTTAAAAAGCGGTGAAATACTGCTTCTGGAGAACCTTCGTTTTCACGCCGAAGAAGAAAAAGGAGACGAGACTTTTGCCGAACAATTATCAAAACTGGGTGATATTTATGTGAACGACGCTTTCGGAACCGCGCACAGGGCACATGCATCCACGACCATTGTGGCGAAGTTCTTCGAAGACCGCAAATGCTTCGGTTACCTGCTCGCCAAAGAAATAGAAAGTATCGACAAGGTGATGGAAACCGGTGAAAAACCGGTGACTGCCATACTGGGAGGAGCCAAGGTATCTTCCAAGATCACCATTATAGAAAATATTCTCGACAAGATAGACCACCTTATCATCGGCGGTGGAATGACCTATACTTTTGTAAAAGCCCGGGGCGGAAAAGTCGGTGATTCCATCTGTGAAGATGACAAACAGGAACTGGCACTCAGCATTCTGAAAAAAGCCGAAGAAAAAGGCGTAAAAGTACACCTCCCGGTCGATGTCATTGCAGCCGATGCCTTTGATAATGATGCCAATACACAGGAAGTTGCAGTAGATACCATACCCGACGGGTGGCAGGGACTGGACGCAGGGCCAGAAACCCTTGAAGATTTCAAAGAGGTGATCCTCCAATCCAAAACCATACTCTGGAATGGTCCGGTGGGCGTCTTTGAGATGGAAAATTTCCAGAACGGAACAAAAGCTGTGGGCTATGCCATAGAAGAAGCTACGAAGAACGGAGCGTTTTCTCTTGTGGGTGGCGGAGATTCTGTTGCTGCCGTGAAACAATTCGGTTTTGAAGATAAAGTGAGTTATGTTTCTACCGGAGGAGGTGCCATGCTGGAAAGCCTGGAAGGAAAAACACTGCCGGGAATTGCCGCAATCCTGAAATAAAATTCAGACAGTTTCTAAATCAGTTCGTAAAGTAAGTTTTTGCTTTAAAAAACAGAAAGAATACATCCCTGACCGGGTTTTTCCGGGCAGGGATTTTTATTTTAACATGTTTTTATGTTTATTTTTTGAATAAAAAACACGATTTTTACGGGATTTTCGTTAATTCAAAAAGAGTCTAAACCCGATGAAAAGCTATTTTGCTACCCTATTCTTTGCCCTTATTGCCATAATGGGCCACGCACAGGCAGTTGCAGAAATTGATGAGAGCCAGGAAGAAGCATCGCCTCATAGAGCAAGGATCTCCTCCCGGAACAGCGATTCTTTAGTGCCACAGGTAACCATAGAGAAAATAGATGGAGTATACCGGTTAAAGGATAATTCCATGGCGGTCAGAATAGACAGTTTATGGTTAAAAGAACTGTACGACAATAGTTTATATGACACCATTACCCAAACCATAGCCGGTCTCAATTATGAAGGGGTAAAGTATAGTGAACTACCCACCAGCGTTCTGAAAGAACGACTGGCCAGGTTGAATCAAAAAACACCTTTCAACGTGGAGTACAACCCTGAGTTGGAAAGTGTTATCAAGAATTTCCTGAAGAACAAACGAAAATTCCTGGAGCGCACCATGCTGAAAAGTGCGTATTACTTCCCGATGTTCGAAGAGGAGCTGGATAATTACGATATCCCGCTGGAAATAAAGTACCTGGCCATTATAGAATCGGCACTGAACCCCAGGGCGAAATCCAGGGTAGGGGCTACCGGGATATGGCAGTTTATGTACGGTACCGGAAAAATGTACGGCCTGGAAGTGAATTCGTATATCGACGAACGCAGTGACCCTTTAAAATCTACGGAGGCCGCCTGTAAATACCTGGCCAAGTTATATGAAATATTCGGCGACTGGGATCTTGCCCTGGCGGCATATAATTCCGGCCCGGGTAATGTATCCAAGGCCATCCGCCGTTCGGGAGGGTATCAGAACTATTGGAACCTCAGACCCTTCCTTCCAAGGGAAACTGCGGGTTATGTACCTTCTTTCCTCGCCATGATGTATATATTCGAATATGCGGGAGAACACGGATTTGCAGCTCAAAGACCGGAAGTGGCCCATTTCGAGACCGATACCGTTCACGTTAAAAGGCCCGTTACTTTCGATCAGATATCGGAACTTGTCAGTGTAGATGTAGATCAGATACAGTTCCTGAACCCGTCCTATAAGCTCGATATCGTTCCTTATATCGAAGGAGAGGCCCACGCCCTTCGCCTGCCCGGTAAGGCCATAGGCAAGTTTGTAACCAATGAAGACGCTATCTATGCCCATATAAAGGCCGAAGAAGCTAAAAAGGAAAAACCCCTGCCGCAGTTTTTCAAAAAGAACAGCAGGATCACCTATAGGGTAAGGCGCGGGGATTACCTGGGCAGAATAGCCAACCGCTACGGGGTTCGGGTAAGCGACCTGAAACGATGGAACGGGCTGCGGAATAACAAGCTACGTATTGGTCAGCGCCTGACCATATATTCGCGAGGATCCGGTGTGGCCAGAACATCGTCGAAAAGTGCTGTTTCGCCTTCAAAAAAAGTATATACAGTGCAAAAAGGGGACTCGCTCTGGACCATTTCTCAAAAATTCCGGGGAATTTCTGTAAAAAATATTCGAGATTGGAACGATATTAGTGGGGATAGATTAAAGCCTGGAATGAAGCTAAAACTTTGCAGCTGCTAACAAACCCACTAAATCTAAACATAATGATACAAAATGCGCCTGTCTGCCGCCGGGCAGACAGAAGATTGAAACATGATCAGAAAAAAAACCGTAAAGCGGGACTTCATGTTTATCTCACCAAAGGACTTGCCTTTATTTTAACCGGAATGTTGCTGGTACTGTCTTCCTGTAAAGAAGACGAAAAAACCAGGAAAAGTTATCTCCCCGATTCTGTCGGGGCCATAAATTCCCTGGCCGTGGTCATAGATAACGAACTGTGGAAAGGAGATGTGGGAGACGAAATACGCGAATACTATGCTGCACCGGTAGATGGGTTGCCTATGGAAGAACCCATCTTTGCCATTCATCAGATCCCCTTGTCCATCTTTAAAGGTTCTACGACCAGGAGCAGGAATATTCTGCTGGTTGAGAAAGATTCAACCACCAGTTCCGGTGTCAGCACCGATACCTTTGCCCGGCCGCAAAAAGTAGGGGTCATCAAGGCTCCGGACAGCGGGACAATGATAGACCTTATTGCAGAAACGTCGAAAGAATATATTGAAGAATTCAAGGCGAACGATATCAAAGAAAAGCAGCACAGGTTTTACACTTCCCTGAACAAAGAAACCTATGTTCAGAAAAAGTTCGGAATATCCCTGACCATGCCATCCATCTACAAGACGAAAGAGGAAGAAGATAATTTTATCTGGATAGAAAGGGTTATTCCAAAGGGGTCCATGCATGTTTTCGTATATGAACTCCCCCTGAATAGTATCCCTAACGATTCTACCCGGGTGGATGCCTTCATAAAAATACATGATTCCATAGGGAAGAAATACGTACCCGGACGGGAAGAAGGCATGTATATGATCACCCAGAAGGCCTACGCTCCTTATATTTTTGATATTACCCTTGCCGGAAAACCCACCATAGAGACCAAGGGTATGTGGGAAATGAAGAACTTTGCCATGGCCGGCCCCTTTGTAAATTACATTATCAGGGATGAGGAAAACAACCGCTTGCTCGTCCTGGAAGGGCTTACATTTGCCCCGTCCGTGGACAAACGCGACTATATGTTTGAACTGGAAGCTATCCTGAAGAGTGTAGAATTTATTTCAAAATAACATCCCTCTACGTTCCTAACTATACCTCCCAAACCCTCTGTTTGATATCTCAAATCTCAAGTCTAAGATCTAAGTAGTGAATATCTTAAATTACGTTTCCACTCATATCGACCTGCCACAAAGAAGTATTGCCAATACCCTGAAACTTTTGGAGGAAGACAGTACAGTGCCTTTTATTGCCCGTTACCGCAAGGAAATGACCGGAAACCTCGATGAGGTACAGATCTCGGGGATACAGAAGCTGAAGAGTGCGTATGAGGAATTAGAGAAGCGAAAGGCTTCCGTTCTTAAATCCATAGAAGAGCAGGAAGAGCTCAGTCCGGAACTGAAACAGAAAATAGAGAGTGCCACGTCCCTTACCGAGGTGGAGGACCTTTACCTGCCCTACAAGAGAAAGCGGAATACCAGGGCCGGAATGGCCAGGGAAAAAGGGCTGGAGCCCCTGGCAAAGATGCTTATGGCACAGTCCGGAACAGATGTGGAGAACGCAGCTAACCGCTTTCTTAACGACAAAGTGGGCGATACCGGGGAAGCGTTGCAGGGAGCTGTGGATATCAGTGCCGAATGGATCAACGAAAACCGAAGGGTACGCCATGTATTGCGGCGCTTGTTCAGCAGGAGTGCAACGATATCCGCATCCGTGGTAAAGGGCAGGGAAGAGGACGAACAGGCACAAAAATACCGTCAGTATTTCGATTGGAACGAGCCGTTGTACAAATGTCCTTCCCACAGATTGCTGGCCATGCTGCGGGCCGAAAAGGAAGAAGTGGTCCGGGTAAAGGTCGCGGTAGATAAGGAACAGGCCCTGGAAGCCATAGAAAACATCGTTATACGCAATGAAAGGGCCCCGGGGATATCCTATATCCGGAAGGCTGCAAAAGAAGCCTATGAGCGGCTGTTATACCCTGCTGTATCGAACGAAATACTGAAAGAAGCCAAAGAAAAGGCAGACCATACGGCCATTCAGGTCTTTTCAGGTAATTTAAGACAGTTGCTGCTGGCGCCTCCCCTCGGGGAAAAACGTATCCTGGCCATAGACCCGGGATTTAAAAGCGGTTGCAAGGTCGTATGCCTCGACGAAAAAGGCGATCTCCTGTACAATGAAAACATCTATCCGCACCCTCCGCAAAGAGAAGCCTCACAAGCCATAAAAAAGATACGCTCCCTGGTGAATGCATACAGGGTAGAAGCTATTGCCATCGGTAACGGTACGGCATCCCGGGAAACCGAAGCACTGATAAAGAGAATAGCCTTCGACCGGGAAGTACAGGTTTTTGTGGTGAATGAAAGCGGGGCATCGGTATATTCTGCCTCGGGTGTGGCCAGGCAAGAATTTCCAAATTACGACGTTACGGTCAGGGGAGCAGTATCCATAGGGCGGAGGCTGGCCGACCCGCTGGCCGAGCTGGTAAAGATCGATCCGAAATCGATAGGGGTGGGGCAATACCAGCACGATGTGGACCAGGGCCGGATGAAAACCGAGCTCGATGCCGTAGTGATGAGCTGCGTGAACAGCATAGGTGTCAATGTCAATACTGCCAGTCCCAGCCTGTTGGGATATGTATCCGGCATAGGGCCGTCACTTGCGGAGAAGATTGTGGAATACCGGAGCGAGAACGGGGAAATACGTTCCAGAAAAGAACTCCTGATGGTCCCCCGGCTCGGCAACAAGGCTTTTGAACAAAGTGCTGCCTTTCTCCGGATATTGCAGGGTAAAAACCCCCTGGACAATTCTGCCATACACCCGGAAAGCTACACTATCGTGGAAAAAATGGCCCGCGACCTGCAACTGGAAGTGGAAGAACTGATAGGGAACAAAGAGAATATCGCAAGGATAAAGCCCGAAAAATACTGTACGGACAGCGTGGGATTACCAACATTGAACGATATCCTCAGGGAACTGGAAAAACCCGGCCTGGACCCCAGGAAAAAAGCAAAAGTCTTTGAGTTCAGTAAGGATCTGCGTACCATAGAAGATGTGAAACCCGGCATTACCGTGCCCGGTATCGTAAACAATATCACCAATTTCGGATGTTTTGTGGATATCGGTATCAAGGAAAGCGGACTGGTACATATTTCCCGCCTCAGCGACACATACGTAAGCGATGTGAACAGCGTGGTAAAACTGCATCAGCATGTCATGGTAAAGGTTATAGATGTGGACCTGAAAAGAAAGCGTATTCAGCTGTCCATGACAGATTGATGTATTAGCGGGAGAGGAAATATTCTATTGTAAGAGGGACAAAAAAACCCTCATCCCCGAAAGAATAAAGGTTATTATCGTTATATCGGTAAAAAGCTATTGTTTCTTGTCGCTTTCGGGAGCAGCTTCGTCTTCCTTGGAGGCATTTTTAAATTCCTTTATACCGCTTCCAAGACCTCGCATCA
Source organism: Sinomicrobium weinanense (assembly GCF_018863395.1). Classification (GTDB taxonomy): domain Bacteria; phylum Bacteroidota; class Bacteroidia; order Flavobacteriales; family Flavobacteriaceae; genus Sinomicrobium; species Sinomicrobium weinanense. The sequence goes on from NZ_JAHKRR010000009.1 coordinate 103,490, forward strand.
GTTCAGGTATCTTCCTACCGCCGAAAAGGAGCAACAGTACGACAACGATCAATATGATCTGTGGAGCACCGATCATCCCTAAAAAAATATTCAATGACATCATTTTTAATTACATTTACTGTAACAAAGGTAATAAGAAAAGTTTAATCGAGGCGTTAATTATTATAATTTTAAGAATAGCGGTATATATAGAACGCTATATTTGCAGGAATTATGTCAGAAAGCAAACCGAAAAGAAAGAAACTTGCAAAAAAGCTGTTACACAAGTATCGGCTGGTCATTCTCAATGAAGATACTTTCGAAGAGCGGCTTTCCTTTAGGCTGAACAGGCTTAATGTTTTTGTTGTAGGTACTTCCTTTGCTGTTTTTCTGATTGCCATCACCACAATGTTCATCGCTTTTACTCCTTTGCGTGAATACATCCCCGGATATTCGTCCACAGAACTGAAAAGGCAGGTAGCCGATCTTACCTTTAAGACCGATTCACTGGTGAATGTACTGGATTACAACGACCGCTATATAGAGAATGTCAAGAGAGTACTTACCGGGGAAGTAAGCCCGGCGGATATGGATGCCGAGGCTTTGGAGGATTCCCTGACCAAAGAAAAAGAAAGGCCCGACCCTTCCGAAGTGGATCTCAGTCCCGGGAAGGAAGATCTTGCCCTACGGGAAGAAGTGGCCCTGGAAGACAAGTACAATCTGGTAGGAAAGAGCCTGTCTAAGGTGAATTTTGTACTGTTTCCCCCGGTTTCCGGCGCCATATCAAACGCGTATAACCTGGAAGAAAAACACTTTGCCGTAGATATCCCCGGAGCTTCCGGCACCCCGGTAAAGGCTGCTGCGGACGGAATTGTTATCTTTGCCGAATGGACGGTAGAAACCGGCTACGTATGTATCATAGAACATTCTTTCGGCCTTATATCAGTGTATAAGCACAACGGATCCCTGAGCAAATCGCAGGGAGAGCTTGTCAAAGCGGGAGAAGTCATCGCCACTATGGGAAATACGGGCGAACTGACTACCGGGCCACATCTGCACTTTGAATTGTGGAGCAACGGCTATCCCGTAAATCCCACGGATTATATAGATTTCGACTAAGGCTTATGAACATGATTAAAAAGTGGTATATTTTTTGTACCTTTGTACTAACAGTACACACCACGCTACCCATAAGAACAGCGTCCCAGGGTGTGTCTTTTGTTTTTAGAATATCCTGATAATTAATAACTTCGTCAGACTTTGGTTTGACGGAGTTTTTTATTTTTAAAAGATGTTTGATAAAGAAGCCACAACTATTGAAGAGCAAATAAAATTGCTTAGAAGAAGAGGGTTGAGTATACATCCGGAAGATGATGCGGAACATTATTTATCTCATATCAGTTATTACAGATTGGGAGAGTATTGGTATGTAATGCAATCGGATAAGGAAAAGCATATTTTTAAACCGGACAGTAAATTTTCCGATGTTATTGCTTTGTATAATTTCGACAGTGAATTACGCCTGTTACTTTTTGGAGTTATCGAAAAGTTGGAAATCAGCCTGCGGACCAAACTTATTTATCATTTGTCTCACGAATTTGATCCCTGGTGGTTTCAAAACTTCAACCTTTTCAATGACAGTATATCCCTGGTGAAAACACTGTCCGGAATAGAAGAGGAGATTACCAGGAGCAAAGATATTACCATAAAAAATCACAAAAAAAAACACAAAAATGACAAAAGGTTTCCTCCTTCGTGGAAAAGTTTGGAACAGACCAGTTTCGGAGCCTTGTCCAAACTATACGGAAACCTCAAAAATACGATTGAGTCCAAAGATATTATAGCGAAAGAATTTGGTGCGGTAAATCATACTTATCTGCCAAGTTGGTTACAGTCCATTACGCAAATTCGCAATTATTGTGCACACCATTCCCGGTTGTGGAACAAGAATTTACCCGGTGCACCGAAATTGCTATCCGATCCACCCTTTTATTGGGTGTCTAACGTCCCGAAGCAACATGAATTTCAAAAGCTGTATGTTCATTTGTGTATTATGAAATATTTACTGAATATTGTTCAACCGGGAAATACCTTCACAGAAAACCTGCACGAATTAATGCAAAAGTATTCTAATATAGACGAGAATGCTTTGGGAATAAAGCCTGAATGGACCAAAGAGCCATTATGGCGTTACAGCAAAAAGCATTAATATTCAAAATGTCTATGAAGGCCTTGACGGTTTGTATTAATTTTATCGATTTGCCAAATCAGGAATATGTCATTAAAATCCTTTGCTGCAAAAATATTTGCAAAGACCACCTGCAATAAGATTCAAAAATGGGCAGCCCGCCCCGTGGAAACCCAGGAAAAGGTATTCCGGGAACTGATCGCCTCGGCTGCACCTTCTGCATTCGGAAAAGATCACGATTTCAGCAGCATCAAAAACCATGAAGATTTCGTAAAAAGGGTCCCCGTACGCGACTATGAGGCATTGAGGCCCTATATAGACCGTATGGTGGAAGGGGAGGAAGATGTGCTCTGGAAAGGCAAGCCCCTGTATTTTGCCAAGACCTCCGGGACGACTTCCGGGGCCAAGTACATCCCCCTCACGGCCGATTCCATGCCCTATCATATTCAGGCAGCGCGGAATGCCATCCTGTGCTACATCAACGAAACGGGAAATACGCGTTTTGTGGATGGTAAGATGATCTTCCTGCAGGGCAGCCCCATACTGAATGAAAAGAACGGCATAAAGCTGGGGCGTTTATCCGGGATCGTGGCCCACTATGTCCCCAAATACCTGCAAAAGAACCGTATGCCCAGCTGGGAAACCAACTGTATAGAAGACTGGGAAACCAAGGTCAATGCCATAGTGGAAGAAACCCTGAAAGAAGATATGACGGTGATAAGCGGCATCCCTTCCTGGGTGCAGATGTATTTTGAAAAACTTCAGGCCAGAACAGGCAATAAGGTCGGTGATATTTTTAAGAACTTCCGGCTTTTTATTTATGGCGGAGTGAATTATGAACCCTACCGGGCAAAGTTTGAGCAGCTTATCGGGAGAAAGGTAGACAGTATTGAACTTTTTCCTGCCAGCGAGGGATTTTTTGCCTATCAGGATTCGCAGAAAGAAAAAGGGATGTTGTTACAACTCGATTCCGGGATCTTTTACGAATTTATCAGGGCAGATGAATTTTTTGAGGAAAACCCGGAACGGCTCACCATAAAAGATGTAAGAACCGGGGTCAATTATGTAATGATCATTTCCACCAATGCCGGGCTGTGGGCCTATAACCTGGGCGATACCGTTCAGTTTACCTCGCTTAAGCCCTACCGGGTAGTGGTTTCGGGCAGGATAAAACATTTTACCTCTGCTTTCGGTGAGCACGTCATAGCCAAGGAAGTGGAGGAGGCCATGAGGCAGGCCATCGAAAGTTTCGGGGTCAGCATTAATGAGTTTACCGTAGCTCCCCAGACCGAGCCCGGGGAAGGCGGGCTCCCTTATCACGAATGGCTGGTAGAGTTTGAAAAGGAGCCCGAAAACCTGGCAGACTTTGCCCTGAAAATAGACCGGGCCCTGCAAGAGCAGAACAGCTACTATTACGACCTTATCGCCGGAAATATATTACAACCCCTGAAGATCACGAAAATAAAAAAAGACGGTTTTACCGGCTATATGAAAAGCGTGGGCAAGCTGGGTGGGCAGAACAAGGTGCAACGCCTGTCCAACGACCGTAAACTCGCCGAAGAATTATATAAATACAAAGTTTAACCCAAATAAATTATCAGACTATGCGTACAGGATTATTGATTTTTGCATTGTTGGTTTTGCTGTTATTTCAAAGTTGTGCTTCAGGGAATATTTCTGATCATAAGATAAAGGAACCGTCAAGAATATATAATAAAGTGGCTGTTGTGTGGACAACATCGAAAAATGACATCACTAAACTCAACGATGAGACTTATAATGAGTCTTTTCGTGGAAAGTTTAACGATCTGGACGGTGCAAAGTACAGGAAACAATTAGAAAAAACCTTTATCAGGAATATGTTTCCAACTAAAGGAATTGCTTCCGGGGATTTGTTCGATATTAACAAGGATTACGATTATAAAGAGTTTATAGATATAATAAAAACTTCCGGAGCCGAGGCCGTTTTGGTTATAAAAAGAGTGTCCTGGGAACAAACGCAGCATATAGATGGCGTAGATGGGGATATCAGTACCAGATACGAACCCAATGCCAGGTTTCATATCTATCTTATAGACATGGCTACACTGGAAAACCAGTGGATAGCGACCTCTTCCGTAGAGGGTGATTTTTATGCAGGCTATGGGACCGTAAATAATAATCTGGCCCGTAAGGTGATAAGAAAATTGCGCAAGGAGCGGTATATAGCAGGTAAGGAACTGAAAAGAATGATGAGTAACTAATCGGTGGAGATAACATAAAATCCCGTATTTTTGTGCGGAAAATAGAGTATGAGTAAAACTAAAGGAAGAACAAGAGCACAGGAATCGACCAATGCCATTGAACGGATGTACATCACCATGAGGCATCTGCTCAACAGGGGGTTCTATAAGCCTATGGGAGTGTCGGGGGAAACCCTCCGGCAATCGCTTTTGCTGCTGCGGCCGGAAATTTATGGCTCCGTTGCCGAAGACAAGGTAGAACTGAACGGGCTGATGTATATTCTGGACAGGCTTCCTATCGGTATTGAAGAATGCCGTTATGTGAACCTCACTTCCGATGAAGGCTATAAAAAATCGCACTTCAAACCCATCATTCCCCCGAAAAGGAGAAGGAACTGTTATCGTGTAGATGACGAGCAGATGAACATTGAGATCACCAGGGGGCGATCGGACATTTACGATATTCTTACGCATCTTACATTCCTGTATATCGAGTCGCAAAAAATATGCAGGCGTGTTTATATAGACGAGACCGGAGAGACCACGCGCGACTGGTTTAAACTGGAAACCGCTGTAAAAAAGGGCAAACTTTCACAAGGCGAACGGGAGGTTGCCCTGATCCATGTGGCCAATATCATCGGAAGGACTTTTGAGGAGGCCCTCGATGCCTATCGAACTTTTGCTACGAAACAAAAACCGGAGCGTTTTCTGCACATGGTGTACTGGATGGGAAAACTGGCTATAGAAGAAGAACGCGACAACAATAAGAGAACCATTACGTTCAGCCCCATACTCCGCGAACGCCTGGGGCACCACATACACGGGGAAGCCTGGGCCAATACCATTAAAAAAACACTGCAAAAGAACAATTTGCTGCAGCGGCCCATTCACATAATCAGTGCCAATATGCACAGTGTTATGAATTCCCTGTTCGCTGAAAAGGCGCTTAAAAAGGAATTTTCCGGTAAAGAAAAACTGGAGCTTTATGAAGTACTGAGCCTGCCGGAAAACGGAGCACTCCGTGACAAAGTAAAAGCCTTTGCCCACAAAAACGGGATGATCTCCGTAGACGACACTACCGGGACCAATATAGACGTGCAGATATTCGACACGGCCAAAATAGATTTCGGCCAGATCAACTACGATTTTAACACTACCCTGCCTGAAGAGGAAAAGCCCGTGCTTTTTGTCATGGACTACGCTTTTGGTGAACAGGCTTACGAAACCATAGACGAATTTTTAAAACCCTATAAGGACAAAGCAGCAGGGAAAGAAGGAGAGAAGGGAAAATTGTATTTTCTCAATGTAGCCTCGGTATCTATTATGGGTAAAGCCGGTATACTCGAAGGAGGCAAAGGCGATCTGATGATCCCTTCGGCACATATTTTCGAGGGTACGGCAGATAATTACCCCTTTAAAAACGAATTGTGCAAAGAAGATTTTGAAGGGCATGGCCTCAGGGTTTTCGAAGGAACTATGATCACTGTTCTCGGAACTTCCCTGCAAAACAAGGACCTGCTTAAGTTTTTCCACGATTCTACCTGGAATGTAGTGGGACTGGAAATGGAAGGAGCCCATTATCAGAAAGCCATACAATCCGCATCCAGGATACGGAAGAGCATAGCGAAAGATGTTGAGGTGCGCTATGCCTACTATGCTTCCGATAACCCGCTGGAAACGGGAAGCACCCTGGCTTCGGGAGGCCTTGGCGCCACGGGAGTAAAACCTACCTACCTGATCACCGAAAGAATACTTGAACAAATACTTAACAAGCGTTGATTTTGAGATCGCCGGGAACAGTATCCCCATAATTCTGAAAAACAATATTGCAGACCATGAGTGATAACATCCAAAAAAACAATAACTCCGAAGAAATAGACCTTGCTGTTTTGTTTCAAAAGATCAAGGGATTTTTCAAGTGGATCATAAAAGGCATTTATAATATTTTTCTTTTCTATAAGAGATTTGCCGTTATAGTTATCATATTGCTGGTTATTGGTTTTGTGGCGGGTTATTTTATGGATACTACCGCATCGAAGACCTACAAGAACGAGGTCATCGTGGTACCCAATTTCGGGAGTGTGGATTATCTGTATTCCAGTGTAGAAGAACTCGAGGCCAAAAGGAGGATAGGGGATATCAGTTTTTTTAAGTCCATGGGAATAGATTCCGTATCCTATTTTTCCGGGATTGAAATAGAGCCTATTGTTGATATTTACAGCTTTCTGGGAGAAAATGAGAGCAACCTGAATGCGTTCAGGGCACTAAAGGGCGATGCATCTTCCGCAAAGGAGATGGAAACTGCCAAAAATTACAAGTTTCACCGTATAACCATTTATACCAGGACCCGGAAGAATTCCGCGAAGGTTATTTCCAGGATCATGGATTTTCTCAATAACAACGAATATTTCAATAGCCTGAAAGACAGCCTGCGCACCAATATCGATAACAGGATAAAGGTCAACAGGCAGGTTGTCGGGTATATTAACGACATTCTGCGCATGCAGGGGAATGACAGTATAAACCGGGGCATACCCGATGATAAGCTGTTCTACTTCAGGGCCGAATCACTTACCGGATCAATGGGTGACCTGGTTAGTTCTCAACAGGAACTATTTGATGATATTGATAAACTTACCATCAATGCCACAGATACGGATAAAGTAATAAAAGAAGTTGCCGTAAAGACCAATATTCCGAAAAAGGGAATCACTTCCACCAAGAAATGGTTGTTCCCTTTACTGCTGTTTATAGTTTTTTCCGGTGTATCCCTGTTCATATACCTTTTCAGGAGGGTGAAGGAGATCGCCACGGAAGAATAAGCGGATGTCCTGTACATCTGTTTATCATTGGTTTTTGTAGTAATGTATAACTTCCCGTCATGAATAATGATGTCATTTTTAACATAGCCAATACGGCAGATTTCAATGCCGTGACCCTGGATGTGTTCCGGCATCAATACCGGAATAATGAGGTATACGGGAAATTTTGCGACCTTCTGAAAAGAACCCCGGAAACGGTAAAGACCGTAGAAAAGATCCCTTTTCTGCCCATTTCGTGCTTTAAGACCCATACCGTAGTAGCGTCTCCCGGCGATCCGGAAGAAGTATTTACCAGCAGCGGAACTACCGGGATGAAAGCGAGTAAACATTATGTTACGGACAGAAGCCTTTACGAAAAGAGTTTTTTAGGTGCATTTAAACGTTTCTACGGCGATATTGAGGATTATGTGGTCCTTGCCCTCCTGCCGTCCTATCTGGAGCGCCAGGGCTCTTCCCTGATCTATATGGTGGACGATCTGATAAAACGCTCCGGCAATACGGAAAGCGGTTTTTACCTTCACAATATTTCCGAATTGAGCGATAAGCTGGAAAAACTGGACAGTTCGGGTAAAAAAGTGTTGCTTATCGGGGTCTCCTTTGCCTTGCTCGATCTCGTGGAAAGCCACACGTTCCGGTTAAAGAACACCATTATCATGGAAACGGGAGGGATGAAAGGGCGGAGAAAAGAACTCATCCGCCAGGAATTGCACAAAATACTCTGCGCAGGCTTTGGCGTGTCTCATATCCACAGCGAATACGGGATGACGGAATTGTTGTCGCAGGCCTATTCTGCCGGGGACGGCCGTTTTAAATGCCCTTCCTGGATGAAAATTGTTATAAGGGATACCGAAGATGCCCTCTCACTACAAACTGCCGGAAAGACCGGGGGAATAAACGTCATAGACCTGGCCAATATCAATTCCTGTTCGTTCATAGCCACACAGGATCTGGGAAAAACCTATCCCGATGGTAGTTTTGAAGTGCTCGGCAGGTTCGACAATTCCGATATCCGGGGATGTAACCTGATGGTGATGTAATCGTATTTCCTATATTTAACGCCGTCACCCTGAACTTGCCTGCACTGAGCACAGCCGAAGTGTCGAGGGGTTGTTTCAGGGTCTCATAGCGATTGTCCGATCAACGTGATGGGATGCTGAAACAGGTTCAGCATGACATCGTAATGATCCTCTGTTTTAACGAGCTACCAGAACAAAATAGTTCTTCTTCCCCCTTTGCAACAATACAAACTTGTCATTGATAAGAGCTTCAGCAGTGATAGTATGTCCTTCGCTTACCTTTTCTTTGTTTACTGAAATGGAATTTTCCTTCAGCGCCCTCCTCGCTTCACCATTGGATTTCAGGAATCCGGATTTTTCGTTGAGTGCGTCGATAATGTCCAGTCCTTCTTTAAGATCGGAAACAGGTATTTCGGCCTGAGGCACCCCGTCAAACACGTCCAGGAAGGTCTGTTCGTCCAGGGCTTTCAAGTCTTCTGAAGAGCTCTTGCCAAACAGGATCTGTGATGCCTTTATGGCCTTCTCCAGTTCTTTCCTGCCGTGAATAAATATGGTGATCTCTTCGGCAAGCCTGTTCTGAAGAACACGGGTATGCGGAGCTTCCCTGTGTTGGGCAACCAGTTCGTCTATGGTTTCCCTGTCCAGGAAGGTAAATATTTTGATATACTTTTCAGCATCCGCATCTGAAGTGTTCAGCCAGAACTGATAAAACTTGTAGGGCGATGTCTTTTCAGGGTCCAGCCATACGTTTCCGCCTTCTGTTTTGCCGAACTTCGATCCGTCGGCCTTAGTGATCAGCGGGCAGGTGAGGGCAAAGGCCTTGGCACTGTCATCGCTCATCCTGCGTATCAGTTCCGTTCCGGTGGTGATGTTTCCCCATTGGTCCGATCCGCCCATTTGCAACTGGCAGTTGTAGGTTTTGTATAAATGGTAAAAATCATATCCCTGGATAAGCTGATAGGTAAATTCTGTAAAAGACATTCCTGAACCGGAATCGGAGCTCAGGCGTTTTTTAACAGAATCTTTGGCCATCATGTAGTTGACGGTAATGCGTTTGCCCACATCGCGCGCAAAACCGATAAAGGAAAAATCCTTCATCCAGTCGTAGTTGTTTACCAGCAGGGCTGCATTGGGCTGGTCTGAATTGAAGTCCAGTAAGCCCGACAATTGCGCCTTGATCCCATTGATGTTTTTTTGGAGGGTCTCCTCGTCCAGCAGATTGCGCTCTTCCGATTTCATGGAAGGGTCTCCGATCATCCCCGTTGCTCCGCCTACGAGAACAATAGGGCGGTGGCCTGCAAGCTGAAAATGCCTTAGCATCATCACACCGACAAGGTGACCGATATGCAGGGAATCCGCAGTGGGATCAATACCCACATAAGCCGATGTGGATTCCTTGCTCAGTTGTTCTTCCGTACCCGGCATAACATCGTGGATCATGCCCCTCCAGCGCAGTTCTTCTACAAAATTCTTGACCATTATTACTTCTTTTTTGGTAAACAAGCGCAAATTTACAATAAAGCGGCCAATAGAAGAAAAAAACTATAACCCGGAACCAAAAACCTGGAACCTGTCCTTCGGCTCTGCTCAGGAACCAAAACCTTGAACCTTGCCCTTCGGCTTTAGTTTATCCTGAGTACTTCGATAAACTCAGTATAGTATTTAACCGAAGGGCTCAGGGACCGGGTAAAACTTTGAACTTTGAACCAGAAAATACATATCTTTGATCCTATGATTCTAGTTACCGGAGGAACGGGGCTTATCGGGGCCCGTTTGTTGTATTCGCTAAGCCGAAAAGAAGAAAAAATACGGGCGGTTTACAGGAAGGGCAGTGATATCGACGCTGTGGCCGGGCTGTTTTCTGCCTCTGAGGAAGACCGGGCAAGGTTTGGCCGCATAGAATGGGTTGAAGCCGACATCACGGATATTCCCGCCCTTTCCAATGCTTTTGAGGGAGTGAGAAGGGTTTATCATGCTGCTGCCCTCATTTCCTTTGATCCTTCGGATTATTACCTTTTGAAAAAAACAAATACCGAAGGGACTGCCAATGTGGTGAACCTTTGTATTGCCAATGCCGTAGAAAAGCTGTGTTATGTCAGTTCAGTGGCAACACTCAGCAAAAAGGTTGGGGAGGAATTTATTACCGAGGAAGCCCAGTGGAATATGGAGGAAGAAAACAATGTGTATGCCATTTCCAAATACGGTGCGGAGATGGAAGTGTGGAGGGGCAGCCAGGAAGGGCTGGATGTGGTTATCGTAAACCCCGGGATAGTGCTGGGCGTACCCCCGGGCATAGCGGGATGGAACAAAGGTAGCGGAAGGCTGTTCCAGGAGCTGGACAAGGGAATGAAATATTATACAGAAGGAGTTACCGGATATGTGGATGCAGAGGACGTGGTTGCCATAATGATACGGCTTATGAACAGCGATATAAAGAACGAAAAGTATATTGCCGTATCTGAAAACCGCAGTTACAGAGAGCTATTTGCTGCTATTGCCAGGGCCCTGGGAAAAGAAGGTCCAAAAAAAGAAGTCCCGGCATGGGCGCTGCAATGGCTGTGGCGGCTGGATTGGCTGAAGAGCCTTCTGACCGGGAGCAAGCGTAAAATTACCAGGCTCCTGGCCAGGACAATAACATCAAAAAACCTGTACAGCAGTGATAAAGTGAAGGAGGAACTGGGCCTGGAATTCCGGCCGCTTTCCGAAACCATAACCTTTGTAGGCAAAAATTATGTGTCATCAGTTAAGAAGGGAACAGGTCGGTAAACGCAAATTTTTGTCCGTCAAACAGGCCTTTGTCACTGAGTTTAAGGTCTGGAATAACGAGCAGGGCCATAAAGCTCAGGGTCATAAAAGGCGAGTGCAGGGTAGCACCCATCATTTTGGCCATCTTGTCTATGGCAGTGTACTCCCGGGCCACTTTATAACCGTTTTCGGCAGACATAATGCCTCCAACCGGTAAGGCGAGCAGCTTTTTCTCCGTTCTGTTTACCGCAGAAATCCCTCCTTTGCTGTCAATAATGAGATTTACGGCTTCGGCAATGGCACGGTCGTCCGTACCTACCGCAATGATATTGTGTGAATCATGTGCTACGGAAGATGCAATGGCCCCTTCTTTTAATCCGAAATTTTTAATAAAGGCAATCGCAGGCGGTGCATCCCGGTATCGGTTGATCACTGCAATTTTAAGGATATCGTTGTCCGTATCGGAAACGGCATAACCGTTATCAGTTTTAACACCGGTTGTTTTTTCCGAGGTAATGAGTTCCCCGTCTTTGGCTTCTATGACCCTGATCTTTTCTCCCCGGGCCTTAACGGCAAATTCCCCCGGGGATTTTCGGGAGGCGTGAAAATTGTTGATGATACGGTTTTTTGTTCCCGCGATCAGGGATTCTCCCGCTTTCGCAACCGTTTCGCCGTCGATAAGGGTCTCCAGTACTTCAAAACTTTCCAGGTCTTTGACGAGGATGAGATCGGCCGGGTCGCCTTCGCGGAGCTTTCCTACGTTCATGTTATAGTGATCGATAGGATTCAGGCAGGCGGCTTTCAGCACCTTAAAAAGGTCTTTCCCTTTTGCAACAGCCCGGGCTGCGAGCTGGTTGATATGGCCTTCCACCAGGTTGTCCGGGTGTTTGTCGTCAGAACAGAGCATGATATGATCTGGGTACTCGTCAATAAGATCGACCAGGGCTTCGAAATTTTTGGCCGCACTGCCTTCGCGTATGGCTATTTTCATACCGTGTTTCAACTTGTCCAGCGCTTCTTCTTTGGTAAAACACTCGTGATCGGTAGAAATACCTGCCGAGATGTATTTTCCGGCCAGTTCTCCCTTGAGCCCCGGGGCATGACCATCGACAGGCTTACCGTATTTTTGTGCCACAGCTATTTTTTCGAGGACTTCCGGGTCCCGGTTTATCACACCGGGCCAGTTCATCATTTCGGCCAGGTAGGTGAAATGCTCTTTTTTCAACAGGGTACCGATATCTTTTGCAGTGATCTCTCCTCCCGCCGTTTCGAAAGGCGTGGCAGGGACACAGGAGGGAGCACCGAAATAGAATTTAAAATTTACGTTTTGCCCGTTGTCTACCATGTATTGCACCCCTTCCATACCGCAGACATTGGCTATTTCGTGAGGGTCGGACACCGTGGCCACAGTGCCGTGTACCACAGCGATCCGGGCAAATTCTGAAGGGACCAGCATGGAAGATTCTATGTGGACATGGGCGTCGATAAACCCCGGGAGGATGTAGGCCTCCGAAGCGGTTTCCATCCTCTCAACCGATGCTATTCTCTTATCATATATGGTTATCCTGGCCGGGAATATTTCCCTATTGGGGATATCTACAAACTGGCCGGAAATGGTTTTTTTGTGCATGGAAAACACGTTAAATTATTCAACCTTTTTATATTCATATTTTTTGATCAAGAAGGCCGTATAATCTTCTTTGTAATCGAAGTCGGAAGGGAGTTGTATAACACCACTCAAACTTTTAACTAGAGGAGTTAATTCAATATTCATTGCCGATGTATTTAAACGTAAATACGTATTTAAAACAAGTATACAAAAATAGCTCTAAACAATAAACCTGGCCTTCTCAAAAAAAATTAAATAAGCTCGATATAAATCAAAAGTGTTTATTTTGAGAATTATAATTGGAATGACTTTAAGTACGTCACTGTGAGAATTAACGTTTAGGCAACGGCATAAATTGATAATGACGCCCTCTGTCACCCCGAGCCCTTCGGCTTTGCTCAGGATAAACTAAAGTCGAGGGGTGGTCAGGCCAAGGCGTCTCGATTACACTCGACGTGAAAACTATTTCATACTTCTGCAATTCAGTTACTTACGAAACACGTCATTGGTACGAAGTATGGCAGTCTCTTGGCGGATTTGCGCTTACCCTTGGAGGTATGCTGTTTACCATAGGAGATTGCCACGTCGCCTCTCGGCTCCTCGCAATGACGTTTTTAGTTTATGTCGAGTTAAATAACGCTATTGTACCACCTCAACCCACTTTCCTTTGGTCCGCACCCGATAATCATTGTCATACATGGCCTCGCACTGTATGCCGGGCAGGTAGTATTTTCCGAGATAGGAAGCATTGACCAGTACCCTGAAGGTTTTGCTCTTGTGTGCACCGAGGTCGAAATAGAAATTGGCCCGGTCGTCCCTGAGGTCGGTATGGGTGGCCTCATTGGCAGTGCCCTGGGCATTTCCGAAATCGGTGAAACGGGTATTGACGATCTCCCATCCGCTGGGGAAGATATGTGTCAGGGCTATGTTTTTGAGGGCATCTCCTTTCTGGTTGGTAATGGTCACCTCGGCGATAAAATTGGTGCCCTGGGTGAGGCTGGAAACATTCAGTATATTTCCGTCCCTTCCTTTGTATACTACTTTGGCCGTGAGGTTCTGCTGTTCTGTCCTTTCCTGGCCTACCGGTAAAATTCCGTTGTTCAGTACCCGGACGAACAGGGTGTTGTCCTTGTTGTTTTGCAGCTTCAGGGTATTATTTCCTTTGCTGATGTCCAGGCTTCTGTCTGCCAGGGTGTTCGGTGTATTCAGCGCAGTGGATTTTCCGTTTACGGTATACGAGACATCAATACCTTTACCACCGATGTATTCGGCGAATTTAGCCATGGCGAGGAGGCTGTATGCGGTACTCTGTGTACTCATCCAGCGGTCTTGGCTGAGGTTTTTGGCGATGTCCCGGGCCATGTCCCGGGCTTTGACCTTCTCGTTCAGTAACAAAAGGGTTTCCAAAGCCAGTGCGCGGTTCCTTTCCGTAGAACCATAGGTGTGATAATCGTATTTCACCGGCTGAATATCGATATTGGCATTCACAAATATCTCCCGGGCGGCATTTTTCTGTCCGATCAGGGAATAGGCTGCAGCGAGTCGGAGCCTGGCTTCGTTGGATATGTCCGGCGTTTCCCTTAACCTGTTCATGGAAGAGACATCTGCATTTTCGGCCAGGGCCAGGGTATACAGGCGGTAGGCCTGTGCCAGATCAGAACTTTTACGGGACTGCCTCCATTGTTTGGCGGCCTGTTTCTGGTAATTGATCCAGCTATTTTTAAAGCCGATAGGGAGGACGTATCCTTTTTTCTCTGCTTCCAGTAAAAAGTGGCCTGCATATGAGGAACCCCAGTCATTGGCATAGTTCTGGCCGCTCCAGTAGGCAAAACCGCCATTCGGAAGCTGGTAGCCGCCCAGGCGTTTTATGGCCCTTTCCACATTTTTCTGGATCTTTTGCTTTTTGTCTGCCGTAAGGTCAAAGATACCGGGAAGGAACAACTGCGGGAATGCGGCTGATGTTACCTGCTCCACACATCCGTGCGGATACCGGATGAGGTATTTCATACGGCCGTTGAAGTTCATGGGCGGAAGCGTGGAGAATTCAATGCTTGCCGTATTGCTTCCTGCAACCCCAAAGGTTTCCAGTGCCAGTTCCCGGGATTTTCCCGGCTCCAGTATAATATCCTGTACCGATGTGGTAAGCGGATTGGGATTGAGCACGTCTATTTCTACCTCATAAGACGCTTTTTCTCCATTGCCGGACGCAATAACCTCTATTTTACCGATACCTTCAAAATCGGCGATCTCGAGTTCAAAATAAGCCATTTTTTCATCCGGCCTGTCAAAGGACACCTTTTGTGTAGCATCACCCGTTATGCGGAATGCCTTGTTGCCTTTTACCTGAACGCTTACGTTTTTCACCTTGTTTTCCATGGCAAATACGGTAACGGGCAGGGTAACTTTCTCTCCGGGGGTGATCTTTCTGGGCAGGGAAGCCAGTACCATGAGCGGTTTGCGTACCGGGGTGGTCTTTTCCGTACTTCCGTAGGCCCCGGTTTCCGGGTCTCCCGCTACAATCATGGTCCTTACAGAACCGATATACTTGGGAATGGTAATACTGTGCGACCGGGTTTGGCCTTTATCCAGGGTAAAAGGCCCGAGATAAACCACCATAGGCTTAAAGCGGTTGGCCTTTTTGTTCTTGGCCCCGGCCAGCTCTTCGTCACCACCTATGCTGAATACCTGGTCTATCCTGCCTCCGTAGGCCCCGATAACATCGTCGTAGATATCCCACGTCTTTACACCCAGGGCTTCCCTGGCGAAAAACTCGTCCCAGGCATTTGGTGTTTTAAAACGGGTAAGGTCGAGCAGGCCGTCATCCACGACAGCAATGGTATAGGTCATCGGTTTACCCTGTTTTTCCTTCACTTTTACGGTGACCTTCTCTTCCGGGCGCAGCACATCGGGCATGCTTATTTCCGGTTTCAGCCTGGTGGCGGGATCTTCTACGGTAACAGGTACGACACCGTAAAGCCGGATAGGAAGGTCGTTTGCCGTGGATGCGTGTGGCTGTAACAGGGAAATATGGATATAAATATTAGGAGTGTATAAGGCGTCTATCGGCAGTTCGAACCGGGTTTCGCCTTCTTCTGCATCCACCCATAACGAGTGCAGTACTTCGGTACCGTTCTCCACGGTAACCAGGGCGCGCCCTCCCGCACTGCTGGGGAAAGTAACGATGGCTTTTTCGCCCACCCTGTAATTTTTCTTGTCGGTAGAGAAGACCAGCATGGTAGCTGAAGAAGGATCGTTTTTCCTGGATTTTCCGGCCCAGCCAGGCCAGTCGATATAAACCGTTTGGCCTGTGGCGTGGCCGCCTTCCGGGTCTTCGACATGTATGAGGTAACGGCCCCATTCGGGGTATTTCAGTTCAAAGTCAAAGGAAGCCTTGCCGTCAGCACCTGTATTGATGGTTTTGGAAAATACGTTTTCCCTGTGGTCACTGCCGCGGTAGGAAGAGAGGTTGTCTTCTGAAGTGTCCCACCACCATCGCCATTTTACTTTGTAAATATTTACCTTTAACCCTTTGGTGGCTTTGGGGTTGCCCTTTTCGTCCACAGAAACCACTTCGAAGCGGTGTTTGGTATCGGTGAGGAGCATGCCCCTGGTCTTGTCGCCTTTGGGGGGATTAAGGCCTATGTAAGTATTGTATGGCGAATAGGTTTTGGTAAATACGTCGGTACTGAAATCACCTCCGGTTTCGTATACTTTGGTGATAAAGGAAGCCTTCAGCATTCCGGGCGCCTTTTTTTCCAGTTGGGGCTTCAGTGAGAACGAGGCTTTGCCTTCGGCATTGACCTTGCCGTCAAAAACGGTTTGTTCTTCAGAAGCGAAAGACCTGGAAGGGTCGTTGAAAATATAGCCCGCAAATTGTTTAAAACTGGTATTTTGCCGTTGGAACCTTGCCTGGATATCAGCCTTGAGGTTCCTGGCAATGGCACCGTGCAGCCAGGCCACTTCAAGATTTCCGTTCACCGGTTTGGAACCGGAGAGGATATCGTCTTCAAAATCGGCCTTGATCTTCAGCCGGTTGGGCTTTATGGTCTCTATGCGGATACGTTTGGTAAAGACCGCACCACCTACGGATATCTTGGCCTGCCAGTTCCCGGTAGGGGCATTCTGGTCTGTGGAGGTGGTAAAGGTATAGAAATTGTCGGTCGCGCTGGTCCTGATCTCCTTATGGGTTATTTTTCCGTAGGGGTCTTTTAATTCGAACTTTACGGGATGACCTTTCGGCAGTTTATTAGCCTTGTCATTGAGTATAAAAGACAGGAAGAGGGTGTCTCCCGGCCGCCATACCCCGCGTTCGCCATAGAGGTATCCTTTTATGCCCTTGTGCAGTTTAACTCCGGAAACATCGAATTTACTCACTGAAAGTGCGTTGCCATCACTGAGTTTTATATAGGTCTTTTGCTTTCCTTTTTCGGCAATGGCAAAATAGGCCGGAACGGTGGCATCGAGCATGGTAAACCCGTCCTTATCGGTAACGACTGTAGCCATTTCCTGCTGCTGGAAATTGTAAAAAGTGACTTTGATGTCGGCTTCGGGCTTTGCTGTAATAAGATTAGTGACGCTGACAAAATAGGATTCGTTATTGCCCTTTTTTATGGTAACGCCCAGATCGGAGGCGAGGACGTTTACAGCGACTTTTTTATTGCGGTAATAAGAAGTATTACAAGGGTTCTCATTTTCCTCCCAGTTATAGGTGTAATCGTAATAATAATCGTCGTAATAATATCCTTCCACATTGTCCCAGTAGCTGGATTCCTGCGCTTCGTCGTAGTTCTCTCCGGTGGTGGTTTCCTCTTCTTCGGGGAAATTGGTCTCATCACATTTATAGGTGCTGTAAGACGGCCTGTACCGGAATTCCACCCGATAGATGGCGCCGGGATCGGGGGTGATGAGTTCCCTGAGGTCCAGGGCATAGGCGTGCCATTTGCCGTTGGCGGCACTCAGGTTGCTGTGAAGCTGAATGGTTTTTCGGGCGATGGGCCTGGCCACAGTGCGCAGGTCGCCCTCCCCGTTGAGGTCCTGGTATTGCAGGAACTGTAAAATGTTGTTCTCAAATATTTTAATGACGGATACATCGACGGCATTGAGGTTTACGGCTTCAAAATTGATCTTGAGATTGTTGGAGGAAGGAAGTATAGTGCCACTTTGCAACAGCCTTACCTCAGGTTTTAGCTGTTCGAAGGCGATCTGTTCGGAAAAGAGCTGCTTCAGCTTATAGTTTTCCACATTTTGTATGCCCTGGAACACTTCCAATGATTTTACTCCTTTGAGTTCGTTTTCCGGATAGACTTTAAGTACATTCCCGTCCACCAAAAATTTCAGTGATCTGGCGTCCTGGATGCTTACCAGTCCGTCAAAGTTCTGGTTTTTCTTCAACGGGTCTGAAAAATTGATTTCCACATAAGGCTTGTCTGTTCCCACGACATTGACCTCCATGACGGTAAAGTTGTTTTTTCCGGGAATGAGAATCTCTCCTTCCCCTTTTGAATCGATATCAAAGGGCTTGCCGTTCCATGTTACTTTTACTTTCGAATCTTCTTTCAACCGGCGGATACTGTCGATCTTAAACCGGAACTGGGTGTTGGTCTCTGCCTCCCCGTAGAATTTTACGGAGAGCTCTTTGTCTTTCTGCGAGGCCTGTACCAGTTTTTTTGCAGTTTCCGCAGCTAACTGATCGCTGCTTCTCAGTGTGCCTTCCACGTATTGCCAGTCGCGGTTATAGGATTGTATCTGGTCGGTAGTGATCTTAAATTGCTGTTTGATGGTTTTTACCTTAAAGGAAAAATCCCTTAGTTCACCGGGGATGTCCTTTACGAGATCTCCCAGTTTTAATGTAAACTCGTATTCCGTATCCTGCTTCAGGGGAGCTTCCGGTACAAAGGCCAGGGTCTGGTTGTTCAGGGCTACTACCTTACCTTTTGTTTTCGGGGATACGCGGATGAGGTCTTCGCGAAGTTCCCGGTTGGGCTCCCATTCCGCAATGGGATCACGTAGCATTATTTTTATGCTGGAGTGAGAA
This sequence comes from Sinomicrobium weinanense, assembly GCF_018863395.1. Taxonomy (GTDB): domain Bacteria; phylum Bacteroidota; class Bacteroidia; order Flavobacteriales; family Flavobacteriaceae; genus Sinomicrobium; species Sinomicrobium weinanense. The sequence continues at coordinate 122,105 of NZ_JAHKRR010000009.1, forward strand.
GAAATGATCCCCTGGGAGACGTCAGAGATGTATTCCCGGTATTTATACAGGTTGGATATCTGTTCCTGTATTTCCTCTTCCGGGGTTTTATCCTTACAGGAAAATAAAATAAGAAGCGCTGTAACGGGGAGGAGTAATTTTTTTAATTGCATAGTGTTTTGATTAGGGTTTGGATGTCCCATACCGTTTTCCGCTTGCCGCGGGCGACGGTTTAGAAACACAAATATTAAATTAAACACTCACCGCTAACCGCGGGTAGCGTACGTTGTATTCTCGTTTTTTATCTGCTCAAAACTTTTTACCTCTATTTTTCCTTTGGTAGGGATCATATTTTGCCAGACCCAATTGTAATGTTCAATTACTTTTTCTGCTTTCAAATGTGGTCTTTCACCGGTTGTATGTCCGTTAGAAACAACAGTGATGTTATAATCCTTTGTCAGGGCCGATTGGATTGCAGATTCTACACAAAAGTCCGTTGCACAACCGGTAATGAACAGATCACTAACATTCAATTCATTTAATTTCGATTGCAGGGTGGTTCTATAAAAGATATCATTTGCATATTTATCAACCAAAATATCATCAGGCTCAACAATTAACTCGTCCAGGTTTTCCCAGGCCGTTGAGTTTTTTTCAAATTGTCCGGTTCCCGTTCCGTCGTGTTGAATGAAAATTACCGGAAAAGCCAATTCCCTGAACATCGAACCGAGCTTATTTATCCTCATAACAACTCCTTCCGTATCAAACCGGGGCGTTTGGGAAGTAAAAGAACCTTTTTGCATATCGATGATTAAAAGGGCATTTCCATCTTTCATTGATATAATTTCTATGATGTTGTAAGTGGGGTGTTATTAATAATCCGCTATTGTTCATAAATGCCTACATAAAGCTCCCCTTCGGCATTCATGGTGGCCCTGTACATTCCTGCGGTATTGAATTCCATGACCATATTTCCCCGGTGGTCCACGGCAATGATTCCTCCGGTGCCACCCAGGTCGGGGAGTTTTTTCTGTATGACCTCCCGGGCAGCTTCCTGCAGGGAAAGGCCCTTGTATTCCATAAGTGCCGAAATATCATGAGCCACCATTCCGCGGATAAAAAATTCACCCCATCCGGTGGAAGATACGGCACAGGTACTGTTATTGGCATAAGTCCCGGCGCCTATAATGGGGGAGTCACCGATGCGCCCCCATCGTTTGTTGGTCATTCCCCCGGTGGAGGTAGCGGCGGCCAGGTTGCCGTTTTTATCCAGTGCAACACAGCCCACAGTACCGAATTTGGAATCTTTGATCAGGGGATCATAGAAAGCGGTTTTGCCATCGTGGTCGAGTTCTGACTTTTCCCGGTCTTTAATCCGCTCAAGGGCTTTCATACGCGGTTCCGTATAAAAATAGGAGGGGTCCACGATCTCCAGCCCCTGTTCTTCGGCAAAGGATTCGGCACCCTTACGGGCCAGTATCACGTGTTCAGATTTTTCCATGACCGTGCGGGCCAGGGTTATGGGGTTCTTAACGGTTGTAACCCCGGCCACAGCCCCCGCATTCAGTGTTTTGCCATCCATGATGGAAGCGTCCAGTTCATTTTTGCCGTCATGGGTAAAAACCGCTCCTTTTCCGGCATTGAACAGGGGAGAGTCTTCCATAACGTTTACGGTTTTCTGAACGGCATCCAGGCCGGACCCACCGTCTTTGAGGATGTCATAGCCCGTTCTTATGGCCTTTTCCAGGACTTTCCGGTATTCCGCTTCCCCTTCGGGGGTCATGTTCTTTCGCAGGATGGTGCCGGCTCCGCCGTGGATGACTATGGCAAAAGGTTCCGTCTGCTGTTGGGAGGGCTTTTCTGCTATATCGGTTTTGGTTTCCGGGTTGTCTTTACATGAAGTGACACCACAAAGTAGCAATAGGAAGAAAATGACTGTTAGGCTAAAGATTCTTTTTATCATTGGAATCGCTGGTTTTTTGGATATTAAAATTAATAAAAATACCGGCCCCTTTTTAAAATCATGGAGGTTTTCTTCCCGGATATCCCGGCCAGCCTGCCCGTTTGTGAACAGGAAGGCTGGCGGGATAACTGAATTAACTAATCTAAACTTGCAAAAACATCAGGATCCCTGTAATAAAGGATCGCAAGTCAAAGTTAGGTCAATAAGGAGCGATATGATATCCCTGAAAACTGGGATTTTTAGCCGGGAAGAAAAATAGGCGCACTGAATTCCGCAGAAAAGAGATAAATCCTTAACTTTATCCCTCGGCTCCAGTTTATCCTGAGCCCTTCGATAAACTCAGGACAGGCTAAAATCGAAGAGCTCAGGAACCGACAAACCCGCACCGGTTATCGATATCCACCAAATAGAGTTTAAACAGAAAAACAAATAATTGGTATGAGCATAAAAAAACCGTTTAATCTTCAGCAGTGGATCGATGAGCACAGGGATCTTCTGAAACCTCCGGTAGGGAACAAGAACCTGTATGTAGATTCCGGAGACTATATCGTTATGGTAGTGGCCGGGCCCAATGCCCGGAAAGACTATCATTATAACGAAACCGAGGAGTTCTTTTACCAGATAGAAGGGAATATTAAAGTGATCGTTCAGGAAGAAGGGGAGTCCAGGGAAATGGAACTCCACGAGGGGGATATGTACCTGAACCCGGCAAAAGTGCCGCATTGCCCGGTGCGGAGCGAAGGCTCCATAGGCCTGGTCATAGAGCGGAAAAGAGCGGGAAAAGGATTTACCGACGGGTTGTTGTGGTATTGTGACAACTGTAACCACAAATTGCATGAAGTCTATTTTGAGCTACACGATATAGAAAAAGACTTTCTGCCGCATTTTAAGACCTTTTACAATTCCGAATCCCTGCGTACCTGCGACAAATGTGGTACGGTAATGGAAGCGGACCCGAGGTTCACCGGATGATCATTTGTCTTTCCGGCTGACGAGGGTTACTCCGGCAACAAGACATATCAGGGCACCTCCGATATACATATATGCTGTTTTTTTGGAAGAGGTGTCTTCCGCTTTCAGTTCCAGGTCGCCGATCTTCAGGCCGCTTTCGCTGGAATCCAGTTTGTCAATTCCGATGTAACCTGCTACCAGTGCGGCCAGGATCAGGATCAATGCAATGATCTTTTTCATAATTTAGGAATTTTAGCCTCAATGAACTCGTTTAAACTTTTTTGATTGAAGCGAAAAAGTTTAAACGAGTTCAATATAAAGTTACAAATAAAAACGAATGTCCCGGATATTTCGTATTCCTCTTTTTTGGAAAATAATTATTTGTAACTTCGTAAAAAATTTAACAAATAACACAAAAAAAGTTATAAATGTCATTAACAGCAACAGGTTCCGGCCCCTCGACTTCGCTCGGGATAGCAGGGACGCTCAAGGAATTGGGAATAAAAGATGTAAATAACGGAACTTCAACCGGAAAGGATGGCTTCGGAAGTGGCGAACTGATCGAATCTTATTCTCCGGTAGATGGTGCTTTGATAGGCAAGGTGAGTACTACAACCCGGGAAGATTATGAAAAAGTGGTCACTGCTGCCACGGAAGGTTTTAAAAAATGGCGGACCATGCCGGCTCCGCAACGGGGAGAGGTGATCAGGCAATTCAACGACGAGCTTCGCCGTTTAAAAGAGCCCCTGGGAAAACTGGTGTCCTATGAAATGGGAAAATCTTATCAGGAAGGTCTTGGCGAAGTGCAGGAAATGATAGATATCTGTGATTTTGCCGTAGGGCTTTCACGCCAGTTGCACGGGCTTACCATGCATTCCGAACGCCCGGGGCACCGCATGTACGAACAATACCATCCGCTGGGAGTTGTCGGGATCATATCCGCATTTAACTTCCCGGTAGCGGTGTGGAGCTGGAATACAGCTATTGCATGGGTCTGTGGGGATGCCTGTATCTGGAAAGGTTCAGAAAAGACCCCGTTGACCTCAGTGGCCTGCCAGAACATCGCAGCCCGGGTGTTTGCCGAGAACGGGCTTCCGGAAGGGATCTCCTGCCTCATCACCGGCGATCACAAGGTGGGGGAAATGATGACACAGGACGAACGTATACCGCTGATCTCGGCCACAGGTTCCATCCGTATGGGTAAGATCGTGGCACAGGCCGTGGCAGCACGACTTGGAAAATCACTGCTGGAACTCGGCGGAAATAATGCCATTATCGTAACCCCGGACGCCAATATCAAAAACACGGTGATCGGCGCGGTATTCGGCGCGGTAGGTACCTGTGGTCAACGATGTACCTCTACCCGGAGGCTGATCGTTCACGAAGATGTTTACGACAAGGTGAAGAACGCCATTGTGGATGCCTATAAACAACTTCGTATCGGCAATCCGCTGGACGAGAACAACCACGTGGGGCCGCTTATCGATAAAGATGCCGTTGGAAATTACCTGAATGCGCTGAAAAAAGTGGAGGAAGAAGGCGGAAAGATCCTGGTAGAAGGCGGAGTGCTGGAAGGAGAAGGTTACGAAAGCGGATGCTATGTAAAACCTGCCATTGCAGAAGCTGAAAACCATTTTGAGATCGTACAGCACGAAACCTTTGCCCCGGTACTTTATCTGTTGAAATACAGCGGCGACCTGGACAATGCCCTTCAATTACAGAATGGTGTGAAACAGGGATTGTCTTCGGCCATTATGACCAATAACCTGCGCGAAGCAGAACGTTTCCTCTCTGCAGAGGGATCGGACTGTGGCATTGCCAATGTGAACATAGGTACCAGTGGTGCGGAGATCGGAGGAGCCTTCGGTGGCGAAAAAGAGACCGGCGGTGGCCGCGAGTCCGGTTCCGATGCCTGGAAAGTGTATATGCGAAGACAGACCAATACCATAAATTATACCACCGAGCTTCCCCTGGCACAAGGGATCAAGTTCGATCTGTAGGATATCGGAAAGTATGTTCGATATTTAAAGTTACAGGTTGCAGGTTGCAGGTTGCATGCTGAATTAAAACCTTTAACCTGTAACACCAAATATCACCCTATACCGTACGGTGCGTTTGCCCTGGAATTACCCCGACCCCGGAAGGGACAAAAGGATATGTATAACCTAAATTCATAAAAGATGAAAAGAGTAGTGCTTAGTACTATGGTGGCCTTCGGGGTCATTACCCTGTGGACTTCCTGTAAGAATAAGGAAAAATCTCAGGTGGAGGAAGAAGTTAAGATAGAGGAGACTACTGAAGAGCCGGAGGAAGTGACCGATATGCACAATGCGGCTAATTCCCTGGATTTTGAAGGGGTTTATGAGGGAACTATCCCCTGTGCGGACTGTGAAGGCATAAAAACGACGGTAACCATAGGTAAAGACCATGCTTTTACGGTGATTAGTGAATACCTGGGAAAAGAGGGCGACAATACCTTTACGGACAAAGGGACCTGGGATATCGAGGAGAGTACCATTACCCTGAAACAGGAAGACGAAAGTGTAATGAAATTTTTCGTAGGAGAAGGTTTTATACAGTTCCTCGACCAGGAAGGCAATAAAATAGAAGGTGACATGGCCGATATGTATATTTTGAAGAAAACCGAATGAATAGGTTATTAAGAAATATTAGAAGAGGCTGCTTAAAAGTATAAAGTAAAAACGTCACCCTGAACTTGTTTCGGGGTCTCATCTTAACTGATCAGACAATCGTTATGGGATCCTGAAACAAGTTCAGGATGACGGAAAGGAAATATACTTTTAAGCAGCCTCTTTTTATTGCACCTGTTCCCCCTTGGCGGTTTTTGCTTTTTGTATGCTGTCGGATTTTCTTTGATCTTCCCGGGCTTTCTCGAATTCTTCTTTCATCTCCTCCAACCGGCTTTGAACTTCCTCGTACATGGAAGCGTAAGTTGTGGGTTTGGAAGCGTAGTAGGTATTGCTTTCGACAAACCGGAGACTGTCTATGCCGTATTTCTGATAAATAGCTTTTTCCGAAACGATCTCGTCCTTGTTTATCTTGTCAGTATTGACCCCCCTTACTGCATTCAGCAGGGCAATATCCAGAAGAATGTCGGTCATCTGTTTTTGGGAGATGAGGTTATCGGGTTTTTCTACCGTTTTGTCTTTGCAGGAAACGATGCCCAGCAGAAAGATACAGCCCCATAATATATGCTTTAGCTTCATGTCTCTTTTTTTAACGGTCGAACTCCAGCCGCTTTACACGGCGCAATTCATGAAACGTTCCGTTGTTATACGCCAGGTTTCCGTTTACAAAGGTATGGGTAATTCCCGATTGAAAAGAAGTCCCCTCAAACGGAGACCATCCGCATTTGTAGAGCACATTTTCCCGGGTCACGGTGTTCGGGCTGTTGAGGTCGGTCAGGACGAGATCGGCGAAATATCCTTCTCTCAGGAATCCCCTTTTCTTTATCTGGAACAATACAGCAGGGTTGTGGCACATTTTTTCCACCATTTTTTCCAGGGATATCCTTCCCTTGTGACAGGCCTCCAGCATGGCTGTCATGGCGTGTTGCACCAGTGGTCCGCCGGAAGGGGCGTTGGCGTAATTGTTTTGTTTTTCCTTTAATGCATGCGGGGCGTGATCGGTGGCAATGACATCGATACGGTCGTCCAGCAGGGCCTGCCACAATCCTTTGCGGTCTGCAGGGGTTTTTACGGCGGGGTTCCACTTGATAAAAGTCCCCTTGCTTTCGTAGTCATCATCACAGAACCAAAGGTGGTGGATACATACCTCGGCCGTTATTTTTTTGTCTTTCAGTGGAATATCATTGCGGAACAGCCCGGTCTCCTTTGCCGTGGAAAGGTGAAAGACATGAAGCCTTGCCCCGGTCTTTTCTGCCAGGGCCACAGCCCGGGAAGACGAGAGGTAACACGCTTCCTCGCTCCGGATGACCGGATGGTATTTTATCGGGATATCATCGCCATAGATGGCCTTGTATTTTTCGAGATTGTTGCGGATGGTGGCTTCGTCTTCGCAATGGGCGGAAATAATGAGCCCGGTATTGGAAAAGATATTCTCCAGGACTTTTTCGTCGTCAACCAGCATGTTGCCTGTGGACGATCCGAGAAAAAGTTTTAGCCCGGCGCAGGATTTCGGGTCTACCCGGAGTATTTCTTCCAGGTTGTCGTTGGTACCGCCGAACATAAAGGAATAATTGGCATAGGAGGTTTTGGACGCTATGCCAAATTTTTTTTCGAGTTTTTCAATGGTAGTGGTCTGCGGATTGGTGTTGGGCATTTCTATAAAAGAGGTGATCCCTCCGGCTATGGCAGCCCTGCTTTCTGTTTCTATGGTTGCCTTATGCGTAAGCCCGGGTTCCCGGAAGTGTACCTGGTCGTCTATGGCCCCGGGAAAGAGATATTTCCCTTTGGCATCGATCACCGTACAGTTTTCGGCAGAGATATCCTTATCTATTTTTACAATGATCTCGTCCTCTATCAGGACATCAGTTTCAAACTTCCGGAATTCATTGACCGCAATGGCATTTTTTATCAGCGTTCTCATTATTTCGTTTATTTTTTTCCGGGGGACACCCCTCTACTTCGACTGCGCTCAGCAATCGTGGCATCTCCCCTCAAGGGGAGAAAGTTTATCTTTTTAATAGGATTATTGTACCCTACGGTGTTTTTACCTTTAAATTCCCTTCCTGGAGAGAGGTTGAGCCCGAACTAAAACCCATCTTTTTTGAACAAACTTCGCAATTTCATGGACAGTACGCCAAAAACGGCTTCGTTAATGATCTTTCCGTTCATTTTGGAGCTGCCTTTTTCCCTGTCCTTGAAAATGATCGGCACCTCCACGATATTGAACTTTTTGAGAAAGGCGCGAAACTTCATCTCTATCTGGAATGCATATCCGACAAAGCGGATATTGTCGAGGGCTATACGCTCTATCACTTCTCTTTTATAACACATAAAGCCCGCTGTGGGGTCGTGTATACGCATACCTGTTATGAACTTCACATAAAAAGATGCCCCATAAGAGAGCAGGATGCGTTGCATAGGCCAGTTCACCACGTTCACTCCCTTAACATACCTGGAGCCGATAGCCACGTCCGCACCGTGAAGGGCACAGGCGTTGTACAGGCGTACAAGGTCTCTCGGATTGTGTGAAAAATCGGCATCCATTTCAAAAATATAGTTATATCCTTTTTGTATAGCCCATTTAAAACCATGGATATAAGCCGTTCCCAGTCCCGATTTTTCTTTTCTTTCTTCTATAAACAGTCTGTCGGGGAATTCCTGTTGCATTTCCTTTACCTTTTCTGCCGTGCCATCGGGAGAGTTATCGTCGACAATAAGGATGTGAAAGTTTTTTTTCAATTGAAGTACCTCGCTGACGATAGCTTCTATATTCTCAATTTCGTTGTATGTAGGAATGATTACCAGACCGTCCGCTTGCATAAAAAATTTTAAATAGAGTACAAAAATAGAATTTCCTTCGTTATTTTATCGTTATGCCCTGAGGTATTTAAATATCGAACTGTTTTATGGCTAAAATAGTGCATTATTCTCACACATTATTGAGTATTTTTGCTTGAAATTTTCCGGAAGTATGAGCATTACGCAAAAAAAAGGACGATTATTGCTGCTTTTTTTAGTTGCATTGACCATAGTGAACCTGGTCCAGGCCCTGGTCACGCAATTGATATATGACGAGGCTTACTATTGGTATTTTTCCCGGAACCTCAGTTGGGGATATTTCGACCATCCGCCTATGGTAGCCGTTTTTGCTTTCCTGGGAACCACTCTTTTTGACAATGAGCTGGGCGTACGCCTGTTTGCACCATTTCTCTTTTCCGGGACTATCTTTCTGCTCTGGAAACTGATCGACGACGAGAGGAAATACAAGTACACCTGGCTGTTCTGCCTGCTAGCGGGATCTGTGGCACTGTTTAATGTTTACGGTTTTTTTATGCTCCCGGACACCCCGCTGCTCTTTTTCGCCGCATTGTTCCTTTACGGATACAAGCAGTTTTTGAAAAAGGAGAATACGGCTGCAATACTGATCCTGGCCTTCAGTATGGCGGCGATGATGTACAGTAAATACCATGCCATATTGCTTATCGGATTTGTTATATTATCTAATCCGAAGTTGTTGTTCCGGTACCGGTTCTGGATGGCCGCCGCCCTTTCGTTGGTGTTGTACATACCGCATCTCTACTGGCTTTACGAAACCGATTTTGTCTCTCTGAAATATCATTTGTCGGGAAGGGCAAACAGCTTTTATCGCATCAGGTTTACGTTGAATTATATTCTGAATGTCCTTGTTGTGCTGGGGTTCTCTTTTCCATTGATCTACTGGGCTCTTTACAGGTATACCCGTTTTGGCGATCTGAAGAACCATGTTTTTGACCGGGCACTGGTATTTATCACATGGGGGATCATTGTTTTTTTCTTCCTCTCGTCGCTTAACCGGAAAACCCAGGCACAATGGCCCTTGTTAACCGAATTGCCCCTCATCCTGCTCGCTTTCCGTTACAGTCTGGACCGGGAGAAGTTCCGCAAGTGGCTGCGGATTACAAGTATTATATCGCTGGTGGTGATCTGTATGGCCCGGGTGATACTGGTAAGTGAAACGCTTTCGCCTATCAGTTATGAAACCCACGGAAACAAGAGATGGACACAGGAACTCTACAAAAAAACCGACGGATTGCCGGTGGTTTTTGAAAACTCTTACCGGAATGCCAGTATGTATGCTTTTTATACGAGAGTGCCTGTGTATTCGCTGAACAGTGCAGATTACCGGCAAAGCCAGTTCGATATTGATAGTTCTGAATACAGGCTCCAGCATAAAAAAGTGGCTTATATGTCGGGCCGGAAAGATTTCGATTCGATCATACAAATGCGGATCGGCAAGGGAAAAGGGCATCCGTGGAAGGGAAAGATCATAGAGGACTTCAGCTCTTTCCGGAAGCTGATATGCCAGGTGGAGGACGAGAAAATTGTCCGGGGCCGGGATTCGATATCCCTTACACTCACAAATCCGTATAGCGAAGGAGTGGCCTTTGAAAACCTGAAATTTTACGGCTTTTTGCTGAACGAAAAAAAACAAATAGAGGATACGATAAACATATATCCCGGAAATAATGACGGAACCAGAGCCCTCAGTGCCGAAAGCACCATATGGTTCCGGGCCGGGCTCGACAGTGTTCAGAAACTGTCAAACACCAAATTGTTCCGCGTATCCATATCCGAGAACGACTTACCTGCCGGGTTTCAGGGAAATATTATACCCATTGAGGATTAATTGTGGTAAAAGGTCGGAGGTAAGGTTGGAGGACACCCCCCCTGCCCCCCCTCAAGGGGGGAGCCTTATCTTTTTTAAAGGGCGTTAGAACTCCCCCCTTGAGGGGGGGCAGGGGGGGTGTAACCAAACTGAAACAGAACTTTGAACTTCGAATAGCAATACAGGCGTCATGGAAATATTGTACAGAGAAGTAAACACACATACGGTAGAGACCATTTTGCTGCTGGGTTGTATCGGGTTGATCACCTTTGTGAAGATCACCCATGAGATCAAGTTCCAGCGTTTTCTCGGGGCCTATGTCTCCGATAAATATTTGAAACTGTACGGAAAGGAGCAGGATCCTAGCATTAACAAGTTCAATACCCTGCTTTTTGTGGTTCAGCTTATTGTTTTCGGGATGTTGCTGGAATACAGTCTGGAATACCTGGATATTGTTCCGGACAATATCAACCTGTTGCTGGTTATTGTAGGCCTGGGGCTGTTTGTGATGTTCAAGTTTTACCTGGAGAAGATCGTAGCCACAATTTTCGACCTGAGCTTTTTTCTCGATCAGTATAATTTTCATAAGTTGACCTACAGGAACCTGACAGCCATAGTTTTACTTCCTTTGATGGCCCTACTTATTTATAACCCTATGGAGAAGAAGATTGTCTTATTTATAACGATCTCAATATTTCTTTTATTAAACTTCATTGCATGGGGGCGAATACTTAAAAAACATCAAAAATTTCTCTTTAAGAAGTTGTTTTATTTTATTTTGTATCTTTGCGCACTGGAAATAGCGCCTTATTTGATCATTGCCCGGGTGGCATTTTTCAGTTGAGGAATTAAACAAAATGGTTAATATGAAAGTGAAAACAATCTTGGTTTCCCAGCCGGAACCTAAAGTAGAGAATTCACCATATTTACAGCTTGTAGAGAAGCAAAAAGTAAAAATAGATTTCAGGCCTTTTATCCATGTAGAGGGGGTTAATGCAAAAGAAGTAAGGCAGCAAAAAATTGATTTAACCAAGTTTACTGCTATTGTACTTACCAGTAGGAATTCTGTTGACCATTTTTTCCGGATTGCGGAAGAAATGCGCTTTAAAGTGCCGGACACGATGAAATATTTCTGCCAGTCCGAAGCTGTGGCTTACTACCTGCAAAAATATGTGGTATACCGCAAGCGTAAAATATATGTAGGTAAAAGGACATTCCAGGACCTTGTTCCCATGATCAAGAAATACAAGGACGAAAAATTCTTATTGCCTTCGTCTGATGTCCTGAAATCTTCAGTACCGGAGGCCCTGGACGATCTTGGCATTGAATGGAAAAGAGCTATACTCTACAAAACGGTGATCAGCGACCTGTCTGACCTGAGGGATGTATATTACGATATTCTTGTGTTCTTCAGCCCGTCCGGGATAGAATCGTTGTTCAAGAACTTTCCGGATTTTAAGCAAAACGATACCCGTATAGCGGTATTCGGGAATACCACCGTAAAAGCGGCTACTGATGCCGGGCTGCGTATAGACATTCAGGCACCCACACCGGAAACACCATCCATGACCATGGCCCTGGAAAAATATATTTCGGAAGCGAATAAGAGGTAATTTTTGTTTTGTCACGAATACACGAATATTTTTTGTGTACTTATATATAATAAAAGAACCCTGCCGATGGCAGGGTTTCTTTTTTTTTAAAGGCATTCGTGTATTTGTAGCAGGAAACCTTATTGAGGTGCCCCGTTAAGGATCTCTTCGTTGGCAGAGGCTTCATACCTGGAAAAGTTCTTTTTGAATGCCTCTGAGAGCACTGCAGCCTGTTTGTCATAGGCCTGTGTGTCTGCCCAGGTGTTACGGGGATTCAGTACTTCCGAAGGTACGCCGGGGCAGCTTTGTGGTACTGCCAGGCCGAATACCGGGTGTTTTTCAAAAGTAACACCATCCAGTTCTTCCTTTAGTGCGGCAGAGATCATGGCCCTGGTATATTTGAGTTTCATACGTGATCCTGTACCGTAAGGGCCTCCGGTCCATCCCGTGTTGACCAGCCAGACATTGACATTGGCCTCCTTCATTTTGGCGCTTAACATCTCCGCGTATTTCGTAGGGTGTAATGGCATAAAGGGTGCGCCGAAACAGGCCGAAAACGAAGGCAAGGGCTCATCGATCCCCGCTTCCGTACCGGCCACCTTGGCCGTATAGCCCGAAATAAAATGATAGGCAGCCTGTCCGGGGGTAAGCCTGGAAATGGGAGGTAATACTCCGAAAGCATCCGCAGTGAGGAAAAATATGTTTTTGGGCTGGTAACCTATGGAAGGTTCCTGAATGTTATTAATGTGATAAATGGGATAACTTACCCGTGTGTTTGGTGTGATGCTGATGTCGTCAAAATCCACTTCTCCCTTGTCGTTGAGAATAACGTTTTCCAGTAGGGCGCCCTTTTTGATGGCCCCGTAAATGTCTGGTTCGTTTTCTTCGGAGAGATTAATGACCTTGGCGTAACACCCGCCTTCGAAATTGAATACGGAATTTTCGGCTGTCCAGCCGTGTTCGTCATCACCGATGAGCCTGCGTTCCGGGTCGGCAGACAAAGTGGTTTTGCCGGTTCCGGAAAGGCCGAAAAAGATAGCGGTGCAGTCGTCTTTGCCAACATTGGCACTGCAGTGCATGGGGAGGGTGTTCTTAAATACGGGCAGTTCAAAGTTAAGGGCGGAGAAAATGCCCTTTTTGATCTCTCCCGTATAACCCGTGCCACCGATCAATGCAATTTTTTTGGAAAAGTTCAGAATAGCAAAATTGTGCTGCCTGGTACCGTCTTCTTCCGGATCGGCATAAAAGTCCGGTGCGTTGATCACCGTCCATTCTGTTTCGAAGGTTTCCAGTTCGTCCAATGAGGGCCGCAGGAACATGTTGTAGGCAAAAAGGTTGCTCCACGGGCATTCGGTGATCACCCGGATGCTGGTACGGTAATCGGCATCGGCGCAGGCATAGCAATCCCTGACAAAGATCTCCTTTCCGGACAGGTGTTTCACTACTTTTTGGTAGAGCTTATCAAACTTGTCCGCATCGAACGGAATGTTGATGTCTCCCCACCATACCTTGTCGCGGGTAATATCGTCCTTAACGATAAAACGGTCTTTGGGTGATCGCCCGGTGAACTCCCCGGTGTTTATCGCAAGGGCCCCGGAAGAGGCTGTTTTGCCCTGCCCTTTTTTAATGGTGATCTCATGCAGCTTTTCCGGAGAAAGCTGGTAATAAACCCTGGCTTTTTCGATTCCGTAGGTCTCTATCGAAATCGTTTTCGTGTTGAGTGTGTTGTTAATCATTACGAAATAGTTAGTGTGTGTTTTTACAGTACAAAAGTAAAAATTAATCCTAACGAAATCGTTTTAGTGTTATATTTATTTGGTTTTGACCCTCAAAAAGTTATAAAACAATACAGCCCAGGCAACGATAAGAAGTGTTCCGCCAATGGGGGTAACGATGCCTATGGTTCTGAAATCAAAAGAAGAAAGGTTGTTGGTAGCCAGGGCATAAATGGATCCCGAAAAAAGGATGATCCCTACGCTTATCAGCCAGAAGAGTATTTTTTTAGATTTTTCCGGCAGTACGGCCAGGTTTCCGATAAAGAGCAGGAGCAGGGCGTGGTACATCTGGTATTTTACGCCGGTTTCAAAGGTGCCGATAGCTTCTTTGCCTATGGCCTCCTTTAGCGCGTGGGCACCGAAAGCCCCCAGGACGACGGCCAGAAATCCGAAAAGTGCAGCAGTACAAAAGATGGTTTTTTTCATGTTTTTTTTATTGTTTTTTCAACGGTTACGACCTGTCCCGAAGCATTGAGGGATGGAACCTCCATCCAACTGTTGGGAAGATTCGACGATTAAAACAATTATGCGTGTTTGTGCTTTAAAGATTATTTTAATCATGTTGGTTTCATAGTATTGGTTTATGACAGGAAAAGCGGCCTGCCTTGTGCAAATATCAAAAAATGGGAGAACTTACCCGGGTATAATTTTTTATAAATATAACATTTTACTACATTCGTGTTATAAAAATACAATAACTGAAGTCTTAACCAATACAAAAGTACATTAGAAAAGTGTTATGAAAAACATCTTGATCATCGGAGTGGGAAAATCTACTTCTTACCTTACTCAATATTTATCGGAAAAAGCAGCATCCAAAGATATACAGATCACCGTTGGGGACATCAATGAAAGTAGTATTAGTGAACTGGAACGGACGTATGATAATATAAAAGGGATCCGCCTGGATATTTTTGACCGCGGACAACGGGAAGCTGCCGTTCAGAATGCGGACCTGGTCATCTCCATGCTCCCGGCAAGGATGCATGTGGAAGTGGCGAAGGATTGCCTTGCTTACGGAAAACACATGGTAACGGCCTCCTATGTAAGTGCGGAAATGCAGGCACTGGACGAGGAGGTGAAGAAAAAAGGCCTGGTGTTTATGAACGAAATAGGCCTGGACCCCGGGATAGACCATATGAGCGCCATGCAGGTCATTGACCGTATACGGGATAAAGGAGGGAAAATGCTGCTCTTCGAATCGTTTTGCGGTGGTTTGGTGGCCCCGGAGAGCGATGATAACCTGTGGAACTATAAATTTACCTGGAACCCGAGGAATGTGGTCGTAGCCGGACAGGGGGGCGCTGCAAAATTCGTCCAGGAAGGAACGTATAAATACATTCCCTATAACAAATTATTTCGCCGTACTGAATTCCTCAACATAGAAGATTACGGCAAATTCGAGGCTTATGCCAACCGGGATTCGCTGAAATACAGGGAAGCCTACGGACTTGAGGATGCCTTGACCCTATACAGGGGTACGATGCGGAGAGTGGGATTTTCAAGGGCGTGGAACATGTTTGTTCAGCTCGGTTTGACAGATGACAGCTATGTCATGGAAAATTCCGAGAACATGAGTTATCGCGATTACGTAAATGCGTTTTTACCGTATTCGCCGACCGATTCGGTAGAACTGAAGATGCGGCACAACCTGAAGATCGACCAGGACGATATTATGTGGAACAAACTCGAAGAACTGGAGCTGTTCAGCCGGGAAAAGAAAGTCGGGCTGAAGAACGCTACCCCGGCACAGGTACTTCAGAAGATCCTGGAAGAAAGCTGGAGCCTGAAAGAAGATGACAAAGACATGATAGTGATGTATCACAAGTTCGGTTATGAAATTGACGGGAAAAAGTCACAGATCGATGCCAGTATGGTGGTCATAGGCGAAGACCGTAAACTTACCGCAATGGCTAAAACCGTGGGGCTTCCGGTGGCTATGGCGGCACTTCAGATCCTGGACGGAAAGATCAATACACCTGGTGTGCAGATACCGATACGCCGGGAAGTCTATACTCCCATACTCAAAGAACTGGAAGAACAAGGCGTGATCTTCCGGGAAAAAGAAGGGCCTTATTTGGGTTATAACCCTCATAATGTTGCGGGGTGATAGGGTAGTGCCGATGATTTTTGGGTACTTCGTTACGTTCTACACCCCCCTGTTTTCCCCCTCAAGAGGGGAGCCTTATTGCTTTTTAAGGAGACTTTCAGTTCCCCCTTGAGGGGGGAAACAGGGGGGTGTTCAGACTTATTCATAACCTTTGCAGAATAAAACGAAAACCGTTGTTTATTTATAAATTGTTAATTTAATGTCCGTATAATGCACAAATATGTTGCAAATGTTGTATATTTAATTGCAATTTAATATCAGTGCTATGAAGATAATCAACGAAGTGGTAGAGATTGACGGGATAGACAAGGAAATTCTGCGATCCCTGATGAGTGATGCGCGCAAACCGATACTGGAGATCGCACGTAAGGTCGGGATCTCGGGAGCGGCAATCCACCAACGGCTGCGAAAACTGGAGGAATCCGGGCTTATAGCGGGCTCAAAATTTATGTTAAACCCCAAAGTACTGGGCTATTCTACCATGGCCTTTATAGGCATCTACCTGGACAAGGCCATGCGGAACCCGGAGGCGGTAAATCAGCTCAAAGAAATACCGGAAGTCCTGGAATGTCACTATACCACCGGAAACTGGAGTATACTCATTAAGATGCTCTGCAAGGACAATGAGCACCTCATGTACCTGCTCAACCAGAAAGTACAGACCATAGAAGGAGTTTCGCGAACAGAAACTTTTATCTCCTTGAACCAGCAAATAGACAGGCAGATACAGTTGTAGTAGAGGTATATGGGGTGGAAGTTATAGGTTACAAGTTGCAGGTTTATATGTTTTACAACCCGGAACTTGTAACCTGCGACTTGTAATTTTTTAATAACTTCATTTCCTCCTTATGTTAAAAACTGTCAATCTCTTTGTATTTATTCTAAATAATAATTATTTTCGCCTCCGAAATGGAGACAGTATTATTT
The DNA here is from genome assembly GCF_018863395.1 of Sinomicrobium weinanense. Classification (GTDB taxonomy): domain Bacteria; phylum Bacteroidota; class Bacteroidia; order Flavobacteriales; family Flavobacteriaceae; genus Sinomicrobium; species Sinomicrobium weinanense. Next base: position 138,695 of record NZ_JAHKRR010000009.1, read on the forward strand.
AAATCCAGGTATTACGCAGCGTATCAGTCGAAGAAGGGGCGTTGTTTTTTTGTGGATATCCAGGACAGGAGGATAAAGATGTCCTTTTGCCAGTTACTGGCTTTCCGGCAAAAGATACTCGCCATTGATCTGGACGCGCATTTCGATGCGGAACTGAACCGCCACGGAATAGAGATACTTACACTTTGTAACAGGGAACATCTCTTTGTCCTTGATACCCTGGAAGTCGTTGACCTTAAAATGTTTATACAGGGCATATTTACTATGTCGGAACTTCATACTCTGGTTACGGTTTAATGCCCCGTTCTTCAAATTCCTGACGTATTTATTTTTCTTATTTATATTTAGTCTTAGACCGGTTCTAAATTCCCTGTGTATTAAGAAGTTAGGTTTTATTTTTCGTAACTTTGATCAAAGAGATCAGCGATTTAGAAACTGTTTAAGTTTCTTAAAGACAGCGAAAATAAAAAATCAGAGCGATGAAAGATTTAGTAAGACAAAAATTAAGTATAAACGTAGATGTAATGGACATGCTCAACGAGCAGATCGCCAAGGAGGCGCATTCATCTTCCATATACCTGGCCATGGCCTCGTGGTGCGACCACAATGCGCTGAACAACAGTGCCAAATTTTTCTACGACCAGGCCGAAGAAGAACGGGAACACATGATGAAGATCTTCAGGTTTATCAATGACAACGGCGGAACTTCCTATTCTCCGGAAGTGAGTAACATTCCACATGATTACAATTCGCTGGAAGAGATCTTCGAATCTGCCCTTGGGCAGGAGATCAACATTACCAAGTCCATTCACAATATTGTGTTGAAATGTAGAAAGGTAAATGACCTGGCTACGGAAAATTTCCTGCAATGGTTCGTTAAGGAACAAATGGAAGAAGAACAGACCATGAGAAAAGCCCTCGACCTTTTTGAACTGATGGGCACCGATGGTATTGCGCTGAAACTCATAGACGAGCGTATACCGACTATTAAGGGATAATCGGGGAATAAGATCAAAAAAAGTAAAAGGCGGTTTAAACACCGCCTTTTTTCGTTTATATATTGATATATCGTTTAATTTCTCGACCCGAGTACACGCAGTGCCCAATACAGCAACATGGCCAGTGAACCGATAGCAGCTACGAGATAAGTTCTTGCAGCCCATTTCAGGGAATCTTCGGCCCCTTTGTATTCCTGGGGGCTGAGCATATTCTTGTTCTTCAGCCAGGCGAGTGCCCTGTTACTGGCGTCGTATTCGACCGGAAGGGTTATAAAGCTGAATAATGTAGCCAGGGCCATAAGTACAAGTCCTACGATCGCAACGGTAAAACCTATCATGGAACCTGAAGCCGCGCCCAGAATAAGCCCACCGATAATAAGCCATTGCGACATTCCTGAAGAAACACTTACCACTGGTACCAGCTTGGAACGCAATTGCAACCATTGATAGGCCTTGGCGTGCTGAACAGCATGCCCGCATTCGTGAGCGGCAACTGCCGCCGCCGCTGCATTGCGTTGGCTGTATACAGCTTCACTGAGGTTCACAGTCTTTTTTACCGGGTGGTAATGGTCGGTAAGCCTACCGGGAGTGGATATGACCTTTACATCGTATATCCCGTGGTCGGACAGCATTTTTTCAGCGATCTCGGCCCCGCTCATTCCATTGCGCAAGTGTACTTTTGAGTAATATTTGAACTTGCTCTTCAACTTATTGCTCACCAGCCAGCTTATCAGCGCTATACCTCCGATAATTACATAATATCCTAAATAGCCTCCCATATTCCAGAGTTTTTGTTTTTATAAAATTACGAAATTTTCTGTTTCCATACTTGCCGGAAACACTTTCGGAAAGAAAAACAAAAACCCGGCCAAATGAAAATGACCGGGTAGAGAATTAAGAATATTTTAGTATTTCATGCCTGCGGAATGAACTTTTGTCAGTTCCGGTCATACCGCAGTTTCCCAGCCAAAGGCTTCTGCAATGCCATCATAGGTGAGCTCGCCGTTGACGATGTTTACCCCTTTTGCAAGCGCCGGATTGTTTCTGCAGGCCTTTTCCCAGCCATTATTGGCCAGTGCCAGTACATAGGACAGGGTAACGTTGGTAAGGGCAACGGTGGAAGTATAAGGTACAGCACCGGGCATATTGGCCACACAATAATGCACCACATCGTCAATGATATAGGTGGGATCTTCGTGAGTGGTGGGTCTGGTGGTTTCGATACATCCGCCCTGATCAACCGCAACATCCACGATCACGGTTCCGGGGCGCATTTCCGTAAGCATATCACGTGTAATGAGGCTTGGGGCCTTGGCCCCGGGGATGAGGACACCCCCTATGATGAGGTCGTGGGTCCTTATGTGTTTTCTTATATTGTATTCGCTGGAGAATTCGGTAACCACATGGCTGGGCATAATGTCGTTGACATACCGCAAACGTTTCATATTGATATCCAGGATAGTCACATGTGCCCCGAGTCCTGCCGCCATTTTAGCGGCCTGCATGCCTACAGTTCCGGCTCCGAGTACAAGGACCTTTCCGGGAGGTACCCCGGGAACGCCTCCCAGGAGCACACCTCTTCCCTTGATGGGTTTTTCCAGGTATTTGGCGCCCTGCTGTATGGCCATTCGCCCTGCAACTTCCGACATGGGAGTAAGTAGCGGCAGACTCCCGTCAGTGTCTTCCACGGTCTCGTAAGCAATGCAGGTGGCCCCGCTCTTGAGCATGGCCCTTGTCAGGGCCTCACTCGATGCAAAGTGGAAGTAGGTGAAAACTACCTGCTCTTCCCTTATTAACGGATATTCCTCTTCAATAGGCTCTTTGACTTTGACGATCATTTCGCTTTGGGCATATACTTCCTCGATAGTAGGAAGAATAACAGCTCCGACGGCTTCGTAATCCGCATCAAAAAAGCCACTTCCCTCTCCGGCAGTGGCTTGAATGTAAACGGTGTGGCGGTTCTTTACCAGTTCGAAAACCCCGGCAGGCGTAATTCCCACCCTGTTTTCATTGTTCTTGATCTCTTTGGGTACCCCTATGTTCATAATGTGCGTGTTTTGCACTTTAAATTAGGAGTTTGACGTAAGAAAAGTGTAAAATTATACGCAAAAAGAAAGGGAGCTATTTCGCTATTACGAAAAAATACTCCCTTTGTATTGAAAAATTTTGATTGCGGATATCTCTGGAGAAACTTAACAGCCAGCGACATTGAGGCCGAGAAGTTTATCTTGTTAAGAGATCTCGATGGCACTCCTGATAGTGAGAATAGAATTTCCTTTACCCCACAATATTAATGATCTTTCCGGGGACGATAATGATCTTCTTCGGTGTCCTTCCCTGAAGCTGTTCCTGCGTCTTTTCGTGTGCCAGGACAATTTTTTCCATCTCTTCGGTGCTCATGTCCAGCGGAAGATCCAGTTTAAAGCGCATTTTGCCGTTAAAGGAAACGGGATATTCCTTGCTGCTTTCCACCAGATATTTTTCTTCAAATTCCGGGAAGGGGGCAAAAGCTACAGACCCTTGGTGTCCCAGTCTTTCCCACAATTCCTCGGCGATATGTGGTGCATATGGCGAAATAATGATCGCCAGAGGTTCCAGAACCTCCCGGGAATTGCATTTCTGTGCTGTAAGCTCATTTACAGCGATCATAAAGGATGATACGGAAGTATTAAAGGAAAAATTCTCAATGTCTTCCACTACCTTTTTGATGGTTTTATGCAGGGTTTTCAGGTTTTCTTTGGAAGCGGGGTCGTCCGATACGTGGAAAACATCCCCCTGGCCCCCCTCGAGGGGGGAATGGTAGAGCTTCCACAATTTTTTCAGGAAGCCGTGTACGCCGGTAATGCCGGCGGTGTTCCATGGCTTGGCCTGCTCGAGCGGGCCGAGGAACATTTCATACATACGCAGGGTGTCTGCTCCGTATTGTTCACAAATATCATCGGGATTGACCACATTGTATTTGGACTTGGACATTTTTTCCACCTCGCGGCCTACAATATATTTACCATCTTCCAGAATAAATTCGGCGTCCCTGAATTCCGGGCGCCATTCCTTGAAGGCTTCCACATCCAGTTCGTCCGAGGCGTTGACCAGGGAAACGTCGGCGTGGATAGGCTCTGTTTCCCGGCCTTGAATCTTGTTTTTCGAAATAAGGGTGTTGGAACCTTTGATCCTGTAAACAAAAGTGCTGGTCCCCAGGATCATCCCCTGGTTAATGAGTTTTTTGGCAAATTCATCTACCGGGAGCAGTCCCTTGTCAAACAGGAATTTCTGCCAGAAACGGGCATACAACAGGTGCCCGGTGGCGTGTTCGCTACCGCCGATATACAGGTCTACGTCTTTCCAGTAGTTGAGGGCTTCCTGCGAGGCAAATTCGTCCTGGTTATGAGCATCCATATAACGGTTAAAGTACGAGGAGCTCCCGGCCCAGCCCGGCATGGTGTTCAACTCAAGGGGGAATACAGTCTTGTGATCGATGAGATCATTGCTCACCACTTCATTTTTTTCGGTATCCCAGGCCCAGGTTCTGGCATTGCCCAGGGGTGGTTCCCCGGTTTCTGTGGGGAGGTATTTTTCTACTTCGGGTAGCTTTAGGGGCAGGTGTTCCACACCGATCATTTGTGGCAGCCCATTCACATAATACACCGGGAAAGGCTCGCCCCAGTAACGCTGCCGACTGAATACGGCATCGCGCAGGCGATAGTTTATCCTTCCCTGGCCTGCATTTATGCTTTCCAGCTTTTCGATAGCCTTTTTGGTAGCTTCTTCATAAGACAACCCATTCAGAAAATCGGAATTGGCTATGACCGTTCCGTTTTTCTCGCTGTAAGCAGCTTCTGAAATATCCACATCCTTAAAAATGTTCGGGATGGGGATATCAAAGTGTTTTGCAAAATCATAATCGCGCTGATCTCCGCAAGGGACAGCCATGACGGCACCCGTTCCATACCCGGCCAGTACGTAATCGCCTATCCAGACAGGAACGGGTTCTTTGGTAAACGGATGTTCGGCATAAGCCCCGGTAAAAACTCCCGAAATGGTCTTTACATCGGCCATACGGTCACGTTCACTGCGTTTTGCAGTGGCTTCGATATAGGCTTCCACAGCTTCTTTTTGTTCGGGAGCAGTGATCTCACGTACCAGCTCGTGTTCCGGTGCCAGGGTCATAAAACTGACGCCGAATATGGTATCGGGACGGGTAGTGAAAACGGGAATTTCGAATGCCGTACCTTTTACCTTGAATTTTACTTCAGCCCCTTCGGACCGGCCTATCCAGTTGGTCTGTGCATCTTTTAAAGGCTGGGGCCAGTCTATACGGTCCAATCCTTCCAATAAACGTTTTGCATAGGCCGTGATACGCATGCTCCACTGGGTCATTTTTTTTCGTACTACGGGATGGCCGCCGCGTTCGGATACACCGTTCACGATCTCGTCATTGGCGAGTACGGTCCCCAGTGCGGGGCACCAGTTCACTTCGGTCTCGGCCAGGTAAGTAAGCCTGTATTTCAGGAGTATTTTTTGTTGATCTTCCTCTGAAAAATTGCGCCATTCGTCTGCGGTAAAAGGCTCTGTGTCATTGTCACATACGGCGTTTATCCCGGTATTTCCACCGGCTTCAAATTTTTGCACCAGGATAGAAATATCCTCCGCCTTACCGGTGTCGTTATTGTACCACGAATTGAATAGCTGAATAAATATCCATTGGGTCCATCGGTAATAGTCAGGGTTGGAGGTACGTACCTCACGGCTCCAGTCGAACGAGAATCCGATCTTGTCCAACTGCTCCCGGTATCGCTTAATATTGGTTTCGGTAGTGAGCGCCGGATGCTGGCCGGTCTGTATGGCATATTGTTCTGCAGGAAGGCCAAACGAATCGTATCCCATCGGGTGGAGTACATTAAATCCCTGGTGGCGCTTGTACCTCGCATAGATGTCGGAGGCAATATATCCCAGCGGATGCCCTACGTGCAATCCGGCTCCGGAAGGGTAGGGGAACATGTCCAGCACATAATATTTGGGCTTGTCAACCCCGGCCGAACCGGGATTTTCGGCTTTAAAAGTTTTGTTTTCTTTCCAATACTGCTGCCATTTGGTTTCGATGGCGTTGTGGTCGTACTTCATATGTGTATGGCCCGTTTCGTTTTTCACGGGATGTTTTTTTGCTGATTCAGATATGATTGATGCGCAAAAATACAGTTATTGAACGAAACAGGCAATCCCTCGACTCCCTTCGACTCAGCTCAGGGGCCGCTGCTTGGGAACCGGAGATGAACTTTTTCTTTAGCCTGGGGAATCAGATCAAATCTATGCCCGGTCCCCGAGCGGAGCCGAGGAGGAGGGGGCTGGAGAAAATCTGTTCTTAAAAGTAAAGGCATAGGGTGTTTCCCCGTGTTCCCGGATGTGTTCCAGCCGTTCGCGGGCATCGGATACAGAGGGGTATAAGTCGTCTTCTATATACCACATGGCCATGTGCATTTCCTGCATCTTGTGAAACCATTCCTTTTTCCGTTTAAAGATCTCCACATGATCAGAATGGTAGACATAGCGGAAAAGGGAATCAATATCAGTCCAGACGGACATATTGACGATGATGTAATCGTCATCATAGATCTTCATGGAAGTGGCATTATTGCCATCGTCTTTAAGGCGCCAAACAAAACCGGGGCTGTTTTCGGCAAGGGTATTGATACGGTCGAGGTTGGCCACGAAATCGGCCATTACGGGACTGTCTATCGTCCCTTTCATACGGGCGATGTTAACCTGGGCTAGTTGCATAGATTTTGCTTTTTGAAATGGAAAGTGAATCGGAGAGCAAAATACTAAACAAAACGGAGAATACCTAAAATAGTCCGTTATCAAATTGCCAGGGACGGGAGTTTCAGGCTAAAAAAGGGGGATGATGAGGTTGTTTGGTGTAATGGCGGGTATATATCTGTTTAGGATTTACAGGTTTTTCAGGTCCTTGATCACTTTGAAGGCCTTGTCTATTTGTCCTTCACCTACAATAATGGTAAATTCGTTGGTGGTGGAGATCACTTCGTGCAGGATGATACCTTCCCATGCAAGTCGCTGAAATATAAAGTAATATATCCCGGGAATGACTACGTTCTCTTCGGGAAGTTTTACCGTAATAGAGGCGAGGTCCTCTACTTTCTGTGTCATTTTTTCTTCCCGGAAAAGCGACTCTACCATAGTGTTCAGGGAATTGCTGACCACAATATTGGTTTCGTTGACCCCTCTGGATGAAGTGTAAAAGGCATCCTTGTTCTTGTTTACTTCCTTGAGGAGATTGGCCTGGCTGTTCAGTATACTGTCAGACAGGAAGAAGGTGTAGTCCGTCAGGGACGATCGTACCGTGATCTCTCCTATGTTTTTAAGCACTTTGAGAATTTTGTGTGTGGCGCGAAACTCCATATCGGTGGATAAACGTTTTAGCGCCATAACAACAGCTCCGCTCCTCACTTCTTTACCCAATTGTTCTTCAATTTCCGGACCGATGATCCTGGAAAGCGATGTTAAATTAATAATGCCCTGAGCAAGAGCGCTTTGAAGAAAGGGTTTTGTCTTGATGTAATTCTCAACTACGGAAGAAATCGTTTTCATCTTGGAATGGTTTTGGTTTACAGTGGCTAAATTAACAAATTGTTTTATTTAAAACAAACAGTAGTGAAAATAAATTTCGAATATTTTTTTATAGCAGGTCTTTTTTCGGTATCGGAACAGGAAAAATCGTTATTCTGTTTCGCAGAAGGGCGATCGTAAGGGGGTTAGAAATGATAAAAGGCATCTTCCAGGTGCTCCAGGGTATAATTTTTGTCTTTTCCGGTGATGGCTATAATATCAAATCTTACTTCCTTTTCGATATTATTTGTAACAATATAATGGTCTGTGGCCTTGACGATCTGTTGTATTTTCTTTTTGTTCACGGCGTCTTGCAGATTTTGAAAATCTGTCGAACTCCGGGCCTTTACTTCTACTATGGAGAGAATATTTTCTTTTTGGGCAATAATATCTATTTCGGCTTTTTTGAAGGTATAATTGCGTTTTAGTATTTGATATCCTTCATTCTGTAAGTACGCCGTAGCCAGGTCTTCCCCCTTTTTGCCGAATTCATTGTGTTCTGCCATGTTTTTGTTTGCTGCCTTACACGTAAAGTTAAGGAAAAAACGGAATAGTAGGTTGTTATGCTTTCAAATGTCGTCTTTGTTTTATTTGTACTTTTATAAAAATTTTTGTCATGAATATGCGAAAAATCATTATTGCAGGGAGTATTTTGTTCTCTTTGTTCATTATAGCATGTTCCGGTAAACCAAAGGCTGAAAAACAGGGGAGATCAGTAGAAAAGACGTCGGCAGGGGTGGAAAAGATCTCCCGCGATACCTTAGCATTGTCCCTGGGCAAGGGCTTTGTTTCGGGAGAGGTGCAGAAAGAAGAAAGGGCAAATAAATACTTTGTCTTTAAAACCGACGGCCCGGGAAAGCTATCGGCAAAACTGATATCGCAGGATACCATGGCCAACATCCGGTTCACCCAGATATTTTTCCCGGATGGTTCGGCAGATGGCCCTTTTGGCAGGACGCTGAATTACGAGCTGGAACAGGCCGGGACATACACCCTGTCGGTCGGTGAGAATATGATGGCCGGAGAGCCGTGGACCGGAAGTTTTACGATAACGGTGGAACTGGAAAAGTAGCTTTTTGCTCCGTGTTTATTTACGGTCTTCAAATTCAAGAGAAACGGTATCCTTGTTTACGGTCAACTTTACTTTTTTGCCCATAATAAGCGCCCGGTTGTCTTCCATATGCCCTGCGGGGAAGTCGAAACAGACCGGAAAGTCATAAGCATCGGCAATTTCCCTGACGATCCCTATGGCGTCTTTGCCCCAGGGCGTGCTGTTGTCGTGCATTTTGGTCATTCCGCCTATGATAAGGCCTTTCAGGTTGTCGAAATACCCGTTGCGCTTGAGGTTCATCATCATCCGGTCTATGTGATAGAGGTATTCGTCAAGATCTTCGATAAACAAGATCTTTCCGTCCGTTTGTATGGCCGAAGGAGAACCCAGCAGGCTGTAAAGAATGGAGAGGTTGCCACCTGTCAATTGCCCTTCTGCCGCACCCATACGGTTTTGTACACGTGAAGGTACGGTGTATTTGAGGCCTTTGCCAAACAATGCCCGTTTAAAACTCTGTATGGCTTCTTCAGAATTCCTTTTTACGTTGATGGGCATGGTGGCATGCAGGGTGGCTATACCCATATTGTGGATATGGCTGTGCAGTACGGTAACATCGCTGTATCCTATGATCCATTTGGGGTTTTTCCTGAATTTGGTAAAATCGAGCATATCCACGATACGGACGGTTCCGTATCCGCCCCGGGCGGCCCAGATGGCTTTTATACTCGGGTTGTCCAGCATGTTTTGCAGGTCCCGGGCCCTGGCCTTGTCTGTCCCTGCGAGTTGGTGATATTCAGGGCCGATGGTTTTTCCGAGTACCACCTTAAGCCCCCATTTTCGCAGGGAGTCCATAGCCGGCCCGAGGTCTTCGGGTTGAAAACTTCTTGCCGTTGCTACGATGGCTACCGTATCACCTTTCTGAAGGTAAAGAGGAAAAGTGATCGGAGTCTGAGAATAGCTTTCCAGCATGGTAAAAAACAACAGTAAAAACAATAAAGAATGTTTGATGGGTCTGAGCATGTTCAATACAGGTGTAATTAATAATGTTGCAGCAAAATAACAAATAAGTCGGGAAACAGGTACACGATTTCCCGATTTTTAAGGTCTAATCCATCCTAATGCTTATTTTTGCACACTAATCCGGCCGGGTTCAGGATTTTGAGGAGTGAAACCTCTTGTATTGACCTGAAAAACAGGTGCCGGCTTATATTTTAGATTGACGAAACAAGAAAAGAATATATTATGCCACAGCTCCCAAAGCGCTATACAATTACATCTGCACTGCCGTATACCAACGGCCCTATACACATAGGCCACCTGGCCGGGGTGTATGTCCCTGCCGATATTTATTCCCGCTACCTGAGGTTGCGGGGAAGAGAGGTTGCCTTTATCTGCGGAAGCGATGAACACGGGGTGGCAATTTCCATGCGGGCCAGGAAAGAAGGGATCTCGCCGCGTGAAATTATCGATAAATACCACACGATCATCAAAAAATCCTTTGCGGATTTCGGTATTTCGTTTGACAATTATTCCCGTACTTCGGCAGAGATCCATCATAAAACGGCCTCGGATTTCTTCCGGAAAATGTATGACGACGGAAAATTTATAGAAGAAGTTACCGAACAATTATACGATGAGAAGGCCGGGCAGTTCCTGGCCGACCGTTTTGTCATCGGAACCTGTCCGAAATGCGGCAATGAAGAGGCTTATGGCGACCAGTGCGAAAACTGCGGTACTTCTTTGAATGCCACAGACCTGATTAACCCGAAATCGACCATTACCGGAACCAAACCCATATTAAAAGAAACGAGGCATTGGTTCCTTCCGCTCGATCAATACGATGGTTTTTTGAGGGAGTGGATATTAAAAGGGCATAAGAACGACTGGAAGCCCAATGTTTACGGACAGGTAAAGTCGTGGATAGACGACGGGCTGAAGCCCCGTGCCGTGACCCGCGACCTGGACTGGGGGATCCCCGTACCTGTGGAAGGGGCGGAAGGAAAGGTGCTCTATGTGTGGTTTGATGCACCTATCGGTTATATTTCGTCTACCAAAGAATGGGCAGCAAGGGAAGGAAAAAACTGGGAGCCCTACTGGAAAGACGAGCAGACCAAGCTGGTACACTTTATCGGGAAAGACAACATTGTGTTTCACTGTGTTATTTTCCCGTCCATGCTCAAGGCGGAAGGCAGCTATATTCTGCCCGATAATGTTCCGGCCAACGAATTCCTGAACCTCGAAGGCAACAAGCTGTCTACCTCGAAGAACTGGGCGGTATGGTTGCACGAATACCTGGAGGATTTTCCGGGGAAACAGGATGTATTGCGCTACACACTTACCGCCAATGCGCCGGAGACGAAAGACAACGATTTTACCTGGAAGGATTTCCAGGCCAGGAACAACAACGAACTGGTGGCGATCTTCGGTAATTTTGTCAACCGTGTAGTAGTGCTCACCAATAAATATTACGAAGGCATTGTCCCCCAACCGGGAGATCTTGCGGAAACAGATAAGACCGCTCTTGCCGAACTGAAGAAATATCCGGAGACCATCGCTGCTTCGATAGAACGCTACCGCTTCCGGGAAGCCTTAAGTGAGCTGATGAATGTAGCGCGGCTCGGAAATAAATACCTGGCGGACGAAGAGCCCTGGAAGATCGCAAAAGATAACCCGGAAAGGGTAAAGGCCATTATGTATGTGGCCTTACAGGTTGCCGGAATGCTGAGCGTATTGAGTGAGCCATTCCTGCCGTTTACGGCTAAAAAACTGCAACAAATGCTGGGCCGCCCCACCTTGGATGAAACTGCTCCCTGGGATGCCGTTACAGGTGCCGATGACCTGCTTCCCGCAGGACATAAGATCAACAAGGCAGAACTGCTCTTTAGCAAAATAGAGGACAAGGAAATAGAAAAACAACTGGAACGCCTGGAGCAGACCAAACAGGAGAACAAAAGCGATAATAACGACCTGCCTCCTCAAAAGGAAACGATCTCCTACGAGGATTTTGCCAAGCTGGACATGCGCGTAGGCACCATTGTGGAAGCGGAAAAAATGAAAAAGGCCGATAAACTGCTGATTTTGAAGGTAGACACCGGACTGGATGTGAGAACCATAGTTTCCGGAATTGCCGGCAGTTTTAAACCCGAGGATATTATCGGTAAAAAAGTAACGGTACTGGTAAACCTGGCCCCGAGAAAACTGCGCGGCGTGGAAAGCCAGGGAATGATACTGATGACACAGGATTCCGCCGGAAAACTGGTTTTTCTCAATCCTGACGATGTTGTGGAAAACGGGGAAACCATTTCCTGATTCCGGAAGATCGTATAAAGTTAAAGAGATAATGTTCTCCCCCCAGGGGGAGATGCCGCGGTTGCTGAGCGCAGTCGAAGTAGAGGCAGAGGGGGATTTCTCCCGGCTATAAAACCATAAACAACAAACAAATGAACATTTTAATACTGGGATCAGGAGGAAGAGAACACACCTTTGCATGGAAAATAGCACAGAGCAAAAAAGCAGAACGGCTGTTTGTAGCTCCGGGGAATGCCGGAACGGCCGGGACAGAACTGGCTTCCGGAGGAATGGTGACCAATGTGGCTATCACTGCTACGGATTTTGATGCCATAAAAGAGCTGGTGCTCAGGGAGAACATAGAAATGGTAGTGGTAGGCCCTGAGGACCCTCTGGTGAAAGGAGTGCACGATTATTTCCTGAACGACCCGGAACTGAGTGATGTAGCTGTAATAGGCCCGCAAAAACAGGCAGCCCAACTGGAGGGAAGCAAGGAGTTTGCCAAGGAATTTATGACGCGGCACAGTATTCCTACTGCGGCCTATGAGAGTTTTACCAAAGAGCAGCTGGAAGAAGGATATGCATTCCTGGAAAAGCTGAACCCTCCTTATGTGCTGAAAGCAGACGGACTGGCAGCCGGAAAAGGGGTGTTGATATTAAACGATCTCGAAGAAGCCAAAGAAGAACTTAAAAATATGCTGGTGGAAGCCAAATTCGGCAATGCCAGCGCCAAGGTGGTGATCGAGGAGTTCTTAAGCGGAATAGAACTTAGCTGTTTTGTGGTGACCGATGGTAAAAACTACCTAACCCTTCCTATGGCCAAAGATTACAAAAGGATAGGAGAGGGAGATACGGGCCTGAATACAGGTGGTATGGGAGCAGTGTCCCCGGTGCCGTTTGTCGATGGAGATTTTGTAAGGAAGATAGAAGAACGCATTGTAAAGCCAACCGTTTCGGGCCTGCAAAAGGATGAACTGCCATATAAGGGCTTTATCTTTATCGGATTGATAAAAGTGGGCAACGCCCCCTATGTCATAGAATACAATGTGCGTATGGGTGACCCGGAGACCGAAGTGGTATTCCCCAGGGTAAAGACCGACCTGGTGGATATTTTTAAAGCAGTAAAATCCGGAACCCTGGACAGTATAGAACTCGATATTGATGAAAGGGCAGCCACTACCGTAATGGCAGTATCAGGAGGATATCCGGAAGCGTATGAGAAAGGAAAGGAAGTTACGGGAACGGATACGATCAAAGATTCCCTGGTCTTTCATGCGGGAACCGTGTTAAAGGATGGCAGTACCGTGACAAACGGGGGCCGGGTCATTGCGGTAACTTCGTATGGAAAGGATTTTAAAGAAGCGCTGCAAAGATCCTATCAAAACATGGGGAAACTGCGTTTTGATAAAATGTATTACAGAAAGGATATAGGTTTTGACCTGTAAGAAAGCATAATAAAACCGTCTCAAAAGTACTGTAAAGCGTCGTCATGCTGAACTTGCTTGTACTGAGTACAATCGAAGTGTTTCAGCATCCCATCCTGCTGATCGGACAACCGGGATGAGAACCTGAAACAACCCTTCAACCATGCTCAGTGCAGGCAAGCTCAGGGTAAAAGTTCAGGTTGACGTAAACATCACTTCTGAGACGGTTTTTTTATTTTGTCTTGTATTACTTTAAAAAGGAATGTGCAGAAACACTCTTGTCCTCTTCGCCGGCGTCGTTGAATTTTTTGAGTTGAAGTACCCAGTAAACAAGGGCAACCATACAGATAATCATAAATATCCAGTTCAATGTGTTTGCTGCCCACCAGCTTTCCAGTTCCAGTTTGCGCAATGCATGGATAGGTACAAAGAGTATATCTTCAAACAGGTATTGAATGCCTTCAAAAAAATCTTTCATCATTAAAAGGTAAAAGTTATACTATATTTACGCTGCAAATTTACGTTTTTTACGTCATAAATATATAAAAACACAAGATGATTTCCAGTTTTTTTAACCGGGCGAAACCCATAAATTTTTTGTTGATTTCCCTGTATTTGGGTTTTTTCTACTGGATTACACAAATTTATCTTTATGATACGGGGTGGACCGTTCCCGTATTTTTCTCCTATGCCGGGGTTTTCCTGGCGATCGTTTTCAGTGTTTTTCTTGCGAACTTTATCATCCGCAAGAATGCGCTTTGCACCGGAAATTCCTATGCAGTATTGCTTTTTGTCATGTTTTTGACCCTTTTTCCGCAGATATTCCGGAGTTCCGAGATCATCATGGCCAACCTGTTCGTGTTGCTGGCACTGCGCCGGGTGATCAGTATACGGTCGCTTTTACAGATCAAGCAGAAAATATTCGACGCGTCCCTCTGGGTATGTGTAGCGGCCCTGTTTTATGAATGGGCTTTGTTGTTCCTGCTGGTGGTGTTTGCCGCCATACTGATCTACCGTTTTGGCGATTACAGGAACTGGCTGGTCCCTTTGGTGGCGATTTTCACGGTAGGAGTATTGCTGTCTACTTATGTTATCTGGTTCACCGGGATAGATTGGTTTGTGGACGTTTTCTCGTTTTCTGTGGATTTTTACAGTATAAAGACCAGGACCATAGGTTTTATTCTTCCCGTAGCACTTATTGCATTTTTCACCCTTTTATCCCTTGCGGCTTTTATTGCCAATTACAAGGCTAAATCTACAGGAGTGCAGTCTTCCCTACTCCTGGTTATCATTGCCTTGCTTGTAGGTACGGGAATAGCGGCTGTTTCGAATAACAGGGAAAGCGATGAGGTGGTGTTTACCTTTTTCCCCGCTGCGGTGCTTATGGCCAACTATCTTCAGCTTATTACCAGGAAATGGTGGAAAGAGTCCATATTGTGGTTGTTTATAATACTGCCTGTGGCGTTATTGTTCATTGGTCAAACCTGATCAGTGTTGTAACTTGGTTCCGTAAGCTAGGTCTCCCGCATCGCCCAGTCCGGGAACGATATAACCTTTGTCATTAAGCTCATCATCAATTGCGGCGATCCAGAGATGGGTGTCTGTGGGGAAGTGTTCCTTTACCCGCGCAATTCCCGCCTGGGCCCCGATAACAGCCAGAAGATGTATTTCGGAAGGGGTTCCGAGCTTTTTGAGTGCCTCATAAACAGCTATAAGGGACTGCCCGGTAGCCAGCATAGGATCGGCCAGTAGTAGCGTCTTTCCTTCCAGGGAAGGGGATGAAAGATACTCCACCACGATCTCAAAATCATCATCGTTTCCTGTATGATGCCGGTAAGCCGATATAAAAGCGTTTTCGGCATGGTCGAAATAGTTGAGCAGGCCGTTGTGAAAAGGAATGCCTGCACGGAGGATGGAGCAGATCACAATTTCATCGGTAACGAGCGGTACATTTTTTGCTCCGAGGGGAGTGGCAATGGATTTATTGTGATAAGAAAGCGTTTTACTGAGCTCATACCCCAGGATCTCCCCGATGCGTTCCATGTTTTTGCGAAACCGCATCCGGTCGGCCTGGATATGGCGGTCCCGGGATTCAGCAATAAAGTGATTCAGTATGGAATGTTGTGCCCCTATATGATGTAAATTCATGTGGTATGGTGTTTGTGTGCCCTTCAAATGTACTAAAAATGTACGGAGCAGGGGTAGGCAGGACAAGCTGAGGGATTAACCTTTGTACTTAGGAGGAATATCGTACTTTTGCGCGGAGATGCTCAGGGAATTATGGTGCCGGGAATAAGAAAAACTCAAATAAACCCGTTTTTTAAGCAACGGATTTGGGGGTGGGGCGTCTTGCAAATACAGGTTTAAAAAGTATAACAAAATAGAGATGAACAAACGAAAAATATTAGTCACAGGAGCAGCGGGTTTTATCGGTTTTTATATGGCTAATGCTTTACTGAAACTTGGGGATGATGTTGTTGGGTTAGATAATTTAAATGATTATTATGATGTAAAGTTAAAATATGCTCGGTTGGCTGAAGCGGGGATTAAAAAACAAATGATTGATGACCATGGGGGGGTGACGTGCAGTGTTGATCGTAATAATTACAGATTTGCCAAAATCGATATTACTCATTATAAAAAGTTAGAAGCATTATTCAAGGAAGAGCAATTTACTCATGTTATACATTTGGCTGCTCAGGCAGGTGTTAGATACTCTATAATAAATCCGCATGAATATGCTCAATCAAATTTGGTGGGCTTTCTCAATGTCCTGGAATGTTGCAGGCATTATGGTATAGCGCATCTGGTATATGCTTCAAGTTCATCGGTATACGGGGATAATACGGATATCCCCTTTTCTGAAGAACAAAAGGTAGATACTCCGGTTAGTTTATATGCTGCGACGAAAAGAAGCAATGAATTAATGGCATATTCTTATAGTCATTTGTATAACTTGCCTACTACGGGGCTCCGTTTTTTTACGGTATATGGACCGTGGGGAAGACCGGATATGGCTCCAATGCTGTTCGCCAAGGCTATTTTGGAAGGAAGGCCGATAAAAGTCTTTAATAACGGGGATATGCAAAGAGATTTTACCTACATAGATGATATTGTAGAAGGCGTTGTTAAGGTCTTGGAAAAACCTTCTGAAAAGGCTCCCCCTGTCGAATTATTTAATATTGGAAACTCTCAGCCGATATATTTAATGGACTTTATAAACGGATTGGAAAAATGTATAGGAAAGAAAGCTATCAAAGAATTTTTACCCATGCAAGATGGAGATGTGCATGTTACTTATGCTGATGTTTCAAAATTACAGGATAAAATAAACTATAAGCCCACAACGACTATTGAAAAGGGTATAGAAAAATTTGAGAAGTGGTATCAACAATACAACTAATTTTCTATGCAGAAAGAAATTAAAAAAGTTAAGGAGCTTGGGGTAAAGTATAAAAATATCATCTCAAATTTTTCTTACTTGTCTTTGCTTCAGTTTTTTAATTTATTAGTTCCACTTATCACCTACCCTTATCTTATTAGGGTTTTAGGAGCTGAGCTATATGGTGTGGTAATTTTTGCTCAAACAGTCACATCTTATTGTTCGATATTTATAAGTTTTGGATTTGATATATCAGGAGCTCAAGGTGTTGCAGTACATCGAGCTG
Source organism: Sinomicrobium weinanense (assembly GCF_018863395.1). Classification (GTDB taxonomy): domain Bacteria; phylum Bacteroidota; class Bacteroidia; order Flavobacteriales; family Flavobacteriaceae; genus Sinomicrobium; species Sinomicrobium weinanense. The sequence continues at coordinate 155,745 of NZ_JAHKRR010000009.1, forward strand.
ATAAAAGATTAATATCGGAAATAGTCTCAAGTATTCTGATAATTAAGATATTTTTATGGTTGATCGCCTTAGCTGGATTATTGACTTTTCTGTATTTTGCTGATATTGAACATGAAATAATTTATTTGTATTCTTTTACCATTTGTTTTAATGAGCTGTTATTTCCTCAATGGTATTTTCAGGGGATTGAAAAATTAAGGTATGTAACACTTATTAATTTATGCACCCGGAGTTTATTTGTACTTTTAATTTTTGTTTTTGTAAGAGAACAGGAGGATTTTTTGTATGTGCCGCTTTTAAATGGTGTAGGAGCTTTTATTGGGGGCTTATGGGGTGAATACATACTTTTTTTTGGCGAAAGGATCAAATTTGAACTACCCTCTTTTTCAAAATTAAAAATGTACTTTAAAGAGAGCTCTACACTTTTTGCATCTAATATAATTATTTCGGTTAAAGATAGATTTAATGTGTTTTTTATAGGAATATTTCTTGGAATGCACGATGTAGCCGTATATGATCTGGGTGTAAAGATTATGACTTTGATCATGAAGCCTATAGAGATTATTAACGCATCTATTTATCCCCAGATCTCCCGAACTAAGGACATGAATTTTGTCAAGAAGATAATTAAGTATACATTTTTAGGCTGTTTTATTTTGATTGTTGTTTTAAATGTTTTTCTAAATCCTATAATCTCTCTTTTGGCTGATAACCTGGAAGGAGCAACAACACCTATAAGAATATTGTTAATATGCCCTTTAATTTTGGCTGTATCACTTCCGTTGGCGAGGAATTGTCTAACTATTTTCAAAAAGTATAATCTTTTATTATTGGGAATGACCCTGACAACCGCTTTTTATTTGTTGCTTATAGGAATATGTTATTACTTAGACATGATTTCTAGTGTAACGGCCTTTGCTATTATAGCGGTTGTTGTTTATATTTTCGAATTTTTATACAGATATTATATGTGTAAGACAAGGTCGTATTTGTAGTTGAATTCTATTTAACCAGGTGTTTTTTGCATAAAAATGGAAACTAGAAAAAAGATAATGTCTATAAAATGGTTTAAATTACCTTCATAATATATTTAACCCTCAGTAGAACAAGGTGATTTCATAATTTAATACTACTAATGTGTCGAAAATCCGGTCTTTTATAAAGGAGATTTATGTAAATAACAGGTCTTTTTTGAACCCCTTAAAGGCATTGTATGATTTTTACAGATATCAATTATTATCCGAAAGAGCATTCATTAAGAAGGAGTTTAAGAGAAATTTGGGATATAAAGTTAACCTTAATGATCCTAAGACATTTAATGAAAAATTGCAATGGTTAAAACTTTATGACAGGACAGAAATGCATACCAGATGTGCAGATAAAGTAATGGTTAGGGAATATGTGGCAGATAAAATAGGAAACGACTATCTCATTCCGCTCTATTTTTTTACGGATAATATTAATGATCTGCATAGAGAAAATTTTCCTGAAGACCCCGTCATAATTAAAACGAATCACGATAGCGGCAGTTACAGGATTGTCTTGGATAGAAACAAAGCAGATTGGGAATCTATAAGATCTTTTTTTAGAAAAAGGATTAGGAGAAATTACTATACAATATCAAAAGAGTGGCAGTATAAAAATATTCGTCCTAAAGTTCTTGTTGAGAAGCTTTTGTTGGACAATAATAATAATATTCCAAAAGATTATAAGTTCCATTGCTTTAATGGAAAAGTAGAATACATACAAGTTGATACAGACAGGCAAAAAGAACACAAAAGAAATTTGTATAACCTGAACTGGGAGAAAATACCCGTAGAGTGGATATATGCGAATGACCCCGGGGAGTTAAAAAAACCGGACCTGCTAAATGAAATGCTTGCATTGGCTAAGTCGTTAAGTGAGGATTTTATTTATGTTAGAATTGATTTTTATGAGGTTGGGGGAAAAGTATATTTTGGCGAAATAACTTTTCATTCAGAGTCGGGAATGGGTAAGTTCAATCCTGAAGAATATGACCACATATTAGGAGAAAAAATGGTTTTACCGGTAAAAAATTAATAGAGTCATGTCCATTTCCGTTGTTATGTGTATCCATTCTGAGCCTGTGGAATGGTTAAAAAGTTCAATACAATCCATTATTCAACAAAGCTTTATAGATTTTGAATTTATTGTTGTTAATGATAATCCTCATAGAGAGTTAAATCGTCAATTACTTGCTGAATATGCAAGGAAAGAAAGTCGGGTGACCGTAATTCACAATGAGGAAAATATTGGGCTTACCAGGTCTTTGAATATAGGATTATCTGTTGCAAGGGGAAAGTATATTGCCCGGATGGATGCAGATGATATATCGATATTTCATAGGCTTCAGGTGCAATACGATTTCATGGAGAGTAATCCTGAATATATTCTTTGTGGCAGTGATGCCTGGATTATTGATGAAAAAGGAGAAAAAGTAAATAAAGGCTTAAATATTTATTTCGAAGATCAGAAGATCAGGGAAATTTTTCCCATATTGAACCCTATGTGCCATCCTTCGTTGTTTATGAACAGAAGTGTCTTAAATCAAAGTAGAATTAAGTATAATGAAACATATCGGTATGCTCAGGATTATGAAATTATTCGAGAATTATTGAATTGTGGAAAAGTCTGTAATTTAAGCACCAAACTTTTAAAGTATAGAAAAAGCCCTGATCAAATCTCCCGGTCAAAATTTTCGCTGCAACATAAATATGCTAATCAAACAAGATTGAGGTACATGCAGGATATATTTGATGCTCAGGGATGCAGTGCACAAGAGATCTATAAACAGCTAAAACTGGTAAGTAAAGATAAAATAGTTTACAACAGTCTTTTATCATTATTAACTAACTTTGATTTAGCTGTTGACAAAAAAGAATATTACATGTCCGTATTGTCCTTTAGATATTCTTTGCGCGATTCCCTAAAACTTGTGTTCAGGTCGTTGAAGTAAAAGAGTTATTAATTTTTTTAAGGCTATTGAAAAAGGTGAAAGTTCTTGTAATTAATGATTATTATTCAGGAGGAGGTGCCGAAAATGTATTTAGGACTACATCCGAGCTGTTACTAGAAGATCAACATGTTGAGGTCGAGGTATTTTACGGGAGCAATGAAAGAACGAGCCCTAAAAGCGTATTTGCATACTTTTTTAATAGAAAAATAAAAAAGGACTTATGCCATTTGTTGAATAATTTCATGCCAGATGTCATTCACATTCACAATTATTACCATCTGTTATCTCCATCTGTTTTTATAGGTATACGTCGTTATAGGAAAAAACATCCCGAGTTAAAAGTAGTTTTTACGGCACATGATTACCATTTGCTAAACCCATCTTCCGGGCTGTTGAGATATAAAGGAAAGAAAGCTTTCCGGATTCCGGAGAATTTTACTTTGTTTCAGCTTTTCCGCTCAAGACTGGATTATAGAGGCCCTCTTCACAGTTTTATCAAAAAACTTCATTGGATTTTTGCCATGCATATTGTAAAAGTCAGAAGAGAAATTAATTTGGTGATCTGTCCGAGCCTTTTCATGAATAATTTATTTGAGAAGCGAACTCGGTTAAAAACGGTTGTACTAAGAAACCCGCTAGCTTTTTACCAGGAAGGTGATTTTGATAATAAAGTAGGGACATCAGAGGAATTACGCTATACCTATGTCGGAAGATTATCTGAGGAAAAGGGGCTGCATGCTTTTTTACACGCATTTAAACAACTTACTACAAAAAACAAAAAAGTCTTTTTGGATGTTTTGGGAGAAGGAGAGGAGAAAGAAGATCTAATTGTATTGTGCAAGGCGTTGAAAATAGATGAATATGTAGAGTTTTATGGATATTTGAAAGGAGATGAAGTAAAACGTATTTTAGAAAGAAATAATATTTTGGTACTGCCTTCACTGTGCTATGAAAATGCACCTTTATCCATTATTGAGGGGGCTGCAATGGGAAATATTGTTATGGCATCAAACCTAGGGGGAATGATAGAATTGGCTAAAATGACAGACCAATATTATTTAATAAATGATTGGGAAAAAGAATTAGTAGACGTTTCTGAAAAAGTGCGCAACTGTCAATTCGTTCCTAATAAAGTCAGAGATATTAATTTATTTGATAAGGAAAATTATAAAGGAAACCTGATTAGGTTATACAGGTCTATATAATGAATATTATTTTCGACATCATATTTCTCATATCCGGGGTATGGTTTTTATTTAAAGTGTCCGATTTTAAAATAAAAATCATTACTCTGATTTTTTTATACCCTTTATTTCCCATAACATTTATCAGTTACGGATTTAAATCATTGTGGATTATAGATAATTATGGGCTCGAATATTATGGAGAGTACCTGGAAGAGGCTAAATATTGGGCTTATCTCTTTTTTTTAACCTATGCAGCCCTCATATTTCCTTATAGAAATAAACAGGTTGCCTTTAAAGTGTTACAACTTTCATTTGTTTTAAGAAGCTGTTTACTTTTTTTGATTTTTATCATGGCGGTCAACAGCTATCCCAGGGCATTTTTTCTGACATCTTACCGATGGAATCTTATAGATATAGGTAATACTCAAGTCTTGTACCTGGCATTTACCGTACTTTTTCTGCTTTCATCTAAGCGGATTTTTCTTTTGGAGGCTATTCATATAGGATTGCTTGTTTTTCTATCTGCCCGGGGAGAACGGGCAGAGAATATGTTTACCCTGGTCTACTATATGGTATTTGTTGTAAACAAGATAAAGCAAAAAAACATCATATTCATATGGGCAAGTTTAATATTGCTCTTCCTGGGGGTTTCTGGTGAGATCATAAGAGCGGAAGATAAGGAAATGACATTCGCTTTTTTTGGAGAGCGATTAATAAGGTCCCTCTTTTTTCAATCTACCTGTACAGATGTCGTACATGTATATTTGTCTTCAATGTATTATTATAAGCATATTGGTTTTAATTTTCACCCATTGATAAATGAGGTTATGAGTTTTATTCCCCTCTCCCCTTGGGGAGGAGCAGGGGGGAGTTATAACTTCACAGAAATTTTACGAAAAACCATTAACAATCCCGGCGGAGGATTATTTTTTACTGAAGGAATTGTATTGCTGGGGCCCTTTGGCGGGTGGATATATAGCTTGATGTTTGGGCTTTTAATAAGGTCATTCTATATATATTCTCCAAAATATGGTATATGGGCAATCCTGGGGGTATTAATTATTATCCTTCCGATAAGGGTATTGTGGTATGGATTTGTATACATTCCTTCTACATTTGTAATCACTTATTTTTTATATCTCTTTTTTAATTATATAAAGAGATTCAAATATACCTATGAAAGAAAAACTTCATAAGATTGCTCTATTATTGCCTTATACGGCGCAGGTATGGCATAATCTTTCTCCGGCAATACTATTTGTATTGCTGATAAATTTTTTCCTTGGGAAGAAACGGGTTCATTTTTCTTATTTTATCTATCTGTTTGTTGTTTACTTGTTCGGGATCAATATTTACTATATTATTTTTCAGGGAGATATAAGCAGATTTCAGTACCTGATCACGATGTCGCCTTTACTTATTATTCCGCTTGCCCTGTTCTCCGAAAGAAGCGGGGTTTCTGTAGAAAAGTTGTGGAAAGTATTTATTTTTGGAACAGTATCGGTCACTCTGATAGTTATACCTCAGTATTTTCTATATCCAATCGAAAAAATATACATCCATCGGCCTTATTTGGGTTTTTTTATATCGCTATCCACCTTGTGGAGTATTTATTTTTACATAAAGACCAGGGAGAAAAGATATATTTTTGTTGTAGGTTTCTTTTTCCTGACGCTGTTATTACTTGTTCCGCGAATGGCAATATTTAATGTCGCCTTGTTTTTTTGTTATTATTCTGTTGAGATCTTTTCTAGAAAAAAACAACAAAGATTATATCTTCTTTTTTTCGGGATTATTGTATTAGGGGGTATGCTTTTAAATTTAAGTATGTTAAAACACAGGTTTTTTGACACACTGGAGAACGATCCCCGAAGAATAATATGGAAAAGTGTGGATGAATTGATCTCCCGGGATGATTTTAATTTATGGGTTGGGTATGGCTCCTCGGAAAAAGCGCATAATGCTTTGAGGGAAACATATTATCAGCACAGGCATGACAAGGTGAACTATTTTTGGGCTTATGACAATAATTATAACACACATAACCAATTTTTGGGAGAATTGATAAGTTGGGGGGGCATAGGCGTTTTTTTGTTCAGTATTCCTTTTCTTGTACTTTTAGGGAAAGCCATACGGAATAAAGATTCTTTTGCATTTTTTACTATGATCTCACTGCTTAGTTTTGCATTGGTTGAAAATGTAATGCATCGGGCCTGGACGATCACTATTTATCCGTTGTGTTTTGAAATGATTCGCTACAGGCTGTATGAACAAAATAAGATAAACAGGGGTATACTATGAAATGCCCATAACCAAATTTTTCGGAGATCAACCGAAATGATCATTGGGCATTCCATCTGACCTATTTAAAACAAATAAAAAAAGAACAGATGAAAAAAGGCCTGGTACACGATTGGTATTACATCAATGGAGGAGCCGAAAAAGTGATTCATTCATTCAATAATATATGGGATGATTTTAGCCATTATGCTTTGGTAGACTTTCTCAATGAAAAAGATCGGCAGGAAATACTCCACGGAAAACGGGCTCATACCAGTTTTATACAAAATTTACCGACTGCAAAAAGCAATCACAGGAAATTTTTGCAACTTTTTCCATATGCTATCGAGCAGTTTGATTTAAGGTCTTATGACCTTATTCTAAGTTCTTCATCTTCGGTGGCCAAGGGCGTTTTAACACATCAAGACCAATTGCATATCTGTTATTGTCATTCTCCGGTTCGCTATGCCTGGGATTTATATCATCAGTATTTAGAGGAAGCAGGGCTTGTAAAAGGATTAAAAGGCGTATATGCTAAATATGTATTGCATAAACTGCGAAATTGGGATGTTTTAAGCTCAAACAGGGTTGATCATTTTATAGCCAATTCGCAATATATCGCTCAACGAATTAAAAAAACTTATAGTAGAGAATCTACGGTTATTTACCCTCCAGTAAATACAGGGCTCTTTGGTCTTGAACTTAAGAAGAATGATTACTATTTTACGGCATCACGTATGGTCCCCTATAAAAAAGTGGAGCTTATTGTACGTGCGTTTAATGATATGCCCGACAAAAAGTTGATTGTAGCAGGAGATGGTCCGGATTATAAAAAAATTACGCAGTTAGCTAAAGCCAACATTGAGCTGGTAGGATTTATTTCAGATAAAGAGCTCAAGACTTATATGCAAAATGCTAAAGCTTTTGTATATGCCGCCGAAGAGGATTTTGGGATTGTTCCTGTGGAAGCCCAGGCCTGCGGAACTCCTGTTATCGGATATGGAAGGGGAGGGCTTAAGGAAACGGTAATTCACGAAAAGACCGGGCTTCTTTTTCCGGAGCAGACCCTAACTTCAATAAAGGATGCAGTCCAATATTTTGAACGATTAAAGTTTGATTACGAGGGGATTCACGAACATGCGTTAAAATTTTCCAAAGAACGTTTTGAAAAGGAAATTAAAGATTTTGTAGAAAATGCATACACAGAATTTTTAAAGGGGAGGGAAATGTAGAGCACTATATTCATTTCTTTCTTTCTTTCTTTGTCATTCTTCATATTTTTTAATACTTCCTCAGTGCATTGCTACTTTACTAAGGCTCATTCAGAAGTAAATAAACGTTTGTAATTCATCGGATTAATCCGCAAATTAGAGAAACAAAACCCCGAAAATTGGCCAAAGTGCCAAAAAACGGGGTTTTTCTTTTCTATCTATCCATGAAATTACAAAGAATCTCTGAATTACAGCACACTTTTTCGTTTTTAAAACATCATGCTGTAAGCTTCCCCTAATTAGAACTGTTAGTTAGTACAATTTTATCATCTTTTTGATTCATCTCAGCAAGGCTAGCCTTGCTGAGATTTTTCTTTGCGTACTCAACCGGAGGCACATACCCAAGGGC